>NZ_JAUZQD010000021.1 GCF_030709675.1 Symbioplanes lichenis
TCCGCGATCACGGCGCTGGTGGCGAAGCGGGAGCTGGCGAAGGCCCCGGGCGCCGCGGTGATCCACAACCTGATCACGTCGGCGGCCGTACCCGAGATCATCGCCGAGGCCGGCGGTGAGCCGATCCGCAGCCGGGTCGGGCACTCGTTCATCAAGGCCGAGATGGCGCGGACGAACGCGATCTTCGGTGGTGAGCACTCGGCGCACTACTACTTCCGCGACTTCTGGTTCGCCGACACCGGCATGCTGGCCGCGATGCACGTGCTGGCCGCGCTGGGCGGGCAGGCCGAGCCGCTGTCGGCCTTCGCCGCCGAGTACGAGCGCTACAGTGCCTCGGGCGAGATCAACTCGACCGTCCCGGACGCCGCCGCCAAGATCGCGGAGGTCAGGGCCGCGTTCCCGGACGCGGAGTTCGACAGCCTCGACGGCATGACGGTGAAGCTGGGCGACGGCTCGTGGTTCAACCTGCGCGCGTCCAACACGGAGCCGCTGCTGCGCCTCAACGTCGAGGCGCCCAAGCCCGACCGGATGGCGGCGCTGCGCGACGAGGTGCTCGCTCTCGTACGCGGTTAGGATCACCTGGTTCCTGGGGAAGACAACCCCACAGATCCGTACCGCGAAGGAGCCTTTCCGGTGGCCCTCGACCCGCAGTTGCTGGACATCCTGGCCTGTCCGGACACCCATCACGCGCCGCTGGGCTACGACGCCGGTGAGCAGACCCTGACCTGCACGGAGTGCGGGCGGGTCTTCGAGGTGCGCGACGACATCCCGGTGCTGCTGCTGGACGAGGCCCGGCCCGGCACCGGCCCTGGCACGCACAGTGAGGTGGCCTGACATGGCAAGCCCCGACGACGGGACGGCGGGCCTCAGCGGGCGCCGCGTCGCCGACGAGTCCCTGCTCGCCGACGAGAAGGAGATGCTGGCGAACGACCCGGGCGGCATGCTGCGGGCCACGGCGTCCGCCGGAGCCCAGGTCCGCGAGGCCGCGTCGCTGGCCGCCGAGGCCAACCTGAGCGGCCTGGCCGACGAGGGCCGTCCCCGCGCGGTCGTGGTCGCGGGCATCGGCACCGCCGGCCTCACCGGCAACATCCTGTCCACGGTCGCGGGCCCCCGCTGTCCCGTGCCCGTCATCGGGCACCGCAGCGCGGGCATCCCGGGCTGGGTGGGTGCCGCCGACGTGGTCATCGCCGTGTCCGCGTCCGGCCGCAGCCCCGAGGCGCTCGCCGCCGCGGACGCCGCCACCCGGCGCGGGGCCCGGCTGGTCGCCATCGGCCGCCCCGACTCCGAGCTGCAGTCCATGGCCGAGCGGGCCCGGGCGCCGTTCATCCCTGTGCCCCGGCGCGCGCCGGCCCGGGCCACCCTGTGGGGCCTGGCCGTGCCGGTGCTGCTCGCCGGGCGCGCGCTGGGCCTGGTGAAGGTCAACGAGGCCGACTTCGCCGAGACCGCCACCCGCCTGGACGCCGACGCCGAGCGCTGCCGCCCGGCCGCCGAGTCGTTCGTCAACCCGGCCAAGTCGCTCGCCCTCGACATCTCCGGCTCGGTGCCGATCGTGTGGGGCTCGTCGCCGCTGGCCACCGTCGCGGCCCGGCGCTTCGCCGACACGCTGGCCGCCAACGCCCGCTACCCGGTGATGGCCGGCGCGCTGGGCGAGGCCGGCCGGGGTCGCGTGGGCCTGCTGGACGGGCCCTTCGGCGGTCTGGCCGAGACGTCCCGGGACATCTTCGCCGACCCCGACGACGAGGAGGCCACCACCCGGCTGCGGCTCGTCGTGTTCCGGGACGGCGGTCTCAACCCCGAGGACGACGCGGACGAGCCGGTCGCCGTCGAGGAGCGCCGGGCGGAGGCCGTCCAGGTGCTCGCCGAGCGGCGGGGCGTGCGCTGCGACGTCCTCACCGCGGAGGGCGGCTCCGCGCTGGAGCGGCTCGCGTCGCTCACGGCCGTGCCCGACTTCGCGTCGATCTACCTGGCCCTGGCGCACGGCCTCGACCCCATGGCCGTGCCCGCCATCAACGAGATGAAGGAACTGAGCAACCCCATGCCGGAGACCCTGCAGTGAGTGCTGAAGGCGGCACCAAGGCGATCCTTGCGGCGCTGTCCGCGAACCTCGGCATCGCAGTCACCAAGTTCGTCGCGTTCCTGCTGACCGGCAGCTCGTCGATGCTGGCCGAGTCGATCCACTCGGTCGCCGACTCCGGCAACCAGGGCCTGCTGCTGCTGGGCGGCAAGCGCTCGCGGCGCCGGCCCACCGCCGAACACCCCTTCGGGTACGGGCGGGAGCGTTACATCTACGCCTTCATCGTCGCGATCGTGCTGTTCAGCGTCGGTGGCCTGTTCGCGCTCTACGAGGGCTGGCACAAGATCCAGCACCCCGAGCCGATCGAGAGCTGGCAGTGGGTGCCCGTCGCAGTGCTGGTGGTCTCCATCGGTCTGGAGGGCTACTCCTTCCGGACGGCGATCAAGGAGTCGAACCACACGCGCGGCAAGACCAGCTGGGTCGACTACGTGCGCCGGGCCAAGGCGCCCGAGCTGCCCGTGGTGCTGCTGGAGGACGCCGGAGCCCTCACCGGTCTGGTGTTTGCGCTGCTGGGCGTGGGGCTGACCCTGATCACCGGCAACGGCATCTGGGACGGCATCGGCACGCTCTTCA
This sequence comes from Symbioplanes lichenis, assembly GCF_030709675.1. GTDB lineage: Bacteria > Actinomycetota > Actinomycetes > Mycobacteriales > Micromonosporaceae > Actinoplanes > Actinoplanes lichenis. Next base: position 2,648 of record NZ_JAUZQD010000021.1, read on the forward strand.
TCGGCGCGCTGCTCGTGGTCATCGCGGCCGTGCTGGCCATCGAGACCAAGAGCCTGCTGCTGGGCGAGGGGGCCAACCCCGAGGACATCACCAAGCTGCAGAAGGCCATCACCGCCGGCCCCGGCGTCGAGCGCGTCATCCACATGAAGACGCTCTACCTCGGCCCGGAGGAGCTGCTGGTCGCGGCGAAGATCGCGGTCCCGCCGACGGAGAGCGCCGAGGAGGTGGCCCGGCACATCAACGAGACCGAGCAGCGCATCCGGGCGGCCCTGCCGATCGCTCGCGTGATCTATCTCGAGCCGGACATCTTCAGTCCGCAGCTGGCGGCCGCGACCAAGGAAGACGCCGCCGCCGAACCGGCACACTGATCTGATGGAAGGACCCGCGGGCCGCGCGCTCGCGGGTCCTTTTCTGTTCATCGACTAAGGAGGCGGCCCCGTGGCTGCTGTTCTTCCGCTGACCGGCGTCATCCGCCCGTACGCGTGGGGCTCGCGCACCGCCCTGGCCGAGCTGCAGGGCCGGCCCGCCCCGACCGAGGAGCCCGAGGCCGAGCTGTGGCTCGGTGCGCATCCCGGTGACCCGTCGACGGTCCCGGGCGACGCGGGTCCGGTGACGCTGAACACGCTCATCGAGCAGGACCCCGAGGGGCAGCTCGGAGCCGAGGTGGCCGCCGAGTTCGGGACGCGGTTGCCGTACCTGATGAAGGTGCTGGCGGCTGGTGCCCCGCTCTCGCTGCAGGCCCACCCGGACGCCGAGTACGCGAAGCGTGCCTTCGCCGCGCAGGATGCCGACCCGTCCGCGCCCAGGAATTACACGGACGCGTTCCACAAGCCGGAGATGCTCGTCGCGTTGACACCGTTCGAGGCGCTGTGCGGCTTCCGGGACCCGCACGTGGCGGCGGACGAGCTCGCCGCCCTGGGCATCGACCGGCTGGGTTCCGTCGTGGACGCGCTGCGCAAGGGCGTCGACGGACTGAGCGTCGCGGTGCGCACCCTGCTCGAGTGGCCGGCGGACGACCGGGCCGCCCTGATCGCCGAGGCGCAGGCCGCGCCGCTGGTCGCCCGGCTCGCGGAGAGCTACCCGGCGGACCCGGGCGTGCTGGTCGCGCTGCTGCTCAACCTGGTGCAGCTCGCGCCGGGCGAGGCCATTTGGATGCCCGCCGGGAACCTGCACGCCTATCTGAGCGGCACCGGCGTCGAGATCATGGCCGCAAGCGACAACGTGCTGCGCGGCGGGCTCACGCCGAAGCGGGTGGACGTGGACGAGCTGCTGCGGGTGCTCCGCTTCGAGGTGCTCGAGGAGCCGATCCTGGCGGCGACCGAGGTGTCGCCCGGCGTGGTGACGTGGAAGGTTCCGGTACGCGAGTTCGCGCTGTACCGGATGACGCTGACCCCGGCGACCCCGCCGCAGCGTCTGCCCGCCGGTGGTCCGCGGATCGTGCTCGGCGTGGCGGGGGACACGTTCGTGGCGGAGGCGGTGGACGGGACTCCGGTGGAGTTGACTCCCGGGTCCGCTGCGTACGTGCCGGCATCGACCGGACCGGCGACTGCTGCGGGCGTGGGGGAGCTGTTCCTCGCCGCCCCGGCAAACTGACTTTTCCGACTTTTCCGGATTTGCTTGACATGGTCTGTGCGGAGTGTGAATCTATAACCACGCAGCGTCACTGGTGATCGGGGGGTCCCACGACGCGCGCGGTACCAAACCGGGGGGATGAACGGGGCGGCGGGTCTTCGGGCCTGTCGCCTCGTTCGCTTTCCCGGTCTTTTTCGCGCTCCGGGTGCGTACGCGTGGATGCTCAGGGCTGGGCACATGGAAAAGCGAACCGGTGGTTGCCGCCATCCGGTTCGCTTTCCGACATCCGCGCCTCGCCCCCGCAGGCGACGCGCAGGTGGTGCCTGGTCTCCCGCCCGGCGACCCGCACCAAGTCGTACCTCCTATCCCATTAGCACATGGTCAGGGCGGATCTGCAAGTGCAGATCGTGGTCTGCAAGTTGCACAGAGTCGCCGGTACGGTGGTCGCGTGGCGCGATCGACATCCATGGCTGCCCGTCGGGAACTCGGCGACGAGCTGCGCCGCCTGCGTGGTGAGCGCCGGGGATCGCAGGTGGCGGCCGGGCTGCAGTGGTCGGAGTCGAAGCTGTCCCGGATCGAGACGGCGCGCACCGGCATCAGCGACGCGGACCTGGAGCGGCTGCTGCACATGCTGGGTGTACCGCAGAGTGAGCGCCCTCCGCTCCGGGAGCTGGCGCGGCGCGGCCGGGCCCGGGTGTGGTGGGCGCCCTACCGTTCGTCGGTCTACGAGCCCTACGACGAGTACGTGGCGTTCGAGGCCGAGGCCGTGCTGATGTGCGAGTGGGAGTCGCAGCTGGTGCCGGGCCTGCTGCAGACCGACGAGTACGCCCACGCGGTCATCCGGGCGGCTGCCGACGAGCGGGACACCGAGGTCCTGGAGCGCCGCACCGCCCTGCGCATGGCCCGGCAGAGCGTCCTGAGCCGGGACCCCGCCCCGCGCCTGTGCGTGGTGCTCGACGAGGCCGTGCTCCGCCGCGAGGTGGGGGGCGCCGGCGTGATGCACCGCCAGCTCCAGCGGCTGTACGACGCCAGCCGCCGCCCGGGCATCGACCTGCACGTGCTGCCGTTCGCCGCCGGGTCGCACGCGGCGGTGACCGAGGCGTTCGTGATCTTCGACTTCGAGGACCGGCCCTCGGTCGTGCACAGCGAGGATCTCGTCGGCGGCCAGCTGCGCACCAAGCCCGGTGACGTCGCGGTCTATCGGGCGGCGTTCGAGGACGTACGGTCGCGGGCCCTGCCGGTGTCCGAAACGCGCAAGTTTATCGCCCGATCAGTTGAACTGCTCGACTGATCACGACTTCACGCCGTTAGTCCGGCGGGTATTCATACGCTGAAGGGCATGACATTGCAGCACAAGGCTTTGACCTGGCGGAAGAGCACGCGTAGCGGCCCCGCCGGGCACTGTGTGGAGATCGCTTCGGCCGCGGCCGCGATCTTTGTACGGGACAGCAAGGACGTCTCGGGGCCGGTCCTCGAGTTCGGCCGGGAAGGATGGCGGGAGTTCATCGCCGGGGTGCGGGCCGGCGAGTTCGACCGCTGATGCCGGTGCGGGCGGTGCTGCCGTCCGCACCGTTCCCCTCACTCTCTGGCTTTTCCGGGCTCGTCACGCCATGATCGGCAGGCCCGTCGTGATGATGATCGACGGGCGGTCACACGGTCCGGAAGGGGACAGTGCAATATTGGATCGCATGAGAGCCCGCGTACTCGTCGTCGACGACGACCCCGCGCTGGCCGAGATGCTCGGCATCGTCCTGCGCAGCGAGGGTTTCCTGCCCTCGTTCGTCGCCGACGGTGAGCGGGCGCTCGCCGCGTTCCGGGAGTCCAGGCCCGACATAGTTCTGCTCGACCTGATGCTGCCCGGAATGAGCGGCATCGACGTGGCCCGGGCCATCCGCGCCGAGTCCGGCATCCCGATCGTCATGCTGACCGCCAAGAGCGACACGGTCGACGTGGTGCTCGGCCTCGAGTCAGGCGCCGACGACTATGTGGTGAAGCCGTTCAAGCCCAAGGAGCTGGTGGCGCGGATGCGGGCCCGCCTGCGCCGCGGCGAGGACGCCGCCCCGGAGATGCTGACCATCGGCCCGCCCGGCAACCAGATCACCATCGACGTCCCGGCCCACACGGTGTCGCGCGACGGCGAGGAGGTGAAGCTGACGCCGCTCGAGTTCGACCTGCTGGTCGCGCTCGCCCGCAAGCCGCGCCAGGTCTTCACCCGCGAGGTGCTGCTGGAGCAGGTCTGGGGCTATCGGCACGCGGCCGACACGCGGCTGGTCAACGTGCACGTGCAGCGGCTGCGGGCCAAGATCGAGCCGGATCCGGAGCGGCCGGAGATCATTTTGACCGTACGTGGGGTGGGCTACAAGGCCGGGACGGGCTGAGCCTGTCTTTCCCCTGGCCCTGCTTCCCGCTTCATGGGGGAGCGGGGCCTTTTGTTGTCCACAGGGTCCGCGCGCTTTGTCGGGGGTCGGGGCTAACCTTGGCCCCGATGCGTGCTCCTGCCTGGCTTCCGATGCCCGTCCGCCGCCCCCTCCGCGTGGTGCGGCGGCAGTGGCGCATGGCCCTGCGCAGGCTCAAGCGCTATTCCGCTCCGGCGCGCCGGGCCTGGCGGCGCTCGTTGCACCTGCGCGTCGTCACCCTGACCCTGGTGACGTCGAGCCTGCTGGTGGGGGCCTTCGGCTGGTTCATCGCCGACCGCAGCACCCAGATCCTGCTCGACCGGGCCGAGGACGAGGTGCACTCGCAGATGGTCGGCAAGGTCGACTATGCGATCAGCCAGCTGACCGTGCACCGGCAGGTCCGCGACCCGAAGCTCCCGGTCACGCTCAACAACACCGTGACCCGGCTCGCGGCCGGCGACCCCGACGAGACCGGCGGCGCCATCCTCGAGCTGCGCGCCGACAGCATCCCCGACATCAAGCCGGTGACGTCGGCCAAGTTCGACACCAGCGCGCTGATCACCAAGGAGCTGCGGCGCGACGTCTCGGGCGACAGCCTGGTCGCCCAGCAGATCCGCACCACCGACGTGCGCGGCGAGCCGGTGAAATACCTGGTCTACGGCTCGCCCGTGCCGGCCGCCTTCGGCCACCTCGAGCTCTATTACATGGTGCCGCTCACCACCGAGGACCGCGCGGCCAACGAGATCCGCACCACGGTCCTCGTCACCGGTCTCGCCCTGGTCATCCTGCTCGGCGTGATGGCCGGCCTGGTCACGCGCATGGTGGTGACGCCGGTCCGGGTGGCCGCGCGCACCGCCCAGCGGCTCTCGGCCGGCCTGCTCGACCAGCGGATGAAGGTCGACGGCGAGGACGATCTCGCCCTGCTGGCCGCCTCCTTCAACCAGATGGCCGCCAACCTGCAGCGCCAGATCGTGCGTCTCGAGGAGATGTCTCGGCTGCAGCGGCGCTTCACGTCCGACGTGTCGCACGAGCTGCGGACGCCGCTGACGACCGTGCGGATGGCCGCCGACCTCATCTTCTCGTCGCGCGACGAGTTCGACCCGGCCGTGGCGCGCAGCGCCGAGCTGCTGCAGGCCGAGCTGGACCGCTTCGAGGGCCTGCTCACCGACCTGCTCGAGATCAGCCGCTTCGACGCGGGCTTCGCGGCGCTCGACGCCGAGCACACCGACCTGGTCCCGATCGTCGAGCGCGTCGCCGAGCGGCTCACCGGCCTGGCCGAGCGGGTCGGCGTCACGATCGTGCTCCGCCTGCCCGACACGCCGGTCATCGCCGAGGTCGACCCCCGGCGCGTCGAGCGCATCCTGCGCAACCTCGTGGGCAACGCGGTCGAGCACGGTGAGCGCAGGCCGGTCGAGGTCACCATGGCCACCGACGACGCGGCCGTCGCCGTCACGGTCCGGGACCACGGCGTCGGCCTCAAGCCGGGGGAGGAGCGCCTGGTCTTCAACCGCTTCTGGCGCGCGGACCCCTCGCGGGCCCGCCAGACCGGCGGCACCGGCCTCGGCTTGTCGATCTCCGTCGAGGACGCCCGCCTGCACGGCGGCTGGCTCGAGGCGTGGGGCGAGCCCGGCGGTGGGGCCCAGTTCCGGCTGACCGTGCCCGTCCGCTCCGGCGACCGCCTCGTGGCCGCGCCGCTTCCGCTGATCCCGCGTGACCGGGCGGTGGACGCCGTCCCCGCTCCGCTTCCACCCGACGGCGCGATCATCGAGCTGCCGTCCTCCCCGCCGCCCCCCTCGCCCGGCGTGCCCACTTCGACGCCCGGCGGGCCGTCGCCGGCATCGGCCTCGCCGTCCTCGGAGACTGGCGTGCCGTCCTCGGCGTCCGGCGTGGCGGCGTCGGATTCCGGTGGAGCGGCGTCGGACTCCGGTGGGGCGGCCGGGGACGACGAGCCCGCGGAGGTGGGACGATGAGGGGCGGCCGGGGTCTGCGCCGGATGCTCGCCGGGGTGCTGGTGGCGGCGCTGGCGCTCGGGGGCTGCGGCATCCCGGACGAGACCGACGTCGAGCGCCTCGCGCCGGGGCCCTCGCAGGGGCAGTCCTCCGGGAGCGACTCCGAGCGGTCCAAGCCGACCCGCGAGGAGGCGGCGGACGACACCACCGCGCTCGTCGAGAATTATCTCGAGGCGGCGGCGGCCGGTGACCCGGACTCGTCGATCGAGCAGGTGCGCAGCTTCCTGTCGCCGTCGGCCGCGATCCCGTTCGCCAAGGTGCCGGCCACCATCAAGATCATTCACCTGGTCGAGGACCCGCTCGTCAACCCGGGCAGCGACGAGGTGACCCTGCAGGCGCGCACGGTCGGGCTGCTCACCCCCGACGGGACAATGGAGGCCTCCCCGGACTCCGGCGTGCAGACCTACAAGCTGACCGTCGCGCGCATCACGGGCAAGGACGGGCTGTTCGTCACCAAGGCGCCGCAGGTGCTGCTGCTGACGGACCAGGCCCTGACCTCGTACTACGACCAGCGCATCATCTACTTCTGGAACAAGGACCACACCTCGCTCGTGCCCGACGTGCGGTGGATGTCCGTCGAGGTGCCGCGCGAGCAGGTGCCCCAGCAGGTCATCAACTGGCTGATCGACGGTCCCTCGGCGTGGCTGGAGAATGCCGTCGAGCCGCTGCCCGAGGGCACCCAGCTGATCGGCAACGTGCCCGCCGTCACCGAGGAGGGCAAGCTCCAGATCAACCTGAGCAACCAGGCGCTCGACCCGGCCGACGGCGAGACCCCCGCCGACGCGATGGAGCGGTTGCGCCAGCAGCTGCAGTGGTCGCTGCGCAAGCAACTGCCGCAGGTGCTCGAGCTGAAGATCGGCAACCAGGAGCAGCGCGACTACTCCTCCGGCACCGACTATCTGGACAGCAACGCCTCCTACCGGGTGGCGGCCACGCCCGAGCGCTTCATCGTCTACAACGGCGAGGTGCGGCGGCTCGACCTGTCGGCGGGCTCCACCGAGCCGGTGCCGGTGCTGCGGGCCGAGGACAACCGCAACGTGCGCTCGGCCGCGATCGCCCGCGGCGTCGGCGACCACGGCTATGTCGCGCTGGTGGTCACCGAGAAGGGCAGTCCGGTGCTCCGGGTCGGCAGCGCGGCCCCGGGCGAGTCGGCCAACCTGCACTCCGTGCCGCTGCCGGGTGACCCGTCGGCGCCGCCGGTGTGGGCGCTGACCTCCGACGACGCCCAGACCGGCGAGCTCGGGATGCTCATCGTCGGCGGCAAGCTCTACAGCTTCTCGGCCGAGGGCCAGGCGCTGCGCGAGATCAAGTGGACCGGCCCGGCCGGCCCGATCACCTCGGTCGCGGTCGCGCCCGACGGCCGCCGCGTCGCCCTGGTGGTCGGCGGCAAGCTCTACGTGGCGGCGCTGACCGCCGAGGGCGACGAGCCCGAGCTGACCTCGCCCCGCTTCACCGAGGTCGTCGACCTGGCCACGGTCACCGCCGTCGACTGGGGCACCGAGACGGCCGTCGTCGTCGCGGGCACCCGCAGCGACCGCAACCGCGTCGCGATCCTGGCCACCGAGATCGACGGCAGCCTGCGCACCGAGATCCTCTCCGACCTGGGCACGACGCCGGTCACCTACCTGACCTCCTACCCCGTCAGCCCCACCACGGGCAAATACGTCCCCGACATCACCGAATACATGTCCAATGGCGCCGCCTTCGACGTCCTCTCCGGCCCCGAAACCATCGAGACCGACGACCTGACGGGCGACGTCCAGAACCCGCCCCCGGGCGTCCGCCCCGTCAACCCCTTCTTCCTCCGCTAGCCCTCCGCCCTTCGCTGACCTTCCGCCCGTCGCCCGTCGCCCGTCGCCCGTCGCCCGCGGCGCGTCGCGCGTAGCCCGTGGCGCGGCGCCCGTCGCGCGGCGCCCGTCGCGCGGCGCCCGTCGCGCGGCGCTTTCTGTCCGTCGCCTTCCGCGCGTTGCCCGTCGTGCGCTGGACCGTCGCCCGGCGCCTGTCGCCCGCTGCGCTTCCGCCCCCGCCTTCGCGCGCCGGCCCCTGCGTCTGCTCATCAAGCTCCGCGGGACCACACAGCTGTCCTGCGCATGGGCTCTCAGTTCAGCGACGAAAGGTGGGCAGGTGTTGAGTAAGCGAGACGTCGAGGCGGGATGGGTTCGCCGGCTGGCGGAGTGGGGCGGGGACCTGGCGGACCTCGTGCTGCCCGGTGCCTGTGCCGGCTGTGGCGCCGAGCGGATCCCGTTGCGCTACGGGACTTGTGCGCGCTGTGTGGCGGAGCTCGAGGCGCTCCGGCCGTACCCGACAGTGCCGTCGCCTCCGCCGCAGGGGATGCCGGCCTGTGTCGCCGCCGGGGTCTACGGGGGTGCGTTGCGGCAGGCGCTGCTGGCGTACAAGGAGCGGGGGCGGCATCGGCTGGCCGGACCGCTCGGGGCGGTGCTGGCGGCCTCGGTGGCGGCGGCTGCGGTGCGGGGCGGCGGCGGGCGGCGGGTGCCGATCGTGGTGGTTCCGGTGCCTTCGACGGCGGCGGCCGTACGGGAGCGGCACGGGGACCACATGGCGCGGCTCGCCGCACAGGCTGTGCGCCGTCTGGAGGGTGCCGGTTGGCAGGCTCGGATGGTGCGGCCGTTGCGGGCGCTGCCGCGGCCTGACTCGGCGTCACTGGATGTGCGCGGACGGGCGGCGGCGGCTGAGAGTTCACTGCGAATAAAGGGTGACGGGATCCGCATTCCGCGACGGCGGCCGACGATCGGGGGCACGCTGATAGTGGTGGACGACATCGTCACGACGGGGGCCACGCTGGCCGCCGTGACATGCCGGTTGCGGGAGGTGGACGTGCAGGTCACGGGGGCCGCGGTGCTCGCGGCGACGCGACTGCGGGCCACGCGGCCCGGAGCTGGTGGCCCCGGTGTGCCGTGGTCGGCGTCAGGGCCGGAAGTCCCGCCATCGGGTTCCCGAACGAGGGGTGACGGGCGGGCTTCGGCAGGTTAGCGTTCTGGTGACGAGGACAAGCGCGATGCTTGTCCGCCACCGGGAGCGAAGTCGATCGTCCGACCCGCCGCACCGGAAAGGAGCGTCCTCGCAAGCCTTTCGCCGGTCGTGCGCGTGGATCGTTTCCGAGAGCCACCGACGCCGGCAAGCACCTACCTGTTGTTCTGGCCAACGTTGGGGGAGGTCACGAGTGGACATTGTCGTCAAGGGCCGCAACGTAGAGGTTCCTGATCACTATCGGGAACACGTCGCCGACAAACTGGCAAAAGTCGAACGGTACGACCAGAAGCTGATCCGAGTCGACGTGGAGCTCTTCCACGAGCGCAACCCGCGGCAGTCGGACAACTGCCAGCGCGTGGAGATCACGGTGGTGACCCGGGGGCCGGTCGTGCGGGCGGAAGCCTGCGCCAAGGATTTCTACGCCGCGCTGGACGTGGCGATCAACAAGCTCGACGCCCGGTTGCGTCGCGCCGCCGATCGCCGCCGGGTCCACCGCGGCCGGCACGCACCGGTGTCCGTGGCGGCCGCCACCGCCGGGCTACCGACCGACCTGCCGAGCATGACGCCGCCGGACGACGCGCTGGACGACCTGCACGAGCAGGACGACAACCAGCCGTGGCGCATTGTGCGCGAGAAGGAACACCCCGCGGACCCGATGACGGTGGACGACGCGCTCTTCCAGATGGAGCTTGTCGGCCACGACTTCTACCTCTTCCATGACAAGGAGAGCGGCCGGCCCAGCGTCGTCTACCGCAGACGCGGCTACGACTACGGCATCCTCAGCCTCGAGACGACGGGGTAACGGCTGCTCGGAGGCCGGCGGGCGCCGGCCTCCCCACACCCGGCGGACCGCCCGGGCGAACGCATCACTCGGCGGACCGGCCGGGCGAACGCATCACTCAGCGGTGGCGTGGGCCAGCAGATCCTCGGCCAGGAGAACGAACTGGACGTCGTCCGACCGGCGGCCGTCCGGACCGGGCAGCCGCGAGCGCATGTAGGCCTCGCGCCGGAAGCCCGCCTTCTCCAGCACCCGCTGGGAGCCGATGTTGGTCGGCAGGGCGCCCGCGATCAGCCGGGCGATCCCGGTCTCCGCGAAGGCCCACAAGGCCACGAGCTGGGCCGCCCGCGTCGGGTAGCCCCGCCTGCGCCACGCCGGCATCATGCTGTAACCGATCATCGCCTGGGCCGTCGGCGGCTCCATGTAGTACAGCCCGATCTCGCCGGCCGGGGCGCCCGTGGCGGTGTCGACGATGATCAGATCGGCCCGCTCGCCGGCCAGCCACGCCGCTTCCGTGCGGTCACAGCGCTGTTCCATCTTCTGGCGGCTCGGCGGCACCGGGGGCACGGTCGTGGCGACGACGTCGGGCAGGCTGTGCAGCTCCAGATAGAAGTCCAGGTCGTCCGGGGTGAGCGGCCGAAGGGTCACCACGCCGTCGGAGAGCTCGCCGCCGGGCAGGTCGGGCAGCAGCCGGACCACGGGGTCCGGCGGGTCACCGGCCAGCCGGGCGAAGACGAGCAGGTCGTCCCGGCCGCCGTCGCGATCCTGGACGGCTCCCCGGCGTACGCCCTCGCGCTGGAAGCCCGCCGCGAGCGCGACCCGCTGGCTCGTGCCGTTCTCCCAGTGGGTGAGGAGCTCCAAGCGCTGGAGGCCGGTGCTGAACGCGTGCTCGGTCACCGCGCGCACGGCGGCGGTGGCGACACCTCGATGCCGGGCGCCGGGTGCTGTCCAGTATCCGATCTCGGCCTGGCCGCGCTCGGCGATCACCCGGTCGAGTCCGACGCCGCCCAGCAGCCGGTCGGTGGCCGGGTCGGCGACGGCCCAGAAGCCGCCGCCCGCCGCGATCATCCCCGGCACGACGTCGCGCAGATAGTTGTCGGCGTGCGTGCGGGTGAAGGGGATCGGCAGTGCGGGCAGGAAGCGCCGCAGGTCCCAGTCGTTGTACGCGACCAGCAGCTCGTCCAGGTCGTCGCGGGTCAGCGCGCGCAGCACGACGCCGTCGCCGGAGATGGTGGGAACCCTCACACGACCTCTTCTCTCAGCAGCGACGCCACCCGGGCGTCGTGCCGCTCACCGTTGATCATCAAAGCCTGCCTCATCAGGCCCTCCACGGTGAAGCCCGCCTTGACCGCGACCCGCACGGAGGCGTCGTTGCCGTCGGCCGCGCGGATCTCCAGCCGGCTCAGCCCGAGCGCCTCGAACGCCCAGCGGCTGATCGCCTTGACCGCCGCCACCGCATATCCGCGCCCGCGCGCCCGCGGCGACACCAGATAACCCACTTCGCCCACCGCCGGGTCGCGGGTGGTCACCCTCACGTCAACCTCTCCCTGGTACGCGTCCCGCCCGTCGACGATCGCGAACACCGCCTCCTCGCCCCGGTCCCACAGCCGGGGCACCTCGTCGCGGACGTGACTCTCCGCTTCGGCCGCCCCGTACGGCAGGTGGACCCCGAACCACGTGACCACGTCCGGATCGTTCATCGCCGTCACGAGGGCCGGGATGTCGCGCTCCTCGGGCCTGCGGAGCGTGACCGGGGCGGCGGCGATGACCGGGGGCTCCGCCTGGAAGGTGCGGGCTGAACGGCGTACCGGAAAGGGCAGATCTTGGGCCGCAGCCGTGAGATCGCCGGGGGTCAGCGCGCCGAGCCACTTGTCGGGGGCGGGCCGGATGCCGATCATGCGGAAGCCGATCCGCAGCGCCGTGACGCGCGAGGCGTGGTTACCGACCGCAGCGCGCCAGTCGACACGCTGGAGCCCCTCGTCGAACGCCCACGTGCACAACGCGCGAGCGGCCCGCTCGGTGACTCTGCGTCCCCGCGCGGGGGCCGCCGACCAGTAGCCGATCTCCGCCGTGCCCGCCCGCTCGTCGATCTGGTGCAGCGAGATGCCGCCGGCCACCTCGTCGCCGGCGAAGATCCCGAGGTCGAAGGCGCCGGGCCGGCCGGTCCCGATGAACTCGAGGGCGTGGCGCAGCTCGTACGGCCGCGGCCAGCCGGACAACCACCGGTGCAGCTCCGGGTCCTGACACGCCCGGGTCATCGCCTCGGCGTCGGAGCGCCGCCACGGCCGGATCACGAGTTCGTCCACGACAATTTCGGGGGTCCGCACGCGGCCATCCTCGCGCGCTGAGCGGCGGTGTCGCCACCGGGTCGCGCGGTGCGCTGTCAGCGAACTAGCCGGGCGATTTCGGGGGCTTTGTGCCGTTGGCCCGGGGCTCGGGTCACAGCCTCCCAGCAAAGGCGCCTACGATGGGTCGGCAGACCGTCTAGGGGAGCGTTGACCCGTGTCGATTTTGGAAAAAGTCCTCCGCGCCGGCGAAGGCCGACTGGTGCGTCGCCTCAAGGCGATCGCCGACGCGGTCAACTCGATCGAGGACGAGTACACCGACCTGACCGATGACGAGTTGCGCGAGCAGACCGCCGAGTTCAAGCAGCGGTTCGCCGACGGCGAGTCGCTCGACGACATGATGGTGGAGGCGTTCGCGGTGGCCCGCGAGGGCGCCCGCCGCGTGCTCGGCCAGCGCGCCTACGACGTCCAGCTCATGGGCGGCGCCGCGCTGCACTTCGGCAACATCCCCGAGATGAAGACCGGTGAGGGCAAGACCCTGACCGGCGTCTTCCCGGCCTACCTCAACGCGCTCAGCGGCGAGGGTGTGCACATCATCACGGTGAACGACTACCTCGCGCAGCGCGACGCCGAGTGGGTCGGCCGGGTGCACACGTTCCTCGGCCTGACGGTCGGCGTGATCCTGCCGAACCGGCCCGCGGCGGAGCACCGCGCGGCCTACCAGTGCGACATCACGTACGGGACCAACAACGAGTTCGGCTTCGACTACCTGCGCGACAACATGGCGTGGTCGGCGAGCGAGCTGGTGCAGCGCGGGCACAACTTCGCGATCGTGGACGAGGTCGACTCGATCCTCATCGACGAGGCCCGCACGCCGCTGATCATCTCCGGCCCCGGCGAGCACTCCCAGCGGTGGTACGGCGAGTTCGCCAACCTGGTCGGCCGCCTGCAGAAGGGCAAGGACGGCGAGGGCGACTACGAGGTCGACGAGGCCAAGCGCACGGTCGCGATCACCGAGCGCGGCGTCGCCCGGGTCGAGGACCGGCTCGGCATCGACAACCTCTACGAGTCGGTCAACACCCCGCTCGTGGGCTACCTCAACAACGCCATCAAGGCCAAGGAGCTCTACAAGCGCGACAAGGACTACATCGTCGACGAAAATGGCGAGGTCCTGATCGTCGACGAGTTCACCGGCCGCATCCTGCACGGCCGCCGCTACAACGAGGGCATGCACCAGGCCATCGAGGCGAAGGAGGGGGTGGAGGTCAAGCAGGAGAACCAGACCCTGGCGACCATCACCCTGCAGAATTACTTCCGCCTCTACAACAAGCTCGGCGGCATGACCGGCACGGCGCAGACCGAGGCCGGCGAGTTCAACCAGGTCTACAAGGTCGGCGTCGTGAGCATCCCGACGCACCGCCCGATGGTCCGCGTCGACCACCCGGACGTGATCTACAAGACCGAGAAGGCCAAGTTCAACGCGGTCATCGAGGACATCGCCGAGCGCCACGCCACCGGCCAGCCGATCCTCGTCGGCACGGTCTCCGTGGAAAACTCCGAGATCCTCTCGCAGCTCCTGCGCCGCCGCGGCATCGCGCACAGCGTGCTCAACGCGAAGTTCCACGCCCAGGAGGCGACGATCATCGCCCAGGCCGGGCGCAAGGGCGGCGTCACCGTGGCCACCAACATGGCCGGTCGCGGCACCGACATCCTGCTCGGCGGCAACCCCGAGTTCCTGGCCGCGTCCGAGCTCGCCCAGCGCGGGCTCGACCCGGTCGAGAGCCCGGAGGAGTATGCGAAGGCCCTCGAAGAGGTCCTTCCGGCGTGGAAGGAAGCCTGTGAGGCCGAGGCCGCCGAGGTCCAGGCGGCCGGCGGGCTCTACGTCCTGGGCACCGAGCGCCACGACTCCCGCCGCATCGACAACCAGCTGCGCGGTCGCTCCGGCCGTCAGGGTGACCCGGGCGAGTCCCGGTTCTACCTGTCGCTGCAGGACGACCTGATGAAGCGGTTCCGCGCCGGTGCCGTCGAGGCGGTCATGGACCGCTTCAACATCCCGGAGGACGTCCCCATCGAGTCGAAGATGGTGACCCGCCAGATCCGCAGCGCCCAGACCCAGATCGAGGCGCAGAACGCCGAGATCCGCAAGAACGTCCTGAAGTACGACGAGGTCCTCAACAAGCAGCGCATGGTCATCTACGCCGAGCGCAAGCGCGTGCTCGACGGCGAGGACATGCACGACCAGGCCCAGCACATGATCGACGACACGGTCACCGAATATGTGCGCGCGGCCACCTCCGAGGGCTACGCGGAGGACTGGGATCTCGACCAGCTCTGGGTCAACCTCAAGCGCCTCTTCCCGCTGACCCTCACGATCGATGACGTCGTCGAGGAAAACGGGGGCGAGCGCGCCGGCATCGACCAGGACTACCTGATCGAGAAGATCAAGACCGAGGCCCGCAACGCCTACCAGGCCCGCGAGGACGAGCTGGGCGAGGAAGCCGTCCGCGAGCTCGAGCGCCAGGTGCTGCTCGCCGTCATCGACCGCAAGTGGCGCGAGCACCTCTACGAGATGGACTACCTGCAGGAAGGCATCAGCCTGCGGGCGTACGCCCAGCGCGACCCGGTGGTCGAATACCAGCGCGAGGGCTTCGACATGTTCAACCAGATGATGGAGGGCATCAAGGAGGAGGCGGTCGGCTTCCTCTTCAACCTGGAGGTCCAGGTCGAGGAGCAGCCCACCGTCACCGTCGACCCGTCCCAGGCCGTGGCCATGCCGCGGGCCGGCGACGACGACGAGCCCCAGGTCGAGGTGCGCGCCAAGGGCCTGGGCGCCCCGGCCACCCGCCCGGGCAGCCTCCAGTACACCGCCCCGACCATCGACGGCGAGGCCGGCGCGGGCGCCCCGCAGATCCAGCAGGAGCCGCAGAACGCCCCGGCCCTGGGCCTCGGCGGCTCCCCGGTCGTCCCGGCGAGCCCGGCTCACACCGGCGCCCACCGCGCCCCGGCCGGCCGCTCGTCAGGCCAGGCCGAGGCGAGCAACGGACCGTCCCGCAACGCGCCGTGCTACTGCGGCTCGGGCAAGAAGTACAAGCGCTGCCACGGCGCCCCGGGCGCGGTCTGACCGTCCCCGCTCTTCCGGCACTGCTCCGGCCCCTACAGCATCGCGCCGTGGGGGCCGGCGCCTTTTCTCGGGTCGGCCCTTTCCTGTCCGGCCTCACTTCTGGTGCGGTGCCCCCGCCTGCCCCTCGGCCGCCCGCCGGTGGCTCGGCTGGTGGCACTCTTGCGCGCTCGCCTTCTGCGGGTGGTTTGGTGGTGGGCCCACGCCGCATTGTTAGCGCCTGATTCAGTGCGAGCGCAGCAGCTCGTAGATTCCGTGCACCGGGCGATAGCCGAAGGCTTCAGCGGCGGCCCGGGAGTCGTAGACGCGGTCGAGCGTGCGAGGTAGCGGCCAGTTCCTCTCCCGGAAGGCGGCCGCGATCTCAGGGAGCCGCTCGGTGATCAGCCCGGCCGCATCGCTGTTCAGGGCGGGGCAGTCTGCGCGGGTGAAGGGGTAGGGCCCCGCGACGTTGAAGGTGCCGTTCACGGCGGGTTGTCCGATGACGCCGAGGACGGCTGTCACGACGTCGTCCAACGCTACGGCTCGATGCAGGAAGTGGGTCGCCAGCACGGGCGGCGGCTCCGGGAAGCAGCGGGCGATGCGCAAGCTGACCGACGGGATCGCGGCCGAGGTGACCAGGCGCTCGGCTGCCAGCTTCGTTTCGTCGTAGATGTCACGCGGGCGGGGCTCCAACGCCTCGTCGACCCATACCGCCTGGTCGGTGGGTACCAGAGCGTGCCCGTAGACGCTGGTGCTGCTGATGTAGACAACGCGCCGGACACTCTTGCGGCCGGCTTCTTCGAGCAGCGCCTCGGTGGCGTCGACGTTGACGGCCCGGAACTCTCGGTTGTCGACCCGGCCGACATGGGGCGCGTGCAGGGCAGCGGCGTGAACCACGAGCTCGGACTGCTGGAGCGCGGCCCGGCGCACTGTCGGGTCTCGCAGGTCGCCGAGGAGGTTGGTCCGCTGGCCTGGTACTCGGTCGATCCCACGAACGAACCAGCCATCAGCCGCAAGTGCCGCCGCAATCGCCGCGCCGACGCGGCCCGAGGTTCCAGTGACCGTCGCGGCGCGGAGTGCTGGTTGCTCGCTTCGCCCTTCGCGCACAGACCATTGTGACCGCTCGAGCCACAGCATGGGCGTCCTCGGCTCAGCCGGATCTGGTCCGGCGCGACGTCATGGGTGTTCGTGGAGCCCGGGACGGCCGCCGCCTGGGGTGCTCGGTGGACGCCCCGGGGACGGGGGCGTGGGTGGGGCGGCTCAGACCAGGTACATGACCGTGGCCAGCCAGGACTTGTCGTGTTGTTCGAGGCGGAGGGCCAGGGCCCAGGAGCGGGCCGGCGTGTCGAGGACGGCGACGGCTTCGAAGGCGCCGGGGCGGGGCTCGCAGATGTTCAGCTGGCCTACGACGGCGCGGGTGGGGCCGTTGCGCGGGGTGCGAGTCCGGGCGCGCGCCGCGGAGACGCGCTGGGCAGCGGCCTGGCCGGCGGCGACGACCGTGGCGGCGTCGCTCGGAAAGGTCAGCTGGCGGAGGTGCCCGGCGGGGCGGTAGCCGTTGATGACCTCCAAAGACGCGTTCACGAAGCGGCGGACGGCGGCTCGGCCTCCCGTGCTCCGGTCCTCGACCATGGGCCGGCTGGTGACGACTCGGGCTGAGGGTCCGGACGGTGGCGAGCCCGGCGCGGGACGGACGGGCCAGGGGCGGACCGGACCGTGGGGGCCCGGCGCCGGACGGACGTGGCCCCGCCGGTCGAGAAAGCGGTCGAAAGGACGCTCGGCGGCGCGCTCGGAGGACCGGTCGAGAGGACGCTCGGTGGCGCGCTCGGAGGACCGGTCGAGAGGACGCTCGGCGGCGCGCTCCACCTGTGCGGGCAGCGCCGAGAGCGTGGTGGACGATGTCGTCCCGGCGAGGGACGTCATGGCGGCTCGAACCTTGGAGCGGTTGAAGGCTTGGAGCTCCGGCTGGTGCTGCTCGTCGTCGTAGGGCGGGTCGAAGCGGGGCGCGCGCCGGAGATGCAGTGCGGCTCTCTGCGCTGCGGCGAGATCTGCGGCGGCCTGCTCCGCCGGAGTCAGCGGCTCGACCTCCTGCCCGGCCCGCTCGGCGTTCGCTTGGTCCTGGGCGCCCGGCGCCGACTTTGCCTCGACCGGGAGCCGGCCAGGGACGCCCACAGCGGCGGCGGGGGAACAGTCCGCGGCGGTAGGGGAAGAGGCCTCAGCGGTCCCGGCGGAGGGGACCGCTGCGGGACTGACCACCGCCGAAGCAGAGCCGGCCCCGGCCGAGCGGACCGCTGCGGGACTGACCACCGCGGAAGCAAAGCCGGCCCCGGTCGAGCGGGTCGCCGCGGGACTGACCACCGCGGAACGGGCTGCGGTGGCCGGCGGGCTGGTTTCCCGGGGCGGGCCGGGACGGTGCTTGGTTGCTGCTTTCAGATCCGGCGGATCCATCACCACGATCGACATCGTCACCCCTGACAATCTCGTTTGGCTGTGTTTGCCTTCGATGAGTCGCGATTACCCTCAACGACGAGTGTCAGGACGGGACGTCGAGCGGTCAACGGGTGCCGGCCGCGCCTGTGGATAGCGCCGGGGCGGACAAATGGGACCTGTGGACAGCGCAGGGGCGAACAACGGGACTGTGGACAGCGCTTGGGCGAACAACGGGATTGTGGACAGCGCGGGGGCGAACACTGGAACTATGGGCAGCCGGGTCAGTCGGCTTCGCGGTCGGTCAGGGGGTTTTCGCGCACCCAGTCGGCGGTCTCCGCGTACTTCTGCTCGATGTAGGCCTCGAGCCGCGCCCGCTCCACCCGCCACTGACCCCGGCCACCGATCTTGATCGCGGGCAGCTCGCCGCTGCGGACCATGTGGTAGACCTGCGAGTCGGAGACGTTCAGCTCGGCGGCGACGTCCGACAGCAGCAAGAAACGGGGCTCCACAACCTCAGTTTGCCACCGGATGCCTGCGACAGCCTCAGCCGGGCGGCGCCACCGAGCGGCCGGTCAGCGGGCTCGAGTAGACCACGCTCGTCGTCACCGAGCCCAGGCCGCTGATCCGCCCGGTCACTTCTTCCAGATGGCGCATCGAGCGGGCCAGCACCTTCAGCACGAAGCAGTCCTCGCCGGTCACGTGGTGTGCCTCGACGATCTCGGGCGTGGAGTCGAGCAGTGCGTGGAACGGCTTGTAGTTGCCCGTCGGGTACCGCAGCCGGACGAACGCCATCACGGTCAGGCCGACCCGCTCGGGATCGACCTGGGCGCGATAGCCGGCGATGACTCCGGCTTCCTCCAGCCGGCGGACCCGCTCGGCCACGGCACTCGGCGACATCGCCACGGCCCGGGCCAGCTCGGCGTAGCTCGCCCGCCCGTCGCGCTGCAACTCGGCCAGCAACCGCCAATCCGTGCGGTCGAGGGCGGGATCAACGGTCATGGCCGCAACCTACCGGGGTTTCGTCGGCGCGGACACCCGTACACCGGGGATGTTGCCTTAAGCCGAGGCGCCGCGGCTTCTAGCGTCATGACCATGAGAAACGCCATCGAGATCTTCGCTGAACGCCTGGCCACGCAGACGGACGTCGCCGACGTCCGGACGGCGCCGCCGGGCAGCTTCGTCCTCGTCGACTCGCGGTCGCGGCGGGCCTGGGACCAGGGGCATCTGCCCGGCGCTGTGCACCTGCCGACCGCCGAGATCCCGGCCCGGGCGAGCGAGGTGGCCGGGCCCGGTGTTGCCGTTGTCACCTACTGCTGGGGTCCGGGCTGCAACGGCGCCACGCGGGCGGCGCTGGCGTTCGCCCGGCTCGGGTACGAGGTGCGGGAGATGATCGGTGGCGTCGAGTACTGGATCCGCGAGGGCTTCCCGATCGTCACCGCGACCGGCGAGATCACCCGAACCCCGGACCCACTGACCGCGCCCACGGGCGAGGACGCCAAGGACGCCGCGACCGCGGCCGGCGGAGAGGAAGCCAAGGACGCCGCGCCCACGGGAGAGGGAGCCGAGGACCCCGTGACCGCGCCCGCGTGCGGCTGCTGATGAGATAGCGAGGAGCAGCAGTCACAGGCGGGGAGACGAGAGTGCCGATCACCGAGCAGGTCCGGGTCTACGTGCCGGCCACCGTGCCCATGCTGGCCGCGCTGCGGGAGACCGGCCGGCTCGGCGACGCGCCGCCGGCTGCGCACGCGGTCACCCCGGCGCTGCGCGAGTGGTACGCCGAGGGCGACGAGGAAGAGCTCGAATACGTCGCCTTCACCCGGGCCGCCCAGGCCGCCCTGCCGCTCCTCCGGCTCGACCCCGAGGCTCCCCGCCGCCGGGTCGTGGTCTCCGCCGACGTACCCGCCTCGGCGCTGGCCTCGCGCGACCACGAGCTCGGCTCGAGTGCCGTGACGCTGGCCCACCCCGTGGTGCTCAAGCAGGTCGCCGCGGTCCACGTCGACGGGGCGGACGCGGCGGACGACGTCGCGGCAGCCGTCGCCGTCGTGACGGAGGCCCTGGCCGGCGACGAGGACGCCCAGTTCACGGTCGACAGTGCCGAGGACCACGAACTCGAGTGGTACGCCCCCAGCGAGCTCGACCAGCTCACCTGAGCCCCACCGGCGAGCGTCAGTCCTCGGCGCGGGAAGCGGCGGGCGCCGGCTCGTCGTCCTCGGCCCGGGCCGCCCGCTCGATCTCCTCGGGATCCGCCGGGCGCTCGGACAGCTTCTCGCCGGAAGTCGTGCCCGTCGCGGCGCCGGACGCCGGTCGTCCCGCTCCCGCCCGGCCTTCACCGGCGGCGGCCCGGCTGCGGGCGTTGCGCCGCCCCGCCGTGGCCGCTTCCTCGTTGGGCGCCTCGTCGGGCGGCGCCTGCAGCGTGCGCCCCACCGCGATGATCGCCGCGAACGCCCCCACGAAGAGCACCATCAGCGCGTTGTTGATGCGGGCGGCGCTCAGCACCGACTGGATGCTGCTGTCGAGCACGCTGACCTTGGCCGCCAGCGAGAGGACCCGCGCACCGAGCGTGTGGGTCAGGATCTCGGCGACGATGAGCAGCAGGCCCGGGCCGCCCGCGGCCAGCGCGTAGAGCGGCCACCGCACGTCCGACCCGGTGCGCTGCCGGGCCCGCCGCAGCACCAGGCAGGCCACCGCGGCGGACGCCAGCCCGCCCAGGATGCCCTGCGCATAGCCCCAGTAGCCGGCCGCGTCGGCCCGCGAGGCCGAGGTGTCGCCGGCGCCGAACACGGGCAGCAGGTCGTCCTGCAGGAAGGCCAGCACCACGCCGACCAGGAAGACCGCGATGGCCGCCCAGGCCGCGGCCCGGATGACCCGGGGCAGCCGGAAGCCGGCCAGCGCGCCGCCGATCGTGGCGGCCGCGGCGATCGTGCCGCCCATGACCGCATAGATCCAGCCGTCGGTGTTGATCGTGATGATCGTCAGGGCGCCGAGCAGACCGGCGACCAGGCCGGCGCCGGTCGAGACGGCGAACCGCACGGTCGCGCCGAGCTCGCGGCGGCGGGTGACGAAGGCCAGCACGGCCGAGGCCACGGCCATGCCGGCGACCAGGCTCGCGGAGACCACGCCGGGCATCGCGTAGGACGTCGAGACCACCTCCAGCTCCGCCTGCGACGTGCTGGTGATGCTGACGCGCGCGGAGAGGAGCATGCCCGCCGCCCAGGCCAGCCCGGCGACGGCCAGCAGAACGCCACCCCAGGTCGTGCGCTCCGGGGACTGCTGCACCGCTTCGGCCTCACTCATGGCCCACAGAGTAATCGGGCCGTCTGACAGTCCGGCGGGGCCACGGCGCGGCGGGGAACCCGGTGGCCTGCGGCGAGAGCCCCGGAACCGCCCGGCGAGGTGGCACGATGACGTGAGACACACCTCCAGGAGTGCGCGATGGATGCTCAGCTTGTGGTCCCTGCCCCGATCAACGAGCCGGTCCGGGGCTATGCGCCCGGCAGCCCCGAGCGCGAGTCGCTCCAGGCGCGGATCGCCGCGCTGGCGGCCGAGCGCCTCGAGCTGACCAGCACAATCGGCGGCGTGCAGCGGCCGGGCGGGGGCGATCCGATCGACGTCGTCCAGCCGCACCGGCGCCGGCATGTGCTCGGGGTGCTGCACAATGCCACGCACGAGGACGCGCGGGCCGCGGTCGACGCCGCCAAGCGGGCCGCGCCGGCGTGGCGCTCCCTCCCGTACAGCGAAAGGGCCTCGGTCTTTCTCCGCGCCGCGGAGCTGCTGGCCGGCGGATGGCGGGACACGCTCAACGCGGCGACGATCCTGGGGCAGTCCAAGTCGGTCCAGCAGGCGGAGATCGACTCGGCGTGTGAGCTGATCGACTTCCTGCGCTTCAACGTCGCCTTCGGCGAGCGGATCCTGGGCGAGCAGCCGCAGTCGTCACCCGGCGTCTGGAACCGCTTCGACCATCGCCCGCTCGAGGGCTTCGTGTACGCGATCACGCCGTTCAACTTCACGGCCATCGCCGGCAACCTCCCCTCCGCCCCCGCCCTGATGGGCAACACAGTCGTCTGGAAGCCCTCGCCGACCCAGCAGTTCGCGGCGCACTTCACGATGCGGCTCTTCGAAGCGGCGGGGCTGCCCCCGGGCGTGATCAACATGGTCACCGGCGACGGGCTGGCGGTCTCCGACGTGGTGCTGTCCGACCCCGCGCTCGCGGGCATCCACTTCACCGGCTCGACGGCGACGTTCCGGCACCTGTGGCGCGAGGTCGGGAGCAACATCGACCGCTACCGTACGTACCCCCGGCTGGTCGGAGAGACCGGTGGCAAGGACTTCGTGATCGCCCACCCGAGCGCTGACGTGGACGCGCTGCACGTGGCGCTCGTCCGGGGCGCGTACGAGTACCAGGGTCAGAAATGCTCGGCGGCCTCCCGCGCGTACGTGCCGCGGGGTCTTTGGGAAGGTGGCCTGCGCGACCGCCTCGCCGCAACCGTCGCGAACGTGAAATACGGCGACGTGACTGATTTGTCGGTCTTCGGGGGAGCGGTGATCGACGCCCGCGCCTTCGCCAAGCATGCCGCCGCGCTCGACCGCATCAAGAACAGTGCCTCGTGCACTGTCCTCGCCGGTGGCACCGCCGACGACAGCGAGGGCTGGTTCGTGGCACCGACCCTCGTGGAGAGCTCGGATCCGGCTCACGAGCTGTTCTCCACCGAGTACTTCGGCCCGATCCTGGGCGTGCACGTCTATGCCGACGACGCCTTCGAGGAGACGGTGGCCCAGGCCGAGGCCGTCGCGGCCTATGCGCTCACCGGCTCGATCTTCGCCACGGACCGGACGGTGGTCGACTGGGCCGCCGGGGCCCTGCGCAACGCGGCCGGCAACTTCTATGTCAACGACAAGCCGACCGGCGCGGTGGTCGGGCAGCAGCCCTTCGGCGGGGCCCGCGGCAGCGGCACGAACGACAAGGCCGGCTCGATCCTCAACCTGCACCGCTGGGTCTCGCCGCGCACGATGAAGGAAACCTTCGAGCCGCCGGTGACCTGGCAGTATCCCCACATGGGTTGATTGTCGGCTTTGGCGGCCTAAGTCGTTTCTTCGGGAAAGCTGGCCCCGCCCGGACGCGCCCTTTGGCGGGATAACGGACTTCGAGCGCCGTCTGACCGATTTCCTGCTCCATCTTACCCGCCGACACCCCGGCCCACCGGCAAAAACGCCCCGACACGACCCTCGTGGTCGGACTGTCTGTGCGGGACAGTCGTTTGTGGAGACGCAAATTGGACGGATCGGGCGAAATCCTGGACGCCACGACGACAAAGTGGCAGCTTAGAAGGCATGCCCGACTCTCAAATCAACCCTACGGCTGCCGCGCTGCTCGGCCTGCTCCACGATGGGCCGATGACCGGCGGACAGCTCATGGCGGCTGCCGAACGCCGCCTCGGGCCCTACTGGTCGATGACGCGGAGCCAGGTCTACCGCGAACTGCCGGTCCTCGCCGAGATGGGCTACGTCCGCCTCGGCAAGCCCGGCCCACGGTCCAGTCAGCCCTATGCCATCACCGCCTCCGGCAAGCGCGCCTTCAGCCGGTGGCTCGCCGAGTCGCCGGGCCGGGACGCGATCCGCAACCCCGTCGCCCTGCGCGTGGCGTTCGGTCAGCAGCACGCCGGCGGCCAGCTCAAGACGCTTTACACCGGCGCGAACGAGTTCCATTCGGAGGCCCTCGCCATGGCCCGCGAGCAGGCCAAGGAGGCCAAGAAGGCCGGCGACCAGTACGGTGCCGCCGCCCTCGAGTTCGCCGTGGCGTACCACAAAGCCGCGCTGACCTGGCTCAAGACCGCGCCCGCCGAATGACGAAGGTATGCCGCCCGGCCGCAACGTGGGCCGGGCGGCGTATTCTTGGCAGTCGTGAGTGCAGCCGACTTTCCTGACCAGCTCAAGGCGCTCGACGCCACCCTGCGCAACATCGAGAACGTGCTCGACCTCGACAAGCTGCGCCGGGACCGCGCGGAGCTCGAGGAGCAGGCCTCCGCCCCGGACCTGTGGGACGACCAGGCGCGGGCTCAGGAGGTCAACTCGCGGTTGTCGTACGTCGCGGGCGAGATCTCGAAGATGGAGCGGCTCCGCACCCGCCTCGACGACGCCGGGCTGCTGCTCGAGATGGCCGAGGCCGAGGGTGACGCCGACTCGGTCGCCGAGGTCGGCTCCGAGCTCGTCGCTCTCCACAAGGCTGTGGAGGAGATGGAGGTCCGCACCCTCCTGTCCGGCGACTACGACGCCCGGGAGGCGGTCGTCTCCATCCGGGCCGGCGCCGGTGGCGTCGACGCGGCCGACTTCGCCGAGATGCTCCTCCGGATGTACCTGCGCTGGGCGGAGCGGCACGGCTATCCGACCGAGGTCTACGACACCTCGTACGCGGAGGAAGCCGGGCTCAAGTCCGCCACCTTCGCCGTCAAGGTGCCCTATGCCTTCGGCACGCTCAGCGTCGAGTCCGGCACCCATCGCCTGGTGCGCATCAGCCCGTTCGACAACCAGGGCCGGCGCCAGACCAGCTT
Source organism: Symbioplanes lichenis (assembly GCF_030709675.1). GTDB lineage: Bacteria > Actinomycetota > Actinomycetes > Mycobacteriales > Micromonosporaceae > Actinoplanes > Actinoplanes lichenis. The sequence goes on from NZ_JAUZQD010000021.1 coordinate 26,748, forward strand.
CGCGGGCGTGGAGGTCATGCCGGTCGTCGAGCAGACGGACCACATCGACATCCCGGACAACGAGCTGCGCGTCGACGTCTACCGCTCGTCGGGCCCCGGCGGCCAGAGCGTCAACACGACCGACTCCGCGGTGCGGCTCACGCACATCCCGACCGGCATCGTCGTGACGTGTCAGAACGAGAAGTCGCAGCTGCAGAACAAGGCGTCCGCCATGCGCGTCCTCCAGGCCCGGCTGCTCGAGCGCAAGCGCCAGGAGGAGGAGGCCAAGATGGCCGGCCTCAAGCAGGACACCACCGGCTCGTGGGGCGACCAGATGCGGTCGTACGTGCTGCACCCCTATCAGATGGTGAAGGATCTGCGGACCGAGGAGGAGACGGGCAATCCGTCCTCCGTGTTCGACGGCGAGATCGACGAGTTCATCGAGGCCGGCATCCGCTGGCGCAAGCAGTCGCAGCTCGCGGCGGGCTGATCCCCGAAATTTTTTCCGGAACGGCAGAAACTGCCGCCGACCTGCGCCGAGAACGCTGAGTGACACGCCGTCTGAACGAAGAGTCAGGCGGCGCTCACCGGCCGTACTGATCAGCGGGCCTGCGGGCCAAAAACTGGCCACCGCCGGGCTTGGCGATTTCGTTACACCGCGTAGACTCTCCACCCGTGATTCAGCTCGAGAACGTGACGAAGACGTACCCGAAGGCGTCTCGGCCGTCGCTGGACGATGTCAGCGTCGGTATCGAGAAGGGCGAGTTCGTCTTCTTCATCGGCCCCTCCGGTTCCGGCAAGTCGACGATCATCAAGCTCCTGCTGCACGAGGTCGCCCCGACCCGCGGCAAGGTCGTGGTGAACTCCAAGGACGTGACCGCCCTGCGCTCCTGGAAGATCCCGCACTTCCGCCGGTCGATCGGCTGCGTGTTCCAGGACTTCCGGCTGCTGCCCAACCGCACGGCGTACGAGAACGTCGCGTTCGCCCTCGAGGTCATCGGCAAGACGAAGGCGGTCGCCCGCCGCGTCGTGCCCGAGGTGCTCGAGCTGGTCGGGCTCGGCGGCAAGGAGCACCGCTACCCGCACGAGCTCTCCGGCGGTGAGCAGCAGCGTGTCGCGGTGGCGCGGGCCTTCGTCAACCGGCCGCTGATCCTGCTGGCCGACGAGCCCACGGGCAACCTCGACCCGGACACCTCGATCGAGATCATGCGGCTGCTGGACCGGATCAACCGGACCGGCACGACGGTCGTGATGGTCACGCACGACTCCAACATCGTCAACCAGATGCGCCGCCGGGTCATCGAGATCGAGAGCGGCCGCATCGTGCGCGACCAGGCTCGCGGCGTTTACGGCTGACAGGGACCCTCGTTTCACCCACCTGATTGACGACCGCGGAGTCCCGGAAGGAACCCCCCGATGCGTGCCAAGTACGTCCTCAACGAGGTGCTGGTCGGCCTGTGGCGCAATGTCACGATGACCATCGCCATGATCATCACCATGTCGGTGTCGCTGACCATGCTCGGCGCCAGCGTGCTGATGTACATGCAGGTCGACCAGATGAAGGACTATTACTACGGGGAGATCGAGGTCTCGATCTTCCTGCGCGAGGACGTGACCGACGCACAGCGCGAGGCGATCAACCAGGCGATCGAGCAGAACCCTCTCGTCCTGGAGAAGACCTACGAGAGCCGCGAGGACGCCTTCAAGAAGTTCCAGACGCTCTGGAAGGACTCGCCGGACTTCGTCAAGTCGGTCACCCCGGAGAGCCTGCCCGAGTCCTATCGGGTCAAGCTGAAGGACCCCCAGCAGTACCAGTCCTTCGCCGACCAGATCAAGGATCAGCAGGGCATCCAGGACATCGTCGACCAGCGCGAGCTGCTCGACAAGGTGTTCAAGATCTTCAACGCGATCCAGGTCTTCGCCCTGGTCGTGGCCGGCTTCATGGCGCTGGCGGCGCTGCTCCTGGTCGGTAACACGATCCAGGTCGCGGCCTACAGCAAGCGCCGCGAGGTCGCCGTCATGAAGCTCGTCGGCGCGTCCAACTGGTTCATCCAGGCGCCGTTCGTGCTCGAGGCGGTGGCGGCCGGCCTGATCGGCGCGATCCTCGGCTTCGTGATGATCTTCCTGATCAAGGTCGTGCTGCTGGACGGCAGGCTCCAGGCCCTGACGAACATCCTCACGCCGATCCCGAGCGAAAATGTCTGGCTGATGTTGCCGCTGCTGGCCGGCGTGGGAGCCGGCGTGAGCGCCATCACCGGGTGGGTCACCCTGCGCTTCTACCTCAAGGTCTGAGCGAGTCACCGTTCGATCGCCGCACTTCCCGCGTACGCCGGGGAGGTGCGGCGATCGTCGTTTCGGCGACCGGATCTTCTGGGCGATTTCGCCGCATAGGTGCGAAGAGTCGGAGTACGGTGACTCCTCGTGGGGTCCCATCGACGCAGCCGGTTCCGTGCCGCGCTGGCAGCGTGCCTGAGCGTGTGCTGCCTCGCGGCTCCCGCCCTGGTGGCGCCCGGGGTGGCCGCCGCTGACCCGTCGCCGGACGACGCCCGCAAGGCGAGCAAGGCCGTGGACCGTGCCGAGGCGATTCTCGAACACGCCACGGTGACCGCCCGCAACGCCGCCCGCCGGCTGGAAGCTGCCACGGCCGCCCTGCCGGCCGCCCAGGAGAAGGTCGCCAAGTCCCGGGGCGTCGTGGCCGCCGCCTCCGTCCAGGCGACCACGGCCCGTCGCAAGGCCGATGCCGCCCGGGCCGCGTACGACAAGACAGCCGCCGCTTTCGACGCCGCCCAGACCCAGGTCGACGCGGCCCGGGACCGCGTCGACGAGATTGCGGCCGCCTCGTACATGGGCGGGAACTTCGCCAGCCTCAACGTGCTGGTCGGCGCGCGCGGACCGCAGGACGCCATGGACCGGCTCGGGCTCGTCGACCAGGTCATGCAGAAGCAGCAGGACGACGTGGAGCGCTTGATGGTGGCGCGGCGCACCGCTCGTACGGCTCAGGACAAGGCTGGGCTCGCCCGCCGCGCCGCCGAGGCCGCGGAGCAGGAGGCCGCCGACAAGCTCGACGCCGCGAAGGACGCGCAGGCGGCCGCCGTACGGGCTCGGGCCGCTGTGATTCAGCTCGCGCAAAGCCGCAAGGACGCCCTCCGGGTCGCCCGCAGCCAGCGCTCGGCGGTGCTCGCCAAGTACGAGGAGGCGAAGGCCGAAGAGGCCCGCATCCAGGACGCGCTGCGCGGCTGGGACGAGAAGAACGGCGGCTCCACGGCCTCCTACAGCGGCGGCGGGCTGCTCATGCCGGTGCACGGGTGGAAGACGAGCGACTTCGGCTCGCGTTACGACCCGTACTATCACGTCTGGCAGCTGCACGCGGGCACGGACATCGCCGCGCCGGGCGGAGCGCCCATCCACGCGGCGGCGAGCGGGCGGGTCATCCAGGCCGGCTGGGCCGGTGGCTACGGCAACTACACGTGCATCGGGCACGGCTCCGGCTTCAGCACGTGCTACGGCCACCAGTCGAAGATCCTGGTCAGCCCCGGCGAGTACGTCCGGCGGGGCGAGGTGATCGGGCGGGTCGGCACGACAGGCGCCTCGACGGGGTTCCACCTGCACTTCGAGACGCGCTTCCACGGCGTACCGAAAAATCCCCTGAACTTGCTGCCGAGCTGCCTCTGTTAGCTCCTGGGTAAGATGGTCTTTTCGGCCGTTGCAAGGAGCCAGTCATGCCGCGCGAACAGGGCCGCAAGGTCGTGGCCTCGAACCGGAAAGCGCGCCACGACTACACGATCCTCGACACCTACGAGGCGGGCATGCAGCTGACCGGCACCGAGGTCAAGTCGCTGCGCGCCGGGCGGGCGTCGCTCGTGGACGCCTTCGGTCACGAGAGCAACGGCGAGATCTTCCTGCACGGGATGCACATCCCGGAGTACACGCAGGGCACCTGGACCAACCACGAGCCGCGCCGCACCCGCAAGCTGCTCCTCCACCGCGAGGAGATCCACAAGATGATGGGCAAGCTGCGCGACGACGGCGTCACCCTGGTGCCGCTCCAGGTCTATTTCGACAACGGGTACGCGAAGGTCGAGCTCGGGGTCGCGAAGGGCAAGAAGTCGTACGACAAGCGGCAGGATCTCGCCACGCGGGACGCGAACCGGGAGATCAACCGGGCGTTGGGGCGGCGGAGCAAGGGCATGGACTGAGGATTGTTTCTCCCCCTCGGGGCGCTTCGCCTCGCTGCTCGTCGGGGCGGCGTGGCGCCGGAGCGGACCGGCGGGTAACCTCGCCGCGGTTCGATGTCTCCCGCGCTGAAGGGACCGCCGTTGCCCGGCAAGCAGCAACCCGTCCTCCGCCTGCCCCGCTACTCGCTGATCATCCTGGCGGCCGGGGTTCTCGTGTTCATGGTCGCCTGGGTCGCGATCCGATCCGCCGGCCCGGTCAAGGACAGCTCGCCCAAGCTGGTCGTCCCGACCACGGCCGCCTCGGTGGTGCCGGCGGCGGTGATCGAGACGCCGCCCTCATCGCCCGCGCCGTCCAGGGTCAAGCTGGCCGCCTCGCCGGCCTCCGCCACCCGGACATCGTCCAGCCCCGCCCCGCGCCGCTCCTCACCCACGCCGTCCGCCTCCCCGTCTCCGTCCCCCTCCGCCACGCCGTCTGTTGTGTTGAGCGCCACCTACAAGACCGGGGCGAGCTGGCGCGAGGGCTTCATCGGCTGGCTGACCGTGCGCAACAAGGGCGAGAAGCCGGCCACCTGGACCGTGACCGTGACCTTCCCGTCCCGAGCCGACGTCCGCCTCGGCCCGGTCTGGAACGCCCGCGCCACCACCTCCGGCGACACGGTCACCTTCACCGGCGGCCCGCTGGCGCCGGGCGCCTCCGTCGACGCCGGCTTCTCGGCCGGCAAGAGCACCAGGGGCAAGGTCGCGCCCGTCTCATGCAGCATCGCGGGCCGATCCTGCCAGTGACACGGGATACCGGAATGACCTCCGGGCGCGGACACGTTACGCTTGTATGGCTGCCGCATGGCGGCCCTACGAGGGGGTGACTGGTTTCGACTTCGTACGTGGAGACAGGGGAAGCGAGCCGAGGAAGCCGACGTCGTCTCGAGAATCGGTCGTCGGAAACCAATAAGCGCCAATTCCAAGCGCGCTGACTTCGCTCTCGCTGCCTGACAGCGTTAGCAAGTCTGTCGGACTGAGCACACCTCCGGCTCAGACTTCCGGCATCAGCTAGGAGGTTGGCCAACCGGTCCCGGTCGCGGGGACCGCGCGGCGAGATTAATCAGCGACTGGGCCCGTCACACCATCTCGCTCACGTGAACGGTGGGGCCGAGTAGAGGCATAGTGAGCTGCGCTCGGAGAAGCCCTGACAAAACAACGAAGGACCCGGGTTCGATTCCCGGCACCTCCACGAGAGGCGGAGGCCCCTGTTCGCGGACAGCGCGAACCGGGGCCTCTCGTCATATCTGCTCCGGGGGCCGAGCCCCCGGACGCCCCGCGGTGCGGTGGTGCGCGGCGTTTGTCGGTCGCGGTTGGTGGTTGGAGCGCGCCTGGGCGCTGGCGCGCTTGCGCTCGGCTTGGCGTGCGGTGGTCGGTGAGGCCTTCGCGCAGGGACGAACAGAGCGTCCTCGGATGGCCTTTCACCCGGGCCGGAGCCGAAAGAGGCCGGGCGGGTCGGTGAGATTCTGATGGGGCTGGGCCGGCCGGTTGTCGAGACTGGCTGATTGGTCGTGCGGGGCGGCTGCTCGGGCCACTTCGGCCGGGATGTGATCACGGTTGGAGGGTGTGCGGCCGGGCTTCCGGGGCTGGACCCGGCCGCGCATTCAGCCCTGATGTCCAGCCCGGTCCGGAGCCTCTGGTGACCTATCCGCAGCCGCCCCAGCGTCGTTCTGTCGTTTCGCAGTATCAGTCGGTTGCGCCGCCGCCGATGATGCCCATGGTGGTGCAGCCCGCGGTTCCGTCGTCGAGTACGGCAGTGTGGGCGTTGGTGCTTGGCATCGTCGGTCTGGTCGCCGGCTGGTGTCTGCTCGGCATTCCGTGTATCGCTGCGGTGCTGCTGGGTCACGTCGGGGTGAATGACACTCGTAACAACGTGAAGTCGGGTCGCGGCATGGCGGTGGCCGGGCTGGTGATGGGCTATGTGGGAGTCCTGCCGGCGATCATCCTGTTCTTCTGGATGGTGCTGGGCGGAGCGGCCGCCGTGTTCGCGCCGTCGACGATCCCTACTCCTACGCCGAGCTACTGAAGCTCACTGGTTGGCACGGCGACGGGCTTGTCGCGAACATCTTAGTCATTAAGATAACGGCATGGGCATATCGAGCGGCGTCTCTGTGGCGGTGGCGGGGGCCGGGCTTTCCGGGCTCTGCCTCGCGCAGTATCTGGTGCGCGCGGGTGTCGACGTGCACGTCTTCGAGCGGGACCCGGGGCCCTTCGTGCGGCAGCAGGGCTACCGGATCATTCTTGACCGGTTCGGGCTGGAGGCGCTGCGGGAGAGCTTGCCCCGGCCGCTCTACCGCCTGGCGCTGACCACCGGCGACGAGCCCGGCGGGCAGCTGCGGTTCACCGACAGCCGGCTGCGGGCCGCGTTCACCATCACGTTCAAGGATGAGCCGCGCGCCAGCCGTCAGGTTGACCGGCTGACGCTGCGGTCGATCCTGATGGCGGGTCTGGAGGGGCGGATCCACTACGGCAAGGCGGCTCTGGGGGTGGAGAGCGGCGGGCCGGCCGGGCTGCGGCTGCGATGTGCCGACGGCACGGCGGTCGGGGCGAGCGTCGTCGTGGGGGCGGACGGGGTGGGTTCGGCGTTGCGGGCGCAGCTCATGCCGGACGCGGGGCCGGCGAACACGTCGATGGCGGGGGTTTACGGCCGGTCGCCCTTGTGGCGGAACGGCGCGAGTGTCATCCCGGAGGTGTTGCGTACCAGTGGGGTCCTGGCCATCGCCGACCAGCCGGGCCGCGCGTTCTTCTTCACCTGCATGCGGTTCGGGGAAAGCCCTCCGGAGGCGTTCGCGCGCGTGGCGCCGGGCAGCTATGCGCCCACGGGTGACGACTACGTCATGTGGGGTTTGCTGCTCCGGCAGGAGGAGGTGCCCCTCGGCATCCGCGGGAACCTGCTGGCGCTGCGGGAGCTGGCCGCCCGGATGAGCGCGGACTTCCATCCGCTCGTCCGGCGGCTGGTCGAGACGGCCGAGCTGGACGCCACCGTGCTCAACCTCTTCGCCACCGGCCGGCGCCCGCAGCGATGGGCGGTGCCGCGGGCGACGATGATGGGCGACGCCGTGCACGTCATGCCGCCGTTCGGGGCGCACGGCGGCAACACCGCGCTCCGCGATGCCGCCCTGCTCGGCCGCAGGCTCGTCGAGGCGTGGGAGGGCGGCACGCCGGTGGAGGAGGCGATCGCGGATTACCAGAACGAGATGGTGCCGTACGCCTTCAAGGCCGTGGACACCGCCGCCGGGCTGATGCGCCGCCTCACCGGGGGCCCGGCCGCGCCGCACTGGGTGCTGACCCGCCTGTTACCTCGGCTGCATCGGGTGACCGTGCCGGAGGCATGATTGCGGGCATGTCCTCCGAGCCGGCCCGCGCGTCTGCAATGGCTGACTTGATGCGCGCCGGGCGGGAGACTGCGCGGCTGTCCATGGTGTTCCGGAACGCCATAGCGGACCGGCTGGGCCTGACCGTGAGCGACCTGGAGTGCCTCGATTTCCTGGCGGACGTCGGATCGGCCACCGCGGGGCAGGTCGCCGGGCGGACCAACCTCACCACCGGGGCGGTGACCAGCATGCTGCGCCGGCTCCAGCAAGCCGGCTTCGTCACGGCCGAGCGCGATCCGGCGGACCGGCGGCGGGTGATCGTCACGCTGCGGCCGGAGCGGATTCCCGAGCTCGAGCGCCCGTACGAGCGGTTCGCCGAGCAGGCGGTGCGGCTCATCGAGGGCTACAGCGTCGAGGAAGTCCTGCTGCTGGTCCGGCACTTCGGCCGGATGCGGGAGATGTACCTCGCGGAGCTGGACCGCCTCGGCGGAGCTCAGTAGTTGCCGTTGTTCTGGAAGTTGTTCCAGGCGCCGCAGGGGGTGTTGTAGCGGCCCTCGATGTACCCGAGGCCCCACTTGATCTGCGTCGCCGGGTTGGTCTTCCAGTCGGCGCCGGCGGAGGCCATCTTGCTGCCGGGGAGGGCCTGGGGAATGCCGTAGGCGCCGGAGCCGGTGTTCTCGGCCTTGTAGTTCCAGCCGCTTTCGTGGTCCCAGAGCTGGTTGAGGCACGGGAACTCGGCGATGCCGAAACCGGCGGCGAGCATGAGGGCGCAGCCGGTCTGGCGGGCGCCGCTGAAGTCGTTGCAGGAGTCGGGGATCGGGCCGTCGTAGGGGACCGGGCCGCCGTTCTCCAGCGCCTTCTTGGCGTCCTCTTCCTTCTTCTTCTCGATGGCCTTCTTCTGGGTGGTGCGGGCCTTGGCGGCGGCGCTGCGGGCGTCGGCGGTGGCCTTCTTGACGGCGATGCCTTCGGCCTGGCGCTGGAGGGCGCGGGCGGCGGCGTGCTGGCCTTGGCGCTCCTTGAGGAGCTGCATGTCGGCGTCCTGGATCGGGATCGAGCTGCTGGCCAGGGCGGCGTCGGTGGTCAGCTCGCGCTGCTGGCCGAGATAGACGCCGCCGGCGAGGCCGGTGAGCAGCAGGGCGACCGAGGCGGCGCGGGTCGCGGTGCGGGTCCAGAGCCGATCCACGGGGATCCCTTTCCGAGGCGATGGCAGCAGCACGGCACTATAACCGGACCCCTGCGGCTCGGGCCAGATCGGGACAAAAAACTACGGATCGTGTCTTGAGGATGACGATTCCATAGTCGACGTTCGGCTGACCCCGGGGGGTCTGTTGGGACGCTGATCGGCGCAGCGTTACCTGCGAGTAATCCCTCGTGTTTACGATCCGGCGGGATCCATTGTCCTCGGAGGAAAAATCTCGATGCGTCGATATCTACCCATAACGCGTTTCACCGCGCGTTCCCTGGGTGCAGCCGCCGTCGCCACCGCGGTCGGCCTGAGCTTCACCGGGCATCCGGTGCTCGCGGCGGACGTCACCCCGTTCATCAGCGAGATTCACTACGACAACGCCGGCACCGACAGCGGCGAGGCGATCGAGGTCGAGGCCGGCGCCACCGACCTGGCCGGCTGGTCGATCGTTCTCTACAACGGCAACGGCGGGGCGAGCTACGGCACGCTCGCGCTGAGCGGGACCGGCGTGGTCTCCGTCGCGGCGGCCGGGCTCCAGAACGGCGATCCGGACGGCTTGGCCCTCGTCGCGCCGGACAAAACAGTGGTTGAGTTCCTCAGCTACGGCGGCACTTTCGCGGCGACGAACGGTCCGGCGTCGGGCAAGACCAGTGCCGACATCGGGGTCAAGGAAAGCGGCGTGCCGACCGGCTTCTCGCTGCAGAAGATCGACGGCAAGTGGCGGGACGCGGCGCCGAGCTCGTTCGGCGTGAAGAACACCGCGGAAGGGCCCGGCGAGCCGGCCCCCGCGTGCACGACCGCGGTGACGAACACGATCGCCGAGGTGCAGGGCACCACCGACACGTCCCCGCTGGCCGGCAAGCAGGTCACCGTCGAGGGCGTCGTGACGGCCGACCACCGTACGGGCGGCTACAACGGCATCTACGTCCAGACCGCGGGCACCGGCGGCGATCGTCCCGTCACCGCGAGCACCCCGTCGGACGCGATCTTCGTCTTCCTGTCGAAGGCGGCCGGCACGAGCCTCGCCATCGGCGACACCGTGCGGGTCACCGGCGCGGTCAGCGAGTTCAACGGGCTCACCGAGCTGACCCCCGCCGCGCTCGCCGACGTGCAGGTGTGCGACGGCGACGCGAAGCCGCCCGCGCCGGTCGCGTTCACGCTGCCGCTCGACAACGCCGCGCGCGAGTCGCTCGAGGGCATGCTGGTCGCCCCGGCCGGCACGTACACGGTCTCCGAGGTCTATGACACCAACCGCTACGGCGAGATCGACCTCGCCGCGGGCACCTCGCCGGCGCGGATCCCGACCGATGTGGCCGAGCCGGGCAGTGACGCCGCCGCCAAGGTCAAGACCGAGAACGCTCTGCACAAGGTCGTGCTCGACGACGGGTCGAGTGCCACGCTCACCGGCGCGCCGCCGTACTTCTCCAAGGAGGAGCCGCTGCGGGTCGGCGACCGGGTCGCGACCTTCGGGGCGACCGTGCTCGGTTACGGCTTCAGCGAGTGGCGTCTGCAGCCGGTCACCCCGGTTGCCGCGGCCAGCTGGAAGACTGCCGGGTTCAGCTTCACGCACACCAATCCGCGTACGACCGGTCCGGTCGACGTCGGCGGCGACCTGCGCGTGGCGAGCTTCAACGTGCTCAACTACTTCGTCCACTTCGGTGGCGACGCGCGCGGGGCGAAGGATGCCGCGGCGCTGGAGAAGCAGCAGGCGAAGATCGTCTCCGCGATCAGCGCGCTGAACGCCGACGTCGTCGCGCTCATGGAGATCGAGAACTCGGTCCGCTTCGACGGCGACCCGCAGCTCGCCCTGCAGACGCTGGTCGGCGCGCTCAACGCGAAGGACGGCGCCGGCACCTGGGACTACGTCCGGACGCCGGCCGAGCTTCCGGGCGCCGCGCAGCAGGACGTCATCACCACCGCGATCATCTTCAAGCCGGCGAAGGCCACCCCGAAGGGCGCCTCCCGCTCGGTCAACGACGAGTCGGTGTGGTTCAACGCCCGCGAGCCGATCGCCCAGACGTTCACGTCCGGGTCGATCGACTTCACGGTGATCGCGAACCACCTCAAGTCGAAGAGCACCTCCGACGCGGCCACCGGCGACAACGCCGACAAGGGCGACGGTCAGGGCGCGTTCAACGGTGACCGGGTGCGGCAGGCGACCGCGCTGGCGGCGTTCGTCGCGGACGTCAAGAAGAGCAGCGGTACGGACAAGGTCCTGCTCCTGGGCGACTTCAACGCGTACACGCAGGAGGACCCGCTGCAGGTCCTCTACGACGCCGGGTTCAGCGACCTGAACAAGGACAAGAACTCGTACGTCTTCGGTGGCGAGTCCGGCTCGCTGGACCACGCGCTGGCCACCCGCCCGCTGGCCGACCGGGTCACGGGCGTGGACATCTGGAACATCAACTCCGTCGAGTCGTTCGCCTTCCAGTACGACGGGTACGCGCCGTTCTACTCGGCGGACCCGTACCGGGCCAGCGACCACGACCCGGTCGTCGTCGGCCTGAACACCAAGGCGGCCGCGGCGACGCCCGTCGACCTGCAGCTGCTGAGCGTCAACGACTTCCACGGCCGGCTCGAGTCGCCGAGCACCGTGGACGGGCAGCCCGTCGGCGGCGCGGCCCAGCTGGTCGGCATGATCAACCAGCTGCGTACGCAGAACCCGGCCACCGCCTGGGTCTCGGCCGGCGACAACATCGGGGCGTCCACCTTCATCTCGGCGATCGACGGCGACAACCCGACGATCGACGCGTTGAACGCGGGCGGCCTGGCCGTGTCGGCGGTCGGCAACCACGAGTTCGACAAGGGTCTCGCCGACCTGACCGGTCGCGTCTCCGACCGGGCGAACTTCCCCTACCTCGGCGCCAACGTCTACAAGGACGGCCAGCGGGTCCTGCCCGGCTATGACGTCCAGACGGTCGGCGGCGTCAAGATCGGCTACATCGGCGTCGTCACCGAGCAGACCGCGTCGCTGGTCAGCCCGGACGGCATCGCCGGCGTCGAGTTCCGGGACCCGGTGGCCGAGGCCAACCAGGTCGCCGCGGAGCTGTCCGACGGTAACGAGGCGAACGGCGAGGCCGACGTGCTGGTGCTGCTCGCCCACGAGGGTGCGGCGGCCGAGAACATCGACAGCGCCGCGAAGCTGCAGGCCGATCCGGTCTTCGGCGACTTCACGCGGGTCAGCGCCGACATCGACGCGATCCTGAGCGGGCACACCCACCAGCCGTACGCGTTCGAGGTGCCGGTGCCGGGCTCCGACCGTACCCGTCCGGTCATCCAGGCCGAGGACTACGGCCTGCGCGTGGGCCGCGCGGTCCTCACCTACGACCCGGCCACCAAGTCGGTGACCAAGTCGACGGCCGAGCTGCTCGACGTCAAGGGCTACACCCCCGACCCGGCCGTCGCGGACATCGTCGCGAAGGCCAAGGAGACCGCCACCGAGCTGGGCAAGCAGCCGCTCGGCAAGATCACCGCAGACATCAAGCGGGCCTACACGGCCGACAACGCCGAGGACCGCGGCAGCGAGTCGGTGCTCGGCAACTTCATCGCCGACGTCCAGCTCGACCAGACCAGTGCGGCCGGTCGCGGTGGCGCGCAGATCGCCTTCATGAACCCGGGCGGCCTGCGGGCGGACCTCAAGTACGGCACGGACGGCACCATCACGTACGCCGACGCGTTCGCGGTGCAGCCGTTCGCCAACGACGTCGTGACCCAGACCCTCACCGGCGCCCAGATCAAGCAGGTGCTGGAGGAGCAGTGGCAGCCGGCGGGGGCCTCCCGTCCGGTGCTGCACCTGGGCTCATCGAAGGGCCTGACCTACGCGTACGACCCGGCGAAGCCCCGCGGCGAGAAGATCATCGCCTCGTCGCTCAAGCTCAACGGGACGGTCCTGAACCCGACCGGCACGTACCGTGTGACGTCGAACTCGTTCCTCGCCGCCGGCGGTGACAACTTCACGACCCTGGGCCAGGGCACGGACAAGGTCACGACCGGCGACAACGATCTGACGATGCTGGTCAACTTCTTCGCGAAGTACTCGCCGATCACCGCCGACGCGACGCCGCGCTCCACCCAGGGCGCTGCCGACACGAAGGCTCCGACGGGTACGTACCAGCTGGGGTCGGCCTCGGCCTGGACCGGTCAGACGGTGAAGCTGAAGGAGATCTCGGTCGCCGACGACACCACCGCTGCCGGCAAGATCCGGCGGGTGGTCGACTGGGGTGACGGCACCAAGCCGGACACCATCACCGGCGACGCGAGTCACACCTACACCAAGGCCGGCAAGTTCACGGTCGTCATCACGCTGACCGACGAGGCCGGCAACGGCGCGAAGGCCGGCTTCAAGGGGTCGGCGGTCGTCTCCGTCAAGGCTCAGCCGGGCAGGTACCAGCTCGTCAAGACGTCGATCTGGGCCACGCAGTGGGTGGACCTGAAGCTCAGCGGCTACGACGGCGTCAGCAAGCTGGTGATCAACTGGGGTGACGGCAAGACCTCGACGACCACCGAGCAGCTGATCTCGACCTGGCACGTCTACGCCAAGCCGGGCTCCTACGTCGTCAAGGTCACGCCCTACAACGTCAACGGCGCCGGCAAGACCGTCACCGTGGGCACCGTCAAGGTGGCCAAGGACGTCTACAAGCCGACCGTCAGCCTCACCGTGCCGGCGAAGTCTGCCGTCGTCTCCTCGTGGAAGACACTGCACGGCAAGGCGGCCGACAAGGGCGTGGGTCTCAGCGGGATCCAGGTCAAGCTGGTCGAGCAGCGGTCCGGCAAGTGGTACTACTACACCGGCTCGACGTGGGTGAAGACCACTTCCTACGCCGCCGCCACGAAGAAGGCCAAGGTCATCACGACCTGGCCGACGCCGAAGGGCACGTGGAGCATCCCGGTCAAGGGCCTGCAGAAGGGCACCTTGAAGATCGCCTACTGGGCGAAGGACAAGGTCGGCAACTACGCCCCGACGAAGGTCTACACCAAGAAACTGACCAAGTAGTACGGAGTTCCGGGGCCCCCACCGCGTGCGGTGGGGGCCCTTCACGTTCCGCCGTAAGTCTCGCCCTCGGCCTGCTTGTGCTCCGGCGGACGCCAGTCGCCCCGGACCGACCGGCCCGGACCGCGGAGATGGCCCAGGCAGAGCAGGCCCGGCTGCTCGTAGCACTGCCCCCGCCCGCCGCAGTCGGCCAGATAGTGCCGGCCGTCGGGGACGCCGAGCTGGGCGTCCAGCCGGAAGAGCAGCGGCAGGCCGTCGAAGCCGAGCCCCTCGTCCTCCCGGGCCAGCCGCCAGGTGAGCCCGAGCCGGCCGGGCTCGTCGGTGAGCGGCGTGTGGGGGAGCGGCCGCCCGAAGGCCCTCGCGCAGAAATCGTCGTAGTCGCGGGTGTAGCGACTGAACGTCTGCCACAGGTCACCGACGGCCACCGACGGCATGGTGAGGGCCGCTTCCGGGTGACGCGCGTTGATCCGGAACCATTGCCACAGCCCCGCCTCCACGTCCTTCCCGCCCGGGGAGCGGACGGAGTGGGGCAGGGCGTACCCGTTGATGTAGGAGACCCGGCTGCCGGTTGCCCGGCGCCAGGGACGCAGGACAGTCATCACCGCAGCGTGCTCCCCGTACGGGTGACCTGCCAGCCACTTGTCGTGACCCCGTCACCGTTCTTATCCGCCTTAGGCGTCGATCTCCGCCTCGTTCTCGCGCAGGCCTTATCGCTGGCCGGACTGCAAGCTAATGTCCAAGCATGGCGCGAAGGCGAGGCTGTTGTGTTCAGTGAAGAGCAGCGCATCGGAGGTCGGTCGGTGGAGTCGATGACCGGTCAGCTCCTGGTCGCGACCCCCACCCTCAAAGACCCCAACTTCGACCGTACGGTCGTGCTGCTCGTGGCCCACGAAACCGGCGGCGCGCTCGGCGTCGTGCTCAACCGCGCCACCGAGGTGCCGGTGGCCGACGTCCTGGGCGGCTGGGGCGACCTGGCCGGCGACCCGGCGGTCCTCTTCGAGGGCGGCCCGGTGCAGCCCGAGTCGGCGATCTGCCTCGCCCGCACCCGCCCCGAGGTCAAGCGGCGCGTCTCCGGCTTCCACCAGGTCGCCGGCGCCCTGGGCACGGTCGACCTCTCCGCCGACCCCGACCGGCTGGCCGAGAGCGTGGCCGGCATCCGCGTCTTCGCGGGCTACTCGGGCTGGTCCCCGGGCCAGCTCGAGGACGAGATCGCCGCCGGCTCGTGGTTCGTCTTCGACGCCCTCCCCGGCGACCCCTTCGTCAACCGCCCCGACGACCTGTGGGCCATGGTCCTGCGCCGCCAGGGCGACATTCTCGCCGCCGTCGCCCACTTCCCGCCGGACGTCTCGCTCAACTGACCCGGGCGGGCCTCGCTCCGACTGGCTGCAGCCTGCAGCGGTCTGTGGGGGACCCCCTGCCGGAGGGCCCGGCGAGGGTGTGTATATTTCTTTCCGTGCCCGGGTGATCCGGGGACAATGGCAAGGCAAGGGGCTGTGGCGCAGCTGGTAGCGCACCACACTGGCAGTGTGGGGGTCAGGGGTTCGAGTCCCCTCAGCTCCACCCTTGAGAAACGCCCGGGCTTCGGTCCGGGCGTTTTCTGTTCTCCGGCTGGTTCCGCTGAGCTCCAGCGCCGCCTCGCGAGCCGCCTCCGGCGCGTCGTGGGAGATCACCATCTGCACCGACCGCACGATCTCCTCGGGCGCCCGGCCGATCCGGGCGCACTGCTGGTCGAGGACCCGTGAGCGCTCGGCGACGAACTCGACGCTGTTGTGCGGCGGCCCGGGCACGTTCCACCCCTCGTCTATCTTCCCCTCCTTCGGACCGACCCTAGGGGGCGAGCAGGCGGTTGAGCCAGTGGAAGCGGGCGGCGCGGGCGTCGCGGGAGAGGACGGCTTCCGGGAAGGCGCCGTCGAAGCCGTGGAAGCCGCCCGGCCATACGTGCAGCTCGGCGTCGCCGCCGGCCTGCCAGATGCGGGTGGCGTAGGTGATGTCCTCGTCGCGGAAGGATTCGGCCGAGCCGACGTCGATGTAAGCGGGCGGCAGGCTCGACAGGTCGGCGGCGCGGGCCGGGGCGGCGTAGGGCGACGTGTCCGGGCCTCCAGCGGTGTCGCCGAGGAGGGCGCCCCAGCCGGTGGCGTTCGACGTGCGGTCCCAGGTGTCCACGCCGGCCATCTGGCGTACGGAGAAGGAGTCGTTCCGGTCGTCGAGCATCGGGCACATCAGCAGCTGGCCGCGCAGCGCCGGGCCGCCCTTGTCGCGGGCCATGAGCGTGACGGCCGCAGCGAGCCCTCCGCCCGCGCTGCCGCCCGCCACGATCAGGTGCCCGGGATCGAAGCCGAGCTCCGGCGCTCGGGACGCGGTCCACTCCAGGCCGGCGTAGCAGTCCTCGACCGGCGCGGGGTGCGGGTGCTCGGGCGCCAGCCGGTAGTCCACCGACACGACGACCAGGCCGAACTCCTCCGCCCAGTCCAGCGCCTCGAGCACGCCGGAGCGGTTGTCGCCGAGCACCATGCCGCCGCCGTGGATCCAGTAGACGCAGCCCCGGGCGGCCGGGAAGGCGACCGGCCGCATGATCAGCAGTGGCACGGGGGTGTCGTGGTGCTCCTCGACCGTGAACATGCCGCCCCGGCTGAGCTCGGCGTCGGTGAGGCGGAGCGCGACCCGCTCGGCTCGCGTGGCGGGGATGTCGGCCGGCAGCAGCGGTGGCCCGGCGACGACGGGAAGCTCGCGGTCGAACGGCGGCGGCGTAGTCATGATCACAGGTTAAGCGCCGCGCGGAATCTGCGGAGAGCAGAGAACGGATGCTTTCCCGGGGGACGGGCCGGGAGGATCGGCGGCATGGTGGAGTTCTCGCTTCAGGTTCAGCCGGAGAGTGCCGGCGAGTGGGTGGAGACCGCGCGGCGCGCCGAGGCGGCCGGGTTCGACGCGCTGCTGGTGTCCGATCACCCGGGCTCGGGTGCGGCGCCGTTCGTGGCCCTCGCCGCGGCGGCCGCCGTGACAGAAACGATCAAGCTCGGCTCGTACGTGGTCAATGCCGGCGTCCGCGAGCCGATGCTGCTCGCCGCGGATGTCGCGACGCTGGACCTGATCTCGGGCGGGCGCGCGATCCTCGGGCTCGGCGCGGGTCACACGCCGGTCGAGTGGGAGGCGGTGGGGCGGGTCCGCCCGGATGTTCGGGGGCGGGTGGACCGCTGCATCGCCGTGACCGAGGCGACGACGCGGCTGCTGGCGGGGGAGAAGGTGACGTGGGACGGCGCCGGGCTGACTCTGCGCGACGCCGAGCTGACCAAGCCCCGGCCGGTGGCGGGCAAAGTGCCACTTCTGATGGGTACGTCCAACTCCCGTCTCCTGCGCTGGGCCGGTGAGCACGCCGACATCGTCGGGCTGTCGGGGCTGGGGCGCACCCGTGAGGACGGTCACTCGCACGATGCGCGGTGGCGCCTCGATCAGGTCGACGCGCAGGTGGCACTGGCGCGGGAGGGCGGCGCCGCCACGCTCGAAGCGCTCGTGCAGAAGGTGCAGCCGGACCTCGGCGAGTGGACCGATGACCTGAACATGACCGAGGACGAGCTGCGACAGGTGCCGTTCCTGCTCATCGGCGACGAGGCGGAGCTGCTGGCGGCCGTACGGCGGAATCGCGAACGATGGGGAATCACCCGGTATGCCGTACGCCGGGAGGCTCTTGACACTCTGGGGCCGATCCTCCCGAAGCTGCGCGCGGCGTGAGTTACTCCTCGAAGAGCTCCCGCTCGACCTTGGCCCGGTAGTCGACGTAGATCTGCCGGTAGCGGGCCGCGGCGCCCTGCGTGTCGCCGCGGTCCAGCAGCTCGAGAATGTCCTCGTGGCCGGCGACCCAGATCGGGAAGATGTCGCTCTCGGCGGTCATCACCAGGATCCGGTTGGTGCGCGCGACGACCAGGTCCACGAGCGACTGCAGCTCGCGGTTGCCGCTGGCCAGGATGACGATGCTGCTGAACTCGGCTCCGGCCGGGGCGGCGCCGAGGACGTTGCCCGAGCGCAGCCCCTCCACGAACTCCTTCTGCCGGCGGCGCAGCTGGTCGAGGTGGGTGCTGGTGAGATTTTCGACGCCCCACTCGAAGCCGGCGCAGGCCAGGACGCTCATCACGTCGATGAGCTCGAGGGCGTTCTTCTGGGTCACCTTGGTGACGTGGCGCGTGCGGTTGGGCGCGATGTCGATGAGGCCCTCGACGGAGAGCTGGGCGATCGCCTCGCGTACGGGGGTGATGCTCACCCCGAGACGGGCGGCCAGCTCGGCGTCCTTGATCAGCGTGCCGGGCGGCAGCTCCCCGGTGACGATCTCGTTGCGGAGCTGGCGCACCACGGCAGCCGTGCGGGTCGGCGGGACCGTGTAGGACATACCCGGCAGCCTACCGACAGTCACGAAGATGGCGCTGACCCGTACCCGTGGCGCGCCGGGAAAGCCTGCTGAGATGGTGGCTTTGATCGATCTTGGTCCAGCTTTGACCTGTCAGGCGGGCGTTTCCGCGCGGCCTTGATGATCACGCTGGGTGGTGCCGGCATCGTCTTCGCGGGCGTGCGGCCGCGGGCTTGCACCTGACGCTACGGGAGGTTTTAGCGTCGGGGCATGAGCACGGAGACATGGAGCATCGGCGAGCTGGCCCGGGCGACCGGCCTCACCGTGCGCACCCTGCACCATTACGACGACATCGGGCTGGTCCGCCCGTCGCACCGCAGCCCGGCCGGGCACCGCCGCTATGCCTACGACGACGTGCGGCGCCTGCACCGGGTGCTCGCCCTGCGCGGCTTCGGCTTCGGGCTGCCCGACATCGCGGGCCTGCTCGACGGGGCCGGGCCGGGCGCCCGCGAGGTTCTGCTCCGCCAGCTCGACCAGGTCACCGACCGCATCGAGCGGGCCCGGGCGCTGGAGCGGCGCCTGACGATGGTGCTGGGCCAGTTCGACGACGCGGGCCACCAGTCCGCGACGGCTCTCATCTCCCTGATGGAAGGAATGATCGCAGTGGAGCACACCTACACCCCCGAGGAGCTGGAGCGCATGGCCGCCGACCGCCGGGAGGCCGCCGAGCAGCTGTCCCCGGAGGAGCTGGCCGCCATGTCCGAGCGCCGCCGCGCGGCCTGGGAGGCCATGACGCCCGAGCAGCAGGAGGAGATGGTCAGGAGTCGCCCGCGCCTGCCCTGAACGCACGGGGCAGATTTTCGGATCGTCGTCTCCTTAGGATCATGGAGCGCTGGATCGGCGTTCGTCACTCTTTACGGAGGATCAGTGAGTCTCGCTCGCTCCCGGGCCGTCACGGTCGCCACCGCGGTCGTCGCGCTCGTCCTGCCCGCTTCCGCCGCCCACGCGGCGGAGGCCAACCGTCCACCGGCTGTCCCGGCGTCCCTCACCGTCGGCGGTCTCGCCTGCGCGCCCGGCGGTGTCTTCGTCGGCACCACCACGCCCCGGGTCACCGGCGTCTTCGGCGACGAGGATCTCGGCGTTGTCGCGGGCGAGCGGCTGACACCGGAGTTCGTGGTCCGGCCGGCGGGAGTCACGTGGAGTGAGCAGGCCATCGCCTTCCCGGGCACGGTGTTCACGACGGTTCCGGCGGCCCTGACCGACGGGGTCACCTATCAGCTGCAGGCCCGCGCCACCGATGCGGCGGGCGCCGTCTCCGACTGGTCGCCGGTCTGCACCTTCACCGTCGACACGACCCGGCCGCACGCGCCGGCGGTCTCCTCGGCCGACTATCCGGCGGGCACGCCCAGCGGCGGGGCCGGCGTCCCGGGCACGTTCACCTTCGCGGCGGCCGGCGACGACCGGGACGTGGTGTCGTTCCGCTGGTCGCTCAACGACGGGGTGCCGAACCAGGCGCCGGCCGACGCCGACGGCCGGGCCACGGTGGAGATCACTCCGGGCTTCTACGGCACGCAGACGGTCAGCGTGCAGGCGGTCGACCGGACCGGCAACCGCTCGGCCGAGACCCGCTACTCGTTCACGGTGGTCGACCGGACGCCGCGGGTCTGGGACCAGAACCCGGAGGCCGGGCTGGGCGAGGCTCGCACGGTTCGCTTGTCGAGCGCGGTGCCCGGCACGGCGTCGTTCACCTACCGGCTCAACGACGGCCCCGCCGTCACCGTGGCCGCGGAGGCCGACGGCTCCAGCACTGTCTCCGTCAGCCCGGACCGGCGCGGCGCCAACTACCTCACCGTCACCAGCCGGACGGCGAGCGGCGTCGTGTCCCCGGAATACCGGGCCACCCTCTATGTGCCGGTGACAGTCCCGCAGCCTGTGGTCAGCTCGCCCGACTTCCCGGAGGACGGCTCGCCCGCGCCGACGGCCGGTGACGAGGTGACGGTCGTCCTGCGTACGGACTCGCCGGAGGTCACCGAGTTCGTCTACACCCTCGACTTCGGGGCGACCGAGCAGACGATCCCGGCCGACGCCAACGGCAACGCCACCTTCCGCCACACGACCAACCCCGAGGCAACCTGGTTCGAGGTCGACGCCCGCGCCCGCACGGCGGACGGCTTCGAGTCCGACCTGGTCTACGCCGGGTGGGAGCTGACTCCGGCGGTGCCCTCGGCAGGAAGCTGATTTCGGTCTGCCCGCCGGCGGGACGCTGATTTTGGTTCGCCTGTCGGCGGGGCGCTGATTCTGATCCGCTCGCGCGGCGGTCTGTCCTTTCCGGACTGCCGCGCGGGCATATCGTCGTACGGGTGACTCGTCCTGTCATTCTCGACTGCGATCCCGGCCATGACGACGCGCTGGCTCTGTTGCTGGCCGTCGGTGATCCGCGGGTGCGGCTGCTCGGCGTGACCACGGTCGCCGGGAATCAGACGCTCGACAAGACGACGCGGAACGCACTCCGGATTCTCGCGCTGGCCGGGGCCGATGTGCCGGTCGCCGCGGGGTGTGACCGGCCGCTGGTCGGTGAGCTTTCCGTGGCGGCGGACATCCACGGGGCATCGGGCCTGGACGGGCCCGACCTGGACGGCCCGGTCCCCGACCTCGCGGGCGTGCACGCCGTCGAGTTGATGCGGCGGCTGCTCGTGGACTCCGTCGAGCCGGTGACCATTGTCGCCACCGGGCCGCTGACCAACGTCGCGCTATTGGTGCGGACTTATCCCGAAGTGCTGCCGCGCGTTCGTCGCATTGTTCTCATGGGCGGCTCGACCGAGCGGGGCAACACGACGCCGTACGGGGAGTTCAACATCGTCACCGATCCCGAGGCCGCGGACATCGTTCTGCGCTCGGGGCGGCCCGTCACGATGATCGGCTTGAACGTCACCCATCAGGCGCTGGCCACCGCGGAGGTCATCGCGGCGTTCGAGAACCTGGGCACCCGGGCTGGTGCTGTGTGCGCGGAGCTGATGACGTTCTTCGCGGGCACCTACCGGCTCGTCTTCGGCTTCGAGCATCCTCCGGTCCACGACCCGATCGCCGTGGCCGCCGTCCTCGACCCGTCAATCGTCACCACCGTCCCGGCTCCCGTCGCCATCGAGCTCACCGGCACCCACACCCGCGGCGCCACCGTGGTCGACCTCCACGGCCGCACCGGCCGCCCGCCTGACACCGACGTCGCCGTGGCCATCGACGTGCCAGCCTTCTGGCACCTGCTCCTGACCGCCGTGGCCGCCCTCCCCACCGGCCGCCCCTGACTCCGGCCACTCGACCGCGCGGTCCGGCTTGGCCCCTACCCGGCAACGCGGCCCGGCCCGGCGACGCGGGGCGCCGACGCGAGCGGGCCCGCCATGCAGTCCGGCCGCGCAGTCCGGCGGCGCGGCCCGGTCCGGCCACGGGGGCCGGACCGGAGGAGCGATCAGTCGGCGACGACGGTCAGCACCAGGGGCCCGCCGGGGATCGGGTTGCCGGCGTTGTTCGGGTAGCCCCACCAGCTCTGGTTGCCCGCCGCGTCGGAGAGGTCGAAGCCGATCGTGTACTGCCCGGGCTCGAGGCGCCCCGTCGACACGGCGAGGTGGAAGATGCCGGATCCGTCGTCGTGTTCGCCGCCGGACATGCCGCCCTGCGAGATTCCTTCGCTGTCGTAGAGGGTTGCGCTGAAGCCGGAGATCGGGGCGAAGTCGTCGACCTCGACCGTGACGTCGAAGCCGAGACCCCACGCGTCCTCGGTCTCCTGCTGCGTCCACGTCGCCTTGGTCAGTGTGGCCGAGCGCACCACCGGCGCCTTCTCGTCCGGGACCTGCGTGACGGTGAGGCCGAGCCCGGGGGCGCCGTAGGTCGTGCCGTAGAAGGCGACGTTGCCCGCGCCGTCGGTCAGCTCGATCCCGCTGATCTCGCAGGTGCTGGGCCGGGCCGCCGGGACCACGATTTCGACCGAGACGGACCCGTCGGCGCCGGTCACCGGAGTGGTGGACGGCTGTGAGCACCAGGACAGGTCGAGGACGACAGAGGTCAGGCCGCCGACCGCCCCGTGCGGCGTGAAGGTGAGCTTCGTCGACGCCGGCCGGCGCCAGTTGTTGACCTGCCGCTCGGTCAGCGCGAAGTCCGACGCGCTCAGCACGTCGTTGCGGCTCACGCGGACCGGCGCCGGGCCCTCGGGCGAGGTGTCGGCGCGGGTGTTGCCCCACGTGTCGGTCAGGTCGAGCCGGGCCACGCGCCAGGTGCCGGAGGGGGAGCCGGCCGGCACGGCGATCGAGACGGGACAGGTGGCCCAGGACGGGTCGTACGCCGTCTCGCCGTTACAGGACCACTCGGAACCGCTCCGCGTGAGCTGGAACGTGGCGCTCAGCCGCGTGCCGCCGGGGCCGGCGAGGGTCAGCTTGCCCCGCTTGAGGGCGGAGTCGTCGGTGATCAGCACCCGATAGCGCAACGTCACGCCCGACCCGTCGTCGTAGAAGCTCCGCGGCTGGTCGAAGTCGAAATAGAGCTGCTGGGCGACCGGACCCTGGTCGTCAACGAGCTGGGTCACGGCCACCTCGGCCGGCCCGGGGTCGCGCACCGTGCGAGCGTGGGCGACGTCGTCGGCGATGGTCACCTTGGTCACCCGCCAGACTGCCTCGGCCACGGACGAGTAGCGCGGCACATAGAACTCGTAGGAGTAGGTGGACTCCTGCGCCGTGCCGGACCCACGGGCGTCCACGCGGCCGCCGTCGAGGGCGTACGTGATCGTGCGGGGCTGCCCGATCTGCTGCTCACCGGCGAACTGGCGCAGCTCGACCGCTCCGCTGACCTGCTGGGCCCGGGCCGCCCGGTCGGTGATCGTCCAGGTCAGGCCGACCGAGGCATAGTCCTGCGTGACGTCGACCGCCGGCTGCCCGAAAGCGATCGCCGCGACATCAAGGACCGGCCCGGCGGCGGGTGCCGCAACAGCCGGCCGGCTGAGAAAAGCGGCGGGCGCCGCGACGGCCGGAGTGGTGATCGGCAGGGCGATCGCGGCAGTGGCCACGATCGCGACAAGCGCGCGCAGGCGCCAAGACTTCATCTGCTCTCCCCGTGCATGCGAATCTCTCGATGAGATCGTCCGCAGAGGATAGCCACGACGTACGACAGAAACGGGCCCGCGTCACTTCTCCTGGGTGTTGGTGATGGCGAGCGGCTTGTTGAAGTTGGCGGGCGCGTTCCACTTCTGGAGCTCGGAGCTCGTGCATGCCGCGACCTTCACCGTGGCGGTGCCGTCGGTGTGGGTGTCGGGGTTGGCGACCGTCAGGTCCGTCGGGGTGAGGCACAGGCCGTTGCTGTCGACGATCCGGTAACTGGTGGCGTAGTTGCCCGTGTCGCCGTAGACCGTCCACTTGAGAGCGGCGTCGGTCAGCGTGCCGGTGGCGGCGCAGGCGGACATGGTGACGTACGAGGTGGTGTTGCCCGGGCTGCGCAGGCAGTAGCCGGGGTTGCCGCTGCCGTACGTGCGGATACGTTCGGGCACCGCCGTGGCCAGGGAAATGGCCGAGGTGGGGAGGCTCCACTGCTGGTTCCACGAGACATTGCCGTCAGGAGCCTGCTTGCAGAACCACACGATCATGTACTTGAAGCCGGGGTTGTGGTTGGTGACGTCGAGGCAGCGGCTGAACTGCTTGTAGTTGACCAGCTGGTGCGTGGCGGCCGAGGCCATGCCGGCGCCGACGCTGGTCTGCATGCGCCAGACCGACTTGTTGCTGCCGGTGTTGCAGGCGCCCATGACGAGGGGGCCCACGGCGCCGGCGTTCTTCGCGTTGAGGCAGTAGGTGCCGGGGAGCGAGGTGCCGTTGGGCGTGGCCTGCAAGCGCGAGTTGTTGTCGAGGCTCCACTGCTGTTTCGGCGTACGCCCGGCGCACGGCTGGAAGGTCACCGCTGCGCCGGAGCTGTAGTCGGCCTGCAGGCACATGCCCGTCGGGGCGAGGCTCGTGGCCGATCCGACCAGCATGACGTTGAGGTCCGACGTGTAGACGAAGCGCTGCTCGCTCGTGCCACCCTCGGGGCAGAGCTGGACGTTCGCGGGCGCGTTCGTGGCCGGGGAGGCGTCGGCGCCGCCGTCGATGCACAGCGGGTCGGTGGTGGGGGCGGCGAGCTGGATGGCGCCGCCGTCGATGTTCTCGTTGTTGATTTTGAAGGTATACGTCGCCTGGATCGTGCGCGTGCCGGACGAGCCCTCGGTGGGCGGATCGTCGGCGGGGACGCTCGCGCCGGTCGCCGTCATGACCGCGGTCTGGGGCACGTCGGTCGGCGGGCACGGCAGCTCGACGGGGGTGTCGTCGGTCGCGTTCTCCGGCAGGCCGAAGTACTGCAGCTTGACGCGGTACTTGATGGTCTGCGTGTCGGCCGTCGACAACGCGAGACCCAGCAGAGACGTTGCCGGCACGGCGCCGGTCAACTCGCACGGCGGCAGGTTCGCCACGGTGCCGGTGATCGATTCGGTGCCGTCGGGGTTGGTCACCTTCTGCACGGCCGACCGCAACTGTCCCACGGCCGCGTCGATGCCGGCCTGGGCCGAGTCGAGCGCCACCGTCCGCGCCCCGACCGTCCGCGTGCCGACGATCTGATTGACCACCATGGGTACGAGCGCAGCAGTCAGCGACATCGCGACCAGCACCACGAGCATCGCCATGGGCATCGAGCCCTCGTCATCGAAGGTGCGCGGTTTCATGAGGGCCTCCCTTCGCTGCAGGCATTGGTCGCCGGCGTCTGGTCCGACGTGTTGAGCGCGGTGAACGTGGTGTCGATCTGGGCCGTCCCCGCTCCGCTCCGCGTCGTGAGCCGGATCCGCAGCCGCTGGAAAGCGGTAGTGAAGTCCTGGCCCACCCCGGTGCTGGCGTAGGGCGCGGCGCCGACGGACTGGCGGTCGAAGTAGGGGTCGACGCCTGTGGTGACGATCTGCGAGGCGATGGTCCGGCCCCGGGTGCCCGCCGCCGGGGGACTGCCCGCGGTCCAGTTGAGCAGCTGCAGCACGCCCTTGTCGGTGCTGCCGGCCGGCCCCGGCTCGAGGCGCAGCTGGTAGCAGTCGGTGAGCTGCGGCCCGGCGAATTCCACGTACGTGGCGCCGCCGAACGTGCCGGGCGCCGAGACCCAGGACGCGTACCGCAGCTGCCGGTCGAAGGTCTGGAAAGCGCGCCCGAGCTGGGCCTGCGCCTCGCTCAGCGTCTCCGTGGCGTTGACCGTGCGGTAGACCTGCAGGATCGCGCCGGTGAAGAGCACCATGAGCACCGACATGATGCCCATCGTGACCATGACCTCGGCCAGCGAGAAGCCGTCGTCGTCGGAGCGCGGCCGAGGCGAGGAGGGGCACGGCCGCCGCGAGAAGAAGAGCATCACGTCACCGTCCAGAGGAACATCAGGTTCGCGACCGTGGTGGCGCTCTTCACTGTCAGGGTCACCTTGGACGTCCCCTTCGCCGTCGGTGTGCCGGTGATCGCCCCGGTCGACGAGTTGATCGTCAGGCCGGCCGGCAGCCCGGTCGCACTCCACGTGTACGGGCCGGTGCCCGCCGCCGCCGGGGTCAGCGAGGCCGCCTTCCCGGAAGCCGAGGTCTGGGTGGAGCCTGTCGGCGCGGTGATGCGCAGGTCGTTGGGGCCGTTCTGGGTGACGCTCACGATGACGTCGATGGTCGCGCTGCCGCCGGCGGCGTCCGTGACGGTCACCGTCGTGATGTAGCGGGTGCCGTGCGTGATCCGGCCGGTGACGTTGCCCGTCGCGGCGTCGATCGTGGTGCCGTCCGGCAGGCCGGTGGCCACCCAGGAGTACGGCTTGAGCCCGCCGGCGGCGGCCGCCCCCAGGTTGTACGTGACCACGGTCCCGTTGGTGGCCGTCTGCGCCCCCGGGCTGGCGAGCGTCACCGGGGTGAGCACCCGCCACGTGAACGACACCGTGACCGTCTGCGCCGGGGCGCCCGAGTCGGTGACGCTGACCGTGACCGGGACCGCGCTCGCGTTCGCCGTGGTGGGCGTGCCGGAGATGACCCCGGTCGCCGCGTCGATGGTCAGACCCGCGGGCAGCCCGGTCTGCGTCCACTTGAACGGCGCGATGCCACCCGTCTGCGCGACGGCCAGGGACAGCGCGGTGCCCGTCCGGCTGACCTGGGCGCCGGGGCTGGTGAGCGTGGGCGGGGCGGCGACGGTCCACGTGAAGGTGGAGGTGTCGGCGCGCTTGTCCCGGTCCACGACCTTGACGCTGACCGTGCTGGTGCCGCCCGCGGTCGGCGTGCCGGAGATCAGCCCGCTGGACGGGTCGATGGTGAGGCCGGCGGGCAACCCGGTCGCGGACCACGTGAAGGGCAGGCGGCCGCCGGTCGCGGACATCTGCAGGCTCGCGGCCTGGTTGAGATAGCTCTTCTGCGCGACCGGGTCGAGGATCGAGGGCGCGGCGGTGTTGATGTCGAAGACGGGGTCGGTGCCGGTGCTCACCAGGGTGGAGGCCACGACGACGCAGCCGCCGGAGGGGCACGCGTTCTGCTGCCACGTCACGGACACGACCGCCCAGAAGAAGGGCAGGCCGGTGCTGGTCGTCCCGCACGTCCCGATGAGCGGAGCGGCGGAGGTGACCTTGTTCTGGTAGCAGCGGCCGACGTAGAAGTTCTGCTTGTACGCGACGTTGCTGATGGTGACCGGCACCGGCTGGGTCGGCAGCGGCGCCGTGCTGCCTCCGAGAGCGGCCGCCGCCATCATCGGGTCCGAGGCGGCTTCCTTGGTGAAGGGGAAGAGCTTGGTGACCTCGGCCGGAGCCGCGTCCCACTGTGCCTGCACCTCGGCCTGGCCGCGCCCGGTGAGCAGCGACGAGGGGTCCAGCGCCCGGACGCGTTCGAGCCCGTCGCCGGCGATCTGGATCGCCGCCTGCCGGGTGCGCTGGAGGGCGCTGAGCGAGAGCGACCGGGTCATGAAGGGCGCGGCGGCCGCCATGACGGTGCCGATGATGGTGATGGCGACCAGCACCTCGACGAGCGAGTAACCGGCATCGTCGCCGGCAGCCGGCGGCCGGGAGGAGGAACCGAGCCGAAGCAGCCCCGGCCGCGGGGAAAGCGGTCGTGGGAAGAGCCGGCTGAACCGACGAGGGACCCGGGGCATGCCCCTCTTATCGAACACAGCCCGCCCCACTTGAGCAGTCAGTCGGTAATGACCTGGGGCGCACCGGCCGCGACCGGCGGCGCCACGAACGCCTTGAGCTGCAGCGAGATGCTGGTGCCCTCGGGCTTGTCCGAGTCCGGCGCCGCGGTCCAGGTCGCCGAGTCGATCAGTACGGCGCGCTTCTGCCCGCCACCCTGCAGCTGCTCGAGGAACTGGCCCAGCGCCGCGGGCTTGCCGGTCACCGTCAGCTGGATCGGCAGCGCCACGACGCCGCTGGCCTCCTTGGAGTTGGCCGGGATGCCGACGGTCAGGCCGCTCACCACGACGCCCAGGTCCGTGCCGGACTGCTGGAGCTGCCGGAGGAACGCCGAGGTGCCGGCGTCGGCGGGCAGCGCGTCCTGGTAGGTCTGCAGCGTCGCCTTGAGCTTGGTGAGGTTCGTCTTCTCCTTCTTGAGCGCGACGATCCGCTTGCGCAGCACCGTGGCCTGGGAGAGCGACGTGTCGGTCTGGGCGCGCAGGTCGCTCGCCTCCGCGTACTGGGGGCTGATCAGCAGGAACCACGCCGCCACCGACATCAGCACGATGACGACGAAGCCGGCGGCCATCCACAGCCGGTCCGCGTGCCGTCCGCCCATCAGTTCCCCCCGGAGTCGCACTTGTCCCCGAAGCGCCCGCACAGCGCCGCCGAGGTGATCTTGAGGGTGAGCCCGAAGGTGACCTTGTCCTCGTCCGAGTCCGGGTCGTCCTCCTGGAGCACGGAGGTCAGGTACGGGTCGGCGACCAGCGTCTGCTTACCGAGCGCCTCGATGTACGCCGCCACGGCCTCCTTGTCCGGCCCGCTCCCCGTGACGGTCAGCGTGCCGATCGTGGCGGCCGCGCTGCCGGTCGTGGCGGTCGACGTGCCCGAGCCCGTGCCGGCGTCGAGCGCGCCGTTGATCCCGTCCAGGGTCAGCCCGGCGCCGGTGGCCGTGTCGTCGAGCGTGTCGAGCAGCCGGGCCCAGCCGAGGTCGTTCTTCATGACGGCCTGCAGCTGCTTCGCGAGCGCCTGGGTGTCGTTCTGCACGTCCACGACCTCGGCGTAGTCCCGCTGGTCGCGCTGCAGGGCGGTGACCTCGCCGGTGGCGTCGGTCAGCTCCTTGTCGGCGGCCTGGGTGTCCTGGTTGGCGAGGAAGAACCAGGCGCCGAGCATGGCCATCACGAGCAGGACGACGACGATGACCCAGCCCCGGGTGCGCCGCGCCCGGCGGGCCAGCGAGATCTCCTCGGGCAGCAGGCTGGCCGAGATGGTGAGCAGCCGGTTGACCCGCTGCGGCGTGGAGGCCGGGTCGACCGGCATGAGGGCTGTGGCCATCAGGCTGCCGCTCCCAGGGTCAGGCCGATCGACACGGCGGCCGCCGGCACGAAGCTGTCGAAGCCGCGCTCGCGGGCCTTGCGGGTGTCCCGCAGGCGCGCGGCGCTGTCGGCGTACATCACCGAGACGCCGAGCTCCTTCTGGACGTGCTCGGCCAGGCCGGGCATGAGCGCGCTGCCGCCGCAGAGGGCCACCCGGGTGACCTGCTTCTGCCGCTCACCCGAGGCCAGGTACGTGAACGAGCTGCGCAGCTCGTTGATCAGCGGCCGGATCGCGTCGCTCGCCGCGGTCGCGGTGTCCGGCCGGCCGTCGCCGTGCAGCCCGAAGCGGCACTTGAGCGCCTCCGCCTCCGGCGCGGGGATGCCCAGCCGGGTCGCGATGCTCTCGGTGATCTCGGCTCCGCCGCGCGGCACCGTACGCACGATGAGCGGCTCGCCGTCGGCGTGCACCACCACGCTGGTCACCTCGGCGCCGATGTCCACGAGCGCCTCCACCTGGGCGTCGAGCCGGGACGCCGCGCGCAGCAGGGCGAACGACGCGAGGTCGACGTTGACGACGTGCAGCCCGGCCTTCTCGACGGCCTGAACCAGCTCCATCACGGCGTCCTTGGGCATGGCGACGAGCAGGCCGCGCACGGTCGGGCTGGTGCCCGGGTCCTCCAGCGGCCGGAAGTCCAGCAGCGACCGCTCGACCGCCAGCGGGAGCATGTCGCGGACCTGGAACGGCAGGGAGCGGCGCATCTCCTTCTGCGGCAGGTTGGAGACGGTCATCTCGCGGACCACCAGCTGCGGGTTGGTCATGCCGAGCAGGACGTGCTTGGTGTTGAACTTGCAGGCGGCCCAGAGTTGCTTGAGCGCCGAGGTCACCGCGACCGCGTCGGTCAGAACCCCGCCCTGCATGGTGCCGGGCGGCAGGGGGATCTGCCCGAAGTTGGACAGGTTGAACTCGTCCTTCGCCCTGCGCACCTCCACGGCACGAATCGACGACGAGCCGATGTCGAGCCCGATCGGATTGACGCCAGCCATCGAGTTCCTTTCAGACGGTGGGCGTGAGGAGGGAGGAGTACCAGTCGGCGATGGGGGCGCCGGCGAAGATCGCGAGGAAGGCCCCGGCGAGCAGGAAGGGCCCGTACGGGATCTTGGACTTGCGGGTCGCGCGCCCGGCCGCCATGAGGGCGCTCCCGGCGAACCCGCCGATGACGAAGCCCGCGAACAGGCCGACCAGCACCCAGCTCCAGCCCAGCCAGCCGAGATACAGCGCGAGCAGCGGCGCGAGCTTGATGTCGCCCCAGCCCATCTTGAAGAGGCGCAGGAAGAGGAAGAACCCCCACACCAGGGCCGCGGCGATCAGCGCCCGCGTGCCGGCCGTCCACTGTCCGTCAAAGATCATGGGCGGGAGCAGCAGGAACAGCGCGACGCTGTAGGACGGCAGCACGATCTGGTCGGGCAGCCGGAAGACGTCGAGGTCGATCATGGTGAGGGCGACAGCGATCGCGGCCAGGTAGAGGAACGCGGGCAGCTCCCACGACCAGCCGAACTTCGCCGTCACCGCCAGGAAGAGCGCCGCGGTGCCCGCTTCGACGAGCGGGTAGCGGGCGCTGATCGGCGCCTCGCAGTCCGCGCACCGGCCCCGCAGCAGCAGCCAGCCGGCGACCGGGATGTTGTGCCGGGGCCGGATCTCGTGCCCGCAGGCGGGGCAGTGCGAGCCGGGCCGGACCAGGGACTCGCCCCGGGGCACCCGGTGGATCACCACGTTGAGGAACGAGCCCACCGCGAGGCCGAGCATGCCGACGATGCCGAGCAGGAGCGGCTGCGGCATGTCGGTCTCCTTCGGAGTGGGGAGCGCTCCGGGCGGTGTGTCGGGGCACACCGCCCGGAGCCTGGTGCTGCTTACTTGCAGGTGTCGATGCTGACGGCGGGGGTCGGAGCGGAGACCGAGCCGCCCTTGGTGCTGTCGTAGACGTAGACCTTGCCGCTGCCGCCGCCGTTGGTCGCGCAGACCAGGTACGACTTGTCCGTGCCGACGTACGTCATGGTGGTCTTGTCCGAGAGCGTGACCAGGCCGGTCGTGCCGGTGGCGGTCCCGAGGTTGAAGGACTGCTTGGTGGCCGACCAGACCTGCTTGCCGGTGGGCGTCGTCGGGTAGACGTTGCCGTTGTCGGTGTAGTACTGCTCGATGGTGCTGATGGCGCCGCGCACGTCGGACTGGGCCGACTTGTCGGCGGCACCCTGCCGGTAGTTCAGGTAGACCGGAACAGCGATGGCGACCAGCACGCCGATGATGACCACGACCACCAGGAGCTCGATGAGGGTGAAGCCCTCGTCGTCCTTCTTCGTGCGCATCCGGGCGATGATGTCCTGCATTGGGGGTGCCTCCGTGGGCGTCAGGGTGATACGGGGACGGGGATGGGTGTGACGTTGACCGGAGACCGGTCGCGTGCGGTGCTGCTCCAGAGCCGGCATCAGTTGCTCTGGATGTTCTGGTAGATCGTGAACATCGGCAGGTACAGGCAGATCACCATCCCGCCGACCACGGCACCCATGACGAGCACCATGATCGGTTCGATCGAGGCGGTGAGGGACTCGGCGGCGCTGTCGACTTCCCTGTCATAGAAATCGGCAACCTTGTCGAGCATCTGACTGATTTGACCGCTTTCTTCGCCCACTTCGATCATCTGCGTGACCATCTCGGGGAAGATCTTGTGGTGCCGCATGGCCGAGGACATGGGCTGCCCGTCGCGTACGGCGGACTGCACGTCCTTCATGGCCATGTTGATGACCTCGTTGCCGGTCGTCTCGCCGACGACGGCGAGCGCCTGCATCACGGGCACGCCGACGTTGAGCAGCAGGCCGAGGTTGCGCGAGAAGCGGGACATCGCCAGCTTGCTGAAGAGCGAGCCGAAGACCGGCATCCTGAGCTTGGTGCGGTCGACGAAGAGCCTGTACTCGTCGCTGGCCCGCAGCTGGCGCTTGTGCACCGAGGCGATCGCGATGCCGGCCCCGATGACCAGCGGGCCGATCCACCCCATGTTGTGGCTGGTGTCGACCAGGAACTGGGTGATCGCCGGCAGCTGCCCGCCGAGGTTCTTGAACATGTCCTCGAAGATCGGGACGATGAAGATCAGCACGGCCGCGATCAGCACGAACGTGAAGCCGAGCACGATGATCGGATAGGTCAGCGCACTCTTGATCTTGCCGCGGAGCGCGGTGTCCTTCTCCAGGCTGTCCGCGACCTGCTCCAGGGCGCGGTCGATCATACCGCCGGCCTCGCCCGCCCGGACCATGGCGACGAAGAGGCGCGGGAAGACCTTGTCGTGCTTGGCCAGCGAGGACGAGAGCGAGACACCACCCGCGACATCCGTACGGACCTCGCCCAGCGCCTTCTTCAACGGCGGCGCGCCGGTCTGCTCCTCGAGGATCGCCAGCGAGCGCAGCAGCGACATGCCCGAGGCGGTCATCGTCGCGAACTGCCGCGCGAAGACGGCCAGATCCTTGAGCTTGACCTTGTTGCCGAACCCCGGGATCGAGATCTCGCGGTTGAGGCCCTGGCCGGCCTCCATCAGCTCGAGCGGCGTCTCGCCCCGCTGGCGCAGCAGGTGCGACGCCGCGGTCTCGTTCGCCGCCTCCACCGTGCCCTTGATCTTGCGGCCGGTGGAGTCGATGCCCTCGTACTGGAAAGTCTTGGTGGCCGGCATGTCACACCCGTCCGATCAGGCGTTTGAGCTCGTCCGCGGAGTGGCAGATCTCCAGCGCGGCCTGCATCGTCACGATGCCCTCGCGCACCCGGTCGGCCAGGTGCTGGTCGAAGGCGAGCATGCCCTCGTTCCCGCCGGCCTGCATGAACGACGGGATCTGGTGCGACTTGCCCTCGCGGATGAGGCTGCGGATGGCCGGCGTGGCGGTCAGGATCTCGCAGACCACCGCGCGGCCCTTGCCGTCGGCGCGCGGCGCGAGCGCCTGGGTGACCACGCCCTGCAGCGAGGCCGCCAGCTGGGCGCGGATCTGCAGCTGCTGGTGCGGCGGGAAGATGTCGATGACGCGGTCGATGGTCTGCGTGGCGCTCTGCGTGTGCAGGGTCGCCAGCACCAGATGGCCGGTCTCGGCCGCGGTCAGCGCCGTGGCGGTGGTCTCCAGGTCGCGCAGCTCGCCGACCAGGATGATGTCGGGGTCCTGCCGCAGCGCGTGCTTGAGGGCGGCGGCGAAGGTCTCGGTGTCGGCGCCGACCTCGCGCTGGTTGACCACGCTGCGCTTGTGCGGGTGCAGAAACTCGATCGGGTCCTCGATGGTGATGATGTGGTCGGCCCGGCTGCGGTTGGCCAGATCGAGCACCGAGGCCAGCGTCGTGGTCTTGCCCGAGCCGGTCGGGCCGGTCACCAGGACCAGGCCGCGCGGCAGGTGGGCGAAGCGGGCGACCGAGTCGGGCATGCCCAGCTCGTCCAGCGGCTTGATCTTGTGCGGGATGGCCCGGAAGACCGCGCCGCACGAGTTGCGCTGCACATAGAGGTTGCCGCGGAAGCGGGAGACGCCGGCGATGCTGTGCGCGAAGTCGAGCTCCTGCTCCTTGCGGAACGTCTCCCACTGGGCGGGGGAGACGGCCGCCCGGGCCAGCAGGGCGGTGTCGGCCGAGTTGAGCGCGCCGTAGCCGGGCAGCGGGCGCAGGCCGCCGTCGACCCGGATCATCGGCGGCGAGCCGACCGTCAGGTGCAGGTCGGAGCCCCGCGACTCGACCATCATGACGAGCATCTGGTCGAGGACGGCCAGGTCACCCGCGGGCGGGCCGGCGGGTGCGGCCTGCTGCGGCACTTCCTGTTCCAGCGTGTACATCCGCGGCACCGTCAATCTCGAGACTTCTCTGACGCCACCCTCATTCGGCATTGCCGGTGGCCGGTTTAGGACCTGTTCCCGCAGACTTGTGCGAGGTTTTCTCCGCGTTTGCTACGATTCGGAGTCGCTCAGATGGCGACGCGCATGACCTCGCGCACCGAGGTCAGGCCCCCGGCCGCCTTGGCCAGGCCGTCGGCGCGGAGCTCGTACATGCCCTGGGCGAGGGCGACCTCGCGGATCTCGCCCGCGGCGGCCCGGCGGATGGTCAGCGACTCGATCTCGGGCGAGATCGGCATCACCTCGTGCAGCGCGAGCCGGCCCCGATAGCCGGTGTTGGCGCAGTTGCGACAGCCGACCGGGCGATAGAGGGCTTCCGGCACGGCCAGATCCTCGTAGGGCCACCGGGCCCCCTCGAGTTCCTCGGCCGTCGGCGTGTACGCCTCCTTGCACCAGTCGCAGAGGCGCCGCGACAGCCGCTGGGCCAGGACGCAGTCCAGCGACGAGCCGACGAGGAACGGCTCGATGCCCATCTCGGTGAGCCGGGTGACCGCGCCGGGCGCGTCGTTGGTGTGCAGTGTGGAAAGCACCAGGTGACCGGTCAGCGACGCCTCGACCGCGATCTGGGCGGTGTTGCCGTCCCGGATCTCGCCGATGAGCACGACGTCCGGGTCGGAGCGCAGGATCGCCGGGAGCACGGCGGCGAACGTCAGGCCGGCCTTCGCGTTGACCTGCACCTGGTTGACGCCCCGCAGCCGGTACTCGACCGGGTCCTCCACGGTGATCACGTTGATCTCCGGCTTGCTGATCCGGCCCAGGGTCGCGTACAGCGTGGTGGATTTTCCGGAGCCGGTGGGACCGGTGACCAGGACCATGCCGTGGGGTTTGGTGAACGACTCGGAGAAGCGGGCCAGGTTGTGGGCGGTGAAGCCGAGCTTGGTCATGTCCAGGTCGATGCCGCCGGTGTCCAGGACGCGCAGGACGATCTTCTCGCCCCACACCGTGGGCAGCGTGGCCGTACGCAGGTCGACCGTCCGGTCCCGGATGAGCGCCGTGATGCGCCCGTTCTGCGGGATGCGCCGCTCGGTGATGTCGACGCCCGACATGATCTTCAGACGCGAGATGAGCGCCGGCATGACGCCCTTGGGCACGGTGTCCAGCTCGTGCATGACGCCGTCGATGCGGTAGCGCACCCGCATGTCGTCCTCGGTCGGCTCGAGGTGCAGGTCGGAGGCGCGGTTCTGGACGGCCTGCTCGATGAGGTTGTTGACGTAGCGCACGATCGGCGCGTCGTCGGCCGTGGTGGCCTGCGCGGCCATCGCGGACGTCTCGTCGGCCGCCGCCTCGGCCATGTCGGCCAGGTCGCTGTCCTCGCGCTGCAGCCGCTCGATGATCCGGCGGACCTCGCTGCGGGCCACGACCACCGGGCGTACGGACATCCCCGTGGACGCCCGGACGTCGTCGAGTGCCACGACGTCGCCGGGGTCGGTGACGCCGACGATCAGCTCGCCGTCCTGGATCGCCAGGCCGAGCACGCGGTGCCGCAGCACCACGGGCAGCGGGATGCGCTTGAGCGCGGCCGGGTCCGGGGTGAAGCTGCCCAGGTCGAGGGTGGTGGTGCCGGCGGCGGCCGCGGCGGCCGAGGTCAGCTGCTCCTCGGTCACGACGTTGTCGTTGATCAGGACTGCCCGGACCGACCGGCCGCTGCGCTGCGCCTCCTCGGCGGCGGCGTCCACCGCCACGGGGTCGACGCCGATCTGCTTCAGGGCGTCGAGCAGCGGCCGGAAACTCTGGTCCATGACATCCTCACGAAGCGGCATCCGGGGGTACGCCTGTCCCATCGGTCGCTTTCGTGCGGATCTGAGCCCTGTCAGCCGTGGCGGAAGGTACGGCGGTAGGCGGCCGGGGCGACGCCGACCGACTGCTGGAAGTGCTGCCGGAGGGCGGTCGCGCTGCCCAGCCCGGCGCGCCGGGCGACCACGTCCACGCCCAGGTCGGTCGACTCGAGCAGCAGCCGGGCGTGGTCGACCCGCTGCCGGAGGAGCCACTTGAGCGGGCTCAGGCCGGTCTCGTCCCGGAAACGGCGGGTGAAGGTGCGCACGCTCATGTTCGCGTGCCCGGCCATCTCCTTCAGGCTCACGGGCTCGGCGAGCCGGTCGAGGGCCCACGCCCGGGTCGCGCTCGTCCCGTCGGCGCGGGCGGCCGGGATCGGACGCTCGATGTACTGCGCCTGGCCCCCGTCGCGGAACGGCGGCACCACGCACCGGCGGGCGGCGGTGTTGGCGACGGCGCTGCCGTGGTCCGTCCGCACGACGTGCAGGCACAGGTCGATCCCGGCGCCGACGCCGGCGCTCGTGAGAATGTCGCCACCGTCGACGAACAACACGTCGAAGTCCCACTGCACCTGCGGATAGAGCTTGCGCAGCCGCCGGGCCCAACCCCAGTGGCTCGCCGCCGGCCGGTCGTCGAGCAGGCCAGCCGCGGCGAGTACGGAGGCCCCGGTGCAGATCGAGAGGATGCGCGCGCCCCGGTCGTGCGCCGCGCGCAGCGCCTCGCCCACAGCGGGATCGAGGGTGCCGTCGATCAGGGTGCGATTGCCGTTCACACCGGCCACGACGACGGTGTCCGCCGTGGCGAGCGCTTCGAGGCCGTGATCCGGCGTGATGGTGAAGCCGCCGCGCGACGGTCGCACCGGGCCGCCCATGCCGGCGGTCGTCACCTCGTAGAACGGAGTGCCGTCGGCCGCCCGGGCCGAGCCGAGGACCTGCGGCGGGACGGTGAGGTCGAACCCGACGACGGCGTCCAGGGCGAGCACGGTCACGGCATGCGTCATGGCCCGATTCTTGCGCATCAGGGCCTCCCGGCCACTCGCCCGTACGGACCAAGCGTCTGCAGAATCAGTCCGTGACCTCACGCCGTTTGCACCCGGCCTGGCTCGTCGCCGCCGTGGCCTTCATCGCCCTCATCGGCGCCGCCGGCTTCCGCGCCACGCCGTCCGTGCTGCTCCAGCCGCTGCACGACGAGTTCGGCTGGTCGCTCGGCACCATCTCGGCCGCCGTCTCCGTCAACCTCCTCCTCTACGGCCTCACCGCCCCCTTCGCCGCGGCGCTGATGGAGAAGCTCGGCATGCGCCGGGTGGTCGCCGCGGCGCTCGTCCTCGTGGCGGCGGGCAGCGGCCTGACCGTCTTCATGGGTCACAGCTGGCAGCTGATCCTCTGCTGGGGCGTGCTGGTCGGCCTGGGCACGGGCTCGATGGCCCTCGGCTTCGTGGCGATCGTGACCGGCCGCTGGTTCGTCGCGCGCCGGGGCCTCGTGACCGGCGTGTTGACCGCGGGCGGCGCCACCGGCCAGCTCATCTTCCTGCCCGTCCTTGCCCGGCTCGCCGACTCGTCGGGCTGGCGGACGGCGGCGCTCGTGGTGGCCGGGGCCGCCCTGCTGGTCGTACCCCTGGTGTGGTGGCGCCTGCGGGACCGGCCGGCCGAGCTGAACGCCCTGCCCTACGGCGCTGTCGAAGAGCCGCCGCCCGCGCCGGTCAACCCGGGCGGTGCCGCCCGCACCGCGCTGCGCTCCCTGCGCGACGCCGCGCGGACCCGTGCGTTCTGGCTCCTCGCCGGCGGCTTCGCCATCTGCGGCGCGACCACGAACGGCCTGGTCGGCACCCACTTCATCCCGGCCGCCCACGACCACGGCATGCCCTCCACCACGGCGGCGAGCCTGCTGGCACTGGTCGGCCTTTTCGACATCGCCGGCACCATCGCCTCCGGCTGGCTCACCGACCGGGTCGACAGCCGGCTCCTGCTGGGCGCCTACTACGGCCTGCGCGGCCTGTCGCTGCTGGTCCTGCCGTCCCTCTTCGCGGCCACGGCCCACCCGAGCATGGTCATCTTCATCCTCTTCTACGGCCTCGACTGGGTCGCCACCGTGCCGCCGACGGTCGCCCTGTGCCGCGAGTACTTCGGAAACCGCGGCGCGGTGGTCTTCGGCTGGGTCTTCGCCTCTCATCAGCTCGGGGCCGCGGCTGCTGCCTCCGCCGCCGGCCTGGTGCGGGACCGGCTCGGCGACTACGACACCGCCTGGTACGCGGCGGGAGGGCTCGCGCTGCTCGCCTCGCTGCTGTCCCTGATGCTGCTGGCCGGGCGTCGCACGTCGGCGGCAGGTCCGGCCGGCCCGGGCATCGGCCTCGCCTTTCCGGCCGCTGCTTCCCCGGCGGCGCCCGCGTCCTGAGGTGCCGTCGTGGCGTCAGAACCTTGGCGGTTGCATGCCGTCGCAGGTCGCCTCGCGGCGCAGGAGGACCTCGGGCACCCGGTCCATCGCTCTGGCCTTCTCGGCCGCTGTCGGGTCGATGAAGCCGACAAGCTGATAGATCCGGCGATGATCCGCCGCCAGATCGCGGTGGTGGATGGGCTCGTGATGAGAGATCCGGTTGCGCAGCAGCCGCATCGCCTCCAGGTGATGGTGGAGATCCCTGCGCCGCCCGCGATAGTGCGGGAACGCCGCGTGCAGGTGGGGAACCCAGAGCAGCCTGTCGTACTGTGAGGACGGGCTGTTGCTCACCAGGGACGTCCAGAACCCGAACGACAGGTCGGAGACGATGTCGTCAGGAAGGGCGGGGCGGCGGCCACGTCGTTCGCGCTTCCGTCTGGTCTCC
This sequence comes from Symbioplanes lichenis, assembly GCF_030709675.1. Classification (GTDB taxonomy): domain Bacteria; phylum Actinomycetota; class Actinomycetes; order Mycobacteriales; family Micromonosporaceae; genus Actinoplanes; species Actinoplanes lichenis. The sequence goes on from NZ_JAUZQD010000021.1 coordinate 64,717, forward strand.
TCGACCCGGCGTAGACCCTCGGCCTGGAGGGGGGCGGAAGTCCACCAGTCGGCGCGGCCGTAACTTGTCCGGAGCACGTCGTGCAGGGAGTTCCGGAGAGCAAGCTCCAGGCAGTGCAGCGGTCCGTAGAAGGCGCCGTAGACCTCGACGTTCCACCAGTACAGGCGTTCGGCCCGGGCGACGTCCGACTGCGTTGCCCGGGCGTAGGCCTGGAGCCGGGGCACCGAGAAAGTCCGGTACATCCAATGCGAGAACGGGATGTCCACTGCTTTGCTCCTTGATGACGTGCGGAGTGCGTGCTAGCTTCTATGGCGTAAGCCCCGAGTCCGCCTCTGCTTCGCATGCCGCTCGGGGCACTGCTATGTCTGGTGCTTGATGGTTGCGGGTGTCCTGCAACTAGTTGCTTCGTGACTACGGCGCAGACTGTAGCCCCCGGTGTCCGGTGGGCCAAGGCCGGGCTCCGGATGCGGCGGCATCGTGTGGCCGTGATGCGCAAAGCGGTATGGGCAACCGCATCGATGATCTTCTCTGAATGGTTAGCGTGGAAAGCCCCACTCAGAGGAGGTCCGATGCTTCTGCGGAGACTGTCAGCGGCGCTCGTCGCGGTGCTGGCGATGGCCGGGCTGCAGGTCGCCACCGCGGGACCCGCCGCCGCGGCGCCCCGGGTGCTCTACTACGACGCCAGCCAGGCCCAGGAGTTCGTGGCGGTGGTGAACCAGGGCGCTCAGATCTGGAACAGCCGGGTCACCAACGTGCGCCTCGAGCCCGTGCCCTCGGGCCGCACCCCCAACATCCGGGTGTACGCCGACAACGGCTGGCCGCGCACCTACACGTCCTCGCTCGGCAACGGCTACTGGTACATGGGTCGCGAGGCGGTCAACGACGGGTACTACCAGCCGCGCATCGCCGCGCACGAGTTCGGGCACATTCTCGGGCTGCCCGATCGGCGTACCGGGCTCTGTGCCGATCTGATGTCCGGCAGCAGCGCGCCGGTCTCCTGCACCAACCCCAACCCGAACGCCACGGAAGCCGCCACGGTCAACAACTCGTTCCGGTCCTCGGTCGCCGTCCCGGCCCGGGTCTACACCTTCGCGGGCTGACGCCCCCGGGCAGCGGCCTGCTCAGTCCTGGATCGCCACGACCTCGAGCAGGCCGCTCAGCACCAGAATCTGCCGGACCCCGCGGGTCGGCCGGCGCAGCTGGAAGTCGACGCCCTCGTCACGCGCCCGCTGGAAGCCGAAGATGATCGCGCCCAGCCCGGTGCTGTCGATGAAGGACAGCTCGGCCAGATCGACCGTCACCGACCGGGGCCGGGTCGCCAGCGCCTCGACCAGCGCGACCCGCACCTGGTCCACGTTGAGCACGTCCACCTCGCCGCGCAGGGTCACGGTGACCGCGTCGCCGGTGGTGCGGTCCAGGCTCGTCACGGGTTCTTCGGTCACCGGGGGCGCCTTCCAGGAGCAAGGAAGCTTGGAGCGTTCCAGGAGCAAGAGAGCTTGGAGCGAACCTTAAGCCAAGCGATCCACTGCACATTGCCCTCGCGCGCACGTTTCGAAAAGCCGCCTCGCGCGGCAGTCCGGAAAAACCGCAATCTTCCGCTGTGGCGATGGTTCCACGTACGGTAATCGGAAAGCACCGACACTTCAGCTGGGAGGGGCGGCGTGCCGATCCGGGGTGGGCTGCCGCCGCGCAATCCGCGTTTCGTCGGGCGCGAGGATGTTCTCGCGCGGGTCCGGGGGCTGCTCGGCAACGGGCCGGTGGTCCTGCTGCCCTCCGACGACCACCAGCTGGGCGGCACCGGCCGGACCCAGCTCGCCGTCGAGTACGCCTATCGCTACGCGGACACGTACGACCTGGTGTGGTGGATTCCCGCCGAGCAGACGACCGGCATGCGCGCGGCGCTCGTCGGGCTCGCCCAGGAGCTGGGGCTGCCCGAGGCGCGCGACATCAACCGGACGCTGGGCGCGGTCCGCGACGCGTTGAGCCGCGGGGAGCCGTACCGGAACTGGCTCGTGGTCTTCGAGAACGCGAACCGGCCCGAGGACATCAAGCCCTATCTGCCCAGCGGCGCCGGGCACGTGCTGGTCACCTCGCGCAACCCGCGGTGGACGTCGGAGGTCGCGCAGGCGGTGCCGGTCGCGGTGTTCGACCGTACGGACAGCGTGGACCTGCTCCGCCGCCGCGCGCCCGAGCTGTCCGTGGCGGACGCCGAGCGGCTCGCCGAGCGGCTGGGTGACGTGCCGATGGCGCTGGACCAGGCCGCGGCCGTACGGTCGGCGACCGGCTGGTCCGTGCCCGAGTACCTGCGCCGCTACGACCTCCGAGCCGCCGAGCTGGCGTATCCGACCCCGATCCGGGTCGGCTACGGGCTGGCCGCCGACGCGCTGGCCGAGGCGGGCCCGGCCGCGTACGAGCTGCTGCGCCTGACGGCGTTCCTGGCCAGCGCGCCCGTGTCGTGGGAGCTGCTCTGGGCGGCGCGCGGGCTGGCCTCGGCGGAGCTGGCGCCGACGTTGCGCATCGAGCGGCGGCTCAAGGCGGCGATCCGGCTCATCGGCCGGTACGGGCTGGCCGAGCTCGACCCGTCCGGGGCCAGCCTCGTCGTGCACCCGCTGGTCCGGGGCATGCTCGGGCAGCAGCTCAGCTCGGAGCGGCACGCGGCGCTGCTGCGTACCGTGCGGGCGATGCTGGCGGCGGCCGACCCGGGTGACCCGGACAACCCGGCGCACTGGTCACGGTACGCCGACATCGTGCCGCACCTCGTGCACTCCGACGCGCTCGGCGGGGACAACGAGGAGATCCGCCAGCTGGTCATCAACTGCATCCGCGTCCTCTACGCGCGCGGCGACTACGACTCGAGCCGGGACCTTGCCGCGCAGGCCGTCGCCCGGTGGACGGACAGCCTGGGCGAGACCGACGAGCAGACGCTGCTGGTGTCGTTCCACCTGGCGAACGCGTTGCGGGCGGTCGGGCGGACCGAGGATGCCCGGGTTCTGAACGCCCGCACCCTGCGCTCCCAGCGTGAGGTGCTCGGAGTCGACGACGAGACGACGCTCGCCACCGCGAACAGCGTGGGCGGCGACCTGCGCATGCAGGGGCACTTCGAGCAGGCCCGGCAGCTCGACGCGGACAATCTGGTGCGCTATCGCCGGCTGTTCGGCGAGGGCTTCCCGACCGCTCTGCGCTGCGCCAACAACCTGGCGGCGGACCTGCGGCTGCTCGGCGACTTCCGGGGCGCCCGGGCGCTCGACGAGCAGGTGCTGCGGCACCGGCAGATCATCTTCGTCGACGGGCACCCGGAGACGCTGTCGTCCCGCGCCGAGCTGGCCTTCGACCTCTACGGGCTGGGCGACTACGCGGGCGCGGCGGCGGTGCTGGCGGAGACCGGGCACTTCGAGGCGCTGGGCCCCGACCACCCGATGGCGCTGTGGGCCGGACGGTTCGCGGCGATGGCGGCGCGGCGCGCGGGCCGGCCCGACGCCCGCCGGCGGGCGACCGAGAACGTCGCGCTCTACCGGCAGAAGTTCGGCGACCTGAGCGTGGAGACCCTCGCCGCGGTGGTGTCGCTGGCCAACTGCGTCCGCGAGGACGGCGACCTCGACGAGGCGCACCAGCTGCTGGAGCGCGCGGTGGGCCGCTATCACGCCGTGCTCGGCGACGAGCACCCGTTCACCCTGGCGGCCGCCGCCGACCTGGCGGGGGTCGCGCGCGCCACCGGACGGTACGCCGAGGCCCGCACGATCGACACCGAAGCGCTCGGTGGCCTCCGCCGCAGCGTGGGCCCCGACCATCCGTTCACGCTGAGCTGCGCCAACGGCCTCGCCGCGGACCTGGTGGCGCTGGGCGAGGCGCAGCAGGCCCGGGAGGTCGCCCAGGACACGCTGACCCGGTCCCGCCGGTTGCGCGGCGCCGACCACCCCGACACGCTGGCGTGCGCCTTCAACGTGGCGCTGGACTCCGGCGACACGGCGGCGGTGGAGAGTGCTGTCGAGGGGCTGCAGAAGGCGTACGGGGACGATCATCCCGTGCGGGCGCGGGCGGCAGCCGGGCTCCGCCTGGAGACGGAGATCGAGCTGCCGCCGCTGTGAGTCCCTAGTAGGCCACGGACCAGTGCGCGCGCTGGTACTGCGGCTTCTCGATCTCGTCGACGATCGCCTTGGCGAAGTCGGCGCCGGACAGCTCCGACTTGCCGTCGGCGTCGAAGAGCGCGATCTCACCGCTGGTCCGGTAGCTGCCGGTCGCCTCGCCCGGGGCGTACGAGCCGTAGGCGGCGGCCGGGCTCACGTAGAACCAGTCCGCGTCGCCGGCGGCCAGTGCTTCCTTGACCTCCAGCATCTCGCGGCTCTCGGGCTTGTACTCCTCCGGCAGCGCGTCGGTGTCGACGAAACGCGGCGCGCCGGGCTCCGGGCGCAGCGAGCCGAAACCGCCCACGACGCCGATCCGGGTGCCCTTCGCCTGCCGCGCGAGGTCGCTCAGGATCTCGACCTGGGTGCCGGCCATGTCGCCGCGCGGGGCCAGGGCCGAGACGATCACGTCGGCGCCGGCGACGATCTGCCGCCGGACGTCCGCGTCGAGAACCGAGCCCTGCACGTACGTGACGCCGGGCACGGGCTCCGCCGGCGCGTGCCGGCTGTAGGAGGTGACCTCGTGGCCGCGCGCCACGGCCTCGCGGACGATCGCGGAGCCGGTGTAGCCGGTGCCGCCCAGGACGGTGAGGCGAGTCATCTGTTCCCCTTCGTTAGTTGTCGCTTCAACCGTAGAAGAGCCGCGTTCGCCGGGGAAGAAGGCACCTTGGAGTAAGTCAGCTTTTAGCTGGACAAAGCGGACTGGCGAGTCAGAAGCTCGGTCAGCTCGCCGGCCGGCATGGGCTTCGCGAAGTGGTAGCCCTGGGCTTGCGCGCAGTCCAGCTCGCGCAGCCGCGACGCCGTCGACGCGTCCTCCACGCCCTCGGCGACCGGGGCGAGGTTGAACGTCCGGGCGATCTGCAGCACGGCCTCGGCCACCGAGGCGCCCGCGTTCTCCTGCATGGCCTGCACGAAAGACTTGTCGATCTTGACCACGTCCACCGGCAGCGCGCCGAGGTGACTCAGCGACGAGAAGCCGGTGCCGAAGTCGTCCAGCGCGATGCGGACGCCGAGGGTCTTGAGGGCGCCGAGGATGCGCGCCGACTCGATCGTGTCCACCAGGGCGACCGACTCGGTCAGCTCCAGCACCAGCAGCTCCGGGGGCAGGCCCGTGCGCTGGAGCACGCCCCGGACCTCCTCGACCAGGTTCGGGTTGCCGAGCTGGCTGGCCGAGAGGTTGACGTTGAGTTCGAAGCCGGGCTCCTGGCGCTGCCAGATCGCGGCCTGCCGGCATGCCTCCTCGAGCACCCAGCCGCCGAGGCGGGACAGCAGGCCCATCGACTCGGCGAGGTCCAGGAAGGCGGCCGGGGGGAGCAGCCCGCGCTCCGGGTGCCGCCAGCGGACCAGGGCCTCGACGCCGACCGTACGCTCGCCGTTGAGGTGGACGATCGGCTGGTAGTGGACCTCGAACTCGTGCTCGTCGAGGGCCCGGCGCAGGTCCGCCTCGTCGCGCCGGCGGGCCTCGGCCTCGGCGAACTTGGCCGGGTCGAAGCGCCGGGCGACCCCCTTGCCCTCGGCCTTGGCCTGGTAGAGCGCCTGGTCGGCCTCGCGCAGCAGGTCGTCGAGGAGCATGTCGCTGCCCCGGGTGATCGCGATGCCGGCGCTGGCCGGGATGGTCAGCACGATGTCGCCGACGGTCAGCGGCTGGGTCAGGTCGCGCAGGATCCGGTTCGCCACGGTGTCGGCGATCTGGTCGTCGGCCAGCCGGGGCAGCAGCACGGTGAACTCGTCGCCGCCGAGGCGGGACACGGTGTCGTTGGCGCGCACGGCGGCGCTCATCCGGGTGGCGGCGGTGCGCAGCAGCTCGTCGCCGACCGCGTGCCCGTACGTGTCGTTGATCTCCTTGAACCCGTCCAGGTCGAACAGGATCACGGCGGTCATCGTGTCGTCGGCGTCCGCGAGGGCGTCGGTCGCGTGGTCGAGGAAGAGCTTGCGGTTGCCGACCTCGGTCAGCGGGTCGCGGAAGGCCTGCCGGGCGAGCTGGGCCCGCTGCCGGGTCAGATCACGGACCAGGTGCTCGTTGGTGCGCGAGCCGAGGAACTGGCGGACCAGCACGATCGCGGCGATGGCCACGGTGAGCGCGGTCAGCTGCCGGCTGATCACACCGGTGCTGCCCAGCCAGTAGCCGGCCATCACCACGGCCGCGGCGACCGGCGCGTACCGGGCCAGCGGCCAGCGCTGACCGAGCACGATGACGCCGATGCCGAGCAGCACGACGGTCGCGCCGCCGAGGAACACCTGGCGGTGGCCCGGATCCTCGTCGAACATCGCCGGCCAGGCGAGCAGCAACAGGGACGTGAAGATCAGAACGTCGTCGACCCCGCGACGGATCGCGTTCATGACCTTGGCGCTCCGGCCCATGACTCCACCTCCCACGGGCGGCATCATCGGTCCGGCCCCGGGGGACCTGAGCCTTCTCCGGCCGGGCGTGCCCCTTCTTGAGCTGGTCTTGTTCTTCGGCTCTGTGGCGGTGCGGGCCGGTCAGGCGAGCCAGCGAAGCAGCTCCAGTGGGTCGGCCTCACCGGCGAGGGCGGTGTGCGTCGCGGCGGCGAGCTCGGGCGCCGCGGTCAGACCGGTGACCAGGGCCAGACCGCAAAAATCGGCCATTTCCCGGTACGCCCGGAGCGCCGCCCGCTCGTCGCCCAGCACGTACGCGCCGTCGCCGCTCGCCCCGTCCACCGTCTCATGGCGCAGCAGCCGATGTGCGAGGTCCAGCCGGGCGCTCGCCTCGAGGGCGCGCCGGGGCGCCGGAACCAGCCGGGACCTCACCGGCGGCGGCTGCGCCCCGGACCGCCACGCCTCGGCCAGCGCCGCCGCGTCCGCCGGGGCGACCGTCCGGTTGCGCAGCTGCCAGCGCAGCAGGTGATCGGTGTTGGCGCCCTCGGCGAGCCGCCGGATGGCCGGGTCGACGGGCTCGTCCAGCCACGGGCGCACCTCGTCGAGCAGCGCGCCGACAAAGCGGGCACCGGCGGGGGTGAGATCGTGCAGACCTGCGGCGGCCACGGCGACGGCCGAGCGCCACCGCGCGAACTCGAACGCCGCGAGCGGATCGCCGCCCCACCGCAGCTGGGCCCGGCGGAAGCGGGTGACGGTGAGGTAGGCGTACGCGCCGTGGAGGATGCCCGACGCCGGGCGGGGGTCGTCCCGCCAGGGTGACCAGCCGCGCTCGGCCGGGTGTTCCAGCATGTCGAAGAGGTAGAGCACCGCGTTCAGCAGGCTGTGCTGCGTCTCGTGGAGCAGCCCGGCGGCCAGCGCGTCGGCGTCGGCGGGCTCGGAGATCGCCACCGCCCCGAACGCGTCGGCCGAGGTCGCGCTGATGCCCCGCGCGGCCGGGTCGGGCAGCACCGGCACGATGCAGGTCAGGATGCCGGTGAGCGCCTCGGCGTCCGGCCGGGCGAGGGTCACGAGCAGCCGCCACGCCTCGGTGAAGGCCTCCTGCCACCGGCGTGTCGCGGCGGCGCCGAGCGGGGGTGCGGGCGGCAGGCCGAGTCCGGCCCGCAGGGGGTCCTTGTCCTCCAGCGGTACGGCCACCGCCAGCCCGTCGTGCTCCGCCCGAAGTACGGTCTGCTCGTGGTCGGTGGGCTGCGCCAGGTAGTCCAAGCCGACGTCCTCGGGGCTCGCGCCGCCGCGCAGGGCGGTCAGGCAGCGGGTCGCCCACACGCCCACCAACGGCCGGGCGATCCATCGGCGTGTCGCGGCGGGGTCGGCGCGTTCCGCCTCGGTCAGCGCGCGGAAGGGCCCGGGGCCGGTGATCGCCGCGATCTCCCGGAGCAGCAGCAGGTGCCGGCTCAGCTGGGAGCGTCGCAGCTCAGCCAGGGTCTCGGGGCTCGGCCGGCCGGCTCCCAGCTCGGTCAGGGCGGCGTCGGTGAGTCGGTGCGGTCTCACAGCGCGGAGTTGAAACCCGCGATGGGCTCGCCCGGGTGATCGAGCTCGCCGGTGAGCCGTCGCAGGCAGTGGCCCAGTGCGGTGTCCGCGGCCGGGGTGTCACGGGCGGCCTCGACCAGCTCGGCAAGTGACAGCTCGGACACGTCGATCATCGCGGAGCGCCACTCCGTGGTTTCCTCGGCCCCGTTCACTCTGGGCAACCTCCGTCGGTGAGAGTTGATCGTTGCACTGAAGCAACTATCGTCCCCCTCGATGTATTGCCGCCACATTACGGCGGTAGGCGAGTCGGGTGAGTTCCGGGCGTGTCACCGGGTGGGGTCGCCCCGGTGGACTCGGCGTGATCTCATAGGACGCCAACACGACGAAGTCGGCAACGGAGGACAAACTGTGCTGGGCCGAGACGGCAAGACGGGGGAGCAGGTGCAGAACCACCCGGAGGAGCCGGACGCCGAGACCGGCGCCGACACCCGACCCGAGGCGCCGGTGATGCCGGCCCCGCCGTTCCCCGCGTTCTCCAGCGTGCCCACGTTGCCGCAGCAGACGCCGGGTGTGGGCTTCGAGAGCGGACGCGACAGCCGTGCCCGCTGAGGACGCCCGGCCCCAGCTGCCGCGCCGGGGCCCCGCGCCGCCGGTCGAGCAGATGGACAACGCCGAGCTGGCGCGGATGGTGGAGTCGGAGCACGCGTACCGGGGGAAGGCGCTCTTCGAGCTCTCGGACCGGGCGCCGCACGACGACGACGCGGCCACGAAGGTGGCGATGCTCAGCCGGCTGACCTCGCTCCGCGAGGCGCGGCTCTTCGACCCGGTCTCCCTGGCCTGGTCGGCGATCATCTCCCTGCTGGCGGCCGAGACCCCGCACGCCCGCGACTGCGCCTACGAGGCCTTCGGTGCCCTCGAGCCACCCGAGCAGCGCGAATTCCTGGAGTACCTCCAGGTCCCCACCATCCAGGAAGCCCACCCCCGAGTGGGCTGAAGCGCGGCTGGAGTCGCGCTACGGCCTCGCGGCGCACCTGGCTCGCGCAGGCCACCCAGTGATCAACCTGGCCATGCGGAGCTCGCGCGGAGGGAGGCGGGGATCTCCCTCCGCAGACATCACGCCTGACGGGCTGCGGAGGGAGATCCCCGCCTCCCGTCCCCAGCCCGAAACTCCATGGCTCAGGCTTCGACCTTCACGTCTTTCCAGAAGGCGACTCGGTCCTTGACGGCGGCTGCGTCGGGCTTGGGATCCGGGTAGTACCAGACGGCGTCCTCGCTGATGTGTCCGGCGGACTCGAGCGAGTAGTAGGAGGCCTTGCCCTTCCACAGGCAGACGGTGTGCGTGTCCGACGGGCGGAGCACGTCCTCGCGCACGGAGGCGCGCGGGAAGTACGTGTTGCCCTCGAGGATCACGGTGTCGTCGCTCTCCGCGATGATCTCGTCGTTCCAGATGGCCTTCGGCATACCGTCGAACGTAGCGCGCGACCCGGCCGTCGTCCGATATGCGGGGTTTTTTCGCCTCCCGTGGGTGAAACGTCGTGTGCCTTCGGAGCATTGCCCGCGGCGTGTATGAGGATCTAAGGTCGATCCGCCCCAGAGACCGAATCTGTGAAGCAGGCCACACATGAGCACTCTCAGCATGCTGCCCGGGACGCGTGAGCAGGCCCGTCACGCCCTCGTGCTGCTCGGCGCCCCGGCCCCGGCCCGCCTGGTCGTGGACGTGCACGCCGCCCTTTTCGACGGTGACGTCTCCGTGCCGGATCTGGCCGAGCTGCTCCGCGACGAGGAACGCCGCTTCGATCCGGACACCCTGGCGGCGTACCGGCTGGTGCCCGCCCTGCACCACGACCTGTCGGCGGCCCGCGGCCTGATCACCCTCTCGGGCTGGCCGGTGGCCCGCCGCCTGGTGTCGCCCGCCGCCGCGCGCGCCAACGCCCTGGCCGCGGTGATCCGCATCGCCGAGTTCATCGTGATCCGTGCCGGCGCGAGCGCCGCCGCCATGGGCCTGCTCCGCCGGCTGGCCGAGAGCGTCCCGGGCGGCGCCGAGGCCTTCCTCGTGCACGACCCGCGCGCCCTCGCCGACGCCGCCCGCGCGGCGCTGGCCGAGATCACGCCCGAGCCGGTCCCGGACGCGCTGGTCGCCCGGTGGGAGCTGCTCGACGAGCGTCAGCGCCTCTTCGGCGTGATGAGCCTGCCCCACCAGCGGGCCCGCGGGTGACGCCGGCCCCCCATCAGCGCAATCCCGACCCGGCCCTCGACCGGCTGCGGGGTGACACGCCGGCCAAGCGGCACAACGCGCGCACGATCGCGGCGCTGACCGGCAACCCCGGATGTACGCGCCGGGCGGTGCTCGATGCGGCCGGCGTCGACAAGCCCCGGCTCGCGCAGACCATCGGGTTCCCGGCGGCGTTCGGACAGTCGCGCTTCGCGCTGGCCCGGGGCAACGCGTTCGAGGCGATGCTCAAGGACGACGGCGGCAAGCTCCTGCTCGAGGTGCTCCGCGAGGTGCTCGACCTGGACGTGCCCGAGGTCGGCTACGACGACCTGGGCGAGGACGCCGACGACACGCTGAGCGCGCGCCACGCCCGTACGCGGGAGCTGTTCGGTCGTCCGGAAGTGTTCTCCGCGCTCGTCGACCACCCGCTGCTCACGCTGGACGTGGCCGGGCAGCGGGTGTTCCTGGAGCCGGACCTCGTCGCGTTCCAGGTGGAGGGGCGGCTGCACGTCGTCGAGATCAAGTCGTTCGCGATCGTCGACGGCCAGGCCGACAGCGCCAAGGTCTCGGCCGCCGCCGTCCAGGCCGCCGTCTACGTGCTCGCCCTCCGGAAGCTCCTCGCGAGCCTCGGCCACGACCCGGCCCTGGTCAGCCACGACGTCGTGCTGGTCTGCCCGCGCGACTTCTCACTGACCCCGACGGCCGTGGTGATCGACGTCCGCAAGCAGCTGGCCACGCTGCAGCGCCAGCTCACCCGGCTCGCCTCGGTCGGCGACCTCGCGGCGGAGCTGCCGCCGGGGGTCAGCTTCGACGTGACGCTGCCGCCCGCCGACCTGCTCGCGTCGCTGGATCGGGTGGAAGCCCGCTACGCGCCGGAGTGCCTCTCGGCCTGCGAGCTGGCCGTCTACTGCCGGCACGAGGCCGCGGGATCCACGGCCGCCCTCGGGCGCCCGGTGCGCGACGCGCTCGGCGGGGTGGAGACCGTGGCGGAGGCGCTGGCCCTGGCCGCGGGCACCCGGGAGCCCACGCCCGAGCAGGCGGAGGCGGCCACACTGCTGCAGGCGGCGGCTCGATTGCGTGCTGAAATCTTGTCGTGAGCACGTTGACGGCACTGGCCCGGGCCCAGGCATTCGCGGAGGGCCGGGCGCAGCCGCTGGCGACCGTCCGCCACTTGCACCTGCACGCGCGGCCGCTGGTGCTCATCCCGTACACGATGGCGGGTGAGCCCAACGCCCCGCTCGCCGCGATGGTGGGCACCGAGCGCGACGACCCGCAGGTGCTCGTCGTGGCGCAGCCGCGCAACCGCGACGACCGGTTCGCCTTCGCGGCCGAGCTGGCGGAGGTGCTGCTGCCCTATCTGGAGTCGTTCACGGGCGAGACCGAGGCCGTGGCCATCGACCGGGGACGTGACGTGCGCTACCGGTACACCGACGCGCCACAGCTCTGGGTGCCGAATCCCGGGGGTGTCGACTTCCTGCGGCTCTTCGGACGGTCGACGCGGTTCCGATCGACCGAGGGCGAGTACGCGGTCCCGGCCACGGTGCCGTTGCTCGGGCGGTGGCTGACCTTCTTCGGCAACTCGGCGGAGGTGGCCGGGTCGTCGCTGCTGCTGACGGCCGTACAGGCGCTGTCGTCGCACTGGGCGACCGGGCAGAGCAGTGCCGAGGACGCCCAGCTGGCGGCCCTGATGGGGTGGCTCGATCCGGAACCGGGCCGGACCGTCTTCGAGGCGGCCGCGGCGGCCGAGGACCCGGCCGTCACCCCGCCCGCCGGGCCGGCCACCGACCCGGGCTTCGACAACGACGTGCTCGCGCCGCTGATCTCGGTGGCCGAGCCCGACGTCGCGAAGCTGCGCGAGGTCCTGCGGGAGCAACTGCTGCCCACGTGGCACCTCATGTGGCGGGCGCGTGACCTGCTCGCGCAGCTGCCGGAGGCCGGTCGGGTGGCGAGCCGCTGGGACGGGGACCGCGACGCGTTCTCGGCCTTCTGGCTGCACGTCGCGGAGGGCGGCGCGCCGCAACCCCGGCGTGACGGCGCGGTGGCTGCCGCGGCCCGGCTCAGCCGTCTGGAAAACGCCGCTTCCCGGTACGCGGTGCAGCGCGCGTTCGACGACCCGCTGATCATGGCGGAGTACCGGCTGGTGGGCGCCGCGTTCGAGGGCGAGGTCACGCTGGCCAAGGCGGACCGCGTCGACGACACCGGACGCCGGCCCGTCCTGCGGCCGCGGATCATGGTGCGGACCACCGAGACGGTACGCGTGGAGCCCGGCGCCGTGCTGACCTCGCCCGCCCGGCCCGCCCAGAAGGCGACGGTGATCTCCCTTCAGCCGTCCGGGGCCGCCGTCGACGTGGTCCTCGAACTGTCCGGTGGCATGGGGCGCAAGCTGGTCGCCGAGCCGGGAAGCGTGCCGGAGGTGGGGGAACGCGTGTTGCTCACCACGTTGAGCGAGGCCTACCGGCCCGGGGGCGCCTTCCCCGAGCCGGAGCAGACACCGTGGACACACGGCGGCCCGCCCTCCTCCTCACTGGAAGCGGACGAGCAGTAGCGCCGTGTCGTCGGTGTGCCGGTCGGCGTCCGCGATGAGCAGGTCGACGATCTCCTGGCCGGGCCGGCCGGCATACTTCGCCAGGCTGAGCCGGATCCGGGCGATGCCCTCGTCGAGGATCTCGTCCGGCCGCTCGACGAGCCCGTCCGTGTAAAGCACCAGCGTCGCCCCGGACGGCACCCGCCGCCGATGGGTCGTGCGCACAGTCCGGGGCAGAAGACCGAGCAGCGGCTGCGGTGTCTCCCACCACACCTCGACCCGCCCGTCCGGGTGCACCAGCATGGGCGGCGGGTGGCCCGCGTTCGCGAACGCGACGTCGAACCCCTCGTCGGCGCGCCGCACCCGGGCCAGCACGGCGGTCGCCGCCGTCGGCAGCGCGAGCCCGTGCACGGCCCGATCCAGCTGCGCGAGGAGCGGACCCGGGTCGTCGTCCCGCCCGTACGCGTCCCCGCGCACGAGGTTGCGCAACTGGCCCATGGACGCCGCCGCCTCGATGTCGTGCCCCGAGACATCCCCGACGGCGAGCATCAGGGAGCCGTCGGGCTGGGCGAAGGCGTCGTACCAGTCCCCGCCCACGGCCGCGCCGTCCTGCGCGGGCAGGTAACGGGCGTGCAGCTCGAACCCGGGGATCGTCGGGAGGGCCGGCAACATGCTGTGCTGGAGGACCTCGGCGACGTGGCGCTGCTGGGCGTACAGGCGGCTGTTGTCGATCGCCAGTCCCGCCCGCCGCGCGATGTCGACCGCGGTGCGCTCGTCGGCCTCGCTGAACTCCGCGCGCCCGGCCCTGTTCACCAGCGCGAGCGAGCCGAGCACCTCCCGGGTCACCGGCGCGGTGATGGGCACGATGACGTACGACGCGATGCCGAGCCGCTCCGCCGTCTCCACCAGCTCCGGGTCGCCGACCCGGGCCAGCATCGCCTCGCGGGACTCGCCGCTGCGCCGCACAGGCCGCCCGAGCCGTTGCGCCACGGGCACCATCGACTGCGCGGTCAGCCCGGTGCGTACGAGCTCGGTGTAACGCTCCATGTCCGCCGCCCGCTCCGGGTCCCGGTGCGCCCCGGCGGCGTGCCGGATCTCGCCCTCCTTGCCCGCGAGCGTCACGAGAGACCAGTCGGCCAGGCGCGGCACGACGCCGGCCGCGAGCTGGCGCATGCCCTCGCCCGCGTCGAACGTGGTCGCGAAGGTCTCGGTCAGCTCGGCGAGCATGGCCAGCTGCTCGTGCGCCGTCTCGGCCTGGGTGCGGGCCTCTTCGGCGTGCCGGCGTTCCCGGTCGGCCTGGGCGTGGGCGCTTTCGGCGTGCTGGCGGGCTTCCTCGGCGGTGGTGCGTTCTATTCGCAGGCGCAGCTCGGACGCGCAGGCCTCGGCCAGATCGGTCAGAATCGCCAGCTCGTCGGCCGTCCAGGCGCGCGGGCGGGTGTCGATGGCGCAGAGCGAGCCCAGCGTGCGGCCCTCGGCGTCGTTGAGCGGCACCCCGGCGTAGGCGACCACGCCGAGGTCCGGGATCGCCAGATTGTCCCGCACCTGCGCATAGATGCGGGCGTCCGGGAAGACCTTGGCCACGCCCTCGGTGACCACGTGCCGGCAGAACGAGTGGGACAGCGGGGTCTCGCGCTTCCCGGCCCAGGGCTCGCCCAGCCCGACCTCGCCCGGGAAATACTGCCGCCGGTCGTCGACCAGGGACACGAGGGCCACGGGTACGCCCAGCATCCGGTGCACCAACGAGGCAAAACGGTCGAAAGCCGGATCGGGCGCCGCCTCGGCCCCGACTTGCCGCAGGGCCCGCAACCGGTCAGGATCCGCGAGCCGGTCGCGCCCCTGCCACCCGTCCTCGGCCATGCCCCTCCGCCCTCCCACATCCGTGGAGCCAGGCTACCCGCGCGGCGACCAGCCCAATCCCGGGACGCGTGCCCGCCGCCCGATCCTTGCCCCCGTCGCCACTTGTGCGTGATCCCGCACACCACCCGTCGCCCCGGCCGGGCATGGGCGCGGCGGACAGGTGGCCGGTTGCCGGCAAAGGTGGGTGCGGTGGTCGGCCAGGACGGTGACGGCCGGGCGGACCAGGGGCGCGCGAATGGCAGCGGCTGCGGTGGCCAAGGCGGTGGCGGCCGCGCAGAGCAGGGCGGTGGGCGCCGGCGGGTCAGGGGGAGGTGGCGGCCGGCCGAGGCGGTGGCGGCCGCGCAGGGCGAAGCTGTGGTGGCCGGGGGAATCAGGGGCGGCGGTGGCCGGCCGGCGGTGGCGGCAAGGGGCAGTGGCAGCCGCGCAAGGCAGTGGAGGTGGCGCGCGGCGCGGCGCGGTTGTGGTCGTGGCGCGCGGCGTGGTTGTGGTCGCGGGCGGGCGGGCGGGGGTCGGGGGCGGCGATGAGTTCGGGGCGGCGGGGGTCGGGGGCGGCGATGAGTTCGGGGCGGCGGGGGCCGGGGGCGGCGATGAGTTCGGGGCGGCGGGGGCCGGGGGCGGCGGTGAGTTCGGGGCGGCGGGGTCAGGGGGCGGGGGTGTCGGCGGCGGTCACTTGGGCGTTGCGGGCGAGGGGCGCCCAGCGTTCGGTCCAGCGTTTGCGGATGACTTCGAAGGCCGAGTCGTCCAGCCCGAAGGTGGACACGGTCACCTCGAACCGTCCGGCGCTGCGGCTGCCCAGCGGCTCGCGGCCGGCGAGGACGACGAGGTGGCCGTCGCCGTCGACGAGCCAGGCGACCCGGGTGCCGGCCCGGGTGACGGTCGCCGCGGTGGAGCCGGTCATGCCGAGGACCTGACGCCACGTGCTCGCCCCGGTCAGATAGAGCGTCCGGCGCTCGCCCCTCGGCCGCTCGGCCAGCAGGTAGCGGAGCTGGACGAGGAAAGCACGCCAGCCTTCCTCGATCGCGTCGTACCGGCCGGGGTCGTCCACTCCCTCCCGGACGGCGCGCACCACCGCGCTGTCGTCGTCCCCGCTCACCTCCAGATAGGACCCGTCGGCCCAGCCCATGCGCTCCGGCGCCCGCAACGTCGCCTCGTTCACGAAGATGTGGGCGATCTCCACGTCCAGCTCGTCGTAGTCCCACCCGAACCACTGCCGCAGCACGGCGGGCTGGGTCACGGCGTCCCACACCTCGTCGCGGCCGGCCGGCAGCTCCACCTCGACGAAATAAGACTTCGGCGTCTCTCGATCGGTCACGGTCCCATCCTGCTGGTAACTCGTCGATCACGCCACGCGATCACGCCCCCTTTCTCCGGAGATTTCGCGCCGAATCGCCGCCGGCCCGCGCCGGGCCCCCCGATCCGGCTCCCCGGCGGCGCCGCGGGGCACGTCATCCGTGACGACAGGCCATCGTGGACGCGTGACATCGGAACGAACCGAGCCGCCCGGCGCACCGACACGGATGCCCGGCGTCGCACCGACACCGACACCGCCCGGCGCATCAACGCGGATTTCGCCCGGCGCCCCAACGCGGATGCCCGCCGACGCTCCGGCACCGCCCGGCGCCCCGACGCGTGTGCCCGCCGGCGCCCCGACGCGTGTGCCCGCCGGCGGGCCGACGTGGATGCCGGGCGGCGGGCCGACGCGGATGCCGGCGGTCAGGCCCGAGCGGATGGTGCGACCGGTCTCCGCGCGCCCGAGCCCCGCCCAGGCGGCCGCGGCGGTCAGCTCCCGCGTCACGGCGGCCGCGTCGGCGACTCCCGCGGCGACCAGCCGGCCCAGGGCGAAGGCGGCCCTGTTCAGCGTGTCGTTGCGCGCCCCGACCGGCGCCCGGGCCACGCGCTCGGACTCCGCCGCGAGCGCCGCGGCGGCGTACTGAAAAGGGTGTCGGGGTGGGGTGGGGTTGATCGAGCGAGGTGGCTCGGGGCCGGCAATCATCTCGGCCAGCTCCGGGGGGACGGGCGGGAGGCCCGCGCCGGGGCGCACCACCCAGTCATAGGTGGAGCCGCTGGCGTGGCGCGACGGTGGGGCCACCACATAGCCGCCCAGGCCGCGCCAGTCGAGGCCGGGGACCACGCGCACACGGTTGCCGCGGCCGGAGGGGCGGAACCAGAAGTGCCAGCCGCCGCCGCCCGTGCGGACCTGCGGACCCGGCGGCAGCTCGCCGCCCAGCAGGTGGCGCAGGCCGTGCCAGCCCTCGGCGGAGTCGACGTCGGCCACGTCCATGGCGGTGCCCGTGCGCAGGCCGATGTTGGCCTCGGGCCAGCGGGCCCACCACGCCTCGATCGTCAGCGGGTCGGTGCTCGCCTCGGTCAGCCCGTGGCGCAGGCGCGGATGCTTGCCCGGGCGCTCACACGTGGCGCGTCCGCAGGAGCATCGGCCGCCCAGAGCAGGGGCATGCAGGGGGAGCACGGGAATCCCGTGCCGGGCATAGGCGAGAGCCGCATCGAGCATCATTCGAACAAGTGTACGAGTGATGGCCCGCCGCACCGAGAGTTATCCACAAAGCGTGTGCAGGACATGTGCCATGTGGTGTGACGTGCTCCACGCGATCCAGCTCGCCGGGCTCCCGCCGCCCCGGGCGCTCCGGGCCCGCCGGGCGATCTCCGCGTCGCCCCACGAGAAGTGCCCGCCCGTGGCCGGCCAGTGCGCCGACGCCACGAGGGTGCGGCAGAGGTCTTGGCACCGGTCGTCGCTGCGGCCGCCCCGGCGCGCCCACCGATAGATCCACCAGTCGTCCGCGGCGGTGTAGCGGAGCGTGGGGAGCTGACGATGGTTGCTGCCGTTACGGCGTACCGGGGAAGTGACGCCGTAGTCCGCATAGCCCACGCCGGGCTCGCGCAATCGGGTCCACATCCTCGCGTCGAGGCGGCCGACGGTGACGGGCTCGTCCGTGGGCAGGTCGTCGAGGTTGGGCGGCATCGCTCCCGCGGCCACGGTGATCGAACGCCACGGCATCGAGCGGGCCCAGCGCAGCATGTGGCGGGCGCGGTCCTCGAAACGCGCGGCGTGGGCCGTACACGCTGTCTCGGCGAGGTCAATGATCAGGTCGACGCGCTCCGCCTGCAGGCCCGATCCCGTCAGCATGCGGTTGGTCGTGGCCGTCGCCTCGGCCGGGTTGCGGGCGTCGGTGTGCGGCCGCAGCCGCAGAACAGCGCGCTCGAGGTGCATGCGAGCGGCCAGGCCGTGCTCCACCAGCCTGCGACGGCTGTCGTACGCCCGGAGCACCGGCAGCATCGCCACCCCCAGCCCCGCCAGTTCTTCCGCGAGGTCGAGCGGTGGCGAAACCAGCGGATCATCGGGGTCGGGCAGCGCGGCCAGATCCACGGCCACGGCGCCGGTCCGGGGCGGGAACTGTCTGAGCAGCTGAGGCAGGCGGTCCGCGGGTCCCAACTCGACGATGGGCGTGACCCGCCGGGCGGACGCGGGATCGAGGTGGTGCAGGGCGGCGAGCTCGCCCCGGCGGGGCCGCAGGATCGGGCGGTAGACACCGTCGTCCGCGGCCTCGGGCGCCGTGAATACGGTCATTCACTCAAAGTAGCGGGTGATCGCTCAGCGTGGACATTGGCGACGCGTTTAGTCACTTCTGGTGAAGATCTGCGCGTCCGCTGTTTTGTCGGGGGGTGCGGTTACGGTGGTCGCCGTGAGTTCTTCATCGGTGGTGGAGCCGTCCGTCGCGGCGGGGCAGGTGGTCGACGCGGTGCTGCGTGACCTCGCGACCTCCCCGCACCGGGGCGTGGTGGTCGACTCACCGCCGGGGGCGGGGAAGAGCACTTTGGTCGTACGGGCGGCGGGCGTCCTCGCCGCGGCCGGCGGCCCGCTGATGATCGTCGCCCAGACCAACGAGCAGGTCGACGATCTCATCGAGCGCCTGGGCGTCAAGTCGCCGGAGCTGGGCGTGGGCCGGCTCTCCGCGGTGGACTACGTGCCGAGCGAGCGCGTCCGGGCCCACCCGTCCTGCCGCGTCGGCGCCAAGGTGCCCGACCTCGGCGGCCCACCTGTGACGATCGGCACAGCCGCCAAATGGGCAACGGTCACAGAAGGGGTGTGGCCCTGGGCGATCGTCGACGAGGCCTACCAGATGCGGTCCGACGCGCTGCTCCGCGTCGCGCCCCGGTTCGAGCGGGCGTTGTTCGTGGGCGACCCCGGGCAGCTCGACCCGTTCTCGACGGTCGAGGTCGACCGCTGGACGGGCCTCTCGTGGGACCCAATGCAGAGCGCGGTCGCGGTGCTCCTGCGTCACAATCCCGAGCTGCCGGTGCACCGGTTGCCGGTGTCGTGGCGCCTCCCGGCTTCGGCGGCGCCCGTGGTGGCGAAGGCGTTCTATCCGTTCACGGGTTTCCGGTCGGGGACGGGTCCGGGCGACCGGGTGCTGACCTTCGGCGAGCCGGGCGACGGTCGTCGGATCGGCGCTTTGCCTGGAGCCGGCGCTTTGTCCGGGGGCGGCGGTTCGACCGGCGGTGGCTCAGCGCTGGGCAGCGGCTCTGAGCTGGGCGGCGGCGCGGGTCTCCGGGCGGGCGCGGGTCTCGGAGTCGTTGCGGGTGTCGGAGCGGGCGCGGGTCTCGGGGGCGATGCGGGTGCCGGGGCCGGCTTGGGGGGCGGGCCCGGCTTCGGGGAGGTCGACAAGGTGCTGGACGTGGCGGCGGAGACCGGCTGGGGGCTGCTGCGGTTGCCGGCGCGCTTCACCGTGCGGACGGATGCCGAGGCGGCGGCCGCCTGTGCGCTGCTCGCCGCCCGCGCCTTGGACCGGGGTGGCGTGACCACGTCGGAGTCGGGCCAGGGGGCGCTGACGGCCGACCGGATCGCGGTGGGGGCGGCGCATCGCGACCAGGTGGCGGCGATCCGGTCGTTCCTGCCGCCGGAGGCCCGGGACATCACGGTCGACACCGCCAACCGGCTTCAGGGCCGGGAGTACGACCTGACCGTGGTCCTCCACCCACTTTCCGGCCGCCGCGACGCCACCGCCTTCCACCTGGAGTCGGGGCGCCTGTGCGTTCTCACCTCCCGCCACCGTCACGCCTGCGTGGTGGTGGCCCGCGACGGCATCGCGGAGCTGCTGGACGCGCATCCGTCGACCGAGCCGGTGCATCTCGGGGTGCCGGTGAAGTTCCCGGACGGCTGGGAGGCGAACCAGGCCATGCTCGCCCACCTCGACGCCGTCTCCTGACGCCGGCACCCGCCCCCGGCACCTGAGACCACGCCCGCCGCCGACCGCGCCGACCGCCGACCGCGCCGACCGCCGACCGCGCCGACCGCCGACCGCCGAGCGGCGGTGGCCGGGGTGGGGTCCCCAACGCCCACGCCATCACCGCCTGGCGCGGCGCCGACGCGGGCCCCGGGGGCTGACGGGCGGCGGGCGGCCCGTCGGGTCAGGCGGGTGGGGCGGGGGTCCAGCGCTCCTCGTGGATTGCTTCGGTCAGGGGGCGACGGCGGCGCCAGCCGTGGCGTTCGAGGTCGGGGGTCGCCTCGAGGTGTGTGACCGGCCCGACGCACAGCCAGGCGACCGGCCGCACCCCCGCCGGGATGCCGAGCAGCCCCCGCAGGAAGTCTTCGCGATAGAAGGACACCCAGCCCACCCCGAGCCCCTCCGCCGTCGCCGCCAGCCACAGATTCTGGATGGCCAGACACGCCGAGTAGAGCCCGGCATCGGCAATGGCGTGTCGGCCCAGGACGGCCGGGCTGCCGCGGGTCGGGTCGTAGGTGACCACCACCGACAGGGTCGACTCGAGGATGCCGTCGATCTTGATGGGGCGGAAGCGCTCGGCGGCGTCCGGGGCGAGGGTGGCGGCGAAGGTGTCGCGTTCCTGCTGGACGTGGGCGTGGAAGGTGGCGCGGACGCCGGCGTCGCGGACGAGGATGAAGTCCCACGGCTGGGAGAGGCCGACGCTCGGCGCGGCGTGGGCCGCGGACAGGACGCGGTCCAGGGTGGGTGCGGGGATCGGGGCGCCCGTGAACTGGCCGCGGACGTCGCGGCGGCGGTGGATGGCGTCGTAGAGGTCGGTGATCAAGGCAGGCTCCCGCTGCGCTTCGGCCCCGGAGGGCTTTCAGGCGCGAGGCCGGTCTTCGGACTCCCGGATCAGCGCCTCACCGTCCGCCTTCCCAGCCTGGCGGCCAGTGGCTGCGCACCAGGCCGGAGCCTGGGCACGTGGACGGCGGCTCCCCGGTCACCGCGGCGGGCCCGTGCCGGATTCTCACCGGCTTCCCGATTCTCCCCGCCAGGGCGGGGCACCTCGCAACAAAGTTGTGCCGCCGACCAGGATAGCGGGCGCGGCGTCTATCCGATCCACGCGCAATTCCGGGGGCCGACCCCGCGAGGCCGTGATCAATTTTCCGCGATTCGAACGACGGGTGTTAGCAAGCCGGTCACCGTCTCGAAATATGGATCGGTTTGACTGTCGAGTAGGGGACTCACCCGCGGACCGGCATGCAACTTGCACGAGCGATTCGCCGTGCAAGTTGCATGTTCGCGAGCCCGTGAGCGGCCAAGAGCGCCTCCTGGGTGGCCTGTGAGCGGCTCACGAGCGGTTCAGCGGCAGCGGTGAAGCGTCCCGCGAACCAGCTGTACCAACGGTGTGACCGGCCGGGTGAGTTTCATTCACCTCCGTTTTCCAGATCTCCGGAACAGACTCTTCCAGTCGATCTCCGAAGGTGTAACTCTTCTAGCCAGACGTAGCGCCAGCGACACGGACGGTGGTGGAGCCCTATGCGTCCAGACGTTCTGGTCGGTCCCAGCGATTGGGTGGTCGAGCAATTCGGTGACAAGGTCGCCGCCGAATTGTGGACCCGCGTACCCGAGGCGTTGAACACCGCGATCGAACGTGAGGTCAACACCCATCCCTCGGTCACGCAGACCGAGCGCGTGCTGGCGAACCCTCGCTGGCCGCTCCCGTACGAGGAGCTCGTGCTCTTCCTGGGCACCCTGCCCGGGGCCGAGATCATCTCGGTGCCCCGGTCGGTCTACCAGCTGGTGGTGCTCAACGGGCATGTCGTCGTCCCCTGGTGCTACGGGCAGTCCGCCCGCGACTCCATCCGGGACGTTCCCGTCGGCCGCTCGTTCGGCCGGCTCGCCCGGGAGCTGCTGCGCCGGTTCGGGCCGCCGTGGCGCCGATCGCAGGCGGAGACTCCGCTTCCCCTCGACGCCGTGGACGAGCGGGAGGTGGCCAAGATCTGCGCTGCCATCGCGAAGATCGACCCCGCGCCGGAGGTGGTGATCGCCGGCTACGCGGGAGCGCCGCACCTGGGCCTCCTGCGGGCCTGCCTCGGCGAGATCAAGTCGACCGACAACGGCACTCTCAACTGGAGCCACCTCGACGACCTGCCGCTCCCGCCGCCGGTCATCCCGCGCCCTCGCCGCATGGTCTTCCCCTGATCCAGACGGCCCCGCGTCGAAAAGCGCGGGGCCGACGCATGCGCAACATGGTGATAACGCAACGGGCCTAGGGTCGGGCATGGCCAACCCGCGCGTCCGGTCAGTCCTTCTCTCCCGTCTGAACGGCCGCCAGCGCAGCTCCCAGGGCGAGATCCTCGCCGAGCTCCGCCGCTGCATCCTCGACGGCGACGTCCCGCCCGGCTCGCCGATCCCGGTCGACGGCGTCGCGGCGACCTTCGGCGTCAGTCGCATTCCGGTTCGCGAGGCCCTGATGACCCTGATCGGCGAGGGGCTGGTCGATCACCGAGCCCGCACCGGCTACCGGGTCGCCACGATGACCGCCGCCGAGTTCGCCGAGATTTATCTCGTACGCGAAGCTTTGGAAACCGCCGCACTCCGGGTGGCCGTGGATCGGGCCGACGACGCCGCTGTCCGCGAGGCGCGGTCAGCCCACGCGGCTCTCGGCGCCGCCGTCAGAAGCGGTGACGGCCGGGCGCATCACCGGGAGAGCCGCCGTTTCCACCTGGCGCTGATCCGGCCGTGCGAGATGCGCCGCCTGGTGCACATGCTGACCGCCGCGTGGAACATGACCGAGCCGCTGCAGCCCATGGCCCATCTCGACCGCGCCGAGCGGGAGCGGCTGCACGACGACCACGACGCGATGCTCGACGCCTTCGCAGCCCGGGACAGCGCCCGGCTCGTCGACCTGTGCGCGGCGCATCACCGGCGGCTGCAGGGCTGCATCGCCCGGCTGCCCCGGCACACCGGACTGTTCCGGGAAGCAGATATATCTCTCCGCACATCTGAGTGAAACAGCGCCTTCCTAGCGTGAGCGGCATCGACGCCGCTCGACTGCTGGGAGTGGGCATGGACATCAGACCTGGTTACGATCCGCGCCTCACGAACGAGGACCTCGCCCCGCTGAAGAAGCAGACGTGGGGCTCGTACAACATCTTCGCCTTCTGGATGTCCGACGTGCACAGCGTCGGCGGCTACGTGACGGCGGGCAGCCTCTTCGCCCTGGGCCTGTCGAGCTGGCGAGTCCTGGTGAGCCTGCTGGCCGGCATCACGATCGTCTACTTCTTCTGCAACCTGGTCGCCCGGCCGAGCCAGCGGACCGGGGTCCCGTACCCGGTGATCTGCCGCACTGTCTTCGGCGTGCTGGGCGCCAACGTGCCGGCGATCATCCGCGGGGCGATCGCCGTCGCCTGGTACGGCATCCAGACCTACCTGGCCAGCGCGGCGCTCGACGTCGTGGTGCTCAAGCTCTTCCCGTCGCTCGCGCCCTACGCCGACGTGAACCAGTACGGCTTCCTCGGGCTGCCCCTGCTCGGCTGGTGCTCGTACGCGGTGCTCTGGGTCCTGCAGGCCGCCGTCTTCTGGACCGGCATGGAGACGATCCGCAAGTTCATCGACTTCTGCGGGCCGGCCGTCTACGTGGTCATGGCGGTGCTGGCCGGTTACCTGATCTACAAGGCCGGCTGGGGACACATTGATCTGAGTCTGGGCGAGGTCAAGTACACCGGGCTGGACGCAATCCCGGTCATGCTCGGCGCGATCGCGCTCGTGGTGTCGTACTTCTCGGGTCCGATGTTGAATTTCGGCGACTTCAGCCGGTACGGCAAGTCGTTCCGCGCGGTGAAGACCGGCAATCTGCTCGGGCTGCCGGTCAACTTCCTCGCCTTCTCGATCCTGGTCGTGGTGACGTCGTCGCTGACCATCCCGGTGTTCGGCGAGCTGATCACCGACCCGGTCGCCACGGTCGCGAGGATCGACAGCACGTTCGCGATCGTGCTGGGCGCCCTGACCTTCGCCACGGCGACCATCGGCATCAACATCGTGGCCAACTTCATCTCGCCCGCGTTCGACTTCTCCAACGTCAGCCCGCAGCGGATCAGCTGGCGCGCGGGCGGCATGATCGCGGCGGTCGGCTCGGTGCTGATCACGCCGTGGAACCTCTACAACAACCCGGACGTCATCCACTACACGCTGGAGACGCTCGGCGCCTTCATCGGGCCCCTGTTCGGGGTCCTGATCGCCGACTACTACCTGGTGAAGAGGCAGGTCGTGGCCGTCGACGACATGTTCACCATGGCGCCTGAGGGCCGGTACTGGTACCGCAAGGGGTACAACCCGCCGGCCATCGTCGCCACCGCGATCGGGGCGGTCGTCGCCATGGTGCCGGTGCTGTGGACCGGCGGCCCCGGCATGCACACCACGGCCCAGTACAGCTGGTTCATCGGGATGGGTCTCGGCTTCGCCGCGTACCTGCTGCTGCCCAAGGCGCCGCAACCGCGCGAGGCGGCGGACGAGCTCGTGAGCGCCTGATGCATCTGCGTGTCGTCAACCCGAACACCACGGCGGCGATGACCGCGACGATCGAGGAGTGCGCCCGGGCCGTCATCGGTCCGGGCACCCGCCTCGACGCGGCGACGTCCGCCACCGGGCCGGCCTCGATCGAGAGCCACTACGACGAGGCGCTCAGCGTCCCGGGCCTGCTCGCCGAGATCGCCCGCGGCGAGCGCGAGGGCGTCGACGGTTATGTCATCGCGTGCTTCGGCGACCCCGGCCTCGACGCGGCCCGCGAGCTGGCTTCCGGTCCGGTCGTCGGCATCGCGGAGGGCGCGATGCACGCGGCGGCCCTGGTCGGTCGCGGCTTCAGCGTGGTGACCACATTGGACCGTACGAAGGGGCGCGCCCGGGAGTTGGCCGAGCGCTACGGCGCGCCGTGCCGGGGCGTCCACGCGTGTGACATCCCGGTGCTCGACCTGGATCCCGGCGCGCTCGACCGGATCGTCGCCCTCGGCCGCGAGGCGCTGGCCCGCGACGAGTCCGACGTCATCGTCCTGGGCTGCGCCGGGATGGCCGACCTCGCGGCGAAGGCCTCGGCGCGGCTCGGCGTCCCGGTCGTCGACGGGGTCGCGGCCGCCACGTTGCTGGTCCAGTCCCTGGTCACCTTGGGACTGCGAACCTCCAAGCACTCCGAGTACGCACCCCCGCCCGCCAAGGCGTACAAGTAGCCCGGCGGTGGGCCGCGATCCGGAGGAAGCCTGATCGCGGCCCGCACCGGTCAGGGGAGCTGGACGTCCTTGTTGCCCGTCCAGTCCGCCGGCTCGCCGTCGCCGCCCGCCTCGGGGTCCTTGTTGCCGAGTGCGGTCTCGCCCGGCAGGTCCTCGACGCGCTGCTTGGCGAGCTCGTCCAGCTCCTTGCGGGCCTCGTCCGAGATGTCCGACATGCCACCCACCTCCACGGGAGAAATCTCCAACGGTTGTCTGATCCCCCGTCCGGCCCTCCGGCACGCATGACTGTCTCGCACCACACAGTCGGATAACCTGCGAAGAATGCCGGAGCCCGAGAATCCCACCCTGATCCGGGACAGGGCCGTCGCCGTCGCCGACTATCTGCTGGCCGTGCGGGCGCAGCTCGAGCGGCCGGCCCGCACGCTGCCCGCCGACGCGCTCCGGCTCGAGACGCTGCCCGGCCACCCGGCGTGCCAGGTGGGCCCGGCCGCCGACGGCACCACCTGGCTGCGCGTCGGCCTGCCCGACCTGCCCGGCCCGGCGCCGGTGCCGGCGGAGCTGCGCCGCCATCTCAACGAGACGGAGGACGGCGAGCCGCATCCCGAGTACGAGGCGTGGCGCGAGGAGGTGTGGCGGCCCTGGGAGGAGCTGACCCGCACCACCGAGGACACCCGGGCCCTGCACCGGCGGCTCTTCGACCTCATGCACCAGCTCGACATGACCACGGTCACCACCGAGCTGGTCTGGGGCCACGGCGTCCTGGCGACCGAGGTGGCCGGCGAGCGGGTGCGCTATCCACTGGTCGCCACGCCGGTCATCGTCGGGTACGACGCCGACCGCGCCCTGGTCACCGTCTCGCCGCAGGGCCCGTCCCGGCTGCAGACCGACGCGCTGACCGGGCTCGACGAGCGCTATCTGCGGCAGCTGCTCGCCCTGGCCGGGCCCGCGGGCACGGTCGAGGTCGATCTGTGGGACGACCTCGCGCGGCGGGAGCTCTTCGAGCGGGCGCTCACCCGGCTCGGGCACGACAAGCTGGTGGTGCAGCCCGGCGCCGGGGCGAGCGGCACGCACATCGTGGACACCGGCGTGCTCTTCGCGCGCCCGCGGCAGCGGCTGTTGCGCGGCTTCCTGGAAAGCCTGCGCAACCGGCTGCTCGACGGCGACACCGCGAGCATCGGCGCGCTCGCCGCGATCGTCGCCCACGAGCCGAGCAAGCTGCGGATGCCCGACGACCGGCCCGAGGAGTGGCGGCGGGTGGGGGAGCGGCTGCTCATGCCCCTGCCCACCAACGAGGCGCAGGAGTCGATCGCGCGGCGGCTCGCCCAGCACCGCAACGTCGCCGTGCAGGGGCCGCCGGGCACGGGCAAGACGCACACGATCCGCAACCTCATCTGCCATCTGATGGCGAACGGCAAGCGGGTGCTCGTCGTCGCGCAGAAGGAGGACCCGCTGCGGGTGCTCCGGGACGGGCTGCCCGAGGGCGTACGGGCGCTGTGCCTGGCTGTTCTCGGCCGGACCACCGACCAGCTGGTGCAGCTGCAGCTGGCCGCGCGGGAGCTGAGCGACCGGGCCGCCACGCTCGACCAGCGGGCCGAGGCGACGCGCGTGACCCGGCTGACCGAGCGGCTGGAGGAGGCCGAGCGCGATCTGGCCCGGGCGCAAGGCGGGCTGCGGTCGATCGCCGAGAGCGAGGCCGCGACCTATCGCGTCGACGACGTGGCACTGACGCCGGCCGAGATGGGTGCCTGGCTGCGCGAACGGGCCGCGGCGCAGGGCGGCATCCCCGACGCCGTCGATCCGCACGCGGACCCGCCGCTGGACGGCGACGAGTTCGGGCGGCTGCTGGAGCTGGCGAGCCGGCTCACGCCCGCGGACCGGGACGCGGCGTTGCGGGAGCTGCCGGACATCGCCGCGCTGCCGGCCGCGGCGCGGGCCAAGAGCGACCGATCCGAGCGGGCGGCGGCCGCCGAGCGGGTGTCCCGGCTGGTGACGGCCGGGCTCGACCGCGATCGTGTACGCCATGAGGGGCCGGAAGCGCTCGCCGAGCTCCTCGACGGGCTGCGCGACGCGGTCGCGTGGCTGCAACGGCGCGAAGGCACGTGGACCGACCGGCTCGGCCGTCTCGTCGCCGATCCGCACTGGGCGACCCTTTGGGGCGACCACGTCACGGCGACCTCTCGTTTGCGGGACGAGCTCGCGGCGCAGGCCCGTGCGCTGGCCGGGCATCGGATCGTCGTGCCCCCGCAACTCGCCGCCGAGCCGCGCAAGTTGCTCGCCGGTTTGACCGATCTGCACCGTCGGTTCGCCGCGGGCAAGGGCGTGAGCCGGCTGCTGCAGGCTCCCCTGTGGAAGCTCGCCGACGAGGTGCGCGTCGACGACGAGCCATTGCGCACCAAGGAAGACGTGGACCTGGCCGTCGCCTGGGTGCACCGGGCGCAGGCGCAGCGCCGGCTCGGGGAGCACTGGACGGAATGGATCGAGCGGCTCGGTATCCCCGCGCGTGAGGGCTCTCCGGAAGTGTGGGCCGGCACACTGCTCGCCGAGGCGACACAGTCATTAGGCTTTGACTCGCGACAGTGGCCCGAGTTGTCCGGTCGCCTCGCTCTGGTCGTGCCTCAGTGGGAGCCTGCCCTCGATGCCGCCCGGCTGGCCGAGGTCGCGGATCTCGTGGCAGCGGTGCCGGTGGTCTTCGAGCTCGACCGCCTCGATGCGGCCGACCGGGCCGTGGCGGACGGCCTGGCGCCCTGGCCCGAGGCGGCCCGCGCGTGGCGGACGCTGGACGGCTGGGACGAGTTCCTGGCGGAGACATCGCGGCTGCTGGCGCTGCGGGAGTCCGTACGCGACTATCTCGGCCTGCGTGACCGCCTGGCCGGCGCCGCGCCGATGTGGGCCGCGCAGGTGGACGCCGGGGTCGTGCCCGCGGTGTCCGGGACGGCGTGCCTGCGGGCGTGGCGGTGGCGGCAGGCGCAGACGTGGTTCGACGAGGTGGTCGGCAGCGTCGACCCGGCCGCGCTGAACCGCCGCGTCGAGCAGGGCCGGGACAAGATCCGCAAGCTCACCGCCGAGCTGGTCGTGGCGTCGGCCTGGCTCGAGGTCGCCCGCGCGCTCGACGACCGGCGCCGCGCGGCCCTGGCCGACTGGACCACTGCCCTCCGCAAGATCGGCAAGGGTACGGGCCGCAGCGCCGCCGCCTGGCAGGCCCACGCCCAGCGGGCCATGGAGTCCGCCGTCGACGCCGTGCCGGTGTGGGTCATGTCGGTCGACCGCGCGATCGAGCAGTTCGCCGGCGGCGCCCGCTTCGACGTCGTGATCGTCGACGAGGCGTCCCAGGCCGACCTATTCTCCCTGCCGATCCTCTCCCTCGCCGAGCGCGCGGTCGTGGTCGGCGACGACCAGCAGATCGGCCCGCAGCTCGGCTTTGTCGCCCCGGTCACCGGCCTGATCCACAGCCACCTGCGCGACGTCCCGTCGGCGGAGCACTTCGACCCCGAGTCGTCGCTCTACGACCACGCCGTACGCCGTTCGCCCGAGCGCATCCTGCTCACCGAGCACTTCCGGTGTGTGCCGCAGATCATCGAGTTCTCGTCGAAGCACTACTACGACGCGAAGATCCAGCCGTTGCGCGCCGACCGGCCGGCCCTCGACCCGGTCCGCGTCGTCGCCGTGGACGGCCACCGGGACCCGGTCGAAGGCTACGGCGACGTCAACGTGCCCGAGGCCGAGGCGCTGGTCGCCCAGGTGGCCGGCCTGGTGGCGGACCCCTCGTACCGCGGCCGGACCCTGGGCGTGATCAGCCTGCTCAGCACGAGCGGGCAGGCGACCTATCTGCTGGCCCGCCTGCGCGAGACCATCGGCGAGGACGAGATGGAGGCCCGGCGCCTGCGCGTCGGTGACGCGTACACGTTCCAGGGCGACGAACGCGACGTGGTGTTGCTGTCGCTCGTCGTCTCGGACAGCGACGGCCGCGTCGCCGCGTTCACCAAGCGCGAATACCACCGCCGGATCAACGTCGCCGCGTCGCGCGCCCGGGACCAGCTGTGGATCTTCCATTCCGTACGCTCGGAGGCGCTCCGCCCGGACGACGCGCGAGCGCTGCTGCTGTCCTACTTCGCCGGGGCCGCCGGTGCTTCGGGCGACTCGCCGGAGCTCTCACTGGCGGACGCCGAGGCGTTGTGCGAGAGCGACTTCGAGCGGGAGGTGCTGCGCCGGCTGTGGGAGCGCGGGCACCGCCCCACGCCGCAATATCGCATCGGCGGCTACCGCATCGACTTCGTGCTCAACGCCCCGGGCGGTCGCCGGCTCGCGATCGAGTGCGACGGTGACTCGTACGAGGGGCCGGAGCAGTGGGAAAGCGACATGCGCAGGCAGGCCGTGCTGGAGCGGGTGGGCAACTGCGTCTTCGTCCGCATCCGTGGCAGCATCTTCGCCCGCGAGCCGGACGCCGCCCTCCGCCCCCTCTGGCAGCGCCTCGACGAGCTCCGCATCACGCCGCCGCCGCCCGCTCTTGAGGGGACCGCGCCGCCACCCGCTTTTGATGGGACCGCGCCGCCGCTTGCTTTTGAGGGGACCGCGCCGCCCACTTCGGCCGAGTCGGGCGCCCGGCCGGAGTGAGCTTCGTCGCGCGCGGCGGCTGTCACACCGTCGCGCCGGCCTTCTCGATGCGGGCCTTCAGGCCGCAGTGCTCGGCGAGCAGGTTGAGCAGGGCCGGGCCGTCGATGAGCTCGACGGGGCGGCCGGCGACCGCGTCGTGGGCCTGGTGGTCGTACCCGTCGACGGCGACCATGATGCCCTTGGTGGCGCCGGCGTCGGTGACCGCACCCGCCAGGTCGTTGGCCTCCTTGGGCCCGATGACCGTGCCGCGGACGGCGTGGACGACCACCGGGCCGCCGAAGACCGGGCGCGGGTCCGTGGCCAGCCAGCGCCCGTCGGTCGCGGCGCCCATGGCGAGGCCCATGGTGCAGAAGAGGTCGGCGATCGTCTGCTCCCACTCGGCCGGGGGCATGGCGACGAGGTTGGGGCGGCGGTCGATGTCGGCGAGGACGTTGAACTCCTCGGTGAAGTCGCGGTCCGCCTCGCGGTCGAAGTCGAGGGCCGGGGTGACGCCGTCGAGCTGGTCCGGGGTGCCCGAGAGGCCGGCCTCGAGGTGCTTGAGACAGGCGACCGGGTCGACCCGGCGCAGTTTGATGGCCTCGAAGACCGCCCTCTCCGTACGCACGGAGACCAGGCACGGGCGCACGAAGCGGCCGGTGCGGCGGTCGATCGTGTCGACGATGCCGTTGAAGGCGACCTTGGCCACCAGCCCGCCGCGGTCGGCCTCGATGATCTCGTGGATGGTGCGCAACGTCACCATGGCGATGATCTCGGTGTAGCGGCGCCGCACCTCCGACTCCTCGCGGGGGACGGCCATGAGGTCGTCGCGCACGCGGTCGTACTTGTACTCCTTGACCACCGGGACCACCTCGACCGGCGGCAGGTGGTACTCGATCAGGAGGTGGCGCTGTTTCGGCAGGTAGGCGAGGCGGAAGTGCTGGGGGAAGTCGTCCGGGTAGACCGAGTTGCCGAGCACCATCGCGAAGTACTCGACCACCGACGACGGGTCCGCGCCCGCCACCGCCGCGGCGAAACGGTCGACCTCGGCGTTGTAGGCGACCAGCTTCGCCTCGTGGCGCTTGCGGCTCTCCTCGTACTGGCGGCGGCGGGCCTCCAGCTGCCGCAGCCGGCGCTGCTCGTTCTCCTCCCACTGGGCCTTGGCCTGCTCGTAGGCCCGGCGGGCGGCGGTCACCTGCTGGGCGTGCAGCCGCTCGCCGCCGAGGATCTTGCCGACCCCGCGCGGCTCCGGCGGCTCGTAGCTCTGCCACGAGGGCTCGGGCGCGGGGCGGCCGAGCGGGCCCGGGTCGAACGGCGGCACGGTGAGCGGCTTCTTGAAGGTGTCGAGGTCGATGTGGTCGTCCACATCGAGCGTGGACAGCAGGAGCGTGTCGAGGTCGGCGAGCCGGGCGCGCAGGTCGGCGTTGGCCGCCGCGGCGTCGGCCGTGCGGGCCTCGGCGTAGAGCCGGCGGTGCTCGCGCTGCCGCTCGGCGTCGGCCGCCGCCTGCTGCGCCGCGGCGATGGCCAGGTCGGCGTTGCGCCGGATGAGCAGCCGCTGCTGGGCTGCCGCGGTGCCGGCGCGCTGCTGGGCAGCGGTGCGCGTGGCCTGTTCCCGCTGCATGTCCCGAATGATGCCCATGCGTGTCCCTTGCTGCCGAGAGTCGACGTCCCTGCTCGTGTGCCCGGACGGCCACCATATCCACCATCCGGGGGCTCCTGTCACGGCCCGCGATGTGGCTAGATCAACCAGGGAGTCATCGCTTTTCGTACGGCGGGGTGCACGATGCGTAACTGTCCGTCATGGACTCGACCTGTAGTCACATCAATGCGCTGAGCTATGGAATGGTCGTCCGAACGGCTGAAATCGGCCGCGGATCGATCGCAATCTCGTGGGGCTTTGTGTTCCGGGCCCCGGTGCGAAAACATGGTCGGCGGACGCCCGCCGTTACATCGACCGGTGACGGCGCGTAACACGCGACGGGCATCCTTCACTCGTCAGGGGAGGTGGTGGGCACGCATGTCGGCATCCGACGAACGCTTCCCGCGTCCGCGCGCGTTGCGGGACCGGCTCGCCCGCCGGCCCCGGCTCGCGCCGAACGCGGCGCCCCTGCCCCCGCGTCTGCCCGAGGCCCGCATGCCGGTGGATGACGAGGTCTGGTTCCTCTATCTGGCCGACGGCGACCGGATGGTCTGGTCCGACGGCCTGGCCGCGCTGCTCGGTCTGCCCGCCGACCGGCCCGAGGCCGACCGCCAGTTGCTCGTGCGCCATGTGCACCGCGAGGACCGGCCCAAGGCGCTCGCCGCCATCACCCGCGCCTGGTCCGAGGGCGAGCCGGTCCGCACGACGGTCCGGTTGCTGCGGGCCGACGGCAGCTGGTTCGACGTCGACTGCCGGCTCGAGCCCGTCGGCGGCCGGGAGGACGGCGTCACCGGCATCCGCGGCGCCCTGCGCGACGTGTCGACCCGCGAGCGCGCCCGCCGCGAGGTCGCCCGGCTCGCCCGGCGCGGGGAGACCGTGCAGTCCTCCGTGGTGGAGCCCGACCCGGCCACCGGCCTGATGATCCGGGCCCGCTTCGCCGACGAGATCGACCGGGCCCAGCGCCGGGGCGGGGGAGCCGTCCTGGTCATCCGGGTGGAGCCGGTCGAGGCGCGGCGGGACGCTCCCGAGCTGCTCCAGCGGGCGGCTCGCGTACTCGAGAGCATCGCCGGCACCGACGACCTGCTGGGCCGGACCGGGCCGAGTGAGCTGGCCGTGCTGCTGCCCGGCGCCTCGTGGGCGCTTGCCCGCCGCCAGGCCGACCACTATGTCGAGGCGCTGCGCACGCAGGCGTTCGTGCTGCCCGACTCCTGGTCGCGGGCCAGCGTGTGGGCCGGGCTGGTGCGTTTCCGCGCCTTCGGCCCGGGCAGCGAGGCGGGCAGCCACGACCTGCTCATCGACGCCGAGCACGCCTGGCGCCAGGGCCGCGACGCCGACCGCGCGGTCACCCTGGTCGCCGACCCGGTCCCCGCCCGCGACCGCCAGGGTTCCTATCGCGAGCGCGTCGCCGCGGCGCTCGGCACCGACCGCTTCACGCTCTTCGCCCAGCCCATCCTCGAGCTCCAGACCAACAAGGTCCTGCGTCACGAGGTGCTGCTGCGCGTCCTCGACGAGACCGGCGGGCCCCAGTCCCCGATCCAGGTCCTCGACACCGCCGAGCGCCTCGACGCGGTCTACGACATCGACCTGTGGGTGGTCGAGCGCGCGATCGGGCTGGCGGCCGCCCTGCCCACACACGCCTTCCAGATCAACCTCTCCGGGCGTACGGTCGGTGACCCGCGCCTGACGGCCGAGATCGAAGCGCTGCTCGACCGTTACGCGGTGGACCCGGCCCAGCTGACGTTCGAGATCACCGAGACCGCCCTGATCGGCAACGTCTCCGAGGCGCGCCGCTTCGCCGACCGCATCCGCGACCGGGGCTGCCAGCTGGCGCTCGACGACTTCGGGGCGGGCTACACGTCCTTCCGGCATCTGCGGCTCTTCCCCGTCGACCTCGTCAAGATCGACGGGGAGTACGTGCGCAACCTCGTCGGGTCGCCCGAGGACCAGGTGCTGGTGCAGGCGCTGGTCAACGTGTGCCGGGCCTACGGCATCCACACCGTCGCCGAGTTCGTCGAGGACGAGGCGACGCTGCGGATGCTCCGCGAGTTCGGGGTCGACTTCGTGCAGGGTTATCTGATCGGGAAGCCGGAGCCGGTGGCGGCGCTCGGGGCGGGGACCCGGCTGCGCTCGTCCTGATCCGCCGTTCTCCGCCTCTTCCCTCCTGGCCCGGTTTTTTAGCGGCCGTTCTTCCGGCGCGTTCTCCGCGGCGGCTGCGATTGTTTCGGGGCCGTTCCGGGTATGGGCCAGGCATGGAGCACTGGACGATCGCCACCACCGCCGAGCAGAGCCCGGACTTCCGCCGGGTGCTCTGGACCGGCAAGCACACCCAGCTCGTGATCATGACGATCCCGCCGGGCGGCGAGATCGGTGAGGAAGTTCACGAGGTGGACCAGATCCTCACCTTCGTCAGCGGCACGGCCGAGGCCAAGGTGAGCGGCCAGACCCGCAAGGTCTCGCAGGGCGACCTCGTCGTCGTCCCGGCCGGCCACAAGCACAACTTCGTGAACGCGGGCCCGAACCCCCTGGTCCTCTACACCGTGTACGGCCCGCCGGAGCACGCCGAGGGTGCCGTCCACAAGACCAAGGAAGAGGCCGACGCCCTCGAGGAAGCCGGCAAGGACGAGCCGCCGACGTCCTGAGCGGCTTTCGCCTTGGAGCGCCGGTCCTGAAGTGGGCCGGCGCTTCGGCGTGCCCGCGTTCCCCCGCCGGGCCGCTTGCCGCCGTGTTTCTACGCCCGGACGCTTCCCGCCGTCACGGGGTTTGGGCGGCGCCGGGCCGGCCGATGCCCCCCAGCCGGCCGGTCCCGGCGCCGCGCCGGGGAGAAAGCTCGGCGCGAACCATACTCTTGACGGTTCAAGGAAGTCGATCGAACTGCCCCGATGTGCAGCGGAAATCGGCCCGCCCGTGGCCGCCGCTCAGCCCGCTGTCATCCCGGCCGAGCGCTGCGTGATGGCGGCCGCCGCGCAGGTGGAAGCCAACCCGGACGACGACGGGACCGGCCCGGGTCACTAACCTGCTGCCATGGACGAGCCCCGGTGGTTGACCGATGAGCAGCAGCAGGCCTGGCGCAAGTTCATCGAGGTGCTCGTCAAAATGCCGGCCGCGCTCGAGACCCAGCTCCAGCGGGACGCCGGCCTGACCCACATGGGCTACCACGTCATGGCCGCCCTCTCCGAGCGCGACGACCGCCGCCTGCCCATGAGCCGCCTCGCCAAGCAGGCCAGCGCGTCCCTCTCCCGCCTCTCCCACGTGGTGGCCCGCCTCGAGGCCCAGGGCTGGGTCCGCCGCGAGCGCGACCCCGACGACGGCCGCGTCCAGATCGCCGTCCTCACCGACGACGGCTACGCCAAGATGGTCGACACCGCCCCCGGCCACGTCGAGTCGGTCCGCCACCTGGTCTTCGACCGCCTCACCCCCACCCAGGTCCGCCAGCTGGCCAAACTCTGCGACGCCCTCCTTGACCCGCCCGACCCCCGCTGACCCCGGCGGGCCCGACCCCCGCTGATCCGGCGCGGGCCCGACCACGGCGATCCGGCGCGAGGCGGGCCGCGGCGGATGGCTCAGAAGCGACCCCCGCCGCCGCGCCGCCCGCCGCCTCCGCTGCTGCGCCCGCCTCCTCCACCGCCGCCGCCCGTGCGCCGACCGCGGGCGCCGCTGCCGCCGAATCCGCCGCCGGACCAGGACATGCCGCCGCCGGACGAGCGCCGACGGGCCGGCCCCGGGGAGCTGTCGCCGAAAAGCAGGCCGCCGAGAATGGCCCCGGCGACGGAGTCGGTGCCATAGCCGCCGTAGCCACCGCCGCGACCGCCGCCGGTCCAGGTCTGGACGTCGTAGCTGGCCGATCGGCCGGCGTTCCCGGCCAGGGACTGGGCCTGCTGGGCGTGGCTCAGTGCCGTTCCGGGATCCTGCTCGGCGAGGCTCTCGGCCAGGGCCAGGTGCCGCTGCGCCTCGGACAGCGAAGTGCGCGCGCCCGCGTTGACCGCCCCGCGCCGGGTGCCGATGAAGTCGCTCGCCGCGGCCACCTCGGCCCGCGCCACGGGCAGGGTCTGCGCGAGCAGGGCGCGGGCGTGGGTGACCCGCGCGGCGGCGTCCTGGGCCGCGGCGAGCGCCCGGTCGAGAGTCGCGTCCGCCGCCTGCAGCCCCGCGACGACGGCCACCGGGTCGGGCAACCCTTGGCCCAGCTGCGCCCGGGCCACCCCGAGGGCCCGCTCCGCCGCCTCGACGGCACTCGCCAGACCGGTGTCCGGGGTGCCGGCGGCCTGCCCGAGGAGCCCGCGCGCCGTGACGACCTCCCCCTCGATCTCGGCGACAAGGGCATCGGCCGCCGCCCGGGCCGCCACCAGATCGGAAGCCGCCCGCTGAATGGCCCCCAGCAACTGCTCCGCCTGCGTCACCGCCTGCTCAGCCGCCCGCACCGCCAGCGCCGCCTCAGCCCGGCCCCCGCCACCCGCAGCCGAGCCGCCGCCCGACGTGCCGGCCCCGGCACCCGACGTGCCGGCCCCGGCACCCGACGTGCCGGCCCCGGCACCCGACGCGCTGGCCCCGGCACCCGACGCACCGGCCCCGGCACCCGAGGAACCGGCCCCGGCCGTTGAAGAGCTCCCGGCCAGCGCGGCCCGCGCCCGCCCCACCGCCTCCGTCGCGAAGCGCAGCCGCTCCGACGCCGCGTCGATGTTGCCCGCCACGGCACTCACCGGCGGCCCGCTCCACCGGTGGGACAGGTCCTGCAGCGCGACCGCCGCCGCCGGGATCCCCGCCTCGGCCGCCGCCCGCCGCCGCTCGACTTCGTCGGCCGCCTGCCCCGCCCGGCCCTCCAGGTCGCGCAGCTGGTCGAAGGCCTCCGACTCCGCGTCCAGCCGGTCGTCGGCGGCCCGGCACCGGGCGATGATCTGCTCCAGCGTCGCCCGGGACGGCTGGGCATCATCCAGCGTCATGCGCAACCGGAACGCCTCCGCCACGTCCTGGCGCGACTCCTCCAGCGCCGTCCGGAACCGAGCCGTCTCATCCGGGCCGTACTGGGCGGTGGCCAGCGCCAGCTCGCTCTCCGCCGCGCGCAGGTCGTCGTCGAGCTCGATGAGCAGGGCGTTCGCCTGGGCGGACAGGTCGGCCACGGACGGACCCGGGGCCGGGGCGGCCGGATCCGACGAAGCCCGGTGGCGGCGGCGGGCGGCGACCCACACGAGCGCGACGACGATGATCGCCGCGAGCAGGGCGAGGGCCCAGGCGGCCGAGAAGCCCGAGCCGGTGGCCGCCTTCGTGTAGCCCTCCGCGGCCGCGACCACGGCGCCGGACCAGTCGCCACGGGACAGGGCCGGCTCGATGCGCTCGGCTGCCACGTCGGTGAGCTCTCCGTCGGAGAGGCGGGAGTCGGGCGGGAAGGAGTAGGCGTACGCCCGGTCGGTGGTCGCCACCGCCAGGAGCGCGTCGCGGTCGCCGAGACCGCTGAGCCGCGCCGTCTCGTCGGTCCACTCCTGGGCCGGCGTGCCGTCGAACGAGGGCACGAACACGACGAACAGCTGGATGCCCGTTTTGTCAGACAACTCCCGCAGGGCGGGGGCGACCGAGGAGTCGAGCACTCCCGCCGGATCGGTCACCTGGGTCGCGAGGCGCGCTGGAGCGTCGGCGCGGGCGGGGGCCGGAACGAAAAGCAGGGCGGAGACCGCGACGAAGAGCAGGAACAGAGCGGTCACCAGCGGCAACACACGACGAGCAACAGTCACACGACCACGTTAGGGCGTGTCTGGCGGATCACGACGGCCTACGGCGGACCCAGCTTCCGCCTCGCTGCGC
>NZ_JAUZQD010000022.1 GCF_030709675.1 Symbioplanes lichenis
AACCCCGCAACGCCAAATCGGGGGGTCACACCGTCCGCAGATCGAGGGTGTTCCAGGTCAGCGCGTCCGGATCCCCGGTCGCCCACCACAGCACCCCGTTGCGGCAGAACACTCCCCGCACCGCCGGACTGATCGGCAGCAACCGGTCCGCGGCCAGGTCGTAGACGTCGAGCGCCTCGGTCCCCGTGACATCCGACGTGGGCCCCGGCGTCGACACCACCTCGAACCGGTCCAGCACCGCCACGTCGTCGATCGCCGCCCGCGACGCCGGTCCCGCGATGCGCCGCCGGCCCGTCCCGTCCACGCGTACGGCGTCGATCCGGGCCAGACCCCCCGACGTGACCACCAGCACGCGGCACCAGACCGGGCTGCACACCGGCTGCTCAGTGTTCGTGGTCGGCCGGCCCGCCGACGCGCCGGTGCGCAGGGACCGCAGAGCACCCGCGCCGTCGGTCAGCCACGGCCAGGCGGTCAATGACCACGAGCCCTCCTCCCGGCGTACGACCACGGCGCCCCCGGCCAGCGGGACCGACCGGATCTCCGTGACGTCGGTCGCCGACGCCGTGACCCACCACACCGCGGACTCGGCGACCACCACGTCGTACGCCGATGCGTTGAAGATCGTGTTGCCCATGTCGGCCACGAGGTTGCGTACCCCGGTGCCGTCGGTCCTGGCCGTCCAGAGCCCGACCTTGCCGCCGTCGACCGACTCGGTCCACACGAACCCGCCGTCGAAGGTGGTGACCGTGCCGAACTCCGGGTTCCCGGCGGCGGGCAGGCGACGCAGCTCGACGTCGCCGAGCAGGAGACGCACCGAGGAGGAGGAAGGAGCCGTTCCCACCGCCGTGCGCGCGTCGAGGAAGGCAATCGGATGCAGTTTCAGATCACGGAGAACGGCTCGCTCCCCGGCGACGCGAGGAGCAGCGGGCGGAGACGGCGGGAACGCGACCAGCACCCCGCCCGCCCCGAGCGCGAGCACCAGGCCGATCGTGCGGGCGCTCACTCGTACTGCTGCTTGGGTGGGGTGATCTCCTGCCACCCGGTGACCTGGAGGTAGGGCACCTCGGCGTCGTTGACCGGGTCCTTGGCGACCTTGCCGGCCCAGGTGCCGGTGACCTGGACCCACGTGTCCGGGGCCACGCCCGCCGGGACGTCGCCCGCGAGCCCCACCTTGATCGGCCGGCCGTCGGCGGCGCAGCAGGACAGCACCATGCGCGCCAGCGTCGGCTCGCCGCCGGGCCCGGGGGTGATGAAACCCGTCAACCGCAGCGTACGGCCGTCGAGGCTGCGCCCCGCGTCGAACACCGCCCGCGACGCGTAGTCGAGCAGCCCCACGTCGACCGGCTCGCCGTCGGGCAGCGGCGGATAGTCGGAGTCGGCGTTCTGCGCGGTGAGGACGGATCCGGCCTGCCCCGCCGCGTACGACCCGAGGGCGGGCGGCGCCACGAGCAGCAGTCCGAGCACGGGCAGCAGGAGCAGCCAGCCGACCCGGGGCTCGTGATGGTGCCCGTGCCCGTCGTCGTGCTCCTCCGCGCGGCGTGACCGGAGCTCGTACCAAAGGGTCATGACGGCCGCGGCCACCAGCAGCACGCCGGCGCCGATGAGGAAGGGCCGCAGACCTTCCTTCACATACCGGAGGTACGTGTCGCCGAGGCTCGCCCGCAGGATGGCGCCCCCGAACAGCAGCATGATGACGGCCTGCGCCTGCCGGTTCACAGCAGCACCGCCCCGAAGCCGGCGCCGACGACGATCGCCGCGACGAACGTGGCCGGCGCGAACCGGACCGCGAACCGCCGCCCGAACACCCCGGCCTGCATGCTGATCAGCTTGAGGTCGACCATCGGGCCCACCACCAGGAACACGAGTCGCGACGTGAGCGAGAACTGCGACAGCGACGCGGCGACGAACGCGTCGGCCTCACTGCAGATCGACAGGAGTACGGCCAGAGCCGCGAGCGCCAGGATCGACAACAGGTGGTTCCCGGCGAGCGCGTTGAGCCAGCGCTCCGGAACAAGCACATTGATCGTCGCCGCCGCCGCGGCCCCGAGCACGAGGAACCCGCCCGCGTGCATCGTGTCGTGCCGCACCGCCGCCCAGAACGCCTGCGCCCGCGACATGCCGTCCAGATCGGGCCGGTGCGGCAGCTTGATCCACTCGGCCTTGCCCAGTCGCAGCCACAGCCAGCCCATCGCGACGGCCACGACCAGGCTGGCGACGCCCCGGCCGACGACCATCTCCGGGTTCCGCGGGAAGGCGACGGCGGTCGCGGTCAGCACGATCGGATTGATCGCGGGCGCGGCCAGCAGGAACGCCAGCGCGGCGGCGGGCGTGACACCCCGGCGGATGAGCGACCCGGCGATCGGCACGCTGCCGCACTCGCACCCGGGCAGCACCACGCCCGCGAGCCCGGCGGTGGGCACGGCGAGGGCCGGATGCCTCGGCAGCGCCTTGGCCCAGAAGCTGCGCGGCACGAACACGGCGATGACGGCCGAGAGCACGACACCGAACACGAGGAACGGCACGGCCTGCACGAGCACGGACACGAACACCGTGGTCCACGTCTGCAGCCGCGGGTCGGAGATCAGCGACGCGAGCGGGTTCCGGAAGACGACCAGGAGCACGAGCAGCCCGGCCAGCACCTCCACCGACCCGATGCGGCCCTTCTTCGGCGACGGCGGCGCGGGCGCCTCGGGCTGCGCTGTAGCGGTCAACAAACACTCCCCAGGGGGCGACGGTCGCGGTCACCCTACCCGCCCCGAGGCCCTCCCCGCCCTGTCCGTACGAGTGACCGACGCATGCTGAACTGCGCATCAGTCCAGGATCGAGCGGAGGGCGGCGGCGAACTTGTCGGGTTGGCCGTGGCCGGGGAGGAAGCCGCCGTGGTGGCTCGGGAAGACGGTGGGGGTCAGGCCGAGGAGGGCGGCGACGCCGTGGGTGGTGCGGCCGGTGT
The DNA here is from genome assembly GCF_030709675.1 of Symbioplanes lichenis. Taxonomy (GTDB): domain Bacteria; phylum Actinomycetota; class Actinomycetes; order Mycobacteriales; family Micromonosporaceae; genus Actinoplanes; species Actinoplanes lichenis. The sequence goes on from NZ_JAUZQD010000022.1 coordinate 2,951, forward strand.
ACGTGTTGCCGGTCTCCTCGCCGACGGCGATGACGATGCGGGTGGGGACGCCGGTGAGGCGGGCGGGGTCGGGCTGGTAGTCGGTGATCGGCCAGGAGGCCTGGGACAGGAGTGGGTCGTCCCCGGGTGACGAGAGAGACGCCGGGGGCAGCGGAGGGAGCTGGGCGAAGTACTCGTCGGTGAACTCGCCCGGCCACTGGGTCATCGCCATGAAGGCGGCCATGCCGGCGTCGCGGCCGCCGGCCAGGTACGCCTCGTGGAAGTGCGCGCGGGCCCGCGCGGCACCCGCCGCGTCGGGGAGGACGGCGTTGATGGGCGGTTCGTGGGCGACGAGGGTGCGGACGTCGTACGGGTGGGTGGCCACCAGCTCGAGGGCGGTGACCGCGCCGCCGCTGCTCGCGAAGACGTCGACCGGGGCGAGGGCCAGGTGGTCGATGAGCCGGTGCAGGTCGGCCGCCTGCTGTTGCGGGGTGTTGTCGGTGCGGCCGTCGGTGCGCTCGCTGCGGCCGAGGCCCCGGGGGTCGTAGCGGATGACGGTCCGGTCGGTGAAGAGCTCGGCGAGCGCCGTGAAGCCGTCGGCCGTCATGGGCTGGCCGACCATCAGCAGCGGGACCCTGTCGCCCGGGACGTGACGAACGTCGTAGGCCAGCGTGGCGCCGGGAACGGAGAGTGTGCTCATCAGGTGACACTATGACGCGGTGACGATCGACACGCATGACGCTGCGACAGCTGTCGCCCGAAAGATCGCGGACGGGCTGATCCCCGGGGCGATCGCTCGCGACCGGGCGGGCGCGGAGGCCGTACCGGCGGAGGCTCTGGCCTTGCTCGACTCCTCGGGACTGCTCGGGATCACGGTGCCCCGCGAGGACGGCGGGCCGGGGCTCGGGCCGGTGACGCTGGCCGAGGTGACGCGGATCATCGCGGCGGCGGACCCGGCCATCGCGCAGGTGCCGCAGGCGCACTTCCTGCTCGTCGACGTGCTCGCCGTGCACGGGGACAAGGAGACCCGCACCAAGCTGTACGCGGACGTGCTCGCCGGCAAACGCATCGGCAACGCGCTGGCCGAGCGGGGCGGCAAGCACGCGCAAGACCTCAAGACGCGCATCGAGCGGGACGTCCTGACCGGCAGCAAGTTCTACACCACGGGCGCGCTCACGTCGGCGTGGATCGCGGTAAGCGCCCTCGACGCGAGCAACAGGCTGACGCTGGCCTTCGTGCCGCGCGAGGCCGAGGGCGTGACGGTCGACACCGACTGGGACGTCATGGGCCAGCGGGCGACGATCAGCGGCACGGCGACGTTCGACCACGTGCCGGTGGCGCATGTCATCGACTACGCGAGCGCGTACGCGGTGCCGCAACAGCTCGGCGCCCGCGCGCAGCTGGTCCACGCGGCCATCGAGGTCGGCATCGCCGGGGCGGCGCTGCGGGACGCGCGCGCCTACCTGCGGGAGAAGGCCCGCCCCTCCACCGAGGCGGTCCGGGCGGGTGCGGCGGTCGCGGCCGACGATCCGCACGTCCTCCACCGGTACGGCCGGATCGCCGCCAAGGTCCGCGCGGCCGAGGCGCTGCTCGCGGACGCCGCCCGTACGCTGGAGGAGATCGGTCTCGTGCCGGCGACCGCCGGCGACGCCGCCCGCGGGTCCCTGGCCGTCGCGGCGGCCAAGGCGTTCGGCAGCGAGGTCGCGCTCGAGGCGGCGTCCGACTTGTTCCAGATGTGCGGCACCAGCGCGACGGCGAGCAAGTACGACCTCGACCGCCACTGGCGCAACGCCCGCACGCACAGCGTCCACGACCCGCTGGACTGGAAGTACCACCACCTGGCGGCCTATGAGCTTGCCGACATCCTTCCCCCCAACCACGGGCAGTTGTGACGGCATAAGATCCACTCGCAAGGTGACGGCGACGGAAGCCGGTGCAAGCCCGGCACGGTCGCGCCACTGTTACCGCCGCTAGGACAAGCGGTGGGAGTCAGACCCGGCGCCGTCACGACATGCCCACCAAGGGACGCGATGTTCCCGGGGAGGTTTCCGTGAAACGACTTCTCGCCGCTCTGCTGCTGTTCGTGGTGGCCGGCTGTTCGACGCCCGCCGCGGACAAGACCGACACCTTCAGCGTGGCGCTGCAGTTCCCGCCCCGATCCGCGTACGCCTTCGACGCCGACGACGGCGCCCTGCTCATGACGCTCGGGGTCGCCGAGACGCTCACCACGGTGGACGACAAGGCGGAGCCGGCGCCTTCGCTGGCGGTCAAGTGGGAGCAGACCGGGAGGACGTGGCGCTTCCACCTGCGCCCGGGCGTCACGTTCCACGACGGGACGCCGCTCACCCCGGCCGCGGTCGTGACGGCTCTCACGTACATCGCGAAGGTCAGTGCCCCGCCGCGCGCCATTCGCGGCATCGGCTTCCAGATCGCGGCGGCCGGCGCGGAGGCCGTCGACATCACGACCGCGCAGCCCGACCCGGTGCTGCCCCTGCGGATGAGCAGCGGCAACCTGGCCGTCCTGGCCCCGGCGGCGTACACGAAGGGGCAGCCGGCGGTCATCCGGACCGCGACCGGTCCCTACGTACTCGAGGAAGTGCAGGGCGCGGACCAGGCGGTCCTCGCCCGCAACGACCACTACTGGGGTACGCCCGCCGGCGCGCGCCGGGTGACCGTCCGCTATCTGACCGACCCGCAGAGCCGCGCGCTGGCCCTGCAGTCCGGTGACGTGCAGTTCGCCGAGGGCCTGCCGGACGCGTCGCTCGACCAGCTCCGGAAGGCCGGCGCCGAGGTCACCTCCTATCCGGCCGCGCGCACGATCGAGCTGCTGCTCAACCAGTCGGCGCCGCCCTTCTCCGACCTGCGTGTCCGGCAGGCCGTGACCGCCGCGATCGACCGTCCGGCCCTCGCCTCCCAGGTGCTAAACGGCGCCGCCACTCCCGCCGCCGATCTCTTCGGACCGGCCGTGCCGTGGGGCGTGACCACCGCCCCGGCCGGCGCCGACGTGGCCCGGGCGAAGCAGCTGCTGGCCGAGGCGGGCCACCCGAGCCTCAAGGTGCGGCTCTGGACCTTCCCGAACCGTCCCGAGCTGCCGCTGCTCGCCACCGCCATCCAGGCCATGCTCGCGAAGGCCGGCATCGAGGTCGAGGTGTCCGTGGGCGACTACGCGGCGCAGGAGCCGAAGGTGCTCGCGGGCGAGTTCGACATGTTCCTCAACTCGCGCAGCTACCTGTCCGACTTCGCCGACGCGGCGAGCGTGCTGACCTCCGACTACACGTGCCAGGGCAGCTACAACATCGACCACTACTGCTCGCCGGAGTTCGACGGGCTCGTCGCCGGGCTGTCCGCGTCCGAGTCGGTCCCGCGGCGGCAGGCGGGCTTCGCCAAGGCCGCCGCCATGCTGACCGAGGACGCGGCCGGAGTCATGATCGTGCACCCCGCGAACACGGCTGGGCAGCGCGGCGTGACCGGCTTCGTGCCCGACCCGCTGGGCGTCCGGCCCGTGCTGCCGCAGCTGCAGCCCGCGGGGTGAGCCGGCTGCTGCGGCGGCTGGTGCTGATCCCGCCGGTGCTGCTGGCGGTGTCGGTGCCGGTGTTCGCGCTGCCGCGGCTCACGGGCGCCGATCCCGTACGCACCGTCCTGCGCACCCGCGTCGCCTCGGAGGTCCCGGACCCGGCCGTGCAGGCCCGGGTCGCCGCCGACTTCGGGCTGGACGGCTCCCCGGTCACGCAGTATCTGCACTGGCTCGGGGCGGCGCTGCGCGGCGATCTGGGCCTGTCGTTCGTCACGCGGACCCCGGTGGCGGCCGCGATCGGCAGTGCCCTGCTCGTGTCGGGGCTGCTGGCCGTCCTGGCCCTGGCGCTGGCCGCGGCGGTGGGGCTGCCCGCCGGGGTCCACGCCGCCCGCCGCCCCGGCGGCCCGCTCGACAAGGCCCTGACCGGCGCCGGGATCCTCGGCGTGGCGGTGCCGGAGTTCGTGCTCGCCCCGGTGCTCGTCCTCGTCTTCGCGGTCGGCGCCGGCGTCGTGCCGGCCGTCGGCTGGGGCTCGCCCCGGCACCTGATCCTCCCCGTGGTCACCCTGGCCGTCTATCCCGCCGCGCTCGCCGCCCAGCTCGTACGCGCCGAGACCGTCGACGTCCTCGCCCGCCCGCACGTCCGGACCGCCCGCGCCAACGGCCTCGCCCCGGCCCGGGTGCTGTGGCGCCACGCCGCCCGGCTGTCCACCACGTCGGTGCTGGCCCTGTCCGGGATGTTCACCGCCGGGCTGATCGGCGGCTCGGTCGTGGTCGAGGTCGTCTTCGGCATCCCGGGGCTGGGCCGGGTGCTGCACGACGCGGTCCTCGCCCAGGACCTGCCGATGATCCAGGCCGGCACGCTCACCGTCGTCGCCGTCGCCCTGCTGGCCGGGGTGCTCGCCGAGGCCGTGCAGCTGGCCCTCGACCCGGTCGCCCGGTGAGATACGCGCCGGCCGCCGGCCTGCTGCTCGTGCTGGGCGGGCCGTTCTTCCTGCCCGACCCGGTCGCCGCCGACTTCGGCGCGATCCTCGCCGGTCCGTCCCCCGCCCATCTGCTCGGCACCGACCAGCTCGGCCGCGACGTCCTCGCCCGGCTGCTCGTGGGAGCCCGGCTCACGCTCGGCCTGACCGCCTCGACCCTCGCGGTCACCGCGGCGGCCGGAACCCTGCTCGGCCTGGTGGCCGGGTGGACCGGCGCCCGCGTCCTGGTCCGGCTCGCGGACATCCTCGCCGCCCTGCCGACGATCCTGCTCGGCCTGCTCACGGCGGCGGTGCTCGGCCCGGGAACGGCCTCGATCGCGGTGGCGATCGGCGCGGTCGGCTGGACGCCGTTCACGAGACAGGCCTACCACCTGACCGTACGGGAGGCCGGCCGCGACTATGTGACGGCGGCGCGCTCGCTCGGCGCCGGGCCCGCCCGGGTGCTGATCCGGCACATCGCCCCGAACATCGCGGCGCCGCTGGTCGCGCATCTGTGCACGCGGTTCGCCGGGACGCTGCTGACCGTGTCGGGGCTGTCGTTCCTGGGACTGGGCGTGCAGCCGCCGGCGCCGGAGTGGGGGGCGATGGTCGCGGACGGCCGGGCGTACCTGGTCAGCGCCCCGCACCTGGTCCTCGCCCCGGCCGCCGCCGTCGTCCTCACCGCGACCCTGGCGACGGTCCTCGGCCGCCGGTCGATCGCCCCGAACCAGTGACGCGGCCACGACAGCTTGGTTCGGCCCGGTCAATCGCCCAGGACCAGTGACGCGACCTCGTCGGCACAGCCCCACGAGAGCGTCATGCCGGCGCCGCCGTGACCGTACGCGTGGACGATCCGCCCGCCGGGGCGCTGCTCCACCTCGACGCGCGGGCCGCCGTGACGCGCCGGGCGCAGGCCCACCCGCTCCCCCAGCAGCGGCGCGCCGGCGAGCTCCGGGACCAGGGCGACACACCGGGCGATGATCGCGTCGCGGGTCGCCGGGTCGGGCGTGAGGTTCGTGTCGTTCTCCTGGTACGTGCCGCCGAGCACGACGTCGGCCCGGCGCGGATGCACGTACGTCTCCCCCACGTCACGGACGGACACCGTGATGCCGGGATTGGCGACGATCGCGATCTGGCCGCGTACCGGATGCACCGCGGGGTCGTCGCACAACGCACCCGCCGCCAGACCGGTGGCATTGACCACCACCGGCGCCTCGGCCAGCGCCTCGTCGAGACTGCTCACGCGGCGCCGCACGACGACCGGCAGTTGCCGCCGCAGCCACGGCAGATAGGTGGCCATCTCGGTCAGCGGCGCCCGGAAGCGCAGCTCACGGGTCCACGGCGCGGGGGCGTCGGCGACCCGCACGTCCCCGGCGGCGGCCGCCCACCACGGCTCGCCCGCCGGCTCGCCGCGCTCGAGGTTGCGGGTCTCGCGCACCAGCACGCCGGGCACACCGTCGGCCGCCTGCTGGACAAACTTCGTGTACGTCGCCGTGGCCCACGCGAGCACGCGCGGGTCGAAGGCGGTGCGCGTCGGGTACCAGACGGCGGCCGCCACTGCCGACACCGTGTCCAGCTCGTCGTCCGCGGACCAGAGCGCGACGTCCGCCCCGCGCTCGTGGAGCCGGACGGCCGCCGTCAGCCCGATGATCCCGCCGCCGACCACGATCACGTCCACCATGCCGTTCATCCTGCGGGCCGCCGGGGCGTGCGGCCAAGCCGTAGAGTGCGCGGGGTGGCGTACGTCATCGGGGTTGTGATCTTCGCCCTTGCCCTCAGCCTGTCGGTCGCGCTGCACGAAGCCGGCCACCTGTTCACCGCGCGGGCCTTCGGCATGCGGGTGCGTCGCTTCTTCGTGGGCCGCGGCCCGACGCTGTTCTCGGTCCGCCGCGGCGGCATCGAGTACGGCGTGAAGGCCCTGCCCCTCGGCGGCTTCTGCGACATCGCGGGCCTCACCGCGCTCGACGAGCTGACCCCGGCCGAGGAGCCGCGCGCGATGTGGCGGCACGCCACGTGGAAACGCATCGTGGTGCTCGCGTCCGGCTCGGTCACCCACGTGCTGCTCGCGCTGACCATTGTGTACGCGGCCGCGGTGAGCACCGGACTCCCGAACCCTTCGCCCACTGTGCCGCCGGTCGTCGCCTCGTCGGCGGCCCCCGCGCTGCTCCCCGGCGATCGCATCCTCGCCGTCCGCGGGCAGCCGACGCCGGAGTGGGACGACGTCGTCGCCCGGGTTCGCGCGTCGTCCGGGCCGACGCCGATCATTGTCTCCCGCACCGGCGAGACTCTGCGCCTGACCGTCGACGTGCCCGCCACGCGGCGGATCGGTGTCACGGCGCAGCTGCCGCCCGCGTTCGTGACCTATGGACCGGGCGCGGCGGTGGGGGCGACTCTCGCGTACACGGGTGATCTGACCACCGGGTCGCTGCAGCAGCTGGCCCGCTTCCCCGAGCGCGTGCCGGCCGTCGTCTCGGCGATCGGCGGCGGCGAGCGTGACCCCGACACGCCGGTCAGCATGGTCGGGGCGAGCCGGCTCGGCGGGGAGGCCGCCGACCGGGGGCTGTGGCCGGTGTTCCTGCTCCTGCTCGCGAGCTTCAACCTGTTCATGGCGCTGTTCAACCTGCTGCCGCTGCTCCCGCTGGACGGGGGCCACATCATGATCGCCTGGTACGAGAAGCTGCGCGGGCGGGGGCCGGTCGACTACACGCGTCTGCTGCCGCTGACCGTGGCGCTCATGATCGCGGGCGGGGCGATCATGCTGCTCACCGTGGCGGCCGATGTGGTCAATCCGATCCGGTTGTCCTGACGTTGGCTTTCAGCACGTCCACCTCGGCGCCTGGGGTGTGGGGGTCGAAGCCGTGCTCGGACAGCCAGCGGATCGCCGTCAGGCTGCGCAGGGCCCACCAGCCCCGGATCATGTCCACGTCGATGTCGGTGCCGTAGCCGGCGAGCAGGTCGTCGAGCCGCTCCTCGTGCCCGAGCGTCAGGATGGCCAGGTCGAAGTGGGCGTCACCCCGGCTCGCCTCGGACCAGTCGATGATCCCGGTCACCTCGTCGCCCTCGGTGAAGACGTGGGTGATCTGCAGGTCGCCGTGCGTGAACACCGGCGTCCACGGGCGCAGGACGGCCTCGGCGAGCTTCCGGTTGCGGTTCACCAGGGCGGCGGGCAGGGTGCCGCTCGTCACGAGCCATGCGCACTCGCGCTCGAGATCAGCGGCGTACTCGTCGATCGGCCTGCCCTCCCACGGCGGCAGCGGCGCCTCGTGCAAGCGCCGGATGACCGATCCCGCCGCAGCCCAGGCCCGCGGCGACGCGGCCGAGGGCTTGCCTAACACACCGAGAGCTTCCCCGCGTACGGCGGCGATCGCCAGCACGGGCGGCTTGCGCCAGAGGACCTCGGGCGTCGGCACGGGCGCCATGGCCATCGCCTCGACCTCGACCCGCGTCCGCGAGGGATGCGCGTCCACCTTGAGAAACATGTCCCCGACCCGGAGAGTCGCCCGCTCACTGTGGGCGACGACGACCTCGACCTGATCCACCGCGCCATTCTCGCGGCGTGGCGCGAAGTCGTCACCGCAATTGATCCGACGATGGTGTCGATCCGGCCGCCGCTCGTTCGACCGGTAGGTGCGCGGGCCGGACGGCGGCCACGCCGAGTGAGGAGACTGTGATGGCGAAGTACCTGTTGATCATGCGGGGCACCGACGCGTCGAACGCGGCGATGATGGCGGACATCGAGGAGCTGATGGGCCGTACGCAGGAGTTCATCGAGTCGGCAGTCGAAGCCGGCGTGCTCGTCGCGGCGGAAGGCTTGGACGATCCGGCGAAGGGTGTCGTCGTCGACTTCAGCGGCGAGGCGCCGGTCGTCACGGACGGCCCGTACGGGGAGACCAAGGAGCTCTTCGGCGGCTTCTTCATGCTCGAGGTCCCGGCCCAGGAGGAGGCGGTCGAGTGGGCCAAGCGCGTCCCGGCCGCCCCGGGCGCCAAGATCGAGGTCCGCCGCGTCCCGGGCGCCGACGAAGCCCCGCCGACCGGCCACTGATCGGGTCCGGGGCGCCCGGCGCAAGTGGACCGGGCGGGGTGCTGCCCGTCCCGCCGGTGCGCCCCTGGCCCCGGCAAGCTTCCGCACCTCCGCCCGTGTCCTCGGCGCGCCGCGATACGCCGTGCGCGATCTCGGCCGCCCCGCAACTCATCGCGCTGTTCAGCCCGGCCGCTTCCGGATCGCCGCCGGGCCGATTTCGCACGACGACCGTCGCGCCGGCTTTGAGGCGACGGGGCGGGTCAGGCCTCGCGGGGCTCGAGGGAGGTGTCGGCGGGCGGGGGCTCGTGCGGGTCGGCGGTGCGGGAGGCGTCCTGGGTGCGGTCCGCCGCCTCGGCCTGGTCGTCGTCGGTGGGTTGGGTGCCGGGGGGTTCGCGGTCGGGGGTGGGGGCGCCCGACGGGTGGCGGACCAGGTAGCGGATGGCGGTGTTGAGGACGGCCAGGAGGGGGACGGCGATGAGGCCGCCGACGATGCCCGCGACGACGATGCCGCCGGCGATGGCGAGGATGACGGCGAGGGGGTGGAGGGCGACCGCCCGGCCCATGATGAGGGGCTGGAGGACATGGCCCTCGAGCTGCTGGACGGCGATGACGATGATCAGGACGATGAGGGCGCTGACCCAGCCCTTGGCGACCAGGGCGACCAGGACGGCGACCGCGCCGGTGACGGTGGCGCCGACGACGGGGATGAAGGCGCCGAGGAAGACCAGGGCGGCCAGGGGCAGGGCGAGCGGGATCTGCAGGACGAAGAGGCCGATGCCGATGCCGACCGCGTCGACGAAGGCGACCAGGACGGTCGCGTGGACGTAGGAGACCAGCGTCTTCCACGAGTAGTGCCCGGCGCGGGCGGTCGGGACGCGGGCCTCGCGCGGGAGCAGGCGGCACAGGAAGCGCCAGATGTGGCCGCCGTCGCGCAGGAAGAAGAACAGCGTGAACAGGGTCAGGAAGAAGCCCGTGACCACCTCGCCGAGCGTGGTCGCGGTGCTCAGGGCGCCCGACGTCAGCGCGCCCTGGTTCTGGGTGATGGTCTGCTGCAGCCGGTCGACGTAGTCGTTGAGCTGGGCGTCGCTGATGTGCAGCGGGCCCGAGGCGAGCCAGCTCTGCACCTCGTTGATGCCGTCGCTGACCTGGCTCGACAGCGTGTCGATCTGGCTGATGAAGGTGCGCACGATCAGCCCGAGCCCGCCGAAGACGATCACCAGCGTGGCCAGGAGGACCAGGGCGGCGGCGAGCGACCGGTTCATGCCGCGGTTGACCAGCCCGGTCGACACAGGCTGGAACAGCGCGGCGAGCAGGATCGCGATGACCACCGGGATCAGCACGACGTGCAGCAGGGAGACCAGGCGCAGCAGGATGTACGCGGCCACCACGAACGCGATGAACCGCCAGGCCCACGCCCCGGCGACCCGGACGCCGCGGGGCAGCACCTCTTCCACGCCGTGCGGCTGATCGACGACCACCACCGGCGCGGGCGTCACACCCTCCTCGGCGAAGGGGTGGTCGTCTCTTTGGGCCGCCGCGAGGCGATTCCGGGCCTGCTCGCGGAAGGCGCGCATCCAGGTCAAAGTGTCCTCCAGAAATGACAAGTCGCCGGAGGTCATGCCCCGTTTCCTGCGCTTTCACGCTTCCCGGCCAGGTGAGCGCGGCGCGAAGGCCGGGGAGTACGGTCGGCGCCATGACGGACATGGATCCCGCCGGCCCGGGACTGCCCGGCACCTTCGCCCGTACGTTTCGCAGCCGTCTCATCCCGGCGGGGGACGTGACCCTGCACGCGGTGACCGGCGGCGCGGGCCCGGCATTGCTGCTGCTCCCCGGCTGGCCCCAGACCTGGTACGCGTGGCGCGAGGTCATGCCGGCCCTGGCCCGCGACTTCTCCGTGGTGGCCGCCGACCCGCGCGGCACCGGGCTGTCGGACAAGCCGGGCAGCGGCTACGACACGGGCACGATGGCCGAGGATCTCGTCCGGATGATGGCCGCCCTGGGCCACGAGCGGTTCGCGGTGATCGGCCAGGACGTCGGGGCGTGGACGGCCTACGCGCTCGCCGCCGACCACCCCGCCCACGTGACCAGGCTCGCCCTGGTCGAGGCGACGATTCCCGCGCTCGGCGAGGACGGGCAGCAGTGGCACGTCGCGTTCAACCGGCTCGACGGGCTCAACGAGGAGCTGGTCCGGGGCCGCGAGCACCTCTACTTCGGGCATCAGTTCGCGACGAAGGCGTACCAGGCGCTTCCGTCCTACGCGGTCGAGCACTACATCGACATCTTGCGGGACCCTGACGCGCTGCGCGCGAGCTTCGAGCCGTACCGGGCCTTGGAAGTGACCTACGCCCAGAACGAGCGCCGCGCGGCCAAGCGCCTCGGCCTGCCGGTGCTCGTGATCGGCGGGGCCCAGTCGGTCGCCGGCCGGCCGGGGGTCATGCTCGCCCCGGTGGCCGGCGACCTCACCGGCGTCGTTCTCGACAACTGCGGGCACTATCCGGCGGAGGAAGTGCCCGCCGAGTTCCTCGAGGAGATCGGCGACTTCTTCTAGGCGGTGTTTCGCGGGTCAGGGCGAGTCGCCGGCGAGGTCCAGGTTTCGTCTCGCCAGTGGGGCGGAAGGTCCGATACCGGGGTTGTATCGGGCCTTCCGCACCGCGCCGCGAGGCGGAAGCTGGGCCCGGCGGCGGCCGTCATGCCCCGCGAAACACCGCCTAGCTACCGATGGTGGCCTGCGGGCCCGCGTAGGTCTTGACCAGGGTGGGCACGTCCGCGGCGGCGTCCAGCGTGTACGAGTAGTAGCTGCTGGGCGTGAACGCGGATCCGTTGGTCTGCTGCTTGCCCGAGCTGTTGACCACGATGCTGCCGCTCTGCTTGAGCTGGGCGGCGGACGTGTCGTTGTAGTACGGGTTGGCGACGTTGTCGAAGTAGCTGTTCTCCAGGACCAGCTTCGTGCTGCCCCGCGACAGGTTGCCGTACGACGTGATGTTCTGCATGTAGTTGTTGTAGAGGTGGGCCAGGGCCACGTTGTCGACGCTGGGGTTGCGCTGGTTGGTGTCGTGGATCCAGTTGTGGTGGATCGTCATGCGCGCCGTCACGTTGTCGGTCCAGCCGATGCCGAAGGCCTTGTTCTCCGACGCGAGCACGTTCCATGACACGGTCAGGTAGCTGGTGTCCTTGCGGCTGTCGATCAGGCCGTCGTTCATGCGGGTGATCGTGTTGTGGTCGATCCAGATGTGGTCGGCGGTGTCCATCTGGATGCCGTCGTAGTCGTACACCTTGTCGTCGGGGTCGTCCTCGGGCATGGCCGCGTCGCGGATCGTCAGGTTGCGGATGATGACGTTCTTGACGCCCGCACCGAGGAAGAATCCGCCGCCGACGATGTGACCACTCGTGCCCACGCCGACGATCGTCTTGTTCGACTTCACCTTGAGCTCGGTGCCCTTGGGCGTGATCGTGATCGCCGAGGCCACCTTGATCACGTACGGCTCGGTCGCCGTCACGTACTTGGTCAGGTCGGCCAGGTTCGTGACCGTGACCGTCGCACCGGCCGCGCCGCCGGTCGTGCCGCCGCCCGTGGAGGCGAAGCCGTCGGCCGTGTTCGACCAGGTCCGGCCGCCGGTGGACACGGCGTTGAAGGCCCACTGCTTGTTCGTGTTGGCCGTACAGGTCTCCTGGATGATCGCCGCCCCCGATGCGGTCGACGCGTCCTTGTCCGAGAGACACAGCCCGCTGCCCACGTTGACGACCTGGAACGTGTTCGTCCCGCTCGCGGTCAGCTTGAACTGCTGGTTCGCCTGTCCCGAGGCACAACCCCACTGCTGCACCTGTACGCCCGAAGCCGTCGAGCTGCCCGGCACGTCGATGCAGCGGCCGCTGTTCACGTTCTGGATCAGGTAGTTCGAGCCGGCCGCCACGAGCTTGAACTGCTGCCAGTTCGCGCCCGCCGTGCAGCCCCACTGCTGGAGCAGGGCGCCGTTGTCCTTGGACGCGGACGGCACGTCGATGCACTTGCCGCTCTTGGTGACCGACAACGTGTAGGTCGTCCCCACGGTCGGCAGGGTCGCCGCGTCCGACGGGAGCACCGAGTAGCCGACGATCGCGACGGGGACGGCGAGCAGCAGCGCCGCCAGGGAAACGCGCTTCTTCTTCATGATGCCTCTCACGAGATCGGGTTCCAGCCGTCGCTGCCGGCCAGGTACTTCTGCGGGGTGTAGTTCGCGGCCTGCGCGTCGGAGAGCTGCGGCCGGTTGCTGTTGGTGGTCGCGCCCGAGCCGGTGTTCTTGTACTCACCGAAGCGCGCGTTCTCCCAGACGTTGCCGGACATGTCGGTCCACGGCTCCGCGGTCTTGATCGTGGCGCTCAGCGACGACTCGCGGTAGAGCACCTGCGCGTCGGGCCGCCACGGGCGCCCGAGCTGGGTCGTGTTGTTCGTCGCGCCGGTGATCGTGGCCTTGTAGAAGAGGAGGCCGTACGTCTTCGTGGCCGCCGTGCTGGCCGCGGTGACCGGGCCGCCGGTGGTCCGCTTCTCGTAGATTTTGCTGCTGTCGAAGACCGCGGTGCCGCCGCCGAAGATGAAGTCGACGGTGCCCTCGACATAGCCACCCTTGAAGTACGCGCGGGTGCTGTCGTTGACGAGCAGCGTGTCCTGGTCGCCGAGCAGCCGCACGTCCCGGAAGATCGCCCGGTCGGCGTTGAGGTGCAGCGCCACGGCCTGCGCGCCGCTCGTGACGGTCGACTCGTCGAAGTCGTTGCTGATCGTCAGGTTCTGGGCGACGAAGTCGTGGCCGTGGACGAACGCGGTCGCCGAGCCCGACGTCCCGTGGGTGTTCGCGCTGTGGTTGTTCACGATGACGACGTCGTCGGCCGAGTCGCCGGTGCCCTGCAGCGTGACGTAGGGCTTGGTCGCCGGCACGGTGACGATCTCGCGGTACGTGCCCGGCTTGATCGTGATCGTGACGCGGCTCGCGTTGCCCGTCCCCACGGCGTCGATCGCCGCCTGCACGGTCCGGTAGGTGCCGGTGCCGTCGGCGGCGACCGTGTTCGTGCCGGTCCCGCCCCCGCTCACGGCGTTGAAGGCCCACTGTTTGTTCGTGTTGGCCGTACAGGTCTCCTGGATGATCGCCGCGCCGGAAGCTGTGGACGCGTCCTTGTCGGAGATGCACAGGCCGCTGCCGACGTTGACGATCTGGAACGTGTTCGTGCCGCTCGCGGTGAGCCGCCACTGCTGGTTGGCCTGCGCGCTCGCGCAGCCCCACTGTTGCAGCTGGACACCCGAGGCGGTGGACCCGCCCGGCACGTCGACGCACTTGCCGCTGCTGACGTTCTGCAGCAGATAGTTGCTGCCCGCCGCCACCAGCTTGAACTGCTGCCAGGTGGCGCCGGCCGTGCAGCCCCACTGCTGCAGCAGGGCGCCGTTGGCCGTGGACGCGGACGGCACGTCGATGCACTTGCCGCTCTTGGTGACCGCGAGCTGATAGGTGCCGCCGGTCGCCGGCAGTGCCGCGGCGTCGGACGGCAGAACCGAGTACACGACCGCGGCGGTGGGGACGGCGGCCGTGAGGGCGGCCAGCAGCACGCGTCTTTTCCTGTTTGCGGGCACTTCTCGTCCTCTCGGGGGTGGGAGCGCTTCCATGCGGACACGCTGAGTGACGGCCGCCCCGGTGGAAGGCGGCACCCTGGTAGATGCGCGGGCCACCCGGCGATAACAGGTTTCTCGAAATTCTTTGGTTGTCGGAGCATCGACGCTCGTGCCACCATGGGTTCGCCGTTGTTAATACTGATGACTGTCGATGGATGGGGACGCGGGCCGGTGACGCAGAGTCAGATCGCTCCGACCGTGGCGCGGCTGGTCCGGCGGGCCCGCGAGGGCGACGCGGCGGCCACCGAGGCGCTGGTCCGGGAGCATCTGCCGCTGGTCTACAACATCGTCGGGCGCGCGCTCGCCGGGCATCCGGACGTCGACGACGTCGTGCAGGAGACCATGTTCCGGGCGTTGCGGGCGCTGCCGTCGCTGCGCGAGCCCGAGCGTTTCCGGTCGTGGCTCGTCGCCATCGCGTACCGGCAGATCCAGCTGCACCTGCGCGCCCGCCGCACGTCCCGGCTGCAGCTGGTCCCCGAGCAGGCCGAGGTGCCCGACCCGGCCGGCGACTTCGCCGAGCGCACGACCGCCGAGCTCGTCCTCGACGGCCAGCGCCGCGACCTCGTCGAGGCGGCCCGCTGGCTCGACGCGGACGACCGGCGCCTGCTCGGCCTCTGGTGGCAGGAGGCGGCCGGCGAGCTGAGCCGCACCGAGCTGGCCGACGCGCTGGGCGTCCGGCCGAAGCATGCCGCGGTGCGCGTCCAGCGGATGAAGGCGCAGCTCGATGCCGTACGCGGCGTCGTGGGCGCTTTGCACGCCCGGCCCCGCTGTCCCGAGCTCGCGGGCCTGGTCCGCCACTGGAACGGCATCGCCGATCCGCTGTGGCGCAAGCGCCTCGTCCGGCACGTCCGCGAGTGCGCGCACTGTGCCGACCGTGGCCGCGGCCTGATCGCCCCGGAGCAGCTGCTGCTCGGCGCGGCGATGCTCCCGGTGCCCGCCGCGCTGACGGCCAAGGTGAGCGCGCTGACCGTGACGAGCAACGCGGTCCTGCACCACAAGATCCTGGCCGCGTGCGGCACGGCGGCGGTCCTGGCGACCGGCGGCGGCATCGTCTACGCGGTGCACTACTCCCCCGCTCCCCCGCCGCCGGCCGTCGTCGCCGTGGCCCCTCCGGCTCCGGTCTTCACCACGACGCCGCGACCCGCCGCCTCCTCCAGCGCTCCGATCGCCACCGGCGAGGACATCTATGTGGCACCGGACGGGTCGGACGACGGCGACGGCAGCCTCGGCCAACCGTTCGCGACGCTGGGCAAGGCGGTGGCGACGGTCCGGCCCGGACAGACGATCGCGCTGCGCGGCGGGACGTACCGCCCGGCCGCCGCGGTCGAGATCACCACCAGCGGTACGCCCGGCAAGCGCATCACGCTCACCAACTACCGTGGCGAGAAGCCCGTCATCGACGCCTCCGGCGTGCCCGCCGACCAGTGGGCCGTGACGCAGCGGGCCTCGTACTGGACGGTGCAGGGGTTGACGATCACCGGGTCGGCGAGTCATGCGTACGTGTGCTCGGGCTGTCAGGGGTCGATCTTCCGGCGCCTGACCATGCGCGACAACGCCCGCTCCGGACTGCAGCTCCGCGACGAGGGCACCACCGGCAACCAGATCCTCGACAGCGACTTCACCGGCGGCGACGGCACCGGCCTGAGCATCCAGTTCGGCTCCGGCCCGGGCAACGTGGTCCGCGGCAACCGCTTCGCCGCCAACGCCCTCGCCGGCATCGACCTGGGCGCCTTCACCTCACCGGTGACGCTCGAGTACAACTGGGCGTACGACAACGGCGGCACCGGCTTCGTCCTCGGCGGCGGCAGCCCGCCCGCGACCGCCGCCCACAAGCTGCGCCACAACGCGGCCTGGTCCAACGGCAGCCACGGCTTCTCCGACGAGGGCAACACCGCGGCCCTCGATCTGACCAACAACACGGCCTGGCGCAACAAGGACACCGGCTTCCACCTCCCGGCCGCGGCCGCCACCGTCCGCGCCGACGTCTCCGCGGCCAACGGCACCCCGTACGACCTGGGGCCGGCCGCCACCCAGAGCCGCAGCACCGCCGACACCCCCTTCACCTCGACCGACCCGGCCGAGGCAACCGGCCCGCGCCGGACCAACGGCAAGCTCCCCGCCACCGCCTTCCTCCGGACCGGCAACGGCACCGGCGCCTCCATGGCCGGCAACTGAGCAATCAGGCCGGCAGCCTGGGGTCGTCGAGCACCTCGGGCAACGCCTCGGTCAGCATCGTGGCCCGCACCGACCGCAGGAGCCGGCTCATGACGAAGCCGCCGACGCCCGTGAAGCCGGTGTGCTCCCAGGTGAAGCGGGTGCCGCCGTCGATCGGCCCGAGGCGGTAGGCGACGAAGCTCGGCGCGGCCCCCTCGTCGCCGATCCACGAGTAACGCAGCAGCGCCGGCGCGCCGACCTCGAGAACCTCGCAGTCGACGACGCCGCGCCAGCCCGCGACCGGCTTGGCGACGAACCGGAACTTCGTGCCCACGACCGGCGCGAAGCCCTCGGGGCGGCCGCCCCGGCCGGTGCTGGTCCAGCGCGGCACCAGCTCGGGGTCGGTGAGCACGCGCCAGACGCGCTCGATCGGATGCGGGTAGTCACGGGTGATCCGGAACTCGCTCATCGTCGTCTCCTTTTTACTGCCACTGTAAAAATACTGTAGCAGTAAGATCGACCTGTGAGCCTGCGCGAGGACAAGAAGCGGCAGATGCGGCAGCAGCTGTCCGACACGGCGACCCGGATGTTCGTGGAGCACGGGTTCGACGGCGTCCGGGTGTCCGAAGTGGCCCGGGCGTGCGGGGTGTCGGAGAAGACGGTGTTCAACTACTTCCCGACCAAGGAGGCGCTGCTGCTCGACCGGCTCGAAGGCACGGCAACGGCCCTGCGCGAAGCGCTCACGTCGACCGAGCACCCGCCGATCGAAGCCGCCCTGCGCCTGCTCGACGCCGAGCTCGACGGGTTCGCCGGCGACCCGGAGGGCTACCGCCGCTTCGGCGACCTGCTGGAGGCGGCGCCGTCCCTGCGCGCCTACCGCAACGACATGATGGACCGCTTCGTCGCCGTGGCCGCCGAAGCCCTGGCCGCCCGCGCCGGCGCCGACCCGGCCGACCCCGAACCCCAGATCACGGCCGCCGCCCTCCTCGGCTTGTGGCGCGTGCAGTACGAAAGCCTGCGCCGCCACCCCGCCGAACCGGCCACGGTCCGCGCCGAGGTGCGCCGGGCCGCGGACGTGCTGCGCAACGGGCTCGGCGCTTCGGCATTGCGGTCATGATCTGACCGCTGGGGCGGGCACGCTGTCGGCATGACTGTTGACCGCTCGGGTTCCCGGATCGATCACCTCAACGTCGCCGTGCCGGATCTGGCCGCGGCCGTGGCGTTCTACGAGCCGGTGCTGGCCGCCATCGGCATCACGAAGATGCTGGAGATCCCGCCGGACGCCACCCCGAACCAGCCGACGGCCATGACCGGTTTCGGGCTGGCCGGGGTCAAGCCGTACTTCTGGCTCATCGACGGCGGCACCGTCGGCTCGAACATGCACCTGGCGTTCACCGTCGACACCCGCGAGGCCGTCGCCACCTTCCACCGGGCGGCGCTGGCGGCGGGCGCCACGTCACTACTGGCGCCCGCGGTGCATCCCGAGTACCACGACGACTACTTCGGCGCCTTTGTGCTCGATCCGCACGGCATCAACCTCGAGGCGGTCTGCCATCGGGGGTGAGCCGGTGGAATGGTGGAGGACAGGTTCGTCAGGGGGTGGCGACGGCGTCGCGGAGGTCGCCGACCGGCCAGTCCGGGAGGGCCCAGGCGAGGTCGGCGAGGGCCACCACGCCGACCAGGCGGTCGCCGTCGACGACCGGGAGGCGGCGCATGCGGCGGCGGCCCATGGTGCGGAGGATCTTCGCGGCGTCGTCGTCGGCGGCGACGGCTCCGCAGTCGTGGGTGGCCTCGGCCGCGGTGACCTGGGCGGGATCGCGGTCGGCGGCGACGCTGGCGGCCATGATGTCGCGGTCGGTGAGCATGCCGCGGATGCGGTCGTCGGCGCCGCGGACGGGCAGGCTGTCCACGCCGAGCCGGACCATGGTGTGCGCGGCGGCGCTCAGCGTGTCGCCCTCGCCCACGCAGGTGACGTCGGCGGTCATGATCTCTCGCGCGGTCAGCATCGGGCCGGTCTCCGTCCGTGAGAACTTGCTCATCGTCCATCGTGGGCGATCTTGGGGTCGGGCTTTACCCATTGTCCGGAAGACGATGCACGAAAGCGGCAACCGCGCCGTACGGTGAGCCGATGGAGGACTTGACCGTGCTGGCCGGCTTCGGCGACGACGCCCGCACCGCCCGTGTCATCAGTGCGGTGCAGCAGGACGGCACGCTGTGGGCCGGCGGGACGACGTGGCGCGGGCGCGCGTACCTGCGGATCTCGGTCTCGAACGCGACCACCACGGAAGAGGATGTCGACCGGTCGGCCGCAACGATCGCCCGCCTGGCGGCGGAGGTCTGAGAAAAGGCGTGGCAGAGGTCTGAGGAAAAGGGGCCCCGGCCGGAGATTCCGGCCGGGGCCCGGGCGCGCTGTTCCCCTCAGAACAACACGCCGGCGAACTGCAGGAAGTCGGGGATCGAGCGGATCGGCAGGGCGCTGGGCGGGTCGGCCAGCCCGCCGTCCGAGGGCTGCCAGGGGCGGCCACGCCGGGCCTGGTTGAGATAGGAGTCGGGGTCGCGGGCGAGCTGGCCGACGATCGTGAGGGCCACGATCCGGCTGCCCACCTCGCCGAGGGCGTCGCCGCGCTCCTTCAGCTGCGACTCGAGCAGGATGTAGTACCAGAGCGGGGTGGCGGTCAGGAAGCCCGCCGGGTCGAGGATCGCCGCCGTGGCCCGGCCGGCCCCGGCGCGGATCTCGGCCTCGGTGAGGGCGGTGACGCCCAGCTCGGCGGCGACCGCCTGGCCGGTCGGCACGTCCAGTTTGAAGCCGCGCAGCAGGTTGCGCCGGGCGAGGGTCTTGAGCAGGGTGCGGATGTCGAAGACGACGCCGGGCTTCTCGGCCGCCTGCTGGTTGACCATCTGGCTCAGCGGCAGCGCGAGGGACGTGTCGATGCGCCGGGCGAACCGGTCGCCGAAGCTGCTGTTCTTGTCGACGAAACGGTCCCACTCGATCGGCCAGTTGCTCGGCAGCGTCGGCGCGCCGAAGAAGCCGCCGGTCCCGGTGAACTGGAAGAGCTGGGTCAGCGTCGCGTTCGGCGCGTTGTTGTTCGGGCGGCCGAAGTTGCGGTTCCAGTCGTACGCGCCGCGGATCATGCTGTGGCCGAAGCGGAAGCCCGCCGTCGCGAACTCGATCGGCATGAACACCTTCGGGGCGCCGGTGATCGCGTCGAGGACGTCCTCGTTCTCGGCCAGGGCGCGGTCGGTCGCTCCGGGGCTGAGCACCGTGGCGAGGAAGTCGTTGACCGTCAGCCACTGGTAGGTGAACCGCACCAGCTGCTGCGCGCGCTGAAAGATCTGTTGCGGCGTCGCGTAACTGTTGTTCTCGTTCTCCCGCACCCAGTCGACGACCCGGTTGTGGAAGCGCAGGAACGCCACGTGCAGCTGGGCCACGACGAGGTTCTCGTCGTTGCGGCCGTCACCGATCCGGGGCTTCCTGTCCCCGCGGCGAGGCAGGTCGCGAGCGTTGTCGGCGACCGGCGGGATGCGGCCTCCGACGTTCGTGGGCGTCAGCGTCCCGAGCACCAGCCGCGTGCCCTCCGCGTCGTAGGGCACGACGATCGGGTCGTCGCCGCTGCCGGGGTCGTCCTCCGGGCGGGACCCCGCCACGCCCGGCCCGTCGCCATACACCGAGTCGAGGTTGAGCGCGGGGTTGCGGGCGTTGGCCAGCTTCGCGACGACCTCGGCGGCGGGCAACGGGAACAGGTCCGTGTCGCGGATGCTGATGCTGCTGTCGTTGTCGGTCGCGGCGGTCAGGTCGTGGTCGACGAACTGTCCCCAGTACGTGTAGACCGGCGGGATGGGCGAGTTGCGCTCGTCGGCCGGCGGCTCCTGGTCGATCATCGCGAACCCGAGGTCGTTGAGCGCCAGGCAGGTCCGGACGGTGAGCTCGCCGCCCTGGCCGTCCGACGGCAGATGGGCGTCGCGGTTGCCGACCAGCTTGCCGAAGAGGAAGCCGAACGCGGTCGTGTCCTCGGCCATGGTCGCCGCCGGATCCTGGACGGCTTCACTCAGCCTGGTCCAGCCGACCTGGCTCAGGGCGGCTGCTGCCTCCTGATCGCCGGCGATCGCGTGGCCGCCGTGGCGCATGTCCCTGATGACGCGGTGCGGCGTCCCACCGTTGCTGCTCATGGCGGCTCCCCTTCGTGCGCTGCCGGCGCCGATGCCGGGCCTCGCGCTCAGCCTTGCCCCGGCCCCGGCGGGCCCGCCTCCGGGAGGTCCCCGACCGGCGGCCTTTCCGCCGGGAGGGCGAGCCGATCGGCCGTCGGGGAACTCCCTGAGACGCCCGCCTCGGCCAGGTAGCGCACCAGCTGGGTGCGGGAGCGGACGCCCAGCTTGCGGTAGGCGCTGGACAGGTGGGTCTCGACGGTCTTGCGGGACAGGAACAGCGCCTGCGCCGCCTCGGGGTTGCTCAGGCCGTCGGCGACCGCGCAGGCGACCTGCAGTTCGCGCGGGGTGAGGCGGGCGAGCAGGGAGACCGGGTCCGGGCCGCGGCGGGGGCCGGCCCCGGCGAGCAGGGCGGCCGTGCGGCGCACGAAGGGCTCGGCGCCCAGGCGGCGGAAGATCGACAGGGCGCGGCGCAGGTGCGGCACGGCGTCGTCGCGGCGGCCCGGCATCTCCCCGTACGCGAGCAGCATGCGCGCCTGGTCGAACGGGTGCGGGTGCGCCGGGGCCCGCTCGAACCGCACCGGGTCGTCGGCCAGCAGCGCGCGGTGCAGGGCGACGTCGGCGCGGGGGGCCGGCAGGTCGCCGATGCGGGCGCGTTCGGCGAGCGCGTCGAGCTGGCGGTGGGCCTGCGGGAGGCGGCCCGCCGTCCGGTACGCCTCGACCAGGTCGGACTCCCACCCGCAGGCGGCCGGGTTGTCGGCGCCGGAGTGGGCCACGAAGTCGCGTACCGGCTCCAGGCAGGTGATCGCCTCCGCGGGCGCCCCCGCGGCCAGGTGCCGCAGCCCGGCCGCGGCCCCCCGGAAGAGGGTCAGGCCGTGCACGGCGCCCGGGCCGGCGAGGGGTGCCGCCTCGGTCAGGTGCGCGGCCTCGGCGAGACCCACCGCCCAGTCGCCGGTGTCGTAGCGGGCCATCGCGCTGAACAGCAGGGCCCGGGAGAGCGGGCCGAGGGCGCCGGCGCGGCGGGCGGCCCGGACGACGCGCAGCAGGGTCGCCTGGGCCTCGGCCGTGCGGCCCAGCCAGAGCCGGGTCAGCCCGGTCATCGCGAGCAGCTCGCCGTCGCGCAGCGGGTCGAGGGCCTCCAGGTACGCGCGGTCCTCGTCGAGCAGCCGGCCCGCGCCCGCGATCCGGCCCCGGACGGCGAGAGCCTGCGCGAGCACCGTGCGCGCCGGCGCGCCCTCGGCCCGTGCCCCGTCGCGGTCGAGCATCGTGACCGCCCGTCCCGCGTACCCGGCGGCGTCGCGCACCCGCCCGCTGGTCAGCGCGGGATTGACCGCGGCGCACCACAGCCCCGCGGCCCGGTGCGGATCGGTGTCGCCGAGGCGCTGCGCCGCCGCGACCAGGATCTCGCGGGCGCGGCCGGGCGTGCCGCACCGGTTGAGCACCCAGCCGTACGCGAGAGCGACCTCGGCGTGCAGCGCGGGCTCGAGCGCGGCCGGCAGCGCCTCGCCCAGCCAGCTCGACGCCTCCGGCAGCTGCCCGCACATCTGGGCGTCGGCGGCGGCCGCGAGCATCCGGCGCACGTAGGTCTCGCGGTCGCCGGCCAGCTCGGCGGCCCGGTGCAGCGCGCGGGCGGCCCCGGCGAACCCGGCGTGGCGGCGCAGGGTGCCGGCCGCGGCGACCAGCTCGGCGGCCGCGGCCTCGTCGGCGCCCGCGAGCTCGGCGGCCCGGTACCACGCGCGGGCGGCGCCGGTGGCGGCCCCGGCCAGCGCGTCGTAGACCCGGCGGCGCTCGGCCGGGGCCGCGGCGTGCCGGACGGCGGCGCGCAGCAGCGGGTGCGCGAGCCGGGCCTGGCCGCCCCGCTGCACCAGGAGCCCGCAGGACACGGCACCGGCCAGGGCGGCGGGGCCCGCGCCGAGGTCGTCGAGCGCGGCGGTGACCGTTCCGGCGTCGTCGGAGGCGGCCAGGGCGGCGGTGAGCAGGGCGGTGCGGGTCGCGGGCGGCAGCGGGGCGAGCCGTTCGGCGAACGCGTCGCGCAGCCCGGCGCCGATCGGCAGCGGGTCCGGCAGGGCGGCGGCCCCGCCGAGCTGGTCGTCGCCGAGGGCGTGGCCCAGCTCGGTCAGCGCGCCCGGGTTGCCCCCGGTGGCGGTCCAGAGATCCGCGCGCACGCCGGCGGCCACGCGCCCCGGGCGCAGCCGGTCGAGCAGGTCGCCGGTCGCGGCCGGGGTGAGGCCGTCGAGGCGTACGGGATCGGCGCCCGCCGCCACGAACTCGGGCGGGACCGGGTCGCGGACCGCCAGCACCAGCCCGGCCGCGTCGTGCTCGACGCGGCGCGCGGTGAACAGCAGCGCGTCGCGCGACGGCCGGTCGATCCAGCCGGCGTCGTCGACGACCACGAGCACCGGCTGCCGCTCGGCCGCCGCGGTGAGCAGGGTGAGGGTGGCGAGGCAGACCGCGTACGGCTCGACGGGCCCGGCCGCCCCGGTCAGCGCGAGCGCGGTCCCCAGCGCCCGGGCCTGCGGCTCCGGCAGCTCGCCCAGCCCCGGCAGCAGGGGCCGCAGCAGGTCGCCCAGCGTCGCGAAGGGCAGTGCCGACTCCGCCTCGAACCCCGTCGCGGCCAGCACCGTGACGTCGCGCAGCCGGGCCAGCAGCCGCGTGAGCAGGGCGGTCTTGCCCGCGCCGGGCTCGCCCACGAGCACGAGGGCACCCCCGTGGCCCGCGTGCAGCCGGGCGGTCAGCTCGTCGAGCCGGCGCGCCTGCGGGGCCCGGCCGACCAGGGGCGGCGCGGGCGGATCTGGGCGAAACGGCATCGCGGCCCCCCTCCCAGACGTACCGTCCCTCTCGACGCACCGACGCGGCCAGAGGTTTTCCCTGCCAGATCAAGGACAGCCGCCGGTCTTCTCATCCCGGCCCGGCGCCGGACGATGGTGGCTCCGTGGTTGCCGCCCGCCACGGGGCGGGCGGATCTTTGGAGGAGCGGATGCGGGTTCCCAAGGCGGCGCTGTGGTCGGTGGCCGCGGCCCTGGTGGTCACCACGGCCGGTTGCGGCAGCACCCCGGAGACGGTGGCGGCCTCACCCGACCGGGGCACCATCGGCATCGCGATGCCCACCACCAAGTCGGCGCGCTGGGTCGGCGACGGCGACAGCATGGTCAAGCAGTTCCAGCAGCTCGGCTACCGGACCGACCTGCAGTACGCCCAGGACGACGTGCAGGCCCAGGTGTCGAGCCTCGAGAAGATGATCGAGGCCGGCGACAAGGCCCTGGTCATCGGGGCGATCGACGGCACCGCCCTGAAGAGCGTGCTGAGCAAGGCCGCCGCCGCGAAGATCCCGGTCATCTCGTACGACCGCCTGATCCGCGATTCGTCCGACGTCTCCTACTACGCCTCCTTCGACAACTTCAAGGTCGGCGTCCTGCAGGCCACCGCGATCGTCGACGCGCTGGGCCCGGGCGAGCACACCGTCGAGCTGTTCGCGGGCTCGGCCGACGACAACAACGCCAAGTTCTTCTTCGACGGCGCCATGAGCGTGCTGGGCAAGGAGATCAGCTCCGGCCGGCTCGAGGTGCGCAGCGGCCAGACCGCGTTCGCGAAGGTCACGACCCAGCGCTGGGACGGCGCGGTGGCCAAGAAGCGGATGCAGGCGCTGCTCGCCGGGCCGTACAAGCAGACGCGGGTCGACGCGGTGCTCTCCCCGTACGACGGCATCAGCCGCGGCATCCTCGAGGCGCTGCAGGAGGCCGGCTACGGCCAGGGCGGTCCCGCGCTGCCCGTCGTGACGGGTCAGGACGCCGAGCTGGAGTCGGTCAAGCTCATCGCCTCCGGCAGCCAGACCGAGACGGTCTACAAGGACACCCGCGAGCTGGCCAAGGTCGCCGTGCAGATGACCAACTCCCTGCTCACCGGGGGTGAGCCCGAGGTGAACGACACCAAACAGTACGACAACGGTGTGAAGGTGGTCCCGGCGTTCCTGCTGCAGCCGGTGAACGTCGACAAGTCCAACTACGAGCGGGTGCTGGTCGACGGCGGGTACTACACCGCCGCCCAGCTGGCCGGCTGACGCGGAGCGGAGCGAGCATGAGGCTCACGAACAAGTTCTACGACCTGCCGGTACGCGTCAAGCTGACCGCTCTGGTCGTCGCCAGCCTGGCCGCCCTGGCCACCTGTCTGGTCGTCACGGTCGTCAACGACCGCACCGCCGCGCGGACCGCCCAGGAGCTGGCGAACATCAACGCCGCGAGCGCCCTGGTGCTGCAGCTGGACCGTGAGGCCAGCGAACTCAAGGTCAACGGCCTCGAGGCGGTCATCCGCACCGACCCGGCCGCGCAGAAGTCCCTGCTGGCCGAGCAGGTCCGCACCACGAACAACCTGCTCGCCCAGCTGGAGAAGGTCGACCTGCCCAGCGGGCTCGACGCCGCCGTCGGGCGCATCAAGAACGTCGCCGCCGACTACACCGCCACCCTGACCAGCTTCGTCGACGGCGCGGCAGCCGACCCGGCCAGCGCCCGGCTCTCCTGGGAGCAGATCGGCGTCGACAACTACCTGATCAGCGCGGTGCTCACCAACGAGCGCACGCTGTTCTCCGAGACGATCGCCCAGGCCGACGCCGCCTCGACGGCCAGCCGCCAGCACGCCGAGCGCATCCTGTGGCTGGTCATCGGCCTGGCCGCGGTGATCATCTGCGCCCTCGCCTACCTGGTGGTCGCCTCGATCACCCGCCCGCTGCACCGGGTCCGCACGGCCCTGCGTGCCATGGCCGACGGCGACCTGACCGTCGACACCCAGGTGGAGAGCCGCGACGAGGTCGGCCAGATGGCCCAGGCCCTCGACGAGGCCCAGGCCAACATGCGCCAGATCGTCTCGTCGGTCGCCGAGTCGGCCCAGTCGGTCGCCGCGGCCGCCGAGGAGATGGCGTCCACCGCCGGCAGCATGGCCGGCTCGGCCGAGCTGGCCTCCGGGCAGGCCCAGGGCGTGGCCAACGCCGCCGACGGCGTCTCCGAGAACGTCTCGGCCGTCGCCGCCGGCACCCAGGAGATGGGCGCCTCGATCCGCGAGATCGCCCGCAACGCCGCCGAGGCCGCCCGCGTCGCCGGTCAGGCCGTCTCGGTCGCCGAGTCGACCACCGCGCAGATCGGCAAGCTGGGCGAGTCGTCCACCGAGATCGCCACGGTGGTCAAGGTCATCACCTCGATCGCCGAGCAGACCAACCTGCTGGCGCTCAACGCCACCATCGAGGCGGCCCGGGCGGGCGAGATGGGCAAGGGCTTCGCCGTCGTCGCCGGCGAGGTCAAGGAGCTGGCCCAGGAGACGGCCAAGGCCACCGAGGACATCTCCCGCCGGGTCGCCGCCATCCAGACCGACACCGCCGGCGCGGTCGAGGCGATCAGCGAGATCAGCACGGTCATCGCCCACATCAACGACTTCCAGGCCACCATCGCCTCGGCCGTCGAGGAGCAGAACGCCACCACCGAGGAGATGAGCCGCAGCGTCGCCCTCGCCGCCTCGGGCGCCGGCGAGATCGCCAGCAACATCACCGGCCTCGCGGACGCGACGCGGGTGAGCACGGAGGGCATCGCCCAGTCCCGGCAGGCCGTGAGCGAGCTCAGCACCATGGCGCACAGCCTGCAGTCGCTGGTGGGCCACTTCCGCTACTGACCGGTTCCGCCGGTGCGGGCCCCCGATCTGTGACCGGATCGGGGGCCCGACCCGTCTATCCCGGCAGAGACCTACGACGGGAGTGCAGTGGAGAACCTGCGGGACCAATTCGAGTACGCGCTCAGCGCCGACCCCGGCGCCGACGCCGGCCGGCTGGCGGACGTGGCGATCGCCGAGGGCGGCCGCGTCCGGCGGCGCCGGCACCGGATCGCCGTGGCGGGCGTGGCGGCCGCGATCGTGGCCGCCGGCGGCGTGACCGCCGGCGTGCTCCACCAGCCGCGGCCCACCGAGGCGCTGCGAACCCTGGAAGCGGACGCCCCGGCCCTGGACAATCGAGCGATGCTGCTGGTCGGAGCGTCCTCGGACTGCGAGAACGCGCCGCCCGGCGCCGACGCCACAGACCCGGCCCTGTTCCTGACCGCCGCCGCCACCGACGGGCAGAAGTCGGCCCTCGCCGCGGCGCTGCGAGCCGACCCGCGGGTGACCGGCTCCTTCTTCATGAGCCGCGACCAGGCGTACGACCGGTTCCGCAAGCTGTGGAGCGACAGCCCCGACTTCGTCAAGTCGGTGACCCCGCAGTCCCTGCCCGAGGTGTTCTACCTCCGCCTGAAGGACGCCACGCAGTACGAGACCTTCAAGCTGGACTACGCCGCCCAGCCCGGCATCCAGGACATCATCGGCTCGGTCTGCCCGGCGAGCGCACCCATCGGGGGCATCGAGTGACGGAAACCGTGACCCCGTCCCGCCCCGCCGCCGACGCGCGCCCCGCCCGCACCACCCGCCGCCGCGCCCGCGACGAGGAGTTCACCGCCTTCGTCGAGTCCACCGCCACCCGCCTGCGCCGCAGCGCCTACCTCATGTGCCGCGACTGGCACCTCGCCCAGGACCTGACCCAGCAGACCTACACCAAGATGTACGCCACCTGGAACCGCATCCGCACCAGCCCCAACCTCGAGAGCTACAGCCGCCGCGTCCTCATGAACCTGGTCTTCGACCAGGCGCGAAGCCGCAAGAGCACCGAACTCGTGGTGGCCGACCCGCCCGACCACAGCGCCGGTCCGCCCCCGTCGCCCGAACTGCGCCTGGCCCTGGTCGACGCCCTGGCCCACCTGCCCCTCGACGACCGCGCCGTCCTGGTGCTCCGCCACGCCGAGGACCACAGCGTCGACACCGTGGCCACGATCCTCGGCCTCTCCGTGTCGGCGGTGAAGATGCGCAACGCGCGGGCGCTGGCCAAGCTCCGCACCCTGCTGGGCCAGGACTTCCTCGACCCGGAGTGAGATCTCAGTTCGCGGGCCGCCGCCGGGCCCAGATCACATGGACGGCGCAGAGAATCAGCATGAGAACGGCGACGGCGGTCCAGGCCCAGCGGGCGAAGCTCTCGCCGGCCACGACGGCGCGGATGCCGGCCAGCACAGCCAGCGCCGGCGGGCCCAGGCCGAACCACTCGGAGTGCTCGGAGAACGTCAAGTCCCTCAGCGCCTGCCGCATGCGGCCAGTCTATGTACGAACGCCCCCTCCGGTGATGGTGGCGGCTGGACCGAGGTGGGGGCCGGCCGGTCGAAGCAGGACCCGACGACGTCGCGGCGGCGGTGGATCGCCGTGGTCAAGGCGGTGCCCCGCCGCCGCGTGACCCTCGGCGGGCGCGCCTGACCGTCGATCACGGCAGGCCCGTTGTACGAGCAGCCGGACGCTCCGACATGTCCCGGCGAACCGCCGCCGAGTGGGCCCTGTGTGAACGCGCCGAAGGCACAGCCGGCATGCACCGATCGGTCAGATCATGACCGCGATGCGGCGGCCTTGATCCCACCCGGGGCACCGTAGGCCGATGGACGCCGCAGCCGAGACCGTCGACCCACTCCTGCAGAGAACAGTCCGGCGACGGCGAGCGTTCTTCGCCCTTCCGGTTGCCGCCGTCTCCGTGGCAGCGACGCTGCTGCTGTGGGAGACAGTGCGGCTCAACGTGCCGGCCGGCGCCGCCACCGGCCGGCCTTGGCGGCTGAGGATCCTCGACCTCGAGTCGGCCGCGACGATCGTCACCTTCCTGGGGCTCTTCCTCATCACGCGGGCCCAGTACGCGCAAACCGTCCGACCGGCCATCGGGTGGCAGATGCGCAGGAACTCGCGACGGGGCGGACACGCACTGCGCGGGCGAGGAGACGTGCTCGAGATCGCCGTCCACAACGGCGGCGGCACGGCGGTGATCACGAAGTACGAGTATCGGCTCGCGTGCTCGAAGAGCCCGCGATCCTCGCTCTCCTCGGCCCGGCGGAGAAACGCCGGAGCGGCCCGGGCAGAGGGCGCCGGATCGGAGCGGACAAGGAACGCCGGATGCGCGCGATCCCGGGACAGTGCGCGAAGCGCTCACCCGCCGAAGCCCCCGGTGAGCGGATCCGAGCGTGGCGACACGCGCGGTGAGCGGGGTCAGAGGGTGGCGACGCCGGCGACGACGGCCATGCCGTGGGGGTTGCCGTCGCCGCCGCCGGGCCATTCGTGGACCCAGACCAGGCCGGGGGGTTCGAGGGTGGCGTCGCCGAAGAAGCGGAGGATCTGCTCGCGGGTGCGGCCGTGGGCGGCGGAGACGTCGGTGCGGCGGTAGAGCGCGGTGATGCCTTCCTCCTCGGCGTCGGCGGGGGTGTCGGAGACGCCGTGGGAGATGACGATGCAGGAGCCGGGGGGCAGGGCGTCGCGCAGGCGGGCGACCGCGTCGTAGGCGTCGTCGTCGGGGACGAAGTGGAGCATGGCCACGATGAGCAGGCCGACCGGCTGGTCGAGGTCGAGCAGGCGGCGGACGACGGGGTGGTCGAGGATGGCGTCGGGGAAGCGCATGTCCGCCTGGACGGCGGCGGCCCACGGGTTGTCCTTGAGGATGTCGGTGCTGTGGGCGACGGCGACGGGGTCGAGGTCGACGTAGACGACGCGGGCGTCGGGGATGACGCGCTGGGCGATCTCGTGGACGTTGCCGACGGTGGGGATGCCGCTGCCGATGTCGAGGAACTGGTGGACGCCGCGGTCGATCATGAACTGGACGGCGCGGGCGAGGAAGGCGCGGTTGGCGCGGGCCATCTCGCCGGCCGTGGGCACCATGGTCAGCAGGTGCTTGGCGGCCTCGCGGTCGGCGGCGAAATTGTGGTTGCCGCCGAGCAGGGCGTCGTAGATGCGGGCGCTGCTGGGGCGGGCGGAGAAGTCGGAGTCGGCGGTCGCCATGCCGAGGAACCCTACTCCATTGTGGAGGCCGGGCAGGGGTTCGATCACGAGGCCACCAGTCCGTTCGTCCGGTCACCGGGCACGGTGATCCATTTTCCCGTACGCCGCAGCAGGCCGGGCACCTGGTGCGGGGTGGCCGGGGCGCCGAGGCGGACCCCCTGCGCGCAGTCGACGCCGGTGCCGGTCAGCGTGGCCGCGCGCCCGTCGTCGTCCACGCCGTGCACGGTGAGCGTGAGCCCGAGCGCGTGGGCCGTGCGGGCCATCCCGGCGAGCAGGTCGCGGTCGCTGCCGGCCGCGGCGGGGTGCAGCAGGGCCGCCGGCGTCCGCAGCCCGTGCACCGGCAGCTCGCGCAGGGCGGCCAGGCTCGTGGCACCGGTGCCGAAGTCGTCGAGCACGATCCGCACCCCGAGCTCGGCCAGCGCGGTGAGCACGATGAGGCTGTGCGAGCCCGCGGGTACGGCGTCGAGGCCGGACAACTGCAGGTGCAGGCGCTCGGGCGGCAGCCCGCTGGCTCCGAGCGCCTCGCGCACGATCTCGGCGGCGTCGGGGTAGCCGATCTGGTAGACCGGCACGTCGACGGCGATGAACGGGCCGTCCCACTGCATCGCCTGCCGGCACGCCTGGTGGAGCAGCCCGGCGGCCAGCCGGGTGGTGAGCTCCCGGTCGCCGGTGAGCTGCCCGATGCGGGTCAGGTCGAGGGTGCCCAGGTGCGGGTGGCGCCAGGCGACGCGGGTGTGCAGCCCGGCGACCCGCCCGGTGCCGAGCGTGACGATCGGCTGGTAGGTGGCGGGCCCGGTGACCAGGCCGGAGACGCTCGTGCCGCCGCGGGGCGAGGCGCCGGTGGGCTGCGGGTCGTAGACGGCCCAGCCGGTGCTGCCGGAGCGGGCGTGCCGCAGGGCGATCTCGGCGTCGAGCAGGATGCGGGTGGGGTCGAGGTCGCCGGCGGGCACGTCGACCACGCCGACGCAGGCGAGCAGGGGGGCGGTGCGGCCGGTGCCGGGCAGCGACGCCGGCTCGGCGAGCATGCGGGTGACGCGCTCGGCGACGTCGGCGACGTGGGCCAGGCCGCCGCTGTCCTCGACCAGCAGGGCGAACGTGGCACTGCCGTGCCGGGCGAGCAGGTAGTCGGGGTGGCGGGCGACGAGCTGCAGCCGCCGGGCCACCTCGGCCAGCACGTGGTCGGCGGCCTCGGTGCCGTACTCCTCGCCGGCGGCGGCGTGCCCGCCCAGCTCGATCAGGCACAACCCGGCGTGCCGGGCGGGGTCGTCGCCGTGGGCGGCCTGGCGCAGCCGCTGCACCAGGCGGCTCTTGTTGGCCAGGCCGGTGACCGGGTCGAAGTGGGCGAGGCGCCGGTAGCGAGCCTCGCTGTTCTGCAGGGCGACCTGGTACTCGCGGGCGGCGCGCTGGGTGGCGCGGTGCAGCGACTCCTGCTGGGCGAGGGTGCGGGCCTGCAGCGCGGCGGCGAACCCGGCGGCGAAGGCCCCCGCGACCTGCCGGGCGGGCCGCGGCACGGTGTCGCCGTCGGCCAGCTGGTCGAGCACGACGCTCATCGTGCCGGGCAGCGCCTCGTGCCGCCCGATGCCCAGCGCCACCACCTCGGTGCCGATCCGGTAGGCGGCGGCGAGATCGGCCGGGACCGCCCGGGCGGCGGCGGTGAGCTCGGCCGCGTACCCGTCGAGGGCCTGAACCGCGGCCTGCTCGCCGATCGGCAGATAGACCCCCGCGGCGGTGGCGGCGGCGAGCCAGCTGTGGCCGGCCGTGTCGCCGGGCGTGACCGCGGCGGGCATCGGCGCCAGGTCGACCGGGGTGGGCGGGCGGACGCTGAGCACCGTGCGGGCGGCCCGGTCGAGGGCGGCGTCGGTGTACTCGACGGCGGTGATCCGGGCGGCGTCGACGATGCCGTCGGCGCGGCGGCGGGCGTCCTCGATCAGCCGGTCGCAGGCGGTGTCGCCGGCGGGCGCGGGCACCGGCTCGTAGCCGCACTCGCCCAGGATCTGGTTCAGCGCCGCGATCATCATCGCGGGCGTGAGCAGCTCGGGATCCTCGCGCGGGTCCGGCTGGGCCATCAGCTCTCCCCTGGGTCGGTTCCGGGCGTGGGGCGGGGGGTGCGTTGCTCCGGGATCGCCCGCCACAGCGCCACGGCCTGCTTGCGGCCCAGCTTGAGCGCGGTGCGCACGGCCTCGGGGGTCTTGCCGACCCGGGCGGCGATCTCCGACGGGGTCAGGCCCTGCGCGGACAGCTCGAGGGCCTCGCGGCGCGCCGGGGGCAGCTGGGCCAGCACGCCGGAGAACCACTCCTCGGTCTCGTAGGCGGTCAGCTCGGGGTCGTCGGCCCGGCCCTCGGTGAGCTCGGCCATGTCGGGCACGAGCACCTCGTCGCCCGGGCCGCCGGCACGGCGCTGCTTGAGCCAGTGGGAGCGGGCGGCCGTGCGCACCCAGGCGACCGGGTGGGTCAGCTCGGGCCAGCGGCGCAGCGCCTCGCGGATGGCCTCGGCGACGGCGTCCTGGGCCTCCCAGCGGTTGGCGCCCTCGCGCATGAGGGTACGCACCAGCCCCTCCCAGTAGCGCCGGAAGAAGTCCTCGATCTCCCCGGCCGGCGGCGGGTTGGCGATGGCCGGCGCCGGCTCGACGGCGGATCCGGCGCGGCCCTCGGGCCGGGCCGCGGGCCCCGGGTCGTCGCCCACGCCGTGCGCCTCGTGCGCGTCGACCACCAAATGCCTCCGTTCGCCGCCGGACTCCCTCTAGTTAGGTCTCCGGAGGCGGTCCGGCGTGACAGCCGTGGCCAAGATTCTTTTCGGTCACCGCGAGACACCGGCGCCGGACGTGAGGCACGCCACGTGTCGCGCGTGGACCACTTACGGTCATCGCCGGTCGCCCGATAATCCGACAGGCGGGCAGGACACGGGTATTCCCACTCCCCGCCCGGGGCGGGCCCGGCATGGACGCTTTCGGACACTCGGTGTCGACATGCCGACGCGGGTACCCCGGCCGGAGGAGGGCCGGGTGCCGCGACGGGCGCCCGGCTGGCAAGATCGGTATAGACGGACGTGACCACGTGCAGGGGAGGCTCGGTGGCGGGGACGCTCTACGCGGTCAGCGACCTGCACGTCGCGTACGAGGAGAATCGGGCGCTGGTCGACCGGCTCGAGCCGGACTCGCGCGAGGACTGGCTGATCGTGGCCGGCGACGTCGCCGAGCAGGCCGGGCAGATCGAGACGACGCTGCGGCTGCTGCGCTCGCGGTTCGCCGAGGTGATCTGGGCGCCGGGCAACCACGAGCTGTGGACCCACCCCCGCGACCCGCTCACGCTGCGCGGCGCCGACCGCTACGACCGGCTCGTCGCGATCTGCCGGCACCTGGGCGTCCGCACGCCCGAGGACGAGTTCGCCGTCTGGTCCGGCGCGGGCGGCCCGGCCGTCGTGGCCCCGCTCTTCCTCCTGTACGACTACACGTGGCGAGCGCCCGGGACGGCCACCAAGGCGGAGTCGCTCGCCTACGCGTACCGGACGGGGGTGGTGTGCACCGACGAGCAGTTGCTGCACGCGGACCCGTACCCGGATCGGGAGACGTGGTGCCGCGAGCGCGTCGCGCTGACCGAGCAGCGCCTGGCCGCCGTGGACCCGGAGACGCCGATGGTGCTGGTGAGCCACTGGCCGCTGCACCGGCACCCGACCGAGGTGCTGTGGTACCCGGAGTTCGCCCAGTGGTGCGGCACCGACCTCACGACCGACTGGCACCGCAAGTTCAACGTGGCCGCCTGCGTCTACGGGCACCTGCACATCCCGCGCACCACGTGGCAGGACGGCGTGCCGTTCCACGAGGTGTCGCTGGGCTACCCGCGCGAGTGGAAGCGCCGCGACAAGCCGCCCGTCCTGCTGCACCAGGTGCTCGGGTGAAAGCGTTCGCCCTGGCCCTGATCGGCCTGCTCAGCGCCCTCACCCTGGGCACCGCGATCCTCGCCCGCGACGATCCGCGGCTCGACAGCGGCGGCCTGAGCCTGACCGACGCCGTGGTCGTCGCGGTGACCGGCAACGCCGTCGAGCTCAAGGTCTCCGACCCGGCCCGGCCGGCTCCCTGCCGGGTGCCCGAGTCCGACTTCTCCGGGGCCGCGCCCGCCGTCGGCGAGGTCGTGCCGGTCACCGACTCGTGCGAGCTGGCCCGGGTCACCGGCGTGCTGCCGCGCGGCAGCCTGACGCTCACCGGCCTGACCGGCGTGGCGATCCTGGCGCTGTGGGCGGGCCTGCGGTGGCGCCGCGCGCGCCGCCGGCGGGGCCAGGATCAGGCGCTGGCCACGTATCTGTCGCGGAATGTCGCCCGGTAGGCCTGCGGCGTCGTGCCGAGCCGCTGCCCGAAGTGGTGGCGCAGGTTGGCCGCGGTGCCGAAGCCGGTGCGCCCGGCGATCGCGTCGACGCCCAGCCCGGTCTCCTCGAGCAGGCGCCGGGCCAGCAGCACCCGCTGACCGGTCAGCCAGTCGTGCGGCGTGGTGCCGGTCTCGGCCCGGAACTTGCGGGCGAACGTGCGCGGCGCCATCAGCGCCCGGGCGGCCATCGTGTCCACGGTGTGCGGACTGTCCAGGGTGGCCAGCACCTCGGTGAGCAGCGGCTGCAGCGTCTCGCACTCGACCGCCCGCACCGGCGTCTCGATGTACTGCGCCTGCCCGCCGTCACGGTGCGGCGGCACCACCATGCGCCGGGCGATC
Source organism: Symbioplanes lichenis (assembly GCF_030709675.1). Lineage (GTDB taxonomy): Bacteria > Actinomycetota > Actinomycetes > Mycobacteriales > Micromonosporaceae > Actinoplanes > Actinoplanes lichenis. The sequence goes on from NZ_JAUZQD010000022.1 coordinate 36,913, forward strand.
TGCGTCGCCACCGCCGAGCCCTGCTCGAGCCGGATCAGGTGCAGCCCGCAGTCCACCGCGGCGGCCGTCCCGGCGCTGGTCAGCACCCGGCCGTCCGCGACATAGAGCACGCCCGGGTCCACCTCGGCCGCCGGGAACGTGGCCGCCAGCCGGTCGGTGTGCCGCCAGTGCGTCGTGCACCGGCGCCCGTCGAGCAGCCCGGCCGCCCCGAGCGCGAACGCCCCGGTGCACACGCCGGCCACCCAGGCCCCGCGCGCCTCGGCCCGGCGCAGCACGTCGATCACCTCCGCCGGCGGCGGCGCCGAGGTGTCGTAGGGCACGACCGCGACCAGGTCGGCCTCGTCGGCCGCCGCCAGGTCGTGCTCGGGAAAGACCGAGAAGCCCGCATGGGTACGCACGGGAGCGCCGCCGACCGTGCACACCGCGAAGTCGTACGCGGGCAGGCCCTCGGCGGTGCGGTCGTAACCGAACAGCTCGGAGAAGACGCCGAGCTCGAAGACGGACACCTCGTGCAGGGCGATCACGGCGACACGGCGCAACATGCCGCCAGCGTACGCGCGCGATGGCAGGATTTCGAGCACCTATGGCATCTCTGCCACTGTCCCGCCCCGGCGCCCGGGTCCAGACTGGGTGTCAGGCAACCCGGTGCGCACCGGCTCATTCAACGGCTGGACAGGGTGTGACCGTCATGGAACTCGTACTGCTCGTCTTCTTCGTCCTCGTCGCCGTGCTCGGGGCGACCGGCCTGGTGGCCGACTCGCGGGACAGCGCCGACTGGAAGCCCACCAGCGACGGCGTCCGCGCCCCGGCGCAGCGCCTCTGACCACAGGAGTGGCGCGGCCCCCACCCGGAACCGCGCCACGCACACACCCCTGCTGGTGTTTCCTACTTCTTCGCCTTGGCCGGGGCCGCGGACTCCTCGGCGCCGGCCTCGTCCCCGGCGCCCTGCTCGTCGCCCGCACCGGCCTCGTCGCCCGCACCGGCTTCCTCACCCGCGCCCGCCTCGTCACCGGCGCCGGCCTCCTCGCCCGCGCCCGCGTCGTCACCGGCGGCGTCGCCCGCGGCGACCTTCGCGTCGGCCAGCGTCAGGCAGGCGGTGAGCAGCGCCTCGCGGGCGTCGACCACGGCCTGGTCCTCGGCCGCGGCGCCCTCCTCGGCGCCTTCCTCACCGGCGCCGGCTTCCTCACCGGCGCTCTCGGCGGCACCCTCCTCGGCGGCCTGCTCGGCGATCTTGTCCGCGTACTTCTTCGCGATCGCCTTCTTGGCCTTCTTGCTGAGCGGCGCGTCCTCCGCACCCTTCTCGGCACCGGCCTCCTCGCCCGCGCCGGCCTCTTCTCCGGCGCCGGCCTCTTCTTCCCCGGCGCCGGCCTCTTCCCCGGCGGCCTCGGCGTCGGCGGCGGCCTGGTCCACGGCGAACTGGTCGCACGCCTCCTCGAGGGCCAGGGCCGACGCGGCGGCGGCCTCGGCGGCACCGACCTCCTGCTCGGGCTGCAATTGTTCGCCGTCACAGACAACGGCGCCGGCGTTGATTTCCAGCGCCTCGCACCCGGCCACGTCGAAGCTCGACCCGTCCACCACGATGATCTGCTTCGCGGCCTCGGCCTGCTCCCCCGCCGACGCCAGTTGCAGACCGGTCACCCCGCCTGCCACCAGCACGCCGGCAAAGACTGCGGCGCCGATCGCCTTGCGGTTGACGCCGGTACCCCGTCGCTGACGCAGTCTCATCACCACTCCAAGTCGTCGCTGAACGTCGTTGTCGCGGATCGGTACGGGACCCGGTGCACGGGGGTTCAAAAATTGCCCCACATTCGGGGGGTTCAATTTCGAACGGACTAATTTCCTTAAATTTCGGCGACCGGGATACGTCGGACCATTTCCGGCCGCATCCATCCATTAGCATCGATGTCATGACTGCTGCACGAGCACACCGGTCCGGCGCCGCGGCGGCACTCTCCCTCGGGGTGGTGCTGACCCTCGGCGGCTACACGACAGACGACGCGCGCGCCGAACCCCTCACGCCGGTCGCGCTGACCGTGGCCGGCGGCGTGGACCCCGGCGCCGCCGCCGGGCGCTCACTGAACCTGCCCCCGGGCTGGACCGCCGAGGTCTGGGCCAACGTTCCGGGCGCGCGCCGGCTGGCCTGGACACCGGACGGACGGCTGCTCGTCTCCACCGGCGCCGCCGGCACGATCGTGGCGCTCACCCCGGCGACCGGAGGACAGGGCCCGGCCGTGACGACCCTGGCCGACGGGCTCAACCATCCCCAGGGACTCGCCTTCGCCGAGCAAGACGGGCAGTACGTCCTCGTGGCCGGTGATCAGTCCCGGATTCTCGCCTGGGACTACGCCGGCGGCACGGTGACCGGTCAGCGCGCGATCGCCGACGGGCTGCCCACCGGCGGCCACGACCGCATCACGCCGGTGGTCGACGGCGACCAGGTCTTCTACAACCTCGGATCGCGCACCAACGACGACCCGATCGACCGCACCACCACCCCGCCGCGGGCGACGATCGCCCAGGTCGGCCTGGACGGCACCGGCCACCGGACCGTCGCCACCGGGGTGCGCAACGGCTCGGGCCTGTCCATCGCACCCGACGGCACCCTCTTCGCCGCGATCAACCAGGCCGACAACCAGCCCTACCCCTTCCGCGACGACACCGGCCGGTACGGGCAGCAGGTCCCGGCCTACATCAACGAGAACCCGGTCGACCAGGTCGCCCGGATCAAACCCGGGACCGAGCTGGGCTGGCCCTACTGCGTGCCGGACACCACCGGGCACCCGGACCGCACCGACCTCGGCTATGTCGCCCAGCCGCTCCGCAACCCGGACAACACCGTGCTCGACTGCGCCACCGTCGCCCGCACCGCGCTCGGCCTGCCCGCGCACAGCGCCGTCCTCGGCTTCACCTTCACCCACGGGTCCGCCCTGCCGCCGTCCCTGGCCCGCGGCGCGCTGCTCACCTCGCACGGCTCCTGGAACCGCACGCCGCCGCGCGAGCCGAACGTCGCCTACAGCGCCTGGGACGACACCGCGAACACCCTCACGCCGCCCGAGACGCTGGTCACCGGCTGGCAGAACGCCGACGGCACCCGCTGGGGCCGCAGCGTCGACGCGATCCCCGGCCCCGACGGCGCGCTCTACGTCACCGACGACCAGGCCGGGCTCGTCTACCGCCTGGCCCCGGCGCGCTGACCGGGCAGCGGCACGGAGAAACGCGACACACCGCGCCGGAAGGAGGATTGAATCCGCGGCGAGTGGTCATATGCGGGGCATGGCGTTGGACAAGACCGTGTTCGTGCTCTTCGGGGCCACAGGCGACCTGGCGCGGCGGATGGTGCTGCCGGCGTTCTACACCCTCTGGACCTCCGGCCTGCTCCCCGACGACTGGGTGCTGGTGGGCAACGGCCGCGGCGACGTGGCCCACGAGGACTTCCGCAAGCACGTGCACGACGTGCTCACCGAGTTCGGGCCGCGGCCGGAGGGCAAGCAGTGGACCGGCTTCGCCGACCGGGTGCTCTTCGCCGGCGGCGGCTTCGACACCGACTCCCCCGGCAGCCTGCTCGACGTCATCCACGAGGCCCGCGAGCGGGTCGGCGAGGACGCGCAGCTGGTGCACTACTTCGCCGTGCCGCCGTCCACCTTCGCCGGGCTGACCGAGGCCCTCGGCACCCACGGTCTCGCCGAGGGCGCCCGCGTCGTCTACGAGAAGCCCTTCGGCACCTCCCCCGACGACTTCAAGGCCCTCGACCGTACGGTCCACCGGGTCCTCGACGAGTCGCAGGTCTACCGGATCGACCACTTCCTGGGCAAGGAGGCGACGCAGAACCTGCACGTGCTGCGTTTCGCCAACGAGCTGTTCGCCGCCGCCTGGGACCGCACCCACATCGAGAGCGTCCAGATCGACGTGCCCGAGGAGCTGGACATCGCCGACCGGGCCGGCTTCTACGACGCCACCGGCGCCACGCTCGACATGCTCGTCACCCACCTCTTCCAGGTCGCGGCCGAGGTGGCCATGGAACCGCCCGCCACCCTCGACGCCGCCGGCCTGCAGAGCGCCCGCGAGAAGGTGATCAAGGCGTTCCGCCCGCTCGACCCGGCCGAGGTGGTGCTCGGGCAGTTCGCGGGCTACACCGACGTCGAGGGGATCAAGAAGCGCTCCCGCACCGACACGTTCGTCGCGGCGCGCCTCTGGATCGACAACCCGCGCTGGCGGGGTGTGCCGTTCCTGCTGCGTACCGGGAAAAGGATGGCGGCCAGCGCCCAGCGGGTGAGCATCGTCCTGCGCAAGCCTGCGGGACCCTTCGCGGGGCTGCCGGACCACGCGAACGTCCTGAGCTTCGCGCTGTCCGGCGACGGCGAGATCAGCATCGGGCTGCTCGCCAAGAAGCCCGGCGTGGCGCTGGACGTCGACCCCGCCACCGTGAAGCTGCCGCTGGCGAGCCTGCCCGAGGCCGAGCCCCTGCCCCCGTACGCCCGGCTCCTGCACGACGTCCTCGAGGGTGACCGGTCCCTCTTCACCCGGCCCGACGGGCTCGGGGCCGCCTGGAAGGCGGTGCGGCCGCTGCTCGAGAACCGGCCGCGCCTGCACAAGTACGACCAGGGGTCCTGGGGTCCGGCCGCCGCCCGCAAGCTCGCCGGTCCGCACGGCTGGCTCCTCGGCCAGTAGCCGCCGCGCCGCCTGTCGCTCGGGCGGCTTCCCGGCCGGTCCCCCGGGCGAGTGATGGTGTCGTCACTTTCCGGGGCATAGCATCGCGGGATGCCACTGCCCGGGGCCACTCCGCCGTGAGATCCGGAGCCGCGGCCGACCGCACCGGCTACTTCCACGAGGCGCTCCGCTACCACTCGGACGCCGAACTGCTCGACGTCGTCGTCCCCTTCCTGGCCGGCGGCCCGGTCGCGGGCGAACCGACCTACGTGGCGTGCGGCGGCCGCACCACGGCCCTGCTCCGTGACGTCCTCCCGCCCAGCTCCGGCGTCGAGTTCCTGGCCCCCGGCGCCACGTACGCCCGGCCGGCCGCCGCCATCCGCGCCTACCAGGCCCTGCTCAGCCGCGACATCGCCACCGGCGTCGACCAGATCCGCATCGTCGGCGAGGTTCCGACGGCCGGGCCCACCTGGCACTCCTGGGCCCGCTACGAGGCGGCGATCAACCACGCGTTCGGCGGCTTCCCGCTGTGGAGCCTCTGCCCCTACGACGCCCGCGTCACCCCGCCCGCCGTCCTCGACGACGTGGCCCGCACCCACCCCAGCTTCGCCGCGCCCGGCGATCGGCACGAGCCCAGCCGGGCGTACACGGAACCGCCGCTCTTCCTGCGGGAAGGCCGCACCGCCGCACCGGACCCCCTGCAGGCCGGCCCGCCCGCCGCCACGCTCGTCGACGCCACCCCCGCCGAGGCCCGCGCCGCCGTCCGCCGGCTCGGCGCCGGCCTCCCCGCCCCGTCCCTCGACGACCTCGTCATCGCCGTCAACGAGACGATCACCAATGCCTTCCTGTACGGCCACCCGCCCGTCCACGTGCGCATCTGGGCCGGCGACGGGCGTGCCGTCGTCACCGTCACCGACGCCGGGCGGGGCCCCGGTGACCCGTACGCGGGCCTGCTGCCCCCGCCCGCCGGCAGCGTCACCGGCCGCGGCCTCTGGATCACCCACCAGACCTGCACCCACGTCACCACCGCGCGCGACGAGACCGGCTGGACCGTCCGGATGACCGCGGAATAACCCGGCGCCCCAGGCGTTGAGACCCGTGGATCACCGAGGAGGTCACTCATGAAGACAGGTATCCACCCCACGTACGGCCCCGTCGTCTACCGCGACCGCAGCGCCGGCTACGCGTTCCTCACCCGCTCGACGGCGACGAGCGACAAGACGATCGAGTGGGAGGACGGCCGCACCTACCCGGTCCTCGACGTCGACATCTCGGCGGGCAGCCACCCCTTCTGGACCGGCAAGCAGCGCCTCCTCGACACCGCCGGCCGGGTCGAGAAGTTCCGCCAGAGGTACGCCCGCTTCTCGAAGTAACAGCTCTGCCCCGGGGCCCCGGTCACGCTCGTCGTGGCCGGGGCCTTTCGTGCTCCCGCCACCCACCCGTCACGCCCTCCAGAGCATCCTAGGAACCTACCCTGATCGCCTGTCATTGCCGACAATGATCGCTTCGCCCAGCTCCATGGGCATCCGTCCTGCCGGCTCTCTCGCCTCGACCTGGACCGGAGCGCGCCGTACCCTCGACGTCATGACCCGGGACACCGAGGCCGCCCCCCTTGCGGAAGTTCTCGCCGAACACGGCCGCCCCGTCACCGAGGACGGCATCGAGCGCGCCCGCCGCACCCGGGCCCGCCGCGCCGAGGAGCGTGACAACGGCGCCAATGCCGTCGCGCTCGCTCGCCTGCGCGCCGCGTGAGCGACCGCCCGCCCCAGCTCGTTCTCGACGTCACCGCGATCGCCGCCTGGACCCGTGGGTCCGTCGCGGTCGGTGAGCTGCTGGCCGAGATCGACCGTGACCACGGATCCGTCATCGTCCCGCTGCCCTGCCTGATCCGCGTCGCCGCCACCGCCCTCGACGAGGACAAGCAGTGGCTGGACCTGCTTGTTCACCATCCTGCCGCCGTCGTCCGCCCCGACGATCCCGGCGACTGGCGCATGCTCGCCGAGGCGCACCGGATCGTCGGCAGCGCACCCGTGGCCTCGGCGGCCTGGCACGCCCTCACCCACGGGATCGACGTGCTCACCCGCACCGCGAAGCCCTACGAGGGTCTCGGCGGCGACTTCCTTCTGCTGTTCGACGGCTGAGACGTCATGTCGCCGCCCGTTGTCAGGGGTCGGTGACGGTGACCTCGACCGGGCCGACGCGCAGGGTGCCGTCGTCGAGGGGGACGCAGCGGGCGCCGCCCTTGCCGCGCATGGCCTTGAACTGGCCCGGGGCGATCACCACGTCCATCCAGGCGCACGGGTTGGCGCGGCGCCGCAGGTGCAACCGGACCGGGCCGTCGCCGGAGTCGAGGGTCAGGATCTTGCCGATCAGGTCGTCGATCGGGACGCCGGCTATGAGGATGTTGCGGCGCGCCTGGACGAGATCGGCGCCGGGCGGCAGCGACGACGCGGACATGATGGTGATGCTCGCGTCGCGGTGGGCGGGCTGGGCGTAGTAGCGGTCGCCCTCGATGCCCAGGCCGGCACGGACGCGTACCGACGACGTGAGCTCGCCCTCCGGGGCCGGCAGCGGACCGGCCGCCGGACGGCCCTCGTAGCGGTGGATCGGCGAGGCGAGCAGTTGGAGGATCTCCGCGGTCACAGCGGCGATCGTACGGTGAACTCCGTCGCGCGGCTGCTCAGATCGATCCGGCTGCGGCGCACCGCGAGGTAGCGCGACGGATAGTTGTGCGATCGCAGCACCACGGTGTCCGGGCCGCGCTCCTCGGCGCAGAAGGTGGCGTCGCCGGCGTAGAGGCTGCCGCCGGTCTGCCGGTCGAGCCACACCTCGCCGTTGCGATGGCGCAGGAAGTAGCCGGGATAGTTCGACGACTCGAACGACACGCACGACGCGTCGGCCAGCCCGGCCCGCACGACGAACCGCGAGTCGGCGCGATCGAGGGCATTGTTGCGGGAGGCGATGCGGTCGACGCGCGCGCGGTAGTCGCGGTGCCGGACGCGGTAGCTGCCCATGCCGCCCGGCTGCAACGAGATCGCCGCCCCGACGACGAAGGGCCCGCTCGGCACGACAGGGGCGGGCGGAGGCGCCGCGGGAGTCGTCGTCGCGGGCGCGGTGCCCGGCGAGCTGACGGCGGGCGCGGCCACCGAGCCCGAGGGCGCCGCGGAGGCGCCGGCGGAGGCGGGGGCGGACTTCTTTCCCTTGGTACGCGTGGAGGCCGCGGCCGACCCGGAGATGCCCGCCGCCGCGTGACCGGACGCCGAGACGGACGGCCCGGGAACAGGGAACGCGGGCACGGTCGGCACCGTCGGCAGGTTCACGAAGCGTGCGGTCGCGGCGTCGGTGGTGCCCGCCGTCTCGTACACGGCGACACCTGTCACACCCAGCACCGCAAGCGCCGCCCCCGCGACGACCAGCACCCGCCGCCGCCCGTCCCGCCGGGTCGCCGCGCCGGCCGCGACCACGTGCGGCACCTCGGTGGTGGCCTCGGAGAAGACGCCCCCGTACGAGACCGTGCCGTTCTCGGCATAGGGCGGCACCCAGCCCCCGACCCGCAGTCCGGGCGGCTGACGATCCTCTGTGGACATGCACATCCGTTCAGAAACGAGCGAAGTGACGCGAAGTGCGCTCGCAAATACTGGAGGAAGATCGACAAGAAGGCAAGTACGGGCCCGGGACGTCGCTACGCCCGTGGCCGCCCCTCCCCCAGCCGCGTTGACGCAGCGTGATCGCCGTCCGCCGCCACCCACCCCGGAACGCCGAGGCGCCGCCGCCCGGGGTGGGCGGCGGCGCTGGGGTCTTGCCGGAGGCGGAGCCCGGCGCCGGCTTCGGGCTGCGGCGTCACCGCAGGGAGCCGGAGCCGGTGCCGGGCTCCTGGATCAGCCGTTCGGGAAGAGGCGGGCGAAGTCGGCGTAGCCGGTGGCCACGTCGACCTGGGCCCAGAAGCGGTGGTAGTTGAAGGTCGGGGCCGGCCCGCCCTTCAGGTAGGCGTCGACCTTCGGGTAGTCGGGGTCGTTCTTGTAGAAGGAGCGGATGTCGAGGAAGGAGACGCCGGGCTTGATGGCGTCGCCGTTGGGCATGGTGCCGGACCAGCCCGGCGGGATGTAGATGCCCTGGCCGGTGGCCGGGTCGTAGACGTCGTCCATGCGGTTGTAGTCGGCCCGGGTCTCGGTGACCGACACGCCCTTGCTGTCCTTGTACGCCCAGATCGCGTCGAGCAGCCCCTTGGCGGCCGTCTTCGCGGCGGCGTTGCCGGACTTGGCGGCGTAGTAGGTCAGCAGCTTCGCGAGGGAGCCCGCGACGCCCAGGTCCTGGCCGGTGCTCGTCACGGTGACGTGCAGGCCGCTGTTGCCGCCCGGGTTGGATGCGTTCCAGGTGTCGGGCTTGCCGGTCCACGCCAGGTCGGACGGGATCGCGAACGACGTGGATCCGATCGTGGTGTTGGCGAGCGCCCACGGCACCCACTTGTCGAGGACCGACTTCGCCTTGGTGTCGCCGGTCAGATAGTAGTACTCGGCGAGCCGTTCGAGCGACCACGTCTGCATGCCGAACCAGCGGTTGGACGGCGGGTCGGCGTAGACCGGGGCCTCGACGTAGGACAGGCCGTAGAACGTCGGGGTGCCGGACGGGGGCGCCTGGTAGGAGCCGTTCCAGCTGTTCGTGGCGCCGCCCGCGATGGCGCCCTCGGAGGACTGCAGCCACTGGTAGAACTCGAGCTGCCGGGTGAGCGACGCCTGCCAGTCGGCCTTGGCCGTCGACGACTTCGGGGTGAGCGCCGAGACGTTGGAGAGGACCCAGGCGGCCATCGGGTTCTGGTACCCGAAGTGGCTCGTGCTGGATCCGATCCGCCAGGCCCAGCCGGCGCTCGTGTCGGTCGCGCCGCCCCAGGCGTAGTACCAGCTCATGAGGTTGTTGGAGCTGCTCTTGCCGGTGCCCGCCGCGCAGCTGGTGGACGTACATCCGGGGTTCTTGAAGTATTTGTCGTAGAACGAGTAGCGCAGGTAGTCACCCATCTTGGCGGCGCTGGCCACGGCCGCGGAGATCTGCGAGGCCTTGCCCTGCTCGGTGGCCCAGGTGTACGCCCAGTAGGCCGCCTGCACGGCGCGGGAGTCCGCGTCGGGCGCGTTGGTGTACTTCCACTGCTTCGCGTACGAGGCATCCTGCGTGAACAGGTCGAGATAGCCGTTCGGGCCACCGTGCGCGAACGTGTCGCAGGACGGCTGGGGCACGGTCTCGAAGGTCGACTCCTGCGGGCCGCGCTGGAACGTGTTGATGTAGACGACCCGGGTCGTCTCGTCGCCACAGTGCCCGAAGCCGTACACATTGTCGACGTCCAGGAGCCAGTGCATGCCGTAGATGTCCGAGGTGCCGTACGTCGTCTTCAGTTCGTTGGCCAGCGGATCCTGGCCGACCGACACCGACGGGTCGAGCTTCGACGGGTACTGCGACGGCTGCGGGTACTCGGCCGCGTAGGTGGCCGGCTTCGACGGGTCGTACTTGTCGTTGGTGGGCTGGTCGGCGTGCGACGGGATGATGTACTTCTCCATCGTCTGCCACGCGGTGTTGAACGGCGCCCACTCCCCCGTCACCTGACCGTGCTCGGCCTCGAGCCACAGCCAGTAGCTGAACGCCTCGGAGGTCGTCTCGTGCCCGTGGTCGGGCGCCTCGTCGATCAGCGTCTCGATCGAGTGGTAGGGCACGCCCTCCTGGCTGAAGTAGCCGTTGGCCGGGTTCTTCAGGTCCGCGTAGAGCTGCGCGAAGCGGGCGTTGGCACTGCCCTCCGCCAGCACGGACGCGCTGATCGTGGCCGCGTCGACGCCGGTCCCGCTCGCCGAGAAGGTCGCCGTGCTGTTGAGCGCGGCCGACGTGGTGGCGGCGACGCCGACCGTCTGGGCGGTGTTCCAGTTGGCCGTGGTGAAGGTCAGCGAGGCGGGGCTGGCGGAGACGGCGGTGGATCCCGCGGTACGCGCGACGGACACCGTGACACTCGCGGCGGGCGCCTTCGACAGCTTCAGAGCCACCGGCGTCGACTTGCCCGGCGCCACGGTCACCGACGACGGGGTGGCGACGACGGCCGGGTTCGCGGAGGCGTCGACGAAGACGGGGACGTCGGCCGTGGTGCTGCGGGCGCCGCCGGAGTCGAAGGACACCGCCTGGACCCGGTAGGCCGCGGTCTGCGCGGGGACGCCGGTCCAGGTGTACGCGTACGGGGCGCTGGTGTCCGTACCCAGCAGCAGTCCGTCGTGGTAGAACTCGACCTTGCTGATCGTCCGGCCGCCGGAGGCAGCGGCCGTGGCGGTGATCGGGATCGAGGCGGGCGCGGTGTAGCGGGTGTTCGCGGCCGGGGCGCTGATCGCCACGGTGGGTGCGGCCGCGGCCCCGTTGCACGGGGTGCCGTTGAGGCTGAAGGCCGTGGGCAGCGGGTTCGCCGACGTGAACGTGCCGTTGAAGCCGGTGTTCACGGTCGCACCGGTGCCGAGGCTGCCGTTCCAGGCGACGTTGGCCACGGTGACGTGGGCGCCGCTCTGGGAGTAGGTGCCGCTCCAGCCCTGGGTCACCTTCTGGCCGGCGTCGGGGAAGTCGTACTCGAGCGACCACGTGCTGACCGGGTCGCCGGTGTTCGTGATCGCGATGTCCCCGGTGAAGCCGCCGGTCCACTGGCTGGCCACCTTGTAGGTGACCGTGCAGCCGGCGGCGGCGAAGGCGGGCGGTGGGGAGGCGGTGAGAACCAGGCCGGCGCCGAGGAGCACGGCGCCGCCGGCCCGGAGGGCTCTGAGTCGCATGGTGGCCTTTCCGGTCGGACGAAGGGGGTGGGAGCGCTCCCAAGACTGTGTGCGCCCCGTCACACGCTCGTCAAGAGCCGGACACAAATTCATCGACCTACGACGATATTGACAGGTGACGCCGCCGCCGGTAGGCATAGGAGACCCACGTGGGAGCGCATCCACACGAGGGAGGAATGTCATGCGGCTCCCCGCACTCATCGCCATCGCGGCCCTGGCCGGCACGCTCGTCGCGGCCCCGGCCGCGGCCGCCACGTCGCTGGCCCAGCTCGCCACGGCGAAGGGCGTCGACATCGGCGTCGCGCTGGATCCCAACCGGCTCGGCGAGGCGGCCTACAAGACCATCGCCGACACCGAGTTCAATCTCGTCGTCCCCGAGAACGCCATGAAGTGGGACGCCACCGAGCCCACCCAGGGCCAGTTCACCTTCACCGCCGGCGACACGGTCGCGGCCTACGCCGCCCAGACCGGCAAGGAGCTGTACGGCCACACGCTCGTCTGGCACAGCCAGCTCCCGAACTGGGTGTCCGGCCTGGACGCGACCGCCCTGCGCACGGCGATGCTCAACCACGTCACCACCGTCGCCACCCACTTCAAGGGCAAGGTCGGCTCGTGGGACGTCGTCAACGAGGCGTTCTCCGACAACGGCGACGGATCCCGGCGCAGCTCGGTCTTCCAGACCAAGCTCGGCGACGGATACATCGCCGACGCCTTCCGGGCCGCCCGCGCCGCCGACCCGGGCGCCAAGCTCTGCATCAACGACTACAGCATCGAGAACATCGGCGCGAAGAGCACCGCGATCTACAACCTGGTCCGCGACTTCAAGGCCCAGGGCGTCCCGATCGACTGCGTCGGCTTCCAGGCCCACCTCATCCTCGGCCAGGTCCCCGGCGACATGCGCGCCAACCTGCAACGCTTCGCCGACCTGGGCGTCGACGTCCGCGTCACCGAGCTCGACATCCGCATGGCCACCCCGCCCGACGCCACGAAGCTGGCCCAGCAGGCGTCGGACTACCGCGCGGTCGTCACGAACTGCCTGGCGGTCACCCGCTGCCAGGGCGTCACCGTCTGGGGTGTCACCGACAAGTACTCCTGGATCCCCGGCGTCTTCCCGGGCCAGGGCGCGGCCCTGCTCTGGGACGACAACTACGCCGCCAAGCCCGCTTACCAGGCCGTCGCCGAGGCCCTGGGCGGCACGACCACGCCTCCCGCACCGGCCGGATGCGAAGTGACCTATTCCGTGGCCAGTCAATGGAACAACGGATTCACCGCCGCGATCACCATCACCAACACCGGGAGTACGGCCTGGAGCGGCTGGACCCTCGGCTTCGCCTTCGCCGCCGGCCAGACCGTCGGCCAGGCCTGGAACGCCACGTCCACCCAGTCCGGCAGTGCGGTCACCCTGCGCAACGCCTCGTACAACGCGACCGTGGCCCCGGGCGGCGCGGTGTCGCTGGGATTCAACGGCACCCACACCGGATCCAACCCCGCCCCGGCGGCCTTCACCGCGAACGGCACCGCTTGCGCCTGAACGGGCAGAGAAGTTGACACTTAAATCGACGCTGATGCATTGACTGACCGTTTTCTCCTAGCCTGGGGCTGCTGTCCGACCAGGGAGGAAACGTGCGGAGAAGAAGCATCGGCGTGGTGGTGGCCCTGCTGGCCGCCGGGATCGGGGCGCCCGCGCACGCGGCGGAGCCCGAGGGGACGATCCGGGCGGCCGGCGGGGCCACTGCCGTCGAGGGGTCGTACATCGTGGTGCTGAAAGAGCGCACCGGCGCGGTCGAGGAGACGGCCCGGGCGCTGGCGTCCGCGCGGGGCGGGGCGGTCGTGCGTACGTACAGTCATGCCTTGCGGGGTTTCGAGGCCCGGCTCGGCGAGCGCGCCGCGCGGCAGCTGGCCGCCGATCCCGCGGTCGCGTCGGTCACTCAGACCCACACGGTCACCGCGTCGGACGTGCAGGCGCCGGTGCCGTCGTGGGGGCTGGACCGGATCGACCAGCGCGCGCTGCCGGTCGACGGCAGCTACCGCTACCGGCCGGGCGATCCGGTGGTGACCGCGTACGTGATCGACGGCGGCATCAATCTTCCGCACAGCGACTTCGCCGGGCGGATCCGATCGGGGCGCGACTTCATCGACAACGACGACACCGCCACCGACTGCAAGGGGCACGGCACGCACGTGGCCGGGACGATCGGCGGGACGACGTACGGGGTGGCGAAGAACGTCGAGCTCGTCGCCGTGCGCGTCCTCGACTGCCAGGGCACCGGCACGACCGCGACGGTAATGGCGGGCATCGACTGGGTCACCGCGGATCACGCCGCGGGCACGCCGGCGGTGGCCAACATGAGCCTCAACGGCCGCCGGTACGCCCCGGAGGAGGAGGCGATCACGCGGTCGATCGCGGACGGGATCACGTACGTGGTCTCGGCCGGCAACGACTCCGGGGCCGACGCCTGCGCCAACTCCCCCGCCGGGGTGCCCGCCGCGATCACCGTGGGCGCCACGGGGCCCGACGACCAGCGGGCCGCCTTCTCGAACATCGGCCCCTGCGTCGACCTGTTCGCCCCGGGCGTGGACATCGTCTCGTCGTCGATCGGCAGCGACACCGCCACCGCGACCGGCAGCGGCACGTCGATGGCCGCCCCGCACGTCACCGGGGCGGCCGCGCTGATCCTCGCCGACCACCCGGACTACACGCCGGCGCAGGTGGCGGACGAGCTGACCGCCGGCGCCACCACCGGCGTCGTCGGCGAACCCGGCGCCGGGACGCCGAACAGGTTGCTGCACGTCGATGCGACACCACCGGCCGGTGACTTCGCCGTGGCGGTCACTCCTTCCGCCGCGACCGTCAGTGCCGGCGACAGTGTCACGACCACCCTCACCGCGGGACAGCCGGTCACGTGGAAGGCGAACGGGCTTCCGGCCGGCGCGACGGCGGCGTTCGACGGGGACGCGCTCACGATCAGCACGACCGCGCGGACGGCACCCGGCACGTACCGGCTGGTGGTGACCGGGGCGAGCGCCATGGTGACCCGGGCAGCGCGCCTCACCCTGACGGTCACGGCGACGCCCGGATGTATCGGCGCGAACGACACCGACACGCCGCTCGCCGAGTCGAACTGGACCGAGATCCCGGTGACGATCACCGGCTGCGGCGCGTCCGGTGCGGCGGACAGCACGGTCGAGGTGCACGCCGAGCACGGGTACGTCGGGGACCTCACGGTCGAGCTCGTCGCCCCGAGCGGCCGGCGGTACGACCTGCTCGAGCGCGAGGGCGACGACGCCGACGCGATCAGCTACACGTTCACCGTCGACCTGTCCGCCGAGCCCGCGGACGGGGTGTGGAAGCTCGCCTTCCTGGACAACGGCCCGTACGACGTCGGCAGTTTCGATTCGTGGGTCCTCGACCTGGGCGGTGAGCAGCTGCCCGGGCCGGTGTGCGGCGGCCTGGCCCCGGCCGACGTGCCGATCCCCGAGCGCGCCACGGTGGAGAGCCCGATCACGGTGAGCGGCTGCGACCGGGCACCGTCGGCGGCGAGCTACATCGAGGTGCGCGTGGTGCACCCGTGGGAACGGGACCTGGGCCTCTATCTGCTCGCCCCGGACGGCGAGCGCATCGACCTGCAGCAGCTGCGCTCGTCGGGACAGGCCAACATCTTCCGTACGTACATCGCCGACCTGTCCGGCCGTCCGGCGAACGGCGAGTGGCGGCTCGTCGTCGAGGATCTGCTCAACGGCAACGAGGAGGGCGGCTTCCTCGACAACTGGAGACTGACCCTCTGAGCGGCGGGCCCGGTGCGCGGCCGGGCGCACCGGGCCCGGTCCCGGGTCAGCCCAGCAGGAGACGCTCGATCTCGGCCACCGGGTCGTGCTCGGCGTAGACCTTCGCGA
This sequence comes from Symbioplanes lichenis, assembly GCF_030709675.1. GTDB lineage: Bacteria > Actinomycetota > Actinomycetes > Mycobacteriales > Micromonosporaceae > Actinoplanes > Actinoplanes lichenis. The sequence goes on from NZ_JAUZQD010000022.1 coordinate 52,236, forward strand.
GCCGGGCGACGTTCTCGCGGATCTCGTCGTCGCGCAGCAGAGCGGCGGTCGCCCCGGCCACCGCCTCCGGGGCCGGGGTCGCGGTGGCCAGATCGATGCCGAGCCGGTGGTGGGCGACCCGGGCGGCATTGGCGGGCTTGTCCTCGGTCTCGCCGGCCACGATCACCGGGACGCCGGCCGCCAGGGCCTGTTGCGTGCCGCCGGCGCCGCCGTTCGTGATCAGGATGCTCGCCTTCGGCAGCAGCTCGGCGAACGGGATGTAGCCGGCCACGCGGGCGTTGCCGGGCACCGGGATCGTCAGCGCGGCGGGATCCGCGCCGCCCAGGGCCGCCACGACCGTGACGTCCTGATCGGCGAGGCCGGCGAGCGCGGGCTCGACCAGCTGCGACAGGTCGTGGTTGGCGAGGGTGCCCTGCGTGACGACCACGACCGGGCGCGACCCGTCGAGCTCCGCCCACCACGACGGCGGCTCCCAGTCGCCGGGCGGCAGCGGCGGCAGGGCGCCCACCAGGTGGATCGATCCGGGCAGGTCGCTGCGGTGGAACTCGAAGCCCGGCACGCTCAGCACGGCCGTGGCGTCCGGCGCGGTGTAGGTCCCGTCGACGAACGACTCGGTGAACGGCTCGGTGGCCCCCATCCCGGCCAGCAGCTCGGCCACCCGGTCGCGGGACGGCCCGAGCGCTGCGGCGAACTGGGCGTTGCCGGCCCGGTTGGCGGCCTTCGCCGCGTCCGCGTCCGCGGCCGGGACCGGGCCGAAGAAGGTGGTGTCGTCGCTGCTGACGGCGAGGCCGACGACGCTGACGCCGACCCAGCCGAGCGGGCGCCGGCCCGGCACGCCGTACCGCAGCGGCAGCGCGCCGAGGAACAGCACGTTGCAGACCAGGTACTGGTCCGGGTCCTCGTCGAGCAGGGCCTGCAAGGCCCGGTGCTCCTCGGGCATCGGATCGGCGAACGCATGGATCCAGTCGTGGTTCAGCTGCTCGGGGCCCGGCGCCAGGCCCAGCCGCTCGCGGTCGGCGACCAGTTCCCGGATGTCGTAGTCGGCCTCCCCCGTGAGCGGCGCGAACGTCAGCCCGGCCGCCTCCGTCGCGGCCCGGAAGAGCGTGCCCGACAGCACAGTGATCCGGTGGCCGCGAGCGGCGAGCGCCCGGGCCACGTGCAGCATCGGGCCGAACTCGCCCGGTACCGGTGGCGCGGCAACGATGATCTTCGCCATGTGACTCCCTCGTCGGCGGATGAAGATCGAATCTGGCACGCCCGGCGCCCGCGAGCGGCGCTGAATGGCCCGCGGGGGAGGATCTCTGCCCGATCGGGCGCGCCCGGGGCCCACCGGCGACCGCGGGGCGAATCTCCCGGGCAGTTGTTCACCGGGCGTTACCCGCCGCGTTTCCCGGCGCCGTGCACCCTGGATTCTCCGCTGTGGAGCGAGAGTTTCGGGGGCCTCACGGTGACATTGACTCTCAATACGACCATCGCCCTGCTCAGCGTCGCTGTGCCGCTGCTCGCGTTCGTCTGGGAGTTCGCGGTCGTGCGGCGCAAGAAGCTCGGCTATCGCGTCCAGATGGACTCGCGGGCCTCGGGCACCACGCAGACGCCCGACGCCGAGGTGCTGCGGCGCATCGGGGCCAACGGGGACAAGGCGCTCACCGATCCCTCGTTCGTCCTCATCCGGATCGAGAACGCCGGATGGATGGAGATCGACGAGGGTGACTACCTGGCGCCGGGCGACGACTCGCCCGGCCTGTGGGTCAAGTTCAAGGGCAGGCGCGTCGTCGGCATGGCCTTGACCGACTACAGCGACGACGCCCTGGTGCACTTCTTCACCACGAGTGCCGGGGAGAGGCCCGGGTTCGGCAAGGAGGAGGAGCAGGAGGGCAAGGCCGGCGTGCTCCGGCTGCCGAAGGTCAAGCTCAACAACGGCGACTACTACAAGGTCATGGTGGTGCTGGAGCGCACGACCGGCGAGGTCGGGGACCCGTTCGAGCCGCCGGTCTTCGAGGGGGACCTGCTCGCCTGGCGCTTCCGGCGGCCCGCACGCGACCGCGCCCGGCCCGCGCGCCGGCACCGCTGGTCCCCGTGGAAACGGGCCCGGCGCACCGAGAGCCACACCTTCGCCTCGGGGGCGGCGCTGGTCCTCATCGGCCTGCTGGCCACGGCCGTGCTCGCCCAGTCGGGGCTGACGCTCTTCGGCCGGCAGGACCCGCCGCCGCTGGACTGCGTCGGCGGCACGCTGCACCTGCACGGCTCCACCGCCTTCGAGCCCTCCGTCCGCCGGGCCGCCGAGACCTATCAGCGCCTCTGCGCCGCCAAGGGCGCGCGCATCGACGCCACGGACTTCCAGGGCAGCGGCGCCGGCATCACGACGCTGGAGGCCGCCGGCAACGACGCCGGCGAACTGGGGACCACCGGCGTCGGCAACCACCTCACCTTCCACGACGGCGAGCCGGCGGGCCCGCACCCGCAGCTGCTGGCCCGGCCCGTCGCGTACTCGCTCTACACGCTGGTGATCAACCCGGACGCCCGGGTCCGGACGCTGACCCTGTCCCAGATCCGCGACATCTACGCGGGCCGGATCACCAACTGGTCCGACGTGAAGGGCGCCGACCTGCCGGTCAACCTGGTCAACCGCTCGAGCACCTCGGGCACGCTGCAGGCGCTCGTCGAGCGTGTCCTCAACGACCCGGGCAGCGCCACGCGGATCGGCGTCCCGCCGCCCAGCACGCCCGACTGCGCGGCGCTGGGCAGGGACAAGCCCGGCAGCTGCGAGGCCGACAGCACCCAGGCGCTGCTGGAGACGGTCGCGGAGGTCCCCGGGGCACTCGGCATGAGCGAGGTGAGCAACGCCGCCACCGCCAAGCAGGTCGTCCAGGTGCGCATCGGCCAGGTGCCCGCCACGCCGGCCGGCGTCGAGGACGGCAGATACCCGTACTGGCAGACGGAGATCGCCTACACGTTCGGGGAGCTGCCGTCCGACTCGATCGCGGCGGGCTTCCTGCGGTATCTCACCGACCAGGGCGGCAAGGACATCCTGCGCGAGTTCGGCAACCGGCCCTGCTCCGAGACCGAGTATCCCTTGGTGTGCGAGCCGACCTGAGTCACAGGCGCTGGAGCTGGGTGACGACCATGGCGACGGCGAAGAAGCCGTAGAACGCGATCGCGGCGAGCATCCCGCCGAGGCGCCAGCCCCGCAGGCGTACGGGGGAAGGAAGGTCTCGGGTGTTGAGACGCACCAGCAGGACCGAGTAGAGCAGCGTGACCACCGAGGCCGCGCACGTCGAGACGATGAGCAGGCCGAGCGGCTGGGTGAAGCCGGCCAGCAGGATCAGCGAGCCGAGCACGATCTCGGCCCAGACGACGGTCAGGTAGAGGCGGGGCTCGGTCCAGCGGGCCGATGCGGCGAGATAGTTGCGGCGCAGGAAGTCGGCGGCGAGGCGGCCGATGATGTCGAGCAGGCCCATCGCGGCCGCCCACAGCGACACCGCGGCGACGGCCAGGAAGAGGATTTTGAGCCAGGTGCCGACCTCGGTGGCGAAGATGCCGGCCTGGATGCGCAGGAAGGACGGGTCGTTCGTGAGGTCGTCGCGGCCGAAGAGGGTCTCGTAGGCGAGCAGGCTCATCACGCCGATCGTCACGAAGCACACCGCGACGAAGGTGACGAGGTGCTCGAGGTTGGCCCGCCGCCACCAGACCGTCCAGCGGTCCTGGGAGTCCGGCGGGAAGGTGTAGAGGTCGGCGCCGGCGGCCTCCACCCGGCCGGTCACGGGCGACACCAGCTGCGGGACGTGGGCGCCCATGCCGTAGCGCTTGTCGCGGATCCAGTTGCTCAGGACCAGGTTGTGGACGCCCCCGGCGCCGGCCGCACCGATCGCGCTCAGCAGCAGGGTGAACGAGATGCCGCCGGGTATCCGGCCGAACTCCGTGACGGTCGCCTTGGCCCCGGCGCCCCACGTGGACAGGGAGATCACGAAGACGACCACGACGACCAGGAAGAACAGTGTCAGCGCCACCTTGGCCGTCTCGACCCGCTCGACCGTCGTGTAGATGACCTTGGAGAAGGTCAGGAGGACGCCGATGGCCACGAGGACGCCGACGGTGATCCACACCGGGTCGCCCCCGCCGACCAGGTAGGTGAAGACGGTGGAGCCGCTGGTCGCCCAGCCCGGCCAGACGTACTGGAAGGCGCCGGCCAGGCAGATGAGGATGCCCCAGCCCTTCCACCAGCGGGAGAAGCCGGCGACGGCGGTCTGCCCGGTCGCGAGGGTGTAGCGCTCGATCTCCATGTTGATGACGAACTGCACGGCCAGGGTGGTGAAGGCGAGCCAGAGCAGGCCGAGGCCGCCGATCGCGGTCAGGTACGGCCAGAGGATGATCTCGCCGGCGGCCATGCCGATGCCGACGGCGACGACGCCGGGGCCCACCATGCGGCGCAGGGGCAGGGGTTCGGGCAGTTCACGGGTGTGGATGGTGGTCGTGCTCATGGGGCGCTCCAATGAGGTCGGCGACGTGCCGCAGCATCCGGGCGGTGCCGGGGGCGCGCCCGGTGAACAGCTCGAACGCGGCGGCGGCCTGGAAGGCGCACATCGCCGCGCCGCCGGCCGCCCGCGCCCCGGCGGCCCGGGCGGTGCGCAGCAGTTCGGTGTCCACGGGCAGATAGACGATGTCGGCGACCCACAGGCCACCGTGGAGGAGTCCGGCGGGGACGGGTGAGCCGGGGTGCGAGTGCATGCCGACCGGGCTGGCGTTGACGATGCCGTCGGTGGTGGCCACGAGCTCGGGCAGGCGTTCCGGACCGGCGAAGGCGAGGCGTTCCGGGCCGGCGAAGGCGAGGCGTTCCGGGCCGGCGAAGGGCGCCGCCGCGAGGGACGAGAGCCGGTCAGGGTCCGGGTCGACGACGGTGAGCCGGCCGGCGCCCAGGCCGAGGAGAGCGTACGCACAGGCGGCCCCCGCTCCGCCCGCGCCCAGCTGCACGACGTGACCGGTCGCGGCGTCCGGCAACTGCGTGCGGAAGGACTCGGTGAACCCGTACGCGTCGGTGTTGTAGCCGTACCGCCGCCCGGCGCGGAAGACCACCGTGTTGACCGCGCCGATCGCCCGGGCCTGCGGGGACAGCTGATCGAGCAGCGGGATCACCTGCTGCTTGAACGGATGGGTGACGTTGACCCCGGCGAAGCCGCCGCGCTGGGCCTGATCCAGCGCGGCGCCGGGCGCCCGGTCCCGGTCGAACAGCGTGTAGCTCAGGTCGAGCCCCTGGTGAGCCGCCTCGGTCTGGTGCAGGGCCGGCGACAACGACGCCCCGATCCCCGCACCGATCAGGCCACACCTCACCATGAGATCTACCTCTCTCAATGTACGAACTGGTACGTTAGTTATCAGCTGTGGCGCAGGTCACTGTCAAGAGGCGTGGAGGGAACGATGCTCCTGAGCGTGGAGAGGCAACGTGACGCCGACCGGACGCGGGCGGACATCCTGGACGTGGCCACCGGCGAGTTCGCCGAGCGCGGCTACGGCGGCGCCCGGGTCGACGAGATCGCGGCGCGGACCCGCACGACCAAGCGGATGATCTACTACTACTTCGGCGGCAAGGAGCAGCTCTACCAGGCGGTGCTGGAGCGGGCGTACGCGCAGATCCGCGCCGCCGAACGCGCCGTCGACGTCGACCACCTCGACCCCGTCGCCGCCGTGCGCCGCATCGCCGAGGTGACCTTCGAGCACCACGAGGCCCATCCCGCCTTCGTCAAACTGGTCGGCGCGGAGAACGCCCAGCACGCCGCGCACGTGACCCGCCTCGCCGGGGCGAACAGCTCCGCCGTCGACCTGCTGCGCGGCGTCCTCGAGCGCGGCCGCCGCGAGGGGGTCTTCCGCTCCGGTGTGGACGCCCTCGACGTGCACATGCTGATCAGCTCGTTCTGCTTCTTCCGGGTCGCCAACCGGCACACCTTCGGCGCCCTGTTCGGCCGCGACCTGCTCGACCCGGCCCGCCGCGCGCACTACCGCGAGATGCTCGGGGACCTGCTCACCCGGTACCTGCGGCCATGACCCGCGGCATCGCGACGGTGTGCCTCTCCGGCACGCTCGACGACAAGCTCGCCGCCGCGGCGGCCGCCGGCTTCGACGGCATCGAGCTCTTCGAGAACGACCTCGTCGTGTCGCCCCGCTCGCCCGCCGAGATCCGCGCCCGCTGCGCCGATCTGGGCCTGACGATCGACCTCTACCAGCCGTTCCGCGACTTCGAGGCCGTACCACCCGCGCTCCTGCGCGCGAACCTGGCCCGCGCCGAGCGCAAGTTCGCCGTCATGGCCGGGCTCGGCGCGGACACCCTGCTCGTCTGCTCCTCGGTGTCCCCGGACACCCGCGCCGACGACGACCTGGCGGCCGAGCAGCTCGCCCTGCTGGCCGACCGGGCGGCGGAGCACGGGATCCGCGTCGCCTACGAGGCGCTCGCCTGGGGCCGGCACGTCTCCACGTGGGACCACTCGTGGCGCATCGTGCAGCGGGCCGGGCACCCCGCGCTCGGGCTCTGCCTCGACTCCTTCCACGTGCTCTCCCGCGACTCCGACCCGGCGGGCATCGCGGGCATCACGCCCGGCAAGATCTTCCACGTCCAGCTCGCCGACGCCCCGCGCCTGCGCATGGACGTGCTGCAGTGGAGCCGGCACCACCGGCTGTTCCCCGGGCAGGGCGCCTTCGACCTGCCCCGGTTCGTGGCCCTGGCCCGGGCGGCGGGCTACGGCGGGCCGCTGTCGCTCGAGGTGTTCAACGACGTGTTCCGGCAGGCGGACCCGTACCGGACCGCGGTCGACGCCATGCGCTCGCTGATCGCGCTGGAGGAGGAGCGGCTCCCGCCGGCCCCCGAGCTGGCCGGGCACGCCTTCACCGAGCTCGCCGTCGACCACCGCACCGGCCCCGAGCTGCGGGACACGCTGCGCCGCCTCGGCTTCGCGCACACCGGCCGGCACCGCACCAAACCGGTCGAGCTCTGGGAGCAACAGGCCTGCCGGATCGTGCTCAACAGCGCGGTCACCACGCCGGGTCCGGCTCGCGTCAGCGCGTTCGCGGTGACGTCGGCGGAGCCCCGCCATTCCCTCGTACGCGCGGAGGCCCTGCTCGCCCCGGCCCACCCGAACGTCCGCGGCCCCGGCGAGGCGGAACTGGCCGCGATCACGGCGCCCGACGGGGCGAGCGTTTTCGTGACCGGCCCCGGCGACGTGTGGCGCCGGGACTTCCTGGCGACCGGCGAGCCGGCGGCGCCCGGGGCGGGGCTGCTCGCCACCGATCACCTCGGGCTGTCGCAGCCGTTCGACCACTTCGACGAGGCGCGGCTGTTCTACCGCTCGGTGCTGGGCCTGTCCGACCTCACCTCTTTCCTCGGCGAGGAGTTCGCGGCCCCGTACGGGATGATGCGCACCCACGACGTCGCCAACGCCGCGCGTACGGTGCGCATCGCCCTCACCGTCGCCCTCCTGCACCGCGGCGGCTGGGCGCCCGCCGTCACCGACCCGCAGCACGTCGCCTTCCGCACCGCCGACATCAAGGCCACCGCCGCGGCGATCGGCGCCCCCGTCCTCCCGGTGCCGGACAACTACTACGCCGACCTCGACGCCCGCTTCGCCCTGCCCGCCGGGCAGCTGGCCACCCTGCGCCGGTACGGCCTGCTCTACGACCGCGACCCCCACGGCGGCGAACTGCTGCACCTCTACACCCCGGTCCTCGGCGGCCGCGTCTTCTTCGAGATCGTCGAGCGCCGCGGCGGCCACGACGGCTCGGGCGCCGCCAACGCCCCGGTCCGGATGGCCGCCCAGCGCCACCACCGGCTGCTGACTTCATCCCGGCAGGACGCCGGCTGAGCCCGGGCCGGCTGATCAGAACGTGCCGTGAACCGTGGCCTTCCTCGTGCCGGCGGTCGTGGTCACCTTCCAGGTGTCGCCGGAGGTCGGGCGGTCCTTCTCGTGGTTGTACTGCGACGCGAAGGTGTACTCGCCCGGGGAGACCGTGTAGCCGTCCTTGAGCAGGAAGTGGTAGACGATCGTGTCGCCCTGCTCGGTGTAGGTCTTGTCGGCCAGGTGGTCGTCCGGCAGGGTCGTCCAGATGCCCGGGGTGGTGGCGCCGCCGGTCCGCTTCACGGTGACCGTCACCTCGAGGGCGCTGACCTCCTTGGTCAGCGTCATGATCAGGTCGGCCTGCGACCACACCGGGTTGGGGTTCGGGTTGATGCCGGCCGCGACGGTCAGGTGGCCGTCCTTCTCGGTCGAGCTCGGCGTGCCCGTCCCGGTCGAGGCGGGGGTCTGCGGGCTGCGGCCGCTGCCCTTGGTGGAGGACTGCTTGGTCGAGGGGGCCGCCCGGGTCCCCGACGACACGCCCGGTTCCGGCTTCCGGTCCGGGGTCCGGCTCGCCGGCGCGGGCGTGACCGGCGCCGTGGCGGCGGTGGTCGGCGCGGCGACCTCGCCGTCCGGGGTGTTGTCGCTGGCCGCGAGGCGGATCCCGGCGAAGCTGGCCACGACCACCACGGCGACGCCGGCCGCGGCCGCCACCGGGTTCAGGCGGGGGCGGACGAGGCGGCGGTTCTCCGCCCGGCCGCGGATCATCCGGTCGAACATGGCGTCGCGGTCCGGCTGGTGCCGCTCCGCCTCCTGGCGCAACGCGGCCCGGAGGCGGCGCTCGTCGTGCTCACGCATGTCGGCCTCCCAAGCCCAGTTCGATCGGTGAGTCCTGCAGGAACGTGCTCAGTTGCGCGGCGCCGCGCGAGGTCTGGCTCTTCACGGCGCCGACCGAGATGCCCAGGATCTCGGCCACCTCGCGCTCCGGGACGTCGAAGGCGTAGCGCAGCACCACGCACTCCCGGCGCCGGACCGGCAGCTTGCTCAGCGCCGCCCGCACGTCCAGCACCGCCGGGGTGTCCGGCTCGCTCCGGTCCCGGCGCAGCAGCCCCAGGCGGAGCATCCCGTGCCGCTCCCGGGTCTGCTTCTTGATCCACTGCCGGGCCAGGTTGGTGACGATGCCCCGGGCGTACGCGAGCGGGCTGTCCGCCGCCCGCACCCGCGCCCAGTGCCGCCACACCTCGGTGAACGCGTCCGCGGCCAGGTCGTCGGCGATCCCGGACTCGCCCGTGACGAGGTACGCGAGCCGCGACAGGTCCGCGTGGTGGGAGTCGAAGAAGCGCCGGAAGGCACGTTCGGCGTCGAGATCGGTCACTCAGGCCTTCCTGGGTCTTGCCGGCCCGGTGCGGCGGGCGGGGCCGGGTCGTGCGGGTGGAGCGGGGGCCGGCTGCCCCGGCGCGTGGGGGCACTGGGGTCCGGGACAGCCGGAGTATGTCAGCCGATCGGGGTGCCGGTCCCACGCGGGGAGGCCGGGAGGTCCGGGACCGGCCTCTCCGCGCGCGACCAACCCTCTAGTGGCTCATGGGCGCGGAAAGGTTGCCCGGCCCGGAGAAAAAATCCGGCCGCCTCCCGGGTGCGGGAGACGGCCGGACATATGGTGCGTCAGGCGCGGCGCAGGACGGTCACGCCGCGGGGTTCGAGCAACTCGGCCGAGCCGTGGACGGCCTCGCCCTCGAGCCCGGTCAGCTCGACCGGCTCCGCGGTGCGGTTGACCACGAAGGCGTACTCGCCGCGGACGGCCAGCTCGACCTTGCCGCGCAGGCCGGCGGGCAGCTCGCTGCCGATCCCGGCCTGCTCGAGAAGGTCGCCGAGGACCGGCGCGATGCCGTCCGGGCCGAGCCGGGTCGACACGTACGCCGCCGAGCCCGTCCCGACGGCGCGCCGGGTGATCGCCGGCTCGCCGTCCTTGTACGTGGCGAGCACCTCGGCGTCCCCCGTGACCTGGATCTTGTCGGTCCAGAGCGTGCCCACGGTCCCGTTGGACAGGGGCGCGGTCTCGCCGTCGAGCAGCGGCGCGAACTCCTCGATCCGGATGCCGAGCAGGTCGCGCAGCGCCCCCGGGTAGCCCCCGAGGTAGACGTGATCGTCCTGGTCGACGATGCCCGAGAAGTACGTCGCCACGAGGTGGCCCCCGCCCGACACGTACGCGTCCAGCCGCTCACGCAGCTGCTGCGGCACCACGTGCAGGATCGGCGCCACGACGAGCCCGTAGCCGGACAGGTCGGCGGCGGCCGGAACGACGTCGGCCCGCACGCCCAGCTTCAGGAGCGCGGAGTACCAGTCGAGGGCCTCCTGCTTGTAGCGCAGGCGGTCCGTCGGATGCGAGTCCTGCTCCGACGCCCACCAGGAGTCCCAGTCGAAGAGGATCGCGACGCGAGCCGGCGTACGCCCGGTGCCTTGCAGGGGTGCGAGGCGCTTGAGCGTCTCCCCCAGCTCGGCCACCGACCGGAAGACGGCGCTGTCGGTCCCGGCGTGCGGCAGCATGCCGGAGTGGTACTTCTCGGCCCCGGCCCGCGACTGCCGCCACTGGAAGTAGCAGACCGCGTCCGCCCCGTGCGCGACGTGCGTGAGGGCGTCGCGGGACAGCTCGCCCGGCAGCTTGGCCAGGTTCACCGGCTGCCAGTTGACCGCGCTGGTCGAGTGCTCCATGAGGAACCACGGGTTCCCGCCGGCGATGTTGCCGGTCAGGTTGGCCGAGAACGACAGCTCGTCGAGTGTCTGCTCGCCGGGCAGCCGGTAGTGGTCGTTGCTGACGAAGTCCACGTCCTCCGCCCACGCGGCGTAGTCCATGGCCTTCGTCTCGCCCATCACCATGAAGTTCGTGGTGACCGGCACATCCGGCGTGATCTCGTGCAGGATGTCCCGCTCGGCGCGCAGGTACTCGCGCAGGGCGTCCGACGAGAAGCGCTTGAAGTCGAGCTGCTGCGTCGGGTTGGGGTGCGTCGCCGCGAGCCGGGGCGGGAGGATCTGCGCCCAGTCGCTGTAGTGCTGCGACCAGAACGACGTGCCCCACGCCTCGTTGAGCGCGTCGAGCGTGCCGTAGCGCTTCTCCAGCCACGTCCGGAAGGCCGCCGCCGCGTCGTCCGAGAAGTCGTAGACGTTGTGGCAGCCCAGCTCGTTGGAGACGTGCCAGGCGGTCACCGCGGGGTGGTGGCCGTAGCGCTCGGCCATGGCCCGGACCAGCCCGAGGGCGTACCGGCGGAAGATCGGCGAGGTGGGGCGCCACTGCTGACGCCCGCCCGGCCAGATGGTGCGGCCCTCGCGGTCGACCGGCAGGATCTCCGGGTGCTTGGTGGTCAGCCACGGCGGCGGGGAGGCCGTCGCCGTCGCCAGGTCCACCGCGATGCCCCCGGCGTGCAGCAGCTCGATGATCTCGTCGAGCCACGACCAGTCGTACCGGCCCTCGGTGGGCTCGAGCCGGGCCCACGAGAAGATGGCGAGCGACACCACGGTCACGCCGGCTTCCCGCATGGCGCGGATGTCCTCGTCCCACACCTCCCGCGGCCACTGCTCGGGGTTGTAGTCGGCGCCGTACTCCAGCCGGGGCGACTGCCCCGGCCGGGTCGGGCGCAACCAGCGCGCAGTCGTCACTTGACCGTGAACCCCTGGTCCTTGGCGTAGTTGAGGGTCTGGTCCTGCCACGCCTTGAGGCCGTCGGTCAGGGTCGTGTTCGACACGTACGCCTTGCCGACGGTGTCGTTGAAGACGCTGTTCGAGTAGACCTGCACCGGCAGGTAGGTCCAGCCGCTGACCACGCCCTGGGCCGACTTGGCGAAGACCTCGTTGGCCTTCTGGCCGCCGAAGTAGTCGAACTCGGTGTTGAGCCAGTTGGGGTCGTTCAGCGTGGCGCTGGTGGCCGGGAAGGCGCCGTTGTCCACGCGGATCTTGACGCCGTCGCCCTGGTTGGCGTACTTGAGGAAGCCGTAGGCCAGGGTCGACGCCGCGGCCTTCTCGGTGATGGCGAGCGAGGAGCCGCCGTTCTCGGCCGACGCCGTGCCGCCCGCGGTGTACTGGGGCAGCTCAGCCGCGCGCCACTTGCCGGAGCCGCTGGCCGCGCTGGTGACGAAGTTGGCGGGCATCCAGGCGCCGGTGGCCAGCGAGGCGATGCTGCCGTTGGCCAGGCCCTGGAACCACTGGTCGCTCCAGGAGGTGATCGGGGCGAGCAGCTTCTCGCTGATCAGCGTCTGCCAGACCTTGACGAACTCCTGGGTGCCGGCGTCGGCGAAGTTGATGCCCACGTTCTCGCCGTCGACGGTGTACGGCTTGCCGCCCGCCTGCCAGATCATGCTGGTGACGAAGCCGGCGTCGCCGGTGTCGTTGGCGATGTAGACCTTCGGGTCCGCCTTGTGGATGGTGCGGGCGGCCTCGAGGAACTCGGTCCAGGTCTTGGGGACCTCGACCTTGTACTTGTCGAAGACCTCCTTGTTGTAGAACAGGGCCATGGGGCCGGAGTCCATCGGCAGGCCGTAGATGCCGCCGCCGCTGTTCACCGAGTTCCACGGGCCGGTGTTGTACTGGTCCTTCAGCGACGCGGCGCCGAAGGCGTTGAGGTCCTTCAGGTTCTTCTGCAGGGCGAACTGCGGCAGCGCGTAGTACTCGATCTGCGCCACGTCCGGAATGCCCGAGCCGGCCTGGAAGGCGTTCTGCAGCGCGGTGTACTGGTCGGCGCTGGTGCCCACGTTGGCCAGGTTGACCTTGACCTTCGGGTACTTCTTCTGGAACTCCGCGACGACCTTGGTCAGCGTGGGCTCCCAGGCCCACACCGTCAGGTTGCCGCCGGCCTGCAGCGCGGCCTCGACGTCGGCGTCCGAGACGGACTGCGCCGCCGCGGTGCCGCCACCGGTCGAGCTGTCGTCGTCACTGCCACAGGCGGCGAGGCCGATGGTCACAGCGGAGGCGAGGGCCGCACCGAGCAGCCGACGCCGGGTAAGAGCGGACATCTTTGACCCTTCTTATACCTTTGAGGAGCGCTTCATTCCTTGACGGAGCCGGCGGCGAGGCCGGACTGCCAGTAACGCTGCAGGAGCAGGAACGCGGCGAGCAGCGGGATGATCGTGAGCAGCGACCCGGTGATGACCAGGTTGAAGATGGCCTCGCCGCCGGCGGTCGCGGCCTGGGCGTTCCAGGCGTTGAGGCCGAGGGTCAGCGGATACCAGTCGGGGTCGCGCAGCATGATCAGCGGCAGGAAGTAGTTGTTCCAGGTCGCGACCATGCTGAACAGCAGGACGGTGACGATGCCGGGGGCCAGCAGCGGGAGCACGATCCGGAAGAACGTGCGGAACTCGCCGGACCCGTCGACCCGGGCGGCCTCGAGGATCTCCGTGGGCACCGCCTCGGCGGCGAAGGTCCACATCAGGTAGAGCCCGAACGGGGTGATCAGCGACGGGATGATGACCGCCCACGGGGTGTTGGTCAGCCCCAGCTTGGCGAACATGAGGAAGGTCGGGACGGCGAGCGCCGTGCCGGGCACCGCGACCGCGCCGATGACGATCGCGAAGACCGCCTTCTTGCCGACGAAGTCGAACTTCGCCAGGCCGTAGCCGGCCAGGACGGCCAGGAACGTCGCGCCGCCGGCCCCGATGACCACGTACAGCAGGGTGTTGCCCAGCCAGCGGAGGAAGATCCCGTCGTTGTACGTCAACGTGTCCGCGATGTTGCTGAAGAAGGCGAACGGGCCGTCGTCGAACCAGAGGCCGAACGACGTGAACAGCCCGTCCTGGGTCTTCGTCGAGTTGATCAGGAGCCAGACGAGCGGCAGCAGGCTGTAGATCAGCACGATGCCGGTGAGCAGGGTGAGGACGATGCTCTTCTTCGTCCGCGGGTTCTTGCCGCGACGGGTGGGCGCCTCGTCCGTCTCCGGGGCCTGCGCCGCAGTGACCATGGTCGTCATCTCAGCGCTCCTTCGTGCCGCGCAGCTGGACGACGTAGGCGATCACCATCGTGATGATGCCCATGACGATCGCCACGGTCGCGGAGTAGTTGTACTGCTGACCCGAGAAGGACAGGTTGTACGCGTACAGGTTGGGGGTGAAGTCGGTGGTGATCGCGTTGGGCGCCAGCTGCTGCAGGATGCTGGGCTCGTTGAAGAGCTGGAAGCTGCCGATGATCGAGAAGATCGTGGCCACCACCAGGGCGCCCCGGATCGCGGGGAGCTTGATGGCGGTGATCTTCCGGAACTCCCCCGCGCCGTCGATCTCGGCCGACTCGTAGAGCGAGCCGGGGATCGTCCGCAGCGCGGAGTAGAAGATCAGCATGTTGTAGCCGGTGAACTCCCAGGTGTTGATGTTGCCGATCGACGCGAGGATCCAGCTCGGCGACAGCAGGTCCGGCAGGCTCCAGCCGAACTGGTCGTTGATGCTGGCCAGCAGGCCGAACTGCGACCCGTACATGAAGCCCCACATCAGGGCGGCGACCACGGCCGGGACGGCGTACGGCAGGAAGATCGTGACCCGGAAGAACGACGAGCCGTGCAGCCGGCCGGAGTCGATCGCCAGCGCCACGAGCAGCGCGATGAACAGCATGATCGGGACCTGGACGACCAGGAAGAGCGAGACCCGGCCCAGCGAGCTCCAGAAGCTCGGGTCGGTCAGCGCCTGCTGGTAGTTGTCCAGCCCGACGAACGAAGTGCCGCCGATCAGGCGGGTCTTGAACAGGCTCAGATAGATCGAGTACGCGATCGGTGCCAGGAAGACCAGCGCGAAGACGACCATGAAGGGGCCGACGAAGCGCCAGCCCGTCCAGGATCGGCGCCGGCGTACGGCTAGCTCGGCCATGGGGTGTCGTCCCTCTCTCTCACCAGCTATGTTTACGTAAACATCCTGGGCAAGGGCGCTGGTCAGGACGCTCTGTTACACACGGATGACGGATGTGATGTTTACGTTAACATCGTGGTGATAGTTGCACCACACTTCCATGATCGTCAAGAGGAGACACGCAGGTCATGCCGACGAATCGCCGCGCCGCACGCGGGGTGTCCATGGCCGACGTGGCGCGCCTGGCCGGGGTGTCGGCTCAGACCGTCTCCCGCGTCAGCAACGGCCACCCCTCGGTCGTCGAGTCCACCCGCCGCCAGGTGCTCGACGCCATGCAGGAGCTCGGCTACCGCCCCAACAGCGCGGCCCGGGCCCTCAAGCGCGGCGAGTTCCGCACCCTCGGCATCATCCTCTTCACCCTGGCCACCACCGGCAACAGCCGCACCGTGGAGGCCATCGCGACCCACGCCGCCCGCGAGGGCTACGCCATCACGCTCATCCCGGTCGCCGTCCCCACCCAGGACGGCGTGCTCGGCGCCTTCACCCGCCTCGGCGAGCTCGCGGTCGACGGCATCATCGTCATCATGGAGGTCCACCTCCTCGACGCCGCCGACCTCACCCTGCCCCCCAACGTCCCGGTCGTCGTGGTCGACTCCGACGCCGGCGACCGCTACCCCGTCGTCGACACCGACCAGGCCGACGGCGCCCGCCAGGCCACCCGCCACCTGCTCGACCTCGGCCACCCGACCGTCCACCACGTCGCCGGCCCGGTCGAGTCCTTCGCCGCCGGCCGCCGCCTGCAGGCCTGGAGCGACACGCTGCGCTCCTCCGGCCGGCCGGTGCCGGAGGTGCAACGCGGCGACTGGTCGGCCGAGAGCGGCTACCGCGCCGGCCTCGCCCTGGCCGCCGACCCCGGCTGCACCGCCGTCTTCGCCGCCAACGACCAGATGGCCCTCGGCGTCATGCGCGCCCTGCACGAGGCCGGCCGCGCCATCCCGGGCGACGTCAGCGTGGTCGGCTTCGACGACCTGCCCGACTCCCCCGCCTACCTGCCCCCGCTCACCACGGTCCACCAGGACTTCGCCGAGATGGGGCGGCGCTGCGTCGACACCTTGCTGCGCCAGCTGCGGCGCGAGCCGGGGCGGCCGGGCACCGACCTCGTGCCCACGCGCCTGGTCCTGCGCGACAGCACGGCTCCTCACGCCCGGGCCTGATCCGCTCGCGGCCGGCTTTCCCTCGCCTCGCACGGCCGTGCGCTCCTCGCGGCCGGCTTTCCCTCGCTCTCGCACGGCCGCGCGCTCCTCGCGGCCGGCTCCATCGACGGAGCCTTGTGCTCTGGACACGAGGGGCAGTGACTGTCTTCCATGGAGTGATGGACTCCGCAGACCTGACCCGCATGGACGCCATCGAGCGCAACTGGAACGCCCGCACCCCGATCCACGCCGCCAGCGAGTTCTACGCCGGCGCCTTCCGCGACCCCGACGCCTGGTTCGCCGATCATGAATGGGACGACATCGGCGACGTCAAGGACCGCGACGTGCTCCACCTCCAGTGTCACCTGGGCACGGACACCGCCGCCTTCGCCCGGCGCGGCGCCCGGGCGGTCGGGCTCGACCTCTCCGGCGCGGCCATCGCCGAGGCGCGCCGCCGCTACCCGGACATCGAGTTCGTGCACGCCAACGTGTACGACGCCGGGGCCGCCCTGGCCGGCCGCCGGTTCGACGTGGTCTACACCGGCCGGGGCGCGCTGCTCTACCTGCCCGATCTCACCCGCTGGGCCCAGATCGTGGCGAGCCTGCTCAAGCCCGGCGGCCGGCTGTCCGTGCTCGACTTCCATCCGCTGCTCATGGCGCTCGGCGTCATCCCCGAGGAGGGCGAACCCGACACCCTCACCCTCCGGTACGACTACCTGCCCGGCCGCGGTCCGGAAGAGCGTGACTGGGCGCACACGTACACCGACGGGCCGCTCCTCGCCGGCGACACCCGCAGCTACGAATGGCCGCACAGCCTCGGCGAGCTCGTGACCGCCGTCGCCGCCGCCGGCCTGCGTGTGACGACGCTGCGCGAGGACCCCAGCGGCCCGTACCCCCGCTTCGCCCGCATGGTTCCCGCCGACCGGCCCGGCTTCTTCCGCCTCCCGGACGACGACCCGCTGATCCCGCTGTTCTTCGCCCTCCGCGCCGTCAGCCCGTCGCCCGGCGCGGAGTGACGAGCAACGAGGTCGTAGCCGGATTCGAACCGGCGTGCACCGCTTTGCAGGCGGCTCCCTGACCACTCGGGCATACGACCGTGCGTGCCCCGGCGGGCCGGCGCGGCGGCCTCCCGCCCGGCGGACGCCTCGTGCCGTGCCCGGCCTGACGGGCGCGGCGCTCCGAGCCGTGCCGTGCTTGCGGGTGCGGCGTTCCGTGCCGTGCCCAGCTTGCGGGAGCGGCGTTCCGTGCCGTGCCCAGCTTGCGGGAGCGGCGTTCCGTGCCAAGCCTGGCCTGCGGGTGCGGCGCTTCGTGCCGTGCTTGTGGACGCGGCGCTTCGTGCCGTGCCCGCCGGGGCGTGCGTGGACCCGGCCGGAGTCGAACCGGCCACCTCCGCTGTGCGAGAGCGGCGCTCTACCGGATGAGCTACGAGCCCGGGTTGTTGCCACTTTCCGGCCGTCGTCGCCGCGGCGGGACGGTGACGGCGTGAAGCTGCGGGCGGAGGATTCGAACCCCCACTTCCCGGTCCAGAGCCGGGCGTGCTGCCGGGTTGCACCAGCCCGCATGGACGGCCGGCGAGGCTCTCACCTCGCCGGCCGATCAGCCACTCAGACGGCCGCCGCGATCACGGCCGGGCGCGCTCGCACGAGCTCTGGTCACCCTGGCGCTGCCGACAGCCGGCGGCGGTCCTGTGTGGTCCGGCCCAGCGCATGGCGGCCTCGCCGCGCGGCGCCGGACGCCGCTGTGCGAACGGGGCATGCCATGACATCTGCTTCTCCTGACGTGGCGATGGACCGAGGCGATGGACCGAGGCGATCGACCGAGGCGATCGACCGAGGCGATCGACCATGAAGATCGACCGTCGTGATCGACCGTGGCGATCGGTGCTGCGCTCAACGGTAGGGACCGTCCACGACCGGAGCAACGCCTTTTACCCCGCCCCGACGATCAGGGGCGCCGGGCGACGACGGTCGTGTTCACCGGGCCGGTACGAGCGGTCGCGTCGACGAAGCCGGCGGCCTCCAGCTCGGCGACCAGGCCGGCCGCCGTCCGCACCGGAACGTCCCACGCGCTCACCATCAGCGCGTTCAGGGCCGCGTCCGGCGCCGCCAGCTGGTCGCCGTCGACGATCAGGGCCGGGGCGGCGAGCCAGCCGCCGGGGCGCAGGCGGGCGTACGCGTTGGCCAGCGTGCGTTCCCGCCACCTGGCCGGATAGAAGAACTGGCTCCAGAAGGCGAGGTCGAACGGCTCGTCGTCGGTGAACTCGGCCGCGTCGCCGACCTCGAAGCGGACCCGATCGGACACGCCGAGCGCCTCGGACTGTGCCCGGGCGCGCGCCACGAGATCGGCGGCCAGATCGACGGCCACCGCGGTGAGCTTCGGATAGAGCTGCAGCAGAGACAGCAGCGCCCCGCTGAGACCACAACCCAGTTCGAGATAGCGGGCATCACCGTGCACCAGGTCGCGTACCTCGGGAATGGCCTCGATCGTCGCGGCCATGGCGCCGCGCCCGAAGTCCGTGGCCGGGTCGACTGTGACGGACGCGGCGAGGGCCGCGCGGTCGGCGTCGGTCACCTCCCAGTAGCTGCCGCTGCCGGCCGCGGAGAAGTGGCTCTCCACCAGCCTCTCGCGCACCGCAACCCCCTGCAGCGCCCGCAACGCGAAGCTGTCGGCACCGGCGGTGAACAGCCCGGCGTAGTCGTCACTGACCCGGTACGCGTCGTCACCCGCGGCGGTGAGAACACCGGCGGCCACCAGCGCCGTGCACAGGGCGGGAACGTGCGGCAGCCCGGTCTGCGCCGTCAGCTCGGCGGCGGTGACGGACGTGCGACAGCGGGCCAGAAAGCCCGAAGCCAGGGCGCCGCGAATCAGGGCCGCCTGCTCGGCGGCCAGCCCCAGCCCGCCGATCGCGGTGAGGGCCGGAGTGGGATCTGCGTCGGACATGTCAAGCCTCCTCGGTGGGTGGTCGCCGCCGGACTTACCCCCGAAGATCAAACCGCAAAGAAATTTCGTCGGCAGTGTCGATCCGGAAGGAGGGCCGTTCGACCTGAGAGTGTGAGGGCCGGCGGACGGCCCGGTGAGGGAGAGCGGAACCATGGCGAAGTACATGCTGATCATGCGGAACACCGACGCGTCGCTGAAGGCGATGATGGAGACGCCGTTCGAGGAGATGCTGGAGAAGGTCGGGCGGTTCAACGACGAGCTCATCAAGGCGGGGGTGCTGATCGCCGCGGAGGGGCTGGAGGACCCGGCCGAGGGCGTCGTCGTGGACTACAGCGGGGAGACGCCGGTGGTCACCGACGGGCCCTACGGGGAGACCAAGGAGCTGTTCGGCGGCTTCTACATCCTCGAGGTGGCGTCGCGGGACGAGGCCGTGGAGTGGGCGAAGAAGATGCCCGCGATCCCCGGGTCGAAGTCGGAGATCCGGCGGGTGCCGGGCATCGACGAGTTCCCGCAGGACAACGAGTACGTCAAGAGCGAGCGGGCCTGGCGCGAGCGCACCGGCCAGCTGTGAGCCCGCAGCCCCTCGAGGCGGTCTGGCGGATCGAGTCGGCGCGGATCGTCGCGGCGCTCGCCCGCTGGACCGGGGACTTCGCGCTGGCCGAGGACGTCGCGCAGGAGGCGCTGGCCGAGGCGCTCGTCTCGTGGGAGCGCGACGGCACGCCCGCGAACCCGGCCGGGTGGCTGCTGGCGACCGCGCGGCGCCGGGCGATCGACGCCTTCCGGCGCCGGGAGACCCTGGAGCGCAAGTACGCCCTGCTGGCGCGCGAGCCGGAGATCACCGACGAGTACGCGGACTACGGCGACGACGTGCTCGCGCTCATGTTCATCGCGTGCCATCCGGTGCTCGCGCCCGAGGCGAAGGTCGCGCTGACTTTGCGTACGGTCGGCGGCCTCACCAGCGAGGAGATCGCCCGCGCGTTCCTCGTGCCGGTGCCGACCGTGCAGGCCCGGATCACGCGCGCGAAGAAGACGATCGCCGCGGCGGGCGTTCGGTTCGAGCTGCCGCCGGAGGAGCAGCGCAAGGAGCGGCTCGGGGCGGTGCTCAGTGTGCTCTACGTCATCTTCACCGAGGGGTCGACGGCGACGACGGGTGACCGGCTCGTGCGCACCGATCTGGCGGCCGAGGCGATCCGGCTGACCCGGGTTCTCGCCGCGCTGGTGCCGGACGAGCCGGAGGTTTCCGGGTTGCTGGCCCTGTGCGAGCTGACCGCGGCGCGCTTCCCGGCCCGCACCGGCCCGGACGGCGAGGCCGTGCTGCTCGAGGATCAGGACCGCCGATTGTGGGACCGGGCGGCGATCCGGCGCGGGCTGGCTGCCCTGGCCCGGCCCACCACCGGCCCGTACGGGCTCCAGGCCGCGATCGCCGCCTGCCACGCCCGCGCCGCCTCCGTGGCGGAGACGGACTGGGAGCGGATCGTGCTGCTCTACGAGGCCCTGGGCCGGGTGGCGCCCTCGCCGATCGTCGAGCTGAACCGGGCCGTGGCCGTCGCCATGGCCCACGGTCCGGCGGCCGCGCTGCTCCTCGTGGACAAGCTCGGGGAGAAGCTGGCCGGCTCCCATCTCGTGCCGACCGTGCGCGGCGAGCTGCTCACCCGGCTCGGCCGGCCCGCGGAGGCCCGGGCGGAGCTGGAGACCGCCGCCGCCCTGTGCCGCAACGAGCGGGAGCGTGCAGTGCTGCTCCGGAAGGCAGCAGCACTGCACTGAGACCCGTCAGAGCGCGAGACGCTGACCCGGGAAGATCAGGTTCGGGTCGTTCAGGATGCCGGTGTTCAGGCTGTAGAGCGCCCGCCACCCGCCCTTCACGTGCTGCGCGGCCGCGATCTTGGCCAGCGTGTCGCCGGACTTCACGACGTAGTGCTTGCCGGTCGCCTGAGCGCTGACCGTGGTGCGCGAGGTCGTCTTCTTGGAGGAGGAGGACTTCGTGGAAGAAGACTTGGAGGACGAGTGCGACGACGTCGACTTCTTGGCGGACGACTTCTTCGACGACGAGGACGACGACTTGGAGGACGACGCGCCCGACGTGTTCTTGCCGGAGTAGGACTTCGACGAGCCGGCCTTCTTGCCGCAGACCGGCCAGGCGCCGATGCCCTGCCCGTCGAGCACCTTCTCCGCGATGCGGATCTGCTCCGAGCGGCTGGCCTTGTTGGCCGTCGACGCGTACTTGCCGCCGCCGTACGCCTTCCACGTGCTGCGGCTGAACTGCAGGCCACCGTAGTAGCCGTTGCCCGTGTTGATGGCCCAGTTGCCACCGGACTCGCACTGCGCGACGGCGTCCCAGTTGACGCTGGACTTCGCCTGCGCGGCCCCGCCGGAGCCGAGCAGGACGGCACCGCCGGCGGCACCGGCGACCATCAGGCCGAGGGCGCGCAGGGACGAGCTCTTGCGGATGTGCTTAGCCATGAAATACGAACCTCCACGCCTGCGAGGTCAGCTGTCGGGTTCGGGCCGAGGAGCCCGGCCACCGGGCAGGGTCACACCGAACGTGACGCCTGAGGGGTGGCTTCACCCCGAGGCGCGCTGCGATCCAGCGCGCCGGAGGAACGTGTGGGTCCCCCGCTCCTTGCCATATCGGTTGAGGTCCCGGCCCGGTCGGCGGCAAGGACTCGGCGTTACCGACCGCGGGGCCCGCGTCAGCGGACCGGCCGACGTTAACCACCGGCCAAGGGCCCGGAGCAAACTTTCAGGGCCGAAGGTGAGCTTGTTTACATTGTGCGGAGGGGCCCGCGAAACGCCCGGGGCCGGACAAAAAGCCCTGGCTGACGAGCGAAAATCAAGGAGCGGACCAGCGCGGACACGCCCCTAGCAGAAGCGGCCGGGTCGCGGGGCGCCGCCGGCGGGTTCCTCACCACACCGCCGACGACGCCGCGCCACCCGGCCGCTCGTCACCGAAGCCGCGGCACGCGCGCTCTCCCGGCGTACGGGAAAATCAAGCGGGCAGCGTCGGCAGCAGCGCGACCCGCAGCCCGAGCCGCAGCGCCGCGAGCGTCAGCGCGGTCGAGTCGGCCCCCGTGTCCAGGTCCGACGCGTGCGCCGGCTCGCGCAGCCCGAAGGCGTACCAGCCGCCGTCGGTCGTCGCCCCGATCACGACGTCGAAGTTGCGCAGCAGGTCATAGGCGTCCCGGACCAGCTGGGGGGTCAGATCCGGGGTCTCCATGGTGATCATGAGGTGGTCGGTGCGGCGGGGCACGGCGGCCGGCGCGGCGCAACGGAAGTACCGGGTCATGCCTCCCTGTGTCCACAGGGGCCGGAAAGGTTGCCCGCGATTACGCGGAAATCCATTCTGTGGCAACCGTCACATCATCCAGCACCGCCGGGAGCGGCGACACCCCCAGACCGGGACCCGGCGGTACGGCCAGAGCACCGTCCTCCAGCACGAACGGCTCGGTGAGATCGGTCGCGAAGTAGCGCCCCGACGCCGAGGTGTCCCCGGGCAGCGTGAACCCGGGAAGTGCGGCGAGCGCCACATTCGCCGCCCGGCCCAGCCCGGTCTCCAGCATGCCGCCGCACCACACCGGGACGCCGTGCGCCGCGCACAGGTCGTGGATGCGCCGCGCCTCCAGATAGCCGCCGACCCGGCCCGGCTTGATGTTGACCACCGAGCAGGCGCCGAGCGTGAGCGCCGCGGCGGCCGTACGGGCGGAAGTGATCGACTCGTCCAGGCAGACCGGCGTGCTGATCTGCTTCGCGAGGGTGGCGTGGCCCAGCACGTCCTCCTCGTCCAGCGGCTGCTCGATCAGCAGCAGATCGAAGGGGTCGAGGCGGGCGAGGTGCCGGGCGTCGGCCAGCGTGTACGCGGTGTTGGCGTCCACCTGCAGCAGCACGTCGTCGCCGAAGCGCTCGCGGACCGCCCGGACCGGCTCGACGTCCCAGCCCGGCTCGATCTTGAGCTTGATCCGCACGTAGCCCTCGGCCAGATAGCCGGCCACGGCGTCGAGCAGCTGCGGGATCGAGTCCATGATGCCGACCGACACGCCGCACGGCACGCGGTCGCGGACGGCGCCGAACTCCCGCGCGAAGGACCGGCCCGCGGCCCGCAGCTCGGCGTCGAGGACGGCGGTCTCCAGGGCGGCCTTGGCCATCCGGTGCCCCTTGATCGGGGCGAGGACCCCGGCGACCTGGTACGCGTCCAGGTGCGGCGCCGCGGCCAGCCTCGGTACGAGGAAGCGGCGCAGCACGTCGGCGGCCGCGTCCGTGTACTCGGGCGAGTAGAGCGGCTCGGCCATCGCCACGCACTCGCCCCAGCCCTCGGCGTCGCCGGTGTCGGCCCGGACGAGCAGCACGTCCCGGGTCGTCTCGGTGCCGAACGACGTCCGGAACGGCGCGACCAGCGGCATGGCGACGCGCCGCAACTCGACTCCACGGATCTTCACAGGCGGCCTCCCGGGCCTCGGTCGGTGGTGAGCACGTACCAGCCGGCGCGGTCGAAGCCGGTGAAGCGCGCGCCGGACGCCAGCAGCCCGGTCAGCACCTCACGCAGAGCACTGCGCCAGCGGGCCGCAGCGGCGGGATCGGCGACGCGCAGCCGCTCGATGTCGGGCGGCACGGCGACGAGCAACTTCTCCCCGTGTACGGGACCCCGCCGCCCGTTCTCGTCGAGCACGACCGTGCCCCCGGCCGGGTCGCACTCGAGCGGCTCGCCCCCGGCCACCTCCCAGCGCACCAGCAGCCGGTCGGAGGGATCGGCCCCGTTGAGGGTGTCGTGCATCGGACCGTAGAAGTCGGGCAGGTACTCGACCGGCACGGCACCCAGCTTCGCGAGGTTGAAGTAGGCGTTGCGAGCCACGAGCGGGTCGAAGGTCCACGTGATCGCCGTGGCGCCGCGCGACCGGGCCCAGCGGCGCTGGTGCTGCTTGAGGGCGTAGCCGACGCCCCGGCCGGCCGCCCCGGGCACCACCCCGGCGACATGGCTGTGCAGCTCGCGGACGTCCGGCGGGCCGAAGAAGCCGAAGCAGCCGCCGACCAGCTCGTCGCCCGCGTAGGCGGCGGCCACGTAGTTGCCGGCCTTGGCCAGCGCGCGCAGCATCTCGCCGCCGACCATCGGCCGGCCGGGACTCCAGATGCCGCCGAGCAGCGCGTCGAGCGCCGCCAGCTCCTCGGGCTGCGACACCACACGCACGTCCACGCCGGGCTCCATGCCGTCACTCTAACCACGTAAAGTGCCCCGCGTGAGTCGTCCATTGCTGGCCACCGATCCCCGGCGCCTGGGCGGGTACGAGCTGCTCTCGCGGCTCGGCGAGGGCGGCATGGGCGCCGTGTTCCTCGGCCGGGACGCCACCGGCCGGCTCGCCGCGGTCAAGGTCATCCGGGCCGAGTACGCCGCCGATCCCGAGTTCCGGGGCCGGTTCCGCAGCGAGGTCAACCGGGCCCGGCAGGTGCCGCCCTTCTGCACCGCCGAGGTGCTCGACGCCGACCCCGAGCACGAGACGCCGTACCTGGTCGTCGAGTACGTGGACGGACCGACCCTCACCCAGGTCGTCGGCGAGCAGGGCCCGTTGCGCGGCGGCGCCCTGCACAGCGTCGCCGTCGGGGTGGCCACCGCGATCGCCGCGATCCACGGCGCCGGCGTCATCCACCGCGACCTCAAGCCCGGCAACGTGCTGTTCTCGCTGGGCAGCCCGAAGGTCATCGACTTCGGCATCGCCCGGGCGGTCGAGGTCACCAGCGTGCACACCAGGACCGATCAGATGGTGGGCACGGTCGCGTACATGGCGCCGGAGCGCTTCGAGAACGACAGCAACCTGACCGGCCCGGCCGCCGACGTGTTCGCGTGGGGCGCCGTGGTCACGTACGCGGGAACCGGCCGCACCCCCTTCGCCGGCGACTCCCCCGCGGTCACCGCCGCCAAGATCCTCACCCAGCCGCCCGAGCTGTCCGGGCTGCCGGACCCGTTGCGCGGCATCGTGGCGCGCACGCTCGCCAAGGATCCGCGCGAACGGCCCACGGCCCACGAGCTGCTCGACCTGCTGCTGTCGTCGGGCGCCGAGGAAGAGACATTGGTACGGCAGCCGGAGCTGCGACGGGCGGCGGAGGCCGTACAGAAAGCGGGGCGCCCGGGTCGGCGCCGCCTGCTCGTCGCGGCAGCGGCCGCCGCCACCGCCGTGGCCGCGCTGATCGGCACCGGGCTGGGCCTGCACTACGCGAACGCGAGCAACGAGTCCGGCGCCGACGTGCTGACCGTGGCCGCGCCCGCCAGCCGTCAGGTGCGCGGCCTGTCCGTCGTCGACCCGCTCACCCGCCCCGGCCAGTGGCGCGAGGCGCGGCGCGACGGCCTGACGTGCCTGTTCGGCGACGACGGCCTGGAGATGACCGTCGACGCCTTCTCGCAGGACGAGTGCCCGGGGCCGGACGACACCTTCGAGGGCGACCAGACCATCGCCGCCGACATCGCCGTCCTCAACCCGGGCAGCTGCGCCACCGTGCGCTACCGCTGGGTCCGCGAGACCGGTTACCTGCTGTCGGTGTGCCGCGACAGGGTGCAGCTCGACTTCTTCAACGACGAGTCGCCGAGCACCTTGACCACGGTGCCCACGTCGGCCTTCGAGCGCGGCGCCGCCACCCGGGTGCGTCTGGAGCTGCGCGGCGCGGTCGCCACCGTCCTGATCGGGGACAAGGCCCTCTTCCAGGCGCCCCCGATCCCCGCCGGTCTCACCTCCGGCCGGGTCACGCTCGGCGTGACCAGCGAGTCCGAGACCGAGCCGGGCCAGGTCCGCTTCGCCGATGTGGAGATCTTGTCAGTATGAGAATCCTGCTCGCTCTGGCCGTCGTCGTCGGCGCGCTGACGGCGTGTTCCACCACGTCCCCGTCGGCCGCGCCGGCGTCGTCAGCGCCCGCGTCGCCGATCCCCACCTTTGCGGACGTGTCACGCGGCGACAGCAAGTCGGTCGTCAAGCTGATCTCGTTCGACCCGCAGGCCCGCTCCGCCGTCGCCGAGCCGACCATCTTCATGCAGGGCCCCGATTTCTGCGAGGCGTTCCAGCTGCCGGCTTCGGACCCGCGCTGCGAACGCGACTGGAGCACCGAGGACAGCAACACCCGCGTGACCGTCCCGATCGCGGCGGACGCCGAGCTGTTCACCATCCACGGTGGTGACCCTGAGTGCTTCAGCGGGGACTCTCTGGTCGTCGGCACGTGCGAGCTGACCCCGGCCAAGTTCGCCACGTTGTCCCAGGAGAGCGGCGAGATGCTGGTCCAACTGACCGTCGTGGACGGTACCGCCCGGAAAATCGCCGAAGTGTACACCCCGTAATGATCTTTTCTTGATCGATGCGCGTATGGTGCCGTACCGGAGAAACCTGGCTCGGCTGAAGGTGGAGCGATGACGGACAAGCGGGACTTGAGCGACCCCCCGGCGGATCCCGCCCTGGTCCGGCCGTACATCGCCCCCGTCTCCCCCGCCGTGCCGCCGCGCCTGGGCGAGAAGTGGCCCGCGCGCACCCCCGTCGGCGAGCCCACCGGCGAGCTGCCCGTCCAGCCCGCCCCCGCGCCCGCCGCCCGGCCCACCTCCTTCGGCCGCCAGCGCCTGCTCGTCCTCTCCGGCGTGACGGTGCTCGCCCTGGGCGTCCTCGGCACCGTCCTCGTCACGAGCAGCGGCGGCGACGACGAGGACACGGCGACCGTCCAGCCCACCTTCCCGCTGGCGTCGGCCACGGCCGACCTGGGCGCCGGCCCGTCCGGCCCCGCCCGCCAGTCGGCCGCCCCGGAGCAGGGCGTCTCCGGCTCCGCGCGCATCAGTCGCGGCCCCGGCCCCTCCGGCAGCGCCATCATCAGTACGGGCCCCAGCGGCGCCCCGGCCTCCCAGGCGCCCGCCGCCCCGGGCGCCCCCGCCGTCCCGCCCGGAACCACCTCCGCCCCCGCCGCCGGCCCCACGACTCCCGGCTCGACCCTGAGCCCGGCGCCGGGCACCGCGGTCACCGGCAAGGTCAAAGCCGCGTCGTCGGGCCGCTGCCTCGCCCTCGGCGGCCTCCTGGGCGTCGACGGCACGCCGATCGTGACCAACGGCTGCTCGAACATCAGCTACCAGTCGTTCACCTTCAACACCGACGGCACCCTGAGCGTCGCCGGCCACTGCGCCGAAGCCACCCCCTCCGGCGAGGTCAAATCCACCACCTGCGACGACGCCGCCACCTCCCAGTGGCGCGCCGGCCCCGCGGGCACCCTGGTCAACCTCGCCACCGGCGGCTGCCTCACCGACGGCGGAGGAACCGGCAAGACCGCCCGCGTCGAAGCCTGCACCGGCGCCGCCGCCCAGGGCTGGACCCTGCCCTAGGGAGCTCAGGCGGCGAGCAGCCGGGTGGTCCAGTCCGCCAGGGCCGAGACGGCGGTGCGGGACAGCGCCGCTCGCGGCACCATGCCGGTGAAGCCGTGGAAGCCGCCGGCCCAGACGTGCAGTTCGGCGTGGACACCGGCCGCCCACATCGTGCCGGCGAAGGCGACCGTCTCGTCGCGGAACACCTCGGCGCTCCCGCAGTCGATGCAGGTCGCGGGGAGGCCGGTCAGGTCGGTGGCGCGGGCCGGTGCGGCGTAGACACTCACGTCGTCCCCTCCGCGCCGGTCGCGGCCTCCGCCCCGCTGCTCGCGCGGGCCCGGGAGCTGGGCGCCGGCCTGCAGCGCACCCTGGCCGAGGAGCTCGACCGCGACCCCGGTTACGACGGCGACGGCACGCTGCTCGCCGCGTTCTTCGTCACCGGCTATGCCACCGTGCTGGTCGGCAACGCGAGCCGCCTCATCGCCGGGCACGCCCCGGAGACCGTGGCCCGGGATGCCCGCGCACGGGTCGAGCAGCTGTTCGACGCGCTCGCCCACGGGGTGCGCTGAACGCTCGCCGCCGGGCGAGCCGGCCGGCGCTCGTCCACGAAGCGCGCTGAGCGCTCACCATCGGGCGAGCCGGCCGGGTCAGGCGGTGCGGCCGTTGGCGTAGACGACGCGGAAGCCCAGGTGGTCGGCCAGGGCGGTCCAGCGGGACGAGCGGACCAGCCGCTCCACGCTGTCGATGCGGCCGCCGTTGACCAGGGCGTTGAGGACGACGGTCTCGAAGGCGGCGGACTCGACCCAGTCGACGGCCTTGGTGAAGCCGCACAGCATGGCGGCCTTGGTCTCGTGGAGGAACTCCTTGAGGACGCGGTCGGAGGCGCGGAGGATCGAGCAGCTGCCGAAGTAGAGGGTGCGGCCGGCGCAGCGGCCCGACATCCAGGCGGCGATCTCGTCCAGCTCGACCGTGTTCTTCTCGGTGAGGCAGAGCTGGGTGGGCTGGCCGTGGAGGGCGAAGAAGCCGACCTTGTAGTCCTGGTACTTCCGGGAGAGCCAGGTGTCCAGGTAGTAGTGCAGCTCCTCGACCGTGGCCGTGTCGCGGTGGATGAAGCGGATGCTGCCCAGCCGCTCGAGCAGCTCCAGGGTCGGCAGGACCGAGGTGCGCTCGATCAGGTCCTCCTCCCACTGCCCCTCGACGCAGAAGACTCCCCCCGGTTTCCGCACGGCCCCTCCCCCGATGACTGATCCACGACGACGCTAACCCACCCGCCGGGCCATTGCCGGGATGAGCGCGGGGGGAGGAACGTCACAGCAACCCGGATCGCCGCCAGAGGGCCAGGCCGGGGCCGCCGATCAGGTCGAGGTCGCGCAGGAACGTGACGACTTTCTCGCCGGCCCAGCGCAGCGTCGCCCGGTAGTGCGGGTTGGCCCAGGCCACTCGGGCACCGGCCCGGGGATCGATGCCGACCGAGCGGTAGACGTCCGGGGACACCAGGCGCCGCCCGGTCAGGTACGCCGCCCGGGCGATGATGATCCGGTCGTACGCGAGCCGGTGCCGCCCCGCCGCGCGGACGGCCGTGGCCAGCTCGTCGCGGGCGTAGCGGACGTGCCGGGCCTCCTCGATCACGTGGATGCGCGACACCATCCGGACCAGGGGCTGGACGGTCTCGTCGGCGGCCGCCTCGCGCTGGAGGGCGTCCAGGATCTCCTCGGCGATGAGGATGGCCGCGTACATGCGGGGCCCGGTCGCCGTGGCCGCGATGAACTGGCCGAGGCCCTGGTCGAAGGGGCCGGGCCGGTAGACCGGGCAGTCCAGCTTGGCGATCATCCGGCCGAACATGACCGAGTGGCGGCACTCGTCGGCGATCTCGGTCAGCGCGTACTGGGCGCGGGGGTCGGTCGGGTCCTGCTTGTAGTACTCGCGGACGAGCAGCTGCATGAGGATCGTCTCGAACCAGACGCCGAGACTGGCGATGCTCGCGACCTCGTGCCGGGTCAGCGTCTGCCGCTGATCGGCCGACAGCGTGTCCCACAACGGCGTGCCCCACAGCGAAGAGCGCTTCTCGGGCACGAACCACAAAGAAGAAGACAGCGGGGCGTCCCAGTCGATCTCGACATCGGGGTCGTACGAGTTGCGGGCGGAGGAGACGAGCAGCCGATCGGACAGCGAAGTCACGGAAGCCTCCGAGAACATTGACGTTACCGGAAGTAACAGGTACTTCTCGTACTATGAACGGCGACACCGACCCCGTCAAGAAAGCGGACGGCCGCAGCCAACGCTGGTCCGGTCATCGGGAGCAGCGGCGCGAGGAGCTGGTCGACGCGGTCATCGCCGCGATCCGCGAGCTCGGCCCCGAGCCGGGCATCGACGCCGTCGCCGCGCACGCCGGGGTCAGCAAGCCGGTGCTCTACCGCTACTTCACCGACAAGTCGGGGCTGTGGGAGGCGGTGGGACGCCGGGCCGCGACCGCGCTGGTCGAGGCGATCGCCCCGGCGGTGGCGGCCGTCCGCGAGGAGCGCCAGGTGGTGACGGCGGCGGTCGACGCGTACCTGGCCTTCATCGAGGCCGACCCGCACCTCTACCGGTTCGTGACGAAGCAGAACACGAACGACGTGGTCGGCGACGCGATCGACACCGTCGCCGGGGCGCTCGCGCGGATCGTCGGCGACCGGCTGCGCGCGCTCGGACTGGATTCCGGGGCGGCGCTGCCGTGGGCGTACGGCATCGTCGGGTTCGTCCAGACGGTGGGTGACTGGTGGCTGCGGCAGCGCCAGCCGATCAGCCGGGCCGCCCTGACGGAGTATCTGGCGGCGTTCCTGTGGAGCGGGGTCGCCGGCGTGGCACCGAGGGAGGAACCATGACGGACTACCGGGGACCGGCCACGATCGACGGCATCACCGTCGAGGTGCACCTGTCCGCCCGCTTCGAGCCGATCGAGGGGCAGTGTCGCTGGGCGGGCCGCGCCGCACCCAACGAGGCGCTCACCCGGAAGCAGAGAAGCGGACAGAACGCTCAGTTGGCCATCGGACAGAACGCCGCCGAGATCAAACTGAGCGAACCCGATCCCTGGGGCCGGGTCAGGATCAGCGGCCAAGGCCACCCGCCCTGGCCCGCAGCTCCCGGGGACTGACCCCGAACCACCGCCGCACCGCCCGGCTCAGCGCACTCTGCTCCGCCAGCCCCACCATCGCGGTGACCTGCGAGAACGGCAGATCGGTGGCGGTGACGAGCCGGTGCGCGGCGGCCCGGCGTACCCCGTCGAGCACCGCCTCGAAGGTCGTGCCCTCGGCAGCGAGCCGGCGCTGCAGGGTCCGCGGGTGCAGCCGCAGGCGGCGCGCCACGGCGGCCACGTCGGCGGGCGCGGTGCCGAGCGCCTGCCCCAGCACCACCCGGACCCGGTCGGCGACGCTGCGCTGCGGCTCGGGGAAATGCCCGGCCAGGTACTCGACGGCGAGGTCGCGCAGCACCTGGCTGCCGCCGGGCACGGGCATGGACCCCAGGCCGGCGGGGACGCGCAGCAGGGCGTCGGCCCGGCCGAAGCGGACCTCACACCCGAAGAACCCGGTGTACGCCACCACGGGCGCCAGCGCGTCGTGGGTCAGATGCACCGAGCGCAACCCGTACGGCCCGCCGTGCAGCAACGTGATGATCCGGTGCAGCAGCCCGAGCCCGAGATCCACCACCTGCGGCGGCAGGGGCACGGCGTCGGTGCCCGCGTAGCGCAGCCCCGCCACGCCCGGGTGCCCGGCCGGGTCCGGCACCTGCCCGACCGTGAGCGCCGGACTGTGCACGAAGAGGAAACGCCGGCTGATCTCCAGCGCCTCGCCGAAGGTCGCCGCGTTCTCGATGGCCAGCGCGAGCGGCCCCAGCACGGACGCGTTCTGCGTCCCGGCCAGCCGGAGCCCCAGGTCGGGGCAGCCCTGCTCGGCGGCGGCGGTCTCCAGGACCATGGCCGCCGTCCGCGCCGGGATGAGGGCGTCGTCGGAGTTCAGGTCCCCGGCCGACACCCCGAACCGGTCCAGGAACCCGCCGGGCAGCAACGCCGGCAGCCCGCGAAGTCCCGCCGCCCGCACCATGGCCTCCATGTCACCCGAGGGTAAATTCTTGTCGCGTCAGGACAAGTGCAACCGGGTGACGTGGCGAACACTGTCGGTATGGCCGACCACTTCGACGTGCTCATCATCGGCGCGGGGCTGTCCGGCATCGGCGCGGCGTGGCGCTTGCAGCAGCTGCGGCCCGGGACCACGTACGCGATCCTGGAGTCCCGGGACACGCTCGGCGGCACGTGGGACCTGTTCCGCTACCCCGGCGTGCGCTCCGACTCGGACATGTTCACGCTCAGCTACCCGTTCCGGCCGTGGAGCGGCGACCAGTCCCTCGCGTCCGGGCCGGCCATCCTCGCGTACCTGCGGGACACCGCCCGCGAGGGAGGCATCCTGCCGCACATCCGCTTCGGCACGCGGGTCGAGTCGGCGAGCTGGTCGGCGCCACGCTGGACGGTCCGCACCACCAAGGGCACCTTCACCTGCGATTTCCTGTACGCCTGCGCGGGCTACTACGACTACGCCCGCGGTTACCAGCCCGACTTCGCCGGGGCCGGCGACTTCCGCGGCCAGCTGGTGCACCCGCAGTTCTGGCCGGGTGACCTCGACCCGACCGGCAAGCGCATCGTCGTGATCGGCTCCGGGGCCACCGCCGTGACCCTGGTGCCCGCGCTCGCCCCGGAGGCGGCGCACGTGACGATGTTGCAGCGCTCTCCGACGTACATGACGGTGCTGCCGGAGCGCGACCCGCTCGCCGCGCGCCTGACCCGCTTGCCGCCCGCCCTCCGCCACCGCCTGGTGCGGGCCAAGAACTTGCTGGTCACACAGGCGTTCTACCAGGCCGCGCGGCGCCGGCCGGAGCGGGTGAAGCGCTTCCTGCGGCGCTTCCCGGCGCACTACTTCCCCGATCCCGCGTACGTCGACGAGCACTTCACCCCCGCGTACGACCCCTGGGACCAGCGGCTCTGCGTCGTCCCGCGGGGCGACCTCTTCAAGGCCGTGCGCCGCGGCGACGCGTCGGTGGTGACCGCGCACATCGACCGGTTCGTGCCCGAGGGCATCCGCCTCACCGACGGCCGGGTGCTCGAGGCGGACGTGGTGGTCAGCGCGACCGGCCTCGAGCTGCAGGCGATCGGCGGCGTCCGGCTGACCGTCGACGGGCAGGAGGTCAAGCCCGGCGACACGGTCTCCTATCGGGGCCTGATGCTCAGCGGGGTTCCGAACTTCGCGTACTGCATCGGCTACACGAACGCCTCGTGGACCTTGCGCGCGGATCTGTCGCATCGATACTTGTGCCGGTTGCTGACCTACATGGACAAGCACGGCTACGCCGTCGCCGAGCCCGCCGAGTGGACCGGCGCCCGGCTGCCGCTGCTCGGGCTGACCTCGGGCTACGTCCGGCGGGCCCTGGACCGTTTCCCGAGCCAGGGCGACCGTGACCCGTGGTCGGTCCGGCAGAACTACCTGGTCGACCTGGTCCGGTTCGGCCGGGGCGACGTGACGCGCGACATGCACTTTCAGGAGGCCGCATGAGCAAGCTGGAACCCTACCGATTCGCCGGGCGCACGGCGGTCGTCACCGGCGCGGCGAGCGGCATCGGCGCCCGGCTCGCGCACGGGCTCGCGCGCCGGGGCAGCGACCTGGTGCTGCTCGACCGCGACGCCGCGCGCCTCGACGAGGTGGCCGCCGCGGTGCGCGAGGAACACCCCGGCCGTACGGTCGAGGTGCTCGTCGCCGATCTCGCCGAGCGTGACGAGGTCCTCGCCGCCGCCGCGCGCGTCCGGGAGCGTCACTCGAACATCGGCCTCCTCGTCAACAACGCCGGCGTGGCCTTGGGCGGCCGCTTCGACCAGGTCAGCCTCGAGCAGTTCGAGCACGTCATGGCGGTCAACTTCACCGCGCCGCTGCTGCTCACCCATCACCTGCTCGGCGCGCTGTCCCCCGGCGGCCACCTGGTCAACGTGTCGAGCCTGTTCGGTCTGGTCGCGCCGCCCGGCCAGTCGGCGTACGCGGCGAGCAAGTTCGCGCTGCGCGGTTTGAGCGAATCGCTGCGCTGGGAGCTGCTCGAGAACGGCATCGGCGTCACCACCGTGCATCCGGGCGGTGTGCGAACGCGCATCGCGCTGAGCGCCCAGGTCGGCGCCGGTGTGCCGGCGGGCGACATCGAGCGGCACCGCAAGCTCTTCGCGGCGCTGCTCAGCTATCCCGCCGACAAGGCCGCCGAGGACATCCTGCGCGCCGTCCGCCGCCGCCAGGCCCGCCTGCTCATCGCCACCAGCGCCAAGGTGCCCGACGCCTTCGCGCGCCTCTTCCCCGCCTCGCACATGGGCCTGGTCGCGCGGCTCACCCGGGCCCGGACCAAATGATCAAGACATTGACGGTACGCGGGGCCGCCGTGCGCGTCCGCGACGAGGGCGACCCGGCGAACCCGCCGGTCCTGCTCCTGCACGGCATCGCGCGCAGCCTCGAGGACTGGGCGCCGGTCCAGGAGCGACTGCCGGCTCATTTCCGCACGATCGCCGCCGACCTCCCCGGCTACGGCCTGTCCGACCGGCTCCCCGGACCGGCCGACCTGCACTCCCTGGCCGACGGGGTGCTCGCGACCCTCGACGTGCTCGGCGAGACCCGCCCGCTGCACGTGATGGGCAACTCGCTCGGCGGCGCCGTGGCCATGCGCCTGCTCTGCGACGCGCCCGCCCGGATCGCCACGCTCACCCTGGTCGCGAGCGCCGGCTTCGGCCACGAGGTGATCATCAACCTGCGCGCCCTGGCCGTCCCGCTGCTCGGCCGGCGCCTGCTCCGCCGCTTCGACGAGCGCGCGGCCCGGCGCGTCGAGCGCAGCCTCTTCCACGACCGCGCCCATGCGACGCCCGAGCGGGTGGCCTTCGCCGTGCAGGCGTTCGGCCGGGCCGACTTCGTGGCGGTCTTCCTGGAGACGGCCAAGGCGCTGGGGACCGTACGCGGGGTCCGCCCGGCCTGGCGCCGCGACCTGCTCGCCGCCGTGGCCGCCCACCCCCGCCCGACGCTGCTGCTCTGGGGCGAGCGCGACCTGATCCTGCCGTCGGCGCACCTGGCCGCGGCCCGGACGGCCTTCCCGGACGCGCGGTGGCACCTCTTCCCCGAGACCGGTCACATGCCGCAGATCGAGCGCGCGGACGACTTCGCCCGGATCACGACGGACTTCCTGACGACGTCGTCGTGAAGGAGCGCACGTAGGCCAGCGCGGCGTTCATCGAGGCGCGCAGGGGCTCGGCCGTACGCAGGGTCTGGCTCATCACATTGCCCCCCTGCAGGGCCGTGAGCAGCGCCAGGGCCAGCTCGTCGAGATCGGCGCCGGGGCTCAGCTCGCCGCGGTCCCGCATCGCCTGCAGCCCCTCGCGCAGCAGTGAGCGCCAGCGCAGGAAGCCGAGCGAGACGTCCGCGCGGGCCTGCTCGTCGGCCGGCACCAGCTCGCCCGCCAGCGACGTCAACGTGCACTCGCCCCGGCCGCCGTTGTGCTCCTGGTTCTCGACCGCGGCGTCGGCCCAGGCCCGCAA
Source organism: Symbioplanes lichenis (assembly GCF_030709675.1). Classification (GTDB taxonomy): domain Bacteria; phylum Actinomycetota; class Actinomycetes; order Mycobacteriales; family Micromonosporaceae; genus Actinoplanes; species Actinoplanes lichenis. The sequence goes on from NZ_JAUZQD010000022.1 coordinate 86,882, forward strand.
CGCGTCGAAGCTGTCGAGGGCGCCCATGATCGGCTGCCCGGGCACCGGCGGCGCCTCGGCCCGGCTGGTGACGACGGCGCGGATGAGGGCCTGCTTGCTGTCGAAGTAGTGATAGAGCTGCGACCCGCTGATCCCGGCCGCCTTGCGCACGTCCTCGGTGCTGGTGCCGGCCACGCCGTGGCGGGCGATGAGGTCGGCCGCCGCCTCGACGATGCGATCCCGGGTCGCCTGCCCCTTGCGTGTCAGTGCCACGGGCCCAGCCTAGCGGAATGGGTTGCGCAACCCAAATTTCGGAGCTAAGAATGGGTTAACCAACCCAGAATTGAGGACGACATGAGTGACCTGACGGGCAGGACCGCCCTGGTGACCGGGGCCACGGCGGGCATCGGCCGGGCCGTCGCGGAGCGCCTCTCCGCGGCCGGGGCCGACGTCCTGGTGCACGGCCGGGACGCCGGGCGCGGCGCCGAGCTGGTCGCCGCCATCACCGCCCGGGGCGGCCGGGCCCGCTTCGCCGCCGCCGACCTCACCGACGCCGCCGACGTCGACCGCCTGGCCACGGCCGCGGGCGACGTGGACATCCTGGTCAACAACGCCGGGATCTACGAGCTCGCCCCCACCCCGGCGACCACGGCAGCCGACTTCGACCGCCACCTCGCCGTCAACACCCGCGCCCCCTTCCAGCTCGTCGCCGCCCTCGCCCCCGCCATGGTCAAGCGCGGCGGCGGCACCATCGTCAACATCAGCTCGACCGCCGCCGGCCTGGTCGCCCCGATCGGCGCGGCCTACGGCGCCTCCAAGGCCGCCCTGGAGACCCTGACCCGCTACTGGGCCACCGAGTTCGGCCCCGCCGGCCTCCGCGTCAACGGCATCGCCGCCGGCCCGGTCCGCACCCGCGGCACCGAGCCCATGCTGGCCGCGGTGGGCGACGCGATCAACCAGGTCACCGCCCGGGGCCGCATCGGCGACCCGGCCGAGATCGCCGACGTCGTCCTCTTCCTGGCCGGCCCCACCAGCACGTACGTCAACGGCACCGTGATCGCCGTCCACGGCGGCGAGCGCAGCCTCCTGCCGGGCTGAGTGCCGGCGGGCGGGTGTCCGGCGCGTCCGGCTCGCTCCCGCGACCCTGGCGACGGTACTGATCGCTGCCGGCGTGGCGATGCGGCAACGGCGTGGGTGCAGGCCCGGACGGCGAGGCCCGGCTGTGGACGCAAGGTCTTCGGCGTCGCGGCCGGCCAGCTCCCGCAGCGTCGCGACCGGGACCGGGCGCCGCACGGCCGGGGAACCAGCCGGCGTGCTCGGCCCCGAGGAGCAGGGCCGCATCGCCACCGCGGTGATCACCGTGACCGCTCAGGAGAGCCGCTGCACCCGGCGGCCGTCTTGACGAGGAGCCAGCGGCGGCGGCTGATGCCCTGGGTCCAGACGAGGCGGTGGGTGCCCTGCTCGACCTCGCGCGCCACGAGGGGCGCACCCCAGAACAGACCCACCAGCGGGGGTACGGCCAGCAGCAGGATGCTGACGAAGACGAGCGACCCGTACGTGCCGGCGAACTCGTCGGCGACCCGCGCGCACGCGTCGTTCCACGTGGCCGCGCACGGCGCCAGCCCGAGCCGGTCAAAGGCGCCGCGCATGGCGAGCCCGCTCGGGATCATCAGGGCCGCCAGGACGCCGAGGGCGGCGAGCGTGATCCAGGTCTGCCGCCGGTGCTGCCGCCAGGTGAGCCAGATCATGCGGCCACTCCCCAGTCCTCGTGCGTTGCCCGGCTGCCGCCGTCGGTCAGATAGGCCAGGATGAGGTCCTCGCGATCTCCATGTCCCGTCCCCTCAGGATTCGCGCAGCGCGCCGGCCTGGCGCGTCATGCGCATCGTGGTCTCGACCAGGGCGAGGACGTCCTCGTCGTCCAGGCCCGCGTCCCGCGCCGCGCCCAGCCACGCGGCCAGCCCGTCGCGCAGCTCCTGCCGCCCGGCCAGCCGGTCGCCGAGCGTGGCGCGCACGAAGGTGCCGACGCCCGGCCGGCCCTCGGCGAGCCCCTCGAGCTCCAGCTCCCGATAGGCCTTGAGCACGGTGTTGGGGTTGATGGCCAGCGACCGGGCCACCTCGCGCACCCGGGGCAGCTGGTCGCCGGGCGTCAGCAGCCCGACCCGCAACGCCTGCTTGACCTGCCGCACCAGCTGCGCGTACGTCGTCAGCCGGGACCGGCCGTCCAGCACGAACTCGATCACCATTGCCTCCTTGTACTACGGCAGTAGAACAATGGTCGCTCGATGTCCACTGTGGGCGACCGCTACACTCCCGCGATGACCTCCAGCCTGGCCGCATGCATCGACGATCTTCTGTCCGCGCCCGACGTGGACGCGTTCAGTGCCGCGCTGGCCGGGGCGGCCGCGGCGGGCGAGACGGCCGGGCCGGAGGAGGTGCGCGACGCGCTCGCGCGGCTGGAGCGGCCCCTGCGCGAGCTGGCCTTCGCGTTCGGCAGCGAGGTGGCCCTGCTGGCCGGCAGCCTGGCCGAGCGCAGCGCCGAGCCGGCCGCCCTGCTGCCGGTGCTCGCCGATCGTGCGGCCGAGGCGATGGAGACGGCGGCGGCGTTCGCGGAGATGTACCGGGCGGAGGTCGGGGAGCCGCCGGCGCCGCAGGAGCAGGAGCACGTCTCGGAGGTGCTGCAGCGGGCCGGCGAGCTGGCGGCCGCGCGGGGGATCACGCCGGAGCAGGCCGAGCTGTACGTCCAGGCGTGGTACTCCACCGACGACTGGGTGCAGCCGGTTCTTTATCTCGCGCAGCGCGCCGACGTGCGGGCGGCCCTGCCGCACCGGGACCGGCTCGCGGCGGCGATCGAGCCCCTGGCCGACACGTTCGGGGCGGCGGCGTGGCTGGGCGGGCTGCTCGACGTGCTGGACGAGGAGCCGCTGATCGTGCTGGACCGGGGCTTCGCCGGGACCGGCCGGGGCTGGCGGGTCACGATCGGCGGGATCGGCGACAACTTCCAGCTGCACACGCTGCTGGCGGACGCGCTGATCGGGCCGTTGCCGGGGCGCCGGCCGACCGAGGCGGAGGTCGCGGCGGCGCGGGACGGGGACCCCGAGCCGCCGGGCGGGATCCGGGGCACGTTCAACCTCGCGGACGCGTACGGCGGGTGGATCTGGAACGAGGGCAAGCCGGCCGACATCCCGCGCCTCGACGGGGTGCGCGTGGTGGTGCTGGACGCGGAGCCCTACGAGCGGTCGTGGAACGCGGGACGGCTCTACCCCGCGATGGTGCCGGCGCTGCACGCGACGCCCCTCGGCGACGACGAGGCGGCGACCTGGCTGGCGAGCGTCAAGCCCGCGGAACGCTAGGAGCAGGTCAGCGTGCCGGCTGCCACGTCGATGCGGGCTCGCGTACCCAGGGGAAGGGTGAGCTGCCCGATGCCGTGACCGACCCGCAGGCCGCCGAGCACCGGGACGCCCAGGTCACCGACCCGGTCCTGCACCGCCTGCGCCGCCGTCCACTGCCCGGCGGTGACCGGCGCGTTGGTGAACTGGCCGATCGCGATGCCCGCGACGTGCCGCAGCACCCCGGCTCGGCGCAGGTGGGTGAGCATGCGGTCGTAGCTGTACGGCGCCTCGTCCGTGTCCTCGAACAGCAGGATCGCCCCGCGCAGATCGGGGAAGTCGGGCGTGCCCAGCGACGCCTGCAGCATGGTGAGGTTGCCGCCGAGCAGCGGGCCCGTCGCCGTCCCGGGCACCGCCACGGCCGCGCTCCGCTCCGCCGGGTCCCGGGTCAGCACCACCGGCGCCCGGGTCATCACCGCCGACCGCAGCGACTCGATCTCCACCGGCCCGGTCCGCGTGTCCGTCCACGCCATCATCGGCCCGTAGAAGCTCACCAGCCGCGCCGCGCGCCACAGCCGCCCGATCAGCACCGTGAGATCGCTGAAACCCACGAAGATCTTCGGATCCCGGCGTACGGCCGCCAGGTCCAGCCCGTCGATGATGCGCTGGGTCCCGTAGCCGCCCCGGGCCGCGAACACCCCGCGCACGCCCCGCTCCCGGAACGCGGCGTTGAGGTCGGCGAGCCGCGCCTCGTCGGTGCCCGCGAAGTAGCCGTAGCGGTCGTGGACGTGCTCGCCCAGCTCCACGACCAGTCCGAAACCCCGCAGGATCTGCACGCCCCGGGCCAGGCGGGCCGGATCGGGAATCCCCGCGGGCGCGACGATCCGCACCCGGTCCCCGGGCCGCAGCACCGGCGGCCGGACGGCCCTCAGGCTCGCGGCGGAGGCCGGCTCCCCCGCCATCACCGTGGCCGCAGCGGCGGCCGCCCCGATCACCGTACGTCGCGTGAGAGTCACTCACGCAGACTCCCCGGCCCCGGCCCGGCGGTCAAGGGCTATCTGTCCACATGGGAGAGATGATCCCGCCACAGCTCCTCGAGGTCCCGGTCGTGCGGCGGACGGACCTGGACCCCGGAGCCCTGCAGGTGATTCCACGCGACGCCGGGCACCTCGGTCCGGAGCAGCTCGACGGGCAGCCGCTCGGCCACGTCCACTACCTCGTCGAGCTCGATGTCGGCGTAGGTCGTCACCCGGCCCGACCCGTCCCAGTGCTCGTCCGCGTAGATCTCGCTGGTGAACCGGCCGGCGGCCACGAGCCCCCGCTGCCGGTGCTGCCGCAGCAGGAACGCCCGGTCGCCGGGCGCGATCCCCGTCCGGCGGATGCCGACACCCCAGCGCCCGCGCAGCACCGCCACGAGGCCGGACTCGGCCAGGCCCCGGCCGCCGGGGTTCCAGGTGAGCAGGAACGTCGCCATGGCACCCATTCTTGCGGCGCGCTTGAGCCGGGCCTGAGCCGGGCGGCCGACAGTGAGGGGGCAACGATCCGAGATCAGCGAGGAGCCCTGTCGTGCCGCACTCCGACTCCCCCGTCTACGGCCTGTCCCGCCCGACGATCGACGAGACCCGGGCCGCCCTGGCCGCCGTCTCCGGCCACGGCGGGACCGCGTCGTGGCAGCAGCTGCTCTCGGCCAGCGGCCTCACCGGCACCGAGACCGACGTGGCCTCGCTCGAGCGGCTGCTCGCCACGATGACAGCCACCGGCGGCGTGACGGCCCAGTGCGCGCGGGCGCAGACGATCCGGCTGGTGTGCCACACCCGGCTGAGCGCCGTGCGGGAGATGGTCAGCGCCTGAAACCGCTGAGCGCCGCGTGGGGCTCGGTCAGCGCCTGAAGCCGCTGACCACGTCGGTCAGCTCGGCGGCCAGGCGGGTCAGGTCGGTGGCGGCCCGTTGGGTGGCCCGGGCGCCCTCGGAGGTGGCCGTGGCGACCTCGGCCACCCCGGAGACCGTACGGGCGACGTCCCCGCTGCTCGTGGCCGCCTCCGCGACCGACCGGCTCATCTCACCCGTGGTCGCCGTCTGCTCCTCGACCGCCGAGGCGATCGTGGTCGTGTAGTCGCCGATCTGCTGGATGACCGTGAAGATCTCCCCGATCGCCTCGGCCGCCGAGCCGCTGGAGCCCTGGATGGCCGCGATCCGGGCGGTGATCTGCTCGGTGGCCTGGGAGGTCTGCTGGGCCAGCTCCTTGACCTCGCCGGCCACGACGGCGAAGCCCTTGCCCAGCTCGCCGGCGCGGGCCGCCTCGATGGTCGCGTTGAGGGCCAGCAGGTTGGTCTGCTCGGCGATGCTGGTGATCAGCTTGACCACGTCGCCGATCTCGGCGCTGGCCGACCCCAGCTCGGCGACCTGGCCGTTGGTGCGCTCGGCGACGCTCATGCCCGAGCCGGCGACCTCGGCCGCCTGGGAGGCGTTCGTGGCGATCTCGGTGATCGACGCGGTCATCTGCTCGGCGCCGGCCGCGATCGCCTGCACGCCCGCGTTGACCTCCTCGGTGGCCGCGGTCGCCGCGGTGGCCTTCTCCGCCACGTCCGCGGCGCCGGTCTGCAGCTGCGCGCTGACGGCGGACAGCTCCTCCGAGGCCCGCGCCAGCGTCTCCGCCGAGCCGCCGATGACGCCGACCGTGGCCCGCAGCTGGGTCATGGCCGCGTCCAGGGACCGGCCCATCTGGCCCAGCTCGTCGCGCGCGGTGAGCCCGCTGCTGCGGGTGAGGTCGCCGGCCGCCAGCCCGTCGCAGACCTGCTTGACCCGGCGCAGCGACCCGACGATGGACCGGGCCACCACGAGCCCGAGGCCCAGGGCGAGCAGCGCGCCGGCCACCAGCAGCACGATCGACAGCAGCCGGCTGGAGGTGTAACTGCTCTCGGCACTCGCCGCCGACTCCGCCGCGTCCGCGTGCTCGGCCTCGCGGAGCCGCTCGACATCCGCGTTCACCTGCTGGATGACCGGGGTGACCTCGGCGTCCCGGGTCTCCTGCCAGGCCGCCATGTCGTTGCGCCGGCCGTTCGGGATCTGCTTGGCCAGCGCGACCTCCCGGTACTGCTGCCAGCCCTGCTGCACGGCGTCGATGACCGACCGCTCCCCGGCGGGCCCGCTGCTCCGGTAGGCGGCGATCGCGGTGTCGACGGCGGTCAGGTCGTCGCCGAACGCGTTCTCGTACTTGGTGTTCGTCGCCTCGTCCCGCGAGATGGCCTGGTTGGCCAGGTCGAGCCGGGCCTGGGCCATGGCGGCCTGGATGTCGCCGATCGCACCCACGCTGGAGACGTTGCTCGCATAGATGCTCTGGGCGGCGTCGCTCGCCCGGCTCAGGGCGAGCAGCCCGACGATCCCCACCACGACCGCCAGCGCGACCGCGGTGCTGACGGTGATGAGGATCTTCGCGTTCACGCCGAGGTCGGCCGGTGAGCGCCGGGATCGGGAAGGTTGGGTCGACACACCCGGAGGATATGACGGCGCCGCGCCGCTTTATCCCCTTTCGGGGGAAGAAGCCAGGTGCTCGTCCACGGCGGCGGCGAGCATGGGCCACAGCGGCAGCCGGGGCACCAGCGTCGCCTGGAACGCGTGGTAGAGGTCGGCCTTGCCGGGCCACACCGTGTCGGTCGGCGCGTTCGCCGGGTCGAGCTGGTGGAACCATGAGCCGTTCTCGTGGTCGAGCAGGTGCGCCGCGGCGTAGTCCCACCAGGTGCGGTAGCGGTCGGCGTACGCCCGGTCGCGGGTGTGGGCGTGCAGGGCGGCCGCGGCGGCGATGCCCTCGGCGGCGACCCAGTGCATGCGGTCGCGCACGACCGGGCGGCCGGTCCAGTCGGTGGTGTAGACGAAGCCGGGGGCGCCGTCGACCGCCCAGCCGTCGGTCACGGCCCGGTCGAAGAGGGCGCGGGCGGCGTCGATCAGCCAGGCCGAGGCGGTGACGCCGGGGGCGTACGCGGCGTGCATCAGCAGGCGGGACCACTCCAGCCCGTGGCCGATCGTGGCGCCGTAGGGCTTGAACTGATCGGCCGGCTTGTCGCTGTTGTAGTCGGGCCGCGGCCGCCACTGCGCGTCGTAGTGCTCGGGGATGCGCCACTCGTGCGCCTCGGCCGTCGTGGTGACGAACCGGCAGATGCGCAGCGCCCGCTCGATCCAGGCCCGGTTGCCGGTGACGCTGGCCACGGACAGCATCGCCTCGACGCTGTGCATGTTGGCGTTGATGCCCCGGTAGTCGTCGAGCGTGGTGAACGCGGTGTCCCACGTGTCGACGCACATGCCCGCCTGCTCGTCCCAGAAGCGGGCGAGGAACGTCTCCTCGGCCCCGGCGAGCAGCTCGGCGGCGCCCGGCAGCCCGGCCCGCACCGCGGTCGAGGCGGCCAGCAGCACGAACGCGTGGTCGTAGCAGCTCTTGCCCTCCTGCCCGAGCTCGGAGAACCAGCCGCCGTGCGTGGTGTCGCGCAGCCGCCCGGTCAGCCCCGCGAGCGCCTGCTGCGCCACGAGCCCCGCGCCGGGGACGCCGAGGAGCGCGCCGATGCCGTACACGTGGGTCATGCGGGCGCTGATCAGGGCCGTGAGCGGCCGTCCGGGCACCGGGTCGCCGCGCCCGTCGAGCCAGCGCGCCCCGCCCTCGGGGTCGGCGGTGCGCCGGCCGAAGGCCAGCAGGTCGCGGCTGTGCTGGTCGAGCCAGCGGTGATGAGCGGGACTGGTCGGCCACACGGACATGTCGATCACTTTAGGCAGCCGCCCCCGGCCGCCGTGCGCCGGGTGTTGAAGACTGAGGCCATGACCGACTCCTATCCCGCCCTTCTCGCCCGGACGCAGGGCTTCTCGCTCGGCCGGCCGCGCCGGTTCACCGTCTCGCCCGACGGGACGCGGGTGCTGTTCCTCCGTTCGGGTGGCGGGCAGGACCCGGTGCAGGACCTCTGGGTGTACGCCGTGGGCTCCGGCCAGGAGCGCGTGCTCGTGCGCGCCGCCGATCTCGGCGCCGAGGGCGCGGTGTCCGAGCGCGAGAAGGCACGGCGGGAGCGGGCGCGCGACACGTCGTCCGGGATCGGCTCGTACGCGACCGACGCGGACGTGCGTACGGCGGTCTTCGTGGTGTCGGGTCGTCTGTATGCCGCCGACGTGGCCACCGGTGACGTCACCGCGCTCGCGGCGAAGGAACCCGCGGCGGAGGCCCGCGTCGACCCGTCCGGCTCCACCATCGCGTACGTGTGCGAGGACGAGCTGCGCGTGATCGGCCGCGACGGCCGGGACGACCGCCCGCTCGCCGCCCCGGACGGGCCCGAGGTGACCTGGGGCCTGCCGGAGCACGAGGCGTCGGAGTCGATGGACCGCTTCGAGGGCTACTGGTGGGCGCCCGGCGGCGAGTACCTGATCGCCGCGCGGGTCGACAACTCACCCGTCGACGTCTGGTACGTCTCGGACCCCACCCGGCCGGAGCAGCCGCCGGCCGCGTTGCGCTATCCGGCGGCGGGCCGGCCCAACGCCGACGTCAGCCTGCACGTGCTCGGCCTGGACGGCACGCGCACGCCGGTCGTCTGGGACAGGACCGCCTTCGAGTACGTCACCCGCGTCGTCTGGGACCACGCGGGCCTCCACGTCGTCGTGCAGAACCGGCGCCAGACGATCATGCGCGTCCTGACCGTGGATCCGGCGACCGGGGCGACCGCGGTCCGGCAGGAGAACACGGATCCGCAGTGGACGACGATCGTGACGGGCGTGCCCGCGCACACGGCGTCCGGGGCGCTGGTCTGGACCGTCGACGAGGGCGACACGCGGCATCTGACCGTGGACGGTGCGGCTGTCACCCCGGCGGGGCTGCAGGTGGAGGAGGTGCTCTCGGTCGACGGGGACACTGTGCTGTTCGCCGCCCGGTCCACACCGGCCTCCCTCGACCTGTGGACGTGGTCCTCCTCCGGCCTGGACCGCGTGACTTCCTCTCCGGGTGTGCACTCCGGCCGGCGGGCGGGCGGGACGACGGTGGTGGTCGCCTCCACGCTGGCCGAGCACTCGGTGACGGTCGACGGCCGGGCGCTTTCCGATTTTTCGTATATTTCGCCCGTACGGCCGGTGGTGGAGCTGGCGGCGCTCGGGGCGCGCTCGTTGCAGACGGCCGTCCTGTTCCCCACCGGGTGGGAGCCCGGAACCGGTCCTCTGCCGGTCATCATGGACCCGTACGGCGGGTCGGCCGCCCAGCGCGCCGTCGCCGCCCGCGACCGGTACTGGGTGTCGCAGTGGTTCGCCGACCAGGGCTTCGCCGTCGTGGTCGCCGACGGCCGGGGCACGCCGGGGCGGGGCCCCCGCTGGGAACGCGCCCGGGGCGGCGACCACGCCGGCCCCCGCCTGCAGGACCAGGTCGACGCCCTGCACGCCGCCGCCGATCGCCACCCCGACCTGGACCTCGGCCGCGTCGCCATCCGGGGCTGGTCGGCCGGCGGCTACCTCGCGGCGCTGGCCGTGCTCCGCCGCCCGGACGTCTTCCACGCCGCCGTCGCCGGGGCCCCCGTGACCGACCAGCTGCTCTACAGCTCGCACTGGCAGGAGCGCACGCTGGGCCTGCCCGCCGAGAACCCCACCGGGTACGCCGAGGGGTCCCTCATCGCCGATGCCCCGCACCTCCGGCGCCCGCTGCTCCTGATCCACGGCCTGCTCGACGACAACGTCCTGCCGGTGCACACGATGAAGCTCTCCGCGGCCCTGCTGGCGGCCGGCAAGCCCCACACCGTCCTGCCGCTGCCCGGCGCCACCCACATGGGCGGCGCCGTGCCCAACCTGCTCGAGTTCCAGCTCGACTTCGTGCGGCGCGCGCTCGGCTTGATCCACTAAGGTCCATATGCATGGCACTCGACAAACACGGGGGATCCCGGCTGCGCCTTCTGGCGGCGGCCGCGACAGCAGTGGCACTGGCGCTGGCGCCCGGGACGGCCGCCCACGCCGACCCGGCCACCGGCACCATCAGCGGCACCCTCACGACCGCCCACGGCGACCCGCTGCCGGGCGTACGGGTCTTCGCGCGCACGCTGTCCGGGCAGTCGGCGGGTGACTACCTGCAGCGCACCGACGCGAACGGCCGTTACACGATCGGTGGCGTACCGGCCGGGACATACAGGGTGCAGTTCATCGTCGAGGACGCGGGCGTGCCGCGGTGGGAGCAGTGGGCCCACCAGGTGACCACTGCGTCCGCGGCGAAGAAGTTCACGGTCGCCGCGGGGCAGCAGCTCGTTGTGGACGAGACTCGGTTCGCGCTCGGGTCGCTCGCCCTCACCTTCCTCGACGAGGCCGGCGAACCGATTCTCGCCTTCTGCGGCGAGGTGATCAGCGACCAGTACCTCCAGCAAGGATGCACGGAGACCGGGACGCTCATTGCCGACGACGTGCCGGCCGGCCTGGCGGCGGTCTATCTCACCCGGAACGACGGTCCGGCGGGGGTGGGCATCGGGCTGCCCGAGGTTGTGGCGGACACGGTGACCGAGTTCGCTGCGCCGTTGTTCTGACGGCGTTCTCGCCCCTTTTCGCGCCGCTCTTTCCCGCGCCGCCACTTGGCGCGCCGTCCTTCC
>NZ_JAUZQD010000023.1 GCF_030709675.1 Symbioplanes lichenis
TTCGACCGGGAATGTTTCCCGCCCTCCGGGGCACTCGCTCAAATTTACTCTCACGCTTTCCGGCCGTCAAATCCGGCCGAATCTCGCTCGAGCTCCCCAGCATTCATCGCCGGAAACCGGAGTCGCACGCGACTCTGCCCGGTGACTATTGCTAGGGGTTTGTCAGCAGGCCGTCCGTGGCGTTTTCGCTCCGTCCGCTTCCCTGCCGGCTCGCAAAACTTTACACAGGCCTCAGCGCAACGCCAAATCGACCCGGGGTGTCCCGGACCACGTCCCTCGTCGTGATTACAAGGCCACGGACAGCGAAGATGCGAGCCGCCGTCGGATGTGACCGATGAGCAGGAACATGTCCTCGCAGTAGACCGTCGGATGCCGGAAACCGGAGCCCGGCCGGTACCGGTGCGCATAGTGCCCCGCCCCGCACACCGAGGCCACAGGACAGGCCAGACACGAGGGTGCAAGCGCCGCCGGCCCGATCTGTCGCGCCACCATCCCCGGATGCAGCAGCAGATCGTCGAGCGAGGACGTGAGCACCGACAGACCGGTGGACGCCGCCCCCGAGTAGGCGCTCTTCAGGGCATCCACCTGTTCGAGCGAGCCGTCGGTCTCGATCACGGCCACGGACACCGGCGCCAGGCCCGCCTGCTCCGACCTGCCCGGACCGCCGAGCAGCAAGGACATCAGATCCTCGAAGAGCCGCACGGACGTCTCCCGCCGCGGTGCGTCGTACCACCGGTCGAAGACGGAAGCGAGCCACGCACCGCAACCCGGACTCGGAGGGGACGCCCAGTTGGCGTGCGGCAGGAGGAAGTCGATCGCCGGCGGCTGCCACTCGATCAATGACTCGTACGTGGCGACAGGGTCCGAGGAGGGATCAATGACGCACAGCAGACCCGCGTACGCGGAGGACGTACACAGAAGGGAAAGCGCGGCCGAGACGGCCCGGAAGCTGCCGTCGCCGGACGGGAAGCGCCTGTGCTTGTCGTGGCCGACGCCGTCGAGCGAGACCGCGACGGAGATCTCCGCCTCGGCCAGCGCGGCCAAAGTAGCGGCGGACAGCGCCGTCCCATTGGTCTGGAGACCCACCGTGACGGGGCAAGGAACAGCCGCACGCAGGTCGGCGGCGATCTGGGCCAACGTCGTGACCCCGGCGAGCAGCGGCTCTCCCCCGTGCAACGTCACGCGCACATGTGGCAGATCGTGCCGGGCCGCGTGCTCCCCGATACGCCGGGCCGCGGCCCGCCACAGGGCCGGACTGATCACCCGCGGGCGGTCGCGCCAGCTCTGGTCCGCCAGCTCGTACACATAGCAGTAATCGCAGGCCAGATTGCACCTTTGATGCACCTTCAGCACGAACTCACGGAACGGCGAAGGCCGCCACCCGGAATCCAGGAGGCGGCCGACGTCGAGCAGCCGGTGAGGCCAGTCGGGATGAGCGGTCAGCTCGTCTCCCCGGCCATCGAGAAGCTGCGCAGGCGGTTCACAGCGAACAGCGTGCCACCGACCGCGAAGATCGCCGCCATGACGAGCGCCACAGGGAGGCCGACCTTCGGGTCGAGGATGTCGGTCGCCGGGGAGAGCCGGTCGCCGACGGTGATCACGTACTGCTCGATCGAGAGCACCCGGGTGCCGCTCACGAACCGGCCGAGGAGCCCCTCCCACACCAGGATGTAGACCAGCCCAAGGAGGACCGGCCGCCTGGTCAGCAGGCTGAGAAGCAGGAACAGCGCCGAGTACGCCACCGCGCCGAGCGCCGCGGCGACGGCGAGCGCGAGCCCGAAGCGTACGGAATCGGCCAGCACCCCCGCGACGAACAGCGGAACCGCCGCGGTGACCGCGCTCGCCACCACGGCCACGCCCAGCTTCGCGAGGATGATGTCGCGCCGGGGCAGGGGCTTGGTGAGGATGTGCACGATCGTGCCGTCGTCCACCTCGGAGCCGAGCACGCCGGTGCCGACGATCAGGGCGACGACGGGCAGCAGCACGGCCAGGCCGAGGCCGACGATGACCGGGGCGCCCCACTCCCGGGCGTCGACGCCGGCCGCGTCGCAGATCACGGCCAGCACGATCAGCAGGATCGGCAGGGGCAGGAGGAGGAGCACCCGGCGGCGGCCGAAGAGGCCCCGGGCGGTGATCCAGGCGACGGTCGACATCAGGCCTCCAGCAGGTAGGAGAAGACGCTCTCCAGGGACTCGTCGGACGGGATCACCTTGCGCAGCCTGATCCCCTCGCCGAGGGCGATGCGGGGCAGCGCGCGGGTGAAGCTGCCGTAGTCGCCGGCGCGTACGGTGAGGCCCTCCCCCGCGATCTCGACGCCGTTCACCGATTTCTCGGCGATGAGGGCGACGGCCAGCTTGCGGTCGTCGGAGGACTTCACGGCGAAGACGTGCGGGCGGTTGGTCATCAGGCGGCGGATCCGGCGGTAGTCGCCGGACGCGGCGAGCCGCCCCGCGACCATGACCTGGACCGTGCCCGAGACTTGCTCGACCTCCTCGAGGATGTGCGAGCTGAAGAGGATCGTGTGACCCCGGTCGCCGAGCTCGTGCAGCAGCGCCATCATGTGCATGCGCTGGCGCGGGTCCATGCCGTTGAACGGCTCGTCCAACAACAAGACCTGAGGATTGTGTACGAGCGCCGCGGCCACCCGGGTCCGCTGCCGCATGCCCTTCGAGTACGTCTCGATGCGCCTGTCCGCGGCATCGGTCATTTCCACCATCTGAAGAGCCCACTCGGTGGCGGCCTTCGGATCGGACAGCTTGTGCATCTTGGCCGACGCGTTCACGAACTCGCGAGCGGTCAGGAAACCGTGGACTGCCTCCTTCTCGGCCACCAGTCCCAGCTGCTTGTAGATCGCCGGGTTGCGCCATGCCGGGGCGTCGTCGAGGGTCACCGCACCCCGGGAGGGCGCGAGAAAACCGGCCATCATGTGCAGCACCGTGGTCTTGCCGGCGCCGTTCGGTCCGAGGAGACCGGTGACGCCGGGGCCGAGGGACATGGTGATGTCGTTGACGGCCACCACGTTGCCGTACCAGCGGGAGACGTTCTGCAGAGTCAGCGTGGTCACAGCGCGGCCACCCTCCGGTAGCGGGCGAGCAGGAGCAGCATGCACGCGGCGACCAGCGTGATCGCCTCGATCAGGTAGACCGGGCCGAACCGGCCGATCATCATGCCGGTGTTCGCGGTCGGATAGATCCACTGGCCGACGCCGCTCACCAGCGTCGACGGGCTCGCCAGGCCGGCCAGCTCCTGGGCGTCCTGCGACGGCATGATGCTCAGCACGCCGACGGCCGGCGTGGTCATGAGGAACACCGCGACGATGCCGCCGGCGGCGAAGGCCCGCTTGCCCGTGAGCGACGCGACGAGCAGCCCGATGCCGGTGAAGACCAGCGCCCACAACAGGCTGTAGGCCCACCCGGGCAGCAGGTCCCCGAGCTCCTTCCACACGTCGGAGATGCCGTTCTTCGTGGTGAAGGCCGCACCCAAGAACATGATCAATTGGGGTACGGCCAGCAGCAGCCACACCGCGGTGACCATGGACGCCACCTTCGCCCCGATGTAGTCCGAGGCGCGCAACGGCCGGCTGAAGTAGAGCGGCAGAACCCCCGAGCGCATGTCCCGGGAGACGAGCTCCGGCGCCACGATCGCGGCGAAGAAGATGATCAGCCAGCTCATCGAGTCGGCGTACGTGAAGTAGTTGAGCGCCTCGAGGCCCGTCTGCGCCTTGACCGCGGCGAGGATTACGCCGACAAGCAAGCAGATGCCGACGACGAGCCACGGGAAGATCTTGGACTTGGCCGAGCGACCGAGGCCGTAGGCGGCGCGCAGCCCGTGGATGTACATGGCGCCGAACACCGCGCGGCGGCCCAGCCGGGGGCCGTCGTAGCGCTGGTATCCGATGTCGTGGATGACGCTGGCTTCAGACATCTGCGGCCTCCCGGGGCGCGAAGAGCTCGGCCACCCGGTGCCGGCGCTGGTCGAGGCGGTGCAGCGGCAGGTCCAGGTCAGCCACTGCGCGGAGGATCTGGTCGTACGTGTCGTCGTGGTCGAGCGGCACGAGCAGCATCCGCCCGTCGGCGCGTACGGGCAAATCAAGCTCCGTCAATGCAGCCGCCAGCTCCTCGGTGCCCTCGGACACCTCGACGGCGAGCACGTCGCTGGCCGCGGTCATGGCCGAGATCCGGTCCGCCCGCAGCAGCTTGCCGCCCTCGATCGCCACCAGCGAGTCGCAGATCTGCTCGACCTCGCCGAGCAGGTGGGAGCAGGTCACCACGGAGATGCCGAACTCGCTGCCGATCCGGTGCACCAAAGCGAGCATCGCGTCGCGGCCGGCCGGGTCGAGCCCGTTGGTCGGCTCGTCGAGCAGCAGCAGGTCGGGGTCGTGCACCAGCGCCTGGGCCAGCTTGACGCGCTGCTTCATGCCCGTCGAATAGCCGCCGATCTGCCGGTAACGCTCCTCGTAGAGCCCGACGTGGCGCAGCGCCTCGGACGCGCGCTCCCGGGCGGCCGTGCGGGGCAGGCCGCTGATCCGGCCGAGGTGAGTCACGAACTCGGCCGCCGACACGTCCGGCGGCAGCGCGTCGTGCTCCGGCATGTAGCCGACCTTCGCGCGCACCTTGTCGGTCTCCACGGTCGGATCGAGCCCGAACACCCGGACCGTGCCGGCCGTCGGGGCGATCAGCCCGAGCATGATTTTGATGAACGTCGACTTGCCGGCGCCGTTGGCCCCGACGAGGCCGACGATCCCCGGCTCGACGGTGACCGTGAGGTCGTGCAGGGCAGTCACCCGCCCGCCGTACGTCTTGGTCAACCCTTGGGTCTCGATGAGGCTCACAGCTAGAGCCTAGAAACACTTGTCACCCGTGCGGATCAGGTGAAGTCCCCGAGTCATCCCTGAGAGGGCCCGGATGTTAAGTCCACTTGACGTCAAGAGAACTTGTCATCAGGATGGACGCATGACACTCCTCGACCGCGTGGTCCACTGGAACCTCGATCTCGACGGCGATCTCTACGGCGACGAGCGCGAGCGCTTCCGGTGGTACGAAGGCATGACGACGTCGGCCTCGCTGCAGAGCTTCCTGCTGCCCTGGGCCGCCGCGGTGATGGTGTGGCCGCTGGGCGAGCCGTCCGTGCTGCCCCTCGCGGTGATGCTGGGGGTCTCGTGGTTCACGCAGCTGCTGGCGACGGTCTACGTGCGACGCCGGCGGGTCGACACCACGCCGCGCAGCTGGAGCTCCCGGCGGATCGCGCTGATCGTGATCACCATCCTGCCGCTGCTCATCTTCATCGCCGGCGCGCGCTATGTCCGTGAGTCCGACAACGCGGCCTGGCTCGGCGTCGCCGTGGGCGGCCTGGCCGGAGCCTTGATAGCCGTCGTCGTGCTGATCATCAAGGGCCGCCTCCGGGACCGCGAGGAAGCCCGGGCCGGAGAGGAGATCTGATGGCGCCCCCGTCCGGCCCGGTCCGCGCCCCGGAGGAGGCGGGCAACGCCGCCGGCGCCCGCATCCGCGCCGCCCGCAAGGAGGCCGGCCTGACCCAGCAGGGTTTGGCCGCCGCCGTCCAGGTCAGCCGTCAGACCGTGATCGCCATGGAGACGGGCGACTACGCACCCTCGGTCTATCTGGCGATCAAGGTCGCGAAGGCATTGCAGTCCTCGGTCGAGGTTTTGTGGGACCCCGAGCCCTGAGCGGGGCGGCCGACACCTCTTCACCGATGCCGGGCACGTGCCCCGGATCGCTCGCTGAGGGCGGGCGGGGCGGGAGTCATGCGGGATCGGCGCCGAGGGCGTCCTCGAAGCGGCGGAGGGTCGTGAGGACGGCTTGTTGTTCGGCGGGGGTGAGGGGGGCCAGGGCTTGGCGCCAGGCGGCTTGGGTGGGCGAGAGCCACTGGGAGATGGCCGGCCGGCTTCCGGCGCTGATGTCGATGATGCGGCGGCGGCGATCGGTGTCGTCCTCGCTGCGGGTCAGGACGCCTTTGCGGCTCAGGTCGCTCACGATCAGGCTCACCGTGGTCGGGGCGACGCCGAGGGCGGCGGCCAGGTCGTTCACAGTTTGCGGGCCGTCGAGCAGGAGCAGTGACAGCAGGGAGAGGTGCCGCGGGGACAGGTCGAGCGAGCGCAACTGCTCTGGGGGCGGCATCCGTTTGGCCCGGCCCACCAGGCGGGGCATCAGCAGCAGCAGTTCGCGGACGGTCGCATCGGTTGACATGATTTAGCTTTGAGTGCAAAGGTAATTTGTCATCAAAGCCATCGTAGAGGAGCGGACATGCCCCACCTGACCGTGCACGCCCTCGAGACCGACCTCACCGGCCGCGAGCCGGAGTTGATCGCCGCGCTGACCGACGCCACGGTCGAGGTCTACGGCGAGTGGGCGCGCGAGCTGGTCGTCGTCCACCTGATCGGCCTCCCGCCGCAGCGCTGGGGCATCGGCGGCAAGATCGCGGAGGCTCCCGCGCCGACCGTCACCTTCGGCGTCCGGGCCGCCGTCTTCGACCGGCCCGACGCTGCCGCCATCACCGGCCGCCTGATCGCCGGCATCACCGATGCGATCGCCGCGACCGTCGGCGAGCGGGTCCGGCCCGGCGTGACCGTCGAGCTGATCGCCTCCCCGGCCGAGCGCACGGGCATCGGCGGCGTGGTCGCCGCCTGAGCCGGCCCGCGCTTGCTACGCCTCCGCGGGAGGCAGCCCGGCCGAGAGCTCAGTCGCCGAGCGGAGTCGGCCCGGCCGCATCAGCAGGTCGATCAGCCGGACGAAGTCCACGGTGCCCGGAAGATCGTCGGCCCGCCTGACCAGGGTCAGTGCCGGGGCGGCCGGATGAATGGTGGCGTGGTCGCGGTGCAGGACGAAAGCAAGACACAGCAGAGCGGCGCGGGCGTTCCCGTCCGGGAAGGGATGGACGAAGGCGACGTCCAAGTAGACGCGGGCGGCGCGGGCAGCCAGCGGCAGGCGGGGGTCGGTCGCCTCGGTCAGGCAGGTGGCGAAGCGGGGCCGGGTGGTGGGGCCGAGGCCGTAGCGTTCGCGGCCGGCTTTGGCGTAGGCGGTTCCGGTCCGGAAACCCACGGCCGGGACGCCGAGAACGACGGCCTGCCAGCGCGCCAGCAGGGCGAAGTGGAGCGGTTCGGGGCCTGCCGCAGCGTCGTGCACCTGGTGCAATGCGTCCAGCAGGCGGGCCGCACGGTCGGGACAGCGGGCCACCTCCGCCGTGTTCACGTGGTCGAGAATGCCGTCCCGGCGCCCACTGACCGGACGGCGAGCCGGGTCGACCGGCGGGCCCGGAGCCGGGTGGGCCGGTGGAGCGGGAGCCGGGCGGGCCGACGGGCCGGGAGCGGGGTGGGTGGCCGTGGCCCACGGCACCCGGTCGCGCACGTGCCACCAGTCGAGCAGGTGGTCATGCATCCGGGTGCCACAGCCTGGTGGCGAGCCGCTCGGCAACCTCCCGCACCTGGGCGCCCTTGGGCTCGACCCAGCTTTCGAAGCGGCCGCCGACGGCATGCTCGATCAACTGCCCGTGCCGGTCGGCCGGAATGCCCGCTGCGGCCAGGAACCAGCCGAGCACCTGCTCGCAGTGGCCGTACCAGCCGCTGCCGGCCCCCGTTCGGTCGACCACCACGGTCACGAGGTGGGCGACCGCGCGCTCCCAGACGTCGAGCACGTCGTCCTCGCCGGCGGCCGGCGGGATCGGCAGGAAGCGGCCGAAGCGCTCGCTCAGGTCCTCGAGCCAAGCCCGCCACTCGATCAGCGCGGTGGTCACGGTGTCGAGCGTCGCGTCCGGGGCGGACATGGAGTGGAGGGAACAGCACCAGGTCCAGCCCGGGCCGCCGTCGAAGTCACCCTCGCCGGTCGCCCAGCGCCAGCCGCCGGCCCAGCGTCCGTAGTGCCCGATCAGGGCGAGGCTCATCGTGTCCGCCCACGGGTCACCGGTGCTGCGGCTCCAGGCGATCTTGGCGCTGTAGTCGACGTTCCGGGGCCGGGCGGGCACTTCGGCCGCCGGGGGCAAGCTCCGGACCACCGCCGGGGCGGCCGCCGGATCGAAGGGGTGCCCAGCCGGGTCGACGTCCTGCCAGCGCAGCGAGCGCGGCGAGATCAACCGGAGGGCCGTCACCTTGTCCACGGCGATCATTATCGTCGCCGCGGGCCAGGAGTCACCATGGCGACAGGGGTAGCAAGACGGACGTACGGTTTGCTAGTAAGGAGGAATGAGACTGCATCATGTGCAATTGGCTATTCCTCCTGGCGGGGAAGGTGTGGCACGCGGCTTCTACGGCGGAGTGCTGGGCATGGCCGAGGTGGCCAAGCCGGCCGAGTTGGCCAAGCGGGGTGGCTGCTGGTTCCGGCGGGGCGAGTGGGAGCTTCATCTCGGGGTGGAGCGAGATTTCGTGGCCGCTCGGAAGGCGCATCCCGGGGTGGTCGTGGACGATCTCGATGCGCTCGCGCGGCGGTTGGGTGCGGCGGCCCGGCCGGTGACCTGGGACGGGGACTTTCCTGGTCACCGGCGGTTCTACAGCCAGGACGATCATGGCAATCGGCTCGAGTTCCTGGAACCGATCAGGGACGAAGAGCCGGTCAAGGACGAAGAGCCGGTCAAGGACGAAGAGCCGATCAAGGATTGAAATAGGGGTCTTCGGTCAGGGCGGAGAAGGCGCGGAAGGCGGGACGGTCGCCGGCCAGCTGGAACTGCTGCTTGGGGCCGTTGCCCTCGGGGTTGCTCTCGAAGTAGACGACGGCTTTGATCTGCGGGTTGGCCTTGAACGTGCGCTGGGCGTCGCGGAGCCAGGCCGCCCGCCCGGCCGAGCCCCACGCCTTCGCCACGCCGAACTCGCCGATGACGATGGGCTTGGGGCGTTGTGCCGCCCAGCGAAGGAAATCGCCCATCAGCACACCGACGGGCTGGAACTGGTTGCCGGCGTAGACGTCCACGCACGTCCAGTCGACCACGTCGTCGCCCGGGTAGAACGCGGCCGCCTCGCCGCGGGCGAATCCCTCGGCGGTCGGGCAGAAGACCCAGGAGACGTTCTTGACGCGCTCCTCGCGGAAGATGTCCCAGATGTAGCGGTAGGCGGCGACGTAGTCCGCGGCGGACCACATCGTCGCGCGCAGGTTGGGCCGGTCCATCTCCCACCGGACGCGCAGCAGCAGCGGCTTGCGCACCGCCCGGATCTTCCTGGCCTGCTTGCGGATCAACGCGTCGTGCTCGCCGGCGAGGATCGACCGGTTGTCGCCGGTGGCCCAGCTGACCATCAGTGTCGCGCCGTTGTCCAGCAGCTCGGCGTCCGACGTGGTGCCGACCATCTGGTCGAAGCGCCGGTACGTGTTGACGATGTCCAGCGGCCGGTCGAGGCTCTCCTCGAGCTGGTCGACCGCCTCGACCCGCCCGGCGTGGGTGAGGAACTCCGGCTTGATCCACGCGCCCAGATAGGCGCCGGTGGCCGGGGGCGCCACCGGGCCCGCCTCGAACGGGCCCGGGTTGACCGCGACGGCCGTCGGCGGGCTGGTCAGGTCGGGCGACGGGGTGGGCTCGGGCTCGGCCCGCCGGTGCGAGGTGCAGCCGGCGAGACCGAGCAGGAGCAGCACGAGCAAAGCGGCACGAGTACGAACCACTGCTACTTCTTCCGCCGGGCCGTGTAGAGGACGTTCACGGCGAGGCCGTCGGTGCCGGGCAGCGCCCGAGCCGCCGCGTCGGCCACCCGGGCCAGCGGGTTGCGGCTCAGCGACTCGGTGATCATGGAGAAGCCGTGGCGCTCGACGATCTCGAAGCCGTGCCGGTCCAGGAGCGAAGCCACCTCGGCGTGCGACAGCTCGGCGAACCACCGCGAGTCCGAGTGCCGGCGCGCCCGCAGATGACGCAGCGAGCCCGCGTTGCCGTGGTTCTCCACCACGAGCAGGCCCGCGTCGGGCGTCGGCAGCGCCTTGGCCGCGAACGCGATCGCCCGGTCCCGGACCTCGTCGGACACGTTGAGCAGCAAGCGGAACATCGTGACGATGGCCGGGTGCCCGGCGGGGACCGGGTTGGGGACGGGACCGTCCGCGGCGATCTGGTGCCACTGCGCCTTGGATCCGACCTCTTCGGCCTTCGCCATCATCTCGGCCGAGGTGTCGTACCCGTGGGCCTCGCGGACCAGGCCGTGCAGGGTGCGGATCGCGCGTCCGGTGCCGCAGGCGAAGTCGTGCTGCGCGGGCAGGTTGCGGCCGAACTCGCGCTGCACGAGCTCACGCAGGTACGCCTGCTGCCGCTCGTTGATCTGCGACGCGTAGCTGTCCGGGGCGTACGTGACGTGCTCGTACTTCGCGACGGCGTCCGCGTCCTGGAACACCTTGGTGTAGTCGGTGGTCAACGTGTCCTCCTCAAACGAAAAGCTGCCAGGGCAAGAGGGCCCCGCAGAAGAAAGGCGCCGGCGACATAGAGAACGAGGGCCAGGACCGGCCCCCAGAGCAAAGATCCGACAACCCTGGGGAGTACGCCGAAGCACCCGGCCGCCAGCGCCCCGGCGACCAAAGTTCCGGCGCCGAACGGGTGCAGACCGGCCGACGTAAACACTTGGATCAGGGGCAGCAGGTTGTTGACGACCATCGCGCACGCCAGCCCGATCGCGGCGCCCAGAGCCCCGTACCGGGGAATCAAATAGACGTCGAGCGCGACCGTGACGGCCAGCGCGACCAGCACGTTGATCAGGTTCCACGAGGTGCGGCCGGCCATGGCGAGCACCATGTCGACCATGCCGCAGCCGGTCGCCACGAGCATGGCGCCGGCGAGCACGATCACGACCGGCGCCCCGGACTCGTAGTGGTCGCCGAAGAGCCGCAGGTAGACCGGCGCGTACAGGATGACCAGCAGGCAGATCGGCCAGGTGACGAGGACCAGCCAGCCGGTCGCCGTGCGGTAGAGCTGGTTGGCGGTGTCGCGATCGCCGGTGGCCAGGGCGGTCGCCAGCCGCGGCTGCACCGACTGCGAGACGCCCTGGTTCGCGAACTGGATCAAAATCACAAATCGCCCCGCCACCGCGTAGACGGCGGCCGGGGCCAGCCCGCCCAGGGCCGCGACGAGCAGCACGTCGATCCGTTGCAGGGCGAGCTGGGCGACGCTGGCGACGGCGCGCGGACCGGTGAAGCGCCAGAACTCGCGGCGCAGGTCCCGTTGCTCGCTGCGCCGGCTGCGGAAGCTTTCGGGCTTGCCGGCCAGATAGATGCGGCGCAGTGAGATCGCGGCGAGCACGGTCACCGGGAGGTAGGGCAGGGCCCACGCGACGGCGAAGGCGGGCAGGGACGCCATGGCGGCCACCGCGGCCGCGCCCACGCACACGAGCTGCAGAACGCTGCGCAGGATGCGGTCGAGCGTGACCGTCGGACGCATCGCCTGGTAGCCCCGAGTCGCCGTGAGCAGTGCGTCCGTCAGTGCCTGCAACGGCAGGAAGACGGCCAGCACCCGCAACCCGGCGACGTGCTCCGCCACCACGGGCGAGGCGTTGAGACCGGCGATCGCGGGCGCCTGCCACCACAGGACCGCACCGAGGACGAGCGCCAGGGCCAGCACCGGCACCAGACCCGTACGCAGACAGGCGCCGAGCAGATGGTCGCGGCCGGTCGCCCGCAGCCGGGCCGGCCAGTAGACCAGCCCGGTCTGCGTGCCGAGCTTCGCCAGCCCGCCGACCAGGACGAAAGCCGCCGTCGCCGCGAAGAAGGCGCCCGCCTGCTCCGCGCCCAGGGTGTGCGCGACCAGCCAGGTGATGACGACACCCGAACCGCCGGCCAGGGCCGACCCGGCCATGTTGGCCAGGCCGCCCCGCGCGGTGGCCTGCAAGGAGGTCACGATTGTCGCCAGATCGGCACCCGGCCCAGCCACGTGATCAGCGCCTCGTCGTGAGAGGCGTAGTAGCTCGACAGCTCGCGCCGCAGGCCGGGGTCCATGTCGGACTGTCGCGGCCGGGCGTTGTGCTTCTCGAACTCCGGATGGTCGAGCCCGGCGGGCAGCCCGAGGAACTCGCACACCTCGTCGTAGACCTGCCCGGGGTCGCTGAAGAAGCGCTCGCTCTCGACCACGTGGATGCGCTCGCGCCCGACGTGCTGCGCCATGACGCTCAGATAGCGGGCGTACTCGCCGCGGGCCCGGTAGGCGTGGTGCTGGTGGGCGAACGAGTAGTAGGCCGGGTCGGCCGCGAGCCGCTCCTCCACCCGGTGCAGCCGGGCCGCCTCGAGCGCGAGCGCGTTGCCGAAGTCCCGCTCGTTCTCGAAGCCGCGCGCGACCTCGTGGTGGTGCTGCGAGTAGGCCCGCTCGACCGGGTCGCGGACCAGCACGAGCAGCTTGGCCCCGGGCAGGTCGGCGGCGATCCGGGCGGCCGCCTGCGGGTGGTACATGTAGTACGGGCTCGACTCGAACGTCTGTGCCGGCACCCCGTGCCGCTGCTTGATCTTCTCGGCGTGCCGCTGCCGCGGGAAGTGCCCCTTGTACCAGGACATGCCGCGGCGGTAGGAGACGTCGAAGTAGTGCACGCCCTTGTGCAGCACCGCCTTCATGACGACGGGGTGCTGCGCCATGGCCCGGTAGAGCGACGTCGTGCCGCAGCGCTGGCCGCCGCAGATGAGGAACGAGGGCGTCATGCGGGCCGGCGCGGTGAGCCGTCCGTACGATCGCGATCCGAGATGCACCACCCGCTTGATGGGCGTGGGCACCTTCGACGGCTTGATCACAGCTCTTCGACCCTTCTGATGAGGACGGGCAGCAGCCACGTCCCGAGCACGCCGAGCCGGGCGCCGGCCTCGGCCTGGCGATCGGTGAGATACCGGGCGGCGAGGTCCACCAGGTAGAGCAGCGCCGTCAGCTCGCGGGCCTCGGGAGCGACCCCGAACGGCGCGAGCAGCTCGGCCGCGCGGCGCACGGTGGCCTCCACGGCACCGGCCGCGTCCCCGCTCGACTGGATGCGGCGCTGCAGGTCGTGGTGCACGGCGTCGAAGCCGGCGGGGACCCCGGTCGCGAACCGCTCCCAGTCCCAGACCAGCAGGTCGTCCGCGAGGGCCGCCATGTTCCAGGGCGCCCAGTCGCCGTGCCACGACCCGAAGCGCAGCGGCAGCCCGCCCGACCGGGAGACGAGCAGCTCGGCGGCGGCCGCCAGGGCCACCCCCTCGGGCCGGTCGCCCACCCCGGCGAGCCGGTCCCGCAGGGCCATCCAGTACGGGCTTCCAGGCAGCATCCCGGCCGTCCAGCCGTGACATCCGGCCACGTCGACCATCGCCGCGGCCAGCCGGTGCGGCGACAGGGGTGCCCGGGGCAGCCACACCGGCAGCGCCGACTGCACGAGCACTTCCAGATCCCGCCACTGGCCGGCGTGGAGGACGGACGGAACCGACAGCTTCGTCAGGTTCGCCTGTCCCAGGGCTCGGAGCGCCGCGGTCTCGTCCCGGACCAGTCGACGGGTGAGTGGCCCGGTGCCCAGCTTGCCGAAGCCGAAGGTTTCACCCTCGGGGCTGATCAGCTGGAGGACCGGCTTACGGTTGGCCCGCGCCGGTCCGATGTGGATGCTGATGGACAGGTCCCGCCCGAGCGCCTCGCGCAGGTGCCCGTCGATGCCGGCCGAAGCGGGGCCTGTCACCCGTACGCGATCGCGGAGCAGCACGCCCGCCGCACCGGTTCGCAGGGCAGCGACCACCGCGTCGCGCTTGAGCCTGGCGCCCCGCGACTGTGGCTCGGCATAGCGGCGGACGGCAGCCGCGGCGACCCGGCGCGACGTCGCCGGCACGAGCAGCCGGGGCCGCCGGGCGTCGGGCACCACCAGGTACTCCGCGACGAGGTCACCCGGGCGGTCCGTGGCGCACGGCTCCGGGTAGAGCAGGTTCAGAACCTCGGTCAGGTACTGCGTCCGCAGCGCCGAGTCACCGGCGGTGAGCTCCGCCGGCGCGGTCCTAACGGGCATGAGTGTCCCCCTTCTCGTTGCGCCACAGCAGCGCGTAGGCCAGGAACATGAACGCCAGGGGGGTGGGGATCGCGTTGTACCAGAGCATCGCCGAGAAGGAGCTGACGATCGCCGCGCTCGCCGCGATGCCGATCGGCGACCGGTCCCGCCGGAAACGCCACAGGCCATAACCGAAGAAGCCGAGGTACGCGATCGTGCCCACCGCCCCGTGCGCGTACAGCAGCTGCCAGAACTGCCCGTTCCCGCCCACCGTGAAGTTGCCGCAGCGCTCGCACTCGGAGCTCTCGCCGACGGTGATGGAGTTGCGGCCGCCGATCGTGGTGCGGGTGGAGCCGTACCCGATGATCGGGCTCTCCACGAAGCCGTCCACGGCCCGCTGCATCAGGAACGAGCGCACGCCGTTGGACTTGCCGTTGTCGAGCCGGGCGCTCACGGTGTCGCCGAGCGGCGTCGCGATCAGCGCCACGAACAGGGACAGGGCGGCCGCGAGGACGGCGCCGATGATCCAGAGCCGGCCCATGAGTACGTACCGCGCGGCCACGTAGAGCACGACGACGCCGATGCCGATCCACAAGCCGCGGTTGAGCGACACGACGGCGGGCACGATGGCGACGGCCAGGCCCAGCAGCGCGAGCGGACGGGCGGAGGCGCGGCGGCTCGTCCCCGCCCACACCACCAGCCAGCCCATGAGCAGGCAGAAGTTGTTGCCCCACGTGTTCGTGTAGCCCCAGGGCGCGGCGGGGCGAGGTTTTTCGCCGCCGACGAGGTCCATGATCTGAGCCGCGTACGGGTGGACCAGCGACTGCACGAAGCCCTTGCTGCGCACCGAGCCGGGCAGCAGGTACTCGACCGGGGACGTGAACTCGAACGTACCCGCCACGATGCCGAGCACGCCGCCGGCCACCGTGATCGCGAAGAGCCACGCGAGCAGGCGTACGAGACGCCGGCGCGACAGCTCCGCCTCGGTCAGGTTGCCGGTGTAGATCAGCAGGACGGTCATGGACGCGTACATGATGAAGCGGTAGACGACCGCGATCAGGCGGCCGCTCGCGTGCTCGGCCACCGTCCCGGCGGGGTCGGCCCCGAGTGCGGCGACGCTGACCAGCAGGGCCGCGAGGAAGAGCGCCCACCAGCCGAAGCCGGGCGGCAGCAGCAGCGGGCGGCCCGCCTGCCGCCGCCGGAGCAGCAGCACCACCATCGGCCCGGCCATGATCGGGAAGATCAGCACGCCCAGGCCGAGCGCCCACCACAGGGGATAGAAGGCCAGGGCGGCGGCGACCGGCCAG
Organism: Symbioplanes lichenis; assembly: GCF_030709675.1. Taxonomy (GTDB): domain Bacteria; phylum Actinomycetota; class Actinomycetes; order Mycobacteriales; family Micromonosporaceae; genus Actinoplanes; species Actinoplanes lichenis. The sequence continues at coordinate 15,184 of NZ_JAUZQD010000023.1, forward strand.
GCGGGCAACGCCGTCGGCCGGGCCGGAGCCGTGCTGTGCGCTGCCGCGCGCAGCATTGTCACTTGGCGTCGTCCGGGCGGGCGGCGGGCTTCGGAGACGGCTTGGACGTCACGGGGGTCAGGTCGATCACCGCGGTGACCTCCTCGGTGCCGTCGCCCTTGCGCTGCGGCCGGACCGGCGGCAGGTTGATCTGCTGGGTCGCGTCGTCGAGGCCGGTGATCTTCGGCGCGGTCAGGGCCACCGCCGGCAGCTCCTCCTCGGCCGGCCGCGGCGGCACGCCCGCGAGCTGCGGCAGCACCACGGCCCCGAGCAACGGCGTGCCTACGCGGCTCAGCTGCTCGACCGCGTCGATCAGGGCGGGTCGCTTCGCGCGGCGCAGCTCGACCGCGAGGATGGCCGCGTCGGCGAGGCTCGCGAGCCCTTGCGCGTCGGCGCTGCTGCTGGTCGAGGGCGCTTCGACGACGACGTACGCGGCCTGGCGGCGCAGCGCGTCGAGGGTGTCCCGCAGCCGCTGCGACTGCATCAGGCCGGCCGCCGTCGCCGCGCCACCGGTCGTCACGACCCGCAGCGACGGGATGCGCGGCGTGCGCTGCACGACCTCGCCGAGCCCGGTGCGCCCGGCCAGCAGGTCGGACAGGCCCGGCGTCGCGGAGACCCCGAGCATGCGGGCCAGGGGTGCCGCTTCGACGACACTGTCCGGCAGGTGGGCGCCGACAAGCACGACATCGCTTCCGGTACGCGCCAGCGCGGCGGCCAGGTTCGCGGCCACGAGCGTGGTGGCCGAGCCCCGGCTGGCCCCCGTGACGACGATGATCTGGTCACCCGGGTTCAGGCTGGCCAGCACCTCGTTACGGAGCCGGTTGAAGATGCGGCCGCCCGGCCCGTACGGCTGGAGCACGTCCTCGAAGTGCGGCGTGGTCCGGTCGTCGAGCGCCGCCAGCACCGCGATGCGCGCCCGGTCCCGGACGTCGGCAGCCGAGCGCACCCGGCGGTCGAAGCGCTCCCGGACGAACGCCAGCGCCAGCCCCGCGAGCAGCCCGATCATCGCGCCGGTGGCGATGTTGAGCATGGCGTCCGGGCTGACCGGCTCCTCCGGCTCCCGGGCGTCGCTGATGATGCTGCCCGCGTCGACGGTCGCCGTGGTGAGCTCGTTGAGCCGGCCGGTCAGGCTGTTGAGCTGGTTCTGCGAGTTGTTGCGCAGGCTCTCCAGGTTGCTGCGCTCGGAGCTGCCCGCGGCCGCCTTCGCCAACCGGCCGTTGATGCTGGTCAGGCTCGTGGTCAACTGCTTGATCTTGAGACTGAGGGTACGGATCTTGGTGTCCAGCACCCCGCGCGTGCTCTCCTCGCGGTTGCGCAGGTAGGCCTCGGCGAAGGCGTGGGAGCCGGCCCGCGCGTCCTGGGGCGTGCTCGCCGCGTACCGGATCATGAGGACGGTGGTGTTCGGCGGGACCTCGACCGACACGTTGTGCGCCAGCTCGATGGGCGACTCGGGCGAGCGCAGCAGCGCCGTGGCCTTCGCCGCGACCGCCCCCGAGCCGACCAGCTGGGCCTCGGTGTCGAGGTTGATCGCGCCCTTGGTGCGGCCGCCGGACGCGTTGGCATCCTGGTCGACCGCCTGCACCAGCACGGACGTGGTGGACTCGTAGACCCGGGGCAGCGCCCGGGTCACCGCGGCACCGAGCGCCAGGCCGAGCACCGTCGCCGCCAGCACCACCCACCAGTGGCGGCGGAAGACGCCCAGGTAGTGCGAGAGGTCGGTTGGGCGTGACGCTTCCATCGGTTCGGCGGGCCTTTCGCGGAGTTTCGAACATTCGGGCGTTTCGCCCCCGCGGGGTAAACGGCCCGTGCTCCTCCGCCGTGACGGTTTACTTCAAAGCGGGCTCCACCCAACCGCTTTCGACGAGGTAGGCCAGCACGCGGTCGACCGCTTCGGGCACCGTCATGTCCGTGGTGTCGACCGTCAGCTCGGCGGCGGGCGGCACCTCGTAGGGGTCGTCCACGCCGGTCATGCCGCGCAGCTGGCCCGCGCGGGCCCGGGCGTAGAGACCCTTGCGGTCGCGCTGCTCACACACCTCGAGCGGGGTGGCCACGTGGACCAGCACGAAGCCGGCCCCGGCGTCGGTGGCCATCCGGCGCACGGCCGTGCGGGCATCCTCGTAGGGCGCGATCGGGCACGCGATCGCCATGCCGCGGTGCCGGGCGACCTCGGCGGCGACCCAGCCGATGCGGCGCACGTTGCGGTCGCGGTCGGCCCGGCTGAATCCGAGCCCGGCCGACAGCTCGCGCCGCACCACGTCGCCGTCGAGGAACGTGATGGTCCGCTCGCCGGTCTCGCGCAGGGTGTCGGCGAGCCCGCGGGCGATCGTCGACTTGCCGGAGCCGGAGAAGCCGGTGAAGAAGACCACGAGACCGCGGTGCCGGCGCGGCGGGCGCACGCGGACGAGCTCCTTGGCCACGGCCGGTGGCGTGTGCCACTCCGGCAGCGGGAAGCCCCGGTCGAGCAGGTCGTCGATCTCACGGGGCGACATGGCGAGACGCCGGTTGCGCGGCGGGATGTCGTCCCGCCAGCGCCACTGCCCGTCCCGGTTGTCGTAGGCCAGCTCCCGCGGCACGAGCACGCGCAGGCCCCCGCCGGAGAGGATGTCGCCGGTGCTCAGGACGTGGGTCACGCCGTACGAGCTCGCCACCCGGGCCCGCAGCATGGCGTCACGCATCTCGTCGCCGCGGGTCAGCAGCGGCACCGCGACGATCGTGGCCGGGGGCATCCGGTCGCGCGCGGCGAAGACCGAGCGGACCAGCGCCTCGGGCGGCAGGCCGTCCGGGCCCGGCCCCGAGACCGGGATGAAGATCAAAAGATGAGCCGCCAGCGTACGGGCGGCATGCGCGATCTGCGCGAGCTGCGGCCGGTGCAGCGGGCGGTCGGCGATCACGCCCAGCACCCGGCCCGGTGGCAGCAGGGCCCGCACCTCGTCGGGGTTGCGCCGCAGCCGCTGGAACGGGCCGTGCCCGCCGTCGCCCATCCGGCGGACCGTGCCCCCGATCGCCCAGAGCCCGTCCGAGGTCGGCCACGCGTCGGTGACCTCCACGGCGGCGACCGGCGCGCCCTCGGGATCGGTCAGCACGACCGTGCGCCGCAGCGGGTCGGCGAGATCGAGACTCGACGCCAGCTCGGCCGGCACCTCGCACGTCACAGGCACCGGCCAGTTGGTGCCGTCGGCGAGCCGGCCCCGGCGCCGCAGCGACTGGAGATCGGCCCGGCCGAGGAATCCGGTCAGTGGCGCATAGGCCCCGGCCAGCAACAACTCGAGGTCGGCGAGTTCGTGCGCGCGTGGTGTCCATGACGGCGCGTCACGCAGCACGTCCTCGGGCAGCACGAAACCGTCGTTCACCTGAACTCCCCCTGCAGTGAGCTTGGGGGACAGTTTCTCAGCCGGGCGCCGCGCGGTCGAGCGGGGTCCGGCTCCGCACTTCCCACGGTTCGGGTAGTCGACAAACCGGACTTTGGGTCTAATACTGGGCGATCGTGACACGTCGCCCGCGCCGGATTCTGCATCTTGTCGCCCTCACGGCCGTCTTCGCCATCTCGGTCGTGGCCACCTTGTCATGGGCCTGGACCGGTGGCGTCGATCAACTCGGCATCCCGTACGGGCCCGTGCCCGTGCCTTCGTCCGCGGCCCCGTCCACGCCGGTTTCCGTGGCGCCTTCCCCCTCCGCCTCCGTGCCGCCCAGTCACGTCCCGCCGCCCTCCTCGGCTGCACCGATCGCTCCTTCTTCGACGGCTCCGCCGGCCGCCGAACCCCGGGACTGCCGCACGGGCGAGAAGCTCGTGCCGACTTGCGGCGTCCTGTGGGGCGTGGCGCCGGGTGCCTTCACCGAGAAGCGAGGCAAGCAGGCGCTGGCCTCCTTCGAGGAGAAGACCGAGCGGCACCAGGACGTCTACCACGCCTATCACAAAGGCACGAAGCAGCTCTTCCCCACCGAGCAGGAGATCGAGATCGCCCGCGAGCCCGGCCGCGAGCGCATCCTCTTCCTCAACTGGAAGCCTTCCGGCGCCACCTGGGCCGAGATCGCCGACGGCGACAAGAAGACGGACAAGTTCCTCGACAAGCTCGCCGAGCACATCAACAAGAACTTCCCCGAGCAGTTCTTCTTCACGGTCCACCACGAGGCCGAGGACAATGTGAAGGAGAAGAAGGGCTCCGGCTACACCGCTTCGGACTACGCGGCCATGTACAAGTACGTGGTCAAGCGGCTCCGCGCCCACGGCGTGGACAACCTGGTCACCGTGCTGGTCCACATGGCGTATGTGCCGCACACGAGCAAGAAGTGGTTCGAGGACATGTACCCGGGCGACTCGGTCGTCGACTGGATCGGCTTCGACACGTACGCGTACAGCGACCCCGGCTACGGGCACGGCGACTTCGCGGAGCTGCTCAACCGGCAGGCGTCGAACAAGCCCGACTGGCCCGGCTTCTACAACTGGGCGACGCGCAAGCACCCGGGCAAGCCGCTGATGGTCGCGGAGTGGGGCGTCTGGTCCTCCAAGAAGAACCCGGCCCACAAGGCGGAGTTCTACCGCGAGGTCGGCCGGCAGATCGGCCGCTTCCCGAAGATCCGCGCCCTGATCCACTTCGACACGCCCCACAACCAGGAGGGCCGCGACTCCTCGGTGGACGCCACCCACGAATCCCTCAAGGCCTACCGCAAGCTGGGCAAACTCCCCATCTTCCAGGTCGAGGTCCGCCCCCTGCTGCCCTGATCGCCGCGGCCGCCCGCCCACCGCGCCGGGCGGCCGCGGTCACCCCGGCAGGGGCGGCGGCCATGAGCACCCGCAGGGCCGGGCAGCGGACATCGCCGCCCGGTCCTGGGACACCATCGGCGATCAGCCGATCAGATCGTCGAACTCGCCCTTCTTGGCGCCGTCCAGGAAGGCCTCGAACTCCGGCTTGGTGTAGAGGATGATCTCCTGTTCGGGGCGCCGGGAATGCCGTACCGCAATCATGTCGGCGGCCGCGGCAACCTGAACACAATTACCACCCGAGCTGCGCGTGGCGATACGCCAGTCCAAAGCTTGCCGGTCGATATGCATTTCGCTCATGATTGTCCTCGGCTGATCAGGCGGGAATGTTGTGGAGGCAGCGGTCGATTGTCTCGATCGACTGCGCGGGATCGAGGGCGAGCTCGGTCAGCAGGACGAATGCCTGTCGGCACCGCGCCACTTCCTCCGGCCTCCGCTCGAAGAGCTGGCCGAGCTGACCCTCTGTGTAGACCACCGGCGGCAGAGACCCACCGCCGACAAAGCTGAGCAGGGAGAAACTCCCGTCCAGCCCCGGGCTGGCCCCGGCGGTGAACGGCAACACCTGGACGCGGATGTTCGGACGTCCGGCCATCGCGCCGAGGTGCGCCAATTGGTCACGCATGACATCGTGATCGCCGACGACACGGTGCAGAACCGCCTCGTCGATCACGATATGCAAGTGGAGAGCACTGTCACCAGAAAGGATCTGCTGCCGGCCCATGCGGGATTCTACGGCCTGCGCGAGCCGGTCAGCGGAGAAATCAAGCCGGACCGGGCGAATTACTTCTTTCGCGTACGCCTCGGTCTGCAGCAGTCCGGGTATCACTGTCGTCTCGAATCCGGCGATCTCGGTGGCGGCGCTCTCGAGTCCCACCAGGGTGGCGGTGGACGTCTCCAGGTCGTACCGCTCCCACCAGCCGCGGCGACGCCCCTCCCGGGTCATCCGGACCAGGTCCTCGGTGGTCGCCGCATCGAGGCCGTACCGATTGCTCAGCGCCCTGACCAAGAGCTCCTTGGGACTTCGCTGCGCGTTTTCGAGCCGGCTGATCGTGGAGACATCGACGCCCACGTCGGCCGCGACCTCCGTCGCGGTCAGACCCCGCTCTTCTCGATAGCGCTTGAGCAGGGCGCCGAGCTCGCTGCGGCGAGCGGTCGGGCTGCTGGGCCGGCTCACCATTACCTCCCTAACCCCGTCGACGGTAGCTGTCAAGACGTCGATGGCAACAGCGAACCGGCAAAACATAGTGTGCCAAAGTACGTTTGGCAATTTGCCAACCATCCGTGTCGAGCCGCAGACTGAGAGTCAGGAGGAGTAGCTGCCCAAAGCGAAGTGAGCACCTCCGGCTGCCACCGGAAGTGCTCACTGTCCAGCTGAAGCCGCCCCGAACGGATCTCACACCATCGAAAGGGACTGCCATGAGAAGTCTAGTACTCGCGACAGCAGAAGGACAGGTGCAGACACCGCCGTTGACGGTCGCGCTTCCGTCAGCCATCACCCCAGCGCTGCGCTGAGTCATGCACGGCGCGCCCTCGACCCGGGCTGTTCCCCGCGTCGTCGTCATCGTGTTTCTCGCCGCGCTCATCGGCGGCGGGGCGGGCTTGTTGTCCTTTGCCGACCAGGGCAGTGTTCCCCAAGCCGTCCTCACCGGCAGCGGGGCCTTTGCCGCCGCCGTCGCCTTGTTCATCGCTCTTCTGCAGTACGCCGGCGACACCCGACGGTGAGTCGTCTTCTGTCCGCCGTGTCCCGAGGAGCGGCGGACAGCCTCCATGGTCTTGTCATGCAGCGGTAGCCGTGGCGCCTCCTTCGCCCAGTTCCGCAAGGGCCGCGTCGAGCATCACCGCAGATTCCGCCTCGGAGGCCGCCATGGTCTCCAGCTCCTCGAACCAACGGCGATAGCTGCTCAAGTCGGCAGAGTGCGCGCCACCGAAGTAGTCACCCTTGGCATCCTCCAGATACAAAAGATCGCCGAGGGCGGGCTCGGCGAACTCCATGATCACGAAGGGGCCCCGGAGACCTGGTTGCGCCCCCGCGGCAAGCGGCAGGAGACGCAGGCTCACCCGGGTCCGGGCGGACAACTGCTTGAGATGCGCCAGCTGGCGGCGCAACACCTCCGGCCCTTGACCGCTCTCCGCGCCGATCCGTCGGCGGATTGCCGACTCGTCCACGATGAACACCATGGCCGGCGCATCGTCTCCGTTCAGGATGACCTGCCGGGCGATCCGCGCCTGCACCCGCCGAGCCACCGTTTCCGGGGCATCGCCGGGATCCGCGTAAAGGCTGAGCACCGCCTCCGCATAGTCCGGCGTCTGGAGCAGCCCGGGCACAACCATCGGCTCGAACTGACTGATGCGGGTGGCGGACTTCTCGTAACGCAGGAGTCGCCGGACCTGCTCGCTCCACAGCTCGTCCCGAAGCGCCGGCGGGACGAAATTTCTAGCGCCGAGCGGCCTGGGCCAGCAGCTTCACGGCGTAGGGCGCGTCGTGCTTGAGGTAGCGGCTCGCCAGGCGGCCCGGTTCGGCGCTCAGGCGGTGGGCCCATTCGAGGCCGGTGCGTTGCATCCAGCGGGGCGCCCGGTCGATGTCGCCGGCGACAAAGTTTACGGCGGCGCCGCAGCCCATGAACCAGGTGCCTGGCAGGTGGGGGCGGAGACGGTCGACGACTTGCTCCTGCTTGGGGAAGCCCAGCCCCACGAAGACCAGGTCCGGGGCCGCTGTGACGACATTGTGGACCAGGTCGGCGTACACCGTGGGGTCCTGCTCGAAGCCGTGGGGCGGGCAGAGGGTGCCCGCCACGCGCAGGCCGGGGAAGTCCGCCGCGAGGCGCAGGGCCGCGCGTTCGGCGCCGGAGGGGTGGCCGGGGGTGCCGCCGATGAGGAAGATCGAGCGGCCGTCGCGGGCGAGGCCGGCCGAGAGCGACCAGATCAGGCTGCTGCCGGCCACGCGCTCGGGCAGGGGGGTGCCGCTGAGGCGGCTGGCCCAGACCAGCGGCATGCCGTCGGCGACGACCAGGTCGGCCGATTCCAGGTACGCCCGGACGCGCGCGTCGGTCGACGCCTGGCGCAGGATGTCCACGTTGGGCGTCACGACGCGCCCGCCCCGGCCACCGGCCAGAGCGTCTCTGACCTGGGCGACCACCTCCTCCTCGGTGACCGGATCAAACTCTGTCCCCGCGAGCCGGACCCGCGGGAAAGCCTCGACAACCACCTGACGCCTCCTTCGCTCGTTATAGCAGCGAAACGAGCGAAGGTGGACCAAAGTGGCACGGGTTCTTTTTCTGGGCGGATTAGGACGAAGCGGGACGACGCTCGTCGAACGCCTGCTCGGGGAACTGCCCTCGGTGTGCGCGCTCGGCGAGATCGTGCACCTCTGGCAACGTGACGTCCGCGACAACGAACGGTGCGGGTGCGGCGCCCGGTTCGCCGCGTGCACGTTCTGGAAGCGGGTCGGCGAACTCGCCTTCCACGGCTGGGCCAATGTGGACGTCGAGCGGGTGCACGCGTTGCGGGACGCCGTCGAGCGCACCCGGTTCATTCCCCGGCTCGCCGCCGACCGGCTGCCGCGCGAGCTGCTGCTCCAGGTACGCGAGTACGCCGGCTTCTACACGCGCGTCTACACCGCCGCGGCGGAGGTGTCCGGGGCGCAGGTGGTCGTCGACTCGTCGAAGCACAGCGCCCTCGCCCACGTCCTGCGCTGGGCCGGCGGGATCGACCTCCGGGTGGTGCACGTGGTGCGCGACGCGCGCGGTGTCGCGTACTCGTGGACCAAGACCGTCGCCCGGCCGGAGACCGACGGCAGCGACGAGATGACGCGCTACTCCCCCGGCCGCTCGGCCCTGCTCTGGAACGCCCACAACGCGGCCTTCGGTCTGCTCGCGCGCCGCGGGGTGCCGGTCCGCCGGATCCGGTACGAGCAGTTCCTCGCCGATCCGCGCGGCGCCCTCACGTCGCTGGCCGACTTCGCCGAGCTGCCGATCTCGGAGGCCGACCTGGCGTTCGTCGGCGACGGGCACGCCGATCTGGGCGTGGGTCACAGCGCGGCCGGCAACCCGATGCGCTTCACCGTCGGGCGGCTGCCGCTGCGGCGCGACGACGCCTGGGTGCGCGCGTTGCCGGACAAGCAACGGCGGCTGGTCGGCACGGTGTGCGGGCCGATGCTCCGCGCGTACGGATATCCCTTGAATGTGAAGGAAGCCTGATGAACTGGCCGTCCGTCGGCGTCGTCATCCCCACCCGCAACCGCCCCGAGCTCGTCCGCAAGGCGATCGCCTCGGTGCGGGAACAGCGCTACCCCGGCACCGTCAAGATCGTCGTCGTCTACGACCAGACCGAGCCCGACTACCTGCTCGCCTCCACGGCCGGCGTTCCTGTGCTGGTGCTCACCAATTGGCGTACACCTGGTCTGGCGGGTGCGCGCAACACCGGCATCCTCGCGCTGGACACCGAGTACGTGGCCTTCTGCGACGACGACGACCGCTGGGCACCCGACAAGCTGCGCCGGCAGGCGGCCGCCCTGCTCGCCGAGCCCGAGGCGGAGTTCGCCACCTGCGCGATCGAGGTCGAGTACGAGGGCCGGTCGACCCCGCGCCTGGCCGGGCGCAGCCGCGTCACCGTGGACGAGCTCGCCCGGTCGCGGATGGCGATGCTGCACTCCTCGTCGTTCCTGGCCCGCCGGTCGGCGCTGGTCGACAACGGCATCGGGCTCGTCGCCGAGGACGCCCCGGGCAGCCAGAACGAGGACTGGGACCTGCTGCTGCGGGCCGCGCGCCGGGCCCCGATCGTGCATCTCGACGAGCCGCTGGTGCGCGTGCTGTGGGGGCGGACCTCCCATTACGCGTACGAGTACGCGACGAAGATCTCATCGCTGCGCTGGATGATGCAACGGCACCCGGAGATCAGCGGCTGCCGTCCCGGGGCGGCGCGGGTCTACGGTCAGCTGGCGTGCTGGTCCGCCGCCACGGGGAACCGGTCGGAGGCGTGGCGGTTCAGCAAGGAGGCCGTACGCGCGAACTGGAAAGAACCCCGGACGGCGATCGCCCTCGCCGCCATGACGGGCGCCGTGAAGGTCGAGAACGTTCTGTCCGCGCTCCACAAACGGGGAAGAGGGATCTGAGAGCCTCTTGCCGCTCCGCCGCATCGGCTGACTCTTTTGTTCGAGGCCGCTGTGCGGGTAGTGTTCGCATGTGTTTGAAATAGTGCGGATGCCTGTGGCCTCGGGGGTGCGGTAGTGCTTGCCCAGCAGCGTCAAGCGGCCATCCTCGACCGGGTTCGCGCGGCCGGCGGTGTGCGGGTCAGTGAGCTCGCCACCGAGTACAACGTTTCCGACATGACCATCCGCCGGGACCTCGAGGCACTCGCCGACCGGGGCCTGATCGCGAAAGTACACGGCGGCGCGACCACGGTGACCCCTGGTTCCGCGCACGAGCCGGGGTTCGCCGCCAAGTCCGTACGCCAGCAGGCCGAGAAGGCCGCGATGGCCATGCGCGCCGCCGCCCTGGTCTCCCCCGGCGACGCGATCGCGCTCTCCGCCGGCACCACCACGGCCGGCCTGGCCCAGCGGCTCGTCGACGTCCCGGCGCTGACCGTGGTCACCAACTCGATCCCGGTCGCGGACATCTTCTACCGCGCCGGGCGGCCCGATCAGACCGTGGTGCTGACGGGCGGGACGCGTACGCCCTCGGACGCCCTCGTGGGCCCGGTGGCCGTCGCCGCGATCGGCACGCTGCACCTGGACATGCTTTTCCTGGGCGTGCACGGCATGAGCGAGCGGGCCGGTTACACCACGCCTAACCTGATGGAGGCCGACGTCAACCGCGCCCTCGTGCAGGCGGCCGAGCGCCTGGTGGTGCTGGCCGACCACACCAAGTGGGGCACGGTGGGCATCTCCTCGATCGTCCCGCTGCACCGCGCCGACGTGGTGATCACGGACGACGGGATCGACGACACCGCACGGGCAGTCCTTGCGGAACAAGTGAACGACCTCATGGTGGTGAGCCCCCAGTGATCGAGAAGCGCACGGCTGTTCGGCTGTCGGACGGCCGGGAGCTCATCTATTTCGACGAGTCCCCGACCCACGACCGCGCCGAGTGGCCCGACACCCGGGAGCTGCCGCCCCCGCCGCCCACGTCCCAGCTGCGGTACGACCCGCTGGTCGACGAGTGGGTGGCCGTCGCGGCCCACCGGCAGACGCGCACCTTCCTGCCGCCGTCGGACAAGTGCCCGCTGTGCCCGTCGACGCCGGAGTTCGCCAGCGAGATCCCGGCGCCGAGCTACGACGTGGTGACCTTCGAGAACCAGTTCCCCTCGTTCAGCGACCGGGTCAAGGCCGACGACATCACCTCGCTCACCGACCTGGTCCCCGTGGTCCCGGGCGTCGGCCGCTGCGAGGTGGTCTGCTTCACCAGCGACCACAACAGCTTCTTCGGGGCGCTCACCCCCGAGCGGGTCCGCACGGTCGTCGACGTCTGGGCCGACCGTACGACCGAGATGTCGGCCCTGCCGGGCGTCGAGCAGGTCTTCCCGTTCGAGAACCGCGGCGTCGAGATCGGCGTGACGCTGAACCACCCGCACGGGCAGATCTACGCGTACCCCTTCGTCACTCCGCGCACGAAGAGCATGCTCGCCGCGGCCCGCGCGCACGCGGCGAAGACCGGCGGCAACAACCTGTACGCCGACGTGCTCGCCGCCGAGATCGCAGCCGGCACGCGCATCGTGTCGCAGAACGAGCACTGGACGGCGTACGTGCCGGCGGCCGCCCGCTGGCCCTTCGAGGTGCAGCTGGCCCCCAACCGCCACGTCCTCGACATCCCCCAGCTGTCGGACGCCGAGCGGGACGCCTTCGGGCCGATCTACCTCGACCTGCTCCAGCGCTTCGACGCCCTCTTCGACAAGCCGATGCCCTACATCGCCGCGTGGCACCAGGCGGTCGTGGGCGAGGGCCGCGACCTGGGCTACCTGCACCTGCAGCTCTTCAGCATCCGCCGCGCCGCCGACAAGCTGAAGTACCTGGCCGGCTCGGAATCGGCGATGGGCGCCTTCATCAACGACATCGTGCCGGAGAAGGCCGCCCAGACGCTGCGCGAGATCATCTGACTCGAGAAGTGGGGGCGGGGGGCCCGGGACAAGGCCCCCCGCAGGGAAGGGACGGACGCCCCGGCACGAGAGAACCGGCGGCGCCCGGGACAAGGCGGCCGGACCGGCGGGCGACCTCTCGTGCGGTTGTGGTCGTCATCCGTTCTGCTGGGACAAACGAAGCGACATACCCCCCGGTTACGCAGCCAAACATGGGAAAGCCCCCGATCCGCCGGGACCGGGGGCTTTCGCGTGGAGCGAGGGTCAGGCGAGCTTGCGGGCCAGGTTCTCGTCCAGGGCGTTCATGAACTCCTCGGTGGTCAGCCAGGGGGCGTCCTTGCTGATGAGCAGCGCGAGGTCCTTGGTCATCTGACCGCCCTCGACCGTCTCGACGCAGACCTTCTCGAGGGTCTGGGCGAACTCGGTGACCGCCGGGGTGCCGTCGAGCAGGCCACGGTGCTTGAGGCCGCCGGTCCAGGCGAAGATCGAGGCGATCGGGTTGGTCGAGGTCTTCTCGCCCTTCTGCCACTGCCGGTAGTGCCGGGTGACAGTGCCGTGCGCGGCCTCGGCCTCGACGGTCTTGCCGTCCGGGGTCATCAGCACCGAGGTCATCAGGCCGAGCGAGCCGAAGCCCTGCGCGACGGTGTCGGACTGGACGTCACCGTCATAGTTCTTGCAGGCCCAGACGTAGCCGCCCTCCCACTTGAGCGCGGCGGCGACCATGTCGTCGATGAGCCGGTGCTCGTAGGTGAGGCCGGCCTTCTTGAAGTCCTCGGCGAACTCCGCCTCGAAGATCTCGGCGAACAGGTCCTTGAAGCGACCGTCGTACGCCTTGAGGATCGTGTTCTTCGTCGACAGGTAGACCGGGTAGTTGCGGGCCAGGCCGTAGCGGAACGACGCCCGGGCGAAGTCCCGGATCGACTCGTCGTAGTTGTACATGGCCATGGCGACGCCGCCGCCCGGGTAGTCGGCGACGTGGAACTCGATCGGCTCCGAGCCGTCCTCGGGCGTGAAGGTGACGGTCAGCTTGCCGGCGCTCGGCGCCACGAAGTCGGTCGCCTTGTACTGGTCGCCGTGCGCGTGGCGGCCGATGATGATCGGCTTGGTCCAGCCCGGCACCAGCCGCGGCACGTTGCTCATGATGATCGGCTCGCGGAAGACCACGCCGCCGAGGATGTTGCGGATCGTGCCGTTCGGCGACCGCCACATCTTCTTGAGGCCGAACTCCTCGACGCGCGCCTCGTCCGGGGTGATCGTCGCGCACTTGACGCCGACGCCGTGCCGCTTGATGGCATTCGCCGAGTCGATGGTCACCTGGTCGTCGGTCTCGTCGCGGTACTGGATCGACAGGTCGTAGTACTCGAGGTCGACGTCGAGGTAGGGCAGGATCAGCTGCTCGCGGATCTGCTTCCAGATGATCCGCGTCATCTCGTCGCCGTCGAGCTCCACCACCGGGTTCTCAACCTTGATCTTCGCCATCGGCCGGCGCTCCTCTCCCGGGACTGCTGCTCTTAGCAGTACGAGCGTACTGCATGACGGCCCGCTCTTCTCGCCGGGCTCGATTTGTCCTCGCGTTCTAGAATGCTGGCGTGGCTTTCCCCGAGCACCCCGGCGAGCCCTCGCGGCGATCGGGCCCCGAGGTCACCCTCATCATGCTCGCCGGAGCCGCCCTGGTGCTGGCAGTCGCCGCCAGCAGCCTCTGGCTCGTCGGCGCGGCCATCGTCCCGGCCGCCGCCCTCGTCCTGCGCGAGCAGTCCCCCGACGGCGCCGCCCGCTCCACCGCGGCCACCCTCGCGGCCGGCCTGAGCCTGATCCTGCTCGGCCTCGGCATCGCCCACGCTTAAGCTCGCGCCCGCGCCAGGACCTCTTCGACCGTCAGCGGGCTGCGCGGGTGGTGAGTCAGCGAGAGCGGCGTTCTGATCTTCCGGGGCGCGGCGCCCTCGACGGCCAGATAGAACTCGCCGGTCGCCAGCCGGGAGATGTCCGGCACGTCGCCGCCCTTGGCCTTGGCCATCTCCCGCGCGGCCTCGATCTGGATCGGGCTGTTCATGAGGCCGTGGAGCTGCGTCGCCGCGTTGCCCGGGATGCGGTTGTGCAAGCCCTTCGGGGCCTGCGTGGCGAAGATCAGCCCGAGCCCGTACTTCCGGGCCTGGGCGGTCAGCGCCAGCGTGCTCTGCGTACAGGCTGTCATCGCGCCCGAGGGAGCGAACGTCTGGGCCTCGTCCATGACGAGCAGCCCGAGCAGCGGCCGATCACCGGCGGGGTGGCGCTTGATCCAGGCGAAGAGCGCCATCTGCAGCTGGTTGGCAAAGCTCTGCCGGACGTCGTCGGACGGCAGCCCCACGAGGCTGATCACCGAGATGCGAGCCCGCTTGCCCGGCGCGGGGGTGAGCAGCACGCCGGGATCCATCGGCGTGCCCTCGCCGCCGAAGAGCGGGTCGTTCACCATGGCGGCGGTCAGCGTCTGCGCCAGGCCGAGCCCGATCTTGTCCGCGTCGGGCAGGTCGATGAGGCCGTCCGGGAAGTCGGCCAGCGTGTCGACGAGCCCCTTGAGCTGGGAGCCCCCGCGCCGGCCGTAGTGCTCGACCGCCTTGCGCAGCACCGCGAGCCCCAGGTGGGCCTTGCTAGCCCGGCCGGTGACCATGGCTCTCGGAGCCAGCGCGGCGACCGCGGCCTCGACGGCCTCGTGGAACTCGTCGTCATCGTCGAGCACGCCGGCGAAGTCGGGCAGCGGCTGGAAGCTGAGCGGCCGGCCCGATGTCCGCCGCGGCGTCCAGACGACGACATCGGTGTTCGCGAGATGGTCCCGCGCCTTCTCCGCGTCGCCCGGCCGCCACTGGGCGGGCTGCTCGGGCCAGCCTTCGCCCAGCCGGGCCAGGTCGTTGTTGGGGTCGAGCACGATGGCCGAGACGCCCTGCAGCGCGCACTCCTCCACGATGCGGCGGATGAGCACGGTCTTGCCGGAGCCCGAGCCGGCGAAAATTGTGACGTGCTTGCGGAGCGCTTCGAGCGCGAGCGGCACAGGCGCCTCGTCGTCGTACCCGTGCCCGACAACGAAAGCCGGCTCAGCTGAGGCTGGGGCCGGAGCCGAGGGCGGAGCCTGGTCGAGATCAGTCAGCGCGGCCCGCAGGAAGGCGAGATCACGGGTGGGCCGGCGATCGGCCAGCCAGCCCTGCAGGTCCATCGGCGCCTCGGCCAGCATGACCCGCAGCGCCGCCAGGGTACGCAGATCCTCGTCACCCAGCTCGACGGTCCGGCCGCCGGCCGCGACAAAGGATTCGACGGCCTTCCGCATGCCCGGACCCGTCGGCCACGGGCGGTTGCGCAGCAAAATCAGCTTCCGCTTGGGCATGCCGGGGTCGAGGGCGGCCGCCACGCACGCCTTCCGCAGCCGGGCCAGCACCGCGTTGCTGTGATAGCTGTCGCTGATCGCGCGGAAACACCAGTGCACCTGATCTTCCGTACGTTCATCGAGCGTCAGCCGCAGCCGCGCGTGCAACGGCGGATCCGTACTCGGGGGCGGATCGATGCTGAACGGCTCCCCCGCGTCACCCCGTTCCAGGATCCACGAGGTGAGCCCGGCAGCGAGCAGTGGCGGCAATTCGCGGTCCTCCGCCGACCGGTCGCGCGGCGTGACCACGTCGGCGGCTGCCCTCAGCTCGGCGAACCACGCGTCGTAGCGGTCCAGCTCCGAGGGGGTGACAGTGACGGGAACGGGCCGGGGTTCCCGGGGTTCGTCGGCGGGCGGCTCACCGAGGGTGGTCATCTCCCGGAGCTCGCCGGCTTCGAGGCACGTACGGACATGCCGGTCGATCTCGATGAGCAGCTGCCGGGGCGTGAAGTTCCCCGCTTCGGCGAAGGCCCGCGGCGACACCGGCCACGAGGGGTACGGAGGCGTGAAGCCCGCTTGTTCGTACAGGATGGTGAAGCGCTTCTCGATGATCGCCCGGGCGAGGTCGGCGCTGTCGATACGGCGCAGCGGAGACAGCTCGCGGAACCGGTCGGGCACCGTGTCGGTCGCGGTCCATTTGATGGTCGACCAGGTATTGGTGAGGCAGGCGAACACGGTCAGGGTCCGTCGCGTCGTCTGCCGCAGGGACATGAGCCCGTCCGCCATCCGGCTCAGCATCGACACCTGGTCGGGGCTCAACGCGGCGGCACCCGTCACCGCGGCGTCGCCCGAGACCGCCAGCTGGGCGATCAGCGTGTCGATCTGGTCGATCGCCACGACGGACGGTCCGGTGAGGGCCAGCAGCCAGGACAGGTCCTGCACGATCTGCTGCGGCTGACGAGGGCCCCGGCGCATGCCCCACGCCGCCCGCTCACCGGGAACCACTTCCTCACCCGAGAGGAAGTAGTTCTCGGCGATGTCGCGATGGGTGATGTCCTCCGAGGCACTCAGCGCCAGGGCCCGGGCGGTCTCCTGACTCACCCGGGCCGCCTGACGGTCGAAGTTGCCCAGCCCTTCCAGGAAGACGTCCAGGTCGTCCCGGGTCAGCACCTTCATGCCCATGAACGCCCGGCGGGCGGTCCGGGGCGCACCCACCAGTGCGGAAAGCCGCTGCAACAGCAGCCTGAGCTGGGTGTCCTGGGTCCCGGGCACCGGTCGCGCCAGACCGTCCAGCATGGCGGCCAGCACACTGTCCCAGAAGCTGCCGGCATCGAGCAGGCTGACCAGGAAGAAGTACCCGCCCTGGGCTTGAACCCGCTGGCGGATCCAGCCGAGCAGATGGGTCTTCCCGGAGCCACGCTGGCCTTGCACGATCAGGCCGAGCGGGCTGCCACCCGGGCCCGAGGCCGCCTCCCGCACGCCGGCGAGCACCTCTCGTACGACCGGGACGTGCAGGCCGTCGACGTGGAAGGGCGACGGCCGCCACACGTCGTCGGGAACCGGCGCCCAGTCGAACCGCAGGGCCGCCAGGGCCGTACGTTCCGCCTCGTTCATCCCACACCGATCGCGAGCAGGTGGTTCTCCTGGCCGCCGAGCCGGAGCGCCGCCTCGACGTCCGCCTCGGTGAGCGTCTTCCGATTCGGCTCCGGGGCGAGGGTCACGCCCTCCTCGCGGCTGAGTTCGCGCAGGGCGGCGTCCAGATCCTCGCGTGGAACATCGGCGAAGAAGGGCCGGAGCCGGCGCAGGCTCACCCAGGCGCCGGGTTCGGTGGCGAGCTCCCGTCCCGCGTGGACGATGCGGTCCCGCAAGTTTCCGGACGGCGCCGGCGCGCGCACGTCGCTCAGCGCGAAGAGCTCCCCCAGCGTGGCGCAGCCGCTACGAGGCAGGACACGATCACGCAGGGCGGCCTGCAGGGCGGTCAGCGCGGCACCGACCGCCGTCGCGCCGCGGACCTTGAACTCGAGGTCGTCCTGCATGCGGACCCAGCCCCTGTCCTCCAGCTGCAGGGCATACGTACGCCCGGTCTTGCGGCCGGCCACGTATCGCAGGCGGGTGAGCTTGTCGCGCTGCGGCTTGCGGACCTCCAGCCCGTACCGCTCGCGCAACTCGGTCGCCGGCACTTCTCGCGCCTCGACCATGAGTACGACCAGGATCGCGCTCTCCGACGCCGTCAGGTCATCGCCGGCCATGGTGCCGTACCTCCGCTGCTTCCTGGCGACGGGCCAGCAGATACTTGCCGATCTGCTGGACCACGGCGCCGACGTCGTGGGTCACTCGGGCGTTGGTGAAACGCAGGACGGCATATCCGTCGAGCTGCAGCCGGACGTCGCGTTGCCGGTCGGCCTCGTAGTGCAGCGGCCGGCAGTGCTCCGGCCCGTCGATCTCCACCACGCAGCGTTCCTCCGGCCACACCAGGTCGAGCCGCACCGGCATCGCGAGCCCCGACTGGTAACTCTGATTCCAGCGGCGCCCGGCCGCCCAGCTCTCAGCGGCGAGCGCGGCCTCCAGGGCCCGTTCGACGTGGCTCGCCGGATGCGGCTTGCCCACGACGGCCGGACCGGGCGCCCCGGAGCTGACCGGCGGCGCCGGCCGGAACTCCGGCAGCCCCGACCCGCGCGCACCGGCGCCGACGACCCAGACCGCCGGGCCGCCGTGGTGCATGAGCCAGCCCGCTCCCGCCGCGACGACCTCCTTGTCCGCACCGCCCGGCTCGGTGAGGAGCACCACCTTCCGCCGGCCGAACGCACTCGCCACAAGCCGGGCCAGCGCTGCCGCCCGGGCCCGCAACGGCAACGACGCGGTCGCGGCTCGCCGTCCCGTCACCGCGGCGACGGCCAGGTCGGGCAGGTAGAAGCCGGGATAGTGGTCGCGGCGGGCCCGTGCGGCAGCAGCTGCCCGGACCGCGACCAGACCGGCGGTGTCGGGGCGGACGCCCGTGGCAGCCTCCGGCAGCCAGGCCGGCACGAGGTCGACGGCCACCTGCTCGAGGCGGTCGACCGCGGCCCGCACGAAGTCGGCCGGCAGCGGACAACGTGGCGCCGGGCGGTGCACCACGGCGGCAAGATCCGGGTGGTCGCGGGCGATCGAGAGAGCGAGGGCATCAGTGTCCGCAGCAGGCAGCGCGACGACGCGATCGAGCGGAATTCCGGCGGCTGTCAGCCTCGTCCCTCCCCGGCTCGAGTGCCTCGGACCAGCCTAGGAACGCGCCCCCGCCAACACCAGACAAGCCACCCGCAAGGGGGAAAAGCACCTTCCCGCAAAGGTCTCGCGACGGCCAGGAGGCATTCGGCGGGGCGTAACCCCGGGCGAGTCGCATTGATGCATGTCTTTGAACATGCCGATCAGTCGTCGCTTGTTCGTCTCCGGGGCCGCGGCTGTTGCCGCGGGTCCGCTGCTCGTGCGCGGGAATTCACTTCCCGCCGGAGCGTTTTCGCTCGGCGTCGCG
Organism: Symbioplanes lichenis; assembly: GCF_030709675.1. Lineage (GTDB taxonomy): Bacteria > Actinomycetota > Actinomycetes > Mycobacteriales > Micromonosporaceae > Actinoplanes > Actinoplanes lichenis. The sequence goes on from NZ_JAUZQD010000023.1 coordinate 33,886, forward strand.
TCCGGTGATCCGCTGCCCGACGGGGTGGTGCTGTGGACGCGGCTCGCCCCGGCCGGTGGGAGCATGCCGGACCGGCCGGTGCCCGTGGAGTGGGAGATCGCGGAGGACGAGCATTTCCGCCGCAACCGCCGCCACGGGGTCGTCACCGCGGTCCCGGCCTTCGCCCACTCGGTCCATGTCGACGTGCGCGGCCTGCGCCCGGATGCCGTCTATCACTACCGGTTCCGCGCCGGAGGTCAGCAGTCCCCGGTCGGCCGTACGCGCACGGCGCCCGCGGAAAGGGCCCGGCCGGGCCACCTGCGGTTCGCGTTCGCCAGCTGCCAGGACTACCAGGCCGGCTTCTACACCGCCTATCAGCACCTGACCCGGGAGGACCTGGCCTTCGTCGCGTTCCTCGGCGACTACATCTATGAGAGCGCGGCCAACCCCGGCGCCGCCCGGCAGCACGAGGGCACCGGGGAGCCGTACAGCCTGGCGGAGTACCGGAACCGGCACGCGCGCTACAAGACCGACCCGGATCTGCAGGCCGCGCACGCCGCGTTCCCGTGGGTCGTGACCTTCGACGACCACGAGATCGACAACAACTGGGCGGACGAGATTCCGCAGGACCCGGACCTGCAGACGCCCGAGGCGTTCCGGGCCCGGCGCGTCGCCGCGTTCCAGGCCTACTACGAGCACATGCCGCTGCGGCGGTCGTCGTTGCCGCGCGGGCTCGACATGCAGGTCTACCGGCGGCTGCGCTTCGGGTCGCTGGCTGGGCTGCACGTCGTGGACACCCGGCAGTACCGCAGCGACCAACCCGCCACCCTGGCGGCCGCCCAGGATCCGGCGCTCACGATGACCGGGCCCGAGCAGGAGCGGTGGCTGGTGCGAGGGCTGGAGACCTCGGAGACGCGGTGGAACCTGCTGGCCAACCAGGTCATGTGGGCGCAGAACGACCGGCAGGCCGGGCCGGCGCAGTCCTTCGACTTCGACAACTGGGACGGCTACCGGGCGCAGCGGCGGCGGCTGCTGGAGCGCTTCGGGTCCGGGCGGGTGGCCAACCCGGTCGTGCTCACCGGGGACCGGCACTGCACGTGGGTGGCGGACCTGCGGCCCGATTTCGACGATCCCTCGGCGCCGGTGGTGGGTGCGGAGATCACGGGTACGTCCATCACGTCCGGCGGCAACCCGGACGTGGCCGCCTTCCACGCCGCCTACGACCCGATCATGGCGGAGTCCCCGCACTGGCGCTACATCGACAACCAGCGGGGGTACGTGGTGTGCGACGTCACGCGGTCGGCGATGACGAGCAGCCTCCGGATCGTCGACACCGTGTGGGCGCAGTCGGCTTCGGTCCGTACGGCCGCGAAGTTCGTGGTCGAGGCGGGGCGGCCGGGCATCGCGGAAGTGACGCAGGAGCCGGCCACGCTCGCCGCGCGCCGCTGGGAGGGTCCGCGCTTCGAGGTGCACGACGACGAGAACGCGTTCCCGCTCCGCTGACCATGTCGCGCTGCGCCCGGCGATGACGAGGGCGCCGATTTCTGGACGAGCGCTATTCTCGGCCGGAAATCGGTGTCCTCGTCATCGTCTTCAGGGGCGCAGTGCCCGCCGAGCCGCAGGCGAGGCCATGTTACAGATCGGCGACGTCGGCCTGCTTGGCGCGGACGGCCTCGGCGGCCTCCTTGAGACCGGCGAGCTCCGACTCGGTGAGGTCGGTCTCGACGACCTTCTTCACGCCGGTGGCGCCGATCTCGGCCTCGACGCCCAGGTAGACGCCGGAGATGCCGTACTCGCCGTCGACCCACGCGCAGACCGGCATGACCGCGCCCGAGTCCTCGGCGACGGCCTTGGCCATGCGCGCCGCCGCGGCGGACGGGGCGTAGTAGGCCGAGCCGGTCTTGAGCAGGGCCACGACCTCGGCGCCGCCGTTGCGCGTCCGCACGACCAGCTCCTCGATCTTGTCGGCCGGCAGCAGGTCGCTCAGCGGCTTGCCGTTCACCGTGGACCGCGACGGGACCGGGACCATGGTGTCGCCGTGCGAGCCCAGCGTCAGCGTCTTGACCGAGCCGACCGGAACGGCGAGCTCCTCGGCGACGAAGTTGGTGAAGCGCGCCGAGTCGAGCATGCCGGCCTGGCCGAGCACCCTGTTCTTCGGGAACTGCGTGGCGAGCTGGGCGAGCGCGGTCATCTCGTCGAGCGGGTTCGACACGACGATGACGACGGCGTTCGGGGCGTACTTGGCGACGTTCTCGGCGACCTGCCGGACGATCTTGGCGTTGACGCCCAGCAGGTCCATCCGGCTCATGCCCGGCTTGCGCGGCAGGCCGGCGGTGATGACGACCACGTCGGAGCCCTCGATGGCCTCGTAGCCCTCGCCGTTGGGGCCGGTCGTGGCGCCGACGATCTTGGTCTCGAAGCCCTCGACCGGGCGGGACTGGTTGAGGTCGAGCGCGAGGCCCTCGGGCTTGCCCTCGATGATGTCCGTGAGCACCACGGTGTCGAAGACGTCGTACTCGGCGAGACGCTGTGCGGTCGTGGACCCGTAGAAGCCGGCACCTACGACGGTGACCTTCTTGCCCATGCTCTCACTCCCAGACGGAAGGACGATTTTTCGCGACCGTATCAGCCGGTTAACCGTCGTTAACCAAGCAGGGTGGAGATCAGTGGTAAAAGTGGCGCGTGCCGGTCAGGTAGACGGTCATGCCCGCCTTCTCGGCCGCTTCGATCACCAGGTTGTCCCGGATCGAGCCGCCCGGCTGGACCACGGCCTTGACGCCCGCGGCGATCAGCACCTCGAGCCCGTCCGGGAAGGGGAAGAACGCGTCGGAGGCCGCCACGCTGCCCTTGGCCCGCTCCTCGCCGGCCCGGTTCACCGCGAGGTGCGCCGAGTCGACCCGGTTGACCTGGCCCATGCCGACGCCGACGGTCGCGCCGTCGCTGGCCAGCAGGATCGCGTTGCTCTTGACCGAGCGGATGGCCCGCCACGCGAAGGCGAGGTCACGCAGCTCGTCCGGCGCGGCGGCCGGCCCGGTCGCCAGCGTCCAGTGGGCGGGGTCGTCGCCCTCGGCGTCGATGCGGTCGGCCGACTGCACCAGCACGCCCCCGCCGACCTGCTTGATCTCCTCGGCGGGCGGGTTCCAGGCCGGGGCGACCAGCACCCGCAGGTTCTTCTTCTCCCGGAAGATCGCCAGCGCGTCCGGTGCGAACGACGGCGCGACGATGACCTCGGTGAAGATGCCGTCGAGCTGCTTCGCCAGCTCCGCGGTCACCTCCTGGTTGACCGCGATGACGCCGCCGAAGGCCGACACCGGGTCGCAGGCGTGCGCCTTGCGGTGCGCCTCCGCCACGTCGGCGCCGATCGCGATGCCGCACGGGTTGGCGTGCTTGATGATCGCGACACAGGGCTCGGTGAAGTCGTTGGCACTGCGCCACGCGGCGTCCGCGTCGACGTAGTTGTTGTACGACATCTCCTTGCCGTGCAGCTGCTCTGCCTGCGCGAGCCCGGCGGGGGCGTTCGGGTCCGTGTAGAGCGCCGCCTGCTGGTGCGGGTTCTCGCCGTAACGCAGGGTGCTTTCCCGCTTGAGCGCGAGTCCCGTGAACTCCGGCGTCTCCTCGCCCACGAGCACCGTGGCCGTCCAGTTGGCGACGGCCACGTCGTACTCGGCGATGTCGGCGAACGCGCGGGCGGCGAGCACCTTGCGCTGGGCCAGCGTGAAGCCCCCCTGCTGCAGGGCCTCGACCAGCGCCGGGTACGCACCGGGCGACGTGACAACCGCAACCGACGGGTGGTTCTTCGCCGCGGCGCGGACCATCGCGGGGCCACCGATGTCGATCTGCTCGACGCACTCGTCCACGCTCGCGCCCGACGCCACCGTCTGCGTGAACGGGTAGAGGTTGCTCACCAGCAGGTCGAACGGCTCGATGCCGAGCTCGGTCAGCTGCGCCTCGTGCGTGTCCAGGCGCAGGTCGGCGAGCAGGCCCGCGTGCACCTTGGGGTGCAACGTCTTCACGCGGCCGTCGAGGGTCTCCGGGAAGCCGGTCAGCTCCTCGACCTTGGTCACGGGCACGCCGGACTTCTCGATCGTCGACGCGGTCGAGCCGGTGGAGACGATCTGGACGCCCGCGGCGTGCAGGGCCTGCGCGAGCTCGACCAGCCCCGTCTTGTCGTACACGCTCAGCAGTGCCCGCTTGATCAGCCGGCGGCCGTCGTCCGTGCTCATGGAATGGTGACCTTCCTGTCCGTGATGGTCCAGCCCTCGCGGACCAGCCGGCCCACGTGGTCGACGAGCTGCGCCCGCTCGGCTTCCTTGATCCGCTCGGTCAGCGTCTCCTCCGTGTCACCGTCGAGCACGGGCACGCTGACCTGGGCGATGATGGGTCCGGTGTCGACGCCGGCGTCGACGAAGAAGAGGGTCGCCCCGGCGAGCTTCACGCCGTAGGCGAGCGCGTCGCGCGGGCCGTGCATGCCCGGGAAGGCCGGCAGCAGCGCGTTGTGGGTGTTGATGTAGCGGTCGCCGAACGCGGTCAGGAACCGCTTGCCCACGAGCTTGAGGAAGCCGGCGGAGATCACGAGGTCGGGCTCGTGCGCGGCGACGTGCTCGGTGAGGGCGGCGTCCCAGTCGTCGCGGGACTCGTAGGCCTTGACGGAGTCGACGAACGTCGGCACGCCGGCGGCGGCGGCACGATCGAGGCCGGCGATGCCGTCCCGGTCCGCGCCGACAGCGACGACCTTCGCGCCGTACGCGGGGTCCGCGGCGGCGTCGAGGAGGGCCTGCAGGTTGCTGCCGGAGCCGGAGACGAGGACGACCAGGCGGGCGGGCGCGGGGTCAATCACCCGAGCACCCTATCGCCACCCAGGTCCGGGCCTTTTTGCGGGCAGCGCGATCAGGTGGTGATCCATTACGCTACTGGTCCGCTCGCGCGATGGCCCACGCGAGCCCGATATCGCCATAAAAACCGCCATGCGCGGACTTTTCCCTGGAGGACGTTGTGACGCCACCCCCCTACGGCCCGCCGCCCACCGCTGCGAGCAACGACAAGACCACCCTCTGGGGTGTGCTCGGCATCGTGTTCGCCTTCTGCTGCCTGCCGCTCGGCGTGGTCTTCTCCGTGCTGAGCCTGCTCGAGGCCAAGAAGGTCGGCAAGCAGCCCACCCTGGCCTACGTCGGCTTCGGCATCGCGGCCCTGTCGCTGATCCTGAACATCGTCCTGGCCGCGACGGGCAGCTACTCGAACTTCACGTCGAACAACTGACGCTGCTCCACCCCGCGGGCGTTCCGACTCCGGTCGGGGCGCCCGCGGTGCTATTTGGGGACGGGCGCCCGGAAGGCCCGCGCTGCCGCCGCGCCGATGCAGGCGCACACGCCGACCACCGCGGCGGCGACCAGGGCCACCTGCCACGGGACGGGTCCGATCCGCGCCATCCGGCCGTCGCCCAGCGGGCCGCTCGACAGCCACGACAACGCCCCGAACATCAGGCCCGCGACCGGTCCGGCCAGCACCGCCGAGCCCAGCACCAGCGACCACGCCGGCTCCTGCGGCATCGGGTCGCCCGAGCGCACCGGCTGGCGGCCGGTCGTCAGGTGGCTCTCCACGACGTGGTGCACGCCCATCAGGCGCCGGCTCAGCAGCCAGCCCGCCGCCATCGCCGCCAGCACCGGCACGGCCAGCAGCAGCGCGCCGCTCGCGCCCATCGGGCCGGTCGGCAGGCCCGCCAGCAGGGGCAGGGTGGGCAGTTTGTCGACGCTCAGCTCGGTCAGCCGCACGTCCGAGTCCACCCCGAGCGCGAAGCCCGGCCCGAGCAGGTAGGCGGCGGCCCACACGGTGGCGTTCGCGCCGTACGCGAGGCTGAGCAGGGTGATACCCGCCTGCCCCGCGACCCCGGTGCGATAGGCGGCGATCATGTCCGCCGCGTCCCCGCCGCCCATCGCGACCGACAACCCCGCGAAGGCGGCCCCGGCCGCGAGGATCAACAACACCGCCACCACGCCCGTACGCACCCCGTGGCGCACCGGCGGCGGCAAGCGGCGCGCGACGACCACGAGGGCGTCCGTGCCGCGCAACGAGCCGAGCAGCGCGAAGACGAAGCCCGCCACGAGCAGGTTCAGGCCCGCGCGGGGCGGCCAGACGTCGGTGCCCCGGCCGTCGACCACGACCGCCGCGAGCAGGCCCAGCAGACCGTACGAGACCCCGACCGCCAGCGCGACCGTCAGCGCCCGCCCCGGCGAGCCGCTGCGCCGCGCGCCCACGGCCCGGGTGACGTGCAGCCCGGCGCGGTTGAGCCGCCAGCCGGCGAGCAGGGTCAGCAGCAACGGCGCCAGCCCGAGCGGGCCGATCGACGTCCAGACCGGGACGCCGTGCCCGAGCAGCCATCCGGCCAGTCCGGCGTGCAACGCGGGGAGCAGGCCGCCCTGCCCCTCGAGGGTGCGGGCCAGGCCGATCACCAGAGCGACCGGGAGGTACGACAGGAGAGCCGCCCACATCGTCGCGAAGGCGGCGGCCACGAGCAGCGGCGGGCGCTTGCGGGAGTCGGCGGGCTTGCGTTGCCGGGGCAGACGGACGGTCTCGCGGTCTCTTTCCGCGCGGCGATCGGCGGGCTCCACGCGTACCGTCGGCTGGTCTTGATCGTGGGGTGTCGCATCTTGATCGTGAGACGCCGCGTCCTGGTCGCGGGGTGTTGCGGGGCGCGTGGCGACCGGCACCGTCTCGCGGACGAGGTCGAAATCCTCGTCCGTGGGGTTGTAACCCCAGCCCGTCTCGCGGGACGGCCGGCGGGCCTTGGGGTGGGCAGCGTCGTCCGTGGCCTCGGCGGCCTCCAGGGGGTCCTCCGAGCCGGCGGATCGACCGTCGGGACGGTCCGGTGTGATCGGCATCGCCGCCTACTTTTGCACGCCGGGCGGCCTGCGGCGACGCAGAAACGACCGCGTCACGGAAAAAGGCGCGCCGCCACGCGGACCTGGCCGGTCCGTGCGGCGGCGCGCCTGCTGGCCGTACCGGATCAGCTCATGACCTCGCGCATCAGACGGGCGGTCTCGCTGGGGGTCTTGCCCACCTTGACGCCCGCGGCCTCGAGGGCCTCCTTCTTCGCGTCCGCCGTGCCGGCCGAGCCGGAGATGATGGCGCCGGCGTGGCCCATCGTCTTGCCGGGCGGGGCCGTGAAGCCGGCGATGTAGCCGACGACCGGCTTGGTCACGTTGGCCTTGATGAACTCGGCCGCCCGCTCCTCGGCGTCGCCGCCGATCTCGCCGATCATGACGATCGCGTCGGTCTCCGGGTCCTCCTGGAAGGCCTTGAGCGCGTCGATGTGCGTGGTGCCGATGATCGGGTCACCACCGATGCCGACGCAGGTGGAGAAGCCGAAGTCGCGCAGCTCGTACATCAGCTGGTAGGTCAGCGTGCCGCTCTTGCTGACCAGGCCGATGCGGCCGGCCGGCGTGATGTCGGCCGGGATGATGCCGGCGTTGGAGGCGCCGGGCGACGCGATGCCCGGGCAGTTCGGGCCGATGATCCGCGTCTTCTGCCCCTGGGCGATGTTGTGCGCCCAGAACGCCGCGGAGTCCTGCACCGGCACGCCCTCGGTGATCACCACGGCCAGCGGGATCTCGGCGTCGACGGCCTCGAGCACGGCCGCCTTGGTGAACGCCGGCGGCACGAAGATGACCGACACGTCGGCGCCGGTCTCCTTCATGGCCTCGCCGACGCTCGCGAACACCGGCAGCGAGGTGCCGTCGAAGTCGACGCTCGTGCCCGCCTTGCGCGGGTTGACGCCGCCCACGACGTTGGTGCCCGCGGCGAGCATCCGGCGGGTGTGCTTGGAGCCCTCCGAGCCGGTCATGCCCTGGACGATGACCTTGGAGTCCTTGGTGAGCCAGATTGCCATGTCGTCACTTCCCCGCAGCCGCGAGCTCGGCGGCGCGCTCGGCCGCACCGTCCATCGTGTCCACCCGCTCGACCAGCGGGTTCTTCGCCTCGTCCAGGATCGCCCGGCCGGCCTCGGCGTTGTTGCCGTCGAGCCGCACCACGAGCGGCTTGGTGACCGCCTCGCCGCGCTCGCCCAGCAGCGCCAGCGCCTGGATGATGCCGTTGGCGACCTCGTCGCACGCGGTGATGCCGCCGAAGACGTTCACGAAGACCGACTTCACGGCCGGGTCGCTCAGCACGACCTCGAGGCCGTTGGCCATGACCTGCGCGCTGGCGCCGCCGCCGATGTCGAGGAAGTTGGCCGGCTTGACCCCGCCGTGCCCCTCGCCCGCGTAGGCGACCACGTCGAGCGTCGACATGACCAGGCCCGCGCCGTTGCCGATGATGCCGACCTCGCCGTCGAGCTTGACGTAGTTGAGGTTCTTGGCCTTGGCCGCCTGCTCCAGCGGGTCGACGGCGGACTGGTCCACCAGCGCCTCGTGGTCGGGGTGCCGGAAGGCGGCGTTCTCGTCGAGCGTGATCTTCGCGTCGAGGAGCAGCACCCGGCCGTCGCCGACCTTGGCCAGCGGGTTGACCTCGACCAGCGTCGCGTCCTCGGCGACGAACGCCTGCCAGAGCTTCACGGCGATGTCGGTGATCTGCTCGGCGACCTCGGCCGGGAACTGCGCCGCGGCGACGATCTCCCGCGCCTTGGCCCCGGTCACGCCCTCGACCGCGTCGATCGCGATCTTGGCCACCTTGTCCGGCTGCTCCTCGGCGACCGTCTCGATCTCCATGCCGCCCGCGACGCTGGCGATGCACAGGAAGGTGCGGTTGGCCCGGTCGAGGAGGTAGGAGAAGTAGTACTCGTCCTTGATGTCCGCCGTCTCGGCCAGCATCACCTTGTGGACCGTGTGGCCCTTGATGTCCATGCCGAGGATGTCGGTGGCGCGCGCCTCCGCCTCGTCGGCCCCGTCGGCCAGCTTGACGCCGCCGGCCTTGCCCCGGCCGCCGACCTTCACCTGCGCCTTGACGACAACCTTGCCGCCGAGCCGCTCGGCGATGGCCCGGGCCTCCTGCGGGGTCTCGGCGACACCGCCGCCCAGCACGGGCAGGCCGTGCCGTTCGAACAGGTCGCGCCCCTGATACTCGAACAGGTCCACGTGTCTCCTTTCGCTCGCGACGCTTGCCCCGGCAAGCCGCGTACCTGCGTCCCGACCTGTGTGCGCGGCGCCTCGTTGCGTCGCCGCCAGCGTGAGAGAAAAGGCGGGCCTTCCGGCCTCGTTTCGCAGCCTAGCCACACCGGCGGCACGCGTGCCCGCACGGGTGGAAGCTGTGCTGTCTTGCACAAGACGTCCCGGGTGTCCAAGTTTTCGGCGGCGGCGCGTAACCGCCCCGTCCGGGCGTCGTTGAGTGTGATGTCGCCGCGCTGAGCGCGGCGCTGGAGCGGCCGATGCCCTGTCGGTCGAGGGGTGGCGGCGGGGCATCGTGCATGAGGGGCCGGACGTGTGAGGGGTGCGTCCGGCCTCTCCCCTTGTCTCCACTTTCTGACTTTCAGTGCAGACCCATTTACCGTACGCACAATCGCGCGCGGTAGTGACGACGGTCACTGAAAGCAATTCCCCGGTATTGCCGGGCTCTTTTTACGTCAGGCGACGGGGGTCGCGACGTTCGCGCGGACCCAGTCAATGATGCTGGCCGTTGTCGCACCCGGCGTGAAGATGCGGGCCACACCCAGCTTTTCCAGCTCGGCGATGTCGTCGGCCGGGATGATGCCGCCGCCGAAGACGACGATGTCGGACGCGTCCCGCTCGGCCAGCAGCTCGAGCAGCCGGCGGAAGAGCGTCATGTGCGCCCCGGAGAGCACGGACAGGCCGATGGCGTCGGCGTCCTCCTGCAGCGCGGTCTCCACGATCTGCTCCGGCGTCTGGTGCAGGCCGGTGTAGACGACCTCCATGCCGGCGTCCCGCAGCGCGCGGGCCACCACTTTCGCCCCGCGGTCGTGCCCGTCGAGCCCCGGCTTGGCCACCACGACCCTGATCCGTCCCTGCATCCTGCGACCCCTTCGGCGCTTCTTACCCGGACTGCCGTGCGCTCCCGCGCGCGAGCACCTGAACGAACGGTAACCGGCCACGTTGAACCCCGGAAGCCTTGATCTCGTACCAGGGGTACGCGCCATACCGCTCTGGCGATCTTGCGCAAGCACCGTTTAGCGTATTCCACGTCACATGACTTTGCGTTTGATACGCAGTTACGGAGAGGTATCACTGCACCTCCTCCGAAAAGCTAACCAACTCGGACAATGCCCCGCGAATACCCAGAGGGAACTGTCAGGGAATTGGCGCTGCGACTTGTGACTGGCGTTGCGTTTGGTTACCGTGGCTCCCGGCCGTCAACCGGATTCATGCCGGACGGGCGGCGCGGCAAACCACCGTTCAGCAGCAATCCCCCCGGTGGCCCGCCGTTCTTTGTCACCGACGGAGGGTTGTTCGTGCGTCAGCGCTTGTCGTCTGAGCCCGACCGCTATCGCGGCCGTCGCCGGGTCCCCACCCCGCCCCGGAGCCGCTATGCCGTCGTCGGCGCCGCGGCATTCCTGGGCGCCGGGGCCGTGGCGCTCGGCTCGGGTCACTTCCCGGACGCCAAGGCCGTCAGCCCGCAGGTGCTGCACAACCTCGAGGAAGCGTCGGTCACCACCCAGGACGCCCTGGCCGACCGCGACGCCGACGGTGGCGACCGCGCCACCCGCAGCCAGGACCGCAGCCCCGAGGTCGCCTCGCTCAGCGAGGAGGAGATCGAGCAGGAAGCCTGGCTGCTGCCGCTCGACGACTACGACTTCACCTCCCCGTTCGGCTTCCGCTTCGGCAAGCTGCACGCCGGCATCGACCTCGCCGCCGCCGAGGGCACGCCCTACAAGGCCATCCACGCCGGCACCGTGATCCAGTCCGGTTACAACGGCGGCTTCGGCTACAGCGTGACCGTCCAGGTCGACGAGCACACCCAGATCATCTACGCGCACTCCCGCCGCGTCTCGGTCAACGTCGGCGACAAGGTCAAGGCCGGTCAGGTCCTCGGCCAGGTCGGCAACACGGGCTACTCCTACGGCACGCACCTCCACGTCGGCGTCTACGTCGACGACAAGCCGATCGACCCGGTGCCGTTCCTCCGCCAGCACGGCGTCGACATCAAGCTCAAGATCGAAAGCGTGTACGGGGCGCTGGCGGCTTCCTGAGCCGGGCCGCACTTCCCCGGTCTCCTCCCGCCTTTTCCGGCGTCGGCCGCTTTCCCGCCCCACCTTGACCCTCCGGGGTCGGTCGCCGCTCTCCGACTCGCCCTTCCCCGCGCCGACGCTGCTCCTCGCTTTCTGCCGCCCGGCGCCGCTACCGAGCGGCAACCGCGGCGGTAGCAGTGTGGCGCTCCGGCTCAAGATCCAGTCTCCGCGTGCCGACAAGCAAGATGTCGGACCGTCATCGAGCCTGGAGGGCCGCGTCATCGTGCAGCACCGAGTTCCCCGGCACGCGGCCGGCGGCGGCCGCCACCGCAGAACCGTCGCACTGCACAGCCACCGAGCCCCCCGCGAACCCCTCGCCGACAAGGGCCGCTATGCCGTGGCCGCCGCCGTCGTGGCCGGCATCGGCGTGGCCGGCGTCTCGGCCCCCGACGGCCACGGCTCCCCCGCCGGAGCCGCTCCCCGCGTCGAGACCACGCCCCTGACCAGCGCCACGGCCGACCCCTTCCTCACCGCCGCCCTCGCCGCAGCCGCCCCCGCCACGCCCGGCAGCTCCTCCAGCAGCGCCCTGGCCGGCTCTGTCTCCGCGGCCGGCTCTGTCTCCGCAGCCGGCTCTGTCTCCGCAGCCGGCGGGATCGTCGGCGCCGACATCGCGCCGGTCAACGGGGTCGCCGGTGTGGTGCCGGTCGGCGGGATCGAGCTCGGCGACGACTTCGTGCCCCAGCGGCGCAAGGAGCGCCCGCTCCCCGAATGGGTCAACCCGATGCCCGCCGGCAGCGTGACCTCCTGCTTCGGCGAGCGCTGGGGCCGCCTGCACGCCGGCGTCGACCTCGCCGCCGCGTCCGGCACGCCGATCGTCTCGGTGGGAGCGGGCGTCGTCGTGTCGGCGGGCGTGGAGAACGGCTACGGCAACGCGGTGCTCGTGGACCACGGCAACGGGTACCTCACGCACTACGCCCACATGTCCGCCATCACCGCGCAGGCCGGCCAGCACGTGGCGGCGGGCGACAAGCTGGGCGAGGAGGGCTCCACCGGGCACTCGACCGGGCCGCACCTGCACTTCGAGGTGCACCAGGGCGCCTACAAGAACCCGATCGAGCCCACCGCCTGGCTGCACGACCACGGCATCGACGTCCCCGGCTGCACGACGCCCGCCGCGAGCTGACCGGCTACAGCTTTTCGATCGGAGCGTGCCGGAGGACGAGCCACATCACCTGGTCGCCGAAGTCGATCTGGGCGCGGGCCCCCGGCCCCTGTCCCTCGACCGTCACGACGCGGCCGAGGCCGTAGCGCTGATGGTTGACCCGGTCGCCGGCGGACACCTTCGGGGCCTGCTTCATCTCGCTGGCGGTCGTGAGCTTGCTGGCGTCGACGCCGAGCCGCTCGGCCAGGCGCTGGGCCTTGGGGGTGCCGCCCGCGAAGCCGCCGCCCCGGCCCCAGTCACGGTCGCCGCCCCGGCCGCCGACGCCACCGCCGGAGCCGGACCAGGACGTGTAGGAGCCGGCCGTCCGTTCCCAGCGGATCAGCTCGGTGGGCAGCTCGTCGGTGAAGCGGGACGGCGGGTTGTACTGCGGCTGGCCCCACGCCGACCGCGTCACCGCCCGGGACAGATAGAGGCGCTGGCGGGCGCGGGTAATGCCCACGTAGGCCAGGCGGCGCTCCTCCTCCAGCTCGGTGTTGTCGCCGAGGGCGCGCATGTGCGGGAAGACGCCGTCCTCGAGCCCGGTCAGGAAGACGACCGGGAACTCCAGGCCCTTCGCCGTGTGCAGCGTCATGAGGGTGACGACGCCCTGGTGGTCGGGGTCGTCGCTGGGGATCTGGTCGGCGTCGGCGACGAGGGCGACCTGCTCGAGGAAGCCGGCCAGGGTCGCGGCCGGCGCCTCGGGGTCGTCCTCCGCAGCCTGCCCCTCGACGCGCTCGGTGTACTCGCGGGCGACGCTCACGAGCTCGCGCAGGTTTTCCACGCGGCCCTGGTCCTGGGGGTCGAGGCTCTCCTCCAGCTCGGAGAGCAGGCCGGAGCGCTGCAGGACAGCCTCCAGCACCTCCTCGGGCGGGGCGGTCGCGGCCAGGTCGCGCAGGTCGTCGAGGAGCTGCACGAAGTCGCCGATGCTGTTGACCGCGCGGGTGGAGATGCCGGGGGCGTCCTTGGCGCGGCGCAGGGCTTGGCCGAAGGAGACGCGGTCGCGGGACGACAGCGCCTCGATGCACGCCTCGGCGCGGTCGCCGATGCCGCGCTTGGGCGTGTTGAGGACGCGGCGGATGCCGACGGTGTCGTCGTCGTTGACCACGGCGCGCAGGTAGCCCAGCGCGTCGCGGACCTCCTTGCGCTCGTAGAACCGGACGCCACCGACGACCTTGTAGGGCAGGCCGACGCGGATGAACACTTCCTCGAAGACGCGGGACTGCGCGTTGGTGCGGTAGAACACGGCGACGTCACCCGGGCGTACGTCATGGTTGTCGGTCAGGCGGTCGATCTCGCGGGCGACCCAGTCGGCCTCGGCGTGCTCCGTGTCCGCGACGTAGCCGACGATCTGCTCGCCCGCGCCCTGGTCGCTCCAGAGCCGCTTGGGCTTGCGGGAGGTGTTGCGGTCGATCACGGCGTTGGCCGCGGTCAGGATCGTCTGGGTGGAGCGATAATTCTGCTCGAGCAGGATCGTGCGCGCGTCCGGATAGTCGCGCTCGAACTCGAGGATGTTGCGGATGGTCGCGCCCCGGAAGGCATAGATCGACTGGTCCGCGTCGCCGACCACGCAGAGCTCGGCCGGGGGCACCTCCGCCTCCGGGTCGGTGCCGACCAGCTCGCGTACGAGCGTGTATTGGGCGTGGTTGGTGTCCTGGTATTCGTCGACGAGCACGTGGCGGAAGCGGCGCCGGTAGGCCTCGGCGACGTGCGGGTGCGACTGGAAGAGGTGCACCGTCGCCATGATGATGTCGTCGAAGTCGAGCGCGTGCGCCTCGAGCAGCCGGCGCTGATAGAGCTCGTAGGCCTCGGCGACGGCCCGCTCGTTGGGCCCTTTCGCCTGCTCCTTGTAGTCGGCCGGGTCGACCAGCTCATTTTTCAGGTTGGAGACCTGGGCCGCGAGGCCGCGCGCGGTGTAGCGCTTGGGGTCGAGGTCGAGCTCGCGGGCCACCATCTGCATGAGCCGCCGCGAGTCGTCCGCGTCGTAGATCGAGAAGGTGCTCTTGAGCCCGGCGTGCTCGTGCTCGGCGCGCAGGATGCGGACGCAGGCCGAGTGGAAGGTCGACACCCACATCAGCCGGGCGCGCGGGCCGACCAGCTCGGCGACGCGCTCCTTCATCTCGCCGGCGGCCTTGTTGGTGAAGGTGATCGCGATGATCTCGCCGGGGTGCACGTCGCGCTGGGCCAGCAGATAGGCGATGCGATGGGTCAGCACCCGGGTCTTGCCGGAGCCCGCGCCCGCCACGATCAGCAGCGGCGAGCCGGCATGGGTGACGGCGTCGCGCTGGGGCCCGTTGAGACCGCTGAGCAGCGCTTCGGGATCGGCGCGCCGGGGCGCCGGCCGCCGGGGCGCCTGCGGCTGCACGGCGGGCACGGCAAACAGAGGCTGGGTGTTTTCCGGGGAAGCTTTCATCGCGCGCCAAGTCTATGCCCGGGGTCCGACAATCCTTCACGCGCAAGTGGTGGCGCCGACGCCCGTCATGCCCCAGGCTATCGAGACATGGAGAAACGTCTCTTCGCTCCGGCGCTCGCCGTGGCCGTCGTCGCGGCGCTGCCGATGGCGCGCCCTGAGCAGGCGCAGGCGGCACCCGAATATCCCACCGCGACTGTCACATACTCCACGGGCGGCGCGACCGTCAAAGGCCAGTTCCTGAGCTACAACGACTTCCACGGCGCCATCGACCCGCCGGCCGGCTCGGGCGCCACGGTCAACGGGACTCCCGCCGGTGGCGTGGAGTACCTGGCGACGTACCTGAAAAAGCTCCGCAATGAGGCCGCGCGCGAGGGACGCACGACCGTGACCGTCGGCGCGGGTGATCTGATCGGCGCGACGCCGCTGGTCAGTGCCGCCTTCCACGACGAACCGACGATCGAGCTCATGAACGAGATCGGGCTGCAGGTCTCCTCGGTCGGCAACCACGAGTTCGACGAGGGCGTCGGCGAGCTGATCCGGATGCAGCGTGGCGGATGTCACCCCACCGACGGCTGCCAGGACGGCGACGGCTTCAAGGGCGCCAAGTTCGCCTATCTCGCCGCCAACACCATCGACAAGAAGACCGGCCTGCCGATCCTGCCGCCCATCGACATCAAGCTGGTCGGCGGCGTGCCGGTCGGTTTCGTGGGGCTGACCCTGGAGGGTACGGCCGGCATCGTCAACCCCGCCGGCATTCAGAACGTGCGCTTCGCCGACGAGGTCGCGACGGCGAACAAGTGGAGCAAGGTCCTCAAGGCGTTCGGGGTCAAGGCGCAGGTGCTGCTCGTCCACGAGGGCGGTCAGCAGAACGCCACCGTGCCCGGCGTCTCCGACTGCGCCAACTTCTCCGGCCCGATCGTCGACATCGTCAAGGGGCTCAACCCCGAGTTCGGTGTCGTGGCCTCGGGCCACACGCACCGCTTCTACTCGTGCACGCTGCCCAACTCGGCGGGCACGTCCGTGGTCACCAGCGCCGGCACCAACGGCCAGCTGATCAGTGACATCGACTACACGCTCGACCGGCGCACCAAGAAGTTCGCCTCGATCACTGCGCGCAACGTCGTCGTCGAGAACGGCGTCTCCGACGGCAACGGCGGCTGGCTCAAGGACGCGGCGGGCGTCTTCCTCAAGAACCCGGACACCGTGGACGCCAAGGCGAAGAAGGTCGCGGACAAATATCGTACGGCCGTCGCGCCCATCGCCAACCGCGTCGTGGGCTCGATCACGGGCGACATCGTGCGTACGGCCGGCGCCAACGGCGAGTCCCCGCTGGGTGACGTGATCGCCGACGCGCAGCTGGCCTGGACAGCGTCCGCCGGCGCCCGGATCGCGCTCATGAACCCCGGTGGCATCCGGGCCGACTTCGACGCCGAGGCCTCCGCCGGCGGCGAGCCGAACGGCCAGGTCACCTATGGCGAAGCCTTCACGGTCCAGCCGTTCAACAACCTCGTGGTGACGCAGACCTTCACCGGCGCCCAGCTCAAGGACGTGCTCGAGCAGCAGTTCGCGGGCTTCGGCGGCCAGACCACGCAGCGCATCCTCCAGGTCTCGGCGAGCCTCACCTACACCTGGAACAGCGCCGCCGCGGCCGGCTCCAAGATCACCAACATCACCATCGACGGTACGCCGGTCGACCCGGCCGCCACGTACCGCGTGACCACCAACGACTTCCTCGCCAACGGCGGTGACGGCTTCTCGAACCTGACCCTGGGCACCGACCGCACCACGGCTCCCGGCTTCGACATCGACGCCCTGGTCGGCTATCTCGGCGCGGGCCGGCCGGTCGCCCCGGGCCCCGCCGACCGGATCACCCGGCTGGGCTGACCGCGTCCCACGGTTCGGCCGTTTCCTTGCGAGGCGGCCGGGGGCGGGGGCATACTCGGCACCGTGATCCAGCAGACGCGATTTTTTGCCTATGGCACCGGGAGTCCGGCGACCATGGGACGCGTCTGAACGACAGGCCACCATCGAGCCCCGGGCTTCCGCGCCCGGGGCTTGATGCTGCCCGGGCCGGGGCGACCGGGGCACCAGCACCCGAGGAGCACGCCATGACCGCAGACCTGATCAACGAGCCCGCCGGCACCCCGCAGCAGCCCGGCGACGCCGCCCCGCGCATCACGCCCGCCGACGCCGCAGCGCCGCATGACGCCGCGCGTGCCACACCCCATGACACCGCCGCGCGGGCCACGCCGCAGGACACCGGCACCGAGCAGCCGCTGGCCGTCGAGCAGATCACGGGCATTCGCGAGCGCATCGACGAGATCGATCAGGCGATCATCGACCTGTGGCAGGAGCGATCACGCCTCTCCCAGCAGGTCGGCCGCACCCGGATGGCCTCGGGCGGCACCCGCCTCGTGCTCTCCCGCGAGCGCGAGATCGTCGAGCGCTTCCGCGAGGCCCTCGGCCCCGACGGCACCCAGGTCGCCCTGCTGCTGCTCCGCGCCGGCCGCGGCCCCCTCTGATCCGGCGCAACCCCTCTGATCCGGCGCCACCCCTCTGATCCGGCGCCACCCCGCACGAGCGGAGTCGCGCCCGCCGAACGCCGAAGGGGGCCCGCCCGGACCAACCCGGACGGACCCCCTCGCGTAAGCCCGCTCAGAGAGCGTGCACCACATCCCGCGGCTCGGCGAAGTGGCACGCGCTCGCGTGCGGCGACCGCTCGCGGATGCTCAGCACCGGGTCCTGCTCGGCGCAGATGGACTGGGCCTTCCAGCAGCGGGTGCGGAAGCGGCAGCCCGACGGCGGATTGGCCGGCGACGGCACGTCGCCCTCCAGGACGATCTGGTCGCGGTGGCCGCGCAGGGTCGGGTCCGGGACCGGGACGGCGGACAGGAGGGCCTGCGTGTAGGGGTGCGTCGGGTTCTCGTAGATCTCCTGGTCGTTGCCCGTCTCGACCACGCGGCCGAGGTACATGACGGCGACGCGGTCCGCGATGTGGCGGACCACGGACAGGTCGTGGGCGATGAAGATGTACGAGAGGCCGAACTCGTCCTGCAGGGCCTCCAGCAGGTTGATGACCTGCGCCTGGATCGACACGTCGAGCGCGGACACCGGCTCGTCGCAGACGATGATCTCGGGCTTGAGGGCGAGCGCCCGGGCGATGCCGATGCGCTGGCGCTGGCCGCCGGAGAACTGGTGCGGGTAGCGGTTGACGTGGTCGGGGTTGAGGCCGACCGTGTCGAGCAGGTCCTGCACCGCCTTGTCGCGGCCCTTGCGCGGCACGACCTCGGGGTGGATCTCGAAGGGCTCCCCGATGATGTCGCCGACCGTCATGCGCGGGTTGAGCGACGTGTAGGGGTCCTGCAGCACCATCTGGATGTTGCGGCGGGCGCGGCGCAGGGCGGTGCCCTTGAGCTTGGTCATGTCCTCGCCGCGGACGTTGATCGCGCCCGACGTCGGCTTTTCGAGGCCCACGAGCAGCTTGGCGAGGGTCGACTTGCCACAACCGGACTCGCCGACCACGCCGAGGGTCTCGCCCCGGCGCAGCTGGATGTCCACGCCGTCGACGGCCTGCACGGCGCCGACCTTGCTCTTGAAGACGATGCCCTGCGTGATCGGGAAGTGCTTGACCAGCTTCTTGGTCTCGAGCACCACCTCAGTGCGGTCACTCATGCCATTGCCTCCGCCGTGACACACTGAGTCATTGATTCGTTCGCAAGCTCACTCATCGCCGACCACATCCCTCCAGAAGTGGCACCGAGCGGTCCGGCCGGGTGCGACGATGTACTGCGGTGGCGGCGGGTCCTGCCGGCACACGTCCTGGGCGAAGGCGCAGCGCGGGTTGAACGCGCAGCCCTTCGGCACAGCGGTCAGCGCCGGCGGCAGGCCGCGGATGACGTTGAGCTGCTGGCCCTTCATGTCGAGGCGCGGGATCGACTCCAGCAGAGCCTTCGCGTACGGGTGCGCGGGGCGCGAGTAGATGTCGTAGACGCCCGCCTCCTCGACCACCTTGCCGGCGTACATGACGGAGATCCGGTCCGCCACGTCCGCGACCACGCCCATGTCGTGGGTGATCAGGATGAGGCCCATGTTGCGCTGCTGCTGGAGCTCCGCGAGCAGGCCCATGATCTGCGCCTGCACCGTCACGTCGAGCGCCGTGGTGGGCTCGTCGGCGATCAGCACGTCGGGGTCGAGCGCCAGCGCCATGGCGATCATGACGCGCTGGCGCATGCCGCCCGAGAACTGGTGCGGGTAGTCGCTGACCCGGGTCCGCGCGGCCGGGATCTTGACCTGGTCGAGCAGCTCGATCGAGCGCTTCTTGGCGTCGGCGCGCGACATGCCCCGATGCACCCGGAACAGCTCGCTGAGCTGGAACCCGACCGTGAAGACCGGGTTCAGCGCGGAGAGCGCGTCCTGGAAGATCATCGCGATGTGGTTCGCGCGGACCGAGCGCCGCTGCTTCTCGGGCAGCTTGAGCAGGTCGACGCCGCGGTACTTGACCTCGCCCTGGGTGATGTAGCCGGGCGGGCTGTCGAGGATGCCCATGATCGCCTGCGCGGTCACGGACTTGCCGCAGCCGGACTCCCCCAGGATCGCCAGGGTCTCGCCGGGGGCCAGGTTGAAGTTGGCCCCGTTGACCGCGCGGGCGATGCCGTCGCGGGTCCGGAACTCGACGTGCAGGTCGTTGACCTCGAGCAGCGGGGCGTTCGGGTCGATGCCGCGCAGGACGTCGATGTCCGCCTTGATGTCGGTCATGTCAGATCACCGCAGCTTCGGGTCGAAGGCGTCGCGCACCGCGTCGCCCAGCATGATGAACGCGAGCACCGTCACCGCGAGGAACACCGAGGGCCACACCAGGGGCTCCGGTGCCGTACGGGCGTTGGCGCCCGCCTCCGCGATGCTGATGCCCCAGCTGATCGCGTCGCCCTTGAGCCCGACGCCGAGGAACGACAGCGTCGCCTCGCTGGCGATGTTGGTGCCCAGCAGGATCGTCAGCACGACGATGAACGGCGCGATGGAGTTCGGGAGGATGTGCTTGAGCATCAACCGGCCCGGGCCGGCGCCGAGCATCCGGGCGGCCGCCACGTAGTCCTGGTTCTTGGCGGTGATCACCGAGGAGCGCATGATGCGGGCCGCCGTGGTCCAGCCGAGGATGCCCAGGGTGACGGTCACGGCGAGCACGCCGTTGCTCTCCGGGTCCTGCGCGAAGCGCTTGGCCAGGACGATGGCGCCGAGCAGGAACGGCACGCCCAGGATGATGTCGATGAAGCGGGACAGCACCGCGTCGACCCAGCCGCCGAAGTAGCCGGTCGAGAGGCCGAAGATCAGCCCGATGACGCCGGACAGCAGCGTGGCGACGACGCCGACCTCGATCGAGTTGCGGGCGCCGTAGATCGTCTTGGCGTAGACGTCGCAGCCCTGGAAGTCGTAACCGAACAGGGCCGAGCCCGAGGCGCCGGCGTGCTGGCGGGACAGGACGCAGTCACGCGGGTCGGCCGAGGTGAACAGCGTCGGGAAGAGCGCCATGGCCAGGATGATCAGGACCAGGATCGACGAGACCCAGAAGATCTTGTTGCGGCGCAGGTCGGCCCAGGCGTCGGCGGCGAGGCTGCGGGGCTTGTCCTTCTTGCCCCGGCCGGCGTGCTTCGGCTCCATCTGCGGCTGGGTGCTGGGACCCGCCGCGCTGGTCACTGCGTTGATGTCACTCATAGCGAATCCTCGGGTCGAGGGCGGCGTACAGCAGGTCGACCAGAAGATTGACGACCAGGAAGATGATGACCAGGATGCTGACGAAACCGACCACCAGCGGGCCGTCCTCCGTGCCGATTCCGCGCGCGAGGTTGAAGCCTACGCCGGGCACGTTGAAGATTCGTTCCGTCACGATCGCACCCGACATGAGGCCACCGATGTCGACGCCGATGAGGGTGACCACGGGGATCAGCGAGTTGCGGAGCACGTGCACCCCGATCACCCGCTTGCGGGACAGACCTTTCGCCCGCGCCGTGCGAACGTAGTCCGAGCGCAGGTTCTCGGCGACCGCCGAGCGGGTGACGCGCAACTCGGTCGCGATCACCAGGCTGCCCAGGACCAGGGCGGGTAGCAAGAGGTCGAAGAGGCTCGCGTTCACGGTGGCCGTGGGCGGGAACCACTTGAGCTGGATGCCGAAGACCAGCTGGGCCAGCGGCGCGAGCACCACGATGGGCAGCGACAGGATGATCAGCGTGACGACCAGCGTCGCGTTGTCGAAGATGCTGCCGCGGCGGATGCCGGAGATCACGCCGGCGGTGACCGCGATGGTCGCGGCGATGATGATGGCCATCAGGCCCAGCTTGATGGTGATCGGCCAGGCCGTCTCCATCATGTCGATGATCTTGCGGCCCGTCAGCGACGTGCCGAAGTCGCCGGTGAGCAGACCCTTCATGTAGTACCAGTACTGGACGAGGAAGGGCTCGTCGAGGTGGTAACGCTCCATGAGCGTCTGCCGGAGGTTCTCGGTGATGGGGCGCTCGCCCGCCAACGCCTGGATGGGGTCGTCCTGGTTGGCGAACGTCAGTGCGAACACCAGGAATGTGGCCCCGAAGAACGTCAGGACCATCTGGAGTAAGCGCCGCACGATGTAGCGGAACATACGGATAAGCCTCTTCCGCGGAAGATGCGCCGCCGAGCGTCGTGGGCGAGGCGGCTGTAGTGGGGGAACACACAGCGGTGGCGCCACGGTTTCACAGAACCCGTGGCGCCACTACTGCACTAACGGATCAGATCTAGCTGGCCAGCTCGATCGTGGTCACGTCGACCTTGGTGAAGGTGTCGACCTTCACGTTCTTGACCTTCTCGGAGAAGCCGTAGACGTTCTGGCCGTACCGCAGCGGGATGACCGGCATGTCCTTGGCGAGGATGTCCTCGGCCTGCTGCCACTTGGCAATGGCCTCCTCGGTCGTGGCGGCGGCGGAGCCCTCCTTGACCAGGTTGTCGAACGTCGGGTTGCTGTAACCGTAGTAGTTCGAGGAACCACCGGTACCGTACAGCGGGCCGAGGTAGTTCTCCATCAGCGGGTAGTCCATGACCCAGCCGAGACGGATGAGGCCGACCGGCTCCTTCTTCTCGACCTTGTTGAGCAGGTCGGCGAACTTGGGCTCCGGCGCACCGGCGCACTCGA
Organism: Symbioplanes lichenis; assembly: GCF_030709675.1. Lineage (GTDB taxonomy): Bacteria > Actinomycetota > Actinomycetes > Mycobacteriales > Micromonosporaceae > Actinoplanes > Actinoplanes lichenis. The sequence continues at coordinate 55,742 of NZ_JAUZQD010000023.1, forward strand.
CGCCCAGCGAGGCCTTGATCTGGTTGCACATCGCGTCGACCCACGCCTTGTGGTTACCGTCGGCGTTGTAGGCGATCTTGATGGTCTGCGGCTTGGTGGTCGCCGCGTCCCAGAGCTTCTTGGCCTCGGCGGCGTTGTACTCGCAGTTCGCGCCGCAGGTGTCGGGGCGGTAGCCGGCGACGGCCGGGGACACGAAGCCCGTGGCCGGGGTCTGCGAGCCCAGGAAGATCTGGTCGGTCATCTCCTGGCGGTTGACCGCCATCGAGAGGGCCCGGCGGACGTTGACGTCCTTGTACTCGTTCTGGAAGAGCGGGAAGCCGACGAACGCGAACGACGAGCTCGGGCTCTTCTGGAAGCGGTCACCGAGGTCGGTCGGGGCCGAGGCCAGCGACTCGATCGGGATGGTGCCCTGGACGTCGAGGTTGCCGGCGACGAGGTCGGCGTACTCGGCCTTCGGGTCCTGGTAGATCTTGAAGTTGACCCCGTCGACCTTGGCCGCGGTGCCCTTGAAGTCGGCGTACTTCTCGACCACGATCTGCTGGTCGTGCTCCCACGTGCCCTTGATCTTGAAGGGGCCGTTGCCGACGATCGTGTCCTCGAAGCCGTCGGCGATGACGCCGGGGGCCGAGAAGGCGGCGTTGGGCAGCGGGAGGAACGCCGTGTAGCCCATGACGGACTCCCAGCCGGCGAACGGCGCGGACAGGGTCACGGTGAAGGTCGTGTCGTCGACCTTCTTGAGACCGGTCAGCGTCTTGGCCTTGGGCTCGGGCGCCTTCTGCGGGCCGTCCTCGCCGTCGGGGTCCTTCGACTGCAGGTCGGCGTAGCCGTCGATGCGCTCGTAGAAGTACGACGCGCCCTGGCCGTTGGGGCCGTAGGCGCCGTAGTTCCAGGCGTTGATGTAGCTGTCCGAGGTGACCGGCTCACCGTTGTGGAAGGTGTAGCCCGACTTCAGCTTGACGGTCCAGACCTTGTTGTCGTCCGAGGTGATCGACTCGGCGGCGACCTCGACCGGCTTGCTCTGCTCGTCGAAGTCGACCAGCGGGGTGAACAGGGCGTTGAGGACCTGCGCACCACCCGTCTCGGTCGTGTTCGACGGGATCAGGTGCTGCGGCTCGGCGATGCCGATAATGACGCTGTTGGCTTCGGAGTCGCTGTCCTCCGACCCTCCACCAGAACAACCGGCAGCCAACAAGGCGATGGCGGTCGCGCCGACCGCCATCTTCCATGGGCGATTCCCAAGCATGGGAGTAACTCCTTCAGGGGCGCTCACGAGGGGTGTGTGTGAGTAGGAGCAACCCTTACACAGCGGCACTGGCACCCGACGGCGCCGTTATCAACCCGATATTAGGCCGATATGGCCCGGGAGCCCCGATGACCTCGTACTTTCGGTCAGCTGCAGGGCGCTGACCAGCGGCTTTACGGAATGTGTCACTCGTGTGAAACATTTCTCGCCGTGATGTCCATTTTCGCCCGCCAAACGACGAAAATGCCTGACCGGTCGGTTGGTGCGGTTGCGTCTGCCCTACACAAGGCGGCGGTCGGCGGCCCATCGTGACAGCTCGTAGCGGTTGGACATCTGCAGCTTCCGGAGCACGTTCGACACGTGGGTCTCCACCGTCTTGATGGAGATGAAGAGCTCCTTGGCGATCTCCTTGTACGCGTAGCCGCGCGCGAGCAGCCGCAGCACCTCCCGCTCCCGGTTGGTCAGCTGGTCCAGCTCCGGATCGGCGACCGGCACGTCGGGCCGGGCGGCGAACGCGTCGAGCACGAACCCGGCCAGCCGCGGGCTGAAAACCGCGTCGCCGTCGGCCACCCGCCGGATCGCGGCGGCGAGCTCGTCGGGCGAGATCGTCTTGGTCACGTAGCCGCGGGCGCCGGCCCGGATCAGCCCGATGACGTCCTCGGCCGCGTCGGAGACGGACAGGGCGAGGAAGCGTACGTGCGGATGGGTCCGCCGCATCGCCTCCAGCACCGCCCGGCCGCCCCCGTCAGGCATGTGCACGTCGAGCAGCACCACGTCGGGCTCGGTGGCCGCGATCCGGGTCACCGCCTCGGCGACGGTGCTCGCCTCGCCCACCACCTCGACGTGCGCTCCCAGCTCGGCGCGCACCCCGGCCCGGAACATCGCGTGGTCGTCCACCAGGAAGACGGTGAGGGTCTCTGCGGTCATCGTGCGTTCTCCTTTCCGGCGGTCACGCCGTCACGCGAGGCGGGGAGGGTGAGGCGCACCTCGGTGCCCTCCCCGGGGGCGCTGCGGATCACGGCCTTGCCGCCGTGGCGCCGCATCCGCCCGATGATCGACCCGCGCACGCCGTGCCGGGTGTCCGCCACGGCCGCCGGGTCGAAGCCGGCGCCCCGGTCCCGGACGAACACGCTCAGCTCGTCGTCCTCGACCTCGGCGTAGAGCGACACGGTCTGCACACCGGCGTGCCGGGCCGCGTTGACGAGAGCCTCCCGCGCGGCGGCCACCAGGGCGGCGACCCGCTCGTCGCACTGCGTGTCGCCGACGACGACGGTCTCGACCGAGATCGCGTACGTGTCCTCGACCTCGGCCGCGGCCTCCTCCAGCGCCGCCCCGAACCGCTCGGTGGGCGAGGCGGCGGGCTTGTAGAGCCAGTTGCGCAGCGACCGCTCCTGCCCGCGGGCCAGCCGCTGGACCTCTTTGATGTCGGCCGAGTTGCGCTGGATCAGCGCGAGCGTGTGCAGCACCTGGTCGTGGATCATGGCGGCGACCTCGGCCCGCTCCTGCTCGCGGATGCGCCCCTCGCGCTCGCTGCGCAGCTGCCCGAAGGTGCGCCACAGCAGCGGCGCCACGACCACGCCGACGCCGAGCAGGCCGACCAGCGCGAAGATCACGCCGTTGAGCACCGCGGCCAGGTTGTCGGCGGGCGCGTAGACGGCCAGCACGCCGATGACCCCGACCGCGACCAGCACGCCGCCGCCGATGAAGCGGAAGAGGAAGGACCGGCGGTCGCTCTCGGCCACGACCGCGGCGAGCCAGGGCGTGTGCGCGGTGCCGACCCACTGCTCGCGGCGGGCCGGGTCCGACTGGTGCCAGATGACGCCGGCGCCGAGCGCGATCACCGCGACCAGCCAGCCGAGCGTGTTCGCCACGCCCTTGTCGCCGAAGAGCAGGTTCTGCAGGAGCAGCACGCCCAGGGCGATCGCGCCGAAGGGCAGCAGCAGGGCCACGTCACGGCGGGGCTGCTCGGTGCCGTCGGGCAACTGCTGGGGCAGCACGGCCCAGAAGACGGCGTAGAGCAGCAGGCCGAGACCGTTGAAGCCGAGCAGCACCACGAGGGCGATCCGCACCGCGGTCACGGGCAGCCCGAGGTGCCGCGCGATCCCGGACGCGACTCCCGCGATCATGCGATGGTCGCGCGGCCGGTAGAGACGGCGCGGCGGCGGGGATGCGGCGGCGGCGGTGATCATTGCTCCCTGGGTCGCACGAAAGTGGGCTGGTCCGATCGTCACACGTCCGCGGGCCCGGGGCTACGGGGAAACACCCCGAGGCCGGGGCCCCCGGGATCTCAGGGTGGGGTCAGGGTCGGCTCCGGAGGCGCGCCGGGTGCCGGGGCGGCCAGTATCGAGGGCATGACCGACGAAGCTGCCCCGCCGCCCCCGGGCGGCACCCCGCCCCCGCCACCACCGCCGGGGAACCCGCCGCCGTGGTTCGGCGCCGGCGCCGGCACCGACGGACCGGTCTGGTCCCGCGAGAAGCTGATCCGCCCCACCAGCGGCCGTTACATCGCCGGCGTCTCCGGCGCCATCGGCCGGGCCACGAACACCGACCCGGTGCTGTGGCGGGTGCTGCTCGCCGTCCTGGGCTTCTTCGGCGGCGTCGGCGTGCTCGTCTATCTGCTCGGCTGGCTGCTGATCCCGGCCGAGGGCGACACCGCCTCGCCGCTGGAGGCGCTGCTCGGGCGGGGCAAGTCGGCGATGAAGCCGCTGTCCGTGGTGCTGCTGGGCGCCGGGGCGGCGCTGACCTTCGCGTTCATCGTCCAGGACGGGTTCCGGGCGACGCTGCTGGCCGCGGCGGTCCTCGTCTGCGCCGCGCTCGTGCTCAAGCGCAGCGGAAAATCGCCCTTCGCCCCTCCCCCGCCGGCCCCGGCTGAAGCCACGCCACCCCCGGCCGCCACGCCACCCCCGGCCGCCGCGCCATCGTCGGCCGCGCCATCGTCCGCCGCGCCATCGTCCGCCGCGCCATCGTCGACCGCGCCATCGTCGGCCGCCGCGCCATCGTCGGCCGCCGCGGCCGAGGAGCCGCCCACTGTTCCGTTCGCCGCGCCGAAGTTCACACCCCCGCCGCCGGGTGGGTACAGGCCGCCGTTCGCGCCGCACGGCCCGTTCGCCCAGGGCGCCGGCATTCCCCCGTACGCACCCCCGGCGCCCCCGCCTCCGCCGACCCCGGCCGCCCCGCGCGCCCCCAAGCCGCCCAAGCAGCGCTCCAAGCTCGGCCGCATCACGTTCTTCGGGCTGATCGTCGTCATGGGGGTCCTGGCCCTCGCCGACTCGGCCGGGGCGAGCGTGCCCGTGTCCGGCTACTTCGCGGCCGCCCTGGCCACCCTCGCCGCCGGTCTGATCGTGGGCGCCTGGCTGGGCCGGGCCCGGGGCCTCATCTTCCTGGCGCTGCTGGCGACCTTCGGCCTGGCCGTCTCCACGGGCGTGGAGCGCTTCGGCGGGCACGTCGCCAACAGCAACTACCGGCCGCAGACGCTCGCCGCCGTCGCCGACCGCTACGACTTCACCCTCGGCAACGCCACCATTGACTTCCGTGCGCTGGACTTCACCGGTCAGGATCAGGCCGTGACCGTGGCCATGCGGGTCGGCCAGGTGCGGGTGCTGCTGCCCGACAGCGTCGACACGTCCGTGACCGTGGCGCTGGACGACGGCCGGGCCGCCGTCTTCGGGGAGTCCTACGACGGCGGCAGCCTGGGCAGCCGGGAGATCACCGATCTCGGCGCGGACGGCCGCGGCGGGGGCACCCTGCGCCTGACCATCGACATGGACGCCGGCAACGTGGAGGTCATCCGATGAAACCGCACCGCACGGACGGCGTCTCGCTCAGCTTCGGGCTGATCTTCCTGCTGGTCGCGCTCTGGTGGGCGGTCACCCAGGTCCTGACCGTACGGCTGCCCGCGGCGGGCTGGCTCGTCGCCGGCGGCCTCATCGCCTTCGGGGCGGCCGGCCTGCTCGGGGCGATCCGGTCCGGGCGGCGCACCGAGGAGCCGGCGCCCGTGCCGGCCGAGGCCACGGTGGAGGTGCCCGGCGAGGACCTCCCGCCCGGGATGCACGCGGAGATCGTGCGCGAGCTGATGGACGACAAGGTCGATCTCCCCGACCCGGAGCGCCGGCGGGACTGAACGGCCATCCTGCAGGAAACACTCAGCGATCGCGCAATATGCTCTCTTGCCATGACGCCGTTTCCCACCGTCTCCACCGCGCCCGTGACCGGCGTCGGCCCCCGTGCCGCCCGCAGCCTCGCCGCCGAGTTCGCCCGGCACAACGCCCCGGCGACGGCCCTGGTGATCGGCGCCGACCACGCGTCCGCCGTGATGGAGGCGGCGGTCGAGGCGCTCCTGCCGGGTGACTCGCTGACGCTGGTCACGGGCGAGCGGAGCACCGCCGACCTGCTGCGCGACCACATCGCCGGGCTGGGCAGCTGGATCGCCGACCGGGTGCGGGTCGTCGACTCGCTCGAGGAGGCCGAGCCGGCGGACGTCGTCATCCTCGGCGAGCCGCTGACCGGCACGGCCGAGGAGGCGCGCGCCGCGCTCGACGCGGTGAGCAAGCACCTGCGGGACGGCGCGGTGGTCACCGTCGCGACGCCGGCGGCCCCGGGGCGTACGGGCGGCGCGGCGGCGGAGCTCTTCCGCCAGAGCGCGCTCTTCGGGGTCGGCTCCGACCTCGTCCTGCGCAACCAGCCCCCGCTGCGCATCCACAAGCTCCGCTTCTCGCCGGCCGACCCGGCGATCGCCGCGACGCTGGCGCCGGCCTGGCGTCCGTCGAGCGTCCCGGTCACCCGGTCGATGCACCTCGACTCCAACGGCGTCGCGGCCGCGGGCATCGCGCTCGGGCTCGCCGCGGTCGCCCGGGCGGCCCGGCCGAAGTCGAAGCTGTGGCTGGTGCCCGCGCTCGCCGCCGCCCCGGTGGCCGCCTTTTTCCGCGACCCCGAGCGTGACGTGCCCACCGAGGCCGACGCCGTGGTGGCCGCCAGCGACGGCAAGGTCCTCTCCGTCGAGCACGTGACCGACCCGCGGCTCGGCGAGGGCGAGTTCCTGCGGATCGCCGTCTTCCTGTCGGTGCTCGACGTCCACGTCAACCGGGTGCCCGTGGCCGGCCGCGTCGCCGACTATTTCGTGATCGACGGCGGCTACGCCAACGCGATGACCGCCGCCGCCGAGCACAATGTCGCCGCCTACACGGTGCTCGACACCGATCACGGCCGGGTCGTCGTGGCCCAGCGGACCGGGCTGATCGCCCGGCGGATCGTGCAGCGGGCGCCCGTCGGTGCGCTCGTCGCCAAGGGCGAGCGGATGGGGCTCATCCGCTTCGGCTCGCGGACCGACGTCTACCTGCCGGCGGACCGGGCCGCGGCCGTCGTCGGCGTGGGCGACCGGGTGATCGGCGGCAGCTCGGTCATCGCCCGCTGGAGCTGACCCTCGCCCGTAAGACAGCTGATCGCTCCGGCGCGTGGCACCGGAGCAACCCCCGGCGCACGACGAAGACGCATGACAAAGGGGCCGTCCCTCGTGGGACGGCCCCTTCAGCGTCGGCGGATCGGCGGATCGCTCGCGGCTGTTCGCGCGGCGCGCGCCTGCCGGATCAGCGCTTGGCGCGGAGCCAGAGCACCGGGCCGCTGAACAGATAGGCGGCGACCGCCAGGATGAAGGTCACCCGCGGGTCGACGAGCGCACCGACGACCGGCAGCACCAGCACCCACGGCGGCAGGCGGAACAGCCGGGCCAGCTTCACGTAGGGGAAGCTCGAGACCATGGCGAACGCGAGCAGCGCGACGCCGCCGAGCAGCGCCGGCCCCGGGATCGGCAGGCCGATCAGCACCGTGACGGCGAGGACCGCGGCGACCCACGTGGTGGGCACGCCGGAGAAGAACTTGCCGTCCTTGGGCGAGACGTTGAAGCGGGCCAGGCGGATGGCGGCGCACCCGGCGACCAGGCCGCAGGCGATCACGGCGGCGGCGGTGGGGACGGTGCCGGCCAGGGAGGCATAGACCACCACGGGCGCGGCCAGGCCGAACGAGCACATGTCGGCCATGGAGTCCATCTGGGCGCCGAACGGGCTCGAGACGCCCAGGCGGCGGGCCAGGGCCCCGTCGAGGCCGTCGAAGGCGACGCAGGCGACCAGGCAGGCGGCGGCGATGCGCGGCTCGCCGTTCATCGACAGGAAGATGGCCAGCAGGCCCAGGCCGATGCTGGCCAGGGTGCAGGCGTTCACCAAGGCGAAGCTGACGCGCCGGCGGACCGTCTGCTCACCCGGCAGCAGGGCCCCGTCGGCCGTGAGATCGGCCGCCGGCGGCTGCGCCATCGTGGCGGGGCCGTGGCTGGCGGGAGCGACGGTCGAGTGGCCGCGGCCGGCGAACGGGACAAGATCGGTCCCGACGTGGATCACCTCGGCCCGGGTGGCCGTGGCGGCCCGCCCGGTGAGATCACCGGGTCGGCGGCCCACCCGCACCAGCAGGGCCTGCCGGGCGAGACTTCCGCCGCGGCGCAGCCGGCCTGCCCAACGACGTCCGGCGGGACGGGGACTATCCGTCGTACGACGCCGGCGCCAAGGGGTTCTCGGCACGTGCTCCTCCATCTTGGGGTCGGTCTCCCGCCCGGCTGAAAGCCTGCGGGGTGGTGCTCACTTCGCCCGTACGCCTACGGACCGTGATTCGGGCGGGTTACACAATCGCACAGCCGGACTCTTCTTGGCGAGATGCCGACCGGCCGTCATGTGCAACGGCGTTTTGTGGAGTTTTCATCCTCCGTGCCGGGCGAGGAGGCGCGTTCACTGCCTGGCCCTGTGACGAGTCTAACCGGTCGTGCCGAGGCCGATCACCGTTGAGCCTTTTCGTCCGCGAGCCACCCGAGCGCCCGCGCGGTGATGTCCGTCAGCGGCAGCGCCCCGGCCTCCGCGGCCCCGAACCACCCCACCGCCGCGGTGGAACCGCCGGCCGCCTCGACGACGACGGGCGGGGTGGGCCGGTCGACAATCACCCTGAACAGCACGCGGACGACGTGCCAGTCCACGGGTACGCCCTCCGGGCCGAGCGCCGCCGGATCGTACCGATGGGAAGTCGCCAGGAGCCGTGTCACCCGGCCGCGCTGACCGGTCTCCTCGAGGAGCTCGCGAGCCAGTGCCGCCTCGGGCAGCTCCCCGTGGTCGGTGCCGCCGCCGGGCAGGTGCCACAGCCCCGCGCCGGGATATCCGGGCGCGATCCGCGTGAGCAGCACCCGGTCCTGGGGGTCGGTGACGAGACCGTACGCACCGAAGCGCTGATTCCCCCGTACGGGTGGCTCGTCCGGGTTGTCCGGAACGTCGGACGGAGTGACCGATCGCCCGAGAACACCCGCAGTGAACGGCATGAGCGGGAGATCATCACTGACCGTGACCCAGGTCACCCGGTCGGTCGTGCCCGCCACTTCGTCCCGCAGCGACCCGCCGACGACCTCGACGGCGTAGATGATCCGGTCGGTGTGCTCCCACGTGCCGGTGCCGGGGAGCCGGAAGACGTCGGCGGTCACCGCGTGGAGGCCGGTGATGCGCACGACGAGCCCAGTCTCCTCGGCGAACTCGCGCACCACCGTGTCATCGGGGTCCTCGCCCTGCTCCACGCCGCCGCCGGGCAGGGTCCACTGGCCCGGGAAGGCCGACAATGCCGAGTTGTGGGCGAGCAGGACCCTGCCGGATTCATCCCGGCAGAGTCCGTACGCCCCGATCCGTCTGCTCTTCACCCGTACGAGAGTAGGGGTCAGCTGAGCCCGGCCGCCTTGAGCGCCTCGGCCGTGACCTCCGTGACCTCGTCGTCGCCGAACTTGCGCACGTCGTCGAGCGCCATCCAGCACGCCTCCGAGGTCGAGCCGCCGACGTCGTGGATGACCACCTCGGTCGGCGCGTCGACGACCACCCGGTAGAAGGCCCGGACGCCGTGCCAGTCGATCGGGTAGCCCTCGGGGCCGAGCGAGGCGGCGTCCCGGTGGCTGGCCACGCCCAGGAGCTCGATGAGCCGGCCCGCCTGGCCGGTTTCCTCGACGAGCTCGCGGATGAGCGCCGTGCCGGGCTGCTCGCCGTAGTCGGTGCCGCCGCCGGGCAGATGCCAGCGGCCCTCGCCGGGGTAGCCGGGGGCGATCCGGGTGAGCAGGAGGCGGTCGTGCGGGTCGGTCGCGATCGCGTAGGCGGCGAAGCGCTGCGACCGGTGCAGCCCGTCCGGGCCCGGATAGGCGTAGAACGACGGGAAGTCGGGCGCCTCCTCGGGCCGCAGGTCCGCGGCCGAGGGCAGCCCCAGCGCGGCCGCCGTGAACGGGCGCAGGCGCAGCTCGGCGGCCTCCTCGAGGGTGTGCCAGCGGACCATGTCGGTGGGCTGGCCGACGCGGTCGACGAGAGTGCCGCCACGGACGGACACCTCATAGATCAGGCGGTCGGTGTGGATGGTGACGCCACGGTGCGGCACCGATCTCATGTCGGCCAGCACGTCGCGCAGGCCGGTCACCGTGACGGACAGGCCCGTCTCGGCGGCGGTCTCGCGGACGACGGTGTGGTTCGGGTCCTCGCCGTGGTCGACGGCACCACCGGGCAGGGACCATACGCCGGGCGTGCCGGAGCTGGTCGATGCCCGGACCAGAAGAACGCGGCCGTGCGGGTCGGTCGCGACTGCATATGCCGCAATCCTGCGGAGCGGCTCCAACGCGGGGGTCACGGGCGGCATCTTGCCCGGTTTATGTTAACTCCGGGAAACGTCTGTCGGATTCCTGACAGGGCGACAACGGAAAGTAACCGCAGTTCAGGGCGCATCTTCGCACTGAGCGCAGGCGGTATGTAACACACAGCAAACCCCCCGAATCAGGCCAAGATCACCCTCGGCGGCGACTGCCCAAAGGGGACAGATCGCCGCCGTCATCGAGGATCACTGCTGCGCGGAGCCACTGCCCGGAGCCGCGGGCGACGTCGGCGCGGCAGCAGGCGCGGGAGGCGCCGCGGCGGGCGCGGCAGGCGCGGCGGGCGGCGCGGCGGCGGGCGCGGGAGGCGCGGCGTCGGGCGCGGGAGGCGCGGGAGGCGCGGCGGCGGGCGCGGCGGGCGGGGTCACGTCCGAGGGGGTCGTGAAGCCCGCGGGCCCGGCCCCCGGCGAGTAGGGCTGCCCCCACCCCGGATCGGCCGGATCCCGCCACGCCGGCGCCGGCGCCGCGGTCTCCTCGGGAATCAGGAACCACATCACCGGGTACGCGACCAGCGCCACGCCCCACGTCACCACGGCAACCACCGCAAACCCGACCCGCACCAGCACGGGATCGATCCCGAAGTAGCGGCCGACGGCACTGCACACCCCGGCCACGATCCGATCGTCGAGCGGCCGCCGCAACTGCCGGTAGGGAGCGACGCCGGGAGCACCAGAACCAGGAGAAGTAGTCATGTCTCCAGGTTGCGCCCCGGGCGGCCCCGAGAACCTCGGTGACCGCCCGGAGACGACCCTGATTTACCGGGTCACTCCCACTCGATGGTGCCCGGCGGCTTGCTCGTGACGTCGAGGACGACCCGGTTGATCTCGCGGACCTCGTTGGTGATCCGGTTGGAGATCTTGGCGATCAGGTCGTAGGGCAGCCGCGACCAGTCGGCGGTCATCGCGTCCTCGGACGAGACGGGCCGCAGGACGACCGGGTGCCCGTACGTCCGGCCGTCGCCCTGCACCCCCACGCTGCGCACGTCCGCCAGCAGCACGACCGGGAACTGCCACACGTCGCGGTCCAGCCCCGACGCGGTGAGCTCCTCGCGCGCGATCAGGTCGGCGGCGCGCAGGATGTCGAGCCGCTCGCGGTCGACCGCGCCGATGATGCGGATGGCCAGGCCGGGGCCCGGGAACGGGTGCCGCTGCACCATCTCCTCGGGCAGGCCCAGCTCGGCGCCCAGCGCCCGCACCTCGTCCTTGAAGAGGGTGCGCAGCGGCTCGATCAGCGCGAACTGCAGGTCGTCGGGCAGGCCGCCGACGTTGTGGTGCGACTTGATGTTGGCCGTGCCGGTGCCGCCGCCGGACTCGACCACGTCCGGGTAGAGCGTGCCCTGGACCAGGAACTCGATGTTGCGCTCGGCGTCGAGCTCGCGGGCCGCGCCCTCGAAGGTGCGGATGAACTCGCGACCGATGATCTTGCGCTTCTGCTCCGGGTCGGTGACGCCGGCCAGGTGCCCGAGGAAGACGTCGGACGCGTCGACGACCTTGAGGCGGATGCCGGTGGCCGCGACGTAGTCCTTCTCGACCTGCTCGGCCTCGCCCGCGCGCAGCAGCCCGTGGTCGACGAAGACGCACGTCAGCTGGTCGCCGACCGCCTTGTGCACGAGCGCCGCCGCGACCGCCGAGTCGACGCCGCCGGAGAGCCCGCACATGACCTGCTTGTCGCCGACCTGCGCCCGGATCGCGGCGACCTGGTCGTCGATGATGTTCGAGGGCGTCCAGGTGGGCTCGATGCCCGCGATGTCGTACAGGAAGCGCTGAAGCATCTCCTGCCCCTGCTGCGTGTGCGCCACCTCGGGGTGGAACTGCACGCCGGCCCGGCGCGTGGCCAGGTCCTCGAAGGCGGCGACGGGCGCGCCCGGGGAAGACGCGGTGACCGTGAAGCCGGCGGGCGGCTCGGCGACCGAGTCACCGTGCGACATCCAGACGGGCAGGTCGGCGGGGAGCTCGCGGAGCAGCGTGCCGGCGTCGGTGGCCGGGGCGAGCAGCGTCCGGCCGTACTCCCGGGAACCGGTGTGTGCCACCGTGCCGCCGAGCGCCTGCGCCATCGCCTGGAAGCCGTAGCAGATGCCGAAGACCGGCACCTCGTTGGCGAAGAGCGCCGGGTCGAGGATGGGGGCGCCCGGCTCGTACACACTGGACGGTCCGCCGGACAGGATGATGGCGGCCGGGTTCTTGGCGAGCATCTCGGCGACCGGCATCGAGTGCGGGACGATCTCGGAGTAGACCCGCGCCTCCCGGACCCGGCGGGCGATCAGCTGGGCATATTGGGCGCCGAAATCGACGACCAGAACAGGGCGCGGTGTGCTCACGCCACCGCCTCGCTTCGCTCGCCGGCGCCGCGAGGCACAAATGCGCTGAGTTTCATGATTCGGTCGCTCCGCTCCCTCATGGCCGGCAAGTTTACCGGTACCACTTTCGGGCGGGCGTCAGTGAGACGTTGCCCGCTTTGTCATAGGCCCGGATGCGGACGGTCAGAGACGACCCGAACTTCCACGTCTGTACGGCGAACGAGCGGCTGGTTCCCGCGTACCGCTGCACGATCTTGCCGTTGATCAGCAGGTCCATGGTCCGGATGCCGCTGGCGTCGCTGGCCGCCGCCCCGACGACACGGGTCTTCGTGACGTGGCGGGTGCCCGAGGCCGGGCCGCTGGTGACCCGGACCGCCGGAGCCCGGTTGTCGACGCGGACGCGACGCGTGGTGGTCGTCACGTTGCCGCCGCGGTCGGTGGTCCGCAGGGTCAGGGCGACAGTGCCGGAGAAGCCGGTGGTACGCCACGAGAACGCATAGGGCGCGGCCCGGTCGACGGCGACGACCTTGCCGTTGGCGAGCAGCTCGACCTTCGTCACAGAGACATTGTCGGTGGCCCGCGCGGTGATCGACGCCGTGCCCCGGACCAGCGCGTTGCCCGACGGGCTGAGGAAGGAGGCCGTGGGCCGGGTCACATCGGTGGTGAGCGGCATGGATCGGGCGATGTCCAGCGCGGCGGCCGCGTCGATCCGGCCCGCGCCGGCCCAGCTGCCCGGGAGCGCGTCGGCGGTCGAGGTCAGCGCGGCTCGGACGGCTGCCGCGCTCGGCGTGGGGCTGGTCGACTCGAGCAGCGCCGCGACCCCGGACACGAACGGCGTTGCCGAGGACGTGCCGCAGAACTGGCCCACAGCACCGGTCCTGGTCTGCGCGGGGTTGCAGCCGGGGGCGGCGATGTCCACCCAGCTGCTGCCGTAGTTGGACCAGCTGTACCGCTTGTCACCGGGATCGGAGCCGGCCACGGCCAGCGCCGCCGGAACCGCCGCCGGGTAGTGCGGCGTGCCGACGCCGTCGTTGCCGGCCGCGGCGATCACCAGGGCGCCCTTGTCCGTGGCGTAGTTCACCGCGTCCGTGAACAGCTGGCTCGCCGAGCCGCCGCCCAGCGACAGGTTGATGATGTCGGCGCCGTGGTCGGCGGCCCAGCGGATGCCCTCCGCGATCGCGCTGTAGTCGCCGAAGCCGTCCGCGCCGAGCACCTTCACCGGCAGGATGCGGCAGGTCCAGCAGATGCCGGCGACACCCGTCGTGTTGTTGCCCGCGGCCGCGATGACTCCGGCGGCCATCGTGCCGTGGCCCTGGTCGTCGGACGCGTCGTCGTCGTTGTTGACGAAGTCGTGGCCGGGCAGGAGGCGACCGGCCAGGTCCGGGGTCGCGCTCACGCCGGTGTCGACCACGGCGACGACCGTGCCGCTGCTGCCGCGCGTCGTCTCCCACGCCTGGTTGACGCCGGTCTTCGTGACTCCCCACTGACTGCCGTAGTACGGGTCCTTCGGGGTGATCACCGCCATGCGGGCCACGTGATCCGGTTCGACGTACGCGACGGCGGGGTCGGCCCGCAGCGCCGCGGCGGCCTCGCTCGCCTCGCCGGCCGGCACCTCGACGCTGACGGCACCGGTCAGCGCGGTGCTGCCGAGCACGTCGACCTCGCGGTCCAGACCGGCGACCACCGTACGCGCGCCGCCGCTCTTGAGCCCGACGACCAGCGACACCGGTTCCGGTGCCGCCTGGGCGGCCGGGGTGCCGGCCAGGCCGAAGCCGCCGGCGAGCAGGGCAGTGGTCACGACGCGCACGATCATGGACCCAGCGTCGGCAGTGACCGGCGTGACTGTCGGACCCGGCCGGTTGCAAACAGGTTGCCTTCACAGCGAAACAGCCCCGGGCGCGTGGCCCGGGGCTGCGTCGTCAGTGCCGAGGGATCAGCGCTTGTACGTCCGCACCGCGGTCGTCTTCACGTTGCCCGCGTTGTCGACCGCCTTGATCTGCACCTTGAACGTCTTCGGCTGCGCGGAGGCCGCGAAGCTGACGCTGTAGGGGTTCGTCTTGTCGGTCTTCTTGACCTTGCCGTTGATCAGCAGGTCGACCCGCTGGATGCCGGTCTGCGTGTCGTACGCGCCGATCTTCAGCGTGACAGTGCCCTTGACCTTGGCGTTGTTGGCCGGGCCGCTCTGGATCCACACGGTCGGCGCGATGTTGTCGACCGTCAGGTACCGGTTGGCGACAGCCACGTTGCCGGCCTTGTCGTACGCCCGGACGCTGTAGTCCGCCCGGCCGTTGGCGTGGGTCTTGGTGTTGTAGGCCCACTGGAACGGCGCGGTGTAGTCCCGGGCCTTGTACTTGCCGTCGACGTAGAAGTCGACGTAACGCACACCGGACCAGTTGTCACTGGTGCTGGTCTTCAACGTGACGCTCCCGTGCACCCGGGCGCCCTGGCCGGGCGAGGTGACGGTGACCTTCGGCGCGGTGCCGTCGGTCGTGATCGTCAGCGCCTTGGCCACGTCGAGCAGACCGAACTTCGTCCAGCCGTTGGCCGGAATCGTGCGGCCCGACGCGATGATCGAGCGCAGGAGCGACCAGCCGTTGTACTTCGGGTGCTTCGCCTTCACCAGCGCGGCCGCGCCGGAGACCATCGGCGCCGCGAACGACGTGCCGCTGCGGAGGCCGTACGTGTAGGTCTTCTTCGACGGGTTGTAGACCGGGATCCAGTCGTCGCCGGGCGCGGCGATGTCGACCCAGGAGTCGCCCGACTTGTTGTAGCTCGAGTAGTACGCCCGGCCGTCCGTGCCGTAGCCGGTGGCGCCGACGCCGAGCACGTCCGCGTAGGCCGCCGGGTACATCTTCTCGGTGGGAGAGATGCCGTAGTCCCAGTTGCCGTTGTTGCCGGCCGAGGCGACGACCAGCACACCGCGGGAGTTCGCGTAGGCGATGGCGTCCTGCAGCACCTTCGCCCCGCCCGGCCCGCCGAGCGACATGTTGATGACGCTGGCGCCGACGTTCGTCGCGTAGGTGATGCCCTTGGCGATGTCACTCCAGTAGCCGTCGCCGGCGGAGTTGAGCACCTTGACCGGAATGATCGTGCACTGCCAGCAGGAGCCGGCCATGCCCGCGCCGTCGTTGCCCCGCCCGGCGATCAGCGTCGAGACCGCGGTGCCGTGCCCGTTGTCGTCGGCGTAGTTGCCGGTGTTGCTGACGTAGTTGAAGCCGCCGGCCACCGCGTTGGCGATGTCCCCGAAGCGGTTGACGCCCGTGTCGAGGACCGCCACCTTGACGGACGACGACCCCGTGGTGCTCTCCCACGCGGCGGGCAGCCGGGCCTGGTCGATCTCGGGCTGGTCGCCCGAGACGTAGTAAGGGTCGTTCGGCTGGATCGCCTGGGTGTGCGCACCCTGCCGGTCCACCTCGACGTACTTGACGCCCGGCTGCGCGCGCAGCGCGGCGGCGACCACCGACTGCTTCGAGGCGGGCACCTCGAGCGTGCGGGCGTTCAGCGAGGCCATCGCCTCGCGCGCCTGGGCGACGAGGTCCGTCGCCTTGCCACCGAAGGCGGTGGCCGCCTTGACGGCGGCGGACGAGTCCACCCCGTCCTGAAGCCCGACGACCAGCCGGACCTTCGTCTCGTCCGCGGACGCCCCGGGCTGCGCCGCGACCGCACCGGCCGCCACGACACCCAGGGACAACGCGCCGGCGATCGCACGCCGGGCGATGCGCTTGTTCAAAGCTCGTGCCTCCCGTGTCCGGCCCGCCCACCGGGCGGGTCGTGGCGGTCAGCGTAGAGGGGTTTTCACGTTAATACGGCACCGTTCCATCCTCCGGGAAAGCAAGCCGTCGACCTGGGTCGCTTGATCGCCTACTGTTCCAGCATGCGGACCAGGCCGATACTGTGGACAGCGGCCGCGGCCGTCGTCGTGCTGCTGCTCACCGGCGCGGGCGTCGCCTGGTCGCTGCGGGGCGGGAATCACCCCGAGCCGCCCCTCGCAGCATCATCCCCGCCGCCGTCACCGTCCGCCAGCCCGGCCCCGCCGCCGCCCTCGCCCGGCGCGGACATCACCGGCCCGCTCGACCTGCTGCTGATCGGCGTCGACACCCGGGTCACCATCCCCGACTGGCAGCCGCACTCCGACGCGATCATGCTGCTCCACGTCGAGCCCGGCCTGCGCAGCGGCTACCTCTACTCGCTGCCCCGCGACCTGCGCGTCGACGTCCCCGGCTTCGGTCGCCACAAACTCACCGAAGCGATGAGCAACGGCGCCAAGGTGCCCGGCACCGACAAACCCGACACCACCAAGGGGTACGAGCTCCTGGCGCGCACGATCTCCGCGTACACGGGAATCAAGAAGTTCGACGCGGGTGCCGTGCTCACCTTCGGCGGCCTCAGCAAGCTCACCGACGCCCTCGGCGGTGTGACGCTCACCATCGACCGCAAGGTGACCTCCATCCACAAGCGACCGGACGGCACCAACCGCACCCTGGTCCCGGGCGGCGGCGACTACACGGGCCCACAGGCCACCTACCTGCCCGGCACCCGCACACTCGTCGGCTGGCAGGCCATCGACTACGCCCGCCAACGCTACGGTCTGCCCAACGGCGACTACGACCGGCAACGACACCAGCGCCAGCTCGTCCGCGCCCTCCTGGCCCGGGCCACCGGCGCCGGCCTCGCCACCGACCCCGCCCAACTCCAGCAAGTGATCACCGCGCTCGGCGACTCGGTCCTGCTCTCCGGGGACAGGACACCCCTCGAGTACGCGTACGCCCTCCGCGACCTCACCCCCGAAGCCCTCACCCTCGTCGACCTTCCGGGCCGCTCGGTCTTCAGCAACGGCGGCTACATCGGCGAGCAACTCGACCCCGAAGCCCGAGCCTTCCTCAAAGCCGTCGCCGCCGACCGTCCCGCCCCCTACCTCGCCCAGCACCCCAAGCTGATCAACAAGTAGCAACCCGGTCCGAGCAGCGCCCGTACGGCCGGCGCACGAGACGACCGCGGGGGCACCGAAGTCGGCAGCAGGTGGAGCTGGGCAACCGCTCATCGGCACGTCCCGGTTGATGCGGACGAGTCCGCAGGAGCGGGCCGAAGCGGTGTGGCCGTCAGTAGGTCGGGCGGTACGGCCCGGTCAGCCACACGTCGAAGAAGCGGCCCAGCTCCTGCCCCGACGCCCGTTCCGCGGCGGCGACGAACTCGGCCGTCGTGGCTGTCGCCGTGGCGTGGCTGGCGGTCCATGAGCGCAGGAGACCGAAGAAGGCCGTGTCCCCTATCCGGCGGCGCAGGGCGTGGAGCGTCATGGCGCCCCGGTCCGCGGCCATGTCGGAGTCGAGGGCGTCGGCGTGGCCGGGGGCGTAGGCCGGGAAGGCCTGCCACGGGAAGGTTTCGTAGCGCTGGCTCACCTCGGCCTCGACGGTGGCGCCGCCGTCGTGTTCGGTCCACATCCAGCGGGCGTAGCGGGCGAAGCTTGTGCTCAGCCAGGCGTCTTCCCAGGTGCGCGGGGTGACCGAGGCGCCGAACCACTGGCCGGCCAGGCCCTCGGCGAGCTCGGCCGGGCCGGTGGCGGAGTCGAGGGCGGCGGCGGAGAAGGCCGGGCGGGACTGGGCCTGGAGGCCGCGGGTGGTCAGGGCGCCCGGCACCACCACGGCGCCGTAGGAGCTGAACGGGTACGGGCCGAAGCGCCGGGACAGCCAGTCGGCGATCTTGGTGGTGCGGTCGAGGGTGGCCTGGTGGGCGGAGCGGGCGGGGACGGCCACGACGACGGGCTTGCCGGCGTGTTTCGTGGTGCTCACCTTGTACGGGCCGACCAGGAAGAAGGCGGCCGAGGGGGCCATCGGGCCGGGCTCGGCCCAGCGCCACGTGGTCCGGTTCGCCGTGGTGGAGCGCTGGCCCGGCACGCCGTTGCTGATGGCGGCCAGCCCTTTCGGTACGGACATCTCCACCGTGAACGCCGCCTTGTCGGACGGGTGGTCGTTCGCCGGGAACCAGGAGCTGGCCGAGCCCGGGGCGGTCGGGGCGTACAGGCCGCCGAGCGGGTTGCGGGCCGGGAGGCGCCCGGGTTCGGTGACCGAGCCGTCGCCCGCCGTCAGGAAGCCGCCGTAGCGTACGACCATCGTGAAGGCCTGGTCCGGGGCCAGCGCGGCTCGCGGAGTCACGGCCAGCTTGGCGCCGACGACGGCGTGGGCGGCGGGGTGACCGTTGACGGTGACGCTGCTCACGCGCAGCCGGCTGAGGTCGAGGAAGAAGCTTTTCAGCGGTTCGGTGGCGGTCGCGGTGATCGTGGCCGTGCCCGAGAGGCGGCGACCGGCGGGGTCGACGCGGAGCTTCAGCGCGTACTTGCGGACGTCGTATCCGCCGTTGCCCAGGGCGGGGAAGGCGCCGTCGCCGAGGCCGGCCGATCCGACAACCGGGCCGGTGGCGGGGGCGGCCGGGGCAGCCGCATGCGGGGTGTCGCCGGCTGAGCAACCAGCCAGCGCCAGGACAACAGCGGCCACCACCACACCTCTCACGCAGATAAGACGCGAGTCAGGGGTGTTTTGGTTGAGCCTTCGTGCGGAGCCACTCCCGGAAGAAGCCGGAAAGGTCCTGGCCTGAGGCCTTTTGGGCGGCTGCGATGAACTCGTCGGTCGTCGCGTTGCCGTCCTTGTGGTCCGCCGCCCACGACTTCAGCAGCCCGGCGAACGCCTCGTCGCCGATCGTGCGGCGCAGCGCGTGCACCACCATCGCCCCCCGCTGATAGACGGCTTCGCCGAAGAGCTGGTCGGCGCCGGGATCACCGGTCGGCACCCGCCAGTCGAAACCCTGGTAGGCCGCGTCGAACGCCTGGTCGGTGGTCCGCTCACCCTCGTGCTCGGCCCACAACCATTCCGCGTACGTGGCGAAGCCCTCGTTGAGCCAGATGTCCTGCCACCGTTCGAGGGCCACGCTGTCGCCGTACCACTGATGGGCCAGCTCGTGCGCCACCACTGATGCGTTGGTGCCACTGGTGAAGAAGACGTTGCCGTAGACCGGGCGGGACTGGGTCTCCAGCGCGTAGCCGACCTTCGTGTCGTCGATCACCACCCCGCCGTACGCGTCGAAGGGGTAGGGCCCGAACTGGGTGGCCAGGAAGTCGGCGATCTCCCCGGTCAGCGCCAGGGACTTCGCGGCGGGGCCGGTCGCGGGCAGTGACTCCGGCAACGCGACGACCATCGGCTTGCCCGCGTGGGTGGTGGTCGTCACCCGGTACTGTCCGATCACGACAGTGGCGAGGTAGCTGGCCATCGGGTCGGCCTCCGCCCAGCGCCAGGTGGTCCAGCCGCCCGCGGTCGTCCGCTCCCCCGGCACGCCGTTGCTGATCGCCTCGACGCCGTCGGGCACGGTCATCGCGAGCTTCCACGTCGCCTTGTCGGACGGATGATCATTGACGGGGAACCAGCTGCTCGCCGACTCCGGCTGCCCGAGCGCGAAAGCGCCGTCCTTGGTCCGCTGCCAGCCGCCCACGCCCAGGGTCTCGTTCTCCAAGGGCTGAGGAATTCCCCCGTACGCCACCACGATCGTGAACGCGGCCCCGCGGGCAATCCCGGCCGCGGGCGTGATCACCAGCTCGTTCCGCTCGGCCCGGCTGGTCGCCGCCCGGCCGTCGACGGTCACCTTGCTCGCCGTCAGCGTGGCCAGGTCAAGATTGAGCCGGGACAGATCCTGCGTCGCCGTGGCGGTGATCGTGGCCGTCCCGTCGAGGCGCCCACTTCCCGGATCGAACCGCAGCGCCAGGTCGTACCCGGCCACGTCGTAACCACCGTTGCCGTACGTCGGGAAGTACGGATCCCCGGCCCCCGCCGCGCCCGGCGCGAAACTGGGCGCCACGGACGGGCTCGCGCTGGGGCTCAGCACGGCGGGCGCCGGGTCGTCGCCGTCCGCCGAGCAACCGCCCAGCAGCAAGGCAACGACCGTCGCCGCCGCGATCCGCACCCGCATCTGTGTCCCCGCTCCCCTCAAAGGCACCGGCGCTCCGCAGCACGCGACAGCCCCGGGCCCGGCCGCCGACCGCGACGCCGCGCCGCATGCGACGGCCCGGTCGCCGACTGCCATGCCGCGCCGCATGCGACGGCCCGGCCCTGGTCGCCGACCGCGACGCCGCGCGTGAGGCGACTGCCCGGGCGCCGCGCGGCAGGCGACCCCCGGCGTCGAGACTTTACGGCGCCGGGGCGAAAGGCGGACGCAAGGTCACTTGTCGAGGACGAGCGCGACCTTCTGGAACTCCTTGACGTCCCGGTAGCCGCACTTGGCCATCGCGCGCCGCAGGCCGCCGAAGAGGTTGAGCTGCCCGTCGGGCCGGTCGGCGGGACCGTAGAGAAGCTCCTCCAGCGATCCGTCCGGCTCGCCGGCGATGCAGAACCCGCCGCGCGGCAGCTGCGGGTGGCTGGCCGCCGAGTGCCACCAGGCCCCGCCGGCCGGGGCGCCCTCGGCCAGGGACAGCGGCTCACCGAGCATGACGGCGTCGGCGCCGCAGCCGATGGCCTTGGCGATGTCACCGGACGTCGAGATGCCGCCGTCCGCGATCAGGTGCACGTAACGGCCGCCGGTCTCGTCGAGGTAGTCCCGCCGGGCGGCGGCCGCGTCGGCGATCGCGGTGGCCATGGGGACCCGGATGCCGAGGACCGTGTCGGTGGTCGACCACTCGTCGGCGCCGACGCCCACGATCACGCCCGCGGCGCCCGTACGCATGAGGTGCAGTGCGGTCTTGTAGTCCGTGCACCCGCCCACGATGACCGGCAGGTCGAGGTCGGCGATGAACTCCTTGAGGTTGAGCGGCTCGTCGGTCGTCGACACGTGCTCGGCGCTGACCAGCGTGCCCTGGATCACCAGCAGGTCGACGCCCGCGTCCAGGATGACCGGGGCCAGCGCGAGCGTGTGCTGCGGCGAGACCCGCACGGCGACAGTGACGCCGCCGGCGCGCATCTCGCGGACCCGCTCGGCGATGAGCTCCGGGCGGATCGGCTCGGCGTAGACCTCCTGCAGCCGCTTGGTGGCGTCGGCCTCCTCGTCGAGCGAGGCCAGCTCCTCGAGGATCTTCGTCGGGTCCTCGTAGCGGGTCCACAGCCCCTCGGCGTTGAGCACGCCCAGGCCGCCGAGGCGGCCCAGGGCGATCGCCGACTTCGGGCTCATGGTCGCGTCCGAGGGATGCGCGACGCAGGGAATCTTGAACGGGTACGCGTCCACCTTCCACTCGGTGGACACGTCGTCCACGTCGCGGGTGCGGCGGCTCGGGACGATCGCGATGTCGTCCAGGTGGTACCCGCGCTGGGCCGTCTTGCCCAGACCGATCTCCACTACGTCACGCATAATTCCAGGCCTCTTTTGAGTTAGCGGGAGTGGTAGTTGGGGGCTTCGACGGTCATCTGGATGTCGTGCGGGTGGCTCTCCTTGAGCCCGGCCGCGGTGATCCGGATGAGCTGTCCCTTCTCCTGCATGTCCGGGATCGTCTCGGCACCGACATAGCCCATCGCCGCGCGCAGGCCACCGACGAGCTGGTGAGCGACACGCGACAGGGGACCACGGTAGGGCACCTGTCCCTCGACGCCTTCGGGGACCAGCTTGTCCTCGGTGACGTCCTGCTGGAAGTAGCGGTCCTTGGAGTAGGACTTGGCCTGGCCGCGGGACTGCATCGCGCCGAGCGAGCCCATGCCGCGGTAGGACTTGAACTGCTTGCCGTTGATGAAGATGAGGTCGCCGGGGCTCTCCTCGGAGCCGGCCAGCAGGCCGCCGAGCATCACGCTGTCGGCGCCGGCCACGATCGCCTTGGCGATGTCGCCGGAGTACTGGATGCCGCCGTCCGCGATGACCGGGACGCCCGCGGGCTTGCAGGCGCGGGAGGCCTCCATCACCGCCGTGATCTGCGGCACGCCGACACCGGCGACGATGCGCGTGGTGCAGATCGCGCCGGGGCCCACGCCGACCTTGACCGCGTCGGCGCCCGCCTCGACGAGGGCCTTGGCGCCCGCGTAGGTCGCGATGTTGCCGCCCACGATGTCGGTGGTGGTGTCCTTCTTGAGCCGCGCGACCATCTCGAGCACGGCGCGCTGGTGGCCGTGGGCGGTGTCGACGATCACCACGTCGACGCCGGCGTCGATGAGCGCCCGGGCCCGCTTGTAGGAGTCGTCGCCCACACCGACCGCGGCGGCGACCCGCAGGCGGCCCTGGGCGTCCTTCGCGGCGTTGGGGTACTGCTCGCTCTTGGTGAAGTCCTTGACCGTGATCAGCCCGCGCAGCCGGCCGGTGCCGTCGACCAGCGGCAGCTTCTCCACCTTGTGCCGCTGCAGCAGGGCCAGCGCCTCGTCCTTGCTGACCCCGACCTCGGCGGTGATCAGCGGCGCCTTGGTCATCACGTCGCGCACCTTGGCCGACTGGTCGGTGACGAAGCGCATGTCGCGGTTGGTGACGATGCCCACCAGCACGCCCTCGGCGTCGACGACCGGCACGCCGGAGATGCGGTAGCGCCCGCAGAGCTGGTCGACCTCGCGCAGGGTGTCGTCCGGGCTGCAGGTCACCGGATTGTTGATCATGCCGGACTCGGACCGCTTGACCAGGTCGACCTGGGACGCCTGGTCCTCCAGGGACAGGTTGCGGTGCAGCACGCCGATGCCACCCTGGCGGGCCATGGCGATCGCCATGCGCGCCTCGGTGACCGTGTCCATCGCGCTGGACAGCAGCGGGATGGTGAGCTCGACGTTGCGCGTCATGCGCGTGATCGTGTTGACCCGGCTCGGCACCACGTCCGATTCGCCTGGCTGGAGAAGAACGTCGTCGAACGTCAGACCGAGAGGAACGGTGCGAGCGGAGTCAGTTTCCACAGATCATCCCTAGAGAAGAGGCGGAGTGGTCCATCCTACCTATCCGCGCGCGGCACCCGACGGGGCGGACAGCGCGTGCGGGCCAGCACACATTGCCGCGCGGTGGGTACGGTAGACGCGTGCAGGATGAGCCGATCGACCCGTTCAGCGGCGACCCCACCGACCCGGCCGCGGGACTCGACGACCTCACGGAGGACGCCGAGCAGGATCCGCTGACCGAGGCCGAGCGGCGCGACGTCCTCGAGGACCTCTCCGACCTGGAGATCTACCAGGCCCTGCTCAGCCCGACGGGCATCCGCGGGCTGGTCATCGAGTGCGAGGACTGTCACGAGCCGCACTACTTCGACTGGGATCTGCTGCGGGGCAACCTGCGGCACCTGCTGTCCTCGGGGCGGCCGCGGGTGCACGAGCCCGCCTACGATCCGGATCCGGACCACTACGTGACGTGGGAATATGCCCGGGGCTACGCCGACGGCGTCCACGACACGCTCACCGAGGGCTCGGACGACACCGAGTAAGCCGCGCCACACTTCCGACCCGGACTTCCGGCGCCCCTCTGGCCGTATATACCTGTCATCGGTATATTCCTCGGCCATGACAGCACCGATGCGGGAACCGACGTTCCTCGTCCTCACCGCCCTGGCCGAGGAGCCACAGCACGGGTACGCCGTCCTCGAGGACGTGGCCCGGATGACCGGCGGCCGGGTGCGGCTGCGCGCCGGCACTCTCTACTCCGCCCTGGACCGGCTCAAGACCGAGGGTCTCGTCGAGGTCGAGCGCGAAGAGGTGGTGCAGTCGCGGCTGCGCCGTTACTACCGGCTCACCGGGCTGGGCGAGAAGCTGCTGGCGGCCGAGTCCGCCCGGCTCCGGGAGCAGGCGGCGCTCGCCGACGCGCGGCTCCGCGTCCGGCAGCAGCCCGGCGGGAGTCCCGCATGAGCGACCACGGGCTCGAGCTGCGCTACCGGCGGCTGATGATGGCCTATCCGGCCGCATACCGCCGGGAGTACGAGGACGAGATGCTCGGCGTCCTGATGGCGGGCACCCGCCCGGGCCGGCGCCGGCCGTCCCTGGCCGACTCCGCCGACCTGCTCCGCGCCGGGCTCGCCGCGCGCCTGGGCCAGGGTCTCCGCGCGGCTCGAGGCCAGGAGTGGCGGGACGCGGCCGCGGTGGCGGGGTTGCTCGGTGCGCTGGTCCTGGCCATCGTCCCGCTCCGGCGGCTGGTGATGGGCCTGTCCGCGCCGTACGCACCCGCGAGTGACCAGCTCATCGAGGTCGGCGCCCGGGCGGCACTCTGGCTGCTCGTGGTGGTGGCCGCGCTCGCCGGCCTGCGCCGGTCGGCGGCCGCGCTCGCCCTGACGGCGCTGGCCGGTGAGGCCGTGGCGATCGGGCTCCGGACGCCCGTCGAGGAGTTCCGGATCGTCCGGATGCTCTGGGTCTTGATGGTCGGCCTGCTCGTGGTCGCGATGCTGGCGCTCGCCCGGCGCGGCGGCAAGGTCACGTCGGTGCTGAGCCGGCGCCGGAAAGATCTCCGCGTCCTCGACCGCGTCATGGTCCTGCTGACGGCATTCGCCACCGTGCCGTTCGCGCAGGCCTGGGCCGAGCTCGCCACCGGCGTCACCTTCACGCTGACCCTGACCCCGGGCACGCTGGTGGCAGCCGTCGCCTTCGTGGCGGGGCTGCCGATCGTGACGTCAGGCCTCGCGATGGCCGGCCTGCGAGCGCGCGAGAACCGCCGGGTCCTCGCGCGCTCGAAGAACAGCTAGGCGACCAGCCCGGCTCGGAAGCCGGCGGCCACGGCGTGCGCCCGGTCCCGCGCGCCGAGCTTGCGGAAGAGCCGCCGGGCGTGGGTCTTCACCGTGTCCTCGGACACGAAGAGCTCCCGCCCGATCTCCGCGTTGCTCTTGCCGTCGGCCATCCCCCGCAGCACCTGCAGCTCGCGCTCGGTCAGCGTGAGCCGCCGGCCGGCCGGAGCCGCCTCGCCCACCCGGGTCTCGTTGCCGGGCCAGGCCAGCGGCCGGCCGGTGACCGGGTCGATGTCCGGGCCGTCGCCGCGCTGGGACGGCACCATCGGCGAGTTCGGCAGCACGGCCGGGATGCCCGCCGCGTTCGGCGTGCCGGCCATGGCCAGGCCGTCGCGGTGCAGGCCGCGGGCGGTGGCCGAGTTGTTGTTGCGCCCGGCCTGGCCGACCGCGGCCGGCTGGGCGTTGGCGCCGTTGATCGGCATGCCCTGCGGGCGCACCGGCAACAGCAGCAGAAGCAGCGCCTTGGCGACCACACTGACCAGGTCGTGCTCGACACCGCGGATGACGCCGCGGGCGCCGGCGGCGACCGTGGCGGCGGCGACCCGGGGGTCTTCCGCGCCGAAGAGGACGACCTGCGCCTGCGGGGCGCGGGCGAGCACGCGCCGGGTGAAGCCGACGCTGTCGGGACGGGTCACGGCGGTGTCGGCCAGCACGACCTCGGCCGGCCGCTCAGCCAGACGGATCATGGCTTCGGTCTCGCTCACCGCTGTCCGCACGACACCGGTCATGCCGAGCCGGGCCGCGGTGGACGCGACGGTCTGGGCCGCCAGTGGGGTACGGACGCACACGAGGACGGTACGCACAGTGATCCTCCTTCTCTCTCAGAGGAGATCACGCGAGGGCCGCAGCATTACGCGCTTTAGATGGAAAAAATAGGAAACATCGGTACGGGTTGTCGGCCCGGTGGGATACGGCCGGCGAAGACATCGACAAGTCGTGTGTGATCCGGCGCCTGCCGGGGTAGATGGGCGGCAGGCCTGAGCCAGGGCCCTCACGACAACACTCCGCGGTGCCGCGCGGGAGGAGGGTGTTGATGTCGAACGTTCGCAGACTGCCGGGCCCCATCGCCGACCTTTGGGATTGGCAGCGACTCGGCCTTTGCCGGGGCCGGGACAGTGCCCAGTTCTTCCACCCCGACGGCGAGCGCGGGTCGTCCCGCAACCGCCGCGAGGCGAAGGCCAAGACGATGTGCGGCGCGTGCCCGGTCAAGGCGGAGTGCGCTGCACACGCTCTGGCGGTCCGTGAACCGTACGGCGTCTGGGGAGGTTTGACCGAGGCGGAGCGGCTGCGGCTGCTCGCGGTCGGCTGGGAAGACCTTGCCGATCGGACTCACGGGCGCGTCGACCTCGTCCGCCTGGAGGCCCGCCTCGGCCGGCCCCACAAGTCGGCCGTGCCGGCGCAACGGCAAGCACCGGCGGCCTGACGACGTCCCGAGCGCGGCATCACCACACAGCTGGCAACGCGGTTCCCGGAAGGGACCCGCGTTGCTTCGTTCTGCGGCACGTCGGCCGCGTTCGTGGACATGCAAGCCACCGTATGAGCGAACTTGTCCCGGTCGTCGCACCGAAAGTGCGGCTTTCGCGTGACACGGTGTCACGCTCTTGACAGTTACCGAATGTGCCCCGCGACCGTTATCGGGCGCGCAGCGAAGCGATGACCGCGGGCGAAAAGGATCAGCCGACTGACAACGAGACGGTGTGCCATCCGGTCGCGCCGTCCGGAGCCGGGGGCGCCTCCTGCTCGGTCTGCACCTGTCCCGTCTTGTCCGTGGCGCGCACGCGCAGCCGGTGGTCCCCCGCCGTCCCGGCCCACTGGTACGACCACTGCACCCACGTGTCGTCGGACATGGCCGGCGCCAGCGTC
The DNA here is from genome assembly GCF_030709675.1 of Symbioplanes lichenis. Taxonomy (GTDB): domain Bacteria; phylum Actinomycetota; class Actinomycetes; order Mycobacteriales; family Micromonosporaceae; genus Actinoplanes; species Actinoplanes lichenis. Next base: position 82,467 of record NZ_JAUZQD010000023.1, read on the forward strand.
GCCGCGGCCCACGGCTGATCGTCCACCTGTACCTCGACCCGGCTGATGCCCCGGTGCTGGGCCCAGGCCACACCGGCGACCACGATCTCGCCCGCCGGCCGTGAGGCTCCCTCGCGGGGCGTGTCGATCCGGGACTCGGTCTTGATCGGACCCTGCGCCGACCAGCCCCGCGGCACCCAGTAGGCGTCGAAGTCGGCGAACCGCGTCAGCTCGATCTCGGTGATCCACTTGCAGGCGGACACGTAGCCGTAGAGCCCCGGCACCACGAGCCGGGCCGGGAAGCCGTGCTCGACCGGCAGCGGCTGCCCGTTCATCCCGATCGCGAGCAGGGCGTCACGGCCGTCGCGCAGCAGCTCGGTGGGGCTGCCGCAGGTCCAGCCGTCCCTCGACCGGGCGACCGCCTGGTCCGCCCCGGGCAGCGGGTCGGCCTCGTCGAGCAGGTCCTTGAGCGACGTTCCCAGCCACAGTGCGTTGCCGATGAGGTCACCACCGACCTCGTTGGAGACGCACGCCAGCGTCACGTAGCGCTGCACCATCGGCCGCTCGAGCAGCTGAGCCCAGGTGAGCGTGATCGGGTTGCGCACCATGCCGTGGATGCGCAGCTGCCACGTGGCCGGGTCGATCTGCGGCGGGTAGAGCGCGGTGTCGATGCGATAGAACTCGCGGTTGGGCGTCACATAGGCGGTGGCGCCGGGAGCCTGCGCGCCCGGCGGGACCACGGGCGCCGGGCCGGAGGGCTGCGGCAGGACGACGGCGTCGCGGGCCGCGGTCACGGCGCGGCTGTTGGTGAGGAACCGGCCGCCGAACCCGCCGGCCAGGGCGACGCCCGCGGCACTGCCGAGGCCGACGAGGAAGCGCCGCCGGGCGTCGAAGTTCGCCTCCGAGCCGGTCTCCGCGCTGCGCCGGGCGATCGGCACGAGGATGTGCAGCGCGAGCCCGGCGGCCACGCCCGCCACGAGGGAGGGCAGGGCCGCCGCGAGCCCCGCGTCGTGCCGGGTGAGGGCGGCCGTCACGCCGATCGCGGCGAAGATCCCGATGCCCAGGTACGCCATCAGCCGCGACCGCAGCGCCGCGAAGCCCACGAGCGCCGCGTACAACGCGAGTAGGACGCCCGTACCGATGATCAGTGCGGTCTTGTCGTGGGTGCCGAAGACCGCGATGCCGAAGTCCTTGACCGGCGGCGGCACGTTGTCGACCACGACTCCCCCGACCGCATAGAGCGGCGAGGAGTCCGGACCGGTGAACACGGCGACGATCTCGGCGAGGCCGAGCGCCACGGCGGCAGCGGCGACGCCGGCCAGGGCGGCCCGGAGGGGAAGCTTCACACGATCAATGTTCCTCGCCGCAGCGGCGGCAATGCCATTACGAGGTCATTAAGGAGTTCGACGGCGCAGCGCTCGGGGCGCGGCTCGGGCAGCTTCGGCACGCCCTCGGGCGACAGCTCCCAGACGACCCGGCCCGCGTCGAGGCTGTCCAGGGCGGCATACCACTGCTGCAACGGCTCCCGCAGCTGCACGTGCTCCGCGAAGGCTCGCGGCGTGCGAGCCTCGTCACTGTCCCGGCGGCGCTGCAGCGTCTCGGTGTCCGGCAGAGCCACGAGTACGGCGTCCGCGAACCCGAGCCGCCCGGTGCGGAACGCCTCCCGGGTCACCGTCAGCTCGCGGTCGAAGCGGGCGCGCGGGGCGAACCCGAGCGCCGCCATGCCCCACGCGTAGTGCAGCCGCACCGGATCGGTGTCGCAAAAGGCCAGGCCGTCCTGCTGCTCCAGCTCCCGGGCCGCGTCCCAGCGCCGGATGCCCTCCCGGACGATGTGCCGCGCGAGCAGCCCCTCGTCCGACGGCTCCAGCCCGGTCGCAGCCCGCGACTCCCCCACGTACCGGCCGACGTAGCGGCGGCACCAGGTGGTCTTGCCGGCGGCGGTCGGCCCCTCCACCACGACGATCATGAGCGCTCCTCTTTCCCGTCGTGATTCTTCCGTACACATCGGAAAAGGGGCGCACCGCGGTCGCGGTGCGCCCCTTCCGTGTTGCCGGACGGATCAGAAACCCGGGCCGTGCTGGTGGCCGTGGCCACCGTGGCTGTGCCCACCGGCCGCGGCGGGCTCCGGCTCGGCCGGCTTCTCCACCACGAGACTCTCCGTGGTGAGCAGCAGGCCGGCGATCGAGACGGCGTTGGAGACCGCGTTGCGGGTCACCTTGACCGGGTCGATGATGCCGGAGGCGGCGAGGTCGACGTATTCGTCGGTGGCCGCGTTGAGGCCGTGGCCCCAGCCGAGCTCGGCCACCTTGCCCACCACGACGTAGCCGTCGTGGCCGGCGTTCTGCGCGATCCACCGCAGCGGCTCGACGAGCGCCTTGCGCACGATCGAGACGCCGATGGCCTCCTCGCCGGTCAGGCCGAGGTCGCCGTCGAGCGCGGAGACGGACTGCGCCAGGGCGGCGCCGCCGCCGGGCACGGTGCCCTCCTCGACCGCGGCCTTGGTCGCCGCGATGGCGTCCTCGATGCGGTGCTTGCGCTCCTTCATCTCGACCTCGGTCGCGGCGCCGGCCTGGATGACGGCGATGCCGCCGGAGAGCTTGGCCAGCCGCTCCTGCAGCTTCTCGCGGTCCCAGTCGGAGTCCGAGGCCTCGATCTCCTTGCGGATCTGCGCGACCCGGTCGGCGACGTCGGACTTCTTGCCGCCGCCGTCGACGATGGTCGTGTTCTCCTTGTCGACCACGACGCGCCGGGCCGTGCCCAGCATGTCGACGGTGACCTGGTCGAGCTTGTAGCCGAGCTCGGGGGCGATCAGCTCGCCGCCGGTCGCGATCGCGAGGTCCTGCAGGATCGCCTTGCGGCGATCGCCGAAGCCGGGCGCCTTGATCGCGGCGACCTTGAAGGTCTTGCGCAGGGCGTTGACGACCAGCGTGCTCAGCGCCTGGCCCTCGACGTCCTCGGCCACGATGAGCAGCGGCTTGCCGGTCTGGAGGACCTTCTCCAGCAGCGGCAGCAGCTCCTCGACGCTCGAGATCTTCTGCGTGGTGATGAGCAGGTAGGCGTCCTCGAGGACGGCCTCCTGGGCCTCCGCGTCGGTCACGAAGTTGGGCGAGATGAAGCCCTTGTCGAACTGCAGACCCTCGGTGACCACCAGCTCGGTGGAGAGCGCGGAGCCCTCCTCGACGGTGATGACGCCGTCGCGGCCGACCTTGTCCATCGCCTCGGCGATCAGCTCGCCGATGGTGGCGTCCTGGGCCGAGATGGTGGCGACGTTGGCGACCGACTTGTGATCGGCGACCTCGACGGCCTTGGCCAGCAGCGCCTTGGAGACGGCCTCGGCGGCCTGGTCCATGCCCCGCTTGAGGGCGATGGGGTTGGCACCCGCGGTCACGTTGCGCAGGCCCTCGCGGACCAGCGCCTGCGCGAGCACGGTGGCCGTGGTGGTCCCGTCGCCGGCGACGTCGTTGGTCTTGGTCGCCACCTCCTTGACCAGCTGGGCGCCGAGGTTCTCGTAAGGATCGGTGAGCTCGATCTCCTTGGCGATGGTGACGCCGTCGTTGGTGATCGTGGGCGCGCCGAACTTCTTGTCGAGGACGACATTGCGACCGCGCGGTCCGAGGGTGACCTTGACCGTGTCGGCGAGCGTGTTGACGCCGTGCTCCAGCAGGTGGCGGGCGTCGTCGGAGAAGCTGAGAATCTTCGCCATCTATGGTCCCTTCACGCACCGGCGCCCTGTGCCGAGAGTCATCGGAACAGGGCGCAGGCGCAGTCGGTAGGTCTTACTTCTCGATGACCGCGAGGACGTCGCGGGCGGAGAGCACCAGGTACTCCTCGCCGGCGTACTTGACCTCGGTGCCGCCGTACTTCGAGTAGAGGACCGTCTCGCCGACCTTGACGTCGATCGGGACGCGGTTGCCCTTGTCGTCGATCCGGCCGGGGCCGACCGCGAGGACGGTGCCCTCCTGGGGCTTCTCCTTGGCGGTGTCGGGGATCACGAGGCCGGAAGCCGTGGTGGTCTCGGCCTCGTTCGCCTGGACCACGATCCGGTCCTCGAGCGGCTTGATCGCAACCTTGGTCGCGGTAGTCACGGGCATACCCTCCTGGGTATCAATCTGCCGGCCAGCGCTGGCCGAGCTCATGCCTCATGCCACCGGGCGGGGCCGTCGTCGCGGGTGCCGGTCCGCCTGGCGCAAGCACACGGCCGGTGTGAGCCGCATGCTGGCACCCTCGGGTTGAGAGTGCTAATCGGAGATTATGCCGGAACTAGCACTCCGTCAACCAGAGTGCCAACACGGCAGAATGACTCCGCGTGAACCTCGAACTGCTCGCCGCCCTGCGCACCCCCGCGGGCCAGGAGGCCCTGGCCGCCGCCGCCACAGTGACCGGCGGCGACCCGCTCGCCGCGGCGTCTTCGCTCAGAGCGAAAGGCATTCCCGCCGACCTCGCCGCGGCCGCGCTCACCCAGGCCGAGCTGCGCCGCCGCGGGGCGACCAAGCTGGGGCCGGCCGCCACGGAGATGTTCTTCACGCGGGCCGGGTTCGAGCAGGCGACCCGCGCGGTGGTCGCCGACCGGCGGGCCGCGCGGCTGCGGGCGGCCGGGGTGACGAGCCTCGCGGACCTGGGCTGCGGGCTGGGCTCCGACGCTCTCGCCGCGGCCCGGCAGGGCATCCGGGTGCACGCCGTGGACGCCGATCCGCTCACCGCCGCGATGGCCGCCGCCAACGCCGGGGCGGCCGGGCTGGCCGACCTGGTGACCGTGGAATGCGCGGACGCCACCACGGTCGAGGTGGAGAAGTTCGACGCCGTGTTCGCCGACCCGGCCCGGCGCAAGGCGGGACGCGGGCGCGTGTTCGACCCGAACGCGTGGTCCCCGTCGTGGGACTTCATCGCCGCCCTGCCGCAACGGGTGGAAAACACTGTGCTCAAGCTCGCACCCGGCATCGATCACGCGTTGCTGCCGCCCGGCGCCGAGGGCGAATGGGTCAGCGTCGACGGCGATCTGGTCGAGGCGGCGTTCTGGTGCGGGCCGCTGGCGGAATTTGCTCGACGGGCGAGCTTGTTGCCGCACGGATCGGAGTTGCACGGTTCGGGCGTCGAGAGCGCGCCGGTCGGCGAGGTGGGCAGTTACGTGTACGACCCCGATCCGGCCGTGGTCCGCTCGCACCTGGTCGCGGAGTTCGCTGGCACGGTCGGCGGGCGGCTCGGCGACCCGGAGATCGCCTACGTCTACACCGACGAGCCGGTCGTCACCCCGTACGGGAGAAGGCTGGAAGTAACCGACGTCATGCCTTTCTCCCTCAAACGGCTGCGCGCGCTGCTCCGCGAGCGGGGCGTGGGACGCGTCGAGATCCGCAAGCGCGGGTCCGCCCTCGAACCGCAGCAGTTGCGCCGCGACCTCAAGCTCAACGGCCCGGAGTCGGCGAACATCGTGCTGACGCGGGTGGCGGGCGCGCCGACCGTACTCATCTGTCGATAGCCTCCGTGATCGTGGCTAGAAAAGCGGCAGGCACCCCGGCGACGGTTTTGCTCTCCTCGGCGAAGGTCGCGCACGAGCTGCACCCGTACGAGGTCTCCCCCGACGCCCCGAACTACGGCGCCCTGGTCGCCGAGGCGCTCGGGGTCGACCCGGCGTCGCTGTTCAAGACGCTCATCGCCGAGGTCGACGGGCAGCTGACCGTGGGCGTCGTCCCCGTCACGGGCGACCTGGACCTCAAGGCGCTGGCGAGCGCGGCCGGCGGCAAGCGGGCGACCCTTGCCGACCGGGCCGCCGCCGAGCGCAGCAGCGGCTACGTCCGGGGCGGCATCAGCCCGCTGGGCCAGCGCAAGCGCCTCCCGACGGTGATCGACGACTCGGCGAGCGACCTCCCGCTGATGTACGTGTCCGCGGGCCGCCGCGGCCTGCAGGTCTCCCTGGCCCCGGCCGACCTGATCCGCCTCACGGACGCCACGGTCGCCCACATCCGCGCGTAGCCCTTTCGCAAACCCGACCTTTCTCCGCCGAACCACCGATTTCGCAACGCAAAGTGACCTAGCGTCACGTTGTGGAGCGAAAGGTGGCCGGACGAGCCGCCGGGTTGACCGAGAGGACACGTGGGATGCGTAAGGGAATGGTCGCACTTGCCGCTGTGGGCCTGATGGCCGCCGGCAGCACGGCTGCCTGTGGTGGCGATGACAGCAGCGAGAGCTCGGGCAGCGGCAGCAGCGGCAGCTCGATCGGCAAGGTCGGTGTGATCCTGCCGGACACCGCCAGCTCGCAGCGCTGGGGCTCGGACGACCCGAAGTTCCTCAAGGCGGCGTTCGACGCGGCCGGCGTGACGGTCGACATCCAGAACGCGCAGGGTGACAAGAGCCAGTTCCAGACCATCGCGGACGGCATGATCTCCAGCGGGGTCAAGGTCCTGATGATCGTCAACCTGGACTCCGGTACGGGCAAGGCGGTCCTCGACAAGGCCAAGGCGGCCGGCATCGCGACGATCGACTACGACCGCCTGACGCTCAACGGCGGCGCGAACTACTACGTCAGCTTCGACAACACCGCGGTCGGCAAGCTCCAAGGCGAGGGCCTCGTCAAGTGCCTGACCGACATGAAGGCCTCCAAGCCGGTCGTGGCGGAGCTCAACGGCTCCCCGACCGACAACAACGCCACCCTCTTCAAGGAGGGCTACGACTCGGTCCTCAAGCCGAAGTACGACTCGGGCGACTACGTGAAGGGCCCGGACCAGAGCGTGCCGGACTGGGACAACGCCCAGGCCGCCACGATCTTCGAGCAGATGCTCACCCAGAACAACAAGATCAAGGGCGTGCTGGCCGCGAACGACGGCCTCGGCAACGCGGTGATCTCCGTCCTGAAGAAGCAGAGCCTCAACGGCAAGGTCCCGGTCACCGGGCAGGACGCCACCGTCCAGGGCCTGCAGAACATCCTCTCCGGCGACCAGTGCATGACCGTCTACAAGGCGATCAAGCAGGAGGCCGACGCCGCCGCCGACCTCGCCATCTCGCTGGCCAAGGGCGAGAAGAAGGACGTCACCCAGAGCGTCACGGACCCCGAGTCCAACTCCTCCGTGCCGGCCGTGCTGCTCACGCCGAAGGCGATCTACAAGGACAGCGTCAAGGACGTCGTCGCCGACGGCTTCGTGACCAAGGACCAGCTCTGCACCGGCGACTTCGCCAAGCTCTGCACCGACAACGGCGTCAGCTGAGGTCCTCCGGACACCGCTGCTGATCGGCGCCGCCCACGCCCAAGGGCGTGGGCGGCTTTCGTCTAAGGAGAACCATCCGTGGCCGCGACACCTCTGCTGGAGCTGCGCGGGATCGACAAGAGCTTCGGTCCCGTCCAGGTGCTCCACGACGTCGGCTTGAGCGTCTATCCCGGCGAGGTCACCGCGCTCGTCGGTGACAACGGAGCCGGCAAGTCA
>NZ_JAUZQD010000024.1 GCF_030709675.1 Symbioplanes lichenis
CGAGGTGCCGTAGGGCGCGTTGGCGACCCGCGAGGTGATCTCCGGCTGCGGGATCGCGGTGATCAGCGTCGAGCGGTCGGTCGAGACCTCGCTGGTGTTGTCCTTGACGAAGGCCCGCCAGACGTACGGCGTGCTCCACTTCAGCTTGCCCGCGGGGACCGTGTACGCCTGCTTGGCCTGGTACGCCGTCGTCGTACAGCCGGTCGGGTCGCCGGTCGCCGTGGTGGCGCAGTACTCGAACTTGTACTGCAGCGTCTGCTTCGGCGGGGCGTCCAGGTCGACCGCCTGCGCCCACAGCTGCGGCGTCAGGGTCGGTGACTGGTAGCCGTTCGGCGGGTAGGCGTCCTGCAGCGTCGGGTCGATGTTGCGCACGCTCAGCCCGATTCGGGCCGGCGGCACGTTCTCGTCCGTGAAGACCTTGCCGCCGCTGGTCGCCATGCTGAAGTCGATCAAATAGTCGCCGATCGGCAGCGCCTTGATCGTGGCCTCGATCGACGTGGTCGCGCCGCGGGCCAGCGTGCTGCTCAGCGAGCCGGCGACGTACTGGCCGATCTTCGCGTTGGTCGACGCGTTGTAGAGCCGGTAGACGAGCCGGTAGCCGCTCGCCGGCCAGTCCATCGCGCTCTTGTTGGTGACGGTCACCTTCACCTTGCCGGCCTGGTTCTGCAGCACGGCCGGCTTGGGCGTGGGGTTCGGGATCGAGTACTTCGCGTTGTACGGGGTGTGGGTCACGTACAGGGTCGGCGGGTTGGCCGAGCCCGGGCCGGCGATGGTCTTCCAAGCGCCCGTGTCGGTGACCGGCGCCCGCAGCGAGATGCCGTTGTCCGCCTTGCCGTCGACCCAGCCCTGCACGAGGTCGCGGCCCTTGGCGCCCAGGTCGATCACGGTGCCGGTGACCGGGCACGACGACGTCGACTGGCCGTTGGAGACATAGCCCTGCGCGAACGAGTTCGACGCGATCGCGGCGCCCACCGCCGGCCCGGGATACGACGTCTTGGTGTCCTTCGACCACGAGCCGGTCACGGGATGCACGGTGACCGGGCGCGGCTTGCAGGACGGCGCGTCGTAGCCGACGATGCTCAGCTGCGCGTTAAAGATCGTCTCGTGCGCCAGGCGGGACACCAGGCCCGGGAACCGGACGTACGAGGCCGAGCTCACCGTGCCCTTCCTGCCGACCTCGAGCGTGTCGCCGCCGCCGCGCGAGCTGTCGCCCGACACGACCAGGCTCTCGGTGGCGGCGCCGTTGGCCATGACCGGCGGGTCCACGCGCACCGGGAAGGCCCGCGCCGGGTCGGTGAGCCAGCCCCGATCGACGGTCACCCGGAGCGAGCCGTCCTTCCCCAGGGTGTACGTCACCGCGTGCGAGATCTGCGACTTGGCGTCCACCATGTACCCGGCCGGGATCGTGCCGACCGTGGCGCCCTCGGCGTTGCGCAGCAGCACGGCGCCCTTGTCGAGCACGGCCGTCAAGCCGGTCAGGCGCAGCGGGAAGACGTACGTCTCCGGGGCCTGGGCCGAGCCGAGAACCAGTGTCTCCTTGACCCCGCCGGCCTGCGCCTGCAGTTCGACGTCCACACCCGGCCACACCTGCCGGTAGCTGGCGGTGTCCCCGCTGACGGTCGCCTCGACCGGGGCCGCGCCCTCGGCGCCGTAGGCGAGCACTCCCCCGCCGGGCAGCGTCACCCGGACGAACTCGCCGGCGTCCGCGGTCTTCGCCAGCCGCACCGGCACGGCGTCGGCCGCCCGCTGCCAGCCACCGGCCGGATCGGCCCGCCACGTGGAGTCGACCGGCGCCCAGGTGCCGTCGGCCTTCCGGTAGTTGAGCGGCGTGGCGGAGAACTGCGTGGTCTCGGTGCCGTCGGCGTTGGCGTACGTACGCTCGTGGGCACGGCGCTCGGCCGGCAGCTCCTTGCTGGTCCCGGAGCGGAAGCCGGTGTGCTTCGCGGCCGGGGCCGGCTTGACCTCGGCGACGTTGGCCGGGGCCTGCGCCGCCTTGCGCAGCGGGTACTTCGACCGCAGCGACGGCGGGTTCCAGGTGTTCTTCTTGCCGCCACCGGCCACCGGGTCCAGCCCGGACGCGTCGCCCCAGCGCTGCTCGGGCGCGGGCTTCGGGGCGTGCTGCTTCGCCGCCGGTGGGCGCGGGTTGAGCTGGACGGCTGTCGTGCCGCCCTGAGCGGTGCCCGCGGTCAGCAGGATCACGGCGCCGGCCGCGAGTCCGAGGTGGAAGGTTCTGGTCAGCGCCGAGTTCCGGGCACGCCGAAGGCCGCCGTGTCGCATGTGAAGTTTCCCCCGTGAGGCTGCGCGCCCGGCATAGACAGGCTTCGGTGCCGCGGCGCCGGGCAAAGATGTCACCTCACCGACACAGCGCGCAACCCCTAGATCGAGAGATCGGCATGTGTTACTTGTAACAGCTCGGTAACCGGGCCGAGTTGGCCCGCTGTTCATGTGAGCCCGTTAGAACCGGCCGCGGGTGCCGGCCCTCAGGAGATGAGGAGCAGCACCATGCCCACGACGTCTCGCCCCCTTCAGCTCCGCCACCGTAGCCAAGGGGTCCGACAAAACTCGCCCGCACGAACGCGGCGGGGCCCCTCCCGTCGTGCGGGAGGGGCCCCGGCGCGGGTCAGCCCATGTGCGGGTAGCGGTGGTCCGTCGCGGGGACGAAGGTCTCCTTGACGGCCCGCGGGCTGGTCCAGCGGCGCAGGTTGCTGGCCGCTCCGGCCTTGTCGTTGGTGCCGGAGGCGCGGCCGCCGCCGAAGGGCTGCTGGCCGACCACGGCACCGGTGGGCTTGTCGTTGATGTAGAAGTTGCCGGCCGCGTGGCGCAGGAAGTGCTGGGCCTGGGCGATGGCGGCGCGGTCCTGGGCGATGATCGCGCCGGTCAGGGCGTAGGGCGCCGCGGACTCCATCTGGTGCAGGACGGTCTCGTACTGGGCGTCGTCGTAGACGTGGACGGCGAGGACCGGGCCGAAGAACTCGGTCGTGAAGACGTCGTGCGTGGGATCCGTGCCCTCGATGATCGTGGGGCGGACGAAGTAGCCCTCGCTGTCGTCGGCCGTGCCGCCCGCGATGACCGTCAGCGAGTCGTCGCGGTGGGCGCGGTCGAGGACGCCGGCCAGCCGGTCGTAGGAGCGGCGGTCGATGACGGCGCTCAGGAAGTTGCCGAAGTCGGCGGGGTCGCCCATGGGCAGCCCGTCGGTGAGGGCGATCAGGTCGTCCTTGATGACGTTCCAGACGCTGCGCGGCACGTAGGCCCGGGAGGCCGCCGAGCACTTCTGGCCCTGGTACTCGAAGGCGCCGCGGATCATCGCGGTCCGCAGCACGGCGGGGTCGGCCGACGGGTGGGCGACGATGAAGTCCTTGCCGCCGGTCTCGCCGACCAGCCGCGGGTAGCTGCGGTAGGAGGCGATGTTGGTGCCGACCGTCTGCCACAGGTGCTGGAAGACCTTGGTCGAGCCGGTGAAGTGGATGCCGGCCAGGTCGGGGTCGGCCAGCACGACGTCGGACACGGCGAGGCCGTCGCCGGGCAGCATGTTGATGACGCCGGCGGGCAGGCCGGCCGCCTCGAGCAGGCGCATGGTGAAGTGCGCGGAGAGCTGCTGGGTCGGCGCCGGCTTCCAGATGACCGTGTTGCCCATGAGCGCCGGGGCGGTGGGCAGGTTGGCGCCGATCGACGTGAAGTTGAACGGCGTCACCGCGTAGACGAAGCCCTCGAGCGGGCGGTGGTCGAGGCGGTTCCACATGCCGGGGCCGGAGACGGGCTGCTCGGCGTGGATCTCGGTGGCGAACTGGACGTTGTAGCGCCAGAAGTCGATGAGCTCGCACGCGGCGTCGATCTCGGCCTGGTAGGACGTCTTGCTCTGGCCCAGCATGGTGGACGCGTTGAGGGTCTGGCGCCACGGGCCGGCGAGCAGGTCGGCGGCCTTGAGGAAGACCGCGGCCCGGTCCTCGAAGGACAGGGCGGCCCAGTCGGCGGCCGCACTCTTCGCGGCGTGCACGGCGGCCGCGGCGTCGGCCCGGGTCGAGTGGGCCGAGGTGCCGAGCACGTGGGCGTGCCGGTGGGGCACGACGACGTCGAACGCGTCGCCGCTGGGCCTGCGCTGGGCGCCGCCGATGGTGGCGGTCAGCTCGTGGCGCTCGCCGGCGATCTCGGCGAGGCGCTTCTCCAGCTCGGCCCGCTCCGCGGAACCGGGCGCGTAGTTGAGGACGGGCTCGTTGCGAGCCGGGGGCACCTGGATGGTCACGGCGGGCCTTTCAGGACGTGGTGGCGAGGGAACGGAGGAAGAAGGCGAGGTTGGCGGGGCGCTCGGCGAGCCGCCGGGAGAAGTAGCCGTACCAGTCGGTGCCGTAGGGCACGTAGACGCGCACGGTGTGTCCCGCGTCGGCCAGCCGGCGCTGCTCGGCGGCGCGGATGCCGTAGAGCATCTGGAACTCGGCGTCCGACCCGAGCGGGGTGAGCAGCCGCTCGGCGATGTCGATGATCCGCGGGTCGTGCGTGGCGACCATCGGGTAGGCCTCGGACTCGCCGAGGATGCGCAGGATCCGCACATAGGCGCGGTCGACGTCGCTCTTGGCCGAGTGGGCGACCGTCGACGGCTCGGCGTAGGCGCCCTTCACGATGCGCACCCGGGATCCCGGGACGGCGAGGTCACGCGCGTCGCCCTCGGTGCGGTGCAGCATGGCCTGCAGCACACAGCCCGTACGCGGGAAGTCCTTGCGCAGCGTGCGCAGCGTCTCGAGCGTGTGGTCGACGGTGGTGTGGTCCTCCATGTCGAGCGTGACGTCGACGCCGTGGGCATAGGCGTGCCCGGCCAGCTCCAGCGCGAAGGCGGTGGCGCGCTCCGGCCCGTCAGCGCCCAGCGACTGGCCCAGGGCCGACAGCTTGACGGAGATCTCGTTGCCCGCGGCCAGGCCGTCGGCCGCGAGCCGGGTGACGATTTCTTTGTACGCCACCACGGTGCGCTCGGCCGTCGCGAAGTCGGTGATGTCCTCGCCCAGGTGGTCGAGCGTGACGCGCAGCCCCGCGCCGTGCAGCTCGCGGACGGCGGCCAGCGCGTCGGCCGACCGCTCCCCGGCGACGAACCGGGACACCACCGGGCGCGCCAGCGGCGTGCGCGTGACCGTGGACCGCACCGCGGTGTTGCCGGCCACTGCCAGCACCAGCCGTCCGAACATGATGGCCTCCCTCTTCCCCCTCGAACGCTAGAAAGATCACGCGGCCCGCACCAGAGACAAATGTCATCTGATCTGATGACGCTGTTGTACATTTGGATGATGATCGAGGGCGACCCGGCGCAGCTGCAGGACCTGGTCGACACCGTGGCCGCCCGCACCGGCGCCCCGACCACGCTCGAGGACCGCGAGCTGCACCTGGTCGCCTCCTCCGGCCACGAGGAGGTGCTCGACGAGGTCCGCCGCCGCTCGATCCTGCGCCGCCGTTCCAGCCCCGACGTGCAGCGCCAGTTCGCCGCCTTCGGCATCGCCGCCGCCGAGGAGCCGCTGCGCATCCCGGCCGACGCCATCCCCGGCCTCTACGCGCGCTGGTGCGTCCCGGTCCGCTGGCGCGGCGTCGCGTACGGCTATCTGTGGCTCCTCGACCCGGACGAGTCCGTGCCCGTCGCCGCCGTGCGCGCCCTCGCCGGCATCGTCGACCAGCTCGCCGTCTCGATGGCCCGCCGCGCCCGGGCCAGCGACCGCACCTCCCTGGCCGTCGCCGACCTCCTCGCCCCCGACGCCGGCGCCCGGGCCCGGGCCGCCGAGGACCTGCGCCGCGACGGTCTGATCCCGGCCCGCGACGGCATCGTGCTGGTCGCCCTGGCCCGCCTCGACGCCGGACCGGTCGGCCCGGTCAACACCTGGCTGCTCCCCCGCGGCGTGCTCAGCACCCCGATCGGCCAGCGCAGCGCCCTGGTCCTCCCGGCGGGCACCCCCGACCCCGCGGCCATCGCCGAGCAGGCGGCCCGGTCACTGCTCGCCGAGCACCACGGCGGCGTGGCGGCGGGCGTCTCCGGCACCGTCGAGCCCACCGACGGTCACACCGCGTGGCGGCAGGCCGGCGCGGCGCTGCGCCTGGCGTTGCGGGCGGCTCCGGGCGGCACGAGCGTGCAGTCGTGGTCCGGCCTGGGCGCCCTGCGTCTGCTGGCCCTGGCCGAGCCCGCCGCCCTGGCCGCCACGCTCGGCGACGACCGCGCCCGGCGCCTGCTCGACGGCGACCCGGAGCTGGTGCGCACCGCGCGTACCTATCTGGACCTGGCCGGGAACGCCCAGCGCACGGCCGCCGCCCTGGCCGTCCACCGCCAGACGCTCTACCACCGGCTGCGCCGCGTCACGGCCCTGACCGGCTACGACCTGGAGGACGGCACCGATCGCCTGACCCTGCACCTGGTGTTAACCCTGGCCGACCTCGATCCCTGAGCCGAGCCACAACGGCACAGGGGTCTCGTCCGCCGGGTCGCCCGCGAGCCACTCCAGGGCGGCGGCGGGCGTGGCGAAGGTCGGGAACGCCGCCTCCAGCCGCATCGTGTGCAGCACGGTGAGGACCAGGCGCGAGGGGGCGGCCAGGCACAGGTGGCCGCCGCGCCGGCGCAGGTCCTGCCGGGCGCGGACGAGCAGGGCGAGGCTGTCGTGGTCGAGGCCCGGCACGGCGGCGAGGTCGACGACGACGTGCGGCCCGGCCTCGGCGGCGGCGGTCAGGGCGGCCCGGTCACCCTGCCACGGGAGCACGGCCGGAACGGTTGCCAGGATGGTCACCGCTCCACCCTGCCCCGCGAGACGCGCCCCCGCATCATCCCGCCGTAGGCATCGGTGTACCGCACCCGTAGTAGACCGGGCGACGGTAGCGTGGCGGCATGCAAGATCGAAGGCTGCGCGACCGGATCGTCCGCTACCGGGCCGATCCGGGGCTGCCGCGCGATCAGGCGGCGGCCCGGATAGCCGCGTACGTGTACGGCAACATCATCGTCTTCGCCACCACCGTGCCGCTGACCCCGGACGATCTGCATCACGCCCACGCCACGCTGCTCGTGCTCGGGGTCGCCGCGTCGACCTACCTCGCGCACGTGTTCGCCGACATCGTCGGGCACAACGTCCGCTCGGAGCTGCCCCTGACCCGCGCGGATCTCGGGCACGAGCTGCGCGACTCGTGGCCGGTGCTCACCTCGGGGCTGATCCCCGCGGCGCTGCTCCTGGCCGGGGCCTGGCACTGGCTGCCCGAGCGAGCGGCGATCGTCACGTCCGAGGTCTACCTGCTGCTGCGCATGGCGCTGATCGGGCTGCTGGTCGAGCGGCTCCGATCGGGGCGCCCGTCCGCACGTACCCTGCTCGCGGGCGTGCTGCTGGCCGCCGCGGCCGCCGGCGTCTCACTGGTGAAGGTGGCCATCGGTCACTGACACCGTCTGGTGCAGGTCGTTGAATCCCGTGGCCGGTTCCCAGGTGTCCACGGTGGCGAGCCGGATCGAGTACTCGGGCCGGTTCCGCAGGGCCGGGCTCGCGTCGGGCAGGTTGAGCAGCAGCTGATAGCGCCCGGAGGGGATCCCGGCCGTCGGCACCGTGAAGCTCACGTCGCCCGCCCAGCGCCGCGGGTCGGACGGGATCGGGACCCGGTGCACCCGGGCGCCGTCGCGCAGCACGAGCTCGGCGCCCCGGGGATTGATCGGCGCCGCCCAGCCGTCGTTGCGCACTCCCAGCCGTACGGTCAGCTCCCGCGCCCGCACCGACACCGTGCTCTCGGTGAGCCGGAGACGGTATCCCAGCGAGCGCCGCACGGTGTCCAGGCAGCCGCCGGCCGCCCAGCCGCGGAGCACGTCCGGCTGATAGTCGGTGTTGAGGAACGTCCAGTGGAAGCCGCTCAGCTCCTCCAGGGCCGTCGGGCAGTCGCTGCGTGGCGGGTTCGTGACACACGTCTCGCCGCCCATGGCGACATACAAGGTCTCCGCCCGGAGGTACGGATACTCGACCGCCGGATCCACGTAAGTGCCGTAGTCCTCGTACGGGGCGAGGAAGCAGTCGTTGTGGTGCCCGACCCGCGCCTGCGGCGTATCCGTGTACGCGGCGCCGGCTCCGACCGGCTCCGTCCCGTACAAGGTGCGCTTGTAGCCGGGCGTGCGCAGCTGCACCTGGCGTGACGCGGGCAGCGCCTGCAGCAGCCGGTCGACGACCCGGCGCCGGTTCGCCTGGTCGGTGGCGGAGACGACGCCCTCGTTGCCGAAGTGCTGGGTGTAGTACCACTCGCCCCACGCCCCGACGAACCCCGCCTGCATCACGTGGATGACGTCGGCGTTCTCCCGCAGGTACGGCGTCAGCTGCCCGATGTGCGACAGCACGCGTTCCACGGGGGCGTCGTCCCCGGCGGGGTCGTCGGTGTAGGCGAACCGGAGCACCATCTTGAGCCCGGCCGCCCGTACCGCGGCGGCCTGATCCTCAAGATGGCGCAGCGCCGCCGCGCTGATCGGCGCGTCCTGGAACCCCCGGAGGTAGAAGACGCACATCACCAGCGAGATGTGCTCCTCGGTCCGGTAGGCGCGCAGCACGGCGGGGTCGAACGTCGTCGCGTCGCAGTCGCCGGTGTGGTGGTAGAGCCCCCGGTCGGGGTTGGCGATGTCGGCCGTGTCCGGCGTGTAGACGACACGCTCGGCGGCCGGAGCCGCCGGAACGGCACCGAGCATCGTGGCGGCGAGCACGCCGGCGAGAAGGGCAGCGATCACGCTCTATATTTATGGTCTCCGTGGTAATTCCGTCAAGACATGCGGCCGGCGTCAGGAGAACAGTGCCGAGTAGCCGTTCAGTGCCGGCTGTCCACCGAGGTGGGCATAGAGGACGGTGGACGAGGGCTCGATCTCGCGGCAGGACACGAGGTCGATCAGCGCGGCCAGGCTCTTGCCCTCGTAGACCGGGTCCGTGACCATGCCCTCGGTACGCGCGCCCAGCTTCATGGCGTCCAGAGTGGCCTCGTCCGGGATCCCGTACGTGCCCGCGTGGTACCGGTCGTCGAGGATGATCTCCTCCTCGGTCAGCTCCCGCTCGACGCCGATGAGCGCGGCCGTGGCCCGGGCGATGCGGGCGACCTGGTCGCGGGTCTCCACGGGCTTGGCCGAGCCGTCGATGCCCAGCACCCGGCGGGGCCGGTCGTCGCCGAGGGCCGCGAAGCCCGCGATCATGCCCGCCTGGGTGCTGCCGGTGACCGAGCAGACGACGATCGTGTCGAAGAACACGCCCAGCGACGCCTCCTGCTCGGCGACCTCGGCCGCCCAGCCCGCGAAGCCCAGGCCGCCCAGGCGGTGGTCGGAGGCGCCGGCCGGGATCGCGTACGGCTTGCTGCCCGCCGCCTCGACCTCGGCCAGCGCGAGGTCCCAGCTCTCCTTGAAGCCGATGCCGAAGCCGGCCTTGACCAGCCGCACGTCCGCCCCGGCGAGCCGGCTGATGAGGATGTTGCCGACCTTGTCGTAGACGCTGTCCGGCCAGTCGACCCAGCTCTCCTGCACGAGCACGCACTTCAGCCCCGCGTACGCCGCGACGGCGGCGACCTGCCGCGTGTGGTTGGACTGCACGCCGCCGATGGACACCAGCGTGTCGCAGCCCTGCGCCAGCGCGTCGGCCACGAGATATTCGAGCTTGCGCGTCTTGTTGCCGCCGAAGGCGATGCCGGAGTTGACGTCCTCCCGCTTGGCCCACAGCTCGGCGCCGGCCAGGTGCCGGGTCAGCCTGTCCAGCTTGTGTACGGGCGAGGGCCCGAGCAGCAGCGGGTAACGCTCGAAGTCAGTCAGTGCCATGGTGGTCCCCCTGGTGGATGTGGCCCCAGATCACGCGGTTGACGGCGACCGCCCGGGCGGTGTCGCCGCTGGTGAGCGCCTCGATGAGCTCGTCGTGCTGCCGCACCGAGCGCTCGCCGTGCGGCGATGCCCACAGCAACCGTTCGGCCCGGCGGATCAGCGGGGTGAAACGCTCGATGGTCAGCGCGGCGGCGGCGTTGCCCCCGGCGAGAACGGGCACGGCGTGCAGCTCGTCGTCGGCGTCGAGCGCGGCGTCGAGGTCGCCTCCGCGCACCGCGGCGGCGAAGCGGGCCCCGGCCGTACGCATGCGGTCGAGCTGCCCCGCGGTGAGCGTGACCGACCGCAGCGCCAGGTCGTGCATCGCCCCGACCACGGCCGCCGCGTCGGCGACGTCCTTCTCCACCAGCGGCGTCACGCGCGTGTAGCTCTGCGGCTTGCTCTCGACGAGCCCCTCCGCGGTGAGCCTGCTGATCGCGTCGCGCACCGGCGCCTTGGAGAGCCCGAGGCTGTCCGCGAGATCGTCGGGCCGCAGCGCCACCCCGGGCGCCAGGCTGCCGTCGACGATGGCGGCCCGCAGCCGCTGATACGCCGCGTCCCGCAACAAGCTCCGCCCGACTCGCTCCACCACTGAAATGTTAGATGACAACGACCGGCAGCGAAAGACCAGCGCCGGTGGAGGGTGCCGCGCTATCGGGTGGCGGGCGAGGCCGGCGGTTCGGGCAGCGGCCGGAGCTTGGGGCGGGGCCGGCCCACGAAGGCGCCGGGCCGCCCGGCGAATGTGCGCGGACCCGTGGTCTCGGCCTGACGCGGGGGTGGTGGCCCGGCGCGCCGGGCCACCACGTGCAGGGCGAACAGCGCGTAGCCGGCCAGCACGGGGATCAGGCCCGGGTGCACGAGCACGGCCAGCAGCGCCGCTAGTCCGACCACCCCGGCAGACGCGAGGAGGGGACCCGGGCGGGCGAGGCGCCAGGCCGCCGGCGGCGAGGCGGTCACCGCGAGCAGGCCCGCGAGACCGGCCACGCCGAGGGCCACCACGAGCAGCGCGGCGAGAGCCACGGGGCCACCGGGCGCCGCTCCCGCGCGTACGGCCAGGAAGTCAATCGTGATCAGCGCGACCGCCGCGACCAGCGCGACCGACCAGCCCAGACCGGGCAGCAGTGCGCGCGCGAAGGTCGCGCCCAGCGCGCGCGGCGACGGCCAGGCGTCGTGGTCGAGGTGGTGGCGGATCGCCGCGCTGCCGGTGGCGACGGCCGCGCCCGCCGTGACCACCGGCAGCGCCGCCCCCGTGACGAGAAAGCCCAGAACTGCGAGATCGGCGGCCGTACGAGCGGATTCACGCCAGTCACGACGCACAGCGATTCACCCCTTCAGTCCGCTGGTGTTGATGCCTTCGACGAGCAGTCGCTGGAAGGCGACGAAGAACAGGAACACCGGGACGAGCGACAACAACGACATGGCGAACATGGGTCCCACCGCCGACTCGCTCGTGGAGTCGATGAAGAGCGTCAGCGCGACCGGGGCGGTGTAGTCGTTCAGCTCGGACAGATAGACCAGCTGGCGGAAGAAGTCGTTCCAGGTCCAGATGAACGAGAAGATCGCCGTGGTCACGAGCGCCGGGCGGCTGAGCGGCAGGATGACGTGCTGAAAGATCTTGTACGGATTGGCGCCGTCGATGGTCGCCGCCTCGTCCAGTTCGCGCGGGATGCCGCGCATGAACTGCACCATGAGGAAGACGAAGAACGCCTCGGTCGCCAGGAACTGCGGCACGAGCAGCGGCAGATACGGGAAGTCGCCGCCCACCCAGCCGAGCGTCC
Source organism: Symbioplanes lichenis (assembly GCF_030709675.1). GTDB lineage: Bacteria > Actinomycetota > Actinomycetes > Mycobacteriales > Micromonosporaceae > Actinoplanes > Actinoplanes lichenis. The sequence continues at coordinate 11,578 of NZ_JAUZQD010000024.1, forward strand.
GGAAGAGGATGTACTGCGGGATGATCAGCACGTGCCCGGGCAGCAGGAGCGTCCCGATCATGACCGCGAACCACAGGCCGCGCAGGCGGAAACGCAAGCGGCCCAGCGCGTACGCGGCGAGCAGGCAACTGATCACGTTGCCGGCCACCGTCAGGATCGACACCAGGGCGCTGTTGAGGAAGAAGCGCCCGAAGCTGACGTCGAAGTTGTTCCATCCGTTGGTGAAGTTCGACGGCGTGAACGTCTCGGGCACCAGCCCGATGTTGCTGGCGATCTCCTGCGGCGACTTGAACGACGTGCCGACCATCCAGATGAGCGGATAGAGCACCACGACGACGATGAGCAGCAGTACGAGAACGCGCAACCGGCGACGGACAAGCATCAGCGGCCCTCGCTGTCGGAATAGTGGACCCAGAAGCGGCCGGTGCGGAAGAGCACGACCGTGATGAGCCCGATGGCGAGCAGGAAGACCCACGCCATCGCGGACGCGTAACCCATGTCGAGGCGGACGAAGCCGTTGATGTAGAGATTCAGCGTGTACATGAGCGTGGAGTCGACCGGGCCGCCCTCACCGTTGCTGATGACGAAGGCGGACGTGAATCCCTGGAAGCCGTTGATGGTCTCCAGCACCAGGTTGAAGAAGATGACCGGGGACAGCATCGGCAGCGTGATGTGCACGAATTGCCGCCACGCGCCGGCGCCGTCGACCGACGCCGCCTCGTAGAGTTCCGTGGGGACCTGTTTGAGGCCGGCCAGGAAAATGATCATCGGCGCGCCGAACTGCCAGATCGCGAGCAGCATGAGCGTTTCCAGCGCCCATTTCGGGTCGTTGACCCAGGGCGCGCCCTCGATGCCGACGATGCTCAGCAGCGAGTTGAAGGCGCCGTCGCGGTTGAACATGCTGACCCAGACGATCGCCAGGGCCACACTGCCGCCCAGCAGCGACGGCAGATAGAACAGCCCGCGGAAGAGCCCGACCCCGCGGAAGACCTTGTTGAGCAGCAGCGCCACCCCGAGGGCCGCGGCCAGCTTCAACGGTACGGCCACCAGCGCGAACGTGACGGTGACGCGCACCGAGTGCCAGTACGACGGGTCGTCGGTGAACATCCGCCGGTAGTTGTCCCAGCCCACCCACTCCGCCTCGGACAGCGGGGTGAGCACGTCGTAGTTCGTGAAGCTGAGGTAGAGCGACAGCAGCATCGGGATCGCCGTGATCACCGCGAGGCCGAGCAGCCACGGGCTGAGGAACAGGTAGCCGGGCAGGTTCTCGCGGCGGCGGGCCAGGCCCGGGGCCTGCCGGTGGGTGGCAGGCCTCCGGGGTGGTGCCGGACTCATGACGGCCACGTGCGTCAGCCCTGCCCGATCGCGGCCTTGGCGGCGGCGACGTAGGCGGCCGCGGCGGCGGCCGGCGTCTGGCGCCCGTACTGGACCTCCTCCGCGGCCTTGACCAGCTCGGTCTTGACCTTGCTGTGGCCGGGCAGCGGGACGGCCGGCGCCGGGCCGAACTTCGGCACGAGCTGGTCCTCGACGGCGATCGACGCCTTCATCGCCGGGTCGGTCGTCGTCGCGGCGACCTCCTTGCGGATGTCGAGGTTGGACGGCAGCCCGCGGTCGGTGCCCAGGATCTTGCCGGCCTCCGGGTCATTGGCCAGGAAGTTGACGACGTCGACGGCCGCTTCCTTGTGCTTGCTGCCGCGGAAGACCGAGAAGTACATGGAGGCGCGGGCCCACTGCGCGCTCGGGTCGCCCGGGTAGGAGACCACGCCGAGCTCGTCCTCGGTGTTCTTCTTCAGCTCCGGCATCTGGTTGGCCCACACCCAGCTGGTGGCGGCCTTGCCGGTGACGACGAGCTGCTTGCTGATGTCGGTGACGTTGCCCTCGTGGATGACGTCGGGGGTCGGGGTGGCGCCCTGCTCGCGGGCCTTCTTCCACAGGTCGAACCAGGCGGTCACGTCCTGCTCGGTGAACCCCAGCTCCTTGCCGTTGTAGAGGTCCTTGCCCTGCTGCCGGATCCACACCCAGAACGCCTGGTACGTGGCGCTGGGGTCCTGGGTGCCCGGAACCTTGGTGACCTTGCTGACGTTGGCGGCCCAGCTGATCAGGTCGTCCCAGCTCATCCCGATCGTGGGCTCCGGCAGCTTGTGCTTCGCGAGCAGCGTCTTGTTGTAGACCAGCCCCTGGGTGTTCTCCCCGAAGGACAGGCCGGCGAGCTTGCCGTCTACCACCCCGTACTTCCACAGGCCCTCGGGGAACTTCGACGTGTCCACCTTGCCGCTCTGCTGGTAGGGCGTCAGGTCCAGGGTCACGTTGCGGGTCGCGTACTCGGCGATGTAGTTGTCGTCGATCTGGAAGATGTCCGGCGGGTTGCCGCCGGCGGTGAGCGTCGCGAGCTTGTCGAAGTAGCCCTGGTTGGCCTGCCAGGTCTTCTTGAAGGTCACGTCCGGGTGCTTCTGGTGGTAGAGGTCGAGCGCCTTCTCGGTGAGCTGGGCGCGGTTCTCGGCGCCCCACCAGAAGATCGACAGCTCGACCTGGCCGTCACCGGAGTCGTCGTCGCCACCGCACGCGGCGGCGCCCATCAGCAGAGGTACGGTCAGCGCGGCGGCGAGCAGGCGGCGCCGCCGGAGTTGTGTGCGCAACATGGCACTCCAGTCGTCACAAGGCTTTCTCGGGAACCGTGCTCGTGGATTCGCGCACCACCAGCTCGGTCTGCAGATTGATCAGTGCGGTGGTGCGGCGGTCGTCGCCGTACGCGAGCAGCATGTCGACGGCCGCCCTGCCGGCGGCGGCGGTGGGCGTCGCCACCGTGGTCAGCTTGGGGCGGGTGAGGCGGCTCAGCGCGATGTCGTCGATGCCGGCCACGCTGACGTCGCGGGGCACCCGCAGGCCCCGGCCGTGCAGGCCCTCGATCAGGCCCAGGGCCATCAGGTCGTTGTAGGCGAGCACCGCGGTGACACCCGCCTTGGCGACGGCGTCGGCCGCGGCGAGCCCCCCGTCCTCGGTGGGCGCGTTCGGGCCGGTGACGAGCAGATCAGCTCCCGCCGTACGGGCGGCAGCCGCGGCCGAGCGGCGGATCTCCTTGCTCGTCCACGACCCCCGGGGCCCCGCCGCGAGCGCGATCGACCGGTGCCCCAGCCCGGTCAGGTGCTCGATCGCCAGCCGCGCGCCCTGGGCCACGTCCATGACCACGGCGGGCAGCCCGGTGATCTGCCGGTTGACCACGACCAGCGGCACCTCGCGGCTGAGCTGCTCGATCAGGCTGTTGCTCATCCGGGGGCTGCACAGCAGCACCCCGTCGACCTGTTTGGCCAGGGCCCGGACCAGCTCCTCCTCGGCGATCGCGTCCTCGTTGGTGTCGGCCACGAAGATGTGGTGGTCGTGCTTGCGGGCCTGGCTCTCCGCCGCCTTGATCAGCGGCGGGAAGAACGGGTTGGCGATGTCCGCCACGATCAGGCCGATGTTGCAGGTGCGGCCGGTGATGAGCGCGCGGGCCGCCCGGTTGGGGCGGTAGCCGAGCTGCTCGGCGCAGGCCAGCACCCGGGTGCGGGTCTCCACGTTGACCAGGTGCGGGGCGGAGAACGTGCGGGAGACCGTGGAGATGTGCACGCCGGAGGCGCGGGCGACGTCGCGAATCGTGGCCGGCATGCGGGCGCCTCCTTCGCTTTCATGATCGATTACCGGTGTTTCCCCGGGCTTTCTTGATCAATTTCCGGGGTTGGTTCCGCTTCGTGTTCCGGGGTTGCTTCCGTTTCGTGGGAGCGATCCCATACAGTGGCGTGCGTCACTGCGTTGGCCCATTAATGCAAGCGGTTGCAGCCGTGTCAATGGTTGTTTGTTGCGAATGGGTGACCGGGCCGGGACCAATGTGGTGACGCAGCCGGTCAGAAGCGGACATAGCGGCACGGTCCGTTGACGGGCAGACATTGACGTGCCTAGTTTCCTTGCAAACGTTTGTAGCTTCGGGGGTTCACATGAACCGACGCTTCGCTCTGGTGGGAACCGGGGCTCGCGCCGAGATGTTCGTCCAGGCGATCACCGCGTCGCCGGCCGCTCAGCTGGTCGCCTTCTGCGACACGAACGAGCACCGCATGGCCGTCCACAACGGCTGGCTGCCGGCGCCCGTGCCCACCTACGCGGCCGGTGACCTGGCGACGATGCTCGCCCGTGAGCGCGCCGACGTCCTCATCGTGACGAGCGTCGACGCCACGCACGCCGGGCACATCGTCACCGCGCTCGAGGCCGGCTGCGACGTCATCACCGAGAAGCCGATGACCACCGACGCTGCCGGCTGCCGCGCCATCCTCGACGCCATCGCGCGGACAGGGCGGCAGGTGTCCGTAGCGTTCAACTATCGCTTCAACCCGGTGCACGAACGCGTACGGATGCTGCTCGCCGAGGGCGCGGTCGGTGAGATCGGGTCGGTGCACTTCGAGTGGCTGCTCGACGTCCGGCACGGCGCCGACTACTTCCGCCGCTGGCACCGCGACAAGGCCAACTCCGGCGGCCTGCTCGTGCACAAGGCGGGCCACCACTTCGACCTGGTCAACTGGTGGCTCGGCACGGCCCCGGCCGAGGTCTACGCCTCCGGCAAGCTCTTCTTCTACGGCGAGAACGGCAAGCGCCACGGGTACGCCCGGGAGTACGACCGCGTCCACGGCAGCCCGGCCGCCACGGACGACCCGTTCGCCCTGCACCTCGCGGACAATCCCCGGCTCCGTTCGCTCTACCTCGACGCCGAGCAACTCGACGGCTACCACCGCGACCAGAACGTCTTCGCGCCGGGCGTGACCATCGAGGACGACATGGCGGTGCTGGTCCGCTACGACACGGGCGCGACGATGACGTACCACCTGACCGCGTACTCGCCGTGGGAGGGCTATCGACTCATGGTCAACGGGAGCCGGGGGCGCCTGGAACTCGAAGTCGTCGAGAACGACCACGTCAGCCCGTCCGCCGCCGGCTCCCTCAAGGGTGCCGCGGTGCACGGCATGACCGAGAACCCGGAGCACGGCCACCGCCGCCTCACCCTGCACCCCTTCTGGGAGCCCGCCCGCGAGATCGATCTCCCCTCGTCACCGCGCGGCGGGCACGGAGGCGCCGACGAGCGCATGACCGCCGTCCTCCTCGGCACCGCAACCGATCCTCTCGCCCGGTCCGCGACCGCCCGCGACGGCGCCCTCGCCCTGGCCACCGGCCTCGCCGCCAACGAATCCCTGCGCACCGGCGCGCCCGTCGCCGTCAAAGACCTCGCCCTCTTCTAGCCCCCGCCCCTACGCCTCTTCGCCGCCTCCTCCCTTCGCCTCCCGTCCTGCCTCTGCCGCCCGCTCTCCCTTCTGCCGCCCGCTCTCCCTTCTGCCGCCCGCTCTCCCTTCTGCCGCCCTCTTTGTTCGCCGCCCCTCGTCCCTTCGCCGCTCTCTTCGCCCCCTGTCTCTTCGCTTGTTGTCTTCTCCGTGCGTTGCTGAGCGTTCTGCTCGTTTGCTCGTGTTCGTCTGCTCGTTTTGTGACCGACTGCTTTCGAGGTGACCGTGCCCGATCCTGTCTTCGCCACCGACGCCCGGCAGCGGGACATCGCCGTCGAGCTGCACGCGCTCGTCCGCGACCTGCCGCTGATCTGCCCGCACGGGCACGTCGACCCCGGCCTGCTCGCCGGCGACGAGCCGTTCCCCGATCCGGCGCACCTGCTGGTCGTACCCGATCATTACGTCACCCGGATGCTGCTCAGCCAGGGCATCCCGCCGGCGCGCCTCGGCGTGCCCACGCGCGACGGCAGCCCGGTGGAGACCGACGGCCGCACGATCTGGCGCCTGCTCGCCCAGAACTGGCACCTCTTCCGCGGCACGCCGTCGCGCCTCTGGCTCGAGCAGACGTTCACGCGCGTGTTCGGCATCGACACGCCGCTGAGCGCCAAGACGGCCGACCTGCTCTACGACGCGATCGCCGAGCGCCTGGCCGAGCCGGCGTTCCGCCCCCGCGCCCTGTTCGAGCGGTTCACCATCGAGGTGCTGGCCACCACCGAGTCGCCGCTCGACGACCTGTCCCGCCACGCCAAGCTGGCCGCCGACGGCTGGGGCGGCCCGGGCGGCCGGGTGATCACCACGTTCCGGCCGGACGAGGTGGTGGACATCGAGTTCGACGGCTGGGCGTCCAAGATCGCGCGGCTCGGCGAGCTGACCGGCTCGGACACGACGACGTTCACCGGCTACCTCGATGCGTTGCGCGCCCGCCGAGCGGCGTTCATCGAAGCGGGCGCGACATCGTCCGACCACGGGCACCTCACCGCCCGTACCGAGCGTTTGAGCAAAACAGACGTCCAAGCCCTGTTCGAACGCGCACTCCGCGGCACGGCCTCACCGGCGGACGCGGAGCTGTTCCGAGCGCACATGCTGCTCGAGTTCACCCGCATGTCCCTCGACGACGGCCTGGTCCTCCAGCTACACCCGGGCGCGGTCCGCAACCACAACCGCTGGCTCCACGAGACCCACGGCCGCGACGTGGGCGGCGACATCCCGCAGGCCACCGACTACGTCCACGCCCTCCGGCCGCTGCTGGAGGAACACGGAAACGACCCCCGGCTGCGGATCGTGGTCTACACGCTGGACGAGCACACGTACAGCCGGGAACTGGCCCCGCTGGCAGGCGGCTACGCGGCTCTCTACCTGGGCGCGCCGTGGTGGTTCCTCGACACCCCGGACGGCCTGCGCCGCTTCCGCGAGTCTGTGACCGACAGCGCCGGCTTCTACAACACGGCCGGCTTCGTCGACGACACAAGAGCATTCTGCTCCATCCCCGTCCGCCACGACATAGCCCGCCGCTCCGACGCCGCCTACCTGGCCTCCCTCGTGGCCCAGGACCGCCTCCCCTACGACGAAGCCGCCGAGACCATCGCCGACCTCGCCTACCACCTCCCCAAGAAGATCTTCCGCCTCGACTCCCCGCCCAGTGCCCCCACCACCGCCGCTTCCCCCACCCCGCGTGACGAGGCCCCGCAATGACCCGAACCTCGCCGCAAGCACGCACCCGCCCCACCGCAGCACCACGACCCGGCGCAAACGCGCACTCGCCCACCGCAGCCCAGCGCGACAACGCATTCGCTCATTGCAGCCCTACAACCGGCCGCGAACGCGCAACCACCCACCGCGCCACGGGAAGCCGCGCGCTGAACCGAAACCGCGCGACGGACACGCGCCCACTCGCCGCAGCACCGCAACCTGGAGCAGACGTGCACTCGCGCACCGCAGCACCACGACCCGGCGCGAGCGCGCAGTCTCCCACCCCAGCACCGCACCCTGGCGCAGATGCGCACTCGCGCACCGCGGTACCGCACCCCAACGCCGACGCGCACTCGCGCACCGCAGCACCAGGCACCGGCGCGAGCGTGCACCCGCCCACCACGGCACCACGATCCGGCGCCGATGCGCACTCGCGCACCGCAGCACCAGGCACCGGCGCGAGCGTGCATTCGCGCACCGCGGCACCGCATCCCGACGGGAACTCGCTTTCTTCGGCCGAAGCACAGGAGGTCGCGTGATGACGCGGATTGTCGGCGTGGACGTGCATGATGTTCGTTTCCCTACGGCGGCGCGCGGGGACGGGTCGGATGCGATCAACCGGGGCGACTACTCGGCGACCTACGTCGAGTTGCGGACCGACACGTCGCTGACCGGGGCGGGCTTCACCTTCACGAACGGGCGGGGCAACGAGCTGACCTGCGCGGCCGTGCGGGCGCTGGCGCATCACGTCGAGGGGCGGACGCTCGAGGAGCTGTGGGCCGACCCGGCGGGGTTTGCGCGTTCGCTCAGTCAGGATGTTCAGTTGCGCTGGCTCGGCCCTGAGAAAGGCGTCATCCACATGGCGACCGGCGCGCTCGTCAACGCCGTGTGGGACCTGCACGCGAAGTCCGCGGACAAGCCGATGTGGCGTTTCCTGAGCGAACTGCCCACGGAGAAGCTCGTGGCGAGCATCGACTTCCATCACATCAGCGACGCGCTCACCCCGGCGGACGCGGCGGCGATCCTGGACAAGGGGCTGGTCGGACAGGACGATCGTCGCGCCGTACTCGCTCGCGAAGGGCTGCCGTCGTACACGACGAGTGTGGGTTGGCTCGGTTATCCCGACGAGAAGGTGCGCGACCTCGCGCGCGCGGCCCGGGCCGAGGGCTGGCGCGCGGTCAAGATGAAGGTGGGCGGGGAGCCGGCCGCCGATGTGCGCCGCGCGCAGATCATCCGCGCCGAGATCGGGCCGGACGCGCTGCTCATGATGGACGCCAACCAGGTGTGGGACGTCGGCGAGGCGATCGATCGGATGGCGGAGCTCGCGGTCGCGGACCCGTACTGGATCGAGGAGCCGACGCACCCCGACGACGTCCTCGGGCACGCCCGGGTCCAGCAGGCGGTCGCGCCGATCCGGGTGGCCACGGGCGAGGTGGCCGCGAACCGCGTCATCTTCAAGCAACTGCTGCAGGCCGACGCCGTACGTGTGGTGCAGATCGACGCGTGCCGCGTGGGCGGCGTGCCGGAGGTACTCGCGGAGCTGCTGCTGGCGGCCAAGTACGGCGTCCCGGTGTGCCCGCACGCCGGCGGTGTCGGTTTGTGCGAACTCGTGCAACATCTGTTCGCCTTCGACTACCTGCGCGTGGGCACGAGCCTCGACGGGCGCATGGTGGAGTACGTGGACCATCTGCACGAACACTTCACCGACCCTGTGCGTACGCGCAACGGCCGTTACGTGCTGCCCGAGCAGCCCGGTTACAGCGCGACAATGCGGCCCGCGTCGATCGCGGAGTTCCGCTTCCCCGACGGGCCGGTGTGGCGATGAGCACGGAGAAGTGGGGTTCCTTGGACGCCAACACCCGCCGCGCCGGCAACCTCGGCCCCCGCCGCCTCGGCTTCGGCGTGCTGGACTCCTTGTCGCCGGCGAGCAAACCGCTCATCGACGCGCGCGACCTGAGGACCGGAATCGTGCATCTCGGGCCCGGGGCGTTCTTCCGAGCCCACCAGGCCGTCTACACCGAGGAAGCGATAGCGGCAGCGGGCGGCGACTGGGGCATCACCGTGGTGGCGCCGCACTCGACCGGGGTTGCCGACACCTTGCGCGCGCAGGACGGCCTGTTCAGCGTGACGACGCTGTCGCCGGGCGCCGCGGGGCATTCTTCTCCCACGTCTCCGCCGTCCTCGTTGTCGCGCTCCTCGGCGTCATCTACCTCGGTTCCTTCCTCCTCGGGTGCCGATTCCGGAGGCTCCGGGCTGACGCGAGTTGTCGGTTCGCTCACCGGCGTTCTGCACGCTCCGTCAGCGGGTGACGAAGTGGTCGCGCTGCTCGCAAGCCCCGGCGTCCGGGTGGTCACGCTGACGATCACCGAGAAGGGGTACGCGCCCACGGCAGCGATGCCCGTACTGCTCGTCCGGGCCCTGGAGGCACGGCGCCGGGCGGATGCGGGACCGATCACCCTGCTGAGTTGCGACAACCTCCCGTCGAACGGCCGCTGGCTCCGCGGAGTGATCGAAACGCTCAGTGAGCAAGTGCCCGGACTGCGCGAATGGGTGGCCGCCTCGGTCGGTTTCCCCGGCTCGATGGTCGACCGCATCGTGCCCGCCACGACCCCGGACACTCTGGCCACGGCGGCTGCGGCACTCGGGGCCGACGACCTGGCCGCAGTGGCCGGCGAACCGTACCGGCAATGGGTCATCGAGGACGACTTCCCCGGCGGTCGCCCGGCATGGGAACAGGCGGGCGTGGTGCTGACCGGCGACGCCCAGCCCTGGGAACGCCTCAAGTTGCGAACGCTCAACGGCGTGCACTCCGCGCTGGCGTATCTCGGCGCACTGGCCGGCTGCGAGACCATCGCGGAGGCGCTGGAGCTGCCGGGCATGCGTACCCTGCTGAAGCGCCTGATCGCCGACGACATCGCCCCGACGCTGGCACCCCCGGACGGCGTGACGGTGCCGGCCTATGGCGCATCCGTGCTTGAGCGTTTCGCCAACCCCGCGGTCGTTTATCGAACCGTGCAGGTTGCCATGGACGGTTCCCAGAAGCTGCCCCAGCGCATCCTGCACACGATCGGCGACCGCCGCGCCGCCGGAGCCGACCCCCACTGGGCCCTCCTGGCCGTCGCCGCCTGGATGCGCTTCGTACAGGGCCGCACCGACGACGGCCGCGACCTGCCCCTCAACGATCCCTTGGCCGATCGGATCCGCGCCCAGCTCGCCGGCGCCTCTCCAGGACCGGAAGGGATCACCGACGCCCTCCTCCGGATCCACGAGATCTTCCCGCCATCCCTCGCCGAGGACGCCACCGTACGCACCGGAATCACCAAGTGGCTCACCTTCCTCGACAAGCACGGCGCCGCCGCCACCGTGGCAGGCGCCCAGTGACGACCACCATGGCAGGCGCCCAGTGACCAGTGACCAGTGACCACCACCATGGCAGGTGCCCAGCGACCACCACCATGGCAGGCGCTCAGTGACCACCCCGCCCCCTCATCCGAGCTCCATCCGACCTGCCATCGCGCCGGTGCGGGCCACGACCCGACCGTTGCGGGCAACCGGCAACCACACAGGTACGGCCGCCTCCATCAGCTGCCGCCCAACCCTGCCATCGCGGCAAGTGCACCGGCGCCGCTGCTTCTGATCGACGCCGTCCGCGAGGCAAGCACGCGGGAGCGCCGCGCGCGAAGCAGGCGCGCGGTGAGGCAGCGTGCCCGCGCTCGACATTCGGGAGGCGTCGAGCCTTCATCGGACGACGGAAGGTCTGAACGTATGACACGCGTGGCGCTCATCGGGGCGAACGGGCACGGGCAGCATCATCGGCGGGTCATCGCGGGGCTGGGGGGCGTACACCTGGTGGGTCTGGCGGATCCGCAGCCGGTGGAGGGGGATCCGCAGGGCGCCCGGGTGTTCCGCGATCATCGGGATTTGCTGACGCAGACGCGGCCCGACGTGGTTGTGATCTGCACGCCGCCGCACACGCACCTGGCGATCGCGGAAGACGTCCTGCGGGCGGGGGCCGACGTTCTGCTGGAGAAGCCACCGGTACGCACGCTGGCCGAGCACCGTCGCCTGGCGGCCGTGATCGCGGAGACCGGCCGCGCGTGCCAGGTCGGCTTCCAAGCCCTCGGATCACACGCGGCCGCCCGGCTGTGGGACTTCGTCGCCTCCGACAAGGTCACGAGCATTGCGGCAGTGGCGTCCTGGCAGCGCGACGACGCTTATTACGCCCGGGCGCCATGGGCCGGTCGGCGGCAGGTCGACGGCCGGCCGGTGATCGACGGCGTGCTGGTCAACCCGCTCGCCCACGCACTCATGCAAGCACTGGAAACCGCGCGCGCCGCCGGAGCCGGTGAGTGGGCGACGCTGGAGATCGAGCGCTACCGGACGCGTCCCATCGAGGCGGACGACACGGCCTTTGCGCGTTTGACCTATCCGAGCAATGTTCGTTTGATCGCAGCAGTCACCCTGGCCGGCGAGGACTTCATCGCCGGCGACATCGTGGTCGACAGCCCGGCCGGGCGGGCCGTGCTGGAGTACCCGACCGACCGCCTCACCCTGCCCGCCTCCGACCCCGCCGACCCCTCGGACCGCACCGGACTGCTGGAGAACCTGATCGCGCACCGCACCACGGGCGCGCCCCTCATCGCGCCGCTGGACCGCACCGCGATCTTCACCGCCGTGTTGCAGACCATCACCGCCCCGGACCTGGCGCCGCCCACCCTTCTCGCGTCGCCGTACGTCGAGAACCGAGCCGGCACGAGAATCATCACCGGCATCAACGAGCTTCTGCGGCAGGTGGCCGAGACGGGCTCACTCCCCTCGGAGCTGGGCGTCCCCTGGGCCACACCGGCCGAGGCGCGAACGCCGCCCCGCTGAACCCGGCGACACCAGCCGCGAAGACACCAGCCGCCGAGCCCCCGACTCAAGCACCGCCACCAGCTCCGCGCAGCGACTTAGGCGCGGCCGCTGCCACCCCCGGTCCCCCAGTAGTTCCGCATCCGGCGTGGTGAGCTGCCCGCCGAAGCTGGGCGTCGGTCCAGGACCGAAGCTGGAAATCGACGCGGGCCAAAGCTGGGAATCGACGCGAGTCAGAGGGGGAAGTCGAAGCGAGCCGAAGCCGGGAGTCGACGCGAGCCAGAGCTGGAAGTCGACGCGAGCCAGCGCTGAAAGTCAACGCGAGCCAGAGCTGGAAGTCGACGCGAGCCAGCGCTGAAAGTCAACGCGAGCCAGAGGTGGAAGTCGACGCGAGCCAGAGCTGGCGGTCGACGGGGGCCGGAGCTGACTGAGCTGCATCGCGCGATCCTGCGCGGCTGGCACTCGGCCCGGACGCTAGGCGATGAGCTTGGCGATGTCGTCGGGCTCGAGGGTGGCGTCGTCGCTGATGAGGACCTTGATCTCGCGTTCGAGGGCGGCGCCGGGCGGGAGGGTCAAGGGCCGGTCGAAGGCGAGGGCCGCGCAGACGCCCGGGTAGTCGGCGGTGCGGACGAACCAGCGATCGTTGTCGCGCAGGCCCCGGAAGACCAGCGTGTAGGCGTCTCCGGCGCGCAGGGCCAGCCACGGCTCGGCGCTGCCGTTGACTGCGTGTTCGCCCATGCGGGACTGCGTGAAAGTGAGCGTTTCGCCGGAGACGGGGACGGGGGCGGCCCGCCAGAAGAAGCCGCCGTAACCCGCGCCGCCCGGGCGACCGTTCGTGGCGGGACTGCCCAAGGTGACCGCTTGCGTAGCCGGGGCGCTCAAGGCGTACCGCAAAGTCAGCTGCCAGCCGCCCGGCGCGAGGTCAGCGCTGAGCTCGCGGCGCTCGGTGAGGAGGGTCGTTCCGCGCTCGTCCTGCCAGGCGAAGACATGCGCGCCGTCGATCGACGTGCCACCGGAGGGAGAAGCGCCGCCGGAGGGAGGAGCGCCGCCGGAGGGGGTAGCGCCGGCTCCGACGCCGGCAGCCGACGAAGCAGCAACCCCGCCCGAGGGGGAAGCGCCGACCCCAGCACTGGAAGCCGACGAGGTGGCAGCCTCGCCCGAAGGGAAAGCGCCGACCCCAGCGCCGGAAGCCGACGAGGTGGCAGCCCCGCCGGATGGAGCAGCGGCGACGGCCCCGGAAGCGGCGACGGTCCCGACGCCGGAAGCGGAAGAAGCGCTGGAAGCTGACGACGCGGAGACACCGGCGCCATCGGGCGGAGACGTGACCGGCACGATGCGGCCGTGGTCGTCCAGCCAGGTGTAGCCCTGGTCGCGGACGTAAGTGCGGCCGCCCCAGAAGTTGATCCCGTTGACGTCCTGCAGCGCGAGCGACGCCCCCAGGTGCCACGGATGGTCCTGGCAGAGCGCATCGGTCACGGTGGTGCCGCTCAGGGTTGTGACCGGATGGAGGTACGGGCGGGGGCCGAGGCGGATGTCGAGCTGCGGCGCGATGACGTAAGTCGCGACCGGTGTATTACTTACGTCGAAGGTAGACAAGGACCATCCCGCCGAGTCGTCGTACCGAGCGCAGCGCCCGTTCTACCCTGTGCCAGCGCTCTCGGAGAACCTCGAGCAAGCGATCTCAGAACAGCCTCAGGCAAGCGCTCACAGAACAATCTTGAGCAAGTGTTCCCAGCACAACATGGACCGGCGCCGATGTGAAGGCGTGAGAACGTGCAGGATGTTTGCAGCGCCCAGCCCGGCAGCGCCCAGCCCAGCAGCGCCCAGCCGGGCAGCGCGCAACCCGGCAGCGCCCAGCCCGGCAACGACCAGCCCGGCAACGACCAACCCGGCAACGACCAGCCCGGCAACGAACGGAATCAACCGGCCGCGCGCCGCTCCCACATCTCGCGGGTCAGCTCGTACTCGACCTCGCCCGCCTCGGACCCCGGCAACGGATCCTCCCACTCCGGGAAGAACGTCCGCACCTGCCGCATCCCCAGCGCCTCCATCACCCCGCGCGACCCCGAATTCACCGCCATCGTCTGCGCGACCACGCGACTCACTCCCGCCGTACCGAAGCCGTGCGTGAGCAATGCCCGGGACGCCTCGGTCGCCAGCCCCCGCCGCCAGTGCCGCCGCGCGAGCCGGTAGCCCAGCTCCGCCTCCCGGGACACGATGCGCCGCTCCGGACCCGTACCCGCGGTCTGCTCGTGCCAGGCCGGCAGCATCATGAGTCCGACGAAGTCTCCCGGCTCCGTGAAAGCCGCCCAGAACCCGAGCCCCGCGTCGTCGGCCGCCGCCAGCCGCCGCTCGTGGGCGGCCTTGATCTCGTCCCGTGTACGCGCCCGGGCGTACAGGTAGCGCAACACTTCCCGGTCGGAGTCCAGCTCCACCTCGCGGTCGAAGTGGCGGTCGGCCAGGGGTTCGAGCACCAGACGCTCGGTGTGCAGAACAGGCTGAGTGATGGCCACGCCCCCACGATGCCCCAGCGGGCCGGGCGATGGCGAGCACAATAAAGGCCGGGCAGTGGTGAGTACAAGAAACAGCGCTGCCCCCGCCGGAAGCGGGGGCAGCGAAGGATCCGACAGGCTCAGGCCACCGTGGCCGGGAACCGCTCCCACACCCGGTGCTTCCCGAGCAGCGCCGACAGCTCGGTGAGGGCGGCCGTACCGGAATCGGCGGTCACGACGCCCGGCGTGCCGGCCAGGCCCGCCTGCTCGAGCACCGCGGTGCCCGCGCCCCACGCGCCGATCGCCTTCGCGTGGCGCCAGGCCTCCTCGACGAGCAGGGCCACGCGCGGGTCCACGCCCGGGGTGGTGGCGGCGCCGGCCTTGGCGTCGCGCGCGGGCAGGGCGTCGGGGGCGGGCAGCGGCGCGCCGGCCACGAGGATCGCGTCGAACTCGACCGATCGCGCGGTGGCGAACGTACGCTGGACAGCCAGGTCTCCCACCATGCCACCGTGCGCGGCGATGATCAGCGGGACCATTCCCGCGCTGAAGATCTCGCGCCGGACGGCGTGCACGCCGTCGAGGTCGCCGTCCGCGTCGACCACGATGCCGATCATGCGGCCGTCGGGCGGGTAGACGCCGCCGACCTGCGACAACGCCGGGCTCGGGGTGACCTCGGCCAGCGGGACGGTCGGCTCGGGCGCGGGCAGGCCCAGCCCGGTGGCGACCTGCTCGCAGAGCACCGGGTCGATGTTCGCGAGCGCCAGCAGCTGACGCTCCTTGATGGCCTGCTCGTAGCACTTGCCCAGCTCGAACGTGTACGCCCGGACGATGTGCTCCTTCTCCACCGGCGTCATGCTCGCCCAGAAGAGACGTACCTGGCTGTAGTGGTCGTCGAACGACGCCGGGTTGGCCCGGACCTTGGGCGCCTCGGCCACCACGACCGGAACGTCGACGAACGCCTCGTCGTCGGGAGCGGTGAACGGGTTGCCGCCGTCGAGCGAGTTCGGCCGGTAGGGCGCCACACCCGCGTGCACGGCGTGCTGGTGGAAGCCGTCACGCAGCATGTCGTTGACGTCGGCGTGCGGCCGGTTGATCGGGATCTGGTTGTAGTTCGGGCCGCCGAGCCGGCTCAGCTGCGTGTCCACGTACGAGAAGAGGCGCCCCTGCAGCAGCGGGTCGTTCGTGTGGTCGATGCCGGGCGGCATGTGGCCGAGGTGGAACGCGACCTGCTCGGTCTCGGCGAAGAAGTTGGTGGGCGTCCGGTTCAGCACCATCTTGCCGACCGCCTGCACCGGGGCGAGCTCCTCGGGCACGATCTTCGTCGGGTCGAGCAGGTCGATCCCGGCGAACGTCTCCTCGGGCGTGTCCGGGAACACCTGGATCCCGAGCTCCCACTCCGGGAACGCGCCGGCCTCGATGGCGTCGTACAGGTCACGGCGGTGGAAGTCGGGGTCGATGCCCGCGATCAGCTGCGCCTCCTCCCAGTCCAGGGAGTGCACGCCCAGCTTCGGCTTCCAGTGGAACTTGACGAGGGCGGTCTCCCCCGCCGCGTTGATCACGCGGAAGGTGTGGACCCCGAAACCCTCCATCGTCCGGTACGAGCGGGGGATGCCGCGATCGGACATGTTCCAGATCGTGTGGTGCTGCGCCTCGGTGTGCAGCGACACGAAGTCCCAGAACGTGTCGTGCGCGCTCTGCGCCTGCGGAATCTCGCGGTCCGGGTGCGGCTTGCCCGCGTGGATGATGTCCGGGAACTTGATCGCGTCCTGGATGAAGAACACCGGGATGTTGTTGCCGACCAGGTCGAAGTTGCCCTCGTCGGTGTAGAACTTCGTCGCGAAGCCGCGCGTGTCCCGGACCGTGTCGGCCGAGCCCCGGGAGCCCAGGACCGTGCTGAAGCGTACGAAGACCGGGGTCTCCTTGCCCTTCGCCAGGAACCCGGCCTTCGTGACGCCCTCGGCCGTCCCGTACCCGGTGAACGTGCCGTGCGCCCCGGCGCCGCGCGCGTGCACGACCCGCTCCGGGATCCGCTCGTGGTCGAAGTGCGTGATCTTCTCGCGGAAGTGGTGATCCTGCAGCAGGATCGGGCCGCGCGGGCCGGCCTTCAGCGAGTGGTCCGTGTCACGCAGTCGCGTGCCGGTCGCCGTCGTTAGGTACGCACCCTGCTGTCCCTTGGCCGTCGGCGGCACCCCGGTGTGCGCACCGGTCGGCGTCACGGTCTCGGGCGTGCCTTGTTCGCTTTTCGGCGGAAGCGGGTCCACCGGCGTGGTCGGCTCTTCGAGCGTCGCCGGCGCGCTGCCCGGCTTGCCGGGGATGTCGTTCGTCAACGCGTCGGCCACCTTCGCCGTGGCATGCTCCACGGCATCCTTCACCACTCGGGCAGGCTTGCTGGCATCCATCTGCACCGCATCCTTCGTTGACCGTCTGGGTGCGCAAGCCATACCCGCGCATTGAGTAACCAAACGGACACAATAAGTGGCTGCGTTTTCTGGATCGCTTCCAGATCTCTGGCCTACTCAGGCCCCGGCGCGCACCCCGGCCCTGCGCGAAATGGATAGGCCGTCACGCGACGTCGCGATGCTTCAGCTTGGCGCGGCGACCGTCCGGGTGATGCCAGACAATTCCCTCGTACGCCGGATGGGCCAGCAGCCACGCGCGCAGCCCGTCGAAGTCGCGGGGCGCATCGAGCCGTTCCGCGTCGGCGTGCGCCACGAGCACGTGGCCGTCCGTACCCTCCGGGTTGCCGTTGACCTTGGGCCCCACCAGCTCGTACGTCCCCGGCGCGCCCACCGCCGACGACGCGAGCGCCTCCGCCAAGTACCGGGCGTAGGCCGACTGCCCGATCGGCTCCCACCCCACCGTCTTGCCCGTCGCCTCGTCGGTCATCACCGGCCGGTAGCCGGGCGGCCGCTGTCGCCCGGGCCGCACCTCGCGCCGTGCCCACCAGCTGCCGTCCTCGTCGAGCAGCACGCACGTCCCGTCGTACTTCCGGGTCGGAACGCCCTCGCCGGCAAGCACCCACTCACAGTCGGGATGCACATCGCGCAGGAGTCGCTTGCGGTCCTCCGGGTCGCGCCGGAACAGCGTGGGGATCTTCTTCATGCGTCCATGCTCTCAACGCCGACAACCCGATTTCGTACGCCGGGCCCGGCTCTCTTTCCCGCTCGGACCTGGTTCTGCCGAACCTCTCCCAGCTCGGAAGTCGTCCTGATCGGATCTCGGACAATGTCGTCCATCGATTGGTGTCACGCTGGCGACCGGTTCGTCCATCGACCGGAGGGATTCCGTCATGTCCCGTTCCTCGCCCCGGCGCCTGCTCGCCGCCGCGCTCGTGGCCGCCGTGTCCGCCGCCCTGCTCCCGACCCCCTCGTCCGCCGCCGCGCCGAGCCTTGCCTGGGCCCCCTGCGCGGAGGAGGACCTGGCCGGCTATCAGTGCGCGACCCGGGAAGTGCCCCTGGACTACGACAAGCCGCGCGGCGCGACCACGACGATCGCCCTGGCCCGCCGTCCCGCCGACGATCCGGCCCGGCGCCTGGGCACGATCTTCGTCAACCCGGGCGGGCCGGGCGGCCCCGGCCGCGGCCTGGTGACGGCGGCCGCCGAGATCGTCGCCCCGGAGGTCCGAGCCCGCTTCGACCTCGTCGGATTCGACCCGCGCGGCATCGGCGCGAGCGATCCGCTGCAGTGCTTCGCCACCGACGCGGAGGCCGAGGCCCTGATCGCCCGGATCGCGCTCGTACCGATCACCAAACAGCAGATCCGCGACACCCTCCAGGCCAACTACCGGTACACCGAGGCCTGCAAGCGCAACGCGGGCCCCCTCCTGGCCCACATGAGTACGCTCAACGTCGCCAAGGACCTCGACCAGCTGCGCGCCGCCGTCGGCGACGCCAAGCTGAGCTACATCGGATACTCCTACGGCACTCTGATCGGCGCCACGTACGTCAACCTGTACCCGAACCGCGTACGCGCTGTCATCCTCGACGGCAACGTGGATCCGGCCCAGCGCACGAACCGCCGCCTGGCGAACAAGTTCGACCGCGCCGGTGGCTTCGAGATCGCGCTCAAGGGCTTCCTCGCCGCCTGCGACAGGGCGGGCCCGAACTGCGCCCTCGCCGGCCATGCCCGCCGCAAGTTCGACGCCGTCCGCGAGCGTCTGCGCCGGGGCCCGTTCACCTCACCCACCTTCGGCGTCGTGGACCTGGACCTGTTCACCAGCTACGTCTACTCCAGCATGTACGACGTGGCGTCCTTCCCGACCACGGCCGCCGACCTGCGGACCCTCCATGACGAGCTCTTCGGCTCTCCCCCGGCCGCAACCGTCAAGCGGGCCCTCCCGGCCGGCCTGTCGCCCCGGGCCCCGAGCGACTACTCGTTCAACAGCAACGACGCGGGCCAGGCCGTCAACTGCCTCGACGCGCCCCTGCCCCGCAACCCCGCCGCCTACCCCGCCATCGCCGACCGGTTCGAATCCGCCCACCGCACCTTCGGCCGCGCCGAGGCGTTCAGCGAGGTCGGCTGCGCCAACTGGATCCGCACGAACGAGCGCTACGCCGGACCGTGGAACAAGCGCACATCCCAGACGGTCCTGCTCGTCAACCCGACCCACGACCCGGCCACACGCTACAGCTTCGCCCAGAACATGGCCCGCGAGCTGGGCAACGCCCGCCTCCTGGCCCTGGACGGCTTCGGCCACACCAGCAGCTTCAGCGCCTGCGTCACCACCTGGTACACCCGCTACCTCCTGGCCGGCCAGGTCCCCCCGCGCGGCACTCGCTGCGCCCAGGACCTGCCCCCGTTCCCCGCCCCGTGATTCCCAGGCCGCCGCGGCTCTCTCCCCGGCCACGGCGGCCCCGGAACCACCCGCCGGCGCCCGCGGAAGGCCCCCTTCCAAAGCGCCGGCCAATCATCGCGCCGGGAACGGTCAGACGGTCGTCCGCACACAGCGCCACCAGCCCAGGGCGAATCATCGCCTCAGGACGGTCAAACGGTCGTCCGCATGCGGCGCCGCGCTGTGAAGAAGGTGAGCAGGCCCGCGAGCAGCAGCGCCACGCCGACGCCCGCCGTCACGGCCACCGGGGAGCCGGTGATGGGCAGCGAGTCGCCGCCACCGCCCCCGCCGCCCGGCGTGCCGTCGTCCTCGCCGCCCGTGCCGCCTCCGTTGTCGTCCCCGCCGTTACCGGGAGCGGGCGAGGTGGAGGTGGTGGGCTTCGGGGTGGGGCTGGACGTGGCAGTGGGACTGGGCGTCGGCTCGGTCGCTCCCGGCGGCCAGAGTCCGAGGACGAAGTCGGTCGACCCGCGCAGGTGCCCGACCAGCCCGGCCGGGGCGGTCGTCAAGGTCAGCGTGTCGCCGGTGCCGCGCACGGGCTCGGTGCCCGGGGTGGCGTCGATCCGGGCCAGCGCCTCGATGCCGCCGTGGCCGGCCGCCCACGCCTTGCTGACCCAGTGGAACCGTACGTCCTTGAAGATCTCGGCCCGGCCCTCCGCACCGGTGACCGCCACGGGCCCGTCGATCTTCCGGGTGGCGCCGGGCGCCAGCGCACCGTCGAACTCGCACCACGCCGAGCCGGGCTTGTCCTCCGTCGCGAACCAGCAGTTGCTCCACTGCCCGGCGAAGCTCAGGTCGGTGTCGGACAGGCGCAACTCGGCCACGAGCCCGTCGACCGGGGCGTCACCGGTGTTGCGGACGCCCACGACGCCACCGAGCGTGTGGCGCGGCCCGAGGTCGTACACCGGGCCCTGGGAGGGTTCGTCCGACGCCTCCTGCACTGCGGCAAGCCGGGCGGTGTCGGGGTCGGAGGGCGGGATCGCCGGAAGCCCGTCCGGAGGAGTGCCGGTGGCGGGCAGAACCGTGGTGCCGAGGAACCCGGTCGTGGTGTTCGGCCCCTGCCGCAGCCGGGGCGATCCCGGCTCGAGGGCGAGGGTGCCCTGGTCGCCCTGGACCGCTTCGGTGCCCTCGGCGGCCTCCGCGGCGGCGAGCGCCTCGATGCCCCCGTTGGCGTCGGCCCACTCCTTGCTGGCCCAGCCGAACGTGACGTTCGCGATCCGGGCGCCGGGCTCCGTCCCAGCCGCGAGGGAGAACACCGGTCCCTTCATCTGCAGGACCGACTGGGCGACGATCTCGTCGGGGAACTCGCACCAGGCCGTGTCGGGCTCCTCCTCCAGCGCGTACCAACAGTTGTCGTAGAGCCGGGAGAACCGCAGGCGGTCGTCGTTGAGATGCACCTCGGCCACCAGCCCGGTCACCGGCGCCCGGCCCGAGTTGCGGACGCCGATCGGGCCGCGTGAGACATATCCCGGCCGGACGGCGGCGGGCGTCGGGCGGCCGGACTCGATCGACCCCTCGGTCACCGGGACGAGCGGGCCGCGCTCCGGTGCCGCGACCGCGGCGGCGGGCAGCACGGCCACCGCCGTGGTCACCGCCACCAGGACCGGTATGAGTCGATGCAACCCTGCGGACATGTTTCGTTCCCCCGATCGTCGATGGATCGCCACACCGTACCGGCCGAAGTCGAAGTTCGCGATCCTCTGTCCACAGGGGCCGATGCGGCCCGAAAAGTTATCCACAGGCCGGCGGCGTTCCATTGGCGGCGGATCCCTCGCCCGTGTCAATGTGTGCGGGCAAGGACCGACCACAACCTCACGGGGGTACGAACATGCAGGTCATGCTGGCTTCCTGCGCCGGGCTGCCGGAGGGCGACGGCGACGAGGCGGGGCTGGTCGAGGCCCTCCGGGTGCACGGCCTCCCCGCGCGGTGGCAGCCGTGGGGTGACGAAATGAGCACCGACACCCTCGTCGTGCTCCGGGCCACTTGGGACTACCCGGACCGGCTCGACGAGTTCCACCGCTGGTGCGCCTCGGTGCCGCATCTCGCCAACGGCTCCGAGGTGGTGCGCCACAACCGAGACAAGAGTTATCTCGTATCCCTGGCGGCCGCCGGCGTGCCCGTGATCCCGACCCGCCTGGTGCCACCCGGCGAGCAACTGGCCCCGGCGCTCGCTGCCCTCGACGAGCTCACCGGCCGCACCGACACCGCCGAGGGCGAGATCGTCATCAAGCCGGCTGTGGGCGCGGGTTCCCGGGGCGCCGGCCGCTTCACCGCCGCCCAGTCCGACGAGGCCCACGCCCACCTGCGGAGACTGCACGCGGCGGGCTCGGTCGCCCTGGTCCAGCCCTACCAGCGCACGGTCGACGAACACGGCGAGTCGGCGCTGGTCTACCTCGCCGGCCGCTACTCCCACGCGTTCACCAAGGGCCCCATGCTCCAAGGCGGCGCGGTCGAGACCGACGACCTCTACCTCAGCGAGAAGCTCTCCCCGGCCAGCCCCGGCGACTCCACCCGAGCCGTGGCCGAGCAGGCCTTGGCGGCGACCGCCCGCGAGCTGGGCATCGACGTGAGCGCTCTGCTCTACGCCCGAGTCGACATCGTCACCGGCGCCGACGGCCCGCTGGTCCTCGAGGTCGAGCTGACCGAGCCCAGCCTGGGCTTCGCCTTCGGCGGCGCCGCGGCCCTCGATCGCTTCGCCCAGGCCATCGCCGACCGGGCCCGGGCGGTGGTGCGCTGACCCTCCCCGGCCCCGCCCGACGACAGCAGCAGTGGCCCACCCGACGACAGCGGGCGGCAGCGAACTACTGCGAGAGCGCGAGATTGTCGCCCCGCCGCGCAGCGCCGAATGCACCGACGCCTGCGACATCTCGGAGCAGCCGAGCCTTCCTCACGCGCGTCACCGCCGGGCCTCTACGTCTTTTACGCGCCGGGTCACCGCCGAGCTCGCCGCCATGCCATGCCTCGACGGCCGCCGTGCGCCTGTGGCCAGCTGCTCCTCGCGCACGCGGCGGGCGCTCGCTCGGCCACGCTCGAGGACCGGGCAGGTCGCCGGACCGTCGCTTGCTTGGGTGGCTGGCGCCTTGATGGCCGCCGGGCGGGGCGCGGGGTGCGCGGGGTGCGGGCTGCGCGGGGTGCGGGCTGCGGGGTGCGGGCTGCGCGGGGTGCGCCAGTGCGGGGTGCGGGTGCGGGAAGATCGTCGTTCGGGCGCGGGCGGGGTGGCGGGTGTCTTAGATTCGGCTCATGTTGGACGGGACGGACGCACGGGACTGGTTCGAGCCGGACAGCGTGCTGGCGACGTATGTGGCGCTGATGGATCAGCTGACCGAGCGGGCCGAGCCGGGGATCAAGCTGAGTCTGACCGTCGGCGGACTGGTCGTGACCGGCGAGCTGATTCCGCAGTGGCAGTGGTTCGCGGAGGTCAGCGCGCTCAGCAATTACGAGGACGCCTTCTACACCGGCATGGCCGAGTACGTGAAGGAGCAGTCCGACCTCGCCCACGAAGCGGTGAAAGTCCGGGACGCCGGGCACGAGGTGTCCCACAAGCAGCACCTCGCGCTGTCGGCGCCCACGAAGTACATCCACCTGCGCAACGCTCGCGTCTCCACCGGCAACGAGGGCAGCCTGTGGCGCGGGCGGCTCAGCGACGTCTCCGGGTGGTCGCCCGCGAGCCCGACGGCCTGACCATCCGGCCTCGCCCACCGATCACCGCGGGTTCCGACCCGCCGAATCATCCGGCTGAGTGACAGCGTCTCAAGTCACGGCGTCTCAGGTCGGCTCTTTTCAGTCGGGCTGGGCCATGCCTCGTCCTTTGGTGCGCGTGTATCCCCAGATGGCGACCGTGCCCGCGCAGAGGGCCGCCGCGCTCGCCGCCAGGGACGTGTGCACGCCGACCGCCGCGCCGGCCAGACCGACCGTGAAGCCGCTGCCCAGCCGTAGCCCGCTCGACGACATGCTGTAGACCCCGAGCACCCGCCCCCGCTGCGCCACCGGGGCGCGCAACTGCACGACGGTCTGGGCGATCGAGGTCGACGCGAGCGTGGCGATGCCCCCGACGACCAGCATCAGCAGGGCGAACGGATAGTTGCTGGTCACCGCGAAGGCGAGCGTCGTCAGGCCGTACAGCAGGGTGCACACCAGGGCGGCCCGCACGCTGGGCCGGATCCACCCGGTCGCCTCGAGCACCATGCCGCCGATCACCCCGCCGGCGCCGTTCGCGAAGAGCAGCACGCCGTAGGCCGTGCCCTCCGAGCCGCCGCCCAGCGAGGCCGCGAACTCGGGCATCGTCGACTGCAGCGAGGCGCCCACGAAGAACGATCCCAGCCCGGCCAGCACGATCATCGCCACCAGCGTGTGATCCCCGCGCAGCCCCCGCAACGTCCGCCACGCGTCCCGGAACCCGACCCTCGCCCGGCCGGGCGCCGCGTCCCGGACATGCCCGGTGTAGCGGGTCCGGAACAGGAACAACGTCAGCGGCAGATAGAACAGGATGTTCGCGAAGATGCCCCACGTGGGCCCGAGCCCGAGCAGCAGCGCCGACCCGACCGCCGGCCCGCACAGGACGCCGAGGCTCCGGAACGTGGCATTGAGCCGCACCGCGCTGGGCAGCGCCTCCCGCCCCACGAAGTCGTGCAGCATCATCTGCTCGGCCGGCCCCCACAGGGCGCCCGCACACCCGTGCAGCACGAGGAGCACGCAGGCGTGCCAGATCTGCAACGAGTCGGTCAGGAACAGGATGCCCCAACCCGCCGACACCACCATGAAGAGCAGCTGAGCCACCTGGATGACCCGCCGGCAGTCGTACCGGTCGGCCAGCGCCCCGAAGGCAACGGAGAAGAGAAGGAAAGGAACCCAGTGGCTGATCACCTGAAACCCGGCCAGCGTGGGCGAATGGAACTTCTCCCACAGCATCCAGTACGTGATCACGTGCTCGATGTTGTCGGCCATCATCGCGAGACCGGTGCCGATCAGGTACGTCCGGCTGTCCCGAACTCGTAAAGCCGCGAACCGGGGAGCACGCCCCGCCGCCCTGACTTCCCCGGCCGAGCCGGTCGCCCTGTCGTCGCCGCCTGCCGCTGCCCCGCCTATGCCGGCGTCCGCGCTGACCGGGGAAATGGCAGAGCCGTCTTCGCCCGTGTGGCCGATCGGACGCGAAGTGCAGTTCTCACACATGGAAGCGAGGGCCCTCCAGTTTCGAGACACCCTGTCTCGCCACCGGCGACCGTATCAGATACGAGTCACGCTGCCTCACTATCCCGCACGACCCCGCTATCCCCGGGGCCGAACCATCCCCCACACCCGGTGGCGTCGACATGCCGATCGGCGGGCCGTCCTCCTCCGCCGCAACCCTCGACGCCGCGATTAGAACGCACCAGCGCAGGCACGACAGGACCTCAGGGGCAAGGCGGCCACGACTATCAGGGCGAAACCTCGCAGGCCGCATAGAAGAGCCGTGACTCAGGAGCCGCGACTCAAGGAAGGCCCGGCACGAGAGTCACCCGAGCGGCGCCGGCTGACAGAACGGGCACCACCATGTCTCGCGCGCGTAGGGATCCGCGCCCGCCGCGGTGAACGCTACCGGCGTCCCGCACCGGCGGCACGGGCGACGGTACCGTCCGTACACCCAGTGGGTCTGGCCTCTGCGCAGGTTGCCGGTCGTGCTCTGTGTGCCCTGCCGCAGCCCGAGACGCATCATGCGCCCCACCAGCTCCAGCACCTTGACGGCATCCACGTCCCCGGCCGGGGTGTGCGGCCACACCCCGGCGATGAACAGGCCCTCGACGGCCCACAGGTTGCCGATCCCGCACACGTTGCGCTGGTCCAGCAGCGCCGACCGGATGAGCCGCGCGGGCTGCGCACCCACCGCGGCCGCCGCCGTGGGCAGCCGCTCGGGCCAGTCCCCGGCGAGGATGTCCGGGCCGAGATGGCCGACGACCCGCTGCTCGTCGGCGGTGGCGAGGATCTCCAGCACCGGCATCTCGTGCGCGGCGAGCACCCCGGCCGCCCCGAAGTCGAACCACATCACCGGCCGGACGGACCGCGCGGACGGGCGCCAGCCGGGCCGGTGCTGGCGCCACGCGCCCTGCATCCGCAGGTGGCTGTGCACGGTGAACCCGCCGGCGAAGCGCATCAGCAGATGTTTGCCCACCGGGACCACCTCGAGCAGCCGGTCGCCGGCGAAGGCCCGGGCCGACGCCGCAACCGTCACTCGACCGGCGAAGGCAGCACCGAGCCGGCCCGCCAGCCGCCGGATCGAATCACCCTCCGCCACGCGATGCCCCCCACGAAAGCCACGCCACGGCCCACGACAGCCACGCCACGACCGCGCGAAAGCCACGCCATGCCCGAGAAAGATCGAACCGAAGCCGCGACACTCGGGTCAAAGCGTACATTCAACCCATGGCCGCCACCCAGCTGATCTACAGCAGCCAGCGCACCACCGCCCCGCCCGAGAGCATCTTCCAGATCCGCGACCAGGCCCGCACCAACAACGCCGGCCGCGACATCACGGGCGTGCTGCTGTTCAACCGCGAGTACTTCCTGCAATGCCTGGAGGGCGACGCCGGCCTCGTCACCCAGGCCTTCTGCACGATCGCCGGCGACCCACGCCACACCAACGCCACCCTGCTCGCCGTGCAGGACGTGCCCGAGCGCAGCTTCCCCGACTGGTCGATGGGCCTGGTCGACGCCACCTCGGCCGAGCTCCGCGGAGCCCTGGCCGACGTGCTCCCGGACCTGGACCTGAGCCCCCAGCGCATCGGCTCCGCGACCGCGCTCACAGTCATGCAACGGATGCGTACGCTCCGCATGTCCTACTGAGGACGACAGCGCCACACCAACGGCTCGTTGGCCAGGTCCTGTGCCGGGACAAAGCTCCCCACGACCGTCGTCCCGTCGTCGCTGATGCCCCAGATCTGATAGTCACCGGCGCCGTAGGCAGCGAGACGCATCGTGTCCCCGTCGGCGACCACCGCCGGGTCCGGTCCGCCACCTTCGGTCGCCACCCAGCCGTTGGCGGCCACGTCGACCGGTGACGCGGCGGCCGCCGGCAACGGCTCCATCCGGTTCTTCGCGATGTCGTAGCGATAGCCTGCCCAGGTCAGCGAATCGTCGTCCGCGTACCCGGCATTGCCGACGACCCACCCGTGCCGCAGCGCGGCCGCCGCGAAGAAGCCGGCTCCGGGCGGCGGCGGCAGCTTGCGGACCTCGCCGCCGTGCAGCCACAGGTACGCGGTGTCGTCCGCACCCGGCCCGATCGGCGGCCCCACCATCCCGAGCACCGTGCCGTCCTCGTCGACGTCGACGGCCGAGCCCTGGGTGGTCCCCGGTGGCAGCGGCAGCAGGGCAGGCTCGGCGTCCCAGGATGCCCAGCGCGCCGGCCGCGTCCCCAGCACGCCCACGATGACGCCGGCGTCACTGATCGCGGACGCACTGCCCGCGCCGCCCTTGAGCTGCGTCAGCGTGCCGTCGTGCCACACGTACGGATAAGGGGTGTCGCCGGTGAACGACGATCCCACCGCGTCGCCCGACCGGTTGATCGCGTCGAGGGACTGGTCGGACCCCGGGAAGTCGACGGTGGTCAGCAGCTTGCCGTCCCGCCAGATCGTCACCGGGTACGTCCCGAAGGCGCGCCCGTCGGGATACGTCCGCCCGGTCATGTACCGCCCGCTCGAGTCGACGGCGTGCACGACCGCCTTCTTGACGTCGCCGGTGGGGAGCCGGGTGACCGGGCAGCTGGGAGGCAGCCGGGGCGCCGGGGCGACCGACCGGGACGCGGTGGGCACGGGCACCTTGACCTCCTTGTCCGGGACGAGAAGGAGACTGCCGCCGGCCAGGAGCACCGCGGCGAAGGCGCCCCCGGCGGCCAGACGGCGACGGTTGCGCCGGCGGCGGGCGCCCGCGCGCATGGTTTCGGGCACGTCCACCCGGGACGGGCCGGGCGGCTCCGTCGCCAGCGGGCCGAGCAGGTCGGCCGCCGCGCGCTCGTCGGGGGAAGTCATTGCCGTCCTCCTGTGCTCGTCATGTCCGGCGTTGCGGGGCCGAGAATCCTGCGCAGGGCGGTGAGCGCGTGCTTGGTCTGCGACTTGACCGTGCCCTCGGCGCATCCGAGGTGGTGCGCGACGTCGGCGACGCTCTGGTCACACAGGAACCGCAGCACGAGCACGGCCCGCTGGCGTGGCGTCAGCCGGTCGAGGGCGGCGCGCAGCATCGTGCGCTCCTCGGTTCCCGTGTCCAGGACGGCGCTGTCCACCACCCGGTCGCCGAAGAGGCCGATCTTCCACCAGCCCCGCCGCCGCTCGTCGAGGAACGTCCGGACGAGCATGCGGTGCACGTACCCGTCGATGTTGTCCGCCTGCGCGACCCGGTGCCAGCGCGAGTAGACCGCGGTGAGCGTCTCCTGCACCAGGTCGTCCGCCTGGCGCCGGAGACAAAGACGGGATCCGCGCGGATCCGGTTGCAGCGCCCCGCGAGAAACTTTCAGGCCAGGTCGGCGCGGACCAACCCATAGACCGCATGATCCGTACGGCCTCCGCCGCGCACCGCCGCCGCACTGCGCAGCATCCCCTCGAGCCGGAAGCCGGCCGCCTCCGCCACGTGCCGTGACGCCGCGTTGCCCGCCGCCGCCACCAGAGCGATCCGCTCGAGCCCCGCGTCGCGCAGCGCCCACTCCCCCACCGCCCGGGCGGCCTCGGCGGCATAGCCCCGCCCGCGCGCCCACAGTGCAGTCCAGTAATGCATCTCGGCGACGCCGTTGTCCCAGTCGGTGCCGAACAGCCCGACCAGCCCGGCCATCCGCTCCCCGCCCCGCGGCTGCAGCGCGAACTCCACTGTGCGCCGATCCGCCCGCCGCTTCTCGGCCCCGCTCGTGCACCACTCGGTCGCCGCCGCCAGGTCGCCGTGAGCATGCGGATATCCCACCGGCGCCCACCGCACGAACCGCTCGTCCTGCCAGACCGCGTGCACCTCGCCGGCGTCCCGCTCCTCGACCTGCCGCAGGATCAGCCGCGCGCTCGACCACTCAGCAATCGGAAACCCGGTCACGCAGTCACCCTAGACGTGCCACTGACGAACGATGCTGCGCCTGCCGCTCCTCCCTCTGGTCAACCGGTGGGGCTAGAAGTCGTCGTCGAAGGTGACGCCGCCGGTGACGCCGACCTGATAGGCGGAGACGCGGCGCTCGAAGAAGTTCGAGAGCTCCTGGACGTCCTGCAGCTCCATGAAGGCGAACGGGTTCCGCGAGCCGTAGAGCGGGGCCAGGCCGAGCACGGCCAGCCGGCGGTCGGCGACGTGCTGGAGGTACTCGCGCATGTCGGCGCTGCTCATGCCGGACACGCCCCCGCCGAGCAGGTCCTCGGCGAACTGCACCTCGCACTCGACGGCCTCGGTCATCATCGCGCGCACCTGCTGCTCCAGCCCGGCGTCGAAGAGGTCGGGCTCCTCGGCGCGGACGGTGTCGACCACGTCGAAGGCGAAGGCCATGTGCATCGACTCGTCGCGGAACACCCAGTTCGTCCCGCTCGCCAGCCCCGGCAGGACGCCGCGGGAGCGCAGGTAGTAGACGTAGGCGAAGGCGCCGTAGAAGAACAGGCCCTCGACGCACGCCGCGAAGGCGATGAGGTTGAGCAGAAAGGCCCGCCGGTCCGCCTTCGTGGTGAGCGAGCGCACCTCGAAGACCGAGTCGGTCCACTTGAAACAGAACTCCGCCTTGCGCGCGATCGACGGAATGTTCTCCACCGCCGAGAACGCCGCCTGCCGTTCGCCGAGATCGGGGACATAGGTGTCCAGCAGGTTCAGATAGAACTGGACGTGGACGGCCTCCTCGAACAGCTGGCGCGACAGATAGAGCCGCCCCTCGGGCGAGTTGATGTGCTGATAGAGGCTCAGCACCAGATTGTTGGCCACGATGGTGTCGCCGGTGGCGAAGAACGCGACCAGCCGCGACACCAGGTGCTGCTCGGCGGGCGCGAGCGCGGCCAGGTCGGCGAGGTCACCGTGCAGGTCGACCTCCTCGACGGTCCAGGTGTTCTTGATGGCGTCCTTGTAGCGGTCGAAGAAGTGCGGGTACTTCATCGGGCGCAGGGTCAGATCCAGGCCGGGGTCGAGCAGCATCACTGGCAGGCCTCACAGGAATCGGGGTTCTCCAGGGAACAGGCTTCGGCCGGCGTCACGGACACCGTCGCCTGCTGAATGCGCGTCGCCGGGCGCGAGCGCAGGTAATAGGTGGTCTTGAGCCCGGACTTCCAGGCGTGCAGATACATCGAGGAGAGCTTGCCGATGGTCGGCGCGCTCAAGAACAAATTCAACGACTGCGACTGATCGATGTACGGAGCCCGCGCCGCCGCCAGGTCGATCAGTGCCCGCTGCGGAAGCTCCCACGCGGTCCGGAACAGCTCGCGAACCTCGGAAGGCAACGCCTCGATGCCCTGCACGGAACCCTCGGCCCGCCGGATCTGCTCCCGGATCGGGGCCGTCCACAGGCCGCGCGCCTTGAGCTCGCGTACCAGATAGGTGTTGATCTGCAGGAACTCGCCCGACATGGTCTCGCGCTTGAACAGGTTGGACACCTGCGGCTCGATGCACTCGTAACAGCCGGCGATCGACGCGATGGTGGCCGTCGGCGCGATCGCGACGAGCAGCGAGTTGCGCAGCCCGTGCTCCTGGACCGCCTCCCGCACCGCGGACCAGCGCGACGGCTGCGAGACCGTTGCGCCCCACAGGTCCGGGTGCAGGTCGCCGCGCGCCGCGCGAGTCTCGGGAAACGCGGGGTGGGGCCCGAATTGTGCGGCGAGTTCCGCCGACGCCTCCAGCGCGGTGAGGAAGATCTCCTCCTGGACCCGGGTCGACAGCTCGAGCGCCGCAGGAGAGTCGAAGGGCAGGCGCAGGGTGAAGAACGCGTCCTGCAGACCCATCAGCCCGAGCCCGACCGGCCGCCAGCGCGGGTTCGACGCCGCCGCCTGCTCGGACGGGTAGTAGTTGATGTCGATCACCCGGTCCAGGAACGTGACCGCCGTACGGACCGTGGCGCGCAGCCGGTCCCAGTCGACGCCGTCCGGGCCGACGTGGGCGCCGAGGTTGATCGAGCCCAGATTGCAGACCGCGGTCTCGGCGTCGCTGTTGACCTCGAGGATCTCGGTGCACAGGTTGGACAGGTGGATCGTGTTGCCCGGCGCGCCGGTCTGGTTGGACAGCGCGTTGGACCGGTCCTTGAACGTCATCCAGCCGTTGCCGGTCTGCGCGAGCGTGCGCATCATCCGGCCGTACAGGTCACGGGCCTTGACGGTTCTGACGGCCTTCTTCTCGGCCGCCCGGTAGGCCTCCTCGAACTCGGCGCCGAACAGGTCGGGCAGCTCCGGCGCGTCGGACGGGTCGATCAGCGACCAGTCCTCGTCGGCCTCGACGCGGCGCATGAACTCGTCGGGGATCCAATGGGCCAGGTTCAGATTGTGCGTACGCCGGGAGTCTTCGCCGGTGTTGTCGCGCAGCTCCAGGAACTCCTCGACGTCCGGGTGCCACGGCTCGAGATAGACGCACGCCGCCCCCTTGCGCCGGCCGCCCTGGTTGACCGCCGCCACGCCCGCGTCGAGGGTCCTGAGGAACGGGACGATGCCGTTCGACCGGCCGTTCGTCCCCCGGATCAGGGCGCCCCGGCCCCGGACGCGCGACCAGGCGATGCCGATCCCGCCGGAGAACTTCGACAGCCGGGCGACCTGGTGGTAGCGCTCGTAGATCGAGTCCAGCTCGTCGCGCGGCGAGTCGACCAGGAAGCACGACGACATCTGGGTGTGCCGGGTGCCGCTGTTGAAAAGCGTCGGCGAGCTCGGCAGGTACGCCAGCGACGACATCAGCCGGTAGAAGCCGATCGCCTCGGCCGGCGTCCGGGACAGCCCGCAGGCCACGCGCAGCAGCCAGAACTGCGGAGTCTCGACCACCGCGCGGGTGTGCGGGTGGCGCAGCAGGTAACGGTCCGCCACGGTACGCAGTCCGAAGTACTCGAACCGCCGGTCGCCGTCCGGGTCGGGGGCGTCGTCGAGCTCGGGGGCGTGGGCGGCCACGAACGCCGCGGTGCCGTCGCCGATCAGGCCGAGGCTGTGGGCGTACCGGATGGACTGGCTGAAGGTCTCGACGCCCTGGCCGCGCACCTCCCCGGCCACGAAGGCGGCCAGCAGCCGGGCCGCGAGCCGCGAATATTGCGGCTCCTCGCCGATCAGCTCGGCGGCGGTCCGGATCGCCAGCTGATCGCGCTGCTCGGCCGTGGCGCCGGCGGGCAGGCCGTTGACGGTCCTCGTGGCGATCCGCTGCGGATCGACCTCGTCCAGGCCGGCGGCGTGACGCCCGATCGCCTCGGCGATGTCGTGGGGGGCGACTTGCATGCTCTCTCCTCGCGAGCCAGGGACGCGCGAGGGGGGACGCCACCGGCTCCCGGGCGAGAGCGCGCGGGAGCGGCATGACGGCGTCGGCCGTCCCGCGCGGCCTTCGACCGCCGCGCACCGGTCGGTGCGCGGCGCGCTGGCAGGTCTTCGGACTCGCGGGCGCCGTGCATGCTCCTACTGGCCGTCGCTTCCCAGGCCCGGGGGCCCAGTGCTGTGTGACGGCGGTCGTTCCCACTCACCGCTGCGGGGCAGTCCCGGACTCGCACCGGGTTCCCTCTTGCCTCGGCCGCCCGCGGACGGGCGGCCGAACCAGCTGCGAGAGACACCATATATGGGCGTGCCGTCGGCGTCGCAACACCAGATGGTGTGTCGCGCTGTGGTGCATCTCACCGGCTTCGCTTCACCTGGCCTCGCTTTGTCGGGCGCGGCTCACCGGCCGTGGCGGAAGCGGTCGCTGCGGCGGCGGGACCGGCGGGTGGCTGCGGCGACGGCGGCGCCGATGACGGCCACACCGCCCACGGGTACGGCGAGCCAGGCCGCCTTCGGCACCTCGAACCCGGCGGTCGTGGCGGGCGGGGCGGCGACGGTGCTCGGTGCGGTGCTCGGGGTGCGGCTCGGCGACGGGCTGGGCGAGGGCCGGTCGAGGTCCTTGCCGACGACGGACTTGATCCAGGGCAGGATGTTGTCGATGCGTCCCGCCGCGTCGGAGCCGGTGTGCGGGCACGACGGACCATGACTGACCACGCCCACCACGGTGGCCGTGCCGTCGGCGGCCTCGGTGAAGTAGGGCCCGCCGGAGTCGTGCTCGCAGGCGCTCGTGTTGCCGTGCGGCGACTTGCCCTCCATGCCGATCTCGATGTCGCTGATCGACGTGACCCGGAACGTGCCGGTCTGCATGCGCTGCGGCAGCTTCGTCGCGTTGCGGCTCGTGAAGCCGTAGCCGGTGAGCCGGACCGTCGTGCCCACCTTGGGCGCCTTGCGGGTCAGCACCATCGGGGTGACGTCGGTGACCGGCCGCGCGAGCTTCGCCAGGGCGACGTCGGCGCTCTTGTTCTGCTTGACCGCGACGATGTCGATCTCGTGGCCCTCGTCGGTGGTGAGATCGGCCCGGTTGATCACCGCGATCGTCTCCTCGGCCACCGTGCGCGAGACATGTTTGCCCGAGAAGGTTTTGAAACAGTGCCCGGCGGTGAGGATCCAGCTCGGCGAGATGAGCCCGCCGGAGCAGGCGCTGTCCCGGGTGCCGCCGTCCGCGGTCGGGATGCCGTTGTCGATGATCTTCACCGCGAACGGCCACTTGCCGACCGGCGCGTTCTGCCCGCGCGCGATCGCCCCGGCGGGCGCCGCGGGCAGGGCGACCAGCGCCGCGGTCACCATCAGGCCGGCGGCCACCACTCCCTTCCTGCCCGTGCGTGCGAGGTGCCGATGCTCAGGGTCGCTCATCCACTCATTCCCGACTGGTCCGGTGCCGCGCCAAGGTAGCCGCGGTGACTGCTCGGTCTCCAGATCACTCGACGCTCAGCCGCCGCCGATTCGTTGCATGGCCGGGACGATAATCGATCTTGTCGAGCCGGGGCGTCCCGCGCGGTCATGCCCCCGCGGTCAGCGGGCCGACGCTGTTGGGCAGGCCGGTGCCGGGCAGCGGCGCCGTGAGCTGCGTGATGGCGAGCCCCTCGGGCCACGCCGCGACCAGTGACACGCCCGTGCCCGCCAGCCGCACCCGCATCCAGTCGGGCTCCCAGACGTCCTCGGCGCCGGGCAGCACCTGCACCCGTACGGTCGCGTGGGCCGAGTCGCCCGCACCCAGCACGACCTCACCGTGCGGGCCGGCGCCCGCCGGCACGTCGAAGGCCGCCGTGAACGCCTGCGACCTCGGCCCGGTGAGCCGCACCCCGAGCGGCCCCTCCACCCGGCACGCCGCGGACGCCGTGTTGGTGAGCGTCAGCCGCACCTCCTCGAACCAGGCGTCCTCGTCCCCGGTCATGCCGGCGTCCTCCCCGACGACCGCGAGCGCCCCCTCCGCGCACGGGCTCGCCGTCCCCGCCTCCGCCGTCGCGGCGTGCGCGATCGACCCGCTCGCCACCACAGCGATCCCCGCCACGACCATCGCCAGCACCCGCATGACCTGAGCCCCTCGTCCCGGCCGGACCGTCGTGGTCCGGCGCACAGGAAAGACGGTATTGAGATCACGAGCGCGACTGCTCACGGATTCGTGCCACGTGCACCCACAGCCAAGATCGAAGTTGGTACCTTCGCGCGATGTCCATCTTCGAGAATGCGGGTCGCCGGGTCGTGGCCGCGGCGGCCGCCGCGACCGTGGTGACCGGCTTGTCACTGACGACTGTCAGCGCCCGACCGGCGCTGGCGGCCACGACGACGATCAGCGTGAACGCCGCCGCCGACCCGGTGGGCGAGCTGAACAATCCCGCCTGGTACCAGAACTTCTCCGAGCTCGGGGAGCGGGATCTGGCCCGGGTGGACGAGCTCGCGCCCCGGGTGGGCCGGGGCTGGGGCAACGTGACCTGGTACTACGACGAGACCAAGGACACGTACTCCTTCAACAACAAGACGTTCGACCAGGCGGCGGGCTACGCCGACCGCATGCTGATCAACTTCGGGCAGTGCGACCAGGTGCTCATGACGCTGCAGGCGCCGGCCAAGTGCCGGGAGGTGCTCAAGACCGGGATCCGGGACCGCAAGCTGCGCTATCCGGGGCTGCAGTACATCGAGTTCTTCAACGAGCCGGACAAGATCTGGGACCCGTCGCCGCCCGAGACCGACACGAGGCTGCCGGTCGGCGACTACTACAAGTGGTACCAGATCGGTTACTCGATCATCAACGAGGTCAACGCCGAGCTGGATCCGGGGCTCAAGCTGCGGATCGGCGGGCCGGCGGCGTACGAGTTCGACGCGCGGTACCTGCAGGACTTCATCAACCTCTACCAGGCCGACACCAACCCGGCCAAGCGCCTCGACTTCGTGTCGTTCCACGACTACTCGCACGACGCCAACCCCAGCGCGGTCCAGGGTCAGAAGGCGCAGGTCCAGTCCTGGCTCGGCAGCACGACCACGCCCGTCTTCGTCACGGAGTACGGGATCTTCGCCGGTGACCAGTCGGTGGGCCCGGTCGAGCAGGACCAGGTGATCCACGCGGCCGCCATGGCGACGCTCGGCAACTACTACGTCCAGGGCGGCATGGACATGCCGATGCACTGGGTCTACGAGCACAACAACCCGCGCAAGTCCATGTTCAACAATGCCGTGGACGGCGCGGTCTTCCCGTACTACAACGTCGTCAAGATGCAGACGATGCTGAAGAAGAACCGGCTCGCGACGCCCGGGACGGCCCCGGCCAACGGCATCGGCGTCAACACGCTGGCGACCCGGGACGAGTCCGGCGTCGCGCTGATGACCACGAACTACCAGTACACCGGCACCGCGAGCAACACGGTGCAGCTCAGCGTCACGCTGCCCCCGGCGACGTTCAACGGCCGCCAGGTACGCGTCCAGCGCTACCTGGTCGACGCGACGCACAGCAACTGGAACGTCACCAAGTCCGGCGGCGAGCTGGAGAAGGTCGAGGACTACGTGCTTCCCGCGGGCACCACAGCGGCCCCCGCGTCGTACACGCTCAGCCCCAACGCCGTGTCGCTCGTGGTGCTGTCGCCGATCACGTCCGTCGAGGCGGAGGACGTCACCCCGGTCACGTCGGCCGGCGACCCCGCCTGGGACATCACCGACCCGGCGGCGAGCAAGGGCCTGCTCAGCCTCTTCGAGCCGGACGCGGTGGGCGACCAGGCGTCGTACACCCTGCGCGTGCCGGCGGCCGGCCCGCACCGCGTACGCCTGCGGATGAAGCACGCCCCCGCCCGCGGCGTCACCCAGGTCGCGATCAATGGCACCCCGATCGGCGCCCCGATCGACCTCTACTCCACCGGCTACTCGTTCACGGACCACGATCTCGGCGTCCGTACCCTGCGGGCCGGCGACAACACCGTCTCCTTCACCGTGACCGCGCCGGGGGCCGAGGGCAGCCACAGCATCGGCGTCGACACCTTCGTCCTGGAACCGCAGTACGGCTTCCGCGTCGAGGCGGAGAACCGGGTACCGGTGAGCCCGACCGGCCACCAGGTGCTGGTGCTCGCCGAGGACGCCGCCAGCGCGAAGGGCTACGTCACCGCGGGCTTCACCGCCGTGGGCAACGCCGTCCGCTACCGCTTCACCGTCCCGGTCGCCGGTCGCTACAAGCTCACCACCGGCGTCAAGATGTTCCCGAACCGCGGCATCTGCCAGTGGTCGTCGGACGGCGCCGCGATCGGCACCCCCAAGGACCATTACGCGGTCAGCCCGGCCTACGGCCCGCAGGAGGTCGGCGTGCTCGACCTGCACGGGCCCGGCCCGGTCGAGCTGACCTGCACGGTCACCGGCAAGAACGCGGCGAGCAGCGGCTACCACCACGGCATGGACTACTTCGAGTTCGTCCCCGCCGACACCTGATCCTCGCCGTCCCCGCCCTGCTGCCGTGCTCGCCACGGCCGGTCAGGCCGGGGGCGTCCAGGTCCGGAACCGCCGGAGGACCGCAGCCACCGCACCCGGATCGGTGAGCTGGTGCAAGTGCCCGCCCGGGACCTCGGCGACAGTCCAGCCGCGGTCCCGGGCGTCCCGGGCCACGGCGTCGTACGGCGGCCCGAACACCAGGTACCCGCACGGCCGGTCGTCCCAGCCGGCCGGCGCGGGGATCCGCTGCTCGTAGTAGCTCACGGGCAGGCGCGGCTGCTCCGCCTCGACCGCCGCCCGCGTCTCGGCGTCGGGAAACAAGCGAGTGACGTCGGCCTCCGGCCACCACGTCGTCCACGCCGGCACCCAGAGCCCGGCGTTGCTGTGGGCGACGAGCACGATTGGCTGCTCCCCGGGCAGATGGGCGAGCGCCGCGTTGACCGTGGCGGCCAGGTCCTCCCCGGCGATCAGCGTGGGCATCACCACCGTGGCGCCGGCGGCGGTCAGCTCCGCCGCCACGGGCGCCCAGGTGCGCGGGCCGAGCAGGAGACTGTGCAGGAGCACGAAGGCCGGTTCCACGGACCCATCGTGGTGTAATTCCCGTGTGCAGCTCAACCCTTACGGCGCCGACGCCGTGCGGCTGGCGGTCGCGCTGGCCAACGAGCGGCCGGCGACGCCCGAAGCGCTGGCCGAGCGGTGCCGCGCGGCCGGGCTGCTGCTGGACGGCCCGCCGGGCGAGGACGATCTGATCCACGTGAAGTCCATGCTGGACGACTGGGAAGCGGTCGTCGACGCCGGCGACGACGAGACGCGCGCCGCGCGGTTGAACGCGATGCTGGCGGCGGCCGCGGCCTACCCCCGGCTGACCAGCCACGGCGGCGGCTGGCATCTGCACTATCGCGACGAGGGCCGGCCGCTCGGGGCCGTACTCCATGCGCTCGTCGCCGTGGGCACGGCCTTTCACCTGGCCGGGCGCGGGATGCACCGGCTGCGGCGCTGCGCGGCCGGCAACTGCTCGCTGATCCTCGCCGACCTTTCGCGGACGGGCCGGCAGCGCTACTGCTCGACGCGCTGCGCCAACCGTGACGCCGTCCGCCGGCACCGCAGCCGCCGGGCCCTTTGATCTGACCTTTTGCCGGGCCGGAAACCGCGGGAACCGGGCGGCCGCGCGGGGCGACCTATGCAGCATGACTGCGACCGTGCAAGCCACCTCCGCTCCCCCGGCGCCGCCGTCCCGGCGCGGCTTCGGGCCCCTGCTGCTCCGGCTGCACTTCTACGCCGGCCTCGTCGTCGCGCCGTTCATCCTGGTCGCGGCGCTGACCGGGCTGGCGTACGCGTTCACCCCGCAGATCGAGCGGGCCGTCTACGCCGACGAGCTCGTCGTCACGCCGGGCGGCGCGCCCCGGGCGCTGTCGGAGCAGATCGCCGCGGCGCGGGTCACGCATCCCGAGGGGACGGTCGCCGCGGTGCGGCCCGGGACCGGGGACACGGCCACCCAGGTCGACTTCACGGCGGCGGGACTGGACGAGGAGCACAAGCACACGGTGTACGTGAACCAGTACACCGCCACGGTCACCGGTCAGCTGACCACGTGGTGGGCGGCCACCCCCGTCCGCACGTGGTTCGACGACCTGCACACGAATCTCAACCTTGGCCCGATCGGCCTCTACTACTCGGAGTTCGCCGCCAGCTGGCTGTGGGTCGTCGTGCTGGGCGGCGTGGTCCTGTGGTGGCGGCGTCAGCGGGGCCGGCGCAGCGCCCGCAAGCTGCTCGCCCCGGATCTCGCCGCGAGGAAGGGCGTCCGGCGCACCCGCAGCTTCCATGCTTCCCTGGGCCTGTGGCTGTCGGTCGGTCTGCTGTTCCTGTCGGCCACCGGGCTGACCTGGTCGGAGTACGCGGGCGCCAACTTCGGCCAGCTCGTCGACGGCCTGCACGGCAGCCGGCCTGCCGTGTCCACCGCGCTCGCCGCTCCGGCCGTGGCCCCGGCGACCGGGGAGCACGCCGAGCACGGGGGCGGCGCACCGGCGGGGGCGGCGACCGTCGACCCGGCTGCCATCGACCGGGTCATGCGGACGGCGACGGAGAACGGCATCGGCGGCCGGCTCACGGTCACCCCGCCCGCCGACGCCGGTACGGCCTGGACCGTCACCGAGGAGGACGCGCGCTGGCCGGTCGGGCGCGACAGCATCGCCGTCGACGGGACCACCGGCGCGATCAGCGACCGGATCGACTTCGCGGGGTGGCCGGTCATGGCCAAGCTCACGCAGTGGGGCATCTACGCGCACATGGGCGACCTCTTCGGACCGGCCAACCAGATCGTGCTCGCCGCGCTCGCGCTGGGCCTGATCACGGTGATCGTCTGGGGCTACCGGATGTGGTGGCAGCGCCGGCCCACCCGTTCCGGTCGCCGGGCCCCGGTCGGGTCTGCGCCCGCGCGCGGCGCCTGGCAGCAGCTGCCCGCCTGGGCCATCGTCGTGGGGGTGCCCGTGGTCTTCGCCATCGGCTGGTTCCTGCCGCTGTTCGGGCTGCCGCTGGCCGTCTTCCTGCTGGTCGACGTCCTGGTGGGCGCGCTCCGCAAGCGCAAGCCGCCCGTCCCGGTCTCCCCGGCGCCGGCCGGGAGCTGAGCGCTCCCGGCCGGCCGGAAAGTCAGCCCAGGAGGTGCTCACCGATCCAACCGCCCTCGGCGCACCCCGGCGGCACCGCGAACACCGCGGAGCCGATCGGGGTGATCCACTCGTTGAGCAGGTCCTTGTCGGCCAGGCGCTGCTGGATGGGCACGAACTGCCCGGCGATGTCCCGCTGGTACGCCGCGAAGATCAGGCCCGCGTCCGGCTGCCCGAGCGCGTCCGGGGCGCCGTCGTAGTTGTACGGCCGGCGCAGGATCTTGCGGGCCGGGTCCTCGACGCGGGCCCGGGTGACGTGCGAGAAGTCCGGCATCTTGGGCAGCCCCGAGTCGTCGAGCGCCGCGAAGTCGGGCTTGTCGTGCTCGTTCGTGCCGCTCAGCGGGGCGCCGGAGTCCAGGCGGCGGCCGACGGCGTTCTCCTTGTCGGCCACGGCCAGCAGGTCCCACTTCTCGATCTCGGCCCGCATCCGCCGCACGACCAGCTGCGTCGAGCCGTCCGGGTTCCACACCGCCGGGTCGATCTCGGCGCCGCGCGGGTTGGCCGTGCCGTCGAGCTGACCGAGCACATTGCGCTGGGTGTGCTCGGGCGCCTGGACGCCCGGGCTGCGCCGGAAGCCCTGCTGCACCCAGCGCACCGCCGCGAACGGCCGGGCGTCCTTGATGAGCATGCGCTGGGTGTGCGCGACCGTCAGCGGGTCGTCGGCGCAGATCTGCAGCAGCAGGTCGCCACCGGACCACTGCTTCTGCAGCCGGTCGATGGAGAACCTGGGCAGATCGGCGACCGGGGACTTCGCGGCCGCCCGGGCATAGAGGCCGGGTCCGAAGCCGAACGTCACGGTCAGCCGGGCCGGCAGCGCCGCCAGGGTGGCGTCCGTGTCACCGAGCGCCGGGGTGCCCCGGGTGAGACGGGCGGCGTCGTCGGACAGCAGGCGCATCATGCGGCCCAGGGCCCGCTTGTCCGTGCCGGCGGCGAGGGTGAACGCGACGAACGCGGCGTGCGCGGGCGGGTCCTCGGCCACCCCGGCCTGCCTCGGGCCGTGGAACGGGACGGTGGCCGTACCCGTGTCGGAGGCGGTCGTGGCCGCGACCGGGACCGGCGTCTCCGGGCGGGTCGCGGCGACCACCGTGGCCCCCGCGACCGCACCCAGCCCGGCCACCGCGCCCCCGGTGAGGATGCGGCGGCGCGACGTCACGGCGCCATGCTCCCCATCGGCATGGCCGGGGCCGACGGGGCGTAGCTCTCGCCGGCGCCCGCGAACGGCTTGGCCACCGCGGTGAAGGGCACCGTCGTGCCGTCGGCCAGCTTGAGCGTGAACGACACCTCGTCGCCGGCCTCGATCGCCGCGGCCGGCTTCATGAGCATCAGGTGGTCACCGCCCGGGCCCAGCTCGTGGGTGCCGTGCGCCTTGACGACGAAGCCGCCTTCCTTGGGCCGCATCACCATCTGGCCGTCCTGCATGGCCATCTCGTGCAGCTCCATGGGCGAGGCCGGGGACTCCACGCCGACGACGGTGACGTCCGCGCCGGTGTCATTGGTCAGCACGCCGAACGCGGCGGTCATGGTGCCGGCGGTGGCCGCCTTCACCCACGGGTCCTTGATGGTGAGCGTCGTGGCGGCCGAGGGGGCCGGCGTCGCCGCGGCGTCGGCGGAGCCGGTGTCGGAACCGCAGCCGGTGAGCCCCCAGGTGGCGAGGACCACGGCCGCGAGGGTCAAAGTGTTTCGCATGCAGGTTTCGTCGGGCCGGGCGCGGGAGTAGTTCCCGCGAGATCAACCTTCCCGCTGTGACGCGTCTCGCGCGGCCGCGGCCAGGAAGGCGTTGTAGCGGGCGAGCTCGTCCTCCTCCCCCGACGCCTCGGCGCGGTCGGCGGCCCGGTCGAGGCGGGCCTGCTCGCGCTCGTCGGAGCGGATCCACTGGCGGACCAGCAGCAGCATGATGACCGCGGCCGGCACCTCGCCGAACGCCCACGCCAGCCCGGCCCCGAGGTGCTGGTCGGCCAGCAGGGACTGCGCCCACGCGGGATGCACGGCGACGTACCAGTCGGCGGCGATGACGTCGGTGGACTGCAGCAGCACGAAACCGAAGAAGGCGTGCGCCACCATGGACAGGAAGTGCACCACGGTCAGCAGCGCGGGGTGGATGCGGCGGCGGCCGGGGTCGATGCCGATCAGCACCCAGAAGAGCAGGTAGCCGGCCAGCACGAAGTGCACGAGCATGGCCAGGTGCCCGAGGTGGTAGCGCATGACCGTCCCGAGCAGGTCGCTCATGTAGAGCCCGTAGAGGCTGGCCACATAGATGCCGAGCGCCACCACCGGGTGGCTCAGCACCCGGAAGACCCGGCTGTGCAGGACGATGAGCAGCCACTCGCGGGCGCCGCGCACCTGCGGGTCGGCCGGCTTGCGCAGCGCGCGCAGGGCCAGGGTGACCGGCGCGCCGCCGACCAGCAGGATCGGTACGACCATCGACAGCACCATGTGCTGGACCATGTGCACGCTGAAGAGGACGTACGCGTACTTGGCGACGCCGAGACAGGTGACCGCGCCGAGGATCAGCAGGCCGGCCACCCAGGAGGCGGTGCGTGCCACTGGCCACGCGTGCCCGGCCCGCCGCAGCCTCCGGACACCCATGAGATAGGCGAACACGCCCACGGCCACGACCGTGAGGAAGAACATGTCGAGCAACGGGCTGCCGAACAGCCGCGCCGCCGTGATCGGCCCCGGCTGGTCGAAGCCGAGCAGCTCCACCAGTGGATCCGGCACGGCTTCCGTCTCCGGCACGGGCGTGGGACTGCGGGACAGCGCCACGGCCAGGCCGACCGCGGCTCCGAGCACGATCAGCTCACCGGCGGCGAGACGGAGGAAGGCGCCCGGCCGGCCGGCCCGGAGCGCGGGGAGCGTGCGGCTGCGGTGGGCGGCCCCGAGCAGCCCCACGGCCAGCAGCGCCAGGACCTTCAGCAGGACCAGGACGCCGTACCGGGAATCGAGCAGGGCGTCCCACGTGCCGAGCCGGACGGCCGCGTTGGCCGTGCCGCTGATCGCCGTCGCCACGAAACACGCGAGGGCGAGCCGGCTGTAGCGGTCCGCGGTGTCCACGAAACGGCGGTGGCGGCGTACGAGCAGCAGTCCGGCCAGACCACCCACCCACAGTGACGCCGCGAGAACGTGCAGGGCCAGGCTGGTGACCGCGATCTGGTGGTCGCCCGCGCCCGCCGAGTGCCCGGTGAACGCGGGCGGGAGCAGCGCGATCATCGCGACGACGGCGGTGACGGCGGCGAGCGCGCGCGACACCCCGCAGCGGGTGAGGACGGCCAGCAGCAGCGCGAGCCCGGCCTGCGCGACCAGGGCCTGACCCTGGTTGATCGAGAAGGCGAAGCTGGTCACCGACTGCCGGGTCAATTGCCCCAGGGGTACGCCGAGCAGGTCGGACACGGTGAACGCGACGAGCGCCCCGGAGGTCGCCGCCCAGCCCAGCGCGAGCCAGGTGGTCGTGCGCAGCAGCCGCCAGCCGTGCGCCGCCACGCTCGGACCGTCCCCGGGCAGCAGGAACGCCGCCGTCGCGGTGAGGCCGACGGTCAGGACGCCGAGCACGTTCGCGAGCATAGTGAGCGCGGGCAGCCCCCACAGCGTCAGGCCGCCGGGGCTGGGGATGCCGGGCAGCACGCTGCCGTCCACCGCCCCGCCGAAGAGCAACGCCGCCACCAGGACCACCACGGCCGTCCCCGTCGCCGCAGCGACCAGGGACGGCGTCTTCACCGCACTACGCACCCCGCAACAGTCGCTCCGGCCGGCCGGAAAGTTCCCTAAGGGAGGTCCCGGTTCCGTCACACGCGCGGGTCGGCGAGGGTCAGGAGCATGAGGATGACGATCGCGGGGGCGACGATCGTGGCGGTGCTGGCCGGGCCGGCCGCCGCCGTCGCGGCTCCGACGGATGACCTGCAGGGACGGCTCGACGCGGTGGTGGCCGCGGGGGCGATCGGGGCGCTGGCCGAGGTACGGGACGAGCACGGCGTGTGGCGCGGGGTGAGCGGCGCCGCCGTCCGCGGCTCGGGGCGGCCGGTGCCGGTGCACGGGCGGTTCCGGGTGGGCAGCGTCACGAAGACGTTCGTCGCCACGGTGGTGCTGCAGCTCGTCGCCGAGGGACGAGTGCGGCTGGACGACGTACGGCCGCTGCTCGATCACACCAGCGGGGTGCCCGACTACCTTCCCACGCTGACGCTGCCCCCGGACCCGGCGTTCCTGGACAACCGCCGGCGCACGTGGACGCCGGCCGAGCTGATCGAGCGGGCGCGCGCCCGGGAGCAAGGAACGCCGGGCGTCTTCGCCTACTCGAACACCAACTATCTGCTGCTCGGGCAGCTGATCGAGCGGGTGACCGGCCGGCCGTACGCCCGGGAGATCGAGCGCCGCATCATCCGGCCGCTCGGGCTGCGCGCCACCTCGCTGCCGGGGACGTCGCCGCGCATCCCCGGGGCGCACCCGCACGGCTACGTGCCGATCGAGGACCGCGGCCTGGTCGACTACACGGTGATGAACCCCTCGGTGATGGGCGCGAGCGGCGAGATGATCTCCACGACGGCCGACCTCAACCGCTTCTTCGGCGCACTGCTGGGCGGCCGGCTCCTGCCCGCCGGCCTGCTGCGGGAGATGAAGACCACCCGGAGCACCCGGGCGTACGGGCTCGGGCTCGCGTGGTGGCAGCACACCACGTGCGGCGTCACGGTCTATGGCAACGACGGCGACGCGCTGGCCTACCAGACCTTCTCCTACGCCACGGCGGACCGGCGCCGGCAGGCCACGATCGCCTTCACACCCGACTTCACCGGCGACGTCGACGCCGCCGTCGACGCGTTCATGGATCGCGTGTTCTGCGGCACCTGACTGCTTCCTCTTGGCATGGTGCGCGACGCCGGGAACTTATGGACCGAGCCGAGCGACTTGTGATCCGACGGTTGTGATCGCTCAAGCCCGAGGAGTTCCGTGCCGCCGGAGGATGACCTGCACGCGCTCGCGGGAGCCGCCGCGGGCGGGGACCCGGCGGCCTTCGCGGCGCTCGTGCGGGCCACGCAGCGCGATGTCATGCGCTTCCTGGGCAGCCTCGCCCACCGGCGCGACGTCGAGGACCTGACGCAGGAGACGTTCCTGCGCGCGTTCCGGGCGCTGCCGGGTTTCGCCGGGCGGTCGACGGTACGCACCTGGCTGTTCGCCATCGCCAAACGGGTGGCCGCGGACGCGGTGCGGCACGCGTCGAGCCGGCCCCGGCTGGTCACGCTCGGCGACTGGCACGGGGTGGCCGAGCCGGACTCGGTCCGCTTCGAGGAGGAGCACGCGCTGCGTGACCTGCTGGGCGGGCTGGCCCCCGAGCGGCAGGAGGCGTTCGTGCTGACACAGGTGGCGGGGCTGTCGTACGCGGAGGCGGCGGAGATCTGCGGCTGTCCGGTGGGGACGATCCGCAGCCGGGTGGCGCGGGCCCGGGACGACCTGGCCGCCGCGCTCGCCGAGGCCCGCCCGTCCGTCCGCGGCGCGGGTTGATCGAGCCTGCCGGCGCTGC
Organism: Symbioplanes lichenis; assembly: GCF_030709675.1. GTDB lineage: Bacteria > Actinomycetota > Actinomycetes > Mycobacteriales > Micromonosporaceae > Actinoplanes > Actinoplanes lichenis. The sequence goes on from NZ_JAUZQD010000024.1 coordinate 55,769, forward strand.
GGGCCGGTCAGGCTTTGCGGTGCCAGGCTTGCGGGGCCTTCCAGTGGCGCGTCATCGCGGCGAGGCGGAAGGCGAAGACCAGCACGGCGGCGGTCACCGCGACGACGGGCAGGGGCAGCGGCGTGGGATGCGCGGCGGCGACGAGGACGGCGCCGGTCGCGGCGGGGATCGCGTACAGGTCGGTGTGGACCTGGACCACCGCCGGGGTCTCGCGGGCGAAGATGTCGCGCAGCGCTCCCCCGCCGACCGCGGTCGTGACACCGAGCAGCACGGCCTGCACCGACCCCAGCCCGGCCCCGAGCGCCTTGAGCGTCCCCGTCACGGCGAAGAGCCCCAGCCCCGCCGCGTCGAAGACGAGCATCGTGAACCGCAGCCGCTCCGCCAGCGGATGCGCGAAGAAGCACACCGCCGCCGCGCTCAGCGGCACCAGCAGGTACGTGACGTCGCTGAACGCCGCCGGCGGGGTGGCCCCGATGATCACGTCGCGCAGCACCCCGCCCCCGAGCGCGGTCAGCAGCGCGAGCACGACGATCCCGACGACGTCGAACTCCTTCGAGATCGCCATGAGCGCGCCGGACGCGGCGAAGACGGAGAGCCCGACGAGCTCGAGGACCGTGACGACCGTACCGGGAGACATCACAGCAGTCTCCCAGCCGGGCCCGGCGTGCTCAGAGCCTTGCGCGGTGCGCGACCTCCGCGGCGTCCGGCGGCGCGGTCGGATAGACCTCGGCGTCGAAGAACCGGGCGAACGGCAGGGTGGCGAGCGTCGCCGCCACCTCCTGCTCGTCCGCGGCGATCACCTCGACGAAGGTCGCTCCGCGGGCCGGGGAGATGTAGTGCGCGCCGACCTTCTTCTCCGCGCGCAGCACTTCCAGCTGCTTGTGCTCGTCCTCCCGCAACGCGTTGAACGCCGCGAGATCCGTGTCCGGCCGGAGGGTCGCCACCACCATGAAGGTGGGGCTCGTCGATGTGGGCATGATCCGTCCTTCCGGGGACAACCTGATGTCCCGCCGAGACATCACCGTAGTGATGTCGCGGCGAGACGTCAATGGTCGCGCCGGGGCCGTCAGGCGCGGCAGGTCAGGGCGGGCCAGTTCCAGTTGCCGCCGTGCTGGATCGTGAAGCCGAACGTGTTCCCGCTCCCGTTGGGCCGGGCCGTCATCACGTTGCCCGTGCTGTCCCAGCTCACGGCCGCGTTCCAGGTGTTGATGACCCGCTGCGGGGACGTGACGGTGACCGTGACCGTCCACGCGTTCGAGCCGGCCACCGTGACCTGGCCGTTGAAGCGGTCACTCCACTTCTGGCCCTCGCTATAGGTCGCCGTGCAATTGCCACCCGAGGGCGGCGGCGTGGTCGGGCCGCCACTGCCGCCGTCCGGGGCCACGGCGCGGCCGGTCGTCGGGGAGATCATGCCGGCGCAGAGACCCCGGCTGGTCAGGCCCGCAACGATCTGCGGGATGGCGGCGATCGTGGTGGCGTACTGGTCGTGCATGAGGATCAGCTGGCCGTCGGTCAGCCTGCTCGCGGCCTGCACGATCTGGGCGGTGCTGGCGCCGTTCCAGTCCTGGGAGTCGACCTGCCACGTGACGGTACGCAGGCCCAGGGCGCTCGCGGCCGCTTCGAGGGTGGCGTTGGTCTCGCCGTACGGGGGCCGGAAGATCTTCGGTGTTCCGCCCCCGGCGGCCTGGATGGCGGATTGGGTGCGGGACAGCTCGGACGACATGGCCGAGGCGCTCAGCGTCAGCATGTGCGGGTGCGTGTAGCTGTGGTTGGCGACCCACATGCCGGCCGCCACCTCGGCCGCGACGAGGGACGGGTTGGCCGCGGCGTTCTGGCCGACGTTGAAGAGCGTCGCCCGGACGTTGTTCTGCCGCAACGTGTTCAGCAGGGTCGTCGTGTTCGAGGGGTTCGGGCCGTCGTCGAAGGTCAGCCCCACGTAGCCGTTGGGACACGATGCGGCCATCCGCGCTCCTTGGTCGAGGGGGGCCGCCGTCGCCGCACCGGACGACGGGGCCAGGAAGGCCAGTCCGGCGGCGGCGAGCAGGCCGGCCAGTCCGGCGGCGGCCACCTTGTTACGTACGGTCATGGGGGATCACCTTCGTCTCGCGGAGGAAGCGGAGGAAGCGGGGACGCGGGGTGCCGGTGGCGACGACCGCATCGCATCCCATCGACAAACGTCGTTGTCACATGGTGCGACGCGCGAAAGCCGATCGTCAATGCTTAGTTCCGGGAATCTTCCGATAGTTTCGGGATGCCTCCAGGTGCTCCAACGGTTTTTGACTCGACTGTGCGACAACCCATTGAGAGCCGAAACTTTCGGACGGCTGTCCCCGGCACACTTGCGGGAGCCCCTAGGATCGCGGCGTGACCTTGGCGATCGAGACGGAACGCATTCCGGCCCCCGCTCCGGAGCCCGCGAGCGGCGTGCCCGCCATCGTGCGGCGGCGGCTGGCAACGCTCGACAACTGGCTGAACCCGTACTCGTGGGTGGTGACGGGTTTGATCGTGGCCATCGCGGCCGTCCTGCGGCTCGACAACCTCAGCCGGCCCCGGGGATACGTCTTCGACGAGGTCTACTATCCGACCGACGCCTGGGACATGCTGCAGCACGGCGTCGAATGGGATCCGGAGAAGACCAACGGCCCGGCTTACGTCGTGCACCCGCCGCTCGGCAAGTGGCTCATCGCCCTGGGCGAGAAGGCCTTCGGCAACACCGAGCTCGGCTGGCGCTTCCCCGCCGCGATCGCCGGGATCCTGATGATCCTGATCCTCATCCGGGTCGCCTATCGCATGTTCCGCTCGATCGTCCTGGCCGGCGCCGCGGGCCTGCTCATGACCCTCGACGGCTTCCAGATGGTGCTGTCACGCACGTCGCTGCTCGACATCTTCCTCGGCCTGTTTGTCCTCATGACGTTCGCGGCGATGCTCCTCGACCGCGACCACTACCGCCGCCGCCTGCTGCGCGCCCTCGAGCAGGGCTGGGACCCCGCGAACCGGCGCCCGCGCATCGTGCCGTGGTGGCTGCTCGTCTCCGGCGTCACGTTCGGCCTGGCCTGCGGCATCAAGTGGAGTGCGCTGTTCTTCGCGCCGTTCCTCGCCGCGCTCGCCGTCCTGTGGCGCCTGCAGGCCCGCCGCTCCGCCGGCATCCGCCGCTGGGCCCGCTCCGGGCTGCTCGGCGACGTCAGCTGGCTCCTGCTCAGCTTCGCGCTCACCGTCCTGACCTACGTCGCCACGTGGACCGGCTGGCTGGTCACGGACGTCGGCTGGTTCCGGCACTACCGGGAGGCCAACGGCATGAGCGAGCCGCCGGTCATCGGCGCGCTGCTCAACCTGGCGCACTACCACCACGAGGCGTACACGTTCCACAGTGGCCTGACCGAGGCCCACCGCTACCAGTCCTGGCCGTGGCAGTGGCTGCTGATCGGCCGGCCGGTGTCGTTCTACGCTCCGCCCGATCTGACCGGCTGCGGCGCCCCGAAGTGCGTGAGCGAGATCCTGCTGCTCGGCACGCCCCTGCTCTGGTGGTCCTTCCTGCCCGCCCTGGCCGCGCTGCTCTGGTTCGGCATCGCCCGCCGCGACTGGCGCGCCCTCGCCATCGGCACGGGCGTCGTGGCCGGCCTGCTCCCGTGGTTCTACTTCGCCGTCGCCGACGGGCGCACGATGTTCTCCTTCTACGCCCTGCCCGCCCTGCCCTTCCTCATCCTCGCCGTCGTCTACGTCCTCGGCGCCCTCATGACCCCGAGATCCGGCATCGCCACCGGCGCGGCCCGCACCGACCGTCAGCTGGTCGGCACGGTCGTCGCCGGCATCTACGTCGCCCTGGTCGCCGTCTGCTTCGCCTACTTCCACCCGCTCTTCGTCGGCCAGTTGCTGACTTACGAAGACTGGTCCGCCCGCATGTGGCTCGGCGGCCGCTGGATCTGAGCCACCTCCCGGAGCAGGTCGCGCGTGATCGACGGGATGTTGGGGGTGCCGCTCAGGGCCATCGTCAGATCGAGCTCGGCGACGACGTTGCGGATGACCTCCTCGACGCCGCGCTGCCCGGCGATCGCGAGCCCGTAGACATAGGGCCGGCCGAGCAGGACGGCGTCCGCGCCGAGGGCGAGAGCGGTGAAGACGTCGGCCCCCGTACGGATGCCGCTGTCGAACAGCAGCGTCGGCTCGGGCCCGACCGCCGCCCGGATGTCCACCAGCGCGTCCAGCGCGGCGATCGCGTTGTCCACCTGCCGCCCGCCGTGGTTCGACACGACGACCGCCGCGGCGCCGAGGTCGAAGGCGCGGCGGGCGTCGTCGGGGTGCAGGACTCCCTTGAGGATGACGGGCAGCCGCGTACGCTCCCGCAGCGTTGCCAGGTGATCCCAGCTCAGCCCCGGGTTGGAGTAGACGTCGAGGAACGTCTCGACAGCCGCGCGCGACACTCGGTGCCGCGCCAGCCCGAGCGCGGTCCGCACAGCCCCTGCCCCGGGACGGCCGGCCCGCGCCGCTCCTCCGGCCCGCGCCGCGACGAGCTCGCGGAAGCGCGGGTCGGACGTGTACTGCGCGATGCCGATGCCCTGCGCGAACGGCAGCGAACCGAGCGTCAGGTCCGCCGGCCGCCAGCCGAGCACGGTCGTGTCCAGCGTGACCACCAGCGCTCCGGCCCCGATCGCCTCGGCCCGCGCGATCAGGCTGTCGACCAGCCCCTCGTCCTTGCTCCAATAGAGCTGGAAGAACCGCGGCGTCTTTCCCAGCGCGGCCGCGCACTGCTCCATCGGGTTGCAGGCCTGGTTCGACAGCACGTACGCGGTCCCGGTCGCCGCGGCGGCCCGGGCGATCCTGACGTCGCTGTCGCGGCCCATGAGCTCGGCCGCCCCGACCGGCGCGAGCAGCACCGGGGTGGGGTGCCGCACGCCGAGCAGGTCGACCGACAGATCACGCGACGCCGCCCCGGAGGCCATGCGCGGCACGACGGCCCAGCGGTCGAAGGCCTCCCGGTTGCGGCGCATCGTCCGGCCCTCGCCCGCGCCCCCGGCCACGTACGCCCAGGCGGTGCGGCTGCTCACCCGGCGCGCCCGGCGCTCCAGAGCGGCGAAGCCCGCGGGCACGGCGGGCCGGTGCCCGAGTGCTCCGGCCCGATAGATCGCGGCCTGCCGCGCCAGCCCGGCGCCGATGGTTTCCATGCTGGCACCCTAAGCCGTCGCCGGCCGGGACACCCTCGGAGCGGCCGGTCCCGCCGCGGGTATCTTGACGCCATGCCCCGGTGGGAACACGGCAGTGCGGAACGGCTGCGACAGGCCGCCCTGGAGCTCTTCGCCGAGCAAGGGTTCGAGGAGACCAGCGCCGTCCAGATCGCGACGCGCGCCCGCGTCACCACGCGGACCTTCTTCCGGTACTTCCCGGACAAGGAGGAGGTGCTCTTCGCCGACGCGGACACGCTCAACGAGACGCTCGTCCGGGATCTGCTCGCCGCGGACGACGTCTCGCAGCCGCTGCGGGCCGTGGTGCGTACCCTCGCCGGCTTCGACTGGACGACGCTCGGGTCCCGGGAGACCCAGCGCCTGCGGGACGCGATGATCACCTCGAACCCCCGGCTGCACGAGCGGGAGCTGATGAAGCAGCAGCAGCTGGCCGACGGCTTCCGCGACGCGCTCCGGGAGCGGGGGGTGGATCCCGGCGTCGCCGAGCTCGCCGCGAACGCGGGCAGCCAGGTCTTCCGTGCGGCCTACCGCCGGTGGCTGGACGGCGCCGGCGACACCGATCTGGCCGCACTGACCGGGTCCACGCTGACCCTGCTGGGCACCCTCACAGATTGACAATCGTCGATCGATTGAGGAGGGTGGAACCGGCACACCGGTCACGCGGTGGGCGGCGATCCGGGCAGTCGCCGCCGATCCCCCGACCCTGCGAGTTCAGGAGAGCTGAACCATGCCCCGCAGAGCACGAATCGGCATCACCCTCGCCACCGTCGCGGGCGTCCTCGGCGCCGCGCTGACGACCCTCAACGTGCCGGCCGGCGCGCACGGCACCGTCACCGGGCCCACGTCGCGCAACTACGGCTGCTGGCAGCGCTGGGGCTCCGACTTCCAGAACCCGGCCATGGCCACCCAGGACCCGATGTGCTGGCAGGCGTGGCAGGCCGACCCGAACGCCATGTGGAACTGGAACGGCCTCTATCGCGAGGGCGTCGCCGGCAACCACCAGGGCGTGATCGCCGACGGCCAGCTGTGCAGCGCCGGGCGGTCGCAGAGCGGACGGTACGCGGCCATGGACGCCGTCGGCAACTGGAAGGCGACCACGGTCGGCACCTCGTTCCCGGTGCGCCTCTGGGACCAGGCCGGCCACGGCGCCGACTACATCCGGGTGTACGTGACGAAGGCCGGCTTCAACCCGGTGACGACCGCCCTCAAGTGGTCCGACCTGCAGCTGGTCACCGAGATCGGCAACACGCCCGTGGCCCAGTGGACGCCCGTCGCGGCCGGCGGCTGGGAGAAGACGCTGCAGGTCAACCTGTCCGGGCGCACCGGCCGGGCGCTGGTCTACACGATCTGGAAGGCCAGCCACGCCGATCAGAACTACTACTTCTGCAGCGACATCACCTTCGGCTGAGCCCTTGTTACGCGCGTGTGACGACTGTTACATTCGTCGATGGGAGCGCTCCCAGCTCCTCACCGCGTGACTTTCCCTGAGGGAACGAGGCGCCCACCTCGTTCCCTCACCCCAGGGCGTCCAGCTTCGCGACGGCCTCCGCGGGCAGCCGCAGATCCGCGGCGGCCACGTTCTCGCGCAGGTGCGCCACGGACGACGTACCGGGAATGACCAGGATGTTCGGTGAACGCTGCAGCAGCCAGGCGAGCGCCACCTGCTGCGGCGAGGCCCCGAGCGAGGCGGCCACCTCGTCCAGCGCGCCCGACTGCAACGGGCTGAAGCCACCGAGCGGAAAGAACGTCACGAAGCCGATACCCGCCGCGGCCAGCTCGCCGACCAGGGCGTCGTCGGTGCGCAGGACCACGTTGTAGAGGTTCTGCACGAACACCACCGGCGCGACCGTGCGGGCCTCGGCGACCTGGGCGGCGGTCACGTTCGACAGACCCAGATGGCGTACGAGACCCTCGTCACGCAGCTCGGCCAGCGTCCCGAACAGCTCGGCCACCGGCCCCTCCCCCGCCACCCGCAGGTTGACCGCGTCGAGCGTGTCCACCCCGAGCCGGGTCAGGTTGTCCCGCACCTGCTCGCGCAGGTTGTGCGGCGACGGCTCCCAGCTGCCCCCGGGCCCGCGCCGGAAGCCGACCTTGGTGACGATCCGCAGATCCGCCGGGTACGGGTGCAGGGCCTCGCGGATGATCTCGTTGGTCACCGCCGGCCCGTAGTAGTCACTGGTGTCGATGTGGGTGACGCCCAGTTCGACGGCGGTGCGCAGGACCCGGACGGCCTCGGCCCGGTCCCGCGGCGGCCCGAAGGAGTTGGGTCCGGCCAGCTGCATGGCGCCGTAGCCCATGCGGCTCAGCACCAGGTCGCCGCCGAGAGTGATCGTGTCTGTCATGCCCCCAGCCTGGCCCGCCGCCGGGCCCGCCGGGAGCTGAAGCCTTCACTGGTAAAGCTTGTACCACCCGGCGCGGCCCCCGGCGCGCGATCATTGTCGGCATGGAGCGACTCGGCACGGCACTGCGCGCCTGGCGCGACCGCGTGGACCCGGCGACCACCGGACTCCCCGACGTCTCCCCGCGCCGGGTGCCCGGGCTGCGGCGCAGCGAGCTGGCGACGCTGGCCGGCATCTCGGTCGACTACGTGGTCCAGCTCGAGCAGGGCCGGGCGGCGACCCCGTCGGCGCAGGTCTGCTCGGCCCTGGCCCGCGCGCTGGCGCTCTCCGGCGACGAGCACGCCCACCTGCTGCGGCTCGCCGGGCACGCCGCGACCCCGGACCGGGTGCCCCGGCTGATCCCCGACAGCCTGCACCGGATCATGGATCAGCTGGCGGCCCAGCCCGTCGCCGTCTACGACGCCATGTGGCGCCTGCTGCACTGGAACCCGATCTTCGCGGCGACCTTCGGCGACCCGGGCGACGTCGGCGCCAGCCTGTTGCTCCGGCACTTCGCGGGGGCGGGGTCGCGGACCCGGATGACCCCGGCCGAGCGCGCCGCCTTCGAGGAGTCGCTGGTCGCGGATCTGCGCACCACGACGGGCCGCTATCCGCAGGACCCGGAGCTCGCGGCGCTGATCACGCACCTGCAGGCGTACGAGCGCTTCCGTGAGCTGTGGGCGCTGCGCGAGGTCGCCGACCACCAGAGCGCCCACAAGATCGCCGAGCACCCGTCGGCCGGCGCCATCGCCCTGGACACCAGCGTGCTGACGATCCAGCCCTCGGACCTGCGCCTGGTGGTTTCGACACCCCGGCCGGGCACGGACGCCCGGAGCAAGCTCGAGTCACTGGCCGGCGCCGTGGGCGCTTCCCGCTGACCCGCCCGGGCGTTCCTGACTCAGATAGCGCACCGGCTTGCCGAGCGCCTCCGCATAGGCGATCTCCCGCCGCGTCGACTCGCCCACGTAGCCGCCCGGATCCACCACGTACACCTCGTCCGCCATCCGGATCTTCCGGAAGTGCACGTCGCGCAGCCGCCCCCGCAAATCCTCGGCGTCGGCCGCCCAGTCGTAGCCCGCCCGCTCGGGCAGCCGGAACAGCCCGAGGCTGAGCACGACACACCCGGCCAGCGTGAGCCGCTGGTTGACCTCCGCAACTCCGCCTCGAACCGCGTCGAGCCGCAGAGCGTGACAACTGGCGCCTCCCGATTCTCCATGCCCCCATGATCGGTGACCGCGCCGGACGACCCTGTCACCGCCCCCGCCCGCCGGTCGGCCCGGGCTCGAGGACGCCTACCGGAGCGTGCCGGCCCCGCTGGCCCGGGCGTGAGGGCCGGACACGAGAACGCCCCACGGCTCACCGTCGTCCGGTGGCCGTGGGGCGTCAGCGCCTGAATCAGTTGTAGGGGCGCTCGCGGCGGACCGTGGCCTTGCGGCCGCGGATGGTGGCGCCGCGCAGGGCCGCGATCACCATGTCGGCGTCCCGCTCCGGCACCTCGACCAGGGAGAACCGGTCCTGGATCTCGATCGCGCCGATGTCGCGGGCGTTGAGCCCGGACTCGCCCGCGATGGCGCCGACCATGTCCTGCGGCCGCAGGCCGGCCCGGCGGCCGATGCCCAGGAACAGGCGGGCCGACCCGGCGTTGGCCGGGCGGCCGCGGGCGGGCCGGCCCCGGTCGTCGCGGCCCCGCCCGTCGCGGGAGTCGCGGCCCGACCAGTCGCGGCCCGGGCGCTCCCGGCCGCGGTCGCGGGCGGTGCGGGCGACGGCCGGGATCTCGGTGTCGTCGCCGTCGCCGCCCGAGGCCTCGTGGAGCATCTTGATGGCCGCCAGCGCGACCTCCTCGATGTCGCGGGCCGAGGTCAGTTCGGCCAGCACCCCGCGGAAGCGGTCGAGGTCGGTGACGTCGTCACCCAGGGTGCGCTCGATCGAGGCCTGGGTGCGGGCCAGGCGGCGCGCGCGCAGCTCGGCCACCGACGGGACGTCCTCGATCGCGATCGGCTGACGGGTGAGCCGCTCGATCGTGGTGAGCATGCGCTGCTCGCGCGGCTCGGCCAGGGTGATCGCGGCGCCCTGGCGGCCCGCGCGGCCGACCCGGCCGATGCGGTGCACATAGGCCTCGGGGGCCGACGGCACGTTGTAGTTGACGACGTGGGTCAGCTGCTCGATGTCGAGGCCGCGGGCGGCGACGTCGGTGGCCACCAGCAGCTGCGTGGTGCCGGCCCGCAGGCGGCCCATGACCCGGTCGCGCTGGTCCTGGCTGAGCCCGCCGTGCAGCGCCTCGGCCCGGTAGCCCCGGCCGTTGAGCACCTCGGTGAGCTCGTCGACCTCCTCGCGGGTGCGGCAGAAGACGATCGCCGCGGTGGGCGCCTCGATGTCGAGGATGCGGCCGAGCGCGGCGGGCTTGTGGGCCCGGGCGACCATGTAGGCGCTCTGCTTGACCTTGGGCAGCTCGCCCGGGTCGAGCTGCGGGCGGCCGGTCTGGATGCGCACCGGCTCGCGCAGGTGCTTGCGGGCGATCGCGTCGATGCGCGGGGGCATCGTGGCCGAGAAGAGCACGGTCTGCCGCTCGGCCGGGGTCTCGTCGAGGATCGCCTCGATGTCCTCGGCGAAGCCCATGTCGAGCATCTCGTCGGCCTCGTCGAGCACGACGGTGCGCACGGCGGAGAGGTCGATGGTCTCCCGGGCGATGTGGTCGAGGACGCGGCCGGGGGTGCCGACGACGATGTCGACGCCGCGGCGCAGCACCTGCACCTGGCGGCCGATCGGGGTGCCGCCGTAGACGGGGAGCACCCGCACGCCGAGACCCTTGCCGTAGCTGTCGACGGCCTGCGAGACCTGCTCGGCGAGCTCACGGGTGGGCACGAGCACCAGGGCGGCCGGGCCCGAGCCCGAGCCGTCGGCACTCTGGCCGAACTGGTGCAGCAGCGGCAGCGCGAAGGCGGCCGTCTTGCCGGTGCCGGTGGCGGCCTGCCCGAGCACGTCGTGCCGCTCGAGCAACGGCGGGATGGCCTCCCGCTGGATCGGGGTGGGCTCCTCGTAGCCGAGGGCGGTCAGCGCCTCGAGCAGCTCCGGGCGCAGCCCGAGCCCGGCGAAGCCGGCCTCGTCCGGGCCGGCGGCATCCGCGGTGGTCATCGTCAACTCTCCGGTGGGGGAAATCGTCACTCGGCCGGCGTGATCTCGTCGGCGGCCTCGTGGACCGGTGACGAGGTGAGCAGCTCCAGCTCCCAGCGCTCACCCAGGGTCTCGCCGTCCTCCTCGGTCTCGAGGTAGGTCTGGAGACGGACGCCGAGGCCGAGCTGGCTGGCGGCGCGCAGGTGCTCGACGACGTCGTCGATGCTCGTGAGGTAATGGGTGGCGATGAGGTCCGGGACCGTCTCGGTCTCGGCGGTCTCGGGGGCTGCTGCTACGTCGGTCACCCGCCAAGGGTAGTGCCCCCGCGGCGATGTCACCCGTCCGGACCACCTCTCCGGGCCCCTCACCACGGGTTACGCGACCGAGATCACACTCTCGCGTCGCCGGAGCGGCCGCCGGCGGGGCCGGCGGCGGCGCACCAGCCGGGCCGCGGCGGGCACCGCGCCGAGGCAGGTGGCGCCGATAGCGGTGAGGACGAGCGCGACCGAGCCGGAGGCACCCGCGCCCGACGTCGCCACGCCCACCCCGGCGAAGGCCCCGACCCACAGCACCGTGCCGAGCGCCGACCACGCCACGAACCGGCCGAACGGCATGCGCACACTGCCCGCCACGATCGGCACCACGGCGTGGATCACGGCCACGAAGCGGACCAGGGCCAGCGCCGGGCCGCCCCGGCTGCGCAGGTACGCCTCGGCGCTGTCGAACCGAGCCGGCCCGATGCGACGGCCGAGCCGGGTGGTACGCAGCCGCGGGCCCCACGCGCGGCCGACGGCGTACCCGAGGATCTGGCCGCCCAGCGCGCCGGCCGTCCCGACCGTGACCACCAGCAGGACGCCGGCCGGGGTGCGCGGCAGCGCGGCCGCGATCATGACCACCGACTCGCCGGGGATCAGCAGGCCGAGCAGGAAGGTCATCTCGACGGCGCTCGACAGCAGGAGCACCGCCAGGACGGGCACGGTGCCGAGCGTGGCGAGCCACTCGACGAAGGCGGTCGCGGCGTGCATCAGATCGGCGGGCATGACTGTGAGCCTGCCGGGCCGCGCGCGCCCGGACCATCGGGTGATCCCTTGGTGCTCCCCTGAGCGGACCCCTAGGGGCCATACTGCCCTCGTGCCCAATAGATCGAAAGTCATCCATGCCATGGCGGCCGGGCTGCTCGGCGGGGCGCTGCTCGTCGCCACGCCCGCCGCGGCCGCGCCCGCGTCCGACCCGTTCGCCGTCCTCGACCCGCAGCGGTGGGAGAACCCGGACCACATGACCTGGTCCGACTACGTACGCCCGCCCGGCACCAATTGGAACGACCCGGCCCGCCGCGGCTCGGTCCGCGACTTCGACATCGCCCTCGTCACGCTCGACTACCCGGACCAGCCCTTCGTGGTCACGCGACCCGCCGGCTCGACGATCTTCGGCAACCCGCAGCCGGCCGTGTCGGGGCTCGACCGCGCGGACGTCCCCGGTTACTACCGTGACCTGCTGAACACCCCGAACGAGCTCAACCAGGGCCACACGCTGCACGAGTACTGGATGGAGGACTCGGGCGGGCGCTTCGGCGTCGACCTGACCGCCTACGGCGCCTATCGGATGCCACACCCGGCCTACGAGTACGGGATCAGCAACGACATGAATCCCGGCATGTGCCCGGTGGGATCCACTTGCAACCGCAACATCCGTACGGACGGGCTCGGCGCGTGGCGGGCCGACGTGGGCGACGCGGTGGCGGACTCGTACGAGCTGGTGTTCATCCTCTCCGCCGGACAGGACGAGTCGTCGACATGGCAGGAGTTCGGCGAGATGAAGTTCGGATCCAAGGAGGACGTCCCGGATCCCTTCGGGCCACCCGTGGAGCCACAGCCCAACTACGCGAGGACGCGCTACGTCGACTGGACCTCGTGGGCGTCGGCCGCCACGATCTGGCCCAACGCCGGCGGCGGCTCGTCGACCCAGGCGGAGAGCTCGGGGCTGGCCGTCTACGCGCACGAGCTGAGCCACCTGCTGACGATCGGCGACAACTACAACAATCCGTACGGGACGCCACTGCGCCGGGCGTACACCGGTCCCTGGTCGATGATGTCCCGCGGCTCCTTCAACGGGCCCGGCGGGCCGCACACCCGCTGGCAGATCCCGGCCGTGCACGGTGGTTCGATGGGCTCGCTCCACACCCTGCGCGACAAGGCGAAGATCGGCCTGGTCGGCTCGGGCAACATTCTGCGGGTCGATGATCTGAATGGTGTCGTGGTCGCGGATCTGACCGCCCGGGCCGTGGATCCCGGCTCGCGGCTGATGGGCCTGACCATCGACCTCGGCTCGGACAAGTCCCCCACGTGTGAGGGGGTGCTCTGCGACGGCGGCGGCTACGACAACTACACCGTGGAGGTGGTCGACCGGATGGGATCCGACTCGTTCACCCCGGACTCCGGCGTGCTGATCAGCAAGACCAAGGACCAGGACCGCCAGCCCTTCCAATGGGTGATCGACGCCAACCCGCAGGACATCGACCTGGTCGACTTCACCCGCCCCGACGGCACCGCCGCCACGATCACCATGGGCGACTACCGCCAGCTGTCCGACGCCCTCTTCCACGCCGGCACCCGGTCGGGCAGCGAGTACGAGTACGTCGACGAGCCGAACCAGCTGCACTTCTACGTCCTGGGCCGGCACCGCAACCGGGCGGGCGAGCTGTCGTACACCGTGGCCGCGCGCTCGCTGTCGTCCGGCGCCGACAACGCCGGCGTACGCCTGGGCACCGGCGTGGTCAGCTCGCCCGGCCGCCCGCTCGGACAGGGCGTGACCTGCGCGTTCCCGCTCACCAACACGGGCGCGGCCACCGACGTCTACCGCCTGTCCGCCACCGTGGCCGGCCGGGGCTGGCGCACCGAGCTGCCGAACGCGCTCGCCTCGGCGCCGGCCGGTGGGCGTACGAAGGTGGAGGTCGCCGTGGCCGCCGCCCACGGCGCCGCCCTCACCGGCACGGTGACCCTGACCGCCACCTCCGAGTCGGACCCGGCGAGGACCGCCACCAAGCGCTGCACGGTCATCCGCTACTGACACCGATCATCGCCGTCGTGCGACCGTTCCGAGGATGCGCGTCCGGACCGCGCCGGTCGCACGATGAGGTGATGAAGAAACCACTCCTGAGCGGACTGCTCGTGGCCCTCCTCGCCGCGCCGGCCGGGTGCAACGGCGGCCAGGGGGACGAGCCGGGCACGGGCACGAGGACGGCTGCGGAGGCTCAAGAGCCGGCCGGCGACGAGATCCCCGGCGGCGAGATCCCCGGCGTCGAGCCCCGGCCGACCAAGCTGTCGGACACCGATGACGAGATTCCGGGCGTCCGGCCGCCAGCGGATCCGGAATCGACCGCCGAGGTGACGGCCTATCTGGAGGAAGCGGTGCAGGCGGAGCGTGACGCCCTGCGGGAGGCGGGCGACGACGAGGGGCTCGCCGACCTCGCCAGCAGGTCGACCGGCCTCGACTCGCTCGACGGCTACGAGTGGCGGTCCGGCGCGGCCCGGGAGCTCTACGAGCGCGCGAAGTCGCTCGATGCCACCGGCGGCTGACGGGACGACGGCCCTGGTCCGGTTCCTCGAGCTCGCCGGGCTCGTCGCCACGCCGTTCGCGACGCTCGGCGGGCTGCTCTACTACTTCGGCTGGGTGCGGACGAACGCGGTCTTCGGGCACTTCGGCATCGACGCCAGCCTGGTGGCGTACACGCCGCAGGACTACCTGCTGCGCAGCGCGGGCGTGGCGTTCCGGCCGTGCGCCGCCCTGCTCGCCGGGGCGGCGCTGGCCCTCGCCGTCCACCGGCTGATGACGCGGCTGGGCCCGGCGGCGCTGATCGAGCTCGGCCTCGCGGGGCTCGTGGTGACCGCGGCCGGGCTGGCCGTCCTGTTCGGCCGGGACCGGGAGACCGACCCGCTGCACGCCGCGGTGGGTCTGGTCGCGGGGGCGCTGCTGATCGAACTCGCGGCGAGCCGATGGCCGGGCGCCGAGGGCGAGCCGGCCGAGCGGATCTTGCGCCGGGGCATCGTCGCCGGGCTGGTGGTCGTGGGGCTGTTCTGGGCGTTCTCCGTCTACGCGCAGCGCACCGGTGAGCGGGTCGCGGTGTCGCTGGCGGCGGGCAGCCTGGCCGAGGCGACCGTCCTGAGCGTGGACGACCTCGGCCTCGCCGGAGCCGGCATCCGGCACACCCGGTCCGGCGGGGCGAGCGCCTTTCCGCACCGCTACGACGGCTTGCGTCTGCTCGTCTACCGCAACGACCGGTGGTTCCTGCTGCCCCGCGACTGGCGCAGCGGCGCGCCGGTCCCGGCCGTCGTTCTGCGCGACGACGACCGGGTGCGGGTGGAGCTGCGCCGGACTCGATGATCCGCTACGCGGCCAGCAGCGGGGCCGTTTCGAGGGGTGCGCAGCCGTAGTACGCGTACAGCTCGTCCCAGAAGTCCGGGACCGTCGGGTCGTAGAGGGGCGCGTCGGCGACCTGGGCGGCCGGGCGGGCGATGCGCACCTCGGCCGGGGTGACGCGGGCGGCCTCGAAGGGGATCAGCGACGGGGTGGCGCCGAAGCCCATGACGCCGCCGTGCTCGACGCGCAGGAGGCGGTAGCGGGTGTCTCCGGTGTCCTCGAGGACCAGGTCCTCGACGGTGCCGAGGGGACGGCCGGCGCTGTCCGTGACGCGCCGGCCGCGAATGTCGCGGCGGTGGTCGGCGGCCGGGCGGCTCGCCTCGCTCAGCTTCACCATCATGGTTGCACTGGTACCCATCGACGGCGCGCCTATGCCAGGTGGAAGCCTTCCCGCACCGCCAGGGCGGCGAGTTGCTGCCGGGTCAGCGCGGGGTCCCGCTGGGCCACGAAGACCACCGTGCCGTCCGGGTGACGATAGGCCGCCCACTGGTCCAGCTGCGCGTCGGCTCCGCCCTCGACCACGGCCACCTGCGTGTCGCCCACGGTCACGAACCGGCAGGTGCCGCCCATCGACCAGAACGCGCGGCCGGTCGCGCACAGGCCGGCCGGCAGGGCGTTGCCCGGGGTGTGGACCTCGGCGATCAGCTCACCGGACCGGCCGTTCTTCCTGATTGCCGTGGACGCCAGGTATTCCCAGGTCGAGCCGCTCTTGTCGCCGCCGACCTGGGCCTGGTGCTGCGGTGCGGGCTCGGCGGCGACGATCCAGCCGGACGGGACCGCGGCGCGCAGCTCGCGGAGCAGCTTCCTGCCCTGCTCGTAGCGCGGGCCGGAGCGGGCGGTGGCGTCCTGCTGCGGCTGCCCGTCGCCGTCGAGCGGCCAGACGGGCTTCGTGTCCGCGGCCGTCGGCGTGGGGACGGGTGAGAGGCTCGCCGGGGCGGGGCCCGCAGCGGGCGTCTCGGGTGGTTGCAGGGCGGCGCCGGCGACGGCGGTGGTCACGCCCACGACGGCGGCCGCGGCGAGGGCGGCGGCAGCGGTCTGGCGGCGTACGGCCCGGCGGCCCGCGGCCACGACCGGCGCGCTGTCCATCGGGGGCGGTGTGATCGTCATCGTCGTCCGCAGGGCACGGCGGAGCTCGTTCTCGTCCATGGATCTGCCTAACTCGTGGTCACGGACAGCAGGGTGCGCAGGGTCGCCAGACCACGCGAGGCCTGGCTCTTGACGGTGCCGGTGGAGCAGTTCAGGGCGGCGGCGGTGGCCTCGACGGAGAGGTCCTCCCAGTAGCGGAGCACCAGCACGGCCCGCTGCCGGGCCGGCACGGCGGACAGGGCCCGGACCAGCATCAGCCGGTCGTCCGGGTCCGGCTGGTCGCCGGTCGGCTCCCGGGCCTGCTCGTACGGGCGCTCGCGCCGGCGCCACCCGCGACGCCCGTCGTCGATGAACGTGCGGAGCAGCACCCGCCGCACGTACGGGTCGAGGGTCTCGTGTCTCGTCACGCGCGGCCAGTGCACGTACAGCTTGGTGAACGCCGTCTGCACCAGGTCCTCGGCCCGGTGCCAGTCGCCGCAGAGCAGGTACGCCGTCGCCCGCATCGCCCCGGACCGGGCCGCGAAGTACTCGGCGAACGCCGCGTCGCGGTCGCTCATGTCCTCTCCCGTCTCGTCGGTCGGGTCAAACACGAGACCGGGGGCGGGAAAGGTTGCATCAGCTCCCGCGGTGGGGATGGGTGATGACGAGCACCGGGCGCGCGGACTTCTTGATGAGCTCGAGCGGGACGCTGCCGAGCAGCCGCTGCGCCACGGCGGGACGGCCGCTGGAGCCGACCACGACCAGGTCGGCCGCCTCGGACTCGGCGAAGCCGAGGATGCCCTCGAGCGGGCGGCCGGGCAGCACGGTCGTGGTCACCTCGATGCCCGCGCCGGCGATGCGCTGCGCGGCGGCGGCGACGGCCTCCTCGGCGCGGTCGGCGGAGACGCTGCGGGGGGCGGCGGCGAGACGCTCGAGTTCGACCGCGTCGACGGCGACGACGGCGACCGAGGCGCCGGTCTGGCGGGCGAGGTCGATGACGGCGTCGGCCACCCACGGCTGGTCGGCGCCGGGCTTTGCTGCCAGCACGATGCGCATGCGCCCATCGTGCCCGGAAAGAAGTCCAGTGTCGACAAGCGAGTGTGCTCTGGATCACCTAACGTGAAGAGATGGTGGAGACGCACGAGCAGCCCGCGCTCAAGCGGGTCATGGGACCGGGCCTGCTGCTGCTCTTCGTGGTGGGCGACATCCTCGGCACCGGCGTCTACGCGCTCACCGGTCGCGTCGCGTCCGAGGTCGGCGGCGCGGTGTGGCTGCCGTTCCTCTGCGCCTTCGTGGTGGCCCTGCTCACCGCGTTCAGCTATCTCGAGCTGGTCACGAAGTATCCGCGGGCGGCCGGGGCGGCGCTCTACACGCACAAGGCGTTCGGCATCCACTTCCTCACGTTCCTGGTCACCTTCGCGGTCATGTGCTCCGGGCTCACCTCGGCGTCCAGCGCGTCGAAGGCGTTCGCGGAGAACTTCGCCGAGGCCTTCGACCTGACCCTGAGCGAGGGCGTGGGGCTGACCGCCGTGGCGCTCGGCTTCATGACGCTGGTCGCGCTGATCAACTTCCGCGGCGTCGGCGAGAGCGTCAAGCTCAACGTCCTGCTCACCTGCGTCGAGCTGACCGGCCTGCTGATCGTCATCTGCATCGGCGCCTGGGCCATCGGCGGCGGCGACGGCGACCTGTCGCGGCTCAACGACTTCAACGCGGCCGAGGGCGAGTCGCCGTTCTTCGCGGTCACGGCGGCGACGGCGCTGGCGTTCTTCGCGATGGTCGGCTTCGAGGACTCGGTCAACATGGCCGAGGAGACCAAGGACCCGGTCCGCATCTTCCCGCGCGTCATGCTGCTCGGCATCTGCGTCACCGGCGTCATCTACGTGCTGGTCTCGCTGTCGTCGGTCGCGCTGGTCGCCCCGGACGAGCTCGGCGAGGGCGACGCGCCGCTGCTCAAGGTCGTCGAGGCGGGCGCGGCGGGCTTCCCGCTGTGGATCTTCGCCTTCATCACGATGTTCGCCGTGGCCAACAGTGCCCTCATCAACATGCTGATGGCCAGCCGGCTCCTCTACGGCATGGCGAACGAGGGCGTGCTCCCCCGCGTTCTCGGCCGCGTGCACCCCGGACGGCGTACGCCCTGGGTGGGCATCGTCTTCACCACGGTGATCGCTTTCGGCCTGATCTGGTTCGCGGACCTGACGGCGCTGGGCGGCACCACGTCGCTGCTCCTGCTCTGCGTCTTCACCGTGGTCAACATCGCCGTGCTGGTCCTGCGCCGCGACCGCGTGGACCACGACCACTTCCGCGCCCCGACGGCGATCCCGGTCGTCGGGGCGATCGCGTGCGCCTATCTGGCCAGCCCGCTCTCCGGCCGCGCCGGCGCCGACTACCGCGTCGCCGGGGTCCTTCTGGTCATCGGCATCATCCTGTGGGCCGTCACGTTCTTCACCCAGCGCCGGGCCCGCCAGAACTGACCCACCCGCCTCGCTGAAGTGGATCTTCAACGGCATGGATGTTTGCGTTAACATCATCGCCGTGTGTCGCTGACGTTACGAAGGGACATCCGGTGCGACAGAAGATCACCGCTGCGCTGGCCGCAGCGATCGTGGGCTTCGGGGCGACCCCGGCCCACGCGGAAGCACGAGCCACCGACGAGGTCACCGTCCGCCCCGATCCCGCGTACCAGGGGCAGGCCTTCGAGGGGTGGGGCACGAGCCTCGTCTGGTTCGCCAACGCGACCGGCGGCTACCCCGCCGAGATCCGCGAGAAGCTGGCCGATCTCGTCTTCGGGGAGGACGGCCTCAACCTCAACATCGCCCGCTACAACATCGGCGGCGGCAACGCGCCCGACGTGCCCGGCTACCTGCGCAAGGGCGGCGCGGTCGAGGGCTGGTGGCGGGCGCCGGCGGGCACCACGCGCGCGGACAAGGACTGGTGGGACCCGGCGAACCCGGCGCACTGGAACCTCGATGCCGACGCGACGCAGCGCTGGTGGGTCGACCGGATCAAACAGGACATCACCCACTGGGAGACGTTCAGCAACTCGCCGCCCTGGTTCCAGACGAACAGCGGCTACGTCTCCGGCAACTTCGACGCCGGCCAGGACCAGATCCGCGCGGACACCGTGGACGACTTCGCGGCGTACCTCACCCGCGTGACGCGGGAACTGGAGAAGGCGCACGGGATCAAGGTCGACACGATCGACCCGCTCAACGAGCCCAACACCAACTACTGGGGTACGCAGCTCGGCCCCGACGGCAACCCGACCGGCGGCCGCCAGGAGGGCGCCCACGCGGGTCCCGCCCTGCAGCAGCAGATCATCACCGCGCTCGCCGCCTCTCTGCGGGAAAGCGGAAGTGACACGGTCATCTCGGCCATGGACGAGACGAACCCCGGCACCTTCGCCACCAACTGGAACGCGTACACCCCCGAGGTACGCGACCTGGTCAAGCAGCTCAACGTCCACACGTACGGGACCGGGCAGCGCACCACGGTCCGCGACATCGCCAAGGGCGAGCGCAAGCCGCTGTGGATGAGCGAGGTCGAGGGCTCGTGGGGCGCCGGGCAGAGCTTCACGAGCATGGAGCCCGGCCTCGGCATGGCCCAGCACATCGTCGACGACCTGCGCGAGCTCGAACCGTCGGCGTGGGTCTTCTGGCAGCCGGTCGAGGACTACGACAACATGAAGCCCGGCGGGGAGAGCGCGGCCGGCGCCAACTGGGGCAGCATCCAGCTCCCGTTCGACTGCACCGCCGCCGACACGCTCGCGACGTGCCCGATCTACACGAACACCAAGTTCGACACCGTCCGCAACTTCACCCAATACGTGCGGCCGGGCGACAAGCTCGTGCAGGTGAACGACACATCCAGCGTTGCCGCGATCACCAGGAACGGGCGTGGCGCCACGGTCGTGCACGTCAATGACGGCGACGAGGCGCGCACGGTCCGGCTCGACCTGTCGGCCTTCGGGTCCGTCGCGCGCGGTGCGACGGTCACCCCGGTCGTCACCGACGCTTCCGGCGCGCTGCGCCGGGGCAAGCCCGTCCGGGTACGCGACCGGGCCGCGACCATCGAGGTACCCGCTCAGTCCGTCACCACCCTGCTCGTCACCGGCGTGTCCGGCGTGGCCCGGGACGCGGCCGTGGGTCAGCGCGGTCACGTCTACCGCCTCGAGGGCGTGCAGAGTGGCAAGTCGCTCGACGGCACGGTCATCCGCAGCACCGACCCCGCGTCCGCGACCCAGCTGTGGACGCTCGCCAAGGTCGCCGGCGGTTCGAGCAACCGGGCGGAGTACACGGTGTCCTCGGCCGGGGGCTACCTGACCGACACGGGCACCGGAGTGACTCTGTCGTCCCGGCCGTCGCGCTGGATCCTGTCGACCACCGGCGACGGCACGTACACATTGATCAACGCGGCCACGAAGCGGCTGCTCGAAGTCGGCGGCCAGGCCACGGCGGACGGCTCGCCGGTGTCGACCTATCTCGCGAACTCCGGCGCGAACCAGCGCTGGACGCTGATCGACGAGACGGTCCTGGGCGTGCGCCCGGCGACGGTCTTCACCCCGCCGGGCATCGCGCCGCAGCTGCCGGCCACGGTCGGCGCGGTACGCCCGGACGGCGTGCGTGGCACCCTGCCGGTCACCTGGCAGCGGCTGCCCGCCTCGACGTGGAAGAAGCCGCGCACGGTCACCGTGCCCGGCCGTGCGACCGACCCGCTCGGCCACGTGTTCCGGACGACGGCGACCGTCGAGATCGACACGCTGGTCAAGACGCTCCCGGCCCAGGCGCGCACCTTCGTCGGCGGGGCTCCCGAGCTGCCCGCCACGGTGACCGCCGTGGGCCGGCGCGGGATCAGGACCGAACGTCCCGTCGCGTGGGTGGCGCCCGCGCCGGGTGCCTTCGATCAGGTGGGAGTCGTCACGGTCGCCGGGCGCGCCGACGCCGGGGACGGCCGCACGCTGCCGGCGACGGTCCGCGTCACGGTCACCGAGCCGGTCGAGGAACAGGCGGCGACGGCGGGCGTCACGGCGACGTTCACCGAGCCGGGCTACTCCCCCGCCGGGCTGACCAACGGCAACCGGACGGACAAGGCGTGGTCCAACTGGAAGTCCGGCGCCAAGAACACCACGGACACGCTGACCGTGGCGCTGCCGGCGCCGCGGGTGCTGAGCAAGGTCACCGTCTGGTTCTACCGCGACGGTGGTGACAGCTACCCGCAAAGTGTGCAGCTGCGGGTACGGGACGCGGCGGGCACGTGGGCGGACGCGGGGGCCCCGGTGGACGTACCCTCCGGCGGGTCCGCCGCTCCGGTCGTGACCCTGCCGGTGAGCGCGACCGGCGACGCGGTCCGGGTGGTCCTGACGGCCCGGCCGACCCAGCACATCACGATGAGCGAGATCGAGGTGTACGCGCTGACCGCCGCGAGCTAATCGACCAGCTTCTCGACGGTGAGGTCCGTGAAGGAGGCGGCGCCCTGCGGGGTGTCGCCTCCCTGCACGGTGACGAGGCCGACGGCGGCGCGGCCCGACGTGATGTCGAGCTCCGTCTGGGGGCTCTGGCCGACCTGGATGTCGTCGTGGCCGACGGTGATGCCGTTGTCGCGGACGACCGCCTGCAGGCGCACCGGCTCGCCGGTCGGCAGCGAGTTCCACCCGAGCGGGAAGACGCGCAGCACCTCGCTCGCGTGCCCGCCGCGCTCCAGGCTGAGCGTGAAGCTGCC
Organism: Symbioplanes lichenis; assembly: GCF_030709675.1. GTDB lineage: Bacteria > Actinomycetota > Actinomycetes > Mycobacteriales > Micromonosporaceae > Actinoplanes > Actinoplanes lichenis. Next base: position 77,631 of record NZ_JAUZQD010000024.1, read on the forward strand.
CTCGCAGGCCAGCAGCCGGTAGCCCCGGGCCGGCGTCCACGAGAGCCAGACCGCGAAACAGGTGCCGGGCAGCTGGATCGTCCCGGTCACCTGCAGGGTGTACTCGCGGGTCAGCGTGGTCGCCGGACCGGTGCACTGCACGGTGCCGGGCGTGGCCCGGGTGACCTCCAGGGCGACACCGGTGTTCACGCAGCTGCCCGCGCTTCCTTTCCCGGCGGTCCACGACCCGGCGGTGGTGAGCGCGTCGGAGATCAGCGGCTCCCCGGGCGGGACGGTGAGCGCGACGGTGTCCGTGTCGGTGCCGCTCTCGTCGCTGGCCGCGCCCCGGTCCAGCAGCGTGAAGATCGGATCGACGGTCTGCCGGGCGACGAACCCGATGCCGGCCGTCAAAGTCAGTGCGAGCGCGGCGACCAGGGCGATCAGGCCGCCGCGCCGGGGCTTGCGGGGCGGGGGCGCCTGCATCTCGCGGGCCGCCGTCCGCAGCTCGGGCTGCCGGTCCAGCGCGGCCGCCACCGGCGCCGCCGGGCTCGCGCCCAGCAGCTGGTCGAGCAGCTCGCGGGCGGTGGGCCGGGCGGCCGGGTCGGCGGCCAGCGACCGTTCCACCAGCGTGCGCAACGGCCCGTCGAGGCGGCCCAGCTCCGGCGGCCGGGTGAGGATCCGGGCGAAGGTCGCCATCGGCGTGTCCGCGTCGAAGGGCGCCCGGCCGGTGGCGGCGTACGCGACGACACAGCCCCAGGCGAAGACGTCGGCGGCCGGCGTGAGCGGGGTCGTCGGCTCGTCGAAGCGCTCGGGCGCCATGTAGTTGACCGTGCCGACGATCTCCCCGGTGCGCGTGTGCTGCGTGGTGGACTCGAGGGCGCGGGCGATGCCGAAGTCGATCACCTTCGGGCTGCCCGGGGCCAGCAGCACGTTGTGCGGCTTGAGGTCGCGGTGGATCACGCCCGCCCCGTGGATGGCGGTCAGGGCCGTCGCGACGCCGACCGCGACCGCGTACAGCTGGGAAGGGGGCAGCGGGCCGCGCCGCCGCACCTCCTCGGCCAGCGACGGGCCCTCGACGAACTCCACCACCAGATAGGGGTGCGGCGCCTCCGGGTCGGCGTCGAGCACCGCGGCCGTGCAGAAGGACGGCACCTCGCGGGCCCGCTGCACCTCGGAGCGGAACCGGCCGCGGAACTCGGCGCTCTCGGCGAGGTGACCGTGCACCACCTTGATGGCCACGCGGCGGCCGGCCCGGTCGCGGGCGAGATAGACGACGCCCATGCCGCCGGAGCCGAGCCGGGCCAGCACCTCGTAGTCCCCGACCCGGGCCGGGTCACCCGGCCGCAGCGACGACGTCGACTCGGTCTCCACGCGGCCCCACCCTGCCGAAGGGAGGGACTCCTGTCAATCTCGGTCCAGAAAGTCGCGGGCGACCGTGGCGAAGAGTGGGGACAGGAACAGGTCGTAGTGCGTCAGCCCGGGCAGGATCGCCAGCGCGTGACCGCCCTTGGGCCGGTTCTCCCCGGCCCAGCCGCCGTCGCGCAGGCCCCCGTCGAGCAGGGTGAACACCTCGGCGAAGTGGCTCGGCGGGGTGAGGTCGGCGTCGGCCCCGGCGACGAGTGTGGGCACCTGGATGCCGCGCACCTGCTCGGAGAAGTCGTAGTCGCGGGACATGAACTGGCCGATCTTGTCGAGCAGGCGGGGGAAGTCCTCCGGCCGCGGGGCGACGCGCGCGTACGACTCGTACATCGGGGTGTCCTTCATGAACTCCGCCGCGGCCGCGCCGACCTGGCCCTGCTGCTCGAGGATCTCCGGGTACTGCGCGTCGCGCCGGATCCCGGCCGACGCGGCCACCAGCCGCCGCACCTTCCCCGGGTGCCGGAAGGCCAGCTGCCAGCCCACGCCGCCGCCGAGCGAGTAGCCGGCGACGTCCACGCGGCCCAGGCCCAGGTGGTCGACGAGCCCGGCGACGTCGTCGGCCATCGTGGCGATGTCCAGCGGCCGGTCGATGTCCGCCGTCCGGCCGTGGCCCTGCAGGTCGGGCAGGATCACCTGGCGACCGGCCGCGAAGGCGGGCAGCACCGGGGCGAACATCTCCCCCGAGCCCAGGCCGCCGTGCAGCAGGACGAGCGGCCGGCCGGTGCCGTGCGTCTCGTAGTAGAGGTTCAGTCCGTTGATCTCGGCGTACATGCCCGCTCCTTCGTCGGTGGCTTACGAACAGGTAGACCGGGCGGGTGCGGAGAACTCATCGGTGCTGCGAGAGAATTCTCCGGTGACCGTCCTCGAGGAGTACCGGCCGGAGCTGACCGGCTACTGCTACCGCATGCTGGGCTCGGCCTTCGAGGCCGAGGACGCCGTGCAGGACACGATGGTGCGCGCGTGGCGCGGCCTGGAGAGCTTCGAGAGACGATCGGCCCTGCGCACGTGGCTCTACCGCATCGCGACGAACGTGTGCCTCACGATGCTCGACGGGGCGCAGCGGCGGGCGCGGCCGATGGACTTCGGCCCCGCCGGCGCCGGCACCGCGGCACACCCGGGCGAGCCGCGGCCCGACGAGGTGTGGGTGGGGCCGATCCCGGACAGCCGGGTGGTGCGCGACGGGGCCGATCCGGCGGAGGTGGTGGCCGCGCGGGAGTCCGTACGGCTGGCGTTCGTGGCTGCCCTGCAGCTGCTGCCGCCCCGGCAGCGGGCCGTGCTCATCCTGCGCGAGGTCCTCGCCTGGTCGGCGGCCGAGGTCGCGGCCCTGCTCGACATGTCGGTGGCGAGCGTGAACAGCGCCCTGCAACGCTCCCGGGCGACACTGGCCGGCGCGCGCGGCGGCGACGTCCTGCAGCCGGCCGACCCGGCCCAGCACGAGCTGCTGGGACGCTACGTGACGGCCTTCGAGGCGTACGACCTGAAGGCGCTCGTGGCCTTGCTGCACGAAGAGGCGACGCTGTCGATGCCACCCCTGCCCCTGTGGCTGCGCGGCCCCGGCGACATCCTCGCGTGGATGTCCGGCACCGGCAGCGGCTGCCAGGGCTCGCACCTGATCCCGGTGAGCGCGTCGGGCCTGCCGGCCTTCGGCCAGTACCGGGCGGGCGGCGTGCCGTGGGCCCTGATCGTTCTGGAGCTCGACGGCGACCGGATCGCCGGCGTCACCAATTTCCTGGACACCGGGCGGCTGTTCCCGCTCTTCGGGTTGCCGCCGGTGTGGCGCCCGGAGTGAGCCCCCGGGCGCCACGATGCGTTACCGCGCTGCGGCCGGGATCGGTATGGTCCGGCTGGTGAAGTGCGGTGCCGCCGAGGTCGCCGCCCGGGCGGTGGAGGCGACGCTGGTCTGGTTGACCAGGTACACGCTGACGGCGTCCCGGACCAGGTAGCCCCAGGTCGGGCCGCGGGAGTTGGTGTAGTAGAAGACGCTCGGATCGGTGGTGACCTCGGTGGGCAGCGGGCTGAACCACTCGCCCCAGGTGCCGGGCACGGCCGCGGACTCGCCGACGTAGTAGATCCGGTTGTCCGCGCCCCGCGCGACGATGCCCAGACCGCCGGTGGACGGGTCCAGCGCGATCGCGGGCGAACCCGCGGCCACGAAATCGCCGACCTGCGTCCACGCGGCCGGGAAGGACCCGTCCAGCTGCTGGCGCTTGACGAGGATGTGTCCCTCCGCGTCGCGCACCGCCACGGCCGCGGCGTTGCCGATCCCGTTGACGGCCGAGGGAGTTCCGGTGATGCCGGACCCGCCGAGGTTGGCCGACCCGCCCTCATCCGTGGAGCGCAGAATCGTCTCCACCTGACCGGCGCTGTTCCGGACGAAGATCCGCACGCCGCCCGGCGCGGTGATCACGGCGGGCTCACCCACCGGAGTGACGGCACCCGGAAGCGGGGTGGTGCCGGTCCGGGGGCCTCCACTCCAGGCCCCGTACGGCAGGTAGGTGCCGTCCGAGTACAGGCTGTAGAGATACCCGTTGTTGACGGCGTAGGTCTCCAGCTTGCCGTCGGGGTATCGGCCGGTGGCCAGCTGGCCGGAACCGGAGCCACCCAGGTCGGTGTACGCGCCGAACCCGTCCGTGCCCTTCGTGGTCTGCCGGGAGAAGTCCAGGTCGCCGTCGGTGGCGTTGCGGGCGGTGACGACGATGCGGCCGTCGGCCTGTTTGTCCACGGTCGGATGACCGGTGTACCGGGTCGTGGCCTCGCCGGGCGTCCAGAGCACGCCCCCCGTGACGTCCGGATCCGCGATGAAACCGCGGGACAGCAGGCCGAAGTTGTTGACGAAGCTCACGACCAGGGGCCCGAGCACGGCGCCGGTGGCGGCCGCGCCCTGCGCCGCCATGACCCGCGTGTTCGCCTCGGTCGGCAGCGCGGTGATCGTCGCCGAGGTCGCCGGCGGCCAGTAGAACTGGTCGTTCGCCTGCGTCGCCGTGGTCCCGCAGGTGTACTGCACGAGTTCCACGCCGGCGGCGGTCGAACTGCCCGGGACGGTCAGGCACTTGCCGCTGCCGGCCGACTTGATCCGGAAGGTCGTACGCCCCTCGACCTCGGCGAAGGTCCACAGGTTGTTCTTCGCCGTGTCCGAGCACGTGGCCTGCGTGACCTTGACGCTGTTCGCGGTGGAGCTACCGGGAACGGTGAGGCAGAGGGTGACCGGGTTGATCTGCCGCCGCGACTGGATCTGGTAGCCGGCCGCCTTGGGCACCACGGTGAGCTTGTCGGAGAAGGACGGGGTGAAGGTGGGACACGTGGACTGGGTGACGGTGGCGTTCGACTCCCCGTTGGCGGACAGGCACAAGTTGGAGTGCGCCACCTTGATGCGCTGGCTGGGAATACTGACCGCCGCCTGCGCCGCGGCGGGTGCCACCACGACGGCCAGGGCCGCCGTCAGCACCGACATGATCAGGGACAGACCGAAACGTTTCCGGCTCACTCTTCTCGCTTTCCGATGCGACATCGCTGCCTCACTCCGCCGGCAGCGGGGAGGCGTGGCTGATGAACTGCGGCGCCTTCGCGGCCGCCCGGGCCGTGGCGGTGGTGACGTTGCTCTTCTCCGCGATGTAGACGCTGGTGGCGTCGCGGACCACGTAGGCCCAGGTCGCACCGCCGGAGATGCTGTAGGACACCACGGTCGGGTCGGTGACGACCTCGGTCGCCAGCGGGGTCGACCACTCGCCCCACACGCCGGGCCGGCTGGCGGCCTCGGTGACGACGTGGACGCGGCTGTCCTCGCCCCGGGCGACCATCGAGAAGACGCCGGTGAACGGGTCCATCACGATCGCGGGCGACCCCGCCGCAACGAAGTCGCCGACCTGGGTCCAGTCGGCCGCGAAGGCGCCGTTGAGCTGCTGGCCCTTGACGAGGATGTGCCCGTCGGCGTCGCGTACGGCCACCGTGGCCGCGTAGCCGACGCCGCTGACCGCGGCGGGCGTGCCGGTGAGGCCGGTGCCGCCGAGGCTGACGAAGTCACTGAGCAGGCCGTTGGCGTACGTCGCGGTCTGCAGCGTCCCCGCGGTGGTGAGCGCGAAGATGCGCAGGCCGTCCTGGGTGGTCACGACGGCCGGCTCGCCGGTCAGGCCGCTGCCGCCGATCTGCCGCCACCCGCCGTACGGCTGGTAGGTACCGTCCTGCGGCAGGTGCCACAGGCTCCCGCCGACCAGCGCGAACGTGACGAGCTTGCCCGAGGGCAGCGTGCCGGTCACGGGCTGCGAGGCGGACGAACCCCCGAGATCCGCGTACGCGCCGAAGCCGTCCCGCCCCTTCGCGGTCTGCACCGCCAGGTTGAGGTCGCCGTCCACCGCGTTGCGGCCCCCGACGACGATCCGGCCGTCGGCCTGCTTGTCGACCGTCGGGTGCCCGGTGTAGCGGTCGGAGGCGTTGCCCGCCTGCCAGGTCACGGCGCTCAGCACCTCGGGCGAGCCGATGTAGCCACGGTTGAGCAGGCCACGCTCGTTGACGTACGCGACCTCCAGCGGCGCGAGCACCGCGTCGCTGCCCCCCTGCGCCACCACGACCCGCGTGTTCGGCTCGGTCGCCAGCGCCGTGATCGTCGCGGTGGCCGCCGGCGGCAGCAGGAACTGGTCGTTCTGCGCCGTCGCCGCGGTCGAGCACGTGTACTGGATCAGGATCGCGCTGTTGTCCGGCGAGTTGTTCGGGATGTTGAGGCACTTCCCGCTGCTCACCGACTTGATCCGGTACGTCGTCCGCCCCTCCACCTCGGCGAACGTCCACAGATTGTTCTTGGCGGTGTCGCTGCACGTGTACTGAATGATCTTCACGCTGTTGTCGGGGTTGCTGTTGGGCACATTGAGGCACTTGCCCGACCCGATCCCCTGGATCTGGTAGCCGCCCGGCTTCGCCACGACCCGCCACTTGTCATTGAGCGCCGTCGCCGCCGCGCACGTGTACTGAATGATCTCGACGCTGTTGTCGACCTTGTTGTTGGGCACATTCAGGCACTTGCCGGAATGCACCACCTTGAGCTGCACCCCCGCCGCCGGCGTGATCGCCGCCTGCGCCGGCACCGCACCGGCAGTCACGGCGATCAAGGCCGCCGCGGCCACGGCTACCGTCTTCCCCACCACGTCACGCAGCCTCATTGCTTCCCATTCCGGGCTTGAGCCCACTCGATCCCCCGGACATCGCTGTTCCGGACTCTTTCCGCCCCGGGGGACGTCACGTCGCCAGCTCGCGCCGGGCCTGGCCCATCACGTCGATCAAGGCCGACAGGTCGTCCGGGAGCGCGGTCCGGTACTTGGCCGTGAGCTCCTCCACCACCCGGGCCGCCACGATCAGGGCCGGCAGGTCTCCCGGCTCCCGGTCCGCGTCGACGAGCATCGACAGCGGCGGACCGAAGTTCGCCTGGACGTCGTCGTGCAGGGAGTCGAAGAGCTCCATGTCGTCGGTCAGGGCCAGATCGGCCACCGCCTGCGCCGCTCGCCGGAACGCGTCCTCGTCAGTTGTCATCTCTGCCCCATGATGTGGTCGATCTCAAGGTCGGCCAGCCGCGGCCGGCAGGATTCCGAGCAAGGGGAAGCCGGTGTCCCGTGCGCTCCGCCCGGCGGCGACTGCAGGCCACGGACCTTGATGACTTCCATGACTCCACCGAACGCGGCGTCACCCTCGGCCTTCTCCGCCAGCATCAGGCACATGGTCTCCGCGCAGTACTGGTGACCTGGCTTGCCCAACTGCTCCACGGCAGTCTCCATGACACCCCCCGGCTTCGGCATCACGTCGTGCCCGTTGTAGCCGAAGTAGCTGCGCCCCGACGGCGAGGTGTACTTCGCCGCGAACATGATGCCCTTCTTTCCGGCGTTCGGGCGGAGCGTCTCGGCGTACCCGAGCAGGTCGGCGGAGGCACAGTTGTGGACGAGGATGCGGGTGCCGCCGGCGACGACGTAATAGGTGTGCGCGACGTCGACGGTGAGGTTGCGCACCTCCTTGGTGGTCGCCGTCCAGGAGCGGGTGGCGGTGACCTGGACGTAGGTCCCGGTGCCGGTCTGCAGCAGCGACCCGGCCCGCAGTTCCCCGGCCGTGACCCACCGCTGCAGGTCCGGCGCCCAGAAGGGGTGACCGTCCGTCGCCGAGAGGGTGGCGGTCCGGTCTCCCCGGGCGCCGTCCACGTCAACGGTGAGGTCGACCATGCGCTTGGTCCCCACGCCGACGACGAGCGCGGTGACCTTCCGGGGTTCGCTCTTGCCCGTGGTCGGATCCGTGGCGAGCACCATGTCGCCGACCTTCACCTGCTCGATGGCCTTGCTGGTGCCGTCGGCCATGAGAACCGCGGTGCCCACGGCGAAGCTGTTGCAGGTGTCGCCGGCGTCGACCCGGACGGAGCTGCGGACGCCCGCTCCGGTGGACTCCACGGCCTCGCGAGCGGCCGAGCCGGCTGAGCGGTTGGCCAGGGCCTTGCCGACCACGCCGCCGACCTGGCGGGAGCCGAAGGAGCGCAGCGAGCTCGCCGCCGCCGCGCCGCCCATGCTGAGGGCCTCGCGGGCGCCGCCGCTGATGAGGCCGCGGACCGCACCCGAGACCGCCGAGCCGCCGATCGAGGACAGCGGGCCCATGACGGCGCCGATCGTGCCGCCCAGGACCGCGTCGGCGGCCATCTCCTTCCAGCCCTTGCCGCCCTCGACCAGGTCGGTGACCAGGGAGCCCACCGCGCCGCCGGCCGCGGCACAAGCAACCGCGCCCACGCCGGTGACGCCGATCAGGGCACCACAGCCCACGCCGACGACGGCGCCGGCGATGCCGCCGATGATCTCGGCCTTGTGGTCGACCACCCAGTCGCCGGCGGCCTGGACTCCGGAGACGACGGCGCTGCCCGCGGCCACGGCACCCGCGTAGAGGCTCTTGGCCGCCGCGGCGTAGTCCTGGACCACGTTGCTGAACGACGCGGTGATGGACGGCAGGGCCGCGTTGACGCTGATCGTGATCTTGGACAGGGTCGACTTGAGGCCGGCCTTGACCGCGGCACCGAGCTGTTTGAGCGGGACGTGGGCCACGGCCTTGGCGATGGTGGCCTTGGCGTGGTCCTTGACCGCGATCGCGGCCGCCCTGATCTGCGCGGCCTTCTGCGCCGCATAGTTGCGGACGCTGTTGACGGTCGGCGCGATGTAGCGGTTGTAGCCGGACCGGAGGGCCTGGCCCGCGCTGCGTAGCGCCGCCCCGGCGTTCCGGACCACGGTGACGATGCCCCGGCCGATGGCGGACACCGCGGCCTTCGCCTGGTTGACGAGCCAGGTGCCCGCCGAGACCGCGGCGTGGTAGACGGTCTGGGCCGCGTGGTAGACGGTGGTGGCCGCCTGGACGATCGGCGTCACGACCGCGCTGACGGCCCG
>NZ_JAUZQD010000025.1 GCF_030709675.1 Symbioplanes lichenis
CGTTGCCGCGCGAGCCCCGGCCAGACGGGCGGTGTCGCGTTGACCTCACGTTCCCGCTCGGGTCCGGACGGGCGTCGCGCTCGCCTCAGGTTCCCGCTCAGCTCGGGGCGAATGGGCGTGGGCGCTCACGACGCGGGCGGATAGGCGTGCGCTCGTGCGGCGGGCCCGCTTGCGCGGATGGGCGTGTTGCGCGGCTGACGAGTCCGGGTGGGGCGGTGATCGGTCAGTTGAGTTCGGTGGGGACCGTGATCACGTCGACCATGGCGTTCTTGCGGTAGAGGGTGATGGGCAGGTCGGCGCCGATCGCGGGGCCCAGCATGAGGCGCTGGAGGGCTTGGACCGTGTCGACGGGCCGGCCGCCGGCCGTGAGCATGATGTCGCCCAGGAAGATGCCCGCGGTGTGGGCCGGGCTGCCCGGGACGACTTCGACGACGCGGAGGCCGATCTTCTGGTGGAGGCGCTCGGCCAGCTGCGGTGACAGTGGCACCGGGACGCCGGCGACCCCGAGCCACGCCCGGCGGACGCGGCCGGTGGTGACCAGCTCGCCGATGATGCGGCGGGTGGTGGTGTTGATGGGTACGGCGAGGCCAAGACCGTAGCCGGCCACCGCCGTGTTGACCCCGACCACCGTGCCCGTGGCGTCGGCGAGGGCGCCCCCGGAGTTGCCCGGGTTGAGCGCGGCGTCGGTCTGGATGACGTCGTCGATCACGCGCATGCGCCGGCCGTCCCGGGCCGGGAGCGAGCGGCCGAGCCCCGAAACGACGCCCGCCGTGACCGAGCCGGCCAGCCCCATCGGGTTACCGACCGCGACCACGAGCTGGCCGATGCGAAGACTGTCGGCGTCCCCGAGCGGCGCCGCCGGTGTCCCCGGATGGTGCACCCGGACGACGGCCAGATCGGAGAGTGCGTCCGCGCCGACCACGTCGAACGGTGTCTCGGTCCCGTCGGCGAACTCGGCGCTGCCCCCGGTCGCCCCGGCGACCACGTGCGCGTTGGTGAGCAGGAACCCGTCGTCGGTGAAGGTCACCGCGGATCCGGCGCCCGCGCCCCGCGGGGTACGGACGCTGAGCGCGGCAACGGAAGGCAATACTTTGGTGGCGACGCCGGTCACCACACGGCTGTAGGCATCGAGTGCCTCATTGTCGACACCCGTGTGCTCGGTATCCATGGACTTGTCAACGCCCCACCGACCACCATCGATCCCCGCCCTCCGTCCGCTGACGGCGAACACTCCCCGCCCCAAGCACGGCGGCCGCGGCGGGGACGGCCAGACCACGGCAAGCGCCGGCGAGCCCGATCAGAGTGCGGCCGACGCAGCAGCCGAGGCGGCCGACGCAACAGCCGAGGCGGCCGACGCAACAGCCGAGGCGGCCGACGCAACAGCCGAGGCGGCCGGCGCAACGGCCGGGGCGGCCGGCGCAGCAGCGGGCCGGGCGAGCAGGGCTGACGCGACGGGCCCGATCGGAGCGCGGCGGGGCGGCGAGCCCAGTCAGAGCACAGCGGGCACAGCGGGCACAGCGGGCACAGCGGGCGCGGTCAGAGGGCGGACCGAGCGGCGCCGATCTCGTCGGCGGCGCGGGTGAGCAGGGTCTCGGGCGGGCCGGCGGCCACCAGGTCGTCGACCATGACCTTGAGCTGGTCGGGCAGGATCATGTCGGGCTCGCGCGGCACGGGCAGGCTCGCGCGGCCCTCCGCCTCGGCGCCCAGGTCGGCGAGCCGCTGCACCAGCCCGAAGACGACGTCGCCCCGGCTGCCGCCCGACCCGTCGCCGCCCACCGGGCCCGAGCCGGCCGCGGCGGCCCACCGGTCCGTCTCCCAGTGGCCGACCTGGGACAGCAGGCGCTGGAGCGCCACGCGCACGTCTTCCGCAGTCACGCCGCGAGACTATCCGAGCCCGGACGCACCGATGCCCGGCCCGCCGGGAAGGCAGACCGGGCATCGGTCACACGGAAAGCGAAGCAGCGTCAGCCGCCGCCCCGGAAGCACACAGCCGACACGCCGCCGCTCAGGAGGAACCCAGCGATCAGGCCGGCACCCCCACGCAGCGCGACGGCGTCAGTCGTCGCCGCTTTGCAGGAAGCTCAGCAGGCGCAGGATCTCCAGGTAGAGCCAGATCAGCCCGACCAGGATGCCGAACGCCGCCGTCCAGGAGTAGCGCTGGGGCAGGCCCATGCGGACGCCCTGCTCGATCTCGTCGAAGTTGAGGATGAAGCTCAGCGACGCGACCACGATGCAGACGAGGCTGAAGATGATGCCGATCGGGCCGTTGTCGCGCAGGCCGGTGCTCACGCCGAAGAGCGAGAGGACGAAGTTGATCAGCATGGCGGCGAAGAGGCCACCCATGACGGCAATCATGATCTTGGTGAACTTCGGCGTCGCGCGGATCACGCGGGCGCGGTAGAGGAAGGCCATCAGGAAGAAGACGCCGAAGGTGGCGACCACCGCCTGCAGGACGATCCCCGAGTAGCCCATGATGTCGTTGAAGAACTTGCTGACCAGGCCGACGAAGGCGCCCTCGACGACCGCGTAGGCGACGACCAGCACCGGGTTGGCCATCCGCATGAACGAGATGACCAGGCCCAGCACGAGCCCGACGACCGCGGCGCCGATCCAGGCGGCTCCGAGCAGGCTGTTGGGGATGAGATTCCACGCCGCCACCGCCGAGACGCCGGTGACGCCGAGCAGGGTGACGGTCTTGACGACGACGTCGTCCATCGTCATGGGGCGCACGGCGGGCGGCGCCGCCGGGTAGCCGGGCGCCGACGCGTACGGCTGGCCGTAACCCGGCTGGGCGGGCGGCCCGTACGGTCCGTATCCGGCCGCGCGCTCCCGCTCGGCCGCCTGGCCGAGGCGCGAGAGCACCGGGTTCGATGTCTTCACTGTGTCCAGCCTCCCTCGAGGGTCGATTTACCAAGGGTAAGCGGTCTTTCGACGCGGCCGCGACTACGTGAGCTGTGAAGAAACTGAACGCCAGGCGTCGCCCCACTCCACGTCACGGGCTGTGCGATACAGGTTTCCGTGTTTCTTGGAGACGATCTCCGGCCCCGCCGAGCCGTCCGAACGGCACAACTGCATCGTGACCATGCCCTTCCGGAACTGCGGATGCCGCAGCACGCGCCCAGCGGGCACGAGCAACGCCGGCGAAGGGGCCACGGCGACGAACGAGAACTTCTCGTCCTCGTGTCCGAGCTGGGCGTTTTTGAGGCGGCGGTGGAGGGCGGAGCGGTTCACCCGGGCGGCGAAGTGACACCAGTCACCCCGAACCGCGGCAAGCGGGCAGTCGTCCTGGTGCGGGCACGGCGCCGCGACGGTCAGCCCGTGCCCGAGGAGGGTCGTACGGGCCTGGAGGATCCGCTCGTACCCGGCGGGGGTGCCCGGCTCGATGACCAGCAGCACCCCGGCCGCCCGGCGCGCCCGGTCGAGCAGCTCGGCCTGCGCCGCGGCGGTCAGCTCGCCGAGCACGTACGAGATGGTGACCAGGTCGGCGGCGGGAAGCGCAGCAACGGAAGAGGCCTGCCACTGCTGCCAGGTCGCCGAGCGCAGAGCCGGAGCGTCCGCCCCGGAGGCGAGCCGGCGGCCGAGGTCGAGCGCCTCGCCCACCTGGTCGAGCACGGTGATCCCGGTCAGCGTGGGAAAGGCGTCCGCCGCCGCCCACGTGGCCGCCCCGGTGCCGCCGCCGATGTCCAGCTGGGTGCGGGGCGCGAAGTCCGGGTACGCGCCGGCCAGCTGACCGAGCGCCGACCGCACCGCGGCGAACGTGGCGGGCATCCTGTACGCGGCATAAGCGGCCACATCCACCCGCGACGCCAGAATCGGAGCACTCGCCGGCCGCCCCGACCGGTACGCCTCGATGAGCCGCTCGACCGACTGCGCCAGCCGCTCCTCGGAAGCCGCCCCCGACTCGGCCACCAGCCCGGCCCGCAGCTCGACCGGCAACTCAGCACTCATGGCCACAAAGTATGCCGAGCCGCCCCGCCCAGGAGCGAGCCGCCCCGAAAACCACGGTGCCCGGGGCGGGTCTCGAACCCGCACGCCTTGTGAGGCAGCCGCTTTTAAGGCGGCCGTGTCTGCCGTTCCACCACCCGGGCCGGATGCTGCCGCCTAACCGTATCGGTTGCCGCCCCGCCAAGCCACGACAGCCGACCACCCGCCCCCCGACGAGCGATCCGTCCCAAGACAACGGGCCGGACGCGGGCGAGCACGAAGGACAGAACGCCGCGGGACGCAGCCGGGGTCAGCGGTGAAGCACACAGGCGCCCACGGGGAATCCCCGCGAGCGCCTGTGGGTGAAATCGATCAGCGAGCTCCGGCGGCGACGGGCTTGTCCGAGGCGGGAGCGGGCTCGAGGTGCGGCGTGACCTCTTCGAACTCCTCGCGCGGCTCGTGCAGCTGACCCAGCGACACGACCTCACGCTTGAGCACGGAAGCCAGGCTCCAGTCGGCCAGCACGCGCACCTTGCGGTTGAACGACGGGATGCGGCTCACGTGGTAGATGCGGTGCATCATCCACGCCGGCCAGCCCTTGAGCTTGACGCCGTAGACCTTGGCCACGCCCTTGTGCAGGCCGAGGCTGGCGACGGAGCCCGCGTATTTGTGCTTGTAGTCCTTGGGCTGCGCGCCGATGACCACGGCCTTGATGTTGTCGGCGAGCACCGCGGCCTGACGCACCGCGTGCTGCGCGCTCGGGGAGCACCAGCCGCCGGGGTTGGTCAGGTCGGGCACCTGGGCGCAGTCGCCGGCCGCCCACGCGCCGTCGAGGGCCGTGCCGCTCTCGTCGGCCACCTGCAGCGTGGTCAGGCAGTTGACGTGGCCGCGCGGGCCGAGCGGCAGGTCGGTCTGCGCCAGCATCGGGGACGGCTTGACGCCGGCGGTCCACACGATGGTCTCGGAGCGGAACACCTCGCCGTCGGAGAGGTGCACCTCGCCGTCCACGCAGGACTTCATGATGGTCTCGAGGCGGATGTCGATGCCGCGCTTGCGCAGCTGGCGGGCCGCGTAGGCCCCCATCTGCGGGCCGACCTCGGGCAGGATCCGGTTGGCCGCCTCGACCAGGATGAAGCGGACCTCCTCCTGCTTGAGCTCGGGGTAGTACTTGAGGCCGTCGCGGACGACGTCTTCCATCTCCGCGAGCGCCTCGGCCCCGGCGAAGCCACCGCCGACGAAGAGGAACGTGAGGGAGGCCTTGCGCACCTCGGGGTCGGGCGTCACGGCCGCGACATCGAGCCGGTCGAGCACGTGGTTGCGCAGGTAGATGGCCTCACCGATGGTCTTGAGGCCGATGCCGCGCTCGCGCAGGCCCGGGATGGGCAGCGTGCGGGAGACCGAGCCCGGGGCGACCACGATGTGGTCGTAGGCGATCTCCTTGACCGGGCCGTCGATCGGCTGCACGGTGACCGTCTTGCGGGCGTGCTCGACCTTGGTGACCTCACCCGCGACGATCGTGCAGCGCTTCAGCTCGCGGCGCAGCGGCACCACCGAGTGACGCGGCGAGATGTTGCCGGCCGCGGCCTCCGGGAGGAACGGCTGGTAGGTCATGTGCGGCTGCGGGTCGATGACGATGACCTCAGCCTTGCGCGAGTTGAGCTTCCTCGACAGGCGGAGGGCCGTGTAGAGACCGACGTGCCCTGCGCCGACGACCACGATGCGTTGCGGGTTCACGCTGCCCATTGTCGCGCTCAGCCCGTTCTCATGCCCCGTTGTGTGACCAAGGACAACTTGCCGCAGTCAAGATCGACGGCGAATGGTGAACGACTCGTCACGGACGGCGTAACAACCGGGCTATGAGCACCGTCGCGGTCACCGCCGCGGCCATGCCGACCAGGGTCGCGAGCAGGAACGCGCCGCCCGCCAGCCCGGCCGTCAGGCTCAGCACGACGACCGTCAGGACGGCCGAGCCCAGCACGACCAGCCCGGCCCGGGTCAGCCAGCCGGTCAGGACGGCCGGGTTCACGACGGCGTCGGTCGGCAGCACGGCCGCCAGCGCCGCCAGCGTGTGTCCGAGGTAGAGCAGGGTGGCGATGACGATGACCCGCCACAGGGCGACCCGGGAGTCGTACCAGGTGGTGTCGGCGATCCACCCACCCACCACGGCGATCGCGACCAGGGTGACCGACCGGCCGCGCGGGGCCACGGCCGGCCACAGCGCGGCGAGCACGACGACACCGGCATAACGGCTGGTCACGATCGAGACGGGCCACGCGACCGTCAGCGCGCCGAAGAAGGCGACGGCGATGCCGCAGCGGACCAGGAGCGGCAGGATCGTCGCGCGGGTGACCGTGCGCCGCACCCGCGCGGCGCCGCCCGACAACCGGCCGGCCATGTCAGCGCCCCCGCGGCGCGGAAGCCAGCCGCGCCACGTCCCGCAGCACCAGGTCGAGGCTACCCGCCCCGGCCCACGTCACCACCGGTACGCCGTGCTCCCGCAACCGCCCGAGCACGTTCTCGCGTTCCATCCGCCACAACCGGGTGGCCAGCTCGGTGAACGGTCCCGACGCGGCCGCCGACGCATCGGCCGGCAACGTGTCGACCGCCACCGTGAAACGCCCCGACTGCACGAGCCCGGCCAGCATGTCCGCGGCGCGCGGGTCCACGAGCGGGGTCAGCACGACGACCAGGGCATCGGACGAGACATTGTGCGCGCCGAAAACGAAGTCCTCGGCGGAGTCGGACGAGGCGCGCACGTCCAGCAACCACTCCAGCACAGTGAGGTACTGCCGGCGGCCGGTCGCCGCCCGCAACCGGCGCGCCGTGGACCCGTACTCGGCCAGGGAGACCCTGTCCCCGCGCTGCAGATAGTGCTCGGCGATCGCCGCCGCCGCGCGAACCGTCGTGTCGAGCACCGACGCCTTGCCCTCGACCCCGCCGGAGACCCCGGCCTCGCCGAGCACGTCGAGCAGCAGCAGGACCTCGGCGTCGCGGTCGGACAGGGTGGCGGCGACATGCAGATCCCGCGTACGCAGGGAGACGCGCCAATCGATGCGCCGCAGCCGGTCCCCGGGCGCGAAGGGGCGTACGCCCGCCAGCTCGCCGCCCTCTCCCGGCCGCCGCGACCGGTGGTTGCCGACCAGTCCCGCGGCGGCCGGCAGCGCCTCCGTCGCGGCGAACGGCTCGGTCTCCGGATAGACGCGCACGCCCGCGGCCGGGACGACCACCGGACGGCACGCCAGCAGCCCTCCGCACGCGGCGACCCGGGCGGCGGCCGGTCCGACGTCCTGCCGGCCCCAGCGCACCGCGCGCCCGGACAAGTCCACGGCGGTCCAGCCGTCGGGCTCGACCCGCACCGCGAACGGCCGGTCGGCGTCCTCCAGCTTCACCCACGGCGACGTGCGTGTGCGCAGAACTACGAGGTCGTACGGGATGACGTCGGGGTTGCCCACGGTGACCGCCGCGTGCACCTCGCCGCCCTCGACGATGTGGTCCCCGTCGGCGTCGATAGTCAGCTCGGGCGCGGAGCGCGGCATCCGGCGCAGCCCCACGGCGGCGCCGATCGCGAAGGGCGCCGCCAGCAGCACGAGGTCGACCCGGCCCAGCGCCACGCCGAGCACCAGGAACAGGCCGGTGAGCAGGACCGTACGCCCCAGCGCGCGCGTCGGCACCCAGGCCGGCGCGGACCAGCCCTCGGCGGCGCCCGCGTCCGCGGGCGGCACCGCGGCCCGCAGCGTCGGGGAGTCGGTGACGGTCACTGCTCGGCGTATCCGCCCGCGTAGGTCGGCAGCGCGCCGCTGGCCGGCGCCGGCACGCTCTGCAGCACCTCCTGGACCACGAAGGTCGGGTCGACCCGGCGCAGCCACATCTCCGGCCGCAGCGTGATGCGGTGGGCGAGCGCGGGCAGGGCGACGTCCTTCACGTCCTCGGGCACCACGTAGTCCCGGCCGGCCATGGCGGCCCGGGCCCGGGAGAGCAGCAGCAGCGCCAGCGAGCCCCGCGGCGACGAGCCGACCAGCGCCGACGGGTGCTCACGGGTGGCCGAGGCGAGCGCCACGATGTAGCGGCCGATCGAGTCCTCGACGGCCACGGACTCGAGGGCCGTCTGCATCGCCTGCAGCGTGCGCGCGTCGACGACCGGCGACAGCTGCGCCTCCTCCTGGCGGCGGAACATGCGCCGGCGCAGGACGTCCCACTCCTCGTCCTGGGTCGGATAGCCGAACGACACGCGGAGCATGAACCGGTCCAGCTGGGCCTCGGGCAGCGGGTACGTGCCCTCGTACTCGATCGGGTTGGCGGTCGCGAGCACGTGGAACGGCGGGTCCAGGCGATAGGTCACGCCCTCGACCGAGACCTGCTTCTCCTGCATCGCCTCGAGCAGCGCCGCCTGGGTCTTCGGGGGCGTGCGGTTGATCTCGTCGGCGAGCAGCATGTTCGTGAAGACCGGGCCGGCCCGGAACGCGAAGTCGCCCTTGCGCTGGTCGTAGAGGAAGGAGCCGGTCACGTCGGCCGGCAACAGGTCGGGGGTGAACTGCAGCCGCCGGAAGTCGAGCCCGAGCGCCTGCGCGAACGACCGCGCGGTCAGCGTCTTGCCCAGCCCCGGCAGGTCCTCGAGCAGCACGTGACCGCCGGCGAGGATGCCCGCTAGCACCAGCTCCAAGGCGTCCCGCTTGCCGACCACCACGCTGCCGACCGAGTCGAGGATCGCGCCGGCCAGGCGGCCCACCTCGTAGGGCGGCATCGCCTCCACGTTCGCGTCCGTCACCGATCCATCCCTCTCAGATCCTCTCCAGCGCGTCGACGTACGACGCCATCTCCCGCGGTTTCGGCAGGCGCCGCTCCGAACCGGCCAGCAACTGCCACAGCGGCTCCCCCATGATCTCGCGCGCCCGCTGGGGATCGGACGCCCGTGTCACGCCGTGGCGCAACCGCAACCGCTCGTCCGTCAGCTCCACGAGTGCGGGCAGGACGATACGCGAGAACCGCTCGCCGTCGTCCTTCGACCAGTCGAGTTGCCGCTCCCAGCGCCGAACGGCCTGCTGGAGGGTGTCGCCGCGCTGCGCGTCGGACGAACGCGCCGGCGCGGACCGGCGCGGCGCGGGCGGCGGGGCCACTTGGGACACCGCCCACATCATCAGCCGCAGGGCCAGGAAGGCCGTCACCACGAGCAGGACCGAGACCTTGATGCCGCGCGAGTTGAGCAGGGCCAGGGTGATCGCGGTGGCCCCGCCGACCAGCAGCACCGTCCGGACGATCCAGCCGAACCGCGAGCGCCGCTTCTCCCCGGACTCGGCCGGCCGCTCGTCCCCCTCGGCGGTGAAGAGCTCGTCGAGGCTCACGCGCCCACCCCCGCCCCGAGGTCGGTGCGCAGCCGCTCCAGCGCCCGCCGGGCCTGGCTGCGCATCTGGTCGTCGACCGTGTGGGTCGCGTAGCGGGCCTGCCGGTAGACGTGGGCGAACGGGTGCAGCACGGCCGCGTCGACCCGCTGCTCGGCCAGCAGGCGCGCCACGAGGTCGGTCGGGCTGTCCCCGGCGTGGCGCGGGGTGCCGGCGGCTGCCGCGGCGTCCTCGAGCCGCACCCAGCACGCGATCACGGCGCGGCGCGGGTCCCGATCGGAATCGGACAGCTCCTGCAGGCCGGCGTCCACTGCGGCGACCAGATCCTCCGCCGTACGCGCGTCCGGGCGCTTCTTCCCGTGCCGTCCCCCACGCCGCACTCGCCGGCGTGCCGTGTCCCGCAGCACCGCCCAGACGATGAGCACCAGCAGCACCGCACCGACCACGCCCAGCGCCCAGACGGCCGCCGTACTCGCCCAGTCGGGCAGGCCCCGGGCGGCCTCGACCGGCTCCGGGGACGACGAGGAGGCGACCGGCTCCGGCGACGGCGGCAGGAGCGGCGCGACTTCCTCGGCGGCGGGCGGCGCGTCCGGATTGAAGCGCTCCAGCTGCGGCGCCGACCGGGTCGCGGCCAGCCCGGCGAGCGTGAGCAGCGCGACGACGGCGGCCAGGGGCCACCAGCGGCGCAGTGCGGCGAGATCCACTTTTGTCCTTACCGGGGGGTGTTGCACCGCATCATGCCAGGCCCGCGACACCCTTCGCACGGCCGAACACGTCGTCGAGCATCTGGGGCGTCAACCGGCCCGTGAACGTGTTCTGCTGCGACACGTGGTAGCTGCCCAGCAGCACCGGTGCGCCCGGCAGCGCGACCTGCGCCCCGTGCCCGAAGCGCGGGCGCGGGACGGGCGGGCGGATGCCGTACACCCGGGAAAGGACGGGCCACCACGCCGCCCAGGCGAAGGCACCCAGCGCGACCACCACCTTGAGCGTCGGCCGCAGCAGGGTGACCTCGCGGAGCAGCCAGGGCGCGCACGTGTCGCGCTCCTCCGGCAGTGGCTTGTTGTCCGGCGGGGCGCAGCGCACGGCCGGGAACATCCGCGTGTGGAAGAGCTCCAGCCCGTCGTCGGCGCGGACGCTGGTCGGCTGGTTGGCGAGACCCGCGCGGTGCATCGCGGCGATCAGGACGTCGCCGGAGCGGTCGCCGGTGAAGATGCGGCCGGTCCGGTTGCCGCCGTGCGCCGCCGGGGCGAGGCCGAGCACGCCGATCGCCGAGTCGGCCGGCCCGAAACCCGCGATCGGCCGCCCCCAGTAGGTCCAGTCGCGAAAGCTCGCCCGCTTCGTGGCCGCCACTTCCTCGCGCCAGGCGACGAGGCGCGGGCACGCGAAACACTCCGCGATGTGGGCGTCGAGCACGGCCAGATCGGGCGCCGCGGCCGCGTGGGCGGCAACGTCGGCGGGGGTACGCGAAAGCTCGGTCACGCGATCGAGAAAGCGATGCCGTCGAGGATGTCGTGCTCGCTCGCCACCACGGACGTCTTGCGCGCGCGTTCCATGATGATGCGCAGGATGAGCGCCCCGGCCCCGATGACGTCCGCGCGTCCGGGGTGCATGACGGGCAGGTCGAGCCGATCCGCGACCGTGGCGCCGAGCAGGTCGGAGGTCACCTTCGCCACCTCGTCGGCGGACACGCGGGCGTGGTGGATGCGGGCGGAGTCGTACTCGGGGAGGCGCAGGGCCAGCGCCGCGACCGTGGTCACCGAGCCGGCCAGGCCGACCAGGGTGGCCGTACCGTGCCCGCTGACCTTGCGCAGCGCGGTGTCGACGGCCTTGGTGACGTCCTGCTCCGCCGCGGCGATCTCGGCCGCGGTGGGCGGGTCGGAGTGCAGGTGCCGCTCGGTCATCCGGACGCAGCCGATGTCCATCGAGATCGCGTGCTCGACCGACCCCGACCCGACCACGAACTCGGTCGAGCCGCCGCCGATGTCCACCACCAGGTAGGGCGGCTCGGCGTCGAGCCCCTGCACCGCACCGGCGAAGGACAGCCGGGCCTCCTCGTCGCCGCTGATCACCTCGGGCTCGACGCCGAGCACCGCGCGGACCATGGCCCGGAAGTCGGCGGCGTTGGAGGCGTCACGCGACGCGCTCGTGGCGCACATGCGGACCCGTTCCGCCCCTGAGTCCCGGATCTCAGCCGCGTAGCCCTCCAGCGCGCGGCGGGTGCGCTCGATGGCGGCGGGGGCGAGCATGCCGGTCCGGTCCACGCCCTCCCCGAGCCGCACGATCTCCATCCGGCGGGCGACATCCCGCCCGTCCTCGGAGATCAGCAGGCGGATCGAGTTGGTCCCGCAGTCGATGGCCGCGACGCGCACGAGCTCTCCCTCACAGATGCAGCAACATCCTGGTGTTCCCGAGCGTATTGGGCTTCACGCGCTCGAGGTCGAGGAACTCGGCGACACCTTCGTCGTACGAGCGGAGCAGCTGCTCGTAGACGGTGTGCGGCACCGGCGCGCCGTCGATCTCGGCGAACCCGAACGAGCCGAAGAACTTGGTCTCGAACGTGAGACAGAAGACCCGGGCGACGCCGAGCTCGCGGGCGGCGTCGAGCAGCGCCTGCACGATCTGGTGCCCGATCCGCTGCCCGCGGCAGGACGGGTCGACGGCGACCGTGCGGATCTCCGCCAGGTCCTCCCACATGACGTGGAGCGCCCCGCAGCCGACGACGCGCTGCTGCTCGGGCTCGACGGCGACCCAGAACTCCTGCACCGCTTCGTAGAGCGTGACCGTGGCCTTGCTCAAGAGCCTGCGATCAGCGGTGTACGTGTCCACGAGCGCGCGGATGCCGCGTACGTCCGAGGTCCGGGCCCGCCGGATCTGCACCTTGCTGTCGGTTTCGGTCATGCTTCGCTCGGGGGCGACACGCACGGGCCGTCCTCCCACCACGGCTCGACGGCCGCGCGCACCTCGTCGCCGAACGGGTTGACGCCGGGGCCGGCCGCGAGCGCGTGCCCGAGCTGCACGTGGAGGCACTTCACCCGGTCGGGCATCCCGCCGGCGGAGATCGTCGCGATCTCGGGGACGTGGCCGAGCGCCTCGCGGCGGGCCAGATAGTCCTCGTGCGCCTTCTCGTAGCGCTGCGCGAGCTCCGGGTCGGTGCCCAGCCGCTCCTGCATCTCCCGCATGAGACCCGCCGACTCCAGCCGGCTGCACGCCGCCGTCGCCCGCGGGCAGGTCAGATAGAACGTGGTCGGGAACGGCGTGCCGTCGTCCAGCCGCGGCTCGGTCTCGACGACGTCCGGGTTGCCGCACGGGCAACGGTGGGCCACGGCGTGGGTGCCGCGGGGACGGCGGCCGAGCTGCTCGGCGACGATGTCGAGATCGTTCTCGGACGGGGTCGTCATCTCGTTAACTGGAGTCTCATTCCTCGTTCGCTGCCGCCACACTGCCCCACAGTGTGTCGTACCACCGGCCGGGCTCGGCGGGCGTCCCGGCGGGGGTGCTGCTGCTGTCGCGGGCGGCTCCCGCCTCGTCCCGGTAGACCAGCAGGGGGGTCTCACCCCGCTCGACGTACTGCAGACGCTCGCGGGCCTGGATCTTGACGTAGGCGGGGTCGTTCCACTTGTCCGCCTCCTCCTCCAGGCCCTGGATCGTCGCCTGCTGCGCGGCCTGGTCGGCCTGCATCTGGGCGATCTCGGACTCCTGGGCGAGGTAGACGCGCACCGGATAGGTGTAGGCCAGGGCCAGCGCGACCAGCACGGCCACCAGCACGGCGGCCCGGCCGGTGAAGGTCTTGGGCCGGGTGGCCACCGTGCGCTTGGTCGCCCCGGTCGCCGCCGCGCGGCGCGCCGCCGCCGGACGGCTGCCGGAGCGGCTGATGCTGCCCGTGGTGCGGGCGGCCGGATTGCGGCGCGGCTCGATGCGGGTCGCGGCCGTGTCGCGGCTGCGACCCTGGCCCGTGCGCGCGGTGCGCACGCCCGGTCGCCCGGCGTAGCTGGTGGGGCGGCGCGTCGGCCCCTGCCCGCTCGGACTGCGGCGCTGCGTCATCGGTTGCCCTCCCCCCGGCACGCGCGACCATGGAGCTGCGGCACCTGCTTCCGAGGACACTATGCCCCCGAAACGCGGCGCCACAACTCCATGATCCCGTGACAGAGCGTTACGCGGTGCGGTAACGGGGGAAAGCCCCCGCCCCGGCGTAACGCGCGGCCTCGCCCAGCTCCTCCTCGATGCGCAGGAGCTGGTTGTACTTCGCGACGCGGTCCGAGCGGGCCGGCGCGCCGGTCTTGATCTGACCGCTGCCCACGGCAACCGCCAGGTCGGAGATGGTGACGTCCTCGGTCTCGCCCGACCGGTGGCTCATCATGGTCTTGAAGCCGGCCCGGTGCGCCAGGTCGACCGCGTCGAGCGTCTCGGTGAGCGAGCCGATCTGGTTGACCTTGACGAGCACGGCGTTCGCGGCGCCCTCGGCGATGCCCCGGCCGATGCGAGTGGGGTTCGTCACGAAGAGGTCGTCGCCCACGATCTGCACCTTGCCGCCGATCTGGGACGTGAGCGCGGTCCAGCCGGCCCAGTCCTCCTCGTCCAGCGGGTCCTCGATGGAGACGATCGGGTACGTCTCGGCGAGCTTGGCGTAGTAGTTGATCATCTCTTCGGTCGACTTCGGCGCGCCCTCGAAGACGTACGAGCCGTCCTTGTGGAACTCGGTCGCCGCGACGTCCATGGCGAGCACGATGTCCGTACCCAGGGTGAAGCCGGCGGCCTGCACGGCCTCGGCGATCAGGTCCAGCGCGGCCGCGTTGGTCGGCAGGTTGGGCGCGAAGCCGCCCTCGTCGCCCAGGCCGGTCGACAGGCCCTTCTTCTTCAGCACGCTCTTGAGCGCGTGGTAGACCTCGGCGCCCGAGCGCAGCGCCTCGCGGAAGGTCGGCGCGCCGATCGGGGCGATCATGAACTCCTGCACGTCGACGTTCGAGTCGGCGTGCGCGCCACCGTTGAGGATGTTCATCATCGGCACCGGCAGCACGTGAGCGTTCGGCCCGCCCACGTAACGGAAGAGCGGCAGCTCGGCGCTCTGCGCGGCGGCCTTCGCGACGGCCAGCGACACGCCGAGGATGGCGTTGGCACCCAGCTCCGACTTGTCGGAGGTGCCGTCGAGGTCGAGCATCTTCTCGTCGATCAGGCGCTGCTCGCTCGCCTCGTAGCCGATCAGCTCGTCGGCGATCTTGTCCTCGACGTTGCTGACCGCCTTCTCGACGCCCTTGCCGAGGTAGCGGCCCTTGTCGCCGTCCCGGAGCTCGATCGCCTCGAACGCGCCGGTGGAGGCGCCCGACGGCACCGCCGCGCGGCCAATCGTGCCGTCGTCCAGCCCGACCTCGACCTCGACGGTCGGGTTGCCCCGCGAGTCGAGAATCTCCCGGGCGACGATCGCTTCAATGGTGGCCATCTGTCGTATCGCTCCTTGTGTTCGACACTCCCCGGACCGCGACCCTGCGGCCGACGCCGCCCCTGAGCGTAGTCATCCGCGGCGGACCCCGTGGCGGCGGCCGTCCTTCCTTCAAGAAAACATCAGGTCGCTCAGTTACCCCGCCGCCACGACGATGGCCCGGTTGCTATGACCACTACCGCGCACCTTCCCGATGCCGGCTCGTACGTCGAGATGACCGCCTCCGACGAGCAGGCCGCCCGTGTCCGCATCGTCCACGCCGAAGGCGCGGGCCTGACTCTCTCGGCGCCGCTGGCGGCCGTGCCCCCGGTGGGCTCGTCCGTCACGCTGCGCTGGTCCGCCGCCCCGCGCGGCCGCTACGCCCTCTCCTGCGCCGTCGTCGGCACCGAGGAGAACCGCGTCGAGCTCCGGCCCGACGGCGAAGCCCTCATCGAGCAGCAACGCCACTTCGTCCGCGGCGGCGGTGGCGAGCAGATCGTCATGCGCCGCGCGGGACAGGCCGACGCGTACGGCTGGATCCGCGACATCAGCGAGCACAGCGCCCGCGCCCACTTCGAGGGCATCGCCGTCACCGAGGGCGAGGAACTCGACCTCTGGATCCAGCTCGGCGACGAGACCGTCGAACTGCCGGCGATCACCTCCCGGGTCGCCTCGCTGCCGCAGCAGGTGCCGCCGGGACCACTCTCCGTGGAGATGGTGGCCATCTTCGCGGCGGGCGAGAGCCAGGCCCGGATCATCCGGCGGTACGTGATGAAGCTGCAGCTGCTGAGTCGTACGAGGGCCTGAGTTGGGTTGATCTTGCGCGGGCCGGATCTGGTTTGCGCGAGGTTGCGGGCATGAGCCAAGGTGGGCTCGTGCCCTCCCGCAGCCTCCGCCTGATCGCCGTTGCCGCCGGTCTTCTCGTCGTCACGACGGGTTGCTCCGAGATCGACGAGCCGGCGGCGGCGGGGCTCACGCGCAGTGATCTCATGAGCGATCTGGCGGGGCAGCTGGCCGGGTCGGCGGGGCGGACCTACGAGGCGACTTATCAGCTGGCCGGGGGCGGTTCGGCGACGGTGAGTCAGGCTCAGGAGCCGGCTCGGACGATGTACGTGTATCCGGCTGGGCAGGCGCTGGTGACGGCTGAGACGGTGACGGAGTGCCGGACTCGGGTGCGGCCGGTGGCATGTTCGATCACGGTTTCGGCCCCTGCGGGGGTTTCTGGGGCTCCTGCTGTCTCGGGGGCTCCGGCCGCTTCAGGGGCTCCTGCCGCTTCGGCTGCGGCTGCTCAGCGGGCGGCGCAGGCGCAGCGGGTGTCGTCGGCGGAGGCGGCCGGGCTGGTTACTGCGGGGACGGTGCAGTTGTTGCTGGCTCGGGCCGGGCTTGAGTCGGATGTTCAGATCGCTCAGCACGACACCACGATCGCCGGGCGTCATGCCACTTGTGTCGAGTTGAGTGGGCTTGAGGTCACCGCGGCGGGTGTGGCTCAGGAAGCCACTTCGGCGGCGGTTGCCGGCAGTGCTCCCCGGAATGCGGCGGCGGTGGGCGAATATGAAGCCTGCGTCACGAATGAGGGTGTGGTGGGGAGTTTCCGGGGCGTTGTCGGGGACGTGGAGGTTGATGTCGCCATGACGCATTATGCCGAGCGGGTTTCGGTCGGGGCTTTTGATCTTCCTGCCGGTGCTGCTGTTACCGATCGCCGGCCTGGCGGCTGATCTGCGGGCTTGGCGTGTGGTGCTTTTTCGTTGACCGATGTGCGGGCGGCTCTCTCCAGACCATCGAACGCGCGGACGGCTCTCTTCAAACCATCGAACGTGCGGACGGCGATCTCATCGAGTGGGATTCGGGGTGCCTCCGGCGGGAGGTCTTCGGGCTTCTGGGATGGGCCATCCCGGCCGCCGTCGACTCAGGCGAGCCGAGCAGACCGCCGCCGGGGCCGCCAGCCTTTGTACTTCGCTTGCGCTGGGGGGATAGTGGCGGCCCCGGCGGCGGTCTGCACCCCCAAGGGGTGAGTCGACGGCGGACGGGATGGCGGGGGTGGTTGGGGGCTTTCGCCCCGGGCGGTTGACTATTCGCGCAAGTTGACGTGCCGGCAGACAACGGTCCTCGGCGGATCAGATGCCGCTCGACTTTTCGGGCCGGGCGCGACGGGCGACAGGCGACGAGCGACGCCCAACCAGCGACAAGCAACAAGCCACGAGCAACAAGCCACGAGCAACCAGCAGCGGGCAACGAGCCGCGCGGCAACAAGCGACCAGCGACCAGCGACGGGCGACGGGCCACGCGGCAACGAGCAACCAGCAGCGGGCAACAAACGCCGAGCACCGAGCACCGAGCACCGAGCACCGAGCGACGCTGACATGCCGCGGACGTGATCGCCCGCCGCGCGTCCCTGCGATCCTCCGACGCGAAGCCGGCCGGATCAGACGCCGAGCAAGAAGCCCAGGTGGCGGGGCGGCGGGGAGCCGTGCGCCAGCATCGCGTCGTGCCAGGCCTTGGGGGTGGCGCCGAACGGGCGGGCCGCCGCGATTGCCGCCATCTCCGTGTAGCCGACGAAGTAGGTCGAGAGCTGGGTCGAGGTCAGCAGGGCTCGGCGCCACTTGCCGGCGGCCTCGCCTTCTTCCTGGAAGCCGGTGCCGGTCATCAGCATCATGGCTTCCTCTTCGGTGAGGTCGTCGCAGTGGACGAGCTGGTCGAGGACGGCGTTGATGCTCATGCGGAGTTGCATTTTGAGCTGTTGGAGACGGACGGGGAGGCCGCCGAAGCCCAGGTTGGCCATCAGCTCCTCGGTGTAGACGGCCCAGCCCTCGACGAACGGGCCCGACCAGCCCAGGGAGCGGACCCGGCTGGCGGCCCGGAAGCGGCGGGCGTGGGCGAGCTGGAGGAAGTGGCCCGGCATGGCCTCGTGGACGGTCAGGTTGCGGAGCATGTGGTCGTTGTACTCGCGGTAGAACGACTCGATGCGCGTCGGCGACCAGTCGGCCGGGGGCGGCGCGATGCAGTAGAACGTCGGCAGGTCGGCCGTCTCCAGCGGGCCGGGCGGGTCGCAGTAGGCGACGGCGACGCCGCGGGCGAACTCCGGCATCTCCTCGATGACGCAGGGGTCGTCGAGGAGGGTCATCAGGTCGTGCTTGCGGACGAAGTCGGTTGCCTCGCCCATCGTGACCCGGGCCAGGTCGACGATGGTGGCGTCGTCGGGGTGGTCGGCGGCCAGGGTGGCGAGGGCGCGGCGCACCGTTTCGTCGGTGGGCGGGCCGCCGGTCAGCTCGGCTGCGGCCTCGCGCAGGCGGGCGCCGGTCTCCTCGATAGTGCGGCGGGCGCGACTGAGAACCTCGGCGGCGGGAAGCTCGGTGTCGAGGGTGTGCCAGAGGCGTGCTTCCCACAGGCGGCGGCCCAGGCGGGGGTCGCGACCGGGCTCGCCGCTCTCGAGCCGGGCGGTGAGCCAGCCCTCGAACTCGCTCAGCGCGGCCAGGGCGGGCGCGACGTCGGGGGCTAAGGCTCCGGCCTCGGCGGCGAGAGCCGGCACCTGGTCGCGGATCAGCGCGGCGGCGCCCCGGAACTGGTCGCGGGCCACCTCGGCGTGCAGGCGGGGCACGTCGTGCAGCACCGCGCGGGCCGTGGCCAGGGCGTCGGGGATCGCGGCGAGGCGGCCGGCCAGGCTGGTCAGTCGCTCCTCGGCGGGCGCGAAGGGGCGGGACAGCAGGGTGTGGAGCAGCGGGCCGGGGTTGTGCTCGAGGGGGTTCCACTCGTGCTCGCGGACGTCGGTCAGCTCGAAGATGTCCCGCTCGACCAGGGCCGACAGGATCGCGTGGTCGACCTGGTCCTGCTGGTCGAACGCGTCGGGGTCGATGCCGGCGAGCGCGTCGGCGGCGTCGCGCAGCATGGTCACGCGCTCGGCGATCGCGCCCGCGGACAGGTCGGGCAGCCGGTCGTCGTGGCGATGATCGCCCGCCACCGACGCGCGGCCCGGGTCACTTTCCAGGACGGCGTCGACGATGCGCTCTGCGAGGGGCACGAACTCCGGCATGGAGCGAAATCTACTCGCCGGGTGCGACACTTTCCGCTTCGCGCACGTCATCGGCGTATTGCAGAGCGACCGCCCGGAGCGCCGCCTCCGCGTCCTCCGGCGCCGCCCGCGCGACGAGGCGCAGCAGCTCGGCGCCGAGATCGTCGCCGGCCGGCAACGGCACGGTCAGGCCGGCGCGCGACGCCCGCTGCAGGATCTTCGCCGCGAGGGCGAGCGCCGGCTGCGAGAGCGCGATGCCCTCCAGAGCCGAGGTGCGCGACTTCTCCTCGCGCTTGATGCGTTCCCAGTTCTCGATGATCTGCTCGACGCCGTCGACCGCCTCGCCCGCGAACACGTGCGGGTTGCGCCGGACCATCTTCTCGACCATGCCGCCCGCCACGTCGTCGACGGTCCAGCGCTGGTCCTCCGGCAGCTCCTCGGCCAGCCGCGAGTGCAGCACGACCTGCAGCAGCACGTCGCCGAGCTCCTCGCGCAGCGCGCCGAGGTCGCCGTCGACCATCGCGTCGTACGCCTCGTAGCTCTCCTCGATGAGGTACTTGGCGAGCGTCTGGTGCGTCTGCTGCCGCTTCCACGGGTCGCCGCCGGGCGAGACGAGCCGGTCGATCACCGCGACCGCGTCGAGCAGCCGGGCGCCGGGCGGATCCCACGAGCCGTAGAACAGCTCGAGCTCGGCCAGACCGGGCTCCCGGGCCAGCCGCATCCCGAGGCGCCGGGCGAAGTCCTCGTCCCCGGACGCGCCGGCGAGCCACACCACGGTCGCGTGCTCGGCCAGCAGCGCCACGAGACGCTCAGGATCAAATTCGACGATCTCGACGCGTACGCCCGCGGCGCGCAGCGCGTCTGTCTGGTCTGTCTCCGCGGCGGTGAGCACGGGCCACTGCCGGACAAGGTCCCACGCCTGGGCGGTGAGCAGCCCGGCCGGTACGCGCGGCGAGGTGACCAGCAGAACGATGCGCGCGGACGGATCCATCAGGCGACAGTAGTCACCGCGGAGACGTCCGTGACGTACGGGTCCTCGTCGCTCGCCCCGGTGAAGGTGGCCACGACCAGCGGCACCTCGCCCCCGCTCTGCGTGGAGGCGGAGAGCAGCGTCACCTGCTGGTTGCCGTACCGCGGGTTGAGCTTGACCTTCTCGTCCGAGGCGATCTGCTGCAGCTCGTTGCGCAGCGACACGTACGTCTCGAGCAGCTTCTTGTTCTCGTCGCTCAGCGTGCTCTTGAACTGGTCGAACGTCGCGCTCGGGTCGGCCGCCCCGCCCGTGGTCAGCCGCTGGTAGACGTCGCGCAGATCGTCGTCGGTCAGCGTCGCCGGGGAGACGACGGGCTGCAGCGCGGCCCGCAGCCGGTACGTCTCGGCGTACAGCTGCGTGTACTCCCACTGCGGCGAGTAGCTGCGCGCCTGCGCCACTTGGTCGACGGTCGGCTCGGCGGCGGCCTGGACCCCGTGCGCCTGGGCGGCCCGGCGCAGCACGTCGAGGCTCAGCAGGGTGTTGAGCACCTCCTGCCGCTTGATCGGCACGGTCACCGGGCTGATCGGCTCGGCCGAGGCACCGTTGGCCTCGCCCGCGGCCCGGGCCTGCTCCTGCGCGGTGGTCAGTTCGTCGCGGACCTGGTCGTAGATCTTCTCGACCCGGTCCTCCGTGATGGTCCCCCCGCCCACATAGGCGGCCACCTCGGGCGACTGCTGGCACCCGGCCAGCCCGGCGGCGGCAAGAGCGGCGGCGACGGCGGTGGAGACAAGTCGGCGAGCACGCGGCATGGTCATGACTCTCTCACGCCACGTGTCCACTGTCTGCACCCGGGTGTGATCTACGTCGCTGAGTTTCTTCCGCCGGGCGCGCCAGGCTGAGTACGGTGGTCGGCATGCCTGCCCCGCTCGCCCGCACCAGCGCCGAAGCCCACCTCTACCTGGAGCTGCACGGCTGCGACTGCGGCGAGCAGACCTTCGAGCCCGAGAGCGCCGTCGTGGTCCTCGAGGACGGCGAGCTCGGCCAGCGCTACACGTACGCGTGCCCGCGCTGCGGCAAGCAGCACGAGGTCACCTTCCGCCTGCCGCCGGAGCCGGCGCCCCCGGGCCCCGTCTTCACCTACGGCGGCCCGGAGCCGTCCGAGCTGCTGGACGCGGCCGAGTGGCTGGCGGTGGCGGACGCGTACGCGAGCCAGGCCCCGGCCGACGTCGACGCCCTCGCCCCCGGCGACGCCCGGCGCGCCCGGGCCCTGCTCACCCGGGCCGCGGCGGCGGTGGACGAGGCGCTCAAGTTCGAGGAGTCCGACCGGCTGCGGGCGGTCCGGGACACGTACGCGAAGCTGGCCGCTCAGTCCTCGAACATCATCGAGCGGTCCCAGTAACGAGGGGTCTCCGGCACGATCTCCTCGGCGGACGGCCCGGCCGGCGGCTCGTAGTACTCCAGCTTTCCGAGGAGCCTTTCGATGCCTTGGGCCGCGGGCCTCAGCAACGTCGCGCGCTCCTCCGGGTCGAGCCGGCCCGTCATCGCGTCGGGCGGCAGATAGTTGATCGTCTCGACGCCCAGCCGGAAGTGGGTCACCAGCAGTCCGCCCGCTCCGCCCGGGACCGCGATGACGAAGTGGTCCGGCGGCAGGTAGGGGTCGCGCCACTGGCGCTGGGCGGTCAGGAAGTCGAAGGGCGGGTAGTCCGGATGCAGGCCGAGCAGCGGCCGCTCCGGGGTGAGCAGATAGTGCTGGCCCGGCAGCCGGCACGGCCGGACGGGCTGGGCGCCGTTGTTCTGGCGCAGCCAGTGCTGATATCCCGGCAGCACCGGCTGGGGCAGCTGCTCGTTCAGCGCCGCGATCCGGTCCCAGCCGATCTCGCCGAAGGGCCGCATCTCGGCCGGCTCGACGACGTTGTTCACGGGCTCGCCCCCGGGGTCGCCCGGGCCGATCCGGCGGATCCTGATGCGGACGTCGACGTTGTCGGACGACGTCATCTCCATCAGCCGCCACGTCTCGTCCCCGACCTGGAACGTGCCGCCCAGCGGCACCGCGACTTCGACTTTCTGCTCGCTGCGCCACTCCCAAGCCCGCAGTCTCACCACCGGTTCCGGCCGGCCCTGCCACCCGACGATGAGCACCTGCCAGCCGTTCGGCAGATCGGCAACGGCCGTGTTGTCCCGCAGCCCGATCTCGAGCGGCTGCGGCAGCTCCCTCGCGTCGTCACCCATCCCTGTCACCGGCCCAGCATGTCACGGAGGGACAGCTCGTCCGGCAGGGCGAAGCCGAGCACGTCCGCGGCGATGCGCTCCGCCACGTCCCGGGTCACCGGGCGCTCGCCACCCGCCCCGGAGGCGTCCGGAGCGGTCCAGCGGCCCACCTTCGTCTCCTGCCCGTCCACGGCCACGACGGTGAGGCCCTCGGCCGCGGCACCGGCCGACATGACGGCGTAGTACGTGACGGTCGCGACATAGTCGTCGGTGTGGATGCGACCGGCCGTGTGGGGCACTCCCTGCGAAGGCGCGGACGCGGGAGCAGGCGCCGGTGCCGGCGCGGGAGGCGCCGTGCCGTCGAGGTACGCGAACGACGGCGCCATGCTGTCGAGGAACTCCCGGATCGTCATGGGGTCCGGGTGCCGCGCGTCATAGGGATCGCGCAGCCACACCTTCCCCTGGGCGACGGCCACCATCTCGTACGCATGCCCCTTGACCAGCCCGAACGGCTCTCCGTTCGGATAGCCCGGCCGCGAGCCGACGATCACCGGATTGCCCGCCGCGAGCAGGGCGCTCAGCCGGGCCTCCGTGGCCGGCTCGACACCCACCGTGGGGTTGAACGTCGCCGTTCGCGCCGGCAACCCGGTGAGCTGGGACAGCAGCTCGGCCTGCCACGCCGAGGTGCTACCGAAGGTCAGCCGGGCGTATCCCGCGGGTGCGGCTTCACCGGTGGTCTCATGGAAGTCGTTCCACATCTTCTGCCACACGTCGCGCCGGGCGTCGCTCCAGGTCCGGTCGAGGGCGGCCACCGCTTTCTCCACCACGGCGGCCCAGCTCGCGCCGACCTGGACCTGCCGGACGTACGCGGACTCCGTGGTGTCGAACGACGTGAGCGGCACGTCGGGTGTCACGGTGATCCGCAACTCCCGGCCGGTCGGGGTCACGACCGCTCCGGGCAGGCTCGTCTCATGGAAGACGACGTCCACGGTGCCGTCCGGGTTGGGCTGGATCATCCGGCTCAGCAGGTCCGGCCGGTGGCCCGCGACGGCGCCGATGGTCGCGATCATGCCGCAGTCGCCGACCCCGCCCTGCCGCGCCTGGTGCCGGGCCGGCGGACCGTCGAAGAGCGGCACCGGCTGCCCGGTGGCCGGATCGAGCACCCGGCCGTAGCCCGAGGTGGGGACGCTGACCTGGTCCGGCTCGGCCACGGTGACCTGGTGGGCGAGCGCCGTCGTCGCCGCCGGTGTGACCGAGGTCGCCGCCCCCTCCTGGTAGCGGACCGGCTCGGGCGCCATCTCGGCCAGCGCCGCCGTCAGCGCGTCCGGTACGTAGTACATCGTCTCGGCGGCCTGGAAGTACTGCAGGCTGTGCGTCGACAGGATCTCCGGCGGAATGTGGGCGTTCGGGGCGAGTCGCATCGCCGCCTCGACGCGGGCGCGGTCCTCCAGGAGCAGCGAGTAGCGGCCCTCGGGCGTGCTCGTGTCGAAGGCGATCTCGCCCTGCGCCGTCGCGTAGTTGGGCATGGGCAGGCCGGTCACCGAGTACGGGCCGAGCTCCGGCCGGCCGGACAGGTTGACGTAGACGCCCTCGGCCGCCACGCGCGCCGCCAGCGCCGGATCCGCCTGGTGGATGCGGTTGAGCAGGTGGTCCGGGAGGCTGACGATCTGACCGGCGTGCTCGGGCATGAGGGCCACGCCGGACCGCTCGTGCTCGGCCGCCACGGCGAGTTCCCGCAGGTTGGCGGCGATCTGCGCGTCGGACAGCGGCTGCATCTGAGCGTCGAAGATCTTGCGCCGGTAGTCGTGCTGGCGGTAGTGCTCATTGTCGGTGTCCCAGCGGGAGTTGAAGACGTGCTGGGCGTACGCGGAGCTGATCGCCGGCGTGCTCAGCCGGCTCAGGGCCGCGGTGACGTCCGCCGGGACCAGGCTCCAGCGCGCCCGCGTGTCCGGGCTGTCCGGCGCGCGCAGGCCCAGCTGCTCGGCGAGGTCGTCCACGCGGGCCCGCAGCGCCGTACGCGTCCCCTTGTCCCCACCCGCGTACTGCTCGGCCAGCGCCCGGATCTCCGCCAGCCGCCCGTGGTCGTGCACGCTCAGCCCCGCGGGGTCGATCGGGCCGCTCGCGCCGCCCGACAGCACTCCGGTCGGCACCGACACGTGGGTGTTGTGCCACGCCGCCAGCCCGGCGATCTCGCGGGCCAGGGCGGGCCGGATCGCCCCGGCGGCCGCCCGGTCGGACACCGTCACCGTGTAGTTGCCGTCGTTGTCCCGGGTGGTCTGCGCGATCCCGGTCAGCGGCCCGACGCGCAGCCGGACGCGGACCGCCGTCGCGGCGCCCGTGTGCACCTCGTAGTAGTCGCGGTTGAGCTCGACGATCGACGTGACGGCGGCCGCGCGTACGACGGAAGGCAGGGCCCGCCGCGCCTCGGCCAGCGCCCCGTCCGCGTCTAGGCTCGCGGGATGAGCCTCTCCGCCGCCGAGCTGTACGCCGCCGTCCTGGCCGCCCCGGACGACCTCGACGTCCGGCTCGCCTACGCCGACGCCGCCGAGGGCTCCGACCCTCGTCACGCCCGGCTGATCCGGGAGCAGATCGCCGCGACCCGGCGGGAGCACGTCCGGCTCATGACGCTGGTCGAGCGGCCCAACTCGGGGCTCGCCTACTTCCGCGGTCCCGGTTTCGGGGACGACGCTCGGCTGCTGGCGAAGTTCGGGGTCGACGCCGAGTGGCTCGACGGCGCCGTCACGTACTGCGGCTTCCCGGAGGCCGTCATGCTGAGCGGTGCCGCCTTTTTGGAGCACGGCGCTTCCCTGTACGAGCGTCTGCCCGTCCGCCACGTCGCCCTGAGCGGCGTCGATGCTGCCCTCGCCACCCGGCTCGCCGGCAGTCCGCTGGTCGACCGGCTCAGCAGTCTGGCCCTGCGGCTCTGCCCGCTCGGCAACGACGGGCTCCGGGCGCTGGGCGCCTCCGACCGGTTCCGCCGGCTGCGCCACCTCGACCTCTACCAGGCCGGGATCACCGACGCCGACGCTTTCGTCGCGGCCCTCCCGGAGCGGATGCCCGCCCTGCAGTGGCTCAACCTCGACGGCAACGACGTCTCCGTCCAGCCGTGGCCCTCGGGCTTCGGGCACGACGGCGGCATCCACCCGCTCTACGTCGACTACCCCGGCCACGGCGCCGCCCTCAACGAGCGGTTCGGCCCCTTCGCCTGGATGCGTGGGGGTTGGGCCTGGCAGGGCGGCCCCTTCTGGGGGACCGTCTAGCCGGTTCGCCTCCGCGATGCGCTGGGCGTGGAAGCGGATGCTGGGCGCGATCCTGTGCGAGTCGGCCGGCAGCGCCTGCTCCTGCGCGGCGATCGCCGCCTCGGCGACCTGTACGTCCCCGAGCTGCCCGCGGAGCGTACGGTCGACCGCCGCCGCACCCAGCACCCGCAGCCCGCGCCCGTCGCCCAGCCCGAGCAGGTCCTGCAGCCCGTCCGGCCCGGTGGTCGGCGGTCCGCTGATGCTGCGCAGCGGGACGCCGTCGAGCAGCGCCGCGGGGCCGCCGGGCAGTTGACCGTCCAGCCCGACGGAGAAGACGACCCGGTCGAACGAGCTCTGCGCACCGTCCGAGAAGGTCACCAGGAACCGGCCGTCCACGGTGTGCCGCACCGAGGAGAGCTCCCGCAGCGACTGCTTGATGCCCTGCGGCCCGATGATGTCGTAGGCGCCCTGGCCCGGCAGCGTGTTGCGCCGGTTCTTGCCGCCCTCGAAGCTCTTGGCGAGCAGCGCCTGCTGCCGCTCGTCGTCGTTCTTGATGGCGCGGATCTCGTCGGTCATGGTCGCCCGCGCGGCCCACTCGATCGGGCCGGCACCGCCCGCGGACGCCTGCTCGACGTCCCACGCGGCCGACGCGCCCGCGCCGAAGACCAGGACGGCATCATCTTCCCGGTACGCGTCCGCGAGGTTGGAGCCCCCGAAATCAACCGCGGGTCCGGCTGTCCGCGTCGCCAACCGGGCGCGCACGTCCTCCGGCGCCGCGTCACTCGGCCGCCCGTCGGCGTCGTGCACCACTCCCGTCGCCGCGTCCACGGTCCAGCCGGTCGGCCTCCCGGCGCTGTCGACGTCCGCGATGCGCGTGTCGGTGACCTGACCCGCCGTGTCGACGAGCAAAGGCTTTCCACCACCCAGCACCGTACGCGCGGCAGCCGGCAGATCCGCCCGGTCGACCACGTTCCCGTCCGCGTCGCGGAACGTCGCGTCCCCGCCGGCGTAGTCGACGCTGTAACCGGTCGCCGGGTCGGCGTACCGTCCGTCCGGCGCCCCGGCCGGAGTCGGCACCCGCGCGGGCCCCGGCCCGGTGGCGACGTCCACCGAGGACGCCCAGAAGGTCCGCTCCCCCACGGTCACCTTGTACTTGGCGTTGTCCGGCCAGCCCGCGCCGTCGCTCCGCGCCCGCGTCTCGACCCTGGTCGCCTGCCCGTGATAGGTCGGCATGCCGGACAGCGCCCGCGCCGCCCCGATCGCGGTCGCGAACACGCTCGACGGCGTGAAGGCGGTCCCGTCCTCCGCGAGATCGGCCGGCTGGAACGGCAGCCCCGGCAGCTCCAGCTCGGCCGGCACCTGCCCCATCCCGAGGTCGGCCCGCCCGGCCCACGGCTCGGTCGCCTGCCCGATCGCGAGCACCGGCGGCAACTGGCCGTCGACATGCCCCGGCGCGCCCATCGTCACGAAGTCGGCCGTCGCGGCCCATCCGCCCCCGATGACCACCCGCGTGAAGACGTGCTGAGGATCAACATCCAAACTGCTGTCCACGTACGCCGTCAGCCGCGCATCGGCTTGATCCCGCTCGGCGGTCGCCTGTCGAGCCAGGTCGCGGGCGGTGGCGCGTACCTCCGCCTGGGCCGCTCGCAAGGCAGTCTCGCGCGCCGCAGCGCCCCCGATCCCGGCCAGCAAGCCCGTGACGACCGGGTGCTGGGCCAGCAGACCGAGCCGGACGGCAACCGCGTCCGCGCCCACGACCGGCACGTTCCCGTCGTGCCCGTGCACGTCGCGCGGCCCCTCGAGCAGCCCGGAAGTGATCAGCAAACTGTGCGCATCGGCCTCCAGCTGAGCCCGCCGCCCCGTATCCGTCGCCCTGTCCAGATCGGACGCGAGCACGGCCAGCTCGGCCACCCGCCCCGCATCCCGCGCACTGAACGTGTCCTCCCGCGACCCCTCCGACAACGCCCGAGTCGCATCAACCCGAACCCCGGCCGCCCGCTCCGACTGCACCTGCTGCGCCTCAGCCAGCGCCGCCGCCACCGCCCGCCGCACCAGATCAGGCTCGGCCGCCGTCGAAACCCGCACAACCGTCTCCACCGGCCCGGCCCGCACAACCGCCACCGGCGCCACCCGCCCCGCCGGCTCCGCGAACTCGAACCGAACCCGATGCGGCTCCCCGCCGTCCGCCCGCAGCGTGACGCCTTGCTGATCCACGACGGCACCCGCCGGCAAGACTCCGCCACTGAGCGCCGCCGCCACGGCCCCTTCGGTCCGCCCCAGATCCGCAGTGAGCGAGACTCCGCCGAAAGTCGTCCCCGCAGCCGCCCGCCGCAAATCCGCCCCGGCGTCTCCCCCACTCTCCCCAGGCGCCGTCCCCGGCCCGTCCTCGCTCAGTCCGCCTGGCCGGCCTCCGCGATCTCCGCCAGCTCCGCCTCGCTCGGCAACGGTGTCGTCGCGAACCTCAGCGCCTCGCGCTCCGCCGTCACCCTGTCCACGGCCCGCGCCCGGTACCGCTCGGGATGCGTCCACATCCCCTCGTACACCGCCGTGTCCCGCATCCACGTCCGAGACCGGTAGTGCCACACCACCGACCGCGTCGGCTCCAGATTCGCCGTCACGGCCAGGAGATTGGTCGGAGCCTCCTCCGGGCCGATCGGTTCCTTCTCCGGATCCCCCCTCTTGTAGAGGAGTGCGTAGCTGAACGTCGCTGCTTCCATGGTCGATCTCCGTGACGATGTGATCCAGGCCGGGCAGATAGGTCTCTGTCAGCCCGCGGCCGGCGACTTCTCCGGCGAATGTAATCCCCTCGGCCTCGAGCCACGCCCGATAACGCGGGAGCTCGATCTGCTGGGCGACCTTGCCCAGCCACGTTCCGAAACTGGTGTCCCGGGCCGCTTCGAACAGGTCCGGGCGCTGGTCGAGGCCGCCCGGCAACGACTCGACGACCTGGCCGTCCATGTTCTGCCGCAGGATGTCCAGGAACGCACCGATCCGGACATCGATCGGGTTGCTGATCTTCCGGAACCGCTCGTACGGTTCGTGGGTCGTCGCGCCCACCGCAGCACTCGCCGCCGTCGGGAACTGGAGCTCGAAAACTTGCCCGTCAGGCGCGGTGAACGTGCCGTTCATGCCGTAGAAGCGGTTGCCCGGGCGCCAGAAGTTCTTGATGTCGTCGCGCGGATCGACCACGTAGCCCTTGGCTCGCAACGCGTCGACAACATGAGCGACGGTGGAACCGTACGCCGCTCCACCCGGCGAGATCATCGTGAAGCGGACGATGTCGTTGATGTCGGCCAGCGCAGCCGACATGTCCAAGTTCTGGACCTCGTACTCGGCCCGGAACTTCTGGGCGATGGACTCGGCGCCCTTGATGCGCCTGTCCTCCTTGTCCAGCCGCGCGCCGTCCGACCCGTCGAGACCGAGCTCGGCATTGGCCGACAGCACCAGTGCCCGCAGGTCCGACAAGATGCGGGCAGCGGGCTCCCTGGCCGCGCTGATGGCTTGCTGCACCGCATTCCGCTCGTCGTCGTACAGCCCGGCATAGGTCGCGCCCATGTCGGCAGCGGGGTCGTACTCGACGCGATCGCCTCCAGGGTTCGCGTCAGCGGGCCCGGATTCGCCTCCTCGGTCGCCGTCCGCATCGGCGTCAGCAGCTGGTCCCGGGTTGTCGAGCGGTCCACTCGGCTCGGGCGACACAGGCGAGACGTCACTGCGATCGCCCGGGGTGCGGTCCTGGTCGGCCGGGCCGGTGGAGACGCCGGTGGACTGCTGGGTGGCGGCCGGGGAGACCACGGCCGGGTTGGTGGGCCGGCCGGTGTCGTCGAGGGTGATGGACCAGCTGTTGGCGACGCGGTCGGCGTAGAGGGGGGCCGTGTCGCTGACCTGGCGGGTCTGGGCGTCGATCCACACGACGGTGCCGCCGCTGTTGACGGCGTTCCAGGTGTGGGCGACGCCGCCGTCGGACCAGGTCGAGATGATGATCGCGGCGGAGCCGGGGCCCGCCTGGAGCAACTGGTCGGCCACGGCGTCCAGGCCCGTACGCCCGCCACCCCGATGCTCGAAGTCGGCGCCCAGCCACTGCTGCTGGCGCGCGGTGCTGGCGGCCTCCGTCGTATCCGGCTGCGCCATGGCGCCGGACACCTGCGGGTCGCCGAACCAGGTCGACAGAACAGACAGGCCAACGTCGGCGCAGTTGCTGTTCCGCCCGGGCACATCCGGACCGCCGTCGTTGACAAGCTGCGGCCACTGAGACGTACGCGGGTCCGGGTGCACCAGCGGCCGGCCGTCAGCGGCGCGGGGCACCTCGTTGTCGAGCGCCTGCTGGTCCACCTCGGCCGGCGGGGTCAAGCCCTGGTCGCCGGTCGGGCGCGAGTCGCCCAGTGGCCGGCCGTCGCCCAGGGCACCGGTGTCGGACGGGGGCGGGTTGATGCCGGGCAGGCGATCCGGGTCAGTGACGGCTTCGATGCCGAAGTTGGGCATGTACTGGCTGCACGTCGAGCACGGCTCCCAGTAGGTGCCATGATCGGCGTGGCGGCCGTCGTCGCCATGGATGACCTGGTGGGTCACCATTTGTGAGCCCTGGAGCTGTGACTTCGCGAATGTCTCGAACGAGGCGCTCGTCGCGGCCTCGTACTGGGACAGCAGCGCTTGATCGCTCATGGCGGCGAAGTCCGACGACGAAGGGGCCACGGCGGCGAAAGACGGATAGTCGGCGGCGGATCGCGCAGTGTCGTAGAGGGACTGGAGATCGTGCAGGGCATCGGAGATGAGCGCTACCTCGGCGCACTTGCCGTGGCCTCGAGCGAGGGTGCCGCCGTTCTCCTCAGTCTGGGTTTTTATATCCGCCAGCATGCGGCCGAGCAGCGGATGCACGTTGAGGCTGACGTTCTTCATCGTCCGCATGCTCGTGTGCGTGTAGAGGCGGCCACTCGGCGTAAGCATCGCGCCGGCCATGCCGGGCATCCTCTTCCGATGAATCTTGGGGTCCGCGTCGTCCCGAGTCGTCGCGAGCATCTTCTGCGCCAAGGCGTGCGAGGCGCTGATCAGCATGGCGCGCGCTTCCGGACCTCGCACGTCGAGGTTCTCATCCAGCTGGACGGGGCTGAGCTGCCAGCCGAACTGGCCCGCGACCGTCGCCCCGTCGGAGCGGGCGAAGGTGTCGGGATCAACACCGCCGGCGACGCTGCGGCCGCTGTCGGCTGCGTTGCCGGTGCTGACGGGCACGGCGACCAGAGCCGGGTCGGAACGGTCGCTGTCGGTGTCGCTCGGCGGGCCGGCGTCGGCATTTGAGCCTGTACGCGGGTCAGTGTCCGCGTGGTGTGCGACGGCCGGGTTCGTGGTGGTGTCGCCGGTGTGGCTGCTGTCGAGACGCGGACCGGCAGCTCCGCCGGTGTCGGGGTTGCTGTCGTTGTCGGAGTTGCTGTCGCCGTTGGGGTCGCGGTCACTGTCGGGGGCGGCGTCGGTGTCGACGGGTGTTGCCGGGATGTTGCGGTCGGGGGTGGGGGTGTCGGTGGCCGGGTCGAGGGGGGCCGGGGCGGCGTGGTCGGGGGTGCCGACCTGGACGTCGCTGGTGAGGGCGCCGGGGTCGACGGCCGGGGCGACGTTCACGGTGCCGGTGCCGGCGATGGGGCGGGCTTCGGTGGGGCCGCCGGCCAGGTGGGGGGCGTTCGGGTTGGTGCGGCTGGGGTTCGACGACGGGTTGGTTGCGGTTGCGGTGGTGCCGGAGGTTGTGGTGTTGGTGCCGGGCGTCGTGGTGGGCGACGTGGTGGTCGGGCCGGCGGTCGACGTGGTGGTTGGGCCCGTGGGTGAGGTGGTGGTCGGGCCAACGGCGGTGGATGTGGTGGTGACCGGCGACGTTGAGCTCGAAGTGGTGGTCGTGACTGGCGTCGGGGAAAGGTTCGGAGAGACACCCGCCACGGGAGAGCCGGGCGCAGGCGTGCCGGGCATGGTGGCCGAGGGGTTTGCGGCGGGGTCCGACACGGCGTCGGGTGAGGACACGGCATCGGGTGAGACCGCGGTGTCCGAGAGCGGCCCGGCGGGGTTCGGCGCGGACGGGACAGGGCTCGACGAGGGTTCAGCGGCGACGGGCGCGGAAGAAGGATCCGCCGCGGTTGGCCCCGAGGAAACAGGAGCGGGCGAGCCAGGAGCAGTAGTGCCAGGAGCGGGCGAGCCAGGAGCAGACGCGCCGGGAGCAGAGGCGTCGGAGGAGGAAGGAGGAGAGGAGGAGGAAGAGGAGGAGGAAGAGGCCGAGGAAGTGGAGGTCGAGGAAGAGGAGGTCGAGTTGTCACCGCCGGGCGGCGGGGAGGAGTTGTCCGCCACCGGGCCGGAGGGCGCGGGTGCCGCCACGGGAGTGTCGGACGCCACGGGAGCGTTGGTGGCCGGGGCCGGCGAGGTGTCGCTTGTGGACGGTGTTTCGACCGATGGCGAGGGCTCGCGGACTTCGATGGACTGGGCGCCGGGTGGCGGCGGGGTTGCCACGGTGTCGGCGGGGGTGGAGGCGGCCGGGTCGGCGGCTGTGGGCGTACCTGTGGTGGGGGTTGCGGTGGAGCCCGCCAGGGAGGCGTCGCCGGACGGCGGTCCACCACCAGCGCCGGAGCTCGGACCGGACCCCGCGTCGGAGGAGGAACCCGAGCCGGGAGAAGAGGGGGACGACGGGGAAGAAGCGGAGGAAGACGACGACGAATCGGAGCCCGGCGAGGAAGAAGACGGGGATGAGGAAGAAGACGAGGACGAGTCGCCGGTAACAGGGGCGATGACGGTTGTGCCCGGGTCGCCGACGATCGGGGCGGTTGAGGTGGGCGCTCCGGAGAACGCCGTCGCCACCTTGCCGGCCAGGTTCACGGTGCCGTTCGTGCCGGCCGCCAGCAGGTTGCCCGTACCGGTGCCGACGCCGGTGAGGGCCGGACGGCCCGCGCCGCCGGCGAAGCCGCCCAGGAAGTCGCTCGCACCCGGCATTTCCCATTGGCCGGTGAAGGCGGCGTTGGTGAGGACGCTGGACGCCGGGGAGACGACGGCGTTGACCGTGCCCGCGGAGACGGCGTTGCCGGCCCAGTTGCCGACGCCTTTCACCGCGCCGGCGCCCTTGAAGTTCATGTTGACCTTGGGCGTGGGGATGGCGCCGGTGACCTTGCTGAAGCCCTTGCCGACCGGGGCGCCGATGACCGCACCGATGGCGCCGCCCGTGCCGGACATGAGGGTGCGCTGGGTGTCGAAGCCGTCGCGGGTGCCCTTGTTGATCTGGTAGGCCTGGGCGCCCACGTCGATGATGAGCTCCTCGCCGACCTCCTCGACGATCTCCTTGCCGAGGTGCTTGGCGCCGTGCTTGAGGGTGTCCTTCAGCGTCTTCTTGGCGACCTGCTCGCCGGCCTCCTTGAGGAGCTTCTCGCCGCCCTTCACGAGGGCCTTCTTGCCGACCATCATGAGCAGCCGGTTCATGGCCATCGTGACGACCTGGCGGCCGCCGGCCAGGATGCCCGGGATCGCGGTCGCGGAGACGCCGCCGAGCCAGGCCATGAGGAGGGCGACGAAGACCGAGATCACGGTGATGATGACCGCGATCAGGACGGTGAGTTTCGCGTACTCGATCTCTTGTGCGGTGGAAGTGACCGAGGCCGACAGGGCCGCCGCCGACGAGGCGAGCAGCGGAAGACCGGTTTCCGCGCCGACGCCGATCTGGTTCCAGAGGGTGTTGAAGGCCCCGCCGGCGCCGCCGCCCCAGGCCTGGGCGATCTGCATGACCGCCGGGTCGGCCTCGTTGAGCGCGGCGCCGATGGCCTCGCTGAACTGCTGCCACTGGTCGGCCAGCTCGCGCAGCTGATCCTCGTCGCCCTTGGGCCAGGCCTCGCCCGCGCTGAGCCAGCAGACGGCGTCCCAGACCCAGGCGTACTCCCCGAAGGTGTCCCGGGGGTTAGGAATCGCCACGCTGACCGCCGCCGAACCACTTGGCCACGAGGTCGTCCTGCTCGACGGTGCCCTCGACGGCCGCGGTCACGTCGGGGCCGAGCTGGCGGACCCGCTCGACGAGCTTGACGCTGGCATCGAGGACGAGCTTCGCCGGGGCCTCACCGGCCAGATATTGCTCGTTGAACTTGGTGCCGGTCTCGTCGGTGCCCCAGGGCGCGCCGCCGTTGAGGGCGTTGATCTGCGTCACGATCCGGCTGAGGTTGCTGTGCAGGCCCTCGCCGGCGTGGGTGAGCCGGCTCGCCCCGGCGGCGGCCTCGGCGGGGTCGAGGAACGTGTCCTGCGAGTCGCTCATCGCGGGGTGCCCTTCGTGTCGTCCGGCTGCGGGAGGTCGGCGTCGAACTGCCGGAAGATCCCGTCCAGATCATGATCGATGTACGCCTGGAACTGCGCGTTCGGCATGAACGGCCGGCACAGCTCCTCCACCTCGCCCATCGCCTTCTCGGTGGCGCGGCGGATCGTCTCGGTGACCGTGGCCGAGAGCTCCTTGGAGTTGGGCCGCCGGTAGATGCGCGCGTCGAAGTCGACCTTGATCACCTGGCCGCGCGGGCCGACCGTGACCGTCACGAGCCCGTCGTCGGACGTGTGGGTGACGCTGACCGCCTTGAGCTTCTGCTGGAGACCACCGACGTCGGAGCGCATGCGTTCGAAGCGCGTCATCAACTCGTCGGCGTGCGCGCGCATCGCCGCCAGATCCATGCCATTCCTCCCCCGTGCTGCTCGAACCCGGTCTGCGACCTGCGGTCCGACCCTTCGACCATACTGAATGGCGACGACTTACGGGATCCCCGGCGGCCCCGGCCGCCCGGTTACGATGCCTGCGGCGCCGACGAGTACGGGGAGGTGGCGCGGGTGCGGTTCGGTCAGCGGGCGGTCGCGTGGGCAGCGGCGGCGGTCCTTGTCACGTCCGGTGGAGCCGCTCCGGCCGCCGCGGCGCGACGCGCTCCCGCGCCCTGTCAGAACCCGTCCGAATCGGGACAGGTCATCACCGCGACGCCCTGGCAGCAGCAGTGGCTCGCCCCGGAGCGGGTGTGGCCGTTCAGCACCGGCGCCGGCATCCGGGTCGCCGTCGTCGACTCAGGCACCGACAGTTCGCACCCGCAGCTCGCCGGCAAGGTGGACCGCGGCTTCGACATGCTCAGCAACAGTGCCGGCGGCGACATCGACTGCGTCTCCCACGGCACCGCGGTGGCGAGCATCATCGCCGCGCAACGGGTGCAGGGCGTGGGCTTCGCCGGGATCGCCCCGGACGCCCGGATCCTCCCGATCCGCGTGTCCGAGCGCGAAGTGGTGGACGGCAAGGCTTCGGGCCAGAGCGTCTCGCCCGAGGGCTTCGCCGACGCCATCCGGCTCGCGGCCGACCGCGGCGCCAAGGTCATCAACATGTCGCTGACGCTCTACGAGAACTCGCCCGCCGTCGCCGCCGCCGTCCGATACGCGCAGGCCAAGGACGCGGTGCTCGTCGCCGCCGCGGGCAACCTGCGGGAGAACGGCAACCCGGTGCCCTATCCGGCGGCCTACGACGGGGTCATCGGCGTCGGCGCGATCGACAACGACGGCGGGCTCGACAAGGTGTCGCAGATCGGGTCGTACGTGGACATTGTCGCCCCGGGTGGTGCGGTCGTCGCCGCCACGCGGGTCCGCGGCCACCAGGAGTGGACCGGCACCAGCTTCGCCACCCCGATGGTCAGCGCCACCGTCGCGCTGATCCGCGCGGCGGAACCCGGGCTCGACGCCGATGAGGTGCGGCAACGCCTGCTCGCGACGGCCGATCCGGCCCGGGGCGGAGCCGCGCAGGGCTATGGGAACGGGGTCGTGGACCCGTACCGTGCCGTCACGGAGCGGCTGACCGACCAGCCGGCGCGGGCGCAGCAGGCCCTTCCCCCGCTGCCGGACGATCCGGCCCGGGCAGCGCGCGCGGACCGCTGGGAGACCATCGGGCTGGTCGCGATGTGGGTGGCGCTCGGCCTGGCCGCGGCGGTCGCGCTGATCGCGGCCATTGCCCTCCTGACGCCGTACGGGCGGAAGCGCCGCTGGCGGCCCACCCGCGCCGCCGCACAGCAGTCGCCGAAGCCGGACGCGGAGACCGAAGAGCCGGAGGACGTGTTCTTCCGCGTGCCCACCGCCCCGACGAGTTGAGACGGCCTTTCCACCGCGCCGACAAGCTGACAGCCGCGTCCGCACGCATCGACGCGCGCCGGACTGCCGCGGTTTCGCTGCGTCGACGGGTCCTGATGCGACGAAAGCCCGGCGCTGCACAGGGCGCCGGGCTTCGCGTGGTGCGACGGGTCAGCCGCCGAACTTGGCCTTGTTCGCGTTCTCGCGGGCCTGCATCTTCTCGGCCGACTCGCGCAGGGCCTTCTCGATGCGGCCGAGCAGGTCGCGCAGGTCGTTCGCCGCCGCGTCCCACTCCTTCTGCCGCTGGTAGTAGGCCTCGCGCGCCGCGCCGTCCCAGGTGCCGAGCATGCCCTGCAGGCTCGAGGTGAGCCCGTCGAGCTCGGCGGTGAGGTTCTTGGTCGCGCTGCCGCAGTCGTCCGCAGCCTGGTTGAGCTGCGGGAAGTTGTATTTGATCATGCCATTTCCCCCGTCAGAGCTTCAGCGCCGCGGTGATC
Organism: Symbioplanes lichenis; assembly: GCF_030709675.1. Classification (GTDB taxonomy): domain Bacteria; phylum Actinomycetota; class Actinomycetes; order Mycobacteriales; family Micromonosporaceae; genus Actinoplanes; species Actinoplanes lichenis. The sequence continues at coordinate 35,668 of NZ_JAUZQD010000025.1, forward strand.
TGACCGGCGGTCGCGCCGGCCGACTCCATGTCGGAGCGGATCTCCTCGTCGCTGACGTCGTAGTCCTTACCGGCCGAACCGACGGCCTCGGCGACCGCCCGCAGAGCCACGTTCAGCTTGGCCATGTCCTGGTCGAAGCGCTGGCGGACCTGCTGGAAGGACCCGGCGCCGGCACCCTGCCAGGCGCTCTCGAGCGGCGCCAGCTGGGCCATCAGACCGTTGAGCTGACTGGTCAGCCGGTCCGCGACACCATCGACGTCCTGCGCGGTCCGCTGCATGATTCCGGTGTCGGACTGCATCTGCGACATGGCGGTTCACCCCCGTTCTCACTGGATCGCCCCGGTCTCTCCGGGGCGGTCTCGCGCCGTCCCTTGCGGAACAGTGCTGGTAGCGACCTTGCGCCGCCTCCTGACAATGACGGTAACGGCTACCGCCCGGAAGGCGCTAGACCGGTAAATGCCTCAATCTTCGTCAAGTGGACTTTTCGCCGCTTCGGGATCCAGCGCGGGGCCCGCCGGCAGGCGAACGACCAGGCTGGACGGCAGATCGACGACTGTCACGGCGCCGTAGCCGAGCACGTTTGGCACATCGTCCGACGACAACGGGTAACGCAAACCGAGATCGGTGACCAGGTTCAGCGTCCCGGCCGGGGCGTCCGGCGAATCCATCGCGCGCACCAGCACCCCGTAGCCGGGCTCCACGACGACGCGGTCGGCCAGCGGCACCCCGTTGCTCGTCCGGCCCGCGGTGCCCACCGGCTCGGTGATCGGCTCGACCTGGGCGTCCAGGGTCACGCGGGGCTGATCCTCCCCGGGGGCGTACTCGGCGCACACCGCCGGCGCGTCCCCGGTCAGCTGGGCGATCTCGGGCACCTGGGCCGGCGCCCGGTACTGCCCGTCGGCCCCCGGCTCCTCCTTGGGCGCGGCGGCCGCGGTGTCGGCGGCCAGCCCCTGCACCCCGGGCTTCGCGTTCCGGTACGCCGCCCGGGTCGCCGGATCAGCCAGCTGCACACTGGCCTGCAGCTCGGTGATGGGCACCAGGGCACTGCGCTTCGCGAGGTAGTACTGGCGGCCGCCCGCCGCGCTCTCCACCCCGTACACGCGGCCGATCACACCCCCGGGCACGGCCGACGACGCCCCGCCCCGCCCGGCCACGGAGAGCGGCCCGATCGGCTCACCGGCCGGCAGCGCGTTGAGCCACGCGCCGCCCGCGGCGACCACGGGGGCCGAGATCAGCGTCAGTCCCTCGACCACGGTGTCCTTGTCCTTGATCTCGTAGCGGTGGTCGCGCCACACGAGATAGAGCACCTCGGTGGCGTCGTCCCGCACGAGCAGCGCCGCGTCCTGCGGGTCCCGGCCGCCCCCGATCCGGCGCCCGACCGTGAGCACCGTCGTCGCCACCCGCTCCCCGGCCTCGTCCCGGGTCGGCTGCGAGCACAGCGTCCACGGCCCGTCGAGCATGCGCTTGGGGTCGGGCAGCGAGTCCGGCGCGTCCGGAATGCCGATCACGGTCCCGCGCGACGTGCCGGTCAGCGAGTTCCGCGAGACCTGGAGGGTGCTGGAGCTGCCCAGGGCGAGCAGCGCCGAGGCGAAGTTGGCCACCGGGTGGAGACGGTCCTCGTCCTTGCGGTAGATGTACCGCGTACCCGTCTCCTTCTCGACGATGACCGCGTCGCCCTCCTTCCAGCTGGTGGCGCCGCCGGGCCGCAGGATGCCGTAGACGCCGGCGCCGGCCAGCACGAGCACCGCGATCATGATCCCGCCCAGCCCGGCGCCCCCGAGCCGGCGGAACGGCGCCGCCTCCGGGTCCGGCTCCCGTGCCACCAGCGCGGACGTCAACCGCTGCACGAAGAACTGGTACGACTGAACCTGATCACGCCGTGACGGCATACCCCTCGAACCTCCCGTGACGGCGCGCCGGTGTGCCAGGTCAGCCCGGTTCGCCGGTGCCTACGATAGGCACCCCGGCTGTGCGCCGTCGCCCGCCCCGGTCGCGCGCGGCCGTCCGTACGGAAGGAAAAGGATGATCGCCCGCAGCGAGGCCGAAGCCCGCGCCCGCACCTGGCTCGCGCAACCCGACGACCCGGAGCCGCCGCTCAAGGTGCTCGACTTCGAGCACGGCTGGGTGATCCGCCGCGACCACAGCGCCACCGGAGGCATGCCGCCGGCGCCCCCGCCCTTCCCGGACACCCGCCAGATCGTCATCGATCGCGAGACCGAGGACCTGGTCCCCTGGCTCGTCGCCCCGGATCCCGTGGTCGCCGCCCAATATGCGGTCGCCCGGGCCCGCACCGACCGCTTCCCCCCGGACGTCACCCACCTTCTCGTCGACGCCGGCTGGCGCCCCGGACGGGACATTTCGGACCTCGTGGACGCCTGGGCCCGCCGGCACGCCTTCCTCGCCGACCTGGTGTTCAGCGTGGCGGCCCGCGACTTCCTCCGCGAGTTCGGCGGCCTGGTCCTCCCCCAGTACGGCGGCCCGGAGGAAAAGGTCATCGGCCTCGGCCCCATGAGCGTCCTCCACCCGGCCCCCGGCGACGTGCCCCACGCGTACGCCGCCTGGGGCTTCCCGGTCGGCATCAGCGAGCCCGTCCCCCGCGGCGAGGCCACCGAGCACCCGGCCGAGCTGGTCCTCGACCCCGCCGCCAACCTCTACCTGCTTCACCCCGACCACCAGCACCACGTGGCCGCCGGCATCGACGCCGTCATCACCGCCCTGATCAGGCGCCGCGGCTGGTCCGAAACCCTCCCGGAAGGAACCCGGCATGATCACCCGTGACCAGGCCCACGAGCTGGCCCAGGCGTGGCTCTCCGCCGCCCGCCCCGAGCCCGCAGACATCAGCCTGTACGAGTTCGACCTCGGCTGGGTCGCCTGGCGCACCCCCGAACCCGTCGCCCCCGGCAGCCCCCCGGCCTCCACCGGCGGCCCCCAGATCGTCGTCGACCGCGAGACCGGCGACATCAGCCGCTGGCCCTCCATCGCGCCGTCAGCCATTGCGGAGCAATACACCGCCGCCCACGCCGAAGCCGACCGCTTCCCGCCCGACGTGCACCTGATCCTGACCAAGGCCGGCTGGTTCCCCGGCCGCGACGTCAGCGAGACCATCGAGGCGTGGCTCGAGCAGAAGGCCGGTCCCCTCGGGCACTTCCCGCTCTCCGACGCGGCCCGGGCCGCGCTCGACGAATTCGGCGGGCTGGTTCTCGCCACGACGATCGACCCCGCACACCGCACTCTGTTCTATCCCGCGGCCGAGCAGGTCGCGATCAGTCAGACGATCGGGTTCGCGGAGGAGTACGAGGACGAGGACGGCTATGCCGGCCCGGCCTTCCCGATCGCCTTCCACGAGAACGGACCGGCGGAAATCGTCATGGACCCGCGCGGCCGGGTCTTCTCGCTGCACTGGTCGGACGACTTGTTCCTCGGCAACAGCATCGACGAGGCCCTGATCACCATGTGCCGGACCACCAGTCCCCCGTCTGCCTGGGGCGCCTTCACCTCGCCGGACCAAGACGAAGCCTCCGCATGATCAGCGCGGACGAGGCGCACGAGCTGGCCCAGGCGTGGCTCTCCTCCGCCCGCCCCGAGCCCGCGGACATCAGCCTGTACGAGTTCGACCTCGGCTGGGTCGCCTGGCGCACCCCCGAACCCGTCGCCCCGGGCGGCCCCCCGGCCTCCACCGGCGGCCCCCAGATCGTCGTCGACCGCGAGACCGGCGACATCAGCCGCTGGCCCTCCATCGCGCCGTCAGCCATTGCGGAGCAATACACCGCCGCCCACGCCGAAGCCGACCGCTTCCCGCCCGACGTGCACCTGATCCTGACCAAGGCCGGCTGGTTCCCCGGCCGCGACGTCAGCGAGACCATCGAGGCGTGGCTCGAGCGGGAGGCCCGGGTGCTGGCGGAGTTCCCGATCTCGGAAGCCGCGCGAACGGTGCTCAACGAATTCGGTGGGCTGGTCGTCAAGCCCGGCGAGGGCCGGTACGGGACGATGCTCCTGCCGTTGCCCGACGGCGTCTCGACGTCCCGGATCTCCGGATTCATCGAGGAGTACGAGGATCTGACGGCCTACGCCGGACCGGCCTTCCCGCTCGGTGACCACGAGGACGGGCCGTCCGAAGTCGTCGTGGATCCGCGTGGACGCGTGTTCCTCCTGCACTGGGCCCGCGACTTCTTCCTCGGCCACACCATCGACGAGGCCCTGATCACACTCTGCCGGACGCACGAGTTCGCTCCGGTGATGAACGGCTTCACACCGCCTGCCGAGTGATCAGCCGCCCAGGCCTCGCATGAAGGCGTAGAGGCCCAGGACGCTGCAGGCCACCGGCACCACGGCCAGCTGGAGGACGATGTCGGCCACGTCGCCCAGGCGGGCCAGGCGGGGTGAGGGCTGGCGGCGGCTGTAGGTGCGGCCGGCGCCGATGGCGAAGGCTCCGGCGATGAGGACCACTGGGACGAGGACGGCTACTCGCCACAGGGAGTCGCTCAGCGCGTACAGGGAAAGGAGGATGATCCCCGCGAAGCCGGTGCAGAGCAGTGGGATGCGGTGGCGGACGGTGGGAACCAGGCGGGCGCGCAGCAGGCAGGCGAGGGTGACCACGCCGCTGAGGATCAGGGTGGCGACCGTGTTGGCGCGGGTGAGGGCGTAGAGGGCGGCGATGCTCACGACCGCGGCGCCGAAGATCATGCCGGTGAGGACCTCGTCGGCGCGGGCGGTGGCCTGGTAGACGCGTTCGCGGGCCGGTTGGTCGTCGTCGCGGACCAGGTCGGCGGGGGTGCGGGGCAGGACGGGCATCGGCATTTTGCCCATGCGGACGGCGAGGGCCGGCATCGCGGGCAGCAGCAGGACGCACAGGGCGACGACCACGGCGGCGGCGCCGGGGGCGTCCAGCGGACCGTACGCCAGCCCGCCCGCGATCGCCCCGAGCAGACCCGACCAGATCGCGGCGACGAAGACGCGGCTGCCGTCCCCGACGCCGAGCATGCCCAGGACACCGGCGGCGAGGAGGGTGACCGAGCAGAGGAGGACGTGCGGGGCCCCGTACTCGGTCAGCGGCTCGCCGTAGGAGAGGACCATTGCGCCGCCGACCAGCGCGTACGGGAGGCCGAGGCCGGCCACGACGGCGCCCGCGACCGAGTCGCCGACCGCGCGGGCGAGCAGGACACCCGCGCCCAGCAGGACCACCGCGACGACCAGGGCGGCCGCGCCACCGATCCAGCCGAGGCTCGCGGCCGAGAGGATGGCGACCAGGCCCAGGGCGAGCAGGATCACCGCGGCGACGAGGCCGGTGAGGCGGGTGGCGCCGGGGGTCCAGGCGCGGCCGCGGAGACGGGCGCCGGCGGCAACGGCCTCGGTCAGGTCGTCGTACATGAGCTCGGGCCACTCGGCGCGGCGCGGAACGAGGTGAACCATCTCACCGTCACGCACGTTCTGTGCTGCGAGGGTGCGGGCGAGGTCGAGCATCGTGCCGTCGGCCCGGCGCAGGGCCCAGCCCCCGTGCCCGGTGCCGTCGGTGGGTTCCTCGTCCGACTGGCGCAGGACGGCGGGGAGCAGCCCGACCAGCGGCAAGTGCTCCGGCAGTGCGAGATCGATCCGGCGCTTGGGCGCCATCAGGGCGATGCGCGCCAGTCCGGTTCCTGCCTGGGTGACCACGTCGCTCCCTCGTGCCGGTCGGGCCAACGGCCCGCGGGTGTCCTCGCGGGGAGAAGGTTACCTACCATGGGCCCAGGCCGGGGGCCCCGGCCAGCGACAACGGGGAGGTCGTCAGCGTGGGCACGGTGGTGGTGAGGCGTCCGGCGCGCAGGCCGGAGCCGCAATACCCGTCCGGCGAGATCCTGCTGGACGCGCCGCCCGAGGTGCCGCCGCCCTCCGGACGGGGCTGGGGCCAGATGATGATGACGCTGCCCATGCTGGGCGGCTCGATGGCGATGGCGCTGATGTTCGCCGGCCAGTCCACCGGCTCCGGGGCGACGCTGCGCTACATCACCGGCGGCCTGTTCGGGCTGTCCGCGGTGGGCATGATGGCGTCGCAGTTCCAGTCCGGCGGCGGGCCGAGCAAGCAGGAGATGCTGCAACAGCGCCGGGAGTACATGCAGCATTTGTCGCGCCAGCGCAAGAAGGTCCTCAAGACCGTCCGCGCGCAGCGCGAGGCCGCCCTCTACCGGCACCCGGATCCGGACGTGCTGTGGTCGCTGCCGGTCGGCCCGCGCCTGTGGGAACGCCGCCGCGGCGACGCCGACTTCGCCACCGTGCGGCTCGGGCTCGGCCCGCAGGACCTGGCCACGCCGCTGGTCCCGCCCGCGAACACCACGCTGGAGAAGATGGAGCCGATGTGCGCGCTCGCGCTGCGTCGCTTCGTCACCACGTACGCCCAGGTGCCCGACCTGCCCGTGACGATGGCCCTGAACGGGTTCGCCCGGGTGCATGTCCGCGGTGACGCCGACGCCGGCCGGGCCCTCGTCCGGGCGTTGATCGCGCAGGCGACGGCGTTCCACGCGCCGGACGACATGCTCGTCGCGGTCGCCGCGTCGCCCGAGCGGCGCGCCGACTGGGAGTGGGTCAAGTGGCTCCCGCACGCGCTGCACCCGGTGAAGTCCGACGCGCTCGGCCAGCTGCGCATGGTCGCCCCGACCGTCGCCGGCCTGGACGCCATGCTCGAGGACGTGCTCGGCAGCCGGCCGCGCTTCAACCCGTCCGGCGGCGAGACGTCGGTCGAGGGTCCGCACGTGGTCGTCATCATCGACGGCGGCGACACCGCGGGCTCGGACCACCTGATGACCGAGGGCGGCGTCGAGGGCGTCACGATCATCGACCTGTCGCAGCCGCCGCCGCGGGTGCTCGACCGGGCCCGGCTGGTGCTCGAGGTCGCGGCCGACGGCGAGATGCACAGCACCACGTACGACGGCCGCGCTCCCATCGGCCAGGCGGACGCCTGTGGCATCCCCGAGATGGAGACGCTGGCCATGCAGCTCGCGCCGCTGCGACTGTCGGTGGCGTCCCGCGGGTCGGCCAGTCCGCTCGGCAGTGAGCAGGGGCTCGTGGAGCTGCTCGAGCTCGGCGATCCGTACGAGTTCGACGCCGACCGGGCCTGGACACCGCGCCCGAACCGCGACCGGCTGCGCGTACCTCTAGGTGTCTCGGCCGACGGCAGTCCGCTGGAGCTGGACCTGAAGGAATCGGCGCAGGACGGCATGGGCCCGCACGGCCTGCTCATCGGCGCGACCGGTTCCGGCAAGTCCGAGCTGCTGCGCACGCTGGTGCTGGCGCTCGCGGTGACCCACTCGTCCGAGTCGCTGAACTTCGTCCTGGTCGACTTCAAGGGTGGCGCCACGTTCACCCGGCTCGACCGGCTGCCGCACACCAGTGCCGTCATCACGAACCTCTCGGACGAGCTGCCGCTGGTCGACCGCATGAGCGACTCGATCAACGGCGAGCTGGTCCGGCGCCAGGAGCTGCTGCGCGCCGCCGGAAACTACGCGTCGCAGCGGGACTACGAGAAGGCGCGGGCCGCCGGTGCGCCGCTGGCCGCGCTGCCGAGCCTGCTCATCATCTGTGACGAGTTCTCCGAGCTGCTGACGGCGAAACCCGACTTCATCGACATGTTCGTCCAGATCGGACGGGTCGGGCGGTCGTTGGGCGTACACCTGCTGCTCGCTTCTCAGCGGTTGGAGGAGGGCCGGCTGCGGGGGCTCGACACGCACCTGTCGTACCGGATCGGCCTGCGGACCTTCTCCGCGATGGAGAGCCGGGTCGTGCTGGGCGCCACCGACGCGTACGAGCTGCCGCGCGCGCCCGGGCACGGCTACCTGCGCTTCGGCACCGAGCCGCTGGTGCGGTTCAAGGCGGCGTACGTGTCGGGGGCCTATCGGAGCAAGACCGCCGAGGCGGTCGCGGCCGGGGACACCGACGACCGCGTCCAGGAGTACGGGACCGCGTACGTCCCCGCGCGTCTCCCGGTCGAGAAGCCTTCCGGCGAAGAGCCGGCGCCCGACCTCATGGGCGAGAGCGTGCTCGACATCCTCGTCGCGCGGCTGGCCGGACGGGGTGAGCCGGCTCACCAGGTGTGGCTGCCGCCGCTCAAGGAGGCGCCGACGCTCGACCAGCTGCTGCCCCCGCTGGCATCCGACCCGAACCGGGGCATCACCGTCTCCGACCCCGCGTTGCAGGGCCAGCTCCAGGCCGCGGTCGGCATCGTGGACAAGCCGTTCGAGCAGCGCCGCGACGTGCTGTGGCTCGACCTCGCGGGTGCGGCCGGGCACGCGATCGTGGTCGGCGGCCCGCAGAGCGGCAAGAGCACTGCCTTGCGTACGGCCGTCATGTCGCTGGCCCTGACCCACACGCCGCGGGAGGCGCAGATCTACGCGCTCGACCTCGGCAGCGGCGCGCTCGCCTCGTTGCGTGACCTTCCGCACGTCGGTGGCGTCGCGACGCGCCTGGACGCGGGGCAGGTCCGCCGCACGATCGCCGAGCTGCAACTGCTGATGATGCAGCGGGAACGCAGGTTCGCCGCGCTCGGCGTCGAGTCGATGGCCGACTACCGCCGGGCCCGCCGGCTGGGCGAGCACCAGGACGACCCGTTCGGCGACGTGTTCCTGGTCATCGACAACTGGGCGGGCGTGCGAACCGGCTTCGAGGACCTCGAGCCGGCCGTCGTCGACATCGCCAACCGCGGACTGTCCTTCGGCGTGCACCTGCTCGTGTCGGCGGTGCGGTGGATGGACGTACGCCCGGCCGTGCGCGACACCTTCGGCACCCGCCTCGAGCTGTGGCTGGCCGACCCGAGCGACTCCCTGCTCGACCGGCGCGCCGCGATCAACATTCCCGAGAAGTCGCCCGGGCGCGGCATCACCCCGGACGGCATGCAGTTCCTGGCCGCGCTGCCCCGGGCCGGCGGCATCCCCGACCCCGAGCAGCTGCAGGAGGGCTCGCGCAAGCTCATCAGCGACCTCGCCAACGCGTGGCAGGGCCCGGGCGCGCCGCCGATCCGGCTGCTCCCGCCCAACGTTCCGTACGGCAGCCTGCCCGACACCGGCGCCGCGGGCATCCCGGTCGGCATCGCCGAGATCGACCTGCAGCCGGTGCACGTCGACTTCATGTCCGAGCCGCACTTCCTGCTCTTCGGCGAGGGCGAGTCGGGCAAGAGCACCTTCCTGCGCGCCCTGGCCACCAGCATCGTCGAGCGCAACGACCTGACCCAGGCCCGGCTCGTCATCGTCGACTACCGCCGCAGCCTGCTCGGCGACATCGACAGCCCGCACCTCATCGGCTACGGCTCGTCGCAGCAGGTCACCGAGGGCATCATCAACGAGATCGCCGCGGTGATGCAGGACCGGCTGCCCAACGAGCACACCACCCAGGAGCAGTTGCGCGCTCGCAACTGGTGGAAGGGCCCCGAGCTCTACATCCTGGTCGACGACTACGACCTGGTCGCCGGGGGCAGCAGCAACCCCTTGAACCCCCTGCTCCCGTACGTGACCCAGGGCCAGGACATCGGCCTGCACCTGATCATCGCCCGGCGTTCCGGCGGGGCCAGCCGCGCCCTGTACGAGCCCCTCCTCCAGCGCCTGCGCGAACTCAGCACCCCGGGCATCGTCATGTCCGGCGACCGAGACGAGGGCGTCCTCCTCGGCACGGTCCGCCCGGGCCCGCTCCCACCGGGCCGTGGCTGGCTCGTCACTCGCCGTGGAGGCACCAGGCTCGTCCAGTTGCTCGACCTGCCCCCACGCCCGTAACGTCGCACGTCCGCGGGGTTGCACAGGCACCCTGGGCTGGGCGAAAGTGGTAAAGAACGTCGATACGGCGCCCAGGCTGCCGCACCGGCGGACGCAAGAAAAACGGGGGAGGTACACCATGTTGGACGACGACAGCGGCGCCAGCCCAGGATGGCTGGCGAACGGCAACATCGAGGTCGACGTTCAGAGCCTGCGCGACTTCGCCAAGGCCGTCGAGGCCGAGGTCAACAACAACTTCGGGCCCAGCTTCCAGCAGGGCATCATGCCCATGCTCCAGGTCGCCGCACCCTTCGGCACCGGCGGCATGGAAGAAGCCAAATTCTTCAAAGGCCAGCACGACCACAGCCGCGACGCCCTCTCACAGATGCTGCAGGACGTGCAGAAGGGTCTCATTGCCCTGCACCTGGCCGCCTCGAGCATCGCGGGGGAGTACTCAGACGGTGACGCCACGAACTCGGCAGACATCGCCGACGTCGTGAATGTCTTCAACCCGCAGGACGGCAAGCCATCTCTGAGCTCGCTCCAAGAGCAGGCGCAGCAGGAGCAGCGGGGTGAGGACGGCCAGGCGACCGATCAGGGAATCCCGCCTCAGGCCCAGGGCGAGCCCAAGTCGGCGGACGGTCAGAATCCCGCGTTCGATCCCTACGCCCAGCAGATCGTGGCCGAGGGCGAGTCGGGTCAGTACATCGTCGGCGCCGACGACGAGGGCGTGAACGATCCGTCACTCGACGTCTCGAACAGCGCCGACTACAGGTCCTGACGGGGGACGAGACATGTCTGGACAGTCCGATCAGTACTACGGCTACAGCAAGCCGTACATCCCGGGTTACGCCGGGGCAGCCGACGACTACAAGCCCACCTCCGGCACGCCCACGCCCTACCAGGCGACCGACTGGGGCAGCAAGAGCATCGACGAGCTCTGGGAGATGGTCCGTAAGGAGAGCGACGAGCGGGCTTTCGCCCTCGCGGCCATGTGGCGCCGCGCCAGCACGCTGCTCAACACCACCAGGCTCAATCTGCAGCGGCATGCCGACGCGATGGCCGCACGGTGGGATTCCGACGCCGGCCGTGTCTTCATGCAGAAGGTCGGCGCCGCGATGGCCTCGCTGGACGAGTGGCAGGAGGTCGCGGACAACAACGCCAGTGGCCTCGAGCAGGTCGGCGCCAAGATCGCGCAGACCCAGCGTGAGATGAAGACCATCTACGAGAACTACCTCGCCGACCAGGCCGCGGAGAAGAAGAAGCGGGACGAGGAGACGGTCCTCGGCAAGATCAACCCGTTCGGCGACAACCCGAAGAGCTTCAACGAGGTGCGTGACGGCGCGAAGGCCGGAGCTTTGGCGGTCGTCAAGCCCCTCGCCGACACCTTCATGGACGCCTACTTCGAGAAGATCGGCCGCGGCTCGACATATCAGGGACCAACGGACTCCGCGGTCTACACGCCCACGATGCCTGGTGGCACCCGGCCGGTCGCGCCCGGCGCGCCCGGCGCACCGGGCATTCCTGGCGGCGGCGCTCCAGCCGCGCCTCCCGCCGGCGGCCCGGGCGCCCCACCGACGGCACCGACCACGCCCGGAGCTGGTCCAGCGCCCGGCACCCCCCCGGTAACTCCGCCCTCGGCTGGTCCAGCGGCTCCGCCGCCTGGCGCTCCGCCCGGGACGCCTCCAACCCCGCCCGGCGTCGACCTCGCCGGAGGGGCGGCTCCGACTGCCCCGCCGCCGGTCACCACACCGGCTCCTGCTCCGGCACCGCCGCCCTCGGGACCGGCACCCACGCCGCCGGTCACGCCCGGGCTGCCTCCGGTCGGCGGACCGGCTCCAGGCCGGCCCGTCGTTCCCAACAAAGCGAGCCTGCCCGGTGCCGGACGTCCGACCCCGCCGCCGACGCGCGGGCCGGCGCCCAGCAAGCCGACACTGCCCGGAACCCGGGGGCCGGGCGGGCCGACCGCTCGCTCGAACCCGCCGGGCACACCGAATGGTCCTCGCCCCGGGCAGCCCCGGCTTCCCGGAAGCACCGGCGCGGGCTCGGGACGTCCCGGCGCTCCGGGAACCGGCCGGAGTCCGCAGGCTCCCAACCTCGGCGGCAAGCGTGGCCCGATGCCCGGTGAAGCCGGTGCACGTCCGGGTTCCCGGCCCGGCGCACCGCAGCTCGGCGGCCGCGGCGCACGTCCCGGGACACCGGGTCTGGCAGAGCCGCAAGCTGCGCGTCTTGGTCAACCCGTGCGGCCGGGCGCGGCGAAGCCGGATCTGACAGGCCGCGGCCCCGCTGCGGGTGCTAAAGCGCCGGCTACGGGTCCCAAGCCCGCGTTGGGCGGCCGCCAGGCTCAACCGTCCGTGCCAGGCCCCCGGGACAGGTGCCGGGAGGAGTCCGAAGAAACCGGCGAGTGGATGTATGACGGTGACGACGAACTGTTCGTGACCGAGTCCGGGGTCGGCAACGTCGAGACTCCCGCCGACCACCGGCCCCAGGAGCAGGGTCGCGCTCTCGGCCAGAGCTGAGTCAGAACTGCAGATGATCCGGCAGCGGCCGGCCACCTCACCAGAGAGGCGGCCGGCCCTCCGGTGTTCCAACGATTTGGTGGGCCGCCATGCGGTCCCGGGAGGTTGTTCGACATGCGTGCCGTCCGATCGGTGACGCTTGTGGCGATCGCACTCGCCGCGGTCACGACGTTGGTCGCCCCTGCCACGCCGGCTCTTGCCGACTCCACCCGGGACAGGCAGTGGTGGCTCGAGTCGCTCGACGTGGCGGCCGTGCACAAGGTCACCCAAGGCAAGGGCATCACTGTTGCCGTCGTCGACACCGGGGTTGATGCGGATCACCCCGACCTCAAGGGCAACGTCCTGCCCGGCATCGACCTCTTCGACGAGAAGGCGAAAGGGCAGGTGGACCGGCTCGGTCATGGCACGGCCATGGCGTCACTCATCGCGGGCCACGGGCACGGCAGCGGCGGCGGCAACGGCGTGCTCGGCATCGCGCCCGAGGCGAAGATTCTGCCGGTGACCGTGATGAACGAGAACAAGAAGATGAGCCGGGAGAGCATCACCGCCGGCATCACCTGGGCTCTGAATAACGGCGCCGATGTCATCAGCGTCTCGCTCGGCACCGGCTATGACGACACCTTGGCCACCGTCATGAAGCAGACCTGGCAACGCAAGGTGCCGGTGATCGCGCCGGCGGGTAACAAGAACAGCACTTCCGGCTTTCCCGCCGCCTACGGCGAGACGATCGCGGTGACCGGCATCGACGAGAAGGGCGGCAAGGCGAAGGAAAGCAGCAGGAACAATGCCACCGCTATCGCGGCGCCGGGCGAGAACATCATCGCCGCGGCACCCGGAGGCGGTTACACCGATCCCGCAGGCTCCGGCACAAGCGACTCCACCGCCATCGTCGCCGGCGCGATGGCCCTCGTCCTCGCGCAGTTCCCGGACCTCAACTCCGAAGGTCTGCAGGAGCAGCTCCTGTGGACGACGAAGGATGCCGGGGACAAGGGTAAAGATCTCGATTACGGCTGGGGTGTCCTCGATCTCGAACGAGCGGTGACTGGTAAGCCCGACGAGCGGGTGGCGCAGGCTTCCCCGACGCCGACCGGCGAGCTGAACGGGGCGGCGCAGTACGAAGGGTGTGACGGCTGTCCGTCGACAGCCGAGCAGGTGGTGCAGATTGTCGCCCTCTTCGGCGGGCTGTGCATCGTCATTGGGTTGATTGTGTTTTTGCTGGTTCGGCGGTCTCGGAAGAAGCGGCGCCAAAACGCTCCTGAGCCGGCTTTCGCGCAGCAGCAGCAACAGCCGGCGGCGCGCGCGGTTGAGGATGATCAGGGTTGGCGGCGGCCGCCGGGGGCCTGAGCCGGTGACAGGGTGGGGAGCGGGGCCTTGACTCAGCAGTTGCTTGTTGCTCCCGGGCGGGACGGGGCGCACCAGAAGATTGGGGACGCGCTGGCTGCGATGGGCGACGAGGGTGGCGTCGTGGTGCTGGCCGCCGGGACGTACTACGAGGCGCTCTTTCTCACGGACAAGGTCGTCACGCTGTTGGCGGAGCAGGGGCCGGGGACTGTCACGATCGACGTGAGCAGTTCGGCGTACGACGCGGTCAGCTGTAAGGATTCGCAGGTCACGTTGAGGGGGCTGCGGGTTCGGGGCGCCGCGGTGGTCGCGGAGGGCGGGCGGCTCACGGTGGAGAGTTGCGTGCTGGTTGCGGCCGTGAAGGTCGGCGCCCGGACGACGTACGCGATCAGCCACTCCAGCATCGACGGCACGTTGCATGCCGATTCGGCCGTCGGGCGGGTCGATTTCGGACAGATTGCCGGAGGGGTCGAGCTCCGTGGCACCAGCCGGGCCGAGTTGACGAATGTCACGCTCAGTGGGGTCACGTACGAGCCGGGGGCCAAGGCCATCGTCGACAACTGTGCCGATGCGGCGAACAACCGGGTCCGGCCGCGTAGAGCCGGGGAAGCTTCCGCCGGCAGCAATAGGATTGCCGCCGTTGTTCTGCTGATTCCGGCCGTTGTGCTGTGGGGTGCGGCCACGGTCGGCTGCGTGCGGGTGCTGGTCGGGGCGGACGGCGAGGGGGTCGTTTTTACGTACGTTCTCTTCACGCTTTTCGGCCTCATCACGCTCGCCTTCACGGCCATGCACGTGGTGTCGATGCTGGCCGTGCTCGCCGGTGTGCGGGAGAGCGGGTTTCCGCAGGCGGCCGGCATCACGGCCGGGCTGTGCCTGGTGGCCGTCGTGGCGTTGCTGATCCAGGGGAAGATCGAGTGGAACGCCACGATGATCGGCCCACTTGTTGCCGGGGCATCAGCCGCCGGTGCGATCGCCGTCTACAAGACAGTCAAGAACTAGGAGCGACCCAGCGGCGCTCGGAGAACACAGCAACGAGCACCTCGCCCCCGTCGGCCGCTATGCGGTGCAGCGAAGCGCCGTCCGGCACGACGAAGGAAGGCTCGACGAAGGAAGGCTCGGCCGGAGCCGGGCCGTCGAAGCGCAGCACCACGACCCAGTCGTCGTCCGGCTGGAACGGCGACCCCTCCCCCAGCAGCCCGACCCGCTCGTACAACGCGAGCGGCGTCTCCCCGGCGACCGGCCTGTGCACCTGCCCGGACGCCCGGTCGTAGCCGTGGTCCAGATAAGCGGACACGTACATGGGCGCGATCACCAGCTGGGAGCGCTCCGGCGACATGGCCGTGCGCAGCTCCCCGAACCACGTGGCCAGCTCCCGTACGGTCGATCCGGCGATCGCGACCGCGAGCGGCGTCCCCGGGTTGAGCAGCAGCGCAGGGCCATCAAGAGGCCAGTTCGTCGTCAGCTGGAGGCTGGTGACGGCGATGAAGTCCGCCTCGCCGACCGCCTGCCGCATCCGCTCCTCGGAGGTGTAAACCGCAATCCCCTCCGGCCCGCGCGGCCACGAGAAATCCGGGTCGCCCAGGTCGCGGGTCGCCGCAGTGATCGGCACGATCAGCTCCGCGCGCAGCATCGCGGCGGTCACCGCGTTCTCGTCCCGGGCTTCCACCGCGGCGCGCAGCGGCGCCTCCCCCGGCACGGACAAATCCGGCAGGGCGGCCAGATCGGCACTGTCGAGGATCAAGCCGATCGGCAGGCGAACATTCACGGCCAGCCGCCACGACGGGTCCGGCCAGTTCGCCACGAGCGACGGCACGCTGTCGGTGCGATAGGTGACCGGCTGCCCGGGCAGGCAGGCCGCGATCGCCTGCGGGGAGGTGAAGGCCAGGACATGCGTCACACCGTCGTACGTTCCGGTGGCCCAGCCCGCCGGCTCGTGCCCCGCCGCGGCGGCCGGCGACACCGGCATCAGCAGCGGCCCGGTGACCAAAGCGGCCAACAGCGCCGCCGGATCCTGCCCGGCCGCCAGCAGCGCCCGCTCGGCCGCAGTGACGGGGACCCACTCGGTCACCAGGTGCCCGCCGCGGAGACCCGGGCGGCGGCGCGCCCGAGCGTCAGGACCTCCAGCGCCTCGCGCACGGACGGGCCGAGGAACCAGTCACCGGTGTGATCGCTCACGAACACCCGGCCGCCGGCGTCGATCGAGAGGATGCCCGTGCCGTCGCCCTCCTCGCCCAGCGGCGTCAGGGGCGTTCCGACGGCTGCGGCCAGCGTCGTGAGAGTCGCCACACTGGCGCGTACGCGGCGGGGGTCGATCACGAACGACCGGGGAGCGACCTCCTCGCCCGTCTCCCCCGCGGCCTGCGCCAAGCCGCCGAAAGCCGACCAGGCCTCGATCGCCGCCGGCACGACGGTGTGGCGACTGGCCGCCAGATCGAGCGCCCAGCGTTTCCCGCGAGCTTCGTCACGAGCGGCCGGAGCATCGACGGTACGCACCCCAGACTCGGAGAACTCCATCCCGAAGTGATCGAGCACCGCGGCACACGTGCGGCACGGCGGCAACGACGAACCCTGCAACGGGTCCCCGTCCTCGCGTACGTGCACGACCTGCACCTGGGCCCCCCACAACAGCGACCGGGCCGCCATGGCCGTCAGGTCCGCGCCCGCGTCGTGCAGCCGGTCCGAGATGAGTACGGTCTCCGCGCACCACCCCGCGAACCGCTCCCGCTGCCCGGCCGGCAGCTCGTCGATCAGGCGGCGCAGGACCGGATGCAGATTCGGCGTGCCGTCCCCCCGGATCGACGTGTGCGTGTGCACCGCGCCGCCGACCAGGAGCGCACCCGCCGCCAGGGGCAGCATCCGCTCGTGTGCCACCTGTTCCCCTTCCCCGTGTGTGCAGGACAGCGTAGCGGCCTCGCCGGGGGTCCCGTGGACCCGGCGACCTGCGATATCGTCGGGTTCCACCCCAGCCCGCGAGGATCCATGTCACGCACCCTGCTCGTCGCCCCCGGCCAGCCCGGCGCCTATCCGTCGATCGGTGAGGCGCTCTCCGCGGTGGCCGAGGACGCCGTCGTGTCGCTCGCGCCCGGCACCTATTACGAGGCGCTGTTCATCACCGACCGGGACGTGACGATCGTCGCCGCCCAGGGCGCGGGCACCGTCACGATCGACGTGTCGAGCTCGGCGTACGCGACGGTGACCTGCACCGGCGGCAAGGTGGAGCTCCGCGACCTCACCTTGAAGGCCGGTGACGCGGCCGTGGTGACCAGCGACAACACGCGCCTGTCGATGAGCGGGTGCACGCTCACGGCGGGTCACGGCCCGGCCGTGTCGATCAAGGGGCGGGCGGAGTTCGACCTGAGCCGCTGCAAGGTGACCGGCGCCCGCTACGGGCTGGTCGTCGAGGAGGCGGACGGCACGGTCGACGGCTGCGAGTTCGCCGACCTCTCGGAGGACGGCATCATCGTGCGCATCGGCGCGGCGCCGACGATCCGCACCACGACGATCACCCGCTGTGCGAGCCGCGGCATCTATGTCTATCAGTACGGCAAACCGGTCATCGAGGCGTGCGACATCTCGCAGACCTCCGGCGCCGGGGTGGCCGTGGCCCAGCAGAGCAGCCCGTCGCTGGTCCGCTGCAAGATCCACGACACCCGCGGGCCGGCCGTCTCGTTCGGGCGGGGCTGCGGCGGCAGTGTCGAGGCGTGCACGTTTGAAAACACCGGGTTGCCGGCGGTGGAGATTCAGGAGGGCGCGACGCCGACAGTGGTCGAGGGCGCGTCCGGCAAGCGCGCGGTCTTCGGGGCCGAGGCGGCGGCGCAGGCCGTGCAGCAGGACGCCGAGCGCACCGAGGAGCTGCTCGGCGAGCTGGAGGCGATGGTCGGCCTCGAGGGCGTCAAGGAGGAGGTGCGCGCGCTCATCGACGAGATCCAGGTCAACGAGTGGCGGCGCGCCTCGGGGCTGCCGGTCAGCGCGGTCAGCCACCACTTGATCTTCGCCGGGGCGCCCGGCACCGGCAAGACGACCGTGGCCCGCATCTACGGCGAGCTGCTGGCCGCGCTCGGCGCGCTGCCCGGCGGCCCGTTCCGGGAGGTCTCGCGGCGCGACCTGGTCGGGCAATACCTGGGCCACACCGCCGAGAAGACGGCCGCCGCCTTCGACAAGGCCCGCGGCGGCGTGCTCTTCATCGACGAGGCCTACACGCTGTCGCGGTCGCTCGGCGGTGGCGGCGACTTCGGCCAGGAGGCCATCGACACGCTGGTCAAGCTCATGGAGGACCACCGCGACGAGATCGCGGTGATCGCGGCCGGCTACACCGGCGAGATGCTCGACTTCCTCGACGCCAACCCGGGTCTGGCGTCGCGCTTCGCGAAGACCATCGAGTTCGGCAACTACTCGCCCGAGCAGCTGGTGACGATCGTGAGCCGGATGGCCACCGCCGACGAATACCTGCTCGCCGACCAGGTCACCGAGGTGCTGCACCGCCACTTCGCGACGATCGAGCGCGACCAGAATTTCGGCAACGCCCGCGAGGCGCGCAAGCTCTTCGAGGGGGTACGCAAGGCGCAGGCGCAACGGCTGCGGCAGTCCGGCCGGCGGCCCAGCTTCGACGAGCTGCGCACCGTCGAGGTGGCCGACGTCGTCGCGGCCACCGGAGGCGCGCGATGACCGATCCGTACGGGCGGGCCCTCCCCTATGGACAGCCGGCCGCCCAGCCGCAGCCCGCCCCGGGACAGGCCGCCCCTCAGCCTGTCCTCCCGGCGTACGCGGGTCAGGCTCGTCCGGCCGCGGCTGCGGCTGCTCAGGCGCAAGTGCAAACGGTGACCGCAACGCGCCCCACCGCGCAGGCTGACTACGACTTCCGCCCCGGCGCCGCCCCGGCGGAGCCCCCGCCGCCCGCCGTCGTCACCAAGCCCGGCCACCCTCGCCTCGCCAAGACCGCCCTCGGCGCGCTCAGCCTCGGCCAGCTGCTCGCGTGGCAGCTCGCGGCCGCGGCGATCCTCGCGGCGTACACCCTGGGCAACCTCGTCACCACCATCGCCGTCGCCGTCGTCGCCCTGCTGCTCGTCTCGCCGACGCTGATCCGCTTCCGCGGCCGCTGGCTCTACCGCTGGTTCGGCGTGTGGCTGCGCTTCCGGGGCCGCCCGCACCGCGCCCCGGCCACCGGCGAGGGCGCGGCGCTCGACCTGCTGGGGTTCGCCGAGCCGACCGTGGCCCTCGACTCCGTGGAGCTCGACGACCGGCCGGTGGCCCTCCTCACCCATCGGGGCGGCCTCTGCGCGGTGCTCGAGCTGGGCCCGGAGGACACGGTTCTCTTCGCCGGCGAGCCCGTACGCCTGCCGTCGCCCGTCGCCCTGCTCCCGCTCGCCGACGCCCACGCGTTCCCGATCACCGCGCAACTGCTCGTGTCCGTCTCACCGGCGCCCGTGGTCGGACCCGGCGTGGTCGAGCGGTCCTATCGCGAGTTGACCGGCAACGAGGTCCCCGCCGAGCGCCGCAGCTGGCTGGTCCTGCAGGCCGCGCGCACCGCCGACGCGTACGCCGACGCCGAGCTGCGCCCCGCCCTGCTCTCCGCCGTCAAGCGCGCCCGCCGTCACCTGCGCATGGACAAGGTGGCCGCCCGCGTGCTCGACCGCGACGGGCTCGTCAGCGCCGTCACCCACCTGGGCCGCCTCTCCGGCACACCCCCGCGCCCGGCCGGCCCCGAGACCCCGCCCACCGGCCGCGAGACCTGGCGGGCCGCCTGGGTCGAGGAGCTCGTGCACAGCTGCCGCCGCGTCGTCCACTGGCCGGTGCGCGACTGGCAGCCCGAGGAGATGCTGCTCAAGCTGCCGGCCGTCGGCAGTGTGCTGTCCGTGGCCGTCGCGCACAACCCGGCCCGCGTGGCCGAGGACGAGTCGATCCTCGTCGAGGTCGCCTTCCGCCTGGCCGCCCCGGACGCGGGCGTGCTGGCCACCGGCGACCAGGCGCTCGACGACGCGGTCCGGGCGGCGGGCGGCCGCACCGAACGTTACGACGGGGAACAGGTGCTCGGCCTCGCCGCGACCCTGCCCCTGGGAGGTTTCCTGTGATCGGCGCGACGTTCACCGCCGGGGCCGGCACCTTCGACGACGGTGGCCTTCGCTCGGGCGGCGCCGGACTGGTCGTCGGCCGCAACCGTCAGAAACAGCCCGTCACGCTGCGCCCCTTCCGCCCCGCGCCCACCCGCATGCTGGTGATCGGCGGCGTCGGCTGCGCGCAGCTGCTGGCCTTCCGGGCCCTGGCGATCGGCGCCCGGCTGTTCATCCAGACGGCCCGCGAGCAGGTGTGGGACGCGTTCCTGCGCCGCTGCGGCGTCGGCCGCGAGACGGCCGCGTTCCTCCCTCCGGAGAGCGCCCCGCCCATCGCCGCCACCCTCGGCGCCCCGCACCTGGTCATCGTCGACGCGGGCGCCGCGGTCGGGCCCCCGCCCAGCGCCGGCGGCCCGTGGCAGGCCACCCTCGTGGTCCGCGACGACCTCGCCTCCTGGGACGAGGGCCTGCTCCAGCAGAGCGACGTGGTCGTCCTCCAGCGTCTCAGCCCGGCCGAGGCCGCGATGGCCGCGTCGGTGCTGGGCATCCGCCAGGCACAGACCTATCTGCCGCAGCTGCCAGGCGAGATGGTCGGCCTGGTCAGCCGCGCCCGCCTGCAGTGGGTCATGCTCAGCAGCACCCCGACCGAGCAGGCGCTGCTGGGCTCGGTCGCCCGGCCGTGATGCAGCACCCCGACCGAGCAGGCGCTGCCGGGCTCGGTCGCCCGGCCGTGATGCAGCACCCCGACCGAGCAGGCGCTGCCGGGCTCGGTCGCCCGGCCGTGAGGCAGCACCCCGACCGAGCAGGCGCTGCCGGGCTCGATCGCCCGCCCGCGATGCGGTGGGCGGCTATCGGACGGTGACGGCGCGGGTGACGACCGATTTGGTGTCGCCCGGATGGATCGCGTCGCTGTAGAGGAGCCGGATGACTTCCTTGTCCAGCTTGGAATAGCGGGTCGGCGCCGGGAAGTACTTGCCGTAGAAGATGCTGCCCGGGTGCTTGTTCGAGTCCCGGAGCAGACCCATGCCCTGGGTCAGCTCCTCGCGGATCAGGTGACAGCGGACGGCGGAGCCGAGACCCGACGAGCGGATCAGGACGTTCGCCGAGGTGATCACGCGGGCGCCGTTCCATTCGACGTGCACGAAGCCGTCGTTGCCGGTCACGTAGTCGGGTTCCAGTGACTTGAACGTCGCCAGCGGGGCGAAGTGCAGGTCGATGTCGGCCGGCCCGTTCTTGATCTTCAGGTCGGTCGATCGGCTGAGCGCGTTGAAGTCGGCGACGACCTTGGCCAGACAGGTCTTGGCGCTCTTCGTCGGCTTGCCGTGCACCTGGATGGTGACCTGGGGCTTGGTCCAGCGGATGACGGGGGCGGACTTCTCGCCGTACTCCGAGCCCAGCGCGATGTCGAAGAAGTAGCCGAGCCCGGCCTTGCTGATCACCGGTCGGGGCGGCGCCGGCGACGGGGTGACCGAGGGACTGGCCGGGGAGACCAACACGGGCTTCGAGCTGGCCGCGCTCGGCGAAGGCCCGGCCGGTCGGGTGCACGCGGCCAGGGCCATCGTGGTCAGGAGCAGCACCGGCAGCACAACGCGAAGCGTCACGGAAGTCCCTCGAGCCTCCGGATACGGCACGAAAACCGCAGAGCCGGGCCGCACGATGGTACGGCCCGGGCCTGCGTACGCGTACCCGGGGAATGTCAGGCTTTGACCGGAGCCGGCGCCTCCCCCAGCACGTCCTTGAGCAGCTGCGCGCACCACTGCAGCAGCGTCAGATCGCGCAGCGGCTCGCCCCCGATCCGGCGGGTGCTCGGGCGCGGGACGCTGACCTGGTCGTTCGCCGCCTTGTAGACCGAGTCGGGGTGGTAGCGCTTGAGCCGCATCTGCTTCGAGTCGGGCAGCGGCAGCGGCGAGAAGCGCAGGTGCTTGCCCTGCACGGAGACGTCCGTCAGGCCGTAGGCCCGGGCCAGCAGCCGGAAGCGCGCCACCGCGATGAGGTTGGCGACCTGCGCCGGGGGCTCGCCGTAGCGGTCGGTCATCTCGGCGACCACCTCGTCGAGGCGGGCGTCGTCGCGGGCCTCGGCCAGTTTGCGGTACATCTCGAGGCGCAGGCGCTCGACCGCGATGTAGTCGGTGGGCAGGTGCGCGTCGACCGGCAGGTCCACCTTGACCTCGATCTCCTCCTCGGGCCGGTCGCCCTTGAAGGCGCTGACCGCCTCGCCGACCATCCGCACGTAGAGGTCGAAGCCGACGCCCTCGATGTGGCCCGACTGCTCACCGCCGAGCAGGTTGCCGGCGCCGCGGATCTCGAGGTCCTTCATGGCGACGTACATGCCGGCGCCGAGCTCGGTGTGCTGCGCGATGGTGGCCAGCCGCTCGTGGGCCTGCTCGGTGAGCGGCTTCTCGCGCGGGTAGAGGAAGTACGCGTACGCCCGCTCGCGCCCCCGGCCCACGCGGCCGCGGATCTGATGCAGCTGCGACAGGCCGAGCAGGTCGGCGCGCTCGACGATGAGCGTGTTGGCGTTCGGGATGTCGATGCCGGACTCGACGATGGTCGTGCTGACCAGGACGTCGAACTCCTTCTCCCAGAAGCCGACCATGACCTTCTCGAGCTGCTCCTCGCTCATCTGCCCGTGGGCGACGGCGACGCGCGCCTCGGGGACCAGCTCGCGCAGCGTCCGGGCGGCCCGGTCGATCGACTCGACCCGGTTGTGCAGGAAGAACACCTGGCCGTCGCGGAGCAGCTCGCGGTGGATGGCCGCGGCGACCTGCTTGTTGTCGTAGGCCCCCACGTACGTGAGCACGGGGTGCCGCTCCTCCGGCGGCGTCGCGATGGTCGACATCTCGCGGATGCCGGTGATCGCCATCTCGAGCGTGCGCGGGATCGGCGTCGCCGACATGGTGAGCACGTCGACGGACGCGCGCAGCGCCTTGAGCTGCTCCTTGTGCTCGACGCCGAACCGCTGCTCCTCGTCCACGATGATGAGGCCGAGGTTCTTGAAGTGGGTCGACTTGGAGAGCAGCCGGTGCGTGCCGATGACGATGTCGGCCGTCCCGTTGGCCGCCTGCTCCAAGGTCAGCGCCGCCTCCTTGGGCGTCTGGAAACGCGACAGCTGCTTGATGGTCACCGGGAACTGGCTCATCCGCTCGGCGAACGTGTTGTAGTGCTGCTGGGCGAGCAGCGTCGTCGGCACGAGGATGGCCACCTGCTTGCCGTCCTGCACCGCCTTGAAGGCCGCGCGCACCGCGATCTCGGTCTTGCCGTAGCCGACGTCGCCGCAGATCAGCCGGTCCATCGGGACGGCCAGCTCCATGTCGTGCTTGACCTCGCTGATCGCCGCGAGCTGGTCGGGCGTCTCCGTGTAGGGGAAGGCGTCCTCCAGCTCGCGCTGCCACGGGGTGTCCGGGCCGAACGAGTGGCCCTTGGACGCCTGCCGCGCGGCGTAGAGCTGGATGAGCTGCGCTGCGATCTCCTTGACCGCCTTGCGCGCCCGCGCCTTGCTCTTCTGCCAGTCGGAGCCGCCCATCTTGTGCAGGCTGGGCGACTCCCCGCCGACGTAACGGGACAGCTGGTCGAGCTGGTCGGTGGGGACGAAGAGCCGGTCGCCGGGTTGCCCGCGCTTCGAGGGGGCGTACTCGATGACCAGGTATTCGCGGTCGGCACCGTTGACCGTGCGCTGCACCAGCTCGATGTAGCGGCCGATGCCGTGCTGCTCGTGCACGACGAAGTCGCCGGTCTTGAGCTCCAGCGGGTCGATCGTGTTGCGCCGGCGGCTGGGCATCTTGCGCATGTCCTTGGTGGACGCACCCCGGCCGCCGGTGATGTCGTTGCCGGTGATGATGGCCAGCTTCGAGGCCTCGTCGACGAAGCCGTGGTTGAGCCCGCCACAGGTGACCAGCAGCTGGCCCGGCTCGACGGCGGACTCGATGGAGTCGACCGGCGTCACGCCGAGGCCGGCGTCGCGCAGCAGCTCGGTGGCGCGCTGGGCGGTGCCGTGGCCCTCGAAGACCAGCGCGATCGCCCACTTGTCGGCCGCCCACTGGGCCAGATCGTTCGCCAGCTTGGCCGTGTCGCCGTGATAGAGCGGGACGGGCTGGGCCTTCAACGCGACCGCGTCGCCGAGATCCGGCGAGACCTCGGTCGACGGCGCCTCGAGCCAAGGAGTCTCATCCTCGGAGGGAGAAGCGGCGATGCCGAAAGGTGACACCGTCCACCACGGCTGCCGCAGCACGGCAGCGTGCGAGCGCACATCGGCCAGGGTGCGGAAGGCGGCGGCGCCCACGTCGATCGGCGCCTGCCCACCCACGGCAGCGGCGGCCCAGCTCGCTTCCAGAAACTCATCGGACGTACGGGTCAGGTCGTGCGCGCGCGTGCGGATGCGCTCCGGGTCGCACAAGAGAACGTGCGTGCCCTCGGGCATGCAGTCGATCAGCAGCTCCATGCTGTCCGTGCCGTCGAGCAGCGCGGGCGCCAGCGACTCCATGCCCTCGACCGGGATGCCCTCGGCCAGCTTGTCGAGGATCTCGGCGATCTCGGGGTGCGCGGCGCTCAGCTCCGCCGCCTTGGCCCGCACCTGCGGGGTCAGCAGCAGCTCGCGGCACGGCGGGGCCCAGAGCCGCTCGACCGCGTCGATCGTGCGCTGGTCGGCGACGGCGAAGGTGCGGATCTCCTCCACCTCGTCGCCCCAGAACTCGACCCGGGACGGGTGCTCGTCGGTGGGCGGGAAGACGTCGAGGATGCCGCCGCGGACGGCGAACTCGCCCCGCTTGGTGACCAGGTCGACCCGGGCGTAGGCCATGTCGGACAACCGCTGCGCGACGCCCTCCAGCTCGGCCTCGCCGCCGGCCCGCAGCTCGACCGGCTCGAGGTCGCCGAGCCCCTTGAGCTGCGGCTGCAGCAGGGACCGCACCGGCGCGACCACGACCCGCAGCGGCTCGGCGCCGGCCTCGGGGTGGGCGAGGCGGCGCAGGACGGCCAGGCGCCGGCCGACCGTGTCGGAGCGCGGCGACAGTCGCTCGTGCGGCAGTGTCTCCCAGGAGGGATAGACGGCGACGGCGTCCGGCGACACGAGACATCCGAGCGCGTCCGCGAGATCGTCGGCCTCGCGGCTGGTCGCCGTCACAGCGAGCACGGGCTTGCCGGCGCCGCCGGACTCGGGCTGCCCGGCGACCGCCGCGACCACGAAGGGCCGCAGCGAGACGGGCGCCGTCAGGTCGAGCGCGTCGGAGTCGGCCCCGCCCTTGCGGGCCAGGTCACGGGCCCGCGCCAGCCCGCGGTCACGCAGGGCGGCCGGGATGAGGCCACTGAGTTGCATGAAGAAATCTCTCTCGAGAGCACATCGAAAAACCCCTGCGCCCGTTGGACGGGGGGTACCTCACCAAGCTTAGTCCGCCGCACCGGAGAACCGGCGCCACACACAAGTGCCGGACCGCATGTGCGACAAACCCCTAGATCGGCGGACAAGACTGGCTAAAGGAACTAATTGTCTGGGGAGGCAATGTGCGCATCGTGCTGCTCGTGTCGGCATTCAACGGCTTGACCCAGCGGGTGTGGTGCGCACTGCGAGAAGCGGGTCACGAGGTCGGCGTCCAGCTGGCCACGAGTCCGGGCGACATGATCGACGGCGTCCGGCGGGCGAGCCCCGATCTGGTCGTGTGCCCTTTCCTGAAGGACCGGGTGCCGGCCGAGGTCTGGCGACATTGGCGCACGGTCATCGTCCATCCGGGGCCCGTGGGCGACCGCGGGCCGTCGTCGCTGGACTGGGCCATCACCGAGTCGGCCCCGACGTGGGGCGTGACCGCGCTGCAGGCCGTGGAGGAGCTCGACGCGGGCCCGATCTGGGCCGCCCGGACGTTCCCGATGCCGGCCGCCGCGCCCCGCAAGTCGTCGCTCTACTCCGGGCCTGTCGCCGACGCGGCCCTCGAGTGCGTCTTCGAGGTGGTCGCCAAGGCCGCCGATCCCGGCTTCCGGCCCACCCCGGCGGCCGAGATGACCGTCGAGGTGCGCGGCGCCCGTCCCCGCCCGGCGATGAAGCAGGCCGACCGCGCCTTCGACTGGTCCGACCCGGCCGAGACGATCGTGCGCCGGATCCGGGCCGGTGACGGTTCCCCGGGCGTACGGACCACCGTGGCCGGGCGCGACGTCTACGCGTACGACGCCCATCCGGGCCTGACCCGCGGCGCGCGCCCCGGCACGGTCCTCGGCCGGCGTCAGGGCGCCGTGCTCGTGGCGACCGGCGACGCCAGCGTGTGGCTGGGTCATCTGCGCGAGCCGGACGGCGTGAAGCTGCCGGCGACGACCCTGCTCGGGCGCGACCTGGCCGGCGTGCCGCAGTCGCCCCTGCCGATCGGCGCCGAGCCGGAGGGCCCGGTCTACCGGCAGATCCGCTACCGGCGGTCCGGGGCCGTGGGCTGGCTGACCTTCGACTTCTACAACGGCGCCATGTCGCCGGGGCACTGCCGCCGGCTGCTCGCCGCGTTCCGGCACGCCGCGGGCCAGGACACCCGGGTGCTCGTGCTGCGCGGCGGCACGGACGCCTTCAGCAACGGCATCCACCTCAACGTGATCGAGGCGGCCGCGGACCCCGCCGGCGCCGCGTGGGCGAACATCAAGGCGATCAACGCGGTCTGCCGCGAGCTGATCACCTGCTCCGGGCAGGTGACGATCGCCGCGTACGCGGGCAGCGCCGGAGCGGGCGGCGTCATGCTCGGCCTCGGGGCGGACGTCGTGGCGGCCCGTGACGGCATCGTCCTGAACCCCCACTACGACATGGGCCTGTACGGCTCCGAGCTGCACACCTTCACCCTGCCCCGGCGCGTCGGGGCGGAGACGGCCCAGCGCCTCGTCGACCAGCGGCTGCCGGTGAGCGCCCGGCGGGCCCGGTCGCTCGGTCTGGTCGACGAGGTCGGGCCGCGCCACCCCGACGCGTACGGGGAATGGCTGCAGGCGCTCGCCGTCCGGCTGGCCGATCCCCGGTCCGCCCGGAAGCGCCGGACAGAGAAGGCGCGCCGGGCCGGGGCGGAGCGGGTGCCGCTCGACGTCTACGAGACCCGGGAGCTGGCCGAGATGAGCAGCGACATCTTCGGCGACCGCTCCGGATTCGCCGCCGCCCGGCACGCTTTCGTCGGCAAGGCGCGACCGGCCCGCACCCCCGATAACCTGCTGCTACATGCAAATAGGCGCGCGATCAAGCCGGTGATGTCCCAGCATGCGGGACGGGAGAAGATCGAAGCGGCGGTCCGTCCGGCCGTCCCGATCTCCGCCTGATGCCCGCGACAAATCCGGATATTGCCGGGCGGTTTTCGTCACTCTCCGAATCCTTCTCGGATCGGAGAGCGGCGGCGTTCACCATTCCGCAATCTGTCCATGGAATGTTGTGAAGCCATAAAACCGCAGCTCAGGCGGCTGATCAGCCCATTAATGAACGCAAATAATCACCCGGACAACGCAAGCCCCGCGGTCGGCGTTGTCACGATCCGTCATGCCCGCTGCCGGGCTGACCCGTTGTCGCACGACGTGGAAGGAAGCCATGAGCGTTGTTCAGACCCCGCCCCCGGGATCCGGACGCCCCCGCAACCCTGAACCACCGGTCGACGAGACGACGGTCATCCCGGCTCCGCGCAACCAGCACGAGCTGGAGAACCTCAGCGGCGGCAACGATCAGACCCACATCCTCCCGTTCCGGTACAGCTACAGCGCGTACAGCGTGCTGGCCGGGCCGGCGGAGCTGCGCACCAACCGCAAGGACCCGTACCGGGTCAGGATGCGCCGGCTCGCCCGGCGCCGGCCGGTGGCGACGGTGTTCATCACGCTGTTCGCCTTCGCGTTCGAGACCACGTTCTTCGCCTGGCTGATCTCCGCCATCGAGCTGCCCGACCCGGATCTCCGGCCGGTCGTCTTCGGCGCCACCGTGTTCATGATCGCGGCGACGTCCCTGATCGAGTTGTTCCGTCTGGTCAACGTCGTGACCCTGTGCCTGGCAACGATCTGGGCGCGAGATCCTGTCCCCGTCGTGCCGGACAGCAAGCTGCGCGTCGCCTTCCTGACCACGATCGTCCCCGGCAAGGAGCCGCTGGAGATGGTCGAGCAGACCCTGGTCGCGGCGCTCAAGATCAGACACCCCGGCCCGTACGACGTCTGGCTGCTCGACGAGGGCGACGACCCCGAGGTCAAGGCGATGTGCAGGCGCCGGGGCATCCGGCACTACACGCGCAAGGGCCTGCCGCAGTACAACATGCCCGCGGGCGCGATGAAGGCGAAGACCAAGCACGGCAACTACAACTCGTGGATCGACCGGCACGGGGACTCGTACGACGTCTTCGTCTCGGTCGACCCGGACCACGTGCCGCAGCCCAACTTCTGCGAGCGGCTGCTCGGCTACTTCGACGACCCGGACGTGGGGTTCGTCGTCGGCCCGCAGGTCTACGGCAACTACGACAGCGTCGTCACCCGCTGGGCCGAGTCGCAGCAGTACCTCTTCCACTCGCTGCTGCAGCGCGCCGGCAACAAGCGCGGCATCGCCATGCTCGTCGGCACGAACAACGCCGTCCGGATCTCGGCCCTGCGCAGCATCGGCGGTCTGCAGGACTCGATCACCGAGGACATGGCGACCAGCCTCGTCATGCACAGCACGAACAATCCGGCGACGGGCAAGCGCTGGCGCTCGGTCTACACCCCGGACGTGCTGGCCGTCGGCGAGGGCCCGTCCAGCTGGACGGACTACTTCTCGCAGCAGCACCGCTGGTCGCGCGGCACCGACGAGGTCGTCGTCAAGAAGTTCTGGCGGATGGGCTGGAAGCTGGGCTTCGGCCGGGCGCTGCACTACGGGCTGCTGATGGCGTACTACCCGCTGACCGCGTTGTCGTGGCTGCTCGGCGCCGGCGTCGCCGCCTGTTATCTGCTGCTCGGCGCCAAGGGCGTCCAAGTGCCGCAGGAGGTGTGGCTGATGCTCTACGTCGACGCCGCCCTCTTCCAGATCGGCCTCTACATCTTCAACCGGCGCCACAACGTCAGCCCGCACGAGGACAGCGGTTCCTCGGGCCTGCCCGGCATGCTGGTGTCCACGTTGTCCACTCCGCTGTACGTGTCGTCGTACATCGGCGCCCTGCTCGGCCGCAAGGCCGGCTTCGTCGTGACGCCCAAGGGCGACGCAATGAGCCCGGACCGGGTCTCGACCTTCCGGCACAGCCTGGGCTGGGCGGCGTTCTACGCGGCGCTGCTGATCGCCTCGCCCTTCCTCGGCCACGTGGACGGCTGGATGTGGCTCTGGCCCTCCCTCAACCTGATCATCTGCCTGTTGCCCCTGCTGGTGTGGCGGATCCAGACGATCCACGCCCGCTCGGCCCGCGGCCGGTCCCGGGCCACCCGCGCCCTGGACCCGGAGACGATGGAGAAGACGTACGCATGAAGCCCCACCACCGCCCCTCTCTCGCTCGCAAGATCTCGAGCGGCCTGGTCGCAGTCGCGGTGCTCGGCGTCGTCGCCGTGGTGAACCGCCCGATGGTCGCCATGGGCGCCGAGGCCTACCACGAGTTCACGATCAACCGGCAGTCCTACAAGGAGCAGTACGGCCACTGGGCCGCGCTGCCCGTCCCGCAGGACTTCAAGGTCAACGCGATCCACGCGGCGCTGCTCAACACGGGCAAGCTGCTGATCATCGCGGGCAGCGGCAACAACCGGGACGCGTTCGAGGCCGGCACCTTCCGGACGATCATCTACGACCCGGCCAAGGACGAGTTCAAGGACGTCCCGACCCCGACCGACGTGTTCTGCGCCGGGCACACGTTCCTGCCCAACGGCAACCTGCTGATCGCAGGTGGCACGAAGAGCTACGAGGTGCTGGCCGAGGACGTCGAGCACGCGTACGGGGTCATGAAGCTCAAGAACGAGTCGGCGACCAGCGGCCCGCACGTGTTCAAGAAGGGCACCTCGCTGGTGTCGGCGTCGGGCCGCGTCTACAAGACCCGCGAGGACGTCACGCTGGGCAAGGCGCACGTCATGAACCACGGCGGCCAGGTCATGCAGCACGCCGCCGAGGTGGAGGTCTTCGTCGACGCGGTGGACAAGGGCGACGGGCCGATCGTCGAGCAGCCCGCGCAGTACACGGTGGCCGGGCTGTCCGGCGCCGACAAGCAGAACGTCTACGGCATCGCCGAGAAGATCACGCGGGAGAAGCAGGAGTACGGCGGCGACAACACGTCGTACGAGTTCGACCCGGTCGCCGAGCGGTACGTCAAGGTCGGCGACATGGTCGAGAACCGCTGGTACCCGACGCTGGCTGAGCTGCCCAACGGCGACGTGCTGGCGGTCTCCGGGCTCGACGAGTTCGGCCGGATCATCCCCGGTGACAACGAGAAGTACATCGCCTCGCAGAAGAAGTGGGTCGACGCCCCCGAGCTGCACCGGACGTTCCCGACCTACCCGTCGTTCCACATGATGGAGAACGGCAACTTCTTCTACTCGGGCTCCAACGCCGGCTACGGGTCGGACACGGTCGGGCGGACGCCGGGCGTCTGGAACGTCCGGAACAACAAGTTCACCGAGGTCGGCGGTCTGCGTGACGCCAAGCTGACCGAGACCAGCTCGTCGGTGCTGCTGGCCCCGGCCCAGGACCAGAAGGTGATGATCTTCGGAGGCGGCGGTGTCGGCGAGTCCGAGGTGTCCACGAAGCGTACGGACATCATCGACCTCACCGAGGACAAGCCGGTCTACCGTCCCGGGCCCGACCTGCCGCAGCCGGCGCGCTACCTCAACGCCGTGATCCTGCCCGACGACACCGTCTTCACCACCGGCGGCTCGTCCGGCTACCGCGGCGGCAAGTACGGCGACAAGACGCGCAGCGACCTCTTCAACGCGCAGATCTACCAGCCGTCGTCGAACTCCTTCGCCACCGCGGCCGAGTCGACGGTCGGGCGCAACTACCACTCCGAGGCGATCCTGCTGCCCGACGGCCGCGTCGTGACCATGGGCAGCGATCCCCTGTACGACGAGTCCGGCAAGGGTCCGGGCACGTTCGAGAAGCGCATCGAGGTCTACTCGCCGCCGTACCTCTTCCAGGGCGCGCGTCCCTCGGTCACCGGCGGGCCGGCCCAGGTCGAGCGGGGCACGACGGTCGGCTTCACGTCGCCCGACGCGGCCCGGATCACCCAGGCGCGCCTGGTCCGGCCGAGCGCCGTCACCCACGTGCTCGACGTCGACCAGCGGTCGGTGGCCCTCGACATCACGCCGGCCGGCGGCGCCAAGCTGAACCTGTCGATTCCGGCGTCGAGGGGCCTCGCGCCCTCCGGCTGGTACATGCTGTTCCTCATGGACGACCGCGGTGTGCCCTCGGTGGCGCGCTGGGTGCAGGTGCTCTGATCGCATGGTCCGACACGCCAGGCCGGTGCGCGTCGGTCCCAGGTACGTGCTCGCGGCGGTCGCGCTGGTCGCGGTCGCCGCGGGCGTGGGCCTGGCCGTCTCCAGGTCGTCCGATCCTCCCGGCAGCGTCACCGTGACGCTGCCCTCCGCCGCACCTTCGCCCTCCGTCTCTCCCTCCGCTTCTCCTGTCCCCGGCGGCATGCAGACGTCCAGCTCGCAGGCCGCCATCCCGCTCTATGTCGACCCGTCGGGGGCGGCGGCACAGCAGGTGCGCGATTATCAGGCGGCCGGGCAGACCGCTCTCGCCGAGTCGATCCGCAAGATCGCCGACCGCCCGGTCGCGACCTGGTTCGCCGACTCGTCGACCGGCGGCGTGGACCGGGCCCGCGCCCTGGTCGCCGCGGCCGCGCAAGCGGGCCGGGTGCCCGTGCTGACCCTCTACAACATCCCGCACCGCGACTGCTCGGGCCAGTCGGCCGGCGGCGCGGCGTCGGCGGCCGAGTACCGCGGCTGGATCGACGGCATGGCGGGCGCGCTGACCGGCCGCGCGATCGTGATCCTCGAGCCCGACGCCATGCCGCACGCGGTCGAGGACTGCCTCGACGACGCCGGCCGCACCGAGCGCTACCAGCTGCTCGGCTATGCGATCGACCGGCTCCGCGCGGCCCACGAGGGCGTGTCGGTCTATCTGGACGCGGGCAACCCGAGCTGGATCACCGACACGGGCCGGCTCGCCGGGGCGCTGCGGGCGGCCGGGATCGAGCGGGCCGCCGGCTTCTCGCTCAACGTGGCCAACTTCGAGACCACCGAGGCCAACATCCGGTACGGCACCGAGCTGAGCGGCCACCTGAACGGCGCCCGCTTCGTCATCGACACCAGCCGCAACGGCAACGGGCCCGCCGACCGGGGCGCGAACGACCACGACCACTGGTGCAATCCGGCCGGCCGCAAGCTGGGCGACCTCCCGACGACGTCCACCGGCGTGCCCCTCGCCGACGCCTATCTGTGGATCAAACGCCCGGGCGAGTCCGACGGCGCCTGCGGCGACGGCGCTCCCCCGGCCGGCCAGTGGTTCGCCGACTACGCCCTGGCCCTCGCCGGATGAGTTTTACTCGTCGAACCGGTCCAGCCGCTCGGTGAGGTCGTCGGCGAAACGCCCGAGCAGGCGGCCGAGTGTCCGGCGGTCCTCGGCCGACCAGCCGGACAGGGCGTCGCCGAGCGCGCCGAGCACGGTCTGCAGATAGCGGCCGACGGCCTCGGCGCCGGCCGGGGTCAGCTCGACCCGGCGGGCCCGCTGGTCGTCGGGGTCGGGGATGCGGCGGGCCAGGCCGCGCCGTTCCAGCTCGTGGACCTGGCGGGTCACGTGCGGGCCGACCACCTGCATGCGCTTGGCGATCTCGCCGATCCGCAGCGGCTCGCCCGCCATGTGCAGCGAGAGCAGGATGCCCAGCGTCGGGCGGTCCAGGTCGATGCCGGCGTTCGCCGAGGCGCGCTCGATGAAGCGGCTGCGGCCGAGCACCGTGCTGAGCTGGGACAGGCGGGGCAGAACAGTGATCAGGTCGTCCGGTGTGTCCGTCATCACTCTCAATTCGATACCTAAGTTAGGTATATAGTTTCCTCATCGCACTGAGACCTCATCGAGGAGGAAGCTCATGAGCAGGGTACTGATTTCCGGGGCCAGCATCGCGGGTCCCGCGCTGGCCTATTGGCTGCGGCACCACGGATTCGACGTCACCGTGGTGGAGAAGGCGGACACGGTCCGCGGCGGCGGCTACCCCATTGACATCCGGGGGACGGCCCTCGAGGTCGTGCGCCGGATGGGAGTGCTGCCCGCCTTGCAGGAGGCGCACATCAACACGCGGCGGCTCACCTTCCTCGAGCCGGACGGCAGCCTGATCACCGCGATCCGGCCCGACGAGGTCGTCCGCGGGGTCGAGGGCCGCGACGTGGAGGTGCCGCGGGGCGACCTCACCTCGATCCTCTACGCAGCCGTTCGCGACGACGTCGAGTTCCTCTTCGGCGACAGCATCGGCACCCTCGACGACGGGCCGGACGGGGTCGACGTGACCTTCCGGGGCGGGGCCCGGCGCCGCTTCGACCTGGTCATCGGGGCCGACGGGCTGCACTCGCACACGCGGGCCCTGACGTTCGGCCCCGAGGAGCAGTTCCACCACTACCTCGGCCACTGCTTCGCCGGCTTCACCATGCCCGACTTCCTCGGCCTCTCGCACGAGGGCGTCGTGTGGAGCACGGCCGGGCGCGGCGCCGCGGTCTATGCGGTTCGCGACAACGCGCAGGTCCACGGGTTCCTGACCTTCGACCGGGCCGAGCCGCCCTTCGACGCCTTCCGCGACCCGGCGGCGCAGCGGGAGCTCGTCGCCTCGGTCTTCGCGCACGACGGCTGGGAGATCCCGCGGATGGTCGCCGCAATGCGCTCGGCCGGCGACCTCTTCTTCGACGTCGTCAGCCAGATCCGGATGCCCCGCTGGTCGACCGGCCGGGTCGCCCTGGTCGGGGACGCCGCCTATGCCCCGTCCTTCCTCACCGGGCAGGGCACGAGCCTCGGGCTGGTCGGCGCCTACATGCTCGCGGGCGCCCTGGCCAGCCACGACGATCACGAGCAGGCGTTCGCGGCGTACGAGCGGGACACCCGCCCCTACGTCCAGGCGAACCAAGGGCTCGTCGGCGAGGGCGACAGCATCCTCTTCCCCGCCACCGAGGAGGCGCTGGCCGGGCGCAACCGGATGCTGCGCGGCCTGACCGAGATGCCCGCCGAGCCGGGCCGGCCCGAGCACTCGGCGCTGACCCTGCCCGACTTCGCCCCGGCCAGCCGGTGAGCCCAGTCGGCGTCGCCGATTCGCTCAGCCGGGACTGTCGAGAGCTACGCGGTTCGCTCAGCCGGAGTCGGTGAGATCTGCCCGGTGAGCAGGGTCAGGAAGTCGTCGAACGCGCGGTCGGCCCGATCGGTGTCGCCGGTGTCCTCGAGATCCATGATGAGCCCGCGGATGACGGCGAGCGCCAGGGTGCCGAGCTCGGGGCGGCCCACGGTGCGCAGGCCGTCCTCGAAGGGCTGCCGCCAGTCCGTCGTGGCCTCGCGCCGGAAGCCCGGCCACAGCTGCTGCCCGGCGTCCTCCCGGAGCCGGCCGAACATGCTCAGATAGGGCCGCCCCTCGGGACCCGTCATGGCCCGCCACGCTCGGCGCAGCGTGCTCGGATAGGGCTCGTCCGGCCGGGGTGTCACCAGCTCGCCGAAGAAGTCGCGCTGGCGCTGCCGGGCCCGGCCGAGGATCTCCCGCAGCAGCGCGTCCCGGGTGCGGAAGTGATAGATCAGCATCCGGGTCGAGGTGCCGGTCGCCGTGGCCAGCGGCTCAAGGCGGTCGGGCAGCCCGTGGGCGAGGGCGTGGTCGACACACGCGTCGAGGAGTTTCGCGCGGATCTCCGGTTGCTTGTGCCGCCCCACCGCCGCACTTTTTCACGTAACTGGCGGTACGTCTACCGTTGATCGCATGCGGGTCATCTTCGTGCACGGAGCGTGTGTCAGGGACGGGGCGTGGTGGTGGCACGCGGCCGCCGCCGAGCTGGAGAAGCGGGGCATCGGCAGCGTCGCCCCGGCGTTGCCGAGCTGCGGTGAGGGCGACCAAGAGGGGCCGGCCGGGCTGACCGAGGATGTCGCCGCGGTGCGGGCTGTCTTGGACGGCAGCGACGAGCCGGCCGTGGTGGTGGCGCACAGCTACGGCGGCATCGTGGTATCCGAGGCCGCGGCGGGCGTGCACCACTTGGTGCTCGTGTCGAGCTACCTGCCCGAGCCGGGCGAGTCGTTGTCGACGTTCGGCCCGGCGACGCCGCCGCCGTTCCTCGACTTCGATCCGGTGGGCGGCACGTTCGGCGCCGTCCCCGAGCTGTTCGCGGAGACGTTCGCCCAGGACTGCCCGCCGGAGATCGTTCGCGGCGGGCTGGCCCGGCTGGCCCGGCAGAACCTCGCCGTGACGCAACAGCCCGTGCAGTTGGCCGCGTGGCGTGACGTGCCGACGACCTATGTGGTGTGCAGCGAGGACCGTGGCACTCCCGCGGCGGCCCAGCGATCGTTTGCCCGTCGCGCTGACACCGTGATCGAGCTGCGGGCGGGCCATCACCCGTTCCTGTCGCAGCCCGGGGCCGTCGCTGACATCGTGGCCGGGGTTGGAGCGTGACCACTCACGCAGGTGGCAGGGCTCGGCCGGCCGTTCTGGCGCCGCCAGGCGCCTGGCCGTCCGGGCCCGGTCTCTGGCGGGAGCGACGTCTCGGACCACGACGGACCCGAGTCATCGGACTTTGAACAAGCGGAACCGGCCGCCCCTGCAGCGAGGGACGGCCGGTTTTCACGCGGAAATGATCAGCCGGTGTTGCGCATGCCGGCGGCGATGCCGTTGACGGTCGTCAGCAGCGCCCGCTCCAGCGCGGCCGAGTCCGACGGCACCCGGCGTGAGCCCGGCGCCGTCGCAAGCTGGCGATCCACGTCGCCGAGCGCCCTGTACTGCCGGAGCAGCGCCACCTGCAGGTGGTGCAGCGGCTGCAGATAGGTGTCGCGGACGTCCAGCGTGCGCGACAGCTCCGCCTGCGACTCGAGCAGCTTCTCCGCGCCGGTGATGGCGAGGACCTGCTCGACCGTCTTCGCGTACTCCTGCTCGATCATCGTGAAGATCGGGTGGAGCTCGGCCGGGACCAGCGTCTCGACGTAGCGGCGGGCGATGGTGAGGTCGGTCTTCGTCAGCATCATCTCGACGTTGGAGATGAAGGTGCGGAAGAACTGCCAGTCGCGGTACATCTCGCGGAGCACCTCGACGTCGTGCTCCTCACGCACCGCCGCGAGGCCGGTGCCGACGCCGAACCAGCCGGGCACGATCTGGCGGGTCTGCGTCCAGCCGAACACCCACGGGATGGCGCGCAGGCCGCCGAGCCCGGCGTCCGCGTTGGGCCGCTTCGACGGCCGGGAGCCGATGTTGAGCGCGCCCAGCAGCTCGGTCGGGGTGGCCGCCCAGAAGTACGCGGGCAGGTCCGGGTTCTCGACCAGCGTGCGGTACTGCCGGAAGGCCGCCGCCGACGCCGTGTCCATCACCTTGTCCCAGCGGGCCAGGTTGGCCAGGTCGACCTGCGGCTCGGTGTGCAGCAGCGTCGCCTGCAGCACCGCGGCGACCGTCAGCTCGAGGTTCTCCCGGGCCAGGGCGGGCAGCGTGTACTTGTCGGAGATGACCTCGCCCTGCTCGGTGACCTTGATCGCGCCGTCGAGCGTGCCGTAGGGCTGGGCCAGGATCGCCTCGTGCGTCGGACCGCCACCCCGGCCGACCGTGCCGCCGCGGCCGTGGAAGAGCCGCAGCCGGACGCCGTGCCGGGCCGCCACGTCGCGCAGCGCGCGCTGCGCCTTGTGGATCGACCACTGGCTCGTGGTGATGCCGCCGTCCTTGTTGCTGTCCGAATAGCCCAGCATGATCTCCTGGACGTCGCCGCGGGCGCGGACGATGTCCCGGTAGGCCGGCAGGGACAGCATCTCGTCCAGCAGGTCGCCGCCGGCGTCGAGCTCGGCCGGCGTCTCCAGCAGCGGGACGATGCCGATGCGGGCGCGCGGGGTGTGCACGTCGATGAGGCCGGCCTCGCGGGCCAGCACCGCCGCGGCGAGCACGTCGTCGACGCCGAGGGTCATCGAGATGATGTACGACTCGATGACCTCGGCCCCGAACCGGTCCTGCGACTCGCGGATCGTGTGGAAGACGTCGAAGGTCTTGCGGGCCGACTCGGTGAGCGGGGCGTCCGCCGCGGCCAGCGGGCGGCGGCCGGTGAGCTCGGCGGAGAGCAGCTTGGTGCGCTCCTCGCGGCTCAGCGCGGTGTAGTCGTCGACCTCGCCAACCTGCGCGTAGAGCTGGGTCAGCACCTCGTGATGCTTCTCCGCGTGCTCCCGGACGTCGAGCGTGGCGAGCTGCAGCCCGAAGGCCGACGCCGTGCGGATGACCGACGCGACCGAGCCCACGGCCGTCAGCTGGCCGGAGTTGCGGGCCAGCGAGGCGCGGATCAGCTCGAGGTCGGCGATCAGCTCGTCGCTGCCCAGATAGTCGCGGCCGGGCACGTGCGGGGTGTTACTGCTCAGGCGCTTACGGGTGTTCGCCAGCTTGGCCTTGATGCAGCGGGCCTTCAGCCTGTACGGCTCCTCGGCGTTCACGCGCCGGAACCGCCCCGAGACCTCGGGCAGCTTCTCGAGGTCCTGGGCGAGG
The DNA here is from genome assembly GCF_030709675.1 of Symbioplanes lichenis. Classification (GTDB taxonomy): domain Bacteria; phylum Actinomycetota; class Actinomycetes; order Mycobacteriales; family Micromonosporaceae; genus Actinoplanes; species Actinoplanes lichenis. The sequence continues at coordinate 72,876 of NZ_JAUZQD010000025.1, forward strand.
CTGGCCGACAGATCGAGCGACACCCCGCGCAGCCGGCGCGACACCGACAGCTCGTCGATCAGCTCGTCCATCGCCAGCTCGGTCGCCTGGATGCCGTGCTCGTGCTGGATGATCAGCACGTCGCGGGTGACGGCCGGCGTGACGAACGGGTTGCCGTCGCGGTCGCCGCCGATCCACGACCCGAAGGTCAGCGGGCGCGCGGTCGGCGCCGTCTCCACGCCCAGCTGACGCAGCGTCTCGGCCAGGTCGTCGAGGACCTGCGGGGCCGCCTCGGCGTAGAGATCCTTCAGGTAGTAGACCGCGTTGCGCGCCTCGTCGGTCGGGTCCGGCCGGTCCAGCCGCAGCTCGTCGGTCTGCCAGAGCAGGTCGATGAGCTCGGCGAAGCGACGGGTCGAGGCGGTCGTGTCCGACGCCCCGTAGAGGATCGCGGCGCTCGCCTCGCCGTCCAGCGCGTCGGCCAGGCCCCGCAGCTTGGACAGGATCGAGCGACGGGCGGCCTCGGTGGGGTGCGCGGTGAAGACCGGTCGCACCGCGAGCCGCCGGGCCGCCGCGGCCACCTCGTCGGCCGGGATGCCCTTCTCGGCGATGCGCTTCGCGGCCTGGTCCAGCCAGCCGCCGTCCCGGGCCCGGCGCCGGCGCAGGTCACGCGAGCGGTGCACCTGCTCCGTGATGTTCGCCAGATGGAAGTAGGTGGAGAACGCCCGCGCGAGCTTCGTGCCCGTCGTGACATCCATCGCGGCCAGCCGGTCCGCGGCGGCCGGCGCATCCGTGCGCACCAGGGCGCGCACCTCCTCGACCAGGTCGAGCAGCGGCGTGCCCTCCTGCCGGGCGAGCGTCTCGCCGAGCAGCTTGCCGATCCGGCGGATGTCCTGCCGCAGGGCCGCGTCCGGCCCGTCGGGATCGATATGGCCGTACTGATCTGTCACTGGGGCGCTCCTTTGCCTTCAGGTGCTCCAGGACGGCGCTGTCCCGACTTGGCGATCGTATCGGTGCCGGGGGGTGTGGTGTCGATTTGAGGTAAGTCTCATATGTTGCGGAAGTGCTTCGCCAAGATCAAATGCTTCACGATCAAGAGCTTCATGTCGTTGGTGGGTGGTGCGTACGGGCCGTCGCTCCCGCCGAGGGCTCGTACGACCGGGGCCAGGGGCGCGGGGCGCCCCAGAACGGCCCCGGCCGCACGGCTACGTGCGTGAGGGGTTGCGCTCACCCCACAACCCCGCGTGGTGCCGGTCCGCTCGCCATCGCGGCCCAGTTCCGTGGCTCGTGGCTCGGGGCGGCCGGGGTCAGGTGGTCAGGAGTTCGGCGAGGCGGGCGGCGCCGACGTTGCCGCCGGAGATGATGACGCCGATGCGGGCCGGGGCCGGGTCGAGCCGGCCGGCCAGGAGCGCCGCCAGTCCGGAGACGCCGCTGGGCTCCGCCACCAGCTTGAGCCGGTCCACCCCGAAGCGCAGGGCGTCCCGGAGCTCGTCGTCGCTGACCAGCACGATCTCGTCGACCAGATCCTTGTTGATCGAGAACGTCAACTCCCCCGGAGTCTCCGCCGCCTGCCCGTCGGCAATAGTCCGGGGCACCGGAATCCGCACCCGCTCCCCCGCGGCCAGCGACCGCTTGGTGTCGTCGCCCTCCGCCGGCTCCACCCCGATCACCCGAACGCCGGGGTACAAGCCCTTGGCCACAATGCTCGACCCCGCGATCAGCCCGCCCCCGCCGACCGGCACGACGATCGCATCCAACTCCCCGACCTCGTCGAACAGCTCGAGCGCCGCGGTCCCCTGCCCGGCGATGACGTGCGGATGCTCGTACGGCGGAATCAGCACCAGCCCGCGTTCCTCCGCCAGCTGCCGCCCCAGCGCCTCCCGGTCGCCGGTGTACCGGTCATAGCCGATCACCTCGCCCCCGTACCCCCGCACCGCATCCACCTTGGCGGCCGGCGTGTCCTCGGGCATGAGGATGACCGCCGAACTCCCCAGCAGCTGCGCCGACAGCGCCACCGCCTGGGCATGGTTCCCGGACGAGAACGCCACGACGCCCTTCGCCAGCTGCTCCTCCGAAAGCCGCGAGATCGCGTTGTAGGCCCCCCGGAACTTGAACGCCCCGATCCGCTGCAAGTTCTCGGCCTTCAGAAAAACGGATGCCCCCACCCGCTCATCCAACATCCGAGACCGAACCACCGGCGTCCGATGCGCAACCCCCTCAAGCCGCTCCGCCGCCGCGCGTACATCCCCCAAGCTCACCCTCGTCATGCGCCCAATCCTACGAACCCGCCACTCCCCGCCCCAGCGCCAATTCCCCACTCCCGGCCCGCCCCGCACCGGCCGACAGTCACCAATGAAACCCCTGGCCCGCACACCCCCACGCGAGCGCGCCGGTCGCAATTCGGCACCCAACTCTGAACACCCGGGGAAGCATTGACGCAAAAGCCCCGTCCAAGCCATCGCGCTCGAAGAACAACGGGTTGCCGCAGAAATGTCGCCCAAGCCGCCGACGTCCACGGAATAGAACGTCAATGCAAGAATGCCGCCCAAGTCGCCGGCGCCCGACCCGAGGCCCGCACTGGCGTAGAAACGCAGAAACGCCCGTCCCCGAGCCTGTGAAGGCTCAGGAACGGGCGTTCCCTT
>NZ_JAUZQD010000026.1 GCF_030709675.1 Symbioplanes lichenis
ACAGTCGAGGGCCTTCCCCAGCCGGGGTTGGCCCTCGACTGCTTTTGTGCGTCCGGCGCCGGGTAGCGTGGTACGGACGTTCGGACGGGGTGACCCGGCGGGACGACCGGCGTGCGTGCGGTGCGCGTGCATCGGGCGTGCAGTGCGCGGGCGGTGCGAGTGCGCCGGTCGCTCGGTGCTCGGGCCGGCTCGGACGCGGTGCATGGGAGTGCCGCTTGCGGGCAGGCCCGTGCGGAAGGCAGACCCGTGAGGGAGCCCGGCGCCGGGCTCTCGCGCGCCGGCGTGCGAGCAGTGACCGTGATCCGGTGGCTGCCAGCTCGTGGCCGGCTTATCCGTGCGAGGCGGCACCGCCTCGACTTGTTGTTTGTGATGTGCCCTGTTGAAGTGCTCCGGCGGACACCCGCGTACGGCCCGCCGAACTCGGAAGGATTGACCCGTGAACCCAGGACCGCAGGACGGCGGCAACCGCGACGACGAGGGCCGGGACGGCCGCGGTCGCGACGGCGGCTCCGGCGGCGGGTACTCCCGCGGCGACCGGGACCGCAGCGACGGCGGCTCCCGTGGCGGTGACCGTGACCGTGGTGGTGACCGGGGCGGCTTCCGCAGCGGCGGCGACCGGGGTGGTGACCGCGGCGGCTTCCGTGGCGGTGACCGTGACCGTGGTGGCGACCGGGGCGGCTTCCGCAGCGGTGGCCAGGGCGGCGGCTTCCGTAGCGGCGGCGACCGCGGCGGGTTCCGGGGCGACGACCGGGGTGGTGACCGCGGCGGGTTCCGTGGTGGTGACCGTGACCGTGGTGGCTACCAGTCCGGTGGTGACCGTGGCGGGTTCCGGGGCGGCGACCGTGATGGTGGCTTCCGCGGTAACCGTGAGGGTGGCCAGGGCGGCTTCCGCGGCGGTGACCGCGAGGGTGGCTTCCGTGGTGGCGACCGTGACCGTGGCGGTCAGGGCGGCTTCCGCAGCGGGGGCGGCCAGGGCGGCTTCCGCAGCGGAGGCGGCCAGGGCAGCTTCCGGGGCGGCGACCGCGACCGGACCGGCTTCCAGTCCGACCGGGGCGACCGGGGCGACCGGGGCGACCGCGGTGGTCAGGGTGGCTTCCGTGGTGGCGACCGTGACCGGGGCGGCTTCCGGGGACCGGACCGTGGCGGCGACCGTAGTGGCTTCCAGTCCGACCGGGGCGTTCGCGGCGGCGACCGGGGCGGCTTCCCCTCGGACCGCGGCGACCGTGGTGGTCAGGGCGGGTTCCGCGGTGGCGACCGGGGCGGCTACCAGTCCGGTGGTGACCGGGGTGGCTTCCGTGGGGGCGACCGCGAGGGTGGCTTCCGTAGCGGTGGTGACCGTGGCGGGTTCCGTGGGGGCGACCGTGACGGTGGCTTCCGGGGTAACCGGGACGGTGGCCAGGGTGGCTTCCGTGGCGGCGACCGTGATGGTGGCTTCCGCAGCGGTGGCCAGGGTGGCTTCCGCGGTGGCGACCGTGAGGGTGGCCAGGGCGGCTTCCGGGGCGGGGACCGTGAGGGCGGTTTCCGTAGCGGTGGTGACCGCGGCGGGTTCCGTGGCGGCGACCGCGACGGTGGCTTCCGCAGCGGTGGCCAGGGCGGCTTCCGCGGTGGCGACCGGGACCGTGGTGGCTACCAGTCCGGTGGTGACCGGGGTGGCTTCCGTGGGGGCGACCGTGACGGAGGCTTCCGCAGCGGCGGCCAGGGCGGCTTCCGGGGCGGCGAGGACCGGGGCGGCTTCCGTGGGGGCGACCGGGACCGGGGCGGGTTCCGGGGTGGTGACCGTGAGGGCTTCCGGGGCGGCGACCGCGGGGACCGTGGTGGCTTCCGTGGGGGAGACCGCGAGCAGGGCGGCGACCGGGGCGGGTTCCGGGGCGGCGACCGCGGGGACCGGCCGGGGAACCGGGGCGGTTTCCGGGGTGACCGGCCCTACGGTGAGCGTCCCGCCGGCGACCGGCCGCAGGGTGACCGGGGTCCGCGCGACGGGGAGCGGGGCGGCTACCGCAGCGACCTCGACCGGGGCGGGCGTGGTGACGGCGGCTTCCGGGGCAACCGTGAGGGTGGCCAGGGTGGCTTCCGGGGCGGCGACCGCGAGGGCGGTTTCCGCAGCGGCGGCGGTCAGGGCGGCGACCGGGGTGGTTTCCGGGACGACCGGGGATCGCGCGACGGCGGCTTCCGGGGCGGCGACCGCGACGGTGGTTACCGGGGCGACCGGGGTGGTTTCCGGGGTGACCGTGACGGTGGCCAGGGCGGCTACCGGGGCGACCGCGAGCAGGGTGGCTTCCGCGGGGGCGACCGGGACCGGGAGGACCGGGTCTACAACCGGGACGACCGCGGGCCGGGCAACGGCGGGGACTCGGGGCAGGAGGTCTTCCAGGCGCCCGAGATTCCGGAGGACATCGCGGCGACCGATCTCGATCAGGAGGTTCGGTCGGAGCTGCTGAGCCTGTCGCGGGACACGTCGGACCGGGTCGCGCGGCACCTCGTGGCGGCCGGGCAGATCATCGACGAGGACTCGGAGCTGGCGCTGCGGCACGCCATCGCGGCGCGGCGGCTGGCCTCGCGGATCGCGGTGGTGCGCGAGGCGGTGGGTCTGGCCGCGTACGCCGCGGGGGACTGGACGACGGCCATCGCGGAGCTCCGGACGTACCACAGGATGACCGGGCGGCAGACGCACCTGGCCGAGCTGGCCGACTGTGAGCGGGCGCTGGGCCGGCCCGAGCGGGCGATCGACCTCTATCGGGGGGCCGACAAGGACGCGCTCGACCAGGCCGGCTCGATCGAGCTGCTGATCGTGGCGGCCGGGGCGCGCGGGGACCTGGGTCAGCACGACGCCGCCGTGGCGATGCTGCAGATCAAGGAGCTCACCGCCGACGCGGACGCCGACTGGGCGGCCCGGCTGCGCTACGCCTACGCCGACGCGCTGCTCGCGGCGGGCCGGCGGGACGAGGCGCGGGAGTGGTTCTCGCGGGCGGCCGCCGCGGACGAGGACGACCTGACCGACGCGGCCGAGCGGCTGCTCGAGCTCGACGGCGTCACCATCGAGGGCGACGACGAGGACGAGGACGACGAGACCCGCGACGGCGAGGGCGAGGCCCGCGACCGCGACGGCGAGCAGGCCCGCGAGGGCGACGACGACCGCGACGACGAGGACGACGACCTCGAGGCCGACGAGGACGCGGACCGGGACGACGACTACGAGGACGAGGACGACGACCGGCCCGAGGCCCGCGCCGACAGCCGGGACGAGGACTTCGACGACGAGGACGAGCTCGACGACGAGGCCGACGAGGACGTCGACGCCGGCATCGACTCCGACGAGGACGAGCGGGACGACGTCAAGCGCGGCGGCGACGAGTTCACCACGCCGGCGGGCCCCGACGCCGACGAGGAGAGCGCCGAGCCCGTGAAGCCGGCCGAGCCCGAGAGCAAGGCCGCGGAGGGCAAGACCACGGGCGAGCAGGGCAAGGGCGACAACGCGTGACCCGGCTCGTCGACGGGTACGACCTCGTCATCTTTGATCTCGACGGGGTCGTCTACCTGATCGACGAGCCGATCGCGGGCGCCGCCGACGCCATCGGGCGGCTGCGGGCCGAGGGCACCGCCGTCGCCTACGCGACGAACAACGCGTCGCGGCGGGCGGTGGACGTGGCGGCCGCGCTCACCGGGATGGGGGTGCCCGCCGCGGCGGACGAGGTGCTGACCTCGGCCGGTGCGGCGGCGGCCCGGCTGGCGGAGCGGTTGCCGGCCGGGGCACCCGTGCTGGTGGTCGGGGCCGAGGCGTTGCGGGCGGAGGTGCGGGACGCCGGGCTGACGGTGGTCGAGCGGGCCGGGGACGAGCCCGCGGCCGTGGTGCAGGGCTTCGGGCCCGAGGTGGGCTGGAAGCTGCTGTCCGAGGCGGCCCTCGCGGTCCGTGCGGGGGCGCTCTGGGTGGCGACCAACACCGACCGTACGCTCCCCAGCCCCCGGGGCCCGCTGCCCGGCAACGGCTCCCTGGTCGCCGTCCTGCGCACCGCCCTGGACCGCGAGCCGGACCTGGTGGTGGGCAAGCCCGCCCCGGCCCTGTTCGAGACGGCGGCCCGGCTGGCACAGGCGCGCCGGCCGCTCGCCGTCGGCGACCGGCTGGACACCGACATCGAGGGCGCGGTCGGCGCGGGCGTGGACAGCCTGCTCGTGCTGACCGGCGTGAGCGGCCCGGCCGAGCTGCTGGCGGCGCCCCCGGCGCAGCGCCCGACCTACGTCGCCGAGGACCTGACCGGCCTGTTCGAGCCCCCGGTGCGCCTGGACAAAGGTGTCGGCAAGGGCGCCGAGAAGGGTGCCGGTAAAGGCGTCGAAAAGGGCGCCGAGGCCCAGGGCAAGGGCGAGAAGAGCTGGCGGATCGAGAACGGCGCGCTGACCGGTGACGGGAAGCCGGCACCCGCGCTGGCCCTGCTCGCCGCGCACGTCTGGGCCGGTGGCAAGGCGCGCGCGGGCTCCGACGCGGCGGCGAAGCTGTTCAGCCAGTGGAAGCTGAACGCTTGACGTAGCGCGGGCCCGATGCGACGACCGCTGTCGTGTCGGCGCACTCTTCCGAGGGATTTCCCGGCGCATTCGAGCCCGACATAGTGGACCGTCAGCGGTCAATTCCGACGCTGAGATCCCCGGGAGCTGACGTCAGTGGCCGAACGCGCACACACCCCCAAGAACCCCGAACCCGGCCCCCGGCGAGGGCTGCTCATCTGGCTGTCGGGCGCCGACCCGGATTCGCTGGCCCGCAGTCCGCGCGAGGGCCGGAAGTTCTCCGGGCTCGGCGGCGTCGTGCTCACCACCGCGTGCATGGCCGGGGTGTCCGCCGGTTTCGCGCTGCACACGGGCGTGCAGGCGCCGCTGCCGGTGGCCGTGGTCGTGGCGGTGCTGTGGGGGCTGGCGATCGCGAACCTCGACCGCTGGCTGGTCGCGGCGGCCGGGCGCCGGGAGCGCTGGTGGCAGAACGTGATTCTGCTGCTGCCCCGGGCCCTGCTCGCGATGGTGATCGGGGCGGTGGTGTCGACGCCGCTCGTGCTGTGGATCTTCCAGCGGGAGATCCAGGCGCAGATGACCGTCACGCAGCAGACCCAGCGCAACGACTTCGAGCGGAAGCTGCGTACGGACGCCCGCTTCGCCGCCATCCCGCAGCTGGAGAAGGACGTCGCCGCGCTGCAGAAGGTCGCCGCGGGCACGGTGACCGAGGACGTCGTCGGCCGGGATCCGGATGTGAAGCGGACCAAGCAGGCGTTCGACGATCTCGACAAGCGGTACACCGCCGCGCGGGAGAGCGCCCTCTGCGAGTTCGACGGCTCGTGCGGCAGCAAGATCAAGGGCGGCGGCCCCTCGTACCGGCAGAAGGTCGCCGTGGTGCAGGACCTGCGCCGGCAGCGGGACGCCGCGAAGCAGGCCTGGGAGCAGGCGCAGGCGGCCGCCGAGAAGAAGCAGGACCAGTCGGCCGGGGTGCAGCAGGCGGACGCGAAGTCGGGGCTCGAGGACAAGAAGGAGCAGCTGAGCCGGCTGAAGGACCTGAAGACGGCCGAGGAGGACCGGTATCTCGCGGACAGCCGCAACGACCGGGGACTGCTCGCGCAGCTGGAGGCCCTGAGCACCATCACGGACCGCAACTCGACGCTCAAGACGGCGTATCTGACGCTGCTGCTCTTCATCACGGCGATCGAGATCCTGCCCGTGCTGACGAAGTTCCTGCTGAACATCGGGCCCGCGACGGCGTACGACAAGATTCTGGCCTCGGCCGAGCGCAACGACGTCACCGTGGCCGAGCAGCGCATGCGCTTCGAGCGCGAGCAGGAGGAAGAGGAGCTCAAGGCGCGCGCCCGGCGGCAGGAGGAGATCCGCGCGGAGACCGCGTCGCGTGAGACGGTGGTGCAGACCGAGATCCGCAAGCGGGAGCTGGACCGGAAGCTGAGCGAGGAGCTGCGCCGGCTGAGCGACCGCCCGGCGGCGACGGCTCCGCAGGCGCGCCGGACGCTGCGCTTTCCCGGGCCCCGGCGCGAACGGGGAGGCGGGGAGTACAGCCAGTGGCCCGCGGAGGAGTACGGCACGCGCGCCGCGGCCGTGGACGAGCCGGCCGCGGAGGAGACGAGCGACGGGACCGTACCCCGGTGGCGGTTCAAGTAGCGGAAAGGCGGCGCCGCGGGCCGGGACCCGCGGCGCCGCGCTGTCACGGGCGGTAGTACACGAGCACCTTGAGGAACCCGGCCTGCCGGTCGACGTCCGGGCTGCGGAGCTCGGTGTCGATCGGCACGGTCCGCAGCGGGGGATTCGCCCTGATCTGCGCCTCGAGGTCGTCGAGCCGGAGCTGTTCGTCCTTGGACAGCGGCTGCCGGGGGTCGTGATAGGCGATCAGGCGCAGGCCGGTCGCGGCCGAGCGGCGGATCGGCGTCTGCTGCAGCTTCTGGTCGAGCCGCTGCCAGTCGGTCGCGTCGGCGACGACCGGGGCGATGCCCAGGTCGAAGTTCTCCACCGAGGGCAGGGCGGCCGGCGACGTGGCGGCGGCGGGCAGAGGCGGGGGCGTGTCGTCGTCGCCGAGGTCCAGCAGGGCCGTCGTGGCGCCCAGCGTGCCGATCAGGGCGACCACGGCGGCGACCAGGGGCAGCCGGGCGCGCTGGGGGATCGCGGACGCCAGCTGCGCGGGGCCGCGGCGGGCCGGGGGCGACACCGCAGGGGACTCGATGCGGGGAACCGCGTAGGGGGCGCCGGCGCCTGTCCGGGACGCCCACTGCAGCCATTCGCTGACCGCGGCGGGCACGTACGCGTCCAGGCCGATCGACTGGCAGCGCCGCACGAGGTTGCCGCGCGACGCCGGGGTGCCCTGGTCGAGGAGGGCGAGGACGGCGCCGTACATGATGCGGCGGGGGCGGGGATCGGTGGCGTCGCCGGGCTGCTGGACGCGGCGCAGGAGGTCGTCGGCCCAGTCGGCGGCCGGGCCGGGGGCCGACTCGGCGACCGCGCTCGCGGTGAGCTCGCGGGCCAGCGCGGTGAGGGAGTCGAGACGGGTCATCGGTTCGGGCTTGCGGGTGGGGCAGGCGGCGGTCAGCAGGTCGGCGACCGTGGCGGCGGGCAGCCCGTCGAGGCCGGGGGCCAGGTCGAGCAGCAGGGCGAGCGGGTCGGCGGACAGCTGCAGCTCGTCGGCGGCGGCCTGGGTGTACGCGCGGTACCGCTCCAGCTCACCCCGGACGACGCGGTCGTCGGCGGGGAAGAGGGCCCGGTCCGTACGCGGGTCCAGGCCGAGCTTGCGCAGCCAGGCGCGCGCCGCGACGAGGTCGGCCCGGTCGGCGAGCGGCCCGCCCGGATCCGCCCAGCGGGTGACCAGCGTGTGCACGCCCAGGCCACGGTGCTCCAGCAGCAGGTCGGCGAGGCGGTCGTGCCACTTGTTGCCCTCGCGGTGCTTCGCGGTCGGCAGGTGCAGCAGGTTGTCGCCGGTCTCGTCCTGCGCTTCCAGGATGCCGTCGAGCAGGGCGCCCGCGATGTCGAAGGGGTAGTCGTCGCGGAGCGTACGCACGGCGGCCCCCGGCTCGTGCCGCGCCCACGTGGCGACCAGGTCCAGGTGGCCGAGCAGCCCCTGCGGGCTGGCGAGCATGGACGGCACGTCGGGCCACTCGGGGCGGTGGTTGGCGTGGGCCAGCTCGACGAGCAGGTCGTCCAGCTCCTCGCAGCGGGGCAGCCGCGTGATCGGGCGGTGCTCGACGGCGTACTCGACGAGCCAGCGGAAGCCGTGCCGCAGCTCGCGGCGGGTCAGCCGGGTCTCCAGCTCCTCCTGGGTGACCGGGCCCCGGCGGAACAGGTGGGCGACGCTGTCGGCGCGGCGCGGGTCCGCGGCGCGGAACTCCTCGGGCCACTGGCCGGACACCACGCGCAGGTCCGGGTTGTCCGGGCGCTGCAGCAGGCAGGTCGACCAGGACCAGCGGCGGCTGACCGGCTCGGGCAGCACGCGCAGCACGGCGGCGACGACCTCGGCCGCGTCGCCCGGCCCGGCGAGCACGGGGACGGCGGCCCGGCTGAGCGCCACCCCGCCGAGCACCTCGCTGACGAGCCGGCCGAAGGTGTCGTGGTCGAGCCCGGGCTCGGGCAGGTCGTCCGGGTCGGCGGCGCGGTCCCGGCCGAGGCGCCACGCGTCGTACGCCCCCATGGCCGGCGGCGCGAACGCGAAGCGGCACGAACCGGCCACCCCGAAGGGCCCGCGCCGGCCCTGCACGGCGAAGCACCACCGGCGCCGCCCGCCCACCGGGACCCGGCGCAGCGTCCACACCGGGTGTCCCTGGGTGGAGTCGATGTTCTCCGGCGGCTGTTCGAGGTCCTCCTGGAGCAAGTGCTCGGCGGCGGTCCAGAACTCGCCGGGCGCGCTGCCGCGGTCGTGCGGGCTGAAGCCGATCCCGGTGAGGTCGGCCCACTGCACCATGACCAGGTCGTCGGACGTCATCGGCGGGCCCTCCCGAGGCAGGCGAGCAGCAGTTGGGTCAGGGCGCCCGCGCGCTCGTCGGCCCGCGGGAAGCGGTCGCCGGTCTTGAGCGGCTTGAGGCGGCTCTCGTCGACGGCGACGGGGACGGTGGTCAGCGGGGAGCACAGGAAGAAACGCAGGGTGATCCAGGGCTCGCGGTGCATGCCGAAGATGGCGCTCTGCTGGCCGAGCCCGCCGGCGACGCCGGAGCCGACCGCGGACATCACGAGGTCGCGGGGGAGCAGCAGGGAGCCCGAGCCGGGGCGCAGCGCGGCCTCGAGGTGCTGGTCGAGCGAGGGCAGCTGGACCAGCTGCGGCGCCTCGGCCATGGCGCCGCCGGGGATCGGGATCTCGGCGGCCTCGCCGGTGTGGACGAGCTTCCAGAAGTTGTCGTGCTCGGAGAAGAACGTGAGCAGCCCGTCGGCCACCTGCATGGCCCGGCGTTGCCGCACGGCGGGGTCGGCGTTGCTGGCGCCCCAGAGGTACTGCAGCAGCCGCTCGCTCTCGCCCTGGGCGTGCAGCGTGCCGGCGGCCCAGCGCTCCATGGTGAAGGCCAGGTAGCCCGCGGTGCCGCGCAGCACCACGCCGGGGCGGCCGATCCGGGTCAGGCTCCAGCCCTGCTTCTCCAGCGCGGAGTGGATCAGGTCGCACTTGGTGACGGCGATCATGACCTGCAGCGGGCGGCCCTGATCGACGGCGAAGAGCCCGTCGACCATGGTGATCTCCTGGCCGATGTCGTCCTGGATGGTCTCGCGGTTGCCGCGGACGATCTCGGCGCCGTACGCGTCCACGGTGCCCGGGCGCAGGCTGCCGTCCAGCAGCATCCGCTCCTCGCTGGCCGAGTCGCTGCCCAGCCAGCCGGTGGCGTCCGCGGCCACGGCCGGGTCGACGACCCACACCAGGGTGTCGAAGGAGCGCAGCATCCCGGCCTCGCGGCGGGTGGTGCTGTTCTCCTGGAAGAGCTCGCCGGGCAGGTCGGCGACCCCGGTCCAGGTCCGCCGGCCGCCGCTGTCGGTGCGCAGGACCAGCGGCTGCCGGAACCCGCGGCCCCACTGCCGGGCCTGCCGCTCGCCGTCGAGGACCGTACGCCGGATCAGCTCCTTGATCGCCCCGAGCGCGTCGCGCAGCTGGTCGTCCAGGATGCCGGCCGGGGTGGCCTGCCGGTCCATGCCCGTGGGCTTGATCGCCTCGCCGGTGCGCCGGGTCTCGTTGTAGCGGGCGATGCGCCGGCTCAGCGGCAGCTCCTCCAGCGGGCTCAGCTTGCGCAGCCGGATGCGGTGCGCCGCGGACCCCGATCCCCAGTCGTCGAGGTTGTCGAGGCTCTGCTTGAGCATCCGTACGAGCAGATAGGTCTTGCCGCTCGCGGGCGCGCCCATCGCGGCGACCATGTTCCACTCGTCGATGTGCTGCCGCCCGGCGCCGGTGTCGCCGGGATGGAACACCGGGGCCGAGTCGGGGAAGATGTGCCCGCCGCCGCAGAGCAGATAGGTGTAGTCGACCTCGTGCTCCAGAAACGGCGGCTCGGTGGACAGCGCCGCCGGATAGTTGCCGGCCAGCATGGTGACCCGCCACGGCAGCGCGCTGGTGCCGTCCGGGGCGCCGACCTCGAGCCGGAAGGACGGCGGCGAGCAGAAGCGGCCGGTCTCCTGGTCGACCCGCGGCGGGGTGCGGCCCAGCGGCTGCCGGCACACCGGGCACGAGGTGCCGAAGCGCTCGGCCGGGTCACCGGGCGGCGGCACGGGCGGTCTGCCCCGGCCCATCAGGAGAGACCCCACACCGCGAGGACGGTCACGGCCGCACCGGCCACGCCGAGGACCACGCCCGTACGCGCCCCGAGGCGCTGCCCCACCTTCGCCGCACTGCCGAGGTACTCCGCGACGGCCGACTCCACCTCCGCGTAGTCGGGGCGGCCGCTGCCGGCGCCGGTGTCGAGCCACTCGCCGAAGGTGTGCCCGTACGGGGCGAACCGGGCCGCCGGATCCCCGCAGCCGGCGCTGACCCGGTGCCGCAGGCGGCGTCGCCATGAGCTGAACATGTCACTCCCCGATCACGAAGGCGGCGGCGGCCAGGACGAGCGCCGCGAGGACGATGCCGAGGCCCGACACCGACATCCAGAGGGCGGCGCGGCGCAGGGCGATCTCCTGAGCCGCCTCGCCGATCGCCCGGTAGGCCAGGTGCACGCGCTCGGGGCGGGTCGCCGGGCCCCGCAACGCGTGGTCGCGAATGCGCTCGAGGTCGCGGGCGAACGTGTGCACGAGGCTCTCGTCGGGCCACGGCCCGTCGCCGGGGTCGCCGTCCGCGCAGCGGCGCTCGGCGTCGCGTACACCGGAAAGCCAGGTCTCCGCCCACGGACCCGGCGCCTCCAGCGCGATCCGCCCGTCGGGCCCGAACGGGTGCGCGAGCGCGTCGGCCAGCGGCGCCCAGCGCGGGTCCGGCCAGTGCGCCCGCAGCGCGTGGCGGACGGCCTCCGCGCTGTCGGCGACGCGCCGCGACGGGTCGTCCGGGTCGGGCCCGAGCAGGGTGTGGTCGACCCAGTGCCGGCCGGCGAGCGCGCTGAGCACGACGGTGAGGAAGCCGAACCGGTCCTGGGCGTAGAGCAGCCCGGGCGTCAGGTGGCGCAGGCCCTCGGGGTCGTCGAGGCGCAGCGCGCGCAGCCCGGTGTATTCGTAGAGGGCGGTGCCGCGCAGTGCCCGCGGCGGCGGATCGGCCTGGGTGGCGGCGTCGGTGTCGATCAGCACGTAGCCGCTGCCGTCCTGGTGCGCGCACCAGCAGACGTTTTCCGGCTTGATGTCGCAGTGCGCCCAGCGCAGCTGGTGCAGCTGGTCGATGCCCGCGGCGAGCTGCGCGAAGTCGGCCAGGTGCTCGGTGCCGGGCCAGTGCCGCAGCGGCTCCCACGGCAGCGCCTCGATCTGCGGCGAGACCGCGAGCAGGACCAGGTCGGGCCGGGCCCCGCCGATCCACCGCGGCAGGCGGCTCTCCAGCTGGGCGACGATCTGGTCCGACGGTACGCCCAGCCGGGTGGTCACCGCGCCGGACAGCTGCTCGAGCCGCCCGTCGCCCCGCACCACCTGCACCGGGACGACCGCCCAGGGCGGCTCGATCGGGGTGCGCCGGGCCGCGCCGGGCAGATAGGTGTTGGCCCGCTGCAGCGCCGAGGCCTGCGCGTTGAGGTACTGCCGCAGCGTCTCCGCGTCGCCCAGGCTCGCGCAGGTGTAGATCTTCACGTGCCACGCGGGCCAGCCGGAGCGCTCGTTGCGCGCGGTGGTGAACACGACCTGCGTCCCGATCCGGCGCAGCTCCTGCCCGCCGCCGGTCGGCGGGACGTCGAAGTCGACGGTCTTGGGCGGCTCGTGCCCGGGCGGCGCCACGGTCAGCAGGGCCTGCCACTGCGGCCCGCTCAGGTCGACGACGAGGTCGTCATCGTGCTCAGCCAACGGTGTGCTCCTGCTCCCATGCGATGTGGTAGTCGATGACCGTGGACGACCGGGAGCCGTCCACGTACTCGAGCTGTCCGGCCGGTCCCGCCACGGTGGGGCTGCCGTCGTCGCGCAGCGGCACGCCGTCGAGGCGCACCACGTAGCCGGGGCGGGCGGAGGTGCGGGCGAACTCGAGCGTGCGGCCGTGGCGGCGCAGCACGACCAGCTGGCCACGCGGGACGAAGGTGGCGTAGGCGGGCAGGCGGAAGCCGGTGGGCCGCTCGCCCCGCACGCTCCAGCGGCCCAGCGGCACCCAGCCGGGCTGCGCGCCGAGGTGACAGCGCCAGTCGAAGCCCGTGCCGTAGCGGAGCGTGAGCCGGGCGAAGAGGGGTGGCGCCGGCTTCTCGTAGGGGCGGGTCGCGGCGACCGGCCGGGGCTGCAGCGGGACGGCCGGCGGGCGGAACACGAAGCGGTGACCCGGCTCGGGGAGGCCGGCGTCCTCGTCGAAGTGGACGTTGTCGACGCGGGCGGCGGGCAGCTGCGCGTCGAGGTTGCGGACCAGCGTCTGGAAGATCCGGCGCCGCGTTCCGGTGCCCAGCGACGGCCACGTCGTCACGGTCACGTGCAGCCGCAGCCGCGCGGCGTGCAGACCGGTGGCGTTGGCCGTCACGCAGTAGCGGTCGACCTCGGCCCGGAAGGCGTCGGCGACCCGGCGCTCGAAACGGGAGTCCGGTTCGCTCATGTGCTCGCTCCGATCGCCTCGACGATGGTCGTGGTCAGCTCGCGTGCCCGGGCCTCGCCGGCCTCGGCCACCACCGCGTACGCGACCGGCCCGCGGAACCCGGCCCGCCAGCTCACGTCGCCGGTGCCGCCCGACCATGTGCGCTCGCCGCTCGTCCGGCTCACCGCGCGCCGGCCGCCGGTGGTGATCCGCTCGTGCGTGACCGGGTCGGTGACCGCGACGACCAGCCGCGGATGGACGGTGGTGCCGCCGGTGGCGTGCGTGGCGGCGGCCGCGGCCACGGTCAGCGGGGTGGCCCGGGCGACGCCCTCGGCGCGGCAGCCGCCCTTGGTGCCGGCGAGGCGCCCGGTCGTGGCCGGATCGGGCTCCCGGCAGCTCCAGTCGGTGCCGGCGGGCAGCACGTCCTCCGCCGTGCCGAGCGGGAAGCGGCGGCCCAGCCCGTCGTTGGTGAGGTTGCGGACGGGGACGGTCGCGGGGCGGGTCAGGGACCAGCGCCAGCAGTCCGCGGGGGCGGTGCTGCCCCGGGACCGGCGGGGGCAGCCCGGGTCGGCGCTGTCGTCGGTGCGGTGCGGCCGGACGTACCGGAAGTGCCGGCGGGTGAACTCGCGGATGCGCTCGTCGTCACCGGGCCGGGCGCGGGCCGGGGCCCGGTCGGCCCCGGCGGCGGCCAGCACGTCGCCGGTGCTCGCGTCCAGCACGACGATCGCGGCGCGGCCGGAGCTGCCCTCCAGGGCCCGGGCGGCGATGTGCTGCAGGCGGGCGTCGAGGGTCACGTCGAGCACGCCGTCGCTCCAGCCGCCGGCGGGGACGGGCAGCAGGCGCCGGCCGAGCGTGGTTCCGGCGCTGCCGTGCAGCACGGCGGGGTAGGAGCTCTCCAGGATGCCGGCGGGGCCGGTGCCCGTACGGATGAGGCCGGTCAGATCCTCCGCGGTGAGCCCGTGCAGCTCCGCGTCGCGCGCCGGCCGCCACGTGCCGTCGGTGCGCACGAAGTCGAAGCCGGGGCGCCCGCGCAGGCGCAGCTCGACGCGGGTGCGGTTGAGCGCGATCCGGTCGGTGGAGCAGGCTTCCGGGTCGGGCTGCGGGGACGTGAGACCGGCGGTGTCGGCCGTACGCCCGGCGCAGGCGGGACGCTGTTCGCCGTACGACGTCGGCGCGCGCAGACTGCCGAGACGCGGAGCGGGATAGGGGCGCAGGACGGCCCCGGCGACCATGAGCAGCACGAGCGCGAGGGGGATCGCGGCGCTCGGGGGGCGTACCGGATGGCCGGGGGCCGGATCGGTGTCCCGGTGCGCGGCGCGGGCGCAGGCGATGACCAGCACGACGCCGAGCACCAAGGCGAGAGTGGACTGGCCGCCGCGCGACAGCAGCGGCGCCGGGATGCCGGTGTGCGGCACCAGCCCGGCCGTGGCGGCCAGTACGACCAGGAACTGCCCGGCCAGCATCGTGCCGAGCCCCGCCGCGAAGAGGCTCAGCACCGACGGGTTCTCCGGCGCGGGCGGCGGCGCCCCGGCCCGGGCCAGGGCGGCGGCGAGCAGCGCGACGAGCAGGCCGATGGCGGCGACGACAAGACCGCCGAGCTTGTTCCAGACCACGGCGAGGACGAAGTCGGTCGGCCCGGCGGTGACCGCGGCGGAGGCGGTGTCGGCCAGCCCGCGGCCCCACAACCCGCCGTCGGCCAGCGCGGCGAGAGACCGCGCGACCTGCGAGCGCTCGCTCTCCACGTCGGCCGCCAGCGCGCGGCGGCACGTCACCCACCCGTCGGGGGCTTCGGTGTTCCCCGGTACGGCCGCCGGCGCGCACGCCGCGTCCCAGCGGTACACCCACGGGTCGTTCCAGACCCGCCCGCGCTCGCCCACGTAGTCGGTGGTGAACAGGGCCGCCCCGGCGACGATCCCGGCCACGGCGACCAGCGTGAACAGCCGGTACGCGTGCAGCAAGCGCAGCGTGAACCCGGCCCGCCCCTCGCCCCGGGCGTCCAGCTCGGTGTTGCGCCGGGTGGCCGCCCAGGTGACCCCGGCCGTGAGCAGCGCGGCGGGCACCAGCGTGCCGAAGTCGCGGCGCAGGGCGGCGGTCACCGCGACGACCGCGAAGAGCCCGAGCGGGAGCCCCGCGAAGCGCCACGTCCGGTAGATCGCGCGCAGCCGGGACCACGTACTGGCGCCGGTGGTCTGCCGCAGCGTGTGGACGGTCGCGGAGAAGCTGACCGACCGGAACCGGAACGCGTCCCGCGCCACCACGAAGGCGAGGGCGGCGAGCAGGACGAGCTTGCCGTACTCGGGGGTGGCGACCGGGCCGAGGGTGAGCGCCGGGCTGCCGCCGCCGGCCAGAGGCAGCAGGAACGGCACCGCCACCGCGGCGACCAGCAGCAGGGTGAGGCGGGCGGAGTGGATGCGTTCGAGGCGCTCGCCGTGCGCGGCCCAGGCGGCGGCCCTCCGGCCCGGCAGCTTCCCGGTGCGCAGGAGCACGACGACCAGGGCGATGCCGAGGGCCGGCTGGATCAGCGCGGACCACGCGGCCTCGAGGGCGTCACCGCCGAAGGCCGCGGCGAAAGGGGCGTGCGGGTCGGGCAGGACCACCAGGCGTACGGCCAGCAGCCCGCCCAGATGCAGCAGCACCGTGCCCGTGATCAGGACGGCCAGCGCCGGGCCGGGCACGCCGTACGCGCGGGCCGCCCGGTGGGTGATCGTCGTGCGGCGCACCGCGGTCAGGCCCAGCGCCACGACGGCGGTGGTCAGGGGCAGGACCCAGACGGCGTACGGGGCTCCGGCGGCCACGAACGGGACGGCCAGCAGCACGTGCGGCAACCACAGGGCGGCCTGGTTCCGCGGCGGCACGAGGGGGCGCCGCGCCGCCCGGGCCGCCGTGACGGCGGCGAGGAGCAGGGCGGCGAGGACGAGGAGGCTGCCGGGCGCGGGCCCGGTCAGCAGGCGCGTGACGATGTGCCGACACCTCCGCGATGCACGGCTTGTGAGCGAAAAGGGGGGAAATCACAAGCTATGCACAGCGGAGGCGGACGGTAAATGGCCGTACGGACAAAGCGATTCCCGGAAGAGTGACCCTTCCCGGACGGGTTAACCGGGACGGCCGGAATCGTTTCCGACGCTCGTCCCTATGTTGATTTCTCCGCTCAGAGCAGCTTGCGCAGCTTGAGCAGATCGAAGGGATTCGCCTTCACTTTCACCTGGCCCGAGGTGATCGCCTTGGTGACGTCGAGACGCCCGGAGGTCAGCGCGACCAGGTCGTCGCTGGCCGCGGTCAGGGCGATCTTGGCCTTGGGGTCGTCGCCGTCGGCGATGTCCACCAGGCGGCCGCCCTCGAGCCGCCCGTGGAAGGCCGTCTCCAGGTCGGGCACCCGGCAGGCCAGCGTGCGGTCCAGATCGAGCTTGCCCCGCGTCTCGGCGTTGCGGTCCAGCCGCGCGGCGAGCTTGTCCAGTGCCTGGCGGCATTCCTCCACGGTGGCCATGAGCGCCCTTTCGTCGTTGCGTGGCCGCGGGCCGATCCGCGACACCCGGTTGCTTCGGAGGACGGTACCCGGCTGCGGGGCGGGGTAAGCCCGGTAGCGTGGCACCAGCGACATCGTGATCGCGCGCGGGTGACGGGCCGCGCCGACGGATTGGGGAGCGGACGATGCAGAACGCATGGCAGGCGTATCTGGAAATGGCGCTCGGGCTGACCGAGGTGCCGCGCAAGCGAGCCCAGAAGGTGGCCGGGGAGCTGCTCTCCAAGGGTGGCGCGACCGCCGGGCAGCTGCAGGGTCTCGTCGGGGACCTGGTGACCGCGAGCGCGTCGAACCGGGAGGCGCTGACCAACCTGGTGCGCTACGAGGTGGACCGGGCGCTCGGGCGGGTCGGCCTGGCCACCGCCGAGGAGGTCGCCGACCTGACCGCGCGGGTCAAGGACCTGGAGCGGGAGCTGGCGGCGGCGCAGGCCGGGCCGGACGGGGCGGCGGCGATCGACGAGCAGGCGAAGATCGCGCCGGTGGGTCAGGACGAGGTTGCCTCTCCGGCGGCGCCGGTCAAGAAGACCGTGGCGAAGAAGGCGGTGAAGAAGGCCGCTCCGGCGAAGAAGACGGCGCTGCCGCCGTCGATCGCGCCGATTCCGGACGTGACGCCGTCGGACGTGGCGCCCGCGCGGGCCAAGAAGACCGCGAAGGCCGCCGGGACCGCGCCCGTGAAGAAGGCGCCCGGCACGCGGGTGGCCAAGAAGGCCGTGCCGCCGCTCGACCTCCCGGAGGGGACCCTGTGAGCTATCCGCAGCCCGGGCCTCGTCCCGGCCCGCCTCCCGGCGGTTTTCGCCCGGGTCCGCCGCCCGGTGGCTTCCGGCCCGGTCCGCCGCCCGGGGTGTCCGCCGCCGCGCCCGCGCGGGCCGAGGTGACGCCGGGGATCCTGGACGGGTCCGAGTCGACCGGGCACCCGGCCGTCGACGCGGTGCTGCGGTCGCTGGCCAACGCGGCCACGCTGGCGCCGGGCGAGCAGATCGCCGAGTACGAGGCCGCGCACCAGGTGCTCCAGGAGACGCTGGCTAGCATCGACCGGTGATAGTGCGTACCTCGGAAAAGGTTCTCTGATGGCCCGGCGGGCGCGACTGGACGCGGAGCTGGTGCGCCGCAAGCTGGCCCGGTCCCGGGAGCAGGCCGCCGCGCTGGTGGCCGCCGGGCGGGTGCAGGTGCGCGGGAGCGTGGCGGCCAAGGTCGCCACGATGATCGACCCGGCCGACCCGGTGGTGGTGACGGGCGAGGACCCCGCCGACGAGTACGTCTCGCGGGGCGCCCACAAGCTCGCCGGCGCCCTGGCCCGGTTCCCGCGGCTCGGCGTGGCCGGGCGGCGCTGCCTCGACGCGGGCGCCTCGACCGGCGGGTTCACCGACGTGCTGCTGCGCGCGGGGGCGGCGACGGTGTATGCCGTGGACGTGGGTTACGGACAGCTGGCGTGGCCGATCCGTACCGATGATCGGGTCGTCGTCATGGAACGCACCAACGTGCGCACGCTGACGCCGGAGATGCTCGACGGCGCGGTGGACCTCACCGTGGCCGACCTGTCGTTCATCTCCCTGCGGCTCGTGCTGCCCGCGCTGGCCGCGTGCACGGCGCCGGACGGGGATCTGGCGCTGATGGTCAAGCCGCAGTTCGAGGTGGGCAAGGAGCGGGTCGGTGCCGGGGGCGTGGTCCGCGACCCGGAGCTGCGGGCCTCCGCGGTGCTCGACGTGGCGGCAACCGGGGCCACTCTCGGGCTGGGCGTGGCGGCCGTCGCGGCGTCGCCGTTGCCGGGGCCCAGCGGCAACGTGGAGTTCTTCCTGTGGTTCCGCCGGGACGCGCCGCCGGTCGACGCCGACCGGGTGCACGCGGTGGTCGCCGCGGGGCCGTCGGGCGAGGTAGCTTCTGGCGCACCGGTTTCGCCCCCTTTGGAGGACGTGTGACGCGCTTGGCACAGTTGGTGTTGGTCCGGGAGGGCGTCCGATGAGCCGCTCGGCGTTGCTGGTCACCCACACCGGGCGCCGGCAGAGCACGCAGCACGCGCAGACGGTCGCGCAGGACCTCGTCGCCAACGGCTTCGAGGTGCGGGTCGTCGCCGAGGAGGTCGACGATCTCGAGCTGCCGCCCGGCGTGACCCCGGTGGACGGTCCCGACGCGGCCGACGGCGTCGAGATCGTCTTCGCGCTCGGCGGCGACGGCACGTTCCTGCGCGCGGCGGAGCTGGCCCGGCCGGTCAAGGCGCCGCTGCTCGGCATCAACCTGGGCAAGGTCGGCTTCCTGGCCGAGGTCGAGCTGCACACCATCGACCAGACCGTCAAGGACATCGTCGCCGGCGACTACACGGTGGACGAGCGGCTCACCCTCGACGTGCGCGCGGAGTACGACGGCCGGCTCATCGCCGAGTCCTGGGCGCTCAACGAGGTCAGCGTCGAGAAGGGCCAGCGCGCCCAGATGCTCGAGCTGCTCGTCGACGTCGACGGCCGGCCGCTGTCCCGCTACGGCTGCGACGGTGTCGTGTGCGCCACACCGACCGGCTCGACCGCGTACGCCTTCTCAGCCGGCGGCCCGGTCGTATGGCCCGAGGTCGAGGCGCTGCTGCTGGTCCCGATCAGCGCCCACGCCCTCTTCAGCAAGCCCATCGTCACCGCGCCGACCTCCACCTTCGTCCTGACGGTGGATCCCTACACCTCTTTCGCCACCATGTGCTGCGACGGGCGGCGCACCTGGGACCTGCCCCCGGGCGCCCAGGTCACCGTCCAACGCGGAGACCTCCCCGTCCGCCTGGTCAGGCTCGCGCCCCGGCCCTTCACCGACACCCTCGTCGCGAAGTTCCACCTGCCGGTCGAGGGCTGGCGCGGCGGCCGCCGCTGACCTGCCCGGTGGGCAATTGTCGGTCGGCACCGATACTGTCTGCCCTGTGCTGGAGGAACTTCGCATCACCGGGCTCGGCGTCATCGACGACACGACGCTGCGGCTCACCGCGGGCATGAACGCGATCACCGGGGAGACGGGCGCGGGCAAGACGATGGTGGTGACCGGGCTGGGCCTGCTGTTCGGCGGCCGGGCCGACGCCGGGCGGGTGCGCTCCGACCCGGGCCGCGCGATGGTCGAGGGCCGGCTGACACTCGACGGCGCCGACGCGCTGCAGACGCGCATCACCGACGCCGGCGGTGAGCTCGACGACGACGGGTCGGTGCTGCTCAGCCGCACGGTGACCATCGAGGGCCGCTCGCGGGCGCACGTCGGCGGGCGCAGCATGCCCGTCGCGATGCTCGGCGAGGTCGGCGAGCACCTGGTGGCCGTGCACGGGCAGCAGGACCAGCTGCGCATTTTGCGGCCGGCCGAGCAGCGCGGTCAGCTCGACCGCTATGCCGGGCCGGAGCACGAGAAGCTGCTGGAGAGCTATCGCCAGGCCTATGCGCAGTGGCGGGCCGTGGTCGACGACCTGGCCGACCGGCGGCGCAATGCCCGCGAGCGCAGCCAGGAGGCCGACCTGCTCAAGCTCGGCCTCGACGAGATCAGCCGGGTCGACCCGCAGCCCGGCGAGGACGACGACCTCAAGGCCGAGGTGCAGCGGCTGGAGCACGCCGAGGGTCTGCGCACGGCGGCGGCGCTGGCGGCCCAGGCCCTCGCGGGCGGGGTCGAGGCGACCGACGAGACCCCGGACGCGACCGGGCTGATCGGCACCGCGCGGCGCACGCTCGAGGCGCAGGCCGGGGTCGACCCCGCGCTCGGCGAGCTGGCCGCCCGGGTCGAGGAGGCCGCGACCCTGGTCGGCGACGTCGCCTCGGAGCTGTCGGCCTATCTGGGCACGCTCGACGCGGACCCGGCCCGGCTGGAGGCGATCTACGAGCGGCGGGCGGCGCTGCGCGCGCTCACCCGGAAATACGCCGACGACGTCGAGGGCGTCATCGCGTGGGCCGAGCACGCCCGCACCCGGCTGGCGGCGCTGGACACCTCCGACGAGCTGCTCGACGAGCTCGACAAGGAGCGGCTGCGGCTGGCGGCGCAGGTCGCCGAGCTGGCCGGGCGGCTGACCGCGGCCCGCACCGAGGCGGCTTCGCGGTTCGGCGACGAGGTGAGCGTCGAGCTGGCCGGGCTGGCGATGCCGCACGCGCGGGTGGAGATCGTGGTGCTGCCGCGCACGGCGGGCCGCGACGAGCCGGCGATCGACGACCTGGCGGTGGGCCCGGACGGCGCCGACGAGATCGAGATCCGGCTGATCGCGCACCCCGGCGCCCCCGCGCTGCCGCTGCAGAAGGGCGCGTCCGGCGGCGAGCTGTCCCGGGTCATGCTGGCCATCGAGGTCGTCTTCGCCGGCGCCGGCGGCCCGCCGACCCTGGTCTTCGACGAGGTCGACGCGGGCGTGGGCGGCCAGGCGGCGGTGGAGATCGGGCGGCGGCTGGCGCGGCTGGCGCGTACCCATCAGGTGCTGGTCGTGACCCACCTGCCGCAGGTGGCCGCGTTCGCCGACCGGCACCTGGTCGTGGCCAAGGACACCGGTGGCGCGATCACCACCAGCGGGGTGAAGATCGTGGAGGAGACCGATCGGGCCCGGGAGCTGGCGCGCATGCTCGCCGGTCTGCCCGACTCGGATCTGGGCATCGCGCACGCCGAGGAGCTGCTCGCGGTGGCCGACAGGGAGAAGCGGGGCTGACGCTGAGTCACCCCGCCACGGGGATAGCGGGGCATTCACGAGATTTGCCCCTTTCGGGGGTGACCTTGTGCATGTCGCGTGCGAAGCGCTCGACCCGTCGTGTCAGGATGGCCGGGATGCGACTTCCCACCTTGCGCCGGACCCGCACCGCCGAACCAGGGGGCCTGTCCGGCACCGCCCGCCTCGACCGCCGCACCAAGCGGCTGGTCGGGCGCTTGCGGCCGGGTGACATCGCCGTCATCGACCACGTCGACATCGACCGGGTGGCCGCCGACTCGCTGGTGGCCGTCGGCGTCGCGGCGGTGCTCAACGCCAAGCCGTCCATCTCCGGGCGCTACCCCAACCTCGGCCCCGAGGTGCTGATCCAGGCCGGCATCGTGCTGATCGACGACCTCGGCGAGGAGGTCTTCGACGGGCTCAGCGAGGGCGCCCTGGTCAGCATCGACAACGACACCGTGCTGCTCGACGGCGAGCCCGTCGCCACCGGCATCCGGCAGGACGCCGAGAGCGTCGCCCAGTCCATGGCCGATGCCCGCGAGGGCCTGTCGGTGCAGCTCGAGGCGTTCGCGGCGAACACCATGGAATACCTCAAGCAGGAGCGCGAGCTGCTGCTCGACGGCGTCGGCGTGCCCGACGTGGCCACGCGCATCGCCGGGCGGCACGCGCTGATCGTGGTGCGCGGCTACGACTACAAGGCCGACCTCGACGTGCTGCGGCCCTACATCCGCGAGTTCAAACCGGTGCTCATCGGCGTGGACGGCGGCGCGGACGCGCTCGTGGAGTCCGGCTACACCCCCGACATGATCATCGGGGACATGGACTCGGTCACCGACGACGTGCTGCGCTGCGGGGCCGAGGTCATCGTGCACGCCTATCCCGACGGGCGCGCCCCGGGCCTGAGCCGCGTGCACGGCCTCGGCGTCGAGGCGACCACCTTCCCGGCCGCCGCCACCAGCGAGGACCTCGCGATGCTGCTGGCCGACGACAAGGGCGCCTCGATGATCGTGGCCGTCGGCACCCACGCCAACCTGGTCGAGTTCCTCGACAAGGGCCGCGGCGGCATGGCCTCCACCTTCCTCACCCGGCTCAAGGTCGGCGGCAAGCTGGTCGACGCCAAGGGCGTGAGCCGGCTCTACAAGCAGAACATCTCCTCGTCCTCGCTGGTGCTGCTGGTGCTCTCGGCGATCGCGGCGCTCGCCTCCGCGGTGGCCGTCTCGACCATCGGCCGGGCCTATCTCTCCGTGGTGTCCGAGTGGTGGGACAATCTGGTCTTCCAGTTAGGACAGCTCTTCTGACCCGCGATTTGGACCAAGAGGCATTGGCGTGATCAACTTCCGGTACCACGTGGTGTCCCTCACCGCGGTCTTCCTCGCCCTCGCCATCGGTCTGGTGGTCGGCACCGCCGCGCTCAACGGCCCGGTGGCCGACACCCTCAAGGACCGGGTCGACGCGCTGAGCAAGGACAACAGCAACTACCGCGCCCAGGCCAACCAGTACCAGGACGAGCTCAACCGCAGCCAGGACTACGTCACCGAGCTGGCCCCGGCACTGCTCAACGGCAAGCTCACCGGCCGCCGCCTCGCGGTCGTCACCCTGCCCAGCGGCAAGGACTACACCGACGGCGTGGTCGCCATGCTCAAGGTCGCCGGCGCCACGATCACCGGCCAGGTCACGATCGAGGACAAGTTCTTCGACCCCGCCAACGTCTACGAGCTGCTCGAGCTGGCCGAGAAGGCATCCCAGCCCACCGTGCCGGTCGAGGGCCTCCCGCTCAACAGCGACGGCGTCGAGACCTCGAGCGCGCTGCTGGCCGTCGCCCTGCTCAGCAAGCCCGTCCCGGTCACCGAGGCCGACCTGACCTCGGTGCTGACCGCCTACACCGAGCCCGGCTACATCTCGGTCTCCGACAACATCACCGGCGCCGCCGACGCGACCGTGGTCATCTCGGGCCTCCCGCCGATCGACCAGGACGCCGCCCGCAAGAATCAGAACGCGGTCAAGCTGACCGACCAGTTCCACACCAGCCACCCGGTCGTGGTGGCGGGCAACGGCATCGGCGACGGCAACCTCGTCTCCGAGATCCGCAACGACCCGACCCTGGTCAAGGACATCTCCACGGTCGACAACGCCAGCACCGCCCAGGGCCAGCTCACCACCGCCCTGACCGCGGTCGAGCGGGTCGTCGCGGGCAAGGTCGGCCAGTACGGCCTCTCCGCGGGCGCCACCTCCCAGGTCCCCAAGACCGCCGGCTGACCCGGCGGCGGGCGCTGCCGCCCCGGTTCCCGAGCCGGCCGGGCGACCTGGCGGCCGGCGCTGCCGCCCGGCCCCGCCGACTTCACCGGCCGGCGCGGAGCAGAACCAGTGCGAGCAGTGCGGCGACGGCGTAGGCGCCCGCCTGCACCTCGAGCAGCGGCAGCGTGCCGGCGGCGCCCTGCAGGGCTCCGGCGGCGAGCAGGCCGAGCACCTGTCCGGCCGCCTGGGCGAGACCGAAGGCGGCGAAGGCACTGCCGCGCCGATGGTCGCCCGACGCCCGTTGCAGCAGGCTGGTCAGTCCGGCGCCCATCAGGACTCCCGGCGCGCCCATGACGGCGAACAGCACTCCGTAGACCGCGACCGTGTGCGTGACGAACGACAGGTTCCACGTCAGCGCGGTGAGAAGGGTGAAGACCACGCAGCCGGCGACGGTCAGCCGCCGGATGTCGAGGCGGGCGCCGAGCAGGCCGAGGACGAGGCCGGCGGCGATGGCGCCGATGGCCTGGACGCCGCGGAGCACGCCCACGTCGGCTGCGGCGCCGCCGAGCACGTCGGTGACGAAGAAGACGAAGAGCAGTACGAACAGGCCCTGCGCGACCGACGCGACGAAGGCCACCGCGATCGGGGCGCGGCTTGCCGGATCGGCCAGCACGCCGAGCAGGCCGCCGCGGGGAGCACGGGCCGGTTCGGTCGCCCGGCCGCCGTCCGCCCGGATGCCGCCTGACCAGGGCAGGGTGGCGACGAGGGCGGCGGCGATCACGTAGGTGGCGATGTCCGCCAGGACGACGCCGCCCAGTCCGGCCACGGCGAGGAGCACGCCGCCGAGCGGGCCGCCCACGATGCGTCCCAGGTCGTTGTTGAGTCCGACGAGGGCGTTCGCGGAGACGGCGCGATCGGGGCCGACGAGCCCGGGCAGCATCGCGTTCTTGGCGGGCTCGAAGAACGCGGCGAAGGTCGCGTGCGCCACGATCACGCCGTAGAGCAGCGGCAGGTCGGCCCGGTCGTGCACGGCGAGCAGCGGCAGCAGTGAGCCGGCCTGGGCGAGGATCGCGACGAGCATGATCCGCCGGCGCGGGAGGCGGTCGGCGAGGCGGCCCGCGATCGGGGCGAGCAGGACGGGCGGCGCCAGTTCGAGCAGGAAGGCGAACGAGGTGCCCAGGGCCGAGCCGGTCAGGTCGAGCACGACCAGCGGCAGGGCGATGAACAAGAGCCAGTCGCCGGCGTCGGACACCAGCCCGGCGATCCAGAGCCGGCGGAAGGCGGGCACGGCCAGCGCCGAGCCGGCGCGCGGCGGCGCCAGGGCGGTCACTGCGGCCCGAATCCCGGCCGGGGGAAGGCCATGAGCGAGAGGTGGACGTGCTCGGCGTCCGCGGGCGCGTCGGTGCGGGTGGCCGCGAGGTAGGGGCGCACCACGGCGTCGATGCGGCGCAGCACGTCGGCGAGCTCGTCCGGGGACAGGGTCAGACCCAGGCTCGCGTGCGAGTCCACGTCGCGCCAGCGCTCGGGCAGGGACGGCTGGCGGCGCAGGTACTCGCGGGCGAGGTGGTGGTCCAGCTCCACGGCGGCGGCGAGGACGGGGTTGGCGCCCTCCTCGGGGCCGGCGGTGAAGCCGGTGATGGTGGCGCGCCACGGCCGCGACCGGCCGTCGCCGGAGTCGTCCGGCTCGACGAGGCCGTGGGCCGCGAGCACCCGCAGGTGATAACTGCAGTTCGACGGCGTGTCCCCGACGGCTCGCGCGCAGGCCGACGCCGTGGCGGGCCCGGACGACATGAGGTAGCCGAGGACGTCGAGGCGGACCGGGTGGGCGAGCGCGTCGACGACGGCGGGGTCGGTGAGCTGGGGGCGGCGTTCCTGCACGGCGGCACTCCGATCTGAAAGGCTCTTTCAGATCCTAGGACGGGCGGCGGAAAACCTGCAAGGCTCTTTCAGATCGGCGGACACGCCGTGCGATCAGCGGGCCAGCCGGGCGGGGGACGGCGGGCACGCCGCGCGGGGGACGGCGGCGCGGACCGCCTAGACTCGGCGGTCGGTCGCCGTGGGTGTGGCTCGACAGGGGGTACGCGATGGCCGGCAGGGGGACGTCGTCCGGGATCGGGGCGCTTGCCGCGCGGGCTGCGCTGGGGTGGATCCGGGCGGATCCGCGGGCCGGGCGGCTGGAGCGGACCAATTTCCATGGGCGGACGGTGACGCTCGCCGGGGGACCCGCGATGGCGGCCGGGGCCACGATCGGGGCGGTCGCCGGGGCGCCGAGTCTCGCGGCGGCGGCCGCGGTGGTGACGGCGGGCGCCGCGAGCGGGGCGGTCGGGTTCTACGACGACATCGTGGGCAACCGGCCCGAGCAGAAGGCGGCCAAGGGCTTCCGGGGGCACCTCGGGGCGCTGAAGGAGGGGCGGGTCACCAGCGGGCTCGTCAAGATCGCCGGGGTGGGCGCCGCGAGCCTGGTGGCGTCGGCGCTGCTGGCGGGGGACCGGGGCGTGCGCGGGCACAAGCGCCGGCAGGACTCCGGCAAGCTCGCCCGGGCCACGGATGTGCTGCTCGGTGCCGGTGTCATCGCCGGCACGGCCAACCTGCTCAACCTGCTCGACCTCCGGCCCGGGCGGGCGATCAAGGCGGCCACGGTCATCGGGGTGCCGCTCGTGGCGGGCCGGGGCGGCGCGATGACCGCCGGGACGCTCGGGGCGGGCGCGGGGCTGGTCAAGGCCGACCTGGGCGAGGAGGTCATGCTCGGGGACGCCGGGGCGAACGCCCTCGGGGCGCTGCTCGGGGTGGCGCTCGCCGCGAAGACGGGACCGGCGGGGCGGGCGCTCGCGCTGACCGTGCTCGCCGGGCTGACCGCGGCCAGCGAGAAGGTCAGCTTCACCCAGGTCATCCAGGACACGCCGTGGTTGCGCGCCGCCGACGCGCTGGGCCGCCGCCCGGCCCCGTGACAACGCCGGCCCCGACGCCCGCCGAGCAGCCGGTCGCGAACGCAGCGCATCGCGCAGCCGGCCTGGCCGGCGCGGCGGCGCTCATCACCGGGCTGACGGTTCTCGCGCGGCTGGCGGGCTTCGGGCGTACCTTCGTCGTCGCCCGCACGGTCGGCGACGGCGCCCTCGCCAACATCTACAACGCCGCCAACACCATCCCGAACATCGTCTTCGAGCTCGTGGCGGGCGGCGCCCTCGCCGGGCTCGTGGTGCCGCTGCTGGCCGGCGCGGTGGCCCAGGGCGACAAGCAGCGCGTCGGCGCCATCGCCTCGGCCCTGCTGACCTGGGTGCTCACGCTCATGGTGCCGCTCGCGGGGCTGGTCGCGCTGCTCGCGGGCCCGATCGCCGGGCTCTTCGACGTGCCGCCGGACCAGCAGGCGGTCGCCGCCCGGATGCTGCGGGTCTTCGCGCCGCAGCTGCCGCTCTACGGCATCGGGATCGTGCTCACCGGTGTGCTGCAGGCCCACCACCGGTTCGCGTGGCCGGTGCTGGCGCCGTTGCTGTCCAGTGTGACGGTGATGGCCGCGTACCTGAGCTATGCCGCCGTCGACGGCGCCCGCAGCGACCTCGCGGGGTTGAGCCGCACCGGCGAGCTGATCCTCTCCGCGGGCACGACGGCCGGCGTGGTGGTGCTCGCGTTGTGCCTGCTCATCCCGCTGAGCCGGCTGCGGCTGCGGTGGCGCCCGGCCTACGGCTTCCCCGGCGACGAGGGGCGGCGTGCGCTGCGGCTGGGCTGGGCCGGGGCGGTCACCGTCGGATCGCAGCAGGTCATGGTGGTGGTCGTGATGGCGCTGGCCGTCGCCGGGCCGCTCGCCCTCTACACGTACGCGCAGACGGTCTTCCTGCTGCCGTGGGCGGTGCTCGCCGTGCCGCTCGCGACCGCGGTCTACCCCCGGCTGGCGGCGGCCGCCGAGCAAGGTGACGAGCAGACGTACGCGACGCAGCTGACAACAGCCGCCCGCTCGATCACTCTTCTGGCTTGTCTCGGGGCGGCTGCCCTCGCCGCGCTCGCGGGTCCGGCGGCGGTCATCGTCGGTGCCCCCGGCATGGCTCCCGGCATCGTCGGCTTCGCCCCGGGACTGCTCGGGTACGCCCTCTTCGCCCTGCTGTCCCGCGCCCTCTACGCCCGCGGGGCCACAGTGGCGGCGGCGGGGGCCACGGCGGCGGGCTGGGGCGTGGCGGCCGTCGCGGCGGTGGTGCTCTCGGCCCTGGTCAGCGCGCAGCGGCAGGTGGCGGGGCTCGGGGCGGCGAACGCGATCGGGATGAGCGTGCTCGGGGTGTTGCTGGCGGTGGCCGTACGCCGGAAAGCGGGTCCGCACGCCCTGAGCGGGCTGCCGCGCACGGCGTCCGTGGGTATCGTGGCCGCGGTCGTCTCCGGCCTCGCCGGCTGGGCCGTGGTGCGCGGGCTCGCCGCCGCGCTGGACCGCACCCCGGGCATCGGTGTGAGCCTGCTGCAGGGGATGCTGGGCGGAGTCGTGGTCGCGGCTGTCTTCGTCGCGGTGGTCTACCCGCTCGCGCGCCGCGATCTGCGGCCGCTGGTCTCGAAGGTCTCCGGGAGGTTTCGTACGTGAGCGACGCAGCGCAGGCGGCCTGGTCCGGCGCGGTGGCGCTGGTGCTGGGCTCGAGCACCGGCGGAGTCGGCCAGCACGTCCGGTCGCTGGTGCGGGGGCTGAGCGCCGCGGGCTGCCGGGTGCTGGTCTGCGGTCCCGCCGCCACCGAGCAGCAGTTCGGGTTCACCGCCGCGGGGGCCGCGTTCGTCGCGGTGGAGATCCCGGCGAGCCCGGGACCGCAGGACTCGGGCGCCATCCGTACGCTCCGCCGCGCCCTCGCCGCCCACCCCCTCGACGTGGTCCACGCCCACGGGCTGCGCGCCGGGTTCGTGGCCGCGCTCGCCCGCCCGGCCGCGCCGCTCGTGGTCACGTGGCACAACGCCGTGCTGGCCAAGGGCCTGCGCGCCGGGGCCGCCGCCCTCGTCGAGCGGATCGTGGCCCGCTCCGCCGCGCTGACCCTGGGCGCCTCCGCCGACCTGGTGACCCGGGCCGAGGCGCTCGGCGCCAAGCGGGCCCGGCTGTCCGAGGTCGCCAGCCCGCAGATCGCCGGGCCGAAGCGCAGCCGGGCCAAGGTCCGCGCCGAGTTCCGCCTGGCACCCGACACCCCGCTGATCTTGTCGGTGGGCCGCCTGCACCCGCAGAAGCGCTACGACGTGCTGCTCGAGGCGGCCGTCCGGTGGCGCGGGCTGGCTCCCGCGCCGGTGACCGTGATCGCCGGGTCCGGGCCCAGCTACATGCCGCTGGCGCAGCGCATCTCCGAGCTGCACGTGCCGGTCCACCTGCTCGGGCACCGCACCGACGTGCCGGACCTGCTGGCCGGCGCCGACCTCGCCGTCATCACCAGCGACTGGGAGGCGCGGCAGCTCTTCGCCCAGGAGGCGCTCGCGGCCGGGGTGCCGCTGGTCGCCACCGAGGTCGGCGGGCTGCCCGATCTGGTCGGCGACGCGGCCCGGTGGATCGCGCCCGGCACCGTCGACGCCCTGGACACGGCCGTCCGCGAGCTGCTCGCCGACCCCTCCGGGCGGGCCGAGCTGGCCGCGCGCGGGCCGGTCCGGGCGGCGACGTGGCCCACCGAGGCGGGCACGGTCGCGGACGTGCTGGCCGCGTACGCGTCGGTCGCCCCGAGCCGGGCCGGTCACCAATGACGCGCCGGGGCTGGCTCCCGTACCTGCTGGTGATCGTGACCGCGGCGGTCAGCCTGGCCGGGCTGGCCGTGCGCCCCGCGACCGGGGTGAGCGGCGGGACGGCCGACTACGTGATCGTCGCCGGGGCGGCCGGGCTGCGCTGGGACGACCTCGACCCGCAGCGCACGCCCACGCTGTGGCAGGAGGCGTCGAGGGGCGCGGCGGGCTGGCTGTCGGTCCGCTCGGCGCACCACACCACCTGCCCGGCGGACGGCTGGCTGACCCTGGGCGCCGGCAACTTCGCCGTCTGGGACCCCGACCGGGTCACCGGCGCGTGCGCCCCGATGAGCCCGACGCTGGAGCGGCCCGACGGCATCGGCGCCAACCTGCCCCAGCTGGCGAGCGTCGTGCGGGACAACGCCGACAACCAGCCGTACGGGGCCGTGCCCGGCGCCATGGCGGAGTCGGTGCGCTGCACGGTGGCCGTCGGCACCGGGGCGGCCGTGGCGGCGGCCCGCCCGTTCGGCCGCGTCGACCGCTATCAGCCCACGCTGCCCGCGCAGCCCGGCGACCTGTTCAGCCGGTGCGCGCTGAGCCTGGTGGACCTGGGCACGATCACCGGCTCCGGGACGGCCCGGCAGGCGCAGGTGGCGGCGGCCGACGCGCTGCTCGCCCGGGTGCTCGCGGCCCGGCCCGAGCGGTCGCTCATGGTCATCGCGGGCGTCGCCGACACCGACACCACCGCGCGGCTGCACGTGGCCATCGCCGAGGGCCCGGGCTGGGACAACGGGTGGCTCACCTCGGCCGGGACCGGCCGCGAGGGCTACCTGCAGCTGGTCGACCTCGCGCCGACCGTCCTCACCGCGCTCGGCCGCCCCGCCCCCGAAGGGCTTTTCAGCGGGCGTACGGCCACCGTGGCCGACGGCCGTGCGGCGTCCCCGGCCGACTCTCTGCTCGGCGTCCACGACGCGAACGAGCGCGCCGGGGCCCAGCTGGGTGTGGCCGGACCGTTCTTCCTCGGCCTGGCCGTCGTCCAGCTGCTGATCTTCCTGCTCGTGGTGCCGCTGATGATGCGCGCGCGCCGGCACGCCGGGCCGACCGGGCCCACGCCGGCCGCGAAGTGGCTGGTCCGCGGGACAGAGGTGGTGCTCATCGCCGCGGGCCTGAGCATCCCGGCGGCGCTGCTGGCCGACGCGATCCCGTGGTGGCGCGCGGACCGGCCGGGCATCGTCTTCGCGGCGCTGACCTTCGCGCTCATCGCAGTGGGAACGGCGGCCGTCCGGCTGTCCCCGCTCTACAAGCGCACGCTGTGGCCGCTGGGTGTGGTCGCCGCCGTGGCGCTGGGCGTGGTCGGCCTCGACCTGCTCACCGGCGCCGAGCTGCAGCTCAACGGCGTCGCGGGCTACTCGGCGATCGAGGGCTCACGCTACGCGGGCGTCGGCAGCGTCGGCCTGGGCGTCCTGGTGGCGGGGGCACTGCTGGTCGCGGGCTGGCTGGCCCAGCGCGTACGCCGTCCGTGGCGCCCGGTCCTCGTCGTGCTCGCGGGCGGGGTCACCGTGCTGCTCGCCGGCAGCCCGTACCTGGGGGCCGACCCGATCGGGGCCGTCGCCGTGACCGCCGGCGTCTGCGCGGCCGCCGCGATCAGCACCGGGGGCTGGCTGACCTTCCCGCGGTTCGCGTGGGCCGCCGTCGCCGGGGTCGTGGTCACCGCCGGGATCGCCGCGACCGACATGCACCGGCCCGAGCTGGAGCGCGGCAGCGTCGGCCG
Source organism: Symbioplanes lichenis (assembly GCF_030709675.1). Lineage (GTDB taxonomy): Bacteria > Actinomycetota > Actinomycetes > Mycobacteriales > Micromonosporaceae > Actinoplanes > Actinoplanes lichenis. The sequence continues at coordinate 30,407 of NZ_JAUZQD010000026.1, forward strand.
GTTCCTGGCCGCCCTGGGCGACGGCACCGCCGGGCCGGCCATTCAGCGCGCCGCCACGTCCAGCGCCCACAACCTGGACAGCCCGCTGACGTTGCTGGCGCTGGGCGGGGCGCTGATGATCGCGTTCGCGCAGTTCTCGGCGTGGGGCGGGCTCAACCGCGTCTTCGGGCTGCACCCGGCGCTGCGGGCGGGCCTCGCCGGGGTCACCGTCACGGTGCTGGTGGCGGGGGTGCTGCAGGGGGCGGCGTTCACCGTGGCCGGGGCGGCCGCCGCGGTGGCCGTACCGATGCTGGTGCTGACGACTTTGCGGGTCCTGGAGCACGCGGCCGATCGCACCCGTCCGGAGGGTGAGACCGACGGCCCGGGTGGTCCGGGGCTGGTGCGCATCCCCCGGGATCGTGACCCCGCCGTGTCCTGAGCGGCCCCTTCGTGGGTCCCGGGCAACAGGTGTTACTGTGAAATCCCGTGGATGGCGCGTCCTTTTCCCAAGGTCGTCGCCGGTCTGCAAGACCGAACTGACCGACCACGGGAGCAGGCCTTGGCACCAACAGTGCGCGAGACGCGGCACATCTTCGTCACCGGAGGCGTCGCCTCCTCGCTGGGCAAGGGCCTCACCGCCTCCAGCCTCGGCAACCTGCTGACCGCACGCGGGTTGCGGGTCGTCATGCAGAAGCTCGATCCCTACCTCAACGTCGACCCGGGCACGATGAACCCGTTCCAGCACGGCGAGGTGTTCGTCACCGAGGACGGCGCCGAGACCGACCTGGACGTCGGCCACTACGAGCGGTTCCTCGACCGCGACCTGTCGGGCAAGGCCAACGTCACCACCGGCCAGGTCTACTCGGCGGTCATCGCCAAGGAGCGCCGCGGCGAGTACCTGGGCGACACCGTGCAGGTCATCCCGCACGTCACCAACCAGATCAAAGAGCGCATCTTCGCGATGGCCGACCCCGACGAGACGGGCCGCATCCCCGACGTCGTGATCACCGAGGTCGGCGGCACGGTCGGCGACATGGAGTCGCTGCCCTTCCTCGAGGCGATCCGCCAGGTCCGCCACGAGATCGGCCGCGACCGGGTGTTCTACCTGCACGTGTCGCTGGTGCCCTACCTGGCGCCGTCGGGCGAGCTCAAGACCAAGCCGACCCAGCACTCGGTCGCCGCGCTGCGCAACATCGGCATCCAGCCCGACGCGCTGGTCTGCCGGAGCGACCGGGAGATCCCGGACAAGCTGAAGAACAAGCTCGCGCTCTACTGCGACGTCGACACCGAGGCCGTCGTGGCCTGCCCCGACGCGCCGAGCATCTACGACATCCCGAAGGTGCTGCACCGCGAGGGGCTCGACGCCTATGTCGTACGCCGGCTGGGCCTGTCCTTCCGCGACGTCGACTGGTCCACGTGGGACGATCTGCTCGTGCGCGTGCACCACCCCCGCCGCACGATCACCGTCGCGCTGGTCGGCAAGTACGTCGACCTGCCGGACGCGTACTTGTCGGTGAGCGAGGCCATCCGCGCGGCCGGCTTCGCCAACATGGCCAAGGTGCAGCTGCGCTGGGTCCCCAGCGACGACTGCGACACACCGGCCGGCGCCGCCGCGGCGCTCAAGGGCGTCGACGGCATCGTCATCCCCGGCGGCTTCGGCATCCGGGGCATCGAGGGCAAGGTCAACACGTCCAAGTACGCCCGGGAGCACCAGGTCCCGATCCTGGGCCTGTGCCTCGGCCTGCAGTGCATGACCATCGACGCCGCGCGCAACCTGGCCGGGCTCAAGGGCGCCAACTCGCTCGAGTTCGACGAGCAGGCCCCCTACCCGGTGATCTCCACGATGGCCGACCAGCAGGACATCGTCGCGGGCAAGGGCGACCTGGGCGGCACCATGCGCCTCGGCGCCTACCCGGCCGCGCTGACCCCGGGCTCGATCGTCGCCGAGGCGTACGACAGCACGGAGATCAGCGAACGGCACCGGCACCGCTACGAGGTGAACAACGACTATCGCGACAAGCTCGCCAAGGCGGGCCTGCGCTTCTCCGGCACCTCCCCGGACGGGCGCCTGGTCGAGTTCATCGAGCTGGACCGCTCCGAGCACCCGTTCTTCGTGGCCACCCAGGCGCACCCCGAGCTCAAGAGCCGCCCGACCCGGCCGCACCCGCTCTTCACGGCGTTCGTCAAGGCCGCCGTCGCCTACGCGGCCGCAGACGAGCTGCCGGTCGAGGTCGAGCCGGCCGCCGACCCGGACCTGTCGCAGGCCGCGGTGCCGGCGTCATGACGCGTTTCGAGCACTCGACGCTGAAGCGGGAGCTGCGCTACGAGGGCCCGGTCTTCTCGGTCCACACCGACGAGATCACCATGTCCGGCGGCGGCACCGCCCACCGCGACGTGGTCCTCAACAAGAACGCCGTCGGCGTCGCCGCCCTCGACGAGGTCGGCCGCATCGTGCTGATCAAGCAGTACAGGCACCCCGTCGGCCGGCACCTGTGGGAGCTCCCCGCCGGCCTGCTCGACGTCGCCGGCGAGGACCCGCAGGTCGCCGCGGCCCGCGAGCTGGGGGAGGAGGCCGACCTGCGCGCCGCCCGCTGGGACCTGCTGGTCGACCTGCACACCTCGCCCGGCTTCAGCGCCGAGACGATCCGCATCTATCTGGCCCGCGACCTGTCGCCGGTGCCGGACGCCGAGCGGCACACCCGCGAGGAGGAAGAGGCCGACATCGAGATCGCGTGGGTCGAGCTCGACGAGGCGGTCGCCATGATCCTCCGCGGCGAGATCACGAACGCGGCCGCGGTGGGCGGAATCTTCGCCGCCGCCCGCGCCCGCGACGACGGCTGGGCGACGCTGCGCCCGGCCGAGACGCCCACGCTGGGCTGACGCCGGGAAAGGCCGCCGGTGCTGCCGGCGGCCTTCTGGCAGGATGCGGTGCGCATGACGGTCTTGTTCGCGTCCGGCGGGGACGATCCCGAGCTGGAGCAGCGGCTGTCCGACGAACTGGACGCCCTCAACGCGGCCGCCGTCGGCGCCGACGATCACCAGCGGTTCTCCGTACGTCTCACCGGCGCCGCGGGCGAGCTGATCGGCGGGATCACGGGCTACACGTGGGGCGGCTGCGGCGGCATCGAGTCGCTGTGGCTGGACGAGGGGCACCGCGGCCACGGGTACGGCGCCCGGCTGCTCGCCGCGGCGGAGGCGGAGATCGCCCGGCGGGGCTGCGACCGCGTGGTCGTGGCGACGATGTCGTTCCAGGCGCCCGGGTTCTATCGGCGGCACGGCTATCGCGAGGTCGGCTACACCCCGGGCATGCCCGGCGGCACGGGCAAGCACCATTTCCACAAGCCACTGGGTCAGTGATCCTTCCGTGGCCTCTTCCCGGACAGATGCCGGTCGACGAGGGCGATGCTCGCGTCAATCGGCCGGAGCGTGATCGAGGGCGATCGCGACCTCGCCCCGTGCGTCATTCCGGGCGAGGACCTGGCCGCGCGCCGCTTTGATCGAGCCCCGGCACGGTGTGGTCAACCCGGCGGCGGCACAGGGCGAGGAGTGCGCCGGCCGCGATCAGGACGGACAGCGTGGCGAAGCCGCCGTCCAGGGCAGTGAGGGAGGCGACGCCGGCGACCAGCAGCGGGCCGCCGGCGTCACCGAGCTCCCGGCCCAGCTCGGCCGAGCCCATCGTCTGGCCGAGGCGTTCCGGCGGCGCCGCGGCGGCCAGGGCGGCGAAGCCGAGCGGGGTGATCAGCCCGGTGCCGGCTCCGACTAGGACGGCGGCGGCGAGCACGCCGGCCGGTCCGGGCAGCGTCGCCGCGGCCAGCCCGGCGGCGGTCGAGATCAACCCCACGACCATCCCGGTACGGGGGGAGAGCCGGCCGTGGTCGAGCGCGCGCCCGGCCCGGGGCTGCACCAGCGCGGCGCACAGGGCCAGCACGGACACGGCGGCGCCGGTGGCGATCGGGCCGAGACCGGCGGTCCGGCCGGCGACGGGCAGGAAGCCGACGCCGACGGAGAGGGCGGCGGTGGCGGCGGCCAGGGCGGCGGTCGGACCGAGGAACGCCGGGGCGCTCAGGCGGCGGGCCAGGTCGAGGACGGTCTGCCGGGTCTTGGGCAGCGGCGCCACGACCGGTACGGCCAGCCGGGCCCAGAGCGCGACGGCGGCGCCAAGGACGGTCAGGACCACGAAGAGCAGCCGTAGCCCGCCGGCCCAGACCAGCAGGCCGCCCAGCAGCGGGCCGAGGGTGTAGCCGATGGACTTTGAGAAGCCGTACGAGCCGAAGGCCCGGCCGTGACGCGCGGCCGGGTTGAGCCGGGCGACGAGTGCGGACGCGGCCGGGGAGAACGCGGAGGCGGCGGCGCCCTGCCCGAGGCGGGCCGCCCACAGCCAGCCGGGACTGTCGGCGAGGGCGTAGACGGCGGACGCGAGGGCGAAGGCGACCAGGCCGCCGAGCAGCACCGGGCGGGCGCCGATCCGGTCGGCGAGGCTGCCGAAGACGGGCTTGAGGAGCACCTCGGCGCCGTCGTAGAGGGCGAGCAGGCCGCCGAGGACGAGCAGGGAGGTGACCGCGTCGCCGGAGAAGCCGCCGAGGTTGGCCGCGATCGCGTGGGCCCCGAAGGCCGTCGTGAACCCGGCCGCGTGCAGGGGCCCCATCTGCCGGCGTGCCACGACGACGAATCTAGCAGGGCTTTCGTGCGCAGCGGCGGGGTCCTCCGATGCCCGCGGAGGGCCCCGCCCGCGGTCAGCAGGAGGAGAGGTGGAAGTTGAAGAGGGTGTCGACGTCGCCCTCGGTGGTGTTCATCGACATCGTGCTGACGCCGCTGGAGGAGCCCGCCGTGACCCGCAGCTCGGTGTTGATGTTGAGGACGCTCTTCGAGCCGCACGGGGCGTAGGTCAGCACGGGCGCGACGTCCCACGTGGTCCAGAGGCCGGAGTAGGGGCCGCTGAAGGTGTCGTCCCGGCGCTCGGTTGCCGAGGACCCCTGCCAGTAGTAGCTGGTGCGCTGCAGGGCGGTCGCCCCGGACTTCAGGTTGGCCCGGCCGCGGTAGTTGGCCGACGCGATGGCGACGGTCCAGCCGGCCGGGATGGACACCAGGACGCCGAGCTGGCAGTTCTTGCGGCGGTCGACGATGTCGGCGTCCCCGCCGGCCGCGGCGACGAAGTCGCGGTAGCGGACCCGGAAGCCGGTGTCGTCGCCGTTGCTGACGACCGAGGCGGTGCCGGGGGCGCAGCCCGATCCGCTGGCGGCGGCGACCTCGACGGTGATCGCGGCAGCGGCGGGCTCGGTGGCCGGCGCGGGCGCGGTGGCGGCGTGGGCGGGGAGGCCGAGCGGCAGGGCGAGGGCCGCGGCGGCCGCGACCGCGACGACGCGATTGCTGTTGTTCATGAATGTCCTCCGGGGGGGGCGGGTTCGTCTCTTGAGTCATTCCAAAATTGCTTCCATCGCATCCGCGACCACGGTAGTGGCGTCCCACTGGCATCCACAAGCGTCAATCTGTATTGGATCTGCGGCGGGGTGTCCGGGATTCCTGACCAAGGTGGATGAACCCGGCGGACCTCCGGCTTTTATGCGGCTTGTACCCGGATCCGGGCGCCATCGACCTCTTTTTCGGAGGGCTTCAAGAAGGCCTTCGACCCTCCGAACGGGCTATTGACTTGCATTGAAGTACATCAATAGCTTGGGTCGGCCACCGAGGTTTTCTTCCGAAGGGATAACAATGAAACGTCTGCTCATTCGCGCCGGCGTCGCGCTCGCGCTCCTGACGTCGTCGGTGCTCGTGGCGTCGCCCGCGTCCGCGGGGATCATCATCTTCGACCCGCCGCCGACCGACGAGATCTCCATCCAGCTGGTCGCCATGGCCGGCTCGGGCTGTGCGCCGGGCACCGCCGACGTCGCGATCTCCCCGGACCACTCGGCGTTCACCGCGATCTACAGTGCCTATCTGGCACAGGCCGGCCCGAACGTGCCGGTCACCGAGAACCGGAAGAACTGCCAGCTCAACGTGCTGGTCAACGCGCCGAGCGGGTACACCTTCGCGATCGCCAAGGTGGACTACCGCGGGTACGGCTTCCTGCAGCGCGGCGCGACGGCCCAGCAGCGGGCGAACTACTACTTCCAGGGCATGACCGTGGGCAGCTACGCCAACCACGCGATCGCCGCGCCCCTGGACGACAACTGGATCGCCACGGACGAGGTGCCGATCGCGTCCCAGGTCTTCCGCCCGTGCGGTGAGCAGCGCAACCTCAACATCAACACCGAACTGCGGGTCACCCGGGGCACGTCGACCGACGTCAGCTATCTGACGATGGACTCCACCGACGGCAGCATCGAGACGGTCTACCACTTCTCGTGGCTGCGATGCCGCTGAGCCGATGCGCGCTCGGCGCCGGCGGTCAGGTCGACTCCTGGCCGTCCGGTGCCGGTCGGCGGCTGCCGTCTCGCTGTTGTGGCGGCAGCCGCGGGCGAGCGTTCGAGCACGGGAGCAGGACGTCCGAGGCCGGTGTGGGCATTTCTGCCAATATCGGCGAGACCGGAACGCCGCATGTAATGGAGGTGATGGCTGCACGAATCCACGACGAGGGGGAACTATGAGGGCGGTGGTCTACGAGGGTCCGCGGCAGGTCAGGGTCAAAGATGTGCCGGACGCGCGGATCGAACGGCCGACCGACGTGCTGGTGCGGATCACGTCGGCGAACATCTGCGGCTCGGACCTGCACATGTACGAGGGCCGGACCGACTTCGAGCCCGGCCGCTGGTTCGGGCACGAGAACCTGGGCCAGGTGGCCGAGGTCGGAGCCGGGGTCGACAAGGTGCGGGTGGGTGACTGGGTCGTCCTGCCGTTCAACATCGCCTGCGGGCATTGCAAGAACTGCGAGCGCCAGCTCACCAACTACTGCCTGACCGCCCAGCCGGAGCCGAAGATGGCCGGTGCGGCGTACGGCTTCGCCGACATGGGCCCGTACGGCGGGGGGCAGGCCGAGCTGCTGCGGGTGCCCTGGGGTGACTTCAACTGTCTGCGGCTCGGGGAGGACGCCGAGCAGCGGCAGACCGATTACGTGATGCTCGCCGACATCTTCCCGACCGGCTACCACGCCACCGAGCTGGCCGGCGTGCAACCCGGGGACCAGACCGTCGTCTACGGCGCCGGCCCGGTCGGGCTGATGGCCGCGCTCTCGGCGACCGTCCGGGGTGCGAGCAAGGTGATGGTGGTCGACCGGCATCCCGACCGGCTGCGGCTGGCCGAGTCGATCGGCGCGATCGCGATCGACGACTCGAAGGTCGATCCGGTGCAGGCGGTCCTGGACGAAACGATGGGGCTGGGCGCGGACAACGGCTGCGAGTGCGTCGGCTACCAGGCGCACGAGCCGGACGGCCGGGAACGGGCCAACCTGACGATGAACCGGCTGGTCGCCTCGGTGCGCTTCACCGGCCGGATCGGCAACGTCGGCGTCTTCGTACCGCAGGATCCGGGAGCCGCTGACGAGCTGGCCAAGCAGGGCAGGCTGGCCTTCGACTACGGCATGTTCTGGTTCAAGGGCCAGCACATCGGCAGCGGTCAGGCGCCGGTCAAGAAGTACAACCGGCAGCTGCGCGACCTGATCGCCGCGGGCAAGGCCGAGCCCTCGTTCATCGTCAGCCACGAGCTGCCCCTGGATCGGGCGCCGGAGGCCTACGAGCATTTCGACAAGCGGGACGACGGATGGACGAAGGTCGTCCTGCATCCGGCGATGACAGGGGCGGGTGCGTGAGATGGCGGGAGAACTCAACCACGGCACCATGACGACGAGCCGGTCGCGCGAACGCGTCGTGCGGGAGTTCGCCCGGGCCGCCCAGCCGGCTGACGCGGGAGGCCGGCCATGAGCTCCTCGATCGGTACCTTGGCCGCCCTGGCCGCCCGCGGCGCCGGGACCGTCGTGCGCCAGGTGCGGTCGATCGTCAACCCGTCCGCCGCGCGCCCGGCCGGCGCCGGGCAGACGTCGTCCGGGTGGCTCGCCGTGACCGTGTTCGTCGAGCCGTCCGAGATCGACACCGCGAAGCTGCCCCCGCCGCTGGCCGAGTTCGGTGACCGGATCGAGGTCCGGGTCCAGATCGCTCCCGGCGGCAAGGGCACCGAACTGGCGGCGCGGCTGCGCGACCGGCAGCGTCCGGGCAGCGCGGCCGCCCGGCTGGCCGGCAAGGACGCGGAGGCCGATCTCCGCTCCGCATTGCGCCGGGCCAAGCAGCTCATCGAGGTGGGCGAGGTGCTGGCGGTGGATCCGGTGCCGCACGGCGACCGGACAGCGACCCCCGGCGGCGCGCTCCTGGAAGGCTGGACCACGGCTGCGCCGAAGGGCGGTGTGCGATGAAGGCGGTGACCTGGCGCGGCGTCAACGAGATCGGGGTCGAGGACGTCCCCGAGCCGACGATCATCAACGACCACGACATCATCCTCGAGGTGGGGCTCAGCGCGACCTGCGGCTCGGACCTGCACCTGATGGGCGGCTACATCCCCGCCATGCGCGCGGGGGACGTGCTCGGGCACGAGTTCATGGGCCGGGTCGCCGAGGTCGGCCGCGGCGTGACCAAGCACAAGGTGGGGGACCGCGTGGTGGTCGTCTCCTTCACCAGCTGCGGGCAGTGCTGGTACTGCCGCGAGGGACTGTGGTCGTTGTGCGACAACGGCAACCCCAACCCGGGCATGACCGAGGCACTGTGGGGGCAGTCCATCGGCGGATGCTACGGCTACTCCCACGCGCTGGGCGGCTACGCGGGCAGCCACGCCCCGTACATCCGGGTTCCGTACGCCGATCAAGGCGCCTTCCCGATTCCCGACGGCGTCTCCGACGAGCGGGCGCTCTTCGCCTCCGACGCCGCGCCGACCGGCTGGACCGGGGCGCACCAGGCCGAAGTGCGGCCGGGTGACGTCGTCGCGGTGTGGGGAGCGGGCGGCGTGGGCCAGATGGCGGCCCGCGCGGCGATGCTCATGGGCGCCGAGCGCGTGGTCGTCATCGACCGCTTCGACAACCGGCTGCAGCAGGTGCGCACGCACATCGGGGCGGACACCCTCGACTACGAACGGACCGACATCCCCGCCGAGCTGCGTGAGATGACGGGCGGGCGGGGGCCGGACGTCTGCATCGAGGCGGTGGGCATGGAGGCGCACTCCCCGGGCGTGCAGTTCCTGTACGACCAGGTGAAGCAGCAGATGCGGCTGCAGACCGACCGCCCCACGGCGGTGCGGGAGGCGATCTACGCGTGCCGCAAGGGCGGGACGGTCTTCACCCTCGGCGTGTTCGCCGGTCTGGTGGACAAGTTCCCCCTCGGCGCCGTGATGAACAAGGCGCTGACCCTGCGCGGCGCCCAGCAGCACGGGCACCGCTACATCCCCGAGATTCTCGAGCACATGAGCCGGGACGAAGTGCGGACCGAGCACCTCGCCACCCACGTGATGCCGCTGGACGAAGGCCCGAAGGGATACCAGATGTTCAAGAACAAGGAAGACGGGTGCGTCCGGGCTGTGTTCCGCCCCGGCGCATGAAGAAGACGACCATCCTCTCGTGGCGCCGCCTGCTGATCTGCCTCGGTGCCGGGATCGTCGCGGCGGCACTGGCTGTGGTGCTCGGCGTTCCGGAGCTGGCGGCCCTGGCCGGCTGGTCCGTCGCGGCCGGCGGCCTGCTGGTCTGGGTGTGGCGGATCAGCTGGCCGCGCGACGCGGCCGGGACCAAACAGCTGGCCGAGGACGAGGGACGGACCCGGGTCACGGATGCGGCCGTGCTGGGGGCGGCGGTGGTCAGCCTGGCCGCCGTCGCCGAGGCCCTCGTCCGGTCCGGCACCCAGGACGCCGTCGGGGTGGCCACGGTGATCCTCGGGGTCCTCGTGGTGGTGCTGTCGTGGGCGTTGGTCAACACGGTCTTCGCCCTCAAGTACGCTCGCCTCTACTACGCGGGCGGGGACGGCGGCATCGATCTCGGCCAGCGAGAGCCGCCGTCCTATGCCGACCTCGCCTATGTGGCGTTCACCGTGGGGATGAGCTTCGCGGTGTCGGACGTCCAACTCGCCCGGACATCGATCCGCAAGGTCGCTCTGGGGCACGCCCTGCTGTCCTATCTGTTCGGCACTGTCGTCATCGCCGTGGCGGTCAACCTGGTGACGAATCTGGGGCAGTCGTCATGAGGCGGTACGGGATGTACAGGCCACTGCGCATCGCGAGCACTGCGGCGGCCGTACGCGTCGGCGCGCCCAGCTTCGCCCGGATGTGTTCGAGGTGAGCGGCGGCGGTCCGCGCGGTGATGGACAACCGGCTCGCGATGCCGTGGTTGGCGTGCCCCTCGATCACCAGGCCGAGGACGACCAGTTCCCGCAGAGTCAGCCCGCAGAGATCCCCCGGAGGTGAGATCACGACGAGCCCGGCCAGGTCGTCCGAGGGGCCCGGCGGGCAGGCGAGTCCGGTGATCCGGGCGTAGTGCTGCTGGCCCTCGTCCGCCGGGACCGGGAAGAGGAAGGAGGTGTGCCGCACCTGGTCGGTCAAACCGTCAACCGCTGTGGCGACGATGTCGGGACGCCCGAGGAGCTGGGGGTCGCAGGGCGGCAGCCCGGGCACAGGGAAGAGGGCGCCCCGGCGGTCGACGGTGACGGCGGCGGTGGCGCCCTGGACCAGCTCGGTCAGCGAACTCATCGGGCCGAGGGCGGCGGTGAGCGCGTGAACGATCACCGCCGGCTCGCCCCGGACCGGCCGCCGCCCGGCGTCACCCGCCTGACCTTCGCCGCCAGAACCGACGCCACCGCGAGCGCGTTCGTCACCAGCCGCGCCTCCTCCATCGCACGGGGGACAAATGCGGCGCTTACCCCCGGGCGGCAGCGGCTAACGGTCCTGATCGGCCCCAGAGGGTCAACCTCTGACAGGTCTCGCGAGTCCGGGAAGGCCGCCCGAGCCCGGACCCCCTCGGTGAGGAGCTGCCCATGACTTCCGAACGGAACCGCCCGGAAATTGTCGTCGGGCTGGTCGCCACCCCGCCGGACCATCCGGCCGAGGTCGTCGACCGGCTCGCCCGCGAGCTGGCCGACCGGCTCGCCGAGCGGGTGGACGCCGGCGTGCTGTGGACTGCCCGCGGTGGCTGGGGTGAGGCCGCGCCGCGGCGCGACGGGGGTGCGGAGGGGCTGCTGGATGATCTTGCGCGGCGGCGGGCCGGCGAGGGCTGGGATGTGGCGATCTGCCTGACCGACCTGCCGCTCCACAGTGACAGCGTGCCCTTGGTCGCGCAGGCGTCCGCCCGGCGCCGGGTCGCGCTGGTGTCACTGCCGGCGCTGGGACTGCACCAGTTGCGAGCCGTTCGCCAGGTCGTGCCCGGCCTGGTGGGCCGGTTGCTCCTCGACACCGCCGACGAGCGGGTGGCAGCGGGCGGCGGGGACCAGACGGACCGGCTCCCCGCCGTTCGCCGGGTGCTCGGCGCCGGCGGCGAGCTGCGCTACGTCGCCTCGCGGCTGCACGGCCGGGTGCGGCTGCTGACCGGAATGGTGCGCGCCAACCGTCCCGGGCGGGCCTTGATGGGCCTGTCGAAGCTGCTGGTCGGTGCGTTCGGCACGGCCGCGTTCGCGCTCACCACCCAGACCATCTGGCAGATGGGCGATGCGCTCGGTGCTCTTCGCCTCACGGCGATCATGCTGATCGGCCTGATCGCCCTGGTGGCGTGGCTGATCATCGCGCACGACCTGTGGGAGAAGCCCGACCGGCGGACGCCCGCCGAGCTGGCCCGGCTGTTCAACGTGGGGACGATCTTCACGCTCTCCCTGGCCACGGCCGTGTCGTATGCGGTGCTGTTCGCCGGAACGGTGCTCGCCGCGGCGCTGCTGATCGACACGTCGATGCTGGAACAGACGCTCCAGCGGCCGGTTGGTGTCACCGACTATCTGACGCTCGGCTGGATCATCAGCTCGATGGCCACGGTCGGGGGCGCGATCGGCTCCGGGCTGGAGGACGAGGAGACGGTCCGGGCCGCCGCCTACGGATATCACCCCGAACCGGACGGCTATGAGGAGGACGATCGCTGACCGGCGACCGGCGCGGCGGTGGCGCCGGTCACGGCTGAGTAGTGCCCCGATGCTCTGGGGGCGGCGTGTCCTCCTCGGCCGGCGGCGCCGGGTTGTCCGCCGCCGTGGTCATCATCCGGCGCACCGCCTGACGGGAACGGTCGGTCATCAGCGGCAGGGTCTGCTCGGCGGCGCCCACGACGCGCTGGGCCGCCCGCCGCGGTCCTTCGGCCAGCGACGGCGGGCGCCACGGCTGGGCGGCCGGGCGTACCGCCGCCTCGATCTCGACCCGCAGCCGGTCCACGGCGGTGAGCAGCGCGCCGTGCTGCTGCCAGGCGGCGGCGTCGGCCTGCGGATCCACCAGCAGGAGCCGGCCCAGCAGTTGCCGCCGCTGGTACATCTCATCCAGCTGGGCGATCACCCGGGCCCGGGCGGTGTCGGCCGGCTCGGTGCCCCGGGCGACGGCCGCCACGCCGTCGAAGGCCGCGGCGGCGGCGTCCAGCGTGTCGGCGAGGGCGGCGCGGGCGGGTGGGGAGTAGGCCTCTGCCTCGAGCTCGGGCGGCAGGTAGAACGTACGGTCGAAGATCTCCCGGCACAGAGTCCGGACGACGATGGTGCAGTACTCGATCGCGGTGAGGGCCGTGCGCAGGCGTGGCTGGGCCACCCGGACCTCGCCGCCGCGAGGGTTGAGCACAGCGCTCCGCTCCGCCCGGACCAGTGAGTGGTCGGCCGCCAGGACCGTGGCGCTCAGGGCCCGGGCCGCCGTGAGCCGCTCCTCGGCGGCCTGGCGCGACCACTCGGCGCGCAGGTGCGTGGCCAGCGAGCGCAGGAAGTCCCCGAGCCGGGTGGCCAGTCCGGCAACCGCCGAGCCGGCGGACTCCACGTGCACCGGGGGCGCGATCGCGTAGTTCACCGCGATGCCGGTCGCCGTGCCGATCAGCGTCTCGTACACCCGGCCGGTCGCCGCCTGGGGCGCTGCGCCCCCGCCGACCGCCAGGATGAGCATCGCGCTGATGGGCACCTCCAGGGTGTGCGGACCCAGGCGGAGCAGCTGGCCGAGGACGAGACTCGCGGCCACCACCACCCCCAGGCTCCACCAGCTGAGCCCCGCGCCGGTGGCGAGCCCGACCGCCACCAGGACCCCGGCGACCACACTCAGGACGCGCTGCAGTCCTTCCGTGACCGTCTGGACCACAGTCACCTGCACCACCAGGAGGGCGGTCAGCGGCGCGAGAACCGGAGTCGCCGTGGTGTTCAGCAGATCGGCGGCGACGTAGGACAGGACGGCGGCGAGCGTCACCTTGGCGGTGCGTATCCCGGGGATGCGGCCCCAGCGGGCCAGTGCGGCGCGCCACGGGTGGCGCACGAAGGTGATCAGCCGCATCAATCCTCCTCGACGGCCGGTGACGCCTCGTCGGGTCGGTGCTGTCGGGTGGCCGCCGGGCAGATGGCCGAAATTCACCGTAGCGGTCGAACGCCGGTTTAGGCGATGACGCGGTGGGCAGGCAGGGCCCGGTCCTGGGCACTCAATGAGGAGGACAGATGGATCTGACGGCAACGACGACTGTCCGCAAATCCGCATCGCAGGTGTACGCGTTCTGGCGGGAACTGGAGAACCTGCCGACGTTCATGGCGCACCTGGAACAGGTCCGCGCCACCGGTGACCGGACGAGTCACTGGGTGGCCTCCGCCCCGTTCGGCAAGGACGTCGCGTGGGACGCGGAGATCACCGACGAGGTGCCGGGGGAGCGGATCGGCTGGCGCTCGACCGGCGACGCCGACGTGCCCAACGCCGGCACGGTCTCCTTCGTGCCGGCCCCCGACGGGGTGAGCACCGAGGTGTACGTCGCCCTCGTCTACGACATCCCGGGCGGCTCGCTCGGCAAGGCGGTCGCGAAGTACTTCGGCGAGGAACCGCACCAGCAGCTCGACGACGATCTTCGCCGGTTCAAGCAGGTGCTGGAGACCGGTGAGGTGGTCCGTTCCGACGGTGCCCCGTGGGGCAAGCGGGCCCGCAAGGAGTTCCCGCAACGTCCGGCGCAGCCGCTCTCGGACGCCGAGCTCACGAAGGGAGCCGAGGCATGAGGGCGAACACCTGGGCGGGGCGCAACAAGGTCGAGGTCCGTGACGTGCCGGACCCGAAGATCCTCAACAGCCGCGACGCGATCGTCCGGATCACCTCCACCGCGATCTGCGGCTCTGACCTGCACCTGGTCGACGGGTACGTCCCCACGATGCAGGACGGCGACGTCATGGGCCACGAGTTCATGGGCGAGGTGGTCGAGGTCGGCTCCGGGGTGACCGCGGACAAGCTGCGGGCCGGCGACCGGGTGGTCGTGCCGTTCCCGATCGCGTGCGGCGCCTGTGCCGCCTGCGCCGCCGAGCTGTACTCGTGCTGCGAGAACACCAACCCCAACGCCGGGATCGCCGAGAAGATGTTCGGCCACCCGGTCGCCGGGATCTTCGGCTATTCGCATCTGACCGGCGGCTTCGCGGGCGGTCAGGCGCAGTACGCGCGGGTGCCGTTCGCCGACGTCGGGCCGCTGAAGATCGAGTCCGACCTGACCGACGAGCAGGTGCTGTTCCTGTCCGACATCCTGCCCACCGGCTACATGGGCGCTGAGATGTGCGACATCCGGCCCAGTGACGTGGTGGCGGTGTGGGGCGCCGGTCCGGTCGGCCAGTTCGCCATGGACAGTGCCCGGGTGCTCGGCGCCGCGAAGGTGATCGCCATCGACAAGGAGCCGTACCGGTTGCGGATGGCCGAGGAGGCGGGTCACATCCCGATCAACTTCGACGACGCCGACGTACGCTCGAAGCTGCTCGAACTCACCGGTGGGCGGGGCCCCGACAAGTGCATCGACGCGGTGGGGCTGGAAGCCACCCACGGCAGCGCGCACATCGCCGCGTACGACCGGGTGAAGCAGGCCGTGCGGTCGGAGACCGAGCGCCCGCACGCGCTGCGCCAGGCGATCCTGTCCTGTCGCAGCGGTGGCGTCGTCTCCGTGATCGGCGTCTACGGCGGATTGCTGGACAAATTCCCCGCCGGCGCCTGGATGAACCGGTCGCTGACCCTGCGCACCGGGCAGTGCCACGTGCAGCGCTACATGAAGCCGCTGCTGGAGCGCATCGAGCGCGGCGAGATCGACTCGACCCGGATCATCACGCACACCCTGCCGCTCGACGAGGCCGAGCGTGGCTTCGACCTGTTCAAGAACAAGCAGGACAACTGCGAGAAGGTTGTCCTGAAGCCCTGACGGTCACCCGTTCCCGGCCGCCGCCGGCGGCCGGGAACGGCGGACCCTCGCTCCCTACGACGCGGCTGACCGAGCGCGCCGCCACGGATGGAAGGCCGTGGGCGCCTTGGCCAGGGCGGGGCGGAGCGACGGGTGGTGGCGCAGCAGGACGTCGGCCATGGTGGTGTTGTCGATCCACTTCAGGCCTTCGCGGGTGTAGACCTCCGGCTTGTAGTAGTCGGTGAAGAAGCGATCGCTGTTGAGCCGGCGGGACGCCATCAGGATGAAGACGCGGAACGCGGTGTCGCTGAAGGCGAAGCCGGCCGGGAGGCGCTCGGCGTACATGCCGACGGTGAGGTCGACCTGCTCGATGTCGCCGTCGTAGGCGTCGCTGATCTGGCGGGCCCAGTCCGGGTTGCCGGTGAGCTTCTCGAAGCTCGTGGCCGGGTCGAGGTGCAGCAGCCGGCGGAACTCGTTGTAGCGCGGCACGCCGAGCTCGCGCGAGCGCAGGATGTCCGTGGCGGCCAGGTCCTGGAGGTGACCGTCCGGGCGCTCGTACTCCTGCAGGAACTTCGGGAAGTTGTGCAGCGTGACCAGGCCGGGCGGCAGGGTGCCGAAGCTGTAGAGCAGGTCGGCCCGGCTGATCTCGGTCATCAGCTTGGAGCCGGCGGGCCCGGCCAGGTCGCGGAACGACGCCTCGCGCAGGGTGCGGTCGTCGCCGGCGGCGCGCAGGTGCCACTCGTCGCGGATCAGCGGGTGCATGCGGTAGACGGCGACGAACTCCTCGGTCAGGGCGAACGGCACGCCGAAGTGGTCGGTTGCGGCGCCCGGGATGCCGCTGACGACCTCGCTGGACGAGACGCGGCCGAAGAGGTTGTGGACGCGCTCGCCGGCCAGGCCGTACCAGTTGGCGCGCATCCCGGCGACCGTGGTCGGGTGGCTGATGACCGCGGGCGTCCACTCGACGGTGTGGATCTTCGCGATGAGCGCGGCGACGATCAGCCGGGCCCGCTGGAAGAGCTCCTCGTCGGTCCACGCGGGATACCGGGCGTGCAGCATGTCGCAGACGGCGTTGTGCTCGGCCGCGAAGAGCTGCTGCAAAAGGGCCAGACCCAGCCAGAATCCCGGTACGGAGTCAGCCTCGCCGGGCAGGTCGAGGTGCAGCTTGCCCTCGTTCCCCGTACGCAGCGCCTGTTGCTCCGCCACGCTGCTGCCGTAGAGCTGCGACGCGTCCCACCAGTGCGAGTTCACGTTGACCGTCGTGGGCGGGGTGCCGGGGTCGACTGTGGCGGGCCGGGTCGGGTCGGGTTTCGTACGCATGATGTGCATGGGTTGCTGCGGCCAGGGATCGTCGGCCGTCAGCGGGACCACCCACGGGTCGTCCTTCGGGCTCTCGCCGTGGCTGAACCAGTCGCGGATCATGAACTGCAGCCACGCGGCGACGAGCGAGTTGACGGTCTCCGCGGGCACGAACTCGTCGCGGGTCAGCAACGCGCGGCTCAGCTCGCGGGGGTTCGGGGTGAGCACGGCGGCGTTCTCGGGGCGGACCACCGAGGAGAGCGGCACGTTGCGGCCGAAGCGGGCGCCGGCCATGCCCATGCGGGGCTGGGCGAGGTCGTTGTACGTACCGTCGGGTGATCTGTTGATCTTGTGGTGCTCGGCCGGGGGCGGGATCGGCGGCAGGTTGGCCGTCGGTAATTGCGACGTGTCGTGCAGGTTCGCCTGGCGCAGCCGCGTGCGCAGGCCGATGAGCTCGGCCAGGCCGAGCAGGGTCGGCAGTTTGTCCCAGCCGGCCCTGCGGTCGACGTACTCGGCGGCGACGGTGAAGAGATCGGACAGCAGGGGGCGCTTCTTCGGGCGCTTCTCGAGGTCGGACATCGTCGCAGTATGAAATGTGGCCTGGACGCAGCGTCACCACGTTGACGCCATGGCGACAGGCCCTCAGCAGCCGATCCGCGCGGCGGCGACCCGGACGTCGTCGTACCAGAGCGTGTCGGCGCCGTCGCCGTAGCTCTCCCAGCCCAGCCGCAGGTCGGTCAGGCGCGGGCGGTAGGTGCGGTTCAGCCACTGGCTGTCGATGTCGTGGGTGGGCACGCCGTCCTGCCGCAGCCCGGGTACGGACACCCCGTCGAGCCATGTCTCCATGGTCCCGTCCGTGCCGTTGACCGAGAACTCGACGCACGTCCACGTGTTCACCGGCAGCGGGCGGGACAGGGCGACGCCGGCCGGGCTCTGCTCGGGCAAGGTCGCGTCGTCGGAGGCGCGGTTCCACTGGAGAGCGCCGTTCTGGCCGCCGAAGCGCAGGTCCTTGCTGCCGTCGGCGGCGTCGCGGAGGGCGACGGCGGTGACGTGGGCGGCGGGCAGGGCGGTCGTGTGGCGTACGTAATAGCGGACGTGCCACACCGTGGCCGCGTCATCGATGATCGCGTCGTTGGCGGCGAAGACGTGGTTGCAGTAGCCGGCGGCACCATTGATCCGCAGCGACTTGGTGCCCGTGTGCGCGACTGTGGTGTCGATGGTCGCCGTGCCCGCGCCCGAGCAGTCCGGTGTGGACACCGACCAGTCGCCGGACGGGACGCTCGTGGCCTGGTCCTCGAACCCGCCGTCGGTGGCGCCGGGGGCCGGGGGTGTCGTCGGTCCGTCCTCGCCGCAGGAGACGCCGTTGACGGCGAAGTCGGTGGGCGCGGCGCCGGTGCCCGTGCCCTGCAGGCCGAAGGAGGCGGTGCCGCCGGTGGGCACGGTGCCGTTCCAGGCGAGGCTCGCGGCGGTGACGGTCCGGCCGGCCTGGGTGACGGTGGCGTTCCAGGCGGAGGTGACCTGCTGGGTGCCCGGGAAGGTCCAGGTCAGGGTCCAGCCGCTCAGCGGGGCGGCGGTGTTGGTCAGCGTGACGTCGGCGGTGAAGCCGGTGCTCCACGCGTTGGTCTTCCACGCGACGTCACAGGTGGCGGCCGCGGCTGCGGGGGCAGCGGGCGCGGCGCTCGCGGGTGCGGGGACGGTCAGGACGGTGCTCGCGGCGAGGACGGCCGCGGCGAGGGTCAGGCGCATCGGGACTCCTGTTTGGGAGCGCTTCCAGGGATCGATGAACGTATATTAATAGGCGCGGCGCCTGTGCTCTTCATTAATTGTTCTTTAGAGATTGGATCCGCTGGTGGGGCGGGGCGCATAGTCGAGCGCGCGCCTCCACCGGGCGCCCGCCCCTGGCGCCTTCCCGGCCCAGGGCGGCCACGCGGGTCGTCCCCACCCGCCGATCGACAGGACCACCGTGCCCCCCACACGTCACCGCCGGCCCTCCCGCAAGCGGACCAAGGTCATCGTGATTGCCACCGCCGCGCTGGGCGTCCTGGGCGCCGGCGCCGCCGGGG
The DNA here is from genome assembly GCF_030709675.1 of Symbioplanes lichenis. GTDB lineage: Bacteria > Actinomycetota > Actinomycetes > Mycobacteriales > Micromonosporaceae > Actinoplanes > Actinoplanes lichenis. The sequence goes on from NZ_JAUZQD010000026.1 coordinate 48,983, forward strand.
TCGCGAACGCCGGCACCTTCCACCACCGCCCGCAGGCCGTCCGGCACGTCACGCCGTCGCTGGGCCCGGCGACCGCGTTCGCCGACCGGGGGCGGCACAAGCCCCGGCCGCGGCCCACGGCGTCGGCGTCGGCTTCCACGACCCGACCGCCCACGTCCGCGCCCACCACTGCGCCCACGACGGTTGCGCCTACTTCGCCGCCGACGTCCGCCTCCGCCCCTCCTTCCCCTTCGCCTTCGGCGTCGCCTACTTCCCCGACGCCGCCCACGACTCGGCCTACGACCACGCCGCCGACGACCACGCCGCCCGCGACCGGCGGCACGGTCATCGAGCAGGCTCTGGCTCACATCAATGCCGCGCGTACGGCCGCCGGCGTCGGCGTGCTGACGCTGGACGCCAACTTGTCCCAGGCTTCCGCCGCTCACAACGCGCTGATGGTCGGCGGCTGCGGGCTGTCGCACCAGTGCACGGGCGAGGCCGGGCTGGGCGACCGCTTCACCGCCGCCGGGGTCAAGTGGACGTCGGCCGGCGAGAACATCGGCCAGGGCAACGCGGCGAACACCGACGCCTCGATCCTGGCGGCCGCGAACGGGCTGACCGACCTGATGCTGGCCGAGGTCGCCCCGAACGACGGGCACCGGAAGAACCTGCTCAACGCCGGCTTCAAGCGGGTGGGGCTCGCGGTGACGCGGGGGGCTGACGGGCGGGTGTGGTTCACCCAGGACTTCGTGAACTGATCGGCCGGCCCGGCCTTCATCGCTCTTGGCGGGATTCCGGCGGTACGTGGCATCGCGGCCACTGTCGCCGGGTTCCCGCTGTTTCTAGGTTCGGGGCATGACTGTTGTGGGCCCGCTCTTGATCGGCGTCGTGTACTGCTTGCTCAACCTGCTGATCCGGGAGCCGCACCGGCGGACCGCCAACGCGTTGATGATCGCCGGGGCGGGAGCGGCGTATCTCAGCGGCGGCGGGCTCGGGGCCGGGGAGCTGCCGTTCACCGCGGTGATGACGTACGTCGCGTACAGGGGGCTGCGGTCCTGGAACTGGATCGGCGCGGGCTGGCTGCTGCACACGGCGTGGGACATCGTGCACCACGTCAAGGGGGCGCCGATCCTGCCGTTCGAGCCCGGGTCGTCGTACGGGTGCGCGATCTGCGATCCGGTGATCGCGCTGTGGTGTTTCGGCCTCTTCCGCTCGTCGCGGTTCTCCCGGCTCTCCGGCCTCTTCCGCCGGCGGGCCGCTTGATCAGGCTCTTGCGTCGACAGGCTGCCTGATCAGGCTCTTGTGAACGGCGGGCCGCTTGATCAGGCGCGCACGACGTAGGTCTTGGCGAGCATGTCGCCGAGGCGCCGGCGCCGCTTGGAGTTGACGACGATGATCAGCGCGACCAGATAGCCGAGGATGCTGTCGACGATCCGGCTGACCGTGCGCACCAGGGCCGACACGAGGCCCGGGCGGCGGCCCTGCTCGTCGACCACCCGGATGCCGGTGACCAGCTTGCCGACCGTGCGGCCGAGCGTGCCCTCGAGCACGACGTAGTAGAGCACGATCACGGCGAGGGCCGTCAGGCTGCCGCCGGTCGACAGCGCGGTGAGGTCGAACCCGTCGACGCCCGGGTCGATCTCGCTGCCGAGGGCCCAGGTGACCAACCGGACGAGCACGCTGAGCACGATCCCGTCGACGAGGGTGGCCACGACGCGGCGGCCGGTGACGTGGGTGTCGAGTTCCGGATTCACGACGATCAAGGTAGCGAACTCAGTCCAGGAACCGGACGTCCAGGCGACTGATCAGCCCGGCCGCCCAGCGCAGGCTCAGGGTGCCGGTGCCACCGCGCGACCACTCGAAGAGGACGGTGTTGCCGTCCACGGACACGACGCGCATCGTGTCGTCCGGCGGGTTCTCCGCGTACGCGGCCGCGATGGCAGCGCGCCCGGTGAACGGGCCCGCCGGCACCGGAGTGAACGTCATCACAGCATCCGGGTGCAGCGCCGCCACCACGGGCGACCAGTCGCCGGTGCGGACGGCGGTGTTGAAGCGGTCGATGTGTGCCGCGTTTCTGTCGTACCCCACGGGAAGGATGGTCGCATGCTTCACGAGGACGAAGGTGTGTTCCGCGCTGTCCAGAAACTGGTGCTCGCGGGGGAATATCGGGACGAGCTGCCCGGCCGCCCGGGCGAGGACCTGACCGGAGGTGGGGCGTTCGAGCGCGCCCCCGACGGCCGTCCGCGCCGGCTGCACTGGCGGGGCGACCCGGGGTTCCGCGCCGGGCGGCGGACGGGTCGCATCCCGCCGCTCCCGCCGCTGACCCCGGCTCCGGCCGAGGCGGTGGCCGAGCTCGAGACCGCTCTGGGTACGCGGCTGCCTGCCCTGTTGCGTCGCTGCTACACCGAGCTCGGGGACGGCGGCTTCGGTCCCGCCTACGGTCTGCCGGGCCTGGTCGCGCGGCGGCAGTTCCACGCCGGCACGATGCTGGAGACCTACCGGGCGCAGCGCAAGTGGCCGCAGCCGTGGCGGGAGCGAGCGGAGGCGCTCCTGCCGATCTGCGACTGGGGCGGCGGCGTCCAGTCCTTCGTCGACCTGACCGACGCGACGATGTGGGCCCTCGACCCCTACGCGGGCCCGGCCGACCAGCTCGGGCTCCTGCTGTTCCCGCAGCCCATGACGCTGACCGAGTGGCTCGGCCGCTGGACCGCCGGCGCCCTCCACCAGCCGGCGATCATCCGTGACCAGGCGACCGGCCGCCTCCGGCCCGCCGTCGACGCCGACCACGAGGAGGAGTGGCTGCAGGTGGCCTGACCCGCCGGCCCGGGCCCGGCCGCCGGCGCCGACCTACGAGCTGCGGGTCGCCTGGCCGCGCCCGGCTGCCGGCGTCGATCGCAGAGCACGAAGCGGGTGGGAGGTTCGGTCGCGCCCGCCGCCTCCGCGGCCCGGGGGGCTGAGTGTCGGGCTTCGGTCAGGGCGCCTCGATGGCGCCGGCGCGGTGGTAGGCACAGGGAGTCGGACGCCGGGGTGAGCGGTGACGGGGTGCGCGATGGACGAGGCGGCGCTGATCCGGGAGATCGCGTGTGTGGTGCGCGGGCAGATCGGCGTGCTCGCGACCGGTGATCCCGCGGCGGCCGACGCCCGGCTGGCGGCGGTGCTCAACGCGCCGGCCGTGGATCCCGAGCGGCTGCTGGACGTGCTGGAGTCCGACGCCGGGCTGCACCGCGTCGCGGCCGAGGCGCTCGCGGCGGGCAGCCCGGCGCTCGCGTCGCTCGCCGTCGTGCGCTCGGCCGGGCTTCCGGGGCACGGCGATCCGGACTTCCTGCCGACCCGGTTCGCCTGCCCGGAGGCGGACTTCGTCTGGTACAGGCGGTCCGTGGGCGGCGCGCCGCCGGCCTGCCCGACGCACGGGGCCGTGCTCGTGGCCGACCGGCAGCAGTGAGGACCGGAGGGTGTCGACCCTGTGGGCGGGCGTCGGCGGGAAGCTGGCGTCCCGGCTGGCCGAGGGTGGCGGGCCCGCGACGGCCTTCGCCCTCGGGGTCCTGGCCGCCTGGTGTCAGGCCCACGGTGGCCTGGCGGAGCTGAGCCGGATCGCCACGCGGCTCGACCGGCTGCGACCCGTGGCCGGCGTGGCGCTGCTCGTCGTCGTCGCGGCGGCGGTCGCGACGGGTGGCATCCTGGTCGCCCGGCTGACCCTTCCGGTGCTGCGGCTGCTGGAGGGCTACTGGCCGCCGTGGGCCGACGGGGCCCGCCGGGCCGGCGTCCGGCTTCGCGCCCGGCGCATCTCGGCCTGGGAGGAGCGGTGGCAGCGGCTGGCCGCGAGCGTCGACGGCGGGACGGCGAGCCCGGCCGAGGCGCGCGAGTTCGTCCGGCTCGACGAGCGGCTGCACCACGTCCCGGTGCGGGTGGCCCGGCGCATGCCGACCCGCGTCGGCGACATGCTCAGCGCGATGGAGGGCCGCCCGTACGAGCGGTACGGCCTGGACGCGGTCAAGTGCTGGCCCGCCCTGTGGCTCGTGCTGCCCGAGACCACCCGCTCCGAGGTGCTGGCCGCGCGGCGGGCGGTCGACGGCGCCGTGGCGGTCGTCATCTGGTCGGTGCTCTTCTGCGGCTTTGCCGGGTGGGCCTGGTGGGCGCCGGTGGCCGGGGCCGGGGTCGCCGCCGTGACAGCGACGGTCTGGCTGCCGGACCGGGTGGCAGCCTTTTCCGGCCTGGCCGGTGCTGCCTTCGAGGTGCACCGGGGCGAGCTGTTCCGGGCCCTGCGGTGGCCGCTACCGGAGCGCCCGGCCGACGAGCGCGCCGCCGGGCTGGCCCTGACCCGCTATCTGTGGGAGGGCTCGACGTCCGCCGAGCCCCGATTCCAGGACAACGGAAGCGACAACGGCAGCGACGGCGGAGGCGCCTCGTGACCGTGCGAGAGGAATTCGACGACCGGATCCGGCAGTTTCACCGCGACCGGCAGATTTCGGATCTGCAGGAGGCCTTCCGGATCTACTCCGAGGCCCAGGAGACGGTCGCCGACCGCTTTCCCTTCCTGCACCACCTCGGCGCCGCGCTCCTGCTGGCCGTCGAGCACCACGGGACCGGCGACGACAATCTGGACCTCGGCGTGCACGTCTGCCGGCGCGCCCTCGCGGCGGCCGAAGGCAGCACCGAACCGGCGCTGCCGGACATGCTGCGGGAGACGCACGGGCACCTCGGCATGTTCCTGCGGGAGCGGTACGCCCGGCAGCACGACCCGGCCGACCTCGACGCCGTGATCGTGCACCTGCGAGCGGCCGTCGCTGCCCCGGGCCTCGCCGCCGCCGTGCGTCTCGCCCTTACGGAACACCTCGCTCATGGATACGGCAACCGGTGGATGTCCGGCGCCGCACCTGCCGATCTGCGCTCGTCGATAGCCGCCCATCGGCTGCGGCACGCCTGGTGCCCGCCCTCCGAGGCGCTCCGCGCGCACGTCGCGCTGGTCGTGGCGCAGGGCTACATGACGCGCTACCACCTGACGAGCAGCCGCGCCGATTTGGACTCCGCCCTGGACCTGTTCGCCGAGGCCGCCGGCGGCGACGACCGGGGCGAGGCGCTGCTGGGCCTGGGCAACGCCGCGCTGGTGCGCTTCCAGCGGAAGGGCCGGATCGCCGACGCCGACGCGGCCTGCGACAGCGCGGAGCGGGCGCGTGCCCTGGTGCCGCCCGAGCGACGGCGGGAGGCGGACATGATGATCGGCCTCGCCACCGTCAGCCGGCACACCGTGCTCGGCCGGGAGTGCCCCGGCGACGCGTCGTGCGACTACAGCACCGCGATTCCGCTGCTGCTGCGGGTGGCCCGGGACCGCGGTTCCGCGCCGGACCTGACGAACCTGGGCCACGCGTACTGGGCTCGCTATCAGCACGGGGACCGGGAGGACGACCTCGACGAGGCGGCCCGCTGGTGCCGGCGCGCGGTCGAAGCGGCCGGGCCCGCCGACGCGAACAGGCACAGCTACCTCACCAATCTGGGCAACACCCTGCGCGACCGGTACGCGATCACGGGGCACCGGCACGAGCTGGACGAGGGCATCGCCGCGCACGCCGAGGCCGTCCGGCTCTGCCCGCCCGGCCATCCCGACCTCGTCAACCACTGGCTGGATCTGGGCAACGGCCGGCGCGCGCGGTTCGCGGTGACGGGCGCCGCCGCCGATGCCGAGGCCACCACGTCGGCCTTCCGGCAGGCGTGCGAGGCCGGGCTGGTCCTCGGTCCCGGAGCCGCCGTCCGCGCGGCCGTCAACTGGTCGCACTGGACGATCCTGCGGGGCGCGTGGCGGGAGACGATCACCGCGTACGAGTACGGTGTCCGCGCCGCCGGGCTGCTCGACGCCCGGCAACGCACCCGGGCGGAGCGGGAGAGCTGGCTCCTGGCGTCGCGTTACCTGGCGGCCCGGGGTGCGTACGCCCTCGCCCGGCTGGGCCTGCTCGTCGACGCGGTGCGGGTCCTGGAGCGCAACCGGTTGCAGCTCGTCGCGGAGCGGCTCGGAGCCGGCTCGGGCCCGCCGGCCGTCCTGCGCGCCGCGGACGTACCCCTGGTCTATGTGTTCGCCGCGGAGCCGGGAGGCTTCGCCCTGGTCGTGCCGCCCTCCGGTGCCGATCGGCCGCTCACCGCGGTGCCGTTGCCGCAGCTCACCGACCGGTGGCTGCTGGACCAGGTCAACGGCTACTTCCGGTCCGGCGACCCGGCGGGCCGGCCCGAGGCCCTGGAGCGGACGACCGCCGCGCTGTGGCCGGTGGTGATGGGACCGGTGCTGGCGGCGCTCGACGCGCCCGGGTGCTGCCTGATCCCGATCGGCATCGTGGGGCTGCTGCCGTTGCCCGCCGCCTGGACCGCCGACCCCGATCGGCCGTCCGGGCGGCGCCACGTCCTCGACACGCACACGGTCCGGCACGCCCCGAATGCGCTGCTCGCCACCCGGCCCGTACGCCCTCTCGCCGGAGGTCCGGTCCTCGCGGTGGCCGATCCGCCGGCGCCGCCCGCGCCCCCGCTGCGGTGGAGCCGCTGGGAGGTGGGGCACGTCGCCACGGACCTCCGGCACGACGTGCGGATCGCGGGCGAGGACGCGACTCTCGACGCACTCGCGGCGCTGCTGCCGCGGTTCCCGGTCGTCCACTTCGCCGGGCACGGCAGCGCGGACACCGACGAGCCGCTGGACAGCCACATCAGCCTGGCCGGGGGCGAGCGGCTGACGTTGCGGTGGCTGCTCGATCACCCTTTCCCGGCGGCCCGGCTGGTCGTCCTCTCGGCCTGCGAGACCGCCGTGATCGGGACGTGGCTGCCTGACGAGGCGGTGGGCCTGCCGACGGGTCTGCTGCTCGCCGGGGCGGGGGCAGTGGTCAGCGCCCTCTGGCCGGTGCCCGACCGGTCCACGGCCGTGCTCATGGCGCTGTTCCACCGGTTGCGCCGCGGCGATCACCCGGCGCCGGCCGAGGCGTTGCGACACGCGCAGCGCGCGCTGCGGGACATGTCGAACGAGCAGCTCCGCGCGCTCTTCCCCGAGCTCGTGGAGCCGCCGGCCGGGGCCTCCGGTGCGCTGGCCGCCTTCTGGTCGCGGGCGCGGCCCTTCGCGGGGGCCGAGCACTGGGCGGCGTTCATCGTGACCGGCGGCTGATCCGCGACCCCGGTGTTGATCTCACGGCAACGCATCGGCAGTATCGTCCACAGGGTGGGACGGCGACCGGCTGTCCCAGGTACGAGCCATCGACGTCTCTGCCGGAAAGGACGGTGCCGTTCCCGTGAAGGTCGGCATTCCCAGCGAAGTCAAGAACAATGAGTTCCGGGTGGCGATCACGCCCGCCGGGGTGTTCGAGTTCAGCCGGGCCGGGCACGAGGTGTTCGTGCAGGCCGGCGCCGGTGCCGGATCGTCGATCGACGATGCGGACTATGCGGCGGCGGGCGCCACGATCGTCGGGAGCGCCGACGAGGTGTGGGGCGCCGCGGAGCTCGTGCTCAAGGTGAAGGAGCCGATCGCCGAGGAGTACTCGCGGATGCGCGAGGGGCAGGTGCTCTTCACCTATCTGCACCTCGCGGCGTCGAAGGAGTGCACCGACGCGCTGATCGAGAAGCGGGTCACCGGCATCGCGTACGAGACCGTGGAGCTGCCCGACCGGTCGCTGCCGCTGCTGGCGCCCATGTCGGAGGTGGCCGGGCGGCTCGCGCCGCAGGTGGGCTCCTATCACCTGATGCGCTCGGGCGGCGGCCGGGGCGTGCTGATGGGCGGCGTGCCCGGGGTCTACCAGGCGAAGGTCGTGGTGATCGGCGCCGGGGTGTCCGGGATGAACGCGGCGGCGATCGCGCTCGGCATGCAGGCCGAGGTGCTGGTGCTCGACAAGAACATCGCGCGGCTGCGGGCGGCCGACGCCGACTACCGCGGTCACCTGCAGACGATCGCCTCCAACGCGTACGAGATCGAGAAGGCCGTCATCGACGCGGACCTGGTGATCGGCGCGGTGCTGGTGCCCGGCGCGAAGGCCCCGAACCTCATCTCCAACGAGCTGGTGTCGCGGATGAAGCCGGGCAGCGTGCTCGTCGACATCGCGATCGACCAGGGCGGCTGCTTCGAGGACTCGCGGCCGACGACCCACGCGGACCCGGTCTACCCGGTGCACCAGTCGATGTTCTACTGCGTGGCGAACATGCCGGGCGCGGTGCCGCACACGAGCACCTACGCGCTGACCAACGTCACCCTCCCGTACGCGCTGGAGCTGGCCAACCGGGGCTGGCGCGACGCGGTCCGGGCCGACCCCGCGCTGGCCCTGGGGCTCAACACGCACGACGGCCAGGTCGTCTACGGCCCGGTGGCCGAGGCGCACGGCATGACCGCGGTGCCCCTCACGCAGGTCCTCGCCTAGGAAGCGAAGCGGAGGTCCTCTCATAGAGATCCGACGGGCGATTCAGGCCTATCTCGACCACCTCACGGTCGAGCGAGGCCTGTCTCGCAACACCCTCGTCTCCTATCGCCGTGACCTCGAGCGCTACGCGGAGTCGCTGAAGAAGGGCGATCTGGCCGACGTGACGGCGGCGGACCTCGCGCAGCACCTCATCGAGCTGCGCGAGGAGGGGCAGCTCTCCGCCGCCTCCGCGGCCCGGGCGGTCAGTGCCGTGCGTGGCCTGCACCGCTTCGCCGCGCGCGAGGGGATCGCCCCGCACGACGTCAGCCGCGAGGTCAAGCCGCCCGCCCCGCCGAAGCGCCTGCCCAAGGCCCTCGACGTCGACCAGGTCACCCGGCTGCTGGGCGCGGTCACGGGCGACGACCCGCTCGCTCTGCGCGATCGGGCACTGCTCGAGCTCCTGTACGGCATCGGCGCGCGCATCTCCGAGGCGGTCGGCCTGGACATCGACGACCTCGACCCGGACGTCGTCACCGTGCGCGGCAAGGGCGGGCGGACCCGGATCGTGCCGCTCGGCTCCTATGCCCGGGAGGCGCTGGACGCGTACCTGGTCAGGGGTCGTCCTGCCCTGATCAGGCGGGGCACGCCCAAGGTCTTCCTCAACGCCCGGGGCGGCCCGCTGTCGCGGCAGAGCGCGTGGACCATTCTCCACCGGGCGGCCGAGGCGGCGGGTCTGCCTGTGGACGGAGCGCACGCCGTGTCGCCGCACACACTCCGGCACTCGTACGCGACGCATCTGCTCGACGGCGGCGCCGATGTCCGCGTGGTGCAGGAGCTGCTCGGGCACGCCTCGGTGACCACGACGCAGGTCTACACGCTCGTGACAGTGGACCGGCTCAGGGAGGTCTATGCGACCGCCCACCCCCGCGCACGGTGAAACGACTCGGACCAGTGGGCGACACGCCGAACGGGTGACCCCGGACGGGCGGTGCGAGTGGCGTACAGTCGGGCATCGGCTCCGGCTGCGGGTCGAGAGGGGGTTTCGAGGCATGGCGGCACATGATCAACGCGCTGAGGCGTGGACCTCGGCCCTGCGGGAGCAGCAGGCCAACTCCCTCGATCTGGGCGCTGACCTGGGGCCGGCCGATCCGACGGCGTACACGATGCGCCGGCCGATCCCCGAGCCGATGCCGACCGACCGGCACGGCCCGGCGCGGATCATCGCGCTGGCCAACCAGAAGGGCGGCGTGGGCAAGACCACGACGACCATCAACCTCGGCGCGGCCCTGGCCGAATACGGCCGCAAGGTGCTGCTGGTCGATTTCGACCCGCAGGGCGCCTGCTCGGTCGGCCTGGGCGTCAACCCGCACAACCTCGACCTGAGCGTCTACAACCTGCTCATGCAGGACGACGTCGCCACCGAGGACGTCATCATCAAGACCGACGTCCAGGGCCTGCACCTGCTGCCCGCCAACATCGACCTCTCCGCGGCCGAGATCCAGCTGGTCAACGAGGTCGCCCGCGAGATGGCCCTGGCCCGGGCCCTGCGCAGCGTCCGCAAGGAATACGACTTCATCCTGATCGACTGCCAGCCCTCCCTGGGCCTGCTGGCGATCAACGCGCTGACCATCGCGCACGGGGTGCTCATCCCGCTCGAGTGCGAGTTCTTCAGCCTGCGCGGTGTCGCGCTGCTGCTCGACACGATCGACAAGGTGCGCGAGCGGCTCAACTTCGACCTCGAGCTCGAGGGCATCCTCGCCACCATGTACGACTCCCGCACCACCCACTGCCGCCAGGTGCTGCAGCGCGTGGTCGAGGCGTTCGGCGACAAGGTCTACCAGACGGTCATCACCAAGACCGTCAAGTTCCCCGAGTCCACGGTCGCCGGTGCCCCGATCACGACGCTCGACCCGTCGTCGTCGGGCGCCCGCAACTACCGGCAGCTCGCCCGCGAGCTGATCGCGGCCCAGGCCGAGCGCCGGTAAGGTGCTCTTCGCGCTCGCGGAGCCGGTCGCGTTCGTCGCGCTGGTCGCCTCGTTCCTGCTGGCGCTCGCCGTGCGCTCGTTCGCCATCCGGGTCACCCGCCGCGCCGTCGGGCTGGCCGACCCTTACGACCGCTCGCTGACCCCGCGCCTGCGCGACATCGACCCCTTCGGCGCGGTCGCCGCGGCCATCGGCGGTCAGGGCTGGGGCCGCCCGCTGTCGGTCGACGAGGTGCCCCGCCACCGGGGGCGGGGCCGCGCCGCGCTGGTCTTCCTGGCCGGCCCGCTGGCCTGCATCGCGCTGGCCCAGCTCTTCTTCCTCGCGTACGCGCTGACCGCCTCCTTCAACGTCTTCAGCGCCCTGTCCCCGTCGGACCTCCTCCGCGGCTTCGGCCTGCCCTACACCGACCAGATCCTCGCCTGCCTCGGCGTGGGCCTGCTCACCTTCGGCCTGCTGGCGCTGATCCCGATCCCGCCGCTCGACGGGTTCGGCTGGCTGTGGCACGCACAGCGGGTCCCCGGGCCGGGCCTGCAGTGGATGCGCCTGTGGCTCGAGCACAAGAACATCGGCGTCCTCATCCTGCTGATCTGCTGCTTCTTCCCGCTCAGCAGCCCGTTGCTGCTGCTGCTCCTCGACTTCCTCGGCCTGTTGTTCGTGCGGCTCTGGGGCTGACGTTTCCACGGCGGCGCGCTATCTCGACTTCGCGGCGCGGGAGGCGGCGCCGACCTATCAACGGCTCTCCGTCGCGGTGGCGGGCGATCCGCACCTGCTCGCGCTGCTCGACTCCGTCCCCGCGCCGAAGCGCCAGCCCAACCTGCTGTTCGGCGTGGTCCGGCTGCTCGGCGGCCCGGTCGACGCCCCCGGCGCCTTCCTCGCGTTCGTCCGTGACCATTGGTCCCGCATCGAGCCCGAAATGCTGTCCCGCGCGACGCAGACCAATGAGGCCGGTCGCTGCGCGCTGCTGCTCCCGGTCCTGGCCGCACTGCCGCAACCCCTGGCGCTCCTCGAGCTGGGTGCCGCGGCGGGCCTCGGCCTCTACCCCGACAAGTACGGCTACCGGTACGGCGACCACGTGCTCGCCGGCGGCCCGCCGACGCTGGAGTGTGCGCTGAGCGGGGGCTCTCCGCCGTACGCGAAGCCTGAGATCGTGTGGCGCGCCGGCCTGGACCTGAACCCGCTGAGCGTGACCGACGCCGCCGATGTCGCCTGGCTGGACGCGCTGATCTGGCCCGAGCACCACCATCGCCGCGCCCGCCTCCGCGCCGCGGCCGCCGTTGTCGCGGCAGACCCGCCCCTGCTCGTACGCGGCGACCTGCTCGACGATCTCCCCGCGCTCGCCGCCCAGGCCCCGCCGGCCGCCACCCTGGTGATCTTCCACACCTCGGTCCTCTACCAGGTGCCGGCGCCGCGCCGGGCCGCGTTCGTCGAGCTGGTCCGCGGGCTGCCCGGCCACTGGATCTCCGTCGAGAGCCCGGACGTCGTGCCGCTCGGGCCGCTGCCGCCCGCACCCGACGACACGCTGCACAATGTCCTCGCCCTGGACGGCGTCCCGCTCGCCTGGACCCGCGGCCACGGCGAGGCCATGGTCCGCTTCTAGCGCCGCCGCCGTAACCGGCCGGTATCAAGCCTCTCGGACATCGTTGACCGTCTATCAAAAAGTCGTTCCTAGCGTGGGTGACAAGCGCCTTTCACCCCTCGGAGGAACGCATGCGCCCCACCGCACCCCGCACGCTCGCCGTCCTCGGCGGCACCGTGCTCGCCCTCACCGCCGCCGGACCGGCGTTCGCGGCCGACCCGGTCGGCACGGTTCTGCACGCCGGCAGTCCCACCGCGATCGCCGGGTCCTACCTGATCACCCTCGCAAACGGCACCCAGGTCGATCCGGCCCGCGCCGGCAAGCTCGCCCAGCGTTACGGCGGCAGCGTCGGCCGGGTGTTCGGGCACGCGCTCGAGGGCTACACCGCCACGCTCACCGCGCGGCAGGCGGCCCGGCTCGCCGCCGACCCGTCCGTGGCGTCCGTCGAGGCCGACCAGACCGTGCGCGTCACCGACACCCAGAGCTCGGCGCCGTGGGGTCTGGACCGCTCCGACCAGCGCGCGCTGCCGCTGTCCACCACCTACACGTACGGACCCAGCAGCGGCGTCACCGTCTATGTCGTGGACACCGGCGTCCGCATCACGCACCAGGACTTCGGCGGGCGCGCCAGCTACGGCTACGACGCGGTCGACGGGGACAATGTGGCCGACGACGGCAACGGGCACGGGACGTTCGTCGCGGGGGTCGCGGCCGGTGCCACGTACGGGATCGCGAAGAGCGCCACCATCGTCGGCGTACGCGTCCTGGACAACAACGGCTCCGGCACCACCGCCGGGGTCGTCGCCGGCGTCGACTGGGTGACCGCCCACGCCACCCCCGGGCGCTCGGTCGGCAACCTGAGCCTCGGCGGCGGCGCCAGCACCACCCTCGACAACGCCGTCCGCAGCGCCGTCAACGCGGGCATCCCGTTCGCCATCGCCGCGGGCAACTCCGGCGTCAACGCGAGCACCACGTCCCCGGCCCGGGTGACCGAGGCCCTGACCGTGGGCGCCACCGACCGTACGGACGCCCGCGCGAGCTGGTCCAACTACGGCGCGGTGCTGGACCTCTTCGCCCCGGGCGTCTCGATCACCTCCGACTGGCGCACCAGCAACACCGCCACGTACACCGGCAGCGGCACCTCCTTCTCCGCCCCCCACGTCGCCGGCGCCGCGGCCCTCTACCTGGCCGCCCACCCGGGCGCCGCATCCGCCACGGTGAACGCCGCCGTGGTCGCCGCCGCCACGACCGGCGTGGTGACCAACCCGGGCAGCGGCTCCCCGAACCGCCTCCTCTACACCCCGTCGCTGTCCAGCTGACCCGTCTGCCCTTGCGGCCCGGTCCTGAGGGGCCGGGCCGCTCCGCGCTCAGAGGCCGAGGACGCCGCGCAGCCGGGATTCGACGCTTCGGCGACGAGCCGCCTCCTACGCGCCGGTGCGGGACAGGAAGTCGGCGACCGCGGCGGCGTAGGCGTCCGGGACGGTTCGGTGGACGGTGTGGCCGGCCTGCAGCTCGACCAGCTCGGTGCGGGGGCGGCGGGCCAGCATCTCCATGGCGTGCCCGCGCGCCAGCACCCGGCTCCGCTCGCCCCGGATCAGCAGCGCCGGGCACGACGACGCCAGCCAGTCGGCCCAGTGGTCGCCGTTGAGGGACTGCTGCGAGGCGACCATGTCGGCCGGGCGGAAGGTGAGCTCCCAGCCGTCCGCGACCTGCCGCGTCGAGACGTACGGGGACGGTGACTCGGTGCGCGCCGGCCATGCGAGGGCGAAGGACAGGTCGTCGTCGACGACCGCGCCGATGTCCTCGACGACGAGGGCGGTCACGCGGGCGGGGTGCCAGGCCGCCAGCTGGTACGCGTTGACCCCGCCCAGCGAGTGCCCGAGCACCGCCACCCGGTCCAGCCCGAGGTGGTCGAGCACGGCGACGGCGTCGGCCACGTAGCCGGCCCGCGAGTAGTCGGCCGCCGGATCGGAATCGCCGTGGCCGCGCTGGTCCAGGGCGATCAGCCGGCGCCCGGGTGCAACCCCGGCGAACGTCCGTCCGTCGGAGAAGTGCCCGTGCAAGGCCAGCAGCGGCCGTCCCGGACCGCCGGAGTCGCGGTACGTCAGCCGCCGTCCGTCATGCATCAGCGTCGATCTCGCCATGGCCCGTCATGATGGCACGAGTTGACACCGCGGGGCGGCACCAAAATCATGGACGCGATTGTCCGCCGGGAGGAGCACTGTGACTGCGCAGCCGACGCTGAGCACCGATGCGCCGGAGGTTGCGCAGCCCGAGGCGGCCACCGTGGCGCCGGCGAGACGGCAGTGGCCGCTGCATCTGCTCGCGGCCGTGCTGTTCATCGGGCTCGGGCTGCTGGTGATGGGCAACTATCTGCCCGATCCGAACCAGCGGGTGTCCGGGCACCTGGCCAACGACAACACGTGGTTCCAGTGGCTGCTCGGTCACGCGCAATACTCGGTGACGCACTGGACCAACCCCTTGTTCTCCGTACGGCAGAACTATCCCGTCGGCGTCAACATGATGGCCAACACGTCGGTGCTCGGGGTCACCGTGCCGCTCGTACCGGTCACGATGCTCTTCGGGGTCCGGGTCGCGTACCTGGTGTGGATGGTGCTGGCGCTCGCCGGGTCGGCCTTCAGCGCGTACTTCGTGCTGCGCCGCTGGGTCGTACGCTCGTGGGTGGCGGCGTTCCTGGGCGGGGCGTTCTTCGGGTTCGCGCCCGGGTTCGTGCACCACGCGAACGGCCAGCCGAACTTCGCCAGCAACTTCGCGCTGCCCTTCATCGTGATCATGGTCATCCGGCTCGGGGTGACCGGGCGCTGGCTGCGCGACGGGATCATCCTCGGGCTGCTGGTCACCTATCAGGTGTTCATCAATGAGGAGATGCTCGTCGTCACGGCCGCGGCGCTGGTCGTCACCGTGCTCGTCCACGCGCTGCTCAGCCCGCGGAAGGCGTGGGCCCGGGCGCGGTCCTTCGTGCTCGCCGCCACGGTCACTGCCGTCGTGGCGGGCGTGCTCCTCGCGTACCCCTTGTATTGGCAGTTCATGGGTCCGCGGACCTTCGAGGCGCTGCCGATCTACCACTCGTGGGGCGAGGACCTCGGCACCTATCTCTATGTCGCCCGCGACACGATCTTCGGCGACCCGATCGTCGAGACGACCATGGGCAAGCCCGAGCAGAACAGCTGGTTCGGGTGGCCGCTCACCCTGGTCGTGGCGGTCGCGCTCCTGGTGGGGGTCCGGCGGCACCTGACGGTACGCGTGGCCGCGCTCGTCCTGCTCGTCTTCGCGATCATGAGCATGGGCCCGAAGATCCGCTGGATGGGCGAGTACACCGACCTGCCCGGCCCGTGGCACTGGATCCCCGACGATCTCCCCGTGCTCGGGCTCCTGACGCCGAGCCGGCTGACGTTCGCCGTGGTGGGCGTGTTCGCGCTGATGACCGCCCTGGCGTACGACACGGTCGCGCGCCTCAGGACCCGTCCGGTCGCGTGGATCGGGGCGGCCCTCGTGTGCGCCGCGCTCGTCCCGCTGATCCCGCGCCCGTTGCCCGCGGTCGAGGATCCGCTGCCGCCGACGTTCATCACCAGCGGGGCCTTCGGCCCGTACGTGCCCGCAGGGAAGTCCTTGATCCCCCTGCCGCTGCCCAACCGCTATGCCGGACGCGAGACGCTCGGGTGGACCGCGTGGGGTGAGCAGGACTTCGTCGTGCCGGAGGGCTACTTCCTGGGGCCCGGTGACGACGGGCACGGGCAGCACGGCGCCGACGCCAGCACCCTGACCTGGATGGTCGAGCAGACGCTCAAGGGTAAGCCGCCGCAGGTCACCGGGCGGCGCAAGATCGAGGTCGCCGCCGCGATCCAGCGCTACCGCGGCGCGCTGCTGGTGCTGCGGGACGAGCCCGTCAACGCCCCGGTGAAGACGCTGGTCGACGAGCTGGTCGGCCCCTCGGAGCAGGTCATGGACGTGTGGATCTGGCGCGTGGGGTGACGTCCGACTTTTCCGGTTCCCGATGACGGACCCGACGTTTTCCGGACAATGAGGGGATGAGCGCTCGGGGCTTCGTCGCCGAAGGTCTCGTCCCGGAGATGGAGATGGTGCCCGGCGGCCTGTCGCTGACCGCGGCCGACCGGCTCGCGGCCCTGACCGCCCGCGCGACCGGGGCGCGCTGCGCCATGATCCATCTGGCCGAGGGGCGGCACACCCGGCTCATCGGCGGCCACAACATGCCGCCGGGCTTCGACCGGATGAGCCAGGTGCCCCGCTCGACCACGCTCGCCGGGATCGTGCTGCGCACCGGCTATCCCATCGTGGTGAGCGACACCTTGACCGACGAGCGGGTGCCCGAGGACGCTCCCGTGCTCACGGTGGGCCTGCGCTCGTACGCGGGCTTTCCCGTGCGCGCCCCCGGCGGCGAGATCGTCGGCGTCTGCGCGGTGATGGACTACGAGCCCCGCGAGTGGCAGCCCGACGAGCTCGCCGCGGTCGACGAGGGCGCGCAGGCGTGCACCGCGTTCGTGGCCGAGCAGCGCGCCCGCGAGGCCGAGCAGCAGCAGCGGCTCTTCCTCGACACGCTGCTCGACAGCATGGACACCGGCGTGGCGGCCTGCGACGCCGACGGCAACCTGGTCGTGGTCAACCGTTCCCTGCGCGAGCGGCTCGGCATGCCCGCCACGTCGGCCCGGCCCGCCGCGGCCAACTTGATGTCCTCCGCCTTCGCCACCGCGCCCGTGCCCGCCGAGGGCTGGCTGGCCCGGCTGCCGCTCACCGATCCCGGCGGTACGCCCGTCGACCCGGCCGACACGCCCCTGCTGCGCGCCCAGGAGGGCAACCACGTGCGCGGCGTCGATCAGGTCATGCACACGCGGCAGGGGCGCCGGCTCTACCGGGTCAACGCCCACCCGATCGAGAGCGAGGGCGCCGGCCACCTCGGCGCGGTGTCGGTCTTCCACGACGTCACCGCCGCCCGCCGGGCGGAGGAGCTGCAGCGGCAGCTCAGCCGGAGCAAGGACGACTATCTCAACCTGGTCGGCCACGAGCTGCGCACCCCGGTGACGATCATCCACTCGTACCTGGAACTGCTGCAGGACAGCGATCCGCGTACGCCCCTGAGCGACCTCGCCCCGATGATCACCGCCGCCCAGCGGGGCAGCGAACGCCTGCGCCGCCTCGTCGAAGCCCTCCTCGACCTGTCCTCCCTCGACGCCGGTCACACCGAGATGACCATGACCGGCATCGACCTCACCTCCGTGGCCGCCGGCGTCGTCCACGCCGTCGAGGAGCGCGCCGAGGCCAAGAACATCGCCGTCACCCTCACGGCGCCGGACCGTACCCCGATCGAGGGTGATCCCCACCGCCTGGCCCAGCTGGTCGCCGCCCTGCTCGACAACGCCCTGCTGTACACCCCGGCCGGCGGCAAGGTCGAGGTCCGCGTCGAGGCCGCCGGCGACAGCGCCACCCTCGAGGTCTGCGACACCGGCGTCGGCATCCCCGACCACGAACGCCCCCACGTCCTCAACCGCTTCTTCCGCGGGGCCATCACCACGGAGCTGTCGATCCCGGGGGCGGGGCTGGGCCTCGCCTTCGCCGCCCTCATCGCCGAACGCCACGGCGGCACCATCCAGATCGAGCCCCACGGCATCCGCCCCGGCACCACCGTCCGCGTCACCCTCCCGCGCTGATTGCCGGGTGTACGCTTGCGGCGTGACTAGCTTCGTCCGCGCGCCACGGTCGTCGGGTACCGGCTCGCCGAGCTGCGACGCGCCTGGTGCGGGCCACGGCTCATGAACGGCTACACGCGCTGGAGCGACATCCGGGCCGAGCACGTCGAGGAGGCCGGCGGCGAAGAGGCATTCGAGGCGGGCAAGCGCGAACTGCTCGCCACGGTCGTCGGGCACCGGCTGGCGGAGGTGCGACGCTCGCGTGGTCTGACGCAGCAGCAGGTGGCGGAGCAGATGGGCGTCACCAAGGGCCGCGTCTCGCAGATTGAGCAGGGCAAGATCTCCGGGCAGGAGGTGCTGGC
Organism: Symbioplanes lichenis; assembly: GCF_030709675.1. Taxonomy (GTDB): domain Bacteria; phylum Actinomycetota; class Actinomycetes; order Mycobacteriales; family Micromonosporaceae; genus Actinoplanes; species Actinoplanes lichenis. The sequence continues at coordinate 66,897 of NZ_JAUZQD010000026.1, forward strand.
CCGTTATGCCGCGGCGCTCGGGGGCCGGCTGCACCAGGCGATCTACTTCGACGACGGGAACATCGCCGCCATCGCCTGAGCGGGAGGGTGGTAATGGCTTGCCTACCCGGGTGTCCGGAAACGGTGTCACGGTGGGGGCATGACAACGACACTGATCACCGGCGGGAACAAGAGCCTGGGGTACGAGACGGCGCGCCGGCTGCACGAGGCCGGGCACCGCGTGATCATCGGGGCGCGCGACGCCGGGCGGGGCGCGGAGGCGGCCGGGCGGCTCGGGGTCGCGTGGGTGCGGCTCGATGTGACCTCGGACAGTTCCGTGGCGTCGGCGGCGGCCGAGGTGCGGGAGCGGTTCGGCGGGCTGGACGTGCTGGTCAACAACGCGGGCATCTCGGGGGCGATCACCGCTATGGAGCACTTCGACGGGCCCGAGGTGCTGCGGGTGCTCGACACGAACACGGTCGGCATCGTCCGGACGACGCACGCCTTCCTGCCGTTGCTGCGCGAGTCGCCGGAGCCGGTCATCGTGAACGTCACCAGCGGGCTCGGCTCGTTCGCGGTGCGGTCCGACGAGACGCGCACCGAGTACGGCGTGCCTTCGCTGGGCTACTCGGCGAGCAAGGCGGCGGTCAACATGCTCACCAAGATCTACGCCCAGTTCCTGCCGGACGTACGCATCAACGTGGTCGACCCCGGCTACACGGCGACCGACTTCAACGGGCACGCCGGGCCGCAGACCGTGACCGAGGGGACCGACCGGATCGTCCGGATGGCCACCATCGGCAAGGACGGCCCGACCGGCACCTTCTCGGATCGGCACGGCCCGCTTGAGTGGTGACGCCGGGCGCGCCGAGAATGGGGCATGGCTTCGACGGAGTTCGATGCCGGGCGGCCGACGGCGGCCCGGGCCTACGACTATCTGCTCGGCGGGACGACCAACACGGCCGCCGACCGGGAGATGATCGATCAGGCGCTGACGTTCATGCCTGATCTGGCCGTGCAGGCCCGCGCCAACCGGGACTTCCTGCATCGGGCGGTGCGGTTCCTGGCCGGCGCCGGCGTCCGGCAGTTCCTCGACATCGGGTCGGGGATCCCGACGCGGGGCAACGTGCACGAGATCGCGCAACGCGCAGCCGCCGATGCGCGGGTCGTCTACGTCGACATCGATCCGGCGGCCGTCGGGCACGCGCGGGAACTGCTGGCGGGCGATCCCCGGACGACGGTCATCCAGGCCGACGCCCGGGACGCCCGCGGCATTGTCGCTCATTCCGACGTGCGCGCTTTGCTCGATTTCGCGCAGCCGGTGGGCGTACTCCTGGTGGCGCTTCTGCATGTGATCGCCGACGCCGATGACCCGTACGCGCTGGTGGGTGCCCTGCGCGAGGTCATGGCGCCCGGGAGCTTCCTCGTGATCGCGCACGGGACCGGGGACGGGCGGGGCGAGGACGCGCGGCGGCTCGTCGAGATGTCGCGGCGGACGCCGACGGCGCTGACGTTGCGGGACCGCGCCGGTGTGCTGCGGTTCTTCGACGGCTTCGAGCTCGTCGACCCGGGCCTGGTGTGGGCGCCGCTCTGGCGGCCCGACGGCGAGGTGCCGCCGGACCCCGAGCGCGCCGGCAACTATGTCGGCGTCGGGCGGCTGCCCTGACGGCCGGTCCAGGCGGTGACCTCGGGGCGGCTCCCCAGCCGCACGACCGGCAGCTCGGGCCGGGCCCGGACGATGGCTGTCATCCGGGCCGGCGTTTTGTGGTAGCTCGTCCACGACCAGCGGACCACGTGGTCTTTGTCGCGAAAAATGGTCCACAGCGGCGGCTCGACGTTGCCGTTCCAGAGGATCTCGCGGCGCCACCGGCGGCGTAGCGTCCGGGCAATGACCTGCCGCATCACCGCCCGCCGCGGCAACGCCAGCCAGACGAGGAGGTCGGCCCGAGCGAGCAGTAGCTCCCGGACGGCCTCGTACTGCCACTCGGTGACCCACGTCTCCTCGGCGGCGAAGCGGCGCACGTCCGCCTCGAACTCCGGGCGCGGCGTCCAGTTCGGACCGTGGTGCAGCCCGTCGAGCTCGTGGTGGGGGATTCCGAACGTACGGGCGATGAGTCCCGCAGTGGTCGTTTTGCCCGACCCGGACGGGCCCGCGACGATCACTCGTCGTGGCCGCGATGGCAGCGGATCGTCAAAGGTCAGCAGCGGCACGAATCTATTGTCCCGGCATGCAACCTGGGCCGGGGGCTGTCCGTCGTGAGGGGCGTGAGAGACCAACAGTTCCACGAATTCGTGCTCGCCAGACGCGCGGACCTCGTTCGGACGGCCACGCTGCTCACGGCCGGTGACGCGCATCTCGCCGAGGATCTGGTGCAGCAGACGCTGACCAAGCTGTACGTCGCGTGGCCCCAGTTCCAGCGGGCCGCCAACCACGACGCGTACGTGCGGCGCACCCTGGTCAACGCGCTGATCGACGAGCGCCGCCGGCTGTGGTGGCGGCGGGAACGGCCGATGGCGGAGCTGCCCGACCGGGCGCCGCAGCCGGCCGGCGACGAGCCCGCCGACGCCGTGCGCGCCGCGCTCAAGGAGCTGCCCCCGAAGATGCGCGCCGCGCTCATCTTCCGGTACTTCCACGATCTCGACGTCGCCGCGACCGCCGAGGCCCTCGGCTGCTCGCAGGGGACCGTCAAGAGCCAGACCGCCCGCGCCCTCGACCGGATGCGCGCCGTGCTGCCCGCCCACACCACGCTTGGAGCCACCCGATGAACGACCTGCACGACCACCTGACCCGGATCGCCGGTTCGGCGCCGGCTCCCGGCCCGGCCCAGCTCGACGCCGATCTCGTACGCGGCAAGCGCGCCCTGCGCCGCCGCCGCACGCTGCAGACCGCCGGGGGCAGCGCGTTCGCCGTCGCCGCCGTGGTCGCCGCCGTCTCCTTCACCGCCTCCGGTGGCGGCACCGGCAGCACGCCGGGTGCGCCCGTGGCCGCCCCGCCCGCCGCCACCTCGACGCAGGCACCCGCGGTCAAGCTGGTGGCCTACAAGGGCAAGCAGCCCGAGGGCTTCACCGTCGACAAGGTGCCGGACGGCTGGTTCATCCAGAACAGCAACCTCAGCTCGCTGGTCCTCGCCCCCAAGGACCGCAGCAAGACGCCGACCGAGTTCGGCACCGGCCCCGACGGCAAGCCGTTCAAGCCCTCGGTCGCTCCCATCGACGACCCGGACAGCTTCGTCGGCAAGATCACCGTGTTCCTGCAGTCCAGGGATCAGCACGGGACGCCGGAAGGCAAGAAGGTCGACGTCGCCGGGGCCGAGGGCGTCCTGCAGAACATGGAGGGCGACGACTCCAAGACCCTGTGGATCGCGCAGGGGAAGAAGCCGTCGGTGCTCATCCAGTTCTGGGAGGGCATCGGCCTGACCGAGGCGCAGATGATCGAGCTCGGCGCGGGCGTGCACGTGGAGAAGGGCGCCGTCCAGGGCGCCGGCTGATCGGCCGGTACGCGCTCGTACCACCCCGCGCGGGGGCGGCGTTACGGTCAGCTCATGACACGCAGCGCCGACCCCGCGCGGGTCTCCCGCAGCGCGGACCCCGCGCCGGTTCCCCGCAGCGCGGACCCCGCGCCGGTTCCCCGCAGCGCGGACCCCGCGGTGGGGGAGCGGATCCGGGCGCGGCGCCTGCTGCGCGGATGGAGCATCCGGTACGCCGCCAGCCGCGCCGGCCTCTCGCACGCCACCTGGAGCCGGATCGAACGGGGCCTGCAGGCCGCGAACAACCGCTTCACACTCGCGCAGATCGCCGGTGCCCTCGATTGCGCGCCCGGTGACCTGGCCGGAGCCGACGTGCCGGCGCCTGACCGGGCCACCGCCGCCGCCCGGGCCAGTGTGCTCGGGCTGCGCCGGGCTCTGGTGGACATTGATCTGAGCGATCCGCCGGCCGGATCCGCGCCGCCCCTGGCTGCCCTGTCGCACAGTGTGGTGCTGGCCAACGCGCTGTTCGACGCGTGCGACTACGCCGCGACTGCTCGTTTGCTGCCGGACCTCCTGCGCGATCTGCACACCGAGACGGCCGGGCCCGATCACGCCGCGGCGCTCCGGCTGCTGTGCGACGCGACGTCCCTGGCCTGCTCGGTGCTGCGCGCGCTCGGACATCCCGCGGACGCCTTCGTGGCCGCGCAACGCTGTCGCGACGCTGCGTCGGCGGCCGGTGACCCGGTGCTGGACGGCTACGCGGCGTACGCCCTCGCGCGCGCGGCGACGGCTTGCGGCTCGTACCAGCGGGGTCAGACCATCGCCGAGCGGGCCGCCGACGACCTGAGCCGGCATGTCTCCCGGCCCGGCGGCGCGGAGATCCTCGGCTCGCTGCACCTGGTCGCCGCCCTGGCGAGCCGCAGCCGCGACCGCCCCGACGACAGCCGGGAGTGCCTGGCGGAGGCGGCGTCGCTGGCCCGGCGCACCGGCGAGACGAACACGCTGAACATGTTCTTCGGTCCTACCAACGTGGACATCTGGGCGATGAGCATCGAGGCCGGGGACGGCGATCCGGCCCGGGTGGTCGAGATCGCCCGGCGCACCGATCCGGCGGCCATCCCGGCCGGGGTGCGGCAGGTCTTCTACTACGCGGACACGGCTCGCGCCCTCGCGCGGCTGGGCGGCCACGACCGCGAGGCGATCCGGTTCCTGCTCACTGCCGAGAGAATCGCACCCCAGCACGTACGGACGTCGGCCGAGCTCGCCACGACGATCCGTGACCTGCTCGACCGGTCGCGGCGGCAGGCGGGCGGCTCGGAGCTGCGCGCCTTGGGCGAACGCATGCAAGCCGGCTGATCCGCTCCCATCACCGACCCCGCCGCTCCGGCGTTGACCTTGGAGAGGGCTGTTTTCCGAGGTTGTGGGGGATGTACGCGTGAGCCGGGAGCAGCTTGTCGGTGCCGTGGTCTACGGTCAGCACGTGCCAGAAGAGCCCGCGTCCGCCGCTCCGCCGCCCGGTTCGGGTGATATGTCGCCCGACGCTGCCGCTGCGCCGTCCTCCGCCGGCGCCGCTTCGGATTCCGCTGCCGCCGCCGCCGCGGCCTCTTCCGCTGCTGGCGCCTCTTCCGCTGCTGGCGCCTCCTCCGTCGCAGGCGCCTCCTCGGCCACCTTGGACTCCTCGGCCGCCGAGGCTTCCTCCGTCGCCGGCGGTGGGGCTGTGCTCGTGGCCGAGGGTGAGGTGCTCGAGGGCGACATCGTGCCGCCGGCCGAGGACGACGGCAAGTTCCGGGTCCGGCTGACCAACTTCGAGGGCCCGTTCGACCTGCTGCTGCAGCTGATCGGCAAGCACAAGCTGGACGTCACCGAGGTGGCGCTGTCGCAGGTCACGGACGACTTCATCGCGTACATCCGGAGCATGGGCGACGACTGGGACCTCGGCGAGGCGAGCGAGTTCCTGCTGGTCGCGGCCACCCTGCTCGACCTCAAGGCGGCCCGCCTGCTGCCCGCCGCCGAGGTCGAGGACGAGGAGGACCTGGCGCTGCTCGAGGCCCGCGACCTGCTCTTCGCGCGCCTCCTGCAGTACAAGGCCTACAAGGAGGCCGCCGCCCACATCGCCGAGCTCGAGGGCACCGGCGCGCGGCGCTGGCCGCGGACGGTCACCCTGGAGCAGCGGTACGCCGACGCGCTCCCCGAGCTCGTCCTGGGCGTCGGCCCCGAGCGGCTGCTCAAGCTCGCCCTGAAGCAGTTCCTGCCCAAGCCCGGGCCGCCGCAGGTCTCGATCGCCCACATCCACCAGGTGCGCGTGAGCGTCCGCGAGCACGCCGCCCTGATCCGCGAACGCCTGCGCCGGGCCGGCACGGTGACCTTCAGCCTCCTGGTCGCCGACTGTGAGAGCACCCTCGAAGTGGTGGCGCGCTTCCTGGCGTTGCTCGAGCTCTACCGGGAGAACCTGGTCGACTTCACCCAGCCCGTCGCCCTCGACGAACTCACCATCGTCTGGATCGCCGGCGATGACGCCGCCGTCGAACTCGACATCGACGACTACGAGGGCGATCCGGAGAAAAAGGCTGAAGCCGCCGCCGCGGCAGCCGCCGCCCTGGAAGCAGGCACTGTCACGGACGCGGACATCGCCGCCCTCGGCGAGCCCGATCCGGACGCCGCGGACGGTGACGTGGGTCACGATGACGGCGCGGCCGCCGGGGAAATCAGCAGCACGGCCGCGGACGACGCTGCGGCAGACGAGCACGACGCGGAAGAGGACGAAGCATGAGCGACGAGCGCCCCGAATCGTTGGCTGCCCAAGCCGCCGCCTGGGTTCCCCCGTGGGAGCGTGCCTCCCGGGCCCCCGATGCCGCCTACGCCGCCGAGCAGCGCGCGCTCGCCGAGGCCGACGCCGACGAGCCGGACGATCTCGCGGATCCGGAGGCCGGGGCCGCGGACGAGTCGCCGCACGCCCCCGCCGGGGAGTCGCCGCACGCCTCTGCCGAGGTGCCCGACGAGCTGCCGCCCGTGCCGGGGGAGGGCGACGGGCCGGTGATTGTCGACACGCCGCTGGAGGTCGAGGGCGAGCCGGAGCTGGCCCCCACCGACGTCGGCGTGGGTCCCGAAGTACCGCTGCCGGGCGCGATCGAGGAGGCCGCCGAGCGCGAGGACACCCCGTCGACCGTCGTGGACGCGCCGCTGCCGCCGGACGGGGACGACGCCGGTGACGTGTTCGACCAGGCGGCCGACGATGACGTGAGCGACGAGGCGGAGGTGGATCTCCCGTTCGTCGAGGAAGTGCCCGGGCCCGAGGCCGACGACGAGGACTCGGCCGCCGATGACTCCGCCGAGGCCGCCACCGCAAGCGCCGACGCGTCCAGCTCCTCCGCCACGTCGGAGCCGCCTGTCGCCGAGGTACGCGCGGCCGAGTCGCCGGCCGCCGAGTCGCCGGCCGCCGAGTC
>NZ_JAUZQD010000027.1 GCF_030709675.1 Symbioplanes lichenis
GGGGACACGGGGTCGCCCTTCTCGTCGACCACGAAGCACCGGTCGGCGTCGCCGTCGAAGGCCAGCCCGATGTCGGCGCCGTGCTCACGGACGGCCGCCTGCAGGTCGACGAGGTTCTTCGGGTCGAGCGGGTTCGCCTCGTGGTTGGGGAACGAGCCGTCCAGCTCGAAGTACATCGGGACGATCTCCAGCGGCAGCGCCGCCAGCAGCTGGTCGCCCAGCACGGCGGGCACGGTGTAGCCGCCCATGCCGTTGCCCGCGTCGACCACGACCTTGAGCGGCCGAATGCCGGACAGATCGACCAGCGCGCGCAGGTGCTCGGCGTAGCCACCGAGCAGGCTCACGTGCTCGACGTTCGGCGGCATGTCGGCGATCGCGTCCAGGTCGTCCAGCAACTGCTCGGCCCGGGTGCGGACGATGACGAGCCCGCTGTCCTGGCCGACCGGCTTGGCGCCGGCGCGGCACAGCTTGATCCCGTTGTACTGCGCCGGGTTGTGGCTGGCCGTGAACATCGCCCCGGGCAGCTGCAGCACCCCGGACGCGTAGTAGAGCTGGTCCGTGGACGCCAGCCCGATGTGCGTCACCGCGGCCCCGGCGGCATTGGCCCCCCGGGCGAACGCCGCGGCGAGACCCGGGCCGCTCTCGCGCATGTCGTGGGCGATGACGATCTTCTCCGCGGCGTCGCCGGTCTCCCGCAGCATCTCCACGAAGGCGACACCCAGGGCCCGCGCCACGGTCTCGTTCAGCTGGTCGGGCACGACACCCCGCACGTCGTACGCCTTCACGAGCTGGGACAGGTCAGTCAACGCACGCTCCTCAGCTGGTTTCCGTCCCGCAGAGACTAACGGAGCGTCAGCAGACAGAAGGCGTCAAACCGATGCCACCACCGTCTCGGTGCGGTTACAGAAGCCCGTCCCGGCACGCCCGGTCGGCCCCCACCTGCCGATCAAGGGCAGTCAGAGCTCCACCCCCGTCAGCACCATCACGCGCGGCTCGGTGTAGTCCTCCATCGCGCTGGCCACGCCCTCGCGCCCCACGCCGCTGCCCTTCTGCCCGCCGTAGGGCATCTGGTCGGCCCGGTAGCTCGGCACGTCGCCCACGATCACGCCGCCGACCTCCAGCCGGCGGTGGGCGGCGAACGCCGTCTGGACGTTGTGGGTGAAGACGCCGGCCTGGAGCCCGTACGCGGAGTCGTTGATCGCCTCGAAGCCGGCCTCGTCGCTCGGCACCTCGGAGACCACGAGCACGGGCCCGAAGACCTCCTCGGTGGTGACCTTGGCGCCGGCGGGCACTCCGGACAGGACCGTGGGCGGATAGGTGGCGCCGTCGCGCTTGCCCCCGGCGAGAACCGTGGCGCCGGCCGCGACCGCCTCGTCGACCCACGCCTCGACGCGCTTGGCCGCCTCCTCGCTGATCATCGGGCCGACGTCGACGCCCGGGTCGGTGGGGTCGCCGGTGCGCAGGCCCTCGACCGCCCGGACGAGCCGCTCCTGGAGCCCGAGCCCGGAGTGGACGAAGACGCGCTGGACCGCGATGCAGCTCTGCCCGGCCTGATAGTTGCTGAACGTGGCGATGCGGGTCGCGGCCCAGTCGAGATCCTCGTCGCTGCCGTAGTCGCCGCAGACCAGCACCGCCGCGTTGCCGCCGAGCTCGAGCGTCACGTGCTTGTCGGGCGCCGCCCGGCGGATCCGCGCCCCGACCGGCCCGGAGCCGGTGAACGACACGATCGGCAGCCGCGAATCGGTGACCAGGGCCTCGGCGCGCTCGTTGGGGACCGGCAGGATCGAGAACATGCCCGCCGGCAGGCCGGTCTCGGCGAGGATCGACCCGAGCAGCAGCGCGGTCAGCGGGGTCGCCGGCGCCGGCTTGAGCACGATCGGCGCGCCCACGGCCAGCGCCGGGGCGACCTTGTGGGCGACCAGGTTGAGCGGGAAGTTGAACGGCGAGATGCCCAGCACCGGCCCGCGCGGCACCCGCTTGACCACGGCGATGCGCCCGGCGCCGCCCGGGTCGGTGTCGAGCCGCTGCAGGCTGCCCGAGAAGCGCCGCGCCTCCTCGGCCGCCCAGCGGAAGACCGACACCGCACGGTCCGCCTCGATCAGCGCCCACTTGAGCGGCTTGCCGTTCTCCGCGGTGATCAGCTCGGCGATCTCCTGCCGCCGCTCGGCGATGCGGCGGGACACGTGATCCAGCGCGGCCGCCCGGACGTGGGCGGGCAGCGCGGCAGCCTCGGCGGCGAAGGCGGCCGCCGCGGCCACGGCCGTCTCGACCTGGGCCTCGGTCGCCCACGTCGTCGTGCCGACGGGGCGTCCGTCGAACGGGTGCGTCACCAGCACCTCGTCGTCACCGTCGGCCGGGGCGCCGGCCACATAGAAAGCTGTCACGAAGTCACCCTATGCCCGTCGCGCGCCTTCGCGCCCCGGCTGGACACAGCCTGTGGATAGCTCGCCCGCTGTTGTCTGAGGACGTGATCCGGGTCACGATGAGGCGACCGGAGGTGCCCCCATGTCCAACCCCTGGCTCGCCCTTGACCTCGGCTCCGACCCCGCGGAGCGCATGACCGAGATCGGCCGCGCGTACGAGCGGTTTCTGTCAGGAGCCGAGCCGGCCGTACGCCCGATCGTCGTCGATTCGTGGCGGCGCTCGGCCGGGGCGGCGATGAACCCCGACGGGACGGCGCCGATCGAGCTCACCGACGGCGACCTCGACGCCTATCGGGCGCAGCATCCCCTCGCCCGGGTGCTGCCGATCTTCCGGGACCTGCTGGGCGGGCTGGCCGAGGACGGGGCGCATCTCATGGCGGTGTGCGACGCCTACGGTCGGCTGCTCTGGGTCGAGGGCGCCGCAGCCGTGCGGAAGGGCGCGGAGGCGATGAACTTCGTGCCCGGCGCGCGCTGGGACGAGGCACATGCCGGGACGAACGCGCCCGGGACGGCGCTGGCGCTCGATCACTCGGTGCAGATCTTCGCGACCGAGCATTTCAGCCGCGGGGTGCAGCGGTGGACCTGCGCGGCGGCTCCGGTGCACGATCCGGCGACCGGACGGCTGCTCGGGGCGATCGACGTGACGGGCGGCGATCACCTGGCGCACCCGCACAGCTTGGCGCTGGTCCGGGCGACAGCGCTGGCGGCCGAGGCTTATCTGGGGGCGCATCAGCCACCCGGCGCGCCCGCGGTGTCCATGTTGGGGCGGGACGAGGCGTTCCTCCAGGGCAAGCGGCTGGGGAGGCGGCATTCCGAGCTGATGTGCCTGCTTCTGGTGCACCCCGATGGGCGTACGGGCGAGCAGCTCGCTCTTGATCTTTATGCCGGCGACCTCAATCCCGTCACGGTGCGCGCGGAGATGTCGCGGCTGCGCCGGATCCTGGGCGGCGAGCTGCTGGACTCACGGCCCTACCGGATCCGCAAGCGACTCGACGCCGACTTCCTGGACGTGACGCGGCTGCTGGAGCAGGGGCGCGTGGCGGAGGCGCTCGCCGCGTACACAGGTCCGTTGTTGCCCTCCTCGGACGCACCCGGGGTGTCCAGGCTGCGCGACCTGATCGACGCGCGGCTGCGCACGGCGGTGCTGGCGGCCGGCGCGCCGGACCTGTTGCGCACCTGGGTCAACGCCCCGTGGGGCGCCGACGACCTGCAGATGTGGGAGGCCTATGAGGCGGCGCTGGCGCCGGGCTCACCGCTGCATCGGATCGCCGGGCAGAAGGTCGCCCACCTCGCCCGCGAGTACGGGCTTGCAACGTCTGTGCAACGTCCCCGTAACTAGCCTTCGGCGGCATGACGGTTTATTCGCCCCCGGAAGACTATGCGAGCCGGTACGACCACTGGATCGGCGGCGAGTACGTCCCGCCCGCCCAGGGTCAGTACTTCGAGAACCCCTCCCCCGTCACGGGCCGTCCCTTCTGCGAGATCGCTCGCGGCACCGCCGACGACGTCGAGCGCGCGCTGGACGCGGCGCACGGGGCGGCGCCCGGCTGGGCCCGTACCTCCGTCGCGGAGCGGGCGAACATCCTCAACAAGATCGCCGACCGCATGGAGGCCAACCTGGAGCGGCTGGCCATCGCGGAGACCTGGGAGAACGGCAAGCCCGTCCGCGAGACGCTGGCCGCCGACCTCCCGCTGGCGATCGACCACTTCCGCTACTTCGCCGGCGCCGTGCGGGCCCAGGAGGGCAGCCTCGGCGAGCTCGACGACGACACCGTGGCCTACCACTTCCACGAGCCGCTGGGCGTGGTCGCGCAGATCATCCCGTGGAACTTCCCGATCCTCATGGCGGTCTGGAAGCTCGCCCCGGCGCTGGCCGCGGGCAACGCCGTCGTGCTCAAGCCGGCCGAGCAGACGCCGGCGTCCATTCACTATCTGATGTCGATCATCGGCGATCTGCTGCCGCCGGGCGTGGTCAACATCGTCAACGGCTTCGGCGTGGAGGCGGGCAAGCCGCTCGCGTCGTCGAAGCGGGTGGCCAAGGTCGCCTTCACCGGCGAGACCACGACCGGCCGGCTGATCATGCAGTACGCCTCCGAGAACATCATCCCGGTCACGCTGGAGCTCGGCGGCAAGAGCCCGAACCTGTTCTTCGACGACATCAGCGCGCAGCAGGACGACTACTTCGACAAGGCGCTCGAGGGCTTCGCGATGTTCGCGCTCAACCAGGGTGAGGTGTGCACCTGCCCGTCGCGCGCGCTGATCCAGCAGGGTCACTACTCGGACTTCCTGGCCGCGGGCGTCAAGCGGGTCGAGAACCTCAAGCAGGGCAACCCGCTGGACACGGACACGCAGGTCGGCGCGCAGTCCTCCAACGACCAGCTCGAGAAGATCCTGTCCTACATCGACATCGGCAAGCAGGAGGGCGCCAAGATCCTGACCGGCGGCGAGCGCGTCGAGTACGACGGCGGCTGGTACGTGCAGCCGACCGTCTTCGAGGGCAGCAACGCCATGCGGATCTTCCAGGAGGAGATCTTCGGGCCGGTCGTCTCGGTGACGTCGTTCACCGACTTCGCCGACGCGATCAAAATCGCCAACGACACCCTGTACGGCCTCGGCGCCGGCGTGTGGACGCGGGACGTCAACCAGGCCTATCGCGCCGGTCGCGAGATCAAGGCCGGGCGGGTGTGGACGAACTGTTACCACCAGTACCCGGCGCACGCGGCCTTCGGCGGGTACAAGCAGTCGGGCATCGGGCGCGAGAACCACAAGATGATGCTCGACCACTACCAGCAGACGAAGAACCTGCTCGTCAGCTACTCGACCAAGGCAGTCGGACTCTTCTGATGGGCGATCGTGTGGATGTCACCCCCGCGGCGGCCGAGTTGCTCCGGTCGCTGCGGGGGCGGCACGGTCCGCTGATGTTCCACCAGTCCGGCGGCTGCTGCGACGGGAGCGCTCCGATGTGCTACCTGGAGGGCGAGTTCCGTACGGGCTCCAGCGACATCCTGCTCGAGGAGCTGCGCATCGACGGCGTCGCCGAGCCCATCGCGTTCTGGATGAGCACCGCCCAGTACGAGACCTGGAAGCACACCCACCTCACGGTGGACGTCGTGCCGGGGCGGGGCAGCGGCTTCAGTCTGGAGGCGCCGGAGGGGGTGCGCTTCCTCATCAGGAGCCGGGTGCTGTGAGCCCTGTCGCCAACCTGAAGTGGTTCACCAGCTCATAACTGCCATCACCCTTCCGGTACGGACGGGCAGCCGCGACAACCTCGGGGGCGAGGTCCGGCTGCTCGCCCAGCAGAATGCCCCGGACCAGCGCCTCCTCGTGGGGCACCCGCCACGGCACGGCGACCAGGCTCTCGGCCACCTCGGACAGCCCCGCGCCGGTCAACAGCTCCGCCAGGCCGCCCTCGTGTCGCAAATCACCGTCCGGAGCGGACTCGCCGTCGTTCAGCGCCCGCTCGATCGCGTCGAGGTCGTTGCGCGCCGCTTCCGCCCAGTTCGCCACGGCCACGTACCCGCCGGGCTTCGTCACTCGCACCATCTCGGCGAGCGCGGCATCCGTGTCGTCGGCGAACTGCAGCGCGTTGAAGGCGGTCACCAGCTCGAACGTCGCATCGGGCCACGGCAGGTGCTCGGCCTCGGCCACGACCGCCTCTTGCGCTCGCTGCCGCGCCAGCTCCACCAGCTCCGGTACGACGTCAGCGCCGGACGTGCGGAGGCCGGCGCTCCGGGCGTACGCGAGGAAGTGTCCTGCCCCGCACCCCACATCGAGGACCCTGTCGCCCTCCGTCATCGGCTGGAGAACGGCTCGCCAGACCGGCTCGGGCACGTCACCCCACAGCTCGGCCCAGTCACTGTCGGTCACGCGATCTCCTCGTCATTTCGATGTTCATGGATCCAGAGGGGCCGAACGGACCATTCACCGTGCCACAAGGGGCAACCGCTGAACTGCTGAACCCCGCCCGCCCGTGCTCCCGGGCGACACCCGAGTCTTGTTTGTTAGGAGTACCGCTCATGCGGACCAGCCTCCGTACCGCCATGCTGGGAACGGCCGCAGTCGCCGTCGTCGGCGCGCTCACCGCTGTGACCTTCAACGCCAGCGCCGCCGAGACCTCCGCCCGGCCCCGGCCGGTCGCGAGCACCCCGGCCCCCTCGGCCAGCACTCCCCCGTCGATCAACCCGCCGGCCGGCCTCCGCCGCATCGGCACCTACCAGGTCGTCACCGGCACCCAGACCTACACCTGCGCCAACGGCTCCTTCGCCGGCGCGTCGGTCCCCGAGGCCAAGCTGCTCGGCACGGGCGGCTGGCTGCACCACTTCAAGGGCCCGAGCTGGCAGTCCACCCGGGACGAGTCGCTGGTCACCGCGACCAAGATCGCCGAGAAGCCGCGTACGGGCACCATCGCCGAGCTGCTCCTCCAGGTCGCCACGCACGAGGGCCCGGCCACCGGCGTGCTCGCCAAGGCCCAGTACATCCAGCGCCTCAACACCACCGGCGGCGTGGCCCCGACCCGCGCCTGCACCGACGGCCAGACCGCCGCGGTCCGCTACGGCGCCACGTACGTTTTCTGGGGCTGACCCCTAGCACCTCCCGAAGGGGGATCGGCACTCGCCGGTCCCCCTTCGGCGTGCCCGGCTCTTGCCCCTCCACGTGCCCGGCGCTTGCCCCTCCGCGTGTCCAGCTCCTGCCCCTCCGCGTGCCCGGCGCTTGCTCTTCCGGCGCGCTCGCCGCCTGCCGGTCCTCCTTTGGGGGCCGGCGCGTCCGATGTCGATCTCCCCGATGTGTGCCACCCCTTCGGGGACTCGCCCTCCAGCGGCCGCCGGGCGACCATATTCCTTTCCGTTCGAGCGAAAAGATCGAGCGGAGTTGCCCTCCGTTCGAGCAGCGGGTCGAGCGGAGTTTTGTCCTCCGTTCGAGCAAGCGGATGAGCGGAGTGGAACACGATGCGTGGCGCGAAGCTGTACGTGATCGGCCTCACCCTGGCCGGCCTGGCCGGTTGCGGGACGGCCCTGGCAGCCGAGAACGCCCCGGTCTGGGTGGCCGCCCGTCCCCCGGCTCCCTCGTCCCCGGCGGCTCCTTCCGAGGCCCCGCCGCCGGCTCCCGCGACCCCGTCCTCGCCCTCGTCCAAGCCCTCCTCCGCGCCGGCCTCGTCCGGCCCGGCTTCCTCCGAGCCGGCCGCTGACCCGACTTCGGCGCCGGCTTCCGCGACCGCTTCACCGTCGGCGACGCAGGAACATCACGGCGGCCCGGCGAACAGCCTCATGGTCACCGGCACCAAGGGCGTGGCGCTCACCTTCGACGACGGGCCCGACCCGGCGACGACGCCGCAGCTGCTCGACCTGCTCGCCAAGCAGCACGTGAAGGCGACCTTCTGCCTGGTGGGCGAGAACGTGAAGGCGTTCCCCGATCTCGTACGCCGGATCGCCGACGAGGGCCACACCCTGTGCAACCACACCTGGAACCACAGCCTGACACTCGGCAAGAAGAAGCCGGCCGCCATCCGCGCCGACCTCGAGAAGACCAACGCCGCCATCCGCGCGGCCGTCCCCGACGCCGAGATCAAGTACATGCGGGCGCCCGGCGGCAACTTCACCCCGGCCTTCGTCAAGACGGCCGCCGAGCTGGGCATGACCAGCATCTACTGGCAGGTCGACACCCGCGACTGGGACCACTCCGGCGGCGAGTCCGACGCGGCCCATGTCACCAGCGTCGTCAAGGCCGTCAAGAAGCACACCAGCAAGGGCGCGATCGTGCTCTCCCACGACTACGCGCAGCCGGACACGATCCAGGCGTACCGCAAGCTCCTGCCCTGGCTCAAGGACCGCTACGACCTGATCGCCCTCCCCTGAGCACCCCGGCGTAACGCCCGGCTTCGACGCGCGACTCGCGTGTCACCCCGCCGTCAGTCCAGCCCCCGCACTGCGCCCGGCGGTGGTTTGGGCGCGCAAAATCCGCGAAGCGCTCTTCTTCGCGGATTTTGGGTGTCCGAGCCACCGTCTTCAGGGGCGCAGCGCCCGCCGAGCCGGAGGCGAGGCCATCAATACAGCGCCCGCCGAGCCGGAGGCGAGGCCATCAATACAGCGCCCGCCGGGCCGGAGGCGAGGCCATCAATACAGCCATCAGCTCAGCTGGGCGGGATGACCCTGAGGTGGCCGCGGCGGCCGGTCTGGTGGCCGGGGAGGTTGTCGTGCTCCTCGGGGCGCGGGGGCGGCGCGGGGCGGGCGGCCTCGCGGACGGCGTCGGCCAGGGCCACGAGGTCGTCGGTGGTGGGGGGCGGCGGGGCGAAGTCGCCGTCGTGGCGGACCAGTTCCCAGCCTCGGGGGGCGGTGAGGCTGCGGGCGTGGGGTTCGCAGAGGTCGTACGTGTGCGGCTCGGCGAAGGCGGCCAGCGGGCCCACCACAGCCGTCGAGTCGCTGTAGACGTAGGTCAGGGTGGCGACCGCCTGTCGGGGACAGCCGTTCCGGGAGCAGCGCCGTGGAGACCTCACGGCGGCACGTTATCCCCAACCGCGCTCGCGTGGGGCCGATGCAGCCGCGACACGCCGAGCCACCATGCATCACGATTTTGCGTTGACGGTCCGACACGCCGCCTCAATGGGACGAATCACCTGGAAGCGCCGCAGCCGGTCCGCGCGGGCACTCGGGCCGGGCGCGCCGGAGGGTCGCTCGGGCCGAGATGTTGCCCCGGCGAAACGCGGGCGTCACAGCCTGACCGCGGCGGAGCGCTCCGGCGGGCTAGGCTGGCTGCGTGACAACCAGCCCCGACCGCCGCCGGGCCGGCTCCGAGCCGGGCCGGGCCGGGCGTGCCGCCGGACCGGGTCGTCCCGCCCGCCGCGATCGGCACGGGCGCGGGCTCCGGGGCCGGCTCGTGCCCGCCACCGTTCCCCTCGCCCGCACCAAGGCGGAGATCTTCGACGACCTCGTGCTCGACACGGTCGAGAGCCTCGAGCGCCGCTACGCCAAGGAGCTGGCCGGCGTCGAGTTCGCGGTCGAGGACGTGCCGCCGGAGCTCAACGTCTACGACTCCGACGTGCTCGAGGACGGCGAGGTGCCCCTCGCCCGCCTGCTGCCCGGGCGCCCCGGGCGCCAGGAGCTGCCGCCGCGCATCGTGCTCTATCGCCGGCCGCTCGAGTTCCGGGCGATGGACCGCGAGGACCTGGCCGACCTCGTCCACGACGTCATCATCGAGCAGGTCGCCAATCTGCTCGGCGTGGATCCCGACGAGCTGTCATGACCGCTGGCCGGCGCACCCGCCGGCCAGGCGCAAGCCCCCGCGCCTCGCGGACCCGGCAAGCCCCGGGCCGCGCAACGCGCCGGCTGAGCAAGCCCGCGCAACCGTCGGCGCGAAAACCCCGCGCAACGCGCCGGCCCGGCAAGCCCGCAAGAACCGCGGGCCCGGCGAGCTGTCGTCACGGATCCACGCCCGATCAAGCATGATGCAGTCCCGGCGAACACAGTGCTGAGCTCCCGCGACGCGGCCCCCCGGCAATGTCACGCGAGCGAGAGCCGCCGGGTCAGGCCACCCGGCGCTTGAGCTTGCGGCGCTCCCGTTCGGACAGCCCGCCCCAGATGCCGAAGCGCTCGTCGTGGCCGAGTGCGTATTCCAGGCACTCCGCCTTCACGTCGCACCGGCCGCAGATGCGCTTCGCCTCGCGGGTCGATCCGCCCTTCTCCGGGAAGAAAGCCTCCGGGTCGGTCTGCGAGCACAGCGCCCGCTCCTGCCACTCGGGCGCGTCCCCCAGCAGGTCGACCCCTTCAACCTGAGCTTCCATCGGCGTGCCTCCTTCTCCGCGCCGGCAGCGATGCCGGCACTGACCCCCCACGCACGCGGCGTGTTTCTTGCGGAAAAGACGGTTCGCGACGCCGCTTTCCCGCAACCCCACCAAAATTACACGCGTGTAAGACGTGCGTCGTCAAGCCGAACCTGATAAATAGGCCCGTTTCCACGAGGCTTCATGGTCCCCTCGCGGTCCCGTTCCTGTCGTATCTCTCGGAGCAGCCCTCAGGTAACGCACAGTCCGCGCAGCCCGTCCAAATTAGCCCGTTTTGTGACCCGCTGACCGACGCCGCATGATCGCTTGAGGTTGCTCACAGTACACGTGTTGACGCACAACGTGACACTCGGGCGAGTGACTCCTCCCCCATTCGGTCATCCGCCCCGGCGTCCGGCCCCGTGGGTCCGGAAATAGACAGCGATGCGCGCGAGAAAACCCCCGGAAAGCGCCCGCCCGACAAAATCCGGAAACCCGGACGAACGAAATCGGATCGATCAGCCTCCGCCCGGCCGCGCGGGTGCTACCCCGCGACGGCCGGGTTCAAACCACACTTCCGAAGGAATTTTGTCAGCGGCGTCCGTACACCGTGGTGCGCTCGGCGGCGGGACGACCGGCGCGGACCGCCAGCGCCCTCAGCTCGGCGACCGTGCGCGCCGACCCGTGCTCCGAGCCCGCCATCCGGGAGATCGTCTCCTCCATCAGCGTGCCGCCGAGATCGTTGCAGCCGCCGTTGAGCATGGCGATCGTGCCCTCGTCGCCGAGCTTCACCCAGGAGCACTGGATGTTGCCGATCCGGCCATGCAGCAGGACCCGGGCCATCGCGTGGACGGCCCTGTTCTCCCGCCACGAGGGGCCGGCCTTGGCGATGCCGGCCAGATAGATCGGCGCGTTGGTGTGGATGAACGGCAGCGCCACGAATTCGGTGAAGCCGCCCGTCACGTCCTGGATCCCGGCGAGCACCCGGAAGTGGCCCAGCCACTGCCGCGGGTGGTCGACGTGCCCGTACATCATGGTGGAGCTGGACCGGATGCCCACCTGGTGCGCGGTGGTGACCACGTCGACCCAGGCGGCGGCGGGCAGCTTGCCCTTGGTGAGGACCCACCGGACGTCGTCGTCGAGGATCTCGGCGGCAGTGCCCGGAATGGTGTCGAGCCCGGCCTCGCGCAGCTCGGTCAGCCAGTCGCGCACGGAGACGCCGGCCTTGGCCGCCCCGGTCACGATCTCCATGGGCGAGAACGCGTGGACGTGCATCCCGGGGACGCGCTGCTTGATGGCGCGCACCATCTCGGCGTACGCGGTGATCGGCAGTTTGGGGTCGATGCCCCCCTGCATGCAGACCTCGGTCGCGCCGTCGGCCCAGGCCTGCTCGGCGCGGTCGGCCACCTGCTCGACGGAGAGCCGATAGGCGTCGGCGTCCTTCTCCCGCTGCGCGAACGCACAGAAGCGACACCCGACGTAACAGACGTTGGAGAAGTTGATGTTGCGGTTCACCACGTAGGTGATGTCCTCGCCGTTGACCTCCTTGCGCAGGTCGTCGGCGAGGCGGGCGAGCTCGTCGAGCGCCGAGCCGTCCGCGTGGAACAGGGCCATCGCCTTGTCCTCGTGCTCCGGCAGCAGCAGATCGGCCGGGCTCTCCGCGGCCAGGCGCAGGCCGGCCAGCACGTCGGAGTCGGTGCGCTCGAAGGTGCCCTCCGACACCTGCGACGCCACGGACGACCAGTCACCGTAGACGGAGTCGAAGTCGCCCCGGCGGTCCTCGGTGCGGCCCTCGGTGTCGATCGTGGCGAAAAGATCGGTGCGGCCCCCCGCGTACGCGTCATCGGGCTCCTGCCACGGCCGCCCGACCGGCATCGCGGCCTCGTTCGCCAGCCCCGTGACCGGGTCGGCGAGCGCGGCGACGTGGGCGGAGAGGCGCGGGTCGAGCCAGCCCTCGCCCCGGCGCACGTACTCCGGATAGATCGTCAGGCGCTCGCGCAGCTCGAAGCCGGACCGGGCCGACATCTCGCGCAGCTGCTCGATCTGCGGCCAGGGGCGCTCGGGGTTGACGTGGTCGGGGGTGACCGGCGACACGCCGCCCCAGTCGTCGATGCCGGCCCGCAGGAAGAGGTCGTACTCGCTGTCGATGAGGTTGGGCGGCGCCTGGATCCGGGCGCGCGGGCCCATGAGCACCCGGGCCACCGCGATCGTGGCCGCGAGCTCGTGCAGCTCGGCGTCGGGCATGCCACGCATCGCCGTGTCGGGCTTGGCGCGGAAGTTCTGGATGATGACTTCCTGGATGTGGCCGTAGTCGCGGGCGGCGCGGCGCATCGCGAAGATCGCGTCGGCGCGCTCGGCCCGGGTCTCGCCGATGCCGATGAGGATGCCGGTGGTGAACGGCACGTTGGTGCGGCCGGCGTCCTCGAGCACCCGCAGCCGGACGGCCGGCTCCTTGTCGGGCGACGCGTAGTGCGGCATGCCGGGCTCGGACCACAGCCGGGTCGCCGTGGTCTCCAGCATCATGCCCATGCTCGGCGCGACCGGCTTGAGCCGCTGCAGCTCGGCCCAGCTCATGACGCCGGGGTTGAGGTGCGGCAGCAGGCCGGTCTCCTCGAGCACCGCGATGGCGCACGCGCGGACATAGTCGAGCGTCGAGTCGTAGCCCCGCTCGTCGAGCCACTGCCGCGCGGCCGGCCAGCGCTCCTCCGGGCGGTCGCCGAGCGTGAAGAGGGCCTCCTTGCAGCCCTGCGCGGCGCCCTCGCGGGCGATGGCCAGCACCTCGTCGCGCTCCAGGAACGCCGCCGGCAACCTGTGCGGCACGGTCGCGAAGGTGCAGTAGTGACAGCGATCACGGCAGAGCCGGGTGAGCGGAATGAAGACCTTTTTCGAGTACGTGACCACACCCGGCCGCCCCGCCTCGCGCAACCCGGCGTCGCGGATGCCCCCGGCGACGCCCAGCAGCTCCTCCAGCTGGTCGCCACGGGCCGCGAGGAGCGCGCTCGCCTCCTGCACGTCGATAGCTTTGCCGTCGGCCGCCCGCTTCAGCGCACGACGGATCTCGGCCTCGGTCGGGGAACTCTCCTGGGCTGCCACTCGTGCAGCCTAGGCCGGAATGCGGTCGACTTCGGGGTAAGCATCGGGCGACAGTGGGCCTCGACACCCCGGGAGAGCACGCCATGGACACCGCCGCGCTGGAAGTGGTCGTTCTCCTCGGGACGGCTGTGTGGGGGCTCACACTTCTGGCCCGCCGGCTTCGCGTGCCACCGCCGATCGTCCTGCTGCTCGGGGGCGTACCTCTGGCCTTCGTCCCCGCCCTCGACGGCGTGCACCTCGAACCGGCGCTCGTGCTCTTCATCTTCCTGCCGGCGTTGCTCTACGCCGAGTCGCTGGACGTCTCGCTCAACGAGATCCGGGCCAACCTGCGCGTGGTCATCCTCAGCGCCGTCGGGCTGGTCGTCGCCACCGCCGCGGCCGTCGCCTGGATCGGCCACTCGCTCGGGCTGAGCTGGCCGGTCGCGTGGGTGCTGGGCGCCGTGCTCGCCCCGACCGACGCCACCGCCGTCGCCGCGGTGGCCGGCCGCATGCCCCGGCGCCAGCTGACCATCCTCCGGGCCGAGAGCCTCATCAACGACGGCACGGCCCTGGTCATCCTCGGCATCGCGGTGGAGGTCGCGACCGGCCACGACGGCGTCGGCGCGGGCGGGATCGCGGGTGACTTCCTGATCTCGTACGGCGGGGGGCTCGCCGTGGGCCTGGCCGCCGGCTGGCTCAACGTGCGCGCCCGGGGCTGGATCCACGACACGCTGCTCAGCAACACGGTGAGCGTCCTCACGCCGTTCGTGGCCTTCCTGGCGGCCGAGGAGATCCACGCCTCCGGGGTGCTCGGCGCCGTCGTCGCCGGCCTCTACGTGAGCCAGGCCGGATCGCTGATCATCACCGCCCAGGACCGCGTCCGCGCGCGCCAGTTCTGGCAGCTGACGTCATTCCTGCTCAACGGCACGCTCTTCGTGCTGGTGGGACTCGAACTGCGGACCGCGGTGAGCGACCTCACGTCCTACCCGATCGGGACGGCGGTCCTCGACACTCTGCTGGTCGCCGCCGCGGTCATCGGAACGCGGCTGGTCTGGACCAACACCACGCCGTACGTCGTGCGTCTGCTCGACCGGCGACCGCAGCAACGGGCGCGGCGCGTGCCCTTCCGGCAGCGGCAACCGGGGGCGTGGTCCGGCTTCCGCGGCGCGGTGTCTCTGGCGGCGGCGCTGTCGATCCCCTCCGGAGTGCCGGGGCGTGACCTGATCATCATCGTGACCTTCGGCGTCATCGCGATCACGCTCGGGGTGCAGGGGCTGACGCTGCCGGCCGTGCTTCGCTGGGCGAAACTGCCGCCGGACACGTCGGAGGACGAGTACGCGTACACCGAAAGGCGCGCGATCGACCTGGCGCTCGAGCTGCTGCCGCGGGAGGCGGCGCGGTTGCGGGTCGAGGACGAGATCGCCGACCTGGTACGCGCGGAGCTGCGCGAGAGCCGGGCCGAACTGGACGGGCCGGACACCGATCACGTCATCCCGGACGAGCAGGAGATCGCCGACGAGGGCATGGGGATGGCCGGGCCGGACGATTCGGGAAACGGCGACTCGCGCGACGGTGGCCGGGTCCTGCGCAGCGGTGATCAGGGGCCGCGCGCCAGTGGCCGGGGCCCGCGCAGCGGTGATCGGGAGCCGCGCGCCGGTGGCCGAGGGCCGAGCGGCGGTGATCGGGGGCCCGACGGCGGTGACCGGGAGCCGGGTGGGCGGAGCCGGAGGGAGCAGTACCGGGAGCTGCGGCTGGCGCTGGTCGCCGAGAAGCGCCGCGCCGTGGTCCGGATGCGCGACGGCAAGCGGATCGACGACCTGGTGGCGCGGCGGTTCGAGTCGCTGCTGGACGCGGAGGAGCTCCGCCTGGGCGCCGAGACGACGCCGACCGACTGAGCCGGGCGACCGAGCCGGCAGGCTGAGCTGGGCGACCGAGCGGACGACACAGAACGGCCCCGGGCGGTGTGCCCGGGGCCGTCCGTGGTGGCTGGTCAGTGACGAGGCTGGTCGCCGCCGCCGAGTAAGCGGGTCTGCTCGTCGTCCGGGTCGATGGTGCCGGGGGCGTGCGGGTTGCCCGGCTCGGGTGCGTAGGGCCCGGGCGGCGCCGACGACGGCGGCTGGGCCGACAGCGGAGTGGTCTCGGGCTCGTGCCCTCGGGGCTGATCCGACTGCGGACCGGTCGCGGGCGGCTCATGGGCCGGCGGCGCGGACGCGGGCGGGGCGGACGACGGCGGCGTCACCGGCGGGTGGGCGACCGTCGGCTGCTGCGAGGTCGGACCGCCCCACGCGGGCGGCGCGGGCGGCTGGCCCGGCTGCTGACCCCAGGCCGGCGGCTGGGATCCCGGCTGGGCTGCCGGCTGCGCCCACGGCGGCTGCTGACCGTAAGGCTGCGTCGGCTGGCCCGGGAACGGCTGCGGCGCCCCACCCGGCTGACCCGGGAACTGGCCCCCGCCGGGCTGGCCGGCAAACTGCGAGCCGCCAGGCTGGCCGGAGAACTGCGGGCCGCCGGGCTGACCGGGGAACGGCGAGCCGCCGCCGGGCTGACCCGGGAACGGCGACGCGCTGCCGGGCTGGCCGGGATAGGGCGACGGGGCGCCGGGCTGGCCGGGATACGGCGCGCCGGCGGGCTGGCCCGGGTACTGGCCCGGCTGCGCGTAACCGGGCTGACCGTAAGGCTGCTGGCCCCACGGCTGACCGGGCTGGCCCGGCTGACCGGGGTAGCCGCCCGGCGCCGGCTTCGGGCGCGGGGCGTAGTAGGCGTTGCGCCAGACGAGATAAGTCGCATAGGCCGCGAGGGCGAGCACCACGAGCCACGCCGCGCGGACCAGGAACTCCTCGAAGGCGACCCGGACGCTGAACGTGCCGAGATTGACCACGCCGAAGAGGAAGCCGAAGACGACCGCGAAGAAGGCGGCGACGGCGTACTCGACGAGGGCCGCGATGGCGATGACCTTCGCGTGGCGGTGGACCGGCGAGATCAGGAGCGCCAGCAGCACCGCGGCGAGCGGCATGAGGATGGTCTCGAGGTTGACGAAGCTGTAGAAGCTGTTCTGCGCGCGGGTGGCGAAGGTCTGGCCGTCGCCGGAGGGGATCAGGCGGATGACGGCGACGAAGAGCCAGATCGCGGGCGCGCCGACCAGGGCGTAGGACGCGAGGTCACGCAGCGGGTGCAGCACCGTGGCGACGGGCTTGCCGGCCGGAGCGGACTGACCACCGACGGCCGAGTGGGCGGCAGGTCCGCCGGGACCACCCGGCGCGGAGCCCGGGCCGAAGCCGGGCCGGCCGCCGAGGGCCGGGCCACCGGAGGACGGGCCGGCGGGAGAGCCGGGACCGGCCGGGCCGGGCGGCGGGCCGGAGGGGCCCGCGAAGCCACCGGCGTGCGGCGGCCCGGACTGCGGGCGGTCGGGCTCCGGCGACGGGGGCTGCGGCGGCGGACTGCTGGTCACAGCGGCTCTCCTGGGTCGGTTTACGGGGCAGGCGGGGTCAGCCTAGTCCCGATAGCCGCATCACACCCGCCACCCGCGGGCCGCTTTCCGGCGCCGCGTGCGCAAGGATGGTCGGATGCGGATCGTGGTCCTGACCGGGGGCATCGGAGGCGCCCGGTTCCTGAAGGGCGTGCGCGCCCACGCCCGGAGCATCAATGCCGACGTCACGGCGGTGGTGAATGTGGGCGACGACGTGCGCATGCACGGCCTGCAGATCTGTCCCGACCTCGACAGTGTGATGTACACGCTGAGCGGCGCCGCCGACCCCGAGCGGGGCTGGGGCCGCGTCGGTGAGACGTGGGTCATCAAGGAGGAGCTCGCGCAGTACGGTGCGGAGCCCACCTGGTTCGGCCTGGGTGACAAGGACGTCGCCACCCATCTCGTACGCACGACGATGCTCAGCGCCGGCTATCCGCTGTCGCAGGTCACCGCCGCGCTGTGCGAGCGGTGGCAGCCGGGGGTGACGATGCTCCCCGCCACCGACGACCGGCTCGAGACCCACGTGGTCGCCGACGTCGAGGGCGAGCGGAAGGCGATCCACTTCCAGGAGTGGTGGGTGCGTTACCGCGGCAAGGTCCCGACGCACCGGTTCGTCTTCGTCGGTGCGGATGCCGCGAAGCCCGCGCCCGGGGTGCTGGACGCCGTGGCGGAGGCCGACGTGGTGCTGATCGCCCCGAGCAACCCGGTGGTGTCGATCGCGCCGGTGCTGGCCGTACAGGAGCTCAAGCAGGCCGTGGCGGACGGCCCGGCGCCGGTCGTCGGGGTGTCGCCCATCATCGGCGGGTCGCCGGTGCGCGGCATGGCCGACACCTGCCTCACGACCCTCGGCGTCGAGGTGTCGGCGGCCGGGGTGGGCCGGCTCTACGGGCCGCGGGCCGAGGGCGGCCTGCTCGACGGCTGGCTGGTGGACACCACGGACGAGGGCGCCGACGTGCCCGGCGTCAACGTGCGCGCGGTCCCCCTGTGGATGAGTGACGAGACGGCGACGACCGCCATGGTCGCCGCCGCGTTGAACCTGGCGGGGGTGTGATGGACGACGGACTGCAAGTGCTGCCGGTGCACGGCATCGGCGACGTGACGGCCGGGGACGACCTGGTCGAGCTCATCACGCGCAACGCGCCGTGGCTGCGCGACGGCGACGTGCTCGTGGTGACCAGCAAGATCGTGTCCAAGGCGGAGGGCCGGCTGGTCGAAGTGCCCGCCGACGGTCCCGAGCGCGACGCCGCCCGGGCCCGGGTGCTCGCCGCGGAGACCCGCCGGGTGGTCGCCCGGCGCGGACCCACGGCCATCGTGCAGACCCACCACGGCTTCGTGATGGCGGCCGCGGGCATCGACGCGTCCAATGTCGACAAGACGCACCTGGTGCTGCTGCCGGAGTCGCCCGACGAGTCCGCGCGGCGGCTGCGGGCCGGCCTCGCGGAGCGGGGACTGCACGTGGGCATCGTCGTGTCCGACACGATGGGCCGGGCGTGGCGCAACGGCCTGACGGACGTCGCCCTGGGCGCGGCGGGCCTGCCGCCGATCCGGGACCACCGCGGGGAGATCGATCCGTACGGGAACGAGCTCTCCCTCACCCAGGTGGCCGTCATCGACGAGCTGGCCGCCGCGGGCGAGCTGGTCAAGGGCAAGTGCGACCAGGTGCCGGTGGCCGTGGTCCGCGGGTTCCCGGGCGCCGGCGGCGAGGACGGCCCGGGCGCCGCGGTGCTGCTCCGCGACGCGGCCAGCGACATGTTCTCCCTCGGCACGGAGGAGGCCCGCGCGGAGGGGCTCGCGGCGGCCGCCACGCTTCCCGACGCCGCCACCGACCTGCCCGCGTCGGCGGTGGCCGTGCGCCGGGCGATCATCCGGGCGGGGCTGGACGAGGCGGTGGCCGTGGCGTCCCCGCAGACTTTGCGCTGCACGCCGCCCGACCCCTCCCCCGCCGGCCTGATGCGCTTCGGCGCCGACGTGCACCGGCTCCGGGCGGCGCTGGCGGCCGAGGGTCTAGCCTCCGCCGTCGGCTACGACGGGTCCGGCGCCACCATCGCCGTCTCGCGGGCGGCCTGATGAGCCTGTTCGACGACGCGCGCGACGTGCTGGGCGGCTGGCCGGCCACCTCGGACGAGGCGGACGTGGCCCGCAAGCGCACGCTCGAGCTGCTGACGGCCGGTCCCGTGGCGATGACCCGGGCGTACCGGCCGGGGCACGTCACCGCGAGCACACTGATCGTGGCCGAGGACCGGCGGGTGTTGCTCTGCCTGCACGGGCGGCTGGGGCTGTGGATGCAGGTCGGCGGGCACTGCGAGCCGGGCGACGCGACGCTGGCCGAGGCCGCGCTGCGGGAGGCCCGGGAGGAGTCGGGTCTTCCGGATCTGCGGCTCGATCCGGTGCCGATCGACGTGGACGTGCACGAGGTGCGCTGCGGGGCGGGCGACGGCACCCCGGCCGGGCCGTCGGTGCACTACGACGTGCGCTTCCTGGCGGTGTGCCCGGCCGGCGCGACGCCGATCGTCAGCGACGAGTCGGCCGACCTGGCCTGGTTCGCCGCCGACGAGCTGCCGTCGCCTCTGGCGGAAGGCGTCGTCCAGCAGCTCGCCCCGGCGTTCGCCCGCCTCGGCCGGCCCTAGCAGCACCCGCCCCGCGGAAGGAGCAGGCCGGCCCAAGCAACCCGCCCCGCGGAAGGAGCTGGCTGGCCCAAGCAACCCGCCCCGCGGAAGGGGCAGGCCGCCCCGCGCGCGAGAGCTGAGCGAGCGGGGCGCGGGGAGCAGCGGCCTCAGATGTAGCTCAGCTCGCCCTTGCTCTTCAGCTCGTCCACGATGGACTTGACCTCCTGCGCCCGGTCGCGCGGCAGCACCAGCACCGCGTCGGGCGTGTCGACGATGATCAGGTCGCGGATGCCGAGCGCGGCCACCAGGCGGCCCGACGAGGGCACCACGACGAGGTTGTCGGTCTCGCGCAGCATCACGTTGGCCTGGGCCCCCGGGTCGGCGCCGACGACCACGTTGCCCGCGGCGTCGGCGGCCAGCACCTCGCCGAGCGTGTGGAAGTCGCCGACGTCGTTCCAGCCGAAGTCGCCGGGCACCGTGCCGACCTTGCCGTTGGCCGCCGCGCCCTCCATCACCGCGTAGTCGACGGAGATGCGGGGCAGGGTCGGCCAGACCTCGCCGAGCACGTCCTCGCGCGCCGGGGAGTCCCACGCCTGGGCGATCCGGGCGATGCCGGCGTGCAGCTGCGGCTGCTGCCGGGCCAGCTCGGCCAGGAAGACGTCGACCCGCCACACGAACATGCCGGCGTTCCACAGGTAGTTGCCGGATTTGACGTAGCCCTCGGCCACCTCGTAGGACGGCTTCTCCTTGAATTCCTCCACCGCGAGCACCGGGCCGCCGCCAACCTCGCCGCCGCACTGGACATAGCCGTAGCCGGTCTCGGGGCGGGTGGGGGTGATGCCGAGCGTCATCAGCAGGCCCTGCCGGGCGCCGCTCATGGCCTGCTCGATGACCGTGATGAAGCGGTCACCGTCAGCAATCAGATGGTCGGCCGCGAACGAGCCCATGACCGCCTCGGGGTCGCGGCGCGCGATGACGGCCGCGGCCAGGGCGATCGCCGCGCAGGAGTCGCGGGGCGACGGCTCGACGAGAATGTTCTCCTCGGGCACGGCGGTCAGCTGACGCGACACCGCGGCCGCGTGCGCCACGCCCGTGACCACGAAGATGCGATCCGCCGAGGTCATGGGCAGCAGCCGGTCGACGGTCGCCTGCAGCAGCGAGGCGTCCGTGCCGGTCAGCGGGTGCAGGAACTTGGGGTGCCCGGCCCGGGACAGCGGCCATAGACGAGTGCCACTGCCACCCGCGGGGATGACAGCGTAGAGCCCACCCTGGTTCTCACTCATGCGCACGGAGTGTAGCGGTTCCTCACGAGGCCACGCGGTTCCACGTCGCGACGTGCACCTCCGCGCTCGACGCCCAGGTGAACTCCTTGGCCCGGTCGAACCCCGCCTTGGCCAGCGTCAGCCGGCGCGGCTCGTCGTGCAGCAGGTCGGCGAGATCGGCCGCGATCCGGTCCGGGTCCTCCGTCGTGTACGCCACCGCGTCGCCCCCCACCTCGGGCAGCGACAGCCGCGGCGTCGTCAGCACGGGCGTCGCGCACGCCATCGCCTCGAGGATCGGCAGCCCGAAGCCCTCGCCGAACGACGGGTAGCAGGCCACGAGGGCACCGCCGAGGAAGCCGGGCAGGTCGGCGTAGCGCAGATAGCCGGGGCGCAGCAGCCGCAGGTGCGAGGGGACCTCGGCGACGGCCCGGTCGATGTCGTCGTCGTGGCCCTGGCCCCCGGCGATCACCAGCGCGGGCGGGCGCGGCCAGTCGGCCACGGCGCGGGCCCAGCCGCGGATGAGGTTGGGCACGTTCTTGCGCGGCTCCTTGGCCCCGAGGAACGCGACATAGCCGGCGTCACCGAGGCCGAGCCGGGCCCGTACGCGGGCCTTCTCCTCGTCGCTGGGCGCGTGGAAGGCCGTGTGGTCGACGCCGTGGTAGGCGACGTCGATGTGCGTCGGGTCGGCGTCGAGCAGCCGGATCAGCTCGTCGCGGGTCGCCTTGCTGGGCACGATGACCCGGGCGGCCCGGCGCAGCGACGTCTTGATGGCGCTGCGGAAGAAGGTGCGCTTGGTGTTGTCGTAGTGCTCCGGCTCGGTGAAGAAGGTCGCATCGTGCACGGTGACCGTGACGGGGCATCCGGCGCGCAACGGACACGTGTAGAAGGGCGAGTGCAGCACCTGGGCGCCGACCTGCTGGGCCAGCAGCGGCAGCCCGGTCTGCTCCCAGGCCAGCCGCGCGGGGCGGTGGGCGACGGCGGACGGGCCGGCGATGACCTCGGCCCCGGCGAGCATCCGGGAGTAACGCTCCGCATCCGAACGCTGGGCCACGACGGCCAGGTCCAGGCGGTCCGGACCGAACGAGGCAAGCGCACCGAGCAGACCGTCGACGTATCTGCCGACACCGCCTCGGTCGGCGGGGACGCTCGTGGCGTCGACGAGGACACGGGGCGGACGACCGGCGGTCACGGGGCGACTCCTCACATCTGTGGGCCAGACCACTCGCAAGCGTACGCCGCACAATGCATCCCATGTCGACCGCGATGCCGCCGGACGCGTCGCTGTTACGCAGTCGCCACGTTCGCACTGCCTGTTTCACTGTGTGTCACCCTTCTGTCGTCATCCCGACCCTCGACCGGGTGACTGGATAGGATCGCGGGCGATGACTGAGACCATTCCGGCCGCGCTCGCCGCCGCCGTGCGCCGCGATCCGACGGTGCCGTTGCTGACCTGGTACGACGACGCGACCGGCGACCGCACCGAGCTGTCGGGCGCCACGCTGGCCAACTGGGTCTCCAAGACGGCCAACCTGCTGGCCGACGGCGCGGGGCTCGGCCCGGGCGACACGGCCGTGGTCCTGCTGCCGCCGCACTGGCAGACGGCCGCGATCCTGCTCGGCGCCTGGTCCGCCGGCCTCGCGGTGACCGGCGCGAAGGGCGACATCCTCTTCACGTCGCCGGCCGGCTTCGAGCAGGCCGCCGCCGAGACCACGGGCGACCGTTACGCGACCGGCCTCCTGCCGCTGGCCATGCCGCTGCGCGAGCTGCCGCCCGGCTTCGCCGACTACACGGTCGAGGTCCGCCAGTTCGGCGACCACTTCACGCCGGTTCAGCCGGTGACCGCCGCGGACCTCGCGCTGGGCGACCGCACCCACGGCGACATCCCGGCCGCCGAGCGTGCCGCGGAGCTGGGCATCACCCCGGGCAGCCGGGTCCTGATCGACGCGGCCGTCCACCCCGACCCGGTCGACTGGCTGCTCGCCCCGCTCTACGCCGGGGCCAGCATCGTGCTCTGCGCCCACCTCGACCCGAGCGCGGTGGAGAAGCGCGTCGCCACCGAGAAGGTCACCGTCACGCTGACCTGACGAAGTCCGCGAGCGACTCGGGGTTGGCCAGGGCGCCCTTCGCGGCGGCCAGCTCCACGGGTGTCCCGGTGAGGATCCGCTTGACCGGGACTTCGAGTTTCTTGCCGGACAAGGTGCGGGGCACCGCCCGTACGAGATGGATCTGGTCGGGCACGTGCCGGGGCGACAGCGCGGCCCGCAGCTCGGCCCGCAGCCGGTCGCGCAGGGCGTCGTCGAGGACGTGGCCCGGGGCGAGCACCACGAAGAGCAGCAGGTCGTCGCGCTCGTCCAGGTGCACCACGAGCGAGTCGGCGACCTCGGGCAGCGCCTCCACCACCGAGTAGAACTCCGCGGTCCCCAGCCGTACGCCGCCGCGGTTGAGCGTCGCGTCGGAGCGGCCGGTGATGACGCAGGTGCCGTCCGCGCCGATCGTGATCCAGTCGCCGTGCCGCCAGACGCCGGGGAAGACGTCGAAGTAGGCCTCGAAGTAGCGGCGGCCGTCCGGGTCGTTCCAGAAGCCGACGGGCATGCTGGGCATCGGCGCTGTGACGACGAGCTCGCCCAGCTCGCCGGTCAGCGGCCGGCCCGCCGGGTCGTACGCCTCGACGCGCGCGCCCAGCGCCCGGCACGAGATGACGCCCTCGACGACGGGCAGCAGCAGTGTCCCGCCCACGAAACCGGTGCACACGTCGGTACCGCCGGACAGCGATTGCAACTGCGGGCGGTCGCCGAGCACTTCGTAGATCCAGCGGAAGCCCTCCGGCGGCAGCGGCGCACCGGTCGATCCGACGCCGCGGATGACGGTCGGCGGCGGCTGCACTCCGGCTTTGCGGCACGCGAGGATGAACGGGGCGGACGTACCGAAATAAGTCACCCCGGCGTCGGCGGCGAGCCGCCACAGCGCGCCCAGATCGGGGTGCCCGGGGTTGCCGTCGAAAAGCACTATGGTGGCGCCGACGGCCGGGGCGGAGACGAGGAAGTTCCACATCATCCAGCCGGTCGTGGTGAACCACAGGAAACGGTCGCCGGGCCCGAGATCGTGGTGCAGCGCGAGCATTTTCAGGTGCTCGAGCAGAATGCCGCCGTGGCCGTGCACGATCGGTTTCGGCAGGCCGGTCGTGCCCGACGAATAGAGCACGTAGAGCGGGTGGTCGAACGGGAGCCCGGCGAAGGTGAGCTCGCCGTCGCCGGACAGATCGGGCCAGCCGCCCTCGTCGTACAGATAGGGGATCGTGATGGTGTGGCGCAGGCTGGGCAGGGCCGCCGCGATGGCCGCCACCTCGGCCCGGCGGTCGATCTCCTTGTCGCCGTAGCGATAGCCGTCGACGGCCACCAGGATCGCCGGCTCGATCTGCGACCACCGGTCGATGACGCTCCGCGTGCCGAACTCGGGCGCGCAGGACGAGAAGATCGCGCCGATGCTCGCCGTGGCCAGCAGCAGCACGAAGGTTTCCGGAATGTTCGGCGCATAGGCGACGACCCGGTCGCCCGCGACCACCCCCAGCCCGCGCAGTCCCGCCGCGACCCGCCGCACTTCCTCACGCAACTCGCGGGCGGTGAGGGTGATCGGCGCGCGGGTCTGCGAATGGGCCACGACAACGGGATCGTCGTCGGCCAGCCCGGGCATGCGAAGGACATTCTCGGCGTAGTTGAGCGTGGCGCCCGGAAACCACTGCGCGCCGGGCATGGCCACGTCTCCGAGCACCTTCGCCGGCTGCTCGTGGGCGACGACGGCGAAATGGTCCCAGACGGCGCCCCAGAATCCGGCAAGATCGGTGACCGACCATTCCCACAGCCCGGCGTAGTCGTGGACGTCGACGCCGCGCTCCTCCCGCACCCAGGTGAGGAAGCGACCCATCCGCGAGGTCTCGATCACGTCGGCCGGCGGCGTCCACAGCACTGTGCCCGTCATCCCGCCACCTTAACGCTTGTTCAGTGCCCGTCCAGCTGCTCCCGCACCGGGCCGGCGATGCGGGCGAGCGCGGCGGCGAGGGCTCGCTGCTGCGCGGCGCTCAGCGGGTCGAACACCAGCTGCCGCACCCGCTCGACGTGCGCCGGCGCGCACTCCACGACCTTCTCCAGGCCGCTCGCGGTCAGGCGCGCCAGCGTGTAGCGACCATTCCCCGGGTCGGGGAACCGGGTGACCCACCCGTGCTGCTCGAACCGGACCATCAGCTTGGACAGCCGCGGCAGCGTGCTCGTGGTCTGCGCGGCCAGGTCGCTGAGCCGCATGGTGTGCGTCTCCGTCATGGAGAGCCGGGCCAGCACGCTGTACTCGAAGTTGGAGATGGACTCGTCGCGCTGCAGCTGCCGGTCGAGCAGCGCGGGCAGCCCGATGACCACGGTGAGCAGGTCCTGCCACAGCTGCTGCTGCTCGTCGTCGAGCCACTCGGTCATGCCGCGTAGCTTACTCGATCTTCCCGGTTGACTTGCCCAGGCAAGTCAGCAACACTCGTTCTCAGTTGCCCAGGCAAGTGAGAGGTGTGCTGTGAAGGCGTTCCGATACCACGAGTTCGGCCCCGTCGACGTGCTGCGGCTGGAGGAGGTCGAGCGGCCGGCGCCCGGCCCCGGCCAGGTGCTGCTGCGGGTCGCGGCCACCTCGTTCAACCCCGTCGACGACCACATCCGGCTCGGCGTGCTCGCCGAGATGATCCCGACGCCGCTGCCGATCACGCCCGGCCTCGACATCGCCGGAACGGTCGCGGCGCTGGGCGACGGGGTCGGCGGCCTGCGGGAGGGCGACGAGGTCATCGCCATGGTCCCGCTCGACGTGCACGGCGGCGCCGCCGAGTACGCGGTCGTCGCGGCCGATCTGGTGACCGCCGCTCCCCGCAGCGTTCCGCTGATCGACGCCGCCGCGCTGCCCCTGGCCGGGCTGGCCGCGCGCCAGGCCGCCGTCGAGCTCGCCGGCGTCAAGGCCGGGCAGACCGTGCTGGTCAACGGCGCGGGTGGCGCGGTCGGCGGCATCGTGGTCCAGCTCGCCGCCGACGCCGGGGCGACGGTCACCGCCGTCGACGGCCCGCGGCACACCGAGCGGCTGAGCGGTTACGGCGCGGCGCGAGTGGTCGGCCCGCTGGATCTGGACGCGGGCCCGGCGGCTGTCGGCGGCCCCTTCGACGTGGTGGTCAACCATGTGCGGCTGGCGCCCGACGACCTCGCGAAGCTGACCGCCTACGTGGCCGACGGCGGCATCGTCGTCAGCTCCGCCGGTCCGGTGCCGGCCGACGAGGCCCGAGCGGTCCGCACGGCCGGCGTCTGGGTCGGCCCCGACGCCGCCCACCTGGCCGACCTCGTGGCCCGCGTCGACGCCGGCCGGCTGCGGCTGCACGTCGCCGACCGCCGGCCGCTCGCGGACCTGCCGGCCGTGCACGAGGAAGCGAGCACCAGCAAGCTGCCCGGCAAGACGGTCATCGTCGTCGCCTGAGAAGTCCACGGGCCGGCCGCGATCACGGTCAGGTGACGCCCGGCCTTAACGACGGGAGGCGCCTGCGCCGGCTGACAGGGTGAGGGAATGCGTCTTTCTCTCTCTGTCTCGATCGCGTCGGCCGTGGCCGGGGCGGTGCTCGGCCCCGTCGCCGTCGCCGCGCCCGCCGCGGCCGCCGACGGCTATCGGGCGTCGATCGAGACCATCGGCACCGCGACCGCGAAGGCTATGACCGGCGTCTCGTGGCACCGGGGCTGCCCGGTGCCGATCTCGGACCTGCGCCGGGTGCGGCTGACCTACTGGGGCTTCGACGGCGTCCGCCACGGGGGTCAGCTGATCGTCCACAAGGGCGTGGCGCGCCGGGTGGTGACGGCCTTCCACAAGCTTTACGCGATCCGCTTCCCGATCAAGTCGATGCTGCCCGTGGAGCGCTTCGACGCCGACGACGACGCGTCGATGGCCGCCAACAACACCTCGGCGTTCAACTGCCGGCCGGTCACCGGGGCGACGAGCGGGTTCTCGGTGCACTCGTACGGCAAGGCCATCGACATCAACACGGTGCAGAACCCGTACGTCAAGGGATCGGTCGTGCAGCCGCCGGCCGGGAAGAAGTTCCTGAACCGCGCCCGCCTGCGCCCGGGGATGATCCGGCACGGCGACAAGGTGTGGCGGGCCTTCACGAGCAACGGGTTCACCTGGGGCGGCGACTGGAAGTCGCTCAAGGACTACCAGCACTTCGAGTTCCCCGTCTGACCGCCGCGGTGCTCGCCCGGGTCACCAGGACGGTGGCCAGCTCGACGCGCGGAGACTCGAGGCGTTCGTCGTTGAGGAGCCGCAGCAGCGTACGGGTGGCCGTCACGCCCATCTCGTGCAGCGGCTGCCGGACGGTGGTCAGGGGCGGGGCGAGCCACCGGGCGTACGGGAGATCGCCGAAGCCGACGACGCTCAGGTCGCCGGGGATCGTCCGCCCGGACCGCCGGGCCGCCTCGTAGACGCCGCCCGCCTGCAGATCGTCGGCGGCGAAGATGGCGGTCGGCGGGTCGGGCAGGGCGAGCAGGGCAGCGGCGGCTTCCAGGCCCCCGGCGTGCGTCAGGTCGCCGGTGCGGATCAGCTCGGGATCGGCGGGGAGTCCGGCGGCGCCGAGGGCGGCCCCGTGACCGGCCCGGCGGGCGCGCGCGGGCGGGAGGCGGTCGGGCCCGCCGATCATGCCGATGCGGCGGTGGCCGAGGGCGATCAGGTGTTCCGTGGCGGCGCACCCGCCGGCGAAGTCCGTGGCGCCGATCGAGGGGGCGTCGCGGTGGGCCTGGCCGGCCCCGTGGACGAGGACGAACGGGATGGCGCGCCGGTCGAGGCCGGTGCGCTGCCGGTCGGTCAGGGCGGAGACGGCCAGCACGGCGCCCTGGGAGCCGCGGGGCAGCAGGATGTCCGGGCGCCGGGCGGAGACGAGCACCCCGAGGCCCGACTCCTCGGCCGCCTCGGCGACGCCGGGCAGCACGGCGAGACCCCAGGGACTGTCCGGCTCGTCGACGACCAGATCGATGACGCCCGTACGGGCGGGGCGGCGCGCCACGGGCGAGCGCCGGTAGCCGCGCCGGGACAGCAGGCGCTCGATCCGGACCCGGGTGGCGGCGGCCACGTCCGAGTGCCCGTTGAGCACCTTGGAGACGGTCGACACCGCCACTCCGGCCTCGGCGGCGATCTCGGCGAGCGTCGTTCTGGTGGTGGTCATGGTCCTGATCTCGGAGGGAAGAGGTCGGACGCGGCGCCGGAAGTCTCCCCCGAAAACGACCGGCGCCGCGGGGACGGTCCGCAGTCCGTCCCTGATCCGGCCCCATGCCGTCCGCGCACCGCCGGCCGGTCCGCCGCGGGCGAGGACGACCCCCCGTATGGGCCGTCCGGTCGCTTTCGATGATGCGCCCGCGCGGAGCCCGTACGGGGAATCCCGAACGATCCCGAACGCGGTCTCCCGCCGCAGGCCGGACGGCACGGGTGCCCACCGGAGGGTTTCGACCGGTAGTGTCGATCGTTCCGAAAACCTGGAGCGTGCCCGTGACTTCCTCGGCGCTGCCCGATCCCGGCCCGGCGACCACTTTGGACGAGCTCGCCGCGGGCCTGCGGGCGCTGAAGGTGTGGGCCGGCGATCCCGCGTACGGGGTCATCACCGCCCGGGTCAACGCCGGGCGCCCGGCGAGCGACCAGGTCGGCCGGACGACCGTCGTCGACTGTTTCCGCGCGGGGCGCCGGCGCCTCGACGGCGAGCTGGTGGCCGCCGTGGTGCACGCGCTGCACCCCGACACCGGCTATGTCACGCAATGGCGGCAGGCGCTGCGGGTGATCAACGGCGAAACCCGAGCTGCCGCCCAGGTACGCGTCCAGGCCGGCCTGCCCGAGGATCTGCCCGGCTTCACGGGCCGCGCGGCCGAGCTGGCGTACGCCCGGGAAGCCGGGATCCCGGTCCTGGTCGGGATGGCCGGCGTGGGCAAGACCCGGCTGGCCGTCCACCTGGGGCATGAGCTCCTCCGCGAGCAACGGGTGGACCGCGTGTTCTTCGTCGATCTGCGCGGCTTCCACCCCGACCCGGCGCAGCCGCCCGCTGATCCGGCCGCCGTGCTCGACGGCTTCCTGCGGCTGCTCGGGGTCTCGGGCCAGCAGATCCCGTACGGGCTGGCCGAGCGCGCGGCCGTGTGGCGAGACCGTCTGGCGGGCAGCCGGACGCTGGTGGTGCTCGACAACGCGGCCGGCGCGGAGCAGGTCCGCCCGTTGCTGCCCGGCGCGCCCGGCTGCGTGACGCTGGTGACCAGTCGTCGCCGGCTGCCGCAGCTGCCCGGGGCCACGCACTGCGACGTGGACGTGTTCCGGCCGGCGGACTCGCACCGGTTCCTCGACGCGGCGATGCCCGGCATCCCGGCCGGCGACGACCCGGACGCGACGGCCCGGATCGCCCAGCTCTGCGGTCAGCTGCCCCTGGCCCTCGCGCTGGTCGCCGGGCACATGCGCGCCAAGGGCGGCTGGACGCTCACCGACCATGCCGACTGGCTCGAGGAGCGGCACGGCGCCGGGCGGCTGGACACCGGGGTGGAGCTCGCGCTCGACGTGTCGTACCGGGAACTGCCGGACGGGGAGCGTGCGCTGCTCCGCGGGCTGGCCCTGCACCCTGGTCAGGATGTCGGCGAGCACGCGGCCGCCGCCCTGAGCGGGACCACTGTGGAGCATGCGGCCGAACGCCTGGCCGAGCTCGCGGCGAACAACCTGGTGCAGCCCGCGGGTCCCGGCCGGTACACCCTGCACGACCTCGTACGCGCCTACGCCGCCGCCCGGGCCGCCGATGAGGACCGCCGCTCGGAACGTCGCGAGGCCGTGACCCGCCTGCTCGACTTCTATCTGGCCACCGCGGCCGAGGCCATGAACCGGCTCGACCCCGCGGAGGCCGGCCGCCGCCCCAAGGTGAGCCCGTCGCCCGTGGCCCGGCCCGCCCTCGACGAGCCCGTCGCCTGGCTCGACAACGAACGCACCAACCTCGTCGCCGCGGCCGTGCACGCCGAGGAGAACGGTCTGCCCGCGCACGCCGTGCAGTTCAGCGCCGTGCTCTTCCGCTATCTGATCGGCGGGCACCACCTCGAGGCGATGACCGTGCACGAGCGCGCGGCGCGGGCCGCCGAGCGTACGGGCGACCTGGCCGGCCAGGCGACCGCGCTCGCCGGCATGGCCACCGCCGAGGTGCTGACCGGGCGGCACGAGGCGGCGCTGGCCCGGCTCGGCCACGCCCTGCAGATCTTCCAGGTGCTCGGCGACGTCCCCGGCCAGGCCCGCACCCTCAACACCGTCGGCATCACCGAGACCCGCCTCGGCCGCTACGAGACCGCCGCCCGGCACCTCACCGAGTCCATGAACCTGCACGGCACCACCGGCAACGCCGCCGGCCAGGCCCGCGCCCGCACCAACCTGGCCAACCTCGAGTCCCGCCTCGGCCGCGACGAGGTGGCCGTCCCGCTCTACGAGGCGGTCCTGCGCTTCCACGAGGAGGAGGGCGACAAGGTCGGCGAGGCGGTCGCGCTGAGCAATCTGGGCGGCGCCGAGGTCAAGCTGGGCCGCTACGACGCGGCGGAACGGCATTTGGACCGGGCGCTGGACCTCGACCGCGAGCTGCGCAACGCCGCCTTCGAGGCGTCGACGCTCGACTTCCTCGGCACGCTGTGGACCGGCCGCGGCGACTCCGGCCGGGCCGTCGCCCGCCACCAGGAGGCGATGACCATCTTCCGGCGGCTCGGAGACCGGCACGGCGAGGCCTGCGCGCACAA
Organism: Symbioplanes lichenis; assembly: GCF_030709675.1. Lineage (GTDB taxonomy): Bacteria > Actinomycetota > Actinomycetes > Mycobacteriales > Micromonosporaceae > Actinoplanes > Actinoplanes lichenis. The sequence continues at coordinate 30,365 of NZ_JAUZQD010000027.1, forward strand.
CGGGCTGGGCGAGGCGGCGCTGGTCGCCGGGCGGGTCGCCGACGCGATCGCGGAGCACACGGCGGCGTACGGGATCGCGGCCGAGCCCGGGGTCACCGATCCGGAGCAGCAGGCCCGCGCGCGTACGGGCCTGGGCCACGCGTGGCGCGCCCAGGCAGACCCGGACCAGGCGCGCCGGGAGTACGAGCGGGCGCGGGCGCTCTGGGCCTCGATGAGCTCGACCGAGGCGGCCCGCATCACGGCGATCCTGGACACTCTCTACCGTAAGGATCATGAGTGAGCAGCCGGACAGCCGTCCCACCTCCCACTCGCGCGTCACCCTGAGCCGGATCATGACCGCGACCGACGTCAACCTCTACGGCACCGTCCACGGCGGTGACCTGATGAAATTCGTCGACGACGTCGCCGGGGCCGCGGCGGCCCGGCACAGCGGCGGCACCGCCGTCACTGCGGCCATCGACGAGATCGTCTTCCTGGAGCCGGTCCGGGTGGGCGACCTCGTCCACGCGTACGCGCAGGTGAACTGGGCCGGATCCACCTCCATGGAGGTCGGCGTCCGGGTGACCTCGGAACGCTGGGACACCGCCGGCTCCGAGGCCCTCACCGTGGTCACCGCCTACCTCGTCTTCGTCGGCGTCGACGCGTCCGGGCACCCCCGCCATGTGCCGCCGGTGCAGCCGGAGACGCCGGAGGACGAACGCCGCTTCCGCGAAGCCCTGATCCGCCGCGAACACCGCCTCGCCCGCCGCAAGGCGATCCAGGACGCCCGCGCCGCCGGCTGACCCGTCAACCGCACGCCCGGGCCGGCGCCGGAGTTGCTGGGCCGGCAACGCCCGCCTGCCCGGATGGATCTCGGAAAGAAGTTGATCGATGGAGATGGCGTAACGAGATAGTCACAAGTCGATGCCATGATCTTTCCGGACCGCACTCTTTGCAGTCGGATGTGCTCACACTGCAACTCCGCACCGGCGTCCGGAGGGGAACCATGACCATCCGCAGACTGACCGTGATCGCGACGGCCACCCTGCTCGCACTCACCGCCTGCAGCGGGAGCGAGTCCGACGGGAACGACGAGCTGCTCGGCTTCGCGTCCTGCTCCGGCTCCCCCTTCGACTGCAACAAGGGCGAGACGAAAACGGGCGGGACCCTGGTCTACTACGAGGAGCAGGACCGCACGACCTGGAACACGGTCAGCTCGGACGGCGGCCACTACGTCACGTCGGTGATGATGCGGCCGCTGCTGCCGACCGTCTACTACGGCGGACCGGACTACAAGCCGCTGCTCAATCAGGACTTGATGGCCGAGGAGCCGAAGCTCGCGAGCACCAGCCCGCAGACCGTGGTCTACAAGCTCAAGCCGGAAGCGGTCTGGAGCGACGGCACGCCGATCACCGCGGACGATTTCGCCTACCAGTTCCGGACGCGGAACACCCGGGACTGCCCCGACTGCGCGTCGTCGAGCAACGCCGGCTACGACCTGATCCAGGACGTCAAGGGGGCGGACAGCGGCAAGACGGTGACCGTGACGTTCCAGGCGGGCAAGGTCTATCCGGACTGGAAGGGGCTCTTCGGCGACATCTATCCCGCGCATCTGGCGAAGCAGAACGGCGACGACGGTACGCCCGCCGGCCTGGCCAAGTCGTGGGAGTGGTTCGGCAAGACGCAGCCGACGTGGTCGGGCGGGCCGTTCCGGATCGAGAGCTACGCCGAGGCGCAGGAGCTCGTCGAGGTGCCGAACCCCAAGTGGTGGGGCGCCAAGCCGGCACTGGACAAGATCGTGTTCAAGGTCGTGACGGACCAGTCGTCGTTCGTGCCGGCCCTGCAGAACAGTGAGATCAACGCGGGCGACCCGCAGCCGAATCTCGACATGGTGACGCAGGTGCAGAACCTGCCCGACGTCAACTACCGGATCAGCGGCGGGCTCTCGTGGGAGCACATCGACCTCAACCTCGAGAACAAGTTTCTCAAGGACAAGGCGCTGCGCGAGGCCATCTTCCGGGCCATCAACGTGCAGGGCATCATCGACCGTACGGTCGGCACCTTCTGGAAGGACGCGAAGCCGCTCCAGAACCACAACTTCGTGCCGGAGAGCCCGCACTACAAGGACGTGGTCAGCGCGACCGGCGCCGGGGCGGGCGACGTCGAGAAGGCGAAGCAGGTGCTCACCGCCGCCGGATACACGGGAGTCGGCACGGCGCTCAAGACCCCGGCCGGTGAGCCGGTGACGCTGCGGATGCGGCACACCGAGGGCAACGTCAACCGGGCCGCCACGTCGGAGCTGGTGCAGGCGTCGCTCAAGCAGCTCGGCATCCCGCTGGCCATTCAGACCACGGCGAACCTGTCCGACACCACGAGCAAGGGCGACTACGACCTGATCGTCTTCGCCTGGGTACAGACGCCGTACTTCTTCTCCGGCGCGCAGCAGACGTGGGGCAAGAACAGCGAGTCCAACTATGGGCACTGGGTCAACGAGAAGGCGGACGCCGTGCTGTTGCAGGCCATTCAGGAGGGGCTCGACGAGGCGAAGGGCGCCGCGCGGCTCAACGAGGCCGATGCCCTGATGGCCCAGGACTACTACGTGCTGCCGCTCTTCCAGCGGCCCAACTTCATGGTGGCGCAGAACGCGTACGTGAACATCAGGCCGAATGCCACCAGCACCGGCCCGACGTACAACACGCAGGAGTGGGGTCTCAAGGCGACGGCGAACTGACTTGCTCGCCTATGTCGTGCGGCGCCTGCTCGCCGCGATCCCCGTGCTGATCGTCGCGTCCTTCCTCTCGTACGCCCTGGTGGCGCTCTCGGGGGATCCGCTCGAGCCGCTGAAGCTGCGCAACCCGCCGGCCCCGCAGCGGACCATCGACCTGGAGACCGAGCGGCTCGGGCTGGACGACAACATCGTCGTCCGGTACGGCCACTGGCTCGGCGGCGTTCTGCACGGGGACTTCGGCGAGTCGGTGCAGAGCACGTACGACATCGGCGCGAACCTGACCCGCGCCACGACCGTGACCCTGCGGCTGGTCGTCGTCGCGATCCTGCTCGCGCTCGTCCTGGCCGTGCTGACCGGCGTGGTCGGGGCGGTGCGGCAGTACTCCAAGTCGGACTACGCGCTGACGTTCACCGGCTTCGTGTTCCTGGCGATGCCGCTGTTCTGGGTCGCGATCGTGCTCAAGGACCTGGCCGTCCGCTACAACAAGGCCACCGGTACGACGGTCTTCTTCACGATCGGCGAGACGTCCCAGGGCTACAGCGGCATGTCCCCGGGCGCGAAGCTGGCCGACGTCGCCGGGCACCTGGTGCTGCCGACACTCGCGCTGGCGCTCATCACGTACGCGGCATGGAGCCGGTACCAACGGTCAGCCGTCCTGGAGGTGCTGAACTCCGACTACGTCCGGCTGGCCCGGGCCAAGGGCCTGCCGTGGCGCAAAGTGCTCACGCGGCACGTACTCCGGACCGCTCTGATCCCGCTCGTCACGGTCACCGCCCTGGACGTCGCCGGCATCCTCGGCGGGGCGGTGATCACCGAGACGGTCTTCAACTGGAACGGCCTCGGCCGGATGCTGCTGACCGGGGTCGCCCGGGCCGACACCGACGCCGTGGCCAGCTGGCTGCTGCTCGCCGGGCTCGTCGTCATCGTCTGCAACCTGATCGCCGACGCCCTCTACGCCGTCCTGGACCCGAGGATCCGCCATGAGTGAAGCCGTCCGCGAACGGTCGCAGGCGGAGCTGGTCCTGCGCCGGTTCCTGCGTCATCGGGCCGCGGTCACGAGCCTGGTGACGCTTCTGGTGGTGACGCTGTTCGCGTTCGCCGGGCCGCTGCTCTGGCGGTACGACTACGCGGACATCACCGACGATCTCTCCCAGTCGCCGTCGCTGCGCCACCCGTTCGGCACCGACCTCATCGGACACGACACGTTCGCCCAGGTCATGCGGGGCACGCAGCAATCGGTCAAGATCGCGCTGGCCATCGCCCTGATCGGTACGGTCTTCGGCGCGCTGTGGGGCGCGATCGCCGGCCTCTATCGCGGCAAGCTCGACTTCCTGATGATGCGACTGGTCGACGTCATCCTGACGCTCCCCTCGATCGCCGTCGCGGCCGCGGTCGCCGCCCAGGGAGTCGGCCGCAGCCAGTGGTGGGCGATCGCGTTCGTGCTCGGCGCGCTGACGTGGCCGTACGTGTCGAGGGTGGTCCGGGGTGTGGTGTTGTCGCTGCGCGAGCAGGAGTTCATCGAGTCGGCGCGGGCGCTCGGGGCGGGCAACGCCCGGATCATCCTGCGGCACCTGTTGCCCAACGCGCTCGGCACAATCATTGTCACCGCCACGCTGACCATCGCCACGGGCATCCTCGGCGAGGCGGCGCTGTCCTTCCTCGGCGTCGGCGTACAGGCCCCGGACACCTCGCTCGGGCTGCTCGTCTCCATCAACAAGGACGCCGTCAACACGCGGCCGTGGCTGTTCTACTTCCCCGGCCTGTTCATCATCCTGATCGCGCTGACCATCAACTTCATCGGCGACGGGCTGCGCGATGCCTTCGACCCCAAGCAGACGAGGGTGCGCCGATGACCGCGCTTCTCCAGGTGGAAGACCTCACGGTCGAGTTCCCGACCGAGGACGGGGTGCTGCCCGCGGTACGCGGGGTCTCGTACGAGGTCGGGCGGGGCGAGTCCGTCGGGATCGTGGGCGAGTCGGGGTCGGGCAAGTCGGTGACGTCGCTCGCCGTCATGGGCCTGCTCCCCCGCAACGCGCGCGTCAGCGGCTCGGTCCGGCTGCTGGGCGAGGAGTTGCTCGGCCGTACGGACGCCGAGCTCTCGAAGATCCGCGGCCGCACCGTGGCAATGATCTTCCAGGACCCGCTCACGTCGCTGAACCCGGTGCACACCGTCGGGGCGCAGATCGCCGAGGCCGTTCTGGCCCATCGCGACGTCCCGCGCCAGGTGGCGATGAGACGCGCCACGGAACTGCTCGAGATCGTCGGCATCCCGTTCCCGGCGCTGCGCGCGAAGAACTATCCCCACGAGCTATCCGGCGGCATGCGGCAACGGATCGTCATCGCGATCGCCATGGCCAACGACCCCGAGCTGATCATCGCCGACGAGCCGACCACGGCGCTGGACGTCACCGTGCAGGCCCAGGTGCTGGAGGCTTTGGAGGCGGCCCGGCGCGAGACGGGCGCGTCACTGGTCCTGATCACGCACGACCTCGGGGTCATCGCCGGGCACACCGACCGGGTCAACGTCATGTACGCCGGCAAGCTGGTCGAGACGGGCACGGTGGACGGGATCTTCTATCGGCCGCGGATGCCGTACACCCTGGGGCTCTTGAGCAGTCTGCCCCGCATCGACGAGAGCGGGCGGCAGCGGCTCACGCCCATCACCGGATCGCCGCCGTCGCTGCTGACCCTGCCCGCCGGGTGCCCGTTCGTGCCGCGCTGTCCCAGGGCCGAGTCGATCTGCTCCACCACCGAGCCGCCGCTGCTGCCCGCCGGGCCGGGCCACTTCGCCGCGTGCCACTTCCACGACTCGGTCACGTCCTTCCCCGCGCCGGAAACCCCCGCGTCGGTCGCGCCGCGGCCCTCCGATCCGATCTTGTCCGTACGGGGACTGGTCAAGCATTTCCCCGTACGCTCCCGCGGGGTCCTCCGGCGGCGCATCGGTGACGTGCACGCGGTGTGCGACGTGTCCTTCGACATCTTGACGCACGAGACGCTCGGGCTCGTCGGGGAATCCGGCTGCGGCAAGACGACGACGGGTCGCGTGCTGCTCAACCTCGAGCCGGCCACCGCGGGCTCGGTCCACTTCCAGAGGCGCGACCTCGTGCCGTTGTCCCGGGCCCGGATGCGGCCGCTGCGCAAGGATCTGCAGATCGTCTTCCAGGACCCGTACGCGTCGCTCGACCCCCGGATGACGGTCAACGAGATCATCGCCGAACCCCTGCGGATCCACGGCCGGTACGGCTCCGACGGGCGGGCCCAGGTGCGATCACTGCTGAAGACGGTGGGCCTCGACGTCGAGCACGGCAACCGGTACGCGCACGAGTTCTCCGGTGGGCAGCGCCAGCGCATCGGCATCGCCCGGGCGCTCGCGCTGCGGCCGCGCGTCCTGGTGCTGGACGAGCCGGTGTCGGCGCTCGACGTCTCGATCCAGGCCGGCGTGGTCAACCTGCTCGAGGACTTGCAGGACGAACTCGGCCTCTCCTATCTGTTCATCTCCCACGACCTGTCCGTCGTCCGGCACATCGCCGACCGGGTCGCCGTCATGTACCTGGGCCGGATCGTGGAGACGGCGCCGGTGGACGAGCTGTTCCTGCGGGCCGCGCACCCGTACACGCAGGCCTTGATCTCGGCGATCCCGGTGCCCGACCCGCACAAGGAACGCGCCCGCGAACGCATCATCCTCACCGGCGACGTGCCGAGCCCGGTCGCCCCGCCGAGCGGGTGCCGCTTCCGGACGCGCTGCCCGAAGTTCCCGACCCTGACCGACAAGGAACAGCGCCTCTGCATCTCCGACGTCCCGGCGCTCGTCGACCACGGCGAGGGCCATCGAACGGCTTGTCACTACGCGGAGGCGCTCACGCTGATCTAAGGTCGCTTCGTGGACGATGCGGCCGTACAGATGGTGGAAGCGGCGACGGCGTGGCTGGCGGCGCTTTCTTCTTCTCAGCTCTCCGCCGCGCGGCAGCCCTGGCCGTCCTCGGACCGGAAGCGCTGGTATTACACCCCGGTGGATCACGGCGGCCTGCCCCTGGGCCAGATGTCGGCTCCGCAGCAGCAGGCGGCCATGCGACTGCTGTCGACGGGCCTGTCCGACGCCGGCTACGTGACAGCGTCAACGATCATCGGCCTGGAGAACGTGCTCGACAGGTCGGACAATTGGCCTGTTACGGACGCACGCCGACGCCGGCGTGACCCGCAGCTCTACTGGCTCCGCGTCTTCGGCGAGCCCAGCCTGACCGGCCCCTGGTCGTGGCGCTTCGGCGGCCACCACGTCTCCGTCCACAACCTCGTCCTCGACGGCCGGGTCCAGTCCAGCACCCCCTGCTTCCTGGGCGCCGACCCCGCCGCCGCCCCCCTGCTCGGCGGCCACCTCCTCCGCCCCTTGGGCGCCACCGAAGACCTCGCCCGCGACCTGCTGGCGTCCCTCTCCCCGGACCAGCTGCCGGCAACGATCATCGACGCCGTCGCCCCGAGCGACATCCTCAGCCGCAACCTTTCCCGCGTCCCGGACATCGGGCTTGCGGGCATCCCCGGCTCCGCCCTGACGCCGGCCCAGCAGGACCTGCTCCGCGCCCTCCTCGGCACCTTCATCGACCGCATCCCGCCCGCCCTGGCCGCCGCTGAGTCCGCGAAGTTCGCCGGCAAACTGCTGGACGAGGTCCACTTCGCGTGGGCCGGCGCCACCGAACCCGGCGCCCCGCACTACTACCGCCTGCAGGGCCCGTCCCTCCTCGCCGAATACGACAACACACAGAGCAACGCCAACCACGTCCACACCGTCTGGCGCAACCCCACCAACGACTTCGGCGACGACGTCCTCGCCCGCCACCTCGCCGACCACCACTCCTAAGCGGGCTCCGCGTCGCTGTCCCGCCGGGCGAACGCTCGCGCCCCCACCAGGTCGAGCACCACAGCCGCGGCGTTGCCGGCCGCCTTCTCCTGCACGTCGTCGCGCTTGCCGTGCCCCCAGTCGGAGATGCCCTTCACCACGATCCACTCGGTCTGCTTGCGAACTGCCGCCGCGTACACGCCCGCGCCTTCCATCTCCCCGCCGAGCGCGTCCTGGTAGCGCATCCGCAACGCCTCCCGCAGCCGTGAGTTGTCGACCAGCACGTCCCAGGACAGCAGCTCGCCCATGTGGATCCGGAAACCCGCCGGCGGCTCCGCCATCATGAACCGCGCCACGAGGTTCGGACCGGCAGTCACGCTGTCCCCCCTCTCGCGAATCTCGATGTCGCCGTCCGCCCCCTCGCCTACACGCACATTGATCACGCGTAGCCGCTGGGCAACGATCACATCGCACTCGGCCTGAAACTCCTCCCGAAGGCCGTAACAGATGCCGAGCGAGATCACGTAATCCGGCCGTTGCTCACGGACCAGCTCCGGCACGCCGTACGCGGCGGAGACCGGGCTCGTCACGCCGGGGCCGGTGCGGGCCAGCACGAGTTCCGTGGCCCCGAGGACGCCGAGCTTGTGCACCGGGTAGCCGCCGAACAGCCGCTCCGCCGCCCGACCCGTGCGCTGCCGGACGCGGTCCAGCACTACCGCCTGTTCCACGGGAGTCGCCACGAGCAGCAAAACCTTCCCGCGTCGTCCCGACTCCTCGACCAAGGCGTCCACGTCCGCTCCCTGCTTCCTCAGATGGCGCGTGTACTGCAGCATCGCCGCCACACCGACAAAGATTCCGACCAGGCCCAGCACCGAGGCACCGAACCCGAAGCTGGTGGCCTCGAACGTCTCCGGCCGCGGCTCCTGCGGGTTCTGCCACAGCAGTCGATACGCCAGCCATTCGAGCGCGGTCCCGTACGTGGCGGGCCGTTCGGCACATGTATCCGCGCAACCGGCCCGTTCCGCCTGAGCCACCATCGGAGCGACTCCCGCGAGGAGGGCCGCGACAGCGGCCAGATAGAGGAAGAAGAACGCTCCGGTTTCGGTCATCCGCTGCGCGACCTGCGGCTTGCGGCCGGTGAAGCGCAGCCGGACGGCAGGGTCGTCCACACCCATGTCGACGCCGTGGGCCCAGTCGCCGACCAGCGTCCGCATGCCGCTCGTGCTCACCGCCGCGCGCGGGCAGGCCAGTGCGGGGTCGGGCCCGGCCAGCGCGACAAGCCGCTGCCACACCTCGTCGAGCAGTTCCGACCCGCCGGTCGCCGCCGGGTGGTGACAGACGGCCAAGGTCCACCGCTCGTACGGCCACCGTTGGGCCGCGGCCTCGTGCGGTGCGAGGCCCGGGCGGCCGAGGGACCGCAGACCCCGCACGCACATACGCACCAGCCCGGTCACCTGGTCAGTGACGACAACCAGCAGCAGAGCCAGCTCGAGCAGCACCGCGACCAGATAGAGCACGGCATGATCGAGAACGTCCCGCAGCGCGACGAGGATCAGCGCCCCGCCCAGGAACATGAGGAAGCTGCCGACCACCAGGGCCAGGTGCCACGAGTGGTCAACCGCTCGCAGCACCGCGAACCGGCCGCCCCGTCCCGGCCGATCGCCCGGGCTGCGCAGCATCGCGAACGAGTCGAAGCCCCGCCAGACCAGCCGTCCCTCGGCCGCCGCGCGGAACAGTTGCAGAGTGATGGGCCCACGGTCGCGCAGCAACCCGAGGTGTCTCGGCCGCAGCCAGTCGCGCACCTCGGCCCCGAATTCGGCGCGCCGCACGAGCCGCGCGGCCTGCCTCAACTCAGCAACCGAGGGCCGGCGGTCCGCCGGCGAAGGACGCGTGTCCACAGCGTCCACGGTAGACGCGGAACCGCCTGGGTCGTCACACAGCCGGGAGGTGATCCGCCGGCGAAGTCCGCAGCAGCCAGGCGAGCGGCATCTTCGCCGCGACGTCGTACGTGTGATCCGGGCCGAGGACGTGCATGGTCACCGTCTGTGCGGCGTCCCGCTCGACCAGCCAGTAGCGTTCGATGCCCGCCGCGGCATACTCGCGGACCTTGATGACCTCGTCCGTCGCAGCCGAGCCCGGTGAGACGATCTCAATGACCAGCAACAGCTCCGAGACATCGAGCCAGACACTGCGCGGCTGCACGCCCGCCCACAGCGTCAGATCCGGGATCCGCCCGCCGTCGACATCCGCGCCGGGGAGCCGGATGCCGACGGCCTGCAAGATCTGATCCGCCGGCCAACCGGCAAGCAGCAACCGGGCAAAGAGGCGACTGGCGATCGCCGCGTGCTCCGAGTCGGGCCGCGGCATGACAGACAGCGCCCCCCAGGGCTCAACTCATAACGATGGCCGTATCGATCGGCGGCGGTCCACACCGCCAAGTCTTCGAGCGTGATCACGGCAGGGACGTACCTACCGAAGGCTTCAGCGCTCATACGCCCATCTTAACGCACGACAAGCCCTGGTGAGGACATCAGCCTTTGAGCAGCTGGCGGGCCATGACGATGCGCTGGACCTGGTTCGTACCCTCGTAGATCTGGGTGATTTTGGCGTCGCGCATCATGCGTTCGACCGGGTAGTCGCGCGTGTAGCCGTACCCGCCCAGCAGCTGCACCGCGTCCGTCGTGATCTCCATCGCGGCGTCCGACGCGAAGCACTTGGCCGCCGCGCCGAAGTAGGTCAGGTCGGCGTCGCCGCGTTCGCTCTTGCCCGCGGCCACGTAGGTCATCTGGCGGGCGGCTTCGAGCTTCATGCCCATGTCGGCCAGCATGAACTGGATGCCCTGGAAGTCGCTGACCGGCTTGCCGAACTGCTTGCGCTCCTTGACGTACCCCAGGGCGAAGTCCAGCGCCCCCTGGGCGATGCCGACCGCCTGGGCCGCGATGGTCACGCGGGTGTGGTCGAGCGTACGCATCGCCGTCGCGAAGCCCGTGCCCTCTTCACCGATCATGCGATCCAGCGGGATGCGGACGTTGTCGAAGTAGACCTCGCGGGTGGGGCTGCCCTTGATGCCGAGCTTCTTCTCGGGGGCGCCGAAGCTGACGCCCTCGTCCGACTTCTCGACGACGAAGGCGGAGATGCCCTTCGAGCGGGCTGTGGGATCGGTCACGGCGAAGACGGTGTAGTACTCGGAGACGCCGGCGTTGGTGATCCAGCGCTTGACGCCGTTGAGGACCCAGGAGTCGCCGTCGCGGACCGCGCGGGTGGTCATCGAGGCCGCGTCGCTGCCGGCCTCCGGCTCGGACAAACAGTAGGAGAACATTGCCTCACCGGCGGCCACCGGCGTGAGATAGCGCTCCTTCAGAGAGGAGGAGGCGGCCAGGATCAGGGGCATCGTGCCGAGCTTGTTGACCGCCGGGATCAGCGAGGAGCTGGCGCAGGCGCGGGCGACTTCCTCGATGACGATGGCGGTGGCCAGGGCGTCCGCGCCGGCGCCGCCGTACTCGGCCGGGATGTGCGGGGCGTGGAAGTCGGAGGCGCGCAGGGCGTCGTACGACGCCTTGGGGAACTCGCTGGTCTCGTCGGCCTCGGCCGCGTTCGGGGCCACCTTGGCGTCGCAGACCTCGCGGACGGCCGCGCGGATCGCCTCGTGATCCTCGGGCAGTTGATACACGTCGAACTCGGACATGGCCCCGCCTTCCCGGTAAAGAAAGCCTATGTTACCGACGCGTAGGGTACGCGCACTATCCTTCTCCGCCGGACGGTGCTCGGACGCTTTGTGCGACGCCGTGAGAAGGTGTGCTCCCCCCGTCTTGACTGGAGTTCCACGTGACCATCCCGGTTCCGACAATGCAGCTCGAGGTGCCGTCCGGCGCGCCCCGGCCGCGGCTGGCGTTCCTCGGCACGGGCTACCTGGGCGCGACGTACGCCATCTGCTTCGCCGAGCTGGGCTACGAGGTGCTCGGCTTCGACGTCGACGAGCCGAAGATAGCCAAGCTGGCCGCGGGACAGGTCCCGTTCCACGAGCCCGGGCTGGACGAGCTGCTGCGGGCCAACCTCGCCGCGGGCCGGTTGCGCTTCACCACCTCGTACGAGGAAGTGGCCGACTTCGCCGACGTCCACTTCATCTGCGTGGGGACGCCGCAGCGCGGTGACAGCATGGGCGCCGACCTCAAGTACGTCGAGACGTCCGTCACCAATCTCGCCAAGCACCTGAAGCGCCGGGCCCTCATCGTCGGCAAGTCGACGGTTCCGGTCGGCACCGCGGAGTGGGTCGAGCAGCTGGTCGCCAAGCACACCGCCCCCGAGCTGGGTGTCGAGGTCGCGTGGTCGCCGGAGTTCCTGCAGGAGGGCTTCGCCGTCGAGGACGTGCTGCGGCCCAACCGGATCGTCGTCGGCGTCAAGAGCGACTGGGCCAACGCCATGCTCTACGCCGCGCACAAGGGCGTCTTCGACCTGGCCGCCACCGAGGACCGCGAGGTGCCGCTGGTGGTGACCGACTTCGCGACCGCCGAGCTGGTCAAGGTGGCCGCGAACGCGTTCCTGGCCACGAAGATCAGCTTCATCAACGCGATGGCCGAGGTCTGCGAGGTGGCCGGGGGCGACGTGACGCAGCTGGCCCGCGCGATCGGCTACGACCCGCGCATCGGCAACCGTTTCCTGCAGGCCGGGGTCGGTTTCGGCGGCGGCTGCCTGCCCAAGGACATCCGCGCGTTCCAGGCCCGGGCCCAGGAGCTCGGCGCGGGCGAGGCGCTGCGCTTCCTGCACGAGGTCGACCTGATCAACCTGCGCCGCCGGTCGCGCGTGGTCCAGCTCGCGGCGCAGCTGCTCGACCGGCGGCCCGGCCCGGCGGGGCCCGATCTGTCCGGCACGCGCATCGCCGTGCTGGGTGCTGCCTTCAAACCCAATTCCGATGACGTACGCGACGCGCCCGCCCTCGCCGTCGCGGCCGCCCTGTCCAAGGCCGGCGCCGACGTGCGCGTCTACGACCCTCAGGGCATGGAGAACGCCCGGGTGGTCCAGCCGCACCTGGCGTACGAGGCGTCCATGGCCGACGCGGTCGCCGGAGCGGAACTTGTGTGCGTGCTCACTGAATGGGCCGAGTTCCGCAACGCCGACCCGAACGCGCTCGGTGACCTCGTGGCGGCCCGGCGGATCATCGACGGCAAGAACTGCCTGGACCCGGCGTTGTGGGCCCGGGCCGGCTGGGAGTATCGCGGCATGGGACGGCCCGCACCAGCCCTCTGACGACTGACCGTTTTCACGCACCGGCCGCGAACCTGTACGGTTCGCGGCCGTTTCCATTGATCTGGACCCCGCTGAGACTGTTCTAATGAGGTGTCGGGTGGGCATAGCCCGGGTCGAGGAGGTGCCGTGGCACAGGGCCAGGATTCGGACAGGTACGACGAGGATGATCTTGCCCGCATCGACCGGTCCATCGCGGAGCTGAAGATCAAGGACATGGCCGCGGCGAAGGAGCGCTCGCTCATCGCCAGCCAGATCCAGGCCGCGCAGTTCCAGCGGGACATCCTCGCCCACGCCGGCCAGCAGAAGAAGCGGGCTGCCGCCGCCTCGCGCCGCACCCGGCGCCGGCCGCCCGAGCCGCCGCCTCCACCGCCGCCCGGCGCCACCCGCACCCTGGTCGAGGAGCCGCCACCGCCGCCCGGGGCCGCCACCGACGGCGTGACCGTGCTGGTCGACGATCCGCCGCCCACCGACGCCGCCGCGCCGCCGCGCCGCCGCCCGCCCCGGGTCGCCCCGCTGCCCGAGCCGCCGCCGCACGAGCCCGAGACCTCGTCGCAGTCGGTGCAAAACATTTTGCTCGGCCTCAGCGCGCTGGTCCTGGGCGTCGCGGCGGTCGTCTTCGCCGGCGCGGCCACCAACGCGGTCGGCCGGGCCCTGATCCTCGCCGTGTTCACAGGCATCGCGCTCGCGGCGGCCCCGGCCATCGCGCGCCGCGGTCTCACGTCCACGGGCGAGACGCTTGCGGCCGTGGGTCTGGTCCTGCTCCCCATGACCCTGTACGCCCTGCACGGCAGCGAGACGTTCGGCGGCTCCGCCGTGCCGGCCCCCGTCTTCCTCGGCGTGACCCTGCTGATCACGACGGCGGCCAGTTTCGTCTATGCCGGGGTCACGCGGCTGGCGGTGCCGCGCTATGCCACGGTCGTCGCCGCCCAGCCCGTCCCGTCCCTGCTGGCGTACCCCATCGTGGAAAGCCCCGCGGGGTGGGCCGGCGCCCTCGCCGCGACCGCGGTGATCGACCTCGTGCTGCTCACGACCGTGATCCGGCAGGGGCGGCTGCTGCCCAAGTGGCCGCTGGGCCGGCCCGTCGCGGGTGACCGCGAGTCCCTGGCCGAGGCCGACGCGCGCCGCATCGGCGAGCGCGACTTCGACGAGTCGCTGGAGACCCCCCTCCGCCCGGAGTCGCAGCCGGAGGAACCCGATCTGATCATCGACGGGCTCACCGGGCGCCGCCGCCGGCGCTGGCTGCCGACCCGCATCTTCCCCGGCCCGCGCCCCGAGGGAGCGCCCGCCGCGGGCACGGTCCCGCTCGCGCCGCCCGCCACGCCACCCTCCGCGGGCCGGCTGCGCCAGCTGACCTTCCTGCTGCTGCTGATCTCCGCGGCCGCCTCCCTGCTCTACGGCACGGGGGCGCTGCTCGGCGCCGACGTCCTGCCCGACGCGCTGCGCTCCGGGCTGATCATGCTCGTCGCCGCGGTCGCCGCCTGGGCCGCCGCGCGGATGACCGAGCACGTCCTGGCCCGCAACATCTCCGGCGCCGTGCTCACGCTGACCGTGATCGGCGTCGCCGCCCGTCTCGCGGACGTGACCACGCCCGCCTGGACGCTCGCCGCCGCGGCCGCCGCCGTGGCGCTCACCGGTGCCGTCGTCGGCATGGTGCCCGAGGAGGCGCGCCGGGGTCCGCAGTGGGCGTCGGCCGCCGCGCTGACGGTCATCGGCGTGCTGGTCGCCGTCGACGCCCTGCGCGCCGCGTTCGCCCCGGTGCAGGCCGCGCGGCCGATCTGGCACGCGGACACCGCCGCGTACGCGGATCGCATCGCCGCCGCGGCCGGCCAGTCGGGCTGGCTGCTGGCGCTCAGTGCCCTGCTGCTCACCGTGGCGGCCGCGGTCGCCCTGCCCGCCGAGTGGCGGCGCGAGGGTGCCGTGATCGGCGTCGCCCTCACCGCGCTGGCCGTGCCCGCCTCGCTGGCCCTGCGCTGGTCGGAGGCGCCGTGGCCGCTGGTGCTCGCGGCGATCGGCATCGGCGCGGCGGGCCTGCTCGCGCCGACCCGCCGGGTCGCCATCACCCACATCGCGGCCGCCGGGGTGGTCGGGCTGTTCGGCGCGGGCTCGGCGCTGAGCGCGTCCTGGCTCACTGCCGCCACGCTCACTGCCTTGGCCGGTGCGGGCGTGATGGTCGCGGTCGCTGCCCGCCAGATTCCGGTACGCCTGTACGCCTGGCTGGTCGGCGACTGGTCCTCCGGCGCGGCCGCTCTCGCCATCCCGGGTGCCGTGGTGACGGCGGCGCTCGCGGTCAACGACCCCGGCGACGGGCCCCCGCCCACCGAAGCAGTCACCGTGCCCGCGCTGGCCCTGGGCTTCCTCGCGGTCGCGGGCACGCTGACCTACGCCGCGGTGTTCCAGGTGGCCCGGCGTGAGATCAGCCTGCCGCTGACCGCGGGCAGCTCGCTGGGCGCGATCGCGCTGGCCATCGCCGCGCTGGTCGCCCCGGGTTCCACCGCCCCGGACATCTGGGTCGGCATCCTGCTGCTGGGCGCAGCCGGGCTGCTGCTCTTCAACAAGACGCTGGACAACGGGCGCCGGGCCGACCGGATGGTCGACGGGCAGGACATCGCGGCCGGCGCCGCCACCGTGGCGATCTGCGGTGCGCTCGCCCGGGTCGCGGCCCTCGCCTTCCCGGACGCGCCGCTGGTCGTGGCCGCGCTCGTCGTGCTGGCGGTTGGCTTCGGGGTGCGGGCGCTGCCCGAGGACTGGCGGCGGGGGCCCGTACGCGGGCTGACCCTCGCCGGTCTCGTGGTCGCCGCCCTCGCCGCGTGGCAGGCGCTCGGCCTCGGCCTGCGGATCCTCGCCGCGCCCGGGCCGATCTGGGCGTCGGACGTCAGCAACGTGCCCGGCGACGTCCCGGCCGGCGCCTGGCAGGCCCCGGTCGCCCTGGTCATCGTGGCGATCGCGACGGCGACCGCCCTGCCGCGGCCCTGGCGCGACGACGTCAGCGCGGTCTGCATGGCGCTCGCGACCGTCGGCGCGCCGGCCGCGTTCGGCCTCCCGTGGTGGTCACCCTTGCTGATCGGCGGCGCGGTGATGCTCGGGTACGGCGTCGCGGCGGTCGCCGCCGAGTACCCGCGCGCCGCGTTCGACCGCGCCGCCGTCGCCGCCGTCGCGGGGCTGCACGCCGCCGGGGCCGGGCTCGTGCGCCCCTGGTCCACGGCCTTCGCCCTGCTGCTCGTGGTGGCGGCGGGCACGCTGGTCGCGGCGCTCGCGCGCACGGGACGATCGGCGACCGACGAGCCGGCCTTCGTGGTCGACGAGACCGGTCTGCCCCGGCACGTCGTACAGCTGGGTGGGGCTGCCACCGCCGCCGCGCTCGCCGCGGCACCGGGTGTGCTCGCCGCGACGGCCGCGTCCCAGGGGCACTCGGCCCAGGTCGTGCTCACCGCGGCCGTCGCCGGGTCCAGCCTGTTGCTGGCCGTGCTCGCCCTCGTCGCCAAGAGCATCCCGCAGTACCTGCCGTGGGCGACATTCGGCCTGGTCGGCGGGGCGATGGTCACCGCGATCGCGTCGATCCCGAGCGAATATCCGACGGCCCTCTACGCCGCCGCGGCCGCCCTGCTCGGCGTGATCGCCGAGCTGCTGCGCGGCGCCGTGCCCGCCCCGGGGCCCGCCGTCGAGCGGGTGCTGCCGGACGGCCGCCGCCCGATGGCCAGCCGCTACGGCGTGACCCGCTGGATGCCGATCCGCCCCGGCGGCATCAGCAGCCGGTGGATCGTCGACCCGGCCAAGGGCGCTGTCGTCGTGGCCGCCCTGCCCACGGCGCTCGCGCTGGTCTCGCTGGCGCCCGCGCTGAGTGCCGCGCTCGTCGACCCGCTCCAGCAGCTCAACGCCATCTGGGACGGCCCGGTCGCCGCGCTCACCGACGCCGCTCCGAGCAGCGCCGACGGGACGAGCGTGGTCGCGGCCGTGCTGTTGACCATGGCGGCGGCCCTGGCGGCGCTCGGGTTCGGGGGGCGGCCGGCGGAGGCCGTACCGGTGATCCTGCCGGGTCTGGCCATCACCCTGCTGATCGCGCCGATCGCGCTCGGGGCCGAATGGTCCGCGGCGATCGCGGCCGCGCTGGTGGTCTTCACCATCTCGATGCTCGGGCTGGCGCTGACCCCGCCCCCGGTCGCCGAGCGCGCCGAGATGATCCGCTGGACCCGCATCGTCGTCTTCGTCCTCGGCCTGCTCGCCGGTGGCGCGGGCCTCGCGGGCAGCCTCGCGACGCAACAGCTGACGATGTTCACGGTCGGGGCCGCGGTCGGCGTCGGCCTGGTCGCCGCGATCGCCGGGCGCAGCCGTCACGCCCGCATGCTGGGCTGGCTGTTCACCGCCGTCATGGGCCAGTTCTTCGTGCTGACCGTGGCGCTGGTCGCCGGGCTCAGCGCGCCGTGGGCGGCGTTCGGGGTGCTGGCCGTCGGCGCGGCTCTGCTCGTCCTCGAGGCGACGCTGCCCCGGCTGGGCCTGCCCGAATACCGGCTGGAGGCCACCACCGTCGAGTGGAGCGGCTATGCGTCGGCGCTGCTGGCGGGCCTGCTGGCGTACAGCTCGCCGGCCCACCTCGCGGCCCTGCTCGCCGCCTGGGGTGCGGTCCTGGGGCTGGCGGCGACCCGTCCCGGCCGCTCCCCCGCCCAGCGCCGCAACCTGTTCTGGCTGGCGGTGGGCGTCGAGGTCGTCGGCATCTGGCTCTTCGTAGCCATCGCCGACGTCGCGCTGCCCGAGGCGTACACGCTGCCGTTCGCCGCCCTGGCCCTGCTCGTCGGCATCCTGGAGGCGCGGCAGCGGCCGGAGCTGAGCAGCTGGGCGGCGTACGGGCCGGCGCTGCTCGCCGCGTTCGTCCCGACCACCGCGCTGGTCATCGCCACCGACGCCGGCGACTTGAGGGAGCTGTTGCTGCTGCTCGGCGCCGTGGCGACACTGATCATCGGCTCGCGCCTGCAGCAACAGGCGCCGGTGGTGATCGGCGCGGCGGCGACCGTGGTGGCGACGCTGCACTTCGCGACGACGCTGGTGGGGCCGTGGCTGGTGCTCGTGCCGGTCGGGGTCGTCCTGCTCTTCCTCGGCGCGACGAACGAGAGCCGGCGGCGGACTCAGGAGCGGCTGCGGGGGGCGCTGGTGCGGATGCGCTGAGGTCCGGCCCTCCGCTTCTTGCGCCGGCGCCCTTCGCGGGTCACGCGCCTGCGTCCTCGCGGGTCTTTTCAGCCCATCAGCTTGCGGCTCGTTTCAGCCCATCAGCTTGCGGCGGAGGGCTTCGTCCTTCTCGGCGACGACCTGTTCGAGGGCGGCCTGGAAGGATTGCATCTTCTTGAGCAGCACCGGGTCGGACGCAGCGAGGATGCGCACGGCGAGGAGGCCGGCGTTGCGGGCGCCGCCGATCGAGACCGTGGCGACGGGCACGCCGGCCGGCATCTGCACGATCGAGAGCAGCGAGTCCATGCCGTCGAGATACTTGAGCGGCACGGGTACGCCGATCACGGGCAGCGGCGTCATCGCGGCGACCATGCCCGGCAGGTGCGCCGCGCCGCCCGCCCCGGTGATGATGACCTTGAGTCCGCGGTCGGCGGCGGAGGTCGCGTACTCGACCATCTTCTGCACGGTCCGGTGCGCGGACACGACACCCACCTCGAACGGCACGTCGAACTCGGCGAGCGCCAGCGCGGCGGCCTCCATCGTGGACCAGTCCGAGTCACTGCCCATGATCACGCCGACGGAGGGTGCCATCACTCGCCTTCCTGAAGCCACTTGGCGGCCCGCACGGCGCGGGCGCGTACCTCGTTCATGTCGTCACCGAGCACCGTCACGTGCCCGATCTTGCGGCCGGGCCGGATCTGCTTGCCATAGAGGTGCACCCGGGCGCCGGGGTCGCTCGCGAACAGGTGGTGCATCCGCTCGTCGATCGACATGCCGCCGGGCTGCCCCCCGAGCACGTTCGCCATCACCACGGCCGGCGCCGTCAGCGACGTCTCCCCCATCGGATAGTCGAGCACGGCCCGCAGATGCTGCTCGAACTGCGACGTCCGCGCGCCCTCGATCGTCCAGTGCCCGGAGTTGTGCGGGCGCATGGCCAGCTCGTTGACCACGATGCCGGCCTCGGTCTCGAACAGCTCGACGGCCAGCAGCCCGACCACCCCGAGCGCGTTCGCCAGGTCGATGGCCAGCTGCTGCGCCTCGAGGGCCCGCTCCTCGCTCAGCCCGGGCGCGGGCGCCAGCACCTCGACGCAGATGCCGTCCTTCTGCACGGTCTCGACCACCGGGTACGCCGCGACCTGCCCGAACGGCGACCGGGCAACCAGGGCGGCGAGCTCCCGCCGCAGCGGTACGCGCTCCTCGACGATGAGCGGCGTCCCGGAGACGACCAGCTCCTCGGCCGCCTGGGGCCCGTCGAGCATCCAGACGCCTCGCCCGTCGTAGCCGCCGCGAACGGCTTTCGCCACGACCGGCCAGCCGGTGTCCTCAGCGCCGGCCTCGCCGGTGCCGATCCGCTGAGCGGGACTGCCTTGCTGGGCGGCGCCCGCGGTGGCTCGCTTGGCAGCGCGATTGGCGGCAACCATGGCCGCGAAGTCGGAAATGTCGGAAACGCTGGACACCGGGCGCCAGAGCGGAACGGGCGCGCCGAGGTCGGTGAGCCGTTCGCGCATCCGCTGCTTGTCCTGCGCGAAGACGATCGCCTCGGCACCGGGGTAAATCTTCACACCCTCGGCGGCCAGCACGGCGATGTGCCCGGTCGGCACGTGCTCGTGATCGAACGTGACCGCGTCACACCCCTTGGCGAACTCCCGCAGGGCCGCAAGATCGGTGTGCGTCCCGATTCGCACATCGGCCGCAACAAGCGCGGCACTGTCGTCGGGCGACTCGGAGAGCACCCGCAACGACTGCCCCAGAGCGATCGCCGCCTGATGCGTCATCCGCGCCAGCTGACCGCCGCCCACCATGCCGACCACAGGAAGTCCAGTTCGAGTGTCCATCGCGCGCCAAGCCTAACCACCCGCCGACGGCCCGCCCCGGCCGAGGTGCGGCGCCCGCTTCCGGGTGAGACCGACTTCACCCTCAGCTCGGCCCAGCCCCCGCCGAATCTCCCGGAACCACCCGCCCGGTCTCCCGAAGAGCACCCGCCCGACCTTCCGCAACCGCCCGCCCGACCTTCTGTAACCACCCGCTCGCCGAGGGGACATCCCGTGCCGGACCAGCATCTCCCATGGCCACCGCCCCAACCGCCCCCTGCCGCGCCCTATCCGGCCGCATCCCGGACCGCTGCCTACCCGGCTGCCGCGCCGCAGCCCCACTTCGGCGCTAACCCAGGCGCCGCGCCACAGCCCAACTTCGGTGCTTACCCGGGCGCCGCGCCGCACGTCGGCGCCTACCCCGGGACCGCGCCCCACCCAGGCGCCTCGCCCTACCTCGGCTACGCGCCGCAGCCCTACGGCGGGTATGCCGCCCCGACGCCTCCCGCCATGGGCAGCTCCCCGAAGGACGCGGCGCACTGGCTCGTCCCGACCGGTCGCAGCTGGCAGTCGATCGTCGCCGGCTACCTGGGCCTGGTGACGCTGGTGATCTGGATCCTCGGCCCCGTCGCGACAGCCATCGGCATCTGGGCTCTCCGCCGCGCCGCCCGCGAGGGCACCCACGGCGGCGGCCGAGCGATCTTCGGCATCGTCGCGGGCGCCCTCAGCACCACGCTGCTGGTCGCCGTCCTCGCCACCATCTGACCTCCGGCTGCCTGAACGCCCAGGCTGCCTGAACCACCCCGGCCCACCACGCAGCCAGCCGCAGCCGACCGGTCGAACTCGGCCAGCGGCGCCACCGGCGTCGGCCGGCCCCGACCGGGCCAGACGCCGCCGAGCCCGGGACACGCAACACGGCAGGTGATCCGGCGTGCCCACAGGGCCAGCACGCCGCGACACGACAGGTGGTCCGCGCACCGCGACACGGCAAGAGGTCCGGCGCACCGCAACACAGCAGCCGGTCCGGCACGCCGCGACACGGTAGGTGAGCCGGCGCACCGCGACACGGCAGGCGGTCCGGCGCTCCTGCCGGGGCCGGCACGCCGGCGGACGACTGGCGAGAGTCAGGCAGTCAGGCGGGCCTCCAGGTCGGCGGGGGTGGTGACGGGGCGGTCGCAGACGAAGCCGCGGCAGACGTAGGCGGTGGGGGCGCCGTCGAGGAGGGGGCGGTCGGCGAGCAGGGGGACGCCGGGCTGGTCGGGGCGGCCGGCGACGATCACGGTGCCGGGCGGGGCGTGGCGCTGGGCGGTGGCGATGAGGGGGTCGTGGGGGTTGTCGGTGACGATGGCGATCTCGTACGGGCCGGCGAGCGCCCCCTCGGCCACCGTGGCCGAATAGCCGGCGAAACGCGGGTGCCCGGCCATGAGCGGACCGACCGTTTCGAGGGCCTTGTCCGCCGCCTCGCGATAGCGGGTCTCGCCGGAGAGCGCCGCGTAGGCCACCAGCCCCGCGGTGAGGGCCGCCACGCCGGACGGGGTGGCGTTGTCGGTGGGGTCGGCGGGCCGCGTCACCAGCTGCTCCGCGTCGTCGGCGGTGTCGTAGAAGCCGCCCCGCTCGGTGCCGAAGTGCTCCAGCGCCACGTCGAGCACCTGCCCGGCCAGCGTGAGCCAGCGCCCCTCGCCGGTGAGCTGGTGCACGGCACAGAACGCCTCGGCCACGGCGCCGTAGTCCTCCAGCACCCCGGCCGGCTCGCCCACCACGCCGTCCCGCGAGACCCGCCGCAGCCGCCCGTCGACGAAGTGCCGCTCGGCCAGCACCGTCGCCACCGCCACGGCCGCCTCCCGCGAAGCCGCCGCCACGTCCGCGTCCCCGGCCGGCGAAGACGACCCGCCCGACGACGCGGAGAGGGCGGACACCAGGGACGCGTGCTCGGCCAGCGCCGTCACGGCCAGCCCGTTCCAGGCGGCCACGATCTTGTCGTCGCGGGCCGGCTGCGGGCGCTCCGTGCGTACCCGGAAAAGGCGCGAGCGGATCTCCTGCCAGCGCCCCACCAGCTCCGGGGCGGCGGCGTCGATGTCGCGGGCCAGGACCAGCACGCTGGTGCCGTGCTCGAAGGTGCCCTTCGCCGTCACGCCGAACAGGTCGGCGGCCCAGGCACCGTCCTCCTCGCCCAGCGCCGCGGTCAGCTGCGCCGGCGTCCAGGAATAGGTCAGCCCCTCGGTGCCGTCGGTGTCGGCGTCGAGGGCCGAGGCGAGACCGCCGGCCGGCGTGGACAGGTCGCGGAGCATGAAGGCCGCGGTCTCGTCGGCGACGCGGCGCGCGAGCGGGTCGCCGGTCAGGCGCCACAGCTGGGTGTAGACGCGGAGGAGCAGAGCGTTGTCGTACAGCATCTTCTCGAAGTGCGGCACGGTCCACGTGTTGTCGACGGCGTAGCGGGCGAAACCGCCGCCGAGCTGGTCGTAGATGCCGCCGCGGGCCATCTGCTCGGCGGTGTGGCGGACGATCTCGAGGGCGTCGCCGGAGCCGGTGCGCTGGTGGTGGCGCAGCAGGAAGAGCAGGTTCATGTGCGGCGGGAACTTGGGGGCGCCGCCGAACCCGCCGCGCGTGGTGTCGTGCTCCTTGGCCAGGGCGAGCGCGGCCGTGTCGAGCAGGTCGGCCGAGATCGGCGCCGTCGGACCGGTGACCAGCTGCGCGCCGCCCACGGCCTCGACCACGGCGGAGCCTTGCTTGAGGACCTCCTCCCGCTGGTCGCGCCAGGCGGACGACACCGAGGTGAGCAGCCGCGTGAAGGTGTCCTTCGGGTAGTACGTACCGCAGAAGAAGGGCTCCCCGCCGGGGGCGGCGAAGACCGTCATGGGCCAGCCGCCCTGCCCGGTCATGGCCTGGGTCGCGGTCATGTAGACGGCGTCGACGTCGGGCCGCTCCTCCCGGTCCACCTTGATCGCGACGAAACCCTCGTTGATCTGGCGGGCGACGGCCTCGTCCTCGAAGGACTCGTGCGCCATCACGTGACACCAGTGACACGCCGCATAGCCGACCGAGATGAGCACGGGCACGTCGCGCTCGCGGGCGGCGGCGAACGCCTCCGGGGACCACGGCCACCAGTCGACCGGGTTGTCGGCGTGCTGCAGCAGGTAGGGCGAAGTCGCGCTCGCCAGACGATTGGCCATGGACCGAACCTACCCGCCGGGTCCGACACGAATCCGAACTACGAAGCCCCGTCGGCCCGCAGGGGCACGACCTTGGCCGGAGCCGCGTCGGCCAGTGCTTGCAGAGCCGGGATGATCTTGTCGGCGGGCATCGGGCGGCTGAAGTGGTAGCCCTGAGCAGTGGTGCAGCCCAGCGCCAGCAGCGCGGCCCGCTGGTCGGCGGTCTCGACGCCCTCGGCGACGACCCGGGCGCCGAGGCGCGCGCCCAGCTCGACGGCGCCGCGCACGATCGCGTCGGCGGCAGCGGAGTCGGTCATCTTCATCACGAAAGAGCGGTCGACCTTGAGCTCGTCGACCGTGACGCGGGTGACGAACGCGAGCGAGGAGAAGCCCGTACCGAAATCGTCGACCGAGATCTGCACGCCCAGCTCACGCAGCGCGACGAGCACCTCGTCGACGATCGGGGAATCGCTGACGGCCAGCGACTCGGTGACTTCGAGCACGAGGCTCTCCGCGGTGAGCCGGTGCCGGCGCAGGGCCTCCGCGACCTGGGCGGGGAAGGTCACGTCGAGCAGGCTGCGGGAAGAGACATTGACCGACACGGGTACGTCCAGCCCAGCCGCCGCCCAGCTCGCAGCGGCATGCAGCGCCCGGTCGAGCACGTAACGCGTGAACGGGCCGAGCAGCTCACCGTTCTCGGCCGTACGCACGAAGCAGTCAGGCGTCAGGAAGCCCCGCCGCGGATGGTTCCACCGGATCAGCGCCTCGACGCCGGTCGGCGCGCCGGTCTCGAGGTCGACCTCGGGCTGGAGCATCAACACGAGCTGGTCCTCCGCGCCCAAGGCGTCGAGCAGCTCGGCCGGCAACGCCAGGTGATCGGTACTCGTGGCGTCGTGGGCGCTGTCGTACGCGGCGACCGGCACGTTCAGTTCCTTGGCCTGGTCGAGCGCCACACTGGCCCGCCGGATCAGCTCACCGAGATCCGCGTAGCCGGCCTGCTCGACCACGACGCCCACGGCCACGTCGGTCACCAGCCGGACACCATGCGCGTCGATGGGCCGGCTGACCTCGTCGATCACGTGACGCGCGCGGCGTACGGCATGGGGCAGGGGTGTGGGGGGTTCGAGCAGCGGCGTCGCGTCGGCGAGCGTCGCCACAATGGGCAGGAGCAGCGCGAACTCGTCGTCGCCGAGCCGCGCCACGAGCTCACCCGCGCGCATCAGGGCGGTGAGGCGGCCCGCGACCGTACGCAACACGTCGTCGCCCGCCCGATAGCCCAGCGTGCTGTTGATGTCCCGGAAGTCGTTGAGGTCGAGCAGCAGCACCGCGACGGGCTGTTCCCGGGGCAGCGCCTTGAGCAGCGCGTCCCCGTCGGCGAGCAGGGCGCCGCGGTTGGCCAGACCGGTGACCTGGTCGTGGACGCCGTCGTGGGCCAGCCGCGCGTCGAGCTGCGCCAGCCGCTCGTGCGCCGCCGCATCATGCAGCGCCGCGGCCAGCGCATCGGCGTAGGCCGACACGGCCAGCTCGTCCTGCGCCGCGGGCAGCCGGGGCTCGGCGAGCCACACGGTGAGATCGCCCACAGGCGTCGTCCCCACGGTCATCGCCCGGGTGATCACCGGGCCGGGCGCCGGGGCGGGCATCGGATCGGGCGCCGCCTCGCCGACGTAGCGGCGCTCCTCGCTACCGCCCGTCAACGTGACCTCTATCTCCACCCTCCGAGCGCCGAAGACGTCCAGAGCACCCTGCACCCCGGCCGCGGCCACCTGAGCCTCGGTCGCGCCGCCGAGCGTACGGGTGGCGCGCGCGAACGCTTCCCACAGCCGCCGTTCCTCCTCTGCCCGCAGGTGGTAGCGGTAGGTGCGCTGGAGCAGCCACAGCACGGCGGGCAGCCCGATCAGCCAGAGCGGGCCGTTCTGCAGGGCATAGACCGCGGCGAGCCCGACGATGACATTGCCCACGAACATCGGCAGCTTCGCATGCAGCCCTCGCGTGCCGGCCGCGCGCGGCGACGCGTCGCGGTGCACGGTGAGCGTCAGGACGGCCAGGCCGAGCGAGATCAGCAGATAGGCCACCGAGCCCGCGATCAGCGCGACCTGGGTGCGCGAGTCGCCCAGCGGGGTGGCAGGCCCCGCAATTGTGTACGTGACCAGCGTCGCACCGGCGACGCCGAGGCTCAGTGACGCGGCGAGATGGATCACGTCGGCGACCGCACGCTGATCGTTCAGCCACGTGATGAGCAGCCACGCGCCGGCGACTCCGACGAGGGCGATCGCGGGCAGCCATCCGGGCGGCGCGAGCGCGAACCCGATGATGAACGCTGCCTCGCCCCACGACACGCTCACGGCGCCACGCCCGACCCGGAACCGCAGCCGGCCGAACTGCGCGGCCGCCACGACCAGCACGGTGATCCCCGCGCCGGTGGCCTGGGTCAGGTCGAACGCCGACGGACGCGACAACGGGACGAGCAGCCCGGCGACGGCGAGCGTCACCGCGGCGGCAAGGACAAGACCGTTCAGCACGCGTACGCCGTGAGCACGCCGGACAGGCGCAGCAACCGCGCCACCGGAGTCACGGGCAGCCACAGCCGGAACGGCGGAAGGCGAAGTCATGACACCTCCTCGCCTGATCGAGCCCGCCCGGGTGCTCTCCGGTTCACGGAGTCCGGGGCGATCCGAAGCGCCGGGGTCATCCGAGGCGCCTTGTTCCGCGGCGCCCGGGTGGGCACCGACGTCTGCCATGCCCGATCGGGCGTGATGCCGGCGCCGATGCGGCCGGCTGGTGTCACCGAGCCGCGGGTGACGCGGCTCCCGGTGACCTTGATGCCCTCGCAGCCGGTGCGGCTTGCCCGGGGCGCTCGGTCCGAATTCGCTTCATGTGCATACGTCGACACGCTCGTGCCGGATGCACGGGCGCCGGCGAGATCACCGCGGAGGGGCGTCGCACCTCCAGGCCGGCTCGCACGCACCCGGCGCACGGCCGGGTCGGCGCTTTCCGGACAGTGGATCGAGCCGGCCCGGACCCGGACGCGCAGATCACCTGATCGATCTTGTCCGAGGTCACACCGCAGAGCCCTGACCAGCAGCACTGGCGGATGCACGTGCATCTGCAGTGGAGGGAGCGGAAGCGGGAAACGAGTCATCGACGTCCCCCTTTCCGCGCAGGGTCGAGGGACGGTAAAGCCCCCCGGCGGAAGGCTAAGCCAATCCGGCGGAACGCAACAGGGGTAGAGCGACGACGGTCACCTATATCGGCGGCGGCCGAACCATGGCCGGGCGGCCGGCCTGGGCGCCTTGACAAAGTGGAATGAGTTCACTCACGTCGCACCTGAGATTATTCACGCCCGCCGAGGCCCCGCTGAGGCCCGGCCGGACGCCTCAGCCGCGCACCGAGTCGCCCTTCGCCGCGCCGCCGCCCGCCGGTGCCGTGGCATCGCTCGTGGACCCGGGCGCGCCGTCGGCCACATCGGATGCCGCCGTGCCGGCCTCAGACTTGTCGGCGGGCTGCGCACCGGCCGCGGTCGCCTCGGCGGGCAGCGTCTCGGTCGTGGCGGTCGTCTCGAGCTTGCCGGCCTGCTCCTGGACGCCGGCGACTCCCTCGCCGCGGGCCTCGGTGGCCGTCGAGGTCTCAGCGCGGGCCGTCTCAGCGCGCGCGTCGGTGGCGGGGGTGGTCTCGGCGCGGGCCTCGGCAGCTGCGGCGCTCCCACTGCGAGCGTCGGCGGCCAGGGCGCCCGTGCTGCGAGCCTCGGCGGCCGGGGCGCTCGTGCCGCGAGCCTCGGTGGCCGTGCTCTCGCTGCGGACCTCGGTGGCCGTGCTCTCACTGCGGGCAAGATCGGCCTCGAGCCGGGCGACCTCGGCCTCCCGCGCGGTGGGGAAGCTGTCGGGCAGCCGCCGCAGCCGCTTGTTCATGTTGCGGATGAGCAGCACCGTCGCGATGGACATCAGCACGATGATGAAGAGCCCCATCGGCCCGGCAAGCCCACCGGACCGGGTGTCCCCGAAGTTGTTGACCGCGACGTCAAAGGCAGCATCCACCCCTCAACGGTACGCCCCACGGCACCACGCCCGGCTCCGGGATGCCGCAACCCGCCCGTCCCCTACACCCCGCCCCGACGCCGATTTTCTCCACGCGAGCCTTCCGGCCAAACGGTCGCGTTCCGGAGGCGACGAGGCGCGAACTAAACGGAAATGCAAGGTTGAAACAACAACTTCGGCCCAAGTCCGGTGTCACGGGCGAGTTGGGCCACTCTCGGCGCTCCAGCTACTCGTGGCACTCCGGGGCACCCAGCGCTTCGGCCGCTCATGGCCCCCGGCGCGCCCGGCGCTGCGAACGCTGACCATTGCTGGCGGCGCTCCGGCGTACCGAAAAAGTAGCGTGAGCGGTTCGCAGGCCTGGGCGCGGCGTGACGGCGCGCGGCGTGGCCTGACGGCGCGTGGCCTGGCCTGACGGCGCGTGCCCTGGCCTGGCCGCGAGTGGCGCGGCCTGGCCTGGCCTGACCTGGCTGCGCGTGGCGCGGCTGCGCGTGGCCTGACCTGACAGCGCGTGGCCGCGCGTGGCCTGACCTGACAGCGCGTGGCCGCGCGTGGCCCGGCCCGGGTGGCCCCGCCTGGATGCCCGGGGCGGCCCGGCCTGGCGTCAGTGAGCCTGGACCGACTCGCGGATGCCGGCGAACAGGTCGGACTCGGGGATCGGGCTGTCGACCAGGGAGCGGGCCAGTTCGTAGTCTTCGGTGGGCCAGACCTTTTGCTGGAGCTCGAGGGGCACCTTGAACCAGAAGCCGTCGGGGTCGACCTGGGTCGCGTGGGCGCGGAGGGCGTTGTCGCGGGTCTCGAAGTATTCGCCGCACTCGACGCGGGTGGTGATTTTGTCGCCTCGGTCCTGGCGGTCCTCGTTTTGCAGCCACTCGGTGTAGGGCGACTCGAGGCCCATGGCGAGCATGCCCTCGTGCAGGGCGAGCATGCGGGCGCGGGTCCAGCCGCCGTTGTAGTAGAGCTTGAGCGGCTGCCACGGCTCGCCCAGCTCGGGGTGCTGCTCGGGGTCGCCGGCCGCCTCGAACGCCGCCACGGCCACCTTGTGGCACATGATGTGGTCGGGGTGGGGATAGCCGCCGTTTTCGTCATAGGTGGTCATGACGTGCGGGCGGAACTCGCGGATCAGCTTGATCAGGGGCAGCGCGCCCTCGGCCGGGTCGACCAGGCCGAAACAGCCCTCGGGCAGCGGCGGGAGCGGGTCGCCCTCGGGCAGGCCGGAGTCGACGAAGCCCAGCCAGGCCTGGCGCACGCCCAGGATCTCGCGGGCCGTGTCCATCTCCTTGCGGCGGATGTCGGCGATGTTCTCCCAGACCTCGGGCCGGTCCATCTTCGGGTTGAGGACGCTGCCGCGCTCCCCGCCCGTGCAGGTGGCGACCAGCACATCGACGCCCTCGGCGACATAGCGCGCCATGGTCGCGGCACCCTTGCTGGACTCGTCGTCCGGGTGCGCGTGCACCGTCATGAGACGCAACTGCTCAACCACTGATAACTCCCTCGACCAGGCCTCGTGGGGAGGGCCCGGCTCCGGCTGCGAAGATGGACAGGGCCATTCTGGCCGATGGCACCGACAGTTTTCGCACGAGAGGCCCTCCAGGTGAGCGAGACGCGCGCCACAGCTCCGGTATTCCCGCCGGGCCGGTACGGCCGGCGCCGCGACGGGCGCCGTCGGCTCACCGGTCCGATCGTCTTCGCGGTGGTCATCGCGGTCGCCGTGATTGCGCTCAGCGTGCGGCTCTATGGTCAGTACGGCGACCCCGACTACGACGCCCAGATCATCGGCTGGGGTGACGTGACCGACACGTCGATGACGATCCGCTTCTCGGTGCGCGTCCCCTCCGGCGGCAGCGCGACGTGCGGCCTGCGAGCCCGCGACTACGACGGGTACGAGGTCGGTCGCGCCACCGTCACCGTCAGCGCCAAGGGTGACGACCGCACGATCGAGGCCGCCGAGAAGGTGCCGACCAAGTCCCGTGCCTCCGTGGGCGACGTCATCCGCTGCGACGCGCCCCGGTAACCGGCCGACCGGACAAGTGCGCAGGTCAGACGGGCTGACCCAGGAAACTGTCAGACCCGCCCGGTAACAAGGACCCAGACGGAAGCATCCGGCTCGGCGCCGCCCGGGCGCGGATCGTCCGTTTGCACCCTCCGCACAAGCGAATCGGCCGCAATGCACACCGCTGGTAAGGTGGGTGATTCGCTCCGTACGCTCGACCCGCTTCAAGGAGAAGAGTCTGTGACCAGTTCAGAGGCGTCGAAGACCTGGCTCTCCCAGGACGCTTACGACCGGCTGCAGGCCGAGCTCGACGAGTTGATCGCAGCCCGGCCGGAAGTCGCAGCCGAGATCAACGCCCGCCGCGAGGAGGGTGACCTGCGGGAGAACGGCGGCTACCACGCCGCCCGGGAGGAGCAGAGCCGCCAGGAAGGCCGCATCCTCTACTTGAAGGAGTTCCTGCGCAACGCGGAGGTCGGCGACGCGCCCACCGCCGACAAGGTCGCGCCGGGCATGGTCGTCACGATCTACTTCGACGACGACCAGAGCGACACCGAGAAGTTCCTGCTCGGCTCGCGCGAGATCGCCCAGACCACGGACCTCACGGTCTACAGCCCCGAGTCCGCCCTCGGCGTCGCCATCCTCGGCGCCAACAAGGGTCAGACGGTCACCTACACCGCCCCCAGCGGCTCGGACATCAAGGTCACCGTGGTGGAGTTCTCGCCCTTCGGCGCCTGACCGGCTCCGGCCCCTCCCGCCGGCGACGACGGCCCGGCGAGGAGACCCCCGGCGATCGGGGGCCCGGTGGAGCGAGTCCGGGACTGGTGTCCCGGCTGGGACTACGGCGATCGGCGGCCGGCTCACGCGGCAGATCCCGTGGATGAGCGGCAGATCCGGGCGACCCGAGCGACGCCCGAGCCGATGCAAGACGTGCTGCGGCGCGCACCGAGTGATGACTTGGTGCGCGCCGTTCGTCATGTTCGCCGCCGCTTTGGCCACGACCGGCGCTTCGACCCCGCCGCCGGATCGGGCCGCGACGCTCGGTGGGCCGGCGTGGCGGGCGGCAAACGAGGCGCAGCACGTGGTGGGCGCGGCGAGCGCGGCGCGGCGCGGCGACCAGCGAGCACGGCAACCAGCGAGCACGGCGCGGCGAGGGCGAGGGCGAGGCGACGGGGCCTGGGGCGGTGAGACACGAACGGCGGGCCCGGGGGAGGCGAGGACCGGGTGGCGGGTTGGGGCGGGGCTCAGGGGGTGCCGGAGAGCAACGTCACCGTGTAGCCGGATTCGCGGAGGGAGCTGATCAACGCCTCGGAGTGTTCGAGGCCGCGGGTTTCGACCGAGAGTTGCACCTCGACCTCGCCGAAGCTCAGCCGCGGGTTGTGGCGGGTGTGCATGACGTCGACGATGTTGGCTCGGTGGCGGGCAATCTCGGAGAGCAGGCGGGCCAGTTCGCCCGGGCGGTCACCGGTCTGGACGGAGAGGCGGAGGAAGCGGCCGGCCGAGGCCAGGCCGTGTTCGATCACGCGCATGAGGAGCATCGGGTCGATGTTGCCGCCGGAGAGGATGGCGACGACCGGGGGCTTGAGGTCGAGTTTGCCCGTGAGGAGGGCTGCGACGGCTGCTCCGCCGGCCGGTTCGACGACCATTTTGTGGCGTTCGAGCAGGAGGAGCAGGGCCGCCGACAGGTCTTCGTCGGTGACCGTGACGACCTCGTCGACCAGTGAGGACACGTGGGCGAAGGTGATGTCGCCCGGGCGCATGACGGCGATGCCGTCGGCGATGGTGGCCGACTCGGTGAGGGTGACCGGGGCGCCGGCGACGAGGGAGGGCGGGTAGGCGGCCGCGCCCACGGCCTGGACGCCGACGATGCGGATGTCGGGGCGGAGGGCTTTGGCGGCCACGGCGACGCCCGAGATCAGGCCGCCGCCGCCGACCGCGGTGACGATGGTGCCGGCGTCCGGGCACTGCTCGAGGATTTCGAGGCCGACCGTGCCCTGGCCGGCGATGACGTCCGGGTGGTCGAACGGGTGGATCAGCACCGCGCCGGTCTCGTCCGCGAACTCGCGCGCGGCGGCGAGGGAGTCGTCGACCGTACGCCCGGCGTACTCGATGTCGGCGCCGTAGCCGCGCGTGGCAGTGACCTTGGGCAGCGGCGCGCCCTCGGGCATGAAGACCGTCGCTCGGGTGCCGAGCAGCCCGGCGGCGAGTGCGACACCCTGGGCGTGGTTGCCGGCGCTCGCGGCGACGACGCCCCGCGCCTTCTCGGCGTCCGACAGGCGTGAGATGCGCGTGTACGCCCCCCGCACCTTGTAGGACCCGGCACGCTGCTGGTTCTCGCACTTGAGCCAGGCGGGCAGGCCCAGCGTGGCCGCCAGCGGCGCCGACGGCTCGAGCGGGGTGGTCTTGACGACGCCGGTCAGCAGCTTGCGGGCAGCCTCGACGTCGGCGAGCGAGAGCAGGTCACTCATGCCCCGATCGTGCCATTCCGCCGATGATCTTCGCGAGTGCCCAGATCACATCGAGACGAGTAACCACGCCACATCGAGCCGAGTGCGCAGGCCACATCAAGAGACGTCAAACGAAGGCGTGCCGCGTCCACGGGTTGGCGACCTCGAGCAACCCCGCCACCGAGAGCAGCAGCAACTCGGAGTCGGGCGGCCCCACGATCTGCACCCCGACCGGCAACCCGTCCGGCCGGACGCCCACGGGCACGACGATCGCGGGCAGGCCGGCGACGTTCCACGGGGCGGCATAGGGCGCGTACCTCATGTTGCGCCGCATGTTGCGCCGCCAGCTGCTGGTCGCGTGGCCGTCGGCCGGGGGCGGCGTCTCGGCCAGGGCGGGCGTGACCAGGATGTCGATCTCGCGCTCGGCGAAGAACGCGATCGCCTTCTCGCGCCAGGCGTCGCGCTGCGACTGCCGGACCCAGCCCCGCTGCCACGCGAGCTTGCCGAGACGGATGTGCCCGCGGCTGCGCGGCTGCAGGGCCTTGTGGTCGAGCTGCTGCGACTCCCTGTATGCCGACGCGAACCAGGCCATCAACCCGGCCATCCCGGCCGACGTGGGCACCGGCACCTCGGCGCTGATCGTGTCGTGACCAGCCTCACCGAGGAGGCGGACCGTGGTCGCGACGGCGTCACGGTTCGGCTCGTCCGCGCGTACCCCGGGCAGTGGGGAGCGCAAGCTCACGCCCACCCGCAGCCGGTCCGGCGGGGTGAGCTTGGCCGGCGGCCGCCCGGCCAGGACGGTGAAGCCGAGCGCGGCGTCGCCGACCGTGGTGGCCAGGATGCCGTGCTCGACCAGGTCGAACCAGTTGTCGACGCCCAGGTCGACGGGGAGCACGCCGCGGCCGGGCTTGAGGCCGACGATGCCGCAGCAGGCGGCCGGGATGCGGATCGAGCCCAGCCCGTCGTTGCCGTGCGCGATCGGGACCAGGCCCGCCGCGACCGCCGCCGCCGAGCCGCCGGACGACCCGCCCGGCGTGCGGTCGAGCGACCAGGGGTTGCGGGTCGGCAGGTCGACGCCGTCGGTGGTCGCCCACAGGCCCAGCTCGGGCATGCGGGTGACGCCGACGACCACCGCGCCCGCCCCGCGCAGCCGCCGGACGATCTCGTGGTCCTCCTCGGCGACCGGGGTGCGGGCGGCGGCCGAGCCGTGCCAGGTGGGCAGGCCGGCGACCGGCGTGTTCTCCTTCACCGCCACGGGCACGCCGGCCAGCGGGAGATTGGCCAGGTCCTCCTGCTCGTCGACCTTCTCGGCCTCGACGATCGCCTCCCCGCCGCGCACGACGCGGAACGCCGCGAGCGACGGGTCGGAGATCGCGATCTGCTCCAGGTGATCGGCGACCACCTGGGTGGCGTTGGTGTCGCCCCGACGGACCGCGCGCGAGATCTGCTTCGCGGTGGCACCCACCCATGTGGTGGCCAGGTTGTCCATGGTCCGTCCGTCTCCGTCGGTCGAGCGAGCTCAGCCGAGCGCCTGCTCCAGGTCCGCGAGCAGATCGTCAGCGGTTTCGATGCCGACAGACAGTCGCACGAGATCGGCCGGCACTTCAAGCGGAGAACCCGCCGCGGACAGGTGTGTCATCTGGCCGGGGTGCTCGATGAGCGACTCGACGCCGCCCAGCGACTCGGCCAGCACGAAGAGCTTTGTCCGGTTACAGATCTCGATGGCCTGGTCACGACCGCCCTTGGCCCGGAAGGAGACCATGCCACCGAAGCGCGACATCTGCTTCGCGGCGGTCTCGTGTCCGGGATGCGACTCCAGCCCGGGGTAGAGCACCTGCGCCACCTTCGCGTGCCCGCTGAGGAAACTGACGATGCGCTCGGCGTTGTCACAGTGCCGATCCATCCGTACGCCCAGAGTCTTGACGCCCCGCAGGGTCAGCCACGCGTCGAAGGGCCCGTTGACCGCACCCATCGCGTTCTGGTGGAAGGCCAGCTCGTCGCCGAGGCCGTCGGCCGCCGTGACCAGCGCCCCGCCGACGACGTCCGAGTGCCCGCCCAGGTACTTCGTGGTCGAGTGGATCACCACGTCCGCCCCGAGCGCCAGCGGCTGCTGCAGATACGGCGACGCGAACGTGTTGTCGACCGCGAGCATGGCGTCGTACTCGTGGGCCAGCCCGGCCAGCGCCGCGATGTCCGCGATGTTGAGCAGCGGGTTCGTCGGCGTCTCGGCCCAGATCAGCCGCGTCTTGCCGGGACGGAAGGCGGCGCGGACCGCGTCGAGGTCGTTCAGGGGCACGGCGGTCCAGTCGAGGCCCCAGTTCTCCGCGACCTTGGCGAAGAGCCGATAGGTGCCGCCGTACGCGTCGTCCGGGATCACCACGTGATCGCCGGGCCGGCACACCGTACGCAAAAGGGTGTCCTCCGCCGCGAGACCGCTCGCGAAAGCCAGCCCTCGCCGGCCGCCCTCGATCGCCGCGAGGCACTCCTGCAGCGCGTCGCGGGTCGGGTTGCCCGAGCGGCTGTACTCATAGCCCAGCCGCGGCGCCCCGACGGCGTCCTGCGCGTAGGTGCTGGTCTGATAGATCGGCGGCACGACAGCGCCGGTCCGCGGGTCGGGCTCCTGCCCCGCGTGAATGGCCAGTGTGTCGAAGCCGTACTCGTTACCCGTCATGAGGGGCAAGGCTAGTCTGTGCTTATCCGCAGCGGAAAACCGAAAGAAACTAACATAAAAGCCATGCCGGACTGCCTCTTCTGTGGGATCGTGGCGGGCACGGTTCCCGCGTTCAAGGTCGTGGACGAGCCCGAGGGAGTGGGCTTCCTCGACGTGCGGCCGGTCTTCAAGGGCCACGTCCTGATCGTGCCCCGCGCGCACGTGCCGCAGCTGACTGCCCTACCCGCGCCCGATTTGGCCGGATATTTCGGACTGGTGCAGCGCGTCGCCGCCGCCGTGCCGGTCGCGACGAAGGCGCAAGGCACCTTCGTCGCGAACAACAATGTCGTCTCCCAGTCCCAGCCCCATCTTCACTTCCACGTCGTCCCGCGGACAAAGGGTGACGGATTACGCGGCTTCTTCTGGCCCCGGCACAAATACGACTCCGACGAGGAAGCCGCTTCGTACGCTGAACGCATCAGCGAAGCCCTCGGGTAAGGATCACCGGCGGGTTGTTGTTGCACCCACCGGATGAAGGGAGTGACCGTGTTCCTGCGGTACAAGAAGCCTGAGCTGCCCACCGCCGAGCAGGCCCTGCCGGGCCGCCTGATCGAGATGCCGGTGAGCGACACCCACGAGGTGCTCGGCACGCCGATGAAGGGCCCCTGGCCGGAGGGCTTCGAGGTCGCCGTCTTCGGGGCCGGCTGCTTCTGGGGCGTGGAGCGCATCTTCTGGCGCCTGCCCGGCGTCTACTCGACGTCCGCCGGCTATGCGGGCGGCTTCACCGAGAACCCGACGTACGAGGAGGTCTGCTCGGGCACGACCGGCCACACCGAGGCGGTGCAG
This sequence comes from Symbioplanes lichenis, assembly GCF_030709675.1. Classification (GTDB taxonomy): domain Bacteria; phylum Actinomycetota; class Actinomycetes; order Mycobacteriales; family Micromonosporaceae; genus Actinoplanes; species Actinoplanes lichenis. Next base: position 65,225 of record NZ_JAUZQD010000027.1, read on the forward strand.
GTGGTCTACGACCCGGCGAAGATCTCCTACGCGGACCTGCTGAAGGCCTTCTGGGAGAACCACGACCCGACCCAGGGCATGCGCCAGGGCAACGACGTCGGCACCCAGTACCGGTCGGCGATCTACACGACGACGGCCGAGCAGGCATCGATCGCTCAGCAGTCGCTCGAGGCGTTCCAGCCGGTGGTGTCCAAGACCGGCCGCGGCGCGATCACCACGGAGATCAAGCCGCTGGGCCGCTACTACTACGCCGAGGACTACCACCAGCAGTACCTCGCGCCGACGAAGAACCCGAACGGCTACTGCAACCACGGCCCGAACGGCATGTCGTGCCCGGTCGGCGTCGCGAAGGTGCCGGCGGGCGACGTCGCCTACAGCGCACGGTAATCAGGTAGGACCAAAGAGCCCGGCTCCCCCGCGGAGCCGGGCTTTTTCGTGCAGATTGTCGGGGGCGCCGGCGGCGGCCGCAAGCCTCTTCGGGCCGGTTGTTCGGGGGCAGGCGGACAAGGTCATTCCTGCGGGTGGAAAAGATCGACAGCCGCCGACATGCCCGCCCACACTGAGGGGACGGACATTTCAGGAGGTAATCGCGGGAGGTACGCCCATGCCCAGGTTTCGCAGTGAGGAGGAGCGCGCCGCCTGGTCGCTGGCCGAGTCGCTGGTCGAGCAAGCGGTGACGATGATGCGGCAGGCCGAGAGCGCACTGGAGAAGTGGCGGCTGGGCAAGCAGCTGACCTTGGAGGCGTGCGCGCAGCGGGGCATCAGCCCGACGGACGCGGAGATCCGGTGGTCCTCGACGGCCGTCGCCAAGAACGCGCTGACCGACAACAGTTTTCACGTCGGGCTCGCGACGATGTATTACAACGCGGCGGCGGCGCACTATTCGCGGGCTCTTTATCTGCGGAGCCTGGAAGCCATGGATTACACCGTCTGAGCATGTGGAAAAGCGCCGCCACGACCGGGGCGGCGGTCGGGGCGGCGCTTCACCTGGTCCTGAAGTGCCGATGCCCGCACGGGGGACGAACACCGGACCTTCAGGGGCCTGTCGTCAACAATGCCGCCCGTTGCTGGGAGCAGCCTGTGCCCGAGCCCCAAAGGCGCTGGGAATGATCACGACAAGGGCGGGTCGACCGGCGCGGTCGCGGCGGGCGGTGCAGCTGTGTCCTTCGTCTCGCTGCCGGAAGCGCCGGAGGTGCCGGCGGCGCCGGCGGCGGCGTTGAGGGCCAGCCCGAGGACGGCACCGGCGCTGATGAGGCCCAGCCCGGCGAGGGAGACCTTGCGGCGTTCGGAATCGTTCACGCCGCCCAGCGTGACGCGATCAGCTGTGAACGAGCTGAAGGAGGCGTGCGGATGCCCGGACGCGCTTGATCGGCCAGACTGGAAGGCATGCAGACCGCGACGGAGACCGAACGCAAGTACGACGTTCCCGCCGGCTTCACGCTCCCCCCGCTCACCGGCGCGGGCGAAGCCGAGACGCACGAGCTGGACGCGACCTACTTCGACACGGACGATCTCCGGCTCGCGCGCAACAAGCGGACCCTGCGCCGGCGCACGGGGGGCACGGACGCCGGCTGGCACCTGAAGACGCCGGCCGACGGCGACGGGCGGACCGAGCACCGGCTGCCGTTGAGCGACGGCGACCAGGTGCCGGACGAGTTGACGAGCGCGGTGCGGCCCATTGTGCGGACCAAGGAATTGCGGCCTGTCGCCCGCCTGCGCACGCACCGGATCGAGACGCCGCTGCGCGACGCCGAGGGCCGCACGCTGGCGCTGGTCGCGCAGGACGAGGTCGGGGCCGAGACCGGCGGCCGCGAGCAGCGCTGGCAGGAGGTCGAGGTCGAGCTCGTCGACGGCGGCCCGGAGCTGCTCGACCAGGTGGAGGGCCTGCTGCTCGCGGCCGGTGCGACGCCCGCCGCCGGGCCGTCCAAGCTGGCTCGCGCGCTGGGTGACCGGCTGAGCAAGGCGCAGCGCCGCCGGCCGCGGAAGCCCGGGCCCGTCCTCCGGTACGCGCTGGAGCAGCGCGACGCCCTCGCCGAGCACGACCCCGGGGTCCGCGCCGGGGACGCCGAGGCCGTGCACAAGATGCGCGTGGCGACCCGTCGGCTGCGGAGCACGCTGAAGACGTTCAAGGCGTCCTTCGACCAGGAGCGCGCCACCCCGCTGCGGGACGAGCTGAAGTGGCTGGCGGCCGAGCTCGGCGCCGTCCGTGACGCGCAGGTGCTCGGCCAGAAGCTGGGCGACGTCGCCGCCGACTTCCCCGAGACCGCCGCGGAGATCCGGGCGAAGCTGGCCGGCGACGTCGAGACCGGGCGCGCGGCGCTGACCGAGGCGCTCGATTCCGACCGCTATCTGGCGCTGCTCGACGAGCTCGACGCGCTGATCGAGGGCGCGCCCGCGGAGGACCCGAAGGCGTCCCGGCGGGCCCGGAAGGTGCTGCGGCAGGCCGACCGGCTGCTCGACGAAGCGACGGCGGACGGCGTCGACGCGGAGCTGCACGAGGCCCGCAAGAAGTACAAGCAGGCCCGCTACGCGGTCGAGGTGTTCGCCCCGGGCGCCGGCAAGCCGGGCAAGCGGCTGGTCGACGCGCTCACCGATCTGCAGGACGTGCTCGGAGCGCACCAGGACTCCGTGGTGGCCCGGGAGGTGCTGCGCGAGATGTCGCGGACGGCGGCGGACGGTTTCCCGTACGGCGTCCTGCACGCCCGGCAGGAACAGGTCGGCGCCGAGACGCTGACCGAGCTGCCCGGGGCGATCTCCGCCTCGCGCACCGGGAAGCTGCGCTCCTGGCTGGCGTGATCGTTAACCCGGCGTCCACCAATAGGTCACACATTGCGAGTGGGTCCGTCGGTATCCGTGGGTATGAACCTTGTTCATGGAGGAAGAGCAGGAGCGCGCGGCCACACCCCCCTACTCGGGACCGATCGCCGAGCTGAGCGGCTACCGGGTCGCGGACGGGGACGACGACGACCCGGTGCTGATCAACGCCGACGGCACCCCGGTGGACACCTGGCGCGAGGACTACCCGTACGACGAGCGCATGTCCCGCGCCGACTACGACCGCGACAAGCGGCTGCTCCAGATCGAGCTGCTCAAGCTGCAGAACTGGTGCAAGACCACGGGCGAGCGCCTGGTCATCCTCTTCGAGGGACGGGACGCCGCCGGCAAGGGCGGCACGATCAAGCGCTTCATGGAGCACCTCAACCCGCGCGGCGCCTCCGTCGTGGCGCTGGAGAAGCCCAACGAGCGCGAGAGCACTCAGTGGTACTTCCAGCGCTACATCAAGCACCTGCCCGCCGCCGGCGAGATCGTGCTCTTCGACCGGTCCTGGTACAACCGGGCCGGCGTCGAGCGGGTCATGGGCTTCTGCACCCGGGTCGAGTACCTCGAGTTCATGCGGCAGGCACCGGACCTCGAGCGGATGCTGGTGCGCTCCGGCGTACACCTGGTGAAGTTCTGGTTCTCGGTCGCCCAGGGCGAGCAGCGCACCCGCTTCGCCATCCGCCAGGTCGACCCGGTCCGGCAGTGGAAGCTCTCGAAGATGGATCTCGAGTCGCTGGACAAGTGGGACGACTACACCGAGGCCAAGGAGGCGATGTTCTTCTACACGGACACCGCCGACGCCCCGTGGACCGTGGTCAAGAGCAACGACAAGAAGCGCGCCCGGATCGAGGCCATGCGCTACGTGCTCGACCGCTTCGACTACGACGGCAAGGATTTCGAGGTCGTCGGCACCCCGGATCCGCGCATCGTCGGGCCCGCCGCGCTGGCCGTGGAAGGCACCGAAATGTCCCCCCGCGTATTCCCTCGGCTGTAGCTCGGGTCTGTGATTTTTAAAGCGTTGTCGACAGGCCTTCCGGATGGTTAACGTAGCCGTACACGTGAAGGGAGGTGGTCCTAGCTTTGAGTACCAATGGGACTCGTGAGGTGGCTGTCCGCTAGCCGCTGTCCTCGACAGCTAGGTAAGTTCTTGTAGTACGTCGAGACCGTGTGGCAGCGGTCGTGGCGAGTACCAGGCAGCCACCCGACCCCCGGGGATCCGGCCTTGTCCGACCGGACCACCTCGCCCTTCCGGGCGTGGTGGAAGTCCCCGGGGGTCGCCTTATTTCGGGACGCGATCATGCGCGAGCTCACCGTTCTCGGAACGGCCAGTCAGGTGCCCACGCGGCACCGCAACCACAACGGCTACCAGCTGCGCTGGGACGACGAGGTGATCCTCTTCGACCCGGGTGAGGGCACCCAGCGCCAGATGCTCATGGCCGGGCTCGCGGTCACCCCGCTGACCCGCATCTGCGTCACCCACTTCCACGGCGACCACGCGCTCGGGCTGCCCGGCATCATCCAGCGGATCTCGCTCGACAAGGTGCCGCACCCCGTGCAGGTGCACTTCCCCGCCGGCGGAGCCGAGTTCTTCGGGCGACTGCGGCACGCGACGAGCTTCTACGACGTGGCCGAGCTGGAGCCCGTACCCGTGGGGCCGGGGTTCCGGGTCGAGACGCGGGCGGGCACGCTCACCGCGCTGCCGCTGCGACACTCGATCGAGACCTACGGCTACCGGCTGACCGAGCCTGATGGGCGCCGCATCGTGCCGGCGCTGCTGTCCGCGTACGGGATCAATGGTCCCGCCGTGGGTGAGCTGCAGCGCACCTGCCGCCTCGGGCGGGTGACCCTCGACGACGTCAGCGTGGCCCGGCCCGGTCAGAAGTTCGCCTTCGTCATGGACACCGGCCTGTGCGACAGCGTCTTCGCGCTGGCCGAGGGGGCCGACCTGCTCGTGATCGAGTCGACGTTTCTCGCCGAGGACGCCGCGATGGCCGCCCAGGTCGGCCATCTCACGGCGGGCCAGGCCGGGTCGGTGGCCCGTCAGAGCGGTGCGCGCACGCTGGTCCTGACCCACTTCTCCCAGCGGTACGCCGACAGCGCGCGCTTCGCCGAGGAAGCGCGCGCGGAGTTCGACGGCGACATCGTGCTCGCCGAGGACCTGATGCGCGTCCCGGTGCCGCCGCGGCTAGGTTCGACGCATGAGCGTGCTTCTGCGTCCCGCGGCTGACGGCGACCTTCTGGGCATCGGGGCGCTGCACTTCCGGTCGCGGGCCTCGGCGTACGCGGGGTTCCTGCCGCCGTCGGCCCTGTCCTTCGGCTCGCCGGAAGCGATGGGCGAGTGGTGGGCCGAACGCTGGAAATGGGAGCGTGACAACCACCGCATGACCGTCGCCGAGGTCGACGATGAGCTGGCCGGCTTCACGTATCTGGGGCCGGACGAGGAGCCGGGCGTGGCGTTGCTGAGCGCTATCCATGCCGCGCCCGCGTTCGTGGGGCGCGGGGTCGGGAAGGCGCTGATGATCGACGCGCTGGCGGCTCTGCCTGCCTACGGCGACCGGGCCGTGTTGTGGGTGCTGGAGCAGAACGCGCGGGCTCGGGCGTTTTACGAGCGTGGGGGCTGGGTCGCGGACGGGGTGAGTCGGGTCGACTCCATCGGCGGCGCGCCGACGCTGCAGGTGCGTTACGCGCGGGCCCTTTAGGAGGCGGGGACGCGTGACCGAGTTGATGCGGGGGAACCTGTGGTCACGCGTCCCCGCCAACCGTGCCCCGTCCTGAACCGTGCTGCGCCTGGCCGGAGGCGCCGACCGGCGGAGGCGTGCCGGTCGGGTCGGTTCGGGACGGGTCCGGGCGCGGGACATCGGCGTGCTGGCGGGGCTACGCGATGTCACCGCGGAACAGGCGTCGGCGCCGGGTCACTCCTGCCGGGGGACGGTCGGGGCACCCGGGACTGACGCCCTGTCAGGTCAATTCATCGTCGTCCTTGCTTCGTCGCACCGCGGGCCGGCTGTCGTCGAGCAGCCCGGGCATCTCGCGGACACTGTTGAGGTCGTGCCGGAAGGTCCACGCCTCCCGCCACGGCCGGCGCGACGCGGCGTCGGCCCGCTCGGCGATCCGCCGCGGGGCGCACGGCCACCGCCATCCACACCAGACACAGTTGCCGTCGTGCCCGGCACTCGCGTGACGAGCGAGCATCCGCTGCGCGTCCTGCCAGAGCAGACGGTCCACGATCCCGGCCGGCGCGGCCTGGTCGACCATGACCATGGGTGCTGGTACCTCCGTCCGATGCGTCGCTCGCTGTCCCCCATACAACCGCCGCGGCCCACCCAACGATCGGACTGAGTGTGCGACCTCCGCAACTATCCGTGACCATCACTGCGTTGTTGACCTTGCCGTCGGGGCAGACCCCACCCTGACCCCATGACGGAACGCGCACTTCTCCTCGACATCGGCGGCGTCCTCGAACACACTCCCGCCACCGGCTGGACCGCCCGCTGGGAGCTTTCGCTCGGCCTCCCGCCCGGCGCCATCGACCGCCGTTGCGCCGACCTCTGGACCGCCGGCGCAATCGGCGACATGACGGAAGCCCAGGTCATCGCCCGCCTCGAAGCCTGGCTGGGCCCGGCCGCCGCGGCCCGCTTCCTCGACGACCTCTGGACCGAATATCTGGGCTCCCCCAACGAGGAACTGATCGCCTACGTCAGGACTCTCCGCGGCCGCTGCCGCCTGGGCATCCTGAGCAACAGCTTCGTCGGCGCCCGCGAACGCGAAGAAGCCGCCTACGCCTTCCCCGCCCTCGTCGACGAGATCCTCTACTCCCACGAGACCGGCCTCGAAAAGCCCGACCCCGCCGCTTACGCCCTGGCCGTCGATCGCCTCGGCGTCGCCCCGCACAACTGCCTGTTCGTCGACGACCTGCTCACCAATGTGACAGCCGCCCGGACCGCCGGCCTCGCGGCCGTCCACCACACCGCCAACGCACCCGTCATCGCCGCGATCGAAGCCTTCCTCGCCCGCCCGCCGTCGGAGTCTTAGTCCTTCCAGACAGCCCCCCTTGGACGAGGTGTTCGGGTGTTGCGGGATGCGGGTGCATCACGTCCACCCGGCGCCACGCGGGGCTGCGAGATCAGCGCGCCTGGTCCATCCCGGCGCCGCGCGGGGCTGCGAGATCGGCGCGCCTCGTCCATCCCGGCGCCACGCTGGGCTGCGTCATGCGGGACGAGGCGCCACGCGGGGTTGCGGGGTGAGCGCAACCC
>NZ_JAUZQD010000028.1 GCF_030709675.1 Symbioplanes lichenis
ACGCCGGGCGGGCAGAGACGGTGCGGGGCCGTGCGGGGCCGGGCGGGCAGGGGCGGTGCGGGGCCGGACGGGGCCGTGCGGGCCGTGCGGGGCCGGGCGGGCAGGGGCGGTGCGGGGCCGTGCGCCGCGATCCGGGAAAATGGACGGCGCTGACGAGATGGAGTGGGAGATCGTGACAGAGAACGCAGGAGCCGTCGACTGGGTGAGCCGGTTCGCCGACGAGGTGATCGCCGAGGCCGAGCGGCGTTCGCCCGGCCAGCCCGTGGTGTGCGCGTCCGGGCTGAGCCCCTCGGGGCCGGTGCACCTGGGCAACCTGCGTGAGGTGATGACGCCGCACCTGGTCGCGGACGAGATCCGCCGGCGCGGGCACGAGGTCGTGCACATCATCTCGTGGGACGACTACGACCGGTTCCGCAAGGTGCCGGCGGGCATCGACCCGTCGTGGGCCGAGCACATCGGCAAGCCGCTGACCGCCGTGCCCGCCCCGCCCGGCAGCCGCTTCCCCAACTGGGCCGAGCACTTCAAGGCCGCGATGATCGACTCGCTGGCCGAGCTGGGCGTCGACTACCGGGGCATCAGCCAGACCGAGATGTACACGTCGGGCGCCTATCGGGAGCAGATCCTGCTCGCCATGCGCGAGCGTGCCCGGATCGACGCGGTGCTCGACCGCTATCGCACCAAGGGCCGGCCGGCGGGTGACGCCAAGCCGGGCGGCGGCAAGGGCAAGCAGAACCAGAAGCTCGACGAGGACGAGGCCGCCGCGGCAGCCGAGGCCGCCGAGGGCTCCGGCGCGGCCGCCGAGGACGACGGCGGCGCGGGGCAGGACTACTACCCCTACAAGCCCTACTGCGGCGAGTGCGGCAAGGACCTGACCACGGTCACGGCCTACGACGACGAGACCACGGCGCTGACCTATGTCTGCACGCTCGACGGCTTCACCGAGACGGTGCTGCTGAGCGAGTTCAACCGGGGCAAGCTGGTCTGGAAGGTCGACTGGCCGATGCGCTGGGCCTACGAGGGCGTGCACTTCGAGCCCTCCGGCGTCGACCACTCCTCCCCCGGCTCCTCCTTCGTCGTCGGCGGGCAGATCGTCACCGAGGTCTTCGGCGGCGCGCAGCCCATCGGCCCGATGTACGCCTTCGTCGGCATCAGCGGCATGGCCAAGATGTCGAGCTCCCGCGGCGCGGTGCCGACCCCGGCCGACGCCCTGGCCATCATGGAGGCGCCGCTGCTGCGCTGGATGTACGCCCGGCGCCGCCCCAACCAGTCCTTCAAGATCGCCTTCGACGCCGAGATCCAGCGCCTCTACGACGAGTGGGACGCGCTCACCGCGAAGATCGCCGCGGGCACCGCCGCCCCCGCCGACGAGGCCGCCCACGACCGCGCGGTGCGCACCGCCACCACCACGCTGCCGCTGACCCCGGTGCCGATCTCCTATCGCACGCTGGCCTCCATCGTCGACATCACGACCGGCCACGACGAGCAGACGCTGCGCATCCTGCGCGACATCGACCCGGAGCGGCCGGTCAGCGACCTGGCCGAGGTGCGCCCCCGGCTCGCCAAGGCGCAGACGTGGGTCCTCACCCAGCTCGCCCCCGAGGCGCGCACCCAGGTGCGCACCGAGCCGGACAAGGAGCTGCTGGAGACGCTCGACGACCAGCAGCGCGAGTCGCTGCGCCTGCTCGCCGCGGGCCTGGACGCGAACTGGTCGCTCGACGGCCTGACCACCCTGGTCTACGGCGTGCCGAAGACGATGGCGGGCCTGCCGGCCGACACCAAGCCGACGCAGGAGCTCAAGGTGGCCCAGCGCGCCTTCTTCGTGCTGATCTATCGCCTGCTGATCGGCAAGGAGACCGGCCCCCGCCTCCCCACCCTGCTGCTCGCCGTCGGTGCCCAGCGCATCCGCACCCTGATCGGCGCCTGACCGAGCGGAAGCCGTTGCCGCGCCGGTCACCCACCGGCGCGGCAACGACCCCGCGAAGAGCAGCGAAAGACGAAGAACGAACGACCCGAGCGACATGCCCCGAAACTAGGACCTCACGCTACGGCAGGTTCAAGCCGGCGAGCCCGGCCCGGCAACCGCCGACGAGCCCGGCCCAGCGACCGCCGACGAGCCCGGCCCAGCGACCGCCGACGAGCCGGACCCGGCGACCGCCGGCGACGCGCCCGACGGCGAGGCGACCGCCGGCAACGTGATGATGAAGAGCGCCCCGACCGGAACAGACGCGTCCAGCTCGATCGTCCCCCCGTGATACTCGACGATCTTCTTCACGATCGCGAGCCCGATGCCCGTACCCTCGTAAGCCTCACGCGGGTGCAGGCGCTGGAAGATGACGAAGACCTTGTCGGCGAACTCCGGCTCGATGCCGATCCCGTTGTCGCGTACCGTGATCTGCCAGGTGTCGCCGGAGCGCACCGCCCCGACGACGACCTCGGGCGGCACGTCCGGCCGGCGGAATTTGAGCGAGTTGCCGATCAGGTTGGCGAAGAGCGTGGTCAGCAGCGGCTCCTCGCCCTCGACGGTGGGCAGGTCCGCGGTCACGATCGAGGCGTCGCCCGAGTGCTGCGCGCGCACGACGCCGAGCACGTGGTTGAGGTCGACCTGCTTGAAGCCGGTGGTCAGGCGGCCGATGCGGGAGAAGGCCAGCAGGTCGTTGATCAGCCGCTGCATCCGGTCGGCGCCGTCGACGGCGAAGGCGATGTACTGGTCGGCGCGCGCGTCGAGCTGCCCCTGGTAGCGGCGCTGGAGCAGCTGGCAGAAGCTGGCCACCTTGCGCAGCGGCTCCTGCAGGTCGTGCGAGGCGACGTAGGCGAACTGCTCGAGGTCGCGGTTGGAGCGGGTCAGCTCGGCGGCCTTCGCGTCGAGCTCGGCCCGGGCCTGCTGCACCTCGCGCAGCTCGGCGGCGATCTTGCGGCGCATGGCGTCCACGTCGTCGGCGAGGCCGGCCAGCTCGGGCGCGCCCCGGCCGGTGATCGCCCGGTCGTAGTCGCCGGCCGCCACCGCCCGGATCTGCCGCGCGAGGGCCAGGACGGGCCGGCTGATCAGGCGGTCGAGCAGCAGCATGACCGCGATCGCGAAGACGAGCACGGCCGCCGCGGCGGTGATCTCGAGGGCGACGAGGGCACCGCCGGTGTTCTTGGCCGCCGACACGGCCGCGTCGCGCACGACGGAGATGCTGTCCTGCAGATCACCTACTGCCGCGCGTACGGCGTCGAACTGCGCGGTGCCGTCGGCGGCCGGCAGGGCCTGGCCCGCCGCGGTTCCCCCGGTGCGGACGGCGGCGATCACGGGCTCGGCGACCTCGGTGCGCCACGTCTCGGCCCGCGCGCGGACCTGGGCCAGGGCGGCGGTCACCGCGGTGTCGACCCGGCCGGTGCGGTTGAGGCGGTCGATCTGGTCCAGCAGGTCGGCTTCGGCCGCGCGCCCCCGCTCGTACGGGGAAAGGTTGTCGACCTTGCCGCTCAGCAGATAGCCGCGCATGCCGGTCTCCTGGTCGACGAACGCGGCGTCCAGGCTCTGCCCCGCGGTGCGCATCGGGCCCGTCTTGTTGGTGAGAACGTCGATGCGCTCGTTGCTGTCGGCGGCGATCACGGCGGCCACCACGCTCAGCGCCACCAGCAGCAGACTCAGGGCGGCACAGATGGCCATGACGCGGCTGCGCAGAGTCCACGAGCGGAAGCGCGGCATGCGGAGTCCTCCAGGCGACGGGCGGGCGCGCGGACCGCGCCGGTGCATGAGTATCCCTGGCCGCGCGGGCGCCGCCTCAGCGGGTGCTCAACCCAGGGTCAAGATCTGCTCAGGTACGCCCCCCGCGTGCCGATCCGTCGGACGTGCTGAGACTCGCCGACCGATGCTGGTGGATCTGGCCGGTGCTCGGCATCCTGGGCTGCGTCGGCTACACGATGCTGCCTGGCGCCGGTGCTCCGCTGCTGTCCGCCTCGACCGGCGTGCTGGCGGCCGCGCTGACCGTCGCCGGGGTGCGCCGCAACCGGCCGCCCGACCCCTTCGCGTGGCTCGTCTTCGCGGCCGGGCAGGTGACGTGGGCCTCCGGCGACCTCGTGTACGCGCTCAACCAGATGGCCGGCCGCTCCGCCTTCCCGTCCTGGGCCGACGCGTGTTACCTGGCGGCGTACCCCTTCTTCGCGGTGGCGCTCTTCCGCCTCGGCCGCGGCCGGCGCCCGAGCGCGGGACGCATCATCGACGCGGCCGTGACCTTCATCGGGCTCGGCCTGGTCTACTGGGTCTTCGTCGTGGGGCCGATTGCCGGCGACGGCACCCAGCCGGTGGCCCTGCGGCTGGTCATGATGGGCTACCTGACGACGAGCGTGATCCTCATCGCCGCCGTCGGCCCGATCCTCACCCGCACCCGGCACAGCGGCCCCAGCGGCTGGCTGCTCGCCGCGGGCTGCGTCGCCACGCTGCTGGGCAACCTGGTCACCAGCCTGGCGCCGGCGTCGATGACATGGGCGCTCCCCTGGGCGTACGCTATCTTCGTCCTCACCTATCTCTGCTGGGCCGGCGCCGCGCTGCACCCGTCGTCCGCCGCCCCGCACGACGCGCCCGAGCGCACCGGTCCCCACCGGCTGATCCTGCCCGCGACCGCGACGATGCTGGTCCCCGCGATCCTCTTCCTCGAGGCGGGCCGCGACCCGGACCACATCGACACGATCGCCGTCGGGGTCGGCTCGACGCTGCTGGTCATCCTGGTCATGGCCCGGCTGGCCGGCTTCGTGTCCCAGGTGCAGCGGCAGTCCCGGCAGCTCGAGGATCTCGCCCTGCGCGACACGCTCACCTTCCTGCCCAACCGCCGCGTCTTCGAGGAGCGCACCGCCGAGGCCGTCACAGCCGGGGTGCGGCCGCAGGTGGCGGTGCTGGACCTCAACGGCTTCAAGGACGTGAACGACCGGCTGGGCCACGCCGTGGGCGACCAGCTCCTCTCCGTGGTCGCCCGGCGGCTGGCCGGGTCCTTCGACGAGAACGGGCTGGTGGCGCGGCTGGGCGGGGACGAGTTCGCGGTGCTGCTGCCCGACGCGTCGCCGGAGGTCATGGCCGGCATCGCCGAGCGCATGACGGCCGCGCTGCGCCGCCCGATCGAGGCGGACGGGCACGAGCTGCTCGTCTCGGCCAGCATCGGCAGCGCCGACGGCACGGGCCTCACCGATCCGGTCGAGCTGCTGCGCCGGGCCGACCTCGCCATGTACGCGGCGAAGGGGGCCGGCGGGGCTCGTCACCGCGCGTACTCCGACGATCTCGACCGGTGCGCCGGCGAGGAGGCGAAGCTGGGCGCCGAGATCCGGACCGCGCTCGACACCGGCCAGTTCCAGGTCGTCTACCAGCCCATCGTGTCCCTGCCCGACGGGCGCGTGGTGTCCGTGGAGGCGCTCGTCCGCTGGCGGCACCCGGTACGCGGCTTCGTCAGCCCGGCCGAGTTCATCCCGGTGGCCGAGAACAACGGGCTCATCGTCGAGCTGGGCGAGTGGATCCTGCGGACCGCCTGTGCTCAGGCTGTCGCCTGGCGTCGCGACCTGGGGGACGCCGCGCCCGAGCGCATGTCCGTCAACGTCTCCGCCCGGCAGCTCGCCGAGCCGGGCTTCGCGGGCGTGGTCGCCGAGACCCTCGCCTGGACCGGCCTGGGCGCCGCCCAGCTGACCGTCGAGGTGACCGAGACCGCCGTCTTCGGCGGCGGCCAGACCGTCCAGGCCGTCAAGGACCTGCACGAGCTGGGCGTCAAGATCGCGCTCGACGATTTCGGTACGGGCCACTCGTCGCTCGGCCTTCTGCAGACCGTCCCGGTCGACATCCTCAAGGTGGACAAGTCGTTCGTCGACTCGATCACGATGGCGGGGCGGCACGCGGTCATCGCCACGGCGTTGATCCAGGTGAGCAACGGCCTGGGCCTGCAAGCCGTGGCCGAAGGGGTCGAGACCGCGGAGCAGGCCGCGGAGCTGCACCGCCTCGGCTATCGCCTGGCCCAGGGCTACCATTTCGGCCGTCCCGTGGCCGAACCGGACTTCGCCGCGGCCCGGGCCCGGGGAGCATTGACGCGCTGACCGGCGGTTCGTGACAGGGGCGCAGCGGCTCTCTTCTATGATGCGCGCTAATCACGCACCCTGAAGGCGCCGGAGGCTCCCCGTGTCAACCGTCATATCCCTGCTCGCCGGGCTCGTGGTCGGCGCGGCCGCCTCCTGGTTCATCTGGGGCCGCAAGAAGCCCGCCGCCGTCGAGACCGCGCCGTCGACCGGCTCGTCCTCGTCGAGCTCGTCGGACTCGCCCGTATCGCCGGCCCCGGCCTCGTCCGACCCGGCTTCGGTCTCGTCCGACCCGGCTCCGGTCTCGCCGGCCCCGGCCGCGTCGATCGGCACGCCGGCCGCCGAGCCCGCGCCGGCCGCGCCGCTCGAGGCCCCGGTCTCCCCCGCGCCGGAGTCCGCAACCCAGGACGCCGCCGCCGCTCCGCACGCCGTCACCGCGCTCGAGGACGAGCCGACCGCCGTGGTGCCCGGCCCGCGCGCGTCGTCCGAGGCGCCCGCGTTCGACGACGACGCGACCGTCGTCGTGCCCGCCTCCTCCCCCGCGGCCCCGGTCAACGGGTCCGAGCCGATCGCCGAAGCGGTCACCGAGCACATCCCGGCCGCCGAGTCCCCGGTCCCCACCGAGCCGGAGCCCGTCGCCACCGAGCACGTCGCCGAGCCTGTCGCCGCGCCGGAGCCCGTCGCGGTCGAGCCCGTCGCCGAGCCCGAGCCGATCGCCGAGGCCAAGCCGGAGCCGGTCCCGGTCGCCGTGGCCGCCGAGCCCGTGGCCGTCACCGCCGAGCCCGTCGCCCCCGAGCCGGTCTCCACGGTTGCGGCCGACGAGCCGACCGTCGTGATCCCGGCCCAGGCCGGCGCCGTCGACATCCCGGCCCAGGCCGCCGCCGTCGACGACGAGACCGTGCCGCCCGGGACGCCCGGCCCCACGCCGGCGCCGGTGCACGAGCCCGACGACCTCACGAAGATCGCCGGCATCGGCCCCAAGATGGCCATGGCGCTCGCGGCCGGCGGCATCACCACCTACGAGCAGCTGGGCGCGGCCGACGAGGCCACCATCCGCGCCGCCATCACGGCGGCCGGCATGCGGCTCGCCCCGAGCCTCGCCACCTGGCCCGAGCGCGCCCGCGCCCTCGCCGCCATCAGCTGAGAAACGCTGCACCACCTCTTCTCGAAGCCAAGCGAAGCCAAGCGAAGCCAAGCGAAGCCAAGCGAAGCCAAGCGAAGCCAAGCGAAGCAGGGCCGCCCCCGGGCAGCCCTGCTTCGTCCGTTTCCGGACTGGCACATCCCCGGGCAGTCCACCGCCCGCCACGCCCCGAACAAGCGAACATCAGGCGGCCGCCGGGCGACCGATTCCCCATTGATCGTGATGTGTGGGGTACGTCTCGCGCGACGTTGTTGCCACCGCTGTGCAACTGCTCCACTGACGCATATGCTCCGGGGAAACAGGGAGGCGCGGGATGGATACACAGGCGATGCACATCGCCAACGGGATCGTGGACGGGCCGGTCTCCGCCTTGTTCGCGGTCCTCGCGGCGCTCGGGCTGGGGGTCTGCGTGTGGCGCGCCCGGGCCGATCTGGACGACCGGCTGGCGCCCATGGCGGGGCTCGTGGCGGCGTTCATCTTCGCCGTGCAGATGCTCAACTTCCAGGTGCTGCCGGGCGTCTCCGGGCACCTGCTGGGCGGCGCGCTGGCCGTCGTGCTCGTGGGGCCCTGGGTCGGGGCGCTGTGCGTGGCGACCGTACTCATCGTGCAGTGCCTGCTCTTCGCCGACGGCGGCCTGACGGCGCTCGGTCTCAACATCACCAACATGGCCCTCATCGGTACGGCCGCCGGCTACCTGCTCGTCGCCCTGCTCATGAGGTTCCTGCCGAAGACCCCGGCCGGGGTGGGCGCCACGGCGTTCATCGCCTCCGTCCTCGGGGTCGTGCTCGCCTCCCAGGGCTTCGTCCTCGAATACTGGCTCGGCGGCACCACCGAGCTCTCCCTCGGCACGATCGCCGGCACGATGGCCGGGGTGCACACGCTGATCGGCATCGGCGAGGGCCTGATCGCCGCGACCACCGTCGCCACCGTCGCCCGCGTCCGGCCCGACCTGGTCTACGCGCTGCGCCGCTTCCGCACCGCACCCGTGGCCGCCCAGCCCGTCACCGTCTCCGGAGGTGCCGCATGAGCGCCGACGACCGCAACGCCCCGGCCGGCCGGACCGCGAAGGCGCACGGCACCGCCCGCACCCGGCTCGGCTGGTTCCTGGCCGGGGGCCTGCTCGTCGCCCTGCTGCTCGCCGGCGTGGTGAGCAGCTTCGCCTCGGGCAGCCCGGACGGCCTCGACGCGACCGCCCGCGAGGGCTGCACGTTCAACGCCGACGACGAGATCACCGGCGGCACGTGCATGGCCCAGCAGGAGCAGGACCACCAGCTGGCGGACAGCCCGCTCGCCGACTACGGCATCAAGGGCATCGACAACGAGTACGTCTCCACCGGGCTGGCCGGCGTCCTCGGCGTCCTCGTCACGTTCGCCATCGGCGGCGGCGTGTTCTGGCTGGCCCGCCGCCGCGGCACGACCGACGCCACGACCGGCGACGGCGGCGCAACGGTCGGCGCCGGCGCCGGCGCGGGCACGGGCACGGGCGGTAACGACCAGGCGATCCGCGACACCCCGGCCCCGGGGACCGGATCCACGGCGTGATGACGGGCACCCGACCGGCTCCGGCCACCGCACAAGCCCGCGACCTGGCCGGGACCCGGGGCACGGCCCCGGCCCGCGAGGCGGCCGGAGCCCGGGGCGTGGCCGGGAACAGAGGCGTGGGTTAGATGGGCGCCGGGCACGCGCATCCGCTGCATCTCGACCGGGCGAGCCCGGTCCACCGGCTCGCGCCCGAGGTGAAGATCGTCGCCACGCTGCTGTTCACGATCGTGGTGGTGGCGACGCCCCGGGAGGAGTTCGCGGCCTTCGGGGGCTATGCGCTGCTGCTCGCCGGCGTCGCCACGGCGGCCCGGGTCCCCGTGACGTGGCTGGCCAAGCGGGCGACGATCGAGCTCCCGTTCGTACTCCTCGCGGTGTTCCTGCCCTTCGCCGGGCACGGCGAGCGCACCGAGTGGCTGGGCCTGACGCTGTCGGTCGACGGGCTCCACGGCGCGTGGAACATCTTCGCCAAGGGCACGCTCGGTGTCGTGGCGTCGCTGCTGCTCGCGGCGAGCACGACCATGCGCGACCTGATCGTGGGGCTCGACCGGCTGCGCGTGCCGTCCGTGTTCACGCAGATCGCGACGTTCATGCTGCGCTATCTCGACATCCTCGCCGACGACGCGCGCCGGATGCGGATCGCCCGGCTGTCCCGGGGCTATGATCCGAGGTTCCTGTGGCAGGTCAAGGCGTTCGCGGTCAGCGTGGGCGCGCTGTTCCTGCGGGCTTACGAGCGAGGGGAACGGGTGTATCTCGCCATGGTGTCGCGGGGCTACCAGGGGCGGCTGCCGCTCGCCACGCAGAGCACGGCCACCGGCACGCAGTGGGCCCAGTCGGCCGCGCTCCCGGTCGCCGCGGCGGCCATCGGCGTGACGGCGGCGATGTTCTCGTGAGCCTGCGCGTCGAGGGGCTCACCTTCGCCTACCCGGACGGCAGCACCGCGCTGCGCGGCGTCGACCTGAGCCTGTCCGAGGGCGAGCGTGTCGCCCTCCTCGGCCCGAACGGCGCCGGCAAGACCACGCTCGTCCTGCATCTCAACGGCGTGCTGCACGGCGGCGCCGGCACGGTCGAGGTCGGCGGTCTGCGCGTCGACGCCGGCGACCGCGCCCGGCTGGCCGAGATCCGCCGCCGGGTCGGCCTCGTCTTCCAGGACCCGGACGACCAGCTCTTCATGCCCACGGTCGCCGAGGACGTCGCGTTCGGCCCGGCCAACCTGGGCCTGCGCGGCGCCGAGCTGGACGCCCGCGTCGACGAGGCCCTCGCGGCGGTCGGCATGGCGGCCCACCGCGACCAGGTGCCCCACCACCTGTCCTTCGGCCAGCGCCGCCGGGTGGCGGTCGCCACGGTCCTGGCCATGCGCCCCGAGCTGCTGGTGCTGGACGAGCCGTCGTCCAACCTGGACCCGGCGAGCCGCCGCGAGCTGGCCGAGATCCTCGAACGGCTGCCGGTGACGCTGCTCATGGTGACCCACGATCTGCCCTACGCGATGCAGCTCTGCCCCCGCTCGGTCATCCTCGACGACGGCCAGATCGTCGCCGACGGCAAGACCGCCGACATCCTGGCGGACGAGACCTTGCTGCACGAGCACCGGCTCGAG
Source organism: Symbioplanes lichenis (assembly GCF_030709675.1). Taxonomy (GTDB): domain Bacteria; phylum Actinomycetota; class Actinomycetes; order Mycobacteriales; family Micromonosporaceae; genus Actinoplanes; species Actinoplanes lichenis. The sequence goes on from NZ_JAUZQD010000028.1 coordinate 10,308, forward strand.
CTGCCCTTCGGGTTTCATCCGGTACGCCCGTAGCGCGCGTACACCCGTCGGGGTGATCATGGGCGCGCCGGGCCGGATCGGGGCGGACCGGCTCTGGTTGGCTCGGACCCGTGCACGACGACTACTGCCTTCCGGGGCGGCCGTTCTTCGACCGGGCCGACGGCGACGACGACTCCTTCGCCGCCGTGGCGCCCCGGCCGGGGCCGGAGTGGACGGTGCGCTCGCACGGCCCGTGGCGGATGCTGCACCGCGCCGGCACCGCGCTGCCCGAGCAGGGCTGGAAGGTCCACGTCGCCGCCACGCCCGGGAACGCGGCCCGGACCCTCGGCGTGGTGCACGACTTCTGCGCCGGGCGGCAGCTGACCTACAAGCACCTGCGCTCCCCGCGCGCCCTGCTCCACCGGAACGGCAAGTACGCGGCGCGCGGCACGAGCGGCAAGTTCGTCACGGTGTACCCGGCGGACGAGGAGGCGCTGGGCGACGTCCTGGACGCGCTCGGCCGCCGGCTGCACGGGAGCCCCGGCCCGTACATCCTGGGTGATCTCCGCATCGGGCCGGGACCGCTGCACGTGCGCTACGGCGGGTTCGTCCCGCTCGAGGTCGACGACGGCGGCCGGGCGACCCCCGCGATCCGCCGGCCCGACGGCGTGCTCGTGCCCGACCGGCGTACCGCGGCGTTCCACGTCCCGCCCTGGGTGACTCCCCCGGCCGTGCTGGCGCCGCACCTGGCCGCCCGTCGCCCCGCCGACCTGCCCTTCCGCATCACCGGCGCGCTGCACTTCTCCAACGGCGGCGGCGTCTACCACGCGTTGTCCGAGGGCGGGCGCCGGATTCTCGTCAAGGAGGCGCGGCCGCACGCCGGCCTCGACGGGCACGGTCGCGACGCCGTCGTCCGGCTGCGCCGCGAGCACGAAGCGCTGGTCGCGCTGGCCGGCATCCCGGGCCTGCCCGAGGTGCACGGCCTGCACGAGGCATGGGAGCACCTGTTCCTGGCCCGCGAGTTCCGCGACGGCATCCCGCTCGGCAAGTGGATGGCCCGCGCCTGCCCGCTCTACGACGACGCCACGCCGGACGCTTTGTCCCGGTACTACGGGCGCGCCGCCGGGCTGGCCGATCAGCTCGACCGGCTGCTGGCCCGGGTGCACGACCGGGGCTGGGTCTTCGGCGACCTGCACCCGCGCAACGTGCTGGTCGACGACCAGGATCGGATCTCGCTGATCGACGCCGAGGCGGCCTTCCCGGTGACCGAGGACACCGTGCCGGGACTCGGCGCACCGGGCTTCACGGCGCCGCCGGGCACGCGCGGATTCGACCTCGACCGCTACGCCCTCGCCGCCCTGCGCCTGTGGCTGCTCGTCCCGCTCGCGCCGATGCGGGAGATCGCCCCGGAGAGTACGGCCAAGCACCTCGACTGGGCCGCCGGCCGCTTCCCCGTCCCGCCCGCGACCGTGGCCCGCCTGCGCCGCGACCTGATGCGCTCCGGCCCCCGCCCACGCCCGCGTTCCGGTGAGACCGCCATCGGTGACCTCGTCCGGGCCATTCACGCGAGCGCCACCCCCGACCGGGCGGACCGGCTCTTCCCCGGCGACGTCGAGCAGTTCCGCAGCGGCGGGCTCGGCCTGGGCCACGGCGCCGCGGGTGTGCTCCACGCGCTGGCCGAGGCCGGCGACCCGCCCCGGCCCGAGTACGTCGACTGGCTGTGCCGCCGGGCCGCCGCCGAACCCGCCCGCCCCGGCCTGTGGACCGGCAGCCACGGCGTCGCCACGGTGCTCGACCGGCTCGGGCAGCCCGCCGCCGCCGACGCCCTGCTGGCCCGGTGCGATCGGCCGCCGAGCGGGATCAGCCTCGCCGACGGCGTGACCGGCGTCGCCCTCGCCCTGCTCACCCTGGCCCGGCGCCGCCGCACACCACTCGACGCTGTTCGCACGCTGGCCGGGACATTGACCACGCAACCCCCGGCGAGCACCGATGCCACGGGGTTGCTGCACGGCTGGAGCGGCCCGGCGCTGCTGTTCACCCGGTTGTACGAGGCGACCGGAGACGCGTCCTGGCTCGACCACGCCGAGACCGCACTCGGACGTGACCTGGCCCGCTGCGTCGCCACCCCGGACGGCGGGTTGCAGGTGCCGGACAAGGGGCGCGTTCTCCCGTACCTGGAATCGGGCAGTGCCGGGATCGCGGTCGCCGCCGCCGCACTGAGCGCGCACCGCCCGGTGGCCGCGCTGCCCGAGCTGCTCCGCGCGTGCCGGCCCTCGTTCGTCGTCTATCCGGGGCTGATGAACGGGCGCGCCGGCCTGATCGCCGCCCTCGCCGCGACCGATCCCGCCGCGGCGGCCGCCCACGTGCCCGGCCTCGACCTGCACGCCGTCCCGTACGGCGGGGGCACCGCCTGTCCGGGCGTCACCCTGCGCCGGCTCTCGATGGACCTGCACACCGGTACGGCCGGTGTCCTGCTCGCCCTGGCCCGGCTGGCCGCCCGCCCGGGCCCCACCGCAGCTCCCGGCGCCGATCCGCGCGTCCGGGCCGTCCCGATCTGAGGAGACACGACGTGGAAGACATCCTGGACCTGCAGCTGCTCGAGCCGGAGGAGACCGAGGCCGACGGCATGGAGTTCAGCCAGCTCAGCGTCGGCGCCGAATGCGGCATGAGCGGCCTGAGCCTGCTCGTCTGCGCCTGACCTGACGACGTCACCCCACCGATCGGCGGCGCATGGCGTCGTACCAGGCGTCGGCGATCTCACGGTAGCCGCGGTCGGTGGGGTGCACCTCGTCGCTCAGCTCCCGCCGGTCCATCGCCGCGTGCTGGTCGACATAGACCACGTTACGCAGCCCCGCGAGCACCCGGGGCAGCCGCGCGTTGAAGGCGTCGATCCGCTCGTCGACGGCCGTGTCCGTCGAGGCGACCAGCGACGACACGTACACGGTCACGCCCGGGTCCCGCCGCACGATCTCCGCGCACAGCGCCGCCAGCCGCTCCGGCGCCGTCGCCGACCGGTAGTCCTGGATCATGTCGTTGGTGCCGAGATGCATGACGACGACGTCCGGCCGGTACGTGGCCAGCCACTCGTCGGCGTGCGCCGCGATCTGATCGATCCGCCACCCCGGGTGCCCCTCATGATCGCGGTCCCGCAGCCGCCCCGAGCGCTGCGAGCCCACGAAGTCGACGTGCAGGCCGGCGTCCCGGGTCAGCCGCTCGTACAGCCGCCCGCGATACCCGTTGCCGTCGGTCGACCCGTACCCGTAGGTGATCGACGCCCCGAGCGGCATGATCCGCACCGGCTCGGCCGCCGCCGCGGGCCCGATCCCCGCCAGCGCCACGGCCGTGGCCACGACACTCACCCCGAGTACGGCCGTCCCGGCCCATCGCCCCATGCCCACGCCGTATGTCTATATCCCCCGGTCAAGCCCCGGATCGCCCGATCAGTCAGAGCCCGATTCACCTTTCGTCGGATTCGACGGGATATCACCGCGTCCGGGCGACCACCGACGCGACCAGTTCGCCCAGGGCCTCGCGGGCGTCCGGGGTCAGTGGGGCCAGGGCCAGAGCGGTCCGCGCGGCCGCGGCGCGCTTGGCGATCAGGTCCTCGGTTGCCTCGCGGGCGCCCGTGCTCGTGATGATGTCGCGCAGTTCGGCCGCGCCCGCTTCGTCCAGGGCCGGACTGCCGAACAGCTCGCGCAGCCGGCCCGCCTGCGGTCGCGACGCCCGGTCGCGGGCCATGGCCACCATCACCGTCGGCTTGCCCTCGCGGAGGTCGTCGATGACCGGCTTCCCGGTCACGGCGGGGTCGCCGAAGACGCCGAGGACGTCGTCGCGCAGCTGGAAGGCGTCGCCGAGCGGGTCGCCGAAGGCCTGCAGGGCCGCCTGGTCGGCCAGTCCCGCCCCGGCGAGGGCCGCGCCGATCTGCAGGGGCCGGGTCACCGTGTACCGGGCGGCCTTCATGCGGATGACGGTCAGGGCACCCGCCACCGAGCCGTCGCCCACGGCCGAGACGAGGTCCAGGTACTGGCCGGCGATGACCTCCGTACGCATGACCGTGAAGAGGCGGTAGCCGCGGTGGATCTGGTCGATGGGCAGGCCCGACTCGTGGAACATGTGGTCGGCCCACGCGGCGCACAGGTCGCCGCAGAGCAGGGCGGCGCTGTGGCCGTACCTGGTGGCTTCGCCCTTCCAGGAGTGGCGGGTGTGCACGTCGGCGAAGTGGCGGTGGACCGTGGGGCGGCCGCGGCGGGTGGCCGAGCCGTCCATGATGTCGTCGTGGATGAGCGCGAACGCGTGGAAGAGCTCCAGCGCGGCGGCGGCCGTGACGATCGCCGCGCTGTCGGGGCCGCCCGCGCCGCGCCAGCCCCAGTAGCAGAACATCGGGCGCAGCCGCTTGCCGTCGGCGAGCACGAACCGGCGGACCGCGTCCAGGACACCCCGCGGCGTGCCGTCGGGCCAGTGGGGGCGCTGCCGATCCAGGTACGCGATCAGCGCCGCCTCGCACCGGCGGGCCAGCTCGGCCGACCCCGTCCCGGCGGGGCTCTCGACCGTCATGAGGCGAGCCCCGCCGCGCGCAGCACGAAGTCCTTCACCTCGGTCGCCTCGAAGGAGTCCCGGGCGAGGCCGGCGTCCGAGCACAGCAGCACCGGCCCGTCCTCCGAGGAGCCGGGTAGCCGGCCGTGCGAGCCGCGCACCGCCCGGGCGCCCGCGTCGAGCCCGACGACGCTCATCGAGTAGCGCAGGCCGAGCTTCTTCCGGAGCAGGGCCAGGCCCGCCCGCCCCTTGGCCGCCGTCGGTCCGGCGGGGTCGAAGAACAACTCGGCCGGGTCGTAGCCCGGCTTGCGGTGGATCTCGACGAGCCGCGCGAAGTCGGGCGCCCGCTTGTCGTCGAGCCAGTAGTAGTAGGTGAACCAGGCGTCCGGCTCAGCGACGAGCACCAGCTCCCCCGCGCGCGGATGACCGAGGTCCACGATGTCGGCCACTCCCGGCAACGCCGCGCAGATCTTGGCGACATGATCGATGTCCGCTTTGTCGCGGACATAGACGTGGGCGACCTGATGATCGGCCACCGCGAAGGCCCGCGACACCCAGGGATCGAGATACTCCATGCCCGCCTGCGTGTAGACCTCGAGCAGCCCCTCGGACCGCAGCAGCCGGTTGATGTCCACGGGCCGCGAGGCGGGCGTGATCCCGTACTCGCTCAAGGCGACAACCGTCGCACCGCGCCGCGCGGCAGCCTCCAGCACCGGTGCGAGCGCCGCGTCCACCGCCGCCGCCGCGGCCGCCGCCTCGGGCCCGTCCGGCCCGAAGCGTTGCAGGTCGTAGTCGAGATGCGGCACGTAGACGAGGGTCAGGTCGGGATGGTGGGTCGCCATGATCTGCACCGCCGCGCCGGCGATCCACTGCGACGAGGCGATCCCCGCGTTCGCGCCCCAGTAGCTGAAGAGCGGGAAGGTGCCCAGCGCGCCTTCCAGCTCGTCGTGCAGCGCCGGCGGGTACGTGTAGCAGTCCGGATCCTTGCGCCCGTCGGCGTGGTAGACCGGCCGGGGCGTGACCGTCCAGTTCACGTCGGCGCCCATCGCGTACCACCAGCAGATGTTGGCCACCGTGTAGCCGGGCTGGACCGCGCGGGCCGCGTCCCACAGCTTCTCGCCGCCGACCAGGCGGTTGTGCTGCCGCCAGAGGAAGACCTCGCCCAGCTCGCGGAAGTACCAGCCGTTGCCCACGATCCCGTGCTCCGACGGCGGCGCCCCGGTCAGGAACGTCGACTGCACCGTGCACGTCACGGCCGGCAGCACGGTGCCGAGCGACGCCTGGAAGCCGGTCTGCGCCAGGCGCGACAGGCGGGGCATGTGGCGCAGCAGCTTCGGCGTCAGGCCGACCACGTCCAGCACGACGACGGGTTTCACGACGGCACCCCCGGCAGTGGTGTGAGGCCCAGCGCGGTCAGCTGGGCGCGGGCGAAGAACAACTCGGACGCGATCCCGGCGGCGAGCTCGGCCGGGTCGCGCGGACGGGCGGTGGAGGGCAGGACACCCCACGTGTACGTCTCGACGTCGAAATGCGCGCAATCGCTCAACTGGACAAGGGCGCCGAGCGCTTCCACGAGCACGCCGACGGTGCTTGTGAGCGGCGGGGCGGGCGCCTGGTGCAGCGGAACATGAAAATGGACACGCCACGGCTGCGCGTCGGCGCCCCGCGTGGCGAGGGCCTCGTCCAGGTCGTCGGTCTTGAAGCCGTGCGGCCCACGCGTCTGGTGCAGGAAGCGCGGCTCGGCGTACTCCCCCAGCACCGCCCGGTCCGCCTCCGGATCCGCGCTGGCCAGTGCGGCCGACACCTGCGCCTTCACGACGGGCAGCCCGGCCTCGCGCAGCCGTGCCAGCGCCTCGATCGGCTCCTCCCACGCGCAGGCCAGGTGCGCGAGGTCGAGGCAGACGCCGAGCACCGACGTGTCCGCCTCCCCGAGCAGCGCGACGGCCTCCTGCGTGGTCTCCACGATGCATCCCGGCTCGGGCTCAAACGCCACCCGGATCCGGCGCGGCAGCCGGTGCAGCTCGGCCGCCAGCTCCGCGAGCGCCCGCCGGCAGGCCGCGGCCCGGGCCGCGTCCCACGGGTCACGCCAGGCGAGGGGCAAGGTCGAGATCGAGCCGTACGCGGCATCGTCCGGCAGCAGGTCGGCCAGGATGACACCCAGATTCACCGTGTACGCCATCCGCTGCGGCGTGGTCCAGTCCGGCTGATAGACGGCGTGTTTGACGACGGGCGCGTGGAACGCCTGGTACGGGAACCCGTTGAGGGTCACCACTTCCAGCCCCCGGCTGGTGAGCGCGCTCTTCAGCGCTTGCCGGGCGGCGAGGTCCGACGCGAGCCCGGCCGCCACGGGAGCGGGCAGCCACAGGCCCAGCCCGAGGACATCGGTTCCGAGACGTTCACGCACCGGGACCGCGTACGTGTCGAGCTGTCGCAGGATCCCGTCCAGGTCCTCGGCCTCGTGCACATTCGTGCAGTACGACAGGTGCTTCTGTGTCCCCGTGGCATCCGCGAGACGCATCAGCTGCCGCCACGGGCGAGGGAGCTGCCCGCGTACGACGGCTCCGGGGCGGGCAGATCGGACAGATCCAGACGCCCCGACTGCGCGTAGAACGCCACCGGGTTGCGCCACAGCACCAGGTCCACGTCGTCGGCCGTGAACCCCGCGGCCAGCATCGCCTCGCCGGTCGCCACGGTGAGCAGCGGATCCGAGTGCCCCCAGTCGGCGGCCGAGTTGACGAGCACGCGCTCGGTCCCGTACCGCTGCAGGATCTCCACCATCCGGGGCGGGGACATCTTGGTCTCCGGATAGATCGAGAAGCCGAGCCAGCAGCCGGTGTCGCGGACCAGGCCCACGGTCACCTCGTTGAGATGGTCGACGGCCACGCGCCCCGGATCGATGCCGGACTCGGCGATGACGTCGAGCGTGCGCCGCGTACCGGCCGCCTTGTCGCGGTGTGGCGTGTGCACGAGCGCCGGCAGCTCGAACTCGCGCGCCAGGGCGAGCTGCGTGCCGAACGCCTCGTCCTCGGCGGGCGTCATCGAGTCGTAGCCGACCTCCCCGACCGCCACGACCCCGTCCTTGTCCAGATAGCGGGGCAGCAGATCGAGCACGGGCCGGCAGCGCGGATCGTTCGCCTCCTTGGGGTTCAGGGCGATCGTGGCGTGGTGCCGCACCCCGAACTGCGACGCGCGATAGGGCTCCCACCCGAGCAGCGAGTCGAAGTAGTCCGCGAACGAGCCGGGGTTGGTCCGCGGCTGCCCGAGCCAGAAGGCCGGCTCCACGACGGCACGCACCCCCGCGTCCGCCATGCGCCGATAGTCGTCGGTGGTCCGGGACGTCATGTGGATGTGCGGATCGAAGACGCGCATCAGTCCTCCTGCTTCTGCTGGATCCGGTTCAGCAGGGCCGTCGCGTCGGCGGGCATCCGGCGGCCGGCCGCGGCCCGTTCCTGCGCGAGCCCGGTGAGCATGGCCGCGAGCTCGGCGTCGGCCCGCTCGTCCAGCCGGTCCACGCGGCTCAGCGGCACGCCCATGAAGACGCACTTGACCACGCCCTGCCGCCAGGTCGCGGGCGACAGGTGCCGCGCGTACGGCCCGAGCGCCGCGGCCACGAGCCGCGTGTCATTGGTCCGCAACGCGTCCTCGACGAGCGGCACCCCGGCGTCCCCGATGGGCAGCAACGCCAGCGCGTGCAGAACCGCAAGCCGCTCGCCGGTGTCGCCGTGCCAATAGAGATCGAGCACCCGGTCGTCCTTGTGCGGGACCGCCAGCAGGAGCAGCACCCGCCCGGCCAGCCCCGGCGTCCAGTCCGGCCGGTCGGCCAGCGGCTGCCGCCCGAGCTTGCGCCCGGCCCGGGCAAAGAGGGCGGGGAGCTGGTCCGGGTCGGTGCGCACGCGGGCCTCGGCGTCACTCAGCCATTCCTTTTCCGGTACGCCCGGAAGCGCGCCCCGCAGCTCGTCAGCCCTCATCCCGCCCCTCCTTCTCCGCGCCTTTGAGGAACTCCCACGACCGCCGGGCGACATCCGGGGCGGCGTGCGAGTGCCGGGGCAACTCGACGGCGACCAGCCCGCGATAGCCGCCCGCGCGCAGCGCCGCCAGCACCGGCGGGAAGTCGATCTCCCCCGCACCGAACTCCAGGTGCTCGTGCACCCCCCGCCGCATGTCGTCGATCTGCACATTGACCAGGTACGGCACCGCGGCCGCCACGCACGCCGGAACCGGCTCGGGCTCCACGGCGCGGCAGTGACCGATGTCGAGCGTCAGCCCGAAGGCGGCCGGTGCCCCGAGCGCCTCGCGCAGCCGGAACCAGCCGGCCAGGTCGGCGACCTCCATGCCGGGCTCGGGCTCGAACCCGAGCGTGACCCCGGCCGCCGTCGCGTAGTCGACGACCTCCGCGCACCCGTCGACCAGCCGCTGCCAGGCCCGATCGGCGTCCACCCCGTCCGGCCGCACCCCCGACCAGAAGGAGACCGCCTCCGCCCCGAGATCCGCGGCGACCGCGACCGCCCGGCGCAGGAAGTCGATCCGGACGCCGCGCTCGTCGTGCAGCAGGGTCGGCGCGTGCTTGCGCCACGGGTCGAGCAGATACCGCGCGCCGGTCTCGATGACCACGCCAAGCCCGAGGTCGCGCAGCCTGTCGGCGACGCGTGTCACTTCGTGGTTAAGGCCCTGCGCATACGGGTCGAGGTGGTCGTGGTCCAACGTCAGCGCCACGCCGACATAGCCGAGCCCCGCAATCACGTCGAGCGCATCGTCCAGCCGATGGTTGGCGAACCCGTTCGTGCCGTATCCGAAGCGCAGCCCGGTCATGTCGCGGCCACTTTGCGGGTCAGCATGCGAGCGAGCGGGGCCGCCAGAGCCACGGCGACTCCCGTGAGCGGCCGGCCCGCGGTGGCAGTCAACGCTCCCTGCAGCGTGGGGAACTCTGTGATCCCGGCCCCGACCGCGGCCCGCACGGCGCCGGGACTCGAGTCGCTCAGCAACCTGATCTGCCGCGCGCCGTAGCCGGTCGCATACGTGGCGGCCAGCATCGGCCCGACCCGCCGCGCCAGCCACTCGGGAGCACCCGCGGACGCCACGCCCACCACGCCCGCCGTCGCCGCCAGCGTGGCCGCGGGGACCTTCCGATCCAGGGCGCCGTGCACCTCGTGCCGGGACAGCGCCGTGACGGTGTAGGTGTGGAGTCCGATCGTGGCGGCCGCGGGCAGGGCGCGTACCGGCGACTGGGAGGAGGCCCCCAGCAGCACGTCGAGCGCGCGGCAGGCGGCCATGCCCGCCGGCCCGGCCGCGGTGTTCTTGAGCTTGAGGTCGTACGCCCAGATGGCCGCCGTCAGCGGCACCGCCACCGCCAGCGCCCGCCCTCCCCCGGCCCGCCCGGCCACGCCGAGCCCCGCCGCCGTGAGCCCGACCGCGACGCCCAGAGCAGCGGAAGCCGGAACGCGCCCGGAAGGAATCGGCCGCTCGGGCCGCTCGGTGGCGTCGAGCTCCCGATCAGCCCAGTCGTTGGCCGCCATCCCCGCCCAGTAGAGCAACACCGAAGCCGCCGCCAGCCCCGCCGCCTTCCGCACGGGCACCCCCGACGCCGCAGCGCCCGCGATCACGTCACCCGGCACGGACAACGCAGCCGGTGCCCGAACCAGCTCCGCCAGCGCCCGCAGCCGTCCCCCCATCACCACTCCCCCCGACCGGGCGCCGTCTCCCCGCGCCCACGCCCGCGCGCCGTCTCCCCGCCGCGCCCGCGCGTCGCCGTCTCCCCGCGCCCGCGCGCCAAGTCCGTGCGTTCGCTCATCGGGCCTGTGTGTTCGCTCATCGGGACAGCCCGGCGGCGAAGGCGGTGAGCCGCGCCCACTGCTCGGCCAGCGCGGACGGCCCGTCACCCAGCGGATCCTTGAAGAAGAAGCCGAGGTCGGTCAGCGCCCCGGACCGTCCCGCCGCGTGCGCCGCCGCGGTGAGCCGGGCGAGGTCCAGCACCAGCGGCGCGGCGAGCGCGGAGTCGCAGCCGTGCCACGTGAACTCCAGCCGCATCGGCGTACCCAGGAAGCCGGCGAACGTGACCAGGTCCCAGGCGGTCTTGAAGTCCCCGATCTCGGCGACGTAGTCGATGCGGCTGGTGCCCTCCGGCTCGTAGCCCAGCGCGTCGCCGAGAACCCGCTGCTTGCTGGCGACCTTCGCGGCGTTGGCGGCCGGGTCGGCCAGGTTGGCCCCGTCGCCCCCGCCGAGCAGGTTCAGCCCGGACCAGCTGGTCACCCGCAGGTTGCGCTGCGCGAACATGGGCGCCAGCACCGACTTCACGAGCGTCTCGCCGGTCTTCCCGTCGTTGCCCGCGTAGGGCAGCCGTTCGCGCTCGGCCAGCTCCGCCAGCGCGGGCAGCCGGGGTCCCGTGGACGGCGTGAAGTCGACGAACGAGCATCCCGCCCGGAACGCGGCGTACGCGGCGAGTGAGCTCGGCGGCAGCACCGCCTGCCCGGGTTCCCGCATGGCCTCCTCGAGCAACCGCAGCTCCGCGTGCGCGGGATGCGGCTCGATCAACGGCTCGGTCGTGGCGACATCGATGACAACGACCCGCTCGAGCCCGTGCCGCTCCCGGAATTCCCGCAGGTCAGCGGCAATCCGCTCCGCCGTCTCGGCCTGCGTGGCCGCGGACGGCAGCGGCCGCACCTCGCTCTCGACGGCGGCCAGTTCGGCGGCGAGTGCTCCCACGAGCGGAGCGGGCACCACCCCGGCGGCGGCGAGCGCCTCGGCCTTCTTGGCCAGCGGCAAGGCCACGACGTCGTGCCCGCCGAACACCAGGTCCGCCCACCCCGGCAGCGCCGCCCCGCGCATTTCCGGCAATTCCGTGACGCATCCCGCGGTTCCCGCCAGCCGGGCCCGCACCGCAGCCGCCCCGACCAAGGCCGTGACGGCCACCGAACCCCGAGCCCCGACCAACCAGATTCCGGTACGCATGCGCATCCCTCCCGGGCACCCACACCGCGCTCCGCTAACACGATGTGTCACTCGTGTTACGTGAAGCGACGCTACCGAGCGCCCGGGACAAAGGAAACCCTCGATGTACGGAAACTTTCCCCCGGCCCCACCCAAACTTTCCTACCAGGCGACAAAAGTCCTCATCCGCCCCGCCGCCAAGCCCAGGTCCCCATGCCGAACGACTGGCCCGACCCGCAGCTCAACCCCCAGAAGCCGCCGCCCGCACCGCCGCCGCCCGCACCGCCGTCGCCCAACCCCGACCACCCACGACGGCGCCGACGCGAAAGGCCACCAGAAGCACAAGATCCCGCGAGCACACCAAATCGCCCCGTCCACGATGCTCTCCGCAACGGCGCCCGCAGCAACAGAGCCCCCAGGCCCGGCGCAGCCCCCGACAACACTCCGGTCAGGACCCCGACGGCGGCCCGCAGCAGACAAAGCCACGAGGCCCGGCGCAGCCCCCGACAACGCTCGGTTCAAGACTCCGACGGCGCCCGCAGCAAACAAGGCCCCCAAGGCCGGCGCGGCCCCGGCAACACTCCGGTCAGGACTCCGACGGCGCCCGCAGCAAGAGCAGAGCCCCCAAGGCCAGCGCCGCCACCGTCGTACTCATCGAACGCCGCACCCCGCCGGCGGCCGAACCACCCCGCCGCCTGGAGAGCCAACCCGGCCCCTCGGAGAGCCCCTCCCGTCGCGCGGAAAGCTGACCCCGCCCCTCGGAGAGTCCCTCCCGTCGCGCGAAAAGCCCACCCCGCCGCTCGGAAAGCCCACCCTGCCGCCGACCCGGCCCGGCAGCACCGGCAGCCCCGGCGCCGCGCACCGATCCACCGCTCGCCTGCCGTCCGGCACCAGACGCAGCGGCAGAACGCCCGCCGCCGACGGTCAGCGGGCGCCGACGCCGCAGTTCGAGCCCGCTCACCGGCTTCGGGAAGTGCAGAGCCCGCCGGGGCAGCATCCCGGCCGCGTCCGCAAGAATCCAAGCGGCCTCCGCCGCATCGGGCCGAGCCTCCGGCGCCTTGGCCAGGCAACGCCGCACCAGGTCGGCAACCGCGCGCGGCATGCCCGGCAGCGACGGAAGCGGCCGCGGCTCCTCCCGCAGATGTGCGCTGACCATCTCGGTGATCGTCGAAGCCTCCCACGGCATCGCCCCGGCCAGCGCCCGGTAGAGCAACAGCCCCAGCCCGTACACATCGCTAGCCGTCCGCACAGGCCCGCCGTCCAGCCGCTCCGGCGCCAGATAGGCCGGCGTCCCGAGCACTTCGCCGTCGATCTCATCCACCGACCCAGCCGCGGCCGAGATCCCGAAGTCGACGAGCTTCACCCCGTCGCCGAACACCGCAGCCCCGCCCCGAGCCGCACCCGCACCCGCGGCGCCACCAGCCGCACCGCCCGACGCCGCACCCACGCCCGCACTCGCGCCACCAGCCGCACCGCCCGCACCACCCGACGCCGCGCCCGCGCCACCCGACGCCGCGCCCGCGCCGCCGACCGCACTGCCCCGAGCCGCACCCGGGTGGCCGGCCGCACCGCCCCGCATCCGAGCCCGAACGCCACCGCCCGCCGCGCCCCAGATCCGCGACCACGCCGCGGCCCCCGCCGCACCGCCGCTCGCCTGCGCGGCGACGCCGGCGCCCTCTGACGAGCCGGCCGCGCCGGGCACCATGATGTTGCCGGGCTTGACGTCGCGGTGCACGATGCCGTGCTCGTGCGCGGCCGCCAGCGCCGAAGCCACCTGCGCACAGATCCGCACCGCGGTCTGCCAGGGCAGCGGCCCGCCGGCGAGCACCTCCGCGAGCGTCCGCCCCTCGACGAGCTCCATCACGACGTAGGGCACTGGCGCCCCGTACTCGTCGCACTCCTCGTCGTAGTCGTACACGTCGACGATGTTCGGGTGCCGCAGCGCCGCCGCCGAGCGGGCCTCCTGACGGATCCGGTCGAGCAGCGCGGGCCGGCGGCCCGCGGCGAGGGACGGCACCTTGACGGCGACGTCGCGCCGCAGCACCTCGTCGTGCGCGCGCCACACGACGGACGAGCCGCCCACGCCGAGCCGTCCGATCAGCCGGTAGCGATCCTTCACGGCGGGCCCAATGCCCCGCCGTCGCGGTCGGAAACACCAGAAGTGCGGACGATATGAACCCGTGTCACTAGCCATACCGGCCGCGACGACACGAGTACGCGACGCCACCGAAACGACCGCCGACCTGCGCATCCGCCACGACCAGCCGGGGCGCGCAGCCGCTGCGGCCGACCGAGGCGCGATCTCGCCTGTCGCCAGCCCTCCTCCGGGGCGGAGAAGCCGGTCGATCGAAGCCCTCCGCCGACCGTCCGGTGAACAGTTAGCTGTCCGCATGACCGGATGCCGCTCTCTGTTCAACCGAGCGTCGCCCGACCGCCTTACCGTTCCCGCGTCATGGACACCCTTCCCGAGGTGAGCGTGGTCATCCCGACCCGCAACCGCCCCGAGCTGCTGACCCGCGCCGTCCGCAGCGTCCTCGCCCAGACCGTCAAGAGCCTCGAGATCGTCGTGGTCGTCGACGGGCCCGACGAGACCACCGCCAAGGCGCTGGCCGAGATCGGGGACCCGCGCGTCCGGGCTCTCCCGCTGCCCGAGAAGGGTGGGGCCCCGAACGCCCGCAACCAGGGCATCGCCGCCGCTCGCGCCCCGTGGACGGCCATGCTGGACGACGACGACGAGTGGCTGCCCGGCAAGCTCGCGATCCAGCTCGGGATGGCCAAGCAATCCACCGCCGAGATGCCGATCGTCGCAACGCGACTGCTCAACCGGACACCGCGGGCCGAGTTCGTGATGCCGCGCCGGCTGCCGGCCGAGGGCGAGCACCTCAGCGAGTACTTCACCGTCCGCAAAGGCCTCTTCCACGGCGAGGGGTTCATCCAGACGTCGACGATCATGGCGCCGACCGAGCTGTGGCGGCAGGTGCCCTTCCGGGTCGGCCTGCGCCGGCAGCAGGAGCTCGACTGGACGCTGCGGGCGATCAAGGTCCCCGGGACCGCGCTCGTGATGGCGGACAACGCCCTCGTCGTCTGGCACCAGGACGAGGACCGCGAGCGCATCAGCCTGGAGATGCCCTGGCAGGAGCAGCTGGACTGGCTGCGCGAGTCGCGTGACCTGTTCACCCCGCGGGCGTACGCCGCCTTCATCCTCAGCGTCCTCAGCTCGATGGCGGCGACCAGCCGGGACTCGCGTGTCTTCCGTGAGCTGCTGCGCGAGGCCCGGGAGTACGGCGACCCCGGCGCCATCGACTACGTGACGCACGCCCAGATCTGGGCGCTGCCGCCGCACGTCCGGGCCGCCCTGCGCGACAAGGTGCTGGGGCTCCGTGGCTGACCGGGTGGTCGTCTGGCGCACCGCGATGCTGCCCGGTTCCGAGACCTTCGTACGCTCCCAGGCCGACGCCATGACGCGCTGGCAGCCGCACTTCCTCGGCGCCGTCCGCATCGACTCCCCGCTGGCGCGGGAGGACGACACCATCGTCTTCCCGCCCGGCTTCCTGCGCCTGCGCCTGACCGGAAGGTCGCCCCAGCTGCGGGCCGCCCTCGCGAAGCTCGATCCGCGCATCGTCCACGCCCATTTCGGCGGTGACGGCTGGATGATCAGCGCCGAGGCCGCGCAGCTCGGGGTGCCCCTCGTCGTCACGTTGCACGGCCACGACGTCACCCGCCAGCCGGACCTGCCCGGCGCCAAGGGCCTGCGGCACCGGCGCAACCTGCGGTCCGTCTTCGATCGGGCCGCCCTGTTGCTCGCGGTCTCCGAGCCGGTCCGCCGGCGCGCCCTGGCCCGGGGCGCGGACCCCGGCCAGGTGATCGTCCACCACACCGGCGTCGCCGTGCCCGCCGTCGTTTCCGACGAGCCGAAGCTCTGGGACATCGTCTTCGTCGGCCGGCTCGTCGAGAAGAAGGGGCTCGACGACCTGCTCGCCGCCGCGGCCACGCTGTCCGACCTGGCTCCGCGCATCCTGATCGTCGGCGACGGGCCCCTGGGTCCCGCCCTGCGCGCACAGGCGGCTGCCTTGCGCCTCGACGTCACTTTCGCCGGCGCGCTGGACCACGCGGCCGCCTCGCGCAGCATGGCCGCCGCCCGGGTCTTCGCGTCGCCCTCCCGCACGGCCGCCGACGGCGACTCGGAGGGGCTGCCGACCACGCTGCTGGAGGCGCAGGCTCGCGGCATTCCCGTGGTGTCGACCGTCCACAGCGGCATCCCGGAGGCCGTCCGGCACGAGTCCACCGGACTGCTCGGCCCCGAGGGCGACCGCCGGGCACTCGCCCACCACCTGCGCAGCCTGCTGACCGACGAGCAGCTGCGCCACCGGCTGGGCCGCCAGGCGCGCGCCCACGTCCGGGCCGACTTCGACATCGTCCGGCAGACCGCGCTCCTGGAAGACCTGTACGACGACATCACGTCCGCCGCCTCAGCACCCGCCGCGCGGCCCGGACACCACCCACGAACGCCTGCCCCGCCCGCGCCGGACCCGAGCCGCTGAGCAGCTCGACCGTCCGCCGCACCTGACGCACCTCCGCCTCCCGGGCGTTCAGCTCCTCCTCGAAGAAGGCAGCCTGCGCCCGGGCCTCGGCCAGCTCCCCGGCGAGCCGTTCACGCTCGGCGACCAGCTCGACGACGGAAACGGCCGCCCCCACCAGCGGGGACGACGCGGCGTCTCCTCCGGGCACGGAGGTCGCGGCGTCCGGGCCGCCGGTCATGGCTTCCAGCATCCCCGCCAGCTCGGCAGCGCTCCGCACACCCACCCACGGATGCGGGAACCCGCCCCGATACAGCCGCGCGGCCAGCTCAGCCACGGCGACGCTGTGAGCACCCTCCGGAACCAGCGGCACCAGCTCGCCGGAGGCAGCCACGACGACCTGCCCCGCCGGCACCCCGGCCGCCACGCCGTTGCGCCACTGTCCGAGCAGCTCCCGCAGCTGCGGCATATTGCGCCGCCCCGCCGCACGCAGGACGAGACTCTCGAGCGTCGGTCCCACCGGCCCGGCGCTCCCGTCCACGGGCACGTCCGGCAGCGCGGCCTCGTCGTCCGAGGCGATGACGACCCACGCCGGCGCGGCCGCCACCCCCAACCCCTGCCGCACGAACTCGACCGCGACGGCTGCGGGATCGGCCAGGACCACCCCACTTCCCTCGTACGCCCGGCCGAGCGCAGCCTCCACGACCCCGCCCGTGGCCTGCTCGTCGACGACCACCCGCGCGTCGCGAAGCCCCGGATAGATCCCGTACGCCCGCGTCGCAGCCCCCACGGCCGCGCGAAGGTGCCGCAACCCGGCCGGCCGGGTCTCGTCGGAAACCGGCGTCCACTGGCCGTCGTCGAGGGGCCGGGGCCACGCGATCTGCCGGTGGAACCCGCCGAGGTTCTCCACGCCGAGCACGAGGCAGCCGCCGGGACGCAGCACCCCGTGCAGCGCGTCCAGGGCCTCCGCCCACGTCAGCTCATCGTGCTCGGCCGTGCCGAGGCATTCGAGGCCGGCGAGCGCGATGATCGTGTCGAACGGCGCCTCGCCGCCGAGCTTGGCCACGCTGCCGCACAGCACTGTCACATCGCCACGGCCGGCCAGCAACTCGGCGTCCTGCACCCCGCGGACCAGCACCGTGGCGCCGGGAACGCGATCGAGCAACGACGGGTCGTGCGGCCCGGCGATCAGCGTGCGGCCGCGCGCGACGCCGAGGAAGGACCCGGCCGCCGAGCCCCGCACCGGCCCGGGGCCGTGCCCGCCGTCCAGGTCCGACCAGTTCAGCATCTCGCCGCCGAGAAGCCGAACCTCGCCGGTCCCACCCTGCCGCTGCGTCACCGCTGCTTCCTCCTGCCGAAGATCAAGATTCACGCGTACGGGCTCCCCGCCGCGCCAACGAAACTGCATAACGGCCGGTGTCATCGGCCCGTCTCAGGAACTCAGCGCCACCGGAACAGCCGGCGCAACTCGGCCGCCGGAGCCAGCCGGTCGGCGCCGAGCTCCTCGACGGCGGCTGCCCGGGCCACCGCCCCGTCGACCTGCTCACCGTGCAGCTCGGCCCACTGCCGCCGGATGCGCGCCTGGCCGCCGTGGGTCGGGTCCTCGTTCTCCAGCGTCATGGGATCGCCGTAGACCGCGGGCTCGCAGCCGGCCAGGATGCCGTACCAGACGGCGCTGCTGAGCCTGTTCGACGCGACCCGGCGGTGCCGGCGCAACTCCGCGAGCTGGCCCTCGAGGAAGCCGGCGTCGCCCAGCTGCCGGGCATCGCCCCGGTAGCCGTGGCAGATCACCCGGAAACCCGCGTCCTCGTAGCGCCGGCAGACGGACGGCGTCTTGTATTCCTGCCAGTAGAGGCCGACGGTCACCGGCCCGGGCTCGGTGCTGCGGATCTGGTCGATGAGGCGGTCGTGGTCGCCCTTGACGTGCTGGCCCTCCCAGCCGTGGAACGGGTACCAGATGGTGCCCTCCCGCGGCGCGTCCGCGGGCGCGGGGTCGAGCAGCATCAGATAGGCGATCGGGGCGCCCACGACGTACGTGTGGCGGCGTCCCAGCGACCACGCCCGGCGGCGCGTACGCTCCGACCAGAGGAAGAGCGGCACCCCGGCGACCCACTCGTGGTCGCCCGCCATTCCGTCGCCGATGTTCCAGCCGTGCTGGAGATATCCGTGGATCCGCGGCGGCAGCTCATCGGGCACGCCGCAATAGCGCGCCAGGACAGCCGAGTGGCCGTAGTAGTCGTTGGCCCGGTGCACCGCGGAATTCTCGCCCAGCCGGGCCCGGCGCCGCCATGTCCGCTCCGAGTGTTCCGCCAGGCGTCGCCGGCCGGTCGCCTGCTCGTTCCCGGCACGGGCACCCTCCTCACGTGGCGCACACGAAAACTCGCGCACCGCAGTGAAACGCGCTTCCCGGGCACCGTGCCACGAGCACTTCGGGCTCGTTCCGGTGACTGCGGTCGACCGCGACGGGTGATCGTGGATACCCTGACGCCGAGACACGCCGGACAAACCGGAAGGTGTATTGATGTCTGACGCCCTGCAGGTCGAGAGCCGCCCCGACGGGGACCTGGTCATCCAGCCGCACGGGGCCGTCGGCCCCGATGCCGCCGCCGAGTTGCGCCGCCTGCTGGTGCACGCCGTCCGGCGCACGCGGCCGTCGCGCCTGGTCCTGGATCTCGGCGACGTCTCGCACCTCGACTCGATCAACGTGGGCACACTGGCCGCCACCTGCACCATCTGCGACCACCACCGGGTCGCGATCCTGCTGGACAACACTCCCGCCTTCCTCGCCGGGCGGCTCACCGCCGCCGGAGTACCGCGTCAACTCATCCGCGAGCCCTGAACCCAGGCCCACCGCCACCGGACCGTCGTCATCGGCTCAGCGCCAGCGCCGTCCCCGCGTAGCGTGCCTGCTCGCCCAGCTCCTCCTCGATCCGCAGGAGCTGGTTGTACTTCGCCGTCCGCTCGGAGCGGGACAGCGAGCCCGTCTTGATCTGCCCGCACCCCACCGCCACCGCGAGATCGGCGATGGTGGTGTCCTCGGTCTCCCCGGAGCGGTGGGACATGACCGCCGACCAGCCGGCGTCCAGCGCCACCCGCGTGGTCTCGAGCGCCTCCGTGAGCGTGCCGATCTGGTTGAGCTTGACGAGCACCGCGTTGGCATAACCGCCGCTGATGCCCGCGCGCACCCGCTCCGCGTCGGTGCAGAAGACGTCGTCGCCGACCAGCTGCAGCCGATCGCCCGCGGCCTGGGTCAGCCGGGCCCACCCGACGAGGTCGTCCTGGGCCATCGGGTCCTCGAGGGAGGCCACGGGATAGCGGTCGCAGAGATCGAGCAGATAGCTGACCTGCTCCCCCGTCGTGCGCCGGCGCCCCTCACCCGCATAGTCGTAGACCCCGTCGCGGTAGAACTCCGAGCTCGCCGGGTCGAGACACACGGTGAAGTCGGCGCCGGGCTCGTAGCCGGCTGCCCGGATCGTGGCCACCAGCAGGTCGAGGGCCTCCTCGGCGCTCGTCAGCTCGGGCGCGAACCCACCCTCGTCCCCGACGGCGGTGCTGTGGCCGGCCGCTGCCAGCCGCTTGCGCAGCGTGTGGAACACCTCGGCGCCCATGCGTAACGCCTCCGCGAACGACGGGGCACCGATGGGCGCGATCATGAATTCCTGCATGTCCAGCGCGTTGCTCGCATGGGCGCCGCCGTTGATCACGTTGATCATGGGCACGGGCAGCACCCGCGCGTTCACCCCGCCGATGTAGCGGTAGAGGGGCTGGTTATGCGCCGCGGCCGCCGCGCGGGCCACGGCCAGGGACACGCCGAGGATCGCGTTGGCACCCAGGCGGCTCTTGCCCGGCGTGCCGTCGAGCACCAGCATCGCCTCGTCGACCCCGGCCTGGTCCTCCGCGGTCAGCCCGCCCACCGCCGCGGCGAGCGGCCCGTTGACCGCCTCCACCGCGCGGCGCACCCCGAGCCCGTGGAAGCGGGACCGGTCGCCGTCGCGCAGCTCCACGGCCTCGTGGCGCCCCGTCGACGCCCCGGAGGGCACCGCGGCGCGGCCCCGGGAGCCGTCCGCGAGAACGACGTCGACCTCCACGGTCGGGTTGCCGCGGCTGTCCAGGATCTGGCGCGCTGTCACGGTTTCGATGACGGTCATGGCTGGCTCCCTGAGGCCGACACGGTGCGGATGGGCCGGAAGTCTTGCACCTCCGGGAGATCCACTTCGCGTTGTCCACAGGCGACGTACGTCACGTTGACCCGTCCCCAGGGGGTGGGTCTACCGTTCCCGCCATCCGAGCGCACCAGCGGGCTCACCAGCCGGCCGAGGCGCCTCTTCCACTATGCCCTGACCAGCACAAGGAGGCAGGTCATGACCCCACAACCCCACACCACCCCTCCGCCGTACGCCGTCATGGCCGGCCGGATCGTCAGGCTGCTCGTGTCCACTCTGGCACGGCTCGTCGCGCCGGCTTCACGGTTGCACGACGAGGCGGAAACCGACGCCCCGGCGGTTCTCGATCCACGCCGGGTCACCCAGTTTCCGGCGCAGGCTCGCGACATGGAAGTCGAGGGTCTTCCCCGGCCCCGTGAAGGACGGGCCCCAGATGGTGTCGACGATGCGCCGGCGAGGCACGACGGCGCCCGCGTCCTCGGCGAGCAGACACAGGAGGTCGTACTCCTTGGGGCTCAGCGGGATCGGGATCTTGTGCAGCCGCACCTCGCGGGAGCCGGTGTCGATGCTCAGCGGGCCGTGCCGGCGCACAGGGTCGGCGACGGGCGGGCGGGACCGGCCCTCGACCGCCCGCATCCGCGCCACCAGCTCCCCGACGCTGAAGGGCTTCGGCAGGTAGTCGTCGGCGCCGACGCCCCGGTCCCGGCCGGTGTCGTCGCGGGCCGTGAGCATGATCAGCGGCACCGATCCGGCCCGCCGCAGCCGCCGGCAGACCTCGGCCCCGTCGATGTCCGGCAGCCCGGGCGCCAGCAGCACCATGTCGCTGCGCGGGGCCGCGAGCGCGGCGGCGCCCGTGGCGACGTGATCGGTGACGATGCCGTAGCGGGCCAGCCCGTCGACCAGCGGTTCGGCGATGGACGCGTCGTCCTCTACCAGCAAGACCCTCATGCGCCACAGTACGGATCTCCGGCCCCGCGCGGTTCAGTCACGCCGCGTGACCACTGCGCGTTCCCGGCCCGCTACAGGACGGTGTCACCGGCGCGGAGGGCAGGCCCGCCAGTGGGACGTTTACTGTTCGCGGGCCTGAAACACACCGCGCGTAACGTAGCGTGTTTCCGTCAGGGTCCCGATGCGGAGAGTGCGGAGCGCCGCTCGGCGGCAGGCCGTGCTCGCGTCCGGGAGCTGCGGAAACGGCGGCTGCACCGCGGGAGCACGCGCAAGCCGCCGAGCCGGGAGCCGGGGCAAGTCGCGGAGGCAGGGGGCACGCGCGTGGATCTGCACACGGTCGTCGAGGTGGTCAGCCCGGCCGGTCCCGGGCAGTGGCGTCCCGGGGACGCCTGGCTGGCCGGCGGCACAGCGCTGTTCGCGGAGTCGCGGCCCGGCGTGACCAGGTTGCTCGACCTCGCGGCCGCCGGCTGGACCCCGATCAGCGTGGGACCCGGCGGCATGGAGATCGCGGCCACCTGCACCGTGGCCGAGCTGGCGGGCTTCCGGCAGGCGCCCGGGCTCACGGCGTTCCACGGGCTGGCGACGGCGTGCTGTCATGCGTTCCTGGCCTCGTTCAAGATCTGGAACGTCGCGACCGTCGGCGGCAACCTGTGCGCGGCGTTGCCCGCGGGGCCGATGATCGCGCTCACCGCCGCGCTCGACGGGGAATGCCTGATCCTCGGGCCCGCCGGAGAGCGCCGTGTCCCGGTGGCAAGTTTCGTCACCGGTGACGGCACCACGGTGCTGCGCGACGGGGAACTGCTGCGATCCATCACGCTGCCTGCGGCATCACTTGTCGGGCGAACGGCGTACCGGCAAGGGTCGTTGTTCCGGCACGGGCGGTCGGCGGTGCTGCTCGCGGGCCGCCTGACGCGCCGCGGCGAGGCACTGGTTCTCACGGTGACGGCGGCCACGGTGAGGCCGTACCAGATGCGGTTCGACGGAGTGCCCGACCAGAAGACGCTGCGGGAGGCGTTGGAGGCGGCCGTCCCGGACGACGCCTGGACCGACGACGTGCACGGGCTGCCGGAGTGGCGGCGGCATCTGACGTTCCGCTATGCCGAGGAGATCCGGCAGGAGCTGACGGCATGAGCGGGCCCGAGGAGACGACTGGAAGCGCCGACCGGCGGGTGCCGACGGGAGTGGTGATCAACGGGGCCGTGCACGGGCGGACGCCGCGGGCGGGGCAGTGCTTGCGGACCTACCTGCGGGAGGAGGGCTGCTTCGGCGTCAAGAAGGGTTGCGACACCGGTGATTGCGGGGCGTGCACCGTTCATGTGGACGGGCAGCCGGTGCACAGCTGTCTCTATCCGGCCTTCCGGGCGCACGGCAAGCAGGTGACGACCATCGAGGGGTTGGCGGCGACGCGGGGCTCCGAGGAGGGCACCGACGGGTTGCATCCGGTGCAGCGGCGGTTTCTGGAGGCGCAGGGGTTCCAGTGCGGCTTCTGCACGGCGGGGCTCATCATGACCACCGCGGCGTTGACCGAGGAGCAGGGCGCCGATCTGCCTCGGGCCTTGAAGGGAAACCTGTGCCGGTGCACGGGGTACAGGGCCGTGGCCGATGCGGTTGCGGGCGTGCGGAACGTCGGCGAGTTCCGGGCCGGTGCGGCCGTCGGCGGGAATCTGGGTGCCCCGGCCGGGCCGGAGGTCGTCACGGGGACGGCCCGGTACACCTTCGATGTCGACATGCCGGGCACGCTGCATCTCAAGGTGCTGCGGTCGCCGCACGCCCATGCCCGGGTGCTCGGCGTGGACACGGCGGGCGCCCTGGCCGTACCCGGCGTGCGGTTGGTCTTGACGTCTGCCGACGCGCCGCAGCGGCACTTCTCGACCGCCCGGCACGAGAATCCGCGGGAGGATCCGGCCGATACGCGGGTGCTCGACGACGTCGTCCGCTTCGTGGGTCAGCGCGTCGCCGCCGTCGTGGCCGACACCGAGGGGGCGGCGGAGGAGGGTTGCCGGCGGCTGCGGGTGACGTACGAGGTGCTGCCCGCGGTCATCGAGCCGGAGGCGGCGATGCGGCCCGGCGCTCCCCTGGTGCACGGCGACAAGAACACCGCCGAGCACCGGATCGCCCGGCCGGACGGCAATGTGGTCGGTGAGCTGCACGACGAGCTGGGGTCCGTCGCGGCGGGGTTCGGCGAGGCCGACGTGGTGTACGAGGGAACGTTCCGCACGGGGCGCGTGCAACACGCCAGCCTTGAGACCCACGGGGCGCTGGGGTGGCTGGACGAGGCCGGCCGCCTCACGATCCGGACCAGCACACAGACACCGTTCCTGACCCGGCGGGCGCTGGCCGACCTGTACGACCTGCCGATGGATGAGGTACGCGTGCTGACCGGGCGCGTCGGAGGCGGGTTCGGCGGCAAGCAGGAGATGCTGGTCGAGGATCTCGTGGCCCTCGCGGTGCGGCGGCTCGGCGAACCGGTCAAGCACGAGTACACCCGCGCCGAGCAGTTCACCTCCGCGACGACGCGGCACCCGTTCACCGTACGGATGAAGGCCGGCGCGCGCCGGGACGGCACCCTGACCGCGATGGAGCTGCGGGTCGTGGTGGACACGGGCGCCTACGGCAACCACGGGCCGTCGGTCATGTTCCACGGCTGCCACGAATCGCTGGCCGTGTACCGCTGCGCGAACAAGAAGGTCGACGCGTTCACGGCCTACACGAACACGGTGCCCGCCGGGGCGTTCCGCGGCTACGGGCTGGGGCAGGTCACCTTCGCGGTGGAGTCGGTGCTGGACGAACTGGCCCGGCAGCTGGGCATGGACCCGGTGACACTCCGCGAGCGCAACGTCGTGCGGCCGGGCGAGGCGATGACCGCGCCGGGCTCGCACGCCGACGACCTGACCATCGCCAGCTACGGACTCGACCAGTGCCTCGACGCCATCCGAACCGCCGCCGGCGGCGCGATGCCGGACCGTGTTGCGGACGAGCGCCCATCGGGGGCTGTCGAGTCGGAGGCCGCGCCGAGGGAGCGGCTGGCCGGAGCGGAGGCCGCGCGAAGAGGGAGGCCGGTCGGGTCGGACACCGCGCCGGAGGGGCGGCTGGCCGGAGCGGAGGCCGCGCGGGAAGAGGGGCCGGTCGAGTCGGACACCGCGCCGGAGGGGCGACTGGCCGGAGCGGAGGCCGCGCCGGAGGGGTGGCTGGTCGGTGAGGGGATGGCCATCGCGATGATCGCGGCCGGGCCGCCGGGCGGGCACTTCGCTGACGCCGTGGTGTCGCTGCGGCCGGACGGTCGCTACGAGATCGCGGTGGGGACCACGGAGTTCGGCAACGGCAGCACGACGGTGCACGCGCAGATCGTGGCGGACGAGCTGGGGACGACTCCCGATCGCATCGTCGTCCGGCAGTCGGACACGGACGTGGTGGGGCACGACACCGGGGCGTTCGCCTCTACGGGCGTGGTGGTCGCCGGGCAGGCTGTGCTGCGTGCGGCTCAGGCGCTGCGGGTGCGGCTGCTCGCGGTCACGGGCGGAGAGAGCTTGGGGCCGGATCACGTGGTTCGGGCCGACGGAAGCACCGTGCCGCTGACCGAAGTCGCGGCTGCGGGCGAGGGCGGGGGGTTGCGGGGTGAGGGGCGCTGGACGGGGACGCCTCGGTCGGTGGCTTTCAATGCTCAGTGGTTCCGGGTGGCGGTGGATCCTGGGACCGGGGAGGTGCGGATTCTGCGCAGCGTGCACAGTGCCGATGCCGGGCGGGTGCTGAATCCGTTGCAGTGCCGGGGGCAGGTCGAGGGCGGTGTGGCGCAGGCGCTCGGGTCGGCGATGACCGAGCGGATGGTCGTCGGGCCGGACGGGGCGGTTGCGACGACCGGGTTCCGGCAGTATCACTTGCCTAGCTTCGCGGACGTGCCACGGACCGAGGTGGTGTTCGCCGAGACGGATGACGCCATCGGGCCGCTGGGGGCGAAGTCGATGAGCGAGAGCCCGTACAACCCGGTTGCGCCCGCGTTGGCCAATGCCCTGCGGGACGCGACCGGAGTGCGGTTCACCGAGCTGCCGTTCACCCGCGACCGGGTGTGGCGGGCGTTGCGCGACGCCGGGCCGGCCGACGACACCGACCAGCCCGGGACGCCGCAGGAGGAACAACCGGTGACCGGGCAGCCCACAGCACACGCCGAGGCGGCAGCGACCGGCGACAGCGGCCAGTGATGGCGACCCCGACCGGCGCCCCGCGACCCGCGACCGGCGACCCCCAAACCGCGACCCGCAACCGCGACCAGCGACCGGCGACCGGCGACCGGCGACCGGCGACCGGGATGGAGGCGGCGATCAGCACCCGTTAACCCAGCGACGGAGGCGGCGGCCGCAACGGCGACCGGCGCGGCCCGTGACCGATGAGGCGGCGTGGCAAGCGGCGCGTCCAGGGTCACCGGCCGGCGAGGGGCGGGCGTCCGGCTTATGGGGCGGGCGGGTGGAGGTTGGCGGACGACGGGCGAGGGCGAGATCAGCGGACGACCGGCGAGGGCGAGATCAGCGGACGACCGGCGAGGGCGAGATTGGCGGACGGCAGGTGGCGGGTGGGAGTGGCCCGGGTCAGTAGCCGACGCGGAAGGTGGCGTCTTGTTTGTCTGTGGTGCTGGAGCTGGAGGTGAGGGGGTCGATGCGGAGGACGTAGTTGGAGTGGCGGAGGTAGCGGTCCGGGAAGTTGTACGACTGGAAGCTGGTCCAGGTGGAGTCGGCCAGGCCGGGGGTGCGGCGGAAGGTGGCGTCGGCGTTGAAGGTGGTGGTGCCGTCGGGGGCGCTCAGGACCATGGAGTAGTTGGCGTGGCGGAGGTACATCGACGGGTAGTTGACCGAGCGGAAGGAGACGGCCGTGGAGTCGGCGAGGCCGGGGACGACAGTCCAGAGCTGGTCCTGGTACGGGTCGAAGGGGTACGCGTCGATGCGGCCCACGTTGTCGGCGTGGCGGATGTAGCGGTCCGGGAAGTTGTAGGACTTGATGCGGTTCCACGCCGGGGCGCCGTAGCGGGACAGCAGGGCCGTCATCTCAGCGCTGGTGATGGGGGTGAGGCCGGGGTGCTTGGAGTTGAGCGGCTGCGTGTAGGCGCGGTCGTTGAGCAGCGTCCACGCCCCGCCCGGGATGTTGGTCGACTGCCAGCAGAAGAAGCGCCCGTTGGGACTCCACGTGTCGCCCCACATCCACCAGACGTCGGCGGTGTTCGACTTGACGATGTTGGGCGCCTCGACGCCGCGGCCGGGGCCGATGGCTGACGTGTAGACGCTGAAGCTGCCTGGGTTGAAGGACGACGAGCGCGTACCGAGGAGGGTGCTGTTGGTGTTGTTCTTGTAGTACATGTAGTTGACGCCGCCGACCGTGACGAAGGAGCCGTCGATCGCGTCGTAGCCGGGGTCGTAGAACACTGTGCCCTCGGTGGCGGTCCGGAAGTCCGCGGTCCAGCTGACCATGAGCACGTTGTGTCCGGACGAGTTGACCGCCGAGTAGACGACGGCGTACTGGCCGCGGGCGGAATCCCAGACGGCCTCGGGCGCCCAGGCGTGCGTGGCCAGCGAGTGCACCTTCAGCAGCCGGTACCCGGTGAACGTGCGCAGGTCGGCCGAGTCCCAGACGTGCAGATACTGACTCTGGTACGCCCAGTCGGTCCCGTTGAGATCGGTGGCCAGCACGACGAAGGTGCCGTCCTGTTTGCGCAGGATGAACGGGTCACGCAGCCCCTTGCTCCCGAGCGTCGGCGTGGCGACCGGGTTGTTCTGGTTGAGCGGCGTCCAGTTGAGCCCGTCCGCGCTGACCGCCAGGTGCAGCGCATACCGGGCGGCAGCCATCGTCGGCGACTCGGTGAAGTACGCCATCGCATAGCCGCCGTAGGTCGCCGCCGAGGCCCGGCCGGCCGGAAGAAGCAGCCCGGCGGACAGACCCGCGCCGGCCGCCAGCACAGAACGCCGTTTCATGACACCACCGCCAGAGGAGAGGACGAACGAGAGCACAACGCCGGCAAGACGCGAGACACAGGCGAGTCGAAAGACGCCGGCAAGACGCGAGACGCAGGCGAGACGAGAGACGAGGAGAAGGCGCGCGCAGCGGACAGGAGGAACGACGTCACTTGGCCACCGCCGTCCCGTGCCGGCAACCGGAGCAGCCGACCGCCGACAGGCCCGTCCACGTGGTCAGGTCGGATGACGTCGCCGTCCACAGGCCGCCGTTCGTGTACTTGTCGACATAGATGCGCCAGGACCCGTCGTCGAGGCGGACGAGCGACGGCCCCTCGTACCCCGAGCTCCAGAGGGTGCCGCGGTTGACCCAGCCCTCGTAGAGGTTCGCGGTCGTGGTCCAGTGCTCGATGTACTTGGTCGTCTCGTTCTTCGTGAACGCGTGCCACGTGCTCCCCGACTTCACCACGAACGTGTCGATGTGGTTCGTGCCGAGACCCCACATCTGCGCCGGACCGCTCCACGAGGTGAGCGCGGTGTTCTGGGCGGTGTAGACGTACGGGCGGAAGCACTCGGAACACGTCGTCGCCGCGACCGACGCGATGAGCCGGACCGTCCCGCCCTCCACGTAGAACTCGGGTGCCCACGTGAACTTCGTGTTCGCGATGCCGGAATTGACCGAGGCCACATGCGTCCACGACGTCAGATTCGTCGACGAGGCGATGGTGAAGTAGGTGGAGTTCGTGGTCCAGGACTGCACGGTGTACGCGATGTAGTAGCGCCCGTTGTACTTCAGGATGCTCGGATCCCGCAGCACCCCGCTGGGCCCGCGATAGTTCGTGTCGGACAGCACGCTGTAACTCGTGCCGCCGTTCGTCGACTGGTAGACCCACAACTCCTGGTCGGCCGCGCCGTCGCCCTTGAACGTCGTGTAGACGAGCGTGGTCGCCGCGAGCGCCGGAGGGGGCGCCGCCAGGCCGCCCGCCAGGACGGCGAGCAGAAGGGTCAGGATGCTGCGCCAGAGCCGCATTCGGCCTCCATCGAGGATGTGATCGCTAACAACGGACGCCGTGTTACGTAACGACGGCGAAGAGGTTTCCCGATGGTTGCGCTCACATCGATGACTGTCAAGGTCTGCCCGCGAGCGGCGTGACCGTCACAAGGCGTCCGCGAGCGGCGTGACCGTCAGAAGGCGCCCGCGAGCAAGATGACCGTCAACAGGCGCCCGCGAGCAAGATGACCGTCAGAAGGCGCCCGCGAGCAAGATCGCCATCAACAGGCGCCCGCGCGGAACAGGCCCGACAAAGGCAGAAGAGGCCCAGCAAAAAGGGCCCGGGCGACAACCGCCCGGGCCCCACCGAGAAAAAGAGATCAGCTGGGCTCGTAAGCCAGATTCGGCCGCAGCCACCGCTCCACATCCGCGACGGACATCCCCCGCCGAGCGGCATAGTCCTCGATCTGGTCCCGCCCCAGCCGCCCCACGGTGAAGTACCGCGACGCCGGGTGCGCGAAGATCAGCCCGCTGACCGCGGCCGCCGGCGTCATCGCGTACGACTCGGTCAGCCCGATGTTCAGCGCCGCCGTGTCCAGCAGCTCGAAGAGGTCCTTCTTCTCGCTGTGGTCGGGCGACGCCGGATAGCCGAGCGCCGGCCGGATGCCCCGGAACCGCTCGGCGTGCAGGTCCTCCAGCCGGGGAACGGCGTCGGGCTCGAACCACTCGCGCCGCACCCGCAGGTGGATCGCCTCGGCGAAGGCCTCGGCGAGCCGGTCCGCGAGCGCCTTGACCATGATGGCGCGGTAGTCGTCCTGCTCCGCCTCGTACTTCGCGGCCAGCTCGTCGGCGCCGTGGATCGACACCGCGAACCCGCCCAGGTGGTCCCCGGCCGGCGCGATGTAGTCGGCGAGGGACCGGTTCGCCCGGCCCGCCGGCTTCTCGGTCTGCTGCCGCAGCATCGGGAACCGGACACCGTTCTCGAGAACGATGTCGTCACCCTCGGAGTGCGCCGGCCACAAGGCGTAAGCCCCCCGGGCCGTGAACGAGTCGTTGGCGATGATCTCGTCCAGCAGCGCCTGCGCGTCGTCCCACAGCTCCCGGGCCACGGGCTGCTCCAGAATCGCCGGGAACTTGCCCTTCAGCTCCCAGGCGAGGAACAAGAACTGCCAGTCCACCAGCTCCCGCAGCGAGGCGATGGACGGCGACACCTCGCGCCGCCCGACGAACGAGGGCGTCGGCAGTTCCGAGAAGTCGACCTGCTCGCGGTTGGCCCGCGCGTCGGCCAGGGTCAGCATGGCCTGCGAGCGCCGGTTCTCGTGCTGCTCCCGGAGCCGCTGCTGCTCGGCCCGGTTGTCGGCGTCGAGCACCGCGGCGCGGCCCGGGTCGAGCAGGTTCGACACCACGCCGACCACGCGCGACGCGTCGAGGACGTGCACGGTCGAGCCCTCGTACGCGGGCGCGATGCGTACGGCGGTGTGCTGCTTGGAGGTCGTCGCCCCGCCGATGAGCAGCGGCATCGTCATCCCGCGGCGCTGCATCTCGGCGCTGACCGCGACCATCTCGTCCAGCGACGGCGTGATCAGGCCGGACAGGCCGATCGCGTCGGCGCCCTCCGCGATCGCGGTCTCCAGGATCTTCGCCGCGGGCACCATGACGCCGAGATCCACGACCTCGTAGTTGTTGCAGCCCAGCACCACGCCGACGATGTTCTTGCCGATGTCGTGGACGTCGCCCTTGACCGTGGCGAGCACGACCTTGCCCTGCCCGCGGCCGGAGGCCTTCTCCTTCTCCATGAAGGGCTCCAGGTACGCGACCGAGCGCTTCATCACGCGCGCGCTCTTCACGACCTGGGGCAGGAACATCTTGCCCGAGCCGAAGAGGTCGCCGACGACCTTCATGCCGTCCATGAGCGGGCCCTCGATGACGTCGAGCGGCCGGTCGAGCAGCTGCCGCGCCTCCTCGGTGTCCTCCTCGACGAAGTCGACGATGCCGTGCACCAGCGCGTACGACAGCCGCTCGGCGACCGGCGCCTCACGCCACGACAGGTCGACGGTGCGCTTGGTGCCCGACCCGGTGACCGACGAGGCGAAGGTCACCAGCCGGTCGGTGGCGTCCTCACGCCGGTCGAAGAGCACGTCCTCGACCAGCTCGAGCAGGTCGGCCGGGATGTCCGCATAGACGGCGAGCTGGCCGGCGTTGACGATGCCCATGTCCAGGCCGACCTGGGTGGCGTGGAACAGGAACGCCGAGTGCATCGCCTCGCGCACCACGTCGTTGCCGCGGAAGGCGAAGGACAGGTTCGAGATGCCACCCGAGGTACGCGCCCCCGGGCACCGCTCCTTGATCCGCGGCAGCGCGTCGAGGAACGCCTTCGCGTATCCGTTGTGCTCGGCGATGCCCGTGGCGACCGCCAGCACGTTGGGGTCGAAGATGATGTCCTCGGGCGCGAACCCCGACTCGACCAGCAGGTCATATGCCCGGCCGCAGATCTCGACCTTCCGGTCCGCGGTGTCGGCCTGCCCCTGCTCGTCGAAGGCCATGACCACGACGCCCGCGCCGTAGTCGCGGATCTTGGCGGCCTGCGCCAGGAACGGCCCGGGGCCTTCCTTCAGGGAGATCGAGTTGACGACGCCCTTGCCCTGCACGCACTTCAGACCGGCCTCGAGCACGCTCCACTTGGAGCTGTCGATCATCACCGGGATGCGGGCGACCTCGGGCTCGGTCGCGATCAGGTTGAGGAAGGTGGTCATCGCCCGCTCGCTGTCGAGCAGGTCGGCGTCCATGTTCACGTCGAGCAGGTTGGCGCCGCCGCGCACCTGCTCGAGGGCCACGTCGACGGCGGCCTGATAGTCGTCGGCCTCGATGAGCCGGCGGAACTTGGCCGAGCCGGTGACATTGGTCCGTTCGCCGATCATCACGAAGCCGGTGTCGGGTCCGATCTCGAACGGCTCGAGCCCGCTGAACCGCGTCGACGAGACCGGCGCGGGCACCGAGCGGGGCGCGACGCCGCGCACCGTCTCCGCGAGGCGGGCGATGTGCGCCGGCGACGTGCCGCAACAGCCGCCCACGATGTTGACGAAGCCGGACGTGGCGAACTCGCCGACCAGGGCCGCGGTCTGGTCGGGCGTCTCGTCGTAGCCGCCGAAGGCGTTGGGCAGGCCCGCGTTCGGGTGCGACGCCACGTAGGTGCTCGAGAGCTTGGCCAGCTCGGCCACGTGCGGGCGCATCTCGGCGGCGCCGAGCGCGCAGTTGACGCCGACGACCAGCGGCTCGGCCCGCTCGATCGAGCGCCAGAACGCCGACACGGTCTGCCCCGACAACGTACGCCCGGACAGGTCGACGATCGTCACCGAGATCCACAGCGGCAGCTCGGGCGCCACCTCGCGCGCCGCGGCGATAGCGGCCTTGGCGTTGAGGGTGTCGAAGATCGTCTCGATCAGGAGCAGGTCGACGCCGCCCTCCTTCAGGGCGCTGATCTGCTCGGCATAGGTGGCCTTGACCTGGTCGAAGGTCACCGCGCGATAGGCGGGGTCGTCGACGCGGGGCGACAGCGACAGCGTGACGTTGAGCGGGCCGACCGAGCCCGCGACGAACTTGCCGCCGGCCTCGTCGGCGGCCTGCCGGGCGAGCTGGGCGGCGCGCACGTTCATGTCGTGCACCAGGTACTCGAGCCCGTAGTCGGCCTGGCCGATGCTGGTCGCGGTGAAGGTGTTGGTGGTCGTGATGTCGGCGCCCGCGGCGAGATATTGCCGGTGGGCGTCGAGGATCAGGTCCGGCCGGGTCAGGGCGAGCACGTCGGGGTCGCCCGTGACGTCCTTGGGATGGTCGGCGGGGATCAGCTCGTTGCGGAAGTCCTCCGGCTTGAGCTTGGCGCCCTGCAGCATCGTGCCCCAGGCGCCGTCGAGCACCAGGATGCGCTCGGCCATCAGCGAGCGCAGCGAGTCGGTTACGGACACACGACCACCTCCGGGTAGCGAACTCGGAGGCGCCCTTGGTCGGTGTGACGAGCCAAACCGAGCGTGGCGGGTTTCCCCGTTGCAGCGCCCCTCGGTCTGGGCACCAAGAGTACCGCAACCCGGTCACAACGACCCGGTCCCGGCCCGTCGCTTCGGCCGGGCCCGCCTCCCCCGAACGGCCCGATCTTCCGCGATGTCGCTCCGCCCCGGTACGGAATGCCTGCTCAGCGTGCAGGATGCTGCCCGAGGCGATATAGCTGGGGGATGCAGGCCATGGAAATCCATCACTTCGAGCAGGGCTGGGTGACGCCCGTCCTCAGCTACGCGCTGTCGGTGCTCGGCTCGGCCCTGGGCCTCGTCTGCGCCATCCGGCTGCGGACCGCGCCCGGCAGCGGCGCCCGCGCCTGGTGGCTGTCGCTGTCGGCGGTCGCGATCGGCGGCACCGGCATCTGGGCCATGCACTTCGTCGCCATGATGGGCTTCCGGGTGGTCGGCACCCCCATCCGGTACGACGTCGGCCTCACCGCCGCGAGCGCGCTGCTCGCCGTCGTGGCGGTCGGCGCCGGCCTGGCGGTCGCCTTCGGCGGAGCCACGGTACGCGCGGCCCGGCTCGTCACGGGCGGTGTCCTCGCCGGTCTGGGCGTCGCCGCGATGCACTACCTCGGCATGGCGGGCATGCACCTCAACGCCCACATCTCGTACGGAGTCCCCCGCGTGGCCGCCTCGATCGCCGTCGCCGTGGTCGCCGCCACCGTGGCCCTCTGGCTCGCCGCCCGCGTGCACCGGCCCGTGGCCGTCCTCGGCGCCGCCCTGATCATGGGCGTCGCGGTCAACGGCATGCACTTCACCGGCATGTCCGCGATGTCCGCCCGGCCCGGCGCGGACACCGGCGTCCCGGGCGGCGCCACCGCCTCGTCGCTGCTGGTCCCGATCGGCGTCGCCGTCGTCTTCGCGCTGCTGGCCCTCGGCTACGCCCTGATGGCCGCCCCGACCGAGGAGGACCGGGCCGCCGCCGCCTATCTGGCCGCCCGCCGCGAGGAGTCCGCCGCCCGCCGCGCCGCGGCCACCCCGAACGCCGCCCCGATGGCCGCCGGCCTCCTGGACTCCCCGCGCCGGGCGACCGGCCGGAGGGCGGCCCGGCCCGGCGCGACCGGCCCGCGGCAGCCCACGATCCCGCAGCAGGGCGGCCATGTCGCCAAGGCCCGCGACTCGGCGCTCGGCAGCGGCACCTGGACCTACCGGGACCGGTCAGACCGGCAGTAGCTCGCGGGGCCCGAGCCGGACGACGGTGTCCACCCCGGCGAGGTCCTCCGTCCGGTGGGTGATGAGCAGCACGGCCCGCTCCCCGGCCGCGGCGAGCAGGTCCCGGGTCAGCGCCCGCGCGGTCGCGTCGTCCAGGTGCTCGGCCGGCTCGTCGAGGATCAGCACGCGCGCGTCGGTCAGCAGCGCCCGGGCGAGCGCCAGCCGCCGCCGCTGCCCGCCCGACAGCTGCGCGCCGTGCTCCCCCACCGGCGTCTCGAGGCCGCCGGGCAGCGACGCCACCCAGTCCGACAAGCGTGCCTGCCGCAGCGCGTCCCCCAGGGCGGCGTCGGTCGCGTCCGGTCGGCCGATCCGCAAATTCGCGGCGATCGACGCGTCGAACAGGTACGCGTCCTCGGGCAGCCACACCACGGCCCGCCGCACGTCCGAGGGGTCCAGCTCCCGGAGATCGGCCCCGTTGAGCAGCACCCGCCCGGCCACCGGGTCGAGGAAGCGCACGAGCAGCGCCGCCACGGTCGACTTGCCCGACCCGCTCGGCCCGACGAGCGCCACCCGCGACCCCGGTGCGAGCGTCAGCGACAAGCCGGAAAAGACGTTCTCGCCCGGGATCCATGACGCGGACACGTCGACCATGCGGAGAGTCACCGGACCCGCCGGGACAGAAGCACTCCCCCCGACGACCGGCGCCGGCGCCGCCAGGACCTCGCCGAGCCGCCGCAGCCCGGCCCGCGCCCCGGCGAAGTGCTGCGCCGCCCCGGGCAGAGTCCCCGCGATCTCGAACACGGCCAGCGGCGTCAGCACCACCACCGCCAGCAACTCCCCCGGCAGCTCCCCGGCCCGCACGGCGACCGCCCCGGCGACGAGCCCGGCCAGCACGCTGATGCCCGCGCCCAGGGCGGTCACGGCGGCCGAGACGCCCGTGGCAGCCGACGAGCGCGACTCGGCCCGCCGCAGCCGGGCGTCCACGTCGTGCAAGAGAGCGAGCCGGCGCCCCTCGGCCCCGTACGCGAGCAGGTCGGGCCGGCCCTGCACCAGGTCGGCGGTGAGCGTGGCGAGCTCCCCGCGCAGCGGCGCCAGCTGACCGTCGGCCCGCCGGGCGGCCGCCGCCTGCACCAGCGGCACGATCACCGCCACGACAAGCAACGCCGCCGCCAGGACCACGCCGGCTGTCGGCAGCAGCGTCGCGACCAGAACGACCGCGGCGGCCCCGACGACCACGGCCACCGCGTACGGCAGCAGCACCCGGGTCACCAGGTCCAGCACCGCGTCCACGTCGGCGGCGAGGCGCTGGGCGAGGTCGGCGCGCCGGAACCGGGCCAGCCCGGCCGGGGCGATCCGCTCGAGGTGGGCGTACAGGCGGACGCGCAGTGCCCCCTGCACCCGGAACGCCGCGTCGTGGCCGATCAGCCGCTCGAGGTAGCGGAACACGCCGCGCCCGAGCCCGAACGCGCGCACGGCGACGATGGCCACCATGAGGTGCAGCACCGGCGGGTGCAGGGCAGCCCGCGAGATGAGCCACGCCGAGACGGCCATGAGCCCGACGCCCGAGCCGGCGGCCCCGATGCCGGCCAGCCCGGCCAGCAGCAGCCGCCCGGCCGCCGGGCGCAGCACCGACGTGATCCTCACGCGGTCACCAGGTCCAGGGCGATCGAGCGGCCGGCGAGGGCGATGAGCTCGGGCCGGTGGGCGGCGATGAGGACCGTACGCCCGGCGCTGAGCCGCCGGATCGCGTCCATGATCCCGGCCGCCGTGGCCGCGTCCAGGTTGGCGGTCGGCTCGTCCAGCAGCACGATCGGAGCGTCCCGCCGGAACGCCCGGGCGAGCGCGACCCGCTGCCGCTGGCCCGCCGACAGCCCCACGCCGCTGTCCCCGACCACCGTGTCGAGGCCGAAGTCGATGCCGGCCCCCTCGAAGGAGCCCGACGACCCGCCGAGCTCGATGTTGGAGCGCACGGTCCCCGCGAAGATGTGCGGCCGCTGCGGCACGTACGCGATCCGCGAGCGCCACGCATCGGGATCCACCGTGGCCAGATCGACATCCCCGACGGTCACCCGCCCGGCCGCCGGGGTCACGAAGCCCATCAGCACTGCCAGCGCCGTCGACTTGCCGCACCCGCTCGGCCCGGTCAGCGCCACGATCTCGCCGGGCTCGATCCGGGCGGTGAAGTCCCGCAGCGCCGGCGCGGCCCGCCCCGGGAAGGTCACCGTCACGCCCTCGAACGCGATGGATCCCGCCGGCGCCGGCCCGGATCCGCGCACCGGCTCGGGCTGATCCAGGATCGCGAAAACGGATTCGGCGGCGGCGACGCCCTCCGCGCTGGCGTGATAGTGCGCGCCGACCTGCCGCAGCGGCTGGTAGGCCTCGGGCGCCAGGATCAGCACGAGCAGCGCGGTCGTCAGGTCGAGGTGCCCGCTGACCAGCCGCAGCCCGATCCCCACGGCCACCAGGGCGACCGAGAGCGTGGCCAGCAGTTCGAGCACGAGCGAGGACAGGAACGCCGTGCGCAGCGTCCGCATGGTCACCCGGCGCTGCTCGTCGCTGATCCGCCGGACGATCGCCACCTGGGCCCGGGCCCGGCCGAAGATCTTCAGCGTCGGCAGCCCGGACACCACGTCGAGGAAGTGGTGTCCCAGCCGCTCGAGCAGCCGGAACTGCCGCCGGTTGGCCGCCTCGGTGTGCAGGCCGACCAGCGCCATGAAGAGTGGGATGAGCGGCAGGGTCAGCGCGACCGTCAGGGTGGCGGTCAGGTCGGCGCCCAGCAGCCGGGCCAGCACGATCGCGGGCACCAGCGCCGCCAGCACGAGCTGCGGCAGATACTTCGCGAAGTACGCGTCCAGCGCGTCCAGCCCCCGGGTCACGAGCACCGTGACCTCACCGGTCGACGCGGAGGAGCCGCGCGCCAGCACTTGACGCCGCAGGGCCGACTTGACGCCCGCCGCGGCCCGCGCGGAGACGACCTCCTGCGCCCAGGCGACGACAGCTCGTCCAGTGATCACCGCGGCCAGCCAGAGGAAGAGGGAAGAAACCGCGCCGTCCCCGAGGAACACCGTGCTGATGCCCTCCGCCAGCAGCGTCGCCTGCGCCACGATCAGCCCGGCCAGGGCGACCCCGAGGGCCACGGTCACCGCGAGGTAGGCGCGCGCCGGGCGGGCGTACCGGAGCAGGCGGGGATCCAGGGGTTTCACGCGGGGATCCGATCGACCGTCAGGCGCTGGCGGAACACCCAGTACGTCCACCCCTGGTAGAGCAGCACGACCGGCGTGAAGACCACGGCGACCCACGTCATCACGGTCAGCGTGTAGTGGCTGGACGCGGCGTTGGTCGTGGTGAGGCTGTTCGCGTCGGCCAGGGACGACGGCATGACGTTCGGGAAGAGCGTCACGAACAGTGCGAACACCGCGAGGACGAGCGTGGCGCCGGTGGCGACGAACGCCCAGCCCTCACGGCGTACCCGGATCAGGAGCGTGGCCGCGATCAGCGCGACCGCCGCCGCGGCAGCGAGCATGGCCCCGGCCGCGTCGGGGTGGGCCAGCCCGGTCCACAGCAGGAACGCGCCCGCGACCACGACGGCCGGCGGGGCGAGCCGCGTGGCCAGGCGACCGGCCCGGTCCCGCATCTCGCCGCCGGTCTTCAGAGCCAGGAACACCGCGCCGTGCAACGTGAACAGCGTCAGCGTGGTGAGACCCCCGAGCAGCCCGTACGGATTCAGCAGGTCGAGGAAGCCACCCACGTACTCGTGGTTCGTATCCAGTTTGACGCCGCGCACGATGTTGCCGAAGGCGACGCCCCACAACACCGCCGGGAGCAGACTGCCGGCGACGATCGCGATGTCCCAGCGCTTCTTCCAGCGCCCGCCGTCGCGCTTGCCGCGGTACTCGAAGGCGACCCCGCGGACGATGAGCGCCACCAGGATGAGCAGCAGCGGCAGGTAGAAGCCCGAGAAGAGGGTGGCGTACCACTCGGGGAACGCCGCGAACGTGGCGCCGCCGGCGACGATGAGCCAGACCTCGTTGCCGTCCCAGACCGGGCCGATGGTGTTGATGAGCAGCCGGCGCTCGCGGTCGGTGCGGCCGAGCACGGGCAGCAGGATCCCGACGCCGAAGTCGAAGCCCTCCAGGAGGAAGTAGCCGGTCCAGAGCAGGGCGATGAGCGCGAACCAGACGGTCGTGAGTTCCATGATGTCCCTAGTAGGCGAAGGCGAGGGTGCGGTCGGACTGCTCCGCGGGCTCGATGAAGCCCCGCCGGGCGTACTTGACGAACAGCCCGACCTCGATGACCGCGAGCACCCCGTAGAGCACGGTCAGCACGATCAATGACGTCGCCGCTTCCCCGGTACTGACCGACGGCGACACGCTCTCGGCCGTCGTGAAGAGCCCGAAGACCGTCCACGGCTGCCGGCCCATCTCGGTGAAGATCCACCCGAAGCTGTTGGCCGCCAGGGGCATCCCAACGCCGGCCACGGCCGCGAGCCACAACCAACGGCTTCCCGGTGTACGCCCGCCCCGGGTGAACCACAGCGCGACCAGCGCCACAAGCATCGCCAGCCCGCCGAACCCGATCATGAACCGGAAGCCCCAGTAGGTGACCGGCACGTACGGCGTGTACGAGCCCTCGCCGTACTGCTGCTCGTACGCCGTCTCCAGGTCGTCGATCCCCTCCACCTGCCCGTCGAACGAGCCCGTGGCGAGGAACGACAGCAGGTTCGGCACGCGCAGGCTCGCGTACTCCTCGGAGCCGTCGAGGGATCCGATCGTGAAGATGGAGAAGCCGGCCGGCCGGGCGGTCGAGTAGAGCGCCTCGGCGGCCGCCATCTTCATCGGCTGCTGCTCGGTCATGACCCGGGCCTGCAGGTCGCCGGAGATCATCGTGCCGAGCCCGGCGACGACGACCACCCAGGCGCCGAGCTTGAGGCCGGGCCGGAAGACGTCGGCCTGGTTGCCGCGCCTGAGGTGCCAGGCGCTGACCGCGAGCAGCACGGCGCCGGCGGTCACGAAGCACGCCGTGAGGGTGTGGGCGAAGGTGACCAGCGTCGTCGTCTGGGTGAGCACCCGCCCGATGCCGGTGAGCTCGGCGCGGCCGGTCGCCGCGTTGATCTCGTAGCCGACCGGGTGCTGCATCCACGAGTTGGCCGCCAGGATGAAATAGGCCGACAGCACGGTCCCGAGCCCCGCGAGCCAGATCGTCGCGAGGTG
Source organism: Symbioplanes lichenis (assembly GCF_030709675.1). Lineage (GTDB taxonomy): Bacteria > Actinomycetota > Actinomycetes > Mycobacteriales > Micromonosporaceae > Actinoplanes > Actinoplanes lichenis. The sequence continues at coordinate 48,707 of NZ_JAUZQD010000028.1, forward strand.
CAGCCGCTTCGGCAGCCGGTCCCAGCCGAAGATCCACAGCCCCAGGAACGTCGACTCGAGGAAGAACGCGAGCAGCCCCTCGATGGCCAGCGGCGCCCCGAAGACGTCGCCGACGAAGCGCGAGTAGTCCGACCAGTTCATCCCGAACTGGAACTCCTGCACCAGCCCGGTCACCACGCCGATCGCGAAGTTGATCAGGAAGAGCTTGCCCCAGAACTTGGTGGCCTTGAGGTAGCGCTCCCGGCCGGTGCGCACCCACGCGGTCTGCAGCCCGGCGACCAGCAGCGACATCCCGATGGTGATCGGCACGAACAGGAAGTGGTACACGGTGGTGATGCCGAACTGCCATCGGGCGAGGTCGAGCGCGTCCACGGGTGGTCCTTTCCACGGTTACGCACCCGAGTCTGGTGATCGCCGCCCGTCCCCCTCAGGGCCGAAAGTCCCGACCCTCGCGGGAACAAGGGCCGGGAGCCGAAGACCGCGTCGGGGGCCCGCCCCGGCCGGGCGGCGCGAAAGATCCGGTTCTTCCCCCGACACGCAGGTATCGGCGGGCGCGAGGGATTTCGCCCGATAGATGGGAGCGCTCCCAATCACCCTGGCCTGAAAAATCTTGCGGCGTCAGCAACGTCACCGCATCAACTTACGTCAATAACAAACAGCCGTTGACCTGCACTGTCAAACAACTAACTTTATTGACAATTCGCCGACAAGGTCATCCTGTGCCGAATCGTTACCCGGTTGATCATTCGGAAACATTGCGAAACAGCCCGGCCCGCTCTTGACTGACAGCCGGGGGAAACCGGAGACGGTGACGACGTAGTCACGCCCCGGCGTGAAGATGACATAGGGAGAGGCATGTTCGGTCTTGCGAAGAGTCAGCGCCTGCGTGGTGCGCTGGCCGGCACGCTGGGCGTCGGCCTGGTGTTCGGGCTGGCCGCGTGCGGCGGCAGTGACGACTCGGACGACGACGCGACCGCTGAGTCGCAGTCGATCGACTGCTCGCAGTTCAGCTCCTACGGCGACCTGAAGGGCAAGACGGTCTCGGTCTACACGGGCATCGTCACGCCGGAGGACAAGGCCTACAAGGACTCGTACAAGCCGTTCGAGGACTGCACCGGCGTCACGATCAAGTACGAGGGCGACAAGTCCTTCGAGACGCAGGTCCTGGTCCGGGCGAAGGCCGGCAACCCGCCGGACCTCGCGATCGTGCCCCAGCCCGGCCTGCTGCAGCAGCTGGTCGCCACGGGCAAGGCCGTCGCGGCTCCGGCCGAGGTCGCCGCGAACGTGGACAAGTTCTGGGGCGAGGACTGGAAGGCGTACGGCAGCGCGGACGGCAAGTTCTACGCCGCGCCCTCGGGTGCGAGCGTGAAGTCGCTGGTGTGGTACTCCCCCAGCGAGTTCAAGGACGCCGGCTACACCGTGCCGACCACCCTCGACGAGCTCAAGGCGCTCAGCGACAAGATGGTCGCCGACGGCAAGAAGCCGTGGTGCGTGGGCATCGGCAGCGGTGACGCGACCGGCTGGCCGCTCACCGACTGGCAGGAGGACTTCATGCTCCGGCTGTCCGGGCCGGAGACCTACGACAAGTGGGTCAAGCACGAGATCCCCTTCAACGGCCCCGAGAGCACCGCGGCGCTCGACGCGGTCGGCGCGTACGTGAAGAACGACAAGTACGTCAACGGCGGCCTCGGCGACGTGAAGAGCATCGCCACCACCACGTTCCAGGACGCGGGCCTGCCGATCGTCGACGGCAACACCTGCTCGCTGCACCGCCAGGCGAGCTTCTACGCGGCGAACTTCCCCAAGGACGTCAAGGTGGCCGAGGACGGCGACGTCTTCGCGTTCTACCTGCCGGGCAAGGACGCCACCACCAAGCCGGTGCTGGGCGGCGGCGAGTTCAACCTCGCGTTCGCCGACCGGCCCGAGGTCAAGGCGTTCCAGACCTACCTGTCCACCGACACCTGGGCCAACATCAAGGCGTCGGTCTCGCAGGGCTGGATCTCGGCCAACAAGGGCCTCGACGTCAGCAAGGTCAGCAACCCGATCGACAAGCTGTCGGCCGAGCTGCTGCAGAACCCGAGCACGGTGTTCCGCTTCGACGGCTCGGACCAGATGCCGGCCGCCGTCGGCTCGAACGCGATCTTCAAGCAGCTGACGAGCTGGGTGACCGGTCAGGACACCAAGACCACGGTCGACAACGTCGAAGCCGCGTGGCCCAAGAAGTGATCTAGCACCACCCGGGGCCGGTTGCCGATGAGGCAACCGGCCCCTTCTCTCCTAGGACCTGAAAGGAGTACGGGTCACGTGTCATCACCCGAGAGCAACGCCGGCAAGCTCGCGCTCATGCTGGGCGCGATTCTGCTCTTCTGCGCGGTGGTCGGGCTCATCCTCTTCCTGGCCAGCCTGGCCCGGGGCAAGCGGGCCGACCGGGTCACCGCCTACCTCTACCTCGCCCCCACCCTGATCATGCTGGCCGTCGGCCTGGTCTACCCGGGGCTGCGCACCATCTGGGAGTCGTTCTTCGACGCCGCCGGCAAGGCGTTCATCGGGTTCGGCAACTACGAGACCATCTTCACCAGCGGCGACCAGCTGACGGTGCTCGGCAACACGGTGCTGTGGGTGCTGGTCACCCCGTTCGTGGCCACCGGCGTCGGCCTGCTCTACGCGATCCTGGTCGACAAGTCCCGCTTCGAGAACGTCGCCAAGGCGCTGATCTTCCTGCCCATGGCGATCTCCTTCGTGGGCGCGTCGATCATCTGGAAGTTCATCTACGAGTACCGCCCCGACCAGGGCAACGTGAAGCAGATCGGCCTGCTCAACCAGCTGCTCGTCTGGGTCGGCGGCTCGCCGCAGCAGTGGCTGGTCAACTCGCCGTGGAACACCCTGCTGCTGATCGTCGTCATGATCTGGATCCAGGCCGGCTTCGCGATGACCGTGCTCAGCGCGGCGATCAAGGCCATCCCGGACGACATCGTGGAGGCCGCCCGGCTCGACGGCGTCACCGCGTGGGGCATGTTCCGCTTCGTCACCCTGCCGGCCATCCGCCCGGCCGTGGTCGTGGTGCTCACCACGATCGCCATCGGCATGCTGAAGGTCTTCGACATCGTGCGGACCATGACCGGCGGCCAGTTCAACACGAGCGTGATCGCGAACGAGTTCTACAGCCAGAGCTTCCGCAGCGACAACCAGGGCCTCGGTGCGGCCCTGGCGGTGGTGCTCTTCCTGCTCGTCATCCCGATCGTCGTCTACAACATCCGGCAGCTCCGCCGCTCGGAGGCGCTATGACCACCACGACCCCCGCCACCCCGTCGGTGCCGATCGCCACGAAGGACATCTCGACGGCCGAGGTGGCCAAGCGCAAGCTCAGCTCCCCGTGGGCCTCGCTCGCCGCGATCGTCATCGCCGTGCTGTGGACCGTGCCGACGTTCGGCCTGCTGGTCTCGTCGTTCCGCCCCGAGCGCGCGATCAAGACCACGGGCTGGTGGACGTTCTTCTCCAACCCCACGCTGACCCTGGACAACTACAAGGCGGTGCTGGACGCGGAGGAGGGTGCGGGCCTCGGCTCGTACTTCATCAACAGCATCGTGATCACCATCCCGTCGGTGATCATCCCGCTGGCGCTGGCGACCATCGCCGCGTACGCGTTCGCCTGGATCAAGTTCCCGGGCCGCAACATCCTGTTCCTGATCATCTTCGCCCTTCAGGTCGTGCCGCTCCAGGTCACCCTGATCCCGCTGCTCACCCTCTATGTGGACGCGGGCGTGGCGAACACGTTCTGGACCATCTGGCTGTCGCACGCCATCTTCGGCCTGCCGCTGGCCATCTACCTGCTGCACAACTTCATGCGCGACATCCCCGCCTCCCTGCTGGAGGCGGCGCGCGTGGACGGCGCGGGCCACGTGGCGATCTTCTTCCGGGTGCTGCTGCCGCTGCTGCGCCCGGCCCTCGCGGCCTTCGGCATCTTCCAGTTCCTCTGGGTCTGGAACGACCTGCTGGTCGGCCTGGTCTTCGGCGGCGGCGGCGACACGATCGCCCCCATCACCGTGGCCCTGGCCAACCTCACCGGCACCCGCGGCACGGCCTGGCACCTGCTCTCCGCCGGCGCCTTCGTGTCGATCGTCGTCCCGGTGACGATCTTCCTGTTCCTCCAGCGCTACTTCGTCCGAGGCCTCCTCGCCGGCAGCGTCAAGGGGTGACTCCGGCACGGTAAGGAGACCCGCGGTCTTTCGGCTGCGGGTCTTTTTATGAATACGCGTGCCCGAAAAGTCCCACCCCGTCCCCGCGACCTCACTGCCGCGGCACGGATCTGCCGCGAGCATCCGGGCTGACCTGCCGTCCCCGGCCCGGCACGACCCCGGTGGGCGGTCACCCTGGGCGAGTGGCGCTCCTCGACCGGCCAGGGCGAGGAGACCTACTCCCTGTTCCGCACGAGCAAGGGCCGCTTCGCCGTCCACCACTCCCGCTCCGAGCTCCACATCCCGACCGGCCCGAACGCCGAGCGCAGCCGCAAGTGGTCCACCGGCTGGCGCGGCTGGCTCGGCGACTGGTCGCCCGACCAGGCGTGGCTGCACACCCCGGCCCAGGCGACCTTCACCGTGGTCGACTCGCCCGAGGAGCTGGCCCTGCTGCTGCCGCCCGAGCTGTTCGAGGTCGCCCTGCTGACCATCCGGTCCGAGCCCGACATCGAGGACCTCGACATCTGACCGGCGCCCCCGATCTCACGAAGGGGTCAAGATCCGGGAGCCGGTGCCGAACAGAGGGGCATGACGAGCAGGTACGGCCGCGCCGGCTACCTGGTGTGGCTGGTCGTGCTCACCGCGGCCTACTACTCGTGGCCGGCGCAGCATCTGATCCTGTGGGCGCTGATCGGGCTCTCCGGCGCCGGCGCGGTCGTGGCCGGCGTGCGCAAGCACCGGCCCGCGCGCCGGCTGCCCTGGTATCTCATCGCCGCCGCGCTGACCGTGTTCATCGCCGGGGACACGCTCGCCAACGTCTACCTCGCCGCGGGCGCGCAGTATCCGTACCCGGGGCCCTCGGACGCTCTCTACCTGCTGGTGTACCCGTTGCTGGCGGGCGGCCTGATCCTCTTCGTGCGGGCCCGCGCCGGCGACCGCAACCGGGCGGCCCTGCTCGACGCGCTGGTGCCCACGGTGAGCTTCGGGCTGTTGTCCTGGGTTTGTCTGATCGCGCCGTTCGCCCGGGCCACCGACATGGGCGTGCTGGAGAAGGCGGTCTCGGTCGCCTACCCGCTCGGGGACGTGCTGGCCCTGGCCATCCTGCTGCGCCTGGCCACCGGGCCGGGCCGCAAGCCGGCCGCGCTCAAGCTGCTCACCGTGGCGATCGTGGGCCTGCTCTGCTCGGACGTGCCCTTCAGCCTCGCCCGCCTCGACGAGGACTGGGCGATCGGCGGCCCGGTCGACCTCGGCTGGGTGCTGCTCTACGGCTGCGCCGGGCTGGCCGCGCTGCACCCGTCGATGCGCGTGCTGACCGGCGACACCGAGACCACGGCGGCCGGGCCCACCGCCTCGGCCGAGTTCCGCCGGCTGCTGCTGCTCACCGCCGCCTCGCTGATCGCCCCGGCCGTGCTGCTGGCCGAGCACCTGCACGAGGGAGTGGTCGACGCGCCGGTCATCGCGGCCGCCGCGGGGGTCATGTTCGTGCTGGTCATGGCCCGGGTCCACGGCCTGATCGCGGAGCAGCGCCAGGCCCGCGACCGGGAGCGGGCCCTGCGCGTGGTCGCGGACAAGTTCAACGCCGCCACCACGCTGGAGGAGGTGCGTACCGCCGCCCGCGAGGTCATGTTCGAGGTGCTGCCCGAGGCCAGCAAGGAGCACTACGTCCAGGTGCCCCCGGCGGCGGGCCCCTTTCAGCCCGGCGTCACGGTCCTCCCGCTCGGCCCGGACACCCAGCTGATGCGGGCCATTGTCATGCTGCACGGCACCCCGCTGCGCGCCGTGACGATGGAGGTGACCGGGTCACCCGCCGAGCTGCGGGCCGTCCGCCCGACCGTCGAGACGCTCCGCTCGCAGATCAGCTCGGTGCTGCAGCGGATCGCGCTGGCCACCGAGGTCAGCCGGCGCGACGGGGAGGCGTACTTCCGGACCCTCATCCAGAGCGCGTCCGACGTCATCCTCATCGTGGGGGCCGACGAGCTCATCCGGTACGCGAGCCCGTCCGCCGCCACGCTGTTCGGCTACGACGACCTGATCGGCACGCCGTTGCACCGGATCATCGCGGACACGCACCACGAGGCGCTGCGGGACGCGCTGGTGACGGGGCACTCCGGGCGTACGGGCGAAGGGGTCGACCTGACCGCCGTGCGCGCCGACCGCCGCCTGTTGCAGGTCGAGTGCACGATCCGCGACCTGCGCGACGACCCGACGGTCCGGGGGCTCGTGCTCACCGTCCGCGACGTCACCGAGCGCCGCCGCCTCGAGAACGACCTCGCGCACCAGGCGTTCCACGACGGGCTGACCGGGCTGGCCAACCGGGTGCTGTTCCGCGAGCGCCTGGAGCACTCGTGGGCCCGGGCCGAGCTGTCCGGGCACGGCGTCGGCGTGCTCTTCGTCGACCTCGACGACTTCAAGGAGGTCAACGACACCCTCGGGCACGCGGTCGGCGACCAGCTGCTCGTGGCCGTGGCCGAGCGCATCTCCACCGCGATCGGCCGGCACAACACCGCGGCGCGGATGGGCGGCGACGAGTTCGCGGTGCTGGTCGAGAACGCGGGCGAGCCCGGCGTCGCCGAGGAGATCGCCGCGCGGGTGGTCGCCGCCCTGGCCGTACCCGTGGAGGTCAGCGACGGGCTCGGCGGCAGCAACATCGTCAGCGGGGCCGCCAGCGTGGGCGTGGCCACCAGCGCCGACGCGAAGAACCCGACCGAGCTGCTGCGCCACGCCGATCTGGCGCTCTATCTGGCCAAGGGGGCCGGCAAGGGCGACTGGAAGCGCTACCAGAGCGACCTGCACACGGCCATGGTCGAGCGGCTGGCCCTGCGCGCGTCGCTGCTCGAGGCGGTCGAGCACGAGCAGTTCGTGCTGCAGTACCAGCCGATCGCCGACGTCCGTACGGGCATCGTGGTCGGGCTGGAGGCGCTCGTGCGGTGGCAGCATCCCGAGCGGGGGCTGCTCGGGCCGTACCACTTCATCGAGCTCGCCGAGGAGAGCGGCGCCATCGTCGGCATCGGCGAGTGGGTGCTGCGCGAGGCACTGCGGCAGTTCGCCTCATGGCACCGCGAGCAGCCGGACCTGCCGCTGCGCTACATCAGCGTCAACGTCTCGGCGCGGCAGTTCCGCCAGCCCGGGTTCGTCGACCGGGTCCGCGCGGCGCTGGCCGACGCCGGGGCCGAGCCGCGGTGGCTGCTGCTGGAGATCACCGAGAGCCTGGTGCTGCGCGACGCCGAGCAGGTCTGGGCCGATCTCGAGACGCTGCGGGCGCTCGGCTGCCGGATCGCGATCGACGATTTCGGTACGGGCTACTCGTCGCTGAGCTACCTGCGGCAGATGCCGGTCGACGTGCTGAAGATCGACAAGTCCTTCATCGACGACATCATCGCCAGCAAGCAGCAGCGCGCCCTGGTCAACGCGATCGTCACGCTGGCCCGCAACCTCGATCTCACGGTCATCGCGGAGGGGATCGAGCACGCCGACCAGCGGTCTATGCTGGGACGCATGGGCTGCCCGTACGGTCAGGGCTATCTCTTCTCCCGGCCGGTCTGGCCGAACCAGGTCCCCGACCTCGCGGGCGCCGTCGTCCTGGCGTGAGACTCCGGGGCCCGATCCCGGCCTGACCCCCGCGGGCCGTCACTCCGGACTCCACCGTGAGGATTAAACGAGCGCTCAACTCTTCGCTCGGTGCGCTTCGCGTCGTAACGTCCGCGGAGAGGAGGCCGCATGTCCGCAGATCCGATCCCCATCGTCCGTACCACCCTGGAATCCCGTGACTTCGAGGAAGTGCGGGACCTCATCTCCCGGCGCTACGTCCAGCACGTGCCCCGCGTGGTCGGCGGTGTCCGGGACTTCGTCTTCCGTTCCCGGACCGTCTCGGCCGGGGGCGTGCTGCTCGACCAGCCGATCTACCGGGCCTGCATGGCCTTCGAGACCGAGCCCTTCGAGACGTTGCTGATCGCCTCGGTGCTGGAGGGCCGTTTCTCCGTGACCGGCGGGCGGCAGCAGGGCCGGGCCGCCGCCGGCGAGGTGCTGCTCTATCCGCCCGGCGCCCGGCTCGACATCGTGCTCGACCACAGCCGCCAGTGGATCGCTCAGCTGCCCCTGGACGTGGTGACCCGGGTCGCGGGCCGGCTCGGCGTCAAGCCGGCCGACTTCCGCTTCGACGGTGCGACACCGGTGTCCCCGCAGGCCGGGCGGCGCTGGGCGGACACCGTCGTCTACCTCGCCCGCCTGCTCACCTCGCCCGGGGAGACCGGCATCCATCCGCTCCTGCTGGCCTCCGCGGTCGAGACGGCGGCGGCGACCGCGGTGACGGTCTTCCCGAACACCACCATGGCCCTGGACTACGTCTCCGGCCCCCGGCGGACCGCCCCGGCCGCGGTGCGCCGGGCCGTCGCCTACATCGACGAGCACGCCGCCGAGCCGGTCACGCTGGAGGACATCGCCGGTGCGGCCGGGCTCGGGGTGCGCGCGCTGCAGGCCTGCTTCCGGCGGCACCTCGACAGCACCCCGGTCGGCTATCTCTTCCGGGTCCGGCTCGAGCACGCGCACCGGGACCTGCAGGCCGCCGACCCCGCCGGTGGCGACACCGTGGCCGACGTCGCCCACCGCTGGGGCTTCGCGCACCTGGGCCGCTTCGCGGCGCGCTACCGCGACGCGTTCGGCCAGCGCCCGAGCGAGACCCTGCGCACCTGACGCCCCGGCCAGCCGCCTTCGGCGAGGCGTCGATGCGCTCCCCGCCTCGGCCACGATGCGGACCGCCGTGACGCGGCACGCGCCCAGCCCGGCGGTCACGTACTCGTAAGTCAGGCAGTTGACCTTGTAGGGTCGGGCGATGGGACCAGCCGGGGAGCGCCGCACCCGCGCGCTGCGGGTCGAGGACACACGCTCCCGGATCCTGCTGGCGGCGGCTCGGCTGTTCGCCGAGCACGGCGTGTTCTCGGTGTCGAACAGGCAGATCAGCGAGGCCGCCGGGCAGGGCAACAACGCCGCGGTCGGCTATCACTTCGGCACCAAGTCCGACCTGGTCCGTGCCATTGTGCACCGGCACGTCGGGGCGATGGAGGCGATCCGCGGCCGGCTGTTCGAGCAGCACGCCGGCAGCAGCGAAGTGCGCGACTGGGTCACCTGCCTGGTGCGCCCGTTCACCGACCATCTCAGCGAGCTGGGGGCGCCGAGCTGGTACGCCCGGTTCGGCGCGCAGCTGATGGCCGAGCCCCAGCTGCGGGAGCTGGCTGCCGCCGAGCTCGGCGACGCGCCGCTCATGGGCGCCGTGACCGACGCGCTGCACCGCTGCTTGCCCGGGCTTCCCGCCTCGGTTCACCGGGAGCGCGACACGATGGCGGTGACGCTGATCGTGCACTACTGTGCCGACCGCGAGCGGACCGTCGTCCCTGGGCCGGACGCGGCCGCCGCCTGGGACACCACCGCCGTCGCGCTGATCGATGCCCTTCAAGGTCTGTACCGGGCTCCGTCCACCCTGTAAGTCAGTCAGTTGAATTAATACAGTGGGCGTCATGGATCCCACGAGCCCCGATCCGGCCGCCCTGCGGGCGAAGTACCGCTTCGATCCGGCCACCCTGCGTGCGAAGTACCGCGAGGAGCGCGACCGCCGCCTCCGCCCCGACGGCGCCGCCCAGTACACGCGCGCGGCGGGGGAATTCGGCTACTACGCCACCGACCCCTACACGCCCCGGACGGAACGCCCGGCCCGGCACGACCGGGTCGAGGCCGTCGTGATCGGCGCCGGCTTCGGCGGCCTGCTGACCGGCGCCCGGCTGCGCGAGGCCGGACTCGACGACATCCGGCTGATCGACGAGGCCGGCGACGTCGGCGGCACCTGGTACTGGAACCGCTATCCCGGCATCCACTGCGACATCGAGTCCAGCGTCTACCTGCCACTGCTGGAAGAGGTCGGCACCGAGCCCACGTGGCGCTACTCCCCCGGCGAGGAGATCCGCCGGCACGCCATGGCTGTCGCCCGGCACTACGGCCTCTACGACGACACCATGTTCCATACCCGGGTCACCGAGCTGCGCTGGCACGACGCCGACGACGAGTGGCAGGTCCGCACCGATCGCGGCGACGACTTCCGCGCCCGCTACGTCGTCGTGTCGAGCGGCACGCTGACCCAGCCGAAGCTGCCCGGCATCCCCGGCATCGAGACGTTCCGCGGGCACACCTTCCACACCAGCCGGTGGGACCACGACTACACCGGCGACAAGCTGGAAAAGCTCGCGGACAAGAAGATCGGCGTCGTAGGCACCGGCGCCACCGGCATCCAGGTCGTCCCGCACGTCGCCGCCGCCGCCGAGCACCTGTACGTCTTCCAGCGCACACCCTCGTCGGTGGACGAGCGCGACAACCGCCCACTGGAGCCCGGCTGGACCAAGTCGTTGCCGCCGGGCTGGCAGCAGGAGCGCATGGACAACTTCCTGACCATCGTCACCGGCGGCCAGGTTTCTCAGGACCTCGTCGGCGACGGCTGGACCGCCACCGCCGCCCTGCAACGCACGTTCCTGTCCGGCAGCCGCACCGAGCTGACCGACGAGGAACTCGAACTCGCCGACTTCGCCACCATGAACCGCATCCGCGCCCGCGTCGACGCCATCGTCACCGACCCGGCGGTCGCTTCCCTTCTGAAGCCTTGGTACCGGTACATGTGCAAACGGCCGGCCTTCAGTGACCACTACTTGCCGACGTTCAACCGGCCCGATGTCACGCTGGTCGACACCGCGGACACCGGCGGCATCACGGCGATGACGCCGCATGCGGTCGTCGTGGGCGACACCGAGTACGAGGTGGACTGCGTCATCTTCGCCACCGGCTTCGAGGTCGGCGTCTCCGGGATCGTCTCCGGGACACTGCCCGTCCACGGCCGTGACGGCGTACCCCTGCTGCAGTCCTGGGCGCACGGCCCGCGCACGCTGCACGGCTTCTACAGTCACGGCTACCCGAACCTGTTCCACCTCGGCGCGCTGCAGAACGCCAACGCCGTCAACTTCGTACACATCCTGGCCGAGCAGGCGGTCCACATCGGCGCCGTTGTCGCCGAGGCCCGCAAGCGAGGGGTACGCACCATCGAGCCGACTGCCGCCGCGCAGGACGCCTGGGTCGCCACGATCCGCGCCAACGCCCGGGACACATTCACGTTCCAGTCGGAGTGCACGCCCGGCTACTACAACGGCGAGGGCAAGCCGCGGCCGATCAGCAACTCGTACGGGCCCGGGCCGGTCGCCTTCCACGAGTTGCTGCGTTCCTGGCGTACCGGTGACGGGTTCGAGGAGGTCCTGGCCGACGCATCGTGACCGGGCCGCGGCGCGGGCTGCGCCCCGACGGTCTTGACACCGCCGGGGCGCCTCCTTCTCACGGGCGCCGGAGCCGCGCCTCTCCACTCTCCGACGGGGCCCGCGAGCAGTCACATGACGGACTTCCGGGGCCCTGTCGTCGCCGCGCTTGTGCGAGCCGCGTCAGCGCCGCCCCGACCTGCCGCCGCTCACGACACCCGCATCCCGCGTCATTCACGAAGGAGCCCGTCAGCGCCGCTCACAACACCCGACGCCGCTCACGACATCCGCGCCTGCTCCGGGTGCGACATGTAGAGGCGGCGGCCCGCCGGGCGGTAGCCGATGCGCTCATAGACGCGGCCCGCCCCCGGCCCCGACGCCTCCAGCCACGCCAGGTCGCCGGCGCCCGCGAACAACCGGGCGGTGATCGCCGCGGTCAGGGCGCCGGCGAGACCCCGGCGGCGGAAGGGCTCCCGGACGGCGATCCCGGCGACCTCGCTCACCCCGTCGTGGGGCGCGACCGCCTGCCCGGCCCCGGCGACGACCCCGCCCGCCGTGGCGACCAGGGTGACGCCGCCGTTGGTGTGCACCCGGCGCAGGCGGGCGCCGTCCTCGGCCGTCACCGCCGACGGGTCGTCCCCGAAGCTTTCGACCTGGGCGGCAGCCATGGCCACATAGTCGTCCGGCTCCCGCAGCTCGAAGCCGGCCGGCGTGGACGGCGTCGTGAGTGCGCCGGGCGTACAGATCAGATAATCGTGCTCCTCCTCGACCGTGAACCCCTGTTCCAGCAGCAATTTCTCCAGACCAGGGGCGGTGCTGACCACATACTCGAGGCGCGGCCGGCGGCCCGCCTCCCGGAAGGCGCCGATCAGCGCGGTGACGTCGCCCGCGGTGATCAGCGCGCCCGGGCGCGGGGTGGCGTAATTGATGCCGGGGCTGTCGGTGCCGGGATCGAAGCCGGCGACGAACGGGCCGACCTGCTCGGCGGCCGGGCGGCGGGACAGGTTGGCGACGACGGACAGTTGGATGCGGACATCCAGGGACACAATGAGCTCCAGACAAGGGGTGACGAGAAAGGACACAGAGCCGCCTGGATTACGGACATCCGCGCGCGCATGGTCAGCGGCGGACGCTCAGGCGGCCTCTCGGCGCGCCGTGATCACAGGCGTCAGTCCCTCGTGCACCGGGCCGGAGCGTGCTCACCCCGGCTGCCCGCAAGATTGCCAGACCCGCCGCCGCCCGTCAAAACACACCATCGAGGCCACCGCCGGCGCCGCCCGGGCCGCCGACCTGGTCGAAGCCGCGCTGCCGCCCGCCGCGCGAGCTATGCCGTGAGGTGCTCGGAGACCTCCCAGAGGCGGCGGGCGGCGGCGGTGTCGAGGGCGGGACCGGTGAGGGTCTCCGGGGCGGCCGGCCCGCGGACCCCGAAGCGGCTGGGGCCGGAGAGGCTGCCGCCGGGAACGTCGCCCACGGCGGCCAGCAGGGTCGGGCGGGCCCCGCCCTCCGCGTTCTGGGCCAGCAGGCGCGTGCCCAGAGCGAGCGTACGGTCGACCACCGCCCGCCCCGTGGTCATGGTGAACCCGGTCGCCGCCCAGCCGGGGTGCGCCGCCGTAGCCAGCACCGGTGATCCGGCCGCGGTCAGGCGGCGCTGGAGTTCGCGGGTGAAGAGGAGGTTGGCCAGTTTGCTCTGGCCGTAGGCGCCGAACGGCCGGTAGGGGCGCCGCTCCCACTGCAGGTCCTCGAAGTCGATGTGCGCCGCGCGGTAGCCGGCCGACGTCACGGTGACGACCCGCCGGGTGATGCGGTCGCGGAGCAGGGTCGTCAGGGCGAAGTGGCCGAGGTGGTTGACGCCGAACTGGCTCTCGAAGCCGTCGGCCGTGCGGCGCAGGGTGCTGCTCATGGCGCCGGCGTTGTTGATCAGGCAGTCGATGGGCTCGTCCAGGGTGGCGGCGAAGGCGCGGACCGAGGCGAGTGATCCGAGGTCGAGCGGGCGGGACTCGGCGCGCCCGGGCATCCCGGCGGCGGCCGCGCGGCCCCGGGCCTGGTCGCGGACGGCGAGGATGACGCGGGCGCCTTTCGCGGCCAGGGCGGTCGCAGCGGCCCGGCCGATGCCGCTGCTGCCGCCGGTGACGACGACGGTCCGGCCGGTCTGATCAGGGATGTCCATGCCGGACATGACATCAACGGCCCGCCGCCCGCGTCCAAGACCTGGATCGCACGTCGGCATGCAGCCGGGGCATGACGGCCCGGCGCCGGCCCACCGGGGGCGTGCCGGGCCGGGGACGGCAGGTCAGCCCGGATGCGCGCGGCAGATCCGCGCCGCGGCAGCCAGGTCGCGGGGACGCGGCGGGACCGGGCGGTGACGCGTATTCAGAAAATGCTCGGCGTGGTCACGGCCTCGCCGGTCTCCGCGGCCCGGTCGATCGCCAGGCCGATCAGGTGGTCCTGCGCGCCCTCCGCCAGCGGGTAGGGCGCCGGCCCGTCGCCTCGCACCCAGGCCGCGGTGGCGTCCAGCAGGGTGCCGATCGCGATCTCCTCGTCGCTCCAGCGCCGCCCCGGGTACGGGTTCCGGAACAGCACCTGGTCGCCGAGCGTGATCGTGTCGGTGTCGAAGCCGTCGAGGTCGAGGTCGTACCCGGTCTGCCGGCGTACCAGCGGGGTCCGCACGATCGTGCGCGGGGCGGTGAGCCGCACCACCTCGTCGTCGCGCAGCTCGCCGTGGCTGCCGCGCACCAGGAGCCGCCGGAAGCGCAGCTGGTTGTGCCACTGGTTGTCGGTGAAGTCGTAGAGCCCCGACAGGCCGCCGCCGAAGTCGAGCGTGGCGATGGTCGTGACGGCCGGCTTCTCGGCCGGGTCGTCCGTCCAGCCGTCGCGGGTCAGCGGGTCGACCAGCGGCGCCGTGGTGCGCGTCGCGCGGACGGTCACCGGGCCGCGGCCGGCGCCGATCAGGCCGCGGATCATCGACACGGCGTGGTAGGTGTGCGTCGACGACACCTGCGCCTGGGTGGGCGTGCCGATGACGCCGGCGCGCACCGCCGCGAGCCGGGCCGCATGGGCCGGGACCAGCAGGTATTGCTCCGCCACCTGCACCAGCCCGGACGCCCCGACCGCCGACCAGAGCGCGCGGAGCCCGGCCTCGTCCGGCGCGGGCGGCGTCTCGGCCAGCACGGGCAGCCCGCGCTCGGCCGCCTCGGTGATCACGCCCGGGTTGACCGCCCACGGGACCGCCGTCACCACGAAGTCGGGCCGCGCCTGCTCGACGCACTCGGCCAGCGAGCCATAGGTGGGCACGGGCAGGTCGCGCGGGGTGCGGACGATTGCGCCCACGCACCGTACGTCGTCGAGGCCCGCCGCCACCCGCCAGAACATCTCGGCCCGCCACGCCGCCCCGACCACCGCAAACGTTGTCATGACCGCACCCTAGCGGTCGAGTCGCGCACTACGAGCTCGGTGGCCAGCTCGACGTGCAGCGCCTCGAGCGCGTGCCGGTCGAGGACCCGGACCAGCAGCGACACCGCCATCCGGCCCAGCTCGGCCAGCGGTTGCCGGACGGTCGTGAGGGTGGGGCTCGTCGCCCGGCTCAGGTCGATGTCGTCGAAGCCGGCTATGGACAGATCGGACGGGACACGGAGACCACGGGCAGCCGCCGCTTGCAACGCGCCCACGGCCGCCTTGTCGTTGAAGCCGATGATCGCCGTCGGCGGGCCGGGCCGGTCGAGCAGCTCCCCCGCCGCCCGCCGGCCCCACGCCACGGTCGGCTCGACGTGCCGGACGAGCCCCGGGTCGGGCAGCACCCCGGCGTCGGCGAGCGCGGCGGTGTGCCCGGCCAGCCGCGCGTCGCTGGCCAGCCACTCGTCGGGGCCGGCCACCACCCCGATGCGCCGGTGCCCGAGGGCGGTCAGGTGCGCGGTGAGCGCGCGGGCGCCGGCAGCATGAGCGGCGGAGACGGCCGGGATGTCGCGCGGGGCGGGCTCGCGCGGGTCGACGATGACGAACGGGAACCGGCTGCGGCGCAGGGCGGCCAGCTCGGCGGCGGGCTCGGGCGGCAGGACGAGCAGGGCGCCCGCGATCCCGGAGCGGTGGGCGAGCCGGTCCACGACCGAGTGTTGCTGGGCCGCCTCCCCCGCGTCGAGCAGCACCGGGCGCTCGTGCCGGTCGAGAGACTCGGCCATCGCGGACACAATGATCCCGAAATAGTCAGTCAGCAGGTACGGGCACCGCAGCAGCACCGGCCCGGTGAGCGGACGCTGCGCGGCACGCGGCCGAGGTGCCGTGCCGCCGAGCGCCTGCAGGGCCCGCTCGACGCGTTCGCGGGTGGGCGCCGCCACGTTGCCCCGGCCGTTGAGCACCCGGGACACGGTCGCGATCGACACGCCCGTCGCCGCCGCGACCTCGCGCACTGTTACATCTCGTTGTTTCACACCCGGCACCCTCGAGCGGTTGACTTCGGCGTTACGGGATTGTTTCCTGTCGATACCGTACACGACCAATGTTTCACTTGTTTCAGGGAGCGGCGATGCGATTGCGAGCTTGGGGCGCGGCCGTCACGGCGGGCGTCCTGCTCATGACGGGAAGCCCGGCCCAGGCGTCGAGCCCGCCGGTGCGCGTCTGGGTGACCACCCCCGACCAGGCCGAACTGCTGCACGAGCGGGCGCCGGTCGCCTTCACCCGCGGCGGCAGCGACCTGACCACGATCACGGTCGACCCGGCCGTGCGCTACCAGAGCATGGACGGCTTCGGCGCGTCGCTCACCGACTCCGCCGCGAGCGTCCTGCACCGGCTCACCCCCGCCGCCCGCGACAAGGCGATGCGCTCGCTCTTCGACCCGCGCGCCGGCATCGGCGTCAGCTTCCTGCGCCAGCCGATCGGCTCGTCCGACTTCACGGCCACCGCGAGCCACTACACCTACGACGACGTGCCGGCCGGGCAGACCGACTTCGCGCTGCGCCACTTCAGCATCGCCCGCGACGAGCGGCAGATCCTCCCGCTGCTGCGCCAGGCCCGCCGTCTCAACCCCCGGATCACGGTCATGGGTACGCCGTGGAGCCCGCCCGCCTGGATGAAGACGACCGATTCCCTGCTCGGCGGCCACCTCAAGGACGACCCGAAGATCTACGACGCGTACGCGCGATACCTGGTCAAGTACGTGCAGGCGTACGCGCGGGCCGGGGTGCCGATCGACTACCTGACCGTGCAGAACGAACCGCAGAACCGGCACGACGGCGGCTATCCGGGCACGGCCCTGCCCGTCGCGCAGGCCGCCAAGGTGATCACGGCGCTCGGGCCGCTGCTCCGGAAGGCGAGCCCGCGCACCAAGATCCTGGGCTACGACCACAACTGGAGCACGCACCCCGGCGACGTCGGCACCACGCCGCCGGGCGAGGATCCGGAGACGGACTATCCGTACCGGCTGCTCGCCTCGCCCGCCGGGAAGTGGCTGGCCGGGACGGCGTACCACTGCTATTCGGGTGATCCCTCCGCGCAGAGCGCGCTGCACGCCGCCTTCCCGGACAAGGGCATCTGGTTCACCGAGTGCTCCGGCTCGCACGGCGCGGACGACACTCCGACGCAGTTCTTCAACGACACGCTGCGCTGGCACGCGCGGACATTGACCATCGGCACGACCCGCGAGTGGGCCAAGTCGCTGGTCACCTGGAACCTGGCCCTGGACAGCACCGGCGGCCCGCACCTGGGCGGCTGCGGCACCTGCACCGGCCTGGTCACCGTACAGCCCGACGGCAGCGTCACCCGCAACGCCGAGTACTTCACGATCGGGCACCTGAGCAAGTTCGTCCGGCCCGGCGCGGTGCGCATCGCCAGCAGCTCCACCGACAGCGTCGCCTTCCGCAACCCGGACGGCTCGACGGCGCTGGTCGTCAACAACCCCGGCGACACCCCGCGGCCGTTCGCGGTCGCGGTCGGCAAGCGTTCCTTCTCGTACGAGCTCCCGGCCGGGGCTCTCGCCACGTTCCTGTATCGCTGACCTTTCCGCGGCGCCCACCGTTCCTGTATCGCTGATCACGGGTTTCCCACCGGCCCGGCGGGGCACAACGGGCCGGTGGAGAACCGCTGGAAGGCGATGACGGTAGCCCTCGTCGCCGGATTCATGACCCTGCTCGACGTCAGCATCGTCAACGTCGCCCTGCCCTCGATCCAGTCCGACCTGCACCTGAGCCCGGGCGAGCTGCAGTGGGTCCTGTCCGGTTACGCGCTGACCTTCGGCCTCATGCTGGTCCCCGCGGGCCGCTTCGGCGACGCCCGCGGCCGGCGCACCGTCTTCATCGTCGGCCTGGCCGGCTTCGTGCTGGCCAGCGCCGCGGCGGGCTTCGCCACCAGCGCCCTCTGGCTGGTCGTCGCCCGCCTGGTCCAGGGCGCCGCCGCCGGCGTGGTCACGCCCCAGGTCTCCGGCCTGATCCAGCAGCTCTTCAAGCCCGAGGAGCGCGGCAAGCCCTTCGGCCTCTTCGGCGCCACGGTCGGCGTCTCCACCGCCGTCGGCCCGCTGCTCGGCGGCCTGCTCATCCAGCTGCTCGGTGCCTCGACCGGCTGGCGCTGGATCTTCTTCATCAACCTGCCGATCGGCATCGCCGCCATCATCCTCGGCCGCATGTGGATCCCGACGCCCGCGTCGGACGAGCGCAAGCGCAACGAGAGCCTCGACCCGGTCGGCGTCGTCCTGCTCGGCCTCGGCGTCCTGCTCCTGCTGCTCCCCCTGGTCCAGGAGCGCGAGTGGAAGAGCCCGGCCAAGTGGCTCCTCACCGTCGCCGCCGTCCTCGTCCTGGCCGGCTTCGTGTGGTGGGAGCGCCGCTTCGCGGCCCGCGGCGAGACCCCGGTGGTCGACCTCGGCCTCTTCAAGGTTCACTCGTACGGCCTCGGCGCCCTCATCGGCCTGCTCTACTTCGCCGGCTTCACCACGATCTTCTTCATCTACACGCTGTACCTGCAGAGCGGCCTGGGCTACAGCGCCCTCCTCGCCGGCGTGTCCCTGACCCCCTTCGCCATCGGCTCCGCCGTCTCCGCGGCCCTCGGCGGCCGCATCGTCAACCGCTTCGGCCGCCCCCTGGTCGTTATCGGCCTCTCCCTGGTCACCGTGGGCCTGCTCGCCGTCCTCCTGGCCCTCCACTTCGTCCCCGGCCACGGCGCCGGCTGGGCCGCGGCCCTCCCCCTCCTCGTCGCCGGCGCCGGCAGCGGCCTGGTCATCAGCCCCAACCAGACCCTCACCCTGGCCGAGGTCCCCGTCCGCCGAGCCGGCAGCGCGGGCGCCGTCCTCCAGACCGGCCAGCGCATCGGCACCGCCCTCGGCATCGCCGTCGTCGGCTCGATCTTCTTCAACCGCCTCTCCTCCAACGGCGGCCACTGGTCCCTCGCCTTCCGCACCGCCCTCCTCGTCACGATCGCCCTGGTCGTCGTCGCCCTGGTCGCCGCCCTGATCGACATCCGCACCGAACGCCGCGACCGCGCCCGCCGCCCCGACCACGACCGGGAGCCCGCCTCCGCCTGATCCGAGGACGTATGGACGGGCGTCGCTTTCTGTTAACCTCCGGTTACGCGAGGGTTCACCGGTGAGCGTGCGCGGCCGGTGGCGTCTGCCGGGAGGTGCGTCATGTCCGATCGACCGCGTCTGCTTCCGCTGCTCGGGCCCGGCCGGGGGCGAGATCCGATGACCTGCCTCTACCGGTGCGGGAACGCCTGCGATCATCCGGTGCCCAACCAGTCCGGCAACGACTACCTCGGCGACGTCGTGCGGGAGGGTGTGACCCGGCGCGGGGTCATAGCGGCGGGAGCGGCCGGCGCGCTGGTCCTGGGAGTCGGTGTGGAAGATGCTGCGGCAGCCGCGCCGGCGACGGCGACGAGACCCGCCGGGGCGCTCACCTTCAAGCCGATCCCGCCGAACACGCTCGACACGTTCATCGTGCCGAACGGCTATGACTCCGCCGTGGTCATCCGGTGGGGCGACCCGATCCTGCCCGGGGCGCCCGGGCTCGATCTTCACCGGCAGACCGCCGAGCGCCAGGCCGCCCAGTTCGGCTACAACAACGACTTCCTCGGCGTGCTCCCGCTGGGCCGCGACGGGACCCGGGCGCTGCTCGTGGCCAACCACGAGTACACCAACGAGGAGCTCATGTTCCCCGGCTTCACCGGGCTCGGCGCGCTGAGCGAAGAGCAGGTGCGGGTGACGCTCGCCGCGCACGGGATGTCGGTCGTGGAGATCGAGCGCGCCGGGCGTACGGGGAAATGGCGTCCTGTCCGGAGCCGGCGCCTGCCCTACAACAAGCGGATCACCACGCTGGCGACGCCGTTCCGGTTCACCGGGCCCGCTGCCGGGTCGTCCTGGGTGCGGACGGCCGCGGATCCGGGCGGCACCACCCCCGTCGGTACGCTCAACAACTGCTCGGGCGGCGTCACGCCCTGGGGCACAGTGCTGTCCGGCGAGGAGAACTTCAACCAGTACTTCGTAGGCGGCGACTCGGTCCCCGCCGACCTGAAGCCGCGGTACGCCCGCTACGGGATCTCGACGACGCAGCGCGTCCCGGACGGTTCGCGCCGGTGGGACCGGGTGCAGGAGCGCTGGGACCTCGCGAAGCACCCGAACGAGGCGCACCGCTTCGGCTGGATCGTCGAGGTCGACCCCTACGAGCCCGGCGCCCGGCCGCGCAAGCACACGGCTATGGGCCGCTTCAAGCACGAGGGCGCCAACGTGATCGTGTCCAAGAAGGGCAACGTCGTGGCCTACATGGGCGACGACGAGCGCTTCGACTACCTCTACAAGTTCGTCTCTGACAAGCGTCACCGGCCCGGGGACCGCAAGCACAACCTGACGCTGCTCGAGTCGGGCACGCTCTACGTCGCCAAGGTGACCGGCGACAGCCCCGCATCGGAGATCGACGGCTCCGGCAAGCTGCCGTCCGACGGCTTGTTCGACGGTACGGGCCGGTGGATCAAGCTGGTCTCCGGAAACAGGTCCTTCGTCCCGGGCATGACCGCCGCCGAGGTGCTCACGTTCACC
>NZ_JAUZQD010000029.1 GCF_030709675.1 Symbioplanes lichenis
GCGAGCGGGCGGCGGGGTTTGTCACCTCGCCAGTGGCGGAGGCGGTCACGGCGGGGCGAGAGCGGCTGGCGAAGGTTGTCAACCCACCGCACTTTCGCCGTCCCCGGTGCGCCACACCCGTCACCCCGTGATCGTGGGACGGACCTCGACCTGGCCACCGAGCCGTCGAGTTGCCCTGGCTCTCGCCGTCCACGGCCCGGCCGGTGTGCGTAATGGTGTGGCAACCGCGCGACAATGCCAACGCCGCAGGCGGCAATGAGCAGTGCCATGCGCAGCCCTGAACGCAACCATTTCGTCGCAGACCCTGTGGCCTATCAACACGCTCGCATGACATCCGACGGTTTACCCCGCCGTCCTTACCGGTTGACAATTTGTAGTGTAAGGCTGTCAATGCTTGAGGTGGCCGCCTCCCGTGTGAAGTCGCCGGAAGTGCAAGTCCGGAGCCGCGCAACTGAAAGAACTGGCGTCGTCTTCCCGGCCAGCCCTGCGGAATGTCCGGTCGTCGATTGTCGTCGACGCAGTGGGCCGATTGCGCGCCAGCATGTCCTGGCCTATCCGCACCGATGGTGCGCAGCGCGATCCGGCCCGCTCGACGGTCCGCGGTGACGATCCGGGCTGACCGAGGCGCGGCACCGCGTTCCGGTCTGCCCGCGAACGGGAGGAGAAGCGTCCGCGGCGGCCAGCTTTCCGACGGCCTTCGTGCGGCGGCCGACGGCCTTCGCGCGGTAACGGTCGACGGCCCTCGTGCGGTAGCGGCCGACGGCTCTCGTGCGGTGGCGGCCGACGGCAAGAAGGGGCGACCGGCGGGTGAGAGCGAATCGACCGAGGGCGTGGCGCCGGTAGTGAGGTTGAAGTGATCACTGGTGTGGCGCTGGTGGCGTGGTGGAAAATCCGTCGACGCACGGCGTGTAGGAGAGGGGCATGGTCGTGCGATTGCGGCGGGCTGCGGTGTGGCTGGGATGCGCGGCGTGGCGGGCTGCGGCGCGGCTGGGACGGGTGACGACGCGGGTGAGGTGGGCGGCGTGGTGGGCCACGGTGCGGGGAGCGGCCGGGGCCGGGGGCGCGTCGGTGGGGCGGGGAGCACTCCGCCGGGGCCGCTCGCGCCGGGCGCCCAGTAACCCTCGCGGCGAGCGCGCTGCTCGGCCTGCCGGCGGGTGTGCAGCCGGAACTTGCCCCAGTCGCGCCGCTCCTGGTGCTCGCGCCGGAACTGCTCGTGCAGCGGGCACCGGCGTGGCGACCGGGTGCGATCGCGCATCCCGGCCAGCTGCGCCCGGCTGAATAGTGCCAGCTGTCCCATGCCGAAGATTGTGCTCCCGGGTGGCCCGCGATGTCGCATCAAATTGACGATCCGGTGTGCCAAAAAAGAAAAAGTAACGGCCGTCACGCTGTCGCCGAAGAATGGTTGATGAAAGCAAACATGACGTTTTGCCAAAGCCGATGATGGGGGGCTAACGTGATGCGCGAGTCGGCACGTGCCGATGAAAGCGCAGATGCAGTCGGGGTGCCCCTGGAGGTGGCCCCGCGGATCGGCAGGGCGAGGGCGCCTTTGCCCGACTGCGGCGGTTCTGTGCGGCTTGTTGGAGACGTAGGGTGGTGATCATGACGTACTCGGCTCTCAGTCATCTGGAGTGCTCGCGGACCGGTGAGCCCTACGACGCCGGTGTGGTGCAGGGGGTGAGTGCTGCGGGGGTGCCGTTGCTTGCTCGGTACGACGTGGAGCTGGCGGCGAAGACGTTCAGCAAGGAGGCGCTGGCGGGGCGTCCGGCGTCGATGTGGCGCTACCACGAGATGCTGCCCGTGGGGTCGCCGGAGAGTGTCGTCTCGCTCGGAGAGGTCATGACGCCATTGGTGCCATTGCCGCGTTACGGGGCTCGGATCGGCGTACCTCAGCTGCTTCTGAAGGACGAGGGGCTGGTGCCGACCGGCACGTTCAAGGCGCGCGGGGCCGCGGTGGGGGTGTCGCGTGCCAAAGAACTGGGCGTGCAGGGGGTGGCCATGCCGACGAACGGGAACGCGGGGGCGGCCTGGGCGCTCTATGCGGCGCGGGCGGGGCTGCCGAGTTTGATCGCGATGCCGGTCGGGGCGCCGGAGATCACCCGCAAGGAGGTGGCTGTCGCGGGCGGCGAGCTCTTTCTGGTGGACGGGCTGATCGGGGACGCTGGGCGGCTGGTCGCGGCGGCCGTGCGGGAGCGGCCGGGCTGGCAGGAGGTGTCGACGCTCAAGGAGCCCTATCGGCTCGAGGGCAAGAAGACGATGGGCTACGAGATCGCCGAGCAGCTCGGGTGGGAGGTGCCGGACGTCATCCTCTATCCGGCCGGCGGTGGCGTCGGGCTGATCGGGATCTGGAAGGCGCTGCTGGAGCTGCGGGAGCTCGGCTGGATCGGCAACCGGTTGCCGCGGCTGGTCGCCGTGCAGGCGGAGGGGTGTGCGCCGATCGTGAAGGCGTTCCAGGAGGGGGCCGACGTGAGCGAGCCGTTCCCGGACGCGCGGACGGTGGCCTTCGGGATCACGGTGCCGAAGGCGCTCGGCGACTTCCTGGTGTTGCGGGCGGTGCGGGAGACGGCCGGCACGGCGGTCGCGGTCAGTGACGCGGATCTGCTGGCCGAGCAGCGGCGGGTGGCCGCGGACGAGGGGACCTTCATCTGCCCGGAGGGAGCGGCCTGCCTGGCGGCGGCGCGCGACTTGCGGTCGGCCGGGTGGATCGGCGCGGGGGAGCGGGTGGTGGTGCTCAACACGGGTACGGGCCTCAAGTATCCGGAGACTGTCGAGGTCGACGCCCCGATTCTGCCCGTGGACGGGGCCATTCCCCGCTGAGGCGCGGTGCGGTGGGTGGCCGCGCTTTTGAGGTGCGGTGCGGTGGGCGGTGGCGCTTGCGCGGTGAGACGTGGTGGGGCGTCGTGTCGCGGGTGGCGTGGTGGGGCGTCGTGCGGTGGGCGGCGGTGGCTGCGGTGTTACGGGCGGTGGCGGTGGCGGTGGACCAGGATGATGACGATGATGTTGGAGACCAGGGCCAGGGTGACGACGGCGGCGCGGGTGCCGAAGAGGACTGCTTCGACGGGGACCACGATGTAGGTGAGGGCGCAGAGGATGGACAGCGTGGGGAAGGGGCGCGGGCCGCGCATCCGGGCGGCGAACGCGGGATCGGCGCGGGTGAGGTCGTGTTCGATGTCTCGCAGGGCTCGCTGCTGCTGATCGTCCATCGCTGACCGGCCTTCTGCAGACCTGGCGAGCCCTCAGACTACCCTGCGGGGGTCCTTCGGCGGTACGGCGTTCGTCGATGCTTTCGTGCGGTTGCCGTCGTGAGATGCCGGCCGTCCGGGATGCTGACCGGCCGTCGGGAGCGCCGATCGGCCGTCCGGGGTGTCGACCGGCCGTCGGGAGCGCCGACCGGCCGTCCGGGGTGTCGACCAGTCGTCGGGGGTGCTGACCGGCCGTCGGGGGCGCCGATCGGCCGTCGGGGGTGCCGATCGGCTGTCGGAGGATGCCGGTCGGCCTGGGTGGGAACTCGACTCGGACGGCATCTCGTGAGTCGTCGCCTCATGAGAAGCGGATCCACCACTGTTGGGTGTGAAACACCGTGTCCGGGTCATCCGAGCATTCCGCCATGATCGGACCGGTCTCATCGCGCCGCACAGCGAGGCAGCGTCCGGCGGGCGGGCCGTCATATCGGAGCTTCCAGGGCGTGAAGCCCGGCTGCGCGGAGCTGAGGTTGTCGAAGTGCCAGGCGTGGGCGTCGTCGCACGAGATCGAACCGACGGTGTCCGCCGTCAGAGCCGCCATGCAGCTGTTCGTGCCCTCGAGTCGCACCTTGGCCTGAGCGGGTCCACCGGCGGCGATCATGGTGAACGCCTGTGCGGGCTTGTTGTTGCATCCGACCATGGCGAAGGAAGTGCTGGACGTGTCGATGCACGCGTTGCCGCCGGCGCGGATGTCGAACTTCCCCTGGCCGACGACGGCGGGCGCGGGCGGGGGTGTCCGCTCGTCCGGCTTCAGCGCCAGCAGGCTGATGAAGGTCGACGAGCCGAGAGTCAGGAGCGCGATGACGACCCCGGGCAGCGTCGTGCCGGCCTGTGGATCCTTGCGATGTCTGATCCTGACGAACACTGCGACGACCAGGATCGTGAGAGTCACCGAACCAACCGCGGCGAGGGCTGCCCACATCGGCTGCATGACCTCATCCAGCCATAGCGTTGCAGATCAATGTGTTGGACGCTGATATCCGACACCGGGGACGTCACGCGGTGGTGTGGCGGACCCAGGGGGCGAGGCGGTGTTCGATGGCGACCAGGAGGGAGAAGAGGGCGATGCTCAGGGCCGCCAGCAAGGTGATGGCGGCGAAGGCGAGGGCCGTGTCGGCGCCCGCGTTCTGGATGAGGAAGCCCAGGCCGGCCGTGGCGCCGAAGAGTTCGCCGACCAGGGCGCCGATCACGGCCAGGGGCATGGCCGTCTTCAGGCCGACGAAGATGTGGGGGAGGGCGGCCGGGCCGCGTACGCGCCAGAAGGTCTGCAGCCGCGAGGCGGTGAGGGAGCGGGCCAGCTCGACCAGGTCGGCGGGGGTGGTGCCGAGGCCGGTGGCGGTGGCCAGCACGATCGGGAAGAAGGCCATGAGGGCGGCCAGGACGACCTTGGGGCCCGCGCCGAAGCCCAGCCAGACCAGCAGCAACGGGGCGAAGGCCAGCTTGGGTACGGCATTCAGAGCCACTAGGGCTGGATACATCGCGCGGGCCACCCAGTCGGAGGCGGCGAGCGCGGTGCCCAGCAGGATGCCGGCCGCCGCGGCGAGGGCGAAGCCCTGCACCGTTTCCCACAGCGTGACCCCGGCGGCGGACAGCAGGTCGCCGGGGTGGCGGCGGAAGGCGCCGACGACGGCCGGGGGCGCCGGCACCAGGTAGGACTCGATGCGCAGCGCCACGACGGTGAGCCACCAGGCCAGGATCAGGGCCGCGCCGCCGGCCAGGCGGATCATCCCTTGGGGGCGAGGTCGTACGCGATGACCTGCCCGGCGTCGAATCCGGCGGGCACGGCTCCGGCCGACTGCATGACGGCGACGCCCCGGTCCACTTTCGCCTGGTCGAAGGAGCCGAGCGGGCGGACGTACGGGCGCATGAGCTCGAGTTCCTTCGCGGCGACGGCGGCGGGCTGGGTGCTCTGGTGCTTGGCGAGCGTGGCGCCGGCCTCGGCGGGGTGGTCGACGGCGTACTCGAGGCCACGCAGCATCACGGCGGTGAAGCGGCGGATGCGCTCGGGATCCTCGGTGGCTTTCCGGGTGACGGCGAGGCCGTTGCCGTACAGGTCGGGCAGGATGTCGGCGTAGGGCAGGACCACCGCGGAGCGGCCCTTCGCCGCGGCCTCGACCCCGGGCCGGCCCACGACGAACTGGGTGGCGGCGTCGATGCTGCCCGCGGCGAGGCCCTGCGCCATCTGCTGGGCGGGCATGGTGACCCATCGGACGCCGTTCGGATCCGCGCCGGCGAGTTCGGCATACGGTTCGTAGAGCACGCGGACCACACCGCCGGGGATGTAGGCGACGCGCTTGCCCTTGAGGTCGGCGGGCTTCGTGATGCCGCTGCCGTCGAGCGCCATGAGGCAGGCGAGCGTCTTCTGGTGCACGGCGCTGACGATGCGGAAGTCGGTGAAGGTGCCCTTGCCGTACTCGATGAGCGCGGCCGCCACGTCCACGGCGGCGAAGTCGGCCCGCCCGCCCTGGAGCAGCTGGAGGTTCTGACCCGTACCGTTGCCGGGCCGGATCTCGACGTCGAAGCCGGCCTCGCGGAACCAGCCCTGGTCGATGGCGACCTGGACGTAGGCCTCCCGGCCCTGCACGCCCACGCCGGTGAGGTAGACGATTGTGTCCAGGGTCGCGTCGTCGCCGCCGCTGGATCCGCAGCCGGCCAGGAGAATCAGGACAGCTAGCAGCGCCCGCTTCATGGGGATCGACAGTAATGAATGACAGGCGCAGGGGGGAAGCGATATGCGAGCAGTGATCTTCGACAGTTTCGGCGGGCCGGTCCGCCTGGCCGAGGTGCCCGAGCCCGAGCCGCCCGCCGGTGGGGTGGTCGTCGAGGTCCGCGCGACCGGCCTGTGCCGCAGCGACTGGCACGGCTGGCAGGGCCACGACCCCGACATCCGCCTGCCGCATGTCCCGGGGCACGAGCTCGCCGGGGTTGTCACGGCGGTCGGTGCCGGCGTGACGCGCTGGCAGGCCGGGGACCGCGTCACCACGCCGTTCGTGTGCGCCTGCGGCACCTGCCCGGCCTGCCTCGCCGGCGACCAGCAGGTCTGCCACCGGCAGGAGCAGCCAGGCTTCACGCACTGGGGATCCTTCGCCGACCGGGTGGTCGTCCGGCACGCCGACACCAATCTGGTACGCCTCCCGGCCGCCCTCGATTTCGTCGCGGCGGCCGGTCTGGGCTGCCGGTTCGCGACGGCGTTCCGGGCCGTGGCCGACCAGGGGCGCGTGCGGCCCGGCGACTGGCTGGCCGTCCACGGTTGCGGCGGCGTCGGCTTGTCGGCGGTGATGATCGGCGCTGCCGCCGGGGCCCGGGTGGTCGCCGTGGACGTCGCCCCGGAGGCGCTGGAGCTGGCGAAACGGTTCGGCGCCGAGGTGACCGTGGACGCCACGACCGTCGACGTGCCGTCCGTCGTCCGGGAGGTGACCGGCGGGGGCGCCCACGTCTCGCTGGACGCGCTGGGCAGCGCCGCCACGATGACCGGGTCGATCGAGTCACTGCGCCGCCGGGGCCGCCACGTGCAGGTCGGGCTGCTCCCCGCCGCCCAGGGGCGCCCGGCCGTGCCGATGGAGCTCGTGATCGCCTTCGAGCTGGAGATCGTGGGCAGCCACGGGATGCCCGCTCACGCGTACGAGCGGATGCTGGGCCTGGTCGAACGCGGCCTGTTGCGGCCCGCCGAGCTCGTCACCCGCCGGATCGGCCTGGACGAGGCGCCCGCCGCCCTGGCCGGACCGTTCCCGGCCGGGACGACGGTGATCGTGCCCTAACCGCACAAGGCTGTGTCCACGGCCCGGCGGACGTGGGCCTCGGCCTCCTCGGACTCCGGCACCATGGTCACGGCCACGGTGGCCGCCCGGCCGTCCTCGGTCGCGGCGTTGCGGGTCTCGTACCCCGGGATGTCGCCGCCGTGGCCCCACGCCAGGCCGCCGCAGCTCAGCGGCGTGCTGACCAGGCCCAGGCCGTAGCGGGCGCCGGGCCACATCGCGGCCGGGACCGTACGCTTCATCTCGGCCAGCTGCGCGGGCGGCAGCAGCTTGCCGTCGAGCAACGCGCCGAAGAACGCGTTGAGATCCGACGGCGTGGCGACCATCTGGCCGGCCGCCCAGCCCCACGACGGGTCGAGGTCCGAGACGTCGGCCGTCCCCTGGTAGCCGTGCGGGTGCCGCTCCCGGATGCGCTGCTCACCGACCGGCGGGAAGTACGTGTGCCGCAGCCCCAGCTTGCCGACGATCCGCGTGGTGATCTGCTCGGCGAGCGGCCGTCCGGTCACCTTCTGCACCAGCAGGCCCGCGACGACGTAGTTGGTGTTGCTGTACGCCCACTGGGTGCCCGGCGCGAAGTCGGCCGGATGCGCCAGCGCCAGATCGAGCAGCTCGCGCGGCTCGAAATAGGTGTGCAGCAGCGCCGGGTCGTCGAGCGGCAGGAACTCCGTGTAGTTGGGCAGGCCGCTCTGGTGCTGCAGCAGCTGCCGTACGGTGATCCGCCGCCCGTCGATCCCGTCGCCGCGCACGAGTCCGGGCAGATAGGTCTCGACCGGCTCGTCCAGGGCGACCTTGCCCTCGGCGACCAGCTGCAGCACCACCACGGCGACGAACGGCTTGGTGTTGCTGCCGATGCGCACCTGCCCGTCGACCGGGGCCGGGCGGCCGGTGGCGGTGTCCGCTACCCCGGCGGCCAGGTTCCGCGTGCGCCCGCTCCGGCTCTCGACCGCGGCGAGCGCGGCCGGGAAGCCGTCGGCGGTGACGAGCTGGTGCAGCTCTTGTCGTACGGGATCAGGCGGTCCCGCCGACGCGGCGGTGGGCGCTCCGCCCAGCAGGACAACGGCGGCGAGTGTGGCGGACAGGTTCACGACGGCTCCTCGGGTCGACCGATGCGGACCTTTTCAGCCTCGGCGACCCGGTGCGCCGGATCGATACGGCCACCTGCCGGATCCGAAGTAGCGCCAGCACCACCCCTACACCGCGCTCTCCGAGCGGTCGCGGCCGACGAAGCTGACGAGCTGACGGAAAGCGACGGTGGCCTTGTTGCGCCGGCCCCGCAGGTAGAACAGGTGGACGCCGAGCCAGGCCAGCCAGCCGACGAAGCCACCGAGGTGCAGCGGGCCGATGTCGGCCACGGCGAAGTAGCGCGACACCGCGGCCATGTTGCCCTTGTCGAAGTAGTGGAAGGGTTTGCCGTTCGGCCGGCCGGTCAGGCGGCGGGTGATGGTGCGGCCCGCGTACGTGCCGCCCTGCATGGCCACCTGGGCGACGCCCGGCAGCCCGTCGCGGCTCATGGCCTCGCCGAGGACGAAGATCTCCGGGTGTCCCGGGACGGTCAGGTCGGGATCCACCAGGATGCGCCCGGCCCGATCGGTCGGGGCGCCGGTGTCCTCGGCCAGCCGGCGGGCCAGGCTGGTGCCGGCGACGCCCGCGGCCCAGATCTTGGTCGTCGCGTCGATGTGCTCGGCGCCGGCGGTCGTATCCACCTTGACGCCGGTCGCGTCCAGGTCGACGACCCGGGTGTCCAGGCGGACGTCCACGCCGAGCTTGCGCAGCCGCCGGGCGGCCTTGGCCGACGTCGCCGGGGCGAAGGTCGGCAGCACCCGGTCGGCGGCGTCGAGCAGGATCACCCGGGCGTCGGCCGGGTCGAAGTGGCGGAACTGGCCGCGCAGCGCCCGGCGGCTGATCTCGGCGATCTGACCGGCCAGCTCGACGCCGGTCGGGCCGGCGCCCACGACGACGAAGGCCGGTGCCCCGGCCCCGGGGTCGAGCTCGGCCCGCTCGAAGGCCCCGAAGACGCGCGCCCGGATGTCGAGGGCGTCGCCGATGCTCTTCAGGCCGGGGGCGTGCGCGGCGTAGCCGTCGTGGCCGAAGTACGAGCCGGTGGCCCCGGCGGCCACAATCAGCGTGTCGTATCGCACCTGGTAGCTCCCGCCGCCCGGGACCGCCGCCGTCACCGTCCGGGCCGTGGTGTCGACCCCGGTGACCCAGCCCAGGCGCACCTCGGCGTTGCGTTGCCGGCGGAGGGCGTACCGGACGGGGGTGGCGACCTCGCCCGGGCTGAGCACCCCGGCGGCGACCTGGTAGATCAGCGGCTCGAACACGTGGTGGTTCGTCCCGTTGATCACGGTGACGTCGACCGGCGCCTTGCGCAGGGCCCGGGCGGCGTACAGACCGCCGAAGCCCGCCCCGACGATGACCACACGATGCCTGTTCTCCGACATTGTCCACGCTCCTGATCTCTCACCAGGAACAACGTTTCCGCCGGTACGCCCAGTCCCGCCCGGGTGCGTGCCGATGCTCACGAAGATCGATGCCGGAGGCTGTCACATCCGCGGCGGCCGCGTCGTCGGGACCCGTTGAACCGTGCGGGCCGGACGATCCGTATGACGGGGGAGACCGGCGATGGGACGTGCAGGATGAGGCTTCCGGACGATTCCGGGCCGGACGGCGACCGCGCCGCCCGGGCCGAGGCCATGCGGCTCGACGGCCCGCCCGACGGGGGCGACCTGCTGCTGCGGCGCGCCCTGCGCCGGATCCGCGAGGAGGCGACCCGGGCCGGCCTGCCCGCCTGCCCGTTCCACGGCCGCCTGCATCCCCGGGACCGATAGGGCCAACCTTCACAAAAGCGAAATATCCTCGCTCGGCCGTGCTTAGTGTCGGCCTGTGCGTGCCTCCCCCGGGGCCCGGCAGTTCGCTGTCGCCCTCCTGACCGTTGCGCTGGTGCTCCTCGCCGCGCCGCCGCGGCCCGCGCTCGCGGCCGCCAGCACGATCACCACGACGGCGTCCGGGGCGCGCATCTACATCGGGCTGCTCGGCGGGCTGCTGCCGATCAGCCTCAACCTGCCCGAGCAGCAGTCCACGTGGACCACCGGCGCCCCGCCCAGCGCGCAGAGCACGCTGTCACTCGACGTGGCGGGCATCCTCACCGTGGGCGCCACGACGACCTCGGCCCGGCCGGTCGACGGGGGCGGCCGGGCCGAGGCCCACACCGCCGGGCTCACCCTGCTCGGCACCACGCTCGGCCTCGACGCGATCGCCGCCACGTGCGAGATGACCGACACGGCCATCACCACCGACGTCGACGTCGCCAACATCACGCTGCTCGGGCAGACGATCAACCCCAGCATCGGCCTCTCGCTGGGCGTGCCCGGCGTGCTCACCGCGACCCTCGACAAGCGCACCGCCACGTACGACCCCGCGACCGGCCGCCTCGACTACGTGGTCCGCGGGCTCGACCTCGACCTGCTCAGCGGGCTCAGCATCGTGGCGAGCGGCTCGGTCGTCCTGGCCGAGGCCACCTGCTCGGGCATCGTCAAGCTCGGCGCCGTCACCACCGCGCCCACCGGCGTCGTCCCCGGCACCTCCGGCACGCCCACGGTCACGGTCGCCAATCCCGGGGACATCGCCGCCCCGAACACGGTCATTCGCGTCCCCGCGCCTCCGGCCGGCTGGACGGCCGGCCCCCCGACCGTGACGGGCGGCGGGACCTGCACCAAGAGCAGCACGTACGTGACCTGCACCGGTGTCACCGTGCCGGGCGGCGGCTCCGCCACGGTGTCCCTGCCGGTGAGCCTGGCCCCCGGCGCGGCGGGCGCGGCCGCGTGGGCGCCGGACCCGGGCTCGATCACCGCCACCAGCACCCCGATCGCCGAGGTCACCGGGACCAAGCTCACCACCAGCGGCGCCGGCACCCTGGCCACGGCCCTGCCCCCGGTCAGTACGGGCGGATCGCTCACCCCGGCCCCGGTGAACCTGGCCGCGGGCAAGACCGCGACTACCACCGTGACCGTCGCCAACCAGGGTCCCTCCGACGCGACCGCCGACGTCCGGATCCCGATCGGGAACCGGCCCGCCGGCGTGTCCGTCACCTCCGCCTCCGCGGCCGGCACGCCGTGCACGGTGACCGCCACCGACATCACCTGCGCGAACGTGACCGTCCCCGGCGCCGGATCCACGGCCGTGAGCATCCGGATCGCCGCCACGACCACCACGCCGCCGGGCACCACCTGGGATCTCGCCGGGCTGAGCGCCACGCTCAACGGCACCCCGATCAGTGGTCAGGGGCGCCTGCTGACGGTCAGCGACCCCGACGTCAACCTGGACCGCGGCGTCAGCCTCGCCCCGGTCACCGCCGTGCCGGGCGGGCCGGCCGCCCCGGCCGGGATCCGTGTCGCCAACCTCGGGATCATCCCCGCGACCGGGACGACGATCACCGTGGCCGCGCCTCCGGCGGGCTACACCGTCGGAACGGTCACCACGAGCGGCGGTGGATCCTGCACGACCACGGACGGGATCCGCTGCACCGGCGTCACCGTCCCGGCCATGGGCGCCGTGACCGTCACCGTGCCGGTCACCCTCGCCCCGGACGTCACGACACCGTGGGCGCCCGAGGTCACG
The DNA here is from genome assembly GCF_030709675.1 of Symbioplanes lichenis. GTDB lineage: Bacteria > Actinomycetota > Actinomycetes > Mycobacteriales > Micromonosporaceae > Actinoplanes > Actinoplanes lichenis. Next base: position 11,612 of record NZ_JAUZQD010000029.1, read on the forward strand.
GCCACGAGCGGCGACTCCACGGGCACAGCGAGCGGCACACTGGTCACGCCCGACCCGCAGGTCACGTTCACCGCGACGGCGAGCGGGCCGGCGGCGCGTACGGTCCGGCCGGGCCAGACCGCCACCGTGACCGTCGACGTGCGCAACCAGGGTCCCTCCGACGCGCGCGGGCAGCCCGTCGTCGTCGTGGCCCCGGCCGGCACCACCCTCGGCGCCCTGCCGCCGCCCTGCGAGTCGCTGTCACCCACCACCGCGCGCTGCGCGCTCGACCTGGCCGCGGACGCCACGCGGACGCTGAGCTTCGCGGTCGCCGTGCCTGCGCAGGCCGACCCGGCGGTCCCGCTCACCGGCGGCTGCGTCAGCCTGGATGCCAACACCACGTGCGGGGATCCCGGCGACCGCGCCTTGCCCGCCATCGAGCTCCGGACGCCCCTCGCGAGCCGCCTGACCGTCACGGCCACGCCCGCCACGATCACGCCCGGCACCGAGGGGACCGCCGCCCTCCGCCTCACCTCGACCCAGACCGAGCCGGAGCTGACGGTCACCGTCCCGAAGCAGCAGCTGCCCGCCGGCTTCACCGTCACGGGCAGCGGCTGCGCCGAAACCCCCACCACCCTCACCTGTACGGGCGACGTGACGTTGCGCGTGCGGGTCGGCGCGGACGTCGTACCCCCGGCGAGCTGGACCGCCACCGGCATCACCGTGAGCGACGGCAGCGAGCAGATCACCCTCGACGCCCTGCTGGCGAGCGCCGGAGCTCCCCGCACCGGGCTCGGCGCCACGGTGACCGGCCCGGAGGACAACACCGTCGAGCCCGGCGAGACCACGGCCCTGCGGATCGTGGCCACCAACGCCGGCCCGTCCGACGCGCCCGCGGCCGCCTTCACGGTCGACGCGCCGGCCGGCACCAGCTTCGGCGGCCCGCTCCCGGCCGCCTGCACCCCCGTGAGCGCCACCCGCCTGAGCTGCACCGCCGCCCTGGCCGCCGGGGCCTCGACGCCCGAGCTGACCGTGCCGCTGACCGTCGCGGCCACCACGCCGCCCTTCGACCCGCTGACCGGCGGCTGCCTCGACTTCGACCCGGCGGGCGGCTGCGACGTGCCGATCGGGCCGATCTACCTCGAGGTGCCCTTCGCCCAGCAACTCGCGGTCACCTCCACCACCGCGACGGTCACCCCGGGATCCACCGGTACGGCCACCGTGGCCGTCCGGGCGACGCACGGCGACCTGGACGACCTCACCGTCGTCGTGCCGCTCGGCGCGTTGCCGCCCGGGCTGACCGTCACGTCACCCGACTGCGCCGTGACCGCCGGATCCGAGGTGCGCTGCGAGGGATTCTCGGTGGGCGCGGGCGAGACCGGCACGATCCGGCTGACCGTGGCCGCCATCGCCGCCACGGCCCCCGGCACGACCTGGACCGCCACCGGAGTGACCGTCGCCGGCGCCGACGGCTCGGCCGGCGTGGATCCGGTCCTCGCCCGCACGGGTCCGGCCGTCGCCACGCTGGATGCCACCGTGACCCCGCCCGCCGGTCGCCTCGAACCGGGCGACCGCGGCACCCTCACGGTCACCGTCACCAACCGCGGCCCCTCGGACGCCGCCGGAACCGGCTTCGGCGTGCTCCTGCCCGCCGGGGTGACCTGGGAGTCCGGGCCCTGCCCGGTGACCGGCGAGCGGGCCGCCTGCCCGGTCACCCTGGCCGTCGGCGCGTCGGACACCGTCGCCCTGCCGTTCCGCGTCGCCGCCGGGGTCACCGGATCCGAGCTCAGCGGCGGCTGCGTCGACCTCGACGACGACGGCTTCTGCGCGGTCCCGCCCGACACCGAGCTGCCGCCGTTCTACCTGGCGACACCGCTCAGCGGCCGCCTGGCCGTCACCACCGAACCCGCCACGGTCGTCCCGGGCACCACCGGCACCGCCCGGCTGACTCTCACGTCGACGCAACCGGAGACCGGCCTCACCGTCACGCTGCCGCTCGGCGACCTGCCCGCCGGGTTCACGTCCCCCGGCTGCGCCCCGGCGGCCTGCACGGGCATCGACCTGGATCCCGGCGAGCCCCTCACGATCGCCGTGCCGGTGACCCTGGATCCCGGCGTGCGGCCCCCGGCCGCCTGGACGGTGAGCGGGCTGACCGTCACCGACCCCGCGACCGGCGGCACCGCCACCGCGGGCGGGCTGCTCGCCACCGCCGCCGCCCCGCGATCCGTGCTCACCGCCGCGGTCACCGGACCCGCCGCGGGCACGGTCGGCGCGGGGGAGACCACCGAGCTCACCGTCGTGACCACGAACACCGGGCCGTCGGACGCCACGGGCGCGGCCTTCGCCGTACGGGCCCCCGCCGGCACCGCCTTCGGCCCGCTCACCGGCACCGCCGCCAACCTCTGCGCCCCCGCCCCCGCCTCCGCCACCGTCCTGGACTGCACGGCCACCCTCGCCGCCGGCGACCCCACGCCGGCGCTCACGATCCCGCTGACCGTGGACGCGGCCGTGGATCCGTTCGAGGCGCTCACCGGCGGGTGCGTGGACCTGGACGGGACCCCCGGCTGCGGGCCCGGCGACGCGGAGATCGGCGCGATCCAGCTGTCCGTGCCGTTCGCCCGGCGCGCCGAGGTCACGACCACGGCCGCGGCCGTCACGCCGGGCACGACCGGCGTCGCCACGGTCGCCGTCACCGCCACCCGCGACGACCTCACCGGCCTGACCGTGGTCGTCCCCCTGGCCGCGCTGCCCCCGGGCCTCGCCGTCACCGGGGCCACCGCCAACGCGAGCTGCACGGTCACCGCCGCCGACGTGCGCTGCACCGGCCTGGACGTCACCGCGGGCGAGAACGAGCCCGTCACTTTGCGCGTGGCCGCGGCCTCGTCGGCGGCACCGGGGCTGGCGTGGCCGGCGACCGGCATCACCGTGCAGGGCGCGCCGGGGCAGGTCACCGTGGCCGGGGAGCTGGCCCGCACCACGGCCGCCCGGGCCGATCTGGACACCGTCGTGACCATGCCGGATCCCGTCGAGCCCGGCGCCACGGGCACGCTGACCCTCACCGTCACCAACCGGGGCCCCTCCGACGCGACCGGCGCGCAGATCAGCGTGGTCGCCCCGGCCGGCGCCACCTTCGACGGCCCGCTGCCGCCCGGCTGCACCCCGGCGGTCACCTGCCGGATCGACCTGGCCGACGACGGGACGCTGCGGCTCGACCTGCCCCTGCGCGTGGACGCCGCGGCCACGCCCGGCTCCACGCTGACCGGCGGCTGCCTGGACACCGACGGCGACGGCCGCTGCACCACGCCGCCCGACGAGGCCTTGCCCGGGCTGACCGTGGCCACGCCCTTCGACCGCCAGGTCACCGTCACCACCACGCCCGCCACGGTCACACCCGGCACCAGCGGCACCGCGTCGGTCGTCGTCACCGCCGACCGGCCGCAGAGCGGGCTCACTCTCACGATCCCGCTGACCGGCGTGCCGGCCGGCATCACCGTCGGGACCCCGGCCGGCTGCACGCGCACCCCGGCGGCGATCACGTGCACCGGGCTCGGCGCGGGGACGGTCGACCTGCCGGTGTCCGTGACCGCTGCGGACACCACCTGGACGGCCCGGGACATCACCGTCACCAACCCGGCCGGCGCCACCGCGACCGGCACCGGCGTCCTGGTCCGGGCCGGCGGGCCGCGGTTCACCCTGGCGGCCACGGTCACGCCGCCGCTCGCGGACACCGTCCTGCCGGGAACGGTCGGCGTCTTCTCCGCGGAGCTGCGCAACACCGGGCCGTCCGGCGCGGCGGCGGCCCCGGTGACCGTACGCGCGCCCTTCGGCACCACGTTCGGCCCGCTCACCCCGGCGACCGCTCAGCTCTGCGCGCGCGGGTCCGACACCACGCTGACGTGCACGGTGACGCTCGGGGCGGGGGACGCGGTGACGGTGGCGCTGCCGGTGGCCGTTCCGGGATCCGCGGCGGCGGCGGAGGCCCTCACCGGGGGCTGCATCGACCTCGACGGCGACGCGGCCTGCGGGGGCGACGCCGACGCCGCGCTGCCCGACCTGACCCTGCGCTTCCCGCTGACCGAGCTGCTCACGGCCACGGGCGCGCCCGTCGACATCCCGCCCGGCGGCTCCGGCACGGTGGCCGGCACGATCACCGCCCGCGAGGCCCGCGACGACGTCTTCCTGCAGGTCAACACCGCGTCGCTGCCCGCCGGGCTGACCGTCGACCGGGTCCGCTTCGACGGCGTCACCTGCCCGGTGGCCGGCACGGTGATCACCTGCACGCTGACCGACCTGCCCGCCGGGGTGGCCGTACCGTGGACCTTCGAGCTCAGCGCGGCCGCGGACACCTCCACCGGCGCGGTCTGGGCGCCGGTGCTCACGCTGGGACAGGGCACCGAGGTGTACGTGGCCCGCACGGTCCTCGCCACCGTCGGCGCCGCCACCCACCCGACCACCGTCACGTTCAAGGTCCCGGCGTCGGGCTCGGTCCTGCCCGGCGGCACCGGCCAGCTCCAGGTCGACGTGACCAACGAGGGCCCGTCGGTGTACCAGGACGCGCGCAGCTACTTCGTGGCGCCCACGGGCACCTCGTTCACGGCCCTCACCGGGCCCACGGCCGACGCGTGCACCCTGATCTCGCCCACGCTCGCCGCGTGCGAGCGCGACATCGCCGTCGGCACGACCACCTACACCGTGGGGCTCGCCGTGCCGCCCACCACGGCCCCCGGGACGCTGATCCGCGGCGGCTGCCTCGACAGCGACCTCGACGGCGCCTGCACCGTGCCGCCCGACCAGCGGATCCCGGCGTTCCGGCTGGGAATCCCGTTCAGCGGCCAGGCGCGGCTCGGCACCGAGCCGGCCACGGTGACACCGGGCTCGTCGGGCCCCGCCGCCGTGACGCTCACGGCCGACCGCCCGCTGACCGCGCTCACCGCCCGGATCCCGCTCACGGACCTGCCCGCCGGATTCACGGTCGAGCCGGGGGCCGGCTGCGCCCGCACCGGCGACGAGATCGTGTGCGCCGGTCTCGCGGCGGTGGCCGGCGACCAGCGCCTGCTCGGCCTCACCGTCGGGGTGCCCGCCGGGGCGGCCGAGGGCACGACGTGGGCGCCGGCGATCACGCTCACCGACCTCGGTGGCTCGACCAGCCAGGTGACCGCGGTGCTGGCCGTCGCCGCGGCGCCGCGCACCGGGATCACGTACACGATCACGCCGCCGCCGGATCCCGCTGTGCCCGGCACGACCGCCACCATGACGGTGACCGTCGCCAACGCCGGCCCGTCGGACGCCACCGGCGTCACCACCGGGCTGATCGCACCCACCGGCACGACCTTCGGATCCCCGCTGCCCGCCGCCTGCGCGCCCGCCGCCGCCGACCGGCTCACCTGCCGCTTCGACCTGGCCGCGGGGGCGCCGCCGCTGGTCTGGGCGCTGCCCGTGGTGATCCCGCTCGGGGCCGACCCGGACACCGACCTGGGCGGCGGCTGCGTCGACCGCGACGGCGACGGCGTCTGCGGGCCCGGCGACGTGACGCTGCCCGGGATCCCGCTGACCCCCGCCCTGGCCCTCTCCGTGGCCGTGCCGGATCCCGGCACGGTGCGCCCCGGCGGCACGGGACTGATCACCGTCACCGTGGTCAACCGCAGCGCCACCGACGCCCGGGGGCTGTCCGCCTCGGTGCTCGCCCCGGCCGGCACCACGCTGCTCTCGTCGCCCGGCCCGTGCACCCTGGCCACGCCGGCGCGCGCGGACTGCACGCTCATGCTCCCGGCCGGGGGGCGCGGCGAGTATCCGATCCGGTTCCAGGTGGCCGCCACCGCCGACCCGGCCACGCCGCTGACCGGCGGATGCGTCGACGTCGACCGGGACGGCTCCTGCGCCGGGCGTGGCGACCGGGCGATCCCCGCCATCGAGCTGGGCGGGCCGCTCGGCGCCGACGTCGACGTCACCGCCGTGCGGGGGACGGTCACCCCGGGCTCGTACGCGACCTCGGTCCTGCACGTCCGCGCCCGCCGCGCCCTGCCCGGAGCCACCGTCACGGTCCCGCTCGCCGCTCTGCCCACCGGCCTGACCGTCACCGGCGCCTCGGGACCGGCGGGATCCACCTGCGCGTCGGGCGACACCGCCATCACGTGTACGGGACTCGCCCTCGAGGCCGGCGTCGACACCGTCCTCGGGCTCGTCCTCGCCGCCGCGCCCGGGCTGCCCGCCGGGGTCACGTGGATCGCCGCCGGGATCTCCCTTTCTCATGAGGGCGAGACCGCCACGGCCACTCTTCCGCTCGCCGTCACCGGCAGCCCGCAGAGCGCCGTCACCTATGCCGTCACCGCACCGACCGGCACCCTCGCCCCCGGCGATCTGACCACGATGACCGTGACGGCCACCAACGCCGGGCCCTCGGACGCCGCCGACACGCGCCTGACCGTCGCCGCGCCGGACCTGACCACCTTCGGCACCCTGTCCGGCCGGGCCATCGCCGACTGCACCCGCACCAGCGACACCCTGCTCACGTGCACGGTGGACGTGCCCGCCGACGCGACAGCGCAGCAGTGGGCCTTCCCGCTGCTCGTGGCGCCCACCGCCACCGAAGGCCAGACCGTCGCCGGCGCCTGCGTGACGGCGGGAAGCACCCGGGAGTGCGGCGGCAGCGCCACGATCGGCGGCGAGTTCGCCCTGCCCGGCCTCGGGGACACCGTCACCCTGACCGCGGATCCCGTCGTCGTGACGGCCGGATCCACCGGCACGGCTCAGGTATCCGTTGCGGCGGAGTCCGACGTGGACGGCGTGACGCTCACCGTGCCGCTGGCCTCGCTGCCCGCCGGGGTCACGGTGACCGGCGCGTCGCTCGGCAACGCCTCCTGCACGGTCGGCGACACCGCCGTCACGTGCACCGGCGTGGCCCTGGCCGCCGGTGCCACGTCCGTTCTCGACCTCGACGTGACCGTGGCGGCGACCGTGGCGGCGGGCACGGCGTGGCGGGCCACCGGCATCACCCTCGACGATCTCGTCTTCGCGGCCACGCTGATCACGACGACGGTGGCGGAGCAGGCGGTGACCGTCACCGCCGGCCCGCCGAGCGTCCGGGGCCCCGCGCCCGGGCAGACCACCGTGTTCCCCCTCAGCGTAGCGAATCCAGGCCCGGCGGATCTGGATCCCTACACCCTGTCCGTGGTGGCACCTTCGGGCACGTCTCCGGGCGCGTCGCTGCCGGACAGATGCAGCACGCAAGGCTCCACGGTGGTGTGCGCGCTGTCCCTGGCGGTGGGGGAGTCCACGACGGTCGGCATCCCGTTCACCGTGGCCAGCGGCGCCGCCGTGGGATCCACGCTGCGCGGCGGATGCGTCGACGAGGCGCTGGCCTTCCTGCCGGCCACCTTCGACGGGACCTGCGGCGGGGCACTGGACGTCGCGCTGCCCGCGCTGACGGTGGCGCGGCCCGAGGTGGATCTGGCCATCGAGCACGTGGATCCACCGCCGACCACGGCGCCGGGCGGGACGGTACTGCTGCGGTTGCCCTACAGCAACAACGGCACGACCAACGCCGCGGACGTCCGCTTCGCGATCGGCCTGCCGGCGGGCGTCACCTTGCGCCGGGCCTCGATCCGCGTCTCCTCGTCGGGGACTATCGACATCACGTGTACGGGTTCCCGGGGCGAGGTGCGGTGCGCCGGGCCGGAGGCGCCGGTCGGCGCGTCGAGCGAGCTGTGGCTCACCCTGGCCGTCGCGCAGTCGGCGCCGGCCGGCACCCACCCGGTCACCGTGACCATCAGCACGGCCGGCGCCGAGGGCAACGTGATCGACAACGTGGCGACCGCCTACTTGACCGTCGCCAGTTCTTCAAGCGGCGGGCCGAGCTCGCCCGGGCTCGCGAAGACCGGGCAGAACATCGCCGGGCTGATCGTCCTGGCGACCCTGCTCGTCGCCGCCGGCACGATCGCCCGCCTCGCCGCCCGCCGGCGCTGAAAGGTCACTCCCAGCCGACATCTGCCACCACGGCGTAGTGGTCGGAGGGATGGCGTCCGTCGATCGGGTGGTCGCCGGCGAGGAACGCCCGGTGCGCCGTCAGCCCGCCGCGGACCAGGATGTGGTCGATCCGGCGGTCGATGAGGTGGCCCGCCTCCCGGGGTGCCTCGGGCACGGCCGAGCTCAGCGTCACGGCACCCGGGTCCCCGCCGCCCAGGGCCCACGCGTCGTCGAGGACCGCCAGCAGCGGCGTCAGCTCCGGCTGGTCCACGGCGGCGTTGAGATCGCCCAGCACGAGCACCGGCCCGTCCCCGGCGGCGGCCAGCTCGGCGACCGCGTAGCTCTGCAGCAGGTGGTCGCGGGCGAACGACGGCTCCCACTCCAGACAGGTCACGATCACCCGCAGCCGCCCGCCCGGACCGTCCACCGTGGCTTCGAGCGCGGTCGGCGGCGGGCCGGGCCATTGCGGGTGCGGCAGCTCGTGGACCACTGTGGCGACGATCGGCCAGCGGCTCAGCAGCGCGATCCCGACGTCGATCCCGCCCGGGGGCGCCGGGGGCAGCGAGGTGGGCGCCCACACCGCCGCGAGCCCGCCCAGCCGTTCCGCGAGGACGTCTGCCTGCGTGGTGCCCTCGCCCGACCACGTCTCCTGCAGGGCGAGCAGGTCCGGACGTACCTCCCGCAGGGTTGTGACCAGGCCCGCCTCGCGCTCGCGCCACGCGTCGCCGAAGCGCCACCACACGTTCCACGTCATCGCCCGCATCCCCCGAGGCTAAGTCACCGCCCGCGCGGGAGCGGGAGTTCGTAGAGTGATCTCATGGGTATCGAATTCGCCGTCTCGGAACGCTCCCGGCTCGGGATCGAGTGGGAGATCGCCTGCGTCGACCGGCGCAGCGGTGAGCTGGCCCCCGGTGCCCCGGAGCTGCTGGCCCGGCTGGGCCGCACCGACGCGTTCCCGCACGTGACGAACGAGCTGCTCACCAACACCGTCGAGCTGGTCAGCGCGCCGCACGGCCGGGTCCGCGACGCCGTCGGCGACCTGACCGGCCTGGTCGAGCGGGTGAGCGCCGTCGCCGAGCCGATGGGCATCGACCTCATGTCGTCCGGCACGCACCCGTTCAGTCAGTGGTTCCAGCAGCAGGTGACGCCGGACAAGCCGCGCTACGACACGCTCATCGACCGGACGCGCTGGTGGGGCCGGCAGATGATGATCTGGGGCGTGCACGTCCACGTCGCCGTCGAGGACCGGCGCAAGGTGTTCCCGATCATCGACGGGCTGCTCACGTACCTCCCGCACTTCCAGGCGCTGAGCGCGTCCAGCCCGTTCTGGGCCGGGGAGAACACGGGGTACGCCTCCAACCGCGCGCTGATGTTCCAGCAGCTGCCGACGGCCGGCCTGCCGCCGCCGGTCACCGACTGGCATCAGTACGAGTCCCTGGTCGCCGATCTGCGGCACGTCGGCGTGATCGAGGAGCTGACCGAGCTGCGCTGGGACATCCGCCCGTCGCCGAAGTGGGGCACGATCGAGGTGCGTACCTTCGACGGTGTCCCCACCACGCAGGAGATCGGCGCGCTCGCCGCCCTGACCCAGTGCCTGGCCGAGCACTTCTCCCGCGAGCTCGACGCCGGCCGTGAGGTGCCGCCGCTGCAGCCGTGGTTCGTCCGCGAGAACAAGTGGCGCACGGCCCGCTACGGCATGGACGCGATCGTCATCCGGGATGCCGCGGGCGACGAGGAGCTGGTCACCAAGGATCTCGAGGAGCTGCTGCCGCGGCTGGCGCCGGTGGCGGAGGCGCTGGACTGCGTCGCGGAGCTGGCCAGTGTGCGGGACATCATGAGTCAGGGCGCGAGTTATCAGCGGCAGTTGCGGGTGGCGGCGGCGAGTGAGGGCAGCCTGAAGGCGGTGGTGGCGTCGCTCGTGCGGGAGTTGCGGGAGGGGCGGCCGGGGGGCTTACCCGGTTGACGGTGACCGACGTGAAGCTGCCCGCCGAGGTCGCCGGCAAGCCACGAGGGCGACCGGATGCAGGTCGTCGGCACGAACGGCGCCCTGGTCGGCGGGCTTCGGGACGCGTTCGAGGCCGGCTGCAGTCACGCGTGGACGTCGCGGATCGTCTGGGACCCGCGCACGAGCCACTTCGTCACCGTCTGTGCGATGGACAACGACTGCCGGATCGCGCGGCCGAACCCTTGTCGGACGGTGGCGGCCGGCACGTGCGACGGCACGCTCCGGCCTGTCCCGCGGCCGGCAGCGGCTCGTCGGCCGTGCGGATCGCGCGGGTGCTGCCCTCGGCGCTCCCTTTTCAGGGTGAGGCCGGCCACGGGTAGGCGGGGTCCTCGACGCGCGTGATGAAGCTCTCGAGCCACGCGATGTCGTGCCGGGTCTGCGAGGCGACGAACTCGGTCTCGATCATGAAGACGGGCGGCAGGCCGACGGCGCCCACCGCCTTCTCCAGCACGGCGGCACGGTCCCGCAGCTCCTCGACCCGCCGCGTGAGGGTCGCGCTCGCGGTCGCACGATCGAGAATTCCCACGTACGCCAGGGCAGTCACGAATCTCGCCGCGCTCGCCGGATCGGTGTCCGCGAGGTCGGCCGCCACCTTCTGCCGGAAGGCCTTGGCGCCCTCCTCGGTGAGCCGGAACACGACCGGCTCGGCGCCTTCCGGGGCGATCCAGCCGGCCTCCCGCAGCGAGCCCACCAGCGTGTAGACCGACGAGGTCCGCACGCGCAGATGATGGTAGCGCTCGCGCAGGGCGGCCAGCGCCGCGTACTGATGGCGGGGCTGCTCCAGCAGCAGGCCCAGCAGGGGCAGCACGAGCGGATTGTCGGTGGCGCGCAGCGGCATGCCCCCATGATAGTGTTCGTATACGGGCACTCGTATACGACTAAGGAGGCGCCGTGATCGAGGCTGTGGGGCTGGCGAAGACATTCGGGACGGAGGTGCACGCGGTGCGGGGGGTGTCGTTCCGGGTCGCGGCCGGGGAGGTCGTCGGGCTGCTCGGGCCCAACGGGGCGGGCAAGACCACGACGATGCGCATGCTGTCCACGCTGGAGAGACCCACCGGGGGCACGGCCACGGTTGCGGGGCACGACCTGCTGCGGGACGCGCGTGGCGTCCGCAAGGTCATCGGTCTCGTGGCCCAGGCGGGCGGCACCCGGCCGATCGCCACCGCCCGCGACGAGCTGGTCCTGCAGGCGCGGCTGCATCGGCTGCCCGCGCCCGAGACCCGCGCCCGGGAGATGATCGACGCGTTCGACCTCGCCGGGCTCGCCGACCGGCCGTCCGCGACGCTCTCGGGCGGCCAGCGCCGGCGTCTCGACCTCGCGATCGGCCTCGTCCACCGGCCGTCGGTGGTGTTCCTCGACGAGCCGACCGCCGCGCTCGACCCGCCCAGCCGCCTCGAGCTCTGGGCGCACCTGCGGCAGCTGCGCGAGCGCACCGGCGCGACCGTGATGATCAGCACCCATCACCTCGACGAGGCCGACTCGCTGTGCGACCGGGTCCTGATCCTCGACCACGGCCGCATCGTCGCCGAGGACAGTCCCGCCGCCCTCAAGCGCGAGCTCGGCGCCGACGTCATCACCCTCGACCCCGGGCCCGATCCGGAGCGGGCCCGCGACGTGGTGGCTGCTTTGCCCGGCGTGCAGCGGGTGCACGCGGCCGCGGGCGAGGTGCGCATCGGCTGTGCCAACGCCGAGGAGCTGCTCGCCCCCACCGTGCTCGCGCTGCACCGGGCCGGCGTCGAGGTGCGGGGGCTGAGCGTCGGGCGCCCCTCGCTCGACGACGTCTTCCTGGCCCGCACGGTTCCGGCGCGGGCGCGGTGAGCCCGGTGACCGACGTCCTGATCGTCTTCCGCGACGAGCTCACGCTCGCGCTGCGCACCAAGATCGCCCTGGCCGTGGGGCTGGTCCAGCCGTTCCTCTATCTGCTGCTCTTCGGGCCGCTGCTGGGCGGGGCCGATCGCTGGCTCTTCCTCGTGCCCGGGCTGCTGCTGCAGCTGGGTCTCTTCGGCACGGGTTTCGCCGGCTTCGGTCTCATCCCCGACATCCGGGCCGGGTTCGTCGAGCGGCTGCGCGTCACCCCGGTCAGCCGGCTCGCGATCCTGCTCGGCCGGGTCCTCAAGGACGCCGTCGTGCTGGTCGGGCAGGCCGTCCCGCTGGTCCTGGCGGGCTGTCTGCTGGGCCTGCGCGCCGACCCCCTCGGTGTGCTCGCCGCCGTCCTGCTCGTGCTGATCACCGGCGTGGCCCTGGCCTCCCTGTCCTACGTGCTGGCGCTCGCCCTGCCCAACGAATATCTCTTCGCGCCGGTCGTCACCACGGCGGCCGTCCCGCTGATGCTGCTCTCGGGCATCCTGCTGCCGCTGGACGACGCGCCGCTCTGGCTCGACGTGCTCGCCCACCTCAACCCGCTGCTCTACGTCGTCGACGCCGCCCGCGCCCTCTTCGCGGGCAACGCCGGCGCCCCGGCGGGGCTCGGCTTCGCGGTCGCGGGCGGGCTGGCGGTCGTGTCCTTCGCCGCGGGTTCGCGTCTCTTCGGGCGCCGCACGGCGTAATGTCCTCGATGGACATCGATGCCGGGGAGGGTGCCGTGACTCAGGACGTCGCCGAGGACTTCGCCGATCCGGGCTTCCGGGCCGACCCTCATCCCCGCTATGCGCAGTGGCGGGCGGCGGGCCCGGTCCGGCGCACCCGGCTGCCGGGCGGGGGCGCCGAGGTGTGGCTGATCACGCGATACGAAGACGCGCGCCGGGCGCTGTCCGACCCGCGGCTGTCCAAGCAGCGGGCCGAGACCGGCACGGTCCGGTCGGCCGCCCGTCCGGGGGAGCGCAACGTCTTCGGGCAGCACATGCTGGCCTTCGACCCGCCCCACCACACGCGGCTGCGGCGCCTGGTGTCCGCGGCGTTCACCGCCCGCCGGATCGAGGCGCTGCGGCCGCGCATCGAGCAGATCACCACGGAGCTGCTCGACGCGGTGGCCGGGCGGGACGAGGTCGATCTCATCGACGCCTTCGCGTTCCCGCTGCCGATCCAGGTGATCTGCGAGCTGCTCGGCGTGCCGGTGGCCGACCGCGACGCGTTCCGGGCCTGGTCGGACGTGCTGGTCACCGGCGACCGGCCGCGCATGCCGGAGGCGCTCAAGGCACTCGGCGCCTACATCCGGGGGCTGCTCGCCCGGCGTCGCGCCGACCCCGGCGACGACCTGCTGTCCGGGCTGATCCAGGTGCGCGACGAGGGCGACCGGCTCAGCGAGGACGAGCTGTCGTCGATGGTGTTCCTGCTGCTCATCGCCGGCCACGAGACCACGGTCAACCTGCTGGGCAACGGTGTATACCTGCTGCTCAAGGAGCGTCCGCGCTGGGAGCGGCTGCGCGCCGAGCCGGAGCTGCTGCCGACCGCGATCGAGGAGTTCCTGCGCTTCGAGGGCCCGGTCGCGACGGCGACGTTCCGGGTGGCCACCGAGGATCTCGAAATCGGCGGCCAGACGATCGCCGCGGGCGACCCCGTGATGGTCGGGCTGCTCTCGGCCGGGCACGACGAGGAGCGCTTCCCGGAGGCGGAGGAGCTGAGGCTGGACCGCGCGCAGAACCCGCACCTCGCCTTCGGCCACGGCGTCCACTACTGCCTCGGGGCGCCGCTGGCCCGGCTGGAGGCGCAGGTGGCGTTCGGCCAGCTGCTGTCCCGCTTCCCGCGCCTGGCGCTGGCCGTGCCCGCCGACGCGCTGGCGTGGCGCCCGGGGGCGCTGATCCGCGGGCTCGTCGACCTGCCGGTGCGACTGTCCTGAGGCGTGCCGCCGGAGCGTTCGGGGCGTGGGTGACGGGTCCGGGGACGTGCGAGCCGCGAGCGCTTCCGGTTCGAGGGCCAGGGGACTGCGGCTCGATCAGCGGGACGGTTCGCGCGGTCGACAGCAGACGGAGAGAACCGTCGCCGCCGGCTGCGAGCAGGGCGCCGCCGGCGGTGGTGGTCAGGGCGGTGACGGCTGTTCCGGACAGCGGCTCGTGCTCGGTCACCTGGCGGGTGGCGACGTCGACACACCGTACAGCGGCTGTCCTCGTCGCGGCGCCATACCTGCGGTCCCGGCTATGGGCTGCGGGGGTGCCTCGCGAGCCGTGGTTCGAGGACGCCGCCGTGCGGGAGCTGTGGCGGGAGTTGTCGGCGCATCGGGCGAAGTTGTTCGCCGGTCCGGCGCGGCGGGTGCGGGAGGAGGCCGCGCGGTTCGCTGCCGTGGGCCCGCCGGTTCGGGTGGGAGGACTTCCGGGCCGAGGGGCACGCGGGCAGCTTGTTCGTGCCGGACGGGCTCGACCTCATGATGGGCGTGCGGGCGTGCCTTCTTCTGTGAGTCCGCGCGGAGCAGACGGTTCAAGGGCGGCGGCGCGCGGGGCGGGCGGCGGGTCGGTCTGGGTCAGGCGTCGTTCGAGGGCGTCGAGCGAGGCGCGCAGGTCGGCCAGGTGCAGGTGGACGGGGGTTGCCGCCGGCTTCTGCCGCACGGAGCGCTCGGCCTCGTGCGCCTCCTGCAGGGCGGTCAGCACGAGCCCGACCAGCATGTTCGTGAGTAGGTAACACGCTGCCACCATGTACGAGATGTAGTACAGCACCGCCCCGCCGTGCACCTGCCGGCCCGCTTCGAGGGTGTCGGTGATGCCGTCGAGGGACAGCAGCAGGAACAGCGTCAGCATGGCCTGGCCGACGGTGCCGTACTTCTCGGGGTAGGCGTCGCCGAACATCATCCAGCCCAGCATCGCGTACCCGTAGACGACCAGGACGGTGATGAGCAGGAAGCTGCCGAGGCCCGGGAGCGCCCGGCGGATGCCGACCAGGATCACCCGCAGGCTCGGGAAGAGCCGGAACGTGCGGACGAGCCGGGCCAGGCGCAGCAACCGGAGAACCGACACATTCTCCCGTACGCCCGGCAGCAGCGGCGCCACGACGATGGCCAGGTCGAACAGGTTCCACCCGTCGCGGAAGAAGCGTCCCGGCCGGTCGAGCCGCGCCGCGAACCGGACGGCCAGCTCGGCCGCGAAGCCCGCGAGACACAGGTGCTCGGCGGTGCGCAGCGCCGGACCGGCCGCGGCCACCACGGGGTCGTACGTCTCCAGGCCGAGCAGCACCGCGTTGAGCAGGATGACGCCGAGGCCCGCGAGCGCGAACCAGGCGCTCTCGACGACGGTCTCGCAACGCTCGGCCATGCGCCGGCGCAGCCCGGGCGCAACAGTGTGGATCACGGCCGGGAGCCTAGTGCATACCGGACACCCGGGCAGCATTCCGGCAGGACCATCGTGGCTGGTCAGCGGCCCGCACGGCGCGCGAGGTGCGGCGCAGAACACACCCGGGACCACCCGATCGCGGTCAGCCGGCCGGCGGGCATATCTCGACGAGCATCGACGTCGTTGCATGGGTGGGATAGACACGGGCGCATGCGCAGACTTCTCATGCCGGCCGCGCTCGCCGCGGCCCTGGTGATCGGCGCCGCCGGATCGGGCTGGGCCGCACCGCCGTCCGCCCCGGCCGTACCCTCGGGCGGCGGCTGGTCCGCCGGCGACGGGCGGCTCGTGTGGCGGGCGGACGAGCGGGTGCCGATGGGCGACGCCGCGGTCGAGTTCTGGTCCGAGGGCCGGCTGCTCGGGCGGCCGCGGCCCGGTGCCGACCAGCGGACCTTCTCCCTCGACACAGGTACGGCCCCCGACGCGAGCAAGCTCGAGGTGCGCGCGGGCGGCCGGCGGATCGACGTGCCCGCCCCGCAGACGCGCCGCAGGACCACGGTGCCGAGCCTGGCCCCGCAGCCCGCCCACACCGTGGATCCCGGGGTGAAGGGCAAGTACCGGACCGTCACCGGCGAGTACGACCTGCCGGGCGTCAAGCTGCCCGACTTCCCCGCGAAGGTCGAGATGCGGGCCGTCGTCGTGGCGCCGAAGGGGGCGCCGGGCAAGCGGCCGCTGGCGTTGTTCCTGCACGGGCGGCACTCCGTCTGCTACGGCGAGCCGACCGAGGAGGAGCCGGACGCCGCGTGGCCCTGCCCGGCGGGGATGCTGCCGATCCCGAGTCACCGCGGCTACCTGCAGGCGCAGGAGCTGCTGGCGTCCCAGGGCTACGTGACCGTGTCCATCTCGGCCAACGGCATCAACGGGCAGGACTTCGCGGCCGAGGACGGCGGGGCCCAGGCGCGCTCGTCGCTGGTCCGGCTGCACCTGGCGAAGTGGGCGGACTGGTCCGGCTCGCAGCGCAACTCGGCCCCGGCGATCGTACGCACGGCGCCCCGCGCGGACCTGGGGAAAGTCTTCCTGATGGGGCACTCGCGGGGTGGCGAGGGCGTCAGCCGCGCCGCCATGGACACGCTCACGCCGCCGCCCGCGGCCCAGGACGGCTATCACGGCAAGGTGCGCTGGACGATCCGCGGCATGCTGCTCATCGGGCCGACCATCTTCGGTCACAACACCGTGCCGGACGTGCCGTCGGCGACGATCCTGCCCGGCTGTGACGGCGATGTCTCCGACCTGCAGGGGCAGCTCTTCATCGACGAGACGCGCGGCGTGAGCCGGGGCAAGGCCCTGCACAGCAGCCTGTACGTCGTCGGCGCCAACCACAACTACTTCAACACCGAGTGGACGCCGGGGCAGGCCGTGGCGCCCGCGAACGACGACTGGTTCGCCGAGGACGACCCGGTGTGTGCTCCCGGCGCCCCGACGCGGCTGAGCGCGGCGCAGGAGCAGACCGTGGGCGCGACGTACATCGCCGCTGCCGCGCGGCTCTTCGTCGCCGGGGACGACCGGGTGCGGCCGCTGCTCGACGGCAGTGGCGTGCGGGCGCCCTCGGCCGGGCCCGCGCGCGTGCTGAGCCACGCGCTCGGCGGTGTGCGTACGCCCGCGGTGGTGCCTGATGCCTCGGTGCGCGCGACCGGGGGTGCGCGGATCTGCGAGCAGGTGACCAATGATCCGGCGAAGTCCTGCCTGGACCCGGAGTCGTACCTCTACCGCTCGATCCACTTCACCACGCTCTACGGCGCGGTGCCCGAGCCCGGACGGTACGCCGCCGCGCTCGCCTGGTCGAAGCAGGGCCAGACGATGACCCTGGCCCCCCGGCAGCCCACGTCGCTCGCCGGGTCCCAGGATCTGGCGCTGCGGCTGATCGTCCCGCCGAACTCGACCGGTACCCGTCTCGGCGTCACCGTCGTCGACAAGTCCGGCCGGCGCACCGTCCTCGGTGACGTGACGGTCAACGGGCTGCCCGCGTCCGAGAACATCGCCGCCCACTGGGCGCA
Source organism: Symbioplanes lichenis (assembly GCF_030709675.1). Taxonomy (GTDB): domain Bacteria; phylum Actinomycetota; class Actinomycetes; order Mycobacteriales; family Micromonosporaceae; genus Actinoplanes; species Actinoplanes lichenis. Next base: position 28,804 of record NZ_JAUZQD010000029.1, read on the forward strand.
GGAGGTGCGCGTACCGCTGAAGGGTCTCCGGGGTTCGCTCGCGAAGCTGGAGCTGACCTCGCGCACGGCGAGCGGCCAGGCGTGGCTGATCGACGCGTGGGGCCGGCGTGGCGGCACGCCCGACCCGCGCGAGACCGGCCTGCCGCGCATCGACGTCGGCGGCCTGGCGGTGGACGAGGGCAACTCCGGCACCCGGACCTACCAGATCCCGGTGCGGGTCACCGGCTCCGGCGGCGGGCAGCTGCGGTTCGTGCTGCTGGACACCGTGACCTGGGAGCCGAAGTCCTGGGTGGCGACCGTCCGGCCCGGCACGCGCACGCTGCGGGTGCCGGTCGAGGTGACCGGCGACACCCTGTGGGGCGAGGGCGAGGGCTACATCCTGGCCGCCAAGGCCGAGCGCGGCCTGGTCGTCGGCGACTGGATCGGCAACGTCGAGATCCGCAACGACGACCCGAAGCCGGCGCTCACGCTCGCACCCGTGGCCGACCGCGTCACCGAGGGCGGCACGCTGACCTGGCGCGTCACCCTGTCGGCGCCGGCCGAGTCCTACGTCGCGACGTGGGCCACCCCGCAGGCCCCGGCGAGCGGCACCGAGCTGTCCAGCACCGACGTCGACCCGCAGTGGTTCCGCGACCAGACCGGCGAGGAACCGGAGCCGGCCCGGCCGCTGTCCGAGACCTGGGTGCAGCCGTACGCCTGGCTCGAACCGGGCGAGACCAGCACGGACATCACCGTGCCGACCGTGGCCGACGGCGTGACCGAGGGCCCGGAGGTCGTCGAGCTGCACTTCGACGAAGAGAGCGGCCTGGCGCCGGTCACCGGCACCGTGACGGACTGACGCCGTTTGCGCGGGCCCGGCCCTGGGGCGCCGGGCCCGCGTACCGTCCTCTGCTGTGACCACGTTCGTCCTGGCCGGCTCCGGCTTCCGCGGGAAGACACTGCTCCGGGTCTCGTCGTCCGTGCCGGACCTGCACTGCGTGGGCGTCGTCGGGCGGGCGCCGGGCCCGCTCTCCCGCCGTCTGGCGGACTTCCCGCGACCTGCCTTCGTGGTCACGGCCCTGCCCCGGGCGGTGACGCCGTCCTTCGTCGCCGAGGCGGTCGCGCTCGGGCTGCCCGTGCTGGCCGAGACCCCGCCGGCCCCGGACCTGGCCGGCCTCCGTGCGTTGTGGGCCGCCGCCGGTTCGTCCGGGCTGGTGCAGGTGGCGGAGCAGTACCTGCTCATGCCGACCCACGCCGCCCGGCTGGCCGCGGTGCGATCAGGCATCATCGGTACGCCGACCCAGGTGCAGGTCTCGTCGACGCAGCAGTACCACGCGGTCTCGTTGATCCGCGGGCTGCTGGGGGCCGGTCACGCTCCGGCCTCCGTACGGGCGGTGCGTTTCGTGGCGCCGCTGCTCGACCCGCTCGACCGCTCCGGCTGGGTCGATTCCCCGGCCGTCGCGCCGGCCACGACGACGATCGCCACCGTGGACTTCGGGGGCGGCCGCTCCGGCGTCTACGACTTCACGAGCAACCAGACGCGCAACCAGCTCCGCTTCCGGCGCCTGCTGGTGCGGGGCAGCCGGGGTGAGCTGCGCGACGACGAGCTGATCCACCTGGCCGCGCCGCGCACGATCGTCCGGGTGCCCCTGGTCCGGGCAGCCGGGGTGATCAGCCTCGGGGACCGCGTGCTGTACCGGAACCCGTACCCCGGCCGCCCCCTCAACGACGACGAGATCGCCACCGCGACCCTGCTGTCCGCGATGGCCGACTGGGTCCGCGGCTCGGGGCCGCCGCCCTACCCCCTGGCCGAGGGCCTCCGCGATCAGGCCATCGCCCCGGCCATCGAGGAAGCCGCCGACACCGGCCGCGAAGTCGTCACGACCCCCGAAGCCTGGAACGACCGGGCAAGCTCTCAAGACACCGAGCGGTGAGGCGCCGGCCTCCTCGCAAGCACCTCACAGAACCAAGCCGTACGTGCATCGTGTGCCATCCGCCGTGAAGTCAGGCGCCGGGTCCGAGGCACAGCGCGATCGGGCCGGCATCGGTGTGGACCACGAGCCGATTCCCCGCGCCGATCAAGCCATGAAGCTCGGCGTCGAGCAGAACGGATCGGGGCGGCTGTTCCGTGTAGGGATCCCAGACCAGCAGATGTCGGTTCTCGGTGCACAGCGCGACGCGATCGGTGCCGTCGGAGGCGCGGACGACCGCGATACCGGTGTAGGTGTGGATGTTGCCGAACCGGACGAGCCGGGGCGGCCTGGAAAGATCGCCGAGGTCTCGGACGTGCATGCCGTACCCCGCGACGGAGATCAACTTGTCGGCGCCGCCGGACGGGTCCGACACCACCGCCAGTCCGGTGACATGCTCCGCTGTGCCCTCCGGCGCAGCCGCGACGCCGGGCCGGGCCGGGTCCCAGAAGCGAATCGTGTCGTCGTCGGCGGCCGTGATCAGAAGACGCTGTCCCGAAGCGGCGCGGCCCGTCACCACGACGGTGATCGGGGAGACGTGGCCGGTCAGTCGCTTCACCGGTGCGTACATGCCCCGTGGCTCCTCCCACAACAGGACGTCGCCGCCCCCGTCTCCGACGACGACCAGCATCCGGCCGTCGTCCAGCGTCACGCTGGTCACCGCGCCGCAACGCCGGTAGTAGGCGCCGGGCAACTTCGACACACGCCGCCCGGTCTTGGGATCCACCATGTCGATCACGCCGGCGCCGACGTCCTGGACAGCGAGGCAGACGCGGTCCCTCAAGGAGACGACGCCCAGGATCTGCCCGTACGCGACGGCGGCCTCCATCCCGGGCAGAGTCTCGCCAGTGGTCACGTCGACGAGTCGCCCCTCGCCCGTGCCTTCGCTCACCAGGGCGGCAAATGTGCCGTCGTCCCGAGGAAGCGGAGCAGTGAGTCGCACACCGGTTCGCTGCGGGTGCCGGGCGACCTCCTGCTGGTGGACCGAATGCCTGACGCTCGGATCCTTCCAGAGCCGCAATGTCCCGTCCTGGCCGCTCGAGGCCAGGACCCCGCCGTGACCCGGCAGATCCGACCAGGCCAGCCGCAGGATCGGCCCGGTGTGCCCGGTGAGAGGCCGGCCGAGCGGTGTACCGGTGGCCGCTCGTACGAGAGACACGCGGCCGTTGTGGCCGGCCGCCACGGCAATCACCCCGGACCGTCCGGCGGCGGCAGCCGCCGTCATGAGGTCCGGGGATCCGGTCCATGAATGCCTGGTCCGCCGGTGGGAGTCCGGCCAGTCGACGACCAGACAGCGCTCGCGCAAGCTGGTGGACGCGGTGACGAAGGCCGGCATGTCGCCGACCACTGCGACCGCCAGAATCTCCGTCACATCGTCATTGTCGCGGTAGTCGCCCGTGTGCAGCTCCCAGCTGAGCAGCCGGCCGTCACGTCCACGAGTGCACATCGACACCGTTCCGTCGCGAGAACGCACGACAGCGATGTCGGCGATCTCGGTGTGATGGCCGGTGAGCGGCGGTCCGGCCTGCCGCCCCTGCTCCAGATCCCAGAACCGAACGGTGCCGTCGTTGCCCCCGCTCACCAGGAGTGCACCCCGGACCCGTGGCAGAAGGGCCAGTGCGGTAACCGCGTCCACGTGACCGGCGAGTTCCCCGGCAGCCCGCCCGAAGGGGAGCTCCCACAGCTTGATCAGCCCGTCGTCGCCCGCCGAGACCAGGAGGCCACCGACTTGCAGGAGTGCTCGGACGGACCCTCCGTGCGCCTCGATGCGGTGTCCCTGAGGGGTCCCACTTTCCACACTCCACATTCGCACCGAGCCGTCGACGCCTCCGGTGGCCACCAGCTTGCGGTCGCCGGCCTGCACGAAGGTGAGTGCCGGTAGGGGGCCTTGCGCGCAGCTCAGTGGAACATGGAGCGCATCCGGTTCGAGGCGTGTCCACAGAAGGTTCCAGTAGCCGTCCTCGAGTCGCGGCGGCAGGCCTCCGTACCGACCCGCGGTGACCGAGCGGATGAAGCGTCTGTCCCCGGGTGTCGCCGCGGCCAGGACATGCCGTGACCGGGAAGTGGCCAGTACGGCCGGGGGCAGGGCCGCGGGATCGGCGGCGCGGAGTACCTCTGCGGCCACGGAGTCCGGGTCCAGGTGGTCGAGCAGAGAGACGGCAGCGGCGAGCGCGGGCCACATCTCACCCGCGGCGACGTGTGCCGCCAGGTACCGGACCACGTAGGGATTGGGGACGGCGCGGTCCACCGGTCCGGCCGGCGCGATCAGAGCCGACGCGAGCGCGCGGTGGGCGGCCGTCAGGTCCGTGGAAGCCAGGAAGTGATCGCGGAAAGTGCGGTGTGCGAGACGGTAGACGCTCTGGCCCCCTTCGGCGTCGAGCATGATGTACGGCGCGGCCCGGGTGACGAGGGAATCGATGTCCGTTTCACCGACGGCGACGCCGGGCGGTGCGAGCGCCCGTGCGAGGGCGGCCCAGACGCGGTCGGCGCGGGGCAGTCCCCGGCCTCGCGTGAGGGCGAGTGCCGCGAGCAGGGGAGCGGCACTCGGCTGAGCCAGCGTGAGTCGCTCGACCGCCGCGGCGAAGAGACGCCGGTGGTCCAGCCGGAGCAGGCCGGCAAGTTCCGGCCGCCGCTCACGGTCAGCCAGCTCGGGGCGAGCCAGCAGTTCGTGAACCGCCAGGCGTGCGAACAGAAATTGCCGGCCTTGATCGCGGACGAGCCGGGCGATCTCGGCGACGGCGTGGTCGTCCACGTCGATGAGGGCAGCCTTGCGAGCGGCCCTCAGCCTCCGGTGGACATAGGTGCCTAAGGCAGCGGCGTCCCGGTCCACGACGATCACGTCCGGAGCCAGGTCACGGCCGATCATCTCGAGCAGTTCGGCCTCTCCGCCGGGCCGATCAGGGTCGTCCCGCAGAGATCTTCTTGTCCCGATGACCACGCGGCAAGCGGGCAGCGCGGCGATCGGGCTCAGTAACCGGCGCGCGATCTCGTAGGGCTCCTGCGCTTCGTCCAGGGCGTCGGCCAGAATGGTGAAGGACCGATCACGCTCGCGCAGCGCGGACACCAGCCACGCGCTTGCCGATGCACTGTCGGTGCCGGGACTCGGGGTGAGGCCGGCCGCCTCCGCGATCCTGACGGCCAGTGTGGCCGCCGTCATGCCGGTGAGATGTACGACCAGGTCGAACGGGTCTTCGGGCGGCAGTTCCCAGTCCGGCACCGATTCGAGCTGGCCGGCGGCGATGAGAAGGTCGCGGAGCGTCTTGTTGGTGTAGACCAGCACATTACCGAGAAGCGCGGACTTGCCGGATCCCGCCGGGCCGGTGACCACCAGCATCCCCGTCGTCCTTTCGTGCAGCCACGACGACGTCTGATGACGCTCGGCGTGCCGGCCGACGAAGTACCAGGCCAGCTCGCCCTCCTCCGCTCCCTGGGCCTTCGGCACGAAGTGGCGGCGTTCGTCGGCGGGCAGACCAACAAGGAACTTCTGCAGGTCGGCGTAGATGTCGAGAGGTGCCGTGACGGTGGTCGAGAGGAGACGGCGCCGACGCAGGGGTGTGGCACGCTGCAGCCCGAGATCGATGACCTCGCCCGGGTCGAGCCGCGCGCGCATGTTGGACACGAACTCGTCCACGCGGATCTCGGGTCCGTCGTTGTCAGTGTAGGAATCCAGCGTCGCACGCAGGATCTCGCCGAACTGTCCAAGGTTCCCGGCGCTGTCGTCGCCTCCGACGCCCACCACAGCGAGTCGTTTCGGACCGTTGGGAGCTGCCAGCAGCGCCGCACTCGCCCTGCGTACGAATGTCGCGGCGCCACACGCCTCGACGACCAGCAGCGTCCATGCTCCGTCCGTCGTGAAGCGATGGCGCCACTGCACGGTCAGGAGATCGGCGACGGACTGCGGATTCAGTCCGCTCCCGGCGATGATCGGGGGCGTCTCGTAGGCGGCGAGCCAGGCATCGAGGCCGTCCGAGGTGCCGTGGCCCAGCCAGAACACCAGGGCGCTGCGCCCGTCGCGACGCTGTGCCCAGGCGCCGAGCTGCTGCCGGATGCTGGTCTCGGTACGCTCCTCCGCCGCCGGCCACTCGACCGTGGCCCCCTCGAGGTGCTCCGTCAGCAGACCGCTGACCAGCCGCGCTACGTCCCAGGCCTCGTGCAGCGCGGGATGATGGGCGTAGGTGTCCACCACCACGGGGACGACGGCGAACTCCGGCGAGCCGACGGGGCCGGCCGTCACGACGAGGACGACCCGGATCTGGGCAGCACCATGACGAGCTGGGTCACCGGCGAGAACGCTTGCCCTTTGACTGCGACCCGGTACATCCCGGGGCCGGGTGGGATGATGCTCGATCGCAGTCCTTCGCCGTGCGGCGTGAGGAACGGATGCGCGACGGTGTGTCCGCTGCCGGCATCGGTGATCCGGCAAGTGAGAGCGGCCGGGTCAGACACGCCGGCGACGTGGACGGGCAGCGGCTCGCCGGCCGTCAGCAGATCGGGAACGACGAGCGACAACGGGACCGGATGACCGAGCCAGGCGCCCGGCGGCTGCTCGGTCAGGACGCCCCGGACATGGTCGATGACCTCTTGAGTCCGGGCCAGCGCTCCATGGGTCTGTGCCACGTAGAACGGTTCTCCGGCGATCGAGGCCGCGTCTCGTGGGACTGTCTCGTCGCCGCCTCGATCCACCATCCCGGGTGCATCCGGTGGCGGAACGGCCGGGTACGACCAGTGTTGTTCCTTCACTACGCCACTCCGCAGTGCGAAGGTCTGCACCGTCGGCTGCCACACCCCGACCACGGAACGCACCGGCCCTCCGGACGCGGACGACAGAGATCGGTGCAGCTCCATGGCGTTCCGTGCCAGATCCTTGTCGCCACCGAGTGCGGCCACGTCGCCAGGAGTCAGGACACGGGCGCCGGTGCCGTCACTCACACTGCGGTACGACGGCAACAGGTCGTGCAGTCCGGGCATGGTGCCGGCCAGGTCGCGCAGCCGGCGATGGGGGAGCGGTACCGGTGCTCCCCGTCCGCTGTTGAGAATCCGGACGGCTTTTGCGCTGCCGCGGAACGGCGTGCCGAGCGTGACAGTGGTACGTACCTCACTCGCGCCGCCCAGGTGCGCGGAGAAACAGCGGGCCAGCAGCCCGCCCATCGAATGAGCGACCAGGACCAGTTTCGCCGATCGGCTGCCTCGCGGCGATGCGCGCCAGCGCCGAAGATGATCATCGGCGGATTGCGCCAGCAATGCGGCATTGTGCGTCACCGAAAGCCGCCAGTCGTACGGGAAGGGCAGCACCGCCATCGGATCGAGTGCCGTTCGGCGAATACTGTCGACAAGCGCGGTGTAAGGCTCGACACCGCGTAACACTGGTGCGGCAGCCGGAAATCTGAGCAACCGCGACGCTGTGACCCGCCCGAGGCGTCCTTCGCGCTCATCCTCGGTGACTTGCAGGGCTTTCAGGGAGGACCCGGATGTCCAGGCCCGGCCGTACCAGCGGGCGTCGGCCAGCCCCCAGATCGGGCGTCCGGTCGCCGACTCCACCAATTCGCTGCCCATGATTCCGGGAAGAACAATGACGGCGTCCGAACATTTCGCCGCACCGGGAATCGGCACGAGTCCACCTAGGTGATCGTTTCGTCAAGGACTCAATATCCTGGCACGGAGAGAGCGGCTCTTACATCGCCGATACGGATGACACGTTCCGGGGCGCATCGGGTCAGGACAGGGGAGGGTCAGCGCGTGACGTCGCGGGTCAGTCGTGGAAGGCGGGGAGTCCGTCGATGCTGGTGGTGTTCTTCTTGCGGCGGTAGTCGGCGAGGTTCGACGGGCTGCGCCGCTCACTCCAGCGCAGCAGCGTGTCCCGGTCGCCCTGGAAGGCCATCTGGGGCACCGAGTAGCCGCACGAGTCGCTGACCCGGTGCACGTCGATCAGGACCACCGCGCGGGCGCCGTGGGTGTCGGGGGCGTCCGGGAAGTGGGCCAGCAGGGCCGGGAAGGCGGGGTCGGTCAGTGGTACGACCCGGCCGGTGCCGTGCAGGCGGACGATGTTCGGCGGGCCCTCGAACGCACAGAACATGATGGTGATCCGGCCGTTGTCGGCCAGGTGGGCGGCGGTCTCGGCGCCGCTGCCGCGGAAGTCCAGGTACGCCACCTCGTGCTCGCCGAGCACGGCGAACGTGCCGGCCATGCCCTTGGGGGAGACGTTGACGTGCCCTTCCGGGCCACTCGGGGCAGTGGCGACGAAGAACATCGGCTGCCTCTCGACGAACTCCCGCAGCCGCCCCGTGATCGCGTCATGCACCTTCATGGATACGGATCATATAACTGCATGGCGTAACACATTCGTTGACTATCGGTAACGCATCGAACATAATCACTGCGTTCGTGGAAGTGTTAGCGCTCACATCGGAGTGACCATGTCCTACGCCCGGCCGCTGCTGGGGCTGTCCACGGCCGCCCTGCTGGCCGTCACGCTGACGGGCGCGGCGCCCGCCCAGGCCGCCGACCCCGGCTACACGATCACCGTCGACACCACCGCCCCCGGACCCGAGATCAACGATCGCATGTACGGGGTCTTCTTCGAGGACATCAACTACGCGGCCGACGGCGGGCTCTACGCCGAGCTGGTCCGCAACCGCTCGTTCGAGTTCCTGCCCGCCGACAACGGTTCGTTCACCGGCCTGACCGCGTGGACGCCCACCGGCACCGGCGGCACGGCCACCACCGTCAACGACGCCGCGCGGCTCAACGAGCGCAACCGCACGTACCTGAAGCTCGATCTGGCCGGCGGCGGCTACGGCGTCACCAACTCCGGATACAACACGGGTGTGCCACTACAACGGGGGGCACGATACGACTTCTCGGTGTGGGCGCGCACGTCCGCGAGGAAAGGCACCACGCTGACCGTCGGGCTCACCGGGACACGATCGAGCACGCTGAGGATCCGCGGCGACAAGTGGCGCAAATACACAGCCACGATCACGGCCGGGCAGACCACCGACGCCGGGCGGCTGACAGTCGTGGCGGACGGCGCGGGCACCGTACGGCTGGACGAGGTCTCGCTCTTCCCCCGCGACACCTACAAGCACCGCGCCAACGGCCTGCGCCGCGACCTGGCCGAGAAGATCGCCGCGCTCCACCCCGGCTTCGTGCGCTTCCCGGGCGGCTGCCTGGTCAACACCGGCAGCATGTACGGCTACGACGAGGCGAGCGGCTTCCCGCGCGCCCGCTCCTACCAGTGGAAGGACACCGTCGGCCCGGTCGAGACCCGCGCGACCAACGCCAACTTCTGGGGCTACAACCAGTCGTACGGCCTCGGCTACCACGAATACTTCCAGTTCGCCGAGGACATCGGCGCGATGCCGCTGCCCGTGGTCCCCGCGCTCGTCACCGGCTGCGGGCAGAACCGGGCCACCGTGGACGAGGCGCTGCTGCAACGCCACATCCAGGACACCCTCGACCTCATCGAGTACGCCAACGGGCCGGTCACCTCCACGTGGGGCAGGCTGCGGGCGCAGTCGGGTCACCCCAAGCCGTTCGGCCTGACGCACGTGGCGGTCGGCAACGAGGAGAACCTGCCCGAGGAGTACTGGGCGAACTTCGTGAAGTTCCGCGCCGCGATCGAGGCGAGATACCCCGGCTTCACGGTCGTCAGCAACTCCGGGCCGGACGACCAGGGATCCACGTTCGAGAACCTGTGGGCCAAGAACCGGGCCGCCGGCGTGAAGATGGTCGACGAGCACTACTACAACAGCCCGGCCTGGTTCCTGCAGAACAACAAGCGCTATGACGCGTACGACCGCAGTGGTCCGAAGGTCTTCCTCGGCGAATACGCCTCGCAGGACGCCAAGCTGTTCAACTCGTTGTCCGAGGCGGCCTACATGACCGGTCTCGAACGCAACGCCGACGTGGTGCGGATGGCGTCCTACGCGCCGCTGCTCGCCAACATCGACAACGTCCAGTGGCGCCCGGACCTCATCTGGTTCGACAACGACGAGTCGTGGGGCTCGACGAGCTATCAGATGCAGAAGCTGTTCATGACCAACGTCGGCGACCGGGTCGTGCCGAGCACCGCCACCGGCAACGTCGTGCAGCCGAAGCCGATCACGGGGGCGGTCGGACTCTCGACGTGGCGCACCGCGGCCACCTATGACGACGTGCGGGTGACCCGGCCCGACGGGACGGTCGTCCACGCCGACGACTTCAACGACGGCAACGCCGACGGGTGGACCCCGGTCACGCAGCGCGGGGCCTGGTCGGTGACGAACGGCGCGTACACGCAGACCGACACCGCGGCCGAGGACACGATGGTCAAGGCGGCCACGGTCACGGACACCGAGTACGACTACAGCGTCAAGGCGACCAAGACCGCCGGCGACGAGGGCTTCCTGGTCGCCTTCGGGATCCAGGAGACCGGCCAGTTCTACTGGTGGAACCTCGGCGGCTGGAACAACACCCAGGGCGCGGTCGAGAAGGGCATCACCAGCGCCAAGGAGCAGTTGCTCACCAAACCCAACAGCGTCGAGACCGGGCGTACGTACGACCTGCGGGTGTCGGTCCGCGGGACGCACGTGGACCTCTATCTGGACGGGCAGCTGTGGGGCAGCTTCGACGACGACAAGGTCACCGAGCCGTTCGCCCAGGTCGTCACCCGGGACGACGCCAGGCGCGAGCTCATCGTCAAGGTGGTCAACGCGCAGGACACGCCGGCCGTGACGAGGGTCGACCTCGGCCGCGCGAAGGTCGCGTCCACCGGCACGCAGACCGTCATCACCGGCGACCCGGGCGAGCAGAACACCCGCACCGCCGAGCCGATCCAGCCGGTCACATCCAGGGTCACCGGGCTGGGACCCACCTTCACGAAGACGTTCCCCGCGAACTCCGTCACCTTCCTCCGCTTGAAAGTGAGGTCCGGATGAGGATCAGCCGCCGTAGCCTGATGCGCGGCAGCCTGGGCGCTGTCGCGGTGGGGACCCTCGCCGCCCCCGGCCGGGCGGCCGCCGCCACGACGCCGCCGCTGATCAGCCAGCGGGCCGACCCGTTCATCACCCCGCGCGTCGGCGGGACCTACTACTTCACCGGGTCGGTGCCGGAGTACGACCGGATCGCCATCCGCGGCGCATCCACGATCAGCGGCCTGGGATCCGCGGCCGAGACCGTGGTGTGGCGCCGGCCCGCGACCGGCACGATGGGCGGCCACATCTGGGCGCCCGAGCTGCACCGCATCGACAACAAGTGGTACGTCTACTTCGCCGCCGGCGACAAGGACGACGTCTTCCGGATCCGCATGTACGTCATCGAGTCGTCCCGCGCCGACCCCCGGGATCCCGCCGGCTGGGGCGCCCCGCGCAAGATCGTGACGGAGTGGGACAGCTTCGCGCTGGACGCCACCACCTTCGCGCACCGCAACCGCCGCTATCTGATCTGGGCGCAGAGCGAGCCGGAGATCGCGGTCAACTCCAGCCTCTACATCGCGTCGTTGTCCAACCCGTGGACGCTGTCCTCCAAGCCCGTCCGCATCGCCACGCCCACGCGCAGCTGGGAGATCCAGGGCTACCGGGTCAACGAGGGCCCCGCGGTGATCATCCGCAACGGCAAGGTCTTCGTGTCCTTCTCGGCCAGCGCCACCGACGCCCGCTACTGCGTCGGCCTGCTGTCGGCCCCCGCGGACGCCGACCTGCTGCGCAACGCCTCGTGGACCAAGAACCCCAACCCGGTCTTCGTCACCAACACCACCACCGGCCAGTACGGCCCGGGCCACAACCAGTTCACCGTGGCCGAGGACGGCGTCACGGACGTCCTCGTCTACCACGCCCGCGACTACCGCGACATCACCGGCGACCCGCTCTACGACCCGAACCGCCACACCCGCGTCCAGCGCCTCACCTGGGCCGACGACGGCACCCCCCACTTCGGGATCCCGCAGGGTGGGGCATCGGTCTAGGGGCTGTCCCGCCGCAGCCCGGCTCCCACGTCGGGACAGCCCCTAGATCCGCCCGTACGAGCGGAGCGTCCGCAGCGCCTGGAGGGTGACCATGCCGCGCCACTCCAGGCGGGCGGCCGGGCCCGGGGGCTCCCACGTGATCGGCCAGCCGCCGTCCTTCTCCTGGGCGGCGGCGAGCTGGTCCAGGTGGGCCTCGATGTCCCCGGCCGGGAAGAGGTCGCGCCACGGTGAGTCGGCTGTCGGGGCGATGTGCAGGGGTGTGAGGCCGTACTCGCCGGGGTTCGGCTTGCTCTGGAACATCGGGTTGGCGAGCAGCCGCTCCAGGAGGGCGGGCACGGTCTTCTCGGCCCGTGCCCGGTCCGGCCCGTACGCGAGGAAGACGAACATCTCCGACAGGGCGTGCACCTCGTCGGGGACCTCGGCCTGCCAGCACCAGTCGGTGGCGGCCGTACGCCAGGGGTGGTCGAAGCCGAGCTGGTGCAGCAGGCCGGCCAGGCCCGCGGTGGGGTTGACGCCCGGCTGGTAGGTCCACTCGGACCAGTGCCCGGCGCGCGGGTAGTCCTCGATGACCGGGAAGGCGAGTGGCACCGCGCCGCCGGGGGAGGCGATGCGGGCCAGGTGGTCACAGGCGGGTCCGAGCAGGCCGGAATCGGATACACCGGCGGCGGCGAGGGTCTGGAAGGCGATCTCGGTGTAGATGGGCAGGCTCGCCGGACAGCGGGTGTCCGGCTCCAGGCCGTGGCCGAAGCCGCCGTCCTCGTTCTGGTGGGCGCGCAGCGCGGAGAGCACGCCGTCCGGTGACTCCCCCTGGAAGAGGGTCGCGAACAGGCGGCGCTCGAGCAGGCGGGCCTCGGCGACCAGGAAGCGCGCGGCGGCGTCGAAGTCAGCTGTCATGCCTCCGACCGTAGGGCCCGCGCCCGGGCGGGGTCTTGAACGAATCGGACGGGCCGGGGATTAAGCTCGATCCGGACGAGGGGACGGTCCCGTACCCTCGAAGCGGCGCGGGAGGTAGCAGGGTTGGATCCCGCGCAGCCGAAGAGGCGCAAAGGGCCCCGCAAGCTCAGCCCGCACCGCATGGCCCTGGCCCTCGCGCTGGTCTCCACGGCGCCCCCGCTGATCATGCGTTACGGCTGGCCGGGTGTGCTCGCGGCGATCGCGGCCGTGGCGTACGCGGTGTATCTGATCGGTGGCAAGAAGTGGCCCTGGTCGCGCTGATACACCCCGGGAAGTAACACTCTGGACAGCGAATCGATCAATAAACCGACAAGATCGAACTCGGTGTGACAGAGCGTCCTAGCATTCCCGCCGTGCGACATTTGGGGGGACCGGACCACGCCGTGCCTGATCGGGCGGCTCCGGACGAGAGTGGACAAGCGGCGCCCGGGGGCGGGCTGCTGGCCGGGAAGCTGCGTGAATCGAGGAGCAGGGCCTTCGTGGGCCGGGGCGCCGAGCTGGCCGTGCTGCGGTCGGCGCTGGCGGGGGAGCCCGGCTCGGCGACGGTGTTCGTGCTGGTCGGGCCGGGGGGAGTGGGCAAGACCACGCTGCTGCGGCGCTTCGCGGACGAGGCCGAGGCGCTCGGGCGTACGGTCATCGGGGTCGACGGTGCCGCGATCGAGCCGGCGCCGGCCGCGTTCGAGGCCGCCGCCCACCAGGCGCTGGCCGAGCCGGCCGGGGTGCTGCTGATCGACGCCTTCGAGCGGTGCCAGGGGCTCGAGCTGTGGCTGCGCGACACGTTCCTGCCCCGGCTGCCGGCGGGGGTGCTGGTGGTCATCGCCGGGCGCCGGCCGCCGGACCCGCGGTGGACCGCCGACCTGGCCTGGTCGGAGCTGCTGCGCGTGATCGAGCTGCACGACTTCACCCGGGCCGAGGCCGTGGACCTGCTGACCCGCCGGGGCGTGCCGGAGCCGCTGCACGGGCCGGTCATCCGCTTCGCGGGCGGGCACCCGCTGGCGCTGAGCCTGGCCGCCGTGGTCGCGAGCCGCGCGGGCGCCGCCGGGCACTGGGAGCCCGGGCCCGACGTGCTGACCGCGCTGGTGCAGGAGCTGGCCGGCGCCGTGGAGTCCGACGCCCACCGGCTCGCCCTCGGCGTCCTCGCCCACGCGCCCAGCACCACCGAGGACCTGCTGCGCGCGGTCGCCGGGGAGCGCGCCGCCGAGCTGTTCGACTGGCTCGGCGCCCAGCCGTTCACCGAGTCGCACGCCCGCGGGCTGACCGCCCACCGGGTCGTGCGCGGAGTGGTGGACCAGCACTTCCGGTGGCGGGACCCGTTCGGTTACGCGGCGATGCACCGGGCGATCGTGACTCACCTGGCCGAGCACGCGCGCCGGTCCACCGGCAGTGAGGCGGTCACCGCGGTGCGGGCGCTCTACCAGCTGATCAGCCCCGACCACACGGTGGCGCCCGAGCTCGAGGACGAGCACACCGGCGACTTCTACGCCGCGCCGCTGGCCCCGGCCGACGCGGAGGTGGTCGTGCGGCTCGCCCGCGAGTCCGGCGGCCCCGGCGCGGTGGACGTGGTCCGGCACTGGCTCGACCGGCAGCCGGAGGCGTTCCGGGTGTTCCGGCACTCCGGCGGCGGCGCCGTGGCGGCCAGCGGCGCGGCCCTGCTGCTCGAACGGCCCGACCCGGCGGATCTCGCCGCCGACCCGGCCGTCGCCACCGCCTGGCGTACCGTCGCCGGTCGCGGCCCGCGCCCGGGCGAGCGGATCTGCGTCTCGTGCTTCCTCTTCCCGGTGCACGGCCGCCCGCCCGGCGTCGACGGGCTGCTGCGCTTCACGATCGCCGAGGACTGGCTGCTGACCGAGCGGGTGGCCTGGTCCTTCGTGGTCGTCGCGGCGGACAGCCCGCTGGGCCCGCTGCTCGAGGTGGGCGGTTTCGCGCGGGCCGGGGAGCCGGTCCGGCTGGGCGGCACGACCTTCCAGCTGTACGGGCACGACTGGCGCGAGATGCCGTACGACGCGTGGATCTCCCAGCTCAGCGACATCGCCCTCTACGGACCGGCGGGGCGCCCGGGCACCGAGCAGGGCGAGCCCGTCCTGGGCCGGGCCGAGTTCGACGCCGCCGTCCGCGACGCCCTGCGCGCGTGGCACAACCGGCCCGCGTTTCTCGGCAACCCGCTGCTCGCCACGCGCCTGGTGACCGCCGGGGCGCGCGGCGAGCCCGAGGCGACCGAGCAGCGGCTGCGGGACCTGCTCGAGGAGACCGTCGACGCGCTGCGCGAGGATCCACGGGAGAACAAACTGCACCGGGCGCTCGCCACGACGTACTTCCACAAGGTGCCCACCCAGGAGGCCGCCGCCGAACGGCTCGGTCTGCCCTTCAGCACCTATCGCCGGCACCTCACCCGGGGCCTCGACCGGGTCGCCGCGGCCCTGTGGGAACGCCGGTCGACCGCCCCGTGAACACTGTGTGTCATGGTCCTCTCTCGGAGCGCGGGTCCACGGAGTGGTCTTGGTAACAGTTTTGAGCTGGTGGGAGGGGTCGTGCCTTGGTGTCCGAAATGATCCCGTAACGCCCCCGCTATTCTTCTGACCGCTACCGACCGTCACGAGCGGGCCGGGGCGACGGGGAAGGGGCGGAGATGCGGAACAGGTCGATCAAGGCGGGCGTGGCTGCCCTCGTGGTGGCCGGCGGGTTGCTCTCGGGCTGCGGCAGCACCGACAGCGGCACCAGCACGGCGCCCGGCGCGGCCGCCGCGCCGTCGGAGGAGGGCAACGGCGTCGCCGCGCTCGAGCCCGCCGAGATCCTGAGCCGCAGCAAGGCGGCGGTCGACAAGGCCGGGTCCTACACGCTGAGCGGCACCCTGCGCGGCGGCGGCCAGGAGTTCACCCTCGACCTGTCCGTGGGCGGCGACGACCTGGTCGGCAACATCCTCGTCGGCTCCGGCCGGGTGCAGCTGCTGCGCGCCCACGGCCAGGAGTACGTGCGGCCCGACGCCGCGTTCCTGACGGCGACCGGCGCCAAGCGGCCCGCCGCCATGGTGGCCGAGCTCGGCGACAAGTGGGCCGCGGTGCCCGCGAGCAACCCGACCTACGCGAGCCTGTTCGCCCTGGCCGACGCCGACCAGCTGCTCACCGCCACCGGCACCCTGACCAAGGGCGAGGAGGGCGAGATCCACGGCTCCCCGGCGGTCGGCGTGGTCGACAGCGCCGACGGGGGCGTGCTCTATGTGGCGACCAGCGGCGAGCCGTACCCGCTGAGCCTGCAGGCCAAGGACCCGAAGGAGGGGTCGCTGACCTTCAGCGGCTTCGGGGCGACGGTGCAGGGCGCGACGCCGCCGGCGACCACGCAGGTCGTCGAGCTGTCCGAGCTGGGCTGACCCGGTGCCCCGCGCCCCCGGGAAATTCTCGCGGGGCGCGGGAACTTTTCCGGGGCGGCGAGCGACCAGCCCACGTGAGAAATCGACGCCGCCTCAGTCTCCTGCCGCTGATCCTGGCCGCCTGCGCCGCCCTCGTGCTGCCCGGCGCCCCCGCCTGGGCCCACGCCCAGCTCACCTCCTCGACTCCCGGGGAGGACGCCACGGTCAAGAAGGCGCCGGCCGAGATCACGCTCAAGTTCAGCGAGCGCCTCAACCCCGACTTCACCACGATCGTGCTGAGCGACGAGGCGAAGCGGAAGGTCGGCACGGACGGCCCCGAGGTCGACGGGCGCGAGGGCACGCTGACCCCGGCCGAGCCGCTGGCCAACGGGACGTACACGGTCGCGTACCGGGTGGTGTCGGTGGACGGGCACACCGTGCAGGGGTCCTACTCGTTCACCGTGGCCGATCCCGCCGCCACGGCCGCGCCGGTTCCCTCGTCGCTCCCGCTGACGCCCTCGTCCGCGGCTCCGGCGGTGTCGGCGGTGGCATCGGCCGGGCCGACCGCGCCGGCCACGGTGCCGCTGGCCGAGGAGTCGGACGACGACGGGGCCCCGGTAGGCGTACTTGTGGGGATCGGGATTGTCGCTCTGCTGCTCGTTGCCGGAGCCGGCTACTTCTGGCTGAGCCGCCGCCGCGGCCCGGCGGCTTGAGTGCCCTGACCGGAGCGCATTTGCGACTGTTCGCGGCTCTTGCCAACATCGACGGTTCTCTTCGTCGTTCACGCCGAGAAACATGGGCGTAACGATTGAGGGAGGCAACGATGCCAGCCAACAGAGCAGTCGTGTACGAGGGCCCGGGCCGCGTCGAGGTGCGCGAGATCGACTATCCGGCGTACGAGATGAAGGACGGCCCCGGCGTCAACAAGGCCAACATCGGGCGGCGCACCCCGCACGGCGCGATCCTGCGCACGGTCGCCACCAACATCTGCGGCAGCGACCAGCACATGGTCCGCGGGCGCACCACCGCGCCGGAGGGCCTGGTCCTCGGGCACGAGATCACCGGCGAGGTCATCGACGTCGGCTCCGACGTCGAGTACGTCAAGGTGGGCGACATCTGCTCGGTGCCGTTCAACATCGCGTGCGGCCGGTGCCGCAACTGCAAGGAGGGCAAGACCGGCGTCTGCCTCAACGTCAACCCCGACCGACCGGGCTCCGCCTACGGGTACGTGGACATGGGCGGCTGGGTCGGCGGACAGGCCGACTACGTCATGGTGCCGTACGCCGACTGGAACCTGCTCCGCTTCCCCGACCGCGACCAGGCGCTCGAGAAGATCCTCGACCTGGCGATGCTGACCGACATCTTCCCGACCGGGTACCACGGTTGTGTGTCCGCGGGCGTGACGACGGGATCCACCGTGTACATCGCCGGCGCCGGGCCGGTCGGGCTCGCGGCGGCCACCTCGGCGTGGCTGCTCGGCGCGGCGGTGGTCATCGTCGGCGACCTCAACGAGGAGCGGCTGGCCCAGGCGCGCAGCTTCGGATGCGAGACCGTGGACGTGTCCAAGGGCAGCCCGAGCGAGCAGGTGCAGCAGATCCTCGGCCGGTCCGCCCCCGCGATCGGCCAGCCGCTGGTCGACTCGGCCGTCGACGCGGTCGGCTTCGAGGCGCGCGGGCACGGCGCCGACGCGAGGACCGAGATGCCGGCGACCGTGCTCAACTCGCTGATGGACCTCACGCGCGCGGGCGGGGCCATCGGCGTCCCCGGCCTCTATGTGACCGGCGACCCGGGCGGCGTGGACGAGGCGGCCAAGGTGGGATCCCTGTCGCTGCGGCTGGGACTCGGCTGGGCCAAGTCGCACTCCTTCGTCACCGGTCAGTGCCCGGTCATGAAGTACAACCGCAACCTCATGATGGCGATCCTGCACGACCGGGTGAGCATCGCGAAGAACGTCAACGCCACCGCGATCCCGCTCGACCAGGCCCCGCAGGGATACCGCGACTTCGACCAGGGCGCCGCCCGCAAGTACGTCCTCGACCCGCACGGCCTCACGAAACGCGCGAGCTGACGGCACTGCGCGCCCACCGTCCATACAGTACGGTGGGCGCGTGGCCGAGCCCGTACGCGAAGCAACACAGGTGGTGATCATCGGCGCGGGACCCGCCGGGCTGACCCTGGCCGCGCTCCTGCGCCGCGAGGGGGTCCGATCCGTGGTCCTGGAGATCCGCGAGCGCGCCCATCTGGAGCAGCGCCGGCGGGCCGGGATCCTCGACCATCCCGGCGCGCAGATCTTCACCGAGTACGGCCTCGCCGACCAGGTCCTCGCCGACGCGCCCGTCGAGAGCAAGGCCGAGTACCGCCTCGACGGCGTGAGCCGCCTCTTCGACACCCCGGCCGTGGCGGGCGGGCGCCCGGGCCGGATGGTGCCCCAGCAGCTGCTCGTGCGGCGCCTGCTCGCCGTGTCCGAGCAGGAGGGCGGTGACCTGCGCTTCGCCGCCGCCGACGTCACCCCGCACGACCTCGCGAGCGACCGGCCGCGCGTCACCTATCGCGACGCGGACGGTGTCACCCACGAGATCACCTGCGCCTATGTGGCCGGCTGCGACGGCTTCCACGGCGTGTCCCGGCGCAGCGTGCCCGACGGGTTCCTCACCGAGTACACCCACGACCACGGCATCGGCTGGCTGACCCTGATGGCCGCGTCGCCCGCCCCCAAGTACCCGCTCTTCGCCATCAGCCGCCACGGCTACGCCGCCCAGTACGCCCGCGGCCCGCACAACAGCCGCTTCTACCTGCAATATCACCTCGGCACCGACCACCCGCGGCAGTGGTCCGACGAGCACATCTGGCAGCAGCTGCGCCTGCGCCTGGGCGACCGGTCGCTGCCGGCCGGCGCCATCACCGAGCGCGAGCTGGTCGAGATGCGCAGCTACGTCGCCGAGCCCATGACCTACGGGCGCCTGCACCTGGCCGGCGACGCCGCGCACATCATCACGCCGATGGGCGCCAAGGGCATGAACCTCGCCCTGGCCGACGCGTACGTGCTGGCCAAGGCGCTGCGGGCGGCGCTGTGCGACGGGGACGAGAGCCCGCTCGCGGCGTACTCGTCGACCTGCCTGCGCCGCACGTGGAACTACCAGGACTTCTCCAAGTGGTTCAGCGAG
Source organism: Symbioplanes lichenis (assembly GCF_030709675.1). Taxonomy (GTDB): domain Bacteria; phylum Actinomycetota; class Actinomycetes; order Mycobacteriales; family Micromonosporaceae; genus Actinoplanes; species Actinoplanes lichenis. The sequence continues at coordinate 48,154 of NZ_JAUZQD010000029.1, forward strand.
ATGGTCCACGACGCGGGCGACGACACGGCGGCGGGCCCCTTCCGCCGCAAGCTGGCCCTGGCCCGGCTCGAACGGCTCTTCACCTCCGGGCCGGCGGCCGCCGCCTTCGCCGACATGCAGGTGGGCATTCCGCTGCCATGATCACGGGCCCGCGGTGAGGTGGCGGCGCAGCGTATCCAGGGCCGGGTGTTTGTTGTCCCGGTGCCAGATCAGTGAATGCGGATAGACCGGCGTGGGATCCACGATCGGGATGCGGCGCAGGTCGTGCCCCGCGGGCCACACCAGGCGGGTGTGCTCGCCCAGGAAGGTCGCCAGGGCCGGGGTGTCGGCCACGGTGTCGAGCAGCGCGTCCGAGCCGAAGTTGGGTCCCGTCGCCTCGATCGTGAGTCCATGCTCGGCCTGCAGGGCGGCATAGAAGGCGGCCCACTCGGTGCCGGGAGTGAGGCCCGGCATCCAGATGCGGTGCCCGGCGAGCGCGCTCAGGGTGACCGATCGTGCGGCCGCGAGCGCGTGCGCCGGGCCGGTGAGCAGCTGCAACGGCTCGTCGAGCACGCGGACGGAGTCGATCTCGGCGGGCAGCGGATGGCCCGGCATGTCCACGGCCCGGAACGACGCGTCGATCGTGCCGCCGCGCAGGGCCGCCACGGCCGCCCCGACATCGAGGAGCGTCACCACCGTCAGGCCGACCTCGGGGTGCGTACGGTGGAAGGCGCGCAGCATCCCCGAGGTCGCCAGCCGTGAGGCGATCACGTCGACCCGCAACGGGCGGCGGCCCGGATGCACGGAGGCGGAGGCGCGCTCGCCGACGGCCAGCAGCTCGCGGGCGTGCGGCAGGAACGCCTGGCCGTCGATGGTCAGCTCGGCGCCCCGCGGCGTACGGGTGAACAGCCGCACGCCCAGCGCCCGCTCGAGCGCGGCGACCCGCTTGGACACGGCCTGCTGGGTGATCGCCAGCTCGTCCGCGGCGTCCTGGAAGCGGCCGGCGTCCACGGCGGCGACGAAGGTGCGTACGGCGTCGAGATCCATGGGACAGTTGTACAACCGCGGGTTGTGCGCCGGTTGTTTGATCTCCCGGGCCTCCGGCTGCTTGCATGCTCGGCGTGGACAGACGGTTCCGGTGGCTGTGGGCCGCGTACGCGGTGAGTACCTTCGGCACGTGGCTCGGCTTCGGCGCGTTCGCCCTGATCGCCGTGCTGGTCCTGCGGGCCGGGCCGAGCGAGGTGGCGTTGCTGGCCGCCACCGGGCCGGCCGCCGGGGTGCTCGTCGCGGTGCTGCTCGGCCCGTCGATCGAGGCCCGCCAAAAGCGGCCGGTCATGGTGACGGCGGACCTGGTCCGGTGCGCCGCCCTGGCCAGCGTGCCCGCCGCGTACACCTTGGGGTGGTTGACCCTGCCCCACCTCGTGGCCGTGTCGATCGTCACCGCCGCCGCCGACATCGCGTTCAAGGCGGCGAGCGGGGCCTTCCTGCGGAGCCTGGTGCCCCGGGACGCCCTGCTCGCCGCGAGCGGACGGCTCGAGGCCACCACCTGGGCGGCGACGCTGGCCGGACCGCCGCTGGGCACGGCCGCGATCGGGCTGCTCGGGCCGGTGGTGACCGTGGCGGCCGACGCGGTGAGCTATCTGCTGTCGGCGCTGGGCCTGCGGGCTGTCCGATCTGCGGAGGAGGTGGTTCAGCGGCACCCCGCCGGATCCCTGGGGGAGGGTTGGCGATACATCCTGCGGCACCGTGACCTGCGGCTGCTCTTCGCCAACACGGTCGCGGTCAACGGCCTGATCATGGCGACCTCCCCGCTGCTCGCCGTCCTGCTGCTCGGCCGGCTCGGCTTCGCGCCGTGGCAGTACGGCCTGGCCTTCGGCGCGCCCTGCCTCGGCGGCCTGCTCGGCTCCCGGCTGGCGCCGCGGCTGGTCGCCCGGTTCGGCCGCGGGCGGGTGCTGCGGACGGCCGGGGTCCTCCGCGCGTGCTGGTCGCTCGGGCTGGCCTTCCCCGGTCCGGGCGCCGGCGGGCTGGTCCTGGTCCTCGCCGTCCAGTTCGCCCTGGTCACCTGCATGGGCGTCTTCAACCCGGTCTTCGCCACCGAGCGCCTCGAGCGCATCGCCCCGGACCGGATCGCCCGCACGCTGACCGCGTGGTCGGTCTCCAGCAGCGCCGCCATCGCCGCCCTGACCCTGCTGTGGGGCCGGCTCGCGGACGTGGCCGGCCTGCGCACCGCCATCGCCGCCGCCGGCATGATCCTGCTCGCCACGCCGCTGTTCCTCGTCAAGCTGCGCGCGGGCGAGTCCTGATCGTCCGGCGGCCGCACGGTCGCCTTCACCGCCGCCGACATGCCCGAGGCCTACCGCCTCATTCTGCTTCTCGTTCAGCTCGCCGCCATCAAGACTCCCTGACCTCGTCGACTACACGACAGTGGCTCGATAGGGGGAGGTACGGGGATGCGGCCGCCCGCTATGGTGAGCGCTCCCCGGGCCGCTGTGGCCGGCCGGGGATCCACGGGCGGGCGGAAAGGGACACTCTCATGGGGATGCGATCGATCAAGGGCGGCGTGGCCGGGCTGGCGCTGGCCGGCGCGGTGCTCGCGGGCTGCGGCAACAGCACCGGGGACGGGGGCGACTCGGGCGGCAGCGCGGCCGCGCCGGCGCCCTCGGCCACGACCTCGGCGGCACCCGCGAGCAACGGGGTGGCCGAGCTCGAGCCGGACGCGATTCTGACGAAGGCCAAGGCGGCGCTGCGGGAGGCCGGCTCGTACCGGCTCAAGGGCACGGTCGTGCAGGACAAGCAGCCGATGAAGATGGACTTCAAGGTCGACGGCAAGAATCTGGCCGGCGAGATGTCGTTCGACAAGGCGACGGTGGAGCTGCTGGCGGTCGGCGGCAAGCAGTACATCCGGCCGGACGAGGCGTTCTGGACGATGACGGCGGGCGACGCCAAGCAGGGCAAGGCGCTGGCCAAGCTCATCGGCGACCGGTGGGTGATCGTGCCCAAGGACGAGAAGGACCTGGGGAGCCTGTTCGCCCCGGCCAACGTCGAGGAGCTGCTCGAGCCGGACGGCAAGGTCAGCAAGGGCGATGCCAAGGACGTGGCGGGCACGCCGGCGATCGGGCTGGTGACCAGCGGCTCCGACGGCGGCACCATGTACGTGGCGACCACCGGGGAGCCGTACCCGCTGCGCATCGAGAGCGACAAGGCGAGCGAGGGCGCCATCGACTTCAGCGACTTCGGGGAGAAGTTCGCCGGGATGGAGACCCCGCCCGCGAACGAGGTGCTCGACCTCAAGGACCTGCAGAACTGAGATCGGCGCGACCGTGGTCGTCTTCCCCCGCACGGTCCTGACGACGCCGCGGCTGCGGTTGCGGCCGTTCGCGCCGGCCGACGCCGCCCGGGTGCGGTTCGCGTGCTCGGACGCCGAGACGCAGCGGTGGCTGCCGATGCCGCGGCCGTTCACCGAGGCGCTGGCCGGGTGGTGGTGCAACGAGGAGGCCGAGGCGCGGCGCGCGGCCGGGGACGGCCTCCAGCTGGCCCTGGCCGATCCGCCGACCGACCTGCTGGCCGGCTGCGTGCACCTGAAGAAGACGTCGTGGCCGCGGGGCACGACCGAGATCGGCTGCTGGATGGCGCCGGACTGCCGTGGCCTCGGCTATGCCACCGAGGCCACGGAGGTGCTGGCCGCGTGGGCGCTCGGCCACGAGCTGATCCACCGGGTCGAGCTGACGGCGGCGACCGGCAACATCGCCGCCCAGCGGGTGGCCGAGAAGGCCGGCTTCACCTTCGAGGGGGTCGCGCGCAGCGCCGGGCACACCCACGCCGGCCGGGTCGACCTATGCGTCTACTCGCTGGTGCGCGCCGACCTGGGCTGGTGAGGACCCGGGCGGAGCGTGCGCGTGGCCCAGGTCCGCAGGCCGGTCAGGGCGAACCCCAGGGCGGCGGCGTGCTCCGGCCGGGCCGGCTGGCCGGCGGCGTCGAGGTGGTCCATCGCCTGCACCATGTACGGAGCCATCCCGCGCGCCAGCGCCTCCTCGGTGCTCAGGACCGGGGCGGTGACCGGCCGGCCGAGCACATCGGTGAGCGTGGCGGCCAGCTGCGTCATCGTCAGCAGCTCCGCGGCCAGTTCGAGTTCCTGCCCGTCGAGCCGTCCGGGCTCGATGATCGCGGCCGCCGCCACCGCGCCGATGTCGTCGACGGCGATCCACGACAGCGCCGTGTCCGCGGCGTAGCTGGTGACGAAGACGCCGTCGGCGGCCCAGTCGCCGAACATGGGGGACCAGCCGAGCAGGTTCTCCATGAAGGTCGCCGGTCGCAGCACCGTCCAGTGCGCGAAGCCGGCGTCCCGGACGGCCTCGTCGATCGCCGCCTTGCTGTCCCAGTAGTGGTCGTTCCAGCGTCCGGTCCCGTAGCCCGGCACCGACCGGTGGAAGGCGCCGGCGCCCGACACCGAGGTGTGCACGAACTGCTCGAGCCCGGCGGCCCGCGCCACGTCGACCAGGCGCAGGCCGCGGTCGCGTTCGGCGCTGGTCCCGGCGTCGGCCAGGCTGAGCACCGCGACCGAGAACACGCTGGTCACGCCCGCGACGGCGGACTCCACCGAGGCGCGGTCGTCCAGATCGCCGGTCACCAGCTCGGCGCCGTGGGCGGCCAGCTCCCTGGCCTTCGGGGCGCCGGGGTCGCGGACCAGGGCGCGCACCGGCCGGTCCGCCGCGAGCAGGGCCCGGGCGGTGGCGCCGCCCTGGTTGCCGGTGGCGCCGATCACGAGGGTGGTCATGACTCCTCCTTAAGCGGGGTGGCACCCCGCTTCGTCGGCGCTACGATATGGGGGAGAGCCCCACTTAAGCAAGGGATCCCATGCGAGCCGACGCCCAGCGCAACTACGACCGGATCGTGTCCGTCGCCGACGACCTCGTGTCCCGTGACGGCGCCGAGGTGTCGCTGGAGGAGGTCGCCCGCCGCGCCGGGGTCGGCTCCGCCACGCTGCACCGGCACTTCCCGGGGCGGCTCGCGCTGCTCGAGGCCGTCTTCCGCGACCGGATCGCCGGGCTGCTCGACCGCGCCCGCGAGCTCGCCGAGACCGGCCCGCCCGGCGACTCGCTGGTGGTGTGGCTGCACGAGGTCAACACCTATGTGACCACCTCGCGCGGTCTCGCCGCCGCGCTGCTGGCCCACGGCGAGCACCTGGCCGAGGACGACACGTGCGGCGCGAAGACGGCCGCCGCCGGCGAGTTGCTGGTCTCCCAGGCCAAAGCGGTCGGACGCGTACGCCCCTCGGTGTCCGCCGAGGACCTGATCGTGCTCGTGAGCGGCATCTCCCTGGCGGTCGGCGGCGACTCCGAGCGCTCGCGCCGCCTGCTCGATCTCGCCCTCGCCGGGATCGCCCCGGCGGCGACTTCGGGCTAGGGTCGCGGCATGGATCCGGCCATCGACACCTCGGTCGCGCACCCGGCCCGCCGCTACGACTACTGGCTCGGGGGCAAGGACAACTTCGCCGCCGACCGCGAGTCCGGCGACGCGATCGCCGCCCGGTTCCCCGGCATCCGTACGGCCGTGGTGGAGAACCGCGCTTTTCTGCGCCGCGCCGTCGTCCACCTGGCCCGCGATGTCGGCGTGCGGCAGTTCCTCGACATCGGCACCGGGCTGCCCACCGCGGGCAACACGCACGAGGTCGCCCGGGCGATCGCCCCGGACACCAGGGTGGTCTACGTGGACAACGACCCGCTGGTCCTGGTCCACGCCCGGGCCCTGCTCACCGGCGGCCCCACCGCCTATGTCGACGCGGACCTGCGCGATCCGGACCGCATCCTGGCCGAGGCGGCGGACCTGCTGACCCCGGGGCAGCCCGTCGCCCTTCTGCTGCTGGCCATCCTGCACTTCCTGCCCGACGAGGACGACCCGTACGCGATCGTCCGCCGGCTGACGGCGGCCCTCCCGCCGGGCAGCCACGTCGTCATCTCCCACGCCACGGCCGACTGGCTGCCCCCGGCCGCGGTCGACGAGATCACCTCGGGCCGCCACGGCGCGGGCCGCCTGCGCTCCCGGGCCGAGGTCGAGCGCTTCTTCGACGGCCTCGACCTGCTCGACCCGGGCGTCGTCCCGCTCGCCGACTGGCACGGCGAGCCCGGCCACCCACCGGCCGCCGAGGTCTCCATGTACGCCGGGGTCGCCCGCGTCCCCTGACGCCGCTGCCGGCCGCGACGACGGCAGCTGCGGCTTCGAGCACGGCGCCGGTGACGGCCCGCGGGCGGGGGCCGTGGCGCCGGGAAATCACGACGGGGCGCGGCCACATCAGGCCGCGCCCCGTACACAAGAGATCAGGCGGCGACCCGGTCACGCGAGTCGTAGTGCTCGATCCGCGACCACAGCTGCGCCCAGTCGCCCTGGAAGCCGGTGCACAGCCACACCGGGACGTCGGCGTTGATGCCGAGGTAGCCGTCCGGGTTGCCGGTGTAGCGGGCCACCTCCTTGGCCTCGGTGAACGCGGCGCGGAACTCGGCGGGCGGCTCGTCGCCGACCCACACCACCGTGGTCACGCCGGCGGCGGGCGGGCCGAAGGCGGAGTAGCCGCGGTCCGGGCTGTAGGCCTTCGGCAGCCCCTTGTCCTCCCCGTACGCGTCCAGGGCGCCCGCCTGCCGATAGGTGTCCGTGACCAGCGCCACCGGGCCGGGGCCGGCCGACTTGTAGGCCTGGGCGACCGTGTCGACGAGCTGCGGCCAGCCGGTGCTGCCCCGGGTCAGGATGTTGACCTGGGCGCCGGTCGAGACCGGGAGCACCGACAGCGACAGCGGCACGGCGATCAGGGCCGCGAGGATCAGCCCCGGAGCACCGGCGACGACCCGCCACACGCGCCCGGTGAGGCCGATCGAGCCCGCGGCGAAGAGCAGGGGCAGCAGACCCCCGGTGTACGTGTGCCGCCCGCCCGCGATCAGGAACGCCAGCACGACGCCGGCGGCGGTGATGCCCAGGAACCGGTGCGACGGGTTGCGCCACAGCCGGATGACGCCGCGGATCGCCAGGGCCACGCCGACCGGGATGCCGGCGTAGAAGAGCACGAGCGGCAGGAAGCCGAGCCGCCCGCCGGCGTCCTGGGCGGCCTCCTCGGCGATCACCCGGGACATCTCGATCTGCGGCCAGTCGTGACTAGCCTGCCAGAGCAGACCGGGGACGGCGCTCAGGACGGCCACGGCGCCGCCGATCCACAGCAGCGGGCGGCGCAGCATCTCCCGCGGGCCGGCGATCAGCACCGCGATGATCATGACGGCCCAGAGCGACACGACGAGGTACTTGTTCTCCAGGGCCACCGCGGTGACCAGGGCGGCGATCAGCAGCAGCCGGTCCTGGCGCAGGCGGTTCCAGCGGGCGACCAGCCACAGCACCGTCGCCCACAGGGCCGAGTCGATGGCCGTGGTCGCCAGCGTGGCGCTCAGCGACAGCAGCAGGATCGAGGTGGCCGTGGTCAGGGCGGCGGTCGTCTGGGCCCGCCGCTCCCCGCCCAGCTCCCGGGCGGTGAGGGCGCTCAGCACGATCATGGCCACCATGCACAGCGTGGCCGGCAGCCGCAGCAGCACCAGCGAGTGCGCGATCGACCAGAGGCCGTGGGCCAGCACCGGGGCGAGCGGCGGCTGGTCCACGTAGCCCCAGGCGGGGTGGCCGCCGGCGCCGATGAAGTAGAGCTCGTTGCTGTAAGCCCCGATGCGCCCGCTGACCGCGGTCATGAGCACGGCGACCGCGGCGGCGGTGATGAGCACCGGCCGCCAGGCGATCGGGGGCGTGGCGGCGCCGGCGCCGACGGCGGGTGGTGGCGCCTCGTGGCTGGGCGCGTCGGCACTGACTTGTTCGGTCATCGGTGGGGCTCCTTCTCGCCACGCGGTCCGTGGGCGGCGGCCGATCGTACATGATGGACGGACGCCGCCGGCCCCACTGCGACCCAGACGCTAGGGCCCGCACCACCGTCCCGGGCATCCCCAGACCTGGTAGTTCCGATCGTGGTTTGTCACGGGTTGTCGTAGAAGCCGTCGATGCGTCCCCGGGCGAGCACCGGGCCGGCCGCCGCGACGACGGCGGCGGGCTTGGCCGCTTCGACGTCCGCGGCGAGCGGCTCGCCGAGGGCGAACAGCTGGAACGCGTACCGGTGGGGGCCGTGGCTCTTGATCGGGGCCGGCCCGAGATAGCCACGGCCCTTGCCGGACTGCAGCGGCCGCACGCCGGTCGCCGGGCGCTCGCCGTCGAGTGCGCCGCGATCGAGGCTGGTCAGCCCGGGCTCGAGGAGGAACACGCCGTGGTTGAACGGCTTGGGGGTGGGCGCGTCGGGGTCCTCGACCACCAGCAGCAGCTGGGCCGTGCCCTCGGGGGCCGCGGTCCAGGCCAGCGCGGGCGACGCGTCCTCGCCGCCGAGCTTGCGCCCGGCGTGCACGACCGGCAGGGTCTCCTCGTGCCCGAAGTCGGGGCTGGTCACGGTCAGGGTCTCCGGGCCCGCCAGGTGCGGGGCGTGCCAGGCGAGACCCGCCTCACCCGCGCGCCGGTTCTTGAGCAACTTTCCGAGCAGTGCCATGACTTCTCCCTGCCGGGGCGTGAGACAAAGGGGCGGCAATGCCGACCAGATGGTGGCAATGCCGCCCAACCTACCATTTGCGTACGTCCACGATGGACGCCGCGGCTCAGGCGGGGATCGCCACGCCGAGCTCGCCGGCCTGCCGCCGCTGGAACTCGCCGAACTCGCCCCGCAGTTGCCAGCGCGTCCCGGCGCCGCGCAGGGTCCCGCCCTCGCGGGTGCCCCACGCCGCCTCGTAGCCCGGCGGCAGCGCGCGGCTCGACGGCACGGAGAACCACATCCGCAGCAGGTGCCGGCCCACCTCGGGCTCCTCGCTGGCGAAGGCCGTGCGGCCGTGCAGCACCAGGTGGTTGTTGATCATCTGCAGGTCGCCGGGCTCGAACTGCATGGTGGTGACCAACTCGGGCCGGGCGGCGATCTCCTCGACCTTCTCGATGGCCTGGATCTGCCGCTCGGTGAGCCGCGGCGCGTCCGGGTTGTCCTGGCTGCGCAGGACCCGGCGGATGTAGAAGCGGGTCGTGGTGCGCCCCTCGTGCCGCCCGAAGACCGGGCTGAGGAAGACGTCCGGGTGCTCGTCGTCCGGGGACGCGACGTCGGCGAAGGGCAGCGGCTCGTAGAGCGCGCTCAGCAGGTCGGGGCATTCCCAGGACATCTGCTGGCGTACGGCCTCCGCGCTGACCACCAGGCTGGTGCCGCCCTGCGACGCGGCGCGCCGGCAGAGCAGCGTGACGACGTCGGTCGAGTCGATGTGGAAGCCGATGTGCTGGTTGGACGTGTGCACGCGCAGCTTGCCGGCCCGCCGCTCGTCGCGGATGTCGACCATGCTCGCGTCGTTGTTGTTCTGGATCATCGGGACGCCGATGTACATGCCGAGGCCCCAGTAGAGCCGGCGCACCTCGTCCTCGCTCTTGTCGTCGACCGGCACGCCCCGGACCAGCGCGAAGCCGGGCTCGTTCTCGATGGAGTCGACGACGGCCCGCAGCCGGGGCCCGAGGGCCGGCAGCGGGAAGTCGGCCGGGCTCGCGGCGAAGTTCGACTTGCCGCTCTTGAGCAGTACGGCCAGCGCGTCGTCGATCTCGGCCGCCTCGGTCCGGTCGAGCTGGTGCAGCCACGGTTGGTCAGCCATCACTTGGTTCCTTTCCCTGGATTGACGGTCCGCCGGGCAGGCGCGTCAGTAGATGCCCTCGATCACCCGCTCGCCGCCGAAGGTCTCGACCGGCTTGGGGTCGGCCACCGAGTCGCCGAACTGCCCGTCGGGCCCCGGCACGCGTACGGCGGAATCCCGCTCGAGGTTGTTGGGCGCGAAGAAGCCCTTGCTCACGTGGTTCATGACGACCTGACCGCGGCGCCCGTAGTCGACCGTCTCCCGGGTCCGCGGGTCGACGACGCGGAAGGTCACCACCGGCGTGTACGGGTCGTAGATCACGTGATCGCCGGTGCCCGTCCCGGAGCGCTCGGCGGCGCCCTCGAGGATCATGGCGCTGTTGTAACGGCTCACCATCCGTACGTCCGGGAAGTGCACGTGCTGCAGCTCGTAGCGCTCGTCGGCGGTCATGTGCGCGCCGCCCCAGAACACCACGCTCACCTTGGCGTTGATGAGCTCGGCCAGCAGCGGGCGCCCCGAGCAGGCGCGCAGCAGCGGCGGCGTGATCACCAGCAGGCCGACGTGCTGGGTGGTCAGGACGTGCTCGATCTGGTCCAGCACGTGTTCCACGTACGCCTTGACCTGGTCGTTCTCGCCGCGGGCGATGAGCTTCTTGACCCAGCGGGGGTCGACGTCGATGGTGAACTTGATCGTGTTCTGCCGGCGCACGACGTCGTCGTACTGGCCGCCGATCTTGTGCGGCCCGGTCGGCGTGGCGATGAGGATGTTGCCCGGCTCGCGGCCCGCGAAGACCGGCCCGGCGAGCATCCGGTCGATCGAGCTGTCGAACCAGTCGGGCATGAGGATGACCCGCTTGGGGGCGCCGGTCGTGCCGCCGGTCTCGAAGACCTTCGGGGCCGGCGGCCGCGGGCCGTAGCCCTGCGGGATCAGGTCCTCCACCGGGATGTCACGCAGCTCGTCGACGACGTTGGGGAACAACGTCAGGTCGTCGTAGGTGCGCACGTCGGTGAGCGGATCGAAGTCCAGCGACTCGGCCCGCCGCAGCCAGAAGCGCGACCCGGTGTCCGGCCCGAAGTGCCACCGCAGCGCGGTCCGCAGATAGGCCTCGGGGTCGGCGGGGCGGATCGCCGGGTCCAGCACAGCCCAGGGGTCAGTCATTCCGAACCTCCGTCGGTCGGGGTGTCGCGGGCACGGACTCGGCGACCAGGTCCAGCGCGGTCGCCAGCTCCAGCACCTGGCGGGCGCGGGCGAGGGCGGGCGGGCCGACCATCTTGCCGCGGGCGGTGATCACGATCGACCGGCTCTCCGTGGCCGCCAGGTCGGCCGCCGCGAACACCTCCAGCGCGTCGTCGATCTCGTCGGTCGTGGGCGTGTAGACCTCGTGGATGATCGGGATCTGGGCCGGGTGGATCGCCATCCGGCCGAGGAACCCGAGCCGGCGGCCGTGGCGGCTGGTGACGCGCAGGCCGCGCAGGTCACGCGGTTCGGCGTACACGCTCTGGATGGGGTTGGGCAGGCCGGCGGCGCGCGCGGCGACGATCACCCGGGCCCGGGCGCTGTCCATGGTCGGGCCCTCGTTGGTGGTGTTGAGGTCCGCGCGCAGGTCGGACTCGCCCAGGCCGATCATGGTCACCCGCTCGGACGCGGTGGCCAGCTCGTACGCGCGCTCCAGGGCCTCGGCCGACTCGATCAGCACGTGGATGCGCCCCGGATGGCCGAGATCGTCGAGCAGCCCGGCGACCAGGCGCACCTCCTCGGGCGAGGACACCTTCGCCACGCGCAGCCCCGCGAGGCCCGCCCCGGCGACGGCCCGGATGTCGTCCTCCCACAGACCCGAGGACACCGGATTCACGCGTACGTACGTGGGCTTGACGGCCGCGGAAGTGACCGCCTCGGCGACGATCTCCCGCGCCCGGGGTTTCTCCGGCGGCGGGACCGCGTCCTCGAGGTCGAGGATCACCGCGTCGGTTCCCGTGTCGTAGGCGCGCGTTATCCGGTCCGGGTGGTGGCCGGGCACGTAGAGGCAGCTGCGGAAGATCTGCCGCCGGTCCGGGTCGGCATTCATGCTTCGCCCTCTCCTGTCACTTCCTCGGTGTGCGCGCCGACGGGCGGCCCGGCCCAGCCGATGCGGCCCGGCGTGGCCGACAGCCGGAACGGCAGGCCCGGCATGCGGACGGTGCCGAGCTCGGCGTCGGGCACGGCCACGGTCAGCCCGCGCGCGGCGAACTGGGGATCGGCGAGCACGTCGTCGACCTCGTAGATCGGGGCGACGGCCGCCTCGGCCCGCTCGAACTCGGCAATGACCTCGTCCCGCTTGCGGGCGGCGATCCACGGGCGGACCGCCTCGTCGAGCAGCTCGCGGTGCGCGGCGCGGCCGCTGCCGGTCGCGAACCACGGCTCGGCGCTCAGCTCCGGGCGCCCGACCAGCCGCACGATCCGCTCGGCGATCGAGTGCGCCGACGCCGACACCGCGACCCAGCGGCCGTCCGCGCACCGGTAGACGTCGCGGGGCGCGCTGTTGTGGGAACGGTTGCCGATCCGCTCGGGCTTGACGCCGAGGTGCTCGTACACGGTGAGCTGGGCCCCGAGCGCGCCGATCAGGGTCTCGGTGATCGCCACGTCCGCCACCTGCCCGGTGCCGATCGTGTCGCGGGCGCGCAGCCCGATGAGCACGGCCAACGCGGCGTGCAGCCCGGCCACGGCGTCACCCAGGGGGAACGACGGCAGCAGGGGCGGGCCGCCGGGCTCACCGGACATCGCCGCCAGCCCGCTCATCGCCTCGGCCAGCGTGCCGAAGCCGGGCCGGCGCGCGTACGGGCCGTCCTGGCCGAACGCGGTCACCCGGGCCAGCACCAGCCGCGGGTTGGCCGCGGCGAGCACGTCCGGGCCCAGCCCCCAGCGTTCCAGGGTGCCGGGCCGGAAGTTCTCGATCAGCGCGTCGGCCCGGGACACCAGCCGCAGGAACCGCTCCGCCCCGGCGGGCTCGCGCAGGTCGAGCACGACGCTCTTCTTGTTGCGGCCCAGCACCTTCCACAGCAACGGGACGCCGTCCTGGGCGTGGCCGAACCCGCGCACGGGGTCGCCGGCCGGCGCCTCGACCTTGATGACCTCGGCGCCGTAGTCGCCGAGCAGCCGTGCCGCCAGCGGTCCCGCGAAGAGCGTGGACGCGTCGATGACGGTGAGACCGGCCAGGGGGAGCGGAGTGTCCGACACGGTGAGCCCCTCAGTGCCCCGGCGCGGCGATCCGGTGCGGCTCCGCATTTTCCGGCGACCAGGGCTGCCACGGGGCACGGCCGTCTCGGGCCAGCGCGAGCAGGGCGGCCTGGTCGAGCGCGGCGACCGCCCGGTCGTCCTCGGTGCCGGTCTCGCCCTCGGGATCGAGGAACAGCGAGGCCACGTCGGCGCCGTGCACCGGCCGTTTCGCCACGGCGGGATAGGACAGGGCGGTCTGCCAGTTGGTCGTCGGCGCGTAGTCGAACTTCTGCCGCCAGCCGGTCCCGCCGCCCTCGTGGTGGGCGGTGATCAGGCGCCGGGCCGGGCCGACCCAGCGGTACTCCGACAGCTGCCGCACCTTCTCCTCGTGCGGCACCGACTGGTCGCTGTCGGCGAACACCCGTTTGTACGCGTGATCGACCGCGCCCCACGCGTCCCACACGCCGGCCTCCTCGGCCACGTTGGACACGAGCAGCGAGACGCCGGACATGAGCCCGCCGGCCAGGGCTTCGAGGGGCGCCCGGGGCAGGATCCGGCCGTCGACGAAGGGCCCGTACCGGACGATGATGGGGCCACCGGCGCGCGAGACGCTCTGCTTCAGCAGTCGCCGGTGCACCGTGCGCAGGCCCACGTTGGGCAGCGCGGCCAGCTCGGCCGGCGTCGAGGCCAGCGGGCCCGCGGCGGCCAGGAACTCCTCGGCGAACTCCGCGGCGTCCTTCTCGGCCATCGGGGCCTGCGCGCCGCTGTAGAGGGCGGCCTGGCGGAACAGGCCCTCGGCGGCCGGGGCCCCGAGCAGCGCGCCCAGGTCGGAGCCGCCGGAGGACATGCCGAAGACGGTCACGTTGTCGGGGTCGCCGCCGAACGCCCCGATGTTCTCCTTCACCCACCGCAGCATCAGGATCTGGTCGAGCAGCGCCAGGTTCGCGCTGTCCTCGAACGCCGGGTCCAGCGCGCCCAGATACAGCCAGCCCCACGCCCCGAGCCGGTAGTTCGGCGTCACGACCACGGCGTTGTGCCGGGCGGCGAAGTGCCACACGTCGATCATCGGGGTGCTGCCGGCCCCGTACGCGCGGCTGCCGAAGTGCAGCCACACCAGCACCGGGCGGCGGGCCTCCGGGTCCGGCCCGGGCGACCACACGTTCAGATTGAGGCAGTCCTCGCTCTCGGCGACCTCCGGGAAGACCGACGACGGGCTCTTGCCGGCCACGATCGGCAGCTGCCAGCAGATCGGCCCCCAGTGCCGGCCGTCGATCGGCTCGCCGGCGGTGGCGGGCACCGGCGGGCGGAAGCGCTGCTCGACCCGGCCGTAGGGGATCCCGCGCCAGTTGGGCGTACCGCGGTCGAGGAAACCGCGCACCGATCCGGACGACGTCTCCACCACCAGATCCCGGTCAATGTGGTCACCCAAGGTGGTCAGCTCCCAAGGTCGAGGACGGGTCGAACCCGCGTCGATCGTTCCAGCCGGGACCCGGCCCGGGTACCACCAGCACTGGTGGTTGTCGGCCCGGAAACGCTTACGGACTACCAGGTTCGGGGAATTCGCCGCGCTCCGGAGCGGGTTAGCTTGGGATCTCCGCCACCCCTGCCCGAGCGCTCGTCAGGGGGCATTCCCCCGACCGGAGGTGTTCGATGGGTGCTGCGCGCGCCGACCGTCTCGTCGCAGTGGTCGGTCTCTCGTGCCGCCTGCCCCAGGCCCAGGACCCGGACGCTCTGTGGGAGCTGCTGCGGTCCGCGTCGTCGGCCGTGACCGGCGCAGGAGCCGGCCGCTGGCCCGGCGCCGCGGACCCGCGCGTGCACCGCGGCGGCTTCCTGGACCGGGTCGACGCCTTCGACCCCGGCTTCTTCGGCATCGCCCCGCGCGAGGCCGTCGAGATGGACCCGCAGCAGCGGCTCGCCCTCGAGCTGAGCTGGGAGGCCCTGGAGGACGCCGGCATCGTCCCCGGCACCCTGCACGGCGAGCCGGTGCCCGTCTACGTCGGCGTGATGGCCGACGACTACGCCAAGCTGCGGCTCGCCGGGGCCGGCGACGACCTCGACCGGTACACCCAGGCCGGCACCCAGCGCGCCCTGATCGCCAACCGCATCTCGCACTTCCTGGGCGTGCACGGCGAGAGCATGGCCGTCGACACCGGGCAGTCGTCCTCGCTGGTCGCCGTCCACCTGGCCTGCGAGGCCCTGCTGAGCGGCCGGGCCACCGCCGCGCTGGCCGGCGGCGTGCAGCTCAACCTGCTCGAAGAGCCGGCGCTCATGGCGGCGAAGCTCGGCACGCTGTCCGCCGACGGGCAGTGCTTCACCTTCGACGCCCGCGCCGACGGGTACGTGCGCGGGGAGGGCGGCGGCTTCGTCGTGCTCAAGACGCTGGACCGCGCGGAGGCCGACGGCGACGACATCTACGCGGTCATCCGGGGCACGGCCACGAACACCGGCGGGTCCGAGCGTGGGCTGTCCGTGCCGAGTGCGGCGGCTCAGGAGGCGGTGCTGCGGGCGGCGTACGAGCGGGCCGGCGCGGACCCGGCGCAGGTACAGTACGTCGAGCTGCACGGCACCGGCACCCGGGTGGGCGATCCGATCGAGGCCGAGGCGCTCGGCGCTGTCCTGGGGCGTGGGCGGCCTGCCTCGCGGCCGCTCGTCGTGGGCTCGGTGAAGACGAACATCGGTCACCTGGAGGGTGCGGCCGGCATCGCGGGTCTGCTCAAGACGGTGCTGATGATCCGGCACCGGGCGGTGGCGGCCAGTCTGAACTTCGCGTCGCCGAACCCGGACATCGCCTTCGACGAGTGGCGGCTGCGGGTGGCCACGTCGTCGTCGCCGTGGCCGGAGCCGGCGGAGCCGCTGCTGGCCGGGGTGTCCTCGTTCGGCATCGGCGGATCCAACTGTCACGTGGTGCTGTCGTCCGCGCCCGTGCCTGCTTCGGCCGCGCCCGAGCCTGCTTCGGCCGGCGTCGCTCCGGGTGACGCCGGGCCGGGCGTCGTGCCGTTGGTGCTGTCGGGCACGTCGGACGAGGCCGTGCGCGGGCAGGCGGCACGGCTGCTCGCGCGGCTCGAGGCGGATCCGGGCCTGCGCCCGGTGGATGCCGGCTGGTCGCTGGTGCATACGCGGGCCGCCTTCGACCACCGGGCGGTGGTGGTGGGCGACCGGGAGGCGTTGCGGTTCGTCGTTCCCGGGGTTGCCCGGGCGGACGGCCGGGTGGGGGCGCTCTTCACCGGGCAGGGCGCGCAGCGGATCGGCATGGCCCGTGAGCTGTACGAGTCGTCGGAGGTCTTCGCGTCGGCGGTGGATGCGATCGTCGCCGAGCTGGGTCTGCCGCTGCTGGACGTGATGTGGGGCGACGACCCGGAGCTGATCAATCAGACGGGGTGGGCGCAGCCGGCGTTGTTCGTGGTGGAGGCGGCGCTGTTCGAGGTGCTGCGGTCCTACGGCGTGACGCCTTCCTTCCTGCTGGGTCATTCGATCGGCGAGCTGACCGCCGCTTATGTCTCCGGTATGTGGTCGCTGGCCGATGCCTGCCGGGTGGTGGCGGCCCGGGCGCGCCTGATGCAGGCGTTGCCGGCCGGCGGCGCGATGGCGACGATCGAGATGCCGGAAGGCGACGTGCCCGAGGGCGTCTCGGTCGCGGCGGTCAACACGGCCGGCTCGGTCGTGGTGTCCGGCCCGCAGGAAGCGGTGGACGCGCTGATTGCCTCGGCGACGGGGAAGGTGACGCGGCTGCGGGTTTCGCACGCGTTCCACTCGGCGTTGATGGACCCGATGCTTGAGGACTTCGCCGCGGTGCTGGCGACGGTGGAGTTCCGCGCGCCGCGGATCCCGATCGTGTCGAATCTGACCGGTGCGCCCGACGATGCCATGCAATCGGCTGACTATTGGGTCCGGCAGGTGCGCGGGACGGTGCGGTTTGCCGATGGGGTGCGGTGGCTGGCCGAGCAGGGTGTGTCCACGCTGGTCGAGCTGGGACCCGACGGGGTGCTGTCCGGGCTCGTGCCGGACAGCGTGCCGATGCTGCGGCGCAAGCACGACGACCGGACCGCCGTGCTCACCGCCGTCGGACACCTCTGGACGCACGGCGTCGCCGTCGACTGGGATCCCGCCTTCGCCGGTGCGGATCCGCGGCGGGTCGCCCTGCCCACCTATGCCTTCCAGCGGGAACGCTACTGGCCCGGCGTCGTACCCGGATCCCGTCCGGCGCCCGCGGCCCCTCCCGTGCCCGTGCCCCCGTCCTCGTCTGTGCCCGCGCCTTCCTCCTTGTCCGCGCCCGCGCCCTCGTCCGTGTCCGCGCCGGTCGCCGAGGGGCAATCCCTGCGGGACCTGGTGCGGGAGGCCGCGGCTGTCGTGCTGGGACACCGTCCCGACACGCCCCTCGACACCCACCGCACCTTCCGCGAGCTGGGTTTCGACTCGCTGAGCGGGGTCGAGCTGCGCAACCTGCTGCAGTCCCGGACCGGCGTCGAGCTGCCCTCCAGCGCGGTGTTCGACTATCCGACGGTCGCGCGGCTGGCCGACCATCTCGCCGGGGGATCCGAGCTCGCCCCGCCGCCCGCACCGGCCGACGTCACCGGGGATCCGATCGTGCTGGTCGGCATGGCCTGCCGGTTCCCGGGCGGAGTGTCCGGCCCGGACGCGCTGTGGCGCCTGGTCGCCGACGAGACCGACGCGATCGGTCCGTTCCCCGCCGACCGCGGCTGGGACCTCGACCGGCTGCGAAGCGTCTCCGCCACCGACCGCGGCGGCTTCGTCGACGGCGCCGACGGGTTCGACGCCGCGTTCTTCCGGATCTCCCCGCGCGAGGCCCTGGCCACCGACCCGCAGCAGCGGCTGCTGCTCGAAGTGTCGTGGGAAGCCCTCGAACAAGCCGGCATCGACCCCGGCACGCTCGCGGGCAGCCCCACGGGCGTGTTCGCGGGCGCCTACGGATCCGGGTACGGCGACCTGGTGTCCCGCGAGCAGCTGCAGGGACACCTGCTGACCGGCGGCGCCGGCAGTGTGATCTCGGGCCGGGTCGCCTATGCGCTCGGGCTCGAAGGCCCCGCGGTCAGCGTGGACACCGCCTGCTCCTCGTCGCTGGTGGCCATGCACCTCGCCGCGCAGGCGTTGCGGGCGGGGGAGTGCTCGCTCGCCCTGGCCGGCGGGGTCAGCGTCATGGCCACGCCCGAGATGTTCCTCGAGTTCACGGCGCAGAACGGGCTGTCGGCGGACGGCCGGTGCAAGTCGTTCTCCGACACCGCCGACGGCACGGGCTGGTCCGAGGGCGTCGGCATGGTCGTCCTCGAACGCCTCTCCGACGCCCGCCGCAACGGCCACGACGTGCTGGCGATCATGCGGTCCAGCGCGGTCAACCAGGATGGCGCCTCCAACGGCCTGACCGCCCCGAACGGCCCCTCCCAGCAGCGCGTCATCCGCCAGGCCCTCGCCGCGGCGGGTTTGTCTCCGGCCGACGTGGACGCGGTCGAAGCCCACGGCACCGGCACCCGGCTCGGCGACCCGATCGAGGCGCAGGCGTTGCTCGCCACCTACGGCCAGGATCGTGACCATCCGCTGTGGCTGGGATCCCTCAAGTCCAACATCGGGCACACCCAGGCCGCGGCCGGCGTCGGTGGCGTCATCAAGATGGTTCAGGCGTTGCGCCACGGGGTCCTGCCCAAGACGTTGCACGTCGAGGAGCCGACGTCGCAGGTCGACTGGGAGCAGGGCGACGTCCGGCTGCTGACCGAGGCGATTCCGTGGCCCGACAGCGGCCGCCCGCGCCGGGCCGGCGTCTCGTCCTTCGGCGTCAGCGGCACCAACGCCCACGTCATCCTCGAAGCCCCGGAGAGCCCGGCCGCGATCACCGCGCCGCCGGCCCCGGACGACGAGGGCGTGGTGCCGTGGGTGCTCTCGGGCACCTCCGACGAGGCCGTCCGCGCCCAGGCCACCCGGCTCCTGGCCCACGTCGAGCAGGATCTCGCGCTGCGCCCGGTGGATGTGGCCTGGTCGCTGCTCACCTCGCGCGCCGCCCTCGGCCACCGGGCCGCGGTGGTGGGCGCCGGCCGCGACGAGCTGCTGGCCGGACTGCGCGCCACGGTCGCCGGTGAGGTCGTCCCGCGGGCGGCGCGGCCGGGCGGCAAGGTCGTGTTCGTCTTTCCCGGGCAGGGCGCGCAGTGGGTCGGCATGGCCCGGGAGCTGCTCGGTGCCTCGCCGGTGTTCGCCGCGTCGATGGATGCCTGTGCTGAGGCGCTGGATCCCTTCGTCGACTGGTCGCTGCCGGACGTACTCGGCGACGAGGCAGCCCTGCAGCGGGTCGACATCGTCCAGCCGGCGCTCTGGGCCGTGATGGTGTCGCTGGCGGCGGTCTGGCGCTCGTTCGGGGTCGAACCGGCCGCGGTGATCGGCCACTCGCAGGGCGAGATCGCGGCCGCTTGTGTCGCCGGCGCGCTGTCCCTCTCCGACGGCGCACGCGTGGTGGCCCTGCGCAGCCGGGCGATCGGGGAGCAGCTGACCGGCGGCGGCATGATGGCGCTCTCCGTGCCGGCCGCGGCGGCGGAACAGCTGATCGCCGACCGGCCCGGGCTGTCGCTGGCCGTCGTCAACGGTCCGGCGGCCACCGTGGTCTCCGGCGACGCCCACGCCCTCGACCTGCTGCAAGCGCACTGCGATGAGCAGGGGATCCAGGCCCGGCGGATCGCGGTCGACTACGCGTCGCACTCCGAGCTGGTCGAGCGGATCCAGGACCGGCTGCTGACCGATCTGGATCCCATCCGCCCCCAGTCGTCCACGATTCCGGTGATCTCGTCGGTGACCGGCGAGCCGATGGACACGGCCGCGTGGGACGCCGCCTACTGGTACCGGAACCTGCGCAGCACCGTGCTGTTCGAGCAGGCGCTCACGGCCGCCGCCGCGGATCTCGTGGTCGAGGTCAGCCCGCATCCGGTGCTGCTGCCGGTCGTCCAGGACGTCGTGCCTGTCGTCGGCACGCTGCGCCGGGGCGAGGGCGGGTGGCGCCAGCTGGTTTCCGCCGTGGCCCAGGCCCACGCGTACGGCGCCGAGGTCGACTGGACCCCCGTCTTCGCCGGGCGCGGG
>NZ_JAUZQD010000003.1 GCF_030709675.1 Symbioplanes lichenis
GCCGGCCGCCGAGTCGCCGGCCGCTGAGTCGCCGGCCGTGAGCGCGGCGACGGCGGAGGAGATCGACTTCGCGGGGATCGTGGCGGAGACGGATGCTCAGGATCTGCTGACCGCTCAGGGTGGCGAGGAGGTGGAAGTCACTGCCGAGGCCGCCAAGCCCTCGTCCGGGGTGCCCGCCCAGTCGCGGCGACGGAAGAAGCCGGCTGAGTCCGACGGCGTTCAGGGCGCGCTTGACGTACGTACGGATGAAGGGGTGGAAGTTGTTGATCTGAAGCCCCTCGATGACCAGGAGATGCGCGCGGCGCTCGAGGCGATCATGCTCGTGGTGGACGAGCCGGTGGCGGAGATGCAGCTCGCGCAGGTGCTGGAGCAGCCGACCGAGCGCGTGGCGGCGATGCTGGAGGACATCTCGGCCCGGTACACGGCGGCGGGGCACGGGTTCGACCTGCGGCGGGTGGCCGGCGGGTGGCGGTTGTACACGCGGCCGGAATACGCGCCGTACGTCGAGCGGTTCGTCTTGGACGGGCAGTCGGTCAGGTTGACGCAGGCCGCCCTGGAGACGCTGGCAGTGGTGGCGTACAAGCAGCCGGTGACGCGTTCGCGCATCTCGGCCATCCGCGGTGTGAACTGTGACGGCGTGATGCGTACGCTTGTCACGCGCGGCCTCATCGAGGAATGCGGCACCGAGAGTGAAACCGGGGCACATCTGTACCGGACCACGGGGCTGTTCCTCGAGAAGCTCGGCCTCAACTCGGTCGGTCAGCTGCCGCCGCTTGCTCCGTTCCTGCCCGACGACGTGGAAGAAGTGCTCGATGCCTCAGGCTGATCCGGACAGCTCCGTGCGGTTGCAGAAGGTCCTGGCGACCGCGGGGATCGGATCCCGCCGTGCCTGTGAAGACCTGATCTTCCGCAGGCGGGTGACCGTCAACGGCCGCGTCGCCAAGCTCGGCGACAAGGTCGACCCCGCCACCGCGACCATCGAGGTCGACGGCTCGCGGGTGGTCACCAACCAGAAGATGGTCTACCTGGCCATGAACAAGCCCCGCGGCGTCGTCTCCAGCATGGACGACGAGAAGGGCCGCAACGAGCTGGCCGACTTCCTCGGCACGTTCGAGCAGCGGATCTTCCACGTCGGCCGGCTCGACGCCGACTCCGAGGGCCTGCTCCTGCTCACCAACGACGGTGACCTCGCTCACCGCCTGATGCACCCGTCGTTCGGTGTGGCGAAGACTTATCTGGCCGAGGTCGAGGGGCCGCTGCCCCGCAACGTCGGCCGCCGGCTCCTCGCGGGCGTCGAGCTCGAGGACGGCCCCGCGAAGGTGGACGCGTTCAAGCTGATCGACGCGCTGGGGCGTACGGCGCAGATCGAGGTCGTCCTGCACGAGGGCCGCAAGCACATCGTGCGCCGCATGCTGGACGAGGTGGGGCACCCGGTGCTGCGTCTGATCCGTACGGCGGTCGGCCCGATCCGCCTCGGTGACATGCGTCCCGGTGGCTTCCGTCACCTGTCGCAGGCCGAGGTCGGCGCCCTGTTCAAGGCCGTCGGGAGCGAAGCGGCAGAATGAACGGCGCATTCGTCAGCGATACCCGGGAGGAAACAGTGGCGGAAGTAGTGCGGCCCTCGACGTGTGTGGTGGCTGTCGACGGCCCCTCCGGATCGGGCAAATCCACTGTTTCCCGGCGGCTCGCGACGCTTATCGACGGCATCTACCTGGACACGGGGGCGATGTACCGGGCGATCACCTGGGCCGTTCTGGAGTCGGGCGTGGACATTTCGGACACGGATGCCGTGACGAAGGTGGCGCACGAAACGGCACTCTTCGTCGGCACGGACCCGGCCGCCCCGACATTCCGGGCGAACGAGGTCACGGTCGACGTCGCGATCCGGGGGCCCGAGGTGACGAAGGCTGTGTCGGCCGTCGCGTCGATCCCGGCCGTACGCGCGCAGTTGGTCGCCCAGCAGAAAGCGATCATCGCCGCGGCTCCCCGCATCATCGTCGAAGGCCGCGACATCGCCTCCGTCGTCGCGCCGGACGCGGACCTCAAGGTCTATCTGACCGCGTCCGCCGCCGCCCGCGCCGCCCGCCGCAGCGCCGAGGACGCCACCGACGTCAAGGCGACCGAGGCGGACCTCATCCGCCGCGACACCATCGACTCGACCCGCAAGGCCGACCCGCTCAAGCTGGCGGCGGGCGCGATCGAGGTCGACACCACGGGCATGGGCATCGACGAGGTCGTGTCCACGCTGCTGGACATGCTCAACAGCAAGGTGAGTAAGTGACTGACTTCCCCGTCGACCTCTCCGAGTTCGACGCCGTCGACTTCACGGACGGGACCGCTGACTCCGGTCTGATCGCCGGTCCGCAGCCCGTCGTGGCCGTGGTCGGTCGCCCCAACGTGGGCAAATCGACCCTGGTCAACCGCATCATCGGCCGGCGCCAGGCCGTCGTCGAGGACGTCCCGGGCGTGACCCGGGACCGCGTCCCCTACGACGCCTCGTGGAACGGCCGCCGCTTCACGGTCGTCGACACGGGCGGCTGGGAGCCGGACGCGCGCGACAGGGCGGCGGCGATCGCTGCCCAGGCCGAGATCGCCGTGCAGACCGCCGACGTGGTCGTGTTCGTGGTCGACGCCACGGTCGGCCCCACGGACATGGACGAGAAGGCCGTCCGGATGCTCCGGCGCAGCTCCAAGCCGGTCATCCTCGTCGGCAACAAAGCGGACAACCAGAACATCGAGGTCGAGGTCACCTCGCTGTGGTCGCTGGGCCTCGGCGAGCCGTACCCGGTCTCGGCCCTGCACGGCCGCGGCTCCGGCGACCTGCTCGACGCCATCCTGGCCGCCATGCCGCCCGCCCCCCCGATCATCGAGGGCGGCCCCCGCGGCCCCCGTCGCGTCGCGCTGGTCGGCCGCCCCAACGTCGGCAAGTCGTCCCTGCTCAACCGCATCTCCAAGGAAGAGCGCGCCGTCGTCGACTCCGTCGCCGGCACCACGGTCGACCCGGTCGACAGCCTCGTGGAGATGGACGGCGAGATCTTCCAGTTCGTCGACACCGCCGGCCTGCGCAAACGGGTCAACCAGGCCTCGGGTACGGAGTATTACGCGTCCCTGCGTACGGCCGGGGCCATCGAGGCCGCCGAGGTCGCCGTGGTCCTGCTCGACGCCGGTGAAACGATCTCCGAGCAGGACCAGCGCGTGCTGACGCAGGTCGTCGAGGCCGGCCGAGCCCTGGTCATCGCCTTCAACAAGTGGGACCTGGTCGACGAGGACCGCCGCTTCTACCTCGACAAGGAAATCGACCGCGACCTGAAGCGGATCCCGTGGGCGATCCGCGTCAACATCTCCGCCAAGACCGGCCGGGCCGTCGACAAGCTCGCGCCGGCCATCCGCCGGGCGCTGGCATCGTGGGAGAAGCGGATCCCTACGGGCGCGCTGAACCAGTGGCTGACAGCTCTTACCCAGGCGACGCCGCACCCTGTCCGGGGTGGGCGGGCGCCGCGGGTGCTCTTCGCCACGCAGGCGGGGGTGGCGCCGCCGCGCATCGTGCTGTTCACGACCGGGCCGTTCGACGCCGGGTATCAGCGCTTCGTGGAGCGCAAGCTGCGCGAGGAGTTCGGCTTCGAGGGGTCCCCGGTCGAGGTGTCCGTGCGGCCGCGCAAGAAGCTGGGCCCCGGTGGGCGCGGTAAGGCCCACGGCTGACGTCCTCCCGGCCGGGCTGCGCGCTTTTACCGGCCGGGCTGCGCGTGCCTTCCGGCCGGGCTGCGCGCGCAGGTGGTGTGCCGGTGCAAACCCGGTTGGGGGGCTGGGGTAAGGTAGTTGTGTTGCCGCGGTACGGGGGAGCCCGGAGCGCGGCATCGGGCTGTAGCGCAGCTTGGTAGCGCACTTGACTGGGGGTCAAGGGGTCGCAGGTTCAAATCCTGTCAGCCCGACAGCGAAGGGGTTTTCGCAGGTCAGAGACTTGCGGGAGCCCCTTTTTCGTGTCTGACGACGTCAGCCGGGTCGAGCACGCCGCTTGTAGACCCCTTGACTCGGCAGGTGACGAGAGATGCCCCTACTGAAGCTCGACTGACTGTGCGAAGGCCTGGAGTCCGGCGACTGGGCCGGCTTCCTCCGCGACTGGGACCGCGCCCTGCGGGCCGGGAATCACCCGGAGACGACCCGCTACAACTATCTCCTGGCCGCCGCCCAACTGGCGAAGTATCTCGCCGAGGAATCACCGGACCCGGACGCGGATGACGCCTCCCAGGACCCGACCGTGGTGACGAAGGCACACATCGAGTCGTTCCAGGCGTGGATGATCGAGACGCGTTCACCGCCGACGGCTTTGAACAAGCACAAGTCGTTGCAGCAGTTCTTCAAGTACCTCCTCGAGGAAGAAGAGATCGACCGGTCTCCGATGGAGCGGGTGAAGCAGCCGCAGACCCCGCAAAAGCTGGTCCCGATCATGGGCGACGACGACACGAAGAAACTGCTCGACGGCACCAAGGGCAAGACGTTCATGTCGTTGCGCGACGAGGCGCTGATCCGGCTGTACTACAACACCGGCGCCCGGCTGTCCGAGATCGGCAATCTGCTGCTGACCGATCTGGACATGAACACCGAGTCGGTCCACCTGCACGGCAAAGGCTCCAAGGACCGCCGGGTGCGGTTCGGCTCGAAAACGTCCCGGGCGATCGCCCGATATCTGCGGGCCCGGGCGAAGCGTAAAGGCGCCGCTGAGGTGCCGCAGCTGTGGATGGCGGAGAAGGGCGGCAAGCCTTTGTCGCCGAACGGCATCAAGCTGATGCTGAAGCGTCGTGGTGCTGCCGTGGGCGTGACGAATACGCACGCGCACCGGTGGCGGCACAACTTCGCCCACGAGTGGCACAAGGGCGGCGGAAACACCGGCGACCTGATGCTGTTGCTGGGGTGGGCGTCGGAGGACATGCCGCGGCGTTACGGCGCGAGTGCTGCGGCGGAGCGGGCGCAAGAGTTGCAGGTGCAGATGGGCATCGGCGAGCGGGTCTGATCAGTTCACCGGCTGCGGCGGCGCGTAGGGTCGACGCAGCCGGACCAGCCGCCGGGGATTGGGTGGGGGAGGAGTTAGGGGAGGACAGCCACAGACAGCTTTCGCCTGTTGCGCCGCAGCTCGGATGATCGAACGAGCGCCGCGCGTACGGGCTCGCGGTGCGATACGTGCCCTTGTACGTAGTCAAGGGATGCACGGTGTCGGCCCGGCGAAGCGTCTGCGAGGTGGATGTGCTCGATCTGCAGAAGGTGTGCCGCGGTGTGCCGCCCGCCTGGTTTCGACTACCTGCGCGATTGGGATCGCATGTTGCGCTCCGGGAACTACCCGGAGACCACCCGCTATAGCTACCTCCTCGCCGGCGCGCAGCTGAGTCGGTTCTTGGCCGACAACGCCGAGCAGCTGGGTGCTCAGGACGCTGCGGAGGATCCGATCGAGGTCGAGCGGGGGCACATCGAGGAGTTCCAGGCCTGGATGGTCCGGACGCGGTCGGCGGCGACGGCGTTGAACAAGCACAAGGGGTTGCAGCAGTTTTTCCGGTGGCTGACCGAGGAAGAGGATCTGGAGCGTTCACCGCTGGACCGGGTCCGACAGCCGAAGACCGCCCAGACGCTGATCCCCATCCTGGGCGACGACACCGCGAAGATCCTAGCCACGTGCAAGGGCAGGGATTACCTGTCGCTGCGCGACGAGGCGATCATCCGGCTGTTCTACAACACTGGTGCCCGGTTGTCGGAAGTCGCCGGGCTGCAGCTGGACGACGTGGATCTCAACAGCGATTCGCTGTTGTTTCACGGCAAGGGCATGAAGGACCGCCGGGTGCGGTTCGGCCCGAAGACCGGCCATGCGCTGACCAAGTTCCTTCGAGCGCGTAGCCGGCGTAAGACGGCCTCGTCGACGGCGATGTGGTTGCCGGCTCGAGGCGCGGTGCCGCTGTCGAGCAACGGGATCAAGCTCATGCTGCGCCGCCGTGGAGGTCTGGCCGGGGTGGACAACGTGCATGCGCATCGGTGGCGGCACAACTTCGCGCACGAGTGGAAGCTCGCCGGCGGTGACACCGGCGACTTGATGCTGGTGTTGGGCTGGTCGTCGGACGACATGCCCCGGCGTTACGGCGCGTCGGCGGCGGCCGAGCGAGCCCAGGCAACTCATGCGCGGCTACGGATCGGCGAACGAGTATGAGCGGGGGACGCAACTATGGCGTTGACGTCGAGGCAGAGGTCCCGGCGGGCGCGGATTGCTGCGCACGCCTCGTGGGCGAACACAGCGGATCGGCAGGGTCGAACTGCGTCGGCGACGGCATCTTTCCTGGCGCGGTTCGAGAAGCAGGTGGATCCGCTGGGCGTGCTGGAGCCGGAGGTGCGGAAGACGATGGCGCTGCATGCGCGGCGGGCGTACATGCTGCAGCTGGCGGAGCGTTCGGCGAAGGCCCGCGCCCGGGCCGCGGGTGGTGACGGCTGATGTCCCCGTTCGAGATACCAGCTCGGCTGTTGTCCATGAGCCGCGCGACGATCGAAGCGGCACCGTGGTTCGAGATCGGCAAGGCGACATGACTCCCGTCTACTTAAGAAGGAGACCATCGTGACCAACTACGCCGTCGACGAGGACACCGGAATGCTACTGCGAGTCTGGCCGACGGGACGAGGGCAGCGTGCGGCCGTGGTGGGCAGCCTGCCCACCACGGCCGCGGTGGAGGACCGGTTATTGCTCGCTGCGGCTCTGACGTCGTTGTCCGAAGCGCTGTGGCGCTGCTACACCCATCCCGGCCTCGCGACCGACGACCGCGACGGCAACGGTGAGGGCTGGCGGCGCGAGCAAAGCCGGCAGGCCTTCTCGCAGCTGGTCGGCTTCATCAAGGAGCCGAACCTGCCCAGGGCGGACGGGGCCATGATCGAGAGCTACGACCCCGTCGAAGAATGGGCTCATCGTGTCGGCCGGGCAGTCCGCGCCGTCGACGACGCGCAGCTGCTCGAGGCGGTCAGCGCGGACGTCGCCGCGGAGATCGAAGCTGTCGAGTCCGCCGAACGCGGTGACTTGGATGGTCGAGCCCAGCAGGCGGTGGTGTTGAGTCGCACCGACGTGAGCCCGGTCCAGGTCGCCGCCGCCGATGGCATTCTGGCGCTGAATCCGTTTGATCGCGAGCGGCTGTTCCTCGACGTCGACCCGACGGCAGCCGCGGTGGCGGCGGCGCATTGGCTCAAGGCGGCAGCCGATGTCGTCGTCGAGGTCTCCGGCATGTCGCCGGACCAGGTGTTATACGCCGCCGATGACATCGAGGCGTTACCGGTCGAGACGCCTAGCGAAGTCTTGGAGCTGTTCGACTTCAGTAACACGTCCTACGGCGTAGTAGTGGAAATGGTCCGCGGGGCGATCGATGTGGGTGAGGGGGTCCTGGCTGACCTTGGTGCTTTTCTGGTCGCGCATGACACCGGAGACGACAACGACGATGTCGACGACGAGGCGACGCCAGTACGGCTGACCCCGCTTGACCCGCGACGACCCGCTGCGGATCTGCTCGAGGATCTGCTCACTGGCATCCGCGCCTGCCGTCTGGTTTACGAGGAATACGCCGGGACCGGAGACGCGGCATCGACCGACGCGCAATTCTGCGCGGCCGTTCGTGAGGAAGCGAGGAAGAACTACACCCGCCTGATGTGAGGACGATCTTGGCAGCACGGCGGCACGTGTTCCTCGCGTACTCTTTGGGCGAGGGACATGGTGCCGTCTCTGCCTCGCTTCCCCGCCACCGCCGTCACACTGGCAGTGTGGGGGTCAGCCCGGACACCTACCAGCAACCATTCTCGCCGATCGATCGTTGCGCCGGGTGGCGTTTCTATTGATATTGAGGTGAATCCCGTGGAAGACAGCAAGCCTCGGCGCGACGACAGGGTTCATGAACTCGCCACCGAGCTCGGGATCGGCGATCTGGAGAAGTTCCTGCGGGCATGCCTGGCGAACAGCGCGATGATGAGCGATCTCGCCTCGCCGTCCCGGCCTGTTCAAAAGATCCGGTATTCGGTGGAGGAGGCGGCGAAGCTGCTCGGAGTCTCGTCGAGGTGGCTCGCTGACGAGTGCCGAGCCGAACGAGTTGCGCATGTTCACCTCGCCCGGCATCGCTCGTTCACGCACGGCCAGTTGCTGGCGCTGCTCAAGAAGCACGAGGTGGAGCCATTGGATTCCAAAGCGGACCGTGCGATCGAGCGCATCAATCGGCGTATTGACCGTGATCGGGCGTTGCCTAGCTATCGTCGCCGTTGAGGGCTGTCGCGCTGCGTGCTGACGAGTCCCTAGCCCAGGCCCCTAGGAAGCTTGCGTTGGCAAAGGATGGTGGATGTCCACGCTCCCCGGTGGCGTTACAACTTCGCCCATGAATGGAAGCGGGCGGGCGGTGAATATCGGGGATCTGACGCTGGTTTTCGGCTGGGCTTCCGGTGATATGCCGCGTTGTTATGGAGCTTCGGCCGCTACCGAGCGGGCTCAGCACACCCACGCGCGGCTACAGATCGGCGAACAAGTCTGAAGCCGGGGGAGTGGTTATGGCGTTGACGGCCAAACAGCGTTCACGGCGGGGGCGGATTGCTGCGCTCGTGTCGTGGGCGAACACGGCGGACCGGCAGGGCGGACCGCGGCGGCAACTGAGTCGTTTCTCGGGCGGTTCGAGAAGCGGGGCGACCCAGCCTGCGTACTGGATCCGGAAGTTCGAGCGGTAAGGGCTGCGCTCGCTCGGCGGCCCTACATGTTGCAACTGGCGGAGCGGTCGGCGAAGCGCGCGCTCGCTCTGCTGCGCGGAACGGGCGCCTAGCGACGGGCGGTCAAGGCCGTAGCCCAGGTTCCTAGGTTGCTCACATAGAGTCAGATGCAAAAACCTACGACGCACTTACATCGTCACCTATCCGAGTGACGCCCAAACGGGGTCCTCTGATCAGCTCATCGTGGGTGGTTGGCTTGGCCGAGTGCCTCTCGTGAATTTGAGCCGCGCTCACATGCATTTGCTCAAAGCCAGCAGCGCCCTCGCCAGGCGAGCTCACGGTTTCACTGATGAGCAGCGCCGCCTGCTGCTAGACGCCCACCAGGTGTTGTGCAACGCGCTCCGAGGCGAGCATGAACATTTCGACCGCCTGCGAGCAGCACCGCGCGACGTCAGCGGCGATGTGACTGCGGACATGACCGTGGAAAAACTCGGCGACGCTTGGATTGACGAAATTCTCATCGAGAACCGGGTCAAGCGACAGACCGTCGACCATTACACCAACAACCTGCATTACTTGATCCTGCCCGCTATCGGGGATATGGCCATCCGGGAGGCCACCGTCGGGGCGATCGACCGCTACCTCAAGACCTTCGCCCGAACCCATCCGGCCGGGGCGCGGCGCTGTAAGAGCACTCTGTTACAGATGTTCAGCCTGGCCGTCCGCCACGGCGCACTTGCCGCCAATCCGGTCCGCGACGTCGGCCGGCTACCGAGACCACACACGACAGTCCAGGCCATGACCTGCAGCGAGATCACCAGAGTCCGGCACGCTCTGCACCTGTGGCACACCACCAAAGCCGTCGGGCCCAGGAAGAGCCGCGCCTGCACCGACCTATTCGACCTGCTCCTGGCGACTGGCTGCCGGATCGGAGAGGCCTGCGCTCTACGCTGGCAGGACATTGACCTGCGCGCCGGAACACTCACGGTCGCCGGCACCATGATCTTCTTGAGGAGCATCGGCTGGCAGCGCCAGGAATTCCCCAAGACCGCCGCCGGGCAACGCACGGTTTACCTACCGGCGTTCGCCGTAACCATGCTCCGGCGCCGCCAGGCGGAGGAACCCCATCGCCCGGACGACCCCCTCTTCGCCAGCCGCACCGGTACGTTCGTACAGCCGGACAACATGCGCCGCTCGCTGCGCTGCGCCCTGCAACGACAGGCCGACCTGAAATGGGTGAGTCCCCACGTGTTCCGCAAGACTGTCGCCACCGTCCTGAGCGGACGAGGCCTGGTCGTCGAAGCCGCCGCCCAACTCGGACACGTCGACGAGAGCATCACGAAAAGGTTCTACGTCCAGAAGCCCTCGACCGCCCCCGACGTCAGCCACGTCCTGGAAATCCTCGTCGATCCCGAATTCGGCGTACTGATCACCACCGAGCCGATGCCGACAAATTGAACCACGCTTGAGTGGTCTCATGCTCGATCCAGTCCAGCAGACGCCGCGCAGTACCCCGGCGTATTCGGTGTGCCTGGCGGCGACCTCGACCCTCGCCGCTAGCCACCGTTCGATCTACTCGTTAAGCAGCACTGGGAGCGGTCGTGTCAATGCCCGGGACGCGGTCAGGTATATCGCCTCAGGCATCTGAGCGAGCTCATCTGCGCGACGAAGTACAAGTCTCCTCGTGCCTGTGTAGAAACTGTAAGTCAACCTTGCCGCGCATCGGAGTGAGGCGGTGTAGACCAGACGGGGAGGGTGATGCGCTACTACACGGGTCAGCGCCACACGTTGCCTGCAAGCCACCAACCACATCGCCGACCTGGTCATATCGTCGGCCGACCGCCCGGGGGCCCACGTGTTCGGGTAACTGCTTGCATGACGGTCTGGGCTGGCGAGGTTGGACCGGCTTTATGCTTCGCGGATGAGTCCACCGGCGCGGCGGTTAACGATCAATGCCGAGTTGATGGTGGAAGGCCGGATCCGGAAGCTTTAGAGGCAGAGGCTTTACGCCGAGTCGCCGCCGCTGAGTTCATGGCCGATGCCGACCAAAGCATCGATGAGATCCGGGGCTGCGGAAAGTGTTGACGTCCGCGGCGACGTGGCGGCGGCTCTGAGTTGGCTCACCAGCTCGTCGATGCTCTACGGGGCGAAGGGTGTGGCTCGTATTCGAGCCGCACCCTTCGTCGCGTTGATCTTCGGTCAGCATGTGATCTGGAAAGTGGCGTCGCCTTGTGCGATCGTGGTAGTGCCGCTATGCCGGGTCAGCCCGGCAGCTGTTGGCGCGGTCGTCCACCCAAAGGAGTTCGCCTTGAGGCGAGACGGACACGGTGCGCAGTACTTGCTTAATACGTTCTGTATAGTCGCCGCCACCTGTCCGCCCGTGCTTGTCGCTTACGTATTGATGCCACCGCGACGGATGCCGAGGGCGGCCACCAACGCACCAGACTTGCCCCTTTCCGCTGGCGGCGAGCCGTTCAGTTATCCAAGAGACTTGGGCGTGGAAGTTGCGCTTGGCTGGCCCGCTCAACGGGCTTACGCCCCATCCAACCAACACTTCCGTTGACCGTGCGATGCCCGTTTCCAACAGGGGGCGGGCCTTCGCCCATCCGTCTGGAGACCGCCCGTGAATGTTGATTGCAGGTAAATCGTCTGTTTGGAGCCCAAATACGTTGGCTACGGTGACCGTCTCACAATGAAGCAAGTCCGCCGCTACCTGCAACTGCCGCAGCGTTCGCGTACCTGTCGTTGTGGGCGGGCTGCATAGGATTGCGCACAGCGCCGACAAAGTTCGACATCCCCTTTTCGACTGTTTCGGACACCGCAAGGATCGCAGAAGCATCTCGTCACCCTTGGGCCGCCCGTCGCTGCAGCGGACCCGGCCCGCGTGCACCGTGCCAAGACGGCCTTCACGCTAGTGCAACTGGGCCGGTGGGCCGCCGGTAAGGTCTTCTCGGCTTGCTCGGGCCGAGGGTGACGGGTGCGTACTTGTCCCGACCCGACTTCGCTGGTTGGCGCCACCTGACGGGCGTTGGCGTGGCCGTCTCGCCCCAGTCCATGGGCGGCCTTGCCACCCCTGGGCACATCCGGCCTGAGTGGCCCGTTCGGGATGCCCTGGACACGTACAGGGCTGTTCTGAACAGCTAGGTTGAACAGCTAGGTTGGCGGTGCGAATTTTCTCTACATCTTCAAGGCGGCTATCCCGGCCGTACGCGAGATCGTCTGCCAGGCCGTCCGCGCCTTGCCGCTTCACTCACGGCGCTGGCCGGCGGCGGTTACCGCGGTTAACGCTACGTCGGCCGAGCACTCATCCGCCCCTCATCAACGGAGTTCCAGGCCTGGCCGAAACGATGCGTTTGATCATGCGGGATTTGACGCGGATCCGGCGGTCGGGCAGCAGGTTGTTCGGGACGTGAGTGCCGATGACGCCGACCAGGTCGATGACGGTGCCGGCGATGACGCCGGCGGCGTTCACGATCTGGTCGGCCGCGCTTTTGAGGGCGGTGGTGAAGCTGGCCCGGTCGGGGTCGAGGCCGGTTGGCTGTCGGTGGGTCGACCATCGCGGTGCGTAGTACTTGGTAGGCGCTGAGCAGGGCGTAGACCTCCGCTCGACATCGTCGGGGGTGCGGGCGCGTAGCACGCATCCGCCCGGACCGAGAATTTGAGTTCGAGGTAGGCGTCTCGGTCTCCCAGCGCTGGTGGTGGAGCGCGACGATCTCGGCGGCGGGATGGGTGACGCGGTCGAGCAGAGTGCTCAGCAGCCGGTAGCCGCCGGTGTGGGTGCCCGTAGTGGTGGTGATCCGGATCTGCGTGTCGATGACCCGGACCCGCCGCTGGCCGATGATGGAGAAGAACGAGCCGTCGCGGTGACGGCGCAGGACCGGCAGTTTGCGTCCGGTTTGCAGCGGATCAGTAGATGCGCCCCCGTCGCGGCGAGGGTGGCGATCAGGGCGGCGGCGGCGTAGTTGCGGTCAGCCAGCAGCAGCATCCCGGGTCGCAGGCTGCGGGCCAGATATCGGGCGTGGTCCAGGTCGCCGGTGCTGACCGGGTCGAACACGGCGTCGATCACCGACCGGGTTCCGCTGGACAGCAGGGCACTCAGTCGTAGTTGGGGGTAGCCAGAACCGGCCGTTGCAGCGTTGTTTGGCATAGCAGTCGGTGCTGCACAGCCGTCACCGACTCCACATGCTGCAGCGCCCGCGGCGGACGGAACACGGCGAGGGAGCATCGCCGTGCCGTCGGGCCATCGGGATGGGTATTACGGGCCCTCCCATCAAGGCTCCGAGCCATGCCTCTCGCGTGGGCGGTGCGTAGTGCACGGATGCCCAGGACGATGATCACGGCGAACGAATCCGTGGGCGGCGCCGGGGACCTGCTCCGCCGGAGGTGGAGGTTGTCAGAACAAAGCACCGTAGGGTTGTTGGCGGCGGGACCAGCCTTCGGTAGCATGCCTTCATGATCCGGCCAACCGCAGATAAGCGACAAAGCAAATGAACAATGGAATTGCGGTTGATGCCCCGGAGAGCGCGAGTGGTGCTCTATTCAGCATGAGGAGCATCCCGAACAGCGCTATCGACCAACCGCAGCTCAGGCCATTCTTCGGGTATTTTGGTGGCAAGTGGCGGGACGCTGTCAAAAATTACCCCGAACCGAAGTACGACACGATTGTTGAGCCGTTTGCCGGATCTGCCGGATACGCGATGCGATATCCAAGCCGGAAAGTCATCCTCTGCGAGATTGATCCAATCCTGGCTGGAATCTGGAAATACTTGATCAACGTAGACCCCTCAGAAATTCTTTCGATTCCCGATATCGGTCCTGACGGTTCGGTCGACGATCTGAAGGTTTGCGAGGAAGCCAAATGGCTTGTCGGTTTCTGGCTCAACCGCGGTGCAGCCAGTCCTCGACGGTCCCCTTCCCGATGGATGAGGGATGGCATCCGTCCCGGATCGTTCTGGGGCGAACGCGTAAAGCAAACCATCGCGACTCAAGTCGAAGCTATCCGGCACTGGCAGGTGGTCGACGGGGGCTACTCCAGCCTGCCGCCACTTCACGCTGCGACTTGGTTCATAGATCCACCGTACGAGACGGCTGGAAAGAATTACCGGTTTGGTTCGGAGCAAATAAACTACGTTGAGCTAGCTGAGTGGTGCAAATCTCGGCCAGGGCAGGTCATCGTTTGCGAAAATGAAGGCGCGACTTGGCTGCCGTTCAGGAGCCTGGCGGATGTCAAGACGACGCGAGCGAACTCGCGATCTAAGGAAGTCGTCTGGATCTCTGATGAGAAATCAGCCGGCTGACCGATGCCTAATATAACTAAGCGCCTACATGCAGCCTTTCTAGAGCCGCTGGAAGATGCAGTCGAGTGGCATTCGGACATAGGTGTTAAGCCCCTCAGTGTTGACTTGGCGTTACCCAACCCTCCGCGCCTGCGCGTCTACATGTATTCCCTGGTTTCCGGCGGCACGGTCAGGCCTAACGAGTATAAGGGTGTTCTGCGCGTTCCTGGCCAGAAAGTCGGCGATTATGGATCGTTCGATCACTCGGGCGGTCGGTTGGCGCTCCTCGTAGCATATCGCGAGGACCTTGACGTCTTCGTGTTATGGGACGCAAGTTTGCACCCTCGTTTCAAAAACGGAGGCAACGTGCAGGTGCGCGACTACACTGTGCATGAGGCTGCTGCCCTTGGCCGAGCACGCCAGAGTCGACCGCTTGTATCAGGTGTTGTCGAAGCAGTTATTGCATGTCAATCTTGCAACCTGCTCGAGGCCCTTCGCGATCGGGTCGCGTGGACCGGCGGGTTCGACCGCACCGTTGTGAGCGGCCGCTGATGCAGGGACTGGCCGAGCTGCACTTGCAGACGTCCTATCACAAGGGCCGCGATGATATCGCTGCCGGCTTCTACCTGCCATGTATGAACCGGTCGACCAAGTATGACCGCGCCGTCGGTTACTTCAGAAGCACCGTCTTTCTGATTGCTTGGCCGGAACTCCGAGGTTTCGTCCAGCGCGGTGGCAAAATTCGGGTTCTTTGTTCGCAAGTTCTGGCCGACAAAGATGTCGACGCACTCGAGCGCGGATACTCTGCACGCGTCAATGCAGAGATCGACTCGAGGCTGCTCGAAGAGGTCCGTAACCTACTCAACGACCCGGTCATTTCAGATCCTGCGCGCGTTCTCGCTGCCCTTGTCGCGCACGGAACCGTGGACCTTAAGGTAGCGATTCTGCGCGACAGCGAGATGCGAAGCGTCAAAGGAAGAATATTCCATGATAAGTTGGGCATCTTTGGTGATGAATACAACAACCGCGTAGTGTTCAAAGGCTCAATGAACGAGACTTGGACGGGGCTAGCCAACGACGGGAATCTCGAATCGGTCGACGTCGCCGTGAGCTGGATGGGTGCACGAGACGTGGAACGCGTCCGCACGGAAGAGAGCTACTTCGCCGACTTATGGCATAACCGGTACCCGACGCTCAATGTCCGTCCGTTTCCTGACGTGGCTAGGCACGAGCTGGAAAATGCAAGTGAAGGCGACTGGCCAGGGTCCCTTACCGACGTCTTGGATCGCATGTCCGCGGGGAGGGACAAGGGCGAAGACGCCCGCGGCAGGACGCTGCACTCACACCAGTCCGCTGGTCTTGCGGCATGGCGAGCCAACGGACGCCGGGGCATCCTTGCCTTCGCCACTGGAAGTGGCAAGACCTTCACCGCGATTACGGCCATCCGTGAGGCGATCACCAAGCACGGTGATGTCGTGGTCGTGGTCGTTCCGGACCGGGTGCTGTTCCAACAGTGGTACCGAGAGCTCGAAGAGACGACCTCTGACCTTGACGTGAGCATCCTCCGGGCCGGCTCTGGATACCGTCGCTGGCGAGACAGTCTGCGGCTCTGGACTCTCCCCGACGGGCAACGTCGGATCGTCCTCGCTACCGTGAGAACGGCTGCCAGTGGAGAGTTCCGGCGAAAGCTGAGTGGGGGCGCCCACCTCATGCTGGTCGCGGACGAAGTCCACCGACTCGGTTCCGCCCGAAACCGCGAGCTTCTCGACGAAGAACTCTTCGGCGCCCGGTTGGGCTTGAGCGCGACTCCGGAGCGCGCCGGCGACCCAGAAGGCACCCAAGCGTTGTTGTCGTATTTCGGTGGAATCCTCCAGCCTCGGTACATGCTGGCGGATGCGGTCCGCGACGGCGTACTCACGAAGTACTTTTACCGACCTCACACCGTGCACCTGACCGAGCTAGAGGCCCAGGAGTGGCAGGAGATCACCGCACGTATCGCGACTCTGCGAGCCCGTATCGCGAACGGTGATCAAAGCAGCAATGCGCTAGCGCAGCGTCTTGATCTGCTTTACATCCGACGTGCTCGAGTGGTCAAGCACGCATCGGCGAAGGTGCCTCTGGCTGTATGCGTCCTCAGGCAGGAGGGCGTGGAGGGGCAGCGTTGGATCGTCTACTGTGAAGACTTGACACAGCTCAACCAGGTCAGCACCGCACTTGCGGACGCAGGGATACCAAGCCTTCCATTTCATTCCCAGATGGAAGGAAGCCGGGAGGAAACGCTTCAATGGCTGGACCGTCGAGGTGGGATCGTTGTGGCTATCAAGTGCCTCGATGAAGGAGTTGACGTCCCGTCTGTGACCCACGCCTTGATCCTCGCGTCCTCCAAAAATCCTCGAGAATTCGTTCAACGACGCGGACGAGTCCTTCGTCGAGCGGATGGGAAGTCGCTAGCTTTCGTCCACGATGCCATCGTGCTACCACCAGCCGGTGGTGGACGTGAAGGTGCGTCAGACCCTATTACCGCCGGCGAACTAGCCCGAGCCGTCGAATTCGCGCAACACGCGGACAATCCAGCGGCATCTGCTGACTTGCAGCAAATCGCCATCGATCTCGGCATCGATCGGCGCACACTCCTCCAGGACGGTTTCGAAGATGCAGACGACTGATCTCAAAGATTTACGAGAAGCCGTTGAACGAGTACGCAACGAACAGCATCCTCATCTCGACCTTGAATTCCTTCATGCGGTCATCCGCGCGGAAGACGAAAATCCCGAGGATGACACTGCGGCACTTCGAGAGATTCAGACCGCATTGAAGATGGCTCTCTCCTCGGCAGGGGCGTAATCGTGCTGCGGCTCACGAGCATCGAGATAGAAGGCTTCGGGCCCTTCGCCGAAAAGCAGACCATCACCTTCCCTTCCGGGCCAGGCGTGACGGTCATCTATGGCGAGAACATGCGAGGCAAGACTTCCTTGCTCAACGCTATCCGATACGCGTTTTTCGGCACGGTTCTGGGACGTGGATCCAGGGCCCAATGGCTCCACACCATCACGAACCGTGACCTTGCCG
The DNA here is from genome assembly GCF_030709675.1 of Symbioplanes lichenis. GTDB lineage: Bacteria > Actinomycetota > Actinomycetes > Mycobacteriales > Micromonosporaceae > Actinoplanes > Actinoplanes lichenis. The sequence continues at coordinate 17,040 of NZ_JAUZQD010000003.1, forward strand.
GCGAGGGGAAGTATGGCTTCCATGTCGCTTTGACGTTCAATTACGATGGGCATGACTACGAACTGGTTCGTGAGTGCCGGCCGTCGGTTGTAGTTCCAAGCAATGACGACGACTACATGGATAGCGTCATGCTTCGACGAGGAAATACGATCCTCGGCCCGGCAGAGCGCAAGAAAGCACTCCAGCTAATCTTCCCCGACGAGGTTTCGCGCTTCTTTCTATTCGACGGTGAACTCCTCCAAGAGTATGAGGAGCTACTCATCAACGAGAGCGACTCAGGCCGTAAGATTTCCGAAGCGATCGAACGTATCCTCGGCGTGCCAATCCTCAAGCGTGGCCGGGCGCACCTTACCCAACTGTCGGAGGACGCCGACAAGTTGGCGGCGCGCGAGGCATCGAAACGCCAGGAGACGCAAGCGCTCGGGACGGCGTTGCAGCAGGCAACGGAACAAAAAGAAGCCCATCAGGGCGAATTGGCACGCCTACAAAAGCAGCTTCAAGAGCTGACCAATCAAAAGACTGAGTACGAACAAGTTTTGCAGTCCATGCAGAAGTATTCCGGCCTGTTACAGGACCGCGATGAAGCGGAAGCCCGACTCGAACAGGCCCGTAAAGACGAAAAGAATTTTCAAAGCGATCTTCAGCGAGTTATGAGCGACTCGTGGAGATCGATTCTCCGTGAACCAGTCCGTGCGGCGCGAGAGCGCGCCGAGGGCGAGGTCAGGTCCGAGTTTGACAACCTCCTAGTAGCTTTGAGAGCTAAGGCGATCGCGGAGCGGCGCTGTGAAGTCTGCGGTCAGGATGTCGACGGTCACACCTCCACCATCCTCCAGCAGGCGCTCCCGCATGGCGCCGAAGCGCATGCCGAATGGGCACCCGTTACATCCACGGCCATGACGAGACTGTCGGATCTCAATCGCTTCAGAGATACAGACAACATTGGAGAAATTCAGCAACTATGGAGGCGGATCCAGAACCTCAAGCTAGAACAGATCACCCTCCAGGATCGCATCTCCGACCTTACGACGGCGCTGGCAGACTCTGACCCCGACACGGTCCGCAGGTCGAGAGCCAATTATGCCGAAGTTATCGAAAGAATGGCCGTCATAAAAAGGGCCATCGACGAAGAAAAGAAGAAGATCGACGAAACCGATCACAGTATCCAACGCTTGACCAAGCGCCTCGAAGCCTCGGGAACTTCCGACCTTCGAGCGGGTCAGGTAAGAGCGAAGATGCTGCGCGAAGCCGCTGAAGTTTTCGGTGGTGCGGTTGAAGCCTACAAAACAAAACTTCGCGCTCGCGTCGAAGATTCTGCTTCGAGTTTTTTCCTTTCGATGACCACAGAAAAGCTTGACTATGTAGGCCTAACTATCAATGAAAGCTACGGCCTTACCATTCGGCACCGCGATGGCAAGGCCGAAGAAGCTCGCTCTGCTGGTGCGGAGCACGTTGTCGCGCTAGCTCTCATGGGAGCACTGCAGAACAACGCTCCTCTGCGCGGCCCGATTGTCATGGACTCGCCATTCGGGCGCCTAGACGAAAACCATACCGCGAATGTTGTGAGCACTCTGCCTAAAATGGCGGAACAAGTCGTGCTGATGGTCTACGAGGCCGAAGTTGGAATCAAAAGAGTTCGCGAGCTTCTGGGCGCTGACTTGGTGCGAGAGTATCGTTTGGAACGAAAATCTGCCCGCCGCACCAACGTCCGTGAAGTAAGGTAGGGGGATATGGATCGCGATCGGGAAAGCATCGGCCTTACCAGCCAATCTCAGGTCTACCTGACCGAGATTGAGGACCGCGGTTGGTTCCTCGAGGGACAGGACATCGCCCGGTTCAGCCTCGCCTATGCCGTCCGCTCCAAGATCGGCGAGGGGTCTACCTCGGGCACGGAAACACGGTGGGCCGCCGGCAACTTCGACAAGACCGGCGAGATTCGGGCGCTACTCTCGGCGCTGTATCCGGACTGTCAAACCCCTGTGCGCCTCATGGAACACCTAGTCAATGAAGGACTCAGGATGGTTGCCGCGAGGGCTCGAACGGAGGACCTCGGGCCCGCCGACCTCATGGACTAGAACTAATACGCGGAGCGTGGGCGCAGTCGACCCCAAAGCGATCGATCGTCAGGCGCCATAACCTCAGACCCATCCAGATCGGGGCCTTTGAGGTTGACTCTGCTGGTCTGCGAGACCAGTATTCGCTGCCTCCTGCCCGATTATTACCCGGACCGAATGTGAGCTAGCAAGTCTCCTGCCACGTGTAGTAAGGCCGAAGCCGGTGCCCATGTCTCGGCCTCGGACACCCATGCCTGTGAAGTCGGCGGTGATCACCACTGCCGTTGGATCGATGGGGACTCGACTCCCACGTCGGGAACTCGGGAGCTGCGCCCAGCGGCAGCGGGCGAGCCCGGTCAGCAATTCCGCGACGGCCACGGCTGATCAGCGAGCGACGTGAGTTGCCGCTTGCTCACGCAGCCGCCGGAGATCGCGCTCGAGATCCACGGTCACGTTGCTGGACCCTTCTCGAGGCCCAGGCGTTTTAGTGCCCAACTCGGCAACACCCCGCCATGGTGGGAGACGTGCACGCACAGCTCTTCTGAGCCGTAGCCGCCTGGAACACCCTCACCCACCGCAGCCCAGAAAGCCTTCGAGTCGGGCATGTGTCCGCTTGCGGCGTACCAGGCCGTCACCTCGGGATGCTCGGCGCGAAGAGCTTCAAGGCCGGCGGCGGCCAGCCCGCGGCGTTGGTATCGCTCGTCGGTATAGGGTCGGTCGACCCACCCAATGTGGCAGTACGGGCACACGGGCCTATTAACCAGAGCGGCTGACGGATGAATCGCCAGGGAGTCGCGCTAAGCCCGGGAAAAATTCGAGCTGCGGCAAGCTGCCGTCATCACATGCTGCGGAAGGCCAGCCCTCGCCGAGCCGAAAGATCGGACGCCGGCTCGATCTGCCGCACCGCCGAGAAGTGGTACGTCAGGGTGATCTCGACCTGCCCGGCAATCGATGCCGCTAGGCTGCGGGCGCGTCAAGCCAGCGCGGCCCGGCTGGGCGATGTCGTGAGAAGCGATCTGCCGGAAAGGTGAGCGAGCGCCGATGAAGATCAAGACGTTGCGGCTGAGCAATTTCCAATCGTTCGGTCCAGAGCCGACGGTCATCGAGCTCGGAGAACTGACCTATGTCCTCGGCCCGAACGGCGCCGGCAAAACCGCCGTGCTCGAAGCTCTCTCGCGTCTGTTCAGCCCGCTGGAGGCCCAGCGTAAGGTCCGCGTCGAGGACTTCCATGTGCCGATCGACCAGAGCGCGGGCGACGTGCAGACCGCGGAGCCGAGCCTATGGCTGGAGGTCGACGCTGAGTTCCCGGAGGCGGGAGCCGAGGGCCAGCACGCTTCGGTCGCTCCGAACTTCTCGCATATGGCGATTGACGACGCGGACGGGATTCCGCGCATCCGCGTGCGGCTGACGGCCACGCTCGCCGCCGACGGCGTCATCGACGAGAAGATCCAATACGTGCTGGCAGCCGATGACACCGGCGAGCCCGTCGAACGTGCCGAGATGTCGCGCTACGACCGCAGGAACATCGAGGTGCACTATCTGCCTGCCCGCCGCGACCCGGCTGACCACATCTCCTACACCACGGCCTCGCTTATCGGGCGGATGCTGCGCGCCGCCGACTGGACGACCGAACGGCAGACGCTGAGCAACCTGACCGATCAGATCACCGCATCGCTCGCCGCCAACGCCGCGGTGGCCGGCATCGGCGTCCAGCTGACCGGCGAGTGGCAGGGCATGCACAGCGGAGCTCACTTTAAAGACCCCTCGATCGCGTTCGGGCGCGGCGACCTGGAAGGCGTGCTGCGCCAGCTCACCGTGATGTTCTCGCCCTCGCACAGCGGCACGCCGCTGCCGTTCGACCGGCTCAGCGACGGGCAGAAGTCGTTGCTCTACATCTCACTCGTGCTCGCCTGGCAGTCGCTGGCCAGGCAGGTGCTCGACGGCACAGAGACCTCCCTCGATCCGGACCGCCTGCGACCACCGGTACACACCGTCATCGCCTTGGAGGAGCCGGAGAACAGCCTCGCGCCGCAGTATCTCGGCCGGATCATCCGGCAACTGCGCCGGGCCACCTCGCACGGGGACGTCCAATCCCTCATCGCCACCCACGCGCCGGCCCTGCTGCGCCGCGTCGACCCCCACGCGATCTGCTTTCTGCGGCTGAACGCGGTGCGGGAGACGACCGTGCACCGCATCCTGCTTCCCACCGCCGACCAAGAGGCCGCCAAGTACGTCCGGGAGGCGGTCCAAGCCTACCCCGAACTTTACTTCTCCCGGTACGTCGTGCTCGGCGAGGGCGACAGCGAGCAGGTCGTCATGCCCCGGGTCCTGGCCGCCGCGGGCATCGCCGAGGACGACGCGTCGGTATCGGTCGTCCCGCTCGGTGGCCGGCACGTCAATCACTTTTGGCGACTGCTCAACGAGCTGCAGATCCCGCACGCCACCCTGCTCGACCTCGACAGCGGCCGCTTCCAGGGTGGTTGGGGCCGAGTGCGTAACGCCCTGAAGCAGTACAACAAGGTCAAGCCTGGGACCTACCCGAAAGACAAGATCGATGCCCTCCCCGCATGGGATGACGACCGCGATTTTCCGACATTCAAAGAAGGCCGGGGAGCCCTCTGGTCCCTGGAACAGCGCGGTGTCTTCTTCTCCAACCCGGTAGATCTCGACCTGATGATGCTCGAGGCCTACCCCGACGCCTACGACACCGACCCGGCCCACCCGGACGACAAGACGATCGTCGCCGTGCTCGGCAAGAGCCACACCAACGAGAGCCGCCTGCCCGATGAGGCGTTCCAGCTCTTCGACGCTTACCACGACAAGTTCGACCTCGCCAGCAAACCCGCCTCCCACCTGGGCGCGCTGGCAGAACTGAGCGACCAGGAACTACTGGACGACCTGCCCGAGGTTCTCGAGCGGTTGGTGGAACACGTACGGGCGAATCTCGACGGGCTACCAGAATGATCCGCCCCGAGCAATGGCATCCGGTCGGCGGCCTGGTCCTGGAACCGAACGCGATGACGGCCGCCACCATGTCCGACGAGAACGTCGTTGTCTCGGCTGGGCCGGGGGCGGGAAAGACGGAACTGCTCGCCCAGCGGGCGGACTTCGTTTTGCGCACAGGCCAATGTCACTACCCGCGCCGGATTCTCGCGGTCTCATTCAAGGTCGACGCCGCCCGAAATCTGCGCGAGCGCATTCGAGAACGGTCCGGGCCGCAACTCGCGGCCAGGTTCGACAGCCTCACCTTCCACGCCTTCGCCAAGCGCCTGATCGACAATTTCCGGCCCGCGCTGACCGGACTGAATGCCCTAGACCCGGACTATCGGATCGATCCCGATAACCGGGTAGCCCGCCGCCAGATCACCTTCGCCGACCTGGTGCCGCTGGCTTTGGAGATCATCGAGACCAATGCCTACGCCCGCGAAGGTCTCCGCCAGACATACAGCCATGTCTTCCTCGACGAATTCCAGGACTGCACCAGCCAGCAGTACCGGCTGATCAAGGCGGCGTTCGGCCAATCCGCCGCCGTCCTGACAGCCGTGGGCGACACCAAGCAGCGAATCATGGCCTGGGCCGGCGCACTCGACGGCGTGCTGAGGACCTTCGCCACGGACTTCGCCGCCACGTCGCTTCCGCTCTACCAAAACCGGCGTTCCGCATCACGTCTGCGCCGGATGCAGAACCGGATGATCGCCTACATGGATCCCGCAGCGGTCAGCCCCGCCGAGGACCTGACCGGCGACGGCGGCGTCATCGATGTGCTGGCCTTCGACACCGACAACGACGAAGCACAAGAGGTCGCGGACCTTATCGAAAACTGGCTGGCCGAAGGCACGGCGCCGCGCGAGATCGCTGTCCTCGTGCGTCAGCAACCACACCTCGTCGCGGCAACACTCGGTGACGTGCTCACCGACCGCGGCATTCCATTCCGCAACGACCAAGAAAGCCAGGACCTCACCGCGGAGCCGGCCGCTGCCCTGGTGTTTAACTTCATCCGGGTGATCGCCGACGACCGGCGACCTGACGCCTACGCCGAACTGATCCGGATGGCGAACCCCATGAGCGCCTCCGAGGACGAGGCCGCCAGGTTCGACAGCCAACTCAAACGGACCCTGCGCGAAGCCCGCTCCACCGTCCGCAATCCCGCGTTCAAGGTCAACCACCCCGCCGCGTGGAGACACCTCGTCGACGAGTTCCTCCAACTGGTGTCGCGACCAGTTCTGACCGCACTGTCACCTGGGTACCAGCAGGGCACACGGCTCGACGACCTGATCGAGCAAGCCTTTGACGCCTTCAGCAGAGAGCTCGCCATTGACGGAGAGTCCGTCCAAGCGCTCAGACGGCTATCGGAAGCCGACGCCATCCGTTTCCTCACGATCCACAAGTGCAAGGGTTTGGAGTTCGAGAAAGTCGTCGTTCTCGGCGTGGAAGAACAACTCTTCTGGGGCAGCGACCCGACAACCATCATGTCCGAGTTCTTCGTGGCGATATCTCGCGCGAAGCACCACCTTCTTCTGACCTACGCCGAGTACCGCGAGCGCCCGGCGAGAGCCACGAGGCGATGGGATGAGTGGCGTACGCCCCACGAACAACTGCTGGGCTTCGCTCAGGACGACTAGCAAACCGACTACCTTGGACAGCGCGACTCTGCCGACAGGTCATCGGCGCGAAGGCTCGGGCGGTGTCCAATTTCGATGCGATTGGTCAGGATCCGGTGACAGGGTTGTCTGGTTTTCGGCTAGAGATAGGCCGTGGCCCTGGCGGGATCCGTATGCAAACAAAGCGAGGCGCCTTCACCACGGCGGAGGCCGCGAGCACCGAGTGCAATGGCTGTGCCGGCGACCTCGGATGCGCTGCATCCGAGACCGCGGCTGAGAGCCGATGTGCTGCGGTAAGGGAGCATCGTTAGGACTGCCGATATGGACTCGGGGCCCCGCGTGAAATCGGCGGAAGGAAATTCTCGCAGGAGGGGAAATGCGATGAAGGCTGGTGCGAGTCAAGGGGTCGCTCCGATGCCGGTGTAGTACGCCGCTCGTTGTCCAAAATCTGCTCGTCGGAGTTGCTGCGAGACACAGGCAACACGTCTAGGAAAACCCATTTGAGAGAACCTGGGCGGCGAAACCGCAGGTAGAGTTGTTGTGGTTGGCTCGGCAGTAGGTGGTTGGTAGCGACACCTTTACTCGGCCTGGTATGCTTATCAGTGACCTGGTAAAACGTTTGTTAGCACGTCGCTGGGCCCTCTAAATGCTGGGGGTCAAGGGGTCGCAGGTTCAAATCCTGTCAGCCCGACAGTTGTGATGTCTCAAGACATCGGAAACGCCCTGACCTACGAAGTTGTAGGTCTGGGCGTTTTGTTTGTGCGGGTGGGGCCGGGTGGCTGGCCGGTGGGCTGGTAGTCGCGGTCGGGGTCGATGGTGAGCTCGCGCAGGAGTTCGCCGGTGGCGGCGTCGAGGACGCGGACGTCGAGGTCCTGGACGAGCAGCAGGACGTAGGTTTCGGCGTAGGTTTTGCCGATGCCGATGTGGCGCAGCCGACCGGCGACGCGCAGGGTGACGGTGCCGGCTTTGCTGATCTTGTCTTTGCGGACCCGGTCGTGGCTGGTGCTGGTGTTGGTGCCGGGGGTGGCTTTCGGTCGGTCGTGATAGGCGGCGGCCGGGGTGGTGCGGTGCGTGAGAGATCGGTGCGGGCGGCGGTGATTGTTTCGTCGATGAATGCGTCGATCAGTGTTTGTAGCTGTGTGATGGTTGCGGGTTGTGGTTGGTGGGATCGCAGCCAGAGTTTCAGGGTTTGGTGGAAGCGTTCGACTTTGCGCCCGGGTGGTGGGATGGTTCGGGCGTGAGTTCTTCTGCACGATGTTCAGACGGTGTAGTTCGTGTTCCAGGCCGTTGCGTCCGCGGCTGCCGCGTCGGCTTCCGCCGGACAGGCGGGTGGCGAACACCATGCCGTTGTCGGTCAGCGTGGAGGCCGGAGTCCCATAGGTGGTAACGGTTTCACGGAACGCGAGCAGGACGACGGGGCCAGTGACGCGCCGGTTGGCGGTGACGCTGAGGGCGTATCGGGAATGGTCATCGATCCAGCACAGGATTTCGACATCGTTGCCGGGACGGGTGTCGGGCCGGGTGAGCCGGTAATGGGTGAAGTCGGCTTGCCGGCATTCGTTGGGTTGTTCGACGGCGAAGCGGATGTAAGACGATTTCGGCCGTTTGGCCGGCTCTGGAACAACCACTGGTACGCCGGCTCGGAAGTGCGTAGGTAGTGCGATCCGCACCGCCTTGTATCTCATCGCACAGATCTCCAGCAACTTCCGTATCGCACCAGCGGGGTACAGAAATCGGCGTGTTCCAGCGAGAAAGACTTGGGGACCTGCAGGTGGCTGAGATCAACCGGTACGAAGCGGGCCCGCCTGGACGGACGAGGTGTCAGGACCGGCCGCAATGCTGACAGCCGAATGGAGGAGCCGCTCGTTGGCGAGGTATCCCGGCTCGACTGTCAGCGTCTTGTACGAGTCTCGGTGAGATCGTAGCTGGGAGGACTCCACCGAACCTGCCGCGGTATGGCCACGCGCGGGCCGGCAAAGCGGTGACGACGAGGCGGGGTAGTGACGCCCGGGTCGATCCTTCTAGCATCGGTCGATGCGAATGTGGTCCGGGGCTTTGCGAGCCGGCGTCGTGGGCGTCGCCGTGGCGGTGCTTGTTGGGTGCGGTGATGCAGCCGCCCCGGGAAGCGGGACAAGGTCCGGGTCTCCGGCTGCGGCGGTGTCCGCGGCCGTGATGCCGTCGGTGGCTGCGGAACCCGCTGCGCCGGTGCGGCGGCCGGATCAGATCCTGGCTGACAACGTCAAGGCTGCCTACTCGGCGTGCAAGGGCTGCGGCGGCGAGCTCAACGCGGACGCCGCTACGGTGCAGAAGCTGGTCAAGAGGTTGGTGCGCGAACATTCCCAGCACAAGACGTTCCCGCTCAGTGCGGAGAACGCCGAGCAGGCTCTGTACGGGCCGCCCGGCTCGGTGCCGAAGCTGGCCGGCGCGAATAATCCGCCGCCGGACGTCTCCTTCCGAGACGCGGACGGCGCGGAGGTGTATCGGCGTGAAGTCAAGACCTTCTCCGGTACGGCGACGACGTTCGCCAAGCAGTTCGAGGACTACGGCAAGAAGCTCGGGTACCGCGGCGAATTGTACGTGCAGGTGCCGGCCGGTACCGATGTGCGGGCGCTCATGGACGCGCTGTGGGCGAAAAATACCAGCGACGCCCGGCTGGCGCGATATGCCGATGTCTACGTTGCGTTCCATGATGAGGGCGGTCGGCGCTTGGGATTGTGGATGATGGGGGCTCGGGGGATGGGGGTTCCGGGTTGACGAAGGGGTCATCGGATGAGTGAGTCGGCGTTTCTGATTTGTTCGTGCAATCGGATCGGCTGGGGGTTGGGGAAGCCGTTGCGGGAGGCGGACGGGTTGGTGGCGCGGTTCAGTGAGACGCCGGGTGAGACGCCTTCGGAGAAGTCCGCGGTGTTGTGGAAGGTGTTCGCGGATCATGCCGGGCATCGGCTGCGGGTGGCGCCGGATTGGGACGAGCAGGTGCACGAGCAGATGAGCACTGTGTTGCTGCCGGCGATGCTCGATGAAGACGTTACGTACGAGCAGTTTCTGGCGGGTTGGCCGGAGGCCGGCTTCGATGAGCTCGCCGAGGCCGGGTTCGAGGTGCGTGGTGAAGGCTTTCTGGTGTGCGCGGAGTGCGGGGAGCGGCTGCCGCTCGGGCGGCCGGTGCTTGATCGGGAGTCGGCCGTGCTCTTCTTCCATTCCGGCGGTAAGGGGGCGGCGCCGAATTCGCATCAGGCCGATGTGAGTGACGCGGCGTGGCGTTTTCTGGCCGAGCACTACGGCCATTCGCTGCGCGCCGAAGTGGATGGACTTGGCTAGTCCTCAGAGGTTACGCCGCGTCGCTCGTCCCCGGCTCTGTGATCACCCCGTCCAGCAGGTCGTCGATCTCAACCGCGGTCGTATCGGTGTCCGGAGCGGGCTCGGAGGCGGGGCTCGCAGCTGGCTTGTTGATCCACTCTTCCCACGAGAGATTGTGCTTCTCGGACAGGTAACGAGCACGGTAGAGCCGCGTCGCGTCCTCGATGGCGGAGCTGAGCATGTTGAAGCTGAGCCCGGCGGCGACGATGCTGCCCGCGATCGGCACGACCTGCGCGAGGCGGGCTTTGGTCAGTCTCAGCCCGAGCAGCTTGAAGATTTGTGCGATGACGGCGACCAAGGGCTCTTTACCTAACTTCCCCCAGGTCGCGCGGCGCATCATTTGCTGGGTAGGGCGCGACAGGCTCGCGAGGGCAGCTGTCTTGCTCGTCGACGAGGATGCCATGCTGTAGTTCAGAACGCCCATGAGGAACAGCTCCTCCTCGGGCCTGCGCGGGTCATAACCATAGTGGACGGCCACCTCGGATACCGCGCGGCCGAGAAGAGCCAGCGAAGCTACGGCATCGCCGGCCACTGCCGTCACGGCGACGGCTGCTGTTGTGCCGCCGCTCACCGTCGTGCTGACCGTTGCTCCGGTGACCGCGACGGAGGCGAGGCCGGTTCGCCAGGAAGCCGATGCCGTTGGTCAAGGCGCCCGCGAGGACCGTGCCGCTGCCGACGTACTTGGGCATGTTGCGGTTGTCGGTTTTCTTGGGCGGTTCGGCTGCCTCGAGGTTGGGTTCAGGCTTGGTCAGCGGCGGTACGGGCTTCCGCTGCTCGCTCATGAAGTCGCCGAACGCCGTCGACGCGTTGACGATGGTCGCGGTGCCGCCGAGCGGTACGGCTTTGAGCGTGGTGTAGGTCGCGCCGGCCCCGAGACCGAAGGCCAGGGAAGCGGCGGCCGCGCCGCGTTCCTTCCACTTGTCGCCGTCGCGGTTGAGCCCTCCGCTGGGCCAGGCCCCCGGCATGTTCGCCGTGACATCCTCCTCGACGACCGGCGCGGGTTCTTCGACAACCGGCGGCGATTCTTCGTGGACCTGCGGCGGATCCGGGATGGGCGGCGGGGTGCGGATGGGCGCGGGCGGCGGGGCCGGGGTGCCCGAGTCCTCGTCCATGATGCGCAAGCTCTCCTGGACGATCGCCGCGAAGGTGGGGTCGGCCGCGATCTGCTGGGCGAGGGCGGCGTCCACCTCCTCCGGAGCGCGGGCGATGATCTGGTTGACGGCGCTGTTGCCGACCTGGCGCTGCAGGGCGAGGAGTGCCTGCGGGCCCTGCTGGGCGGGCCGGGCGGGCGGGGCTGCCGAGCGTACGGCCGGGGCCGCCGGACGGGTGTGGGCGTGCTGCGGCACCGCGGACTCCCCACAGTGGACTCGGCCTCTGTGCCGCAAGATAGGGACGCGGGTGAACGTGGGGTAGCGCCGAGGTTCACGACGTGCTGGACCCCGGCACAGCGACGGGGCCCAGCTGCGGGAGGATCCTCAGAAGGTGGGGTGGCTCTGGGTGTCGCGGACGGTCACCCACTGCCAGACGGTGAACTCGTCCAGGTTGGTCAGCGCGCCGAAGCGGCTGCTGCCCCCGGAGTCGCCCAGCCCGCCGAAGGGCGCCGGGGTCTCGTCGTTGACGGTCTGGTCGTTGATGTGGATCATGCCGGCGCGCAGCCGGTCACCGATCGCCTGCGCGAGGGCGGGCGAGCCGGAGTGCACCCCCGCGACCAGCCCGTACGGGGTGCCGTTCGCCAGCCGGACAGCCTCGTCGTCGTCGTGGAAGGTGGTGATGACGGCGACCGGGCCGAAGATCTCCTCGGCGAAGGCGGGCATGTCCGGGGTGACGCCGTCCAGCACGGTCGGCCATCCTCTCGCCCGGCCGGGTCTTCCTCGGCGTCGGCACCGGCGAGGCCCTCAACGAGCAGGCCGCCACCGGGCGCTTCGGGCGCTATCCCGAGCGCCGGGCCCGGCTGGCCGAGGCGATCGATCCGATCAGGGCGGTCTGGAGCGGCAAGCGTGTGTCGTTCCGGGGCACCTACTACCAGACCGAGGACTACAAGTTGTACGACCGCCCGGCGCGGCCGGTGCCCATCTACGTCGCCGCCAGCGGGCCGAAGAGCGCGTACCTGGCCGGCGAGCGCGGCGACGGGTGGATCACCAGCGCGGCGGACTTCTCCCGGCCCGAGCTGCAGGAGGCCTTCGCGGCCGGGGCGCGCGCCGCCGGGAAGAACCCGGCCACCATGCCGAAGCTGGTGGAGACCTTCGTCGTGGTCGGCGGGCGCCGCGAGGCCGAGTACGCCGCTCGCAAGTGGCGCTTCACCGTCGACGCCTTCGGCGACCTGCTCTACCAGCCGGACCCGGTCGACATCCAGCGCATCGCCGAGCAGCGGTGGACGCTGCCCGAGGTGTACGCGAGCTGGCCGCGCGGCACCGATCCGCAGGTCCACATCGCGGCACTGCAGAAGATCATCGACGCCGGCGGCACGCCCATGGTGCATTCGGGGCAGGCCGACCAGCGCCGGGTCATCGACTTCTACGGCGACCGGGTCCTGCCGCACCTGCGCGCCTGACGGTCACCGCAGCCGGGCGGCGCCGGTCAGCGGACGCCGCCCATCAGGCGCGAGATCGGCCGGGCGCCCAGGGCCAGCGCCGCGCCGAGGACGATCGCGATCACGCCGAGGATGCCGAAGTACGGCGTCTCCCAGTCGGCGCTGTAGTAGCCGGCGAGCGTACCGGACAGGGCGGTGCCGAGCGCGACGGACAGGAAGAACAGGGCGACCATCTGCGTGTGGAACACCCGGGGTGCCAGCTTGGTGGCCAGTGACAGCCCGACCGGGGACAGCAGCAGCTCCGCGACGGTGAACACCAGCAGGATGCCGGTGAGGGCGAGCAGCGGCGCACTGTTCGGGCCCCCGCCCGCGAGGGGCAGGAACAGCAGGAAGGCGACGCCCATGACGGCCGTTCCGGCGGCGAACTTGATCGGGGTGGACGGCTGGCGGGTGCCCAGCCGCGTCCACAGGGCGGCGAACACGCCGGAGAGCAGGATGATGAAGACCGGGTTGATCGACTGCACCCAGGACACCGGCATCTCCCAGCCCAGGATCTCCCGGTCGAGACGCTGGTCGGAGTAGACGGTGACGACGGTGAACTGCTGCTGGTAGAGCGACCAGAACGCGGCGCTGGCCAGGAACATGGGGACGAAGGCGAGCACCCGGCGCCGCTCCTCGCCGGTGATGCGCCGGCTGCTGAGGATGACGACGAAGTAGCAGGCGGCCGCGGCGGCGCTGAGCACCACGACGATGGTGGAGAGCCGGTCCGCGGCCAGGACGCCGGTGACGGCCAGGACGACGACCAGCGCGACGACGGCGGCGGCGGCCACAGCCACGCCCGTACGCGCCCGGGCGGGCAGCGGGTTCGGCACCTCGTTCGCGGACGCGGGCAGCCGGCGCCGCCCGAACGCGTACTGTGCCAGGCCGACGGCCATGCCGACCGCCGCCAGCGCGAAGCCGAGATGGAACCCCGCGTTCTGCTGCAGTAGCCCGGTGAGCAGCGGCCCGGCCAGCGCGCCGAGGTTGATGCCCAGGTAGAACAGCGAGAACCCGGCGTCGCGCCGCTCGTCGCCGGCCGCGTAGAGGGTGCCGACCAGCGACGTGGCGTTGGCCTTGACCCCGCCGCTGCCGACGGCGATGAGCACCAGCCCCACGCCGACGCCCGGCAGCCCCGGGAGCACGGCCAGCGCGATGTGCCCGCACATCACCAGCACCGCGCTCAGGAACAGCACCCGCTCGGACCCCAGCAGCCGGTCCGCCAGCCACGCGCCGAGGATCGTCGACAGATAGACGGCGCCGCCGTAGGCACCCACGATGCTGGTGGCGGTCTCCTCCCGGATTCCGAGCCCGCCGTCGGCCGCCGAGTAGTAGAGATAGATCAGCAGGATGCCTTGCATGCCGTAGAACGAGAACCGCTCCCACAGCTCGACGCCGAACAGGGTGGCCAGGGGACGGGGCTGCCCGAAAAACGTCCGGTCCCGGTCGGTCGCTGTCACGGACATGGGGAGCCTCCCGTTGTCGTGCCGGACTCCTGTCACGTACCCCGGTCGTGGACGACCATGCGTTAGACATCGGCGGGCGGGGGCAGGCCGCTGTCATGAGCAGCGTGATCGGCGCGCGGCTGCCGCGCCGCGAGGACGAGCGGCTGGTGCGCGGCGCCGGCTGCTATGTCGGTGACCTGCGCGTCGACGGGTGCCTCGAGGCGGTGTTCGCGCGCGGGGATGTGGCGCACGGCGAGCTGCGAGGCGTGGAGCTGGACGCGGCGCGCCGGGTGCCGGGGGTGACAGCTGCCTGGGCGTACGCGGATCTGCCGTTCCTGCCCGACCTGCCGCCGAGAAGGAGTTCGGCGACCCGATCGACCCGGAGGTGTGGCGCCGGGCCGCGGTGGTCGTCGAGGCGTCGTACCGTCAGCAGCTGCTCGCGCACACGTCGATCGAGGCCCGCGCGATCCTGGTCCGCCCGGAGGACGACGGTGCGCTGACCATCTGGGTGTCGCACCAGGCGCCGCACCGGCTGCGCCGCGATGTCGCCGGGAGTTTCGGGCTGCGCGAGGAGCAGGTGCGCGTCGTCGTGCCCGACGTGGGTGGGGCGTTCGGCGGCAAGAGCGAGACGTGGCCCGAGTACTTCGCCGTGATCGCGGCGGCGCGGCGGCTGGGCCGGCCGGTGCGCTGGCTCGAGGACCGGGCGGAGGCGCTGACCGGGCCGCCGCACGGGCGCGGGCAGAACCAGCGGGTCCGGCTGGCCGCCGGCGCCGACGGGCGCATCCTGGCGTACGAGCTGCACGTCGACGCCGACATCGGCGGCTATCCGCACACCGGGTCGTTCGTGCCGATGGCGACGTCCATGATGGCCACCGGCGCGTACGCGATCCCGCACGTGCACGTCCGCACCCGCGCGGTGGTGACGAACACCGCGCCCACGGCTCCCTACCGCGGCGCCGGCCGTCCCGAGGCGGCGTCGGCGATCGAGCGTACGGTCGACCTGCTCGCGCACCGGCTCGGCCTGGACCCGGCGGAGGCGCGGAGGGTCAACTTCATCACCCCCGATGCCTTCCCGTACGACACCCCGACCGGCTTCACCTACGACAGCGGCGACTACGCGAAGGCCCTCGACGTGGCGCTCGACGAGCTCGGCTACGCGGGCTGGCGCACCGAGCAGGCGCGCCGCGCCGCGGCCGGGGAGCCGCCGATCGGCATCGGACTGTGCACCTATGTGGAGCGCTCGGGAGCGGGTGAGGAGTTCGGCGCGGTCGAGGCGTGCGCCGACGGCAGCTTCGTGGCGCTGTCGGGCTGCTGCTCCACCGGCCAGGGGCACGAGACGTCGTTCCCGCAGGTCGTCGCCGCCGTGCTGGGCGTGGCGCCGGAGCGGGTGCGCCTGGTCGAGCGGGACACCGCCGTCGTGCCGCGGGGCATCGGCTCGTTCGCCAGCCGGTCGATGCAGACCGGCGGCGCGGCGCTGCACCGGGCCGCCACCAAGCTGATCGGCGCCGCGCGGCAACGCATCGCCGAACGCTGGGCGGTGCCGGTCGCCGATGTCACCTACGAGGCGGGCACGCTGCGCGCGGGGGAGCGGTCGGCGACGTTGGCGGACGTGGCGGCGCACGGGGTGCTGCGCGCCGACGAGACGTACGCACCGCCGGAGGCGTTTCCCTTCGGCGCGTACGCCGCCGTGGTCGAAGTGGACCCGGAGCTCGGCAACGTCACCGTGCTGCGGCTGGTCGCGGTCGACGACTACGGCGTGGAGGTCAACCCGCTCATCGTCGACGGGCAGGGCCGCGGCTCGACCGTGCAGGGCCTCGGCCAAGCCCTCTACGAGGACGTGCGCTACGACGCCGGCGGGCTGCCACAGACGCGCAGCCTGCTCGACTACCTGATCCCCACGATCTCCGAGCTGCCGCCGACCCGCTTCGCCGAGACGTGCACCCCGAATCCGAACACGCCGCTGGGTGCCAAGGGCGCCGGTGAGGCGGGTTGCATCGGGGCGCCGCCGGCCATCGTCAACGCGGTCGCCGACGCCCTCGGGCTGCGCGAGCGGGACACGTTGCAGATGCCGCTGACGCCGTACACCTGCTGGAGTGCCGCCCGATGAAACCCGCACCCTTCGAGTACGTCGCCGCGCGCACCGAGGACGACGTCGTGGCCGCTCTCACCGACGGGCACACCGAGGTTCTCGCCGGCGGGCAGAGCCTCGTCCTCGAGATGAACTACCGCTCCCGCCGGCCCGCCCGGCTGGTCGACATCAACCGGGTGCCCGGCTTCGACCGGCTCGCGACCGGCGGCGACGTGCTGCGTGTCGGCCCGCTCGTGCGGCACCGGGCCTTCGAGGGCGACGCTGTGCCCGGGCCGCTCGGGGTGCTGCTGCGGCGGGTGGTGCGTCACATCGCGCACCCGCCGATCCGCGCCCGCGGCACCATGCTCGGCAGCCTCGCGTACGCCCACCCCGCCGCCGAGTGGCCGGCGGTGCTCACCGCGCTCGGCGCCGACCTCGAGCTGGCCGGACGGGACGGCCGCCGCACGATCAGCGCCGGCGACTTCTTCCTCGGCCCGCACACCACTGCCCGCCGCCCCGGGGAGCTGCTCGCCGAGGCGCGCCTGACCCTGCTGCCCGCCGGCACCCGGGTGGGCTTCGCCGAGCACCGGCGCACCCACGCCAGCTTCGCGCAGCTCGCCGTCCTGGCCGCCGTGACCCTCACCGGCGGGCACGTGTCGGCCGTCCGGGTCGGACTGGTCAACGCGGCGGACCGCCCGGTGCGCGCCCACCACGCCGAGGCGGCGCTGCTCGGCCGCCCGCTCGACGACGCGGCGATCACGGCCGCCGGGCAGGCCGCGGGGGCTCAGGACGCCGACCCGCGCGACCAGCCGTACGCCGGCCTCGACTACCAGCGGCACGCCGTCGCCGTGCTCACCCGCCGCGCCCTCGCGCAGGCCCGGGACGAAGGATGACCACGGTGCATCTCACCGTCAACGGCCGGCCGTACGAGCTGGACGTCGAGCCCCGGCGCACCCTCGCCGACGCCCTGCGCGAGGACTGCGGCCTCACCGGCACCCACCTCGGCTGCGAGCACGGCGTCTGCGGGGCGTGCACGGTGCTGGTGGACGGCACGGCGGTGCGCTCGT
This sequence comes from Symbioplanes lichenis, assembly GCF_030709675.1. Classification (GTDB taxonomy): domain Bacteria; phylum Actinomycetota; class Actinomycetes; order Mycobacteriales; family Micromonosporaceae; genus Actinoplanes; species Actinoplanes lichenis. The sequence continues at coordinate 34,192 of NZ_JAUZQD010000003.1, forward strand.
GCCTGATGTTCGCCGTGCAGTGCGAGGGCGCGCGGATCCGTACCGTCGAAGGTCTGGCCGCGGACGACGGCACCGCGCACCCGCTGCAGGACGCCTTCTCCGCCGAGCACGCGCTGCAGTGCGGCTTCTGCACGCCCGGCTTCCTGATGCTGGCGGCCGGCGCCCTCGAGAGCGACCCGGAGATGGTGCGGGACGACGAGCGGCTGCGTGAGCTGCTGACGTCGAACCTGTGCCGCTGCACCGGCTACGAAGCCATCCGCCGCGCGGTCGAGGCCGCCGGTCAGGTGTCGATGCGCGACACCGGGGCCACCACCAGGTCGTGAACGCGCCAGTCGAAGTCGCGGGCGAACCGCTCCAGCGCTTCGAGCCGCTCGACGAGGCGGTCGGTGCCGGGGCTCGGGACCACGATCAGCTCCCCGACGAACACGTGACCCTCCTCGCGCAGCCGCAGCCGGGCGTCGGTGATCCAGTCGTGGTCGAGGACGGCGCTCAGCAGCCGGCCGGGCAGGGGATGCTCGCGGCTGCCGTCGACCACGCGCGGCTTGTTGTCCATCAGGTCGGCGACCGCGCCGCGGGTGGTGCGCACGCCGTCGCGGACGATGTCGGCCCCGATGATCAGCGCGGCGACCGCGTCGGCCCACCACAGGCCCACAGCGATGCCGGCGATGCCCAGCACGGCCGCGCCCGCGGTCAGCCAGTCGGCCCTGTTCATCTCCGCGTCGGCGAAGAGCACCTTGTCGTGCAGCTCCCGGGCGATGCGCTGCTTGGCGCGGCCGAGCAGGATCGCCGGCACCATGGTGGCCAGCAGCACGACGATCATGAGCCAGCCCAGCCAGAACCGGTGCCCGAGGATCTCGACCAGCCCGATCGGCGGGCGCTCCCGGGCGAGCAGCCGGACGATCGAGTCGTAGACGACGTACCCGCCCAGCCCGAGCAGCGCCACGGACCCGGCCAGGAAGGCGACGCTGACCGAGCGGTGGTAGCCGTACGGGAAACGGTCGTTGGGTGTGCGGTTGCGATAGCGGGCGGCGATCAGGAAAGCCGCGGGCGGCACGAGCCCGAGCATGTCCTCGATCCAGGCGGCCTTCATCGCCTGCGACTGCCCGAGCGTGACGGCCAGCAGCCCGACCGCGGTGGCGAAGAACACGATCGTCCACCACTCGAGGCGGATCGCGCGCCGGTGCAGGGCCGCCTTGTCCGGGGGCAGCTCGAAGCGGTCGTACATCCTCATCGGCCCGCCTCCGCCCGCTCGGCGGCGACCAGCAGGCGTACGACCTCCGCGTGCGACAGCCCGAGCAGGAACCGCTCCACCTCGGCCTGCCAGCCGTTCTCGCCCGGCGGCAGTGCCCAGACGTGATCGGCGGCGCCGAGCTCGTGCCGCGAGGCCGTGAGACCGAGCTCGGTCAGCCGCCACTCGCCGACCACCACCGGCAGCCCCTCGTCACCGGTCACCTCCGGCACCGCGACGACGTCGGCGCCTTCGCTGGTCAGCGCGGCCACCTCGGCGGTGCCGCCCGTGACGGCCACCCGCTGCCCGGTCAGGTCGCCAGGGACCCGGACGCCGGCCGGGGCGGCGACCAGGGTGCGCATGGTGACGTACGGCTTGGTGAGCGAGGCTTCCTTGGTCCACGGCGCGTCCGCGGTGAGCCCGCCGACGACCAGATCGAGCACGCGGTCCTTGACGGCGGCCATGAGCTCCGACTCGGAGCCGGGATACCACTCGACGCGGGCGCCGAGCCGCTCCGCGAGCCGGGTGACCAGCACGGCCTCGGCACCTGCGGGCTGTTCGTCACCGGCCACGGCGACCCACGGCGGGTTGTCCGTGACCCCGACGCGCAGCACGCCGCCGCGGACGTCCGCCAGGGTCGTGCCGGTGTCGCGCGGTAACCCGCACGCTGTGGCCACCAGCAGCACAAGAACCAGTACAGCGCAACCGCGTCGCATGCCGTCCACTGTATGACGGCGACCTTCCCGAGCCGATCACCGCCGCCGGTGTGGAGGCATCCGGGTAAGAACGACGACGCGAACCGGGCGGGCTCACCCGGACGGCGGCCACGACACGATGATTGTTCGGCGGCAGGGGGGCTTCCGCTGCCGGCCGCCCCAACGGCATCGCCGAGCGCGTGAAGCTCGAGACGTAGCCGTGGGCCGGGCGAAGGTGCGCGGCTGCACCTGGCAGAGGTAGCCACGAGCGGGCCTGGATAGCGGCATTCCGGCGGTTCAGGCTCGTGGACATGACTTACCGCAGAACCGTTACTCGTGCTCTGCTCGCCGCGGCCGTCGTGGCTTCAGGGGCTTTGCCGCCCACCGAGGCTTTCGCCATGAAGGGCGAGGCTTCCGTCAAGGCGCGCGCCATCGTGCATCTGGACCTGGCGGCAGGGCAGATGCCGGAGAACATTGTCCCGGACCGCGACGGCAGCGTGGACGTCACCTTTGCGGGGGCTCGGCAGGTCGCGCGCATCGATGCGTACGGGAAGATCAGGGTGTTGGCCACACTGCCGGCGCCGGCGGATGCCTCGGCGGTGACGCCGTTGCTCGGGTTCCCGCTGACCACCGGGCTCGTGCGGGACGGCGGCACCTTCTTCGTGCTCTACGCGACCGGGTCGGCGGAGACCGGGCTGTGGACGTTCCGGGAGGGGCAGGCGCCCCGCAAGCTCGCCGATCTGCCCGCCGACGGACTGCCCAACGGGCTCACCCGCGACAGCAAGACCGGCATCATGTACGTGACCGACAGTGCCAAGGGCGTCGTCTACGCCGTCACCGCCGGGGGCCGGGTCCGGGTGTTCAGCCGCGACGAAGCGCTCGCGCCGGCCGGCTTTTTCGGGGTCAATGGGGCCAAGGTGCGCGACGGCCACCTGTACGTGTCGAATCTGGACAAGGGCACGGTGTCGCGTACTCCGCTGAGCGGTCGCCGGGCCGGTGCCTTCACGACGGTCGCGACGGGCCTGACCGGCATCGACGACTTCACCTTCACCGGGCGCGGCGAGCAGATCGTGGCGGCCCTGGTCACCGAGAACAAGGTGGTGTTGTCCGACGGCACCACCGTGCTCACCGAGGCCGACGGCCTGTCCAACCCGACGTCCGTCCTGGTGCGCCACGGCAGAGCGTACGTGCCTAGCGCCGCCTACACCACGCAGCGTGACCCCAACCTGCTGGTCGTCCGTCTCCCCGCCCCGGCACCATCCGGCCGCGCCTGAGGGTCCGGCGGGGCAGGATCACCGGCCGTCGATGGCGCCGCGGGCGGGTGGCCGCCACGATGGCGGCATGGACATCGGCTTTCTTCTCGGGGTCATCGGCGGCCCGCTCCTGATCATCGCCGGGGCGCGCCAGATCTGGCCGATCGTCCCGCTGCTCCGGTCCGGCGTGCGGGCCACGGGGACGGTCGTGCGGCTGGACCGGACGTGGGAGAAGGAGGAGAGCGTCTGGCTCTACGCGCCGGTGGTGGTCTTCCGGGACGAGGCCGGCGCCGAGCACGATCGCCGGCACCGAGTTCCCGCCGGCCGAGGCGAGCACGACCATGGCCCGCCGTAATCGAATCGGTGAGCCGGTGCCCCGACGAGTGATACGCAGCAGCGTCTGACCTTCCTGGTCAGGGCACTAGTACTGCCTCTCGGCGCTGGGCTGCCTGGCGGGTCTCCATGCCCACCCGCGCCAGCAGTGCGTCCCGGAAGCCCCGGTGCGGGCACACGTTCACGCTCGACCTCGAACCGAGTGACAAGCACAACCATTTGTCCGTACGAGCGGCCGGCAAGCGCGCCCATCTCCTCTCAGAGTTGGTCCGCCAGGTCGGCGCTGGGCGCGCACGGCCTATGAGCCTGGCCAGGATGGGCTGGCCCTGGCCGGCGCCCCGGCCGCGACGACAACCATTACAGTCGCATTCGTGAGCGCAGACCAGGGTCTTGTCCGGGTGTCCGATTCGTTCGGCGTACGCCGTACCCGAACCGGATCGATCCTCGCGGATGACGGGACGAACTACCAGGTCAAATGGGATGACACCGATGAGGAAGAGCTTGTCCCACGGGGCGCCGGCGTTTACGTCGCGATGAGGGGGTCGTTGCGTTTCCTGGCCCTGTCCGACTCCCGGCTGTTCCACGGCGTCTTCGCTCAAGAGCCCCTCGCGGTGGTTCTCCACCTGCTGGCCGAGTCGTCGGTCCCGCTGAACGTGCGAGAGATCCGGGAGCGTCTGGCCGAGTTCGGTCTCCGGAACGAGACCTGGGCCCGGCATGGGCCCCGCGCGCTGGCGGTTCTGCCCAAGTGGCCAAATGTCGTCCGACGGCAGAAGGGCGACACTCTGGCCTACGCGTGGGTGGGGGACGACCTTCCCGAACTCCCGTCAGAGGCCGAGCCTGACCCGGAGCCGGCACCTCCGCCCGCGCCTGTGTCGAAGCCCCCTTCTTCTCCCGCTAAGCCGATCGCGGCGGCTGCGACACCGGCCGAACCGGCGGTACCGTCCGCCGAGCGCCTTCGGCGCCAGATGAGCGCCGCGCGGAGCCTCGGCGAGGTCGCTCGGCTGCTCACGCTTCCGAGGGAGTTCGTGGCTGAGTTGTCGCCGGAGGTGGTCGCCTCCGCGCTTCGCCGGGTCGCCGCTGAGGATCGGCTGGTCGCGGGCTTGCTCGATGCCCTGACCGCCTCCGGGCCGATCGGTGCGCTGACCGAGGAACTGGCGGCGGCCCGGGCGGCGAACGCCGCACTCCAGAGCCGGGTCGATGAGTTGGAGGAGTGGTGGACGGCTCTTGAGCAGAGCACCGATCCGGGCGCCGCAGCCCGTCAGCCGGGTAGCTGACTCGGAACGACCGAGCTGCTCGCGCAGCCGGCCGTGAACGGTGCCACTCGCATTCTGCTGGCCTGCGGCCGGGTGCCCGCGGACGGGGGGCGCGACGATGCTGGCGGCTGCACGCCACGGGAGGATCGTTAAAGAAACTTTAAGGAACGCTTGCTCAGCGTCATGAACTGCTGCCACATCATTGCTCGTACATCTCGGCACAAGCAGTACCGAGACCAAGAGGAGCCGTGCATGTATCGACGCGGAATCAGCAGCCGGACGCGCAAGCTGGTGATTGGAGGCGCCGCCGCAGCGCTGCTCGGCTCGGCGCTCGCGGTCGGCACGGGGATGAGCCAGGCCGCCGAACAGGGCAACGCCGGGGCCGGCGCCGGTAGCATCGACGCTTTGGTGCCGGCGCTGGGTTTCAGTCCGGGTGATCCGAACGCGACGGCTGACCGTGTGGGCCCCACCGGGGTGAATGTTCCCGGTCGCTGCCCGCCCACTCAGGCTCAGGTGAACGCGCAGGTGGCGCTCAAGAATGGGAGCCTTCCGAGCGGGACGGACCTGGAGAGCCGTATCCAGCGTTTTGAGAGGACCTTGTCGGCGATTCAGGACTTGAAGTGCCCGGCGTCTTCGACGACTTTGCTGGGCCGTTTGAATTCCTTGACCGCGCTGCGTGGAAACGCGGACCGCGATGATGTCCTGCGTGGTTTGGGTCTGAACGAGACGCCGGCGGACACGGGTTCGGGCCAGAGTGGAGCGCCGGGGAACGCCGGAGCCGGCTCCGATGACATCAATGCTTTGGTGCCGGCGCTGGGTTTCAGTCCGGGTGATCCGAACGCGACGGCTGACCGCGTGGGCCCCACCGGGGTGAATGTTCCCGGTCGCTGCCCGCCCACTCAGGCCCAGGTGAACGCGCAGGTGGCGCTCAAGAATGGGAGCCTTCCGAGCGGGACGGACCTGGAGAGCCGTATCCAGCGTTTCGAGAAGACCTTGTCGGCGATTCAGGACTTGAAGTGCCCGGCGTCTTCCACGACTTTGCTGGGCCGTTTGAATTCCTTGACCGCGCTGCGTGGAAACGCGGACCGCGATGACGTTCTGCGTGATCTGGGTCTGAACGAAACGCCGGCGGGATAAAGCCGCGGGGGACGCGGCGCCGCAAAGCGCGCCAGCGAAACAAGCGGCGCCCCGGACAACGGCAACCTGATCCACCGCACGGAACCGCCTCGCCGGAGGCCCCCGCACCACGGAGGGTCTCCGGCGCGTCCGTGTGTGGGCCATGCGCGCGGTGATCGTCGGCTTCTTCGGCACGCTGACCGACCCCGGCGCTGAGGAGTGTCGCGAGCCCCTCGCGCACCGCACCGGCGAGCTGCTCGGCGGCGGCGAGCTGCTCGGCGGCGGCGACGGTCGTCACCGGGGCCTTGGCCGCGGATGTTGCGAACGGTGGGCCGGCGAACGTGAGCATGGGGGCTGCAATGAGCCCAGCTCGGTGTCAGGTTGCCCTCGCCGAAGGCATCGCTATGAAAGACGCCGAAGGCATCACCATGGAAGACACGGCGACTTCGCCGACTGGTGGGGCCGTTCGCGCGGGACGGACAACCGTCGTCGGCCAGCCCTATGATGATCCGGAATTCATCGATGCCCATGGTCACGCCGAGCTCGAGGAGCCTCTCTCCGCCATGCGCCTTCGCCACCTTGCTGCCACGCTCGCCACGCTGCTCGTCGTGGGCGGCGCCAATGCGGCTCCGGCCTGGAGTGCTGCCGGCGACGCGGTCGAGCCCTCGGCGGCGGCCGATGCGGCGCCGGCGGATCTGCTGCAACGGCTCGACAGTGGTCAGCCCACCACCATCACGCTGCTCGGCGACTCCACCGGCGACGCGGAGGACGAGTGGTTCTCCAGCCTCTCCGTCTGGCTGGCCGGCCGCTATCCCGCGCACCGCACCACCTACCAGCTGTGGGACGACCGCGGTCAGGCCTACGGGACCGAGACCGTGCTCGGCGGCGCTGTGGGCGGACCCGCGCTGAAGATCTACAACGGCAGCGTGGCCGGGAAAACGGCCGCATACGCCCTTGATGACGACCATTTCCGCGAGCTCACCAGCCACGTCTCCCACCTGTACGTGATCAACTACGGTCACAACGAGCGCGACGCCACTACCTACCCTGACTACGCCGTACTCACCGGCAGGCTGCACGCCAAGCACCCGGCAGCCGGCATCGTCCCGGTGCTCCAGAACCCCGAGAGCACGGCCAACGCCGTCGCGCACGCGGAGCGCATCCAGACCGTCAGAACCCTGGCCGGCGAGAACCGGTGGCCGGTCATCGACGCCTACAACGCGTTCCGCGCCGACCCGCGCCCCCTGTCCGACCTTCTGATCGATGGCGTGCACCCGAGGCCCGCCGGGCACGCGCTCTGGCTGGCCGCCGCCCAGCGCGTGTTCCTGGACCAGTCCGCGCAGGGTGATTGGACCGACTGCCCGACCGGCACCCCGGCGACCGGCGGATACATCTGCCTGTGGGACAACACCAACTACGACGACGGCCGCCTGCAGCGGACGTACGAAACCCTCAGAAGGACGACTACGGACGGCATCGACGGCTGCTGGAACCTCACGGGCAGCGCGTTCTCCAGCGGCCTCTGGGCCTACGATTCGGCGTCGTCCTGGGCGCTGCGGAAGAACCCCGACAGCAGCACTCGGTACCGGGTGCAGATCTTCGAGTGGATCAACTGCAACACCGAGGGCAACTACCGCACGTACGTCGTCGACCAGGACTTCGCGGCGGCGGACCTCAGGACGATCGGCTGGAACAACACGGCCGCCTCCATCCGGGTCACCATCGCTCCCTGAGAGCGAGTCCTCCCAAGACCGCACAGGTCGACGAGGCGGTCCGCGGCGTCGGGGCCATCCTGTCGCGCTGAGCGAAGGCCCCGGGGGGCGACGGTCATCGGGGCGCCGGCCCACATCCTGTGGCCCGGCGATCCGGAGTTCTCCGGGAAGCTGCGGCGCCGGGCCCAGGGAACGATCCGGACGGGCCCGGGGGCCCGTCCGGGATTTGCTCCGTGCGGACGTGCTCATCGTTGCAGCGCGGGCTCCGCGTCGTCGGCCGGCGAGTGCCGTCCGGTCGGCGGCGCCTCCGCCGGGGGCCGGGACAGCCGGCTCGGCCACCAGATCCGGCGGCCGATCAGCAGGGTGAGGGCGGGCACCAGGACTGACCGTACGAGCAGGGCGTCGAGCAGCACACCGAAGGCGACCAGGAAGCCGACCTCGACCAGCATCACCAGCGGAAGCGAGACGAGGACCGCGAACGTGGCGGCCAGGACCAGACCGGCCGATGTGATGACGCCGCCGGTGGCGGAGAGGGCTTTGAGCATGCCATCCCTGGTGCCGAGACGTACGGTCTCCTCCCGGGCTCGGCTGGTGAGGAAGATGTTGTAGTCGACGCCGAGCGCCACGAGGAACATGAATGCCAGCAACGGCACCGAATAGTCGATGCCCTTGAAACCGAGGATGGTCTCGAAGACGAACACGCTGCCGCCGAAGGCCGCGGCGAAGGAGACGATCACGGTTGCCATCAGGACCAGTGGGGCCACGATCGCGCGCAGCAGCAGCCCGAGGACGATCAGGACGACGGCGAGCACCAGCGGGATCACGAGCTTTTCGTCGCGGCTGGTGGTGACTTCGGTGTCGAGGTTCTCCGCGCTCGGCCCGCCGACGATCGCCTCCGCCCCGTCGATCGCGTGCACGGCGGTGCGTACCCGCTTGATGGTGTCGTACTCGACGGGGGTGTCCGGAGCGTCGGCCGGGTAGACCGAGATGTCGGTCCAGCCTTGGACGGTCTCACCCGGTTCGGCCTGCGCCACGCCGGGAGTGCGCTTGACGACGTCGAGAATCTGCTTCTCGTACGCCGGTCGCGTGTAGATGGTCATCGGCTGGCCGCCGAGCTCGGGGAAGTTCTGGCGCAGCACGGTGAAGCCGGTGACCGACTCCGGCGGGGACAAGAACTGATCCTGCTCCCGCAGCGCGCCGGTGTTGCCCGTCAGCCCGAGGCAGAGAGCGGCGAGGATGCCGAACGAGCCCAGCGTCGCCACCCACCGGCGGCGGCTGATGGCGGTGCCGAGACGTCCCCACAGTCCCGGCTTCTCCTGCGGGGCCGGGTCGAGCCGCGGGATGGCGGGCCAGAAAATCCGGCGGCCAAGCACCACAAGCACCGCCGGGAACAGGGTCAGCATGGCGACCAGCGCGCACAGGATGCCGGCCGCGCCGATCGGTCCGAGCCCGCTGATGCTGTTCAGATCCGCGGCGAGCAGGCAGAGCAGGCCCGCGACCACGGTGGCCGCGGACGCGATGATGGCCGGCGCGGCGCCACGCAGCGCGTGGATCATGGCGACTCGGGCGTTCTGGTGGTGGTGCAGTGTCTCGCGATATCGGGCGATGAGCAGCAGCGCGTAGTCCGTGCCGACGCCGAACACCAGGATCGTCAGCAGTGCCGAGTTCTGGTTGTCGACCACGATGCCGAAGCCCTTGACGAGCAAGTAGACGGTTGCCATCGAGGTCAGCGCGGCCACGCCCACGACCACCAGCGGGACGAACCACAACACCGGGCTGCGGTAGGTGAGGATGAGCAGGATCGTGACGACGATGACGGTGGTGAGAAAGACCTGCAGGTCGATGCCGTCGAAGACGGCGTCCAGGTCGCCGTCGATCGCGGCTGGGCCGGTCACCTCGAGGGTCAGGCCGGTGGGCCGGTCCTCGGTGGCGTCCCGCAACGGGCCGACGAGATCCTCCGGCGGGCCGTAGGCCGTGCTCAGGTCGAGGGTGAACATCATCGCCTGGCCGTTGGTGGAAGGCCTGATCGAGGGATCGTCGCCGGGCATCGCCGTCTTCGGTGGGTACCGCTCGGCGAGGGTGTCGTAGTGGCGTTCGACCGTGGCGTTGTCGGCGGCGGTCAAGCCACCGGCGCGGTGGTAAACGAAGACGAACGTGTTGTCCTCCGCACCGGGGAGGCTCTCCTCCAGCTCCGCCACCTTGGTGGACTCGGCACTGGCGGGCAGGGCGTCCACGGCTTTGTCGGTGGTGACCGAGCTCAACTTGCCGCTCAACGGCACCATGACCGCGGCCAGCGCCACCCACAAGCCGATCACCAACCACGGCACCCACCGGCCGGCCAGCCGGCCGGGCGGCGCTTCCTTGGTCGGGCTTACTTTGGCTGTCATCGATCCTCCTGAGAAACGTCCGAGGCCGAATTCGTACCGAGCGAATCTGAGACGAGCATTAAGCGCCGCATTAATGCTCGTCTCAGATTCGCCAGGTACGAAGTTGGCGTCAGATCAGCGAGGTGAGGAGAGACGTGACATGAAGCCCATGGGACGCCGCAGCTTCCTGGCCGCCGCCACGGCACTCGGCATAGGCGCCGGCGTGTCCTCGCATGCCATCGCCTCGGCGGCGAGCGACACCAAGAAAACCCCGGACCAGGCTCCGGAACACGACGCGGACAAGACCGCGGAGATTTACCGGAGAGATCGGGACCTGCCCTTCATCGGCGCGGAGGAGACGTTCTCCACCCCCGCGTTGCTGAAGCTGAACTCCATCAACGCCGATCACATCGCGTACCTCGAGGAAATCGGTCTTGCGGATCTGGGCCAACGCCGCATCGACGATATGGACGCGGGTGGACTCGACGTTCAGATCCTCTCCGCTCATACACCGTCCGTGCAGAATGTCCCGGGGCGAAGGGGCATAGACCTTGCCCGCCGTCTCAACCGGCAACTCGTGGACGGGCCGATCGCCAAGTATCCGGGCCGCTTCCAAGCTTTCGCCACCTTGCCCTTGCAGAGCCCGGAAGCGGCGGCGGACGAGCTGGAACGCTCGGTGCGGGAAGACGGCTTCCTGGGCGCTCTGACCAACGGGCACATCACGAAGAAGTATCTCGACCATCCCGACTTCGAGCCCGTGCTGGCCCGGGCCGTTGCGCTCGATGTGCCGATCTACCTGCATCCCGGCTACCCGGCTGACGAGATCTTCAAGATTCTCTACAGCACCACGCGGTCTCAGTACACGAAGGAGTTCCAGCCCTACATTTTCAGTGGGTCCGGATATGGCTGGCACCAAGAGGTGCTGACCCAGTGCATTCGGATGATCACGTACGGGGTCTTCGACCGGTTCCCCGCGCTGAAAATCATCATCGGCCACATGGGTGAAGGTCTTCCCTTCTACTACGAACGGATCGTCAACGACATGGGCGAGCCGACCGAAAGCTCGCTCAAGAAGCCCTTCGGGCAGTACTTCCAGGACAACTTCTGGGTCACCACCAGCGCGTTCCCGCAGACCGAACTGCTCACTCTCCTGCTGAGGCACATCAGCGTGGATCGGGTGATGTTCGCAACCGACTACCCGTTCGCGGACATCAAGGCGCAGACCGACTGGTTCCGCGGAGTCGACCTGCCGCGCGAGGACAAGGAGAAGATCGCGTTCCGGAATGCCGAGAAGCTGTTCAGAACGAAGGTGCCCGTGAAGTGAGGCGTCTCGCATGTTGATCGGGGAGGATGAGCGTCAAAGGCGTCGATCGGAGGGGCGGGGCGGAGTGCGGATCATGATCGCGGATGACGAGGCGGCCATCCGTGACTCGCTGGAGCGGGTGCTCCGGATCGAGGGGTATGACACCAGCACGGTGGCCAACGGTCTCGCTGTCCTCGACGGGCTCGAGGCCTTGCGAGGCGACACGCTGGATCTGTTGATCCTGGACGTGATGATGCCCCGTCTCGGCGGGCTGGAGACCTGCCGGCGGTTGCGGGCGGCGGGCCGGGATCTCCCGGTGCTGATGCTGACCGCCCGGGACCAGGTCTCCGACCGGGTCGCGGGGCTGGACGCGGGCGCCGACGACTATCTGCCCAAGCCGTTCGCCACCGAGGAGTTGCTGGCCCGGGTGCGGGCGCTGCTGCGTCGGCGCGCGCCGGCCGGCGCGGAGTCACCGGTCCTGTCGTTCGCCGACGTGCGGATCGATCCCGACCGTTTCGAGGCGTGGCGTGGCGGACGGCCGCTGCGCCTGACCCGGACCGAGTTCTCCCTCCTCGAGGTGTTCGTGCGCAACGCGACCCGCGTGTTGACCCGCGACACACTGTTCGAGGCGATCTGGGGCTTCGACATGAGCACCACCGACAACAACCTGCAGGTGTACGTGAGCTATCTGCGCCGCAAGATGGAGGCCGAGGGTGAGCCGCGGTTGATCTACACGCTGCGGGGACTGGGATACACGTTGCGGGAGACTCCTCCGTGAGCAGAACCGGAGGCCGGGAGCCGCGCCGGTTGACCCGGTGGTGGCGCGGGCGGTCCCTGCGGACCAGGATGACGGTGATCGCGGCGACCGCCATCGCGGTCAGCGTGTTCGTGTCCTTCCAGGTGGCCAGCGAGCTGATGGATCGCAAGCTGCTGGAAACCGCCGAGGATCAGCTGCACGCCGACTCCCGCGTCCTGGCGACCGGCGCGGAGCGCGCCGGTCCGGCGCAGGTTCAGCTGCCGCCGTACCCGGGATCCGGCCGGCTGGTGCGGGTCGTCCTGCCCGACGGCTCGACCCGGACACCGGCCGGCCAACCCGAGCTGCCCCCGGTCAGCGAGCAAGCCGGGCGCGTCGCGGCGGGCGCGTCGGCCGACCTGCTGGAGTCGACCGACTGGAACGACGGCTACCGCGTCTACACCCTGCGGGTGGGCGGCGGCGCGGTCCAGGTGGCCGACCTCGCCGACGACAGCCCGGTCAACCAGTTCGGGTTCGGCATGCTGGTGATCGGGCTGCTCTGCGTGGCCGGCGGCGCCCTGGTCGGGCGGACCGTGGCGCGGGCCGCGCTGGCACCGATCGACCGGCTGACCGCCGCCGCGGTGCATGTCGCGGACACCCGGGATCTCGACGCCGGCATTCCGGACGAAGGCGGTGGGGAGATCCGGCAGCTGATCCAGTCGATCAACAACATGCTCGCCGCGCTGCGGGAATCCCGGCAGGCGCAGCGGCTGCTCGCCGAGGACGCCTCCCACGAGCTCAAGACCCCGCTCACCAGCCTGCGCCTCAACGTCGAGCTGCTGATCCGGCTCGATCGGCGGGGCACCCTGGACAGCGCGCTGCCGGCGGAGAGCCGGACCCGGCTGCTCCACGATGTCGGCGCCCAGGTGGCCGAGTTGAGCACCCTGGCCGCCGAGCTGACCGAGGTGGCGCGCGGTGACGTCAGCGACGAGAGCACCGAGCTGATCGATCTCGCCGACGTGGTGGTGGCCGCCGTGACCCGAGCGCGTTCGCGCATGCCCGGCACAGAGGTCGCACTCGACGTGAGCTCGGTGTGGGTGAGCGGGCGTCCCGCCGCGCTGCAGCGGGCTGTGCTCAACCTCATCGACAACGCGGGCAAGTGGTCTCCCGAGGACCAGCCGGTCCAGGTCCGGCTCCGTGCCGTCGGCGGGTCGGCGGTGCTCGAGGTCGACGACGCCGGACCAGGCATCGACGCCGCCGACGCGCCGCGGGTGTTCGACCGGTTCTACCGGGCCGACAGCGCCCGGGCGTTGCCGGGATCCGGTCTCGGACTGTCCATCGTGCGGCGGGTCGTCGACGCCCACGGCGGCCGGGTCACGGTCGCCCGCTCCGGCCGCGGTGGCGCACTGCTTCAGGTCGGCCTCCCGGCCGCGTCCCCGCCTACCGGCAGCGAATAGACCGGTGCTACTTCAGGCCGATGGAGGTGTCGATGAACTCGTTGGTGTAGAGGTCGCCGACCTTCAGGCCGGCGGCGACGGGGGAGCCCAGTCTGGTGTAGATCGGCTGGGCCGTGCCGAGAAACTTCGCCATCCGGTCGGGGTCGAAGTCGCCGAGGGTGCTGTTGGTGCCGTTGCTGACGAGCTTGGTCTCGATCATGGTCCTGCGGGCGTAGTCGGCGACGCCGGGGCTGTACGTCCATCCGGTGTTGTACTCGGTGACGAGCTTCTGGATGAGATCGTCGGCCGCCGCCGGGTTGGCGAAATAGTCGACCTCAGACTTCTGCAGCACCGGCGTGAGGGCCTTCAGGCAGGGGGAGAGCTTGTCGAAGTCCGCCACCCGGACCGCCATCGCCGACGGGTAGGGATTCCAGCCGGTCTCGGAGATCAGGGCGTACTTCACGGGCTTGCCCCACGCCTTGACCTCGTGCTCGTAGATGTACGGCTCGGAGGAGGAGTACCCCTGCTGGACGTCCTTGCCGCGGGCGGCGACGAAGTTGGCCGGCGTGCCGTCGTAGCCGGCGTCCTGGCTCTTCTTGGAGACCAGGCCGGCGTCGAGGAGGTAGTCCTGGTAGGCCGCGCCCGCGAGGTAGCGCCACACACCGCCCGACTTGTCGAGGGCGCCCTTGAGGTCGGCGACCCGGTTGACTTCGGGATACGTGGCGGGATCCCACATCACCATGGCCGGACTCTGGTCGAGCGGGGCGAAGAACGCCCTGGTCGGTGTCGTGGCCGAGGCGGCGATCTGGTCGTCGGTCGTGATGTAGCCCATCGTGATCGACGTGTCGGTGTACAGCTGCGCGCCCACGCCGGTGTAGCCGATGGCCGGGCCGCCGGCGCGGACCTCGAGCTTCACCCCGGTCGACCGGCCGCCGAGATACAGCGGGCCGGAGACCGACTTCTTGCCCGCGTCGACGACCGCGTCGTCGCCGAGCATCTGGTAGGTGTAGCCGTGCTCCGACTCGGGGTTCCAGTCGGTCTGGACGACGATGGTGGCCGGACAGCCGGCGGCCTTGAGGTCGACAGCGCCGGCGCTCGCGGCGGGAGCCGGTGCGTCCGGCCCGGAGGAATCCGTGCAGCCGGTGATCAGGGGGGCCGAGACGACGAAGGCGCCTAGTGAGGCCATCAGCCTCCGGTGTGCGGTCATGAGCGGATCCCACTTTCGCAACGGGAAGATTGTCAGGTCGCGGGTTGGTACCAGCGGCCGACGGCGAGCTTCGACAGAAAACCGAAGAGCCCGAACATCGTGACCCCGAGGAGCGCCGCCACGAAGATCGCGGCGAAGAGGGCGGTGTAATCGAGCAGGCGGGCGTACGTCTGCAGCAGAGAGCCGAGGCCCGGGGTGCCGCGCTGGAAGAAGAAGTCGCCGACGATCGCGCCGACCACCGAGAGACCGGCCGAGGTGCGCAGGCCGACGAAGATGGACGGCAGGGCCGCCGGGAACATCAATTTCATCAGTACGGTGCCACGGCGTACGCGTTGCAGCCGGAAGAGCTCGTGGAGCGACTTGTCCACCGACTCCAGCCCGAAGAGAGTGTTCGCAACCATCGGGAAAAGCGAGATCAGTACGCACACGACCACACGGGCCCGGAACTCGTAGCCGAACCAGACGCCGATCAGCGGGACGATGGCGAGGATCGGGATGCACTGGAGGATCACGGCGTACGGATATGTCGAGCGTTTGGCCCAGGCTGTCGAGGCCATGGCGACCGCCCAGGCGATGCCGATGACCGCGGCGATCGCGATTCCGGTGAGTGCGACCGCGGTCGAGTGCCAGACTCCGCGCACGATCTGGCCGCGGGTCCGGGAGTCGAGGAATCCGTCGGTGATCACCTGTCCGGGGGTCGGGACGAGGAAGTTCCGGGCCGGTCCGAGCAACGCGTGGACGGCGTACCAGAGGCCGACGATGACGGCGAGGACGAGCAGCGGCGGCATGGCGTTCAGGGCGGCGGAGCGTACACGAATCATCGGCGTCCCTCCCGCAGGGCGTGCGAGACCTGGCCGACCAGTTCGGCGTACTCGCCGGTGTAGCGGATCTCGGGGTCCCGCGGCATCGGGAACGGGACGTCGAACGAGCTCACGAACGTTCCCGGACGGCCGGACATCACGACGACCTTCGTCGACAGATAGACCGCCTCGGCGACCGAGTGGGTGATGAACATGCCGGCGAACCGCTCGGCCACGAAGATGCGGATCAATTCGTCGTTGAGGCGTTCCCGGGTGATGTCGTCGAGCGAGCCGAACGGCTCGTCGAACAGGAACAGCTCCGGATCGAGGGTGAGGGAACGAGCTAGCGAGGTCCGCATCCGCATGCCACCCGAGAGCTGCCGGGGCAGGTGCTTCTCGAACCCTTGGAGTCCGACCAGCTCGATGGCGGCGGCGGCTTTCGCGCGCCGGGTGGCGGCGCCGATCCCCTTCAGCTCGGCCAGAAGTTCGACGTTACGCCGGACGTCGCGCCACGCCAGCAGGGTGGCGTCCTGGAACACGTAGCCGATGCGCTCGGTCCTGGTCGTCACCGTGCCACCGGTCGCCGTCTCCAGGCCGGAGGCGACCCGCAGCAACGTCGATTTGCCGCAGCCCGACGGCCCGACGACGGTGACGAACTCGCCGCGGCTCACGTCGAGGTTTACTTTGGACAAAGCGACAGTGCCATTGGGAAAGCGCATCTCGACATCCCGGAGGTCGATCAGAGTCCCGGCCACGGACGCTCACTCTCGCTCGCCGGCTGAGTGACGCTTAGAGGATATCGTCTTGCGCCGATGTCGAAAGGTGGCCCCGATGCCACTTCCTCGGACTGTGGAAGTGCTCCGGCACGCGCTCCTGCCCGGCGGCCGCCCGGTCGACGTGGTGATCGAGGGGGAATTGGTCGGCTCCGTCGTCGATGCCGGCACTGCGCCGGCCGCCCTCGACGGGCTCGACCTGACCGGCTTCGTCCTGCTCACCGCGCCCGCGGAACCGCACGCCCACCTCGACAAGGCGGGGAGCTGGGACGCCATCCGGCCACCGGCGGGCGACCTCACGCGGGCCATCGGGTCCTGGGTCCGGTACGCCACGACGATGACATCGGCGGAGGTCGCGGACCGGGCCCGCGCGCAGCTCACCCGGCACCTGCGCAACGGCACGACCGCCGTACGCTCCCATGTCGACCTGCTGCCCGACGGAGACCCCCTGCGCGCCGTCCGGGCGCTCGTGCAGGTACGCGCGGAGTTCGCGGGACTCATGGACGTGCAACTCGTCGCGCTCGCGGGCGAGTACGTCGGAGACGAGGCCTACCGCGGCGCGATCGCGCTCGGGGTGGACCTGATCGGCGGCGCACCGCACCTGGCGGCCGATCCGGCCGGGCAGCTCGGCCGTCAGATCGCCCTGGCGGCCGAACTGGGCGTCGGCATCGACCTGCACACCGACGAGTCCCTGCGCGGCCCGGTCACGATCCTCGACTTCGCGCACGCCGTCGCCGGCTGGACTGTACCGGTCACCGCCGGGCACTGCGTCCGGCTCGGCACGATGCCGCCGGCCGAACTCGCCACGGTCCTCGATGCGGTCGCGGCCGGCCCGATGGGCCTGGTCACTCTGCCCATCACCAACCTCTATCTCCAGGGCTGGGCGGAACCCGTGGCTACCCCGCGGGGCCTTACCGCGCTCCGCGCGATCCTCGAGGCGGGCATCCCGCTCGGGGCGGGCGCCGACAACGTCCGCGACCCGTTCAACCCGGTGGGGCGCAGCGATGCGCTGGAGACCGCCTCTCTGCTCGTCACCGCCGGCCACCTCACCCTCGACGAGGCCCTGCACCTGATCACCGACGGCGCCCGGCAGGTGATGGGCATGGTCGCCGCCGGGGCCCACCCCGGCGCCCAGGCCGACTTCCTCGCCGTCCGGGGAACCGGCGCCGGCGAGATCGTCGCCGAGGCGGGTCCCGACCGCTTCGTGATCCACCGCGGGCGCCTGGTCTCCGCGTCGCGCGTTCACCATGACACCGCCCTTCCGCTGACCCCTCGGAAGCCCGCATGACACTCGAGCGGCTGACCCGGGCGGTTCAGCCTCCCCCGCGGCAGGAGGTCCTGTCCGACTGGGACGAGGTCGAGAGCGCCTTGGGGTTCGGGTTGCCCGGCGACTACAAGGAACTCGTCGACCGCTACGGGCCGGGGAGGTTCGACGACTTCCTCGCGATATTCCAGCCGCATCATGAGGTGCAGCGACTGGACCTGCTCCACGCCGTCACGGAAACCGCCGAACTGCTGGAGGCGTACGAAGCGAGCGGCGAGACGCTGCCCGCGCCGGCCCATCAGCTGCTGGCGGCGGGCCTTACCGACAATGGCGACACGCTTTACTGGGTTCGGGACCCGCCGGAGTCCCCGGACCGGTGGCGTGTCGCGGTCAACGCCGCCCGGGACTTCGACGAATGGTTCGTGTTCGACGGCTGCCTGAGCGACTTCCTGGCGGCCGTGCTGAGCCGCGAGCTGGTGGTGCCGGTTCTTGCCGGCGATTTCCCCTACCCCGACAAGGCGCCGGTCTACCGGCCGGACTGACTGGCGCCGAGCGTGCGGAGAACGGAAATCGCGCTGTCCATATAGACCGACCCCGTACTCGCCGGCGAGCGCGCCTCTCGGAGCGACATCGCCGCGATGCTCTGCCACGTGTTGTTGCCTCTGGTCGAAGTCGGCCGCCACGCCGACGCGGTCGAGGCGTACAGGTGGGTCATGCCGGCCATGGCGGGCGGCGTTCACCGGTACGAGACCTATGCGCTTCGCATGGAGTTCTGTGCGCTCACCGGGAACGCCGACGAGGGGTTCGAGCTGCTCACCCTGCTCGACGGGTTCGACCGGTTCGAGCGCCCGGCGGGCAAGATGCATCTCGCGACCGCGATCACCGTGCTGACCTCCGCCTACCTGCGCACCGGCCGCGGCAAGTACGTGGTGGGGCAGGGGGACGGCGAGGGAACTCCGGTGTGGATGCTGCACGACCGGATGCGCATGATTGCCCTCGACCTGGCCGAGCAGTTCGACCGGCGCAACGGCACCACGGCGTGCAGTGACAGGGTGCGGGCGCGGCTCGACCGCGTACCGCTGATCGACTTCCTTCCCCTGCGGCCCGGTGCGGTCTCCGGCGACGTGCACCCCGCCGCCGGGATGAGCGATGCGCACCTGCTCGAACGGGTGCGATGGCACCACGCGCGCAACGAGTTCGCGCAGGCCCGCGCCTGCCTGGAAGCCGTACGCGAGCCGGCTGGTGCGGCGCGACCTTCCGGCCGAGGTGCGCGGCCACCTGCGCCACCTGCGCGGCGCGTATCTCGTCGGCTGCGGCCGGGCCGCCGAGGCCGTCGACGATCTCTACGACGCCCACGGCCAGCTCTTCGCCCGCGCCCAGGAGCACCGCGAGGCGGCTCTGCAGTTGATGCGGGCCTGCGCCGCGGCGGGCCGGCCCCGCGAGGCGCTGGAGGCCGGTGTGCTCGCGACCCGACCGGCCGCGGAGAGCGAACGAAACCCGGCCCGTACGAACCTGCTGCGCTTCACCATGGCCGAGTCGTACGTGCGTATCGGCTGGCTGGAGGCGGCGCTGCCCGAATACGAGTCGCTGGTCGAAGCCCTGCGGCGCCTCGGCGAGACCAGAACACCGATGTACGAGTCCGCGATGACGACGCTGGAGAACCTCCGGGTGGCGGTGACCGAGGACAGGCAGCGCGGCTGAGGTCGAACGGGGTCGGGTGGCGCGGTTGTCAGGTCGGTGCGTCGTCTCCTCGGAACCGTATTGAAGGCCACGCTTCCTCTTGCCTAAGTGAGAAGATGTTCCGTATGGTGAGGCGCATCTGAGAAGCCTTCTCAGTTGCCGATCGTACGTGACCGGAGGTCTGCCATGCCGCACCGCACCCTCGAGAGGGCCGGGACCGCGTCATCCGGGTGGGACACCGCCGCCCGCGTTCTCACCGGGCTGGCCGTGCTCGTCACGGTCGCCATGCCGTTCGCCGGGCTGACCGGCAATGTGGTGATCTTCGCCGCGGTGCCGCTCGCCGTCATCCTGGCCGGGCGCCGGTACGGGTGGAAGGCGGCCGGCATTTATCTGGTCGTGGCCTTCGTCGTGGCCAATGTGTTCGAGAATCTCAGCATCGCGACCGGGTTCCCCTTCGGCACCTACCACTATCCCGGCACCAGCCCGCGGATCGGCGACTTCCCCGTCCAGGTCGCCGTGGCCTACTGCGCGATCGGCATGATCTCGTGGCTGGTCGCGTCGACCTTGCTGGACAATGCCGACCGGCGCCTCGCCGACCGTGATGACCCGGCCCGGCGGATCACCGTCGTGACGCTGCCGGCGCTGGCTGCCGCCGTGATGACCATGTTCGACGTCGGCACGGACTCGGCCGCCTCGACCATTCAGCACGCGTGGGTGTGGGACAACGGCGGCGGTGTGTTCGGGGTGCCGTGGACGAACTATCTGGGCTGGTGGTTCGTCACGTACATCTTCTTCCAGATCTTCGCCCTGGTCCTGTTCCGGGGCGGGGCGACCACCCGGGCCGCCGACGACACCCGCCGCGAACCGCTGGCCCAGGCCGTGACCGTCTACTTCCTGCTGGCCGCCGTCACCATGATCCAGTTCTTCACGCAGGAGAACGAGGTGGTCGTCGACGCGGCCGGCCAGACCTGGAACACCGGCGACCTGTACGCGAGCCTGTTCACGTTCAATCTCTTCGGCCCGGCTGTGATCGTCCTGCTCGCCGCCACCAAGCTCGCCCGCAACGACCTGGCGGCCGGGGCCGTCCGGATTCAGGACAACAGTGGCGCGCGGCGCAACAGGCCGGCGGTGGCCGCCGGGGTGAGCGGAGCGGAGAAGAAGGGGCCGTGGGCGTAGTCGCAGCCGAGTTCCACCAGTTTCCGGGCCTGCTCGGCGGTGTCGACACCTTCCGCGACCGTGGCCAGGCCGAAGGACTGGCCGAGCCGGATGACCGCCGGCGCGATCGGGGGCGCGTCGGCCCCGGCGCGGAAGCCGATGAAGCTGACCGGCAGCCGGCTCAGGGTGTTGAGCTCGAGGTGGCCCGAGCCGACGTCGTGGATCGCGAAGCGGACCCCTTGATCCCGGAGCGTACGCAGGCGGCCGAGAGCGGAGTCGGGGAGCGTGCGGCGCGCCCGAGCCGTTGACGGGCTTGAACTTGTCGAGGTCGATCACGATGACCGCCGAGCAGCGGCCGCCGCGTGAGCCCCGGCCGGTCACCTGGGCGAGCCGGCTGTTGATCAGGCTGCGGTTGGCCAGGCCGGTGAGCGGATCGGTGACGGCCAGCTCCCGGTTCTCGTGCTGCGCGTACATCTGCCGGGCCACCACCAGCACCGTCAGGACGATCGCACCGACGATCATGCCGCCGAGCGGATAGACGTCCTGGTCCCGAGCCAGAAAACCGAGCACGCCGTACGCGACGGCGATCGCGCCGTAGGGCAGCCACTCGAGCGCGGGGCGACGGCCGGCCGGTCGGCTCGATACGCGGCGAGCAGCAGAAGATAGTCGCCGCAGAGCCAGGCGGCGTCGGGCCACATGCCGCTCTCGAACGTCGCGTGCAACTGCAGGTAGCCGTACCCCACGTCGGCGAGCACGAACAGGGTGACGGCGAGGGCCAGGACGCGTACCGCTGGAGGAGCCGCAGCCCGGCGGCGCAGCAGAAGCACCGCCAGGGCCAGCACCAATCGGCATCGCGGCGGGCCGGCTGAGGCGGGGGCGGGGTCACCTCTTCAGCCAGCGGTCCAGCCAGGCGAAGGCGTCCTCCTGCATGGCCCGGTTGAAGACGTGGCCGAGGCCCGGCCACAGGGTGGTGACAAGGCGATCGCCGGCGTGCTGGGAGTTCCAGACCTGACGGAGCTTGGCGTACGCCACGTCGACGCCGGCTGGGGGGAAGAGGGTGTCGAGTTCGCCGTTGAAGACGAGCATCGGGTTCGGGGCGGCGATGCTGGCCACGTCGGGGATGTCGAGGTAGCGGGTCAGGCCCGGGTGCACCATGTGGAAGGCCGAGGCGCCGCGCAGGGTGTTGTTGCCGGTGACCATCATCTCCTTGACGCCGGTCATCCAGCAGACGGCGACGGTCGCGGCGATGTGGCGGGACAGGGCGGCGACCTGCCAGGCGCGATAGGAGCCCATCGAGAAGCCGACCGCGGCGACGCGGCGGTCGTCGACCTCCGGCAGGCCGGCGAGCAGGGCGGCGGCGCGCATGTCCTCGTACGCGAGCAGGCCCGCCAGTGACGAACCGAGGTGGAACATGTTGCTGGCAAGCGCTTGCTGACCCTCGTACGTGAGTCCGCCGCGGTCGCCCCAGCCGAGGGCGTCGACGGCGAGGACCGCGTATCCCCGGGCGGCCAGTTCGTTGCCCACGAAACGGTTCTCGAAGTATCGGGCCGCCCACGCTTGCGCCGAGGCTCGACGGGTTTCGTCGTACCAGGGCTCGATCAGCTTTTCCTTGCCGATGTCGAATTTCGAGCCGTGGTCGTGCAACAGGAGCGCGGCGGGAAACGGGCCGGAGCCTTCCGGTACGAGCATCGTCGCCCGGACGCGGCTGTGGCGAGTGACATTGAACAAGATCTGTCGCCGGCGGTAGCCGTCGCGCGGTTGGTCGTCGACGATCTCCACGTCGTACGGGGTCCGGTCCTCGGGTTGCCACAGCAGCTCGCGCACCTGGGCCCGGGCGCGCCGCTTCCACGTACGGAAATCGCCGCCCGTGTGGGCCCAGGACAGCGGGAAGTCGAGTTCCGCCTTGAGCTGATCGGCGAAGATCGGCATATTGCCCTCGATCACCGAAGGCTCCGCCGCGGGAAGTGCGGTATCGGTGGGCAGGAGGGCGGCAGCCGGCAGCGCGACAAACGTCCGTCGTTTCATACATTCCTCCTCATCAATGTCTTGTCACGGTACCCGGGGATTTCCGGCGGCTGGCATGATGCCGCCATGGACAACGCGCTCACCGGGCAGCAGATCGCCGACGAGAAGCTCACCGGCTGGACGTACTTCCTCAACCGGCTGCGCACCCGGGTCGCCACGCCGGACTTCACCGCCGGCCTGGCCCTGGTCAACGCGATCGCCGCCGAGGCCGGGCGCCGCGACCACCACCCCGGCCTCGACCTGCGCTACACCCACGTCGGCATCACCCTGACCAGCCACGACACGGGCGGCGTCACCGGGCGCGACGTGCGGCTGGCCCGGGCGATCTCGGCGCTGATCGCCGAGGCCGGGCTGACTCAGGAGTACGCCGGGATCAGCCGGATCGAGTTCGGCCTCGACACCCCGGACCTGGCGGGGCTGCTGCCCTTCTGGGTGGCCGTGCTGGGTGGCGAGGCCGTCGACGGCGACGTGCGCGATCCGTACGGTGAACTGCCGGCGGTGTGGTTCCAGCGGTCAGGGTCGCAGGAGCCGCGCCAGCACTGGCACCCGGACGTCTGGCTCGACCCGTCGCAGGTGCAGCCCCGCATCGACGCCGCCGTGGCCGCGGGCGGCACCCTCGTGGACGACTCGTCGGCGCCGGCGTTCTGGGTGCTGGCCGACCCCGAGGGCAACCGCGTCTGCCTGTGCACCTGGCAGGACCGCTGAGCGACTCGGGTGAGATGACGAGGCGCGGGCAGTGATCTTGGTGAATACTTGGTGAATGGAGCGCCTGGATCCGGCGACGGCGATAGCGGTGGTGACGGCGATGGTGGCCGTGGCGGCCGCGGCCGCGGCGATCTGGCAGGCGGTGTCGGCGAAGCGGCAGGCCGGGCACGCCCGGAGACAGGCGGATGCGGCCGACAAGGCCGCGGCGGTCGCGGTCTCGACGCTCGAGCTGCAATCCAAGCAGGACCGCGGGGCCGAGGCCCGGCTGCTCCGGTCGCAGAGCTCGCAGATATCCGCGTGGTGGGGTCAATCGGACCGGGGTGAGGGGTGGGGCGTCCATCTTCGGAACGGGTCGGAGGCTCCCGTCTTCCAGGTTCACGCGACGGTCCTCGGGCCGGACGATCGGGCCGAGATCATCCAGACCCACGTGCCGGTCCTTCCGCCCGGTTCCGATCCTCTCTTCCGAGTGCTGGAGACGGAGGTGGAGACCGGGGACTTCGCCGCCAGCCGGAGTGCCCGGCGCGTGCGGATCACCTTCACCGACGAGGCGGGTGAGAGGTGGATGCGGGACCAGCACGGGCGGCTCCGGCACTTCGAGGCGGGGCTGGTGGTGGTCGCCACCGATGCACCGCGGGCCTCCGGGCTCGAGCAGTTCACCGACGAGTTCCAGGCGGCCTACGGGGTCACGCTGACGTTCGAGGTCATCCGCACCTCCATCTCCGACGAGCTCGGTCCGCTGTTCGGCGTCGGTGACGGGGACGGCAACGTCGATGCCTTGATCGGAGCGCACGACTGGATCGGCGGCCTGGCGCATCACGGGCTGATCGAGCCGACCGTGCTGTCGAGGGAGCACCGCGAGGCGTTCCGTCCGTGGACCCTCGACGCGCTCACTCACGACGGCGCGCTCTACGGCATCCCCACCACGCTGGACACGACCGCGCTCATCCGCAACGTCGACCTCGCCCCCGAGACGCCGAGAACGATGGAGGACCTGATCGGCACGGGCAACGACCTCGTCTACCGGCGCCGGGTGTCCGAGATCCTCGCGGTTCGCGTCACGGAGGAGGGGGACCCGTTCCAGATCTGGCCGCTGTTCGCGAGCGCCGGCGGGGCGCTCTTCGGCAGAGCGGGCGGATCGTGGGACCCCCGGCGGATCGACCTCGACACGCCCGCCTCGATCGCCGCGTTCGAACGGCTGCGCAGCCTGGGCGAGCAGGGCTCTCGCCTGTTGCGTACGTCGATGGACCGGACCGAGGCCCTCGACCTCTTCGCGAGCGGCCGCACGGCCTATCTGATCACCACCTCCGACGGCCTCGAGTACGCCCGCCGATCGGGCGTGCGTATCGCGGTGTCCCCGGTGCCGCCGTTCGCGGGCGGGCAACCGGCGACGGCGATGTCCCTCGTGCACGGCCTCTTCATCACGCGCGAGGGTCGGAACCAGTTGCTCGCGCACGATCTGTTCTCCGACTACCTCACGCATCGGACCGTGATGTCGGCGCTGTCCAGGATCGTCGTGTGCCCGGTTGCCCTGCGGGACACCGCGGGACAGGACGCCGACCTGGAGGCCTATCAGCGCGTCTGTGAGCAGGCCGTTCCCATGCCGTCCTTCCGGCCGATGCGGCATGTGTGGGAGATCGTGGGCCGGGCGCAGGCCGACGTCATCCGCGGGGCGGCGGCCGAGGGTGCCGCGCGGGCGGCGGCGAAGGAACTGGCCTTGGCCGTACGGACGGAAGGCGAGCAGGCATGACAACACCGGCGGTGTCCGCGCTCGTGGCGAACAGCATCTCCTTGATCCGCCGGGAGCAGCACCCGTCCGGGTCCTATCCCGCGTGCCCGTCCTATCCCACGTATCGCTACTGCTGGTTCAGGGATGGTTCCTTCATCGCCGACGCCATGAGCCGGGCTGGTGAGGTGGCCAGCGCCGAGGCCTTCTTCGGATGGTGCACGCGCGTCCTCACCACGCGCTCCGACCGGATAGCGGCGCTGGCCGGCGCGGGACCCGGTTCGCCACGGGTTTATCTCCCCACTCGTTACGAGCTGGACGGCGGAGAGAGCGTCACGCCATGGGCCAACTTCCAGGTCGACGGGTACGGAACCTGGCTGCGCGTGCTCGTCGATCACTGTGCCCGGCATCGGCGGCCGGTGGCGCCGTACTCCGCGGCCTTGAACCTGACGGTGGACTACCTGAACGCGGTGGGAACGTTGCCGTGCTACGACTGGTGGGAGGAGTTCCCCGAGCAGCGTCACACCTCGACTCTGGCTGCGGTGAGCAGTGGTCTGAAAGCGGCCTTGAGCAGCGAGGCGCTGACCAGCGACCGTCGCGGGGCAGCGGTGGCGACATCGGGGGAAATCGATCGGCTGGTGGCGGCCGACACTCGCCGGCACGGCCGGCTCGGCAAGTGGCTGGGCAGCGATGTCGCCGACGGGAGTCTGCTCGCCTGCCTCACGTCGTACGGGACTCTGGCGGTCGACGATCCGGTGGCGGAGCGAACAGTCGCCGCCATCCGCGACTCCCTGGTCCGCGAGGGGGTCTACCGCTATGCCGGTGACACGTTCTACGGCGGTGGGGAATGGATCAATTTGACCGCGTGGCTCGGGTGGTACGAGGTCTTGCGAGGAGACAGCAGCAACGCTCGCCGCCGCCTGGACTGGATCGCGTCCCAGGCGGACGGCGGCCTGCTGCCGGAGCAGGTGACCGGTCGCGCCCAACGGCCCGAGCACATCGCCCACTGGGAGCGGACCTGGGGCGCGGTGGCGACGCCTCTGCTGTGGTCGCATGCGATGTTCCTGACCCTGGCCACCGCCTGCCGGTGATGCGACCGGGCGTCAGTGGCCGCGGATGTGGTCGGCGAGGTCGGTGAGTTCGGGGACTTCGCGGGCCTCTTCGAGGGCTTCCTGCAAGATTTTGTCGTGGACCGGGGCGGCCGAGGCCAGGAGAGCCCGGCCCTCGGCGGTGAGCTCGGTGTAGATGCCGCGGCGGTCGTCGGGGCAGATGCAGCGGACCAGGAGGTTCCGGTTTTCCAGGCGGGTGACCAGGCGGGTGATGGCGCTCGGGCTCAGGGCGGCGGCTCGGCCGACCTGTTGCATGCGCATGTGCCAGCCGTCCTGGCGGCTGAGGGCGTCGAGGACCGTGTATTCGACGACCGACAGCTCGAACTGGGCGCTGAGGGCGCGTTCGAGGGCGGTCTCGATGCGGCCGTGCAGGGCGGCCAGCCGGCGCCAGCCCTGGGCCCTGATCTCGACGGCGGCGTCGTCCGCGACTCCCATGCCGCTCCTTTCCCGCGGGGCACGCGGGATGTCGGCGCGTGCGGGGACCAGTCTACGAGGCGATCGCGCCGGTGTCTCGGATGGTGGGACGGTGAGGGGTGTCGTGATTCACAGGAAGCGATGATGATCAATCGCTGAGGTGGTACGTCATCTGCGCGCAATGTGTGTGACGGGCGGCCGTGGGAATGGGCGTTGCGGGGCGCGTCCGGGGCGGCTTAGTTTCCGCTGCGAAGGTGTGAGCGAATGCGATTGCCGGACGGGGGTCGGCGGCAGTCATGAGCGGGATGCCAATTCCTGCCCGGTGGGTCCGTGCTGCGAGCCGGGAGGGTGCGCCATGAGTCGGGCGGCCGCGGGTGCCGAGAGCGTGCGCATGGTGCCGACCGGCAGTTTGCGCGGGGCTTTCTCGCCGCGTTCCGGCGGGGAGGACGAGGCGCACGTCCGGGTGCTGGCCGAATCGGAGACGGAGCTGCCGCCCATTCTCGTGCACCGGCCCACCGGGCGCGTGATCGACGGCATGCACCGGCTGCGGGCCGCCAGGCTGCGGGGAATGCGCGACATTCCCGCCCGCTTCTTCGACGGCTCCGAGAGCGAGGCCTTCGTCCTGGCGGTCCGGAGCAACGTCACGCACGGGCTGCCGCTGTCGACGGCCGATCGGCGGCAGGCGGCGCGCCGGATCCTGGCGTCGCATCCGCACTGGTCGGATCGGGCGGTCGCGGAGGTGGCGGGCCTGTCCGCGAAGTCCGTGGCGGCGCTGCGGCCCGCCCCGCCGGTGGTGGGGGACGAGCCGGTGGCGCGGCTGGGCCGGGACGGCCGGGCCCGGCCGCTGAGCACCGACGACGCCCGTGAGCGGGCGAGCCGGCTGCTGCTCGACAACCCGGACGCGTCGCTGCGGGAGATCGCCGGCCTGACCGGCATCTCGCCCGGCACCGTGCGGGACGTGCGACGGCGGCTGAAGCAGGGCGAGAGCCCGGTGCCGGCGCGCCGGCGGGCCGGGCCGGCGGAGCGGGAGGGCGCGGCCCTCGAGGAGCTGTCCGGGTCGCTCGAGTTCCTCGTGGCGGATCCGGCGCTGCGCTACAGCGAGTCCGGCCGGGCCCTGCTGCGCCTGCTCACCGCCCATCTGACGCTGGGGCGTCGCCGGCGGGAGCTGATCGCCGCGGTCCCGGCGCACTGCCGTCCCGCGCTGGCCCGGGCGGCCCGGGCGAGTGCCCAGTTGCTGGTGGCCCTGGCTGACGGTCTGGCTGGTAGCTAGCGGTTCGTGCAACTGCGGAGAGGCAGCAGTCGCACACTCGATGTCCGTCTTGCTTGCGCTGATATCCCGCGTACGCAATGATTGCTCGCGACGTATAACAGCGCACACACTCCTCGGAGGTACGACATGCCCCTCGGGCTTATCGCCCTGGCGCTGGGCGGCTTCGGCATCGGGCTCACCGAGTTCGGGATCGTCGGACTGCTGCCCGAAGTGGCCGCGGACTTCGACGTCAGCAGCCAGACGGCCGGCTACCTGGTGTCGGGCTATGCGCTCAGCGTGGCGGTCGGGGCGCTCGCACTCACGGCGGCGATCACCCGCTTCGACCGCAAGAAGGCGCTGCTCGGCCTGATGCTGCTGTTCATCGCGGGCAACCTGATCTCCGCGGTCGCGCCCACCTACTCGGTGCTGCTGACCGGCCGGATCGTCGCCGCTCTGTGCCACGGTGCCTTCTTCGGTGTCGGCGCCGTGGTCGCGGCCGAGATGGTGCAGGCCAACCGCAAGGCCGGCGCCATCTCGCTGATGTTCGGCGGGCTCACGCTGGCCAACGTGCTCGGCGTCCCGCTCGGCACCTTCCTCGGTCAGCAGCTCGGCTGGCGCTCCACCTTCTGGGCGATCACCGTCATCGGCGTCGTCGCCATCGCCGGCATCGCGGTGCTCGTGCCCGCCACGACCGGCATGCCCGCGACCAGCCTGCGTCGCGAGCTCGGCGTCTTCGCGCGGCCGCAGGTGTGGGTGTCGGTGGCGATCAGCGTCCTGGCCTTCGGCGGCGTGATCGGCGGCTTCACGTACATCGCCTTCACGCTCACCGAGGTCACCGGCTTCACGACCGGCGCCGTCCCGTGGCTGCTCGTGCTCTTCGGCGTCGGCACCTTCGCCGGCAACTGGGCCGGGGGCAAGGCCGCCGACCGCGCGCTCAGCAAGGCGCTGATCATCAACATGGCCCTGCTCGCCGTGGTGCTCGCCGGCTTCGCGCTCACCGCCGAGAGCAAGGCCGTGACGATCCTGTCGCTCTTCCTGATGGGCGCGGTCGGGCTCGCCACGGCGCCCGGCCTGCAGCTGCGCACCATGCGGTACGCCCAGGACGCGCCCACGATGGCCTCGGGCGCGAACATCGCCGCCTTCAACGTCGGCAACGCGCTCGGCGCCTGGCTCGGCGGCCTGGCGATCGGCGCCGGCTTCGGCTACGTCTCCCCGCTGTGGGTGGGCGCGGGCGTCGTGGCGGCCGGGCTCGTCGTCCTCGTGGCGGGAACGGTCGCGCCGCAGCCCCGCACGGCCGCCACTGAGCCGGTGCCGGCCGCGGTGAACTGACCCATGAACTGAATTCCGCACAACCCCCGAAAAAGCGCCGGCGACACATTCTCGCAATGTGTCGCCGGCGCTTTTTCTGTGCGAGAGAGACGTTGGTCACCGGCCCGGCCGGCCCGGCAATCGTTGACGGAAAAGCCGATCGATTCTTCAATGGGAATCAAGGTTTGACAGACGGCGCATCCGCTCGGGAGGACCACGTGAAACGGCTCGAAGAAATGCCGGAACAGGATGTCGTGGCGTCGTTGCGCCGCGCTTATCCGCGCGGCCACGCCGCCATTCTGAAAGCAGCGGGAGACGTGTCCGGGCTCGGGGACATCGAGGTCCACGCGGGCCGTCTGCGCCTGGTACCCCGCGACGGCGGCCCGGCACGGGACGTCCCCTTCGACATCGCGGACATCACGCCGCGTGGCGGGACCTTCGATCTCCTGCTCGACCACGACCGGCAGACCGTGCTGACAGAGGCGGTCCACCCGGGACAAGGAGAAGAAGCCGACCCGCTCCGGCCCTGGTACCACCTGGTCGAGGGCGCCGTGGAGCCGGCGGCCGGGGCGCAGGTGCTCGGCTCCCGGCGTACCCGGGAAGTGCTCGACCAGGTCTTGGGCCGCCCGGGCCTGAGCGTCGTCCACGCGCCGGTGCGAGCGGCGGCCCGGGCCGCCGAGCGCTCCCGCGGCAGCGACCCGGCGGTGCTGCGGCACCTGCGGCAGGCGGTCTGGGAGCTGCGGCGCTGCGACCTGGACCCGGCCCTGACGGCCGAGCTGGCCGGCCTCGCCGAGCTGGCGCACCGGCTGCGCGGCGGGGCCCGGCCCGTGCTGGCCCTGCGCCGGGTCCCGCGCGCGACGATCCTGGCCGGGCTGGGCCGCGACGACGCCGAGTCCCTGCGCCGCGTCTTCACGGACCCGGTGGTCCTGGCCCGGCTGAACCCCGCGCACGCGATCGACGCGGCGGCGGTGCCCGGCCTCGCCCGCGACGACCTGCTGCGGCTGGCCGGCGAGCTGCGGGAGTACGAGTTCCTCGCCGTCTTCCTGACGGACGGCAAAAGGCCCGGCGCCACGAGCTTGGTGCCCGCCGGCCTCGACGACACCGCCCAGCTGGTCCGTTCCCTGTCGCGGAGCAGCGCCTTCCTCTTCACCCGGGAGCAGGCGCGCCGGATGGACCTCGCCGTGCCGGAGTACCTGCCGCAGACGCAGAGCGGGCGGATGGCCGGCTTCTTCCCGGGGCTGGGCAGCCGGGCCGCGCACCGGGACCTGGGCCGGACCCTGCTCGACGCCGGTCTCGAGGAGGTGTCCGCCGTCTATGCCGAGGCCGCCCGCGCGCTGGGTCTGGACCGGCCGGAGCAACTGCTGCCGGAGCCGGAGAACCTGCCCGCCAGCCGGATGGCCCGGCAGGGCTTCCTCGGCGCCGCGATGCTCGCGCACGGGCTGGCCCTCGACGCCTGCCTGCGCGCCCAAGCGGCCCGGGAGGGGGTGCCGCTACGCTTCGCCGCGTACACGGGGGAGAGCTTCGGCATCATCACCGCGGCGGTGGCGGGCGGCGCCCTGAGTGTCGCGGACGGGGCCCGGATCGCGCGGGCCTTCACCCCGCTGCTGCTGCAGGCGGCCGAGGGCATCACCGACGGCGGCGCCTTCGAGCGGGACATCGCCTCCTTCCTGCCCGAGGCGGTCCGGGGCCGGCCGCTGGTGCCCGAGCCGCACCACGTGCTCGGACTGGCGGCGGACCCGGAGCACCTGGGCGCGCTGCTCGACGACATCGAGGCGGTCTACCCGCGCGCCGACGTGGAGGTGCACAAGACGTACTCGCCGCGGCAGGTCAATGTCTATGTCCGGGCCGGGGTTCGGGAGTCGTTCGACGTCTTCGTGCGCAAGTTCCCGTCCGTACGGGTGGAGGAGCTCAAGCCCCCGACGACCTTCCTGGCCCACGCCCGGCGGATGCGGCCCGCCCGGGAGGCGCTGGAGAGTTTCCTCGACGCTCACGGCATCGAGTTCCGCCGGCCCCGGGTGCCGATCGTGTCCAACAGCGGCGGGGGGCTGCTGACCACCGCCGCCGAGGTCCGCGCCGGGGTTCTCGCGATCACGGACGAGGTCATGGCCTCGCGGGAGACCGTGCAGACCCTGGCCGACCTGCGCCCCGACCTGATCGTCGAGCTGGGCCCGGGCGGCAGGTCGCTGCGGCTGCTGGCCGACAACGATGTCGACCTGCCCCTGCTCGCCTGGACCGGCGCCCCCGAGGAGGCGGACCTGCTGCTGGCCACGGCGCGGCTGGTGCACGAGGTCGTGGCGGAGCTGGAGAAGCTCTACAGCACCGGCGACCGGCTCACCGAGCGCCACCACGACCTGCTGCGCGAGCTGTTCCGGCTGGCCGGGCGGGCCGAGTTCGCCGAGCGGTCCCTGGTCCGGACGGTGGGCCGGGTGATCACCAACGAGATGCTGCACCCGCACCGCGACGGCGCCCCGGCGTTCTACCGCTTCCTGGAGGTCTTCCAGCACACCCGGCAGCACCTCGGCGAGGTGGACGCCGGGGCCGGCGAGCTGGTCCTGCACGCGCGGATGAAGAAGGACATGACCGGTGGCGCCGGGGCCGCCCCGGTCTACGCCGAGCTCACCGTCGTGGACGCCGCGGGCGCCGTGACCGACCGCCGCACCACCGACGTGCCGCAGCCCGAGGCGCTGGTCTTCCACTTCGACCGGCTGGCCGGCGTGGGCTTCGCCGACCTCGCCCGGCAGACCCGGACGCTGCTCGACGGTCAGCCGCTGGCCCGGCAGATCTACGACCACGAGCTCGGCCGGCTCGGGATCGAGGACGACAGCTTCCTCACGGTGCCCGGGGCGGCGGCGCCCACCCCGGACCAGCTCGCGGTCGCGTACGTGCTCTACCAGTACGTCCTGTTCCACGTGCTGCGCCTGCACCGGCCGGCGATCTTCGCGCACGACTTCTACGTCGAGGGCAGCGACCCGATGGGCTGGCTCGTCGCCCTCGCCGTGGCGGACGCGGTCGCGGTGCCGGACGCGGTCGCGCTCTACCGCTCGTACCTGCGGGGGGAGGGGCCCGGTCCGGACCTGGACCGGGTGCTGACCGGCCTGCGCCGGCCCGGCCGTCCCGTCATCTCGCCGGACGGCGTCCCCCTGCAGTCGACCAAGGATCTGGAGGCAGCCACCCGTGACGTCCTCACTCGCTGACGCGCCCGCCGTGCCGGTGCGCAGCATCAACCTCAACGGCACCTGTCAGGTCGTCTCGCTCGGGTCCGCGCTCGAGCCCGGGACGATGGACGCGGGCGCGCACCAGGTGGAGATCATCTCCGTGCGCGACCCGGCGAGCATCTGGCGCAAGCGCGTCGACCCCGCCCTCGACGACTTCGAGGACCGCTCGACCCTGATCCTCACCGACGAGCACGAGAACGTGCTGCGGCACGCGCAGGGCCGGCGACTGCTCAGCAGCACGGTCAACGCCTATGTGCACGCCCGGGAGCGGGTCGTCGGCTTCGGGAAGGGCGGCAGCGAGTCCATGACGATCTTCCTGCGCAAGGAGGGCCACGACGGCATCACCGTGCGCAAGATCCTCAGCGAGGCCCTGACCACGGCCCGCTGGGACCCCGCCGGCACCGGCGTCATGCTGCCGCCGTTCGCCAAGGCCCGCAAGCAGGCCGAGTTCCTGCAGGGCCTGCCCGAGCCCGTACGCCACAACTTCCCCCTGGTCCACGACGTGCGCGAGCGTCGCATCCCGGCCGGGGCCGGCGCCCTCCGCGAAGTGATCTACGAGATGAGCTATGTGGACGGCGAGGAGGTCAGCCGGTTCGTCGAGCGGCACTCGCCCCCGCCGGCGGTGATCGCCCGGCTCTACGAGGTGATCATCGGCGTGCTGCACGAGAGCATCCACACGGTCAACCGCGTCCCGGCGCCCGGTGACACCCTGGAGACGTCCTACTTCGCCAAGATCGAGGACCGGCTGGCGCTGTGCCGCAGCACCGCGCCGGCGACCTTCACCGCGGATCTGCTCGACACCGACGAGATCGTCATCGACGGGCGGGCCTACCGCAACGCCGGGGCGCTGCTGCGCGTCTTCCGGGCCCGGGCCGACTACCGGCGGATCCTCGAGCCCCGGCACCACGCGCTGGTGATGGGCGACACCAACACCGAGAACATCAAGATCGCGGACACCGGGCCCCTGCTGCGGGCGCAACGGCTGATCGAGGCGGGGGCGCCGGAGGAGCAGGTGGCCGCGGCGCTGGCGGCCGTGACAGCGAGCAGCGTCGGCATCAAGTTCCTCGACCCGCGCGCGATCGGCTTCCGGGGCGAGGGCCGGCAGACCCGCGACGACCCCATGTACGACAACAAGCCCTGGCACAACTCGATAGGCCACTACGACGAGATCCACTACGAGCAGTTCGACCTGCGGGTGACCGTGGGCGGCGGCCGGACGCCCGAGGTGGACATCGCCTTCCACGAGGGGAACCCGTACCAGCGGGCGTACCGGGTGCGGGACGTCACCGAGGCCGGTGAGCCCGTCGACGGCAGCCGGCCGCGCGGGATGGAGGACTACTTCGCGGGCGTGATGACCCGGGCGTACGGGCTCGACGCCCCGCATCCGGCGTTCCTGGACGACGACCCGTACTGGCTGATCCGGTTCGTGTTCCTGATGGGCACCCACTTCACCGCCATGCCGCCGTTCCACTTCCAGGCCGAGCTGGACGGGACGCTGACCGACACGTACCAGACCCAGCGGCGGCCGGTGGCCATCTACTGCACGGGCGTCAAGTGGCTCAACTGGGCCCTGGAGATGCTCGAAGGCACACGCACGGAGTTCCTCGGGCTGCCCGTGCCCGCCGGCGGAAGGACCCCGCGATGATCCGCGCCGATCTGACCGTGGAGAACCGGATGATCGCCACGCCGTGGAGCCGCATCGTGCGCGGCATCGGCCTGGGGCAGTACCCGACCGGCCACGACCCGGTGCTCGCCACCCGGCTGCGCGCGGCCGGCGACCAGCTGGCGGCGCGCGTTCCGGGCGACGCCTACACCGCCTTCGCCCGGCGCACGACCGACCTCGTCCTGACCCTCACCGGCTCCGGCGGCGATGTCCCGTGGCCGCGGCTCGAGACGGATCTGGACGCGGTGCTCGCCGAGCTGCGGGGGGTGGAGAACCCGTACCACCGCGTCACGGGCGGCGCCATCCTGCTCGACGCGCTGGCCAAGCTGGAGGTGCCCCGGCGACTGGTCATCGGGGGCGGACGTGATCTGCCCGCGGAGGTGCTGGCCACGGTCGACGAGATCAAGCCGGACGGGATCAAGGACGAGAACGCCGGGCGGCACGGCGACTACGAGCGGCTGTCGGCCTTCACGGCCGCCTTTCTCGCTTACGGGCAGTGGGGGCTCGGGGAGCGGCTCGTGGCGGGGCCCCGGAACTACGTACTCGAAGCCCTGGATCTGCTGGACCACGTGCCGGCGCCCTTCTTCCGGGGCCGGGGCGGCTCGATGCTGCTGTCCGTCGCCGGCCGGCTCGGGCACGGCCACCTCGTCACGGCGGGCGGGCGCGACCGGATCGCGGAGACCCTCGACCACCTGGACCGGGCGGACGAGGTGAACCTGCCGCCGGCCTTCCCGCAGCCCCTGTCGCCGGCCTTCGGCAAGATCTATCCGCTGCTCACGATGCTCAACGCGGTCGCGTGGAGCGGGACCGGCGCGCATCTGAGCCACGGGCGCGACCGGCTCGCGGAGGCGCGGTCACTGTGGGGGCAGCTCGCGCCGGTCGAGCGTACGCACATGGGCCTCTACTACCTCGTCGCGTTGCACAACCTGGGCCGCCTGCGCGACGAGATCCCTGACACCGGCGCCTTCGTGACCGGGCTCGTCGGGCAGTGGCGTGACATCGATCCGGGCGAGAACTACTTCCTGCACGGCATCGCGTACCCATACCTGATCATGACGGCTCTCATCTCCGGGCGCCGCGACCTGATCACCGGGACCGTGGTCGACCGGCTGGTGGACGCCTTCCCGGACCTGGACCGGACGGCGGAGGACCGGCTCAACCGCCCCTATCCGTTCGCCTATGCCCTGACCGCGCTGGGGGAGCTGGGGGTGGCCGACCGGCTCTTCACCCCGCGCCCGCGCTACGGCGGCAGCAGTCCGGTGGCGTGGGTCATCGACCGGCTGCCCGCCGAGGAGAGCAGCCGCCTCTACATGCTGAACCACGCCCTGATCAATGCCGCCCTGCGGATGCGGGGAGCGGGCTGAGCCCGGCCGTGCGCCGCCAGCCGGTGGGGGTGCGCTCGATCGCGCCGGCCGCCGCGAAGGCGTCGAGCCACCCCCGCATCGGCCAGAAGCCCCAGCGGCCGGCGAAGAGGCGGCCGTTGCGCAGGATGTCGTCGAGGTGCTGCCACGGCGGGGAGGAGGTCGGGTGGTACTGGTGATAGGCGTGGGCGCCGCCGGTCCAGACCAGGGGGACGCCGGCGGCGCGGGCGGTCCAGGCCAGGTCGGTGTCCTCGCCGCCGTAGCCCTCGTAGTCCTCGCAGAAGCCGCCCAGTGTGTCCCAGGTGGATGCCGTCACGGCGAACGACAGGGACCAGAAGAGGCGGTAGTCGTCCGGGCCGGCGACGAGGTTCTCGCCGTCGGGCGGGGCGGGGCGGGCCGCGTGCGGGGAAGTGAGCGACGGGAGTGACGCGGCGTCCTCCGGCAGGACGCTCTCGGGCAGGTAGGTGACCGGGCCGCACAGGATGGCGTCCGGGTGGGCTCGGGCGGCTGCTTCATAGCGCGCGAGCAGGCCGGGCCCGGGCAGGCAGTCGGCGTCGAGGAAGACGAGCAGGTCCGCCCCGGCGGCCGCGGCGCCCCGGTTGCGCCCGGCGGCGAGGCGGAGGCCCAGGGGACCGGGCGGGACATGAACCACCTCCGCGCCGGGGAATGCCGGCGGCGGCGTGGGGTCGAGCCAGACCAGGATCCGGCGTACGGGCTCAGCGGCGAGCAACCGCTGCTGCCGGCGCACGTGATCGAGCCGCGCCTCCGAGCACAGGGTGATGACGGCGATCATGCGTGGACCTCGGCAATCGCGTCGGCCGCACGACGGGCGGCGCCGGTGACACCCCACTGGGTCCAGTCGGGTTCCAGGGCTCGCGCCCGGTCGAGCAGGCCCGGCCAGGCGTCCGCGCCCGGCCAGGCGTCCGAGACGACGGCGAGCCGGCGCTCGGCGAGGATGCGGCCGGTGGCCACCTGCTCGTCGAAGGGGCGGGGCTGCGGCACGACAACGGCTCGGGCCCCGGCGGCGGCGAGGTCCGCGACGCTGTTCTGCCCGGCGGCCGTGACGACGACCTCGGCCCGCTGCAACGCCTCCCACGGGTCCTCGATCCAGGTGGAGGCGGTGCCGCCCGCGTGCTGCCAGCGCGTTCCCGGGGTCGCCGCGGCCGCCGCGGCGAGATCGCTGTCGGCCACGCCGTTGCCCAGCACCAGCACGGTGCCCGGGTCGGGGTCCGACGAGCGCGTGCGGCCGTCGAAGCGCGAGATGCCGCCCACTTCAACGATCCGGTGCGCCGCGGGGGACGGGTGGACGCCGGTGGGCCACGGCGCGAGGATGCGCGACGCGGACGCGTACGCCAGCTTGTGCGGTGTGTCGCTGCGGTCGCCGGGCTGCGTGACGACGACCGTGGGCACGCCGTGGAGGCGGACGAGCAGCGCCACCTCGACCGACACGTCCACGACGAAGCGGTCGAACCGGCGGTGGCCGAGGGCCCCGGCGATGGTGGCGAACCGGCGCGCGTGGCCCGGATGACCGAGCGGCGCCCAGTGCAGGAGGCCACCCACGGTGGGGTCGGCGAGCGCCGGATCGGGCGAACCCGGCGGCCGGTCGTTGTCGGGGTCGAGGCGCACCCACGTGGTGCCCGGCGGCAACGCCGGGGCCGGGAGCGAGCTGAAGACCACGACCTCGCCCGGCAGGTGCGGGCGCACCGCGCGGAAGCGGGTCAGGTGGCCGGCGCCGTGGTGGTGGACGTACCAGCCGGTCAGACCCATGCTCCGGCTCCCGCCTGGTCGAAGACGGTCTCGAGCTCGGCGGCCCGGTGCTCCAGCGAGAAGCGGGCCAGGGCCGCCGCGCGGGTGCGCTGCCGGCCGAAGACGCCGTGGGTGCTCGCGAGCTGCTCGGCCGCGACCGCCAGGGCGTCGGCGTCGCCCATCGGCACCAGCCGGACCGCCGACGCGGACCCCGCGACCTCGCCGA
This sequence comes from Symbioplanes lichenis, assembly GCF_030709675.1. GTDB lineage: Bacteria > Actinomycetota > Actinomycetes > Mycobacteriales > Micromonosporaceae > Actinoplanes > Actinoplanes lichenis. The sequence continues at coordinate 71,243 of NZ_JAUZQD010000003.1, forward strand.
TGCCGCCGGTGTCGAACGCGGCGACCGGGGTGCCGGTCGCCAGCGCCTCGGCGACCACGAGCCCGAACGGTTCCTGCCACAGCGGCGTGACCAGGGCGCAGGCGCTGCCGCCGACGAGCTCCGCGAGCGCCGGCTGCCCGAGCGGGCCCAGGTAGTCGACGCCGTCGCCGAGGAACGGGCGGATGTGCTCCTGGAAGTACGGGACGTCGCCGACGCGGCCCGCGATGCGCAGTCGCCGGTCGGTCAGCCGGGCGGCCTGGACGGCGAGATGGACGCCCTTCTCCGGCACGATCCGCCCGAACCACACGAGGTCCCGCCCGCCGGGCCCGAGCCCCCAGCGGCCGGCGTCGACGGCGTTGGGCATCACCAGCGCCTCGACCCCGTGCTCGCGCCACTCGGCGGCCGTGTGCGCGCTGACCGCGAGCAGGCGCCCGTGGTCGGTGAACGACCGGGCCGCCGGGACGAGCCGGGGCAGCGGCGGGGTGTGCAGCGTGGTCACCATGGGCACGCCCAGCTCGCCGGCCCGGGCGAGCGGCTGCGGGTGCAGGCTGTGGTTGTCCACCAGGTCGATCGTGTCCGCGTGCCGCTGGATGAAGTCGAGCGCCCGCTCCAGGGCCGGAAGAGCCACCTCGAGGTGCCCGGGCGGGAAGGTGGAGTCGGTGGCGTCACGCTCGTCGGGCCAGACGACGGCCGGCAACCGGAACTCGGCCGGCCCGTCCTCCTGGAACTGCGAGCCCTCGACGGCGCAGAGCAACACCCGGTGACCACGGGCGCGCAGCACCCGGACGCGGTCCCACACCATGGCCTCGAGGCCGCCGGCGTGCGGTTCCCGGATGGGGTGGCGCAGGGGCGCGATGACGGCGATCGTCTTCATGCGCTCAGCACCCGCTCGTACACGGCGGTGTGGGCGGCGGTGATCGCCTCGGCCCGGGCGATCCGCTGTCCGCGGCGGTCGGCCAGCCGGGCCACGCGCGCGGCCGAGCCCGGGCGGGAACCTCCGGCCAGCAGCCGGCGGACGGCCCCGGCGAGCGCGGCGCCGTCCCCGGGGGCGAAGAGCGCGAAGTCGTCGGGATGCTGCTCGCGCGCATAGCCGACGGGTGGGCCGGCGACCGGGACGCCGAGGTCCCAGCAGAGCTCGGCCCAGCCGGAGTGCGTCCCGGTGCGGTAGGGCAGCACCGCCACGTCGAGGTCGGCGATCGACCGGGCGAGGGCGTCGTCGCCGAGGCGCTCGGTGCGGTGCAGCTCGGCGGCGGCGTGCCCGGCCACCAGCGCGGTGACCCGGTCGCGGGCGGCCTCGTCGCGGACCCGCTCGTTGACGTGCACCCGGGCGGTCGCCGCGATGCCCTGCGCGCGGAGGCGGTCGACCGCGTCGAGCAGGGTCGCGACCGCGCGGACGGCGTCGGTGCCGGGCCGGATGTCGCGCAGGTGTACGCCGAGGACGTACTCCGGGGAAGGTGTCCCGGCCGGGAGGGGTGCGTCCAGCGGCAGCACGTGCGGGTGCGGGACGACCTCGGCGGTACGCCCCCAGCGGCGCTCGATCGCCGCGGCGGCCCCCGGCGTCAGGGTGATCAGCGCGTCGGCCGCCCGGATCAGCACGTCGAGGTGCTCGCGGTGCGGGGCCTGGTCCGTCAGTTGCGGGTTCTCGAGGTCGTGCACGGTGTGGACCAGTGGACGTCCGGTCGCGCGCAGCGCCCGCACGAGCGCGCGCAGGTGGCCGGCCGGGTACGACTCCGTGCCGAAGTGCAGGTGCATGAGGTCGAAGGAACCGGCGTTCGCGGCCACCCAGCCGGCGTCGCACATGACCGGCGGCCACCAGCGCCCGTCCGTGGCGCCCGGCGGCGGCGGATCGGGCAACAGGCGCACGTCGGCCGGGGCGAGCACATTGCGGACGTACGGATGGGCCGCCGGGATCGAGGCCACTCTGACAGCGGGTACGACGGGTGCGGCAAGCGTCATCGTGGCGTCCTCGGGTCGGTGGGAGGCCCCCTACTTCCCTTGCCGCACTGCAAAGAATCTTGTTGTTCACAAGATCACTGAAACGGGGTGGCCCGGGGTACAACCGGGCCGTGTCAGAACCAGACCCGCGCACCCGGCACTACGGGGCGTTCTACGGGCTCGACGAACCGGCCGGCGACGGTCCCGTCGCCCTCGTCCTCGGCAACTGCCAGGCCGAGTCGCTGCGACTCATGATCGATGGCGGCGGGCTGCGCACCGTACGGACCCCGCCCGTGCACGAGCTCACCCCGGCCGACCTGCCGTGCCTCGACCGGTGGCTGGCCGCGGCGGCGATCCTCGTCACCCAGCCGATCCGCGACGACTACCGCGGGCTGCCGCTCGGCTCGGCGCAGCTGCGCGCCCGGCTCGGGTCCGGCGCCCGGGCGCTGCGGGTGCCGGTGATCCGGTTCGCCGGCCTCTACCCGGCGCACGCGATCGTGCGCCCGCCCGCCGATCCGGGGCTCGTGCCGCCCGTCGTCGCCTACCACGACCTGCGCCTGCTCGCCGAGGCCGCCGGGCTGCGCGCCCGGACGCCGCTCGACGTTCCGGCCGTCCGGGCGATCGCCGAGCTCTCCCTCGACGAGCTGCGCAGCCGGGAGGCCAAGCACGACACCGTCGTCGTCTCCGACCTGTTCGCGACGCCGTCGTTCGCGCTGATGCGCACGCTCAACCACCCCGGCAACCCGGTCTGGACGGCGCTGGCCGCCCGGGTCCGCGCGGCCCTCGGGCTGCCGGAGCACGTCGTCGATCCGGGCCGGCCGCTGCTGAACTCCGTCCACGCCCCGCGCGAGGCGGTGGTCCTCGAGGCGTGGGGGCTCGACGAGCCGGAACGCCCGCACTGGATCGTCGAGGACCAGGTCGTCCCGGCCGGCGCCGTCCGGGAGGCCCACCTTGCCTGGTACGCCCGGCATCCCGACGTGGTGCAGGCCGGGCTGGTCCGGCACGCCAACGCGCTGCGCCTGCTGGGGCTGTCATGACCGGGCTCCCGGCGCTGGCCGTCACCGCCGACGCACGGCACGGGGTCACCGTCGCCGCCCGGGACCTCGCCGGGGCCGTCGAGTCGGCGACCGGCGCGCGGCTCGAGGTCGCCGCGGACACGCTGCTCGGTTCCGCGCCTCCGCGACGGGCGCATCTGCACTTCACCGATCGGCTGTGGGCCCGGTCTCCGGAGGAGGCGGCCGCGGTGGTGGAGCGCATCGCCGCCCGGACAGCGCTGACCGTCACCCTGCACGACGTCCCGCAGCCGTCCGACGGGCCCCGGAACCTGCCACGCCGCACCGACTGCTACGCGCGGGTGGCGGCGGCCGCACGCGGGGTGGTCGTCAACAGCCGGCACGAGGCGGCCCATCTCGCCGAGGCCGGGATCGAGCCGCGGGCCCTCGGCGTGGTGCCCCTGCCGGTCAGTCCCGTGTCCCTTTCCGGCGCTCCGGCTCCGGTCGGCCGCGATGTCGCCGTGCTCGGCTTCTTCTATCCCGGCAAGGGACACGCGGAGGTGGTCGACGCGGTCGTCGGCCTTCCCGCGAGCGTGACCGTGCTCGGGGGGCCGTCGGCCGGGCACGAGGGCGACCTGCGGGACTTCACCGAGCAGGCCGCGGCGCGCGGGGTGACCGTCGGCGTGACCGGCTTCGTGCCCGAGGCGGATCTGATCGCGCGGTGCCGGGCGGTCGCCGTGCCGGTCGTGGCGCACCGGCACTTCTCCGCCTCCGGCTCGCTGGCCACGTGGATCGCCGCGGGCCGCCGTCCGCTGGTCGTCGAGAGCCGGTACACCCGGGAGATGGCTGCCCTCCGGCCCGGGACCGTCCGGCTCGTCGCCCCTGACCGCCTCGGGCCGGCCATCGCGGACGCACTCGCCGATCCCGCCTCCACGTGGCTCGCGGCGGACGCGGTCACCCGGCCCCATCTCGACGACACCGCCGCGGCGTACGTGCGCTGGTGGACAGGAGACATCGCATGGTGAACGGCCGTTCCGTGCCCGGCAACCGCTGGGACCTGCTCGACGGTGCCGAGCCCGCCGAGCCGCCGGCCGTGTCGGTGGTCGTCGTGCACTACCGGCAGCAGGCCGAGCTGGACCGGACACTGGCGGCGCTGCGGCGCCAGACCCACCCCGCCGGGCGTACGCAGATCATCGTCGCCGACGACGGATCGCCCGAACCGCCGCGCGTGCCCGCCGAGGTCGAGCTGGTCCGCCAGGCCGACGAGGGCTTCCGGGCGGCGGCGGCGCGCAACCTCGGCGCGGCGGCCGCGACCGGCGACGTGCTCTGCTTCCTCGACGCCGACACGGTGCCCGAGCCGACGTATCTCGAGCGCATGTCCCGGCTGCCCGCCCTCGCCCCCGAAGCGGTCGTCGTCGGCCGGCGCCGCCACGCCGATCTCGCCGGCCTGCCCGTCGACGCCCCGGTCGAGACGGCCGGACCCGCCGCCGAGCTGCCCGAGCCGCAATGGCTGCGCGACGGCTACCGGCAGTCCCGCGACCTGCTCGACGCCGACGACCGCTCCTACCGGTACGTCATCAGCGCCGCGCTCGCGTGCTCCCGCTGGTTCTTCGAGCGGGTCGGCGGCTTCGACGAGACCTTCCGCGTCTACGGCGGCGAGGACTGGGAGTGGGCGTACCGGGCCTGGCTCGCCGGGGCGGTCCTGGCCCACGCCGCCGACGCGGTGGCCTGGCACGACGGCCCCGACTGGGCGGGCCGCGACCTCGACGATCCCGAGCGCCGGGCCCGGAAGGACGCCGAGACGCTGCTGCTGGCCGACCGCATCCCGGTCGCCGGCTCGCGGGGGCACGGGGTGCGCAGCGCCGGGGCCGACGTGGTCGTCCGGCTCGGCTCGGCGCCTTCGGCCGCGGCGGCGTACGTGTGCGTCGACTCACTGCTGGCTGTGCTGCCGTCGGCGCGGGTGAACGTACCCGGGGAATTCTCCGACCTGTTCGAGGCAGACGAGCGAGTGTCGTCCGTGCCTTCGGCATCCGCCCGGGTCGTCGTCGACGTGCCGGTCGCCGTGCGGGCCGACGGCGTGGCGAAAGAGCTGCAGGACGCGGTGGCGTCGGTCGGCGTGGGCACGCTCGGCACCGCGGTGCTCGGCGACATCCGCATCGACTCGGCGCGCGCCCGGGCCCGCCGCGCGACGTGGGGGGAGGAGCTGTTCGAGACCCGGGTGTACGCGGACCCGGGGCTCGCCCCGCTCGGCGCCGACCCGGGCCTGGCCGGCTACCTCGGCGGCTGGGCCTGACCGTCGGCGTGCCGTCCGGTGGCCCGGGCGCCCGGTCGAGCAGACTTGACGCGTGCTGCTTCCCTCGCCCGAGCCGGGCCCCGATGCCGCCGTCGCGTGGGTGACCGCGCATCTCGGCGACCTCTGCGGTGACGTCCCGGCCGCGTCGCCGGGGTTCCGCGGGGGTCAGACGGCCGCCGACGCTGTGCTCGCCGCCCTGGACCTCACGGGTTACGCCGCCCGGCGCAACACCGTGCTCCCGGCCACGCGGCGCGGCGCCAGCCGGATCTCGCCGTACGTCCGGTACGGGTTGATCGACCTCCCGGCGGCCTGGGCGGCGGCGGCCCCGGCGCCGGCGCGGGACCGGACCAAGTTCCGTGACGAGCTGGCCTGGCAGGAGTACGCCCGGCATCTCTACGCCCGGGTCGGCCGGCGGAACGCGGCTGCCCTCCGGCACGCCCCGGCCCGCCCGGCGCGCGGCTGGGACGAGCCGTGGCCGGCGGCGATGAACTGCGTGTCGACTTGCGTCGAAGAGTTGGAGACCGGCGGCTGGCTGGTCAACCAGACCCGGATGTGGCTGTCGTCGCAGTGGACCGTGCGCGCCGGGGCGGAGTGGACCGCGGGCGAGGACCGGTTCTTCACCCATCTGCTGGACGGGTCCCGGGCAGCGAACCGGCTGGGCTGGCAGTGGACGATCGGCGCGGGCACCGGCAAGCCGTACGGGTTCTCGCGCCGGCAGGTCGAGAAGCGGGCGCCGCAACTGTGCCGGGAGTGCGTGCTCAACTCGGCGTGCCCGATCCAGAACTGGCCCCCGGCGCCACCGCCCGCCGATCGGCCCGATCCGGAGCCGCTGCTGCGGCGTGACCCCGACCCGGAGTCCACCGGCGGCCCGCGCATGCCGGTCCGGACCGGAGAGCCCGCCGCGGTCTGGCTGACCGCCGAGTCGCTCGGTGACGCCGATCCGGCGCTCGCCGCCCATCCGGACCGGCCGGCGGTGTTCGTGTTCGACGAGCCGCTGCTGGCCCGGCTGCGACTGTCCGGCAAGCGGCTGGTGTTCCTGGCCGAGACCCTGGCCGACCTGGCCGCCCGGCGCGATGTCGAGATCCGGCGCGGGCGGGTGGCCGAGGAGCTGGGCGGCCGGACGGTGGCCGTCACTTACGCGCCGGTGCCCGGTTTCCGGAGGCGCGCGGAGGCCGTCGCGCCCGGTGTCGTCCACCCGTGGCGGTGGTTGTATCGGCCGCACGCCGGTCCGATCGGGTCGTACTCGGCCTGGCGGAAGGGCCTCGGGGCCGTTCTCCAAGGCTGAGTCGTTCTCAAAGAGTGAGTCGTTTTCAAAGAGTGAGGAGCAGGACGGCGTCGAGGAGGAGGACGGCCGCGGTGGCCAGGTGGACGCCGTAGGCGGTGGCCTTGGGGCCGTGGTGGCGCAGGACGATCAGCATGTCGCCCACCGGGATGATGGCGCCGATGAGCATGTACCAGCCGGCGGCCTCCGGGGTGGTGAAGGCGAGCAGGGCCGCGCCGAGCAGGGCGAGGGTCGAGTCGCGCAGGCCCTTGATGGTCAGGTAGGCGGGGTCGCCGCCGGGGCGGGCGGGGACGCCGTAGCCGGTCGCGGCGACCGTCGGGGCCAGGAGGAAGCGGATGCCGATGGCGGCGACGAGGGCGACGATCACGACGGCGAGGCCGTAGGCGGACCAGGTGTGCATGGCGCATCTCCGTTTTTCTAGCAGCGCTAGGAACGGAGACCACGCTAGCAGAGCGGTGGCATGTTTGCTAGCGGTGCTAGAAAGTGCGGAGAAGGGTGAGGGCCTCGGCCGAGGACGTGCCGGGCTCCGCCGTCATCGTGACGAGGACCTGACCGGATTCGCCGGGGACGCGGAGGGACTGCTGGGTGACGGTCAGCTCGCCGACCAGGGGATGGGCCAGGTCGAAGACGTCGCGGGCGCAGGACTGGACGATGTGGCCGGCCCAGAGGGTGGCGAAGTCGGGGCTCTCGATGGCGAGCTCGCCGACGAGACCGGCCAGGGCGGCGTCGCCCCGGTGGCGGGCGGTCATGATCCGGAGGTTGCCGACCACGGCGCGGGCCTTGCTGTCCCAGTTGCGATAGAGGGCGCGGGTGTGGGCGTCGAGGAAGACCATGCGCGACATGTTCGGGCGGGTGCGCGGGTCGTCGGGCGACGCGGGGTCGAGGTGGCCGGCGAGGAGCGCGTGGCCCGCTCGGTTCCAGGCAAGGACGTCGTTGCGACGACCCACGACCAGGGCGGGGACGTCGGTCATGGCGGTCAGGAGCGTACGCAGATCGGGGTCGCACTCCTCCACCGGCGGCGCCGGCGGGGCCGATCGGTGGCCGGCCGACGCGGACAGGTCGTGCAGGTGCTCGCGCTCGGGCGTGGTCAGGCGCATCGCGGTCGCGATCGCGTCGAGGACCTCGGGGGAGGCGCCCTGCGACTGACCCTGCTCGATGCGCGTGTAATAGCCGGCGCTCACCCCGGCCAGCAGGGCGAGCTCCTCGCGGCGCAGCCCAGGCACCCGGCGCCGGTCGCCGTAGCGGGGCAGACCCACGTCCTCCGGGCGCAGCCGGGCCCGCCGGGCCTGCAGAAACTCGCCGAGCGGCGACCTGACGTCCATGGTCGCCAAGTATGCGCGGGACCGGTGGCCGTAGCCTGCCCCTGACAGGTGCACCCACAAGCGGGTCTGGCTGGCGGCTCCCCGGCGCCGCAGGCTCGTCGGCATGATCCTCACCAAAATCGCCGCGGCCGTGCTGGCCGTCGGCACGCTGCTGCCCACGACGGCCGGCGCCGCCGCGCGGGCGGACATCCTGGTGCACCTCGACCTCGCCGCCGGGCAGATGCCCGAGAACGTCGTCCCGGACCGCGACGGCAGCGTCGACGTCACGTTCGCCGGGGCGCGGCAGGTCGCGCGCATCGACGCGTACGGGAAAATCAGCGTGCTCGCCACGCTGCCGGCGCCCGCGGACCCGGCGGCCGTCACGCCACTGCTCGGCTTTCCGCTGACCACCGGGCTGGTCCGCGACGGGCGCACCTTCTATGTGCTCTATGCCACCGGGTCGGCCCGGGAGACCGGCCTCTGGACCTTCACCGAGGGGCGGGCGCCGCGCAAGCTCGCCGGCCTGCCCGCCGACGGCCTGCCCAACGGGCTCACCCGGGACCCCGCGACCGGCACCATGTACGTGACCGATTCCGCCCGGGGCGCCGTCTACTCCGTCACTGCCCGGGGCCGGGTCCGCGTGTTCAGCACCGACGCGGCGCTGGCGTCCACCGGCTTCTTCGGCGCCAACGGGGCCAAGGTGCGCGCCGGACACCTGTACGTGTCGAACCTCGACCAGGGCACGGTGGTGCGTACACCCCTGAGCGGCCGCCGGGCCGGGGTTTTCACGACGGTCGCCACGGGCCTGACCGGCATCGACGACTTCGACTTCACCGGCCGGGGCGAGCAGATCGTCGCGGCCCTCGTCACCGAGAACAAGGTGGTGCTGACCGACGGCACCACGGTGCTGACCGCGGCCGACGGACTGTCCAATCCCACGTCGGTGCTGGTCCGGGGCGGCCGGGCGTACGTGCCGAGTGCCGCCTACACCACCCAGAAGGACCCCAACCTGCTCGTCGTACGCCTGGGAGGAACCCACCGATGACCACCTTCACCCTCGGCGGCGACCTGACCGTCAACCGCCTCGGCTACGGCACGATGCAGCTCCTCGGCGCCGGCTACTGGGGCGAGCCGCGCGACCGGGCCCAGGCCGTCGCCGTGCTGCGCCGGGCCGTCGAGCTCGGCGTGACGTTCATCGACACGGCGGACGCGTACGGGCCGTTCGTCGCCGAGGACCTGATCCGCGAGGCGCTGCACCCGTACCGGGACGATGTGGTGATCGCCACCAAGGGCGGTGTGCTGCGGACCGGGCCGGACGAGTGGCCGCCGCTGGGCCGCCCCGAGTATCTGCGCCAGGCCCTCGAGATGTCGTTGCGCCGGCTCGGCGTCGAGCGCATCGACCTCTACCAGCTGCACCGCGTCGACCCGCGGGTGCCGCTGGAGGACAGCGTCGGCGAGCTGGCTCAGCTGCGGCAGGAGGGCAAGATCCGGCACATCGGCCTGTCCGAGGTCAGCGTCGCGCAGATCAAGGCCGCGCAGGCGATCGCGCCGATCGTGTCGGTGCAGAACCTCTACAACGTGGCCAACCGGGCCGCGCAGGACGTGCTCGACCACGCGCGGGAGCAGGGGATGGCCTTCATCCCGTGGTTCCCGATGGCGACCGGCGAGCTCGCCCGGACCGGCGGTGTGTTGGACGCGGTGGCCCGGCGGCACGGCGCGACCCCGGCGCAGATCGCGCTGGCGTGGCTGCTGCGGCAGGGACCGAACGTCCTCCCGATCCCGGGCACCGCGAGCATCGCCCACCTGGAGGAGAACGTCGCTGCGCTGCGCTGGGCCGCTGTCGAGGAGGTGACCCAGGCGCTCGACTGACGGCACGGCCGTGGGCAGCTCGCACGAGGTGCCGCAGGACCAGCCGGACCTCGTGCTGCGGGAGATCGAGAAGCGGGTGGCGCCCCGGACTTCGTGATCCGTAACGGCTCACGATCGTCCCGGTCGCGCCGAACAGGGGGGTGATGTTGACCTGGTTCCGGACCGGCCGGGCGGCCGCCGCGAGTGTGCTCGCCTGCGCGGTCCTGCTCGTCGTGCAACAGGCCTGGTACTTCGGCGAGTGGGGTGGCGCCGCGGTCAGCACCTTCGTGACCGACGCCTCGTACGTGCCGCAGGCGCTGGTCTTCACCGTGCTGGCCGCCCGGGTGGCGGTGTCGAGGCGGCAGGAGCCCCGGACCCGGCGCGCCTGGCAGGTGATCACCGTCGCGTTCGCCTGTCAGCTGGTGGCCCACTGCTCCTGGTTCGTCCAGAGCCAGATCCTGCACTCCACCGGCTACCCGTCGACCGCCGACTACTGGTTCCTGCTCTTCTCGCCGTTCATGTTCGCCGGGCTGCTGATGCTGCCCGGCCAGTACCGGCGCCGCCGGGACCGGCAGAAGCTCGCACTGGACGCGCTGATCGTCGGCGCCGGGGGCTTCATCGCCATCTGGTACCTGCTGCTCGGCCCGATCCTCAACGCGCCGGGGATGACGTCGTGGGAGCGCTCGTTCACGGCCGCGCTGCCGATCGGCGACCTGCTGCTCGTCCTGGCCATGTCGACCGCCCTGCTGCGGCGGCACCAGCCCGAGGCGCCCGCCCCGATCCGGCTGCTCGCCGGGGCGATCGCGCTGACCGTGACGGCCGATGTCTCGTACAGCTGGATCCAGCTGCACGGCGGCTTCACCGGCGGCTCGTGGCCGGACCTGTTGTGGCTGGCGGGCTGCTTCCTGCTGGTGGTGGCGGCCGATCAGCAGTATCGCCGGCCGCGGCACCCCGCGCCGCGCCGCCAGGATCGCAACGCGGTCGCCATTTTCCCGTACGTGGCCAGCGTCGCCGCCTACCTCCTGCTCGCCGAGCGGTCGTCCCACCTGCCGCTCAACCCGTACGGCGGAATGATCCTGGGTTCGGCTGTGCTCACCCTGCTGGTCATGGCCCGTCAGCTGCACGCCCTGCGCGACAACCGGGAGATGGCGGTCACCGACGGGCTGACCGGGCTGGCCAACCGCACCCTGGTCGGCGAGCGCCTGGAACAGCTCGCGGCCCAGCCGATCCGCCCGGGCCGGCACGCCGCGGTCATGCTCATCGACCTCGACCGGTTCAAGCCGGTCAACGACACGTTCGGCCACGAGGCGGGCGACGCCGTGCTGATCGCCGCGGCCGACGCCCTGCGCGGCGTGATCCGGGCCGGCGACCTGGCCGGCCGGCTCGGCGGCGACGAGTTCACCGTCCTGCTGCAGGACCTGCCGTCCCGGGAGGCCGCGGGCGCCGTCGCCACCCGCCTGCTGGAAGCGCTGCGCACGCCCGTGATCTTCGGCGAGCACGTGCTCATGGTCGAGGCGAGCATCGGCGTGGTGGTCCGCGACGACCCGGCCGCGTCCGGCGAGACCCTGCTGCAACAGGCCGACACCGCCCTGTACGCGGCGAAGCGCGCCGGCCGCGGCCGCTTCGAGTACTACTCGACCGTCATGGACACCAAGGCGCGCGAGGCCGAGCTGCGCCACGCGGTCGCCCACGACGAGCTGGTGGTCCACTTCCAGCCCATCGTCGCCCTGGCCACCGGTGAGCTGCGGGCGGTCGAGGCCCTGGTCCGCTGGAACCACCCGGTCCGCGGGCTGCTGGGCCCGGGCGAGTTCATCGACCTGGCCGAGGAGACCGGCGCCGTCGTGCCACTGGGCGCGTGGGTGCTGCGCGCGGCCTGCCGGGAGGTGTCGGGCTGGCCTGCCGGCTCGCTGCGGCTCTCGGTGAATCTGTCGCCGAAGCAGGTCGCCCAGGCCGACCTGGTGGAGACCGTCGAAACCATCCTGGCCGAGACCGGCTTCCCGGCCGACCGGCTCACGCTCGAGATCACCGAGAGCGTCATCCTGCAGCCCGACCCGCTCATCATCGGCCGCCTGGAAGCGCTGCGCGACCTCGGCATCCAGCTGGCGGTCGACGACTTCGGGACCGGTTACTCGGCCCTGAGCTACCTGCGCCGGCTGCCGGTCACCACGCTGAAGATCGACCGGTCCTTCGTGACCGGCATCGCCGACGACGCCGAGGCCCGCTCGGTGTGCGAGGCGGTCGTCCACCTCGGCGACGCCTTCCGGATGACCGTCGTCGCCGAGGGCATCGAGACGGCCGACCAGGCGGCCGCCCTCATCGACATGGGCTGCACGGTCGGCCAGGGCTTCCTCTTCCACCGCCCGCTTCCGCCGGGGGACGCCGAGGCGCTGGTCCGTGGCCTGGAGCACGTCTAGCGGATCACGACGGCCTGCGCCGGGCCCAGCTTCCGCCTCGCCGCGCGGTCAGACCGCCCGGATACAAAACCGGTATCCGGACGATCTGCCCACTTGCGAGACGAAACCTGGACTCCGGCTCGGCGACGCCGTGATCCGCCAGACGCGCTCTAGAGTTCACCCATGATGCGGTACGCGGTCAATCTGCCCGTGATCGGTGAGTACGCCGACCCGCGCACGCTGGTGAGCCTGGCCCGCGACGCCGAGGAAGCCGGCTGGGACGCCGTGTTCGTGTGGGACTCCCTCGTCTTCGACACCCGCACCGCGCCGCCCGTCACCGACCCGTGGGTCGTGCTCTCCGCCATCGCCGCCACGACCTCGCGCGTCAGGATCGGCACCATGGTCGCCCAGCTCGCCCGCCGCCGCCCCTGGAAGATCGCCCGCGAGATCGTCGCCCTCGACCACCTCTCGGGTGGCCGCATGATCCTGGGCGCCGGCCTCGGCTTCTCCGGCGAGGCCGAGTTCGAGCAGTTCGGCGAGGACGGCAACGCCCGGGTCCGGGCCGACAAGCTCGACGAGTGCCTGACCATCGTGCGCGGCCTCTGCACGGGCGAGCCCTTCGCCTTCACCGGCAAGCACTACACCGTGAAGGAGACCACCTTCCGGCCGCGCCCGGTGCAGGACCCGATCCCGGTGTGGGTGGCCGGGTACTGGCCGAACAAGCGACCCTTCCGCCGCGCCGCCCGCTGGGAGGGCGCCGCCCCGGCCGAGATGGACATCCGCGACGACGGCTTCTCCATCCTGCCCTCCTCGCCCGACTCCGCCCGCACGATGATCGACTACATCAACCAGCACCGCACGAGCTCCGGCCCGTACGACGTCATCGTGAGCCGCGTGCTGCCGCCGGACCCCGCACCCCTGATCGCCGAGTACGAAGCGGCCGGCGTGACCTGGATCCTGCGCGACATGCTGCCGTGGGAGACGCCGCCGGCCGAAGCGACCCGCATCGTGCGCGCGGGCCCGCTCGGCTGACAGCCTCCGGCGGTCCGTGCGGTGGGCATCTATGGTCTCCGCATGTCGATCAGCGATCAGGACTTGGTCATCGAAGCGGCGGAAGCCGGTGCCGCGGTCGTCCGCTCACACTACGGATCGGCGCTGACCCACTTCCCGAAGGACGCCGGTGACTTCGCCACCACGGCCGACGTCGAGGCGGAGCAGGCCATCGTCGATGTCTTGCGCGGGGCGCGGCCGGAGGATCCCGTCCTGGGCGAGGAAGGCGGGCGCACGGGCCGTGGCGCGACCGATCGGCTGTGGTTGGTCGACCCGCTGTGCGGAACGTTGAACTACGCCGTGCGAAACATGCTGGCCTCGGTGAATGTGGCGCTGCGAACAGGCGCGCGAACCACGGTGGCCGCCTCCGCGGACCCGTTCACGAACGAGGTGTTCTGGACCGGCGGCGCCGCCGCGTACGTGCGTCGCGGTGGAGCGGACGAGCGACTCACCCCCTCGGCCGGCTCGAAGCTGGTCGACGTCAACCTCGACCCGCCGTTCCCCAACCACGCGGTCTTCTCGGCGGCCCGGATGCTCGCCGACGAGGGATTCATCGGACAGTTCCGCCCCCGGGTCGTCTCCACCACGCTGGCCGTGGCCTGGGTCGCCGCCGGCCGCCGCGCCGCCTACGTCACCGACGGCCACCTGCGCGACAGCGTGCACTTCGCGGCCGGAATCGCCCTCTGCCAGGCGGCCGGTTGTGTCGTCACCGGGATCGACGGCGGGCCGATCCACGCCGGAGCCGGCGGTCTCGTGGCGGCCGCGGACGAGCGGACCCACGCCGCCCTGCTGACCCTGATCGCCGGCCAGCGCTCACGACAGGATTGATCCGGGTCTCCGGGGCGCTACTGGTCGTCGAGGTCGGGGCCGGGGGCTGCCTTGCCGCCGGCGCGCAGGGCGAGGGCCCGGCCCACCCGGTTGCCCAGGATCAAGTCGCGCAGGCGGAGGCGGAGACGGCCGGCGGGGGCCAGGAGCTCGGCGGGGGAGGAGCCACCCTGAGTGCGGGCCGCGTACGGGCGGATGATCTGTTCGTAGCGCGCGAAGGCCTGGGCATGGTCGGGGGTGCGCGTCAGCTCACGAGCCAGCACGTAGGCGGCGACCACGGCGAGTCCGGTGCCGGTGCCGCTGAGGGTGGCTCCGCAGGCGGCGTCGCCCAGCAGTGCGATGCGGCCGGTCGACCAGGTGGGGACGGCGACGCGGGCGACCTGGTCGAAGTAGACGTCGGTGGCCTCGGGGAAGGCGGCGAGCATGGTGGGAACTTCCCAGCCCTGGCCGGCGTAGACCTGTTCGAGGCGGCGGTGGCGGTCGGCCCGGCCGACGTGTGGGGACGGGTCGGCGAAGAGGGCGTAGGCGTCGGCGCGGGCCGGGTTGCGGGCGGCGGCGGAGAGGCCGGCGAGGGTGCCCGGGCGGTTGTGCAGGTGGATCTCGCCCTTGAGGTCCCAGGCGTTGGGGAGATCCCAGCCGGCGACCTGGTAGCCGAGGTAGGTGACGCATTCCTCCTCGGGGGCGAACGCCAGGCCGCGTACGACGGAATGCATCCCGTCCGCGCCGATGACCAGGTCGAAACTCTGGTCCGGGGCGTCCCGGAAGGACACCCGCACGCTGCCGGCCGTCTGGTGCAGGGCGGTGATCGTGTCGCCGTAGCGGTACTCGACCGTGCTGCCCCGGTCGTGCAGCAGCTCGGACAGTTCGGCGCGGGGCAGTTCGAGGTCGCCGCCGGTGAACTCGGGCGGCAGGGTGAACAGGGTGCGGCCGGTCTCGTCGACGAAGCGGCTGGTCCGGCCGCCGGTGGCCCGGGCGCGGAGGTCCGGCAGCAGGCCCATGCGGTCGAGCACGGTCAGATGCGCCGGCCCGCTGAAGTCGATGGCATAGCCGCCGGTGCGCCGGGCCGGGGCGATCTCGACGACGGTGACGTCGAAGCCGGCCCGCGCGAGCAGCATCGCCAGGGCGGGCCCGGCGACGCTCGCCCCGGAAATCAGGACTGATCTGGTGGTCACCGGCCGAAGTGTGGGCCCCGGGCCGGCCCCGCAGCCACTGATGGATGATCAGAGGCTGCCCGGCGCGGCCCGGAAGACGGCCAGCCGCTGCCCCGGCCGGTGCCCGGGCACGACGGCGCACTCCAGCTCGACGAGCCCCCGCCGGTGCAGCACCAGTTTCGAGCCGGCGCGCAGCGTCGCCACCTCGTAGTGGCCCCACAGCTCGTCGAACTCGGCGCTGGCCGCGCGCATCCCGCGGACGAAGGCAGCGTCGTCCGGGCCGCCGCGGAGCGAGGCGCGCAGATCCGCCACGTACGCCGCGCTGGTCAGCTGTTGATCTTCTCTGCGCACGAGCGCGTCGCGCCAGGGCCGGTCGGTGAACCACCGCCGCACGATGTTGCCCGGGCCGCCGTGGAACCGGCCGAAGACGGCGACGCTCAGCTCGTTCTCCGCCAGGACGTCGCCGACCTCGTTGCAGATCATGCCGGCGGTCGTGCCCGACAGCGAGGCCAAGGTGGTACGCAACCCCGCGTCGACCCCGGCGGCCGACGTGACCTCCACCGGCAGCGCGAGCCCGGCCAGCGTGTAGAGATGCGTGGTCTCGTCGGGAGACAGCCGCAGCGCCCGGGCCAGCGAGGCGATCACCGCGTCCGAGGGCTGTGGACCCCGCGCCTGCTCCAGCTGCTCGTAGTAGTTCGCCGACATGGCCGCGAGCGCGGCGACCTCCTCCCGGCGCAGCCCCGGGGTGCGGCGCTGAGCCGGCGCCGAGGGCGGCGGAGCGATCCCCGCCCGTCGCCGGCGCAGGAAGACGGCGAGTCCCGCCCGATCGATCCGGCGGTTCGCGGACGACGCTACTCCAGCCATGCCGCGACCCTAGCCGCCCCGGTCAGGCCCGGGCCCGGGCCCCGGCGCCCCGGCGGGTTGCGAATCCTGGTGCGGATCGGGAACCTGGGCCCATGATCGACGCGGATGTCGGGGCTCGGCTGCGGGCGCTGCGCAAGGGCCGGGGGTTGCGGCTGGCCGAGGTCGCCGGGCTGACCGGGCTGGCGACGAGCACCCTGTCCCGCCTGGAGAACGGGCTCATGCGGCCCACGCTGGCCCAGATGGTGCCGCTGGCCCGGGCCTACGACGTGAGCCTGGACACCCTGGTGGGCTTTGCCGGCAAGACGGAGCGGCCGCCGGTGATCCGCCGCCACGGTGCCGAGTTCCACCCGCTTGCGCGGCAGGCGGGCGGGATCCAGGCGTACAAGCTGGTGTCGCCCGCGCGCACGACGCTGCCGGCGCCGGATCCGCGCCGGCATGAGGGACACCAATGGGTGTACGTCCTGAGCGGCCGGCTCCGCGTCGTCGTGGGTGACCGTGACGTGGTGCTGACGCGGGGTGAGGCCACGGAGTTCGACACCGCGCTGCCGCACTGGATGGGGCACGCCGATCACGAGCCGGTCGAGCTGCTGGTCATGTACGGACCCCAGGGTGAACGCGCTCGCATGATCGGCCTCGCCGGAGGTTGACAGCCGGCGCTCGCCGTCGCAATACTCACACCGTCCAGACCGTCAAGGAATCGTCAAGATCGGCGACGGCTGGCCGTCAAGGTGGAGCACGAGGCTGAGCAGGTCCGCAACTCCTGTCTCGGAAAGGCAGTCTCGTGGCCAGATTCCTCTACCGGCTCGGTGCCCTCGCGGCCAAGCGCCGGCTCGTGTTCTTCGGCGCGTCGCTGGCCGTCCTGGTGGCGACGCTCGTCGCGATGGTCCTCTACGGCGGCTCGTTCTCGCCCGGCCAGGCGATCCCGGGCGCGCCGGCCCAGGTCGCCCTCGAGAAGGTCGAGCAGCACTTCCCGGAGCGGCGCGGCGTCGAGGGCACCGTGCTCTTCGTCGCCCCCAACGGCGGCCAGGTCAAGGACGCGCCGGTCGTCCAGCAGATGCGGGCGGTGACGGAGCGGATCAAGACCGTGCACCCGGTCGCCGATGTCAGCGACCCGCTGGAGGACGTCTCCGAGGACGGCCGGATAGCGGTCGCCGCCATCAGTTTCGACCTGCCGCCGGACACCGAGGTGGAGCCCGAGCTGCAGGCGGCCGTACGGGCGACCGGCGGCACGTACAACGACGCCCTCGGTGACCACGGCGGCCGCGTGATGTTCGGCGGTGACGCCTTCGAGGAGGAGCTCGAGCCGTTCGGCGTGCCCGAGGCGATCGGTATCGGTGTGGCGCTGCTGGTCCTGCTGGTGACCTTCGGCTCGGTCCTCGCGGCCGGCATCCCGCTGCTCACGGCGGCCCTCGGCGTCGGGGGCACGGCCGCCGGCACGCTGCTGGTCGCCAACCTCTTCGACGTCTCGCAGCACGCGCTGACCCTGGCGATCATGCTGGGCCTGGCCGTCGGCATCGACTACGCCCTGCTCATCGTCTCGCGGCACCGGGCCCAGCTCACCCGGGGCATGGGCATCCGGGAGTCGATCGCCCTCTCCATCGCCACCGCGGGCAGCGCGGTCGTCTTCGCCGGCCTCACGGTCGTCATCGCCCTCGCCGGCCTGACCCTGGCCGGGGTGCCGCTGCTCACCTCGATGGGCGTGGCCGCCGCCGGGGCCGTCGCGATCGCCGTCCTCTTCGCGCTCACGATGCTGCCCGCCCTCATGGCCCTGGCCGGGGAGCGGCTGCGGCCCAAGCCGGACTCCCGCGCCGCCCGCCGCGAGCTCGACCCCCGCAAGCGCGGCCTGGCCGCCCGCTGGGTCGGCGGTGTCATCAAGCACCCCCGCAAGATCGTGGTCGCGGTCGTGCTCGGGCTGGGTGTGCTCGCCGTGCCGGCCGCACAGCTGGAGCTGGCCCTCAACGACAACGGCTCCGCCGCCCAGGGCTCCGAGCCGCGGCAGGTCTACGACCTCCTGGCCGGCGCCTACGGCCCGGGCGTCAACGGTCCGCTGGTGGTGGTCGTCGAGGGCGCCGGGAGCGAGGCCACCGCGAAGACGGTCATGGACAAGGTGGAGACCATGTCCGGGGTGGCCGAGGTCAACGGGCCCATCCTGACCGAGGACGAGCAGGCCGCGCTGATCCGGATCGTGCCCACCACCGGACCGCGCGACAGCGCCACGGCCGAGCTGGCCGACGACGTCCGCGCCCAGCTCAAGCCGATCGGCAACCAAAGCGGCACCTACGTCGAACTGACCGGTCTCACCGTCGTCAGCCTCGACGCCGTCGAGCAGATCGACAACGCCATGCTGCCCTTCGCCGTCGTGGTCGTCGGCCTCTCCCTGCTCCTGCTGCTGCTCGCCTTCCGGTCCTGGACGGTCCCGCTCAAGGCCACCGCGGGCTTCCTGCTCTCCGTCGGCGCGGCGTTCGGCGCCATGGTGGCGGTCTTCCAGTGGGGCTGGCTGGCCGGCCCGCTCGGCGTACCCCTGGTGGGCCCGGTCCCGAGCTTCGCGCCCATCATCGTGATGGCGGTGCTCTTCGGCCTGGCCATGGACTACGAGGTCTTCCTGGTCTCCGCGATGCGCGAGCACTACGCGCAGCACGGCGACGCCTCCGAGGCGATCCTGGCCGGCAGCCGGGCCGCCGGGCGGGTGGTCGTGGCGGCGGCGGTCATCATGATCACGGTGTTCGCGAGCTTCATGTTCTCCCACGACCCCAACGTGATGCCGATCGCCCTGGCCCTGACCTTCGGGGTGCTCGTCGACGCGTTCATCGTGCGGCTCACGCTCGTACCGGCGGTGCTGAAGCTCCTGGGTGACCGCGCCTGGCGGCTGCCGCGCTGGCTGGACCGGATCGTGCCCAAGGTGGACATCGAGGGCCACCAGGTGGCGGAGACCAAGGAGCCCGTCGTCCGCGAGCCCGAGCCCGAGCTGGTCTGAGAGGACATCATGGACCGCGTACTCGTCGTCGACGACGATCCCGGCATCCGGGGCCTGCTGACCTCCGCCCTGCGGTTCGCCGGCTACGAGGTGGACGTGGCAGCCGACATCCCCGAGGCGCTGCACGCCGTACGCACCGCCCTGCCGGACGTGATCGTGCTGGACGTGATGCTGCCGGGCGGCACCGGGTTCGACGTCCTCGCCCTGGTTCGCTCGCAGTCGATCGGGGTGCCGGTGCTGTTCCTCACCGCGCGCGACGCCGTCGAGGACCGGGTGCGCGGCCTGCAGCTGGGCGGCGACGACTACGTGGTCAAGCCGTTCAGTGTCGTGGAGATCGGGGCCCGGATCGAGGCACTGCTGCGCCGCTCGCGCGGCACGGCGGTGCCCGCCGGGTCGGCCCTGAGCTTCCGCGACCTGTCCGTGGACCCGCAGCGCCACGAGGTGCGCCGCGGCGATCGGCTCGTCAAGCTCTCCCCGACGGAGTTCAAGCTGCTGCACCTGCTCATCACCCGGCCCGGGCAGGTGCTGTCCAAGGCGCAGATCCTCGAGCAGGTCTGGCAGTACGACTTCGGCGGCGCCTCGGTCGTCGTCGAGCGCTTCATCTCGAACCTGCGCCGCAAGGTCGACGAGGGACACGAGCCGCTGATCCAGACCGTGCGCGGGGTCGGCTACACCCTCCGGTACGAGCCGTGAGGCGCTGGCAGTCCGGCATCCGGGGCCGGCTGCTCGCGGGCTTCCTGATGCTCTTCGTCCTGGCCCTCGCCGCCAGCGGGATCATCACCGGCCTGCTGGTCGACGACTACATCAACGAGCGGTCGGTCACCAAGCTCCGCGACGACGAGCAGCGGATCACCGCCCTGGTCCGCTCGGGCCCGCAGACCATCAACGCGGACCAGTTCGAGACCATGCTCGGGCCGCCGCTGGGCATCATGGGCCAGGACGCGAGCCTCGACATCCTCTTCGCGATCGGGTCCAGCGCCGGCCGCGAGTACGAGCTCGCCCGGCTGGCGGCCACCGCGAGCCCGGGGCAGATCCTCAAGACCAGCGACGACGTCGTCGCCGTGCTCATACCCACCCCGGGCATGCGGATGACCTACGACGACCGGGACCCCGACGACGTCGCCCGGCTGATCCTGGTCAACGACGCCCAGGTCGACCGGCGGACCATCCTCGGCTACGCCGGCAGCATGGCGGTGATCGCGTCCGTCGCCGTCGTCGTGCTGATGGGGCTGGGGGTGCTGGTCCTCCACATCGGGCTCAAGCCGCTGGCGGACATGGCCCAGGCCGCCGACGCCATCGCCGAGGGCTCGCGGGACGAGCGGCTGCCCGTCACCGACCGGCACGCCGAGACCGACGTGCTGGCGGCGGCGGTCAACCGGGCCTTCGACGCCCAGGCCCGGGCCGAGGACCGGGCGCGGACCTTCGCCGCCGACGCGTCGCACGAGCTGCGGACCCCGCTGGCCACCATCTCGGGCTGGCTCGAGCTCTCCCGGCAGGGCTCGCTCACCGGCCCGGACCTGGAACAGGCCGTCGCCCGCATCGAGGACGAGGTGGGCCGCATCCGGCTCCTGGTGGACGAGCTGGGCCTGCTGGCCCGCCTCGACACCGGCCGGCCGCTCGACAGCCGGCCGCTCGACCTGGCCGAACTCGCCGACAGCGTCGTGGAGGACGCCCGCGTGATCTATCCCGATCTCTCCGTCCAGCTGCAGGCGCCCCCGGGTGGCCTGCCCGTGCTCGGCGACGCCGCCCGGCTGCAACAGGTCCTGCGCAACCTGGTCGGCAACGCCGTCCAGCACAACCCCCCAGGAACGAAGATCCGATTGACCCTGTACGCCGACCACGGCGACGCCCGCGCCGACGTCACCGACGACGGGGCCGGCATCCCCGCCGCCGATCTGCCCCGCCTCTTCGACCGCTTCTGGCGGGCCGAGGCCAGCCGCAGCCGCGACTACGGCGGCTCGGGCCTCGGCCTCGCCATCGTCCAGGCGATCGTCCGCGCCCACGGCGGCCGGGTCACCGTCGCCTCCGAGGCCGGTCACGGCACCACTGTCAGCCTGCACCTGCCCGCCGCCCCGGGAGAGCTTGCGGTGGAGTGCACTCCAGCGAATAACGTCCCGAATCATGCGTAAGACAACAGGTATGGCCCTGCTGCGCCCGGGCGGGCCCTGGGAACCGTTCTCCTTCGAGCGCCGGGACCTGCGCGCCGACGACGTCGCGGTGCGCGTCACGTGGTGCGGGGTGTGCCACTCGGACCTGCACGCCGCGGAGGCGCTGACCGAGGGCGCGCCGCCGCTGGTCCCGGGGCACGAGTTCGTGGGCGAGGTCGCCGCGGTCGGACCGGACGTGACGTCCTTCCGGGTGGGCGACGCGGTCGCCGTCGGCAACATCGTCGACTCGTGCGGGGCGTGCGCCGCGTGCCGGGCGGGGGAGGAAGTCTTCTGCGCCGAGTTCCCGGCCCTGACCTACGGCGGGGCGGAGAACACCTTCGGGGGGTACGCGCAGGAGTACGTCGTACGCGAGGGATTTGTCTATGCTCTTCCGCCCGGTCTCGACCCGGCGGGCGTGGCGCCGCTGATGTGCGCGGGGGCGACGGTCTTCGGGGCGTTGCGGACGTGGGACGTCGGGCCGGGCCAGGTCGTCGGGATCGTGGGGCTGGGCGGGCTCGGGCACCTCGCGGTGAAGTTCGCCAAGGCCCTCGGCGCCCGCGTCGTGGTCTTCACCACCTCGCCGGACAAGCAGGGCCCGGCCCTCATGCTCGGCGCCGACGAGACGGTCGTGTCCTCGGGCGCCGTGGCGATGGCCTCGCAGGCCGGCCGGTTCGACTTCATCCTCGACACCGCGTCGGGGAAGCACGATCCGACCCCGTACCTGCGGACTCTGAAGATCGACGGCACCCTGTGCATGCTCGGCACGCCGGACCGCTACGAGCCCGAGTCCATGGTCATGGCCATGGGCCGCCGCCGGCTGGCCGCCTCCGCGGGCGCCGGTCGCCCCCGGGTGCGCGAGATGCTCGACTTCGCCGCCCGCCACGGCATCACGGCCGACGTCGAGAAGCTCCCGGCCACCGAGGCCGGCACCGCCCTGGCCCGGCTGGCGGCCAACGACGTGCGGTGGCGGTTCGTCCTCGACCTGCGGGAGCTGGGCTGAGCACCGAGGAGCCGACGCTGGGGATCCGGGAGATGGCCGAGCTGACCGGCCTGACCCCGGACACCCTGCGCTGGTACGAGCGCGAGGGCCTGATCCCGCCGGTCGGCCGCACGGCCGACGGCCGGCGCCGCTACGACGCCGAGGCCGTGCGGTTCGTCCGGCTGATCCAGGCCCTGCGCCGCACCGGCATGCCCATCGCCCGGGTCCGCGACTTCGTCACCCTGGGCCCGGCGACGCCCGCCGCCACGGCCCGCCGCCTGGAGCTGCTGCAACGCCAGGAGGACGAGCTCCACCGCCGCATCGCCGGCCTGCACGACGACCTCCGCGTGATCCACGCCAAGATCGCCGACTATCGCAGCCTCCTCGCCGACGGCCGCGTGTGCCAGCATCCGGACTGATCGGACATTGACCTTGATGCATCTCTTGCCTACCGTGGACCACGCGCGTTGACAACGTTGGCAGACGTGGGGAGACGGCCGTGAGACCACTACGCCTTCTGGTGCCCGGGCTCGTCGCGATGCTGGCCTTCGGGAGCTCCCCGGCCCTCGCGAGCGCGGCGGAATCGGGCACTCAGCCCTACGCCTCCTACTGGCATCCGAGCACCATTCTCGACTGGGACCCGGCCACCGATCCGGACGCCCGGTTCAACCGCTCGCACGTCCCGCTGGCCGGCCGCACGTCGGACCCCGCGCTCAAGGCCAATCCGCATGCCCGCGCCGGCGAGGGGCGGATCGCGTCGCTGGTGTCCTTCGCGCCGACCTCGGACAATCCGTCGCAGGGCTCGGCGGATCCGAATTACTACGCGTTCCCCTACTGGCAGTACATCGACACGCTCGTCTTCTGGGGCGGCTCGGCGAGCGAGGGACTCATTCTCGCGCCCAATCCGACGGTCATCGACGCGGCGCACCGCAACGGCGTGAAGGTCTACGGGACGGTGTTCTTCCCGCCTGTCGCGTACGGGGGTCAGCTGCAATGGGTCCGCGACTTCGTCCGCAAGGACGGTGCCGTCTATCCCGTGGCCGACAAGCTCGTCGAGGTCGCGCGGTATTACGGCTTCGAGGGCTGGTTCATCAATCAGGAGACCGGCGGCGGCGACGCGGCTCTGGCGACCGAGCTGCGCAACGCCATGACCTATGCGCGCTCGCGCGGGCCGGTGGATTTCATGTGGTACGACGCCATGACCGAAAGTGGCTCAGTGTCCTGGCAGGACGGTCTCACCTCGGCCAACGACGCCTTCCTGCAGAGTGGCGCCACGCGGGTCGCCGACTCCATGTTTCTCGACTTCGGCTGGAGCGCGACCAAGCAGAACGCCTCCCGCGCCAATGCCCGCGCGCTGGGCCGCAGTGAGTACGACCTCTACGCGGGCATCGACACCGAGGCGAACGGTTACAACACGTCGGTGCCGTGGAGTGCCGTCTTCCCGGACGGCCAGCCGCACGTGACCGGGCTCGGCCTCTATCGCCCCGAATGGACGTGGAAATCGTCCACCTCCCGCGCCGACTTCTACGCCCGGGACGCGCGGTACTGGGTCGGGGCCAACGGCGACCCGTCGAACACGAGCACCACGTCGGCGTGGAAGGGGCTCGCCACGTATGTCGCGGAGTCGAGCCCGGTGACGGCGAAACCGTTCGTGACCGATTTCAACGCCGGCCACGGCGACTTCTATGCGATCGGGGGCGAGCGGCTGGGCGCCGGCGGCTGGAACAATTTGTCGCTGCAGGACGTGCCGCCCACGTACCGGTGGATCGTGCAGTCCGCGGGCACGAAACTGACGCCGGCGATCGACTTCTCCGACGCGTACGAGGGGGGCAGCTCTTTGCAGTTGACCGGTCGCCTCGACGCCGCGAACACCGTCCGGCTCCATCAGACCCGCCTGCCGGTCGCCGCGGACACCAAAATCGCCGTCACCGTGAAGACCCCGCAGCCCGGCGCCACTCATCTGGCCGCCGCGGTGTCCTTCACCGACGATCCCACCGCATTTACCACCATCGACGTCGGATCGACGAGTGGCCCGGGCTGGGAAAGCAGGACCCTCGACCTTTCCCCGTACGCGGGCCGCACCATCGCCCAGCTCGGTCTGCGCGTGGCGGCCCCCGAGCCGGTCGCCGATTATGCGATTCATGTCGGGCGCCTCGCCGTGTACGACGGCGACGTGGACACCGTCGCCGCCCCGACCGGCGTGTCGATCATCGGTGCGACCGACGTCTCGCCGACGCGCAGGTCTCTGCGCCTGGCCTGGACGCCCGCTCCGGGCTCGGTCGACCACTACGACGTCTTCCGCCGCGCCGCCGACGGCACCCGGACTTATCTCGGCGGCACCACGAACGACGCCTACTTCGTCGCGGCCTTCGACCTGCCCGGCACGGTCGAGGTGGAGGCGGTCGGCGCCGAGGGCGGCCGCTCCGAGCCGGCCGGAACCTCCGCGGGGTAGCCGGCCTCGACCCGCGCCGAGGGTGATCCGGCCGGGGCCTTCGCGCGGTAGCCGGCCTCGACCCGCGCCGAGGGTGATCCGGCCGGGGCCTTCGCGCGGTAGCCGGCCTCGACCCGCTGGCCGTACCAGGTGCCGCCGAGCACGAGCGCGATCCCGGCGATCCCGGCCGGGGTCAGGCGCTCGCCCGCGACGCCGACGCCGATCAGCACCGCCCACACCGGCTCGGTGCCCAGGAGCAGGCTCGCGCGGGTCGCCGACGTGCGGCGGATCGCCCACAGCTGCACCAGGAACGCGAACACGCTGCAGCCCAGCGCGAGATACAGCACGCCGAGCCACTGACCCGGGCCGAAGGACCGCACGGCCGCGGGCAGGGCGGGCGCCGCGACGAGCGTGAACAGCAGCGCGCCGACCACGGTCTGCAGCCAGGTGAGCGTCACCGTGTCGTACCGGCGGCCTTCCGTCAGCCGCCCGGACAACGTGACGTGAGCCGCGCGGACGACGGCCGCGGCGAGCATCAGCGCGTCGCCCGCCGTCGGGGCGTGCAGTCCCGGCCCGGCGACGAGCAGGACCACGCCGGCCACCGCGACCGCCGCGGCCGGCCAGAACCGGCGCGGCAGCCACCGCCGCCGCACGGCTCCCTCGAACGCCGGCGTCAGCAGGATCGTCAGGCTGATCAGCACCCCGGCGTTGGTCGCGCCGGTCAGCGACACCCCGTACGTCTCCAGCACCAGCACCGCCGCCTGGGTGAGGCCGAGCAGGGCCCCGGTCCGGAACTCCGGCCGGCTCGGGCGGCGCACGACCATGGCCGGCGTCAGGGCGAGCGCCGAGACTCCGAAGCGCAGCGCGAGGACGGCCAGCACACCGCCGGCCAGGACGAGGGTCTGGGCGGCGAGGTAGCTGCTGCCCCACACCACCGCCACGGTCAGCAGCAAGAGATCGCTGCGGCGAATCGACATGATCGCAGCCTGAGGCCCGACGATAGTGAAGACAAGATGCGTCCTGCTCAAGCAATGGTGTAGTGATGCCTTATGGATCTGCACCACCTGCGGCTGCTCCGGGAGTTGGGAGACCGCGGCAGCCTGGCCGCCGTGGCCCAGGCGATGCACATCACCCCCTCGGCGGTCTCGCAGCAGCTGCGGACGCTGCAACGCTCGGCGCGGGTGCCGCTGACCGAGCGCCGCGGCCGCCGTCTCGTCCTGACCGAGGCCGGCCGCGCCCTGGCCGCCGCGGCGATCGAGATCTCCACCGCGCTCGACCGGGCCGCCCGGGCGGTGGACGACCACCTCGACGACCCGGCCGCACCGGTCACGGTGGCCGCCTTCCACAGCGCCGCGCTCACCTTCTTCGGCCCGCTGCTCGGCCGGTCGGGCCTGCCGCCGCTGCGCTTCGCGGACGAGGACGTGCCCCAGGCCGGCTTCCCGGCGCTGGCCGCCGATCACGACCTGGTCCTGGCCCACCGGCTGGCGCACAGCCCGCCCTGGCCGGCGGACCGCCTCGCCGTCGTCCCGCTCGTGCGCGAGCCGCTGTACGTCGCACTGCCCGCGCGCCACCGGCTGGCCGCGCAGAGTTCGCTCTCCACCGCCGACGTCGCCGCCGAGCCGTGGATCGGCGTCCACGAGGGCTTCCCGCTGGAGGGCGTCCTGACGGCCGTCGCGGCTGCGGCCGGGCGGCCCCTCGACATCGTCCACCGGGTCAACGACTTCACCGTGGTGGCCGCGCTCGTGGCGGCCGGGGGCGGGCTCGCGCTGCTGCCCGGCCGCACCGGCCGGTTCGATCCCGCCGTGACGCTGCGGCCGCTGGCCGACCTGCCGGTGGAGCGCCACATCGACGTTCTCGCCCGGCCCGAGAGCCTGCACCGGGTCGCGGTGCGGACGGTGCTGGCCGCGCTGCGCGAGACGGCGACCGGGCCGGCGCGGCCCACCGGCGACAGCGGGGCGTGAGGTCAGCGCACCGGCAGCCGCACCTTGCGGCCCAGGCCGAACTGCGGGGCGTTCGTGTTGGTGACCATGGCGAAGGCGCCGGCCGGGACGCCCTTGCGGGTCGCCACCCGGGAGGCCGCCTTGAGCAGGGTCCGCTCGTTCGCGCCGGCGATGAAGAAGATGTAGACGTCGCCGTACTCCTCGCCGTCGTCGTGCTCCTCGATGCCCAGCTCCTCCTCGAGGTCGATCAGGTAGTCGCCGATGTCGTCGACCCACTCGACGACGTCGCCGGTCAACGGAACGTGGATCTCCACCAGCACAGCCATGCCGAGAATGATCCGGCACGGGCCCGGCGCCGGATGTTCCGGGTGGCTACACGTTCGGTTTCCAGGCGGTTAACGGTCAGGATCAAGTGGCCGGACATCGATCTCCGTGCTTGTAGCGTCGGCAGCACTTCAAGCCTCTGATCGAGTCGGGGTGTTCCGTTGACGCGTTTCTCCCTCAGTACAACCGTGGCGGTCGTGACCGCGCTGGCGATGCTGCCGGCGCCCGCTCGCGCCCAGGAAGCCACCAGTGCCCGCGCCACTGCGGCCGGTACGACCATCACGCTGATCACCGGGGACAAGGTCACGGTGCGGCCCGGCGCCACCACGGTGCAGGGGCCGGACGGCGAGCAGGTCGGCGCGCACGTCACCACCGTGGGCCCGGACACCTACGTCTATCCGGACAGCGCCCTGCCGTACGTCGGCACCGGGCGGTTGGACAAGCGGTTGTTCAACGTCACGTATCTGCTGCGCGAGGGCTACGGCGACAGCGCGACCGGGGAGCTGCCGGTCATCCTCGGCTACCAGGCCGCGGCCCCGAGCCGGCGGGCCGACACGCTGCCCGAGGCCAGCACCGAGGTGCGGTCCCTGCCCAGCATCCGGGGCCGTGCGGTCAACACCGACCGCCACCGCGCCACCGACTTCTGGACCTCGCTGACGGGCGCCCGATCAACGACAACCGACACCTCCTTCGCGTACGGCATCAGCAAGGTCTGGCTCGACGGCAAGGTGCACGCCGCCCTGGCCGACAGCGTCGCGCAGATCGGGGCGCCCGAGGTCTGGGCGAGTGGCGACACCGGCGCCGGCGTCGACGTGGCCGTGCTGGACACCGGCGTCGACGCGGAACACCCGGACCTCGCCGGGCGGATCGAGTCGAGCGTGAGCTTCGTCCCGGGCGAGGACGTCACCGACCGGCACGGGCACGGCACGCACGTGGCCTCCACCATCGCCGGGACCGGCGCGGGCTCGAACGGGCTCGAGCGCGGCGTCGCCCCCGGCGCCGACCTGGAGATCGGTAAGGTACTCGACAACGGCGGCTCCGGCCAGGACTCGTGGATCATCGCGGGCATGGAGTGGGCCGCCCGCGAGCGCAAGGCCAAGGTCGTCAGCATGAGCCTCGGCGGCGATCCCACCGACGGCACCGACCCGATGAGCGCCGCGGTCAACGAACTCAGCGCCGAGACCGGTGCGCTCTTCGTCATCGCGGCGGGCAACAGCGGCCCGGACGCCACCACCGTCGGCTCGCCCGGCGCCGCCGACGCCGCGCTGACCGTGGGCGCGGTCGACGGCGACGACCACCTCGCCGACTTCTCCAGCCGGGGCCCGCGGCTGGTGGACAGCGCGCTCAAGCCCGAGATCACCGCGCCGGGCGTCAACATCCTGGCCGCGCGCTCGCAGTTCTCGATCGAGGGCGAGGGCCTCTACCGGACGATGAGCGGCACGTCGATGGCCACCCCGCACGTGGCCGGGGCCGCCGCCCTGCTCGCCGCCCAGCACGGCGACTGGTCCGGGCAGCAGCTCAAAGATGCCCTGGTGAGCACGGCCAAGGAGACCCCCGACTACGGCCCGTACGACGCCGGCAGCGGGCGGCTCGACATCGCCGCGAGCACCAAGGCGACGCTCTTCGCCACCGCGTCGGCGTACCTGGGCATTCACCCGCTCGACGAGGAGCCGGCCGGCGCGACCGAGCGGCCGATCACCTACACGAACACGGGCGCGGCTGACGTCGTACTGACGCTGAAGCTGGAGGGAACCGGCCTGCTCGCGCTGTCGGCGCCGAGCGTGACCGTGCCCGCCGGCGGGACCGCGACCGTGACGGTGTCCGCGGACCTGACCCGCATCACGGAGAAGGGCCACTTCACGGGGTCCGTCGTCGCCACCGGCGCGGACGGCCGCCGGGCGGACACGATCGTCGGCGTCAGCACCGAGGACCAGCCGCGGCACCTCGTGATCAAGCCCACCGGCCGCCACGGCGAGCCCATGCCCGGGTCGATCAATCTGGTCCGCGAGGGCGACCCGGCCGGCGGCTACTACAACTTCTGGACGCAGGACGGCAGCCCGATCGACGTGCTGCTGCCGCAGGGCCGCTACTCGGTGTGGATGTACGGCGACGTCGAGGGCACGCACGGCCCCCACTCGCGCGGCATCGCCCTGCTCACCGCGCCGACCGTCACGGTCGAGGACGACATGACCCTGACGCTGGACGCCGGCGCCACCCGCGAGCTCAAGGCGGTCACGCCCCGGACGACGGCGGACGCCGAGGTGCGGCTCGACTATCACCGTGAGCTGGGCGCCACGGCGTCGGCCACCGACTCGTACATCCTGTCCCGCTGGTACGACAGCATGTGGGTCGTCCCCGGCCAGAAGGCCCGCGACGGCAAGATGTCGATCACCGCCCGCTGGCGCAAGATCCAACCGGCGCTGGCCGTCGACTCCTACGACGACCTGCTCAAGCTGCCCGGCTCGACCCTGCCCGCCGAGGGCACCCGCCAGATCCCGGCGGTCTTCGCCGGCACCGGCACCGCGGCCGAGTTCGCCAAGGTCAACGTCAGGAACAAGATTGCCGTCGTACGCCGCAGCGACCTCGACGCCCAGGTCACAGCGGCCGAGAAGGCGGGCGCCAGCACGCTCCTGGTCGTCAACACCGAGCCCGGGCGCTACTTCGACGCCACGTACCGGACCGCCCTGACCGTGGCGTCGCTCACCAAGGACAGCGGCGAACGCCTGATCACGCAGCTCGGTCAGCGTCCCGTGACCCTGCGCGTCACTTCCCACCCCACCACCGATTACCTGTACGACCTCGTCCGCTACTGGAAGGGCGCGGTCCCCAAGTCGGTCACCTACGCACCGACCGAGCGCGAGCTGGCCCGGGTCGACGTCGACTTCCAGAGCACCTCCGGCCGCGAGATCTCCGAGAAGCGCTTCGACCGCAACCCGGACCTGCCCGTGAAGACCGGCAACACCCTGCTCAACCTGTCCGGCCGCTTCCGCACCGACTGGGTGACCGTGCAGGACGGCGTCACATGGTCGACCGACCTGGACGACCTGCGCTCCTTCCAGCTCGGCGGCACGAAGACCTACCAGGCCGGCACCCGCACCACCGAGAAGTGGCTCGGCGCGATCCAGCGCCCGCGCATCAACGACGCGGTCACGCTGCCCTACCGCTCGGGCGACCGCATCGTGGCGGAGATCCCCGGCTGGGGCGACTCGGGCGCCGACCACGCCGGCGTGGCGTTCCCCGAGACCGGCGAGATGACGGCGACGCTCTCGCAGGGAACGAAGGTGATCGAGCAGAACGCGTACAACTGGATCGACAGCAACTCCGGCCTCAGCCCGCGCCGCCTCCCGTACCGCCTCGTCACCACGACGAAGCAGGACGCGGCCGACTCCCCGTCGACCCGGACCGTCTGGGACTTCCGGTCGGACGCCACCACCACCCGGCTGCCCCTGATCCAGCTCGACTACGACGTGGACACCGACCTCGACCACCGGGCCGCCCGCTCCACCGAGATCACCGTCCAGCCGTCCCACCTGCCCGGCGCCCCGAGCACCCGCTCGATCGTCACGGCCACCCTCGACGTCTCCTACGACGACGGCGCCACCTGGGTGAGCCAGCGCCTGCGCCGGACCGGATCAGGCTGGACCACCGACCTGCGCGCCCCACGCGGCGCCCAGCACGTGACCCTGCGGGCCGGCGCGAAGGACGCGTACGGCAACGGCGTCAGCCAGACGATCGTCCGGGCCTTCGGCCTCCGCTAATTCAGTGCTGCGGGCCGCTCCCACCCGGGGGCGGCCCGCGCCGTACATGTCATACCCCGCCGCTACCGTCGCACCATGTCCACGGACGAGACCACGTCGACCGCCGCCCCGGCGTTCGGCGCCCGTGCGACCGGACGCGACGAGCGGCACCACCAGTTCCAGTCGCGGCTTGGAGCAGGCAAACAGGTTCTCGCCCGTGACCGCGACGACCCGACCGGCCGGATGATCGTCATTCCGGCCGGAGGTGCGGCCAGGCTGCGACCTCTGGCCGACGAGGGGCGTTTGCTGTGCCCCCTCGCGGAGTGCTCCACGCCGGCTATGACCGTCGTCGGAGGTTCCCGCCGGCATCACTTCCGCCATCTGCGGGCGACAGGCGCCGGCTATCCTGGCCCTGAGACGATCGACCATCTGACCGCCAAGGCGGTTCTTGAGCGATGGCTGCTGGCCCAGGCCCCCGACGCTGTCGTCCGACGGGACGGATTCAAGCTGCCCTCTGGGCAGGGCCCAGATCTGTACGCGGAGGTCGATGGGCACCGCGTCGCCTTTGAAGTGCAGTATTCCGCTCTGACCACCGCCCACTGGAAGCACAGGCATCAGCAGTACGTCGATGCTGGGATCGCTGACGTATGGCTCTTCAGCCACCGAGGTATCTACTGTCGTACTGCGACCGCTCCGCGCGGCACCGATGGCTTGTGGCTGAAGATTCCTGATGTCGGCCGAGAGCTCCTCGCCGCCGGGCTACCACTGATGTGGATCAACCCAGCGGAGGGGCTGATCGCTACTGCTGTCATGGAATGGAAAGAGCTGCAGGCGGCTCGATCGCCGAAGACCGGCCCGGTTCGGGCCCGGACAGCTGTCGACCTGCTCGAGGCGTGCCGACTCACCTTCGCCGAGCGCGTCACGTTTGATGACGGTGCCTGGTTCGAGGCGTATCAGAAGCTGCGGAAGCCGCTTGTTCCCGACGCGCACGGTCTGCGAACCCCTGCGACCGACGCGGCACTGGCCGGCTATGCGTCGCACATCGCGGCGTGGGTACGGAGGGTGCCCACTCCATCGATCGCTCACACGGGATCTCCCGCTCCTGTGCCACCAGCGGTTGAACGTCAAGATGAGCAGCATGGCCGGTCGGGCCCCCTCGCCGGCACCTCACTCGCCGCCTCGGCCGGAAGGCCGGTGCCACCGTTCCTCGAGGAAGATTCGACCGGCATGTCCATGGGTGCCGTGCCTGAGGCGGAGTGGCGGCTGGAGCTGCTGCGGATCTTCGACGACATCGCCCCGGCAATCGTTGATTCATGGTGGCTGGCCGCCGCCCTTAGTCAGGCTCGCCCCTCCGCCTCGATGCCGCTGCCTCAGATGGCCGCCATGATCACCACATTCCTCGATCTCTTGGCGCGATACGGCTACGTCACCGCCGCCGAGGGAAAGGTGAGGGTGAACCGAGGGCTGCGAAGGCGGCCGATCGTCACGGTGTCCGGCACGGCCCTGTTGGTCGGTGGTACCGACACACCCACGACCGCGCAACAACTGGATTTGTTCGGTCAGCCCGGCTGACGCAGCCTCACTCGGGCATGCGACGACCGAGCGCTGGGTCGCGGGACATCGAACGGCGCGCAGAGCAGTGTGCCGAGCACTTGGCGGAGCTACCTATGACGACCGATCAAAGCGATCATGCGGGTACAGCCGTGGTCTTTTCGGGTAGTTCGCATCTGTTCGGATCCGCGGTCAGGGCTTCACCGCACTTCCGTGCCGATCTGCGCGGTGCGGCCGCCGTCGGCGCCGCCACCCTCCACACATCGACCGTACCCGGCAAGTCGAAGGCCGCGACGAATGAGGCGTCGTTCGTGATGCCGCCGGGATACGTACAGGTGCCGTCGGCGGCGTGGCGGAAGACATCGTAGTGATCGACCGGGCCCGGGGCAGGCGTCCGGACCAGGGCGTCCACGCGCAGGCCGAGCTGGGCGATGGTGCGGCCTGCGTACGGAAGGTCGAGGGTCTCGTTCCTGAGCCCGTGTCGCAAGTCGATCCGGTGCCGACGGTGGTGGGGACGCTGACTGGTCAACGCCCGCGCGGGGTGGTGCCGAAGTGGTGCTTGAAGGTGCGGATGAAGTGGCTGCTGTCGGAGAACTGGAACCGGGCGGCGACCTCGGAGACGCCGGTGGGGGCCGCGAGCAGCGCCCGGCGTGCCTCCTCCAGCCGGCGCCGCCGTACGTACGCGCTGGCCGGCTCGCCCGTGCCGGCGAAGGCGCGCTGCAGGGTCCGGACCGAGACGCGCAGGTCGCGGGCCAGCGTCGCCGGGCTCAGGCCGGGCTCGGTCAGGCGGCTGTCGGCCAGGTCGCGGGCCGCGCGGACCAGGGCGGGCGCGAGGGCGCTCTCCTGGTCGTCGAAGCGGCCCAGGGCCACCGCCGTGGTGAGCTCGACCAGGGTGCTCTCAGCCGCCCGCAGCCCGGCGTCGCCCAGCTCGGACAGCGTCTCCCGCACCGTTGCGGCGTGGGCGAGGAGCAGGCGCAGCTCGGGTGCGCCGGTCGAGCCGGTGACCACGCGATCCTTGAGGACTTTCTTGAGCGACCGGTGCGGCAGCATCAGGATGGTGGCCGCCGTGTCCGGGGCGGTGGCGAAGTGGCTCGTGGCGGTGACGTGCTGGAGCAGGAAACGGCCGGCCGGGATCCGGTGCGGGCCGCGGCCGTAGGGGTCGGCCAGGTGCCACTGGCCGTGCTTCACGGCCCAGAGCCGGACCACGTCCTCGGCGGCCCGGGGCAGGGCGGCCGTCCGGACAGGGGACAGGGCCCTCATCTGATTGAGGGCCGCGGCGCCGGCCCGGCCCGCCCAGCTCTGCCCGTCGAGCTCCGGCGAGGCGAAGGCCGGCAACGGGATGGCGTCCCCGATCGTGGTCCGCCAGCCGTGGGCGAACGCGGCGCCCATGCCCGGGCCCCGGCCGGACTCCACGAAGAACTCCCGCGGAATGTCGCCTGCGTTCTGCAGTGTGACGCCGGCGTTCAATGCACCCACCCGCCCTCGCCCTAGCTTGGACAAGGAGCTTATAGAGGAGGAGATCGGCACTGTGTCACGCATAGAGGTCGCCGGGAAGTCTGTGCACCGTCTCGGGTTCGGGGCGATGCGGCTGGCCGGGAGCGACATCTGGGACCCGCCGGCCGACCGGGCCCACTCCGTGCGGGTGGCGCGCCGGGCGGTCGAGCGGGGCGTCGAGTTCATCGACACCGCGGACTCGTACGCCTTCGGGGTCACCGAGGAGATCCTGGCCGAGGCGCTGCACCCCTATCCGGAGCACCTGCTGATCGGCACCAAGGTCGGTCAGGTGCAGACCCGGCGGCGGGAGTGGGTGCCGGTCGGGCGCCCGGAGTACCTGCGCCAGCAGTGCGAGGCCAGCCTGCGGCGGCTGCGGGTGGAGCGCATCGACCTGCTCAGCCTGCACCGGGTCGACCCGGCGGTTCCGTTGGAGGACCAGGTCGGCGAGCTGAAGGCGCTGCGGGACGAGGGCAAGATCGGCGCGGTGGGGCTGTCCGAGGTCGGCGTCGAGCAGATCGAGCAAGCCCGCGCCGTCGTCGACATCGCGAGCGTGCAGAACATCTACAACCTCTCGGTCCGGGGCTGGGACGCCGTGGTGGACCACTGCACGCGCGAGCGGATCGCCTTCGTGCCCTGGTACCCGATCCTCAGCGGCGGCCTGGCCGGCGCCGGGGGAGTCGTCGCGGACATCGCCCGGGAGCACGACGCCACCGTGGCCCAGATCGCCCTGGCCTGGTTGCTGGCCCGGTCGGACGTGATGGTGCCGATCCCGGGGACCGGCTCGCTGGGGCACCTGGAGGAGAACATGGCCGCCACGCGGATCGCTCTGAGCCCGGACCAGTACGCCGCACTCCTCGCCGCCCCGGTTCCCACAGATTGACGATCGTTGATTTAATGGCGGGATGGGGATTCCGCGGAGAAAGGTTCTCGGGGGTGCCGTGGGCGCCGCCTGGGGGATTCCGGTGGTGGCCGGGCGACGGCGGCGGACGGTGTTCGTGGCCGGGGACTCGACGGCCGCCACCTATGCGACGGCCGACGTGCCGCGGGCCGGCTGGGGGCAGGCGCTTCCGGTCTTCCTGCGGCCCGAGGTCGGCGTGCACAACGCGGCGCTGTCCGGGGCGAGCTCGAAGAGCTTCGTCGACCTCGGGCGGCTCGACCTGATCCTGGACGCGATCCGGCCCGGCGACACGCTGGTCGTCTCCTTCGGGCACAACGACGAGAAGGCCGAGGACCCGGCCCGTTACACCGAGCCGTGGACGACCTTCCAGGACTACCTGCGGCTCTATCTCGACGGCGCGCGGCGGCGGCGGGCCCACCCGGTGCTGGTGACGCCGGTCGAGCGGCGGCGGTTCACGGCGGACGGTACGCCCTATCTGTCACACGGCGAGTATCCGGACGCCATGCGGGCGCTGGCGGCGCGGACGCGGACGCCGCTGATCGATCTCACGGCGCTGTCGTTCGCGCTGTGGGGGCGGCTCGGGCCGGAGGGGACCAAGGACCACTTCCTGTGGCTGGACCCGGGCGAGTCGGTCAACTATCCGGCGGGCGTGGCCGACAACACCCACTTCCAGGCACACGGCGCGATCGAGGTGGCGCGCCTGGTCGCCCGGCACGGGCCGACGCTGCCGGGGCGGGACCTCGCGGCCGTCCGCGACCCCCACATCCCGGACAACGTGCTGGTGTGGCCGCCGACGAGGCCGGCCGAGAGCGCGGCCGGTCTTGGCTGAGCTGGTCGTCGGGGCCGATGCCGGGGGTACGTCGACCCGCGTCACCGTGGCCACGACGGCCGGCGCCCGGCTGACCACGGTGGCGGGCGGCGGCGCGAATCCGACCACGCACGGGGTCGAGGCGGCCGCGGGCGAGCTGGGCGCCACGGTCCGGCGGGCGCTGGCCGGGCTCGACGAGCAGCGGGTGGCGGCCGTGTTCGTGGGCCTCGCCGGGCGGGCGACCCTGGGCGACCCGGCGGCGGCGCGGCTGTTCAGCGCAGCGATCGGGGTCGCGGCGCGGCCGGTGTTCGTGGCGGACACCGAGGTGGCGTTCTGCTCGGCGACGCCGGCGGCCGACGGGACGGTGCTGGTGGCCGGGACGGGGGCCATGGCCGTGGACATCCGGGACCGGGCGTCCGCGCGGACCTCGGACGGCCTGGGCTGGCTGCTGGGCGACGAGGGGTCGGCGTTCTGGCTGGGCCGGGCGGCCGTCCGGGCGAGCATCGCGGACATCTGCCGGACCGGCCCGGCGACAACACTGACCGCTGCGGTGACAAAGCACCTGCGGGTGAAGCCGGCGGGAAGATCGGCGCTCATCCGGGCCGTGGCCGCCCGGCCGCCGATCGCGCTGGCCGAACTCGCGCCGCTGGTCACCACGGCGGCGGACGCGGGCGACGCGGTGGCCGGGCTGATCTGCGACGACGCGGCCGGGCGGCTGGTCCGGCTCGTTGCCGACGTACGCGACCCCGCCGCGACCACCCCGATCGTGCTCACCGGCGGCGTGGCCGGACCGGCGGGCTCCCCGGTCGGCCGGCGGGTCCGCGAGCAGCTCGAGGGCGAGGTCCTGGCAACGTCCGACGGAGTCGCCGGTGCGGCGTGGCTGGCCGTGCGTGACGTCCACCCCGAGTGGCCGGAGACGCGCCTGGCCGAGGTGCACGCCCGGCTCAGGAGCGGGGTGGCGTAGCCCGGCGCGGGACGTGGCGGGTGCCGACGGCGGTGCGGGTGGCGTCGAGGGCGGCGAGGGTCTGCCCGTACGACCGCTGGGCCACCCCCACGAAGAGGTAGTCGACCACCGTCAGCTGCGCGAGCCGGCTGGCCATGGCGCCCGACCGGAACGTGGTCTCCCGGGCCGCCGTGGTCAGGACGTGCTCGGCGGCCCCGGCGATCGGCGACCGGGGGAAGTTCGTGAGTGCGACCGTCGTGGCGCCGCGGGCGCGGGCCTCGGTCAGGGCGTCGATCGTGTCGGTGGTGGTGCCGGTGTGGGAGATGC
The DNA here is from genome assembly GCF_030709675.1 of Symbioplanes lichenis. Taxonomy (GTDB): domain Bacteria; phylum Actinomycetota; class Actinomycetes; order Mycobacteriales; family Micromonosporaceae; genus Actinoplanes; species Actinoplanes lichenis. The sequence goes on from NZ_JAUZQD010000003.1 coordinate 107,730, forward strand.
CGAGGGCCACGTCGCCCGGGCGGAGGAGGGCGGCGCTGGTCAGGGCCACGTGGGTGTCGGAGGAGGCGAAGGCGACCCGGCCGATGCGCAGCAGCTTGTGCTGGAAGTCGAGGGCGACGAAGGCGCTGGCGCCGACCCCGTAGAGGTCCACCCGCTGGGCCCGGGTCAGCGCCTCGACCACCCGTTCGAGGACGGCGAGGTCCATCTGGGCGCCGGTCTCCTCGACGGCGCGGGCGTCGGCGAAGGTGATCTTCTCGACGACCCGGGCGAGGTCGTCGCCGGGCTCGATGTCGGTGGCGATCGCGCGGCCGTCGTGCCCGGCCCGGCTGTTGCGGCCGGATTCGGTGGCCAGGGCGAGCCGCAGCGGGGGATAGCCGGAGAAGCCGATCGCCTTGCAGAAGCGGATGACCGTGGCCTCGGACACGCCCGAGGCCAGCGCCAGCTCGGTGACGGTCAGCGCGGCGGCAGCGTCGGTGTCGGCGAGGATCTGCTCGGCCACCTGGCGCATCGACGGCTGCAGGCTGGGCAGCAGCGCCCGGATGTGGACGGCGGTGGCGGCGCCGGGCTCGGCGGTCTCGGGGGAACGGGCCATGGCGCTCAAGCTAGCCCAAGCGGCCCGCGCGGATGGGCGAGGTGCTGCCCGCCCATCCGCGGGCCCCCGATGCTGATCCCTGGTGCCACGCGCCGACCTCCGAGCTGATAGGTAGGAAGGTTACGGACAGCAGTCAAGCCGCGTCAATAACTTCCCGGTGTCCGTTGTCAACCGTTGACTCATTCGCGTCGATGGTGGGAAGTTTTCTACGTGACCGCTCAGACGCCTCCCTGGGTCGTCGCTCCGACCGAGGAGCGCCACCCCGGCACGGTCGGCATCGACCTGGCCGGGACCCTCGACATGTTGCGCATGATCAACGACGCGGACGCCACGATCGCCGGCGCGGTCCGCGCGGTGCTGCCGGCCCTGGCGACGGCGGTCGATCTCGGCGTGGCCGCGCTGCGGGGCGGCCGGCGCGTGCACTATTTCGGGGCGGGCACGTCGGGGCGGATCGCGGTGATGGACGCCGCCGAGCTGCGCCCCACCTTCGACATCGACCCGGACCTGGTGGTCGCCCATCACGCCGGGGGCGCCGACGCGACCGTCCGGCCCATCGAGAACCTCGAGGACGACGAGGCCCGCGGCGCCACCGACGCGGCCGGCCTGCAGCCCGGCGATCTCGCGCTCGGCCTGACCGCGAGCGGGCGGACCCCGTACGTCCTCGGCGCCCTGCGCACCGCCCGCGCGCGCGGCAGCCGCACCGTGCTGATCTCCGCCGACCCGCAGGCGCGCTTCGGCACCGAGGTCGACGTGCACGTCGGCGTGGCGACCGGCCCCGAGGTCATCGCCGGGTCGACCCGCATGAAGGCCGGCACCGCCCAGAAGATGCTGCTCAACGCCTTCTCGACCGCGCTCATGGTGCGCATGGGCCGGACGTACTCCAATCTGATGGCCGCGGTCGGCGCGCGCAACGACAAGCTCCGCGGCCGCGTCGTGCGCATCCTGGTCGAGGCGACCGGCCTCGACCCGCGGGTCTGCGCCGACGCCGCCGACCGCGCCGGTGGCGACTGCCGCGTCGCGCTGGTCTGCCTGCTCGCCGGCGTGCCCGTGGACGCCGCGCGCCGGGCGCTCACCGAGTCGGGCGGAGCGGTGCGCCAGGCGCTGACCCTGATCGGCTGAACGATCGAACGGAGATGGCCCACGATGAGAACGCGCACCGGGTTCGCTGTTCTCGCGCTGGTGGCCGCCCTGGCCTCCGCCGCCTGCACCGCGACGGGTTCCACCGACGACCGCACCACCCTGTCGCTCTGGTCGTGGCGGCCGGAGGACGTCGCCGCCTACGAGCAGATCCTCGACACCTTCCACGACGCGCACCCGGACATCCGGGTCGAGGTCAAGGCCTACAAGTCCACCGAGTACAACACCATCCTGTCCACCGGCCTGACCCGCGCGGGCGGCCCCGACGTCATGCAACTGCGGGCGTACGGCGGCCTGCAGCCCCTGATCGACGCGGGCGACCTCGTGCCGCTCGACGACCGGGTCACCGGCCTGGCGAACTTCGAGAAGAGCTCGCTCGACGGCGCCCGCGGCAAGAAGGACGGCAAGGTCTACGGCGTACCGCTGGAGATGTCGACCTTCCAGATCTATTACGACAAGGACGTCTTCGCGAAGCATCAGATCGAGCCGCCGGCCACCTGGGAGCAGATGCTCGCGGCGGCGCGGACACTGCAGGGAGCGGGCATCACCCCGTTCGCCACGGCGGGCAAGGACACCTGGCTGCTTCCCCTGTACGCCGACATGTTCGCCGCCACCCGATACGGCGGCCCGGCCTTCGAGAAGAAGGTGCTGGCGGGCGACGTCACGTTCACCGATCCGGCCTATGTCGCCGCTCTGGACGTCCTCAATCAGTTGAAGTCGTTCTTTCCGAAGGACATGATGGCGCTGGGCGAAACGGATGTGCAGACGCTCTTCGCCACCGGAAAGGCGGCCATGATCCCGGAAGGCTCCTTCGCGCTCGCCCCGTTGAAGACCATCAATCCGAAGCTGAATCTGGGTGTCTTCAACGCGCCGCCCCCGCCCGGCGCCGTGGTGACCGAGCCGCTGCAAGTGGGGTGGGTGGACGCGTCGTACGGGCTCAATGCCACATCCGAGCATCAGGAGGAGGCGCTGCAACTTCTGCAATGGATGACGACCGCGGAGTTCGGGCAGCAGGTGGCCGACACCTTGAAACAGGTGTCGCTCGTGAAGGGTGTGCAGCCGGCCGACCCGTTGCTCGCGGACATGGTCGCCGCCTATCGGGCCGCCCCGACGCCGTACCTCATGCTCGTCGATTTCCGTTACGGCACGCCGCTGGGCAGTGATCTGCAGGCGGCCGGGCTCCAGAAGATGCTGCTCGGGCAGCAGACCGCCGCGGAGGTGGCCGCCGACATCCAGGCCGGCATCTCGCAGTGGTTCCGGCCGTGAGACGAAGGCTGATCGCCTTCTGGTTCGTGCTGCCCGCGTTTCTGCTCTACACCGTCTTCGCCGTCTATCCGCTGCTGTCGGCGCTCGCGAACAGCTTCTGGCGCTGGCAGGGCACCGCGCGGGCCGGATTCGCCGGGACGGACAATTTCACCGGTCTCTTCACCACGTTTCCGCTCGACCAGCAGCTGTGGCCCGCCTTCTGGCACACGATGGCATTCTTCGCCGGCACGATGCTGATGCAGAACACCGTCGGCCTGTTGATCGCCGTGCTGCTGGCCGAGCTGCCGGTGGCGCGGCGCTTCCTGCGGACGGTCTTCACGGTGCCCTATCTGGTCGGCGGGCTGGTCGTCGGCTATCTGTGGAGCCTGCTGCTGAGCCCGGTCTTCGGCCCGGTCGGCGCCGGGCTCGACGCCATGGGCCTCGGCGCGCTGGCCCGCCCCTGGCTCGGCGACCCGGCCACCGCGTTGCCGACGGTCATCCTCGTCAATGCGTGGCATCATCTAGGCTTTCCGATCCTGCTCTTCGGCGCGGCCCTGGCCGGACTGCCGCCCGAATACGGTGAGTGCGCCCGGGTCGACGGCGCCACCGCGTGGCAACGTTTCCGCCGGGTCACCCTGCCGCTGCTCCTGCCGTCGATCGGCGTGATCTCGATCCTGACCTTTCTCGGCTCGATGAACACCTTCGAGCTGGTCTATGCGCTCTCCGGCGCGCAGGGCAATCAGCCCACCGGGCCCGGCGGCGCCACCGACGTGCTCGGACTGCTCTTCTATCGCATCGCCTTCGCCGAGGGCGGCACCAATGCCATCGGCCAGTCCTCGGCCCTGGCCGTGCTGCTTTTCATAGCCACCTTCGTCGTCGCGGTCACGGCCGACCGGTTCATCCGCAGCCGCTCATGACCCGCACTGTCCGGCTGGCCGGCTATCTGCTGCTGTGGTCCTATGCGGCGGTCGCCCTGGCCCCGATGCTCGTGATGCTCCTGAATTCGTTGCGCCCCAATGCCGACGTGTTGTCCGTGCCGCTCGGGCTGCCCTCCACTCTCGACTTCACGAACTACGAGACCGCGTGGACCGAGGCGTCCTTCTCCACGTACGTGTGGAATTCGGTGCTGGTGACGGCGGGCGCGGTGGCGCTCGACGTGGGGGTGGCGCTGCCGGCGTCGTACGCGCTGGGGCGGTTCGGTTTCCGGGGGCGGGCGGTGCTCACGGCGTACTTTCTCGCGGGTCTGATGTTGCCTGTCCGCCTGGGCATTCTGCCGACCTTTCACCTGCTCGGCAGCATGAACCTGATCGATTCGCGGCTCGGCCTGATTCTCGTGTACGCCGCCGGCGGCATCCCCTTCTCGGTCTTCGTCATGACGGCCTTCTTCCGCGGCCTCCCCGCCGATCTCGACGAAGCGGCCCGCCTCGACGGCGCCGGCGAACTCCGCATCTTCGCCCGCATCATGGTGCCGTTGGTCAAACCCGCCATTGCCACCGTGGTGGTGTTTCGTTTCGTGCCCTTGTGGAACGACTTCTTCTATCCGCTCGTCCTGCTCCGCAGCTCGGACCGCTACACCTTGCCGGTCGGCCTCACCCAGTTCTTCGGCGAGTTCCAGACCAACTGGGCGGCGCTGTTCGCCGGCCTCGTCATCACCACCGTCCCGCTCATCGTTCTTTTCGTGGTGGCCACCCGCCAGATCGTCGAAGGGCTGACAGCCGGGCTGGGCCGATAGGTGGTGAGATCGGGACATGGGTGTGCGCGTCCGCCTGCTCGGCCCGGTCGACGTCCTCATGGACGACATGCCGCAGCGGCTCAACGGCAGCAAACGCCAGGCTTTGCTGGCCGGTCTGGCGCTGTCGGCGGGCCGGGTCGTCGGTGGAACGCGGCTCACCGAGCTGATCTGGCAGGGCACCCCGCCGCCCGCCGCCGCGAACGCCTTGCAGCGCCACGTCTCCCACCTGCGCAAGGTGTTCGGGGCCGGCGCGGCGATCGTCGCCCGCCCGCCCGGATACCAGCTGGACCTCGGCGCCGGAACCACCGACGTGCACGTGGCCGAGCGGCTGCTGGGCGCGGCGGCGGCCGCCTCCGGCCCGGAGCAACGCCTGGCCCACCTGCGCACCGCCGCCGGGCTGTGGTGCGGGCCCGCGCTGGCCGGGCTGCGCGACCGGCCCTGGTTCGACGAGCAGGCCCGGCGGCTCGACGAGCTGCTGCTGCGCGTCCGGCTGGAGCTCGCCGACGCCCGGCTGGCCGTGGGCGAGGGACCCCGGCTGGTGGCCGAGCTCGAGAGCCTCACCCGCGCCCACCCCTGGCACGAGGACATCGCCGCGCTGCTGATCCGGGCCCTCTGCAGCGCCGGCCGGCAGTCCGACGCGCTCGCCGTCCACCAGCGGGTGCGGCGGAGCCTGCGGGAGGAGCTGGGCATCGAGCCGGGTCCGCGGCTGCGCGAGCTGGAGATCGCCGTGCTGCGGCAGGACCCGGCGCTGGCCGGGCCCGTGCTGTCCGGTCCTGCGCAACCGCCCGCCCCGGCCGGTCCTGCGCAACCGCCCGCCCCGGCCGGGCCGGCGCAGCTGCCCGCGCCGGTCGCCGCGTTCACGGGCCGGGAGGCCGAGCTCGCCGCCCTGGACCGGCTCGCCGCCGAGACGCAGATCGTCGCGATCGCCGGGACCGCCGGAGTGGGCAAGACCGCCCTGGCCGTGCGGTGGAGCCGGCGCATCGCCGGGCGGTTCCCCGGCGGCGGGCTCTACGTGAACCTGCGCGGGTACGACCCGGACCAGCCGGTGCCGCCGGCGGAGGCGCTCGCCGGCTTCCTGCGCGCGCTCGGCGTGGCCGGGCCGGACGTGCCGCTCGGCCTGGACGAGCGGGCCGGGTGCTACCGGACCGCCCTCGCCGGCCGGCGGGTGCTGATCGTGCTCGACAACGCGGGCAGCGCCGACCAGGTCCGGCCCCTGCTGCCCGGGGCGCCCGGCTGTCTCGTCGTCGTCACCAGCCGCGACTCGCTCGCCGGCCTGGTCGCTCTGGACGGGGCCCGCCGGCTCGACCTCGGCCTGCTGCCGGCCGCCGACGCGCTCACCCTGCTGCGCCGGCTGGTCGGCGCCCGGGTGGACGCCGAACCGGAGCGGGCGGCGGAGCTGGCCGACCAGTGCGCCCGGCTGCCGCTGGCCCTGCGGGTCGCCGCCGAGCTGGCCGTGACCCGGCCGGAGGTCAGCCTGGCCGGGCTCGCCCGGGCCCTCGCCGACCAGCGGCACCGGCTCGAGCTGCTGGACGCGGGAGGCGAGGTCCGCGCCGCAGTCGCGTCGGTCTTCTCCTGGTCCTTCCAGCAGCTCCCGGCCGACGTGGCCCACGCCTTCGCGGCCGCCGGGCTGCACCCTGGCCCCGACTTCGAGGCGGGTGCGGTGGCCGCGCTCATCGGCGGCGACGCCGGTCACGCCGCGCGACTGTGCGCCCGGCTGGCCCGGGCCCATCTCGTCGAGGCGCACGGGCCGGGCCGCTACACGATGCACGACCTGCTGCGCGCTTATGCCCGTACGCGGGCCGCACTGACCCCCGCGGAGGCCGCGGCCGCGATGACCCGGCTGCTCGACCACTATCTGGCCGGGGCGGCCGCCGCCATGGACGTGTTGCACTCCGCGGAGCGGGCGAAGCGTCCCCGGATCGAGCCGGTCGCCACGACGCCGCGGTTCACCGGCCCCGGTGACGCCCGCGCCTGGCTCGACGCGGAGCTGCCCGACCTCGTGGCCGCCTGCGCCTACGCCGCCGCGCACGGCCGGGCGGCACACGCGACAGCCCTGGCGCAGACGCTCTTCCGCCACCTCGACATGAGCGGCCACCACGCGGAGGCGCTCACCGTGCACGAGCATGCCCGCCGGGCCGCGCGGGACTCGGGTGACCGTTCCGCGGAGGCGCGGGCGCTCAACAACCTGGCCGCGGCCCACTGGTGGCGGGCCGAGTACGCGCGGGCGGCGGCGTACTACCGGGACGCGGCCGTGCTGTTCCGCGCGGCGGGCGACCGGATCGGCGAGGCGGACGCGCTGTGCAACCTCGGTCTCATCGCCCGGACGACGGGCGTGGTCGCCGACGCCGCCGGGCACTATGCCGAGGCCCTGCGGCTCTATCGGGAGAACGGCCACGCCCTGGGGGAAGTCAGCGCGCTCAAGGGGCTCGGGGTCGTGCACACACTCACCGGGCGGCTGGACGAGGCCGCCGGGCACCTGGGCGTGGCGCTCCGGCTGGCGCGCGCGGCGGGCAAGGTCGACGGGGAGGCGGACATCCTCACCGACCTGGCCGGCGTCCAGCTGCGCCGGGGCGAGCTCGAGCCGGCCGCCGCGACCCTCGGGCGGGCGCTCACGCTCTACCGGAATCTGGGCTATCCCGGCAACGAGGCGACCACCCTCAACCTGCTGGGCGCCGTCGCCCGCGCGGCGGGTGACCTGGCCGGGGCTCTCGCCTATCACGAAAGCTCGCTCGAACTGCGCCGCGCCACCGGCACTCGCAACGGGGAAGCGGCCGCCCTCAACGACTTCGGCGGCACCCTGCTGGCCACCGGCGCCGGCCCGGCGGCCGCCGACCGGCACGCCGAGGCACTCGCCGTCGCGGCGGCGGACGGGGACCGCTACCAGCAGGCCCGGGCCCACGACGGCCTGGCCGCCGCCCACCGCGCCGCCGGTGACGACGCCGCGGCGCGCGGCCACTGGGAGCAGGCCCTGCGGCTGTTCGCGGCGCTCGGCACGGCGGAGAGCGACGCGGTGCGGAGCCGGTTGCGCGAGCTGCCCCGGGCGGCGTGAACGGGCCTGCGTCAGCGTCGGGTCAGCCCGGCGTCAGGGTGCTCGGGAGGCTGGAGATGCGGGCCGGTGCCGACCGGTCCGCGACTTGAGTCGAAAGGAAGCCTCCTGTGCGCATTCTCCTCGCTGCCGTCTCGAGCGTGGCCGCCGTTCTCTCGGTCACCGCCGCGCCGGCCGCCGCCGCACGTCCGGTGCCGGTCGCACCGTCCCTGGCCGCCACCGTGTTCGGATCGTCGGTGGCCGTCGCCCGCAACGCGGACGGCCGGCTGCAGACCTTCGGGACGAACCCGGCCGACCTGGTCTTCACCCGCACCCAGATCCTGCCCGGCGGGCCCACCGGCTGGACCGGCTGGACGCCCTTCACCGAGGGGCAGCTGCACGCCGTCGGCGCGGAGCGGAACGCGGACGGCCAGGTCGAGCTCTTCGGGATCACCGCCGCCGGTCAGGCCGTACATCGCCGGCAGACGGCTCCCGGGGCGAGCACCTGGACCTCCGTGGAGTCGTTCGGCAAGGCCCTGAACTCGATCTCGGCCGCTCTCAGCCTCGACGGGCGCCTGACGGCCTACGGCACCGACAGCTCCCGGCAGATCTGGTACCGGGTGCAGTCCAGCCCCGGCTCCTGGGACGGGTCGGTCTGGCGGACGCTGCCCGGCCAGCTGTACAACGTCGTGGCGGAGACCGACACCGACGGCCGGATCGAGCTGGTCGGCTTCAATGATCACGGCGTGGTGTTCCACAGCGCCCAGCTGAGCCCCGGGAGCAGCGACTACACGGCATGGACGAGCCTGCCCGGGGTGGCCGCGACCCAGCTGGCGATCGCCCGCAACCAGGACGGCCGGCTGGAGGTCTTCGCCAGCGGCGCCGGCGCCCACGTGTGGCACACCTATCAGCAGAGCGCGGGCTCGGCCGGCTGGAACGCCTGGTCCGACTTCGGCGGGCTGCTGACGCAGGTGGGCGCGGACACCGACAGCGACGGCCGGATCGAGGTGTTCGGCGTCAACGCGGCTGGTCAGGTCTGGCAGCGCTGGCAGATCGGCCCGGGCAACGGCTGGAGCGAGTTCTCGCCGGTGGACGGTGAGCTGCGCCCCTGACCGTCCGCATCCTGCGCGGCGGCGCGGACTTCAGGGCAGCTTGCGGATCTCCACGCTCCGAAAGGCGACGCGGCCGTCGGGGCTGGTGTCGTCGGTCTCCAGGCCCAGCTCGACGCGGCCGGTGCGCAGGCGGCGGTCGTTCACCGCGCCCCGGCCCACGGGCAGGCCGTCGACCTCGACGGTGGCGACGCCGCCGCGCAGGCGCAGGTCGACGCGGTGGTCGCCGCCGCCGGCGAGGACGGGGGAGCGCACGGTGCTCAGCGTCGAACGGTTGTCGTCGGCGTCCTTGGAGAGGGTGACGTGGGCGGCGCAGAGGAAGAGGTTGTAGCCGAGGTCGTCGCTGGTGCGGCGGAAGCCGATCCAGCCGCAGCTGCGCGGGTCGAGGAGGGCGACGGTGACGGTGATCGACTGGTCGCCGGCGATCTGGTCCTCGGGGCCGGGGCAGGAGTTGGCGCCGGAGCCGCGGGCGGTGACCACCATCCGGCCGGCGGCGAAGGAGCAGGTGCCGAACTCGTCGTCGGCGGCGGTCCAGCGGCCGGGCTGGTCGAGCCGGTCGCCGATCAGCAGCCGGCCCGCCGGGGCGGAGGTGGCGGCCACGGGTGGCGCCGGGGCGGGGGCGGGCTGCCGGCTGGTCAGGGCCCAGGCCCCGGCGGCGCCGAGCACGGTCACGGCCGCGGCGGCCACGGCCAGGGTCCGGCCGTGGCGGCGGCGCGGGGTGACGGCGGCGCGGGCCGCCCGGCGCAGGTCCGGCGCGCTGTGCGAGCCGGTGTCGAGCAGCAGCTCCAGCAGCTGGGCGGCGGTGGGCCGGGCGGCCGGGTCCTTGGCCAGCGTGCGGGCCACGATCCCGCGCAGCGGCGCCGGGAGCCGGCCCAGCTCCGGCGGCTGGGTGAGGATGCGGGCGGCGGTCGCGGCGGGGGAGTCCGCGGCGAAGGGCGTACGGCCGGTGCCCGCATAGGTGATCAGCACGCCCCAGGCGAAGACGTCGGCGGCCGGGCCCACGCCGGGACCGTCGGTGTCGAAGCGCTCCGGCGCCATGTACGAGACCGTGCCCACCATCTGGTCGGTGTGCGTGTGGTGGCTCGTCGCCTCGAACGGGCGCGCGATGCCGAAGTCGATCACCTTCGGGGTGCCCAGGGCGAAGAGCACGTTGCGCGGCTTGAGGTCGCGGTGGATGACCCCGGCGCCGTGGATGGCGGCCAGCGCCGTCGCCACGCCGATCGCCACGCTGTCCAGCTCGCCGCCGGACAGCGGGCCGCGCTCGTCGACCACCTCGGCCAGGTCGGGGCCGTCCACGTACTCGACGACCAGGTACGGGGTCGCGTGGTCCGGGTCCGCGTCCAGCACCGGGGCCGTGCAGAAGGACGGCACCGCCCGGGCCCGGTTGACCTCGCTGCGGAACCGGCCCCGGAACTCCGCCTGGCTGGCCAGGTCGGGCCGGATGACCTTGACCGCGACCGGCCGCCCGTCCCGGCCGCGGCCCAGGTAGACGGCGCCCATCCCGCCCGCCCCGAGCCGGCCGAGCAGACGGTAACCTCCCAGCTCCACGGGGTCACCGGGCTGAAGCGGTTGAGTGGGCATGACCAGGTACGGTACCGCCGGTCCACACCGGACGAAAGGTCAGAAGACCGCCAAGGGGTTCACCGGCAGCCCGGTCGTGCCGGTGATGCGGGGCACCGCGACGACGAACTGGAACGTCCAGCGGCCGAGCCGGGCGCACGTCTCCGCCAGGGCGGCCGGGTCGGCGCCGTCGACGAGCGGGATGGCCAGCCGGCCCAGGGCGAAGCGGTGCAGCGCCCCGGGCACCTCCCCGGGCAGCGGCGGACGGGCGTCGCCGATGTCCCCGGCATAGACGGCGACCCCGTGCTCGTGGAGCCAGCGCACCGCGTCGAGGGTCAGCCCCGGCAGCGCCTCGTCGCCGTCGCGCACCCGGTCCCAGCCGCCACGCACCACCACGGCGTCGCCCGGAAGTACCTCGACGCCTGCCCTTGCGGCCGCGGCGTCGAGGACGGCGGCGGTCACCGGGGTGCCCGGGTCCAGCCGGCCGCCCGGTGCCAGGTCGAGCAGGATGCCCCGGGTGACGATGCCGTCGGCGTAGACGTCGGCCGCGCCGTGCCGTACGCCGGCCGGGCCGGAGCTGTCCGCCGCGTCCACGCCCGGATAGACCCGGCCGCCCTCGACCCAGTGACCCATGGCGTCGAGATGCGTCACCTCCGGATGGTGGGTCGTCACGATCATCACTTCCGCCATCGCGGGGGCGCCGGCGCCGGTGAATTGCATGACCGTCTGCACCGCGGTCGTGGCCGCCGTGGTCGCCGCCATCGGGCCGCCGGTCAGCGGGAACGGGACCGTGGCGCGGGCGATCGAGACGGTCAGGCCGGTGCGGGCCTCGGCGGCGGCGCGGGCGCGTACCTCGGCGGTGATGAGGTTGACGGCGCCGCGCTCGTCGTCGGCGCCCCACCGGCCCCAGTTGCTCGGGAAATCAGACATGGCCCGATCCTGACCGGGCCGGACAGGGGCGAAGTGCCCATTCCGGTGCCCAACTAGGGTCTGCGCATGACTCTGCTCGCGGAGACCCTGGACGACCTGCGGCGGCGCTCGCTCGTGGGGCGCGACGCCGAGCTCGCGCTCTTCCGGGAGGCGCTGGGCGGGCCGGGCGTGCTCTTCGTCCACGGGCCCGGGGGTGTGGGCAAATCCACCTTGCTGGACGGCTTCGCGGAGCTGGCCGCCGCGGCGGGCCGGGAGCCGGTCCGGGTGGACGCGCGGCATCTGGCGCTGGCGCCGGGCCCGCTGCCGGTGCCGGCCGGGGTGCGCCCGGTCCTGCTCATCGACACGTACGAGCTGCTGGAGCCCCTCGACGACTGGATGCGCGAGCACTATCTGCCGTCCCTGCCGGGTGGCGCGCTCGTGGTGCTGGCCGGTCGGCGGGAGCCGGGGCCCCGGTGGCGGGCGGACCCGGCGTGGCGGGCGCTGACCCGGGTCGCCGAGCTGGGCAACCTGACCCGGGAGCACGCGCACGCCCTGCTGGCGGCGCGGGACGTCGGCGCCCCGGCGCGGGACCGGCTGGTGACGATCAGCCGGGGCCATCCGCTGACGCTGTCGCTGCTGGCGGACGCGGTCGCCCGGGGCGCCGCGCCGCGTACCCTCGCGGACGTGCCCGACGTCGTGGGGGCGCTGGTCGGGCAGCTGGTCGAACAGGCGCCGAGCCCGCACCACCGGGCCGCGCTCGAGGCGTGCGCGCTGGTCCCGGCCACGACCGAGGACTATCTGCGCGCGATGGTCGGGGGCGACGCCGGGGAGCTGTTCGCGTGGCTCCGGGCGCAGCCGTTCGTGCGCGACAGCCCGTACGGGCTCTGTCCGCACGACGTGGTCCGCGACGTCCTCGACGCCGACCTGCGCTGGCGGGACCCCGAGCGCTACGCCGCCACGTACGCCCGGAAGCTCGTCGCCTTTCGCGACCACGTCCTGGCCCTGGCCGACGAGCGGGCGCAGCTCGAAGTGGTCGTGCGGATGATCGTGCTCAACGGGGCCCGCTCGCGGCTGGAGGCGCTGAGCACGCTGCCGCCGACCATGGGCGCGTACGCCGACCGGCTGCGCGACGGTGACGAGGCGCATGTGGCCGCCGCCGGGCCGGAGCCTGTCACGTACTGGCTGCGGCGTCAGCCCGAGGCGTTCCGCGTCTTCCGGACGGCCGCCGGTGAGTTCTGCGGATACGCCGCCTGCCTGGAGCTCGACGGCACCGATGCGGGCGTGGATCCGGTCGCCGACGCGATGTGGCAGCACGTGCAGCGCCAGGATCCGCCCCAGCCGGGGGAGCGGGTACGGGCCTGGCGCTTCTTCCACGCCCGGAGCCCGCAGGCGGCGACGCTCTTCCTCGCCGGCCAGATGCTCGCCGTCATGCGGCTGGAGGACGATGTCGCCTGGACCCTGGTGGGCCCGCTGGACGACGCGGAGTTCTGGACGCCGGCCATGGAGTTCCTCGACTTCTGGCCGACCGGCGACGGCTGCTTCGCCCACGACTGGCGGCGCACGGGCGTCGAGCGGTACACGCGTGAGCTGCACGCCCGTCAGCTGGGCGGGCCGGTGCGCCGGGAGCCGGCCCCGTCGCGGGCCGAGTTCGCCGACGCCGTGCGCGCGGCCCTGCGTACCCCCGGGAAGCTGTCCCCGCGGCTCGAAGCGGGCATCGCGGGGCTGGATCCCCGGGCCCGGGAGCTGCTGACCCGGACCTACGTGCGGCCCACGATGAGCCAGGAGCGGCTGGCCGTCGCGCTGCACCTGTCGTTCAACACCTACCGGCGGCACCGGGACAAGGCCGTCGAGCAGCTCGTGGCCCGGCTCTGGGAGCGGCAATGAGTCCACATCGGACGTAACACGCGGGTTTCTGGCGTGTCCCCGACAGTCGGTGGAGTTGGATCTCGGCGCGGCGCAAGCATCGACCGGCATCCATTCCGATCACGGGGAGTGAATCATGTCGATATCGTCGGCCGGGCGGATATCCGTCCGGCTCGCCGCGGCCGTCGCCGCCCTGACCGCCGCGCAGTTCCTGGTGGCCCCGGCGGCCTCGGCCGCCCCGCCGCCCGCCCCGCGAGCCGTGGGGGAGACGCCCGAGGCCCCGCCCGGGCCCGGCCCGGTCGACCGCCCGTTGCCCGCCTCGTCCCGGCCCGAGCACGGCCTGCCCGCCGGGCAGCGCCCGCCCGTCGTGCCGCCGGGCGCCGACGCCGCCGGCAAGCCGCGGCAGCTCGGCCGGGCCCAGGTGCGGCAGCGCCAGGGCCTGACGGCCACCGCCGCCCCGGCCGCGGCGCAGAACCTGGTGCTGCGCCCCGGCTTCGCCATCGCCGACACCTCGCTGGTGCTCTACTTCGACGTCGCCGCGCCGGGCACCGGCGACTGGCAGACCTGGCGGGCCACCGTCTACGACCCCGAGACCGGCGCCGCCCAGGAGTCGGTGCCGATCGCCGCGAGCGACCTGTCGCGCTGCGGCACGCCCCGGCAGTTCTGCCGGACCTTCGGAACCCTCGACGGCTGGGTGCTGACCGGCGACCACGACTACTTCGTCACCGTCACCGTCACCCTCAAGGACGGCACCGAGCTGGTCTCGGACGCGTCGCCCACGGCCAAGGCCCGGATCACGGCCGAGCCGCCCGCGCTGCCGGCCGCCCAGGCCGCCGGGTGCGCCTGCGGCAACGTGCTCGCCCCGACCACGGTCGGGCAGGCGGTGCGCGGCGGCGGCGTCAACACCGGCACCGGCGCGTTCACGTTCAGCTCCACCGACCTGCGGATGGCCGGCTTCGCGGTGCCCTTCCGCGCGGTGCGGCGCTACTCGTCGACCAACGGCACGGCCGGGTCGCTCGGGCTGGGCTGGGCCTGGACCTACGACGTCCGGGTCATCCCGCCCGCGGGCGCGGAGACCGCCGTGACCGTCCGCGCCGACGACGGCGCCCAGGTCACCTATCAGCGGGCCGACGACGGCTCCTTCCGGCGCCCGCCCGGCGTCCGGTCGAACCTCAGCGCGGCCGGTGACGGCTGGAAGCTGGTCACGCCGGACCAGATCACCTACACCTTCGACGCCTCGGGCCGGCTCGCCGCGATCCGCAACTCCCGCGGGCTCGGTGCCACCGTCGCCTACACCGCGACGAGCTGGAAGATCACCGACGCGGCGGGCCGGGTCGTCACCGCCGACCTCGGCCCGGACGGGCTCATCCGCAAGATCAGCCTGCCCGACGGCCGCTCGGTCAAGTACACCTACACCGACGGCCTGCTCACCGCCGCCACCGACGCCGAGGGCAACACCTGGAAGTACGGCTACACCGGCCGGCTGCTGACCAAGGTGCTCGACCCGGCCGAGCGGGTGCAGGTGACCACCACCTACGCCGCCGGTCGCGTGGCGAGCCAGGCCGACGCGCTCGGGCAGGTCACCAGGTTCGCCTGGGACACCGCGAAACAGGAGGCGAAGACCACCGACCCGGACGGCGTCAACTACTTCGACGGCTACCGCGGCAACGTGCTGATCTACAGCCAGAACGGCAACGGGGACACGACCAACCAGCGCTACAACGCGCAGGTCGACCCGACGCTGCTGGTCGACGCGAAGGGCAACCAGCTCGCGGCCGGCTTCGACGCGGCGGGCAACATGACCACGATGACGGCGCCCGAGCCGTTCAACTACACGGTCAGCAACACCTTCGACCCGCACAACAACCTGACCGCGCACCGGGACGGGCTCGGCAACACGTCGACGTTCGGCTACAGCGCGTTCGACGAGCTGACCCGGATCACCAGCCCCGGCGGCGACACGACGGTGGTCACCGTCGACGACCGCGGCCTGGTCACCGAGGTGGCCGACCCGCGCGGCAAGAAGACCACGATGACCTACGACGCGGCGGGCAACCTCACCGCGCGCACGTCGCCGCTGGGCAACAAGACCGCCTTCGGGTACGACACCGTGGGCCGCCCGGTCCGTGAGACCGACCCGCGCGGCACTGTCACGGGCGCCGACCCGGACGACTACACCACCCGCTACGTCTACGACGCGCTCGACCGGCTCCGCAAGTCCTTCGACCCGGGCAAGGAGAACGCCTGGGTCACCGACTACGACGCGCTCGGTCAGCTGGTGCGCGCGGCGGACCCGGAGGGCAACGCGACCACGTACGCGTACCTGAAGGTCCTGGGCCGCACCGCCGCGGTGACCGACCCGACCGGCTACCGCACCGAGTACTCCTACACCGCCGCCGGACGCCGCTCGGCCGTCACCGATCCGGCGGGCGGCAGGACGACCTTCGGCTACGACAGCCGGGGCAACCTGTCCACGGTGGTCTCGCCGCGCGGCAACGTCAAGGGCGCCAACCCGGCGTCGTTCACGACCACCTACACGTACGACTTCAACAGCAACCTGGTCCGCGCCCAGCGCCCCTACCCGGGCGGCGGGTTCGCCACCGTGGACACCGGGTTCGACGAGCTGAACCGGGCCACCACGAGCACCGACGCCTTCGGCAAGGTGACCGTCAGCCGCTACGACAACAACCACAACCTGGTCTCGACCGTCGACCCGCTGGGGGAGGAGACCGCCGTCGAGTACGACGCGGACGGCAGCCCCACGGCGGTCACCAGCCCCGAGGGCGGCAGCCTGCGCACCGAGTTCGACGCGGCGGGCAACCCGACGGCGCGGATCTCGGCGACCGGCGGCCGGACGACCTGGACCTACGACGACGACGGCCGGGTCACCACGGCGGTCGAGGCGCGCGGCAACGCCGCCGGCGCCGACCCGGGCGACTTCACCACCCGGTACGCCTATGACCGGGCCGGCAACCTGACCACGGTCACCGACGCGCTCGGCGCCGCCATGACCTTCGGCTACGACGCCACCGACCGGGTCGTGCGCAACGCCGACCGGCTCGGCAACGCCACCACGTACGCCTACGACCAGGCGGACCGGCTGACCAAGGTGGTCGCGCCCGGATCCGCCCGGCCCGCCACGAAGTACGACTACGACAAGGCCGGGCACGTCGTCAAGCGCACCGACCCCAACGGGCACAGCGGCACGTACACGTACGACTCGCTGGGCCGGGTCGCCACGGTCACCGACGCGCTCGAGCGCACCAGCACCTACGCGTACGACGCCGAGGGCAACATGACGCGTTACACCGCGCCGGGTTCCGGCGACGCCGCGGCGCGCAGCATCGTCAACACGTACGACATCCTCAACCGGCACGTCGGGCAGGACCAGAAGGCGGGCGGGCTGATCTACGCGTACGGCTACGACGCGGAGAGCCGGATGACCAGCATGGCCGACCCGAGCGGGCTGCGGACCATGGCGTACGACGCGGCCGGGCGGCTGACCCGGGTGAGCCGCGACGACGGCAGCTTCACCTACGGCTACGACGGCAACGGCAACATCACGTCGCGCACCTGGCCGGACGGCACGAAGATCAGCACCACGGTGGACGCCGCCGACCGGGAGACCGCCGTCACGGCGACCGGCGGGATCGCGGGCGCGGACACCGACACGTGGTCGTTCGGCTACGACCCGGCGGGCCGGCTGACCCGGACCACCATGCCGGGGGCGGAGACGGCCCGGGCGTACGACCGGGCGGGCCGGCTCACCGGGATCAGCACCACCGCGGGCGACGAGGTCCTCGCCCGCTTCGAGGTGGCCCGCGACGCGGTGGGCAACCCGACCACCGTCACGACCACCCGCGGGACGGCGTCGCAGGCCGTCGGCTACAGCTACGACCCGTCGAACCGCGTGACCGCCGCCTGCTACGGCGTCGGGACGTGCGCGGGCTCGCCGGCGAACGCGGTCACCTACAAGTACGACGGCGTCGGCAACCGGCTGTCCCAGACCCTGACCGGCACCGCCGGCTCGGGCACCACGAAGTACGACTACGACAAGGCCGATCAGCTGATCGAGGCGACCACGGGCGGGCGGACCGTCAAGTACGACTACGACCAGCAGGGCAACCTGGTCAAGGCGGGCAATGACAAGTACACCTACAACCTCGACCACACGATGGCGTCGGCGACCGTCGGCGGCAAGCAGGTCGACTTCAGCTACGACGGGCAGGGCCTGCAGCTGAGCGCCGTCTCGGGCACGGGCAGCGACGTGCGGAGCCGCACGTGGCGCTACGACATCAACAACACCGTGCCGCAGCTCGCGCTGGACTCGATCAGCCAGGGCACCGACACCGCCACGCGCGGGTACGTCGCCGGTCCGCAGGAGACTCCGCTCGGGCTGCTGCGGGAGGAACAGACCGACTCGTACGCCCTCGACTGGCTGGGCGGCGTCGCGAACGTCGTCGACGGGGCGGGGGAGACGCTGGCCGCGTACGACTACGACCCGTACGGGAACGCCCGCACCAACGGCACCGCGGCGGGCGTGACGACGGCCGGCGCCGACAACCCGAAGCAGTTCACCGGCGCCTACCAGGACCCGCAGCTGGGCTCCCAGTACTCGTTCCCGGCCCGCACCTACGACCCGGGCACCGGCCGCTTCGGCAGCCAGGACCCGGTCGCGCAGCCGCTGCGGGCGCCGGCGATCAGCTCGTACGGGTACGTGGACGGCCGCACGACCGTCTTCACCGACCCGTCGGGCGCCAGCGCCAACGCCGATCACGACGCGGCCCAGGCCCTCGCGCTCGAACAGCTCGACGCCCGTTACGGCTCCTTCAACGTCTATGCCGACGACGTGCCGGGGCGCCAGATGCTGCAGGGCGTGGGCGGCCGGATCTGCCCGCCCACGGCGAGCCCGATGCCCGGCGACCCGGCGACGGGCTGCCCGGACATCATCGCCCGGTTCGGCGCGCAGACCCTCGTCTGGGACGTGAAGCCGGCCAGCGACCAGCTCTCGTCGATCAAGCCGAATCTGCCCACCCGGGAGGTCGCCAACGCCAACCAGATCGCCCGCTACGTCCGGTCGCTGGCGGCCGCGGGCTATCCCAACGTGCAGCGCGGCCCGGACATCGTGCCGGCCAGCCGCACCGACGCCGACGGCACGCTGACCATCTTCTCGCGCGCGAACTGGGGCGGCTGGGCCCGCAAGGGCGCGCGGCCGGCCAGCGCGGCCAACGCGTCCGGAATCATCTACTACCTGCGGATCAAGCCGCCGCGGGTGCCGGCGCCCAAGCCGACCGGCAAGCCGACCCAGCAGCCCACGCAGCAGCCGGGTCAGCGGCCGACGACCGCGCCGACCGCCCGGCCCGGTGACCAGCCCACCCAGCAGCCGGTCGACTCGCCGGTGGTCAGCGACGTCGTGGTGGGCGTGCTGGTGGCGGTCGCGGTGGTCGCCGTGGTGGCCCTGGCGATCGTCCTGCTCCCCGTCGAGGCCCTCGTCGCCGGCGCGGTCGCCGTCGTCGGCGGCTTGTGGGCCTGGGCGACCGCCTGATACCGCTGTCCCGACCGGCCGCGCGGTCCTTCCTTCCGGGAGGGCCGCGCGGCCCCCTTCCCTCATGAGGTGCCGATGGATCCGCTCCACGACCGGCGGCAGGAGATGCCGCAGGCCGAGTTCGACGCGGTGCACTACTTCGTCCACGAGCCCGGCCGCGCCCCCGCCCCGCCGCCGCAGCCCGCGCTCTACCTGGCCGCCGCCCTCACCCAGCCGGCCCTCGCCGATCGCCTCGACGCCCTGGTGGCCGACGTGGGCGCGCTGGCGCCCGGCTGCACCCCGGTCGCCACCGGCTGGGCCTCGGCGGGCGAGGCCCCGGCCGGATCCCCGGGCGGGCCCGGCGCGCGCGCCCACGCCGCGCTGCGGGCGGGCCGGGTCGAGATGCTGCAGGTGTCCTTGGCCGATGAGCTCGGGCGCCGGATCGTGCTGTCGCTGGAGGCGCTGCCCGACGATCCGCACGCCTGCCTCGGCCTGTCCGTCACCGGCGAGGACGATCCCTGGTCCGCCGGCCCCGACGCCACCGCCGAGGCCCTGCTCACGCTCGTGGCGGCGCGGCAGCGGGAGTGGTCGCTCACCACGGCCGCCGTCACCCTGGACCGCGCGGGTGCCGACCGTACGCCATGGGAGCTCTGGTACTCCGC
Source organism: Symbioplanes lichenis (assembly GCF_030709675.1). Classification (GTDB taxonomy): domain Bacteria; phylum Actinomycetota; class Actinomycetes; order Mycobacteriales; family Micromonosporaceae; genus Actinoplanes; species Actinoplanes lichenis. The sequence continues at coordinate 127,088 of NZ_JAUZQD010000003.1, forward strand.
CCCGAACACGGTCGTGCTGCCCGCCGTGGCCGACCACGTGCGCGGCTACTACTGGGCCAATCTGCTGACCGAGGGGCACGTGGCCGCGTACGGCGGGATCGGCGAGCTGCGCGCCCGGGCTGCGGCCGCCGGCATGACCGTCCACCCCGCCGGTGACGGGGTGGTCGTCCGCGACCCGGGGCCGGTCACCGGTTTCGGCGACGACCGGCTCGCCGCGATGAAGGAGCTGCTCGCCCCGGTGCTCATCGACCGGCCCTACCTGTCCTACCAGGGCTATCCGCTGCGGATCGTCAAGGACCCGGGCACGGCCTTCCGGCGGGTGCCGCCGGGCGACCCGTTCCCCCGGGTCGTCTGACCCGCGGGCGTCAGCGGCCGGAGGCGGCGTGCTGGGCGGCGATCGACCGCTGGATCTCCACGGCGCGGAAGCGGTCGGCCTCCCGGGCGTCCTCCCGGTGCTGGGAGGTGGCGACGCGCTGGGACAGGATGAGCTGCTGGGCGTGGGCGGAGTCGCCCGGCGAGGACGTGGTCATGGAAGCAACCTTCCTGGTAGCCGTTCGGGTGCAGGCTCCCCGTATCGGCCCCGCTCGTGGACGGCTGAGCAGCATGAGCGGGCCTTGAGTCGATCCTGAGCAACCCCCGGCCGTGGTACAAAGGTGCGCTCAAGATCCGAGGGGGAGACGGTGTCGGGGAGCGCGCTGATCGTCTGCGAGAGCCTGGTGCGGATCTATCAGACCGGCTCGATCGAGGTGCAGGCGCTGCAGGGCCTCGACCTCGTCGTGGACAGCGGCGAGATGGTCGCCGTGGTGGGTGCGTCCGGGTCCGGCAAGTCGACGCTGCTGTCGATCCTGGCCGGGATCGACGCCCCGACCGCGGGGAAGGCCCGGGTCGGGGAGTGGGACCTGCTGGCCATGTCGCGCGCGGACCGGGTGCGCTACCGGCGGCACACGGTCGGCTTCGTCCGCCAGCAGACCGCCAGCAACCTGGTGCCCTATCTGACCGCCCGGCAGGTGGTCGACCTGCCGATGGTCGCCGCGCGCCGGCCCGCCCGGGAGCGCCGCGAGCGCGTCGACGAGCTGCTCGAGGCGCTGGGCGTCGCGGGCTGCGCCGATCGCCGGCCGGGCGAGATGTCCGGCGGCCAGCAGCAGCGGGTCGCGATCGCGGTCGCCCTGGCCAACCGGCCCCGGGTGCTCTTCGCCGACGAGCCGACCGGGGAGCTGGACACCGCCACCTCGGCCGAGGTGTTCGGCGCGCTGCGCGAGGTCAACCAGCGCTACGGCGTGACGGTCGTGATCGTCACCCACGACCAGGCGGTCAGCGGGCAGGTCGAGCGGACCGTGGCCATCCGCGACGGGCGCACCAGCAGCGAGGTGCTGCGGCGCACCGCCACGAACGAGGACGGGGACACCCACGTGATCGCCGAGGAGTACGCGGTGATGGACCGGGCCGGCCGGGTGCAGATCCCCCGCGAGTACCGGGAGGCGCTGCAGCTCACGACCCGGGTGCGGCTCGCCCTGGAGACCGGCCACGTGCAGATCCACCCCGACGGGACCGGGCGGTGACCGCGCCGCTGGTGTCCGTACGCGGCATCGAACGTACCTTCGGCACCGGACCGGCCGCCGTCCACGCCCTGCGTGACGTCTCCTTCGACGTCGAGCCCGGGACCATGGTGGCCCTCGTGGGGCGCTCCGGCTCGGGCAAGACCACGCTGCTCAACGTGATCGGCGGGCTGGACCGCCCGGACGCCGGGAGCGTGACGGTCGACGGCGCGGAGATCACCGGGCTGGACGAGGACGGGCTGGCCGAGCTGCGGCGCCACAAGGTGTCGTACGTGTTCCAGACCTTCGGCCTGATCCCGGTGCTGTCCGCGGCGGAGAACGTCGGCGCGCCGCTGCGGCTGGCCCGCACCCCGGCCGCCGAGCGCGAGCAGCGGGTACGCCTGCTGCTCGACCTGGTCGGGCTGGCCGGGCACGCCGAGCAGCGCCCGGGTGAGCTCTCCGGCGGCCAGCAGCAGCGGGTGGCGATCGCCCGGGCCCTGGCCGCCTCGCCCCGGCTGCTGATCGCCGACGAGCCGACCGGGCAGCTCGACGCGGAGACCGGCCGGTCGGTGATGGCCCTGCTGCGTGGGGTGGTCGAGTCCGAGGGCGTGACAGTGCTGGTGTCCACGCACGACCCGGTGATGATGGCGCTGGCCGACCGGGTGATCCGCATCGGGGACGGGCGGCTCGAGGAGTGATCGCGCTCGTGCGCCGCCGGGCCCGCGCCCAGTGGCCCGTCCTGGCCGCCCTGCTCGCGGTGGTCACGCTCGGCGCGACACTGCTCGGGGTCTGCGCGCTGCTGGTGACCCGCAGCGCGTCGCTGGCGCTCGGGGTGGCGGCCGGCCAGACCGAGGCGGAGCGGACGACCGTGACCGCGTACGCGTCGGCCGTCGGCGGGGCCGACACGGCGACCGTCACCGAGGCCACGCGCGACGTGCTGACCTCGGCGCTGGCGCCCTTTCCCGCGCGCACGGCGGCCCGGGCGTCGTCGGTGCTGCGACCGCTGCCCGGGCGCGAGGAGGACGCGCGGACGTACCTCTCGGGGGTCGAGGATCTTCCTTCCCGGGCCGCGCTGACCGGCGGACGCTGGCCCGCCGCCGCCGGGGAGACGGTCGTGCTCGACTCGACCGCCACGCTGCTGAAACTGCACGTGGGCAGCCGGGTGGCGGGCCTGACGGTCGTCGGCGTCGCGCGGCCGCTGCCCGGCGGCGGCTGGGACCGCGACCCGCTGGGCGGCGCCGGGTACGACCCCGAGTTCACCGACACCACGAGCATGCGCAAGTTCCCGGCGTACGGGCCGTTGCTGGTCGGCTTCGACGACCTGATCGCGGGCGGCTCGCCGCTGAGCCGCCTCGAGATCACCGCCCGTCCCGACCTCGCCGGCGCCACCCCGGCCACGCTGGCCACCGTGGCCGCCGGGGTGCGGGCCGCCGACTCGCGGCTGACCGGTGCCCTCGGGGAGCGGGCGCAGTTCGTCCGGGTCGCCTCCGAGCTGACCGGCACCCTGGGCGCCCAGCGGCACCAGCAGGACGTGACCGAGGCCGCCGTGCTCGCGGTGGCGACGCTCGGCACCGTGCTGACCGCGGTCGCCCTGGCCCTCGCCGGCCGGCTCACCGCCGGACTGCGCGCCCCGGAGACCGCCCTGCTGTCGGCCCTCGGCACCAGCCGCGCCCAGCTGGCGGTCGTGGCGGTCGCCGAGGCGGGACTGATCGCGCTGCTGGCGGCGGCGGTGGCCGTACCGGTGTCGGCGCTCGTGCACAGCGGCCTGAGCCACCTGCCGCCGATGGCCGGGGCCGGGCTCGCCACCGGCCCGGCCGCGACCCTGCCGCAGGTGCTCGCGGTGGCGGCCGGCGCCCTCGCCCTCACCGTCGTCCTCGTGCTGATCGCGATCCGGGCCGAGGCGCCGCACGGCGAGCGCGGCCGCCGGGAGCTGCTCGCCCGCTCCGGCGCCGACGTGCTGCTGGTCGTCTTCGCCGCCCTCGGCTGGTGGCAGCTGCACGCGCGTGGCGGCGACACCGACATCTTGCAGGTGCTGGCGCCCGGGCTGCTGCTGATCGCCGGGGCCGCCGTGGCCCTGCGCCTGGTCCCGCCCGCGCTGCGGGTCGCCGACCGGCTGGCCCGCCGCTCCGACGGGCTGCCCCTGCCGCTGGCCGCCTTCGAGGCCGCCCGCCGCCCGCAGGCCGCCGCGGCCGGGCTGCTGATCTGCCTGGCCGCCGCCACCGGCACGTTCGGGGTGGCGTTCGACAGCACCTGGCACCGGTCGCAGCAGGACCAGGCGGACCTGGCCGTGGGCACCGATCTCGCCGTCGCCCTCACCACCGCGCCGGTCGCCGGGCAGGGCGCCGCGATCGCCGCCGCCACGGGCGCGGCCGTCGTCAGCCCGGCCACCGGGCGGGGCCTGGCGATCGGCCAGTGGCTCGGCGACGGCGACCCGCCGCGCCTGGTCGCCACGGACACCACCCGGGCGAACGAGCTGCTGCGGGGCCGGCCGCCCGGCGACGAGGACTGGGCGGGGGCGACCCGCGGGCTCGCCCCGGCATCGCCCGTGCGCGGGGTGCCGCTGCCCGCCGACGGGACGTTCTCCCTGGCGGTGACGGCGACCGGCGACATCCCGCTCGTGGCGACGCCGGCCCTGCTGCTGCAGGATTCCGCCGGACTGCGGACCACGTGCACCGGCCGGCCGCTCCCGGCCGACGGCAGGCGGCACGCGATCACCGGGTGCCTGCCCGTCGCCGGGATGCAGCTGATCGCCGTGCTGGTGCCGGTCGATCCGGGGCCCGGCTACTTCTCGGCCGGCGACACCAGTGAGATCTGGGCCGACCTGCGCCTGCCCGGGCCGGTCGGCGACCTGGGCGCGTGGACCGTCGCCTCGGCGCGGCCCGACGCGGGACGGGTGGCGAACCCGGCGCTGACCGGCACCGGCAGCACCCTGCGCATGACGGCGACGGCCCAGCTCGGCGGCTCCTCGAGCGTCACGCCGACCCTGGTGGCGACGGCTTTCCGGGCGCCGGACGCGGTGCCGGTCGTGATCTCGCAGCGGCTGGCCGACGGGATCGGGGTGCGCGCCGGCGCCGAGCTGGACGTGCTGGTCGGCGACACCGGGGTGCCGGTCGAGGTCACGGGCGTCGTGCCGGCCGTACCCTCCGCACCCGGCGCGGCGGCCGTCCTGGCCGACCTCGACACGCTGACCCGGGTCCTGGTCGCGTCCGGCGACCCGGGCAGCCCGGTCGACGCCTGGTGGGCGGGCACGCCGGCCCGCGACGACGTCGCCGCCCTGCACCTGGGCCCGGTCACCACCCGCGCCGCCGAGACCGCGCGGCTGACCGCCGGCCCGCTCAACGCCGGGCTCCCCGCCGTGCTGCGCCTGCTGGTGCCCGCCGCGGTGCTGTTGTTGCTCGCCGGGGTGCTGCTGCACGTGACCCACGACCTGCGCGACCGGGCCGTCGAGGTGGCCCGGCTGCGCGGCCTGGGCCTGACCGGCCGGCAGATCCGGACCGTGCTGCTCGGCCAGCACGGCTTCGTCCTGCTGCCCCTGCTCGCCGCGGGTGCGCTGGTCGGCGCGCTGGCCACCTGGATCGTCACGCCGCTGCTGGTCCGCTCGGAGACCGGCGCCGCCCCGATCCCCGGCGTGGCCCCGATGTGGCCCTGGGCCGGCGAGGGCCTGATCATCCTGCTGCTGGTGACCGGATGCGGCGCGGCAGCCGGGATCGTCGCCGCCGTCCAGGCCCGCCGGGCCGGCGCCGCCCAACTGCGGGTGGCGTCGTGATCCGGCGACTGCTGCCCGCGCTGCACTGGCCCAGCGTCCGCGGCCGGGCCCGCGCCGACGCCGGACCGCTGATCCTGGCGGCCGTGGTGGTCGCGGCCGTCACGGCGCTGGCCGGTGCCGTGCCGGTGCTGCTCACCGGCACGGCCGACGAGGCGGTGCGGCAGGCCGTCCGGGACGCCGGCAATCAGGCCGAGGTCCTGGTCCGGGCCGACTGGGAGTACGACGACGGTTCCCTCGGGCGCGTGCGGGACCCGCGGTCCACCGACGCGCTCGACGACCTGCGCGACCAGGCCCTCGACCAGCTCGGCCCGCTGCGGGACCAGATGCTTCCCCCCATCGAGTACGCCGAGGGCCCGTACCTGAAGTTCGTCGGCGCTCCCGACCCGCGCAGCATGCGCCTCGCCTACGTGGCGTCCGGCTCGGGCCCGGCGGTCACCTGGGTCGCCGGCAGCGCGCCGGCGGCGTCGGCCGAGCCGCCGGACGTCGAAGTGCCCTACACGGGTGACCCGTGGCCGGTGCAGGTGGGCATCTCGGAGACCACCGCGGCGCGGCTGGGGGCCGGCCCGGGCGATCGGCTGCGGCTCGAGGACGGCCAGGCCAATTCCCGTGACGTACGCGTCAGCGGGGTCTTCCGGCCCGCCGACCGCGCCGATCCGGTTTGGCAGGCCGCTCCCTGGCTGCTCGACCCCACCCTGGGCGCGGACGGGCCGGGCGTCACCCGCTTCGGCGGCCTGCTCTCCGCGGAGTCGCTGCCCGACGCCCGCCTCGCCTTCGCGCTCGACGAGGTCAGCCGGACCGTCCGCTTCCGCCCCGACCCCGGCTCGCTGACCCTGGACTCGGCCGAGCGGATCGTGGCGACCGTGGTGACGCTCAAGGCGACCTCCGGCTCCTCCGCGACCCGGGGCGGCAGCCAGTGGGCCACCGCGCTCGACCGGCTGCTGCGTGCGGTCCACGACCAGGTCGACGCGGCCCGGGCCCAGGCCGCGGTGCTGCTCAGCGCGGTGTCCCTGGGCGCGGTGCTGATCCTGCTGCTGGCCGCGCACCTGCTGGCCGGGCGCCGGGCGGCGGCCCTGACCGTGGCCCGGCAGCGCGGGACCTCCCTGGCCGCGCTCGGCGCCGAGCTGCTGCTGGAGTCGCTCCTGGTCGCCGTGGCCGCGGCCGCCGCCGGCGCGCTGATCGCCGCGGCCGTCGCCGGCGGCGTCGCGTGGGGCTGGCTGCTGCCCGTCGCGGTGACCGCGGTGCTGGCCGGGCCCGGCTTCGGCCTCGTCACGGCGTACCGGGCCACCCGGGACAAGCGGGTCCCGGCCAACCGCAGCGCCCGGCGCCGGGCGGGACGGACGGCGGCCCTGCGCCGGTTCACCGCGGAGTTCGCGGTGCTCGCGGCGGCGGCGATCGCGCTGACCGTGCTCCACCAGCGCGGGGTCCAGGACTCGACGATCCTCCCGGCCGCGGCCCCCGCCCTGGGCGCCCTGACCGGCGCGCTGATCCTGCTGCGGCTGCTGCCCCCGATCACCCGGCTCGTCCTGCGCCTGGCGGTGCGCTCGACGCTGCCGCTCGCCGTCTTCGGTGCCGCCCGGGCCGCCGCGGCGACGCGGGCCCTGCCGGTGCTCGCCCTGGTCACGTCGGCCGCCCTCGCGACGTTCGCGCCGGCGCTCGGCAGCACGATCGGCGCCGGGCTGGCCGACGGGGCCTGGCGCAGCGTCGGCGCGGACGCCCGGGCCGACCTGCCGGCCCGACCGGCCGCCGAGACCACCGCCCTGGTCGAGCGGATCGCGGCCGCCCCCGGGGTCCGCCACGCCGTCGCCGCCCAGGTCACCTCGGCCGCGCCCGTGGTCGTCGGGGGCGCCTCCCGCCCGGTGCGGCTGATCGTCGTCGACAGCGCCGCCTATCGCGCCCTGCTCGCCGACACCCCGCTGCCGGCACTGCCCGCCCTGCCGGCCTCCGGCAATCCACTGCCGGTGCTGGTGCATTCCGCCGACGGTGTGCTGCGGGCCGGCGTGACGCTGCAGCTGACCCGCGAGGGCGCGCCCGCGCTCGACCTGACCGCGGTCGCGTCGGCCCCCGCGATCGGCGACACCGACGACGTGGTCCTGGCCGACGCGGCCGCCATGACCGCCGCCGGCGTCCCGGTGGTTCCGAACACGATCTGGGTCACGGGTCCCGGCGCCGCCCGCGCTCTCGCGGGCACGACGATCGTCGACCGGGCCGTGGTGGAGCGCGAACGCCGGGACGCGCCGCTGGTCGCCGGTCTCGTCGGGCTGGCGTGGGTGGCGACGGGCACGCTGCTGGCCCTCGGACTGCTCGGCTTCGCCCTCGGCGCGGCGGCCGGGGCGCCGGCCCGATGGCAGACCTTGAGCCGGCTGCGGACGCTGGGGTTGCGTACGGGGGAAGCTCGCCGCGTGGCTGCCGCCGAGCTGTTGCCGCTCGCCCTGGCTGCCGCTCTGGGCGGACCGCTGCTCGGCGTGCTGCTCGCCGCCGTGACGCTCGGCCCCCTGGACCTGCGCCTGCTCACCACCCAGCCGACCGATCCGGCCCTGCTCCTGCCCTGGGTCGCCGTCGCGCTGCTGGCCGCCGCCTTCCCGCTCGCCCTGGCCGCCCTGGTCCCCATCGAGGCCGCCGCCCGCCGCCGCCGTCGCCTCAGCGAAGTCCTCCGCCTCGGCGGCGCCTGACCCCCGGCCACCCGCGCGCGGGGGTTTGGTCAGGCGGGCGGGTTCGTGCCGTAGATCAGGCGGAGGATCGCGTCGGTGAGGGTGTCGAGGAGGACGTCGTCGGCGTCGGCGGCGGGGTCGGCGTAGGCCTCGGCGAACGTGGTGCTGCGCAGGTGGACGGCCATGCGGGCGAGCAGGCCGGGCGGGCCGCCCACGGTCAGGCCGGCGCGGGCGTGGCGTTCGATGCGCTCGGTGAAGAGGGTGCAGCCCTGGTCGACGAGGCGGTCGCGGACCTCGCGCACCTCGGGGCCGGGGTCGGGCGCGACGAACGCCTCGCGCAGCCAGCGGCCGTCGACCTTCCAGCGGGCCAGCCCGGAGGCCAGGGCGCGGCGGAGGGCGTCGCGGCCGAGGCCGTCGGAGGCGAGCCAGTCGGCCATTTCCCGGTCGGACTCGGCCATGCCCTGGTCGACCACCGCGGCGAGCAGGGCCGCCTTGGACTCGAAGTAGAAGTAGAACCCGGAGCGGGTGATGCCGGCCGCCCCGGCCAGCTCGTCGATCGTCACCTGGCTGATCGGCTTGTCGCGGAAGACGAGCCGGGCGGCGTCGACCAGGGCCTGCTCCCGCTGGTCGCCCTTGGTGGGGGCGCGGCGACTCCTGATGGCTGGCACGCCCCCGATCCTACTTGCTTGACGTCACATCCAGAATTTTTGACACAGCGTTGAAAATAGTCGGCACCGCGTCTACGTTGAGCGCATGCGAAATCCCGCGCGCGTCGCGCTCCCCGTCGCCTGCTACGTGGTGCTGCTCGTCTCCGCGCTGCAGACCCTCGTCGTCCCGGTCGTCGCCGACATCCGCACCGAGCTGGGCGTCTCGGCCAGCGCGGCCGGCTGGGTCGTGACCGCCAACCTGCTCGCCGCCGCGGTGCTCACCCCGATGCTCGGCCGCCTCGGTGACCTGCACGGCCGCCGTCCCGTGATGCTCGGGGTGCTGGTCGTGGTGCTGCTCGGCGGCGTGCTCGCCGCCACCACGTCGAGCCTGCCGCTGCTGCTCGCCGCCCGGGTCGCCCAGGCGGCCGCCTTCGGGCTCTTCCCGCTGGCCATCGGCGTGCTCCGCGAGGAACTGCCCCCGCACCGGCTGACCGGCGCGATGGCCCTGGTCAGCGGGATGCTGTCGGTCGGCGCCGGCTTCGGTCTCGCGGTCACCGGGCTCCTGATGCGCGACGGCGGCGACTATCACCGGCTGTTCTGGCTGGCCGCCGCGCTGACCGCGATCGGCCTGGCCGGAGTGTGGATGCTGCCGCGCCGGGCGGGTGCCGCCACCGGCACGCTCGACTGGGCGGGCGCCGGGCTGCTCGGGCTCGGCCTGGTGCTGCTGCTCCTGCCGCTGGAGGAGGGCAACGGCTGGGGCTGGGCCTCGGCCCGGGTGCTCGGCTCGCTGGCCGCCGCGGCCGTCGTGCTGGCCGCCTTCGTGCTGGTCGAGCGGCGGGTGACGTACCCCCTGGTCAGCACCCGGATGCTCAGCCACCGCCCGATCGTCATGGCCAACGCGGCCGGGCTGTTCCTCGGGTTCGCGATGTTCGCCGTCTTCCTGGCGGTCTCCGGGCTGGTGCAGACGCCGCCCGCGCTCGCCGGCTACGGCTTCGGCGCCTCCGTGCTCGCCGCCAGCCTCGTCTATCTGCTGCCCGGCACGGCCGCCGGCGTCGTCACCGCCCCGTTGGGCGGGCGCCTGGTCGCCCGCTTCGGCGCCAAGGCGACCCTGGTGCTCGCCGCCGCCGTGGCCGGTGCGGGCTTCGCCCTGCTCGCCGCGCTGCACTCGGCCACCTGGGAGGTCGTCCTGGGCGCGCTGATCGTCAACACCGGGGTCACCTTCGGCTACGCCGCCCTGCCCGCCCTGCTCGTCGCCCACGTCGCGCCGGCCGAGACCGGCATCGCCAACAGCGTCAACTCGATCGCCCGCTCGGTCGGCATGTCCCTGGGCACCGCCTTCGTGGTCACCATGTCGACCCGCAACCCGATCCCGGGCCCGCTCCCGCTGCCGCGCGAGGAGCAGTTCGTGACCGTCTTCGTGGCCGGCGCCGTCCTGGCCGCGATCGCCGCTGTGGCCGTCGCCCGCCTCCTGCCCCGGGCCCCCGAGCCGCACCTGACGGCCGCCGAGGCCGAGGCCGACGACGTCCTCGGCGCGGCCGGCCTGGACATCCCCTCGCACCGTTAGGGAACGAGACATGCTGACTGACAAGATCGCCCTCGTCACGGGTGGCAGCCACGGCATCGGCCGGGCGATCGCCGAGCGGTTCGCCCGCGACGGCGCGGTCGTCGGGGTCGGCTACGGCCGGGACGAGACCGCGGCGGCCGACACCGTCGAGGGTATCCGCAAGAACGGCGGCCGGGCCTTCGCCGTCCACACCGAACTGGGTCTCCCCGGGGACGCGGCCCGGTTGTGGGAGACCTTCGACGACGCGGGCCGCGAGTACGCCCCCGACGGCAAGCTCGACATCCTCGTCCACAACGCCGCCAAGGGCAGCTTCACCCGGCTCGACGGACTCGGCGAGGAGGAGTTCGACCGGGTCTTCGCCACGAGCGTCAAGGCGCCGTTCTTCATCACCAAGCTCGGGTTGCCGCGGCTGCGCGACGGCGGCCGGATCATCAACGTCTCCAGCGTGGCCGCCACGCTCGCGAGCCCGCACCTGATCGCCTACGGCGCGAGCAAGGGTGCCCTGAACGCCTTCACACTCAGCCTGGCCCAGGACCTCGGCCCGCGCGGGATCACGGTCAACGCGGTGGCGCCGGGCGTCGTCCTCACCCGGAACAACGCGCACTTGCGGGAGGACGAGGAGGCGGCGGCCCGGGCCACCGCGCGTGTCGCCCTCGGCCGGCTCGGGGAGGCGGCGGACGTCGCGGGCATCGTCGCCTTCCTCGCCTCCGCCGACGGGCGCTGGGTGACCGGGCAGATCATCGACGCCTCGGGCGGCACCGCGCTCTGAGTGCCGGGTCCGCCGTCCGGGCCGCGCAGGCGGTCCGGACGGCGGTCGGTGGGATCAGCCCCAGTGCAGGTCGTTGATGAAGTTGTTGTAGTAGTGCATGTCGGCGGGCAGGATGCTGTCCCAGTTGGTGCCGTCGGTCAGCAGACCGGGCGTCCAGTCGATGTCCCACTTCATCATGTGCGCCACGACCGGACCGGCGCTGTGCCAGCTGAGGTCGTGGTTCATCAGCGAAGAGATGGCGCCCCAGCTGAGCTCGTGGTTCATCAGGCCGTCCGCGGCGACGCGGGTCCAGCGGCTGTCCGCCGCCGGGCTGAGTGCCGTGGCCGCGACCGGTGCGGCGACCGCGGCCACCGCGGCGGCCACGAAGGCTGAGGCCGCGACGGCGGCTCGCTTGTGGATCTGTCGCATTGTCGTCCTTCCCCGTGGTGGTGCCGGAATTCCTGGCGGCCAGCGTCGTCCGGGCCGCTCTCGACGGGCTCTCGGGCGCTCTCGGCGTGCTCTCGAAAAGTAGACTGGCCGCCATGGAGGACCGCGTCCACCTGCGACTTCTTGGTCAATTCGAGGTTGTCGACGGCCCGGCGACGATCGATCTCGGGGGCAGCCGGCAGCGGATCGCGCTCGCGGTGCTGGCGCTCGCGGCCAACGAGACAGTGTCCGCCGCGCGGCTCATCGAGGGCATCTGGGACTCGCGGCCGCCGGCGACCGCCCACCGGCAGGTGCACATGGTGATCTCGGTGCTGCGGCGGGCGTTGCGGGCGCTGCCGGACGAGGTGGAGATCCGCACCGAGCGCAACGGCTATCGGCTCGTGGTCGCCGGCGACCGGGTCGATCTGCTGCGGTTCGAGGCGGAGGTGGCGGCGGGCCGGCGGTTGCTGGCCGAGCAGCGGGTGCAGGAGGCGGCGCAGGCGTTCCGGTCGGGCCTGGCGTGGTGGCGGGGTCCGGCGCTGGGCGGGCTGGACGGACGGTTCCAGCCGGAGGCGGCCCGGCTGGAGCAGGCCCGGGTGGACGCCTGGGAGTGGTGCCTGGAGGCCGAGGTGGCCGGCGGGGAGTCGCCCGGCACGCTGTCCGATCTGGAGCGCGCGCACGCCGAGCACCCGCTGCGCGAGGGCATCACCGCGGCGCTGATGCTGGCCCTCTACCGGGCGGGCCGGCAGAGCGAGGCCATCGCGGTCTACCGGCGGACGGCCGGGCTGCTCGCCGAGGAGCTCGGTGTCGATCCCGGCCCGGCGCTGGCTGCCCGCTTCACCGACATCCTGCGGGCCGACGCCGGGCTCACGACGACGGCGGGCGCGCCCGCCCCGGGACCCGAGCAGCTGCCGGTGGACGTGTCGTCGTTCACCGGGCGGCAGGGCGAGCTGGCGGCGCTCGACGCCTTCGAGGGCGGCGTCGTGGTGGTCTCGGGCACGGCCGGTGTCGGCAAGACCGCTCTGGTCACGCGGTGGGCGCACCGGCGGCGCGGCCGGTTCCCCGACGGGCAGCTCCATGCCAACCTGCACGGCTACGGGCCCGACGAGCCGACGGGACCGGCCGAGGCGCTCACCGGCTTCCTCCGGGCGCTCGGCGTGGCGCCCCGGGACATCCCGGTGGAGACCGAGCGGCTCGCGGCCGATTTCCGTACGCGCCTCAGCGGCCGCCGCATGCTGATAGTGCTCGACAACGCGGCGACGGTGGGCCAGCTGCGGCCGCTGCTGCCCGGGGCGCCGGGCTGCCTGGTGCTGATCACCAGCCGGGACAGTCTCGGCGGGCTCGTGGCGCGCGACGGCGCCCGCCGGCTCGACCTCGACCTGTTGCCGCATGCCGACGCGATCGCGCTGCTCACCGCGCTCCTCGGGGCCGGGCCGGTCGCCGAGCTGAGCGAGCTGGCGGTCCTGTGCGCCCGGTTGCCGCTGGCGTTGCGGGTGGCCGCCGAGCTGGCGCTGTCGCGTACGGGGGAGCCGTTGTCGGGGTTGATCGCCGAACTGGCCGGGGAGCAGGACCGGCTCGACCGGCTCGACCCGGGCGGCGACCCGTACTCGGCGGTGCGAGCGGTCTTCTCGTGGTCGATGCACCACCTGAGCGAGCCCGCCGTGCGACTGTTCGCGCTGCTCGGGCGGCACCCGGGCGCGGACTTCGACGGGTACGCCGCCGCGGCGCTGACCGGCGGCGACCTCACCGGCACGCACCGGGCGCTGGACGAGCTCGCGCGGGCGCATCTGGTCCGGCGGGAGCCCGGCGGGCGCTTCGGGATGCACGATCTGCTCCGGGCGTACGCCCATGGTCTGCTGAGCGACGACGAAGCCGCCGCCGATCTGCGGCGTCTCTACCACCACTACCTCGCGGCCGCGGCCGTGGCGGCGCGGACGCTCTACCACTCCTTCGGCGGGCGGGCGCCGGCCGTGGAGCCGTCCGGCACGGTGCTGCCCCCGCTGGCGGACCGGCCGGACGCGCTGGCCTGGTTCGACCGGGAGCTGTCCACGCTGCTGGCCGTCACCGCGCGCACGGCCGGCAACGACCCGCCCGGGATCGCCGCCCGGCTGCCCGCCGTCGTGCAGGACTATCTGCTGTCCGGCCGCTACGCCGACGGGCTGACGATGTGCGAGCTCGGGCTGCGCGCCGCGCGGGCGGCCGGGGACACCATGGCCGTGGCCCGGCTCGAGCAGGCGCTGGCGATCCTCAACCTGCACCTGGGCCGGACCGAGATCGGCGTGCGGCACGAGGAGACCACGCTCGTGCTGCTCCGGGAGCACGGCGACGCGGTCAACGAGGGCCGGATGCTCTGCTATCTGGGCGACGTCCGGAAGGCGCGCTGCGAGTACCAGTCGGCGTCGGACTACTACGCCCGGGCGCTGGCCGTCTTCCGGCGCCAGGACTACCGCAACGGCATCGCCGGCGCGATGACCTCCATGGGCAACGCGTTGCGCCGCATGGGCCGGCGCCGGCAGGCGGTCGCCTTCCACGAGTACGCGCTGCGGACCTTCCGGGAGGCCGGCGACGTCTCCGGCATCTGCGTCGCCCTGCACAACCTCGGTCACACGCAGGCCGATTTGGGCCTGCTCGAGCCGGCGCTCGCCAGCCAGCGGGAGGCCATGCGGCACGCCCGCGCCGTCGGTCACCTGACGACGCAGGCGGTGGCGCTGAACGCCGTCGGGGCGATCCTGTCCCGGCAGGGCGACCAGGCCGCCGCGGCCGACCACCATCGCCGGGCCCTCGACCGGGCGCGGGAGCTGGGGGAGCAGCGGTTCGTGGCCGCGGCGCTGACCGGGCTCGGCGACGCGGCCCGGGCGGCGGGGCGGCCTCGGGAGGCGGTTGCCCACCACACCGCCGCGCTGAGTGCCGCCCGCGACGGCAACTGGCGCGACGAGCAGGCCCTCGCGCACGCGGGACTGGCCGCCGACCACGCCGCGCTGGGCGACGCGGTGCGGGCCGACCGGCATCGGGACGCGGCGCGGGAGCTCGATCCGTACCTCCCGTGACATTGATGGACTTCGATGTTAGCGTGCGCAGTCATGAGGCGCATCGTCCTGACCGTCACGGCGGCGCTCGTGCTGAGCGTCGCGGGGCTGACGAACGCGACACCGGCCGCCGCGGCGACCGGTGACGGCTCCCCGTCGGACCCCAACATCAGCTTCACCGGGCGCTGGAACACCACGAACAGCGTCGCCTACGTGCCCTACTGGGCCGGGGCCTACCTGCGGACCGGCTTCACCGGCCGGACCGTGAAACTCAAGCAGCGCAACACCGTAACGCTGTGGGCCAGCATCGACGGTGGCGCCTTCACCGCGTACACCAATGTGTCCGGGACGGTGAATCTCACGCCCACCGCGCTGGCCGCCGGGAACCACACCCTCGTCGTCACCTATCGGCAGGTCGCCGGCTCGTACACGGGGGATGCGGTCTTTCAGGGTCTGGTGCTGGATGCCGGCGCCGCCACCTTCCGGGCGCCCGCGCGCACGAAGCTCGTCGAATTCGTCGGCGACTCGATCACCGCCGGTCAGACCAGCAGCAAGCTGGCCGTCACCGGCTACGGCTTCGTGACCGGCGAGCGGCTCGGCCTCGACCACACGCAGATCGCCATCGGCGGCATGTGCCTCGCCGAGACCGCGGACGGCTGCTGGGCGCACGAGACCCGTTACTGGTTGTCCAGCGGCGGCCAGGTCGGCACCGACCAGTGGACCTTCAGCCGCTACACCCCGGCGGCGGTCGTGATCAACCTCGGCACCAACGACAAGAGCCACGGCGTCACGGGCGCGGCCTTCCAGGCCAAGTACACGACGTTCCTGCAGCAGCTGCGGGGCAAGTTCCCCAACGCCACGCTGATCGCGCTCCGGACCTTCATCGGCCGGTACGCCGCGGAGACGCAAGCCGCCGTGCAAGCGCGCACGGCTGCGGGCGACGCCAAGGTGCGCTACGTCGACACCACGGGCTGGCTCCCGGCCGACGGGCTGAGCGACTCCGTGCACCCCAACGACAAAGGCCACGCGGCGATCGCCGACCGGCTGGCCCCTCTGGTAGGGGGTGTTTCGTGAACCAGGACGGCCGCCGCCGGGCCCAGCTTCCGTCTCGCGGCGCGGTGCGAATGCGCCGATACAACACCGGTATCGACCCATCCGCCCCACTTGCGAGACGAAACCTGGACCTCGCCGGCGACTCGCCCTGGCCCACGAAGCACCCCCTAGGAGCGCTGTGATGAGACTGCTGACCCTGCTGCTGCTCCTCGTCGGGAGCGTGGCCGTCACCCAGACCGTCTCGCCGTCGTGCGCGGCCGCCGCCTCGACCAAGGTGTGGATGGCCGGCGACTCGACGATGATGAACGCCAGTAATTGCCCGATCGGCTGGGGCAGCCAGATCACCCAGTTCCTCACCGCCGACGCGACCGTGCAGAACAGCGCGGTCGGCGGCCGCAGCATCCAGACCTGGCTGTACGAGGGCAATGTCACCGGCACCAAGAACAGCGCCGGCGAATGCGTGCTCAGCTCGACCGCCTACAGCTCCCGCTGGACGGCCATGCTCACGGGCATGAAGGCCGGCGACCACCTGCTCGTCCAGTTCGGCATCAACGACGGCGACACGAGCTGCCCACGTCACGTCGGCTCGGCCCGCTTCCAGGAGCTGCTCGGTGTCATGGCCCAGGCGGCCAAGTCCCGGGGCGTCAACCCGATCTTCTTCACCCCGGTCGCGGCCATCACGTGCAGCGGCAGCACCGCCGTCGGCAACCGCGGCTTCCTCACCGAGACGAGGAACGCAGCCGCCGCGAACGGCGTACCGGTGGTCGACCTGCACAGCCGCAGCGTCGCTCTCTACAACTCGCTGCGGCTGTGCCCGAACAACGGCGACTACACGTCCGGCGCGGTCGGCGCGTTCTTCTGCAATGACCACACCCATTTCGAGGCGGCGGGCGCCCGGCAGATCGCCGGTCTGGTCGCCACGGCCCTGCGCGAGCAGAACCTCCCGCTGGCCGCCTATCTCAGATGACAGTGAATTCCACGGACGACGGATGCGCGTCGTCGTGGAAGACCTCGAAGCGATTGGTACGCCCGGCCGTGGCGGCGCCGAACGGCTCGCCGGTGCCCATGTTCCGGGCGTACCGGGGGAAGGCGCCGCCGCTGACCTGCACCCGCACCCGGTGGCCGGGCCGGAAGCGGTAACCGGTCGGGAACAGCTCGACCTCCACCGCCCTGACCTCGTCCGCGGTGTGGTGCCCGGGATCCAGCCGCTGGATCCCGTCGGTGACGTTGCGGGAGACGCCCTTCTCGTCGACGTCGCAGACCCGGACGAACACATCGGCGTACGGCAGCTCGGTGCGCACGTGGATCGTCGCCCGCACCGGCCCGACGGCGTCGAGCGGCTCGCTCAGCGCCGGACCGGTGAAGACCAGCACGTCGTCGCGGGCCTCGATCTCCCGGTTGTCGGCCTGCTTGCCCGGCGGCTGCAGCAACGGCCCGCCGACCGTGGGCGTGGGGTCGGCCGGGTCGTACGTGAACCCGCTCGACGCCCCCTCCTTGCGCAACCGCAGCTGCCGGGGCCGCGCCTCGGGAGGCGGCCACTCGTCGAACTCCAGCCACTTGCTGGTCTGCTGCAGCTTCACGCGCACCCGGGCGCCCTCCGGGGCCGGTCCGCCGTTGAGGTGATGGTCGAGCCAGGCGGCATCGGTCTTCGCCACCGCCCGCAGCTCACCCGGCTCCCCGTGCAGCCACGGCCCGACCACGAGCCGCGCCTCCACCCCGGCCGCGCGCAGGGCCGTGAAGTCGGCGAGGTTGCCGGCCAGGAAGAGGTCCCACCAGCCGGTGACCGTGCTGACCGGCGGCATCCGGCTCAGGTCGGCGCCGTCGTGGTCGGCCTGCTCCCAGAACGTGTCGCCCGGCGCCGCGTGCCCGACGAAGTCGCGCCAGAACGGCACCGGCGCCCCGGCGACCTGGACGTCGGCCGCCTGCAACGGCAGCTGCCGCAGCGCCTTCCGCACCCGCCGCCGCACCCGCGGGTCCGGCAGCGCCCCGAGCAGGGCGGGCGCCTCCTGCCGGCCGATCTGCGCCGACCAGCTCAGCGCCGTGTGGATCTGCGGCACGCCGTGCTCGTAGAACAGCCGGTCGGTGACGTTCGCGGAGGTGATGTGCGGGGAGACACAGACCAGCGGCGGATCCGCGTACGGCGCCAGGGCCCACTGGGTGTGCCCGAAATAGCTGCCCCCGGTCATCGCGACCCGCCCGTCGCACCACGGCTGTTCCCGCAGCCACGCGAGGGTGGCCAGCCCGTCGTCACGCTCGGTCGTGAACGGCCGGAACTGCCCGCCCGACCCGAACGTCCCCCGCGTGGCCTGCACGAACACCTGGAAGCCGCGGCGGGCCAGGGGCAGGGCGAACATCTGCTTGAAGGCGCCCGCCCGCCCGTACGGCAGGCGGACGAGCACCACGGGCAGCGGCCCGCCCGCCCCGGCGGGACGGTAGTGGTCACCGAGCAGGGTGACGCCGTCCGGCATGGGCACGGCGACCCCCTCCCGGACCTCGTAGGGGGCCGCCGTCACCGGCAGCCCCAGCGCGACGTCCGCGACGAGACCGGTCAACCGGGTGAGTTTGTCCATTCCCGCACCCTACGGCGTGTTGACCTCGAACGGGACGGCTCAGTCGTCCTTCTCGAGCCCCGTCAGCCGGCCTGGGTGAGGATGTCGTTGACCATCTTCTGGACGACGGCCTTGGTGGCCGGCTGGCTGTAGGTGCCGACCGCGACCTGCCACTTCGGGGTGCCGGTGGCGGGGAAGAAGTGGCTCATGCCGAGGGTGTAGCGGCCCTGGCTGTCGGTGCCCTGGATGTACTGGGTGCGGGCGCCCAGGAGGGTGGGCACAGCGTCCTGGCCGAACCAGTCGGCGCTGAGGCGGTCGCGTTCGGTTGTGCCGCACGGGGCGGGGCACGGGCGCAGCAGGAGTTGGAGACGCTTGCCGCGGTCGGGGGCGGGGGCGCTCGCGTCGAAGGGGTCGCCCTCGTCGACGCAGACCCAGCCCTTGGCGTCGTCGATGTCCGTGCGGCCGGCCATGCAGCCCCAGGTGGGCGGGGTCCGGAAGGCGAACGGGACGCCGGACAGGGCCATCGTGTACGTCTTCTCGCCGGCCGCGTAGGACGGGCCGACCAGGGTACGGGCAGGCGCCGGGCGGAGGGTGGCGCCCGGTGACGTGGGGCCCGGTGACGTGGGGGCCGGTGAGGACGGCGGCGCGAGGGAACGGGTCGGCAGCGGCTCGAAGGTCGGGGCGGGGGCCGCCACCGGGTCGTTGCCGGTCAGGTTGATCAGGCCGATCGCCCCGCCGATGCAGCACAGCAGGAGCAGCGGGACCAGCGTGAGCGCGATCGCGGCGCCCACGCCCCGGTAGCGCTGGGGCGCCGGGCCGATCGAGCCGCCGAGCCAGCCGATCACGGGCGCGCGGTACTCGACCTCGACCGTCTGGCCGGGGTGCACGGGAACGAGCGTGTCGGCCGTACCGATGCGGGGTGGAATGAGGTAGGGCACGTGGACGTGGACCTGGTACTGACCGGGTGGCACCGGCACGACCGTGCGGCCCCAGCCCGCCGGGACCGGGTGCCCGTTGATCGCCAGGAACGGCCGGAACAGGGCCAGCATGAACGCCATCCAGTGGTACTTGGCGGTCAGGGCGATGGCGCTGGGCGGCTGCTGGTCGTACATGGTGATCCTCCCCCGTCTGAACCCGGGAAGTGTACGTATCCGCAGCTCAGCGGGCGGCGTCGGGTCGGGGGTACGCGGCGTTCAGGGCAGGGTCGGCCGGCGTTCACGCGGGGGTCGTAGCCTGCGGCGGTGACTCGGTCCAGAGTGGAGCGTACGGCGGATCGGCCGCGCCGGTCCGGGGCGGCCGCGCGCGAGCGGCAGGCGGGCGGCGCCGGGGCGGTGCTGGCGTTGCAGCGGCAGATCGGCAATGCCGCCGTGGGGCGGTTGGTTGCCGCTCAGCGGGCGCCGGTCGACGGGGCTTCCTCGTCCTCTTCCTCGGCGTCGGCGGCGCTTGAGCAGGTGGCGCCGTTGCCGGTGTCGGCGCTCGGGCTCGACTCGTTTCCCGAGGTTTCCGTGACGGTGCCGGAGAGTCTCCGGGAGCAGCCGGCCTACCCGGTCTCGGATGTGAAAGCCTGGTGGGCGCGTCCGGCATACCCGGTCTCGGACGTGGACGCCTGGTGGAAACGGCCCGAGCTGCAAGCCCCGGCGGTGCACCAGGACCCACTCGCGGCGCCGCCGGCGGTGGGCCAGGAGCCGGTGCCGTCGCCCGTTGCCGCCGACCAGATTCCGTTGCCGGCGCAGACGGAGGACGAGCAGCGGGAGCTGCGGACGCCGCGGGAGGTCGAGGAGCAGCCCACGGCGGAGACTTTGGGCAAGAAGTCGCTGCGGGGGGACGTACCCAAAGGTGTCGGCGCGCTTGTCGCGGAGGCCGGGCCTGCCATCAATCAGCGGGTCATCGATCTGCAGATGCGGCAGCAGCCGACGGGCGTGCTCCCGGCCGGGGGCGTCGGGATGGCGAGCGCGTCGGCCGTCGGCGACGCGATCAGTGAGGCGGCCAAGTGGGCCGAGTCGCGGGACAAGTCGACCGTCAACTGGGGCAAGATGCTGGCCGGTGTGGTGACCGCCGCGGGCATCTGGGCGAACGCCGGGGGCATGGGCGGGCAGCCGTCCGTCGGGGCGCGGATCGGTGGCCTCTACACGCAGGGCGTGGGGCTGGGCATCAAGGGCGCCGGCGAGGCGTGGAAGCCCGAGACCGCGGCGAAGGACGGGGTGCTGGCCGGCTTCAAGGACGGCGACTATCTCAAGATGGCCGGCGCGTTCATCTCGGTCGCCGCGCCGATTCTGCAGGCGCACGGCATCAGGGTGGCGAACGCCGGGGGCAACGCCACGATCTGGAACGCCGTCTCGGCCGGGCTCGCCGGGGGCACCGCGCTCGGGGACTTCGGCAGTGAGGCGTACAAGATGCTCTTCGCGGAGGGGCTGCGCAGCGGGGTCACGATCGGGAAGGTCAACCTCGGGAAGATGATGGGCGGGCTCTTCGGCGCCGTCGGGGCGGGGCTCAACGCGGGCGGCATCGCGAGCAACGACCCGTACCTGCGGATCGCCGGACTCACCGTGCAGGAGGCCGGCCTGCTCTTCAAGGCGCTCGGCGAGGGCGTCAAGCTCGAGAACCTGCCGATGGGCGACGCGCCGGCGCTGGCTGCGTGGCTGCGGACCACGCGCGAATAGCGCGGGGTCCGGCCGATCGGCTCATGATAAGTTTCACACTCGTCGATGCAACCCGCCGCTGCTGCTCAGCCCGGCGGTGCGGGATACAGCAAGGTGATCGACGATGTCGGCAAGGTGACTTCGGGTGGTTATCCCAGAATCCTGTGCCATCATCCGCAAGGTGACAGTTGTCGCGGATCTGCTGCGCCGTCACCGGCTGGCGGCCGGTCTCACCCAGGAGGAGCTGGCCGGCCGGGCCGGTGTCGCGGTGCGCACCGTGCGCAATCTCGAGCTCGGCTCGGTCTCCCGGCCCCGGCGGCACACCCTGCTGCAGCTCGCCGACGAGCTGCGGCTGACCGGGCCCGAGCGCAGCCGGCTGCTCGGCACCCGCCGGCCCGCCGCGCCGGAGCCGCCGGCGCCCCCGTCGGTCGTGTCGCTGCCGGCCGACCTGCCCGACTTCGCGGGCCGGGCGGAGCCGCTGCGCCAGATCACCGCGCGGGCCGACGGCGACGGCACCCCGTGGGTCGTCATCGCCGGGCCGCCCGGCATCGGCAAGACCAGCCTGGCCGTCCGGGCCGCCCACCGGCTCGCCGCGCGGTTCCCGGCCGGCGTGTTCTTCGTCAGCCTCCGGGGCATGGACGACGAGCCCACGTCCACCACCGACGCCCTCAGCCAGGTGCTCGCCGCGCTCGGCGTCGCCCGGATGCCCGAGGCCGCGGACGAGCGGATGGCCGCCTACCGGGCGCTGACGGGCGGCGGGCGCGGGCTGCTGGTGCTCGACAATGCGCGTGACGAGGCCCACGTACGCCCGCTGTTGCCCGCGGGGTCCGGCTGGCTGACGCTGATCACCAGCCGCAACCCCCTCGGTGGCCTGTCCGCGGCCGAGCGGATCGTGCTCGGCGTGCTCAGCGCGCAGGAGTCCTACGGCCTGCTCTCCCGGGCCGTCGGCGCCGACCGCATCAGCCTCGAGCCGGCCGCCGCCACCGAGCTGGCCCGGCTCTGCGGCGGGCTGCCCCTGGCGCTGCGCGTCGCGGCCAACCGGCTCGCCGTCCGTCCGGAGTGGAGCGTCCAGTCGCTGGCCGAACGGCTCCGCGACGAGCAGCACCGCCTCGACCAGCTGCACGTGGGCGACCTGGGCGTGCGCAGCGCGTTCGAGCTGTCCTACCGGCTGCTCGACGAGCCCGCCCGCCGCACCCTGCGCCTGCTTTCGGTCGCGCCCCTGCCCGCCTGGCCGGTCCCGCTGGTGGCCGCCCTGACCGGCACCGGCGAGGTCACCGCCGAGCGGCACCTGGACACCCTCGTCGACGCCGGCCTGCTCGACCCGGCCCAGGTCGCCGGGCAGTTCGCGTGGCACGACCTGCTGGCGCTCTTCGCGGCCGGCCGCTCCGAGACCGAGGACGATCCGGCCGAGCGCCTCGCCGCCCAGGACCGGCTCGCCCGTCACCTGCTCGGCCGCTGCTCCGACGCGGGCGCCTGGCTGGAACCCGAGCCGTCCCGGCCCACGGGCGTCTTCCCGGCCGCGGCCGAGGCCCTGGCCTGGCTGGACGACACGCGCGCGGCCCTGTGGTGGGCGGTCCGGCACGCCGCGGCCCGGGGACGCTATCGGGAGGTGCTGACGGCGGCGCGGGATCTTTACTGGTACTCGGATCGGCGCCACGGCGCGCTGCCGTGGTCCGAGTTCTTCCACCTGGCGGTGCACGCGGCCCGGGCGCTCGGTGACGTGGCGGCGGAGTCGCGCCAGGAGAACAATCTGGGCTGGGCGCTGCGGATGGTCGGGAACAGGCCGGCGCAGGCGTACCCGCACCATGTCACGGCGCTGCGGCTCGCGCGGGCGGCCGGCGACCGTACGAGCGAGGGGTGGGCCCTGCGTTATCTCGGCGCGGTGCTGGCCACGCGCGGCGACCTCGACGGCGCGATGGACCGGCTGGCGCAGGCGCGCGACATCTTCGCCGCGTCGGGAGACCGGCTCGCGGGGGTGGTCGTGGCCCGGGCGCGAGCGGAGCTGCTGCGCTCGCGGGGTGATCTGGCCGCCGCGCACGACGTGCTCACGGCGGCGCTGGCGGACTGGGACGGGCTGGCGGTGCGGTTGCCCGGTTTTCCGGTACGGGGTTATCTGCGCGTGCAGCTCGGGTTGGTGCTGGTGGGGCTCGGGGAGCCGGAGCGCGCGGAGGAGACGCTCGAGGCCGCGCTCGCCGATTTCGCGGCTGGCGATGACGCGGGCGACTCGGGGACGGCGCATCTGACGCTGGCGGAGATCGCGCTCGACGGGTCGTCTGCCCTGGCGGCTTCGGGTCCGCTCGACGTGGCCGCGGTGCATCTGGATCGGGCGGCCGCGTTCTTCTCGGCGGCCGGCTTCAGCGCCGGGTTGCTCGAGGTGCAGCGCCTCCGCGACCGCTTGGCCGACCGGGGCCGCGAGGAGGCCGGGCTCGGTGGCGCTGGTCCGGAGCCGGGTCAGCGGGGCGCCGAAGCCGGGCACGTTGCTGGTCATCCCACACAGGCGCGACGTGGCGACGACGGCGGGCTCGGTGGTGCTCGTCCGGGGGCGGGTCAGCGAGGCGCCGGCGCCGGGTGAGTCAGGCGCATGGTGAGGGCGCGGCGGGTCAGGTCGGCGGTGTTGCCGGCGGTCAGCTTGCCCCGCAGCCGGGTCACGTAGGAGTGGACGGTCGCCTCCGAGACGCCCAGCAGGCGGGCCGTCTGGGCGTGGGTGAGCCCCTGCGCGATGAAGTCGAGGGTCTCGCGCTCGCGCCGGTTGAGCACCGTGCCGGGCGTGGCCGTCGCGTGCTCGGTGCGCAGCCGGGCGGACAGTCGCCGGCACAGGTAGCCACCGCCGGCGCGGGCCACCCGCAGCGCCATCCGCACCTCGGCCGTCTCCGCGGACGTGCTCACCACCGCGCGCACCCCGGCTCGCCATGCGGCCTGGACCTGCTCCGGGGCGGCGTCCGGGACCATCGCCACCGTGGCGAAGCGGCCGGCCAGCAGCCGCATCGCCGTGGGCGACTGGCCCACGAGCACCACCACGTCGGGTGACCCGGTCACGGCCGCGGCCGAGTCAACCACCACGCAGGTCCTGACGTTGTCGAGCTCACCGGCCAGCTGACGCATGCCTCGCTGCGCCAGCGGATCGGCGACCACCGCCCACAGCTCCATGCCGGCCTCCCGTGCTTCCCCCGAGATCGAGTCAACCGCGCCGCGACCGGAGGCACGAGGCAACATCACCGGCAAGACCGAAGTCACATCGGCAGATAACCCAGCTCCGCGGCCTTGCGGGTCAGCTCGGCCTTGTTGGCGGCGCCGAGCTTGCGGCGGAGCCTTTTCGCGTACGTGTTGACCGTCTCCTCCGTCACGCCCAGCTGGCGCGCCGTCTGCCGGTGGGTGAGCCCCGCCACGATGTAGCGCAACGTCTCCACCTCGCGCGGGCCCAGCCGCGGGGCCGGCGCGGCGGTCGCGTCCAGCCTGGACAAGATCGAAGGCGACAGGTACGAGCCCCCGGCCAGCACCGCCTCCCGCGCCGCCCCCAGCTCGTCGTCGCCGGCCACCACCGCCCGGGCCCCCGCCGCGACCAGGGCCAGTGGATCCGCCGTCACGCCCCGGGGCAGCACGACCACCGGCAGCGGCACCCGCGTGAGCAGCGTCTCGTCGGTGACCGGCCAGCGGAGAACGGTCAGCTCACCAGGCGTCTCTGCGGGCATGGGGCCTCCCTGCTGCCGACTATGTCCCCGAACTGACGCCTACCATTGTCCCTCCCCGATCATCGACACTTGCCGGGCTGCCCTTCCGCGCCCGTTTTCTCCCCCCGGCGAACGGCTCCACCAGGGTTCCGCCGCGTCGAGCTCCACGACGGGCCCGCCGCATCGAGAGGGAGAAGGACGATGACGCTGCGCTGGTACTGCTTCGGCGGCTTCCGGGTCGAGGACGACGGCCACGAGCTCGACCTCGCCGCCGTCCGCCCGCGCAGCCGCGCCCTGCTCCGCTATCTGGCCGCCGCCGGCGACCGGTCCGTGCACCGCGAGCAGATCATCGACACGCTGTGGCCGGACCTCGCCGAGTCCACCGCGGTCAACAGCCTCCACGTCGCCGTCTCCACCCTGCGCACCTTCCTCGAGCCGGGCGTCGCCCGAGGCGCGTCGCGTTACATCGTCCGCAGTGGGGAGTCCTACCGACTGGCCGTCGGCTCGCCGGACCAGAGCGACGTGACCGCCTTCACCGAGAACTACCGCGCGGGCAAGCGAGCCGCCGCCGACGGTCGCACCGCCACGGCGACGGGACTGCTGCGCACCGCCCTGCAGCACTACGACGGCGACCTGCTGCCCGAGGACGGCCCGGCCACCTGGGTGGTCGCCGAGCGCGACCGCTACCGGGCCCAGGCCACCACCGCCGCCGGGCTGCTCGCCGGGCTGGAACTCGACCGCGGCCGCCCCGCCGCCGCAGCCACCGCCGCCCGGCGCGCCCTCGAACTCGACGGCCACGACGACGCCGGCTGGCGCCTCCTCATCGCCGCCCAGCAACGCGCCGGCGACCACGCGGCCGCCGCCCACTCCCGCCTGCGCTACGACCGCGTCCTCCGCGACCTCGACGTCGCCGCCGCCCGAGCCGCCCTCACCAGCCGCGCCGCCTGACCCCGCCGCCCGGCCCGGCCTGCCCGCGACGGCCGCCTCGCTTGCCCGCGTGGCCCGGCGCAAGTTGCCCTCCACTCCCGCTCCGCTTGCCCGCCTGGTCCGGCCCGGCTTGCCCACGACGGCCACCCCGCCTGCCCGCATGGCCCAGCCCGGCTTGCCCTCGACGGTCACGCCGCTTGCCCGTGTGGTCCGGCTTGAGCTGCCCCCAACCGCCGCCGCGCTTGTTCGCGTGGTCCGGCTCGAGTTGCCCTCAACGGTCGCGCCGAATGCCCGCGCGGTCCGGCTCGAGTTGCCCTTGACGGCCGTCCGGCGTGACCGCGGGGCTCGGCGCGGGCGCGTCCGGGTTCCGATGGCCTCCTCCACGGGCGTCACGGTCGGCGGAACACCTCGATCTCGGCCACGGCCGGCGCCCGGCCCTTGCCCAGCGCGTAGCCGGAGACGATCGTCACGCGCAGCCGCTTCGTGCCGCCCGCGGTGAAGACGAACGTCTGCGGCCCGGCCCGGTCGGCGAGCAGCACCTGCTTGTCTTTGCGCACCCCTTCCGCGGTCCACGCCGACAATTGGACGGCGGCCGGGCGACCCTGCTTCAAATAGTCGTCCTGCTCCGGCGACACGCCGCCACTGATGATGACGTTGAGGATGCGGATCGGCTGGTCGTAGGTCAGCTCCACCCATTGTCCGGCGCCCTTGCCGAGCGCCGGCGACCAGAAGCGGTTGTTCAGTCCGTCGGAAACCAGCTCCGGCTCGTGTCCCTTCGCGGAGCTCGACGCGGCCACCCCGTCCGGCGTGGTCAGCACGGGTTTGGCGAGCCGGTCGCGGACGGCGTCGACCCCGCGTGGACCGTAGGTGATCGCCGCCCACGCCGCCGCCGCGGCCAGCGCCATGATCAGGAGCATCGCGAGCAGCCGCCGCAGCCACGACCAGCGCCGCGGCCACCGAACCGTGAACCGCCGCCGCGCCCGAGCCGCCGGCGCCGCCGCGACCAGTGAGTTGCCGCACTGCCGGCAGAATGAGCGCCCGGCCGGGTTCGCGGTGCCGCACACCGGGCAGACGACCTGCCCGCCGCTGTCACTGTCGGTGAACTCCCGGAGCACCGGCCGCGGCGCCACCGGCTTTCCCGGCTGGACTGCTCCGGGCTGGTCGTCGCCGGGCGCCCTCTCCGGGGCTGGCGGTTCGGTACGCACAGTGGCCCGCACGTGCGCCTCCGACACCGGCACCACGAGCGCTGCGGCCCGATTCGCCCGATCGGGCGCCGCCACGGGCACCGGCGCGTCGTCCGAAGCCGCATCCGCACCGCTGTCCGGAAGCGAGGAGGCCGGCGGCGCGGAGGCCGATGGTGCGGAAGCCGATGGCGCGGAGGCCGATGGCGCGGAGGCCGGCGGCGCGGAAGCCGATGGCGCGGACGGGGGAGAGGCGGAAGCAGAAGGCACAGCAACCGGCGGCACGGAGAAAGGCGACGCCCCGGCCGGAGCCACAGGCGGCGACGCGGAAGACAGCGAAGCGGAAGGCGAAGAAGACGGGGGCGACGCCGCAGAAGACGACGGCGCAACGACCGGAGGCGCGGACGGCAAGGCCGCGGGAGGCAAAGTGGCGGCAGGCGAAGGCGCGGGAGACGAAGAAGCGGCAGGCGAGGGCGACGCCTCATCACCCCAGTCCAGATAAGCCCCGCAAACCCCGCAGAACGCATCCCCCGGCGTCACCGGCGAACCACAGTTGTCGCACAGTGTCATCGGCCGGCCACCTCAACGGTGCAGGGCACGTGCGCCGGCCGGTTCGCCTCGACGAACTCGCGGACCCGGTCGGCGAGACCCGGCGTGACATCGGCGCTCGGGATGCGTACCCGCAGATGGGCGTCCGGACGACCGGGCAGGCGGCCGCCCGGCGTGGCCGACCACGACGTGCCTCCGCTCTCCTCGATCTCGGCCTCGACGCCGAACGTGTCGCGCAGCGCCGCCCGCAGCCCCGGCACCGTGCCCCGGATCCGATGCCCGGCCACCGCGTTGACGACCGCGTGCCGGCGCTGGGCAGCGGGCCAGTCCCGACCGGCGGCGGCGCCGACCCACTCGCCCAGCCAGTCGACGAAGTCGTCCGGGGCGACCGACGGCGTGAAATAGGCCCACAGGTTGTCCAGCGTGGCGTGCACCGGCGCGAGCACGGTGTCGAAGCCCTCGGTGAGCCGCTGGGCCAGGTCGTCGGCGGCATAGACGGCGGGCAGGCGGCGGCCGAGCGGGTCGGGAGTGCTCAGACCGGGGACAGCGGCGCGGCGGCCGGCGACCTCGGCGACGGGGGCGGGGAGCGGGGTGGTCATCGTTCCTCCACGCGGACCTGGTGCTGGTGGGAGAAGACGAGGGCGTGCCGGTCGAGGTCGAGCCGGCTGACCTCGTCGCCGCGGCGGCCGGTGAGCGGGTCGGCGGGGAACATGCGGACCTCGTCGACGACCTCGACGCCGGGCAGCCGCTGCAGGACGCCGAAGACCTCGCCGGCGTGGACCGGGCGGCCGAAGGGCCAGCCCCGGCCGTCGGGGCCGCCGCGCAGCGGATCGAGATAGGCATAGAGGGCGGCCTCGGCCTGGGCGCGCAGCCGCACGGCCGAGGTGTCGGGGCGCGCCCGCAGCCGGGCGACGACCGTGACGCCCTGATAGAACGGCGGCTCGACGACCAGCCGGGCGCCGATCGGGCGGCGTTCGTCGAGGTGGGCGGCGATGGTGGCGAGCATCTCGTCGCTCGGGACCAGGTCCTCGAAGGGGATGCGCCCGGTCTCGTCCGGCGCCACGGCCGGCACGACCAGCAGCCGTACGCCACCCGCGTCGCTGCCGTCCCCCGCGGGCAGCGCGCGCACCCGGGCGGCACCGGGGGCGGCCTGCCGTGCGAGCAGCTCGTAGTCGGCGGCGGTCACGGCCCGGTCCTGGGCGCGCAGCTGCACCGGCCCGCGCAGGCGCGCCTCCGCGACGGTCTCACCGTCGACACCGCCGGCCGCGGGTCCGCGATTCTCGACCACACTCACGTACGGGATGGAGCTGCGCAGCACCGACAACGCGCGCCGGGCCACGTTGCCGCCACGCCCGCCCCCGCTGCGATACTGGCGCACGCGCACCCGCGAGCCGGCTGCGGGCACGGCCCCGTACTGATGCAGTGTGCCGTCGGCCTGCCGCACCGCCGGGCCGAGCGTGATCTCGCCGCTGGTGCGCTCGACCATGAAGTGCCGGTCGGTCGGCTCGGAGCGGCCGAAGCCGTCCACCTCGGACCACGGCACCCACCCGTCCCCGCTCGCGACCTCGACGAGCAGCGGCACGGTGTCGGCCACGATGGGCGGACGAGCAACGACAAACCGCTGCCCGGGTACGCCCTCCGCCTCGCCGATCAGCTCCCCGGTGATCGTCTCGGCGTGCACGGCGGCGACCGTCCCGCCGATCGTCGACACGACCAGCGACCGTACGGTCGGCGACTGCGCGTAGAACGGCTGCCCGGCCTGCGCCTCCACCAGCCGTAGCCGCAGCCACGCCGCCTGCTGACCGCCCTGCACCGAACTCGCGTGGCCCCCGGGCACGTGCAGCACCACGTCGCCGGGCCGGTTGAGCCCGCCCGTCTCGTCCCGGTCGACCTCGCACGTGGTCCAGCCGTCGCCGGTCCAGGCCTCCCACACGATCGGCGGCTGCCGCGGGTCGACGCCGACACCCTCGACGCGGCTGTCCAGCTCGAGCAGCACCGCGCAGTGCGGGACGGGCGCCGACAGCCCGACGAGCAGGCTGTCGCCCACGGCCGGCGTCTCCTGGAACACCGCCGTGTCCCGGCCCTCGGCCACCGGGTCCAGCAGGTCCGCCGGGGCGCCCGCGCTCGGGTGGCGGCGCAGCCGGGTCAGCTCGCCGGGCACGATCGCCAGGTCGGTGACGGTGGTGAAGACCACGCCCTCGTCGGTGACCGTACGCTCGGTGGACACCTCGGTGCCGGCCGGGATGACGACCGGGTTCTCCTGGGCGCCCGACAGCCAGAAGGTCACGTCGCCGCGGGCCGGCGCGGGCGGGAAGAGCGTGACGCCGATCAGGTCCAGGAACGCCAGGTAGTTCTTGTCGGGCACCCTGTTCAGCCGGTAGAGCAGCTGGTCGGTCATGTGCGCGAACGCCTCGATCAGCGTGACGCCGGGGTCGGAGACGTTGTGGTCGCTCCACTCCGGCGCGCGCTGCTGGATGAAACGCTTGGCCTCGTCGACCAGCTGCTGGAAGCGCCGGTCGTCGAGATGGGGTGCGGGCAGCGGCATCAGGCGGCGCTTTCCTGGGCGGCGTCGTCGTGCGACGGGATGACGTAGAACGGGAAGACGAGGTTGCGCGGGTCGTTGGTGCCGCGGATGGCGTAGCGCACGTCGATGTAGAGCACCCCGGTGTCCTCGTCGTCGAAGCCGACCACGACATCGGTGACGTCGATCCGCGGCTCCCAGCGGTCCAGGGCGCGGCGCACCTCGAAGGCGATGCGCCCGGCCGTGTTCTCGTCGGCCGGCGCGAAGACGTAGTCGTGCACCCCGCAGCCGAACTCCGGGCGCATCGGGCGTTCGCCCGGCGCGGTGGCCAGGATCAGCCGGATGGCCTCGGCGATCTCCTTCTCCCGGCTGACCAGGGCGATGCCGCCGGTCGCGTCGACCCGCAGCGGGAACGCCCAGCCGTTGCCGATGAACTGCTCCGCCATCTCAGCCCCCGATCAGCACTTTGCGCGGGAGGGCGGCGTCGGCCGGCGACGGCACGATGACGGCCAGGCAGGTCGCCTTGTCGCCCATCCGGGCGGCCGGGAAGCCGCCGATCAGGACCTGGCCCCCGATCCGCGGCGGCACCGGCGGCAGCAGCGGGTTCGGCTGGATCGCCGCGCCGTCGATCGCGCAGGTCACCAGCGTGCCGGTCACGGCGGCGGGGCGGCCGTTGATGCGTACGGTGCTGATCCCCAGCGTCGGATTGCGCGTCGGCACGGGCGGCGCGGCGATCATGGCCAGCGCGGGCGGCGTGCCGACGGTGCCGGTGGGCATGAGCGGGTTGGCGGTCTGGCTGATCGGGTCGCCGATCTTGGCGGCGGGCAGGTGCGGCATGGGTCGGCTCCTCAGTTCAGCTTCACGATCGGCGCGTGGATGTCCACGTCGACGCGACCCTCGATCTCGACCTGCGGCGCGCTCAATCTCAGCTTGCGGCCGGCCTGCAGGTTGATGTCGCGCCCCCGGATCTCGACGTCGGCCATCGCCTCGATCTCGATGTCGCCCTTGCTGTCCACGACGATCTTTTCCCGGAACCGGTCGAGAAAGATGAACAGCCGGTCCTTCTCGGTGGCCAGGCGGATGCCCTGCGGCTTGAGCCGGAAGTCGAGCAGCTCGATGCGGTCGTTGCTGCGCGAGGCGATCGACCTGCGGTTCACCTTGCCGGTCGTGCGGTCGATCAGGTCGCCCTCGTGGTCCCGCGACGGATTGTCCTTGCCGTTGTAGAGACCCCCGATGACGTACGGGCGGTCGAGCAGCCCCTGCTCGAAGCCGACCAGCACCTCGTCGTTGATCTCGGGCACGAAGACGCCGCCCCCGCCGGCGCCACCGAGCTGCACCGTGCGGACCCAGTCGGTCTGGTACTCGTTGTCGTCGGTCAGCCAGGGGAACCGCAACCGGACCCAGCCCTGGTTCTTGCGGTTCCGCGACCGGCCGCGCGACCGCGGATCGGCGTCGACCTTGGTGTCCGTGACGATGCCGATCGCCATCCCGGGCACGCGCACCGGGCGCACCGGCGCCGAGGTGCCGCCCGCCAGCCCGTACATCGTGCGGTCCTGCCGGCCGCTCACCGTGACCCACGTCTCGTACGGCTCGGCCTGCTGGAAGACGTGCCGGCTGGAGGTGATCGTGTACTTGCCGTCGAAGTCGGGCCCCAGCTTCTGCAGCGACATCGCCACCCCGGCCCGCAGCTCCGGCCGCCCGCGCACCCCGACCTCCAGCTCGGCCAGCGCCGCCGTCACGTCCGCGGCGACGGCGTTCGCCACGGTGCGGGTCTCGGCGTCGGTCTCGTAGGGCACGTCGGTGATGTTGAGCCCGGCGGTGCTACGGAACGGCGCGATCGCCGTCGCGGGCTTCATCCTGATGTCGAGCTCGGCGCTCGGTGCGGTCCTGACCTCGGTCTTGACTGCCTTCTTGCGTACGGGATCCCAGCCGCGCACGGTCACGCGCGGCACCTGCCCCACCGACGTCACGGTCGACCGTACGGCCAGGACGTTCTTCTGGATGTCGACGACCTTGGGGCTCTGCTCGGGCGTCAGCCCCGCACCCGGTCCCGTGGAGGCGCGTTCGCTTTTGCGGAAGAAGAACTTCCCGTCGACCATCACGGCCTCGGCCTCGTTGTCGACGGCCAGCATCTTGAGAAACTCCCAGTCGCTGACGTTCGGCTGCGTGATCATGTCGTACGACCGGCTGAACGAGTCGATCTTCCCGACCGGCACCCCCGCCGAGCTCACCAGGTCCCGCGCGATCACCGACGCCGTCTGCTTCACGAAGCTGCGCACCCGCTGGCCCCGCATCAGCCGGTGCGACAGGTCCAGCGCCCGCACCACCGCGAACGACCCGTGCCCGTCGAACTGCGTCTCCATCGTGACGACCTCGCCGGCGAACAGGTCGACCGCGGCGAGCTGGGCCGGCTTGACCTTGAGGTCGACCTTGCTGCCGATCGTCACCCCGGTCTCGGTGAAGAACTTGTGGTCAGGATCGCGGAACCGCAGCTCGGCCACGGCCGCCAGATTGCTGCTGTCCTCCACGACCGTCTCGACCATGGCCGCGTTCCACTTGGCCTCCAGCGGTCCGGGGAAGCGGATGACCAGGTTGTAGATGTGCTCGGTGCTCACGCCCGGCCCTCCTCGTGCGGCTCGCGCTTCCCGCTCGAGGCCGGTTGTTGACGTTTCGCGCTCACGCCCGTCCCTCCCCGCTCAGCCCGGTGGCGCCGTCCACCGCCGGGATCAGCAGCTGCCGCCCGGGGCGCAACCGCACGGGGTCGTCGATGTCGTTTGCCTCGGCGATGACCCGCCAGGCCGTCGGACTGCCGTACTCCCGGTACGCCAGCATCTCCAGCGTGTCGCCCGCCACGAGCCGGTGCACCCGCTGCGCACTCAGCGACCCCGACGTCGGGTTCTGCCCCGGCGTCGACCCGCTGATCTCGGTCAGCGTCATCGAGCAGGTCGCCCGCAGCGGCGTACCGTCCGGGTCGAAGAGCTTGTAGGTGGCGTCGACCGAGCTCACGTACGAGTAGAAACTCACGGTCTGGAACTGCCCCCACACGAACTTCACCCACGGTGGCGACGGCGCCTTGGCCGCGATGCTCGCCTTCGTGGGCACACAGGTCGTCAGCAGCTTCTCCACCCGCTGCTGCACCGACCGGTCGTGCGTGTCGGTCGCGTCGAGAAAGACGGTGAGCGACAACTCCCGCGGCCCCGACCCACTGAACTCGGCCACGCCCACGTCCTGCGCCGACCGCGCCACGTGCGGAATCCAGTTCGCCGACTTGCGCAGCGACAACTCGTTCGGATTGAACGTGAACGACACCGGCCCGCCGAGCGGCCCGCCCGGCTGATTCCCGCCCGCGGGCGGCGGATTGAACAACTGCAACCCCGCGGCCACCTTCCCGGTCCGAGCCATCAGCCGTCCACCCCCTCCCCGGTACGCCCCACCAGCCGTCCTTCTCCATCCCGGCGCGCACTGTCCGGCGCGCCCGTCCTGTTCGGTGAGGTCGCTCCACGTCCGTCCTTGTGCGCGGCGCCGGTCGTCGACGTCTTGGCCGGTGCCATCGGTCGATGTCCGTCGCGGTAAGCACTGTCAGTCGTCCGCGTCCTGGCCGGCGCCGCCGGTCCACGACCGTTCCGGAGGGTCGCCATCAGTCGTCCACTTCCGAGAAGCCGTGGTAGGCCAGCTCGATGCTCTCCGAGGCCACCTCCGAGCGGCTCGGATCGAACGTCGGCCCGGACCACCGCACGAGCACCACGTCGGCCAGTCCCCACTGCACGAGCAGATCCCGATTGGGCTTGAGCGCCGCGATCTGCGCCGTCCCGCGCCTCACCATGCGCGGCAGCTTCGACAGATACTTGAAGACCTTCTCGGTGTCGTCGGTCAACGGCCGGGTGAGCGTGACATTCGAATAGACGAGCCGCGACGGCAACTGCCACACGAAATCGTTGTTGCCGCCCTCCTGGTGCTCCTCCAGCTCCACCTGGATGCCCAGCCCGTCGCAACTGTTCCACTCGCCGAGGTCGATCCCGTCGATCTGCAGCCGGAAGTGAACACTGGTCCCCGGATCGTCACTCATCTCGTCGTCCCCGTCGTCGTCGTCCCCGTGCTGTCCGTAGCCCCGGCCCCGATGCCCGCCCCCGTCATCGCCAGCCGTCCCGCAACCGCGCCGACCGCTCCCGGCTGGCGCGCATGTCGGCCCGCACCATCCGCTGCAACGGATCGTTCAGCCGATGCGCCAGGGCATCGATGTGCTCCCGCTTGAACTTCCCCAGCAACGCAGTCAGCGTCGAGTCGTCGATCTGCTCCACCAGCGAGCCGATCGTCACCGGCGCCTGCTGCGTCGATGCGGCGCGCTGACCGCCCCCGGCCGACGCTGCGGTGCGCTGACCGCCCCCGGCCGGCGCGCCGGCGCGCTGCCCGCCTCCGGATGATGTCGCGGCGCGCTGACTGCCTCTTGGCGGTGCCGCGGCGCGTTGGCTGTCTCCGGACGCGGCGGCAGCATCCGAGACGGCGCGCCGCGCGACGGTTCCGGGCCGGAGAACCGGTGCCGGTCGTGGCTGGCTCTGGGCTTGTGCCTGAGGTGCGGCCACGGATCGCAGCACTGATGCCGGTTGCGGCTGGCCCTGCGCCTGAGCCGCGCCTGTCCGCTGCACCACCGGCACAGTCTGCGCCGACGCACTCAGCGACCCCTGCGCAACCGGCGCGGTCCGTGGTGGCGCCGCCGCGTTCTGTATCGGGACGATGGGTGCGGGCCGTGTCGCCGCCGCCGCGCTCTGCTGCAGCGGAACGACCGACCGGAACCCGGCGCTTTCCGCCGGCCCAACCGTCCCCGTGGGCTGAATTGCCGGGCCCGGCATCGTGCTCGCCTGCTGAGCGAGTGGACGCCACGCGACCGCCGGACGCGAGCCGGCATCCACCGAACGCGTCCGAAGCGTCGCCGGCGCCGCCTCAGCCCGCTGAACGGACCTTGTCCTCGGTGGACTACTGACCGGCCGCGGGTTCACAGGCGCCGGGCTCGGCCGCGCTCCAGTAGCGCGGCTCGCCGACATGACAAGGGGCGAGCCGTCCGAACCGGATGGCACCGAAGGCGCAGCAACGCTCCCCTGTCCGGCCGCCCGCGCCTCCCGACGCCCCGCTTCACCCAGAGCCGCCGTAGCCCGGGGTACGCCCGGCTCAGTGACAGCCCGAGACGTGACCGCCGGCATAGTGACGCTGCGCTGCACGACGTGCGGGCCCGCCGAGGTGGCCGAACTGACCGAGCGGCCCGAATCCGACGGCCCAGCCGGCAAAGGCGCATCGGTACGCCGCGGATTCACCGGCGCCGGCGCACTCGGCGGCGCCGTCAACGGAGTCGGAGCGCTGGGCGGTGCTGTCAACGGAGTCGGAGCGCTGGGCGGTGCTGTCAACGGAGTCGGAGCGCTGGGCGGTGCTGTCAACGGAGTGGGTGTCGCGGGCGGTGCGGTCGCCGGCTCCGGTGCAGGCCGCGCCGGACCCACAGGCTCCGGCTCCGGCCGACGGCGAAGAGGCACAACGGGGCGCTCCCCGGCCTCCGCCCGCTGCACTGTGCTCCCACGCCGCCCACCCCGACCGTCCTGCCCCGCCTGACCAGTCCGCGCTATCGGAGCAGGCTGACCAGCTTGCGTTGTCTGGGCGCGCTGCTGAACCAAAGCCGGCCGCGCAGTCTCGGCTGGCTCCGAGCTCCGAGCGGATTGCGGGCTCTGGGCGGGCTGCGTCGAATGCCCAGAGCGCGCGGGCTCCATGGCAGGAGCGAGCTGCGTAGGTCGTGCCTCCTCCGCCCGCTGTATCGTTTCCGCTCCTTGCCCACTGCCCGCCCGCAGCACAGTCTCCGGGCCCGGAGCGGAGGCTCCAGGTGACGTGTCTCCGCCAAGTGAGGCCACGGCTCGCTGCACCGGGCCGGCAACCGCGGCGGACTGAGCCGGGCCGGTAGACGCCTCACCCGAGCGAACGTCCCCAGCCGCAGCCTCAAGGACCGGCCGCGGCGTGACTACACGCGGCCGGGCGGACGAGGCCAGTTCCCCCGGAGCCGTCGCGGACACCGCCGGAGGCATCTCGGACATCGAAGAGGGAGTCGCAGGCAGCGGGGCGCCCAGCCCCGCCCGGCGCGGAGATTCCGCCCGCTGAACCGGCTGCCCACCCGTGCTCCGCCCCGCCGACGAGTCGGTCGCACGCGGAGCCCCCACTTCTCCGGTCGTGCTCGACCTCGCTGGTCGGCCGGTAGCACGCGGCTGGGTGGCCTCCTGCGCTTCGGTGACCCGGCGCTGCACCAGCGGCACACCGAGATCCGGCGATGCCCCGCCGCGCGTGGCGGAACGAGGTAAAGCGCCGCCACCCTCGACAGGAAGCGGCGAAGCGGCCCGCGAGTCACTCGACCGAGGCAAAGGTGTTCGAGCGTCCTGCGGTCGCGGCGATGCAGCAGAAGTCTCAGGCAGACGCGGCGAAGTGGCGCGCCGCTCGGCAGGACGCGGCGAAGTGGCCGGACGGCGGGCCCGGTCAACGTCCTGGTGACTGAAGCGGGCCGACGCAGGTGGCCCCTCCATGGGCTCACCCAAGCCAAGAGCACGGCTGCGCACCACCGCCGGAGAGGTCTCCTCACGCTGCCGGCCGTCCCGCAACGACCCCGGCCCGCGCGGCAAAACAGCACGCTGGACCGCCGCGTCCCCCGCAGAAGCAGACCCCGAAGGAGCCGCCCCCTGCGCCGACGTGTCCGAGCCCGGCGGCCAAGCGCCCTCTCCCAAGCGACCGAGGCGAGACTCAGCGTCCGGCGCGCCGGACTCCAGCTGCGACGGCGAGACCATCGCCCGCTGACCAGCGTCGGACGGCGCAACCTGTGCCCCCGTGGCACCGGCAACAGCGGGCACCACGGGCGCCGGATGACTCGCCCAGCGCTGCACAACCCCGGTGGACGGAGCACCGGCAACGGAAGGGACGCCAGGAGGCCTCGGCCGCACGGGCAGCCGGCGAGCCGCTTCGGCCGGCCCGGACGACACCAGCGAACGGGCCCGAGTCACCGCCCGCGGAGCCGTCACCGGACGCGAGGCAGCCGGCACCGGCAGGAGAGAGTCAGGCGCCGGCGTGTCGGTGACGTCCGGCACCGGAGTGCGTACGGGCAAGGGAGACCCGGCGGCAGGACGCCGAGCCGGACCAGCCGGCCGCAGGAAGTCGCGCACCACGCCGACCGGCCCGTCGTGCCGGGTCTCGAGCCCGGACTGGAAGGACGGATCGCGCTGCGTGCTCAACTGGGCCGTGAACCTGTTGCCGTCGCTGAGCAGGCGCGGGCTGTCGGCCAGGGCCGGCCGCAGCGGCGGCACCGACGCCCACCCGGGGTCGCGCGGAGCGGAGGTCACGGGATCCGCCGGAGCATCGACAGGAGCGGGCGCGGGCGAAGGAGCAGAAGAGCTCGCGACTCGGCGCCGCCGGAGCCTGTCCCATACCGCCATCTCTTACCGACCCTCGTTCATCCTCGTGTTGATCCGCGCGATCTCCTCGACGTGGCGGACGCGGTCCGCGTGGGTGAGGCCCATGATCTCCGTGCGCGGCCAGTGGAAGTGGTAGGCGACGTACGCGACCTCCTCGTGCAGCCGGTCGGCCCCGTACGTCACGATTCCCCCGGGCGACCACCTGCCAGGTCGACGTCGAAGGTGGTGTCGCAGTGCGGGCAGGTCACCTCGGCGAGGGTGTGGCCCTCCGCGTTGATCCGCCTGTACATGTCCTGCAGGAACGCCAGGTCGGAGGCGAAGAGCCGCTCGATCGTCTCGGTGCGGATCGTGGTGACGGTGCCGAGGCGGGTGACGACGAGGCTGAGCAGGACCACCGACAGGTAGGCCGGGTTCTGCTTCACCCGCACGTCGATCAGCGGGGTCAGCTCGTCGCGGGCCGTGGCGAGGCGCATGCTGCCGTCGCGGTGGACGGTGCCGTTGTCGTCGACATAGCCGCGGGGGAGCGTGAACGTGAAGTCGGTCTGCAGCCGGGGCGGCGGCGCCGGGCTGACCGGCGCCGCTTCCTCGTCCTGCTGGTCTGCCAGGAGGGTGTCGAGATCTCCGGCGGAGACGGCGCGGCGTCTCATGACGTGGTGATGTCCTCGTAGACCACGGTGACCTTCTCGGTGGCGGCCGTGGAGTCGCCGGCCTTGAGGCTGGGGCCCTCCCACTTGTTGACCCAGGCGTTGGTGAGGTCGAAGCGGCGGCCCTCGTTGCGCTCGGAGTCGTTGATGATGATGC
This sequence comes from Symbioplanes lichenis, assembly GCF_030709675.1. GTDB lineage: Bacteria > Actinomycetota > Actinomycetes > Mycobacteriales > Micromonosporaceae > Actinoplanes > Actinoplanes lichenis. Next base: position 164,763 of record NZ_JAUZQD010000003.1, read on the forward strand.
TGATGTTCTGCCGGGCCTCCTCGACCGCGCCGCCGACGAACGTCTTCTTGATCCACTCGGTGAACGAGCTGCTCTTGTCGAGGCCGCGGGTGATCGTGCACTCGCCGCCCTTGCGGGAGCCCGGGATCTTGCGGATGACGAGCTCGCCGGTCGAGGTCACCTGCTGGACCTCGATCGCGTCGAGCTCGAAGGTCAGCCCGCTGACCTCCTGCACATACTCGACCTGGATGCCGCCGAGCTCGACGGCGAAGCTGTGGACGATAAGGGTGTCGCCACCGGCCATGTCCCTCTACCTTTCGGAGAAATTACTCGTTGACCAGGCTGGTGCTGTCGGAGAACTGGGACAGCCGGAAGACCACGAACTCGGCCGGCTTGACCGGGCACAGCCCGATCTCGCAGATGACCTGGCCCCGGTCGATGACCTCGGGCGGGTTGGTCTCGGCGTCGCACTTGACGTAGAAGGACTCCGCGGCGGTGGCCCCGAAGAGCGCGCCGTTGCGCCACTCCTCGGTCAGGAACGCGGTGATGTTGCGCCGGATGGTGCCCCAGAGCCGCTGGTCGTTCGGCTCGAAGACGATCCACTGGGTGCCGAGGAGGATCGACTCCTCGATGTAGTTGAACAGCCGGCGCACGTTGATGTAGCGCCACGCCGGGTCGGAGGAGAGCGTGCGGGCACCCCAGACGCGTACGCCGCGGCCCGGGAAGGCCCGGATGCAGTTGACGCCGATCGGGTTGAGCAGGTCCTGCTCGCCCTTGGTGATGTTGTTCTGCAGGTCGACGACGCCGCGCAGCACCTCGTTGGCCGGGGCCTTGTGGACGCCGCGCTCGGTGTCGGTGCGCGACCACAGGCCGGCGACGTGACCGCTCGGCGGCATCATGATGGTGCGGCCGCCCGCCGGGTCGAAGACCTTGACCCAGGGGTAGTAGAGCGTGGCGAACTTCGAGTCGTAGCCCGCGGTCTCCTGCCGCCAGGCGCGCACCTGCTGGGCGGTGAGGTCCGGCGGCGGGTCGAGGATCGCCATGCGGTCGCCCATGTTCTCGCAGTGGGCGATGAGGGCCAGCTGCGCGGCCTTGACGTCCTCGAGGCCGAGCGCGCCTTGCTGGTAGGCGCCCATCAGGTCGGGCGCCACCACCATGGTGATCTCGTCGATGGCCTCCAGCCCGCCGAGGCCCGAGCGGGCGTCGACGTCCCCGGCGAACTCGTCGACCGACAGGCCGGCCGGCACGATGTCAGCGGCCGGCGCCGGGGCGGGCAGCGTGACGGACTGGTTGGCCGGCCGGGCCAGCGCGTTGGCCGGGGCGGCCTCCTCGAGGGTGATGACCTTCGAGTGCTCGCGGACCTGGGCGACCACGTTGCGGTCGGCGCGGCGGCGGAACGAGCCCTCGAAGGCTTCGACCTCATTGCCGTTCTGCCGGACGATCAGTTTGAACCGATCCTCCCCGGCGCCCTCGGCGTCGGAGTCGACGACCTCGACGCTGACCTCGCCGTTGCCCGCGGCGCTGCCGAGCGCGGCCGCCCGGAACGTGCCGACCTGGGCGGCGTCACCGTTGGAGATCTCCCGGCGGGACGAGCCGTTCGGGGCGGAGGGGGCACCGACGCGCACCACGTAGGCGATGCCGCCGCCGTTGGTGAAATAGCCGTAGACGGCGTTGGCGAGGTAGGTGCCCTCGACCATGCCGCCGAACAGCTGAACGTACTGGCTCCAGTTGGTCACCAGCGTGGGCGTGTGGAACGGCCCCTTCTCGGCGAACCCCACGAACGCGGTCACGGCGGTGCCGACACCCTCGATCGGGCGTGATCCGCTCGGCGCCTCCTCCACGTAGACGCCCGGGGAAAGGTACGTCGGCATGTAGCACTCCTTCAGAGCCAGTTCGACGGACCTTTGCAGCCTTTCTCGCGGGGAGGGGAACGCCAAGGTCCCCATGGGCTGCCGGGCGGGCAGACCTCGTGCCCCTGCGGCCCCGGTCTCAGCCGGTGGCCCGCGGCCCGACGAGTTCCTCGTAGAGCGGCCGCTTGTCCTCGGCGTCCCGCAGGCGCTCCTGCCAGTTGTCCCTCATGTCGGTCAGCACCTCGAGCCAGCCCTTGTCGCCGTCCCGCACCTGGGCCAGCTCCACCAGGCGGGTGTTGTCCTTGGTCTTGCCCTCGCCGATCTTGTCGGCCTTGTGACCGTGCAGCACGGACTCCGGGTTCGCGGTCGCCTCGGTGGACGTCATGCCGTGCACGTAGCCGACCGGGCTGTCCGCGCCCATGGCCACCGTCTCGATGCCGACCAGCAGCGAGCCGTCCTTCCGGGCGGTCGGCGGGGACCAGACGAGCAGCATGTGCCCGTACGAGCCGTTGGGCAGCACGACGTCACCGTTCCAGTCCGTGGTGCCGACGCCGCCGGCCGCGATGTCGATGCCCATCAGCTCGGTGGCGCCGCGGTCGGTGGCCGCCTTGTTGAGCAGTCCGCCGGTGATCTTCTCGCCCAGGTAGCCCGGGCCGTTCACGGCCACGTTGCGGGCCCCGGCCAGCCCGCCGCCCTTCTCCACGAACCGGCCGGGCTGCCCGGCCTTGTTCTCGCCGATGTCGGTGTAATGGGTGGCGCCGCTGCGTCTGTCCACGACGGAGCTGCGCTTGCCGCCCTGCAGGACCCCGAGGTACTCGAGCAGATCGTCGGGCCTCGCGGTGCCGGTCAGCGCCGGGATCCGGATGTTGACCCGGCCGCCGTGCGCGAGCGCGCGGATGACGTCGCCCTCGTAGTTCCGGTAACCGCCGCCGTCGTTGCGGACCTGCAGACCGGCCTGCAGCACCTGCAACACGTTGGTGAGGATCACATTCGCGGCGGCCGCCTTCGTGCGGGCCGCGTCCGGCACCGCGCCGGCCGATTCCGGTGGGTACAAAGTGTCGACGGCGGTGTCGCGAATCTGCGCGTCCCGCTCCTGCTCCAGCGGGGCGCGGCCTTCGTCGCCGGGCTTCAGGCCCTGCGTGGTCATGAAACGCCCCAGGGTGTACGCCGGATTGATGGGCGCGCGCTGGCCCGGCGCCGGCCGCTGGGTGTTGAACGCGATGGTCGCGGCGAGGATCCGTGTGCCCGGTGCCATCTGCATCCACGTCCGGAACCGATCCGGATGCCGCCCGCCGGCCAGGGCCTCGGCCTCCTCGTAGGTGCCGATGCCGATCGTCCTCAGCCAGTCCGGGTCCTCGCCCGAGAGCTGCTGGATGAGCGTGAGCTCCCGCCCCGAGAAGGGCTTGCCCTTGATCACCCGTCGTCCCAGAGCGTCGCGCAGCCGGGTCCGCTCCCGGCTGTAGACGATGTCGGACCACTTCCGCGCGACATAGTCCCAGAGGCCCGCCTTGCCGGGCTGGACGAGCGTGTTGGCGGTGATGTCGTTGCTCAGCTTGTGCCGGGGGTCCCGGAGTCCCTCGGGGGAGACCGGACGGCCCGACGAGACCGGTTCGCCGGCGGCGGGGATCGTCTCGATCTCCTCCTCGCCGAAGGCATCGCCCGCCGTCGAGGACTCCCCGGTCTGGGCGACCCGCTGCACGGCCGCGTGCCCATGCCCGTCCTCCGGATGATGCAACTCCAAGGCGGCACCTGGATCCGGCGCCGGCTTGCGCATCTCCGCGGCGGCGAAGCTGGCCGCCTCCCGCTCGGCGGTGTCGCCGGGATGGCTCAGGTGCAGGCCGCCGGACGTGGCCTGGCCCGGGACGGCCCCGCGCGCCTGCTGCTCGACGTGCTTGGCCTCGTGCAGCAAGGTCTCGGGATCACTCCCGCCGCTGCCCACGACGATGTCGGAACCGACCGTGTACGCCCGGGCCCGCAACGCGGCGGCGGAAGCGGCCGCCTCCGGGCCCGTGTGCACCCGGACGTGCGACATGTCCATGCCCGTGGCGCCCTCGGCCCGTTGCAGGATCGGCTCGTCGAGCGGTTTGCCGCCGCCGCGGGTCACGGCGCCGATCTGCTCGGGAGTCACCTCCTCGACCGTGGACTGCTCTTGCAATGCCGCCCGGCGCTGCGCGACGAGGTGACTGACGGCCCGGTTGCCCGCGAGGTGTTGCAGGCCGGCCGCATCCGAGCGGGAGAACCGGGCGAGGTCGGGCGTCTCGCCGGGGCTCGACGAGCGCCGCCGCGTACCGGGGGAAGTGTCCTTCGCCTCGCTCTGCCGTTCGTGATGTGCGGGCATGGCGGCTCCTTCAGTCGGCGGGCAGGAGGCGGCCGAGCTTGCGGTACTCGCGCTGGGCCGCGGCGATCAGATGCGCCATGGTGACCGGGCCGTCGTCCGCCGCCGCCAGATAGCCCGCAGTCACGGCGCACGCCCGGATCGCGCCGCCCGACAGCTCGTACACCCGGGCGCAGCGGTCGAGATCCAGGTCGCCGGCCCGGGGCAGGTCGCGGCCGAGGCAGTGGTCCCACAACGCGCGGCGCTGGGCCCGGTCGGGCACCGGGAAGTCGACGATGACGTCGAGGCGGCGGATGAACGCCTCGTCCAGATTGGCGCGCAGGTTGGTGGTGAGGACGGCCACACCGTCGAAGGACTCCATGCGCTGCAACAGGTACGCGCTCTCCATGTTGGCGTAGCGGTCGTTCGCGTCGGACACCTCCGAGCGCTTGCCGAAGATCGCGTCGGCCTCGTCGAAGAGCAGCACGCCGTTGACGCCGGCCGCCTCGGTGAAGATGCGCTCGAGATTCTTCTCGGTCTGGCCGACATATTTGTCGACGACCGTGGAGAGGTCGACGACGTACAGGTCGAGGCCCAGATCGGCGGCGATCACCTCGGCCGACATCGTCTTGCCGGTGCCGGAGTCGCCCGCGAAGAGGGCGGTCACCCCGCGCCCACGGCCGCCGCCGGGGCGCAGCCGCCACTGGCCCAGCACCCGCTCGCGGTGCCGCACCCGGGCGGCGAGATCACGCAACTGCGTCGCCGCGTCGTCCGGCAGGACCAGATCGTCCCAGGTCACGGCCGGTTCGACCCGGCGCGCCAGCTGCTCCAGTCCGGCCGCGTTCTGCGTACGCACCCCCGTGCGCAACGCCCCGGCATCGACCACCCCCGACCCGGCCACCAGCGCCTGCTGCGCCGCCACGACAGCGGCCCGGCGCACCTGCGGGGCGGTCAGCGTGTACGGCGCCAGCTCCCGCTCGACATCTACCGTGGCGGCGGCCGGCGTCCCGTACGCGGAAAGCGCCGCCCGCCACGACCGCGCCCGCTGCTCCACCCCCATCTCCGGCGCCGTGACCAGGACCGGCGCCGTCGGTGCCCAGAACGGGTCCCAGCGCGACCGCCCGCTCAGCACCACCGGCACCGGGGCGTCGAGCAGCCCGCGCAGCGACCCCAGCCGGGCCGGGTCGACGGGCCCGGCGATCAGCCCCGCGCCGGTCAGCCGGGCCTCGCGGACGGCGGCCGGAACCACCTCGGCCGGCGCCGGATCGGTGGCGAGCGCGTCGAGGTCGAGCCGCAACGCCGGGCGCCCGGTGGCGAGCAGCGCGGCCGTGGCCAGCTCGTCGGGGGAGCCCGCCCCCGGATCGTGCAGGTAGAAGAGCTGGTGCCCGGCCCGCAGGGCGGCCGCGAGCCCGGCGGTGCCCCGGGGCTGCCAGCCGGGGTCGGGCACCGCGCGCACCAGGCCGGTCAGCCGGGCATCCGGGCGCGGATCGCCCAGCAGATGCCCGATCAGCCTGTCCGGCACCCGCAGCGTCCGGGTGAGGAACGGCCGGTCGCCGTCCTCGGGCAGCACCAGCCCGCCGTCGACCAGCGGGCAGCCGGCGGTCAGGCGGGCGCGGGCGGCGCCGAGCACCGGCGGCAGGCCGCACAGCTCCAGGGCGAGCCCGACGGTCGCCCGGGGCCGGGTCACGTCGTCGTTGAGATAGCCGTAGAGCTTCTCGTAGCGTCGGTCCAGATCCGGTAGCAACGCCACCAGCAGCAGGTCGATATCGAGGGCGGTCAGCCCGAAGGACTGGGCCAGCACGCGCAGCGGCAGCGGCTCGACAGCCCGGTCGGCCGCCTCCTCGACGGCGGTGAAGGACGCGGCGTCCCGCAGGTCCGGCAGCGCACCCGCGGCGGGATCGTCGAGCAGCCGTTGCACGTGCTCCGCGGAGAGGTGCAGCCCGCGCAACGGGTCGTCGGGGTCGGGGTCGACGGACCGCCGGGCGGCCGCGGCCTGCCGGACGCGCAGCTCCACGAGGGACAGCCGCAGCCGGAAGTGCCCGGGGCCGTCCACCCGCAGGTCGTCGGTGGCCGGCGCGCTCATCGGAGCGGCCCGCCCCGGCGCCGGCGAGCCGTGGGCAACTCGCGCTCCCGCTCGGCCCCGAGCGGCGCCGCCGGATCGGCCGCGGCACCCGCGATGCGCAGCCGCCGCGTCTCGTCGGCGGGGCTGTCGTTGTCGTGCAGGCGCAGCCGCATGCCGTCGGTGACCACGGCGCCGGCCCGGATCACGGACGCCGCGAGCGGGGCGAGCACGACCAGATCGAGCGAGGGCTTGAGGTTGCCGCCGACCGCGGTCCAGATGTCGGCCAGGCCCCGGTCGCGGGCGGGCGGCATCGCCACGGACAGGCGTACCGGGATCTCCATCGAGGCCAGCGTGCCGCCCAGCCGGTCGGGCGGCACCGCGTCGTGCCGCACCAGCCCGGCCAGGAGGATGGAGAGGATGCGGTGCTCGTCCTGCGCCCGGTTGGTCCAGGCGGTCACCAGGTACGACAACGCGAAGTACCGTGGCGGCTCGTGCTCGGCCACCAGCACGCCCTCCGCGTCGTACTCGGCCATCGTGCCGTGCTGCCGCAGCTCGGTGTCCTCCTGGATGTCGTAGAGGAAAAGGTTGACGGTCGGAGCGGTCCGCCGGGCCGCCCAGTCCTTGGTGGGCGCGTCAAACGCCACCTGGATGTCCGTGCCCGCCAGGGTCTCCCCGGTCAGCAGCCCTTGCAGCGCGGTGTCCACCTCGTCGATCATTTGCGCACCACCGATCCGGGCGGCTGCTGCGCGGGCAGAACCACGAGGAAGTCCGTGGTGACCCGCCGGAACCCGCTGCCCGTGCCGATGACCTCGCGCGGGCCGAGCTCGTCGCGGAACAACACCTGCAGCTGGGCGTCGAACCGCCCCCGCGCGTCGGGTACGGCCGGGTTGGCCGCGAGCGTGACGCCCTTGTCCCACGTGAGCCGCACGCGCACGCCGGGCGGGAAGTCGGTGCCGCGGATGATCGTGACGAACCCGGGCGGCCCCATCGCGGGGACGGCCTCGATCTTCGGCTCCAGCACCCGCAGCGGCGCCCGCACCGTGCGCGGGGGCAGGGTGGTCGCGGTGATCGTGCCGCGCACGCTGGTCGTGATCTTCTGGCCCGGGACGAGGACGAACACCAGCGTACGCACGGTGCCCGGCGCGAACGTGCCCAGCGCGCACGTCGTCGTGGTGCACACCCCCGGCCGGCTCGCGACCGGGATGCCGGCGGGCAACTGCGGCCGGATGCTCACGTTCGTCGCCGTGCCGTCGCCGACGTTGCGGATCGTGTAGGTGACGGTCGTGCGGTGCCCAACCCAGGTGGGCGTGGGGTTGACGACCACGCTGACCCGGATGTCCGGCGCGGTCGCCGGCCGTGGAACCGGAGCCGGCGGCGTGGTCGTCGGCGGCGTGGTCGTGGGTGGCGCGGTCGTCGGGGGAGCGCTGCTGGGTGGCGGGCTCGACGGGGGCGGGCTGGACGGCGGCGGGCTGGAGGCCGGTGGGCTCGACGGCGGCGGGCTGGTCGGCGCCGCCTCGAAGACCAGCGGCACCTCGGCGGTGTTGTCGCCGGGCACCGCGTCGGCCAGATAGCCGCCGACGGTCCAGCTGAGCACGGTCGTCACGGGCGCGGACGCGGTCAGCTCGGCCCGGATCACCCGCTCGTTGCCGATGCCGATCCCGCCGAGCTGGCACGACTGCTGCACGACGTCGCACGTGGTGCTCTCGTCGGCGGCCGCCAGCCCGGTCAGCTCGACGCCGTCCGGGACGGCCAGGTCGACATGGATCCCGTACGCGGGCGTGGGCCCCTTGTCCGTCACGGACAGCTCCACCGTGGCGGTCTCCCCGACGCCCACCGGGCCCGGCTCGCGCACGACCGCCGTGGCGACGTCGTTGGCCCGCTGCCACGCCGGCCACATGTGCCGCCCGGGGATCTCCCAGGTCAGGCCGTCGGGGAAGTCCGTCTCCAGCTCGTACGTCTTCAGGTATTCCGGCGAGGCGAGGTCACCGAAGCGCCGCGACACGTAGGCCAGCCGGCTGCCGTCCGGCGACCAGTCGATCTGCGCCGGCCGGTGCGGCGCGACGGTCGGCTCGGTGGAGAGATCGTCGCCGCAGGCCCGGCCGGTGGGCTCGAGAACCCGGCACCCGGCGCCGAGCACGTCGGTGACGACCATGCCGTCCGGCGACCGGCCGAAGGCGAGCTGCTGGCCGTCGGGCGAGAAGGCGGGACTGTAGTCGCTGCGGCATTGGCAGCCGGACGCCTCGCTGATGTTGCGCGCGGTGCCCGTACCGTCGGCGGCGATGACCCACACGTGGCTGCTCGGGCTCTGGGTGTGCGGCTGGCCGCGGGTGAAGGCGATCTCCCGGCTGTCGGGCGACCAGGCCGGCTCGGTGTCGCCGTAGCCCTCCGCGGCCGCCGGCAGCGCTGCCACCTCGGCGCCCGTCGCCGCGTCGACGACACGGATCTGGGCCGGCTGCCCGGCCTCCCGGCGTGAGTAGGCGATCCGCGTCCCGTCCGGCGACCAGACCGCTTCCGTCTCGCTGCTCGTGGCGGTGCGGCCGGCGACCGCCAGCGGCTGCGGATTCGACCCGTCGGCGTTGACCACCCACAGCCGCGCCACCCGGGCCGCGCCCGCGCCCTCGAAGATGCTCACGAGGATCTGCTGGGCGTCGGGGGAGTAGGACGGGCGCGACCACCACGGGTCGCCGTTGCTCGTGGCCCAGAGCAGATCGGGGTCGGTGTCGGCGGCCGGGTCCTGCCGGCCCAGCGTCACGCCGAGGTCGCGCGGGTCGATGGCGCCGGGACGGATGTCGGAGAGCCGCACGGTGGAGCGGTCCGGCGCGGTCGTCCGGGTGATCAGCAGCTCCTCGATGCCGCCCGGCGGCGTGTACCACCCCGGGTTGGAGGGCAGCCGGTCCTCCGCCGAGTGCAGAATCGCGGCGCAGGTGCAGCCGTTGTCGGGCGGCACGGCGGTGTAGACCCGCTCGATGCCGTCGGGGGCGATCTCGCCCGTCCCGACGCTCCGGCTGAGGAAGGCCACCGTCGTGCCCGCGGCGTTCCAGGACGGCTGGCGGCCCTCCCACGGCTCGTTGAGCATCGGGCGGTCGGCGCTGCCGTCGCGGTTGGCGAGGTGGATCCGCCGCTGGTCCGGAGTCTGCGGAGCCCGTGTGTACGCGATGAGGCCGCCCCGCCCCTCCGCGGTGTTCCACGACGGCTCGCCGGCCCCGGCGCCGCCCCCGTCGGTGACGATGAGTGCCGAGCCGGGGTCACCGACCGTGACGCACCACACCTTGGGCAGGTCGCCGTCGCGGCGGCCCTCGAAGTCGATCTCGGTGCCGTCGGGGGACCAGCTCGGCCAGTAGTTGTCACCCGTGCCGTCGGTGACCCGGGTCGGCGCGCCGCTGCCGTCCACGTCGGCCACCCAGATGTCGCGCTGGCTGCCCACGCCCTCGCGGGTCAGGGCGAACGCCACGCGCGACCCGTCGGCCGAGACCACCGGGTGGCCGGCCACGTCGTCGACCGGCGTGACGATCCGCCGGACCGGGCCGTCGCCGGCCCGGACGAAGACCTGCGCCCGGAACGTCTCCCGGCGGCTCACCCACGCGACCGTGCCGCCCCGGGCGGACGCCTCGTCGTCGAAGTGCTGCTGGGCCGAGCCGAAGAGCGGCCTGGTGGCCGGCTCGGCGAGCGCGGCCACCCCGATGGACCGGTGCTGGGTGCCCGCGTAGGCCACCCGGAGCTGGTCGGCCGCGGGCGGCGGGTCGCCGGGCGCGGCGTCCGCGTCGCCCGCCACCACGGCCCAGGCCGTGAGCGACGCCACGACCACGGCCAGCGGAGCGGCCAGCAACTTCCGGGGAAAACGCACGACGACACCTCGGGACGGAGGATGGAAAGGTCCAGCATTTCTCTGCTTCCGGCGATCGACACCGGCCATCGGGGCAGCGTTGCGGGCAGACGGGCTGCCCTCAGATGAGGTCGTGCCGCAGCGCGTACGCCACGGCATGCGCGCGGTTGCGCAGCTGCAACCGCGTGGTGAGCTCGTGCAGCACGTTCTTGACCGTGCGCTCCGAGTAGGACAGCTTCGACGCGATGTCCCGGGTCTCCAGCCCGTCGGCCACCAGCCGCAGCACGTCGGTCTCCCGGGTGGTCAGCCCGTGCAGCGTGAGCCCGTGCGTGGGCAGGACGTCGCGCTGCAGCCGGCCCATCTGCTCGAGCAGGCGGCCCAGCAGATCGCCGGGCACGCTGCCCTCGCCGCGAGCCGCGCCCGCCACGACCTGGCCCAGCCGGGCACTGGTGGCGTCGCTACGGCGTACCACGCCGACGATGCCGCACTCGACCGCCCGGGAGAGCTGCCCGTCGTCGATCACCGACGGCACCAGGACCGTCTGCGTGGGCCCTCGCCGGAGCTCGCGCAGAAGTGCGAACGTCTCTTCCGTCACACCGTCGGTCACGACCACCGTGACGACCGCCGGCTCGCCCTCGTCCACCACCCGGATCTCGGGTCGCGCGCTCAGCAGAGCCGTCATACCCTGACCCGTGACCGGGTCCGAAGCCTGTACATGAACCGTTGTCCGTTGCATCGTTCCCCCTGACTTGCCGACGGTCCCCAGTGTCCGGAGGCCGCTTAGCAACGACTTAACGGGCGGTCGGACGGGCAGCGGTTCTGCCCCGGATGCTTCCCCCACGGCTCCTGCCACGGCGCCCGGGGCTTCCTAACATCGGTTTCATGCGCGCATCGGCCTCACTGGGTTCCACCTCCCTCTCCGTGACACCTGGCTCCACGGCCACCGTGCCCGTGACGGTGCGTAACTCCAGTGACACGGTCGAGGCGTACACCCTCGAGGTCCTCGGGGAACCGGGCGAGTGGGCGGTGGTCGAGCCGGCGGAGATCACGCTCTATCCGGCCGGCAGCGCCACCGTGACGGTCACGTTCGCGCCGCCGCGGTCCGCGCGGGTGCCGGCCGGCGAGCGGGCCTTCGGCGTGCGGATCGTGCCGGCCGAGCATCCCGACGCGACCGTCGTCGAGGAGGGCACGCTCACCGTCGAGCCGTTCAGCGAGCTCGCCACCACGCTGCAGCCGGGCTCGCAGTCCGGCTACAAGCAGGGCCGCTACCGCATCGACACCGACAACCACGGCAACGTGAGCGAGGAGCTCACGTTCGCCGCGGCCGACGGCACCGACCAGCTGACCTTCGCCCTGCACCCGGCGAGCGTGGTCGCGGGCAACGGCACCCGCACCGAGACCCGCCTGACCGCCCGGTCGCGGCGCTGGATCTGGTGGGGCGCCCCGCGCGAATACCCGTTCACCGCCGAGGTCCGCGGCACCGACGACCAGCCGCTGACCATGGAGGGCGTGTTCGTGCAGCGCCCGGTCGTCTCGCCGGGGCTGCTCAAGCTGCTCGCCGCGCTGCTCGCCCTGATCCTGCTGCTCCTCGCGCTCTGGTTCGGGCTGGTGCGCCCGGCCGTGAAATCGGCGGCCAAGGAGGCGGTCGACGCCCAGGCCGTCGCCGCCCAGCAGGCCGCGGAGCAGGAGCTCGCGACCACGCCGCCCGACCCCACCCCGACCCCCACGACCGGCGCCAACGGCGGCAACGGCACGCAAGGCGGTGCCAACGGCAACGGCAACGGCTCCGGTACGGGCACAGGCGCGGGAGTGGGCGGCGCAGCGGGCGGCCAGCAGTTCTCCGCCGCCGTGACGTTCCGCACCAACACCGGCGGCTCGGCCGAGCGGTCGTTCACCGTGCCCGCGCGCAAGACGTTCCTGCTCACCGACTTCCTCGTCGACAACGTCCAGGGCGACGAGGGCACCCTGCGCGTCACGGCCAACGAGGTGCCGGTGGTCACCTATGCCCTGGAGAACTTCCGCAACCAGGACTACCACTCGGTGACGCCGATCCGGGTGCCCGCCGGGGCCGAGGTGAGCATGCTGGTGGTCTGCCGCCGGCCCGGCACCCCGGCCAACTCCCGTCCCGCGAGCCAGTGCCGGGAGTCGCTCTACCTCAACGGCCTGATGCAATCCAACCCGGCGCCGAAGAAGACCACCCCCGCGCCCGCCGAATAGCCCGCCGCCCGGAGCCCGACTCGCCCGCGCCGGAGACCACGCGGGCGCAGGAGCCGGCCGAGCGTGCCATGCCCGGCGCGGGGAAGGTCGCCTCAGCATGAGAGGGCCGCCCCGCGCCGGCGAGGCGTCGCCTGCCCGCAACCTGCCTTGGCGCCCGCGCCGCCCCGCGCCCGCGATCTGCCAACAACGTTTTCCATTGACAGGTCTCGATGTTTGGGCCTAGCGTGCGGAAAGCGCTTACCTAGAGGACTTTCCCCCCGCCGCGGGCAGTGCTCGGCGGGGAGGCTCCGTGGTCCCGGGGGCGCAGCGCCGGTCCCGCCGTCACCACCGGCGGCGGACGAAGCCGGTCCACCTGCATCCGCTCCCCCTTGGAGGAAGAGCTCATGTCCATGTCCCGAAGAAGGGTCATCGCCGCCGCCTCGGCCGCCGTCCTGGCCGTCGGCGGTGCCCAGATCGCGGGCCAGTCCACCGCGATCGCGGCCGAGTCCAGCCCGGTGGGCTTCGCCAGTCTCAACGGCGGCACCACCGGCGGGTCGGCGAGCACCGTGGTCACCGTGACCAGTTCGTCCGCGCTGCAGTCGGCGATCAGTTCGGGCACGTCGCAGACCGTGCGGGTGTCCGGGTTGATCTCGGTGTCCGGCATGCTGAACGTCGCCTCGAACAAGACGATCATCGGGGTCGGGTCCGGCTCCGGGATCACCGGCGGCGGGTTCAACCTGTCCGGGGTGCGGAACGTCATCATCCGCAACCTGGTCTTCCGGAACGCGAACGACGACTCGATCAACGTGCAGACCAACACGACGAACGTGTGGATCGACCACAACGACCTGGCCAACGGCTACGACGGGCTGATCGACATCAAGCGCGGCTCCGACTTCATCACCGTGTCGTGGAACAAGCTGCACGACCACGACAAGTCGATGCTGCTCGGGCACAGTGACGACAACGGGTCGCAGGACATCGGCCACCTGCGGGTGACCTATGTGCACAACTGGTTCGACGGCACCAACCAGCGGCACCCGCGCGTGCGCTTCGGCAACCCGGTGCACGTGCTGAACAACTACTACAGCAACATCGGGTCCTACGGCGTCGCCTCCACCGAGAACGCGGGCGTCTTCGTCGAGCGCAACTACTTCGAGAACGTCGACAGTCCGACGATCACGCAGACCGGCGACTCGGCCGAGGGCAACCTGAAGGTGCTCAACAACTACAAGGTGAACTCGGGCACCGAGCAGGTCCGCAACGGCGCCAGCGTCGCGGCGATCCCCTACTCCTACACCCCCGAGTCCAACAACACGGTCAAGGCCACCGTCACCGCCGGCGCGGGGACAGGCAAGATCTGATTTTCCCGTACGACGTGAGCGCCCGGCCGTTCCCCCGCGGAGCGGCCGGGCTCCGCCGTTCAGAGATGCGCGCGCACCGTGAGAGCGTGCGGGCAGTCCAGATAAGGCTTCCAGAACGCCTTGCCCAGCGCCTCGATCCCGGCCTCGGTCACCAGCGGACCGTCCCAGGTCACCCCGGTGAAACCGGCCCGGGTCAGCGCCGTCTCCAACGCCCCGGTGGACCACGTCCACGCGGCGATCGTCTCGTCCAGGTCGTCGTAGACCAGATCCAGGGTGACCGGATCGGGCTCGGCGCCCGTGGCCGCGCCGTGCGTGCGGAAGCCGTACCTCTCGTAGTAGTCCTTGTCCCGGCGCAGGCCGGGGTTGGCCGGGAGCGCGACCAACCGCCCGCCCGGCCGCAGTGCCCGGGCCGCCTGCAGGCAGAAGCCGTCGAGCTCCGCCTGGTCCGGCACGTAGGGCAGCACGTAGACGGCGAGCACCACGTCGAACACGCCGTCGAGCTCCTCGGGCAGCGGGCCCGCCAGATAGTCGATCCCCAGCGGCTGGGCCTCCTCGATCGCCCGGGCGTGCTCGATCATGCCCGGGGTCAGATCGATCCCGACCGCCCGCCGGGCGCCGCGCTGTCTCACCATCCGCGTGTAGACGCCGCTGCCGCAGCCGACGTCGAGCACCGCCAGCCCCGTCACGTCGCCGAGGTGGCTCAGCACGGTCGGAAATTCCAGATAGCGCCGGAACGGGGAGCGCGAGAACGTGTCGTACGCCGGGCCGAGGTCGTCGAACTGCGCGGCCGCCTGCATGCCGGGGGAGCCGGGATCCTGGGTCATGACTTCCAGCAAAGGCAAAAGCCCGGCCGATCACCAAGGATCGGCCGGGCTTTTCAGGTGACGCGGAATCAGGCCAGGTCGAACCGGTCGTTGTCCATGACCTTCACCCAGGCCGCCACGAAGTCCTTGACGAACTTCTCCTTGGCGTCCGCGCTGGCGTAGACCTCGGCGAGGGCGCGCAGCTGGGAGTTCGAGCCGAAGATGAGGTCGACCGCGGTGGCGGTCCACTTGACCTCGTCGGTGGCGAGGTCGCGGATCTCGTACCCGTGCTCCTGGGTCTTCGACGCCACCCACCGGGTGCCCGGCGAAAGCAGGTTGGCGAAGAAGTCGTTGGTCAGCACGCCCGGCTTGTCGGTCAGCACGCCGTCGGCGCTGCCGCCGACGTTGTTGCCCAGCGCGCGCAGACCGCCGACCAGCACGGTCATCTCCGGCGCGGTGAGGTTCAGCATGTACGCGCGGTCGACCAGCAGGATCTCCGGCTGGGTCTTCTCGCCCGGGCGCAGGTAGTTGCGGAAGCCGTCGGCGCGCGGCTCCAGGACGCGGAACGACTCGACGTCGGTCTGCTCCTGGGTGGCGTCGGTGCGACCGGCGTGGAACGGCACGGTCACCTCGACGCCGCCGTCCTTGGCGGCCTTCTCGACGGCGGCCGAGCCGGCCAGCACGATCAGGTCGGCCAGCGAGATCCGCGCGCCGCCCGCGGCGTTGAACTCGCCCTGGATGCCCTCGAGGGTGCTCAGCACCGACGCGAGCTGCTCGGGCTGGTTGACCTCCCAGGAGCGCTGCGGCTCGAGGCGGATCCGGGCACCGTTGGCGCCACCGCGCTTGTCGGTGGAACGGAAGGTCGCGGCCGACGCCCACGCGGTGGAGATCAGCTGCGCGGTGGTCAGGCCCGAGTCGAGCACCTTGGCCTTGAGCGCGGCCACGTCGGCGTCGCTGACCAGCGGGCCCTCGACGGCCGGCACCGGGTCCTGCCACAGCTGCGGCTCCGCGACCCACGGGCCGAGGAAGCGGCTGACCGGACCCATGTCGCGGTGCAGCAGCTTGTACCAGGCCTTGGCGAAGGCGAGCTGGAAGTCGTCCGGGTTCTCGAGGAAACGGCGCGAGATCTTCTCGTACGCGGGGTCGACGCGCAGCGACAGGTCGGTCGTGAGCATCGTGGGCTTGTGCTTGCGCGCCGGGTCGTGGGCGTCGGGGATGATCTCCTCGGCGTCCTTGGCGACCCACTGCTTGGCCCCGGCGGGACTGGTGGTCAGCTCCCACTCGTACGCGAAGAGGATCTCGAAGAAGCGGTTGCTCCACTGGGTCGGCTTGTCGGTCCAGGTGACCTCGAGGCCGGAGGTGATCGTGTCGCCGCCCTTGCCGCTGCCGTGCGTGTTGAGCCAGCCGAGACCCTGGGCCTCGATCGGCGCCGCCTCGGGCTCGGGGCCCACGTGGTTGTCGGCCGGCGCCGCGCCGTGCGTCTTGCCGAACGTGTGACCACCGGCGATCAGCGCGACGGTCTCCTCGTCGTTCATCGCCATCCGGGCGAAGGTCTCCCGGATGAAGTGCGCCGCGGCCAGCGGGTCCGCGTTGCCGCGGGGACCCTCCGGGTTGACGTAGATGAGGCCCATCTCGGTCGCGCCGACGCCCTCGGCCATCGTCGAGTCCGAGACGTAACGCTCGTCGCCGAGCCAGGTGTCCTCGGGGCCCCAGAAGATCTCCTCGGGCTCCCACACGTCGGGGCGGCCGAAGCCGAAGCCGAACGTCTTGAAGCCCATCGACTCGAGCGCCACGTTGCCGCCGAGCACGAGCAGGTCGGCCCACGAGATCTTCTGGCCGTACTTGGCCTTGACCGGCCAGAGCAGGCGCCGCGCCTTGTCGAGGTTGGCGTTGTCGGGCCAGCTGTTGAGCGGCGCGAAGCGCTGACCGCCGTCGCCGGCGCCACCGCGGCCGTCCTGGATGCGGTAGGTGCCCGCCGCGTGCCAGCTCATCCGGATCATGAGGCCGCCGTAGTGACCGAAGTCGGCGGGCCACCAGTCCTGCGAGGTGGTGAGCACCTCGGCGATGTCCCGCTTGAGGGCCTCGACGTCGAGCTTCGCGAACTCCTTCGCGTACTCGAAGTCCTCACCCAGCGGGTTGCCCTTGTTCGAGTGGGCGTGCAGCACCGACAGGTCGAGCGAGTTGGGCCACCAGTCGCGGTTGCTGTGCGGGCGGCCGCCGGTCCGCGGCTTCGGCGAGTCGATCGCCGGGTTCTCGCTCTCGCTGCCGTGCGAGGTCACGGAGTCGTGGGCGACCGGGCAACCGGCCGCCGCCTTCTCGTCGACGCCCTGCGCGCTGGCGGAGACGTTGTCCTGGGTGTCGCTCATGCAATTCCTTCCGAGCAGGCGGGGCAGGTGCCCCAGTAGACGACCTCCGCCTCGTCCACCACGAACCCGTGGTCGTCGGAGGCGGTCAGACAGGGGGCATGGCCGGTCGCGCACGCGACGTCGGCGATCGCGCCGCACGAGCGGCACACGATGTGATGATGGTTGTCGCCGGCCTGGGCCTCGTAGCGCGCGGTGGCGCCGGCGGGCTGGATGCGGCGCACCAGACCGGCGGCGGTGAGCGCATGCAATACGTTGTACACCGCCTGGTGCGACACCATGGGCAGATCGGCCCGGACCAGGTCGATCACCGTGTCGGTGTCGACATGCGGATGGTCCCGCAGCGCGGCGAGCACCGCCAGCCGCGGCCGCGTGACGCGCAACGAGACCGCCCGGAGCTGCGCTGCGAGATCGGACGGCACCGGACGACCATAGGCCCTTTTCTGGAACAGTTCAAGTTTATGCCGCCCCGTAACAGGTGAATCCTGCCCCTCTCAGCGCTGAACGCCCGGGTGTCCGCCGAGCCCCAGGTGCACCACGGGGACCTCCCGCCTCACAGCTTGAACACCGCCCGCGGCTGGTCCACGACGAGGGCACGGAGTGTGTCGTGGGCCTCGTCCTCGTCCAGGCGGTGCTCGGCGACCAGCTCGGCGAGGTGGCCCGCGTCGAGGCGGCGGGACATGTCGTGCCGGGCCGGGATCGACAGGAACGCGCGGGTGTCGTCGATGAAGCCGGACAGCCGGCTGAATCCGGCCGTCTCGGTGACGGCGCGCTGGAAGTTCCGGATCTCGGACGGGTTGTCGAGGAACCACCAGGGCGCGCCGGCGTAGACCGACGGGTAGAAGCCGGCGAGGGGCGCGATCTCCCGGGCGTACACCGTGGGGTCGACCGTGAAGAGCAGCAGGTGGAAGCCGGGATGCGTGCCGAAGCGGGACAGCAGCGGCCGCAGGGCGCGGGTGAATTCCGCGGCCACCGGGATGTCGTGACCGGTGTCCGGGCCGTAGCGCGCCAGCGAGGCGGGGTGGTGGTTGCGGTAGACGCCGGGGTGCAGGGTCATGACCAGCCCGTCGTCGCAGGACATCCGGGCCGACTCGAAGATCATGTGCCGCCGGAAGGCCACTGCCTCGGACGGCGAGACGTCACCGGTGAGCGCGGCTCGATAGATGCGGGTGGCCTCGGAAAGAGAGAGCGGCACCGCGACGGCGTCGTAGTGGCCGTGGTCGGCGGACACCGCGCCGTGTGCGATGAAGTACCGCCGGCGCTCGGACAGCCACGACACGAAGGACTCGTAGTCACCGAGGCCGGCCACCAGCGCGGGCCACCCGGGCTGGTCGATCAGGAAATACCGGTCGGGCCGGAAGGTGGGCGCCACCCGCACCACGGACTGCAGGGCGTCATGAACCGACAGGTCGGAGGCCGGGTCGTCCGTGGTCGCCAGGAACGAAAGGCCGAAGCCGGCGAGAGCGGCTCGCGGCCGGAGCGCCTGGCCGGCGATCTGGTCGTAGAGAGCATCGGCGTTGTCAGCCGAGGGCCGCTCAGTGATCCCGAAGAAGGACTCGAGCGACGACGAGAGCCAGTACCGCACCGGCGTTCCCCGCAGCAGATGCCAGTGCGAGCACAACAACCGCCAGGCGGCGCGGGAGGAAGAAGGCGATAAGGAGCCGGCGCCCACTCCGAGCGCGTCGAGGCTCACCCCGCCGGCGTGCAGCAGCCGCGTCACGTAGTGGTCGGGCTGGATGAACAGCGCCGCCGGATCGGTGAACGGGAGATCGTCCAGCAGCAGTCGCGGGTCGACGTGCCCGTGCGGCGAGATGATCGGCAGCTCCCGGACCGCGGCGTAGAGGCGGCGGGCGATGTCGCGCACGGCCGGGTCCGGGGGCAGCAGCCGGTCGGGATGGAGGGCCATGCCGGTCAGTGTCCGGTCTCCGGGGAGCGGACAGCAATTCATCGATGACAACAAATGGCAACTCGTTGCCTTCCACCGGCCCCGGGGCGAAACCTTCTCGTAACAGAGGGAGGGGCGATGAGCCGGAGAACAAGGCACGCGGCCGTGGCGCTGGTACTCGTGGCGGGGCTCGCCGGCTGCGGCGGGGACGACGGCGGGGGCGGCGACGGCAAGACCCTCGACGTGCTGATCGGGGCCAACACGCAGTACCCGCGGGAGTTCAAGGCCTGGCAGCAGTCGATCGCGGCGCAGTTCAAGGCACAGACCGGCGCCTCCGTGACGTTCGAGGAGTTCGCCAGCGCCAACGACGAGCTGACCAAGATCCAGACCTCGGTCGTCTCCGGTACGGGACCCGACGTCTACGCGGTCGGCACCACGCTCACCCCGACGGCGTACTCGACCGGCGCCTTCGTGAAGCTGGACGACGAGACGTGGGGCAAGGTCGGGGGCAAGGACAAGTTCGTGCCCGCCACCCTGGGCATCTCGGGGCCGGACGAGCAGAACCAGGTGGGCGTGCCCTTCGTCAGCCGCCCGTTCGTCATGGTCTACAACACCGAGCTGTTGCAGGCGGCGGGGATCAGCAAGCCGGCGACGTCCTGGGACGAGCTGCGCGACCACGCGAAGAAGCTGACCAAGGACGGACAGTACGGGCTCGCGGTCGCCTACAAGGACAACTACGACCCGTGGAAGTTCGTCTGGGGCATGTCCGCGCAGGCCGGCAACCCGCTCGTCGACGGCAGGACCGCGAAGCTGCGGGATCCGATCGTCAAGCAGGCGTACGACACGTACTTCGGCTGGCTGACCACCGACAAGGTCGTGGATCCCGCCGCGATCGGCTGGACCAACTCGCAGGCCATCGCCGCGTTCGCCGAGGGCAAGACCGGATACATGGCGCTGACCTCCACCACGTCGGCGAAGGCGCTGGACAGCGGCGCGACCAAGGGCAAGTGGAAGTTCGCGCTGCTGCCCACCGTGCCGCCCGGCGCGACCGCCCGCCCGGCCGGCGGCGTGGAGGCCGCGAGCATCCTGTCCGGCGACAACCTGCTGGTCGCCGACTACTCCGACGACCAGGACCTGGCGTTCCAGTTCGTCAAGCTGGTCACCGATCAGCCGGCGCAACTCGACTTCTACCAGGCCGCCGGCAACCTGCCCGCCAACGCCGCCGCGCTGCGGACCCTGCAATCGGATCCCATGCTGGCCCCGGTGGCGCAGGCCGCGCAGAAGTCGGTGGCGACCCCGTTCACCGGTGCGTGGGCCGACATCCAGCTGGCCCTGACCAACGTGGTCGTGCAGTCGATCCCCGACCTGGCCCAGGGCGGCGCGGTGCCGGTCGACGCCCGGCTCGCCGACGCCCAGAAGGCCGCCCAGTCGGCTCTGGACCGGGCGAAGTAAGTGCCGCGCCCGTCGAAAAGAGATCTTTGGCTGCTGACGCCGGGCGGCGTGCTGATGACGCTGATCATCATCGTCCCGCTGCTGCTGGCGCTCTATCTGTCGCTGATCGACCTCGACCAGTACACGCTGCGCCGCTGGCTCGACGCGCCGTTCCTCGGGCTGAAAAACTTCGGCGAGGCGTTCGGCTCGGGGTTGCCGCACGCCATCTGGATCAGCGTCTCCTTCGCGGTGCTCGCCACGGTCGCCACGGTGCCCTTCGGGATCGCGGCGGCCCTCGCGACGCAGAACGCGTACCGGGGAAGGGGTCTGGTCCGGGCCGTTTTCCTCGTGCCCTATGTGCTGCCGTCGTTCGTCGTGGCCACCGTCTGGCGCACGATGCTGCAGCCCGACGGCATCGTCAACACGGTGCTGGCGAAGGCGGGCATCGACGGCGGGCTGTGGCTGAGCGGGCCGAAGTCGTACTGGACGCTGATCCTGGTCGAGATCTGGGCGGCCTGGCCCTTCATCTATCTGATGGCGCTGGCCGGGCTGCAGAGCGTCGACAGCGAGGTGTACGAGGCCTCGGCGATCGACGGCGCCGACTGGTGGCCCAAGCTCGTCCGCGTCGTGCTGCCCTATCTGCGCGGGCCGGTCCTGCTGGCGTGCCTGCTCGCGACGCTCAACCACATCAACAACTTCACCCTGCCGTACGTCCTCTTCGGCGCACCCGCCCCGGACGACGTCACCGTGATGCCGATGATCGTCTATGTCACGAGCTTCCAGAGCCTGCGCTTCGGGCTCAGTGCCGCCATGGCCATCGTGTCGTTGCTGATCGTCGCCGTTCCGCTGTTCGTCTATCTGCGCGCGCTCCGGCTGGACGTGCACGACGAGGGAGGTCGCCGATGAGTGCCTCGTCCGAGGCGCACCGCCTCTTGCCCCGCCCGCTGCTGGTCACCGTCACCGTGATCCTGTGCGCGATGGTGCTGGTGCCGGTCCTCTACATCCTGCTGGCCTCGCTCAACTCCGACCTGGGCGTGGCCTCCGGCGAGTTCTGGCCGGGCAGCTTCTCGGTGGAGAGCTACGGCAGGATCTGGACGACGGCGGACCTGGCGAACGGGCTCGTCAACAGCATCCTGGTGTGCGCGCTGGTGGCGGTCGCCTCCGCGGTGCTGGGGACCATGACCGCGTACGTGCTGGTGCGCCACACCTTCACTGGCCGGCTGACCATTCTGCGGGGCCTGGTCGGGCTGCAGAGCATTCCCGGGACGCTCATGTTGCTGCCGGTCTTCGTGCTGTTCTCGTCGGCCGGCAACTACCTCGGCGTCACGGTCGTCGGCACGCGGTGGGGGCTGTTCCTGGCCTACCTGACCTTCGCGTTGCCGTTCTCCACGTGGGTGATGGTGACCTATCTGCGCGGGCTGCCCCGCGAGCTGGAGGAGGCCGGCCGGGTCGACGGCGCCTCGACGCCGCGGATCCTGGTCCGCATCATCATGCCGCTGAGCCTGCCCGCGATCGTGGTGTCCGGCATCTTCGCGTTCCTCCTGGGCTGGAACGACGTGCTGTTCGCCTCGGTGCTGACCCGCCCCGGGACGCGGACCGCCGCCGTCGCGCTGTCGGCCTTCGGATCCACGCAGGAGGGCGGCGCGTTGCCGGTCTACTCGCAGGTGATGGCGGCGGCGCTGGTCTCCGCGGCGCCGGTCGTCCTGCTCTACCTGGTGTTCCAGCGCTATCTGGTCGGCGGCCTGACCGCGGGCGGCGTCAAGTGATCCGGGCGGCGGTCGTCGGCTGCGGCGACGTGTCGGTCGTGCATCTGCGGGCGATCGCCAACCTGCCGGACGTGGCGCTGGCCGGGGTGGCCGACCCCGACCCGGCCCGGACCGCCGCGTTCGACGGACCCGTCTTCCGCGATGTGGATACGTTGCTCCGGGCTGTGCATCCCGATGTCGTCCACGTGTGTACGCCGCACGACCAGCACGTGCCGGTCGCACTCGCCGCCCTCGAAGCCGGCGTCGCCGTGCTGCTCGAGAAGCCGGTCGCGCACACGGTCGCCGAGGCGGACAAGTTGATCGCGGCGGCCCGTGCCTCCCGCATACCCGTCGGTGTCTGTCTTCAGAACCGCTACAACGCCACCAGCCGCGCCGCCAAGAAGCTCCTCGGCGAGCTGGGCGCCGTCAAGGGCGCCTCGGCCACCGTGTTGTGGCACCGGGACCAGGCCTATTACCGGGCCCGGCCGTGGCGTGGACAGAAGGCTCGCAGCGGCGGCGGGGTGCTCATCAACCAGGCGATCCACACCCTCGATCTGCTCGAATGGCTCCTCGGCGACGTCGAGCGGATCCGCGGGCACGCCGGCCGGTACGCCCTCGACGACATCGACGTGGAGGACACCGCGAGCGTCGTCCTCGACCACGCCGGCGGCGCGCGCAGCGTCCTGTTCGCCACGGTCGCGAACGCCGTCGACGCGCCGGTCACCATCGAGATCGTCACCGAGCGGGCGACGCTGCTGATCCGCGGCGACCTGACCGTGCGGCACGCCGACGGGCGCGTCGAGACCGTCGCCGAGCCGGCCGCCGCGGGCGGGGGCCGCGCGTACTGGGGGGCCTCGCACGAACTGCTCATCGCCGACTTCTACCGGTCGCTGGCGGGATCCGAGCCGTTCGGGATCGGACCCGCCGAGGGGGCCCGGTCGCTGCGCCTGATCCAGCAACTCACCACCTGAAAGGACCGGATCCATGTGGACCCTCTCCGGATTCGTCGACGAGATCTCCGCCGACTTCACCGAGCAGTGCCGGGTCGCGGCCGGCCTCGGGCTGCGGCACGTGGAGCTGCGCAGCGCCTGGGACGTCAACATCCTCGACCTGGATCCCGGGCGGCTCGCCACGATGCGGCAGACGCTCGCGGAGCACGACCTCCGCGTGTCGAGCATCGGCTCCCCGATCGGCAAGATCGGGATCGAGGACCCGTTCGAGCCGCATCTGCGCCGGATGCGGCACGCGGCCGAGGTCGCCTACTTCTTCGAGGCCCCGTACGTGCGGATCTTCTCGTTCTTCCTGCCGGCCGGCGCGGATCCGGGCGTGTACCGGGACGAGGTGATCGACCGGATGCGCGAGCTGGCCAAGGTCGCCGAGGACGCCGACGTGGTGCTGCTGCACGAGAACGAGAAGCAGATCTACGGCGACGTGCCCGCCCGGTGCCTCGACGTCGTGCGCTCGGTGGGATCCCCGCACCTGCGGCTGGCGTGGGATCCGGCCAACTTCGTGCAGGTCGGCGTCCGCCCGTACACCGAGGGTTATGACGTGCTGCGGCCGCACGTCGCCTATGTGCAGATCAAGGACGCGCTGGCCGCGGACGGCACCGTCGTGCCGACCGGCGAGGGCGACGGGGAGGTCGCCGAGACGATCCGCGCCCTGCACCACGACGGGTTCGACGGGTTCTTCTCGCTCGAGCCGCACCTCGCCGCCGGGCATGCCGCCGGCGGCTTCTCCGGGCCGGAGCACTTCGGCCGCGCCCACCGGGCCTTCACCGGCCTGCTGCAGACCGAGGGGATCGCATTCGCGTGAGCAAGCCCAAGTTCGCCCTGGTGGGAGCCGGTGTCATCGGCAAGCACCACCGGCTCGTCGCCAGTCAGCTGGCCGACCGGCTCGACCTCGTGGCCGTCGCCGACACCGATCTGTCCCGCGCGGCCGCGCTCTCCGGCCGCGCGTACCCCTCGCTCACCGAGCTGGTGGAAAAAGAGGACGTCGACGTGGTCGTCGTCTGCGTCCCGACCGGCCTGCACGGCCCGCTCTCGATCGAGGCGCTGCGGGCCGGCAAGCACGTGATCATCGAGAAGCCGGCCGAGACGACCGTCGCCCGCACCGACGCGATCATCGAGGCGCAGCGGGCGGCCGGCACCCTGGTCACGGTCATCTCCCAGCACCGCTTCGACCCGTCCACCGAGACCGTCCTCGCCGCGATCCACCGGGGCGAGCTGGGACGCATCACGTCCGGGATCGCATCCATCGACTGGTGGCGGGGTCAGAGCTACTACGACTCGGGCGACTGGCGGGGCACGTGGGAGCTCGACGGCGGCGGCGCGCTGATGAACCAGGGCGTGCACACCGTCGATCTGCTGGTCGCGGCGCTGGGCCGGCCGGTCGAGGTGTTCGCCTACACGGGCACCCTGGCCCACGAGCGCATCGAGGTCGAGGACGTGGCCGCCGGCGTCGTGCGCTTCGAGAACGGATCCCTGGGCGTGCTGCACGCATCCACGGCGGCCAACCCGGGACTCAGCGCGCGGCTGCAGGTGCACGGCGACCGGGGCTCGGCCGTCATCGACAACGACCAGCTCGTGTTTCTCGAGACTTCCACCGAGGAGCGCTTGATGGGTACGACCTCCAGCCGCCGCCCGGTCGCCGCAAGCGACCCGGGGCAGCTGTCCGACGCGCACCGCCTGCAGTACCTGAACTTCCTCGACGCCCTCGACGGGAAAGCCCCGCTGCGGGTGACCCTCGAGACCAACCGCCAGTCGATCGCGGTCATCACCGGCGCGTACGAGTCGGCCCGCACGGGGAAGCCGGTGACGCTGTCGTGAACCGCATAGCCGCCAACCCGATCCCGTACTGGCTCGCCGGGGGCAAGACCGTGCCGGTGTTCGAGGAGGCGTTCCGCGACTTCCAGGAGATCGGGTTCACCGCCGTCAAGGCCGACGTCCCCGAGCACATGACCGCGCCCGCCTACGCCCGCTGGATCGCCGGGTACGGCCTGTCGCCGTCCCTGAGCCTCTTCAACTCGTCCTTCGACGGCGACCTCGCGGCGGACGTCGAGCGGGCCAAGCAGTTCGCGGCCACGCAGACCGCGCTCGGGCTCGACCGGACGATGATCTCCTCCATGAGCGTGCCGGCCCGACTGGATACCCCGGCGGTGGGCGCGGACTTCGACGCGGGCCGGTTGGATCGGGCGATCGACCAGTGCGGCGAGGTGTGCCGGGTGTTGCGGGCGGAGGGCCTGCGGCCGCTGCACCACTCGCACGTCGGCGGCGTCTTCGAGACCGAGGAGGAGATCGTCCGGCTGCTCGACGATCTCGGCCCGGACGTCATCGGCTTCGGCCCCGACACCGGGCACCTGCGCTGGGCCGGCGTGGATCCCGCGGCCCTCGTCCGCCGCTACGCCGACCGGCTCGGCGGGATCCACATCAAGGACGTGTACGCCGACCACCTCGACGGCTCGCCGCTGAGCTATCGGGACGCGCAGCGCACCAAGCGGTTGTGGGCCGAGCCCGGCCGGGGCGTCATCGACTTCGCCGCGGTGCTTTCCGCGATCCCGGACGGCTACGACGGCGACTTCATGATCGAGGTGGACGAGCCGAGCGTGGCGACCGCGCGTGAGTCGCACCGGATCTCGTACGAGTGGGCTATCGCCGGTGGGTTGTCGACTGCCGGACGACCAGGCGGACCGGCAGCACCAGGGGAGTGGCGCTGAGGTGGGCCCCCTGGGCGAGGGCGATGCAGTTCCGCACCCCGGTCAGCCCCATCCGGTAGAGCGGCGCCGCCACCGTGGTCAGCGCCGGCTCGACCAGCTCGTCGAGCAGGATGTTGTCGAAGCCGACCACGCTGATGTCGGCCGGCACCGCCACGCCCAGCTTGCGCAGGCCCTTCATCACGCCGATGGCGAGGGCGTCGTTGTAGGCCAGCACCGCCGTCGCGTCGGCCCGGGCCACCCGCCGCGCCGCGCTCAGCCCGGCCAGCACGGTCGGCTCGTGCGGGCCGATCCGCCGCACGTCGAGACCCAGCCGGGCCGCCGCCTCGCGCAGCGCCCGCCAGCGTGTCCCGTCCGACCAGCTCGTGCCCGGTCCCGCCACGTAGCGGATCCGCTCGTGCCCGAGCGCGGCCAGGTGCTCCGCGGCCCGGTGGATCCCGCGCCGGGTGTCGCTGACGACGCAGATCGCCTCGGGCAGGATCCGGTTGAGCAGGACGACCGGCCGCTGCTTGGCCATCATCCGCAGCGCCGAGTCGGTCATCCGGGAGCTGGCGATCACGATCCCGTCGACGTGGGCGAGCTCCCGCTCGATCGTGCGGCGCTCCTCCTCCGGCGACTCGTTGGTGTGCGACAGGACCAGCTGATATCCCGCCCGGCGGGCGGCCTCGTACGCGCCCTTGATGATCTCGCCGTAGAACGGGTTCGTGACGTCGGCGATCACCAGGGCGATGGCCTCGTGGGCGGCGCGGGCGCCCGGCGGCGGCCCGCCGTCGAGCCGCGTGGTGCGATAGCCGAGCCGCTCGGCCGCCGCGAAGACCCGGCGGGCGGTGTCGGTGTTCACGCGGCCCGGCCGGGCGTACGCCCGGGACACGGTCGACGCCGCCACGCCGGCCTCGCGCGCGACGTCGTAGATGGTGGGACGCTGTCCCATGACGCCATGCTAGGGCCTGTGTCAAAGTGGAGGCCGGGCTGCGGCGGCCCCAGACGCCGCCTGGCCGCACGCCGCGATCACCCACATCCAACACCGGGATGCGGGCGACCACGTCGCACACCCAGCCGACGCCTGGACCTCGCCTCGCCGTCGACCCCCACTTGGACACAGGCCCAACGGAGTGATCGATGACTGACGATGATTTCGCGGGCGCCGCCGTGCTCGGCGCGCGGCGGCTGCTCTCGGGCGTCGACCGGCTCGGGGTCGCGTTCTCCGGCGGGGTCGACTCGTCGGTGCTGCTCGCGCTGGCCGCCCGGGCGCTGGGCGCCGATCGGGTGGTCGCGATCCTCGGGGTGTCACCCGCCCTGGCCGCCGACGAGCGGGTCGCCGCGCACGACGTCGCGCGCCACGTCGGCGTACCCGTGGTGGAGGTCGTCACCGACGAGGGCGCGCGGCCGGGCTATCGCGCCAACGGGCCCGACCGCTGCTTCCACTGCCGCGACGAGCTGTTCACCCGCATCGGCGCCGAGGTGGTGAGCGAGCACCGGCTGGACGCGGTCGCCTACGGCGAGAACCTGTCGGACACCGCCCGCCCGGACCGCCCGGGTGCGCGCGCCGCGACCGAGCACCGGGTGCTGCGCCCGCTCGTCGATCTGGGCCTGGACAAGGCGGCGGTGCGCCGGATCGCCCGCGCCTTCGCGCTGCCGAGCGCCGACAAGCCCGCGGCGCCCTGTCTCGCGTCGCGGATCCCGCACTTCTCGATCGTGATCCCGGAGAAGCTGCGCCAGATCGAGCAGGCCGAGGCGGCCCTGCGCCGGCTGGGTTTCCCCGATTCCCGCGTACGCCACCACGGCGACATCGCCCGCGTGGAACTCCCGCCGGAGGATCTCCTCCGAGCCGTCACGCCACCGTTGCGCTCGGAGGTGCACGCGGCAGTGACGGCGGCCGGCTTCCGCTTCGTCACCGTCGACCTGGCCGGGATCCAGTCCGGCGCCTTCACCCTGCCCCTGGTGACCCGTGACTGAGTCCTCGCCTTCCGGCTCGCCCGGGTTCACCGGCCTCAACCTGGACCTCGGCCGGGCCGCGCGCCGGGGCTATCCCGAAGCCGTCTACTGCGAGGGCAAGACGCCGGCGCAGGTGGCCGCCATCGCCGGACAGGTCGGGCAGCTGGACGTGGTCACCCTGTTCACCCGGGCCGCCGCCGAGCACGCGGCCGCCGTGCTGGCCGTGCTGCCCGACGCCTTCCACGACGACGCGGCGCGGCTGCTCGCCTGGCCGCCGCAGCCCCCGCCCCCGACCGGCGGACGGGTCGTGGTGGTCGCCGCGGGCACCTCCGACCTGCCCGTGGCCCGCGAGGCTGAGCTGACCGCGCGCTATCTGGGCCGGACGACCGAGCTGATCGTGGATGTCGGCGTCGCCGGACTGCATCGCATCCTGTCCCATCTGGACACCCTGCGCCGCGCCCGGGTCGTCGTCGTGGCGGCCGGGATGGACGGCGCCCTGCCCAGCGTCGTCGCCGGCCTGATCGCGGCGCCGGTGGTCGCGCTGCCCACGTCGGTCGGCTACGGCACGGCCTTCCAGGGCGTGGCGCCGCTGCTGGCGATGCTCAACGCCTGCGCGCCCGGCATCGGCGTGGTCAACATCGACAACGGCTACGGCGCGGGCCATCTCGCCGCCCAGATCGCGGCGCCGTCGTGACCCGGCACATGTGGATCGACGCGTCCGCCGGGATCGCGGGCGACATGCTGCTGGCCGCCCTGATCGACGCCGGCGCCGACCCGGTTGTCGTGCAGCGGGCGGTGGACGCGGTCGTGCCCGGCGCCGTCCGCATCACCACGGCGACCGTGACCCGGGCCGGCCTGCGCGCGGTGAAGGCGGACGTCGACGTGCTCGTCCCGGATCCGCCGCACCGCACCTGGGACACGATCGAGCGGATGCTGGACGGCAACCCGCGGGCTCGGGCCGTCTTCTCCTGCCTGGCGGAGGCCGAGGCCCATGTGCACGGGATCCCGGCCGGTTCGGTGCACTTCCACGAGGTCGGCGCCTTGGATGCCATCGCGGACGTCGTCGGCATCGGTGCGGCCCTCGACGACCTCGGCATCGCGACCGTGTCCGCGAGCGAGGTGGCGCTCGGCTCGGGCACCGTCCGCTCGGCGCACGGCGTGCTGCCCGTCCCCGCCCCGGCCGTCGCCCATCTGTCGCGCGGGTGGCAGGTGCGTGGCACGCCCGCCGGGGCCGGGCCCGGCGAGCTGGCGACTCCGACCGGCATGGCCGTGCTCCGCACCCTTGCCACCGACTGTGAGGACCTGCCGTCTTTGCTGGTCGAGGCCGTCGGCGTGGGCGCGGGCACCCGTGACACCCCGGGCCGCGCCAACGTGGTCCGCGTCGTCATCGGATCGCCGTCGCGGTCGCCGGGGCCCGCGCCCGCGGGGCAGCCGGTGGATGCCGTGCTCCTCGAGGCCAACGTCGACGATCTGGATCCGCGCCTGTGGCCGGGCGTGCTCACCCGCCTGCTGGAGGCGGGCGCCGACGACGCCTGGCTCGTGCCGATCGTCATGAAGAAGGGGCGCCCGGCGCACACCCTCAGCGTCCTCTGTCCTCCCGGGCGGGCGGCGGCCCTGCGCGACCTGATCTTCGAGCACACCAGCACGCTCGGCGTCCGCGAGCACGACACCCGTAAGCACCCGCTCGGCCGCTACTTCGTGGACGTCCCGGTCGCCGGCGGCACGGTCGCGGTCAAGGTCGGTCACCGGGACGGGATCATCGTGCAGGCGATGCCCGAGTTCGAGCAGGTCGCCGCGCTGGCCCGGGCGCTGGGCCGCCCCGAGCGTCAGGTGCTGGCCGAGGCCCTGCGCGCGGCGGCGGACGCCGGACTGGTGACAGGGTCTCGCAGCCGGAACAACATCTCACCGGCGCGCGGCACGACCAGTGTGCCGGGCTCCCGCGCGTACGCCGACAAATCCACCGATGCGGGATCCCGATAGCCGAGGTTGGCGGCCCGGCACACCTCCTCCGGGATCCCCGTCGCCAGGGTCACCCGCACGCGCAGCCGTTCCTCCCCGGTCGCCGGGTCATAGGTGCCGGCCCCGCGCAGATGCGTCGAGTGCGCCAGCACGCCCCACGGCACGGCGGCGAAGCGGTCCCACTGCGCCACGAAGTAGTCGCGGCAGTGGTAGCCGATGTCGTAGATCTCCGGGTGCGTCGACGACAGCTCGGTGACATGCGGGGCGTACAGGATGACCTCGCCGCCGTCCGCCACCACCGGCTCGACCTTGTAGAAGCCCTTCGCCGCCGTCCAGATCTCGTCGTACATGGCGGGCACGATCGACAGCACCCGCGGCACCGGCCGGTCGAGATAGGTCACGTGGGTCGCGGCGCACACCTCGGCCGCCGACGCCCACGACGAGCGCGTGTCCCCGAACGAGACCGAGTGCAGCCCGCTGGACACCACGGGCGTCGCCACCTGGTCGTCGACCGCGCTGTCGGCCTCCCCGTCGGCGACCTCGGCGGTGACCACGCTCAGGGCCAGCTTCTCCGCCGGGATCAGCGCGGCGCCGTCGTCGATCAGCGCCCGTACGGGCGTCAGCGCCAGCGTCCCGATGATCTCCGCCGACGTGATCAGCGCGCCCAGCCAGTGCGACACGTCAATGATGGTTTTACCCCCGGCGCCGGGGAAGAAGTACTTGTTGCCCCCGGACATCCCGACCACCTCGTGGGGCAGCACCGGGCCCACCACGAGCGCGACGTCGTGCTCCACCACGGCCCGGTTGAGCAGCACCGGCACGTCGACGCTCATCCGGCCGCCGCTCAGCTCCGCCACCCGTACGGCGGGAATGGTCCCCAGGTCCGCGAAGGTCGCGGGATCCCACCACTCGTGATTGGACACGATCGTCCCCGGATAGGTCTCCGCCAGCCGTCCGGGCTCGTAGCCGAGGTGCCGCGCGAGCGCCTCCTCGCCCATGGGCGCGTGCGTGCCGAGGGCCACGAGCACGGTCAGCTTCGTCACGCGCCCGTGCAACGCCGCGTGCACAGCGCGCATCAGCAGCGGCAACGGGCACGTGCGCGTCGCATCGGGGACCAGGACGCAGACACTGCGCCCGTCGAACGCGTACGCGGAAAGCTGGTCCTGGACGAACGCGGTGACCTCCTCCGCGTCGAGCACCCTGCCGGCATCCCCTGCGCGCACCGCCATTCACCCAGCCTGCCCCCGCAGCCGCTCGTTGTCGACCCGGGTGCCGACCTGCTTGACCTGACGCAGCGTCGGGCTGACCTCCAGCCGCTCGACCCCGGGCAGCACCCCCACCCGCTCCGTCGTGAACTCGAACAGCGCGTCGAGGTCCCGGCAGTTGACGACGGCGTGCAGGTTGTCCGGCCCGGAGAGCGCGGCGGCGAAGACCACCTCCGGCATCCGCGCCAGCGCCCGCCCGGCCTCCTTGAGCCGTGCCGGGTGCACCCGCAGGTGAAGGTTGGCCCGGGCCCGCAGCCCCAGCGCCGGCGGGGCGATCTCCACGTCGAGATAGACCACCCCGTCGGCCAGCAGCGCCCGCATCCGCCGGGACACCCGCCCCGGGGTCAGCCCGGTCGCGGCGGCCAGCTCGACGAGGCTCGCCCGCCCGTCCGCCGCGAGCGCCCCGATCAGGGCGTCGTCCTGCGCGGTCAGCGGCGCGGCTTGATTTCGTACGACGGGAAGCTCCACGAACGGGCTCGCGCCGGTCGATCCGAGCGCGGCCTCCTGCTCACCTGTCAGCACCCCGTCGAGCGCCGCCCAGTAGTGCCCCCGCCCGGCCACGAACTGGCGCAGCTGCACCGACGCCTGCAGATCCAGCACGGCGGCCGCCCGGGGGAGCCGCCGGCCGAGCAGATCGTCGCGCTCCTCGCTCGACCGCGACCGCACCGCGCACGTGACCTCGGACCCCGCGGCGGTCAGCGTGACCCAGCTGACGTCGTCCCGCTGGGCCAGCGCCTCGGCGATGGCGGTGACACTGCCCGGCCGGCACCGCAGCCGCACCATCCACTGGCTCTGCCCGAGCGCCCCGGGATCGACCACGCCGACCACCCGGATCGCCCCGGCCCGGCTCATCCGCCGGTAGCGCCGCGCGATGGTCAGCTCGGAGAGCCCCAGCACCTTGCCCACGGTCGCGAACCCGATCCGCGGATCGATCTGCAGAGCCCGCAGGATTCGTACGTCGTCGGGCTCCAGCATGACGGATTCGACTGTTTCCGACGGTGCCATGATGGTGATGCTACGTCTTCGGTCCTGTTCCGGCGGCTCGTGCGTGAGTCTTGGGGCATGACGCTGATCGCCATCGAAGAACACTGGCTGCTGCCCCAGCTGAACGCCGCCGACGAGAGCGCCGTCCTCAACGACCAGGGGGACCACCAGGAGCGGCTGCGGGACCTCGGCGCCGGCCGGCTCGCGACGATGGACGCCCAGGGCATCGACATCGCGGTGCTCGCCCTCACCCCGCCCGGCACGGTCGCCCTCCCGCCGGACGACGCCGTACGCCTCAGCCGCACCGCCAACGACCGCGCCGCCGCAGCCGTCGCCGCCCACCCGTCCCGCTTCCGAGCCCTGTCCACGCTGCCCATGTCGAACCCCGGCGCGGTCGTCACCGAACTGACCCGAGCCGCCGACCTCGGCCACGTCGGCACGATGGTCTACGGCCGAGCCGGCGACCTGTTCTTGGACGACCCCGTCTACGACGACTTCTTCGCGGCGTGCGCCCGCCTCGGACAGCCGGTCTTCCTCCACCCGCAACTGCCGTCGCCGGCCGTCCGCGACGCCTCGTACCGTGGTTTCGGCCCGGCCACCGACCTGGCCCTCGCCACCTTCGGCTGGGGCTGGCACCTGGACGCCGCCACCGCCGCCCTGCGCCTGATCCTCCGCGGTACCTTCGACCGCCACCCGGGCCTCCAGATGGTTTTGGGCCACTGGGGCGAAATGCTGCTCTTCTGGCTCGACCGCGCCGACAGCCTCTCCCGCGTCGCCGGCCTGCCCCGGCCGGTGTCCCACTACGTCCGCTCGAACTTCCACATCACCACGTCGGGCATGCTCAACCCGGCTCTGCTCCAGCACGCCCTGTCGGTCACCACCCCGGACCGCCTGGTCTTCTCGACCGACTACCCGTTCCAGCACCCGTCCCGCGACGACATCACCGCGTTCCTGAAACACCTCCCGTCGGACGCCGACCGCACCCGCTTCACGTCGGCCAATGCGGCCGCCCTCTTCGCCATCACCCTCTGACCACGAGCCCACCCACCCGAACGCTCACTAGGCAATGCGGCGGGGGAGTAGCGACAGCAAGCGGACGCTTTACACGGAAACCGGCGCACCTGTCGCCACTGAATGTCACGGCGCAGCCTCTGCCGAGCCAACGACCCCGGGCGTGGCTCCGTTCGCGAGTTCGGACTCTCGGCAGTGCTTTACCAGCACCGGTCGTCTCAATGTTCACGACGGCTGGCACCACGCGCGGACCTTGGACCGCTCTATGGCGCTGGCTATCCCTCAGGAGCGCCCGCTCACGATGCGTGCAAGCGAGAATGAGAGCCACTCGAGGCTCGGGTGCGGACTGCCGACGAGAACGGTCGAACCAGACAGCAACCGTTTCGATGAATGTTGCAAGTCGGAGTCATAATCTCGCGGCGCTACGGGCGATATACTGCCATGCTCAGCACACCAAGGAGTTGCAGGCGTGGGGAAGTCAAGAAAACCAAATCGAAGCGGGCATCCATCCCCGAAAGGGTCAAGCGGTAGCGGGGGCCGGAACGCGCCCCGGTCCGCACGTACTCCAGCGGCGGCCCGTTTGTCCGATGTCGCCGAGGTTGCCCTAGCTGAGCGCCTCGATGAAATCCAGGGGCGCGAAGGTGACATCCTCGCGGCTGTGCAACGCTCAGAAATTGGAGAAAGATTAGGGCGGTCCGGGTGGGCCGGGTCTGCGCATCGCCTGGAGAAGCAAGACGCGCGAGAGTATCTGCTGGCATACGAGGCAGCTGCGGCAGATCAGGCGGCAGAAATTGTCTCCTCGATGTCTTCTGGCGAGTGGCTCTGGTACCTGCGGCGCGTTCCGGCAGCATTCACAGCTGGATCGGTAAGGACGACATCCGGCTATGTGCGTGAAGTGGCTGAAACCATGTCGGGCGCCTCGGAGGCCTTGCCGACACACGAACCGGGACGCTACAAGATGGGATACGTCCTCCCAGTCAATGACTTCGTAGCCCGCAATGTACTTGCCCTGATCAAGATCGCTCGACTTGTCACATATACCCATTCAATGGCCCGCTGGTGCGGAAAAGGCGCCGCCTTGAAGCGTCAGGCGGACGGGTACCCGTATGCGGTGGAAGTGCAAAATATCAAGAAATTCGTGCAAATTTACGACGATCGAATGTCCAGAGATTACGGTAATCTGCTTGGTGGATTGGGCACCGCCTTGCCTGCACTGAACAAGCGAGGAGTGTTTACGAGTCGCGGCGTCCAGATGCAGTTCTTCGCTGAGACCCGTGATGCCGAAAGCATCACACTTCCGCATCCCGTTACCGGCCAAGAAATTCATTTTGTGCCGAATTTTTGGCGGACCGGCGTACCCTTCAACCATGTGATCGACCTTGTTGAAAATCTTGACCATTCAACAGCGAGGCCGGACGATGGAATTCTAGGCCTGAACTTACTGCTCCTTCAGACGGCCAGCGACTTGCTCGGCGTATCTCCGGGTTCGACCATTGACATGTTGCGCCGCGGATATTCAATCATGACGCTCAGAACACTGAAATCCGAGCTCGGTGCGACGCTTCGTTCCATACGAGCCGATGTCGACACCGACAGCTTGCCTTTCGTTTTTCCGGACTCGGCGGATGCGGCGCTCCAGTCTCTGTTGAGCTGGCAAGGTACGACGTTCCCCCTATTTCCCTCCGCGCCCATACGGGAGCTGGCCGACGCAGTGATCTTGGATGTCGTCGGTGCTACCACGAGCCTTCGACGTATCCTTACATACTCTCCTGCTGATGGGGAAATTGCCAATGTGCGTGGGAGGCACTTCGAGCGGAAGCTGCAGGAACTGATAGACAGCACGCCCGCACGGCCGAATGGGATGGCAAGAAAACTCATCAACAGAAAAGTAAAGCGGAAAGGATCAAACTATACCGACATCGACGCGGTTGCCGAGCTGAATGGCACGCTATTCCTGATCGACTGCAAAAGTAAGCGTTACGACGAGGCGTACGAGACAGGCGCGTGGAGTGCGGTAAAGAATCTCCGTGACGCTCTTGACAAAGACGCGACCAAGTGGCAGGAGCAGATCAAGACCATAGCGCGGGAAAGGCTGGCGACCGAGTTGGAGGGGTTCAACGATATTCGTGGTTTCGTTTGTACGCCCTTCGTTCCGTACCTGGAGAACGAGGACTCGTTGCAATACGTCATTGATGGGCTGCGAGTCGTTGCTTCCAGTGGCGAGTTCGAGGCATGGATCAATCAGAACGGACCGGAACGCGTATGAGCCGGATTGAAGCGTTCAGGTCACATGCTGCATCCTTCGATCGGGTGAGTGAATCGGTGAGAGTGCGTCCCGAGCCGTCTGCCGCTGCGTAGCAACTACCCGCCGAGAGATGGTCGGAGTAGTAGAACGTCATCGGCCGGCACGACGTCGGGCGACGTCAGGAGCCGGTTGCTCGACGGCGGTCCGTACGCGGTGCGGCAATAACCTTGAGTGACGATCCGATGACACAAAGCGCGGCGAGATGGCTATGGGGTCGGGCGGGAGGACGTCCTGGCCATTCTGGCGCCGCCGCTGAAGCCGCGGCGGGCAGCTGCCGGTCCGACGCGCCACGACCCGCCGCGCACACTCGACGTCGCGGTACGGGTCGACGATGACTCCTGCCCCGGCTGCGGGAGCCGGATCTCCGTGGTGGGCACTTGCCGGTGCTCCTGAGGCGTCGTCGACCCGGCCGCGGCGATGCTGCTCAGCCGGGCGCGGGGACGGCCGGGTCGGCGTTCATGGCGATCGCGATGGAGCCGGCCAGAGACTCGGCGAGCAGGACGGCGGTGTCGTCGAGGGCTCCGGGCGTACGGGCGTAGATGTTGAGCGCCCCCAGCGGGTGGCCGCCGGCGGTGAGGCAGGTGGACAGCACGCATCGGGCGTCGGCGGCGACGGCGGTCGGATCCTCCGGTCGCGGACCGCGCCGCTGTCTGACGCCGTCCGGGCCATACCCGGCCCGCGATTATTGACACGGGTGAGCTTGGCCCCGGGCGGCCACATGGTCGGCCGCGACCCGGGTAAGCGGCCCGCATGACGAATCCTCAGCAGCCCGAGATCCGCCGCAGCGACGAGTCGCCCACGACCAAGCAGCGCACCGAGGACGCGGACCCGACCACCGCGCCGGGTGGCAGCCACGACCGCGCCGAGGACCGGCCGGTGCCCGAGGGGCAGGTGTCGCCGTACGGCCCGTCCGGCAGCACCGCGTCCGACAATTCCTGACCGGACGCGATAGGTTGAGGGGATCTTGGAGAACATTGATCCCTTCATCGGCACCGCGGCGACCGATCTGCCGGCTCCGCGGGGGCTCGCGGCGGCCTGGTGGTGGCCCAAGCCGCAGGTCGGCAACACCCACCCCGGCGCCACGTCGCCGCTGGGCATGGTGTCGGCGTGCGCCTACTCAGGGGCCTATCCGACCGGGTACGGGCGCTATGCCAAGGGCACGGAGGGCGTACCCGAGGAGATGTTCGATCGTCTCCAGGCGTCCGGCTTCACGCATTTCCAGCAGTCGGGCACCGGCGCCATCCGCAAGTACTACAACTACGTGCGCGTGACGCCCATGGTGCAGCCGCTCGAGGCGCTCGGGCAGGCGTGGGCGTTGCACGACGAGCAGGCGAGTCCCGGCTACTACGCGGCGACCCTCGACACCGGGGTGCGCTGCGAGGTCACGGTCGGGGAGAAGGTGGCCGTGCACCGGTACACGTTCCCCGAGCAGCGCGACGCGCGGGTGGTCGTCGATCTGTCGCTCGGCGGGCTGGCGATCGATCTCGGCCAGACCGTGCCGCTGCGGGCCCAGGTCGAGAGCCTGGGGCAGGGCCGGGCGCAGGCCAGCGTCGTCATGGAGGGCGTGCCGCTGTCGGTCCATGTCGAGGTGGACAGCCCGGGCTGGCGGCAGAGCGTCTGGTACGACAAACGGCTCGTCGACGGCGGCACGCGCCTCGACTTCGACAGCATCCGGCAGACCACCCTGAAGCCGTTCGGGCTGGCCTTCTCCGGCGCGGCCCGGGCCGGGCGAACCATCGAGGTGCGGCTCGGCTTCTCGCTGCGCGGCGGCGACCAGGCCCGGGCGAACCTGGAACGGGAGTGCGGCGCCACCGGTCCCGCCTTCGACACCGTGCACGCGGCGACCCGGGCGCGGTGGCGCGAGCTGACCGGCAAGGTCACCGTCGACGGCGGTACGGACAACCGGCGCACGATCTTCTCGACGGCGCTTTACCACTCGCTCATCAAGCCGTGCGTCGCCGCGGACGAGAGCCCGTTCTGGCCGGCCGGCGGCCCGTACGCGTTCGACATCTGCACGATGTGGGACATCTACAAGACGCAGTTGCCCCTGCTGGCCGCGATCGCTCCCGAGCAGCATGCCGCCGTACTCGAATCGCTGGTCCGGGTGTGTGAGGAAGAGGGCAACTTTCCCATCGGCTATCGCATGGCCCGGGGCGCGGACCGGTTCTTCCGGCAGGCCAGCGCCCTCGCGCACACGGCCCTCGCCGACGCGCACGCGCTAGGCCGGACGGACATGGACTGGTCGTGGGCCCTGGTGCACATGGTCGACGACCTGCACCGCATGTACGGCGAGGACTTCTTCGCGCACGGCGTGGTGCACCCGATCACGCACACGCTCGACCTCGCGTACGGGCATCATTGCACCGCGCTGGTGGCCCGCGCCCTGAACGACCACCGCCTCGCCGCCGACCTGGCCGGGCGCAGCCGGGGCTGGATCAACGCGTTCGACCCGGCGACCGGGCTGCTGCGCGACTCGGAGTTCTACGAGGGCGGCAAGTGGAACTACTCGTTCCGGCTGGTGCACGACATGGCCGCGCGCATCGAGCTGGCCGGCGGCGAGAAGGCCTTCGCGGTGATGCTCGACAAGTTCTTCGGGTACGGCGCCGCCCCCGTCACGCAGCCCGGCGTGCGCCCGGGCCCCGAGGAGATGCGGCGCGGCTTCGCCCTTCACCGGTTCGAGGGGCTCAACAACGAGCCGGACATGGAAGCGCCCTGGGCCTATCACTACGCGGGGCGCCCCGACCGTACGGCCGAGGTGGTGCAGTCCGCTCTGACCTGGCAGTTCGGTCCGGGGCGGGGCGGCCTGCCGGGCAACGACGACTCCGGCGGGCTCAGTTCCTGGTACGTGTGGGCGTCGCTGGGCCTCTTCCCGGTGGCCGGGCAGAGCCTGTTCCTCGTCAACGCCCCGGCCTTCGAGCGGGCGGCGCTGACGATCGGCGACCGGGAGCTCGTGATCGAGACGAGCGGTCACCGGGAGACTCCGGTGAGTGCCGACGGCCTCGATCGCGACCCGCCGACACAATATGTTCAAGCGGCGACATTCAACGGGAAACCTTTGCGTGGTACACATCTGTCCGCCGCTGACGTGCACAAAGGCGGACGGTTGCACCTGGAGCTGGGTCCGGAGCCGTCCTCGTGGGCACACGGCGTGCGGCCACCGTCCGCTTCCCTTTAGGACCCGCCATGGAACAAGCTCCCCGCCGGCTCGTCATCGCCGTCCGGGCCGACCCGGTCATCTGCGGTCACTCCGGTGAGGCCCGCAACCTCGCCGAGGTCGCGCTCACCCGCGGCTTCACCGACGTCCGGCTGCTGACCTGGCCGATCGACGCCCTGGAGGCGGCCGGCCTGCCGCTCAAGCCGCTCGACCGGCTGCTGCCCTACAGCGACGGCATCACGGTCGAGCGCCCCGGGCCGGTCGGCGACTACCGGGTCCCGGACGGCCGGCACCTCGCGGGCCTGACCGGGCGCCTGGTCGAGCTGCTGGCCGAGCCGATCCCCACGGTGTGCCTGTCGATGTACCTCGTGCCGCACATGAACGTCATCATCGACGGCGTCAACGCTGCCCGGGCCGCCGGCTTCGCCCCGGACGTGCACACGATCGCCAAGGCCGTCGGCTCCGACGTCACCAACGTCATCAAGTCGTGCCTGCGCGACGGGAGCTTCGGCGCCGCGATCGCCCTGTTCACCACGTTCCTGGCCAACGACGAGGTCACGGCCGTCTCCGAGTACACCCGGGACGAGATCATCGCCGCCGCCGAGGAGGTCGACGCCCGGTGCGGCACCCGGTTCGCGGAGCAGTGCCGGTCCCGCGTGACCGTCAGCTATCCGCCGATCGACACGAGCGCCTATCTCGACCTCGACGACGACGCGGTCGACGCCGCGCTCGCCGCGCGGGGGCTGGAACGGGACGGCTACATCCTGTTCCTGTCCCGGGTCGCCCGGGCGAAGGGCATCTACGACCTCATTCCCGCGTACGGGCAGATGCGCTGCCGGGACGACGTGAAGCTGGTCGTGGCGGGCACCGGGCCGGCGCTCGAGCACGTGCGCGCGATGGCGGCCGAGGACGAGCGGATCCTGTTCTTCGACGACGTCGACGACACCGAGAAGGCGCTGCTCATGCGTGGCTGCGCGGCGTACGTGCTGCCGACCAAGCCGGAGCCGGAGTTCGTCGAGACGTTCGGCATCGCGCTGACCGAGAAGATGCTCGCCGGCGGCGGCCCGGTCATCACCACGATCACCGGCGGTACGGGCGAGGCGGTCGGCGACACGGCGATCATCGTGGAGCCGGGCGACGTGGTGGCGCTGGCCGAGGCGGTCGACGCCGCGGTGCTCGACATGTCCGCGGAGGAGCGGCTCGACCGGGAGAAGCGGGCCCGGGAGCATGCCCTGGCCTTCGACCGGGAGCGGGTCTTCGACGACTTGTTCGGGCGCTGACGTTCAGCGGGCTTTCAGGGGCGGTGGGGGACGATGAACGTCCCGCCACCCCTGGAGGCCCGTCATGCGTGTGCTCGTCGTCGACGACGAGAAGCTGCTCGCCCGTACCCTCAAACTGGGT
Organism: Symbioplanes lichenis; assembly: GCF_030709675.1. Lineage (GTDB taxonomy): Bacteria > Actinomycetota > Actinomycetes > Mycobacteriales > Micromonosporaceae > Actinoplanes > Actinoplanes lichenis. The sequence goes on from NZ_JAUZQD010000003.1 coordinate 204,301, forward strand.
CTGGAGGCCGAGGGCTTCGCGGTCGACGTCGCCCATGACGGCACCGACGGGTTGTGGCTGGCGCGCGAGAACCCCTACGACGCGATCGTGCTCGACCTCATGCTGCCGGGCGTCAACGGCTACCAGGTGTGCGCGACGCTGCGGGCCGAGCGCAACTGGACGCCGATCCTCATGCTCACCGCCAAGGACGGCGAGTGGGACCAGGTGGAGGGGCTGGACACCGGCGCGGACGACTATCTGACGAAGCCGTACTCGTTCCCGGTGCTCGTGGCCCGGCTGCGCGCGGTGGCCCGGCGGGGTGCGCGCGAGCGGCCGACGCTCATCGAGGTCGGCGACCTGCGCGTCGACCCCGCCGCCCGCCGGGTGTGGCGCGGCGGCGCGGAGATCGAGCTGACGGCCCGCGAGTTCTCGCTGCTCGCGTTTCTCGCCCGGCACCCCGGCCAGGTGGTGTCCAAGCGGCGCATCCTCGACGCGGTGTGGGACAACGACTTCGAGGGAGACCCCAACATCGTCGAGGTGTACGTCCGGCATCTGCGCACCAAGATCGGCCGCGACGTGATCGAGACGCTGCGCGGGGCGGGGTACCGGCTCGATGGCTAGAACCTCCGTGCAGGTGCGCACCACGTCGGCGGCCGTGCTCGTGGTGGCGGTCGCGCTGGTTCTCGGGGCGTTCGCGCTGGTCTTCCTGGTCCGGTCGTCGCTGCGCGAGGGGGCCGAGACGACGGCCGAGCAGCAGGCGGCCGCCCTGGCCCAGCAGATCTCGACGTCCGGCCTGCCCTCCTCGACCTCGGACGACTTCCCGTGGCGGGTGCTCGACGCCGAGGGCTCGGAAGTGCGTTCAACGCCCGATTTTTCGGATGAGTCGGACTTTTCGGTCAGCGAGGAGGCGGGGCCCTACACCGTCGTCGTGGGCGCGTCGCTCGAGGAGGTCGACGACTCCACCGAGGCCCTGACCACCCCGCTGCTCGTCGGCGTGCCCCTGCTCCTGCTCCTCGTCGGCGCCACGACCTGGATCGTCGCCGGCCGCGCCCTGGCCCCGGTCGAACGCATCCGCCGCGAGGTCGAGGAGATCACCGGCGACCGCCTCGACCGCCGCGTCCCCGAACCGGCGTCCCGCGACGAGATCGCCCGCCTGGCCCGCACCATGAACCAGATGCTCGTACGCCTGGAGACCGCCGCCACCCGCCAGCAGCAGTTCGTCGCCGACGCCTCCCACGAGCTCCGCTCCCCGCTGGCCGGCATCCGCCAGGCGGCCGAGGTCTCCCGGGCCCACCCGGACGCCCTGCCCCCCGGCGAGCTCGCCGACGCCGTCCTCCAGGAATCCGCCCGCCTGCAACGCCTGGTCGAACAACTCCTGACCCTGGCCCGCACCGGCTCCGCCCGCCCCACCACCGACGTCGACCTCGACGACCTGGCCCTCGCCGCCGCCCGCCGCATCCACCAGCTCTCCGTCGACACGACCGGCATCGGCCCCGCCCGGGTCCGCGGCGACGCGACCGCCCTCACCCAGGTCGTCCGCAACCTCACCGACAACGCCGCCCGCCACGCCACATCCACGGTCGCCGTGTCCGTCCGCACCCACGGCGACCAGGTTGAACTCCTGGTCGACGACGACGGCCCCGGCATCCCGCCCGGCCAGCGCACCCGCGTCTTCGAACGCTTCGTCCGCCTCGACGAGGCCCGCGCCCGCGACGAGGGCGGCAGCGGCCTCGGCCTCGCCATCGTCCACGACATCATCACCGCCGCCGGCGGCACGGTCACCATCTCACCCTCCCCCCACGGCGGCGCCCGCTTCACCGTCACCCTCCCGGCCGCATGACCTCTCCGCCCCAGGCCCGCAGCCGCGCCGTCCCGTCCGGTGTTGCCGGATTCCCGCTTACGGGTACTGCTGCACTGCGCCAGGCCAACGCCGATATCGACATGATCATGTCCGGACCAACTACGGGCTGCGTCACGACGCGTGTTTGCTCCCTTTGGCCGGCTCCACGCTCAGTGGCAGAGGAGTGTGTCGTGAGCATCTGCGCTCAGCGCGTATATCTGATGAGCTCCCAATACTGGTCTGTTGAGGTTTCCGCCCGTATTTTGCACGGTTTCACGGAAACGTGCTCGTTCGCGCCCAGGATATGTGAATACAACTAGCGGGCGGCGGCAAATTTCACTCGCCAGCGGTTCGTGAATCGGTCCCAGTCGAACTGGTAACCGGTTGCACGCTTGCGGTCACGCTCGTACTCGGCGTCCGCTTGTGCCCGCCTTCTGTTCGCCTCACGGAAGTCCGCACGCGCGGCCTCGATCCAGCGCAGCTTACCGTCGGGCGTCCGGGCCTCAGGGGCATCGCGTCGCATCCGGGCGGCATGGCTCAGAGCTTTTCCGAACGCTCGCCGGACCCCGTGCGCACGCCGGAAGCCCTCCTTCTCCCCGGAATAGTTGCGCCGCCGGGCCGAGTCGCGCAGCCACGCCAATTCGACAGCCGAGAATATTTCCGTCTGAACCCACCTCATTCTTTGATTCTTCTCCCGCGGCCGCAAGATCGGAAGTGGTGAGTACATGAGGGGCGCCACGCAGAATTGAATGGCAAATAGTGCACACCGGCAAGCCCGCAAGGCGGCGCGCTCGCCTGCCGTCTGTACGCCCGGGAAGCTGCGCCACATCGCGGCGTGAGGGGCCCGCCGGCCGCGCTCGTGAAGCGGTCGGGTGAGGTCGGCTCGTGGTCAGAGGTCGATGCCGGAGGGGGCGTCGGGGATGCGCCAGATCTCCACGCCGGTGGCGGTCAGGGTGCGGAGGTCGGGGACGGCGATGCCGGATCTTGCGCACAGCTCGCGCAGGGCGGAGGTGAAGCCCTGGGCGTCCGCGGTCACTTCCAGGAACTCGCCCCACGTGGTGTCCACCGTCAGCAGGGCCAGGCGCGGGTCGGCGGGCGCGAACTCGCCGGCCGACAGGGAGACGCGCAGGATGTCCTCCCAGGCGAGCTCGTCGACGGCGGTGGTGGCCGGGCGCATCTCCTTGCCGAACGCGGACAGCATCGGCTCGGTCACCGATGTCACGGTGATGCCGTTCCTGGTCACCTCGATGCGCTGCATGATCCCTCCAGCCTGCCACGGTGGCGGGCCGGCAGTGGTGACTGATTCGTCCCGGACGGGCGGGCAGCAAGCGGGCGGATCGGGCGCGAGAGTTGGGTTTCCGCAGGTCAGGGCGGTAGCGTCCGACGCTGATCTTCAGGGGGAGACGGAGGGGACGGCGCATGGTGTCGCGACGGGGAATGCTCACACTGGCGGCGCTGGCTGCTCTTCCGGCGGCTTGTTCGCGGCAGGCGCCCAGTTTGTCCGCGGCGCCCACGAGCGCGGCGCCCACCAGTGCGTCACCGTCGCCGTCCGCGTTCTCCAGTCTCGGGCCCGCCGCGACGGTCACCGCGTCGCCGAAGCCCACCCCGTCCGAGACCGAGAAGGCTGCCGCCGCTCAGAAGGTCAAGGACACCGGCCGCGGCGGGCCGGTGTCGCCGACGGCCGGGAAGGTGATGCTCGGGTCGTACCTCAGTCTCAGCGGCCGGTCGCAGAGCGAGAGCCTGGCGCTGCGCCGCTCCCAGCTCGGCCGCGACCAGCGCATCGTGCACCAGTTCTGGGCGTGGGACGAGAAGCTTCCGCGTACGCGCGCCGGTGTGCCGTCGGACAGCACGCTCATGATCTCGTGGCACGCGCCGGCGTGGTCGCGGATCACCGGCGGCGGGTCGGACCAGCTCATCGCCGCGGCCGCGCGCAACCTCGGCGCGCAGGGCAAGCCGCTGCTCGTGCGCTGGGCGTGGGAGATGAACGGCGACTGGTTCGAGTGGGGAGGAGCCAACAACGGCAAGGACCCCGGCGCGTACGTGACCGCGTGGCGCCGCATCCACCGTATCTTCGCCGAGGAGGGGGCGGACAACGTCTCCTGGGTGTGGAGCCCCAACTGGAACGACAGTCCGGCCGTCTCGTGGAACAAGATGCGCAACTACTACCCGGGCGATGACTACGTGGACTGGGTGGGCGTCTCGGGTTACGACTTCTACCAGGAGAAGCCGTCGACGCTGTTCGACCCGATCGTCGGGTCCTACGGGGCGAAGAAGCCGATCATCGTCAGCGAGACGGCGGCGATCGACTTCGGCGGCTCGACGAAGGCGGACTGGACCGACGACCTGAACGCGTACGCGCGGAGGACCCCGGAGATCAGCGCGCTCGTCTGGTTCGACACCGACACGCACAACGACACGAACTTCCGCATCGACAGCACGCCGGGCGCCCTGGCCGCGTACCGGAGAATGGCTCGGAATTCGCACTTCGAGGGCTGACCTGTTCACCTGGCGTCATCTACCGTCGGGGCATGGACGATCGCCCGCTGCTCGCCGTCGCCCACCGCGCCGGCAACCGCATCGCTGACCTCCGGGCCGCGCTCGCGGCCGGGGTCGATCTGGTCGAGGCCGACATCCACCTCTACCGGGGTGCGCTCGAGGTCCGCCACCGCAAGGCCCTCGGCCGGCACTACTACTACGAGAAGTGGACCGACCTGTCCCGCCGCCGCGACATCGTCGTCCCCGAGCTGCCGGAGCTCCTCGCCGTCGCCGCCGGTGACCCGCGCCTGCTGCTCGACCTCAAGGGCCCGTCCCTGGCCGTCGCCCCGGCCGTCGCCGCGATGCTGCGCGACCGGGCCCCCGGCGTCCCGGTCGCCGTCTGCACCAAGCAGTGGCGCATGCTCGACGCCTTCACCGACGACCCGAACGTCCGCCGCGTCTACTCGGCGAGCGACCCGCTGCAGCTGGCCCGCCTCCGCGCCCGCCTCCGCCGGGGTCCCGTCCACGGCGTCTCCGTCCGCCTGAGCCTCCTCACGGCGCCGATCGTCGCCGAGCTCCGCCGCTCCACCGACCTGGTCCTCGCCTGGTCGGTCGACACCGAGGAAGCCCTCGCCCACGCCCGCCGCGCCGGCGTCACGGGCGTCATCAGCAAGAACATGTCGATCCTGACCCGCCTGGTCGCCGAGCGCGACGCCCGCCCCGCGGCGGCCGCCCTGCCGCCCGCGCCGCTTCCTCCGCCGCTGCGAGCACCCCGCCCGCGGTCCCTGCGACGGCGAACGATGACCGGGTAGGACGGCCTCGCCCGGCCCTCGTCCCGTCAGGGCTGTCGTACCCCGGGGCGTTCCAGCAGGAGAAAACCGCTGTCCTGCACCAGGATCCGGTATCCGCCGGCGATCGCCCGGTCGGTCAGCAGCCGCTGGGCGTCCAGGCTGAGGGGAAAACCGGGCCGCGTCGTGTCGACCAGGATGTAGTCGGGCGCGGGTCGGGCCGCGGTGGTCCCCACCAGGCGTACCTCGGCCCGGGCGGTCAAGTGGGGGACAAGATGGTTGGCGGCGTCGACGGTCACGTCGTCCGGTATCCGGTGCAGGACCCGGTGGGCGGCGGCGATCCGCGGGTCGGGTCGCCAGGAATGCACCTCGACGAGCCGGACCAGCGGTGACCAAGGGAGCAACGCGAGCGTCACGGCAAGTCCCGCGGCAAGGGGAGGCGTGAGCCGGTGACCGGAGATCCGCCACCGGCGCAGGCCGTCGGCGAAGGTCAGGGACGCGATCGGCATCAGCACCGCGCTGTAGTGGAATCCGGTGCCCCAGTAGTTCGCGTTGTCCGACATGAAACGCCAGGCCAGAGTGGGCAGGACGACCCATGACAACGGTGATCGCAGCGCGAGTAGTGCGGTCGGCGCGAGCAGCACGAGGACTGTCGTCGCCTTGATCGGCGCGCCCGTGACGGCGGTGGCGAACAACCCGGCACCGTGCGTGGTCGTGTAGGCATAGGTGGCGTTCGGATTCAGGGCGGGGATGACGACCAGCACGGCCAGCAGCGTGCCGGCGATGCCGAAGGCGGCCAGCGCCACTCCTGCCCGGCGGGCACCTCGCACGGCCAGGAGCACGCCGATGACCGCCACGGTCAACCCGAGATCTTCCTTGACCAGCACCAGCGGCAGCGCCCACAGAGCTGTAGCGGTGTGCCGCCCCTCGGCCAGGGCGCCCAGGCTGAAGGCCAGCAGTGGTACCGCCAGACAGATCTCGTGGAAGTCGAAGCCGACTGCGTGCCCGATGCCGGAGGACAACCCGTACCCGGCCGCCACGACGAGGGCGACGGTGCCGCCCAGCACCCGGTGGGCGTACCGGATGATCGGCACGACGGCGACAGCGAACAGCAACGCCTGGGCGACGAGCAGGGTCAGCGGCGAGGGAAAGATCCGGTAGGCCGGGGCCAGCACGACGAGGGCGGGCGAGAAGTGATCTCCCAGCTGCGGGAAGTGTTCCCCTTTGAGCGCGGTCAGCCCCGGGCGCCCCTGCGTGTACGAGCGGACGACCTGCTCGAAGATGCCCAGGTCGAAACCGGTGGTCCGGAACCGCAGATGGGCCAGGACGGCACAGGTGCCGTAGACCACGGCCAGGGTCGCGGCGGCGATCCAGGCGAGCAGGCGGCTCGCCGACGAATTGATCATCGGGCGAGAGTCGGCTCCGGGGGCTGACCGGAAGCTGACCGATGCTGATTTCTCGATCAGCCGGCCGATGTGCCGCCGTGTCATGCTCGTGGCCATGCGTCTGCTGGTGGTCGACGACGAACCGGAACTCACCGAGATCCTGCGGCGCGGGTTGCTCGCCGAAGGCTGGACGGTGGACGTCGCCCACGACGGGCCGGCGGCGCTGGACCTGGCCCGGTTCGAGGAGTACGCGGCGATCGTGCTGGATCTGATGCTGCCCGGCCTGAACGGCTACCAGGTGTGCGCGACGCTGCGCCGGGAGCGGATCCGCACCCCGATCCTGGTCCTCACCGCCAAGGACGGGGACTTCGACCAGATCGAGGCGCTGGACACCGGTGCCGACGACTACCTGGCCAAGCCGTTCTCCTACCCGGTACTGGTGGCCCGGCTGCGGGCCCTGCTGCGGCGGGGGCCGGTCATGGCAGAGGCGCAGACAGCGGTGGGCGACCTGTCGCTCAACCGGACCACGCACCGGTGTCACCGTGCCGGAGTGCCGATCGCGCTGACGCCGCGCGAGTTCGCCGTCCTGGATCTGCTGGCCCGCAAACCGGGGATCCCGGTCTCCAAGACCGAGATCCTGCGACAGGTGTGGCCGGACGACGCCGAGGACCCCAACCTGGTCGAAGCGCGGATCAGCGTCCTGCGCCGGAAGATCGACACCCCGTTCGGCCGCACCACGCTGCGCACGGTCCGCGGGCTCGGGTACCGGCTGGTCGACGACCGGGGCGGCCATGATTAGCCGGCTGCGGCGGGTCGAGTCCCGAGCGGCTCTCACCGCCATCGGGGTCATGACCGCTGTCGTCGCCGCCGTCATCGCCTCCCTGTGGGCCGTGGCCGGGTTCGCGTCCTTCACGCTGCGGGCGGAATGGTCCGACACGTTGTCCGCTGCGGCCGCGTCGGCGTCGCCGGCTGTTGCCCAGGTCCTCATGCTGCTGGCGCCACTCATGGTGGTGACGGTGGCAGCGATTGCCTGGTACGCGACCCGCCGTGCGCTACGGCCGGTCAAACGGGTGCGGATCCGTGCCGCCCAGCTCATGGTGGCGGACCCGAGCGGGCGGGTGGAGGTGCCGGAGACCGGGGGCGAGATCGCCGCGCTCGCCGAGGTGGTCAACGGCACCCTTGCCCGGGCGCAGCGCGCCGGGGACGCCCAGCGCCGGCTGGTCGCCGATGCCGCCCACGAGCTGCGCAGCCCCTTGGCCGTCCTGCAGGCGGGACTGGACGTAGCCCTCGCCTACCCGGACCGCACCGACTGGCGCCGGACCGTGGTCACCGCGGCCGAGCAGGTCGGCCGGTTGACCGCGCTCACCGATGACCTGTTGCTCATGGCGCAGCTCGACGCGGGCAGAGGAACGCCGGTACCGCCCTCTCCGGTGGACGTGCCCGCGACGCTGATCCGGCTCGCCGGCGAAGCTGAGGTCGTCGGCCGCGACGTCCGGGTGTCCGTCCTCGACCCGGTGCCTCTGCTGGTCCTCATCGACCGCACCGCGTTCGAACGGATCGTGCGGAACCTGCTCGACAACGCTGTGCGACACGCGGCCGCCGTGGTCGAGGTCCGGGCCGCAACCGGCACGCGCCGCCTGCGTGTCAGCGTCGCCGACGACGGCCCCGGCATTCCCGGGGCCGACCAGGACCGGATCTTCGAACGATTCACCCGCCTCGGTGACGCGCGCGACCGGCACCGGGGCGGCACCGGTCTCGGCCTGGCCATCGCCCGCGAACTGGCCCACCGCCTCGGCGGCACCCTCGTCGTCGCCGGCAGCGAGGCGTCCGGAGCGACCTTCACGCTCGACCTGCCGGCTGACGCCCTGGACGAGTCACCGGGCACCTGAGTGCCACGGCGGGTCGGGCGCGGGGCCGGTCCACGGGGTTGTTCCGGGCAGGATTCCTGTTCGGGCCCCCGGCGACCCACGGCGTGAGAGCGTCGGGGGAGGGGCCGGGAAGCGCGGGAGGACAGCCATGGTCACGGTGCCGGCGGGCAGCACGCTCACGTTGCGGTGCCCGGGGGAGCCCGGCCTGGTGCTCATCTCGCTGGCCGAGGTGCGGGCGGAGTTCGTCGGTCGGTTGCCGCCCGTGCCGGTGCTCAGCCTGGACGGGCCCGGCACCCGGCGGTACGGGATCCTCGAGCTGGTCAGCAGCGCCGGCGTCACGTGGGTCGAGGCGGAGTTGCGGGACGGGTTGCTGACGGTGAGCGGGGATCCGGACACCGACGTGGTGCAGCGGCGGGGTGCGGCGCGCAGGCCCGGGGCGTACGCCGCCACGGGCACCGCGCAGCTCGACGCGGAGCCGGGGCGGCGGCTGGTCAAGGTGAGCGGGCAGGTCGAGGACGTGTCGACCACCGGGTTGCTGCTGCGGGCGAGCGGGCCGGTGAGTGCGCACCTGCCGGCGGGCGTCGTACGTACTCTGCTGCACATCAGTATGCCGTGGGGCGACATGACCGCGGCCGTGACGCCGGTGGAGCAGCGGGCCGATCAGTTGCGCGGCACATATGAATGGATCGACCCGGCCGACGCGGCCGCGCTTCAGGAGTACTGCCGAGTACCATCGGCCGATGGCTGACGCCGACGACGTACGCAGGATCGCTCTCGCGCTGCCGGACGCGGTCGAGATCGAGAGTCCCGGGTTCGACTTCCGGGTGGGCGGGCACGGCTTCGTCTGGTCCTATCCGGAGCGTCGCCCGGGGCAGCCGCGCGTCATCCGTACGGACATCGCGGTCCTGTATGTCGGCGACGAGGCGGAGAAGCAGGCCCTCGTGCTCGGCGAGCCGGACCTGTTCTTCACCGTCCCCGGTTACGAGGGCCTGCCGCTGGCGATGCTGCGGCTGCCCGAGGTCTCCGTCGACCGGCTGACCGAGCTGATCACCGACGCGTGGCGGATGCGAGCGTAGGCACGTCGACGTCGAGGGCGCGCAGCAGCCGGACGGCCCGGTTGTCCTCGTGGGCGAGGAGGCGGCGCAGCAGCTCCGCCGTGTCGGCCGGCCAGTTCCGCCCGTACTTGAGCAGGGTCTTGACCTCGACGGCGTCGCTGCCCAGGTCGCGCGCCGCCGCGGCATCGGCCAGCGTCGCGGCGTCGAACCCGGCCCCGGCGAGGGCCTGCGCGCCGTCGTACTGTCCCGCGTCGGCCTCGGCCAGCAGATGGGGGTACGCCTGAGCGACCTCGTGGACGCCGAGCAGCGCGACGAGCAGATCGTCGGTCCGGGGCTCGCGCGTGGTCCGCTCCGCCTCCAGCTTGGCCCACAGCACCGGCGTCTTCGCCCAGTTGGGCCGCATCGCGACGGCGATCGCCAGCGACAGGTTGCGCAGCCCGGGATTGCGATACTTCGTCCGGCCGATCAGGTGGTCCCGCGCCGCCTCCAGCCGAGCCGGCACTTGCACCGGCCGCAGGTCGACGTCGACCCCGCAAGCCCGGATCATCCGTACGGCGAGGGAGTCCTCGTCCCGCAGCAGCGCCGTGAGCAACGTCCCGGGCTCCGGCTCACCGGACAGGGAGAGCTCCAGCGCCGCCACCGCCGCCCGGCTCACCTGCTCGGTCCGGCCGATCTCGGGGAAGCGCACGGGCACCGCGTCGCCCTCCGGAAGCTCGGAGAATCCGCTGCGCAACTGGGTGACGAGCACGGTCCGGGTCAGCCCGGCGGCCTCGAGCCGCTCCCGCGCCCCCGACTTGGCGATCGCCAGCCCGATGAGCAGATGATGCGTGCCGATCACGCCGGTCCCGCCACTGTGGGCCCGCGCGGCGCCGACGACGTCGTTGGTCCGGTTGTCTCCGGTGAACTCGGTGAGCATGCGAACCAAGGTAGGGGCGGCCGGGCCCCCCGCGCGTCGGACCGAGGACAGATCTTCGCCTATGCCTTGAGGCATAGCGCGCCGCGGGTGCATCGTGAGGGGCGAGGAGGTGGCTCCCATGGGCGGTGAGCTGCGACTGCACCTGGTCGAGGAGGGTGCCGGCGACGAGCGGACGGACGAGCTGACCCGGTTGCTGCGGGCCGAGCTGCGCCGGCTGGACGTGGAGGACGTCCGGGCCCCGGCGGGAGAGGCCGCCCCGCCCGGCGCCCGGGGCCTCGACGCGGAGGCGGCCGGGGCGCTGCTGATCAGCCTGGGACCGGCGGCGGACTCGTTGCGTGCGGTCGTGGGGACGCTGCGGCAGTGGCTCGGGCGCGGGGGAGGGGTGCGCCGCACGGTGCGCATGGAGCTCGACGGCGACGTGCTGGAGCTGTCCGAGGTGTCCGCCGGGGAGCAGCAGCGGCTGATCGACCTGTTCGTCGGCCGGTACGCGGCGCGGGACGACCCGCGATGACCGGCGCCCGGCGGGCCCTGCTCGTCGCCAACGACACGTACGAGCATGAGGGGCTGGAGCGGCTGCACGCCCCGGCGGCCGACGTGCGGGCGCTGGCCGGGGTGCTCGGCGACCCGGGGATCGGCGGCTTCGACGTCCGGGTGGTGCGCGACGAGCCCGCGCACACGATCCAGCGCGAGATCGAGGACATGCTCGCCGACAGCCGCGCCGGCGACGTGGTGCTGCTGCACTTCTCGTGCCACGGGCTCAAGAGCGACTCCGGCGAGCTGTTCTTCGCCGCGCGCACCACCCGCCCCGACCGCCTCGCCTCCACGGCCGTCCCGGCTGACTTCGTGCAGCGCTGCATGCGTACGAGCCGAAGTCGCACTGTGGTGTTGTTCCTGGACTGTTGTTACGGCGGGGCGTTCGGCCGGGGCGTGACGGTCCGGGCCGGCGGGGCCGTCGACGTGCTCGACAGCTTCGCGGCCGCCCGGGCCGGAGGCGGGCGCGGGCGTGCGGTCATCACCGCCTCGAGCGCCATGGAGTACGCCTTCGAGGGCGACCACCTGGCCGGAAGCCCCGTGCCGAGGCCGTCGGTCTTCACGTCGGCGCTGGTGGAGGGCCTGTCCACCGGTCTCGCCGACCGCAACGGGGACGGCTGGGTGTCGCTCGACGAGCTGTACGACTACGTCTTCGACAAGGTCCGCGAACGCACCCCGCACCAGACCCCCAGCCGGTACGTGGAGATGCAGGGCGACCTCTACCTGGCCCGGACCCCGGACAGCCCGGCGCCGCCGCCTCCTCCGGTCGAGGAACCGCCGGTACGAAGCCGGCAGTGGTGGCCCTGGGCCGTGTCGGCCGCGGTGGCGCTCGCCGCGGCCGCCGTGCTCACCGTGGTCCTGACCGGGGACTCCGGCGACGATCCGCCCGCCGCGCGGGGCGACGCGGACCGGCTCACGGCCACGGCCCCCTGGCGGCTGCGGGTCCGCGACAACATCCAAGGACACGATTCCGGCTGTACGGTCACCATGACCCACGACGCGAGCGGGAGCCCGGTCGACGTGCCCGCCGAGGTCTACGGCACCATCCAGGTCCAGGTGCACCAGTCGGGCACGTTCACGTGGCGCGCCAACGACAAGGGTTGCCTGGTGATCCCGTACGCCGGGGCGGGTGAGGTGGCCCTGCCCTTCGCCAAGAACATGAACGGCGACACCGACGCCTTCACCGTGGCCGGGCGGGTCGCCGTCGAGGTGACCGACTTCCAGGGCAACCCCGAGTGCGAGGTCGTCCTGCACGACGCCGCGACCGGCGACCCGGCCGACTTCGGCTCGGCGACGCCGGACAGCGGTCGCCTGGTGCTCGACCCGGGTGGCCGCACCCAGGTCTACGTCGCCGGCCGCTACTGCGTCCTGCGCGTCACCGCCGCCTGACGACGTCCGCGCGGGGGCGGGCACAATGGGAGCGTGACGACTCCGACTTTCGTGTACGACGGCGACTGCGCGTTCTGCACCACCTGCGCCGAGTTCGTGCAGAAGCGCATCCCGACGCTGGCGACCGTGGTCCCGTGGCAGTTCGCCGACCTCGGCGCGCTCGGGCTGACGCAGGAGCAGTGCGAGGAGGCCGTCCAGTGGGTCGGGGCCGACGGGGTGACCGCCTCGGGGCCGGAAGCGATCGGGCTCATGCTGCGGGACGCGGGCCGGTGGTGGGAGCTGGCCGGCACGACGCTCGGGTGGAGCCCGGTGCGCGCGGTGGCGTGGCCGGCCTACCGGTGGGTGGCCGAGCACCGGCACATGATGCCCGGCGGGACCGCGGCGTGCGCGTTGCCGCAGGCCCAGCGCGAGGCGCTCGGTCACACCACCAGGTCGGTCTGAGCCTTCCGCCGCCGGGGCAGGCGCAGCTTCTCCAGCGGCAGGAAGCTGCCCATCGCCGCCAGGTGCGGGGCGAACGAGATGGTGATCGCCGAGAAGGTCGCCAGGTGGAACGCGTAGAAGAAGGCGACGATCCGCGTCCGCCACTTCGGCGGCACGAAGAAGACGACCGGGCTCAGCAGCTCGAAGGCCATGATGCCGAACTGCGACAGGATCAGCAGCCCGGGCACCCCGGCGATCTGGTCGGCGAACCAGGTTCCGCGCCGGATGATGGCCTGGGCCAGCACCGAGCTGGTCACCCAGTCCAGCCCGCCGAAGCGCACCTTCGCGAACGCCGCCAGGAAGTACGTGGCGATGACCGCCAGCTGCGTGATCCGCAGCGCCCACCCGCCGGCCTCGGTGAGCTCCGGATCGCGGTGCCGGGCGCGCCCCGCCGTCGGCAGCACCGCCAGCGCGACGAGCAGGCCGACCCGGTCGTGATCGACCTTGCCGTAGCTCATCGCGATGATCATCCACTCGAAGTACAACAAAAAGACCGGCCAGCCCAGCAGCCGCGGCGCGCGCCCGCTCGCCGCCGCGAGGGCCAGGACGAGCAAAATCCAGAAGACGCCGTGTACGAGCCACGGGGTCGGCGTGGGCAGCGGCAGGATCCGCCCGATCAGCAGCGGCTGGTAGAGGTCGCCCGGAGTGTCGGCGTGCGAGCGTACCCACGGGGTGAACACCACGAGGTCCGCCGCCACGAACAGGTAGACCAGGGTGCGGAACGCCGCGATGCGTCCCTTCGGCACGGGCTCGGTGAGCCAGCGGGTCAGGCGCCCGGTCACGGCCGCACCCAGTCCGCGACGACCTCGTCCCGCCAGGTGCCGACCGGCCGGCTGTTCTCGACGTCGTGCCACCGGATGACGATCCGGACCTCGCGCAGCGGCGGTGCGGCGGGACTGCTCTCGGCGTACGCGTCGGCGACCTGCTGGAGGCGTGCGGGCTCTTGCTCGTACGCGGCCTGCTGTCCCTCGATCTCGGCCCGCCGGATGCCGGTGTTCGCCTCGGTGAGCGCCACCGTCCGCCCGTTCGCGTCGACCCCCTCGACCCGCGTGTCCTTGGCGTCACCGTCCGGGTCGGGCGCCGTCGAGTACATCCGGAACGGCCCGAACGGGAAGTCGTCGTCCTGCCCCCAGAAGGTGCCCGCGAGTAGCAGAACCACCCCCGCCAGGGTGCACGTCACACGCAGCCGGCGGCCACGCTCGGTGAGCTGAGACATCAGCGCAATCTAGTGCCCGCCGGCAACAGTCCCGCACCCGACCGGCGACCTTCACTGTTCCGTGATGAGATCGCTCGCTGGGCGGGGCGAGCCTGCTGCCGGGCCCCGTCGTCCGCACCGGCCGACGGGCCGCGAGTGATCTACGTCGCTTTCGGGGCGATGCTGGACACAGCGAGGCCCGGCGCGTGCCGGGGGCGGGGTCAGGGTCGTAGCCTCGGGGGCGGAGAGTTTCCACCACTGCTCCCGAAGGAGATCCGATGCCGGAAGCGCAGTCGCGTACCGACCTCGTCGAGGACCTGATGGGCCGCTTCCCGCACGTTCCGCGGGAGGCGGTCATCAAGGAGGACCTGCTGCGGGGCGGGCTGGCCTTCGACGACTCGGCGCTGACCGACAACGAGCACGGCGAGGTCAAGCCGAAGTCCTACTTCATCTTCTCGTTCGACCACCGCACGCTGCCCGAGCTGGGCACCGCCGCGCTGCGCCGGCCGCCGGAGGAGATCGTGCTCACCGGCGGGCCCTACGGGCTGCGGCGCACGGTCGTGTCGGTGCGCACCAACCCCGACTCGCCCTATCGCGTCAAGAGCGGCGACGACGGGCGGCTGCAGCTCTTCCTCGACGGGCGGCCGATCGCCGACGTCGGGCTGCCCCCGATGCCGGACTATTACCGGCACACGCTGGCCAACGGCAAGCAGGTGATGGAGGTCGCCCCGACGATCCAGTGGGGCTACCTGATCTATCTGACCGCGTTCCGCGTCTGTCAGTATTTCGGCGCCAAGGAAGAGTGCCAGTACTGCGACATCAATCACAACTGGCGCCAGCACAAGGCGGCCGGGCGCCCCTACACCGGGGTGAAGCCGGTCGACGAGATCCTCGAGGCGCTGGCGATCATCGACAAACACGACACCGCCAAGGCGTCGCAGGCCTACACGCTGACCGGCGGCAGCATCACCTCGACGGTGCAGGGCAAGGCCGAGGCCGACTTCTACGGACAATACGCCCAGGCCATCGAGGAGCGCTTCCCCGGCCGCTGGATCGGCAAGGTCGTCGCCCAGGCGCTGCCCAAGGCCGACGTGCAGCGGTTCAAGGACTACGGCATCCAGATCTACCACCCCAACTACGAGGTGTGGGACAAGAAGCTCTTCGAGCTCTACTGCCCCGGCAAGGAGCGCTACGTGGGCCGCGAGGAGTGGCACCGCCGCATCCTCGACTCGGCCGAGATCTTCGGCCCGCGCAACGTCATCCCCAACTTCGTCGCCGGCGTCGAGATGGCCGCCCCGCACGGCTTCACCACCGTCGACGCGGCGATCGACTCGACCGTCGAGGGCCTGCAATACTTCATGTCCCGCGGCATCACGCCCCGCTTCACCACCTGGTGCCCCGAGCCGACGACGCCGCTCGGCCGCACCAACCCCCAGGGCGCGCCCCTCGAATACCACGTCCGGCTGCTCGAGGCCTACCGCGCGACGATGGAGGCCAACGGCCTGAGCTCGCCCCCCGGCTACGGCCCGCCCGGCCCGGGCCGCGCGGTCTTCTCGGTGAGCTCGTTCATGGACAGCCTCCCCGCCCCGGACGAAGCGGCCATCGCCCCCGCGACCGCCTGACCCACCCACCCGCGAGCCGGGCCGCCCACCCCGGCCTGGCTCGCGGTGTACCGGCTCCCTACGGCGCTGTCCGCACATCGATCGGGTCGGCGCCGCGGAGTGGTGTGCGATAATCGCACACATGGCTGAGCTGGACTCTCAGGCGCTGGGCGACCGCATTCGCGCAGCGCGCAGGCGTGCTGATCTGAGCCAGGATGATCTCGGCCGGGCGATAGGACTCGAGCGCACCATCGTCAATCGCATCGAGAGCGGCATCCGCAGAGTCACGGCGCTCGAGCTCTCAGACATCGCGGCCGCGATCGGTGTCCGCATGTCGACATTCTTCGAAGAGCCGCCTCCCGCGCTCGTCGTGCACCGATCCAGCCAGGGGCTCGACACCGCGGACTCCCAGATCGACGCCATGCTCGCCGGGTTCGCCGCCGATGTCGAGTTCGTCGCTTCCCTGGGCGGGACCGATCTGGGGCTGGACGGCGACGGAGCCGTCCGGGCCATCGATCCGCGGGTCCCGGCGAACGGCGCCGAGGCGGAGGAGCTCGCTCGCGTGGCCCGTGACGTGATGAATCTGTCCGGGAAAGAGCCGGTCCGAAGACTCGTCGAAAGTGTCTCCGCCGCCGGACTCCTGGTGTTTTCTCGCGACATCGGCAAGGACACCGCGGACGCCGGCACGATTCTGCTGCGGGCCGGAGGGGTCAGCCTCGTCAACAGCCACATGAAAGTCGGACGGCGTCGACTCGCGCTGGCCCACGAGTTCGGCCACTACCTGATCGGGGACGCTTACACCGTCGACTGGCGCGTAGCGGAACACGGAGACAACGCCGTACCCCTGGAGTCGCGTCTCGATCGTTTCGCCCGCGCGCTTCTGCTGCCGGAGGACGCGGTCAGGGCGAGGTGGCCGGAGGCCGTGGCTCGTCTCGAGGAGCGTGAAGCGGCGATCCTGGTGGCCAGCGAGTTCCGGGTCGACATGGCGACTCTCGCCACCCGGTTGCGGGAGCTGGATCTGGCCGATGCCGAGACCGCGGCCGCGGTGCGCCGATGCCGGACCACTCAGGCGGACATCGTCGAGCTGAACCTGCACGTGCCCTTGGAGGAGATGCGGGGAACCACCGTTCCGCGATCGTTCGCGCGTGCGATCCTCCGGCTCGTGCGCGAGGAGCGCCTCAGTCACGAGCGGGCGTTGGACCTGTTGCAGGGGACCTTCGACGAAGCGGATCTGCCGGCCCCGCGTGAGCGTCGCGCCGATGAGATCTGGAAGTTCGTGTCGTGAGGGTCCCCAAGGACGCGCAGGTCTTCGACACCGGTCCGCTGCGGCATTTCGCAGCCAACGGATGGCTGGGCGTCCTGAGGTTCCTCGCGGGTGATCGCCCCGTCTACATCCCCGATGTCGTCGAACGCGAGCTCCGCAATGCTTCTGCCCACGTCCCGGCTGTGCACTCGGTGCTCGAAGCCGAGTGGATCAGGGTCCATCGCTCGTCGGACCTGAGCTTCCTGGAGGCATTCGCGCACTACGCCGATCGTCTGGCCGTCGGTGACAAGAATCTGGGCGAGTGCGGGGTTCTCGCCATGGGGCAGGTCTACGGCTGCGAGGTGGTGCTGGACGATGCGGCGCCCCGCGTGATCGCCGATGAGAAAGGGATCAGAGTCACCGCCACCGTTCCTCTGTTGTGCGCGGGAATTCAGGCTCGTCAGCTCACGACGATCATGGTGGAAGCCTTGGCGGACGATCTGCTGGAGAGCAAGTATTTCCTGCCCTTCGGCCGTGGTGGTTTTCGTCAGCACGTCTTGGAGAACGGGCTGCTGGACTACGACGAGCTCTGATCGGGAGGCTCAGGAGCGGGCGAGGGTGCGGCTGATGCCCTGGGCGGCGACCTGGAGGGCGGCGACCAGCTTGGGGCGTTCGCGGCGGAGGGTGGGGACGACGATGCCGAGGGCGGCGACCACCTCGTCGGCGGGGCCGCGGACCGGGACGGCCACCGAGCAGGCGCCGAGGCTCATCTCCTCGCCCGTCGTGGCGTAGCCCTCGGCGCGGATGCGGCGCACCTGGGCGAGCAGCCGGGCCGGCTCGGTGACCGTGTAGGGCGTGATGCGGGTCAGGCGGGCCAGGGCCGCGGCCACCACGTCGTCCGGCGCGTGGGCCAGCAGGACCTTGCCGACCCCCGTGGCGTGCAGGGGCAGGCGGGAGCCGACGTCGCTGACGATGGGGACCGACACGTGGCCGGCCAGCCGGTCGATGTAGAGGGCCTCGGCGCCGTCGCGGACGGCCAGGTGGACCGTGGCGAGCGTGGCGCCGTAGAGGTCGTGCAGGAAGGGTGATGCCGCCTGGCGCAGGCCGGTCCGCATCGGGGCGAGCAGGCCGAGGTCCCACAGGCGCCGGCCGATGACGTACTCGCCGTCGGGCCGGCGGTCCAGGGCGCCGCAGCGGCGCAGGTCGGCGACCAGCCGGTGGGCCGTGGCCAGGGGCAGGCCGGCGCGGCGGGCCAGGGCGCTCAGGGTGAGGCTGCGGTGGCCGGCGTCGAACGCGCCGAGCAGGTCGAACACCCGGGAGGTGACGGTGGCGCCCACCGCGCTCCTTCCGTTCAGCGGAAGGCAAGTATCGCGCCGGGCCGCGAAAAAACCTAGCGTCACGCGGGTGACCACTCAGGCCGACATCAGCGCGGAGATCGCGGCGCTGGCCGGGCAACCGGGGGAGCAGCCGCGCAAGGACTACCCGCCCTATCGCAGCAGCGTGCTGCGGCATCCGGCGCAGGAGCCGGTGCTCGCCGACCCGGAGGGCGTCGAGTTGTGGGCGCCCGCCTTCGGGCACCGGGACGTCGACGACGCCGAGGCGAACCTGACGAACCGGCATCCCGGCGAGCCGATCGGGGAGCGGATGGTCGTCACCGGCCGGGTGCTCGACGGGCAGGGCCGGCCGGTGGCGCACCAGCTGGTCGAGATCTGGCAGGCCAACGCGGCCGGCCGCTACTGGCACCAGCGCGACCAGCATCCGGCCCCGCTCGACCCCAACTTCACCGGCGCGGGGCGGTGCCTGACGGCGGCGGACGGCACGTATCGGTTCCTGACGATCAAGCCGGGGCCCTATCCGTGGCGCAACCACGGCAACGCGTGGCGGCCGGCGCACATCCACTTCTCGCTGTTCGGCACCGATTTCACGCAGCGGCTCGTGACGCAGATGTACTTCCCGGGCGACCCGCTCTTCGACCTCGACCCGATCTATCAGTCGATCACCGACCCCCAGGCCAGAAACGCACTGCTTGCCGCGTACGACCACGAGGTGACCGCCCCGGAGTACAGCACCGGGTACCGCTGGGACATCGTGCTGACCGGGAGCCACCGCACTCCCTTCGAACCTGGGGAGGCGCCGTGATCCCGGCCCCGGGGCAGACCGTCGGCCCGTTCTTCCACCTCGGTCTCCCGTACGCGGGGGGCAATGAGCTGGTCCCCCCGGCCGACCCGGCGGCGATCCGCCTGGGCGGGCGGGTCCTCGACGGTGACGGCCACGGCGTGCCGGACGCCCTGATCGAGATCTGGCAGGCCGGCCCGGACGGGAAGGTCGTGCGCGAGCCCGGCTCCTTGCGCCGCGACGGCTGGACCTTCACCGGCTGGGGGAGGACGGCGACCGAGGCCGACGGCAGCTACTGGTTCTCCACGTACGCCCCGGGCGGTCCGGTGCCGTTCTTCGCGGTGACCGTCTTCGCGCGCGGGCTGCTCGACCGGCTCTTCACCCGCGCTTATCTGCCGGACCCCGACCCGGCCGACCCGTTCCTCGCCGCCCTGCCACCCGCGCGGCGCGCCACGCTGATCTGCGCGCCGCAACCGCGCGGGCTGCACTTCGACATCCGCCTCCAGGGCGACGACGAGACGGTGTTCCTGGCTTACCGCTGAATGTTCTCGAGGTCGTCGAGCAGGCTCGGGCAGACCGGCTTCCAGCCGAGCTGCTCCTGGGTGTACGCGCTGGTGGCGGGCTGGTCGGCGGCGAAGATCGGGCCGATGGGGCCGAAGGTCTCCGTGGGCACCGGCCGCACCGGGAGCTCCAGGCGGCGGCCGATGACCTCGGCGATCGCCCGGACCTCGTCGCCCTCGTCGGCGACGGCGTGCCAGACCGTGCCGCCGGGGGCCTGCTCCAGGGCCAGCCGGAAGAGCGCGGCGGCGTCCCGGGCGTGGACGGCCGGCCAGCGCTGGGCGCCGTCCCCCGGGTAGCCGGAGACGCCGGTCTGACGGGCGATCTGGGTGAGCAGGCCCGCGAAGCCGCCGTCGCCGTTCTCGTGCACGGTCCGGGGCAGGCGCACGGCGGAGACCCGCACGCCGCGGGCGGCCAGTTCGAGCGCGGCGACGACCGTGCTGCCGCGGCTGCCCACCGGCCCGTCGGTCGAGGTGGGGTCCTGCTCGGTGGAGGCCCGGCCCGGGATCCAGGGCGTGCCCGAGACCACGACGAAGGGCCGGTCGCTGCTGGCCAGCTCCTCGCCGAGGGTGGTGATGGCCGCGCCTTCCTCGGCGAGGTTGCGCTCGAGGGCCTCGGGGCTGCTGAAGTCGTTGCCGAAGGCCAGGTGGATGACGCCGTCGGCCCGGGCGGCGCCGGTGCGCAGGACGTCGAGGTCGGCGAGGCCGCCGCGGAGGACCTCGGCGCCCGCCTCCGTGGCCTTGGCCGCCGAGGCGTCGGAGCGGGCGAGCGCGAGGACGGTGTGGCCGTGGCCGAGCAGCTCGGCGACGACGGCGGTGCCGATCAGGCCGGTGCCGCCGGTGATGAAGACATGCATGGAACGCTCCCGCACGGTGATGGGACTCTTGTCCCGTCACGCTACCACGATGACGGGACAAAGGTCCCGTCACTATGATGGGGGCATGGCTCGCTGGGAACCCGGAGCGCGGGAGCGTCTCGTCGTGGCCGCCGTCGACCTGTTCGTCGAGCAGGGCTACGACGCGACCACGGTCGCGCAGATCGCCGAGCGGGCCGGCGTCACGAAGAGCACCTTCTTCCGGCATTTCCCCGACAAGCGGGAGCTGCTGGTCGCCGGGCAGGAGACGCTGAGCCGGCTGCTGGCCGAGGGCATCGCCGAGGCGCCCGCGGAGGCCGCCCCGCTCGCGGCGGTCGCAGCCGGGCTCGAGCGCGCGTCGAGCGCGATGGGGCCGCTCAACAAGGAGATCGGCCCCCGGATCAAGGCGGCGGTGGCCGCCAGCGCCGAGCTGCAGGAGCGCGACGCCCTCAAGAGCGTCGGGATGGCGGCCGCGATGACGGCCGCGCTCGTCGCGCGGGGCGTGCCCGACCCGGTCGCGGCGCTCGCGAGCGAGCTCGGCGTGCTGGCGTTCAAGCGCGGCTTCGCCGAGTGGTCGGTGAGTGAGAAGGACGACCTCGCCCCGTACGCGCTGGCGGCGCTCGGCGAGCTGCGCGCGGCGAGCGCCGCCCTGGGCTGAGTCACGCCGGGATGCGACAGCCCAGCTGCACCCGGGTCCCCGTGCCGTCGGTGAGCAGGGCGACGCTGGTGCACACCCGCCGGATCAGCGACAGCCCCCAGCCCGTCGACCAGTCGCTCTCCGGGTCCGGCACCCGCCGCTCGGCCAGCGCGTCCTGCGGGATGCCGGTGCCCTGGTCGGTGATCTCGCACCAGAGCGTGCCGCGGGCCCGCCAGAGCAGCAGCTGCCCGAGCCCGCCGCCGTGGCAGATCGCGTTGGTCGCGGCGGCGTGCACGGCCAGCAGGAAACGGTGCAGGTCGGCCCCGGTGAGACCCTGACCGAGGCCGGCGGCGCGGACCTGCCGGCGCAGAGTGGCCAGCTGGGCCGGCCCGAACCAGCGGATCAGGAGGGCCTGGCCCTCGGGGCCGCCGCCGGGGACCGGTGGCGGCTCGTCGCTCACGGCCGCGCCCGGGCGCCGGGCCGCCCCGAAGACCCCGGTCAGGTCGAGTTCGTGCTGCTCGAGGGCGAGCAGCTCGGCGATCGCGGCCGCGAAGGCGGTGGCCTCGGCCTGGTGGTCGTCGGCCCAGCGGCCGGGGGCCCGCCGATAGAGGTCGAGGGCGCCGGCGTGGTGGACCCCACCGGCGTGCAGCGGCAGCGCGTGCACCGCCCGGGCCCCGGCCTCCAGGGCGCCCTCGGTGAAGCGCGGCCAGCGTCGGTGCCACGGCTGCGCACCCAGGTCAGGGGCCAGCAGGGCGGTGCGGCGGGCGGTCACGTCGCGGCACGGGCCCTCGTCGAGGACGTACTGCAGCGCCTCCAGACGAGCGCTGGGCGTGTCGCTGCTGTAGCGGATCGGCGGGCGCTCGTGCTGCGGCCCGCCCGCGGACAGACCCAGCCCGGAGATGCCCGGCATGAGCGCCGGTCCCGCTCGCAGCAGGTGGTTCACGTTCGGCCCGTACGCGCCCACGAGCGCCCACACGCGTTCGACGAACCGTTCCCGTACGACCGGATCGTCGAGGCGCACCGGCTGCTGGGCGTGGCTGTCCCTGGCGGTCATGCTCCGGACCTCGGCAGACGTCGCTGTATCTGACGATTCGTACGCTATAGCCGGGATGCGCGTGCTGGACAGGGGTGGTCTTGAATCGTTTCGCAGATGACGGGTCCTCTTTCGTTTCCTGCGTGGTGCAAATAGTTACCGGCGTGGGAGGGTGGACCACGCGAGCGGAGCAGCCCGGCCCACAATCCGGCGGAGGACCGCAATGTCAAGCCGCGAAGTGCAGCGTCACGAGGTGTCCACCACGGACCGCGAGGTCGCCGCGGAAGCGCTCAACCGCATCGTGGCGCACCGCCCGCGGGTCTCCTTCGACCAGCAGGCTGGGGTGCGCTTCCTCGTCCGCACGGCGACCCACGGATCGCTCGGCGCCGACCTGATCCGCATCGAGAACGGCAGCTACGCGTCGTTCACCCCGCCGACCGACACCGTGCTGGCGGGGTTCGTCGCCGCCGGGACGGGCCGCCTCGGCCACCCGGGCGGCGAGGTGTCGCTGGGCCGGGACGACGCCATGCTGGGTCCGGTGGGCCGGGCCTTCGAGGCAGAGTTCGCCCACCCGGCGGTGGTGCTGGTGCGGCTGCCGTTCGCCACGGTCGCGCGGGTGGCCGAGGAGCTGACCGGGCTGCTCGCCGCCGAGCTGCGCTTCGACGGGATGTCCGCGGTGTCCCCGGCGATGCGCCGGCACTGGGTGGGCACCGCCGGCTATCTCCACCGCCAGCTCGTGGACACCCGGCAGGAGCTGCCGGAGCTGGTGGTGGGCCAGCTTGAGCGGCTGGTCGCGACGGCGCTGATCACGACGTTCCCCAACACGACCATGACCGCGGCCCGGCTGCCCGCCTCGGGCGACGCCGCGCCGTCCGTGGTGCGGCGCGCGGTGGCCTATGTCGACGGTCACGCCGACCAGCCGCTGACCGTCACCGAGATCGCGGCGGCGGCCGGCGTCGGGGCGCGGGCGCTGCAGGTCGCGTTCCGGCGCCATCTGGACACCACGCCGATGGCCTACCTGCGCCGGGTCCGCCGCGAGTACGCCCACCGGGACCTGCGCGCCGCGAACCCGGCCGACGGCACGACGGTCACCGGGATCGCGCGGCGGTGGGGCTTCACGGACGTGAGCCGCTTCTCGGCCGCGTACCGGGAGTCCTACGGCCAGAGTCCGAGCCACACGCTGCGCACCTGACATCGACCGCGACCGAGATACTTTGTTGTATCGCGTTGCCATAGTGTGTGAGACACAGTATTGTTCTCGACATGACAAGCGACGCGACGCTCTCTCAGCATCTGCAGGAGTTGCGCCGCGGCACCGTCGTCGTCGCCAGCCTCACCGTGCTCCGCACCCCGGGATACGGATATGCGCTGCTGGAGACGTTGAGCGCGGCCGGCTTCGAGGTGGAGGCCAACACGCTCTATCCCTTGCTGCGCCGGCTCGAGTCCCAGGGCCTGCTCACCAGCGAGTGGAACACCGACGAGGCCCGGCCGCGCAAGTTCTACCGGACCACCGAGCAGGGCGACGCGGTCGCGACCGCCCTGCGCACCGAATGGACCCGGCTCGACCGGGCCGTCACCGACCTGGGCACGACCACTGGGGAGCGCACATGACCAGCCTCATCGACCGCTACGTGTTCACCGCCCTGCGCCGGGTCCCCGAGCAGCAGCGCGCCGACATCGACCGCGAGCTCCGCGCCTCCATCGCCGACGCCGTCGACGCCCGCGTCGACACGGGCGCCGACCACGACACCGCGGTCGAGCAGACCCTCCTCGAGCTGGGCGACCCGGACGCCCTCGCCGATCGTTACGCCGGCCGCCGTTCGTACCTGCTGGGTCCGGAGCTCTTCGGCACCTGGCGGCGAGTGATGAAGATGCTCTTCACCCTGGTCCTGCCGATCGTCGTGGTGGCCCTGGCCGTCGCGGAGGCGGTCGGTGGCGGCAATGTGGGCGAGGTCATCGGGTCCGCCATCGGCACGCTCATCACCGTCGGTGTCCACATGGCCTTCTGGACCACGGCGGTCTTCGTCCTCCTCGAGCGCACCGGGCAGGGGCGCGAGGAGCTGGGCCTGGTCTGGAAGCCGGACGACCTGCCGCGCTACGCGGAGGGCCGGCGCGTCGGGTCCCAGCTCGTCGTCGACCTCGTCTGGATCACGCTGCTGATCGCCGCCCTGGTGCTCCAGCAGTTCACGTTCACGGCCGAGCCGCTGCTCGACCCGGCCGGCTGGACCTTCTGGTGGCCGTACCTCATCGTCGTCATGGTCCTGGAGGGCGCCTACGTGATCTGGACGTCGCGCCTGCCGGTCCGCACCCACCTGGTGACCGTGGTCAACGCCGTCCTCGCCCTGGCCGCCGGCATTCCGCTGGTCTGGCTGGCCGCCACCGACCGCTTCTTCAACCCCGACGGTCTGCTCGGCGACCCCGACGTCCACCCGTGGGCGACCGGCAGCATGATCGTCCTGACCGTGGTGGCCACCGTCTGGGACATCGTCGACCAGGCCCGGCGCACGCAGCGGTCCCGCAAGGGTGAGCCGGTCGAGATCCCCGGCACCGGCCTCGCGATCTGACCGGCGTCCCGCAGCCCCCGCCACGGCACTCGTGGCGGGGGCTGCCACGCTTTTCGCCGGGCCGCGGGCTCGCGCGGACGCGCTTTCGCCAGGCCGCGGGCTCGCGCGGACGCGCGATAACCCTCCGCCCGGGCGGGGCTCGCACGGATGCGCCGCAGCTTCTCGCCCGGCCCGGGGAGGCGGGGTGATCGGCTGCGGCGTGCTACCGCGAGGTCAGGAGGCGTACGTCTCGAACTCGGCGATCTTCGGGGTGCCGGAGGCGGCGGTGATGTCGACGGTGATCTTCTTCGCCGAGGTGGCGGCGAACGTGACGACGCCCGCGCGGGAGCCCGTGGTTAGGACCGCGCCCGTGTCACTGTTCAGGACCCGGAAGGCCGTGACCGTGCCCTCGGAGCCGGCCAGCTCGCGGACGTTGATCCGGGACACCGTCGTGGCGGCGTCCCACTTGACGGAGATGGATCCCGTCGAGCCCGAAGGGGACCAGATCGTGGACAGGTTGCCGTCCTTGACGTTGCCGTAGCTCGTACCACTGGCCTTGCTCGAGCCGTCGGCGCCGCCGGACAGGCTCAGGTTGGTGCCGCTGGGCTGCGAGGGCGGCGTCGACGGGGTGGTCTGGCTCGGCGTCGGCTGGGTCGGGTTCGTCGGCTGGGTCGGCGTGCAGCTGCCGTCGGACACCTGCAGGCCGGTTCCGGATCCGGCCGTACGCGCCACGACCGACGGGACGCACGACGCGGGATCCAGCGTGTACGCGTACGGGATGCTCACCGACGTGTTCGACACCGGGTTCGGCCCGGCGGGGTTGTTCTCGTCACCGGGCGCCGACCAGGTCACGTTGTCGAAGACGTTGCCGGCGACCTGCCAGTAGCCGGCCGCGTCGGTGTAGAAGGTGCCGAGCACGTCCTTGGAGTTCTTGAAGTAGTTGTTCTCCACCTTGGCGCGCGCCCCGGCCCGCGAGTTGATGCCGGACTCGTTCAGGCTCACGTACGAGTTGTTGTAGATGTGCGCGATGCCGCCGCGCAGCAGGGGCGTACGGGAGTCGATGTTCTCGTACAAATTGTGGTGGAAGGTCACGTAGCCGTTCGACGTGTCCGACTCGCTGGATCCGATGAGCCCGCCGCGGCCGGAGTTGCGCAGCGTGCTGTAGGACAGGGTGACGTACTGGGTGTTGTCCTTCATGTCGAACAACCCGTCGAAGCCCTCCGCCTCGCCGCCCGAGGCGAGCAGCGACACGTGGTCCACCCACACGTTGCGCACGTCGGACTCCATGCCGATCGCGTCGCCGCCGTTGGAGGTGGGGGAGCCGGACTTCTTGACGTTCCGCACGGTCACGTTCTGGATGATGATGTTGCTGGACTCGCGGATGTGGATCCCGAGCTGATCGAAGACCGCCCCGGAGCCGACTCCGACGATCGTGACGTTGCTGATCTGCTTGAGCTCGATCACGCCGGCCGCGGTGTTGCAGCTGCTGCCGGAGACCTTCGCGGTGTTGCCGTGGTTGATCGTGCCCTCGACCTGGATAATGATCGGCGTGCTGCTGCTGGCCCGTGTGCACAGTGCCGTGTGGATCGCGGTGCCGGTCGTGGCCCGCACGGTGGCGCCGCCCGCGCCGCCGGTCGTGCCGCCGTTCTGCGTCGCGAACCCGGTGACCCCGCCGGTCGCCGCCGAGGCCTGGGTCAGCGGCAGCGCCACGCCGAGCCCGGCCACGACGGCCGTCGCGGCGAGCCCTGTCCACAGTCGTCTCATCGTCGCCTCCGTTACGTATAGATGAGCATCAGTGTAGGAAAGCGCTTACCCGGGCCGTCAACAGTGCGGATGTGCAGGTTTGTTGCAGCGACCGGTTCGGAAAGCGCTCTCCCGGGTGCCCGGAATGACCGTTATCAAGGCGCCGGGGATTGACATGCGTGAAACACTGCGGACATCTCGGAGAGCGCTTTCCCCCGTCAGCTCCCCTCAGGAGTCCGCATGGCACTCACCCGCCTGGGGCTGTCCGTCCTGACAGCCCTGGCCACCGTCCTCATGGTCCCCGCCTCCGCCCGCGCCGCCGACACCCTGCTGTCCCAGGGGCGCCCGGCCACCGCCAGCTCCGCCGAGGGCGCCGACGTCGCCGCCCCGAACGCGGTCGACGGCAACACCGGCACCCGCTGGTCCAGCCAGTTCACCGACGCCCAGTGGCTCGCCGTCGATCTCGGCGCCGCCGCCACGATCAGCCGGGTCGTGCTGCGCTGGGAGACCGCGTACGGGAGCTCGTACCAGATCCAGACCTCGCCCGACGGCAGCACCTGGACCACCGTGCACACCGCGACCGGCCGCACCGGCGGCACCGACGACCTGACCGTGACCGGCGCCGGCCGTTACGTGCGCATGAACGGTCTGCAGCGCGGTACCGGCTACGGCTACTCGCTGTGGGAGTTCGAGGTGTACGGCAGCCGGGCCGCCGCCGACACCTGGACCACCGTGTGGAGCGACAGCTTCGACGGCCCGGCCGGCAGCGCGCCCAGCGCCGCCAACTGGCTGATCCGCACCGGCACGCAATATCCGGGTGGCGCCGCGCACTGGGGCACCGGATCCGTGGAGACGGCCAGTGCATCCAATGTGACGCTCGACGGCGCCGGGCGGCTCGCGATCCAGGCCCGGCGCACCGGCACGGACTGGACCTCCGGACGCATCGAGACCCAGCGCAGCGACTTCACCCCGCAGCCGGGGGAGATGCTGCGCTTCGCCGCCGTGCTCCGCCAGCCCGACGTCGCCGACGGGCTCGGGTACTGGCCCGGCTTCCGCGCGACCGGCGCCGCGTACCGGGGGAACTATCAGAACTGGCCCGGCGTCGGCGAGACCGACATCATGACCGACGTCAACGGCCGGGGCCAGCTCGCCCAGACGCTGCACTGCGGCACCGCGCCCGGCGGGGTGTGCAATGAGTACACGGGCCGGTCGAGCGGCTTCGCGTCCTGCGTGGGATGCAAGACCGGCTATCACGAGTACGCCCAGGTGGTCGATCGCACGAAAACGGACGAGGAGATCCGGTTCTACCTCGACGGCCGGCAGACGTGGGTGGTGCGCGAGTCGCAGGTCGGGGTGGCCGCGTGGCAGGCGGCCGTGCAGCACGGCTTCTACCTGCGGCTGGACCTCGCGATCGGCGGCTCCCTGCCCGACTCGGTGGCCGGGCTGACCACGCCCACGGCCCGCACGACCTCCGGCGGCACGCTGCTCGTCGACTCGGTGACCGTGTCGCGGCAGTCCGGCGCGACCGCCCCGGCGATGACCGACCCGCCCACGCCGGCCGGCCCGAGCACGGTCCGCGTCACCGGCACGCAGGGTGCATGGCAACTTCAGGTCAATGGATCCCCGTACGAGATCAAGGGTGTCACCTACGGCCCGCCGCAGGGCGCCGCCGACGGGTACGTGCGTGACCTGCGCACCATGGGCGTCAACACGATCCGCACGTGGGGCGTCGACGACGCGCAGACGCCGGTGCTGCTCGACAAGGCGGCGCAGCAGGGGCTGAAAGTGATCGTCGGGCACTGGCTCAACCAGGGCGCCGACTACGTGAACGACACGGCGTACAAGACCGCGGCCAAGGCCGAGATCGTCGCCCGGGTCAACGCGCTCAAGAACCGCCAGGGCGTCCTCATGTGGGACGTCGGCAACGAGGTGATCCTCACGATGCAGGACCACGGGCTGCCCGCCGACGTGGTGGAGGCGCGGCGGATCGCGTACGCCCAGTTCGTCAACGAGATCGCCGTCGCCGTCCACGCGGCCGACCCCAACCACCCCGTGACCTCCACCGACGCGTACACGCAGGCGTGGACCTACTACCAGCGCTACGCCCCGGCGCTCGACCTGCTGGCCGTCAACTCCTACGGCGCGATCGACACGGTCAAGCGCGACTGGATCGCCGGTGGATACACCAAGCCGTACGTGGTGACCGAGGGCGGCCCGGACGGCGAGTGGGAGGTGCCGGACGACGTCAACGGGGTGCCGCAGGAGCCGTCCGACCTGGCCAAACGGCAGGGCTACACGGACAGCTGGAACGCGATCAAGTCGCACCCCGGCGTGGCGCTCGGCGCGACCGAGTTCCACTACGGCCTCGAGAACGACTTCGGCGGCGTGTGGCTCAACACCACCACGGGCGGCTGGCGGCGGCTCGGCTACCACGCGCTGCGCCGCGCCTACACGGGGCAGGACGCGCCCAACACCCCGCCGGAGATCACCGCCATGACCGTGAGCACGCCCACCGCCGTCCCGGCCGGCGGCACGTTCACCGTCTCCGCCTCGGTCAGCGACCCGCAGGGGGACCTGATCCGTTACAACCTCATGGCCTCGGACAAGCACATCACGGGCAACGTCGGCCTCTCGTTCGTGAACTTCACCGAGAACGGATCCACTTTCTCCGTACGCGCACCCGAGCGCCTCGGCGTCTGGAAGATCTACGTCTACGCGTACGACGGCCAGGGCAACGTCGGCATCGAACAACGCTCGTTCCGCGTCGTCCCGCCGGCCGTCCCGGGCACGAACCTCGCCCGCGGCCGCACCGCCACCGCCTCCTCCTTCCAGTCCGCCGACGCCAAGCCCCCGGCGCTCGCCGTGGACGGTGACTATGCGACCCGCTGGGCCAGCGAATGGGTGGACACGGCGTGGCTGCAGGTGGATCTGGGCTCGGTGCAGACCTTCGATCACGTTCTGCTGGCGTGGGAGGACGCGTACGCCAAGGCGTACCAGATCCAGACCTCGCCGGACGGCACCACCTGGACCACCGTCCACACCACGACAACAGGCGACGGCGGCTTCGACAATGTGGCCGTCAACGGGTCCGGCCGCTACGTGCGGGTGACCGGGACCCAGCGGGCGACGGCGTACGGGTATTCGCTCTGGGAATTCGGCGTCTATCGCAGCTGATCGTGGAGTTGGCCGGCAGCTCCTTCCGGGGTTGCCGGCTGCTCGCGGGTCGTGCAGCGCTGCGGCACACTGGCCGGGGTGAAGACGCTGCCCTGTGGGCATGTGGCGCACGCGGCCACCAACCGGCTGTGCCGGCACCTGCTCCCGGCCACGATCGACTATCACGCCCTGCTGACCGGTCGCGGGCTCGAGGCGGACTACTGCTGCGCCGACTGCCTGCGAGCGGCGGAGCGTGGGGAGGCGGTGCCGCTCGTGCCGGTGTGCGAGGGATGCTACGCCCGGTACGCCGACGACGAGGACGGGCAGTTCAGCGGCTGGCACGGGGAGCCGGGCATCGCCGAGCGGCCGGAGCCGGTCGGCGGCAGGCTGCTCGTGACGCCGTTGCCGGACGAGCTCGGGACGGTGCTCGACATCGCCGGAGTGCCGTCTCTCGGCCGGGCGTCCCTGGGCGGGCAGCAGCGTGCCGGGGGCAGCCAGGCGGATTGGCTCGTGCTGACGGCAGATGCCCGGCTGGTCCTTTTCGATCCGGCGAGCGGCACCTGCGAGGAGATCGCGACGGATGTCCTGACCCCGGAAGCGGACGAGCGGCCCTGGGTCCGGCGCGTCTTCCGGCACCGGCTGCACGTCTCCGACGACGGCCGGTTCGCCGCGGTGGTCAACGACCGCGGCCACCACGGGCGGGTCGTCGATCTCGGCACCGGGCGGGTCACCATGACGCTGCACGGCGGGGACTACCACCCCGAGGAGGTGCCCTTCTCGCTGGCTTTCACCGTGCACGCCGGCCGTACGGTCGTCGTGCACCGCACCGACTGGAACCGGCTCGACGTGAGCGACCCCGCCACGGGGGAGAGGCTGACGCCGCCGGGGCGCGAGGGCGGCTACCAGGATTACTTCCACGGCGCGTTGTATCCCTCGCCGACCGGCCGGTGGCTCGCCGACGACGGCTGGGTCTGGGCGCCCTGCGGCCTGGTCACGGCCTGGGAGATGACGGCCTGGCTGGGCGCCGGCCCGCCGGAGTCCGCGGACCGGGGCAATCCGGAGGAGCCGGGCGACGGGCTGAGCGTCCAGGATCTGTGCCAGCGCTGGTACGGCTGGAACCAGCCGATGTGCTGGATCGCCGACGACCTCTTCGCGGTGGGCGGCATCGGGGACGACGAGGAGCGGCTGCTGGCGGGCGTCCGGATCTTCGACCTGGCGGCGGGGACCGAAGTGCGCGCCTTCGCCGGTCCGCGCGGGCCGCTCTTCGGCGTCGGCCGGCGGCTCTACGCGGCGGCGCCGGCCGGGCTGGAGATCTGGGACCCCTTCACCGGGCACCGGACCGGCCGGGTGCCGGGCTTCGTCCCCACCGCCCTCCACCGCGCCGCCCAGGAATTTGCCGCAGTCGACGGCCGCCGCCTGCTGCGCCTGTCGATCGCCGCGCAACCCTGAGCGCTGCCTTTGCGCAGCGCGGCTCCGAGCGGTATCCCGCTGTCGGTTCAGCGCCCCCGTGGACGTGGCACCTTCGCCGCCCGGGCCGGCGCGTCACCTTCGTCGCTCGATCGGGCGCGTCACCTTCGTCGCCCGCCACGAGGGCCAGCTGTGCGGCCAGGTGTCCGGCCACTCGCCGGCGGTGGCTCCGGGCCCCGCCGGACCTGTCGGCGCTCCGGTGACCGCCGCGGCGAAGCGTCCGGCGATGTCAGCGACGTCGGCGGCAGTCGGCCACACCCAGCTGTCATAGAGCCGGCCGAGGGCACGATCCGCGAGGTCGTCGCTGTCCCGCGGCGGGATCCCAGCGGCGGTCAGCAGCCAGACCAGGCTGCGCTGACACGGCCCCTGCCACTCGTCCGCCTCCCCGGCGCCGCCGAACGCCGCCGTGATCACGTCGGTGGCGGCTGCCTCCCAGGCCGCCGGGTCGGCGCCGAGCTGCGGCCCGTGCCGCCCGATGACGACGGCCAGCCGTTCGAGCCGATCCCGCCACGCCCCGAGCGAGGTCACCACCCGGTCCGCGGTCCGGGCCGCGTCGGTGACGATGGGATCGTTCCAGTACCAGCCGTCGGGCGAGGCCCCGATCCAGCCGGTCCACCACCAGCCGCCGGCCCACTCGCCGTAGTGCCCGACCAGCGCCGCGGTCATGCGGCCACGCCAGTCGTCGGCCGCGCGCCCGGCGTCCGGCCACCGTCGCCCCGAGCCGGGCCTGCCTGACCCGGACCCGGGGCCGGGTCCGCCGTCCATCGTGGGCAGCGGCGGCATGAGGGACCGGACCACGGCCGGCGCCCCGGCCCGGTCGAAGGGATGACGGGCCGGATCGACGACCGCCCACGAGTCGAGCATCGCGGATCACGATAGATCCCGGCGGCACCCATCAGCGAGGACACATTGCCGTGTCGGTCGACCTGCTGACCGACACGGGCGAACAACAGCCCGGGCACCTTCAGCGACCCGAGCGGGTTGAAGTACTGCTCCGACGACGGCGCGGACTTCGTGGACTACACCGGCGAGTACCACTAGGTGGAGGGCGACAACGACGGTTGCGGCGGGTGCAACAGCACCCCCAGCACGGGCTCGGACTCTTCCGGGACCAGCGGCACCTCCTCCGGCAGCAGCAGCAACTCGACCGCGAGCACCGGCTCCCACACCTCGGAGGCCGTCAAGAAGGCCAAGAGCGCGGAGCAGAAGGCCAAGGAGATGGTCGCCAAGGTCGGCCGCGAACTGGTCAAGTTCATCGCCGACGAACTCGGCATCACCGACGCCATCGACTGCTTCACCCAGGGCGACATCGAAGGCTGCGTCAACACCGCCCTCAACATCGTCGCCAGCGTGGTCGGCGGCGCGGCCGGCAAGCTCATCGCCCGCTATGCGTTCCGAGCCAACAAACTCGTCGCCGCCATCAAACGCGGCAAGTCCCTCGCCGGCCAGCTCTTCAACGCGCTCGGCGAATACAAGAAGAGCCGCAAGGCCGTCGAGGAAGCCACCAGCTGCATCTTCCACAGCTTCGTGGCAGGCACGTTGGTTCTGATGGCTGACGGCTCCTTCAAGCCGATCGACGAGATCGACGTCGGCGACTAAGTCGTCACTCACGACCCTGCGACCGGAGCCGACCGGGCCGAAGAGGTCACCGCCACCCACGTCAACCTCGACCGCGAGTTCGCCGACGTCACCGTCTCGACCAGCGACGGCAACTCGGTCCTGCGGACGACGACCCACCACCCCTTCTGGAACGAGTCGGCCTACCGATGGGTCAACGCCGCCGACCTGAATCCAGGCGACGATCTCCGGACCATGGGCACCGGCGAGCCGGAAGTGGTGCGGGTCCACACCTACGACGGCCGGCGCCAGATGTTCGACCTCACCGTCGACAACACCCACACCTACTATGTCCTTGCCGGCGCAACGCCGGTACTCGTACACAACTGCGACACTCCTGCGCCGTCGATGGCGGACAATGTGCTGGGGCCGGAGCGGCCGGACGCCAATCCGCTTCAGGGCACTCGCTACACTGAAAAAGTCCAGGAACAAATCAAGAGCGGGGATAATCATGGGTTCCCTGCGCAGATTGATGCCATGCCCACCATGCGGGACACCTCGATGGTCAGAGGAGGCGACGGCATCTCTCGGCTACACGTCAAGCTTCCTGGATCGGTGAACGGTTCCAGGGGCACGTTCCATTGGATTGTCGAGGCTGATGGTTCGGTCAACCATCGATTCTTCGACCGGAGGATGAAGTGACCATGGTGAGCGAAGCGCAATCCGACATGCTCCGCGTGCTGTCGCCCAATTTGGCGGCACTGGCCGTGGATCTAACCGTCATTGCAGGGTCGCGAGAGTATTGCTTCCCTCTCGATGCGGCTCCTGCAGTGTTCGAGGCCCTCGTGAAGAACGGCGTGGTCATCTTGGGTGGAGATCTCTGGGAATGCGAAGAGGATGGCTATTTTCCAGTAGGGGAGACCTGGTATGTCGACTCTTCGGAGGGAAAGTCGTCCTCGGGCCACGAAGCACGGGTGAGAGCTGCGGCAGGTGAATTCTTCGCTCGCTACGGGTCAATGGACGACAAATGGGTGACCTTCGTCGTGAAGCCGGTGCAGGCGGCATCCTGACCCTCTCGACAGGGCCGCTGGCCACGACGTGATGTCGGTGTCGGTTCTCCCTGGTGCGCGGGACCCGTCGCGGTGCGGCAAGTTTTCGCTCGGCGCATCGTGTTACGCGGCCTTCTGCGGGAGACGGCACCGACTCGCCTCGTGGATGTTGTGTTGTGCGCCAACGGTTCGGCGGTACCCGGAATCCGAGCGGAGGTCACTGCTCGTGCCATTCACGATTGGCGCGAGTGGATGATTTCGCTGCTATTTCAGGCTCGATGGGCCCGGCACGGTGCTAGTGGCCGATGGGACGGCTGCCGGCACCGCGCCGGGCGTACGGGATCAGTGGGGGAGTTGGTAGTTCTCGTCGAGGGCGGCGCCGCGGTCCGGCTTGTAGAGGTCGAAGCCGCGCGGGTCGCACTGCAGGCCGCCGTTGATGCAGTGGGTGGTGAGGGCGGCCAGGGTGGGTGCGTCCCAGACGTTGTAGAAGTCGTAGTGGAAGCTGTATCCGCGGCCGCTGGAGAGGCGGACGTCGGCGAGGTTTCCGGATACCGGCCAGGCCATCTTGAACTCGATCATCGGTACGGCGACGGGGTGGCTGTCGGGGCAGATGCCGAGCACCGGGTAGGCCATGTGGCTGCGGTGGTCGGGGGAGTCCAGATAGCGCCCGTCCCAGCAGCTCGGGGCCTGCAGGCGCATGTTGAGCTGGGTGCCGGCCGGGCACGACGCCGGGAAGTCCCAGTTGAAGGTGCTGTCGCCGCACTCCCAGCCCTCGACCGCGCCCGGGTTGTTCCGGAATTCGTCGAGCGTGGCGGTGGGGCTGCCGACCAGGTAGCGCAGGCCGGGCGGGGACGGGCGGACGCTGCGGTAGTCGATGACGCCGCTCTTGTAGTAGATGACCTGGCGGCCGACCGGCTGGATCGCGGTGTCGCCCTTGAGCAGGGTCGGCATCCAGTAGCCGGTCTTGTCGCCGGGCGTGATGCACGACGTGGCGCCGGCCTGGAGGCTGGTCAGGGTGCTTCCCGCGTTCGTTGTGGTGTTGCCCATGAACGTGTGTGAGTGCGAGGCGCCGGGCAGCCCGGGGAAGACGATCGGGTCGTCGGGCAGGTTGCCCCGGCTGACCGAGCAGTTCATCTGGAACTCGTGGTGGGTCGTCGGCGGGTTGGTGTCCGGCGGGACCGCGCGGGACGGGACGACGCCGGTGACCGGGTTCGGGGCCGGGATCCAGCCGGGTCCGCCGGGCGGGGTGGTGGATGCCGTCCCGTAGACCTGGAATTCGTACAGGGAGTAACCGTATCCGGTGGCGCGCTGGGTGCCGTACAGGCGGACGTAGCGCCCGGTGCCGCTCACCGTGAGCGACTCGGTGCCGCCCGCGCCGGTGGTCGTGCTGTGGACGGTGGTCCAGGCGGTGCCGTCGGGCGAGGTCTGGATCTGGTACGCCTTCGCGTACGCGGCCTCCCACGCGATGGTCACGCGGCTGATCGTGGCCGTGGTGCCGAGATCCACGCGCAGCCATTGCGGATCCGCCCAGACGCTGCCCCAGCGGGTGTCGGAGCGCCCGTCGACGGCGGCGGTGGCCGGGGCGCCACCGTTCTCCTGGGACGAGGCGAGGACGGGCTTGCCCTGCGACAGCAGCGTGTCGGCGGCTTCGGCGGCGGACGGGGAGACGGGGACGGTCAGGGCCACCGCGAGAACGGCGACGAGCCCTAGACGACTTCTCATGGGGATCTCCAGGGTAGGGGGTTGGAGAGCGCTTTCCGAAGTGTGCCTCCCGTGCTGACGGCGGTCAATGTCCGTACGGGGAAAGCGGCTTTTGCCGGGGTGCTGAGGAGAGCGCTTTCCGTGCTATAACCATCGTCATGGATGCCACCCGCCTGCCCACGCTGGAAGATGTGGCCCGGGCGGCCGGCGTCTCCCGGGCCACCGCGTCCCGGGTCATCAACGGCGTGCGCAACGTGGATCCCAAGCTGCACAGCGTGGTGTGGGACGCCGTCAACGCCACGGGTTACGTCCCCAACCGCCTCGCCCGCTCGCTGGTCACCCGGCGCAGCGGCACGATCGTCCTGGTGGTGTCGGACTCCGAGACGCACGACGACGACCCGTTCCTGGGGCGCTTCTTCGCCGACCCCTACTTCGGGCGGGTGGTCGGCGGTCTCATGAAGGTCCTGCGCGTGGCCGGGATCCAACTCGCCCTGCAGATGGTCGGCACGGCCGAGCAGCGCACCCGGCTGGTCGGCGACCTGCGGCACGGCCAGGCCGACGGCGCCGTGGTGCTGTCG
This sequence comes from Symbioplanes lichenis, assembly GCF_030709675.1. Lineage (GTDB taxonomy): Bacteria > Actinomycetota > Actinomycetes > Mycobacteriales > Micromonosporaceae > Actinoplanes > Actinoplanes lichenis. The sequence continues at coordinate 240,033 of NZ_JAUZQD010000003.1, forward strand.
CTGCCCGCCTCGGACCCGCTGCCCGGCATGCTCACCGACGCCGGGGTGCCGGCGGTCCTCATCGGGCGGCCCGGCGAGCCGGTGCCCATCAACTACGTCGACCTGGCCAACGAGACCGGCGCCGGGCTGGCCGCCGACCATCTCGTCGCCCGCGGCGCCCGGACGATCGGCATGATCTCCGGCCCGCCGGCCGTGCCCGCCGGCGCCGACCGCATCGCCGGTTTCCGCCGCGCCATGGCCCGCCACGGCCACGGCTATGTGCCCCTGGTCTCCGGCAACTTCACCCGCGAGTCGGGCGAGGCCGCCACCCGGGACCTGCTCGGCCGTCATCCCGACATCGACGGCCTCTTCGTCGCCAACGACCTGATGGCTCTGGGCGCGGTGATCACGCTGCGGGCCGCCGGCCGGCGGGTGCCCGGCGACGTCGCCGTGGTCGGCTTCGACGACAGCAGCGCCGCCCTGGCCGCGGACCCACCCCTGACCACGGTCCGGCAGCCGCTGGAGGACATGGCGGCCGAGGCGGCCCGGCTCCTGCTCGCCCGGCTCGACGACGCGACCATGCGCCCGTCGTCGGTCATCTATGAGCCGGCCCTCATCGTCCGGGGGTCAGCCTGACCCGTGACGCCGGTGGCGCAGGGTCACGGGGCACGTTACGGTGGGACACACCTTCAGCAGTGAGGGCTGCGCGACAATCGCTGGGGGTCCCCCATGGCTCTCGATCAGGCGTCCGACGTGGATCCGGGCCTGCGGATCGAGGTGCGGCACGACGACACCACGTCCATCACCCGGATCATCATCCAGGGCGACGTGGACGCGGTGACCTCCGACCGGGTGTTCGAGGTCTTCCTGCAGGCTCTCCGGGAGCACCGTCCCACCTGCGTCGACATGGATGTCAGCGGAGTCACCTTCCTCGACTCCTCCGGCATCCGCACGCTGGCCCAGTGCCAGGCCGAGGCCCGCCGCGCCGGCAGCCACATCGTGCTGCTCAACCTGCCACCGATGGTCCGCCGAGTGCTCGAGATCACCGGCTTGCTGCACCACTTCGGCGTCGCCCACGTCTGGGACGACGTCGCCACCGGTCAGTGAGCGGTGCCCCGGCGGGCGCTCTCGACCAGCCGGCGCAGCACCTCCAGCCGTAACTGATCGTCGAAGTTCCCGCCGATCGCCGAGGCGGCCCGGTAGCACGCGTGCCAGGCCGCCTCGGCCGGATCGGGCCCCAGCGCGGCGGCGACGGCCTCCACGGCGTGGAACCGATAGAAGGCCGTTCGACTTCCGCAGCCCGGGCGAGGACCACGTCGCCGCCGTCCGGTTCGAGGTGTGGGACACCGAGCCCGGCCCGCCGGACGAGGGATGGGACGAGCTGGACGACGTGTCCGTGTCGCTCACGTCGGGATACGTAGGGATGACTCTGGCCTTTGGGGGTTTGGTCTGCGGTTTTGCCGGGGCTCGCGCGCGGCCGCGGCCGCGGCATGGTTGAGTGGGAGCGTGGAGTTCGTGGTGGCCGACGTCCCTGACAAGGAGCGCTTCGAGGCGCGGGACGCCGAGGGGGTGCTGGCGGGCGTGCTGACCTATCAGGTGACGGGCCCGATCATGGCCTGTACGCACACCCGCGTCGAGCCGGCCTTCGAGGGCACCGGCGCCGCGGACGCGCTGGCCCGGGCCGCCCTGGAGGACGCCCGCGCGAAGAGCCGGACCGTCGTGCCCATCGACCCGCTGCTCGGCGAGTGGCTGGACAGACACCGCGAGTACGACAAGATCGTGGCCCGCTCGACCCGCCGGATCAAGTAGTCCCACGCTCCCGGGTGACCGGCGGGCGTGAGTGATTGCGCCTGAATGCCGAGGTCGCGGGCCGGTGTGACGGAAGTCCTCCAAGTTGTCCGTCATGGGTTCGTCCGAAGCGGGAAGGCTGTGCGTATCTGCCTCTGGCGGCGGTCGCAGCGGTGCGGCCGCCGGCCGGTGGTTCCGGCATGTCGCGCTGCGGGAGGCAAGGTGCTCAGTTCGTACGATCGCCGGCGGTTCAACGAGATCGTCTCGGGGCTGCTGGAGGAGGACCCGGGCTTCGGGACCCGGCAGGTCGCCGAGCCGCGGGAGCTGCCCCGGCGGCCGGTCGTGGCGTTGCTGCTGTGGGCGAGCATGCCGTTCCTGGTCGCCCTGGGCGGCGGGACCGGGGCGCTGCTGGCGCTGCTCGCCGCCGTTTACGGCCTCCGGCTGTGGTTCCGGGGAACCGACCGGCGCTGACGCGCGGGCCGAGGTGCCACCGCGGCCGTGACCTGGGCCAAGGCATCGACCGATCTCGACGCCATTGATTGATGACCTTGAGCCTGGCAAGCTGGCGGCGTGGCGGACCCCCGCAGCCCTGCCCGTCCCTCGCTCGCCCGCTTCCGGGTGCTGGCGGCCGGGAGCATGGTCTCCACGTTCGGCGGCTACCTCAACATGGTCGCGCTCAACCTGTTCGTCTATCAGGCCACCGGCAGCGCGGTCGGCGTGGGCGCGTTCCTGGCCCTGCGGTTGGGCTGCGGATTCGTGGCCGGGCTGGGCGCCGGCTGGGTCGCGGCCCGGCTGCCCCGCCGCGCCGTCCTGATCGGATCCAACCTGGTCCAGGCGGCATCCCTCACCGCGCTCGCCGTGTCCCCCGAGCCGGTCCAGCTGACCCTGCTGCCCGTCGTCGCCGTGGTCTCGGGCGTCCTCGGCACCGTCTCGGCGGTCGTCCTCCGCAGCAGCGTGCCCGACCTGGTCGGCCCCGAGCACCGGGTCGCCGCCAACGGGCTGCTGGTCACCGGGCGCGCGGTCGCCACGGCGGCGGGCTTCGCGGCGGGCGCCGTGCTGGTGGGGTGGCTCGGCTACCGCGCCGCCTTCGCCGTGGACGCCGCCACCTTCCTGGCTCCGGCGCTGATCCTGCTCCTGGTGCCGATGCCGTTCGCCCGGCCCCGGCGGGACTCCGCACCGGTCCGGCGGGAGAGACACGACAAGACCTGGCGGCGTACGGCCTTCGCCGCGCTCGCCACCACCCCCGTGATCGCCGTGATCGTCGCCGTCCGCGCGGCCGACGCGTTCGGCTCGGCCTCCCACAACGTCGGCCTGCCCGTCTACGCGACGCAGATCCGGCCCGGCGACCCGGCCGGCTTCGTCGGCACCTTCTTCGCGGTGTGGGCGGTCGGCCTGATCGTCGCGCACCAAGCTGTCCGGCTGGCCCGCCGCCGGCTGGGTGCCGCCTATGACGACCCCGCCCGTACGCAACGCGGCTTCATCATCGGCACCTGCGTCATGTCGATCGCGTTCGTCGTGGCGTTCGCGGGGCTGCCCACGGCCGGCATGCTCGGTGTCGCCCTGGTCGCCGGGATCGCGGACGGCTACACCGAGATCACCTACTCCACGCGTCTGCAGGCCGAGCCCGAACCGGCCCGGGGCTACGCGTTCGGCCTCACCGCGATGGCCGAGAACGGCGGCTTCGGCGCCGGCATGCTCGTCGCCGGCGGCCTGATCGACCTGTGGGGTCCCTTCACGACCGCCCTGGCCATGCACGGCGTGGTCGTGCTCCTCGCCGTGGCGCTGTCCGCCCGGATCGGCCTCGCCCGCGCGAAGCCGGCCGCCGCGCCCGGCCCCGCCTCGACCGGCCCGGCCACGACCGGCCCCGCCTCGACCGGCCCGGCCACGACCGGCCCGGCCACGACCGGCCCGGCCACGACCGGCCCGGCCACGACCGGCCCCGCCTCGACCGGTTCCGCGTCGCCGGGACCGGCAGCCAGAGAGGAATCGCATGCCGCACGAGACGAGCGACCCGCCGGTTGACCTGTCCGAAGCGGCCGGCCTCGCCGGGGCCGCCGAGCTCGCGATGAGTGAGCGCATCGACGTGGCGGGGCGGCGGCGCACCGTCGTCTACGTGGCGCCCCTGCCCGGCGTGGATCCCGCCGACCTGCGTCGCGCGGTCACGGCGGCCGCGTCGGGATCCCATCCAGCGCTACCGGACGTCGTCGTGGTGACATCCATCCCGCGTACGGACACCGGCGACGTCGACTGGCCCGCTCTCCACCGCCTGCCCGTCGCCACCTCGGCCGGCGCCCCGATCCACCCCGCCGCGCCGCCGCCCGTGCCCACGTTCCCGCTCACGACACCCATGGCGCCGCCGGCCGGCGAAGAGGCCGGCCCGCAGGTGCACTCCGACGAGCCCGCCGGGCCGCCCGTGGTCATCGGCGGCGACGAGCTGCCGGAGGACGAGCACGACCAGCCCGACCTCGTCCGGGCCCTGCTCCACGCCGCCGCCACCTGGCCCGATCGCGGGCTGACCCTGGTCGAGGCGGACGGGACCCGGCGACTGTCCTATCCCGAGCTCGCCGGCGCCGCCCGCCGGATCCTGACGGGACTGCGCGCCGAGGGGCTGCGCCCGGGCGACCCGGTGATCCTGCACGCGCCCACGCTGACCGGTCACTTCACCGGACTGTGGGCGTGCGTTCTCGGCGGATTGCATCCCGTCGCCGTCGCGCAGGCGCCCACCTATGAGCGCCGGAACGCCACGCTCGACAAGCTGTTCCATGCCTGGCGCACGCTCGGCGAGCCCCCGGTGCTGTCGAGCGGGACGACGGTCGGGGCCCTCACGGCGTACGCGGGAATGCGCGGGATGCGCGTGCTGGACCTCGACGCCTGGCGGGACGCGCCGCCTGCCTCGGACGTGCATCTGCCCGAGCCCGGCGACGTGGCGACGCTGCAGCTGTCGTCCGGCAGCACCAGCCGGTCCAAGATCGTTCCGCTGACCCATCGCGGGCTCGTCCGCTACGCGCGGGGATCCCGGCTCGCCGGCCGCTTCCGCCCGGGCGGCACGGCCCTCAACTGGCTGCCGCTCGATCACGTCGCCGCGCTGGTCATGACCCATCTGGGGCCGGTGCTGCTCGGCTCGCCGACCGTACACGTGGCGACGCCGCTCGTGCTGGCCGACCCGTTGCGCTGGCTCGACCTGCTCGAGGAGCACCGGGCCGCGCACAGCTGGGCCCCGAACTTCGGATTCAAGCTGGTCGCCGAGGCCCTCCGGGCGGCCGACGGCACGCGGACCTGGGACCTGCGGCACGTCCGCAGCCTGATCAACGCCGGCGAGCAGTGCACCGAGCCGGTGATGCGCCGGTTCGCTCAGACGACCGAGCGCTTCGGGCTCGGCGCGCGCCCGCTGCTGCTGGCGTGGGGGATGGCCGAGACGTGCACGGTCTGCACGTACCAGCCGTTCGACGCGGCGGCCGTGCAGCGCGTGCGGGTCGGGCCGGACGGCGTACGCCTGGAACTGGATCCGTCCGGCAGCACCTTGCTCAGCATGGGGCCGCCCGTGGCCGGCACGGCGATGCGCGTCGCGGGCCCCGACGGGCGGACCGTGCTGCCGGAGCGGCACATCGGCCGGCTGCAGGTGCGTTCCGAGCGGGTGCTGCCCGGCTATCTGCACAACCCGGAGGCCGATCGCGAGGCGTTCCCGGACGGCGACTGGTTCGACACGGGCGACCTGGCCTACCTGCACGACGGCCGGATGACGATCACCGGCCGGGCCAAGGAAGTCATCATCGTCAACGGCGTCCACTACTTCTGCCACGAGATCGAGGACGTGGCCGGCGAGGTCGACGGGGTGGCCGTCAGCAACGTCGCGGCGCTGGGCGTGCCGGACGCCGAGGGCATCGAGCGGATCGCCGTCCTGCTGGTGCCCTCCGGCGGCGACGATCCCGGCCTGCTGAGCCGGGTCCGGGCCCATCTCGCCCACCGGATGCAGATCACCGGCGCGGAGATCGTGGCGGTGCCGCCGGACCGCTTCGACAAGACGACCAGCGGCAAGATCCAGCGCGCCGGGATGCGCGCCCGCTGGCTCGCCGGCGGCTACGACGACGTCCGGTCCTCGGATCCCCGCACCGCGCCGGACTGTGTCTATCGGGCCACATGGCATCCCCGGTCGTTCCCGGAGGATCCACACCCGGTCCCGTCGCCCCGCATCGTCCACACGGGATCCTCGGTGGCGGAGATGCTGGCGCTGGCTCGCCGCATCGCCGCGGAGGGCTGGACCGGCGAGTTGGTCACCGTGGGGTCGTCGTCGCCCGAGGCGGCCGTCGTCGCTTCGCTGGGAGCGAGCCTCGCGGCCGAGCATTCCGGCGTACGGGCCTGGCACCTCGACGTCCCGGACCACGACGACGCCGTCATCCGCCGCGCGCTCACCTGGCGCCACCACGAACCGGTCATCGCATGGCGCGGCCGGCCCCTGGTGCGGCGGCTCGAGCGCGTCCCGCTGGCCTTGGCCGACGGGGAGTCGCCGCTGCTGCCGGGATCGCGCTGGCTGGTCACCGGCGGGCGCGGGGGAGTGGCGGCCGCCCTGCTCGGCTCGCTGCCCCACGGCCTCGACCTGTTGATCACCGGCCGCACCCCCGTCCCCGCCGACGATCCGGCCCTCGTCGCGCTGCGCACCGCCGGACACCGCATCCAGTACGCCGCCCTGGACATCACCGACCCGCAAGCCCTGAACCAAGCCGTCGACGCGTGGGGCGGCGCCCTCGACGGCGTCCTGCACCTGGCGGGCCAATACCAGCTCGAACCACTGGCGACCGCCGACCCGGATCACTGGCACGACCAGCTCGCCGCCAAGGTGCAGGGGTCACTCGCCGTCTCGGAGCTGCTGGCCCGGTGGCCGGATGCCGCCCTGATCGCCTTCTCGTCGCTGGTCGCCCAGGTCCCGGTGGCGGGGGCGAGCGCCTACGCGGCCGGCAACCGCTTCCTCGAGGCGTGGTGCGAGCAGCTCGCGCGGGACCGGCCCGTGTGGTGCCTCGCGTGGGGCGCCTGGCGGGGCACCGGCATCAGCCGGAGTCAGGAGGCGATCGAGGACACCCTGCGCCGGTACGCGTACGTCCTCGAGCCCGCCCAGGCGGCCGCCCTCACCCACGCGGCCCTCCGTCTGCCGCCCGGTCAGCTGTACCTGGGCGTGGATCCAGCCGCCGTCCGTTTCCGTGGCCTCGTGCAGCCGCCGCACGCGCTGGAGACCGCCGCCGGGGCCGACGCCTTCGGCACCGAGCTGCCCCCGCCCCTGGTATCCCGAGCCGCTCCAGTGGTGTCCGATCCCGTGCCCGCGGGATCCGGTGTGGTGCGCCGGCAGGTCGACGCGGCCTTGCGAGCGGCGCTGCCCGGCGGGGTCCGCGACGACGTGCCGTTCTACGACGCGGGACTCGACTCGGTGGCCATTCTGCGGGCGCACGCGCTGCTGGAGCGGGCTCTCGGGCGTACCCTCCCGCCGACCTTGTTCTTCGAGCACGGCACCCCGGCCGCGCTGCGGGCCCACCTCGGGGGCTCGTCCGCGGCGGACGGCGCCACGCCGGCCGGGGCGGGCACCCGGGACGGCCGCGTCGCCGTGATCGGCATCGCGCTGCGCTTCCCGGACGCCGCGGACACCGGGCAGTACTGGCGGAACCTGCTCGACGGGCGGGTGAGCATCCGGCGCTTCGACCGGGCCGAGCTGCTCGCCGCCGGGCTGCCCGCCGCGCTGGTCGACGACGAGCGGTTCGTGCCGGCCAGCGGCGCCCTGGACGACATCGCCGGCTTCGACGCGGCGTACTTCGGGATCAGCCCGGGCGAGGCCGCGCTCATGGATCCGCAGCACCGCAAGTTCCTGGAGGTGTGCCACGAGGCGCTGGAGGACGGCGGCTACGCGGGCAGCGCCGGTCCCGTGGCGCTCTTCGCCGGCTCGGGGATGCACTTGTACTCCCTGCGGACGTATCTGCGCACGCAACTGGGCGATGTGGATCCCGGCGATCAGGTGGCGGCGCTGCGGGCCACGATCGGCAACGAGACGGACTTCCTGGCGAGCCGGGTGGCCTACAAGCTGGGGCTGACCGGCCCGGCCGTGAGCGTGCAGACCGCCTGCTCGACCGCCTTGGTCGCGGTCCATCAAGCCGTACGCGCCCTGCAGGCCGGCGACGCGGAGCTCGCGCTGGCCGGGGCGGCGGCGCTGCACGTGCCGGGCGTCGCCGGCTATCGCGCCGAGCCGGGATCCATCCTGTCGCCCACCGGCGTCTGCCGCCCCTTCGACACCGCCGCCGACGGCACCGTGGGCGGCAACGGCGTGGCGGCGCTGCTGCTCAAGCCGCTCGACCGCGCCCTCGCCGACGGCGACACCGTCCACGCCGTCATCACCGGCACGGCCGTCAACAACGACGGCTCGGACAAGGCGGGCTATGCGGCGCCGTCGGTCGGCGGGCACGCGGCGGTGATCCGGCGGGCCCTCGCCGCGGCGGGCCTGACCCCGGACGACCTCGGCTATCTGGAAGCCCACGGCACCGGAACGCCGATCGGCGACCCGATCGAGATCGAAGCCCTCCGCACGGTCTTCGGCGAGCGGCGCTTGCCGCTCACCGTGGGCGCGGTGAAGGGCAACATCGGCCACCTCGACACGTGCGCCGGCATGGCGGGACTCATCAAGGCCATCCTCGCCGTCCGGCACGGGCAGATCCCGCCGGTGGCCGGCTTGCGGGATCCGATCGTCGCCGGCGCCCTGTCGTTGCCGACCTCACCCGTGGACTGGCCCGCGGAGCAGCCGCGGCGGGCCGGCGTGTCCGCGCTCGGTGTCGGCGGCACCAATGCGCACGTGATCGTCGAACAGGGCCCTGCGCCGGATCCCGCGCCCTCCACGAGTGCTTATCTCGTGCCGCTGTCGGCGCCGACTTCCGAAGCGCTGACCACGCTGGCCGGGCGTCTCGCGGACCGCCTCGACGCGGCGGATCCGCCCCGGGCCGAGGACGTTCTCATGACGCTGGGCGCCGGGCGGCGGATCCACAGCGAGCGGCTTTTCATCCACGCCGCCACCGCCACCGCGGCAGCGCGCGCCTTGCGGATGCCGGCAGATTCCCCGGCCGCGCCAGTTATCGGCCCTGTCGTCTTTGCCCTCGCCGGGCAGGGGGCTGATGTCGCGGCCGCGATCGCTGCGCTGCAGGGCCATCCCGCCGCCCGCGACGTCCTCCGCGAGTGCGCCGCCCACCACGAACGCTGGTGGGGGACGGACCTGCTCGCCCCGGTCACCCCGGGCGACACCGCGGCCGGGCAACCCGCGCTGGTCGCCCTTCAGCTCGCTCAGGCCCGCTTCCTGCACACCATCGGCGTACGCCCGGAGCAGCTCATCGGTCACAGCGCCGGCGAGTACGCGGCCCTGTGCCTCGCGGGCGCGCTGAGCGTGGCAGACACCATGTACCTCGCGGGCCTGCGCGGCCACCTGATGCAGCATCGCACCGAGCCGGGCGCCGCAGTCGCCGTCTTCACCGACGACGCCACGGCCGGTGATCTCTGCGCCGCCGTGCCCGGCCTGACCCACACCGTGCGCAACGGCCCGGAGAACCAGGTCCTCTCCGGCTCGCCGGCCGTGGTGGATCAAGTCTGCGCCGCTCTCGACGAGGCCGGCATCGGCTACCGGCGCCTGGCCGTGAGCCACGCCTTCCACTCCGCCGCCATGGATCCGATCCTGGACGACCTGACCGCCCAGGCGGCCACCCTGGACTGGCAGCCCCTCCAGACCCCGCTGGTGTCAGGCTTCGACGGCACGATCCTTTCCCCGGGTACGCTCCTCGGCGCCGGCCACGTCCGCCGGCACACCCGCGACCGCGCGAACTTCCGGGCCGGCGTGGAGACGCTGCTGGCTCTCGACCGTGGTGCCGCCTCCTCCTTCATCGAGTTGGGCCCCGGCGCGGTCCTGACCGGCCTGGGTACGCAATGGCCGGACACCACGTGGATCCCCACGCACCGCCGCGACGGCTCGTTGGCCGGCGCCGTAGGCGAGTTGTTCCGCCGCGGGATCCACGTCGACTGGAGCAGCCTCGCCCCGGGCGGCCGCCGGATCCCGTTGCCCACCATGCCGTTCCGCGCCGACCGGCACTGGGCTCCCGCCGCTGCCGAACCTGCTCGCCCTGCCGCCGTTCCTTCGTCCGCTGATCGTGCCGCCGCTGGAGGTCCGCACCCCATGCCGAACGAGCCCGTCGCCGACCCGCCAACCACCGTCATACTCGACCGGGTGCGGCACATGGTCGCGCGCCACCTGGGCACGAGCGCGGACGCCATCCCGCCGGACCGCCCCTTCTTCGACCTCGGCGCCGACTCCCTCCTGATGATCAACTTGCTCCGCGACGTGGAGGCCGCCTTCGGAGTGCGCCTCGGCATGCGCGAACTCTTCGAGGACCACGACACCGCCGCCCTCCTCACCAAGGCCCTCACCACCCGCATGACCCCGGACCGCCTCGCCGCCCTCGCCCCCGCCCCGCCTCCGAGCGCCCCGGCTTCGCCGCCTGCTTTTTCGCCGCCTGCCCCTTCTGGGCCCGCTGGAGCGGGTGCCGCTGGCTCGGGTGCCGGTGGTGAGGGTGCCGCGCCCGCCGCCTTCCCGCCAGCTCCTACGGTTGCCCCTGCGCCGAACCCTGTCTTCGCCGCGCCTTCCCTCTCCGCCGCCCTTCCCTCCGCCGTCCTTCCGTCCGCCGCCCCTTCCTCCGCCGCCCCTTCTTCTGAAGTTCCCTCCTCCGGCCCGGCGCCGGTCTCCGACGACATCGTGCGGTCGCAGCTCGAGCTGATGAGCCGCTTCACCGACCTCATGGCGCAGCAACTCCAAGCCCGCCCGACCGCCCCGATCGCCTCGGCCGCACCGCATCCCACCGCGGCCTCATCGCATCTCGCGGCGCCGCAATCCGTGTTCCCCTCGGGCGGGCCGTCCACGACGTCATCGCCGGCGGGACAGCTCGGGCCGCGACCGCTCGGCGCGACGCCCAGCGCCGCCGGGGGACGGCTGACCGAGCAACAGCAACGCCACGTCGACGCCCTGATCGAGCGCTACACCGCGCGTACCGCCGCCTCCAAACGCATCGCCCAGCAGCACCGCCGCCGCCTCGCGGACAGCCGGGCCGTCGTCGGCTTCCGGCGCGCCACCAAGGAGATGCTCTATCCGATCGCGGCGCGCAGCTCCCGCGGCTCGCGCATCGTGGACGTGGACGGCAACGAATACGTCGACATCACCATGGGATTCGGCACGCTGCTCTTCGGACACGATCCGGACTTCGTGACCGACGCCGTGCGGGACTTCCTCGACTCCGGCATGCGGTTCGGCCCGCGCAGCGCCGAGACCGGAGAAGTCGCCGACCTGTTGTGCGAATTAACCGGCATGGACCGGGCCGCCTTCGCCACCACGGGTACGGAGGCCAACTCCGGCGCCCTCCGCATCGCCCGGGCGTTCACGGGGCGGTCGGTGGTCGTCACGTTCGAGGGGTCTTACCACGGGCATTTCGATCCGGTGCTGAGCCGCTCGGTGCCGGCCGGAAACGGCGAGAAGGAATGGCGGACCGTACCCGTGTCGGCGGGCATCCCGGAATCGGCCGTGGCGGACATGCGCGTGCTGACCTACGGCGACCCGGCCAGCCTGGAGACCATCGCACGGGAGGCCGGCCACATCGCCGCCGTGGTCATCGAGCCCGTGCCCAGTCGCCATCCCGACCGCCGGCCGGTCGCCTTCGTCCGCGAGCTCCGCGAACTCTGCGACCGCCACGGCATCGTCCTCATCTTCGACGAGATGCTGACCGGTTTCCGCCCTCATCTCCGCGGCGCGCAGGGCGTTTTCGGTGTCCGCGCGGATCTGGCCACGTACGGAAAAGTCCTCGGCGGTGGTTATCCCGTCGGCGCGATCGCCGGCCGCGCGGACATCATGGACTGGGTCGACGGCGGCTTCTGGCAGTACGGCGACACCAGCGCGCCGCCCCAGGAAACGACCTTCTTCGGCGGCACCTATCTGCAGCACCCGGTGTCGATGGTGGCCGCCAAGGCAGTGCTGTCCCGGCTGCGCGACGCCGGCCCCGAACTGCAAGAATCACTCAACCGCCGCACGGCCGCCCTCGCCGGCACGCTCAACGATTTCTTCGCCGCCGAGGACTTCCCGCTGCGGACCCTCCATTTCGGCTCACTGTTCCGCTTCGCGTCCACGGCCAATCTGGATCTGTTCTTCCACCACCTCCTGCTCGCCGGCGTCCACGTCTGGGAATGGCGCAACTTCTTCCTGTCCACCGCACACACCGACACCGATCTCGCCGCCATCTCGAACGCGGTCAAGAACAGCCTCACCGAGCTCCGCGCCGCCGGCTTCTTCCCCCGAACCGAACCAGCCCAGGTTCCTAGGACGCCCAACGCCGTGCGACGTGACGCGACCGGGGAACAGGACTCGTTCGCGCAACGGGACGCCACGGTGCAACTGGACTCCGACGTGTGGCAGGACTCCACGGAGGAACTGGATCTTGCCGAGCGGCAAAACTCCACGGAGCAACTGGACGCCACCGCGCAACGGGAGCCGGCCGAGCTCGACGTGGATGCCGGCAACCTGGACGAGACTCGGCAAGCGCCCGGGACGCCCGAGCCGCAGCCACCCAACGGAACACTCGATTTCAGTCTTTACTTCTTCGGGGACTATCCGCGGGAGAGCGCACCGGCGAAATATCAAGCCATCGTCGACGCCGCCGTCTTCGGGGACCGGCACGGGTTGCACGCGGTCTGGCTTCCGGAGCGGCATTTCGACTCGTTCGGCGGCATCTTTCCCGATCCGGCGGTGCTGGCCGCGGCACTGGCCACGCGTACGGAAAGGATCGGCTTGCGGGCGGGCTGCGTCGTGCTGCCCCTGCACGATCCGATTCTCGTCGCCGAGCAGTGGTCCATGGTCGACAATCTGTCGAACGGGCGAGTGGCGCTGGGGTGTGCGAGCGGCTGGCACGCCCGCGATTTCGTGCTCGCCCCGCAGGCGTACGGCAATCATCGCGACCGCATGTACGAGAGCATCGAGCGGATCCGCGAACTGTGGAGCGGCGCCGCGGTGGAGGCGACCGCGGGCGACGGCAGCCGTACTCAGGTGCAATTGTTCCCCCGGCCGGTGCAGGCGATGCCGGAGTTCTACACTGCGGTCGTCGGGAACCCGGACAGTTATCGGCGGGCCGGGGCGGCGGGACTCGGCGTCATCACCAATCTCATGGCGCAGACCGTCGATCAGCTCGCCGGCAACATCGCTCTCTATCGCCGGGCCCGCGCCGAGGCGGGGTTGGATCCCGAGGCCGGTCGCGTGGTTCTTCTGCTGCACACCTATTTGGGCGACGACGGCGAGCAGACGCGCGCGGAGGCCTTCGAACCGTTCTGCGACTATCTGCGCTCGTCGCTGGCTTTGTTCGGTCAGCTGACCAACAGCCTCGGGATGCAGGTCGATCTGGACGGGATGGCATCCGAGGATCTGAACTTCGTGTTCCGCCGGGCTTATGAGCGCTACACCACCGACCGCGCCCTCATCGGCAGCCCGCGCGAAGCAGCGCCCTTATTGACCCGGCTCACCGCGCTCGGGGTGAACGAGATCGGGTGCTTCGTCGACTTCGGAATCCCGCCCGAGAAAATGCTCGCGGCTCTGCCCCACATCGAGAAGCTCACCATCGCCCCGGCGCCCTCGCCGGCGCAGCGAGCGATCTGGCATGCCGAGCAATCGGATCCCGGCCCGGCCTACACCGAGTCGGCGGTCGTCCGGCTGACCGGCGCCCTCGACGTCGGAAAACTGCGCGCTGCGCTCGACCTGATGGTGCGGCGGCATCCGATGCTGCGGGCGACCTTCCCCGAGCAGAACGGCGAGCCCCGGCTGGAGATCGGCGCGCCCCGGCCGCTGCTGCTGCCGGTCACCGGCGGGGACGAGTCCGAGGTGGCCGACGCGGAGACGGCCCACCGGTTCGACCTCGCCGCCGGCCCGCTGTTCGAGCCGCGGCTGATCCGGGAGGGCCCCGAGCGGTATCTGCTCGTACTCCGCATGCACCACCTGGTCATCGACACCCTGTCCGCGGAAGTGCTGACCGAGGAGATCTCCCAGGCGTACCAGGGAAATACCGACTTGCCCGCGCCGCATCCCCTGCCGGCCCCGGTGGATCCCGGCGCCGCCGGACTCGAGCACTGGACGGCCACGCTGGCCCAACGCCCACCCCGCCCGGAGTTGCCCGTGGACCGGCCGCGCCCACCCGTGCGCACCGGCGCCGGTGACCATGTCCGGGCCACGATCGGCGCCGGCGACCACGAACTGCTGACGCGTTTCTGCCGGGAGCAGCGCGTCACCCCGTACGCCGTCCTCGTCTCGGCCCTGGCCGTCGCCCTGCGCAGGCTGACCGGCGAGCCGGACCAGATCATCGGCGCGCCGGTGGCGGACCGCCCGGCCGGTGCCGAGCGGGTCGTCGGCGCGTTCCTGAGCACCGTGCCGCTGCGGGTCCCGGTGGCGGACCAGGAGGGCTTCGCCGATCTGGTACGCACGACGCGCACCACCGTCCTCACCGCCCACGATCACCGCGCCGCCGGCCTGCCCGCCATCGTGGCGGCGCTCGGCGACGCGACCGAACCCGGCCGCACCCCGCTCTTCGACGTGGTCATCGAATTCGACCGCGCGCCCGTGTTCGCCTTCGACCTGCCCGGGATCCGGTCGGAGCCGCTGCCCGTGGTCGCCCGCCGCGCGCCCTTCGACCTCACCCTGGTCCTGACCGGCGGCGACGCGACGATCGACTGCCGGCTCGACTACGCCACCGACCTGTTCGACGAGGCGACCGCCCGGCGGGTGCTCGACCACTTCCGCCTGGCCCTGCACCACGGCCTCGCCCACCCCGCCGAGCCGCTGTCCGCCCTGCCCCGCCTCACCGCCACCGACGCCGCCCTGCTCGCCCGGTGGCAGGACGGCGGCCCGCCTGCCCCGGACGCCGACCGTCTGCTGTCGCCCCTCGACCTGTCCGCCGGCCTGACGGTCCATGGATCCGACGGGGTGGTCACCGGATCCGAAGTACGCCGCCGCGCCGCCGCCATCGCCCCGCGACTCGTCGCCGCCGGGGCGGGTCCGGGCCGGCTGGTCGGTGTGCACCTGCCCCGCGGGGCGGACGCCGTCGCCACGATGCTGGCCGTCTTCTGGACCGGCGCGGGTTACGTACCGCTGGATCCGGCCCAGCCCACCGCCCGCCTGGCCGAGATCGCCCGGGCCGCCGAGGTGGTCGCTGTGGTCGGTCCGGTTCCGCTGGCTGATCTCGTACGCGTGGATCCCGCAGTTGATCCCGCCGAAGAACCACCCGAGCCGGTGTCGCCGGGGCCGGCCGACATCGCGTACGTCCTCTACACCTCGGGATCCACGGGGCGGCCGAAGGGATGCCGCGTCCCGCACGCGGCGCTGGCCAACACCGTCGCCTGGTGGATCGGCGACCTGGGTATCACCGCCGCCGACCGGCTCAGCTGGTACTGCAGCCCCGGCTTCGACGCGTCCTGCGCGGAGGTGTGGCCGGCGGTCCGGGCCGGCGCGAGCCTGCACCCGGTGCCCGACGACGTCCGCCTCGACCCCGAAGCGTTACGGCAATGGCTCGTGGCGGAACGAATCACGGTCGCCATGCTGCCCACCCCGATGGGGGAGTTGCTGCTGGGGCTGGACTGGTCCGGCGGGGCCGGCGACCTGCGGCACCTCGTGGTGGGCGGCGACCGGCTGCACCATGGTGGCCCGGCGGGCCGGCCGTTCGCGCTGACCAACATCTACGGCCCGACCGAAGCCACCGTCGCCGTCACCACCGCTCGGATCCCGGCGGGCTCGTCCGATGTCCCGGCGATCGGGCGGCCGGTACCCGGGATGTGGGTGCGGGTGCTCGACGAGGACGGCCGGCCGGTGCCGCCCGGCGTCGCGGGGGAGATCTGGACCGGCGGGGTGCAACTGGCCGACGGCTACCTGGGCGCGCCGGAGGAGACCGCCGACCGGTTCGTCCGCCACGATCGGTACGGTCCCGCCTACCGTACCGGTGACGTGGGCCGCTGGCGGGGCGACGGGCACCTGGAGTTCCTGCACCGCAACGACGCGCAGGTGCAGATCCGCGGCTTCCGCGTCGAGCCGGGCGAGGTCGAGCACCACCTGCGCCGCCTGCCGTCGGTGCGCGAGGCGGCCGTCCTGACCGGCCTTGATCACCGGGGCGATGTCCAGCTGACCGCGCGTGTCGTACCCACCGGGCCGGACGTCACCCCGGCCGCGCTGGCCGAGGCTCTCGCGGCGCGTCTGCCCGCGTACATGATCCCGGCGGTGTGGACCCTCGCCGACGCTCTGCCGACAACCGTCAACGGCAAGCTCGACCGCGCCGCGCCCCGGGACGACCTGGAAGCACGGGTGCACGCGATGTGGTGCGCGGAGACAGGTCGTACGAGCATCGGGCCGGACGAGACGTTCTTCGCCGCCGGCGGCCATTCGCTGAGCGCGATCCGGCTCTTGAACGCGGTGCGCGCTGCCTTCGGGCGGGCGCCG
Organism: Symbioplanes lichenis; assembly: GCF_030709675.1. Lineage (GTDB taxonomy): Bacteria > Actinomycetota > Actinomycetes > Mycobacteriales > Micromonosporaceae > Actinoplanes > Actinoplanes lichenis. Next base: position 256,315 of record NZ_JAUZQD010000003.1, read on the forward strand.
GCCGTCCGGCAGTTCCTGGCCGGGCCGACCATCCGGCACATGGCTGACTTCCTGCGCTCGCCCTTCACGCCCGTGGATGCCGCCCCGGCTTCCGATGTGGTGCGGAGCGCGCCGGCTGCGGTGGTGCAGGCGCGGCAGCGGGAGAGCACCCTCGCCAGCGACGTGCCGAGCGTGCTCACCATCGCGGTGCGCTTCTCGTTGCGCGGCGACCTCGACGTCGGAGCGCTCACCTCGGCGGTCACCGCCCTGGTCGAACGGCATCCGGCGCTGCGCACCCGCTATGCCGAGCGTGACGGCGTCGTCCTGCAGGAAGTTCTCCGGCCGCGCCCGGTGTCACTGCCAATCCGGGATGCTGATCCGTCCGAATGGGATGCGATCGCCGCCGAATGGGCCGCTCAGGGCTTCGACCTGGATGCGGAGCCGGGCTTCCGGGTGGCGCTGCTGGCGTCGAAGGGGATCCACGAGCTGCTGTTCGCCATCCACCACGGCATCTGCGACGGCTGGTCGCTCGACGTCATGACCGACGACCTGGGCGCGCTCTACCGGGCGGCGCTCACCGGCGAGCCCGCGGGTCTGCCCGCCCTCGACGCGGACTTCATCGACTTCGCCACGTGGGAACGCGACCATCTCGCCGATCCGGCCACCCGGGCGGAGCTGCGCGCCTGGGCGGAACGCTTCCCGAACCTGCGCACCCTCGCCCTGCCCACCGACCACCCGCGCACCGCGGACGTGTCGCGCGCGGGGGCGGCGTACACCATCGATCTGTCACCGGATCTGATGCGCCGGGTCCGCGCGTACGCGACCAGCCGCACCAGCACCCCGTACGCCGTCCTGGCCGCCGCCTTCGCCTGGCTGGCCCACCAGCTGACCGGCCGCGACGACATCCCCCTCAACTCGACCGTCGCCAACCGTCCGGACGCCCGCTTCGACCGCGTCGTCGGCATCTTCGCGAGCGCCGCCTGGCTGATCGTCCCCACCGGCGGCGCCGCCAGCTTCGACGACCTCGTGGCCCGCGCGACCGAGGCCAACTGGCAGATGCTGGCCCGCCAGTCCGTGCCCTCCCGCGTCCAGACCGCGGCGCTGGGCCTCACCGCCCCGGAACGCGTCTACTTCGCCACCCTCGACGAGGGTGAATCCGTCCTGCGCCTGCCGGGATGCGACCCCGCCCCGGCCGGCCACATCGCCACCACCGGCTCCCGCGGCGACCAGGCCTGGCAACTCGCCGAGCTCCCGGGCGGCGGCCTGCGCCTGGAAATCATCTACGCGGTCGCCCTCTTCGACGAACCCACGGTCGCCGCCTGGGCCGCCCGCTACCTCGACCTCCTCCACCACGTCCTCGCCGGCCCGGCCGCCCCCCTGCCCACCTGACAACCCGCCCCTGCTGCCGCCGCACCACCGGCCGCTGGGGGAAGTGCCCACGGGCCCGCAGCGCGACCCCTGGCGGGCGACGGTCCGAAGTAACGAGCATGTTGCGTTCGTTTCAATCACGTGCGTCAATGGCTGGGAGCGCTCCCACCGTCCCCCTTGATCGGAGCTTGGCATGAGACGCCGACTGGCCACACTGGGCGCCGCGCTGATAGCGGCCGCCGCTTCCGTGCTCTTCTTCGTGCCGCCCGCCTTCGCCGCGACCGGGCTGCACGTCAGCGGCCGCGACATCGTCGAGGCGAACGGGCAGAAGTTCGTCATGCGCGGCATCAACCACATGCACACCTGGTACGCCGGGCAGACCCGGACCTTCGCCGACGTCAAGGCGCTCGGGGCGAACACCCTGCGCGTCGTGCTCAGCGGCGGACGCTGGACCGCCAACACCGCCGCCGACGTCGCCGATGTCGTGGCGCTGTGCAAGGCGAACCGGCTCATCTGCGTCCTCGAAGATCATGACACCACCGGCTACGGCGAGGATGCCGCCGCGTACTCCCTGGATCAGGCGGCCGACTACTGGATCAGCCTCAAGAGCGTGCTGGCCGGGCAGGAGGACTACGTCGTCATCAACATCGGCAACGAGCCGATCGGCAACACCAACCCCGGCCAGTGGACCGCGGCCACCGTCGCGGCGGTGCAGAAGATGCGGGCCGCCGGGTTCGAGCATCTGCTGATGGTGGACGCGCCGAACTGGGGTCAGGACTGGCAGTACGTGATGCGGGACAACGCCCAGGCCGTCCTGGACGCCGACACGCGGCACAACACGGTGCTGTCGATCCACATGTACGCGGTTTTCAACTCGGCGGCCTCGATCACGTCCTACTTGGATACGTTCGAGGACAAGGGCTGGCCGCTGGTGATCGGCGAGTTCGGGTGGCGGTTCGACGCGAGCCAGGTCGACCACGAGACACTGCTGGCCGAGGCGAACGCCCGGGACCTCGGCTATCTGGGCTGGTCGTGGACCGGCAACACGGATCCGATCCTCGACATGGCCACCAACTTCGACCCGGCGCAGCTCACCACCTGGGGCCAGCGGATCTTCAACGGCGCCAACGGCATCAAGGCCACGGCGAAGGAAGCCACCATCTACGGCGGCCCGACGACCCCGCCGAGCAACCCGACCACGCCGCCGAGCAACCCCACGACCCCGCCCGCCGGGAACGGGTGCACCGCCACGTACGCGACCACCGGCCAGTGGGCCGGCGGCTTCCAGAGCGAGGTACGCGTCACCGCCGGCACCGCACCGATCACCGGCTGGACGGTCAGCTGGACGTACGCGAACGGGCAGACCGTCGCGCAGGCCTGGAACGCCACGGTGACCAGTGCCGGGGCGGCCGTGACGGCCCGCAACGTCACCTACAACGGCCGGCTCGCCGCGGGCGCGAGCACCACGTTCGGCTTCCTCGGCACCTGGACCGGCACGAACACCGCCCCGGCCCTGACCTGCGCGGCCGGCTGACCCGCACCGACCCGGAGCAAAGAGTGCGGCCGGCAACGCGATGAGCGCGGCCCCAGCGGGATGCAACGGGAGCAACGAGCGCGGCGAGCGGAAACCGCCCGAGCCTCTTGACCGGTACAGAAGCGACGGCCTACTGTACCGGTACAGAGACCCGAGGGGAGCCACCATGGAACTGCCCGCCGCGCTCGTCACCGCCCTTCACGCCGTCGACCACGAGCTGCTCAGCGCGCTGCCCGACGCGCCGGTCCGGCCCGATCGCGTACGTCCCCGCCGTACCCGGGCCGTCCGCCGGGCCTTCGCCGCCGGCCTGGTCCGGGCCGCCCACGTGATCGCCCCCGCGTGACCGGCCGGGCGAAGCGCTAGCCTGGAGCACGTGGCGGCCCGTGTGACACTCCAGACCATCGCCGACCGGGTCGGGGTCAGCCGGATGACCGTGTCGAACGCGTTCTCCAAGCCCGACCAGCTCTCCGCCGCCCTCCGCGCGCGGATCCTCGCCGCCGCGGACGAGCTCGGCTACGTCGGGCCCGACCCGGCGGCGCGGGCCCTGGCCACGGGCAGCACCGGCGCCGTCGGGGTGCTGCTCACGACCTCGCTGCGCTACGCGTTCACCGATCTCGTGGCGACCAGCTTCTTCGGCTCGATCGCCGAGCAGCTGGCGCCGACCGGGCTGTCGCTGACCCTGCTGACCTCGTCCGACAGCGGCCCGATCATCCCGGCGCGGGACGTCGCGATGGACGGCGCGCTGGTCTTCTCGTGCGACCCGACGTCGGAGGCGCTGGGCTACCTGGTCCGGCGCCGGCTGCCGCTGGTCTATGTCGACCAGAGCCCGGTCGAGGGCGTGCCCTGCGTCAACGTGGACGACCGGGCCGGCGCCCGGGCCGCCGCCGAGCACATCGTCGCGCTGGGTCACCGCCGCGTCGGGCTGCTCATGTCCGGCGCGCACGGCCCGCACGGGATGATCGACACCGACGACATCAAGGTCGACGGGTACGCCTCCCGGCAGCGCCTGCTCGGCTGGCTCGACGCCCTGGAACCGGCCGGCGTCGAGCCGCTCGTGGCCCGGCAGGGCGGCGACGATCTCGAGCAGGCCCGGTGGGGCGCCCGGCTGCTGCTCGAGCGCCCCGACCGGCCGACGGCGGTGCTGTGCTTCTCCGACGCGGTCGCCTACGGCGTGCTGCAGGCCGCGGGCGAGCTGGGCATCAGTGTGCCCGGCGAGCTGTCGGTGGTCGGCTTCGACGACGGCCCGCTCGCCGCGCAGGCGTGGCCCGCCCTGACGACCGTACGCCAGGATGTGGTCGAGAAAGGCCGGGCCGCCGCCGCGGCACTCGCCGCCGCCGTCGCCGCCGCGCGCACGGGTGAGCCGGTCGCCGCGACCCACCTCGTGCTGCCCACGGAGCTGATCGTGCGAAAGAGCACCGCGGCAGTCTAGGAAGCGCAGCTCCACTGCACGGGGACATTGGTCCCGGCCGTGCCGATCACGGTGCCGGTGTCCGACAGATCCCGCGCCGTGCCCGTGACCCCGTCGACCGCGGCCAGCGTCACGTCGGTGTCCGCGCGGTACACGGCACTGTCGATGATCATCCAGCCCTTGTCGTTGACGCCGGCCACCGGCGCGGTGATGGGGACCTGGTCGAAGGCGCCTGTCCGGACGTTCCACAGCCCGACCGCGCCGGACGGCGACAGCGTGCCCGTCGCATAGTCGCCGCGGGCCGCGCTGAGCAGCGCGGTCTGCCCGGCCGGGGCCTTGAGCTCGGTGCCGGCGCCCCGCTGGTCCCACACCCACGAGGACTCACCCTTGGCGCCGGAGACCCGGAAGCCGAAGATCCGCCCGTCGTCGCGCAGCTGCTGGGTCTCGCCGCCCTCCGGGAGGGGCAGCACCGTGGCGTCCGTCGTGCCGGCCTTCCACAGCAGCGTCGTGCCGCCGAACAGCGGACCACCGACCGGACCGACCGTGGCCACGACGTCGCCGGCGGCGTTGATCGACGGGAACATGTGAATCTCCCAGTCGCCGGCCGGCAACCGCAGCTCGGTGGGCACGCCCGCGGTGTACCGGATGACGCTGTCCCACGTCTTGTCGTCGCCGCCCGACGCCACCACCGTGCCGCTCGCGTTGACACCGGCCGCGTACACGGCCTTCTTGCCCGCCAGGGGCAGCGCCGTGGGACTGCCGCCGGTCCACAGCACCGGGTGCGACGTGCCGATGCCGTCGAGCTTGCCCTCGGGTGTCAACTTCGTACTCACGTGGACGTCGTTGCCGACCACATAGCGGCCGGTCGGATCCACGGCCTTCAGCTCGACCTGCGTCAGCCCGGCGGGCACCGGCAGTTTCGCCGCCTCGCAGCGCACGATCGCCCCGGCCGCCGCGACCTGTGGATCCGGCTCGCCCCGTCCGCTCCGGACGAACGACGGCACCGCGACCAGCACGCCGGCCGCGAGCGCGGCCCCGCCCGCCACCCGGAAGGCGCGCCGCCGCCGGGCCGAGCGCCGCCCGCCGGCCACGAGCTCGTCGACCCGCAGCCGGCTGGCCGGCGGGACGACCGTACCGAAGCGCTCCCGCAGTTCTTCCTCGATCATGATTGGATCCCCATCCTCGTCGTGCTGATCCGGGAGACGGCGCCGAGCAACTCCCGCAGAGTCGCGAGACCGCGGGACGACTGGCTCTTGACATTGCCGGCCGAACAGCCGAGCACCTCGGCGGTCTCCTCGATCGTCAGGTCGTCGAGGAACCGCAGCACCACCACCGCCCGCTGCCCCTTCGGCAGCGACCGCAGCGCCGCGACGAGCTCGTCGTGCTCGGCCAAGCTGTGATCGGCCGCGGCGACGGTCACGCTCTCCGCGGGGACCCCGCCCAGCCGGACGCCCGCCCAGCGCAGCCGGCGCTCGTCGAGGTACTTGCGCACGAGGATCCGGTGCACATAGCCGTCCAGGTTGTCGGCCTGGGCGGCTTTCTTCCACTGTACGTAGAGGGCCGTGAGCGTGACCTGGACGATGTCGTCCGCCCGGTGGCCGTCACCGCAGAGCAGATACGCCGTGCGGTGCAGACGGGGTAACCGCCCCCGCACGTACTCCACGTACTCCCGTTCCCTGTCGGGGTGCATCGGCGATCCTTCCCTCGGCTGCCGTCACCCCTCTGTCGTGAACGGCCCTCGGGAAGGTTGCACCGAAGGGCCTGTCCTGCCGATCACGACGGCCTGCGCCGGGCCCAGCTTCCGCCTCGCGGCGCGGTGCGAACGGCCGAACACAACCCCGGTATCCGACCGCCCGCCCCCCTTGCGACGCGAAACCTGTGCCGTCGGCTCGGCGACGCCGTGACCGGCAGGACAGGCCCTACGAGCTCTCGATCGCCCGGCGCCGCATGACCACATCGGTCAGCGCCTGCCCGAAGATGCCGTTGACCACCCCGCACGACGCGCACGCGAAGTTGCCGTCCAGCAGGCCGCCGCAGTGCGCGCACACGCCGTGGTCGCGCGGATCCTGGTACGCCGCCAGCGCCGCCACCAGCGCGGCGGCCACCGGCTCCCGCAGCACCAGCCGCTCCCCGCGTCCGGCCAGGTCAACGGTCAGTTCGCCGGCGCTCGCGGCGGCCGGGTCGAGGGCATCGATGCGGGTGACGAAGTCGCGCAGAGCCTGCAGCACGTCGGACGGCATGGCCAAGACCCTACTCACGTAGTCAATAAGGGCCTTTCCTGCCGGTCCCGACGGCCTGCGCCGGGCCCAGCTTCCGCCTCGCCGCGTGGGGCGGGCGGCCCGATACAACCCCGGTATCGGACCGCCCGCCCCACTTGCGACGCGAAACCTGGACCGTCGGCCCGGCGACGCCGTGACCGGCAGGAAAGGCCCTCTAGCCGGAATGCTCCGACGATCGGTTGCGGCCGATCCGGCTGAGTGTGCGGAATCGGCCTCCGAACCGGTGCATCGCCCCCGCGCCCCTCCCTGCGCGCGGCCCGCTCCGCCAAGCTTCAACCATCGATCGCGGTCCCTTCGGAAGGAGCCTGGCGTGGGTTTCTCGAACAGCTCGACGGCGCAGCTGCAACCCGGCAAGCACCGGTCGGGCAACGCCGCGCCGCACGGCATGTACGCCTCGCGGCCCGCAGTCGGCGAAGCGCGGGTCCGGCTGGTGGCGACCGGCGCCGGGCGGCTGCGTGAGCTGGCCGCGCGGGGCGAGCTCGCGGCCCGCGCGCAGGGGGCCGGACGGGCCGGGCTGACCGGCCCCGCGTACGACCTCGCCTGGCCGATCGTTTTCAGTCGCCTGACTCGCCGCTTCGAGCTGCAGCGGGGCCACGCCGCGTGCGCCGCGGGCGTCGCCCACCTGACCGACGAGTGCCTCGACCGCTTCCACGACGACGTCGAGGCCGTGGTCGAGGACCTGCTCACGCACGCCGACCGGCCGATCGCCAACCTCGACGCCTGGGTCGCGTCGCGGCTCAACGCGGCGACCGTGGACGCGTACCGCAAACAGCGCGGCCGGCGCGGCGCGCTGCAGCGGCCGCGGCTGCCCGGGTGGCTCGCGGCCGCCCTCGGCCACGACGGCTGGCTCACCACCCTGGCCACCAACATGCTCGTCTGGGTCGGCACCACCGGCACCGCCGGCCACGAGGTCTGGCCGCTCGAGTCGTGGGCCCAGGAACGCGGCCGCCGCACCGGCGACTGGGTGGCCAGCGACCCCGCCGCGGTCGCCCGCGAGGTGGAGCACGTCCTGGCCGTGATGCGCCGCAAGCCCACCTGGTACGAGTCGTACGTCGAGCGGCCCCTCGGCGCCAAGCAGGCCCCGGTGGCGGCCGCCCCGGCCCTCGACGCGTACGGCGAACCGGCCGCACCCCTGCCCCTGGGCGACCCGGACGCCCACGTCGAGTCGGAGCTCCAGCGCCTCGCCGCCGACGCCGTCCGCGCCATCGACCAGCGCCTCGGCGGCGGCGAACCCCCCGAACAAGCCGTCGCCGAAGTCATCCGCACCGTCTTCGGCGGCGTCTTCACCGGCACCCTCGACCGCGCCCCCCACGGCACCGCCGACCCTCTGGGCGGCGTGACCGGCGCCCTCGCCGACCGCACCACCCTGGACCGCATCATCGCCACCGCCGTCGACATCGTCAGCGACCCCGGCCGCCCGTGACGGCGACCCTCACAGCCCGAGCACGACCAGGCCCTTCGCGTCCGCGCCGGCCAGCCGTCCACCGGCCACCGCGGAGAGGGAGGACAGCTGCGGCACCGTGGTGACCCTCGCACCGGTGGCCGCGTTGCGGACGGCCAGCGGCTTGCCGGTGAGCGACACGTAGATCAGGCCCCCAGCGCGGAACGGCTGTCCCACCTCGGCGCCGAGCACGGCCTTCCAAGCACGCTTGCCCGAAGTGACGTCGTAGGCCTCCAGGGAGGTGTCGCTCGCCAGGTAAAGGCGCCGGCCGTCGGTGGCCACCCGGCTCGACACCCGTGCGGTCGACCAGGCCACTCTGCCGGTGGACACCCGGACCGCCTTGAGCGACCAGGAGGCGCTGTCACCCACGAAGACCCAGTCGCCGTACGAGGCCAGCGGGGTCCACGTGGACGACCAGCTGCCCGTGGTGTTACCGGTGACCGCGTCCACCCGGCGGGACACTCCACCCCGGGTGATCAGAACGTCGTTGCCGACCGGGATCGGTGAGAACAGGGTGCGCCTCCCGTCGGTGTTGTCGCCGTCGGACCATACGGGCGTGCCGTCGGTCAGCCGATAGGCCTCGACGTTCGGCTCGGTGCCGTAGTCATTGCCGCTCACGATCACCATGCCCCGGGTGACGATCAGTTGCGCCGCGTCGGTGTTGGGCGACCGCCGCCACAGCAGGCGTCCCGTGGCGAGATCGAAGGCGCACACGTACCCGTCGGCGTCACCACCCTCGATGCCGCACAGGCTGTCGCTCGAGGTCACGACCACGGTCGTACCGGAGACGACCAGGTGATAGGCCAGCCGGTCGAAGAAGATGCCGGTGTCGCGCCAGACCTGGCGGCCGGTGGCCGAGTCGCGTGCGACCAGGCCGGCGGTGTCCTGAGTGAGGGTGAGGCCGCCGGCGACAACCGGACCGACCCGGCCCGGGCAGTCCGAAGTGGCGTCAGGAACGCTCCAGCGGCGCTTCAGCCGGCCGATGCTGGAGGCGTTCAGCAGATCTTCGCCGGCGTTGTAGAACGACCGGCCGGCGTCGGAACCGGTCTGCGGCCACGTCGAACGGCTGTCAGCGGGCGCAGCGGTGGCAGGTGCGGTGGCAGCAAGGACGAGGACCGCGGCGGCGGCCCACATGCGTCGGATCATGACGGCGACCATAGAGTCGCGCGATGGCGATGTGGGGGATATGGGCGTTTTCGTACTGTCGTTGCTGAGGCTGGCATGATCGGTTCGTGCTGTTCACCCGTGGCCCGCGCCCGGAAGGCCGAGCGCGGGCAGGGTGGGACGCCACGCCGGTGGCCCGTCCTCGTACTGACCGGCTGGCTCTTGCTCGCCCTGTGTGCCATGGCCCTTGGGTTATTTGATCGGCCCGAGCAGGGCAGCCGGAGCTAGCGCTTGCGCGGGGAGCGGGCCAGGTATCCGTACGGATAGGGCAAAGACTTGTCGCCCGCGGCGGTGAGGCGGTCGATGTGCTTGTCGTCCAGCGACCAGCCCGTCGCGCCGAGGTTGTCGCCGAGCTGGGCCGGCGAGCGGGCGCCGATGATCGGGGCGGTCACCTCGGGGCGTTGCAGCAGCCAGCGCAGCGCCACCTGGGCGGGGGAGCGGCCCACCTCGTCGGCCACGGCGAGCAGTGCGTCGGTGATCGTCCAGGTGCGCTCGTCGACGCTGTTCTCCCAGTCGCCCAGCCACGGCTGCTTGTCGGCTTCCCAGCGGGTGTCCGGCGGCGCCTGCGTCATGCCCCGGCGGTACTTGCCGGTGAGCCAGCCGCCGCGCAACGGCGACCACGGGATGACGCCGACGCCCTCGTTGCGGGCCACCGGCAGCAGGTCGAGCTCGATGTCGCGGTCGATGAGGTTGTAGAGCGGCTGCACGGCCACGAAGGGCTCCCATCCGCGGTGGCGCGCCACGTCGACGGACTTCTGCAGCTGCCACGCCGCGTAGTTGCTGACGCCCAGGTGGCGTACCTTGCCCGCGCGCACCAGCCCGTCGAGCGTGGACAGGCTCTCCTCGATCGGGGTGCCCGCGTCGAAGCAGTGCACCTGATAGAGGTCGATGTAGTCGGTCCGCAGCCGGCGCAGGCTGGCCTCCACGGCGTCGAGGATGTGCCGCCGCCCCGCGCCGATGTCGTTCTCCCCGGCGCCGGTCGCCCAGAAAAACTTCGTCGCCACCACTCCTGGGCACAATTCCTCCATGCGCGCCGGTACGCACGTGAGCGTCACCCTGGTCGCCACGGCGGCCATGGCCACCTCGACCCTGCCCCTGTACGGCGTCAGCGCCCTCGGTCCCGTCCTGGTCACCGAGCTGGGACTGTCCCGCCCGGCGCTGGGCTGGCTCGCCGCGTCCACGATCGGGACCGCCGCGTTGCTGTCGCCCCTCGGCCGGCGCACTGATCGACCGCATCGGGCCGCGCCGGGGCATGGTCGCGCTGACCGCCACCGTCGTGGGGACATTGATCGCCGCGTCGTTCGCCGGCTCGTACGGCTGGCTGCTCGCCGCCCTCGCCCTGGCCGGCATCGGGCAGGCGCTGGCCAATCCCGCGACCAATGTCCTCGTCCGCGCCCGTGTCCCGGCACCCGCCGACGGGGACGCCATTGGTTACAAGCAGGCCGGCGTGCAGGTGTCCGCCCTGCTGTCCGGCCTGGTCCTGCCCGCGGTCGCGGCGGCGCACGGCTGGCAGTGGGCCCTGCGCGTGTCCGCGGCGGCGGCCCTGGTGGTGGCGGCGACCATTCCCTGGGTACGCGCACCCGCCCCGCACCCCGCCCCGCCCAAGCGCCCACCGCTCCCGGGCTGGCTGCTGCGGCTGGCGTTGTTCTGCTTCGTGCTCGCCACGGCGAACGCCGCCGTCGCCACGTACCTGCCGCTGTTCGCCGCTCAGGACCTGGGCTACCGTCCGCGCGTCGCCGGCGGGGTGCTGGCCTGTTTCGGCCTCGCCGGGGTCGCCGGCCGCATCTGGTGGACCCGCCGCACCGCCCGCCGCGAGAGCCGCCCCGCCGCCCTGCTCACGCCACTGGCCGCCCTGGCCGCGCTGAGCACCGTGCCCCTGGTGCTGGCCACGCTGCCGCACCTGGGCGCACTGGTGTGGGCCGGTGCGCTCGGCGTCGGCAGCTTCGCCGTCGCCGCGTACGCGATCGCCATGCTCGACGTGGTCCGCAACACCACCACCGGCACGGGCCGCGCCTCCGGTGTCGTGTCGGTCGGGTTCTTCCTGGGCTTCGCCGTCGGCCCGGTGTCGTTCGGCCTCGTCGCCGATCACGCCGGCTACCGCGCCGCCTGGTCAGCCGTCGCCGCCGTCCTGGTCCTGGCGACGGTGGCCGGCCTCCCGTTCCGCCGCGTCTGACGCCCGCGCGGGTCGTCGGGCCGGTTTTCGCCGGCGCAGGGCGGCGCGCAACTCGTCCGTGAGCAGCCGCCGCAGGCGCTCCTTCTGTTCGGGGCTCACATCCCTGTCTGGCGGACAGCCCCGGCCGCCCGGTGTTTCGGGCAGGTTTCTTGACAGTCGGCGGTGGCCGTTGTGTGATCGATGAATGTCGACGTGGTGGGTGCGTTCCGCAGCTGTTGCCGCCCTGCTGATCCCGGGAGTGCCGGCGCACGCGGCTCCCCGCGCGACCCCTTTCCTCGACCACAAGGCGCTCCTGGCCTCCGCCGCCGAGCCGGGCGGCACCCTCGCCGAGCCCGGCTGGTACGAGGCCAACATCCCCTTCGTCGACCTGCCCGACGCCGACCTCGAGGCCGCCTACTACTACCGGTGGCGCACGTTCAAGGAGGCCCTGAAGTACACGGGCGCCAAGGACGGCTGGATCGTCACCGAGTTCCTCGGCCCGGTCGGTTATTCCGCGCCCTTCGGCGGCATCAACGCCGCGGCCGGGCACCACCTCTACGAGGGCCGCTGGCTGCGCGACCGCCGCTACCTCGACGACTATCTCGACTACTGGCTGACCGGCTCGGGATCCGAGGCCAAGCCCGCCACCGAGGAGCTCAACAAGAACACCACCGACTGGGCCCACCAGTACTCCTTCTGGGCCGTCGATGCCGCCGTCGCCCGGGCCGGGGTGACCGGCGACTGGCAGTTCCTCGTCGACCGGCTGCCCGCGCTGCGCCGGCAGTACGAGGGCTGGAAGAGGTCCAACTACGACGCCGCTCGCGGCCTCTACTGGCAGACCCCGGTGTGGGACGCCATGGAGTACACGGCCGGCTCCTACCAGACCGCGGATCCCTATCACGGCGGCGACGGCTTCCGGCCCACGCTCAATGCCTATCAGTACGGCGACGCGCTCGCGCTGGCGGCGATCCTGCGCAAGGCCGGGGATCCCACGACCGCGCAACGGTACGAACGTGAGGCGGCCGCCCTGCGCACTAACCTCACCAAACTGTGGGGCGGCGACTTCTACAAGCACGTGCAGCGCGGCTCCTCGACCCCGATCGCCGACCGGGAGCTGATGGGATACGTCCCCTGGTACTTCCACATGCCGCCCGCCTCCTCCGCCCCGGCGTGGGCGCAGCTGACCGATCCGCAGGGCTTCGCCGCCGCGTACGGGCCCGCGACCACCGAGCGCCGCAGCCCCTGGTTCATGCACGAGGCGACGAACGGGTGCTGCCGGTGGGACGGGCCGAGCTGGCCGTACGCGACGAGTCAGACCCTGACCGCGCTGGCCAACCAGCTGCTCGACTATCCGGCGCAGTCCTATGTCGACCGCGACGACTACACGGCCCTGCTCCGCGGGTACGCCTGGACACAACGCAAGGACGGCCGCCCGTACGTCGCCGAGGCGCACCACCCCGACGAGGACCGCTGGCTCTACGACAGCCGCGGGCACAGCGAGGACTACAACCACTCGACGTACACCGATCTCGTCCTGTCCGGGCTGCTCGGGATCCGGCCGCAGGCCGGCGCGTCCGTGCGCATCGCGCCGCTGGCCCCGGCGTCGTGGGACCATTTCGCCGTCGAGAACGTCCCTTACCACGGGCGCGAGCTGACCGTCGTGTGGGACCGCGACGGGACGGCGTACGGGCACGGGGCGGGTTTCCGGGTGTGGATCGACGGCCGGCTCGCGCTGAGCCGGCCGGCGGTGGGTGACGTCACGCTGAGCGTGGACACCGTCGCCCGCGCGCAGGATCCGATGATCGACGACGCGGTCAACGTCACGGGCGCCGGCTATCCCCGGGCGAGCGCGTCGTACACGTGGCCCGGCGACAGCCCCGCCGACGCGATCGACGGCCAGGACTTCCACCTCGACGTCCCGTCGACGCGCTGGACGAACTACGGCACCCCGAACGCCTCCGACTGGCTGCAGGTCGACCTCGGCGCCGCCACGGTGGTCTCCGACGTGCGCATCGCCTTCTACGACGACGGCGGGGGCGTGCGCGCGCCGGCCTCGTACGCGCTGCAGTATCTCGACGGCACCACCTGGCGCGACGTGCCCGGCCAGCGCCGCGACCCCGCCACCCCGGCCGGCCGCGCCGTCAACCGCATCACCGTCGACCCGCCGCTGACCACCGACCGGCTGCGCGTCGTCGCGCCGGGCGTGTTCGGCGTCACCGCCTTCCAGCTGTGGCGGGCCGCCGCGCCCCCGGCCCTCGGCCCCCGCCTCGACACCGGCACCCTGAGCATCGGCCGCGTGACGGTACGCGGCGTTTGATCGCCCCCGCCGCCGGGGCACGATGATCCAATGAATTACGTCGCGGCAATCATCTTCGGCGCGATCATCGGCGCGGCCGCCCGGCTCCTCCTGCCCGGCCGCCAGCGCATCGGCATCATCCTCACCGTGCTCATCGGCATGGGCGCCGCCGTCGCCGGCACGTGGGCCGGCGACCGCTGGAACATCGCCAGCACCCACCACATCACCGTCGCCGGCCGCACCTACGACTGGCTCGTCGTCGCCGTCCAGGTCGGCATCGCCATCCTCGGCGTCGCCATCGCCGCCCTCCTCGCCCGCGCCTTCACCACCGACCCCGCCGACGACTGAGGTGTGATCCCCGGCGCGGCGGGACCCGGTCGGGCTCGGTGGGATCCGGTCGGGCTCGGCGGGACCCGGTCGGGTGAGTCATTCTCCGCGTTGCTCGCATAAGCCACGCCCCGCGGCGACCGCGTCGCGGCGGGATCGTTGAGTGCTGCACCCGGGGTCCTCGTCGTGGTCCCGGCGGAGGAGCGGGGGCAACGATGGGGGAGCTGACCACTGCCGAGCAGTTCGTCGCCGGGTTCGCGCGCCGGATGGTCGCGGCGCTGGCCCCGGACGAGCTGGCGGCGTTCGACCCGGTGAGCCGGGCCTATCTGAGCGATCCGGGCGGGGTGCTCGACACGCGCCCCCGGCCCGAGGGCGGCCCCGATCCGGTCGTCCTCGTGGTGACCCCGGTGGCGCTGCCGGTGGCGACGGCCGTCTACGAGCACCTGCTGAGCCGGGCGACCGACCTGGCCGGGCGCCGGGCCGGCCGGGGACTGCTCCGGCGCCGCGATCCGGGACCGGGCGGGCCGATCGGGACCGAGGTGCTCGAGGAGACGGTCACCGGGGTGCGGCAGCTGGTGGACACCCGTACCGATGATCAACGGCTGGCCGCGCAATGCGCCGAGCTGGTCCGGGTCCTGCTGGAGCATCACGGCTAGGGCGCGGCGACCTCCTGCGCGCTCGCCAGCCTGGCGAGCGCGGCGGCGGACGGGCTGCCCGGCTCCGCGTGATACATGACCAGCTGCAGCCCGTCCGCGCCGAGCACCGCCAGCTTCTCGCGGCGCAGGGACAGGTCGCCGACGCGCGGGTGGCGGATGATGCCGCTCCCGCTGCCGCCCCGGCGCACGTCGTGCCGCGCCCACAGCTGCCGGAACCGGTCACTGCGCGCGGACAGGTCGCCGATCAGCTGCGCCAGCCGCGGGTCGCCGGTTTCCGTACCCGTTTCCGCGCGCAATTGCGCCACCACGCTCGCCGTGTTCTCCTCCCAGTCCGGGTGGTATTCGCGTGCGGCCGGATCGGTGAACAGCACGCGCAGCCGATTGGTGCCCGGCGCCATCAGCGGCGACAGCGCCACGGCGAGACCATTGGCGGCGAGCACGTCGCGATAGCGATTGACCACGAACGCGGGGACATTGACGGTGCCGACGAGCATCCGCAGCCCGTCCGGCACTTCGTCCACGCTGCGCGGCAGGCGCCGGCGCGGTTTCGGGCGGCCCAATTCCTGGAGGTACGCGGCAGCCTCCGCGTCCAGTCGCAGCACACGCGCGACGGCTTCCAGCACTTGCGCCGAGGGATTGCGGTCGCGGCCCTGCTCGAGCCGGAGGTAATACTCGGCGCTGATCCCGGCGAGCAGAGCCACCTCTTCGCGGCGCAAACCCTTCACCCGGCGCAGTCCCGTCGAAGGCAGGCCCACCTCCTCGGGGCGCACCAGCTCGCGGCGGGCCCGCAGAAAAGCGCCCAGCTCGTTGTCCATGGCCTCTGTTCCTGTTCCTCGTGGTACCAGTAACACGGGGGATCTGCCCGCTTCATGCCCTCCGGCGAACACTTGAATCTATGACACGAACGTGGTTCATCACAGGCGTCAACAGCGGATTCGGCCGGCACATGACGACGCAGCTCCTCGCGCGCGGCGACCGGGTGGCCGGAACCGTCCGCAAACCCGGCTCGGTGCGCGATCTGCAGGAACGCTACGGCTCGCAATTCTGGGTCGCCCAGCTCGACGTCACCGGCCCCGTGCGCGAAACCGTCGACCGCGCCTTCCGCGAGCTCGGCCGCATCGACGTGGTCGTCAACAACGCCGGCTACGGCCTCTTCGGCGCCGCCGAGGAACTGACCGACGACCAGGTGATCCAGCAGATCAACACCAATCTCGTCGGCTCGATCCAGGTCGTGCGCGCGGCGCTGCCCCATCTGCGGGCGCAGGGTGGCGGCCGGGTCATTCAGCTTTCCACGTACGGGGGCCAGGCCACCAATCCCGGCGCGTCCCTCTATCACGCGTCGAAATGGGGCATCGAGGGCTTCATCGAAGGCACCGCCAAGGATGTCGCCCCCTTCGGCATCGGCATGACCATCGTCGAACCCGGCGGGGCGCGCACCGAGTTCCGCTTCGACAGCCTCCAGCTGGCCGACCCGTCGCCCGCCTACGACAACACGCCCGCCGCCATGGTCCGCGGGGCCAAGGACCGCAGCCGCCCGCCGCTGGGCGACCCGGCGAAAATGGCCACGAAAATCATTGAGAGCGCCGACGTGGAGCCCGCGCCGATGCGGCTGGTGCTCGGCTCCGACTCGTACAAGTTCGTCACCGCCGCCCTGCGCGAGCGCCTCGCCCAGATCGAGCCCCAGGAAGCCGCCGCCGCCTCGACCGACTGGACCGCGTGACGCCGCGCTCCGCTTTCTCCCGGGTTTCGTCCGGCGTGGCTTTCCCACGCGTGAGCGACCGGTGCGGCGTGGCTGCTCAGCGCAGGAGCGTCCGGCGCAGCGTGTCGAGCAGCCATTGTTCGGCGTCGTCGAGGGTCCAGCCGTTGTCGTCGGTGAGCGCGTTGTAGGACGCGTTGTTCAAATAGAACCAGAGCAGATCCGTCGCCCGCCGTTCGTCGACGCCCGGCGGCAAGGCCTTCAGGTCCGCCAGCCGCCGGGCCGTGCGCTCGAAACCGTGCCGCATCGCGTTGCGCGCCTTCTCCTGCGCCTCGGCGGCGGCCGGCTCGTGCCCGGCGATGGCCGCCACCACCCGCATCACGTCGCGCCACCGCTCATAGCGCACCCGGGTGTTGCCGGCGATCAGCCGCAGCAGGGCGTCGGCGTCCGGCGCCGCGTCGAGCAGGTCGTAGATGCCCGAGCCGACCGAGGTGGCGACGGCGTCCTCGACCACCGCGCGCAGCAGCTTCTGCTTGCCGCCACCCACCGCGTACACCGTCGCGGGTGCCACCCGGGCCTCCGCGGCGATGTCATCGACGGTGGTGGCGACATAGCCCTTGGTCAGGAACAGGTCCCGGGCGGCCGTGTGGATCGCGGCCCTGGTGGCGGCGGCGTACTCGGCCCGGCGGTTGCTCACGCCGATCACACTAACCCTCCATTCGTCAGAGGATGACTCTGATGAGTAGAGTGCGCTCGTGACAAACTTCGTCTGCATCCCCGGGGCCTGGCACGGCGGCTGGTCCTGGCACCCCGTCGGCCACCGTCTGCGCGCCGCCGGCCACCACGTCACCGCCCTGACCATGCCGGGGCTCGCGCTCGGCGACGACCCGAGCGAGCTGGGCCTGTCCGACGCGGTCGGCTTCGTCGCGCACGAGATCGAGCGCCGCGACCTGACCGACGTCGTGCTCGTGAGCCACAGCTGGGGCGGCATCCCGGCGACCGTCGCGGCGCCGCGCCTGGCCGGGCGGGTGCGGCGGCTGGCGTACGTGAGCGCGTTCGTCCCGCTCGACGGCCAGTCCATGGCCGACGCGATGGGGGAGATGAGCGGCTATCTCAAGGCGGCGATCGACGCGTCGCCCGACCGCACGATCGGCCTGACGTTCGACCAGTTCCAGCAGGGCCTGATGCCCGACCAGCCCCTCGAGGTCCAGCGCATCGTCTTCGACCAGCTCGTGCCCCAGCCCGGCGGCTACATGCTCGACGCGCCCCGCCTCGCCGCCCACGACGTCCCGGCGGCCTACATCCTGGCCGAGAAGGACCAAGCCCTCGCCGCCCCGGGCCCTGAGCTGGCCGCCCGCGTGGGTGCCGAGCCGATCATGGTCCCCGGCTCGCACGAAGCCATCCTGACCCACCCCGACGACATAGCCGCGGCGCTTCTGGCCCTGTAACTCCCCAGCGTCCTGGTCTCCACCATCCCGGGGCTCTACTGCCGGCGCAGCTCGACGGCCGCCCGCACCAGGTCGGCGTTGCTGCGGGCGGTGCTGCCGTCGGGCAGCAGCACCGAGTCCTCGAAGCCCACCCGCGTGTCGTGCCCGCGCCGGAAGGCGTCGCGCACGAGCGGCCACGTCCAGTCGTTCATCCCGTGCGTGAGCCGCGGACAGGTCGAGCCGGCCGCATCCAGCGCGTCATTGATGCTCTGCGCGATCGCGGCCGGCTCCCCGGTCAGAAAATAAGGCTCGCCCGGGTCCAGCTCGATGCTGATCCGCTGCGCGTGCGGCAGAAAGCCCGAGTCCACGATCCGCGCAAGCTCGACCGGCGCCCACAGCCCGACGTCAATGCCGATTCCCCGGTCGAGCATCGCCTGCATCACCCGCTCGAACCCGTCCTCGGACAGGTTGACCGTCGCGCAGTCGACCCCTTCCCACTCCCGGATCATCGCCACGCGCTCGCCAAGGTCCGGCACGATCCACGCCCCGGTGGTCAACCCGATCTCGACGTCGAAACCCAACTCCCGCACCCGCCGGCACGTCTCGTTCACCGCCGCCGGATCCAGCGTCTCGGCGCCCTCCTCATCACGGACGTGCAAATGCACCCCCGTGGCGCCGGCCGCAAAACACTCCCGCAACTCCGCCAGCACCTCGTCGAGCGCCACAGGCATCGCCGCGTGCACATCCTTGCCCCACGGCCCGTTCGGCGTCACCTGCAGCATCATGTCCGGCGCCAATGCTGGGACTTGCCGGTGTCCCGCACGACGAGGCCCTCCTTGGCGAGTTCCCGGCGCAGTTCCTCGGCGTCGTCGGGGTCCTTCTTGGCGAGGGCCCGTTCGCGCGCTTTCAGCAGAGCGTGCTCCGCGGACGACAACTCGGGCAACTCCGGGACCCAGCGCCGGAACATCGCCGCGTACGGGTCCTCGTCCCGCCACGGGAAACCGTGCTCGCGGAATGCGGTGGCCACCCGGTCGTCGCTGAGATCCGACTTCAGCCGGGCCAGTTCGGTGGAGTCGCGGCCCAGGATCACGAGGTGGTCGTCGTCGAGGAAAACGGCGCTGGTGTCCGTACGCGCAATGGTGTGGGTCTTGCCTTTCAGGGTGAGCGCTGCGGCCTTGCCGTCGACGCGAAGCCGCAGATCCTCGTAGCGGCCGATCGCCCCGATGACCGCTCCGCCGGCGAGCCCGATCGCCGTCGCCACGAGCGACGCGGCCGGATCCGGAAGGGCCTCGAATCCTTCCAGCGCGAATCGCAAGGGCACCCACGGGAGATCGAGCAACCATCCCGAGGCCCGTTCCACGCCGAGGAGAACGGCCGCCCCCACCACCGGAATGATCCCGTAGTAGACCCACGCCGGATGGGCGACGACCGTGGGCCTCACGGCAACCGGCGCCTTCCGGCGAATCCGAGATCGGCCCGGTGGTACCACGTCAATGCCGTCTCGCCCTCGAGCCAGCACAACAGCACCGGCACCCCGTCCAGATCGGCGGGAAAATCGACGAGCAGCGGAGCCATTCCCTTCAACTCGGCGCCCGTTTTCTGCACCTGGGTCATCAGCTCGTCCAGGCGGGCCTCGACGGCTTTACGCTCCGGCAAACCGCCGAGATCCGTGGTCTGCCCGCCGGGCACGAGCGCCGCGGAAAGCTCCACCATGTCCGCCCGCCGGGCCACGATCTCCTCGAACACAGGAAGCAGCGCCGCCAATTCCGCGCGCGCTTCCTCCACCGTGAACAGCCCCATCAGCGATGCTCCGCCAGCCACGCCCCGAGCAGCCGCGAACAATCAGCCACCGAATCCCGCCAGCTCTTCGCCGCCCCGGCCCCGGCATCGTCACTGACATGCTTCACCAGCCGCACCGGCACCCCGAACTGCTGCGCCGCCGCGGCAACGGCATAACCCTCCATGTCCACCAGCGACGCGTCCCGGGCCAGCGCGTCCCGGGCGGCATCATCATTGATGAACGCGTCCCCGGTCGCCAGCACCGGCCCCGCCGGATCCCCGACCAGCAGCGGCGGCCCGGTCACCTCCCCGGTCAGCTTGAACAGCACGTCACCGTCGAGATCATGCTGCATCACCGTGCCCACGACGTGCGTGCCGCTGACCCCGGGGCGCAGGCCGCCGGCCGTACCCAGATTGATGACCTCGCTCGGCCGCGGCCCGGCGCCCAGCGTCGCCCCCAGCCCGAGCGCGGCATTGACCTTGCCCATGCCCGTGATCAGCACGGGCAGATCCGTCCCGAGATGGTCGGCCTCCAGCCGCACCGCCACCACCAGCAACGGCCGCCCGGCCTCGACAGTCCCCAGCAACTCCACACCGGCGATCCTAGCCAGCCTGTCGCCCGGCTCGCGTCCCAGCAGCGGACCGGTGACGAAAGGACGAAGCCGCCCGGCACCGTGGGGTGGCGGGCGGCTTCGAAGGTGTTGTCAGAGGGCGCTGCCGGTCAGGGTGTTGCCGGCGACGGTGTAGATGTGGCCGCCGGCGACGGTGACGCGGTTGGTGGCGGCCAGATTGCTGGTCCACTTGGTGGGGAGGGGGCGGCCGTTGGCGGCGTTCATGATGCCTACGGTCTTGCCCTCCACGGCGGCGTAGACGAGGCCGCCGGCGCGGACGGGGCGGCCGACCTCGCCGAGGAAGGTGCGCCACCAGACGCGTTTGCCGGTTTTCACGTCGAAGGCTTCGACTGTGTTGTGGTCGGGGTGGTAGATGCGGCGGCCGTCGGTGGCGTTGCGGCCGGAGGCCTTCGGCGCGGTCCACTGGGAGGCGCCGGTTGCCGCGTTGAGGCTGATCAGAGTGCCGGCGCCGTTCGTGACGAAGAAGCGGTCGGCGGTGGCCATCTCGGCGTACCACTTCTGGGGTCTGGTCCAGAGGGGCTTGCCGGTCGTGACGTTGACGGCGACCATCTGGGCCGCGGTGGTGCGGGTGAGCAGCAGGCGGCCGTTCGACGACACGCCCGGCGAGGTGAGGCGGGGGAGGGTCCAGCGGATGCGGCCGGTGGTGACGTCGAGGCCGCGTACGGTGGCCAGGTCGGACGCGGAGTCGCCGCCCACCGCCACGACACTCCGGTCGACGACCATTGTGTCGACGGGCGTGTCGAGCTGCTGGGACCAGCGCTGCTTGCCGTCCGTCACGGAGAAGGCCCGGACGGTGCCGTTGGGGTCGCTGGCCGACTGGCAGCCACTGTTGCCGGCCACGAGCAGGCCGTTGCTGACGGCCAGGTACGGCGTGGACTCGTCCTCCGGGTTCGGCCAGGTGTGCTGCCACAGCCGCTTGCCGGTGCCGGCCGCGTAGGCGCCGATGCCCGACGTGTCGGCGACGAACACACGCCCGCCGGAGACGACGGGCGGCGCCGGGCGCGTGCACGTCTCGCCGTCCACCGAGGGCAGGTCGGTCGTGAACCGGTCGGTCACCTTGCCGATCGTGCCCGCGTTGAGAACCGTCTCGGCCGGGTTGTAGTAGGTCTGCCCGGGCCCGTAGCCGGGTTGGTTCCAAGCACCGGGAGCCGGCGCCACCAGGAGAGCAGCGAGCCCCCACGCGAGGCCACTGGAAACGAACACCCGTCCTCCAAGCTAGTCGTCACGGAGACGCTAGAGGCGCCGGGGCGATTTGTCCGTTACGCCACGCGGGGCTTTCCGCCAGCAGCGCCCGGTAGGCCTCCACGCCCGGCAGGTCGGCCCGCACCAGCCGATGCAGCCCCGTCCGTACGGAATCCAGGCGCGCGCCCCCGCGCAGGTCGGCGAGGGCCTGCCGCAGCATGCCCAAGCCGTCGGCGTCGCGCCCGCCCAGCAGATGGGCCAGCGCCGCGAGTTCGTGCAGGTCGGCGTCGGGATGCGGCCGGACGGCCCAGCAGTGCGCGAAACCGGCGAGCGCCTCGGCGGCGTGCCGGCGACAGGTGACCGTGTCGCCCTGGTGATGGGCGAGCACGGCCAGGCGTACCCGGGCCGCCAGGGCCAGCGACGGCGCCGCGCGGACGCTGTCGTCGTACAGCTTGGCGATCTCCTCGAAGGCGCTGTCACGGCCGCACGCGATCTCCTTGCCCAGCACCACGTCGGCCCGCCCGAGCAACAGCCGCCAGTGCTCGGGATCCGCCTCCAGCCCCTGCTCGTACGCGTACCCCGCGTTGGCGTAGTCCCCGAGCCACGAGTACGCGCGGCCCAGCCCGTCCCACGACTCGGTACCGAGGCGGCTCTGCACGGTGCCCTCGCGGTACGCCTCGACCGCCTTGTCGTACGCGCCCTGCCCGAGCCAGGCGTCGCCCAGCGTGACGAAGCCGAGGTCCGAGTGCGGTGCCAGCCGCGTCGCGCGCGCCGCGGAGTCGACAGCGGAGGCGTAGTCGCCGCGCGTGACAGCGATCCGGGCGAGACCGTTGTGGGCGTACGCGTTGTCCGGGTGGATCCCGAGCGCCGTCCGGTAGTGCCCGGCCGCGTCGTCGTAGCGGCGCAACCGTTCGCACGCGTCGCCCAGCCCGTTCCACGCGAACGCCTCGCCCGGCCCGTCGTGCACGGCGCGCCGGTGCTCGCGCAGCGCGCCCGCGTAGTCGCCGCGCCGCAGCAGGATCGCGCCGATGCTGTGCGAGGCGTACGCGTCGCCGGCGTTGCTCGCCCGCGCCCGCTCGTGCGCGTCCAGCGCCGCATCCACTTCACCCAGCATCAGGTACGCCTTCCCGAGCCCGTCGAGCGCGAACGAGTTCCCGGGATCCAAGGCGAGCGCCCGCTCGTGCGCCTCGACGGATTTGTGCACCGCCCCGGCCTGGTAGTACGCCTCGCCGACCTGGTTCCACGCGAAGGGCTCACGCGGGTTCTCCTCGGCGGCGTGCTCGAAGGCCCGCAACCGCTCCTCGATGTCCCCGTCCCCGTCGGCGCCGGTCGTGCGGGCCAGCCCGTCCCACGCCGCCGCGTCCCGCGGATTCAGATCCAGGGCCTTCCGGTACGCGTCCTTGGCCTCCCGCGGCGACCCGGCGCGCAGGTACGCGTCCCCGAACCCGCGCCACACGTACGAGGCCTGATCGTCGATGCCCTTCGCCGTCTCCAGCGCCTCGAACGCCTCGGGAATCCGGTCCTGCAGCAGATAGGTGCCGGCCAGGCTGCGCCACGTGTACGGGTCGTCGCGCCGCAGCCCGATCGCCTTCCGGTGCGCCTGCACGGCCTGCTCCGGCTGGTCCAGCCGCGCGAGGGCCTCGCCGAGCCCGTTCCACGCCGGCGCGAACGTGCTGTCCAGCTCCAGGGCCTTCTCATGACACTTCCGGGCGCGGCCGGGCTGGTTGCGCTGGATCCACAGGTTGCCCAGGCCGTGCCACGGGTACGCCGAGTGGGGATCCAACCGGCTCGCCTCCCGGTACTGCTCCTCGGCCGGCTCCCACAGGTGCTGCTGCAGGTAGGCGTTGCCGAGGCCGTTGTGCAGATACGGCTCGCCGGGACACAATTCGATGCCCCGGCGATACGCCTCGATGGCTTTCGGATACTCGGCCAGCTCCACGTACGTGTTGCCGAGCCCGTTCCACGGGTGCGCGCTCAGCCCCGGGACCCCGGCGCTGTCCCACATCGTCGCCGGATCCAGCTTCGTGGCGGCGAGGAACGCGTCCCGGGCCTCGGCGAAGCGGCGCTGCTCGAACAGGGCGAGGGCGAACGCGTTGCCGATGACCGCGTCGTCCGGGTCGGCCCGGCGGGCCCGGCGCAACAGCAGCTCCGCGTTCTCCAGATCGCGCGCCTCGAGACAGGCGGCGCCCAGGTTGTAGATCAGCGCGCGGGCGTTGCGCCGATGGTCGTCCTGGCTCCGGATCGTGTGGGCGAGCGCGGCCGCCGTACGCAAAGGGGCCTTGTCCTTGGTCGCCTGGAACTCCTGATAGCTCTCCAGGGCCGTGGTGAGCCGCTCGAAGTCCTGCCACGCGATCGTCTCCGGGCGCGGGGACAGCGCGTGCGCGACCCGGGCGGCCGAGGTCCGCACGGCCTGGCCGACAGCGGCGGTCACGGTGTCGCCGCACGCGGTGGTGGCGAAGTCCAGCGACGGCCGGCGGCGGGCCGGCTGCAGATGCACCGTCAGCCGTACGGCATCGCCCTCCTGGAACAGCCGTGCGGTGACCGCCGGTCCGGAGGGCCGCAGCGGCCACGCCTGCTTGAGCGCGGTCAGCAACGCCCCGAGCGGCAGGCTCGTCCCGGCGACGTCGATGCTCCCGATGGCCACCACCGCCCCGGCCAGCCGGCTCGGCGCGGTCGGCACCAGGATGCTGTCGGCGATCCGGTCGCGGCGGCTGTGCACCACCGGCATGAGCGTCAGCAGCGGCGCCGGCGGGTGGCGGGCCGACTGCGTGTCCTGGCCCTCGTGCACGGCCTTGATCCGGCGCAGCTCCCCGGTCAGCGTCCGGGCCAGCACGTCCCCGTCGAGCTGCGCGTTGTCCGAGCAGTTCTCCACCGACACGCCCAGCGGCTGGCACAGCCACACGAGCAGGCCGCTGATCAGGCCCAGGAGCAGCAGCAGCCCGACGACCTCGAGGATCACGACCACCCCGTCGCGCACGTCGATCAGCGCCGCCCGATGCGTGCCGGTGGCGAACCACACCACGGCGGCCACCATGACGGCGACGACGGTCAGGGGTACGGCCAGCTCACGCGCCCTGCGGGCCATGGCAGTCACCTTCCGACGACCGGTCCCCGTGAGGCACCCGAGCCTAATGACGCCGAAGCCGCGGAACAGCCCTCGATCCGACACCGCTGCCGTTCCCGCGCCGTTCGCGCCGATGTCATCCGGGGCTGCGACGCTGCGATCCCAGGACGGCCGGGCGTATCTCCACCGATAGAAAAGCCCAGGCCGGGGTACGTGTCAGAGGGTGACCGACACCGTTGACCTGGCCGCCACGCTCGCGCCCGACTCCCCGCCCGCGCCGCACAGCGCGAGCGGGGAGGAGGTCGTCACGCATGATCTGAGCGCCGTCGCGCCGCCCGCGCGGCCGGCTCGCCGGTGGCTGCCGAAACGGGTCGTCGCCACCCCGGCGGCCTACGACCACCCGCACGGGTTGCGGATCATGTCCCGCGTCGAGGCGCTGGGACTCGAGGTCGAGCGGCTGGGATCCAACCGGCTCAGCGGGATCCGGGGCGCGAGCGAGCGGGAAACGTACGCCCGGGCGAAAAGCACGCTCGCGATCGTGGTCAGCCCGCCGTCGCGGCGCAAGCTGCAGCCGATCGCGCCGAGTGCGGACTGGCGGTTCGACCTGGCGGAGGGCTGCCCGGCGCACTGCCAGTACTGCTATCTGGCGGGCTCGCTCTCCGGGCCGCCGGTGACCCGCGTGTACGCCGACCTCGACGACATTCTCGCCGGGCTCGCCGAGTACGAGGGCCGGGGCACGATCACCAGCCGCCGGGACGCGCGACGCCACGAGGGGACGACCTTCGAGGCGTCCTGCTACACCGACCCGCTGGCGCTGGAGCATCTCACCGGCAGCTGGCAGCGCGCCGTCGAGCACTTCGGCGCCTGGGACGCCCCGGTGCAGCTGCGCTGGACGACGAAGTTCGACGACGTGGGCGGCTTCGTGGGGCTGGAGCACGCCGGGCGTACCCGGGTGCGCCTGAGCGTCAACTGCCTGCCCGTGACCAGCCGGATGGAGGGTGGCACGGCCAAGCTCGAGGACCGGCTCGCGGCCCTGCGCCGGCTGGCCCTCGACGGCTACCCGGTCGGGCTGACCATCGCGCCGATCATGGCGCTGCCGGACTGGCGGATCCACTACGGCGAGCTGCTGGATGCCGTCGTGGCGGCCGTGGACGGGGTTCCGGGGCTGGACCTGACCGCCGAGCTGATCACGCACCGCTTCACCCCGGGCAGCAAGGAGGTGCTGCTCGGCTGGTATCCCCGCACCAAGCTCGACCTGGACGAGACCACCCGCAGCCGCAAGCACGGCAAGTTCGGCGCGGTCAAGTACGTCTACCCGGCCGACACCATGAAGGAGCTGCGCGGCTGGTTCGAGACGCAGCTCGCCGAGCGCCTGCCCGCCTGCCGCGTCCTCTACTGGACATGACGTACGGTCGGCGGCTGTGGCTGTCGACGTCAACGCAACCCTGCCCCGGCCGGTGCGCCTGGGCCCGCTGATCGGGGAAGGCCGGCGGATCCTGGCGGAGGCGTTCGCCCTCGCCGCCGCCCGGCTCAGCGGGGGCGAGCTGCACGACTGGGAGCACGACCGCCTGCGTGGGATCACCGATCCGGACGAAGCGATCCGGCTCACCCGCCTCCCGCCCGGCGCCGGCGACTTCGGCGAGCGATGCGAGCGTTACGTGCGCCAGTTCGCGAACCTCAACGGCTGGCCCCGCGACCGGTCGATGGCCTAGCGCTGTTCCGGACGGGGCGCTGGTATGCCCCGGCGGAAGCGGGGCCGGCCGCAGCCCGGCGATCCCGTCCGGAACAGGCGTCAGAAGTGGTCCTTGGGAATCACGGCGTGCACCCCGACTGTGCGATCGACGACCTGGGAGACCTCGAAGTTCGCGGCGGCGGACAGGTAGGCGTACGCGACCGCGCGGTCCATGCCCCGGTCGCGCTCGAGGAAGTCCAGGGCGTTGACCACCGCGCGGCGCATGGCGATGCCGAGGTCGCTGCCCTGGCCGCCGGTGCTGCCGTCGGGGTCGGAGAGGCCGATCGGCACCCAGGCGTCCGCGGTCTCGGCGAAGGGATACCCGAAGGCCACCGACGGCGCCCCGCGCTTGCCGGGCTTGACGACCGTCAGCCGGTACGTGGCGCGCAGCGAGCCCTCCATCGCGGTCAGCGCCACCTCGCCGTTGCCCATCGCCAGGTGCGGGTCGCCCGCGTAGAACAGGGCGCCTTCGGCGAAGACGGGCAGATAGAACGTGGCTCCCCGGCCGAGCAGGTTGATGTCGATGTTGCCGCCGCCGAGCGTCGGCGGGATCGAGTTCAGGGTGGCGTCCGTGAGGGATCCCGAGGCGGTGAAGGCGACGCCCATCATGCCCATGAAGGGATTCAGCGGGAACGCGACGCCGGGCATGACGCCGGTCAGCCCGCGCCGGGTCGCACGGACGGGCGTGAAGACGGACACGTTGCCGTAGCGGACCGGGTCGCCGCCGGGGCGGCCGTCGGTGGCGACCGGGGGCATGATCTCCGCCTCGGTGATCCCGGCCGGGACCGCGCCGCCGGCCAGGCGCGGCAGCGCGCCCTTGCCGTGCCGGCTGGACACCACGCCGTAGGGCACGCGCGGCAGGACGGACAGAACCTCGATCTTGAGTACGTCCCCCGGGGCGGCCCCGGCCACGTGGATCGGCCCGGTCACCACGTGCGGCCCGTCGACGTCGAAATTCCGGACGGTACGGTCGTAGGAGCGCGCCACGGCGATCGCGTCGGTGAGCACCTCGCCCCGGGCGACGCCGTGCCGGCCGAACCATGCGACGGGATCGCGGCCCTGGTCCTCGAGGATCCCCTCGTGCGAGACCGTGTCCACGGTGACGGTCTCGCCGGACCGCATCCGCAGCACCGGGGCCGCCGTGGTGGACGGCACGTATCCCCAGCGCACCTCGTCGGGATCCGACCGCAGGTAGTGCCGGCCGTGGATCGGCCCCCGGCCCGGCTGCAGGATCTGTCCGATGCCGCCGGCCGCGGCGGGGGACGACGCGGCGCCGGACACGGCCCCGCCCGCCCCGGCTGCCGCGACAGCCCGCAAGAGAGTACGCCGGCCGAGCGCGCTGCGGATCCACGATGCACCGTCCATGCCGCAGTTCTAGGCAGGCGCCGTGTCGGCCCGGTTGCCGTCGCGTGTCGGTGAGGTCAAGGCCACACCCGGTCATGATTGCCGATGCATTCACCGGCTGGCGAGAAAATGAGCCCGCGTACGTATGACGGCTCCGCGGCGCACCCCATGATGGTGCGTTCTTTTCCGACGCGGAGGTGTTTCTTGATCGCGGTGATGATCGGCCTGGCCGGCGTGGCGGTGGCCCTGGCGGCGCTCGGGGCGGCGCTGTGGCAGGGCACGTTGCTGCGGCGTCAGCTGAGCCACGCGGGGCGGGTCAGCAATGCGCAGTTCTATCAGACCATCACGGTGCAGTGGCTCGAGTTCGACAAGTTCCTCATCGACCGGCCGCGCCTGTGGCCCTATTTCCACGCGAACCTGCCGGTGCCCGAGGACGAGGGCGAGCACGCCGAGCTGCTGTGCATGGCGGCGTTCATGGCCAACATGGCCGAGATCGGCGTGAACTCCAAGGCGATGCTCGGCCCGCTGTCCGGCGACTGGGAGAAGTACTTCCGGTTCGTCTATGGGAACTCGCCGTTCTTCCGCTACTTCTGGGGGCGCTACAAGTCGATGTGGTCCGACGAGGTGGACGCGGTGTTCACCACGCCGGTGCCGGGGTTCCCCTTCGAGAAGGTGCCGGAGCCGGCGTTGGCCGCGTGAGATCCATGCTCGTGGATGCGGAAGCGGGCCGGACGTGGTAGGCCAAGAGCATGACGGCGACTTCCGACCTGTTCCGCCGCAAGCCACTCGACGACGTGGCCGACGATCGCGGCACCGACCTCAACCGCTCGCTCGGCCTGTGGCAACTGACGGCCATCGGCGTGGGCGGCATCATCGGCGCGGGCATCTTCGCGCTGGCCGGGGCGGTGGCCCACGAGACGGCCGGGCCCGCGGTGCTCATCTCGTTCCTGCTGGCGGGCATCGCGAGCGCGGCGGCGGCGCTGTCCTACGCCGAGTTCGCGGGCATGATCCCGAAGGCCGGCTCCGCCTACACGTACGGCTATGTCGTGCTCGGCGAGGTGGTCGGCTGGTTCATCGGCTGGGACCTGCTGCTGGAGTACACGGCGATCGTGTCCGTGGTCGCGATCGGCATCTCGGGCTACTTCTCGTTCCTCATGGGCGAGCTCGGCGTCGACCTGCCGGCGTGGATGCTCGGGGCGCCCGGCACCGGCGACGGGCACGTGGTCGACCTGTTCGCGATGCTGTTGTGCCTGCTCATCGCGTACCTGCTCAATCGGGGGATCCGCGCCGCCGCGCGCGCCGAGACGGCCGTGGTCGCGATCAAGATCGCGGTGGTCCTGCTGGTCGTCATCGTCGGCTTCTTCCACGTACGGTCGCAGAACTACCAGCCGTTCTTCCCGTTCGGTGTCAGCGGGGCGATCACCGGTGCCGCCACGGTGTTCTTCGCGGTGTTCGGTTACGACGCGATGAGCACCGCCGCCGAGGAGTCGAAGGACGCCCGGCGCCACCTGCCCAAGGCCATCATCTACTCGCTGATCATCTCCATGGTCCTGTACGTGCTGGCGACGCTGGTGCTGACCGGCATGCAGGACTACCGCGAGATCGACCCGGAGAGCGGCTTCTCGTCCGCGTTCGCCGCGGTGGGGCTGAGCGGGCTCGCCGACGTGATCGCGATCGGGGCGATCATCGGCATCCTCACCGTGATGTTCACCTTCATGCTCGGCGTCACTCGCGTCTGGTACGCCATGAGCCGTGACGGCCTGCTGCCCGCCTGGTTCGCCAAGCTGCACCCGCGCCGCCGCGTCCCGTCCCGCGTCACGTGGATCGCCGGCGTGGCGTCCGCGATCATCGCCGGTTTCCTGCCCATCCGCGAGGCCGCCGAGCTGACCAACATCGGCATCCTGCTGGCCTTCGTCGTGGTCTGCGTCGCCGTGATCGTCCTCCGCTACCGCCGCCCCGAGGCCCCGCGCGCCTTCCGCCTCCCGTGGATGCCCGTCATCCCCATCGTCGGCGTGATCTTCTCGATCTGGCTGATCACCTTCCTGGCCCCGGTCACCTGGCTGCGCTTCGCGGTCTGGTTCCTCCTCGGCCTGGCCGTGTACTGGTTCTACAGCCGCCGCCACTCGAACCTCAACCGCACCGACGCCTAAGACCAGGTCTGCCTGCTCAGCTCGTCCAGCAAGGCGGCCTCCGCCCGGCCCGGCGCCGGGCGGACGCCCGCGACCACCGGCTCCGACAGGTCCGGGTCGAGCCGGCGGATCAGGTGTCCGAAGTCCTCGGGAATCGCGGAAGCCGGCGCGACCGTGACCCCGAGGCCCTCGGCGGCGAGCCGCACCGCGGTCGCGATCTGCGAGGCCCGCCCCACCGTGCGCGGGGCGAGGCCGCGGCCGGCGAGCAGCCGCGCCAGATACTCGTCGAGCTTGCTGGTGCGGCGGTAGCGCACCCACCCCTCCGCGGCGAGGTCGCCGAGGGTGAGCGGCTCGTCGCGGCGCAGCAGCGGGTGGCCCTCCGGCAGCACGGCGACGTAGGACTCCCGGCCCAGCACGTGCAGGTCGAACGTGCACCCCGGCGGGATCTCGTGGACCAGCACCACGTCGAGCGTGCCGAGCCGCGCGAGCCGTTCCATGTCCGTGGGGTCGGGCTCCTCGTGGATGGTCACCTGCAGCCGGGGATGACGACGGCGCAGCCGGCCGAGGGCGCGGGGGAGCTGGCGGGCGCCGAGCCCCAGGTGGACGGCGATGATCAGCTCGCCCGTCAGGTCGCCGTCGGCGGCGCGGGCGGCGGTCAGGGCGCGTCGCGAGGCGGTGGCGGCGATCTCCGCCTCGGCCAGGAAGGCCCGCCCCGCCACGGTCGGCGTCATGCCCTGCGGGGTGCGCGTGAACAGCCGCACCCCGACCTGCTTCTCCAGGGTGCCGATCTGCTGGGACAGGGACGGCTGGGCCACGCCCAGCCGCTCGGCCGCCGCGGTGATGCTGCCCTCCTCGGCCACCGTCAGCGCGTACTCGTACTGCCGCAAGTTCATCGGGAGCCACCTCGGTGCATAGGCGAACGCTATGCCCAGCATAGCGATCGTCGCTTTGCGTCTATGGCTCGCACGTGCGTACCTTCGGCCGGCAGGCACGGTTCACCCGAGCGAAGGAGAGAGCATGCGTCTCGCCGGCAAGGTCGCCCTGATCACCGGGGCGGGAGCGGGCCTCGGCCTGGCCATGGCCGAGAGGTTCGCGGCCGAGGGCGCCCACGTCTACATCACGGGTCGCCGCAAGGAGGTGCTCGACGACGCGGTGGCCGCGATCGAGGGCCGGGTCACGGCGGTCGCCGCGGACGTCACCGCGCCGGCTGATCTTCACGGGCTGACGGAGACCATCCGGGCGGAGAGCGGGCGCCTCGACGTGCTCGTCGCCAATGCGGGCATGATCGAACGGGCGGACTTCGGCGAGGTGACCGAGGACCACTTCGACCGGACGTTCGCGGTCAACGCGCGCGGCACGATGTTCACCGTCCAGACGGCGCTGCCGCTCATGCCGGCCGGCGGCTCGATCATCCTGGTGGGCTCGATCCAGGGCTTCAAGGGACTCCCCGGGTCGACCACCTACAGCGCGGCGAAGGCGGCCGTACGCTCCTACGCGCGCGTGTGGGCGGCCGAGTTCGGGGACCGGGGCCTGCGGGTCAACGTGCTGACCCCGGGTCCGTTCGACACCGCCATCATCGACGGGCAGGCCGAGTACTTCGGGCAGGACCCCGCGGCCCTGCGCGCCCAGATGGCCACGCACGTGCCACTCGGCCGCCTCGGCCGCCCCGCCGAGCTCGCCGCCGCGGCCCTGTTCCTGGCCTCGGACGACAGCAGCTTCATGACCGGGGCCGAGCTGTGCGTCGACGGCGGCATGGCCCAGGTCTGAGAATCGGCGCACCCCGGTCCCGGTGGCCGAGCTGCAACCGTGACGTACGGATGCGAGTCTGGGTTGCGTAGGCTCTCCACCATGACCGAGGAGCGATCCAAATTGGACACGACTGTTCCGCACTCGGCGCGGATCTGGAACTACTGGCTGGGCGGCAAGGACAACTTCGAGGCCGACCGGGCCGCCGGCGACGAGGTCATCGCCCACATCCCGGACATCCCCGTCGGCGCGCGGTCCGAGCGGGCGTTCCTCAAGCGGGTGGTCACCTACCTCGTCGAGGAGGCCGGCATCCGGCAGTTCCTCGACGTCGGCACCGGGCTGCCCTCGGCCGACAACACCCACGAGGTCGCGCAGTCGCTCGACCCGTCCTGCCGGGTGCTCTACGTCGACAACGACCCGCTCGTCATGGCCCACGCCCGGGCGCTGCTGGCCAGCACCCCGGAGGGCGCCTGCGACTACGTCGAGGCCGACCTGCGCGACCCGGAGATGATCCTCGCGGCCGCCCGGCGCACGCTCGACTTCACGCGGCCGATCGGGCTCATGCTGCTCGGCGTCGTCAACCACCTCATGGACGACGAGGTGGCGTACGGCTCGGTCGCGAAGCTGGTCGACGCCATGCCGGCCGGCAGCCACCTGGTCCTCACCCACTCCACCGCGGAGATCCACGGTGAGCCGATGCTGCGGGTGATGCGCGAGACCACCGAGCGCGGCGGCACGCCGATCCGGGCCCGGACCAAGGCGGAGCTCGAGCGCTTCTTCGACGGCCTGGAGCTGCTGGAGCCCGGCGTCGTGACCTGCTCGCGCTGGCGCCCCGACCCGGCGGCCGACGAGCCCGAGGTCTACCTGTTCGCTGGCGTCGCCCGGATCGGCTGACCAGGCCCGGCTGCGGACCGGCTGGGACCGGACGGTGTACTCGGTGCCGGTGCGGTCCTGAGCTCGTCGGGCAGGCGCCACGGCACGCGCGGCGGGCGGGTGGCGGGGATGCGCCGGGTGCGCGGGCCGTGCGGGTCCGCCGCCCGGTACCACTCGCGGCAGAACAGAGAGATGAGCACCAGGTCGACCGCGTCGCCGCCGTAGTACATGAGCGGCGAGTTCAGGTGCTTCGCGAGGATGCCGTGGGCGGCGAGGAAGCCGATGAGAGCGGCGGCCCGGACCACGCGGCCCGGGCGGTGCGGCGCGGGGTCGACGCCGACGATCGCGGCCGTGAAGAGGTAGCCCGACGCGAGGATGTGCCACGGGACGAGGCCGCCGGCCCGGTGCAGGTCGGTGAGGTAGATCAGCCAGAGGCCGCCGGCGTTGAGGACCGCGGCGGTCACCGGGTGCGTGAGGGCGCGTACCGGCCGGCTGCGCAGCAGACGCGACAGCCGGCGGGCGGCGCGCACCGGCAGCGCGCGCAGGGCCAGGGTCACGGGCGCGCCGAGCACCAGCAGCAGGGGAGCGATCATGCCCAGCAGCAGGTGCGCGACCATGTGGGCGTCGGGGTCGTGATGCGCGGCGGCGGCGAGCGGTCCGTGCCCGGCGACCGACGCGGCGATCACCCCGGCCATCCAGCAGGCGGCCCGCTCGGTGGGCCACCAGCTGCCTTTCCGATGTACGGCCAGCATGCCCGCCGCGTACGCGAGGGCGAGCAGGATCATCGGCGCCGGGCCCGCAGCAGCAGCGTGACACCGGCGGCGAGCAGGGCGACGGCGATGACGTTCCAGGCCCAGTCGTACGGGGTGATGTCCACGTCGTAGCGGATCTGGTGCAGCCTCAGGAGCTTGTGCTGCACCGTGCCGTCGTACAGCTGGAAGGCGCCGGCGCCCGCCAGCAGGCCGCCCCACCACGACCGGCGCTCGAAGGCGGCCCGGCGCCGGAGGTCGGCCAGCAAGAACAGCGCGGCGACCGTGGCGACCCAGCTGAACGCGTGGAAGACACCGTCGGACACCAGCCCCGCCGCCGGCGTCGACTTGTCGTAGAAGTGGTGCCAGTGCAGCAGCTGATGGAACACCGTCTCGTCGACGAAGCCGGCGACGCCGAGGCCGAGCAGGGCCCCGGACAGCACGCTGCGGCGCGCATCGGTGGACACGGCGACCGGCATGGGGAGACCTCCTGGGGGCGGGGAAAGCGACGCATTCCCCGCCTGCCCGAGGTCAAACAGCCGGCGCGGGGGCCCGCCGTCTTGGTGACACGGTCGTCACTGCGTGAGGATGCCGCCGTCGACGAACAGGTCGTGGCCGTTCACGCCGCCGTTGCGCAGCAGGAACTCCGTCGCGTCGGCGACCTCGTCCAGGGTGACCAGCCGGCCGATCGGGGTGCGGGCGACCGCATGCCCGAGGTCGGCGCCGGCCCAGCGCGGGCTGTCGCCGACCAGCGCCGGGTGCAGGGCGTTGACGCGGATCGGGGCGGCCTCGACGGCGAGGGTCCTGACCAGCCCGGTGATGCCGCCGTTGAACGTGGTGACCACCGTCGACCCCGGGTAGGGGCGCTCCTTGGCGAGCCCGCCGAACAGCACGACCGCCCCGCCCGGGTTGAACCGGTCGTGCAGGACGCGCACGGTCTCGGCGTACCCGACGAGTTTGGTCGTGACGGCGGTGACCGCGCCGGTGATGTCGAAGTTCTTGAACGTGTTGGGCTGCTGGTGCGAGGCCGTGATGATCAGGTGGTCGACCGGGCCGACGCCGGCGAGCGACGCCGCGACGGTCTCCGGGCGGGCCAGGTCCACGCCGATGCCCGTCACGTCCGGGCCGATCTCCTTGGCGATCGCCTCGGCGCGGGCGGTGTCGCGGCCGGCGATGACGACCGAGTCGCCGCGGCCCGCGTACCTCCCGGCGATGTGGCGGCCGATGCCGGCGGTGCCGCCGATGATGACTGCGCTGGTCATAGTGGTGATTCCTCCCCGGACGAAGCTTACTGACCACGTGGTCATTAAGAGCGTACCTCGGTTACGGTGGGGAGGTGAGTTCCCATCGCCGCGACCCCGAGGGCCATCGCCGGGCCATCCTGGAGGCCGCCCGCGCCAGCTTCGGCGAGCGCGGGTTCACCGGCGCCACCGTCCGCGACATCGCCGCGCGGGCCGGCGTGACCCACGGGCTGGTGCTGCGCCAGTTCGGGTCGAAGGAGCGGCTGTTCCTGGCGGCCGTACCGGGGCATCGCGAGCTGGACCAGGTCGTCGGCGGCGACCGGGCGACGCTGCCCGAGCGCGTCGCCCGCGCCTACGTCGAGCGCATGGAGGCGGGCGCGGCCGCGGACCCGCTGGTCGTGCTCCTGCGCAGCGTGGGCTCCGACCAGCAGGCGGCGGCCACGCTGCTCGCGGCGATGGCGGCCAACAGCATCGAGGCCTACCGCCCGCTGCTGACCGGCGACGACGTCGAGGCGCGCGTGGCCCTGCTGGGCGCGCAGATGATCGGGGTCACGTTCAACCGCTACATCGCCCGTACGGGTCCGCTCGCCACGATGACCGCCGACGAGCTGACCACGCACCTCACCCGCGTGTTGCGGGACATCCTGTTCAGCTCGCGCTGATCGGGGTCCACGTCACGTACTTGCCGGTGCGGTTGTCGCCCGACGACTGCCCGCGGAGCCGCCGGGTCACCCACGGGAGCACGTGCTCGCGGTAGAACCTGGCCTCCTGCAGCAGCCGCCTGTTCTCCTCCGGGCCCGGGTCGACGACGTGCGCCGCCCGCTCGTGGCCCAGCGCGGTCAGCACCAGCCCGGCCACCCGCTGATGCCCCGCGGCGTTGAGGTGCAGCCGATCGGCCGACCAGTACGCCGCCCGCCGGATCTCGGTGTCGTGGAACACGTCGACGAGCTGGAACCCGTACTTGCCGGCCAGCTGAACCGTCGCCTGGGTGAGGATCTCGCCGCGCTTGCGCATCATCGCCCCGAACGGCAGCCGCGCCGACGGGTCCGCCCCGCTGACCACGACCAGCCGCACGCCGGCCTCGGTGATGCGGCGTACGGCCTGCTCGATCAGCCCGATCAACTTGGGCGTGTCGGTGCCCGGCCGCATCATGTCGTTTCCGCCGCCGTTGAGCGTCATGAGCGTCGGCGCGGGCTCCAGCGCGAGCGCCGCCTCCACCTGGTCCCGCACGATCGGCTCGAGCAGGCGCCCCCGCACCGCGAAGTTCGCGTACTCCACCGGCTCGTCCACCGCACCCGCCAGCCCCGCGGCGACGAGATCCGTCCACCCGCGCGGAGTCCCGTCGGGCAGCTCGTCCCCCATCCCCTCGGAGTAGCTGTCGCCCACCGCCGCGTACCTCATGCTCATTCCTCCACCAGCCTCGCCGCCGCGTACTCGTCGACGGCGTCTCCCGCCCGCACACCCCACCAGCGCAACAGCCGATTGACCGCCATGCTGCCGGGCCCGGCGACCTCGTAGTGATCCTCCGCCTCCCCGGCGACGGTCTCCGTGAACACCGGCCCCCACACGACCGAGCCCCCGCGCCACGCCACCGCGGCCTGAAACCCATGCCCGCCGAAGAACTCCCCATGCACGTACGCCACCGTGCCGCGCGCGGAAAGCTCGCGCGCGCGCCGCTCGACCTCGCCGGTCAGCTCGTAGAAACCGAGCCGTGGCGGCTCCGCGGTCCCCAGGGGCAGACTCACCTGGAAGAGGCCGGTCCCGGGGGCGAGCGCCACCGCCCCGGGAACACTCTCCTCCAGCAGCAGCGCATGCAACGAACCAGCCATCGGGGCAGAGTCTATGACCGCGGGGCAGAGTCCATGACCGCACGTGGACCCGTGATCATCGGCACGCCGCCCGCCACCGGCCCGGGCGATCGCCGGAGTTCGTTCGTCCCGGCCCCGGAGCCCATCCGGTAAATTCGGCCTCGGCCCCTGTTTCCGGCGGGTGCCTTGTCACGAGGTGGGTCGATGGACATGGGCGGCGCAGGCGGCGAGATCCCGGCGCCTGACCTCGGTCTGCTCTTCGACAGCAACGCGCCGGACCTGCAAGCGGTCCGGACCTTCGTCGACCGGATGCCCGAACAGCGGGCGTTCGACGCCGCGGTGCTCGGTCATCGATCCCGATGGCAAGCCCAGGGTACGGACGTCCAGGACGTGGTGGCGCCCCGCGACAACGTCCTGGTGTATTACGGCGTCGGGGGTGTCGGCAAGACCTCGCTCGTGCAGGAGCTCGAGGCCCGGCATGGCGCCGCGCCGTCGCCCGGCGCCGGTGAGTGGCCGCCCCTCGACCGGAGCTTTCGCCGGTCGATGACTGTGCGGATCGATCTGGCCAGCGAGATCGGTGTCGACTTGGAGCGTGTGCTCCTCAGCATCCGGCTCGCGGTGGCGGGCCTCGGGCGTCCCATGCAGGCGTTCGACATCGCGTTCAGCCGCTACTGGGAACAGGTTCACCCCAATGAGAGCATCGCCGAGTTCCTGCGCCGGGACAGCCAGTTGTCCCGGGCCGCCGACGCGGTGCGCCTCTCGGATCAGATCACCGAGGGTATGAAGGACGTGGTGCAGGCGCTCGGCGGCGTCAGCACCATGGTGTCGGTCGGCACCAAAGTCGCCAGGATCCTCACCGACGGTGTGCGCGGCGTGGTGGCCCGGCGGCACGCCGTCCAGGGATGCCGGCGGCTGGCGCCGATGCTGTCGGCCAACGCCGACCTCGAAAATCTGAGCTACTACCCCCATTTGCTCGCCTGGGACCTGGCGGAATGCGCACGACGAGCCGACGACTTCCACGTGGCCGTCTTTCTCGACACCTTCGAGGACGTGTCGCACGACGGCCGGCGGCGCCTCGAGCAGTTGATGAATCGTCTGATCTGGTTGCTCCCGAACGTGCTCTTCGTGGTATCCGGCCGCAACCGTGTGGAATGGGCCGACGAGAACGCTGCCGGCCGGTTCTGGCGCGGCGGCCCGGCCGCCTGGCCCGGGCTGGCCGGCGGCCGGAGTCTCGAACCTGGCCAGCATCAGGTCGGGCACCTGTCCGCCCGGGATTCCGGCCGGTTCCTCCGCCGCCGCCTGCGCCGCGACGGCGTGCCCATCATCCCCGGCAAGATCCGGGAGCGGATCGCGCACGACTCCGACGGCTACCCGCTCTATCTCGACCTGGCCGTCACCCGATATCTGCAACTTTCTGCGACTGGTGGGCAGCCGACCACCGATGACTTCTCGGGTGGCTTCCCGGCTCTGGTCACCCGGCTGCTGCGCGATCTCGACCCGGTCGAGCGCCTGCTGGCCCGGGTCACCGCACTGCTCGACTCGTTCGACGTGCCGCTGATAGCAGCGATCGCGGGCCTTCCCTCGGAGGCGGTGGCGACGCGGCTGGCGCTGCGCGCCTTCGTCGAGCAGGACAACGGCGCCCCTTTCCCGTACGCGATGCACCGCCTGCTCCGCAGGGAGATCCGGCGGTCGGACAGCGGGCCTGACGCGTTCACCGAGGCGGACTGGGCCCGGTACGCGCGGCGGGCGTTCGAGGAGTTCGGCGCCCGGTTCCGCGCCCCGGGGGTGGTCGAGGACCGGGCCACCGTGATCAGCTTGCTCAACCAGGCGTTGCGACTGGCGGACGAGTTCGATCTACCGGTGGGGTGGACGAGCGACGCGGCGTATGCGTTCGTCGGCGACGCGCTCTGGGAGGCGGCGCTGCGGCCGCTGGTGCGGCTACCGGTCACCACGTCCGCCGCAGCCCTCGCGCAGGCGTTGCAGGCGATCACCGACCGGCAGCTGGAGGGCCGCCGGCGCACCGCCGAGGTCCTCACCGCACTGCTGGACCTCGGGCTGCTGACCGGCGACGGTGCCGATCTCGCCACATACTATGCCGCCGAGGCCTTGCGCGAGTCGGGCCGCAGTGACGAGTCCGCCGTCCTGCTCGAGTCGCTGGCCGCACGACCGTCCCGGGTCGCCGATCTGGCCGCGAAGGGCATGACGCATCAGCTGCGCCGCCGGGGAAAATTCCGGGCGGCTCTCGATCTTATTCGCTCCCGGCCGCGGTCGCCGATGTGGCTGCAGATGTCCGGCACGCTGTTCTGGTCCCAGGCCATGTTCGCGGAGGCGGTGGCAGCCTATCGCGAATCCCGGGACCAGTGGCGGGCGGCGGGGCGGCCAGGAAACGCCGCGGAGGCGGCCGGCTGTCTCGCCTTTGTCTGCGGGCTGGTCGGCGTGGACGCCACCGAGGTCGAGCAGGGCCGCCTGACACTGCGTGGTTCCCGGCAGACCTGGAGCCGGTTGATGGCCGACCTGGGCGGTGTGTTGCTCCGGGCGGACGGCGGGGACGTGACTTACGACCGCTTCGCGGTGCTGGGGGCCGAGGGCGACGCGACCGGTCTCACCTCGATTCAGGCCTACGCCGCGTTCGGCCGATGCTTCAACGCCGCGCTCAGCGGCAACGGTGTACGACTCGAGGCGGAGCGCACCGCGCTGGCGACACTGGTGGCCACGGATTTCTCCTGGCTGCTGGAGGTGGCCGGCTTCTGGGCCGGCGCCGAGCCGGAAGGAGAGCCGGCGGATTGGATCGGGGGCGTCGAAGCCGCTCGCGACCGGTGGTGTCATCTGGTCGAGTTACGGCGGTCCGCCCCTGCTCGCGACAGCTGACTCGATGCCGTCGAGCACGGCCCGCGCAGCGAGTTCATAGGCATCGACGTCGGAGACCGCGGCGACACCGCTCATGCCGGGCGAGGAATTGACCTCCAGGACAGCCCACTCCCCGTTCCATCGCACCAGGTCGACGCCGAGCAGGACACCGCCGAGGTGACGAGCGGCCGCGAGGGCCAGGTCGCGCACGGGCTCGGCCGCGGCGGCGAGCGGGGTGCCTCCGGCCTCGAGATTGTTGACCGGGAGCCCGTCCGGCCGGGTCAGCTGAGGCACCCGGTAGGCCGCGAGCACTTGGTCCCGCCCGCAGACCAGAGCGCGGACCTGATCGGTCACCGCGCCGCCGATCTGGGGCTGGGCCACGTGTACCTCATCGATCGGCGGAACGCTGCGGGCGGAGGCGATCCGCAGACCCCGGCCACGAGCACCCACCACCGGCTTGATCACGGTCGCGACACCGGGGAAGGCCGGCACCGGGTTACCCGGCGACAGCAGGGTGGTCGGCACGATCGGCACACCCGCGGCCGCGAGCGCGACGCTGGTGGACCACTTGTCGGCGCAGATCTCGTGGCACGGCAGCGGATTGATCATCGGCAGCCGCCCGGCCAGCAGCCGCTGTGCCTCGAT
Organism: Symbioplanes lichenis; assembly: GCF_030709675.1. Taxonomy (GTDB): domain Bacteria; phylum Actinomycetota; class Actinomycetes; order Mycobacteriales; family Micromonosporaceae; genus Actinoplanes; species Actinoplanes lichenis. The sequence continues at coordinate 295,813 of NZ_JAUZQD010000003.1, forward strand.
GAACCGGTAGAGGTCGTTCTCGGAGATGCGCCACAGCAGGCCGTCCAGCTTGAACTCGTCGAGGTCGGGTTCGCCGATCCGGACACGGGGTGGGCCGGGACCGTCGACCGCGGCGGTGACGTCGCGGACGTCGATCGGAACATAGGTCGCCCCGAGCCGCTGGAGAGCGAGACCAAGTGGATAGCCGGCGCGGGACCGGTCCGTGTAGCGGCTGACGACCCCGATGCGCGTCACGGGCTCACCGAGCCGGGAAACTCGCGTTCCACGAAGTCGACCATGATGCGGAAGTAGTCGAAACGGGCGGGGTTGGGGAAGCGCATGTGGTGCCGCCGGTAGCGGTGGAAGGACACGATCACGGCCGCGTACTCCACGGCGGGACGAATCCAATCGTCCTCGAACCGGCGGCCGCTGGAGCGGTAACCCTCGGCGAACAAGCGCAGCCGCGCGGAGTCCAGCCTGCCCTCGGTCACGCACATGTTGAGGACGGACATGCCGCAGTCGAGCATCGGGTCGTCGACGGTGACGGTTTCCCAGTCTATGGCGAACAGCCGGTCGTCATCGGTCACGACGATGTTGGACGGGGTGAAGTCGCCGTGAATGACGGTCCACGCGGCACGGCGCGGGCCGCCGTCGGCGGGGAAGTACGGGTCGAGACGCGCCAGCCGGCCCCGGATCCACCGGGCATGCGTCTGATCCGGGAAGTCCGCCAGCAGGTTCCGTAACTGGGGGGAGAGTCGCCGCAGGCCGACCGGCACCTCGAGGCCGCCGGTCGCCACGCCGTGGATCCGGCCGAGCAGCCCGGCGGCAGTGATCAGCGTCGCGTCCGGAAGCCGTCTCAGCGTCCGGCCCGGCACGAACTCCTTGACGAGTACGCACTTGCCGTCGACCCGGCTCAGCAGGCGGCCGTCGGCCCGCGGGATCACGCGGCCGGTTGGCACGCCGTGCTGCCCCATGTGATCGACCGTGCGGGCCAGGCGCAGCGCGGCTTCGTCGTCCTGATTGTCGAGAATGCTGACGACGATCCGGCCGGCCGGCGTGGTCGCGATGAAACTTGATGTCGCCATCCCGCCTTCGAGGCGTTCGAGGCCCGACATCCGAAACCCGTACTGCTCCTCAAGACGTGTGACGTCTTCGTGCCGCAGATCGGAATAACTGGCCAAACGGAGCCTCCTGAGCGACCGGGTGCGGACAGGATAGCCGTGGTTCAGTCGTCGACCCGCTCGAAACTCATCAGGAGGACGTCGCGGCGCACGGTCCGATCATCTCCCTCGATCGGCGAGGTGTCGTGGACGTATGCCCGGTCGTCGAGGAACAGGCTGTCCAACGGCTCGGTCAGTGTCATCACAGTGCTGCTGCCGTCGGCGTCGGCGACCACCGTGGTCACTCCGCCGCCGTCGACATCCCGCTCGATCAGGTGAATGGAGATGAAGTCGAACCCGTCGCGGTGCCGGCCCTCGGGCACCGGCGTCCCCGCGTGTCCGGCGCCACCGAGTATGCGGATCTGATGCACATTGATCAGGACGGGGCCGGGCAGGCCGAGGACCCGAGTCACGCCGGTCCGGGCGAGCGCGCCGAGGACCCGCGTCCCGGTGTCGTCCCAGACCACCGGTGCGAATCGGCGTGACAAACCACCGAACAGCGGGTTGTGCGCCGGATCCTGGAGGTAATCGCCGGTCGGCAGGACGGAGACATCACCGGCGCCGTCGATCAGGAGCCGGCCGTGCCGACGGAAACGGTACGGCGTGTCCGCCTCGACATAGGGGTCGGGTGGCAGGCTGTCCCAGGTGCCGGCGAAGGAGGTGAGATCGCTTTCGACACCCGTCATCGCCAGCACGGTGTGACCCGCCAGGAAGACGCAACCGTCCATGCGTCCAGCCTCACCGCTCATCGCAATAGGCGCCTTTCGATGTCGCTTTCCCGACAGCATCCGCTCGGCGCCGAGGCCGGCTCCTGGGCGGGTCAGTGCTCGCGAACGAGAATTTCGGGGAGTTGGCGGTCGGTGTCGGCGACCTGGGTGAGCTTGGCGGCGACCGGCGCGAACAGGCGGGAGGTCAGGAGCTTGTCGGCCACGCCGCGGGCGGCGAGGCCGAGGCGGGTCCGCGGGTACGCGAAGTACTCCAGCCCCGGCGGCAGCTTCTGCACGTCGTCGACCAGCGGGCGCATCCACTTCTCGTACGCCGCCAGGGCCGCCGGCGGCTCCTCCGTGGTCAGATAGGCCGCTAGGACGTACCCGCTGATCAGCGCGAGGGAAGCACCTCCGCCGCCCATCGGGGTGACGCACCAGGCGGCGTCGCCGGCCAGGACCACGCGGCCGCGGTGCCAGGTGGACATGCGGATCTGGGTGAGGTGGTCGATGTAGACGTCGTCGGAGGTGTCGAAGGCGTCGAGGATGCGCGGCGCCTCCCAGCCCGCATCGGCGTATCGTTCCCTGACCCGGGCGAGCGCCTCGGGCCGGTCGAGGCCCGTGAGGTCCTCGCTGCGGGCATAGGAGAGGATCGCGCGCGTGGTGCCGTGGTTGTCGGGGCGCAGGTGGATCTGACGCCCGCCGACGGTGTTGTACCAGCGCCAGCGGTCGTCGTCGGCCGGGGTGCGGGGGATCGTGCCGAAGACCATGGTGATGCCGAGCTCGTGGCGGTCGACCTCCGGGCCGAAGAGCCTGTCGCGGGTCGCCGACCGCACTCCCTCGGCGATGACCACCAGGTCGGCCGGCAGCGTGCGGCCCGCGACCGTGGTGACGGTGTCGCCGGTCACCTCGTCGATCGTGTCGCCGTAGAGCATCGCGACGCCGTCCGGCAGGTGGTCCAGGATGGTCCGGGCGAAGTCGCCGCGCAGCACCTCCAGCTCGGCCGTCGCGGCGTCCGGACCCTCCGACGGCAGCTCGGCGCGCACCCGGCCGGACGCGTCGACCAGGACCGTGCCGGTCTCGGTGGTGTTCTGGGCCTTGATCGCGTCGAAGAGGCCCATCCGGCGGAGGACTTCGCGGGCCACACCGCGCACGTCGACGTTCTGGCCGCCGTCGCGGAAGGCCGGCGCGCGCTCGATCACGGTCACGTCCCACCCGGTGCGCCGCAGCCAGAAGGCGGCGGACAATCCGGCGATGCTGGCCCCGGAGATCACTGCTGAAGGCATAGCTGCTCCCTGAGTGCTTGACAGCGAAGAGATGCTTTACAGTGAAGCTACTACACAGTGAAGGAAGTTGCATGGGGACCGTGGACCCGCTCACCGCCGACTGGCTGCCCGAGCAGACCGCCGCGATGCAGCGGCTCCGCGACTGGGCCGTCAGCTTCGCCGAGCTCAACCAGCACCTGGCCACGTGGATGAGCCTGCCCACGTCGGACGCCAACGCCCTGGGCCACATCATCTGGGCGGCCGAGGACGACCGGCCGCTGACGCCGGCCGACCTCTCCCGGCAGATCGGCATGACCTCCGGCGCCACCACCGTGCTGCTCAACCGGCTCGAGTCGGCGGGCCACATCCGCCGCAGCCGCGAGCACGCCGACCGTCGCCGCGTCACCCTGCGCCCCGAGCCGGACGCCCGCGAACAGGCGCGCGCCTTCCTCGCCTTCGCCGGCGCCGAGATCGCCGAGGTCCTCACCAGCACCGGTACGGAGGACCTGCGTCACGTGGTCGCCTTCGTCGAGCGCCTCACCGAAGCCAGCGACCGCGCGAACAAACGCCTCTCAGCCGCGCGCGGAGCAAAGCAGCCCGACGCGTAGAAAAGCGATCCCACCCGCGGCGTCGCGCAGGAAGTCGACGTGACGCCGCGGCGCGGACACCCCGGGCACCAGGAAGCTGTCGCCGCCGAACGGCACCGCCCGCACCCCCGAGACCACGAGCGCGTCACCGTCCGCGACGACCTCGTGCTCGCCGTACCTTCCGGCGTACGCGTCCAGGTCTTCCCGCAGCGGCCCGCCCCTCGGCGCCCGCTCCCGCAACCCCGTCGCCACGTCGACCGCATCCAGCGCGATGTCCAGCACAGCGTCCTCGAGCTGCGGCCCGCGCCCGCCCCGGCGATCGCCGACCGCGAGCACCGCCACCGCCGTACGCCGGGCCGGCACCGACCACAACCGCGTCCGGAACCCGCCGCTCACCCCGCTGTGCCCCGTCACCAGCGTGCCGTCCGCCGCCCGCCACGCCTCCCAGCCCGGCCCCCAGAACCGCCCGCCGTACACCTCGGCGAACGGCGCCTCACCGAGCACCCCGAGATGGCCGAGGGCCCCGCCCGGCCAGGTCGCAGCGGCCAGCGCCAGCACATCGCCCACCGTCGCCCGCAAGCCCCCCGACGGTACGCGCACCCGCGGCATCGCCAGGTACGAGTTGCGGGCCGGATCGGGGTCGTCGTGAGCCAGCAGCGCGGGATCGTCGCGCCACGGCCGGCTGTCGGCGCCGGTGACCCCCGCCGGGTCGAGCACCAGCTCGCGCAGGCCCCGCGCGAAGGGACGCCCGCTCACTGCCGCCGCGTGCGCGCCGGCCAGCCAATACCCCGGATTCGCGTACGACCAGGGCGCGCCCAGCCACTCGATCAGCTCAGGATGCTCCGCGTACGCCGCCGGGGCGCCGTCCCCGTTCCCGAACCGCTCGATCCCGCCCTCGTAGCCGGGCCCTGCGCCACCGGTGTGCCGGAGCAGCTCCCGCCACGTCGCGTCACGCCACGCGCGTGCGTCCAGGTCGAGATCTCCCCGCGCGTGCAGGGCGTGCAGCAGAGCCGCGGTCGCCGGCTTGGTGATCGACGCCACGGGAAACGGTGTGTCCGCCGTCAGGGGCGCCCCGCCCGGCCCGCGCAGCCCGGCCACCCGCACGTCGACGTGGTCCCCGCGCCGCACCCCGAGCACGATCCCGGCCGCCGCCCCGCCGCGCACCGCATCGATCAGTTCCACGACGTGATTCTGCTACTTGCGGCCCTTCTCACGCTCGGGTGTGCCGTCGGGGTAGGCGCCCGACGGGCCGTGGTAGCTCTCGCCGTCCACGTACGGGGCGTCGTTCGGCTGGCATCCGTGCAGGCCCAGCGTCTGCTGCTGCATGACCGGCGCCGGCTCGCCCGGGCCGGGACACAGCTCGTGCCCGTGGCCCAGCCGGTGGCCCACCTCATGATTGACCATGTACCGGCGGTAGGACGCGAGATTCTTCCCGTACGAGGGGACGCCCTCGACCCACCGCGCGACGTTGAGCACCACCTTGTCGCCGCTGCGGCACGACGTGTAGCCGTCCGGCACATCGCGGCACAGCTCGTCGCGGGTGTCCGGCGTCGCCAGATAGAGCGTGAAGTCGTACGCCTGGCCGGGCCCCACCCGCTTGAAGCGCCACTGCCCGCCGGCGGTCCACCCGTCGTCGGCCCCGAGCGTGGCCGCGACCGCGGTGGCGAACGTCGCCGCGGGCAGCCCCTTGATGTCCCGCTCCACCAGCACCCGGTAGCGCAGCAGCGTCCCGCCCTGCCCCGATGCCGGCCCGGTCTGCCCGGCCGCCGCCAGCCACCGCCGCGACCCGTCCGCCGGATACGTGATCCGCGCCGCGGCGGGCTTCGACCGTACGGGAGCGGTGTCCGGCGCCGGCTCGGTGTCCTCGTCCACCGTCGCCTGCTGCCGATCGCCGCCGGCCCCGGTCCCGTGCACCTGAGGCGCCCGGAAGCTCCCGCACCCCGCCAGCACCCCCACCGCCACGACGGCGGCGATCACTCTCGGCAGACCCAACGACATGCTCAACCCATTTCGGCAAGGAACCCCGGCGCCCACAGTGACGCATGCCCCGCCCCGAAGGTTGCATGCTCAGCTAATCACCACTCCCTGACCTGGCATTTCGGTGATTCTCGGCACGTACCCCCCAGCACTCGATCGCCACCGCCCCGACCCGGCCGCGGCCACGCCGTCGTGCAGCAGCGTTGCCCACCGCCCGAGCCCGCCGGAGCGCGAAGTCGAGCAGCGCCAGGCTGCGGTCGGCGGTGTTCGCCACGTGCGCGGGTCCGCGCAAACCGCCGGTAGCTGTCGAGATGTCTTCTCCGAGCTGGTGCATGGTCGCGGCCGCAGAAGCCGGGCGGGGAACGGAGAACGCCGCTGCGAATTCCACGGGGGAAGAACTCGCAACGGCGTGACCTCAATGTAGGCCGCTCGTCCCGCCTTGTCCAGCGGTGCGGACCGGCAGGGACAGCAGCGCCCGCGAGCGGTAGGAGTCGCGCCATCTGAGCTCGGCTGCGGGGACGGCCAGGGTGAGGCCCGGGAGGGCGCGCAGGACGGCGCCCAGCGCCACCTCGGCTTCAAGCCGGGCCAGCGGCGCGCCGACGCAGTAGTGGATGCCGTGGCCGAAGGTCAGCTGGGCGGTGGTGTCGCGGTGCGGGTCGAGGGAGTCCGGGTGGGGGTAGCGGGCGGGGTCGCGGTCGGCGGCGGCGATGGCGATCATCACGGTGTCGCCGGCGGGGATGGTGACGCCGGCGAGCTGCGTGTCCTGCTTGGCGAAGCGGCGGATGGAGACCGGGGCGGGCGGCTCGAAGCGCATCAGCTCGCGGACCGCGTTCGGCAGCAGGGCCGGGTCCTGGGCCAGTTCCGCCCACTGCTCGGGGTGCTGGAGCAGCGTGAGGACGCCGGTGCCGATCAGGTGCACCGAGTTCTCGTAGCCGGCGACGAGGATGAGGAAGGCCAGGGAGGTCAGCTCGTCCTCGCTGAGGCGGTCGTCGTCGTCCCGCGCGGCGACGAGGGCCGACAGGATGTCCGTACCCGGACCGGTCCGCTTCTCGGCGATCAGCTGGGTGAGGAAGGCGACCAGCCTGCCCACCGCGCGGGCCGGAGCCGCCGGGTCGTCCTTCGGCGGCGCGAGCATGGTGCCGGCCCAGTCGCCCAGGTCGGCGCGGCGCTCGGCGGGAATGCCGAGCACGTCGCAGATGACCGCGACCGGCAGCGGGACGGCGAAGTCGCGGACCAGGTCGCCGCCTCCGGCCGCGGCCACGGGCGCGAGCAGGGCGGCGGCGACGCGTTCGACCTCGGGTCGCATCGCTTCGACGCGGCGCGGCGTGAAGGCCTTGCCGACCAGCCGGCGCAGCCGCGTGTGGTCCGGCGGATCCAGATTGAGCAGGTTGTTGTCCAGGGCCGGCGGGAGACCGAAGCCCTTCCAGGCGCCCTCGCCGGCGTGGGTCTTGCTCAGCGACAGGCGCGGGTCGGCCAGGGCGGCGCGGGCGTCGTCGTAGCGGGTGACGATCCACGCGTACGCGCCGTCGGGCAGGGCGAAGCGGTGGATCGGGGCCTCGTCGCGCAGGCGGGCGTAGACGCCGTGCGGATCGGTGACGATCGAGTCGGGGAGCGGGGCGGCGGGGACGGTCACTGGGGGGTTTCCTTCGCGGTGGTCAGGCCCTCGACCTCGAGGAGCTGCTCGAAGATGGTGGTCATGGCGGCCTGGCTGCGGTCGGAGAGGCCCGCGCCGGCCAGGACGTCGCGGAGGCGGCCCGGCGGGGGCGGGGTGGCGTCGTCGACGAAGTAGCCGACCGGGACCTCGAAGGCGATGGCCAGGGCCTTGAGGTGGCTCAGGCGCGGGTCGGTGACCTTGCCCTGGCGCAGCTCGCCGATGTAGGCGCCGCTGATGGTGACCGGGCCGACCGTGCGGTGGATGCGGTCGGCGACCTCGCCGGGGCCGTTGATGCGCTCGGCGACCTCGCTGTTGAACCATTCGCGGCCGGGGCGGCCGCGCTGGATCTCCTCCGGTCGCGGGCGGACGGTCGCGAACAGACGGTTCAGTCTGGCCGCCAGCGAGCCCGGTGGGTGGGCCATGGTTCGCCTCCCCCTTTGATAAACGCCTGTTGAATGCCCGCGACTCGCGCGTGCGACGCTGGGCTGCGGAAACGCGACCCCGCGCGGATCGTCACTCAACAGGCGTTGCGTGCGTGCCAGGAGTGAGCGTAATGTTCCCCTCCCACGATGCCACCCGCGGGCTCGACTGTGGAGGGTCGCCGCCGGGGGGAACGGGTTAGCGGCGCATTCAGGGGCAGACGACGGGCCACGGCCCGGAGTCGTGCGCCGCACACGGCCTGACGCCGGGCGCCGGGCTGCACCGGCGACCCGGCCGGGCCGGCCCTGACCACACAGCGGCGCGCTGAACAAAGGGCGCGCTGAACAAAGGGCGCGCTACAGAGCGGCCCGCACCGCCGGCGCGATCTCCGCCGCCCACCGCCCCAGCGACACCTCGTCCGGCGTCCCGCCGCCGGGGGAGAAGAGCATGAACCCGCCGGCCCCGTGCGACACCACCGCCGACGTCAACTCCTCGACCCACTGCGCCACGGACCCGCCCACCCACCGCCCGTCCCCGTCGCGCGGGGCGGCCAGCGGCGCGTCGGTGATCCGCCCCGGCAGGTTGTAGACCGTCCGGATGTCGCCCGGCTTGCGCCCCACCGCCCGCGCCGCCTCGTCGATGATCGGCCGCGACTGCCGATACCGGCTGCTCAGCCAGTCGGCGGCGTGCCCGGGGATCCAGCCGTCGGCGACGCGCCCGGTGGCGGCGAGCGACTTCGGCCCGACCGAGCCCGTCCACACCGGCGGCGCCGGGGCGTCCGCCGGTTCGAGCCCGCTGACCTGGTAGTACGTACCGTCGAAGGTGACCGGCGCCCCGCCGCCGCCCAGCAACCGGATCAGGGTGATCGCCTCCTCGAAGGCCTCGACGGCGGCCGCGGGGGTGAGCTGCGGCACGCCCATGCTCGCGATGCGGTCCCAGCGGCCGCCCGCCCCCGCGCCCAGCACGATCCGCCCGCCCGACAGCGTGGCCAGGGAGGTCACCGTGCGGGCCAGCATCGCGGGCGGCCGCAGCGGCAGGTTCGTCACGTTGGCCAGCCCGGCGAGCCGCTCGGTGCGACCCAGGATCAGGCTGATCGCCGCGTACGCGTCCAGCCGCGCCCCCAGATACGGATGGTCCGACAGTGAGAACAGTTCGAGCCCCTCGCGGTCGGCGAGCCCGGTCAGCCGCAGGAGCCCGGGCGCCTCCGCCACGGTCGAGTGGGCCCCGAAACCGAATACCACGTCCGTCATGATTGCCTCCCCGTTCGTAGTTCGTACTACGAACTAGAACCTACCAATAGACTCGCCGAATGGACATCGTCGCGGCCCTCGTGCGGACGTCGTTCCTGGTGGACGCGGTCTACACCGAGTCCGCCCGGGAGTACGGCATCACCCAGCAGCAGGGCCAGCTCCTCTGCGTGCTGATGCCCCGCGCCTATGCGATGGGCGAGCTGAGCACCACGCTGCGCCTGGCCAAGTCCAGCCTGAGCGGCCTGGTCGACCGCACCGAGCGCCTCGGACTCGTGCGCCGGGAGCCCGACCCGCGCGACACCCGCGGCGTCCTCGTGGGGCTGACGGCCGACGGCGACCGGCTCGCCCGGCAGTTCTACGACGAGACGTGCCGCCGGATCGCCGAGCTGCCCGCCGGGCTGGCCGGCGGCGACCGGGAGACCCTCGCCGGGCTGCTCGCCCGGGTGGTGCTCGGCAACGAGGTGCCGGTCGTCTTTCCCGCCGGAGCCGGAAAAGATCCCGCCGGAGCCGGAAAAGAGTGACCCGGGCTCAGGTATCAGCAGGTCAGGACGCGGGTAAGGGCAGGTAGTGTCGGCAGGGCGGCGCCGCGGGGCGCGAGGGGGACGTGATGACGGAGTGACCAGCGATGTCGGCTGACGAGCCGCTGACCACCGGGCTGTTCACCGGTGGCGAGACCGGGCGGCTCATGGCCCGGCTCGACTGGTCGCGCACCCCGCTCGGGCCGGTGGACGACTGGCCGCAGAGCCTGCGCGCCGCCGTCGGCATCGTGCTGTCCTCCCGCTATCCGATGCTGCTGCTGTGGGGCCCCGAGTTCACCCAGCTCTACAACGACGCCTACTCCGCGCTCATCGGCGACCAGCACCCGCGGGCGCTCGGCGGCGACGTGCGGGTCACGCTCGAGGCGGGCTGGGACGTCCTCGAGCCCCTGATCAGCGAGGCCATGGCGACCGGCGTGGCCAGCTGGGTGCCCGCGCTGCAGCTCGCGCTCGAACGGGCCGGGTACCGCGAGGAGGCGTACTTCAGCGTCTCGCACGCCCCGGCCCGCGACGACGCCGGGCGTACGGCCGGCGTCCTCACCGTCTGCAGCGAGGTCACCGAGCAGGTCGTCGGCCAGCGCCGGCTGCGGCTGCTCCGCGAGCTGTCCGTGGGCAGCGGCAGTGTCGCCGAGACCACCGAGCGCCTCGTCGCGGCCGTCGCCGGGCACCCCCTCGACGTGCCGTTCGCCGCGATCCGCCTCAGCGACGGCAGCGTGACGGCCACCCACCCCGGCATCGCGCCGGAGGTCGACCCGCCCGGCTCCCTGCAGGTGCTCGACGTGCCCGCCGGCCTGACCGTCCCCGGCGGCCCGTGGGGCGACCCCGTCCGCCAGATCGTCGCCGTGCCGCTGCCGTCGGGCGAGTCCGGCCGCCCGCTCGGCGTGCTCGTCGCCGCGGTCAGCCCGAGCCGCGGTCTCGACGACGACTACCGCTCGTTCTTCGAGCTGCTCGGCCGGCAGGTGTCGGTCGCGGTCCGCAACAGCCTCGCGTACGAGGAGGAGCGCCGCCGCGCCGAGAAACTGGCCGAGCTCGACCGGGTCAAGACGGCCTTCTTCACCAACGTCAGCCACGAGTTCCGGACGCCGCTGACCCTCATGCTCGGCCCGCTCGCCGACGCGCTCGACGACACCGGGGAGCCGCTCGGGCCCCGCCAGCGTGAACGCGTCGACGTGGCCCGGCGCAACGCGACCCGGCTCCTCACCCTGGTCAACAACCTGCTCACCTTCTCCGGGCTGGAGGCGGGCCGGGCCGGCACCACCCCGCGCCCGGTCGACCTGGCCCGGCTCACCGCGGGGCTGGCCGGCGTGTTCCGGGCCGCGGTCGAGCGCTCCTCGCTGCGCCTGGTCGTCGACTGCCCGCCGCTGCCGCGGCCCACCGCCGTGGACCCGGCGCACTGGGAGACCATCGTCACCAACCTGATCTCCAACGCGCTGAAGTTCACGTTCGTCGGCGAGATCCGCGTGACGCTCGACAGCGACGACGACGGCGTACGCCTGCGGGTCTCCGACAGCGGCATCGGCATCGACCCGGGCGACCAGGCCCAGCTCTTCGACCGCTTCCACCGGGTGCAGGGGGCCCGGTCGCGCAGTCACGAGGGCAGCGGCATCGGGCTCGCCCTGGTCCGCGAGCTGAGCCGGCTGCTCGGCGGCGACGTCACCGTGGCCAGCACGCCCGGCCGCGGCAGCACGTTCACGGTCACGCTGCCCTGGCCGGCCGTGGCCACGGACGGCCCGGCCGAGTCCACGCCCCTCGGCGGCGCCGCGCTCGCCCTCGCGGAGGAAGCCCTCAGCTGGACCGTCGCCGACAGTCCCGCCGCCGGCGACACCGGCACGCGGATCCTGGTGGCCGACGACAACGCGGACATGCGGGCGTACCTGATGCGTCTGCTCGCCGATCAGCGGTGGCAGGTGCAGGGCGTGGCCGACGGGCGCGCCGCGCTCGAGGCGGTGCGCCACGACCCGCCCGACCTGCTGGTGACCGACGTGATGATGCCTGGGCTCGACGGCTTCTCGCTGATTCGCGAGCTGCGGCGCGACCCCGCCACCCGGGCGCTGCCGATCCTGGTGCTGTCCGCCCGGGCCGGCGGCGAGTCCGGGGCCGAGGGCATCGACGCCGGCGCCGACGACTACGTGGTCAAGCCGTTCACCGCCGCGGACCTGCTCGCGCGGGTGCGGGGGGCGCTGCGGCGCGGGCGGCCGCAGGCGCCGGTCGAGGGCTCCGGGCGTACGGCCGCGGCCGCCGCCACCACCGCGGTGATCGCCTCCGGCCGCGCCCTCGAGGAGGCCGTCCGCTCCGCCACCGACCAGGCCCGCGCCCTCCTGGGCGGACTGCGCGCGACCACCGTGCTGCAGGCGGGCCCCGGGCGCGACGCCCTCACGTTCCACAGCGACGCCGGGGACAAAGACACCCGTACGGACGACGCGGCCGACGTCGTCGTGCCGGTGCGCAGCGGTACGGGCGAGAACCTCGGCTCCCTCACCGTGCTCCTGCCCGGCACGTCGCCGTCCGCCCGCGCCGCCAGCACGCTCGAGCCCATCGCCGTGACCCTCGCCGCGCTCGCCGAGAGCCGCTGGGAGCTCAGCCACGAGCGGCAGATCGCCGCCACCCTCCAGCACAGCCTGCTGCCGCCCACCTTGCCCGCCCTCCCCGGCTGGGAGCTGGCCGCCCGCTACCGGCCCGTCTCCGGCGGCGTCGGCGGCGACTGGTACGACGCGTTCACCCTCCCCGGCGGCGACCTGCTGCTCAGCGTCGGCGACGTCGCCGGCTACGGCCTGGGTGCCGCGGTCACGGCGGCCCAGCTGCGCAACGCCGTCCGCGCGTACGCGGGGGAGGAGCCGGAGCCGCCCCGCATCCTCGACCGTCTCGTCGCCATGCTGTCCCGGCTCAGCACCCCGCACTACGCGACCGTGCTGCTGGCCCGGCTGACCCCGGCGACCGGCGAGCTGGTCTGGTGCTCCGCCGGGCATCCCGCCCCGGTGCTGCGGATCCCCGGGCGCCGGGCGCAATGGCTGCGCGGGCACACGAGCCCGCCGCTGGGCCTGACCTCCGCCACGTACACGGTGAACCGCACCGAGATGCCGCCCGGCGCCGTCCTCGTCGCCTTCACCGACGGCCTGGCCGGTGACCGCCGCGGCGACCTCGGCCTCGGCGTGGGCCGGCTCCTCGCCCGCTGCGACGCGGCCGGCGACGCCGTCTCCGCCGCCGGCCTGATCGACACCGTGGTCAAGGGCGCCGCCGACACCGACGACGTGGCCGCGCTGGTGGTCCGCCACCTGCCCCGCCTCGCCGCCGCCGCGGCGACCGCCCCGGACGACATCGACCGGCACTGGACCTACCCGCTGGAGCCGACCGCCTCGGCGGCCCTGCGCCGCGACCTGCGCGCCGCCCTGGCCGGCCCGGTCACCGACGACGACCTGATGCAGGACCTCCTCATCGCCGCCACCGAGGCCGTCAACAACGCGGTCGAGCACGCCCAGCAACCCACCCGCCCCGACGTCGACGTCCGCCTCCGCGTCGCGGGCGGCGTCGTCCACCTCAGCGTCCGCGACTACGGCACCTGGCGCGCCCGCCCGGCCCCCGCCGACCGCGGCCGCGGCGCCCTCCTGATGAACGCCTACGGCGCCGTCAACGTGACCTCCACCGCCACCGGCACCGTGGTCGAGATCGAGCGCAGCCTGACCCCCTGAACCGCCGGCCCGCGCTACGCGTCGGCGACCTCGCCGTAGGGGTAGCCGATCCACGGGCCGGCGCCCTCGGCCGGGCAGTGGTCGTCGATCGCCTTCTTGACCACGACGTAGTCGGCGGGCGCGCGCCGGTACATCAGGCCGACCAGGTCGACGTCGCGCTCGACCCGCCCGTCCGCCCAGCGCGCGTCGTAGTGCAGCACCCGCCGGGGCCGGCGCCGCCACCGGGACTTCTCGACCCGCGCCTCGGCCCGGAACGCCACGGGATACTCGTCGCTCACTGTCCCATGCTGTCATGACAGCGCCGTGTGGCCGGCCCGGCGGCGGAGGAGCTGGTCTACCTGTACGGAAAGCGGAACCCGGCGCTGCTCGCCCAGTACGGCGCCTACTTTCGTAAGCTCTTCGCCGGCTGGGCGTCCGTCACGTCGCCCGGGCTCCGGCGCGTGGTGGAGGGGATCTGATGCAGGTCGACCTGGTGGCCCTGATCGTGGACGACTACGACCCCGCGATCGCCTTCTTCACCGGGGTGCTCGGGTTCGAGCTGGTCGAGGACTCGCCGTCGCTGACCAACGACGGGCGGCCGAAGCGCTGGGTCGTGGTGCGCCCGCCCGGCGCGCAGACGGGGCTGCTGCTGGCCCGCGCGGACGGGGAGCACCAGAGCGCCGCCGTCGGGACCCAGGCGGCGGGCCGGGTCGGGTTCTTCCTCCGGGTCGACGACTTCGACGCCGCGTACGGGCGGATGGCCGACGCCGGGGTGACGTTCGTGCGGGAGCCGCGCGCCGAGCCGTACGGGCGGGTGGCGGTCTTTCTCGACATCGCGGGGAACAAGTGGGACTTGCTGGGACCCGGCCGGTCCGGCTGATCTTCGCGCCCGGGGGAACGCGAAGATCAACGGGCGGTGGAAGGTGGGCCCGGGGCAGGACCGGACCGGCCGGGGGCTTCTACAGCGTGGCCGTGCAGGGCGTGCCGTTGAGGGCGAATCCGCTCGGCGCGCCCGGGGATCCGGTGAAGGACGCCTGGAATCCGGTCGTCACCGAGCCGCCGTTGGGCAGGCTGCCCGCCCACGACGGGTTGGCCACGGTGACGGTGGTGCCGGACTGGGACCAGACGCCGTTCCAGCCGTTGCTCACGCTGACCGTCGAGCCGACCGTGAAGGTCAGGCGCCACGACGCGAGCGGCGGGCCGCTGTTGGTGATGCGCAGGTCGGCCGTGAAGCCGGTCGCCCACTGATTGCTCGTGTACGCCACCGAGCACGCCCCCGGGTTCGCCGGGGTCGAGGCGCTGGGAGTGACCGAGGGCGTCACCGGCGTGGTGGTCACGGGACCGGCGGCCACCGCGAGGTCGTAGGCGCGCTGCGGCACGAACTGGCCCGCCGCGGCGATGCAGCCGTCCGCCTCACCGGGCAGTTTGATCCACAGGTACGCGTCCAGGATCGGATCGGCCACCTGATCGGTCGACGGCGTCCCGATCGCCCGGCCCGCCGGGTCGCACCACTCGCTGCCCGCGGGGCCATTGCCGTTGCGCGACGTGTCGATGACGCCCTTCAGGCCGCTCACGCCGGTCGCGGCGATGACGTTGCGGACGTACGGGATGCTCTCCGCCGTGGTCCGATAGTTGGACACGTTCACGGAGATGCCGTCCGCGCTCGTGGCGATCTCGGCCCGGTTGAGCCGGGCGGCGATGTCGGCCGGGGCCAGCCACGCCGAGTGTCCCGCGTCGAAGTAGACCTTGGCCCGCGCCGAGGCCGCCTTCAGCTTCTTCCCCGCGTACGCCATGGACGCGTACACCTGGTTCTGCAGGTCCTGGCTCTGACAGGTGCTCATCAGGGCGAGCACGTCGGGTTCCAGGATGATGGCGGCGGGGCGGCCCTGCAGTCCCGCCGCGACCCGGTCGATCCAGGCCCGGTAGGACGCGTGGTCCGGGGCGCCGCCCGAGCTCGCGCCGGAGCAGTCGCGGCCGGGGATGTTGTAGAGCACCATGATCGGCGTCTTGCCGGCCTGGGCCGCGGCGGCGGTGAAGCCGTCCACCTCGGCCTGGACGGTGGCCGGGTTGTAGGAGGCGAACCAGCGTGCCTGCGGGACGTTCGCGATGCGGTCCCGGATGACGGCGGCGCGGGAGTCGTTCGGGTTGGCGGCGACCCAGCGGGCCGCGCTGGTCTGCGGATCGACGTAGTACGGGGACTCGGCGGCGTCGGCGGCCGGCGCGGCGAGCATGGTGACACCGGCCACCGCGACGGAGGCGAGCGCGGCGGCGAGGACGTGACGTGGACGCACGGGAACTCCAAGGGGATGGCGGGCCCGCGGCGGTGGATCCACGGGCCCGCACCGGGAAGGGTCAGACGGGCGCGCAGGCCAGGTCGGGCAGCGCGGCGGGTCCGGTGCCGCTGCCGAGGAAGCCGACCGTGGCCGTGCCTCCGGCCGCCAGGCTGCGGTTCCACGACTCGGGGCTGACCGTCGCCGCGGTGCCGGCGGTGCTGATGACGCCGCCCCAGGCCTGGCTCGAGCTCTGGCCACCGGGCCAGGTGAAGCGCACCGACCAGTTCGCCAGGGCCGCGGCCGCGGTCACCTTGATCTCACCCTGGAAGCCGCCGGTCCACGAGCTGGTCAACGTGTACGCCGCCGAGCAACTGCCGTTCGACGGCGGCGGCGTGGTCGGGTTGGACGGCGGCGGCGTGGTCGGCTGCGTCGTACCGTCGCCGACCCCGGTCACCTCGCCGTTGCCGCCGTCGAACACCACGTCCGAGCAGCCGTAGAACGTCTCCTGGCTGTCCGAGCGGGCCCACACCGAGTAGATGAGGTGCCGGCCGCTCTTGCCCGACGGCAGGTTCGCCGTCCACGAGTAGCGCCCGTCCTCGGTGCCCGGGCCGCCGATCGACTCGGGGTTGGTCACCGTGGAGAACGGCTGGGACTCCAGGTCGCTCCACGCCAGCGCCCGGGTCGGGCTCCACGTGTCCTTGGTGATGTAGAGCCGGAAGGTGCCCGGGTGCTTGGCCCAGTTGTTGTAGTCGAAGCGCAGCGCCGCACCCGACGTCAGGTGCGTCACGGGCCAGTCGTTGCGGGCCAGGTTGAAGCCGGTGAAGTCGTACGGGCCGCCGGTCCCGCCGCTGCACGGCTGGCCGTCGGGGATGAAGCCGGAGGTACGCCCGGCGCCGTCGGAGCGCAGCACGGCGAACCAGTTGTACATCGAGCTCGGGCCGCTCTGGGCGATGGCGGCCGCGCACGCCGGGTTCTTGGGCTGGACCTGACCGGTCGCGCCGACACTGTCCTTCCAGCACAGGTACGTACGGCTGCCGGGCACCATCATCGCGCCGTGCGCCTCGGCCGGGCCGCTGGTCAGGACCACCACCCCGGCGGTCGCGGCGAGAATCGCGCTCGCCGCCGCCATCAGGAATCTGTTGCGGACTTTCATGCGGGTTCCCCTTTCAGGAGCGGGCGCAGGCCACGGTGGGTGCGGTGGCCGGACCGGTGCCGGTGAGGCCGAACGTCGTGGTGGCGCCGGCGGCGAGCGAGCCGTTGTAGGCGGCGTTGCGAACGGTGACGGCCCCGCCGGACTGGGTGAGGACGCCGTTCCAGACCTGGGTGACGGCCTGGCCCGAGGGCATGGTCCAGGTGGCGGTCCACGCGGTGCTCGCCGTGGCGCCGTTCTGCACGGTCACCTCGGCCTGGAATCCACCGGACCAGGAGTTGGTCACGTGGTAGGCCGCCGTGCATCCCGTCGTAGGCGGCTGGGATGCGCTCGGCGTGACCGACGGCGTCGCCGATGCGGAGGCCGAGCCGCTGGGCGTCGCGCCGCCGAGCCGGTCGCCGTAGAGGATGCCGCGGCCGTTGGTGCCGAGGTAGACCCGGCCGTACGTGTTCGGGTCGGCGGCGAGCGCGTCACCGGAGTTGCCGTACTGGTGCTGCGCGTCGTTGATGCGGACCCAGGTGGCGCCGGTGTCGTCGGAGCGGAACACGCCGTCCACGCCGTCGACCACGCCGACCAGGTAGACGGCCGGATAGGTGGCACCGGGCGCCGCCTTGCCGAACGCCACGTTGATCGCCGACGTCACGGATCCGAGCTTGGTGAACGTGGATCCGGAGTTCGTCGACCGGTGCAGGCCCGACTCGCCGGCCAGCCACACGTCGCCGGTCCTGCCCGGCACCGCTTTGACGTTGCGGGCGGCGAGGGCGGCCGTGGTGGCGAACGTGGCACCGCCGTCCTTGCTGACGTAGACACTGCTCCCGGCGTACGCGTAGAAGGTCTTGGGGTCGACCCTGTCCGACTCGACCTTGGCGCCGGCCGGCACGCCCGTGGAGGCGGTCCAGCTGCTGCCGCGTGTCGTCGAGTAGTGCACGCCCGCGCCGACCGGCGCCCACACGAAGGAGCCCGCGTCGGCGCCGACCGCGATCGTGCCGCCGCCCGTGACCCCGGCCGGTTCCTGCCCGGCGTACCAGTTCTTGCCGCCGTCGCTGGACACCCCGATGTGCGGGGCCGCGTCGGCGTTGCCCACCCGGGCGAACACCTGCGGGCTCAGCTCGGCGAAGTCGAGGCTTGTGTTGGATCCCAGGCTCGGGGTGTCGTGGAAGTTCGGCGGGACCGCGTCGAGGGCGGCGTGGTGGAAGCCGCCGATGTCGCCGAGCGCGCTGACCAGCGGGGCGCCGGTGGGCGGGGCGGCCAGGTCGAGCACGGCCGTCTCCTCGATGCCCTTGGCCATCGGCTTGATGGTGATCGTGCCGCCCGCGTCCCAGGTCGTGAGGTTGGTCGTGCCGTAGAGCGTGGCGCCGGTGCCGTAGAGCATCCGGTCGGAGTCGAACGGGTCGATCTCGAGGGACTCGTTCATCCAGCCGAGCTTCGGCGTGGACTCCGGCGGCTGCGGGTTGTTGTTGAAGTCCAGCCACGGATTCGCCGAGATGTCCATGGTGTACCGCTTGGACTGGCTCGGATACCCGTTCCAGTCCCAGATCCGGGTCCACGTGGCGCCGTAGTCGGTGCTGCGGAAGAAGATCGCGTCCGGCCACCAGGAGATCTGCGTGGCGACCATGATCGTGCCCGGGTGCTGCCGGTCGGCGGTCAGGCCCGAATATCCGTAGTACGCGTCGGAGGTCCCGGCCGGCGTCGGGCTGATGTCGGTCCAGGTGCCGGTGGTGGTGTCCAGCCGCTGCACCTGTCCGGCCCCGCCGTCGTACGGGCCGCCGGTGTCACTGGTCGCGATGAAGAGATATCTGCCCTGCACGACGCCCTTGTGCGCGAGATAACCGGTCGGCTGACCGGGGATCCGCTCCCACGTGGCCCCGCCGTCCGTACTGCGGTAGACGGGGTTCTGCTTGTCCGCCACGCCGACGAAGATCGTGCCCGCCTCGCCGAAGGTGACCCAGGTCAGCCCCTGGTTCTGGCTCTGGTAGCCGCTGGTGTCCGACGGGTCGGCGACATAGTTGCCGGCGTTGGGAAAGGCAGTCACCTTCGCCCACGTGGCGCCGGAGTCGGTGCTGCGCCACAGCCCGTTGCCGCCCTCGGCCGCGAAATAGACGTTCCGGTTGTTCGCGGGGTCCACGGCCAGCCGCTCGCCCATGCCCCGGCCCGGCATGTTGCCGCCCACCTTGAACGGCAGCGTCGTCGCCTGCCACGTGGCGCCGCGGTCCGACGAGCGCAAGATGGCGCCGTTGTTCGGGTCCCAGCTGTTCGTGTACATGCCGACGGCCGCGTAGACCCGGTTGGCGTCGACGGGATCCGGGGCGATGCTGAGCACGCCGTTCCAGCCCCACTTGTCGCGGCCCACCCAGTCCAGCAATGGGGTCCAGCTCTGACTCGCCTGGCTCCACCGGTAGGCGCCGCCGATGTCGGTGCGGGCGTAGACCAGGTTCTTCTCGGCCCGGCTGAAGACGATGCCCGGCACGAAGCCGCCGCCGTCGATGCGGACGTTCTTCCAGCTGTACGTGTCGGCGGCGGCGGCCCGCGCGCCGGGCTGAGCGAGCAGGGGTACGGCCAGCGTGGCCGCGCCGGCCAGGGAAAACGCGGCTATGAGAACGGCTGTGCGTAGGGGGCGCACGGAGGTTCCTCCCAGTACATAGACGTACGTCTTTGTGGGAGCGCTCCCATACCATTCCGCCGCGTTACGTGGATGTCAAGTTCCCGAAACAAACTGGCACCGGCCGGGTGGATTCCGGCCGACCTGTTGACTTCTCGCGGGCGCCGACATACAAAGACCGGCGTCAATCCATCGTGGGAGCGCATCCACAGCGATGGAGGGCCTTCAAGTGAAGAAGTTTCTGGCCGCCCTGGCGGTCCTGGTCACGGCGCTCGCCGTCGGGCTCGCCGCCCGGCCGGCCTTCGCCGCGTCCGGGTTCACCGTGAGCGGCACCCGCATCCTCGACGCCACCGGCACCGAGTTCGTCATGCGTGGCGTCAACCATCCGCACGCCTGGTACACCAGCCGCACCCCGCAGGCGCTCGCCGACATCAAGGCGCGCGGCGCGAACACCGTACGCGTGGTCCTGGGCAGCGGGCAGCGCTGGGGGCCGACCACCGCCGCCGAGATCACCACGCTCATCGGCCAGTGCAAGGCCAACCGGCTGATCTGCGTGCTCGAGGCGCACGACACGACCGGCTACGGCGAGCAGGCCGGCGCCGCGACGCTCGATCAGGCCGTCGACTACTGGATCAGCGTCAAGTCCGCGCTGGCCGGCCAGGAGGCCTACGTCATCCTCAACATCGGCAACGAGCCGTACGGCAACACGAACGCCACCGCGTGGACGGCCGCGACGACCAGCGCGATCACCCGGCTGCGCGCGGCCGGCTTCGAGCACTCGATCATGGTCGACGCGCCCAACTGGGGCCAGGACTGGCAGTTCGTCATGCGCGACAACGCGGCCGCCGTCTTCGCCGCCGACCCGCGCCGCAACACCATCTTCTCGATCCACATGTACGGGGTCTTCGACACCGCCGCGGAGGTGACCGACTATCTCGGGCGCTTCCGCTCGGCCGGCCTGCCGCTGGTGATCGGCGAGTTCGGCAACCTGCACTCCGACGGCGACCCGGACGAGAACGCCATCATGGCCACCGCCCAGCAGCTCGGGGTCGGATATCTCGGCTGGTCGTGGAGCGGCAACGGCGGCGGCGTCGAATACCTCGACCTGGTGACCAACTTCGACGGCACCGCCCTGACCTCATGGGGCCAGCGTCTGTTCACCGGGGCCAACGGCATCGCCTCGACGTCGCGCGAAGCCGCCGTCTTCGGCGGCAGCCCGTCGTCGCCGACGCCGTCGAACCCGCCGCCCGCCTCCTCGTGCGCGGCTGCCTTGTCCGTCAACTCCTGGGGCGGCGGCTTTGTCGCCACGGTCAAGGTGACGGCCGGCGCGACGGCTCTGACCGGCTGGCGGGCGTCGGTGACGCTGCCGTCCGGGACCGCGGTCACCAACACGTGGGGCGCCACGGCCGGCTCGTCCTCCGGAACAGTGCAGTTCACGAACGTCGCGTACAACGGCCGGCTGGCCGCGGGCGCGAGCACGGAGTTCGGCTTCCAGGGCACCGGCTCGGCGCCGTCCGCGGCGCCGTCCTGCGCCGGGATTTCCTGAAAGTTTCGGATTCGTTAACGGCCTATTGCGCTGGGAGCGCTCCCATGTCAGGCTGTGATGCACCAGACACCGATGAGTGTCGATCCCCTGTTTTGCTCTCCGTCCTCTGAGGAGCAATCTGCGATGAGTCTCCGACTTCCCCCCTCGGCCAGACGGCTCGTGACCGTCGCCGGCGCCGCCGCGCTGGTGACCGGTCTCGGCGTCGTGGCCGCCACCCAGGCCAGTGCCGCCGCGGGCTGCCGCGTCAGCTACTCCGCCAACTCGTGGAGCACCGGCTTCACGGGCAACGTCAGCGTCACCAACCTGGGCGACCCGATCTCCGGCGGCTGGCGCCTCGAGTGGGACTTCGCCGGCAACCAGCGCGTCACCCAGGGCTGGAGCGCCACGGTCACCCAGAGCGGGACGCACGTCACCGCCACGGGCCCGTCGTGGGCGTCCTCGCTGGCCACCGGCGCGTCGGCCACGTTCGGCTTCAACGCCGACTACTCCGGCACCAACGCCGCCCCGGCGTCCTTCTCGCTCAACGGCACGGTCTGCACCGGCAGCGCCGGCCCCGGCAACCCGTCGCCGTCGAACCCGACGCCGTCCAACCCGGGCCCGTCCAACCCGACCACGCCGCCGCCCGGAACGAACGCCAAGGTCGACAACCCGTACGCGGGAGTCCAGGGTTACCGCAACCCGGAGTGGCAGGCCAAGGCCAACGCCGAGCCCGGCGGCAGCCGCGTCTCCAACAACCCGACCGCGGTGTGGCTCGACCGCATCGCCGCCATCGAGGGCACCGAGGACAGCAGCTCCAACGGCTCGATGGGCGTGCGGGACCACCTCGACCGGGCGCTGGCCCAGGGCGCGGGCTACATCCAGTTCGTCATCTACAACCTGCCGGGCCGCGACTGCGCCGCCCTGGCGTCCAACGGCGAGCTGGGCCCGAACGACCTGCCCCGCTACAAGAGCGAGTACATCGACCCGATCGCCGCGATCCAGGCCGACCCCAAGTACGCGAGCCTGCGCATCATCAACATCGTCGAGATCGACTCGCTGCCCAACCTGGTCACCAACACCTCGGGTCAGGCCGGCGGCACCGCGCAGTGCGACACGATGAAGGCCAACGGCGGCTACGTGCAGGGCGTCGGGTACGCGCTTAACAAGCTGGGCGCCCTCGGTAACACCTACAACTACGTCGACGCCGCGCACCACGGCTGGATCGGCTGGGACAGCAACTTCCTGCCCACCGCGAACATCCTGCTGCAGGCCGCCCAGGCGTCGGGCAGCGTCAACAACGTGCACGGCTTCATCGTCAACACCGCGAACTACTCGGCGCTGCGGGAGCCGTACGTGCAGCCGACCACCACGGTCAACGGCGTCTCCGTGCGCCAGTCCAAGTGGGTCGACTGGAACCAGTACACCGACGAGCTCACGTTCGCCCAGGCGTTCCGGAACCAGCTCGTCTCGGTCGGCTTCAACTCCGGCATCGGCATGCTGATCGACACCTCGCGCAACGGCTGGGGCGGCTCGGCCCGGCCCACCGGCCCGAGCACCGCGACCGACGTCGACACCTTCGTCAACCAGTCGCGCATCGACCGCCGGATCCACGCCGGCAACTGGTGCAACCAGAGCGGCGCCGGCCTCGGCGAGCGGCCGCAGGCCAACCCGGCCTCGGGCATCGACGCCTACGTCTGGGTCAAGCCCCCGGGCGAGTCGGACGGCTCCAGCACGCTGATCCCGAACGACGAGGGCAAGGGCTTCGACCGGATGTGCGACCCGACCTACACCGGCAACGCCCGCAACGGCAACAACCCGAGCGGTGCCCTGCCGAACGCGCCGATCTCGGGCGCCTGGTTCTCCGCTCAGTTCCAGCAGCTGATGGCGAACGCGTACCCGCCGCTCAGCTGATCTCCCGCCGCCTCCCGGGACCGACCGGCCCCGGGAGCGCGGCCCCGGCTTGACCCGCACCCGAGTCGAGGGCCCGCGGACCGCTCCCTTCCCGGCGGTTCGCGGGCCCTCGGTGTGCTGCCCGGGCCTACGCGCGCAGGGACTGGATCATGCTGCGCAGGATGCGGACCGCCTCGGACTGGTCGTCCCCGCTCAGGCCCGCGAGCATCCTGACCTCCACCGACCGGACCGCCGCGCTCGCCTTCTCCAGGCTGCGCCGCCCGCGCGGGGTGAGCCGGGTGGGCAGCGCCTTGCCGGCGGGCGGCGCCGCGGGCCGGGTCACGTACCCGTCGCGTTCCAGGGCCTGGAGCAGGACGTTCATCGACTGCCGGGTGACGAACGCGCCCCGGGCGAGCTCGGAGTTCGAGAGACCGGGCCGTTGCGCCAGCAGCTCGAGGCAGGAGTAGTGCGTCACGGTCATCCCGAGCGGCCGCAGCACCTCCTCCATCGCCGCGCGCAGGGCGCTCGACGCCTCCTTCAGCAGGTAGCCCAGTGATCGCTCCAGGTCGACGCCGTCTTGACTCATGTCAGCATCCTGACATACGGTGGTGCGTGTCAGGCAACTGACACGCCATTCACCGCGAAGGAGCTCGACCATGCCCGTCACCGGACCCGACTTCGTCTCCCTGCAGGCGCGCGACCTCGACGCGTCGCAGGCCTTCTACGAGCGCTATCTCGGCCTGATCCGCTCGCCGGCCGGCCCGCCGCACGCCGTCGTCTTCGAGACCGAGCCGATCGCCTTCGCGCTGCGCGACGTCGTCCCCGGCACCGATCTCGGCGCGGTCGCCCAGCCCGGCATCGGCGCCGCGATCTGGCTGCACGCCACCGACGTCCAGGCCATCCACGACGCCCTCGCCGCCGACGGCCACACCATCGTCGCCGCGCCGATCGACGGCCCCTTCGGCCGCACGTTCACCTTCGCCGACCCCGACGGCTACCGCATCACCCTCCACGACCGTGCCTGAGTTCTGGATCAACACCGTCACCCTCGATCACGTCGAAGCGGCCGTCCGGGGCGGCTTCACCCAGGCGGACCACGGCGCGGGCACCCGCCTCCGCCGGCCCCGCCCGGGCGACGGGATGGTCTTCTACTCGCCGCGCACGACCCTGTCCGGCGGGCGCCCCGTGCGGCAATTCACCGCGTGGGCCACCGTCACCGGCGACCACCCCTATCGGGTACGCGTCAGCGACGACTTCCAGCCGTGGCGGCTCGCGGTCGACTTCCACGCCTGCGCGCGCGTGGAGGCGAAGCCGCTCGTGGAGCAGTTGTCCTTCGTCACCGACCCCGCGCACTGGGGCCTGCCGTTCCGCCGGGGCTTGTTCCGCATCCCGGAGCGCGACTTCGCGACGATCACCGCGCGCATGGCCGTGCCCTGACCGGTGTGCCTGTGGTCTCTTTCCCGGACTTCGCGCAGGTCGGCGGCTTAGGCTTCCCGGACGGTTAGCTGAGGCCGGACGGGGAAGGCGGCGCGGATGCGCATAGCGGTGCTTGATGTGGGGTCCACGACGGTGAACCTGGTGGTCGCCGACGCGGAGTCGGGCGTGCCGGTGCCGGTGCACACGTGGAAGGCGCGCACCCGCGTCGCCGAGCAGGTCGGGCCGGACGGCTCCGTGGCGGCGCGCGGGCGACGGCGCATGATCGCGGCGGTGCAGGAGGCCACGCGCGAGATCACCGGCGCGCGGGTGGACTCCCTTTTCGCGTACGCGACCGCGGTGGTGCGCGACTCACCCGACCGCGACGAGGTGCTGACCCAGATCGAGCAGGCCACCGGCGTACGCCTGGGTCTGCTGTCCGGTGTGGAAGAGGCGCAGCTGACCTTTCTCGCCGCCCGCCGCTGGCTGGGCTGGCGGGCCGGTCCCATGCTGCTGGCCGACATCGGGGGCGGCTCGATCGAGCTGGCGTTCGGCCGCGACCGCCTGCCCGAGTCCGCGCTGTCCCTGCCGCTGGGCGCCGGCCGGCTCACCCGCGAGTTCCTCAGCGACGGGGATCCGCCCTCGCCCGAGGCCGTCGCCCGCCTGCAACGGCACGTCCGCAGCCGCATCAAGCGCATCGCCGCCCGGACGTCCTGGGAAGCGCCGGCGACCGCGGTGGCCGCGTCCAAGACCTTCCAGCAGCTCGCCCGGCTCACCGGCGCGGCACCCCAGCGGCGCGGCCCGTTCGTCACCCGCGAGCTGCGCCGCCGCGCCCTGCGCCCATGGATCGAACGCCTCGGCGCGCTGCCCGCCGAGCGCCGCGCCGAGCTGCAGGGCGTGTCCTCGCACCGGGCCCGGCAGATCCTCGCCGGCTCGGTGGTGGCGTACGAGGTGATGCGCGGCCTGCGGATCGACTCTCTGCGCATCTGCCCGTGGGGGTTGCGCGAGGGGATCCTGCTGCGCGAGCTCGAGGTACGCCGCCCCGAGCTCGAGTCGGCCGGTTGGGTCGATTGGCCGGGACGCGAGGGCGGTCACGGCCGTACGCTGTCGGTGGTGTGAGCTTCCGAGCGGCGATCGGGGGACGGCATGGGTGACGACGGCGTCCTCCCGCGTCTCGCGCAGTGGGCCTTCGCCAAGGCGTGGCTGGGTTGCGTGTTCTCCGGCGTCTACGCGCTCGGCGGCCACTTCGGCTGGCCCGGTGGCGTCCTGACGGCGGCGGCGGTGCTGGCGGCCGTGGCTCTGGCCGTCACGGTCGCGTGGCTGCCGGGCTGGACCCATGAACGCCCGACCGGGATCCGGGTCGCCGACATCGGGGCCCGCGCTCTGGTATGGACCGGCTTCGCGGCCGCCGTGGCCGGTCTCCTCGTCGGCTCCCCGGCCGTCGGCGCGGTCGCCGGCGCCCTGCTGCTCGACACCGCCCGCCGCACCTTCGCGCCCGGCTGGGACCCGCTCCGCGCCCTGCGCCCGCGCCCGATGCCGCCCCGCTCCCACCCGGCGGCCGGGGTTTCTCGCGCCCGGAAGGCATCCCCATCAGGCCGGCTCGGATCCCGCCCGCACTCGGTGGTACGCACCCGGTCCCGATGACCGGTCGTCAGAGGTGGTCAAGTGAAACCGTCCACAGGCGTTCGGCGGCGGCGGGATCGAGGGCCCACCGCTTGACGGCGTGACTGTGATCGAAGAGCTTCGCGTCGTCGGGCACGGTGTACGCCTCGATGCCGTCGTCGAGATAGTGGCCGCCGGTGCGGGCGAACTCCGGGGACACGGCGGCGACCAGAGTGGTGGCGGCGCCCTGCTGGGTGGTCTTGTAGGTGAAGGCTCCGGACGCTTCGGCCCGCGCGAGGTAGTCCTTCTGCTCCGGGGTGAAGTCGCGCTGCAGACCGGTGACGACGCCGCCGGGATTCACCGCGTTCGCAACGATGCCGTCGCCGGCCCAGCGGCGGGTGGCTTCGACGGCGAAGAGCACGTTGGCCGTCTTCGCCTGCCCGTAGGCCAGCTGAGGATCGTACGCGCGCCGCTCGAAGTGGATGTCGTCGAACACGACCGGCGAGTTCATGTGGGCGCCGGAGGTCAGGGCGACGATCCGCGCCTCCCCGCGCCCGGAGGCGCCGGTGGCGAGGGCGCCGTGCAGCCCGAGGGCGAGCGCGAAGTGGCCGAGGTGGTTGGTGGCGAACTGCAGCTCCCAGCCGCGTCCGGTGCGGTGCAGCCCGCTGGTGAACACCCCGGCGTTGGCGACCAGCAGGTGCAACGGGCCGGCCCACCGGTCGGCGAGCGCGGCCACGGAGGCCAGGTCGGTCAGGTCGAGCGCTTCCACGCGTACGCCATCGTTGGCTGGAGGCGGCGCTGACGACGTTCGCACGCTTCGGCTATCGCAAGACGTCGATGGAAGATGTCGCCCGGGCCGCCGACATCTCCCGCCCCGGCCTCTACTTCCTGTTCACGTCCAAGCAGAGCCTCTTCCAGGCCGCCGTCGTCCAGGCCCTCGACCAGGATGTCGCCGCGGCCCAGCAGGCCCTGGCCGACCCCGTCCGCCCGCTGCGTGACCGGCTGGTCGAGGCGTTCGACCGGTGGAGCGGGCGCTACATCGG
Organism: Symbioplanes lichenis; assembly: GCF_030709675.1. GTDB lineage: Bacteria > Actinomycetota > Actinomycetes > Mycobacteriales > Micromonosporaceae > Actinoplanes > Actinoplanes lichenis. The sequence continues at coordinate 322,505 of NZ_JAUZQD010000003.1, forward strand.
CGCCATGGCCCGCGAGGTCGCCGTCCTCGCCGAGACCCACCCCGACCTGCTGGGCCCGGTCGTCGCCGACCATCCCCGGCGCTTCGCCGCCCTGGTCACCGCGGCGATCGCGCACGAGGTGCCCGCCGCGGCCGCGGGCCCGGCCGCCGAGGTGGCGCGCACTCTGTTGAGTGCCGCCGCCGGCATCAAGCACGAGGTGGCGACCCGGGACGAGTTCGTCGCCCGGACCACCGTCGCCGTCGACCTGCTCCTGGCCGCGCTCGACTGCCGGGCCGATCACGCACTCACTCGGTGGGGGGAAGCGAGCCCGTCCGGGTGACGTCGTCCGCGACGAGGATCAGCTTGCGGTTGAGGTGCTGGCTGGTCAGGCGGAGCAGGGCGAACGCCTCCTCGGCGGTGACCTTGTGCACGCTCATCAGGATGCCGACGGCGGCGCCGATCCGCCGGCTGGTGGTCAGGGCCTCGGCGAGCTGGGCGGCTCGGGCGTGGGCCTCGGCGTGCAGCAGCAGGACGCGGGCGTGGGCGGCGAACAGGGAGGCGGTCGTGAGAGCGGCACTGCCGGCGGCCCACGGCCGGGCGCTGTAGAGGTTGAGGGCGCTGCGGTCGAGTCGCTCGGTCAGAGGAAAGGACAGGACGCCGCGTACGGGGGCCCGGGCCAGAGCGGCGGCGCGGAAGGCCGGCCACCGGTCGTCGCCGGTCAGGTCGGCCACGTGGACGGTCGCCTCGCCGGCGACCCTCAGGCAGGGGCCGTCGCCGGCGTCGTACTGCAGCTGGTCGGTCGTGAGCGCGATGTCGTCGGAGTGGGCGAGACTGTGCGGCTGCGCCTTGTCCGGCCAGGCGGTGACGGCGGCCCAGTCGCAGCCGGGCACGGCGGCCACGGCGAGACCGACCAGCCGGCGCAGCGCCGCGGCCCGGTCCCCGCCGGCGCGCAGGAACTCGTTGAGGCGCACGAAGTCGGTGGCCAGCTCGGCGGCGGACGGCTGGGTCATCGCAGGCCTGCCTTCACCTCCGCCGGGACATGCCGGCCCCATCGGTACGGCGGGGTCGTGACCAGCATATCGATCGCCGGCGGCCGTCCGGCCCCGATCTCACTACAGTGGATCGTGGCTCGGTATCAGCACCGCGGGCTACTTCGCCGCGTACGCCCGGACCAGCGTGAGGTAGGCGGTCGTGAACACGCGCCCACCGCCCACGGCCACGGCGCCGGGGCTGTAGCCCGGGCTGACCCCGAGGGTGCGCAGGCGCTTGCCGGTGCGGGCGTCGACGGCGGCGAGGTAGGTACGGTCGGTGTCGGCGCCCGGGTGGTGCTGGAACCACAGGACGCCGGTGGCTGCCGTGAGGGGGCCGGTCGGGCGGGCGGGGGAGGACCAGCGGACGCGGCCCCGCGAGTCCAGCGCGGCGACGTGCGCGGTGGCGGTCGTGGCGAACACCCCGGTGCGGCCGGCGAGGACGTCGGTGTAGCGGCCGGGCGGCGTACTGAAGCGGATCTTCCCGTCCGTGGCCCGGAAGGCCTGCAACCGGCCCGCCGCGACGTACACCGCGGCCCCGTCGATGGCCAGCACACCCTCCGCCACCCGCGACCGCGACCACAGGCGACGCCCGGTGCCCGCGTCGATGCCGTGCAGCCTGCCGGTGGTGACGTCGATGCCGCGCGACATGCCGGTGGCGACGCCGATGTCGTGCGGCGTGGTGGCCTTGACGTCGCGCGGCGTGCCGGTGGTCGCTTCGTTGTTGTGCGGCGCAGTGGTGGCGCTTGTTCTGTGCGACGTGCCGGTGATGGCGTTTGACTTGTGTGGCGTGCCGGTGGTGGCGTCCGTTTCGTGTGGCGTGGCGGTGGCGGGCGTACCCGCCGGGGGCAGGAGGTGGAGCGCGAGCCGTCCCGCCGCGGCGGCCAGGCGCGGGGAGCCGCCCGCGAAGGTGCGCTGCCAGGCCAGGGTGCCGTCGGCGGCCGACCAGGCCGTCACGGTGGTGTGCGCGCAGCCGGTGGCGCCGGGCCGGTCGCAGCCGGTCTCGGCCGCCGCGAGGACCAGCGGCCCGGCCGCGACGAGCTCGGTGGGGAACTTCTCGCCGGGCAGGTCACGCTTCCAGGCGGTCCGGCCCTCCAGGGTGTACGCCCGGACGGTCGCCTTGACCCGCGCCCGCTCGTACGCACTGAGCGTCAGGATCCGTCCCCCGGCCGCCAGCGGTCGCGTGAGAAAGAGCGTCGCCACGGGGTCGGCGCCGAACGGCAGCAGCGCCCCCGTGGCGGCGTCGCGCCGCGTGATCCGAACGGCGGTGCCCGGCGCGGTCGCGGGCTGAGCATCCTCGGTGTAGTAGACGGAACCGCCGGCATAGGTGGGACTGGATCCGATCGTCGACGCCACGGGTCCGGCGCGCCAGGCCGCGTGCACCCGGCCGGCAGCAACGGGATCCGGCCCCTGCGACGCGCTCGGCGCGGGGAGGGCGGCCAGCAGCATGGCGACGGTCGGCAGAACGGCGGCGAACATCCCCGTACGATGCCGCGCCACACCCGGAAACGCCCAGCTCGGCACGCTGATGATCACTCCGTCGTGGGCGTGCCGTGTCCCCCGTTCGACGTCAGCCCGGCAAGACTCGGCGCCGCGCCGCCAGGATCCGATGTCGGCTCGGCGAAAGCGGATGCCGGGGCGGCGAGGCTGTCGCGGAGGCCGGTGGCGCGGGCGACCGGGCGGGCGACGGCGGCGCGGATCGCGTCGGGGGTGCCGAGGATCCTCAGGCCGGTTCGCGCGCGGGTCACAGCGGTGTAGAGCAGTTCGCGCGTCAGCAGCGGCGACCCGGCCTCCGGCAGGACGAGCGTGACCCGGCCGAACTGGCTGCCCTGGCTGCGATGCACGGTCAGCGCGTAGAGCGTCTCGGCCGACGACAACCGAGACGGGGGTACGAGCACCGGGGTCCCGCCCCGCGCGAAGGCCGCCCGCGGCCCGTCGGGCGTGCCGACGATGACGCCCGTGTCACCGTTGTAGAGCCCGGAGTCGTAGTCGTTGGCCGTGATCAGCAACGGCCGGCCGAGATCGAGGTCGGCGCCGGCGGGCGCGTCGAGCCAGCGGGCGATCTCGCGGGTCCAGCGCGTCACGCCGTAGGGTCCCTCGCGGTGTGCGCACAGCAGCCGGTGGGTGTCCAGGGCGGTCAGCGCGGCGGCGGCGTCCCCGGCGACGGCGGCTTCGGAGACCGCGCGGAGGGCGGTGACGGCGTCGGTGCGGAGGCCGTCGACGTCGGCGGGATCCGTGAACTCGACGGCGGGATCCCCGGAGATGAGCACGGCGAGGGCGGCTTCCGCGTTGCCGGTGCGGACGGCGGTGGCCAGGGCAGCGATCGCGCCTCCGAAGCGCCAGGTCCGGGTGAGGGTGACGACGCCGTTGTGGATCCGGCGGCCGGGTTCGAGGACCCCGGCGGCGGTCAGGGCCGCGTGCAGGGCCGGTTCGGGTGGGCCCCCGGCGCGGACGATGTCGCCGAGCACGGCCCCGGCTTCGACCGAGGCGAGCTGGTCGGGGTCGCCGACGAGGATCAGCCTGGCCTCCGGGCGTACGGCCTCCAGCAGCCGAGCCATCAGCGTCAGCGACACCATGCTCGTCTCGTCGACGACCACCACGTCGTACGGCAGACGATTGCTCCGGTCGTGCCGGAAGCGCGTGTGCGACCCGGGCCGGCGGCCGAGCAACCGGTGAATGGTCGACGCGTGCAGCTCGCCGAGCGTCGCCCGGTCGGCGTCGGGCAACGTGGCCGTGACCTCGCGAACCGCCTCCTCGAGCCGGGCGGCCGCCTTCCCCGTGGGGGCGGCGAGCGCGATGCGCAGCCGGCTGCCACCGGGCCGGGTGACTCGGCCGGGCTCGGAAAGGCGGCCGGGCTCGGCGCTGGTGGGCCGGTCGGGATCCGTGCCGGGGGATTGGGCGGGCTCGGGGCTGAGCCGGCTGGGCTCGGCGCTGGTGGGCCGGCCAGGATCGGTGCCGGGGAACTGGGCGGGACTGGGCCGGCCGGGGTCGGCGGGGGAGGGCTGGGCGAGTTCGGGGCTGGTGGGCTGGGCGGCGAGGACAGCGAGGAGGCGGGCGATGGTCGTGGTCTTGCCGGTGCCGGGGCCGCCCGCGAGGACCGAGACGTGGCGCAGGGTGCTGACGGCGGCGGCGAGGCGCTGGCTGCCGCCGTCGGGGAAGAGGCGGTCGAGGTCGGCGCGCAGCCGGTCGGGGTCGGCGTCCGGGCCGGGTCCGGCGGCGCGGGTCAGCAGCTCGTGGCGTACCTGATCCTCCTGCCGCCAGTAGCGGTCCAGATAGAGGAGGTCGCCGACCAGTCGCAGCGGCCGCCCGGCCCTGTCGAGCGGCCTGCCGACGCCGGGCGAAGTTCCGGGAGCGCCGTCAAAGGCGGCGAGCGGGTTTCCGTCGCCGGGAGCGTTGCCACGAGCGGCGAGCGGGTTTCCGTCGCCGGGAGCGCTGTCACAGGCGACGAGCGGGCTCCGGCGACAGGCGGCGAGCCAGGACTCCGGCTCGGGCCACGGCAGGGCGACCGGCTCCTCCGTGACAGTGGTCAAGTGGACGCGCGGCAGGTCGAGGCACACCGAGCCGAGCCGCAGTGCGCGGACCGTCAGCGCCACGGCCAGCCGTACGCCGTCATCGGTCTCACCGCCGAGGCGGGCGACGCGATCGGCGGTGTGCACGTCGGCGAGATCCAGGATCCCGGCCACGTTGAAGACCTGCAGCAGCCCGGTCGCCCGGTGCGCGAGCGTGACGGTCATGAGACGCCGTCCAGCAGCCCGGTGGCCCGGTGCGCGAGCGTGACGGTCATGAGACGCCGTCCTGCAGCCCGGTGGCCCGGTGCGCGAGCGTGACGGTCACGAGATGCCGTCCAGCAGGTCGGACACGTCCACGATCAGCGCCGCCGGGGGCTGCCAGCTGAAGACGCCGTACGGAAAGCCGTCCGGCCCGCACATGCCGCGCAGGAACAGGTACAGCACGCCGCCCAGGTGCTCCTCCGGGTCGTATCCCGGTTGGCGCCAGCGCAGATACCGGTGCAGGGCGACGGCGTACAACAGGGCCTGCAACGGATACTGGGCGGCGATCATCGCCCGGGTCAGGGCCGCGGGTCGGTAGTGGTGCGCGGTGAGGGGCTGCCCGGGCTCGCCGAGCCAGTTCGATTTGTAGTCCACGACGACGTAGCGCGGCCCGGGCAGCCGGAGCACGGCGTCGATGCTCCCGGTGAGGTAACCGCGGAGCCGCTGGTCGCCCAGGCCCGGGGCGCGCAGCTGGTCGGCGTACCCGGCAACGGGGTCACCCGGACCGAGATGGCGCGCGAGCAGATCGCCCAGCGTGCCCAGCGTGACCGGCGGGGTGTCCCGGGAATGGTCGCCGCCGTCGAGGGGCAGCTCGAAATCGAGCTCGGCGAGGCGGTCGGCCGGCGCGAAGTCCGTCAGCGACCGGCCCCCGGCCAGCGGCCCGAGCGGAGTGTGCAGCGCGGGCAGCAGGGCGGCCGCCAGCGCGGCGGGCTCGACCGTCAGCGCTGTGCGGGCCAGCAGTTCGGCCGCGCGGGCGGTGAGCGCGGTATACAGGTCGGCCGACGTGAAATCCAAATCCTCGAGCAAGGTATGCACCAGAGTGCCGAAGGCGGCGCCGCTCGGCAGGTCTGCCATCGGGGACAGGGGGCCGCCTCCGGCTTCGGGAGCGGCGGGGAGTTCCTCGTCGGTGATGACCCCGGTCTCCGGTTCGCTGCCCACACCGGGCGTCTCGTGCACCCCGGCGGTCAACCGGGAGTACGACGTCCGCCGCCATCCGAAGTCCAGCGACCGCGTGAACCGGGCCGCCGCCAGCTCGGGGCGGGCGGGCGTCAGCGCGGGCAGGCGTACGGGCGGCGCCGGTTGCACCCGTTCCACAGTGACCGCCGGGCCGGCCAGGGACTGCAGGTGCGCCCAGGCCGTGGCGTCGTCGGGCACGGGGTACTCCGGCTTCGGCGTCTCCCCGGCGGCGGGCCGGCCGAACAGGAACCGGTGCAGCGCCGACGCCTTGGTGTTCGCGGTCGGCGCCCACCACGTGACGACCTGGCACGCCGCTCGGGTCAGGGCGACGTACAGCAGGCGCAGGTCCTCGCCGCCCTCCTCGGCCAGGTGCCGCGCGGCGCCGGTGGCGTAGCCGGGGCCCTGGGATCCACCGACGTCGAGCACCCGGGCGCCGGTGTCGTCGTGCAGGTGCAGCAGATCGGGCTGGCCGACGTGCCGATCCCACGCATACGGCAGATAGACGACGGGATACTCGAGGCCCTTGCTCGCATGCACGGTGAGGATCTGCACGGCTTCCGCGTCGGACTCGAGGCGCCGGCTGCGTTCCAGGCTCATGTCGTGCGGGGCCTCGTCGATGCGCCGGCGCAGCCACTCGGCGATCGCGGTGAGCCCGAGCGTGCCCTCGGCCGCGGCGGTGTGCAGGGCCATGCCGACGTGGCGCAGGTCGGTCAGGTGCCGCTCGCCGGAGCGCCACGCCAGCAGCCGGGCGGGCATCCCGGCCGCGGTCACGGCCTCCAGCAGCGCCGCGACCCCGCGCGTGGCGAGCAGCCGGGCCCAGCCGCGCAGGGTGACGCCCAGCTCCTCGAACTCCTGCTCCCCGGCGCCGGCCAGCTGCTCGGTGGTCCATCCCACCAGGCCGGTACGCGCGGCCGCCGCGACCCGCGTCCCGCGATGCGGCTGCTCCAGGGCTTCCAGCAGGGCCAGCCAGTCGCGGGCGGCGACCGTGCCGAAGACGCTCGTGGTGCCCGCGAGCACGGCCGGCACCCCGGCGGCGGTGAGCGCGTCGTGCACCTGCAGGCTCTGCCGGTGCGTACGGACGAGCACCGCGACGTCGCCGGGGGCGATTTCCCGGTCGCCGAGCCGGGTTCCGGGGCCGAGCAGGCCGACCATGTCCACGGCGAGGTCCCGGGCGATCGCGTCCCGGGCGGCGTCGGTCGCCACGAGACCGCTCTTGTTCGCCGGGAGGCCGTCGCGGGGTACGACTCGGATCCGCAACGGGGAGCCGGGATGCAATCGCCGGGCGGAGTGGGCCGCGGCCACCGGCCGTACGGTGATGCGACTGTCGCCCAGGGCCGCCTCGCCGAGCACCGTCGCGAAGGCGTCCAGCACCGGGGCGTCGCTGCGCCAGTTGGTCGCCAGCGTCGCGTGGTGCGGGGCGGCGCCGGCCGCGGCGAGATAGCTGACCACGTCGGCGCCCCGGAAGGCGTAGATGGCCTGCTTGGGATCCCCGATGAGCACCAGCGTCGCGTGACCGTGGAAGGCCGTCCGCACGATCGTCCACTGCACCGGGTCGGTGTCCTGGAACTCGTCGACCAGCACCACCCGGTAGCGCTCACGCAGCCGCCGACTCGCCTCGGGCCCGCGGACGGGATCCGTGAGCACGGCTGCGAGTCCTGTGAGCATGTCGTCGTATCCCGTCAGGCGGCGGGTGCGTTTGCGGTGCGCGACTTCCCGGCGTACGGCCTCGGCGAATCGGTAGCGCGCCTCGGCCTCGCTGCCGGCCGGCGCCGAGCACGGTTCAAGCCGGGCCTGGCTGTCCGCGACCGCCTGCCGCGCGACGTCGAGCGCGCAGTCCCGGGACATCGCCGGCGCCGGGGCGCCCGGTTGGGCGTACTTGCGCAGGTAAAGGTCGTCGGCCACCTCGACCACCAGGTCGTCCGGATCCTCGGTGAAGACGGCGTCCCGGTCGGTGTCCGCGGCGATGCCGAGGCTCGCCAGCACCTCGTGGCAGAACTGGTGCGTCGTGGCGATCGTGGCCGCGTCGAAGCCGGCGATCGCCGTGGCCAGCCGCGCCCGCCGCCGGGCGACCTCCTCCGGCGGCGCGTCGGCCAGCCGGGCCACGACCTCGTCGTGTTCCGCCTCACCGGCCAGCCCTTTCTCCGCGGACACCAGCCTTTCCCGTACGCGTTGCCGCAGCTCCGCGGTGGCCGCCCGCCCGAACGTCACCAGCAGCAGCTCGTGCAGGCTCGCGTGACCCTCGGCGACGTACCGGGCCGCCAGCGCCGCGATGGTGTACGTCTTCCCGGTGCCCGCGCTGGCCTCCAGCACCACCGTGCCCTCGGGCAATTCGCCCCGCACGTCGAAGGCGGCCACTCCGCGCGTCATCGTGGCGGTCACGGCTGGTCCTCCCGCTCGGCCGCGCACAGGGGCCGCCACAGCCGCATCGCCAGCTCCCCGAAACGGGTCGGCTCGGTCGTGCCCGCCGCCGTCAGCAGCCGGTCGAAGGGCGCGTGGTCGCCGAGGACCATGGCGTGGCCCGCGTCCTCGTTCTCGCCGATGCCTTGGAACCGGGACCACTCGGCGGCGGCCTTGGTCTGCGCGGCTTCCGCGGTGCCGTTGCGCAGGCGGCACCGGGCGTACGCGTGGGAGCTCTTCGCGGGCAACGGCAACGGCTCGCGCATCCCCTCGTCGTGCAGGCCGACCAGATCGTGCAGGGTGCGCCGGGCGGTCTCCGGACCGAGTGGGCCGTACGTGCAGCGGCGCACCCCGCCCGTGCCCCGGCCGATGGTGACGGCCTGCCAGGGGGTTCCGGGGCGGGCGGCGGTCAGGGCGAGGACGGTCAGCCAGGCGCGCAGGCGGTGTTTGGGACTGATCCGGGCGTACGAGACCACAACCGCACAGTTCCCGTGCACGCCGGATACGGTTCCGTCGAGACGGCGTCCGTCCGGCAGTGTCAGGGATACGTCGAGCGCGGTGGGCGTACCCGTCAGATGCGTCTGCGCCGCGGCCGCGAGGGGCGCCACTTCATCGGCCATAGCCTGCAGCAGCCGCCGTCCGAGGGGGCCGGGTGGCACCGTGCCGCGCCGCCACTCGGCCTGGACGCAGCGGTCGAGGTCGGCGCCGCGCAGCAACGCCTGCAGCAGCCGCTCGCCGACCGCCCAGCGCTGCAGGCCGTCCAGCTCGACGGGCAGCCCGTCGCCGGGGTCGGCGTCGTCGGTGAAGAAGCTCAACCCGAGGCGCCGCCGCAGAAACGCGCGCACCGGATGCTCCACAAAGGACTTGAGATCGTCGAGGCTCGTCACGTCGGCCACGGTCGACTGGAGGGGCGTGGCCAGGAACGGCGGGTCGGCCCTCCGTGGCCCGGCGCCGGCCTCCGCCCCGGCCAGCGCCACCGGATCGAAGCTGAACGGCGCGCCGGCGGCGAAGTTGCGCTGGTCGAAAGGCTGCAGCGGGTGCCGGGTCACGCTCGTTCCGAGTACGTCCAGCATCTCGTCGAGAGGTACGGCCGGCGGGCGCGGCGCGTTGGTCCGCTCGTCCGCACCCGAGTAGAGCAGGACGAGCTTGTCCGTCGCCGCCATGACGGCGTCGAGCAGCAGCTGGCGGTCCTCGCCGCGCGGATCCCGTTCCCCGGCACAGGGATCCCGGGCGAGCACGTCGTCGCCGTCCACCCCGGCCGAGCGCGGAAAGACGCCGTCGTCGAGCCCGAGCACGCACACCACCCGGTGCGGCACCGAGCGCATCGGCACCATCGTGCAGATCGTCAGGTCGCCGGTCCGGAAGTTGGCCCGGGTCGGCCGCCCGCGCAACCGCTCGTCGAGCAGGGAACGTACGTCCGGCAGTGTGAGCATCGTGTCGACCGGCTCCGCCGTGAGCTCGGCCCGCAGTTGAGCCGCCTGCCAGGAGTCCGCATCCGGCACCGCCGTCAGTGCATCCACGGCGGCCACCAGCGCATCCAGCCAGGCCTGCGGCGGATGCTCGCCGGACAGGCTCGCCAGGGCGCTCGTCAACCGGTCGGTGAACTCCGCCAGCCGCCCCACGAGGTCCACGTCCCCGGCGTCGACGTCGTCCAGCGGCAGCGCGGTGCCGAGCCAGCTCAGCTCGTCCTCGCTCATCGCCACGCCGAGCAGCACCCGGTCGAGCCCGGCCTCCCACGTGTTCGGGCGCACGCCGTCGAGCTTCCACCGCGCGCGATGCGCCGCGTCCAGACCCCAGCGCACGCCCGAGTGCACCACCAGGTCACGGAGGCGGTCCAGGTCGTCGTCGCGCAGCCCGAAACGCCGGCGTACGGGCGCCGCGGCGATCAGGTCGAGCACCTGCGCGGCGGTCACCCGGGCGCCGGCGAGCTCGAGCAACCGTGCCGCCACCCCGAACAGCGGGTTCACCTGGCGCAGCGCCCGATCGGCCAGCTTGACCCGCAGCCGGTGCGCCGGATGCGCCGCCTCGGATCCCAGCCCGAACGAAGCGGACACCAGCGGCGCGAACGTCTCGATGTCCGGGCACATGACAAGAATGTCGCGCGGCTCGAGGGTGGGATCGTCGGCCAGCAGATGCAGGACTGTTTCGCGCAGGACCTCGACCTGGCGGCCAGGGCCGTGGCAGGCGTGGACCTGGACGCTGCTGTCGGCCGGGCCGATGGCCTGAGTGGTCGAGGTGTCGTCGGTGATCGCTTGTTGCAGCCGCCGGAGTTGCGTGTCGGGTGCTCCTTGCATGGGTTCTTGCGTTGTGGCGGCCTCTCTCTTGCCGGCCGGGTAGTGGTGATCCTCGACGGGGACGCCTGGCGCGGCGAGGAGCAGTTGCAGCTCCCGGGCGTCGCGGCCGAGCGAGGCGAGCAGCGGGTGGCGGGGGAGCGCTGCCGTCGGATCGTCGCGCCTCGGGAGGCGGGTGCGCTTCCGGGCGTACGGGCGAACGGCCTCCCACAGCGCGGGGGAGGGGTGCGGCAGCCAGAGGTGAACGTCACGGTGCTCGGCCAGGGCAGCGAGAACGGCGATGTGCGCGGCGGGCAGCCGGGTGAGCCCGAAGACCGACAGGCGACCGGGCAGGGAGGAGACCTGCGGATCGGTGTGCAGCAGGTCTTGCACGGTACTCAGACGGGTGGCCGGATCCGGCTCGGCGAGATGCCGGGTCAGGCGGCGCCAGAGCTCGGGCTGCCAGCGCAGGTCCCCGGGCACGCCGGTGTCACTGCCTGCGGTCCACTGCCGGAGCATCTCGGGCCGGTGCAGCGCATAGGAGGTGAAGAGGCCGGCGAGGTGCCGGGCCGTGGCGTACCGGCGGCCGCGACGGATCTCGTCCCCGTCCAGGTAGGTCGCGAGCGGACGGCACCAGTCCTCGTGCAGCGACCCGTCGATGACGTCGAGCACCGGCCAGACGAGCCGGTCGGGGTGCCAGGGATCCTCGCGCGGCGCATCGGTGTCCGCCTTGTCGGTGGCCCGCGCGATGAGCTCGGGGACGCCGGGGAACTCGACGTTCGCGCACACGCCGCCGCTGCTCTTCAAGGCGACGCCAGGCCGGATGTCGCTGCTGGTCTCCGCGGGTCCGTGGCGGGCGGTGGCTTGGCTTCGGTGGGCGGGGGCTCCGGCGCCGAGGTGGTGGCTCAGGCGCTGGGCAAGCCACCGTTCGACGCCGCGGGACGGGACGCTGACGATCTCGGGCGTGAACGGATCGCCGAGCGGCTCACGGAGGACCCCGGCCAGGGCATCGGCGAGGCGATCCGCCCGTTCGGCCCGATGTACTCGCAGCATGCCTGCCTCGTCCCCGCTCGAGACTGCTCAGGCCGTACCGTATATGAGTATTTTTCGAACCTCGCCCGGTTCCGGGGAACTGCTCCCGCCGGAATATGATCGCCGCGTGCCCACCCTGCGCATCGTCGCCGCCGTGATCCGCAACCCGCAGGGCCACTGGCTCCTCGTCCGCAAGCGCGGCACCACCGCCTTCATGCAGCCCGGCGGCAAGCTCGAACCCGGCGAGTCCCCCGACCAGGCCCTGGTCCGCGAGCTGAAGGAAGAGCTCGACCTCGCCGTCGGCCCGGCCGACCTGACCCACGTCGGCCGCTTCACCGCCCGAGCCGCCAACGAAGCCGGCTTCATGATCGACGCCGACGTCTACACGGCGCCGTCCATCACCGACGCCGTCCCGCTGGCCGAGCTCGAAGAGGCCCGCTGGGTCGACCTGCTCGCCTCCGGCGCCCTCGAACTGGCTCCCCTCCTCACCGACCACCTGCTTCCCCTCCTTCGCGACGGCCGCCTCTGAGCTGCATCGGCTGCTGTCGAGCACGCATCGGTCGCCCCTGAGTCCGCGCCGCTCTCCTCAGCCCGCGCCGCTCTTCTCGGCCCGCGCCGCTCTTCTCGGCCCGCGCCGGTCGCCTCTGGGTCCGCGCCGCTCTTCCAGCCCGCGCCGGTTGCCCTGAGTTCTCGCCAGACTGTCCAAGCCTGCACGCCTTCTGTTGGCGCGCGCGGAGGCTCGACCGGCCGTTTGCGTACGCCGACGATCGAGTTGTGCAGATGGTGGCAGTCGATCTCCACCGCCGGGTGCTGGATTCGGAAACCGTCGTACAGGTGTTCGATAATGGGCCGCATGTTGGCAGACGTGCAGCAACTCGGGCAGGACGCGGCGAAGCTCGCCGCGTCCCCCTTGTGGCCGCTCGCCGACGACGATCTCATCGAGGTCCTGCGCGCGGCGCGCCACCTCGAGCAGGCCGCAGCCGTCCTCCAGGCCCGCGTGGTGCAGCAGGCCGCCTCGCGAGGTGTCCCGCAGGCGCAAGGTCACCGCAGCACGGCCGGCTGGCTACGGTCGACGCTGGTTCTCGACGCTCAACCGGCCCGCGAGCTGACCGAGTTCGCCGCCGCCATGAAAAGCCCGGCCCTCCAGGAGGCGGTGCTCGACGGGCGAGCCGATCTGCGCCAGGCGACCGTCATCGCGGCCACCTGCAAGTCGATCCCCGCCGAGCTGGCCGACCACGACGAGGTCGGCCTGGCGGAGGCAGCCGGCCTCGTCGAGCAGGCCGAACGCACCCAGATCGACATGGCCGCCCGCCTGACCGCCCACCAGCTGCGCCGGATCGGTGAGCGCATCCTCGCCCACGTCGCCCCGCAGATCGCCGAGCGCGCCGACGAGGCCGCCCTCGCTCGTCAGGAGGCCCGCGCCCACGCCGGCCGCGGCCTCACCCTGTCCCGGCCGCACAACGGTCTGGTGCGCGTGTCCGGCCTCCTTGAGGCCGAGGACGCCGCCGTGGTCCAGTCCGCCCTGCACCCCCTGTGCCGCCCGGTTGCCGGCGACGACCGCACCCCGCCGCAACGCCGAGCCGACGCCCTGACCGAGGTGTGCCGCCTCGCCCTGCGCACCACCGAGCTCCCCGCCGACGGAGGCGAGCCCGCCCACCTGGCCGTCACCGTCGCCTACGACCCCCTGACCCGCACCCTGGGCAGCGCGGTCACCGACACGGGCGAGCGACTGTCCGCCGGTGCCGCCCGCCGCCTGGCCTGCGACGCCCGCATCCTCCCCTTCGTCCTCGGCGGCGCCGGCCAGATCCTCGACGCCGGCCGCAGCCGCCGCCTCGCCACCGGCCCCCTGCGCCGGGCCTTGGCCGTGCGCGACCACGGCTGCGCCTTCCCCGACTGCGAACGCCCCCCACGCTGGACCGAAGCCCACCACATCACCCCCTGGACCGAGGGCGGCCCCACAGCCCTGGACAACCTCGTCCTCCTCTGCCGCCCCCACCACCGCCTGATCCACAACGACAACCCCACCTGGCGCATCCACCTGGACCCCGACCGCCTGCCCACCTTCATCCCACCGCCAACCCTCGACCCCGACCAACACCCCCGCCGCAACCTCTACCACCCACGCCGGTAGACCCCGCGCCGGTAGATCCGTGCCCCGGTCGACCCGTGCGCTGTTAAGCCGGCGCTGGTGGGCCCGTGCGCTGGTGAGCCCCACGCCGGTAGGCCCGTGCGCTGGTAAGCCCCGCGTCGGGTGTATCCCATGCCGGTGAATCCCGCGCCGATGAGCCACCGCGCGCCGACAGACGCTCGGGCCGTCCGGCTGCCCCTGTGGTCTTCAGGCAGCCGCCCGTGCCGTCCGTCAGACCGCCCCGCAGTGACTCCGGTCGCCTGCTCACCGTCGTACGCGGTCACTCCGGCCGTGTCATCAGCTCTCCGTCGTCCGGCACTCGCCTTCGCCGATCCGCCTGCCCGTCACTCTCCGGTTCGCCGGACCGCCACTGACAGCCCGCAGCCCGCAGCCCGCAGCCACAGCCGCAGCACCCGCCGAGCGCCGCGAGCCCGCAGTCACAGATACAGCCGTGAGCGACGCGAGTTCGCAGCGCCGGCCGCAACCGTGAGTGCCGTGAGCCCCGTAGCGCGGCCGCAGCCGTCAACGCCGCGAGCCCGCAGCCGCAGCCGTCGGCGTCAGGAATCCGCAACTGCTGGCCACAGCTATCAGCCGCAGACACGTCAGCCGTGAGCTGCCAGCTGCAGCTGCCAGCTGCCGGTCGCCAGTCGGCGGAGTGCTGGCGGGCGGGTGGTGGTCAGGCGCGGAGTACTTCGGAGAGTTTGCCGGCGGCGCGCATGGCGGCGAGGCGGCCTTGGTGGAGGACGGTGAGGTCTTCGACGGCGCAGGCGGGTGGGCTGTGGTTGACGGCAGCGGCGAGGGCTTCGTGGCGGCGGGACCAGGTGTGGAGGCTTTCGACGAGTTCGTGTTCTTGTTCGGTAGGGGTGAGGTCGGTGCTGGCGAGGCGGTCGAGGAGGCGGGTGCGGTAGGGCCAGTAGGACCAGACTTTGGTTTCGTCGATGAGTTGTTCGACGGGGTCGGTGCGGAGGTAGCGGAGGGCGAGTTGGATGGCGTCGGGGGTGCCGGCGGCGATGAGGTCGTCGACCATGCGGTGGCGGGCGTGGGCGCCGGCGACTTCGTAGAAGGTGCTGCGGCAGCCGTGGGGGCGGGCGGCGGCGACGACGCTTTTCCAGGTGAGGGGGGTGCCGGGGCGGGCGGCGAGGAGTTCGGTGACGGCTTGGAAGTAGACGATCTTGGTGTGCCAGTGGTTGCGGCGCGGCGACCGGTTGGCGGACAGCCGGGCGTGCCAGTCACCGATGACGGTGTGCTGCAGGTCCATTGTGATCATCGACGACATCGCGGTGTGTCCCTTTCACGTCGGCTGGAGGCGTTTCGAGAGTGACGGGCCCGGGGTGCCGGGCGCATCACGCGTTCACGTGGTCCTGGCGGACACGACCGGTGACGGCGTCCAGGACCCGGTCCCAGTCGGCCGGCGCGTGGTCGCCGTCCCAGGCCACCTGCTGGTCCGGGCGGACGAGCAGCAGGCGGCTGAGGCGGCTCGCGCGCACTGTCGCGTCCGCGAGACTCAGGTGGGTCATCGGGATGCCGCGCTTGTCGGCGGCGGCGACCATCGGCTCGCCCGTACGCTCCTCGGTCAAATCCACCAGCGTGAGCTGCGGGCCGAGCCGGTCGAAGAGATTGGCCCCGTCGGTCAGCCGGACGGCGGGCAGCCGGGCGCCCGCCTCGGCCGTGCCCGCGACGTCCACCTGCGGCGCCTCCTGGCTCAGCACCCCGGCCAGCACCTCGGCCGACGCGCCCGCCGCGGCCAGCCGGCCGAAGCGGTGCCGGGTCTCCAGGGCGCGGGCCGCCAGTTCCCGGTCGATCAGCGCGCGGCGGCGGCGCTCGTCCTCGTAGCTGGCCAGCAGTGCCGGGCCGCCCCAGCCACGTACGGTGGCGGCCAGTTTCCAGCCCAGGTCCACGGCGTCGCCCACGCACGTGTCCACGGTGTCCCCGACGGGGTGGAACCGGTGCGCCGACTCACCCGCCAGATACACCGTGCCCTGCCGGTACGCGGCCGCCACGCGCAGCGCCTCCTCCGACTGGGCGACCCCGAGCACCTCGGCTGTGCCGGCGCGGATGCCCAGGCGGGCCAGCAGCGCCGCCGGGTCGGGCAGAGCGGCCTCCTCGGCGGACAGCGGCAGGTGACCGATCCACAACTTCCGGTCGTGGTGCCACGTCAGGGTCACCCCGCTCGCGATCACGGTGCAGGGATGAGCCGTCGTACGGGCCACGTCCGCGCTGCGGAACCACACGGTGCAGTGGTGCACGGGCGGCGTCAGATGCTCCATCGGCACGCCCAGACACCGGCGTACGGTGCTCTGCGCGCCGTCGCACCCCGCGAGGAAGCGCGCCTGCACCACGTGCCGGGTGCCCGTGCCCGCCTCGAGCAGCGTGGCGACCGTACCGGTGGGCTCGGGCCGCAGGTCGGCGAACGTCCAGCCCTCCCGCAGGTCGACCAGCTCGTTGCCGCGGATCGAGTCGCGCAGCCCGGCGATCAGCAGCTCGGCCGGCAGCAGCGAGTACGGCTCGACGGGCGGCGTGCCGTCGGTGCTCCCGGCGTACGCGCGGAGCAGCTCGTTGGCCGACGGCACCTGCGAGACGTGCACGGGCGGCTGGTCGAGGCGCCGTGTCCAGATCACGTCGGCGGGGGAGTCGGGGTCGAGCCCGCGCCCGCGGATCCAGCCGGTGAGCCCGAGGCGGCGCAACAACTCCATGCTGCGCCCGCTGACCAGCGTCAGGCCCGGTTGATGCGGGGGCTTCGCCGAGCGCTCCACGACCGTACTGCGGACGCCGTGATGGGCCAGTTCCAGCGCGAGCACCGAGCCCGCGACGCCGGCCCCGACGATGAGAACGGGAGTGCGCAGCGTGGCCATGATTGGATTCCTTCCCCCGGACGGCCTGACAAGGGCCATGCTGGGGCGGATCCTGTCGCGCGGCTATCACGTATCCACGGGGTTCTGCGCCGGATGCCGCTCGGTGGTGCCGGAATTGTCCGGCTGAGCCCGCTGGCGACGCCGGAAGACAGGTCGACGCTACGCGGTCTCGCGCGGTGAAGACTGTCGGCGCTTGAAGACAGGGCGATGCCACACGGGCTCGGCAGCGACGGTCGTCGGCAGGCTCCCGGGGTCAGGGCGACGCCGCGCGGGGTTCTACGGTGGATGGCGCCGGGCGGCGACCAGGGCGGCCAGCTCGACGCGGCGTTTGATCGTCAGCTTGACGAAGATCTTGCGCAGGTGGCTGTCCACAGTGTGCCGCGACAGGAAAAGCTGCGTGGCCACCTGGCTGTTGGTGAGACCGCCGGCCACGAGCAGGGCGACGCGTTCCTCGGCCGGCGACAGCTCGGGCAGCAGACGTGGCGGGACAGCCTTGCCGTCCGGCGGCGTCATGCGCCAGGCGCCGAGACGTTCCTCGAGCTGCCGGCGGGCCCCGTCGGCGCCGCAGTCGGTGACGATGCTCAGCGACTCGTCGTACCAGCTCTCCAGGACCGCGCGATCCTCGGTGTCCTGCCCGGCGGCGGCCGCGTCGGCCAGGGCCGCGGCCACGGCCAGGGGACGGCCGGCGTGCCGGAACTCCTCGACGGCGCGCCGCAGCCGTACGGTGTCGCCCTGCACCAAGCCGGCCGCGTGAGCCGCCGCACCGGCCGCCGAGCGCGAGCCGGGGTTGCGACGGGACAACTCCGCCGCCGCTTCGGATACCGTGGCGGCCTGATCGGGATCCCCGGCGGCGAGCGCCACCCCGGCCAATGTCGCCGCGGCGCCGGGATCCTGCACGAGCAGGGCGAGGCGGTGCGGAAGCGCTTCGTACAGGCCGGTCAGCAGCCCGTACGCGGCCTCTTCGTCGGCGGTGGCGTGCAGGTAGACGGCCTCGGACCACACCACGTCCTCGGGGGCGGCCGTGATGCCCGACGCGATGAAGGCGCGCATCCGGGTGAGCTGGGCGTTGGCGGCCACGAGATCGCCGCGCAGCACCGAGATCCGGGACAGGGCACCGAGCAACGGGACGGCCAGCTGGTATGCGGTGAGGCGCTCGGCGGTCTCCACGCCGGCGTCCGCTTCGGCGGCGGCCTCGTCGAGGTTACCCCGGGCGGTCAGCAGCGCGGTGCGGTAGTAGTGCCACAGCGGCTTGTCCCAGGCCGTGCCGAGCGCGTCGGCCTCGGTGCTGCCCCGCAGCAGGGTCTGCTCGGCGCCGGTGAAGTCGTCGAGGCTCGTCTGGGCGCTGGCCAGCCAGATCCGGGGGTGGCGGTGGCGGGCATGGCCGCGAGCCTGGTCGGCCAGGCGGGTGGCGGTCGCCGCGTGG
The DNA here is from genome assembly GCF_030709675.1 of Symbioplanes lichenis. GTDB lineage: Bacteria > Actinomycetota > Actinomycetes > Mycobacteriales > Micromonosporaceae > Actinoplanes > Actinoplanes lichenis. The sequence continues at coordinate 340,341 of NZ_JAUZQD010000003.1, forward strand.
GCGTACGCGTCGTCCATGCGCCCTTCGGCCTGGGCGGCCAGGCTGCGGGCGGTCAGGCCGAACACCGCCGCCCCGAACTCGCCGCCCTCGCGTCCCAGCTCGTCGGAGGCCCGTCCGTCGGCGTCGGCCCCGGCGAGATCGTCGGTGTAGACCCGGGCGTGGGCCCGGATGGCGTGCAGCCGAGCGCGGGTTCCCGTGGTGATCGCTTCAAGACCAAGAGCGCGTTCGGCGTACGCGACCGCGGTCTCATTGTGTCCGGCGTGCTTGAACGCCTCGGCCAGGCCGAGCAGCAGCTTGGCTTCCGTCTCGGCGTCCAGGCCGGCGGCGAGGGCCTGTTCGCCCAGCTCGCGGGCCTTGTCGAGGCGGGCGGCGGAGGCGAGCAGCCCGACGGCCTCGGCGACCAGCGGCGTCCGCTTCGGATCATGGGCGCCGAGCGTGTCCAGGGCGTGGACCATAAGATCCGCCGCCGTCGCCGGGGCGGCCACGGCGACCTCCCGGGCGGCGGTGCTGAGCATCGTCACGGCCTCGCCGGTGCCGTCCCGGCCGCTGCGCAGCAGGTGCTCGGCCACTTCGAGCGCCGGGCGCCCCTCGTCGCGGGCGATCTCGGCGGCGGTGCGATGCAGCTGTTCACGTACGGCATGGGGAAGGTTGTTGCGCACGGCCTGGCGTACCAGATCATGGGTGAAGGTCAGCCCGTCACCGTCAGTGAGAAAGTCGCCGAGAGCTTGGCGCAACAGGGGGTAGAGAGCCGTGCTCGGGCGGCCGGTGAGCCGGGCCGCGGCCGCCATGCCGAACGGGCGGTCGAGCACCGACGTGGCGCGGACCAGCCACTGGGCGTCCTCGGACAGACTGGTCAGGACGTTCTCGACGGTGTCCATGAAGCTCGACGGCAGCTCGTCGCCGGTCACCGTGGCCCGCCCGGCCTGCATGAGCACCTGATGGCTCGCCCGCAGCGCCCGCATCAGCTGGGTGACGCGCAGCGGGATGCCGCCGCAGCTGCCGGCCAGCGCGAGCACGGTGTTGTCCACGTCGGCGCCGAGCACGTCGGCGCTGAGCTCGGCCACCGCCGCCTCAGCCAAGATCGGCACGTTGATGCTGGTGGCGTGGTGCCCGGCGAGCCAGTCGAGCGTCTGCATCCCCGGCGTGGCGTCACCGTCCGGGCGTCCCGCGAGCAGCCAGCGCACGGGCGCCGAGGCAAGGGCAGGGACCAGCTCGCGTACGGCCAGAGCGCTCAGCTCGTCCATCCACTGCGCGTCGTCGATCACGATCAGCAGCGGCTGGCGTGCGGCGAAGTCCTCGAGCGCGGTGCGCAGGCGGTCGATGGTCCGGAACGGCTCCTCGCCCCGGGCACTCTCGAACAGCCAGCCGAACTCGGGCGCCTCCTGAGTGCACGTCCGGAGCGCTCCCGCCAGCGTGACCAGGGGCGCGGCGAGGTCGAGCTTGAACGCCTCACGGTGGGCGACCGCCACGTCGAGTTCCGCGGCCAGTGCCACGGTGGCCCGGAGCAGGTGCGACTTGCCGACGCCGGCCAGGCCCCGCAGCACCAGGCAGCCGCCGGCGCCCGCCGCCGTGTCGGCCAGGGCGGCACGAAGGGCGGAAAGCTCTCCGTCACGGCCGAATGTGTGCTCGCTCAGGACCGGCTCCCAGTGTCCGACGTTTCTGCGGTCGTGCGGTGGTTGGCGTTTTCCGGCTTGTCGGCGGTGCGGCTTCTCCGGTGTGCCGGTTCTCGGGGTACCCGGGCGATTCTGTCCGTTTTCGATGATCCACTGAAGACCCGTTCGGACGGTTCCCCGGCTCTGTCCGGAGCCGGTTACGGGCCGGATGATTTTTCTATCACCGCACGGTCAGACGTGCATCCTCGCCGGATCGGACCGCCGGGTGGACGGAATTCCTGTCCGTCAAGGCGCCGGCCAGCATGCCTCTGAGCAGGTCGGGGCCATGCTCGGTGAGCACCGACTCCACGTGGAACTGCGCGGATCGGATCCCAGGGCCGGCGAGCGCGTGCACGGTGCCCGATGCGGGATCCCGCACCACCCGCACTGGACTCGTGACCAGCGGACTGTCCAGAATGTCGCCCGCGCTGACGGCGGCGAACGAGTTGTAGAACCCGACCGAGTACCGCCGGCCGCCGAGCGTGACATCGGCGCGGACGCCCTGTGCAGGTTCACTCTTACGGGTGATGAGCAAGCCGAGTTGCGCAGCGAGAACCTGATGACCAAGACAGACCGCTACGAGCGGGGTACGGGCGGCGAGCAGTGATCGGGCGAGTCTGTGCAGCCGGTCGACCCGGGGATCGTGGCGGTCGAGCGGGTCGCCGGGGCCGGGGCCGAGCAGCACGACGTCGGCGCTGGTGGACGTGGCCGGGGTGCACGAGGCGGAGGAGCAGCTCGCGGCGGCGGAGTCCGGGGGCACGGTGTCACGCCGGCTCTGCGCGTCGATGTGGACGCCCGGGGGCGCGGTGTCACGCCAGTTCTCAACGTATCCGCTGCTCCGCCGCGTCTCGGGTTGCCGGCAGTCGATGCCGATACTCGAGGGCACGGTGTCACGCCAGCTTCGGACGTGGACGTGGGCGCCGAGGCTTTCGGCCATGCGGGCGAGCATCTGTGTGAAGTCGTCGCCGGCGTCGATGATCAGGAGTCGCGTGTTCTCGAGCATCGTTGCGGGCGGCGACTCGGTGTGTGGACCTTGGCGGGTGTGGCGTGGATCCGGGGCGCCGGCGTGTGGTTCTTGGGTTGCGTGGAGTGGATCCGGGGCGCCGGCGTGTGGTTCTTGGGCCGCGTCGCGTGGATCCGGGGCGCCGGCGTGTGGTTCTTGGGTTGCGTGGTGGCGGTTGGGGGCGCCGGCGTGTGGCTCTTGGGTCGCATGTCGTGGATTTGAGACGCCGGTGCGTAGCTTCGGAGTCGTGTGTCGTGGACCTGACGTCGGCGCGTCGTCGGCGGTGGGGAGCCAGAAGCGGGAGAGGCCCGCGTTGCGTTCGCGCAGCTGGTGGCGTACGGCGGATGTGATCAAGGTTTGGGGGGTTGGTGTGGTGTCGGCCTGGTCGCCGCGCAGGCCGGCCAGCAGAGCGGCGGCCTTGGCGTGGGTCTCACGGGCCTCGGCGCGTGGATCGGAGCCGCGGACCAGCGTCGCCCCCACGCCGGCCGTCACCTGACCGTCCGCGGTGATCTCGGCCGTGCGGATCAGGAGCACCGAATCGAGGTCGCCGGGGCTGCTCAGGGCCAGCACGCCGCCATAGATCCCGCGCGCCGACCCTTCGTGCGTGGCGATCACTTCGCAGGCGCGCGCCACCGGGCTGCCTGTCACCGTCGGGGCGGGCGTGGTGAGACGTAGGACCTCGGCCGGCGTGCGGCTGGTCGGGCCGGAGATCAGGTATTCGGTGTGCGCGAGGCGGGACATCACCCGCAGCCGCGGCCCGTCGACCCGGGGCAGGCCGCGGTCGCACACCCGGGCCATCATCTTGAGCTCCTCGTCGAGCACCATGAGCAGCTCGCCGGTCTCCTTGCCGTCGGCCAGAAACCGCTCGAGCCCGCCGGGATCCGCCCCGCCCGGCGGGAAACGCCAGGTGCCGCTGATCGGATTCATCACCGCCCGGCCACCCCGCAACCGCACGTGACACTCGGGTGACATGCCCGCGACGGTACGGCCGCCGACGTGCACCACGAACGTCCAGTACGCGCCCCGCTCGGCCAGCAGGAACCGCCGGAACAATGCGCGCGCCGCATCGGCCGACCAGTCGTCGTACCGCGCCCGGAGCGTCCGCCGAAGCACGAAATTGGATCCGTCGCCGCGCGCGATGTTCCCGCTGATCACATCTTGAACCAGGGCCTCGTACTCGGCGTCGCTCCGATCGAACCCCTGCACCTCCAGCCGGGGCACCGCCACGGGCAGCCGCCGCACCGCCTCCGCGACCGTCATCTCCGTCCGCCCGGTCACCGTCAGCACCGTCGCCGGCGCCCCCGTGTCGCCGGCCAGGTTCCGATAGGGCAGCAGCGTCAGCGTCTCCCGTTCGCCGGGGGCGATGGTGTCTGTGTGTCCCCGCTCGCTGGATGCGTCGGTGGGCTCGCGGTTGCCCGCTGCGTCGGTGGGCTCGCGGTTGCCCGCTGCGTCGGTGGGCTCGCACTCGTCCGAGCTGTCCGCGGACTCGCGCTTGCCGGGGACGACCTCGGGCCCTCGCTTGCTGACGGCGCCGGTGGGCTCGCGCCCATCCGTGGCGTTCGTCGGCTCCCGGTCGCCGGGCGCGTCGGCGGGCTCGCACGTCAGCAGCTCGACCCGGTCGGGTGCCCTCCGCAGCAGGGCAAACGCGTTCGTCATGACAGCAGGGTCGCGTGTGCGGCGCGGTGCCCGGTACCTACCGAAACGAGTAGTACCGGTCGTCCGCGCCCGTCCCTAGCGTCGGAAGCGACTTCCACTCCTGCTTTCGCGGAAGGCTCTGACATGGAGGACACCATCCCGTTCGCCCGGCGCCTGCGACTCCGCCGGCTGTCCCGCCGCGACGGTCCAGGCCTGCTCGTGGTGCCACTCGACCACGCCATCGGCAGCGGGCCGCTCGCTCAGCTCGGACACGCCGGCAGCGGGCCGCTCGCTCACGTCGACCGTGCCGCCGGTGGTCCGTTCGCTCACTCGGAGCGTGTCGCCGGTGGGTCGTTCGCTCACTCGGAGCGTGTCGCCGGTGGGTCGTTCGCTCACTTCGACCGTGCCGCAGGAGGGGGGCCCGTCGCTGGCCTCGACCGCGGCGTCAACGCCGGATCGCTCACCGCTTCCGACGACCGCATGGGAGCTGGATCGCTCGCCGGCCCCGAGCATGGCGGCAGTGTCGGCCCGCTCACTCATCCCGATCACGGCGTCGGTGGCGGCCCGGTCGCCCGCTTGCACCTCGACGGCCTGCTCGCCCAGCTGGAAGCCGCGGGCACCGACGCGGTGATCCTCCACAAGGGCGCCCTGCGTCGCGTGGATCCCGCTCGCTTCCGCCGCATGTCGCTGGTGCTGCACCTGAACGCGAGCACCGCGCTCGCCCCGGATCCGGACGCGAAGTACCCGGTCGCCACGGTCGCCGAAGCGCTCAGCCTGGGCGCCACCGCGGTCAGCGTGCACGTCAACATCGGCTCGGCCACCGAGGACAAGCAGATCGCCCATCTGGCCGAGGTCGCCGCCGACTGCGCCCGCTGGGGAATGCCCCTGCTGGCCATGATGTACGTCCGCCCGCCCGCCTGGGGTCCCGATCGGATCGCTCCCAACGCCGGCCGGCTCACTCCGGATGCTAGCCGGCTCACTCCGGATGCCAGCCGACTCGCCACGGATGGCAGCCGGCTCGCCCCGGACGTGGGTCGGCTCGCCCCGGACGTGGGTCGGCACGCCCCGGACGTGGGCCGGTTCGCTTCGGACGTCAGCCGGCTCGCTCTGGATGGCGGCCGGTTTGCTCGGGACGTCGCCCGGTTCGCTCCGGATCCTGACCAGCTCGCTCACGCCCTCGCCGTCGCCACCGAACTCGGCGCCGATCTCGTCAAAACCGCTCTGCCGTCGTCACCGGCCGCCGCGGCGCAGGTCATACGCAGTTGCCCGGTGCCCGTCCTGGCCGCCGGCGGTGCGGTGGACGGCGACAGCCTGGACCGCCTCGCGGTAGCCATGCGCGCGGGCGCCGGCGGCATCGCGGCCGGCCGGCTCGTCTTCACCGCCCCCGACCCCGGCGCCATGGCCCGCCGGCTCGCAGAACTCGTCTCGTCCTCTTCCCGCGCCCCGGAGGTGCTCGTCGGATGACTCTCTCACCTGCCCACCACCAGTCTCCGTCTCCCGACAACGCCTCTCCGAACCCGTCACCGTCAACCTCCACTCCGACGTCGACGGTGACCTCGACCTCGGATCCGGCCTCAGGCGCGACCTCGACGGTGACCTCGACCTCGGATCCGATCTCAGGCTCAACCTCGACGGTGACCTCGACCTCGAACCCGGCCGCAGCACCGGGCCCGGCACTTTCGGTGGGTTCCTCCGCAGCCGGTGGTTCGTCGCCTGAAGGGAAACAGTGCTGGCTGGATCTGCGTGGCACCGGACACTGGCTCGACGCGGCGCGCACGGAGGCGATCCATCAGCGCTTCGATGCCGTACTCGCGGATGATCCGGCCGATCTCGAAGGTCTGCCGCCGACCGTCACCCGCGTGCTCGCGCCGGCCGGGCCGGTTCCCGCCGACCTCGGCGCCGTCGATCTCGTTCTGCTCGCGCCCGACCGGATGCACGAGGCGAAGAGCCATCCCGGCACCCGCTTCGGCACGCGCCACGACGTCATCGACCCCGCCACGCTCGAGGCGGCCTGCCGTGCCGTTCGCCACGACGAGTGCACGCTGCTGACTTTCCGCGACCCGACGAACATCCCGATGGAGATCGTTCTCGCCGCCGCCGACGGGGCGCCGGGCACGATCATCACGGCTGTGCGCGACGTGCAAGACGCGCGTGTTCATTTGAGCGTTCTCGAACACGGACCCGATGGCGTCCTGCTGGCCCCGCGCGAACCCGGCGACGCGACTCGCCTGGCCGCCGTCGTGCGGGACCACTCGCCCGACATCGAGCTGGTCACCCTCACCGTCGACGCCGTCGACCATGCCGGTACGGGCGAGCGCGCCTGCATCGACACGTGCACGTGGCTCCGTCCGGACGAGGGCATCCTGGTCGGATCGCGCTCCCGAGCCCTGATGCTCTGTGTGAGCGAGACGCACCCGCTGCCGTACATGCCGACCCGTCCGTTCCGCGTGAATGCCGGCGCCGTCATGTCGTACACGTTGGCGGACCATGAGCACACCCGCTACCTGAGCGAATTGACGGCAGGAAGCACCGTCCTCGCCGTCTCCGCCGACGGGCGCACCCGCCGTGTCACGGTCGGCCGGGTCAAGATCGAGACTCGCCCGCTGCTGGCCATCCACGCCACCGCCCCTGACGGCAGCCGAGCCACCCTCATCGTTCAGGACGACTGGCACGTCCGAGTCCTCGGCCCCGGCGCTGCTGTTCGCAATTCCACCGACCTCAAGCCGGGCGACCAGATCCTGGGTCACCTCCCCGGCCGCGAACGTCACGTCGGTTATCCCATCGACGAATTGTGCTACGAGCAATGACTCCCATGATCTCGCCAGTCGCCACCCGCCCCGCTGAGCCTTGCGTCTCCGCTGGTGCCGCTGGTGCCGGTGGTGCCGGTGGTGCCGATATTGGGTCTCGCGCTTCTGATCCGGCCGTTGCCAGTCGCGGGGCTGACGAGGCGTCTTCGGTGACAGTGACGGGTGGAGTGCTGATCGATCCTCGTGGTCGGTGGACCGGCCCGGGAGCCGATGAGCGGGTTTCGGTGTCGGCCGCCGGGGGTGGGGTGTTCGACTTTCATGCCCGGTGTGCGGGGAACGTGCGATCTGCGCGTGCGCTCCTGTCCGTGATGGACAGTCATGGCATTACGCGTGCGGCGGTTTCGGCCGGCGGGGTGGTGCCGCTCCAGCAGCTGTCTCGGCAGATCAACGACGGCGGACGGGCGGATGCGCGAGCGGACAATGCCGCAACGTTCGCAACGTGCAAGCGCGCACCGGGGCGGCTCGTGCCGGTCTACTTTGCCGATCCACTGCGCGATGTCGATGCGTACAGCAGGGATGGCGGGCGTTTTCGAGGGCTCGAGATCTCTCCGGCCGTACATGGCTTCCGCTATGACGATGCCGGGGTGGCCGAACTGGTTGCCGCTGCGGGGGATGCCGGTCATTCCGTTTACACGGTCACGCTGGCCCGGGCCGGCGCCCGGTCCGCTGACCTGGCGGCGCTGGCTCGCGACTTCCCGCATGTCACCTTCGTCTGGGGGCATTGCGGGCACACCGGTCTCGATGTCGCCGGGCTCGACGACCTGGCCGCCGAGCCGAACGTACTGGCCGAAATTTCCGGTTGCCTCACCGTGACCGCCCGTGCCGCCGTCGATCGGCTCGGCGCTGGGCGCGTGTTGTTCGGCACCGAGTATCCGCTTCAGGCGCACTCGGTCGAGCTGGCCAAGGTGGCGGCGCTTCATCTGTCTCCGGCCGATCGGCACCGGGTGTTGTGGGCCAACGCCTGCCGGGTGCTCGGTGAGGATCCCGGCCCTGCGCCTCAGATGAAGACGACTTCGGAGGCATCGAGGGAAGCGCGTCGCGCTCCTTCGGAAGAGCGGATCCCTGGGGCTAACAGCGACGCCCGAGTCGACTTCGGCTGGATCCAGCGCGATCGCCGAGCAGGCACGGGATTCCTGGCAGGCAAGGAGTAAGGGAGGAAGGGCGTGGGGACGGTGGTTTCGGGGCGGCCTCGGCTGGGGGACTGGCGGGATGCCGGGGAGTTGGCTGCTCTTCAGGATCGTGCGTTGGGACGAGTGTTGGCGGCGGCGGGGCGGTCCCCGTTCTATCGGGCGCGGGCCGGGGGCGTGCCGGGGAGTCGGGCGGAGCTCGAGGCGTATCCGCTTACGACCAAGAGTGATCTGCGGAAGGCGTACCCGTGGGGGATGTTGGCCGTTGATCGGCGGGAAGTGGCGACCTATCACGAGTCCAGTGGGAGCAGCGGGACGCCGACCGCTTCGTACTACACGGATGAGGACTGGCTCGATCTGACCGAGCGGTTCGGGCGGAAGCATGTGGGGATCGGGGCGGACGACACGTTTCTGGTGCGGACGCCGTATGCGCTCATGATCACGGGGCATCTCGCGCATGCGGCCGCGCGGGCGGCGGGCGCGACGGTGGTGCCGGCGGACAATCGGTCGCTGGCGACGCCGTACGCGAAGGTTGTTCGTTTGGTGCACGACCTTGGCGTTTCGCTCACCTGGTCGTTGCCGACCGACGTTCTGGTCTGGGCGGCCGCGGCGGAGCGTGCCGGGTATCGGCCGGATCGGGACTTCCCGGCGCTGCGCGCTTTGTTCGTGGGGGGCGAAACGCTCAGTCCGGCGCGCAGAACGCGCATTGCAGAGATCTGGAACACCACGGTGGTCGAGGAGTACGGCGCCACGGAGACGGGCAGCCTCGCCGGCGAGTGTCCGTATGGGCGGCTGCACCTGTGGGCGGATCGCGCGATTTTCGAAGTGCACGATCCGCGCACCGGCCGGATCAGTGCGGCGGGGCGGGGGCAGCTCGTCGTGACGCCGCTCTACCGGGAGGCGATGCCGTTGCTGCGGTATGCGATCGCCGACGAGGTGGATATCAGCGACGGGGACGGGTGTCCGTGCGGCTGGGCGCTGCCGGTGGTGCGGATTCTCGGGCGGGGCGGGGTGGGTAGTGCCGGCGGTGACGGCGTAACGGGATCCGCGGACGAGAGCGGCCCGGTGCCGGTTCAGATCGACCTGGAGGAGCAGGTCTTCCGGTTGCCACGGGAGTACGGCGTCATGTTCTGGCGTGCGCGGTGGGAAGTGGCTGGGGGCTCGGCCCGTGGCGAGCAGGTGACTGGTGGTGCGCGAGCCGGATCGGCTGCCGATGGCGTTGCGGGCGTGTGGGGACTGAGCGATTCGCTCATCGCTGGTCGTAGTGCGCGCGCTGGCGGGGTTGGCCTGAGTGCTGGTCGCTCTCCGGGGGCTGGTGGGGACCAAGGGAGCGGCCTGGAGTCGGGGGCTGCTCGAGATGCAGGGGTTGGCCGGGACTCGCGGTCGGAGGTGGCGGGCAAGGGCGGGCGGCGGGGGTATGGGCGTGGCTCGGGCGGTGGATTTCGGATTCGGGTGCAGATCGAGGTGGCGGATCGGTTCCGGGCGGCGGCGGTGCGGGAGTTGGATGCGTCGCTGCGGGATGGGCTCGGTGTTGAGGCCGTGGTGGATCCGTTGCCGCCCGGTGGGCTCGTGCCGATCGAGTTGCTCACTTCCGCGCCCGATGTGATGAAGCCGCGCGGTCTGTTCGGGCCGGGCGAGGACTGGGACAAGGCGCTGCGCTACTACTGAGGAGACGTTGTGACTCGCATTCTTGTGGCGGGCGCCGGGATTGCCGGGCTCACCACTGCTCTTGCTCTTGGTCGCGCCGGGTTCGGGTGCGACGTGATCGAACGTGCAAATGAGCTGCCCATTTCTGGTGGTGGGATCCAGCTTTCCCCGAACGCCACGGCTGTGCTCGAACGGCTCGGCGTCACGCTGCCGGCGGCGGAAATTGTTCAGCCCGTCACTCGTGACTTGCTGCGCTGGGAGGACGGACGGGTGTTGGGCCGGATGCCGCTGGATGGCTACAAGACGCCTTATCTGACTGTGCGCCGGGCGACTCTTTGCCGTGCGTTGCTGGCGGAGGTGCAGCGTGTGCAGGGGCTGCGTACGGTGCGCTTCGGGGTTGCCTGCACTGGCGTGGATGACGGATCGAGCAATGCGGTTGCGCGTTTGAGCGATGGTTCGACGTGGAGTGGCGAGCTAATCGTCGGTGCGGACGGCTTGCGATCCACGGTACGGGCTGAGCCGGGTGCTCCGGTTCGGCACAGCGGCTGGGCTGCGTACCGCTGCGTTGTGCCGGTCGGGCGACTCGGGTGGGGCGGGTATGCAGCCGGGCCGGCGCGGGTGCGGGTGTGGCTCGGGCCCGGGCGGCATTGCGTGGTGTATCCCGTCGATGGTGAGCGTTCGCTCAATGTGGTGGCCGTCGTGCCGGCACCGGTGCCGCCCAGGGCGAGCCGGGAGGTTGTTGCCGGGGAAGTGCTCGCGGAGTTCGGCGGGTGGGATCCGGCGCTGCGGGCGCTGATCGCCGTGGCGGGGCCTTGGGAGCTGCATGGGCTGGCGATGCGGACGCCGCCAGCGGCGCGGTGTGCGGGACCGGTTGTTCTGGTCGGGGACGCTGCGCAGCCGATGCTGCCTTTTCTGGCCCAGGGGGCGGCGCAGGGCATCGAGGACGCGGCTGCGTTGGCGGCCTGTCTGTATGAGGAGAAGGGGCGGGCATCTGGTGCGCTGGGGGGTTGCTTGCTGGAGGGGCAAAGGCCGGTTTCTGGTGCGCCGGGCGGGTGCTTGCGGGAGGAGCCGGGGCGGGTTTCCGGTGCGACGGGCGCCTGCTTGCGCGAGGAGATGGGGCGGGTTGTTGGTGCGCGGGTGGCTTGCCTGCAGGACGAGTATGGGCGGGCTTTCGGAGGCGGTCGCGGCGTGAGCCTTTGTCAGCGGGGAGGGCTCGAACGGGAGGAGCGCCTGGGTTTGGAGGGGGGCCCGGTCCGGGATTCGGAGCGTTCGGTGGTGGTGCGGCGGGCGACGGAAGCCGAGGCCTGGGAGCGACGTGGTCGCCAGGATGGGCAGGCACAGGGTTTGTGGCGTTGTCACGGTGTCACGGCGGCTGGGATTCAGGATGCGCTTGTGCGGTATGAGCGAGTGCGCATGCCGCGGGCGGCTCGGGTTGCTGCCGTGGCTGCGGCCGGGGCGGTTGAGCATCATCTGCCTGATGGGCTCGCGCAACGCGAACGGGACGCTCGGTTTGCGACGGGAACGGTGGGGCTTGGATCGGCGCGGCTTGGAGCGGCCGGGGTCGGGCCGGCGGGGCCTGGGTCTGCGGGGCCTGGGGCGGCGGGGCTTGGGGCGGCCGGGCTTGGGTCTGCGGGGCCTGGGGCGACGGAGTTTGGAGCAGCCGGGCTTGGGTCGACGGGCTCTGGGGCCGCGGGGCCTGGGGCGGCTGGACTCGGGTCGACGGGGGCCGGAGCGGCGGGGCTTGAGCCAGTGGGGCCTGGAGAGGCAGAGCGCGGGAGCGGGGGACTTGACTGGCTGTACGCCCCGGAGGACGGGGTGGTGTCGCGATGACGGCGCTGGTGACTGGAGCGGGGCGGGGGATCGGGGCGGCGGTGGTTCGGGCGCTGGTTGCTGACGGGCATGTTGTTGCTGCCACGGATGTGATCGGTGTGGGGGCGGCGGGTGGTCGAACGAGCAGAGTGCGCATGTTTGGGTTGGACGTTCGAGACAGTCGGGCTGTTCGGGATGTCGTTGCGCGGGTGGAGGACGAGCTCGGGCCGGTGGATGTTCTGGTCAATGTGGCGGGCGTGTTGCGTACCGGATCGGTGGTGGACACCAGCGACGCGGAGTGGGCCGAAGTCTTCGACGTGGATGCGGGTGGGGTGTTTCGGGTCAGCCGGGAAGTGGCGCGGCGGATGATGGCGCGCAGGCGGGGTGCTGTCGTGACGGTCGCGTCCAATGCCGCTTCGGTGCCGCGGGCGCACATGGCGGCCTATGCGGCGGCCAAGGCTGCTGCCGCCCATTTCACTCGGTGTCTGGGGGTGGAGCTGGCGCCGTACGGGATCCGGTGCAATGTGGTTTCGCCCGGATCCACCGATACGGCTATGCAACGGGGCATGTGGGCTGATCCGGTGGCCGGGGCGGCCGGCGTTGTGGCGGGGAGTCCGGAGTTGTTCAAGTTGGGCATTCCGTTGGGGCGTATCGCTGATCCGGACGACGTTGCTGCGGCGGTCGCTTTTCTCGCGTCGGAGCGGGCTCGGCACATCACTATGCACACCTTGACGGTTGACGGTGGCGCATCGCTCGGGGTGTGACGCGGTATGGGTTGCGGACGTTCTGCTCAAGGTGCGGTGCAGTGCGCGTCGCGAACGTTTCGCTCGGGGTCGTGACGCGGTGCGGGTTGTAGACGTTTCGCTCGGGGCTCGGGGCTCGGGGCTCGGGGCTCGGGGCTCGGGGCTCGGGACGCGGGGCGCGGGGCGGTGCGGGTTGTCGACGTTTCGTTCGAGGTGCGGGCGATGCGGGTTGCGGACTTTCGCTCACTGTGACGCGGTGCGGTTGGACACGTTTTCGGCTGCGGAGATGTCTCGCCTGCAGGATGACGGGCAAGGGGCTTGGGCGCGTCGCCACGTGCCACCGTGTTGGGTCGCCACGTCGCCACGTCGCCACGTCGCCACGTCGGCTCGTCGCCACGTCGGGAAATCAGCTCGTCGGCACGTCAGCATGTCGAGACATCAGCACGTTGGCTCGTTGGCTCGTTGGCACGTAGGCGCGTTGGCTCGTTGGAGGGGACTGCTGTGGGCGTACCTGTGATTGGGGAGTATGCGATGCCGGGTGGGAGGGCGATTCCGGAGGCGGTGGTGGGGTGGCGGCTTGAGGCTCGGCGGGCTGTGCTGCTCGTGCATGACATGCAGCGGTATTTTGTTCGTTTCTTGCCGGAGGGGCGGTCGCCGACTGTTGAGTTGGTGGCGAACGTGCAGCGGTTGTTGCGCGCGGCGCGCGGGGCGGGGGTGCCGGTGATCTATACCGCGCAGCCGGGGGACATGAGCCGGGAGGAGCGGGGGCTGCTGCACGACTTCTGGGGGCCCGGAATGAGTGGGGCAGTCGAGGATCGGGCTGTGCTCGACGCGGTGGCTCCGGCGGCGGGGGAGTGCGTGGTTACGCGCTTTCGGTACAGCGCGTTTGCGCGTACTGATCTGGCGGAGCGGATGGGTGGCCGCGACCAGCTTGTGGTGTGCGGGGTGTTCGCGCACATCGGGTGTGTGGCGACGGCGGCGGATGCGTTTGTTCGAGATGTGGAGCCGTTTCTGGCTGCCGATGCGCTGGCGGACTTCAGCCGGGCGGACCACCTGCGGGCGTTGCGGTGGGCGGCGAGTAGTTGCGCTGTTACGGCTTCTACGGCGGCGTTGAGCGCGGCTTTGTCAGGCGCGGGAACAAGCTGACCGCGTGAAGGCGTGTGACAGTCTGCGCGCGGGGGACGCGTAATGAGACGCGTAATGACTTGCGCCCGTGGGCGTGCGACAACCAGCGCACGGCGGGCGAGCCGCCGCTTGGGACCTGCACACCGATGCGGGGCGTCTGAAAGCCGCTTTCGTGCGGGCCTGTGACGACCTACGCCGGTGGGAGCGCGTGACAATTTCGGACGATGAAGGCTTATGACGCCTACGGCGTTGGGCGCGTGAGCTTGTCGGGTTCGCGCGGCCCGCATCGACAGCTTTGGTGCGCGGCAGGGGCGCGCGGGTGGGCGGATGCGTTGGGTGGGGCTTGATGCGCGACGGCTTTGGTGTGCGGTTCGGGCGACAGGCCACAGGCGACACGTGGTGAGCGCCACGCGATACGTGGTAAGCGCCACGCGATGCGTGGTGAGCGATAGGTGGCAGGCGGTAAGTGACAAGAGGTAGGCGGTAGTCGCTCGGGGCGGAAAGATGCGTGGACAGCGGGACGGGCGGCTTGCGGTGGAGGGGCTTCACGGGTGGGTGTGGTGGATCAGGGCGGCGAGTTCTACTCGGGACACGATGCCTAGCTTGTGGAAGATCTGGCGTAGGTGGAAGTTGACCGTGTGCGGTGAGCGGCCTACCCGGGTGGCGATCTGCTGGTTTGTGAGGGCTTGACCGGCCAGGATGGCGATCTGGCGTTCTCGGGGGCTCAGGGATGCCCAGCCTGCTGCCTCTTCGCGCGGGGTGGCCGGCGCGGGAGACAGTGCTGACGCGGTGGGCGGCTGGGCTGCTGCGGGAGGCAGTGCCGATGCGGTGGGGGACGGGGTTGCCGTAGAGGGCAGGGTGGGCGGCTGGGTCACCGTGGGAGGCAGTGCCGGCGCAGTGGGGGGCTGGGTTGCCGTGGGAGGCGGTGCCGGCGCGGCGGGGAGCTGGGCGGCCGGGGGGAGGGCGGCTGTTGCGGGGAGTGAGGCTGGTGGGGGGAGTTGGGCTGCGGCGGGATGGAAGGGGTCGGGCTCTTCGCGGAGGGCGGCGGCTATGGGGCGGGGGAGGTCGGCGGCTACGGCTCGGCGGACGAGGTCGTGGGTGAAGGTGAGTAGTTCTCCGTCGCTGGTCAGGAGGCCTGAGTCGAGGAGTTCGGCTATGGCCGGTACGACTTGGAGTGGGTGGACGGCCAGGGGGCGGGTGAGTTGCACCAGGGGGAACGCCGCTTTCAGCGTTGTCGCGGCGTGGGCCAGGTGACGGGCCTGCGGGGAGAGGGCGGCGAGTTGGTCGCGGATCCAAGCGAGGGTACGGGCGGGGAGGCGCGTGGCGGTCAGCGTGCCCGAGGAGGAGAGCAGGCCCTCTTCCTGCAGGCCGCGGATCAGATCGTGGATCACTCGGGGGCGGCCGGCGGCGACTCGGAGCAGATCGGCCAGAGCGCGGCCGGGGACGGCGAAGTCGCGGCCGGGGGAGGCGCTGAGGGCGTCGGGGGAGGCGCTGAGGAGGTCGGCTGCGAGGGCGCCGGCCGCGGCGGGGCTCAAGGGGGACAGGTCGACCCGTTGCACGCGCGGGGAGGTGAGGCGGTCCGGCGGGAGGGGGTTGTGGCCGGGGCGGGCGGTGAGGGCCACCAGCACCGGTACGGACTCCGCGAGCCGGTCGAGCTCGTCCCAGTCCGCCGGGGTGATGCGGTGCGGGTGGTCGCTGCAGACGACGAGAGTGGATGCGGTTCGGGGCGTTTCGGCGGGCTCGGTGACGACGTCGTATCCACGGTGGCGGGACGCGTCCGCCGTCTCGAGCAGCATCCGGGAACGTCCGCTGCCGCTCGGGCCGGTCAGGAGGAGCACCGTGAGCTGCCCGGCTCGTACATGATCGATTGTCGCCCGGACGAGGCGCAGCTCGCGGTCGCGTCCGGTGAGCCGTTGCAGTGGGGTGTTCAGGCGCGTGGCCATCGCTCCTCCTCGGTCGTCCCGGCCCGCCGGTGGGCCGATCAACACGACCGATGGTGGGGCGCGACGGCGGGCGAGACCGGCCAGAAGTAGGGAATCGGGCGCCGTAGTCGGGTTGTCGACCATGTGTCCGTACATGGGAAGGGTCTTATCGCCCTTCGCCCAGCGCGCGCAGGGCCGCGGGGTCGAGGATCACCACCCGGCGGTATCCCGTCGCGACCAGGTTGCGTTCGCGCAGCTCGCCGACGGCCTTGTGCATGGTCGCCTGGGCGATGGCGATCATGGTGGCCAGCTCCGGCTGACTCAGCGGCACGGTGATCTCGACGCTGCCGTCGGGGCGCTCCTGGCCGCAGACCTCGGCGATCTCGGTCAGGACGCGGGCCAGGCGCAGATGGGCGGGGAACGCCGCGAACTCGCTGCGCCGCCGGTTGGCCCAGCGCAGCTGGCGTACGACGGCGGCGGTCACCGAGGTCGCGGCTTCCGGGCGGCGGCGCAGAAAGGCTTCGAAATCGCCCCGGGGTACGAGCACCGCACCGACCCGCCCGCACGCGGTGACCGTGGCATTGCGCGGCTCCCCGGTGAGTACGCCGATCTCGCCGACCACTTCGCCGGGCAGCCGGATGCCGAGCAGCGTGGCGAGCCCCTCGACGGCCGTGGTCACCTTGGCGAACCCGGTGAGCAGCAGCACCACGTGCGCCGCGGTCGCACCTTCACGCAACATGGTGGCGCCCGAGGCGTACTGGCGGCGTACTCCCATGGTGAGCAGCTCGGACACCGTGCCGGCGGAAAGTCCGCCGAGGAAGGTCGCGGCGGCCCACGGGCCGGCGGCGCGGGCGGGATCGTCCGGCATCGAGCAGCTCCCAGCGGTGACTCGGGTCCGGGGCGGTGCGTGGGATGGTGAGGTGGCTCCGCCAGGTAATCATGCTCGGAGATCCACGGCAACGGACGGGACGTGCCACGGGGACGAGCCGGAATGGCGGGCCCGATCGCCGGGTGTCCGATGTCGATCATGCCGAAGTGGGCTGCGAACGGATCGAGGCGCTGCTCAGCCCTCGTGCGGCGGGGTGCGGCGTGGTCAAGCTGGAGCCTGCCGTTCGGTGCCGCCGGCGGTGAGATGACAGCCGCCCGGTCCGCCCGGCGGCGAGACGAACGCCGGAGTGTGTGCGATGAGCCAGTATCCCCAACCGTACGACTCGGATCCCGGCCGCTCGTCCGGGCCCGGGGAGCATCCAGCGGACGTGCGTGGCCCCGGTCTTCCCGTGCACCGGCCCGGGCCGTATCCGCCGGCGGGTGGACAGGTGATGCCGATGTATACGGGAGCTCCCGTGCCGTATCCCACGGGCGCGTCGTTGCCCTTCGTGCGGGCCGCCGCCGGTGACCGCATCGTGGCGGCGCTGCTGGACTTCCTGCTCGTCGTGCTGACGCTCGGGATCGGCTGGATGATCTGGTCGCTGGTCACCTGGCAGCAGGGACAGTCGCCGGCGAAGTCGATGCTCGGGCTGACCGTGGTCGACGCGGCTACCGGGCGGCCGTACGGGATGGGGCAGATGTTTGTTCGTGAGTTCCTCGTGCGGGGGCTGCTCTTCGGGGCGGGCGCGGCGCTGACCTGCGAGTTGCTGACGGTCGCCGACGTCGTCACGCTGTTCCGCGAGGACGCCCGGACCTTGCACGACCAGGTCGCCGGGTCCGCCGTGGCCGCTCGGCAGTGACGTGTCTTACTCTTGTTGAATGACTAGTTGACCTCTGCCTAACGTCGAGGGGTGACACGGCATCTCATGGGCGCGCAAGAGATCGCGAAACGGCTCGGGCTGAGCCGGCAGCGCGTCCAGCAGCTGATTTCGCTGACTACCTTTCCTGCTCCCTTCGACGTGCTGGCCATGGGTCGCCTCTGGCGCCGGGAGGATGTCGAGGAGTGGATTCGCACGTGCCGTCCGGACCTCAAGGACGGCCCTCGGACCCGGCGCCGCGGCGTCCGGCAGCCCGGCAACGGCAAGATCACCAAGACCGGCACGACCGGCACGACCGCTGCGACCGGCACGACCGCTGCGACCGGCAAGATCACCGGGACCGGCAGGGGGCGCCGCAATCAACAGGATCGGCGGGACCGGCCGGACCGCTGGGAGTGGTGAGCCGCTGGGGCCGCCACACGGGAGCGGGGGCGGCGGCGGTGGTCCGGTGTGCCCCGTGTCAGCTGAAGGCCTCGATAAGCAGGAGGACGCCGACCACGGCGCCGAAAGTGATGATCAGGCGGCGCAGTAGGGTGGCGGGCATGCGGCGGGCCAGGCGGGCGCCGAGGACGCCGCCGGCGATGGTGGCCGGGACGAGGACGGCGACCGCCGCCCAGTTGACCGGGCCGAAGATGCTGTAGATCAGCACCGTCGTGGATCCGACCACGGCGGACAGGACGTTCTTCAGCGCGCCGATGCGCTTGATGCTCTCGTCGAGGACCAGGGACAAGCCCGCGATCAGGAGTACGCCCAGCGCGGCATTGAAGTACCCGCCGTACAGCCCGCACAGGAACACCGTCAGGTGCAGCAGCAACGCGGCCTTGCGAGGCGTGTGGCGTTCGGGATGTCCCGTGAGACCGCGCAGCTTGGTCTGGAAGGCCATCATCGCCGTCGCGCCCAGCACCAGGAACGGCACCACGTAGTCGAAGGCCTCGCGCGGCGTGAGCAGGAGCAGTGCGCTGCCGCCCAGGGTGCCGGCGACGACCGTCGGGATGATGCGCAGGATGCGGGGGCGCTGGCCGGCGAGTTCCGGGCGGCTGCTCAGGGCGCTGGCGAAATAGCCCGGCGCCACGGACAGGGCGTTCGTCACGTTGGCCGCGACGCCCGGCAGTCCGATTCCGACCAGGATCGGGAACGAGATCAGCGATCCGCCGCCCGCGATCGCGTTGATGCCGCCCGCCGCCAGGCCCGCCCCGAGCAGGGCCAGTGCTTCCCAGATGCTCACTCCGAATACCTCACTACGCCGTCCACGATCGTCGCCAGCACGCGGCCCGTCCGCAGCTCGTCCGCCACGGGCGTCAGTGGATCCACGGTCAGGGCGACCAGGTCCGCGGGGTCGCCTACCCGGATCCGGCCGGTTGAACCGAACCCGGCCACCGCCGCCGCCCCGGCCGTGAACAGGTCGAACGCCTCCGCGGCGGTGATCGCCTGCTCCGGGCCCAGCGGAAGATCCACGTCGTGCACCCTACGAGTCCGGGCCTGCCACATGCCGTGCAGCACCGACATCGGCGGCCCGGGCGCGTCCGAACCGCCGCCGACGAGCACCCCGGCATCCAGCCACGACCGCAGGGGATTCGCCGCGGCTGCCCGGGGATGCCCGAGCCGCCCGATGAGACCCGCCCCGAAGTCCCACTGCAACGCCGGATGCGCCGACACCGCCACGCCCAGCTCCCGGGCCCGCGTCATCGCCGCCGCCGACGGCCCGAGATAGGCGTGGATCAGATGGCACGGCGCCGCCGGCCGGACAGCAGCGATCACGTCCAGCACCAGGTCGATCGCCGCGTCGCCGACCGCGTGCACGCCGACGCCACGCGGAGCCGCTCGCACGGCCGCCACGAGCTCGTCCCGGGACACCGTCTGGTTGCCGTGGTATCCATCCGTGCCGGGCCACGGCGTCGAGAGCAACGCCGTACCCAGCGACCCGCCCCCGTCGAGAAAGATCTTCGTCGGGCCGAGCCGCAGCCGGGAGGTCTCGTGCACCGCGGGCGACGCGACCCCGTGCGGCATGGCCACGATCCGCGCCGTCAGCTCACCGGTCTTTCCCAGATCCGAGTACGCCCGGAGCCCGCCCGCATCGACCGCCGGATCCACCGCGGTGGTGATGCCGTGGCGCACCAGCTCGGACTGCGCGACCCGGATCCACTCCGCGCGGTCCGCATCCGTCGCATCGGGCATGACCGCGCGGACGAGAGCCACGGCCGGATGCTCCACGAGCAGTCCCGTCGCCACCCCGTCGCCGGAGCGCTCGATCCGGCCGCCGGGCGGGTCCGGGGTGTCCGCCCCGATGCCCGCCCGCCGCAGCGCGGTCTCGTTGACCAGGGCGTCGTGCCCCTTGATGTCGATGACCACCCCGACGCCCGGGGCCGCGGACTCGAGCTCGGCGGCCGAAGGCAGGGGACCGTCGCCGTGGAAATCAGCCTCGATCCACTCCCGATCCGGATGTGCAGCGGCGAACCGGGCCACGGCGCCCACGACCCCGCCGGCCGAAGGCGAGGCGCCGGCAATCCCGCTGGCCGAAAGCGAGGCGCCGGCAGCACCGCCGGTCGCGGACATGGCGCCGGCGGCCCCGGCAGCAGAGGACAGGGCGAGCCGGGTGGCGGCGCGTCCGGCCCAGAGCACGTGCACGTGACTGTCCACGAAACCCGGGGCGACGAAGGGCGCGTCGAGCACGGGGGTCCCGGCGGGCAGCCGGCGGCGTACGGAAGCAAGGTCGCCGACCGCGACGATGCGGGAGCCGGCGACGGCGACCGCCTCCGCGACCGGCCGCTCCGGGTCCTGCGTGCGCACGTGACCGGTCACCAGCAGAAAAGGGCCGCTCACCATCGGGAAGAGCTTCCAGCGCCGCCGCAGGAAACCGATCGTCGGAGGAGGCTCCCCGCGGCGCCGCAGGAAACCGATCGTCGGGAGATGCTCTCAGCGTCGCCGGAGGACGCCGGCCGTCGAGGAGAGTTCTCAGCGTCGCAGGAAACCGATCGTCGGAGGAGGATCCCCGCGCCGCCGCGAGGGGCCAGGCCTCGGCGGAGAGTCACAGGACCGCCGCGGTGCCGTCGGCGCGGGGGTCGCTGGCGGCGGTCAGCGTGCCGGCGGACAGGCGGGCGACCTGGACGTGGCCGGCGTCGTCATGGGGGCCGGCGGTCGTCACGACGTCGAGACCGAGGGTGGCGGCGGTCGCGGCGAGCGCATCGGGGAGGCCGGGCTCGAGGACCAGGGTGTACTGGTCGTAGCCGACGTCGCGGCTGCCGATGACCCAGCGGGGGCGGGTCACGGCGGTGGACGGGTCGGGGGCGGTGAGGGCGTCCGGGGCGACCTGGGCGAGGATCCAGGGCTGGGATCGGCCGCCCTGACAGCCGAGCGCCAGCACGGTGTCGCCGGTCAGGGCGAGCGACGGGCACAGGGTGTGCGGCGGGCGGGCGCCGGGGGACAGGCGGCCCGGGTGCTGCGGGTCCAGGCTGAACATGGAGCCGCGGTTGTGCAGGACGATGCCGGTGTCCGGTTCGAGGAGGCCGGCGCCGAAGCTCTGGAACACGCTCTGGATCAGCGTCACCGCGGTCCCGTCCGCGTCGACGGCGGTGACGGCCACGGTGTCGCCGGTGGGACGCGGTCCGGCGGCGACGGGATCCCAGGTGCGGGCCGTGCGCAGCAGCAGGCCGTCCACGTCGACGGGGCCGGTGCGCGGGTCGCCGAGCAGCGCGTCGCGGGCGAGCTGGGCGCGCCGGGAGGTGGTGAGCAGGTCGGTGGCGCCGAGCACGGCGAGGAAGGTGGCGCCCTGGCTCGGCGGGGGAGCGGCGTACCACTGGGCACCGTGGGCGGTCGCGGTGAGCGGCTCGGTCGCCTCGGCGGTGTGCGCGGCGAGGTCGGCGACGGTGAGCGGGCTGCCCAGCGCGGCAAGGCCGGCGGCGAGACGGTGCCCGAGGTGGCCCTTGTAGAACGTGCGCCAGTTGCGGGCGATGGCCGTGAGCGATGCGGCCAGCGCGGGCTGCACGAAGGTGTCGCCCTCGCGGAGGCCGCCGAAGACGGCGGCCAGACCGGGGTCGGCCTCGACGATGTCCGGGCGGGTGCGGATCGTCCGGCCCAGGCCGGCGCTCACCACGGCGCCGGACGAGGCCAGGGCGATGGCGGGGGCGAGCCGGTCGGCCCAGGACAGGCGGGCGCCCAGGCCGGCGAGGGCCGCCCAGCCGGCGACCACGCCGGGCACGGTCACGGTGAGCGGGCCGTTCATCGGCATGCGCTCGCCCGCGACGCGCAGGGCGGCGACGTCGATGCCCTGGGCGGCCGCTCCGACGGACAGGATCGCCGAGGGGGTGCCGCCGGCGGGGCGGACGACGGCGATGAGGTCGCCGCCGATCGAGCACTGGTGCGGGTAGACGACGGTCAGGGCGGCCGCGGCGGCCAGGGCGGCGTCGAGCGCGTTGCCGCCCGCCGCCACCACGGCCCGCCCGGCCTCGACCGCGGCCGGGTGCGGCGCGGCAAGGGCAACAGACACGGTCACGCATCCCTCTTGATCAGGATGGCCCGCGTGAAGGAGCCATCGGCATCCACCAGCTTCGCAGGGAGGCAGACGAGTTCGTAGTCCCCGGCGGGCACCGCGTCGAGGTCGGCGTTCTCCAGGATCAGCACGCCGGCGCCGAGCAGGGCGTGGTGGGCGTCCCAGGTGTCGGTGAGCGTGTGGCTCTCGATCGTCAGATAGTCGATGCCGATCAGCTCGACGCCGGCCTCGATCAGCAGAGCAGCGGCCTCCGGCGACAGCCCCACCCACGACGGCGCCCGCTCGGTCTCCTTCAACGGGCCGGCCGAGTTCGAGGTCTTGAGGAGGATGCGCTTCCAGGTGCCCGGCAGCCCCGCCGCTTCCAGCTGCGCAGGGGTGATGTCGCCGGTCACGTGGGTCAGGTCGGCCACGACGGCCGGGCCGACCAGCGAGTGCAGCGACACCTTGTCGATCGGGGTCGCGCCGTTGACGAAGTGCGCGGGCGCGTCCACGTGAGTGCCGGTGTGCGCGCCGAGCCGCCAGCGGGTGACATTGGAGGCGTCGCCGTTGTCCACCGACTCGACGATCTCCACCTCGGGCTTGCGCCCCCAGTGCAGCATCCGCGGGTGGATCGGCAGCGTGATGTCGAAGATCTCCATGGAAACGCCTTTCAGGGGCGGTGCTTCGCGGACGGCCACGGCTCGCGGACGGCGGCGGCGACGGCCGCGGCGGTGGTGGATACGCACCGGTCGAACTCGGACTTGCCATGCTCGGCGCTGGCGGTCTGCACGTCGCGTCCCCACACACCGGTCTCGCTGACCTGGTCCATCCGGTAGTCCCAGAACGAGTCCACGTCCTGGTGCGACACGGCGCGGTCCATCCGGACGAGGTCGGGGCGCAGGTGCAGCATCACCGAGGTCTCGAAGAAGTTGGCGTGCATCAGGCCCCGGCCGTAGGTGACGTGCCCGTCGACCTCCGGCCCCGGGTACATGGACACATAGCCGATGGATCGGATCCGGGAGTCGCGGTGGCGGACCCGGAGCTTCTCGGCCGTGACGTCGAGCGAGCCGCTGTTCCAGATGTGCCCGCTGATGATGACGAACTGCCGGATCCCGCCGGCGTGCAACGAGTCGATGACGTCCTCGAAGACCGCGATCAAGGTCTCCGGGCGCAGCGCGATCGTCCCGGGGAAGTCGCCGTGCGAGGCGGACACGCCGTACTGCAGCGTGGGCACCACCGGCACGCCGGTCCGCGCGGAGACCTCGTGCGCGACGGCGGTGACGATCGTCGAGTCGACCGACAGCGGCAGGTGCGGGCCGTGCTGCTCGATCGCCCCGACGGGAATGATCACCGCGTCGCCGGCCTCCCCGGCATCGGCGAAGGTCTGATCCTCCCAGAAGAACGGTTTCACCATGCTCGCCTCGTCTTCTCCGGCAACAGGTCCAGGGCGCGCAGGGGCGCCGGCCCGTCGTCGGTGGTCAGCCAGACGGTCGCGTCCGGGCTGTAATCACTGATGAGTTCCCGGCACACGCCGCACGGCGCGATGATCCGGAAGGTGCCGGCCGGCTTGATCTGCACCGACACCACCACGTCCACGTGCAGCGGCGCGCCGGCGGGCAGGCCACCGCGGGCCGCTCCGAGCGCGATCCCCTCGGCGCAGATCGAGCTGCGGCGACAGGAGCCTTCGAGGTGCACACCCGTGAAGACACTGCCGTCGGCCGTACGCAATGCCGTGGCGACCTCGTGCCGCCCGTGCACGTACACCTTGGTCAGCAGTTGCTCCGCCAGCCGCAGCAGCGAGACGTCCTCGGATGGCATGGACGGCGGAGCGGATACGGGCTGGATCATTTCGCATCCAGTTTGAGGATCCGGGCCATGTTGCCGCCCTCGATCTTCGCCCGGTCGATCGCATCCGGCACCGCCTTGGCGATCTTCATGCGCTCGAGGTCGAAGTCGGAGCCGGGCCACTCGGTGCCGAGCAGGATCTGGTCGGGGCCGATCCGGGCGTACGCGCGCTTGACGTCCGCGATCAGCGTGGCCGAGGTCTCCAGGTAGACATGCGGGTTGCGCTCCGCCACGATGATCGCCTCGGGCACGTTCCACACCGCGCCCATGTGCGCGATGATCGTCGGCACGCCGGGGTGGCCCTTGGCGATCTCCTCGATGGCCAGCGGCGCGCAGAAGGCGTCGTCGAGCGCGTTGATGAGCACCGGCAGCCCCACCTCGGCGCACTTTTCGAAGACCGGATCCAGCAGCCCGTGATCCGCCACGTGGTAACCGTGCAGGCTCGGGTGCAGTTTGAGGCCCGACAAGCCTGCCGCGGCGATCCGCTCGATCTCGTCGAGGGCGTCGTCGGCCTGCGGCATCACCATGCCGAAGCCGAAGAGCCGGTCGGGGTGCTTCTTGACCAGGTCGATGATGAAGTCGTTCTCGATGCGCTGGGCCAGTGAGCAGACCATCGCCATGTCCACCCCGGCGGCGTCCATGCGGGTGAGGATCCGCTGCGGGTCGAACGGGGTGTGAGGCGGCGGCGCCTGTCCCGGCCGGGCGCCGGTCAGATAGTCGGAGCGCCCGCGGACGTCCTGCGTGGTGTTGTAGGCATCAATGATCATCGGGCGGGCTCCAAGGGGACGAGCGGAAGATGACACCGGACGGAGCGGCCCGGCTGGATCTCCGCGAGGGGTGGCTCGACAGTGCGGCACTTGTCGACGGCAAGACGGCAGCGCGTGTGATAGGCGCAGCCGGGCGGCGGGGCGGCCGGATCGGGCAGCTCGCCCTCGAGGACGATCCGCTCGCGCACCGGTCCGGGATGCAATTGCGGCACCGAGGAGAGCAGAGCCTCGCTGTAGGGATGCGCGGGCGCGGCGAAGAAGGCGTCGCGCGGGGCGATCTCGATGATCCGGCCCAGGTACATGACGGCGACCCGGTCGGCGACGTGCCGCACCACGCCGAGGTCGTGCGAGATGAAGAGCATGGTCAGCCCGCGGTCGCGGGTCAGGTCGGCGAGCAGGTTGATGACCTGCGCCTGGATCGACACGTCGAGCGCCGAGACCGGCTCGTCGGCGACGATGAAGCGCGGGCCGGGCGCCAGCGCGCGGGCGATGCCGATGCGCTGCCGCTGGCCGCCGGAGAACTCGTGCGGGCGCCGGTCGCCGGCCTCGGCGCCCAGCCCCACGAACTCCAGCAGCTCCGCGGCCTTGGCCCGCGCGGTGGCCTTGTCGGCGCCCCGGGCGCGCAGCAGCGGCTCGGCGATGATGTCGGCCACCTTGCGGCGCGGATTGAGCGAGCCGAACGGGTCCTGGAACACCATCTGCAGCTCGGCGCGCGTGCTGCGCAGCGTGGTCCCGCGCAGGCCGGTGATGGTCAGCCCCCGGTAACGCACGGCACCGGCGCTCGGCTCGATCAGTCGCAGCATCGCCTTGCCGAGCGTGGACTTGCCGCAGCCGGACTCGCCGACGAGTCCCAAAGTCTCGCCTTCGTACACAGTCAGGTCCACATCGCGTACAGCGCGCACGCGATTGGCGAACTCGACGCGAAGGGCCTCTGCCTCGATCAGCGGAGTCGTCATGGGACAGCCACCAGGTTCCTGTCGGGGCCGAGCACGCACGCGTCCAGCTGGCCCGGTTGTCCGTACCGATGAAGGAGAGCCGGCGGCGCGGGCAGGCAGGCCTCGTGGGTGAACGCGCAGCGCGGGGCGAAGGCGCAGCCGGGCGGGCGCGTCACGCCGGTCAGGGGGCTGCCCGCGATGGCCGGCAGGCGGTCCTGCGCCGGGCCGTCGATGCGCGGCACCGAGGAGAGCAGGGCCTTCGTGTACGGATGCTGGGGCGCGAAGAGCACCTGGTCGCGCGAGCCCTGCTCGACGATCCGCCCCGCGTACATGACGGCGACCCGGTCGGCGACCTCGGCCACGACGCCCAGGTCGTGCGTGATGAGCACGATCGTGGTGCCGTGGTCGGTCTGGAGCCGCTTGAGCAGCCGCAGCACCTGCGCCTGGATCGTCACGTCGAGCGCGGTCGTCGGCTCGTCGGCGATGAGCACGCCCGGCTCGTTGGCCAGCCCGATCGCGATCATCACGCGCTGCCGCATGCCGCCGGACAACTGATGGGGGTAGGCCTTCGCGCGCTGCTCCGGGTTCGCGATGCCTACCTCGCGCAGCAGCTCCACCGACCGCGCCCAGGCCGCCTTGCGCGACAGCTTCTGATGCGTGCGCAGCATCTCGGAGATCTGCGCGCCGACCTTCTGCGTGGGGTTGAGGGCGGCCAGCGCGTCCTGGAAGACCACGGCGACGTCCTTGCCCCGGACACTCCGCAGCTTCTCCTCGCTCGCGGCGATCAGGTCGGTGCCGTGCAGCATCGCCGTCCCGGTGATGTGGGCGCGCGGGCCGCGATTGAGTCCCACGAGGCTCATGCTGAGTGCGGACTTGCCGGATCCGGATTCACCGACGATCGCGACCACCTCGCCCGCGCCCAGGTCGAGGTCGATGCCGCCGACCGCGGGCAGCCGGCCGCCCGGCACGTCGAACTCGACCCGCAGCCCCCGGATGGAGAGCAGCGGCTCGGCGGCGGCAGTCATGCGGCGACGGCCTTCTCGATGAAGGCCACGACCGCTTCGGGGTGCACGCGCGGGGTGAAGTGGCTGCCCTCGATCTCCTCGACGGTCATCCGCGCCCGCGCCGACATGTCGCGCTGGATCTCGGGGCGCAGCGTCTTGTCGTCGGCGGCCACGAGGTAGAACGCCGGCACGGTGCGCCAGGCCGGGACGCCGGTCGCCTGGGTGTAGATGAGGTTCGAGACCTCGCGTGACTCCTCGTTCCAGGCGCGGCGCTGCGAGGGGGCCAGGTCCCAGGCGATCTCCGCGTAGTACTCCTCGGAGTGGTCCGACCACCACTCGCCGTCGGGTCCACGCTTCATGAACTTGGACACCTCGGCGGGCGGATAGGCCGAGACGATGCCGTTGACGGTCTCGCCCTCCTCCGGGGCGAAGGCGGCCACGTAGACCAGCGCTTCGACGCCCGGCTCGCGCCCCGCGCCGGTGATGACCGCTCCGCCGTACGAGTGCCCGACCAGCACCACCGGCGTGCCCAGCGCACGGATCGCGGCGACCGTGGTGGCGACGTCGTCCTCGAGCGAGGTCATCGGGTTGGTGACCGTGACGACCTCGTGGCCGGCGTCGCGCAGCAGGGGTGCCACTTCGGTCCAGGTGACGGGGGTGCCGCCGGCGCCGTGTACAAGAACGATATTCATACTTAGGCCTTCCGGAGCCGGGGGTCGAGCACGAGATAGAGCAGGTCGACGACGACGTTGACCAGGACGAACAGCAGCGCGATGGCCAGCGCGGCGCCCTGCACCACGGGATAGTCGCGCTGCAGGATGGCGTTGACGAGCTGGTTGCCGACGCCGGGATAGCTGAAGACGGTCTCGGTGATGACGGATCCGCCCAGCAGCGAGCCGAACTGCAGGCCCAGGACCGTGACGATGGGCAGCGACGAGTTGCGCAGCACGTGCCGGCGCAGGATCTGCCCGCCGGACAGGCCCTTCATCCGCGCCGTACGCACGAAGTCGTCGCCCAGCACCTCGAGCACCGACGCCCGGACGATCCGCGTGATGAACCCGGCCATCGACAGCGCGAGCGTGGTCGCGGGCAGGATCAGGTGCTGGATCCACGGCCACACGAGCTCGGGCCGGTTCTGCAGGATCGCATCCAGGAGCACGAAGTTGGTGAACGGCTTGTAGTCCAGCTGGTTCGGCAACCGCCCGATGACCGGCAGCCAGCCGAGCCAGACGCCGAAGACGACCACCGCGAGCACGCCGAGCGCGAACCACGGGAGCGAGAAACCGATGGTCCCGGCCGTACGGATGGAGCTGTCGACCCACGTGTCCTTGCGCAGCGCGGCGATGACGCCGGTGACCAGGCCCAGCCCCACGGCGATGAGCATCGCCGCCACGGTCAGCTCGATGGTCGCCGGCAAGGATCCCCCCAGCAGGCTCGTCACCTTGGTGCCGCCGAAGAACGACGAGCCCAGGTCGAACGTCACGAGGCTGTGCAGGAAGTCGCCGTACTGATGGGCCAGCGACTGGTCGAGGCCGAGCGCCTCGTTGATGCGCGCCTGGTTGCGGGTGATCTCGGCGGCGCTGGTGTCGCCGCTCGCGCCGCCCGCGGCCAGCGAGGTCGCGGGGGATCCCGGCAGCAGCCGCATGGCCACGAAGACGATGCCGGCGAGAAAGAACAGCACCACGGGTACGGCCAGCAGCCGCCGCACGATCAGCCACGGCGTGCCGAGGCGCTGCCGCAGCGAGGGCCGCACGGCGACGGGTGCTACGGGTGTGACAGTCATCGTGAACCCCGGGGGTCGAGGGCGTCCCGCAGGTCGTCGCCGGCGAAGTTGCAGGCCACGACGAAGATCAGGGTGGCGGCGGCGGGCAGCACCACCAGCCGGGGCGCGGTGTAGAGGAACTCCTGCGCGGCCTGGACCATGTAGCCCCAGTCCGGCGTCGGCGGCTGGATCCCGAGCCCGAGGTAGGACAGGCCCGCGGCGAACCCGGCCGCCACCGACAGGGTCATCACGACCTGGGCCAGCAGCGGGCCGGCGATGTTCGGCAACACTTCCTGGGCCATGACGCGCGGCGCCCGGGTGCCGCCGAGACGCGCGGCGAGCACGTAGTCGCGGCCGGCCTCCCGGGCGGCGAGGGCGCGGGTCAGGCGGGCGAGCCCGGGCGCCAGCGAGACGCCGACCCCGACCACCAGACTGGGTACGCCCGGCCGCCACGCCGCCACGATCAGGATGATCAGCAGCATCGACGGGAAGGCCAGCGCCAGGTCCATGACGCGCATCAGGATCCACTCGACCTTGCCGCCGTAGTAGCCCGCGACCAGTCCCGTCGCCACGCCGAGCGCCGCCGCGAGCGCCGTGGACAGGAACGCGACCAGCAGCAGCGGCCGGGCCCCGTAGACCATCCGGGCGAGCATGTCGCGGCCCAGGTCGTCGGTGCCGAGCAGATGCCCGGGTGAGCCGAAGGGCAGCATCGCATCCGCGGTCTGCCGGGCCGGATCCGCGCCGGCGAGAAACGGACCCACGAGCGCGATCAGGACGAAGAGCGCCACGACGGTCCACGAGACGGCGGCCAGCGCCGACCGGGCGACCCGGCGCCGCGCGTACGCGGTCCGCAGCCGCCCGGCCGGTGCCGGCCGCGAGCGCAGGGCTTGCTCAGACACTCGCCTTCTCCATGAAGCACCGGTGGCTGCCGAGGGCGGGGACGTTCACGCCTTCCACCTTCGACCCGGTGACCACCGGGTTGCAGGAATACGCCAGCATCGAGAGCACCATGTACTTCTCGGCGTACGAGCGCTGGATCTCCGTGTATTTCGCGGTCCGCTCGTCGCCGTTGGGCAGGTTCTTCGCCTCGGTGAGCAGCGTGGCGTAGTCCGCCGAGCCGTCGAGCGTGCCGAAGCCGGTGGCGAAGTCGCCGTAGACGCCGGTCGGCAGGCCCATCGAGCCGATCATGTTGTCCGGGTCGGGCACGTAGGAGTTGCGCTCCCAGATCATCAGGTCGTGCGACGCGTCCCCGGCGTCGGCGATGCGGCCGAAGTAGCTCGCGGGATCCACCGACTCGGTGACGACCTTGAGCCCGATGTCGGTGAGGTTCTGCGCGACGATCTGGGCCGCCTTCGGGTGCCAGCTGTCGCTGGCGGCCATCAGGTGCACCGTACGCCCGGTCGCGCCGGCCGCCTGGATCAGCCGCTTGGCCTCGTCGAGGTTCTGCGTGCTCAGGTCGGCCAGGCTCGGGTCGTGGCAGGGCTGCGAGGGCGGAATCGTGTATCCGACCGGCAGCGCCCCGGCGCCGAAGAAGGCCTGCTGGAGGATCGCGTTGCGGTCGACCGCCAGGTTGATGGCCTTGCGGACGTCCAGTTCCTTGATCCGGCGCGCGTCGATGAGCATGATCGCGTCGAAGCTGTACGGGGTGTCGTGCACCGTGACGGCGTCGTTCTTCCTCAGCTGTTCGAGCGCGGAGTACGGCGCGAACTGCGTACCGCCGATGTCGCCGGAGATCAGCGAGCTGACGATGGTCGAGGGGTCCTGCACCTGCTGGAGCACCAGGCGGTCGATCGGGGGCCGGCCGAGCCGGAAGCCGTCGAAGGCCTCCAGGGTCACCGACTGCCCGCTGGTGGCCGCCGAGAACTTGAACGGGCCCGTGCCGACCGGGTTCTTGCCGATGTCCTTGCCGTACTTGTCGAGCGCGGCCTTGCTGATGATGCGCCCGCCGATGTCGGACAGCCGGGCGAGCACCGTGGCGTCGGGCGACTTGAGCGTCAGCACGACCGTGGCGGCGTCCGGCGCCGTCAGGCTCGCGACGTTCTTGCCGAGGCTGTTGAGTGGCCGGGAGGCGCCGTCAGGCAGCGTCTTGTCGTTCTCGTCGAACTGCCGGCCCAGGCTGGCGAGCACGTCGGCCGAGGTGAAGTCGGTGCCGTCGTGGAACTTCACGCCCGAGCGCAGCTTGAACGTGTAGGTCAGCTTGTCATCGGAGATGGTCCAGCTCTCGGCGAGGTCGGCCTGCGGGTCGTTGGAGTCGAAGGAGATGAAGGTCAGGCCGCGCATCACGCAGTCGACGGCCATCCAGTCGCCGAGGGTGGTGTAGAAGGCCGGGTCGATGACCGCGCTGGTGCCGTCGACCGCGAGGGTGAGGGTGCCGCCGCTGCGGCCGCCGTTCGCGTCGGCGTCGTCGTCGGCGGCCACGCCGCAGGCGCTCAGCAGGCCGGTGAGGCCGAACCCGGCGCCCATGCCGAGCAGGGCGCCGCCGCGCAGGATGGATCGTCGGGAGAAGGAACGGGTTGCGAGGGAATCCGTCATCGGGGCGACTCCTACATCCAGCGTTCGGACTATGGGATGAGATTTCTTGTAAATTGGATCCAATGCATCGTGGCAACGGGCCGTCGCGGTCGCGTGTCACATGTGTGAAGGTCGCGTTACATAGCCTGTGGATAGGCCCTGTGACCAGGGCCTATCCGGGTGTTACGAACAGCAGGAGCTGCCCTCGCCGCCCGCCGCGGCGGGATCCGGGATGTCGAGGGCGGGATTCCGGTCGAAGAAGCCGTCCGGTTCGAGGGCCAGGTGGATCGACTCGACCGGCATGACCGGCCACTGCTCCGGGCGCGGCACGTGATGCACGCCGAGGACGGGCCACAGCACCAGCGGTACGCCGTCGATCGACCGGTCCTGCCGCTGCCACACGTGGACGCCGTCCTCGCCGGGCTCGGCGTGGTTCGGGTACTGCCCGCCGACGAACTGCTCCGCCGGGTCGTACGGGGTCGCCCACAGGTGCTGGTGGGTGAAGGGCGCGCGGCGGTGCATCACCGAGTCCGGCAGCCCGAAGGAGCGCGTCGTGTTCTTGATCTGCAGCCGGTAGGCGGTCGGCTCGCCGTAACGGTTGGTCTTGTCGGCGCTCTCGATGCGCCAGTGGCGGGCGACGGACGGATCCACGCGCTGCGCCGCCTCGGACTCCTTGACGAGCGGGGTGCGTACGGCGCGGACGGCGTTGCCGTAGGGGTTGAGGGCCGGATCGGTCTCCGCCTCCGCGTGCTCCTCGACGAGCCGGTTGAGCTCGCCGTCGACCGCCGTGTCCAGGCGCAGGCCGAAGTAGTGCTGGTGGGTGGGCGTCTGCACGCGGCTCGACACCACCCGCCCGTACGGGGCCTCGTCGCCGTCGTTGATCCCGGAGGCCGAGAGCATGCCGGTGAGCTTGACCTCCAGCTCGATCCGGCCGTCCTGCCACAGCGACCAGAAGAAGCCGTAGTCGTAGTTCGCGACGGTCTGGAAGTTGCTGATGATCAGCCGGCGCGCCCGGCGCACCTCGCTGACGCCGCGGCGCAGATCGTTGTGCTTCCAGAGGATCCCGGCGTCCTCCTCGTGCATGCAGATCGCCTGCGGGATGACCGTCGGCTCGCCGTAGCCCCCGAGCACGGTCGCGTCGAAGTAGCGGATGACGCCGAGGCAGTCGCAGCCGAGTGCGAGCGAGTTGGTGAGCGGGCCGGCGCCGTACTCGCCCCAGTCGAAGAAGTTCTTGCGGTACTGGGTGGAGTTGCTGTCGAGGTACGGCACGTACATCTCGTTGCAGGCGGCGCGCTTGAGGATCGGGCGGCCCAGGAACTCCAGGTCGTAGAGGACCAGGCCCTCGCGATGGGTGAAGCCGACCCGGAACTTCCAGCCCTGCCAG
The DNA here is from genome assembly GCF_030709675.1 of Symbioplanes lichenis. GTDB lineage: Bacteria > Actinomycetota > Actinomycetes > Mycobacteriales > Micromonosporaceae > Actinoplanes > Actinoplanes lichenis. The sequence goes on from NZ_JAUZQD010000003.1 coordinate 372,229, forward strand.
TCGACCTGCCAGCCGTCGACGGTGAAGCTCGGGCCGTCCTCCTGCACCACGTCGAGGGCCTTGAGGCCGTCGCGGTCGGGGCCCCACGCGCCACGCTCGATCGGGCCGGCCTCCTCCGACAGCGGGACGACGCCGTGATCCTCGACCTCGAGGACCTCCATCGTGTGCATGTCGATGATCGGCACGACGCCCTGCACCGGGCGGGCGTAGCCGTTGTCGCCCTCGGTCGTGCGGTGCCAGACCGTGCCCCACGTGACGCGGCGGTCGCGGTACTTCTCCGGCTCGAAGCCGCCCATCGACTCGGCGTCGATCATGACCAGCGAGACGTCGTGGATGCCGCGCCTGGCAAGGGCCTCGCGGAAGAGCGGGCTCTCCCGGCACGCCGCGGCGGCGGCCCGGGCCTCGTCGGAGGTGATGCCGGGGCGGCGCGGATCGATCGGGCGCCAGTCGAGGCAGCGCGGCTCGGCGCCGAGCAGGATGTCGATCTCCCACGCGGCGGCACCGCTGTGGTCCATGGCGACGATGCTCACCTTGACCTCGCCGGCCGGTGCGGTGCCGGCGACGACCTGGCGGGCGTGGTCCTCGTCGAGATAGACGCCCCAGAAACGGGTCCGCTCGCCGAGACGGCCGTCAGCGCGAGCGGTGGCGATCGCCACATCGATCTCGGCGGCGCTCACCGGGTCGAGCGGGTGCGTGCGCTCGGTCGGGCCGGTCGCTTCGGTCGGATGGCAGTTCACAGGCGTTTCCCTCCCGTTCCCGCATTCGCGGTGTTCCGGCTGTCTGCAACGTACGGTAGATTGGGATCCAACGGAATAGTCATTGGATCCAAGGATCCAAAGATCTTGCGCGGAGTGTTGTTATCGTGCTGGCACCTTCGATCCCCACTTTGGATGGACCCCCATGGCAAAGCCTTCTGCCAGCGCGCTTGTCGATGACACCGCCGCCGAGATCCGGGCCCGGATCATGTCCGGAGAGATCCCGATCGGTGCCCAGCTGCGCCAGGACGACTTGGCCAAGTCCCTGGGCATCAGCCGCACCCCGGTCCGCGAAGCGCTGCGCCAGCTGCAGGCCGGCGGCCTCATCGAGGTGATGCCGCGCCGCGGCGCGGTCGTGCGCGTGCCGGCGCCCTGGGACGTCCGGGAGACATATGAGGTGCGCGCCGAGCTGGAGGGCATGGCCTGCGAGCGGGCGGTCTCCCGGATCACCGGCGACGGCCTCCGGGAGCTGCGCCGCGCCAACGACGCGGTGCGCCCGGGCGCGATCCTGTCCGCGGGCTCCAGCACGGCCGCCAACGACGAGTTCCACACGCTGATCCACGGCGTCGCGGGCAACGAGCGGCTGGCCAAGGTGATCAGAGAGATCAACGAGGCCTTCCCGCGCAACGTGTCCGCGCTGGTGCTGCAGGACAACCCGCGCCACCGGGAGGACAACTTCCACGAGCACGAGCGGATCATCGCCGCGCTGGAGGCCGAGGACGCCGAGACCGCGCGCCGCGAGATGCGGGCGCACGTGCTCAGCGCGGGGGAGCAGCTGGCCCGGTGGTACGAGCGCCGCTCCGCCACGGTCTTCAAGGGCTGACGCTCAGGGCGGCCGGACTGTGGCCGGCTCGCTTCGGTCGTCACGGGGTGACGTCCGGGGCGGCCGGGCGGTGGCTGCCTCGCTCCGGTCGTCACGGGCTGACGCTCAGGGCGGCCGGGCTGTGGCTGCCTCGCTTCGGTCGTCACGGGGTGACGCCCATCGCGGTGGGGCTGTGGCCGTCGAGGTCGGGGCGCTCGACGCCGGTCGCCAGGTCGGCCAGCGCCTCGCCCACGGCCGGGCCGAACTTGAAGCCGTGCCCCGAGCAGGCCGCGCCGACGAGCACCTGCGGCGTGCCGGGCAGCTCGCCGATCGCGAAGCGGTTGCGCGGCGCCATCGTGTAACGGCACGCCACCGAGTCCACCACCGATCCGTCCACGCCGGGCAGGAACGGCGCAGCCAGGGCCGCCAGCCGGTCGATCTCCGCCCGCCCGGGCGCCCATTGCGTCCGCGTCATGCCGTCGTCCGGACCCGGCTCCAGGCCCACCTTCAGCGCGTCGCCGTGGATGGCCGGGATGCCGAAGAGCAGCCCGACGTCCGGGATCGCCACCGAGAAGGCACCCAGGCCGGGTGCACCCACCAGTTCGGGGTCGCGGGCGCCCAGGTTGATCGTGATGATCCGCTGCACGGTCAGCAGGGACGCGAACTGCGGCAACAGCTCACCCGTCCACGGGCCGGCGCACACGATCAGGCGGTCGGCGGTCAGCTCGCCGTCCCCGGTGACGACCCGCACGCCCGCGCCGTCGGTGCGCCAGGAGGTCACGGCGACGCCGGTGCGCCGGTCGGCACCCTCGGCGCGGGCCAGCTCGCGCAGCGTCGTGAGGGCGGCGGCCGCGTCGATGACGCCGGCCTCCGGGTCGTAGTGCGCGGTCCAGCCGTCGCCCAGGCGCAGCCCGGGGAAGATCAGCGACGCCTCCTCGTGGCCCATGGTCCGGCCGTGCGGGCTGCGCAGGCCCGGGTCGCCGTCCGAGCGGGCGTAGAGGCCACCGGTACGGGTCACCAGCGGCGTGCCCGCGGCGGTGCTCAGCTGATCCCATGCCCGGTACGCCCGGTCGACCAGCCCGTCCCAGAACGCCGACGGGTACGACCGGCGGATCATCCGCGTGTGCCCGTGCGACGACCCCTCGGTGTGCCCGTCGGGGTGCCGGTCGAGCTGCGTCACGCGGATCCCGCGCCGGGCGAGCTGCCACGTCGCCGCGCTGCCGTGGATCCCGGCGCCGATCACGATCACGTCAGAGTGGGTGCTGCCGCCCATGCGTGCCGGCCCCCTTCCCGCTCGGTCCCGGTCAGTGCCGCCACGAGGGCGTCGAGATCGGTCTCGTCGTTGTAGACGTGCACCGACGCCCGCACCACCGCGTCGATCCCGCGCCGGCCCAGGTCCCACTGGCCGTGGCTGGCCGGGACGCTGGTGACGTGCACGCCCGCCGCGCGCAGGCGCAGCACGGTGTCGCGCGGCTGCTCGCCCTCGCGCCGGAAGGTCACGATCCCGCTCGGCGACGCCGCCGGATCGGTCAACTGGATCCCCGGCAGACCGGCCAGGACCGCGCGCAGCCGGGCGGCGAGCCCGGAGACGTACGCGTGGATGGCCGGCACGCCCAGCGCCAGCGCCTCGTCCAGGGCCACCCCGAGCCCGAGGCGCAACGCATGAGCGGCTTCCCAGGTCTCGTAGCGGCGGGCATCCGGGCCGACCTCCACCCGGCGGTCCCCGGACCACGTCGCGCCGCGCACGTCGGGGAAGACGGGGTGCATCCGCTCGCGCATCGCGGCGCTGACGTAGAGCAGCCCGGTGCCGCGGGGGGCGCGCAGGAACTTGCGGCCCGTACCCATGGCGATGTCGACCTCAGCCGTGGTGACGTCCAGCGGGATCTGGCCCAGCGACTGGGTCGCGTCGAGCAGCAGTGGCACGCCGGCCGCCCGGGTGAGCGCGCCGATCCGCTCCACGGGCTCGACCAGGCCCGACGAGGTCGGCACGTGGGCGACCGTGACCAGGGCGGCGGGGGTGCGCAGGCATTGCTCCAGCGTGTCCAGGTCGGTGCCCCCGGTCGCGTCGACCGGCAGCACCTCGACCGTGACGCCGTCGCGGCGGGCGCGGTCGAGCAGATGCATGGCCGAGCTGACATAGCTGGACGCGGCGGCGAGCACCCGGCTGCCCGCGGGCAGGGCCAGCGCGTCCAGGGCGCGGTGCCAGGCGACGGTGGCGCTCTCGACCAGCGCGATGTCCTCGGGCCGGGCGCCGATCAGCCGGGCCGCCTTGGCGTAGACGGCGTCGTGGCGCTCGCGGGCCGCCTCCGCCGCCTCGTAGCCGCCCATGCGCGCCTCGAGCTCCAGGTGCTCGACGACCGTGCGCAGGACGGCCTCGCTGGGCAGGGAAGCCCCCGCGGCGTTGAGGTGTCGCGCGTGCCGCATCCCGAGCGTGGCCTCCCGCAACGCCGGGACGTCGAGTCCGGCCGACGGGATCCCGCCGGCCGCGAACGGGATGCCGGCGGCGGCGCTCGGCGGGCTCTCCGCGGGGGTTGCGCTCACAGGGCGATCACCACGCCCTTGGACTCGCAGAAGGACGTGAGCGCCTCGTCGCCGAGGTCGCGGCCGAGGCCGGAGTCGCCCACGCCGCCGAAGGACAGGGCCGGGTCGAAGATGTTGTACGTGTTCACCCAGACCGTTCCGACGTGCAGCGCGGCCGCCATCCGGTGCGCCCGGGCCAGGTCGCGCGTCCACACGCCGGCCGCGAGCCCGTAGGCGGTGTCGTTGGCGATCGCGAGCGCCTCGGCCTCGTCCTCGAAGGTGATCACGCCCGCCACCGGGCCGAAGATCTCCTCGCGGGCGATGGTCATGTCGTTGGTGACCCCGGTGAACAGTGTGGGGGACACGAAGTAGCCCGGGCGGTCCGGCACGTCGCCGCCCGCAGCCAGGGTCGCGCCCTCCTCGACACCCTGGGCGATGTAGCCGAGCACGATCTGCCGTTGCTCCTCGGAGACCAGCGGGCCGACCGAGACGCCGCCGTCGAGCCCGTTGCCCACGGGCACCTTTCGCGTCGCGGCGATCAGGCGCTCGTGCATCTCGCCGGCGATGGACTTCTGGACCAGCAGGCGGCTGCCGGCCGTACACATCTGGCCGGAGTGCCCGAACGACGCGCGCATGGCGGTCGCGACGGCCGCGTCCAGGTCGGCGTCCGCGAAGACGATGTTCGGGCTCTTGCCGCCCAGCTCGAGGGTGAGCCGCTTGGTGGTCGCGGCGGCCGAGGCCATGACGCGACGGCCGACCTCGGTGGATCCCGTGAAGGACACCTTGGCCACACCGGGGTGCGCGACGAGCGCGGCACCGACCTCGCCGTCGCCGGTGAGCACGTTGAGCACGCCGGCGGGCAGCCCGGCCTCCTCGCACAGCGCGGCCAGGCGCAGCATGGTCAGCGGCGTCTGCTCGGCCGGCTTGACCACGACCGTGCAGCCCGCGGCGAGCGCCGGGGCGAGCTTGTGCGCAGCCGTCATGATCGGGAAGTTCCACGGCAGGATCAGCGCGACCACGCCCACCGGCTCGAGGACCGTGTAGACGTGGTGCGCGCCGCCGTCGATCGGGGTCACGGTGCCGGTCAGCCGGCTCGGGGCACCCGCGAAGTGCCGGAAGTCCTTGGCGCTGAACAGCGTGTCGGCTCGCGACCGCTCGATCGGCTTGCCGTTGTCCCGCGTCTCCAGCACGGCCAGCTCCTCGAGATTCTCCTCGACGAGGTCGGCGATGCGGCTCAGGATCCGGGTGCGCTCCAGCGGGGCGAGACCGCTCCAGCGCCGGTCGGCGTGGGCCCGGGCGGCGGCGGCCACGGCGGCGTCGACGTCCGCGGCGTCCGCCTGGGCCACGCGCGTGAGCACTTCGCCACTGGCCGGATCGAGCACGGGGAACGTGGGCCGCGGGCCCGGCGCGATCCACTCGCCGTCGATCAGGAACGGCTCCTCAGAAGAGATCGAAGTATTCACGCTGCTCCCAATCGGATACGTGGGCGAGGTAACGGGCGAACTCGTCGCGCTTGAGGTGGGCGTACCACGCCACCACCTCGGGGCCGAGCGCTTCGCCGAAAACGGGGTCGGCCTCCAGCGCGGTCACCGCCTCGGCGAGACTGGCCGGCAGCCGGTCCGCGGCGGTCGCGTAGGGATCCGTCACCGGGGCGGGCGGATCCAGCTTGCGGGCCAGGCCGTCCAGGCCGCTGACGACCTGCGACGCGATGTAGAGGTACGGGTTGGCGGCCGGCTCGCCACCGCGGTTCTCCAGGCGTACGCCCGTGTCCTGACCGCCGCCGACCACCCGGACCATCGCGCCCTTGTTGTCGGCGCCCCAGCAGATCCGGTCCGGCGCGAGGGAGAAGGCGCGGTAGCGCTTGTAGCCGTTGACGGTCGGCGTGGTGAACGCGGTCGCGGCGGGCGCGTGGGCGAGCAGACCGGCCAGATAGTGCCGGGCGGTGTCGCTCATCCCGCCGAAAGCCGCGCTGTCGCCGTCGAAGACCGCTTCCCCCGTACGCACATCGCGCAGCGACTGGTGCAGGTGCCAGCCCGCGGAGGCGCCGTTCGCCCCGGCCGGCCGGGCCATGAAGGTCGCGTGGTGCCCGGTGCGCCGGGCCAGCTGCCGGATCGCCGAACGGGTCAGGATGACGTCGTCCGCCGCCCGGGCCGCGTCGGCCGCCTGCAGCGTGATCTCCAGCTGGTTGGGACCGAACTCCAGCTCGACCGAGCGCAGCGGCAGATCCAGCGCATGCAGCCCGCGGTGGAAGGTGTGCACGAGGTCGTCGACGCGATCCAGTCCCTCCTCCAGCAGCAGCTGCGAGCCGGTGCTGACCGGGCCCACCAGCGGCGCCCGGCCCGGCGTGCCCGGCATGCCGGTGCGGTCGTCGGTCAGCGCGCCCTCGGTGTCGCGGAAGACGTGGAACTCCAGCTCGACGCCGACGGTCATCGCCAGGCCGGTCTCGCGCAGCCGCTCGAGCTGCCGGCGCAGGATGCTCCGCCCGCAGAACGGCACCGGCGAGCCGTCGGGGAAGCGCAGGTCGCAGAGGATCCATCCGGTCTTCGGCGCCCACGGCAGCACGCGGAACGTCGTCGGGTCCGGGACCAGCACGATGTCGCCGGCGCCGGAGAAGCCCTCCACGCCCACGCCGGTGTCCGCGCTGAACACCCCGAACGCCGAGCGCCCGGACGTGTCCTTGAGCAGCAGCGAGCTGGGCGCGGTCACGCCGGAGCGCAGGGCGCCGGGCAAAGCGGCCCGGGTCAGCGTCTTGCCGTGCAGCACCCCGTGCTGATCGGCGAACGAGAAGCGGACCAGCTCCAGCCCGAGCTCGTCGACGACCCGGCGCAGCTGCCCGGCCGCCGCGAACTGGGCCTGCGTCCACAGGTCGTGCCGGTCGACGAAGCCGCCCCGGTCGGCGGCGAGCAGCGGCCGGGCGTTCCAGCCCCCGCCGCCCTCGGCGATGTCCCGCTCGTCGGTGCTAGGCATCCGTGGCCGCCCAGGGGGACTTCTGCCGGCGCTCGTTCTCGCGCTGACGCCACGTCTGCTCCCACGTCTCGGTGGGCGCGACGGTATCCACGGCGAGCGGCCCGGTCAGCGCCGCGGCCGTGGTCGCATCCACCGCGCGGGCCGGGATCGAGCCGCCGGCCTCGAACGCCTCGATCGCCTTGAGCAGCATCCGCCGGTTGGCCGTGACCGCGCGGTCGGAGACGCCGAGCCGCTCGGTCGTGCGGTCCTGGATCCGCCCCATGCTCTCCACGGCCCACTGGTCGTGGACGTTGATGTCCAGACCCATTCCCGTGTACGTGAGATCGCGCTGCTCGGCCGGGTCGTAGCCCCAGTTGTTCGAGCGGTTGCGCAGCGGCCGGTAATCAGGCAGCGAGACTTCCTTGAGCCGCTGCTCGAGCAGGGTCGCCTTGTCGGTCTCCTCGGCGAAGTCGTACCAGATCATGTACCAGTAGTGGTTCTCGTCGTCGATCGGCACGTGCCACTGGATGAACACCTTGGAGTTGCCGAAGGGCACCACGAACGCGTTCGGGAACACGAGGTTGGTGATGCGCACGTGGCGCACCTCCTCGGTCAGCTGCCGGATCGCATAGACGCGCAGCCCGTGGTCGGCCGTCTCCACCTCGATGTCGGGGCGGTTGCTGTCGCCGACGAGCATCGACAGCTTCTTGCCGGTGCCTTCGACGATCTCGCTGAACTGCTGCCCGTACACCTCGCGGGGGTCTTCCTCGATGAACTTGTGCAGGAAGCTGACGTGGGACGGGTCGATGCCGCCCTCCACGCCCTGCAGCCAGTTGCACTCCCACAGGCCCTTGAAGGCGAAGGTGTATTCCTCCGGGGCCAGGAACGCGTCGTAGTGCGGGAAGGGCGGCGGCTCCCCGTCGCCCAGGTAGGCGAAGACGATGCCGTTGCGCTCGACGCACGGGTAGCTCGGGATCGTGATCTTGTCGGCGAACCGGCTGTGCGCGGGCTCGGCGGGCTGCTCCCGGCAGCGGCCGTCCGGCCCGTAGAGCCAGCCGTGATAGAGGCAGCGCAGGCCGCCGTCCTCGTGCCTCCCATAGGCCAGGTCGACCCCGCGGTGCGCGCAGAAGCGGCCGACCAGTGCCCAGCCCCCGTCGTCGCGCCGGAAGAGGACCAGGTCCTCGCTCATCAGGCGGACCGGCTTGACCGGGCGCTCGGGCGGCATCTCGGACACCAGCGCGGCGGGCTGCCAGTAGGCCCGCATCAGCTGGCCGAGCGGCGTGCCGGGGCCGGTGCGGGTCACCCGCTCGGTGTCCTCGGGCTTGAGCACGGCCCACCTCCCGTATCCATCAGCTGCAAGATTGGATCCAATACTTGCACGATGGGGTGCGGTCAGTCCATTCCTGGATTCGTTACAAGCTCTTTTCGGCGGGGGCCGGGGCGGTCGAGGCGCGCGGCTCAGGGTCGGCAGTCGCCGGGCGCGGCTCGGGGGCGGCGGTCGGGGTGGTCACCGGGCTCGGCTCGGGGGCGGCGGCGGGCTTGGACAGGGCGCGGTCGAGACCCAGGAGGACGGCGCCGAGGACATAAATGCCGAGGCCGAGGGCGAGCATCCACAGCGCCACGCCCCCGTAGCCCTGGCCGGCCGGGTCGAGGAAGAAGTACGGATAGCGGGTCGTCGCCGCGGGCAGCACCGCGGCGCGGAGCTCGGAGAGGAGGCCGTACCCGAGCGGGAAGAGCAACCACGCGGGCAGCTCGCGCCAGGCCGACACCCGCCGCGGCCCGAACATCACCCAGTCGGCCAGCACCATGACCGGCACCACGTAGTGGACCAGGAACGTCGACCGCTCGGCCAGCACCTCGGCCGGAGCACCGTGCACCAGCCCCGGGAACGGGTTGGCGCCGTCGTTGAGCAGGAAGTGCGCCACCAGCCCGGTCACGAGGATCCACGCGGTCACCGGGCCCCGCAGCCGCGGCGCCGCGACCACGGTCTCGTTGCGGCGGACCATCCAGTAGACGGCCGCGCCGAAGTAGACGGCCACGACCAGGTTGCTCTGGGTCGTGTAGTAGACGATCCGGCTGTCCCCGGCCCACAGCCCGGTGACGCCCGCCACCACGATCAGCACCCGCCACCACAGCTCGGGCCGTCGCCAGATCCGCATACTCCGCCTCCGATACATCGGCGATCAAGTATGCCCGCGCCCGTAGAGTCGGTGCATGGATCCCGTTCTCACCGCCAGTGCGTTCGACTCCCTGCGCGAGGATGCAGTGCCCGACCAGGAGGCGCTGCGCCGGATCTACGCGCTCCCCAACGACAACGCCGTCCGCAAGCAGATGACCGAGCTCACCGAGCAGACCCGCCGGCTGGTCGCCTGTGCCTCGCTCGTCCTGATCGCCAGCACCGACGCCGACGGCAACTGCGACGTCTCCCCGCGCGGCGGCCCCGCCGGCTTCGTCACGGTCCTCGACGCGCGCACGGTCGCGATCCCGGACGCGACCGGCAACAAGCGCCTGGACACCTGGCAGAACGTCATCGCGACCGGCCGGGCCGGCCTGCTCTTCGTCATCCCGGGCCGCACCACGACCCTGCGCATGAACGGCCGGGCCTGCGTCTCCACCCGCCCGGAGCTGCTGTCCCGGCTGACCGCGGTCGGCAAGCCCCCGGCCAGCGCACTGGTGCTGGGCATCGACGAGGTGTATCCCCACTGCCCGAAGTCCCTGATGCGCGGCGCGGTCTGGCAGCCGGACCGGTGGCTGCCGGCCGAGGCCCAGCCGACCTCGGCCGAGGTCACCCTGGCCCAGCTGCGCCGGCCCGGCCTGACGATCGCCGACATCCAGCAGACCGAGGCCGACGCCCTGAAATACCGCTACGAGTAGGAGCAAGGTGAGACGCCCCTCCGGCCGTGACGAGGCGGAGGGGCGGGACGGCGGGACGGAGGGCGGGCGGGTCAGACGCCGGCGGCGGTGAGGCGGGTGAACTGGTCGTCGGTGAGTTTGATGTGCAGGGCCGGGAGGGCGGCCTCGAACTGCTCGGGAGTGCGCGGGCCGATCAGCGGGACGACGCGCGGGCTCGTGTGGTGCAGGAGCCAGGCGAGGACCAGCTGGTTCGGGGTGACGGCCAGCTCGGCGGCGATCTCGGTCAGGACGGCGAGGCGGGCCTCGGAGTCGGGGCCGGCGTACTTCTCCATCGCCCAGTGGCCGGTGCGCTTGGCCGGGTCGTCGTAGACGCCCTTGAGGATGGGGGAGTAGGACACCAGGGTCTGGTCGCCGTGCTCGGCCAGATAGTCGAGCTGCTCGGCGGTGGCCACGGAGGGCGTGTCGGCGCCGCCACGCAGCCGCAGGTACGTGTATTCCTGCTGGACGGCGACCGGAAGGGGCCAGCCGTTCCGCTCGCACAGGCGGCGGATCTTCTCGAGCCGCCACGTGCGTACGTTGGACCAGCCGAGGTAGCGGACCTTGCCCGCTTGCACGAAGCCGGCCAGGGTCTCCAGGGTCTCCTCGAGCGGGGTCCGGCGGTCGTCGACGTGGATGTAATAGAGGTCCACGTGGTCGGTGCCGAGCCGGCGCAGGCTGCCGTCGAGGGCGTCCCGCAGCGTCTGCGCGCCGGCGCCGGCGAAGGTGCGGTTGGCCAGGTCCCAGTCGGGCTCGCCGTCAGCGTCCCAGAGGTCGGGCGACGCGGCGGGCAGCGCGCTGCCCTTGGTGGCGAGGAAGACCTTGTCGCGGCGGCCGTCCTTCGCGAGCCAGCGGCCGAGCAACTCCTCGCTCTCGCCGCCGCGGCTGCCGGGCCGGCGCCACCACTCGTAGCAGTCGGCCGTGTCGATGAAGGTGCCGCCCTCGTCGAGGAAGCGGCCGAGGATGTGGACGGAGTCGGCCTCGCTGGTCACGCCGCCCATCTGCATCGCGCCGAGGGCGATCGCGCTCACGCGCTGCCCGGTGCGCCCCAATTCAGTGGTCTCCACGACATCGACACTAGTCAACCCGGCCGGGCGTCCGCGATGCGATTATGACCTGCATGGATACGCTTTTCACGGGCGGACATCTCTTCGGTACGACCGGGGACGCGCTGCTGGTCCGCGACGGCCGGATCGCCGCGGTGGGCGGGGACGACGTCCGGGAGCTGGCGACCGCCCGGACCGAGGTGGTGGAGCTGCGGGGGCGCCTGCTGCTGCCCGGATTCCAGGACGCGCACGTGCACGCCGTCACCGGCGGGGTCGAGCTCGGGCAGTGTGACCTGAGCGGCACCACGAGCGTCGACGAGTACCTGCGGCGGATCGAGTCCTATGGGCGGGCGCACCCCGGCGCCGAGTGGGTCATCGGGGGCGGCTGGTCGATGGAGAGCTTCGCGGGTGGCGTACCGGAGAAGGAAGTCCTGGATCGGGTGACCGGCGGCAGGCCGGCGTTTCTCATGAACCGGGACCACCACGGCGCGTGGGTGAACACCGCGGCGCTGGAGCGGGCCGGGATCGACGCGCACACGCCCGACCCGGCGGACGGGCGGATCGACCGGCGGTCGGACGGTGAGCCCGCCGGCGGCCTGCAGGAGGGCGCGATGGACCTGGTCGCCGCGCTGGTGCCCGAGGCGACCGCGGCGGACCGGCTCGCGGGGCTGCTGCGGGCGCAGGAGTTGCTGCACTCGCTGGGCGTGACGGCGTGGCAGGACGCGCTGATGTGCGGAGCCAACGGCTACCCGGATGTGTCCGACGCCTATCTGACCGCGTCCCGGGACGGCTCGCTGGTATCCGATGTGGAGGGCGCGCTGTGGTGGCGGCGCGATCAGGGCAGTGAGCAGATTCCCGCCCTGGTGGAGCAGCGGGAGCGGCTGACCGGGGGGCGGCTGCGCTGCCGCACGGTCAAGTTCATGCTCGACGGGGTGGCGGAGAACTTCACCGCCGCGATGACGGCGCCCTATCGGGACGCGTGCGGGCGGCCGACCGGCAACAGCGGGATCTCGTTCGTCGAGCCGCAAGCCTTGGCGGAGTACGTGACCGCGGTCGACGCGCTGGGCTTTCAGGCGCACTTCCACGCGCTGGGCGACCGGGCGGTCCGGGAAGCCTTGGATGCGATCGCCGCGGCCCGGGATGCCAACGGCCACCGGGACACCCGTCCGCATCTCGCGCATCTGCAGGTCGTGCACCCCGATGACGTACGCCGCTTCGGGGCGCTGGACGCGACGGCCAACCTGCAGTCGTACTGGGCGGCGCACGAACCGCAGATGGACGAGCTGACGATCCCGTTCCTGGGGCCCGGGCTGGCGGAGCGGCAGTACCCGTTCGGGGATCTGCACCGCGCCGGGGTGCGTCTGGCGGCGGGAAGCGACTGGCCGGTCAGCACGCCCGACCCGCTGCAGGCGATCCACGTGGCCGTGAACCGGTCGTTGCCGGGGTCGGACGAGCCGGCGTTCCTGCCGGAGCAGCGGCTCGGGCTCGAGGTGGCGCTCCGGGCGTACACGGCGGGGTCGGCCTTTGTGAATCACCGCGACGACACCGGCGCGCTGCTGGCGGGACAGCGCGCCGACCTCGTCGTGCTGGACCGGGATCCCTTCGCGGGCCCGGTGGATGCCATCGGCGGGACGCGGGTGGCACTGACCTATGTCGACGGCGAGCGGGTCCACGCCTCGCGGGAGGCGTGAACGGGCCCACACGTCGCGGGTCTATCCCTCGCGGGAGGCGTGGGCGCCGGGGCGCTCCACCTCGTCGTCCTCGACGATCTCCCCCTCGACCTCGTCACCGAGCGAGCCGGACGAGCCGGACGGGCCGGGGGAACCAGCGGCCGCGGGCGGTGCGACCGGGCCGGTCAGCTCGCCGGTGACCTGCGGCTGCTCGACCCACAGGGCACGCAGCTGGGTCTGCATGAAGGCGGTCAGACGGCCCCTGTACTCCCGGTCGAACCGCTCGAGCGCCTCGATCTGACCCTGCAGGGCCTCCCGGCGGGCGCCGAGGCTGCCGACCACGTCGTCGAAGCGCTGCTGCGCGGCCAGCCGCAGCTGGTCGGCGTTGGCCTGGGCGTCGGCGGTGATCCGGCCGGCCTCGCCGCGCGCCTCGAGCACCACCTTGGCCGCGCTGCGCTGCGCCTCGTCGGCCCGCTCCTTGGCCTGGTGGGCGATCTGCTCGGCCTGCGCGCGCGCCTCGGCCAGCACCTTCTCGGCCTGCCCGCGCACGTTGTGCGCGTGCATCTGCGCCTCGCGGCCGATCTCCTCGGCCGCGGCCAGCGCGTCCGTGCGGATCTTGTCGGCCTGCTGCTGCGCGCGGGCGAGGTGCTCCTCGGCCGTGCGCTGGGCCATGGTCAGGACCTGCAGCGCCTGGCTGGGCGGCACCGAACCCTGCTGCTGCTGCATCGCGGCGCCCTGCTGCTGGGGAACCGCACCCTGCTGCTGCGGAATCTGCACCACCTGGTGCTCGGAAGTGGCGCTGTCGGCCGGGCCGTTGAACATCACTTTCACGCGATCCTTCATCCGATCGTCCGTCACGGAGACCTCCGCCATGGCCGGGAACGGCGGGATGCTACCAACCCGCGAGCCCCGCGCGCGAGATCCCGCGGAAGGCTTCATCGATCGGGGGAGGGGCCGGCCACGCGCGACCGGACGTCGGTGAGCATCGACCGCACGGCCGCCTATGACCCTGTGGAACGGCGAGCTGGGCCTCGCCCCGGAGCTCGTCACGCCGGACTTCCGGGTGCACGCCGCCATGGCCGACGGCGGCGACTCGGCGGACCTGGTGGGCCCGGCCGCGCTGGCCGGCTGGATCGGGCAGGTCCGGTCCGCGTTCAGCGAGCTCACGTACGCCGTCCAGGTCGGCCCGATCGCGCAGGACGACCTGCTCGCGGTGCGCTGGTCGGTGACCGGCACCTACCGCGGCGGGTTCCCGGGAGCCACCGCCGAGCCGGGCACCCAGGTCGCCTTCACCGGCACCGACGTGCTCCGGACCGCCGGCGGGCGGCTCGCCGAGTACTGGGTCAACTCGGACATGCACGTCCTGCTGGCCCAGCTTCGCGTCGCGGGCTGACGGCCCTACAACAGGCCCCGGGCGCGGGCGGTCAGCTTCTCCACGCGGGCCGTCAGGCCGGGGGCGGTCGTGGCGTCGGCGGTGGCCATGTCGTCGAGCAGGGCGAGGTAGTCGCCGGTGAGCTTGCGGTAACCGCGGCGGAAGGTGTCGTTGCCCGTGCGGTAGCGGGCGTCGAGATCGAGGAGCTGCTGCGCGAGGACGGCGGCGGCCGCGCTGAGGGCGGTACGGGCGTCGGTCGCCTCGTGAAGCTGGGCGCGGCGGCGGACGGCGGCCCGGCCCACGCGGCGGCTGGTGGTCCACAGGAGCAGGGAGCCGAGGACGACGACGAGGATCGCCGCGGCGGCCACCAGGTAGCGGGGGAGGGACGGGCTGATCGTGCGGGCGTCGCGCGGGACGAGGGCGGCCCGGACGAGCAGGTCGTAGTTGACGACGATCACCTTGACCGCGTCGAGGGGCCGGCCGGGGAACTGGTCGACGCCCCGGGCGATCGTGGTCTCGGCCACGAGGGCCTTCGCCTGGTCGCCGGCCTTCGCCTGGTCGCCGCCGAGGCGGGAGCAGCCGTACGTGCGGTATTCGTCACCGTCGCGGGCGAGCGCGATCACCAGCGTGCCGTCCGCCGCGTTGCCGAGCCGCTCGCAGCCGTCGCGGGGTGTGCTGCCGGGCGCCAGCAGCAGCACGACCAGGCGGCGGTTGCCGATGACCCGCTCCGCGGCGGGCACGTCGAGCCCGGTGCCCGCGGCGGCGTAGACCGGCGACGTGCGGACCTGCCGCGCGATCGGGCCGTCGAGGACGCCCCCGGACCACAGCGCCCAGCCGGCCAGGAGCAGACAGGCGAGGGTCGCCACGCCGAACGGGGTGGTGACGAACCGCAGGGCGCGTCTCACACCAGCCGTCCCTTCAGGTATTCCGCGGGGCGGTAGCCGGGCAAGGTGCGAGCGGCGCGGTCCAGGTCCGACTCGGCGTCGACCAGCAGCTTGCGTACGGACGAAGGGGGCTGATCCTCCGCGAGGGCCGACCGCGCCGCCCGCAGCGTGCCCAGCGCCCGGGTCAGCGCAGTGCCCGCCGCCGGGGGCAGCAGCGCCTCGAGGGCGGACAACTCGACGGCCAGCGCGGTGAGTCCCGCGAGACGCGCCGGCTCGGAGGTGCTCGTCAGCCGGCGGGGCGGGCGCAGCAACGAGCGCACCGACAGCGCGAAGAAGACGAGCACGCACGCCACGAACAGCCACGGCAACGCGGGCAGGGCGACACGCAGCGGATCCATCGGGCGGTAGGGCAACGGCCGGTCGAACAGCCCCGCGTAGCGCACGTCGGCGACGCGGCCCACGAACTCGTTCACCACCTGCTCCTGCGGGAACGCGTAGCGGGCGAGGCGTCCGGAGCGCTGGGCGTAGTAGGTGGTGGCGGCGACCTTGGACTCGGGACCGTCGTAGTCGACCCAGGTGCCGTAGGCCACGACGATCGGGATGCCGGGGAAGGCCTTCGCGAGCTGCGGCGCGTACCGGGGAAGGGGCCGGCCGGGCGCCTGGCGGGGGAGCGCGACGTAGCGCGCGGTGCCGCCGGGGAAGGCCGCCGCGTCGTTGTCCGGCACGGCGGTCAGGGTCGCGCCGGGCGCTTGATAGACCCGGGTACGCCGCAGCGCCGCCGTGACCGTGTCCAGTTCCGTGGCGGTGGGATCCCGCCACGTCACCGTGTCCACGTCCGGGGGCGCCGGCTGATCCCGCAGCTTCGCGATCAGGAGCGCCAGCGGACCCGTCACGTCGGCCGTCGCGTACTCGGCGCGCCAGCCGGCCAGATCGTCGGGCGTGGCCTGCCAGATGTCGCCGGACACCTGGGTGCCGACGATGCGGATGTCGGCGTTCCCGACGTCGTAGACCTTGTCGTGCTCGACGTCGTCCAGCCCCGGCGGCGCGACGAGGATCCGCAGGCCGTCGGCGTGGATCCGGGACACGTCCCAGGTGGCCGTGGCGCCGGGCAGCCGGACCACCGGACTCTTGGCCAGCCGCGCGGTCATCTCGGCGACGCTGGGCACGGTGGCGTCGTCGGCCGCGCCGAGGTCGGTCAGCTGCGCGGTCGAAGGGCTCTGGCCGTACGTGACGTCGGTGGTCTGGCGTTGCGCGGCGAGGAACACGACCAGGACGGCGACAGCGAGGGCCAGGGCAGCCCACCGGGCGAGGCGGACGATCACTCGCCGGCCTCGCGCCACTGGAGATCGGCGGCGCGGGCCAGCCGGGCGGCCTCGGCGGCGGCGTGCTCCCCGCCCCGGGCGGCGGCGATGGCCTCGGCCCGGGCGAGCAGGTGTTCCGCCTCGGCGACCGGTGTGGCGCAGCCGTCGCGGGTCACCTGGGCGGCGGCGATCGCCGCGTGTGCTTCGGACCAGGCGGTGCGGCGGGCGGCGGCCTGCTTGCGCCGCGACGGGAGTACGACGCCGGCGAACCCGGCCGCCACCAGCACCGCCACGCCGATCGCCCACACCATGATCACCGATTGTGCCTGCCGGTGCGGCGTTTGTCGCCCCGCGTTCCGCTGTCGCCGCGCCTTTGCCGGCCGGTCTGTCGCCGGGCGCGCCGGGCGTGGGGCATGCATGATCGGGGGATGGTGGATCCGCAACTGCTCGGGGCGTACGCGGGACATTGGACCGGGGACGGCACCGGCGTGACCGTCGTCCTGCCGCCGCCGGGCACGGTGGCCTCGGGCGAGGTGCGCGGCGGGGCCCCGGCGACCCGGGAGTTCGCGCTGCTGGAGCCGACGCGGCTGGTCGACCGGGTGGACGCCGTGGTGCTCTCGGGCGGATCCGCGTTCGGGCTGGCCGCCGGCGACGGGGTGCTGCGCCTGCTCCGCGAGCGGGGCACCGGCTTCGCGACACCCGCGGGCCCGGTCCCCATCGTCGTCGGCATGTCGATCTTCGACGCCTCGGTCGCCGCGGCCGGCCCGCCGGATCCCGCCACCGCCGCTCCGGCCGGCCCGTCGGATCCCGCCACCGCCGCTCCGGCCGGCCCGTCGGATCCCGCCACCGCCGTCCTGGCCGCCGCGTCGCCCGATGCGGATCCGGCCGTGGGTCCGCCGGCTCTGGGTGCCGTCGTAGACCCGCCGCCGGACGCGGGGGCCGTCGCGGGTCCGCCGCCGGATGCGCTCGCGGGGCGCCGGGCCGCCCTGGCCGCGCTGAGCGGCGAGCCGCTGACCACCGGCCGCGCCGGGGCGGGCACGGGCGCGACCACCGGCAAGTGGCGCGGCCGCTTGGACCCGGGCGGCCTCGGCCGGGCCGAACGCACCGCCGGCCCGGCCCGCGTCGCCGCCCTCGTCGTCGTCAACGCCTGGGGCGACGTCCTCGGCCCCGAGGGCACGCCGGTCTTCGACGGCCCCGGCCGCCCGGCCCCGCCGCCCCTCGGCCTCACCAACACCACCATCGCCGTGGTGATCACCGACGCGGCCCTGACGAAGAACGACTGCCACCTGCTCGCCCAGAGCGCCCACACCGGCTTCGCCCGGGCCTTGCACCCGGCCCACTCCCGCTACGACGGCGACGCCACCGTCGCCCTCGCCACCGGCCACGTCACCACCGGCGTCGACCTCGACCGCCTGAGAGCCGCCACCACCGAAGCCACCGCCGCCGCCATCCGCGCCGCCGTCACCCCGGCCGGACCCGAGCGAACGAGTTGATCATCACGTCGGGCGGGATACGGGGGACGGCGGGCTTAGGGTCGGAGGCATGATCGCGCATCCCGGGGTTTCGTTCACGGATCATGTTGTCAGCGTGCCGCTGGATCATGAGCGACCCGGGGGGCCGGCGATCGAGGTCTTCGCGCGGGAGGTCGTGGCCGCGGGGCGGGAGCGGGAGAGCCTGCCGTGGCTGGTCTTCCTGCAGGGCGGGCCGGGCGGGCCCTCGCCCCGGCCGCACGGGGCCGACGCGTGGCTCGGGCGCGCCCTGCGTACCCACCGGGTGTTGTTGCTCGATCAGCGCGGGACCGGCCGCAGCACGCCGATCACCGCACGGACGGTGGCCGGGAAGAGCGACGCGGAGCTCGCGGCCTACCTCAAGCTCTTCCGGGCCGACAGCATCGTGGCCGACGCCGAGATCCTGCGGGTGCGGCTCGCGGGCGGGCGGCCGTGGGAGACGCTCGGGCAGAGCTACGGCGGGTTCGTCACGATGACCTACCTGTCGTACGCGCCGGAGGGGCTGAAGGCCTGTTACGTCACCGGTGGGCTGCCCGGGCTGACGGCGACCGCGGACGACGTGTACGCCCGGACGTATCCGCGGGTGGCGGCGAAGAACGCGGAGTTCTACGCGGCGTATCCCGAGGACCGGGCCAAGGTCCGGCGGCTCGCGGATCGCCTGGCGGCCGACGACGTGCGGCTGCCCGACGGGGATCGGCTGACGGTGGCCCGGCTGCGGCACTTGGGATCCAGTTTCGGCATGAGCACGGGCTATTCGACCGTGCATTGGATGCTCGAGCAGACCGAGGACGAGTTCCTCTACACCGTGATGACGGCCACCGGGTTCGTCGACCGGCCGTTGTTCGCGCTGCAGGAGTACATCTACGGCTCCGGCTCGACGGCGACGAACTGGGCGGCGCAGCGCGCGATCGAGCAGCGGCCGGAGTTCGCCGAGGACGCGGATCCGCTGCTGTTCACCGGCGAGATGATGTACCCCTGGATGTTCCGGGACATCGCCGCGCTGCGCCCCTTCGCCGGCGCCGCCGACCTGCTCGCGGCCGAGAGCGACTGGAAGCCCCTCTACGACCTCGAGCGCCTGCGGACCAACACCGTGCCGGTACGGGCGGCGGTCTACCACGACGACATGTACGTCGACGCGGGCCTGTCGCTCGAGACGGCCGCCACCGTCGGCAACGTGCGCGCCTGGGTCACGAACGAGTACGAGCACGACGGCGTCCGGGTCGGCGGGGAGCACGTACTCGGCCGGTTGATGGACATGGAAGCGGGTACGTGCTGACCATGAAGGCAGCTGTCTACTACGAGAACGGCGGCCCGGAGGTCCTGCGCTACGAGGACGTTCCCGACCCCGAGATCCGGCCCGGCGAGGTTCTGCTCCGCATCGAGGCGATCGGCGTGCAGGGCGGCGACCTGCTGCACCGGCAGTCCACGCCGCTGCCGCGCAAACCCCACGTCGGTGGCTACCAGGCCGCGGGCACGGTCGAGGCGGTCGGGGCGGAGGTCGATGCCGTACGCCCGGGGCAGCGCGCGGTCGCCTTCATGCCGGCCGGGTCGCACGCCGAGCTGGCCGCGGTGCCCCAGCGCAACGTGTACGCCATCCCGGACGCCCTCGATCCCCGCCTCGCCGCCGGCATCCCCGTCGAGTTCGGAACCGCCGACGACTGCCTGTTCGAGTTCGGGCGGCTGCGGAAGGGCGAGACCGTTCTCGTCCAGGCGGCCGCCGGAGGCGTCGGACTGGCCGCCGTCCAGCTCGCCAAGGCCGCCGGCGCCACGGTCGTCGGCACGGCGTCCAGCGCCGAGAAGCTGGCCCGCCTCGGCGACTACGGCCTCGATCACGCGATCAACTACCGCGAGCAGGATGTCGTAGAACGGATCCGAGAGCTGACCGGCGGGCGCGGCGTCGACGTCGTCGTGGATCCCGTGGGCGGGCGCACGCTCGAGGGCAGCATCGCCGCGCTGGCGTACCGGGGGCGGATCAGCTGGGTCGGGCAGGCCGGCCGGGAGGCGTACGCGCCGCAGCTCGGTCCTCTGATGGGCAAGAATGCCTCGCTGAACGGCGTGTACTTCGGGGGCGAGATGGCCCACGACCCGGAGCGCACCCGCGCGCTGATCGAGCGGCTGATCGGCCGGGTGGCTGCGGGCGAGCTCACCGTGGTGCTGGACAAGGAGTTCCCGCTGGCGGAGGCGGCCGAGGCGCACCGCTACATCGAGAGCCGCGCCGCCTTCGGCCGGGTGCTGCTGATTCCGTAGGCGGGAAGCACGGCACCCCACGCGAGGGGTGGACGCGTGGGGTGCCGTGTTCCGGGGGCCGGAATCGGGTTGATGCCTGGCGGGGGCGACTCCGGACCGGATGTGGGGAAAGCGGGCGGGCCCGGGAGCACGCGACACCCCCGGGCGGGGACAGGTCAGGTGAAGCGGGCCGCGATCCAGGTGGCCACGGTGTCGACCGAGGCGAAGACCGCGCCGTCGTGGGTCTCGCCCTCGAGGGTCACGAACTCGACCGGCTGCCCGTACGTGCTGAGCGTGCTGACCAGGGGCCCGGCGGACAGGTCGTAGGGCACGGCCTCGTCGTTGGTCCCGTGGACGATGAGGATCGGGCTGCTCGGCGCGGTGCCGCCCGGGTTGCCGTACTGGTCGAGGCGGCTGAGGACCGCGGCCGGGACCGTGCCGCCGGGGACGAGCTGGGCCGGGGTGAGCGGCGCGTAGGCGGCGAGGATCTCGTAGAGGCAGCCGGTCGTCAGCACCGACTTCTTGGCCTTGGCCTCGGGCGCGAGATAGGTCTCGGGGTTGAAGGTGGGCTCGATGGCGTTGATGCCGTAGAGGGCCATCACCAGGTAGCCCTGGCCGGGCGTGCCGGGGATGTCGGGCGCGATGAGGTCGAGGTTGCTGGCCGGTGCGATGGCCGCGACGCCCTTGAGCACCAGCGCGCCGTCGTAGGAGGGGGCGATCTGGTTGGCGAAGAGGCCGCCCTGGCCGCCCTGCGAGTGGCCGTCGATGACGTACTGGGTGCCGAGCGTGCTGTCGAGGTTGCGGGCCGCCTTGACGCTGTCGATGATCGCGCGGGCCTCGCTCAGACCGATCAGGTAGGGGTGGTTGCCGAGCGAGCCGAGCCCGGTGTAGTCGGGCGCCGCCACGGTCCAGCCGCGCTGCAGCAGCTTGGCGACGGCGGCGCGGGCCTCGGGCCAGAAGACGTCGTTGCTGGCCGACGGCGCGCACTTGTCGGCCAGGCCGGTGGTGCCGTGGGCCCAGACGACGGTCTTGCCGGTCTTGCCCGTCTTCGGGGTCAGGATCAGGCCCGAGGCGGTGAAGGTGGCGCCGCTCGGGGTGGTGGTCAGATATTGGATCTTCTTGCCGGTGGCGAGGGGGGACAGCTCGGCCGGCAGGGTGGCGGTGGACTGCAGCAGGACGGTGCCGGGAGTGACCGCGGCTTGCGCCGGGGAAGCGACGGCGACGCCGGCGACGGCCAGGACGAGCAACTGGGCGGCGGCCACCCAGCGGCGGGGCGGGGCAATTCTCACGTAAGGGCCTTTCGCGGATGAATTTCGGGCAGGAAGGAACGCCTCCCCCATGGACGGGAGGAAGAACGGAATGGTCAGGCGAGGTGGTCGGCGATGCGGCGCAGGGCGGTGATCGTCTCCCGGTCACGGGCCGGGTCGTCCTCGGTGGGCCAGGCGCTGCACTTGACGACGACCACGTCGGCGACCGGATCCACGAAGAGATATTGACCGTGCACGCCGAGGCCGGTGAAGGCCTGGAAGCAGCTGTCGCCGAGGGTCCACCACTGGTTCGCGTACCCGTAATGGTCGTAGCCGCTCGGGCCGAGCGCACCGACGGCGAGGTGGGGCAGGTCGGCCCCGCGACTACGGCGGGCCCAGTCGCGGGGCACGACCTGCCGGCCGGCGATCCGGCCGTCGTGCGCCATGAGCAGTCCGAGACGAGCGAGGTCGCGCGCGGTGGCGTTGAACGCGCCGGCCCCGATCGCGGTGCGCGGGTGGGAGCGGGTCAGGCCGTAATAAGCGTCACGCTCGGCGCCGATGCGGCGCCACAACTGCTCCGACGCGTACGCGGCCAGGGTCTGACCGGTGGCGGCCTCCAGCACCCAGCCCAGCAGTTGGGCGTCGAGTGTCGAGTAGTTGAAGCGCTCGCCGGGTTTCGCGGTGCGCGGGGCCGAGCGGACGATCGCCGGCACGTCGCCGCCGTTGAGCACGGCCCGCTCGAACGACCGGATGATGCTGCCCGGGACGTCCCAGATCTCCAGGTCGCCGACGCCGCTGCTCATGTCGAGCAGTTCGGCCAGCGTCACGCCGTCGTAGGCCGTGCCCCGGAAGTCGGGCCGATAGTCGATGACCAGGTCTTTCACGCTGCCGATGTGCCCGTCGGCGATCGCGATGCCGACCAGCATGGACGTGACCGACTTCGAGAGCGAGAACAACTGCATCCGGGTCCGCGGCCCCGCGAACGCCCCGGGATAGCTCTCGTGCACGACGCGCCCGTGGTGCAGCACGACGAACGCCGTGGTGAACGTGCGCCGGTGCAGCTCGGCGAGCGTGTGGTCGGCGTCGTCGAAGCGGTAGGTCAGGTGGTCCAGGGGCACGGGGACCGTCGGCAGCGGCAGGAAGTCGGTGCCGCACGCGACCCGCTCGGTCGGCATGAGCCAGTTCATGTGCGTGAACGTCCACTCGTTGAGCGGGCGGCGCATGATCACGTCGCTCTGCCGCTCCCACCAGGTCGGCTCGTCGGCGTCCTGGGCCAGCGCGGGCTGTGCGGTGCTCGTCATGTCATTCCTCGCTCGGGTCGAGGGTGCGATCGGCGGGGCGGGCAAGGTCGGACACGTTACGGAAATGGTCACGCAAGCTGAGGCCGCTCGGTTCAGCGACGGGCTCGAGATAGCTCGCGAGGATGCCGAGCACGGCCATCCCGACCAGGTTGCCGGACTCCTCGGCGCCGGCGATCCCGGCGTTCGGATCGCCCAGGTGGTGCAGCGCGAAGCCCTCCGTGATCGCCGCGAGCATCATGGCGATCTGCTCCAGGCTGACGCCGGGGCGCAACTGGAACCCGCGCGAGGCGAAGGTGGACTCGTACGCCTTCTTCCAGGGCGCCAGGGCCCCGTCGTAGCTGCCGGCGATCGCGTCGTGGATGCCGTCGTTGCGGTCGGCGGTGGCCACCATGATCAGCTGCAGCCGGAAGAGCGGCATCCGGCAGATGGCCTGCAGCTCGGCGTGCGTGGCCCGGTCGATGGCGTCGACGAAGCTCTCCTCGTCGTCCAGCCAGGACCGGGTCTCGACGTCGGCCGCGTACTGGGGGTCGTAGCTCATCGCGTGGAAGAGGAAGGTGAGGAGGTCGTTGAGGTAGTCGTCGTGGCTGGCCCAGGTCGCGCGGTAGGGACCGTCGCCGCGCTGGCGCAGGAACGGGGGCTCAAGCTGCTCCATCTCCTTGCTGAGCGCGCGCTCGGTGAGGAACCGCAGCCCCGACCAGTACTGCTTGCGTCCGGCGTCGGCGACCGCTGTCCAGTCGCACGCGCCGAGGTTCTGCTCGACGAGGTTGGCGCCCGCCTTGAGGTACGAGGCCACCTTCGGTGAGTTGACCAGCGCGGCGCGTGTTGCCTCCCGGACACCCTTCACGCGGGTGACGATGCCCGTGAAGTCCTGGTTATACGGATAGGGCAGATCTGCCTTGCCGAACGTCATGCTGCGATTCTTCGGGCCATTCCCCGGCCCGGACAAGTGCGCGCGTGCGTAGTACTCGGAGGACAGGCCTCACCGTTTGCCACCAGCCGAAACTCTTACTTTGAGTGGCCGTGCAATTACGGAGAGGAATTGTCGGCGGGATTGTGTATAACCATCGCATGCACAGTGAAGCTCTGGTCGGCCTGCTCGGTGAACTTCCGGGCACCGAGGTGTCCGTGGCGCACGGCGTCGTGACCGTGTCGATCGCCGCCCTGGGCGACGCGGTCCGGATCCCGATGGCCGACGTGCTGGGCTTCGAGCAGATCGTCACGCCGCTCGGCGAGCCCGGTCTCGAGCTGGGCATCCGCCGGGGCCACGAGGAGCTGCCGCTGATCGTGACCGTCGACGACGTCGTCTTCATGCCGGCGTACGCGGCGGACATGCTGGTGCCCGGGGCGGAGGTGCGCGTGCCGGCCACGCCGCACCTCATCACGTACTCGGAAATGCACCGTGACGTGCGCGCCCTGGGCCGCGCCGTCGACGAGGAAGGCGTGGAGTTCGACGAGGACATGCTCGCCGCGACCCTGCTCGTGCACCGGTGCTTCCTGGCCGGGGCGGTGCGCGTCGGGCTGTGGCCCGTGCGCGTGGCCGCCTGGTGGGAGTACTCGTGGGCCCGCGTCGGCGGCGGGCTGGCGGTCGGCCCGTTCCGCCCGGACGAGGCGTGGGACCGGCTCATGGCCGACGTGACCGAGGCCCGGCGGCAGACATCTCCCGAGCCGGTCCGTCAGGAATTCTGATTACGCCGTGTCCTCTGTGGGTAGTCGAAACGGCATCGGCCCGTACGACGGCCCTCACGGAGGAGGAAGAACATGGCGCAGGTCACCACCACCCGTCCCGCCCGTTCCGGCGTTTCCGCCGCCCGGGTCTGCACCATTCTCGGCTTCGTCTTCGCGGCGATCGCGGTGCTGTTCTTCCCGCTGCTGTTCGGGCTCGCGGGTCTCGTTCTCGGCATCGTCGGCGGCGCGCTCGGCGACCGGCCCCTCGGCTGGTACGCGGCCGCGGCGGGCGTCGCGGGCGGTGTGCTCGGCACGGTCCTCGCCGTCCTGCTGGTCTCCTGATTCTTTCCTCTGCCCGGTAACCCCCCGCCGGGCTCGGACGGGCCGCGCCGCCATCTGCCCCGGTGGCGCGGCCCGCGTTCGCTTTCTCTCCTGCCTGGGTTGGGGTGGGCGGGGCGTGGCCCGCGTTCGCTTGATCACCTGTGCGGCGGGTAGGTTGGCGGGGGACAGCGGGAGGAGCGGCGCATGGCAGAGCGGGGCCGGTCGGCCGGGCGTGCGCCCACCCTGGACGAGGTCGCCCACCGCGCCGGGGTCGGCCGCGGCACGGTCTCCCGCGTCGTCAACGGCTCGGCCCAGGTCAGCGCCCAGGCCCGCGCCGCCGTCGAGACCGCGATCGCCGAGCTCGGCTACGTGCCCAACCAGGCCGCCCGCGCCCTCGTCCGGCAGCGCACCGACTCGATCGCCCTGGTCGTCTTCGAGTCCGGCGAGCGCTTCTTCGCCGAGCCGTTCTTCGGCCGCATCGTCCAGTCCATCTCCACCGGCCTCGTCGACCGCGGCCTGCAGATGGTGCTGATGATCGCCCAGGCCCCGCACGAGCGCCGCCGCCTCGAGGGCTATCTCACCCGGCAGCACGTCGACGGCGCGCTGCTGCTCTCGCTCCACGGCACCGACCCGCTGCCGGTCCAGCTCGAGGGGCGCGGCGTCGCCACGGTGCGCGCCGGGCGCCCCACGGGCGGCGACAGCTGCTGCTTCGTCGACGCCGACAACCGCGGCGGGGCCCGGGCCGCCGTGGGCTATCTGCGGGCCAAGGGGCGTACGAAGATCGCCACCATCGCCGGCCCGCAGGACATGGCGCCGGGCATCGCGCGGCTCGTGGGCTTCCACGACGAGGCCGGCGCCGGCCCGGTGGCCTACGGCGACTTCAGCGAGGAGAGCGGCGCCGCCGCCATGGCCAAGCTGCTCGACCGCGACCCCGATCTCGACGCGGTCTTCGCCGCCTCGGACACGATGGCGGCGGGGGCGCTGCGCGTGCTGCGCGAGCGCGGCATCCGTACGCCGGACCAGATCGCCGTGGTCGGCTTCGACGACTCCGTCGTGGCGCGCCACACCGACCCGCCGCTCACCAGCGTCCACCAGCCGATCGAGGAGATGGGCCAGGAGATGGTCCGCCTCCTCCTCGCCAAGATCGACGGCGAGCCGCTGCCCGCGACCGAGATCGTCCTCGACACGCAGCTGGTCGTCCGCGGCTCGGCGTAGGACGCGCTGTCCGCCGTTTGTTCGGCCCTTCTTCGCTCGGCGCCCTGACCTGCCCTCATGATTCCGGAGTCGCTGTGACCGCTACCGCCCTGCTCGTGATGGACGTGCAGAATTCCATCGTCGCGCGCTACCCCGACCTGGAATATCTGCCGCGCCTGCGCTCCGCGGTCGACGCCGCCCGGGCCGCCGGGGTGACCGTCGTCTTCGCCGGCGTCGGCTTCCGCCCGGGAGCGCCGGAGGTCAGCCCGCGCAACAAGATGTTCGGCGCGATGGCGGGCCGCGATCTGGGTCCGGCCGCGGCGGAGGCTACGGCCTTCCACCCGGACGTGGCTCCGCACGAGGGCGACCTTGTCGTCACCAAGCGCCGCGTGTCCGCGTTCGCCGGGAGCGACCTCGAGATGCTGTTGCGCGCGCAGGGGATCGGGCACCTCGTTCTGGCCGGCATCGCCACCAGCGGGGTTGTGCTGTCGACGGTGCGGCAGGCGGCGGATCTCGACTTCGAGCTCACCGTTCTCGCCGATGGCTGCCTCGACAACGATGCCGAGGTGCACCGGGTGCTGACCGAGAAGGTCTTCCCCCGCCAGGCCGACGTCGTGACCGTCGCCGAGTGGGTTGACGGGTTGTCCTGACGGCCCTTTCGGCGGGCGTCTTGGCCGGCCTCCCCGCTGGGTTCTTTGCCAGCCTCTTTGCCGGGCTTCCCTGCCGGGCTTCCCTGCCGGGCCTTTGTCAGATCGCCGGCCGTCATTCTTGCGCTCGGGGTGACACTGCTGATTGCTGCCATTGAGGTGATGTCACACCGCTGACCGCTGCGTGGCGTCCAGGATTGCGCGGGTCGTGTCCGGCCGGCTGAGGACGTCGGTGCTGTCGACGAACTGATCGATCGCGCCGGACATCTCCCCGCCGGCGCCGGCTGCTTCGTGATCGGCGGCCGCTTCCTTGCCGGCGACTGCCTCTCCGGTGTCGGCCGTCGTTCTGCCGGCGGCTGCCCTTCCCATGTCGGCCTTCCTCCCGCCGGCGGCTGCTTCTTCGGTGGCGGCCGCTTCCTCGCCGGGGGCTGTGTCCCGGCCGGCGGCGGCGAGCGCCTCGGCGAAGCGGGCCGCGTCGATCACCGGGTAGGGGCGGTCGAAGTAGGGGCGGCGCCGGGGATCCACCGGTGCGGCGAGGCCGAGTTCGTTCTGGCGCCGGGCGGCCGCCTCGTAGGCCGTGCACAGCGCTGCCTGCCGCCGCTCGGGATCCCCCGTGGCCACCGCCTCGTGCAGTGCCGCGGCGACGGGATCCACGCCGGGCAGCGCGGCGAAGGCGGTGCCCAGCCATTTCTGGTACGGGGGATAGCGGCGCTCCAGCAGCAGAAAGAGCCGCATGACGTCGCGCGCCAGTCGTCCCGCGATGAGCCGGCTGCCCAGATCGTCGCCGGCCTCGGCGGTCCGGCCGACGAAGGCTTCCTCCTGGGCGATGCGGGTCCATTGCGCGGCGAGCACATGCCGCCAGACGTCACGTGGATACCATCGCAGCCGCTCCCGCAACGCGGTCAGCTCACCGGTTCCGTCGTGGAAGACCGCGCCGCCCGTGACCTCGGCCAGCCTCTGGGAAGGAACGGCCAGCCAGTCCCGTACGCGTAGATCGCGCCGCGCGTCGAAGCCGAGCTGCCCGCGGGTCCAGGTGCCCACGTCGGTCGTGGTGACCCGGTGCGCGACCGGTCCCGTGGTGGCGGCCATGACGCGCACCCGGGCGCCGGGCGGCTCGAAGTGCGTCGGCCAGCCCCGCACCTCCTTGGGCAGCCGGGCCGACAGCAGCTCCGACACCTCCGGCCCCGCGCCCGGCGGCAGGAACAACTCCAGCCGGGGTCCCCAGTCGTGGTCGACGGACCGGGGCGAGTCGTATCCCAGGACCTCGGATCCGGGTCCCAGCCGCGCTGCCGCGTACACCATGGTGGGGAAGGCGTGGCACAGCAGTGGGCGGACCGCCTCCACGTAGAAGGTGCGGCAGAGGTCCAGTCCGGGAAGGAAGATGGGCACTCGCTCACGGTAGGGAGCGGGCGCGGGATCGGCGAACAGGTTTCGCCGCTGGCCCGTTTCCTTCGCCGGCCTGTGCCTCGCGGGCCTGTCCTTCGTCGGCCTGTCTTACGTCGACCTGTCTCAGGTCGGTGGCCCGTCCGCGTCTCCGGCTGGTTCTGGGCGTCGAGCCATGGTGGGTCGTCCGGGCGGGTGTGCGCGTCGAGCTGGGTCTTGTCGTCCGCGCGGGTGTGCGCGTCGAGCTATGTGTCGTCGTCGACCCATTCGAGGAGATCGCCGGGCTGGCAGCCGAGGACGCGGCACATCGCCTCCAGGGTGCTGAAACGGACCGCCTTGGCGCGGCCGTTCTTGAGGACGGCGACGTTCGCGGGGGTGAGGCCGACCCGGTCCGCGAACTCGCCGACGCTCATTTTGCGCTTGGCCAGCTCGACGTCGATGCGGACGACGATGGGCATCAGATCACCGCTTCCATGTCGGTCCGCAGCGTAGTGGCCTGCCGCAGCAGCGCGCGCAGCACCACCATGAGCAGGCCGAAGACGGTGACTCCGGTGGTGAGCAGGAACAGCAGCAACGGCAGGCCGGGATCGTCCGCGTGAAAACCGACATAGAGGAGTACGCCCACGAGCACCAGCCACGCGGCGCCGATGGCCCACACGATCCCGTCGACCCAGACCAGTGACGCCTCGGTGAAGATGCGGTCCCTCGCGACCAAAGTGAGCAGTCGCCACGTGCAAACGATCACGATCTGCACACACAACACCCAGAAAACCGTCACCGCCGTTGCGGGCCAGCGCAGGTAGGCGTCTTCCGGATGCTCCTTCGCCATGTACGCGAACTGGCCCGGCAGCGACATCGTCTGGAACAGGACGAGCACCCCGAACAGCACCACAAGGAACGCCTTGAGCGGCACCACCGCTCGACTAGCAGTCAGCATGTATCGAATGTCGCGTACTACCTATCGATTGTCAATCGCAACCGCGACGCGGCGTGGCGGGTGTCACGGGGCGCTCCCGGCCGGCAACCGTTACGGTCGGAGAATCATGGCAAATACAGGTGTCGGGTTCCGGTCCGAGCGAGGGCCGGTGCTCGCCGCGGTGATGCTCGCGACCGCGCTCGTGGCGGTCGAGGCGTCGATCATCGCCACCGCGGTGCCGTCCATCGTGGCGGAGCTGGGCGGGTTCGCGCAGGTCCCATGGCTCTTCTCCATCTATCTGCTCGCGCAGGCGGTGTCCGTACCCGTCTACGGCAAGCTGTCCGACCTCTTCGGCCGCAAGCCGATGGTCCTGATCGGGATCGGTCTGTTCCTCGCCGGCTCGATCGGCGGCGGCGCGGCCTGGGGGATGGGCTCGCTGATCGCCTTCCGGCTGGTGCAGGGTCTGGGCGCCGGCGCGATCATGCCGACCACGGTGACGATCGTCGGCGACCTCTACTCGGTGCGGGAGCGCGCCCGGGTCCAGGGCTATCTCGCCAGCGTGTGGGGCGTGTCGTCGATCATCGGCCCGACGCTGGGCGGCGTGTTCAGCGAGTGGGTCTCGTGGCGGTGGATCTTCTTCATCAACATCCCGCTGTGCCTGATCGCGGCGGTCACCATCTGGCGGCGCTTCGACGAGCGGCTCGACCGCGGGCGCCCCGTCGTCGACTATCGCGGTGCGGTCCTGCTCACCGTGGGCCTCACGCTGCTGGTCCTGGGTGTGCTGGAGGGCGGCGAGGCCTGGGCGTGGACATCCCCGGCGAGCCTCGCGATCCTGGGCGCCGGGCTGCTGCTGCTGATCATCTTCGGTCTTGTCGAGCGGCGCGCCCCGGAGCCCGTACTCCCGCTGTGGGTCTTCCGCCGCAGGCTCCTCGTCGCCACCGGCCTGACGTCGTTCGGCATCGGCGCGATTCTGCTCGCGCTCAGTTCCTACATTCCGACGTACGCGCAGACGGTGCTCGGCCACGGCCCGCTGGTGTCCGGCTTCGCCATGGCCACGCTGCTGCTGGGCTGGCCGTTGTCGGCGAGTCAGGCCGGGCGCGTCTTCCTGCGGCTGGGGTTCCGCGGCTGCGCGCTGATCGGATCGGTGATCGTGCTGGCCGGCGTCGCCCTGCTGCTCCTGCTGGGTGAACATTCGAGCGTCGTCGAGGTCGGCGCGTACTGCCTGGTCATCGGCATCGGCATGGGCCTCACCGCGCCGCCGACCCTGGTGGCCGCGCAGAGCAGCGTCGGCTGGGCGGAGCGCGGCGTCGTCTCCGCCAACAACATCTTCCTGCGCTCGCTGGGCAGCTCGCTCGGCGTGGCAGCCTTCGGCGCGGTCGCCAACGCCGCCGTCGGATCCCATTCCGACGATCCCGTACGCGTCGCCGCGGCCGTCCACAACATCGTCATAGGTTTGGTGGTCGTGGCCGCCGTGATGATCGTGATGGTCGCCCTGATGCCGCGCGGGGATCGTCCGGAGCCGGCCGCCGAGCCCGCACCCGCCGACGCGGAGCCGGCGACCTCGGACACCTAGTGCTCGGCGCTTGACGCGTGTGCTCGTCGCCCGGCGTACTGCCTTCGGCCTCCTGCGCTCGTCACCCGGTGTCCGGGGCCGGCGCTCGCCGTCTTGTATCCGAGGCACGGCTGCCGTCCTGCGCGCATCTTCCGGCGCCCGGCATTCTGCGCTCGTGCCTTTCGTTGAGTGCCCTGCCGCTCCCGCTCTGGCTACCTGCCGCCCTGCGCTCGCCGCTTGTTGCTGCAGCTGTGCAGCCCTGGCTCGCCGCTTGTTGCTGCAGCGGTGCAGCCCTGGCTCGCCGCTTGTTGCTGCAGCTGTGCAGCCCTGCGGTCGTCGCGGCAGCCGTCGTCGCCGCCGTGCGTCTGTCCCCCTGAACCCTGGCGCTCGCCACCCTGCGCCCGTCGGCCGGCACACAAAGGAAGATCGAAAAGCGTGACCCTCCGGACATTGATGGTTACCGTGCTGTAGGCGGTTGTTGCCGGCCGGAGGGAGCGCGGATGAGCGGCATCACCAGGCGCGGACTGCTCGCCGGCGCCGCGGGTGCGGTCGGCGCAACGGCTCTGACCAGCGCGGCCGCTGCCTCACCGGGCCTTGCCGCCGAGCCACCACTCGCCGCCGTGCCGCCCCTTGCCGATCCGGAAACGAACACCAAAGCGACAGAGCGACATGTTCGTTTGAGCGCCGGCACCAACATCGCCGCCCAGATCTCGCCCGACGGCCGCTGGATCGCGATCGACCTGGCCGGGGTCCTCTGGGTGCTGCCAGGCTCGGGCGGCCCGGCGCGCCGGCTCACGAGCGACCTCTACGACATCGCGCAGCCCGCGTGGGCGCCGGACAGCCGGACGATCATCTTCCAGTCGTACCGGCACGGCTCCTTCGACCTGTGGACCGTCCGAGCCGACGGATCCCGCCTGCGCCGGCTGACATCCGGTCCCCGGGACCACCGGGAACCGCGCTACTCGCCCGACGGCACCCGGGTGGTCTTCTCGGCCGACCTGTCCGGCAGCTACGGCGTGCACGTTCTGCACGTGGCGAGCGGCGCGGTGAGCACGGTCGCCGACAGCTCCGCCGAGGAGTACGAACCCAGCTGGTCGCCCGACGGCAGCCGCATCGCGTTCGTCGTGGCGAACACGCGCATCGACGTGGTCGAAGTGGCAACCGGCACGCGCCGGACCGCTGTCTCCGTGCCGGCCGGGCAGGTGCTGCACGCCCCGGCCTGGACGCCCGACGGCGCGGAGCTCCTCTACTCCCGCACGTACGACGGCCGTGCCGAACTGTGGCGAACGTCGTCGCTCGCAGGAACAGGCTCCACCGACGGCGCCGGTTCTTCCCGCGGGTCCGGTGTCTCCCACGGCTCCGGCTCCTCCGGCGGCTCAGGTTCCTCCGACGGTGCGGGCTCGGCTGCTTCCTTCGAGGGTGCGGGCTCGGCTGCTTCCTTCGAGGGTGCCGGCTCGGCTGCCTTCTCCGAGGGTGCCGGCTCCGCTGCGGGCGCGAGCTCGGCCGAGAGGGTGGCCGTCGCTGATGGCGTCGCCGAGGTCGTGGGCGAGGACGTCTTCCCGTTCCGGGTGTCGTGGCGCGGCCCGCGCGAGTTCGTCTACACGGCCGACGGTCAGATCCGCCGCCGCACCCTCAGCGCTACCGGCGCCGGCGACGGCACGCACACGAGTGGCGGAAACGTGCGAACGAACGTGATCGGTTTTAGCGCGGCGCTCACTCTTGTGCAACCTCAGTATCGGCGGCGATCGCGGGACTTCGATGCGGTTCGGCCGCGTCCGGTTGTGGGGATCGGCAGTCCGGTGCTGTCGCCGGACGGGATGCGCGTGGCGTTCCGGGCGCTCAACGACATCTGGACGATGACGATCGGGCAGGCGCCGCGACCGGTCACCCGGGACAGCTGGTGGAAGTGTGACCCGGCGTGGTCACCGGACGGCCGCTACCTGTCGTACTCGTCGGATCGTGGCGGTTCGCTCAACATCTGGCTGCGAGATTTGCGTACGGGGGAAGACCGGCAGTTGTCCGACCTGGCCGGCGCCGCGGCAGTGAGCGGAAGTTGGTCACCCGACAGTGCGCGTTTGGCGTTTCTCGATCAGACCGGCGCGCTCTACACGGTCGAGGTGGCGACCGGCGAGATCCGGCGCGTGTATCCCGCGACGTTCGAGCCGGGGCGGCCGACCTGGTCCGCCGACGGGCGCACGATCGCCCTCGCCGCGATCGTGCCGTTCTCCGCGCGCTTCCGGGAGGGCTTGAGCAAAATTCTGCTGGTCGACGTGGCCACGAGTACCGGCCGGTACGTGGATCCACTGCCGGAGCGATCGATCCAGACGCGCGGCGACGACGGTCCCGTGTGGTCGCCGGACGGGACACGCATGGCATTCGTCGTCGCCAGTGTTCTCTACGTCGCCGATGTGTATCCCGACGGCACGATCAAGGGTCCACCGCGACAGGTCACGCGCGAGGTGACGGATGCGCCGTCGTGGAGCGGCGACTCGTCCACGCTGCTCTACCTGCACAACGGCACGCTGCGGCTGGTGCCGGCGACGGGCGGGACACCCCGGACCGTACGCGTGGCGCTGACCTGGGCAAACACCGCACCCCGCGGGCGTACGGTCATCCGGGCCGGTCGGCTCTGGGACGGCCTGACGCCAAACGTGCAAACGAACATAGACGTAGTGATCGAAGGGCACCGCATCACCGCCGTCGAGCCGATCGCCCCCGGCCGGGACGGTCACGTGATCGACGCGCGCGGGTCAATGGTCATCCCCGGCCTGGTGGACATGCACCACCACCGCGAGATGCAGGGATATGCGTACGGGGCCAGGCAGGGCGCACTGTGGCTGTCGCTCGGCGTCACGACGACGCGGTCGCCGGGCAGCCCCGCCTATCACATGGTGGAGGAGCGCGAATCCGTACAGTCCGGCGCGCGGATCGCACCCCGCTACTTCGCGACCGGCGAGGCCGTCGACGGCAGCCGCATCTACTACAACTTCATGCGCCCGACCTTCGACGACGCGCAACTCGCCCTCGAACTGTCCCGCGCCGGGGCGCTCGACTACGACCTGATGAAGGCGTATGTGCGGCTGAGTCCCGAGCGGCAGCGCAAGGTCATCGCCTGGGCCCATGCGCACGGCGTCCCGAGCACGTCGCACTATCATTACCCGGCCTTCGCCTTCGGCGGCGACGGCATGGAACACGTGGGCGCCACGAGCAGATTCGGCTATTCGCGTACGGTCACCGCGCTCGGAAACGTGCAGAGCGACGTGGCCACTGTGTTCACTTCGACGGGCGCCACGCTCACCCCGACTCTGTTCAACGCCATGAGCCTGTTGCGCGAGGACGACAGCCTGGTCACGGACGAGCGGGTCCGGATCCTCTACCCCGCCTGGGAGTACACGACTCTGCAAGCCTTGGTTGCACAAGCGCGCACGACCGATCAGACGGTCACGCGCGAAAACCTCGGCCGCCAGGTCGCTCACGTGGCGCGGGTGCTGCGCGGCGGCGGTCGCGTGATCAGTGGCACGGACTCGCCGATCGCCCCGAACGCGGTGAGCCTGCACTACAACCTGCGCGCGATGGTGGCGTACGGGATGACGCCTTTTGAAGCTTTGACGACCGCGACGCGCATTCCTGGGGAGGTGCTGGCCGCGCCGCTCGGGGTGGTGCGGCCGGGGGCGTACGCGGATCTGGCTGTGCTCGGAGGGGATCCACTGACGGACATCCGGCAGGCCGCCAACGTGCGGCAGGTCGTGGCGAACGGGGTGGTGCACGAGGTGGCGGAACTGGTGCGGCCGTTTGCCGCGCTGCCCACGCGGCCGGTGCCGCTGACTGCGCACATGGGCGCGCATCCGGACACCGCCAAGTACTGGTGGCACGACCCGGCCTACCTGGAGGAGGCGAAGCACGCCTGCTGCGAGCAGGGCTGATGCTCGTCGGCGGCGGGTTGCGGCGGGTTGCGGCGGGTTGCGGCGGGTTGCGGCGGGCTGCGGCCGGCTTGCCTGGGAGGCGAAGCACGCTTGTTGCGACGAGGGCTTGACGGCGTCGGGTGGTCGGCCGTGGCGGGCTCGCCTGGCGGAGACGAAGCGTGCACATTGCGACGAGAGCTGATGCTCGTCGGCGGCTGATCGCGGCCTCGGTCGTTCGTTGGCCGCTTACTCGCGAACTTCAGCCCTTGTCGGCGGCCGATCGCGGCCTCCAGTGTTTTGTCGGTGGCGGGCCGCGGCTTTCGGTCGTCGGCGAATGCGCATGTCGATTTCCGGTGGGCGGGGATTGAGTGGATCTCACCTTTTCGCCAGAGTGGACACTGTCCCGGCGTGAGGCGCGGCGTGGGACGGAACCGCGTGGGTGGGCGCGTCCTGGGGAGGGCGCATGGCCGTACCTCTGAAGTTCGACCGCTGCACGTACGGACAGAATGTTGTGTTCGGAGCTGGCGTTGTGCGCACTCGGCTCGCCGCGGAGGTCCGGCGGCTCGGGGCGCGGCGGGTGCTGCTCGTCGCGGGGTCCACGGGCCGTTCGCTGGCATCCGAGCTCGACCTGCCGCTGGCCGGGCAGGTGGACGAGGTGCGGCAGCATGTTCCCGCCGACGTCGCCGAGAAGGCCCGCGCCCGTGCCGCGGAGGTCGGCGCTGACCTGCTGCTGAGCATCGGGGGCGGCGCCGCGACCGGCACGGCCAAGGCAGTCGCGCTCACCACCGGCCTTCCGATTGTTGCCGTGCCGACCACCTATGCCGGCAGCGAGGCCACCCCGGTATGGGGAATGACCGAGGACGGACACAAAACGACAGGCCGGGATGCGCGAGTGCTCGCTCGCACCGTCCTCTACGACCCGGAACTGACCGTCTCGCTGCCCGTCCCCCTGTCCGTGGCGAGTGGCCTCAACGCACTGGCCCACTGCGTCGACGCGTTGTGGGCGCCCGGCGCCGAGCCGGTCACCACGGCCCTCGCGCTGGAAGGGGTGCGCGCGCTCGCGCAAGGCTTACCCCAGGTGTACGCCGGCCCGGCTGCCCTGCCCGGCCGCGAGTCCTGCCTGTACGGGGCCTACCTGGCCGGGCTGGCCCTCGCCGGCGCGGGATCCGGGCTGCACCACCGCATCTGCCACATTCTCGGCGGCGCCTACGATCTGCCGCACGCTGCGACGCACGCAGTGGTGCTGCCGCATGTGCTCGCTTTCAACGCGCCGGCCGTGCCGGAACTGGCCGGTCGGCTCGCGGCGGCGCTTGCGCCGGAGAGCCCGCACAACAGAACAGCGTCGGCCGCCTTGAGCGAGTTGTACGAAACGATCGGCGCACCACGCTCGTTGCGAGCATTGGGTCTGTCGGAGGAGGCTCTGCCCGCCGCCGCGGAACTGCTCGTGGATGCCGCCCCGCCCGGCAATCCGCGCCCGTTCGGCCCGCTCGACGCGGATCGTCTGCTCAGCGCCGCCTGGGCCGGAACCGACCCCGGCCTGCCCGGCGGTCCCGCCCTGGCGGGGCCGGTCGCGCTGAGCTCACCCCTCGGCCATTCGAGCTTGTCGCCGATCGCGCCGGATCGGGATCCTGCCGCGCCGGGCTTGTCCTTCGGTCAACCGAGTGCGTCGCCGATCGTGCCGGGACAGGATCCCGTCGCGCCCGGATCGCATGCTCGTGCAGCCTTCCCCACAGTGGCTTCTCCGAACGTGACCGGCTCGGGCGTGGCTAGACAGGATGTTCCTGGCTCGGGGGTGGCTGGACAGGGTGTTCCTGATTCGGGCGTGACTGGGCATGGCGTGGCTGGTTCGGGCGTGGGTGGATTCGGCGGGGCTGGAGAGGGCACGGCCAGCTCCAGCGTGGCTGGACAGGGGGTCGCTGGGCGGGGAGCGGCTGAGGTGGGCGACGCAGCCGCGCGGGAGACGGCAGCGGCTCGCGAGGAATATGTGACCGAGCAGGTGCTGCGCAGTTTCGATGCCACGGACGATGCTCGTTTGCGCGAGTTGATGCGCGCTTTGGTGAGACACGCGCATGCGTTTGTGCGCGACACGCGGCTGACTGAGCAGGAGTGGCAGGCGGGCGTCGAGTTCCTGACCCGTACCGGGCAGATGTGCGACGACCGGCGACAAGAGTTCATCCTGCTGTCCGACGTGCTCGGGCTGTCCATGCTGACCATCGCGGTCAACCAGCCGGCCGATCCGAGGGCGACCGAGGCGACCGTGTTCGGGCCGTTCTTCGTGAGCGGGGCGCCGGAGATCCCGTACGGCGGGGACATCGCAGGCGCCGCGAGCGGGCAACCGTGCTGGGTCGACGGGACGGTGCGTGGCGTCGACGGCGAGTCCGTGCCCGGAGCGCGGGTCGACGTGTGGGAGGCGGACGACGAGGGCCGCTACGACGTGCAGTATCCGGGCTCGCGCACCGCGGGGCGCGCGCACCAGCGGACGGGCGAGGACGGCGAGTACGGGTTCTGGTGCGTGACGCCGACGCCGTACCCGATCCCGCATGACGGCCCGGTGGGCGAACTGCTCGCCGCGACCGGCCGCGGGCCGATGCGTGCGGCGCACCTGCACTTCATGGTGACCGCGCCGGGCTACCACCGCCTGGTCACACACATCTTCGTCCGCGGCGACGCCTATCAGGACTCCGACGCGGTGTTCGGCGTGAAGGAGTCGCTGATCGTTCCCTTCGACGAACAGCCGCCCGGCACTCCGGCCCCCGCCGGCCGCCGGCTGACCGTCGCCTGGACGCGGGCCCACTTCGACCTGGTGCTCGCTCGCGATGACGGTTCCACGAGCCATGAAGATTCTGCACGCGGCGAACATCTCGCGGGTGGCGAGGGCTCCACGCGCGGCGAGGGATCTGCGCGTGGCGAGGGATCTGCGCGCGGTGTAGGTGCTGTGCACGGCGTACATCTCACGCGTGGCGACGGTTCCGCGCGTGGCGAGGGATCTGGGCGTGGCGAGGGATCTGGGCGTGGTGAGGGGGCCGAGCGTGGTGAAGGTTCTGCGCGAGGCGAACGGTTCGCTCGCGACGAGGGGGAGCAGTGAGTGCGGCCGCGGGGCAGCTACAGCCTTGGGGCGTTGAGCGAACGTGCAGAGCGATATGAGCGAGGAGCGAGCATGACCGCGCTGGAGACCGATGTTCTGGTGATCGGGAGTGGGCCGGCGGGGGCTTCCGCCGCGCTTTTCCTTGCCACCTATGGTGTGCGGCATCTCGTTGTCACGAAGTATCGGTGGACGGCCAATACGCCGCGGGCGCACATCACGAATCAGCGGACCGTCGAGATCATGCGCGACATGGGAATCGAGCGGGAAGTGCTCGCCGAGGGCACGCCGCACGAGTTGATGGGCGACACGGTGTTCTGTTCGAGTCTGGCCGGGGACGAGATCGGCCGGGTGCGGACGTGGTTCACGCACCCGTCGCGGGAGGCCGACTATCTGGCGGCTAGTCCGTCGCCGAACTGCGATCTGCCGCAGACGCTGTTCGAGCCGATTCTGATCGGCAATGCGGCGGCACGCGGGAGCCACATCCGGTTCGACACCGAGTACGTCGGGCTGGTGCAGGACGAGGAGGGCGTGACGGTCCAGGTGCGCGATCGGCTGTCCGGACATGAGTACGCCATCCGCGCTCGCTATGTCATCGCGGCCGACGGTGGACGCAGCAAAGTGGCGGCGGACATCGGGTTGCCGATGGCGGGACAGATGGATCTCGCCGGCAGCATGAACATCGTCTTCCACGCCGACCTGAGCAGATTCGTCGCCCATCGGCCGAGCGTTCTTTACTGGGTGCTGCAACCGGGCGCCACGATCGGCGGGATCGGGCTGGGCCTGATCCGCATGGTCCGGCCCTGGAACGAATGGCTCGTGACCTGGGGCTACGACATTTCCCAGCCGCCACCGCAGCTCGACGACGACCTGGCCGTCGGCATCGTGCACAGCCTGATCGGTGACGACACCGTGCCTGTGACCATTCGCAGCTTCTCCTTGTGGGGCAACAACAAAATGTACGCGGAGCGCTATCGCGAGGGCCGTGTGTTCGCTGTGGGAGATGCGGTGCACCGGCATCCGCCGTCGAACGGGCTCGGGTCGAACACGAGCGTGCAGGATGCGTACAACTTGGCGTGGAAGTTGGCTTTTGTGCTGTCCGGGCGGGCCGGGACGGGACTGCTGGACAGTTTCGATGCGGAGCGCGCACCGGTCGGCCGCCAGATCGTGCTGCGGGCGAACAAGAGCATTGAGGAGTTCGGCGCGATTCTGGACGCTCTGGGCGTACAGGGGGATCAGGATGTGGCCGCGATGCAACGTGCCATCGCGTCTCGGGGTGAGGAGACGCCCGAGGGTGCGGCCCGGCGTGAGCAATTGCGGAAGGCGCTGGAGCTGAAGGACTACGAATTCAACGCGCACGGGGTCGAACTGGGCCAGCGCTATGCGTCCGGTGCGGTGATTTCGGACGGCACGCCCGAGCCGAGCTATACGCGTGATCCGGAGCTGTTCTATCACCCGACGACGTGGCCGGGTGCTCGTTTGCCGCATTGCTGGCTGGGGCGCGACGGACACAAAGTGAGCACGCTCGACATAGCCGGCAAGGGTCGTTTCGCTCTGCTTACCGGCCTGACCGGGCGGCCGTGGGCACGCGCTGCGGCCGAGGTCGCCGTCGAACTCGCCGTGGAGATCCACCCGGTGATCGTGGGACCGGGCGGCGATCTGACCGATCTGTACGACGATTGGGCTCGCCTGCGCGAAGTCGACGAGGACGGCTGCGTGCTCGTCCGTCCCGATGCTCACGTCGCGTGGCGTGCCCCGCGTCTGGTGAGCGATCCGCGCGAAACGCTCACGCGCGTTTTGCGCGCCGTGCTCGACCGGTAGACCGATCACCTTCTGGCGCCTGAGTCGAGCGAGCACTTTGCCATCTGCGTCGATCGCATTCTCCGTTCCCCGCGTCGGGCGAGTCCTGCGCGGTCTGCGTCCAGCAAGTGCCGCGCGGTCTGCGTCGAGCGCGTTCTCCGTTCCCCGCGTCGGGCGAGTCCTGCGCGGTCTGCGTCCAGCAAGTGCCGCGCGGTCTGCGTTCGGCGAGTTCTCTGGCGTCCGCGTTGGGCGCACCTCTGGCGTTCGGGTCCGGCTGATCGTGTGCGTATGCGAATCCGGTTGCCCGGCGGGCGGCGGGCGGCGAGGCTGTCGGGCATGGACCTGCCTGTTGTGATCGATGCCGGCCCCGTGGAGCTGCGGCGTTGGGAATTGCCCATGGCCGAGGAGGCCGCCGCCGCGGTGGTGGAGTCGCTGCCGGAGTTCAAGCCGTTCCTGCCGTGGGCGACGGACGGCTACGATCCCGCGAGCTCGCGCGACTTCATCGAGCAGTCGATCGAAAGCTGGGGCAAGGGGACCGAGTTCAACTACGCCATGTACGCGAAGGACGGCGGACTGGTCGGTTCGATCGGCCTGATGACGCGGATGGGGCCGGACGTGCTGGAGATCGGCTACTGGGTGCGCACGTCGCAGACCGGGCGCGGCTACATGACGGCGGCGGTCGAGGCGATCACTCCGGTGGCGCTCGCCCAGCCCGGCATCGTGCGCGCCGCCATCCGGCACGACGCCATGAACGGGGCCTCGGCGGCGGTCGCGATCAAGTGCGGCTTCGCGGAGGTCGCCCGCATCCCCAATGACACGAACGGCACCGACGTCATCCGCGAGCGGCGCGCCTGACCGAAGCCACGATGAGCGTCGCGCGCCTGTGAGGACGCCGCGCGGCTGCGTGAACGTCGGGCGGTGCGATCGATTGGCGCGCGCCGCAAGGACGGACGGGGCGGAGGGCTACTGGCGGGCGTCCTTCAGGGGGAGTTCGAGGCGGTCGGCGAGGGTGGCGTACTCGATGTCGTGGAGTTCGAGGACCTCGAGGCCGGCGCCGGTGACCTGGAGGGTGGCCACGTCGGTGTAGATGCGGTCGACGCAGGCCGGGGCGGTCAGGGGGTACGTGCACTCGGGCACGATCTTCGGGCTGCCGTCCTTCGCGAACATCGTCGTCATGACGAACACGCGTTTCGCGCCGATGGCCAGGTCCATGGCGCCGCCCACGGCGGGGATGGCGTCCGGGGCGCCGGTGTGCCAGTTGGCGAGGTCGCCGCGGGCGGAGACCTGGAAGGCGCCCAGGACGCACACGTCGAGATGGCCGCCGCGCATCATGGCGAAGGAGTCGGCGTGGTGGAAGTACGCGGCGCCGGGGAGCTCGGTGACCGGGATCTTGCCGGCGTTGGTCAGGTCGGGGTCCTCGGCGCCGGGCTCGGCGGCCGGGCCCATGTTGAGCATGCCGTTCTCGGTGTGCAGCACCACGCCCGAGGTGGGATCCAGATGCTCCGCGACGAGGGTCGGGAGGCCGATGCCGAGGTTCACGTACGAGCCGGGCGGAATGTCGCGCGCGACGACCGCCGCCAGGGCCGACTTGGACAAGCTCATGACACCACCACCGTCGCCGGAGCGGACCTGGACAAGGTCAATGACGCCGTCACCGCCGCCAGGGCGGACCTGGACAAGGTCAATGACGCCGTCACCGCCGCCGGGGCGGACTTGGACAGGCTCATACGGCCACCACCCGATCCACATAGATGCCTGGCGTGACGACGGCTTCCGGATCCAGGTCGCCGGTGTCCACGACCGCGGCGACCTGCACGGCCACCGTCTCGGCCGCCGTCGCCATCAAGGGGCCGAAGTTGCGGGCTGTCTTGCGGTAGACCAGATTGCCCATGCGGTCGGCCCGGTGGGCGCCGATCAGGGCCAGATCGCCCCGGATCGGATACTCGAGGACGTACTCGCGGCCGTTGATCTCGCGGGTCTCCTTGCCCTCGGCGAGCAGCGTGCCGACGCCGGTCGGGCTGTAGAACGCCCCGATGCCGGCGCCGCCCGCGCGGAGGCGCTCGGCCAGGGTGCCCTGGGGGACGACCTCGAGCTCGATCTGGCCGGCGCGGAAGAGGCCGTCGAAGACCCACGAGTCGCTCTGGCGCGGAAACGAGCAAACGACCTTGCGCACTCTGCCCGCCGCGAGCAGAGCCGCCAGACCCGTGTCGCCGTTGCCTGCGTTGTTACTGACCACGGTGAGGTCGGTGGCGCCCTGGCGGATGAGCGCGTCGACCAGGTCGACCGGCATGCCCGCCATGCCGAATCCGCTGACGAGGACGACGGATCCGTCGGCCGTGCCCTCGACCGCCTCGTCCGGCGAGCTGCACACGATCATGCGGTCACGTTCTCCAGGACGACGGCGAGCGCCTGCCCCACGCCGATGCAGATCGCGGCCACGCCCCACCGGTCGCCGGATTCGCGCAAACGCGCAGTGAGCGTTCCGAGGATTCGTGCACCGGACGCTCCGAGCGGGTGGCCGAGCGCGATCGCGCCCCCGCGGGCGTTGACGATCGCCGGGTCGATCTCCCACGCGTCGACGCACGCCAGGCTCTGCACGGCGAACGCCTCGTTGAGCTCGACCGCGCCCACGTCGCCCCACGTGATCCCGGCCCGCGCGAGGGCTTGCGCAGCCGCGGCGACCGGTGCGAAACCGAACATCTGCGGCTCCACCGCGGCCACGCCGCGACCGGCGATCCGGGCGAGCGGCTCGCTGCCGAGCCGTCCGGCGGCCTGCTCCGAGCCGATGAGTACGGCCGAAGCCCCGTCATTGAGCGGCGAAGCGTTCCCGGCCGTGATCGTCCCGTCCGGGCGGAACGCCGGCTTCAAGGCGGCCAGC
Organism: Symbioplanes lichenis; assembly: GCF_030709675.1. Classification (GTDB taxonomy): domain Bacteria; phylum Actinomycetota; class Actinomycetes; order Mycobacteriales; family Micromonosporaceae; genus Actinoplanes; species Actinoplanes lichenis. Next base: position 414,036 of record NZ_JAUZQD010000003.1, read on the forward strand.
TTCTCGAGGGTCGTGCCGGGGCGGATCCCCTCGTCGCTGGTCAGGTCGGCGACGGGCACCACGAGGTCGTCGTAGAAGCCGTCCTCCCACGCCTGATGCGCCAGCTGATGCGACCGCAGCGCGAACTCGTCCTGCCGCTCGCGCGAAATCGCGTACTTCTCCTGCAGTTGTTCGTTCGCTTCGCCCAGCGAAACCGTCCACTCGGCGGGCATTCGCTCATTCACGAGCCGCCAGCCGAGCGTGGTGGACACCGCGGTGACGTTGCCCGCGGGGAAGGCCTTCTCCGGCTTGGGCAGCACCCACGGCGCCCGGGTCATCGACTCGACGCCGCCGGCCAGCACGATCTCCGCGTCGCCGGTCTCGACGGTCCGCGACGCCTGCATGGCCGCGTCGAGGCTCGAGCCGCAGAGCCGGTTGATCGTGGTGGCGGGCGTGGTGACGGGCAGCCCGGCGAGCAGGACCGCCATCCGGCCGACGTTGCGGTTGTCCTCGCCGGCCTGGTTGGCGCAGCCCCAGTACACGTCGGCCACAGCATCGGAATCCAACCCGGGGAACCGGGCCAGCAGCCCGGTGACCGCCGCGGCGGCGAGGTCGTCGGGCCGGACGCCGGCCAGCGCGCCACCGAACCGGCCGAAGGGCGTGCGCGAGGCGCCGTACACATAGCTCGCGGTCATCCTTCCAACCTACGGCCGCACACTCATTGGATCCAATACTTGGTGAGCGAGGATTGATAAGCTCAGACAATGGATGTACGCCAGCTGACGTCCTTCACCGTCCTGGCGCAGGAGCTGCATTTCGGGCGGGCGGCGGCGCGGCTGCATCTGGCCCAGCCGGCCCTGTCGCAGCAGATCCGGCAGCTGGAGAAGGAGCTGGGCAGCACGCTGTTCCTGCGTTCGACCCGCCGCGTCGAGCTGACCGAGGCGGGGGAGTTGCTGCTCGGGCGGGCCCGCGCGGTGCTCGCGCTGCTTGACCGGGCCGCCGACGAGCAGGCCCGGCTGGCGCAGGGCAGGCTGGGCACGGTCGGCATCGGCTTCATCGGCACGGCCACGTACGACGTCCTGCCCGGCGTGGCCCGCCGCCTCCGCACGACCCTGCCCGACCTGCGCCTCGACCTGCGCGGGGAAATGCTGACTCCGGAACTGGTCGCTGGGGTCCTCGACTTCTCGCTGGACGTCGCCCTGATGCGGCCGCCGATGGATCCCACCGGCCTGCGGCTGCTGCCCCTCCGTACCGAACCCCTGGTGGCGGCCCTCCGCGCCGACGACCCTCGCGCCGCCGGGGCCGCACCGCCCGGCCGCGCTGACGACGTCCGTGCCGCCGGGGCCGCACCGCCCGGCCGCGCTGACGATCCACGCGCTGACAATCAACGCGCTGACGATCCCCGCGCTCGCGACCCGAACGCCGGCGACCCGCGCACTGTCTCCGCTGCGCCGCGCGGCCGTGGCGTTGAGGGGCGGCCCGATCCTGGTCACGCGGGCGGCGGCCTGGATCTGCGCAGCCTCGCGGACGAGCCGTTCATTGCTCACCCGTCGCGGCGGAAGTCGTCGATGCACCAGAGCATGCTGGACGCCTGCCACGCGGCCGGGTTCGAACCCCGCGAGATCATCGAGGTACGCGAGACCTCGACGCTCGTCACCTTTGTCGCCGCCGGGCTCGGGGTCGCCCTGGTCCCGGCCTCGGTCCGCTCCCTGGGCATCGACGGTGTCGCCTATGTCCCCCTCACGGGCGTCGCTCCGACCGTCGAACTCGTCATGGCGACCCGCGAGGGCGACACGTCCCCGGGCGTGCGCCGGGTCGCGGACGTCATCGAGGAGTACGTCCGCGCCGCCGCCTGACGGCGTCAGCGATACCGGTTGACGGTGTCATCGGGCCCGGCTGGTGGCGTCGCTGAAGCTGGCCGCACGGTGTCGTCGGTGCTGGGTGACGGCGTCATCGGGAGCGGCTGACCTCGGCCATGGTCAGGGGCGGGCGGCCCAGCAGTTCGGCCAGGTCCGGCGTCTGTGTGGTGAGCAGCCCGGCTCGGGCGAGGCCGTGCAGCATGCCCATCGGCCCGGGGACTTCGCCCTCGCGCGCGTCGATGCCGAGTTCCGCCGCCAGGTCGGGATGGGTCCAGTGCGGGCCCGTCAGGGTCCAGGTCCGGCCGGTTTGCGTTCCGAGCAGGGCCAGCGCGGCGGCTTCGGCGAGATCGGAGCGGGCGGCCGTGTTAAGCGGCCGGCCGGCGGTGGCGTAGACGAGGGACGCAGGCGCGGAGGCACCCGGCGTGGAGTCACCCGGTGTGGAGGCACCCGGCGCGGAGGCGGCTGACGGGACGGGTCCGGGGAGGAACGCCTCGCTGTAGAACGGGTTTCGCAGCACGGTGAACGGGATCCCACTCGCGGCGATCGCATCTTCCGTCGCCAGATGGGCCCCGGACAGCGGCGGGATGTCGAGGAAGCTCGTGTAGACCAGCCCCTGGACACCCGCCGCCACGGCCGCGGCCACGACAGCGCGGTGCTGCTCGGTGCGGCGGGCGGGGTCGAGCTCCGGCGACGAGACGAAGAGGAGACGGGAGACGCCCGCGAAGGCCGTACGCAAGGTGTCGGGTCTGTCGTAGTCGCCCAGCCGGACGGCCACGCCCAGGCCGGTGGCGCGCCGGGGCTCGCGGACGACAGCGACCAGGCGATCGGCGGGCACGCGCTCGCGCAGCGCGGTCAGCGCCAGACCGCCGAGCTGTCCGGTGGCGCCGGTGACAGCGAGAAGACCGCCGGCCCGGTCGGATGCGGAGGAGGCGCGGTCGGATGGGGAGGAGGCGCGATGCGATGGGGAGGAGGCGCGATGGGATGGGGAGGAGGCGCGGTCGGATGCGGAGGAGGCGCGATGGGATGGGGAGGAGGCGCGGTCGGATGCGAGGGAGGAGCGATCGGATGCAGAGGAGAAGCGGTCAGACGGGGAGGAGGTGCGGCTGAACGGGGAAGCGGCGCGGTCGGGTGGGGAAGAGGGCTGGTCGGAGCGGGGAGCGACGGGGCCGGCATCGTCGGTGGGGGAGGAAGGTGACGAGGGCGGGGGATCGCTGACCATGCGGACAGGGTCGGGATGCCGCACCCGGACGTCAACCGAATTGCCGCCGTACGGCGATCGGATCCACCGGGGCAGCCGCCGATCGGAAACCCATGCTGCGCCGACTCGCCACCGCCGTTCTGACCTCCGCCGCGATTCTGGCGCCTGCCGTTCCCGCTGCCGCCGCTCCGCAAGCCGGCCCGAGCCCTGCCTCGAGTCTCGCATCGAGTCTCGCCCCGGACACCGCCTCGATGGCCGGTGCGACTGCTGTTCCGCACGGCGGCGCGATGGGTGCCATGCAGGCCGCCGCGGCAGGCGGCGCGGCGGGCGCCACGACGGGTGCTTGCTACCCGGGCAGCTTGGTGCGGTGCTTTGTCTGGACCGGCAAGGTCGTCCGGGTGAACGACGGCGACACGCTCGACGTCGACATCGCCGGGGACGGGACGAGCGCTCCGCGGTCCGTACGTCTGGCCGACGCGCAGGCGATGGAACAGTCCGTCTATTCGTCGACGCCTGCGAAGCGCCGCGGGGACTGTCACGCGCTGGCGGCGACTGCGCGTTTGGAGCAACTTGTGCGCGCTGGTGGCGGAATTGTGCGACTGACCGCGCAGTCTCCGGCCAGTTCGAGTCGTAACCGGCCGTTGCGGGGTGTTCAAGTGCGCATCGGGGGCACGTGGCGCGATGTCGGCCTGGACCTGGTGCGCCGGGGGCTCGTGCTCTGGCAGCCCTTCCCGAAGGAGGGGGAGTGGGCGTGGAACAACACCTACCGACAGGGTTCGCTGAGCGCGGCGCGCGCTCGGATCAACCTGTTCGACACGGACGCGTGCCGCACCGGCCCGTACCAGTCGGCGAACATCACCGCGAACGTCGACTGGCGCGCCGAGACCGTGACCGTCACCAACCACTCCACCGTGCGGATCAACTTGTCGCGGTGGTGGATCCGGGACTCGGGGCTGCGGCGCTACACCTTCGGGACGGGTACGACGGTTGCGGCCGGGCGCAGCGTGACTCTGCACGTGCTGGGGGCCGGGACCGACACGGGCGCGGACAAGTTCTGGCGGTTGAGCACGCCGATCTTCGACAACCCGGTCGCCGACGGGCAGGGGCACGGCGACGGCGCGTACCTCTTCGATCCCGACGGTGACCTGCGCGCCTGGGACATCTACCCGGCGTGACCGCGCCCGGCAGGCGGAAATCCGGCGGGAGCAGGCCCGGCAGGCGGAAGGCCAGCGGGAGCCGGCCCGGCGGGCGGCATCCGGCGGGACCGGGCCCGGCGGGCGGAAATGCGGCGGGAGCAGGCACGGCGGGCGGACATCCGGCGCGAGCAGGTCCGGCGGGCGGGAATCGAGCGAGGAAAGAGCCGGCGAGCGGCGGCCCGGCGTGATTTTGCGATCATCGAGGCCGGGCCCGATGACGGCAGGCCCTCCGGCGTGATGTGCTGGAAACATGAGTGACGATCGGGTGACGAACTGGGCCGGCAACGTCGTCTTCGGGGCGCGGCGGCTGCACCGGCCCGGGACGGTCGAGCAGGTGCAGGAGCTGGTGGCGGCCGGCGGCCCGGTCAAGGTGCTGGGCAGCGGGCACTCGTTCAACCGGATGGCCGACACGACCGGTGGCCTCGTGTCGCTGTCCGACCTGCCGCGGCTTGTCGAGATCAGCGCGGACCGCCGCACCGTACGCGTCGACGGCGGCATCCGCTACGGCGAGCTCGCCGCCCGGTTGGATGCCGAGGGGCTGGCGCTGCACAACACCGCGTCCCTGCCGCACATCTCCGTGGCGGGCGCCGTCGCCACCGCGACGCACGGTTCCGGGGAGCGTCACAAGAACCTCGCCTCGGCGGTCGCGGGCGTGGAGATCGTCCGGGGCGACGGCAAGCTGGTCACGTACACCCGCGGCGACGCCGCCTTCCCCGGCGCGGTCGTCGGCCTGGGGGCGCTGGGGGTGGTCGTCGCGCTCACCCTGGACGTCGTCCCGGCCTTCCAGGTGCGTCAGTACGTGTACGACGACGTGCCCCGCGCCTCGCTGGAGTCCAGCCTCGACGCGATGCTCGGGGACGGATACAGCGTGAGCCTGTTCACCAACTGGACCGGCCGGGACGTGAACATGGCCTGGCTGAAGCGGCTCGACGAGATGCCGCCGGGGGACTGGTTCGGCGCCAAGCGCGCGGACGGCCCGCGTCACCCGGTGCCCGGCATGCCCGCGCAGAACAGCACCGACCAGTCGGGCGAGCCGGGCCCGTGGCACACCCGGCTGCCGCATTTCCGCATGGAGTTCACCCCCAGCAGCGGGGAGGAGCTGCAGTCGGAGTACCACGTGCCCCGCTCGCGGGCGCTGGAGGCGATCGACGCCGTCGCGGGCATCGCGGAGCATGTCTCCCCGGTGCTGCAGATCTGCGAGCTGCGGACGATCGCGGCCGACGACCTGTGGCTGAGCCCGAACTACGAGCGGGACACCTTCGCCCTGCACTTCACGTGGATCGCCGACACGGACGCCGTCCTGCCCGTCGTCGGCCGGCTCGAGGAGGCGCTCACCTCGCTGGCCCCGCGCCCGCACTGGGGCAAGGTATTCACCACGACGCCGGAGACGATCCGCGCCGAGTACGCCCGCTTCGCCGACTTCGCCGCCCTGGCCGACGCGCACGACCCGGACCGGATCTTCCGCAACCCGTACCTGGACGCCCTGCTCGACTGAGCCGCCCGGTCACGCCGCGTCGTAGTCGACGCTGCGGCCCACGCCGGCCCAGCGGTCGTCCTCGGCCTTGAGCTGCTTCATCTCGGCGTCGATGATGCCGACCGCGTCGCTGCCCAGGAGCAGGTGCAGCGGCGGGTCGGCCAGGGCGGCCACGTCGAGCAGGACGCGCGCGACCTTGGCCGGGTCGATCGGCTCCTGACCCGCCCGGTCGCGCAGGTAGCGGCCCATGGCGCCGACCGTCGCGTCGTACTGGGGGGAGACCGCGGGAATCGCCATGGACGAGCCGGCCCAGTCCGTCCGCATGGCGCCGGGCTCGGCCAGGGTGACCTTGACGCCGAGCGGGCCGGTCTCCTTGGCGAGCACGCCCGAGAAGCCCTCGACGCCCCACTTCGCGGACTGGTAGGCGCCGACGCCCGGGGCGGTGCCGCGGCCCCCGACCGAGGTGACCTGGATGAAGTGGCCGGCGCCGCGGGCGACGAAGTGCGGCAGGGCGGCCTTGGTGACGTGCACGGTGCCGTAGAAGACCGTATCCATCTGCGCGCGGAAGTCATCCAGCGAGATGTCCTCGATGGCGACCAGGTTCGCGTAGCCGGCGTTGTTGACGACCACGTCGAGGTGTCCGAAGACCGCGATCGCCTCGTCGACGGCCTGCTGCGCCCGGATGGGATCCGTGACGTCCAGCGTGATCGGGAGCAGCCGGTCGCCGTACCGCGCGACCAGGTCGGTCAGCGACTCCGTGTGGCGGGCGGTGGCGGCGACGCGGTGACCGGCGGCGAGGGCCTCCTCGACGATCGAGCGGCCGAGACCGCGGGAACTGCCGGTGACGAACCAGACCTGTGCTGACATGTGATCCTCCTGGGCTGTAGTTAACGCAAGCGTATTGCGTAAACAACGCAAGTGGCTTGCGTTAGGCTGGTGTCATGGCTCACAGCCCGTCGTTCCAGCGCGCGCGTTCCGCCGAGGCCAAGGAGGAGCGCAGCGCCGCCCTGCTGACCGCCGCCCGGTGGCTCGCCGCGGACAAGGGCGTCCGCGCGGTCACGCTGACCGAGATCGCGACCGCGGCGGGCGTGCACGTGTCGGGGGTCCGGCGCTACTTCGGGTCGCGCGAGGAAATCTTCCTGCGCCTGGCGGCCGACGAGTGGGCCGCCTGGACGGAGGAGGTCCGCCACGGGCTGCAAACCCGCGACGACCTGCCCGCACTGCTGTCGGAGACGCTGGCCGGCCGCGGCCTGTTCTGCGATCTGCTGGCCCACGTCCCGCTCACCCTCGAGCGCGAGGTGCCCGCGGGTCCCGTCCGGGAGTACAAGCTGGCCGCCCTCGCGGCCGTCGACGTCTTCGTCGCCGCCGTGACCAGCGCGACTGCCCTGTCCGAGCGCGACGCGGTGGATCTGGTCGCGGCCGTGACCGCGCTGGCCGGCAACCTGTGGCAGATCTCCCACCCCCCACAGACCCTCATTCGCCTGTACGCCGAGGACGCGCGCGTGGCCCACGCCGCGTCCGACTTCACCCCCCGCCTGACCCGCCTCGTCGCCGCGCTCGTCGAAGGCCTGGCCCGCGCGTCGTGATCGTCGAGCTGCCGCGCTCGTCGAAGGCCTGGCCCGCGCGTCGTGATCGTCGAGCTGCCGTGCTCGTCGCCTCGTGATCGCCGGGGCGGTGGGCTTACCACCGGGGCGGGCGGGGTAGACAGGCGTCCATGACACGCTTCACGTACCTCGGCCGCCCGCTCGTCCCGCGTCCCCAGGGCGACGGCGCGATCATCGAGTCCTATCCGGATCCCGACCGGCCGCGCTTCGAGGTCGCCGACGCGGGCGGCATGATCCAGCTCAGCATCCCGCAGCTGCTCAGCGAGACGACCTCGCTGCCCTGGCCCGCCGACGGCACCGGACCCGTCGAGCTCGCCCCGGTCATCGTGGAGACCGTCGACCGCGTGGATCCCCAAGGGTCGAACGGTGAGCTGCACGTCCTGCGCAGCGAGGCCCAGCGCGGCTAGTCCCGGCGGTGCCGCCCGGCCGGGGCCAGCACGCGCAGCCGCTCGACCAGGGCGGAGACCTCGGCGAGGCGGCGCGGATCCCAGCGGCGGCCGGTCGTGTCCACGATCTCGGTGACGCCGTGCAACAGCTCGGCGGCCGTGTGCGGGTCGCCGAGCTGGGTCAGCGCCTGGGCCGCCAGCCAGTCGCAGTAGACCGGGTCGGCGCCCGCCTCGCGCAGCTGCTCCACGAGGACCAGGCAGATCTTGTCGTACCCGGTGGCCAGCACGAGCCGGGCCAGCGCGTCGGTCGCGTGGATCCACTCCGGCGTACCGGGGAACAGCTCGCGCAGCAGCTCGAACGTGTCCGCCGCCTGTTGCCGGCGCTCCGCCGCGGCACAGTCCCGGCCGAAGGCGAGCAGCGCCCGGGCGATCTCGTGCCGGTCGGCGCGGTGCTCGGCCAGCTGCCCGGCGAGGTCGTCGATGGTGGCCTGGCCCAGCGCCAGGTTGCGGTCGGCGCGCCGGATCCGGTCCGCGTACGTCGCGTGGCCCAGATGGCGCATCCGCATGATCGAGCCGGGCACCGCCGCCCGGACCGGCTCGGACCCGTACGGCCGGACCAGCCGCTCGTGGACCCGGCCCGTCCAGCGCAGGATCCCGGGCCGGTAGATGCGGGTCTCCTGCTGCTGGTACGGGTTCGCGTGGTGCGCGTCGTCGATCGTGACGGTCAGTGCCTCCGCCGTGGCCGTCGCCAGGAACCGCCGCAGCGCCGGTGGATCCGCGGTCACCCGATGGTCCGCGTCGGCGGCGAGGACCCACTGCGCCCGTACGCCCGCCACGGCCGCGTTCCGTGCGGCGGAGAAGTCGTCCCTCCACTCGCCGTGCGTCACGTGGACCCCGTACCGCGCGGCGATCTCCGGCGTCCCGTCGACAGACCCCGTGTCGTGCACGTGGATCTCGTCGGCGATCCCCTTCAGGAACTCCAGGCACGCCGGCATCATCCGGGCCTCGTCCCGGACGATCACCACGGCGGCCAGCAGCGGTCGTTCCACGTCTAGATCTTCGGCTCGGCCCCGGAAAGCCTGAGCCACGCCGCGGTGTCCGGCGGCAGCCACCCGTCGCTGGTCAGCGGGTCGCTCGACAGCAGCACCTGTCCCGCCGGCACCGGTACCGCCCGGTCGCCCATGGCGATCACCAGCGCGAACCAGCCTGCGCGCACCGCCGTGAACACGTCGTCATCGGCGGAGAACACGACCTCGTCATCGGGGGAGAAGGGCAGTGACGACCGCAACTCCAGCGCCCGCCGGGTCAGGGCCAGCGACGGTGGATCCGACTCGACGGCATACTGCCCCCATCCGGGCGGAAACGGGAGCCACGGCGGGGCGAGCGAGAACCCGTACGGCGGATCGGTGGTCCACGGCATCGGCACGCGGCACCCGTCCCGGCTGAAGCCGGACCGCGCCCACGCCGGATCCTGGCGCGCGTCCGGCGGCACGTCCACCTCCGGCAGGCCGAGCTCCTGGCCCTGATAGAGGTACGCCGCCCCGGGCAGCCCGAGAATCGCGAGGATCGCCGCCCGGGCCCGCGCCGGGGAGCCGTACCGGGAAGGGGTCCGCACGACGTCGTGGTTCTCCACCACCCACGTCACGCCGCCCGGGGTCCCGGTGGCCAGCGCGGTCCCCGTCGCCGCCCACGCCCGCGCGTCCCACGGCGCCGTGACCATCCCGAAGGCGAACACCTGGTGCAGCAGCCCGGGCCCGGTGTATCCCACGGCCCGCTCGGGCGGCAGGTTGACCTCGCCGACGAGGACGCGCGGCGGATCGTACGAGTCCGCGATGCTCCGCCACCGCCGGTGGATGTCGTGCACCTCGGGCCGGTCGGAGGCGAGCGTGTTGGCGCGCAGCCGCATCGGTTCCATCGCGTCCGGGTCCGGCAGGTCGGGCAGCCCCGGCGCCTTGACCATCCCGTACGCGACGTCGATGCGCAGCCCGTCCACGCCCCGGTCGAACCAGAACCGCAGCACGTCGTCGAAGAGCTCGGCCGTGCGCGGGTCGTCCCAGTTCCAGTCGGGCTGCGACGAGTCGTAGAGGTGGAGGTACCACTGGCCGTCCGGCACCCGGGTCCAGGCCGGCCCGCCGAACACGCTGGGCCAGTTGTTGGGCGGCGAGTCCCCGTCGGCGAAGTGGAAGCGGGCCCGCTCCGGACTGCCCGGCCCGGCCGCGAGCGCCGCCCGGAACAGCGGGTGCGCCGACGAGCAGTGGTTCGGCACGACGTCGATGAGAACCCGGAGACCGAGCTCGTGCGCCCGGGCCAGCAGCGCGTCGAAGGCATCCAGATCGCCGAAGAGCGGATCCACGCCGGTGTAGTCGGACACGTCGTACCCGTGATCGGCCTGGGGTGACGGCTGGAACGGCGTCAGCCAGACCGCATCGGCACCCAGCCGGGCGACGTGGTCGAGGCGGGCGGTGATCCCGGGCAGGTCGCCGACCCCGTCCGCGTCGGAGTCGGCGAAGGACCGCGGATAGATCTGATAGACGACGGCATCCCGCCACCACGCCTCGCGCATGGTGGCAGGAGACCACACCCGTCAGGACTTCGCAGGAGTCACCGCGGCCGAAGCAGCGGCAACAGCGGCCGCATTGGATGCAGCGGCGGTCACGGTGGATGCGGCCGCGGTGACGGTGGACGCGGCGGTGGCCACGGCGGCGGCGACGGGCTCGGCCCGCTTCCAGCGCTGCGCCTTCGGGGCCGCCGGGTCGATCTTCTTGCGCGCCGGGCGCTCGGTCGCCGGCCCGCGGTCGGGCAGCGCCAGCCGGAACACCTTCGCCCACGCGGAGCCGACCTGCTTGGGCAGCGGGCCGGTCACGTACTTGAGGTCGTACTTCTCGAAGAGCGCGCGGATCTTCGGGGCGATCTCGGCGTACCGGTTGCTCGGCAGGTCCGGGAAGAGGTGGTGCTCGATCTGGTGCGACAGGTTGCCCGTCATGATGTGCATGGCCTTGCTGCCGCTGATGTTGGCCGAGCCGAGCATCTGGCGCAGGTACCACTCGCCGCGGGTCTCGCCCTCGATCGACGTACGCTCGAAGGTCTCGACGCCCTGCGGGAAGTGGCCGCACATGATGACCGAGTGGGTCCACAGGTTGCGGACCAGGTTGGCCGTCGCGTTGGCCGCGATCGTGTGCAGGAAGGACGGCCCCGACAGCGCGGGGTGCAGCACGTAGTCCTTGAGCATCTGCTTGCCGATCTTGTTCCGGGTCGCGCGGAGGGCGGCACGGAACTTCGGGTCACGGCGGCGCTTCTTGGTCTTGAGGTTGCGGCCCAGCTCGAGGTCGTAGGCTGCGATGCCGTACTCGAAGAAGCAGGCGTTGATGAAGTTGTAGAGCGGCTGGCCGAGCAGCGCCGGCGACCACGGCTGGTTCTCGTCGACGCGCATGATGCCGTAGCCGAGGTCGTTGTCCTTGCCGACCACGTTCGTGTACGTGTGGTGCAACTCGTTGTGCGAGTGCTTCCACTGCTCGGACGGCGACGCGTTGTCCCACTCCCACTTGGTCGAGTGGATCTTCGGGTCGCGCATCCAGTCCCACTGGCCGTGCATGATGTTGTGGCCGATCTCCATGTTCTCGAGGATCTTGGCGATCGACAGGCCGGCCGTGCCCAGGATCCACGCCGGCGGGAAGAGCGAGAAGAGCAGCACCGCGCGGCTGCCCAGCTCCAGCCCGCGCTGCGTGCGGATGACCTTGCGGATGTACGCGGCGTCGCGCTCCCCGCGGCTCTCGATGACCTCGTCGCGGATGGCGTCGAGCTCGCGCCCGATCTGCTCGATGTCCTCGGGCGTGAGGTGGGCGATCGGGTTGTTTTCCTTGCGCTGCATGGTGGTCATGGGCAGTCCTAGAGTTCGATGCGGCAGGGGCCGGCGGCGGCGTTGATGCAGGTCTGGATGGGGATGTCGTCCCCGGGCTCGGCGACGGTCACGGTCCCGTCGCGCAGGTCGCGCACCGCACCCTCGCGCAGGGGCAGCACGCACTTGAAACAGATGCCCATCCGGCAGCCGGAGGGCATGAGCACCCCGGCGGCCTCCCCGGCGTCCAGGATGGGCTCGGCACCGGAGGCGGGGACCGATTTCCCCGTACGCGAGAAGGTCACCTCGCCCCCGGCGGACGCGTCACCGACCACCACGGGCCGGAAGCGCTCGGTGCGCAGGCGGGCGGTGGCACCGGCCTGCGCCCAGTGGGCCTCGAGATCGTCGAGGAGCTCGTTGGGGCCGCACGCCCACGCGTCCCGCTCCAGATGGTCGGGCACGAGGTCGTCGAGGTCGGCGGGCTTGAGCCGGCCCTGCTCGGCGGTGTGCCGCTCGATCAGCCGGATCCGGCCCTCGGCGGCCAGCTTGCGCAGGTCGTTCCCGAAGACCACATCCCCTCCGGTACGCGCGGAGTGCACCACCACCACGTCCCGCAGCGAGGACAGGTGACCGCGCAGCAGGCCCATGACCGGGGTGACCCCGCTGCCCGCCGTCACGAACAAAGCCTTGTCCGGGGTTTGTGCGCCGAGGGTGAAGTCACCGGCCGGCAGGTCGAGGTGCACGATCGTGCCCGGCTTCGTGTAGCGCACCAGATGCGTACTGACCGCGCCGCCCGGCACCTCGTTGACGGTCACGGAGAAGCGGCCGTCGCGCAGGCCGGGGACGCTCGTCACGGAATAGGAGCGCCACAGCCGCACGCCGTTGACGTCCACGCCCAGCCGCACATATTGACCGGGGGTGTGCGGGCGCCAGCCGACGCCGGGGCGCAGCAGGAGCGAGGCGCTGCGGGCCGTCTCGGGCCGGACCGACTCGATCTTGGCGCGCAGGACCGTGCGGTTGCGCAGCGGGGCCACTGCGTCGAGATAGTCGGTGGGAACCACCGGCGTCGTGATGAGTTCCACGACCCGCCAGGCCCCGTTGCGAAGCGCGTGCGTGACTGCCATCACTCAAGGGTGCTGTGAGACGGGGACAAAGTCCTGACCGACAGAAGGGAATTGTCGGCCGGGTTATTGTTCGCAAGTGACAAGTTTGAGCTTCCGATTGTCGGAGAAGACTGTCGCGCCGCTCGCCCAGGCGCTGCCCGAGGTCGCCCAGCAGACCATCGAGGCGATCACCTCCGAGGTGCCCGCCTACACCGAGGCGTTCGCCGGGGAGATGGGCGGCAAGATCGAGAAGGCGGTCCGGGCCGCCCTCGGCACCTTCCTCAAACTCGTCGCGCGCGCGGAGGGCCCCGACCCGGGTTCACCGCTCGCGCCGGCGCTCGAGGCCGCGTACGCGCTGGGGAGGGGTGAGGCACGGCAGGGCCGCAGCCTCGACGCGCTGCTGGCCGCGTACCGGGTCGGTGCTCGTGTCGCCTGGCGCGAGCTCGCCGCGATCAGCGTGCGCAGCGGCCAGCCCGCGTCCACCATCGCCCACTTCGCCGAGCTGGTCTTCGCCTACATTGACGAGCTCTCCGCCGCCAGCGTCACCGGCCACGCCGACGAGCTCGCCCTCTCCGGCCGCGAGCGCCGCCGCCGCCTCGAACGCCTCGCCCAGGTCCTCCTGGCCGGCGAGCCCCCGCAGGTCGTGGCGACGGCCGCCGAACAGGCCGACTGGCAGCCCCCGCAGACGCTGACGGCCGTCCTGCTGCCCGCCAGTGCCAGCCGCTCGATCGTCGACCTTCTCGACGCGCGCACCCTCTACGTTCCGGGCGACGACCAGACGACGGTCCTGCTCGTCCCGGACGCCACCCGGGCCCCGCTCCTGCGCCTCCTCGCCGCCGAGCGCGCCGTCGTCGGCCCGGCCCGGCCCTGGCTGCAGGTCCGCGACTCCCTAGACCGGGCGGTCCGCGTCGCCCGCATCGCCGGCCCGTCCGCGTCCGGCTCCTCCGTCGCCGGCCCTTCCGCCGCTGGCTCCTCCGCCTCTGGCACGTCTGCCTCTGTCATCGACGCCGAGGATCACCTGGTCGAGCTGGTGGTGGGCGCCGACGCCCGGGGCCTGGCCGACCTGCGCGAGAAGGCCCTGGCCCCGCTGGCGGGCGAAACGGACGCAGCGGCGGCGAAACTGGTCGAGACGCTGCGCAGCTGGCTCCTCCACCAGGGCCGCCGCGAGGACGTCGCCGCCGACCTCTTCGTCCACCCCCAGACGGTCCGTTACCGCATGACCCGTCTCCGCGACATCTACGGCGACCGGCTCAAGGACCCGGCCTGGATCCTGCTGCTCACGGTCGCCCTGGCCCTCCCTGATCCTCAGGCCTGACGGCGTCCTCCTGGGCCCGCTCCCACCCCTCGGGGTCGGCGTCGTAGCTTCTCCTGTCGGCGAGCCACTGCTCGTACCCCGTGCCGTCGCCGTGGTAGAGCACCTGCAGGCCGAGCCACGTGATCGGGCCTCCCCTGTGCACGGTCCGCCCATCCCACCACGCGGGTACGACAGTTATCAGCCCGCGCGGACCACGGCTGCCGCGACCGCCGCTCGACCCGGCGGGCGGGGCAAGATCGGCGGGCGTAGCCTTCCCGGCATGGATCATCGTCCGCTGGGGCGCACCGGCGTCCAGGTCAGTCCGTTGTGTCTCGGCACCATGATGTTCGGGTCGTGGGGCAATCCGGATCATGTCGAGTCGATCCGGATCGTGCACGCGGCGCTCGACGCGGGGATCAACTTCGTGGACACCGCGGATCTCTACTCGCACGGGGAGTCCGAGGAAATCCTGGGCAAGGCGCTCGCCGGGCGGCGGGACGACGTGGTGCTGGCCAGCAAGTTCCACCATCCGGCCGGGGACGACGTCAACATGCGGGGCAACTCGCGGCGCTGGATCATGCGCGCGGCCGAGGACAGCCTGCGGCGGCTCGGCACCGACTACCTCGACCTCTACCAGGTGCACCGGCCGGACCCGCTGACGGACATCGACGAGACGCTGGGCGCGCTGACCGATCTCGTACGCCAGGGAAAGATCCGTTACTTCGGCACGTCGACCTTCCCGGCCCACCAGATCGTCCAGGCGCAGTGGACGGCCGAGCGGCGCCACCGTGAGCGCTTCGTCACGGAGCAGCCGCCCTACTCGATCCTGGCCCGGGGCATCGAGGCCGACGTGCTGCCGGTCGCCCAGGAGTACGGGCTGGGCGTCATGACGTGGAGCCCGCTCAACGGGGGCTGGCTGAGCGGGAAGTTCCGCAAGGGCGCCGACCCGGGGAGCAACCGGGCGAAGGGCTCGTGGCTGCCGGAGAAGTACGACATCGGCGACCCGCGGAACGCCGCCAAGCTCGACGCGGCCGACGCGCTGGGCCGGCTGGCGGACGAGGCGGGGCTCTCGCTCGTCCACCTGGCGATCGGGTTCGTCCTGGCCCATCCGGGCGTGACCGCGCCGATCATCGGGCCGCGGACCATGGCCCAGCTGGAGAGCCAGCTCGGCGCGGCGGACGTGCGCCTGAGCGACGACATCCTCGACCGGATCGACGCGATCGTGCCGCCGGGGAGGAACCTGTCCGACGACGACGCCGACTACGTGCCGCCGGCCCTCGCCGACGCGAGCCTGCGCCGGCGGGCGACCCGATGAGCATCGACGGTGATCGGCTGGAACAAAGCCTGGGGGACGGTCCGATGAGCGTCGACGGCGATCGGCTGGGGCAGGGCGCTCCGGGCGTACCGGCGCGGGGGCGCGGACCCGGCAGCAAGGCCGCGCCGGCGCAGCGGGACTGCACCCATCCCTCGGCCGGGTGGGGGGCCGCGCTGAGCGTCGGCAATGTGGTCGCCAAGACCCGCGAGCCGCTCGCCGGACCGCACGCCATGCTCAAGATGAACCAGCTCAAGCTGGGGAAGAAGGGCGGCGGCTACGACTGCCCGGGCTGCGCGTGGCCGGACGACCGCAACGGCCTGCACCTCGACATCTGCGAGAACGGCATCAAGCACGTCACGTGGGAGATGACCCGCAAGCGGGCCGGCGCGGACTTCTTCGCTCAGCACACAGTGAGCGAATTGAACACGTGGACCGACTTCGACCTGGAGAACGCGGGCCGGCTCACCGAGCCGATGGTCTACAACGCTCAAACGGACAAGTACGAACCGATCGCTTGGGACGCGGCGTTCCGGCTGATCGGCGACACGCTGCGCGCCCTGCCGAGTCCGCACGCCGCGTCGTTCTACACGTCGGGGCGGCTCAGCAACGAGGGCACGTTCGTCTATCAGCTGCTGACCCGCGAGTTCGGCACCAACAACCAGCCGGACTGCTCGAACATGTGCCACGAGGCGAGCGGCCGGGCGCTGACCGCGGCGATCGGGACGGGCAAGGGCACCTGCGACCTCGAGGACTGGGAGTCCACCGACTTCCTCATGCTGATGGCGGTCAACGCGGCGTCCAACGCGCCGCGGATGCTCACGGCGCTGGCGAAGGCCGCCGCCAACGGGGCCGAGATCGTGCACGTCAACCCGCTGATCGAGGCGGCGTCCCGGCGCACGATCGTGCCGCACGACTTCACGGACATGGCGCTGTTCAAAGCGACACGAACGGGCACCATGAACGTGCAACCGCGCATCGGCGGCGATCTCGCGCTGCTGCGGGGCATCGCCAAGGTGGTGCTCGAGCAGGGCGCGGTCGACCGGCACTTCATCGAGGAGCACACCGCCCGGTACGACGCGTACGCCCGGCAGGTCGGCGACACGTCCTGGGCCGACATCGTCCACCAGTCCGGCGTGACCGAGGACGTCATCCGTGAGCTGGCCGGGAAGTACATCGCGTCCAAGCGTGCGATCATCGCCTGGTGCCTCGGGCTGACCCAGCAGATCCACAGCGTCGACACGATGCGCGAGATCATGAACGTCCTGCTGCTCCGGGGCATGATCGGCGTCAAGGGCGCCGGCCCGTCCCCGATCCGCGGGCACAGCAACGTGCAGGGCAACCGCACGTGCGGCATCAACCACCACCCGACCGAGAAGTGGCTGGCCAAGCACGACGCGGCCACCGGCATCGTGTCGCCCCGCGAGCGTGGCCTGGGCACGGTCGAGACGATCGAGGCGATGCGGGACGGCCGGGTACGCGTCTTCGTGAGCCTCGGCGGCAACTTCGCCCTGGCCGCGCCGGACACCGGGCACACCTTCGCGGCGCTGCGTAACACCGAGCTCACCGTGCAGGTCAGCACGAAGCTCAACCGCAGTCATCTCGTACACGGCAAGCAGGCTTTGATCTTGCCGTGCCTGGCCCGGTCCGAGCGCGACGACACCGACGCCGGCGAGCAGGGCATCACGGTCGAGGACTCGATGAGCTACGTGCACCTGTCCTACGGCAAGCGGAAGCCGCCGTCTTCCGCGCTCAAGTCGGAGATCGCCATCATCTGCGGCATGGCCCGCGCCACGCTGCCGACGTCGGCGACGCCGTGGGAGACCTATGCCCGCGACTACGACACGATCCGGGACGTGATGGCCGAGGCGCTCGACGGCTTCGAGAACTTCAACAAGCTCGTCCACGACAGCATCGGCTTCCGCCTCCCGCAGCCCGCCCGCGAGCGCGTGTGGCTGACCGCCACCGGCAAGGCCGAGTTCCACACGTCGCCGCTGCCCGACGTGGTGCCGCCCGCGGACAGGTTCATGCTGTCCACGGTTCGCTCGCACGATCAGTGGAACACCACGATCTACTCCGACAACGACCGTTACCGGGGTCTGAAGAACAGCCGGACCGTGCTCTTCATGAACCCGGACGACATGGCGGCGCTCGGGCTCACGCAGTTCGCCCTGATCGACATCACGAGCCACGCGCGCGACGGCAGCACGCGATCGGTGTACGGCTATCGGGCGGTCGCCTATGACACGCCGCGGCAGAGTGTCACCGGCTACATGCCCGAGCTGAACGTTTTGTGCGCGTTGAGCGATCACAGCCCGCAGAGCGAGCAGCCGCTGACCAAGCACCTGATCGTGTCGATCACTCCGCACGTTCCCGCTCAGGCCGACCCGCGCGCTTCCGCTCAGGCCGATCCGCACGCTTCCGCTCAGGCCGACCTGCACGCTTCCGCTCAGGCCGACCTGCACGCTTCCGCTCAGGCCGACCTGCACGCTTCCGCTCAGGCCAGCCCGGCGCGGTGAGCCAGGACCGCTAGTTGCGTACGGTCGCGCGCCTGCAATTTCCCGAGCAGGCGCCCGACGTACGTCCGCGCCGTGGCCGGGCTCAGGAAGAGAGCCGCCGCGATCTCCTGGTTGGACTCGCCGAGCCCGACCCGGGCCAGCACCTCGCGTTCCCGGGTCGTCAGCCGGTCGAGCCGCGGATCCGGAGCGGGGGCGGGCCCTGCGCGGCGAGCCGGCTCATGACCCAGGGGCGCCCCACCGAGCCGCGTGCTCAGGCGAAGCCCGTCGCGGCGAAAAGGCCATAACCCACAGCCCCCACGGGTACGAGACACAGCGCCGCCGCCGCGCGTAAACGCCAGGTGGGAGCGACCGCCAGCGTCAGCAGCACCGCGAGCACGAGCCGGACCGCGACCACGCCGGTCTCGCCGTGCTCCCGCGCGGCCAGCAGCACCGCCTCGGCGACCAGCACCCCGCCCGGCAGGCTGAGCGCCACGATGCGCCGCCACCCCTCGCGCCGGGCCAACCCGCCCGCGACCCCGAACACGATCCCGCTCACCACGCCGAAGCCCATCCACAGCAGCGCGTACGGGGCCCACATGTTCGACCAGTCGTCCTGCTGGATGAGCGCCGCGGCCAGGTAGTAGCTCGGCACCGCCACTACCAGCATCACCACGGCGCCCGCGACGCCCCAGCGCGTGCGGAACGTCAGCAGAAACGCGGCCACCGCCCAGATCGCCATGCTGTTCCCGAGATCGCCCAGCGGCCACGGCACGTACTTGATCCAGACGAAGTCGAGGAACCCGAACAGGAACCCGGCCCCGGCCGCCCGCACGATCTTCATGCCCCGATCGTAGGGACGCCGCCGTCCCGCCGGATCCAACCGGCGGCGGAACCCGCTCGCGGCGCCTGCGACTTTCGGCCTATTGTCGCGACCGCACGCCTCGGTGGCGGCTGGACCGGCGGCTGAAGGCGGCGGGACCGGAGACGCCCTGGGCGACCGGCGTGCCCGCCACCGGGCTCGGTCAGGGCAGCGATCGGGCGTGCCGGAGGGGCGATGCGCCGTACCGGAGGCGGTAGTCGCGGCTGAACTGCGAGGCGCTCACGTATCCGACCGCGGTGGCGGCCGACGCGGCGCTGTAGGAGCCGGTCGCCAGCAGCTGCCGGGCGCGTTGCAACTTCAGCTGCTTGTGGAACTGCATCGGACTGGTGCCCGTGGCCTGCCGGAAGTGCTTCGTCAACGTGCTCGGGCCGCAGTGCGCGACGGCCGCCAGCTCGGCGAGCGAGACCCTCTGGTCCACCTTCCCGGCGAGATGAGCGGCGGCCACCCGTACCGTCGCCAAGGGGCCGGACGCCAGCACGGCCGGCAGCGCGCCACCGAGCGGGCCGGTCAGCACGCGATAGAGGATCTCGTCCTCCACGCGCCGGGACAGAACATCGGCGTGGTCCGGCTCCTCGTTGAGTTCCACCCAGCGCGACACCGCATCGAGCAGCCGCTCGTCCATCCGCGCGGTCGCGAAGACCCGGCCCGCCGGCCGCACGGTCCCTCGGTCGTCACCGACCTCCACGACCAGCTCGGCCAGGACGCGCTCGTCGAGGACCAGGGTCACCGCACGGTACGGAGTCTCGAACACCGCCGAGACGGGCGCGTCGATCACTCCGACGAACAGTCCGCTGGTCAGCAAGTATCACCGTTTCCGGGAGGCTTCCCGCCCCCGGGCCACGGCGTAGGCCGTCCGGCCCGGCCGCCGCGAGAAGGGTCGCGGCGGCCGGGCGTACGGTCAGGCTTTCTTGAGCCAGAAGGTCAGGCCGATGGCTTCCTCGGTGAACGGGGTGCCCCACCCGGCCTCGCCGGCCGCGTAGTCGGTGGCCAGCACCTCGTCCGACACCAGGTCGCGGTGCTCCTCCAGGGCGGCGGCCGTCTCCTCGGCGGTGGCCACGTAGCGCAGCACGATGCGGTCGGAGACCTCGAGGCCGCTGGTCTTGCGGGCCTCCTGGATGAGGCGGATGGCGTCGCGGGCCAGGCCGGCTCGTTTGAGCTCGGCGGTCAGGTGGAGGTCGAGGGCCAGGGTGGCGCCCTGCTCGGAGGCGACCGCCCAGCCCTCGCGCGGGGTCTCGGTGATGATGACCTCCTCCGGGGACAGGGACACCGGCGCGCCGTCGAGGTCGACCGTTGCCGTGCCGTCGGCCAGGGCCTGCTTGAGGGCGGCGGCGTCGGTGGCGGCGATGGCCTTGGCGATGTCCTGGACCTGCTTGCCGAAGCGCTTGCCGAGCGGCCGGAAGTTGGCCTTCGCGGTGGTGTCGACGAGCGAGTCGCCCGCCGAGGCCACGTCGAGGACCAGGCCGACGTTGAGCTCGGAGGCGATCTCGGCCAGCAGGTCGGGGTGCAGCGCGCCGAAGCCGGGGCCGGACGCGAGGGCCCGCGACAGCGGCTGGCGGGTCTTGACGCCCGACTCCGCGCGAGCCGTGCGACCCAGCTCGACCAGGCGCCGGACCAGCACCATCTGCTCACCGAGGCGCTCGTCGACCAGGTCTTCCACGACCGAGGGGTACGCGGCCAGGTGCACCGACGTCGCCGCGGTCGGGTCCACCGGGGCGACCATGTCCTGCCACACCCGCTCGGTGATGAACGGGGTGATCGGCGCCAGGAGCAACGTCACCGTGCGGAGCGCCTCGTGCAGCGTGGCGAGGGCCGCCGCGTCGCCCCGCCAGAAACGGCGGCGGCTGCGGCGCACGTACCAGTTGGACAGGTCGTCGACGAAGGCCGCGAGCAGCTTGCCGGCCTCCTGGGTGTCGAACGCCGCCATGGCCTCGTCGACCCGGCGGACCAGCAGGTTGAGCTCGGACAGCACCCAGCGGTCCAGCACCGGGCGGTCGGCCGGCGCCGGGTCGGCGGCCGAGGGAGACCACCCAGCGGTACGCCCGTAGAGCGCCTGGAAAGCCGCCGTGTTCCAGTACGTCAGCAGGGTCTTGCGTACCACCTCCTGCAAGGTGTTGTGACCCACCCGGCGCTGCGCCCAGGGTGACCCGGACGCGGCCATGAACCACCGCACCGCGTCGGCGCCGTGCCGCTCGAGCAGCGGGATCGGCTCGAGGATGTTGCCCAGGTGCTTGGACATCTTGCGGCCGTCCTCGGCCATGATGTGCCCGAGGCAGACCACATTCTCGTACGGCGACTTGTCGAACACCAGCGTGCCGATCGCCATCAGCGTGTAGAACCAGCCACGCGTCTGGTCGATCGCCTCGGAGATGAACTGGGCGGGGAAGCTGCGCTCGAACAGCTCCTTGTTCTTGTACGGGTAGCCGAACTGCGCGAATGGCATCGACCCGCTGTCGTACCAGGCGTCGATGACGTCCGGCACTCGCGTGGCGGTCGCTCCGCACTCGCCGCACGGGAACGTCACGGCGTCGATGAACGGCCGGTGCGGGTCGAGCCCGGACAGATCACTGCCCGTCTTCTCTGACAACTCCGCCAGTGATCCGACACACGTCAGGTGGCCCTCGGCGCAGCGCCAGATCGGCAGGGGAGTGCCCCAGTAGCGCGAGCGGGACAGCGCCCAGTCGACGTTGTTCTTGAGCCAGTCGCCGTACCGGCCGTGCTTGATGGTCTCGGGCTGCCACGTGGTGGCCTCATTTTCCCGGATCATCTGCTCGCGGACGGCGGTGGTGCGCACGTACCACGACGGCTGCGCGTAGTAGATCAGGTGCGTGTGGCAGCGCCAGCAGTGCGGGTAGCTGTGCTCGTACTGCAGCTCACGGAAGAGCAGCCCGCGCGCCTGGAGGTCGGTGACCAGCGCCGGGTCCGCGGACTTGAAGAACTGCCCGCCGACCAGCGGCAGCTGCGGCTCGAAGGTGCCGTCCGGGCGGACCGGGTTGACCATGGGCAGCCCGTACGCCCGGCAGCTGGCCAGGTCGTCCGCGCCGAACGCGGGGGACTGGTGCACGAGACCCGTGCCGCTGTCGGCGGTGACGTAGGAGGCGAGGATCACGTAGTGCGCGTCCGGGATCTCGACCAGATCGAACGGCCGGCTGTACGCCCACCGCTCCATCTCCTTGCCGGAGAAGCTTTCCCCGGTCCGCGTCCAGCCCTCGCCGAGCGCCTGCTCGACCAGCTCGTCGGCGACGACCAGCTGCTCGCTGCCGTCGGTCGCGACGACGTAGGTGAACTCGGGGTTCACGGCCACCGCGGTGTTCGACACGAGCGTCCACGGCGTCGTCGTCCACACCACGAGCGCCGCCTGCCCCGCGAGCGGCCCGCTGGTCAGGGGGAACCGCACGTAGACGGACGGGTCGACATCGGTCTCGTACCCCTGGGCCAGCTCGTGGTCCGACAGGGCGGTCTGGTCCCGCGGGCACCAGGGCGCGACGCGGAAGTCCTCGACGAGCAGTCCCTTGTCGAAGATCTGCTTGAGCGACCACCACACCGACTCCACGTACTCCGGATCCATCGTCCGGTACGCGTCGTCCATGTCGACCCAGTAGCCCATGCGCTCGGTCAGCGCGGCGAACGCGTCGGTGTGCCGGGTCACCGACTCGCGGCACTTCGCGTTGAACTCCGCGATCCCGTACGCCTCGATGTCCTGCTTGCCGGTGAAGCCCAGCTCCTTCTCCACCGCCAGCTCGACGGGCAGGCCGTGGCAGTCCCAGCCGGCCTTGCGGGCGACGTGGAAGCCCTTCATCGTCTTGTAGCGCGGGAACACGTCCTTGAAGACGCGGCTCTCGATGTGGTGCGTGCCGGGCATGCCGTTCGCGGTCGGCGGGCCCTCGTAGAAGATCCAGTCCGGGCGGCCCTCGGTCTGCTCCAGGCTCCGGTTGAACACGCTGTTGGCGTGCCAGAAGTGCAGCACCTCGTGATCGACCGCGGGCAGGTCGACCTGGGCGGGTACGGGCTTGTACATGAGTCCCTTCCTCCGTCGGGATCGGTCACCAACGGAGGGACGAGGCTGTGACGCCCCGCGGTACCACCCTCCTTGACCGCGGACAGTCATCCGCGGCCCCCTCATTTCAGGGGCGCGCTCGGCTCGGAGGGTGATCTTCGCGGCGTGCACACCGCCGGGCTCCCACCGCCCCCGGCTCGCTCTCGGCTGCGTCCACCGTTACTCGTCCTCGTCAACGCCTCGCGCGGTCAAAATGGTAGCGCACCCTTTTGTCCCCCCGCGATTCAGTTCCGCACGATCCCCCGTACGGCCCACGCGCGCGCCGCTCCCATGCGTCCCGGACCGATCAACCCGCCTCGGGCAGCGCCTCGAGCACGATCCGCGTGTGCAGAGCGGTGGCAGCCGCCCAGCAGCAGAACGATCCGGTCGCCGTGTACGGCGAAGAACACGCCCAGCAGCACCTTGCCGCCGGTCGGAGCGTCGGCCGGAACGCTGACGCCCGCTTCCTGGCACACCGTGGCCAGCGATCGTCGCAGCCGGAACTCGTACAGGCCGTGACCAAGCGGCTTGCCCCACTCGGTCGCGCAGACGAGATGTCCCTGGCGGGCGAGAACGGTGTCGATCGCCAGTTCAAGCGGGATGACCCGATAGCGGTTCAGGGACCGGACGAAGACGGCGAACGGCATCTGCCCGCCAGGTCCTTCGTACAGCTCGACCTTCCAGTCGCCAGCATCTTGCTGTGCATGAACTGTCACCAAGCCAGTTCACTTGCGCCTATCAGGCACGCCGCTACTCCGTCATGGCGCGGTCGTCGTCACAGGCGGATCAGGTCGGCGATCTTCGCGGGGAGGCCGGGGGAGGTCCAGACGTGGCCCATGCCCGGCACGACGTGCAGGACCGCGCCCGGGATCGCGGCGGCGAGGGCCTCGGCGTGCGGGAGGGGAAAGACCGGGTAGTGGTCGCCGTGCACGATCGTGGCCGGGGCGGTGATCGACGACAGCGGGGCGAGGAGGGCGGGATCGTCGCGGTAGGCGGCCCGGTCGTGGTTCGCCGCGGCCGTCACCCAGCTACGACATAAATCTCTTGCTCTTCCGGCTCTTCCCGGCGGGGCCGCCGATAAGGGTAGCCTTACCGGGTCGCCGATCAGGAAGAAGTGATCCCATGCCGAACAGGCCAGTCCGCGCCGCCAAGGAAGGCGTGGTCACGCGGGTCGAGCAGCTCACGCCGCACATGGTGCGGGTCGTCGTGGGCGGGCCGGGGCTCGCGGCGGTGGAGTGCGGGGAGTTCAGCGACCACTATGTGAAGGTGCTGTTCCCGCCGCCGGGCGTCACCTATGCCGAGCCGTTCGACGTGAGCGAGATCCGGGAGAGCCGGCCGCGCGAGGAGTGGCCGATCACCCGGACCTACACGGTGCGCAAGTGGCTGCCGGAGGTGCCGGAGCTGTGGCTCGACTTCGTCGTCCACGGCGACGAGGGCATCGCCGGGCCGTGGGCGCGGGCCGCCCAGCCGGGCGATGTGGTGCGTTTCATGGGTCCCGGCGGCGCCTATGCCCCCGACCCCGCCGCCGGCTGGCACCTCATCGCCGGTGACGAGAGCGCCCTGCCGGCCATTGCGGCCACGCTCGAGCGGATGCCCGCCGGCGCCAAGGTGCACGCGTTCGTCGAGGTCGAGGACGCCGCCGAGGAGCAGAAGCTGGAGACCGCCGCCGACGCCGAGATCACCTGGCTGCACCGCGGCACCACCCCGGTCGGCGACCTGCTGGTCGCGGCCGTGCGCGCGCTCGACTGGCCCGAGGGTGAGGTGCAGGCCTTCGTGCACGGCGAGGCGAACTTCGTCAAGGAGTTCCGCCGCCTGCTGCGCGTCGAGAAGCAGATCCCGATGGCGCGGCTGTCGGTCTCCGGCTACTGGCGCCGCGGCATGAACGAGGACGGCTGGCAGAGCAGCAAGCGCGAGTGGAACCAGCAGATCGAGGCGGAGCAGGGGGCGTAGAGCAACCGTGGCCGTGCGGCCCTCGTAATGAGGGCCGCACGCGCGGGGCGGATCAGGGGCGGCCGTAGGTTTCGAGGAGCCGCAGCCAGATCTCGTTGATCGTCGGGTAGGCGGGGACCGCGTGCCACAGGCGGTCGAGAGGCACCTCGCCGACCACGGCGATCGTGGCGGCCTGGAGGAGGCCGTCGACGTCGGGGCCGACGAAGGTCATGCCGAGCAGGACCTTGCGCTGCTCGTCGACGATCATGCGGGCCTTGCCCTGGTAGTTGTCGCGGTAGACGCTGGCGCCCGCCACGTTGCCGATCTCGTAGTCGACGACGCGGATGTCGTGGCCGGCCTCGCGGGCGGCGGCTTCGGTCAGGCCGACCGAGGCGATCTCGGGGTCGGTGAAGACGACCTGGGGGACGGCCCGGTGGTCGGCGGTCGCCACGTGCGTGCCCCACGGCTGGTCGGAGACGGGCTTGCCGGTGGCGCGGGCAGCGATGACGTCACCCACGGCGCGGGCCTGGTACTTGCCCTGGTGGGTGAGCAGGGCGCGGTGGTTGATGTCGCCGGCCGCGTAGAGCCAGTCGAAGCCCTCGACCAGCAGCGTGTCGTCGGTGGTCAGCCACTCGCCGGGCTTGAGGCCGACGGTGTCGAGGCCGATGTCGGTGCTGCGCGGGGTGCGGCCGGTCGCGACGAGCACCTCCTCGGCGGTCACGGTGCTGCCGTCGCCCAGGGTCAGCGTGACGCCGTTCTCGTCGCGGGAGGCCGCCGTGGTCGACGTGTTCAGGAGCACCTTGACGCCCTGCTCGCCCAGCGCGGCGGCCAGCATCTCGCCGGCGAAGGGCTCCGACCCCGCCAGCAATCCCGTACGCGCGATCAGCGTCACCGAGCAGCCGAAGCTCGCGTACGCGGTGGCCATCTCGACCCCCACCACGCCGCCGCCGATGACCGCCAGGCTGGCCGGGATGTCCTTGGCGCTGGTCGCCTCGCGGCTGGTCCACGGGTCGGCGTCGGCCAGGCCCGGGATGCCCGGGATCAGCGCGTCCGAGCCGGTGGCGACGACCACGGCGTGCCGGGCCGTGAGCACGCGCTCGGAACCGTCCTTGGCCGTGACCGTCACCTGCTTGACGCCGCTGAGCCGGCCGTGCCCGCGGGCCAGGGCGATGCCGGCGCTGTCGAGCCAGGAGACCTGGCCGTCGTCCTTCCAGTTGCTGGTGAAGGAGTCGCGGCGCGCGAGGATCGCCTCGACGTCGACCGACCCGGTGATCGCCTCGGCCGCGCCGGCCACGTTGCGGGCCGCGCGCAGCGCCTCGGCCGGGCGCAGCAGCGCCTTGGAGGGCATGCACGCCCAGTACGAGCACTCGCCGCCGACCAGCTCGTGCTCGATCACGATCGTGCTCAGGCCGCCCTTGACCGTCCGGTCGGCCACGTTTTCGCCGACCGGGCCGGCGCCCAGCACGATGGCGTCGTACTCATTGGTCTCATCCACAGCTCCCAGGCTAGGGACACCGGCGCCGCGGTGTGGGCCGGGGCAACGAAAGTCACTACGAAGGCTGCAAGGTCACGTCAGGGTCTGCAAGCTCTTGCAGTGATGTTCGTCGACGGGTTAGCGTGCGGCGGTCGTCCAACGAGAGGTCTCGATGTGAAACGGCTCCTGCTCGCTCTCCTCCTGGTCCTGGGCACCGGCGTGCCGGCAGCCGCCGCGGACACGAAACCCGCGGACAACACCGCGCGGAAGACCAACGAGCAGTTCTACTTCGTGCTGCCGGACCGCTTCGCCGACGGCGACAAGAGCAACAACCGGGGCAAGCTGACCGGCGACCGGCTGACGACCGGCTACGACCCGGCGGACAAGGGCTTCTATCATGGCGGGGACCTCCGGGGCGTCCTCGACCGGCTCGACTACATCCAGGGCCTGGGCACCACGGCGATCTGGCTGGCGCCCGTCTTCAAGAACAAGCCCGTGCAGGGCACCGGCGCCGACGTCTCGGCCGGTTACCACGGTTATTGGATCCAGGACTTCACCCAGGTGGATCCGCACTTCGGCACGAACGCGGACCTCCAGCGGCTCGTGGATGCGGCGCACCGGCGGGGCATGAGGATCTACCTGGACATCATCGTCAACCACACGGCGGACGTCATCACGTACGCCGAGAACAAGAACACGTACATCGACAAGGCCACGTCGCCCTATCGTGACGCCGAGGGCCGCGCGTTCGAGGACCGGAATTATGCCGACGGGACGCGCGCCTTCCCGAAGGTGAACACGCGGTCGTTCCCGTACACGCCGGTGGTGGATCCGAACCAGAAGAAGGTGCCGGCCTGGCTCAACGACCCGACGATGTACCACAACCGGGGCGACTCGACCTTCACCGGCGTGAACAGCGAGTACGGCGACTTCTTCGGCCTCGACGACCTGTGGACCGAGCGCCCCGAGGTCGTCAAGGGCATGACGAAGATCTACGGCGACTGGGTCAGGAACACCGGCATCGACGGCTACCGGCTCGACACGGTCAAGCACACCGGACTCGACTTCTGGCCGCAGTTCTCCGCCGGGATCGAGCAGGCGGCGCGGCAGGCGGGCAAGCCGGGCTTCTTCATGTTCGGCGAGGTCTACAGCGCGGACCAGGACATCGAGTCCACGTACGTGCGCCGCGGCAAGCTGCCCGCCACGCTCGACTTCTCGTTCCAGGACGCGGCGAAGACGTACACGGCAAGCGGAAGTGGATCCGCCGAAGTCCTGGCCGATCTGTACGCCGAGGACGGCCTCTACACGACGCCGACGACCGATGCCGGGCGGCTGCCCACGTTCCTCGGCAACCACGACATGGGCCGCATCGGTGCCTTCGTGGCCGGCGGCGGCACCGACCCGGCCACGCACCTGCGCCGCGACGAGCTGGCCCACGAGCTGATGTTCCTCACCCGCGGCCAGCCGGTGATCTACTCCGGCGACGAGCAGGGCTTCACCGGCCCGGGCGGCGACAAGGACGCCCGGCAGGACATGTTCGCGAGCAAGGCGGCCGACTATCTCGACGACGACCTGCTCGGCACCGACCGCACCCACGCCGTGGCCAACTACGAGACCGGCCACCCGCTCTACCGCACGATCGCCACGCTGGGCGCGCTGCGGAAGGCCCACCCGGCGCTGCGGGACGGCATCCAGATCACCCGGTACGCGGCCGACGGTCCCGGGGTCTTCGCCGCGTCCCGCGTGGATCCCGCCGCCCGCCGCGAGTATGTGATCGCCGTGAACAACGCGACCACCGCCCAGACTGTCACCCTCGACACCTGGACGCCGGGCACAGCCTTCCAAGGCGTCTACGGCGGCGCCGGGTCCGCGCGCACAACACAAGACGGCAAGCTGACGATCACCGTGCCGCCGCTGGCGGCTGTCGCCTACCGCGCCCTGAACACCGTGCCCAAGCCCGCCGCCGCGCCGACGGTGTCGCTCACGGCACCCGAGTCGCCGGCCACCCGCGCCGACCTGACCGCCACCGTCACCGGCGACCCCCTCGCCCCGGTCAGCTTCGAGGCGAAGGTGGGCACCGGCCGCTGGCAGCAGCTCGGGACGACCACCGGCACCCATCACATCAGCCACGACCTGACCGGGCTGGCCGGTGGCACCCCGATCACCTACCGCGCCTCCGTCACGAACAGCAGCAGCAGCACCGCGAGCAGCACTGTCGGCACACCCGTCGTCGCGACGGCGCCCGGCTACGCGGTCGTGCACTACAACCGGCCCGCCGGGGATTACGAAGGCTGGAGGCTGTCCGTCTTCGGAGACGTCGAGGATCCGCAGGAGAGACCGTTCGACGGCGAGGACGCGTACGGCCGGTTCGCCTGGGTGAAGTTGAAGCCCGGCGCCACGAACGTCGGCTTCGTCGTGGTCGACGAGAACGGCACCAAGGACGTGAGCGCCGACCGCGTCCTCGACCCCACGGCGAACCCGGAAGTGTGGCTGCGTCAGGGCGACCCGGCCGTGGGCACCGAGCGACCGGCCGGCGGCGAGCAGACCGACGCGGTCATCCACTACCACCGCGACGACGGCGACTACAGCGGCTGGGGCCTGCACGTGTGGGACGGCGCCGCGACCCCGACCGAGTGGACCGCGCCGCTGCGGCCCGCCGCGACCGACAACTTCGGCGTGACGTTCCGGGTGCCGCTCGCGCCCGGGGCCACGGGGGTCAGCTACATCCTGCACAACGGGGACACCAAGGACCTGCCCACGGACCAGCGGCTCGACGTGGCGGCCGCGGGGCACGAGATCTGGGTGCTGGGGGGCGTACCCGAAAGATTGGTGCCCCTGGCCCGCCCGGCCGGCGGCGGAGGCGGCACCGATCTGGGCCAGGCGTCGGCCGTGTGGCTGGACCGCTCGACGATCGCGTGGCAGGCACCGAACGGCACCGACGGCCGCATCCATGACCTGATCTGGGACGACGACGGCGGGCTCGACCCGGGCGCGCCGCAGCACAGCCTGCGCCTGAGTGCCCAGCGCAACGGCCTCACCGAGGCTCAGCGCCAGAAGTATCCGCACCTGTGGCAGTACGACGCCTTCCGGCTGCCGGCGAAGGACATCCGGGGCATCCTGCGCGCCCAGGTGGCCGTCACCGAACGGGATGCGAACGGCAAGCTTTTGTCCGCCACCGGCGTGCAATTGGCCGGCGCCCTCGACGATGTGTATCCCAAGGCGACCGCAGCGCGGCTGGGCCCGGTCTTCGCGCGGAACAGGCCGACCCTGTCGGTGTGGGCGCCGACCGCCCGCAGCGTCCAGCTCGAGCTCGGCGGGCAGCTCCGGGACATGCGCCGCGACGACGCCACGGGCGTGTGGTCGGTCACGGGTCCCGCGTCGTGGAAGGGCAAGGACTACCGCTACCGCGTCACCGCGTGGCAGCCCGCGGCGCAGAAGTTCGTCACCGCTAGCGTCACGGATCCGTACTCGGTCGCGCTGTCCGTGGATTCGACCCACAGCCGCATCGCCGACCTGAACGACCCCGCGTCGAAACCGGCGGGCTGGGCGACCCTCCGCAAGCCCACGCCGGGCAAGACCCAGATCACCGAGCTGTCCGTACGCGACTTCTCCGCCGACGGTACGTACAAGGCGTTCACGACGGACTCGCCGGGCACCCGGCACCTGGCGTCGCTCGCGAAGGCCGGCACCACGTACGTCCATCTGTTGCCGGTCTTCGACTTCGCCACCACCCCGGAGCGCCGCGCCGACCAGCAGCAGCCGCCCTGCGACCTGGCCGCCCTCCCGCCCGACTCCGACGAGCAGCAGAAGTGCGTCGCCCAGGTGGCCGCGACCGACGGCTACAACTGGGGGTACGACCCGCTGCACTACACGGTCCCCGAGGGCGGCTACGCGTCGTCGCCCGACAACCGGACCGAGGAGTTCCGGGAGATGGTCGCCGCGCTCAACCGGACCGGGCTGCGCGTGGTCATGGACGTCGTCTACAACCACACGTCCGCCGCCGGCCCGGATCCGCACTCGGTGCTCGACCAGATCGTGCCCGGCTACTACCAGCGGCTGCTCGCGGACGGGACCGTCGCCAACTCCACGTGCTGCGCCAACACGGCGCCCGAGAACGCCATGATGGGCAAGCTCGTCGTCGACTCGGTCGTCACGTGGGCCCGCGAGTACAAGGTCGACGGCTTCCGCTTCGACCTCATGGGACACCACCCGAAGGCGAACATCCTGGCCGTACGGGCGGCACTGGACAAGCTGACGCCGGCGCGCGACGGCGTGGACGGCAAACGGATCCTCCTCTACGGCGAGGGCTGGGACTTCGGGGAGGTCGCCGGGGACGCCCGGTTCGTGCAGGCGACCCAGGCCACCATGGCCGGCACCGGCATCGCCACCTTCAACGACCGGCTGCGCGACGCCGTCCGGGGCGGCGGCCCCTTCGACGAGAACCCGCGCGTGCAGGGCTTCGCCTCCGGGCTGCTCACCGACCCCAACGGCGACCCCGTCAACGGCACCGAGGCCGAGCAGCGCGCCCGGCTCCTGCACTACCAGGATCTGATCAAGGTGGGCCTGACCGGCAACCTGGCCGGCTATCGCTTCACCGCCAGCGACGGCTCGGCCCACACCGGCGCGTCGATCGACTACAACGGCGCCCCGGCGGGATACACGGCCGCGCCGGGCGAATCCATCACCTACGTCGACGCGCACGACAACGAGATCCTGTACGACGCCCTCGCCTACAAGCTGCCGCAGGCCACGTCGCCGCTCGACCGGGCGCGCATGCAGGTGGTCGCGCTGGCCACCACGGCCCTCGGGCAGGGTCCCGGCTTCGTGACCACGGGCAGCGAGCGGCTGCGCTCCAAGTCGCTGGACCGCAACTCCTTCAACAGCGGCGACTGGTTCAACCGCATCGAGTGGGATTGCCGGGCGGGCAACGGCTTCGGCCGCGGTCTGCCCCCGGCCGCGGACAACGAGAGCAAGTGGGCGTACGCCAAACCGCTCCTCGCGGATCCGGAACTGGTGCCCTCGTGTGCGGCCGTGGACCTGGCGCAGCGCGGCTACGAGGAGCTGCTGCAAGTCCGGAAGTCGTCGCCGCTCTTCGCCCTGCCCACCGCGGCCGAGGTCCAGAAGCGCCTGACGTTCCCGCTCTCCGGCGCGGCCGAGACCCCGGGCGTCGTCACCATGCACCTCGACGGCCGCGGCCTGGATCCCCGCTGGAAGTCCGTCACCGTCGTCTTCAACGCCACCCCGGCGACCGCCACCCAGACGGTGACCTCCCTGCGCGGGGCCTCGGTCGCCCCGCACCCCGCGCAGAAGGGCACGGGCACCTTCGACAAGGCGCACGGCACGTTCAGCGTCCCGGCCCGCACGGTGGCGGTCTTCGTCCAGAGCTGACTGGCTCGAGCCGGCCTCCGCGAGGAGGCCGGCCCGGCGACCGGTGACACCCGGCCCGGCGTCCGGGTCTCAGCCGGCCAGGCGGGTCCAGGGCTTGCAGCCGCTCGTGCGGAAGACGAAGTCGGTGGCGGCGACGGTGACGATGAGCTGGCCCTGGGAGAGGCCGTTGGCGATGATGCCGCTCGAGGTGCCGTCGGCGTTCTTGGCGCGCTCCCAGTAGCAGTGGCCCGTGTTGCCGGTCGAGCGGTAGGTGCCCGGCCGGAAGTCGGACCCGGCGAAGTAGGCGCCGTCGCCCGGGATCGTGACCTTGCGGGACTTGAGGCGCAGGGTGGGGCTGAGCACGCGGACCCAGGTGCGGCAGTTGCGCGTACGGAAGATCTTGTCGGTGGCCCGGATCTGGGCCAGGCGCTGGCCGGAGCCGATGTCGTTGCTGATGATGCTCGCGGTGGTGCCCGAGGCGTTGCGGGCGCGTTCCCAGTAGCAGGACGTGTTGCCGGTCGAGCGGTAGATGCCGGCCGGGACGTCCTGGCCCACGACGAAGGCGCCGGTGCCGGGGATGGTGTTCACGGCGAAGGCGGCGGACAGGACGGCGACGACAGGAACCAGCATGACGGCCGACGTTACGGCGGCGGAAATGGATCCGGAGCGACGCCACGCGGCCTCAAACGGATGACGAGGCGCGCTCGACCAGCTCCCACTCGGCGAGCGCCGTGCGCAGGGTGCCCTCGACCAGCTGGCGGGCACAGGCGGCGCCCTGGTCGCGCAGCGACTGGCGGATCGTGGTGAGCCCGGCCTCGGCCGCCCCGGCGGCGTCGTCCCAGCCCGAGAGCCGGAAGCCGCCGCGGGGCAGGGCGAGCGCGACCTGGTCACCCATGGCGGCGACGGCATCCACGGCACCCAGATCGGCGAAACGGGAAGCAGCCTCGGCCGGATCGTTGCGGGCGAGCACCAGCACCGGTACGTCCGTCCAGGCCACGCCCAGCGCGACAAGAGCGTCCCGATAGCCCGCCAGCCGGTGCCGGGTCACCGGGAACGAAGCCGTGGCGGGGTCGGGGCCGTGCAGCAGGCCGGGCTCCCGGGCCCGGCTCAGCGGGAAGGAGACCACGGCCGGGCGGCGCGCGCCCCGGAACACGGCCCGCCCCACGGCCTCAGCGGCGGCGCGGTCGTCGATGGTCACCAGGCCGGCGCCGGGCACGGCGGGGCCGCCGAAGACCACGGTGGGCCGGCGGGTCACGACCTCGAGGACCGGGTCGTCGTCGCCCGTGGTCCAGACGACGTAACCGTCGACGGCCGCCTCGCGGACGCGGGCGGGATCCGACGGGCCACCGGTCACCGGGATCAGGGTCAGGCCCAGGCCGGCGGAGACGCAGACGGAGGCGACACCGGCCAGGAAGCGGGTGGCCTGGGGATCCTCGAAGGCGTAGGTCAGATGCTCGCCCAGGACCACCCCGATCGTGCCGGTGCGGCGGGTGCGCAGGGCCCGGGCGCCGGGGTCGGGGCCGGCGTAACCCAGCTCGCGGGCGACCCGGTGCACCCGCTCCCGGGTGCCGGCCGAGACCCGCTCCGGCCGGCTGAACGCATAGGACACCGTCATCACGGACACTCCCGCGGCGGCGGCTACCTCGGCCATGGTCACCGGCATGTGTGTAACGATACACAGATGCGGGCGTACGGGCCATGGGCGGTGTTCGGGTTGTTCTGGGGCGCGTGGGGCGCGTCGATCCCCGCGGTGCGGGACCAGGCGGGCGTCACGGACGGGCAGCTGGGAGTCGCGCTGCTGTTCATCGGGCTCGGGGCGCTGCCCGCGATGGCGTACACGGGAAGGGTTGTCGATCGGTGGGGCACCCGGGTCGCGAGCCTGCTCATCGCCGCGCTCGGGGTGACGGGCCCGCTCATGGTCCTCGGCGCGCGGGGGCTCGTGAGCCTCGCGGCGGGCCTGGCCCTGCTCGGCGCGGCGTCCGGCGCGGCCGACGTGGCGATCAACGCCCTGGCCGCCGAGTCCGAGCGGCTGAGCGGGCGGCCGGTGATCGCCCGCTCGCACGCCACCTTCTCGGCGTCGGTGGTGCTGGGCAGCATCCTGGCCGGGGTGCTGCTCGCCGTGGGCGCGCCGGTGGTCGCGCCGTTCCTGGTGGTCCTGGCCGGCTCACTCGTGGCGCGGGCGGGAAGAAGAAGCGCGCCGGCACCGAGGAGAGAAGCAGCTCCGCGCGTCAACCGGCTCATGGTGATCGGGCTCGTTGCCGCCCTCGCCTTCGCTGTGGAGAACGCCCATCAGAGCTGGTCGGCGGTCTTCCTGCACGACGTCCTCGCCGCGGGCCCGGGCGGGAGCGCCGCCGCCCCCGCCGTCTTCGCGGGCATCGCGAGCATCACCCGTTTCGCGCTCGGCGGGCTGGGCGGGCGGCACCCCGGTGCGGTCCTGGTCGCCGGGGGAGCGGCCGCCGTCGCCGGTACGGCCACCGTGGCCGCCGCGAACTCGTCGGCCCTCGCGCTCACCGGCCTCGCCGTGGCCGCCGCCGGCACCGCGGTCCTCTATCCGACGCTGATCGGCGCGGGGCTGTCCCATGTCCCGGACGCCGCCCGGGGCCGCGCGACCTCCCGGGTGGCCACGACGGCGTACCTGGGCTTCCTCGCGGGCCCGGTCTACGTCGGTTTCGTGGCCTCCCACGGCGGGCTGCGCGGGGCGTTCCTCGCGGTGGCCGCCCTCGCCGCGCTCTTCGCCGTCGTGGCGGCGCCGGTGGTGAAAGTGACAGGCGCCGCACACATTCCTCTCAAGTCCCCTGGTCACGATCGCGATTAGGACCATGCGAACGACGATCAGCGGACGGAGACCACCCGGTGAGCCTCAGCCTGGCCAGCCTCAACCTGCACGCCGGCCGCGACCGTGCCTCGGCCCGCTACGACGTGGGCGCCGCGATTGCCGCCCTGGGCACCGACGTGGTGGTCGTGCAGGAGAACTGGCGGCCGGACGGGCAGCGCAGCCTGGCCGAGCGGGCGGCCGCGGCGACGGGCTACACCGCGTACGCGGAGATCGACGTCGTCACCGGGCGCACGCTGCGGCAGCTGGGCGTGGCCGAGGACGACGCGGAGACGGGCGCCTGGGGCCTGGCGATCATGAGCCGGGTGCCGTGGCGCAGCCTCGGGGCGATCTCCCTCGGTGCGGCCCCGGGCGACGTCGTGGGCGTCCGGCGCGCGATCGTGGCCGGGATCCCGGTGGGCGGCGGGCTGCTGCGGGTGGCCGGCACGCACCTCACGCACCGGCTGGTGCACGGTCCGGCCCAGCTGAGCCGGCTCAAGAGCGCGCTGGCGGCCGAGGACGTGCCGACCGTCATCGCCGGCGACCTCAACATGTGCCGGCCGACGGTGTGGCTCGGCGGCCCGTACCGGCCGGTGCTGCACGGGCGCAGCTGGCCCGCGCACCGCCCGGTCGCGCAGATCGATCATGTCCTGGCCGGTCCGGGCGTCACCGTGACCGGCGGCGAGGTCGGGCCGGCCGTCGGCTCCGACCATCTGCCGGTCCGCGTGACGCTGACCGTGGCTCACAAGGCGGTCAAGATCCCGTCCCTCTCCGCGTAGGTGGCACCCGTCGCGGGGCAGACCCAGACGCCGTCCGTCTTCTGCGTCAGCGGGCGCCCGGCGTGGCCCACCCAGCCGATCCGCCGGGCCGGTACGCCCACCACGAGCGCGAAGTCCGGCACGTCCTTGGTGACGACGGCCCCCGCCGCCACGAGCGCCCACCGGCCCACGGTCACCGGGGCGACGCAGACCGCCCGGGCGCCGATGGACGCACCTTCGCCGACGGTGACGCCGACGGCGGTCCAGTCGTCGCCGGTCTTCAGCCGGCCGTCCGGCGTCACGGCCCGCGGGTACTCGTCGTTGGTCAGCACCGCGGCCGGGCCCACGAAGACGCCGTCGCCGAGCCGGGCGGGCTCGTAGACCAGGGCGTGGTTCTGCAGCTTGACGTTGTCGCCGATGACGACGCCCGGGCCGACGTAGGCGCCGCGGCCGACGGTGCAGTTGGCCCCCAGGACCGCGTCCTCCCGGATCTGGGCCAGATGCCAGATTCTGGATCCGGTGCCGATGTGGGCGCGCTCGTCGACATCCGCAGTGGATGCAAAGGAAGACATGGCGGATCAGCGTAGCCGCCGCGGCCGTCATGAAGGTGTCAGCAGATTGACGCTCACGGTCCAATGTGACTGAAGGTCGGCGTGTCCGATGACCGAGCGTCCACCACTCGTGACCGAAGGTACCGGCGGCCCCTCCCGGCTTCCGCCAGAATATGAATCCGGATCTGGCGCCCTGAGCGCGTGCGTCGATAGCTTGCCGGACGGAAGCGTCCTGTCCGTCGTCGATGAAACGGATGCCCGTGAATCCCACCGCACCCGAACCGGATCCGATCGGTGTCGCCGTGGTCGGGGCCGGCTACTGGGGCCCCAACCTCGTCCGCAACTTCCAGTCCTCGCCCGCCTTCCGCCTGCGCTGGCTCTGCGACCTCGACGCCGCACGCGCCCGCCGGGTCCTCGGGGGCTACTCGACCGTCCAGGTGTCCGCCGAGCTCGACGAGGTCCTCGCCGACTCGCAGGTCGACGCGGTCGCCATCGCCACACCGGCCGGCACCCACCTGCCCGTCGCCCTGGCCGCCCTGCGCGCCGGCAAGCACGTGCTCGTCGAGAAGCCGCTGGCCGCGACCTATGCCGAGGGGCTCGAGCTGGTCGCCGAGGCCGATCGCCGGGGCCTGACGCTGATGTGCGACCACACCTACTGTTACACCCCGGCCGTGCTACGCATCCGCGAGTTCCTGCGCTCCGGCGACCTGGGCGAACTGCACTTCCTGGATTCCGTACGCATCAACCTGGGTCTCGTGCAACGCGACATCGACGTGGTCTGGGACCTCGCCCCGCACGACCTGTCGATCCTGGACTTCGTCCTGCCGCCCGGCGTGCGCCCGGTGGCCGTGGCGGCGCAGGGCGCGGACGGCATCGGCGCGGGCCGGGCCTGCGTGGCCTACCTGACGCTGCGCCTCAATACCGGCGCCATCGCGCACGTCCACGTGAACTGGCTGTCGCCCGTGAAGGTCCGCACGACCATCGTGGGTGGATCCAAGCGCACGCTCGTGTGGGACGACCTCAACCCCAGTCAACGGCTGGCCGTGTACGACCGGGGCGTTGACGTGGCAACCCAGGACGAGCTGGGCGACGAGCAGCGCCGCGACGTGCTGATCTCCTACCGGTCCGGGGACATGGTGGCGCCGGCGCTGGCCGAGCGGGAGGCGCTGCGCACCATGGTGGACGAGTACGCGCGGGCCATCACCACCAAGACCCCCGCCCTGACCGACGGGCGCTCGGGCCTGCGGGTCCTCGCGATCCTGCAGGCCGCCACGCGCAGCCTGGCCGAGGGCGGGACGATGATCGACATCGACGAAGGGCACACGGCGTGACAGGCGTACCGATCGAGGGCGCGCGCGCCCTGGTCACCGGCGGGGCGGGCACCATCGGCTCGCACGTGGTCGACGAGCTGGTCCGGGGCGGGGCGGCGGAGATCGTCGTGCTCGACAACCTCGTGCGCGGCCGCCACGTCAACCTGGCGTGGGCGCGGGCGAACGGGCCCGTCCGGCTGGTCGAGGGCGACATCCGCGACCAGGCGCTCGTCCGGGAGGTGACCGCGGGCAAGGACCTGGTGTTCCACCTCGCCGCGATCCGCATCACCCAGTGCGCCGAGGAGCCCCGGCT
Organism: Symbioplanes lichenis; assembly: GCF_030709675.1. Taxonomy (GTDB): domain Bacteria; phylum Actinomycetota; class Actinomycetes; order Mycobacteriales; family Micromonosporaceae; genus Actinoplanes; species Actinoplanes lichenis. The sequence goes on from NZ_JAUZQD010000003.1 coordinate 451,201, forward strand.
GGCCAACGAGGTGCTGGTCGACGGCACCTTCAACGTGGTCGAGGCGGCCGCCGCGGAGGGCGTGCGCAAGGTGATCGCGTCGTCGTCGGCGAGCGTCTACGGCCTCGCGGAGCAGTTCCCGACCACGGAACGGCACCACCCGTACAACAACGACACCTTCTACGGCGCCGCGAAGGCGTTCAACGAGGCGACGCTGCGCAGCTTCCACAGCATGGCCGGGCTGGACTACGTGGCCCTGCGCTACTTCAACGTGTACGGGCCCCGGATGGACATCTACGGTCTCTACACCGAGGTCCTCATCCGCTGGATGGAACGCATCGAGTCGGGCACGCCGCCGCTGATCCTCGGCGACGGGCTGCAGACGATGGACTTCGTGCACGTGGCCGACATCGCCCGGGCCAACATCCTGGCCGCGCGGGCGCCCGTCACCGACGAGGTCTTCAACGTGGCCAGCGGCACCGAGACCAGCCTCAAGGAGCTGGCCCAGGCGCTGAGCGAGGTCATGAAGTCCGAGCTGGCCCCCGAGCACGGCCCGGCCCGCGCGGTCAACGGCGTGACCCGGCGCCTGGCCGACACGAGCGCCGCGGCCGACAAGCTCGGCTTCCGGGCCGAGATCGGGCTCCGCGAGGGTCTCGAGGGCCTCGTGGACTGGTGGAGGTCCTCCAAGTGAAGAAGATCCCCGTCATGATCCCGCAGCTGGGGGAGGAGGAAGCGCAGGCCGCCGCCGAGGCCGTCCGCTCCGGCTGGGTCGCGCAGGGGCCGCGGGTCGCGCAGTTCGAGCGCGAGTTCGCCGGGGTCGTCGGTGCGAGCCACGGCGTCGCGGTCAGCTCGTGCACCACCGCGCTGCACCTGGCGCTGGTGCTCGCCGACGTGGGCCCGGGCGACGAGGTCATCGTGCCGTCGTTCTCGTTCATCGCCACGGCCAACGCCGTCCGCTATGTCGGGGCCACCCCGGTCTTCGCCGACGTGGACCTCGCGACGGGCAACGTCACGACCGAGACCATCGATGCCGTACGCACCCCGCGTGCCAAGGCGATCATCGCCGTCCACCAGGGCGGCGTCCCCTTCGACACCGTGGGACTCCGCAAAGCGGCCGAGGACTGGGGCCTGCGCCTGGTCGAGGACGCGGCGTGCGCGGCGGGATCCACGGCGTACGGGGGGCCGGCCGGGGCCGGGGCCGCCGTCGCCGCGTGGTCCTTCCACCCGCGCAAGCTCCTCACGACCGGCGAGGGCGGCATGGTCACCCTCGACGACGGGGACGACGCCGTGCGCCTGCGCCGCCTGCGCGAGCACGGGATGAACGTCTCCGCCGCCGACCGCCACGCCAGCGCCCAGCCGGTGCTCGAGGCGTACCTGGAGACCGCCTACAACTACCGGATGACGGACATCCAGGCGGCGGTCGGGCTCGTCCAGCTGGGCCGGCTCGCCGGACTGGTGGCGCAGCGCCGGGCCCTGGCCGCCCGCTATCACGAGCTGCTGGCGGACATCCCGGGTCTGGTGCCGGTGCGGGATCCCAGCTACGGCCGGACGAACTACCAGTCCTTCTGGGTGCTGCTGACCGAGGAGTACGGCACCAGCCGCGACGATCTGCTGACCAAGCTGGCCGAGCACGGCGTCTCCGCGCGTCGCGGCATCATGGCGGCGCACCTGGAACCGGCCTACGCCGACGTGACGCCCGGGCCTCTGCCGACCACCGAGCGGCTGACCCGGAACTCGCTCATCCTGCCGTTGCACCACGCGCTCACCGAGGACGACCAGACCTTCATCGCCGGGCTCCTGCACCGATGAAGGACCTCGTCATCGTCGGCGCCGGCGGTTTCGCCCGCGAGACCGCCGCCGCCGCGACGGCCGCCGGCTGGCAGGTGCTCGGCTTCGTCGACGACGACCCGGCCCTGCACGGCACCACCCGGTCCGAGCTGCCGGTCCTCGGCGGCGTGGACAGCGTGACCGACCTGGACGCCGCCGTCGTGGTGTGCGTGGGCAACCCCCGCAACTACACCGCGCGCCGCAGCATCGTCGAGCGCCTCGATCTGCCCGCCGCCCGCTACGCCACCGTCGTCCACCCGGCGGCCGAGCTGGGCGCCGGCAGCCTCGTCGGCCCGGGCACGGTGCTGCTGGCCGGGACCGTGCTCACGGCCGACGTCACTGTCGGATCCCATGTCGCTGTGATGCCCCACGCCGTGCTCACCCACGACGACAAGGTGGCCGACCACGTGACCATCGCCTCCGGGGTGCGCCTCGGCGGCTCGGCCACCGTCCGGGCCGGGGCCTATCTCGGCTCCGGCGCCCTGATCCGCGAGGGCGTGACCGTCGGCGAGCGGGCCCTGGTGGGCATGGGCTCGGTGGTGCTGCACGACATCCCGCCCGGCGAGGTCTGGGCCGGGAATCCCGCTCGCCCGTTGCGAAGGAAGCTTTCATGACCAGCATCCCGCTCGTCGACCTGGCCGCCGCGCACGCCGAGGTGGCCGAGGAGGTCGAAGCCGGCTTCAAACGCGTCCTCGCCGCCACGGCGTTCGTGGGCGGCGCCGAGGTGACCGCCTTCGAGGAGGAGTACGCGGCCTTCTCCGGCCTGCCGCACTGCGTCGGCGTGGCCAACGGCACCGACGCCCTGGAACTCGCCCTGCGGGCCGTCGGCGTGGGCCCCGGCAGCGAGGTGATCCTGCCCGCCAACACGTTCATCGCGACCGCCGAGGCCGTGGCCCGGGCCGGGGCGGACGTCGTGCTGGTCGACTGCGATCCGCGTACCTATCTCATCGACACCGACGCGGCGCTCGCCGCGGTGACGCCCAGGACCAGAGCCATCATTCCCGTCCACCTGTACGGTCAGCTCGCCCCGGTCGAGCGGCTGCACACCGCCGGGGTGGCCGTCGTGGAGGACGCCGCCCAGTGCCAGGGCGCCACCCGTCATGGCCGCGGCGCCGGGGCGGACGGGATCGCGTCCACCAGCTTCTACCCCGGCAAGAACCTCGGGGCCTACGGCGACGCGGGCGCGGTGGTGACGGCCGACGAGGAGCTGGCCACCACCGTCCGGACGCTGGGGAGCCACGGCGGCCTCGCGAAGTACCGGCACGACCTGATCGGGATGAACAGCCGGCTGGACGGTCTGCAGGCCGTGGTGCTCCGGGCGAAGCTGACCCGGCTGGCCCGCTGGAACGAGCTGCGCCGGGCCGCCGCCGCCCGCTACGACGAGCTGCTCGCCGATCTCGACGTGGTGCGGCCGGTGACGCTCGGTGGCAACGAGCACGTGTGGCACATCTACGGGATCCGGGTGCCCGGCGGGCGCCGCGACGAGGTGCTGTCCCGGATGCACGCGGCCGGGGTGGGCGCGGCGATCCACTATCCGTTCCCGGTCCACGCGACGGGCGCTTTCGCGTACCTGGGCGGGTCCTTCCCGAACGCCGAGGCCGCGGCGGGCGAACTGCTGTCGCTGCCGATCTATCCGCAGATCACCGAGGACCAGCAGGCCCGGGTCGCGTCGGCCCTGGCTTCCGCCTTGCGATGACCGGCTCAGTCCCGGATCGCGGTGACCGACTTGACGAGACCGCCGACGCGCTCGCACCACAGGCGCGACTCCGGGAAGTAGGCCCGCATCTCGGTGAGCGACAGCAGCTCGACCGAGGCGGCGTTCGCGATCGCCTCGGGCAGGTTGTCCGCCCGCCCGGGGCTCAGCGGCCAGCGCCGGGTCACCTCGGCGCGCATCCGCAACGGCAGGAACTGCATCCCGGGGAAGACCCAGTGCGGCTCCACGGGGAAGTAGCGGTAGGGGGTCTGCACCCAGTGCCGGTCGGCGGCGCGCCGCACGACCTCGGCGAAGCGCTGCCGGGGCCCGTGCCCGCCGACGTGCTCGATGACCGAGTTGGACACCACGAGGTCGAAGCGGCGTCCCGCCAGCGCCGGCGGGGGCGCGCAGGCGTCGCCGGTGAAGGACTCGAGCCACGGCGGCTCGGGCTCGCACGGCATGAGGTTGAGGATGGTGACGGCGGCGGGGCGGACGGCGACCGTACGCCAGAAGTGGGGCTCGCCGCCCAGGTCGAGCACGGTCATGCTCGCGAGCTCGGGGAAGGACTCCAGGAGCTTCGCGGCGCGCCGGGCCCGGGCGCGGTGTCCCAGCGAGCCCGGCCGGGATCCGTCCGCCACTCGTGCGCGCAGTCTGCTGCCGAACGCCATCCCGTAAGTATCCACATTGCTGCCGGGCGCACCCGAAAGGACGGCGGAAACCGGCACCAGGCGCCATTAGCGTGAGGACGGGAAGGGGGACCACGTGTACGTGACGTTGCGGGACCGGCCGGGCGCGGACGCTCGCACCGGCACGGTCGTCCGGCGGGTCTCCTCGACGGTCGTGCTGCTCGGCGTCGTCAGCCTGCTCACCGACGTGTCGTCGGAGATGGTCGCCTCGGTGCTGCCGCTCTATCTGACCGCCGCGGTCGGGCTCAGCCCCCTGGCGTACGGCTTCCTCGACGGGATCTACCAGGGCGTCAGCGCGTTCGTCCGGATCGCCGGGGGTTATGCCGGCGACCGCGGCGGGCAGCCCAAGTGGGTCGCCGTGCTGGGCTACGGCGCGTCCGCGCTCAGCCGGCTGGCCATGCTGCCCGCGACCGGGTTCGCCGCGATCACCGCCGTGGTGACCGGCGACCGGCTGGGCAAGGGCCTGCGCACGGCGCCGCGCGACGCGCTGATCGCGGAGGCGTCCGACCCGGGCGCGCTGGGCCGCTCGTTCGGCGTGCACCGGGCCCTGGACACCGCCGGCGCCGCCCTGGGTCCACTGGTCGCGTTCGCGTTGCTGGCGTCCGTACCGGGCAGCTACGACTCGATCTTCGTGGTGTCCTTCGGGTTCGCGCTGCTCGGGCTGGCCGTGCTGGTGCTCTTCGTGCCGAACCTGCGCCCGGCCACGGGCGCCGCGCGGATCGGGCTGCGGCGGGCGCTGCGTGCGATCGCGGGCCGTCCGTTGCGCCGGCCGCTGCTGGCCGCCGGGATGCTCGGGCTGCTCACCGTCGGGGACGGCTTTCTCTATCTCTCGCTGACGGAACGGGACGACCTCGCCGCCGGCTGGTTCCCGTTGCTGTACGTGGGGACGAACGTCGCGTACCTGGCGCTCGCCGTGCCGCTGGGCCGGCTCGCCGACCGGGTGGGGCGGGCCCGGGTGCTCGTCGCCGGGCACGGGGCGCTGCTCGCCTGCTATCTGCTCGCCGCGTTGCCGACCGGCGGCTTCGGGCTGACGCTGAGCGTCCTGCTGCTGCTCGGCACGTTCTACGCCGCGACCGACGGGGTGCTGCCCGCCCTGGTGAGCCGGCTCGTCCCGGACGAGGCGCGGGGGAGCGGGATCGCGGCCGCGCAGACCGTGGTGGCCCTGGCCCGCTTCGCGTCGTCGCTGCTCTTCGGCCTGCTGTGGAGTTTGCAGGGGCCGGGGGCGTCGCTGCTGCTCTTCGCGGGGTTGCTCGTGGCGGCCGTCCCGGCGGCGGGCTTCCTGGTGCGAGGCGTCGGCCATGAGTGACCGGTGGCGGGTGGTGGCGTTCGGGGCCGTCGTCGCCGTGGTCCTGGCCGGTGCGGGCGGCTACGTGTGGCACGAGCGGACGCGGCAGGCCGACGAGCTACGGGCGGCCCCCGCGGTGCCGACCCGGGACGACGCCGCCGCCGTCCGGGACGCACCGCATCTGGTCTTCCGCAGCACCGCGCTGGGACAGGGATACGGTTCGGTGGCTCTGGTATCCCTCGACGCGCCGGACGGACCCCGGGCGTTCACCCCGGCGCACTGCGAGCGGGTCTACGCCACGGGCACCGGCGCGGTGTGCCTGTCCGCCGAGCGGGGACTGGTGACCAAGTATCGGGCCCAACTGCTCGACCAGAGCTGGGCGCCCGTACGGGATCTGCCGCTCACCGGCATTCCGAGCCGCACGCGGTTGTCGCGCGACGGGGCGTACGCGGCGACGACGACGTTCGTGTTCGGGGACTCGTACGCGAATCCGGGGCAGTTCTCCACGCGTACGGTGGTGACCGGGGCGGGGGATCTGGAGACTTTCGCCCTGACCGTGGACGGGCGCCGCGTCACCAGCCCCGACCGCAATTTCTGGGGCGTGACGTTCGCGGGCGGCGACCGGTTCTACGCGACGGCGGCGTCGGGCGGGAAGACGTGGCTCGTCGAGGGCAGCCTGAGCCGGAAGACGATGACAGCGCGGCACGCCGACGTCGAATGCCCGTCACTGTCGCCGGACGGGACACGGGTGGCGTACAAGAAGCACGGGAAGTTGCCCGCCGGCCAGTGGCGGCTCGCCGTGCTCGACCTGCGCACCGGCGCCGAGACCCTGCTGGCCGAGACGCGCAGCGTGGACGACCAGGCCGAGTGGCTCGACGACCGGACCGTGCTCTACGGGCTGGCCCGCGCGGGCGAGGGCACCGCGACCAGCGACATCTGGCGGGTCCCGGCCGACGGCTCGGGTGCGCCCGCGATCTTTGTCCACGACGCCTGGTCGCCGGCGGTCGTCCGGTGAAACCTCGGGGGAGAACAGTGACCGACAAGCTCGGCGGGTCGCGCGGCGACCTGCTCGTCTACGTCGCCAGCACCCGCTACGACGGGCCGGCCGGCACGGATCGGCACGTCGCCGACGAGCTGTCCCGGCTGACCCCGGTGCTCTACGTCGACCCGCCGGTGTCCGCGCTGACCCGGCTGCGCAACCCCCAGCTCGCCGAGTCGTGGAAGCTGCCGCCGCTGAGCGTGCTGCGCCCCGGCCTCGCCCGCCTCGCGCCCCGGGTCACGCCCGGCATGTACCGCCCGGGCGCCCACCGCCTCGTGCCGCCCCTGATGCGCCGGGCGATCCGCAGCGCCGCCGCCACGCTCTACGGCGAGTCGCGGACCCCGGTCGCCGCGATGGTCACCACCCGCACGGAACCCTTGCTCGGCGCGGTGCCTGCCCGCCGGACCGTCTTCTACGCCACCGACGACCTGGTCGCCGGGGCCGAGCTGTTCGGCATCCCCCGCGAGCGGATCGTCGCCCAGGAGGATGCGGTCCTGCGGCGCGCGGATGCGGTCGCCGCCGTCTCGGGTCCCCTCGGCGACCGGTACGCCGCCCTCGGCGTCACTGCGACCGTGGTCCCCACCGGCTGCGACCCCGGCGCCTACGCGGGCGTGGACACCGCCCCGGTGCCGGCCGACGCCACCCTGACCGGCCCGGTCGCCGGGTTCGTGGGCTACGTCAACGACCGCATCGACCTGTCCCTGCTCGAAGCGGTCGCGGACACCGGCTGCTCGCTGCTGATCGTCGGTCCCGTGGCCCCCGGCTACCAGGCCGCGCGCTTCTCGGCCCTGGCCGGCCGGCCCAACGTCATCCACACCGGCCCCAAGGCGTTCGCCGAGCTGCCCGGCTATCTGCGGGTCATCGACGTGGGGCTGACGCCCTATGCCGACACCGCGTTCAACCGCGCCAGCTTCCCGCTCAAGACGCTGGAGTATCTGGCCGCCGGGCGCGATGTCGTGTCCACCCCGTTGCCCGCCAACGAGTGGCTCGGCTCGTCGCTGGTCACCGTGGCCGCCGGCGCCGCCGATTTCGCGGCCGCCGTGCGGGGGGCGCTGGGCCGGGCGCGTACGCCCGTATTGATCCGGCAGCGGCGGGAGCTCGCCGCCCGGCACACCTGGACCCACCGCGCGGGCGCGCTCGCCCGGCTGGCCGGCCTATGTCAGGAGACGCCGTGAGAATCCTGGTCTTCCCGCACTCGCTGGAGATCGGCGGCAGCCAGATCAACGCGATCGAGCTGGGCGCGACGATCCGCGACCTCGGCCACGAGGTGACCGTCATGGGCGACCCCGGCCCGCTCACCGGCTTGATCGACAGCCTGGGCCTGGAGTTCGTGCCGCTCGACGGCTATCACCGGAGGCCCGCCCCGGCGCTCGTCCGGCAGATCCGCGAGCTGGTCCGGACGCGCTCGTTCGACATCGTGCACGGCTACGAATGGCCGCCCGCGCTGGAGGCGGCGGCGGCCACCTTCCGGGATCCACATGCCGCCGCCGTGTGCACGATCATGTCGATGGCCGTGGCGCCCTTCCTGCCGGCGCGGATGCCGCTCGTGGTGGGCACCGAGGCGTTGCGCGAGCACACCGCCGCCCGCCGTCCCGGCCCGGTGTATCTCATCGAGCCCCCGGTGGACGTGCGCACCAACGCGCCCGGGTTCCCCGTCGAGGACTTCCGGCGCACGTACGGGCTCGACGGCGACTTCGTGGACATCGCGGTCGTCAGCCGGCTCGTGCCGGAACTCAAGCTCGAGGGGGTGCTCACGGCCATCGACGTGATCGGGGAGCTGGGCGCCACGCGGCCCGTGCGCCTGATCGTCGCCGGGGACGGCACCGCCCGCGCCGAGGTCCAGTCGCGGGCCGACGCCGCGAACGCCCGGGCGGGGCGGCGGGCGGTCGTGCTCACCGGCGAGCTGCGGGATCCCCGGCCCGCGTACGCGGCAGCCGACGTCATGCTCGGGATGGGCAGCTCCGCGCTGCGCGCCCTGTCGTTCGGCCGTCCGCTGGTGGTGCAGGGCGAGCGGGGCTTCTGGGAGCTGCTGACGCCGGACACCGTCGATCTCTTCCTGCACCAGGGCTGGTACGGCCTCGGCGACGGGACGGGCGGCGCCGAGCGGCTGCGGGCGGCACTGCTGCGGCTGCTCGACGACCCGATCCTGCGCGCCAAACTCGGCCAGTACGGCCGCGACCTCGCCGTCGAGCGGTTCAGCCTGCAGCACGCCGCCGACGTCCAGCTCGACATCTATCGCGCGGCGCTGACCGGCCGCCGCTCCGGGCTATCCACCATGGCGGGATCCGCGGCGGGCCTGCTCGCGTACAAGATCAATCGCAAGTACGAGGCCCTCCGCGGCACTCAGCGGCGCGACGACTTCAACGCCGCGACCCTCGCCCAGTCGGCGCTGAAACGCTAGCGTGAGGTGGTGCTGGAGACGCCATCCGAAGTCGCGGCCCTGCAGGAGCTGCTCGACAAGTCGCGCGCGGGCGCGACCAGCCACCTGCGCGAGATCGTCAACGACGACCGCGCCGCGACCGCCGCCGACCTCGTCCGCCTGCTGACCGGCATGAAGGTGCTCAGCGTCGCCACCGTGACCGCCGCCGGCGAGCCCCGGATCAGCGCGCTGGACGGCCACTTCCTGCACGGCACGTGGACTTTCGGCACGTCCGGCACCGCCGCCAAGGCTGTTCACCTGCGCAAGCGCCCGGCCGTCAGCGTGGCCCACGTGGACGGCGAGAAGCTGGCGGTCTTCAGCCATGGGCAGGCGGAGGAGCTGACCCAGGACGATCCGGGCTTCACGGAGATCATCGAGCACTGGACGGCCCACTACGGATCCTCGCCGCTGACCTGGGGACCGGACATCCGCATGTACCGCCTGCGCCCGCACTGGATGATCGGTTACCGGGCCCCGGAATGACCTCGGTGGAGGACACTGCCACCGGCGCCGGCCTCATGCGGGCGCTGGAGCGGTACGCCTCCCCGCCGCTCGTCGACGACCCGCTCGCCGAGCGCTTCCTGACCGGCTGGCCCGCGGTCGTCGCCCGCCACCGCCTGCTGCGCGAGGGCTTCCTGCGCACCCTGGAGCGCGCGGGCCCGGGCTTCTACGGCGCGGTCGTCTGCCGTACGCGGGCGATCGACGACGCGTGCCGCGAAGCCTTGGATACAGGACTCGCCCATGTGGTCATCCTCGGCGCGGGCATGGATACGCGGGCCTATCGGATGTTTTCCTGCGACGTCTGGGAGCTGGACCTGCCGCGCGTTCAGGAAATCAAGAAGGCCGCGGTGGTACGCGCCCTCGGGGCGTTGCCGGGTCACGTCCGGTACGCCCCGATCGACCTCGCGCGGCAGCCCGTCCCCGCGTTGACCGAGGCGCCGGTGCTGGTGTTGTGCGAGGCGGTGAGCATGTACTTGCCGTCGTTGGAGCACGTGCTGGCGTACGCCGGGTCGCTGCCGCCCGGAAGCCGGTTCATCTTCACGTATCTGCCGCGGGGTGTCTTCGAGGATCCGCGCCAGTCCGGCTGGCGGCGCCGGCTGCACTGGCAGACCGCCTTCGAGCCGTCCGCCCTGTCCGGGCTCGGGTTCACGATCCTGGCCGACCTGGGCGGCTCGGACTACGAGTCGCTCTACCTGCGTCCGGCGGGCCGGTCGCTCGACGTCTTCCCCGGCGAGCGGGTCGTGATCGCCGCCCTTCTTTCTCCGAGGTAGTGCTGCCACAACAGGCGCGCCGCCACCGCCCGCCAGGGCCGCCACGCCCCGGCTCTCTCCTGCGCCTCCGCCGCGGTGGGCACCCTCGGCAGCTGCCACAACTCGGCGATGCCGGCGGCCACGGCCAGATCCCCGACCGGCCACGCGTCGGGTCGCCCCAGCGCCGACAACCGGTAGACCGACGACGTCCACGGCCCGATGCCCGGCACCCTCTGCAAGGCGCGGTCGACGTCGTCGTCCTCGAGCTCGCCGAGCATCTCCAGCACCAGGTCACCGTCGTCGACCGCCGTCGCCAGCGCCCGCGCGTACCGCGCCTTCTGCCGGCTGAAGCCCGCCGCCCGCAACTGCTCGTCGCTGAGCGCCAGCAGACTGCCGGCCGTCACCGGGCCCGCGAGCTGCTGAAGCCGCTCGTACGCCGCCCGCGCCGAGGCCAGCGACACCTGCTGCTCCAGCAAGATGTGCACGAGCGTCCCGAAGCCCGGCTCCCGCCCCCACAACAACGGAAACCCGTGCCGCTCGACCACCCGGGCGAAAAGCGGCTCACGTCCTGTCAGCTCCGCCACCCCGGCTCGCAGCACCGCCTCGCTCATCATGCCCCGCCTGATGCCCCCGGCAGCCCCGGCTAACCTGGCGTGATGACCGCTGCGTGCTACCCCGGCACGTTCGACCCGTTCACCCCGCTTCACCGGAGGCGCCGCCGCCATCCGGCCTCTCAGTCGCGGCGGGCCGGGTCACCGTGGCGGGCGCCGCTCTCGCCCTGCAGCACGCGCAGCGCGTCGAGGGCGACCGCGGTCAGCGCGGCGCGGCCGACCCCGGCGCGGCCGAGCAACTCCATGCCCCGGGTGACGGAGACGAAGTACATGGCGAGCGACTGCACGTTGGCGTCCGCCGGGATCTCCTTCTCCTCGCGGGCGTGCTCCAGGCAGGCGGCGTAGACCTCGGCGAGCTGGTCGATGCCGGCCCGGGCGGCCGTCGACAGCCCGTCCTCCTCGCCGGTCGACTCGACCAGCGCGCGCGTGGTCAGCGAAACCCGCCGATCGCTGCTGCTGAACTCGATCGCCAGCACGAGCAGATGACCCCGGATGCGTTCCAGCGGCGAGGCATCGTCGTGGGCCAGCGCTTCGGAGACCGCGCGCGCCGCCTCCTCACGGTCCTCGGAGAGCGCCCGGAAGAACAACTCCCGCTTCCCGCCGAACGCGTTGTAGAGGCTCTGCTTGCCCAGACCGGTCGCCCGCACCAGGTCGTCCAGCGTCGCGGCGGCCAGGCCGCGCACCGCGAACACCTCGCTGGCGCTGCTGACGACATCACTCTCGACGAACTTCCGGGGCCGGGCCACGTGATCAATCTTACGTTATTGTCCGTCCAGTCAAAAACTTGCTAGCGTCGGCTTCGGACGGGGCGTCGGAGCGAGGCCGAGTCCAGGTTTCGTCTGGGTGTGCGCCGCGGGCGCCCTCATACCGGCGGTATGTGGGTGTTCGCGGCGTGCGGCCAGGCGGAGGCTGGGCCGGCCGCAGCCCGGCGATCCTGTCCGAAACCGGCGCTGGCGTCGTTCTTGGCTACCGCACCTCAAGGAGAAGCTGACATGGCAAGTAACGAAGAGATCGTGCGCGAGGCGTACCGGCTGGCGGAGGGAGACGTGCTCGACGGAGCCGGTTTCCGCGCCCTGTTCACCGAGGACGGGACGTTCAACGACGTGCCGAACGCGCTGACCTTCCGCGGGGACGAGATCCCGCAGGCGCTGGCGGGCTTCGCCGGCGTGTTCCCCGACGTCCACCGCGAGCTGCTCGGAGTGCACGCGCTCGGTGACGTCGTCGCCGTCGAGCTCCGCATCCAGGGCACGCATCGCGGCGTGTTCCCGACCCCGGCCGGCGAGATCCCGCCGACCGGTCACCGGATCGACGTGCCGACGGCGGACCTGTGGTACCTCCGGGACGGGAAGATCGAGCGGTTCGCCTGTTACAACTCGGCGAACGTGCTGCTCGCGCAGCTCGGGGCCGGGCCCGACTTCGCGTCGGCGATCGAGGCCGCGGGCGCAGCCCGCGCGGGAGCGTAGCTCATGTATCAGCTCCGGATCTACACCCTGCGCACGGCGGAGGCGCTCCAGCGGTACGCCACCGTGCACTGGCCGCGCCACCTCACCAGCATGCCCGCGTTCGGCGTCACCGTGCAGGGCTTCTGGACCGAGCACCAGGGCGGTGCGCCCCGGCTGTTCGCCCTGCTCTCGTTCCGGGAGGGCACCGGTCCCGCCGAGTTCACCGCCGCTTACCTTCCGAGCCCGGAGCTGGCGGCGGACATGGACGGCTTCGACGTCGGCGACATCCTCGGCGTCGAGGAGGTGCTGCTCGATCCGGTCGCCGGATCCCCCCTGCCCTGAGCGTCCCCCGCCCGTCTCTCAGGTGGTGGCGGCCTCGCGCTGGATCCGGTCGAACTGGGCGGCCATCGCGGCGGCCAGCGCCTGGGCGGCGGACAGGGGGCGGACCATGACGGTGAACTCGTCGATCAGGCCGTCGTCGTCCAGGTGGAGGAAGTCGCAGCCCTCGACGGCCACGTCGCCGATCCGGGCCGCGAAGACCAGCGCGTGGTCCCGGTCGCCGCTCAGCTCGCGGACGTAGTGGAAGTCTTCGAAGACGCGCAGCACGCCGCGCAGGATCGCCGCGGTGAGCGCCTTGCCGGGGTAGGGCTTGAAGGCCACCGGGCTGCGGAACACCACGGTCTCGGCCAGGGTCGCCGCGATGGCGTCGGGATCACGGGCCTCCACGGCGGCACGGAAGTCGGTCACCGGGCCAGCCTACTGTCCGACCGAGCGCAGGGAGCGCAGCGCTGCCCGCGACCGGTGGAGCAGCAGGGCCAGCACGGCGGCGCCCACCACGCCCATCGCGGCCAGCGAGCCGAGGTCGGTGGGCACGGCCCGGCCCACCGACCAGGCGAGCCCGGCGGCCACGAGACTGCCCAGGGTGGGCCCGGCCAGCCGGCCCAGGAACGCGCGCGGGGCGATGCCCGCGCGCCGGAGTTCGTACAGGTAAAGGGGGAGGACGACGGCGAGGCCGACCGCGAACTGGGCCGCCGCCGCGCCCGGGGAGCCGCCGGAGCGGGCGCCGAGCCAGACGGCGGGCACGAGGGAGACCAGCCAGATGACCTGGACGGTGAAGACCACGCGGGTGTCGGCGAGCACCACGAAGTAGTCGTAGATCAGCTCGAAGACGATGCGCAGCGCGCCCAGCAGGGCCAGCCACGGGAGCACGTCGGCCGCCGGCCCCCACGTCGAGCCGTAGACCAGGCGGATGAGCGGATCGGCGGCCACGGCGAGCAGGACGCACACCGGCATGGTGAGGGAGGTCAGGAGCCCCGCGGTGGACAAGAAGGTGGCGCGCATGGATGCAGGGTCGTGCTGCAGGCGGGCCAGCGCGGCCGGGGCCACCGCGCGGACCGGCTGGGAGAACATGGTGACCGGCCAGTTGGACAGGTTGACGGCCAGGACGTAGAAACCCAGCGGCACCGGGCCGAGGACCGCGCCGACGAGCAGGCGGTCGATGTTGGCGACGGCGAAGACGATGATGCTCGAGCCGGCCAGGGGCAGGCCGAAGCGCAGCAGCTTGCGGGCCGTGGCGCGGTCGAAGCCGGCACGCAGGCCGGCCGGGGCGAACACCGCGAGCAGGACGCCGCCGAGGACCGCGCCGGTGAGCTGCCCGTACGCGAGGCTCATGGCGCCGAGCCCGCCCAGCGCGCAGCCGATCGACACGAAGGACCCGAGCCACGTGGTGACCTGGTCGGCGATCATCTTGCGGTCCTGCCGGAAGTGCCGTTGCAGCAGCGCGGCCGGCGCGGCGACGATGCCGTTCACGAGCACACAGAGCGCCAGCACGCGGACGACCGGAGCGGCGTCGGGGGAGCCCATGAGACCGGCGAACGCGGGGGCGCCCAGCCAGCACGCCGCGTAGACGACGGCGCTGGCGGCGATGGAGATCGTGGCGACCGTGGGGACGACGGCGCGGGGATCCCCGGGCCAGCGCACGATCGCGAGCGAGACGCCGAGCTCGTTGAAGCTCAGCACGGCCAGCAGCGCCACCATGGCGACCGCGAACGTGCCGAACTCCTGCGGTCCGAGGATCCGGGCCAGGGCGACCCCGATGGCCAGGGTGCCCAGGCGGGCGAGCGCGGTGCTGGCGAAACTGAACCCCAGCGCCCGGCCCGCCCTCGAGGCGAGCGTTTGCGACATAGATTCCCTACTCCACGAAGTACACGTCGACCCAGAAGTTGTGGTTGGATCCCTGCCCCGGGAAGCCGTTGGTCCCGTAGCCGAACATCCCGCCGCTCTGCGGGACGCGCAGCGGCACGTTGACGACGCCGGCCTGAGCGAAACCGTTGATGGTGGCCGAGTAGCGCCCGGCCGCCGTGTGATAGCTGACCACATAGGTCGTTCCGGCGGTGACCGCCACCGGTGTCGGGAAGCGGACCGACTGCCAGCCGGACGCCGTCTCCCCGCCGAAGGTGGCCGAGGTGATCGGGTCGCCGTCCGCGGTCCACAGCGTGCCGACGTGCTTGCCGATGTTGCCCGGGCCCTTGTGGAAGCGCATGCCCGTGATCGTCCCGTCCACGTCCGGGATGATGCGCACACCGACGTTGATGGGATCCTCGTCGGCGTACTCGACATCCACCGGGAGGTCACCGGCGCCGAAGACGGTCACGCCGTCCGGGACGGGCGTGGGCGCGGCGTCGTCGTCGGGCAGGAAGAGCGGGTCCACCCAGTAGTTCGCCGAGCCGTAGGACTGCGCCGGGAAGCCGCTGGATCCGTACCGGAAGACACCGTTGGCCCCGCCGGGCGCGCGCAGCGGCCCGTTGGTCCGGGCCGATCCGAAGAAGTTGGACGTGTACGCGTACCCGCCGTTGGGCGCGAAGTAGGAGATCACGTACGACCCGCCCGCCTCGACCTCCACCGGACTGCTGAACACGGCCGTCTGCCAGCCGTTGCCCGACCCCGGCCCGAAGGTGACCTGCCGCAGCACCTGCTCCGAGGCCGACCAGAGCGTGCCGGTGTGGGTGCCCGTGTTGCCGGGGCCCTGGTAGTAGCGCAGCCCGACGATCTTCCCGCTGGTCAGCGGCACGAACCGGGTGCCCACCTCGATCGGCGCGGTCTCGTCGCTGCTCGCCACCGCCGGCGTGGCGTCGTTCGCGAACAACTTCTTGACCGAGGGATCCAGATCGACGGTGAACGTCCACGTGACCGGCTCCTCGGTCGCGATGCCGTTCGTGTCGGTCGCCGTGACCCGGGCGGTGTAGGACGTGGCCGCCCGCAACGGATCCGCCGGCGTGAAGGTGGCCGTCTTCGTCGCCGCGCTGTAGGCCACGGTCCCGTCCACCGCGGCGCCCGTCCCGTCCTTGACCGTGAAGTCGATGGTCGAGGCGGCCAGAGGCTTGGTGAACACCACGGCCGGGTGCACCGCGGGATCCACGCCGCTGGCGTTGTCGAGCGGCGTGGTCGCCACGGGCGCCGGCGGGGCGCTCGCGCTGGAGATGAACTGCACGTCCACGTAGTAGTTCGTGTCGTCGTAGCTGCGCTGCGGGAAGCCCGCCCCGTAGCCGAAGACGCCGTTGCCGCCGGTCGTCGCCGACCGGGGCACGGTCAGCGGGCCGGCCTTCCCGTCGGTGAGGGCGAGGGCCTTCGCGTCGGCCGCGTAGTGCCCGTTCGGGGCGAAGTAGGAGACGACGTACGTACTCCCGGGCTGCACCTCGACCGGCTTCGCCAGCTTGAGCGTCTGCCAGCCGTTGGCGGTCTCGCCGGTGTAGATGCCCGTCGCCAGCCGGTCCCCGTCGGCGTTCCACAGGCTGCCGGTGTGCGTCCCCGTGTTGCCCGGGCCCTTGTAGAACCGCAGCGCCGTGACGAACCCCTCGACGCCGGGCACGAACTTCACGCCCAGCTCCAGCGCCGTGGCGTCGCCGGCCGCGGTGGTGCCGGGCACCCGGTCGCCGAAGAGCGTGTTCTTGCCGGTGAGCATGAACTGCCGGGTCGCCGGGGCGCCGATGTTCACGCTGTCGTCGATCGCCCGGACCTGCACCACCTGCGCGCCGAGGCCGGTCGTGTGGAAGCTGTACGTCCAGGAGGTCGTCCCGGTCGCGGGGTGCCAGCTGACGCCCGCGTCGGTGGACACCTCGACGCCCGCCACACGTCCGCCCACGTCGCTCGCCGAGCCGGAGAGCGTCACCTGGGATCCGTTGGCGACCGTCGTGGTCGCGGCGGGCGAGGTGATGGACACCGTCGGCGCCGTCGTGTCCGCCGACGCCGTCGCCGGGTCGAGCGAGCCCATCAGCGTCGCCGGCTGCACGCCCATGTCGGCGAAGAGGTTGACGGTCGCCTGCTGCATCCGCTCGTCGACCGGCTGGACGTCACCGTCGTGGTAGTCGTCGAGCCCCCACGCCCACTGGATGGTGCCGGCCGAGAACACCAGCGCGTCGCTGGCCGCCCGGTACATCGTCATGTGGTGGGTCGTCGTGCCCGCCGCGACGTTCTTGCCCCAGTCCAGCAGGTATTCCGGGGTCGGGCCGGTGGTGGTGGACAGCCGGATCAGCCCGGCGGGCCGGAAGCCGTTGTCCAGGTCCTCGTTCGACTCGTAGCCGACGGTGTGCGGGGCGAGCGTCGCCAGCCCCGAGGTCAGATCGGCGACCGTGGTGTTGCGCCACAGCCGGTACTTGCCCTGCGCGGCGGGCACGGTCATCGGCAGGTCGGTGGAGTTGGCCATGTACGCCGTTCCGATCAGCGCGTTCTCCGGGTTCCCGCCGCCCGTGGCCGGGGGACTGAACCGCGGGTCCCGCCACGTCCCGGTCCACTCGCCCGTGGGATCCAGCGTGTCCGTCTCCGCCCACGTCTCCTTGTAACACGTCAACGTCCGGTACGGGGTGGGATCCCCGGCGGTGCTCGGCTCGTAGCGGGTCCGCCAGTAGACGTCGTTGCCGCTGAAGAAGGCGAGATGCGTCCCGGCGTCGCGGGCCTGCTCCACGTGCAGGCGCTGCGCCGCGGACCAGTACTCGTCGTGCCCGTTGGTGACGAACACCTTGTGGTTGGAGATGAGCTGCCCGCGCCGGTCGCTGTCGACGTTCGTGGTGTAGCTCAGGTCGTAGCCGTTGCGCTCCAGGAACCGCACCATCGGGTACTCGGCGCTGAAGAAGAAGTCCCGCCCCTGCATCGCGCCGCGGGTCGCGAACGGGCGGTTGTAGCTCGTCTTGTACGCCCGCCCGTTCTCCCCGCCCTCGTAGAAGTCGGCGCCGCCGTAGAGGTTGTACGCCTGCCACGTCGCGTCCGAGGTCTGGAAGAACAGGTCCGAGGTGCTCGCGTCGTTGCGCACCACGAAGATGATGTGGCTCGCGCCGCCGGTGTCGGGGCGCGTCAGCTTGGCGATGTAGACCCCCGACACCTGGCTCGCCGGGACGTCCCACGAGGCCGTGACGCCCCACTCGCCGCAGTCGAAGATGCTGGTCGTCGCGTTGGTGGCGCAGTCGGGCTGGTCGTTGGCGACCGCCACGTCCGGGGTCAGCGGGGTGATGTGCCGGGCGCCCTTGCCGTCGTACCAGCCGAGCCGGTAGACGTCGATGTCGAAGTCGAGCGCGTCCGTCTTGATCTTGAAGTCGATCCGCCGGCCGGCGTCGACGCTGATGTCGGTGCCGAAGCCCTGGATCGACTCGTCGCCCGCCCCGAGGATGTCCCACTCCTCCTTGGGCGAGCCCGGTTGGCTGTTCTCGCACACGATCGGATTGACGACGGGCGCACATGGATCCGCCGCGGCGGCCGTGGTGGTCACGAACGCACCTCCCGCCAGGCCGAGCACGACGGCCACGACAAAGGAAAGACCCCGATTGGTTGTCATGATGTTTCTCCCCCACGCCGGCCCCCGGAAAGGCCCCCGTCGTGAAGCTATCGCCGCGTGCTCCGGTGTGACTCGGCCATTCGGTCCACAATCGCCGGTCGTCAGGCGAGCAATTTTCGCGGAAGTGTCGTGCGGACCATCCGGGCCGGGTGCGTCAGCCGCCACACGGCACCGGTCAGGCCGACCGTCAGGGCCAGCACCATGGTGTACGTACTGAAGCTGAGCGAGTCGAAGAAGGCGGCCACCACCAGCGCGATGAGCTGCGTGGCGATGAGCGCGGTGCACAGGTGCCGGTCCTCGGCCGTCGCCGCCCGGCGCGCCGCGATCCACGCCAGCGCGATCGCGGAGAGGTGCAGAACGGCCAGCATGGCCACGCCCACGACGCCGGTGCTCAAGGCCTGGGCGAGCCATTGATTGTCGAGAAATTGATACTGCGGGGAGATCCAGGTGCCGGTGCCGCGCCCGAACCACGGCCTTTGCGAGAAGTAATAGCCCACCATTTCGTACCGCTTGGTGCGGGTGGTGATGCTCGTGTCGGTGCCGGCGTTGGCAAAGAGATCGACAAGCGTATTCATGAGCGACGGGCGCACGAGCATCAGGCCGGTCACGAGGACGACTCCGATGGCGGCCATGTTGTAGCGCATCCGCCAGCCCCACACCGGCAGCATGACGAGCAGGGCGATGCCGATGGCCACGAAACCCGTGCGGGAGACCGTCGCCGGGACGGCCGCCGCGACGATGACCGCGGCGACGGCGAAGAGCTGCCGGGTCCGCCGGTGCGGGGCGAACCGGGCGAAGTGGATGGCGAACGGCAGCGTCATGGCCATGACCGTGCTGAACTCGATGTAGTGCGTCATCGTGCTCGCCACCCGGATCGCCCCGCCGCGCAGCTCGAAACCGGGCTCCACGCCGTTGGAGGAGAGCCCCGGGATCGAGATGTACTGCGTGAAGTCGAGCCAGAAGGCGAACTGCACGAGACCCAGGAAGGCGACGACCGTGGCGCACCACACGAGCACGCGCAGCACCCCGCGCAGCCGGTCCCAGTTCGGGATCCCGTCGGCCGCCGTCAGGATGACACCCGTGAAGGCCAGCGCCGCCAGCAGTGCCCGGTCGGCCCCGTTGGCCTCCATGGCCGTCAGGCCGCGCCAGTAGCCGGCCGCGTACGAGATGAGCAGCGCGACCATGTAGGCCAGGACGGTCCACCGCAGGGGTTGCGGGCCGCCGACCATGAGCCGCGGGTTGAAGCGGACCAGCACCCACCAGCACCAGAGCCCGATGCCGAGCAGCACGGCCGGGCGCCCGACCTCGCTGAGCGCCGGGATGATGAGCCGGGCCGGGATGAGCATGATCAGGACCACCATGAGGCTGAGCAGGCCCGCCGCGTCGAGCTTGGTGAAGCGTCGCCGGCTCGCGTAGGTGGCCGGGGCGAGCAGCGACGGCTCGAGGTCGGTCGGGTGCGGCAGGACGCTCAAGGACGCTTGCTTCCGTTGGCGCCGCCGGGTGACGGCAGCACGACGGTCTCCTCGCCCGGCGGCCGGGAAATGACCTGCGTCTCGTCGCCGGCGGAAGCCGCCGGTGCGGGGGAGCCGGCCGCCACGGCCGTCCGCTGCTTGGGCAGGACGCTGGCCACGGCCGGAACCTCGGGCGCAGGCGTGGGTGTCTCCGCCGGAGCGGCCTTCTTGCGGGAGCGGCGGCGCAGCAGGGCGTCGGCGGCCACCGTCAGCGCCGCGGCGAGCAGGGCCCCGACCCCGGCGACCGCGATGAGCGCCCGCTTGACCTTCGAGGTCGACTCCTCGATGTTGTCGCCCAGGTCCAGCCGCCGCGCGGTGATCATCTGGTCCTTCGGGGCGCCGTAGTCCTTCTGCAGCGTCCCCACCGTGTCGGAGAAGTGCTTGATGAGCCGCTCCGACGTCAGGGTGGCCTGCGCCTCGTCGTCGCCGATGACCTCGAAGGTGACGATCGGCAGCTGCGGGTCCTGCGTCGCCGTGAAGTCGTCGCTGAAGCCGGCGTCGTGCAGCTGCTTGACGACCTTCTGGTCCTGCACCGAGATCATGCCGGCCTTGGTCAGCGAGGCCAGCCCCAGGTCGAGCCACGGGTTACGGGCGCTGGCCTTGGTGTCGTCGACCGCCTTGGGCGTGATCGCCGGCGGCACGAGCTGGACGTAGCTGGTCGCCACGTAGTCCGGCTCCACCCGGGAGGCGACGAATCCGGTGGCGCCGATCGCCACGAGGAACAGGGGCACGGAGACATACCAACGCCGGAACATCAGCTTGGTAAGGTCCCAAAAATCCACTTCTACCCCTCAATAGTGGTGGTCTGCTTCAGTGTCGCCGCTCAGGCTTTGATGCGATAGATGTGGTACGAGAACTCCTGGGCGAAGGTGTCCGTGATCGCGCCGCCCGCGATCGGCACCTCGCGGTCCTCGAACATGACCTCGGCCGAGGAGCCGGTGACGCCGAGGGGGAGGGTCAGCTTCTGCTCGCCCGTCCCGCCCTCGCGGCCCGGCATGGCGAAGACGTAGAACGAGCCGTCGTGCGCCTTGATCATCGTGTCGAGCGCCGGGTTGAGCTCGAACTCGTACGACTGGGTGTTGAGCACCGGCGCCAGCTCGCGGATGCGCCGGTTGAGCTCGGTGACGACCGGCCGCACCTGGGCACCGCAGGCGTCGCGCAGCACGTGCTGGGAGACGCAGTCGCCGCCGAAGTTGTGGTTGAAGTAGAGGACGCCGCGTGCTTCGTGGACGATCGAGTTCATGACCGCCCCGGCGATCTGGTCGCCCGTGATGGTCGGGGCATCGGCGTCCTCGAACGGATGGCCGACCTCGACGAACGCGTACACCGGCTGGCGTTTGCCGTCCATCGCGTCGACCTCGCGCATCCGGTCCATCGTCAACCCGTAGTTGGCGGCCCGGCGGCAGGTGTCCGGGGTGACGCCGAGGCGCGGCCCCTCGGAGGGGGATCCGCAGACGTTCGGATCGGTGTACCAGTAGACGTCGTTGGACACGACCGTGGTCCACGCGTTGACGAACTTGCTCGCGTCGGCGTCGGACTGCCAGAACATGATGCCCTTGCCGAAGTTGGCGTAGCGCATGCGCCCGTCGCCGGACGGCAGATCCCGCGCCAGCTTCGTCATGACGTCGAAGCCGCAGTCCTGCTTGCCCGAGCGGCAGGGCGGGCCCTCGCCGGGATACTTGCCGCTCCACGCGCCGGTGCCGGCGCCCGCCCACATGTCGACCTCGTCGTTGAGGATCCACGCGGTGGTCTCGTCCCCGCTGCCGGGGCGCTTGTCGGCCGTCATCGCGTGCATGCCGTTGCTCCGGATCAGCTTCAGGTCGGAGTCGGCGGTCAGCATCACGTAGGTGTTGAGCCCCGCCGACCGGTCCAGGTCGATGTCGGCCTGGGAGTGGACGCCCTCGTACCAGACGCCGATCGGGAAGAAATCCGGATCGGTCCACTTCTTCGCGTACTTGGCGTAGTAGCCGGGACCGCCCTCCCACGGCACGCGCGGCAGGTCGAGGTCGGTCGCCGCGGCCGCCTGCGGGGGGACGACGCTCGGCGCCGCCATGCCGGGTACGAACACCACGTCGACCCAGTAGTTGCTGGACGAGAAGCTCTGCGTGGGGAAGTCGCCCTCCCCGTACGCGTAGAGCCCCGCCCCGGACGTCACCAGCGGTCCCGCCTCGGCCGCCCGGTCGGCGAACCAGCCGGCGCTCACCTTATAGCGCGACGTGTGGTACGAGACGACGTACTCGCGGCCGGGCTCGAGACCGACCGGTGCGGGCAGCGCCACCTCCTGCCAGCCGGCGGGCGACTCCCGCTCGACGTCGGCCGAGGCGAGCTTCTCGCCCTTGCCCGTCCACAGCGTGACGCGGTGCGGTCCGAGGTCGCCGTCGGCCTTGAGGAAGCGTACGGCGGTCAGCGTCCCCGCCTGCCGGGTGGCGAACCGCAGGCCCAGCTCCACCGGGCGCTCGGCCGGATCCATGGTGGCCCCGGCGGTGTCCGTGGCGGCGAAGAACGAGACCGAGGCGGCCCGGCTCGGCGCCGGGGTGGCCACCGGCTTGTCGTCGCGCCGGAGAACGGCGACCGTCAGGGCCGCGGCCAGCAGGACGACGGCGGCGCCGGCAGTGATGACGATCCGGGTGCGGGTGCCCGTCACGGCCGCTTCGCCAGGGAGTCGTCCGCGCGGCGCTGCCCCGGGATCGCCGGACGCCCCCAGCCCGACCGCACGTCCCACGACGGCGACCGCCGTTTGCGCTCGGCCAGCAGCACGACGGCGACGTAGACCACCGCCGCCGGGGCGAGCCACGGCCGGCGCAGCACGACGTCCCGCAGCCACGACGTGTTGTCGGGCGTCACGGCCGTGCGGAACGGGCTCGTCGCCAGCCAGCGCTGGAACTCGTCGTTGCCGTCGCGGGCCCGGGCTACCCGGCGGATCAGGTCGCCGGCCGTGCGCGGCGCGATCACGCGTACCGGCACGTCGATCTCTGCCTTCTCGGCGGGCGCGACGATCGCGTCGAGGAACATGTCGTCGGCGGTCAGCGGCGGGAAGTCGGTGAACCGGGCCCGGGCCGCCGCGGAGAGCGCGATGACGCCTCGCCCGAACAGCCGCCCGCGGAAGACCGGCAGGCGCGCGTTGACGGCGTAATAGGCCCGCACCGGCCACGAGCTGTGGGACGCGTCGACGACGGGCCGGGGGACCGCCGCCTCGATGCCCGGCCGCGTCACGGCCTCGGCCAGCCGCCGGATCAGCTCGGGATCGGCGGGAACGTCGGCGTCCAGATAGATGCGCACGTCGCCGGAGGCGACCCGGTCGGCCGCGCTGAGGGCGGCGGTCTTCGACGGCGTGGCCACCTCGACCACGCGCGCGCCCAGCGACCGGGCCGTCTCGGCGGTGCGGTCGGTGCAGCCGTTGGCGGCGACGACAATCTCCGTCGCCGGGCTCCCGGACAGCCTGCGCAGGGCAATTCCGATCCCCGCCTCCTCGTTGAAGGCAGGGATCAGCACGCTCACGGTCATGCTGTGATGCTGGCGCCCGCATTGGCCGACGGGAATGGGGCGAATGGCCGAGGGCTTATCGCATAGTCGACACACGTATCGGCCGAACGTCGCCTTGCTCCGATCGCCTCCGTCGATAGGTTGCTGATGTGAAGGTGACTCAGGATGCCTCCGATTCCCTTGTCCCGCAACGAGTTCCGGTGTTGTTGTCTAGTGTCCATTTTGACCCTCTGCGTGAGTCCGAGGTTGTCACGCGGGTGCTTGCCGAGCTGGCCGCCGGGCGTGGCGGAAATATCGTCACCCCCAATGTGGACATTCTGCGGCGAGTCGTGCGAGACGCCGAATCCCGGCACCTTCTGGAATCGTCCGAAATCGTGGTGGCCGACGGCAAACCCCTCGTCTGGGCCAGCCGGATAGCCGGAAATCCCCTGCCCGAACGGGTGGCCGGCGCGGATCTCATCTGGAGCCTTTCCGCCGGAATGGCCGACGCGGGCCGCAGCGTCTATCTGCTCGGCGGCGAGCCCGGCACCGCCACGCGCGCCGCGGACGTGCTGCGCGAGCGCTTCCCGGCCCTCAAGATCGCCGGGCAGCTGAGTCCCTCGCTGGGCTTCGACACCCGCCCCGAGGAGTACGCGGAGGTCTGCGCCGAGGTCGCCGGGGCCGCCCCGGACTTCGTGTTCGCGGGCTTCGGCTTCCCCAAGCAGGAGCGCGTCATCGCCCGGCTGCGCCCCGAGCTGCCCCAGACCTGGTTCATGGGCTGCGGCGCCGCGATCGGCTTCGTGGCGGGCGTGCACTCCCGGGCGCCGGGCTGGATGCAGGAGCGCGGCCTGGAATGGGTGCACCGGCTCGTCAGCGAGCCGCGCCGGCTGATGCGGCGCTATCTCGTCGACGACGTGCCGTTCGCCGTCCGGCTGCTGGCCGGCAGCGCGCGCACCCGCGTCCGGGGCACCGCGGGGGTAACCCGGTGAACCGGCCCGACGTCTCCGTCGTCATCGTCTCCTACAACACCAGCGAGCTGACCCGGCGCTGTTTGCGCGAGCTGATCGCCAGCCGCACGCCCGACGTGGCGTTCGACATCACGGTGGTCGACAACGCCTCCTCCGACGACTCCGCCGGTGCGATCGCCCGGGACTTCCCGGAGGTCCGGCTGATCCGCCTGGCGGAGAACGTCGGCTGGGGGCGGGGCATCAACCGCGGAGCAGCCGCCAGTACGGGACGGCACCTGCTCTTCCTCAACCCGGACACCGTGCCGGTGGGGCACCCCGTGACCGAGCTCGCCCGTTTCGCCCGGCTGCACCCGCGGCACCGGATCTACACCGGGCGCACACTGCACGCCGACGGCACCGACGACCTGTACTGCGCCTGGGGCCTGCCGAGCCTGCGCGGTTACGTGGGTTTCGCCACCGGGCTGTCCACCGTCTTCCCGGGCAGCGCGTGGTTCAACCCCGAGGGGCTGCCCGGCTACGACCGGAGCAGCGTCCGGGAGGTCCCGGCCGTGTCCGGGTGCTGCATGCTCGTCGAGCGCGGGCTCTTCGACGAGCTGGGCGGCTTCGACCCGCAGTACTTCCTCTACAGCGACGACATCGACCTGTGCACGCGAGCCGCGGCGCTGGGCGCGCGCCCGGTGGTGGTGTCCGATGCGGCCGTCGTGCACGTGGGGGGCGCCTCGTCGAGCTCCGAGGGGCAGCGCGTGAAGATCCTGCGCGGCAAGGCTACGTACGTACGCAATCATTGGTCGTCTCCCCGCGCCCGGCTGGCGCTGTCCCTCCTCAAGGCGGGGGTGGGGTTGCGCGCGGCCGGGAAGGCCGTCCTGGGCCGGGATCGCGCGCGGGGGGTGGACTGGGCGGCGGTGTGGCGGGAGCGGGCCGTGTGGTCCGCCGGGTGGCCGCCCGTCGACGAGCCCCGGCCGCCGCGCAGCGCCCTGGTCCCCACTCCCTGACCTTCCGCCTGTCGCAGGAAAGGCCGGCTCCCCGCGAGGGGAACCGGCCTTTCCGTGTGCGTCAGTAGGCTCCGGAGCTGCGCAGGACGGCGCTCAGCGTGCGGCCCAGGATGGCCAGATCCATGGCCAGGGACCAGTTCTCGACGTACGTGAGATCGAGGCGGATCGACTCCTCCCACGACAGGTCCGAGCGGCCCGACACCTGCCACAGCCCGGTCAGTCCCGGCTTGACGACGAGCCGGCGCCGCATGTCGGCCGGATAGCCGGCCACCTCGCGGGCCAGCGGCGGGCGCGGGCCGACCAGCGACATGTCGCCCTTGAGCACGTTGACCAGCTGGGGCAGCTCGTCCAGCGAGAAGCGGCGCAGCCACCGGCCGACGGGCGTGATCCGCGGGTCCTCGCGCATCTTGAACAGCTCGCCGTCGCTCTCGTTGCGGTCGCGCAGCTCGGCCAGGATCGCCTCGGCGTCGACCACCATCGTGCGGAACTTGTAGAGCGTGAACGGCTGCCCGTCCTTGCCGACCCGCTCCTGCCGGAACACCACCGGGCCGCGCCCGCCCCGGCCGAAGGCCACCAGCAGCGCCACGACGGCGAGCACCGGCGCGGCGAGGACGAGCAGCGCCAGCGCGCCGGCCCGGTCGAAGGCGGCCTTGATGACGCGGGTGCTGCCCTTGAGCCGCGGGTGCTCGACGTGCAGCATCGGCAGGCCGTCCACCGGGCGGATCGTCGTGCGGTCGCCGGCCACGTCGACCAATGTGCTCGCGAGAATCAGGTCGATGTCGTCGCGTTCGAGCTGCCACGCGAGCCGGCGCAGTGCGACACCGTCGATCTCGGGGCAGGACAACACGACCACGGTGTCCGCACCGGACAATGCGACGGCCGCGGCGACACCCTCGAACGTGCCGTAGACCGGTGGCAGCCCGGGCAGCGCCTCGGCGGTCGCGCCGGGCGGCAGGCAGGCGCCGACGATCCCGAGCCCGTGGTGGCTCTCGTGCCGCAGCCGCCGCGTCATGTCGGCGACGGCCCGGGCGTGCCCGACCAGGACGACCCGGTGCAGCCGCTCACCCCGGGACCAGCTGCGGTGCAGCAGCCGGCGCAGGGCGAAGCGGGCGGCGACCCCGGCCAGGGTGGCCAGCGGCACCGCGATGATCACGTATCCGCGCGCCAGCCGCAGGTCGAACGCGAACGAGAAAATGGCCAGCGTCGCGGTGAGGCCCAGGCCCGAGCGGACCACTCGTGCGTATTCGTCCGTGCCCACGAACAAATGTCTCGCCTCGTATGCGCGATTCAGTGCGAGCACGCCCGTCCAGGCCAGCGGGAAAAGCAGCGTGAGCAGTAAGTACTCATGCAGGAACGGATGCGCCGGGGCCGGGCCGAAACGCAGCAGGAGGGCCGCCGACGCGGCGGTGATGCCGACCGCCACGTCCACCATCAGCGCGGCCAGCACGTAGCGGGTGCGCCAGGCGGAGCCCGCCGCCGCGCCCCGGTAGTGGGCGTCGGGAGCGGGATTGACCTGTGGTTTCACCTCGATGGTGTCGACAGCCGAGAACGGGTCGATCGTCTGCACGCCTGTCCTCCGTGATCGGCTGCGATGCGGTGCAGCCAGAGCTCGGGTCACCCTCGGGGCGCGCGGTGGCGCCGGGCGACGAGTCCCCGGCGGTGCCCCGGGACCTACTTAAAAGACTGCTAAGGATCCGTCGCCCGCGCGTCGTCCTATCGTTCGAGACGAATGGCGAATCGGATGATGCGGAGCACGCTCAGGGGCAAGGCGCCCGGATCGGACGAATCCGATCCGGGTCGTACAAGCCGCGCGTTCCCCGTAGCTGCGAGATTGTCGGACGTCAATAGACCTACGGGGCTTTGGTTTGTATTAAATCCGACGCTTTGTTTCGATGAACGCCGAACACTCGGCGAAGCTCGGCAACAGGCCCGTGGCGGTGGCCTCCGCCAGCGAGGGCGCGGCGGCGTCTTTTGTGGACAGCAGCGGAACCGCGGCGGGCCAAGGGATGCCCAGCTCCGGGTCGAGCGGGTCGATGCCGTGCTCGTGCCCCGGCCGGTAGGTGCTGGAGCACAGGTACGCCACCGTGGCGCCCTCGGTCAGCGCGCAGAACCCGTGGCCCAGCCCCTCGGCCACATAGACCGCCCGCCGTTCGATGTCGTCCAGCGTCACCGTCTCCCAGCTGCCGAACGTGGGCGAGCCCATCCGCAGGTCCACCACCACGTCGAGGACCGCGCCGGTCACGCACGTGATGTACTTCGCCTGGCCCGGCGGCACGTCGGCGAAGTGGATGCCGCGTACGGAGCCCCGGGCCGACGTGGAGAGGTTGGCCTGGGCGAGGTCGAGCCGGTGGCCCACGGCGGCTTCCAGCGCGTCGAAGCGGTACCACTCCAGGAATGTGCCGCGCGAGTCCCCGTGCTGCACCGGCGTCACCTCGAAGGCGCCCTCGACGGCCAGCGGGCGCACCTTCACAGCACACCTCCGTACGGGCCGGAGGCCAGCAGGCGCAGCAGATAGTCGCCGTAGCCGCTCTTCAGCAACGGCTCCGCGAGCTCCCGCAGCCGGTCGTCGTCGATGAACCCCAGGCGCCAGGCGGCCTCCTCGACGCAGCCGACCTTGAAGCCCTGGCGCTCCTCGATGACGCGGACGTACTCCGAGGCCTGCACCATCGACTGGAACGTGCCGGTGTCGAGCCACACGGTGCCGCGGTCGAGGACGGTCACGTCGAGCCGGCCCTGCCGCAGGTACGCCTCGTTGACGGCGGTGATCTCCAGTTCGCCGCGGTCGCTGGGCTCGAGACCGGCGGCGATGTCCACCACGCCGGCGTCGTAGAAGTACAGGCCGGGGACGACGTACGTACTCTTGGGCTTCTCGGGTTTCTCCTCGATGGACACCACCTTGCCGGCGTCGTCGAACTCGACCACGCCGTACCGGTGCGGGTCGGCCACGGGGTAGGCGAACACGCGCCCCCCGTCCGGCCGCGTGAAGCGGGTCAGCTGCCGCCCGAGTCCCGGGCCGTGGAAGATGTTGTCGCCCAGCACGAGCGCCACCGGCTCCCCGGCGATGAAGCCGGCGCCGATCCGGAAAGCCTGGGCGATCCCGTCCGGTTCGGGCTGTTCCGCATAGGAAATGGCGAGCCCGAGCCGGCTGCCGTCGCCCAGCAAACGCTCGAAATGGGGCTGGTCCGCCGGCGTCGTGATCACGAGAATCTCCCGGATCCCGGCCGACACCAGCGTGGTCAGCGGATAGTAGATCATCGGTTTGTCGAAGATCGGCATGAGCTGTTTGGACATGGCCCTCGTGATCGGCCAGAGCCGCGAGCCGGTGCCACCGGCGAGCAGAATTCCACGCACGGCTTCACGCTATGCGGCGGGCCCGCGGCCGGTACACTCGCCAGTCGTGCGGATTTTCGTGACCGGCGGCGCCGGATTCATCGGATCGGCCTATGTACGCGCCCTCCTGCGGGATGAATTCTCCGGTGCGGCGGGCGCGTCCGTGACTGTTCTGGACCTGTTGTCCTATTCGGGCAATCGCGCGAACCTGCCCTCTTCCCCGCGGCTCGATTTTGTGCAAGGGGACATCGGCGACGCCGATCTGGTGCGGCAGCTCCTCCCGGGCCACGACGCCGTGGTGCACTTCGCGGCCGAGTCCCATGTGGACCGGTCGATCTCCGGCGCGCTCCCGTTCGTGACCACCAACGTGCTCGGCACCCAGGTGCTGCTCGACGCGGCGCGCGCGGCCGGCGTCGGCCGGTTCCTGCACGTGTCCACCGACGAGGTGTACGGATCCATCGACCAGGGCTCGTGGACCGAGACGTGGCCCGTCGCGCCCAATTCCCCGTACGCGGCGTCGAAGGCCGGCTCGGACCTCCTGGCCCTCGCCGCGCACCGCACCCACGGCATGGACGTCGTGGTGACCCGGTGCTCCAACAACTACGGGCCCTACCAGTTCCCCGAGAAGGTCATCCCGCTCTTCGTCACCAACTTGCTGGACGGCAAGCCGGTCCCGCTCTACGGCGACGGCGGCAACATCCGCGACTGGCTGCACGTCTCCGACCACTGCCGCGGGATCCAGCTCGCCCTGGACAAGGGCCGCGCGGGGGAGATCTACAACATCGGCGGCGGCACCGAGTTGTCGAACAAAGAACTCACCGGGCGGCTGCTCGAGGCGTGCGGCGCGGGCTGGGACAGGGTGCAGCCGGTCAGCGACCGCAAGGGTCACGACCGGCGCTACTCGCTGGACATCACCAAGATCAGCGAAGAGCTGGGGTACGCGCCGCAGGTCACGCTCGACGCCGGGCTGGCCTCGACCGTGGCGTGGTACCGCGACCACCGCGGCTGGTGGGAGCCGCTGAAGAACCGGGCCGCCCTCTGATGCGCTGGCTCGTCACCGGCGCGGGCGGGATGCTGGGCCGCGATGTGTGCGCGGTGCTGGCCGGTGCCGACGTGGTCGCCGCGACCCGGGCCGAGCTCGACATCACCGATGCGGCGGCGGTCCGGGCGGCGGTCGCCGGGGCGGACGTGGTGGTGAACACGGCCGCCTGGACCGATGTCGACGGCGCGGAGTCCTCGCCCGGTGCCGCCACGGCGGTCAACGGTGATGCCGTCGCCGTCCTCGCCGCCGCGGCCGGCAAGCGCCTGATCCACGTCTCCACGGACTACGTCTTTCCCGGCACGGCGGCTTTCCCGTACGCGGAGGACGCTCCCGTGGATCCCGTCAACGCCTACGGGCAGTCGAAGGCCGCGGGGGAGCGGGCCGTTCTGGCGCACGGCGGATACGTGGTGCGGACGGCGTGGCTCTACGGCGAGCACGGGCCGAACTTCGTCCGGACGATGCTGCGGCTGGCCGGGTCGCACGAGACCGTCGACGTGGTGACCGATCAGCAGGGGCCCCCGACGTGGTCCCTGGCCCTGGCCCGCCAGCTGGTCGCCCTCGCGTCGTCGGGCGCGGCGCCCGGCGTCTATCACGGGACGGCGGCGGGGTCGACGACGTGGCACGGGCTGGCGCGGGCGGTGTTCGAGGAGGCCGGGCTGGATCCGGCGCGGGTCCGGCCGACGACCAGCGACCGGTTCCCGCGGCCCGCCCGGCGGCCGGCTTACAGCGTGCTGGGCCACGACCGCTGGGCGGGGACGGGGATCGCGCCGCTGCCGCACTGGCGGGCCATGCTCACCTCCGCGATGCCCGTGCTCAGGCCTTGACCGTGGCGCTGGTGGCCGCGGCCAGGGTCGTGGTGGCGGGGACGACGACGCGGTAGCGGGCGCCGGCGACCAGGCTCCTCACCGTGCGGCTGGTGGCGGCCGCGTAGGATCCGGCCGCCCGCCAGGTGGATCCGGTCCAGCGCTGGAGCTGGACGCGCTGGCCGCCCACGCCGGCCATCGTGATGCGGATGGTGTGCACGCCGGTGCGGGTGACGGTGATCCGCGGCCGCACCGAGTAGGTCGTGATCGGGGAGCTGACGGCGACCAAGGTGGCGGTGGCCGGCACGGTCAGGCGGACCCGGCGGGCGGCGGTGGCGGTGGCGGACACGGTCACGGTGCCGGCGGAGGTGGTGACGCCGGTCGTGCAGGCGAAGGGCTTGCCGGCGGTCGACGCGCAGATCTGCACCGCGTGGCCGCTCCACGCCCGGCCCGCGGCGGTGACGGTGTAGCGCGTGACGATGCGGTCGCCGTGGTTCACCACCCGGGTGCCGGCGACGACCGTGATCCTCGGGGTCACCTTGGGCGCGGGCGCCGGGGTCACGGTGACTGTCGGTGTCGGTGTCGGGGTCGGGTCGTGGGTCGCGGCCGGGGACGGTGTGACCGTCGTCGGGGCCGGGACCGGCGTGGCAGTCGCCGGGGCGGCCGCCGTCAGGGCCGCGAGGGCGTCGATCCGGCCGTACCCGTAGCTGGTGTCCTTGCCGCCGGCCCCCAGATCCACGGCGGTGTCCTCCAGGATCCGTTCGATGTCGTCCGGGGTCCCATCGGGCCGGGCCGCCTCGAGCAGCGCGGCCACGGCGGCGACGTGCGGCGACGCCATGGACGTGCCGCTCTCGGTCGCGTAGCCGCCCGGATAGGTGCTGACGATGGTGGTGCCCGGCGCGGCGACATCGACATAGCTGCCCCGGGTCGAATAGGCGGCGACCTGGTCGGACGAGTCGGTGGCCGCCACCGCGAGCACGCCCGCGTCGGCGCCCGGATAGCTGGCCGGGTTGCCCTTCTGCCCGTCGTTGCCCGCGGCGGCGACCACGGTGACACCCTTGCCCCGCGCGTACGCGACCGCCTGCGTCACCGCCGTCAGCTGCGTCGTGGATCCCAGCGACAGGTTGACGACATCCGCGCCGTGGTCGGCCGCATACACGATGCCGGTCGCGACATCCGACATGTCGCCGCTGCCGTCCGCGTCCAGCACCCGGATCGGCAGGATCTTCGCGTCCGGCGCGACGGCCGAGATGCCCACGCCGTTCCCGGTCACCGCGGCGATCGTCCCCGCCACGTGCGTCCCGTGGCCGTTCGGATCGGTGCTGGTCCCCGACGTGCCCGCCACCAGGTCGATCCCCGGCAGCACGTGCCCCGCCAGATCCGGGTGCCCGGCGTCCACCCCGGTGTCGATCACCGCGACGATCACCCCGGCCCCGGTCGACCGCTCCCACGCCCCGGCCACGCCGATCTTGGCAAAATCCCACTGACTGGCCCGGTACGGATCCGATCCGGCCGGCACCTCCGACGTGTGCGCGACGGCGTCGATCTCGCCCCCGTCCCGCACGAGCGCGAGCGCCGCAGCCCGGTCGGTCACCGTCCGCACACTGACCACGGGCCGCCCCGCCGCGTCGAGCGCCGTGCTGACCACCCGCGCGGGCCGCCCCTTCGTCACCACGGCCGGGATCGACGCCTCGATCGCGGCCGGCGTCCTCGTGGCGGGCGTCCGGGCCGCGATCGGCGTCCTCGTGGCGGGCGTCTGGGCCGCGATCGGCGTCCCCGTGGCCGGCGTCCGGGCCGGGATCAGCGTCCTGGCCGCGTCCGGCGTCGTGGTCACGGCCGGCCGGGCGGTGAACGGCCCGCCCCCGGCCCCGGTCGTCAGCGCCCCGGCCACCGTCGTGACCGCGAGCGCCCCTGCTACCAGCGTCTTTCGCACACGCCAACAGTCGGCCGGGATCGTGCGTGCCCGGTGACCACCGAGGGGCAACCAGGTTGCGGCGGCTCAGCGGTAGAGGTCGGCGACCCCGGCGAGCACGATCCTCTCGTCCGCCGCGGCCGCCGCGACCAGCTCGTCGGTGAAGCCGGCCCCGGAGAAGCAGGCCAGCCGGGCCCGCTCGGCCCCGAGCCGCCCCTGCGCCACGAGCAGCGCTCGGATGCGGCGCAACCGCTCGAGATGGCCGAGTCCCATCGTCTCGCCCCACCTGGCCTCGCCCACGGCCAGCAGCGGCCGCCGGTTGTCGTCGTCCAGGCCGAAGACCGCGAGATCAACTTCGTACATGGTGTGCCGGCCCGGATCGTTGACGGTGCCGCTGCCCACCTGGTTGGGGAAGTCGCCGAACATCTCCTCCGGCGCCATGTGCCGGGACCATTCCCGGCAGATGTGCTCGAAGTGCGGTCCGAGAATGCCGCCCGAGAAGCGCCGCGCGGACCGCTGCCACAGCCGGGTCGCGTCCCGGGTGTGCTCGAGGTCGGCCCAGATCGGGCGCATGACGCCGTGATAGAAGGTCACCAGCGGCTCGGCGATGCGGAACCGGGTGCGGTTGGCCTTGAAGACGTCCGGCTCGCGAGTGATGAGCCCGCAGTCCTCGAGCACGGTGAGCGGGTGCGCCAGGTCGCCGGACTTGCGGCCCAGGAAGGACGCGATGCCGCCGCGCTGGGTGTTGCCCGCGGCAATGGCGGCGAGCACCGAGTGGTAGAGGCCGGCGTCGTGCAGCTCGGGCTCGTCCGCGAGCAGGTAGCGAGCCTCGCGGAAGAGCGGGCTGGCCGGCGACAGCACGGTCCGCAGCACCCAGGCGTCGAAGTCGTCCGGGCCGGCCGGGGTGTCGTCGCGGGCGAACTCCCGGCGGTAGGCCGGGGTGCCACCGACGATCGCGTTCGCCTTGAGGGCGGTGACGGGATCCTCGATGCCCCAGAACTCCGCCGCCAGCTGATGATCGAGCGTCGGCACGATCAGCTCGAGGCCGGCCCGGCCGCGCAGAGGTGCGTTGCCGCTGAGCAGCCGGCCCATGAAGGACATGGCCGACCCGCACAGGAGCAACCGCGTCCGGCTGGTGTCGCGCTCGGGGCGCAGGGGGGCGAGCGCGTTCTGGATGATCGAGGGCAGCTGGGGGTTCGCCCGCACCAGGTACGGGAACTCGTCGATCACGACCGGGATCTGCTGGTCCCGTCCGAGGGCCAGCAGCGCG
Source organism: Symbioplanes lichenis (assembly GCF_030709675.1). Lineage (GTDB taxonomy): Bacteria > Actinomycetota > Actinomycetes > Mycobacteriales > Micromonosporaceae > Actinoplanes > Actinoplanes lichenis. The sequence continues at coordinate 484,546 of NZ_JAUZQD010000003.1, forward strand.
TCGACGGCGCTGTGCCAGGTCTCCAAGGAGAAGGGCGCCGGAGCCCCGAGGTGCTCGGCCAGCGTCGCGCCCAGCCGGTCGAGCGACTCCCGGTCCGTCCCCTCGTCGGCGGCGAAGTAGAAGCCGCCGGCGGCCCGGCACAAGGCGCGCAGCAGGAAGGTCTTGCCCTGCCGTCGTCGCCCCGACACCACGCCCAGGGTGGCGCCCGGCGCGGGGTCGGCGGCGAAGGCGGTGAGTGCGCGCCACTCCGGCTCCCGGTCGAACATCTCAGGCGGCTTGAGCAAGGCTGCCATGATCACCATCTTTCATAAGTCGAGTTATCATAACTCGACTTATGAAAGTTGGCCCTTACGTGTTGAGGGGGCGGCGGGCGACGAAGAGGACGTGGGTGACGGGCCAGTCGAGCGGCTCGCTCGCCGGGGTGCGCAGGGACGCGACCGGGGCCAGGCGGTTCTCGACGATCCAGTCGTTGCGGGTGGTCTCCGAGGCCGGGTCGAGCTCGAAGCCGACGTCGGTGAGCAGGCTCTTCCAGTCCGCGAACTCGAAGCCGCAGAACTGCTCCTGGGTCTCCGACAGCCAGTTGTCCGTGTAGTCCTTGCGGGTCAGGAAGTCCATGGCGTCGCCCAGGGTCAGCTCGACCGTGTCGCCGGACACCGGGCGGTAGGTGAACGGGAACTTGTAGTCGGCGGCGAACTGGTCGAGGCGGGCCCGGGTGGAGAGGGCGGCGACGTGCGCGGTCACCTCGGACGAGGCCAGTTCCGCCAGGTCATGGCGTACAGGATGGGGAAGGCCGTCGTCGGTCCGCAGGGTGAGGTGGACGCGGCGGTCCCGCCCGTCGGGGCCGCAGACGTCGCTGTTGATCCAGACGCCGCCGGGGGCGGTGTGGTCGTAGATGGCCTGGACGAAGGCGCGCAGCGACGCCTCCTGGGAGCCGTAGGACCAGATCTCGTGGGTGAGCGCGAACGTCAGCGTCGTGTCCACCGACCGCGGCGGCAGGACGGCGCCGCCGAGCACGTTGCGGCGGTAGAAGTAGACATTGGCGTTGCGGAAGACGCCCTGCGCCTTCTTGTGGACGCACTCTTCGTAGAGGTGGCGGGCGATCTCGACGCCGATCAGGTCGCTCTCGCGCAGCGCGGGCTCACGGTCGGCCTCCTCGAGCACGGCACCGGCACCGCAGCCGATGTCGACGATCCGCCCGGGCCGCACGTGCGGGCGCACCGTCCGCCACTTGCGCTGGGCGGCGTCCGCGAAGGCCTCGGCGTACGTACGGTAGTCGCGCGTCGCGGTCAGCCCGCCCTCGTCACCGACCACCGGGTCGTTGACCACCGAGCGGACGGTCTCGGTCAGCCGGTAGCGGTCGAACACGTCGACGGTCGCCTCGTGAGCCAGCTCACGCCAGGTCTCGTCGCCGGCGGCCAGGCGCAGCAGCACGTCCCACGGGCGCTCGGGCTCCGGCGAGACGCCGTCTTCGACCGGGGCGACCTTGAAGCCGAGCGCCGCGTAGAGAGCCGCGACGGCGGGCGTGGAACAGGCCACGACCGTGTTCGACGGGGTCAATGTCAACCCCGTGGCGACCGTCACGTTTTTGAGGGTCACCTCGGCGAAGCGGTCGGTCGGCGCGGTGTCGAAGACCGGCACGACCAGCGAACGCAGGCCCGTGAGCACGCTGAACCGCTCGATGGCGGCCTCGCGCCGGTGGTACGGAACTGGGTTCCGCTTCGTATTCGCATGATTGGCGGACGTTACCGCCCATATGATCGTCGCATCGGGGAAACCGGCCAGACACCTCGCCTGGAACCTGGTTAGGACATGGTGACGACCGGGGAAGAGGACGAACTGAGACTCCACGTCTCGTTGATACACCTACGACAAGGCGCACCAGAGGACCGGAGGCCCGGAAAATGGCTGAACGCACTGCTCACCGCCACCGCGTGGTGATCGTCGGCGCCGGATTCGGCGGGCTCTTCGCCTGCAAACAGCTCAAGAACGCCGACGTGGACATCACGCTGATCAACGGCACCGCCTACCACCTGTTCCAGCCGCTGCTCTACCAGGTGGCCACCGGCATCCTGTCCGAGGGCGAGATCGCGCCGCCGATCCGCGAGATCCTGCGCAAGCAGGACAACGTCGACGTGCGGCTGGGCTGGGTCACCGACGTCGACGTGGAGAAGAAGGTCGTCTCCGTCGAGGCGCCCGACATCCGCTACACCGTCGAGTACGACACGCTGATCGTGGGCGCCGGCGCGTCGCAGTCCTACTTCGGCAACGACCACTTCGCCGACCACGCGCCCGGCATGAAGAGCATCGACGACGCGCTCGAGCTGCGCGCCCGGATCTTCGGCGGCTTCGAGCTGGCCGACCTGCAGACCGACCCGGTCGAGCAGGAGCGCTGGATGACCTTCGTGGTCGTCGGCGCGGGCCCCACCGGCGTCGAGATGGCCGGGCAGATCGCCGAGCTGGCCCACCGCAACCTGGTCGGGCAGTTCAAGCACATCGACACCCGCAAGGCGCGGATCATCCTGATCGACGCGGTCGACGCGGTGCTCAAGACCTTCGGCGACGCGCTGTCCACCCGCGCGCTCAAGCAGCTCCACGAGCTGGGCGTCGAGGTGGAGCTGGAGACCAAGGTCGTCAACGTCGACTCCACGGGCATCGAGGTCGAGACCAAGCGCGGCCACGAGCGCATCGAGTCGCGCACCAAGATGTGGGCCGCCGGTGTCGCCGCCCCGCCGCTGGCCAAGAAGCTGGCCGCCGCCGCGGGCGCGCAGACCGACCGGGCCGGCCGGATCATGGTCGAGCCCGACTGCACGCTGCCCGGGCACCCGGAGATCTTCGCGGTCGGCGACATGATGGCCCTCGACCGGCTCCCGGGCGTCGCGCAGGTCGCCATCCAGAGCGGCACGCACGCCGCCAAGATGATCAAGCGGCGGCTCGCGGGCAAGGAGGACGGCCAGAAGTTCGAGTACTTCGACAAGGGCAGCATGGCGACCGTCTCCCGGTTCCACGCCGTGGCCAGCGTCGGCAAGATCCACCTGTCCGGCTTCCTGGCCTGGCTGATGTGGCTCGCGGTGCACGTGTTCTACCTGGTCGGCTTCAAGAACAGGTTCACGACCGTCGTGCACTGGTTCGTCAGCTTCCTGGGCCGCGGGCGCTCCGAGCGGGTGGCGACCTTCCAGCAGTCGTACGCCCGGATGGCCATCCGCGCGTACGGTGACCCGTTCGAGCGGCGGCGCGAGCTCGAGGCGCAGGAGGCCGCGGCGCGCGCCGCGGCGGCTGCGGGGGCCTCGGACGCGGCGGCCGCTCCGACCGCGGGGACCGCTGCTCCCACCTCGGGTAACCAGGCTCCGGCCGCGGCGGCGACGCCGGCCTCGACCACCGAGGCGACCGCGGACAAGGGCGCCCCGGCGGCGGACGGCAAGAGCATGTCGAAGCCGCAGCCGGCCAAGGCGGGTCAGAGCAGGCGGTAGGACAGCGCGGCGCCCGCTTCGATCACCGGGCCGAGCTTGCGGCGCAGGGCGGCGACGCAGAGGGCGACGATGTCGGTGCGCCCGCCGGGGAGGCGGGCGGCCAGTTCGGCGGCGGCCACGGGCTCTCCGGCGGCCGCCGCGAGGGTGCGCAGCACGTCGAACTCGGCCGTGGTCAGCGGGATCGTCGCGCCCCCGCGGCGGACGGTCCGGTCGGCCGGGCGCAGCTCCAGGTCGCCGGCGCGCAGCACGGCGGCGGGCGTCGCGCTCTGCCCCGGGACGGCCGGGGCGAGCAGCTCACGCACGTGCGCGAGCAGGTCGTCGAGCCCGAAGGGCTTCGTCAGGTACGCGTCGGCGCCCGCCCGCAGCCCCGCCGCGCGATCCTCCTCGGAGTCGCGGGCCGTCACGAACATCATCGGCAGGGCGGGCCACGTCGCGCGCAGCCGGCGCAGCAGCTCCACGCCGTCGAGGTCGGGGAGCATCATGTCGAGCAGCACCGCGTCGGGCGGGAACAGTGTCGCCAGCTCCAGGGCGGCGGCCCCGTCGCCGGCGCTGCGGACCTCCCAGCCCTCGTAGCTCAGGGCCAGGGTGAGCAGCTCGGTGAGGGCCGGCTCGTCGTCCACCACCAGGATCCGCGCGGGCCGGCCGGGGTCGCTGTGGCGGCTGCCCGGGACGGCCGATGTCACCGTTGTCATGACATGAATCGTCGGCCCGGGGCTTGTGTGCGCCCTGAGCCGGCCTTGTGGAAACGCTGTGGGCGATCACGCCGCCAGGAGGGCGTAGCGGCCGCCCTCGGCGACCAGGTCGGCGTGGCTGCCCGACTCCAGGATGCGGCCGTGGTCGACCACGGCGATCCGGTCGGCGGCGCGGACCGTGGAGAGCCGGTGCGCGATCGTCACCGTCGTGCGGCCCTTGCTCAGCTCGTCGAAGGCGCGCTGCACGGCCCGCTCGGTCTCGGTGTCGAGCGCGCTGGTGGCCTCGTCCAGCACCAGGATGCGCGGGTCGCGCAGCAGGGTCCGGGCGATGGCGATGCGCTGCTTCTCGCCGCCGGAGAAGCGGTGGCCGCGCGAGCCGACGACCGTGTCGTAGCCGTCGGGCAGGGCCGCGATGTGGTCGTGGATCTGCGCGGCCCGGGCGGCCTGCTCGATCTGCTCGTCGGTGGCGTCCGGCCGGGCGTAGCGCAGGTTCTCGCGGATGGTGGTGTGCAGCAGGTACGTCTCCTGGCTGACCACGCCCACGATCGCCGCGAGGTCGGCCAGTCGCAGGTCGCGGACGTCGACGCCGTCGATGGTCACACGGCCGGCGTCCGGGTCGTAGAGACGGGCGATCAGTGCGGCCAGGGTGCTCTTGCCGGAGCCGGTCTCGCCGACCAGGGCGAGCGAGGAGCCGGCCGGGACGTCGAGGGTGACACCCGCGACCGCGGCGGACTCGGCGCCCGGATAGGTGAAGGTGACGTCCTCGAAGCGCAGGTGGCCGGCGACCCGGGCGGGGTCGATCGCGACGGGGTGCTCGGGCTCGTCGACCTCGACCGGCAGGTCCAGGTACTCGAAGATGCGGGCGAAGAGGGCGAGCGAGCTGGTCAGCGACACCTGCACGCCGAGCAGGCCCATGATCGGCCGGAAGATGCCGGCCTGCAGGGACGTGAAGGCGACCAGGGTGCCGATGCTGAGCTTGCCGCCGGTGAAGGGCAGCCCGGCGCTGAGATAGAGCACGGCCGGGATCGCGGCGAAGATGATGCTCATGGCGGCCATCCGCCAGCGTCCGGCCAGCTCGGAGCGCAGCTCGAGGTCGATCAGGCGCTCGGACGAGGAGGTGAACCGGTCGACCAGCGCGGCGCCGGTGCCGAGGGTCTTGCTGAGCTGGATGCCGCTGACCGACAGGCCCTCCTCGACGGTGACGTTGAGGTCGGCGAGCTCGCGCTGGCGCTGCGCGGTGATCTCGCGGCGCAGCTTGGCGACGCGGCGGCTCAGCACGATCGCCGGGGGCAGCACGATCAGCGTGACCAGCGACAGCTGCCACGAGAGCGCGGCCATGGCGACGGCGGTCGCGACGACGGTGGTGAGGTTCGAGGCGATCGAGGTCGCGGTGGAGGTGACGACGGACTGCATGCCGCCGATGTCGTTGGTGATGCGGGACTGGACCTCGCCGGTGCGGGTGCGCGTGAAGAAGGCGATCGACTGCCGGTGCAGGTGCCGGAAGACGTCGGTGCGCAGCCGGTGCATGACCTGCTGGCCGACCTTGGTGGAGATCCAGGTCTGGACGACGCCGAAGGCGCTCGTGACGGCGGCGACGGCGACCATGCCGGCGACCAGCCAGGCGAGCAGGGAGAGATTCTGATCGGGGAGGGCGACGTCGATGACCTCGCGCAGGAGGAAGGGGGAGGCCAGGGAGACCACCGAGGAGGCCACGATGATCGCCACGACCACGGTGAGCTGCCCGCGGTGCGGGCCGAAGAGCCGGCCGATGCGGCGCAGGGAGACCTCGCGGGCCTGAGCCTTCTCGGCGGCGGTGACAGTGCGTTGTTTGCGGGGGCTGTCCAAGTGGAACCTGCTTCCGTCGGTGTAATGCTGAGGTTACCTCAACATGAGGGAACAACACCACCTCCTGGTACGGTATTCCCGTGTCGGAGAGCGTCGAGGACAGCACCCTCACCGAGCTGTTCTTCGCCGTCGCGCGGCGGTTGCGGCACCTCAGCCGCGAGACCCTCGAGCCGCTCGACGTCTCCCCGTCGCAGGCCCGCGCGCTCATGGTGCTGATGCGGCACAGTCCGCGCCGCCCGGGGGCGATCGCCGAGCACCTGCGCATCGCCGCCCGCTCGGCCACCGAGGTCGTCGACGACCTGCAGGCCCTCGGGCTCGTCGAGCGCGGACCCGACCCCGCCGATCGCCGCGCCACCCTGGTCTCGCTGACCGGGGCGGGCCGGGCGGCGGGGGAGCGGATCCGGGCGGCCCGGCAGGCGGAGTCGGAGCGCTTCTTCGAGGCTCTCGACCCGGGCGACCGCGCCGAGCTGACCCGGCTGCTGCGCAAGCTCCGCGACTGAGGGTTACTGCTTCATTACGTACGGCAATCGGTTGTCGGGTTCGGTCGCACCGCTTTCACCAGGGGTTCCGCCGGGGGCAACCAGGCCGCTGATCCCTGCTATTTTCCCGAATCCGCAGGTCAGAGCCGTGATGGCAGCCGACGGCGGGGGATCGAGGGTCGTCAGCCGCGGCGCTCCGGGCCTTCATTGCGAGATTGTTACCGAATCCGGTGATCTCGAAACTTGCGAATCATCTTCGGAGCGGAATAGGTTGCCGCTGGCAACAAAACGAAGACTCAGACCCCTCCGGAGGCATCCATGACGTTCGAGAGGTGGTGCGTGCGATGACAACAGACGCCCCCATCCTCCTGGAGATGCGATCCATCACCAAGGAGTTCCCCGGAGTCAAGGCGCTCTCGGACGTCAACCTGGTGGTCAGGTCCGGCGAGATCCACGCCATCTGCGGGGAGAACGGCGCCGGCAAGTCCACGCTGATGAAGGTGCTCAGCGGCGTCTACCCGTACGGGACTTACTCGGGTGACATCGTTTACCAAGGGCAGGAGGCGCGGTTCTCCGACATCCGGCAGAGCGAGCGCGCCGGCATCGTGATCATCCACCAGGAGCTCGCCCTCATCCCCGACATGTCGATCACCGAGAACATGTTCCTCGGCAACGAGCCGCGCAGGCGCGGCGCGATCGACTGGAAGGTCGCGCAGAAGCGGGCCAAGGAGCTGATGCGTCAGGTCGGCCTCGACGAGGACCCCGACACGCTCATCAAGGACATCGGCGTCGGCAAGCAGCAGCTGGTCGAGATCGCCAAGGCGTTCGCCAAGGACGTCAAGCTGCTCATCCTCGACGAGCCGACCGCGGCGCTCAACGAGGCGGACTCGCAGCACCTGCTCGACCTGCTGCGCGGCTTCCGCGAGCAGGGCATCACCTCGATCATGATCTCGCACAAGCTGAACGAGATCGAGGCGATCAGCGACTCCATCACGATCCTGCGCGACGGCCGCACCGTCGAGACCCTCGACGTCAAGGGCGACGGCGTCGACGAGGACCGGATCGTGCGCGGCATGGTCGGCCGCGAGCTGAGCAGCCGCTTCCCGGACCACACGCCGAAGATCGGCGAGGTGTTCTTCGAGGTCAGCAACTGGAACGTCAAGCACCCGATCACCGACCGGCTGGTCTGCAAGAACGAGACCTTCACCGTCCGCCGGGGCGAGATCGTCGGCTTCGCCGGGCTCATGGGCGCCGGCCGCACCGAGCTGGCCATGAGCGTCTTCGGCCGGTCCTACGGCGTGTTCCAGTCGGGGCGCATCGTCAAGGACGGCAAGGAGATCCAGCTCAAGACCGTCGCCGACGCGATCCACCACGGTCTCGCGTACGTGAGCGAGGATCGCAAGGCGATCGGCCTCAACCTGCTCGACGACATCAAGACGTCGACGGTGGCCGCGAAGCTCTCCAAGATCTCGCACCGCGGCGTGCTGAGCGAGGTCGAGGAGTACGAGGCCGCCGAGGCCTACCGCAAGGAGCTGCGCACCAAGGCGCCCACGGTGGACGAGGGCGTCTCCAAGCTCTCCGGCGGCAACCAGCAGAAGGTCGTCCTGGCGAAGTGGATGTTCACCGACCCCGACCTGCTGATCCTGGACGAGCCCACGCGCGGCATCGACGTGGGCGCGAAGTACGAGATCTACGGCATCATCCAGCGGCTCGCCGACCAGGGGAAGGGCGTCATCGTCATCTCCTCGGAGCTGCCTGAGCTGATCGGGCTCTGCGACCGCATCTACACGGTGTTCGAAGGCCAGATCACGGGCGAGCTGTCCCGTGAGCAGGCGAACCCGGAATCCCTCATGAAGCAGATGACCTCGACGAAGAAGATGCAGACCCGATGAGCCGATTCAAGGAACTCCAGAAGAACCTCTTCGGAGGCACGACCTCCAACGCCCGCCAGTTCGGCATGATCTTCACCCTCGTGGCGATCGTCCTGCTGTTCCAGCTCCTCACCGCGAACAACATCGGGGTGGGCTTCGGCGACGGCCTGACGCTGCGGTCCGACAACCTGATCGCGCTGCTCCAGCAGAACTCGTACATCCTCATCCTGGCCATCGGCATGCTGATGGTGATCGTGGCCGGCCACATCGACCTGTCGGTCGGCTCGGTCGCCGCGTTCACCGGCATCCTGGTCGCCAAGTCGATGGCCGAGTGGGACTTCCCGTGGCCGGTCGCCATCCTCTTCGGCCTCGCCATCGGCGCGGTCATCGGCGCCTGGCAGGGCTTCTGGGTGGCGTACGTCGGGGTGCCCGCGTTCATCGTCACGCTGGCCGGCATGCTGCTGTTCCGCGGGGCCAACCAGTTCGTCGGCAACGCGAACACGATCCCGGTGCCCGAGGGCTTCCAGGACATCGGCGCCGGCTTCCTCCCCGAGTGGGGCCCGGACACCGGCTACAACAACTCGACGCTGCTGCTCGGCCTCATCGCCTGCGTCGCGGTCGTCTGGCGCGAGTGGTCGGCCCGGCGCACCCGGATCGAGATGAGCGCCGACCCCGCCCCGCTGTGGGTCTCCGGCATCCGGGTCGCCATCATGCTGGCCGTCCTGATCTTCGTCACCCTGCGCTTCGCGGGCGGCCGGGTCGGCACCAGCTTCCCGGTCTCCGGCCTCATCCTCGTGGTGCTGGTTCTGCTCTACAGCTTCTACACCCGCAACACCGCGGGCGGCCGTTACATCTACGCGGTCGGCGGCAACTCGCGCGCCGCCGAGCTGTCCGGCGTGAAGCTCAAGCGGGTCAACTTCTTCGTCATGATGAACATGTCGGTCCTGGCCTCGCTGGCCGGCATGATCTTCGTGGCCCGCTCCGCGGCCTCCGGCCCGCAGGACGGTCTCAACTGGGAGCTCGACGCGATCGCGGCCGTCTTCATCGGTGGCGCCGCGGTCTCCGGCGGCATCGGCACGATCTCCGGCTCCATCGTCGGTGGTCTGGTCATGGCCGTTCTGAACAACGGTCTCCAGCTGCTCGGCGTCGGCACCGACCGGGTGTCGATCATCAAGGGCCTGGTGCTGCTGCTCGCCGTCGCGCTCGACGTCTACAACAAGAGCCAGGGGCGCTTCTCGATCATCGGCAGCCTCACGCGGCCGTTCCGCAAGGACACGCCGCCGGCCCCGGGGGCGACCGGGTCGAACCCCGAGCCCGCCAAGACCACTGTGGGCGGCTGACCCCGCCTGCCTCCGGGTGGCCGGCAACGGCCACCCACCCCCTCTCACCCCAGTTACATCTCTCACCAGAAGGGTTAATCCCCGAAATGCGTAACTTCTTCGGCAAGTCGGTGGCCGTCGGCGCCATCGCGATGCTGGCCCTGACCGCGTGTGGCGGCGGCCGCGAGGGCGACGACAGCGGCAGCGGCGACAGCGGCAGCGCCAAGGGCTTCGAGGCCAACTCCGTGATCGGCGTGGCCCTGCCCGCCAAGACCTCGGAGAACTGGGTCCTCGCCGGTGACCTGTTCACCAACGGCCTCAAGGAAGCCGGCTTCCAGGCCGACGTCCAGTACGCCGGTGCGTCGACCACGGTCGCCGACCAGCAGCAGCAGATCACCGCGATGACGACCAAGGGTGCCAAGGTCATCATCATCGGCGCGACCGACGCCGCGCAGCTGTCGACCCAGGTCGCCGCCGCGCACGCCGCCGGGGCCAAGGTCATCGCGTACGACCGCCTCATCCTCAACACGCCGGACCTCGACTACTACGTCGCGTTCGACAACCGCAAGGTCGGCCAGCTCCAGGGCCAGGCCCTGCTGGACGGCATGAAGGCCAAGAAGCCGAACGGCCCCTACACCATCGAGCTGTTCTCGGGCTCGCCCGACGACAACAACGCCGGTGTCTTCTTCCAGGGCGCCATGGACGTGCTCCAGCCGGAGATCGACAAGGGCAACGTCGTCGTCGGCTCGGGCCAGAAGGACGTCAAGCAGACCGCCATCCAGGGCTGGAAGGCCGAGGGTGCGCAGGCCCGCATGGACCAGCTGCTGACCTCGACCTACGGCAGCAAGGAGCTGGACGGCGTCCTCTCCCCGAACGACACGCTGGCCCGCGCCATCATCCAGTCGATCAAGAGCCGCGGCAAGACCGTCCCGGTCGTCACCGGTCAGGACTCCGAGGTCGAGTCGGTCAAGTCCATCATGGCCGGCGAGCAGTACATGACCATCAACAAGGACACGCGGAACCTGGTCAAGGAAAGCATCAACATGGTCAAGGCCCTCCAGGGTGGCCAGGAGCCGCAGATCAACGACACCAAGTCGTACAACAACGGCAACAAGGTCGTCCCGACCTACCTGCTTCCCCCGGTCGCCGTGACCAAGGCCAACGCGGCCGAGGCGTACGCCAACGACCCGAAGCTGTCGGCGCTCACCAAGTAACACCCGCCGCATCACCTTGACGGCCCTTGGGTCCCCGGAGTCCGTCTCCGGGGACCCATCGCCGTTTTTCGGGCAGGGTCTGTCCTGTCGGTCCCGGCGTCGCCGAGCCGACGGTCCAGGTTTCGCGTCGCAAGTGGGGCGGGCGGTCGCATACCGGTGTTGTATGCGGCCGTTCGCACCGCGCAGCGAGGCGGAAGCTGGACCCGGCGCAGGCCGTCGGGGGCCGACAGGACAGACCCTCGCTTAACCGGTTCACCGGCCCTGCGGTGCCCTGTCCGATTTATGTCATGATCATCGCTGCCGTCACGTCCGGAAGGGAGCCCGCCCGTGGTTCTGCCGCTGCGCCGCGGGGCCCCGGCCGCCGACCCCGGGTCCGCGCGCTACGCCGCCGGCCAGGACGAGGTGCGCCGCAACAACCTGGGCGCCGTGCTCCGCCACGTGCACGTCCACGGCCCCACCACGCGCGCCGAGCTGACCACGCGACTCGGGCTCAACCGCAGCACCATCGGCGCCCTCGCCGCCGATCTCACCAGCGCCGGCCTGGTCACCGAGGAGCGCCCCGCCCCCGGCGACGCCGCCCGCCGGGCCGGTCGGCCGTCACTGCTGGTCAGCCCGCGCTCGGACGCCGTCTACGCGAACGCCCTGAGCATCGAGCCCGACCGCCTCCGCGCCGCCCAGGTCGGCCTCGGCGGCCACATCCTGGCCCTGCGCGAGACCCCGCGCCCCCGGGACGCGGCCCTGCTCGACACCGTGCCGCTGCTCGCCGGTCTCGTCCGGTCCTTCGAGCCCGCCGCCGGCACCCGCTGCGCCGGTGGTGCCGTCGCCGTCGCCGACACGACCCGCGCCGGCAGTGCCGACGTGGCCGGCATCGACGCCACCCTGACCGCGGCGCTCGACGCCGAGCTCGCCCTCTCCGGCTTCGTGGCGGGCGACCTGGCCGACATCGCCGCCCTGGCCGAGCACACCCGGGGCGTCGCGGCCGGCGTGGACGACCTGCTCTACCTGCACGGCGACTCCGGGGTCAGCGCCGGGATCGTCACCGGCGGCCGGCTGGTGCTCGGCCACAGCGGCCACAGCGGCCGGGTCGGGCACATGGTCGTCAACCCCGAGGGCCGGCGCTGCGCCTGCGGCTCACGCGGCTGCTGGGAGACCGAGATCGGACCCGAGGCGCTGCTCCGGCTGGCCGGCATGGTCCCGGCCCCGGAGGTGGGGACACTGACCGTCGTACGCGCGGCAGCCCTCGGCGACCAGCGCGCCGCCCACGCCCTCGAGCGCGTCGGCGACTGGCTCGGCTTCGGCGTCGCCAACCTGGTCAACGTCTTCAACCCCGACCTGGTCGTCTTCGGCGGCACGCTCAGCGCGGTCTACGAGGCCGCCGCCCACGCCGTCCGCCGCCGCCTCAACTCGATGGCCCTGCCCGCCTCCCGCAAGCACCTCCAGCTGCGCGCGGCCACCCTCGGCCCGGACGCCGCCCTGATCGGCGCGGCCGAGCTCGCCCTCGACCCGCTGCTCTCCGACCCCCTGGGCTGAGCCGTGACCGGTCGCAGTGTGGTGGACGGCGCCTTCCGCGTCCTGCGGGCGCTGCCGGCGACCGGCCCCGAGCATCAGCTGGCCCGGCTCGCCGCGCTGACCGGCCTGCCCCGGCCGACCGTGCACCGGCTGCTCACCCAGCTGCGCGAGTCCGGCGCCGTGGAGTGGGCCGACGGGCGGTGGGCCCTGTCGCCGGGGCTGCTCGGGCTGACCCGGGAGGTCGAGCCGGTCCCGGGCCTGCGCCGGATCGGCGCCCGCGTGATGCAGTCGCTGCGCGAGCAGACGGGTGCCACGGTGTCGCTTGTCGTCCCCGCCGGCACCGCCTACGTCGCGCTCGAGATGATCCCGGGCCGGTTCGGGCTGCCGATCGAGGCCCGGGCCGGGGCCGGGATGCCCGCGGAGACGGCCGCCGGGATTGCGCTCGATCCCCGTCGGACACCGTCGGCGCGGCGCCGGCCGTTCGGGGCGGCGGTCGACGATCAGGACATCTTTCCCGGGCTCACGTGCTATGCCGTCGCGGTGGCGTTGCCCGGCGGACGGCGGGCGGCTCTGCAGATCGCCCGGCCCGCCGTGCGACCGGCGCACCGGGCGGCCGCCGCGGTGCATCACGCCGCCGTTGCTCTGGAGCGCGGGATGCTGTCCGTTCAGCGGACAACTCCGGGTCCCGGGCCGGACGGCTCCGCATGATCGGCGCATGACCAACCAGAAGATCGCACTGATCACCGGCGCCACCCGCGGACTGGGCGAGGGCATGGCGCGCCGGCTGTCCGAGGCGGGCGTCGCCGTGGTGGGCACCTACCGCGGCGCCGAGCCCGGCGACGGCGTCACCGCCGCACTGCCGCTGGATGTCACGCGCTTCGACACGTACCCGGAATTCACCGCGCAGCTGGCAACCCTGCTGCGTGACCGGTTCGGGGCGAGCGGCTTCGACCATCTCGTGAACAACGCGGGCATCGGCATCTTCGCGCCCTACGCGCAGACGACCGCCGAGCAGTTCGACCAGCTGGTCGACACGAATCTCAAGGCGCCGTACTTCCTGACCCAGAGCCTGCTGCCGCTCATCAACGAGGGCGGCCGGGTGCTGAACGTGACGACCGCCCTGACCCGGGGCGTGGTGCCGGGGATGTCCGCCTACGCCGCGGTCAAGGGGGCCGTCGAGGTGCTCGGCCGCTATCAGGCCACCGAGCTCGCCGAGCGGTCCATCCGCGTCAACACGCTGATGGGCGGCGCGGTGGACACCGGCTTCGGCGGCGGGATGATGCGCTCGCCGCAGGTGCAGGAGCTGGCGGCGCACACGATCGCCCAGGGCCGGATCGCCACGGTGGACGACATCACCGCGGCGGTGCCCGCGATCCTGTCCGACGCCTTCCAGTGGGCGACGGGCGGCATCATCGACTTGTCCGGCGGCCAGAGCCTCTGACGATCAGTCAGCGAGCAGGCGGTCGAGGACGGCGCGGAGGGGGATGCGCTCGCCGTCGCGGCCGCCTTCGCCCAGGATCAGGCGGGGGGTGGCCGGCTCGGGGCGGGCGCCGGTGAGGCGGGCCGTCAGGGAGGCCGGGACGGTCAGGAGGTAGAACTGGCCGTCCTCGGCCACGGCCATCGTCTCGTCGCGGCGCAGGTACCAGCCTCGGAGCCTGGTGCGGTAGCGGGTGCCGGCGTAGGAGCGGGCGGTCAGGGGCACCGGCGGCGGGCCGTGGTCCCGGGCCGCGGTCACGAAGTCGTGCAGCATCGCGGCTGCCTGGGCGGCTTCGGCTGCCGCTTGCCGGGTCAGGTCGGCCGCATGGGCCGCCACGGCCCGGTCCCGCTGCGCCTGCCACTCCGGATCCATCCCGCGAGCCTACGACCGGTCAGCGGGAGTTGCGGAAGCCGGGGAGCAGGGTGACGGCGGCGAGGTTCGCGCCGGCGATACCGAGGACGTACGCGATGACCAGCCCGGGAAAGCTCAAGCTGGTCGACACGGCGGCCACGAGGACGAAGAACGACAGCAGCAGCGAGCCGAACGACAGGGTCCCGGCGGCGGCCTTGGCGGCGGGGGTCCAGCGTGGAGACGCGAGCGCGACGACCGTACCGGCGAGGGGTCCCGCACCCGGCAGGAAGACGGACCCGGCGGTGAGCAGACCGAGCGCGACGGCATCCGCGGCAGGTGCGGGTGGCGCGGCAGGCGGCCGCGGGGCCGGCGGGAGCGCGGGGGTGCGCAGGTGGGCCGGGATGCGGCCGCGGCGGGCGGCGTCGGCCAGGTCGCCGGGCGGGCCGAGGCGGTGCAGCACCGCGGCCGGGTCGTCGCCGGCGCGGCGCACGGCGATGTAGTCGGCGACGGTCGTCATGAGCTCGTCGCGCAGGGCCGGCTCGATGTCCTCGGTCGCGGCCCACAATGCCGCCAGGTAGTCGAGGACGAGGCTGTCGGCGTGGGCGAGCGGCGCGGTGGCGAGGTGGTCCGTGGTCATGCCACCCAGCTTCGCCGTCCGGGGCGGGGGTGCGCATCGGGCCGGGGGAGGGGCCGGCGCCCGCCGCTCTGCGACTTTCGGCCGAGGGTGCGCGATGGGCCGTTTCGCGGATGGTATTCACGTCCGTCGTGGTGCAGCGTGGGCTGGTGACTTCGGAGGATCTTGCGGGTGGCGGCCCGCGGGTGCCGTGGCGGTTCGTGGCGGCGGTCGGTGCCCTGACCCTGGCCAGCTGGGTCTGGTACGCCGTCTGGGCGCTGACCGGCGCGGGCCCGGTCGCCGTCGCGTACGTGACCGTGCCGGCCGGGGGCGTCCTCGCGATCGCCGCGGTGTGGCGGCTGCGGGCCGTGGTCCGCGGCGACGGGCTCGCGCGGCGCTTCTGGGACCTGGTGCTGGCCGGCGCGGTGCTGATGACCCTCGGGTACGCCCAGTCCGCCGTCAACGCCTTCCGGCACGGCGACGACGCCCTGGCCGCCGACATGCCCGTCCCGGCGGCGATCTGCGTCATCATGGGCTTCGGCACCGTGATGGCCGCGGTGGCGCTGGTGCCCGTCAAGGTGGCCGGGCCCCGGGAGCGCCGGCGCATGTTCCTCGACCGGGCCATCGCGTTCGTGGGCTGCGGCACGCTGCTGTGGCACTTCGGGCTCGCGCCGATGATCACCATGGCCGACCCGTGGAGCCCGCAGACGCTGTCCGTGGTCGGTGTCGCCTTCCTCTTCTCGCTCGGCAGCATCACCAAGGTGTCCTATCTGGGCGACGACGGGCCGGTCGACCGGACGGCCATGCGACTCGTCGCCGCGGTCGGGCTCACCGGCACCGGCGTCGCCGTGCTGGGCTCGACCTTCGGCGATCCCGGGGCGGCCCCGGCGCAGGCCGTGGTGCTCCCGCTGGCGCCGGTGCTCGTCGCGGTGGCCGTACACGGGCAGTGGGAAGCCTCCCTCGGCCGGCGGCGGCCCGCACGCCGGACCCTCTCCTCGCTCCCGTACGTCGCCATCGCCGCGGTCAGCGTCTCCCTGGTGGCCGTGGCGATCGGGCGTCCCGAGTGGCCGGACCGCGTCACGCTGGCGGCCGCGATCGGGGCGAGCATCCTCGTGGCCGTGCGCCAGTTCCTGTCGGCCCGCGAGAACCAGCGGCTGCTCGCCGGCCTGCGCCGCCAGGAGGAACGGCTCCAGCACGAGGCCGGTCACGACGCGCTGACCGGGCTGGCCAACCGGGCGACGTTCCGGGCGGCGCTGGCCTCGGCCGGGGCGGGCGCCACGGTGCTGCTCGTGGACCTGGACGACTTCAAGACGGTCAACGACTCGCTCGGGCACGACGTCGGCGACGAGCTGCTGATCGCCCTGGCCGAGGTGCTGCGGAAGAGCAACGGCATGCCCGTACGCATCGGGGGCGACGAATTCGCCGTGCTCCTGCCCGGCGGCGAGCCGGGGGAGCCGGTGGCCCGCGCGATCCTGGACGCGTTGAACGAGCCGCTCGGGGCGCACCGGCTGCTGGTGCAGGCCAGCATCGGCATCGCCACCGCGGGGCCGGGCGCCGTGGACAATGTCCTGCGCGAGGCCGACATCGCCATGTACGCGGCCAAGCAGCGCGGCAAGGCGTCCTGTGTCCGCTATCAGCCGGGCATGGCGGAGCCCGTGGTCGCGCACATGCGCTTGGGCGGGGAGCTGCGCCGGGCCCTGGACCGCGGCGAGTTCGGCGTCGTCTACCAGCCGGTCGTGGAGCTGGCCACCGGGCGCGTCATCGGCGTCGAGGCCCTCGTGCGCTGGCACCACCCGGCGCGGGGACCGGTGCCGCCGGCCGAGTTCGTGCCGGCGGCCGAGCGTACGGGCCTGATCGTCCCGCTGGGCCGCTTCGTGCTCCGCGAGACGTGCCTGCAGGCGGCCAAGTGGTTCGCCGAGTTCGGCCCGGACGCGCTGCAGAAGCCGGGAGTCAATGTGTCCGCGCGGCAGCTGCACGACCCCGACTTCGTCGCCGACGTGCTCGCCGCCCTCGCCGAGTCGGGCCTGCCCGCCGACCGGCTGGTGCTGGAGGTCACCGAGTCGGCCGCGCTGCGGGGCACCCAGATCTCCCGTACGCTGCACGAGCTGGACAGCCTCGGCATCAAGCTGGCCCTCGACGACTTCGGCACCGGCGAGTCGTCGCTGAGCCTGCTGCGCGCCTTCCCCGCGGCGATCGTCAAGCTGGACAAGTCGTTCGTGGACGGCATCGAGATCGAGGACGCCGATCCGGTCGCCCGCGATGCCCGGCAGGCCGTGGCCCGCGCGGTCATCCAGCTGGCCTCCGCGCTGCGACTGGACACCGTCGCCGAGGGCATCGAGAACCAGGCGCAGGCGGACCAGCTGCAGGCGCTCGGCTACACGCTCGGGCAGGGCTTCCACCTCGCCGCGCCGATGGACGCGGCGGCGATGACTAGGATGCTGGCCTCTTCGGCCGTACGTACGGCGTGACGTCGTAGCTCCAGCCGGCGGGCACCTTGTCGAGCTTCGGGGGCTTCGCCGGTCGCAGGCAGACGGCAGCCAGGTGCTCGAAGTACTGGTTGTAGCCGGGGTCGTTCCGCCGCGCCCGCTCGACGCGGATGTAAGGCGCCGCCCGGTCCCAGGCGCGCAGCACCGAGTGGTTCATGAAGCCGCGGACGATGGCCGGGTCGACGACGCCCTGCGCCACGAGCAGGCCCAGGTTGTTGAAATAGCTCACGGCCGGGACGACCTGGGCCCGGACGTCGTCGGGTAGCGAGAGGATGCCCTCGTCGCCGGGCGGGTGCTCGCGCTGCAGGTCCTCGGTGAGATACCGCATGTAGCCACGGAACTCGGGCGTGCGGAACTCGGCGAACATGTCGAGCGCCACCGGCAGCATCGTGCCGTGGCGCATGTAGTTCAGCTGGCGCCACGCTACCCCGGCGGACACGAACAGGGCCAGCGCGGCGACCACAAGAGACGCGAAGCTCAGCATGCC
The DNA here is from genome assembly GCF_030709675.1 of Symbioplanes lichenis. GTDB lineage: Bacteria > Actinomycetota > Actinomycetes > Mycobacteriales > Micromonosporaceae > Actinoplanes > Actinoplanes lichenis. The sequence continues at coordinate 502,356 of NZ_JAUZQD010000003.1, forward strand.
TCTCAGGATCGCAGCCTGTGTCGATGTCCAGCCTGTCCGTGTTGACGTGGACTTATGCACCGTCCGATCCGAACTTTTGCATATTCCGAAGATTCTTTTTGCCACGAGAGCGAAACCTGTGATTAACATCAGGCCGGAAGCTTCGAGCAGCATCAATCCCGCACCATCGACCGGGAGGCAGTGCAAGACGATGCAGAACCCACCCAACATCAGCCGCAGAGGCATCCTGGGCGCGGCTGCGGCCGGCGCCGCCGCGGCCACTGTGCTTCCCGCTGCCGCCATGGCCGGCGGCAGCAAGGGTCACCTCACGCGCGTCCCGCGCGACCAGATCAGCGTGCAGCTCTACACGCTGCGCAACCAGCTCGCCATCGACCTCGACGCGAGCCTCGCCGAGCTGGCCCATATCGGTTACCGCCGGGTCGAGCACGCCGGCTTCGTCGGGCGCACGGCCACCGAGTTCCGGGCCGCCCTGCGCCGCGCCGGCCTGCGCGCCACCTCGGGCCACGTCGGCATCCCGCAGCCCTTCGACGCCGCCACCTGGGAGGCGGCGCTCGAGGACGCGAACATCGTCGGCAACAGGTACATCGTCCACCCCTACTTCGGGACGGACGCGGCCGGCAACCCCATCCGCGACAGCGCGGTGTGGAAGGCGTTCGCCAAGGACCTCAACAAGGCCGGCAAGCTGGCCCGCAAGCACGGGCTCGACTTCGGCTACCACAACCACCACAACGAGTTCGCGCGGCAGGACGGCGGCAAGCTCACGGGCTTCGACGTGCTGACCCGCGAGACCGACCCGGGTCTCGTACACCTGGAAGTCGATCTTTTCTGGGCCTTCCGCGGCGCGGCCGATCCGGTCGATCTGATCGGGCGCAACCGGGGCCGGATCAAGCAGGTGCACGTCAAGGACCTCGCGCCCTCGGGCAGCTTCGCCGACCCGGGCGACGGGTTCATCGACTTCGGGCGCATCTTCGACCACTCCCGCGAGGCGGGACTCATCGAGTACATCGTGGAGCGCGACGACGCGGGCAGCCCGCCGCGCACGCCCGCCGACGCCCTGATCACGGCGCGGCGCGGCTTCCAGTTCCTCGACACGCTGCGCTTCTAGAGAAGGGGAGGCTCCATGAAGCGACTGTTCACGGCCGTACCCGGGGCTCTGCTGGTGGCGACCGCCCTCTGGGTGCCGTCCGCCGGGGTCTCGGCCGCGCCCGCCGCGGCGCCGCCGCCCGACTCCAACTTCCAGAAGGTCACCCTCAACGACTTCCCCGGCGAGCCGATCGCCCTCGCGGTCCTGCCGGACAAGCGCGTGCTGCACACGGCGCGCAAGGGTGAGGTACGCATCAACGACCCGAAGACCGGCGAGAACTTCCTCGCCGCGAACATCCCGGTCTACCTGCACGACGAGGAGGGCGTGCAGGGCATCGCGATCGACAACAACTTCAAGAGCAACAAGTGGGTCTACATCTACTACTCGCCGGTGCTCAACACGCCGTCGGACGACCCGTCGACGCCCACGGTCAACGAGGGTGACGCCCCGTTCACCGGCACGGCCGCGGACTTCGCGCCGTTCAAGGGCCACATGCAGCTGTCCCGCTTCAAGCTGGTCGGCAACGAGCTGAAGCTGGGCACCGAGCAGAAGATCCTCCAGGTGCCCACCGACCGCGGCATCTGCTGCCACGTCGGCGGCAAGATCGACTTCGACGCCGCGGGCAACCTCTACCTGTCCACGGGCGACGACAGCAACCCCTTCGAGTCCGACGGCTACGCCCCGCTCGACGAGCGCGCGGACCGCAACCCGGCGTTCGACGCGCAGCGCACGGCCGGCAACACCAACGACCTGCGGGGCAAGGTGCTGCGGATCAAGGTGGGGGCCAACGGGTCGTACACGATCCCGAAGGGCAACCTCTTCAAGGTCGGCACGGCGAAGACCCGGCCCGAGATCTACGCCATGGGTCTGCGCAACCCGTTCCGCTTCACCGTGTCGCCCGAGGGCGTCGTCTACGTGGGCGACTACTCGCCGGACGCCAACACGGCGAACCCGCAGCGGGGCCCGGACGGCCGCGGCCGCTGGATGGCCATCGACAAGCCCGCCAACTACGGCTGGCCGTACTGCGTCGCGCCCGACCTGCCCTACGTGGACTTCGACTTCGCCACCCGGACCTCCGGGGCGCCGTTCAACTGCGCCGCGCCGGTCAACGACTCGCCCCACAACACCGGCAAGCGCAATCTGCCGCCGGTCGAGAAGGCCGAGATCATCTACGGGTACGGGCTCAGCGCCGAGTTCCCCGAGCTGGGCACCGGTGGCATCGGCCCGATGGGTGGCCCCGAGTACCAGTACAGCGCCGCGAACAAGTCGCAGACCAAGTGGCCCAAGTTCTACGACGGCAAGCCGCTCCTGGCCGAGTGGACCCGCGACTGGGTCAAGGCGCTGACGCTCGACGAGAACAACCAGGTCACCAAGATCGAGGACGTGCTGCCCTCGTTCGTCTTCGACAACCCGATGGACCTCGAGTTCGGCCCCGACGGCGCGCTCTACGTCCTCGAGTACGGCGACGGCTACTTCTCCGAGAACCCGGAGGCGCAGCTCGCCCGGATCGACTACGTGCGCGGCAACCGCTCGCCTTCTGTCGCCATCACCGCCAACCCGACCAGCGGCGAGTCCCCGCTGACCGTGACGTTCACCAGCACGGCGACCGACCCCGACGGCGACTCGCTGCGCTACGCGTGGGACTTCGACAACGACGGCGTCATCGACTCCCGTCAGCCCAACGCGGTCTACACCTTCACCGAGAACGGCAACTACCGCCCGACCCTCAAGGTGACCGACCCGACCGGCCGCTGGGCCGCCGCCGAGGTCATCCTCCCGGTCGGCACGGCCGCGCCCGTGGTGAGCTTCGTGACGCCGCAGGAGGGCCAGCCGTTCCAGTTCGGTGACACGGTGAACTTCGAGGTCACCGTCACCGACGACCAGCCCGTGGACTGCTCGCGGGTCACCGTCACCTACATCCTGGGCCACGACCAGCACGGGCACCCGCTCTCCACGGCGTCCGGCTGCACCGGCTCCATCACCACGTTCCTCGACGCCGGTCACGCCGGCGCGTCGAACCTGACCGCGGTGTTCGTCGCCGAGTACACGGACACCGGCACCCCGCCGCAGTCCGGCAGCGACCAGGTCGTCCTGACCCCGTCGTCGTAAGCGTCCGGACCCGGGCCGGGCCTCTCCACCGAGGGGCCCGGCTTTCGCCCGTTTTGTCCGCTATCCTGAGGGGCGTGGACGCAAGCTGGTGGGCCGAATTCCCGGCCGCCTCCGACCGGTTCGACCGCGCGTACCTGCTCGAGGGTCTCGCCGACCTCGTCCTGCCCACCATCAAGGCGCCGCTGCTGCGCCGCGAGGTCAAGATCGGCACCGACACCGTCATCCGCTACCTCGAGCGGCCCCTTCCGGTGCGTCTCGCCGCCGCCGAGGAGGCCGTCGACCGCCTCGAGCGCACCCTCGCCCGCATCGAGGAACGCTCCACCGGCTCCGCCATCGCCACCGACGAAGCCCTCGTGCTGCTGACGGCCATGCGCGGCGACTTCGCCTCCGCCGCCGCCGAGGCCGCCGGCTTCGTCAGCCGCTCCCGCCTGCAACGGCTCTTCGTCACCGCCCTGCGCCTGGAACGCTTCGACATCCCGCTGACCCTCCGCCTCCTCGACGGCGGCCAGCGCCCCGCCGACGCCATCCGCTCCGGCCACCTCATCGGCCGCTACAGCTGGTGGCCCTCCTGGCTCCTGCGCGTCGTCACCGAACGGGCCTTGGCCGGCACCCTCGACGAAGCCACCATCGCGGCGCTCGACCAGTGCGCGTACGCCGAGCTCAGCCCCACCCAGGCCACCATCGCCCGCAAACTCCTGAGCGGCGACGCCCGCCTCATCGACACGACGGCCGAGCGCCTGGTCAGCCTGGGTGAGCCCGAAGCCGCCCACCGCCTGCGCGAGGGCGACCTCAACGCCGTCGCCCTGGCCGCCCGCCTCGTCCCACTCTAGTGAGCTGCTCTCACGAACCGCCGTTGCGCTTGTGCAGGTCGACATACATGTCGAACGACTGTGCCTTCTCCATCGGTCCTGCATCGCTGTTCATGATCTGCTGCAGCGACTCCTTGAGGTGCTCGTCGGCTGCCTTGTGTTCGGCCCTGATCTCGGCGACCACCGTTGCGAACGCCTCCTCCGTCAGCTTGGCCGCCCCGGCTGCCAGGGGATCATTGGCCAGCTTGGCCAGGACCTTGAGCCACTCCGCGCTCAGCTCGTCGGCCAGCCGGGCCCGCTTGACGTCGGCCTCGTGGGCGCACTCGATCTCGATCATCCGCTCCCAGTGTGGTCGGACGTGCTTGCGTACCTCCTCGTCCAGCCGGAGCCAGACATACGGCTGGCAAACGACGTGGGCATCGCCGACCGGGAACCGCCACGGTGTCTTGGACCGGATCACCTGTTGAACATCACTCTCGGCTTCCCGCACCCGGTGCGGCGGGTAGTTGCGCGTCCGGTCGGCGGAAAGCCGGTGTACATCCCGGAGGACCAGATGCTCGAAACGCCGGCTGGCCTCGTGCAACTCGGCGCGCTCCAGGCCCTCCGAGCGCCAGATACAGGTGACGTGCACCTGGAACTCGAACACATACCCTTCGGCCGGGGCGGCGAAGGCCTGGCCAAGGTCGTGCCGTTCGACGAGCCGTCCGGGCGGTTCGGGGGCAGGCATCGGCTCCGGCTCCGGCGTTGCGGAGGGTGTTCCCAGCCATGCCCTGAAAGCGTGCCAAAGGGACCTGAACCACTCGCCGAGCCCTGGCCGCGTGTCGGATGAGCGGCCGGTGGCCGGTGCCGCCTCGTCCATGGTCATCGTTCCTCCAGCGCGTCGGTGATCCAGCTCGGCACGGTGTGGTCCCGCCCGTGCCAGATGCGTTCCAGGAAAAAGGCCAGCCGTCGCCGCGTCGGTTCGGCGCGTGCCAGTGAGGTGAGCAGGCGGGCGGTGCCCGTACGGAGGTCGTGCCCCTCGTTGGCCCGGTCCAGCCACTCGCCGAGGAGTTCCCAGCCCCGGCTCGCGAGACGGGCGTCCAGCAGGGCGTACTGGAAAAGCAGCGTCAGGTCCGCCGTCGCCAAGATGTCCTGACCCAGTTGGCGTTGCATCTCCGAGGACGAGCCCGAAGCGGCGTCGCGGGCGGCGAGGGCCAGGAACGCGCGGGCGGCATGGACGTGTGCCCACCGGTCCGCGCCCGTGGCGGGGGAACGGAGCCAGCGGGCTAGTTCTCCCGTCAGCCCGGGCAGATTCTCCGGAAGATACAACTGGTTGACTGCTTCAGCGATGAGCTCCGAGTCTCTCTGGAGGGCGTCCGGGGATATCCGTCGCAGGTCGGCGAGATGCCACCGGGGGTCGGGCAGTTGGAGACCGTTCGTATACACCCGGAGGGCGGTGTCGTGCTTGCGTTTGCCGGACCCCGCCACCCACGACTGCAGCGTCTCCTGGACGCGGGTGCCGACCTGGCCGCTGGTGGCAGCGACCACGACGGCCCGGGCTGCGGTCTGCCGGACCTCGTGCGCGGGAGAGATGGCCCACTTGTCGATGAGGTCCTTGCGGATCCGGTCGTAATCGTGGCTGGCCAGGAGGCCGGCCACATCCGCCGCGGTCGTCTTCATCGTCGGCGAGCTTTCCTCGTCGGTCACCAGTCTGTTGAGCCAGGCGAGGAGAGCCGGACGAGTGTGGTCGAAATCGTGCCAGGCTACATCCAGAATGGCACCGCGGAGTTCGACGTTGCGCAGCCAGGCCCGCCGTGAGGCGCCGGGCGAGGTCGGTGACTGCGCACCCTCCTCCCAGTCGATCTTCAGACCGTCACCGAGCAGATCTGTCACCGGATGAGCAAGAGCGAGCCGCCCGAGGTCGGGGCGGCGTGATTGACCGTCGATGGCCTGCAGCAGCCAGCCCGCGGCCACGAACACATCATTGAGCGGCTGGTTGCAGAAGGCGGCGTAGGCAATCCGGAATGCGCGTTCGTGCTGGCCGGGACGGTGCGGAGCAGGGGCGTCGCTACGCGGCGAGATGAGGGCCTTGGCTGCCCGGGCTCTGATCTCCGGCCCGGTGGTCGCGAGCACCTGCGCGATCTCTTCGTCGGTCCGGGGAGTCCGGACGGCGAAGCGTTCGCCGATGGCGGCGGCTTCCTTGGGCGAATAGGTTCTCCTGAGCACTTCGCAGAGTGCGGCCCGCTCGGCAGAGATCTTGACGTAGCCCGTGATCTGCTGGTCGTCCCAGTCGCGCGCGGTGTGCAGCTTGGCCCTCAGGTGTTGGGCGAAGACCTCGACGGGGTCCGGTCGCTGATGGTGCACCTCGCCGCCGGAGCGTTCGCCGTCCCGGGGGTCCGCGTCGCGCACGACGACGATACTGGCCCCGCATTCCGTCGCGGCTGCGCTCAGCTGCCTCACCAACCGGACATGATCGCCTCCGGCGAGCCGGATCACATAGCCATGCCCGTGCACCAGCTTCCCCTGGAGCCGGGTGGTCCATCCTGTGCGTTCTCCGGCGGGCGCCAGGATCTCGTGAACGTTCCCGTCGCCTCTGCGCCGGGCGAGTGCCGCACAGGCGGTGGTGAAGCGGCCCGTCCCGGGGAGCCCGATCAGGCTCGCGACCGGCCGCACGTCGAGGCGCTGGTCGAGAGGAGCGTCGGAAGACGTGCCCGCGTACGTGGCGACCAGATGCGCCTTGTCGGGCAGGTCGCGGATGACAGCTTCCTGCACGGCCTCGGCAAAATAGTTGATGGTGCCGTTGTCACCCTGGTTGGCGAAACCGTGATTGACGTTGTCGGTCGAGGGCTGTTCGCGTGGCTCGTCCCGGAGCGGCTGCCGACGGAGCACGGACTCGTCGTATCGCTCACCGAAAAGGGCTCGCGGAACGCCGCTCGGGACGCGGTGCTGATCGGCCGCGATAGGCCCGGTCCGGTACGGATCGTCGTCGTCGGCGGCCTTGTCCCCGGAAGTCGTACGGCTGTCGCCGCTTCGCTGAGGCGTCGCTTCCTTCTCCGGTTCGGGAGCAGGAACGGCTGCGTCCCGGTCTGCTGGATCTTCGGCCCGCGGCGAATCCGCTTCGTCGGTCATCGCTGCCCTGATCCGAACGAGACGGGGCCGGAATTGGTGATGGTGCCGTTGTCGCCCATGTTGGCCTGGCCGTTGTTCACGTTGGTAACTGCCCGTCCGCCCGGGACAGGCGGTGTCGTAGCCGGCCCCGGACCGGGGGAGTCTTGCGCGCCGGAGGCGTCCTCGTCAGGTACGTGGATCCAGGCGGTCTGCTCGAAGCCCTTGTCCGGCAGGGCCGCTGTCACCTGCTGATAGCGCTCTGGGCGCAGTTCCCGATATTGGCGCACCACGTCCTGGTAGATGCGGTCGGAGACGATCATGGCGACACCGGCCGACGGGAACCGCTTGAGGGCGGCCTTCAGCTGCGGGGAGTCGATCAGGCGGGAGACGGTGACGACCGCCTCTCCGGGGAAGCCGTTGGCGCCGTCGAGGTGGACGAGCCCCTCATGAACGGCTACGCGCAGGCGGACCTGGGCCTGCTGCTCCAGACCGTGGTTGTGCTGCCGCAGAAGCCGGTCGAGGGTCGTGGGGAGTTGTGAGATCAGATGCCGTTCGCTGGTGCCGGGCGGAAGGGTTGCCAGCTCGCCGTCTCCCGCCTGCTGGATCGTCCAGTTGCTGCGGTCCAGCCCGAGTTCGTCGGAGGCCTGGCTCATGATGTCGCGAAAGGACTGCTGGGCGCGGTACTGGAGCATGTTGTCGCGCCGGCTGTAGCTCTCCATGTCGACGGAGACGATGATGCGGCGCGTCGGATCGGCGATCTGGGGCACGCGGGTTCCCTCCTCGGGACGCTGACGTCAGCTCAGAAGTCTGCGGGCCGCAGGGGGAGAGGAATACGTCGAAGTAGGGAATGTCAGAAAGCCGGCACAAGATCGGGATCACCTATTTCCATGCCATGGCGGGGCGCCGGTGGAGCTTCACTGAGGCCATGACCACACCCCGCCGCCTCCGGCCCCGTCGTCCGGCCCCTCGCCAGGACCTCGACCTGCAATTGGCGCTGGCGCTCTCCGCTTCGCTCCAATCGGCCATCCGCCTCGGAGACGCCAAAGTTGTCTCCCTCGCGACCGTGGTTTGCGGAGCCGTCGCGTTCGTCTCCGACCGATCCGCCGCCCCGGGCGGCCTGCCCTTCTGGGGGATGCTGGCGATGCTCGTATGCGCGTCCGGCGCCGCGTGGCATCTGCTGGCGGCGATCGTCCCTCGCTTCGGAGCGCCGGCGAAGGCGGGTCGTTTACTGGCCCATGACCTGATTGCTGCCGGCGGGGAGGCCGGGTCTCATCGAGCACTCGAGAACGCTCGTCTGCACGCGGAGGTCCTGGCGGCGATCGCTTCACGGAAGCACGCGGAGATTCGGCGAAGCCTGCCCTGGGTGGTGGGGGTGCTGGTGGCGGGCACAGCCGCTCTGGTCCTCGCCGACTTCCCCATTCACCTGCCCGGCTGACCGTGGCATGCTCTCAGTGTCCTTCCTGTGACCCTGAGTGTTATTGATCCTGAGGAGGGTTTACTTGGTGAACGGCTCGTGGTCGGCTCAATCGTTGCTCGGCCGGCTCGAACCCGCGGCTCGTGACAAGTTGCTGGCCGTCGGTGTGGCGAAGACCGTCGGGTCCGGACAGGTCATCATGCGCGAGGGTGCCGAGGAGACCTTCGTGGTCCTGCTGGAGAACGCCATCACCAAGGTGACGATCGGATTGTCCGACGGACGCCAGGCGTTGATGGCCATCCGCATGTCCGGCGATCTCGTCGGGGAGATCTCCGCCCTCAACGGTACGCCGCGGTCCGCCACTGTGACTGCCTGCCAGCAATCCCGCATCCGCATCCTGCATCGCGCCGAGTTTCAGGCCTATCTCAGGAGCCACCCGGATGCGGCCATGGCCATCGCCGGCATCGTGGCGGACAAGCTGCGGTGGTCGAACGGGCGGCGTACCGACTTCGCGTTGTTTCCGGTCAAGGTGCGGCTGGCGCGGGTGCTGTCCGACATCGCAGGCGCATATGGTCGCAGGGCGCCGTCCGGCGTCGTGGTCGACCTGCACATCACCCAAGCCGAGCTGGGCACGCTGTGTGGTGCGGCGGAGGCCAGCCTGCAGAAGGCCATGAAGGAGCTGCGGGCCGCGGACATCGTGGAGCAGCGATACCGCGGATTCGTGGTGCGGGATGTGAACGCCCTCCGGGAAGCTGCTCACCTCGGTCTGCCCATGTGACCGGCGGTGATTCCAAGCGTCAGCGAGGTGCTGGCACTGGGTGACGGCCGAGCTGGTCGCCGCGACGGGTGCCCTGGTCGCCACCCTGCTCTCCTGCCGGGCGGTCCTACTTCTTCGCGATCGGATAGACCTGGTGCTCGGCGTCCCACCACACGACGTAGAACACCCCGTGGTTGACGAAGCCCCACAGCCTCTTCCGGCCGCCGACACGGAACCGGAAGATCGTCGTGCCGAACTTGTGCGTGTGCTTGAGCGCGACGAGGCGCTGCTGAGCCTCCGAGCAAAGGTGCTCGACGTGCTGCTCGTGGTGTTTGCGGTGACTGCCGCTCCTCGAGCCGGTCATCTGCCCCTTGACTTCGTTCCAGGTCGAGGAGCCGATGTGGCAGAAGAAGTTGAGCACCTCTTCGGCCTCGGCGGCCCGCGGCCAGGCCCAGGCTCCGCGGTAGCCATGGTCGGCATAACGGAAGGAAAAGATGAGCCTGTCTTCGGCCGCTGCCAGTTCCTGCTCGGCGGAGTGGTGGATCGTGCGCTGGGTTTTCGCTTTCCTGTCAGGCAACGCCGAACCCCAGACTCCGGTCGACCAGCCTGTCCCATGCGTCCTCGGTCATGGCCTCGATCGGGATCGCGTCATCGTCCGTGGCCAGTGAGCTGTAGTACTTGTACAGCGCAGCCGGGGTGATGGGATGGTGTGAGATCTCGAGGGGATCCAGTCCCGCGCGGGCGTCCCGCCACGGAGCTTCGGAGGTCACGAGGGCGGCGAGATGGATGTGGCTCAGGCGGCCGTAGTTCTCGAGCGCGTCGTCGATCGCTTCGCGCTCGGTGGCCGTCAGGCGTTCGGCGTCGCCGCGGGGCCACGCGTCGAGCAACCCCACCATGTCGGCGTGGAGCTCGAACAGGTCCGGGAGAACCGGCTGCGGAGGCCACGCCTCGATACGGTCGGCGAAGAGCGGTTCCTCGTCGTCGACGAGGTGCCAAGCCTGCGCGTAGTAGAGCAGGGTGTGCACCTCCATGCTCCCTGTGGGTCCGTTCTTCTGGAGCAGGTAGGCGATCAGATCGTGAATGGATGCCATGGTTACCTCGCTTGTCGCTCGGCATCTTGTCGCAAAGCAACGATGGCGTCGGGTTCGCGGTCGGGTCAAGGCGGCTGCGGACCCATCACTGATCCGGCATCGCCGGGCGTGCGGCCATGCCTGCGAGCGAATGGATCCCCGGCTACGCGAGTGTGCGGAAGAAGGCCCTGAGGTCGGCGGCGAGGAGGTCCGGCTCCTCGTACGCGGCGAAGTGGCCGCCTCGGGGCATCAACGTGTACCGGGCGACCCGGTAGTTGCGCTCGATCCAGCTGCGCGGCTTGCGGGCGCCCAGGTCGGACGGGAAGAGGGCGACCGCGGTCGGGACGTCGACGCGGGTGACGGCGGGGACGAGGTTGTGGTGGCGCTCGTAGTAGGGGCGGAAGGAGGTCGAGATCGAGTTGGTGAACCAGTAGAGCGAGGCCTGGGTCAGCACGAAGTCGTCGGTGAAGCGGGTCGCGCTCCAGACGCGGTACTTCTCGAGGATCCAGGCGAGCAGGCCGGACGGGGAGTCGGACAGGCCCTGCGCCAGGGTCAGCGGGCGGGTCTGCTGCTCGTGCGAGTAGCCGCGCTCGTCGACCGCCCAGGCTTCCTCGGCCGCGAGATAGGCGCGCTCCTCGGGGGTCAGGCTTTCCTGGTCGTACGCCTCCGGCGCCGCCGTGTCCAGCAGGTGCAACCCGGCCACCACCGGCGGGTACGCCTCCCCGAGCCGGCTGACGTCGCCCGCGCCGATGTCGGATCCGTGTGCGCCGTAGCGGGCGAAGCCGAGTTCGCCGGTCATGAGCCGGTGCCACAGCTCGTGCGTGTGCGGGCCGGAGGCGGGCCGCTGCGGAGCCACCCCGTAGCCGGGCAGGGCCGGGACGATCACGGTGAACGCGTCGTCCGGGTCGCCGCCCCACTCGGACGGGGCCGACAGCCGCTCGGCGAGGCCGGTCAGCTCGAGGAAGGAGCTGGGCCAACCGTTGGCGAGCAGGAGCGGCAGGCGCCCGGGGCGCTCGGCGTCGTAGCGCAGATAGTGGACGGTGGTGCCGTCGATCTCGGCGAAGTGGGACGGCAGCGCGTTGATCGTGGATTCGTGCTTACGCCAGTCGTATCCGTCGGCCCAGTAGCCGGCCAGCCGGCGCAGCTCGTCGCCGTCGACGCCCGTGGCGCCGGGCTCGGCGGCGGGCAGCCAGGGCTTGGCCCAGCGGGTCGCGCGCAGCCGGGCCCGCAGGTCCTCGAGCTCCGCCTCGGGTACGTCGATCAGGTGCTCGCGAGAAGTAGACACCACCGAAACGTAATACCGGTGTCGCGACCGAGTCAACACCGGCGTAGCGGTATAGTGGTGTCGTGGCGGACCTGCGGCTCATCGAGGAGTTCCTGAACACGGCCGACGAGCGCACCTTCAGCCGGCACGGCGAGCAGCACGTCGCCGGCGACCGGCTGACCTCGCCGGCGGCCCTGGCGGACTGGCTGGCGGCGCACGGTCTGGCCACCGAAGGTGCCGACCTGAGCGCCGCGGTCTCCCTGCGGACGGCGCTGCGGTCTGCCGTGGACGGACAAGGTGAGGCGACGCCGGCGCTGGCCGGGCATCCGCTGCACCTCGTCGTGGATCCGTCCGGCGAGCTTCGGATCCGGGCGCGGTCCGCCCGGCCGTGGGTCGACGTCATCGTCGAGACCGTCGCGCAGAGCGCCGCCCGGGGCGACTGGCCGCGGCTCAAGCTGTGCGCCGCGCCGGACTGCCGGTGGGCCTTCCTCGACACCTCGCGCAACGGGCGCGGGCGGTGGTGCGAGATGGCGGTCTGCGGCAACCGCCAGAAGACCCGCACCTACCGCGAGCGCCTGCAGCACGAGCCCGACCGGCGGCGATGAGCCGGACGTACGATCGGCGGGTGGGTGAGGCGCGGCTCCGCGAGCCGCTCTCGACATCGCGGGCGGGCATCCCGGCCGGGCGCGTCAGCGAGGACTGAACCCCCGTCACGCCCCGCCGGGGGAGAGGGTGACGGTCTCGGGCTTGAAGGCGGCGCCGGTCGTGTCGACGCCGGCCTGGTCGAGGGCCTGCCGGATGTAGTCGTTGGTGTAGGCCTGACCCGACGGCTGCTTGGTCAGCACCGTGTCGCCCGTCTGGTTCTTGGCGGTCAGCGAGATGTCGACCGTCTGCTTCCAGGCGGCCTCGTCGATCAGGCCGATGCCGCCGGTGGAGGGCCAGATGAGCTTGTTGACCTCGTTCATCTGCCAGAGCTGGTGGCTCCGGCCGAGCTTGGATCCCTTCGCCACCACCAGATCGCGGCACTCGACGGGATTGTCGCGGCAGTAGGCCCAGCCCTTGATCGTGCCGGTCAGGAACTTCACGGTCTGCTGCTGGTAAGCCGGGTCGCTCAGCCGCGGCGTCGAGGCCCACACCGCGTCCTGCAGCATCGCGGATCCCACGGTCTTCCAGTCGATGATCTGGAAGGCGTCGGGGGTGTACAACGTGCCGGTCGCGGGATCCGTGGCCTCGAGGAGCTGAGCGTACTCGTTGTAGCTCATCGCCTGGGCGACGTCGATCTCCTTCTTGAGCAGGGCCTGCATGTCGAACTGCTGCTGCACGAGCGTGACGTCCTTGCCGGGATCCACGCCGGCGCCGGTCATGCCGGCGAAGAGCTCGAACTCGTTGCCGAAGCCCCAGTTCCCCACCTTCTTGCCCTTGAAGTCGGCCGGTCCCGTGATCCCGGAGGACTTCCAGGCCACCTGGTACGTCCCCGAGCGCGCGAAGATCTGCCCGACATCGGTGATCTCGGCGCCCTGCTCGCGCGAGGCCAGCGCCTTCGGCACCCAGGCGACGGCGTAGTCGGCCTTGCCCTGCGCGAGCACGGTCTGCGGCACGATGTCGACGCCGCCCTCGAGGAGTTCGACGTCGAGGCCCTGTTCCCGGTAGAAGCCCTTGTCCACGGCGGCGATGTAGCCCGCGAACTGGGCCTGGTAGAACCACTGCAACTGCAGCTTGATCGGGGTGACCCCGCCGGATGCGGCGGTGGTGGGGGACTGGTCGGCGGTCCCGCAGGCGGTCAGGAGGAGAAGAGACGCAGCGATCGCGAAGAGGCGCACACGGACTCCCTAAACGACGGAAGGAGGCAGAACAAGGCGTTCCAGCAGGAGCGTGACGAGATAGAAGACGAGCCCGAGGACGCAGGCTCCGACGACGAAGGCCCAGGCCCTCGGGTACGCGGTGAAGGCGGCCGCCGACGTGATGCGCGACCCGAGCCCGTTCTGCAGACCCCCGAAGTACTCGGCGACGACGGCGGCGATGACCGCGAGCGACGACGCCTGCCGGAGGCCCGTGAAGACGAACGGCAGCGCCCCGGGGAGGCGTACCAGCCGGGTGAAGGTCCATCCCGAGGCGGCGTAACTGGTCATGAGGTCGCGGTGGACGGGATCCACCTCGCGCAGTCCGCGCAGCGTGTTGAGGAAGACGGGGAAGAAGACGATGATCCCGGCGACCAGCCGGCGGGGCACGCTCGAGGTGGACTCGAACATGTTGTTGAGGATCGGGGCGAGCGCGATGATCGGCAGCGCGTTGAGCACCGCCGCCACCGGCACGGACACGTCGGAGAGCAGGCGGAAGCGGCTCGCGGCCATGGCGAGCAGCACCCCGGCCACGCTGCCCCAGGCCAGTCCGACGAGCGCGTTGAGGCCGCTGGCGAGCGCGGCCGACCAGATGTTGCCGCGCTGCACGAGCAGCTCGTGCCCGATGGCCGACGGCGCGGGGAGGATGAAGGGCGCGATCCGGCCCAGCGAGACCGTCAGCTCCCACAGGGCGAGAACGACGAGGCCCACGACGAGCGGCGGCAGCACACGCTTCACGCGGCCTCCCGCAGCGATTTCCGCACGAGCGTGACAAAACCGAAGAAGTCCGGGGACTGGCGGACGGACTCGTCGCGCGTGGGCAAATCGATGTCGACGGTCGCGGTGATCCGGCCGGGCCGCGGCGACATGACGACGACCCGGTTCGACAGGAACACCGCCTCGGAGATGGAGTGCGTGACGAAGACCGTGCTCGTGCCGGTCGCCCCGCAGATGCGCAGCAGCTCGTTCTGCAGCCGTTCGCGGGTCATCTCGTCCAGGGCGCCGAACGGCTCGTCCATCAGCAGCAGGGGTGGATGCACGGCGAGCGCGCGGGCGATGGCGACCCGCTGCTGCATGCCCCCGGACAGCTGCGCCGGATAGTGCTCCGCGAAGTCGCTCAGCCCGACGAGGCCGAGCATCTCGTCGACGCGGGCGCGTTGCGCGGATCGGGAGAGCTTGCGCAGTTCGAGCGGCAGCGCCACGTTGCGGCGTACCGTCCGCCACTCGAAGAGGCCCGCCTGCTGGAAAGCGATCCCGTATCCCTGCCGCAGCCGGGCATCGCGGGCGGAACGTCCCGCGACCGAAACGGTCCCGGCGGTAGGGGATACGAGATCGCCGATCAGGCGCAGCAGCGTGCTCTTGCCGCATCCCGACGGCCCGATCAGGGATACGAACTCGCCCTCGGCCACGGTCAGGTCGATGTCGGACAGCGCGGTGACCGCGTCGCTGCGGCCCTCGTTGAAGGTCTTCGTGACACCCGAGACGGACACGGCAGTCACATCGTCACCACCCGGATTCGGCGCCGGTGCCGCATCAACGGCAGCTCCAGCAGGCTGACGAGGGCCGCCACGAGCAGCCCGAGCAGGGCCGCGCCGAGCATGGCGGTGTAGACCTTCGCGGGGTCGCTGGTCGCCTCCCGCGAGTATTCGATGACGAGCCGGCCGACCCCGCCGCGCGTACCCGTGGAGATCTCTCCCACCACCGCGCCCACGACGGCGGCCGCGCCGGCCAGCCGCAGCGCGGGGAACAGGTAGGGCAGCGACGCCGGCAGGCGGAGCTTGAGCAGCGTGCGCCACCAGCCGGCGGCGTAGCTGCGCATCAGCTCGGCCCCGCTCGCCGGCGGCGACTGCAGCCCGCGCAGCATGCCGACGGCGACCGGGAAGAACGACAGATAGGCGGCGATGACGGCCACGGTCATCCAGTCCTGCCATGGATACGGACCGAAGGACAGGTTGCCGCTCCAGCCCGCGACCAGCGGCGCCAGCGCGACGAGGGGCACGGTCTGCGACAGGATGACGTACGGCAGGAGCCCGCGCTCGACGATGCGGAAGCGCTGCATCACGACCGCCAGCAGCAGCCCGACCACCGCCCCGGCGGCGAACCCCACGGCGGTGATCCCGAGCGTGAACAGGCACGCGCCCAGGACCACCTGCCACACCGGCCGCCCGCCGGTCAGCTCGGGCTGTCCGAGCCGCCGCAGCATGTCCCACACGTGCGGCATGGACAGGTCGTCGGCGCGGGGCAGGATCCGGGTCCCGAGGACCACCGTGCCGTCCGGGTCGCCGACGGCCTTGTATCCCTCCCACAGCGCGACGGCGGCGATCAGCCCCGCGAGCACGCTCAGCGTGCGTCTCATGAGACCGCCGGAATGACGTGTTTCCCGTACGCCTCCAGGGTGGCCTCCTTGTCGTCGTGCTGCAGGTACAGCGCGAACTGGTCGACCCCGAGCGCGCGCAGGGCCGCCAGCCGTTCCAGGTGGGCCTCGACCGGTCCCAGCACGCAGAACCGGTCGACCACCTCGTCGGGTACGAACGTCGTGTGCGAGTTCCCGGCCCGTCCGTGCTCCGCGTAGTCGTATCCCTGCCGCGCCTTGATGTATTCGGTCAGCGCCTGAGGCACCGCGCCGTCCGTGCCGTAGCGCGCGACGATGTCCGCCACGTGGTTGCCGACCATCCCGCCGAACCACCGCGTCTGGTCCCGCTGATGGGCCAGGTCGTCGCCGACGTAGGCGGGCGCCGCCACGCAGAACTTGATCGCCATGGGGTCGCGGCCCGCGTCGGAGGCGGCGGAACGGACGGCGGCGATCATCCACGCGGCGATGTCGGGATCCGCGAGCTGCAGGATGTAGCCGTCCGCCACCTCACCGGTCAGGGCGAGCGCCTTGGGTCCGTAGGCGGCGACCCAGATGTCGAGCCGGCTGTCCGGCGCCCAGGCCAGGCGGAGATCCCGGACCGTGCCGCCGTTCGCCAGGGCGCGCACCTCGTGGATGCAATCCCGCAACTCGGCCAGGGTGGTGGGCTTGCGGCCGATGTAGCGCAGCGCGGAGTCGCCGCGGCCGATGCCACAGACGGTCCGGTTGCCGTACATCTCGTTGAGGGTGGCGAACTGCGACGCGATGACCGTCCAGTCGCGGGTGCCCGGGTTGGTCACCATCGGCCCGACGACCACACTGCTGGTTTCCGCCAAGATCTTCGAGTAGAGGACGAACGGCTCCTGCCACAGCACGTGCGAGTCGAAGGTCCACACGTGGCTGTAGCCCAGGTCCTCGGCCTTGCGGGCCAGGTCGACGACGGCGCTCGACGGCGGGTCGCACTGCAGGACGACACCGATGTCCATCGGCGCTCACCGCACCTTCGGGAAGCCGAGGTCGACCCGCGAGGTGGCCGGGTCGGGCCAGCGCGAGGTGACGACCTTGGTCCGGGTGTAGAACTGCAGGCCCTCGGGCCCGTACATGTGCAGGTCGCCAAAGAGGGACGACTTCCAGCCGCCGAAGCTGTAGTACGCGACGGGGACGGGCACCGGCACGTTGACGCCGACCATCCCGCACACGGCGTCGTACTGGAAGCGGCGGGCCGCCCCGCCGTCGCGGGTGAAGATCGCCGTGCCGTTGCCGTAGGGGTTGGTGTTGACCAGCTCGACCGCCTCGTCGTACGTGTCCACGCGCACCACCGACAGCACCGGTCCGAAGATCTCGTCGGTGTAGAGCGGCGAATCGGGCGGCACCTTGTCCACCAGCGAGGCGCCGAGGAAGAATCCGGGCCCGCCGGTGCACGGCGCGTCCCGCCCGTCGACCACGACCTCGGCCGGCCCGGGGTCGGCGAGATAGCCGGCCACCCGGTCCCGGTGCTCGCGGCTGATCAGCGGGCCCATCTCGGCGCTGGGATCCGTCGCCGGGCCGACCTGGATCCGGCCGATGCGTTTTTGGATGGCATCCACGAGTGGGTCCCCGCTGTCGCCGACCGCCACGACCACGGAGACGGCCATGCAGCGCTCGCCGGCCGAGCCGTAGCCGGCGGACACCGCGGCGTCGGCGGCGGATCCGATGTCGGCGTCGGGGAGCACGACCATGTGGTTCTTGGCGCCGCCGAGGGCCTGCACACGCTTGCCGTTGCGGGTGCCGCGCTCGTAGATGCTCTTCGCGACGGCGGTGGAGCCGACGAACGAGATCGCCTCGACGTCCGGGTGGTCGAGCAGCGTCTCGACGGCCACGCGGTCACCCTGCACGACGTTGAACGCGCCGTCCGGGAGCCCCGCCTGGCGCAGCAGGTCGGCCAGCAGGAGCGACACCGAGGGGTCCTTCTCGCTGGGTTTCAGCACGAACGTGTTGCCACACACGAGCGCGTTGCACAGCATCCACAGCGGGACCATGGCCGGGAAGTTGAACGGCGTGATGCCCGCGACCACGCCGAGCGGCTGGCGGATCGAGTAGACGTCGACACCCGTCGCCGCCTGCTCGCTGTATCCACCCTTGAGCAGATGGGGTGCCCCGGCGGCGAACTCGATGTTCTCCAGGCCCCGAGCCAGCTCGCCGGACGCGTCGGCCACGGTCTTGCCGTGTTCCGAGCTGATCAGGGCGGCGATCTCCTTGCGGTTGGCGTCGACCAGCTCGCGGAAGCGGAACATCACCTCGGCCCGGCGGGACAGGGAGGCGGCGCGCCAGCCGGGGAACGCCTCCTTCGCCGCCGCCACGGCCGCCCCGGTCTCGGCGGCGGTCGCGGCGAGGACGTACGCCTGCGGCTCACCCGTGGCGGGGTCGAACACATCCAGTTTCGTGTCGCTGGTCCCCGGTGTGGCCGTACCGCGGATCCAGTGGTTGATCTCGCGCATCCCAGCCCTCCTTCAGAGCAGGTAGTCGGAGAGGCCGCGCGGCACGTACCTGCCGTGGCCGGCGTGGCCCAGGTACTCGCCGCCCCGGACGATGACCGTGCCGCGGGACAGGACGGTGTCCACGCGACCGGCGATCTCCCAGCCCTCCCAGGCGGAGTAGTCCATGTTCATGTGGTGCGTGTCCACGGAGATGCGGGTGCGGCCCGCCGGGTCGTAGAGCACGATGTCGGCGTCGGAG
Source organism: Symbioplanes lichenis (assembly GCF_030709675.1). GTDB lineage: Bacteria > Actinomycetota > Actinomycetes > Mycobacteriales > Micromonosporaceae > Actinoplanes > Actinoplanes lichenis. The sequence continues at coordinate 520,853 of NZ_JAUZQD010000003.1, forward strand.
CCGGGGGCGATGACGCCCTTGCGCGGGTACATGCCGAACATCCGCGCCGGCGTCGCCGCGATCGTCTCGACCCAGCGCCCGAGCGAGATCTTGCCGTCCACCACGCCCTGGTAGAGCAGGTCGACGCGGTGCTCGACGCTGCCGATCCCGTTCGGGATCTTCGAGAAGTCGCCGATCCCCAGCTCCTTCTGGTCCTTCATGCAGAAGGGGCAGTGGTCGGTCGAGACCACGGCCAGATCGTTGGTACGCAACCCGCGCCACAAGTCGGCCCGGTGCGTCTCGTGCTTGGAGCGCAGCGGCGTCGAGCACACCCACTTCGCGCCCTCGAAGCCCGGGGCGCCGAGCTGGTCCTCCAGCGTCAGGTAGAGATACTGCGGGCACGTCTCCGCGAACACGTTGCGTCCCAGATCGCGCGCCGCGGCTACCTGTTCGAGGGCTTTGGACGCACTCAGGTGCACGATGTAGAGCGGGCAGTCGGCGGCCACGCTCGCCAGCCAGATCGCCCGGCTGGTCGCCTCGGCCTCCAGCTCCTGCGGCCGCGTGACGCCGTGATGGAAGGGATCGGTCTCGCCGCGTTCGAGGGCCTGCTTCACGAGCACGTCGATCGCCGGCCCGTTCTCCGCGTGCATCATGATCAGGGCGCCGTTGTCGCGGGCCTTCTGCATCGCCCGCAGGATCTGCCCGTCGTCGCTGTAGAAGACGCCGGGGTACGCCATGAAGAGCTTGAAGCTCGAGATGCCCTCGGTGGCGACGAGCTGGTCCATCGCCTTGAGCGACTCGTCGTCCACCCCGCCGACGATCATGTGGAAGCCGTAGTCGACGTGGCAGTTCCCGGCCGTCTTCTCGTGCCAGGCGGCCAGCCCGTCCTGGATCACCTCGCCGTAGCGCTGGATCGCGAAGTCGACGATCGTGGTCGTCCCGCCGAACGCGGCCGCCCGGGTGCCGGTGTCGAACGTGTCGCTGGCCTCGGTGCCGCCGAACGGCATCTGCATGTGCGTGTGCGCGTCGATCGCGCCCGGGATGACGTACTTCCCGGTGGCGTCGATGGTCTCGTCCTGGACCGGCGCGGTGCCGGGGGCGTACAGCGCGACGATCTTCTCGCCGTCGACGAGAACGTCCATCTCCACCGGGCCGGCCGGGCCCACCACGGTCCCGTTGGCGATGATCACGGGGTCACCAGGCCCTCGTAGGAGTCCGGGCGCCGGTCGCGGTAGAACTGCCAGCGGTCGCGGACGGTGTGCAGCAGCGACAGGTCGAGGTCGCGCACGATCAGCTCGGGATTGTGTGTGTCGCCGACCTCGCCGACGAACTTGCCCTCGGGATCCACGAAGTACGACTGCCCGTAGAAGTCGTTGTCCCCGAGGGGTTCCGTGCCGACCCGGTTGATCGCGCCGATGAAGTACTCGTTGGCGACCGCGCTGGCGGGCTGTTCCAATTGCCACAGGTAACTCGACAAGCCGCGGCTCGTCGCCGACGGGTTGAAGACGATCTGCGCGCCGCCCAGCCCCAGGGCCCGCCAGCCCTCGGGGAAGTGCCGGTCGTAGCAGATGTAGACGCCCACCTTGCCGACCGCCGTGTCGAAGACCGGGTAGCCGAGGTTGCCGGGGCGGAAGTAGAACTTCTCCCAGAAGCCCTTGACCTGCGGGATGTGGTTCTTGCGGTACTTGCCGAGATAGCTCCCGTCGGCGTCGACCACCGCGGCGGTGTTGTAGAGGACGCCGGGCTGCTCCTGCTCGTACATGGGCAGGACCATGACCAGCCCGAGCTCGGCGGCGAGGGCCTGGAAGCGCTCGGTCGTGGGGCCGGGGACCGACTCCGCGTACTCGTAGAAGGCGGTGTCCTGCACCTGGCAGAAGTAGGGCCCGTAGAAGAGCTCCTGGAAGCAGATCACCTTCGCGCCCTGGGCGGCGGCCTCGCGGGCGTGGTCCTCGTGCGCCTTGATCATGGTTTCCTTGTCGCCGGTCCATGTGGTCTGGACCAGGGCGGCGCGGACGACGGTCATCCTGTGCCCCTCTCTCGAAAGGTGGCCTGGGTCACCCCTCGATTGTGATCGCGGCTCTACCCCGTGTCATCGCCCCAGCGTCGGCTTGACATCGAGGGTCGTCATGGGGCGACACTAACGACACAGATCGAGGCGAACAATTGCCTGGCTGTTACCAAATGTTTCGGAGAAGTAATTGCTTGGGTTGATCACTTCTTCAGTTGCCGATCGCAGCGCCCGGGGCATCGCCGCCGCTGTCAGCCGGCTCGTCACTGGCGGTGAGCTGCCGGTCGGGACGCGACTGCCCACAGTGCGCGATGTCGCGCGGGCCTTGAGCGTGAGCCCGACGACGGTGAGTGAGGCGTGGCAGAGCCTGGCCCGAGCCGGCGCCATCGAGACCCGCGGCCGCTCCGGATCCTTCGTCGCCGCGCCGCGTTCGTCTCTGCGCTACAGCCGATTGGCTGGTGCATCGTCCCTGCCGAGAGACCTCTCGACCGGCGTGCCGGACTACGACCTGCTGCCGTCGCTCACGTCGTCGCTGGCCCGGATCGGGGACGCCCGGCTGACGCACAGTTACCTCGAGGCCGCTGTGCTGCCGCCCCTGGAGACCGTGCTGCGCGGGCGATGGCCCTTCCCGCCGGAGCAACTCACCGTGGTCGACGGGGCGATGGACGCCCTCGACCGGGTCAGCGCCGCCGTCGTCCGCCTCGGCGACCGGGTGCTCGTCGAGCATCCCGCCTTCCCGCCCGTGCTCGACCTGCTCGACGCCCTCGGCGCGACCGTGATCGGGATCCCGCTCGACGCGGACGGGATGCGCCCGGACGCGTTCGCCGCAGCGGTGCGGCGACACGACCCCGTCGCGGTCTTCCTGCAGCCCCGGGCCCACAATCCCACCGGGGTCAGCATGTCGGGGCGGCGCGTGGACGAGCTGGGTGACGTGCTGGTCGCGTACCCGGGAATGATGGTCGTGGAGGACGACCACGCGGGGGACATCGCGACGGCGGCCCCGGTCAGCCTCGGCACCCGGCTGCCGGACCGGACCGTGCACATCGCCGGCTTCTCCAAGAGCCACGGGCCCGACCTGCGGCTGGCCGCGATCGGCGGCCCGGCCCGGGTGATCGCCGCGGTGACGGACCGGCGGCTGCTCGGCCCGGGCTGGTCCAGCCGCCTGCTGCAGGCCGTCCTGCTCGACCTGCTGACCTCGGCCGACGTCGCCGCCCAGGTGGCGGCCGCCCGCGACGAGTACGCCCGGCGGCGCGCGACCCTGGTCACCGCCCTGACCGAGCGGGGCGCCACCGCCACCGCCGCCGACGGCATCAACCTGTGGCTGACCGTCGCCGACCAGCAGGCGGCCATGGTGGAGCTCGCCGGTCACGGCGTCGCCGTCGCCCCGGGCGCCCCCTTCGACGTCATCCCGTCCGGCCCGCAGCACATCCGGATCACCGCCGGTCTGATCCGCGACGAGTTCGTGGAGTACGCCGACCTGTTCGCCTCCGCCGCCCGGGCCGGTGCCCGGGGCAGTGGCTCGCCTCGCCGCCCGCACCCGCGCGGATGGCGCTGACCGTCCCGCGGTTCACCCGACTTCCTTGCCAGCGGTTCACACGACTTCCTTGGGGGTTCACATGACCGATGACCTGCTCGCCCGGCACCGCGCCGTCATGCCGTCCTGGGTGGCCGCCTACTACGGCGACGACGCGATCGAACTGGTCTCCGGCTCGGGGCGCCGGGTCACCGACAGCGCCGGCCGCACGTACCTGGACTTCTTCGGCGGCGTGCTCACCACCATGATCGGCCACGACATCCCCGAGGTGCGCGAGGCGGTCGAACGCCAGCTGGCCACCGGCATCGTGCACAGCTCGACCCTCTATCTCATCCGGCAGCAGGTCGAGCTGGCCGAGAAGATCGCCCGCGTCTCCGGCATCCCCGACGCCCGCGTCTTCTTCGCCAACTCGGGCACCGAGGCCAACGAGGCCGCCCTGCTCTTCGCCACGAACCACCGCCGCACCAACCAGATCCTGGCCGTGCGCAACAGCTACCACGGCCGGTCGTTCGCCGCGATGGCCGTCACCGGGCACCGCAGCTGGTCCGCCTCGGGTCTGAGCCCGTTGCAGGTGAGCTGGCTCCCGTCCAGCGACGGCCTCCGCGGCCGTATGGTGGGTCTCTCTTCCGCCGAGCACATTGATGTTTTTCTTGACGACCTGCGCGAGGTGCTGGCCACCACCACGGCCGGCGACGTCGCCGCGCTGATCGCCGAGCCGATCCAGGGCGTCGGCGGCTTCGTCCACGGGCCCGACGGGCTCCTCGGTGCGGTCAAGAAGGAGCTCGACAACCACGGGATCCTGTTCATTGCCGACGAGGTCCAGACGGGCTGGGGGCGTACCGGCGCGCACTTCTGGGGTTATCAGGCCCACGACGTCCAGCCCGACCTCATCACCTTCGCCAAGGGCATCGGCAACGGCTTCGCCCTGGCCGGCGTGGTCGGCCGGGCCGAGCTGGTCAACGCCGTCCCGGGCACCAGCTTCTCCACCTTCGGCGGCAACCCGGTCGCCACGGCCGCCGGCAACGCCGTCCTCGACTACGTCCTCGACCACGACCTGCAGGCCAACGCCCGCCGCACCGGCGACATCCTCCTCACCGGCCTGCGCGCCCTCGAGTCCCCGATCGTCGCCGAGGTCCGCGGCCGCGGCCTGATGATCGCCCTCGAGATCTGCCACCCCGGCACCACCGACCCCGACCCGGCCGCCACCGTCCGCGTCGCCGACGAATGCCGCCGCGGCGGCCTCCTGATCGGCAAAGGCGGCCTCTACGGCAACGTCCTCCGCATGGGACCGCCCCTCACCCTCACCGACGGCGAGGCCCGCGAAGGCCTCGCCATCCTCACGGCCGCGCTCAGAACAGTCGCCAGGGTGTGACTCATCCGGCCTCGGAACGGGTCATCCGATGGCTCGATCGAGTTCCGCAGCGCGTGTCGGCGCCCGGCCGGGTGCGGAGGGAATGATCGCTTCCGCCCGGCCGACGGCGTGACCCTGCGCGAAATCCACACCCAGCTCACGAAGCAGTGCAAAGGACGATGATTCCTCGACATACTCAGCCACTGTCCTGATGCCCAGCTGCCGGCACATCTCGACGGTTGACCGGACCGCGATCCGGTCGAAGCCGCTGGTGGCTAGATCGGTGATGAACTGCCCGTCGATCTTCACAAGATCAATCGGCAACTGCTTCAAAAGTACGAGCGAGGAGTGCCCTGTTCCGAAGTCGTCCAGGGCGAGGCCGCACCCTGCTGCGGTGACGCGTGCGGCGAAATCAGACGCCACCGTCAGGTTGTCAACCGGTTCGGACTCGGTGATCTCAAAGGTGACCGCGGTCGGATCCACCTGGTGCCGGTGCAGGGTGTCCAGCACGAAGCTCACGACACCCGGCGTCGAAATCGTCCGGCCGGACACGTTGATCTGATAGTGCGAGGTCTGTGGGCCCTCCCCGATGTGACCGAGGGCCTGGTCCATCACCCACTTGTCGATGTTCACGCTCTCCGCGCCTCGGCGAGCGGTGGCGAGGAAAGCGGCCGGGGCATCCGCCACCGTTCCGGGGCGAGCGATCCTCAGCAGGATCTCGTGCCGGGTGACAACGCCGAGCTCGAGATCGAGGATCGGCTGAGCATAGAGACTGAGCTGGCCGGAGCGAACGGTCGACTGGATGTATTCCCGCATCATGCTCTCTCGTCCGTTGGCCAAAGGCGCGGGGAGGACGGTCAAGGTGGTCTTCTTCCGGCGGCTCTCCCGCCAGGCGTAAGCGGCGTCGATCACGAGGTCCTCACCTCGGACTCGATAATCCGGCGCGTAAGGGACGATGCCGTGCCAAGACCGAAGCCGCACGCCACAGACCATGGCCGATGACAGACTTCGATGCAGATCGGCCGACAAAGCGGCCGCGAGGACTTCGTTCGCCGCCACGATGCCGAACTGAGCCGGGCCGACGACGCCGCTCCGATGCCCGGCCGGCAGAGCCTGCTGCACCAGTTCGGCCACTGTGCGCGTCACTTGGTTCGTCTGATCGGCCGACAGCGAGTGAGGCAACTCCACGGCGATGACAAGCAGCGCCCCGGATTCCGTGCGGCACAGAGCATCGATCTCATCAGCGAAGGCCGCCGGTGCCGGCCGGTCGCTCAGTCGATCGACCTGGTCGGCCAGAGTGGCAGCGAGGCGGGCTCGCAGGCGGTGTCGGGCCCGGTCCTGCCGTTCCCGCTCGGCGTCCGTCATGTCGTGAGCAGTCACGATGATTCCCGCCGGGTGGTATCCGTCCAGGGTGAGCACCTCGACCAGGCAGCGCAGGTGACGGACGGTGGCGTCCGGACGGACGACGCGGCAGGTTAGTTCGGCCGGCCGCATCTCGCGCCAGGCCAGGCGCACCTCTGCGCTCACGCTTCCGGCATCCCGGGGATGCAGCCCGCCGGCCAGCACATCCTGACCGATGCGGGACGCGACAGCAGGGTAGCCGAATATCCGTGACATCTCGTCGGACCAGGTCAAGGCACCGGTTCCGGCGTCCCAGTGGATCCAGCCGGCCTTGGCCGCCTCCGCGCCACGCTTGATCCCGGTGATCTCGTCCGCGCCCGGCCCCAAGGGGTCTGACGGGTCGAGATCACCGGCCGGGTTCCGTCCCGCTGCCGCCTCCACGGCATGGGCGCTCTGCACGCGCTCGGCAGCTCTGCGCGTGCGGGCCCGGTCCAGGACGGTCGGTTGTCGTGCGGCAGCCAGCTCTATGATGTCCTCGAGGTTCACCTGCGCCTCCTCCCCGCCGGGGTGATGAAGCCGTCGGCCTCGGCCAGTTGTTGCAACTTCTGCTTCGCCTTGACTTTGTATTCGCGCACGGTGTTACAGGAGATGCCCAGGATGTGGGCGATCTCCAGATCGGGGTAGTTGTCCAAAGTGAGACTGATGACCCGCCCCTGCTGTGCGGGAAGAAGCTGGATCCAGCCGGCGAGAAGGTCGTCGGCCTCGGCCGGGGTCTCGGGCGGCGCGACATCCGGCATGTCGCCTAGGTCGATGTAGATCGTCGATGTCCGCCCACGGCGCTCCTGATGATCACAGAGCTTGTTGAAGGCGACCTTCATCAGATAGGCGGCGGGCTTCTGGTAGCTCTGCACCTCGGCCCACCTGTCCCGGACGGCGACGAAGGCCTCCTGGGCCACGTCCTCGACCATCCCCTTGTCATACTCCGACCTGCCCAGGATGCGCAGGACGGAGTCGTAGTTCCGGGTGAAGAAGCCGGTGAACGACGCGTTCAAGGCAGCTTGCTTGAGCTTCTCCGCAGCGGCCGGATCAGCGGCCGACGAGTGCGACGTCGTCACGCGGTCTCCTCCTCCCGGGAGTGCCGGGCCCCGCGCAGCTCGACGATGCGATGACCGTCCTGGTCCTTCTCGTCGATGCGGACCCATCCCTGACGGCGGGCGAGCCGCGCCAGGCTGTCCGCACGGGTGGTGGTCCGCAGGGACCGCTGCCGTTCCAGTTGAAGTCTTGTGCGGTGCCGGATCCAGCTACGGATCAGACCGCTGATGCCGAGACTGCTCGCGAAAATTGCCAAGCCGCTGAGCAGCTCTCCGCCGATGTTCTCCACCGTTGCTCCGCTCGTCCTCCGAAGCCCGTGGCCGGGCCTCCGATCGTTACTCTCCGTCGGAGGCCCGGTTGTGGGGGTAGAGCGGTGTGCCACCTTGTTCGGAAGATCGTCAGAACACCTCTGACCTGGGCGAGGGGGCCCGGGCGTCTACTTCGGAATGACCGTTCGGGCGATGCGGGCGATCATGCTGCTCCGTCACCGGAATATTACTTTGTGTGATTGTTACGCTTTTTGGAAGGGGAGCGCCTGAGCCAGATCGGTGAGATCGTCGAGCGGGGAGTCGCCCAGGGCTTGCGCGAGGACCTGGTCGGCCCCCGCGTCGAGGTGGGCGCGCAGCCGGGCGGCGACCGCGTCCGGGGTGCCGAGCGCCACGACGGCGTCGAGGAAGGCGTCGGAGCCGCCGTCGGCCAGGTCCTGCTCGGTGAAGCCGCTGCGCAGCCAGTTGTTGCGATAGTTGGTCAGCTGCAGGTAGGGGGCGACCGCCTCGCGCGCGACCGCTGCCTTGTCACCGAGGGCCACGTGCTGCTCGGGGACGAGGAGCTTGTCCGGGCCGAGCGCCGCCCGGGCCGTACGCGTGTGCTCCGGGGTCGTCAGATAGGGGTGCGCGCCGCCGGTGCGGTCGCGGGAGAGCTTGAGCACCCGCGGGCCGAGTGCGGCGATCACGATGCGCTCGGCGGGGATGCCGGCTTGCTGCAATTCGTCCAGGTACGCGACCAGGGCCTGATAGGGCGTCGCGGCCTGCGGGCCCACGGCCTCCCGGTGGCCCGTGCCCACGCCCAGCACCACACGCCCGGGATACTGCCCGTCCACCCGCTGGAACCAGCCGGCCGCCGTCGCCGCGTCGATGGTGAAGATGTTCACGATGCCCGTGGCGACGACCAGCTTCGTGGTCGCGGCCAGGAGCTCGCCGGTGCGCTCGAGGTCGTCGTCCGTCACGCCGCCGAGCCAGAGCGACGAGTAGCCCAGCCCCTCCACGGCCTGCGCGAACGCGGCATCGGTGTCCCGCCCGCGCCGCCACACCCCGTACTGTCCACCCAAGTTGGTCATGCCCCCATTGAAGCGCGCGGCGGACGTCACCGCAGGGCGCCGCGCGCCGTCCGGTCTGGCTTCGGTGATGGTGGGCTGACGCGGGCCGGCGCCCACGACGGCGCCGTGGCCGACGCCTCCGGCTCGGTGCTGGACTCGGCCTCGCTCCGCCGCCCCCTCCGAGACAGGCGCTGGCCGCGACGATCGGAACATGGTGCGGAGCAATGGATCGCGCCCGATCCATCGAGGATTCCGATGCCGGGCGGGTGCGGCTTGATCGGGCCGCGGATCCGGTGCCATAGTTGCGGAGCGACCAGCTGTCCAGTGACAAGGTAGGTAACGGTGGCTTCCATCCATGACGTGTCGGCGTACATCCTGCGCCGCGTCGGGCCCATGTCGCCCATGAAACTGCACCTGCTCCTCTTCTACTCGCAGGCCTGGTACCTGGCTGACGTGGGGGAGCCGCTCGTGCCCGACCGCTTCGAGGCGTGGCCGCCCGGGCCGGTCGCGGCGGAGCTGTTCGAGTTCCACCGCGGCGTGTTCTGGCTCACGTCGTGGTCCGACGGCGACCCCGACCGCCTGACGGCCACCCAGCGCGCGTCGATCGACGAGACGGTCGACGACTACGGCTCCTTCGATGAATACCAGATCGGCGCGCTGGTGGAGAGGGAGGACCCGTACTGGGAGGTCCGGCGGGGGTTGGACCCGGTCGATGAGTGTCACGACGCCATCACCGAGGACGCGATGCTCAAGTACTACAGCGCGCTCGCGGCGAACGAGGACGCGGGCCTGGTCAAGGACTACGTCTGGACCGAATGGAACCTTCCCGTGATGAGCAGCGCCGATGTCTAGGCGAAACCCCCCGAACAAGCAGCAGGGATCAAAGCCCGTCGACGGGGGGCTCGACGCCGGTGAGCACAGGTTGACCTTCTCGTTCCGCTTCGCCGACCGCGGCTATCGCGGAGCCTGGTCCTGGCCGGGTGCCGCCGAGTGGGAGGAGATCGTCAACTTCCTCTGCGACGTCGGCGCCTCGACGTGGCACGAGGTCAGGGCGCAGCTGTTCAGCTCGAACAGGGGCAGTCATCGAAAGCACCACACGCAGCACGTCGAGACCTTGGCTCCTGAGGCGCAGGAGCGTATCAACGCGCTCAGGCATACGGAGAAGTTCGGCTTTGAGCTCTTCCGTTTCCGGCTCGGCAGCCGACAGCGGCTCTGGGGTTACACGAAGGGCGGGGTGTTCTACGTGTTGTGGTGGGACGCGGAGCACAAGGTCTATCCGGTCGGGCGGGAGTGAGGGCGTCTCAGGGAACGTTCAGGCGATTTGTCCGCCGGGCGGCGGGCAGGTGGGGCATCATGGTCGGCGGGGCGTGCGGGCGGGGCAGCGAGGGCTGTCCATCTTTGCCGGTCGGTAAACGTGGGGGCCGGTGACCTTCTGGCGACATGTTCGCTACGGGGTGCTCAACAGCGGCGGAAGCCTGGACGGGCGTCTTTTGGCGATTGCCTGGCGGGGGCACTATCTGCATGTGACAGAGACTTCTGTGATTCTCGCCCTCGTGGTGGTCACAGCCCTCGGGTTCGACTTCACGAACGGGTTCCACGACACCGCCAACGCGATGGCCACGTCCATCGCGACCAAGGCGCTCAGGCCGAAGGTCGCCGTCGCCCTTTCCGGCATTCTCAATCTCGTCGGCGCCTTCCTCTCCGTGGAGGTGGCCCTCACCGTCTCGAACGCCGTGGTCAAGATCCAGGACAAGAGCGGCGCGCCCAAGGCGGAGCTGCTCGCGGACGGCGGGACGGCGCTGTTGCTGATCGTGCTGGCCGGGCTGGTCGGCGGCATCATCTGGAACCTGCTGACGTGGCTGCTCGGGCTGCCGTCCAGCTCGTCGCACGCGCTCTTCGGCGGGCTCATCGGCGCCACCATCGCCGGGCTGGGCTGGGCCGGGGTCAACTGGAACGGCGACGGCAGCAAGCTCGACGGGGTCATCGGCAAGGTGATCCTGCCCGCGATCATGTCGCCGGTCATCGCCGGGGTGGTCGCGGCCGTCGGCACCTGGCTGATCTATCGGATCACGGTCGGCGTGGCGGCCCGATTCACCGACAACGGGTTCCGGTGGGGGCAGATCGGCAGCGCCTCGCTCGTCTCGCTGGCCCACGGCACCAACGACGCGCAGAAGACGATGGGGGTCATCACCCTCGCGCTCATCGCGGCCGGCGACTGGGACGACACGGGCAGCATCCCGTTCTGGGTCAAGGCGGCGTGTGCGCTTGCCATCGCGGCGGGCACCTATCTGGGCGGGTGGCGCATCATCCGTACGCTCGGCAAGGGTCTGGTGGAGATCGCCCCGCCGCAGGGTCTGGCGGCCGAGTCGGCCTCCGCCGCGGTCATCCTGGCCTCGAGTCACCTCGGCTTCGCGCTGTCCACGACGCACGTCGCCACCGGCTCGATCCTCGGCTCCGGGGTCGGCAAGCCCGGCGCGCAGGTCCGCTGGCGGGTCGCCGGCCGCATGGTCGCCGCCTGGCTGATCACGCTGCCCGCCGCCGCGGTCGTCGGCGCGCTCATGTGGTGGATCGGGCACGGGCTCGGCGACGGGCTGGTGGGCTCGCTCGCCGTCTTCGTCATCCTGCTGGCGGCGGCCACGTTCATGTACCTGCGCTCGCGCCGCACGCCGGTCGACCACAACAACGTCAACGACGAGTGGGACGACGCCCGGCCCCCGGCCGACCGCGTGCCCGCCGAGTCGGCGCACTGAGAGGCGGACGGACATGCACAACCTGGGATTCGCGCTGGAAGGCGCGTGGAAGGTGCTCGCCGCGGGCCTCGTGCTCGGCGCCGGCCTGCCGGCCCTCTTCGCCCTCGGCATCCGTACGCTCGCCTGGGGCGACGGTGGCGCCGCGGAGGCCGACGCGTCCGCGGCCCCGCACGCGGCCGGCAAGGTGCTCGGCTGGGTGCTTTTCGCGGTGGTGTTGCTCGGCGTGCTGCTGGGCATCACCTTCATCGTGGCCAGCGGCCTGGGCAAGGCGCTGAGCTTCGAGCACGTGTTCCCGACGATCGTGGACAAGTGAGGGGGCGGCGATGTCCGAGCTGCGCTCCAGCTTCCTGACCCGTGCGATGGAGTGGCTGCGGGCGGGCTATCCGACCGGCGTGCCCCGGCAGGACTACGTCGCCCTGCTCGGCGTCCTGCGGCGCAAGCTGACCGAGGACGAGGTCCGCAAGATCGCCCTGTCGCTCGCCGAGCAGCAGCACGCGGCCGAGGGCGACGAGCCGATCACCCCGGCCGACATCGAGGCGATGATCAGTTCGTCGGTGCTGCAGCAGGCGAGTGCCGAGGACATCGTCCGAGTCTCGGCCCACCTGGCCGCCGGCGGCTGGCCCCTGGCCGATCCGCCGACCGAGTAATTGCCGCCCCGCCATTAAGTAATCGATATCCGCAACGCCCGGTGCCCCGGTGGTGCCGGGCGTTTGCCGTCGGCCCTCAAGGCCATTTACGGAATTGGATCGAACAAAGGTGTATTCGAGCGACCGGCGGGCAACCTCGCGCTCCGGTCGCTTCGCCGGTTACCCGGCCATCGCGGACATTCGGGCCCGTCTGAGCTGGTCCGATGGGGCCACGTGGCATTGACGAACAGTTATGGGACATCGGCCAGAATTGCTCGTCGGGCAATTTCGATCACCGATTCCGGGCGGGCTATCACCGCATTGCCGGGGCGTCAACCGGTCCGCGGGTCAGTTCCCGGACGGTTGTTCGGGGCTGATTCCGATCTCGGCATTCTGCCTAGAATCGCCGTCGGCCGGCTCCGGACGACCACGAAATTGCGAATCTCGCCGTGGAGGTGCTCGATGGCCACTGTCCATGACCCACAGAGAAGACTTCGTTCGATCCTCGCCGTGCTCTGTGCCGGCCTTCTCGCCGGGGCGGCCGCGGGCCCCGCCGGTGCCACCCCTCGCAAGTCCGGAGACGGGCCCGCCGCGCCGGTCCTCGGGCAGGCCGCGCCGGTGCGCGTCAAGCCGCCCGCGCCGCTTCCCGTCCGTACGGGGAAAGTCGCAGTGACCCGGAGCACCGCGAGAGCCGCCGCCGGGCCGACCGACCGGGTCGCCCTGCGCGCGCTGGTCATCGCCACCGACAACGCCGACTGGGGTGTGCCGACGCTGACCACGACGCTCAACCGGGTCGGCGCCGCCTACGACGTGCTCTACTCCGCGTCGAGCCCGCTGACCGCGAGCACGCTCGTGCGCGGCGACGGCGTCGGCAAGTACAACGCGATCCTGCTGACCAGCAGCATGCTCGTCTACTCGTCGGGCGGCAGCTTCATCAGCGGTCTCGACGGCGTCGAGTGGAACACCCTGTGGACCTACGAGCGGGACTACGGCGTGCGCCAGGCCGCGCTCTACACCAGCTACGGCACCTATCCCGAGGACTACTGCCTGCGGGCGGTCAGTGAGACGGCCGTCGGGGACACGCCGCTGACCGTCTCTCTGACCAGCACCGGCGCCGGCGTCTTCGACTACCTCAAGGCGACGGCCACGGTCCCGCTGGTCCAGTCGTACGTCTACCGCACCTCGATCGCGTCCGGCTGCAGCGCCACCTCGACGATGACGGCCGGCTCCGACGTGCTCGGCGTGCGCACCACGAGCACGGACGGCCGGGAGCGGCTCGCGCTGACCTTCACGAACAACGTCAACCTGCTGCAGTCCGACCTCGTCGTCCACGGGCTGATCCGGTGGGCCACCAAGGGCATGTTCCTGGGGGAGCAGCGGCATCATCTCAACGTCGACGTCGACGACTGGTTCAACAGCGCGGACCACTACTTCCCGGACGGCCACATCGAGTCCGACCCCGGCTTCCAGGTGTCCGCCCACGACGCGTACGCGCTGAACACCCGTCAGACGGCGCTGCGCACGGCCCAGCCCCTCGCCAGTACGTTCAAGCTGAACCTGGCCTACAACGGCGGCGACATCCAGTCCCCGTCGAACACCACGTGCAGTCCCAACGGCGGGATCAGCCAGCTGACGTCGACGAGCCGGTGCCTGCGCAACTCGTTCCGCTGGATCAACCACACGCTGACCCACCCGGAGCTGACGACCACCGACTACACGACCACGTACAACGAGATCAACAACAACTTCACGGCCGCGTCGGCGATCGCGCTGCCCGTGCCCACCAATGTGCTCAAGACGCCCGAGTACTCGGGGCTGGGGGTGTGGAACGACAACCCGGACGACGACACGTCGCCGCCGGTCGACCACGGCCTGGGCGCCTCGAACGTCAATCTGCTGACCGCCGCGCAGAACCTGAACATCAAGTACCTGCACGGCAACTTCTCGTTCCCCAGCCACGTGCCGGCGAACTTCAACGCCAACATCGTGCACCCGCTCAACTCCGCGGTGTCGGTGGTGCCGGACTGGCCGACGAACATCGCCTACTTCACGACCACGCCGGAGGAGGAGACCGCCTGGTACAACACGGTCTACGGACCCGGCGGCTCGATACCGACCTTCCCCACCGACCGCACGTACGCCCAGATCATCGACTTCGAGGCGAGCATCGCCCTGCAGCACGTCGCCTCGGGCAGCATCGCCACGCACACGTTCCACATCGCCAACGTGCGCGACTACAGCAGCGGCAAGTCGCTGGTCATGGACTGGGTGGAGGCCGTCGCCGCGAAGTACGCGTCCTACTACAAGACGCCTCTGCTGAACACGGACTGGCCCGCCATCGGTGCGTACACGACGCTGCGCAACGCGCACTTCGCGCAGCGGACCGCGGGGGTGGACCCGGTCTACGACAGGTCCGCGGGCACGGTGACGGTGAGGTCGCCGCTGGCCGGCACGGTGCAGCTCAGCGGGGTCAACACCGCGGCGAGCACCACGTACGGCAGTGACCGCACCGCCCCGGTGACCCTCGCGGCGAATGCGCCTGTGACGGTGACCGCGGCACCGCGGCTCTGAGAATGGCCGCGGGGTTCGCCCGGCGCCCGAGGAGCGCCGGGCGAATCCGCGCCTTCGTTTTGTGCGGCCTGTGCGCACAGCGAACGAATTCCCACTTGAATAGACGCCGGTGAAACAAACGGTACGTATTTGCCCCCATGGATGTACAGCCGGTGTTGATCCGACAGCGCGGCGTGGCCGGACGGCGTCGGTTCGTGCGCGAGCGGCGGATCCGCGCGGACCGCCTGCTTCGGCCGTAAGGGGGGCCAATGTGGACATTGTGCCGGCCCGGGGAGATCAACGAGGGGCGCGGTTTATTAACGGTGCATTATGCGTCATTCACTGGAATTGCTCGTCAGGTTCTTTCGATCAAGCGCAACAAGCGCGGGCTATCACTGCGTATCGGGTGCGTCAACCGGTCCATGGGTCAGTCTGCGGACGGTTGTTCGGGGCTGAAAGCGATCTTTCGCTTCTGCTTAGAATCGCCGTCGGCCAGCTCCGGATGACCACAGAATTCTCCAGTCCCATCGAATCTCACCGTGGAGGTGCTCGGTGGCAACTGTCCGTGTCGCACGACGACGACTTCGCCTGATCCTCGCCGCGCTCGGCGCCGGTGTGCTCGTGCTCGCCGCGCCCGCCGCGGCCGGCGCCGCACCCCATGAGCCGGGTGCGGGGTCCGGGGCCCCCATCCTCGGTCAGGTCGCCCGCCCCCAGGTCAAGCCGCCGGCGCCCCTGCCCGTGCGCACCGGCTCAGTGCCCGTCACCGGCACCCGGGCGAAGGCCGCGGCCGGCCTCAACGACCGGGTCGCCCTGCGGGCGCTCGTCATCGCCACCGATGCCGCCGACTGGGGCGTGCCGACGCTGACCACGACGCTCAACCGGGTCGGCGCCGCCTACGACGTGCTCTACTCCGCCGACACCGCGCTCACCAGCGCCACGCTCGTCCGCTCCGACGGCGTCGGCAAGTACAACGCGATCCTGCTGACCAGCAGCATGCTCGTCTACTCCTCGAACGGCAGCTTCCTGTCCGGCCTCGACGGCACCGAGTGGAACACGCTGTGGAACTACGAGCGCAACTTCGGCGTACGCCAGGCCGCGCTCTCCACCAGTTACGGCACCTATCCCGAGGACTACTGCCTGCGATCCGTCAGCGAGGGCGCGGTCGGGGACACGCCGCTGAACGTCTCGCTGACCAGCGCCGGCGCGGCCGTCTTCGACTATCTCCAGGCGGCCGCGACCATCCCGGTCGTGCAGTCGTACGTCTACCGGACCTCGATCGCGCCCGGCTGCAGCGCCACCGCGACGATGACCGCCGGCACCGACGTGCTGGGCGTGCGGACCACGAGCACGGACAACCGGGAACGGCTCGCGGTGACCTTCAGCAACAACGTCAACCTGCTGCAGTCCGACCTCGTCGTCTACGGGCTGGTCCGGTGGGCGACCAAGGGCATGTTCCTCGGTGAGCAACGGCACTACCTCAACGTCGACGTCGACGACTGGTTCAACAACGCGGACCACCGCTTCCCGGACGGCCACATCGAGACCGACCCCGGCTTCCAGGTCTCCGCGCACGACGCGTACGCGTTGAAGACCCGGCAGGACGCGCTGCGTACGGCCCAGCCGCAGGCCGCCGCGTTCACGCTCAACCTGGCCTACAACGGCGCGGACATCCAGCCCGGCTCGACCACCGCCTGCAGCCCGGACGGCGGCATTGACCAGCTGACGTCGACGAGCCGGTGCCTCAAGGACGACTTCCGGTGGATCAACCACACGCTGAGCCACCCGGAGCTCAACGTCACCGACTACGCGACCACGTACGCCGAGATCGCCGACAACTTCTCGGCCGCGGCGGGCATCGGGCTGACCGTGCCGGGCGACGTGCTCAAGACGCCCGAGTACTCCGGCCTCGGCGTCTACAGCAACGACCCGGACGACGACACGTCGCCGCCGATCGACCACGGTCTCGGCGCGTCGAACACGAACCTGCTGACCGCCGCGCAGGACCTCGGCGTCAAGTACCTGCACGGCAACTTCTCGTTCCCCAGCCACGTGCCGGCGAACTTCAACGCGAACATCGTGCACCCGCTCAACTCCGCGGTGTCGGTGGTGCCGGACTGGCCGACCAACATCGCCTACCACGTGACCACGCCCGAGGAGGAGACGTCCTGGTACAACTCGATCTACGGACCCAGCGGCTCGCTCCCGACGTTCCCGACCGACCGCACGTACGCCCAGATCGTCGACTACGAGGCGAACGTCGCCCTGCAGCATGTCGCCGCGGGCAGCATCGCCACGCACACGTTCCACATCGCCAACGTGCGGGACTACGGCAACGGCCGGTCCCTGGTCATGGACTGGGCGGAAAGCGTCGCCGGCAAGTACGCGTCGTACTACTCGACGCCTCTGCTCAATGTGAACTGGTCCGCCCTCGGCGCGTACACGACGCTGCGCAACGCGCACTTCGCGCAGCGGGCGGCCGGGGTGGACCCGGTCTACGACAGGTCCACGGGCACGGTCACGGTGACCTCGCCCGCGGCCGGCACGGTCCAGCTCAGCGGCATCAACACCGCGGACAGCACCACGTACGGCAGTGACCGCTCCGGCCCGGTCACCCTCGCGGCGAACACGCCCGTGACGGTGACCGCGGCCCCGCGGCTCTGAGTGAAGCAGAAACGCCGGGGGAGGCGAAGGACAGGTGCGGATCGCACTGGTGTCGGAGGGTACCTACCCGTACGCGATGGGTGGGGTGAGCGTCTGGTGCGAGCAGCTCATCCGGGGCATCCCGGAGTACCGCTGGGAGGTCGTCGCCCTCACCGTCGACGGCAGTGAGCGACCTGTCTTCGTCCCCCCGGACAACCTCGACCGGGTGCGCCCGATCCCGTTGTGGGGCGGCAAGCCCGCGGGCGCCCGCCCCGCCCGGACCGGTTACCGGCCGGGGCCCGCGTTCACCGAGTCGTACGAGGTGTTCCTGCGCGCCCTGATCACCCCGGTCGAGAGCACCAACTCGGTGCAGGGCAACGTGAGCCGCAGCCTGTTCCTGCTGGCCCTGCGCGGGCTGTTCGAGTACGCCGCCGACGGGGGCGACCTGAGCGCGGCGCTGGTCTCCAACGACGCGCTGACCATGACCCTCGACGCGTGGCGCGAGCTGCGCGTCGAGGAGAACGGCCCGGTGCCGACCGTGGCCGACGCGATCCAGGCGGCGTGGCTCATCGAGCACATGCTGCGCCCGCTCAGCGCCCCGCCCGTACGCGCCGACGTGGTGCACTCGTCGATGAACGGCCTGTCCACGCTGGTCGGCATGGCCGCCAAGTGGGCCCACGGCACGCCGCTGGTGATGAGCGAGCACGGCATCTACCTGCGCGAACGCTACATCGCCTACCTGGCCGAGGACGCCTCGCACGCGGTCCGGGTGCTGGCGCTGAGCTTCTTCCGGTCGCTGGCCGGCGCCGCCTATCTGATCACCGACGTGCTGGCGCCGCACTCCGCGTACAACCGGCGCTGGCAGCTGCACAACGGCGCCGACCCGGACCGGATGTGGACCATGTACAACGGCGTCGAACCGGCCGAGTTCCCGGCCGCGACCAGCGAGCCCGAGGTCCCCACGATCTCGTTCATGGGCCGGATCGACCCGCTCAAGGACCTGCACACGCTGATCCGGGCGTTCGCCGTGGTGCGCAAGGAGATGCCCGAGGCGCGGCTGCGGATCTTCGGGGGCACGCCGGCCGTGAACCGCATCTACCACGAGTCCTGCGAGCAGCTCATCGCCGAGCTGGGACTGACCGGCGCCGCCGTGCTCGAGGGGCGGGTCGCCAACGCGGTGGACGCCTACCACGCGGGCAGCCTGGTCGCGCTCACGAGCATCTCGGAGGGGTTCCCGTACACCGTGGTCGAGGCGATGGCCTGCGGGCGGCCGACGGTCTGCACCAATGTCGGCGGCGTGGCCGAGGCGGTCGGGGACACCGGTTTCGTGGTGGCGCCGCGCGACCACGTCGCGGTGGCCGAGGCGTGCCTCAAGCTGCTGCGCGACGACGAGCTGCGGCTGCGGCTGGGCTACGCCGCGCGCGCCCGCGTGCTGGAGCACTTCACCCTGAGCCAGTCGCTGCAGATGTACCGCAACGTCTACGAGGGCCTCGTGACGCCGCTGCCGGCGCCCGAGCCCGCCGCGCCCCTGCCCGGCGCGAGCCACCTGCCCGTGCTGCGGCCGGCCTATCCCGGCCTGCGCCACTCCCGTGTCTACGGGAGCCGGCGATGAGCGTCGAGGAGAACGAGGCGGAGGCGACCCAGGTCATCCTGCCGGGCGAGGCCACCCAGGTGATCATCCCCGGGGACCGGACCCAGCGGATCATCCCGGGCGAGTTCACGCAGGTCATCGAGCCCGGCGACCGCACCACGCGGATCCGGATCGAGACCGGCGTCCCGGACTCGACCGCAACGCCGCACCAGCGCCGGGGCCGCCGGAGCAGCATGCCCGGGCCCGCCCGCCCGCCGGGAGCGCCCGACGGCCCGCAGATCGTCACGCCGGGCGTCTCCGCCGACCCGCTCGACGCGCTGGTCGACCGGATGCGCCCCAAGCTGGCCAAGGCGGTCGACGGCCTGCAGGTCGCCGCGGCGCTGGAGGCCGAGGGGCTGACCGACCGGATCGCCCGCGTGGGGTACGGCTTCAGCGACGTCTTCGCCCTGGCCCTCGAGGTCTACCGCCGGCTCGGCCCGCCGTCGCCGGACCGGCCGGCGCCGCTGCTGCCCGGGCGGAACTGGCAGGAGAGCCTGCGGGTGGTGTCGCACGGCCCCCTGTACGCGCTGCCGGGCTTCGTGTTCCCGGCCGTGCTCGTGGTGCTGGACCCGCGCGCCGTCGTGCTCGCGGTCTCCGTGGCGGGCGCGCTCGGCTGGATCTACGCGGGGACGGCCGCCTTCGCCGCGTACAAGCTGCTCGGGTCGTACCGGCCCCGGTCCGCCGCCCGGCTGCTGATGTGGTCGGCCCTGGTGTCCCCGCTCGTGGGCGCCCTCGCCGGACTGGTCGTGATGCTCTGCACGAGCGGCGGCTGGGGCCTGATCCCGCTCGCCGTGGGACAGCTCGCCTATCAACTGGCGGCGACGGTCTTCATGTTCTACCGCCGCGAGGGACTGCAGGTGGCGCTCATGGTGCCCGCGGTGGTCGGCGGGGTGGCGTACCTGGTGCTCGGCTCGGAGGCCAGACAAGTCGCCATCGGGACCGCCGTCGTGGGCGTCAGCGCGGCCTTCGCCGTGTCGCTGTGGCTCACCCGGGGCCGCGGCGAGGACGGCGAGCCGCCGATGCTCCCGCTGCTGCGGCACCGGGCCGCGGGGCTGGGCGGCGTCACCGCGTACGGGGCGTTCTCCGCCGTGCTGCTGCTGCACGCGGAGGCGCCGTACCTGCCCGTCCGGCTCGATCTGGCGGTCGCGGTGGCGCCGCTCATCCTGTCGATGGGGTTCGTCGAGTGGCGGGCCGAGGGCTTCCGGGCGCAGGCCGTCCTGCTCACCCACCGCCACCACGCCCCGTCGGTCTTCCAGCAGGCGCTGTGGCGGTCCATCCGGCTCGAGACCTTGTACTGCCTGGTCGTCCCGTCGGTGCTCGGCCTGCTGCTGGTGGCCGGTCTCGGCGTCCTCGGCCGGCTGACGCCCGAGGGCCTGTTCCTCATCGCCGCCCACGTCGCCCTGGCCGGGGCCTACTACGTGGCCTTCCTGCTCGCCGGGTTCGAGCGCTTCGGGCTGCTCTGCGGCGCGATGGCGGCCGCGCTCGCGCTGCACCTCGGCGTGGGCGCCGCGCTCGGTGCCGCGCCGCTGTTCGGCATGACCGGCGCGCCCGTGACCGACACGACGCTCTATCTCGTCAGCGTCCTCACGCTGCACGTCCTGTTCCTGATCGGCCTGTCCCGCCACGTGGGCCAGGTCCGCCACTACCGGTAGTTCACTGGAGGGGGAGCCATGCACGCGGTGATACTCGCCGGCGGCAAGGGGGTGCGGCTGCGGCCGTACACCACGACGCTGCCCAAGCCGCTCATGCCCATCGGCGACAAGCACGCGATCCTCGAGATCGTCCTGGATCAGCTCGCCACCAGCGGGTTCACCTCGGTGACCCTGGCCATCAACCACCTCGGCCCGCTCATCCGCGCGTTCGTCGGCGACGGCGCCCGCTGGGGGCTCGACGTCGGCTATGTCGAGGAGGACCGGCCGCTGTCGACCGTCGGGCCGCTCTTCGGGCTCAAGGACCGGCTGCCCGAGGACTTCCTCGTCATGAACGGCGACATCCTGACCGACCTCGACTACGCCGACCTGCTGCACCGGCACGTCATGGCGGGCAGCGCGCTCACCGTCGCCATCGCCGAGCGGGTCCACAAGGTGGAGTTCGGGGTCCTCGACGTCGAGGCGTCGCGCATCGTCGGGTTCCGCGAGAAGCCGGACCTGCGCTACCGCGTCAGCATGGGCGTGTACGGGATGTCGAGGCGCACGCTGGCCCCGTACCCGCCGGGGTTGTGCTTCGGGTTCGACCAGCTCGTGCTCGACCTGCTCGATCGGGGCGCCTACCCGGCCACGTATCCGTTCGCGGGGTTCTGGCTCGACATCGGGCGCCCGGAGGACTACGACGAGGCGAACCGGAGCTTCGACGAGATCCGGCCCCGGCTGCTGCGGGAACGGGCCGGTGAACCGGTGTGAAGACCGTTCTCTTCGGGGCGTCCGGGTTCATCGGGCGGCACGTGCGCGAGGTGCTGGCGCAGGAGGGTGACGTCGTCACGCCCGGCCGGGCGCGCCACGACCTCATCGCCGGGGACCACGACTCGCTGGTGGCGCTCTTCCGGTCGGAGCGGCCGGACGCGGTCGTGAGCTGCGTGGGCGCGCTGGGCGGGTCGGACGAGTCCCTGCTGCGGGCCAACGCCCTGGTCGCGGCCAAGCTGGTGGCCGCGGTGGCGGAGGCGGTGCCCGGCGCGCGGGTGGTCCGGCTGGGCTCCGCCGGCGAGTACGGGATCGTGCCCCACGGTCACGCGGTGCGCGAGGACGACCGCCTGGAACCCGTCGGGGCGTACGGGATCAGCCATGTCGCCGGCACGCAGTTGTTCACGCTCGCCGGTTCCTCGGGGCGGGCGGACACGGTGACGGTGCGCGTGTTCAACCCGATCGGGGCGGGGCAGCCGGCCGAGAACGTGCTCGGGCGCGCGGCCTATCGGATCCGGGAGGCCCTGGGCACGGGGGCCACCGACATCACTCTGGGTCCCCTCGGCGCGTATCGGGATTTCGTCGACGTGCGGGACGTGGCGTCGCTGATCCGCGCGGCCGTCACGGCGTCCACGGTGACGCACCGGGTGTACAACGCGGGCAGCGGGCGGGCGGTGACCGTACGGGAGGCTGTGGGGTTGCTCGCTCGTCAGGCCGGTTGGTCCGGGACCGTGCACGAGGCCGGGACCGGGCCGCAGCGCTCGGCGGCGGTGGACTGGATCCAGGCCGACATCGCGCGGGCGGGGGCCGACTTCGGCTGGAAGCCCGCGCACGACCTGGTCGCCTCGGTGGCCGCGATCTGGGCCGCGGGGTGATCCGCCGGGCCCTCCTCGCCGCCGTGGTGCTGCTGACGGCCTGTTCCTCCGCGCCCCCGGCGCCGGTCGGCCCGCTGCGCTCGTGGGCCTATCAGCTGCAGGGCTACGCCGGCGGGAAGCTCGACCAGCTCGCGGCCGGCGACTGGCAGCTCGTGGTGGTCGACCTGGCCCGCGACGCGCACGACGACTGGTTCAGCCGCGACGAGATCGCCTCGGTGCGGGCGACCGGCAAGAAGGTGCTCGCCTACTTCGAGATCGGGAGCATCGAGGACTTCCGCCCCGAGTATCCCGGCCTGCGGTCGGGGGCCGCCGACCTGATCGCCAACGAATGGCCGGACTGGCCGGGGGAGTACTTCGTCCGCTACTACGACGAGCGCTGGTGGGACCTGGTCGTGCGGCCGCGCGTCGACCGGGCCCTGAAGGCCGGGTTCGACGGCGTGTACCTGGACACCCCGCTGGCGTACGAGGAGATCGATCTGTCCTTCACGCCGGGGCGCGACCGGGACGCGCTGGCGGCGGACATGGCTCACCTCATCGAACGGATCAGCGGGTACGCCAAGGAGCGCCGGCCCGGCTTCCTGATCGTGCCGCAGAACTCGCCCGAGCTGCGGCACCAGAGGGGATACACGAAGGCGATCGACGGGATTGGCATGGAGGAACTCTTCTACCAGGCCACCGACGAGCGCTGCACCGAGGACTACTGCGCGGAGAACCTCGCCGAGACCCGCGCGCTGCGCGACGCCGGCAAGTTCGTGCTCAGCGTCGACTACGCGACCCGGCCGGCGGACGTCCGCGCGGCCTGCTCGCACTACCGCACCGAACGGTTCGCCGGCACGGTCACCGTGCGCGCCCTGGACCGTCCCTCATCCAAGGAGCAGCTATGCCATTGACCATCGGAGTGGTCGGTCTCGGCTACGTCGGCCTGACCCTGACCGCGGCGCTCGCCGATCGCGGCTTCACCGTGCACGGAGCGGACGTGTCGCCCCGGGTGATCGAGACCCTCGGCCAGGGGCGCTCGCACATCTTCGAGCCCGGCGTTTCCTCCGTTTTCGCGTCCAAGATCGGGTCCTCCGTCTTCGTGGCGGCGGAGTTGCCGCGCGACACCGTCGACGTCGCGGTGATCAGTGTGTCCACGCCGGTGGACGAGGCGACGCGGCGACCCAATCTGGCCAATCTCGCGGCGGCGGCCCGGTCGGTGGCGGCGACGTGCCGGCCGGGGACGCTCGTCGTCGTGCGCAGCACCGTGCCGATCGGCACCAGCCGGGCCGTCGTGCTGCCCGAGCTGCGGGCGGCGTGGGGGGACGACGTCAAGCTGGTCATGGCGCCCGAGCGGACGATCCAGGGGCAGGCGCTGCGGGAGCTGGTCGAGCTGCCGCAGGTGATCGGGGGGCTCGACGCCGCGAGTCTGGCGACGGCGGTGGAGTTCTTCAGCGGGCTCGCGCAGACCGTGGTCGAGGTGTCGAGCCTCGAGGCGGCCGAGATGGTCAAGCTTGCGAACAACTGCCACACCGACCTGATCTACTCGTACGGGAACGAGCTCGCTCTGGTCGCGGAGCAGCACCGGCTGGATCCGCTCGAGGTGATCCGCGCGGCCAACCTGGACTATCCGCGACCCGATCTGGCCAAGCCGGGATACGTGGGCGGCGGCTGCCTGTCCAAGGACCCGTACATCATGCTCGACAGCTCGGGGGACTACGAGCCGTTCCTGGTCGGGCGGGCGCGGGCGCTCAACGAGTTCCTGCCGGTGCACGTGGCCGAGACCGTCGTGGGGCTGCTGGCCTCGTCCCGGGGCGAGACGCGCGGGCTGCGGCTGGCGGTGCTCGGGTGGGCGTACAAGGGCTGGCCGCCCACCGACGACATGCGGGGCACGCCGATCGCGGACATGATGCCGGTCTTCTCGGCCGCGGGCATCACGGTCACCGGGCACGACCCGATGGTCAGCGACGCGGTCATCCGCCAGTACGGCGGGGAGCCGATCAGCCTCGACAAGGCGTTCGCCGACAGCGACGCCGTGCTGGTCATCAACGACCACCCGGACTACCGGGCGCTGGCCGTGACCACCCTGCTCGGCTCGCACCGGCCGGACCTGATCTTCGACTCGTGGCGGATCCTCGACGAGTCCGCGATCACGGGGCTCGGGATCCGATACGCGGGGCTGGGATACCTTCCGGCGGTGCCCGCATGAGATCACTGCTGCTCGGTGGCGCCGGCTTCATCGGACTGCACCTCGCCCGGCGGCTGCTGGCCGACGGGCACGAGGTCACGATCGTCGACGACTTCTCGCGGGGGCGCAACGACTTCCAGCTGGACGTCGAGCTCATCTCCGCGGATCTGACGGACCCTGCCTCGTACGCGGCCCTGCCGCACGGGTGGGACCAGATCTATCTGCTCGCGGCGGTCGTCGGGGTGCGCAACGTCGAACGGGATCCCGCCCGGGTCGTCCGGGTCAACACGCTGTCCGCGCTGCACCTGCTCGACTGGGTCGCCCCGGGGGAACGGGTCTTCTTCGCGTCCACGAGCGAGGTCTACGCGGGGGGTGTCGACGCGGGCGTGGTCCCGGTGCCCACCGGCGAGGACGTGCCCACGATGATCTCGGACGTGACGGCGCCGCGGTTCGCGTACGCGGTCAGCAAGCTCCTCGGCGAAGCCGCGTTCCTGCACACCGCGCGGGCGCGGGGCTTCGAGGCCGTGGTGGGCCGGTTCCACAACGTCTACGGGCCGCGGATGGGCGCCGACCACGTCATCCCCGAGATGGCGTTGCGGGCCCGGGCCGGCGAGAGCCCGTTCCGGGTGCCCGGGGCCGACCAGTACCGGGCCTTCTGCCACGTGGACGACGCGGTGGAGGCGATCGTGCGGCTGATGGCCGTGCCCGAGGCGGCCGGGCAGATCGTGCACATCGGCAACGACCGGGAGGAGACGCTCATTCTTGACCTCGCCAAGGCTGTCTTGGCCGTGGCCGGTGCGGCGTCCGCTCTGGATCCGCAGCCCGCACCGGCGGGATCCGTCCACCGCCGCTGCCCCGACCTGACCAAGCTGCGCGCCCTCACCGGTTACGAGCCCAAGGTCTCGCTCGAGGACGGGGTGCGCTCCACCTTCGACTGGTACGCCGAGCACGGGAGGCCGGCATGAATCTCGACGAACGCCCGCCCATCTGCTTCTACTACGGCAACGGTCACCTGGTCGACCTCGCGGAGTACCCGCGCGTGGTCCTGCAGCCCGACTTCTACTCCGCCGCCGAGCTGGCCTATCTCAAGGGCCGCGGCGTGCAGACCCTCGCCTACCTGACCCTCTCGGAGGACCAGGGCCCGCCCGCGGTCTGGCAGCGCCCCGAGCGCAACCCCGACTGGGGCGGCGCCTTCGTCCAGGTCGGCCACCCCGACTGGGTCGCCCACGTGGTCGCCCAGGCCAAGGCCGCCCTGGCCGCGGGCTTCGACGGCCTCTTCCTCGACACCCTCAACGTCGAGCTCACCTATCCCGAGGACGTCCCGCACCTGCTCACCCTGGTCGCCGCCCTGCGCACCGAGGCCCAGCCGGCCTACATGCTGGCCAACCGCGGCTTCGGCATGCTGCCCCGCTTGGCCGAGCTGGTCGACGGCGTGGTCTTCGAGTCCTTCTCGGCCCGCTGGACCGAGGAGGGCTACGCGCCGTGGCCGCCCGACGTGCTCGAGTTCCACGCGCAGATCGCCGAGCAGCTGCTGGGGTTGCAACTGGACCTGTTCGCGTTGGACTATGCGGACGACCCCGGGCTGACGGACTTCGCGATCCGGCGGGCCCGGCAGTTCGGCATGCAGTGCGTGGTGAGCGACCGGGCCCTGTCCCGCGTCTGACGTTCTTTCCGGAAGGTGCGGCGGGCAGCATGGCTGTGGTGGAGACCGGGACACTCGTCAAGCTGCTCGCCGTGGGGGCTCGGCCCGCTGCCGAGCGGTTGAAGCGGCGGGAGTCGGTCGTGGCGGTGCTGCGGCGGCTGAAGCTGGCGCCGGAGCAGCCGCCGGGGGACTTCGACGGCGTCTACACGTACGCCATCGTGGAATTTTGTTACGGGAAGCCGGAGCCGGTCGTCCGGCTGTTCCGCTACGAGTATGTGCGCGCGGCGTTCCGGAAGGCGTTCGAGAGCGGCGACGAGGCGCATCTGCGGCGCGAGGTCGACGAGATCCTGCGGTGGAACGACGAGACCGGCGAGCTGGGGCGCATCGACTACAACCTGGCGCTGGAGCTGACCGGCTTCCGGGTGGTCTTCGAGGAGCTGGTCGATCGGACGCGCAGTGCCGCGCAGACGCGCCTGGAACGCCGGGTGGGGGACGTCCAGCGGGCGATGACGGACATGGCGCAGCTGCTCGGGCGGATGACGACCCCTGAGGAGATCATCCGGTACGCGACCCGCGACGCCCCGCCCGCCGTGCAGCTCGCGGGTCAGGTGCGCGAGTGGTTCGCCGCCGTGGAGTACCGCATCACCTCCGTGGTCAGTGCCGGGCCGGACGAGTTCGTGTGGCTGGTGCGGGTGCCGGCGCGCCGGGGCTACGACACGGTGGTCGTGCGGGGGGTCGGCGGCGAGTTGAGCGCACCGGACATGGCGCGCATGAGCGAACTGCTCGTTTCGTCATCGGCGACCGAGGCGTGGGCCGTGGCGCCGCAGCGGATCAGCCCGGCCGCCCGTTCCCTGGCTTCTTCCCTGCCCGGGGTGTTCTGCTACACGTTCGACGAGCTGATCGACGAGCGGGCGGACTTCTCGCCGTACCTGGAATGGCTGGAGGCCGAGGTGCGCACGCGACGCCTCGCCTCGCGCTACGTGCCGCTCAGCTGCGCGAAGGAGGAGGTCGACAGCCGGACCCGGCAGGTGGCGGCGACCAGCGTCTACCCGTGGAACGAGGGCGGGCTCGACGGCTACGTGAGCCGGTGGCTGGACGACGACAGCAAGGAGCACCTGTCGATCCTGGGCGAGTTCGGGACCGGGAAGAGCTGGTTCTGCCTGCACTTCGCGTGGACGCTGGCGCTCCAGTGGCGGGCCGCGCGTGACGCCGGCCGCAAACGCCCCCGGCTGCCGCTGGTCGTGCCGCTGCGCGACTACGCCAAGGCGGTGTCGGTGGAGTCGCTGTTCTCGGAGTTCTTCTTCCGCAAGCACGAGATCCTGCCCGACGGCTATCGTGTGTTCGAAACGCTCAACCGGCTCGGGCGACTGCTGCTCGTCTTCGACGGTTTCGACGAGATGGCCGCCCGGGTCGACCGGCAGGCGATGATCAACAACTTCTGGGAGCTGGCGCGGGCGGTCGTACCCGGGTCGAAGGTGCTCCTGACCTGCCGCACCGAGCACTTCCCGGAGGCGCGGGAGGGCCGCAACGTGCTGGGCGCCCGGCTGGCGGCGTCGACGTCCGCGCTGACCGGGGAGCCGCCGCAGTTCGAGGTGGTCGAGCTGCGGCCCTTCGACGACGAGCAGATCGGCCGCCTGCTCGGACCGCTGGCCGGGACGGTCGCCGCGCATCCGGGGCTCATGGACCTGATGCGCCGGCCGGTCATGTCCGAGCTCGCCCTGGCGGCGCTGCCCGAGATCGCGCAAGGCGCCAAGGTGGATCTCGCGCGGGTCTATCTGTACGCGGTGCGGCAGAAGATCGACGCGGACATCCGGGCCGAGCGAACGTTCACCTCGCTCGCCGACAAAGTGTTCTTCCTGTGCGAGCTGTCCTGGCACATGCTGGCCGAGTCGGTCATGACGATCAACTACCGGGAGATCCCGGACCGGATCCGGGCGTCGTTCGGGGCGGTGGTGCGCGAGCAGCGGGACCTCGACCACTGGCACTACGACATGATGGGCCAGACGCTGCTGGTGCGGGACGCGGAGGGGAACTACTCGCCGGCGCACCGGTCGCTGCTGGAGTTCTTCGCCGCGTACAAGCTGGTGGCGTCGCTCGGGGTGATGGACGACGACTTCCTGGCGCTGATGGGCGGGGAGGTGGCGCGGCTCGCGCAGCCGGACGTGCTGACCGCCTTCCGCTTCTCCCGGGCCCTCGCCGACCTGGCCGCGCCGATGGTGGCCGGCGGCGCGCTGCCCCGGCTGATCGACCGGCTCGCCGCGAACCGCGACGACGTGGCCGGCGCGAACCTGATCGAGCTGATCGGTGCCGTCGACCCGGCCGGGCTCGAGGGGGCGCGCCTGGACGAGGCCGGGCTGGCCGCCGCCGACCTCGCCGCGCGGGGGATGAGCCTCGCCGGCACCTCGCTGCGCCACGCGCACCTGGCCGCCGCCCGCCTCGACGGCGTGACGCTGGCCGGCGCCGACCTCACCGGCGCGGACCTGACAGGCGCGGACGGGACAGGCCACGCCCGGAACGCGGTGGCCTATTTCTGCGAGGAGACCGGGGCCGAACGGTACCTCCTGACCCGGCGCGACGAGATCTTCCACCGGCGCCCGGACGGACCGGTGCGGGTCTACGCCACACCGGACCGGATTCTGCGCGTCCGGGCGTTCCGCGACGGGCGGCTGCTGATCATGCCGGACGGCGACACGCGCGGCTGCGTCGTGCTCGACCCGCGGACAGGGGAGTGCACGGAGGAGCACACCGGGGTCCGCTGGGCCGAGGCCGTGGACATCGCCGGGCGGGACTTCCTGGTGCTCGAGCGGGCCGGCCGCGACGAGGTCACCCTCGAGTTCCTGGACCATCCCTCCGGGGCCCCGGTGACCACGTGCACGCTGCCCTATCCCGAGATCTCGCACGGCCCGGACGGCCGGGGCCGCATGATCGCCTACGCCTACCGGCCGGGCACTGCCGGAGTGCCCTGGCAGGGCGAGCTGGTGGAGTTCTTCCTCACCCCGGAGGGAGTTCCGCAGTACCGGCAGCGGTACGACGTGCCGATCGACGAGACCACGGAGCTGTTCGGACCCTTCCGGCCGGGCACCCTGCTCCTGATCCGGCGGGCCCGCTACGGGACGACCGTCCTCGATCTCGCGGACCTGGACACCGGGCACACCCGGTCGCTCGGCATCCCGTGGGACTTCTGGACGTCGCAGTGGCGGTGGGGCCGGCGGCTGCGATCGTGCGCGGTCAACGAGCGGGGCACGCATGCCGTGGTGCTGCGGGACAAGCGCATCAGCGTGGTCGCGCTGGACGACCGGACACGGCCGAGCTTCACGGTGGACGGTGTGCCGGACTTCACCGACTACACGATTCCGCCGGGGACGGACCAGCTGGTGGTCGCGGACGCGTACGGGCGGATCCTGACGTTCGACCTGCTGACCGGCGAGCTGCTGGACGAGGTGTCGTGGACGTCCGTCGTGCGGGGCGCGGTCCTGGATGGAGTCACCGGTGTCGATGCGGCCGTGCTGGCCGCGCTCGGGCGCAGCGGGGCCGTTCTTTAAGAATTCTTTAAGGTCGATCCGGCGCTGATCCGCGCTGGAAGCGCTCCCGTATTGATCGCCGAGGTCCTACGACAGGAAGGCTCTGGCGAACATGCGTTTCTCCCGTAGTTCCCGCCGCTGGCAGATCGCCGGTGTCGGGGCCGTTGCCGTGGCACTGGTGGGCGTCGGCCTGGGCGTCGCCTCGGCCGACGAGACCGCTCCCACCGTCAACTGCCCCGCCGTGGCCGACCAGCTGGGCACCATCCCCGCCCAGTCGCAGGCGGAGATCGAGCGCAACCTGGCCCTGCTCAACACGCAGATCGACGAGGCCAACAAGCGGCTCGCCGCGAGCAACGGCAAGGCCGGCTTCAGCGCGCAGAACTCCGTCATCGGCCCGCTGAAGGACAAGCGCGGCTCCACCATCGACCGGATGCTGATCTCGATCGGCCGGCACGCGACCGCGCCCAAGCTGGACACGCAGGCCCTGGCGACCTGCACCCTGAACGAGGACGGCGGTGCTCCCACGCCGGAGAAGACCGTGGTCGCGCCGGCCGACCCCGCTGCCGGCGGCAACGACGCCGGCGGCGACGCCGGTGGTGAGCAGGCGATCAGCTGCCCGGCCGTCGCCGGTGAGCTGGGCACCGTCCCGGCCTCCGCGCAGGCCGAGATCGAGCGCAACCTCGCGCTGCTCAACACGCAGATCGACGAGGCGAACAAGCGGCTCGTGAGCAGTGCCGGGGAGGGCGGCAAGAACTTCGTGCAGAACGCCATCCTCGGGCCGCTGAAGGACAAGCGCGTCGCGACGATCAACCGGATGCTGACGGCCATCGGGCGTACGGCGACCAAGCCTGTCCTGGATGTCGACACCCTCGCCACTTGTTCCCTGGGTGCCGCGGCCGACCCCGAGCCCACCGCGGTCGAGACGGCCGACCCCGCCGACCCCGCCGACGGTGCCGCCTCCGGCGACGTGGCCACGGTCAACTGCCCGGCCGTGAGCGGCCTGCCGTCGATCCCGGCCGAGGCCGCCGACGAGGTCAGCCGCAACCTGGCGCTGCTGGACACCCAGATCGCCGAGGCCAATGCCCGGATCGCGTCGACCCTGGGCCAGGGCGGCCCGAACTTCGTCCAGAACGCCATCCTCGGCCCGCTGGAGGACAAGCGCGTCGCGACCCTCAACCGGATCGAGACCGCGATCGGCCGGCACGCCGCGAAGCCGGAGGGCCTCGAGAAGTTCGCCCCCTGCAGCCTGAACGAGTAAGCACCGCACTGTCCGGCCCGCCGGGGCAGGGGTGGGGACTGCACCCCCCTGCATCGGCGGGCCAGCGTCATTCTCGTGGGCGCGAGGCGCTCCTAGCGTCGTCCTCATGAGACTTCGACGCAGAGAACTGATGACCGCCGCGGCCGCGGCACCGGCGGTCCTGGCCCTTCCCGGCCGGGCCGTCCCGCCCGATCCGGTCCGGGTGACGCCGGGCGATCCCCGGTACGCCGGCCTCGTGCGGCGGGGCAACCGGCGCTTCACGGGCAGCCCCGACGAGGTGTGGGTCGCGGACACCCCCGGCGAGGTCCTGGCGGCGGTGCAGGCCGCGGTCACGGCGGGCCGGCGTCCGGCGGTGCGCAGCGGGGGCCACGGGTTCGAGGACTTCGTGGACAACCCGGATGTGCGTTCGCTCATCGACATCTCCGGCCTGACGGGTGTGACATACGACGAGCGGCTCGGGGCGTACGCCGTCCTGGCGGGCACGACGCTCGGTGAGACGTACCGCCGGCTGTACCTGGACTGGGGTGTCACGCTGCCGGGCGGGTCGTGCCCCGGCGTGGGGACGGGCGGCCACGTCGCCGGCGGCGGGTACGGCCCGCTCTCGCGGATGCACGGCCTGATGGCGGATCACCTGTACGCGGTGGAGGTCGTCGTGGTGGCGGACGGCCGGGCGCGCACGGTGGTCGCCACGCGCGAGCCGGCGGATCCGCACCGGGACCTGTGGTGGGCGCACACCGGCGGCGGGGGCGGCTCGTTCGGCGCCGTCACGCGCTACTGGTTCCGGGACCCGCCGCGCCCGCCCGCGTCGGTGACCAACTTCGACGCGACGTGGTCGTGGGACGGCCTCGACCTGGTCCGGCTGGCGCGCAACTTCACGGACTGGTGCCGCCGGTACGACCGGCCCGGCCTGCCGCAGTCCCGGCTCTACGCCGAGCTGTTGCTGACGAATCGCGCCGCCGGGGCTGTCACTGTGCACGGCCGGGTCGCCGGGGCGGGGCTGATCGACGACTTCCTGGGCTCATTGACCGCCGGGGTGGGCGTGACTCCGCAGGTCACCCGCGAGACCCTGCCCTGGTTGCAGGCCACGCTGCGGGATCCCGGCGACGACGGCAAGCGCTGGCGGCTCAAGACCAAGGCCGCTTACGTACGCCGTCCGCTCAGCGACGAGCAGTGGGCCGTCGCCTGTCGTTCGCTCTCGGATCCCGGCTATCCGAATCCGGCCGCGTCGATGAGCCTCAATACGTACGGTGGGGCCGTGAACGCGGTCGCACCGTCGGCCACGGCGGTGGCCCGGCGGGATGCGGCCGTGCTGATGTTCTTTCTCACCGCGTGGAGCGATCCGGCTGAGGACGCGCGGCATCTGGGCTGGATCCGCTCGCTCTACCACGGGATGTACGCGGCTTCGGGTGGGATCCCCGTGGACGGTTCGTACATCAACTATCCGGATGCCGACCTGGCCGATCCGCGATGGAACACGTCCGGGCGGGGGTGGGCGGAGATCTACTACGGCGGGAACTATGCGCGGTTGCAGCGGGTGAAGCGTCGTTACGACCCGGAGGATGTGTTCCGGCATCGGCTGTCGGTGCGGCCGGTTTCCGCTCCGGTTTCGTAGCCGCCTGCGGTGCGTCGGGATGACCGGTCTCCGTCCCGGTCTCTTGGCCGCCTGTGCCGCGTCGGGATGACCGGTCGAATTACTGATGGAGGCGGGGGCCGGCTGCGGCATGCTCGTCGCATGAGTGGGATTCCGGGGCGGGTGACGCCCAATCTGTTCGGCATCGCGTTCGGCTTCGCCGGCCTCGCGGCCTGCTGGAGCCAGCAGAGCCGGGCGGTGGGCGACGGGCTTTGGCTGCTCGCGGCCGCGGTCTGGCTCGGCCTCCTGATCCTGTACGCCGCCCAGCGGCCCCGTGATCACCACGATCCCGTGTTCGCGCCGTTCCTCTCGCTGATCGCGATCGTGCCGATGATGGCCGGCCCGCCCCTCGCCGCCCACGCGCGCGCCGCCGGTGTGACGGTCTATGTCGTCGGGCTGCTGCTGACCGTTCTCTACGGCGGCTGGCTGAGCGCGCGCTGGATCGTCGAGGACATCCCGTTCGCCACGTGGCACCCCGGCTATTTCCTGCCCACCGTCGCCGGCGGCCTGATCGCCGCGCAGGGGGCCGCGCTGCTCGGGTTCCGCGATCTCGCGTTCGTGATGCTGGGTTTCGGGGTGGTCTGCTGGCTGGTGCTGGGCTCGATCCTGCTGCTGCGCCTCTTCACCCAGCCCACGCTGCCGCCCGGCCTGCTCCCGACCATGGCCATCGAGGTCGCCCCGCCGGTCGTCGCGGGCAACGCCTGGTTCGCCGTCAACGGCCAGCGGCCCGACGTGGTGGCGCTGCTGCTCGCCGGCTACGCCCTGCTGATGGTGCTGCTGCAGGTGGGGCTGCTTCCGCTCTATCGCCAGGCGCCGTTCGGCCCGGGCTGGTGGGCGTTCTCCTTCGCGTACGCCGCCGTGGCCGCCGACGCCCTCCAATGGCTCCACGCCAAGGACGTCCCGGCGCGGGCAGCGTGGAGCTACGTTCTCCTCGCGGCTATCACCGCCTGGGTCGCGTGGCTCGCGTTCCGCACGATCCTCGCCGTCGCCCGCGGCACGTTCCTCCCGCCGCGCCCCGCTCCGGCCGCCCCGCCCAAGGAGCCGGTGCCTGCCTGAGTCCGCCGATCGCGGGCGCCTCGCTCCGGCCGCCTCGCCCTGGGAGCCGGTGCCTGCCTGAGCCCGTCGGCCGTGGCGCCCCAGGCAGCTGAGTCCACGGAGCCGGTGTCCAGCCGAGCCCGTCGACCGTCACGGGTGTTGAGGTCGGTGCTGCTCATGGCCAGACGGGAGGGAGCGGGTCCGCCTCCGGGGACGGGCCGTAGGGGGTGTGGCCGGCGCGGAAGTCGCGCAGGGTGTTGACGATGCCGGCGAGGACGGCTTCGAACTGGGCGGGCTCCGCTGCGAGGGATCCTTGGTAGCGGGCTGCGTCCTGCTCGACGGCGAGGTCTTTGATCGTCCAGCGGCCGGCGCCTTGTTGCTCGAGGACGGCCTGGTAGATCTGGTGCCCGGTCCACGATCGCCAGATGTGCAGGACGTCGGCGTCGTCGAGGTGGGCCGGCCAGCGGATCTCCATGTCGTAGCTGCCGAGGCCGTCGCGGAGCAGCTGTCTGGTGTCGGCGTCCACGAGCAGGCCACATGTGCCGGGGGCCATGGTTGGGCGCAGGGCGGGATGCGTCTCCGTGTCGCCGGAGAAACCGGTCGGAGATCAGCCACTCCGGAATCTCACCATGCCGGGGGCGGCGTCATCCCGCTGGGCGCGGCGAGGGGAGGGAGCCGGTCATGGCCTGGGCGATCAGGGCGGTGTGCTGGTACTCGCGCCAGCGGGTGATCTTGCTGTCCCGAACGGTGAGGACGACGGCGAAGGGGGCGGTGGCGGTGCCGGTGCCGTCGTTCATGGCGGCGGTCAGCTCGTACTCGATGATGATGGTCGCCGGGTCGGCGGTCTCGTGCAGGGCGCGGGTGCGGTGACCGGTGAAGTGGAAGGGCACCGCCGCGAGGCCGGCGCCGGTGAAGGCGAGGACGGCGTCGCGGCCGGTGATCGGCTCGGTGCGGCCGAAGGGGGTCTCGAGGACGACGTCGTCGGCGAGCAGGGCCGGGTCGGCGGCTGGGACGAGACGCTGCAGCGGCGGACCCTGGCGATCGTCCGGGCGGGGCTCAGCCAGGACCCTCGGGGGGACGTGGCTCGTTGAGCGTGTCGAGTCCGTACCGAATGTCCGAGAAAGAGGGGCCGACGATGGAACCGCTGACGATCGAGGTGCGCGTCCACGGCGCCGGGATCGACGCCGAGCAGCTGACCGCGCGCACCCGCAATCTGCAGCAGCTGATCCTCGCCATGGACGTCGAGGACGCCGAGGACACCGCGCGCGCCCTGCGACCGGAGGACGACGACGCCCTCGCCGTGACCGTCCCGCCGTCCGTGCTGAATCCGCTGGTCAGCGTGGTCGCCTCCTGGCTGAGCCGGCAGCCCGAGGCGGTGGACGTGGAGCTGGACGGCCGCCGCCTCGCCGGCAGTGTGACCCGTGCCCAGCGCGACGAGCTGGTCGCGGCCTATCTGGGCGACGTGGTCAGCGGCTGAGGCCCCGGATCTTCCGGGCTCGTGCTCTGGGAACTATGCGCAGGGGTAGTCGTCGGCGCGCGTCAAGCTCGCATTACGGTGACACGGCCCAATTCTGCTTGTGGGGTGCCCGGGCACTCCTCCGCGCCGGTGCGTCGGGCTGCTCGACGAGACGCTCGGCCAGGGATTCGATGACTTTGTCCCGGCGATGGATGTCCTCAATCAACAATGCGGCGGAAATCGACTGCATTGCCCTGGTCTCCCTGCTCACTTCCGCGAACAAGGACGTGCTCAACGATTGGCTGAATTGCAACACCGCCACCGCCAGGATGGCGGGTGCGGCGCCGAAAGCGATACTGAGCCATGTGGCACGAGAGCCGGATTCCCAGGAGCCGGACAGCAGGAAAGCCGCAGCGATCACCGCGAAGGCGGCCGCCACGGTCGCTACCACCACCACCAGGAGCCTCTGCTGGCGCCGCCGGAGGTAGAAAGCCTCCTCCAGCACGAGTTGGGTGGACTTCTCGATGCGTGCTTGCATGTCGAGGAAGGCCTTGCTGCTTCGTGGATCACGGGGAGGAACGCTCGCCCCGCCGGTCACGTCGGAGCCGAGCGGCTCGTGCTCGTGAACCACAGGAGCCGTGACCACGGAGACGGACTCGAGCTCGCCGAGGCGGCCGAGCGTCGCGTCGAGACCGAGCTCGTCGTCGTCCACCCAGTCGTACGCCTCGTGTGTCATGTAGTCCATCCTGCCTCGCTCAACCGTCTGCCGGAAGCTCATGACCCGGGCGACCGGGCGGTCATCAGATTCCAGACTCCGTCGGACGGGTCAACTGGGTACAAAGCCGCCAAGATGGGGCGCTGTACGGCGGTGTGCCCCAGAGCCACCACGCGTCGGCCGTGCTGCTCATGATTCTCCCAGCCTGCCGTGATGTCGGTGCGCAGAACCAGCGCCTCGCGGACCTTCTCCGGCGTGACATTGTGTTTTACTTTGATCTTGCGTTCGATCGGTGCGCTGATGCGAATTTCGGCGATGTAGATGGAGCGCGGCACCCTCACACACTCCTTCAGGCCTGGTCGGGCGACCTCGGGCAGGCGACGTGAAGGCTAACAATGCTCGTATTACGCGTCCAGTTTCATTCCTGGTTGTGATCGATCTTCACTCGATCGAACGTCATGGCGGAGAATGCATTTTCGGGAATGTGTTGCATGCAGAATCTTGCCTAATGCAACAGCGTGCCCACAGGCTGTTTGATGGCGGCTGCGCTGAGCGGGCCCGGGCCGGATGAGCCGGCCCGGGCGCACGGTTCAGGCCGTCTGCAGCGGGACGATCTCGGGGGCGCCCAGGCGGGCGGCGTCCGCGGTCTCGTCGTCGGGTTGTTCCTGGGAGGCGCGTTCGGCCTCGACGCGCAGGCGGTAGTGCTCGGCCTCGCGGTCGCGTTGCTCCTTGGACCAACCGAGGACCGCGCCCATCAGTTCGGCGGCCGGAGCTGCTGCCGCCGCGCCGCGGTCGAAGGTCTCGATGGAGACGCGGGTGCGGCGGGTGAGGACGTCCTCCAGGTGGCGGGCGCCCTCGGCGGCGGCCGCGTAGGCGATCTCGGCCCGCAGATAGTCGGTGGCTCCCTCCAGCGGCTCGCCCAGCGCCGGGTCCGCGCGGATCAGGTCCAGGACCTCGCTGACCAGCGAGCCGTAGCGGCCGAGCAGGTGCTCGATCCGGGCCACGTGCAGGCCCGACTCGGCCGCCAGCACGCGGCGGCGGTTCCACAGGGCGGTGTAGCCCTCGGCGCCGAGCAGGGGCACCCGTTCCGTGCAGGAGCGGGGGACCGAGCGGCCGAGACCGTGGACCGCGGCGTCGACGGCGTCGCGGGCCATGACCCGATAGGTGGTGTACTTGCCGCCGGCCACGACCACCAGGCCGGGGACGGGGCTGCCCACGGTGTGCTCGCGGGACAGCTGGGAGGTGGACTCCGACTCGCCCGAGAGCAGGGGGCGCAGCCCGGCGTAGACACCTTGCACGTCGGAGCGGGACAGCGGCGTGGCCAGATGCTCGTTGACCTGGGCCAGCAGGTAGTCGATGTCCGTGCTCGACGCCGCGGGGTGCGCCTTGTCGAGCTCCCAGTCGGTGTCGGTGGTGCCCACGATCCAGTGCCGGCCCCAGGGGATGACGAAGAGCACGCTGGTGGGCGTACGCATGATCAGGCCCGTGGTGGACTGGATGCGGTCGCGCGGCACGACCAGGTGGATCCCCTTGCTCGCGCGCACGTGGAACTGGCCGCGCTCGCCGACCAGGGCCTGCGTGTCGTCGGTCCAGACGCCGGTCGCGTTGACGACCTGCTGGGCGCGGATCTCGTACGTCCGGTCGTGCTCGAGATCGTGCACCCGCGCGCCGGTGACGCGTTCCCCCTCGCGCAGGAAGCCGACGACGCGGGCGCGCGAGGCGACGTGGGCCCCGTACGCGGCGGCCGTGCGCGCCAGGAACATGGTGTGCCGGGCGTCGTCGACCTGCGCGTCGTAGTACTGCAGCGCCCCGACCAGGGCGTCCTTCTTGAGCGCCGGGGCCACCCGCAACGCGCCGCGGCGAGTGAGGTTGCGATGCCGGGGGAGGCCGCTCTTCGTGGTGGCCATGAAGTCGTAGAGCTGCACGCCGGTGCCCGCGTACAGGCGCTCCCAGACGCGGTGCTTGAGCGGATAGAGGAACGGCACCGGCCGTACGAGATGGGGGGCGAGCCGCTGCAGCAGCAGCCCGCGTTCCCGCAGGGCCTCGTGCACCAGGCCGAAGTCCAGCATCTCCAGGTAGCGCAGGCCGCCGTGGATGAGCTTGCTGGACCGGCTGGAGGTGCCCGACGCGAAGTCGCGCGCCTCCACCAGGCCGACGGACAGGCCGCGGGTGACGGCGTCGAGAGCGCAGCCCGCGCCCACCACGCCACCACCCACGACGAGCACGTCGACCTCTTTGTCGGCGAGAGCCGTCAAGGCGGCCTCGCGCGCCGAGGGCGAGAGCGAGTTGTCAGTCAACGTCGACCCAATCGAGAGTGCGCTGGACCGCCTTCTTCCAGCGTCCGTAGCCGTCTTCCCGCTGCTCGCCCGACCATGCGGGCTGCCAGCGCTGCGATTCGTTCCAGTTCTCGCGCAGTTCGTCGGTCGACTTCCAGAAACCGACGGCGAGACCGGCGGCGTACGCGGCCCCGAGCGCGGTGGTCTCGGCCACGACCGGCCGGCTCACCGGTACGCCGAGGACGTCCGCCTGGATCTGCATGCACAAGTTGTTGACGGTGATGCCGCCGTCGACCTTGAGCACGTCCAGCGTCACCCCCGAGTCCTGCGCCATGGCGTCGACCACGTCGCGGGTCTGGTAGCAGATCGACTCGAGGGTGGCCCGGGCGATGTGCGCGTCGGTGTTGTAGCGGGACAGGCCCACGATGGCGCCGCGGGCGTCCGAGCGCCAGTACGGGGCGAAGAGTCCCGAGAACGCCGGCACGAAGTAGACGCCGCCGTTGTCGCTGACCTGCCGGGCGAGGGATTCGCTCTCGTCGGCGGACTTGATGATGTGCAGCTGGTCGCGCAGCCACTGGACGGCCGAGCCGGTCACGGCGATCGAGCCTTCCAGGGCGTAGACCGGCGCGGCGTCCCCGAACTTGTAGCAGACCGTCGTGAGCAGGCCGTTCTCCGAGCGTACGAGCTCGGTGCCGGTGTTGAGCAGCATGAAGTTGCCCGTGCCGTACGTGTTCTTGGCCTCGCCGACGTTGAAGCAGACCTGGCCCACCGTCGCCGCCTGCTGGTCCCCGAGATCACCCGTCAGCGGGACCTCGCCGCCCAGCGGACCGGGCCAGCGCGCGACCCCGTAGGTGTTGGGGTCGGACGACGGCCGGATCTCGGGGAGCATCTGCCGCGGGATGTCGAAGAACCCCAGCAGCTCGTCGTCCCAGTCGAGGGTCTCGAGGTTCATCAGCATCGTGCGGCTGGCGTTGGTGACGTCGGTGATGTGGTTGCCGCCGTCGACGCCGCCGGTCATGTGCCACAGCAGCCAGCTGTCGGTGTTGCCGAAGATCGCGTCGCCGCGCTCGGCCGCCTCGCGGACCCCGTCGACGTTCTCGAGGATCCACTGGATCTTGCCGCCGGAGAAGTACGTCGCCGGGGGCAGGCCGGCCTTGCGGCGGATGACGTCCCCGCGCCCGTCGCGGTCGAGGGCGGAGGCGATCCGGTCGGTACGCGTGTCCTGCCACACGATCGCGTTGTAGTAGGGCCGCCCGGTCGTCCGGTCCCACACCACCGTGGTCTCGCGCTGGTTCGTGATGCCCAGGGCGGCCAGATCGGTGGCCTGCAGGTTGGCCTTCTGCATGGCCGTGCGGATGACCGACGTGGTCCGCTCGGCGATCTCGATCGGGTTGTGCTCGACCCACCCGGCCTGCGGGAGGATCTGCTCGTGCTCCAGCTGGTGACGCGCGACCTCGTTGCCGCCGTGATCGAAGATCATGAAGCGGGTGCTGGTCGTGCCCTGATCGACTGCGCCGACGAAGTCAGCCACGGCGTGCCTCCACGGTCTCGGGTGTGTCCTGGGTCGGGATGCGGCCCGGCTCCGGCGGCTGGTCGGACGGCAGGAACCGTCCGATCAGTGCCTGGTAGAGCCCGGCGCCGAGGAGGCCGCCGACGATCGGGCCGACGATCGGTATCCAGAAGTACAGGTACCCCGTCTGGTCCCGGAAGGCGCCCCCGTAGCCGGTGAAGAAGCTGGCCAGGCGGGGCCCGAAGTCGCGGGCGGGGTTGATGGCGTATCCGGCGTTCGTGCCCCACGCCATGCCGATGCCCACGATCAGCAGGCCGATGACGAAGGGGGCGAGGTTGGCGGCCGGGGGAGTGCCGGCGGCGTCGGTGATGGCCAGGATGAGGAAGAGCAGGATGGCCGTGCCGATCACCTGGTCGCGCAGGGCGCCCCACTCGCTGACCGGCAGCGTGCCGTTGCCGGGCAGGGTGGAGAAGACGCCCTGGGTCTTGACGGTCAGGCCGGGGTCGGCCGCGTGCAGGACCTCGGTGTAGTTCCACCGCACGATCAGCGCGGCGACGAACGCGCCCAGGAACTGCGCGAGCGAGTAGGGAAGCACCTTGCGCCACGAGAAGCCCTTGAAGGCCGCGAGCGCGATGGTGACCGCGGGGTTGAGGTGGGCGCCGCTGATGCGCCCGGCGACGTAGACCCCCAGCATGACGCCCAGGCCCCAGGCCCAGGCGATGCTGTCGTGGTCGCCGATGCCCCCGCCGGCGACCTGGGCGACGACACCGACGCCGAAGAGAATGAGGATCATGGTTCCGGCGAACTCCGCGGCCAGCTCACCCGCGAGTCCCGGGACTTTCCGTATTGCTGCCATGACCCGAAGCTATTTTTCGTCCCGGGGCCGGGCAATGAACGGCGTTCGGCATTGTCGAACATCAACCACTGTTGCTTCGTAACACCGGGGCATAGAGTCCGTAACGTGCCTGGAACGGTGCAGTCGATCGAGCGGGCCGCCGCGATCCTGCGGATGCTGGCCGGCGGGCCCGGGCATCTGGCCCTCGCCGACATCGCCCGCTCGCTCGACCTCGCGAAGGGCACAGTGCACGGCATTCTGCGCACGCTGCAGCACGTGGGGTTCGTCGAGCAGGACCGCTCGTCGGGCCACTACCAGCTCGGGGCGGCCCTGCTGCACCTGGGCACGAGCTATCTGGACATCAACGAGCTGCGGTCCCGCTCGATCAACTGGGCGGACCCCCTGGCGGCACGGTCCGGCGAGGCC
The DNA here is from genome assembly GCF_030709675.1 of Symbioplanes lichenis. Taxonomy (GTDB): domain Bacteria; phylum Actinomycetota; class Actinomycetes; order Mycobacteriales; family Micromonosporaceae; genus Actinoplanes; species Actinoplanes lichenis. Next base: position 561,408 of record NZ_JAUZQD010000003.1, read on the forward strand.
GTCCGCATCGGCACGGTCCTCGAAGGGAGGGTCCTCGTCGTGCACCACGTCTTCCGCCCCGACGACACGTTCCAGACCCTCGACATCGGCACGCTGCTGCCGCTGCACGCGACCGCGCTGGGCAAGGTGCTGCTCGCCTATCGCGCGGCGCCGCTTCCGTCGTCGGTGGACGGCTTCACCCGGCGGACGGTCGCTCTGCGGGATCTGCCCGCGGAGCTTGATCGCGTACGGGAGAACGGCTGGGCCGCCGACATCGAGGAGCTGACCCTCGGGGAGGCCGCCATCGCCGCGCCGATCCGGGGCTACGGCGGCCTCGTGGTGGGCGCGATCGGCATCTCCGGGCGGGTCGAGCGGTTGTGCGACAGCCGCTACAAGCCACAAGCCCGCCTCGTCGGATATGTGCGCAACGCCGCCCGCGCGATCTCCCGCGACCTCGGCTGGGGGGTGTCGTGACCGATCGTTACGTGGTCGCCATCGATCAGGGGACGACCTCGACCCGGTGCATCGTCTTCGACCGGCGCGGGCAGCTCGTCTCGCTCGCGCAGCAGGAGCACAAGCAGTACTTCCCGAAGCCCGGCTGGGTCGAGCACGACGCCGCCGAGATCTGGCGCAACGTGGAACGGCTCGCGCCCCTCGCCCTGCGCCGCGCCGGCATCACCGTGGACCAGGTCGCCGCCGTCGGCATCGCCAACCAGCGCGAGACGACCGTGCTGTGGGACAGGCGCACCGGCGTCCCCGTCGGGCGGGCGCTCGTGTGGCAGGACACGCGGACAGACTCCCTGGTGTCTGTTCTCAAGGAAGCGTCCGGCGCTGCTGCCGTACAGGAGGCTGCTGCTCTTCCCCTGGCGACCTATTTCTCCGGGCCGCGCATCCGGTGGATCCTCGACCACACGCCGGGGCTGCGGGCGCGGGCCGCACGCGGCGAGATCCTCTTCGGCACGATGGAGACCTGGCTCATCTGGAACCTGACCGGGGGCCTGCACGTCACCGACGTCACCAACGCGTCGCGCACCAATCTGCTCGACATCCACACCCTCGATTGGTCCCCATCCGCGCTGGCGTTCTTCGACATCCCCCGCGCCATGCTGCCCACGGTGCACCCCTCGATCGCGGAGCTGGGCACGGCCACGGCGGCCTTTCCCGGCGTACGGATCGGGGCTGCCCTCGGTGACCAGCAGGCGGCGCTGTTCGGGCAGACCTGCTTCACGCCCGGCGAGGCCAAGTGCACGTACGGCACCGGCTCGTTCCTGCTGCTCAACACCGGCACCGATCTCGTACGCTCGGAGCACGGCCTGCTCACGACGGTCGCGTACCAGATCGGCGGCGCGCCGGCCGTCTACGCCCTCGAAGGCTCGATCGCCATCACCGGGTCGCTGGTCCAGTGGTTCCGCGACCAGCTGGAGCTCATCGCCAGCGCCCCCGAGATCGAGACTCTCGCCCGCACCGTCCAGGACAACGGCGGCTGCTACATCGTCCCGGCCTTCTCCGGGCTCTACGCCCCGCACTGGCGCTCCGAGGCGCGCGGCGTCATCGTGGGCCTGACCTCCTACATCACCAAGGGTCACCTGGCCCGCGCCGTGCTCGAGGCGACCGCCTGGCAGACCCGCGAAGTCGTCGACGCCATGAACGCCGACTCCGGCCTCACCCTCAAGACGCTCAAGGTGGACGGCGGCATGACCGCGGACAACCTGCTGATGCAGGGCATCGCGGACGTCCTCGACGTGCCGGTCGTCCGCCCCCTCGCCGCCGAGACGGTGTCACTGGGCGCGGCCTACGCGGCCGGACTGGCCGTCGGTTACTGGCCGGACCTCGAGGACCTCCGCCACAACTGGCACCGCGCCGGCCAGTGGCTGCCGGCCATGGATCCCGGGCACCGCGCCAAGGAATACACCAACTGGAAGCGCGCGGTCGAACGCACCCTCGACTGGATCCAGCCCGCTTGAGCCGATCGACACCTCTGCCCGGGCTGGGTAGGCTTCGGCCCCGATGAGTATGCCGTTGTCCCCAGGCGACCCGACCCGGCTCGGCGACTACGAGCTGCTCGGGCGGCTCGGCCAGGGCGGGATGGGGTCGGTCTATCTCGGGCGCGGGCCGGGCGGGGCCCGGGTGGCCGTCAAGGTGGTGCGGCCCGAGTTCGCCGGCGACCCCGAGTTCCGGGGGCGCTTCCGCAGCGAGGTGCGCCGGGCCCAGCAGGTGCCGCCCTTCTCGACCGCCGCCGTGCTCGACGCCGACCCCGAGCACGAGCCGCCCTACCTGGTCGTCGAATACGTGGACGGGCCGTCACTGTCCACGCTGGTGCGCGAGCGGGGGCCCCTGGCCGGGCCGGCGTTGCACAGCGTGGCCGTCGGCATCGCCACGGCGCTCACGGCCATCCACGGCGCCGGGGTCATCCATCGCGACCTCAAGCCCGGCAACGTGCTGATCGCCCCGGGCGGCATCAAGGTGATCGACTTCGGGATCGCGCGGGCGTTCGAGGCGACGAGCCGGCACACGCGTACGGATCAGATGGTGGGCACGGTCGCGTACATGGCGCCGGAGCGGTTCGAGCCGGCGTACGGGACCGAGGTGACCGCGGCGGCGGACGTGTTCGCGTGGGGGGCCGTGGTGGCGTACGCGGCGACCGGCCGCACCCCGTTCGGCGCCGACTCGCCCGCGGCGACGGCGGTGCGCATCATGACGCAGCCGCCGGAGCTGACCGGGGTGCCGGGGCCGTTGCGGGAGCTGGTGGCCCGGTCGCTGGCGAAGTATCCGGGGGAGCGGCCGTCGGCGCGGGAGCTGCTGGACGCGCTGCTCGACACGTCGTCGCGGCCGGTGGCGGCCGTGACTCCGGGCCCGGTCCTTCCGCCGGCCGATGACACCGTGGTCGTAGCTCCGGCGGCTCCGAGTCGCCGTCGGCTCCGGGCGGGTGCCATCGCCGTGGGCGCGATGGTGCTCGGGGCGGGGGGACTGGTGGCCGGACACGAGGTGGGTCTGACCGGCGGCGACTCGCGGACCGCTGTCACGACAGGAATGGCGGAGACGGCCGGACCGGCGGCCCGGGACGCGGCCACCGGCATCCTGGCCGGGCAGCGGCGCTTCTCGATCCGGCTGCGGGAGTCGGGGCGCTACTTCACGATGGACGACGCGAGGCAGGAGCTGACGGTCGGCGACGGTACGGGCTCCGCGTCGGAGTTCGTGCTGGAGCCGGTCGGCGTCGACTACATGATCCGCTCGCTGGCCGGGGAGTCGTTCGCCGGGCCGGACCGCTGTCTCGGCGTCCAGCGCGGCGACGACATCTGGCCCGTGGTGAGCACCGCCTGCACGCCCACGCCGGGGCGGCTCTTCTCGTTGCGGGACACCGGGGAGCAGGACGACAAGGGGCGGCCGCTCTACAGCATCGCGACCGAGGGCGGCTGGCTGCTCTGGGACGAGGATGCCAAGCGGTCGAGCGTGACCGAGGTGGGCGAGGGGCGGTTCGCCGACAAGTACAGTCTCGTGGACCGGGGCGAGCTCCCGGAGGCGGCCACTCCCGCGCCCACGCCCAGCAGGACCACGGCCCGCGCCGCCAAGCTGGTCGACGCGGATCTGTCCCAGCTGGAGAGTTTCGACATCGATCTGGGCGTGCCGGTCGTGCTCACCAGCCCGCCCGACGCGGGCCCGGTGCGGTACCTCGACGCGCAGCCGGACGGCTCCCTCGCGTACACGGGAACGTCGGTCACCGAGACCGACCGCCTGCGGATCGATCCCGCCCAGGTCGCCAAGCGCAGCGAGGCGAACAGGAACAGTGTCGTCATCGTCGCCGCCTCCGGGGCGGAGACCTGCGTCACCGACGTGGCCGAGACCGAGCTGCGGATGACGCCGTGCGAGCCGGGCCGGGCCGACCAGCGGTGGCGGCTCACGCCGGAGGGCGACTCGGGCGTGTTCTCGCTGCACGGCGCGCACACCGACGTCCGGGTCGACGACAAGTACGAGATCGTGACCGAGGGCGGCTGGTCGGCGGTGCAGACGATCGCGGTCAAGCAGTGACCCCGTGTGGCGGGCGTAGCGGTGGGTAATCAGAGGGGGCACACCTTTCTGAGGAGACGACATGCCGTTTTTGATCAACCTGATCCGCCGGTACGCCATCGCGGCGATCGTGGTCCCGCTGGCCGCCGCGGGCGCCCGGAAGCTCAGCGACCGGATCGAGGCCCGGCACGGCGCGAACCGGGGCACCCGCTACCTGCGACAGGGCGCCGACACCGTGCAGAGCCTGTTCGGCCGGAAGCCGAAGAAGCGCCGCTTCTCGTTCCGCTGATCCCGGCTGGACCGGCATAGTCGAGTTATGTAGAGTTTCCGCATGCCGAGAGTCCCGCACTCCTCGCCGCAGACGTTGCGGCTCTTCGAGGCCCTGCTCGCCGACCCGCCGCGCTGGCGTTACGGCTACGAGCTGAGCAAGGAGACCGCGCTCGCCTCGGGCACGCTCTATCCGATCCTCATGCGGCTCAGCGAGCAGCGGCTGCTCGAGACCGGGTGGGAGCCGTCGGACGAGCCGGGGCGCCCGCCGCGGCACACCTACCGGCTGACCGCCGACGGCATCGCCCTGGCCGGGCAGCGCGTGGCCGCCGCGGCGTCGCGGCAGCGTCCCGCGCCGGCGGCCCGGCCCCGGCCGGCGGGCGGTGCGGCGTGAGCTGGGTGCGGCGGTTGGCGCGGGGCATGCTCGTGGTGGCGGTGCGCGGGCGGCGCGAGCGCGGCGGGGAGTGGGGCGAGGCCGTGCTGGCCGAGTTCGGCGAGACGCGCGGCGATCTCGAGGCGGTGCGCTGGGCCGCCGGTGGGGTGCGCACGGTGTGGCGCGAGCGCCGGCGACGGGTCCGGGCCCTTCCCCTGTACGACCGGATCGCCCGCCACGCCCTGACCGGCGCCCTCGTCGCAGCCGGCGCCGGGCTGCTGGTCAACCAGTTCGTCCTGTCGGTGCGCATGATGCCGAGCGGCAGCATGGAGCCGACCCTGCGGGTGTCCGACCGCTTCCTCGTCGACAAGGCCGGCTTCCGGCTCACCGGCCTCCACCGGGGCGACATCGTCGTGCTCGCCGGCCCCGGCGGCTCCGAGCGCGTCAAACGAGTGATCGGCCTCCCCGGCGACCACATCGAGTGCCGAGCCGGCCACGTCTGGCGCGACGGCGTCGCGGTCGACGAGCCCTACCTCCCCGGCAACCCGGCCGAGGACCGCACGGAATGCGCGCCCACCACCGTCCCGCCGGGCCACCTCTTCGTCCTCGGCGACCACCGCGTCGTGTCCACCGACTCCCGCCAGGACGGACCCGCCCGCGAGGACGACGTGCTCGCCCGGGTGCTCACCCCGCTCCGACTCGCCGGAGCCGGCTAGTTCGTCACCTGCTGCGCTGATGGGCCGATCGACTGCTCGGATCGGCGGCGGGCGTCAGTCGTCGTGCCAGGAGAGGGCGGCTATGCGCCAGCCCTGGGGCGTGCGGACGAGCTGGAGCATCTTGGTGCCGCTGCCGGTGAAGGGCTTGCCGTCCCGGACGCCTTCCTTCGCGTACGTGCACAGGTGTTGCGCGATGTCGCCCACCACTGTGGTCGTTCCCGTCACCTCCCACTCGCGGAACGAGGTCAGGCCGCCGCCGGTCAGGAGGGTGCGTCTCGGAGCGATGAAGGAGTCGACGGTGTCGACGGCGAGACCGGGGCGGACGATGAGGGCTTGCGGGAGGAAGAGGGCCGGCAATGCGTCGAGGCGGGCCGCGCAGTCCGGGCCCGTGGCGAAGGCCGCGAAGAACGTGTCGATCAGCGGCTGGATCATCGGCGCGGGTCCTTCCTGGCGGTGGCCGGCACGACAGGCCGGCGGGGGGTCAGAGCTTGAGCTGCGGCCAGTCGATCATGCCGGCGCCGAGGTCGCGAACGGCGGCCAGCAGGCCGAGGCGGGCGGCCCGGACCGCCGGGTCGTCGTCCATCACGAAGACGTCGGTGAAGAAGCGGTGCACCGGCGCCACGATCGGTGCGGCCTGGACGGTGAAGCGGCCCAGGTCGGGGGCCAGGTCCATGGTCGTGGCGACCTCGGTGACGGCCTCGTGCAGGGCCAGCTCGGCGGGCTCCTTGAGGACGGCGGCGTCGTAGGTGGCCGGGGTGCCCTCGGGGACGATGCGGCGGGCGCGTTGGATGGCCTCGGCGAGGGCCCGGAATCCGTCCTCGGAGACCAGGCGGCCGAGCTGGGCGAGCAGCCGGTCGGCGACGGCGGGGCGGCCGGCCTGGGGCAGCACGGCGCGGACCCGGTCGACGGGGTGGCCCTCCTCGGTGAGGATCTGCTCGAGGCGGCGGGTCAGGAACTCGCGGATGCCGGCGAGGACCGTCTCGTCGACCGCGACCGGCTGCAGCGACGCGGCCCACTTGAGGCCGTCGAAGAGGCTGAGCCGGGCCAGGTCGGGGTGGGCGCGGTGCACGGCGAGCAGGCCCAGCGCGGCGCGGCGGACGGCGAAGGGGTCGCTGCTGCCGGTCGGCAGGCCCACCGTCGCGGCCAGGCCGGCGAGCAGGTCGAGGCGGTCGGCCAGGGACAGCAACGCCCCGGGTACGGACTCGGGCAGGGCGTCCCCGGCGGAGCGCGGCAGCTCGGCCTCGTAGACGGCCTGCGCGACGGCCGGGTGCTCGCCCGCGTGGAGGGCGTAGTCGCGGGCCATGACGCCGGCCAGGCTGGTCATCTCGGTGACGAGCTGGGAGCCGAGGTCGAACTTGACGAGCTCGCCGGCCCGGTCGGCCACGGTGTCGTGGGCGCGGCTGACCCCGGCGGCCGAGGCGAGCAGGCCGGTGAGCGAGTCGATGCGGGTCGCGCGGTCGGCCATCGAGCCGAGCTTGTCGGTGAACGTGAGGCGCTGCAACCGGTCGCGCAGCTCGGGGATCGGGGTGCCGCGGTCGGCGCGGTAGAAGAAGGCCGCGTCCTCGTAGCGGGCCCGCAGCACCGCCTCGTTGCCCTCGCGGACCAGGTCGGTGTCAACCGGGCCGTTGGCCACGGTGACGAACATGGGCAGCAGCTCGCCGTCGTCGCCGAGCACCGGCAGGTAGCGCTGGTGCTTGCGCATCACCGTGGTCAGCACGGCGTCGGGCAGCTCGAGATAGCGCTCGTCGAAGCGGCCGAGCAGCGGCGTGGGCTGCTCCACGAGATAGGTGATCTGGTCGATCAGCGCGCTCTCGCCGGCGACGTCGATGCGGCCCTCGCCGTGGACGAGCTCCTGCGCGCCGGAGACGATCAGCTCGCGGCGGTCGTCCGGGTCGGCGACGATGCCGTTGACGGAGATGGTCTCCACGAACGTCTCGGCCGACGCGACGCGGAGCACCGGCTCGGCCGCCGTACGCAGAATCCGGGTCTCGCGGCCGGCCTCGAGCGCACCCACCGCGACCGGCACGACGTCGTCGCCCCAGAGCGCGAGGAGCCAGCGGATCGGGCGGGTGAAGGCCAGCCGGGGGTCGTTCCAGCGCATGTTCTTCGCGGCGCGCAGCCCACTGACGGCCTTGGCCAGCACCGGCGCGAGCACGTCGAGCGCCGCGCCGCCGGTCACCTGCTTGCGCACGACGAAGGCCCCGGCTTCGACCTCGAGAGCAGCCACGGGTACGCCCTGCGAGCGCGCGAAGCCTTCCTTCGCCTTCTCGGGCGCGGTGGTCTTCGGGCCCTTCACCGTCTGCGTGTAGTCCTCCTCACGCGCGGCGACGCCGGGCACCACCGCGACGAGCCGCCGGGGGGTGGCATGGATCGTCACGGTGCCGTGCGCGAGCCGGGTCTTGTCCAGCTGCTCCGAGAGTTCGTTCCGCAACCACGAGCGGGCGGCGCGCGCCTCGGACGGCGGGAGCTCCTCGGTGCCGATCTCGAAGACCAGCGTCCGCGGCCGGTCGCTCGCCGGGGTGGACGCCGCCGGCGCGATCGCCTCGGGCAACGGCTCCGACTCGCCGAGCGGATGACCCAGCTCGTCCCGGCGCGCCACCCAGAGCCGGGCCACGTCCCCGGCGAGGCGGCGCATCCGGGCGAACTCGGCGGCCCGGTCGGCGGTCGACACGGCGCCCCGGGAGTCGAGGACGTTGAAGGCGTGCGAGCACTTCAGCACGTACGTGTGGGCGGGCACGGGCAGGCCCTCGTCGATGAGCCGCTGCGCCTCCGCCGCGTACAGCTCGAGCAGCTGGCGGTTGGCCGCCACGTCGGCGTCGTCGAGGTAGTAGCGCGACATCTCGTACTCGGACTGGCCGAACACCTCGCCGTAGCTGACGCCGGCGGCGTACTCGATGTCCTTGAAGTGGGTCTTGCCCTGCAGCGCCATGATGATGCGCTCGATGCCGTAGGTGATCTCGACGCTGACCGGGTCGAGCTCGACCCCGCCCGCCTGCTGGAAGTAGGTGAACTGGGTGATCTCCAGCCCGTCGAGCCACACCTCCCAGCCCAGCCCCCACGCGCCCATCGCCGGGGCGGCCCAGTTGTCCTCGACGAACCGCACGTCGTGGGCCTTGACATCGATGCCCAGCGCTTCGAGGCTGCCCAGATAGAGCTCCTGCGAGTTGCCGGGGTCGGGCTTCAGGATCACCTGGAGCTGCGTGTGGGTCTGCAGGCGGTTCGGGTTCTCGCCGTAACGGGAGTCGTCCGGGCGTACCGAAGGCTCGGTGTAGACCACGCGCCACGGCTCCGGGCCCAGCACCCGCAGGAAGGTGGCCGGGTTGAGCGTGCCCGCGCCGACCTCCGTGTTCATCGGCTGGACGACCAGGCATCCCTGGCCGGTCCAGTACGCCGTGAGGCGGGCGAGCGCGTCCTGCATGGTGAGCATGAGGCCGAAGTCTAGTGAGCCCGTTCGCGGGTATGGGTCCGTCATGCTGACGGGTGACCTTTACCGCTTCCAGGACCTGCTCGCGCCCGCCGAGGCGGACGTCGTCGCGCGGGTGCGCGAGTTCCTCGCCACCCAGGTCGTCCCGATCGCCAACGAGCACTGGTCGCGCGCCAGCTTCCCGCACGACCTGATCAAGGGGTACGCGGACCTGGGCATCGCCGGCACGGACCAGTCGAACCTGCTCTCGGGCTGGCTGTCCCTGGAGATGGCGCGCGCCGACGCGTCGATGGCGACCTTCTACGGGGTGCACGCGGGGCTGGCCATGGGCAGCATCGAGACCTGTGGCTCCCCTTCGCAGAAGGAGCGCTGGCTGCCGTCGATGCGTTCCTTCGACAAGATCGGTGCTTTCGCACTGACCGAGCCGACGGGCGGCTCGGACGTGGCAGCCGGCCTGCGCACGACGGCCCGGCGCGACGGCGACCGGTGGATCCTCAACGGCGCGAAACGCTGGATCGGCAACGGCACGTTCGCGGATCTGACCGTCGTCTGGGCCCGTGACGTCGACGACAATCAGGTCAAGGGCTTCGTCGTCGAGAAGGGCACCCCCGGCTTCACCGCCACCAAGATCGAGAACAAGATCGCGCTCCGCATCGTGCAGAACGCCGACATCGTCCTCGAGGATTGCGTCGTGGGGGACCCGAACCGCCTGCGTGGTGCCGCCACCTTCAAGGACACGGCCAAGGTGTTGCGTGCCACCCGCAGCGGCGTGGCCTGGGAGGCCGTCGGCGTGATGCTCGCCGCGTACGAGATCGCCCTGAACTACGCCCGGGAACGCGAGCAGTTCGGCCGCCCGATCGGCAAGTTCCAGCTGGTCCAGGATCTGCTCGTCCGCATGCTCGGCAACCTCACCGGCTCGCTCGGCATGGTCGTCCGGCTGGCCCAGCTCCAGGACGCCGGCGACTTCAGGGACGAGCACTCGGCGCTGGCGAAGGCGTACACGACGACCCGGATGCGCGAGGTCGTCGGCTGGGCGCGGGAGCTGCTGGCGGGCAACGGCATCGTGCTCGACTACGACATCGGCCGCTTCGTCGCGGACGCCGAGGCGCTGTACTCGTACGAGGGCACCCGCGAGATCAACACGATGATCGTCGGGCGGGCGGTCACCGGGCTCAGCGCCTTTGTGTGACCACCTCGGCGTAGTGCGGCCACGGTCCCGGCCGGTTCCGCAGGTGCCGGTCGACGAACGCGGCGACGTACGCCCGGGTGATCTCCAGGCACCGCGTGCCGGAGAGCGGCTGCACCCGCCGGCCCAGCTGCTCGCCCCGCGGGGTCACGTACTCGGCGGTGGGTCCGCCTCCGCCGCACGCCGGGTACCAGACCGAGACCATGAGCTCGCGCGGCCGGCCGGGCAGCCACGGATCGGCCCGGCCGCCGATCACATCCGGGATGCCACTTACAGCCCTCCCCGGGCCGGGTCCGTCGCTCACTGTCCGGCCGATCGCCATGTGCCGTTCGCCGGGGCGCCATCCCGGTCGATGATCTTGGTGGCGTGTCCGATCTGCTGCTGAACCGTCGTACCCTGCTGCGGGCCGCCGTCGCCGCGACCGCCGGTGTCGTGGCCGGGCCCGCGATCCTGCGGGGCCTGCCCGCGGCCGCCGCGAGCCTGCCCTTCGTCGCCGACTACCGGTCGAACGTCACGGCGAACCTCACGGCGGAGACCAACGCCGCCGTGCGCGTCCTCTCCGGGATGCAGCGCGTCTGGCGGACCGGCGCCACCTGGGACACCGGCACGGTGCTCGATCCGGCCACCCTGCACGCCAGCATGCGGTACGTCACCCGAGTCACGAAGACCCGCACGCGCGCCCAGGCCGACCGCGCGTTCGTGCAGGACCGGCAGCACCAGAGTTACGCGGCCATCGCCGGGCTCGGGGCGCTCGCGGCGCCGTACAAGTCGATCGCCCAGGCCGTCACCGGCATCACCACCGCGCCCGCGACCACCCCCGCGACCAAGATCGACGACGCCGTGCCGGCCGGGGCGCCCGCGGGCTCGGCGCTCGGGGCCGGGTCGCCCGACTCGCCGCTCGGCCAGGTGGTGACGCTGGTCAACACTGTGCGCGGGCCCTACGCGTCCGGCAACCCGAGCAAGGCCGCCTACCAGTACCCGCGCCCGTGGCGGATGACGGCCGGCAGCGAGGTCGTGGACACGGGCGCTGTGGACGCGTTCGGCTACCCGGTCTACGACTCCCCGGTCCAGGTCGTGCCCACGCTGCTGCGCCAGCGCAGCACCACCCCGGCCGACGACGGGGGTTTCCCCAGCGGGCACACCAACGCTTTCCATCTGGCCGCGCTGGCTTTCGCGTACGCGATCCCCGAGCGCTTCCAGCAGCTCGTCACGGCCGCCTTCGATCTCAGCGACACGCGCATCGTCGCCGGCATGCACTCGCCGGTCGACGTCATCGGCGGCCGGATCCTCGCTACCGCCCTGGCCGCCGCGACGCTTGCCGACCCGGCCAACGGGGCCCTCAAGGCAGCCGCCCGTCGCCAGGCGATCGACGTCCTGCTGCCCGCCGCCGGAAAGGGCCCCGACGAGTACGCCGACCGGCGCGCGAACCGGCGCATCGTTGAGCCCCGGCTCACGTACGGGCTGCCGCGCACCGGCCGGCGGGACGCCCCGATGGTCGTACCGCAGGGGGCTGAAGTGCTCCTGGAGACCCTGTTCCCCTACCTCTCGCCGGCCCAGCGCCGCGAGGTCCTGCGCACGACGGCCGTGCCGTCCGGCTATCCGCTGCTCGACGGCCCGGAGCTGTGGGGCCGCCTCGACCTCTTCGCCGCGGCGGACGGCTACGGCGCCTTCGACCACGACGTTACGGTCACCATGGACGTCGCCGGCACCTGGCGCAACGACATCACCGGCCGGGGCAGGCTCGTCAAGCGCGGCACCGGCACCCTGACCCTGACCGGCGCCACGACCTACCGGGGCGGCACCCTGCTCCAGGCGGGCACCCTGGTCGCGGCCACCCTCGGCACCGGCGACGTCACCGTGACCGGCGGCACGCTGCAGCCGGCGGGCACCCTGCGCGTCCACGGCGACTACCGGCAGCGCGGCGGCGCCCTGACCGGCCGTCTCGACGTGGCCGGCCACGCCGAGCTGGGCGGCACCCTGGCCCTGACCGCCGCCACGCCGGCCACCGTGCTGACCGCCCGCCGCGTCACCGGCCGGTTCGCGCACGTGACCGCTCCCGCCGGCTACCGCGCCGACGTCACCTACGGCCGGACCCGGGTCACCGCCCGTCTTTGCCGCGCCTGAGCTGCTCTTTCGCCTGCATCGAGCCCGAACGGGATCGAAACCTGTCGCGCCATCGGCTAGACACGAGGTATGTCGATCCGGAGACTGCTCGTCGCGGCGCTCGCGGGGGCGCTGGTGCTCAGTGGTGCGACGCAGGCCTCGGCCACTCCCGAGCCCGGCCCGCCGCCGGCCGGGGCCGCGCTGCCCGACGGCTGGTCGATCGAGCAGGGCCAGCTGGTCTGGCGGGCCGGGCGGCAGGTGCCGCCCGGCGACGCCGTCGTGGAGTTCTACGCGGGGGAGCGCCGGCTCGGCGTGCCCCGCTTCACCCCCGACCACAAGACCTTCCGGCTCGGCGTCGGCCAGGTGCCGAGCCTGACCGATCTCTCGGTACGCGCGGCCGGCCGCCGCCTCGACCGGACCGGCCCGGTGCCGCAGCCCCGGACGAAGCAGGCCGTCAGCACCCCGGCCACGCTCCCGGCGCACACCGCCGACCCGGGCGTGCGAGGGCGCTATCGGACGGCCGAGGGCGAGTACCGGCTCGCCTCCGTCACCCTGCCCGGCTTCGCCGCACCGATCGAGATGCAAGCCGTGGTGGTCGCCCCGAGGAACGCCCCGGGCCGGCGGCCACTGGCGTTGTTCCTGCACGGGCGGCACATGACCTGTTACAGCGGCGACGAGTGGGTCGTGGACTGGCCGTGCCCCGCCGGCTCGCAGCCGATCCCGAGTCACCGGGGCTATCTCCAGGCGCAACGGCTGCTCGCCTCGCAGGGCTGGATCACCGTGTCGATCGCGGCGAACGGCATCAACGGACAGGACGGGGAGCTGGAGGACGGCGGGGCGCAGGGACGGTCGTCGCTCGTACGGCGGCATCTCGCACTCTGGGCGGACTGGGCCGGCGCCGGCCGGGCGGCAGCGCCCGCGATCGTGCGGGCCGTGCCCCGCGCCGACCTGGGCACCGTCTTCCTCATGGGACACTCGCGGGGCGGTGAGGGCGTCAACCGGGCGGCGATGGACTCGCTCACCCCGCCGCCGGGCTCCTCGCGGAAGGCCCGCTGGACGATCCGCGGGATGCTGCTGATCGGCCCCACCATGGTCGGGCAGAACCCGGTCCCGGACGTCCCATCCGTCACGATCCTGCCCGGCTGCGACGGCGACGTCGCGAACCTGGAAGGCCAGATGGTCACCGACGCGACCCGCGGGGTCAGCACCGGCACGGCCCTGCACAGCTCGGTGTACGTCGTCGGCGCCAACCACAACTACTTCAACACCGAGTGGACCCCCGGCCAGTCGGTCGCGACCTCCTTCGACGACTGGCAGTTCGTCGACCCGGAGGACGCGGTGTGCGGCACGGCGGCGCCCACCCGGCTGACCGCGCGGCAGCAGCAGAACGCCGGCGCCACGTACATCGCGGCTGCCGCCCGGCTGTTCGCCGGCGACGACCGGATGCTGCCGCTGCTCGACGGCAGCGGCGTCCGCGCCCCGTCGGCGGACCCGGCGCACGTGCTCACCCACGCCCTCGGCGGCGCCCGCAAGGCCGCGGTCCTGCCGGACCCGGCCGTCGCCGCCGGCGGCGGCGCGAGAATCTGCGAGCAGGTCACGTACGAACCCGCGGACTACTGCGTGAAGTCGCTGGCCGGCCGCAACCAGTCCCTGCACTTCACCCCCTTCCGGCAGGTGATCCCCGAACCGGGTCGCTACGCCGCCGAGCTGCGCTGGTCGGCGACGGGGACGCCACTGACCCTCACGCCCGCCCGGCCGGTGACGCTCGGCGGCTCCCGGGACCTCGCGCTGCGGCTGATCGTGCCGCCGAACTCGACGGGCACCCGGTTCGGTGTGACCGTCGTGGACCGCTCCGGCCGGCGCACCACGCTCGGGGACATCGGCGCCGACGGACTGCCCGGCACCGAGTCGACAGTGGGGCTCTGGGCCCAGGAGGTACGGGTGCCGTTGCGCGGCTTCCGGGGCACCCTGACGAGCCTCGAACTGACCCCGCGCACCCCGGCCGGCCAGGCGTGGCTGCTCGACGCGTGGGGCTACCGGCCGGGCACTCCCGACCCGCGGGCGCGCTCCCTGCCGCGCATCGACATCGGCGGCCTCTCGGTGACCGAGGGCGACTCGGGCAGCCGTACGTATGAAGTGCCGGTCAGGGTGACCGGCGACGGCGGCGGACGGGTGCGGCTGGCTCTGTTCGACACGTCCACCTACGAGAGCAAGGTGTGGACCGAGACCGTCGAGCCCGGCGAGCGTCTCATCGAGGTGCCGGTCGAGGTCACGGGCGACACCCTCTACGGCGAGGGCGAGGAGCTGCGCGTGCTCGCCAAGGCGGAACGGGGCCTGGTCGTCGGCGACTTCCAGGGCACGGTCAGCGTGGTCAACGACGACCCGGCGCCGGAGATCAGCCTCGCCCCGGTCGCGGGCACGGTCGCCGAGGGCGGCACGCTGAGCTGGCGCGCGACGCTGTCCACCGCCGCGGAGTCGGTGATCCTGGTGGCCGGCGAGTTCGAACCGCCCGCCGCCGGGACCGAGCTGTCGACCCTGGACGTCGACCCCGACTGGTTCTGGCTCAACTCCGCGGAGCGGCCCGAGCCGGAACGGCCGCTGTCGCAGACGGGCGCGGTCGCTTACACCTTCGTGTACGCCGGGGAGCTCACCGCCGACGTCGAGGTCCCGACGGTGACCGACGCCGTGGCCGAGGGGCCCGAGGTGGTGTCCCTGCAGTTCGGCCCCGACATCGGCGCGGCCGCCGGGACGGTGACCGACAGCACCGACTGACGACCCGGGCCCGCCGGCTCGCGCTTTTTCGGCCGGCGGGCCCGGGGGCGTGCTCAGACGCGGGCGAAGGCGATGCCGCGGGCCAGGACGCCGATGTCGGCCTGGTCGGTGAAGAGGCCGTCGAGACCCGTACGCAGGAAGGTGACCTGCTCGTCGATCGCCCGGCCGTACGCCGTCGGGTCGGTGCCCACGCGGTAGTCGGCGGGCAGGAACTGGTTCTCGGCACGGAACGTGTACGGCATGACCTTGATGCCGGCGGCGTGCGCGTCGCGGACCAGGCTCGTCGGCTCGCCGAGGGTGTCGGCGGCGGTCCGGGGGATGATCTGGTTCTTCTCCGGGCCGATGCCGTCGACATAGCGGGACAGGGCCTTCAGGCCGGCCGGCGTGAGGTACTCGGCGTACGGCTTGGGGTCGTTGAAGGGCGTGCCGGCGGCGCTGGTCAGGAAGACGAGCGGGGCCCGGAGCTTGAAGTCGTCGTTGAGGGCCTCGAGGTTGGCCGCCTCGAAGGACTGGACGAAGACCTTGGCGTCCTTGCGGTCCAGCCCGGCCCGGCGGAGGGCCTTGACCAGCGGGGTCTCCAGATCCAGCCCGAGCTTGCGGAAGAACGTCGGGTGCTTGGTCTCCGGATAGACGCCGATCTCCCGGTCGAGTTCGTCCGACAGCTTCTCGCGCAGGTCGAGGACCTCCTGGAAGGTCGGCACCGGGAACAGGCCGTCGTAGAGGGTGTTGTGCTGGCGTACGGCGGGAATGCGCTCCTTGGCCCGCAGGGTCCTCAGCTCGGCGAGCGTGAAGTCCTGGGTCCACCAGCCGGTGACCGCCACGCCGTCCAGGGTCACCGTGCGCTTGCGCGAGGCGAACTCGGGCCGCGAGCCGACGTCGGTCGTCCCGCCGATCTCCGGCTCGTGCCGGCAGACGAGCACGTGATCCTTGGTGGACACCAGGTCGGGCTCGATGAAGTCGGCGCCCATCCGGGCGGCCAGCTCGTAGGACGCCAGGGTGTGCTCGGGCCGGTAACCGGAGGCGCCCCGGTGACCGATCACCAGGCTGCCCCTCCGCTCGTGCGAGCCGCCCGCGAGCGCGGGACCCCCGGTGGCGCCCAGCACGGCCGGCGCCCCGGCGGCGAGCGCCCCGATGCGCAGGACCTGTCGGCGGTCAGCCACGTCTCCTCCACGGGACCACCCCGAGCGACGGTCGCCGGGCGTCCCCGCGTGAGAGTCCAGGTCACCCGCGCGACACGCGAGCAACGGCGCCATGACGCGCGGGCCAACACCGCCGAAAGGATCTCCCGGGTGACCCCCTGCGGGTGGGACCGTCTTGAGCCGGTGGCGTGCCCGGCCTACGGTGGTGCGGGCACAGCCCTCTCCCGGAGATGTCGACCATGGCCCACCTGAGCACGGCCGTCCCTGCCCGCCGCGTCGGCCGCCCGGACCTGGCCCTGGTGCTGGGCCGCCCGGCCCGCGACCCCGGCATCCGCCGCCTCTGCGCGGAGTACGGGCTGACGCCCCGCCCCGGCCGCGCGACCGCCCGCCACACCGGCGTCGAGGTCCACACCGGCCCGGCCGGCCTGATCACCACGGTGGTCCTGCACTTCACGCCCGGCCCGTTCACCCCGTACCACGGCGAACTCCCCGCCGGAGCGGGCCCGGTCCCGCGCCGCGCCGCCATGTGGTCGGCCCTCGGCGGCCCCGCGCAGACCGGCCCCGAGGACCGCTGGCAGCTGCGTACCCTCTCCCTGCACGCCAGGTACGCTCCCGACGCCGACCACCTCGACCGCCTGACCCTGTCCCTCCCCGGCCCCCTCCCGCGCGCCGCCTGACGGCTATCCGCGCAAACGCCGGACGTAAAGCTCCTCGTACTTGTCGAGGGTCGGATCGACGGCGCCCGCGGAGTTTTCGAACAGGTCGAAGACCCGGCGATAGCTCCGCGTGTCCTTGCGGCTCCGCGAGATCAGGCCGGTGTTGAACGCGTCGACCACGACCATGGTGTCGTCGAAAAGCACGAATCCGTGCACCGGCGGAATGGCGATCGATGTGTCGGCAGTGATGACGCGGAGGTCCACGTTGTCCTGACGCGCGACTTCGCGCACCCGGCCGATCTGCGCGATCATCTCCGTCGGCGGGCAGATCGCATAGCTGAGGACCGTCTCGGTGAAGACGATGTGAAAGGATTTGGCGGTGTCGGTGAGGATCTCCTGCCGGCGAATCCGCTCGGTCACGGCAGCCGGCACTGCGCGGTGCGCCTCGTCCGGCGTGTCGATCTCGTGCAGCTGCTGGAACCCGAGCAGCATGGCGCGGGCGTAGCCACTCGTCTGCAGCAGCCCCGGGACGACGGCGGGTTCGAAGTCCCTGATCTCCCTCGCCGTCGCCTCCCACCGCGCCACGGACACTTGCCGCGTGGCGAGCCCACCCGCCTCCGGACGCCAGTCCGTCATGTGGCTGTGCGGCCGTTCCGCCCGCTCCACCAGGGAGTTCGCTTCTCGCTCGCTGGCGCCGAGGGCCCGCGCGATCCGGCGGACGTCCTCGGGGTCGGGCACGGCCACGCCCCGTTCGAGGCGGGAGATCTTCGGCTGACTCATGCCGACGCGCGCGGCCAGGTCGGCGCCGGTGAGACCTTGCGAGTGCCGCAGTCGCGCCAAGGCGGCGCCGACACTTTCTTCCGGCTCCGCGGGGGGCTCTGATCCGGGCGACACGGATCACCCCCTCGCGGACGTCGCAGCTGAACCGGGCTCAGAGATGGCGAGCGGCTTCTCGCAGCAGCTCGACGGGAATCTCGATCAGCATCTCCCCGTCCGGAACGTCCAAGCCCGCCTCCTGCGGCGTGACCGAGAACCCCTGGACCACCAGGACCCCCGGAGTGTCACTTCGATAAACGGTGGGGCAGGAGCTGCTGGCACATTTGTTGGCGATCGGCTGCAGGGCGCCGAAGCGTCCCGGAGATGGCGTAGTCACTATCAGACCCTATTCAACCAGACTGAGGATCGTGGAATATCGGCCAAGACTCGCCGCAACTATTCGACCTTCTCATGATCCGCGATGCGGCACGTTCATCACCTGCTGTACGGCTGATGGCTGTACCTCAGCTTGCCATACGGCTGAAACGTCACGCAACGTGATCCTCTGCCGCAATGTGAATTGGCGTGGAAATTCATCGGCGGCGAATAGACGCTGACCATGTCGTCTCTTGTCTCCCTGGGGTGGTTCGCCATGATCGACCGAAGACCGCAAGTACTGACGGAACGCAGCCGCCGGCGTCAGGTGGCAGTCGTCCTGATACTGGCCCTTGTCATCGGCGCAGCCGCGGGGATGCTGTCCCTCGCGGCAGGCAACAACGTGCCTTCGGCTGTCCTCACCGGCGGTGCTGCCTTCGCCGGCAGCGTCGGACTCCTGCTGGCGCTGGCCCGGTTCGCGGGCGACCGGAATTGACGCGTCCCTCAGTAGGTGCCGCCTGCCGCGCCGGCTGCGGGGGTGAAGGGGGCGGCCGTGTAGGCGGAGTGCGATGTGAAGAGCCACCGGTGCAGCTCCGGCAGGCTGGTCAGCGACTGGCGGAGGCTGAACACATTGGTCAGGGCCAGGCGTTCGCGCTCGACGCGGGCTCGGAGGGCGACGCCGTCGAGGCCCGCGTCGGGGACGGATTCGTACAGGAGGCTGTAGGTCGTGCCGGGGAGGCCGAAGATCCAGTCGAAGACGGCGCGGGTGCGGGCGAGGTGGAACTCGGAGGTGATGACCAGCGGGCGGCGGATGCCCATGGGGCCGGTGTGGACGACGCGGGCGAAGTAGGCGTTGCCGATCGTGTCGTAGGAGGCGGTCTCGCTGTAGAGGACCTCGCCGGGGATGCCTTGCTCCTGCAGGTAGCGGCTGCTGGCGACCGCCTCGAAGATCGGGAAGCCGCGGGCGTCCCGGGGCGGCGGCTTGTGGGTGGTGCCGGCGCTCAGGGCGATGATCGGCTGGCCGGACCAGCGGCGGATCGCCTGGTCGAGGCGGGCCCGGACCCAGGGGGCCGGGCGGCCGTCGGGGGTCAGCCCGCCGCCCGGGACGAGGATCGCGTCGTAGTCGGTCACGGTGATCATGATTGACGGCGCGTCACGGCTCCGTCAATGGAAGTCGGCGGGCCAGCTCGGTGCGGGAGCGGACGCCCAGCCGCGCGAACACGTTGCGTAGATGGTGGTCCACGGTGCGCGGGCTGAGGACGAGCTGCTGCGCGATCTCCCGGGTGGTGGCCCCGTCGGCGGCCAGGCGGGCGATCCGCTCCTGCTGCGCGGTCAGATTCCCGCGTACGCCCGGAGCCGCCGCCCCGGCCGCCCGCAGCTCCGCCGCCGCCTGTCCCGCCCACGGCCCCGCCCCGAGCAACGTGAACGTGTCGGTGGCGCGCCGCAGGTGCTCGCGGGCGTCGGCGGGGCGGCGGTGGGCGCGCAGATGCCGGCCGTACAGGAGCTCGGTGTGCGCCCGGGCATAGTCGGTGTCGCCGCGGTCGTGCTCCGCCAGTGCCTCCCGGAACAGGTCGTCGGCGTCGCCCGGATCGGTCGCCAGCAGGGCCCGGCACCGGGCGCGCAGGGCCAGCCACGGCGCGCGGCCGGTCGCCGTCGTCCAGCGTTCGAACGGCCCGAGCACCCCGGCGGGCACCTCGTTCAGAGCCGCCTCGACCAGGTGCGGGGTGGCCGCCACCTGGAGCACTGCGTTGCCGTGCCCGGACGGGGTGACCACGAGCCCGGCGAGCCGTCCGGCCGCGGCCGCCGCCCGGCCGTCGATCAGGTCGAGCACGGCCAGCGCCCATTGACACAGGGCGCGCGCCGAGCCCGGGCCGGTGGTGCTGTCCTGCGCACCTGACTGGCGTACGCGATGAAGGGTGGTCTCTCGATCTCCGGCCAGGGCGGCGAGCACCGCGAGGATGCCCAGGTGCACCTCGGCGAGGGCGGTCTGGCCGGTGCGGGCCGCCAGCTCGGCCCCCTCGGTGGCGGCCGTGGTGGCGGCGTCGTGCCGGCCGGTCGCGAGCGCGGCGAAGGCGGCCGCCTCCAGGGCGCGGGGGAGCAGGGCCGTCTCGCCGCGCTGCCGGATCAGGCGGACGGCCCGGCTGGCCAGCGGCAGCCCGTCGGCGCCGGTCAGCACCGCGGCGGTCGAGCCCGGCACGAGGTCCTGCCCGGTCGCCGCGGCCCGGGCCTGCGCCGCCCGCAGGTGCGCGAAGCCGGTGGCCTGGTCGTCCCGGCACAGCGCGGCGAGCCCGGCGACCAGCTCGGCGGCCGGCGTCGGCTCGGGGTGGCGGGCGAGGACGAGGCGGGCCACCTCCGCGAACCGCCGGTCGTCCCCAGCGCGGTGCAGGGCGTCCGCCGCGTGCAGCAGCGCCTCGACGGCCGGGCCGGGCGGCAGCTGCACGGCCGCCGCGATCAGCTCGTCGGCGCCGCCGGGCCCGGTGTGCAGCGCGATCTCCGCGGCGACGAGCCGGGTGCGGGCGCGCGGTCCGGCCTCGCGCAACAGGGCGGTGGCGGGGCCGGGCGCACCCGCCAGCCACGTCTGCCGGGCGGCCGAGACAAGAGCGTTTTCCCTGGTACGCGGGTCCGCGGTGACCCGGGCGGCGTGGCGCAGCGCGGTGGCGGCCGTCGCCGGGGGAGTCCGGGCGGCGAGGGCGCGCAGGGCGGCGGCGAGGGCTTCGTCCGTACCCGTGACGGCCTTGGCCCGGCGCAGCAGGCGGGCCGGGTCCGCCGGATGTTTTTGCACGAAGCGTGCAGGTGCCATGTCGACCAGTGTCGATGCTTCGGCCCCGGAACGGAAGGCCGGTGATTTCACCGATGTGTCATTTCCGTTACGGGCCGACGCTGCGAGGACGCGATCCCCTCAGGAGGTTCCCCTTGCGCCGGATGCTCGCACTCGTCACCGCCCTGCTCGCCGGGCTCGTCACCCTCGTCGCCCTCCCCGCCGGACCCGCCGCGGCCGCCCCGGGGACGCCCGTCGTCTTCGTCCACGGCTACACGGGCAGCGCCTCGAACTGGACCAGCGCCATCGCCCTCTTCCGCGCGGGCGGCTACAGCAGCAGCGACCTGTACGCCTACGAGTACAACTCCTACGGCAACAACATCACCAACGCCCAGGGCCTGGCCTCCTATGTCGCCTCGGTCCGCAGCCGCACCGGCGCCGCCAAGGTCGACATCGTCAACCACTCCATGGGCGGCCTCGTCACCCAGTGGTACGTCAAGCAACTCGGCGGCGCGGCCTACGTCGACCACGTCGCCTCCCTGGCCGGCGCCAACCACGGCACCACCGCCGCGGGCGCCTGCCTGACCTTCGTCACGTGCCAGCAGATGTACCCGGGCTCCTCCTTCATCCGCACGATCTCCGCGGGCGACGAGACGCCGGCGCCCACCCGCTACGCCACCTGGTACTCCCCGTGCGACGGCGTCATCCTGCCCTACACGAGCACCACCCTGAGCGGCGCGACCAACAACTACGTCGCCTGCGAGAACCACATCACCTACCTGACCGACACGTCGATCCTCACCGAGGTCCGCCGCTTCCTGGCGAGCTGACCCCGGCCCGCGTGTCGGGATCTGGACTGCACGCCCTGCCCGGCCCGGGCGACCTGCCATGGTCATCGTCATGACAGCGATCGTCGGGGTCGAGCAGGGCGGCAGGGTCTTCATCGGCGGCGACAGCGCGGGGGTCTCGGGCTATTCGCTGACCGTCCGGGCCGACGAGAAGGTGTTCCGGAAGGACAAGTACCTGTTCGGCTTCACGACGTCGTTCCGGATGGGTCAGCTGCTGCGCTACTCCCTGACGCTGCCCAAGCCCGCCGGCGATCTCGAGGCGTTCATGTCCACGGTGTTCGTGGACGCGCTGCGCGAGTGCCTCAAGACCGGCGGCTGGGCCCGTAAGGAGAACGACCGGGAGGAGGGCGGCACCTTCCTGGTCGGGGTGAAGGGGCGGCTGTTCACGGTGCACGACGACTACCAGGTGGCCCAGGCGGCGGACGGCTTCGCCGCGGTCGGCTGCGGCGACGAACTCGCGCTCGGCGCCCTGTACGCGACGGCGGGCACCAGCCTCGGCCCCCGCAAGCGCGTCCTCCGCGCCCTGGGCGCCGCCGAACGGTTCAGCGCCGGCGTGCGCGGGCCGTTCATCTGCCTCAAGTTCTGAGCGGGTGGCACACCGGCGTTCTTGAGCTGATCTGGACACTCGGCCTAGCGTGGGGAAACAAGTTCGTGCCTTGGTGCTTGCCTCGCGCCCGTGAGGAGGCGGCTTGCGCAAAGACGGCGCCGCCGTGGAACTGAGCCCATTGCTGCTCAGTGTGTTCTTCGGGTTCGCGATCAACCTGTTGACGGCTGAGACGTCGAGCTGGTGGGGACCACTCCGGCCCCTGACGGCATATCCCTACGTCTGGGTGCCCGCTTCCATCGGCGCATGGGCTGCCTGGGTGTGGTGGCGCAGGCGCCGGACCGTTGTCACCTGGGTCAGCGGTAATCCGTACCCGGGACTGGCCGCCTTCGACAAGGATCACGAAAGTGTCTTCTGCGGCCGTGACGGCGAGACCGCTGCTCTGCGTGAACGACTGGAGGGATCCGGAATCGGGCCGGCTCAGCGCTTCGTCGCCCTGGTAGGCCCGTCGGGTAGCGGCAAATCGTCGGTACTGCAAGCGGGTCTGATCCCGGCCATGGGATCCGGATGGCAAGTGCTGGGGCCTGTGTTGCCCGGGAATGATGTCTTCCGCTCCCTAGCCGGGGCCGTCGTCGAAGCGGACGCCGCTGCGCTGGCCGGCGCGTTACGTGCAGCTGCCGGCGATCGCGTCCGGGACGTGTCCCCGCTGTCGTCACGGATCGTGCAGGGCGGCCGGCGCAATACTCTCCTGGTCATCGACCAGTTGGAGGAGGTGTTCGCCGCAGCGGTCGTCGCCGACGCCGCGCCTTTCCTCACGCTGCTGCGACGCTTGCTCGAAGTGCAGCCTCGGATGCATGTCGTTGCCGCGATCCGGCCGGAGTATCTCGCCGCGGCGGCCGATGCCGAACCCGCTCTCTTCCAACAGCCTGTCCCGATCGGTCCCCTGGAACCTCGCTACGTCCGGGAGGCGATCGAGAAGCCCGCAGCTGCGGCCGGCATGACGTTCGAAACGGGTCTGGTCGACGTCATGGTGGCCGAGGCCACAGTGGGGGACGCGCTCCCGCTGCTGGGTCTTCTGCTGCAGCGCCTCTTCTCGGAGATCGGTGACGGCACTGTCACGCACACCGCGTACAAGAACGCCGGCCGGGTGCCCGGTGCGATCGCCGAGCAGGCGGACGAAGTCCATCGGCGGCTGTCCTCCGCGGCGCCGGTGGAAGCGACCCTGCTGAGGTTTGTCAGCTATGAGAACGGCGACTTCGTGCGGAGCAGGGTTCTTCGCAAGCACCTGAACGCTGCGTCGCTGGCCGTGGTGGAAGAGTTTCGTCAGGCCCGGCTCCTCGTCGATGCCGCGGATGGCACCGCATTCCAGTTCGCTCATGATGCCGTCTTCCGCCAGTGGGGCACGTTGTCCGAGATGGTCTCTCGGCACAAGCATCAATTGCGGCAGGTCGGGTTGCTCGAAGAGCGAGCCTCCGAATGGTGGGCCGCTCGCAGCGAGCACGACCTCATACGCGGCCGAACCCTGCGGCAGGCCGAAGCGTGCGTCGAGGCGCTGGCTCATTCCGGTCGCTTAGCGGACTTCTTGCGTGCTTCGCGCGCCGCCGAGAACCGCCGCCTCAGCGATCGCTCTGATCGTGTGGCCTTGGCGGCACAGGACGTTTTCGCCGAGGATCCCGGGTTGGCGACGGCCATCGTGGCGGCAGCCATCGACGAGATCTTCCCTTCACGCATCGCTGAACTGACCCTGTGGGGCTTCACCGCAGAGCCTGGTCGGCGACGCCTGATGATTGGTCACGCCGCCGCTGTGACCTCGGGCGTACTGTGCGCGGACGGCTCGTTTGTGACGGTGGACAAGCGCGGGCGTCTTTGCCGGTGGGACAAGGCCGGAAGTCTGCTGGAAACCTTGCTGCTGCACCCCGACGACATCGAAAGCACCACTGCCATCAGCCGCGACGGCAGGTATGCGGTGCTCGTATCGACCGTCGGCGCGATCGAGCTGCACCAACTGGCCGGCGAGAAGCGCCTCCACGAGATCGGCCGAACCGAAGTCGCGGCCCCCGAGGCGTTGCGATGGATCGGCGACACGGTGTTCACGGTCGCCTCCGCCTCCAGCATGGAGATCTGGAAGGTGGAAGGCGAGGTGGCTTTACGGCGGCTAATTCGGATCGCGTTGGGCCCGAACTCTCAGCTGACCTGGTCGCCCGACAAACGGTTCCTAGCCGTGATCGACAATGGCCATATGGCCGTCTGGCGGTGGATGCCGCAACCCGAGGTGGTCTTCGCCGACGAGGTGGGCAGCGCGCTTGGTGGCCGGACGGTCGAGTGGTCGCCGACAAGTGATTTTCTGTTGGTGGCTTTCGGCGACGGCCGTGACGGAAGAGTCGTGCGGGTCTTGACCTCCGTCGGGCAGGTTCTGGCCGTGTACCGGACCTCATCCGCGTCCGGCATCGTATGGTCCGCCGACGGCTCGATGATTCGTGAGATTGGTGCCGATGGGTCCAGCACCTTCCGCAAGGTTGTCGAACATCCTCCTTCCACGGCCTCGGCTACACGAGAGGTGTTTCTGAACAGCGAGGCACTCGAGGCCAGGGGCGATCCGAGAGCTCGATGGTCTCGCTGGCCGGCACCGCAGGGGTGGCGTGACGGTCCCTTCCCGCCGCCGGGTGACGTCGAGGGCATTTCGTGGAGTCCCGGCCGGGACAGGGCCGTGACGTGGTCGAGATCGGGGCCGCCGTGCATTGTCTCGACAAACCGGATGCCGACGGTCCTGCACACCCCGCCGCGGCCGGCCACTCACCACCGGCAGCGCGGATCAGCCAAATGGTCCCCGTCGGGGCGCCTCATCGCAGGATCGGACGGCCGCCAGATCGTCATATGGGATTCCTTCTCCGGCGCCCAACTCCGGACGATCAACGCGGACTGCGAGGGAGGTGATCTATCGTGGTCGCCCGACTCCAGTCGCATAGCGGCGGCACGGCGCGGTTTCGCGGGTTACCGGCGGGCCTCCTCCGTGAGCATTTGTGATGTGCAGTCAGGTCACGTCTTGCGCGACATAGCAGCTTCCACCCATCTCGAAGGCTGGGTGGCCTGGTCACCCGACGGCCGTTTCATCGCGACCGTGGACGGCGACGATCTCGTCACCTACTACGCCGATACCGGCGATCCATGCCGAAGATGGCGTATCGCCCATGAGGTGGTGCGTGGGCTGTGCTGGTCCGACGATGGCATGCGGCTGGCCCTTTCGTCCTCCCGAAGGCTTTACATCTTCGAGCCGAAGTCGGAGCGGCCCCGCGGGCAGCTGGATCGGGCGGTGTCCTGCTTCTGCTTCCATGCCCGGGCCCGGTGGGTGGCGTGCAGGTACAAAGAAGGTGGCCTCGACCTGTGGGACGGGGATCTCACCCAGCGCATCGCCACGCTGCCGATGACACCCGCCGACGACGTCCGAGGCCTCCGCTGGGACGACGATCTGGTCGCCGTGACGCGCGAGGGAGCTGTCCTCACGTGGCGCCTGCCGCCGCCGGGCTCAACCGTTCGGGCGACACACACAACGCGTCCCCTATCTGAGCTGGAACGGCGTAAGTTCGACCTTCCGCAGGCGCTTGCCGATGCGCTCGATTGACCCACAGGCTGGTGCAGCGTTTCGCGCGGGGCCGTCCGGGCACTTGAGGAGCATGTTCCCTGCTGAGAACCTGCGCGACTGGCGCGGGGAGAAGGTCATCGACCCCGACGGCGACAAGA
The DNA here is from genome assembly GCF_030709675.1 of Symbioplanes lichenis. Taxonomy (GTDB): domain Bacteria; phylum Actinomycetota; class Actinomycetes; order Mycobacteriales; family Micromonosporaceae; genus Actinoplanes; species Actinoplanes lichenis. The sequence continues at coordinate 587,047 of NZ_JAUZQD010000003.1, forward strand.
TCGGCGACCTCGAGGCGGTGTACGTCGACACGGCCACCGACCAGCCGGCCTTCGTGACCGTGAAGGTGGGCATCATCGGGCGGCACCGGCTGGCGTTCGTGCCGGTGGACGGGGCGACGGTGCTGCCGAGCGCGGTGCGCGTGCGCTACGGCAAGAAGCTGGTCGGGGACGCGCCGAGCATCGACCTCGACGGCGAGCTGACCGCCGCGGACGAGCCGGGGGTCTTCGCGCACTACAACCTGCCCTATGTCACCGGCGCCTCCGGGGAGCGCCGGCTGGCCCGGCGTTAGGTCAGCGGGTACGCGATGTCGTTGGCGTGGTCGGCGACGGCCGCGCCCGCCACGTGGGCGCGTACCGGAAGGATCTCCAGGCAGCGGCGGACGGCCTGGGCCATCATCGGGTTGGGCACGCGCAGCGACACCGTGCAGTGGGGGATCCAGCGCCCCGGCCGGTAGTGCTCCCACACCTCCACGCCGCCCGCCGCCAGCCGCTCGTGCACGGCCTGGTGATGGCCGAGCAGCTCGGCCGTCGGCGTGACGCCGAGCCACAGCACCCGGCCGACGAACTGTCCCGTGAAGTCCAGGTCGAGCGTCAGCTCCCGGGCCACGGGCAGGCCGTCGAGCGCCTTCGCCACCGCTGAGGGGTCGAGGGTGCGCGCCGCCGCCAGGGACAGGTGCGGGCGGTGCTTCTCGTGCAGGGACCCCATCGTGGGGATGCCCTCGGCCTCCAGTGCGCGCCACAGCGTCCGGAGCCGCCGGGTGGCGTCGACGTCGAGATAAAGCTCCAGGGCCGCAACCATTCGATCACCGTATCGGTTGCCTCAACCTTCGCTCAGGAACGCTCAGCTGCCGGAGGGCCCCGCCGACAGGCACGGTCGACCCCGTTCCGACGCGAAGGGCCCCACCTGTGCGCTTCCCCCGACCTGTGGCCGCCGGCCTGGCCGCCACCGTGCTGTGTGCCGGCCTCACCGGCTGCACCAGCCTCAGCGAGCTCACCAGCAGCAGCAAGTCGCTCGGCGTCAAGGCCTCTCCCTCCGCTGCGCCGACGGCCAAGGCCAGTGCCACCCCCAAGGCGCCCGTACGCCCCAGCGGCCCCCTCGACACGGGCACGGTCACGCATCGCATCGACCAGGGCAACTTCTCGGTCGCGCTGACCTACTGGACCTCGGACAACGCGAAGCTCTACACCGCGGACTCGCTCAAGACGATCAATGTCGCCGCGCACATCGAGGACGCGGACAGCACCCACCGGGTGTCCGTGAGCACGTTCCAGGTGACCCAGGACGACGGGACCAAGCGGGCGAACGTCGCCACCGACAACGGCAAGTTCGACGTCACCCCGCCGTACCCCTACAACACCGTGGTCGTCGTCCCGGCCGCCACGGCGGGGGCGAAGACGCTCACGCTCAGCTTCCGGATGGACCTGCTCGTGGAGACCGCCCCGAAGTCGAACAGCTACTACCGCTCCACCGCGCTCGACACCCTGACCCTGCCGCTGCTCACGAATGGTGCCAGCTGATGTCCGAGACCAGTCCCGGCCTGCGCCGGGCCACCGACCGCCAGATCCTGGTGCCGCGCAGTGCCAAGGCGGGACCACTGGCGCTGCCGCCGGCCGTACCCCAGCTGCTGGAGCTCGAGGCCGTCGAGACCGCCGCCGGGGAGATCGCCGCGGTCGCCGCCGCCACCCCGCGCAACGCGACCATCAGCTGCATCATCCCCTGTTACAACGAGCAGGAGACGATCGCCGACGTCCTCAAGAGCCTGCTGGCGCAGACCCGGCTGCCCGACGTCATCCACGTCATCATCAACAACACCGACGACGACACGCCCGAGATCGCGCGGAGCTTCGAGGGCCGGCACACCCGTACGGTCAAAGGTGAGGACTTCGTTACGACGGTCCATGTGCACGACATGGGCGTCAACCCCGACAAGAAGGTCGGGGCGCTCAACTACGGCTACTTCCTGTCCCGCGGCTTCGACTACATCCTCGGCGTCGACGGCGACACGACACTCGCCCGCGACACCGTCGAGCGCCTCGAGCTGGAGATGACCGACGACCCGCGCATCGGCGGGCTCAGCGCCATCTACAGCATCGACAAGAACCGCAAGGGCCTGATGGCGCGCTTCCTGGTGGCCGGACAGCGCGCGCAGTTCGCCGCGTTCAACATGGACAACCTGCTGCGCGGCCGCAACATGGCCGTCCTCGGCGGGCAGTGCAGCCTCTTCAGCATCCGCGCGCTGGAGACGGTCATGATCCGCCACCACCAGCAGGCCCCCTGGGTGCGCGACAGCGAGGTCGAGGACAGCAAGCTCTCGCTGCAGATCAAGGACGCCGGTTTCAGTACGAAGATCAGCGCCACCGCCCGCGCCTACGTCGGCCCGATGACGAACCTCCGGGCGTTGCACGGCCAGCAGGTCAAGTGGAACTTCGGCGCCATCGACCTCTTCTGGCCCGGTCAGCGCGGCGACAACAAGGGCCAGCCGCTGCACCCCAACCTGCGCCTGCGCTGGTACGAGAACATCGCCATGGTCTTCAACATCGCCTCCCGCCTCGGCTTCATCCTGCTGCTCGTGGCCGCCCTGTCCATCCACGCCTTCGTCTTCAACCCGATCTGGCTCATCCCGCCGGCCGTCGCCGCCCTCCTCAACCTGCGCCTGGCCCTGGCCATGAAGGACAAGAGCGCGAGCGATCTGCTGTACGCGGCCCTGATCGTCCCGGCCGAGCTCTACATGTGGATCCGCATGGGCCACTTCGTCTCCGCCTGGACCCAGTTCCTGGCCCAGACCGACAAGGACAACTGGGCCGCCCAGGCCAACGCCGAGAAGGGCAAGGGCTCCGCCTACGTCATGCCCCTCGTCGTCCTGGTCGCCGTCCTGGGCGGCGCCATCTACGCCTGGACCCAGCAGAGCGTCGGCGTCCAGTCGGCGATCCTGTCCCTGGGCTGGCCGGTCCTCTACCTGGCCACGATCGCCCAGACGGTCTTCATGCTCCGCAAGCTGGTCCGCCGCCACCGCGGCTTCGCCGTCTGACCGATCGCTCGCGGCCCCGTCCGGATGATTTGGGGCGGGGCCATCGCGGGTCGATTGACGTAATGATTGCGTCATTCTATCATCGAGAGGTGCTTTTCCCGACTCCTACGCTGGCTGCTGCCGACCGTACCGTGCTGACGGACATTGAAGAGATGCGCGATCGGCTCCGTCATCAAGTCCAGGCCCGGCCGGGAAAGTGGACATCGGGGCTGCGGAAATTCCTGACGGCTGATGCTGTTGCCGCGTCGAACTCCATCGAGGGGTTCCGGGTCAGCACGCAGGATGTGCAGGACCTCATGGACGGCGAGCGGGACGTCGACGTGTCCGACGAGAACCGCGAGGAGACGCTCGCCTACCAGCGCATGATGACGTACGTGCAGTCGCTGCACGACGCCGCCGACTTCGAGTACAGCAAGGGTCTGCTCAATGCTCTGCACTGGATGTTGCAGGGGCACCGCCACGCCCGGAACAAGCTGGCCGGACAGTGGCGTGCCGGCCAGGTCTACGTCACCGATCCGCGCGACCCCGAGGTGGCGGCGTACACGGCGCCCGGCGCGGCCGACGTGCCGGAGCTCATGGCAGAGCTGGTCGCCTGGCTCAACGCAGCCGACGACACGCATCCGCTGATCCGCGCGGCCATGGCCCACCTCCATCTGGTGTCGATCCATCCGTGGGCGGACGGCAACGGGCGGATGTCGCGGTCGCTGCAGACTCTTCTGATCGCCCGGGAGGGTGTCCTCGCCCCGGAGTTCTCCTCGATCGAGGCGTGGCTCGGCCGGCCGGGCAACACCTGGGAGTACTACCGTGAGCTGCAACGGCGGGGTCCCGTCTATCAGCCGGACCAGGACGTGTCGGGGTGGGTCCGCTTCAACTTGACCGCCTATCACCAGCAGGCGCAGACAGTGCAGCGCCGGATGGACAAGTCCGCCGCGGTCTGGGACCAGCTCGCCGGTTTTGCCGGAAAGACAGGGCTGGACGATCGCGTTGTCTCGGCGTTGCATGACGTGGCCATCGGGGGCCGGGTCCGGCGTACGCGATATGAGCAGGCCGAGGGGCTCACGCTGCAGCAGGCGCAGCGGGACCTGCGGGACCTGGCCGCCGCCGGGCTGCTCGCCCCGGTCGGGCGTACCCGGGCTCGTTTCTACACCGAGGGGCCCCGGTTTCCCGGGGAGATCCTGGAAATGGCACGCACACCCTTCTCGCTGACCGCGCCCTACCCGGACGACATCCGCTAGAAAGAACACTATGGACTGGCGGCGGAGGTTGGCGGCGATTCTGGGGGAGGAGTCGGCGGCGGGACGGTTCGCGGGGACCGTGCTCGTGACGCGGCGGGACGAGGTGCTGTTCGAGGGGGCTTACGGGCCGGCCGACCGGGAGCGGGAGATTCCGGTGAGCATGGAGACGCGGTTCTCCGTCGGGTCGATCACGAAGCTTTTCACGGCGACGCAGGTGGTGCGGCTCATGCAGGACGGGCTGGTGACGCCCGGCGATCCGGTGGGGCGGCATCTGCCGGACTACCCGAACGCCGAGGTGGCGGAGAAGGTCACCGTGCATCACCTTTTGACGCACACCGGCGGGACCGGAGACATCTTCACCGACGACTATTGGGAGCGGCGGGCGGAGGTTCGGACGCCGCAGGAGTTCATCGGGATGTTCGGGGAGCGGCGGCCGAGTTTCGAGCCGGGCAGTGCCTATGACTACAGCAACTACGGCTACATTCTGCTGGGGGCGATCATCGAGCGGGTCGCCGGCGGCTATGGCGAGCATCTGGAGAGGGCCGTGCTGCGGCCGGCCGGGATGAGCCGGTCGGGGATCGGGGCCGAGCCGGAGGTCGCCGTCGGTTACACGGGCGACGACGGGGTGCCGAACACCGACTTCGACGTGGTGCGGGGCAACCCGGCCGGGGGTGCGTATGCCACGGCCGGGGATCTGCGGCGGTTCGTGCTCGCGGTGCTGCACCATGAGCTGCTCGACGCCGCGCACACCGAGCTGCTGACGAGCGGCAAGGTGAACGCGGGGTTCGGCGGGCGGCAGGCGTACGGCTTCGGGGAGCTGAGCGTGCACAGCATCCGGTCGATCGGGGGCGCCGGCGGGTTCCCGGGGGCGAACGCCGTGCTGACCCTCTATCCCGGGTCGGAGCACGTCGTCGCGGTGCTGGCCAATCAGGACCCGCCGGTCGCCGAGCGGGTGGCGCAGTTCATCAACTTCGCGCTGCCCGCCTCCGACCTGCTGCACCGGTGAGGAGACAGCGCGCTGCCCGCGTCCGATCCGCTGCGCGCATGAGCATTCAGCGGGTGAAGCGGCTCAGGAAGCCCTTCTTCACCTCGCTCGGCCGCTGCTGCTCGCCGGCCAGCGCGCTGACGACGATGAGCGCGCCGGTCAGCACCGGGACGACCCACTGCAGGGCGGAGAGCTGCTTCTGCGCCTTGGCCACGTCGGCCGGGGTGCTTGCGGCGGGCTCGGTGCCGGCCAGTGCGGGCACCGACTCGTCCTGGGCGACCTTGCGGCCCAGCACCCGGCTGTAGCCGGTCACGGCCAGCGCGGCCACGGTCAGGCCGGTCTTGGCCAGCGCGGTCGAGGCGGCGCCCTGCTGCACGGCCAGCCGGCCGCTGTTGCCGACGAGCTCGCCGACGCTGCCGGCCAGGTGCGCGCCGATCGCGGTCGCGTTGACCGGCGTCCACTTGTTCCACCCGGTGTTCGCGACGCGGCCGGTGCCGTCCGCCGTGTCGGCCTGCGCGGAGGCCGGGTTGAGGGCGACCGCGTTGGCGAGCGTGCCGCCGAACCAGGCGGCGAGGCCGACGTCGTGCAGGGAACGGGACAGGGTGTTCGTAGCCACTGAATCCTCCGGGTTCGAGTTACGGTTCCTCGTCGGCTACCCGGGGCACGGCCCGCTACACCGCCGCGCGGCGTCGTGAGAGTGACAGTTGTCGCTGCTGAGAGGCCCCTTCGGACCGTTTGGCGCGGCCCCGGCCGGGTAGCCGCGCGTACACTCCCGGACCATGCGATGGGCGCGGGCGCGGGATCCGGTGCGGCGGGCGGGGCGGGTCACGGTGGTGGCGTGCCTGGGCTTCTTCGTCTGCCGGTACGGGCTTCAGCAGCCCGCCATGGCCCCGTACGCGCTCTTCGGCGTCGTCGCGCTCGGCGTGCTCTCGCAGATCTGGGGGAGTCCCGGGCGGCGGGCGCGGACGTTGCTGGCCGTGCTGCCGGTGTGCTGGGTGCTGGTGACGCTGGGCACGCTGCTGAGCGTGAGCACGTGGACCGCGGCGGCCGGGATGTTCGTGCTCGGGTTCGCGATCCCCTTCGCCGGGGTGGGCGGGCCGCGGCTCGTGGGGCTGGCCGCCGGCATGCAGCTGCTCTACATCTTGCCCTGTTTCCCGCCGTACGACCCCGGCGCCCTGCCGTGGCGGCTGGCCGGCGTGACCCTGGCCGTGCTGCTGCTGGCCGCCGCGGAGCTGTGGCTGTGGCCCGATCGCACGCCGGTTCCGTACCGGGAGAAGCTGGGTGACGCGGTCGAAGCCGTTGCCGGATGTCTCGGCGCGGTGGCGGCGATGTGGGCGGGTGACCCGGCCGGGCGGGAGCGGCTGGCGGCGCTGTTGCCGGACGCGACCGAGGCCAGCGACGCGTTGCGGCCCTCGCGGTTGCCGGCGATCCAGCGGCCGGCGTCGGCGGGGCGGCGGGACCGGGCGCTGAGCGCGGCGGCGGGGACGGCGCGGCTGATCCTGGGGCGCGCGGTCGACCTCTACTTCCACGACGACGCGGGCGCGCTCGGCAAGGCGGCCGCGGCGGAGCTGATCCGGGTGACGGCGGGGTGTGCCCAGGCGGCGGCCGACTGTCTGCGGGGCCGCGGGGAGCTGCCCGACACGAACCTCATCGCGGCGGCGCTGGCGGACTTCCGGGCGGCGCGGGAGCGTACGGACCCGAACGGGGTTGATCCTGATCTCCTGCGGCTGGGCTCGCACGCGCTGAGCGTGGGCGAATGGACCAAGAACCTCGTCGCCGAGCTGCGCATCGTGGCCGGCGAGCCGGTGCACCGCTCCGACCGCTACTGGTACGCGGACCAGCCCGCCTGGCGCCTCTGGTGGCACCGGCTGCGCGAGCACCTGACCCCGCGCTCGGTCTATTTCCAGGGCGCGCTGCGGCTGGCCGTCGCCCTGGCCTGCGCGCGGGTGCTGGCCGGGGTGCTCGACCTGTCGCACGGCTTCTGGGTGCTGCTGACGATCATCACGCTGCTGCGCACGTCGGCGGCGGAGACCCGGTCCGCGCTGCGGCCCGCCCTGGTGGGCACGGTGCTCGGCTCGGTGGCGGCCGCGGTGGTGCTCATCGCCGGTCTCGACCCTCTGGTGTACGCCGTAGCGCTCCCGCTCGTGATGCTGATCGGCAACGCCGCGGGGCCGTTGCTCGGGCCCGCCTGGGGTCAGGGACTGTTCACGGTGACGATCGCCCTGGTGTTCGCGCAGCTCGCCCCGGTCGACTGGCGGCTGGCCGAGGCCCGGGTGCTCGACGTCACGGTCGGCGCGGTGATCGGCGTGCTCATCGGCCTGTTCGCGTGGCCGCGGGGCGGGGCCGGGGAGCTGCACCGGGCCACGTCGGCGTTCCTGAGCGACGGGGCCGCCGTGGTGCGCGAGACCGTGCGGGTGCTGTCCCGGCACGGTGCGCGGGACGGCGCCCTGGTCCGGGCGCGGCACGACGAGCGGCTGGCCGGGGCGTCGTACGCGCTCTATCAGACCGAGCGGCACGGCCCGGCGCCGCTCGACTGGCAGGCCACGCTCATCGCCGGGCAGCACGCGGTGCGCGGGGCCGAGGCGCTGCTGCGGGTCACCCCGGAGGGCCGGCTGCTCCCGTGCGCCACGGTCCTCGACGCGGCCGCCGCCGACGTGGCCGGGCGGTTCGAGGCCGCCGCGGCCGCCGTGCTCGCCGAGCGCCGCCAGTCACCGGCCGGGCCCGCGCCGGAGCTCGACTGGCCGACCGATCTGGGACGGGACCTCTATCACCTGGCGGATCTGCGGGTCTGGCTCGACGGGCTGCGCGAGGACCTGGCCCGGATCGTCGGCCGCCCCGGCCGCACGGGCCCGGTGCCGGTCAACCTGGCCTAGGGTCTGTCCGGCGACTCGCCTGATCCGCGGGACAGACCCTGAGCCGCCGCGACTCCGCCGCCGGTGCGCTTGGCCTGGTACATGGCGGCGTCGGCCGTACGCATCAGGGCGGCCATGCCCGCCGCCTGGGCCGGGAACATGGTGATGCCGACGCTCGCGCCGATGTCGACGCGGCTGCCCTCGACGGTGTAGGGCGCGCACAGCCGCTCGTGCAGGCGCTGGGCGATCGCCCCGGCCTGCTCCTCGTCGGGGTCGCGGGTGAGCAGGACGGCGAACTCGTCGCCGCCGAGCCGGGCCACCACGTCGTGCCCGCGGACCGCGCGCTGCAGCCGGCGGCCGACCGCCTGGAGCAGGGCGTCGCCGGCGTGGTGGCCGACCGTGTCGTTGACCCGCTTGAAGCCGTCCAGGTCGATGAGCAGCAGGGCCAGCCGCTCGCCGGCCGCGGTCGCCGCGGCGACCTCCTGCTCGGCGCGTTCGAGCAGGTGGGTGCGGTTGGCCAGGCCGGTCAGGGCGTCGTGGTACGCCTGGCGGGTGAGCTCGGCGACGTGCAGCTGCTCGGCCTGGCGCAGCCGGGCGCCGTCGACGACCAGGGCGCCCTCGAGCGCCATCTGCTGGGCGAGCGTGCGGTCGCGGCCGGTCCAGTGCCGGGGGCCCGTGGTGTCGCCGCACAGCACCATGCCGACCGGGCCGGACGCCGACATCAGCGGCAGCACGACGATCGAGCGCAGCCCGAGCGTCTCCACCAGCCCGCCGGGGCGGGTCGCCGCGGCCGACGTGTCGTCGAGCAGCAGCGGCGCCCCGAGCTCGTGGACGGTGCGCCAGACGGGGGAGTCGGCGGCGAGGCGGCCCTCGAGCGCCCGGGTCAGGGCGGCCTCGGTCGCCGGGGGCAGGTTGATGCCGGTCACGCAGCTGATCCGCCCGTCCGGGCCGATGAGGTGCATGGCGGCCCGATCGGTGCGGAACGCCTCGTTGGTGATCCGGGCGAGCACCCGGCCGGCCGCCTCGATGGACCGGGCGCCGGCGCCCTCCTCGTACATCTTCTTGATCGTGTCGGTGGCGTGGGTGACGTACTGGCGGTCGCGCTCGGCCGCGAGCACCTGGAGCGTCGCGGCGAGCTGCAGGGCCACCCCGGCGGCGACGTCGGGGAGCAGGTTGTCCAATTCTTCACCGGTGAGCACCGCGACGCCGTGCGTCTGGCCGCCCATGCGCAACCTGAGGGCCGTACGGTCGGCCACACGCACCCCCGGCGCTCCCGCAGCGACGCGGAACACCCGCCCGGCGACCTTGAGATCGTCGGCGGCAGCCGGTCCGAGGGTCTCGGCGACGCGCAGGCTGCCGTCGTCGGGGTCGAGGGTGAAGACGGTGATCGCGCGCAGGCCGCAGGCGCCCGCCAGCCGCCGCGCGATCAGCTGCAGGGCATGGGCCAGCGAGGGGATGTCCCGGGTCATCGCCTCCACGAGATCGACGAGCAGCCGCAGCTGCTCGGCGCGCGGGGAGAGCACCGCGACAGTGTCGCTGTCGGTGTGCATCTGGATGCCGGGAGTCACGACGGTAAGCATCGGCACCGGCGTGACGCGCCTGAGCGTCCGGGTGGTGCGGGTCATGGTGACCCGACCGACTACCGTTCGACCGACCGGGTACTTCCTGCCCGGCGGAACGCGAGAGGGAGTACGGGCCATGAGGGTGTGCGTCGTCGGTACCGGGTACGTCGGTCTCACCACCGGCGTCAGCCTGGCGTTTCTCGGCCACGACGTGACCTGTGTCGACCTCGATCAGGCGAAGGTCGACCTGCTGTCGGCCGGCCAGTCGCCGATCTACGAGCCGCACATGGACAGCCTGCTCGCCGACTCCGCCGAGCGCCTGCGCTTCACCACCGACTACGGCGCCGCGGTGCCCGAGGCCGAGGTGGTCTTCATCGCGGTGCAGACCCCGTCGCTGCCCGACGGCAACCCCGACCTGCGCTACCTGCGCTCGGCGGCGGAGAGCGTCGGCGCGCACATCGGCGAGGGCTTCACCGTGGTGGTGAACAAGTCGACCGTACCCATCGGCAGCTCCAACTGGGTCGACTCGATCCTGCGCGAATCGTTCGAGCGCACCCACGAGCGCCGCAGCAACGGGGAGTTCTCGGTCGCCTCCAACCCCGAGTTCCTGCGCCAGGGCGCCGCGATCAAGGACACGCTCTACCCCGACCGGGTCGTCGTCGGCTCCGACAACCCGCGCAGCCTCGACGTGCTCAACCGCCTCTACCGGTCGCTGCTCAACCAGACGTTCACCCCGCCGACCTACCTGCCGCGCCCCGCCGAGCTGGGCGCCGTGCCGATGGTCTCCACCGACCTGGCGTCGGCCGAGCTCATCAAGTACGCGGCCAACGCGTTCCTGGCCCTGAAGATCAGCTTCGCCAACGAGATCGGCCAGCTCGCCGGGCGCGTCGGCGCCGACATCACCCAGGTCACCCGGGGCATCGGTCTCGACACCCGGATCGGGCCGCGCTTCCTGCAGCCCGGCATCGGCTGGGGCGGCTCCTGCTTCGGCAAGGACACCGCCGCGCTGATCGCCACGGCCGCCGACTACCACCTCGAGATGCCGATCGTCGGCGCCGCCCGCGAGGTCAACCAGCTCCAGCGCCGCCTCGTCGTCGACCGCCTCCTCGACGAGCTGCGCATCCTCAAGGGCCGCCGCATCGGCCTGCTCGGCCTGGCCTTCAAGCCGGACACCGACGACATGCGCGACGCGCCCGCCCTCGACATCGCCCGCATGCTCCTCGACCGCGGCGCCCGCATCTCCCTGCACGACCCGGTCGCCGCCGACCGCTTCCGCCGCGAGCAGCCCGACCTGGTGCAGTACCTGGCCGACGACGTCGAGACGGTCTTCGACGACAGCGACGCGGTGGTCCTGGTCACCGAGTGGGCCGAGTACCTCGACCTCGACTGGGGCAAGCTGGCCGGCCTCATGCGCTCCCCGGTCATCCTCGACGGGCGGCACATCCTCGACCCGGAGAAGCTGGGCCGCTTCGGCTACCGCTATCTGGCGGTGACGTCGACGCGGTGAAGCTGTTCCTCGCATCGGTAATGTCGACGCGGTGAAGCTGTTCCTCGCATCGGTAATGTCCACGCGGTGAAGCTGTTCCTCGCGGAGGGGCCTGCCGGGACGCTGCTCAGCACCCGGGCGCCGTTCACCCGGGTGCCCTGCGACCGGCTCACCCTGGGCGCGATCGTCGTCGTCCGGCCCCGGCCCGGCGAGGAGGCGGCCGACGCCTTCGCGCCCCCGCGTGCGCCCTGGTGGCGCGGCTCGCGCGGCGCGGCCGAGCCGGTGCACCGGTGGGTGAGCGCGCCGGAGGACCGGCAGCCGCTGACCACCGCGGCGGACGCGGCGGTGCTCACCCTGCACCGGTGGCCGTCGCTGCGCCGCTACGTCGACCTCGACGACCCGGGCCCGGCCCTGGCCACGGCGCTGTGGGAGCTGGCCGGCACGCTGCTGGACCGCGGCCGGGTCCGCGCCACGCTCGCCGAGCTGATCGGCACGCAGGCCGAGCTGCCGGCCGGCTCCGGCCTGGTCGCGGAGATCGCCGAACGGGCGGACCTGGCCCGGGCCCGCACGGCCCGGCTCGACACCGCGGTCGCGGCGCAGGTCGGCCATCTCACCCGGCTGGCCGACGAGACGGAGGCCTTCGTTGAGCGGCAGGAGGCGCTGCAGCGGGCCCGGTCCGTGCTGCGCGACGCCGACTACCTGGTGCAGTCCGCCCCGGCGCCCGGGGTGCCGCTGCCGGACGCCGCGGATCTGGCCGACCGGACGAGCGCGGTGCTCGCGGCCTACCGGGAGCTGACCGCACCTTAGGGCAGGATGCGGCGCCAGAGCTCGACGAGGTGGGGGTCGACCGGGAGGGTGAAGGAGCCGCCGGGGCGGACGGCGCTGCCGACGTGGAAGGCGCGGACGCCGGCGCCGAGCAGGGGCGCCAGGTGATGCTGGCGGAGGCCGCCGCCCACCAGGACGGGCGGGGTGTTGCCGGCCTCGGTGAGGAGGGTGCCCAGGCCGGCCTCGACGCCCGACGGGCTGCCGGCGGTGAGGACGCCGTCGAGGCCGGGGAGGCCCTTGATCGCCTGCCACGCGGACTGGCGGTCGGCGGCGTGGTCGAGGGCGCGGTGGAAGGTCCACGGGCAGCCGTCGATCGCGGCGAGGACGGTTTCCAGGGCGGACAGGTCGACGTCGCCCGCGGGGGTGAGCCAGCCGAGGACGAACTCCTGGGCCCCGGCGTCGCGCAGGGTGCGGGCGGTCATGGCGAGGGCGGTCGCGTCGCGGGCCGCGTACCCGTCGGTGTCGCGCAGCATGACGCGGACCGGGAGGCCGGCCGCGGCCCGGACCGCCGCGACGGTCGCGGGGGCGGGGGTGAGGCCCTGGGCGCTCATGTCGGTGACCAGCTCGATCCGGCCGGCACCACCGTCGGCGGCGGCGCGGGCGTCGTCGGGCGTGAGGGCGATGACTTCCAAGATCGATTCTGGCACGGGCGCATCGTCCCACATTGACCTGAACGGCGAGGTCCGGGCGGTCCGGGGGATCGACATTCTTCGCTCGTAATCTTGACGTTACGTGAGCAACGTTGGTGAAATGTGTGAGGTCTTGTTCATTGTCGTAGGTCAATTCCTCCCCGCTCCGAGAGGATCCCCCACACATGATCAGAAACAGACATCTCGCCGTGGCGGCGGTGGCCTCGCTGCTGGCCGCCGCGGTGGCGAGCCCGGCCCGGGCCGCCGAGCCCACCTGGCACAAGGGCATCCCGCCGATCGCGACGCCGTGGACGGACGCGGTCGGCCCGGCCAACGCGCTGCCCGAGTACCCGCGCCCGCAGCTGGTGCGCGGCAAGTGGCAGAACCTCAACGGTGTGTGGGAGTTCGCCAAGGCCGCGGTCGGCGAGGCGCCGCCCGTGGGCCGGGCGCTGGGCGAGCGGGTGCTGGTCCCGTACCCCATCGAATCGGCCCTGAGCGGCATCCAGCGGCACGAGGACCGCATGTTCTACCGCCGCACGTTCACCGTGCCGGCGGGCTGGCGGACCGGCGGGCAGCGGCTCCAGCTGCACTTCGGGGCGGTCGACTACGACGCCAAGGTGTGGGTCAACGGCACGCAGGTCGCCACGCACCGGGGTGGGTACGACGGTTTCGACATCGATGTCACCGACGCGCTCACGGCCTCCGGGCCGCAGGAGCTGATCGTCTGGGCCGAGGACCTCACCGACGCGACCGGGCAGCCGATCGGCAAGCAGCGGCGGCAGAGCGACCGGGGCATCTTCTATCAGGGCAGCTCGGGCATCTGGCGTACGGTCTGGATGGAACCGGTCGCCGGGAGCAGCATCACCGAGCTGGTCCAGACGCCGTCCCTGGCCTCCTCCTCGCTCGAGCTCACCGCCGGTGTCGCGGGCGGCGCCGGGTTGCGGGTCCGCGCCACCGCGGCGGGCAAGGTCACCACGGGCGCCGCCGGGGCGAAGCTCTCGCTGCCGATCAAGCGGCCGCACCTGTGGACCCCCGATGATCCTTATCTGTACGACCTCAAGGTCGAGCTGCTCCAGGGATCCAAGGTCGTCGACACCGTCACGTCGTACTTCGGGATGCGCGAGATCGGTGTGCGGAAGGGCGCCGACGGCAAGAACCGGATCGCGCTCAACGGCAAGATCCTCTTCAACATGGCCACCCTCGACCAGGGCTTCTGGCCCGACGGGCTGAACACCGCGCCCACCGACGCCGGGCTGAAGTTCGACCTGCAGCAGCACAAGGTCATGGGCTTCAACGCCGTCCGCAAGCACATCAAGGTCGAGCCCGACCGCTGGTACTACTGGGCCGACAAGCTCGGCCTGCTCGTCTGGCAGGACATGCCCGCCGCCAACACCGGCCCGATCCCGGCCGAGTGGCGCGGCCAGTTCGAGGCCGAGCTGCACGAGATGGTCCGCGAGCACCGCAGCTGGACCTCGATCGTCGCCTGGGTGCCCTTCAACGAGGGCTGGGGCGAGTGGGACCGCGCCGCCACCGGCCGCATCGCCGACGAGGTCAAGGCCCAGGACCCGAGCCGCCTCGTCAACGCGCACAGCGGCGTCAACTGCTGCAACTCGCACGGCGACTCCGGCCGCGGCGACGTCATCGACCATCACCAGTACCTCGGCCCGGCCACCCCGCAGCCCGACGCCACGCGCGTCGCGATCGACGGCGAGCACGGCGGGTTCGGCCTGAAGACGTCCAACCACATGTGGTTCGGGGACGGGCAGGCGTACGAGATGGAGCCCGACTCCGCCACGCTCACCCGCAAGTACGTCGAGAACCAGCGCGCGGTGATCGACTCGGCGCGGCAGTGCGGCATCAGCGCGGCGATCTACACGCAGATCACCGACGTCGAGGGGGAGCTCAACGGCTTCTGGACGTACGACCGGCAGGTCGCCAAGATGGACCTCTCCCAGGTCCGCAAGATCAACCGCGAGATCATCGCCGCGGGCGGCGGCAGCGCGACCAACACCCCGCAGCCCCCGCCCGGCACACCCGGCCTCGGCGGCGTCGCGGCCTACCCCTTCGACGGCACGCCTTCGGACGTCGCCGGTGATCATGACGCGACGCTGATCGGCAGCCCCGGCTACGTCTCCGGCTTCTCCGGGGAGGCGCTCTCTCTGGACGGCTCCTCCCAGCACGCCGACACGGGCGCCCCGATCCTGGACACGTCCACGGATTACACGGCCGGCGCCTGGGTCAAGCTCGACAAGGCCGACGGCGCCTTCCAGACCGTCGTCAGCCAGGACGGCCCGGCGGTCAGCGACTTCTTCCTGCAGTACTCGGGGCAGGACCAGCGCTGGGCGATGAGCTTCGCGGGCGTCCGCGCCCTGTCGCCCACCAAGCCCGAGGTCGGCCGCTGGTACCACCTCGCCGGCGTCCGCGACTCGGTCAAGGGCGAGTTGCGCCTCTACGTCGACGGCCAGCTCGCCGGGGCGGTCAGCGCCTGCGCCCCGCAGGTCAAGCCGACCGGCAACACGGTCATCGGCCGCGGCAAGTACAACAGCAACCCGGTCGACTACCTGGACGGCGCGGTCGACGACGTCCGCCTGTTCGACCGGGCGTTGTCCGCGAGCGAGATCGCCCAGCTGGCGGCGGCTCCCCGCTGACGGAACGGCCCGTGCGGCGGCCGATCAGTCGCTGCACGGGCTCTCGCCGAGCGCACGCTCCTCGCTGTACCAGCGGGAGTCGTCCGGCATGACGATCTCCGTCATGACCAGGCGGCCGGATCCGGAGAGCTTGCCCTCGGGTTCGGCCGCGAAGGGTGTCGGCTGCCGGCGGCCGGCGAGGTAAGTGGCTGCTCCGGGCGTCAGATGTTCGGTCACTTGGTCGTACCAGCGTGACGGTCGGGGATCGGGCGGGTTGACGGCCTCCGGGTCCGACCAGCCGCAGCGTCTCAGCTCGACGCGCCGGCGGATGGTGACGGCGACTGCCCCGGGGGCGTCGGCGAGATCCAGGCGTAAGGCTGCCTGGGCGCCCTCGTCGGAATACAGGGTGCAGGAGCTGCCGTAGATCTTCGGCGGCTGCGGCCCGGGTTGTCCTATCGAGCCCACTGCCAGCAGAACCTGCTCCGAGCACAGTGCGTCCGCCGCGGGGCGGCTGGGTTCGCTCCCGGCGGGCAGCGAAACCGCTGCCTTGGGCTCGTCCGTCCGATCATCGTCGTCCGGTTGGAGCAGCAGTCCCAGAACGATGGCAAGGACGCCCACGGCAACGCCGAGCGCCACCATCGTCTTGTGCCGGATGCTTCGCCGGGACACGCGATGCCCTTGCGCGTCGATGGCATCCGGGGCGGTCGCGAGCCGCAAGCCGGAGGCCCGCGCTGTCGCCGACTCCCGCATGATCCCGGCGATGGCGGCGGAGGTCAGCGCGGCGGCATTACCGCCGTTTGCCGTGCCGCTCTCGGCCAGTCCGACGAGACCGGCGACACCGTGTCCCTCGATCCACAGCCCGCCCCCGCTGAACCCCTGCTCCACTCCGTACTCCGAGGTGGTGACGAGCCGGACCCAGCCCCAGCGGAGCTGGTCCTCCACGGTGCCGTAGGCGGTGCTCCCGGCGGGGTTGTCCTGCGGATGTCCGAATGCCCACCAGGGTTCGTCCCGCAGCTCCGGCGCGGCGCGCAAGTCGATCGGCGCCGGCCTGACCTGGGTGGGAACACGCTCCTCGAGGCGGAGGACGGCGACGTCGTCGTCACCGTTCTCCGGGGCCCACTCGAGGCGGGCCGGCCGGCGGAGTTTGTTCCGGACGCCCGCCCGGGGGAAGCCCACCCACACCGGGGCTCCGGCGTCGAAGACGTGCGCACAGGTCAGGATCCGGCGATCGTCGAGCACCACCCCGACGCCGGCCGGCGCGGCGCCGTCGGCCGGATCGGTGTAGATCGCGGCGACCCAGGAGGAGTCGCGAGGCTCGGTATGCCTACGCATCGGCAGGGGGTGGCTCGTCGCGGGCCCCGGGCTCGGGTCGCCAGGTCAAGGTCACCTCGAAACTCCCCTCAGTAGCGGCCTTGGCGACGAGCCAGTTCGCGGTGCCGGTCACCTTCACACCGAATTTGACCTCGACCTGGTCAGGGCCGGCCGCGCGGGCCTTCTCAAGAACATCGCGCGCGGCGGCGATCACTGGTTCGGCCGCCGCACTGACCTGACCCGCCAAGCCGGCGGTGGAAGCCGGGCGGAAGCCGGGAGGGGGCGTCACTTCGAACGAGACGAGGACACCGTCGTCGGTGGCGTACTGCACTACCTGCGTCGACACCGGCTCATCATAGATAGTGATCTATGCGTAAGACCTGTTTCGGTCGCCAGGCCGACAAGGAGGCTTTTACGGTGGCGCGATGAGATATGGACTGGAGTTGCCGTGCGGGGGCGACGGCGTCACGGCCGGGCTGCTGGTCGAGCTGGGAGTGCGAGCCGAGGCGGCCGGCTGGGACGGGGTCTTCTTCGAGGACTATCTCGTCTATTACCGGGGCGAGGCGCCGGCCACCTATGACCCGTGGGTGCTGCTGACGGCCATCGCCGCGCGGACGGAGCGGGTGCGGCTGGGGACCACGGTGTCCGGGTTGCTGGCCCGCGACCCGGTGAAGCTGGCGCGGGAGGCAGCGACCCTGCAGGCGCTGGCGCCCGGGCGGGTCGTGCTCGGCGTGGGGCTGGGGGATCCGGCCGACAAGGGGGCGGAGCCGTTCGCCGGGGCGCGCGGGCCGGAGATGGATCGGCGGCTGGCGCGGTTGCTCGATCTGCTGGGCGGGGAGGTGCCCGTGTGGGTCGGTGGGAGTGCGGAGGCCGGGGCGGTGCTGCGGCGGGCCGCGACGGCGCAGGGCATCGTGCCGTACAAGCTGAGCGACACGGAGGATTGGAGCGACTTCTCCGCGGAGGAAGTGCGGCGGCTGGACGTACGTCCGGAATTTGACATCGCGGTCGGCGGACGGCGGCGGCTGGCCGACGTGGCGGCGGAGCGGGCGGCGATCAAGGCTGTGGCCAGCGGTGGAGCGACCTGGTGGCTGGAATTCGTGCATCCCGGGGAGCCGGAGGGGATGCGACAGGCGGTCGGGGCCGGACCACTGAGAGTGGCCTGAGCGGGCCCAAGGGGCAGCGTTATCAGCTAATTGTTGCGGCAAGTTTTCGGCGGGTCGATGATGAGGCTCAGTAGATCTTGATTTCGGCCGGGGAGGCGCCCACATATGTTGTCCGCGTTGGATCGCAGCCGCTCGGTGGCGCCACCGGGGTTCAGCCGCTGGCTGATTCCGCCGGCCGCGCTCGCCGTCCACCTGTGCATCGGCCAGGTGTACGCCACGAGCGTGTACAAGAACTCGTTCGTCGCCCACTTCGACAGCTCGGCGACCGCCGTCGGCGTGATCTTCAGCATCGCGATCGTGATGCTGGGGCTGTCCGCGGCCGTCGGCGGCACGTGGGTCGAGCGCAACGGGCCCCGTAAGGCCATGTTCGTGTCGGCGTGCTTCTGGGCGGCCGGCTTCCTCATCGCCTCGCTCGGCATCAGCACCAAGCAGCTGTGGCTGGTCTACCTGGGCTACGGCGTGGTCGGCGGCATCGGCCTGGGCATCGGCTACATCTCGCCGGTGTCGACGCTGATCAAGTGGTTCCCGGACCGGCCCGGCCTGGCCACCGGCCTGGCGATCATGGGCTTCGGCGGCGGTGCGCTCATCGCGAGCCCGCTGTCGCGGCAGCTGCTGTCGTTCTACGACGCGAACTACGACCCGGACGTGGCGACGTCGGTGGCGGGCGGCGGCGCGCTCGTGGCGCTGTTCCTGACGCTGGGCATCGGCTACTTCGTGATCATGATGTTCGGCGTGGCCAACATGCGGGTGCCGGCCGACGACTGGAAGCCCGAGGGCTTCGACCCGGCCAGCATCAAGGCCAAGCCGCTGGTCACCACGGCCAGCGTGTCGGCGGCCAACGCGATCAAGACGCGCTCGTTCTGGATGCTCTGGATCGTGCTGTTCTGCAACGTGACCGCCGGCATCGGCATCCTCGAGCAGGCCAGCCCGATGATCCAGGACTTCTTCCGCGGCGGGGACGGCAAGTCGGAGGTCGCGGTGGCCACGGCAGCGGGCTTCGTCGGCGTGCTGTCGCTGTTCAACATGGCGGGCCGGTTCGCGTGGTCGACCACCTCCGACTTCATCGGCCGCAAGCGGATCTACATGGTCTACCTGGGCGTCGGCATGATCCTGTACGCGCTCCTCGCCTCGATCGGCGACAGCGTCGTGGCGGTGTTCGTGCTGCTGGCCGGCGTGATCCTGTCGTTCTACGGCGGCGGCTTCGCGACGGCGCCGGCGTACCTGCGGGACCTGTTCGGCACCTTCCAGGTCGGCGCCATCCACGGCCGGCTGCTGACGGCGTGGTCCGCGGCGGGCGTCGCCGGGCCGCTGATCGTCAACGGCTTCCTCGACGCGCAGGGCAAGCCGGGCACGCTGACCTCGTCGGCGTACCAGCCCGCGCTCTTCACCATGGTCGGCGTGCTGGCCGTCGGGTTCGTCGCGAACCTGCTGATCAAGCCGATCGCGGAGCGCTACCACGAGAAGCCCGCGGCGGCGGAGAAGGAGGCAGTGGCGTGAAGTCCACGACGACGGTCCGGCTGGTGCTCTCGTGGGCGCTGGTCACGGTCCTGCTCGGCTACGGCGTGATCGAGACCGGCATCACGGCCGCCAAGCTGTTCTGAGCTGTTCTGCCGGCGAGGCCCGGGCCCGCCGTCCGTAGAGTGATCACCATGGTCGATTCACTGTCCGGGCGGCGGGCTCTGGTCACGGGTGCCTCGGGCGGGATCGGCGCTGCCGTCGCCGAGGCCCTCGCGCGCGCCGGCGCCGATCTGGTCCTCTCCTACTCGGCCCACCGCGAGGACGCCCTCCGCGCCGCGGCCACCGCCGGCCGGATGGGCCGGATCGCCACCGTGCTGCAGGCCGATCTCAGCGGTCCCGAGGCCGGCCGCGACCTGCTGCAGCGCGCCGCCGAGAGCGGGCCCGTCGACCTGCTGGTCGCGAACGCCGGGGTCGGCATCGCCCAGGACTGGGACGAGGTCGACGACGACCTCTGGGCCCACACCCTCGCCGTGAACACCACCGCCCCCTGGCAGATGGCGCAGGCCGCCCTGCCGGGCATGATCGAGCGGGGGTACGGCCGCATCCTCTTCGTCTCCTCGGTCGCCGCCCTGACCGGCGGGGTGGTCGGCCCGCACTACGCCGCGAGCAAGGCGGCCCTGCACGGGCTGTTGCACCACCTCGCGCCCCGGGTCGCCCCGCACGGCGTGACCGTCAACGCGCTCGCCCCGGCGCTGGTGGCCGGCACGCGCATGCTGCCCGCCGCGGAGAAGAAGGGCGACCCCGCGGACATCGCGGCGATGGCCGTGGCGATGCTGACCAACCCGTACCTCACGAACAAGGTCGTCACGCTCGACGGCGGGCTCCATCCGGTCTGACCGGTAGGCTGCGGCGGGTGCCCGACATCCAGCTGCGCCCCGTCGCCGACGCCGACCTCGACGCGATCTTCGATTTCGCTCGCGACCCGGTCGCCGTCCGCATGGCGGCGTTCACCGCCGACGACCCGGACGACCGGGCCGAGTTCGACGCGCACTGGCGGCGGATCCGGACCGACCCGCGCATCCGCGACCGGGCGATCGTCGTGGACGGCGAGCTGGCCGGGACGGTGGCGAGCTTTCCGGTCGGCGCCGACACCGAGATCACGTACTGGCTGGGCCGGTCCTTCTGGGGGCGCGGCATCGCGACCGCGGCCGTGAGCCTCTTCCTGGAGACCTTGCCGGCGCGCCCGGTGCTGGCCCGCGCGGCCAGCGACAACATCGGGTCGCTGCGGGTGCTGCACAAGGCCGGCTTCCGGAAGATCGGGACCGAGATCGCGTACGCCAACCAGCGCGGCGAGGAGATCGAGGAGACCCTGCTGAGGCTGCCCGCCTGAGTCACGTCCGCGTGGCCGGCCAGCCCGCCATGGCCCGCACGCCGTGGCCGATCGCGCGCTCGTCCGGGTCGAAGGCGCGGCACGACACAAAGATGCCGGTGCCCCCGGCCGCTGCAGCACGGCGGGGGCACCGGCATCCGGCCCCTCGGAAATGTCTGTGGTGACGCGCTCTCGTCGCGCCGGACCCACCTTAGGGCTACCGTCCGCGACCTTCCCTTAACAGTTCCTGAAGCTTTGCGCAGGTTTGCCGCAGAGAAGTGTGGAGGAAGATCGAATGTCCTAGCGGCTGGGGTAGAAGCCCGTCGGGAGGGCGGCGGCCTGTCGTTCCGCCTCCCGGCTCCGCATGCGCAGCCTCAGCAGCAGGGCGACGCCGACGAAGACGAGCAGGGCGCCGACGATCAGGCCCGGCCCGAGCAGGCTGGGCGGGCCGCCCCCGCCGGCGGCCGGGACGGCTTCGATGTCGTCGGCGGACTTCTCGGGCTCCGGGGTGTCGATGGGCGCCAGGGACGTCTCCGAGGGGGAGGGCTCCGCGGTGGGGGAGGGCGACGGCGACTTGGTGGCGGCTGGCTCCTGGCCCACGACCGGGCTCGTCCCCGACGTTTCCTGCAGCAGCGTGCCGTCCTGGGTGAAGGCCTGCGGCTGGAAGAGCACCCGGCCGGTGTCCGCGTCCTCGTCGAAGCTGATCCGGTAGGTCGCGGTGACCGTGCGGCCGCGGCAGAGCTGGCCCGGGTCGAGCTCGCGGTCGGTGATCCGGGCGACCTTGCCCTCCTCCTGCCGGCGCACGCCGAACTCGCCGTTCTCCTCGATCCGGGTGACCCTCAGGTCGTCCAGGTCCGGCCCGTCCACCTGCGCCAGCAGGGACCACTGCACCTTGATGCAGCGGTTGCGGTCGGAGGACACGACGACGGTCAGGGTCCGGGCCTCGGCGCCGGCGCCGAAGGTGGCGGGCAGCTCCGTGATCTTGACCTCGAACCCGGGCTCGACGGCCGCGGCCGCCCCCGGGGTCGTGACCAGAGCCGCGGCGGTGGCCAGTGCGGCCCCCGCCGCCGCAGCGCGATACCGCACAGCGATCATCTCCTCACGCACAGTTATTGACGTGCCCCGCACGTGAGGTAGTTCGGCCCGCCCGCGCGAAAGGTTCACGCGCGCGGGCGGATGTCACCCGGGCCCGCCTTATTTTTCGCTTAGCTCCCTGTTACTTGACAGTGTCTTCGCAGCTCAGAGGGCTTATGGTCGGCCCCGGCCCGATCATGGGAGGAAAAACGCGCCAAAGAACTTCCCGATCGTTCATCCGAAGCGGCCCGCGACACGTAGATGGGGGAGGGCAGGGACCGGGGCAACGCACCGTGAGGAAAGGCAGGAAGCACCGGACCGCCCGACAGTACTGAGCGCGGGGCATCCCCCACGGATGCCGGCACCGGCACCGCCCACGCCGGTCGTCTCACCGCTGCGGAGAACGAGGAGCTATGGCCCGGACGAAGACGAAAGAACGCGCCACCGCCAAGGTGGACGTCGAGATGGGTGCCACCGGCGGACCTACCCCGCCGTCGAAGCTCACCATCGCCTTGCTCGGCGTCAGCATCGTCGCGGCCCTCTGGGCCGCCATGATGCTGGTTCCGGCCGGGCGTGTCGCCTACGTCTACATCTTCAGCTACCTGGAGTACTACATGGGCGTCCTGTCGCTCGTGTCGCTCTCCATCACGATCATGGTCGGGCTGCTGTCGACGGACCGCCTGGTCCTGTCGATCCGCCTGCGCCTGATGTTGCAGTCCACCCACCGCACCACCGGCGTCATGGCCGTCTCCGCCCTCGGCGTCCACCTGTGGACCAAGTTCGCCGAGGGGCACATCCGGCTGATCGACATGTTCATCCCGGGCCTCTACCCGGGCTTCAACAAGGTCTGGGTCGCCTTCGGCACCATGTCCGGCCTCATCATGGTCTTCACCATGTGGACCGGCATCATCCGCGCCCGGTTCATCGGCCGCGGCAAGCCGTGGATGTGGCGCGCCCTGCACAGCGTCTCCTACCTGATGTGGCCGATCGCCATCCTGCACGGCCTCAACGCCGGCCGCCCGGGCGCCGTCTACGTCATCGTCGGCTACGTCCTCTGCGTGCTGCTGGTCGTCATCGGCCTGGCCGTGCGGATCGCCGTCAGCCTCAACCGCCGCAAGGACTTCGCCTCGCAGCAGGGCACCGCCGGCGGCGGCGGCATCACCGGCGGCATGAGCCCGGTCGGCAAGATGGCGGCCGCCGGCAAGGGCCGCGGCCGCGCCCGCGGCGGCATGGACGACGCCCTGGTCTCCGACCGCGGCAACGCCGTGCAGGCGTGGAAGCCGGCGGCCCCGCCCAAGCCCGCCGCCGCGCCGGCCCCGGCGGCCGAGCTCGCGCCGCCCGCCCCGGCCGCGCCCGCCCCGGCCGGCCCCGCGGCCGCGCCGGCCCTGCCGGAGCGCGAGGACACCCAGACCCGGATGCGCCGCCCGCGCCGCGACGACGACGAGCGCTACGACACCCAGACCCGGATGAGCCGCCGGGAGCTGGAGCAGACCGGCCGCTGGGAGCTCGAGGACGACGACGAGCCGATCCGCCGCCCGCGCCGCCCCCGGGTCGAGGAGGACCTGCCGCCGGCCCCGCGCCAGCGCCGCGGCGAGGAGTTCGACGAGCCCACCACGGCCATCTCGCGCCGGGCCCTCGACGACGGGCTGCGCCGCTACGACGACGAGGAGGACGTGCCGCCGCGCCGCCGCCGCCCGGACGACGACGAGCGCTACGACACCCAGACGCGCATGCGCCGCCCGGCCCGCTACGCCGACGAGGAGGACGTGCCGCCCCGCCGCCGCGCCGACGACGACGAGCGCTACGACACCCAGACCCGGATGCGCCGTCCGGCCCGCTACGCCGACGACGAGGACGCCGCCATGCCGGCGCCCCGGACCCGCCGGGCCCTGCCCTCCGCCGAGGAGGACCTGCCCGCGCCCCGGGGCCGCCGCGCCGCCATGGACGACGACATCCGCGAGGACACCCAGACCCGGATGAGCCGGCGGGCCCTCATGGACGACGACGTGCGCGAGGACACGCAGACGCGGATGAGCCGCCGCGCGATCATGGACGACGACGACCGCGAGGACACGCAGACGCGGATGCGCCGGTCCCGCTACGCCGACGAGGAGCCGCCGGCCCCGCGCCAGCAGCGCCGCTACGCCGACGAGTACGCCGAGGACGAGCGTTACGACACGCAGACCCGCATGCGCCGCCCCGCCCGGTACGCGGACGACGAGCCGCCGGCCCCGCGCCGCCGCTCGTCCCGCTACGCCGAGGAGGGCGAGGAGGTGCCCCGGGGCCGGCGCGACCGGGGCGCCGACGTGGACCGCGCCGACTCGGGACGCCACAGCCGCAGCGAGTTCGTGGACCTCGCGGCGGACGTGGATCCGGCGGACGACGACGAGACGCCGACGATCGTCGACATGGCGCAGCGCCGCGCCCGCCGGGCGGAACAGCAGGAACCCGTACGCTCCGGGACGGGCCGGGGGGCCCGCCGAGGATCCCGGGGCGCGACGGCTGAGGAAGCAGACGACGCCGGATACTGGGCGACGCTGCGAGGGGAAGCTCAGTGAGGCACGACGCACCAAGTGAGGCACAGGCGTGAGCGGCGGCAAGGTTCCTCCGGTCACGTCGATCGGGACACCGCGGATCACCGCGGGCTTCGACGAGTACGGCCGCCTGGACCTGCTCGCGCACCAGGAGGTGCACGGCGGGTTCGCGGCCCTGTCCAGCGGTGAGCTGGTCGGTCTGGCCGACCGGATCGAGCTGCGCGGGCGCGGCGGGGCGGGCTTCCCGTTCGCCCGCAAGGTCCGCGCGGTCATCGACTCCTGCCGCCGGCAGGACCTCCCGCCGATCATCGTGTGCAACGCCACCGAGGGCGAGCCGCCGTCCTGGAAGGACAAGGCCGTGCTCACCCGCGGCCCGCACCTGATCCTCGACGGGGTGGCCCTGGCGGCCGCGGCGCTCGACGCCGAGGAGATCGTGATCGGCGTCGCCGACGACGGCATCGGCATGGAGTCGCTGGCCGCGGCCCTGGCCGAGCGCCGGATGCCGGTGCCGACCCGGATCGTCACCGTCCCGCACCGGTTCATCTCCGGCGAGGGCGGCGCCCTGGTCCGCGGGATCAACGGCGAGGCGCACATCCCGCCCGGCCGCAAGGTGCGCTCCAGCGACAACGGCGTCGGCGGGCTGCCCACCCTGCTCTCCAACGCCGAGACGTACTCGCAGCTGGCCATCGCCGCCCGGCTCGGCCCGTGGGAGTACAACTCGGTCGGCATCCCGGAGGAGCCCGGCACGGTCATGCTGACCGTCGGCGGCTCGTCGACCGCGCCCGCCGTGGTGGAGGCGCCCTCGGGCACCCCGCTCATGGAGGTGCTGGAGATGTGCGGCGCCGACATCGGGCCCGGCCTGCTGGTCGGCGGCTACCACGGCAAGTGGATCACGCCGGAGGCCGCGAAGACCGTCACGATCTCGCGCAAGGGCTTCGCCAAGGTCGGCGGCACGCTCGGCGCGGGCATGCTCATCCCGATCGG
The DNA here is from genome assembly GCF_030709675.1 of Symbioplanes lichenis. Taxonomy (GTDB): domain Bacteria; phylum Actinomycetota; class Actinomycetes; order Mycobacteriales; family Micromonosporaceae; genus Actinoplanes; species Actinoplanes lichenis. Next base: position 612,170 of record NZ_JAUZQD010000003.1, read on the forward strand.
CTCGCAGACCTGCCCGCTGGGCGAGGTCGCCCAGGTCGTGCAGTACCTGGCGGGCGAGTCGGCCGGACAGTGCGGCCCGTGCCGCCTCGGCCTGCCGGACCTGGCCCGCGCGGTGACTCTCGTCTCGCTGGGCGGCAACGCGGTCGAGAACGTGCGCCAGGCCGCCGGCGTGGTCAAGGGCCGCGGCGCCTGCAGCCACCCGGACGGCACGTCGCGGTTCGCGCTGTCCGCCCTGGAGGTCTTCGCCCGCGACGTGGAGCTGCACGCGAACGGCGAGGGCTGCGGCAAGCAGGTCCGCGGCATCCTCCCGCTGCCCTACCACCAGCAGCAGGGCGCCCGGAAGCTGGCGCTGGACTGGTCGCGCTGCGACGGGCACGGCCTGTGCTCGGCGGTCGCGCCCGAGATCATCCGGCTCGACGCCAACGGCTTCCCGGCGTTCCCGCAGACGCCGCTGCCGCCGTGGCTGGAGAACGGCGCCCGCAAGGCCGTCAACGTCTGCCCCGCGCTGGCCCTGCGGCTGACGGAGGCGGGCAAGAAGTGAGACGACGGGTCCTGCTCGCGGCGACGGCGGCGCTGGCTCTCGGCGCCTGCGGCTCGCCCGCTCCGGCGACGTCCGGCGCGGCGAAGCCCCAGCTGCTGGCCTTCACGGGCAGGACCCTCGACGGTACGCCGTACGACGCCGCGACTCTCGCCGGCAAGCCCACGATCCTGTGGTTCTGGGCGCCGTGGTGCGCCACGTGCGCGAGCGAGGCCATGTCGATCGCCGACCTGCACGACGAGTACGGCGACCGGCTCAACATCCTCGGCATCGCCGGGCTGGGCGGCAACAAGGAGATGCACGAGTTCGTCCGCGACCTCGAGGTCGGCCAGGTCACGCATCTCGACGACGAGGCCGGGGACATCTGGCGCCGGTTCGGCATCACCGAGCAGAGCACGTACGTCATCCTCGACGGCGCCGGCACCAAGGTCGTCGAGAGCTACCTCGACGATCAGCAGCTGACCAAGCAGGTCAAGGCGCTGGTGGCCTGACCCGTGGGGACGCCGGTGCTGCTCGCGCTGACCGCCGGGATGCTCGCGGCCGTCAACCCGTGCGGGTTCGCGGTGCTGCCCGCCTATCTGTCCGTCCTTGTCGCCGGGGACCGGTCACTGGGCCGGGCGCTGACCTGCACGGCCGCGCTGACCGCCGGGTTCGTGGCGGTCTTCGGGACGTTCGGGCTGCTCCTGATGCCGCTCGCGGGCACGCTGCAACCCCGGCTGCCGTGGCTGACCGTGGGCTTCGGGCTGCTGCTGGCCGTACTCGGCGGATGGTTGCTCGCGGGGCGGTCGCTGCCGTCGATCGGGCGGCTCGCGCGGGCGCCCCGGCTGACCGGCACGCTCGCGTCGATGGTGCTCTTCGGGATGGCGTACGCGATCGCCTCGCTGGGTTGTGCGATCGGCCCGTTCCTCGCGCTGGTCGTGTCGGGGCTGCGGGCCGGGCCGACCTTGTCGGGCAGTGTGGTGTTTCTCGCGTACGCCGCCGGCATGGGCCTGGTCATCGGCATGACGGCCGTGGCGGTGGCGCTTCTGCGGCAGTCCGTGGTGACGCGAATGCGGCGAGTGGCGGCTTTCGTCCCCCGCGCGGGCGGCGCCGTCCTGATGCTGACCGGAGCGTACGTGGCGTGGTACGGAGGGTACGAGCTGCGCCTTGTCAAGGACCTGGGTACTTCCGGGCAGGATCCCGTCGTGAATCTTGCCTCCGCCGCCCAGCACGCGTTGAGTGATCTGGTCAGGCGGCTGGGTGCCAGCTGGTTCGCGGTATTGTTCGCCGTCCTGGTGCTGACAGCCGTGCTGTCCGCCCGCCGTCGCCGCACCGCAGTGGGGAGTTGATCGTGGACACCGCGTACCGCGTGAGTCCACTCCGTCAGGGTGACCCCGAGCAGCTCGGGCGCTACCGGCTGACCGGGCGCCTCGGCTCCGGCGGCATGGGCGTCGTCTATCTGGCCCGCGACCCCGACGGCACGTACGTCGCGATCAAGCAGGTCCACGTCACGCTGATCAACGACCCGGAGTTCCGGGGCCGCTTCCGCAGCGAGGTCGAGCGGGCCAAGCAGGTGCCGCCCTTCGCCACCGCCGAGGTGCTCGACTACGACCTCGACCACCAGCCGCCCTACCTGGTCGTCGAGTACGTCGACGGGCCCAGCCTGGCCGAGGTCGTCGAGGACCGCGGCCCGCTGCGCTCGGCGGCGCTGCACTCGCTGGCCGTCGGCGTGGCCACCGCGCTGTCCGGCATCCACGGTGCCGGGGTCATCCACCGCGACCTCAAGCCCGACAACGTGCTGCTCGCCCCGGGCAGCCCCAAGGTCATCGACTTCGGCATCGCCCGGGCGTTCGAGGCGACCAGCCAGCACACGCGCACGGACCAGATGGTGGGCACGGTCGCGTACATGGCGCCGGAGCGCTTCTCCTCCGAGCCCGGCACGCCGCTGACCGCCGCCGCCGACATCTTCGCGTGGGGCTGCGTCGTGGCCTACGCGGGCACCGGACGCACGCCCTTCCACGGCGACTCGCCCCCGGCGACGGCCGGGCGCATCCTCACCCAGCCGCCCTATCTCGAGGGGCTGTCCGAGCCGTTGCGCGGGCTGGTCGAGCTGACCCTGTCCAAGGACCCCGCCGACCGGCCGACCGCGCGTGAGCTGCTCGACATGCTGCTCGGCGACGTGCCGGTCCCGCGCCCGGCGTCCGCCGCCCCGGCCGCGACTCCCGCCGCCCCGGCTTCGTCGAAGCCGGCCGCCACCGGACCCGAGTGGGCGGTCCCGGCTCCGGGGTTGCTGCGCGGCGAGACCCCGGCGGACCCGTACGCCCCGTCGTGGAAGCCCTCCGACGAATACGGCCTGAGCGCCGGCCCGTACGAGCACTACCAGTCCGCCCCCGCCACCGACCGCCGCCGGGCGCGCCGGGGCAAGCTGCTGGCCGGCTTCGCCGTGCTGCTCGTGGCGGCCGGGCTCGGCACCACCGGGCTCGTGCTGGCCCAGGCGGACGAGAGCAAGCCGCCCGTGCGCGCCGCGGACAGCGGCGGCGCGGCCGGGGTGGGCGCCGTGGTGCCCGGATCGGCCACGCCGTCGCGGGAGCCGGCGCCGGGCTCGGTCCCCGCGACCGACCCGCAGGACTACACCGAGCCGGAGCCGAGCCGCGCGGCCACGCGCACCTCCAAGCCGAAGCCCTCGAAGACGGTGAAGCCGACGCCGAAGGAGCCGACCGGCGGCGAGCCGATCATCCAGGACCCGCTCAACCAGCCCGGCCAGTGGCTGGACAGCGAGATCCGCGAGCAGCAGGCCAACTGCTTCACCCAGGACGTCATGCGGGCGGGCCGCGTCGACCGGGGCACCTATCAGTGCGTCGGGCCGGACGAGTCGGTGACCAACGACTTCGGCGTCGAGGTGACCACCTCGCTGCAGTCGGCCGGCAGCTGCGCGGCGATCTGGTTCCACTGGGCCGACGACCGCGGCGGCGACGTGCTGCGCGTCTGCCAGGACGAGATCTCGGTCGCCGCGGACAAGCCGGACAGCAAGACGGTCTTCGACAAGGTCACGCTCAAGAAGAAGATCGCGCTCAAGAAGTCGGTCCGGGTGCACGCCGTGGTGCGCGAGGGCTCGGTGCAGGTCTTCCGGGACGGCGCCTTCGTCACCGACCTCGACCTGCCCGCCTCGGAGCCCGACCGCGGCCAGATCCGGCTCGGCATCAGCGTCGAGGCCGTCGACGTCACCCCGCCCTACACCGTGCACTTCGCGAACGTGGACATCCGCTCGCTGTAGAGGGCCGATTAAGCCATCGCTTAACTTGCCGTTGACACTCTGATCTCAGGGCGAATCATGGCGGCATGCAGGTTCCGGCCCCGTTCGAGTACGCCCGTGCGTCCACGGTGGACGAAGCCGTCGCTCTGCTCGAGCGGCTCGGCGACACCGCCCGGCTGATCGCCGGCGGGCACAGTCTGCTGCCCATGATGAAGCTGCGCCTGGCGAGCTTCGACCACCTCATCGACATCAACGACCTGCACGGCGAGCTGGGCTACATCACGGTCACCCCGGACGAGGTACGCATCGGCGCCCTCGCCCGGCACCGCGAACTGCTCGAGTCCGACGAGCTCGCCGCCGTGCACCCGATCTTCCGCGACGCGGAGCGCGTCATCGCCGACCCCGTCGTCCGCAACCGCGGCACGCTCGGCGGCTCGCTGTGCCAGGCCGACCCGTCCGAGGACCTGTCCGCGGTGTGCACCGCGCTCGGCGCCTCGTGCGTGATCCGCGGGTCCGGTGGCTCGCGCGTCGTGCCGATGGCGGACTTCCACCGCGGCCCGTACGAGACCGCGGTCGGCGAGGGGGAGATCCTGACCGAGGTACGCGTCCCGGTGCACGCGCGCGCCGGGAGTGCGTACGCCAAGGTGGAACGCCGCGCGGGCGACTGGGCCGTGGTGTCCGCGGGTGCCTTCGTGCGCCTCGCCGCGGACGGCACGATCGCGGACGCGCGCGTGGGGCTGGCCGCGGTCGGGCCGAACACGACCGGGATCCCCGGCATCCCGGCGGCGTTGCGCGGGCGGGCGCCGGCGGAGGACGTGTACGCCGAGGCGGGCGCGATCGCCGCGGAAGGCTGCGACCCCGCCACCGACCAGCGCGGGAGTGCCGACTACAAGCGCCATCTCGCGGCGGAGCTGACCAGGCGGACCCTGCGCGTCGCGGTGTCCCGGGCGGGGGGTTGAGGCATGCGGGTCACGATGATCGTCAACGGCGACGAGGTCACCCGGGAGATCGAGGACCGGCTGCTGCTCGTCCACTTCCTGCGCGACACGCTGGGCCTCACGGGTACGCACTGGGGCTGCGACACGAGCAACTGCGGCACCTGCGTCGTGTGGCTGGACGGCGAGCCGGTCAAGTCGTGCACCGTGCTCGCGGCGATGGCCGGGGGCCACGAAGTGCGTACGGTCGAGGACCTCGCGGCGAACGGGACGCTGGATCCCGTCCAGGAAGGCTTCATGCAGTGTCATGGGTTGCAGTGCGGTTTCTGCACGCCCGGGATGCTCATGACCGCGCGGGCGCTGCTGGACCGCAACCCGGACCCGTCCGAGAGCGAGATCCGCGAGGCGATCTCCGGGCAGATCTGCCGCTGCACCGGCTACGCGACAATTGTCCGATCTGTGCGATGGGCGGCTTCGTCATGACGACGGTGGACAACGACCTCAAGCCCGTCGGGTACGGCCGCATGTTGCGCAAGGAGGACCCGCGCTTCGTCCGGGGCCGCGGCCGCTACACCGACGACGTCCAGCTGCCCGGCATGCTGCATCTCGCGATCCTGCGCTCGCCGTTCGCTCATGCGCGCATTGTTCATATGGACACCACGGCCGCCGCCGCCCTGCCCCGGGTGAAGGCGGTCGTCACCGGCGCCGATCTCGCCGGGCTCGGCCTGGCCTGGATGCCGACGCTCTCCGGCGACGTGCAGGCCGTGCTGGCCACCGACAAGGTCCGCTTCCAGGGCCAGGAGGTCGCCTTCGTCGTCGCCGAGGACCGCTACGCCGCGCGCGACGCCCTCGAGCTCATCGACGTCGAGTACGACGTGCTCGACCCGGTGATCGACGCCCGCCGGGCCCTCGACCCCGCGGCGCCGGTGATCCGGGACGACCTCGCCGGCAAGACGGACAACCACTGCTTCGACTGGGAGACGGGGGACGCGGCGGCCACGGCTGCTGTCTTCGAGCGCGCCGACGTCGTGGTGTCGCAGGACCTCGTCTATCCGCGCGTGCACCCGGCGCCGATGGAGACGTGCGGGGCGGTCGCCGACTTCGACGCGGTCGAGGGCCGGCTCAAGCTCTGGTCGACCACCCAGGCGCCGCACGCCCACCGCACGCTCTACGCCATGGTCGCCGGCATCCCCGAGCACAAGATCCAGGTCATCTCGCCGGACATCGGCGGCGGCTTCGGCAACAAGGTCCCGATCTACCCCGGCTACGTGTGCGCGATCGTCGGCTCGATCGTCACCGGCAAGCCGGTCAAGTGGATGGAGGACCGCTCGGAGAACCTCGTCAGCACCGGCTTCGCCCGCGACTACATCATGCGCGGCGAGATCGCGGCCACCCGCGACGGCAAAATCCTGGCCATCCGCACCCACGTGCTCGCCGACCACGGCGCCTTCAACGGGACGGCCGCGCCGGTCAAGTATCCTGCCGGCTTCTTCGGGGTGTTCACCGGCAGCTACGACATCGAGGCGGCGTACTGCTCGATGACGGCGGTCTACACGAACAAGGCGCCGGGCGGGGTCGCGTACGCGTGCTCCTTCCGCATCACCGAGGCCGTCTATCTGGTCGAGCGGATCGTCGACTGCCTGGCCTACGAGCTGGACATGGACCCAGCTTTGTTGAGACTGCGCAACCTGCTCAAGCCTGATCAGTTCCCCTACATGAGCAAGACCGGCTGGGAGTATGACTCGGGTAACTACGAGCCGACGATGCGGCTGGCTCTCTCGCTCGCAGGCTATGACGACCTCCGCCGGGAACAAGCGGAACGACGTTCCCGAGGCGAGATCATGGGGATCGGGATAGCGTTCTTCACCGAGGCGGTGGGGGCGGGACCGCGCAAGAACATGGACATCCTCGGCCTCGGCATGGCCGACGGGTGCGAGCTGCGCGTTCATCCGACCGGCAAGGCCGTCGTGCGGCTCTCGGTGCAGTCGCAGGGCCAGGGGCACGAGACGACGTTCGCCCAGATCGTGGCCGAGGAGATCGGGATCCCGCCGGCCGACATCGACGTCGTGCACGGCGACACCGACCAGACGCCGTTCGGCCTGGGGACGTACGGCAGCCGATCGACGCCCGTCTCCGGAGCCGCCGCCGCGCTCGTCGCCCGCAAGGTGCGGGACAAGGCCAAGCTGATCGCGGCGTCGATGCTGGAGGTGTCCGTCGCCGACCTGGAGTGGCAGAAGGGCAGCTTCTCCGTCAAGGGCGACCCGGGCGCCGCGGTCACGATCCAGGACATCGCGATGCGCGCGCACGGCGCCGGTGACCTGCCCGACGGGCTCGAGGGCGGGCTCGAGGCGCAGATCTGCTACAACCCGTCGAACCTGACCTACCCGCACGGCGCGTACATCTGCGTGGTCGACATCGACCCGGGCACCGCGGTGGTCAAGGTGCGGCGGTTCGTCGCGGTCGACGACTGCGGTACGCGGATCAACCCGATGATCATCGAGGGTCAGGTGCACGGCGGGCTCACCGACGGGGTCGGCATGGCGCTCATGGAGATGATCGCGTTCGACGAGGACGGCAACTGCCTGGGTGCGTCGCTCATGGACTACCTGCTGCCGACCGCGCTGGAGGTGCCCGACTGGGAGACCGGCTTCACGGTCACCCCGTCGCCGCACCACCCGATCGGCGCGAAGGGCGTGGGGGAGAGCGCCACGGTCGGGTCGCCGCCCGCGATCGTCAACGCGGTGGTCGACGCGCTGCGCCCGTACGGGGTCCGGCACGCCGACATGCCGCTCACGCCCTCCCGCGTGTGGGACGCCATGCGCGGTCACGCCCAGCCGCCGATCTAGGGGGTTCCGTGCTGTCCATAGCCGAGCGGGCCGCGACGCTCACCCAGCAGCGGCAGCCCTTCGTGCACGCGACGGTCGTCCGCGCGCAACAGCCCACGTCCGCCCGGCCCGGCGACGCGGCGGTGATCCTGTCCGACGGATCGCTCGAGGGCTTCGTGGGCGGACACTGTGCCGAGGGTACGGTCCGGGCCGCGGCCCTGGACACGCTGCGCGACGGGTCCACGCTGTTGCTCCGGGTGCTCCCGTCGGCGTCGGACGACTTTCCCGAGGCGCCCGGGGCCCGCGTGGTCGTCAACCCGTGTCACTCGGGCGGCGCCATCGAGATCTTCCTCCGGCCCGTCCTGCCCGCCCGGGTGGTGACGGTGGCGGGCTCGTCGCCGATCGCCGCGGCGGTCCGGGAGCTGGCGCTCTTCCTGGAATGGGAGGTGGGGTCCGCGTACTCCGGCGCCTCCGCGGCCGTGGTCGCCTCGCTCGGCTCCGACGACCATGCCGCCGTCCGGGCCGCCCTCGACGCCGAGGTCGGGCATGTCGCCCTGGTGGCGAGCCGGCGACGCGGGTCGGCGCTGGTCGAGGAGCTGGGGCTGACGGCCGGGGAACGGGCGCGGGTGCACTTCCCGGCGGGGCTCGACATCGGGGCGCGTACCCCGCAGGAGATCGCCCTGTCCATCATGGCCTCCCTTGTGGGGGTGCCGCGCGTGGCGGCCGTCGCGGCGCCGCGCACCGCTGTCGACCCGGTGTGCGGGATGACGGTCACTGTCGGTCCGGATGCGGTGGTCGCGGGAGACCATTACTTCTGCTGTACGGGATGCCGCGACGCGTATGCCGCCCGATAGCTCGTCGGATCTGCGGCGCCGGCTCGATGCCGTGGGTTACCTGGCGGACGACGGGCTCGCCATGGCCGCGTTCCTGGCGGTGCGGCTCGGGCGGCCGCTGCTGCTCGAAGGCGAGCCGGGCGTCGGGAAGACCGCGGCGGCCAAGGCCCTCGCCGGCGCGCTCGGCACCGTGCTCATCCGGCTGCAGTGCTACGACGGGCTCGGCGTCGCGGAGGCGCTCTACGAGTGGAACCACCAGCGCCAGCTCCTCGCCGTCCGCTCGCCCTCGGTGAGCGACCTGTTCACGGAGGAGTTCCTGATCGAACGGGCGGTGCTGCGGGCCGTACGCCATCCGGGCCCCACGCCGCCCGTGCTGCTCATCGACGAGATCGACCGCGCCGACGACGAGTTCGAGGCGCTGCTGTTCGAGTTTCTCGGGGAAGCCGCGGTGACCGTGCCGGAGCTGGGCACCTTCACGGCCGCGCAGCCGCCCCTCGTGGTCCTCACCTCCAACCGCAGCCGCGACCTGCACGACGCGCTGCGCCGCCGCTGCCTCTACCACTGGATCGACTACCCGGCGCCGGCGCGGGTGGCCGAGATCGTCCGCCGCACGGTGCCGGGCGCCTCGGAACCGCTGATCGGCGCGGCCGGTGACTTCGTCGGGCGGGTACGCGCGCTGAGCCTCGACAAGGCGCCCGGGCTGGCCGAGACCATCGACTGGGTTGCCGCGCTGACTGTGCTCGGCGTCACCGACCTGCTCGCGCCCGAGGTGCCGGCCACCCTCGGCGCCCTCGTCAAGACCCCGGACGACCTCGCCCTCGTCACCGCTCTCGGAAGGCCTGGCCATGAAGATCGTTAACGAGTTCACGGTGCACACGCCGGTCGCCCGGGCCTGGGAGGTGCTGACCGACCTGGCCGGCATCGCCCCGTGCCTGCCCGGCGCGCGGCTGACCGGAGTGGACGGCGACACGTACCAGGGCCGGGTGAAGGTCAAGGTCGGGCCGGTCGTCTCCGACTTCGCCGGCACGGCCCGCTTCGTCGAGAAGGACGCCGGGGCCCACCGCGCGGTCATCGACGCCAAGGGCCGCGACGCCCGGACCTCGGGCAACGCGAGCGCGACGGTGATCGCGGCGCTGCGGCCCGAGGGCGACAGCACGGTCGTCAGCGTCGACACGGACCTGCGGATCTCGGGGAAGCTGGCCCAGTTCGGCAGCAGCATGATCAAGGAGGTGTCGGGCAAGCTGCTGGCCGAGTTCGTCACCAACCTCGAAGCCAAGCTGGCCGCCGATTCGCCCGCGCCTGCCCCCGAACCCGCCTCTTCTCCCGCACCGGTTTCCTTGCCCGGGACGGACGGCGACGCACTCGATCTCGTGCAGTTCGCGGGCGGCTCGGTCGTCCGGCGCCTCGTCCCCGTCGCCGCCGGACTGGTGGTCGCGGCGGCGGTCATCGTCTGGCTGGCCCGGCGCTGAACGCGACGGATGGCTCGCTCCTCAGCCGGTCTTCTCCGCCGGCGCGGTGAAGCTGGGCTCGGCCGCCGCCAGCCGGGGGACCGCCACGCCGAGCCGGCGCGCTTCCGCCAGCGTGTCCCGGCCGATGGCGCGCAGCTCCTCGGGATTGGCGTGCGCCTCCAGCACCAGCCGCACCGGTGCGAAGCGGCGGACCACCCACGGCAGCACCCGCGCCGTCAGCCCCGCGGGCACCCGGAGCGGCAGCACGTCGCTTCGATGCCGTCGCAGGTCGATGCCGCGCGCCTCCACGAGCGGCAGGAGTTCGCGGATGGCGAGCACCGCCTCGCGTACGGCGGCGGGCTTTCCCATCAGGGCGGACAGCGACCCGAGCCGCAGGCTCTGCGTGTGCAGGCCGGCGTTCTGGACGAAGTGGAGCCACAGCCAGCCCCGGAAGTCCTGCTGTTCGCTCAGCCTGAAGCCGGCCCCGCGGAGGAGCTCGCGCACGGCCCGTTCGCGTTCGGTCGGCGGCCCGTCGAGGGTGCCGACGAAGACGACGGGCAGCAGGGAGGCGCGCAGCACTCCGTCGTCGCCGAAGCCGCCGCCGGCGCCGGGGAAGCCCCAGGCGACCTGTCCGGCGGGCAGCGCGGCGACCGCGTCGGCCGGCTCGACCCACAGGTTGTTGAAGACGAGCACCGTGGCCTTGCTCACCCGCGGTCCCAGGAAGGCGACCGCCTCCGCGAAGTGATAATGCTGCACGCTCAGCACGATCAGGTCGAAGTCGTGGTCCGGCTCCAGCGACTCCCGGCAGCGCACCGGCCACGACTCGGCGACGCGCTCGCCGCGCAGCTTGCGCCGGGTGTCGAGGATCTCCAGATCGATTGCTTCCCCGTACGCCGCCGAGCGGCCCGGCCGCACGTAGAACTCGACCTCGTGTCCGGCTCGCGCCAGGGCCCACCCGTACGCGGCGGCGATCACGCCCCGGCCGAACATCAGGATCTTCATGGCGCTCCCCATGGCCTACAATCGGAGGCTGTCTCCATTTCCAAAATATGGAGACTGTCTCCACTTGTCAACGTGAGGTTCCGCGTGAGTCCTGAGAAGCCGTTGCGCGCCGACGCCCGGCGCAACCGTGAAGCCCTGGTCGCCAAGGCGCGCGAGATCTTCGCCGCGGGCGACTTCGATCTGCGCTTCGACGACTTCGCCAAGCTGGCCGGCGTGGGCACGGGCACGCTCTACCGGCACTTCCCGACCCGCGAGGCCCTGGCCGAGGCGGTCTATCGCGAGGAGCTGACGGCGATGGTCGCCCGGGCCGGCGAGCTCCGGAAGACGCACCCGCCCGCGGAGGCGCTGGCGGCGTTCCTGCGCGGCGTCGTGGACCTCATGTACTCCCACCAGGGGCTCGCCCGCACACTCGCCACGCTCATGTCCCCGCAGGTCGACGTGCTGGCCGAGGGCGACCAGACGCTGGGACGGGCCGTCGCCGAGCTGATGACCGCCGCCGCCGAGGCCGGTGCCATCCGCGCCGACGTGGGGGCCGGCGCCGTGATGCTGGCGGTGCAGGGCATCTGCACGACCGCCGAGCATCCGAGCAGCCGCGCCGACGCCGACGACATCATCACTGTCGTCCTCGACGGCCTGCGGAGGGAAGCGGCGCCATGATCCCGCGGGGCGTCGATCGGGCGGCTTTCGCGGTGGCGCTGGCCGAGCGCTCACGGCAGGCCGGAGTCGTGAGTGGAGTCACCGCGGCGGGCGATCTGACGGCGGCCCTGGGTGTGACGCGGCCGGCGACGTGGGACGACCTGTACTGGGTGTGCCGCGTCACCCTGGTGAGCCGGCGGGCGGATCTGACCGCCTTCGACCGATTGTTCGCGGGGCTGAGGGAAGAGGCGGCGCGCCCGGCCGGTGCGGCTGCCGCCACGGGCGCTTTCGTGCGGCTTCCGGCGGCTGACGGCGTACGGGATCAGGGGGGTCTGCCCTGGGCCACGCGCCCGGCGGTGGTCGCCGCGGCGGACCGGGCCGACGGGAAGCCCGCGGTGCCCCGGTTGCGGGCCAGTGTGGGGGAGGCGGCGGCGGACCGGCCCTTCGCGGAGTGGGCGCCGGGGGAGCTCGAGGCGCGGCTGCGGGAGGCGGTGTGGCCGCTGCGGCGCTCGCGACGGGTGACGTACGACACGAGCGGGCGCGGGATCGCTCTGCGGGAGACGTTGCGGCGGGCCCGGCGTACGGGCGGGGAGCCGATCGAACTCGTCCGGCGGCGACCGGTGCGGCGGCCGCGCCGGGTCGTGCTGCTGTGCGACGTGAGCCGGTCGATGCAGGCGCAGGCCGAGGCGTACCTGGCGCTGGTGCGGGCCGTGGCGACGGTGGCCGACGCGGAGGTGTTCGCGTTCGCGACCCGGTTGACGCGGCTGACGCCGGTGCTGCGCGACGCGGGGCCGGCCGAGGCCGTACGGCGGGCGAGTGAGCTGGTCACGGACCGGTTCGGCGGGACGCGGATCGCCGGGTCGGTGCGCGCGCTGCTCACGTCGCATCACGGCGAGTCGGCGCGCGGGGCGGTGGTGGTGATCGGCTCCGACGGCTGGGACGGTGATCCGCCGCACGAACTGGGGCCGGCGCTGGCGCGGCTGCGGCGGCGCGCGTACCGGATCGTGTGGCTCAACCCACGGGCCGGCGCTGCCGGCTTCGCCCCCCGGACCGGCGCGATGGCCGCCGCCCTGCCCTACTGCGATGCCCTGCTGCCCGCGGCGACTTACGCGGACCTGGTGGCCGCGATCCCCGAGCTGGTGATCAGCTCCACAGTGTCACGTGCACGCTGGGTCTTCAGCTCCACAGCGTGACGTGCACGCTGGGTTTGAAGTGGCCGGCGGTGACGCCGGCGCCGCGCATCATCGCCTGGATCGCGCGCGGCGTCGCGGTGAAGCGGCTCAGCTCCGCGGCCGGCGAGGTGCCCGGCTCGGCCAGGAAGAGCGAGTGCCACACCGCGTCGGACGACACCTGCGGCCCGGTGACGTGCACCAGATGCCCGTGCGCGACGTCCTGCGCGATCGTGAACGACAGCGCCGCCGCCACGCCCTTGCCCCGCTTGGCCTCCTCGAGCGCCGCCGCGTGACTTTGAAAGATCTGCTGACGCTCCTCGGGGATGCCGAGGCGGCGGAGCATGGCGGGAATCACGCCGGTCGCTGCGGCCGCGGACGGGCCCAGCAGCCACGTCTGCTCGCGCAGCCGTGGCGCGCCGGCGGGCACCCCGGCCAGCGGATGCTGCGGCGCCACGGTCAGCACGACCCGGCAATTCAGGACAGGACGGCTGGTCAGGGCCGGATCGCGACCGCCGGCGAGCGGGTGGGCACCCAGGGCGATGTCGACGGTACGGGACATCAGCAGCGACTCGAACTGCTCCGGCGCCCGGACGCTCAGCTCCACGTCGAGATCCGCCGCCCGTTTGGCGAACGCCTCGAGCAGCCCCGGGGCGGCGTGCTCGGCGAAGAGGCTCGACGCCGCCACGCGCAGCAGCCGCCGGCCCCGGCCCGCCGCGCTGACCTCGAGCACCGTACGGTCCTGGAGCCCCAGCAGCTCCGTCGCGCGGCTCGCCAGGCGCAGTCCGCCCGGGGTGAAGGCGAGCCCCGCCGCCGTCCGCGCGAAGAGGCGGTCGCCCAGCTCCCGCCGCAACTGTCCGATGTGCAGCGACACGGCCGCCTCCGACACGCCGAGCTGGGCGGCGGCGCGCTTGACCGACCCCTGGCGTACGACCGTCGAGAACGCCCGGAGCTGCGCCGGGGTCATGAGCGCGTACCCATGCCGGGAATCTATCGCGCCCGGGGCATCGGCGGCGGCCGATCGAGCAAGCTTTTGCGGCCCCTGCTCGGTGACGGTTGGGCGGCAACCGGCGGACGGGTCTTCGCCGGGGTGACAGCGCCCTATAGGGTGCCTTCCTGTCGGGGGTGTTGCATCGTGCGCGCAGGCGTGCGAGGTCGGGCGGCAGGCGAGCCGCCATGGGGGTGTGGGAGCGGCGCATGGCGGAGGAGCGGAGCACCCCGCTGCGCCCGCGTGACCCGCGCAGCCTGGGGCAGTACGAGCTCGTCGGGCGGCTCGGCGAGGGCGGCATGGGCACGGTCTACCTGGCCCGGTCGGGCGGCGGCACCCTGGTCGCCGTCAAGATGATCCGCGCCGACCTGGCCCACGACGACGAGTTCCGCCGGCGGTTCCGCAGCGAGGTCGAGCGCGTACGCCAGGTGCCGCCCTTCTGCACCGCCGAGGTCCTCGACGCCGACCCCGACCACGAGCACCCCTACCTCGTCGTCGAGTACGTCGACGGGCCCAGCCTGGCCGACGTGGTCGAGGAACGCGGCCCGCTCACCAGCGCCAACCTGCACAGCGTCGCGATCGGCGTGGCCACGGCCCTCACCGCCATCCACGGCGCCGGCATCATCCACCGCGACCTCAAGCCACGCAACGTGCTGCTCGCCCCGGGCAGCCCGAAGGTGATCGACTTCGGCATCGCCCGGGCCATGGAGGGCGCCACCGGGCACACGGCGGCCGACCAGATGGTGGGCACGGTCGCCTACATGGCGCCCGAGCGCTTCGACGACGCGCTCCTGCTCACCCCGGCGGCGGACGTCTTCGCGTGGGGCGGGGTCGTGGCGTTCGCGGGCACCGGGCGTACCCCCTTCAACGCCGGCTCCCCACCCGCGACCGCCGCCCGCATCCTGACCGGCCAGCCCGACCTCTCGGGTCTCGGCGGCCCCCTGCGCGACCTGGTCGCCCACGCGCTGGAGAAGAACCCGGCGCACCGGCCCACCGCCCGCGAGCTGCTCGACCTGCTCGTCACCGGCCCCCAGGACTCCGGCTCCAGCCCCGCCGCCGCGGCCCTCGCCCACCAGCCCGGCCTGCGCGTCGCCGCCGCCGAGGCCCAGGCCGCGACCGAGCACCACACCGGCCGCCAGGTCACCGCCCTGGCCCCCGCGCGCGAGCTCGTCGGCTACAGCGAGGACTCGATCGTCACCCACCCGCTGCCCGACGGCCCGGCCCTGCCGCCGTCCCCCTTCGGCCGCGACCCGCACCCCCGCCGCCCCTGGGTCCTGCCCCTCGCCGTCGCCCTGCTCGTCATGTCCCTCCTCGCCGTCGGCGGCGTCGTCCTCTCCTTCTGGAGCGGCACCGACCCCACCGGCGGCTACACGGGCAGCAGCCCGGTCACCGACCCATTCCTGCGCGACGCCCTCTCCGGCCCCCGCCTCTGGCAGGAGTCGCAGGACAAGGACGAACAGGCCGGCTGCACCTTCGACGACAACCTCGGCGCCCTCGTGGTCCGCCGCGAGACCAGCGGCGTCTACCGCTGCCGGGGCCCCGCCGACGCCGAACCCGACGACATCCAGGCCGACGTCGACATCCGCCTCCTCACCAAGGACAGCTGCGCCGCCGTCTGGATGCGCTTCGAGGACAACCGCGGCTACCAGGTACGTTTCTGCGAGCGCAACGTCTACGTCAGCACCCACAAGGGCCCCAGGATCGACGTCCTCCGCACCTTCCCGCTGGACGACGCCCCCATCACGATCGGCGCCCCGCCGACCAGCATCTCCGTCACCGCCGCCGGCTCCACCCTCGAAGTGCTCCGCGACGGCGCCACGATCGGCACCGTCGAGCTCACCGACCCGGACATCGCGGGCGGTCAGGTCGTGCTCGGCATCTTCACCGAGCGCTACGCCAAGAACCGGGGGCCGTACGAAGTGGCTTTCAGCGACATCGCCCTCTGGCACCTCGCCTGACCCGCAATCGACCCTTCCGTGCGTCTCGTCTCCGGCGGCGACGCTTGGTGGGTAGTTTGTTCGTCTCCTACCGACCACATTCGGGACTGGTGATAGCGCACTCGCCGAATGTGCCCCTTCTCTTCGCCGCTGTCCGGTTCACGTCGCCGAGACGCTCGCGCATCCCCGTGGAGAAGCGCAGATCGGGCGACGGCCGGTTCCGGTTCTCGGCGCGCAGGCTGATCTCCGGGCGGCTGTCCGGCTTTTCCCCGACCGGAGCTCTCGGCCAGGCTCTGGCCGTAGTGGCGTGACGTCAGGTGACGGTGGGCCCAGCCGTTGGCTCCGATCCCGCACGAGTTCGCCGGCGTTGCCGTCCCCGCGAACGGCCGAAGCCCGGCCCGCGAGCGGCGTGCCGGGCTTCGATCGGTCGTGCTGAGCTGCTGCTGTGGGGTTGTGCTGCGTGTCTGGTCGTATGCCGGCGGGAATCAGTCGCGGGTGAGGCCCGCGCGGCGGAGGGCCTCCGCCATCTCGCTGTTGATCGGGGCGCCGCCGCCCTGGCCACGGCGCTGCTGGCCGCCGCCCTGGCGGGGCTGGCCCTGGCCCTGGCGCTGACCGTCGCGACCGCCGCCGCTGCCGCGCCCGTCGCGACCGCCGCCTTGACCTCCGCGTCCGCCGCCGCCGTCCCGGCCGCCCTGACCGCGTGCGCCGCCCTGGCCGCCGCCGTCCCGCCCGCCGCTGTCACGCCCGCCGCGTCCGCCGCTGCCCTGGCCGCCGCCGCGTGCGTCACGTGCGCCGCCGCCGCGGGCGTCGCGCTGGCCGCCGGGGCCGCTGCTGCCGTAGCCGCCGCGCCCGCCGCCCTGGCGGGGCTCGTCGTTGAGGCGCATGGTCAGTGAGATGCGCTTGCGGACCGGGTCCACCTCGACCACGCGGACCTTGACCACGTCGCCCGACTTGACGACCTCGCGGGGGTCGCTGACGAAACGGTCGGCCAGGGCGGACACGTGGACCAGGCCGTCCTGGTGGACGCCGATGTCGACGAACGCGCCGAAGGCGGCCACGTTGGTGACGACGCCCTCGAGGACCATGCCGGGCTGGAGGTCGGCGATCTTCTCGACGCCCTCGGCGAAGGTGGCGGTGGTGAAGGCGGGGCGCGGGTCGCGGCCGGGCTTCTCCAGCTCCTTGAGGATGTCGGTGACGGTGGGGAGGCCGACCGTGTCGGTGACGAACTGCTCGGGGCGGATCGCCTTGAGCAGCGGGCTGTTGCCCATGGCCGTCCTGAGGTCGGCACCGGCCGAGGCGAGGATCGTGCGGACCACCGGGTAGGACTCGGGGTGCACGCTGGAGGCGTCGAGCGGGTCGTCGCCGTCCGGGATGCGGAGGAAGCCGGCGCACTGCTCGAAGGCCTTGGGGCCGAGGCGGGCGACCTTCTTGATCTCGGAGCGGTTCTTGAAGGGACCATTTTGGTCGCGGTGGAGCACGATGTTCTCCGCCAGGCCGGCGCCGATGCCCGACACCCGGGTCAGCAGGGGAGCGGAGGCGGTGTTGACGTCGACGCCGACGGCGTTCACACAGTCTTCGACGACGGCGTCGAGGGAGCGGGAGAGCTTCACCTCGGACAGGTCGTGCTGGTATTGCCCGACGCCGATCGAGCGCGGATCGATCTTGACCAGCTCGGCCAGGGGGTCCTGCAGCCGGCGGGCGATGGACACCGCGCCGCGCAGGGAGACGTCCATGCCGGGCAGCTCCTGCGACGCGTAGGCCGACGCCGAGTAGACCGACGCGCCCGCCTCCGACACCATGACCTTGGTCAGGTTGAGCTCGGGGTGCCGCTTGATCAGGTCGGCGGCCAGCTTGTCGGTCTCGCGGGACGCGGTGCCGTTGCCGATCGCGATCAGGTCGACATTGTGCTGCTGGGCGAGCTGGGCGAGGGTGTGGATCGAGGCGTCCCACTTGTTCTGCGGGACGTGCGGGTAGATCGTCGAGGTCGCCACGCACTTGCCGGTGGAGTCGACCACGGCCACCTTGACGCCCGTACGGAAACCGGGGTCGAGGCCCATCGTCGTGCGCGTGCCGGCGGGCGCGGCCAGGAGCAGGTCGCGCAGGTTGGCCGCGAAGACCCGGACGGCCTCGTCCTCCGCCGCCTGCCAGAGCCGGACCCGCAGGTCGGCGCCGAGGTGGATCAGGATGCGCGTGCGCCACGCCCAGCGCACGGTGTCGGCCAGCCAGCGGTCGCCGGGGCGGCCCTGGTCGGTGATGCCGTTGCGCCCGGCGATGGCGGCCTCGAAGGACGGCGCGTCCGCCTCGTCGGCGGTGGGCTCCATCGTGAGGTCGAGCACCTCCTCCTTCTCCCCGCGGAACATCGCGAGGATCCGGTGCGAGGGCAGCTTGGTGTAGGGCTCGGCGAAGTCGAAGTAGTCCGAGAACTTCGCCCCGTCGGTCTCCTTGCCCTCGCGCACCTTCGCCACCAGGCGGCCCCGGGTCCACATGCGCTCCCGCAGCTCGCCGATCAGGTCGGCGTCCTCGGCGAACCGCTCGATCAGGATCGCCCGGGCCCCCTCGAGGGCGGCCGCGGCGTCGGCCACGCCCTTGTCGGCGTCGGCGAAGGCCGCCGCCTCGGCCCGCGGGTCCTTGCCCGGGTCGGCGAGCAGCAGGTCGGCGAGGGGCTCGAGGCCGGCCTCGCGGGCGATCTGGGCGCGGGTGCGGCGCTTGGGCTTGAAGGGCAGATAGATGTCCTCCAGCCGGGCCTTCGACTCCGCGGCCATGATCTGCGCTTCCAGGGCGTCGTCGAGCTTGCCCTGGGACCGGATCGACTCGAGCACGGCGGTGCGCCGCTCCTCGAGCTCGCGCAGATAGCCGAGCCGCTCCTCCAGGGCGCGCAGCTGCTGGTCGTCGAGGGTGCCGGTGACCTCCTTGCGGTACCGGGCGATGAAGGGCACGGTGGCGCCGCCGTCGAGGAGCTCGACGGCCGCGGTCACCTGACCCTCGCGGACCCCGAGCTCCTGGGCGATGCGCTGATGGATGGCTGTCGTCACGGCCACGATTGTGTACGAGGGGTCCGACACTTGTCGCGGCGCCCCGCGTATCGGGCGCGATGATCACCCCGTCCGGGCTACGGAAGCCGTGGTCACGGGGGCTGCCCGGCGGCTTTCGGTGACGGCGCTCACGCCTTCAGGCTGTCGCGGTCGTCCTCGCCGGCGGCCGGGCGCTGCACCGGCACCGCGGACGGCCGCGCGTGCCGCACGGCCCACAGGGCCACCTCGGTCCGCGACGACGCGCCGGTCTTGCGCAGGAGATTGGAGACGTGCACGGTCACCGTACGCACAGAGATCCCGAGCACCCGCGCGATCTGCTTGTTCGGCATGCCCTCCGCCAGGCAGCCCAGCACTTCCCGCTCGCGCGCCGTCAGCTCCGCGGAGGCGGGCAGCCGCAGATAATCGGTGAGCGCGTCGGCGTCGCCCGCCTCGGCGAGCAACTCCGTGAGGCGGTACGGGTTGCCACGCGTGTGCCGCCACGCCGCGTCGGCCAGGGCGGCGCTCGGGGCGCTCCGGGCGTACACATGGTCGAGGATCTCGCCGACGTCGCCGGCGGTCAGCGCACCCAGATGGCGCCGCACGGACCAGGGCGCTCCCGCGAGCCGCTCGAGCGTGCGCACGGCGAGCGCCGGGTTGACGGCCACGTCCGGCGGCCGCGACGTCACGACGAGCAGGGCCGGCAGCTCCGCCCCGGCCAGCTCGGCGATCAGGTTCAGACTGGCCGGATCAAGAGCGTGAAGATCCTCCACCACGAGTACGCACGGCAGCCCGCCCACCAGCGCCCGCACCGTGGTGACGGCGAGCCGCAGCAGCGCATCGGGCGTGTACCGCTCGCGGGGGACATCGGGGTCCTGGGCCAGCCACGCGAGCGCCTGCGGGGGCACGGGCAGGTCCGCCCGCGGCGTGGTGGACGCCAGCACCGCGGCCAGCCAGTCGTAAGGTGCGGGGGAGTGCAGCCGGGCCGACCCCCACAACGTCAGCTCCGGCGTCGCGACCTGCACCGCGGCGGCGGCGAGGGTGCTCTTGCCGGTGCCGGGCAGCCCCGTGATCACCGCGGGCACGCACCGGCCCGAGCCCCGCACACGCTCCCACGCGTGCCGAAGCTCGTCGAGCGCGTCCGCGCGACCCACCATCGGTACCGGCATCACTCTCCAACCCTACGTACTACGTACTACAGACATGCCCGGCACCCTTTGGCACTCTGGTGTCATGAGCATGGTGCTACGTGCGGTCGCCGCCACGGACCAGGGTCTGGTCCGCTCGAACAACGAGGACTCGGTCTTCGTCGGCAGCCGGCTGCTGATCGTCGCCGACGGCATGGGCGGGCTGCCCGCGGGCGAGCTGGCCAGCGACATCCTGGTCAACGCGGTCTCCGTCGTCGACGCGCTGCCGGACACCGGCGAGCCGCTCCAGGATCTCATCGCGGCCCTCGGCACCGCCAACGAGCGCATCGAGGCCGCCGTGGCCGACGACGACGCCCGCGACGGCATGGGCACCACGGTCACGGCCCTGCTGCTGGCGGGCGACCGCGTGGCGGCGCTCAACGTGGGCGACTCGCGCTGTTATCTCGTCCGCGACGGCAAGCTCCAGCAGATCACCAAGGACGACACCTACGTCCAGGCGCTCGTGGACCAGGGCGTCCTCACCCCGGCCGACGCCCGCCGCCACCCGCAGCGCGCCCTGGTCACCCAGGCCGTGCAGGGCGGCCCGTTCCGCCCGGCCGGCCGCATGGTCCCGATCCGGCCCGGCGACCGCTTCCTCCTGTGCAGCGACGGCCTCAGCGACTACGTCGAGGACTCGGTGATCGAGGACACGTTGCGCTCGCACGAGCAGCGCGAGGAGTGCGCCGGTCGTCTGATCGCCCGCACCCTCGAAGCCGGCGCCCCCGACAACGTGACCGTCATCGTGGCGGACGTCGTCGAGGAAGCCTAGAAGTGCGCCCGGCCGGGGCGGAGGCCGTCGAGCACAGGCTCGGGCCGCTGACCCCGGTCGGCCCGGTCACCCGTCCCGGGAGTGCTGGCTCGCCGGTGCCGTAGCCGGGGCATAGGCTCGGCGGGTGGTGATCGAGACCGAGCGGCTGGTGCTGCGCCGCTTCCGCACCGAGGACGCCGTGGCGCTGGCCGCCTATCGCAACGATCCCGAGGTGGCGCGCTACCAGTCGTGGAGCACGCCCTACTCGCTGGACAAAGCGCGCTACTCGGTGCAGACGATGGTCGCCGCGGACCCGACGATGCCCGGCTGGTTCCAGTGGGCGGTCGAGCTGGCTGAGACCAGGAGCCTGATCGGCGACGTCGGCGTCAATCTGGCCGACAACCTGAAGCAGGCCGAGATCGGCTACACCCTGGCCACCGAGCACCAGGGCCACGGCTATGCCACCGAGGCGGTCCGCGCCGTCCTCGACCACGAGTTCAAGGTGCTCGGCCTGCACCGCATGTCCGCCGAGTGCGACGCCCGCAACACCCGCTCGTCCCGCCTCCTCGAGCGCGTCGGCTTCACCCGCGAGGGCCTGCGCCGCCAGCACACCTGGATCAAGAACGAGTGGACCGACGACCTCGTCTACGGCCTCCTCGCCGACGAGTGGCTCATCCCCCGCTGACCCGGATCCGGCCGGACAAGGCCGGTCCCGCCCACCTGAGCGGCTCCGGCTCGGCTGGCTTCGGCAAGGCGTCGGCTCAGCCGGCGGCTCCAGCGATGTTGACCATCCATTCGACGCCGAAGCGGTCCTTGAGCGCCCCGAACTCGTCGCCCCACATCTGCTTCTCCAGCGGCACGCTCACCGTGCCGCCCTCGGCCAGCGCGTCCCAGTAGCCGTGCAGCTGCTCCGCCTCGTCGCCGCTCAGGCTGATCGAGATGGCGCTGCCCGGCGTCACGTCCATGCCGGGCGGCGGGTCGGAGGCCATCAGCGTGAACCCGTTCTCCGCGACGAGCATCGCGTGCATGACCTTGTCGGCGAGCGCGGCGTCGGGCGCCCCGAACTCACCGAAGGTGCTGACGTCGAGCTTGCCGCCGAACACCGACTGGTAGAACTCCATGGCCTGGCGCGCGTTGCCGTCGGGAAAGCCGATGTACGGGTTGAGGCGAACGGTCATGACCAGCTCCTTCGGTGGGTGACGTCCTCGCACCATAGACCCGTCGCGACCTCCTCGGGAGCCCTCCTGTGGACAACGCCCGAACGCGTGTCGCGGGCCTGTGGACAACGGGCGTTCCGGCCCCGCCGGCGTGCCAAGGTTGCCGCCATGCGAAGCGAGGACTTCTGGGCGCTGATCGACGAGAGCGCCCGTGTGACCGACAGCAAGGAAGACCGGACGGCCTGGCTCGTGGACACTCTCGCGGGCCGCCCGGCGGAGGACATGGTCGCTTTCCAGCGGCAGTTCGAGGAGCTGGTGGCCAGGGCCGGCACCGAGGACATCAGGGACGCCGCCTGGATTCTCGGGGCCGGGCTCCTCCTCGACGACGAGTTCGGCGAGTTCCGCGTCTGGCTCATCGGACAGGGCCGGCAGATCTACGAACAGGTGGTGGCCGAGCCGGACACGCTGACGACGATTCCCCCGGTGCGGAGGCTCATGGGCCGTCCCATCGCGTCGTGGGACGACGAGGAGTGGCCCGAGTGGGAGGTGCTCCGGCGCCTCACCGAGTCCATGCACAGCCGGATGGCGTCGGAAACCGCGCAGGGATGGCGGGCGACCGATGCGGCCGCCATGGCCCGGCGCCTCCCTCAGCTGAGCGCCATGTTCCCGAGAGAGAGGTGAGGACCGGAGGGTGACATCAGGGCGGGCACCCGATGCCGGATGCCCGCCCTGTCAGAAGAAGATCGTCAGCCCTCGTACTTGAGCCACACCGCGCCCAGCGGCGGCACGCGCAGCGCCGCGGAGGCGTTCAGCCCGTGCCACGGGAGGCCCTCGGCGTGCACCTCGCCGAGATTGCCGACGCCCGAGCCGCCGTAGAGCTCGGAGTCGGTGTTGACCACCTCGCGCCAGACGCCCTCACGGGGGAGGCCGATGCGGTAACCCTCGTGCGGCACGGCGGCGAAGTTGACCACGCAGGCGAAGGCGTCCCCGTTGGGGGCGAAGCGCAGGAAGGAGAAGGTGTTGTGCTGAGAGTCCTCCGACGTGATCCAGCGGAAGCCCGCCGGGGTGGTGTCCTGGGTCCACAGCGCCGGCGTCTCCTTGTAGACGCGGTTGAGGTCCGTGACGAGCCGCTGGATGCCGCGGCCCGAGGCGTCCTCGGCGATCAGGTCCCAGTCGAGGCCCCGCTCCTCGCTCCACTCGCGCTCGTCGCCCATCTCGGCGCCCATGAAGAGCAGCTGCTTGCCGGTGAAGGCCCACATGAAGCCGAGCAGCGCCCGCGTGTTCGCCAGCTTCTGCCAGCGGTCGCCGGGCATCTTGCCGGTGAGCGAGCCCTTGCCGTGCACGACCTCGTCGTGGCTGATCGGCAGGATGTAGTTCTCGCTCCAGGAGTAGACCGTGGCGAAGGTCATCTGGTGGTGGTGCCACTGGCGGTAGATGGGCTCCTTCTCCATGTAGGAGAGGGTGTCGTTCATCCAGCCCATGTTCCACTTGAAGCCGAAGCCCAGGCCGCCGAGGTGGGTGGGCCGGGTGACGCCCGGCCACGCGGTCGACTCCTCGGCGATGGTGACCACGCCCGGGTTGTTCTTGTAGACCGTGGCGTTCATCTCCTGCAGGAAGCTGATCGCCTCGAGGTTCTCCCGGCCGCCGTACTGGTTGGGGGCCCACTCGCCGTCCTTGCGCGAGTAGTCCAGGTAGAGCATCGAAGCCACGGCGTCGACCCGCAGGCCGTCGGCGTGGAACTCCTCGCACCAGTAGAGCGCGTTGGCCACCAGGAAGTTGCGGACCTCCTTGCGGCCGAAGTCGAAGACGTAGGTGCCCCAGTCGGGCTGCTCGCCGCGCCGCCAGTCGCCGTGCTCGTAGAGCGGGGTGCCGTCGAAGCGGGCCAGCGCCCACTCGTCCTTCGGGAAGTGGGCCGGCACCCAGTCGAGGATCACGCCGATCCCGGCCTGGTGCAGCTTGTCCACCAGGTATCGGAACTCGTCCGGGCTGCCGAAGCGCGACGTCGGCGCGTAGTAGCCGGTGACCTGGTAGCCCCACGAGCCGCCGAAGGGGTGCTCCATGACGGGCATCAGCTCGACGTGCGTGAAGCCGGTCTCCTTGACGTAGGCGACCAGCTGCTCGGCCAGCTCGGTGTAGGACAGGCCGGGCCGCCACGAGCCGAGGTGCACCTCGTACGCGCTCATGGGCTCCTGGTGCCACGCGCGGCCGGCGCGCTCGGTCAGCCAGTCGCCGTCCTGCCACTCGTAGGACGACTCGTAGACGACCGACGCCGTGGCCGGCGGGACCTCGGTGTGCTGGGCGAGCGGGTCGGCCTTCTCGCGCCAGTGGCCGTCGCGGCCGAGGATCTTGAACTTGTACTTGGCGCCGGCCTCGACCCCGGGGACGTAGATCTCCCAGACGCCGGTGCTGCCGAGCGAGCGCATCGGCCAGCCGTCGAAGGGGCCCCAGCCGGTGAAGTCGCCGATGACCTGGACGCCGCGGGCCGCCGGGGCCCACACGGCGAAGGCGGTGCCGGTGCCGCGCGGGTGGGCGCCGAGGACGGTCCACAGCTTCTCGTGGCGGCCCTCACCGATGAGGTGCAGGTCCAGCTCGCCGAGGGTCGGCAGGTGCCGGTACGGGTCGTCGCACAGCGTCCCGTCGGCCTCGATCCGATAGTCGAGGACGGTGCCGGGCAGCTCCGCGGCGAAGACGCCGTCGGGGTGCACCTCGGTCATCTCGAAGCGCTCGTCCCCGGCGACGACCGCCACGGTCTTGGCGCCCTTGCGCATCGTGCGGATCACGGTGTGACCGCCCGACGGGTGCGCGCCCAGCACGGCGTGCGGGTCGTGGGTGTCGCCCGAGACCACGGCGCTCAGCTGACGCTGGTCCCCGGCCAGGGAGGGGGTGGACGAAGTCTGTCCGATCATCGGTTATTTCCTCCGGGGGTGTCAGCCGACGAGCCGGGTGATGGAGCGCAACGGGATGCGCAGCCAACCGGGCCGGTGCCGGGCTTCGTACGCGGCCTCGTAGACCGCCTTGTCCAGCTCGTACGCCGCCAGCAGCGCGCCCTGCTCCCGCGGATCCGTCCCGGCGGCCGCCGCGTAGCCGTCGCAGAAGGAGGTCCGGTTGCGGTCCACCCACTCGCGGGCCCGGGCGGCCAGGTGCTCGTCCTCGGCCTGGTCGACCAGCAGCTGATAGGCGGCGTACTCATAGCTGCGCAGCACGCCGGCGACGTCGCGCAGCGGCGAGTCGGGGCGGCGCCGGTCCTCCAGCGGCTGGCCGGGCTCGCCCTCGAAGTCGATGAGCAGCCACGCCTCGGGGGTGCGCAGCACCTGGCCGAGGTGCAGGTCGCCGTGCACCCGCTGGACGGTGACGGGCTCGCCGCCGAGCTTGCGGAAGCGCTCCTCGATCACGGCGACGTGCTCGCGCAGCTCGGGGACGGCCTCGGCGGCCGACTCGAGCCGGGCGATCAGCGTGTCGGCCGGGAAGGGCGCCGGACCGGTGCCCAGCTCCTCGGCGAGCGTCTTGTGCACGGTGGCGACGGCCTCGCCGAGGCGGTAGGATTCGCCGGCGAAGTCGCCGCCCACCTCGTCGGCGGCGAACTCGGCGTCGGCGAAGAGGTCCCGTGCGCTGGCGGTGGCCATGGCCCAGCCCTCGGCGGAGTTCGCCGCGTAGGCGGTCACCATGCCGAGCGGGCACGGCCCGTCCGGGGTGCTCACCTCGAAGGCGCCGAGCAGACGGGCGACGTGCGCGTTGCCGGCCCGGCCGAGGACCCGGTTGAGCTCGATGTCCGGGTTGATGCCGACGTCGACCCGGCGGAAGATCTTGAGGATCGCGTCCTGGTCGAAGATCACGCTGGTGTTGCTCTGCTCCGCGTCGAAGACCCGCGGCGCGGCCTCCAGCGGCAGGTCGACGCCCGGCTCCTTGGCGAAGGACACCTCGCCGGCGGTCGCGGAGGAGTCGACCAGGCGGAGCAGGAAGTTGACGGCCTCCGGGTCGTACATCGCGTCGTACCCGGTGCGGTCGCCGTCGGTGCCGATGGTGGCGACCGCGCTGTACTCGGAGATCGGCCCGTCGTTCCACGCGACGAGCACCTGGTAGCGCTCGGTGTGGCCGTCGGTGTAGGCGGCGTCCACGAGCATCAGGTCCAGGTCCTCCCGCAGCGGGGTGACCGAGGAGGGCGCGGCGGAGGCCAGGGTCCGGCTGCGGCCCGCGTACCAGCGTTGCTGGGGGAGCCATTCGTCGAAGGGCAGCGTCATTGCTTCTCCTCGGACCCGCAGAGCTGGAACCAGTAGAACCCATGTCCAGGCATGGTCAGCAGGTAGGGCAGCTGCCCGATGCGCGGGAAGTTCACGTGCCCGGTCAGCTCGACCGGCGTGTACCCGTTCCAGTGCTGCAGGTTGAGCTCGATGGGCTGGGGAAAGCGCGAGAGGTTGTTGACGCAGAGCACCACGTCGTCCTCGGTCTCGCGCAGGAAGGCGAGGATCGACGGGTTGGAGCCGCCGAGCTCGCGGAACTCGCCCACGGCGAACGCGTCGTGGCGCCGCCGCACGGCCAGCATCGTGCGGGTCCAGTTGAGCAGCGACGTCGAGCTGTCCCGCTGGGCCTCGACGTTCACCGACTGGAAGCCGTAGATCGGGTCCTGGTTGGCCGGCAGGTAGAGGCGGCCCGGGTTGGCCGTCGAGAAGCCGGCGTTGCGGTCCGGGGTCCACTGCATCGGCGTGCGGACGCCGTCGCGGTCGCCCAGCCAGATGTTGTCACCCATGCCGATCTCGTCGCCGTAGTAGAGCACCGGCGAGCCGGGCAGCGACAGGAGCAGCGCGGTGAAGAGCTCCATCTGGTTGCGGTCGTTCTCCAGCAGCGGGGCGAGCCGGCGCCGGATGCCGACGTTCGCCTTCATGCGCGGGTCCTTGGCGTACTCGCCGTACATGTAGTCGCGCTCTTCGTCCGTGACCATCTCGAGCGTCAGCTCGTCGTGGTTGCGCAGGAAGATGCCCCACTGGGCCATGTCCGGGATCGGCGGCGTCTGGGCCAGGATCTCGGAGATGGGGAAGCGCGACTCGCGCCGGACCGCCATGAAGATGCGCGGCATCAGCGGGAAGTGGAACGCCATGTGGCACTCGTCGCCACCGGTCTCCGCCTCGCCGAAGTACTCGACGACGTCCGCCGGCCACTGGTTGGCCTCGGCGAGCAGCACCCGGCCCGGGAACTCGTCGTCGATGACCTTGCGGCAGTGCTTGAGGAAGGCGTGCGTCTCCGGCAGGTTCTCGCAGTTGGTGCCCTCGCGCTCGAAGAGGTAGGGGACCGCGTCCAGCCGGAAGCCGTCGATGCCCAGGTCGAGCCAGAAGCGCAGGACGTCGAGCATCGCCTCCTGCACGGCCGGGTTGTCGTAGTTCAGGTCCGGCTGGTGGCTGAAGAAGCGGTGCCAGTAGAACTGCCGGCGCACGGGGTCGAACGTCCAGTTCGACTCCTCGGTGTCGACGAAGATGATGCGCGCGTCGGAGTACTTGTCGCTGGTGTCGCTCCATACGTAGAAATCGCCGTACGGGCCGTCGGGGTCGCGGCGCGACTCCTGGAACCACGCGTGCGAGTCCGACGTGTGGTTCATGACCAGGTCGGTGATGACACGGATGCCGCGCTTGTGGGCGGCGTCGAGCAGGGCCACGAAGTCCTCGACGGTGCCGAACTCGGGCAGCACCTTGTAGAAGTCGCGGATGTCGTAGCCGCCGTCGCGCAGCGGCGAGTCGTAGAAGGGCGGCAGCCAGAGGCAGTCGACGCCCAGCCACTGCAGGTAGTCGAGCCGCTCGATGAGGCCGCGCAGGTCGCCGGACCCGTCGGAGCTCGAGTCGTAGAAGGCCCGGACGAGCACCTCGTAGAAGACGGCGCGCTTGAACCAGGTCTTGTCCGCGGGCAGCACCCGGGCATGGCCGAAGTCGTCGGCGGTGGGATGCTCGACCACACCGTCCTCGACGTGGCTGCCCTCCGCGGGATCGTACTCGACCGATTCGTCGAGGTCGCTCGTCAGGTCCATCAGACGTTCACCTACCCCACCCCGCAGGAACTGAATCGCACACGCCGCCACCACGACGTGTCTTGCCGCCGGGCCGGCGGCCGATGCCACCCCGGCAATCCCCGGAACCACCGGGCCGGCGGCTCCGGGGACCCCTGGGATCCCCGCCGTCGGACCGGCGAATCCGGGGACCACAAAGATCCCCGCGGCCGCAGTGGCGGCCGGGAAGCACTTCACACCCCGGGGGACAGGCGCCGGGAAGCCGCCCGGGTCAGCGACGACCCGGGCGGACGGACCCGGGCGTCAGCGGCGCGGGCTGACGACGAACACGTGCGCCGGCTCGACGTACGGGTCGATCCGCACGGCGTTGTGCTGCCCCCACTCGTAGCTCGCCCCGGTGATCTGGTCGACCACGTCGAAGCGCTCGTGCCAGTCCATCCCCAGCGCCGGCATGTCCAGCGTGGTGTTGCCCCACTGCACGTTCTGCGCGTCGAACGTGCAGATCACCAGGACGGTGTTGCCCGTTTCCGGGTCCCGCTTGGACCAGCACAGCAGCTCGCCGTTGTCGATGTCGTGGAATTCGATGTTCCGCAGCCACTGCAGCGCCGGATTGTCCCGCCGGATCTGGTTGAGCCGGGTGATGTAGGGCGCCAGTGTCCGCCCGGCCCGCTCGGCGGCGGCCCAGTCGCGCGGCTTGAGCTCGAACTTCTCGTTGTCGATGTACTCCTCGGCGCCCGGCCGCGGGACGTGCTCGAAGAGTTCGTACCCGGAGTACATGCCCCACGACGGCGAGAGCATGCTCGCCAGCAGCGCCCGGATCTTGAACATCGACGGGCCGCCGGTCTGCAGGCTCTCGTGCAGGATGTCCGGCGTGTTCGGCCAGAAGTTGGGGCGCATCCAGTCGATCGAGGCCTTGAGCTGTCCCATGTACTCCCGCATCTCCCAGGCGGTCGTGCGCCAGGTGAAGTACGTGTAGGACTGGGTGAAGCCGATCTTGCCGAGCCCGTTCATCATCGCGGGGCGGGTGAACGCCTCGGCCAGGAACAGCACGTCGGGGTCGACGGCCTTGACCTTGGCGATGCACCACTGCCAGAAGTTCAGCGCCTTGGTGTGCGGGTTGTCGACGCGGAAGATCTTGACGCCCTGCTCGACCCAGTGCAGGACCACGCGCAGGACCTCCTCGCGCAGGCCCTTCGGGTCGTTGTCCCAGTTCAGCGGGTAGATGTCCTGGTACTTCTTGGGCGGGTTCTCGGCGTAGGCGATGGTGCCGTCGGCACGGGTGGTGAACCACTCCGGGTGCTCCTTGACCCACGGGTGGTCCGGCGCGGCCTGCAGGGCGAGGTCCATCGCGATCTCGAGGCCGTGCTCGTTCGCCGTCCGGATGAAGGCCCGGAAGTCGTCGAGCGTGCCCAGCTGCGGGTGGATCGCGTCGTGGCCGCCCTCGTCGGAGCCGATCGCCCACGGGGAGCCGACGTCCTCGGGCCGGGCCACGAGGGTGTTGTTGCGGCCCTTGCGGTTGATCTTGCCGATGGGGTGGATCGGCGGCAGGTAGAGCACGTCGAAGCCCATCGCCGCGACGGCCGGGATGCGCTCCGCGGCCGTGGCGAAGGTGCCGTGCTTGATCGGCGTCGCCTCGGGGCCGATCTCGGCCCCCTCGGAACGCGGGAAGAACTCGTACCACGACGAGAAGAGCGCGCGCGGGCGGTCGACCCAGATCGAGTAGGACCGGGTCGTGGTGACCTGCTGGCGCACCGGGTTCTGCCAGATGAGGTCCTCGAGGTCCAGCGCGGCGGAGACCCGGCTGAAGAGCGAGCGCCCCTCGTCGCGCAGGGCCTCGGCGGCGGCGCGGACCCGCTCCTCGTCGGCGTGCGGCACGATCTTCGCCGCGAGGTCGAGGATGTCGGCGCCCTCGGCGAGGTCGTTGGCCAGGTCGGCCAGGCCCTGGCCGGCGCCGATCTTCTTGGTGACGGCGTTGTGCCACGTGCGGTAGGGGTCGTCGAAGGCCTCGACGGTGAAGGTCCAGCGGCCGACGCGGTCGGGCTTGATCACCGCGTGCCACTGGTCGAGGCCGGGCTCACCCGGCTCGAGGCGGGTGAAGGGCTCGGACTCGCCGTTCGGGCCCTGCCATACCACGTTCACGCCGAGGGCGTGGTGGCCTTCCCGATAGGACACCGCCGAGATCGGCACGAGTTCGCCGACCACCGCCTTCGCGGGGTAGCGGCCGCAGGACACGGACGGTGTCACGTCTTCGATGGGAAAGCGACCGGTCATGATCCTCACCGTAGTCAGAGGAGCGGGGGCAGGCTCGGCGTCGGGCAAAAAGCAGCAGCCGTCGTCGCTAGTTTCTCCGCAATGGAGGAACCGCAAACGGCCGCGCACCCGGTGCCTGACAACCTACCGGAGACGTGTTACGAGATGCCGTCGAGGCGCGCCTTGGCGCCGCCGAGAAATGCATTCAATTCCGGGCCGTGCCATACCCGCGCGGGCTCCGGATCACGCATCGTCGCCGCCGCAAGCCGCGAAACGGGCAAACCGCCCGGAGTGGCGGTGGCCGCCAGCACCACGTTGCCCGCCTTGCGGCCACGGAGAATTCCCGGCGGCGCCACCAGGGCGACATCGCCGAAGGCCGCGCGCAGGGTCGCCGCCTGGATCCGGGAGTACGACAGCGGCGGCACGTCGGTCAGATTCATGATCAGGACGCCGCCGGGGCGCAGCACCCGCGCCGCCGACCGGGCGAAGGCGGTGGCGGCCACGCTCGCCGGCATCGCCGCGCCCTGGAAGACGTCCGCCACGATCACGTCGGCGCCGGCCGCCGGGGCCGCGTCGACGAAGAGGCGTGCGTCGCCGACCTCGGTGCGGATCTCCTCCGGCCACGGCAGGTGCTTCGCGACCACGGCCAGCAGCAGCGGGTCGAGCTCCACCACCGTCTGCGCCGACCCGGGCCGCGTCGCGGCGATCCACCGCGGCAGCGTCAGCCCGCCGCCACCCAGATGCAGGACCTCCAGCGGTACGCCCGGCGGCGCGCAGAGGCGCACCACGGCCGCGCACCGCCGCACGTACTCGAACGCCAGGAAGGTGGGATCGTCCAGGTCGACGAAGCTCTGGGGCACGCCGTCCACCGCCACGGTCCAGCCCCGGGGCCGCGCCGGGTCGGGCTCGAGCGTCGCGGTCCCCGAGGCGACCCGCGCGAAGACAGTTGCCCGTCGGTTGCCGCGTGTTGCCATCCGGGGCAGGCTACTCAAGCACCCCCGGCCGCCGCCGAGTGGTAGCGCGACGCACCCCGACAGGGGCGTGCGCCGAGCTCACGGGGGAACACATGGCCGGTCCGTCCACCGCACTGTCGCCGGTCATCGCCGCCAGCACGCACTGGCTCGTCCGCGCCTACCCGGCGACGGGCACCGATCAGGCCGCCGGCACCCTCAACGAGCTCCAGGCACGCCAGGCCGTCACGGTGGCCGCGTGGCTGCGCTATCCGACGCCCGTCGACGCCGAGCTGGTCGCCATGGCCGGCCCGGGCGGCTCGGCGACCCTCGACTGGCGCATGGGCAGCGAGCCCGACGACGAGATGGCCGAGGACGAGGGCTGGCGCACCTGGGTCGACGAGGTCGTCGTCAGCTGGGCCGCCTGCCTGCTCGCCGACCCGCTCCTGGCCACCCGCGCCGTGGACGCCGTCGCCGCCGCGATCCCGCTCGCCCCGGAGCCCGGCCCCGCCCCGGAGACCGCCCGCGGCCCGCTCGCGCAGGATGGCAGTGGCGCGGCGCGGCCCCGGCCCCGGCGGCGGGTCACCGATCTGCCGGCCGAGTTCCGGCGGCTGACCGCTCCGGACCCCCGGGAGAGCGCCGCGGCCATGCTGCTTCGTCACCCGGACCTGCTCGACTCGGTCGCCGGGCTGCACCGCGACGACCTGCTCTACCTGCTCCCGGGCGCCGTCAGCGCCTGAGGCCGGGAACGATCAGAACGAGGTCAACTGACCGCGCAGCTTCGTCAAAGCCCGGCTCAGCAGGCGGCTGACGTGCATCTGGCTGATGCCGATCTGGTCGGCGATCTGCGACTGGGTGAGGTTGCCGTAGAAGCGCAGCGTCAGGATCTTCTGCTCGCGCTCGTCGAGGGTGGCCAGGGCGGGGCCGAGGGCCACGCGGGTCTCGGCCAGCTCGAACTCGCTGTCCTCGCCGCCGAGGGTGTCGCCGAGCTCGGTGGTGCCGTCGGCGCTGATCGGGGTGGAGAGGCTGGTGGCGTTGTAGGCGCGGGCGCCCTCCAGGCCCTCCAGCACGTCCTCCTCGGTGACGCCCAGGTGGTGCGCGATGTCCGCGACGGTGGGGGAGCGGCCCAGGGTGTGCGTGAGGGTGCTGTTGGCCTCGGTGATCGATAGGCGCAGCTCCTGCAGGCGGCGGGGCACGCGGACCGACCAGGTGCGGTCGCGGAAGTGGCGCTTGATCTCGCCGATGATGGTCGGGATCGCGTAGCCGGCGAAGTCGACGCCGCGTGAAGGGTCGAACTTGTCGACGGCCTTGATGAGGCCGACGGTGGCGGTCTGGACGAGGTCGTCGGTGGGCTCGCCGCGGCCGGAGTAGCGGTGGGCGAGGTGGCGGGCCAGCGGCAGCCAGGCCTCGATGGCGCGGTCGCGCAGGGCGGGCCGGCTGCGGTCGTCCGGGGCGGTGGCGGCCAGGGTGACCAGGAGATCAGCGGCGAGAGCGGGCATGGCGTGGTCCTCCATCAGCGGGCAGAGAGCCGTGCCCGCACGCGGCGGAACTCCCTCTCACGCTAACCGCTCGGCGGAGCCGTGACCAGCCGAAAGGATGAGTACGCTACCGCAACAGCGGGCATATCACCCAGATCGCCCGCTCGATCCCCCGTCGGGAGGGATTCATGAACCGGTGTGCTTGGGTACACAGAGCGGAAACACACCGGAGACGGAGTTCTGGAATGGCCATCCTCGGCATCGACATCGGCGGGTCCGGCGTGAAAGGCGCGCCGGTGGACACCGCGCGGGGCGAGCTGCTCGCCGAGCGCGTGCGGGTGCCCACCCCCCAGCCGTCCGACGTCAGCAGCGTGGTCGAAGCGGTCGCCGAGGTGGCCGCGCAGTTCGACGGGTTCGACCGCGTCGGCGTGACCTTCCCCGGCGTCGTGGTCGACGGCGTGACCCGCACGGCCGCGAACGTCGACAAGTCCTGGCTCGAGGCCCCCGCCGCGCGGCTCTTCACCGAGCGCCTGGGCAAGCCGGTGTCGGTGCTCAACGACGCCGACGCGGCCGGGGTCGCCGAGATCGCGTTCGGCGGGCACGACACCAAGGGTCTCGTCATGATGCTGACCTTCGGCACGGGCATCGGCAGCGCGCTGTTCCTCGACGGCGAGCTGATCCCCAACACCGAGTTCGGCCATCTCGAGCTGGACGGCAAGGACGCCGAGCACCGCGCCTCCGACCGCGCCCGCGAGCAGGAGGACCTCGGCTGGGAGAAATGGGCCGGCCGCGTGCAGGACTACCTGCGGCACGTCGAGATGCTGCTCTCGCCGCGGCTGTTCATCGTCGGCGGCGGCGTCAGCAAGAAGGCCGAGAAGTGGCGCCCGCACGTCGAGGTCCGCACCCCGATCGTCACGGCCACGCTGCTCAACAACGCCGGCATCGTCGGCGCCGCCGTCACCGCCGAGCAGGCCCACGGCCACCCCGGCGCCATCCAGGTCGACGCCTCATCCCAGGGAAACTGATGCCACGCACTGTTGCCACGAACACCCGGGTCAGCCGCGAGGAGCTGCTGGAGTTCATCCGTCCGCGCCACCACGCGATCCTCATGACCACGCGCCGCGACGGCCGCCCCCAGGCGTCGCCCAACACGTGCGGCGTCGACACCGAGGGCCGCATCGTGATCTCGACGTACCCCGAGCGGGCCAAGGCCCTCAACATCCGCCGCAACCCACAGGTCAGCGTCTGCGTCCTGTCGGACGACTTCGGCGGGGCGTGGGTCCAGGTGGACGGCACGGCCGAGGTCATCGACCTGCCCGACTCGGTCGAGCCGCTGGTCGAGTACTTCCGGGTGATCTCCGGCGAGCACCCCGACTGGGACGAGTACCGCCAGGCCATGCGCGACCAGGGCAAGAGCCTGATCCGCGTGACGATCGACACCTGGGGCCCGATCGCGACCGGCGGCTTTCCGGCGCGTCTCGCCTGAAGATTTGATTACGCGTCACCGGGGCCGCCCACAAGCAGCCCCGGTCCGACCGTGGCGGCCGCCCGGCTCACTGCGTGGTCCCGCCCCGGATCGCAGCCGCCGGGCTGTCCCGGGTGGTCACCCGCCAGAGGTCAGCACGACGAAGACCGCGGCCGCCGTCATCAGCACGGCCAGCGCCTCACTCCGCACTGCTGCGCGTAGCGCCCGGCTCCGGCGCGCGTTCGCCTTCCGGGCGGAGCTGAGCAAGTCACAGCGGGCCAGGGTGACTTCGCGCAGCACGTCGGTATAGGCGGCCAGGGCCCAGTCCCGCCGGGTCAGGCCGAGGAGCTCGGCATCACCGATCTGGTCCTGCGCCACCGGCCGGTTGACGCTCAGAGCCGCGAGCACGGCGGTCACCAGGAGAATCACCGCCGTCAGGAGAAGAATCACGACCGCACCGGGCGTCACATACCCCTGGCCGCGGGCCCGCAGGTTGGCGAAGGCGAGCAGCAGGGTGACGAGCGCCCCGGACGTCGTCACCACCGACATGGCCCGCTGCTCGAGTGACGTCCGGACGGCGCGCTCGTGGGTCAGCTGGTCGGCGACGAGGTCGAGGTAGGCCTGCCCGATGTCGGTGTCGTCCGGCACGTCAGTTCCTCGTCCTCGTGGTCGGGATCGTGGGTCCGGCGGGCGGGGCGAGCACCTCGGCCGTCCAGCCCGGGGGCGGATGTGCGGCGCCGCGCCTGATCCGCCGCAGCTCACCAGGGCCCACCGCCGCGGCCAGCGCGCCGGTCAGAGCGAGGGACTGCTTCGCCCGGTCGTACCGGGCCAGGCACTCGATCCGGCGGCCTGCCCACTCGGCGGCGGAATGGGGCTCCGCCTCCGCCACAAGCCTCATGCTGTCGACCAGCCCGTTGAGGCCCGCTCTGATCTGACGGCGCATGCTGTCCAGCCGGACGAGGAACCGCTCGCCCGGCAGTCTGCCGCGCAAGTTTTTGAGCCGCTCGAGCGCTGCGTCCGGCGCGCGCCAAGCCTCGTACAACGCCTCCTCGAGGCCCGGGTCGTCGACGCCGGCAGCCCGGACCTCCGACATGAAAAAGGCGACCCTGTTCCGCCAATGTCGCACCCGGCCCCGAGCCTCGCGAAGGGCGAGTTCGGCGTCTTTGTGCCGATCGGCTGCCCGGGCCGCTCCGTCCTCCAGCGCCCGGAGCTCCGACCGCAACTCCGACACGGTGTCGACCCGATCACCGAGGGCCGTGACCAGCCTCTTGAAGAAGCCGTACGGATCAGCTGCACCCGCGACGGGAACGACGACCAGGCGGTGTTCCCACATCGAGAGGACGACGATGCATGGTACTGCCTCCTCGGGCAGCCCGAGCAGGCGCTTGAGCTGTTCGACGGCATTGGTCCCGCCCCGGCGGACCTTGTCCTCCGGCGGCGGCGAATCGGCGATCCGGCCGGGAGGGACCGTTCTGTACTCCGCGGCCAGAGGTCCGCCGCCGTCCCAGAACGCCTGTTGCCAAGCGGGGAACGCCGCACGCCCGTGCTCCACCGTGAACCCGCGGACGCCGAGGGCCTCACCGTGGGTGCGTGGCGACACCCACTGCTCGAAGCTGCCGGGGACGTCCGGCTCGCGACCCGGCATGGGACAGGCGATCGCGATCAGCTTGTCCGTGACGCTGTGCAGGCTCGTCCAGGTGTCCGTGACGGCGCCGAGCAGGTCGGGCCGGTCGGCGCTGCGGGCGACCACGATGCAGACCGCGGCGAAGTCGCAGCGCTCGGCGGCAGCGACGGTGCGGGCCAGGAACTCGCGGACATCGATCTCGATGAGCTGCATGCTGGCCTCCCCGGGCCGGACCGGTCCAGCTCATCAGATCGATCGCGGCCGGCGCAACACCGTCGCGCCGGGCGGCTCAGGACGCGCCGCTGGCCCGCCAGTTGATGCTGGTGAGCAGCGACCGGGCCTGGTCGGCGACCTCGGCGTCGACCACGACGGCGTACTGGGAGGCCTGCAGCGAGCTGCGCGACGTGAAGTCGCGGCGGCCCCCGGTCATGGCCTGGGCGATCGCGCCGAAGACCGCGCCCCAGACGGCGCCGATGGCCAGGCCCAGGAGGATGACGCCGGTCCAGTTGGAGTCGCTGAAGAGGCCGAAGAAGAGCCCGATGAACAGGCCGAACCATGCGCCGCTGGCCGCGCCGGCGAGGGCCGCGCGGCCGGTGGTGAAGCGGCCCAGGACGTTCTCGACCAGGCGCAGGTCGGTGCCGATGATGGCGCTGCGCTCGACCGGGAACTTGTTGTCCGACAGGTGGTCGACGGCCTGCTGGGCGGTGGCGTAGTCGGGATAGGTGCCCACCGCGACCGTCGCCGCCGGGAAGACGTCGGTGGTGGCGGGCGGGGTGGCGGGAACGCCGGCCGGGCCGGGCGGGACCGCGGATTCGGGGTTGGTCATGGCTGCCTCCGGTTTTCAGAGTCCCCCGGAGTGGGCGGAGGCCGGGATCGGCTCGCCGTCCGGGGAGGTCGATCGGTCGCCCGCCGCGAGGCGGACCCAGACGGTGAAGGTGACGGCGACCGCCGCCGCCACCGCGAAGGCACCGGCGAGGAAGGCGAAGCGGCCCGAGTAGTCGACGATGCGGCCCACCCGGTCGGCGGAGGCGATCGCGCCCAGGCCGAGCAGGGCGAGCACGCCGCTGATCCCGCCGGCGACGGCGAAGAGCAGCATCACGTAGCGGTTGGGGCGGGCCTTGACGCCGGTGATGCGCACGCGGCCCGCGCGGACCAGCGCCGAGGCGAGGGCGCCCCAGGCCAGGACGACCAGCAGGGCGGCGATGGTGTCGCTCGGGCGGTGCCAGCCGGCCCAGATCGTGGCGACGGCGATGATCAGCACGTACGCGGCGCCGGCCAGGGCCACGGTGCCGCGGATCGCGAACGGCAGCACCAGGATCAGCGCGAACGCCACGGAGGCGGCCGCGGTGGTGTGGCCGCTGGGGAACGAGTTCGGCATGTCGAAGCCGTCGAGGTCGGGCCGGGTGAGCCGGCTCTTGAGCAGCTGGCTGGTGGCGTTGGCCCCGAGGACCAGCAGCGCCGCGGCGGCGGCCAGGTCCTTGCGGCGGCGCATGATCCCGATGGTGGCGGCGGCCAGGCAGACCGCGACGAGGCTGACCAGGGTGGTGCCGTTGAGGGCCCGGCGCAGCACCGAGACCACCCGCGGGTGGTCGAGGTCGGCGCCGTTCATGACCATGCTGTCGACGACCTGCCCGAGCGGGTGGCGCACGCAGATCCAGTAGACGGCGGCCACGCCCGCGGCCGACACCAGGGCGATGAAGGCGTGGACCAGGACATGGGTGACGCCGCGGCCGCCGCGCGGGGCGGTGGGGGCGGTCTCGGGGCGCTCTGCCACAGCCGTCATCGGGCCCGTTCCTCCTGCGTCGTCTCGTCGGCGGGCACAGCTTTGCCCAGACCGCGTGATTTTCAAGCCTGCAGATCGTAGTGGGCACAACCTGACTGCACCCTGGCGCTCCCCGGGGCGGCAACGGCCGGATCCGACCTTCGTGGTGAGCCGAAGCACGGATGCCGACGCCGCAACCAGGGGGATTCCTACATGTCCTACTTCGCCCGACGGATCTTGACCGGGCCGCTGCTCGTCGCCGCGCTCGGCGCCGGGCTGGCCGTGGCACCGCAGGCGGCGAACGCCGCCGCCGGGGTGACCGCGACTGTCGAGGTCAGCAGCACGCTCCAGATCCGCAACGCGCCCTCGCTCGACGCGAAGGCGGTGGACAGCCTGCGCGGCGGCCGCAAGGTCACCGTGCTCTGCCAGGTCGAGGGGCAGAAGGTCCGCGGCTCGGTGCGCACCACCACCGCCTGGGACCGGCTGGCCACGGGCCGCTACATCTCCCACGCGTACGTGTCCACCACCCGCACGATCCCCGTCTGCGCGGTCCCCTCGGCCGCCGCCGTGCCGCAGAAGGTCAAGGCGCAGGCCGCCCGCCGCTTCGTGGTCGGCACGGTGAAGAGCTTCGACGGCAAGGTCAACCTGCGCTCGGCGCCGTCCACCCAGGGCCAGATCAAGGCGTCGGTGAACACCGGCCGGAAGATCAACCTCGTCTGCGCGGTCACCGGCGTGTCGGTCGCCGGTTCCGTCCGCACCACGGCCCAGTGGGACAAGACGTCGGTCGGCACGTACATCTCGCACGCGTACATGTACTCCGGCACCCTCAAGCCCTGCCCCGGCGCCTCGGTGCCCACCGCGCCCGCGGTCACCCTGACGCCCGAGCAGTTCATCAAGGCCGCGGTGCCCGGCGCCCAGCGCGGCTGGCGCGAGTACGGCGTGCCCGCCTCGGTGACGATCGCCCAGGCCATCCTCGAGTCGGGCTGGGGCCGCAGCGGGCTCTCGACCGCCGACAAGAACTACTTCGGCATCAAGTGCCAGGGCACCTCGTACGGCAAGCTGGCCAACGGCTGCCACGTCTACAACACCACCGAGTGCACCAAGGCCGGCAACTGCTTCGCCATGGCGGACGCCTTCCGCACGTACGAGACGATGGCCCACTCGTTCCGCGACCACGGCAGCTTCCTGCGGGTCAACCCGCGGTACGCGCCGGCGTTCAAGTACACCAAGGACGCGAACAAGTTCATCTGGAACGTCTGGAAGGCCGGCTACGCCACCGACCCGAACTACTACACCAAGGTCACGGGCCTGATGGCCTCCTGGAACCTCTACCAGTACGACACCTGGAAGTAAGTCTCCGCGAAAGCCCCCATCAGCCGCTGATGGGGGCTTTTTGCGTATTATGCTCGCATTGGTGAGGGGTGAGTCGGTCAGCGCGTGGCAGGGCCGCTGGGTCGGTCCGCTGCTCGCCGCCAACGTGGTCGTCATCGGCCTCACCGTCACCCTGCTCGTCGTCGGGGCGCTGCGTGACGACCAGCAGGCCGACGCCGCGCGGGTCATGGACCAGCGCACGGCCGTCGCCCGCAACGCCGTGCTCACCGAGACCAGCCGCTACCGCGACCTCATGCAGGCCGTCGCGGCCGGGCTGGGCACGAACGCCCGGCTGACCGCCGCCGACTTCGCCGCCGCCACCGCCCCGCTCGACCGGGCCCGGCTGCCCGGCGCCACCTCGGTCGCGTTCGTGGTCGCCGCCGATCTGCCCCAGGTCGCGGAGACCCAGCGGATGTGGCGCACCCGCGGCGCCCCCGGCCTGGAGCTGCAACCGAAGGGCACGGGCGCCGCGCACTACTTCTCGATCTTCCAGCGCAGCCTCGACGGGCCCCCGACGGTGAGCGCCGGCCTCGACGTCGCCGCTTCGCGGGAGGGCACGGCCGCCCTGGTCACCGCGCGCCGCACCGGGCAGCCGGCCGTCTCCGACGCGTACGTGCTCCTGCGCGACCGGGACATCCCCGCGCCCCAGCAGCAGCTGTCCTTCTTGTTCGTGACCCCGGTCTACGCGTCGTCGGAGTTCCAGGGCTGGCTCGCGCTCGGGCTGCACGGCCGGGACTTCCTCGGCGGCGTGCTCGACCAGGCCGGGCAGGGGGTGCTCGACGGGGAGCTCTACGCCGAGGACGGCGACCGGCGCCGGGTGCAGGTCGCCGCGTACGACGCCCGCGGCCGCCGCGACCTCGAACGCCGCGCCACCTTCCCCGTCGCCGACCGGCAGTGGACACTGGTGACCGGCGCGGACTCGCGGGTGCTGCCCGGTGCGCGCACCGCCACCCCGGCGACCGTGCTGCTGGCCGGCCCGCTCATCACGCTGATGCTGGCCCTGCTGGTGTGGGTCCTCGCCACCGGCCGCGCCCGGGCCCGGCAGCAGGTGCTCGTGGCGACCGCCGAGCTGCGCGAGGCCGAAGCCGAGAGCCGCCGCCAGGCCGGGCTGCTCGCCGCCGTCATGACCAGCATCGGCGACGGCGTCGGCGTGGTCGACGAGCACGGCGAGTTCCTGCTGCACAACCCGGCGGCCAAGGCCCTGCTCGGGGTCACCGACGAGGTCGACGGGCCGGGCGGCTGGCAGGCCCACTACGGGCTGTTCCGGCCGGACGGGCGCACGCCGTTCCCCCTCGACGAGCTGCCGCTGATGCGCGGGTTGCGCGGCGAGTCCTCCGACGGCGTCGAGATCCTGATCCGCAACGAGCAGCGGCCCGACGGGATCCTGGTCAGCGTGGACGGGCGCCCGCTCGATCCGAGCGCCGGGCTGCCCGGCGCGGTCGCGGTCTTCCACGACATCACCGAGCTGCGGCGGTACGAGACCGATCTCGCCGTCTTCGCCGGGGTCGTCGCCCACGACCTCAAGGCCCCGCTCGCCGTGATCCGCGGGCACTGCGAGACGGCCGCCGACGAGCTGGCCGACGCCCCGGAGGGGCCCGAGGTGTTCGAGGCACGCGCGGCCCTGGACCGGATCGCCAACGCCGTCGACCGGATGACGGCGCTCATCGACACGCTGCTCGCCTACACGACGGCCCGCGACGCCCCGCTGAAGCTGGACACCGTGCCGCTGGCCCCGCTGGTGGCGGACATCATCCAGACGCGTACGGAACACCTGCGTCCCGGCGCGGCGGCACCCGACTTCTACGTCGGCCCGCTGCCGGCCGTGGTCGCCGACGCCGCCATGCTGCGGCACGTGCTGGACAACCTGATCGGCAACGCCGTCAAGTACGTCCAGCGGGGCCGGGCCGCCCGGGTCGACGTCACCTGCGGCGAGGCGCAGCCGGGCTGGACCCGCGTCGAGGTGGCCGACCGCGGCATCGGCATCCCCGACGAGGACAAGCCCGCCGTCTTCGAGTCGTTCCACCGGGCGCAGTCCGCCGCCGGATACGCCGGCACCGGCCTGGGCCTCGCGATCTGCCGCCGCATCGTGGAACGGCACGGCGGCACGATCGGCGTGGCCGACAACCCCGGCGGCGGCACCCGCTTCCACTTCACGCTGCCCCTGGCCCCGCTGGCCGGCCGGCCGGCTCAGGCGGCGGCGCTCGAGCGCGCCCTGGCCGAGCGCAAGGCGATCGAGGGCACGGTGATCAGGCCGGCATCAGCGACGACACCAGTGCGAGAAGCTGGGCCGGCAGGAACGGCTTGAGCAGCGTCGCGCTCGCGCCCACCTCCTCGGCCCGGGTGTCGCCGGGCAGCATCGACCCGCTGGCCAGTACGACCGGGATGTGCCGCAGCTCCGCGTCGGCGCGGATGGCCCGGCACAGGTCGAGCCCGGTCATCCGGGGCATGTCGACGTCGGTGACCACGACGTCGGGCCGGTGCGCGCGGACGGCCTCGAGCGCGGCGGCCCCGTCGGTGGCGGCGACCACCTGGTGCCCGGCGCGTTCCAGGGCGCGCCGCAGCACGAACAGGATGTCCTCGTGGTCCTCGGCAACGACGATCATGGGTGGCCTCTCCTGACGTGACGACGGTGTCGCCTCCCCTAAAGACCGAGGGGCGGCGAGGAAACGGGGTAGAGAGGAGGGATGACTGTTCCCTCAGTGCCTCTCGGCAACGGCCGGGAGATGCCGTTGCTCGGCTTCGGCACCTGGCAGATCCGCGGCGACGCCGCGTACGAATCGGTGCTGGCCGCCCTGGCGGCGGGCTACCGCCACATCGACACCGCCACCATGTACGGCAACGAGGCCGAGGTGGGCCGCGCGCTCGCCGACAGCGGGGTGCCGCGCGACGAGATCTTCGTCACCACCAAGCTCCCGCCCGAGCGGGCCGGACAGGAGCGGCAGACGCTCGACGCCAGCCTGCAGGCGCTCGGCCTCGACGCCGTGGACCTGTGGCTCATCCACTGGCCGCCGCGCCGGGGCCAGTCCGTCGCGGTCTGGCGCGAGTTCCTGGCCGCCCGCGACGAGGGCCGGGCCCGGGCGATCGGCGTGAGCAACTACGACGTGGCCGAGCTCGACGAGCTGATCGGCGAGACGGGCGTCGCGCCGCAGGTCAACCAGGTCCGCTGGGGCCCGAAGCTCTTCGACGCCGAGCTGGTCGCCCAGCACCGCAAGCGCGGCATCGTCGTGGAGGGCTACTCGCCGTTCAAGACGACGAACCTGCACGACCCGGTGCTGACCGGCATCGCCGAGGCGCACTTCGTCGACGCGGCCCGGGTGGTGCTGCGCTGGCACGTGCAGCACGGCATCGTCGTCATCCCGAAGAGCACGACGCCCGAGCGCATCCGGAGCAACTTCGCGATCGACGGCTTCGAGCTCACCGACGACGAGATGGCCCGCGTCG
Source organism: Symbioplanes lichenis (assembly GCF_030709675.1). Taxonomy (GTDB): domain Bacteria; phylum Actinomycetota; class Actinomycetes; order Mycobacteriales; family Micromonosporaceae; genus Actinoplanes; species Actinoplanes lichenis. The sequence goes on from NZ_JAUZQD010000003.1 coordinate 654,143, forward strand.
ACGCGCTCGGGGGACGTTAATCACGAGGCACTTCGCGCCCGGAGTGCCTATTGTTGACGCGCCATGTCTGTAGCTCCCGTCAGTGCCGATCTTGCCGCCCTCCGCCGCAGGATGTCCGACCTTCTCCCGCGCGACGAGCACCGCCTCGGGCGGCGTCTCGAAGGCACCCGCAAGATCCGCGACGAGGCCCGCAAGGCCGCGGCGATCGCCGAGATCACCGAGGCGGTCGCCGCCGCCGAGGCCCGGCTGGCGGCCGTCGCCGCGTCGGTGCCGGCGGTCACCTATCCCGAGTCGTTGCCGGTCAGCGCCCGCCGCGAGGACATCCTCGCCGCGATCCGCGACCACCAGGTCGTCATCGTGGCGGGCGAGACCGGCTCGGGCAAGACCACCCAGATCCCCAAGATGTGCGTCGAGCTGGGCCGGGGCCTGCGCGGGCAGATCGGGCACACCCAGCCCCGCCGCATCGCCGCCCGCACGGTCGCCGAGCGCATCGCCGAGGAGCTCGACCGGCCGCTGGGCTCGACCGTGGGCTACAAGGTCCGCTTCACCGACCAGGTCTCCGACGAGACCATGATCAAGGTGATGACCGACGGCATCCTGCTGGCCGAGATCCAGCACGACCGGCGGCTGACCCGTTACGACACCCTGATCATCGACGAGGCGCACGAGCGCAGCCTCAACATCGACTTCATCCTCGGCTATCTCAAGCAGCTCCTGCCGCAGCGCCCCGATCTCAAGCTGATCATCACGTCGGCGACGATCGAGACGCAGCGCTTCGCCGAGCACTTCGCGGACCGCGACGGGAAACCGGCCCCGGTCATCGAGGTCTCGGGCCGGACCTATCCCGTGGAGGTCCGCTACCGGCCGCTCGTCGAGGAGATCGACGAGAAGGAGGAGCCGGTCGACCTGGTCGACGGCATCGCCGAGGCCGTCGACGAGCTGGGCCGCGAGTCCGACGGCGACATCCTCGTCTTCCTCAGCGGCGAGCGCGAGATCCGCGACACCGACGACGCCCTGAGCAAGCGCAACCTGCGCAACACCGAGATCGTCCCGCTCTACGGCCGGTTGTCCGCCGCCGAGCAGCACAAGGTCTTCGAGCGGCACGCCGGCCGCCGCGTGGTGCTGGCCACCAACGTCGCCGAGACGTCGCTGACCGTCCCGGGCATCCGCTATGTGATCGACCCCGGCACGGCCCGGATCAGCCGCTACAGCAACCGGCTCAAGGTGCAGCGGCTGCCCATCGAGCCCGTGTCGCAGGCCAGCGCCAACCAGCGCAAGGGCCGCTGCGGCCGTACGTCGGACGGCATCTGCATCCGCCTTTACAGCGAGGAAGACTTCGAGGGCCGTCCGGAGTTCACCGAGCCGGAGATCCTGCGCACCAACCTGGCCTCCGTCATCCTCCAGATGACCAACCTGGGCCTCGGCGACCTGACGAAGTTCCCGTTCATCGACCCGCCGGACCGGCGCAACGTCACCGACGGCGTCAAGCTTCTGGAAGAGCTCGGCGCCCTCGATCGCGCGAAACTGACCCCTATGGGCCGCCGGCTGGCGCAGCTGCCCGTCGACCCGCGACTGGCCCGCATGGTCATCGAGGGCGGCGAGCAGGACTGCGTGGCCGAGGTCATGGTCATCGCGGCGGCGCTGTCGATCCAGGACCCGCGCGAGCGTCCGGTCGACAAGCAACAGCAGGCGGACGAGAAGCACAGCCGCTTCGTCGACAAGGAGTCGGACTTCTTCTCGTACCTCAATCTGTGGCGGCATCTGCGCGACAAGCAGAAGGAGCTGTCCGGCAACCAGTTCCGGCGGATGTGCCGGACGGAGTTCCTCAACTATCTGCGCGTACGCGAATGGCAGGATCTCTACGCCCAGCTGCGGCAGGTGGCGACGCGGCAGCTCGAGCTGACCGTCACCGAGGACGCCGAGGGCGTGCCCGAGGCGCAGCGGCTGCACACCGCGCTGCTGTCCGGCCTGCTCAGCCACATCGGGCTCAAGGACACCGACAAGCGCGAATATCTCGGCGCCCGCGGGGCCAAGTTCGCGATCTTCCCGGGGTCGGCGCTGTTCAAGAAGCAGCCGCGCTGGGTCATGTCGGCCGAGCTGGTCGAGACGTCGCGGCTCTGGGGCCGGGTCAACGCCCGGATCGAGCCCGAGTGGGCCGAGAAGCTCGCGCCGCACCTGGTCAAGCGCTCCTACAGTGAGCCGCACTGGGAGAAGAAGCAGGGCGCCGTCATGGCGTACGAGAAGGTCACGCTCTACGGCCTCCCGATCGTCCCGCGCCGCAAGGTGGGCTATGCCCGGGTCGATCCGGTCGTCTCGCGCGAGCTGTTCATCCGGCACGCGCTGGTCGAGGGCGACTGGGAGACGCACCACCCGTTCTTCGCCGAGAACGCCAAGCTGCTCGAGCGCATCGAGGAGATCGAGAACAGGGCCCGCCGCCGCGACATCAAGGTCGACGACGAGACCGTGTTCGCGCTCTACGACGCCCGCATCCCCGCGGACGTGGTCTCCGCCCGGCACTTCGACGCCTGGTGGAAGAAGGCCCGCCACGCCGACCCGAAGCTGCTCACCTTCACCCGCGAGATGCTGGTCAACACCGGCCGCGACGGCGTGGACCCGGGCGCCTACCCGGACGCGTGGCTGGCCGGCGGGGTGCGGCTGCCGCTGAGCTATCAGTTCGAGCCGGGGAAACAGGCCGACGGCGTGACCGTGCAGGTGCCGTTGCCGCTGCTCAACAAGCTCGACGGCGACGACTTCGGCTGGAACGTGCCGGGGCTGCGCAAGGACATCATCGTCGCGCTGATCCGGGCCCTGCCGAAACACCTGCGCACCAGCTTCGTCCCGGTGCCGGACTGGGCCGACGCCGTGCTCGGCCGCATCCCCGCCCGCCGGGGCGCGCTCAGCGACGCGGTCGGCGACGAGCTGCGCCGGCTCACCGGCACGGTCGTCCCGCGCGACGCGTGGCGCCCCGACCAGGTGCCCGACCACCTGCGCATGAACTTCCGCGTGGTCAGCGAGGACGGGCAGGTCGCGGGGGAGGGGCGCGACCTCGAGGTGCTGCGGGCCTCGCTCGCCCCGAAGGTGCAGGCCACGATCAGCCAGGCCGCCGGCGACATCGAGCGGCGGGGCATCACGACCAACGACTTCGGCACGCTGCAGCGCTCGGTCAAGCAGGTGCGCGGCGGCTACGAGGTCACGGTCTATCCGGCGCTCGCGGACGAGACGGACAGCGTGGCGATCCGGGTCTTCGAGACGGAGGCCGAGCAGCGGGAGGCGATGCGCGCCGGCACGCGCCGGCTGCTCCTGCTCACGCTGCCGCCGGCGGCGCGCTACCTGCAGGGACGGCTGGACAACCGGGCCAAGCTCGAGTTGTCGCGCGGGAACCCGTACCGGTCGATCGCGGATCTCCTCGACGACTGCGCGGGCGCGGCAGTGGACCGGCTGGTGCAGGACGCCGGCGGTCCCGCCTGGTCCTCCGAGGCGTTCACGAAGCTGCGCGACGAGGTGCGCCAGGACCTGGTCGACGCCACGGCGAACGTGGTCACCCAGGTGCAGGCGGTGCTCGCCACGGCCTACGACGTGAGCCAGCGCCTGGGCACGACCCGCGACCCGGCCCTCGTGCCCGCTCTCGCCGACATCCGGGCCCAGCTCAAGGGCCTGGTGTACGCCGGCTTCGTCACCGAGACCGGCTGGAAGCAGCTGCACCATCTCCCGCGCTATCTCAAGGGCATCGCGTACAGGCTGGACCGCCTCGGCGGCAACCTCGGGCGCGACCGGCAGCTGATGGCGCAGCTGCAGGAGATCGAGCAGGAGTACAAGGAGCTGCGCGCCGAGCAGGCCCGGGGCGGGCCGGCCGAGGAGGGGCTGCGGGAGGTCCGCTGGATGATCGAGGAGCTGCGGATCAATTTCTTCGCGCAGTCGCTCGGGACGGCCTACCCCGTTTCGGACAAACGGATCTTCAAGGCGATGGATCAGCTGCCTGCCTGACCGTTTTGCCCCTCTCTTCCCGTCGTTCGTGTCACCGTGAGTGATGATGACGGAAGGCGGGGTGGCGGCGCGGGCGGGCACGGCCCGGCCCTGGTGGCTGTGGTTCGCGGGAGCCATGGCCGTCGTCGTCGTGGCCACGCCCTTCATCCGCCCGTCCGGGCCGCGCAACGCCGCCGAGCTGACCGCCGCGGCCGTCGTGGCGCCCGCGCTGGTCCTGGGGCTGCGGCTGCACCGGCCCCGGTACCGGCTCGGCTGGCACGTCCTGCTCGCGGCGGTGATCTACACGGTCGTCAGCAACGTGCTCTGGCCGGTGCTCACGCCCGGCGCCGACTTCCTCTACTACACGACCTATCCGCTGCTGGGCGTGGCGCTCGCCGTCCTGCCCGTGCAGGGCCGCCGGAGCTTGTGGTTCGCCGGCTACACCGAGGCGGGGATCATCGCGGGCGGCGCGGCCGTGGTGTGGTGGACGCTGCTGGTCGACCCGCTCGTGCTCGACCCCGGCCGCCTGCCCGACCAGGCGCACATCGTCGTCTTCCCGATGCTCGACGTGCTGCTCTTCGCGCTGGCGTTGCGGTTGCTGCTGGTCGCCGGGGTGCGGTCGGTGGCGTACCTGCTCATCGCCGCGATGACCTTCGCCCTGCTGACCGCGGACACGGCGTTCTTCGTGTCGGTCGTCGCCGGCGGCGGCGCGCCCATGGTGAGCCAGGTCAGCTGGCTGCTCTCCAACACGCTCCTGGGGACCGCGGCCCTGCACCCGTCGATGGCGGTGGCCCAGCCGGCCCCGGGGGACGCCGAGACGCTGGACGGCGTGGGCGGCACCCGCGTCTACATCGTCACCGTGGTCGCCACCCCGATCCTGACCGGCATCTACCTGCTGCACGAGGCCATGAACGGCGGGGTGAACGCCGCGGACATCGTCGTCCCGGTGGGCGCCACGGCCCTGACGTCCGCGCTGGTCGTGACCCGGATGCGGCAGATCAACCAGATCGCCCGCCGGCACGCCGTGGCCCTGCAGGAGTCGCTGTCGCGCCAGGAGGAGCTGCAGGGGGAGCTGCGCCACCAGGCCCAGCACGACAGCCTCACCGGGCTGCCCAACCGCGAGGTCCTGTACGAGCGGATCACCGCCGCGCTCGCCGCGGGGAGCACCGGGGCGCTGATCGTCGCCGACCTCGACGGCTTCAAGGACATCAACGACCGGTTCGGGCACGCCGTCGGCGACGACCTGCTGCTGGCCGTGGCCGGGCGGCTGCTCGAGCTGGTGCCGGACGGGAGCGTGCTGGCCCGGCTGGACAGCGACGAGTTCGCCGTCGTCGTCCGGGACGCCGACGTGGTGGCGTGCACCCGGCTCGGCGAGCGCTTCCTGTCCGCCACGCGCGAGCCGTTCACCGTCCAGGCGCACGAGCTGTTCGCGACGGTGAGCCTCGGGCTGCGGGAGCTCGATCCGGAGTTGCTGACCGGGGATGTGCTGCGGGACGCGTACCTGGCGCTGCACGCGGCCAAGGCGGCCGGCCGGGACCAGCTGACCCGCTGGACGCCCGCGCTGACCGAGGAGAAGCTGGCGGTCTCCCGTACGGTCGAGCGCCTGCGCGGCGCGATCGAGCGCGACGAGCTCGTGGTCCACTACCAGCCGCTGATCCGCCTCGCGGACGAGCGCATGACCGGCGTCGAGGCCCTGATCCGCTGGCAGCCGGCCGGCGGGCCGATGATCCCGCCCGACAAGTTCATCGCCGCGGCCGAGGACAGCGGGCTCATCGTGCCGATCGGCACGTGGGTCCTGCACCGCGCCTGCGAGGTCGTCGCCGGCTGGCAGCGACTCGGTCACCCCCTCGCCGCCTCGGTCAACGTCTCGCCCCGGCAGCTGCGCGAGCCCGACTTCGCCGCCCTGGTCCTCGACGCGCTGCGCACCTCGGGGCTGCCCCCGGCCTCCCTGATCCTGGAGATCACCGAGGGGGTGCTGGTCGCCTCGGGCGCGGTCACCGAGCAGGCCATCCGGCACCTGGAGACGCTACGGGCCCGCGGGGTGCGCGTGGCGATCGACGACTTCGGGACGGGCTACTCGTCGCTGGCCTACCTGCGGGACCTGCCGATCGACCACGTCAAGATCGACAAGTCGTTCATGCCGTCCGGCGCCGGCGACCCGGCGCTGCGCGCGATGGTCAAGGCGATCGTGGACCTGGCCGCCGGGCTGCGCCTCGGCACGATCGCGGAGGGCGTCGAGACCGCCGGGCAGGCCGCCTTCCTGCGCGAGCTGGGCTGCGAGCGGGCGCAGGGGTACTACTACTCGCGACCGGTCCCGGCGGCCGATCTGCTGACGGCGTTTCAGGGGCGCAAGTCCGTTTTCTGACTCGCCCCGGTGCGTGCCGGGGAGCGGTCGGGTGCCGTTCGGTTACCTCGCTGTTTTCACCCCCGGGCAGGCCCTAGCGTTCTCGCCATGACGAACTCCGCCGCTGTCTCCGCCGCCGCCGCTGCCGCTCCCGCCTTCGTCCCGGCCTGCCCGGCGCGGGGTTTCCTCGACGAGATGATGGCCCGGGTCGGCGTCGACGGCCTCGCCGCCGCGCTCGGCGACGCGGGCCTGCTCGCCCAGGTCGACCAGCACGCGGCCGCCGTCCGGGACGCGCTCGCCGGGGCGGGCCGCGAGGTCGACGCCGACGGCCTGGCCGCGTACGCCCGGTCGATCGTCTTCGCCGCCAAGCGCATGGGCCGGGCCGTGCCGGAGCCCGGTCACGCGCCGCTGACCGGCACCGCGTGGCTGGCCGCCGACTGGCACCAGATGCGCCTGGTGGCCGTCTGCATGATCGCCGAGTCGGCCGGTCTGCTGTAACTCCTGCCCGAAACGCTGATCCTCGTCGTTATCCGCAGCAATCGGGCGAAGGTAACTTTTCGCTCATGCGCCTCACCGCCTCGTTCGTCCCCCTGCTGGCCCTTCTCGCCGGCGTTGCCCCGGCCGCGGCTGCTGCTTCGCCGGCCGCTCCTGCGGTGGTGGCTGCTCCCGCGGCCGGACCGGTCACCGTGGCGCGGTACTCCTTCGACGGCGGCTCGCTGGCCGACCGGTCGGGCCACGGGCCCGCGCTCGCCGTCCGTTCCGTCTCCGGCGGCCGGGTCACCCTCACCGGCGGGCACGCCGCCTTCCCGGCCCTCTGCACGACCGCCAAGCCCTGCCCGCGCGCCCTTCTCGAAGGCCCGGACGACCCCGACCTCGACCCGCAGAGCCGGCCCTTCCGGTGGGGCGCGAAGGTGCGCGTGACGAAGGCCCAGCTCGGCGCCGGCTCCGCCAACGTCGTCCAGAAGGGCGTCGCCGACACCGACAGCCAGTGGAAGCTGCAGATCGGCGCGCGCCAGGGCAAGGCCCACTGCGTCGTGGTCGGCCAGGGCGGGACCCGGGCGGTCATCCACCTCGTACGCTCCTCGGCCGGCGTCGCGGACGGCGCCTGGCACGACATCCTCTGCGTCCGGGCCGGCACGCGGCTCACCGTCTTCGTCGACGGGCACGACCGGGGTCACGGGACGATCCCGGCCGGGCTGTCCGTCGCCAACGCCCTGCCGCTGCGCATCGGCGGCCCCAACCTCGGCGGCGACCTCTATCACGGGGAGCTCGACGACGTGATCGCCCGCGTGGGCTGACGGACCCCCGGCCCGCCGTTTTCGAATCGGCCCGGACGGCGGGGCCCGGGAAAGGGGCGGGAGCCGGAACCCCGGCAAGGGTTCCGGCTCCCGTTCGTCACTCGACCAGCTCCCGCAGCGTGGCGCGCAACTGGGCCGCCGCCTGCGGGGGCACGGCCGCGAGAAAGTCCTCCTCCGCCTCCCGGTAGGCCGTCCGGGCGGCGTCGAGGGTCCGCTCGCCCTGCTCGGTGAGCTCGACGATGTTGCGGCGCCGGTCGCCCGGGTCCGGCCGCCGGGCCACGACGCCCTTGCGCTCGAGCTCGTCCAGCAGGGCCACCATCGTCGTGCGGTCGATGCCGAGCCGCTGCGCCACCTGCAGCTGCGAGGCCGGCTCCCGCCCGGCGAGCACCCGGAGCGCCCCGAAGTCCTTGCTGTCGATCCCGAGCGGCCGCAGCGCCGTGTCGGTCAGGGCGGTGAACCGCAGGTGGGCGTGCTTGAGCAGATAACCCAGCACGTCGTGCGGGTCGGGCGCCGTGGACATGCCGCCATCCTACGCGCTACGCTGATCGTCAGTAACGCTGACGATCAGAAGGACTGACACATGATCCTCGTGACCGGAGGAGCCGGCTTCATCGGCTCCCACACCGTCCGCGCCCTCGCCGCCGCCGGCCAGGAGAGCGTCCTGCTCCAGCGCCGCACCGCCGAGGTTCCGGCCTCCCTCGCCGACCTGCCCGTGCACGCTGTCCGGGCCGACATCGGCGACCTCGACGCGTTGCTGGCCGTCGGCAAACAGCACCCGATCACCGGGATAGTCCACCTCGCCGTCACACTCCCGTGGGGCGACGACGCCGCCGACCCGATCGACACCTCCGCGCGGTCGCTGGAGGGCTACCTCAACGTCGTCCGGGCCGCCCGGGCCTGGGGCGTGCGCCGCATGGTGACGGCCAGCACGATCGGCGTCTACGGCTTCGGGACGCCCGGCGCCCTCACCGAGGACATGCCGCTGTCTCTCACGCACACCCACGCCATCCCGACCTTCAAGAAGATCTTCGAGCTGCTCGGCGGTCACCTCGCGGCCGAGACCGGCATCGAGATCGTCAACGCGCGCATCTCCGGCACGTGGGGCCCCGGCGGCCACCTGCCCGACCCGTTCTTCGCCGCGCCGTCGATCCTGCAGGGCGCGGCCCGGGGCACGGCACCGGACCTGACCGGGCTGCTGCGGCCCGCGCACGCCGAGGACGCGCTCGACTTGCTGTATGTGCGCGACACCGGACGGGCGCTGGCGCTGCTGCAGCTGACCGAGGGGTTGCGCCACGGGACGTACAACGTCGCCTCCGGCCACGCCACCAGCAACGCCGACGTGATCGCGGCGATCCGGGCCGGGGAGCCGGGATTCCGGTTCGAGCTGCCGTCAGCGGGCGAGCAGCCGCGGAGCTGGCTGGACATCAGCCGGCTGCGGGAGGACACCGGGTTCGAGCCCGAGTACGACACAGCGGCGGCGGCGGCCGACTACATCGCGTGGCTGCGGGCCGGGAACGAGCGCTGACGCGGCGCCGCCCCGCCGGCTCGGTCGTCGGCGGGGCGGGCTTTCGGCCGCGGCCGGCCTTGGTTCGCTCGGCCGCTCCGCCGCGGTGGGCCGATCAGCTCCGGCGGAAGGCGTAGGAGCGGCCGCCGCCAGGGGTGCCCCGACCGGCCCGGGCGCGGCCGGAGCGTTCCCGGGCGGCCTGGCGCGGATCCCCGGCGCCGTGATGGGCCGGGGCGGTGCGGGACTTCCCCGCGCCGGCGTCCACGACGGGGACGATCGCCGCCGCCGGCTTCCGGCGTGCGGCCTCGTCGGCGTCGAGCCGCAGACCGTCGGCGCCGGGTAGCGGACCGGTGGTGCCGGGGCGCGGGTGGCCGGCGTCGAGGCGCAGGTCGCGGGCGTCGCCGGGCGGGGGAGGGGGAAGGTCGCGTGCAGGCATGAGCATCCTCCTGAGCAGGAGAGGGGGAAGCCGTGGTGACGAAAGAGATGAGCCCCGGGCGCCGGACGCGGCGGACCCACGGCGGACATGCGCCGCCGGAACTACCCGGTGCCGGGGCCCGCGGCGATCGAACGCCGGGCCGGGCCCGCATGCGGCAGAGGCAGTAGCTCAGGACTCCATGCCGAGAACAGTAGGCACGTCCCGGCATGCGCGCGAGTGATTATTCGCCTGCGGGGGATCTGCTCGCTCGGTGAGCGTGCTCTATTCGCCCGCGGCCAGGTCGAGACCCGCGCGCAGCGTCGCGGTCGCTGTGGGGAAGTCGCGCAGCTGCTCGGCCAGGACCTCCAGGCCGGCCCGCAGCGCCACCGGCGGCACCGCGCGCGCCCGCAGGACGGCCTGGGTCCAGTCGACGAAGTCGGTGAACACAGTCTCGTCGCCGACGTAGAGCGACGCGGCGAGGAAGTCGGCGATGTGGCCCATGTCCTCGGCGGTGGCGTCGTGCTGGCGCTGGTCGTAGGCGTTCATGGCCGGGTAGGCGGCGAGCAGGCGGGTCAGGGCGGTCTGCACGAGGTCGCCGCGGTGGCGGACGACGTACGTGTATTCGTCGTCGCCCAGGAACGCGGACTCGAAGGGGTCGGTGAGCGGCGGCGGCCACTTGCGGGCGAGCCGGGCGACGGCGTCGTCGGCGGTGGCGGCCCAGGCGTCGGCGCCCAGGCGGTGGGCCCAGCGGCCGTCCGGGCCGAAGCCGCGGCCGCCCGTGATGACCGGGACGCCGACCGAGCGGCAGGCGGTGATGGCGGCGTGGGCCCGGGGCAGACGGGTGGGGATCATGCAGCTCAGGGCGACGGCGTCGGGGCCGGTCTGGTGCAGGTGGGTGACCAGGTGCGGGCCGGGGACGTTGGCGCCGAGGAAGTCGACGCGCCAGCCGTCGAGCCGCAGCATCTCGCCGAGCATGCGCGACGGCAGGGCGTGCCACTCGCCGTCGACGCAGGCGACGGTGATGCGGCCGCGGGTGGGGCGGACCGAGGTGCGGGCGGCGACCGCGGCCAGGGCGCGCTCGCTGATCGCGGTGGCCGCGTGCTCGCGGGCGACGGACCACTCGTTGGCGGCCCACAGCTCGCCGACGCGGCTCTGGGTGGGGGCGATCAGGCCGAGGATGATCCGCTGCGGCTGCTCGCCCGCGTCCAGCAGGGCGGTCACGAGCTCGACCGCGCCGAACTCGTCGCCCTCGCCGACCAGGCGCAGGAACCGCTCGCCGGCGGCGGGGTCCTCCAGGGACCGGGGCGGGGTGGTGACGGTGACGGACATCAGCGGGTGCGGTTCCTCCGTTCGCCCCGCCGGGCGTCGATCGCGAAGGGCGAGACCGGCAGGCCGCCGGTCTCCATCGAGCGCAGCCGGGTGCGCGCGGGCGCCCGCACGGCGAGCATGGCGATGTCGTCGCGGACGCCGCCGTGCACCCAGTCGGACACGAGCTGGCGGACCCGCTCGACCGCGGCGTCGCCGGGCATGTCGCGGCAGCTGGCCAGGGCGTCACGCAGGCGCTGCTCGCCCCACTGCTCCTGACCGGTGGCGCCGCCGCGGGCCTCGATGAGCCCGTCGCTGTAGAACAGGCACGTCTCGCCGGGCGCCAGCTCGACCGTCGCCGGGTGCACCGAGATGTCCGGGACGACCCCGACCAGCGTGCCCTTGACCGGGACGGCCTCGACCGTGCCGTCGGTGCGCAGGATCAGCGGCACGGGATGCCCGCCGGTGGCGAGCTGCAGCCGGACCCGCCCGTGCTCGGCGCGGCCGATCGAGCCCACGACGAGCGTGACGAACCGGTGCTGCCGGCCGCCGCCGAGCAGGGCCGTGTTGAGCACCTTGAGCATGGTCGCCGGGTCGTCCTCGACGAGGCGCAGCGCGCGCAGCGTCTGGCGGATCTTGCCGGTGAGCACGGCGGCCTCGGCGCCCTTGCCGCACACGTCGCCCAGCACGACGATGGTCTCGGCGCTGGTGGCGGTGGGCCCGAAGACGTCGTAGAAGTCGCCGCCGACGCGCAGCTCGTCGCGCGCCGCCTGGTAGGAGCCGACGAGCTCCACGCCGTCGGGCTGCGGCAGCTCGGGCGGGAGCAGGTCGGCCTGCAGGATCGCCGTGGTCTCGACCTGCTCGCGATAGAGCGCGGCGGCCGAGATGGCCGAGCCGGCCCGGGCGGCGAAGATGCGGGCGAGCATCTCGTCCTCGGGCGTGAAGACGGCGTCGGGACCCCGGCGGGCCAGGATCAGCGCGCCGGCCGGCTCGGCGGCGCCCGGCAGCGGCGTGACCAGCAGCGCGCCGACCGGGCCGAAGTCGCCCGGCAGCAGCCAGGCGGGCACCTGGGAGGCGTCCAGCCAGCGGCTCGGGATGGGCGGGAAGCCGGCGAGCGCCTCCTCCAGCCCGGGCACCTCGCTCAGCAGGCGGTCACGCAGCGTGCCCTCGTCGAGGTCACCGCCGGTGGCGAGGCGCATCCACTCGCTCTGCCGGCGGCGCGGCGGCAGCACGACCACGGCCAGATCGGCCAGGTGCGACGCGGCCAGCTCGACGGTCGTCCGCAGGACCCGGCGGGTGTGCAGCGACGCCGACAGCCGCCGGCCGGCCTCGGCCAGGAAGGCGGTGCGCGCCCGCTCGGAGTCGAACTGGGCGGTGCGCCGGACCTCCTCGGTGACGTCCCGCAGGTACCACGCGTAGTGGCCGGCGTCGAGCGGGCGGCGCTCGCCCCGCAGGTGCCGGCCCTCGTGCTCCTCCTCGAAGCCGAGGCTGCCCTCGGCCGTCGCCCGGGCCAGCGCGGCCAGCGGCGCCCCGGCCGCCGGGACGCCGGGCTCGAGGCCGGGCACGAGCAGCATGGCGGCGCCGTTGACCAGCAGCACGGTGTGGTCAGCGGCGGAACAGAGCACGATCGCCTCGGAGGAGGCGTCGAGCGCCGCGCGCAGCAGGGCCGGCGCGGGGGCGGGCACGGGTGGACCATGCTGCCGGGCGCCGGCCTGAACGGGCAGGTGAGCTGTCACAACAAGTCCTCCTCTCTCCTCTCCCCGCCGACAAGTAATCCTGCACAGCCTACGCGGGAATCTTGCGAGCCGCCCGGCTCAGAAGGCGGAACCGGCCGCGAGATCGACCACGACGGGCGCGTGGTCGGAGGGTCCCTTGCCCTTGCGGGCCTCCCGGTCGACCAGCGCGTCCGTCACCGCGCCGGCCACGTCCGGGGTCGCGTAGACGAGGTCGATCCGCATGCCCTTGTTCTGGTGGAACATGCCCGCACGGTAGTCCCAGTAGGTGTACGGACGATCACCCTTGAGCGGCCGGGGCAGCACGTCCACGTAGCCGAGCGCCAGCAGGTCGGCCAGCGCCGCCCGCTCCGGGGCGGTCACGTGGGTGGAGTCGGCGAACAGCCGCGGGTCCCACACGTCGTCGTCGGTCGGCGCCACGTTGAAGTCGCCGGTCACCACGGCCGGGCCCTTCCGCTCGGCCAGCGCGTCGCGCAGGGCGGAGAACCACCGCAGCTTGTACGCGTAGTGCGGGTCCTCGGGCGTGCGCCCGTTCGGCACGTACACGGAGGTGAAGCGGATCCCGCCGCACGTGGCGGAGACGGCGCGCGCCTCGGGATCGGGGTAGCCGGGCTCACCGGGGAAGCCGCGCTCGACGTCGGCCAGGCCGATCTTCGAGAGGATCGCCACACCGTTCCAGCGTCCCTGCCCGTACGCCGCGGTGTCATAGCCCAGCGCGGCCACCTCGGCCTCGGGGAACCCGTCCGCGGTGACCTTGGTCTCCTGCAGGCACAGCACGTCGGGGGCGCTCTGCCCCAGCCACTCGAGCAGCCGGGGGAGGCGGGCCTTGACGGAGTTCACGTTCCAGGTGGCGAAGCGCATGCTCCCAGCCTGCCCCATCAGCGCTGACCGGGCACGACCGGCACGCGGGGGCCGGCGCGAGCGGCCCGGCTCAGGCGACGACGGCAGCGGCGGGACCGGCAGAGGTGGCGCGGTGGCCTCGCTCAGGCGACGGGCCGGCGCCCGGGGGTCGCGGGGCGGCGGTTCGCGCGCACCGGGACGGCGTCGGCGCGGGTGGCCGCGAGCAGAGCGGCGGCGAGGCCGGAGGCCAGCACGAGCAGAACAGCGACGAGCCAGATGGTCGCGCCTTCGGATCCGAGCAGTGTCTCCATGCAATCGCCTCCCTGGTGTTTCCATCTGATCGGCAGCGCCGGGCCCCATGCAAGGAACCCGGCCGTGCAAATATGCCGGACCCGCTGCGGGAAACGGAAGGGCTTGGGAAGACGTTTGTCACCGAATGGTGAAGATGAGGCCCCGGTGAACCCGACCTGTCCACCGGGGGGCTACAGCCCGTAACCGACGGGGGCGATACGCCGTTACCCCTGGTGCGTGGGGAGTCGGCGCTGAGTGCCCCAGTGCTGGGCGAAGTCGCCGGCCGGCACGCCCGGGCCCCAGAGCCAGCCCTGACCCTGGGTGACGCCCACGGCGGCGAGGGCGTCGCGCTGGGCGCGGGTCTCGACGCCCTCGGCGACGATGGTGAGGCCCAGCGCGCGGCTCATGGCGACCACGGCGCGGACGATCTCCTCGTCCTGGCCGGCCTCGCCCAGCCCGGAGACGAACGACCGGTCGATCTTGACTCCGGTGACCGGGAAGCGGCGCAGGTAGCCGAGGGCGGAGAAGCCGGTGCCGAAGTCGTCGACGAGCAGCTTGACGCCGAGCTCGCGCAGCTCGAAGAGGACCCGCGCGGCCACCCCGTCGCCGTCCACCATGACCGACTCGGTCATCTCCAGGGCGACGACCTCCGGCGGGAGGCCGAGCTCCCGCAGCTCCGCGGCGACCGTACGGGCCAGCGTGGCCTCCGACAACTGCCGCGGCGAGACGTTGATCGACAGGTAGAAGTCCGGTCCGACGGTGCCGTTCGCGCGCCACTCGGCCAGCCGGCGCAGGGCCTCCGTACGCACATAGGTGCCCAGCGCCCCGATGAGCCCGGCCTCCTCCGCCACCGGGATGAACGTCATCGGCGGGACCGGCCCGCGCTCGGGGTGGGTCCACCGCACCAGCGCCTCGGCGCCGCACGGCTGCCCGGTGCCGAGCCGGACGATCGGCTGGTAGACCACGGTGAGCTGGTGCTCGGCGAGCGCGGCGCGCAGGGCTCCCTCGAGCTCGATGCGCTCGCGGACCTTGTCGTGCATCGACGTGTCGAAGACCGTGGAGCGGCCGGGGCCCTCGGCCTTGGACCGGTACATGGCGGTGTCCGCGTCGCGCAGCAGCGCCTCGGCCGTCAGGGCGGGGTCGCCGCCGCCGGGCGCGTGGGCCAGCCCGATCGACGCGGTGATGACGACCTCGGTGTCGAGCACCGGCACCGCCGTGGCGAAGCAGCCCTGGATCACGTCGACCAGCCGCAGCGCCCGGCGCTCGTCACCGACGAAGGTGATCAGGAACTCGTCGCCGCCGACCCGGGCCGGTTCCTCGACGCCGTGCAGGGCCGCGCGCAGCCGGGTCGCCACCTCGATCACGAGCTGGTCGCCGGCGTCGTGCCCCCACGAGTCGTTGACCCACTTGAAGCCGTCGAGATCCAGGAACGCCACCCACACGCGCTCGGACCCGGTCGCCGGGACCTCGGCGACGAGGCGCTCGACCGTACTCGTGATCATGCGGCGATTGGGCAGGGCCGTGAGCGGGTCGTGGGTGGCCTGGTACTCCGAGTGCAGCTGGGCTTCGGCCTGCGCCCGCACCGCGGAGACGGCCCGGACCAGCAGCAGCACGACGATCGCGGCGCCGGTGCCGCCGATGAGGACGCGGTAGGTGGGGTACTGGCCGACGGTCAGCAGCAGCGCGAAGGGCGTCAGCACCGCCGGGGCGACCAGCAGCATGCGGCGCCAGGACCACGCCTGCACCGGATAGCGGTCGCCGTGGCCGACCTCGGTGATGGACGGGTGCAGCGAGGCGGCGGCCATCAGCGAGTACGAGACGAGGAAGGGCACGTCGAGCAGCGGTGACGCGTACGTCTGCCCGTCGACGCCGATGATCGCGTACCCGACGTCGCCGGCCATGAGCATGAGGATCGACGTCAGCAGCAGCACGAGGCTGGGCGGCCAGACGCGCGCGGTGAAGGTCAGATTGACGGCCAGTGCGAGCAGCACCACGTCGAGCAGCGGGTAGAGCCCGGCGAGCGACGACTCGAGGAACGGCCGGCCGGGCACGGCGACCGCGGGCGCCGCCAGCAGCAGCGCGCTCGCGAGACCGCCGGCGAGGCAGACGATGAGCCCGTCGAGCGCGGCGTGGCGTTCCATGGCGCCGCGGGCGCGGACGAGCAGCGAGAAGAAGACGCTGAGGCACAGATAGCCGGGCAGGGTCAGCGCGTCGGCCGTCAGCGGCCGGTCCGTGACGAACGGGCGCACCAGCGCGCCGGCCAGGAAGAGCACGCCGGCGGCGGAGATGGCCAGCCAGGCGGCGCGCGGCTCGGCCCCGAAGCGGCGGGGACCGGTCAGGTACGCGGCCACGCCGCCCAGCCCGATGAAGACGAAACAGGCGGCGTTGACCACGTCGTCGACGTCGAGGACGTACAGCACCGTGGCCGCCGCGCCGAGCACGATGGCCCCGAGCCACGCGTACCGCCAGGAGCGCGGCGCAGTCGAACCCCGCACCTCGCATCGCCCCCCGGCACAAGTCAGCTGATCAGTGCTCCCGTCGGCAACTTACCGTCCGGAACACCCGCCGTGGCAGCACTTCCGTGGACAAACACGGTCGGACAGGCGCCGTGGCAGAGCAGGTGCGCCGCCACGAGACCGAGCAGCCCGGGGCTTTCCGTCCCCCGGGGGCCGATCAGCAGCATTCGGGCCCCGCGCGACGCGCGTACCAGGGTGGCGGCGGGATCGCCGTGCAGCAGGCGCGTGCGGACCCGCGCGATCCCGCTCACCACGGCGGCCGCCTCGGCCAGCACCCGGCGCCCGCGCTCCGCGGCGGTGGCGTCCACGGCCACATGCACCAGATCAAGAGCGACTTCCCGGCGTACGGCCTCCGCTCCCGCCACGCGCACGGCGAGCAGTGCGCTGGCCGACCCGTCCACCGCGGCCAGCAGGGGTCCCGCCGGGGGCCGCACGCCCCGCGCCACGACGACCGGGCACCGGGCCCGGGAGACGGTCTGCACGAGCACCGACTCCAGGGGCAGGTGCCGCAGGGTCGCGAGCCCGTCGTCGGCGAGCACCAGCAGGCCGGCCGTGCGGCTCAGGCGCAGCAGCTCGCGGACCGGGCTGCCCTCGAGCACCCGCCCGTCGACCCGCACGCCCGGCACCGATCGCCGGGCCGTCTCCGTGGCGTCTCGCACCATCTGATTGGCAACCTGTCGCGCGCCGGCGAAATCCGGGGGATCATCGGAGGAGGCACCGGGCCAGGAGAAGGCGTGCACGATCCGCAGCGGCCGCCCGCGGGCGACCGCCTCACGCGCACCGAGCCGCGCCGCGGCCAGGCCCGCAGCCGTCCCGTTCACGGCCACGACGACAGGAGCAGGTTCCGGAGTCCGCATCGGTTTCACCGCCTCGCACCGCAACCATACGGTCACCAACCATTATCTATGTTGTGACCGCGCGCACGTTTTCGTGATCAATCCCTCAGCGATCGACCGGCTGATGACCCGTTCAGCTTGAGGGTTTACGGTGAACGGCAGGTTATTCGCGACATCTGCCGGTGAAGTGAGGGAAATACATGACGGATGTCAAGCTCGACCACCCCGGTGGCCAACTCTCGCTGCCGGTCCGGCCGGCCGTGGAGGGGCCGGGTGGCATCGAGATCAGCGCCCTCCTCAAGGAGACCGGTTACGTCACCCTCGACCAGGGTTTCGTCAACACGGCCTCCTGCGCGTCGGCGATCACCTACATCGACGGTGACGCCGGCATCCTCCGATACCGAGGGTTCCCGATCGAGCAGCTCGCGGGCCGGGCTTCCTTCCTGGAAGTCTCCTATCTGCTCATCTACGACGCCCTCCCGACCCCCGCGCAGCTGGCCGAGTTCGCGGACAAGATCCGCGTGCACACGCTGCTGCAGGAGGAGATGCGGACCTTCTTCTCCGGCTTCCCGCGCGACGCCCACCCGATGGCCGTGCTGTCCTCGGCGGTCACCGCGCTCTCCACGTTCTACCAGGACGCGCTCGACCCGGCCGACCCCGAGCAGGTCGACATCTCCGGCATCCGCCTCATGGCGAAACTGCCGACCATCGCCGCGTACGCGTACAAGAAGTCCATCGGGCACCCGCTGCCCTACCCGGACAACTCGCTCGACTACGTGGAGAACTTCCTGCGCATGACGTTCGGGCTGCCGACCGTCGCGTACGAGGTGGACCCGAAGATCGCCAAGATCCTCGACATGCTCTTCGTCCTGCACGCCGATCACGAGCAGAACTGCTCCACGTCGACCGTGCGCCTGGTCGGCTCGGCCGGCGCCAACCTCTACGCCTCGGTCGCCGGCGGCATCAACGCCCTCTCCGGCCCGCTGCACGGCGGTGCCAACTCGGCCGTCCTCGAAATGCTCGAGGGCATCCGCGCCGACGGCGGCGACGTCGACTCCTTCGTGCGCCGCGTCAAGGCGAAGGAGAAGGGCGTCAAGCTGATGGGCTTCGGCCACCGGGTCTACAAGAACTACGACCCGCGCGCCGCCATCGTCAAGAAGGCCGCCCAGGACGTCCTGTCCACGCTGGACGTGCAGGACCCGCTGCTGGACATCGCGTTCAAGCTCGAGGAGATCGCCCTCGCGGACGACTACTTCGTGAGCCGCAAGCTCTACCCCAACGTCGACTTCTACACCGGCCTGATCTACAAGGCCCTGGGCTTCCCGACCAAGATGTTCACGGTCCTGTTCGCCCTCGGCCGGCTGCCCGGCTGGATCGCGCAGTACAAGGAGCAGTCCGCCGACCCGGCCACCAAGATCGGCCGCCCGCGCCAGCTCTACACGGGCGAGGCGGAGCGTCAGTTCGTGCCGATCAGCGAGCGCTGAGCTCTTCTTTCCCAGCAGTGGCCGCCCGGCTCCGGGCGGCCACTGCTGTTTGCGCGGTTGTCCGCCGCGCGGTTCGGGCATGGGGTCTGGTGCACAGCGAGGCTGGAGGGCTGCATGGACGTCGTCATCGGGATCGACACCGGGACCACCGCGACCAAGGGGGTGGCCGCGGCGGCGGACGGCACCGTCCGGGCCGTGGTCAGCGTGCACTATCCGTTGTCGGTGCCCGGTCCGGGCCGCGCCGAGCTGGACGCCGCGCGCCTGCGGGACGCCGCCGTCGAGGCGCTGGTCAAGGTCGCCCACGAGGTACGCGACCAGGGCGACCACGTTCGCGCGGTGAGCCTGTCCGCCTTCCTGCACGGCCTCGCGCCCCTGAACGCCGACGGCAGCCCGCGCGGACCATTGATCACGTGGGCGGACAACCGCTCGGCCGGGCAGGCGCGGGAGATCGGCGACGGCGGGCGGGGCAAGGAGCTGCAAGCCCGCACGGGTACGCCGGTGCACCCCATGGCGCCCCTCGCCAAGCTCGCGTGGTGGCGGGCCACCGATCCGGGCACGCTGAAGGACACGCCACGCTGGGGCGGCGTCAAGGAGGTCGTGCTCTCCGGGCTCGCGGACGACCGGTTCGTGGTGGATCTCTCGCTGGCCTCCGGGACGGGGCTCTACGACATCCACGAGCGGCGGTGGGACGCCGAAGCGCTCGACCTGGCCGGCGTACGCGCTGAGCAGCTGGCCGAGGTCGTGCCCACCACCACCCTCCTCCGGCTGCACCCCGAGGTGGCGCAGGCGGCGGGACTGCCTGCGGACACGCCCCTGGTCATCGGGGCCGCCGACGGGCCGCTCGCGAACCTGGGCGTCGGGGCGACCCCGGCCGGCGTGGCCGCGGTGTCGCTGGGAACGAGCGGTGCCCTCCGTACAGTGGTCGATGGTCCTGTGGCCGACAAGGGCGGCCGCCTGTTCTGCTATGCGCTCACCGAGGACAAGTGGGTCCTCGGCGGTGCGATCAACAACGCCGGATCGGTCGTGCGCTGGGCCGGCCAGACGATGGCCGAGGGTTTCGACCGGCCGCCGGCCGAGGGCGAGGACGCCGACGTCCGCGACGCCGCCCTGCTCGTGGAGGCGGCGGGCGCCCCGGCCGGCAGCGAGGGGCTGCTGTGCCTGCCGTACCTGCTGGGCGAGCGGGCGCCGTGGTGGAAGGGCGGGATGCGCGGGGCGTACCTGGGCCTGCGGCGCGAGCACGGCCGGGCGCACCTGGTCCGCGCGGCCGTCGAGGGGGTGTGCCAGCAGCTGGCCCTGGTCCGCGACACGTTCGCGGACGAGGGCATCGAGATGCGCGAGGTACGCGCGACGGGCGGCGCGGTCGCCTCCGAGCTCTGGACCGAGACGCTCGCCTCGGCGCTCGACCTGCCCGTGGCGATCGCGGACACGCCCGAGGGCACGGCGCTGGGCGCGGTGCTGCTGGGCTTCCACTCACTCGGCGACCTGCCCGACCTCGACTCCGCCGCCGCGCTGGTCCCGATCAGTGGCCACACCCGGCCGGACCCCGACGACGCGGCCCTGTACAAGCGGCTGCGCCCCCTGGTGGAACGGTCCGCGCTGGCGGTGACCGACGTGCTGACCGAGCTGGACCGGCTGGCGCCCGAGCCGCTGCCGAGCACGGAGAAGGCGGTCGACGAGGGCCGCGGCCCGGCGGCCGGCGAGCCCGCGTGACGCCGGTTCCGGGTCGCGGGGGAATCTCCCCTACCGTAGTTGCCGGGGGCGCCTCGAACCTCACGTAACGGCGTGGGGAAGCCCACCACCGCTCACGTTGACGTCGTGGGTGCGGGTGAGAAAGAGTGCTTCTCGAGCGGTAGCGGAGGAACCCGGTGCGAGTCCGGGGCGGTCCCGCCACTGTGACCGGGCGTCGCGCGGCGCCCGGGAGTCAGGAGACTCCGGCCGCTCGCACCGACCGACACGCGGGCGTGGACACCCGCGGAAAGGACTCTGGCCGTGACGCCGTACCCGTTCTCCGCCGTCGTCGGCCTCGACGATCTGCGCCTCGCCCTCCTGCTCACCGCCGTGTCGCCCGCCGTGGGTGGCGTGCTGGTGCGCGGCGAGAAGGGCACCGCCAAGAGCACCGTCGTGCGGGCCCTCGCCTCGTTGCTCCCCGAGGTCGACGTGGTGCGGGGCTGCCGCTTCGCCTGCGACCCCGCCGCGCCCGACCCGGGCTGCCCCGACGGCCCGCACGAGCCGGGCGCCCCGCACGGGCACCGGCCGGCCACGCTGGTCGAGCTGCCCGTCGGGGCCACCGAGGACCGCGTGGTGGGCACGCTCGACATCCAGCGCGCGCTCGCCGACGGGGTGAAGGCCTACGAGCCGGGCCTGCTGGCCGCCGCCCACCGGGGCGCGCTCTATGTCGACGAGGTCAACCTGCTGCCCGACCACCTCGTCGACCTGCTGCTCGACGCGGCCGCGATGGGCCGGGCGCACGTCGAGCGCGACGGCGTGTCGGTCAAGCACGCGGCCCGGTTCCTGCTGGTCGGCACCATGAACCCGGAGGAGGGCGAGCCGCGGCCCCAGCTGGTCGACCGGTTCGGCCTGGTGGTGACGGTGGCCGCGCCCCGCGACCCGGTGCAGCGGGCGGAGGTGGTGCGGCGCCGCCTGGCGTACGAGGCGGGGCCCGGCGCCTTCGCCGCGCGCTTCGCCGGCGACGAGGCCGCGCTGGCCGCCCGGATCGTCGCGGCGCGGGCGGCCGTACCGGCGGTGGTGCTGCCCGACGCCGAGCTGGACCGGATCGCGCGGATCTCCCTCGCCTACGGGGTCGACGGCATGCGCGCGGACATCGTCGTGGCCCGGTGCGCGGTGGCGCTGGCCGCGTGGCACGGGCGCGACACGGTGACCGCGGAGGACGTGCGCGAGGCGGCCCGGCTGGCGCTGCCGCACCGGCGCCGCAAGGACCCGCTCGACCCGCCCGGCACGGACGAGGAGCGGCTGGAGGAGGCTCTGGCCCAGGCCGACGCCGACATGCCCGGGCAAGACCCCGACGACGACCCGGACGGCTCGGGCGAGCCCGACGGCGGCCCGGACGATGACGGCGGGGGCCCTGGCGGGCCTGGTTCCGGGGGCGCGCCGCCTTCGTCCGGTCCACCGCCTGTTCCGGCTTCCGGCACCGACTCGCCCGCGACGGGCGACGAGGAAGCCGCCGTGCCGCCGTCCCCGGGCGACAAGCCGGGGAAATCGGGCCCACCGGCCTCGGCCGGAGCCGTCTTCCGCACGCGCAGGTTGACGATCGCCGCCCGCGGTGAGGGCGGCCACGCGGGGCGGCGGTCCCCGGCGTTCTCGCGGCGCGGCCGGGTGGTGGGCTCGCGCGTGCCGCAGGGCAAGCTGCGCGGGGCGCCGCACCTGCCCGCCACGCTGCGCGCCGCCGTGCACCGGGGCGGGGGCGCCGGCGAGACGTTCGTGCAGCCGCGGGACCTGCGCGAGGCCGTCCACGTCGGGCGGGAGGCCAACCTCGTGCTGTTCGTGGTGGACGCGTCCGGCTCGATGGCGGCCCGCCGGCGGATGACCGTGGTGAAGACGGCCGTGCTGTCGCTGCTGCGGGACGCCTACCAGCGGCGGGACCGGATCGGGATGATCACGTTCCGGGGCCGCGACGCCGAGCAGGTGCTCCCGCCCACGTCGAGCCACGAGGTCGGGGTGCTGCGACTGGCGAGCTTGCGCACCGGGGGGCGTACCCCGCTGGCGGCGGGCCTGCGCACCGCGGCCGCGACCATCGCGACCGAGCGCAGGCGGGATCCGCGGCGCAGGCCGTTGCTCGTCGTCGTCACGGACGGGCGCGCGACCAGCGGCCCGGACCCGGTGTCCGTGGCGCCCGCGCTGGCCGGTGTGGCCACCGTCGTCGTCGACTGCGAGTCGGGGCCGGTCCGGCTGGGTCTCGCCCGGCGGCTGGCCGGGGCCCTCGGCGCCGACGTCATGCCGCTCGACGCGCTGAACGCGTCCGGAACGATCGCGAGGGCTGCCTGATGCCGCAGGGAAAGGTCACCACGGTTCCCGACGACGGGCTCACCACGCGGCAGCGCCGCCGGCAGGCCGTGCTCGCCGTCCACACGGGACACGGCAAGGGCAAGTCGACTGCCGCGTTCGGCATGGCCCTGCGGGCGTGGAACGCGGGCTGGCCGGTGGGCGTGTTCCAGTTCGTCAAGTCCGAGAAGTGGCGGGTCGGCGAGGAGTCGGCGCTCAAGGCGCTCGGTGAGGTGCCCGGCGGCGCGCCCGTCGTGTGGAACAAGATGGGCGAGGGCTGGTCGTGGATCCAGCGCGCCGGCAGCGAACGCGACCACGCCGCCGAGGCCGCCGAGGGCTGGGCGCAGATCAAGCGCGACCTGGCGGCGGAGAGCTACGGCTTCTACGTGCTCGACGAGTTCACGTACCCGATGAAGTGGGGCTGGGTCGACGTCGCCGACGTGGTCGAGACGCTGCGCGCCCGGCCCGGCACCCAGCATGTGGTGATCACCGGCCGCGACGCCCACCCCGACCTGCTCGGGGCGGCCGACCTGGTGACCGAGATGACCAAGGTCAAGCATCCGATGGACGCCGGCCGCAAGGGTCAGCGAGGCATCGAATGGTGACCGTCCCGCGGATCGTGATCGCCGCGCCCGCGTCCGGGCACGGCAAGACGACGGTGGCCACGGGTCTGCTGGCGGCGTTCGCCCGGCGCGGCCTGGCCGTCGCGCCGTTCAAGGTCGGCCCCGACTACATCGACCCGGGCTACCACGCGCTCGCCGCCGGGCGCCCGGGCCGCAACCTCGACCCGGTGCTGGTCGGCGAGCAGCTGATCGGCCCGCTCTTCGCCCACGGCGCCGCCGGCACGAGCCTGGCGATCGTCGAGGGCGTGATGGGCCTCTACGACGGGCGCGTCGGCGGGGGCGACACGGGCTCCACCGCCCAGGTCGCGGGTCTGCTCAACGCCCCGGTCGTCCTCGTGGTCAACGCCGCCGCGCAGGGCCGGTCGGTCGCGGCGCTGGTGCACGGCTTCCGGAGCTTCGGCGACGTCCGGATCGGGGGCGTGATCCTCAACCAGGTCGGCTCGGACCGGCACGAGGCCCTGCTCCGCGAGGCGTGCGAGGAGGTCGGCACCCCGGTCCTCGGGGCGATGCGCCGCGCCACCGCCGTCGAGGCGCCCTCCCGCCACCTGGGCCTGGTCCCCGCCGCCGAGCGCCGGGCGGAGGCCCTGGCCTCGGTGGACGCCCTCGCCACGCTGGTCGAGTCCTCGGTGGACCTGGCCGAGGTGATGGCGCTGGCCCGCTCGGCGCCGCCGCTGGACGCTTCGCCGTGGAGTCCGGCGTCGGAGGATCCGGTGCCCGGCCGCCCGGTGGTGGCGATCGCCGGCGGCCCGGCCTTCACCTTCGCGTACGCGGAAACCGCCGAGCTCCTCGCCGGAGCCGGCGCCGATGTCGTGACCGTCGACCCGCTGCGCGACGAGTCCCTCCCCGAGGGCACGCGCGCGCTGGTCGTCGGGGGCGGCTTCCCCGAGGTGTACGCGGCGGAGCTGTCCGCCAACGAGCCGCTCCGAGCCGCCGTGGCCCGGCACGCGGCGCACGGCCTCCCGATCGCGGCCGAGTGCGCGGGGCTCCTCTGGCTGTGCCGCACCCTCGACGGCAAGCCGATGTGCGGGGTCCTCGACGCCGAGGCGGCCATGACCCCGTCGCTGACCCTGGGCTACCGGGACGCGGTCGCGCTGTCGGACAGCCCGCTCTTCCCGGCGGGTTCGCGGGCCACCGGCCACGAGTTCCACCGTACGACGGTGCACCCCCGCTCCGGTCTGCTGCTCGAGCCGGCCGGGGGAGCGGCGTGGGCGTGGCGCGGGGCCGACCCGGAGGGGTTCGCGACGCCGCAGCTCCACGCGTCCTATCTGCACCTGCACTGGGCCGGGGACCGCGCGATCGCCCACCGCCTGGTGACGGCCGCCGCCTCGGCCGGCCCGGTCCCGTCGGTCGCGGCGTCACCCGGCTCGTGACCGTCGCGCTGGGGATCGGCGCCCGGTCGTCGGTGTCGCCGGCGCAGCTCGACCAGGCGGCGGCGGCGGCGCTCGCCGTGGCCCCAGCGACGGTGATCGCCACGCTCGATCGCCGGGGGCCCGTGGTGCGGGAGCTGGCGGACCGGTTGGGACTGCCGCTCGTGACGTTCAGCGCCGCCGAGCTGTCGGACGTGCCCACACCTGGCACGGTGCGGCTGACCGGGGCGCCCAGCGTCGCCGAGGCCGCAGCTCTGCTCGCCGCGGGTCCCGGCGCCCGGCTCCTGCTGCCGAAGACGATCCATGCCGGGGTGGCGGTGGCTCTCGCCCGCTGATTTCGCCCTTGCCGGTTCCGCGCTCGCTTCGCCCGCGCCGGTTTCGCGCCCGCTGGTTCTGTGCGCGTTGTGCCCGGCGTCCTGCCTCTCGTCGGGGCCGCTCAGGTCAGGTCGCGGGGCGGCTTGTAGCTCCACTCGCGGTCGGCGTCGGTGATCGGCCGCACGACGCGCGCGGGCACCCCGGCCACGACCACGTCCGGCGGCACGTTGCCCGTCACCACCGCGCCCGCGCCGACCACCGAGCCGCGCCCGACCGTCACGCCCGGCAGCAGGATCGCGCCCGCCCCGATCCACACGTCGTCCTCGATCACCACGGGCGCCGAGAACTGCGTACCGTCGGAGCGCAGTGCGGGGTGAACCGGATGCCCGGTCGCCGTGATCGTCACGTTCGGCGCGAACATCACGCGGTCACCCACCCGCACCTCGACGTCGTCGACCACGGTCAGCCCGAAGTTGACATAGACGTCGTCGCCGAGAAAAAGATTGTTCCCGTACGCCACCCGCAGCGGCGGCTCGATCCACACCCGCTCGCCGACGCCCCCGAGCAGCTCCCGCAGCAACCGCTCCCGCTCCGCCGTCTCCCGCGGCCGCGTCGCGTTGTAGTCGTGCACCAGCTCCTTGCCCCGGACCCGCTCCGCATCGAGCGCCTCGAGCCCGGCCGCGGAGTCCCGGTAGAGCTCCCGCGACGCCATCCGCCGCCGCACTTCCCGCTCCGCCTCGTTGATCATGATCCGACCCTACCGGCCGGGCCGCGCCAAGCGGCTGGACAGCCACTGCGAGCATGGGAAGCGACGGGGGAGTGGGCGCCGAACCGGTCGATTGCGCAGATGGCGGGCCTCGCCGGCAGCTGTACCGCTGTCTGCGGTGTAGCTAGTACGTCCGATCGGCCCCATACTGAGGACAAGTCGCGACCGGGGCACGCAGACAAAGGAGGCGACACCCAGGTGGAGCTGGGCGCCGCCTCCGGGCATCCGCCCCCGCGGAGAGGGGAGGGAACACGCCCGTGCAGACGACATCCTTCTCCTCTTCTCCGGGCTGGTGCAAGCCCCGCCCGGAGGGAGGTGAACGAAATGACGGTCTACTACCGCGGGCCGGACCCCCGGCGCCCGGAGCTGGTCATCACCGGCCGGCTCGTCAAGGTGCGGGTGCCGGGCGGCTGGCGGGTCTGGCTCATTTCCGAGCTGCACGACCTCGGGGTGGTCCGCCGCCGCCCGGGCCACGAGCGCATCATGTCCGCCACCGGCGGCACGGTGATCCTCGTCGCCCTGGCGGCCCGCCACCTGCACGGCTGGCCGGTGCTGGCCGTCGTGGTGGTCCTTTTGATCAGCCTGGCGATCGCCGCGGCGGAGCACCGCGCCCACCGGCGGCGGGTCCCCGCGCAGCTCCGCGCGAGCTACCGGGGCACCGACGTGGTCGTCGCCGAGCTGCCCCGCCGTGATCTGGAAGCGGCCTGCCGCGGCTTGATCCGTGCGATCGAGCACAGACAGGACACAACCGGCGGGTAACCGAATGACAGGGCCGGGCCGATCCGGGTGCGATAGTCTCCCGTACCTGCGGTACCGCAGATTGCGGTACCGCCGACTCGGCCCCTGTCCCGACCGGCTCTCGAAAGGCAACCGACGTGTCTGCGCAAGGAGAGTCTCCCGCCGTCGCCCGGCGGCGGGTGCGCCTCGCCCTGCGCAAGGCCCGCGAGGCCACCGGCTGGAGCCAGGGTGTCGTCGCCGACCGCACCGGCTGGTCTCTCTCCAAGGTGCAGCGCATCGAAGCCGGTGACGTCAGCGTCTCCGGCACCGACCTCCGCGCGCTTCTCGATCTCTATGGCATCTCCGACCCGGAGGAGATCGACCTGCTTCTCGAGGAGGCCCGCATCTCCCGCCGCCAGCGCTGGTGGGCGGGCCGCGAGTACCGGGAGCATCTGACGCCTGCCTACTCCCAGCTCCTGCAATTCGAGGCGGAGGCCACGGCGATCCGGTTCTACCAGCCCGTGCTGGTTCCCGGCATCCTGCAGGTCCGCTCGTACGCGGAGTTCCTCATCAGCTGGTTCGACAAGAGTCTCTCGGACGAGGACCGCCGCGTGCGGCTCGATGTCCGCCTGCAGCGGCGGGCCAACGTGCTCGACGTCGAGGAGGGGCCGCAGCTGCTGCTGATCCTGGACGAGTCGGCGCTCAAGCGCGAGATCGGCGGTGTCCGGGTGATGGCCGAGCAGCTCGAGGATCTGGCCGAGGTTGCCCGGCGCCCCCAGGTCAACGTCCGGATAGTGCCGTTGCAGGAGGGGGCGATTCTCGGCGTCATCGGCTCCTTCCAGGTGCTGGATCTCAGCGACGACCCCGGCGACGCGGTGCTCTATCGCGAGCGGCACATTCGCGACAGTCTTGATCATGACCGAGCCGAAGTGCAGTTCCATCGCTCTACCTTCGAGGACCTCTGGCGGCTCTCCCTGAACGAGGAGAAGACGATTCGTGCGATCGAGGCGGAGGCCCTCTCGCTGCGCACGCGGGCTGATCGCTTGTAGACCGCCGTGTTGAGCACGCTCCGGAGAGCATCCGGCGGCGTTCGTTGATTGTTGAACAGAGAATGGATGAGAGGCATGGCAGCCACAATGAAGTGGGTCAAGAGCAGCTACTGCTCCGACAGCGCGTGTGTCGAGGTGGCCCTCGACGGTGACACTGTCGCGGTGCGGGACGGCAAGAACCGGGAGGGCGCCGTGCTGCGGGTGTCCAAGCCGGAGTGGCAGGGCTTCGTCGCGAAAATTCTCGCCGGCGACTACCCGCGCTGACACGATGGTGCGCACGACGGCGTGCTGTCGTGCGCATTCCGGCGCTCTTTCCTCCCAGTAGCCACGTCCGTACCCTGTGTGCAGGACAGGAGGTTCTCATGACTGAGAAGCCCGACCGGCTCAACTGGCAACGCAGCAAGGACTGCGCCGACTCGGCCTGTGCCGAGGTCGCCGAGGCCGGCGATACCGTCCACCTGCGCAACAGCGCGCAACCCGAGGTGGTGGTGACCTACTCGAGAGCGGAGTGGGAGGCCCTCAAGCGCGGGATCGCCGCCGGGCAGTTCTAACTCTCAGGGCAGCTCCCATTCGTGAACCGGGATGTTCTCGTGCATGAGGGGGAGGTAGCGCTTCAGCATTTCGTGGAGGGCCTGCTGGCGGTCCATGTGGCCCTCGCCTTCCAGGTGGTGCAGGGTGTCGACCTGCCAGGTGGCGCCGTTGCGGCCGGTCAGGCAGCGTTGCTCGATGATGCCCAGGAGGCGTTCGCGCTGGTCCGCCGGGACGCCCCAGCGGTTGAGGCCCTCGTGGGCCAGCGGCAGGAGGCGGCGCAGGACCAGCTCGGAGACGGGGACATAGCCCAGGCCGGGCCAGAAGACCGAGGCGGCGATGCCGTGGCGGGCGCAGGAGTGGAAGTTCTCCTCGGCGGCGCTGAAGGACATCTGGGTCCAGATCGGGCGGTCGGCCTCGGCCAGCATGCGGACGAGTCCGTAGTAGAAGGCGCCGTTCGCGACGGTGTCGACCACGGTGGGGCCGGCGGGCATCACCCTGTTCTCGACGCGCAGGTGCGGCCGGCCGCGTACGACGGCGTAGATCGGCCTGTTCCAGCGGTAGACGGTGCCGTTGTGCAGGCGGAGCTCGGAGAGGGCGGGGGTGTCGCCGCTCTCCAGGATCTGCTCCGGGTCCTCGTCGTCGCAGATGGGCAACAGGGCGGGGAAGTAGCGGACGTTCTCCTCGAAGAGGTCGAAGACCGAGGTGATCCAGCGTTCGCCGAACCACACCCGCGGCCGTACGCCCTGAGCTCTTATTTCCTCGGAGCGGGTGTCCGTGGCTTGCTCGAAGAGCGGGATCCGGGTCTCGCGCCACAGCTCGCGCCCGCAAAGGAGCGGTGAGTTCGCGCCCAGGGCCACCTGGACGCCGGCGACGACCTGGGCGGCGTTCCAGTACGCGGCGAACTGCTCGGGGCTCACCTGCAGGTGGAACTGGGTGCTGGTGCACGCCGCCTCGGGGGCGATGGAGTCGGTCGTCACGGCGAGGCGGTCGACGCCGTCGATGCGGATGTCGAGGTCCTCGCCCCGGGCGGCGAAGATCTGCTCGTTGAGCAACGCGTACCGCGGGTTCCTGGACAGCGACGTGGCCGTCAGGTGCTCGCGCCGCAGGGTGGGCAGGATGCCGATCATGGCGGTGTGCACGCCGACGCTCCGGGCGTGCTTCTCCGCGTTGTTGAGGCTGGCCCGCAGCTCGCGCTCGAGGTCGGCGTTGCCGTCGCCGCCGAGGCGCCGGGGCGCGACGTTGATCTCGATGTTGAACTGGCCCAGCTCGGTCTGGAAGTCCGGGTCGGCCAGCGCGTCGAGGACCTCCTGGTTGCACATCGCCGGGTCCGCGTCCTCGCCGACCAGGTTCAGCTCGATCTCCATGCCGGTCAGCGGCCGCTCGAACTCGAACCGCGACTCGCGCAGCATCAACGCGAACACGTCGAGGCTGCGCCGGATCTTCTGCCGGTACTGCGTACGGTCCTCGCGCGAGAACTCGTGCCGTGCGACCTCTTCGCCCACCTGCGCCACCGCCCTTCGCCGAGCCTGCAACTACTATTCCGATCAACAGTCAACGCCGACCGCCGGAGAGAATGTGCGCCGCATACCTGCCCTGTTCGCCGCCGTCGCAATCGCCGAAGCGGTGAGTTGGGCACTGCTGCTGACAGGGATGTTCTTCAAGTACGTCGTGGTCAAGAACGAGATCGGCGTGCAGATCGCCGGTCCGATCCACGGTGCCATGTTCATGGCGTACCTGGCGATGACCGCGCTGCAGGCCCGGGCCGGGGGCTGGCGCTGGTGGGTGACGCTGGTCGCGCTGGCGTGCTCGATCCCGCCGTTCGCGACGCTGGTGTTCGAGCGCTGGGCCCGGTCGCGGGGCCTTGTCACGGACGGGTCACCTTTGCCGGCGACGCAATCCTGAGCGCCTGAACGGGGCAAGAAGGGGGCATGCGACGCCTGCTCCCGGTCGTGCTGACGCTGGTGCTCGCGGCCTGCACCCCGCAGACCGCGAGGCAGGCGGCGCCCGCGGTGACCACGCCCGCGCCGGTGGCGCCGATCGCGTGGACCACCGGCTGGGCGGCCGCCCCGGCTGCCGCCGTGCGGTATCAGGACGCCGGCTACACGGTTCGCAACGTGGTTCACCTCACGGCCGGAGGCTCCGCCGTCCGCGTCCACCTCACCAACCGGCTCGGCGACAAGCCCCTGGTCGTCGGGCACGCGACGGTGGCGCTCCGGGCGTACCAGGGAAAAGCGCGAGCCGGGACGCTGCGGTCTCTCACCTTCGGCGGCCGCAGGGCCGTCACGATCCGGGCCGGCGCCGGCGCTGTCAGCGATCCCGCCCGGCTGGCCGTGCCCGCGCAGGCCGACCTGCTGGTCAGCGTCTGGGTGCCGAAGCCGGTGGTACGGGTCACGACGCACCCCACCGCCATGCAGGACTCGTACGTGAGCCGCAGCCGGGCCGACCACGCCGCCGACCTCTCCGGCCGCGCGTTCGGCGAGGTGACCCGCGTGTGGCACTACGTGAGCGAGGTCGACGTCGCCGGCGGTCCCGGGACGGTCGTGGCGCTGGGCGACTCGATCACCGACGGCATCCGCTCGGGGCGCAACGACAACGCGCGGTGGACCGATTGTCTGGCCGCCCGGCTGCGCAAGGACCGCAGGACCGACGACTACGGGGTGGCCAACGCGGGGATCACCGGCAACCGCATTCTGCTCGACGCCTACTGGCCGCACTACACCGTCTATCAGGACGCCGGGCCGCGGGCGCTGAGCCGGGCCGATGACGCGTTCGGGGCGGCGGGGGCGCGTACGGTGATCATCCTGCTCGGCATCAATGACATCCAGCAGTGGCCGCACCAGCGGGCGGAGGCCGTCATCGCCGGGCTGCGGCGGCTCATGGCCCGGGCGCGCGCCGACGGGTTGCGCGTCGTCGTGGGCACGCTGACGCCGTGGTACGGGTGGAAGACCTGGACGGCCGGCCGCGAGCGCACGCGGCTGGCCGTCAACAAGTGGATCCGGACCACGGGCGCGGTGGCCGATTTCGACGCCGCCGTCCGCGACCCGGACCGGCCCCGCCGCATGCGCCGCGAGTTCGACAGCGGTGATCACATCCACCCGAACGCGGCCGGGGACGCGGCCCTCGCCGCGGCCGTCCCGCTCGGGAAGCTCTAGGCGCGGCACGCCTACCGTAGCCAGGCTGCCACCAGCGCCAGCACGACCAGCAGACCCAGGGCGGCCTGCAGCAACAGCCCCGGGCCGAGGTGTGTCCACGGGGTGGGGACCCAGGGGGTGTACGGCCGCAGCGTCTCGCAGTTGACGATCTGCTGCAGCCGGGCGGCGAGATCGGGGTCCTTCTGCTGGACGGTGCGCACCTGCACGAGGTCGCCGCGGCGCAGCGCCGACTGGGGGAGCTGGCCGTGCATCTCGACCTCGTACACCTGGCCCAGGTCGTCGCGCAGCCGCACCGGCGTGACCAGGTACTCGGGGCCCTTCTTCAGGTCCTTGAACGAGCGGCGCTTCCCGCCGGTGCCGCCGCTGCGCAGCAGGGACAGCAGCAACGAGCCCAGGGTCTGCGCGATCATCGCGGTGACGTAGACCGCGACGAGGACGGGCTGACCGATCTTGACCGTACGTGTGTACGAGGCGCCGTAGCCGGCGAAGCGTCCGGTGATGACCGGCCCGGCGTGCCGGAGGATCTGCTCGCGGTACAGCTCGGTGTCATCCATGGGGATCACCTCCAGGGGGGTTCCACCATGATACGGAGAGCAATGTTGGCGACACAGTGAGTGAATCGAGCGTTCCTGGACCACGGTAGCGCCGCGGTGATCGTTTGACCTGGACATGAGCGGGAACCTCCTGGTCCGCCGCTCTTCATCTGGTGGAGGACCCATGAAACTGCCACTGCCACGTGGCCCCGTCTCCGAAGCCGTGACGGCCGCCCTCGTCCAGGCGCCGCACGACTTCGCGGACCCGGGGGAGCCGGACTCGCCCGACGACCTGCACCTCGCGCTCTTCGTGCTGTACGAGCTCCACTACCGCGGCTGGGACGGCGTTGACGACCGCTGGGAGTGGCAGCCGGGGCTGATCGGGCTGCGGAGCCGGCTGGAAGAGCTGTTCGAGGCGGACCTGCGTAGCTTCGAGGTTCCTTCGCCGGTGGACGACGTGCCGCACGCGCTGGTCAAGATGACGCAGGAGACCGGCGGCCCGTCGCTGTCCGGCTACATCCGCGGGCGGGCGACCTGGGAGCAGTTCCGCGAGTTCGCCACGCACCGCTCGGTCTACCACCTGCGCGAGGCGGACCCCCACACCTTCGCGATCCCCCGGCTCGGCGGTGCGGCCAAGGCCGCCCTCATCGAGGTCCAGATCGACGAGTACGGCGGCGGGGTGACCCACCGCATGCACCAGGAGCTGTTCAAGGACACACTCCGGGCGCTCGACCTCGACACCACGTACGGTGCCTACGTCGACGTGGTCCCCGCCGCCACGCTCGCCAACAACAACCTGATGTCGCTGTTCGGGCTGCACCGGCGGTGGCGCGGGGCGTTGCTGGGACACCTGGCCGCGTACGAGATGACCTCCACCGGCCCGAACCGGCACTACGGCAACGGCCTGCGCCGGCTCGGCGGGGACGAGGTGGCCACCCGCTTCTACGACGAGCACGTCGAGGCGGACGCGGTGCACGAGCAGATCGCGGCCTTCGACATGTGCGGCTCGTTCGCGGCGGCGGAGCCGGAGCTGGCGGGCGACGTGCTGTTCGGGGCGCGGTGTGTGCTGTCGATGGAGGATCGCTGGGCGGAGTATGTGCTCGGGCGGTGGGCGGCGGGGGAGTCGTCCCTGCGGATGGCGCTGGCCTGAGCTGGGCTTTCTCTGAGCTGGTCACTTTTTTGGGGCGCCGTTGCTTTCGACGGCGCCCCTTCCGCGTCCGCTTCGGCGGGCGCGTTCTGGCCCGATTCCACCGGGCGCGTTCCTGTCTGCTTCGCCGGGCGTGTTCTTGTC
>NZ_JAUZQD010000030.1 GCF_030709675.1 Symbioplanes lichenis
GCCACCGCCAAATGCACCGTCGCCAGCAGCACCCTCCGCGGACGCACCGGAAGGGCTGACAGAGCCGGCAGGCAAGGCAGGACCAGCAGGACCGGCAGGACCGCCGAGACCAGCAGGACCGCCAGGACCAGCAGGACCAGCAGAACCAGCAGGACCAGCAGGACCAGGCGAGTCTCCGGGCACGCCCCAGCTCAGATAGAGAAACCGCGCGCCCGGGCGGCCGTGGACCCAGGGGCCGCCCACGTCGAGGAGGCCGTCGATCTCGCGGCTGGTGACCTCGATCGCCCAGACCGCCGCCTCGGCGTCGACCGGGATCAGGCCGGCGATGGCGACCTGGCGGCCCGGGCCGGTGCGCTGCACGCCGACGTGCACGCCTCGGAGGCGCAGGGTGTGGGCCTCGCCACCGCTGCGCCGCCCGGGCAGGTCGCTGCCCTCGATCCGGATCCGCACGTCCCGAACTCTAGGCCGACCCTCCGACAGAAACGCGACCAGGCGACGGCCAGACCGACACGGAGGCCGCCGCAAAGGACCGTCACGACGGGCCACCGAGAAGGACCATCACGACGGGCCACCGAGAAGGAGCCGTCACGAAGGCCCGCCACGGAGGCCCGCCACGAAGACCGCGCGATCATCCGCTGCGCGGCACCACCACCACGGGACGGCGGGCGCGCCGGACCAACCGGGCCGACACGCCGCCGAGCAGGACGCGGCGGGCGGGTCCATAACCCCTCGACCCGCAGACCAGGACGTCCACGTCGTCGAGCTCGGCCAGCTGGTCGACCACGTCCCCCGTACGGATCTCCCAGTCGGCCGGGGCGGCCGTGACGGTGGCCGCCGCCTGGGTGAGGGCCTGTTCGTAGGTTTCCCTCGCCGTCTCCAGGAACGCTCGCTCGGCGTCCTGGCCGACCAGGAACGGCAGTGTCGAGTCGGCGTCGGCGACCACCGTGACCAGGCGGACGGGGGTCTTGGTGCGGGCGGCGAGCGCGTGGGCGGTGGCGAGGGCGGCGCGGCCATCGAGCGTGTCGACGTAGGCGACGCCGATGCGGCTGAGGGTGCCGGGCGGGCGTTCCATGCCGGTGGGGGCGACGGCTACCGGGCACACACTGCCCGCCAGCAGGCGATCCGCCGTGCTGCCGGCGAAGAGGCGGCTGCGCGGGCCGGAGCGGCCCGAGCCCACCACGATGAGGGCGGCGGCGAGCTCTTCGGCGAGGTCGTGCAGGCCGTGGGCGGCCGAGCTGGAGGCGACGGTACGGTACTCCGCCGCACCCTCGACCACGGCGCGAGCCCCGTCGAGCACCTGCCGTGCCGCCTCGTGCCGGGCGGCCACCCATTCGGCGTCGACGCGGCCCGACCCGAGCGCCGCGGGCGCCGGGTGGACGACGGCCACGACGAGGGGCGCCCCGAGCACCTCGGCCGCCCAGGTGCCGAGGGCGAGGGCGTCGCGGGCCGAGTCGCCCCCGTCGACCCCGACGATGACCGGCCCCCGGCCCACGCCCGGCGACGAAGAAGCCGACGAAGCCACGCCCGGCGACGAAGAAGCCGACGAAGCCACGCCCGGCGACGAAGAGACGGACGAAGCCACGCCCGGCGACGAAGAGACGGACGAAGCCACGCCCGGCGACGAAGAAGCCGACGAAGCCACGCCCGGCGACGAAGAAGCCGACGAAGCCACGCCCGGCGAGGAAGAGGCCGACGAAGCCACGCCCGACGAGGAAGAGGCCGACGAGGACGGGGAGGAAGACGGTGACGAGGAACCGCCACCCGGGGACAAGGCTGTCATGACTGGTGCCCTTCGTCACGGGCCCACCCCGGCGTCCCCGAGCCGGCCTCGGTCCGCAGGCGCGAGTTCTTGTACCCGTACAGGAGATAGATGGCCAGACCCAGCACGAGCCAGACGCCGAACCGGATCCACGTGTCCAGCGGGAGGTCGCTCATCAGATAGACCGCGAACGCCACGCCGAGGATGGGCAGCACCGGCGACCACGGCACGCGGTAGGGCCGGGGCATGTCGGGGCGGGTCCGGCGCAGCACGATCACGCCGATGTTGACCAGCACGAAGGCGAAGAGCGTGCCGATGTTGACCAGTTTGACGATCTCCGACAGCGGGACCAGGGCGGCGAGGATCGCGATGAGCACGCCGAGGCCGATGGTGAGCCGGGCGGGCGTACCGTAGCGCTGGTTGACCGTGGCGAGGCGCTGCGGGAGCAGGCCGTCGCGGCACATGGCGAAGAAGATGCGCGTCTGGCCGTACATGATGACCAGGACGACGCTCGTGATGGCGACCACCGCGCCGAAGGACAGGATGCCCGCCGCCCAGGTGATGCCCGCGCCCTCGTCGAGGGCCGCGGCGAGCGGGGCGTCGCTGTCCTTCATCTGGTCGGGGCTGGCGATGCCCAGGGCGCCCACGGCGGTGAGCACGTAGAAGAGCGTGCAGATCAGCAGCGAGCCGATGATAGCGAGCGGCAGGTCCTTGGCCGGGTTGCGCGCCTCCTCGCTGCCGGTGGAGACCGCGTCGAAGCCGATGTACGCGAAGAAGATGATCGCCGCGGCCGAGGTCACCCCGTCGACGCCGCTCGGGGCGAACGGCTGGAAGTTGCCGGTGCCGAAGTTGAACAGGGCCACCACGATGAAGAACGTCAGCACGAGCAGCTTGACGGCGACCATGATCAGGTTGACCCGGGCACTCTCGGACACGCCACGGACGAGCAGGGCCGTGATCGCGAGCACGATGAACACGGCGGGCAGGTTGAAGATGCCGCCGTCCTCGGGCGACGTGGCGATCGCGTCGGGCAGCGAGACCCCGAACGCGGCGTCGAGGAACGCGTTGAGGTTGCCACCCCAGCCGACCGCGATGCCGGCGACGCTGACGCCGTACTCGAGGATGAGGTCCCACCCGATGATCCAGGCGACCAGTTCGCCGAGCGTGGCGTAGGTGTAGGTGTAGGCGCTGCCCGACACCGGGATGCTGGAGGCCAGCTCGGCGTAGGACAGCGCGGAGAAGGCGCAGGCCACCGCGGCCAGCACGAAGGACAGGATCACCGCGGGACCGGCCACGCCGGCGCCCTCGCCGATGACCACGAAGATGCCGGTGCCGATGATCGCACCGACGCCCATCGCGGTCAGGTGCAGCGAGCCGACGGCCTTCTTGAGGCCGTGCCCCTCCTCGGCGGTCTCGGTGATCAACGAGCGGACGTCACGGACGGCGAAGATCCCCGGCCGGCGGCCGGAACTTGTGGTCATGCCACCACCCCCCTCGGCTGACACCGTGACCGGCGTCGATCTGTACGGGCATCCCCCGCGGGCGAGATCGGCAGCATGGTGCAACTTCGGGCGCCGGAGTTGCCGCCCCGGGTGACACCGGATAGAG
The DNA here is from genome assembly GCF_030709675.1 of Symbioplanes lichenis. GTDB lineage: Bacteria > Actinomycetota > Actinomycetes > Mycobacteriales > Micromonosporaceae > Actinoplanes > Actinoplanes lichenis. Next base: position 3,368 of record NZ_JAUZQD010000030.1, read on the forward strand.
CGGTGCCCTGCGAGCCCGCCGGGGCACGTTGTACGGTGAGGGCACGGGTCGAGCGGACCGGGGGGCGCCGCGGGACCCGCCGCATCGAGCGCGACGGATGGGCGGAATGCCATGGGCGAGGCCGTGATGACGACCCGGCGCCAGGCCGACGGCACCATCGTCGTCGATGTGCGCGGCATGCTCGACGCCGCGACGGTCGACGCCCTGCGCACGGCCCTGATCACCACCCTGCACGGCGAGCGGCCGGCGATGATGGTGGTCGACCTGACCTTCGTCACGTTCATGGATTCGATGGGCGTCGGCGCCCTGGTCGCGGGCTACAACGCCGCCCGCGAGACCGGCACCCGCTTCGTGCTGCGCAACCCCAGCGAGTTCGTGCACCACCAGCTGCGCATCACCGGCCTCGCGGAGATGTTCGGCCTGCCGCCGGCGCCGACCGGCCCCCAGTCCTACCTCCCGTGACCTGGCACGACCTGGACCTGCCGCGGGGCATCACCGGGCGGGCCTGGTCGCCCCGCTCACCCGCCGGGGTGGTCCTGCTGGTGCACGACGGCGCCGAGTACGAACACCGCACGCGCCTCACGTCGGCGGCGCCCGGCTGCCACGTGGTCCTCCTCGACGCGCGGGACCGTCTCACGCAATATTCGGCCGATCCCGCGTACGCCCGGCAGTTGTCCCGCATCGTGCGCGACCTGGGCCGGGGCGCGCCCGTCGTCGGGGTGGGCGCCAGCCTCGGCGCGCTGGCCCTGCTTCACGCGCAGTGCCGGTTCCCGGTCTTCGACGGGCTGTTCCTCCAGTCGGGCAGCTTCTTCCGCCCGGCGCTGGATCGGCAGGAGTCGGACTTCCGACACTGGCTCCGCATCGTCCGGTTCACCGGTCGCGTCGCCCGGGGAAGTCTGGGCCCCGGCGTGCCGATCACGCTCACATGCGGCACCGTGGAGGAGAACCTCGCCAACAATCGCGACATGGCGCGCGCGTTGCTGGCCCAGGGCTGCCCGGTCACCTTCGCGGAGGTGCCCGGCGGCCACGACTGGGACTCGTGGCGTGCGGCTCTCGACCCGCACCTGACCGCCCTGCTGCGGAGGGTGCACCAGGAGGACTGAGATGGCGGACGTCGGGCACACCATCGGGCTGCTGCTGGGCACGGAGGAGGACTGGCCGCGCGCGTACGAGGCGTTGCTGCGCCGGGTCGGGGCGATCACCGACCCCGCCGGGCGTACCCATCGGCTGCGCAGTGTCCGCGTCACCATCGAGCCCTTCCACCTGCGGGACCGGCCCCGGCACGACCTGGTCATCGACCGGCTGGCCCACTGGTACTACCACCCGCGCGAGTGGCTCAAGAAGATCGCGCTGATGGACGACGTCTACCTGCTCAACAGCCCCTTCACCTTCCAGTCGATGGAGAAGCACGCCGCCTACTGCGCGATGCTGCGGCTGGGGCTGAAGGTGCCCGAGACGGTGCTGGTCCCGTACAAGAACCCGCTCGACAACGCCCGCTGGGCCTACACCTCCGCGCGCTACAACCAGCCCTTCGACCTGTCCGCGGTGGCGGCCTCGATCGGCTACCCGCTCTACATGAAGCCCTACGACGGCGGCGCCTGGGTCGGCGTCTCCCGCATCCGCGACGAGCAGGAGCTGCACGCCGCCTACGACGCCTCCGGCGAGCGCCTCATGCACCTGCAGGCCGCCGTCGAGGACTACGACGTCTTCGCCCGCTCGCTGACCATCGGCCCCGAGACGATGGTCATGAAGTTCCGCCCCGAGCTCCCGATGCACGAGCGCTACGCGGTCGACCACGGCTTCCTCTCCCCCGCCGTCGGCGACGAGGTCGTGACGATCTCCCGGGTGGTCAACGCCTTCTTCCGCTGGGAGTTCAACAGCTGCGAAAGCCTGATCAAGGGTACGGACGTCCACCCCATCGACTACGCCAACGCCTGCCCCGACGTGGCCGTCACCTCCCTCCACTACTACTTCCCGTGGGCCATGACCGCCCTCCTCCGCTGGACCGTCTACTGCGTCGTCACCGGCCGGCGCGCCCGCATGGACACCGACTCGTCCGCCTGGTTCGCCGTCGCGGACGACCCCGATCTGCCGTACGAGGAGAAGCTGGCCCTCTACCGCAAGCTCGCCGACGATTATCTGGACACCGAGCGCTACACCGAGTTCTGCGAGAAGCACCTGTCACATGTCCCGGAGATGGTCCACAAATGGGTCTCCTCCCCGGAGTTCCGCTCTTTGCTCACCGAGACGGTCCGCGCGATGTACCCGCCGCACGAGCACGAACGCTTCCTCGGCCACTTCGGCGGCCTGATCGACGCCTGGCTCCGCGACAACGCCTGAGAACACGGTGCCCGGGATCTTCCCCGAAACCGGGCACCGGCGTGCTCCCGTCTCATCCTGCGAGCGGCCCCAGCAACCCGTTCTTCTCGACGTGGCGTTGGCCGGCGAACGTGATCGTCGCCTTACCGTCCCGGACATGGACGAGCGCCTTCTCGTCGAGCCCGTTCAGCGTCCGGGCCAGATTGGCCTTCATCGGGGTCGGCACCCAGACTCGCAGCTCCGAAAGGGCGACAGCGGCCGGCGCCCGCGAATAGAGCAGCACGAGAACGTGATTGCTGGCCCGCAGGTCGCTGCGGAGCACCTTGGGGATGCCGTCGAATTCCTGGATCGCCGGCACGGCCCGGGTGACCAGTCCGTCGATGAGCGCCTGCCCTTCCTCCACGGTGACGCGCCCGCTGAGCCGGACGAACTCCGCGACGACCCAGTCGAGCACACCGACGACCAACGCGGCGTCCTGCAGGCTCGGATCGATACCGTCCGCCAGATGGGCGACGTCACGATTGTTCCGGATGTCGTAGACGACGCGCAGCGCTCGCGGCAGGTACATCCGGACCGACGGCGGGAAGTCGCTTCGGGAAAGGCCTTCCATGGCGTGTTCGGTCTTCTTGGTGTCCAAGGTTCAGCCGATCGGCGTGAATGATCCCTGGGCGAATTGCTGCAGCATCCGATAGGCGGCCTCGCAGAAGCGGCCTCCCTCGATCTCACTCAAGCGGTGGCCGCCGAGGTAGAAATTGCGCTTGGCCTCGGAATAGGCGCCCAGCAGCTCCTTCACCAAACCTGCGTCCCAGGTTCCGGTCAGCACCTCGTCGACGTTCTTCACGACTCGTCCTCGTCCGTGCGCGTACCGCGTCGCGATCCCGAGGTCGATTTCCTCGCCTTGAAGGGATTCTGCTTGCGTGCCGCCTCGACGGCGTCTCGGTCGGGCAAGGCGTCGACTACCGCCTCACCACGGCTCGTGAGCTGCTTCGCGCCGTTGGAGGCCGCGACGATGTAGCCGTTCGAGCGCTCGGTGTTGTCGACATCCCGGGGCATGTTCCCGAACTTGGGTTGAGCAGCCTCGGTGTTGAGAGCGGTGAGGTCCGCGCTCTTGAAGAACTTGGACCCCCGGTAGGTCGTCAGGTAGTAGCCGAGGCAAGCGATCTTCTCCGCTTGATTCTGCGGGCGCTTCTGAGTCATGAAATCCCTCGGATCAGCCGGAGGAACAACGGGATCGCCGGCCCCCGGAGCTGCGACCTCGGACTGGGCCGGTGCCTGTTCCACCTCGAGCGCCTCGCAGAGCCACCTGATCGCGCTGCGGCGACTTTCTTGACCGAGCTTCTCCAAGACGTCGTAGAAGACCTGCATAGCTTGGAGCTCTTGCAACCTGTCGGTCGGCCGGGTCGTGGGCTCCTCGGCGGGCTCCTCGATGAGTTCCGTGGTCAACTCAACCTCCTTGCAAAGATGATCTTCACTGCTTGACGGTTTGCCGAGCAGCGGTTCAACTTCACTGGAGGCATGTCGCGCATCTGTCGCGCTCATCGTGTGAGCTGGTCGCCAGCGCCCGATTCAAGGGATACACGCACCTGACCGTCTCGCGAGCGACCGCTCGAAGCTAGGAGTTGGCAATGGCCAGAGAGTGCACCCATCAAGCACAGGCTGCCGGAGCTTACCTCTTGCAACTCCTCAGGGATGACGTCCGATACAGAGCACGGTGGCGCTGCGGCACCGACCGTCATGGCCACGGCGACGTCAACCAGGCCGCCGTGGCCGGAGTGATCCAGGAGTATCTGTGGGATGCGGGCGAACGATCGGAGACGGATACCGCGCTGCGCAGACGACTCAAAGACCGGGTCTCCCGAGCCCTCACGGGAGCTTCCCTTTCGGCCGAGACACTGCGCTGGTTCGTCAAGGCCTTCACTATGACTGATCACGACGCGGCGGCACTCTGGGCATTGCTGGAAGGCCGGGAAGCCGCCACAGAGGGCGTCTCTCACACGTTGTCACGTCACAGGGAAATGGTGTCGAGGCAGCGCCATCGCACGGTCACCTCGTCGAACGGTATCTGGTCGACCCCGACGGCTCCTTGAGGGAGAGACGTACACATCACACGATTCGGGCGGTGGAGGACGGGGTCGACGTATACATCTTCAATCATGAGCCGTATGCCGTGGAGATCGATGTCGAATACGGCGGCAACGTGGGCAGAACCCATCGGTACGGCGGCGGACTCACCGCGGTGGAGATTGAACTGACTGCCCCGTTGCGTAGTGGTGAGATCACGTCCTTCGAATACCGGACTGTCTTCCAGGAAGACACGACCACCGACGAAGTACGGAGGGCGGCGTTCGCGAGAGCCGAGCATGTCGACCTCGCGGTGCAGTTTGCGGGTTCCCGGCGGCCGCGCAAAGCCCGGTGGTGCGTCTGGGACGACCACTTGGCCGAACGGACACTCCGCGAATTCCCGATCAGTGTCCAGGGTTCTTACATCAGGCGGCACCTGCCCTTCATCGAGCAGACGGTCGTCGGATTCCGCTGGATCTGGTGATGTGCGGAAGCTTCGCGGCGAAAACGCGTTGCCGCCCAGTGGGCGGGCGGGGTCGGGCCTCAGGGGTGAGTGGCGCCGGCTTACGATCACCCTCGATGGCTAGCGGTTGTCGATATCGTGTTGCCGGCTCCGACCTCGATGCAGGGTCCGGAAATGGCACTCAAGCGGATGGACCATGTCGTCATCCTGGTCGAGGACCTGGACGCGGTCGTCGAGCTGGGCCTGGAACTCGAAGGCCGCTTACCGGCCGAGGGCACCTGGGTGGAGAGCGTCATCGGCGTGCGCGGCGTCCGGCAGGAGGCGCCATGCTGCGCACATCCGACAGGCACGGCCGGCTCGAGCTGGTGGAGTTCCATGCGCCGGAGCCCGTACGCCCGGAGCCCGCCCCGCCAACACCCTGGGCATCCGCCGCATCATGTCGCCGTCGACGACGTGCTTTCCCGCCTGCGTTCCCACGGGGCCGAGCTGGTCGGCGAGGTCGCCCGCTACGAGAACGTCTACCGCCTCTGCTGCTTCCGCAGCCCCGAAGGGATCATCACCAACCTCGCTGAGGAGCTGACCGCCCCGGCGCGTGAGGGCGGGCCGGAGCACGCTCAGGAGGCGCGGTGGCGGCCGCGCGGGGCGGGCTGCCACGAGGCGTCCGTGCGGGGCTCCGGCATCGCGACGCTGGTGGCGGCGTCGGCGGCTTGTTCGTCCCAGGGGGAGACGGTGGACGGGCGGGGCATGCGGGGGCCCAGGTCGGTCAGCGGCACGTAGACGCGGGCGTCGACCGCCTCGGCCAGGAGGAGGGCGGCGACCAGGGCGGTCGGGCGTTCGGCGGGGTCCTTGTCGAGGCAGCGGGAGACCAGGTCGAGGACCTCGGGGGCCAGGCCGTCGATGGCCGGGAGGGGGTCCGGGTTGCCGTAGCGCTGGGCCTTGACCAGGGCGGTGTGCGTGGCGACGGTCCAGGGGATGCGGCCGGAGAGGCAGTGGTAGAGCAGGACGCCCAGGGCGTACATGTCGGCGGCCGGGGTGGCGGGGGCGCCCTCGAAGCGTTCCGGGGCGACGTAGGCGGGGGTGCCCATGACCGGGCCGTCCGGGTCGGGGTCGACGCTGCCCGCGGCGGCGGCGATGCCGAAGTCGAGGACCTTGGCGCCGGACGGGGTGAGCATGATGTTGGACGGCTTGATGTCGCGGTGGACGACGTGCTGGGCGTGGGCGGCGGCGAGGGCCGCGGCGACCTCGGCGCAGACGCGGACGGCGATGCGCCAGTCGAGGGCGCCCGTCCGCAGGTGGGCGCTCAGGGTCTGCCCGTCGACGAGCTCCATGACGATGTACGGGACGTCGCGCCCCGGCTCGGGCGAGGTGCCGAAGTCGTGGACGCCGGCCACGTTGGGGTGGGCGAGCCGGGCGGCGGAGCGGGCCTCGGCCCGGACCAGGTCGACGCCCTCGGTCGCGCCGAGGGTGCCCTCGACGGCCGGCGCCATGATCTTGACGGCGACGGGGCGGTCGAGGACGCGGTCGTGGCCGCGCCAGACCTCGGCCATGCCGCCGATGCCGATGCGCTGCTCGAGCTGGTAACGCCCGCCCAGCATCCGCATCGGTGCTCCCCCGCTGATCGTCCGTCCCTGGTAACCGGCTTGCTACCCGGCCTCCGGGCAGCACAAACGCGGGGCACTCCGGCGGGTGGCGGGCCCGGATCGAACGTCACAGTCAGTGATGCCGCCGTGGCAACATGCCGGAAACACGCGGACGGAACAAACATGGCGGAACCCGTCCTTGTGGGAGGGTTCCGCCATGGCGGGCCGCGCCGCACGGCCGCCGGTTGATGCCGGCGACCGCCCGCGACCGGGCGTTATGGGCAAGACGCTAGGCGCCGTTGATCACCGTACGTCATCCGGGGCCGGGCCGGGTGACCCGGCTCATAGGACCTCGGTGCGCAGATCGTGGGCCCCGTCCGCCCGCGTGGCCTCGTAGTAGAGCCGCGTCCCGCCCGACGGCAGCGGCAGCACGCACAGGTAGCGCAGACCGTTCGGGGCGTGCGGGCTGCCGAGCGGCTCGCCCTCCTCCGCGGTCAGCTCGCCGAAGCTGCCGTCGGCCAGGCGGGCGCCCCGGGCCGTGCCCGTGCGCTCCTCCCAGTTCTCCCCGGCGGTCGCGCGGCCGTCGTACGACACGAGGATGGTGTCGCCGGTCACGGACACCGACGAGACGCGTACGCCGCGCGCGTCCCACTGCCCCGGACGGCCCGCGAGCGCCGTGCCGCGCCAGGTCCAGTGGATGCCGTCGGGGCTGGTCGCGTACTCGGTGGTCATGCGGTCCGCGTCGTCCCACGACTCGAGGGGGTGCACCGACGCCCAGAGGTGCCAGCCGTACTCGTCGTGGTGCAGCACGGGGTCCTTGACCCCGACCGTGTCGTCGCCCGCGAGCACGGTGACGGCGGGCGCCGTGGCGAGCTCCGCCGGGGTGGCCGCGTCGAGCATGTCGACGCGCCAGTGCTTGGTGCCCGGCGTGGCGGCGCTCACGTAGAGCCGCCACCGGCCCTCCGGCGTGCGGACGAGCGCCGGCCGCTCGAGGGACTCGGCGCCGAAGCGCTCCTTGTCGACCTCGGCGACGGTCTCGAAGGTCACCCCGTCGGCGGACCGGGCGATCACGTTGGCGATGCCGCGCCCCTCCCCGATCGGCAGGCGCAGCCGGTAGGCGAGGTAGAAGTGACCGTCCGCGACGACCGCCGACGGCGCGCCGGCCCAGGCTCCCGGCTCGTCACCGGGCGGCTCCACCACCACCGTCGACTCGTCCCAGCGGGGCAACGACAGCGTCTGAGTTCCGATGGACAAGGCGGCTCCATTCCGTGGCTACGGCGACACGACGAAGGGTAGCTTCCAACATCTATGGGGATGATAGGAATTCGCCCCCGCCGGCACCAGAAGACAACCACAAAGCAGATGTCGTAGCGGGGTGGTGGGTACAGACCGCCGCTCCCGCCGAGGTGCCCGGAGCGACTCCGCTGGCCGCTGGCGCGGCCAGAGCGCGGAGCCCCACCGGGCCACGTGCGTGATCCAAGCTCCCGAAGATCAAACCCGTTTGGCGTGCCGGTCCACGGAGAGCCAGTCGTCGTAGGTCTCCCCGGTCACGTCCTGCAGCAGGGCGATGTCGTCGGCGAAGAGCGGCAGCAGCGCCTCCCGCTCGGCCGGCGTGGTGACCGGGCGCGTGCCGTTCTTGCGGTGCAGGAGCGTGAGGAGCGGACCCCGGGCGGCGAGCCGCAACGGTACGGGGAACCGGTGCCCGAAGGTGCCGCCCGCCCGCAGCAGCCCCCGCAGCACCCGGTTGAGCCCGTTGTCCTCGACGACGTGCCGGTTGACGTTCTCCTTGGGGATCTCGCGGAGCACGCCGGTCTCCACGCCCAGGAAGTCGCACACCCGGTCCAGCGTGGCGGCGGGGGCGTCCTTCAGCTCGCGGTAGCGCAGCAGCAGCACCTGCTCGCGCGGGAAGACCTTGTAGAGATGCTGGACCTGCCGGCCGTAGAGCCCGAGGCTCACGTAGTGCCAGAAGTCGGCCCACCCCGCCGCCTTGCGCTGCTCCTCGGCCCGGCAGGCGGTGAGGAAGTCGGCCTCCGGCTCGAGCCCGGCGTTCCACAGGTGCGTCCAGTTGGAGTGAGCGCGGTCGACCGGGTCCCGGAGCAGGAGGATCAGCTTGGCGTCCGGGACGAGGGCGCGGATCCGGTCGTGGGAGCCGTGGTCGTACAGATAGAAGGGCGTCGCCTCGCCCCGCAGCGTGCCCACCGGCGCCGGATCGAAGAGGGCCTCGTAGTCGGCGCGCCGCCACACGTGCTCCTGATAGGTCTGCACGTCACCGGGCCCACCCGTCGCCGGCGGCCGGCCGTCGGTGAGGAAGAACTTCGGCTCCTTCACCGCCGGCAGGAACAGCCCGGGATGCCGGACCAGGGCGGCGTGCAGGGCGGTGGTCCCGGCCTTGGGCACACCGGCGATCAGGAAATCGGGAAGCGGCATGGTCTCTCCTCGATGTGCGGGCGGCACCCCATGAAGTGACACTTACCCTACAGATCAAGTAGGCAATCCCGCCTCGGGGCCGACACGGGGGCCGGCCACGAAACCGTGCGGCCCGGACCACCGGGCGCACTGGGTCCACCAGCACGCGCGCGGACCGCTACACCGGCACGGGATGTCTCGCTCCTCCCAAGAACTACGTGCACGAACTCGGAACAGACGAACGCCGAGACCGCTTATTCGACCGAGAAGCATCACGCGTCCTGTCATCGATCCGACAGGCGATGGCTCGCCATAGATTGGATCAACGCGGTACGCATACGGTTTCGGCATGGGAGGACCCAGCCGGAGGCCGAGGTTCAGAAGATTCATCATCATGCGGAAGCCGACCGGCGGGAGAACCAGCGGGGACGACAGGGACTGGCAACGGATACCTGACGGCTCGACGGTCCTGCCGGGAGCCGCGCAATGGTCGCCTGTCCGGCCGCCCGGAGTATTCAGCCTGGATGACATAGAGCGAGCCCGCCGCGACGGGTACCTGCGCTTCTCAGGGTCAGGACTCACATCGCTCCCGGCTGAGATCAGCCAGCTCGGTGACCTCGGGCGACTCTACCTCGTACACAACGAGCTCGTGGTGCTACCGCCCGGCATAGGTCACCTGGTGAACCTGACCGAGCTGGATGTCAGGAGCAACCGACTGAATACTTTGCCCGCTGAGATCGGAAGGCTGAGTTCGCTCGAGGAACTGTATCTGGACGACAATGCGATAACCACCCTCCCCGTCGAGATAGGGGACCTCGGCGAGCTGCGCAACCTCGACCTCGAAGGTAATAAACTCAGGAAGCTGCCGCCCGCTCTCTTCAAGTTGCGCAAGCTCGAACAGCTGGATCTCCGCAACAACGGTCTCACCGAACTGCCCGGCGAGATCGGCCGTCTCACCAATCTCCGACGGCTCTATCTGAGCCACAACGCCCTCAGCGAGATCCCGCCGGAGATCGGCCAGCTGACCAGGCTGGAGAAGCTGGAACTGGACCACAACCACATCTCCGCCCTGCCTCGCGAAATTATTCAGATTCTCACTCGGCCGATCACGTTCACGATGGAGAACAACCCTCTGCAGGAGCCCTATCCCGATCTCATAGCTCGCGGGTGGACAGCCGTGTCCGCGTACCTGAAAAGCCTGGAGGACGCGATCCCCCAGTACGAGGCCAAGGTCCTGGTCGTCGGCGAGGGCAACGTCGGCAAGACGTCACTCATCGCGTCTCTTCGCTCCGAGTCGTTCGTCGCGAATCGCGACACCACACACGGTCTGGAGATCCAGCCGCTCACCCTCCAGCATCCCGACCTCGAGGTGAAGATCACCGTTCGCACCTGGGATTTCGGTGGCCAGGAGGTCTATCGGATCACCCACCCCTTCTTCTTCAGCCGCCGCGCTCTCTACATCGTCGTGTGGAATCCCCGGGACGGGCAGGAGCAGAACGAGGTCGAGGCGTGGCTGCAGCGCATCCGCCTTCGCGTCGGGCTGGAAGCCCGAGCCGTCATCGTCTCGACACACGGCGACGAGCGCCATGCCGAGATCGACTACGAGCACCTCAAGCGGACCTTCCCCGGCATGCTCGCCGGCCATTTCACGATAGATAATCGGTCGGGTCGCGGCATTGATTCGCTTCGAGAGGCCATGGCCCGGGAGTCGGCAGCACTCCCGCAGATGGGCAGGATGCTCAGCCCGCGCTGGATATCGGCGCGTGACGAAATCCTGTCCCAGTACCGCGAGCGTCCCCAGATATCCTTCGACCAGTTCGTCGAGACCTGCAGGTACCACGGCCTGGACACCGACGAGATCTCGACCCTGAGCGAGCTCATGCACGATCTCGGCCACATCATCCACTACGGGGACTACGAGGGACTACGCGACATCGTGGTCCTCAATCCCGAGTGGCTGACCAAAGCCATCGGCTTCGTCCTGGAGGACGGACCGACCCGATCCTCGGCAGGCGTCCTGGCTCATCGGCGGCTGTACGAAATATGGAACGAAAAGATGCCTGAGGGCTACGAGACGCGGCACTACCCGTACTTCCTGAGACTCATGGAGCAGTTCGACATCTGCTACCGGCTGAGCGAGGGGCCGGATCCGCTCAGCTTGGTGGCGCAATTGGTGCCGCATGCACGACCGCGCCTGCCATGGTCATTCGACACTCCGTTGTTTCCCGGCCTGCGACGCATCCGCGTGGTTTGCAAGCTGAACGAGCCCGCGCTGGGACTGGTCTCCTGGCTCACCGTGCGACACCACCCCTCCTCCGTGGGCATGCACTGGCGCCGTGGAGTCTTCCTCCGGAATCCCATCTCCGCCTACGCTTCCGAGGCCCTCATCGAGCTGGACTCCGATCGCCGGCTGCTGATCGAGGTCAGGGCCCCGTCGCCCGACATGTTCTTCAATGTCATCATCGACAGCGTTCAACTTCTTCTTCATCTACGCTGGCCGGGACTCCACTACAGCCTGGTGATTCCGTGCCCCACTGCCGGGTGCACGGGTGAGTTCCCGCTCGACAATCTCCTGCGGAGACGACGGAACCAGCGCAGCAGGCGCGACTGCATGGAGTGTGACGGCGAATTCGACATCGCGGAGCTGCTCACCGGCTTCTCAGCAGTCGAGCCTGAACTTCACAGTGCCATCAACCGTCTTGTCTACCGCATCGACGACATGTCCCAAGCGGTAGAGAAGATCGAGGCCGGCGTTGACCGCATCGAGGTGCTCGCCACCGAAAGCACGCATTTCTTGCGCAGGGTGATCAAAACACTCTCCACGGAGGTCACCGACTGCCCCAGGATTTTCACGCTCGCTCCCCCGCCGCGCGCCTCGGTGCTCGACCGGCTACGCCTCACCACCGACCTCGTCCTTCTCACGCTCTGGTGCGAGCACCCGGGCGAGTGGCACCCGTGGCACGAGGCGTCCTACGAGTTACGGCAGGAGAAGGAGTGGCTGGGACACATCTCTCCCTACATCGACTTCCTCCTCAAGGCCCTGCGGCTCGTCGTACCGGTGACGGCGGCCGTTGCAGGCGTGGTGCTGCCCAAGCCGGACCTCGATGACATCAACGCGGAACTTCAACTCATGAAAGTCGTGGCCGAGCGGTTGCCCGCGCAAGTCGACCGGCCGGAACGCGAAAGCGAGGTCACCGAGAACAACTTGACCATGGCGGAGGGTGCCGCCTTACGGGCGTTTCGCGCTCTGCTGTTCCGGCAGGACCCGAGCCAGCACTTCGGGGGCCTCCGAAGGGTGCAGGCACCTTCCGGCGAATTCCTGTGGGTCTGCCCACGCCACTACCAAGAGTATGACCCCGGCTTACCGACGGTCTTGGATCTTCGGCCGATGAGCGGAAACCACGATCTTCACGGCCCACCCGAACTGAGCCCCGGCTCGTCGCACTGATCGAGCTTCGTCGCCGGCCGCCGCCCTGCGCACCAGCAGCCCGGCGCCGTCGAAACATTTGCCGGCCGAGCCGAAGACCTCCCAGCGCCGGACCGGGCAATGACGGTAGATGCGTCCGTCAGCCGAGGAGGCGGCGCCACCAGGTGCGGCGGCGGAAGCGGGGGCAGCCGGCCGCGCCGCAGAAGGTGCACTCGCTGCCGGCGCGGTAGTGGTCGTGGGCCTGGCGCTCGTGGCCGCAGACACAGAGGGCTTCCGGGGCGGTCACGGGATCACGCACCGTGCCGATGCGGACGCGGGGCGGGCCGGGCGCCGGGGGCTGTCATGCCCACAGCCTAGGCACAGGCGGCGACCAGGCCCGGCAACGCGCCGATACAACCGTCCTGCAACCAAGCGTTATACGCACGGTTACGTCACGGCAGGTGAGCGGGAACACTCGGGAAAATCGGAAATCGGTATTTCCCGGAATTGCGTGCCCGTCGTCGCCCGCCTTTCCGGAAAGCGCGGGAACGGGCGTTTCACGCCTCGCCGTGCCTGGATGTCCATTACTGGCTGTGATTGGTGGGGCGGATGGTCAACAAGATCACCCGTGAGCATAAGTGCTGCTCATCCGTCTGGTCAGGAGCGACCGTGGGGTGACGAGCACCTCGGTCCTTTGGTTAGTTGACGCTACGTAGCGTGTAGCTACAGTTGTCGGCAGAGCCCGGCAATTCGATGATTCCGCTCCCGGAAATCGATGGAAGCAGCCACCGAAGGGAACGACATGCAGCTCCCCCCGTCCTCTGGTAACACAGCGAGTAATCACAGTTTGTCACCGACTGTGAGCGTGGTGATCCCGACCCTGAACGAGGAGCGCAATCTCCCGCACGTGTTCGCGAAGCTCCCGGCCGGCATCGACGAGGTGATCCTCGTGGACGGCGGCTCGACCGACCGGACCGTCGCGGTCGCCCGCGAGCTGCGCCCCGACGTCGTGGTCGTGCACCAGACCCGCACGGGCAAGGGCAATGCCCTGGCCTGCGGCTTCGCCGCCTGCACGAGCGACATCATCGTGATGATCGACGCCGACGGGTCCACCGACCCGGGCGAGATCCCGCTCTTCGTGGCCCAGCTGACCGACGGCGCCGACTTCGTCAAGGGCTCGCGCTTCTCGCACGGCGGGCACAGCCACGACATCACCAAGCTGCGCAAGCTCGGCAACGACGGGCTCAACCTGGTCGTCAACGTGCTCTTCGGAACCCGGTTCACCGACCTCTGCTACGGCTACAACGCCTTCTGGGCGCGGGTCGTGCCGACGCTGGACCTGCCGGACGTCGCGCTGCCGCGCCCGACCGACGGCTCCAAGCTCTGGGGCGACGGCTTCGAGATCGAGACGATGATCAACATCCGGGCCGCCGCCGACGGCATGCGGGTCGGCGAGGTCGGCAGCGTCGAGCACGCCCGCATCCACGGGCAGAGCAACCTCAACACCTTCCGGGACGGCTTCCGCGTGCTGCGGACGATCTTCAGCGAGTACGGCCGGATGCGCCGGATGCGCCGCACCGGCGCCAACCGCGGCGGCGTGATCGTGCACCAGCGCCCCGGCGCGGGCAACACCCCGCCCGCGCACGCCCTCAACCGGGTCGTCAACCGCGCCCCGGCCGCGGGCAGCGCCGCCGACACCGACCCGCGCATGCACATCGCCAACGTCAACCGCGGCAGCCTCCGCCGCGACGACCAGCGCTCGGCCCGCCCCCGTCACTCGCGCGTGACCAGCGAGGACTGAGCCACCCGGCCGGCTCTGCCACCGGAGGCGCCTGCGCCGGCGGGACGACCGCCGCGACCGCCCGCGCCACCGCGGGGCCCGACAGCCCCGCCGACCAGGTCCGCCCCTCCCGCTCCCCGCGGACCGCACCGCACGCCCGCCCGAGAGGTACCCGTGGAATCCACCCCCCGCCCCGCCGTCAGCATCGTCATCCCGTGCCACACCGAGCGCCGCTGGGCGTCGATCGTCCGGACCGTCGCCGCGGCCAAGTCGCAGACCGTCGCCCCGGCCGAGATCGTGCTCGTCGTCGATCACAACCCGGCCCTGTTCCGCCGGGCCCGCCGCGACCTGGCCGGCGTGACGGTCCTGGAGAACCTGTACGCCCAGGGCGTCTCCGGCAACCGCAACACCGGCGCCTTCCACACGTCGACGTCGCTGATCGCGTTTCTCGACGACGACGTGACGATGGGCCCGGAGTGGCTGGCGACGATGCTGACCGCCTTCGCCGATCCGCGGGTGGTGGGCGCCGGCAACGCGATCGACCCCGAGTGGGAACGCGGGGCGCCCCGCTGGATGCCCGAGGAGTTCCTCTGGGCGGTCGGCGGCTCCTACCGCGGCATGCCCACGACCATGGCGCCGGTCCGCAACGTGTGGTCGGCCGGCATGGTGGTGCGGCGCAAGCCGTTCCTGGCGGTCGGCGGCTTCCGGACCGGGTTCGGCAAGCTCGGCAAGCAGAACCGCCCCGAAGACACCGAGCTGTGCCTGCGGATGAGCGCCCACGACGGCGGCCACTGGATGTACGTGCCCGAGGCCCGCCTGCGCCACGACGTGCCCGCCGCGAGCTCGACCTTCCCGTGGTTCGTGCGCCGCTGCTACGCCGAGGGCCGGGGCAAGGTCGCCATGGCCGGGCTGCTCGACGGCTCGAAGAGTCTCGGCTCGGAGCAGAGCTACCTGAAGTCGCTGCCCCGCGCGGTCGCCCGCAATCTCGGTCTCGCCGCCCGGGGCCGCGGCGTGGACCACGTACTCAAAGCGGGGGGTGTGCTTGTGGGGGTTGCCGCCGCCGGCTGGGGTGGCGCCGTCGAGACCGTCGCCGCCCGCCGCGCCCCCCGTCCCGTGATCAGCGCGGAGGTGGCCCGATGACCGCCGGAGAAATCCGTCCCGCCGTCAGCGCGGACGTGGCCTGCCGCACTCTGCGCCCGATCGCAAACGTGGAGGTGGCCCGATGACCGCCGTCGACGAACCGCTGACCGCGCCCGCGCTCGAGCAGAGCCGCCCGGCCGTCGTCCTCGACCTCGACCTGGCCCAGCCGCTTCCCGCGGTGCCCGCCATCGGCACGGACGGCCGGCGGATCGAGCGCGCGTGGGCCCTGGTCCGCCTGTTCACCGAGCCGCTGGGCACGGTGCTGGTGCCCGTACCCGAGCATGGTCTTGCCCCCGCTGACCTGCGGCGCGCGATCGAGAGCGAGCTGGCGGACGAGCTGGCGTCGCGCGGCCTCGCCGGCGTGCCCGAAACCGGCGTCACGCCCGCGACCGAGCCCGCGTTCCTGGCCCGGCGCCGCGAGGTGCTCGCCGACGCGCCGCCGATCACCGTCGTGGTCTGCACCCGTGAGCGGCCCGGCGCCCTCGCGCGGTGCCTCGACAGCCTGCTCGCGCAGGAGTACCCCGACTTCCGGGTGCTGGTCGTGGACAACGCGCCGGCCACCGACGCGACCGCCGAGGTGGTGCGCTCGGCCGCCCGCCGGGGCCCGGTGGACTACCTGGTGGAGCGCAAGGCCGGGCTGTCCTTCGCCCGCAACGCCGCGCAGGCCGCCGCGCCGGGCGAGATCCTCGCCTGGATCGACGACGACGAGTACGCGGACCCGCACTGGCTGGCCGAGATCGCCCGCGCCTTCGCCGACCACCCCGAGGCGGACGTCGTCTCCGGCGTCATCGTCCCGGCGGAGCTGGAGACGCAGGCGCAGCTGTGGTTCGAGCAGTTCGGCGGGCACAGCAAGGGCCGCGGCTTCCGCCCGGACACGTTCAGCCCGGCGACCGCCCACGTGCAGAGCCCGCTCTACCCGCTGCCGCCCTTCGGCACCGGGGCCAACATGACCTTCCGCCCGGGCGTCATCGAGCGCATCGGCGGCTGGGACAACGCGCTCGGCGCCGGCACCCCGGCCATGGGCTCGGAGGACACGCTCGCGTTCACCAAGGTGCTCGTCGACGGCGGCACGATCGTCTACCAGCCGACCGCGGTCACGCACCACTACCACCGGCGCGACCTCGCGGGCCTGCGCAAGCAGATGATCGGGTACGGGGCCGGGCTGACCGCCGCGTACACGAGCCTGCTGCTCGGCCGGCCCGCGCTGCTCTGGCCGCTGCTCAAGCTCGTGCCCGGCGCGTTGCGGGATCTCACCGGCCAGGACAGCCTGCGCGTGTCGACGCTGCAGGACGACTTCCCGCGTGAGCTGCTCGGCGCCAACAAGCGGGGCATGCTGGCCGGACCCCGGCTCTACCTCAAGGGTCGCCGCGCCGCCCGGGCCAAGCTTCGCGCCGAGGCGCGCCGCTGATCGTGCGGTTCACCGGACAATCACCCGAGAAGCGGGGCATTCTCGGAGCATATGGTGCAGACGACGGGCATCCGGGCGGCCGCGGCGACGAGCGGGGCGGCGGCCGCATGCTGAACTCGTCCGACCCGTCCGCGACCCCGGGCGGCCAGTCAGCGACGCCGGGCGGCCAGTCAGCGACGCCGGGCGGCCGGTCCGCGACGCCGGACGACCCGGAGAAGACCGCGGTCATCCCGGCGCCCGACGCGACCGCCGTCCTGCGCCCGGCCGTCGAAGACCCGGACAAAACGGTCGCGCTCCCGGAGCCGGCCGCCGCCGAGCCGACCACCGTCGCCGCAGCAGCGAAGCCGCCCGCCGCCGTCGGGCCGACGGCCGCGAAGCCGCCCGCCGCCGTGAAGCCGACGGCCGCGGAGCCGCCCGCCGCCACCGCGAAGCCGGCCGCCGCCGAGCCGACCGCCGAGGAGACCCAGGTCATCCGCCTCCCCACCGGCACCACGAGCCGCATGGACACATCCACCAAGGCGGACGAGACGCAGGTCATCCGCCCGTCCGTGCCCGCCGCCGACGAGACCCAGATCATCCCGGCACCGAAGCCGAAGCCACAGCCCGCCGCCGACGAGACGCAAGTCCTGCCCGCGCCGGCGGCGAAGCCCAAGCCCAAGCCGAAGCCGTCCGCCGACGAGACCCAGATCATCACCGCGCCGGCGACGAGCCCCGCGGTCACCGCGATCATCCCGGTCGTCCCCGGCGCCCAGGAACCCACGGCCACCCCGGCGGAAACCACCCCGGCCCCGGTCAAGGACCCCGCCCGCCCCCCGCGCCCGGCCCGCCGCCGCCCGCCGCTCGAGTTCGGCCACGCCCCCGTCGTCCTGGTCATGTCGGCGCTCGGCGTGCTCATGGTGGCGCTGGCCTACGCCGGGGGACGCATCGGCACCGGCAACGCGACCATCGCGTACTGGATCGGTCAGGTCGTGGTCTTCACCCCGGTCGTCGTCCGGCTGCTCAGCCGGCGCATGGCCGGGGCCGCGGAGTCGTTCCTGCTGGTCATGGGGCTGGGCCTGAACCAGTATCTGCTCAAGTGGTTCTACAGCCCGGAGCAGTTCCGCTTCCCCGACGAGCTGCAGCACTGGCTGGGCACGACGATCATCCTGGAGAGCGGGAAGCTCTTCCAGCCCAACCCGGCCCTGCCGCCGGCCGTGCACTTCCCCGGCCTGGCCGAGATGGGCGCGGCCGTCGCCGCGCTGACCGGGCTGCCGGTGGAGGCGGCGGGCATCGTCGTCGCCGGGGTGGCCCGGCTGGTCTTCGTGGCGACGCTCTTCGCTGTCGTGCTGCGGGCCAGCCGCTCGCCCGCGGTCGCCGGCGTCTGCTGCGCGATCTATGCCACCGCGCTGCACTATCTCTTCTTCAACTCGAGCTATCTCTACCAGACGGCCGCCCTGCCGTTCCTCATCCTCACCGTCTGGTCGACCCGGCGCTGGCGCAGCGGCGGCGGCCCGCAGTTCCTCGCCGTCGCCGTGGCCTCGATCATGGTGACGACGGTCAGCCACCACGTGACGGCGTTCGCGCTGGTGCTGACGCTGTTCCTCCTCGCCGCCGTGGAGCTCTTCCTGCAGAAGCCGCGCCGCTGGAGCGCCCTGGTCGTACCGGGAATCGCCGTGGCCGTGGTCGCCCTCTGGATCGGCACCGTGGCGACCGACGTGGTCAGCTATCTCGAGGCGCCGATCGACCAGGTCGCCGAGACCGTCCGCAACCTCGTCGCCGGCACCTCGGAGGCCTCCTCCACGACCGCGTCGGTGAGCATCGGGCAGCTGGCGTTGCAGGGCATCGGACTCATCGGGCTGTTCGTGCTCTATCTGGCACTGCTGCGGGACATGCTGCAACGCTCCGACCGGGACCCGTGGCGCTGGGCGGCGATCGCCGGCGGCGCGCTGTTCTTCGCGGGCAACGGCGTGCGCTTCCTCGGCCAGAACGGCCCGGAGATCGCCGGGCGCCTGTCCACCTTCACGTACGTGCCGATCTCCATCGTCGCGGCGATCGCGCTGGTCCGGGGCGTGCAGCTGATCCCGGCCAGGGACGCCGACGGCAAGCGGCACTGGCGGGCGGCGGCGCCGGCGATCGACTACGTGGCGCCGGGCAACTGGAACCTCTACAGCCGCGTCGCCGCCGGCTCGCTCATGATCACGATCCTGATGATCGGCGCGCGGGCGGGCGGCTGGCCCCCGATCGGGTCGATCCTGCCGGGCCCCTATCTGGCGGGTGCCTTCGAGCGCTCGGTCGACGTGTACGGAGTCAGCGCCGCCTACTGGGAGCGCGACACGCTCGGCCACGGCAACCGGGTGGGCGGCGACATCACGTCGGTCTCGCTGGCCTCCACGTACGGGCGGCAGGACCCCGTCCGCGAGGTCGGCACCCTCTACTACGCCACCACGTGGAGCCTCGAGGACGAGCAGCTCGTCAGCGACCTGCAGATCCAGTACCTGGTCGTGGACAAGCGCCTCGGCGAGCTCCTCCCTCAGGACGAGGCGTACTTCGAGAACGACCCGCACGCCGGCTCGATCACGTCGCCGCTGACCAGCACGCAGCTCGGCAAGTTCGACACGCTGCCCGAGGTGGACCGGCTCTACGACAACGGCACCGTCCGCGTCTACCGGATGGGGAACCTGTGAACCGCCTCCTGACCCGGGCCGTCGCCGGGGCCACGCTCGTGTCGGCGCTGCTCGTGCTCTTCACCCCGCGCCCGTTCGCGGCGGCGGGCGGCCTGCTGCTGGGCTTCCTGCTGCCGGGTGCGGCGCTGACCCAGGCCCTTTTCCCCGTACGCGTC
This sequence comes from Symbioplanes lichenis, assembly GCF_030709675.1. Taxonomy (GTDB): domain Bacteria; phylum Actinomycetota; class Actinomycetes; order Mycobacteriales; family Micromonosporaceae; genus Actinoplanes; species Actinoplanes lichenis. The sequence continues at coordinate 22,749 of NZ_JAUZQD010000030.1, forward strand.
CTGACCCGCATCGAGCGTCTCGTGCTCGCCCCGGCGCTCAGCCTGGCCACCCTGGTCCTCGGCGGCCTGCTCCTCTACGTGTGCCGCGCCCCGCTGGGCCGGGTCAGCTGGACCGCCCTGACCGCCGGGGTGACCGTGCTCGCGCTGATCGCCACGACGATTCCCCGGCTGCGCTCGACAGGCGGCGCCGCGGAGGACGTCACGACGACGGGCGACATCCGCCCGGCGCGCGTGGTCGCGGCGCCGCAGGAGGTGCCCGGCATGGCCGAGGCGCACACGATCCTCATGCAGGTCGTGCCGGCGGAGAACGAGGCCACGGTCGCCGCGCGGGACAAGGCCCAGCGCCGGAAGCTGATCCGCCAGCTGCTGCCGCTGGTGCTGGTCGTCGCCATCCTCGGGGGCGCCGGCTGGCTGTCGCTGAGCACCTCGCAGTCGACCTACGACACGACGGTCACCACGCTGTCCGCCTCGCCGCCCGCGCCCGCGGACGCCGACGGTAACCGCACAGTCGTGCTGAAAGCCACCGGGCTGCTCGACCAGGACGCCCCGTACAAGGTGACGGTCAGCCCGGTCGCCGCCGGCACGAAGGCCTCCCGCCGCATCACGATCGACGCCAACGGCGAGTGGACCGAGACGGTCACGGTCCCCGCGGACAGCCGGGTCACCGTGGGCCTCTACCGCTCCGGCGACGACTCCGCCTATCGAACTGTCTCGATCGCGGCGACGGAGTGACGCACAATGTGGCGTGCGCTCCCCCACGCAACGCGTTCTTGACGCCCGTACCGTCGACAAGTTGATCTCCCCTGCCCTCGGCAGCGAGGTCGCCGAAGCGGCCGAGCTGTCCGGGGGTGGGTTCGCCGCCGTGTGGCGCGCGACGCTCGCGGACGGCCGCGAGGTGGTGGTCAAGGTGGGACCACCGCCGTCGGCCCGCCTGCTCCGGTACGAGGCCGGCATGATCGCCTCGGAAGCCGTCTACTTCCGGGCCGTCGCCGGCCGCGCGCCGGTCCCGGCGGTGCTCGCCGCGACGGACGACTGGATCGTCACGTCCCTCCTGCCCGGCCGGCCGCTGACCGGCGGGCCGTCGCCCCGGGCCCGCCACGAGCTGGGCGCCGTCATGGCCCGCGTGCACGAGCTGACCGGCCCGCACTTCGGCTACACCGGCGCCCGGGCCGCGGGTCCCGACTGGCCGTCCGCCTACGCCGCGATCATGGACGCCCTGCTGGCCGACGCCGCCGACTGGGACGTCCCGCTGCCGCCCGGCATCCGGGCGACGATCGACCGCCACCGCGCCGCCCTCGCCGTCGTCACCCGCCCGGCCCTGCTGCACTTCGACCTCTGGGACGGCAACGTCCTCGTCCACGACGACCACCTTTCGGGCCTGGTCGACGGCGAACGCTTCCTCTACGGCGACCCGCTGCTCGACCTCGTCTCCCCCGCCCTCTTCCACCGCATCGAGGACGACCCGGACCACCCCTTCCTCCGCGGCTACGCGGAGGCCACGGGCCTGGTCGTGGACGACGCCGCGCGCGTCCGGCTGGGCCTCTACCGCCTGCACCTCTACACCCTGATGCTGGCCGAGGCCCCCAGCCGCGGCATCCCCCTCGACAGCGACCGCCACCACCACGTGACGGCGCTGCTCGAGGCGGAGCTGACCGAAGTGCTGCGCTAGTAGTGGCCGGGTGACGCCCGGGGGACGCCGTGACCGGGCGTGGCCCAGCCGGGTGACGCAGTCGGCGGGCGGCGGCGGCGCACGGCATACTGGGTCGCGGAAAGTGCCCATCAGGCGAAGGGACCGCATGTCCGAGACCTCGGGAACGCAGGCGCCGCACGAGGCGCGGCTGCTGCCCGGCAAGCCCGTGGCCGACGCCGTGCTCGCCGATGTGGCGCAGCGGGTCGCCAAGCTCCGGGAGGGCGGCGTGCAGCCGTCGCTGGCCACGATTCTGGTCGGGGACGACGACGCCAGCGCCGGTTACATCCGGATCAAGCAGCGGCAGGCCACCGAGCTCGGCTTCGTGTCGCCCCACGAGCACCTGCCCGCCGGCGCGACGCAGGACGACCTGCACCGGGTGATCGACCGGCTCAACGCCGACCGGTCCGTGCACGCGCTGCTCATCCAGTACCCGCCGCCCGCGCACATCGACTACGACGCGGCGCTCATGACCGTCGACCCGGACAAGGACGTCGACGGCATGCACCCGCTCAACCTCGGGCGGCTGTCCGTGGGCCTGCCGGGCCCGCGCCCGTGCACCCCGGCGGGCATCGAGGCGCTGCTGGCGCACTACGAGATCCCGGTGGCCGGGCACGAGGTCGTCATCCTGGGCCGGGGCGCCACGATCGGCCGCCCCCTCGCCATGCTCCTCGCCCAGAAGCGCCCGACCGCCAACGCCGCCGTGACCGTCGTCCACACGGGCGTCCCGGACTGGCAGCGTTACACCCGGCGGGCCGAGATCCTGATCGCCGCGGCGGGCGTTCCCGGCATCATCCAGCCCGGGCACGTACGCCCGGGCGCCACCGTGATCGGCGCGGGCGTCCGCTACGAAGGTCGCCGCCTCCTCCCCGACGTCGCCGAGGAAGTCGCCTCCGTGGCCGGCGCCCTCACCCCTCGCGTCGGCGGCGTCGGCCCCACCACCGTGGCGATGCTCTTCCGCAACGCGATCGAGGCGGCGGAGAAGGCTACCCGCTGAACCGGGCGCGCTTGGCGAGCGCCACGTAAGCCGCGAGGCTGTCGGGGTTCGTGTCGATGCGCCACTTCTCGTCGTACCCGGGATGGGTGTCGGTGTCGAAGAAGACGACCGCGCCCACCGCGGGGTGTTTCTCCACCCAGTCGGCGAGGAGGGTGATCCATTCGCCCTTGGTGCTGCCGCCGCGGTCGACCGCGCCGACCTCGCAGATCATGATGGGCTTGCGGGCGCCGAACGCCTCGTAGATCGGGTCGAACAGGGTCTCGGGCTTCTCCTTGTGCAGGTTGTAGCCCGAGACGCCGACCCAGTCGACGTACTTGTCGCCCGGATAGAGCGCCTCGTACGTGTTCCACTCGCGCACGGGCACGGAGTTCCAGTTGGGGCTCCACACCCAGGAGACGTTGTCGGCGCCCTCGTCGGCGAAGATGCCGTGGATGCGCCGCCACGACTGGACGAAGCCCTTGTTGTCGTTGCCGTTGCGGTAGGCGCCCCACTTGTACCAGTCGCCGTTCATCTCCCAGGCCCAGCGCAGCAGCACCGGACGGCCCTGGGCCTTGAGGCGGCGGGCGGCCTTGGCGATCAGGTCGTCGCTCTTCCCGCTCGTGATCTCCGAGTAGGCCGTGCCCCGCCACGACACCATCGGGAACGCGTGCTCCGGCAGACCGGCGACCTGCGTCGGCAGGGTGTCGTAGAAGTCGAAGAAGACCTGCAGAATCCGCTCGTCGCGGCCCGTCTGCCGCTTGCGCAGGGCGACGGCTTGCGCCTGGGTCAGACCCGACAGATCCAGGTACGCCCCCAGCAGCGCCTTCCCGCTGCGGAACGGCACTGTCCCCCCGCTCGTCGCGACCGCCTTCGGGACGACCGACGCCGACGCCGCCGGGGCCGCCGCCTCGGTGTGCGCCTCGGCCGGCTTCTGGTCGTCGCGGAGCCGCTGGATCCCGTACGCCCCGGCCGCCGGCACCGCCACCACGGCCGCGAGCCCGAACAAGTGGCGCCGGGTCAGCCGGCTGCGCGCCCGGTGGGCACCCTTCACGTCAGGCTCCGGCCGGTGGCGCGGGCGACGCGGCGGACCACCCGCCAGCCGGGCTGGGCGAGCTGCTTGAGCCGCGGGGCGAGCGTCGGGCCGCCCCCGCCGACGATCGTGACGAGGTCGGCGCCGGTCATGTCCGGGGTCGGCTGGAACCGCGGGACGGCGAAGCGCCGCTCGGCCGGGGTGTGCATGCGCCGCCCGACCTCGGTGGCGTTGTCGTGGCCCGCGGCGAGCACGGCCGCGCGCACCTTGGCGCCGTTGTACCCATGGGGGTACGCGAACCCGCGCACCCGCCGCCCGAGCCGCTGCTCGAGCTCGTCCTTGCTCCGGGTGACCTCCTCGCGCAGCTGCGCGGCGGGCAGCACGTCGAGCGGGTGGTGGACGAGGCTGTGGTTGGCGATCTCGATGCCGGCGTCGGCCACCTCGGTCAGCTCGTCCCAGGTGAGCAGCTTGCCGAAGGCCGGGGCGTGCGGCCCGAGCCAGCCGGCGTGGTCGCCCAGGTGGCCCACGGAGACGTAGAGCGTCGCGCCGGCGCCGGCCGCGCTCAGCACCGGGACCGCCTGGGTCAGGAAGTCGCGATAGCCGTCGTCGAAGGTGACGGCGACGAGCTTGTCGGTGCAGCCCTGCTCGAGCAGGTCGAGCGCCTCGGTGAGCCCGGTCGGCCGGTAGCCGGCGGCGGTGAGCGCGGTGAGGTGCTCGGCGAGACGCTTCGGCGGGACGGCGAGGTCGCGGAGCGGGCCGGCGACCTCGGACACCGAGTGGTACATCAACGCCGGCAGGTGCCAGACGGTCACCGCGCTCCCCCTCCACGCTCGGCGGCATGACCATTTTCGGTCACGTCCCGGCGATCGGCGCCGTGGTCCGGGTTCCGCTCGGCGGCACGTTTGCGCCGCTCAGTCCACGTTACGGCGCGTTTTTCGGCGTGTCCACCATCCGCTTCCGAGGCATCGGCGGCGGTCACTGGCCCGGCACCCGCCCGGCGCCCGCCCGCCGCCCGGGCCCGGCCGCACCCCGGACGCCGGCGGTGCGGCCCCGGCCCGGCCTCCACCGAAAGGCATAGGCCGGATTCCGGCTCGGGAGGGAGGTGCGGCGGACGCCCCGGTCGGCAGAGTGACCGCCATGACCGTGATGACCGCGCCCAGTGGTGGAACCGCCCGTCGTCTGGTGGAGTCCGGCACCGAGGCCACCGCCGTCCTCGGTGCCACGGCCCTGCCCGCCGCCTGGCCCGCGCTCGACGGCGGGCTCGTGGCCGTGCTCGCCGGGATGCTCGTCGTGATCACCGGCGCCATCTACGCACTACACACAGTCACTTTTGATCTGCTGCGGCTCGTTCCCGACCGGGCGCGCGGAAAAATTTCCTTCACTCACGGTGAGGAGTGAACCTTGGAGGGCCCGCCGCCCGTATCCCGGGGCGCAGCGTTCCCTCACCCCCGGGAGTGACCAGGATGTTTCGTCTCATCCACCTCCACGCGCAGCACGGCGTCCCGCGGATCGGCGTGGACCCCGACGGCTACGGCAGCGAGCGGGCGGCCCTGGCCCGCTATCGCGAGACCCCTGACCCCTTCTTCGGCATCGGCCGCTTCGACGAGTCCGGGCGGCTCGCCGAGATCGTCATGGACACCGACTGCCGCTCCGGCGAAGGCTGTCCGAGCGAGGCCGTCAACGTGCACGCCGACACGTACCAGCGGATGTGCGACACCTGCGCCTTCGGCCTGGAGACGCTGACGCTGCCCGAGCTGTCGCTGCGGCTGGGCGTCGCCGTCCGGCCCGTGCCCGCCTTCGCCGCCTCCTCCGCGGGCCGCCACGCCGCGCCCGAGGAGAGCTGCGCCGCCACCAACCGCATCGCCCGCGAGCTGGCCGCCAACGTCGAGGACCCGGTGTGGCGCATGGAGCTGTGCGCGGAGCTGGCCCGGACGCCGTCGGCGGTCAACGGGCTGATGATCGGCGTCGGCGCGCTGAGCCACCGCGACGTGCTCGACCTGTGGCCGGCCCTGTGCGCGCTCGGCACCCAGCTGCCCGGCTCGGTGCACTCGGACCTGATCCGGGGCATCGCCCGGCCGCACTCGCCGGCCGGCGTCACCGCCCTGCGGCTGGGGATGTGAGCAACGCCGCGGGTGACCGCGGCTCGGCGTGCGAGCCGGGCCGCGGGTGGCCGCGGCTGACGAGAAACTCGCGTCCCGCTGCCCGGTGCCCGGACCGGGAGGTGCGGGACGGGCCGGTCGTGCGCGGCAACGCCGATCGGCCGGGGCGCGTCACCGCCGCGGTGACGCGCCCTTCGTGCCCGCCGACCACCCTCCACGCCGGCCTGGCCGTCCCTCGTGCCCGCCCGGCGGCCCGGAAGACAGCCGTCAGAGACGGATCTTGACGACCGTGCCGGTGCGCGGGGACGTGCCGTGGTTGGTCACGTACGCGTCGCGGCCGCGGATGGCGACGCCGCCCGGGGCGTGCAGCCCCTCCGACGCGACGACCGTGGTGCCGTGCCGGTTCACGCGGACCAGGGCGCCCGTGTCGTCACCGGACAGCAGGCCCTTGTGCGAGATCTCCAGGGCGTAGAGGCCGCCCGGGCCCCAGGCCAGGTCGATCACGTTGGTCAGCCCGGTGGCGTACACCCGGGGCTTCTGGCCGGGCTCGACGCGGTAGACGCGCGCCTGACCGGCCGGGAACGGGAAGCCGGTGAGCTCGGACACGTACCAGGCGCCGTCCGGGCCCCGCACCGCCGCCGTCGGCACCGACTGCATCGGAACGATCTTGCCCGCCGGCACGCCCGGGACACCCGCCGGCGCCTTGACGAAACGCTGCGGGAAGACCGCGACGGTACGGATCTTGCCGCGCTGGTCGACGCGCAGCAGGCTGTTGCCCCCGGCGTCGACGACGTAGCGGCCGTCGCGGGCCACGGCGAGCCCGTTCGGGTTGGTGTCCGCGGGCTTGACGCCGTCCGGGTTGACCCTCCGCTCGTACGCGCCGAGGTCGGCGACCGCCTGCGGGCCCCGGCGGCCGCGCTCGTAGAGCTGGGCCATGCCGCGCAGGGCGGGTTGCTTGTCGCGCAGGGCCGGGTCGCCGCCGAGCCCGACGACCCAGGACAGCGTGCCGCGGCGGTCGGTGCCCACGTCGGCCGGTCCGCCCGCCTGGCTGCCGTCGGGGGCGGCGAGCGACGGGAGGTTGCTGATCACGCGCGTGCTCCGGCCGTACCGGATCTTGGTGATCGCGCCGGACCGGCCGAAGCAGACCTTGTCCCCCTCCGGGCCGGTCTGGCACGGGCCCCGCCCGCCCCGGCCGGCCTCCGCGACGTAGAGGCTGCCGTCCGGCGCGAACGCCAGCCCACGCGGGTTGTCCAGACCCTCGGCCACGGTGAGCAGCGGTGGCCGGGGCTTGCGGGCGTCGGGCTTCGCCGTCGTGTCCGCCGACGCGGTGAGCGCCGGGACGAGTGAGACGGTGAGCGCGCCGGCCGCGGCAACGGCGGCGAGGACGGAACGCTTGACGTGCATGTCTTCCCCCCAGAATGAGTCGGTCCTGACCTGGACCTTCCGGGAAGTCGCGGGGTGGGGCACATGGCCCGAACGGCCGTACCACCCCGGACGTCGCGTTTCCGACCCGATGGGGTGGATCGGACCACCCGGGCGGGGTCGGACGATCGCCTCGGTGGTCCGTCCGATCGGCGGGCAGGATGGGCGGATGACGTTCGATGATCTCGTCCGGCGGGCCCGGGCGCTGGTGGTTGACGGGCAGCGGGCGGTCCTGGGCATCGCCGGACCGCCGGCCGCGGGCAAGACCACGCTGGCCGGGGAGCTGGTCACGGCGATCGCCCGGGAGCGCCCGGGCTGGGTGGCCCACGTGCCGATGGACGGCTTCCACCTGGCCGACGTGGAGCTCTCGCGGCTCGGCCGGCGCGACCGCAAGGGCGCCCCGGACACCTTCGACCCCTGGGGGTACGCGAACCTGCTGCGCCGCCTCCGCGAGGACGCCGACGACATGATCTACGCGCCGGGCTTCGAGCGCGTCCTGGAGCAGCCCATCGCCGGGGCGATCCCGGTGCCCCGGGAGGCGCGCCTGATCGTCTCGGAGGGCAACTACCTGCTGCTCGACGATCCGCGCTGGGCCGGCGTCCGGCCCCTGGTGGCCGAGGTCTGGTACGCCGGGCTCGACCGGGAGACCCGCCTCGAGCGGCTGATCGCCCGGCACGTCCGCTTCGGCAAGGAGCCCGGCGCCGCCCGCGCGTGGGCCCTGGGCACCGACGAGCGCAACGCGGCGCTGATCGAGGCCACCCGCGACCGCGCCGATCTGGTCATCCCGGCGTCACTCATCCGCACGCTCGGTGAGGCGCCGCCGACCTGAAGCGGCCTTGTGCCGCTGCCGAGTCAGAGCGGCTTCTTGCTGCTGCCGGTCTTGGTGTAGGCGGAGCCGTCCCACTCGTACGTCTCCGACACGCGCAGGTCGGCGCAGCAAAGCGGGGCCTCGTCGCTCAGGGCCGTGGCGTTGACGGTCAGCGTGCTGCCCTTGACGGCCACCGACACCTCGCGCAGGGAGAGGCCCTTGCCCGTGTTGAGCAGCAGCTCGGACTCCGGGCCGCCGGCGTGGACGCGGACGAACACCGGGTTGGTGGAGGTCGTCGTCGGACAGCTCGACGCGGTGACCACCTGGCTCTCGCCGCCGACGGTGATCGCCTTGAGCAGCTGGATCTCCGCGAAGCTGGGGACGTCGTCGTTCTTCTTGCAGCCGAGGGCCTCGAAGAGCGGCTTCGCCCAGTCCGCCTTCTTGACCGACGGCGCCTCCGCGGCCGGCTCGGTCGTGGTGTCCCCCGCGGACTCCGCGGTGGCGCCGGATGTCGGCGTGGCGTCGTCCGCCGGCGCGGTGGTGGCGGCCGAGGCTACCGGGGCGGAGGGCGCGGGCGGCGCCGTGACGGGGGTGGCGGCCGAGTCCGTGCAGGCGGCGAGCGCGACCGCGGCGAGGGCGGCGACGGGCAGGGCGGCGAGCTTCATGGTGGGTCCTTCCCCGGTTGGTGTGACCTCCACGCTAGAAAAGGTCAGACGTCGGGAAATCACGGTTTCGTGCCAGGCGTGACAGACTGGCGTCGTGTCCGTAGGGGAAACCGTGGAGGCCGAGCCCCGGCGCCGGCCCGGGCGAGCGGCGCGCTTCGCCCTCGTCGTCGCCACCGTGCTGCTCCTGTTGTTCGGCGTGCCGTGGTGGACCCTCATCTGGTCCGGCAACGACTGGCCCACCGGGGTCTTCGTGACCGGCACCGTGCTCTTCGCCGGGGTGGCCCTGGCGTTCCCGCTGCTGATGTTCTCGGGCCACGGCGCCCGCCACCACGACGGCGCCGCGCGGATCGCCGACACGCTGCTGGGCGTGGTCTGGGTGCTCTTCGTGTGGTCGATCCTCGGCAACGTGCTGTCCCTGGTGCTCCGCGTCGCCGGGGTCGATGACCCGGCCCGCTCCCGGATCGTGACGGCGGCGGTCGCGGGGATCTCCCTGGTCCTGCTCCTGTGGGGACACTACGAGGCGATGCGCGTCTCCCGGGTGCGGCGCGTCGACGTGACGATCCCCCGGCTGGGCGCGGGGCTCGACGGCCTGCGGGTGGTGCTGCTGACCGACACGCACTACGGGCCGATCGACCGCGAGCGCTGGTCGCGAGGCGTGACCGCGGTGGTCAACCGCCTCGAGCCGGACATCGTGGCGCACACCGGCGACATCGCGGACGGCGAGGTGGCCGAGCGCCGGGCGATGGCGGCGCCGCTGGGGGACGTACGCGCCGCTCTGGCCCGGGTCTATGTCACCGGCAACCACGAGTACTTCTCCGGGGCGCAGCGCTGGGTCGAGCACATGGCCTCGCTCGGCTGGGAGGCCCTGCACAACCGGCACGTGATCGTCACCCGGGGCGGCGACAGCCTCGTCGTGGCCGGCGTCGACGACCGGACGGCCGCCGGCTCGGGCGTCCCGGGCCACCACATGGATCACGAGGCGGCCCTCGGCGGCGCCGACCCGGCCCTGCCCATCCTCCTCCTGGCCCACCAGCCCCAGCAGATCACGGGCGCCGTCGCCCACGGCGTCGACCTGCAGCTCTCCGGCCACACCCACGGCGGCCAGATGTGGCCCTTCCACTACCTCGTCCGCCTCGACCAGCCCGTCCTGCAGGGCCTGAGCCGCCACGGCGAGCGCACCCAGCTCTACACCTCCCGCGGCACCGGCTTCTGGGGACCGCCGTTCCGCGTCTTCGCCCCGAGCGAAATCACGCTGCTCACCCTCCACGCCTCCCGCCCCTGAGCCCGCCCGCCGCGGGTGCGGCTCTGCTTCTCCACCGCCCGCCGCACGCACGCCCGCCTCTCCACCCGCCCCCGCGCGCACGCCCCCGCCTCTCCACCCGCCCGCCGAACGCACGCCCCCGCCTCTCCACCGCCCGCGCACGCACGCCTCTCTTCCCGCCCGCCGCGCGCACGCCCCGCGGTCGCGGCCCGGCACAATGCGCGGATGACTTCTTCGCGGGACGCCGCCTACTTCGACCAGTGGTACGCCGACATGGCCGCCTCGCCCGTGCGGGACGCGATCGTCGCGCGGACGCTGGGGTTGCCGCCGGAGCTCCGGTTCGCCAGCGTGCTGCCGTGGCCGGGCGTCGCGGAGCTCACGTCGCTGCTGCGCTTGCCCGCGGACGGCCTGCTGCTCGACATCGCCTGCGGCCGCGGCGGGTACGGCATCGAGGTCGCGTCGCGTACGGACGCCCGGGTCGTCGGGGTCGACTTCGCCGCCGTGGCCCTGGAGCACGCCCGCGAGATCGCCGCCGCCCGCCTCCCCGCCGGTCGCGCCTCCTTCCACGTCGGCACGCTCACCGCCACCGGCCTCCCCGACAACAGCGCGGACGCCGTGATGTGCGTCGACGGCGTGCAGTTCGCGGACCCGCCCGTCGCCGCGCTGACCGAGTTCCGCCGCGTGCTCCGCCCCGGCGGCCGCCTCGCCCTGACCTGCTGGGCGCCCGCCGACCTGGCGAACGACCGCGTCCCGGCCCGCATCCGCGCCCTCGACCTCGGCCGTGACCTCGTGGAGGCCGGCTTCACCGACGTCGAGGTGCACGACCGGCCGGAGTGGCTCGCCGCCGAGCGAACCATGTACGAAGAAGCGATCGCCGTCCCCGACCCCGACCCGGCCGTCCTGTCCCTGGCCGACGAGGGCCGCCGCGCCCTCGCCACCTGGGGCTCGATGCGCCGAGTCCTCGCCGCCGCCACCCGGCCGGCCTGACCGAGCGAGTGTCGATGCGCCACATACTCGGCGCTGCGACCCGGCCTGACCGGGCGAGGCTCGATGCGCCGCGTTCTCGGCGCTGCGACCCGGCCTGACCGAGCGTGGCTCGATGCGCCGCATTCTCGGCGCTGCGACCCGGCCTGACCGGGCGAGGCTCGATGCGCCACATACTCGGCGCTGCGACCCGGCCTGACCGAGCGAGGCTCGATGCGCCGCATTCTCGGCGCTGCGACCCGGCCTGACCGAGCGCGCCCTCGCTAGCCCGCGGCGACCGTCAGATGCACGGTGACCGGGTCGCCGAGCTCGATCTCCTCGGCCCGGCGCACCTTGTCCTTGAGCGGCACGATGTAGCCGCCGTTCCTGGGCCACAGCGAGGTCGTGAAGCTCGTCTCCCCGATCCGGACGGTCACGGGGATCATGCCCCAGCCGTAGCTGACCTCGCCCGCGACGTCGCTCAGGGCGGCGCACTCCGGCTCGGGGACGGTGACGAAGTGGAACGGGGCCGGGCCGCGCCAGTACCAGACCTCACCGCTGAACCGCATCTCCATGGGCAGGCAATCTACCGAAGCGCAGGCGGAAGTCGGCCAGGGTCAGCGAGAGCAGCGGCCTGCGTCCGGTCAGCCACGCGAGCGGTCCCGCCGGTGCGACCGACCAATCCGTCCGGAGCAGGGCGAGCGCCGCGGTGCCCCGGACCGGCGTCACCTGGAGGCCGGCGCCGCGGTCCTGGGCCAGCGACATCGGGGTGGGCCAGCGGCCGGGCAGCCGCCATCCCGGGCGGAGCGTGGCCGTGGCGATGCCGGTGGCCGCGGCGGCGGGCGGGGCGATCCGCAGCCGGGCCAGGTGTTTCGGGATGGCCCAGAGCTCGCGGCCGCCGTCGCGGGAGGCCACGCTGTCGACCCAGATGTGCGTGATCGTGGCCCGGGGGCGCCGGCCGTCGCGGACCAGGACCGCGGTCAGCAGCTCCCGGTAGGTCAGATCGCCGCCCGGCTCGTAGGTGACCCAGGCGGCGCCGACCGGGATCCGTCCGGCGACACCGAGCGGGCGCACTCCGGCGGGCAGTTCGGGCAGCCGGGCCCGGGGCACCAGGAAAAGCGACAGGTGCAGCTGACCACGCAGGTGCCAGGGCGACGGCGGGTACATCCCCTCAGCATGACCCGCCGCGCCCGCCTCAAACAGCCCCGCCGGCGCGGGGAGCCACCCGGCTCGGACAGTCCCGGAGGTGCGGGGAGCCACCGGCTCGGACAGCCCCGGCGACCGGCGGCACGGCGAGCCGTCCGGCGCCGGTCAACCCCGGCGGCGCGTACTCAGACGGCCTCGGCGACCAGCGACGCGGCCGGCGGCGCGGCGAAGTGGCAGGCCACCTGCTGGGCCGGCGCCCGCTCGATCAGCGCGGGATCCTGCGTGGCGCAGATGTCCTGGGCCTTCCAGCAGCGGGTGCGGAAGCGGCAGCCCGACGGCGGGTCGATCGGGCTGGGCGGGTCGCCGGCGAGCCGGATGCGCTGCCGGGGCGGGACCCCGCGGACCACGCCGACATCGGGTACGGCCGACAGCAGCGCCTGCGTGTACGGGTGCTGCGGCGCGTCGTACAGTCCGTCGCGGGGTCCTTCCTCGACGACGCGGCCGAGGTACATGACGGCGATGCGGTCGCAGAAGTGGCGCACGACGCCCAGGTCGTGGGCGATGAAGACGAACGCGATGCCGAGCTCGGACCGCAGGCTCTCCAGCAGGTTCATGACCTGGGCCTGGATGGAGACGTCGAGCGCGCTGACCGGCTCGTCCGCGACGATGATCTTCGGGCGGGCGGCCAGGGCGCGGGCGATGCCGATGCGCTGGCGCTGACCGCCGGAGAACTCGTGCGGATAGCGTTTGTAGTGCTCCGGGTTGAGACCGACCAGCTCCAGCAGCTCCTGGACCCGGCGCAGTTCGCCGCCCTTCTCCACCAGATTGTGGGTGCGCAGGGCGGTGCCGACGATCGCGCCGACGGTGTGGCGCGGGTTCAGCGACGAGTACGGGTCCTGGAAGATCAGCTGGATCTCCTTGCGGTACGGCCGGAGCCGCCGCTCGTCGAGGTGCGCGATGTCGTCGCCCTCGACGAGGATCCGGCCGGCCGTGGGTTCGAGCAGCCGGGTGATCAGCCGGGCGGTCGTCGACTTCCCGCAGCCGGACTCGCCGACCAGCCCGAGCGTCTCCCCCGCCGCCAGGGTGAGGTCGACGCCGTCGACGGCCTGGACAGTCTGGTTCCGGCGGGCCAAGAAGCCGTCGCCCTTGGTCCGGAAGTGCATCGCGACGTTGTCGAGCCGCAGCAGTGGTTCGGTCACAGCATCGTCCTTCAGGGCAGCCGGGGCAGGATCTCGGACGCGAACACCCGGTCCGGGGCCGGCAGGTGGCAGCGCGAGGTGTGCGCGGGGTCGGCGGTCCGGGCCACCAGGTCGGGGGCGACGGTGGTGCACATGGCGCCGGGCACCCGGTCGCGGAACTCGCAGCGCGGGTGGAACGGGCACCCGCCGGGCACCGCGAGCAGGCTCGGCGGGCTGCCGGGGATGGGATGCAGCGGCGCCGGCTCACCCGAGACGGCGGGCAGGCTTTCGAGCAGCCCCCACGCGTACGGGTGCAGGGGCGCACCGAGCACCTGGCGCACCGTGCCGTGCTCGACCGCGTTGCCGGCGTACATGACGAGGACGTCGTCCGCCACTTGGGCCACGACGCCGAGGTCGTGCGTGATGAAGACGACGGCCGAGCCGAAGTCGCGCTGCAGGTCCTGGATGAGGTCGAGGATCTGGGCCTGCACGGTGACGTCGAGCGCCGTGGTGGGCTCGTCGGCGATCAGCAGCTTCGGATCGTTGACCAGGGCCATCGCGATCATCGCGCGCTGGCGCATGCCGCCGGAGAACTCGTGCGGATAGCTGTCGAGCCGGCGCCTCGGGTTCGGGATGCCGACCCGGTTGAGCATCTCGGCGGCGCGCTCGCGGGCGGCCCGCTTGGAGACGGCGTGGTGCGCCCGGTAGGACTCGACGATCTGGTTGCCGATCGTGAAGTACGGGTGCAGCGACGACTGCGGGTCCTGGAAGATCATCGCGGCGCCGGTGCCCCGGTGCTTGCGCAGCGCGGCGGGCGACATGCCGACGATCTCCTGACCGCCGACTTTGATCGAGCCGCTGATCCGGGTGCTCTTCGGGTCGTGCAGGCCCATGACGGCCATGCTGGAGACGCTCTTGCCCGAGCCGGACTCGCCGACGATGGCCAGCGTGCGGCCCAGCGGCAGCGAATAGTTGAGCCCGCGGACCGCGGTGACGGCGCCGTCGGGCGTCGGGAAGGTCACCCGCAGGTCGCTGACCTCCAGGTACGGCGTGGCGACCGGCGCCTGCCGCGGCTGGTTCGCGGTCTGGGAAGTCATGCTGCCGCCTTTCATCCGAGCCGGACCCGGGGGTCGAGGAACGTGTAGACGATGTCCACGACGAGGTTCATGACGACCAGCACGACGGCGCCGAGCAGGACGCAGCCCATCAGCACCGGGAGGTCGTACTGGTTGAAGGCGCGCAGCGTCAGCACGCCCAGCCCGGGCAGGCCGAAGATCGACTCGGTGAACAGGGCGCCGGTGAGCTGGCCGGCGAGGTCGATGCCGAAGATCGTGGCGAGCGGGGTCAGGGCGGCGCGCAGGCCGTGCCGGTAGACCACGCGACGCTCGCTGATGCCCTTGGAGCGGGCGGTGCGCACGAAGTCCTGGCCGAGCGACTCGATCATCGACGCCCGCGCGTACCGGGTGTAGGAAGCGGTGTTGGTGACGCCCAGCGTGAGCCAGGCGGCGACCAGGCCGCCCGCCCAGGCGATCGGGTTGCTGAGGAACGACGTGTACTGCGGGTGCGGCAGGACGGTCACGTAGAGGGCCACCAGCAAGGCGAACACGAAGTACGGGATCGAGTTGATCGTGATGGCCGAGCCCATGAGCAGCTTGTCCGACGGGCTGCCGCGGCGCTGGGCGGCCATCGTGCCGAGCAGGGCACCGAGGAAGAGGTAGACCACCGCCGCGCCGATGACGACCGAGATCGTGACCGGGACCGCCTGCGCCAGCAGCTTGGTGACGGGCTGACCCAGCGAGTACGAGTAGCCGAGGCACGGCGCGTCGCAGTGCTGGACCGTGCCGCCGTTGGTGAAGTCGCGGCCGGCGAAGATGCCCTTGATGTAGCCGGTGATCTGCTCGGCCGGGGGCTCGTCGAGACCGAGGCTGCTGCGGATGTCCGCCACGCGTTCGGGGGTGCAGCGGTTGCCGCAGATGACGCCGGCCGGGTCGGTCGGGGCCAGGAAGAACAACGCGAAGCTGGCCACCAGCGCCACGAAGACGACGGAGATCGCGCTGAGCACGCGTTTCAGGATGTAGAGCAGCACGGGAACTCCTGTGGCGCCGGAGCGGGACGAGGGGAACGGCGGGTGCGGCGGCCCGGGGCCGGGCCGCCGCCACCGATCAGCTCTTCAGGAACAGGTTGAAGAAGGCGGGCATGCCACCGGACGGGTCGACGGAGGCGCCGCCGACATTCGTGCCGATGACGTTCGCGGCCTTGGTGTAGTAGAAGGGGATGTAGAGGTACTGCTCGGTCATCTGCTTGTCGAGCTCGGCCCACTTCGCGGTGGCCTCCTCCGCGGGGAGGGCGGCCACGGCGTCGATCGCGGCGTCGACGGTCTTGTCCTGCCGCTGGCCCCAGCTGGTGCCGTCGGCGACGGAGTGCGACTGGAAGAGGACCGGCAGCCACGAGCCGCCGGACGGCCAGTCGGAGCACCAGCCCTGCGGGCCCTGGCCGAAGTTGACCGGTGCGGAGTAGTCCGAGATCTTGGTGCGCAGCTCGGCGGTGGTGACGCCGATCGCCTTGACCTTGAAGCCGGCCGCCTCGAGGGCGGTCTTCTTGACCTGGGTGGTCTGCTGCGAGACGGGCTTGGTGTTGTCGAAGTACCAGCTGACCTCGAAGCCGGTCTTGCCGGCCGCCTCGAGCAGCTTCTTGGCGCCCGCGGGGTCGCCGGTGCCCGAGCCGGTCAGGTCGGTCACGGGGGCGTACTTCTCGTAGCCGGGGACGCTCGGCGGCAGGACCGTGCTGGCGCGCTCGGCGGTCAGGTCCGAGTTACCGGCGGCCTTCCACAGCTGGTCGTAGGGCCACGCCTTGGCGATCGCCTTGCGGACCTCCAGCGGGATCTTGTTGACGTCCATCTGGAAGCTGTACGTGCAGGGGCTGTCGCCCTGGATCAGCTGAGCCTTCTTCTCCCCGGTCACCTGGGGCACGAAGGAGGCGTCGAGGTCGGTGTAGTCCAGCGCGTTGGCGTCGGGGCCGTTGCTCTGCAGCACCTGGGCCTGCGACTTGAGGAAGTCGGCGCCCCACTTGAAGTCGTAGCCGTCGAGGTACTGGTGGCGCACCGGGTCGGTGTTCGCGTCCCAGTTGGTGTTCTTGGTCAGCTTGAGCTCGACGCCCGGCGTGTAGCTCTCGAACTTGTACGGGCCGGAGGAGATCGGCTTGTTCTTGTACTCGCCCTTGGTGTCCTTGGCCTTCGGGATCGGCGAGAAGACCGGGAAGGTCAGGTAGTAGGGCAGGTCCGCGAACGGCTTGCTCAGATGGATGACCAGGGTGTCGGTGCCCTGCGTCTCCACGCCCGCGTAGGAGTCGCCGCCGGCGTAGGGGCCCTTGTACTTGTCGCCGTCCTTGAAGTAGGTCAGCTGGTACTTGGGGCCGTTGGCGAAGTCCTCGGCGAAGGAGCGCTTGATCGCGTACGCGAGATCCTCGACCTTGATCTCCGACCCGTCCTCGTACTTGAGGCCGGGCTGCAGCTTGAAGGTCCAGCTGAGCTTGTCGCCGGAGACCGTGCCGAGGTCGGTCAGGTCGGGCACGAGCACCGACTTGCCGTCGCGGATCGCGTTCTGGGTCGGCGTGCGGTAGAGCAGGCGGCCGATCGCGAGCGAGTCGCTGTAGTACGTGTCGGTCGGGTCGAACGTGTTCGGCGTGCTCTGCGAGTAGACCGTGGCGACGCCGCCGGTGCGGGCGCCCTCGATCGCCGGCGCCGGGCCCTTGGCGTCCGGGTCGACGGAGATCGTCTGCGTCTCGATCTTGCCGGTGTCGGTGTCGCTCTTCTCCGCGTTGTTGGACGACGGGCTGCCGCAGCCCGCGAGTCCGAGGACCACGGCGGCCGAGACCGCCACGGCCGCTTGCAAGCGCCTTGCCATATTTCCTCTTCTCATCGCCGGGGGTGCCGGTTTCTTCGGGGCCGGTCGTGCCGGGGGCAGGGTGGTCCCGCACCACGACTTGTTCGTCGCGGCGCGTGGGGTGGTGCGGACAGGTCGTTCAGGAATGCGGGTGCGGGCCGGGGGGCGCGTCTCAGCGGCGCGTTCTCGGGTCGAAGGCGTCCCGGACGGCGTCGCCGAGCAGGCTCAGCGCGAGCACCAGGATCGTGATGCCGGCGACCGGGAGCCACAGGTAGAGCGGGTCGGCGCTGTAGAAGTTCTGCGCGGAGGCGATCGTCACGCCCCACGACGGCGTGGGTTCGGTCAGGCCGACGCCGAGGAAGGTCAGGCCGGCCTCGGTGACGATGTAGCCGGGCAGCGCCATCGAGACCGAGATGACGATCGGCGCCACCAGGTTGGGGAGCAGCTCGCGGAAGAGCACCGTCCGGGTCGGGACGCCGAGCACCTTGGCCGCCGCGATGAACTCCCGCTCACGCAGTGACAGCACCTCGCCGCGGATCAGGCGGGCGAGACCGGCCCAGCCGAAGAGCGACAGCACCAGGATCAGCGAGAAGAAGCGGATCCGGGAGACGTCGTCCCCCGAGGCCTCCTCCGCGGTGCCCACGAAGACCGCGAGCAGCACGCTCGGCAGGGCGATCGCGAAGAGGAGGTACGGCAGGCTGAGCACGAAGTCGATGACCCAGCTCAGGATCCGGTCGATCCAGCCGCCGGCGAAGCCCGCGATCAGCCCGGCGACGACGCCGATGACCGTGGTGATCACCGTGACCGAGGTGGCCACGATCAGGGAGGGCCGGGCGCCGTAGACCCAGCGGGCGAACAGGTCCCGGCCCAGCCGGGGCTCGACGCCGAACCAGTGTTCCGCGGTCGGGCCGATCGTCGGGAAGCCGTAGTCGTCGGTGAGCTCCTGGTGCAGCGTGTAGGGGTCCTGGCCCTCGAGCTTGGCCAGCAGCGGCGCGAAGATCGCCACGAGCACGAAGAACAGGAAGACGCCGCCGCAGACGATCGCCACCCGGTCCTGGCGGAGCCGGCCGAGCGCGATCGCGGTCGGTGACTTGCCCCGCCGGCGGTCGCGGGGCGGGACGGCCACGTCGGCGGCGGCCGTCGCGAGAGTCGTCCCCGATCCCTGCCCGGCGAGCCGGGCCTCCTCGTCGATCAGCGGTTCCACGCGGTCGTTCACCTCCACCTGAGTGCGATTCGCGGTTGCGATCCGGGGAGCACGGTAGGCGCGAAGTTGGTCGTGAGAAAACTGCTCGATGCATCAAATTCATAACGCCCGCGACCAGGGCATGTTTCCATTCTTTTTCCGTCGCGTCACGGAATCGGGCCTTGCCCGGCGGGGCGTTCGCGACCGTCCGTGCGCCTTCGACACCTTTCCAAACAGGGAGGTGAGGCGCGTCCGAACCGCCGGGCGCCCGCATGATCAGCATCGACGCGGACGTGGGGATGCATCGTGCAGCGACGCGTACCCTTCCCTCCCCGGGGGCCGAGAGGTCACTGTCCGGCGTCAATGCGTGATCGCGGAAAGGAGAGTCGCGGAAACGCGAAGTCCACATGATGAGAAAGCCATTTGTGGTGGCCGTCACAGGTGCGTAAGGCGCAAACCGGACAGCGAGCCGCCGCTGGTCGCGCGCACGTGACACAGGTGACTCATCCCGGCCACGTAATTGCGTTGAGCTGCCCGGGCGGTTCGCCGCAGGATGAGAACACCGCCTTACCCATCGACCGAGGACGACGTATGCGCCTGCTACGCGACTTATGGGCGACTTCGCCCCGTCGCACCGCCCTGATCGCCCTCCTCATCGTGCTCGGTGCCGCCGGATCGGCCGCCGCGCTCGGTCTCGCCGGCCCCGTCCTCGTCGACCGGTCCGGGCCGCTGTTCGGCCTGCTCGCCGTCGCGCTGGTCGCCTCGGTGCTCAGCGATGTGTCGGTGGGCCTGATGGCCGCGCGCCTCACCGCCGACTGGGCCGCCTCGGCCCGCCGCGGCCTGTGCCGGGTCGCCTTCGGCCAGGACGTCCCCACGCTGGAGAACACCCCGGTCGGCGAGCTGCTCGACCGCATCGACAGCGACGTCTACCAGGTCGGCTCCGAGCTGCGCGGCAGCGGCGTGCGGCTGGCGCAGTCGCTCGCCGTGGCGGCGCTGTCGATCGTCACGGCCTTCTTCGCGTGGTGGCCCGCGGCGGTCGCCATGGTCGTCGTGTCGGTGCTGCTCGCGGTGACGATGAACAAGCCGATCCAGCGCATCGGCCCGATCCGCATCGCCGAGGAGGAGGCCTGGTCGGACCTCGCCGCGGTCATGGAGGAGGGCATCCACGGCCAGGACGACGTGCGGACCAGCCTCGCCGCGCCGTACGTGCGCCGCCTCTACGCCCAGCGCGCTCAAGAGGTGCTGCGCCGGGGACGGCGGGTGTGGCGGAACTCGTCGCGCATCACGATGGGCGCCGGCGCTCTCACCCGTACCCTGATCGCGGGGTTGGTCGTCGCGGGCGCGTGGGCCCTGCTGGCGGGACACATCGACGGCGCCCGGCTGACCGCGGTCTGGCTCCTCGCCCTCGGCTTCGGCGGCACGCTCGAGCACGTGACCCGCATGGTCCCCGAGCTGCAGAACGCGCTCGGCGCCTGGGGCCGCGTGCAGCTGCTGCGCGACGTGCCGCAGGAGCCCACCGGCGGCCTGGCCCCGGCCGACGGCGACCTCGTCGTGCGGGACCTGACCTTCCGGTACGGGGAAGCCGGCTCGGACCGCCCGGCGGCGCTGCGCGACATCAACCTGTCGTTCGCGCGCGGCCGCTCGTACGCGCTGGTGGGCCGGACCGGCTCCGGCAAGTCGACGCTGGCCAAGGTGCTGACCCGGGCGGTCGACGTCCCGGCCGGCACGGTGTTCCTGGGCGGCACCGACGTCACCGAGCTCGACATCGAGGGGCTGCGCCGGTGGACGGCGATCGTCCCGCAGCGCACCGAGATCCTCGCCGGCACCCTGGCCGAGAACATCGCCCTCTTCGACCCGGAGCTGCTGCCGCACGCCGGCGACGCGCTGGCCGAGCTGGGCCTCACCGCCTGGGTGGACACGCTGCCCGACGGCGTGCACACCCGGCTGGGCGACGGCGGCTACGTGCTGTCGGCCGGTCAGGAGCAGCTCGTCGCCTTCGCCCGGATCCTGGTCCGCGACCCCAGGGTGGTGATCCTCGACGAGGCGACCGCCCGGATGGACCCGGTCACCGAGGCGTGGGTCCAGCGCGCCACCGACCGGCTGCTCGCCGGTCGCATCGGCGTGATCGTGGCGCACCGGCTGTCGTCGGTGCAGCGCTGCGACGAGGTGATCGTCCTCGCCGACGGCACGGTCCTGGAGGCCGGCCCGATGGCCGAGTCCCGGCGCTTCGCCGAGCTGCTGGCGACCTCGCACGCGGTCGCCCCGGCGCGGACCGGCGGCGGCGTGGCCGTGCTGGAACGCTCCGAGGCGGGCGACCTGGAGGCTGGCGAACCCGGTGAACCGGCGCGTACCGAGCTGGGCAACAACCTCCCGAAGGCCGACCCGCCGCCGCTCCCCCCGGAGCCGGTGGCCCGCACCATGCGCGAGATCTTCCGCCTGACGACCAACGACGCCCGGTACGGCATCGGCGCGGTCGGCCTGTTCATCGTGCTCGTGGTGCTCGGCCTCGACGGCGCCGTGCTGCCGCTCTTCTGGTCGCACGTGGTCGACGGCGTGGGCAGCCCGCTGTGGCCGGCCGTCGGCATCGCCTCGGCGCTGCTGATCGCGACCCCGGCGCTCTACTTCACGGGCGCCTGGTTCCCGGAATGGTGGGTCCGGCAGATGCTGCGGATCAGCCTGCGCCTGACGCACGGGCAGATCGGGCCGCGCCGGATCAGCAAGCACACCCCGGCCGAGGTCGTCGCCCAGGGCGGCGACACCGAGCGGGTGGTCATGCTGGCCGACAACCTCATCGACAACGCGGTCGCCATCGTCACCATCGTGGTGATGACGGCGGCGTCGCAGTCGATCGTGCCGGCCCTGTTCTTCGTCGGGACGATGGTGGTGTCCGGCCTGGCCGCGACGCTGTTCGGCCCGCGGCTGGAAAAGGCCGCCCGGCGTACGGTCGCCGCCCGCGCCGCCTTCGCCACGGCGCTCGTGTCGTCGCTGTCCGCCGCGCGCACGGTGAAGCTGTCCGGTGCCACGAACCCGGTGCTGGAGCATCTCGCCGGTCTCGACACCACGCGCAGCGAGCTGCAGCGCCGCGAGATCGCCATCCAGGTGTGGGCCCGCTCCACGCCGGCGATCCTCAGCGGTCTGCTGCCGATCGCCGTGTGGGCGCTCTACCTCAACGGGAGCATGTCGTCGGCGGCGACGCTGATCGCGGTGGCGGTGCTCGGCTCGGCGCGCTGGTTCGCGTGGACCACCGCGTCGCTGGTGTCCAACTTCCCGTCGGCCCGGGTGTGGACGCGCCGGACGGTGTCCATGACGGGCGTCACCGCGTACTCGTCGTCGGTGCCCGGGGTGGACATCGACGCCGGCACCGCGGACGCGCCCCCGCTCGCGCCGCGCGAGCCGCTGCGGCAGCTCCGGCTGGGGGGCTTCAGCGCGGTCCACGAGAACGGCACGGTCGGCGCCCAGGACATCGACCTGACCGTGGACCGGGGCGAGCTGGTCCTGGTCGTCGGTCCCGTCGGCGCCGGCAAGTCGTCGCTGCTCCGGGCGCTGGCCGGCATCGTGCACCACACCGGCGACCTGCGCTGGAACGAGCGGCCCGTCGACGAGCCGCACACCTTCCTGCGCCCCAACCAGGTCGGCTACGTCGCCCAGCTCCCCCGCGTGCTCTCCGGCACGATCGCGGACAACATCGAGCTGGGCCACGAGGTCGACACCGCCGACGCCGTCACCACCGCCCAGCTGGAACACGACCTCGCCGTCGCCGGCGGCGGCCTCCAGCTGGTCATCGGGCACAAGGGCACCCGCCTCTCCGGCGGCCAGCTCCAGCGTCTCGCCCTGGCCCGGGCCCTCGCCCCGCGCACCGAGCTGCTGGTCGCGGACGACATCTCCTCGGCCCTGGACGTGACCACCGAGCTGTCCCTCTGGGAAGCCCTCCGCTCCCACGGCGTGACGGTGGTCGGCTCCACCTCCAAACGCGCGGCGCTCGACAAGGCCGACAAGGTGGTCGTCCTCATCGGCGGCCGCGCGGTCGCCCAGGGCCCCTGGCGCCGCCTGGAGGCCGAGTACGGCCACCTGGCCGGCTGACGCGTGTTACCCGGAAGCCCCGGCCCCGTCTCGGGCCGGGGCTTTCCGCTGCCGCCCGGCTGATCGGCGGGACGCGGCCCGGCGCCTGTTCCGGACCAGGATCGCCGGGCTCCGGCCCGCCCCGGGCGCCAGGCGGTGTCCACCGCGCCCGGCGCCTCGGCGCGCTTCACGACGTCGGTGGCGAGCCGCTCGCCGGCCCGCCCGCGTCAGTTGAGGCCGGCCTTCGCCTCGAGCTGCTCGACGACCTGGGTGACCGTGCCGGCGGGGATGGCGAAGCCGAGGCCCACGCTGCCGGTGCTCTGGTCGTCGGCGGTGGCGATGGCGACGTTGATGCCGATGACCTTGCCGTCGACGTCGACCAGGGCGCCGCCGGAGTTGCCCTCGTTGATCGCGGCGTCGGTCTGGAGGAGGCCGGTGAGCTTCTCGGTGCCGGTGTTCACCTCACGGTCGAAGGCCGACACGATGCCCGAGGTGACTGTCCCCTCGAGGCCGAGCGGCGAGCCGAAGGCCAGCACGGTGTCCCCGGCGGCCACCGAGTCGTCGGTGCCGAACGTCGCCGGGGTCAGCCCGGTGACGCCGGTGGCCTGCACCAGCGCCAGGTCGTGGGTGGTGTCCGTGGCGACGACCTCGGCCGGGACGGTACGCCCGTCGGCGAGCCGGATGCTGGCCGTGCCACCGGACTCGACCACGTGGTTGTTCGTCAGGACCAGCCCGTCGGCGCTGAGCACGACGCCGGAGCCGAGCGAGGAGGCCGTACGCCCGTCGATCATGACCGTGACGACGCTGGGCTGGACCTTCGCGACCACCGCGGCCAGATCGGTGTCCTCGGCCGTCGCGCTCGTGGCGGTCGCCGTCCGCGTGGTCGTGGCGCTCGCGGCCACGGCCGGGGTGCCCGCGTAGTGCTCGGCCACCACCGCGCCGGTCGCTCCCCCGCCGCCGATCAGGGCGAGCAGCGCCACGCCGCCCGCCAGGCGCCGGGGCCACCGGCGCGGGTTGCCGTCACCCCGGTGGCTGAGCACGTGCGGCGGCAGCGGGGGCACGGTGGGCGGCACCTCGTAGCCGTGCCGGCCGGAGTCGGTGTGGGGCCGGGTCAACAGATCCGTCATGACGCGCCTGCCTTCGTGAAGCGGTGATGACTTCACTGTTGCCCGGCCTCTTGTCAGCCTCCGGTGAGCACTCTGTGGGTTACCTGTACGCCCCGTGCTCCGTTGACCGTGACATGACAAAGCGGTGGCTCGTCGCGACGGCCCTGATCACGACCCTCGCGGGTTGCGCGGAACCGGCTCCCTCCCCCATGTCCGCCGGAGCCCCCGTCACCGCCGGCCCGCAGACCGGAGCACCCGGATCAGCCGACGCACAGGCCGGAGCCCCCGCGGCAGGCGAGCCGGCAGCACCCGGCTCGGCGGCGGGCGACCCGGCCGGCGGGGCGCCCGCTTTGGAGAGCACCGGCGACCTGGACGCCCGGCCCGGCAAGCACGCGCAGCAGGCCCGGGCGGCCGCGGCAGGCACGCCGGCGTTCGTCGCGGCCGTCCAGCGCGAGTTCCCGGCGCTCGCCGTGGACCGTCGCGACGACGAGCTCGCCGCGCTCGCTGACCAGACCTGCGCGGACCTGACCGCCGGCCGCGACAGCGCCACCGTGCTCGCCCAGGTCCGCACGCTCGACCCCGGGGCCGTCGACGACCGGACCGCCCGCCGCCTCGTCCACCTGGCCGTCGACACCGTCTGCCCCGATCAGGACCGCCGCATCGACGAGTTCTGACGCCCCTCAGTAGGACACGTCGAGCTTGGCCACCGCCGTCACTGCGCCGTTGCGGATCGTCACGAGCACGGGTGTCGGCGAGGGGCCGCCGTACGACGTGTTGAACTCGTCCGGGCTCACCTCGCAGGTGCCCGCCAGCGTCGCGAGGTCGACCGGCGGGCACTTCCGGCCTTCGCTGTCGACGGCGAAGAGCTCCGGCTTCGCCACGACGGGAAGATTCACCCGAACCGCACTGCGCACCGGTACGAAGTCAGCCGCGCACTTGGGCGACGACGCGTCCACCCCGAAGCGGCGGCAGTAGTCCGCCCCGGTCGGATAGTCCGCCGCCTCGACGAGAGCCATCCCCGCCGGGTTGGTGAACATCCACAGTCCGGCGGTGAACTGCGCGTCACCGCTCGCGTAGGCCGGGACGGCGGGCGTCGCGGGATCCGTGCCCGAGCGCAGTTGCGCATCGGTGAAGGTCACGTCGGCCCGGCCGTCCCCCTCGGCCACCGCCCCCAGAATGACGCGCCCGCTGATCAGGGCGGTCTCGGTGAGCAGGCCCCGGACGACCTCGGCGCCGTCGACGGACACCCTGGCCTCCTGGTCGTCCGCGACGAGCACGACGCGATGCGTGGCGCCGGTGCCGGAGGCGTGGTCCGCCGTCGCGATCGGCACTTCACCCTCGTCCGTCGTGTCGGCGATCAGGCTCACCTGGTCGGGGCACACGGCGACCCGGTACCCGTTGACGCTGGTGACGTCGTCGTTGCTCTTCGCCCGGAACCAGATCGCGGCACATGACCCCGAAGTGCTCAGCCGCACCGTGACGGCGACGTTCTGGCTCGCGGGGAACACGTCGTCCGGCGTCGGGCCGCACCGCACCACCTCGCTCGTCCGCACGCGGTAGCCGTCACGGTAGGTGCACGTACCGTTGTCGTCGTCCCACTTCTGGAAGTCGGCGTCGCGCCGCAACGAGTCGAAGATCGCCGGCCCGGCGACCACGGGCGAGCTCGCCGTGGCCTGGGGACCGCTCGCCGCGGACCCGGCCGGATCATCCCGGTTGAGCAGGCCCACGGCGGCGCCCACGACGGCAGCCGTGGTGACCGCGGCCGCCGTGACGGCGAGGATGCGCCGCCCCCGGCTCGTACGCCTGGTCTGACCGCCCGTGCTGTAACGGCCGGAGTGCTGGGCCGCTTCCGCCTCGCGCCGCAGCTCGACGGGCAGCGGCGGCGCGCTCGGCGCCCCGGAGACCAGCAGCCGGTCGAGCAGCTCGGGTGCCGTGGGCCGGTTCGCCGGGTCCTTCTCCAGCGCCGCGACGACCAGATCCGTCAGGTACGGCGGCAGGTCCCGCACCCGCGGCGGCTGGGTGAGGATCCGGGCCGCGGTGACGGCCGGGCTGTCGCCGCCGAAGGGACTGCACCCGGTTCCCGCGTACACGACGACCGCACCCCACGCGAACACGTCCACCGCCGGCGTGAGCAGCCGATCGGTCTCGGGATCGAGCCGCTCCGGCGCCATGTACGCCAGCGTGCCGACCACCTCCTCCGCCCGCGTGTGGAAGCTCGTCGTCTCCAGCGGGCGGGCGATGCCGAAGTCGATGACCTTCGGCGTGCCCAGGGCGAACAGCACGTTCCCGGGCTTGAGATCCCGGTGGATGACGCCCGCCCCGTGGATCGCGGCGAGCGCGGCGGCCACCCCGACCGCGACCCCGTGCAGGCTGCCCCCGGCCAGCGGCCCGTCGCGGCCGACGACCTGGCTCAGGCTGGGCCCGTCCACGTACTCGACGACCAGGTACGGCGTCGCGTGCTCCGGATCGGCGTCCAGCACCTCGGCCGTGCAGAACGGCGGCACCTGCCGGGCCCGGGTCACCTCGCTCCGGAACCGGGCGCGGTACTGCTCGTCGTGCGCGTACTCGGGCCGGATGACCTTGACCGCCACCCGCCGCCCGCCGGGCGCCTCGGCCAGGAACACCGACCCCATCCCGCCCTGCCCGAGCCGGGCCAGAATCCGGTACGGGCCGATGTCGCGCGGATCCGCCGGTCGCAAGGGTTCAGACACGGGATCACAACGTACCCGCCGCCCCCCGCAACCCGGAAGCGTGCTCGATCATGGTGCGGTGAATCCCTCCCTCGCCGTCCCGCCCCTGTTCGCCGCGCTCGCCGGCGCCCGCAGCATCCTCATCGCCGGCGCGGGCGGCGGCTTCGACGTGTACGCGGGCCTGCCGCTGGCCTTCGCCCTGCAGCGCACCGGAGCACAGGTCCACCTGGCGAACCTGTCCTTCTCCGAGCTCGTCCTGCTCGACCGGACCGACTGGGTCGCCGAGAACGTCGCGGCGGTGACTCCCGGCTCGGCGAGCACCGACTGGTACTTCCCCGAGCGCACCCTCGCCCGCTGGCTCGCGACCCAAGACCTTCCTTCGACGGTGTACGCCTTCCCGCCGCTCGGCGTCGACCGGCTGCGCGCCGCGTACCAGCACCTCGTGACGAGCCTCGACGTGGACGCGATCGTGCTCGTCGACGGCGGCACCGACATCCTCCTGCGGGGCGACGAGAGCAACCTCGGCACCCCCGTCGAGGACATCACCAGCCTCGGCGCCGTGGCCGCCCTCGACGTACCGGTGAAGCTGGTGACCTGCCTCGGTTTCGGCATCGACGCCCACGACGGCGTCACCAGCGTCGAAGTCCTGGAGAACCTGGCCGCCCTGGACCGCGAAGGCGGCTACCTGGGTGTGCTCTCCATCCCCGGTACGAGCCGCGAGGCCGAGCTCTACCGCGACGCCGTCGCCCACGCCCAGGCCGCCACCCCCGACCGCCCCAGCATCGTCCACGGCCAGATCGCCGCCGCCACCCGAGGCGACTTCGGCGACGTCCAGTTCACCCGCCGCACCACCGGCAGCAGCCTCTTCGTGAACCCCCTCATGGCCATGTACTTCACCGTCGACGCCGCCAAGCTGGCCGCCCGTTGCCTCTACCTGGACCGCCTCGAGAACACCTGGGGCCGCCGCCAGGTGACCAGCCGCATCACCGCCTTCCGCGAGGAGATCTCCCCCCGCATCCCCCGCGCCTACCCCCACTGAGCGTCCCGCCCAGTCCCGTCCGGCCGAGGTCCCTGGCTGCTCCATCCAGCTGTGGCCCCGGCTGCGTTGTCTGCCTGTGGCCCCTGGCTGCTCTGTCCAGCTGTGGCCCCCAGCTGCCCTGTCCAGCCGTGGTCCCCGGCTGCGTTGTCTGCCCGTGGCCCCCGGCTGCTTCGTGCGGACGAGGTCCCTGCCGCCTGGCGCGGATGAGCTCTCCGGCTATTTTGTCCGGATGAGCACCCTCCAGGACGTCGCCGAGCGCGACGGCTGGCGCTGCTGGGTCTGCGACGAGCCGGTCGACCCCGCCATGCCGGTCAATGACCCCCGCGGCCCCAGCGTCGACAGCCGCACCGCCGACCGCAAGTCCAAACTCCCCGAGCGCCTCGCCCACCGCGCCTGCAATACCCGCAAGGGCGCCGTCAAAGTGGTCATCCCGTGGCCCGACCGCCTCAACGTCCTCGAACCGGCCCCTTTGATCACCGTCGCCGACCGCCTCGACCGCAAGGGCGGCCGCGAACTGGTAGCCCGCTGCCCCGCCCGCAAGGACGCCCAAGAGGCAGCAGACTGGCTCGTCGACCGCTTCTCCCGCCTGACCCCCAACCTCCCCCTCACCGCCACAGTCGACACCGGCGGCGGCCAGTACCTCGTCACCCTCTCCACCACCCGCCGCTGACCAGCCCCGCCCCGCCGAGGCCCGCCAGCCCACGAACACGTGGAGCAACGACGCCGGCCCAAACGGCGGCAACGCGGCCCACAGACGGCCAACGCCGGCCAGCCGCGCCCCAAGCGAGAAGCGGCGGACGACGGACGGCAAGCTCGCGGGCGCGGGGTAAGCACGGGCACGAGCCGAGCACCGGCACGAGGCGCCACGGCGAAGGCGGCGAATACGAAGCGGCCGGCGGCGCGCGCAGGGCAGCGAACGCGTGGCTATGAACGGCCGGCACGGACATCGGGCGCGGGGCAGTGAGTAGCCGGCGTGGACAACGGCAATCGCGACAACCAGCCGCGGGCAGCGGGCAGCGGGCAGCGGGCAGCGGGCAGCG
>NZ_JAUZQD010000031.1 GCF_030709675.1 Symbioplanes lichenis
TCTCGGCGTGGTGCTCATCTCGCACAACATGAACGACGTCTTCGCCGTCGCGGACAGCATCGCCACCCTGTTTCTCGGCCGCATGGTGGCCCAGGTACGCCGGACCGAGGTCACGCAGTCCCAGGTCGTCGAGCTGATCACCGCCGGCCGCAACGGAGGTGACTCGTGACGACCGTCACCGGCTATGTGCACCGGTCGTGGGACCGCGTCCGCGGCGGCGACCTCGGCACCCTGCCGGCCGTACTCGGGCTGGTCGTGCTGTGCCTGATCTTCGGCCTCGCCCGGGACACCTTCTTCAGCGCCCTCAACTTCGCCAACCTGTTCACCCAGGGCGCCCAGGTCGTCTTCATCGCCATGGGCCTGGTCTTCGTGCTGCTGCTCGGCGAGATAGACCTGTCGGCCGGCTTCGCCAGCGGCGTGTGCGGCGCGATCATGGCCATCCTGCTCACCGAGCAAGGACTGCCGTGGTCCGTCGCGATCCCGGCCGCGCTGGCCACCGGCACGCTCATCGGCCTGGGACTCGGGCTGCTCGTGGCCAAGGTCGGGATCCCGTCGTTCGTGGTCACCCTGGCCGCGTTCCTCGGTTTCCAGGGGATCCTGCTCGTCCTGCTCGGCGGGGGCAAGAACATCTCGATCCGGGACGACTTCGTCGTGGCGCTGAACAACAGCAACGTACCGGTCGGGTGGAGCTGGGGGCTGGCGGTCGCGGCCGTCATCGCGTACGCGATCAATCAGGCCGCCCGGCTGCGGGCGCGACTGGTCCGCGGGTTGCCGGCCGACCCGATCGGCATCGTCGCGCTGCGCGTGGGACTCCTCGCGGTCCTCGTGCTGGCGGCCACCGCCGTGCTGACCCAGGAGCGCGCGGTCAACCCCGCGATCAACTCGCTCAAGGGCGTGCCGATCGTCGTGCCGATCATCGCCGCGTTCCTGGTGCTGTGGAGCTTCGTGCTCGGCCGCACCGCGTACGGGCGGCATGTCTACGCCGTCGGCGGCAACGCCGAAGCCGCGCGCCGGGCCGGCATCCCCGTCGACCGGATCCGGGTCTCGGTCTTCGTGATCGGCTCGTTCATGGCCGCGGTGGGCGGCATCATGGCGGTCAGCCGGGCCAGCTCGGTCGACCCGAACACCGGCGGCAGCAACATCCTGCTCTACTCGGTCGGGGCGGCCGTCATCGGCGGCACCAGCCTCTTCGGCGGCAAGGGGCGCGTGCTGAACGCGGTCGTCGGCGGGGCCGTCATCGCCGTCATCGACAACGGCATGGGCCTGCTGGGCTACAGCGCCGGCACCAAGTACATCGTCACCGGTCTCATCCTGCTGGTGGCGGCCAGCGTCGACGCGCTCGCCCGCCGCCGGGCCGCGATCACCGGGGCCCGCTGACCCCGCGAATGTACGACCGCTGTACGGACGGTTCCTAGCCTCCTGCTGTCACTGATTCGTCAGCAGGAGGGCACATCAGGTGAGAGCACACAGGATCCTGGCCGGTCTGACCGCCGTCGTCGTGGCGGCGGGCGGGGCGTTCGCCGCCACGCCCGCCTCGGCGGCGACCACGACCACGCTCATCGAGGACACCAACTCCGGGCAGGTGCAGTTCTCCACGGGCTGGAACCCCTGCTCGGGCAACTGCGGCGCGGCGTCGGACAACAGCTTCCGCTGGACGTCGACCGCCGGCTCGACGGCGGCCGTACGGTTCACCGGCTCGCAGATCACGCTCTTCGGCATGAAGGAGCCGTGGGCGACCATCGCGACGGCAAAGATCGACAGCGCGGCTGCCACGGACGTCGACTTCTACGCGGCGACGCCGACATCGGAGACGGTGGACGTCTACACCTCGCCGGTGCTGGCGCAAGGCCCGCACACGCTGGTGCTCACCATGACCAGCCGGCGCAACCCGGCATCGACCGGCGGCTCGTCCATCACCTTCGACAGCGCCCTGGTCACCGGTGACCCGGCGAGCGCCCACCGCTCGGGCCTGCCCTGGTCCGACGGCGGCTTCTTCACCCACAGCAGCGAGGAGGCCGAGAACTTCCAGGAGTGGCGCGGCCGCCCGGTCGACAACGTCGTGGCGTTCACCACCCGCGACAACTGGAACATCCAGCTCAACACCTGGTGGGCGGACACCGTGCCGAGCACCTTCCAGCAGGCGACCGACGACTTCATCCTGTCGGTGCCGCTGTGGACCGAGGACGGCGACTACGGCACCGACGCCCAGTGGCGGCAGCTCGCCCGGTCGATCGCCGACGTCGACCCCGACGGCTACGTCCGTCTCGGCTGGGAGATGAACTGCTGCTTCTCCCACGCCACCAACGCCACCACCTGGCGCAACCAGTACTCCCGCGCCGTCGACCTGATCCGCGGCGCCGCCCCCGGACTCAAGATCGTCTTCAACCCCAACGAGGGCGTCAGCAACAACGGCACCGTCGCCGACCCGCGCTCCCTCTTCGTCGACGGCAAGGCCGACGTCATCGCCATCGACTCCTACGACTGGTGGGAGCCCTTCACCACCGACGCCGGCGCGAACAACCACTTCACCAAGACGTACGGCTGGAACTTCTGGTACGACTTCGCCCAGTCCAAGGGCCTCCCCTTCGCCCTCGCCGAATTCGGCGTCATCTCCCGCGACACGGCCGCCAACCACTCCGGCGGCGACAACCCCAAGTTCCTGACGTACGCCTACAACTGGCTGAAGGCGAAGAACAGCGCGAAGCCGGGCTCGATCGCCTTCGTCTCCTACTTCAACGACACCAACCCGGACGGCTGGAAATCCAACGTCTACCCGGCGACCCCCAACCCGAACTCGGCCGCCCGCTACAAGCAGGTCGTCGACGCGGCCGCCCAGTAACAATCCCGTGCCAGCGGCGGCGGTCCCATCGGTGGCCGCCGCCTCGGCCACGTCGTCGGTGCTGCCGGAGACTTTTCGCGGAGGATGTGCCAAGAGAGGTGAACCGGCGCGAGAGGGTGGACGTGGGAATGCTGACGGCGATGCAGAGCGATCGGGCGGCCGGGGTGCTGCTCGGGGCGGCTTGCGGGGATGCGCTCGGGGTTCCGTACGAGTTCTCGTCGCCGCCGCCGGAAGGGCAGGCGCCGCGGATGAGCGGGGGTGGGCTCGGGGATTACGCGCCGGGGGAGTACAGCGACGACACGCAGATGGCGGTGTGCATTGCGGAGGTCGCGGCGACCGGGGCGGATCTGCGGGAGGCCGATGCGCTCGATCGGATCGCCGCCAATTTCGTGCGGTGGCGGACCGAGGGTGCGACCGATGTGGGGATTCAGACGAGCCGCGTGATCGCCGAGGTGCGGCGGCACGGGTCGAAAGGGCTCGGCGCCGCCATGCGGGAGGCGGGCCGGGCGTTGCACGAGGAGACCGGGCGCAGCGCCGGGAACGGGTCGCTGATGCGGACCGGAATTGTCGCGCTCGCGTACCTGGACGATCCGGTGGCCATGGCGGAGGCCGCGCGGGCGGTGAGCGAGCTGACGCATTTCGACGATCTGGCCGCCGACGGGTGCGTGCTGTGGTGCGAAGGGGTCCGGCACGCGGTCGTGCACGGCACTTTCGACGGGGTACGCCGGGGGCTCGAACTGATTCCCGAGCAGCGCCGCGACCAATGGGCCGGCTGGCTCGACGAGGCGGAACAGCACGAGCCACGGCATTTCCCGAACAACGGTTTCGTCGTCACGGCCTTGCAGGCGGCGTGGTCGGCGATCGTCCGGACACCGGTGCCGGCCGACGATCCGGGAAAGCCGTCGTTCGCGTGTGACCATCTGCGCGACGCCTTGTACGCGGCCGTCGGCGCGGGAAACGATACGGACACCGTGGCGGCCATCGCCGGGGCGTTGCTCGGCGCGCGGTGGGGCGCTTCGGGCGTACCCCTGAAATGGCAGCGAGCCGTGCACGGCTGGGAGCGCAACCGGGCCGCCGACCTGATGCGAATGGGTTTGCTGACCGCCGCGGACGGCAAGCCGGATCGGGTCGGATGGCCCGGGGCCGACCGGATGGAGCCGCCCCTTCCGCGTCCCCTGGCGGCGGCGCATCCCGACGACGCGGGAGTGGTGCTCGGCAATTTGATGACGCCGGTCGAGGGCATCGACGCGGTGGTTTCCTTGTGCCGGGTGGGGGTGCAGCAATTCGCGTCGGTGCCCGCGGAGAACCAGGTGCAGGTGTGGCTGGTCGATCAGGCGGGCGCCAATGCGAACACGGCCTTCACGGTGGACCAGGCCGCTCGGGCGGTGGCCGAGCTGCGCGAGGAGGGGCACAAAGTGCTGCTGCATTGCGCGGCGGGGCAGAGCCGCACGCCGGCGGTGGCCGCCCGGTACGCCATGCTGCGAACGGGCAAGAACGGGCCGGCGGCGTTGGCGGAAATGCGCACTTTGCTGGACGGGCACGGCTACTACGTGAACGACGAACTGCGCCGGGTGGTGGAGGCGTTCGATGCCGGATAGGCGCTTCGTGCTCATGCAGTCGCGGGCGCGACATTCGCGCCGGTTGCTGCCGACAACTGCGACGGCTCTGGTATCCGCGTCTCGGCCTGGTTCCGCACCTGGCGCCGGCCGGCGTCGAGCTGACGATCGGCGACTGCGGGCTGCTCGCGACCACGTTCGGGCGGCTCGATGACGATTTCGCCGCGCGGGCCGAGGGCGGTGACTGGGAGACGTGGGTCCGTCGGGCGGAAGAGCTGTTCGAGCTGAGCGACTGCTGGGACGAGCACGACCACGAGCGGTGCTTCCACGTGCGCGCCGGGCGGCATGGTGTGGGCTCAGTCCTACCGGGCGGGCCTTCATCGGGCGGCATCTGGTCGACCTGGCGGCGCGCCACCGGGCCGGGGCCGGAGTCGGTGAGCTGGCTTCCGCTGTCGAGGACCGGCTCGACTGGCAGGATCTCACGCCGGAGGGCCACCGGTGGCAGCGGCTCCTGCGACTGGCCGGCCGGGCGGGACTGCCCCACCGCACGGCTGGTGCCGGACATCGAGACGCCCGCCGAGCTGATGATCTTCGCGAGCGACGACGAGCTGGCCGTCGTTGCGGGCTGACGGCTTCTGGGCGGCGGAGGGTGGGTGTCCGTTCCGGCGAACCAGTGAGCCGATGCGGGTGCTGGCGCTGGGGGAGAGCTTGCTGCGCAGCGGCCGGTGTCGGCAGGTGGCGGTCACGCTGTGTGCTCCGGCGTTTGAGGAGAGCATTCAGCGGAGGTGGACGGAAGTGGGGCGCCTGGTGCGGTCCGCGTGCGGGTTGAGGTTGTCGTTTCTGCCGCTCGAGGTGCTTGTGGCGGTCGGCGGGCATCCGGGGGCTGAGGCGCTGGGGGAGCGTTTCGGCATCGGTGTGGCGGAGCGGGCATCGGCGCGGTCCCGAGGCGTTGATGCCCGCTCCGAGCGTGGTGGCGTTGGTGTCACTGTTGGGTAGTTCGGCGGTGGGGGCCGGGTTGGATGCGGTCGGGGCGTGGGTGTTTCGGGCGGCGGGCAGCGGCGTCGCCGGGGGCGCGTGGTGGATGGGTCGGGGTGAGGGAATGCCGCCCTGTATCCTTCGCCGGGCTCCCCACCCCGGAAGGTCTTTCACGTCGTGCGTGCGTTGTTCGTTGTTGCTGTGGCTGTGCTGGCCGGTTTTGTTCTCAGTCCGTTGGTCCGCACCGATGCGGCGGCTTGTGCGCCGGCGCCGGCGGTGTCCACTCCGGCTGGTTGGAGCAAGGAGCAGCTCGCCAACGCGCGGCTCATCGTGACGGTCGGCAGCGAGCGGCGGGTGCCGGTGGAGGGGCAGGTCATCGCGGTGGCGACGGCCATTCAGGAGTCGCGGCTGCGGAATCTGCGCGGGGGCGACCGGGACTCGGTCGGGCTGTTCCAGCAGCGGACCAGCCAGGGCTGGGGGACGCCGCGGCAGCTGGCCGATCCCGAGTATCAGACCGGCAAGTTCTACGACGGGCTGCTCGCCGTCGAGGGGTGGCGGGAGATGCGGCTCACCGAGGCCGCGCAGGCCGTGCAGGTGTCGGCCCACCCCGAGGCGTACGCGAAGCATGCCCGCGCCGCCACCCGCCTGGTCGACGCCCTCGGCGCCCCGAAGGGCTGCGCACCGACGGTGTAATAGCCCCCCAGTGTGAGAGCCCGCCGTGTGAGAGCCCACTGTATGAAAGCGCTGCCCCTGCGAGAGCGCTGCCCGTATGAGGGCGGCGGCTGAGGGATCTCAGCGCCCGCGCGGCGGGGAAGAGCTCGTCCCGCCGCGACTCGCTCGGCGGGACCGCTCACAGGCAGCAGCCGACGCTTGCTGGGCCTCATGAGCGCGCTCGCAAAGCTCAGCAGCGAGGTCGCGCAATTGGGAACTCGTGGCCAGGACCGCGGCCATGTCCACATCGCCCATCCACACCTCCCTCCCGCTTTCCGCTCGCACTGCCGCCCGTCTCGCCATGTCATTCTGCCTCGAACCGACGCAGGAAACGACGCAACATGACATATGTCCTCCATGTCGGTGACGTTTGGCATGAAAACGACCCAGGTTCCTAGGACGCCCAAGGCCACGTGCGGAGGCTCACGCGATAGGCGGCGGGCTACGAAATGGCCGGGCGGCTGCGGAACGGGCGGCCGCAGGCTGCGGAACGGGCAGCCGCGGGCTGCGGAACGGGCAGCGGACGAAGGAATGCGCGGCGATCACCCGGCGTTCGACGTGTTACTGTACCGAGGGGTACAGAAAGAGGGAGGCGAATGATGTCGGATCGTGTGGGTGTGTGGAGCATGGAGCTGCGCGGGGCCGCCCGCCCGGCCGTCCGTGACGCCGCGGCGGAGCTGGGCGAGCTCGGCTGGAAGACGCTGTGGCTGCCGGGTCTCGACGGCACCGGCGTGCTCGACGACGTCGACCAGCTGCTCGCCGCGGCGCCGGGCAGCCGGGTCGTCACGGGCGTTCTCAACATCTGGGGACAGACGCCCGCCGAGCTGAGCCGGCGCGTGGCCGAGCTGGATCGCGCGCACGGCGCCCGTACCGTGATCGGTCTCGGCATCGGCAGCCCGGCCGGTGCCCGCGCGCGTGGCCTCGACTACGGCAACCCGCTCACCACGATGAAGCACTACCTGGACGACATCGACGCGTCGGTGCTGCCCCGGGAACGGCTGCTGCTCGGCGCGCTCGGCCCGCGGATGGTGGACCTCGCCGCCGCGCGTACGGGCGGCTGGCATCCCTTCCTGGTGACGCCCGGTTACGTCGCCGAGCAGCGGAAGCGGGTCGGGGCGGAGCCCTTCCTCGCGCCGCACCAGGCCGTCGTGCTCGACACCGATCCGGAGCGGGCGCGTGCGGCGGCGCGGGCCGGCATCGGGATGTTCCTGGGCTTCCCGACCTACCAGCAGAACCTGCGCCGCATCGGCTTCACTGACGAGGATTTCGTTCCCGGCGGCAGTGACCGGCTCATCGACGCGGTGGTCGCGCACGGCAGCGCCGAGGACATCGCCCGCCGGGTCCGCGAGCACCGCGACGCCGGCGCCGACCACGTCGCGCTGCACGTCCTCCGCACGCCGGGCGCGAGCGGCCTCCCCCTGGCCGAGTGGCGTGAGCTGGCGGCTCTGACCCGGGAAAGCTAGCGGGGGATCGCCTGCAGCGCGATGTCGACCGTGGCGTGCAACTCGGCCCGGTCGACACCCGCCGCGGCGTGCACGGCGTTGCCCTCGCTGACCGTCATGACATAGCGGGCGAGGGCCGCCGGGTCGGTGCCTCCGGGCAGGTCGCCTTCGTCGACCGCGCGGGCCAGGCGGGCGGCCAAAGCCCCTTCGCCGGCGAGCCGGCTCGCGGCCAGAAATTGCGAGACGTGGCCGTTGTCACTGCCGCAGGCCAGCCCGCCCTGGATCGACAGGCAGCCGGCCGGGCGATCGGTACGCGTCACCGCGTCGGCGTTGTCGTGCAGGAACTTCGCAATCACCGCGTACGCCGTCGGCTGCTCGAGCGCCGCCCGCGCATAGGCCATGTCCTCCTCGGCGTAGCGCGCGACGGCCCGCTGGAACAGTGCTTCCTTGTTGCCGTACGCCGCGTACATGCTGGGCCGGTTGATGCCCATCGCGCTGGTCAGGTCCGCGAGTGACGCGCCCTCGTAGCCGTGCTTCCAGAAGACCTCGACGGCCCTGTCCAGCGCGGCGTCCGCGTCGAAGCCCCGGGGCCGTCCGCGTTCCTTCGTCTGCTCCGCCATCCCCCTATCTTAACCGCCCGGTACAGAAAGCGGCCAGGGCGGCGTAGCCGGCGGGGTTGAGGTGCAGGGCGTCGCCGGTGTCGTAGG
Organism: Symbioplanes lichenis; assembly: GCF_030709675.1. GTDB lineage: Bacteria > Actinomycetota > Actinomycetes > Mycobacteriales > Micromonosporaceae > Actinoplanes > Actinoplanes lichenis. The sequence continues at coordinate 8,231 of NZ_JAUZQD010000031.1, forward strand.
CCGGGGCCAGGCGGCGCGGCTCGGCGGGGTCGCGGACGGCCGCGTCGAAGTCGATCACCGAGGCGAAAGCGCCACTGCGACGGATCCAGTGGTTGACCGCCTGGCGGGAGCGTTCACGCAGGCCGCCCGGGTCGTCGTAGCCGGCGTTGCCACCGAACGGGGTGATCGTCGCCCCGATCGTGGCGATGTCGCGGGCCTCCGCGCGGACGATCACCTGGCGGTAGGCGGCGATCAGGTCGGCGACCACCTGCTGCTGGGCGGCGTCGGTGGCGGGCGCGGTGCCGATGTCGTTGACGCCCTCGAAGAGGAGCAGCCGGCTGACGGCGCCGAGGGCGAGCACGTCGCGGTCGAGGCGGGCGAGGACGCTCGGGCCGAGGCCGTCGTGCAGGACCCGGTTGCCGCCGGCGGCCTGGTTGAGCACGGCCACGCCGGGCAGCCGGGGCTGAAGCTGGTCGGGCCAGCGGTCGTTGCCGTTGGTGGTGGAGCCGCGGCCGTCGGTCAGCGAGTCGCCGACGATGACCAGGGCGCGGGCGTCGGCGCGCACTTCGACGCCGCTGATCAGGTACCAGTGGTCGACCGGCGTCGCGCCGGGCAGGTCGGTGGCGCCGTGGTGGTCGCCGGCGAGCAGGTGGCTGGTGGTCCGTGAGCCGGGGTGGGACGTGAGGCTCAGCGTCTGCTGCCCGGCGGCCAGGTAGGTGGTGACGGTCAGGTTGGCGCGGGCAGCGATCGGCAGGTCGACGGGGTCGGACACCACCTGGGCGCCGGCGGGCACCACGGTGGACAGGTGACCGCCGAAGGTGAGCGGCCGGCCGGTGCCGGGCTGGACGTCAGCGACCCCGGCGCGTCCCCCGGCGGGCAGGGCCACGGCGGCGGCGGTGATGGGGAGCTCGGCGCCGCCGAAGGCGTTCGAGAAGCGTACGCGCAGCCGGGTCCCGCCGATCGAGGTGTGCACGGTCTGCCGGATCGTGGTGTCCACCAGCACCGAGTCCGGGCCGGTGAAGGGCGCGGGCGGCAGGTTGTTCGGCTCGGTGAGCTGTGGCATGGCCACCCACGTGTGCACCCAGCGCGCCCGGCGCGACGACGGCCGGGGGAGCGGCAGGAACACCGCCCCGCCGAGCCCGAGCAGGCTACGCCGGCGCATCAGGCGCGCCTGCTCGACGGCGGACCGAGATAGCTGTACGGCAGCGGAGCCGTCTCGACGACCAGCCGCTGCACGATGACGGTCGGGTCGACCATGTGGAAGCTCAGCGTGTGCCGCCCGGGCCGGGTGACGGTGTGCACGGTGGTGGTCTTGTTGATGTTGTCGGAGGTGTTCTTGGCCCACTGCGTGTTCATCGTGGTGTCGTCCGATCCGGTGGCCCCGATGATGTCGACGACCTGGGGAGTCGCGCCGTCGAGCGAGACCGCGTAACGCAGCCCCGGGGTCGGCAGGACGTTGTTGCGCGGGGACAGGTACGCGGTGACGCGTACGGGGCCGGTGGTGGTCAATGTCATGTCGTAGTCGAGCCGGGCGCCGGGGCTGTGCGGCGTGAGCCCGTTGCCCGTACGCCCGATGTCCCGCAGCAGTTCCCAGTCGCCGGCCTTGCGCGTGTAGTGGTCGGCTTCCATGGCGACGTAGCCGTTCGCCTCGAGGAAACCGGCGGCAGGCACGGCCGGGCGGCGCACGGGCGCTTGCACGGTGTACGAGCTCCCGGCGCCCGTCACCGTGATCGGCACCGTGGAGACACCGGCCGGCGCGCGCCGCCAGTCGACGGTCACCGTGGCGCGGACCTGGTCGGTGACGCGACCGGACGCCGGCGTGACGTGGACCCAGGGCTGGGCGGCGGTGATGGCGTACCGGAAGGCGGTCGTGCCCTTGTTGTAGACCTCGATGTACTGCCGCGGTTGCGCCTGCCACGGGCTGAACTCGGGGAGGGTCACGGGGTCGCCGCCGTCGAGGGCCACGCCCAGCGCGGCTGCTTCGGGCACGTCAATCCGCTGCAGGTGCGGGTAGATCGCGTCGGGCAGGGCGACGTTGTTGAGCTCGGGCTGTTGCCACGGCGCGTTGGGACCGTAGCGCTCGACGTCGCCGTAGCCGATCTTCGGCTGCGTCTGCCAGCCCTTCCACTTCCCGCCCGCCAGCGTCGAGTTGTAGTAGTGAGTCATGGCCTGGTCCTGGGCGAACAATGCCTCGGCCCGGTCGGCGAGCGCGTTCGTGGCGGCGCGGCCCTGGCGGGCGTACTCGATGTTCGTGAATTGCGCCTGTCGAAGTGCGTACACGATGGCGGTGTCTTTGATCTGGTAGTAGACCAATTGGTAGAAGGCGTCCTGCCAGGCGGCGGGGACGAGGCCGCGGAGCCGTTCGGCGCGGGCCGCGAGGGCCTGCCATTGCGCGGTGACCCGGTCAAGCTCGCGATAGGCGGTCAGGCTGAACGGAGTGTTGCGGTCGTCGTAGGTAATGCTCGCCCCGGAGCCGGTGATCCTCCGGTTGAGCAGTTCCGGCTTGCGGCGCGACTGCAATGTCGCATAGTCGTGCAGCAATGCGGCGACCGCGGGCGCCAGGTGCGGGCCGAAGTTCTGCGCGGTGAAGGTACGCAACCACGGCCCGGGGGTCAGCGAAGGGTTCCAGGCGTAGTCGAGGAAGAACTGCGTGGGCACCTCCTCGTTCTTGAGATCGCCGACGTTGACCATCCAGAGGCGGTCCACCCCTTTGCCGTACGCCAGCCGCAGTTGCTCCCACGTGTTGGTGAGATTGACCGTGTCGGCCCACTTGTAGTTGCGTCCCACCCCGACGTAGTCGAAGTGGTAGTACATGCCGTAGCCGCCGCTGCGCTGCTCGCCGGCGGGCAGCTTGCGCAGGTTGCCCCAGTTGTCGTCGCAGAAGACCACGGTCACGTCGTCCGGCGGCCGGTAGCCCTCGTCCCAGTAGCGCTGCACCTCCTTGTAGAGGGTCTGCACCTGCGGCCGGTCGATGAGCCCGGTGTCGCGCAGGATCTGCCGCTGGGTGCCGATGATGTCGCTCATCAGCTCGATGCCGTCGCCGTCGGGCAGGCTGGTGTCGCCGTTGCCGCGCATACCGAGCGTGATGACGCCCTCGATGTCCTGGTCGGCCATCCGCTGCGCGCCGTCGCGCCAGTACGCCTCGATGGCCGCCCGGTTGCGGATGAAGCTCCATTCCCCGGTGCCGGTGGGATGCCGGTTCCATTCCTCGATGCCGCGCATCATCGGCGCCTCGTGCGAGGTGCCCATGACGACGCCGTAGAGCGTGGCGGTGGCGTGGTTGAGCGGGTCGTCCTCGGCGAACGCGCGGCCCCACACCGCCGGCCACAGATAGTTCGCCTTGAGCCGCAGCATCGTCTCGAAGACCTGCGCGTAGTACGCCGCGTTGAGCCCACCCGGATGGCCGGGCGCTTTGCCGGGCCCGAAGTAGCCGGGCGCCCAGGTGCCGGTGGCCGGGTTCTCGTCGTTGATGAAGAAGCCCCGATAGCGTACGGCCGGAGTGCCCTGGGTGTGCCGGCCCGGCAGCACGTAGACGGCGTCGTGGCGGGCGGCCGGCACGTCGTCCCAGAACTGCCACGGGGAGACGCCGATCGCGCGCGACAGGTCGTAGGCGCCGTAGATCGTGCCGCGCTGGTCGCTGCCCGCGATGACGAACGCGCGCCTGACGCCGGGCAGCGGATCGGTCACGACCTGCTCGATCGTGGTCTCCCACTTGCCACGCAGGGTGCGGACGTCGAGTTTGCCGCGGGCGACGATCCGGTCGATCAGCGGGCTCTTGCCGAGCGTGCCGATGATCACCGGTTGGCTGCCGGCGGGTACGCGATCGTGGGCGACGGCCGGGCGGACGCCGGTGACCTGCTCGATGTCGGTCTGCACGTCGTCGGCGACCCGGATGACGCCGGCGTGGTCGGCGGTGCTGACCACGACGGGTGCCGCATGCCGGCCGGCCACGATCGGGAAGCGGCCCGGTCCCGGGTGGAAGGCGACATATCCGTCCTGAGCCTGGGTCTTGGCCTGGGCCTGGGCCTCGGCGGCGGCGGGCACGGCGAGCAGGGGAGCGACCAGGAGGAGAGCGAGCAGCGACCGCATGGGAGACTCCGGAAGTTTCGGAAACTTATGGGCCGAACTTCCGTAACGTATAGGTGGCTCTCGATGGCGTCAAGGGACGTGGCGGCTTTCCGGTATGCCGTGGCGGCGCACCGGTGGGGCGGGTGAGCGGCACTCTCTAAAGTCGATCTCGGAATGGGCCGACCGAAGGGCGGAATGGAGAAAAATGACCCGGCTATCCGATCTTCTGGCCGATCTGGGCGCTCTGCCGCGCGCTGTTCAGGTCACCGGAGTCGAGCGTCTCACGCCGGCCTTCACGCGGGTGACACTGGCGGCCGAAAGCTTCCGGAGAACGGCGTGGACGCCGGGGGCGAAATTGCAGATCCGGCTGCGGTCCGCTTTTCGCACGTACACGCCGATCGGCTGGGACGGCGACCGGGGTGCGACGGATCTGCTCGCCTTCGCGCACGGCAGCGGTCCCGCGGCGCAATGGTTCGGCCGGGTGGCGTCCGGCGAGACGTGTCAGGTGTTCGGGCCGCGCCGGTCGATCGACCTGTCCGAGGTGGCTGGTCCCGTCGTGTTCGTCGGTGACGAGTCGAGCGTGGCGCTGGCCTGTGCCCTGCGAACCGTGACCGCCGACGTGACGCACGTCCTCGAGGCCCGCGACCCCGGCGAGGTGGAGAAGGTGCTGACCGGTCTCGGGTTCGCCGGGCCGGCGACGGTCGTGGCCAGGACGACCGACCGCGCCGAGTTGCTGCGCCGGGCGCGGGATGCCGCGGTCGCCACGCCGTTCACCCTTGTCGTCACCGGGGACGCGGCCACCGTGCACGCGGTGCGGCGGGACAGCCGGAGCTGGGAGTGCCGGCCGGGCCGCGTACAGGGGAAGGCGTACTGGGCCGAGGGGCGCACCGGCCTGGACTGACCACGCGCCCCGGCTCAGCCGAAGGTCATCGGCGGGCGGCCGGGCAGGTCGGCCTCGATGCGCTCCTTGCGGACCTCGCCCGTGGCGATGTGGTTCTCGGTCTCGACGAGCTTGCTCAGGCGCACCCGCTCGACCGGCACGACCTCGGTGGTCACGACCGGGCGCTCCTCGTGCAGGACCACCTCGAAGATCACGCCACCGTCGGGGCCGCCGAACTCCTCGACCGTGCCGATGGCGTCCGGGTCCGCGACGGGGGTACGCGCATGCTCACCGACCGGGATGCGCTCCAGCCGGAGCTCCTCGCGGCGCACTTGGACGGTGATCTGCACGTCCTCGGTGACCACGTGCTTGCGCAGCCGGGCGCGGCCGGTCTCGTGGACCTCCGTGCCGGCGACCAGGCGCTCCTCCGAGCGGGTCATCGCGTCGTCGGTGGCATCCGCCTGCGGCTGTCCGGGAATCATGTCGCCTCCGCCGGTCGTGGGAAAAAGGGGGAGCCGTACGGTGCCGCCAGGGCCGGCGGCACCGTACGGAAGAACCGGTCAGCGCCGGGTGGCGTCGGGGCCGTCGAAGTCGATCCGCTCCTTGCGGACCTCGCCGGTGACGGTCTCCTCGTCGCGGACGGTCTCCTTGCCGAGCCGCACCCGCTCCACCGGGACCGCCTCGGTGTCGACCACCGGGCGCTCGGCGCGCAGCGTGACCTCGTGCTCCGCCTCGGTGATGTCGGCCCCGGCGTACGCGTCGCCGCGGTTGGCCTCGGTGATCGGCTCGCGCTCCAGGCGTACCTCCTCGTGCGCGACCGGCACCGTGACCTGCTCCTTCTCGGTGACCACGTGCTTGCGCAGGCGCGCCCGGCCGGCCTGCTCGGTCCGCGTGTCCGCGACCAGCCGCTCCTCGGAGCGGGTCATCGCGTTGTCGTCGCCGCGGTCGTGGCCCGCGGTGCGCTCGTAGCCTGCGCTCTGCTCGTAGCTTCTGCCCCGCTCGTAGCCGCCGGCCTCGCCGGTGACCGTGCCGGTGCGCTGGGTGCTGCTGCCGGACTCGGCGCCGCCGGACTGCACGCCGTAGTAGCTGTAGAGCTCGTTCTCCTCGGTGTAGCTGAGCTCGCCGTCCGGGTCGATGCGCGGGGCGTCCTTCACCGTGGCCTTGTCGTAGGGCACGGTGATCCGGTCCTCGCTGACGCTGGCCCGCTGCAGCGGCACGAAGGTCTCCTTGGTGCCGAACAGCCCGGTGCGCACGGCCACCCACTCGGGGGCGCCGGTGTCGGTGTCCAGATAGACCTGCCCGACCGAGCCGATCTTGTCGCCGTCATTGTCGTAGACAACGGCGTCGTTGAGGCGTGCGAGATCGTTCTGCGTCATCACGGCAATTCCTTCCGGAGGGGATTCCATCCCATTGGGGAATGGCGGGAAGCAGTGCTTTCTTGCTGCCTTGACACCAATTCTGGTGCCCTGCTCCGATAGCCCTAAACGGCCTCGCTGCTCATCCTCGGGCCGTGATCACCCGGCCGGGTGAATGCCGTGCAACGTGGATTCACCAATGGTTCAGAGGGCGGCGAGCAGGGCTTCCGTGGCCGGCCCCGCGCGCAGCGGCACGTCCAGCGCGGCGTCCTCGCTGCTCAAGGTCACGATCGTCACCGCCGGGTACGCGTCGTGCGGCCGGGTGCGTACGCCGGTGATCCCCGCCCGGGGCAGGACGGTCCGCGCGATCGAGTGCACCTTCGTGCCGCCCCGGGTCAGCCGCTCGCGGCGGTGCAGCAGGTGCAGCTCGCGGTCGTCGGCCAGGCTGATCGCCGCGTGCAACGTGACGGGCCGCAGCAGAGGGAGCCCGCGCACCTGACGGCCGAAGGCCGATCCGACCACCTCGCGGCCGGTCGCCCCGAGCAGGCGCAGGCCCGGCTCGGCGTCCAGCAGCAGCTCGTACGCGGTGACCAGCGCCACGTCCTCACGCCCGAGGGTGACCGGCTCCCGGGGCGCGGGCGGCGTGGTGCGCGGCGGCAGGTAGAGCTCGCGGATCAGCCGGATCATCCGGCGCATCGGGGCCGGGTCGACGGCGTTGTACGTGACCTCGGTCGCCGCCCCCGACGCGGCCCGCAGGATCAGCCGGCCGTCGAGCAGGGCGACACTGTCCTCGATGGCGACGATCTGTGTGCCCGGCAGGTACGCCCGGTCGTACCAGTCGTCGCGGCGGCGCAGCACCGTGACCGCCGTGTCGTCGACGGCGAGCAGGAAGTCGTACAGGTGCATGTCGGGGTCGGCGTGGCGCCGCTCGATGGTGCGCGGCACCTTGAGGACGAGCCGGTGCGCCGCCGGGTCGATGCCGGCGTCGCGGTAGAGCCGCGGCAGGTCCGCGACGGTGCGGACCTCATAGATGTAGGGCCCGAAGGCATCGAACTCCGCGGTACGTCGCACGAACAGGCTCCCCGAGGTCGAGCAGGAACTCTGTGTACTGTACGCCGCCGTTGTTCGCTGGCAGTGAACGCCGGAAGAGGATCGCCGGGCCCGAAGTTGAGCTGCACGTACTCAACTTTCGGAGGTACCCGGTGGCCACCAAGCAACTTCCCGTGTTGTTCCTCGACGACATCGTCCTGCTCCCGGGCATGGTCGTGCAGGTCGAGCTCGACGAGGCCGCCCAGGCCGCGGTCGACGCCGCCCGCACCTCGTCCGGCTCCGAGCTGCTCATCGCGCCCCGGCTCGAGGACCGCTACGCCTCGCACGGCGTCGTGGCGAGCGTGCGCCAGGTCGGCAAGTCCCGCGGCGGATCGCCCGCGGCCATGCTGCGCACCGGCGTGCGCGCCCGCATCGGCGGCGGCGTGACCGGCCCCGGCGCGGCGTTGTGGGTCGAGGCCGAGCCGGTCGCAGCCGGCACGCCGACCGCCCACGTGCGCGAGCTCGCCGCCGAGTACAAGCAGCTGGTCGTCTCCGTGCTCCAGCGCCGCGAGGCGTGGCAGGTCATCGACTCGGTCAGCGCCATCGACGACCCCGGTGACCTGGCCGACACCGCCGGCTGGGCGCCCTACCTGTCCAACGACCGCAAGCGCGAGCTGCTCGAGACGCCCGACGTCGAGGCCCGGCTGCGGCTGCTCGTCGAGTGGACCCGCGACTTCCTGGCCGAGTCCGAGGTCAGCGACAAGATCGAGACCGACGTCCGCGAGTCGGTCGAGAAGCGCAACCGCGAGTACCTGCTGCGCGAGCAGCTCAAGGCCATCCGCAAGGAGCTCGGCGAGGGCGACGCGGAGGGCAAGGACGACTACCGCGCGCGCGTCGAGGGGGCCGAGCTGCCCGATGCCGTACGGGAGGCAGCCCTGCGCGAGGTCGACAAGCTCGAGAAGGCGGGTGACCAGAACCCCGAGGCGGGCTGGATCCGGACCTGGCTGGACACGGTCCTCGACCTGCCCTGGAGCGAGCGGACGACCGACACCACCGACCTCGAGGCGGCCCGGGCCGTGCTCGACGCCGACCACCACGGCCTCGACGAGGTCAAGGACCGCATCGTCGAATATCTGGGCGTGCGGGCGCGGCGCGAGTCCAAGGGCCTGACCAGCGTCGGCGGCCGCGGCTCGGGCGCCGTGATCCTGCTCGCCGGCCCGCCCGGCGTCGGCAAGACCTCGCTCGGCGAGTCCGTCGCGCGCACCCTCGGCCGCAAGTTCGTGCGGGTCGCGCTGGGCGGCGTGCGCGACGAGGCGGAGATTCGCGGACACCGGCGTACGTACGTCGGCGCCCTGCCCGGCCGCATCGTGCGCGCCGTCCGGGAAGCGGGGTCGATGAACCCGGTCGTGCTGCTCGACGAGGTCGACAAGGTCGGCAGCGACTACCGGGGCGACCCGGCGGCGGCCCTGCTCGAGGTGCTCGACCCGGCCCAGAACCACACGTTCCGCGACCACTACCTCGACCTGGACCTCGACCTGTCCGACGTGCTGTTCATCGCGACGGCCAACGTGCTGGAGACCATCCCGCAGGCGCTGTTCGACCGGATGGAGCTGATCACCATCGACGGCTACACCGAGAACGACAAGGTCGCCATCGCCCGCGACTTCCTGGTGCCCCGCCAGCTCGAGCGGGCCGCCCTGTCCGCCGACGAGGTGACGGTCACCGACGCCGCGCTGCGCGAGATCGCCGCCAACTACACCCGCGAGGCCGGGGTCCGCTCGTACGAGCGGCTCCTCGCGAAGGCGTTCCGCAAGGTCGCCCTGCGCGAGCTGCCGGTGACCGTCGACGCCCCCGAGCTGAAGGACCTGCTCGGGCGCCCGCGCTTCGAACCCGAGTCGGCCGAGCGCACGGCCGTGCCCGGCGTGGCGACCGGTCTGGCCGTCACGGGGATGGGCGGCGACGTCCTCTACATCGAGGCGTCGCTGCTGCCCGGCGACAAGGGCGGCCTGTCGGTCACCGGCCAGCTCGGCGACGTGATGAAGGAGTCGGCGCAGATCGCCCTCTCCTACGTCCGCGCCCACGCCGACGAGCTGGGCGTCTCCCCGGAGCAGCTGGACCACCCGATCCACCTGCACGTCCCGGCGGGCGCCGTGCCCAAGGACGGCCCCTCCGCCGGCGTCACCATGACTACGGCCCTGGTGTCGCTCCTGCTGGGTCGCAACGTCCGCGCCGAGGTCGGCATGACCGGCGAGGTCTCCCTGACCGGCCGCGTCCTGCCCATCGGCGGCGTCAAGCAGAAGCTCCTCGCCGCCCAGCGCGCCGGCCTCACCGAGGTCTTCATCCCGGCCCGCAACGCCCCCGACCTCGACGACGTCCCCGCCGACGTCCTGGCCGCCCTGACCGTCCACCCCGTGACCGACGTCCGCGACATCCTCGAAAACGCCCTCGAGCCCGTCTCGACCGGCGTGCCCGCCGCCGCCTGACCCACCCTGCCCCGGCCGCCTGCCGTCACCCCCTCCGGTGCCGGCAGGCGGCCGTCGCTGCTGTATCACTGGGGAGATGCTGACCGCCGACCAGTACGCGACGTGGACCGAAGAGCAGCGCGCGGGCATCGAGATCGTCGACGGGACGGCCGTCGCCCGCCCGAGCGCCACCGCCGTCGGGCGCGGCTCCTCGCGAACGCCCTGGACTCCGCCGCCGGGCCGGACCGGAACGCGGACACCGGCTTCGACGTCCGGCTGCACGACGAGCCGCTCACCAGCCTCCGCCCCGACGTGACGGTCTACCGAGCCGACACCCTCGACATCACGCCGGCGCGCCCCGAGCACGTCCTGCTCGTCGTCGAGGTGGTCCCGCCCGGGCCGCAAGCCACCGGCCGACCCCACCGACACGGCCGCGCCGGCATTCCTTTCTTCTGGCGCGTCGAGCAGGCCGCCACCGGCGCGCCGCTGGTTCACACCTACGTTCTCGACCCGGCGGCCGGCCGCTACCGCGACGGCGAGATCTTCACCGGCGTGGTGAAGGTGTCCGCGCCCTTCCCGGCCAAGATCGACCTGCACCGGATCCGACCCGGCGCCGTGGTGTCCGGCGAGCGTGGTAGTTACTGGGCCAGGCTGTCGCGCCGGCCGCGGGCGATCATGGACGGGTGAGCGCAGGCAATGATCTCGGGGTGGCCCTCCGGCGGTGGCGTGACCGGGCCGCCCCGCCCCGCGATGGCTTCGGTCCGCCCACCCGTCGCCGGGCGCCCGGGATGCGACGGGACGAGCTGGCCGCCGCGGCCGGGGTGTCGGCGGAGTACATCAAGCGTCTCGAGCAGGGCCATGGCCGGCCGTCCGCCGCGGTGCTCCACGCGCTGGCCCGGGCGTTGCGGCTGTCCCGCCCGGAGTACGAGTACTTCTGTGCGCTGGCCGGCCACGTCCCGTCCCTGACCGGCCGGGTGCCCGCCGAGGTGGGGCCCGGCACCCGGCGCCTGCTCGAGCGGCTCGGGGACGTCCCGATCTGCGTTCTCGACGCGGCCTGGACGCTGCTCGCGTGGAACACCGCCTGGGAACGGCTGTGTTCGACGTCGGTGCTGGCCGACGGCCGGGGGCGCAACATGGCCTGGCGTGCCTTCACCGGTGACGAGCACCCTCTGACGGAACGGCAGATCCGCTTCCGGTCCTCGATCGTCACGGACCTGCGCGCCACCGCGGTGCGCTATCCCGGCGACGACTGGTTGACGGATCTGGTCACCGATCTGCGGGCCGCCAGCGCCACTTTCGCCGCTCTGTGGCGGACGCCGGTGGACACCCGGCACCGGGACTGTCAAGTCACGGTCCGCCACCCGGATGCCGGGGACGTCACGCTCGACTGCGACATCATGACCATTCACGAGGGCGACCTCCGCGCTGTCGTCTACACCGCGGAGCCCGGCTCCGCCGACGGCGCGCGTCTGGCGTTCATCCAGGCTTGTGCGAAGGACGATCAACTGCTGTGAACGAGAAGCTGCTCCATGCTGCCCGTACGATCGCGCCGGCTCTCGCGGCGAACGCGGCGCTGACCGAGAGCGAAGCCCGACCGGCGCCGGACAGTGTGGCGGCCGTGCGCGACGCGGGACTGTTCGCGCTGACGGTGCCACGCCGGGACGGCGGGCACGAGGCCGACCTGCGCACCTTGGTGGAGGTGCTGGCCGAGCTCGGGCGCGCGTGCCCGTCGACCGCGTGGGTCACCGGCTTGTCCGCCTCGGGCAAGGCGCTGATGCTGCGGATGGCCACCGAGCGGGCCCGGGCCGCCCTGGTGGCCGACCCGCACGCGGTGGTCTGCGCCTCCGGGGTGCCCCGGGGCAGCGGCGGCAGCAGCGTCCCCGGTGGCCTGCGTGTCTCCGGGCGCTGGGCGATGGCGTCCGGGTCGGAGCTGGCCGCCTGGGCGATGGTGATGGTGCCGCTCACGGGCGCCGCCCCGCCGGTGGTGCGCCCGGTTCTGCTCCCGGTCGCGGAGCTGGCGATCGAGCGTACGTGGCAGGCGGCGGGCCTGGCCGGCACGAGCAGCCACACCCTGGTGGCCGATGACGTGTTCGTGCCGGAGGACTTCGTGAGCGAGCCCGGTGCGAGGCCGTCGCCGGTCACTGTGTTCACCGGCGGTCTGGCCGCGCTCGCACCGATGATCGGGGCGGTACTGGGAGCGCGAGATGTGGTCGCGGAGGCGGTCGCCGGCGGGCGCGCCCCGTACGCGACGACCTACGCCCGGGTCGCGGACTCGCCCCTCGGGCGTTACTGGTTCACCGAGGCGGTGCAGCGGGCCGACTCGGCCCTGCGACGCACTGTGGACGTCGCCGGCGCGCTGGATGCGTTGCCTGCCGAGGCGGCGGTGCCGGTGGCCGAGCGGATCAGGTGGCGGGTCGAGCTGGCGGCGGCCGCCCGGGAGTGCCGGGAGGCGATGGAGTTCCTGCTCGACCTGCACGGCGCGAGTGGTTTCGCCCGGGACAACCCGCTGCAACGCTTCTGGCGCGACGTCGCCGTCGGCACTCGCCACCCGTACTTCACGCCGTACATCCTCGCCGAGGACTACGGCCGGGTCACCTTTGACGTGCAGCCGACCGTGTCGCTGACCCTGTGACGGACATGATGAGGTTGTCCAGGTTCGGGCCGCCGGCGGTCGTGGCGGTGGCCCGGATGCGCACGGCTGAGCCGGTCGGCAGCGCCGCATTCACCGACACCGTCCGCCACGTGCGCCAGTCGCCGGTGGGCGGGAAGGACAATGTCCCCGCGGTCGTGCCATTGACCGTGATGTGCAGGGGACGGTCGGCCGGGCCTCCGTTGGCGTAGCGGAACCCCAGGGGGTACGGGCCGGCGGCAGCCACGGGCACCGTCCACTCGACGTAGCCGGGGTCGGAGACGTAGTCGACGTAGCCGGTACCGGTGTAGCCCGGGTGCTGCGAGCCGAGCACCGCCCCGGAGCGCGCGGCCTCCTCGGCGCCCCACACAGTCGTCGGCTGCACGGCGGGGAAAAGATCGCCACTCGGCTCGACAGTGGCCGCGGTGCCGCCGCCGGTCACAACGCCGATAGCCGGCGTCACCACGCTCAGCAGTTTGCGCGCCGCATCCCAGACCTGGCCGCTGCCGTGCAGGATCGCCGCCGCCTCGCTTGTGAAGGCGGGCAAGATCGGCCTGTCATTGATCCGCATCCCGACCGGCCCCGGCAGTCCGTGCAGGCGGACGACGTACCGCCGGGTCGCCGGCGCCCCCGGATAGGTGCCCACGGGATGACCGATCGTCACGCGCAGGGCGGCGTCGGTGAAGGCCAGCTCGGTGGCCGACGAAGCCGGCAGCGAAGTGACACCGTCGTCCTCGTGGACCGTGAAGGAGCCGTCGCGGCCCGTGTAGACGTCCAGCTCCAGCTGCGTCTTGTCGAGCCACGCGGTGCTCTGGGCGTACTTGTAACGGGGGAGGATGCCGCCCGCCCGCACGTACATGATGATTTCGCCGGTGCTGGTGACGTAGCTCTTCTCGGTCGTGTCCGAGCCGGCGTTCTTCGCGTCGGACCAGAAGTTGTACCAGGTGTCGCCGGCCGGCAGCCACACGCGCTGCACGGCGCCGGCGGTGTCCGTGGTGACGGGCATGACCAGGATCGACGGGCCCCACATGTACTGCAGGTCGTGGCTGTACGCCAGCGGGTTGTGCTGGTGCTCGATCACCATGGCCCGGGCCATCGGCAGGCCGGTGGTGCTCGCCGTGCGGGCGATCGAGTAGATGTACGGCATCAGCGTGTACCGCACCCGGCTGTACTTGAGGAAGTCCGCCTGCTCGGCCGCGCCCTGGTCGATCGGCCAGCGCGACGCGGCCGGGCCCAGCGTGCCGGTGTCACCGTTCGAGTGCGGCCGCCACACCGGAGACAGCGACGACCAGGCCGCCACCCAGTTGCGGTACAGCCCGCCGGAGATGACGCCGCCGAAGAAGCCGCCGCCGTCGATGTTGGCGAACGGGAAGCCGCCCAGCCCGGCGTTGAGCATGCCGCGGATCTGCTCCTGCATCTCGCCGTACGTGGAATTGATGTCGCCGGTCCACAGGTGCCCGTAGCGTTGCTGACCCGCCGTCGCGCCCCGGGTGAAGATCCACGGGCGCTTGGCCGCGCCGATCGCCCGGTCCCAGCCCTCCTGGCCGGCCGCCTTCTGGCAGTAGAGGAAGAACGCGTTGCGCAGCTCGGACCAGCGCTGCCCGTTGCCGGCGAGGGCACCGTAGGGGATCGGGCCCATCTCGTCCGGCTCGTCGATCCACAGGGCGTCGCCCGGGTAGCCCAGCCGCGGGTCGAACGCCTTGGTCCAGAACACGGTCCAGAGCCAGGCGCGGGTGGCGGGGTTGCTCCAGTCGGGCACCGCGTCGCTGTCGCTGACCCCGGCGACATCGGCCGGGGCGAAGCTGTAGGACGGGCTCCACCCGGCCATCTCGTTCGAGTTGTTGCGGTTGTAGTCCAGCGTCGTGAGCACGCCCTGCTCGTCGGCCCAGCGCTTGAACCCGGCCGGATCGGGCCAGCGCTGCCGGCTGAACTCGAACCACGACCCGGCCCACTCGCCCGAGCCCTCGCGCCAGCGGTTGTCGTTGACCTGCACGTCGAAGGGGAAGCCGGCGTCGCGCAGGCCGGTGATCCGGCTGACCCACCAACTCTGGTCGCTGACCCGCGGGAAGTTCTTGTCCGACAGCTGCAGCCCGAAGACACCGAGGCGCGGGAAACGCGGCCGCCCGGTCAGCTGGGTGTAGCGGTCGAGCAGCTGCGCGAAGTCCGGGCCGAAAATGACAAAATAATCCAATTGCGGCCGTACGCCCGGAGCGTCGTGCCCGTCCGCGGAGAACTCGTAAACCCCGCCGTTGCCGAAGCTGAACGTGGTGTCGAAGGTCGTGTTGACGAAGACCGCGTAGCCGCGCGACGACAGGTAGAGCGGCACGATCGCCGGCGCCTGCTCCGCGTGGTTGGACGCCAGCGGATAGTTGTGCGCGACGAGGTCGCCGGTGCGATCGACGCGCGGCGCCCGGCCGTAGAGCCCGTGGCCCGCCTTGACGAACCGCTCGTCGGCCCCGGCCGGCGCGAAGGTCTGCCGCACCACACTGCCGGTCCAGCGCAGGCTGTGCGTGGCGTCCTCTCCGGCCAGCAGATCGTCGCCGTGGTACGACAGGCGCAACGGGTTCTTGCGCACCACCACCCGCGGCCCGCCGGTCGTGAGGGTGAGCGCGTCCCCGGTCTCGGCGACGCTCAGGCGGCCGGTCATGCGGGCGTGCGCGGCCGGGTCGACCATCTCATAGCGGTCGTCGGCGAAGAACGTCTCGCCGCTGCGCACGGCCCGCACCCGGACGATGTGGTCGCCGTAGGCGGTGAGCCGCAGCTGCTGCCCGTCCACGCTGGTCACCGTCACGCTGCGCCCGTCGGCGACGTGGCTGCCGTAAGCGGCGAGCGTCTCATCGGCGGCAAGCGTCTCGCCGGCGGCGAGCGGAGCGTTCGGGACGGCGCTCAGCCCGAGAGACATGCCCGCGGCTTTGAGAACGGTGCGGCGCGAGGGATTCGGCATTCCCCTACATTGATGCCGGTCAATCACCTTGTCAACGTTGTCAAGGAGCCTCCCGCGCATTGGACGGCGAAGATCGTGCACGACCGGGTCTCCTCGCCGTCGAGCAGCACCGTGCATTCCCCGCAGGTGCCGTCCGTGCAGCCGTGGCGCACGCCCGGCAGGCCGCACCGCTCGCGCAGGAGCCGGTCGAGCGGCTCGTCGGCCTCCGCGTCGAAGTCCCGGCGGTCGTCGTTGACGATCAGGGTCACGCGCACCATGCCCTCACAGTCCTTCCCGTGCCTGGGTCAGCGCCCGGCGCGTCAGCATCCGGACGGCTCGCTGCTTGGCGGGCCGGTCGCCCGCCGGGAGAGCGGACAGGTCGGCGTCGAGCTCCGCGGCGGCCTCGGCGGCGGCGCGGATGGCGGCGTCGCTGAACGGCGCGCCCCGCAGCACCTGCTCCGCCGCGCGGGCCCGGACGGGACAGGGCCCGGCGTTGACCAGGCCGATCAGCGCCGTGGTGATCAGCCCGTCCACCACGGTGACCGCCGCCATGGCCGCCGTCTCGGCGAACTTGGCCCGGGCCGGCCGGTGCTCGGCGAACCCGGCGCCCGTGCCGGCCGGCAGCAGCGGCAGGCGGACCTCGGCCAGCAGCTCGTCGGGCCGGCGCACGGTCGTGAACGACCCGGTGAAGAACCGCTCCGCGGGCACGGTGCGGCGCCCCCGCTCGGTCACCAGCTCGAGCTCGGCGCCGAGGATCACGGCGAGAACGGGCCACTCCGCGGCCGGATGCGCGTAGGCGAGGCTGCCGGCCATCGTGCCCCGGGCCCGGATCGGCGGATGTCCGATGTGGCGCACGACTGTGCGCAGCATGGCGCCGAGAGCCCCGCCGACCGCGTCGGACTCGAAGGTGCGGTGGCGCACCAGCGGCCCGGCCCGCAGGACGCCTTCGGTCTCGGTCAGCAGCTCGAACTCGGCGACGGCGTTGATGTCCACCACCCGGGCCGGGCACAGCGCGTGATTGGTGACGTCGAGGACCAGGCTCTGGCCGCCGGCGAGCACCACGGTGTCCCCGTCGGCGAGGGCGGCCGTCACCTCGTCCGGATCTTTCGCGGCGATGTATTCCATCGCGGCCCACCTCTTCATCGGGAATTGTCCATGGAACGCATTGACACGCTGCCCGACTGATCTTTGTATGACAAGCTGTGGCCACAATCGAGCGTGTCGACATTCTGGTGACCTCGCCCGGGCGCAATTTTGTCACCCTGCGGATCACGACGTCCGACGGCGTCACCGGACTGGGTGACGCGACCCTCAACGGCCGCGAACTGGCCGTGGCGGCCTATCTGCGGGACCATCTGGCGCCCCTGCTCGCCGGGCGTGACCCGGCCCGCATCGAGGACACCTGGCAGTACCTCTACCGGGGCGCCTACTGGCGGCGCGGGCCGGTGACGATGACCGCGATCGCCGCGGTGGACGTCGCCCTGTGGGACATCAAGGGCAAGGTCGCCGGGCTGCCGGTCTATCAGCTGCTCGGCGGCCGCTCCCGCGACGGGGTGCTGGTCTACTGCCACGCCAGCGGCGCGGACGTCCCGGCGCTGCTCGACGACGTGGACGCGTACCGGGAGAAGGGTTTCCGGGCCATCCGCGCGCAGGCCGCGGTGCCGGGCCTGAGCGGCAGTTACGGCGTGCGCAAGGGCACGATCTACGAGCCGGCCGCCACCGCGCTGCCCGACGAGCAGGGGTGGGACACCGAGGCCTATCTCGACTTCGCGCCGCGCTACCTGGCGGCGGTGCGGGAGCGGCTCGGGTCCGGCATCCACCTGCTGCACGACGTGCACCACCGGCTCACCCCGATCGAGGCGGCCCGCTTCGGCAAGAGCGTCGAGGAGCTGCGGCTGTTCTGGATGGAGGACCCCACCCCGGCGGAGAACCAGGACGCCTTCCGGCTGATCCGGCAGCACACCACCACCCCGATCGCCACCGGCGAGGTGCTCAACTCGATCTGGGACGTGCGGCAGCTGATCACCGAGCAGCTCATCGACTACGTCCGGACCACCGTGGTGCACGCCGGGGGCATCACCCACTTGCGGCGGATCTTCGACCTGGCCGCGCTCTACCAGGTACGCACGGGCTCGCACGGCGCCACCGACCTGTCCCCGGTCTCCACCGCCGCCGCGGTCCACGTCGACATCGCGGTGTCCAACTTCGGCATTCAGGAGCACATGGGCCACACCGAGGAGACGCTGAACGTCTTCCGCGGCGGCCCGCGCCTGGAGAACGGCATGCTCCACCCGTCGGAGGAGCCGGGGCTGGGCGTCGAGTACGACGACGAGCTGGCGGCCCGCTATCCGTACGAGCCGCGTTACCTGCCCGTGGCCCGGCGGCTCGACGGCTCCCTGCACGACTGGTGACCGCGCGCACATAATGAACCCGAGATCCGAATGGCGAGACGGGGAGGCCGGTATGGGTGTGCGGAGCCTGACGCAGGGGGAGGCCGAGGAGCGGGGCGCCCTGCTGGCCGTGCAGCGGTACGACATCGAGGTGGACCTCGGCGAGCTGCCGGACGGTCCCCGGGTGCGCACCACGTCCACGATCAGCTTCACGTGTGCCGAGCCCGGCGCCACGAGCTTCGTCGACGCGGCCGCGACCGTGCTGCGCGCGACGCTCAACGGGCGGGAGCTGGGCCCGGCCGCGGAGGGCCGGCTGGCGCTGCCGGACCTGGCCGCGAGCAATGTGCTGGTGGTCGAGTGCGAGCAGGAGAACACCCGCGACGGCGCCGGCGTGCATCGGGCGGTCGACCCGGCCGACGGCGAGGTCTACCTGTGGATGTCCTTCGAGCCCGACCAGGCCCGGTGGGTGTGGGCCTGCTTCGACCAGCCCGACCTCAAGGCGCCGCACGCGTTCACGGTCACCGCGCCGCCGGGCTGGACGGTGACCAGCAACACCGGCGACGCCGTCGTCGAGGGCAACCGGTGGGTGTTCCCGGCCACCCCGCCGCTGTCCCCGTACAACACGGTCGTCAACGCCGGGCCGTTCCACCAGCTGCGGCGTACCGTCGACGGCTTTGACCTGGGTCTTTACTGCCGGCGTTCGCTCAAGGCCGTGCTCGAGCGGGACGCGGACAAGCTCTTCACCACGACCGCACAGGGCCTGCGCTTCTTCGGCGAGCAGTTCGGCATGCCGTTCCCGCAGCGCCGCTACGACCAGGTGTTCGTGCCCGAGTTCGGCGGCGCGATGGAGAACTTCGGCTGCGTGACCTGGTCGGACTCGCTGCTGCCGCGGGCCGAGCCGACCCCGGCCGAGGACGCGCTGGTCGTCCGGGTGCTGCTGCACGAGATGGCGCACATGTGGTTCGGCAACATCGTGACGATGCGCTGGTGGGACGACCTCTGGCTGAACGAGGCGTTCGCCGAGTTCGCCTGCAAGTGGGCAGCGTCACGCGCCACGGAGTACACCGACGCGTGGGCCCGGCACACCGTCGCCGAGAAGCTCGACGCCTACCTGGTCGACCAGGGGCCCGTGTCGCACCCGATCCACCAGCCGATCGCCGATGTGGCCCAGGCCGCCTCGATCTTCGACGCGATCACCTATCCCAAGGGCGCCTCGGTGCTGCGCCAGCTGCAGGCCTATGTGGGGGAGGACGCGTTCCGGGCCGGCATGACCGCCTATTTCGCGCGCTTCGCCTGGGGCACCACGACACTGCAGGACCTGATCGACGCGCTGGCCACGGCGAGCGGCCGGGACCTGGACGCGTGGCGCGCCGGCTGGCTGGCCACGGCGGGCAC
The DNA here is from genome assembly GCF_030709675.1 of Symbioplanes lichenis. Classification (GTDB taxonomy): domain Bacteria; phylum Actinomycetota; class Actinomycetes; order Mycobacteriales; family Micromonosporaceae; genus Actinoplanes; species Actinoplanes lichenis. The sequence continues at coordinate 27,341 of NZ_JAUZQD010000031.1, forward strand.
CGACCGGTTCACCCTGGAGAGCGACGGCGACCAGCTCGTGCTCGTCGGGCGGGGTCCGGCCGGGCCGCCGCGCCCGCAGGTGCTCGCGATCGGCGCCTATGCCGATCAAGACCATTCCCTGGTACGCACGGAGCGCGCCCTGGTCGAGGTCAGCGCCGCCCGCACGCCCGTGGACCTGCCCGCCGCCGACTTCTATCTGGTCAACGACGAGGACCTGACCTTCGCGACCGTACGCCCGGCCGCCCCGCACGAGGCCGCGCGGCTGCCCACGCCGGACGCCCGCGCCGTCGCCGTCGCCTCGGTCTGGGACGCCCTGACCACCGGGGAGGCGACCGCCGCCGAGACCGCCGAGGCCCTGGTCGCGGTGCTCCGGGCGGAGACGGCGCCCACCGTGATCGAGCCCTGCCTGCGCCTGGCCGGCGACGTCGCCGAGCTGTGGACGCCGGAGGCCGACCGGCCCGCCGTCGCCGCCCTGGTCGCGGACGTCTGCGCGGAGCTGGCGCGGCAGCCGGCCCACCGGCGCAGTGCCGTCCGCGCACTGGCCCGCGTCACCACCGACCCGGCCGCCCTGGCCGAGCTGGCCGGCGACGACATCGACCTGCGCTGGCGGACCCTGCTCCGCGCCTCGGAGCTCGGTGCCGACACCGCCGCGGCGGTGGACGAGCTGCTCACCCGCGACCCCGACCCGGACGCGACGTTCCAGGCGATGACGGTCCGGGCCGCGGCCCCGGACGAGGCCGCCAAGGCCGCGGCGTGGCAGGCCCTGAGCACCGGCGAGGTGTCCGCGGGCCAGTTCGCCCCGGTCTCGGCGGCCTTCTGGCGTCCGGGGCAGGAGGAGCTGCTGGCTCCCTACGCCGATCGCTACCTGGACCTGCTGCCCGGCCTGAGCAAGGGCGGCATGATCTTCGCGTCCTACTACGCCCGCGGGCTGTTCCCCAAGTTCGCCGTGGACGAGGCGTGGCTGGCGCGGGCCCGGGAGGCGGCCGAGCGGGGCGACCTGGTGCCGGTCGTCGCCACAACCGTGCTGGGCCAGTCCGACCTGGTCGGCCGCATGCTCCGCGCCCGCTCAGCGACCCGCTGAGCCGCCTTTCCCGGCCGGCTTGCGCTGCTTCACCGGCCGGCTGAGATCGTCAGGATCTCGGTGACGACGCGGCCGGCGGCGTCGGGGCGGCCCTGGGCGGTGGCGGCCTGCGACATGGCGGCCCGGCGGTGCGGGTCGGCCAGCAGCTCACCGAGGGCGGCCCGCAGCCGCTCCGGCGTGGCCGTCTCCTTGTCCAGCATCACGGCGGCGCCGGTCTGGGCCAGGTGGCGGGCGGTGTGGCGCTGCTCGTCGCCGGCCGACACCGGATAGGGGATCAGCACGGACGCCTTGCCGAGGGCGGTGAGCTCGGCCACGGTGCCGGCGCCGGCGCGGGCCACGACCACGGCCGCCGCGGCGAGCAGGTCGGGCAGCTCGTCGTGGATGAAGTCGACCACGCGGTAGCGGTGCGCCAGGTGGGCGGGCAGGCCCCGGGCGACCTCCTGCATCTCGGTGAGGCCGTGGCTGCCGCACTGGTGCACGATCTGGCAGCGCTCGAGCAGCCCGGGCAGCGCGCCGGTCAGCATCCGGTTGATCTGCTGGGCGCCGAGCGCACCCCCGGTGACCAGCACGAGCGGCACCGACGGGTCGAGGCCGTAGGCGGCCAGGCCCTTCGCCGGGTCGCCGTTGAGCACGGCCGGGCGTACGGGATTGCCGGTGACGACCGCCCGGCTGCGCGCGCGGGCCGGCAGGTGCTCGAGCGAGGCCTCGTGGCTGAGCAGGACCCGGGTGGCCACCCGGGCCAGGATGCGGTTGGCCAGGCCGACGCTCAGCGTCTGCTCGTGCATCAGGTAGGGCACCCGGAACAGGGCCGCGGCCAGGCCGATCGGCACGGAGACGAAGCCGCCGGTGCTGAAGACCACGGCCGGCTTGGTGCGGGCCACGGTGAAGGCGGCCTGCAGGATGCCCAGCGGGATGCGGAAGGCGTCGGCGATGTTGCGGCCGATGTCGCGCGGGCTCAGCGAGCGCCGCAGCTTGCCGGTGGTGACCGCCTTGAACGGGATGCCGTTGCGCTCGGCGATCGTGGCCTCGAGGCCGGTGGCGACGCCGACCCACAGCAGCTCGGGCGTGGTGCCGGTCTCGGCCAGCCGGGCCTGGAGGGTGTGGATCGTGGTCAGCGCGGGGTAGGTGTGGCCGCCGGTGCCACCGCCGGTGACGATCATGCGCAGGGCATGCAGGCGCTGGGTGCTGTAGAGGGACATGCGGAGCCACTCCGAGGATCGCGGTGCCGGTCGGGTCGAGGCAGTGTATCGACCGTCCCCGGACGGCCGCCTCCCTCGACCCGGCTCACCCACAGTGACTGATCGGTGTCGTTCCGCGCCGGGCGGCATACGGCGGCGCCAGGGCTCTTACCAGGAACAACGCGCGACCCGCCACCCTTCTCGGGGTAGCTCGACTCCCCAAGGCCCCGACAGCTAGAGTGAGCGCTCTGTATACGGTCGAGCGACCAGGAATCGACGAGGTGCGAGAGGAAGCGTGGTGACCGGACCGGGGGGTGCGCTGGACGGCCGACGTTACTATGTCGGCTTCGTCGCGCACCGGGCGACCGGCGGCCGCATGATCGCGGTGGCCGGCGAGGTCAGCACCACGGCAGCTGTCCTGTTCCCCGGCGTGGGGCGATCGGTCGCCGGTGCCACAGCATCGTGAGCGGGAGTCCGGCCGACGCTGACGGGGCGAGGGCCACGCCGACACGGAAGGAACCGCAAGTGACGAAGCTCCGCATCGGCGTGCTCTACGGCGGTCAGCACCCCGGTCCCGACGTCTCCTACGACGCCGCGGTCGCCGTGCTCGCCCACCTCAACCGGGAGCGCTTCGATCCGGTGCCGGTGCGGATCTCCTCCGGCGGCCGCTGGCGGGTCGCCGCGCCCACCGAGAGCCCCGGCCAGCGGATCACCGCGCCCGCGGGCGTCGCCGCCCGGGGCCAGGGCACCAAGCCCAACGCGCCGGCCGCCCGCTCCGCCGCCCTGACCTCGGCCATGAAGGCCCTCGCCGGCGTCGACGTCGTCCTGCCCGTCCTGCACGGCACCCCCGACGAGGACAGCACCGTGCGCGGCCTGCTCGACCTGCTCGCCGTGCCCTACGTGGGCCGCGGCGTCGCGGGCGGCGTGATCGGCATGGACAAGGCCTTCACCCGCGCGGTGCTGCGGGCCGAGGGCATCAAGGTCGCCGACGCGGTCGTGCTGCGCAGCCCCGGCGAGACCGTCGGCGACAGCGACCGGGCCCGGCTCGGGCTGCCGCTGCTGGTCAAGCCGAGCTGCGGCAACCCGGGCGAGGGAGTCACCCGGGTCGACGACGCCGCCGCCCTGGACGCGGCGGTGGCCGAGGCGTTCCGCTTCGACGCGAAGGTGCTGGTCGAGCGGGCCGTCCCCGGGCAGGAGATCAGCATCTCGGTGCTCCAGCACCCGGACGGCCGGCTGGTCGCCTCGCCCCCGGTCCACCCGCTCGGCGACGCCGGCGACGGCCCGGTGGTGCCGCTGGACCCCGCGCTCTGCGCCGCCCTCGACGAGATCGCCATCCGCGCCTTCCGCATCCTCGGGTGCGCCGGGCTGGCCCGGATCAACTTCCTCGTCGACACCGCCGGGGGCCGCACCTCGGTCGTGCTCCACGAGGTCGACGCCCGCCCCGTGCTGGTGCCGGGCTCGCCCGACGCGGCCGCGTGGAACAGCGCCGGCCTGCCCTATGCCGCCCTGCTCGACGTCCTGATCGACACCGGGCTGGCCCGGCGCGGCAGCCTGCCCGTGCCGGCCGATGCCACCTTGCCCCGCTCGCACATGTCGCCCTCGTCGCTGTCGCCGGTGATCCGCCCCGAGACAGGCATCACCGTCTTCAGCTGCGCGCCGGACGAGGCCGTGCTCTTCCGCGAGATGGCGCCGCACCTCGGCGTGGTCACCACGATCACCGCGGAGCACGTCTCCGAGGCCAACGCGAGCCTGGCCGCCGGCAACCGGTGCGTCAGCGTGGGCCACAAGTCCAAGGTCACCAACGCGACGCTGCTCGCGCTCAGCCGGGTCGGCGTGCGGTACATCTCCACCCGCAGCGTCGGCTTCGACCACATCGACATCACGTACGCGCAGAGCGTCGGCATCACCGTCGGCAACGTCTTCTACTCGCCGGACAGCGTCGCCGACTACACGATCATGCAGATGCTCATGCTCCTGCGGGACGCCAAGTCCACGATCCACCGCACCGACGAGCACGACTACCGGCTGCACGAGGTGCGCGGCAAGGAGCTGCGCGACCTGACCGTCGGCGTCGTCGGCACCGGGCGCATCGGCACCGCGGTCATCGACCGGCTGCACGGCTTCGGCTGCCGGATCCTGGCCCGCGACAGCAGCCCGGCGACCGCCGCCTCGCAGATCCCGCTCGACATCCTGCTGCAGCAGAGCGACATCGTCACGCTGCACACGCCGCTGAACGCGAGCACCCATCACCTGCTCAACAGCCGCAACCTCGGGCAGGCGAAGAAGGGCGCGTTCATCGTCAACACCGGGCGCGGCGCCCTGATCGACACCGCCGCCCTCGTCTCGGCATTGGACAACGGCAAGCTGGGCGGTGCGGCGCTCGATGTGATCGAGGGCGAGGCGGGTATCTTCTACGCCGACTGCCGGGACCGGCCCGTCGAGAACAAGCTGCTCCTGCGGCTGCAGGAGATGCCGAACGTGCTGATCAGCCCGCACACGGCCTATTACACGGACCGGGCCCTGAGCGACACCGTGGAAAACTCCATCATCAACTGTCTGAGTTTCGAAAGCGAGAATCGGCGTGGCTAAGCTGAAAATCGGAATCCTGTTCGGCGGCATCTCGGAAGAGCACCCGGTCTCGATCAAGTCCGCGTCGGAAGTCGCCAAGCACCTCGACCTCGAGAAGTACGAGCCGTTCTGGATCGGCATCACCCGCGACGGCGCCTGGAAGCTCTGCGACGGCCCGAGCGCCGAGTGGGAGCAGGGCACCCTGCGCACGGCCGTGCTGTCCCCCGACCGTGGCGTGCACGGCCTGCTCGTGCTCGGCGCGAACGGCGTCGAGACGATCAAGCTCGACGTGGTCCTGCCGGTGCTGCACGGCAAGGGCGGCGAGGACGGCGCCATGCAGGGCCTGCTCGAGCTCTCCGGCATCCCGTACGTGGGCTGCGACGTCCAGAGCTCCGCGGTGTGCATGGACAAGGCCCTCGCCTACTCCGTCGTGCAGAGCGCGGGCATCGCCACGCCCGGCTTCTGGATCGTCTCGCCGGCCGACAAGTTCGACGACGAGCAGCTGACCTACCCGGTCTTCGTCAAGCCGGCCCGCTCGGGCTCGTCCTTCGGCGTCACCAAGGTCACCAGCCAGGAGGAGCTGCAGGCCGCGCTCGACGTCGCCGCCGAGTTCGACTCCAAGGTGCTCATCGAGCAGGCCGTGATCGCCCGCGAGATCGGCTGCTCGGTCATGGGCAACGACGGCGAGCTCTTCGTCGGCGAGCTGGACCGGGTCGCGCTCACCCACGGCTTCTTCCGGATCCACCAGGAGGACGCCCCGGAGCAGGGCTCCGAGAACTCGTCCTTCATCGTCCCCGCCGACATCACCGCCGAGGAGCGCGAGCTCGTCCGGGAGACGGCCAAGACCATCTACCGGGCCCTGGGCTGCCGCGGCCTCGCGCGCGTGGACACGTTCCTCACCGACGACGGCAAGGTCGTCCTCAACGAGGTCAACACGCTGCCCGGCCTCACCTCCTACAGCCGCTACCCGCGCATGATGGCGGCCGCCGGCCTCTCGCTCGGCGACGTCATCGACCGCACGGTGTCGCTGGCGCTGACGGGCAAGATGCAGTGACGTCGTTGCCCGAGGGCTCTCTCCCTGACGGCTTCGCCTACGTCGACGAGCTGGTCCCCGGCGTCCGCTGGGACGCCAAGTACGCCACCTGGGACAGCTTCGTCGGCAAGCCGGTCGACGGCTATCTGGTGAACCGGATCGTCGCCACGCGCGAGTTCTGCGCGGCCCTCACGGTCGCGCGGGACAAGGCCGAGGCCCTCGGCTTCGGCCTGCTGCTCTGGGACGCCTACCGCCCGCAACGCGCTGTGGACCACTTCATGCGCTGGGCGGAGGAGCCGGAGGACGGCCGCAAGAAGGAGCGGCACTACCCGAACATCACGCGCCCCGAGATGTTCGAGCAGGGCTACGTGGCCACCAAGTCAGGGCACAGCCGCGGCAGCACGGTCGACCTGACGCTTTTCGACCTGGCCACCGGCGAGCTCACGCCGATGGGCGGCGACCACGACGTCATGGACCCGATCTCGCACCACGGGGCCGAGGGCGTGCCGCAGGTCGAGGCCAGGAACCGCGAGCACCTGCGGTCGATCATGGAGGACGCCGGGTTCGTGTTCTACGCCTGCGAGTGGTGGCACTACACCCTGGCGAACGAGCCCTACCCGGACACGTACTTCGACTTCCCCGTCGCCTGAGGGCTCGTGCAGCGGGAGCCGGCCATCGAGCTCGGCCGGGTCGAGGACCCGGCCGGGCCGGGGCGGCTCCCGGTGCGCACCCTCGTCGTGGTGGCCGTGGCGGGGGTGCTGGTGGCGGTGCTCGTGCCGCTCACCCGCCGGGGCGCGCCCGCGGCGGCGCCCGAGGCCCGGGCGGCCGTCGTCCTGCGGTCCGCGGCCACGGCTGCGGAACGTGAGCAGTCCGGCGGGCCCCAGCACCGGACGACGCGGCTGATGACCGTCGACGTCGTCGAATATCCGGACGGCCGGCTGGTGCCCGAACGCACCTGGACCGTCACCGAGCAGTGGGTGCCCGCCGACCCGTACACGGAATGGCGTCTGCGCTCCTATGACCTGGCCGCGCCGACGCTGGTCAGTGATCTGCACGGCCGCTGCGGCTCCTACTACGCGTCGCCCGGCGAGGACCCGTGCGCGGCACCCGGTGACTGGCGGGCGCCCACCGCACGCTTCCTCGGCACGCTGCCGCACGAGCCGGTCGCGATGCTGGCCCGGCTGCGGAAAGCCGGCTCGGACCCGTGGGAGAACGGCACGGCGGCCCTCGAGAGCGGCGCCCTGCCCGCCGGGCTGATCGCTGTGGTCTACCGGGCCCTGGCCGAGCTGCCCGGGGTGCTCGTGGAGGCCCGCGCCGGCCGCCTCTTCGTCTATCGCGAGTCGGGCGGCGCCCGCTTCGGCGTCCTGCTCGACGAGCGCACCCTGACGCTGACCGGGCACGAGCGGTGGCGGGCCGGCACGCTGATCGACAGCGCCGAGACGGCCATAATCATCGACCATGAAGGACTTCGCCGCTGAGCGCGAGCTGGTCGCCGCCGCGTGCCGGGTGCTGGCCGCCCGGGGGCTCGCGCCCGGCTTCCTCGGCCACGTCAGCCTGCGCGTCGACCCCTGGCGGCTGCTGATCCGCTGCCGGGGCCCGCACGAGCGCGGCCTCGCCTGGACCACCGCCGCCGATGTCCGGCTGGTCCACCTCGACGGCTCGACGGCGGCCCGCGGCGAACTGGACGGCTGGAGCGTGCCGCACGAGCTGCCGCTGCACACCGGCATTCTGCGCGTACGCCCGGAGGTGTCCGCCGTCGTCCACGCCCACCCGGAGGACGTGGTCGCCGCCGACCTCGCCGGTCTCGCCATCCGCCCGATCGTCGGCGCACTCGACATCCCGGGCGCGCGCCTGGCGGCCGGCGGCGTCCCGGTCTATCCGCGCAGCGTCCTGATCCGCACCCCGGCGCTGGCCGCGGAGATGGCCGCCGTGCTGGGCGACCGCCCGGTGGTGCTGCTCCGCGGCCACGGCCTGACCAGCGCCGCCCGCAGCGTGCCCGAGGCGGTGCTCCAGGCGCTGTCGGTCGACCGGCTGGCCCGCCTGACGCTGGCGGTGGCGTCGGCCGGCGGGGTGCCGCGCGACCTGCCGGCGGAGGACCTGGCCGAGCTGCCGGACCTGGGCGCCGGTCTCAACACCGAGATCGCGTGGCGGCACGAGCTCGCCCGGCTCGACGACTGACGGTGTCGGTCACGAGTCGCTCGGGGACAGCAGCGGGCGCCCGGTCGCGTCACCGAAGCGTGTGATCGTGGGGAGTTCGGCGACGGCCGGGCGGATGACCTCCACGAACGCGGCGAACCCGGGCGAGCTCAGATGCGTCTGCAGCGCCTCGTCCGACGCCCACTCCTCGGCCAGCACCAGAGCAGACATGGCAAGCCTCTCCTCAAAACGTTCAGCTGTTGAATCATTCTGTTGCTAACGTATGCCCGAGCCGGGATATCGTGCAACGCATGAACGATGCCGACGCTGACGGTCCGACCATGGCCGAGGGGGTTGCCGCCCGGCCCGCGCTCCTGCTCGCGCACGTCGGCAGCGCCCTCGAAGCCGCCGCCGACGACTGGCTGGCCCCGAGCGGACTCAGCGGCCGCGACTACGCGGTGCTCGCCATCCTCACCGCGGACGCCCCCGACACCCAGCACGAACTCGCCCGCCTGCTCGGCAAGGCCCCGGGCATCGCCGTCATCGCGGTCGACCGCCTCGAAGCGGCCGGCCTGGTGGCGCGGCGCCGCGACCCGGCCGACCGCCGCCGCAGCCGGGTCGAGGCCACGCCGGCCGGACGCGAGGCCCTGCGCAAGGCGGACCAGCTGTCGGCCGACGGCCTGGGCCGGCTGTTCCCCGGCCTCGACGCCGGTCAGCGCGACACGCTCTGGCAGCTGCTCGCCGCCGGCATCACTCGCCCGCCGGCGCCCTGATCGAAACCGCGCCGACCGGCGGGGTCACTCGGGGGCGTGGTCCGAGGAGTAGGGCGTCGTCACGCCGACGTAGGCGAGGTGGAGGATCATGCCGTTCGCGCCGTGGCGGAAGTTGTGGCAGTGGTCCATCCAGATGCCCGGGTTGTCGGCGCGGAACTCCAGTTCGTAGGTCTGGCCCGAGCCGATGTTCAGGGTGTCGGTCCACCACGGGCTGCCGGTCACCGGGTCGCCGTCGCGGGACAGGACCCGGACGCGGTGGCCGTGCAGGTGGAACGGGTGGTCGATCATGCCGCGGTTGGCGATGCGCACCTTGACCCGGTCGCCGCGGGTCACCTCGAGGGTGGGGACGGCGGGGTAGAGGCGGCCGTTGATGAGGCTGGTGACATAGGAGAAGCGGCCCTGGCTGAAGCCGAAGCCGTCGTCCAGCCGCAGGTCGAAGGTGCGCTGATAACCGCCGCCGGCCGGCGCCGGCCCGGACCCGTACGCGATCGGGTCGAACCGTTCCCCGTCGCCCGGCGCGACCGGATCCGCCGTGCCGCCGGGGCTGAACGCCAGGGCGACGTCCGGGCTGCCGTCCAGCGCCAGGGTCACCGGGCCGTCCGGCACCGTGAACGTGATGTCGTAGCGGCCGCCCGCGGCGAGGGGCAGCGCGGTGCCGGCAGCGAGCGGCGTGGCGCCGGGAATGGCGTTGCCGTCGAGGGCGGTGACGCGGAAGGGTGCGCCGCCGACGCGTACCACCTGGGGGTCCTCGGAGCTGTTGATCAGCCGGACGAGTTGCTCACCGGTCGCGGCCCGGCGCTCCGGCCCGTCCGACCGGCCGAAGGCGGCGATGTCGCCGGGCCACGCGTGGGTGAAGACCGTGGTCCCGCCGGCCGGACCGATGACCAGGGCCCCGAAGAGACCCCTCTGGACGTTCACGGCCCCGTCCCGATGCGTGTGGTACCAGAACGTCCCCTCGCGGCCGGGCACGAACCGGTAGACGTGCCGTTGCCCCGGGGCCACGGCGTCCTGCGTCACGCCGGGCACCCCGTCCTCGGCGTTGGGCACGTCGACGCCGTGCCAGTGCAGGGTCACGCCCTCGGTCACGTCGGTGTTGACCAGCGTGACCTCGACCAGCTGACCCCGCGCGGCGCGGATCTCGGGGCCGGGGGAGGAGCCGTTCAGGGTCAGCCCGTCCACGACGCGCCCCGAGGCCAGCCGCACCTGGCCGTGGGCGGCCGTCAGCGTCAGGCGTACGCCGGGGGTGCCTTGTCGTGGGCCTGTCAGCTGGTCGACGCTCAACTGTCCGCTGTGCCGGTGGCCCTCCGCGGCGGCGTTCGCCCGCTCGGCGCCGGCCAGCGTGACGGCCGGGATCAGCACGGCGAAGGCGGCGAGCCACGGGAGGCCGGACGCGCGCGAGCCCGAGGTGCGCCACCGGCCCACGCCCACGGACGCCGCGGCGACGGCCGCCAGCGCCACCACCGACCCGGCGACGACGAGCACCGTGTCCTGCGGGCCGAAGGGCGCGAGCAACCACCACACCGACAGGAGTACGCCACCCGCCGCGACGTGACTCGCGGTCCGCCCGGGCCGGATCAGCGCCCACGCCACCGGCAGCACCGCCAGGGGAAGCTGCACGACGAGCCGCGACTCCGCCAGCAGCACACTGCCGCCGAGAAGCAGTCCCGCCACGGCGAGCCGGGCCGTCACGAGGGCGGCGAGAACATAGAGCCAGCGGCGGGCCGTGCGGATGCCGGCGAGCGGCGCGGCGATCAGCGCCAGGACGGCGAGCGTGGCGTCGGCGAGGATGAGAATTCCGTACACCACCTCACCGTGCCGCCCGCCAGGTGCCGGTCGCGTCGGCACCGGGTGCCTACGTCCGTCACGGCCCGGCGGGCACCGGGCGGACGGGCGCCTCGAGGGGAACGGGCTGGGCGCCCTCGTGGGCGATCAGGCCGGTCAGGCAGAAACGGCTGATGGCGACCACGAGGCACTCGGGCTCGGCGGGGAGCAGGGCGCGGACCTCCCGGCTGCCCCGGGCGTCGTCGAGGACGAAGAGCAGCTTGCGGCCGCGTACCGTCCGGTGGAAAGCCGCCGCCAGCTCCGCCTCGCCGCCACCCGCCGGCATCGGGGCGCCGAGCGCTCGCAGGAAGCCGCGCAGCACGTCCGCCGGCTCGGCGCCGGCCAGGCTCACATAGAGCTGGCCGTCGGGGAACTGCCCGGCGACGCGGTGCGCCCATTGCAGGGCGAAGGCCGTCTTGCCGATGCCGGCGAGCCCGGTGACGGCGCAGATGCGGTGACCCGCCGTGGCCGGGCGGCTGAGGGTGGCGTCCGCGGCGGCCAGCTCCCGCTCGCGGCCGGCCGGCAGGGGAGGCGCCGGCGGCAGATCCCGGGGCGTGGCGGGCGCGGGAGCCCGTACGGGGGCCGGCGCGGTCCGCTCCACAACCCGGCGCCGGGCGTCGCCGAGCAACCGATCGGGGGTGATGCCCAGCTCGTCGCGGAGCCGCCGCGCGATGCCGGCGTAGACCTCCAGGGCCTCCGCCCGTCGGCCGGTGGCGCTCAGGCAGTCGATGAGCGCGGCGTGCAGCGGCTCGTCGAGGGGGTGCCGGTCCGCCAGCAGGAGCAGGTGCGGGACGACCTCGCCGGGGCGCACGGCCGGGGCGGCCGCCGCCAGCGCGGTCTCCACCCGTTCGCGCTCGATGAGCTGAAAGACCGCGGTCTCGCGCAGGGGCAGCCCCAGGCCGGGCGGGCCGGGGGCCAGCGCGAGCGCCTGCAGCCGCAGGTCGGTCGCCGTCGCCGGATCGGCCCCCGCCGCCTGCTGGTTGAGCAGCCGGAACCGGCGCAGGTCGCACGAGACGGCGTCGACCAGGATCCGGTAGCCGGTGCCCGACCGCACCAGCCAGCGCCCCGGCGCCCGGGCCGGCAGCTCCGGCTCGAACGTGCGGCGCAGCTCGCCGACGTGCCGGTGCAAGGAATTCATCGCGCTGGCACCGGGCCGGTCGCCCCACATCGCGTCGATCAGGTCGCCGGCGCCGACGCCGCGGCCGTCCGCGGCCAGCAGCAGGCCGAGCAGGGCCCGGCGCTGCGGTGGGCCGAGGTCGAGGGGCTGCTGGGTGCGCCAGGCCCGCACGCCCCCGAACAGCGAGAAGTAGATCTTCGGCCCGGGCAGGAGATCCTCCACGTGACGACCGTAGGGCATCTCCACACTTTGTCCACTGGCCGTTCGTAGCGTCTGCGCCATGTCTGTCCCCGTTGTCTTCATTCATGGACTGTGGCTGCACGCGTCGTCGTGGCAGCCCTGGATCGACCTCTTCACCGAGCGCGGCTACGAGCCCGTCGCCCCGGGCTGGCCCGGTGACGGCGCCACCGTCGAGGAGACCCGCGCGAACCCGGACGCGCTGACCGGGCACGGCATCGACGACGTCGTCGAGCACTACGCCCGGATCATCGGCGACCTGCCGGCCCGCCCGATCCTCGTCGGACACTCCTTCGGCGGCATGATCGCGCAGAAGCTCCTCGGCCTCGACCTCGGCGCCGCCGCCGTGGCCATCGACGCCGCCCAGATCAAGGGCGTGCTGCCGCTGCCGCTGTCGGCGCTGCGCTCCAGCTTCCCGGTGCTGGGCAACCCGGCCAACCGGCACCGGGCCGTCGCGCTGACCCCCGAGCAGTTCCGCTACGCCTTCGGCAACGCGATCCCCGAGACCGAGGCCCGATCCCTGTACGACCAATGGTCCATCCCCGCGCCCGGCAAGCCGCTCTTCGAGGCGGCGGCCGCGAATTTCGACCCGCACTCGCCGGCCAAGGTCGCCACCGCCAACGAGTCCCGCGGCCCGCTGCTGCTCGTCGCGGGCGGCAAGGACCACACCGTGCCCGAGGCGGTCGTGCGCGCCACCCTCAAGCAGTACCGCCACTCCCAGGCGGTCACCGACTTCGCCGAGTTCCCGGACAAGGCCCACTCCCTGACCATCGACTCCGGCTGGCGCGAGGTGGCCGAGGCTGTGCTGGCGTGGCTGAAGGAGCAGGGCCTGTGAAGCGCTCGGTGGTCTTCGCATGAACCTCGGACTGGAGGGGCGCACCGCCCTGGTCACCGGGGCCAGCCGCGGCATCGGGCTGGCCGTCGCCGAGGCGCTGGCGGCCGAGGGCGTCCACGTGGTGGCCGGCGCCCGCACCAAGCCCGACGCCGCCGTGGATTTCGTCGCCGCCGATCTCAGTACGCCCGACGGCCCGGCCGCACTCGTCGAGGCGGCCGTCGCATTGCTGGGCGGGCGGCTGGACATCCTCGTCAACAACGTCGGCGGCGTGCACCCGCGCACCGGCGGCTTCCTGACGGTCACCGACGACCAGTGGCAGGAGGCCCTGACGATCAACTTCCTTTCTCCCGTACGCACGACGCGCGCCGCGTTGCCGTACCTGCTCGAACGGGGTGGCGCCGTGGTCACCGTCGGCTCGGTCAACGCCTCGCTGCCCGACCCGCTGGTCATCGATTACAGCGCGGCCAAGGCGGCCCTGGTCAACTTCGGCAAGGCGCTGTCGAAGGAGGTCGGCCCCCGGGGCGTACGCGTCAACACCGTCAGTCCCGGACCCGTCGCGACCGATCTCTGGCTCGGCGCCGGCGGTGTCGCGGAGACGGTCGGCGCGGCCGGCGGCCTGGACCCGTCCGCAGTCGCCGAGAAGGCCGTCGGCGGCACCGCCACCGGCCGCTTCACCCGGCCCGAGGAGGTGGCGGACCTGGTACTGCTGCTGGCGAGCGGCCGCGCCGGCAACGTGACCGGGGAGGACATCATCATCGACGGGGGCCTGACCACGTCGCTGTAACGGGATGGACGGCGGTCGCCGTCGTACGGTGCAATGACGGTCATGCCGATCGATCCGTCCCGGCCGCCCGGGGAAGGCCGGGGCCGGTCGCTGGCCGGGGCGGTGGTCAGCACGGTCCCGCTGGTCCTGCTGCCCTTCGCGGTCAACGTGGCCAGCGACAGCCTGCCCGGCGGCGCCCAGCGCTGGGCCTGGCTGTCCTGGCCGGTGATCATCATCCTGGTGGCGGTGTCCTGGCGCCTCGGCACGCCCGGCGCCCCGCCCGCCCCTCCGCCGCCGTCGCCCAGCCCGCCGCCGACGTACAGCCCACCGCCGATGTACAGCCCACCGCCGACGTACAGTCCGCCGCCCGCCTACGACCCGCCGCCTACTTACACGCCTCCGCCTCACTCCTACGGCACGCCGCCGCGTAGGGCCGGGTGGGTGCCGAATCCCGCACCCCACCGCCCGGCGCCCCCGCCCCGCGTGCGCCCGTCGGACCGGCCGTGGCGGATCCTGGCCGTCCCGGTGGCGGCCTCGTTCACCGGCGTCCTGCTGAGCCAGTTCGACGTGATCGGCGTACACGCGCCGTTCCTGGCCGCCATGCTCATCCTGCTCATCGCCGTGGTCCTCTGCCTCGCCGAGGTGATCACACCCCGCCGGGTGCCCCGAGGAGTGGCGGCCGGCCTGGTCTACGCCGTCCTCGCGGGCGCGGCCGTCTGGCGGTGGGACTCCGCCCGCGCCGACCTCTGGTACGTAGCCGAGTCGAGCGCCATCCTCGGCGCGGGCATCTTCCTGGCCTCACGCGTGCGAGACCCCCGGACCTCCCGGCGCGTCCTGCCCGGCGTGGTGCTCGCCTTGCTGGGCTGGGCCGCGATGGGCGTCCTCTTCGCGATCTACAGCCAGAAGAACGACGACACGGCCGTGGCCAACGCCGCCTTCTTCGCCTGCCTCTCCACCGTGGTCGCCGGCACGATCGCCACCGGCCTCCAAACCGCCGCCGACCGCGACCCCCGCCCGCCGGCCGGGCCGGAGCCGGTCAGCGGGTGACGGGCTCGGGGGCGCGGAGGCCGGCCAGGGCGCGGACGGCGAAGAGGGTCAGCACCAGCCCCACCGTGGGCACGAGGAAGGCCAGCCGCAGCCCGACCGGCTCCGACAGCGCCCCCAGCAGCACGGCGCCCAGCAGCGCGCCCGCGTAGTTGAAGAGGTTGACGCGGGCGATGACCTCGTCGCTGCGGCCGGGGGTGGCTTCGCCGGCGGCGGTGAAGGTCAGGGGGACCAGGATGCCGACGCCGAGGCCGGCGAGGGCGAAGCCGGTGACCGCCGCGCCGACCGAGGGGACGGCGACCACCAGGGCGCAGCCCAGCGCGCACGCCAGCAGGCAGCCGGCGGCCGACACCGCGCGACCCAGGCGGGGGACCAGGTGGTCGCCGGCGAGGCGGGAGATCAGCACGGTGGCCTGGTAGGCGGCGTAGCCGAGCGGGGTGACCGCCGCTGAGGCGGACAGCGAGTCGTGCAGGTAGACCGAGCTCCACGTGCTGACGGCCGAGTCGGCGAGGAAGGCCGTGCCGATGAAGGCGCCGCAGACGAGGACGACGCGGCGGCTGCCCGGGGTGCGGGTGCGTTTGCCCTGGTGGAGGACGACGGTGCGGGCCGGTTCGAAGGCGCCGAAGCCGGCCAGGGCCACGGTGGCCGCGACCACGGCCGCGGCACCGACGGCCACGGCGGCGCCGGCGCTGGTGGCGGCGAAGGCGGACATGAGCAGGGCGGCGAGGATGGCGGCGGCGGTGTACGCGGCGAAGAGCCGGCTCATCACGCTGCGGCCGAGGCGGGCCTGGACGAGTACGCCCTGCATGCTGAGGCTCGCGTCGACCGCGCCGAGGCCGATGCTGTAGCCGACGAAGATCAGCGTGAACACCGGCTTGGGGGTGTGGAACGTCGTGAGCGCCAGGGCCGAGGCGATGGTGAGCAGGCCGCCGCTCAGTGCGTAACGGCTGCCCCAGCGGGCCGCGACCTGGTCGGCCAGGATCGAGCCGCCGGCCGCGCCGAAGCACACCAGCAGCAGGATGACCGACACGTAGCCGTCGCCGATGTCCTGCCGCGACTTGAAGAGCGGCAGCGCGGTGACCACGGACGCGTAGCCCAGCCCCTGCGCCGCGTAGCCCGCCCCGATCCAGACGGCGCTCCGAACCCCCATCCGCCGATCATCGTCGCCGCGGCCCGGCGAGTACAGCGTCACACCGAATTTCCCCTAACCCGGTCGTGGATCGCGGTCAGCAACAGCAGCTCGGGATTCTTCTCCGGGGTGGCCCGGCGGCCATCCTGCCATCCGTGACGGCCGCCACCCCGGGCGTTAAGACCGCGTCAAGAAGCCGCCCGCCCGCGTAGTCATCGCGTGAACGCCGATGACGCGGGGCCGGAGGCGCGCTGAGCTTGCACAGCACCAAGCAGGCAATCCCCCTTCAAGGAGTCCTCGTGGCCGACGTCGTGTTCGTCCTTCTCACGGTGGCGCTGTTCGCAGCGCTGACCGTGCTGGTCCGGGCGGTCGAACGCTCGTGAGCGCCGTCAATCTCATCGGTCTGGTCGTGGCCGTGCTGCTCGGCGGCTTCATGGTGGCCGCCCTGCTCTTCCCGGAGAAGTTCTGATGGCCGGCTGGATCTTCGTCGTCACCCTCGTGCTCGCCGTCGTCGCGGCCTATCGCCCGTTCGGCGACTACATGCACCGCGTCGTCACCGGCACCCGGCACAGCGTCGCCGAGCGCGGCCTCTATCGCCTCGTCGGCGTCGACCCGGCCGCCGGGCAGAGCTGGGGCGTCTACGCCCGCAGCGTCCTGGCCTTCTCCGCGGTCTCGATCCTCTTCCTCTACCTCTTCCTGCGCGTGCAGGACAAGCTGTGGCTCTCGCTCGGCCTGCCCGCCGTGCCGGACCACATCGCCTGGAACACCGCGGTCAGCTTCGTGACCAACACCAACTGGCAGGCGTACGCCGGGGAGTCGACCCTCGGGCACCTGGTCCAGATGGCCGGGCTGGCCGTGCAGAACTTCGTGTCCGCCGCGGTCGGCATCGCCGTGGCTGTCGCGTTCATCCGCGGTTTCGTGGCCCGCAAGCGCCCGGAGCTCGGCAACTTCTGGGTCGACCTGACCCGGATCACCCTGCGGATCCTGCTGCCGGTGAGCATCGTCGCCGCCCTGGTCTTCCTGGCCGCCGGCGCGGTGCAGAACCTCTCCGGCGGCACCGACGTCACCACGCTGACCGGCGCCACGCAGCACATCACCGGCGGCCCCGTCGCCTCGCAGGAGGCGATCAAGGAGCTGGGCACCAACGGCGGCGGCTTCTCCAACGTCAACGCGGCGCACCCGTTCGAGAACCCGACGACCTGGACCAACTGGTTCCAGCTGTTCCTGATCCTGCTGATCCCGTTCAGCCTGCCGCGGGTCTTCGGCCGCCTGGCCGGTCAGAACCGGCAGGGGTACGCGATCGCCGCGGTCATGGCGGTCCTGGCGCTCGCGAGTGTCGCACTGACCGTCGCCTTCGAGGTGCACGGCGCCGGCACGGTGCCGCAGGCCGTGGGCTCGGCGATGGAGGGCAAGGAGACCCGCTTCGGGGTGCCGGGCTCGGCGGTCTACGCGGCGATCACCACGCTGACCTCGACCGGCTCGGTCAACTCGTTCCACGACTCGTACACGTCCTTCGGCGGCATGATGCCGATGATCAACATGATGCTGGGCGAGGTGGCCCCCGGCGGCACCGGCTCCGGCCTCTACGGGCTGCTGATCCTGGCGATCATCACGGTCTTCGTGGCCGGGCTGATGGTCGGCCGCACGCCGGAGTACCTGGGCAAGAAGATCGGCGCCCGCGAGATGAAGCTCGCCTCGTCGTACTTCCTGATCACCCCGGCGCTCGTGCTCGCCGGCACGGCTGCGGCCTTCGCCACCGGCAACAACAGCACGGCGCTCAACTCCGGGCCGCACGGCCTCTCCGAGGTTCTGTACGCCTTCACCAGCGCCGCCAACAACAACGGCTCGGCGTTCGGCGGCATCACGGTCAACACGCCGTGGTGGGACACCGCCCTGGGCCTGGCGATGCTGCTCGGCCGGTTCCTGCCGATCGTGCTCGTGCTCGCCCTCGCCGGCGCCCTCGCCCGGCAGAAGGTCACCCCCGAGTCGGAGGGCACGTTGCCCACCCACCAGCCCCTCTTCGTCGGCATGGTCGTCGGCGTGACGGTCGTGCTCGTCGCCCTCACCTTCCTCCCCGCGCTCGCGCTCGGACCCATCGCCGAAGGCTTGTCATGACCCCATCCAACCGCCCCACCACCGCCCCTGACCGGTCTGAAGGATCAACCCTTCTGCTGGAAAAGCCCGCCACCGTACGCAAACCCGCCGTGCAAGACCCCGCACAGCTCTGGAAAGCGTTGCCGGAGGCGCTGGCCAAGCTCGACCCGCGCACGTTGTGGCGCAACCCCGTCATGCTCATCGTCGAGGTCGGCGCGCTCTTCACCACCGTGCTGTCGATCGCCCGGCCGAGCACCCTGTCCTGGATCATCACCGGCTGGCTCTGGCTCACCGTGGTCTTCGCCAACCTGGCCGAGGCCGTCGCCGAGGGCCGGGGCAAGGCGCAGGCCGCCACGCTGCGGCAGTCGAAGCGGGACACCGTCGCCCGGCGGCTGGTCGACGGCGTCGAGCGGGCGACCCCGGCGACCGAGCTGAAGCAGGGCGACCTGGTCGTCGTGGAGGCCGGCGAGATCATCCCGGGCGACGGCGACGTGGTCGAGGGCATCGCCAGCGTGGACGAGTCGGCCATCACCGGCGAGTCGGCCCCGGTGATCCGCGAGTCGGGCGGCGACCGCTCGGCCGTCACGGGCGGCACGAAGGTGCTCTCGGACCGGATCGTCGTCACGATCACCCAGAAGCCGGGCGAGAGCTTCGTCGACCGGATGATCGCGCTGGTCGAGGGGGCCAACCGGCAGAAGACCCCGAACGAGATCGCGCTCAACATCCTGCTCGCCGCGCTCACCCTGGTCTTCCTGCTGTCCGTGGTCACGCTGCAGCCCCTCGCCATCTTCTCCAAGGCGTGGCAGGCGGCGGCCCCGGACACCGCGGCGATCGACAGCCACGGCATCACCGGCATCGTGCTCGTCTCGCTCATCGTCTGCCTGATCCCGACCACGATCGGCGCCCTGCTGTCCGCGATCGGCATCGCCGGCATGGACCGCCTGGTGCAACGCAACGTGCTCGCGATGAGCGGGCGCGCGGTCGAGGCGGCCGGTGACGTCAACACGCTGCTGCTCGACAAGACCGGCACGATCACGTTGGGGAACCGGCAGGCGGCTGAGTTCGTACCCGTCAATGGTGTGTCGGCCGCGACCCTCGCGGACGCCGCGCAGCTCGCCAGCCTGGCCGACGAGACGCCCGAGGGGCGCTCGATCGTGGTGCTGGCCAAGGAGCAGTTCGGGCTGCGCGAGCGGGAGCCGGGGCTGATCGCCGGGGCGACGTTCGTGCCGTTCACCGCGCAGACCCGGATGAGCGGCGTCGACCTCGACGGCCGGCAGATCCGCAAGGGCGCCGCGACCGCCGTGCTCAAGTGGGCGCGGACCAACCCGGTCGAGGTGACCGACATCGTCGAGCGGATCAGCAGCTCGGGCGGCACGCCGCTGGTCGTCGCGTCCAGCGTCGACGGTGTGCTCGGCGTCATCCACCTCAAGGACGTCGTCAAGTCCGGCATGCGCGAGCGCTTCGCCGAGATGCGGCGCATGGGCATCCGGACGGTCATGATCACGGGCGACAACCCGCAGACCGCCAAGGCGATCGCGGACGAGGCCGGCGTCGACGACTTCCTGGCCGAGGCGACGCCCGAGGACAAGCTGGCGCTGATCAAGAAGGAGCAGGAGGGCGGCCGGCTGGTCGCGATGACCGGCGACGGCACCAACGACGCGCCGGCGCTGGCCCAGGCCGACGTCGGCGTGGCCATGAACACCGGCACGTCGGCCGCCAAGGAGGCCGGCAACATGGTCGACCTCGACAGCGACCCGACCAAGCTCATCGAGATCGTGGAGATCGGCAAGCAGCTGCTCATCACCCGCGGCGCGCTGACGACCTTCTCGATCACCAACGACATCGCCAAGTACTTCGCGATCATCCCGGCCGTGTTCGCCGCGGTCTATCCGGGCCTCGACGCGCTCAACGTCATGCGCCTGCACTCGCCGGGCTCGGCCATCCTGTCCGCGGTCGTCTTCAACGCCCTCGTGATCGTCGCGCTGATCCCGCTCGCCCTGCGCGGCGTGCGCTACCGGCCGTCGTCGGCCGCGGCCCTGCTACGGCGCAACCTGCTCGTCTACGGCCTCGGCGGCGTCGTCGCGCCCTTCCTCGGCATCAAGCTCATCGACCTCCTCGTCCAGTTCATCCCCGGGATCTGATCACCATGCGTCTGCCCTCGTGGCTCGCCCAGCACCTCGCCGCCCTGCGCGCCCTGCTGGTCCTGACCGTCCTCACCGGCCTGCTCTACCCCCTCCTCCTGGTCGCCGCCGGCCGCCTTCCGGGTTTGTCGGATAAATCGGACGGCTCGCTCCTCAGCGTGGGGGGAAGAACGGTCGGCAGCTCGTTGATCGGCCAGTCGTTCGCCGACGCCGACGGCAACGCCGACCCGCGCTATTTCCAGTCGCGCCCGTCCGCCGCCGGCGACGGCTACGACCCCACCGCCACCTCGGCCAGCAACCTCGGTCCCGAAAGCGTGGTTGACACCCTCTCCGAGGATCCGGACGACGCCGCGCCGAGCCTGCTGACCCAGGTCTGCGCCCGCAGCGTGGCGGTGGGCAAACTCGAAGGCGTCGACGGCAGCCGGCCCTACTGCACCACCGACGGCGTCGGAGCGGTCCTCGCCGTCTTCCACCGCGACGGCTTCACCGGCCCGATCACCCGCGTGGTCTCGGTCAACCAGACCGGCACACCGTTCGTCGCCACCTACGAGGGTGTGACGGTCGAGCCCGCGACGATCGGCGAGGACTACCAGGCGCTCGGCGGGGTGATCACCCCGATCCGCGGTTCCGTGACCCGTTCGGTGGTCCCGGCCGACGCGGTCACGGCCAGTGCCAGCGGGCTCGATCCGCACATCAGCCCGGCCTACGCGCAGTTGCAGGTGCCACGCATCGCTCGCGAGCGGGGCTTGACCCAGGACGCCGTACGGACAATGGTGCGGAAGCACACCGACGGCCGCGCCCTCGGCTTCCTCGGCGAGCCGGCGGTCAACGTGCTCGAGCTCAACCTGGCCCTCGACGAAGGCAGGTGACGGCTATGGTGCGCGGGGAGCTCCGCATCTATCTCGGCGCCGCGCCGGGCGTCGGGAAGACGTACACGATGCTGGAGGAAGCGCACCGGCGGGCCGAGCGCGGCACCGACGTGGTCATCGGCTTCGTGGAGACCCACGGCCGCGAACACACGCAGAACATGATCGGCGAGCTCGAGGTGATCCCGCGCACGGAGATGCCGTACCGCGGCGCGGGCTTCACCGAGATGGACCTCGACGCGATCCTGGCCCGCCGGCCCGAGCTCGCCGTGGTGGACGAGCTGGCGCACACCAACGTGCCCGGCGCCCGCCACGGCAAGCGCTGGGAGGACGTGCGGGAGCTGCTCGACGCCGGGATCGACGTGCTGACCACGGTCAACGTCCAGCACCTGGAGTCGCTCAACGACGTGGTCGCCCGGATCACGGGCGTCGAGCAGCGGGAGACCGTACCGGATGCCGTCGTGCGCGCGGCGGAGCAGGTCGAGCTGGTCGACATGACGCCCGAGGCGCTGCGCCGGCGGATGGCGCACGGCAACATCTACCGCCCGGAGAAGATCGACGCGGCGCTCGGCAACTATTTCCGGACGGGCAACCTCACCGCCCTGCGCGAGCTGGCCCTGCTGTGGCTGGCGGACAAGGTCGAGGACCAGCTCGGCAAGTACCGCGCCGACCACCGCATCGACAAGACGTGGGAGACCCGGGAACGGGTTCTGGTCGCGCTGACCGGTGGCCCGGAGGGCGAGACGCTGATCCGCCGGGCCACCCGGATCGCCGCCCGCACCAAGGGCGCCGACCTGCTGGCCGTGCACGTGGCGCGCAACGACGGGCTGCACGGCGCCGACCCGGCGACCCTGGCCCGGCAGCGGGTCCTGGTCGAGAGCCTCGGCGGCTCGTACCACCAGGTGGCCGGGCCCGACATCCCGCAGGCGCTGCTCGACTTCGCCCGCGCGGTCAACGCCACGCAGATCGTGCTCGGCGCCTCCAGCCGCGGGCGGCTCGCGCAGATGTTCTCGGCCGGCGTGGGCGCGACCACCACGGCGCTGTCGGGAACCATCGACGTGCACCTCGTGCCGCACGAGCGGGCCGGGGCCGGGCGTCGCGGCCGCCTTCCCGCCGCGCTGTCCCGGGGCCGGCGCATCGCGGGCTTCGTCGCCGTGCTCGCCGGGCTGCCCGTCCTCACGACGCTGCTGAGCATCGGGCCGGGCCTCTCGCTGATCAACGACATCCTGCTCTTCCTCGCGGCCGTCGTCGGCGTCGCCCTGATCGGCGGTCTCGGGCCGGCCCTGCTCGCCGCGGTCGCCGGATCGCTGCTGCTCAACTACTTCTTCACCCCGCCGGTGCGGCGGTTCACCATCGCCGAGGGCGACAACCTGCTCGCGCTGGCCGTCTTCATCGTGGTGGCCCTCGCGGTCAGCTGGGTCGTCGACACCGCCGCCCGCAAGACCCGGCAGGCCGCCCAGGCCGGAGCGGACGCGCAGACCCTGGCCACCGTCGCGGGCAGCGTGCTGCGCGGCGACCGGCCGCTGATCGCGCTGATGGAACGGCTGGCCGAGACCTTCTCGCTGCGCTCGGTCACGCTGCTGGACCAGGGCGTCGTCGTGGCCAGCGTGGGGGAGAAGCCGTGCACCAGCCCCGGCGACTCGGATGTCGAGGTCAAGGTGGACGACGATCTCGCCATGCTGCTCTGCGGCCGTCCCCTGGCGGCCAGCGACCGGCGCATCGTCGAGGCGTTCGCGGCCCAGGCGGCGGTCGCGCTGCGCCAGGAACGGCTGACCGCCGAGGCGGCCACCGCGAAACCCCTGGCCGAGGCGGACCGGTTGCGCACCGCGCTGCTCGCGGCGGTCAGCCATGATCTGCGTACGCCCCTCGCGTCCGCGAAGGCGGCGATCGCCAGCCTCCGCAGCCCCGACGTGGACTTCGGCGACCGGGACCGGGCGGACCTGCTCGCGACCGCCGACGAGTCGCTGGACCGGCTCATCCGGCTCGTCACGAACCTGCTCGACATGAGCCGCCTGCAGGCCGGGGCCCTGGGCGTGGCGGCGGCCGACATCGGGGCCGAGGAGATCGTGCCGCGTGTGCTCGACGACCTCGGGCCGGCCGGGCGTACCGTGCGGGTGCAAGTTCCCGAGGACCTGCCCGCCCTGCGCGCCGATCCCGGCCTGCTCGAACGCGTCCTGGTCAACCTCGCCGCGAACGCCCTGCGGCACAGCCCGCCCGACCGGCCGCCGATGATCTCCGCCAGCGCCCTGGGCGACACTGTCGAGTTCCGCGTCGCCGACCAGGGGCCCGGCATCCCGGGAGACCGATGGGACGACGTCTTCCTGCCGTTCCAGCGCCTCGGCGACCGCGACAACCACACCGGCGTGGGGCTCGGGCTCGCCCTGGCCCGCGGGTTGACCGAGGCGATGGGCGGCACCCTCACACCCGACCACACCCCCGGAGGCGGCCTGACCATGATCGTGTCCCTGCCCACGGCGGCCCGCCCATGACCCGCGTCCTGG
>NZ_JAUZQD010000032.1 GCF_030709675.1 Symbioplanes lichenis
CTGGGCGGCGGCGCTTTGCCACAGCTCTTCCAGGCCTTCCTGGATGCCCTCCCACATCAGGCGCATCAACTGGTTACGCAACCGCTGACGCAGGAAGTCGATCAGGGCTTTGACAATCTCCTGACCGATTTTGATAAGCCCCGGGACCGCGGCCGCGCCGAACCCGGTGGACAAGGCGATGGCGATTTCGACGACCTGGGTGAACGCGGCGATGACGATGTTGTACTGCGTGTTCTCCGAGTCCAGGGCGAAGTTGTACGCCGCATCACCCAACGCGTTGGAGATCGTGCCGCCGTCGGGCAGGGGGCGGGTGATGATCTGCTGGAACTCGTTGAACGCGTCGGCGGCCGGGCCTTGCAGGTGCCCGGACAGGGCGAAACCCAGGTTCTGTGTGGAGGCCTGACCGTTGAGCAGCGTACTGGTCAGGGTGTAAAGCTCGTCGCCCATCGCGCGCAGGGCGGTCGGGTCGGCCTCCGGGAAGTCCTCACCCGTGGTGTAGAGGATGGCGTCGTACGCCCACTGCCACTCGGGGTCGTTCGGGATGTGGAAATCGACCATGGTGCGGCGTCAGGGCCCGACCGTGCTCGCCCGCGTGTGCTCGTGGTGGTGCATCCGGACCTCCCCCGTGCCCGACAGGTGCTGACGGACAATTGAAGAAGGTGGGGGTGCGTGGTGGAAAGGGGCGGGGGAGAAACGTGCAGAAGAATTTTCCCGCGTCCACTGGGGAAGTGCGACTTGTCCACGTTGGACCGGGATTCCGGGATATGCGTGACCAGCATTCTTTACTGTTTACCCGGTGCTTGCCGATTGGTCATTCCGGCTTTACCGGAAATGCGTCATGAATGGTGGTCGAAGAATGCGGCGCCGAGGCGGAGCGGGGCGGGTCCGGCCGGGTTGACCAGCACGTCCGTGTGGTCGCCGAGAAGAGCGGGGAGGTCGGCCCCGGCTACCGGGTGCCACTCGGGGGCAAGATCCGGGTCGCGGTGGGCCGGGCTGGTCGCGATCATGGCGCACAGCACGCCGTCAGCGGCCCGACGCAGGAGAGGCCGGCGCAGGAGTGGGTCGCCGTCGCCGGTGTGGGCCAGGTCGACCGTCGAGTCGCGCAGGACCGCCTGGACATGATCCAGCTCGGCCTCCCCGATCAGCGCCAGGCGCAGCAGGGCGTCGAGCGGATCGGAGGGCGTCCGGACGACAGCGTCACTCATGCAAGGCCCCCAAGGGGAGAGGAACCGGGGCGGACGGCGTCGGCCGCCCGCCCCGGGCGGAGATCAGGCGAACGGGTCCGGCGCCGGCGGCACCGGCACCTGGGGCAGGCCCTCGCGCTGGGCGTACTCGTTGAGCCACCGCTCGAGCGGCGGCGACGGCGGCGCCACGAAGGGCTGGGCGCCGTTCTTGGGGACGACCAGCGGGCCGGTCGCCAGCGAGTCCAGGAAGCTGCCGGTCTCGATGGCCTTGGCCGTGTTGTACGGGAAGACCCAGCACCACTCGTACTCGCCGGGCTGCGAGGCGTTGACCAGGGCCAGCGGCCGGTTCGGGTCCTCGAGCTCACGCAGCACGGCGGTCGCCCGGGCGCGGGCGTCGTCGGCGTTCATGAGGTGGTCCTTTCCATTGCACGGGAGGCCCGCCCCGGGTGACCGGGGCGGGCCTGGGAGCTACCGCTGGGCGGGGACCGGCGCCGTGCCCGGCGAGGGCAGGAACCGGGCCGCGGCGGCGTCGAAGTAACGCGACCGGTCGTAGAGCAGGCCGGTCTCGGCGTCGTAGTAGCGCCCGCCGGCCCGCAGCGGGGTCGCCGCCGCGTCGCCGGTACGGGTGCCGTCGGCGCCGACGACGTCCATCGGGGCGCCGGCCGCGTCGGTCACGACGGTGTGCAGCGTACCGTCGGTGACCTGGGCGATCGGGTGGGTCGCCCCCGGGTGGTACTCCCACACGGTGGAAACCACGCCGGCGCGGGTCCGGTGGTGCTGCTCGACGAGCAGGTCGCCGGACCAGACGAAGACGGCCTCCTCGAGCACCGCGCCCTTCGCGCTGAGGCGCTGCTTGGCGATGCGGCGGCCGAACGCGTCGTACATGTAGCGCCACCGTTCCCCACCGGGCGTGGTGACCGCGACGAGCCTGTCCTCGTGGTCCCACTCGAGGCGCCAGTCGCCGTCCTCGTCCGTGCGGGTGGTCGGCCGGCCCAGGGCGTCGTACGTGTATCGGACGTCCTGCTGCGACGACGCCGTGACCGGGCGATCGCCCTGCACCGCGTCCCGGACGGCGGTCAGCCGGCCGGTGTCGTCGTAGCCGTACTGCCGGTCGGTGACACCGGCGATGCGCTGCCCGGTCAGCCGGCCGAGCTCGTCGAACGCCTGCTGCAGCGACAGTCCGGCGTCCGAGCTGCGGCTCACCTCGCGGCTGCCCTCGTAGCCGAAGCGGAGCTGCTGCCCGCCGGCGGCCAGGGCCACCGGACGGCCCGACTCGTCGTACGACCAGCGCGTCACCGCGCCCGACGGACGGGTCCGCGCGGTCACCGAGCCCAGCTCCTCGCTGTACGTGGTGACCACCGTGTTGCCGTTCACCGTCTCCGAGACCACGCGGCCCAGCGCGTCACGCTCGAGCACGATCTCCGAGTTGGCGTCGCGGGCGCCCAGCAGGCGGCCCACCGCGTCGTACGTGTACTGCGTCACCGCCGCGCCGGTGCGGCGCTCGATGACCCGTCCGAGGACGTCGTACGTGTAGTGCGTGACCTCGCCGGCCGCGTTGGTGTGCGTGACCAGCTGTCCCGCCGCGTCGTAGGCATACCGCTGGGTGCGGCCGCCGAAGTCGGTCTCCTCGACCATCCGGCCGTTCGGGTCGTACGTGTACTTCCACGTCTCGCCCGCCGGGTTGGTGATGGTGACCAGCCGCAGCTCGGTGTCGTACGCGTACTCGGTGCGGTTGCCGTCGTGGTCGATCTCCGCCGTCACGAGGTCGAACGCCCCGTACTCGCGGATCGTCCGGCGCCCGGTGCGGTCGACGGTCTCGACGAGGTTGCCCTCGCCGTCGTAGAGGAACTCCTCCACGGTGCCGTCGGCGTTCTCCCGCCACGCGAGGTCGCCCTCGAGGGTCCAGCCGAACTCGGTGATCCCCTGCTCGTCCTCGACGCTGAACACCCGGCCCAGCGCGTCGTACGTGTAGAGGGTCTCGCTGTCCCCGGTCCGCAGGGCCGTGACCAGGCGCGCCGGGTTGCGCACGATGGCGGTCGGGCCGACGTGGATCGCCGTGCCCCGGCCGTCCTCGGCCGCCTGCTCGAAGCGGACCACGTCACCGTTGGCGTCGACCTCGGCGATCATGAGCCCGTTCTCGTCGAACTGGCGGTTGCGGGTGCTGCCGTCGAAGTCGGTCCAGGAGACGGCGCGCCCGAGGGCGTCGTACGTCGTCGTGGAACGGCTGCCGTCGGCCCGGACCGTGGCGGTGGGCCGCCCGTCCGCGTCGTACTCGTAGGCGGTGACCCGGCCCAGCGCGTCGGTGTGCGAGCGCAGGCGGTACGCCTCGTCCCACTCGGTCCGCGTCGTCGCCCCGAGCGCGTCGGTCTCGGCGACCACCTGGAAGCGGTCGTTGAGCTCGTACGTGCGCACGGCGCCGAGCGAGTCCGTCACCACCGTGCGGCCCGGCTGGTAGTCGAACCGGTAGCGCAGGTAACCACCCTTGCCGTCGGTCGCGACACAGCGGCCGGCCTCGTCGTAGGTGTACGTGTACCACTCGCCGTTGCGGTCCTCCCAGCGGACGATGCGCCCACCGGCGTAGTCGAACGTCTCCGGGTCGCCGGAGGAGTTCGTCACGGACACCAGGTTGCGGTCGCCGTCGTACCCGAACTGCGCGGCCACGAGGAGGTCGCCCGCCGCGTTGGGCAGCAGCATCGTGGTGGCCAGCCCGCCGGACGAGCGGAACACCACGGTCGCGCCGGCCGAGGAACGCAGCTCGGTCGGCGTACCCCGGCGGTCGCGGGCGATCGCCCACCGCACGCCGGCGTCGGAGACGTCGCTGAGCAGCGCCTCCGTCTCGGTCACCGAGGCGAAGAGCAGCGAGCGGCCCGTGGTCGGGTCGCTGAGCCACCAGCCGCCGCCGACGAGCCGGCGCAGCGGCAGCGCCTTGCCGGTCGCGGGCAGGGCGGTCTCGCCCTCGGCCGGGAGCGGGTAGGTCAGCAGCGAGCCGTCGGCGGCCAGGTAGCGCACCTGCTCGCCGTCGACGATGATCCGCTGGTCGAGCGTCGACGCCCACGCGGTGCCGAAGGTCCGGCCCCACCGGTAGTCGGACCGGTAGGTCCGCTCCAGCGTGAGACCCGGCAGCTCGGCGTCGGTGTGCGTCAGCAGCATCCGGCCGGTGGTGAGGTCGATGGGGTCACCGGCGACCGGGGTCTCCGCGGTGGTCTTCGCGACCGCCTCCGGCGCGATGTCCGCGAAGGTGACCGGCGTCGGCGTGAAGTCGAGCGACCCCATGTCGACGTCGGAGTCGCTGTCGAAGTCCGCCATCGAGACGTCGGAGTCGCTGTCGACCGGCGAGGTCATCTCGACGTCGCTGTCGAGGGCCGGCGCCGGCGCCGGGTCGGTCGTCTGCAGCAGGAAGACCGAGCCGTCCTGGTCGATCCGCGGCAGCGTCGCGAGCGTCCCGCTCTGGCCGTCCTCGAAGGTGACCCGGCCCTGGCTGTCCTTGGCCACGTTGATGACGTGCCCGGTGGTGCCGGGCGCGCCGGGGCGCAGGCCCACGATGCCGTTGGTCCCGTTCGGCATGGCGCCGAGCGCGTCCATCAGGCCGCGGATGGTGCTGACCTCGTTGAGCGTCCGGCCCGGATAGCGGCTGGTCACCTCGCTCAGCGGCATCGGGGTGGTCTGCGGCGGCACGTGGGCGAGGAACCCGGTGCTCTTGTAGTTGTCGACCGTCAGCGTGATCGGCACGCAGTCGTTGATGTTGTCCGGCGCGCGGCCGTCGCGGATCCGCGGCAGGTGACTGCGGTCCGCGTCGTTGAGCGTCTGCAGGTCGGCGTCGGTGTTCGGCGTCGTGCCGTGCACGTTGGCCGCCAGCACCGGCAGGGTCGAGCCGTCGCTCAGGGTGATGTTCTGGGACAGCTGGTCCCGGAACGAGTCGAGCAGCTGGGCCTGCGCCTGCGGGTTGCCGTCGAGCGCGGCGAACTGGTCCGCCAGCGGGGCCGGGTTGACGGACTGGGTGCCCGGCGCCGCGAAGTCGAGCGCCGGCGTGCCGGTCTGTGTGCCCTGGAAACCGTACCGGCTGCGGCTGCGGTCTCTCCTCCTGCTGCCCCCGCTGCGGCGTTCCGGGCTGCGTGACCTCCGGGGGGTCACGGTCACCGTCTGGTAGTCCCGGGCCTGGAGGTTCTGCGGGCGGCGCTCGCCGGTGATGAGCTGGTCGGCGGCGGGCTGCCGGACCGGCGGGACGTACGCCTCGGCGGCGTAACCGCGGCGGGCCGGGCCGAACCAGGCGCCGATGTTGTTCCAGTAGCGCCGGGCGTCCGACGAGTGGCTGAGGCTGTGGATCTGCTGGAGCGTGCTCGGCAGGATGTTGACTTCCTGGTCGTAGCCCCGGGCCCGCTCGCTGAACTGCACGATGCTCGCGAAGTCCCGCCCGGCCGCGCTCCCGATCGAGTCGAGGCTGGTGTAGCCGCGGAGGAAGTTCGCGATCTGCGCGGCGGTCCGGCGCCCGCCGTCCCGCTCGGCGGCGATGTCCTCGCCGATGCCGTCCCGGCCCCGGCTGTCCCGGTTGTACGAGCGGTTGCCCATCATGGGCTCGTTGAACTGCAGGTTCCGGTCGCTGCGGGGTCCGGTGCGCGGCCGGCGCCCGCCGGTCAGCGTCTCCATCTCCGACCGGACGCTGTCGTAGCTCCGGGTGGCCGTCGAGTTGGGATCGCGCAGCGCCGAGGCGGGGGCCCAGGCGACGTCGCTGTACCAGGTGTGGGCCGAGGAGCCCATCCGGCCGGCCGGCGTGCTCAGCGGCGGCGGCGACGGGGTGTCCCGCTCCACGTAACGGGTGTAGGTGTTGCCGTCGCTGGCGACGTAGTCCTCGCGGACCAGAACGGGCATGCCGTAGAGCGAGTCCGGCGTCGGCGCGTTGGCGTTGGCCGGCAGGCTGGTGGGCTCCGTGGCCGGATCGGGCACGGGGCTGGCCGCCGCGACCGGGTTCAGCGAGGGCTGGGCCGGCTTGCAGCTGGTCAAGCCGAGCGGGTCGGCGATGCGCAGCGGGTCCGTCACGTACGCCGTCGGGTTGGGCCCGCCGGACAGGCCGAGCGGGTCCGGGCTGACGTAGCGCGCGGTCGCCGGGTCGTAGTAGCGGAACCGGTTGTAGTGCAGCCCGGTCTCGGCGTCGTGGTACTGACCCGGGAAGCGCAGCGGCGTGGCCGAGCCCTGCGGGGTACGGCCCCACAGGTCACCGCGCGACCACCAGCTCAGGGCACCGCTCGCCGCCACCAGGTGGGTCGGGGTGCCGACGGTGTCGGTGATGACCGTGTGCAGCGCGTCGCCGTCGGTCTGGGCCACCGGCGCGGAGCCGTCCGGCCGGTAGTCCCAGGTGGTCGTCGTCGTGCCGTCGCTCTGCTCCAGCATGAGGTCGCCGGACCAGGCGAAGCGCACCTCGGCCAGGACCTCACCACCGGCGCCGAGGCGCTGCTTGGCGATGCGGCGGCCGAAGCCGTCGTACGCGTACCGCCAGCGCTCGCCGTCCGGGGTGCGCGCCCCGACCATCCGGTCCTCGGCGTCCCAGGTGAACTCCCAGGTGCCGGCGGTGTCGACCCGGCGGACCAGGCGGCCCTTGGCGTCGTAGTCGAACGTCGCGTCGTCGGATCGGACGAGCATCGTGCCGTCGAGTTCCCAGCGCTCCCGGCCTGTGCCGACCAGGTTGCCGGCCGCGTCGTACTCGTACTGCTCGGTCTCCCCGCCGGCGCCGGTGACCGTGCGGATGCGGCCCGCGTCGTCGGCCGCGAAGCTGCGGTCGCCGATCGCGGTGATCCGGTCGGCCGCGTCGTACGCGAAGTCCTGCGTGACCGAGGCGATGTGCTGGGCCGCGAGGCGCCCGGCCGCGTCGAAGCTCTGCCGCAGCGCGACCAGGTCGCCGATCGTCCGGCTGATCTCCCGGCCCGCCGCGTCGTGCTCGAAGCGCAGCAGGTGGGCGCCGGTCGCCAGGCTCTCCGGGCGGCCCTGCGCGTCGAAGGTCCAGCGGCTGCGCCGGCCGGACGGCGTGGTGCGCGCCGCGACCCGGTCGCCGTCGTAGCTCGTACGGACGGTGTCGCCATTGATCGTCTCGGCGACGACCCGGCCCTCGGCGTCGCGCTCGAAGCGCACCGTCGCGTCCCGGTTGACCACGCTCTCGACGTGCCCGGCGGCGTCGTAGGCGAGCCGGGTCACGTTGTCGCCGACCCGGCGCTCCACGACCCGGCCGAGCGCGTCGTACCCGTAGTGGGTGGTGACGCCGGCCGCGTCGGTGTGCTCGGCCAGGCGGCCCGCGGCGTCGTGCACATAGCGCTGCGTACGCCCGTCGAAGTCGGTCTGCTCGCGCAGCCGGCCCACCGGGTCGTACCGATAGCTCCAGACCTGCCCGGCGGGGTTCACCACCGTGGCGAGCCGGAGCTCGGTGTCATAGGTGAACTCGGTCCGGTTCCCCATCTCGTCGATCCGCGCTGTGGGCAGATCGAAGGGACCGTACTCGAGTCTCACCGCCCTTCCTGTTGCATCGGTGACTTCCACCAAGTTCCCTTCGCCGTCGTAGTGCCATTGCTGTTCGGTGCCGTCCGGGCGGGCGATCCACGCGAGGTCGCCCTCGTCCGTCCAGCCGATGTCGGTCGTCGTCGCGTCCGGGTGCGTGATCGTCCCGATCCGCCCCGGACCATCAGGATCAAAAGCTTGCGGGGGTACGCCCGGAGCCCGCCCGACGTGGCCCAGCGCATCCGTACGCGCCACCAGCCGCCCCGCCGAGTCCCACTCGAACCGCGTCGTGGCGCCCAGCGGGTCGACGATCGCGGTCACCCGCAGCCGGTCGTCGAACTCGTACCGCGTCACGTGACCGAGCGAGTCCGTCACGACCGTGGCGTCGTCGCCGTAGCGGAACGAGTAGCGCAGGTAGCCGCCCCGGCCGTCGGTGGCGACGCACCGTCCCGCCGCGTCGTAGGCGTACGTGAACCACTCGCCGTTGCGGTCCTCCCACCGCGCGATGCGCCCGGCCGCGTCGTAGTCCAGCCGGGTCTCGGCGCCGGAGGAGTTGGTGATCCCGACGAGGTGGCGCCGGTCGTCGTACCGGAAGCCGGGCAGCTCGACCGGCGGGCCCTCGCCCGGGAGCACGAACCCGCCGGTGACCAGGGTGCCCGTGACATCGAGTTCCACCTCGACACCGGCCGAGGACCGCAGCGCCACGGGTGTGCCGTCGCCGAGCCGCTCGATCTGCCAGTGGACGTCCGGGGCGGCGATGTCGGTCAGCCAGGCGTCGCCGGCACCGGCCGGGGCGAAGAGCAGCCAGGCGTTCCCCTCGGCGAGCAGCCAGCCGCCCCCGATCAGCCGCCGCAGCGGAGCACCGCGACCGGCGACCGGCTCGGACTCGTCGCCCTCGGCGGGCAGCGGGTAGGCGCGGACCGACCCGTCGGCGGCCAGGAACCACACCTCGTCCTCGCCGGCGACGATCCGCTGGTCCAGCGTGGACGCCCAGGACGCGCCGAACGACCGGCCCCAGCGGTAGTCGGAGCGGTGGGTGCGGTCGAGGGTGAGGCCGGGCAGCCGCAGGTCGGTCTCGGTGTAGATCACGCGGCCGGTCGTCACGTCGACCGGGTCGCCGACGGTCGGCGTCTCCGCGGTCCGCTTGGCCACGGCGGCGGGCGGCACGTCGGTCAGCGGCGGCGTCGGGGCGGCGGCCGCGGCGCGGCGCTCCTGGTCGAGCTGCTCGTCGTGGGCGTTGCGGGCGGCCCACCAGGCGGTCTCGGCGGTGGTCACGGCCCGGTCCGCGTCGGCGAGCAGCGCGGCGTCGGGCGTTGGCTGGGCGCGCTGCCCGTCGCGCCGCTTGACCGCGGCGGCCAGCTCCTCGCCGCGCTTCGCCACGTCCAGGGCGGTCTGGCGCAGCGCCGGAGGCAGGTCGGTGCCGGTGCGCTCGCGGGCGGCCGCGTCGTTCATCCGGATGGCCAGCGCGTCGTCGATGCGGAGGTCCACGCCCGCGACATCGCCGTTGGGCTTGCGGGCGACGATCCGGAACTCCACGCCGTACGACAGACTGCGGGTCATCTTGTCGTCCGGGTCGGACTTGCTGTCCGGGCGCAGCGTGTTCTTGGTGTCGTCGAGTCCGGCGGTGGTCTTCTTCTGCCGCTCGGTGTCGGTGGCGTAGAGCGGCTGCTCGTAGATCGTGGAGCCGGAGACCGCGCCGAACGGGTGGCGGTCGCCGATCTTGCTCGCCCCGCCGGGATGCCCGGCGCCGGCCGCGATGAACGGGCCGCTCAGCTTGACGGCGTACGCGTGGCTGCTCTTCTGCGTCACCGAGCTGGACCGGGCGTCCTCGACTGAGCTGTCGACGGTGATGTCGGCGTCCGCGCCGGCGAACGTGGGCCGGGGCACCAGCCGCGCCTCGACCCACAGCTCGCGCCCGGTCTTGCGGTTGACCGGCACCGGGAAGTTCCCGGCCAGCATGGCGGGCAGCCCGGCCTTGAGGTTCGTGGTGCTCAGCGTGTCGCGCAACGCCGCCCGGGTGGACTCGTCGACGGTGGCGCCGGAGGCCGTCAGCGCCCGCTCGGCCGCGCGGTGCAGGTCCCCGGCGTCGGCCCAAACGTGCTCGACGGCGTACTGACC
The DNA here is from genome assembly GCF_030709675.1 of Symbioplanes lichenis. Lineage (GTDB taxonomy): Bacteria > Actinomycetota > Actinomycetes > Mycobacteriales > Micromonosporaceae > Actinoplanes > Actinoplanes lichenis. The sequence goes on from NZ_JAUZQD010000032.1 coordinate 9,783, forward strand.
CGAGTCGGGCAGCGTGTCGTGACCGGCGGCGGACCGCCACTGCGCCCGGGCGTCGTCGGTGAGCTCCGCGGCGGGCACCGAGGTCACAGGTCCGGCCACGCCGGTGGGGCCCGTGATCCGGGCCGGGCCGGGATGGGTCCGCACGGTGACCGGCCGCTCGTCGTGCACGGTGGCCCCGGCGTCCGGCAGCGCGTCACCGGTCACCGTCACGTCGAGGGCGAGGGTCGCGGCGTAGGTCGCCACCGGGCCCTTGACGGTGAGCGACTGGGCGTACGTGAGCGCGTCCTTGCCGGTCTCCTCGCGGCTGTGCACGTCCAGGTTCGCCGTGCCCTGGTAGCCGCCGCCGACGGTCTCGCTGGTCGCGCCGTGCCCGCTGGTCGCCGCCTTCTCGGCCGCCGTCTGGTGGTCGGCGTTGGTGCCCTGGGCGCGCAGGGTCACCGAGACGCCGCCGAGCGTGCGCCCGCGCGTGGCGGTGTCGGTCACCGTCACGGTGGTCTTGTCGGCAACCTCCAGCTCCGCGACGTGCTCGATGCCGGTGAAGCCCGGGTCGCCGAGGGCCGCGCTCAGCGTCGCCTGGTACGTGTGCCCGCCGAACCGGCCCTCCAGCCGCAGCGGCACACTGCGCCCGCCGTTGAGCGCCGCGTTCGTGTGGTTCCGCGCGTCGGACAAGAAGTCGCGGAGCGCGCGTACGTTGTCGTGCGGCTGGTCCGACGCCGACCTCGGCAGCAGCGCGTCGGCGATCTGCCGGCCGCGAGTGCCCCCGATGGCGTCGGCGACGGCCTCGCGGACGGCGCCGACCCGGTTGCCCAGGTCCACCTCGGAGCTGATGCCGCCGATGCCGATGCTGCGGGTGTCCAGCGGGGTCGCGAGCAAACCGGCGGTCACCGGGTCCGCGACGGCGGGCGGCCGGGCCAGGTCGAGCTCGGCGGCCCGCTCGTCGTGCCGGTAGTCGACCAGCTGCCGCTCGGTGCTCTGCCGGTCGGCCATGGTCCGCCGCTCGGCGTCCTGACGGGCCCGCAGCTCGTCGAGTTCCCGCTGCCGCACGTCGGCCGGGGTGTTCGCGGCCCGGTGCCGCGCGTCCAGCTCGGCGCGCTGGGCGTCGTGCCGGTCGCGCTGGCCCTCGGCCTGGCTCGCGTGCATCTGCTGCAGCTGGACCTCGGCGCTCAGCCGGTCCCGGGCGGCGTCCTCCACCCGGATCTGATGCACCTCGTCCTCGGTCAGCCACACCACGGCCGACTCGGGGAGCGTCAGCCGCTGGCCGGCCCGTTGCACCGGCGGGCCGGAGAACACGCCCAGCCGGTCGAAGTTGCCCTTGCGCCGGGCCTCGACGACGATCTCCGCGTCGATGTCGACCCGCACCGGCACCCGGCGCTCCGGGCGGCCGTCCACCTTGACCTTGGAGGTGCCGGCGACGCTCTGCTCGCGGACGTTCCCCCACGTACGCTGCCACGGCGTGACGGTGGCGACGACCGCGCCGCCCGGCGTGGTGCTGGACGCGCCGTGGTCCTGCGCAACGCCGCTCAGCCCGGTGACGGCCGTCGCCGAGGCGGAGACCTCCCACGAGCTGCCCCGCTTGGCGCCGCTGCCGGAGCCGCCGGCCAGGGTGTCCTTGACCTGCTCGAACTCGGCGGCCGGCAGAACCTGCGGACGCGACGGGCGGAACCGCACCTTGACGTCGGCCGCCACATCGGACGACCGGCGGCTGTAGGCGAGGTGGTCGATCGCCAGCGGCTGGCTGAAGAGCGTCCGGTCGGTGGTGAGCCGCTCCGGCGACAGGCTGGTGCTGATCGTGCCGGAGTTGGGCCCGTCCGGGAAGGCGAAGATCGGGTCGCCGGTCGCGCGGACGAGCGTCTCCTTGACGGCGTCCTGCAGGTGGCCGGTGCCCAGGAAGGCTTCGACCCGGCTGCCGTCCAGGCCGTGCGGGAAGCCTCCGGTCATGGTGCTCAGCGGCGGGGCGTACGCCATCCACTCCTGGTCGCGCGGCAGCGGGGCCCGGGCGGCATCGGGCCGGGTCGTGGTCACCCGGTGCTCGGGCACGAGGAGGCGTACGTCGAGCTTGTGCTCCTGCGGCGGCACGACCGAGCCGGACACCAGGGCGGGCGTGCCGCGGCCGGGCAGCCCGGGCAGCAGCTGTCGCATGTTCTGGTTGGGCCGCACGCTCGACTGGCTGGTGGCGCGCACAGTCAGCGTGCCGGCGAACTCGCGCATCGGCACGTCGCCGAGCTCGCCGTCCGCGGTCAGCCCCGGCGCGTGCCGCACGTCGGAGCCGTGCGCGGCGGAGACGGTGAGGTCGTGGCCACGGACCCGGGTGTGGCTCACGCGGGGGCCGCCCAGCACGGTGGAGATCGCCCGGCCGACCGGGCCGAGCACCCGGCCCTCCACCGAGAGCTCGCCGGTGCGGCTGCTCTCCTGCCCGCCGGTGAAGGCGGACTTGTGACCGCGCTTGTCGCCGGTCTTCATGGTGCCGCGGTCGAGCAGCTCGCCGTCGGAGAGGTCGGACAGCTCGCCGGTCACCGTCACGACCGTGCTGTAGTCGTGCAGCGCGCCGTTCTTCATCAGCGGGATCTCGAGGCCCGGCCCGACGATCCGGTCGAGCAGGAAGCGCAGCTGCCGGTCGGAGAGATGAGTGCGGGCCGTCGCGTCCCGAGCGAGGATCGCCTGCACACCGGCGCTGAGCCCGGACGCCAGCGACTCGTCGCCGAACTGCTTGACAAAGGTCTCCTGGTTGAAGGCGAAGCCCCGGTGTCCCGGGACGCTGCGCAGGGCGTCGGCCACCGCGCGGTAGAGCTTGCCGCCGCCGTCGAGGTCGTTGATGTACGCGCCGCCGAACGAGTGCCCGTTCTCCAGGTGCGCCGGCGCGAAGTGGGTGCGCGCGTCGCCCGTCCGGCCCCGCCACGGCGTCGCGCCCGGGTCGAGGGCACTCTCGCGCACCCGGTCCGCGGCCGTCCACTGCAGCGTCTCGACCGGGCCGGTCAGCGTGCGGACGGGCCCGCCGATGGGGCGTACCTGCAGGTCGTAGACGGTCCGATAGCGGACCGCCGGGCCGGTCGCCTCGAGGGTGTCGCGGGCGCGGGTCTCGTCGGTGAACTTCTGCGTGTTCGCGCCCTTGCGCGAGCCCGAGACCCGCGGCCCGACCACGAACGAGACCGGGGCGACATCGGTGCCGCCGCCGGCCAGGCCCCAGACGTTCCACGGGCGGTCGGCGGCGGTGTCGTCGGCGGCCTCGACGGACAGCTTCGCCACGTCGCTGTGCTTGGCCCCGGCGACCGTCTCGACGACCTGCACCTGCCGGGCGACCAGGCGCATCTGCAGCGCCCGGTCGCGGCCGGGGATGACGCGGCGCCACGCGCTCTCGTGCGCGCGGGTCAGCGGCTCCGAGTCGACCCAGCCGGCGTCCGGGTCGTCCGGGTCGTGGGTGGCGGCCTTGGCGAGCTTGGCGGACAGGTTGCCGTCGGAGAGGAAACGCTGCAGCACCGTACGCCCCGGAGCGCCGACCCGGGTGATGTCGCCCAGCCCCGCCTCGCGCAGCATCCGGTCGACCTGGTCGAAATAGCTGCCCGCCGCGGGATCGGTGTGGCTGGTCAGGCTCTCCAGGCCGAAGCGGGACGGCAGCGGGGCGTGCAGCTTCTCCGGGATCGGCCCGTAGAGCGGGTCCGGGGCGTTGAGCGCGGCGGGCACCCGCAGCGGCACCGTGCCCGTCGTCGTGACGGTGCCGAGCGGGGCGGCACCGGCGTCCCGGAGCGTGGCGGTGACGACGATCGGGACCGTGACCTCGGCCTGGTTGTCCACCTTGACGCTGGTGACCGTGCTGAAGTCGGTGCGCCGCGCGGTGGTGGCGGAGGTCTGCGGGGTGGTCGGCACGCTCGCGCCGGCGCCGGCCACCAGCGGCGGCATTGCGGTGACCGTGGCCTTGGGCTCGAAGTGCTGGTCGCGGGTGTGCCGCACCGAGCCGGTGAAGGAGCCGTCGGTCTTGCCGGAGGCCTTGGCGGAGTCGGGCGAGGCCTTCTGCGTGCGCAGGCCGGACCAGTCCAGGGTGGCGGTCACGACCAGCTCGGCGGGACGCCCGTTCACCACCACCGGGTACGGGCGGCCGGCGCCCAGGAACTGGTCGACGTCGTTGCGGAGATCCGAGTGCAGCTGGTCGCGTACGGCCGGGGGCACGGCGAGCGCACTCAGGTCGAGACCCTCGGTAGGGCCGATCTGCTCGGCCAGGCCCAGGGTGCGGCTGTCCCGCAGATAGTCCGGGAGCTTCTGGCGCAGGTTCGGCGGGGCGAGCGCGGCGGGCAGGGCGAGGTCGCCGTCGGTGGTGATCGCGACGCCGATGTCCGGGTCACCGGCGGGCGCGGTCAGGTCGTCGAGCTCGATGTCCTCGGTGATCGTGGGCAGGGTGGGCGCCTGCGGCCGGAAGGGCGTGAGGGTGGGGGCGGCCTCGGGGCCGATCGTGATGCCCAGCTCGTCGGCGCGGTCGTAGACGTCGTTGAGCATCTCTTCGTTGCGGCGCAGCAGGTCGTCGGCCGTGTCGAGCCGGTCGATCGCGGTCGCGTGGGCCGTCTGCGCCGCCGGTTCCAGGGCCACGGCGTCGTCGACCAGCGTGTCGGCGTCGCGCAGGTCGGTGCGCACGTCCCGGACCGTCGCCGGCAGGTCGCCCAGCCCGGCGATCCGGCGGTCGAGGGCGTCCACCCGGGCCTGCCGCTGGGCGATCTCCTGGAGCGCCTGGTACGAGCGCAGGAACGAGTCGGCCACCCGGATCTGCTGGTCGCTGCCGGGCGGCAGGGCGCGGGCGTCCGCGGCGTCCCGGGCGGCCTCGGCGGCGCGGTCGGCCCACTGGCGGCTCTCGTCGCGCAGGGCCACCAGCTCGTCGTGGTACGCCTGCAGCTGGTCGAGGTCGGCGGCGGCTTGCTGGGCCAGGGCGTCGGCGCGGGCGGCCGCGTCCCGGAAGTCGCGCACGGCGGGCGCCTGGACGGCGGCGTCGGCGAGTGCCTCGCGGACCGGCGCGTCGGTGGCCAGCACCTGCTGCTCGGCGTCGCGGGCCAGCTGGTGGAAGTCCGGGTCGGACCGGCCCGCGTCCACGGCGGCCCGGGCCAGGCCGGGCGCCTCGTCGGCCCGTTCCGTGATCGCGGTGAGGGCCTGGTCGAGGTCGTTGTGCAGGCCGCGGGCGTCCTGGTGCACCTCGGCGGCCGGGACGGCGGTGTCGCGGGCGGTGGTCACGCCGGCCAGGGCGTCGACCGAGGGCTGGGCCACCGTGGCGATGTCGGTGGCGACGGCGTCCGCGTTCGTGGCGAGCTGTCCCACCGAGGCGGCGAGGCTGTCCACGTCGAAGTCGCCCAGCGGGCTCGCGGTGTCGAGCACGTACGGCAGGTCCGTGACATCGACCTGGTTCGGCGTCTCGGCCGGGGCCACGAACTCGACGAACCGGCTGTCCGCCGACGGGGTGACGACGAGCGGCACGTCGCCGGGGCCCAGCGCGTCGGTGGGGGTCACCATGGCGATGCCCGAGTTGCCGGCCCACACGATGCCGCCCGGCGCGACGATCCGGGTGCCGGGCAGCTCGCGGGCCAGCTGGGCGGCGAAGCCGTCGGCCCGGTCCACGCCCGTGTCACAGGCGATCAGGACGATCGGCTGCCCGTGCCAGGCCGGGTCGGCGCGGATGTCGGCGGCCACCTGGGCGGCGGAGACGCGGGCCGGGCCGACCTCGAGCGCCCGCTGGTTGCCGTGGCCGAAGACGTGATAGCGGTCGGGGCGGTTGGCGTAGACCGGGGCGGCCGCGGTGTCCCGGGTGACGTGGTCGCCGGGGGTGGCGTAGACGAGACCGCCCGGGACCCGGTCCGGCTGGGCCGGGGCCGCGGGTGCCACGGCGGACACCGTGCCCGGGAACGGCGCGAGGGTGGGGCGGCCCAGGTCGTACGTGGCGTTGCCGTGGTCGTCGACGGTGCGGGTGACGTCGAGCTTCTGGCGTACGGGGACGCCGACCGGCCTGAACGTCTCGGACTCGCCGTCCGGGGTGTGCACGGTCAGCTCGACGCGGCGGACCTGCTCGGGTGTCCCGACCCCGGGCACCTGGCGGGCGATGTCCTCGGCGAGCGCGCCGATCCGGTCGACGTGGCGGCGCAGCACCTCCGGCCGGGCCGTCTCCCGGGTCGTCGCCATGATCGAGTTGTCGTGGTGCACCCGGGCGGCGTCCGGGCCGGTGTGGAAGACGCGCTGGGCGTCCGTCGGGCTGGTGGGGGCCGCGTCGGCGTATTCGTCGTGGAGCCCGAGGAAGTGGCCGACCTCGTGGGCCAGTTCGAGCTCGGTGGTGCCGGTCGACCACGTGGTCTGGGTGCTCCGCCCGCCCTCGGCGTGCACGGTGACCGTGGCGTGCGCGTCGGCGGGCCCGGTGAACTCGACGTTGACGTGGAGCTGGTCGCCGTCGGGGCCGATGGCGTAGCCGCGGTTCCAGGTGGCGTCGACCCCGGCGCGTACGCGTTGCTGGAAGTCTCGCAGTTCGGCGTCGGTCAGCGGGGTGGCCGGGTCAAGGTGCAGCTTGACGGTGAAGTCGCGGACCCGGCGGCCGTCGTCGGTGGTGAGGACGCGGTGGTCGTACGCGACGGGGCCCTCGACCCGGCCGACCTGGGGCCGCGCCGGGGCGTCGAACGGCGCGTCCAGGCCCGCGTCCAGATAGGACTGGACGACCACGTCCGGCACGCCGGAGCCGAAGGGCAGTTCCACGACGTCGTACGCGGTGGTGTCGGCCACGCGCAGCGGAGCGGTGTCGCGCTGGGCCGTCCGCAGGTCGTCGACGGCCCGCGAAGACACCGGCCGGGCCACCTGGTCCGGAGCGGTGCCGCGGGTGCGTACGGCCTGGTCGCTCGTAGGCGCCGGTCTGGTGGTGACGCCCGCCTGCTGGATCGCCCGGCGGGTGCCGGCGGCCATCCGGGTCAGCTGGACCGGAACCGTCCCGCGCGCCTGCGTCAGCCGCTGGACCGCGGCGTCGTAGGTGGCCCGGTCCCGGGAGAACGCGACGGCGCGCAGGTCCGTGATGTGGTCGGACGTGACGCCCTGGTACTCGGGGTTGGCCGCGACGAGGTTCTCGATCTGCTGCTGCCAGGTGCCCGGGTCGATGTGGCTCTGCGGGACGACGCCCGTCTGCGGGAAGTTGCGCAGCAGCCGCTTGCCGTCGGTCGTGACGGCCAGGGACGGCTCGAAGACGGCGAAGTTGCGGGCGGGGTCGGGCACCCAGGGGCGGTTGGCGGCCACCGACTCCGCGATGCCGCGCCCCTCCTTGGAGGTGTAGGTCAGCGCGGCCGAGTCGTTGGAGCGCACGCCGAAGGTGACACTGTTCTCCAGCCGGCCGCCGGGCGGCATGCGGAGCAGCGTGTTCGGTTCGGGCAGGTAGACCGAGCGACTGTCGTGCTGCGCCATCGCCTGCCGCACCTGCAGGTCGGCCTGGTTGACCGTACGGGCCCGGGCCAGCACGTCGGCGGGGACCGGCGGCCCGTCGTGGTCCGCGCGCCCCGGCCCGAGGTCGTAGCCGCCGCTGATCATCTGGGCGTTCTCGTGGCCGGCGACGACCGTGTCGGCCCGGTCGAAGAGCCCCTGCCCGCCCGGGCGCATCGACTCGACGTCGCCGTCGCCGATGTGCAGGAAGGTGTTCTCCGGGTCGGCGCCGGGCTGCCGGTTGAGGTCGGCGATCAGGTTCTCGGTCGCGTCGTGCCGGGCCAGGGTCTCGCGGAAGGCGGCGTACGGGACGTTGCGCTGGTCGCCGGCGCTCGTCGCGCTGCTCGACCACGTGAAGCCGGTCAGCACCACGGGGAAGGTGACGGCCGGGTCCACCGTCACCCGGTCGATCTTGTCCTGGATCGCGCGCGCGGCGTCCGGGTCCCGGGCGGTGTTGCCGTTCACGCCGATGACCAGGGCGAACCGGCCCCGATCGGAGTCGTTGTCGAACGCCTGCGCGTACTGGTCGATCAGCGCGTCGATGTCGGTGCCGACCGTGGCGGGGACCGTGGCCACGTACGCCGGCTTGCCCGCGGTCGCCGGTGGGCGGTCCGGCAGCTGGGGGTTGATCCGGCGCGGCTCGCCCGGCAGCGGGGTGAAGCGGTAGCGGCGCTGCGCCTCGCGGAAGGTGGGCGTGCCCTTCTCCACCATGACCGGCGCGCGGGACGGCGTCTGCACACTGGTCGTGGCATCCGTGAGGACGGGCCGGGCGCGGACCGGGCCCGCGGTCTGCGCGACGTCCTGCATCACCCGCAGGTCCGCGGCGGTCAGGTAGTCCTGGTGTCCAGACTGCTCCGCCTCGGCGCGGGAGACGGGCAGCTTGTGCACGTCCTGGCCCATGACACCGGGGCGGACCTCGGTGCGCAGGAGGCGCTCGTCGGACTTGTAACCCTCGTTGTCGCCGAGGTAGTGCATGATCTCGTGCACGGCGACGGCGACGCTGTCGTTGGTGTTCCACTGATGCTGGTGCGTGCTCTCGGCCGGGTCGGTGACGAGTTCGATCGGGGGGTTGCGCCGCGGGTCACCCTCCCAGTCGTTCAGCATGCCGTCGCGCCAGGCGAGCGTGTTGAACGTGACGTTGACTTGCAGCTGCCGGCCGTCGGGGAAGGTGTGACGGCCGTTGACCATCTCGTTGACGGTGTTCTGGACCGCCCGTCCATAGTCGAGGCGTTGCTGCGGTGTGACGGCGTCGTTTTTCGAGACCAAGTCGAGATTCAGGTCGTACGCGCGGACGGGGGTGCCGTCGGGGGCGGTGAACTCGCGTACCTGGAAATTGATCGTGGTCTTCTCGCCGGCGAGTTCATGGGTGCCGGGGACGAACGGTTGCTTCGCCGGGACGTAGCGCTCGGTGCGCAGCTGGTGGGGCGGGGCGTTGTCGTAGGCCTGCTGCCACTCCGCCGGCATGGCCCGGGTGTCGGTCGCCGGTGTCGGCACGGCGGGCGTGACGGTCGTGATGTTCGGGGGCGCCGAGTTCGGGGGTGCCGAGGACGGGACCTGGGGCGCTTCGGGGAAGGGATTGGCGTGCAGGGCGGCGTTGGTGCCGGTCGCCATGTCGAGGAGCGTGGTGCCGGGGTCGCCGTAGCGCTGCTCCATGCGGTTGCGGAGCTTGCCGGTCTCGTCCGGGGTGAGGCGGCGGGGGCTGAAGGCGACGTTGGCCAGGCTGTCG
>NZ_JAUZQD010000033.1 GCF_030709675.1 Symbioplanes lichenis
CGCGGTGACGCGAGCGGAACCGGGGGCGGTCACTGCGGGCCGGCGGGTGCGGCTGACGCCCGCCGCGCGGTGACGCGAGCGGAACCGGGGGCGGTCACTGCGGGCCGGGCGGGGCCACTTTGATGATGGAGGGTTCGCCGGCGCCGACGATTTCGGCGAGGCGGGCGGCGTCGGTTGAGCCGGGCGCGGCGGTGAGCATCAGGGCGGCCAGGTCGTCGCCGGGAATGGCGAGGAGGCTGCCGACCAGGGTGACGGCGCCGGCGTCCGGGTGGACGAAGGCGGCGGCGCTTTCGTAGGCCGCGACCGGGCGGGGCGTACGCCAGAGGGCGTCGAACAGCGGGCTGCCGGTGCGCAGCTCGTCGATCAGGGCGGCCAGGGACGTGTCGGCGGGGTAGCGCAGCAGGGCGTTCCTGAGCTGGGTGACGAGGATGGCCTGGTGGTCGGTGGCGTCGGACGCGGACTGCTGGAAGCTGTTGAACGGGTCGCAGAAGGTGCGCCAGGCGATGTTCCACTCCCACGGGTCGCCGGTGAGGGTCCAGTGGCCCAGGGACAGGAACGCGCTGTTGACGGCGACCAGGTTCATGGCGGCGTCGGAGACGAACATGGGGGTGTCCGTGAAGCGTTCCAGCAGGCGCATGGCGCCCGGGCCGATCTCGGTGGGGACCTGGCCGTCGGCGGCGGCGTATCCGGCCAGGGCGGACAGGCGCTCGTAGTCGGCGCGGCCGATCCTCAGGGCGCGGGCGATGGCGTTGACCACTCCGGCCGACGGGTGGCTGCGGCCCTGCTCCAGGCGGCGGACGTAGTCGGCGGACATGCCGGCGAGCTCGCCGAGCTCCTCGCGCCGCAGTCCTTGCGTCCGCCGGCGGCCGGCCGGCAGCCCGACCACCTCGGGGGCTGTGCTCTCCCGCAACTGGCGCACGGCGGCGCCGAACTCGAGACGTTCCACGACCCCCAGTCTGCCCGGGCCGTCAATGGGCGATCTTGGCGAGGCGGGGTCCGGCCGCGGCGACCTGGTCCCGGCCGGCCTCCTTGGCGGCGTAGAGGGCGTGGTCGGCCGCGTGGACCAGGGCGTCGATGCCGGAGCACGGCTTGGGGATGCCGGCCACGCCGACCGAGACCGTGACCCGGTGCAGGCTGTCGTCGCCGACGGTGATCGGGGCGGCGGCGATGCCGCGGCGGACGCGTTCGCCGACCATGGCGGTCTCGTCGAGGGCGGCGCCGGGGAGGACCACGGCGAACTCCTCGCCCCCGTAGCGGGCCACGATGTCGCCCGGGCGGACCAGTCCGCGGAGACGGGCGGCGACCTCGATGAGGACCTGGTCGCCGCCGTGGTGGCCGTGGGCGTCGTTGACCGCCTTGAAGTGGTCGACGTCGAGGAGCAGCAGGCCGACCGGGCGGCCGGAGCGCTGGTGCCGCGCGTACTCGGTGCGCAGGGTCTCGTTGAGGTAGCGCCGGGTGTGCAGCCCGGTGAGGCTGTCGGTGATGGCCGCGGCGCGCTGGGCCTTGACCAGGCCGGCCATGCGGGCCAGGACCAGCAGGAACAGGACGTCGCAGATGATCGTGGCCACGACGACCGGGGTGTCGTTGCCGCGCAGGTGCTGCACCAGCACGGTGGTGGGCGCGAGCAGGGCGGAGAGGGCGAGCACGACGAGGCGGGCCGGGGTGGCGTCCGGCGTGGCGGCGGGTGCGGGCGCGATCATCGTACGGAAGGAAGGGTGCAGCAGCCCGGCGGCGAACGCAAGGCCCGCCGTCATCCACACCGCGTCGAGGTAGTTGGCGACCCGGTAGGTGCCGTCGAGGCTCTGCACGCTGTACGTGGTGTCGGCGTAGAGGACCCCGCCGAGGTAGACGCCGAAGAGCCGCAGCGCCACGGTCCGGCGGCCCGCCCCGAGCAGCAGCCGTGCGCCGGTGGCGATGAGCATGAGGTCGCCCACCGGATAGGCGACCGACACGAGCGTGGGCAGGTCGCGGGCGCCCACCTGCAGGGTCGGCTCGATGACCAGGGCGTAGACCAGGTAGCCGGTGCCGACGGCCACGGTGGCCGCGTCCACGGCGCTGGCGAGGTTCCAGCCGGGGGTGCGGCGGCGGACGATGCCGAGCAGGCCGGCGGCGAGCAGCGGGTACGCGGCCAGGTAGCCCACGTCCGCGACGCTCGGATACGCGACGTCGCCCGACGAGAGCGCCAGGAAGTAGAACGTGACGTCGGCGGCGACGGAGGCGAGAGCGCTGGCCGCGACGAGCAGGAGCGGAGTACGTACCGTGGGATGGGTCCTGGCCGTGAGCGCGGCCGTCGCGGCCAGGGTGAGGTTGACGGCGGCGTAGACGGCGGTCTGGGCCACCGCGTAGCCGGGGCCGAGGGTCACGAGCCAGTAGTAGAGCGCGATCGCCAGGGGCGCTGCGCCCAGGCACAGCTGCCAGGCAGGGGCTCTTCTCACATCGGTCAGCGTGGGCCAAGCCGGTGCGGGACCGTGGTCCCGCACCGGTGCCGGAACGTTGCGCTTCTCAGGAGTGCGGGCACGTGTCGCGGTACTCCTGGATCGCCGAGCCCGACGGCGCCGGGCACAGGAACTGGTCGTAACGGGTGTCGTTGTCGATGAAGCGCTTGAGCCAGGAGAGGCTGTACTTCGCCACGGTGACGTTGGTGGACGTCGGCGCCGAGTGCGAGGCGTTGTTCAGCTCCAGGTACGCCTTGTCCGAGGTCGCGGGCAGGCTGGTGTAGAACGGCTCCGAGTGCGAGGCGACCGGCGCGACCGTGTCGTTCTCCGCGCCGATGATGAGCGTCGGGACGCGGTCGGTGGTCCAGCTCTTGGTCGTGTGGTACGGCGTGAGCGGCACCGCCGCCTGCAGGGCCGGCCGGGTCCGCGACGCCGCGAGGCTGCCCCCGCCGCCCATGGAGTGACCCATGACACCGAGGCGCGTGGCGTCGATCCGGGTCCGGACCGAGCTGCTGCCCGTGAGGTAGTCGAGCGCCGCGAGCAGCTGGGTGCCCCGGCTGTCCGGGGAGTCGAGCGTGCTGAGCGTGTCGATGGTGATGACGACGAAGCCCTGCGACGCCAGCCGCGGGCCCAGCCACGCCACGGCGGACTGGGAGGCGGTGAAGCCGGGTGAGATGGCGACTGCTCCGAACGTACCCTCGGCTGTGCTCGTGGGGTAGTAGATCGTGCCGCCGCCGAAGCCGGAGACGGCCGAGCGCGCGACGGTGACGGTGGCGGTGGCGAAGGAGCCCCGGGCGGCTTCGATGCTGGCGGTGGTCGGGGCGGGACCACGCTCGTACGGGTTGGCGGCCTGCGCGGCCACGGGACCGGCGGCGACCGTGGCCGTGAGGGTGGCGGCGACGATCGCGGCGGCGCGCAGAGAGCGGAGTGAGGACATGCGGACCGGGCCTTTCATCGAGGTGTGTCAATACCATGACGCGCCCGTGACGTTTTCGGTAATCCCGCCCGGTCCGGTTACCCGGCGGTATGGCAGCGCTGTCACGATGCATTCCTTCAGCCCCGCGACCGCGCCGCCGATGGCAGGGCGTGGCACGGATGCGGCTCTCGGGGGATCAGGTGGCGGCACTGGCCGTCCGCGGCGGCGGCGTGCTGCTCGGCGGCTTCGTCGTCTTCGCCCTGGGCGGCTGGGGCAGCGAGCGCCTGCGCACCCTGGTCGTCGACGGCGCGTACGTGCCGATGTCCGTCCTCATCCTGCTGCTGGCCCTGCGGGTCGTGGTCCGCGGCGGTCTCGAGCCGGCCGCCCGCCGGGCCTGGACGATCCTCACCGCGGCGTTCCTGTGCCGGGTCGTCGCCCACGTCTCCTGGTTCGTCGAGGACGGCGTGCTGGGCGACCCGCCGTTCCCCTCGGTGGCCGACTACTTCTTCCTGCTGTTCGTCCCGCTCATGCTGGCCGGCTTGCTGCTGCTGCCCGCCGTCCGGCGCAGCCGGGCCGAGCGCGTGAAGCTGGCCCTCGACTCCTTCATCGTGCTCGTCGGCGCCGCCGTCGTCCTCTGGTACCTGGCGCTCGGCCCCATCCTCGTCAGCCACGGCGCCGGCGTGGCCGAGGTGCTCTACACGGCCGCGCTGCCCGCCGGTGACCTGCTGCTCGTGCTCGCCCTCGCCATGCTGCTGCTGCGGCGCGTCACGACCGCCGACCCCACGGTCCGGCTGCTGGCCGGGGCGGTGGCGCTCTTCGTGGTGGGCGACGTCGCGTACGGCTATGTGCAGCTGCACACCGGCTTCGCCGCCGGCATGTGGATCGACCCGGTCTGGCTCACCGGCGACTACCTGCTCGCGCTCGCCGCCCACCGCCGCTTCCGCACCCGCGGCCCGGTCGCCGCGCCCGCCGGGCGGACGGGTGTCAACTGGCTGCCGTACGGGGCCATCGCCCTCGCCTACGGCACGCTCGGCTGGCTCGCGCGCGGGCAGGGGATCTACCCCCTCGGCGGCATGATCCTCGGCGCCGTCCTGCTGACCGCCCTCGTCGTCGCCCGCCAGATGTACGCCCTGCGCGAGAACCAGATCCTCGCCGTCTCCGACCCCCTGACCGGCCTCGCCAACCGCACCCTGGTCAACCGCCGGCTCGCCGAGGTGACCGCCCAGCCGCCGCGCGACGGCCGGTGCACCGCGGTGCTGCTCATCGACCTCGACCGCTTCAAGCCCATCAACGACATGTACGGCCACGAGGCCGGCGACGCCGTGCTGAACGCCGTGGCCGTGGCGCTGCGGGCGGTCATCCGGGCGGGCGACACCGCGGGCCGCCTCGGGGGCGACGAGTTCGCCGTCGTGCTGACGCAGCTGCCCGGCCCTTCCGCCGCCGAGCGCATCGCCCAGCGGCTGGTGGACGCGTTGCGTACCCCGGTGATCCTGGGTGATCGGGTCCTGGCCGTCGAAGCGAGCATCGGCGTCGCCCTGCACTCGCCCGGCGACCCGGCCGGCGACGGCGACGAGCTGCTGCGCCGCGCCGACACCGCGATGTACACGGCGAAGCGCTCCGGCCGCGGCCGCTACCAGGTCTATACGCCCGAGCTCGACAGCCGCGCCCGCGACGCCGCGCTCCGCCGCGCGGTCGAGGCCGGCGAACTGGTCCTGCACTATCAGCCGATCGTCGACCTCGCCACCGGCCATGTCATCGCCGTCGAGGCCCTCGTGCGCTGGAACCACCCCGTCCGCGGCCTGCTCATGCCCGGCGCCTTCGTCGACCTGGCCGAGGAGACCGGCGCCGTCGTGCCCATGGGCGAGTGGGTCCTGCGCGAGGCCTGCGGCCAGGTCGCCGCCTGGCACGCCGGCGTGCCGGGCGCCGAGCACCTCAAGGTGAGCGTCAATCTCTCGCCTCAGCAGGTGGTACGGGCCGACCTGGTCGACGTGATCAGCGGCATCCTCGGCGAGACCGGCCTCTCCCCGGCCCACCTGGTCCTGGAGATCACCGAGGGCGGCGTCCTCGAACCCGACGACCTGACCGTGGCCCGCCTCGAAGCCCTGCGCGACCTCGGCATCCGCATCGCCGTTGACGACTTCGGCACCGGCTACTCGGCCCTGAGCTACCTCCGCCGCCTCCCCGTCGACACGCTGAAGATCGACCGCTCCTTCGTCACCGGCATCGAACGCGACCCCGACGCCCGCTCGGTGGCCGAGGCCGTGGTCCGCCTGGGCATGGCCTTCCACATGGCCGTCGTCGCCGAGGGCATCGAGACGGCCGAGCAGGCCCGCGAGCTGGCCGACATGGGCTGCGGCCTCGGCCAGGGCTACCACTTCCACCGCCCCCTGGTCGCCGACGCCGTGCCCGCCGCCCTCGCCACGCCGTCGTCCGTTCGAGGCACCGGCTGATCGCCCGCGTCCGGACGCCGCTCAGCCCTTGACGGCGCCGGAGGTCATGCCGGACACGATGCGGCGGTTGAAGAAGAGGAACATGATCAGGGGCGGGATGGTGATGAGGAGGATGTTCATGAAGAGGAGGTTGTACTCGGCGGTGTACTGCCCGGCGAAGTTGTACAGCGTCAGCTGCACCGTCGGGTCGCCCGGCAGGAAGTAGAGCGGGTTCACGAAGTCGTTGAACACGGTCACCGACTGGACCACGACGGCCGTGATGATGACCGAGCGCAGCAGCGGGAAGATCACCCGGAAGAACAGGCGCAGCGGCCCGGCGCCGTCGATGACCGCGGCCTCGTCGAGCTCGCGCGGGATCGTGGCGATGAAGGCGCGGAAGAGCAGCACGCAGAAGGACAGGCCGAAGGCGATCTCCACGAGGATCAGCCCCGGCATCGTGCCGAACAGGCCCACCCCTTTCAAGACCCAGATCGTCGGTACGACAGCCGGCGGCACGATGAGTCCGGCCAGCACCAGGAAATTGATCAGCCCGTGGAGCCGCCCCGGCCGGCGTTGCAGCACGAAGGCCACCATCGCCGCCAGCACCACCATGCCCGCGACGGCGGTGACGGTCAGGATCGTGCTGTTGATGTAGGCGATGATGAGCATGTAGTCGCGGGCCTCGACCACGTCCACGAAGTTCGGCACGAAGCGGAACTGCGCCGGCCACGAGAAGTCGAGCAGCGCGGCCTGGGCCCGGTCCTTGCCCGCCATGAGCAGGATGAAGGCGAAGGGCACCAGGAAGACGACCGCCGACACCAGGATCGCCGCGATGCTGAGCGGCCAGTTGCGACGGCTCACAGCTCGACCTCCTTGCGGTTCAGGAAGCGTGACAGCGGCAGCACGATGGCCGTGACCACCGCGAAGAGCACCACGTTGCCCGCCGTGGACAGACCCGCGAAGCCCGCCTGGTACTGCTTGTAGATCACCGAGGCGACCACGTCGGAGGTGAAGCCCGGGCCGCCCCGGGTCATCGCCCAGATCAGGTCGAAGGAGCGCAGACCGCCGATCAGCGACAGGATGATCACGGTGACCGTGGCCGGGCGGGCCAGGGGCAGGATCACGCTCCGGAAGACCGACCACGCGCTCGCCCCGTCGACCCGGGCGGCCTCGAGGTACTCCTGCGGGATGGACACGATGCCCGCGATGTAGATGAGCGTCGCGAGCCCCACGCCCTTCCAGACGTCGACCATGGCGACCGACAGCAACGCGTACGAGGGATTCGTCAGCCAGCCGGGACCGTCGACGCCCGCCGCGCCCAGCACCTGGTTGACCAGGCCGCGCTCGGGATTGAGCAGCACGGTGAAGGTCAGCCCGACGCCGATCGTGCTGACCAGCACCGGGAAGAACACCACCGAGCGCAGCCAGCCCCGCGCCACGATCCGGCTGGTCAGCAGCACCGCCAGCGCCAGCCCGAGCACCACCTTGGCGCCCGAGGTCACCACGCCGTAGATCAGCGTATTGGTGAAGCCCCTGACCAGCGCCGGCTCGCGGAAGAACGCGACGAAATTGTCGAGGCCGATGAAGTGCGACTCGAAGATCGTCCACCGCGTCAGGCTGAAATAGAACGACGCGAACGTCGGCACGACGAACAGGACGCCGTAGACCACCCCCGCCGGCAGATAGAACCATTGCGGGTACGGCGACCGCCTCACCATCCGTCCAGCCCGAGCTGCTGCGCCTGCTTCTTGACGTCCTCGTCGTAGAGTTTCGCGCCCGCCTCGGGAGTGCGGATGCCCGAGCCGACCTCGACGCAGATCTGCTCCAGAGCCGGGCCCTTCACCGGCGAGAGGAATTCGAGGGCGAGGCTCGAAGCGCCCGGCTTGTCGATGTAGGTCTGCATGTCCTTGACCGCCTGCGGCACGTCGGCCGGAAGCGTGCACCCCTTGACCGCGTACGGACCCGTGGGCGGATAGGCCTGGGACTGCGAATCGCATCCCGCCGCGCTGCCGATGAACGCCAGGAACTTCTTGGCGGCATCCAACTTGGCGCCCTCCGTGCTCGCAGGCAGATAGACGCCCGCGGGAGCCCACACCGTCAGACCGTTCTTCGCCGCGTCGTCGCCCGGAATCGCGAACAGGCCGATGTCCTTCGCCTTGTCCGCGAAGTTCGCGGTGAGCTGAGCAATGGAGCCGGACAGGATCGGATACTGCGCGCCCGTCCCCTCGGCGAGCATCCGGATGCCGTCGTCGAGCTTGGCCGAGGCGAAGTCCTTGTTCTGGTAACCGGCGTCGTGCACCTGCCGCAGCCGCTGGAAGCCCTTGACCGCCGCCGGCGAGGTCGCATACTTCGTCTGATTCCTGGTGTACGCGTCCGCGAAGCCCGGCTCCGCCGCTGACACGTTGTGGAAGTCGCCGAGCACGAACAACTGCGACGTCCACGTCTCTTGATAGGTCTGGATGACCGGGGCGACGCCGGCCGCCTTGAGCTTGGCGTTGTTCGCCATGAAATCGGCCCAGGTCGCCGGCACCGAGACGCCGGCCTTCGCGAACGCCGCCTTGTTGTAGAGAATGGCGCCCGCGTTGTATCCACCGAACGGAACCCCGTACACCTTGCCGTTCGAGGTGACCGACGTGCTGAAGTTCTCGTCGAAGGCGCCCGGGTCGTCCACCGGCACGAGGTTCTTGTCCGGGGCGAGCGCCTGCAGCAGCGATCCGGAGTTGTACTGGAAGACGTCCGTCATGTCGCCCGTGGACAGGCGCGTCTTGACGATGTTGTCGCCCTCGGTGCCCTGGGGGCGCACCTCGACCTTGACGGTGATGCCGGGATTGGCGGCGGTGAAATCCTTGGCCAGCCCCTCGGCGATCTTCGAGTTCGTCTCCGAGTTGTCGACGAGGAACGACAGCGTGACGCCGTCACCGTCGTCCTCGCTGGATCCCAGCGAGCCGGCACTGCATCCGGACAACGCGAGAACGGTCAGGGCGGCGACGATGATGTGCGGTCTCATGGGGATCTCCTTCTCAATTGCCGGGGAGCAGGTCGGCCAGGCGGTGCCGCAGGGCCTCGGCGCCGGGGACGAAACCGCCGGCGGTGAGGGCGTGGGCCAGGTCGGACGCGGGGGCGTCGAGACAGCGGGCGAGGCGGGCGGCTGTTCCGGGCTCGTCAGCGGCGGCCCCGGCGGCGACCGCGGCGACCACCACGGCCCGCCAGACCGGCTCGGCGTCGAGGACGTCCCGGACGGTCGCGCCGCCGGGCAGCTCTCCGGGCTCGCGCACGGGGTCGTCCGCCTCGAAGGTGTGCAGGCCATGCGCCACGGTGACCGGCTCGCCGCCGGGCACGTGCACGGTCGCTGTGGATCCCACGGGTACGCGGACCCGCAGCTCGAAGCGGCCGGCCCGGCGCTGCCACGCGACTTCGGCCTCGCCGTACGGGGTCAGGTGCCGGGCGCGGGCCCGGGTCAGACCGGGCGCGGGCTCCGGGCGTACGCGGAAAGTGCGATAGCCGGGAGAAGCCGGCGCCAGACCCGCGACCGTGCGGTGCAACCAGTCGGCCACCGCCCCGAGCGCGTAGTGGTTGAACGATGTCATCTCGCCCGGGTTGATGCTGCCGTCGGGCAGCATGCTGTCCCACCGCTCCCACACCGTGGTCGCGCCCATCGTGACGGGATAGAGCCAGGAGGGACATCCGGTCTGGAGCAGCAGCCTGTACGCCACCCCGGCGTGCCCGGATCCCGTCAACGCGTCCGCGATCAGGGGCGTCCCGACGAAGCCGGTCGCGATCCGGAACCCGCTGCTCCGCACCAGATCGGCCAGCCGGCGCGCGGCCCGGTCCCGTTGCTCCACCGTGGGCAGCAGGTCCCAGGCCAGCGCGAGGGCGTACCCGGTGGGCGCGTCGCCGAGCACCCGGCCGTGCGCGGTGACGTACTCGGCGGCGAAGGCGGCGCGGGCCCGGGCGGCCAGGGCTGCATACCGATCGGCCGCCGCCGGATCCCCGAGGAGCCGGGCGGCCGCCGCGACCAGGTCGGCCGAGCGGACCAGATGCGCCGTGGCCACCACGTCGGGATCCGTCGCCGCCCGGAACGGATTGTCCGGCGGCGCCGTGGGATCCAGCCAGTCGCCGAACTGGAACCCGCCGGCCCACTCGCCGTCCGGCCCGGCGAGCCCGGCGATGCGGTCGGCCCACGCGCGCATGGACGGGAACTGACGCGCGAGCAGGCCGAGATCGCCGGTGCGCTCGTGCACGACCGAGGGCACCACCGTGGCGGCGTCGCCCCACGCGGCGGCCGCCGGCCCCGGCTGCCGGAGCACATCGGGCACCACGAATGGCACCGAGCCGTCCTGCTGCTGGTCGGCGGCGAGGTCGGCCAGCCACGAGGTGAGAAAGCCGGCGCTGTCGAAGAGGAAGCTCGCCGCCGGAGCGAACACCTGGATGTCCCCGGTCCAGCCGAGCCGCTCGTCCCGCTGCGGGCAGTCCGTCGGCACGTCGACGAAGTTCCCGCGCATGGACTGCACGACGTTCTCGTGGAAGCGGCCGAGCAACTCGTGATCCGTCTCGAACCATCCGGTCCGCCGCAGATCCGACCCGACGACCACCGCCTCGACATCGCCGGGCGCCACCTCGCCCGCCCCGGTGATCTCGGCGTAGCGGAAGCCGTGGAAGGTGAAGCACGGCTCGAGCACCTGCTCGTCCGGCCCGCCCAGGACGTAGGTGTCGGTGTTCCTGGCGGTACGCAGGGGGCGCACACCGAGCTCGCCGTCCTCCAGCACCTCGGCGTGCCGGACGACGACCTCACTCCCGGCGGCGCGGCCCCGCACCCGCAGCCGGACCCACCCGACCACGTTCTGCCCGAAGTCGACAATGGCCCTCCCGCCGCCGCCGTCCCCGATCACGGCACGAACCTCCGGCGGGGCGTCGCCTCCCGTCCGCCCCTCCGGATCGACGGCATTGACCGCGGAGCCGCCCCCCGAGGATCCGACCGTGGCGATGTCGCTCGCGGAGCGGTCCCGGGTGGATACGTTGGCGGCGCGCACCGTGGCGACGTCGCTCGCGGATCGGTCCCCGGTGGATGCGCTGGCGGCGCGCACCGTGGTGGTGTCGCTCGCGGGGCTGACCGTGGCGGATGCGTTGGCGGCGCGCACCGTAATTATGTCGATCGCGGGACGGACCTCGGTGACGCGGACCGGCGGCCCGTCCGGCGCGACGAGACGGTCGAGGCTCGCGTCGCTGTCGTCCAGCACGTCGACCCCGCCGGGGAAGACGGCCGGAACAGCGGGGCGGCGCAGATCGGTGCGCTGCCCGTCGTAGAGGTCGTCGGCGTCGATGTTGCTCTCGCCCGAGCGCCAGCTGCCGTCGGTGGCCAGCCGGTGCCTCTGCCCGTCGGCGGTGACCACGTCGAGCTGCGCGAGCAACGCCAGCCGGTCGCCGTAGAGCGCCCGCCCGCCCGCGAACCCGAGCCGCCCCCGGAACCAGCCGTTGCCGAGCACGACATCGACGGTGTTGGCGCCCGGCCCGAGGAGCTCGGTGACGTCATGAGTGTGGAAGCGGAGCCGGTGCCCGTAGGAGGTCCAGCCCGGGCTCAACTCATGGTCGCCCACGCGACGGCCATTGATCGCGGCCCGGTAGAGCCCGTGCGCGGTGATGTGCAGGCGCGCGCTGCGAACCGGGCCGGGCAAGGTCAGCTCCCCGCGCAGCACCGGCGCCGGACCCTGCGGCGGCTGCGAACTCGGGTCCTGCGGTGGCTGCGGATTCGGGCTCTGCGACTGCTGCGAACTCGGTTCCTGCGGTGGCTGCGAACTCGGGCCCTGTGGCTGCGGGCTGATGAAGCGGGCGTGCCAACTCGGGGCGGCCTCGGCGTGGGCGGCGGCGCTCCACTCGGTCCAGGCGTCGTCGCGGACTCGGACCCGCACGTCGACCCGTTCGCCCGGGCTCAGCGGCTCGTCCGGCCACGGCACCAGCACCTGCTCGGCCCCGGCGACCTCGAAGGTGCGCGCGGGGCCGTCGCCACGGACGATCTGGATCTCGTAGGCGCGCTGGGTCCAGCCGGGGTCCGCCTCCGGCACCACCCAGGACAGGCGCGGTGCGGGCGTGGCGAGCGCGAGCACCGGACCGGCGAGGTGCTCGAAGCGGGGGGCAATCGGGGCACGGGCGGACGGCATGGGACCTCCGGGCGTGAATCGTTTCATCGCACAAAGCGGCCGCCGCCCGTCCGTGTCGTGCTGGTTAAGACGGTGTTGCAGCCGCAGGTCCATCGTCCGTCCGGCACCCGTGCTCGGATAGCCCGTGCTGCTCCTGGACTAGCACGATATTGACCTCCCTGAGCCCGCCCCCACTGAGCGCGACCACCCCGCGCCCGCCCCGCCCCAACGCGACCACCCCGCGCCCGCCCCGATTTAGAGAGACCGCCTGGAGTTCAGCCAAGCGCAGCGCGACCGCCCGGTGCCCAAACCGTCCCGCGCCCACCCCAACCAGCGGGACCGCCCCGAGCCCAGCCCGGCCCGCCCGGCGCGACCGTCTCGAGCCCACCCCGACCCAGCGGGCCGGGCGCTTGGCGGACCTGGTCGCGCCCGGCGCCCGCGCCGGAGCGAGACCCCGGTCCGACGCGGCAGAGTTCCCACTGCGGCCCGGCCGGGCCGGGATGAGCCGCGAATGACGGGCGGATAAATCGGGCGCGGGCCCCGCCGGACCTCCGTAGCATCGCGGGCGGCGCCGGGCGACGCCGGGCGGGCAGAGACGGTGCGGGGCCGTGCG
>NZ_JAUZQD010000034.1 GCF_030709675.1 Symbioplanes lichenis
CGGTGACTCCGGTGACCGCCCAGGCGGCTCCCCGGCTGGCTGTGCTGTTCACCGGGCAGGGTGCGCAACGCATCGGGATGGCTCGCGAGCTGTATGAGTCGTCGGAGGTCTTCGCCGCGGCGGTGGATGCCATTCTCGCCGAGTTGGAGCTGCCGTTGGCGGAGGTGATGTGGGGCGAGGACGCCGATCTGATCAACCAGACCGGGTGGGCGCAGCCGGCGCTGTTCGTGGTCGAGGCGGCGCTGTTCGAGGTGCTGCGCGCGCACGGCGTGACGCCCGACTATCTGCTGGGGCATTCGATCGGTGAGGTGACGGCGGCTTACGTGTCGGGGATCTGGTCGTTGCAGGATGCATCGCGGGTGGTGGCGGCGCGGGCCCGGCTGATGCAGGCGTTGCCGGCCGGCGGAGCGATGGCCACGATCCAGATGCCGGAGGCCGGTGTCGTGGCGCTGCTGCCTGAGGGGGTGGCTGTTGCGGCGGTGAACACGGCCGACTCGGTGGTGGTGTCGGGGCCGCAGGAGGCAGTGGACCAGTTGATCGCCTCGGTGACGGCTTCGCCGGGTGCGAAGGTGACGCGGCTGCGGGTCTCGCACGCCTTCCACTCGGCGCTGATGGACCCGATGCTCGACGAATTCGCCGCCGTGCTGGCGACGGTGGAGTTCCGGGAGCCGCGAATCCCGATCGTGTCGAATGTGACCGGCGAGCCGGACGAGCGGATGCGGTCGGCAGATTACTGGGTGCGTCAGGTGCGCGGGACGGTTCGGTTCGCCGACGGGGTGCGGTGGCTGGCGGAGCAAGGGGTGACGACGCTGGTCGAGGCGGGCCCGGATGGGGTGTTGTCCGGGCTGGTGGACAACAGCGTGCCGATGCTGCGGCGTAAGCGCGGCGACAACGAGGCGTTGCTGACGGCGTTGGGTCGGTTGTATGCGCAGGGCGTCGCGGTGGATTGGTCGCCGGTGTTCGTGGATCGCCACGCGCGGCGGGTGGATCTGCCGACGTATGCGTTCCAGCGGCAGCGATTCTGGCCGGAACCCGCCGTGGTGACCACGTCCTCTTCGCTGGACGGGGAATTCTGGGCGACGGTCGAGCAGCAGGACGCGGGCAGTCTGGCGGAGACGCTGGGCGTGGACGGCGCCCTGGCCGCCTCGGTGCTGCCGGCGCTCGCGTCGTGGCGGGACCGGCACCGCGACGACGCCACCGTGAACGGCTGGCGTTACCGGGAGTCCTGGACGCCACTGGACCTGCCGACGGCCGGGGAGCGGCGCTGGGCTCTGGTGGTGCCGGCGGGCAGGAGCGAGGACGCCCTCGTCGGATTCGTGGCCGGGGCACTGGGATCCCACGTGACCGTGGTGGAGCACGACGACCTGGCCGGTGGGTTCGAGGCCGACGCGATCGTGTCCCTGGAAGCCGCGCTGGGATCCGACCCGGTGACGGCCGCGACTGCCGTCATCGCGGCGCTGCGGGACGGGGACATCCCCCTGTGGGTGCTCACGCAGGGCGCGGTGTCGACCGGCGCGCAGGACCCGGTCACCACTGCTGAGCAGGGCGCGGTCTGGGGTCTGGGCCGGGTCGCGGCCCTGGAACTGCCCGCCCGCTGGGGTGGCCTGATCGACCTGCCGCCCACGCTGGACGCTCGCACCGCCGAAGCACTGGCCGCCGCCCTGGCGAACACCATCGGCGAGGACCAGCTGGCGATCCGCCCGGAGGGCACGTTCGGCCGCCGGCTCGTGCACGCGGCGGCGGCGAGCGGCCCGGCGCCGTGGACGACCTCGGGTACGGCGTTGATCACCGGTGGCACCGGCGGCCTCGGAGCCCACGTGGCCCGCTGGATCGTCGAGCACGGCGCCGAGCACGTGGTGCTGCTCAGCCGGCGTGGCCCGGAGGCCGAGGGCGCCGATCTGCTGCGCCTGGAGCTGGAGACCGCCGGCGCCCGGGTCACCGTCGCCGCCTGTGACGTGGCCGACCGGGACGCCCTGGCCGAGGTGGTGGCCGGGCTGCCCGAGGAGTGTCCGCTGCGCTCGGTCGTGCATGCCGCCGGCGTCATGAGCGGCAACACGCCTCTGGTCTCGACCACGGCGGACCGGCTGCGAGAGCAGGTGAGCGTCAAGATCGACGGCGCGCGGCACCTCGACGAGCTGACCCGGGACTTGGAGCTCGACGCGTTCGTCCTGTTCTCGTCCGGCGCGGCGGCGTGGGGCAGTGGGGGTCAGGGCGGCTATGCGGCGGGTAATGCGTACCTGGATGCGCTGGCCGTCGCGCGCCGGGCGCAGGGCCGGACGGCGACGTCGATCGCCTGGGGCTCGTGGGACGAGTCCGGCATGCTCATCGGGCTGGCCGGGGCGGAACGCGACCACCTCGACTCGCTGGGTGTGATCCCGATGCGGCCCCGGACAGCCGTTGCCGCGCTGCAGCGAGCCCTGCACGACGACGAGACCACGCTCGTGGTGACCGACATGGACTGGGCGAGCTTCGCCCCGGTGTTCACGGCGGCCCGTCCGAGCCCGCTGCTGGCCGACCTGCCCGAGGCCGCGGCTGCCCTGGCCGGACCGGAGGCCACCGCGGAGGATCAGGGCCTCGCGAGCCTGCCCGCCGCGGAACGGGAGCAGGTGCTGCTCGACCTGGTCCGGGAGGTGGCCGCCGGGGTGCTCGGACATGCCCCGGGCGCGCGGATCCCGGACGACCAGCCGTTCAAGGAGCTGGGCTTCGACTCGCTGACCGCGGTGGAACTGCGGAACCTGCTCCAGCAGCGTACGGGGACGAGCCTGCCGGCCAGTGCGGCGTTCGACCATCCGACCGTCACGCGGCTGGCGGGGCACCTGGCGTCCCGGTTCGTCGATCCCGAGAGTTCGGCGCCGGTGGCCGTACCCATGGTGGCGCCGGTGGCCGACGACCCGATCGTGCTGGTCGGCATGGCCTGCCGCTTCCCGGGCGGGGTGGCGGGTCCCGAGGATCTGTGGCGCCTGGTCGCGGAGGAGACGGACGGCATCACCGCCTTCCCCACCGACCGGGGCTGGGACCTCGACGACCTGCTCGGCACGGCCGGGCCCGGATCCGGATCCATCGCGACGGGCCGGGGCGGCTTCCTCGACGAGGTCGCCGGCTTCGACGCGGCGTTCTTCCGCATCTCGCCCCGCGAGGCTCTGGCCACGGATCCGCAACAGCGGCTGCTGCTCGAGGTGTCGTGGGAGGCGCTGGAACAGTCCGGCATCGCCCCGTCGGCCCTGGCGGGCAGCCCCACGGGGGTGTTCGTCGGCGCCTATCAGAACGGCTACGCCGAGTTCGCGGGCCGTTCCGGCGAGCAGGAGTTGCAGGGGCACCTCATCACCGGGGGCGCCGGCAGCGTCATCTCGGGGCGGGTGGCGTACGCGCTCGGGCTCGAAGGTCCCGCGGTGAGCGTGGACACCGCCTGCTCCTCGTCGCTCGTGGCCATGCACCTCGCGGCGCAGGCGTTGCGGGCGGGGGAGTGCTCGCTGGCGCTGGCCGGTGGCGTGATGGTGATGTCGACCCCCGACGCGTTCGTCGGCTTCACCGCCCAGGGCGGCCTGGCCGGGGACGGGCGGTGCAAGTCGTTCTCCGACACCGCCGACGGGACGGGCTGGTCCGAAGGCGTCGGCGTCGTGGTGATGGAGCGGCTGTCGGACGCGCGCCGCAACGGACACGAGGTGCTGGCGATCATGCGCTCCAGCGCGGTCAACCAGGACGGCGCGTCGAACGGGTTGACGGCGCCGAACGGGCCGTCGCAGCAGCGGGTGATTCGTCAAGCCCTCGCCGCGGCGGGTCTGTCGCCCGCCGATGTGGATGCGGTCGAGGCGCACGGTACGGGCACCCGGCTGGGCGATCCGATCGAGGCGCAGGCGTTGCTGGCCACCTATGGCCAGGATCGGGACATCCCGCTGTGGCTGGGATCCCTCAAGTCGAACATCGGACACGCGCAGGCGGCCGCGGGTGTCGGTGGTGTGATCAAGATGGTCATGGCCCTGCGCCACGGGGTTCTGCCCAAGACCCTGCACGTCGAAGAGCCGACCGCGCAGGTCGACTGGACGGAGGGCGACGTCCGGCTGCTGACCGAGGCCGTGCCGTGGCCGGAGACGGGTCGCCCGCGTAGGGCCGGGGTGTCCGCCTTCGGCGTCAGCGGCACCAACGCGCACCTCATCCTCGAAGCCCCGGATCCCATCGAGGCGGAAGCCCCGGTCTCCGCCGGGCCGCTGCCGTGGGCTCTTTCCGGCAAGACCGACGAGGCCGTCCAGGCCCAGGCCGCGCGGCTGCTGGACCACGTCACGGCCCACCCCGGCCTGGAGCCGGCCGACGTCGCCTGGTCGCTGCTCACCGGGCGGGAAGCTTTCGACCAGCGCGCCGCCGTGGTAGGCGCCGACCGGGAGGAGCTGACGGCCGGACTGACCGCCCTCGCCGCCGATCTGCCCGCCCCCGGCGTGGTGCGCGGAACCCGCACGGGGGGCCGGGTCGTCTTCGTCTTCCCGGGGCAGGGCGCGCAGTGGGCGGGCATGGCCCAAGAGCTCCTCGACTCCTCGCCGGTGTTCGCGTCGACTTTGCATGCATGCCAGGAGGCTCTGGATCCGTTCGTGGACTGGTCGCTGACCGACGTGCTGGGCGACGAGGCGGCGCTGAAGCGGGTCGACGTCGTGCAGCCGGCGTTGTGGGCGGTCATGGTGTCCCTGGCTGCGGTGTGGCGTTCCTATGGGGTGGAGCCCGCTGCGGTGGTCGGTCATTCGCAGGGTGAGATCGCGGCGGCGTGTGTGGCGGGCGCCTTGTCTCTGTCGGATGGCGCCCGGGTGGTGGCCCTGCGCAGTAAGGCGATCGCGGATCACCTGACCGGTGGCGGGATGATGTCGCTGCCGATGCCGGCGGATCGGGCGCGGGAGCTGCTTGCCGGGCGGCCCGGCATCTCGGTGGCGGCGATCAACGGGCCGACCTCGACGGTGGTAGCCGGTGAGGCCGGGGCCTTGGACGAGTTGCAGGCTCAGTGTGAGCGCGAGGGGATTCAGGCGCGGCGGATCGCGGTGGATTACGCGTCGCATTCGGAGGCCGTCGAACGGATTCGGGATCGCCTGCTCGAAGACTTGGATCCGATCGTGGCGCGGTCGTCGTCGGTGCCGGTGTTCTCGTCGGTGACCGGGGAGTTGATGGATACCGCCGAGTGGGGTGCGGCGTACTGGTATCGCAACCTGCGCAACACGGTGCTGTTCGAGCAGGCGCTCCAGACCGCGGCGCCGGATGTCGTCGTGGAGGTCAGCCCGCATCCGGTGCTGGTGCCGGCTGTGCAGGACGTGGCACCCGCGTTCGGGACGTTGCGGCGCGGCGAGGGCGGACTCCGCCGGCTCATCGGATCGCTCGCGCAGGCCTGGGCGTACGGGATCACCGTCGACTGGACCCGCACAGTGACCGGGCGCCGGGTCGCCCTGCCCACGTACGCCTTCCAGCACCAGCGCTTCTGGCCCGAGGTCACCGGCGGTCCCGCCGACGTGGCCGCGGCCGGTCTCAGCGCCGCCGAGCACCCGCTGCTGGGCGCCACGGTGCCGCTGCCCGAGACCGACGGGGTGGTGTTCACCAGTCGCCTGTCGTTGCGCACCCACCCGTGGCTGGCCGACTACGCGATCCGGGGCGCGGTCGTCTTCCCCGGTACCGGCTACGTCGAGCTGGCCGTCCGCGCCGGTGACAGCGTGCAGTGCGACCGGGTCGACGAGCTGGTCCTCGAGGCGCCGCTGGTGCTGCCCGCGCAGGGCGGCGTGCAGGTGCAGGTGGTCGTGGGCGAGGCGGCGCCGGACAGCACCCGGCGCAGCGTCGCGGTCTACGCCCGGCCCGAGGGGCAGGACGACTGGACCCGGCACGCCGCCGGTGTCCTCAGCGCCGGTGCCGCCCCGGCCGGCCCCGAGTTCGCCGCGGTGAGCGGGGCCTGGCCCGCGCCCGGGGCCACCGAGCTCGACACGCGGGACTTCTACGCCGGGCTGGAGGAGAGCGGGTTCGCGTACGGGCCGCTCTTCCAGGGTCTGACCCGCGCCTGGCGCGACGGGGACAGGATCCTGGCCGAGGTGAACCTGCCCGAGGCGGGCCGGACCCCGGCGGAGTCGTTCGGGATCCATCCGGCGCTGCTCGACGCGGCGTTGCAGCCGACGGCGTTCACTGGGCTCGCGGGGCTGCAGTTCAGCTTTGTCGACGTGGTGCTGCGGGCGACCGGCGCGTCCGGGGTGCGGGTGGCGCTCACGCCGGCGGCGGGCGGCGGCTCGGCGAAGGACAGTGGGCCGGGCGGGCCCGACCAGGTGACGATCGCGGTCGCGGACAGCACGGGGCAGCCGGTGCTGTCGATCGGCTCGCTGACCGTACGGCCGCTCACGGCCGGCACCATCAGCACCGGCGCGGGCGACGGCGCCCTGCTCGGCCTACAGTGGACCGGCATCCCCGCCGCTACCGCCACGACGACCGGCGCGGTGATCCTCCCGGTCACCGGCGACCCGGGCGCCGTGGTGGAGTCCGCGCACCAGCTTCTGGCCCGGGTCCGACAGCAGCTCGACGAGACCGCGGGACCGCTGGTCGTGGTCACCCGCGGGGCGGTCGCTGCGGATCCCGGGGAGGCCGTGACGGATCCGGCCGCCGCGGCGGTGTGGGGTCAGGTGCGCGCGGCGTCGGAAGGTCGCGTCGTCCTGCTCGACACCGATGCCGACGTGGACGACACGGTGCTGGGACAGGTGCTGGCGGCGGGCGAGCCCCAGCTGGCCCTGCGGGACGGGACGTTGCGAGCCGCCCGGCTCACCCGGCTCACCCCGTCGGGCGAAGCACCCGCACTGCCGGATCGGATCCTCGTCACCGGCGGGACGGGACGGCGGGGCGCCGCGGTGGCACGGCACCTCGTCACCGCGTACGGGATCAGGGGTCTTGTGCTCCTGAGCCGCCGAGGCGCCGGCGCTCCCGGCGCCGCCGAGCTGACCGCCGAACTCACGCAGACGGGTGCCGAGGTCGACATCGTGGCCTGCGACCTGACCGACCGGGAAGCCGTCGCCGCGGTCCTGGCCGCTCATCCGGTCGGCGGGATCGTGCACGCCGCCCGGGTCGAGGGCGACGGCCGGATCGACGCCGCCTGGCACCTGGACGACCTGAGTCGCGGCCTGGACCTGACGCTGTTCGTGGCCTTCACCTCCCTCGCCGCGCTCGTGGGCGACGAGAGCGCGCCCGGCGACGCCTTCCTGCACGCCCTGATGCAGCAGCGGCACCAGGCCGGGCGGCCGGGCCTCGCCCTGGCCTGGGAGTCGGGGGACGACGACCGCGGCCTGTCCCTGAGCCTCTTGGACCGTGCGCTGACCACCGGCGCCGCCGAGGTCGCCGCGACCCGGCTCAGCATCCCGGCGCTGCGGGCCCGGGCCGACCTCCCGGCCGTGTGGCGGACGCTGGCCGGTGGATCCCAGCGCCGCGTCGCCGCCAACGCCGGCGGCGGCCGCGACGGCCTTGGCCAGCAGCTCGCCGGGCTGCCCGCCGCCGACCGCCTGCAGGCGCTCACCGAACTCGTCCGCGAATCCGCCGCGGCGGTGCTGGGATACACCTCCGCCGCGCAGCTCACCGGCGACCAGCCGTTCAGCGACCTGGGCTTCGACTCGCTGACCGCCGTCGACCTGCGCAACACGCTGCAGACGCGGACGGGGCTGCGGATGCCGGCCACGCTGGTGTTCGACTATCCGACGGTCGCCCGGGTGGCCGGATATCTGGCGGAGGAGCTGGGCGAGGTCACCGCGGCCACCGGTCCGGCGCCGGCCCCGCTGCCCCCGGTCGCCGCGGTCACCGACGACCCGATCGTGCTGGTCGGCATGGCCTGCCGCTACCCGGGCGGCGTCTCCGACCCGGACGACCTGTGGCGCCTGGTCACGGCGGGCGCGGACGGCATCACCTCCTTCCCCGAGGGCCGCGGCTGGGACCTGGACGCGCTCCTGGGTCCGGACGGTCCCGGCTCGGGCACGTCGGCCACCACCCGCGGCGGCTTCGTCGACGGCGTCGACCAGTTCGACGCGGCGTTCTTCCGCATCTCGCCCCGCGAGGCGAGCGCGACCGACCCCCAGCAGCGCCTGCTGCTGGAAGTCTCGTGGGAAGCCCTGGAGCAGGCCGGCATCGATCCGCTGTCGCTGGCCGGAAGCCCGACCGGCGTCTTCGCGGGCGTCTACGCCTCCGGTTACGCCGAGCTCGTCGCCCGGGGCGGGGACCAGCTGCAGGGCCACCAGATCACCGGCGGCGCCGCCAGCGTCATCTCGGGCCGCGTGGCCTACACGCTCGGCCTCGAAGGACCCGCGGTCAGCGTGGACACGGCCTGCTCGTCCTCGCTGGTGGCTATGCACCTGGCGGCACAAGCGCTGCGGGCGGGGGAGTGCTCGCTGGCCCTGGCCGGGGGCGTGACGGTGATGGCGACGCCCGACGCGTTCGTGTGGTTCACGGTGCAGGGCGGCCTGTCGCCGGACGGGCGCTGCAAGTCCTTCGCCGACAGCGCCGACGGCACGGGCTGGTCCGAGGGCGTCGGCGTGGTGGTCATGGAACGCCTCTCGGACGCGCGCCGCAACGGCCACGAGGTCCTGGCGGTGCTGCGGTCGAGCGCCATCAACCAGGACGGCGCATCCAACGGCCTGACCGCCCCCAACGGGCCGTCGCAGCAGCGGGTGATCCGTCAAGCGCTGGCGGCGGCGGGTTTGTCACCCTCCGATGTGGATGCGGTGGAGGCCCACGGTACGGGCACCCGGCTCGGCGACCCGATCGAGGCGCAGGCGTTGCTGGCCACCTATGGCCGGAATCGGACCAGTCCGCTGTGGCTGGGATCCCTCAAGTCCAACATCGGGCACACGCAGGCCGCGGCCGGCGTCGGCGGGGTCATCAAGATGGTCCAGGCGCTGCGCCACGGCGTCCTCCCGCAGACATTGCACGTGGACGAGCCCTCGACGCAGGTCGACTGGTCCGCGGGCGACGTGCGGCTGCTGACCGAGTCGATGCCGTGGCCCGAGACCGGCCACCCGCGCCGGGCCGGTGTCTCCTCCTTCGGCGTCAGCGGCACCAACGCGCACGTGATCCTGGAAGCCTTCCCCACCGCCGACGCGCCTGCGGGGGACGACGCCGGCCCGGTCCCGTGGGTTCTCTCGGGCAAGACCGACGACGCCGTACGCGCCCAGGCCGCCCGCCTCGCCGCCCACGTCGAAGCGGATCCGTCGTTGCGT
>NZ_JAUZQD010000035.1 GCF_030709675.1 Symbioplanes lichenis
GACGGGGCGAGGGTCGTTGAAGATCATTTCGGCGACGATGTTCATGGCGGGTCCCGTCCGTGGGATCGATGAAAGGCAATGGCCGCACGCCGTCGAACGGGCGCGCGGAAAGGAGAGAGAACGACGAGTGGGAGTGCGGTCAGGCGCGAGTGGACGGAGGCGCGCGCGAACCGCGCACTCCGGCGACCGCCTGCGGGTGCAGCACCTGCGGGGTCCCGGCCACGACGACGGTGGCGGCGGGAAGCTCCTCGGGCAGGTCCGCGGCCGGCTCCGGCGCGGGAGCCGCCTCGATCTGTGCCACGGCGGCCACACGGGACGGCGCCGCAGGGGCCGCGGGAACCACGGCGGCGGCGCTGAACGGCCCGGTCAACAGCAGCGCGAGCAGGACAGGCAGGGACCGCCGCACGAAGCCGCGCACACCGTCCCTCGCCATGCGCGCCACCTTACCCGCCGGGCGGTGGCTCATGCGTGATCATGGGACTACTCGGCGTGCCAATCGGCGGCTTCGCCCGATCGGGTCGTGGCGAAGGCAGGAAGAGTGCCCCGACGATCCTTGTCGCTTCCGGCGGGCGGCGCCTAACGTCGGGAATTCATCCGCAGGATCGGGGGCTTTCACGCGATGCATGCGCACCGGCCCGACAGAGACGTCACCATCCCACCCGCCGCGCGGCGTGGCCCCGCGGCCCGGGCTCCGGGCCCGGTCACCCCGGGCGGCCGCCTGGACGCCGGGGCCGCCCAGACGCTGCAACGCACCGTGGGCAACGCGGCCGTCCAGGCGATGCTGACCTCCGGGCCGCCCGTGGTGCAGCGGGTGAGCTACGACGAGATGCACACCGACCCGCCGGGCACCGCGACTCGCGTGCGCGGCCCTCGCAAGTCGAGGGCGCGCGACAAGGCCCCCGCCAAAATCCGCGACCAGGGCCGGTGGGACACCGCCGCCAACGCCTATCAGCAGTGGACCGGCGCGGCGCCGGACCGGCAGCGGGCCGCCCTGCAGACCGACTACCGCACCCAGCAGGAGCTGAGCCCGCCCGGCTCGGTGACGACCTTCGGCAACGCCGTGTTCTCCGACCTGCTGGCGAACAATCCGAACCTCAACGCGGTGTCCAACGACGTGCTGTTCGAGCAGCTCGGCCGGGCCGACCAGACCACGCAGCCCTACTGGCAGCAGCAGGACCGCCGCGACGCGGGCATCATCGAGGACGCCGTGACGCGCGAGGGCGACTACCAGGCGGCGGGCGGCCCGGCCCAGGCCGCCGCGGTCCGCGCCACGGCGGACACGCTGCTCAACCCGCCCGGCGCCACCGCACCGCCCCAGCCCGCGGACGCCGCCGCGCTCAATCTTCTGCAGAATTTCAACGGGCTGGCGGTCGGCGGCGTGCACAACAACGAGCCGTTCTTCGCCTGGGCCGTCACCCACATGGCCGCCCTGCGCGCGGGCGGCGTGACGACGATCTACATCGAAGCCCTGCGCGACGACGCCCACCAGGCGCTGGTCGACCACTTCTTCCAGACACCGACGACGGCGATGAGCCCCGAGCTGACCAACTTCGTCGCGAATTATCAGATGGGCAACCACGTCGACCTGGGCGCCTTCCTGACCGCGGCCCGCGCCCAGGGCGTCCGGGTCCGCGCCATGTCCGGCCGCCCGGCGCGGCGGGTGGGCAGCGACCTGCACCGGCGCGCGGCCGCCATGAACACCTACTCCGAGCAGGTCATCCGGCACGACCAGGCCACCAACCCGGGCAACTACCTCGTGCAGGTCGGCGAGTCGCACCTCGGCGAGCACACCAACCCGGCCGCCCATCCGACCACCGTGGCCGGCCACACGTTGCCCGACCGGTTCCCCGGACTTGACCAGCTGCTCGGCATCCCCGGCGTCCGGCTGGCCGAGATGGTGCAGGGCGGGCTGCAACTGGAGCTGGTGTGACGCCCGGCGCCCACCGCGCCCGCGTCCCGGGATGGCGGCCACCGATTCTGCCGGCTTTGGGGTGTTCGCGGGGTCAGGCGCCAGCTTCGGGGTGTTCGCGGGGTCAGGCGCCGGCTTCGGGGTGTTCGCGGGGTCAGGCGCCGGCTCCGGGGCGCCGGCGGGTCAGGCGCCGACGGCGCGGTTGAGCGCGGCCATGACACCGTGGACGGAGGCGGTGAGCAGGGAGGTGTCCCAGCCCGCGCCCCAGCGCACGACGCCGTTGATCCGGCATTCCAGGTACGCCACGGCGGGGCTGTCGGGGCTTGCACCGGTGGCGTGCTCGGTGTAGCCGATGACGTCCACCACGAACCCGGCGGCGCGCAGGGCGTCGGTGAGCGCGGCGAGCGGCCCGTTGCCCCGACCGGCGCAGACGACTCGCCGTCCGTCCGTGACCAGCGTGGCGGTGACCGTGTGCGTGCCCGCGTCCGGCTCCTCCGCGCGCCACGATTCCAGCGTCACTGTGCCGTCGCGGCCCGGGTCGAGATACGTACGCCTGAACAGCTCTCGCAGCTCCTGGGCGGACAGTTCCTGACCGGTGGCGTCGGTGACCTGCTGCACGACTCGGGAGAAGTCCGGGCGCATGCGCTGGGGCAGGTCGATTCCGTATGTGGTGCTGAGCAGGTGGGCCACGCCGCCCTTGCCGGACTGCGAGTTGATGCGGATGACCTCCTCGTAGGTGCGGCCGAGGTCGGCGGGGTCGATGGGCAGGTAGGGCACGGCCCACGGCGCCTCCTCCGGGGGGATCCCGGCATCGGCGGCGAGCTTGGCGTGATGAGCGAAGCCCTTGGCGATGGCGTCCTGGTGCGTGCCGGAGAAGGCGGTGTGCACCAGATCACCGCCATACGGGTGCCGGGGATGCACGGGCAGCCGGTTGCAATGCTCGACGACCTCGCGAACCGCGTCGATGTCCGAGAAGTCGATCATCGGGTCGACGCCCTGGGCGTGCAGGTTGAGCGCCAGGGTGACCAGGTCGACGTTGCCGGTGCGCTCGCCGTTGCCGAACAGGCAACCCTCGACGCGCTGGGCGCCCGCGAGCACCGCGAGCTCGGCGCAGGCGACGCCCGTACCCCGGTCATTGTGCGGATGCACCGACAGGATGACGCTGTCGCGCCGGGCCAGATGGCGGTGCATGTACTCGATCTGGTCGGCGTAGATGTTCGGGGTGGCGATCTCGACGGTCGCGGGCAGGTTGTGGATGACCGGGCGATCGGGGCTCGCCTGCCACAGCTCGGTCATGCTGTCGCAGATCTCCAGGACGTAGTCCGGCTCGGTGAGGTTGAACACCTCGGGCGAGAACTCGAAGCGGACCGCGGGACCGCGGCGCTGCTCGGTGCGGCGCAGCAGGTGGGTGCCCGCGTCGAGAATGAGCCGGTGCACCTCGGCGCGGGAGCGGCCGAGCACCACGTCGCGCCAGGCGGGGGCGGTGGCGGTGTAGAGATGCACGACGACGTGGGGGAGACCCTCGATCGAGGCCACCGTACGGTCGATGAGGTCGGCCCGGGCGGCGGTGAAGACCGAGATCGTGACGTCGCCGGGCAGGTCGCCGCTCGTGGCCAGGTGCCGCACGAAGTCGTAGTCGGTCTGGCTCGCCGAGGGATAGCCGACCTCGATCTCCTTGTAGCCCATGGCGACCAGCAGGTCGAACATCCGCCGCTTGCGCGCGGTGTCCATCGGCTCGGCGAGGGCCTGGTTGCCGTCGCGCAGGTCCACGGGCACCCAGAGCGGCGCCCGCTCCAGCCGCGCGGACGGCCAGGTGCGGCCGGTCAGCGGGAGCGCCACGCGCTCCTCGACCGGGCGGTAGCGGTGCGAGGGCATGCGGCTGGGCTGCTGCCGGTTCCAGTGGGAGGTGGACATGCGCGGTACGCTAACCGAAGCCAACTCCTCAGACAAGCTGATAAGTGAAGGTGGTACCCGATGGCGCTCGAGGCGCTGCGTCCCTCCCCGCTGGTCGAGCAGGCGACCGACCGGCTCCGCGAGCAGATCACCGGCGGCGAGTGGGGCATCGGCGCGAAACTGCCGAGCGAGACGGCTCTGGTTAAGCTGCTGGGTGTGGGCCGGTCCACGGTCCGCGAGGCGTTGCGCGCGCTGGCCGGCGCGGGTCTCGTCCAGGCGCGGCAGGGGGCGGGGGTCTTCGTCGTCGCCACCTCGCCCCGGGAGGACTGGATAGCCGGCATGCGCCGAGCCGCCATCACCGACGTGTACGAGGTCCGCATGCTCATCGAGGTCGAAGCCGTCCGGCTCGCCGCGATCCGCCGTACGGACGATGATCGGGCCCTCATGCGCACGGCCCTGAGCCGGCGCCGGGATGCGGCGGCAGAAGACAACGCGTCCTTTGTGGATGCGGACATCGCCCTGCACGCCGTGATCGTGGCGGCGGCGCACAATCCGGTGCTGACAGCCCTGTTCAGCGAGTTCGTGCCGGTGCTGCGCGAGGGCCTGATCGACCTGGTCCAGCTGCTCGGGTTGCGTGACGACCAGCCGAATCACGGTGAGGACGCCCACGCGGTGCTCGTCGACGCCGTGTCCGCCGGCGACGCCGACGCCGCCGGGCGGGCCCTGTGGGAGGAGCTCGAGCAGACGCTCGCCCGGTTGCGCGGCTGAGTCACCATGCCCGACGTCTCGGCTGCGCGTGGCCTGCGCTCGACTGCCATCCTCGCCCTCGGCACCTTCGCCGTGGGCACCGACGCCTTCGTCGTCGCGGGCTTCCTGCCCGCGATGGCTGCGACACTCGGCGTCTCCCCGGCGACCGCCGGCCAGTCGGTCACCGTCTTTGCCCTCTCGTACGCCGTCCTGGCGCCAATGCTGTCCACAGTGGCCGCTCGCGTTCCGCGTCGACGGCTGCTGGTGACGGCGCTGCTCGTGCTGGCCGCCGCCAACCTCGGCTCCGCCCTCGCGCCGTCACTGCCGATCCTGCTCGCGACCCGGGTGCTCGCCGCCGCCGGAGCCGCGGGCTACACCCCCAACGCCGGAGCGGTCGGCGCGGCCCTCGTCCGTCCCGAGCAACGCGGCCGCGCGCTGGCCGTGGTCATCGGCGGGCTCACCGTGGCCACCGCCCTGGGTGTCCCGCTCGGCACTTTGCTCAACCAGATCACCGACTGGCGTACCGTGCTGATCGCGGTGGCGGTGCTCTGCCTCGTGGTGGCGGCCGGTGTCCGGCTCGTCATGCCCAGGCTGCCCGGCAGCCCCCGCACGCCGCTGCGGCAACGGCTGGCCGTCCTGCGCCGGCCCGCGGTCCTGACCGTTCTGCCGCTCACGACGCTGGGCATGGCCTCGTGCTACACCGTCTATGCCTACAGCGTGCCGGCCCTGCAGGCCGCCGGATCGCCGGTGCGCTGGGCGGGACTCATGTTGTTCCTCTACGGGGCCGGAGCCGTGGCCGGCAATCTCTGCGCCGGGTACGCGGTCGACCGGTGGGGCTCCGTCAAGCTGCTGACAGCCGCCTACGCGCTCATGGCCGTCGTCCTGGCTGCCGGAGGCTGGCTCGCCGCCGCCGGGGCGCAGGTCCCCGTCGTGGTCGCCGTGATCGCGCTGGGCTGGGGCGCCGCCAGCTGGGCCCAGACCCCCGCCCAGCAGCATCGGCTGATTGCCGCCGCCCCCGCCGAGGCGCCCCTGGTCGTGTCCCTCAACTCTTCCGGGATCTACCTCGGGATCGCGCTGGGCACCGCGGTGGGCGGGGCGACCTTCGCCTCCGGCTTCCCGGCCATGTACCTGACCGGGGCCGCCGGCGCGATCGTCGCCCTGGTCTTCCTGCTCGCGAGTGACGCACGAACGCGCCGAGTAGCTGCCTGATCACGGGGGAGTCGGTCCGAGGTGGGTAGGGTGGCGCGCATGGTGAGGGAGGGCGTGCGCGGCTTCGTGCGGCGGTCCCTGCCTGTTCTGCTCTCGCTCCTGCTGACCGGGCCGTTCGGCGCTGCCGCTGTGGTTCCCGCGTCTTCCTTCGCGCCGCCGGCTCCGGTCGTGGCCGTGGCGCAGGTCGAGCAGCCTTCCGCGCAGGAGCCGCCGGCTCCGGTCGCGCCGGAGGATCAGCCCGCCGCGACGGTTGTCGTGGCCGGGGCGCCGCAGGTGTTGCACCCGCAGGCGGTCGCCGGAGTGCGCGGTTCGCGCGCGCCTCCGTCCACTCGCGCCTGAACCGCACCCTTTTTCTTTCCGCGCGCCCGTTCGATGGCGTGCGGCTGTCGACTTCTGACGGGATTGCCGCCATGAACCTTGTCGCCGAAATGATCTTGAATGATCCCCGCCCCGCG
>NZ_JAUZQD010000036.1 GCF_030709675.1 Symbioplanes lichenis
GCTGATGGACACCGCCGAGTGGGGCGCCGCCTACTGGTACCGCAACCTGCGCACCACCGTGCAGTTCGCCCAAGCCCTCCAAGCCGCCGCCCCCGACGTGGTGATCGAGGTCAGCCCGCACCCGGTGCTGCTGCCCGCCGTGCAGGACATCGCCCCCGCGATCGGAACGCTGCGCCGCGGCGAGGGCGACCAAAGCCGGCTGACGGCATCACTCGCGCAGGCCTGGACGCACGGCGTCGACATCGACTGGACCGGGCTCTTCGCCGGGCACGCCGCGACCCGGGTCCCGCTGCCCACCTACCCGTTCGAGCGGCACCGGTTCTGGCCCGAGACCGCCGAGAGCCCCGCCGACGTGACCGCCGCCGGTCTCAGCTCGGCCGAGCACCCGCTGCTCGGCGCCATGGTGCCGCTGCCGCACAGCGACGGTGTGCTCTTCACCAGCCGGCTGTCGCTGCGCACCCACCCGTGGCTGGCCGACCACGCCGTCCGCGGCACCGTCATCTTCCCCGCGACCGGCCACGTCGAGCTGGCCGTGCGGGCCGGGGACAGCGTGGGCTGCGACCGGCTGGACGAGCTCGTCCTCGAGGCGCCGCTGGTGCTGCCCGCCCAGGGCGGCGTCCAGGTGCAGGTGGTCGTCGACGCCGGCGAGGACCAGCGGCCGGTCACGATCTACGCCCGGCCGGACGGGCAGGAGGAATGGACCCGGCACGCCAGCGGCCTGCTCAGCGCCGGCGCCCCCGAGCCCGGGTCCGAGTTCGATCCGGTACGCGGCGAGTGGCCCGGCCCCGGCGCGACCGCCCTGGACACCTCGGCGTTCTACGAGCAGCTCGCCGCGGACGGGTTCCTGCTCTACGGGCCGATGTTCCAGGGGCTGACCCGCGCGTGGCGCCACGGCGACCGGATCCTCACCGAGGTCGAGGTGCCCGCCGGCGCCCGGGCCGAGTCGTACGGGATCCACCCCGCCCTGCTGGACGCCGCGTTGCACGCCACGGTGTTCGCCGAGCTGGACGCCGCGCGTACGGGCGGGTTGCCCTTCAGCTTCACCGACGTGACCCTGCGCGCCTCGGGGGCCACCCGGCTGCGCGTGGCCCTGACGCGCACCGGCCCGGACCAGGTGACGATCGCGGTCGCCGACGCCACGGGACTCCCGGTGCTGGCGATCGGATCCCTCGCCGTACGCCCCGCATCCGCGACCGGCTCCGAAGCCGCCACCGGCGACGGCGCCCTGGTCCGCATGACGTGGACCGAGGTCGCGGCGACCGGCGCGCCCGTGCATGACTGGCTGCTCGTAGAGCGGCCCGGCGCCCTGCCGTCCGCCACCCCGGATCAGCCCGTGGTGCTGTCCGTCGCCTCTGACGCGAGCCCGGTCGTGGCGGCCACCCACGAGCTCACCGCCTGGGTGCTCGACCAGCTGCAGCACTGGCTGCGGACCGAGACCGCCACGCCGCTGGTCGTGTGGACCCGGGGCGCCGTCGCCGCGTACTCCGGGGAGATCGTCACCGACCTGCCCGCCGCCGCCGTGTGGGGCCTGGTGCGCTCGGCGCAGAGCGAGAATCCCGGCCGGTTCGTGCTGCTCGACACCGACACCGCCGTGGATCCCACGATCCTGGGGCGGGCCCTGGCCGCCGGTGAGCCGCAGCTGAGCCTGCGCGGCGGGCAGTTCCAGGCGGCCCGGCTCGCCCGGGTCGGCGCCGCCGACGAGCTGACCCTGCCGGACGAGCCGTGGCGGCTGGGCTTCTCCGAGCCCGGCACCCTCGACAACCTCGCCCTGCTGCCCAGCCCGGACGCGACCCGGCCGCTGGAGCCGCACGAGGTCCGCCTCGAGGTCCGCGCGGCCGGGCTGAACTTCCGCGACGTGCTCAACGCCCTCGGCATGTACCCCGGCGAGCCCGGCCCGCTGGGCAGCGAGGCGGCCGGCGTGATCGTCGAGACCGGCTCCGCGGTGACCGGCCTCCGGGTCGGCGACCGGGTCATGGGGCTGGCGTTCGGCGCGTTCGGCCCGCTCGTGGTGACCGATCACCGGCTGCTCGTGGCCATGCCGGCGGACTGGTCGTTCACCACCGCCGCCTCGGTGCCGATCGTGTTCCTCACCGCCTGGTACGGCCTGGTCGACCTGGCCGGCCTGCAGAGCGGCGAATCGGTGCTCATCCACGCCGGGGCCGGCGGTGTCGGGCTTGCCGCCCTTCAGATCGCCCGGCACCTGGGCGCGGAGGTCTTCGCGACCGCCGGCCCGGCCAAGTGGCCTGTCCTGCACGAATGGGGTCTCACCGGCGACCACGTGGCGTCGTCGCGCGACCTGGTCTTCCACCGCCAGTTCACGGAGGCGACCGGCGGGCGCGGCGTCGACGTGGTGCTCAACGCGCTGGCCGGCGAGTTCGTCGACGCGTCGCTGGACACCCTGGCGCCCGGCGGCCGGTTCGTCGAGATGGGCAAGACCGACATCCGCTCGCCCGAGCAGCTGCGCGACCGCTATCCCGGGATCGGATACCAGGCCTTCGAGCTGATGGAGGCCGGCGCCGAGCGGGTGCAGGCGATGCTGCGGGAGCTGGCCGGGCTCTTCGCGACGGGCACGTTGCGGCCGCTGCCGGTGGCCGACTGGGACGTGCGGCAGGCCCGGGACGCCTTCCGGTTCATGAGCCAGGCCCGGCACGTCGGCAAGCTCGTGCTCACGGTTCCGGCCACGACGCGACCGGCATTGGATCCCGCCGGCACGGTCGTGATCACGGGCGGCGGCGGTCTGGGCGGTCTGGCGGCGCGCCGGCTGGCCCAGGAGTACGGCGTACGGCATTTGTTGCTCGTCAGCCGCCGGGGCGACCAGGCGCCGGGGGTGCCGGAGCTGGTGGCCGAGCTCGCCGGGCAGAGGGTGACGGCGCGGGCCGTGGCCTGTGACCTCAGCGACCGCGAGGCCCTGGCCGGCGTCCTCGCAGCCGTGCCGCCGGAGCATCCGGTGACCGGCGTGGTGCATACCGCCGCCGTCCTGGCCGACGGGGTCATCGGGTCGCTCACGCGGGACCAGCTCGACGAGGCCCTGGCGCCCAAGGTGGACGCGGTGTGGCACCTGCACGAGCTGACCCGCGGCCTTGACCTGGCGATGTTCGTCGTCTACTCGTCGCTCGCCGGGCACCTGGGCAGCGCCGGACAGGGCAACTACGCCGCCGCGAACGTGTTCCTGGACGCGCTGATGCGCCGCCGCCGCCGGGAGGGCCGGCCGGGCCTGTCGCTGGCCTGGGGCGCGTGGACGACCGAGGTCGGCCGGGTCGGGCAGCTGTCCGGCGTCGACCTCGAGCGCATCACCCGCTCGGCCATGCCGCCGCTCGGCGTGGAGCAGGGCATGGAACTCTTCGACCGGGCGTTGCGCAGCAGCTTCGCCGTCCTGGGCCCGGCCCGGCTCAATCCGCGGGCCCTGCGCGGCCAGGCCGACGTCGCACCCCTGTGGCGCACGCTCGCGGGCGCGGCACCCCGGCGGGCGACCGCCGGCACCGGCCGCGGCGGCGAGGAAGATCTCGGGCAGCGGCTCGCGGGGCTCTCCCGCGCCGAGCGCGACAAGATCCTGACCGATCTCGTACGCCGTTCCGCCGCAACCGTGCTCGGTCACGCGTCCGCCGCCCGGATCGACGCCGACCGTTCCTTCAGCGAGCTCGGTTTCGACTCCCTGACCTCGGTCGAGCTGCGTAACCTGCTGCGCGCTCGCACCGGCCGGACGCTGTCGTCCGGCGTGGTGTTCGACTATCCGACCGTCACCCAGCTGGCCGGGTACGTCGACTCGCTCTTCGCCCCCGCCGAGCCGCTGCCGCAGGAACAACCCGCGCCGCGGCCCGACGACCACCCCGATGAGGCCGACCTGCTCGACGCCGACGTCGACGACCTCATCAACATCGCGCTTCGCGATCAGTGAACGACGAACCCGGGAGCTGATGATGGCTGTCAATGTTGACAAGTTGACGGAGGCCCTGCGCGCTTCGTTGCTGGCCAACACCCGCCTGCGCCAGGAGAACCAGGCCCTGGCCGACGCCGCGGGCGAGCCGATCGCGATCGTGGGCATGGCCTGCCGCTTCCCCGGCGGGGTCACCGGTCCGGAGGACCTGTGGCGGCTGGTCGCGGAGGGCGCCGACGGGGTCGGCCCGTTCCCCGCCGACCGGGGCTGGGACCTCGGCGAGCTGCTGGGTACGGGCGGATCCGCGCCCGCCTCGGCGACGGCCGAGGGCGGGTTCCTCGACGCCGTGGGCGACTTCGACGCGGCGTTCTTCCGCATGTCGCCCCGCGAGGCGCTGGCCACCGACCCGCAGCAGCGCCTGCTGCTGGAGACCTCGTGGGAGGCCCTGGAACGGGCCGGGATCGACCCGGTCACGCTCAAGGGCAGCCGGACCGGGGTGTTCGCCGGGGCGTACCAGATGGGATACACCGCCCTGGTCACCGAATCCGACGAGGAACTGCGCGGTCACGCCTTCACCGGTGGCGCCGGAAGTGTCACGTCGGGCCGGGTCGCGTACACCCTCGGGCTGGAAGGTCCCGCGGTCAGCGTGGACACCGCCTGCTCGTCGTCGCTGGTGGCGATGCACCTGGCCGCGCAGGCGCTGCGGGGCGGGGAGTGCACGCTGGCGCTGGCCGGCGGTGTGACGGTCATGGCCACGCCGGACACGTTCGTCGCGTTCACGGTGCAGGGCGGGACCGCCACCGACGGGCGGTGCAAGTCGTTCGCCGAGGCCGCCGACGGGGCCGGCTGGTCCGAGGGCGTCGGCGTCGTGGTGCTGGAACGCCTCTCCGACGCGCGGCGCAACGGCCACGAGGTGCTGGCCGTGATGCGGTCGAGCGCGGTCAACCAGGACGGCGCGTCCAACGGGCTGACCGCCCCGAACGGGCCGTCGCAGCAGCGGGTCATCCGCCAGGCGCTCGCGGCGGCGAACCTGACACCCGCCGACGTGGACGCGGTCGAAGCGCACGGTACGGGCACCAAGCTCGGCGACCCGATCGAGGCGCAGGCGCTGCTGTCCACGTACGGGCAGAATCGCGCCCATCCGTTGTGGCTGGGATCCCTCAAGTCGAACCTCGGACACACGCAGGCCGCCGCCGGGGTCGGTGGCGTGATCAAGATGGTCCAGGCGCTGCGGCACGGGATCCTGCCCAAGACGCTGCACGTGGACCGCCCGACCTCGCACGTCGAGTGGGACCAGGGCGACGTCCGGCTGCTGACCGAGTCGATCCCGTGGCCCGAGACCGGCCGCCCCCGCCGCGCCGGCGTCTCGTCCTTCGGCGTCAGCGGCACCAACGCCCACGTCATCCTGGAGGCCGCCCCCGAGCCCGAGCCCGTGCTCGATGAGCCGGTCGAGGTGGACGCCGCCGTGGTGCCGTGGGTCCTGTCCGGAAAGACCGAGGAGGCGCTGCGGGCCCAGGCGGCCCGGCTGCTCGATCACCTCGCGGGGGATCCGGACGCGCGGCCGGTCGATGTCGGCTGGGCGCTGGCGGGATCCCGCTCGAAGTTCGACCACCGCGCCGTCGTGACGGGCACCGGGCGCGATGAGCTGACGGCCGGGCTGGCCGCCCTCGCCGCCGACCGGCCGGCCCCGGAGGTCATGCGGGGGAGCACCCGTGGCGTACGCCCCGCGGTGTTCGTCTTCCCCGGCCAGGGCGCGCAGTGGGTCGGCATGGCCCAAGACCTTCTCGACTCCTCGCCGGTGTTCGCGTCGACTTTGCATGCATGCCAAGAGGCTCTGGATCCGTTCGTGGACTGGTCGCTGACCGACGTGCTGGGCGACGAGGTGGCGCTCAAGCGGGTCGACATCGTGCAGCCGGCGTTGTGGGCGGTCATGGTGTCCCTGGCTGCGGTGTGGCGTTCCTACGGGGTGGAGCCCGCTGCGGTGGTTGGTCACTCGCAGGGTGAGATCGCGGCGGCCTGTGTGGCGGGCGCCTTGTCTCTGTCGGATGGCGCCCGGGTGGTGGCCCTGCGCAGTAAGGCGATTGCCGATCACCTGACCGGTGGCGGGATGATGTCGCTGCCGATGCCGGCGGACCGGGCCCGCGAGCTCCTCGCCGGA
>NZ_JAUZQD010000037.1 GCF_030709675.1 Symbioplanes lichenis
GCATCGCGCGGACCTACAACAGCCTCGACCCGCGCCGCAACCTGCTCTTCGGCTCCGGCTGGATGACGCAGGCCGACATGCGGTTGACACCGGACAGCGACGGCTCGGGCAACGTGCTCGTCACCTACCCCGACGGCCAGCAGGTCCGGTTCGGCAAGAACAGCGACGGGACGTACGCCGCCCCGCTCGGCCGCACGGCCCAGCTGACCGTCACCGCGACCACCGGGCTCTACGTGCTCAAGGACGTCAAGGGCACGTCGTACTCGTTCCGGGGCGGCGACGGCAAGATCTACTCGATCGCCGACAAGTACGGCCGGCTGCTGTTCTTCACGTACGACTCGCAGAGCGGCGTGCTCGCGAAGATGCAGGCCCGCAACAACGCCAACGTCACTACCGGCCGCGCGCTGACCTTCGGCTGGAACAGCACCAACACCCACGTCACCAGCGTCTCCACCGACGCGGTGGCGGGGCGCAAGCTGACCTGGACGTACGAGTACACCGGCGACACGCTGACCCGGGTGTGCTCGCCCGGGGCGCAGGCGTGCACGACGTACACGTACTCGCCGGGTTCGCACTATCGCA
Organism: Symbioplanes lichenis; assembly: GCF_030709675.1. Taxonomy (GTDB): domain Bacteria; phylum Actinomycetota; class Actinomycetes; order Mycobacteriales; family Micromonosporaceae; genus Actinoplanes; species Actinoplanes lichenis. The sequence continues at coordinate 583 of NZ_JAUZQD010000037.1, forward strand.
GCAGCGTGCTGGACAGCAACCCGGACTCGTACTGGCGGCTGGGGGAGCCGGCGGGCACCGCGTCCGCGGGCAGTGAGGTCGTCACCAACCTCGGCCAGGACGCCGGCACGGTCAAGAACGTGACGCTCGGGCAGCCCGGGGCCCTGGCCGGCAGCGGCAGCACGGCCGGGCAGTTCAACGGCAGCAGCTCGGTCGTCGAGCTGCCCAAGGGCATCGTGAAGCGCAGCCGCGACACCGCGATCGAGCTGTGGTTCAAGGTCAGCAAGACGGAGACCGGCGGCCCGCTGGCCGGTTACCAGGACACCGCGATGGACGGCACCGCCACCTCCGGCGTCCCGCTGCTCTACGTCGGTACCAACGGCCTGGTCTACGGGCAGTTCAAGACGGCCAACGCCACGCCCGCGCCGCTGCAGGCGGGCATCGACGTCCGCGACGGCGCCTGGCACTACGCCGCGCTGTCGGTCACCGGGGACACCCAGACGCTCTACGTCGACCAGTACAAGGTGTCGAAGACCTCCGCGCAGATCGGCGTCCTCGACCACAGCCTGCTGACCTTCGACCAGGTCGGCGCCGCGCAGGCCACCACGCCCGCGTCCTGGCCGGGCTGGGGGAGCACCGCCAAGCGGTGGTTCCACGGCGGCATCGACGAGGTCGCCGTCTACGGCCACGCGCTCAGCGACCAGACCGTCGCCGCGCACCGCGCCGTGGGCGCCACCGCGGCGGCCCAGCTCGCCTCGGTGACCATGCCCAGTGGCAAGACCGCCGCCGAGACGACTTACGACACGGACACCGACCGGGTCAAGGAGTACACCGACGGCAACGGCGGCACCTGGAAGATCGGGACCCCGACCGTCTACGGCGGCGCCACCGACCTGCGCCGCACGGTGCAGGTGCTCGACCCGGCCGACCGGCGCTACCTGTACGAGTACGACGCGCTCGCGGGCCGGCTGCTGCGCTCGGCGTCCCCGCTCGGCGTGGCCGTCCGCCCCGAGGACAAGCCCCTGCCCAGCGCGGAGCCCTCCCCGTCGCCGACCGAGATCTGCAGCACCCCGGACCCCGGCGACCCGCAGTTCTGCACCACCATCCCGGGCGACGCGGGCGGGCCGATCTTCGAGGAGAACGAGCTCACCGGCTCGGTGCTGCGCTCCTTCGGCTACGACGACAAGGGCCGGCAGAACAGGATCGTCAGTGAGACCGGCGACGTCGTCACGATGACCTTCGACGACCGCGGCAACGTCACCTCGCGGACGGCGTGCCGGGCGGCGAACGACTGTCAGACGACGTACACGGCGTATACGACGCCGAACGCGAGCAACCCCTTCGATCCGCGCAACGACCTGCCGGTCGAGGTCCGGGACCCCCGCTCGGCCAGCGCCACCGACACGACGTACCGCAGCCAGACGTCGTACAACTCCCTGGGCGAGGTGCTCACCGAGACCGCGCCCAACGGCGCGCTCACCTCGACCTCCTACACGTCCGGCAACGAGCTCGGCGTCGGCAGCACGACACTGAGCCAGCCGCCGGGCCTGGTGAAGACCAGCACGGACGGCGCGAACAAGGTCACGTCCTTCAGCTACACCGCCGACGGCGACCTCGCGCAGGTCACCACGCCGTCGGGGCTGGTCACCCAGAGCACGTACGACGCCCTCGGCCGCAAGATCCAGGACAAGGAGATCTCGGACACCTTCCCGGACGGGGTCGTCACCACCTATACGTACGACGACCTGGGTCAGCTGCTCACCACGGCCGGCCCGGTCACGACCAACGCGGTGGACAACACCAGGCACCAGGCCGTGACCACGAAGACGTACGACGTCGACGGCAACATCGTCAAGACGGTCGTCAAGGACGCGCAGGACGCGAGCGAGCCCGAGCGGGTCACGACCGTCGAGTACGACGAGTTCAACCACCCGACGCGCACGGTCAGCCCCGAGGGCGACGAGCAGACCGAGGGCTGGGACAAGTTCGGCAACCGGGTCCTGGTCGTCGACGGCAACGGCAACCGCTACGGGTACGCGTACACCGCGCGCAACGCCCTCGCCGAAGTACGTCTCTACGACTGGCACGACGGCGGCGCGGACTCCGGGAACGGCGCGGCTTACGTCGTGCTCAACTCCTATGCGTACGACTGGGCCGGCCGGATGGCCGTGCAGGTGGACGCCATGGGCCGCCGGGTCGAGTACGTCTACTACGGCGACGACCTGCTGCAGAAGAAGATCCTCAAGAACTTCCACGACCCGGACGGCAAGACCCGTGACCTCGTGCTGGAGGACAACCAGTACGACAAGGCGGGCAACCTGACCCGGCAGGCGCTGAGCAACGGCATCGAGGTCACGACCGGCACATTCGACCGGATGGGCCGCCCCGACACGACCGTGCAGGACCCGGGCGGGGTGTCGCGCGGCAGCAAGTACGAGTACGACGCGCTGGGCAACGTCACGAAGACCACGATCACCGGGTCGCCGGTCAACCTGCCGTGGGCCGAGACGGGCGGCAGCAACGTGCTGTCCAACGTCTACAACGCCAAGGGGCAGCTCGAGCAGGAGAAGGTCTCCGACGGGACGAAGACCCAGGTCACGTCGTACACGTACGACAAGCGGGGTCTGGCCCTCACCAGCAAGGACCCCAACGGCAACATCACCACCTTCCGGTACGACGAGAACGGCGACCGGACGGCGACGATCGCACCCGCCGTCGCGGTCGAGACCGGGGGCAACCCGGCGCAGACCACCAGTCCTGCGGTGGTCACCGGGTACAACGCGTTCGGCGAGGTCGTCGCCACGAAGGACGCCCTGGGCAACGTCGCGCGGACGACATTCGACCGGATGGGCCGCGTGGTCGAGTCGACCGGCCCGCTCTACACCCCGGCCGGCGGCGCGAACACCACGGCGGCGCCGACCACCAAGGTGAAGTACGACGCGCTCAACAATGTCGTGGAGAGCACCGACACGCTCGGGCACGTCACGCGGTTCACGTTCGACCGGCTGAACCGCCTGACCGCCAAGGACCTGCCGGGAGCGACGGACGACGAGCGGCTGGTGTGGCGGTACACGTACACCCGGACCGGCAAGGTGCTGTCCAGCACGAGCCCCACCGGGATCCGCACCGAGGCCACTTACGACGATCTCGACCGGCAGGTCACCAGCACGCAGTTCGAGCGCAAGCCGGTCGCGGACACGTTCACCCGCACCATGAAGTACGACGACGCGAGCAACGTCGTGGCGGTCACCTCGCCCTCGGGCCTGACCACCACGATGACGTACGACAAGGTGGGTGAGCTCCTCAGCACCACCGACCCGGCCAAGACGACGAGCCGGATCGGCTACGACGCGTTCGGCAACACCGTGCGCCAGACCGACGGCGCCGGGCGCACCACGCGCCGGACGTACGACGCCTTCGGCCAGGTCAGCACGGAGCTGGACCTGGACCCGGGCGGCGCCGAGCTGCGCCGGGAGACGTACGAGTACGACCTCAACGGCAACGTCACGAGCCGGACGAGCGCGCTCAAGAAGAAGGTCACCTTCGAGTACAACGCGCTCGACCAGCTGGTCAAGCAGGTCGAGCCGACCAGCGCCACCACGTCGATCACGACGACGTTCGGCTACGACGCGGCCGGCAACCGGACCCGGTACACCGACGGGCGCGGCTACTCGACGTACTACACGATGAACGTGCTCGGCCTGCCCGAGTCGGTCGTCGAGCCGTCCACCAAGGCGCATCCCGCCGCGGCGGACCGCACGTGGACGGTGGCGTACGACCTCGCGGGCCAGGCCACGCAGCTGACCGCGCCGGGCGGGGTGGTGCGCAGCCGGGCGTACGACGCGGCGGGGCGGCTGACCACCGAGAGCGGCAGTGGCACGGGCGTCAAGGCGGCCCGGCGCGGGCTGACTTACGACGGCGAGGGACGCACGACCGCCGTCACCTCCGACGGGACCAACGCGAACACGTTCAGCTACGACGACCGGGGCAACCTGCTCGGCGCCACGGGCGTGTCCGGCACCTCGGCGTACGCCTACGACGACGACGGCAACCTGGTCACCCGGACCGACGCCGCGGGCACCGCGACGTTCGGCTACAAGGACGGCCGCGTCGACACCATGAAGGACGGCGCGTCCGCGGTCACCCAGACCCTGCGGTACGACACCGGCGGCATGATCGCCCGGGTCGACTACGGCGCCGGGCGGGTCCGCAGCTACGGCTACGACGACCTCGGCCGGCTCACCGCCGACACGCTCAAGAACACGGCGGGCGCCACGGTCGCGTCGATCGGCTACAGCTACGACCTCGACGACCACCTCACCGGCAAGACCACGACCGGCACGGCGGGGGCGGGCAGCAACACCTACACGTACGACGACGCGGGCCGGCTGACCTCGTGGACGAGCGGCGCGGGGAAGGTCGAGTACGGCTGGGACGACTCGGGCAACCGGATCCGGGCCGGGGCCAAGACGGCGACGTACGACGAGCGGAACCGGCTGCTGGGGGACGGGGACTACACGTACTCGTACACGGCCCGGGGCACCCTGGCCGGGCGGACGAGCTCGGGGCTGACCGACGCGTACTCGTTCGACGCCTTCGACCGGATGGTCGGCGCGGAGGGGGCGACGTACGTCTACGACGGCCTCGACCGGGTCCTGAACCGCAACGGGCAGCTGCTGACGTACGCCGGTGTCGAACAGGACCCGGTGTCGGACGGCAAGGAGCGGTTCGCCCGGGGCCCGGACGGCTCGCTGCTCGCGGTCACGCAGGACGCCACCTCGACGAAGCTGGTGATCTCCGACCAGCACGACGACGTGGTGGCCGGCTTCGCGGCCGGATCGGCGCTGACGTCGCTGGACTCGTCGACGGCCTATGACCCGTACGGGCAGAAGGTCGCCTCCTCCGGCACCCAGTCGGCGGCGGGTTTCCAGGGGGACTGGACCGACCCGGACACCGGTCAGGTCGACATGGGGGCGCGTTTCTACGATCCCGGCACCGGGACGTTCACCAGCCGTGACACGGTCGCCTACACCTCC
>NZ_JAUZQD010000038.1 GCF_030709675.1 Symbioplanes lichenis
CGACGTGTAGGCGACCGTGTCACGGCTGGTGAACGTCCCGGTGCCGGGATCGTAGAACCGCGCCCCCATGTCGACCTGACCGGTGTCCGGATCGGTCCAGTCCCCCTGGAAACCCGCCGCCGACTGAGTGCCGGAGGACGCGACCTTCTGCCCGTACGGGTCATAGGCCGTCGACGAGTCCAGCGACGTCAGCGCCGACCCGGCCGCGAACCCGCCGACCACGTCGTCATGCTGGTCGGAGATGACCATCTTCGCGCCGTCGGTCTCGGTGGAGACCGCCAGCAACGAGCCGTCGGGCCCACGGGCGAACTGCTCCTTGCCGTCCGACACGGTGTCCTGCTCGGTACCGGCGTACGTCAGGAGCTGCCCGTTGCGGTTGAGGACCCGGTCCAGGCCGTCGTAGACGTACGTTGCCCCCTCCGCCGACACGAGCCGGTCGAAGGCGTCGAACGAGTACGTCTCGGTCAGCCCCGAGCTCGTCCGCCCGGCGAGTGTCCCCCGCGGCGTGTACGCGTACGTGTAGTCGCTGTCCCTGATCAGCCGGTTGCGCTCGTCGTACTCAGCCGTCTTGGCCCCGGCCCGGATCCGGTTGCCCGAGTCGTCCCAGCCGTACTCGACCTTCCCCGCACCGCTCGTCCACGACGTGAGCCGGCCCGCGTCGTCGTACCCGTAGGTGTTGCTGCCGGCGCCCGCCGTCCCGGTCGTGTCCTTGCCGGTCAGGTGGTCGTCGAGGTCGTACTTGTACGTGATGGACGAGGCCACGCCGCCCGAGGCGTTCTTGAGCGCGTCGGTGGCCAGCCGGCCCAGCGTGTCGTAGCCGTACTCCCGCAGCCGCCCGGCGCCGTAGTCGATCCGGTCGACCAGGCCCGCGCTGTTGTAACGCATCGTCTGCGTGATGCCGGAGGCGCTGTCCTTAATGGTGTCCATGCGCCCGGCCTTGTAGCCGAATGTCGCGGTGCCGGTGACGTCGGTGCGGCTGACCAGGTTGCCGTCGTCGTCGTAGCCGAACGACGAGTCGCCGGACACCCCGGTCGCCGCGAGCAGGTTGCCCCGGTCGTCGTAGGAGAAGGTGTTCGCGTTCGCGCCGCCCGAGGTGACGACAGTGGTGCGGCTCTCCAGGTCGTACGTGAGTCCGCGGGCGGCGGTGCCCGCGCCGGAGCCGGTCTCGGTGGTGATCCGGCCGGCGGCGTCGTACGTGCGGGTGCGCACCACTCCGCCCGGTGCGGTGAGCCGGGTCGGGTTGCCGCCGAGGTCGTACCCGACGGTCCAGGTGCGGTCGGCGAGGGCCGGATGCGCCGCCGTCGACGGCTCGACCACCGTCTCCGGCAGACCGAGCGCGTTGACCGTGTAGAAGGTGGACAGCCCGCGCCCGTCGGTATACCGCGTGCGGTTGCCGGCCGCGTCGTAGCCGAACGACGTGGTGATCGTCGCCCCGCTGCCCTTGGGCTCGACCTGCTTGACCATCCGGTCGTGGGCGTCGTACTCGAAGGTGACGGTCTTCTTGAGCGCGCTGGTCCGGGACGTCACGTTGCCGTTGAGGTCGTAGCCGTAGGTCGACCGGCGCACCTCGGTGCCGTCCGGGGCCAGGTCGGCCTCGGCGGTCACCTGACCGAAGACGTCGTAGTCGCGGCGGGTCGTGCGGCCCGCGCCGTCGCTCTGGCGCACGGTGTTGCCGAAGGCGTCGTAACCCAGCCGGGCCACGTTCGTCGCCGGGTCGGTCGTGGTCAGGACCTCGCCGACCTTGTTGTACGTCATCGAGGTGACCAGGCCGCCGGGCGAGCGCACGGACACGACGTTGCCGGCGTCGTCGTAGGTCATCGCCGAGACCAGGGTCCGGGCGACCGGCTTGCGCTCGAACCGGGTCGTGGTGATCTGCCGGTCGAGGTCGTCGTACGTGCTCTCGGTGCGGATGCCGGTCGGGCTGGTGCTCGACAGCAGTTTGCCGGTCCGGGTGTACGTGTACTTCCAGACCAGCCGCTGCGCGTCGGAGCTGCCCGGCAGGTCCTTCTCCGTCAGCCGGTTGAGCCGGTCGTAGGTGAACCGGCTGACGTGGCCCCGCGCGTCGGTGCTGGCGACGACGTTGTTCAGCGCGTCGTACTCGACCTTCGTGACCGGGGACGCGGCGGTGTCGGCGCTGCCGGCCGGGGTGTAGAGCGGGCCGGTCGACTCGACGGCACGGCCCATCCGGTCGTACTTCGTGCGCGACACCGTGCCCAGAGCGTCGCGGGTGGCGACGACCTCGCCGAACGCGTTGTAGCCGGTGGTGACGGCCGGGCTGGTGACCTGGGCGGGCCCGCCGCCGGTCTCGGTGCTGACCGCGGGCGCCACCGTGGCGGTGCGGTCGCCGTTCTCGTCGTAGCGGAACGTGGTGACATTGGTGTTCGGGTCAGTCGTCGTCAGGACGAGACCGCGCTGGTCGTACGTGTAGGAAGTGGTCTGGGTCCGGGTGCCGTCGGACACCTTCTCCTGGAAGATCTGCCCCTTGGCGTTGTAGACCGTGGTCAGCACGCGCGACGCCGACGACGTCAGCCAGGGCACGTTGCTCGGCGTGCCGGTGACCGTGGTCTTGACGACGTTGCCGAGCGGGTCGTAGGCCTGCGTGCTCGACCGGTTGACCCCGCCGGGGTCCTGCGTCGTCGTCAGCGGGCGGCCCAGCTCGTCGAAGGTGTTGGTGCTGACGTCGGTGCCGTTGGCCAGCACCTGCCGGGTCAGGTTGCCCGCGGCGTCGTAGGTGTTGTCCTCCATGACCAGGTCACGCGTCGTGCCGTCCGGGTCGTGGAAGTTCTTCAGCACCTTCTTGGCGATCATGTCGTCGCCGAAGTAGGTGAACTCGATGCGGCGGCCCATGGAGTCGATCTGCACCGCCATGCGGCCGGCCCAGTCGTACGCATAGGAGTTGAGCACGACGTAGTCCTGGCCGGCGCCGCCGCCACCGTCCCGCCAGTCGTAGAGGCGCACCTCGGCCAGGGCGTTGCGCGCGGTGTACGCGTACCCGTAGCGGTTGCCGTTGCCGTCGACGACCGACACGCGGTTGCCGAACCGGTCCCAGCCCTCGGTCTGCTCGTCGCCCTCGGGGCTGACCGTGCGCGTCTGGTGGTTGAACTCGTCGTACTCGATGGTGGTGACGCGTTCCGGCTCGCTCGCCTGCTGCGCGTCCTTGACCACCGTCCGGACGATGTTGCCGTCCAGGTCGTACGTGCGGGTGGTGACCGCCTGGTGCTTCGTCTGGTCGACCGCGTTCGTGGTGACCGGGCCGGTGGTCGTGATGGGGCGGCCGAAATCGTCGTACGCGTACGTCGTCACGACACCGGCCGGGAAGGAGTCGGAGGTCTCCTTGTCCTGGATCTTGCGCCCGATCGCGTCGTACGTGGACTCGGTGACCAGCCCGCTCGGCGTGGTCGTGAGGGCCAGGTCGCCGGCCGCCGTGTACTTGAACCGGGTGACCTTGCCGGCGGCGTCGGTCACGGCCGCGACCAGGCCGGCCGGCACGGAGGCCGTCGACGAGCCGTAGCCGAGCTCGCTGCCGGTCGTGTACTCGGTCTTCGTGGTGGCACCCAGCGGCGTCGTCTCGAGCGCGATGTCGCCGACGGAGTTGTACGAGGTCGCCGACTTGTACTTGGCGTCGGTCGCGCTCGCGGACCGCGGGTCACGGACCTCGACCGGCAGGTCGTTGAGCGGATGGAACGGGTTGGCGGAGTCGGGCGTGGTGTAGGCGGTGTACGTCGTCTGGCAGCTGCCCGCGGCCCGGCAGGACGTCCGGGAGGCGACGTTGCCCCGGGCGTCGAAGGTCATCGTGACCTGGTCGCCGGTCTCGCTGACGATCTTGTTCTGGCGGCCCTGCGCGTCGTAGCCGAAGGAGCGGACCACCATGCCGGTCAGCTCGTGCTCGGTGAAGATCGGCCCGGTCGCGTCGCCCGGGATGGTGGTGCAGAACTGCGGCTCGCCGGGGTCCGGGCTGCTGCAGATCTCGGTGGGCGACGGGGACGGCTCCGCGCTGGGCAGCGGCTTGTCCTCGGGACGGGTGGCGACGCCCATCGGCGAGCCCGAGCGCAGGAGGCGGCCGGCGAGGGCGTCGTACTCGTACAGGTAGCCGCGGTCGGCGGGGTCGAGCACCTGCACCGAGCGGCGCAGGTCGGTGTCGCCGCCGTAGACGGTCGGGTTGCCGATCTTCCAGGTGCCGCCGTTGCCGTCGGTGTACTGCTCGACCCGGCCGGTCGACGTGTCGTACGTCGTCTCCGACGCGGTCTTGCCGCTGGGCAGGGTGACCGCCGCCAGCTGGTTCGCCGCGGTCCCGCCGGCGCCGCGGTGGGCGGCCACGGTCTGGTCGCTCAGGGCGTGGCCGTAGACGGCGATCTCGTCGAGGCTGCCGTGGAAGTACCGCTTGGCGGTGCTCCCCCAGGCGGGCCAGGTCGCCGGCGAGGTCGCGTACGCGGCGCCCGCCTGGTTGAACGTGAGCAGGCTGTGGTCGAGCACGCCCTCGGAGGCGGGCTTGGTCTTCTTGACGCCGTCGACGTAGAGCGTCTGGACGTCGCCGGTGACCGACAGCGCGACGTAGTGCCACTTGTCGTCGCGTACGTCGACGCCGCCGTCCAGCGGCTTCGGCGCGGTGGCCGCCGTCTTGAACTGGCCGTAGACGTGACCGTCGGTGCCGACGTAGAGCAGCGGCACACCGGTGGCGGGAGTGCCGTCGATGGCGGTGTCCTGGTAGCCGATCAGCGGGCCGCCGGTCTGCACCTTGCTGACCTTGAACCACAGCTCCACGGCGGTGTCGCGGCCACGCTTGACGATGCCCTTGGGCAGCTCGGCGACGGCGCTGCTGCCGTTGAACCCGGCGCCGGTCGCGGCGCTGCCGGCCACGGCTCCGGGCTGCTCGAGCGTGACGTTGCGCAGGGTCGCGGCGTCCTTGCCCAGGTTGGCGATGACCTCGCTGCCGGCGGCGGTGGCCCCGTTCTTCTCCCCCAGGCGCCAGTACGAGTCCGGGTCGCTGTCCAGCACGCTGCCGCGATACTGCGACCCCGGGGTGTACGCGTACGTGGTGCACGCCTCCGCCCCGGGACCGCAGACCTTCGTCAGGCTGTCGCCGGTGTACTCGTACGTCCAGGTGAGCACGCGCCCGGCGACGGCCTCGGTGGAGACGCTCGTGATGTGGGTGTTGGTGCTGTTCCAGCCGAAGGTCAGCGCCCGGCCCGTGGTGGCGTTCGGGTTGGCCTTCGCCTGCATCTTCGCGAGCCGGCCGGTGTCGGTGTAGGTGAACGCGAGCACCCGGCTGTACTTGTCGGTGATCGTGTTGATCCGGCCGTCGCCGCCGCGGAACGTGTAGACCGTGTTCTTGGCGTCGCGCAGGCTGTAGAGCCCGTTGGCCACGGTGAGCTGCGCCGTACGCCCGGCCGGGGCGGCGAAGGTCCCGTCGCTGTTCTTCCCGAAGCGCACCTGCTGACCGTCGGGATAGGTCACCAGCACGTTGCCCGAGCCGTCGCCGTCGACCGCCACGCGCATGTCGGCCTGGGTCATCCAGCCCTCGCCGAAGGCCAGGTCCCGGCGGGTGTCGAGGCTGTTGTAGGTCCGCGCGACCG
>NZ_JAUZQD010000039.1 GCF_030709675.1 Symbioplanes lichenis
CCCACCTACGACATCCGCATTTGACTTTGCTCTTGCGTCTTCTCGGCGGCGGGAAGGACCGCCCTCCTCAGCTCATCCGCTCGAGCACCATCGCCATCCCCTGCCCGCCGCCGACGCACATCGTCTCGAGGCCGACGCTCTTGTCGTGCCAGTCGAGGGCGTTGAGCAGCGTGCCGGTGATGCGCGCGCCGGTCATGCCGAAGGGGTGGCCGACCGCGATCGCGCCGCCGTTGACGTTGAGCTTGTCGATCGGGATGCCGAGGTCGCGGTAGGAGGGGATGACCTGCGCGGCGAAGGCTTCGTTGATCTCGACCAGGTCGACGTCGCCGATGGTCATGCCGGCGCGGGCGAGGGCCTGGCGGGACGCGCCGACCGGACCGAGGCCCATGATCTCGGGGGAGAGGGCGGTGACGCCGGTCGAGACGATGCGGGCGAGCGGGGTGATGCCGAGTTCGCGCGCCTTGGTGTCGCTCATCACGACCACCGCGGCGGCGCCGTCGTTGAGCGGGCAGCAGTTGCCGGCGGTGACGCGGCCGTCGGGGCGGAAGACGGGCTTGAGGCCGGACACGCCCTCGAGGGTCACGCCGGGGCGCGGGCCGTCGTCGACGCTGACGACCTTGCCGCTGGGCGTGGTGACGGGGGTGATCTCGCGCTGCCAGAAACCGTCGGCGATGGCCTTCTCGGCGAGATTCTGGCTGCGTACGCCGAACTCGTCCATCTCCTCGCGCGTGACCCCCTTGACCTGCGCCAGGTTCTCGGCGGTCTGGCCCATCGCCACGTAGATGTCCGGCAGCTCGCCGTCCTCGCGCGGGTCGTGCCAGGTCCGGCCGCCCTGGGCATAGCCATCGGTGCGGGCCTGGGCGGCGGCGAACTCCGGATTGGTCCAGGGGCCGCCGACGAGCTCCTGCGCCGCGGAGGGCAGGCCGTCGGAGCTGCCCCGGGCGAAGCGCGACACCGTCTCGACGCCGGCGCTGACGAAGATGTCGCCCTCGCCGGCCTTGATCGCGTGGAAGGCCATCCGGGTCGTCTGCAGCGACGACGAGCAGTAGCGGGTGACGGTGGCGCCGGGCAGGCCGTCGAGGCCCAGCTTGACGGCGACCACGCGGGCCATGTTGAAGCCCTGCTCGCCGCCGGGCAGCCCGCAGCCGAGGTAGAGGTCCTCGATGAGGGTGCGGTCGAGCTGGGGCACCTTGGCGAGCGCCGCATCGATGATCGTGGTGGCGAGATCATCGGCGCGCAGCTCGGTCAGCGAGCCCTTGTGGGCCCGGCCGATGGGTGAGCGGGCGGTGGCGACAATGACGGCTTCGGGCATGAACCCACGTTAACCCGCGGGTAACTTAGCCGGAAGTGTCATTTTGTCACTCCTGGATCGAGCGCCGCCCGGCCGCCTGCGCCGCGTCGAGAACCGCGGGGTAGAGCGCGTGCGCCCACACCCGGTAGCCGTCCGCGGACGGGTGGAAGCCGTCGTAGCAGAGCGTCCCCGCGTCGGCCCGGAAGACCGCGCCGGTCTCCTCGCCCAGGTCGACCACGGCACCGCCCCCGGCGGTCACCTCGGCGGCCTGCGCGCGGGCCATGCGGCGCCCGAGCCAGCCGGTGACCTGCCGCAACGGCTGCGCGATCGACCGCACGGCGCCCAGGTCGGGGCACGTGCCGACGACCACCTGCACGCCCGCGTCCCGCAAGCGGCGCACGGCGTTGCCGAGGTGCTGCGCCGACTCGTCGGGGCTGCGCAGGCCGGTCGCGTCGTTGGCGCCGATCAGCACGACCGCCACGTCGGGCCGGTCGCCGAGCAGCGCCCGGGCCACCTGCGTCGCGAGATCAGTGGAGCGCGACCCGGCCACGCCGACGCTGGAGAGCAGGACGTGCCGCTGACCAGCCTCCGGGGTGCCCTCCGCGAGCAGTCGGGCCAGCTGGCCGCCGACCGTCTCGGAGAGCCACTCGACGCCGACGCCGATGGCCGCGGAGTCGCCGAGCAGCACCAGCCGCAGCGTGGGAGCGCTCGTCGGGCCCATTGAGGTGCGCAGCGCGAGGCCCATGGTCGGCTTCGCGTAGCGCCGGCTCTTCGCGGCGAGGGCCTCGCCCGTGAGCAGCGCGACGCCGCCCACGGCGGAAGCGAACAACGTGGTGGCCGCCGCTCTGCCGACCCGTCCCGTAAGGCTCGTCATGTCGCCTCCCTGCCAGCGCCTCGTCCGCCGTCGCGTCGCCGCGACGTTGTCCCACCTCATCGGCGGGACGTTGTCCCACCTCATCGGCGGCGCGGGGCGCCACCGAAGCATCGCCGGCGACGATCTGCCGCCGGGAGGATCAGTCGGCCGGGGCCGGATGATCCTCCGGGGTCCAGCCTACGGCCCCGGAGGCCGACCGACCTGACCCACGGGTAACACGTATGCCCTTGCGACCCGGCACATGCGCCCTCGTCCCGGCGATGTCCGGCGCGATCTCCGCCGGCGTGTCGCCGGGCGTGGCCGAAATGTCGGATGGCGCGCGCTGGCCGAACCAGTGCCGCGACTCGCCGAACCACGGGTGGTGCCGCAGCCGGGCCCAGCGCCCCGCCGGCCCGCTGTCGCGCCCGTTGACCTGGGCCGGGCTGACCTCGGTGCCGGCCGACCGGACGGCCGCCTGGGCCGCCTCGGACAGGCTGCGCACGCCCTGGTTTCCGGTGACCGGGGTGCGGTCGTCCTCGCCCAGCACGGCCATGAGCGTGGGCATGATGACGGCGGCCGCGCGGGCGTAGCCCTCGACCGACGGGTGGAAGCGGTCCGACCCGAACATCCGGACCGGGTCGGCATAGAAGAACGGCCCGAGCAGGTCGCACAGCGACACCGAGCGGCCGCCGTTCTCCACCACCGCGACCGTCTGCTCGGCGGCGAGCTGGCGGCTCCACGTGCGGGCCAGCCAGCGCAGGGGCGGCTTGATCGGCTGGATGGCGCCGATGTCGGGGCAGGTGCCGACGACGACCTTGCAGCCGGCCTCGCGCAGGCGGCGGACGGCGGTGCCGAGGTGACGCACGGCGCCGGAGCGGTCGGAGACGTGGGTGACGTCGTTGCCGCCGATGATGATGACGGCGACTTCGGGCTTGTGCTCGAGCGCGGCGTCGACCTGATGGACCAGGCCGGACGAGACCGCGCCGACGACCGCGAACCGGTGCAGCCGCACGGGGCGGCGCAGGCGGCGGGCGACGCCGGTGGCCAGCAGGGCGCCCGGGGTCTCGCGGGGGCGGTGCACGCCGTAGCCCGCGGCGGAGGAGTCGCCGAGGATCACCATGTGCAGCGGCTTGCCCGGGAACTTGGGCCCGTAGAGGCCGTCGCCGCGCGGGGGCGGCGCCTCGGCCATGGGGATGATTTTGCGGGCGTCGGCCGCCTGGCGCAGCAGCACGCCCGCCGAGAGGAGGGTGAGCCCGGCGGCGGCGCCGGTGACCCCGCCGGCGACCTGGCCGGCGATCCTGATGCGGCGCCGGTCGATCTCCGTCAATCTGTGCACTTGTCCCACGGTCTCCCTCGCTTCCGGCTCGGTGGAACCTGTCCGTCAGCCGATGATGGGTGATCTCGGCCGCCGGCGAAGGTGGGGCCTTCGAGGCTAACGCGCGAGTGCGACAAAACGGCAACGGACTGTGAGCGAAGAGGCGAACGTGGCGGACACGCGTCATGCTGGAGGCAGCGAAAGGGGACGACATGGCTAGAACGTTGCAGCGGACCGCGGCCTTCACCGCGCTCGCCAAGGCGTTGGTGTCCGGAGCGCGCGGCGGCCCCTCCCTCGGCAAGCGGCTGGCCGCCCTGCCCCGCATGATGAAGGCCACAGCCCGCCGGGAGTACGACGGCGGCCTGCGCGTGGCGATGATGGCGGCCGCGACGGCGTACGTGATCTCGCCCATCGACGTCATCCCGGAGGCGGCCTTCCTCATCTTCGGCCTCGCCGACGACGCCGTGATGATCACCTGGCTGGCCGGCACGGTGCTCGCGGAGACCGAGCGCTTCCTCGAGTGGGAGCGGCAGCGCGACGCGACAATCCCCGGGTACGTCAAGCGTTGACCTTCACTCCATCCGTGCCCTGGCACCTGACGTAACGTCAGGCCCTACGCTGGGCCTCACCCAGGTCAGGCACTCAGAAGGGCACAGGACGTGCGGTATTACGACAACGTCGTCGAGATCATCGGGGACACCCCCCTCGTCCGGCTGCGGAGCGTCACGGCCGGCATCGCGGCCACGGTGCTCGCCAAGGTGGAATATTTCAACCCCGGCGGGTCCGTGAAGGACCGCATCGCGCTACGCATGGTCGAGGACGCGGAGAAGGCCGGCCTGCTCGCCGAGGGCGGCACCATCGTCGAGCCCACCAGCGGCAACACCGGCGTCGGGCTGGCGCTGGTGGCGCAGCTGCGGGGCTACCGGTGCATCTTCGTGTGCCCCGACAAGGTGAGCGAGGACAAGATGAACGTCCTCCGGGCCTACGGCGCGGAGGTCGTGGTCTGCCCGACCGCGGTGGCCCCGGAGGACCCGCGCTCCTACTACAACGTCTCCGACCGGTTGACCCGGGAGATCCCCGGCGCCTGGAAGCCGAACCAATACAGCAACCCGGCCAACCCCCGCTCCCACTACGAGGAGACCGGCCCCGAGATCTGGAAGCAGACCGAGGGGCGGATCACCCACTTCGTCGCGGGCATGGGCACCGGCGGCACGATCAGCGGCGTCGGCCGCTACCTCAAGGAGCAGGGCCCGGTCCGGGTCGTCGGCGCCGACCCCGAGGGCTCGGTCTACTCCGGCGGGACCGGCCGGCCCTATCTGGTCGAG
Source organism: Symbioplanes lichenis (assembly GCF_030709675.1). Classification (GTDB taxonomy): domain Bacteria; phylum Actinomycetota; class Actinomycetes; order Mycobacteriales; family Micromonosporaceae; genus Actinoplanes; species Actinoplanes lichenis. Next base: position 4,785 of record NZ_JAUZQD010000039.1, read on the forward strand.
GGCGTCGGCGAGGACTTCTGGCCCGAGACCTACGACCGCGGCGTGGCGGACGAGGTCGTCGAGGTCTCCGACTCCGACTCGTTCGAGATGACCCGCCGCCTCGCCCGTGAGGAAGGTCTCCTCGTCGGCGGCAGCTGCGGCATGGCCGTCGTCGCGGCGCTGGAAGTGGCCCGCAAGGCCGGCCCCGACGACGTCATCGTGGTCCTGCTCCCCGACGGCGGCCGCGGCTACCTGTCCAAGATCTTCAACGACACGTGGATGGCGCGCTACGGCTTCCTGAGCACCGGCGACGGCGCTCCCACGGTCGCCATGGCCCTCGAGTCCAAGAGCGGCGCCATGCCGCCGCTGATCCACGTCCACCCGACCGAGACCGTCCGCGACGCCATCGACTACATGCGCGAGTACGGCGTGAGCCAGCTCCCGGTCCTCAAGGCCGAGCCGCCGGTCGTCACGGGCGAGGTGGCCGGCTCGATAGCGGAGAAATCGCTGCTCGACGCCCTCTTCTCCGGCCAGGCCCATCTCCACGACACGATCGAGCGCCACATGGGCGACCCGCTCCCCATGATCGGCGGCGGTCAGCCGGTGAGCGAGGCGGTCAGTCTGCTGGAGAATGCCGACGCCGCGATGGTACTCGTCGACGGGAAGCCCGCGGGCGTGCTGACCAGGCAGGATCTGCTGGCGTACCTGAGCTGAGCCCGGTTGAGATTCAAGAGCACAAAGCGGATGTCGTAGGTGAGTGGAGGCAGTCTTCAGTCCGGTCAGGGGCGGTGGAGGGGTGGTTGGA
>NZ_JAUZQD010000004.1 GCF_030709675.1 Symbioplanes lichenis
CTCCCTCACCGCGCGGCCCTCCCTCACCGCGCGGCCCTCCCTCACCGCGCGGCCCTCCCTCACCGCGCGGCCTTCCTCACACTGCGCGGTCTTCCCTCACACCGCTCTGTCGAAGTCGCGGCGCCGGTAGACCGCCCAGGTGACCACGACGCACAGCGCGTAGAAGGCGATGAACGTCAGATACGCCGCGTCGGCCGTCTTCGTGGCCAGGAACGACTGGCGGAAGGCCAGGTTGACCAGCACCCCGCCGAACGCGCCGATCGCCCCCGCGATCCCGATGACCGCACCCGACAGCCGCCGCGCCTCATGGTGGTCGTCCGGGTGCTTGAGCCGGAAGATGCGCGGGATCATCTTGTAGGTGGACCCGTTGCCCAGCCCGCTCAGCACGAACAGCGCGATGAACCCGACCAGATAGAGCCCGAGCGAGTGCCGCTGCGACGCGACGAGCACAATTGTCGCCCCGGCCGCCATCGCGATGAACGTCCAGAACGTGACCCGGGCGCCGCCGAGCCGATCGGCCAGCGCGCCGCCGACGGGACGGATGAGCGAGCCGAGCAGCGGGCCGAGGAAGGTCAGCCAGGCGGCCTCGACCGGCGTGCTGAACACGTCGGCGAACTGCACCTGCAGCACCTGCCCGAACGCGAAGCCGAACCCGATGAACGACCCGAACGTCCCGATGTAGAGCAGCGACATGATCCACGTGTGCGGCTCCCGCGCGGCGTCACGCATGCCCCGCTTCTCGTTGCGCGCCTGCGACAGATTGTCCATGTAAAGCGCGGAACCGAGCGCCGCGAGCACGATCAGCGGCAGATAGATCCCGGCGACGAGCCGAGGATGCCCCGCACCCGACACGGCCAGCACAAGAAGCCCGACGAGCTGCACCGCGGCGACACCCAGGTTTCCCCCACCGGCGTTGACACCGAGCGCCCACCCCTTGAGCCGGTCCGGATAATAGGCATTGATGTTCGCCATGGACGAAGCGAAGTTGCCCCCGCCCACGCCCGCGAGCGCCGCCAGAATCACCAGCGTGGTGTAGGAAACCCCCGGCTCGATGAGCAGCGCAGCCGCCCCCGCCGGAATCAGCAGCAGCGAAGCGCTCACAATCGTCCAGTTCCGCCCGCCGAACCGCGCAACCGCGAACGTGTAGGGAATCCGCAGCACCGACCCGACCAGCGCCGGCACCGCCGTGAGCACGAACTTCCCGGCCGGATCGACGCCGTACGCGGGGCCGAGGAACAGCACGAGCACCGACCACAGCGTCCACACCGAGAACCCGATGTGCTCGCTGAAGATCGAGAAAACAAGATTCCGCCGCGCGATCGCCGCGCCACCCCCGGCCCAGAAAGCCGCATCCTCGGGCCGCCAGTCATCGATCCATCGCCCGCGCAGGCCCGTTCTGGCCGGAGCGGTTGTCGCCGTGATCGTTTCCACGCCTGCGGCGGGGTCGGTGGCAGTACTCATGCGGAAACCTCCGAAAGAAGAACGATGTACGAGTCCTCGTCCACGCCGACGGGATAAGTCCTGAGACCGGGCAGCCCGCTGTCCCCGAGGGCGCAGCCGGTGGCCAGGTCGAATGCGTTCAAATGCAGCGGGCACACCACGACCCGCGCGTCGATCTGCCCGTCGGCAAGCGGCCCGCCCCGATGCGGGCACACCGCCGAAACCGCCCGCAACGAACCGTCCCGCAACCGGAAGACGGCAACCGCCTCCCCGCCGACAACAAACGCACGCCCCTCCCCCGGCGGCACCTCGTCCAGCAACCCGATCCGAACTCCGTCGCCCGCAGCCGGCAGCAGCCTCATGCGCGCCTCGCCCCTCCCGCCCCTGCGCATCCCATCCGTAGCGCTCACCGGCGCCACGCTCACTGCACCCACGCCCGTGACGTCGCCCGCACCCACGCCCGTGGCGTTTGCTGCGCTCATGCGCGTATCGCTCATTGCGCTCACCGGCGCCATGCCCACTGCACCCACGCCAGTGGTGTCGCCTGCGCTCGTGCTCGAGTCGTTGGCTGCGCTCATGCGCGTATCGCTCATTGCGCTCACCGGCGCCACGCTCACTGCACCCACGCCCGTGACGTCGCCCGCACCCACGCCCGTGGCGTTGGCTGCGCTCGTGCGCGTTTCGCTCATTGCGCTCACCGGCGTCTTGTTCGTTGCGCTCATCGGACCGGCACCTGGGGCAGGACGGTCAGTGGGAGCGACGTGCGGAACTGCCCAGGCGTGGCGGGCTGGGCGCGTTCCTTCCACGGATCCCGGTATGCCGCGACGGAAGCCGCCATCGCCGCGTCCAGATCGGCGGCGATTCCCTCGCTGTCCTCCACCACGACACCGCGGATGTGCTCGATGCCGATGCGGGGCACGAACGCGTAGGTGCGCTCCAGCCAGTTGGCGTTCTCCCGGTAGTACTGCAGGAACCGCCCGGTCAGCGTGAGCACCTCGTCCGCCGAACCGACCGTCGCGAGCAGATCGCCCTTGCGCACATGCGCACCCGCGGCGCCCCCGACATAGATCTCCCAGCGGCCGCCGTCGATGGCCACCACGCCGAGATCCTTCACGTACGCCTCGGCGCAGTTGCGCGGGCACCCGGTGACCGCGAGTTTCATCTTGCCGGGGCCCTCGATGCCCTGGTAGCGCTCCTCGATCGCGATGCCGAGCGCCGTCGAGTCGCCCACGCCGAAGCGGCAGAAGTCCGAGCCGACGCAGGTCTTCACCGTGCGGAAGCTCTTCCCGTAGGCCCAGCCGGACGGCATGTCGAGGTCCGCCCACAGCTCCGGCAGCTTCTCCTTCGGCACGCCGAGCAGGTCGATGCGCTGGCCGCCGGTGAGCTTCACCATGGGGACCCGGTGCTTCTCGGCGACCTCCGCGATCCGCTTGAGCTGGGACGGGGTGGTGACGCCGCCCTTCATCTGCGGGACGACCGAGAACGTGCCGTCGCGCTGGATGTTCGCATGGACACGGTCGTTGATGAAACGCGCATCGCGCTCGTCGACGTACTCGTCGCCCCACATCATCTTGAGCAGCGACGCGAGGCCCATCTTGCTCTTCGCGTCCTCCTCGCCCCCGGGAACGAGCGTGGCGAACACCGACGACACGCTCCTGAGCCCGTGGCTGCGGATCGCGCGCATCAGCTCCGGCTTGGGCATCGGCACCCCGGGCACGTACCAGTCGGCCTTCGGGTCCTTCTCCACCTCGCCGCCGGCCGCCCATTCGACAATCTGCTGCACCAGGCTCTTGCACGTTCCGCAGCCCTTGCCCGCGCGGGTCTTGTCCATGACGCCGGTGACGGTCTTGCAGCCGCCCTGCACGCTTTGCACGATCGCGTGTTTGCTGACGCCGTTGCAGTTGCACACCTGCGCGTCGTCGGCCAGGTCCGCGGCGCTCACCTCGGCGGGCGGGCCGCCCAGGTCGAACATGAGCTCGGCGCGCTCCTCGGGCAGCGGCAGACCACGATCAAAAGCTTGCAGCAGGTACGCGTACTTGCGCACATCGCCGACGAGAGTGGCACCGATCAGCCGGCCGTCGCGGATGACCAGGCTCTTGTAGACGCCCTTGCGCGGTTCGCTGAAGACGAGCGTCTCGTCGTCGTCCCGCTCCGCCGCCGTCACGCCCATGGCGGCGACGTCCACCCCGGCGACCTTGAGTTTCGTGGCGACCCGGGAACCGTGGTAGACGGCGTCCGGATCGGTGCCGGTGAGGTGCCCCGCGAGCACCTTGGCCTGGTCCCACAGCGGCGCGACCAGCCCGTAGGTCGCGCCCCGGTGCTGGGCGCACTCCCCCACCGCGTAGATGTCGGGGGCCACGCGCATCTGGTCGTCCACGACGATGCCGCGCTCGACGGGCAGGCCGCTCCCCTCCGCCACGTCGGCGTTGGCCCGGATGCCCGCCGCGACCACCACGACGTCGCACGGAATGGTGCGCCCGTCCTTCAACCGCACACCCTCGACCGCGCGTTTGCCGAGAATCTCGGTCGTGTGCGCGCCGGTGACCACCTCGATCCCGAGCTGCTCGACCGCGCGTTTGAGCGTTTCGCCCCCCTGAGCGTCGAGTTGCGCGTTCATGAGGTGCCCGGCCGCGTGCACGAGCGTCACGTGACCGAGATGGTTCTGCAGCCCGCGCGCCGCCTCCAGCCCGAGCAGCCCGCCCCCGATGACGACCGCACGTTCGTGCATCCGCGCATAGCGCATCATGGCCCGGGTGTCGTCCAGCGTCCGGAAGGCGAAGACGCCCTGGTGATAGCCGCGCCCCGGCCGGTGGATCCCCGGAATCGGCGGCACGAAGGCCCGGCTCCCCGTGGCGATGATCAGCTTGTCGTAGCCGGTCGTGGAGCCGTCGTCCGCGTACACCAGCTTGGCGCCGGGGTCGATGCGCGTGACGCGCGTGCCGGTGTGCAGAGTGATGCCCTGGTCGGCGTACCACCCGATGTCGTTGAGGAAGATGCCGCTCTCGTCCTCGACGCCCGCGAGGACGTTGGAAAGCATGATCCGGTTGTAGTTGCCGTAGGGCTCGTCCCCGAACATCGTGATGGCGAAGTCCCCGCCCCGAGCCAGAATCTCCTCCACCGTCCGAGCCCCGGCCATGCCGTTGCCGATGACCACCAAACGGGTCTGTGCCATGTCAGGCCCCTCCACGAGTACGGTCCAACTCCGACTGCGTCCTGCTCACCCGCACACCGCCACCCCGAGCGCCAACGCCGTCCCCTATCAGCTCGTCGACCTGGCCGAAGTCGGCCCGTGCCGCACCGGCCGCGATGCCCGCAGCACTGGCCGAGACGTCCGCAGCTTCGGCGGGGCCGTCCGCGCGGCTGATGGCGACCGCGCACGCTTTGAAGGCGGGCATGCGCGAGTGCGGGTCCAGTGCCGGATCGGTGAGGACATTGGTTCCCGGCCAGTGGAACGGCGCGAAGATCGTGTCCGGCCGCACCCCCGGGTCGCACCGGGCGCGCATCCGGGCAGCGCCACGGCGGGTGCGCAGTTCGACCCAGTCGCCGTCCGCGATGCCGTGCCGCCGGGCCAGGTCGGGGTGCAGTTCCGCCATGGGCTCCGGCGCGGCAGCGTCCAACTCCTTGACGCGCCGGGTCTGCGTGCCGCTCTGGTATTGCCGCATGAGCCGGCCGGTCGTCAGGACGTAGGGAAACTGGCGGTCGGGGGTCTCGTGCGGGTCGCGGTGCTCGACCCGGTGGAACCGCGCCCGGCCGTCGGCAGTCGGGAAGCCGTCCGCGAACAGCCGCGGCGTCCCGGGGTGGTCCTCCGCCGGGCACGGCCAGAAAACGCCATCCTCTTTGTCGATTCGCTCATACGTGATGCCGGCGTAGTCCGCGACGCCCCCAGCGCTGGCCCGCCGCAGCTCCTCGAACACCTCGCGTGGCCGGTCGCTGAAGAACTGCCCGCGCCCCAGCCGATCCGCCAGTTCCTTCAGAACGCTCAGATCCGTGCGCACTTCGCCGGGCGGTGGCAACGCGCGCCGACGGCGGATCACGCGGCCTTCGAGGTTCGTCATCGTGCCCTCTTCCTCGGCCCACTGCGCGGTCGGCAGCACGACGTCGGCGAGCGCGGCCGTCTCGGAGAGGAAGATGTCGGAGACCACGAGCAGATCGAGCGAACGCAACCGTTCGAGCATGCGCGAACTGTGCGGGGCGGACACCGCGATGTTGCTAGCCAGCACCAGTAGCACTCGGACGCCGCCGGGGGTGCCGAGCCGGTCGAGCATCTCGTAAGCCGACAGGCCCGGCCGAGGCAGCTCATCGGCGTCGATGCCCCACACCCCGGCGACGTGCGCGCGGGCCGCCGGGTCGTCGAGCCGCCGGTAACCCGGGAGCTGGTCAGCCTTCTGCCCGTGCTCCCGCCCGCCCTGCCCGTTGCCCTGCCCGGTGATCGTGCCGTAGCCCTCGTACGGCCGGCCCACGAGTCCGAGCGCGAGTGCCAGGTTGAGCCAGGCCTGCGCGGTGTCCGTACCGTTGCTGTGCTGTTCGGCTCCGCGGGCAGTGAGAATCATCGACGGCCGCTGGGTCGCCAGCAGGCGCACGCATTCGCGCATGTCCGTTTCGCTCACTCCGGTCATCCGCTCGACGCGCTGCGGCCAGTAGCCGGTGACCGCCGCGCGCACGGCGTCGAACCCGGTCGTCCGGTCGCGGATGAACGCCTCGTCGATCAGTCCCTCCCGGACCGCGATGTGCAACAGGCCGTTGGCCAGCGCCAGGTCTGTGCCGGGCAGCGGTTGCAGGTGCAGGTACGCGTCCCGCGCCGTCGCCGTGCGCCGCGGGTCCACCACGATGTGTCGTGCGCCGGCCGCCCGTCCCGCCTCCAGGTGCTGCATCGACGGCGGCATCGCGTCCGCCGGATTCGCACCGACGAGCATGAGCGTTTGCGCGCGAGCGACATCCTCGAGCGGAAACGGCAGCCCCCGATCGACGCCGAACGACCGGTTCGCGGCCGTCGCAGCGGACGACATGCAGAAACGTCCGTTGTAGTCGATGGCCGACGAGCGCAGCGCGACCCGCACGAACTTCCCGAGCGTGTACGCCTTCTCGTTCGTCAGCCCGCCACCCCCGAACGCCCCGACGCTGTCCCGCCCGTACTCCCGCTGGCTGCGCCGGATCGCCGCGGTGATCACGCCGAGCGCCTCGTCCCACGACGCCGGCCGCAGCGGGCCGCCCTTGCGCTCGCGCACCAGCGGCGTGAGCAGGCGGTCCTCGTGCCCGAGCAGCTCGGCGGCGGTCCAGCCTTTGGCGCAGAGCCCGCCGCGGTTCACGGGGAAGTCCGCCGGCTCGAGCCGCACGACCTTCCCGCGGTCCGCGGCGTCGGCCTGCAGCGTCATGCCGCACTGCAACGCGCAGTACGGGCAATGCGTCTCGGTCACCGTCACGCGAACGATGCTCGCCACCCGGCGTTTCGTTCATTCGCGCAGAACGGTTGCCGCGCTGTTCGCAAGTTCCTACATTGCGCTGGAGATCATTGTGAGGTCCCGGTAGCGGCGCAGCACGAGCTCCTCGACAACCGGCTCCGCACTCAGCGGGGGCGTGACCACGTCGGCTCCGGCGCGGTGCAAGGAACGATAGAAAAGACCTTCAGCCAGCAGGTACGCCGCCACGGTCACGTGGCCGGCGCCGCGTCCACGCAACTCGGCCACAACGTCGGGCACCCGCCTCTCGTCACCTGACGTGTAGGCGACCGTCGCCCCGAGCTCGGCGGCGACTCTGTCCACGGACGCCCGCCAGCCGGGGTCCGACGAACCGGCAGCGGCGAGCACGACCGCCTCGGCTTTGCGCGTTCGCTCAACCAACAGTTCCGTCAGCACCGGATCGGGCCCGAGCGGCGGCGCCACAACCGCGCCGGCCCGCTCGGCGGCCCGGGCGATGTCCACTCGTACGTGATAGCCGGCCGAAAGCAGCAACGGAACGATCACTGTGCCGGGCCGCGGGATGGCCTCCCCCACGTACGGCTGCTGCACATCCACGTAGGCGAGCCGCACGTCCACCTTCGGAACCCGGCAAGCCACCCGGTCGACAAGTGAGCGAATCTGCTCCTGCCCAGCAGCCGACCGCGTGCCGTGCGCGACAGCCAGCAGCACAGGAGCACTCACGACACACCGTTCGATGCCACATTTGCCGGAACGCTCACGACGCAGTGTCCCCCTGCTCGATTGCGGAAACACTCATGACGCACTGTTCGTCTGCACGTTTGGCTGATCGTCGACGCGGAAGCGATAGCCGCGTTTGATGCAGGAACGCTCACGACACGGTGTCCCCCTGCTCGATTGCGGAAACACTCATGACGCACTGTTCGTCTGCACGTTTGGCTGATCGTCGACGCGGAGGCGATAGCCGCGTTTGATTACCGTTTCGATGTGGCCGCCGCCCCCGAGCGCCGTACGGAGGCGGGCGATGGCGACGTCGACGGCGTGGCCGTCCGTACCTCGGGGAAGGGCCGCAGCCAGGCGATCCTTGGCGACCACCGCGCCGGGGCGCGCGGCCAGCGTCGTCAGGATCGCCATCGCGGCCGGGGCGAGCGTCTGCACGCGACCGCCCACGACGACCGCATGGCCGCGGATCTCCAGCTGCTCCCCGGCGACGGACAGCTTGGCCGCCCGCCGGGGCAGCTCGTCAGTGACGATCTTGACGAGCGCGCCGAGCCTCGACCGTTGCGGGACGACCACGGGTACGTCCTCCCGTACGAGCGGGGCGGCAGTGACCGGCCCGACGCAGGCCGCCATTGTCGCGCCCCGGAACTGGTCGAGCACCCCGCCGGCTTCGTCCCCGGCGATGTCGAGCAGCGCCTGCACCGCGGGTGAGCTGGTGAAAGTCACGGCGTCGATCTGACCGGCGGTCACCTGGCCGACGAGCCGCTTGACGGGGGTGACGTCCGCCGGGCGCGTCCACCGGTACACGGGGATCTCCACGACCGCGGCCCCGGCCGCCCGCAACGCGCCCGTGAACTCGGCCTGCGGCCCGCCGTGCAGCTGCACCGCGATCCGCCGTCCCGCGATGCCCTGGGCCAGCAGCCGTTCCAGGATCTCCTCGGAGGACTCGGTCGCCGCCGACCACTCCTCGCTCAGATCGGCCGCCCGGATCGCCCCGCAAGGTTTCGCACCGCGCGCAATCAATCGTGCGCGTCTGAGCGCTACGCGCAGGGTGTCGCCCATGCCCCACCCCTCGGCCGCCTCGAGCCATCCCCGGAACCCGATCCCGGTGGTGGCGATGACGATGTCGGGAGCCAGCCCGACGCAGGCCACGGTCGCGGCGTGCAGCGCCTCGTCGTCGCCCAGCGGCACGATGGTGAGCGCGGGCGCGACGACGACCCGGGCGCCCCGGCGCTCCAGCAGGGCCGCCAGCTCCTCCCGCCGCCGTTCCGCGGTCACCGCCACGGTGAAGCCCACGAGCGGCCCGGCCCCGGCGGCGATCTGTTCGGACGTCACCGCACGATGCTCGCGACCAGCTATTTCGCCCCGGGTGCCGCCCTGTTTCCCCGCTGTCAACGCGGTGTCACAACCCCGCGTCTCCCGATGTGACGTCACGATCAACTTTCGCCTTGGGCGCGACCTGGCCCTGGGCGGATCGCGCCTGTCCGATCAGGGCCAGAAACGCGCATGAGCCAGGCGCATTCGCACACCGCGCGGTGACCCCCTCGCATCATGCGGGCCGCGGGCTTCCCACACACAGCTCCTTGATCGCGAGAGGGCGATGAGCGAGCCGCGCATTTCGCCGATGACTCGACCGGGCGCCCCTTGCCCGCTGTGTCATGACGGTCGGCGGGGAGCGACGTGTGCGCGTTCGCTCAGTGCGACGCGAGAAGGCGTCCTACCGTGTCGGCTGCTTTGAGGGCTGTGCCGGTCAGGATCACCACGACGGTTTGTCCGGGCACGAGCTCGCCGCGGGCTGCGAAGTCACGGATGGCGGGGACGACGATGCTGCTTGTGGGCTCGGCGTAGAGACCCCGGCTCGCCAGCTCGAAGGCCGCCGGCGCGATGGCTTCTTCGGGCACCGCGGACATGGCGCCCCCGGACGTACGGATGGCGTCGAGCACTTCTTGGTCGCGCACCGGGCGGGCGATGGACGTACCCTCCGCAATCGTGGGTGACCACTCGCCCGGCGTGACCGCGTCGCGGCCCGCAGCGAACGCCGAGGTCAGCGGGCTGCAGTTCGCGGGTTGCGCGACCAGCAGGCGTGGCCGGCGGGTGATGGCGCCGGACGCGAGGAGCTCGCCGAAGCCCAGGTGCAGGCCGAGTACGAGGCTGCCCGCGCCGCACGGCAGGACGATCGCGTCGGGTGCGTCGAAGGCCAGGTCTTCCCAGATTTCGTACGCCAGCAGCTTGGTGCCCTGCAGAAAGTACGGATGCCAGTTGTGACTGGCGTAGAAGATCTCGGCCGAGCGCCGCACCGCCTCGTCGGCCGTGGCCTGGCGGCTGCCCGGGATCAGCTCGACCGTCGCGCCGTGCACGCGGCTCTGCTGGATCTTGGCCGGTGACGTGCTTTCCGGGGCGAGGATGGTGGCGCGGATGCCGGCCGCCGCCGCGTAGGCCGCTACCGACGAGCCGCCGTTGCCGCTGCTGTCCTCGAGCATCGCGGTTACGCCCTGCGCGCGGAGCAGCGACATCATCACCGACGTGCCGCGGTCCTTGAAGCTGGCGGTCGGGTTGAACCACTCGGGCTTGAGCGAAACGCGCAAACCGTCAACGTCGAACGGCAACAACGGCGTACATCCCTCGCCGAGCGACACCGGCTGCGCGATCCCGTCCGGCAGGGCGGCGGCATAGCGCCATTGTGAGCGTACGTGCGAAGCGACGTCGTCCCGGGTGATCCCCCGCAGCGGGGTGACCATCAGGGGGCTGCCGTCATCGCCCCGCCAGCGTGGTTCGTGGAGCGGATAGTGACGGCCGGCGCGATCGACGAGGGAGGTCATGCGATCACCATATTTTTTCGGCGAGGGACTGGCACTCGCCGGGTCGTAGTGCTAAAAAAATACTTGTCGCTGCTGCTCAGGCCGTGGTGAGTGAACCACCTCGGACTGTGCCGCGTGACTGCTTCGGCAGAGTGAGTCTCGATCGCCGAGCGCCACACGCCCCGCCGGAAAGGCCGGCGGGCCGCACGAGGAGGTGGATCCGTGGTGCTGACTTTCGACCCTTTCCGCGACTTCGACCGCCTGGCCGGTCAGATGTTCGGCGCCGCCGCAGGGGGCGCCGGGGCCGCCACGATGGCGATGCCCATGGACCTCTACCGGTCCGGTGACCACTTCGTTCTGCACTGCGACCTCGCGGGCGCGGACCCGGGCTCGGTCCAGGTGGACGTCGACGGCAAGGTCCTGACCATCCGGGCCGAGCGCTCGGCCCGCACCGATGCCGACGTGCAGTGGCTGCGCCGCGAGCGTCCGACGGGCACGTTCGAGCGCCGCCTCCAGCTCGGCGACGGGCTCGACCTGGATCGGGTGTCCGCCACCTGGCAGGACGGGGTGCTGACCCTGACGATCCCGGTCGCCGAGGCCGCCAAGCCGCGCCGTATTGAGATCGCCCGGGGCGCGGAAGCGTCGCCCGTTCTGGGGAGCCAGGCGCCGGAGAAGCCGGCCATCTCACGCAGCTGAGTGTGCGAACGCGCAGGCGTGAGAACGTCTGAACGCTCGGCGCGAGGGCGGGAACGCACGGCAGACGAGCGCGGAACACTACGGGCGGCGGGCATGGTGCATGGCCGCCGCCTGTAACGCGCAAATGAGCATGAGCGGATGAGCGATCCCGTCCGGCGAGCGGTTCGCTGCTGGACGGGATGCTGAGCGATTCGCTCCCGGACAGACCGCCGAGCGAACCGCACTCCGAGAGGCAGCCGAGCGAATCACACCCCGAGAGGCAGCCGAGCGAATCGCTCCCGGACAGGCCGCCGAGCGAATCACACCCGGGACCGCCGAGCGAATCGCTCCGGGACGGTCGAAACCATCGACGCTCGTGCCGCCAGCTGGGCCGCGGACGCGCTTCGGCGCCCGAGCGGCTCGTCAAGCTTCCGAACGACTTATCAAGCTCCCGGCCGCCGGCGACGGATTCCCTCCACATCCGTCGCGGTCCCGCAGTACACCGGCGGCCGGGCCGCGGCCCGTGCATCACGGCGGCTGCGCGCGACCGGCGCCGCATGAGGCATCGCACGAGGACTCGCACGGCCGGCACGAGGACTCGCACGGCCGGCACGAGGACATCCGCGACCGTTACGAGGACCGCACGGGCTGTATGAGGATCCGCGCGACCGGCACGAGGACCTACGCGGCTGGCGCGAGGACCCGCGCGACCGTTACGAGGACGCACGGCCTGCACGAGGGTCCGCGCAACCGGCACGAGGACCTACGCGGCTGGCGCGAGGACCCACGCGAGCACGAGCATCGGCCCGACACAGGAGGGTGGCCTCCAGGTGTGCGCGCCTGAACCGACTTGGCGTGGTGCGGGTTCGTGCATTTGAACCGACTTTGCGCGGTGCAGGTTACGCACCAGAACCGACTTCGTGCGGTGCAGGTTCGTGCACCTGACCGACTTTGCGCGGTGCGCGCAGACCACACGTTCAAGTCAGGCAGGCGACCGCGCTGACCCCGCCGAGCCACGGGCGCTTGTTCTGGTGCGGTCGTCGCCGATGCGGACTGTGCGTTTGAGCGGTTTCGCTCAGGTGCCGCGCCGTGCCGTGCCGCGGGCTCGGGCGGTGGCCGGGCGGGGCCGAAATGCTCAGAGTTGCTCAGCGGGTGCCGATTTTCGCGGTATGGACGCTGTCCCGCTGACTCTGGACTCCGTGATCGACGAGCTGGTGGTCAGTGTTTACGTCAGTCATGTGGGGCTGGCGGAGCGGGCCACCGCGGTGGCCGAGGGGGCGCAGCAGGCGGGCGATGCGCGTACGGCCGGGCTGGCCTGGCTGGTTGTTGCCGACCTGCACAATCGCGCGGGGCGGGCCGATGTCGGCATTGCGCGGGCGCGGGAGATCCTGGCGACGGCTGCTGATCGAGTGGTCGTGGCTCATGCGCATGCGGTCATCGCGGGTGGGCTGTGGCGGGTCGGGGACAACGGGCAGGCCGTGCGTCATGCGTACCCGGCCAATCGGATGCTCGGGCCCGGCGATCCCGCGGCGCTGCGGGTCGACCATGCGCTCATTCTGGCGTCGCTGGTGAACGATCGGCGCATCGGTGGCATCTCGCATCAGGAGTTCCGGGCGGCGCAGGAGCTGGCCGACGCGTCCGGGGTGGCCGCGCTCATTCTGGCGAATCTGAACAACTGGGCGTGGTGTTCGTACACGCACGGGGACTTCACGGCCGCCGCCGAGCTGGCCGGGGAGATGCAGGCGTACAGCGAGGCGGCGAACGAACCGCTCAATGCGTCATGCGCGGACACTGTCGCGCGCATTCTGCTCGAGGCCGGCGAGCCGGGCGAGGCGCTGCGGATCATCGAGCAGGCGATCGTGTCGGCGCAGCCCACGGACGCGGACGCCATCCCGAGCGCGCTGATCACGCTCGCCGACATCCAGCGGCACGAGGGCAACGTCGGAGCTGCTTTGCGTACGCTGCAAGCCTGTCGCGAGATGGCGGAACGTGACCGTCTTCCCGACGTCGACGCCCTGGCGCTGCGCATGATCGCCGGGTGCCATGCGGATCTGGGCGAGTTCGCGGCGGCGTACCAGGAGATGGTCGAATTTCACGAGGCCTGGACCGCCCGGCGTGAGGAGCGCAGCGAGGTGATGGCCCGCGTGGCCCACGCGCAGTTCGCCGTCGACGAGGCGCGGCGCACCACCGAGCGCTTCCGCGACATGGCCGAGCGCGACGCCCTCACCGGTCTGTGGAACCGTCGCCGCTCCGACGCCCAGCTGGCCGTGCTCGTCGGCTCCGGAGGCGGCGCAATTCGCGAGGCAGGAAGCAGTGCGACCCGCGAGACTGGAAGCAGTGCGACCCGCGAGGCAGGAGGCGGTGCGTCCCGCGAGACGGGGAACAGTGCGACCCGCGAGGCAGGAGCGGCAGGCGGCGCGACCTGCGAGGTGGGAAGCGAAGCCGGCGCGGGAGGAGGTGTGAGCCGCGAGGCCGCAGTGGTAGTCGCTGCGACCCACGAGACCGGGGCTGGAGGAGGTGCCATCCGCGCCGCAGGAGCAGATGGTGACGCGTCCCGCCCGGGAAGAGGCGGTGCGGCTCGCGAGCTAGGAGCGGCACCCGGTGTGAGCCGTGAGACAGGAGCGGCACCGGGTGTGAGCCGTGAGGCAGGAGCAGGAGGCGCGGCGCCGAACGACGAAGGCGCCGGGAACGGCACGGCGACTCGGAACACCGGGACTGTGGAGGCGGCGACCGGGGGCGGGCGTGGGCCGGTGGGGGTTGCGCTGCTTGATCTTGATCATTTCAAGGCGGTGAACGACACGTTCACGCATGCGATGGGTGACGAGGTGCTCTGCCGGGTGGCGGATCTGCTGCGCGCTTCGTGCGGGTACGCGGGGCGGCACGGCGGGGAGGAGTTCATCGTGCTGATCGAGGCGGATCCGGCGGCCGCGGCGGCGTGCTGCGAACGGTTGCGGGCGGCGATCGAGGCGTACGACTGGGCGGGTCTTGCTCCTGGGCTTGCCGTCACCGCCAGCGTGGGGCTCACCGCGCTGCGTGCGGACGACACGGCCGAGTCGGTGGTCCGGCGCGCGGACGAGCATCTGTACGCGGCCAAGCGCGCAGGTCGCAACACCGTCGTCGCCGACCCGGCGGGGCCGCTCGGCCTGACTTGAGCACACCCGGGTCACCGGACGCCGAGCGGGAGACGGGCCGCCCAGGTCAATCGAGATCGAGCGAAAGCGGGCCGCCCTGACCAGCGGGTCGGCGAGCGAGAATCGCGGATCGGCGAGTAAGAACTGCGGGTCGGCGAGCGAGAATCGCGGGCCGGCGAGCGGAAACCCCGGGTCGGCAAGCGAAAACCTGGATCAGCGGACGCCGAGTGAGAACAGGGAGATGCCGTACTTGTCCTGGTGGCGGCGGTCGTTGACGACGCGGACCCAGCGGGCCGGGACGTCGGCCAGGGCGGTGCCGACCTCGCCTTCCGTGCCGGTGATGCCGCTGACCGCGGTGCGCCAGGTGCGGCCGTCGGTGGAGACGTCGATGTGGTACTCCTCGGCGTACGAGCGTTCCCACAGCACCTCGACGCGGGACACCGACCAGATGTCGCCGAGGTCGACGGCGATCCAGCTGTTCTCGGACCAGTTGCTGCTCCAGCGGGTGGAGTCGTCGCCGTCGACGGCCTTGGCCGCGGCGTAGGCGTCGCCTTCCAGGCCGGACACGGTCACCGGGCGGCGCAGGGCCAGGTCGGCGCCGGTGCCGGGGCGTCCGGTCACGGCCGGCTTCGGCGTGCCGGGTGCGGCCGGCTTGCTCGTCGCCGGTGTCGCGGCGGGCGTCTTGCCGGGAACTCCGGGCCGTGCCGGCCCGGACGGCCCCGGCGCGGAAGGACCGGGCTGCCCGGTCGCGGCAGGATCGGTCGCGGAGGCGCCGGACGACGGCCCGGCGGTCCCGGGTGCGGCGGACGACGGCGCGACCGGCTGCTCGGGCGTGCCGGCCGCCGCGCCGCCTCCGGCCAGTGGCACCCCCGCCGGATTTCCGCCGATCGGCGCCTCGGCCCGCAGTGCGAACCACACGGGTACGCCCACCGCGGCCGCCACCACGATCACAGCCGCCGGCCCGATGAGCCACCACCGCCGCCACCCACCGGCCGAAGACCCACCAGCCGGAGACATGCCGGCCGAAGAAGCGCCGGCCGAGGACGAGGGAGACGACACGTCGACCAAAGACGAAGGAGCCGACACGCCGCCCGAGGACGACACGCCACCCGAGGAAGCAGGAGACGACACGCCAGCGGAGGAAGACTCGCCGGCCGAACACGAGGGAGACGACGCGGCGGGCGCGGACGAGCGCGAAGCGCCGCCGAACGAGGAGCCCCGCCCCACGGCCCGGGACAGGTTGGACGGTCGCCGCCGCGCCGGGGCGGGCTCCTCGGGCGGGGACGCTTCGTTGCCGATCACGACGAAGAGGTCTACCAGTGCGCCGCCCGCCCGGTCCACTTCGCACTGATCATTTGCCGGTCACTTAGTAGTCACCCGGCCGGAACCCGCCGCCGGCAACGAAAGTCGCTCACGAGAAGCGCCGAGGCACCCGCCGCCGAGGGAAGAACGCGCGCCCCTGCCGCAACACATCCCCCACCCGATTGAGGACGCCGTCGCTCGTGAGAAGCAGCTCCCCCACGTACGCGGAAGCCCGGTCCATCATCAGCTTCGCCCGCGCGAGATCATCATGGTCCTCGCGCAACTCCCACAGCCGCCGCCCCTGGTCCCAGGCGTGGGCCCGGGTCGCCGCGACCAGGACCCGCTGGCTCCAGTCGTCGAGGTCGCCGGCGAGGGCGTCGACGCGCAGCTGCCATCGGGTCGAGTAGCGCCGGCGCAGCGACGGGATCTCCTCGAAGAAGATCTGGTTGATGAGCAGGTAGTCGGGGTGCTTGTGGTCGGGCGGCTCCACGCCGAGGCCGTCCCACGTGGCGACCAGGGCGAGGGCCAGGTCGTGGTTGATGTGCGCGTTGACGCCGAGGATGGCGGCGGCGAGCTTGCTGACCTTCTCGTCCTGGGCGCGGCGGAAGAGGACTTCCCAGGCGTCCGGGGTGGCGAGGTCCTCCTCGCCCCACAGCCGCAGGGCGTCGAAGTAGCGCTTGGCGAACTCGACGTCGAGCAGCTCGAGGAACTCGGGGTCTTGCACGCCCGGCCCGGTCAGCGCCTTGTCGACCCGGTCGGTGATCGTGAAGTAGAGCGAGTTGAACGACGCCACCCGGTTCTTGGCCGGGGGCGGGAGCAACTGCATGATCTCCTGCGTACGCGTGAGCATGGCCAGCACCTCGCCGATGGTCCCCGGCGTGGTGGTGCACAGGTCGGCGATCTGCTCCGACGCGGGCTCCCAGCCGCGCCCGGGCGGCACGAGGCCCGGCTCGTCCCGGGCCAGCCGGAGGCGCTCGGCGCGCAGCAGGCTGGCGCTGCTCTCGACGCCACCCCGGTCGAATGCGACGGTTGATGTCATGACGGCCCCCTGACCGAACCACGCGGCCCCGGCCGCGCCCGATGTCCACTGCCGACCGCCGGCGACCCCCCAGCCACCGCCGCGGCCGTCCGCACGCGGGGCGCGAGCCCGATGGCGCGACGAACGGCCGACCGCGCGGCTGGCCTCACGCAGGGCAAGCGCCCGATTGCGCAACGAACAGCCGCAGAACGCGGATCGACCAGAGCACAGTGCACATCCGTCGAATCAAAGTCCAGGGTGACGTTGGCTACCCGACAGTAAGGACTTCTGGACCTTGCCCATCGCGTTGCGCGGGAGATCGCCGACGAGGTGGACGACGCGGGGGCGCTTGTGCGCGGCGAGACGGGCGGCGACGAACGCGATCAGCTCGTCCGGGGCGACGCCCGAGGCGATCACGTACGCGGTGATCTGCTGGCCGAGGTCGTCGTGCGGCGTGCCGACCACGGCCGCGGCGGTCACGGCCGGGTGCAGCAGCAACGCGTCCTCGACCTCGCCGGCGCCGACCCGGAACCCGCCGGTCTTGATCAGGTCGGTGGACGCCCGCCCGACGATCCGGTGCCAGCCGTCGGGCCCGATGGTGGCGACGTCGCCGGTGTCGAACCACCCGTCGGCCAGCGGGGCGGGCCCGTGCCCGAGATAGCCGTCCAGCAGCGTCGGCCCGGCCACCTGCAGCTGCCCGATGGTGGTGCCGTCGGGCGGGACCTCGGCGCCGGACTCGTCCACGAGCCGCGTGCGCACCCCGGCCAGCGGCAGCCCGACGTGCCCGGCGCGGCGCGGACCGTCGGCGCGGGCGCTGACCGTGATGAGCGTCTCGGTCATGCCGTAGCGCTCGACCGGCGACTGCCCGGTCAGCTCGCTGAGCCGGTCGAACACGGGCCCGGGCAGCGGCGCGCTCCCGGACACGAGCAGCCGCGCGCCCCGGAGGGCTTGCGCCGCCGCGGGCTCGGCGACCACCCTCGACCACACGGTCGGGACGCCGAAATAGAGGGTGCCGCGCGCTCCGGCGTACGCGGAAGGGGTGGGTCTGCCGGTGTGCACCAGGCGCGACCCGGTCCGGAGCGCGCCCAGCACGCCCAGGACGAGCCCGTGCACGTGGTAGAGCGGCAGGCCGTGCACGAGCGTGTCCTCGGCGGTCCACTGCCAGGCGCCGGCGAGCGCGTCGAGGTCGGCGGCGACGGCGGCGCGGGAGATGACCACGCCCTTGGGCGGGCCGGTCGTGCCGCTGGTGTAGAGCACGAGCGCGGGAGTCGCCGGGACGGGCTCCTCCGGGATGTCCGACGACGGCGGGACGCCCGCGATCGGCGCGCCGGGCACGGCGGGGTCGTCGGAGAGGAAGAGCTCCGCGCCGGAGTCGCGCAGGATGTGCTCGCGCTCGAGGTCGCCCGCGTCCGGCGGCACGGGCACGACCGGCACCCCGGCCAGCAGCCCGGCGGTGACCGCGACGATCGTGGACAGCCCGGGCGTGGCGTGCACCGCCACGATGGGCGCGCCGCGCAGCCGCGCCGCGAGCCCGGCGGCGCGTTCGAGCAGCTCATGGCGCGACACCGCGACGCCGTCTGAGATGATCATGTCAGGGGCGTCGTCGTCCGCGTGCAACGCTGTCAGCAATCGCATGCGGCGATGATCCCAGACCCCACCGACATTTCCGCCGTCCCGCCGATCCGGAGGCCGCCCGTGAGCATCGATGAAGGCGCGGTCTGTGCGCTGACCGCGGGAGGCGTCAGCGTCCTCGTCGAGACCGGCGGCGACCGGCTGCCCGCCGTGACCTACTGGGGTCCGGAGCTGCCCGGCCTCGACGAGGACCTGGCCACCGCGCTGATCACCGCCGCCGTCCCGATGACCGGTTCCAACGACGTCGAGCCCCGGCCCCGGCTGTCCCTGGTCCCCGAGCACAGCACCGGCTGGGCCGGGCGACCCGGTCTGACGGGCGCGTTCGCGAACCCGTTCGCCGGGTCGTTCGCGGGCGAGGGCTGGTCACCGGCGTTCACGGTCACGTCCGTCACCCTCGACGGCGACCCTGTGACGGGCTTCACCGCCTCCTGTGCGGGCGTCCTCGAGGCGGTCGCCCTCGACGACACCGAGCGCCTCGAGCTGCGGGTCGTCCTGGAGCTGCGCGACACCGGCCTCGTGCGCACGCGAGCCACGATCAAGAACTTGGCCCCCCGCCCGTACGCGATGCAGGGTCTGGTTGTCGCCTTGCCCGTCCCCCCGGAGGCAGCCGAGCTGCTCGACTTCGGCGGACGGCACAATCAGGAGCGGGTGCCGCAGCGGTCGCCGTTCACGTTCGGCGTGCACGCCCGCGAGAACCGCAAGGGGCGCACGGGAGCCGACAGCGCCTACCTCCTGCACGCCGGCACTCCCGGCTTCGGCTTCGCGTCGGGCGACATCTGGGCCGTGCACACCGCGTGGAGCGGCAACCACCTGCACTACGCCGAGCGCGCGCACACCGGGGAACAGCTGCTCGGCGGCGGCGAGCTCCTGCTGCCGGGCGAGATCATCCTGCAGGGCGGAGACGCGTACGGGAGTCCCTGGCTCTATGGCTCGTGGGGCCGCGGCCTGGACGCCGTCGCCCACCGCTTCCACCGGCATCTGCGCGCGCGTGACCACAAGGTCTCAACCGACCGCCCCGTGACGATCAACGTGTGGGAAGCCGTCTACTTCGACCACGACCTCGACCGGCTCCTCGACCTGGCCGAACGCGCCGCGGCCGCCGGTGTCGAACGTTACGTCCTCGACGACGGCTGGTTCGGCTCCCGCCGCGACGACACGTCCGGCCTGGGCGACTGGACCGTCTCCGCCGACGTCTGGCCGGACGGCCTGCACCCGCTGGTCGACCGCGTCCGCGCGCTGGGCATGCAGTTCGGCCTGTGGTTCGAGCCCGAGATGGTCAACCCCGACTCCGACCTCGCCCGCGCCCACCCCGACTGGATCATGTCGGCCCGCCGCTCCTGGCCCGTCGAATCCCGCGCCCAGCAGGTCCTCAACCTCGCCATCCCCGCCGCGTACGAGCACGTCAAGGCCCAGATGACGGCGGTGATCCGCGAGTACGCCATCGACTACGTCAAGTGGGACCACAACCGCGACCTGACCGAGGCCGGCAACCAGCAGCGGGGCGGCCGGGCGGCGGTCCACGCCCAGACGCTGGCCTTCTACCGGCTCCTCGACGAGCTGCGCGGTCTCTTCCCCGCACTGGAGATCGAGTCCTGCTCCTCCGGGGGCGCTCGCGTGGATCTGGGCGTCCTGGAACGTACGGACCGGGTGTGGGTCTCGGACAACATCGACCCGCACGACCGCCAGCGCACGCTCCGCTGGACCACCCAGCTCCTCCCGCCCGAGTTCATGGGCTCCCACATCGCCTCGGGCCGCTCGCACGTCACGGGCCGCAGCCACGACCTGTCCTACCGCGCGGGCACGGCCGTCTTCGGCCACCTGGGCATCGAGTGGGATCTCGCCCAGGCGACGCCGGCCGAGCTGGAGGAGCTGAGCGCGTGGATCACGTTCTTCAAGTCTCACCGCGCGCTGCTGCTGGGCGGGGACCTGGTGCGCATGGACGGGTACGACGACCGGATCCTGGTGCACGGGGTGCTGGCGCCGGACCGCTCACGCGCGATCTTCGCCGTGGCGGTGACCGACAGCATCCTGCCTGATCCGGGGGCGCGGGTGCGGCTGCGCGGCCTGGACCCCGCGCGGCGCTACCGGGTGCAGCCGGTGCTGGTGGGCAGCGCACCGGCCGGCCTGCTCCCGCCGCCGTGGTGGGCCACGGAGCTGGTCCTTACGGGGGCCGCCCTCGAGCACGCGGGGTTCGCGAGCCCTCGGATGTTCCCGGACCAGGTCGTCCTCTACCGGGCCGACGCCGTCTGACCGACCACGGTTGCTCAGCCCGGCCGGACCAGCAGGTAAGCCAGTCCCACCGGCCGCTCGACGCCGAAGAATGACAAATCCCAATCATGGGTGATGCGCATCGATCCGTCGGTCGCCATGAGCACAAATGGCTTCCGTACGGGCGCTTCCCATTGGGCTCGCACCGCGGCCCCGGCGTCCCACGCCTCGCCTATCAGGCCGACGCAGAGCTGAACAATAGAAGATTCTTCGGTTTCTTCCCAGGGCCAGTGCGCCGAGCCCGCCCCGTACACCACGGGCATGTACTCGTCGACGATCAGCAAATCGTCGGCGATCTCCGGGGTCGCACCGCCGAGGTCACCCCACCGCAGGAAAGCACCGTCCGGCACCAACCGGATCGCGGGCCGATCCTTGGCCCATTCCCGAACCTGCGCCGGCGTCAGGTATCCCTTGGCCGACAAGGCGACCGCGAGGCTGCCCACCGGCGCGCCGAGCCGATGCGCCGTTGCCGCCAATCGCACTTGCTGAGCGGGATGCTTGCCTTGCGCATCGAAGAGGGCCACCTGGTGAGCAGCCCACCGGGACAAGACATCGTGCCCAACAAGCGGGCGGCCCTCGTCCCGAGCAGCCCGGATAGCTCTACCCAGAAACACACCGGTCAGTCCTGAGATAGTTGTCGCTGTTCGCGCACCACCGACCGTGACAACAGCCGCATTGTCAATTTCCGTCAGCCGATCCGAAACGTACGAGCCTGTGTCGATGGCTGCACGGCCCAGCACCACCCCGTTGTCATCGATGATGGGAGACATCATTCCGGCAACCCCCAACCGGTCGGATGCTGACATGTTCATCTCCTCGAGAAACGCCTCGGACGTGGAGGTGATCCAAGCATCGGCGGCTAGGACCGAACGAGGCTCTCCAGCGGTCGGCAGGACTTCGATATCAACGTCATTCGTGGGGAAGAGCTGCCGACACGTGTCCGAGAAGGGCCCGCCTCCGAAACTGTCGAGGATCTCGTTCGCCACGTGAACGGCAATTTCCGTGCCGCCGTAGGGGACGGCCTGCGAATGGCTGGGGCCCAGGACCGGACGGGCGTTCAAACCATGGCGGAACTCCAGCGTGTGGGTGCGGTCGGCGCCCTGGTCGTACCGGCGGGAGGTGACCCGGACCCGATCACCGAGCATGAACACCGCGAAGAAGCCGATGCCGTACCTACCCGTCGGCGAGAAGCCCGAGCTGAGCAGCCCCGGCAGGTCATGGCGGGCGTCCGGGGTCGACCAGTACGACGTCCCGAAGTCGAGCAGCGGCCCACCCAGCACCGCCCGCGTCATGCCGATGCCGTTGTCGCGCACGATCAGCCACTTGCCGCCGGGATCCTTCTCGTCCTCGACGATGTCCACCTCGACCCGGAGCCGCAGCTCACCGCCGTCGCCTTGCAGCGCCCGCCGCGCCCGGACCGCGTCCATGCCGTTGCTGATCAGCTCGCGCAGGGCGGCTTCCGGGTTGTCGCCGTAGAGCTCGGTACCTCCGAGCTTGCGAACCAGGTCGATGACGTTGCCGACGCGGACCCGGGCGTCCACCGGATACCAGCCGCGCACCTTGATCCGCTCGGCCAGGCCCGGCAGGTCGTCCACATAGCCGACCGACCGCGCTGCGAACCGGGGCCGCCCGGTGTCGGCGAGCAGGGTATCGCAGGCGCGCAATTCATGGTCGGCCGCGCGCAGGGCGTCGACACACAGCCACCACGCCTCCGCCTCCTCCGGGCCGAACGGCTGCGACGCGGTGTAGACGAGCCTGTCTCCCTTGAGCAGCGGACGCTGCAGACGCTCCTGGAAGTCCCAGTGCGGCAGGGACGACTCCTCGACCGGGGACACCGCACGCAGGAAACTGGGAGCCCGCCGGTTGTCGAGGTGATTGGCGTCGGCCACCCGCAGCAGGCACGCGATCTTCAGCGGATCGACCACCCACTCCCGCGGCATGGTGCCGGACGCGCCGACCGGCTCGGAGAACTCCGCCTGCAGGCGCTCGGGGTTCCACCAGTGGCTCGCGGCGATCAGTCCGATCAGCTCACCGTACGTCTTCCGGAGCTCGCCGTCGGCGATCAGGTAGTGCTCCCGGTACGGCTGAACCGGCAGCTTCGCAGCTTGTTCGCCGTGGTGGGTGCGCAACAACTCCCGCTCCGCTGCGGCACGCACCGCCGCGGGCGGGTCCGACAGCTCCTCCGGAGTGGGCTGCTCGCCGTGCTGGGCGAAGAAGTTCGCGAACACGGCGTCCCGCCAGCGCTCGGCGCCCACATGATCGTGCAGATCGCCGGGCAGCGCCGCCTTGGCCATCGCGAGGTCATGGACGAGCAGAGCGCAGCCTAGGACGAAGCCCTCCGTCGGGGTGAGCGGGTACTCGCCGGCGATGAGGTCCGCGGTCTCCCACAGGGCGTCCGCGTGGGTGACGTCGTGGACGGTGTACGACGGATGGTCCGCGCGGATGGATCCGCCGATCGTCTCGGCCCTCTTCCGGCAGTCCAGCAAGCTGAGACGCAGCCTCTCCACAGCGTCCCCGCCGGACCGGGGAAACGTCCGGTTGTACAGCTCCGTAGTGAACACCGCTGGCTCCCTTCGGCGTCGCCGTAGCATAAGCCCGCGTCAGTCTCAGGAGTCGAACAGCACCTCGCCGACCGTTGTGGCGCTCCACCACCGGATGCGGTCGCGGTCGGCTCGGGTCAGGGCTGTGGTGTCCGCGCGGCCGAGCGGCACATCCAGCTCGTCCGGCCCCAGCACGTCGAAGCCGGCGGTCGCGAAACCCGCCGCCCACCACGGCGGGTCCAGGAAGCGGCCCGGAGTGCTTCCCTCGCCGGGACAGCGCAGGCCGGCGCCCCGTTGGACGACCGCGACCACCGGCCGGTGAAGATGACACAGGACCGTGTGGGTGCCGATCGTGGCCGAGTGGAACATGTCCGGGTAGCGGCGTGGCGTCAGCTCCTCGACGGGCTCGCCCAGGGCCGCCTCAACCTCGTGACAGGCCGCGGTGAAGCGCCGGACGTCGGTATGCGGCACGGTTCCGACGTCGAAGCCGACGGCCACGCGGTCCAGCGGAAACACCACGCCCGCAATCTACCGCCGGCAGCCGATCAGGAGTCCTTGCCCCAGCCGACCTGGGTGCCGGTCTCCGGCGTCGCGGCCGGCGCCAGGTAGACGACAGCGGCCCCGCCCGCGGCGATGACGATCTGCCCCCAGTCACCCATCGAGATGCCGCCGTCGAGGGCGAGCGTCGCGGCCACGTTCAGGGCGGAGAGCCCCACGGCCACGGCGCTCTTCGCCCACTTGGCGTTCGGGGCGAGCGGGACGATGTAGACGCCGACGTTGGTCACGATGGCGATGGCGATGGAGACGGCGCCGGCCGCGCCGATGCGGCCCTGTTGGAGCAGCGGATAGACGGCGGTGGCGACGGTGACGGCGAAGGCGGCGATCGTCTTGCCGTGGGTCTTGACGGGTGTGCGGGCCGGAGTCTGAACGGTCACGGGATCCCTCCCCCATGAGGTGACTCCGGTAGGAGGGGCCGCCCGCACCCGCAGATACGTACGCGAGAGCCGCCTCACCCGGTCGGTTGAGGCGGCTCCGGCCGATCGAGGTCAGTGCAGCATGACGGGTGCCGCCTGCGGCTCGCCCTCCTGGAGGGGCGAGGACTGCTTGCGGCGCGGCAGGAAGTACGCCGGGATCAGGGTGATCACGACCAGGCCGAAGGCGACCCAGAAGGTCGTGCCGAAGGCGTCGGCGGCGAAGGACAGGCCGCGGTCGAGCACGGACGGCTCGACCGGGAGCTGCTGGGTGACCGACGGGTCCTGCTTGGCGGCGATGGCCAGCTGGGCCTCGGTGACGCCGGCGCCCGGGATGTCCGGGGAGCCGTTGAGGCGGCTGGTGAGGATGACCGACATGAGGGCCGAGCCGATCGAGCCGGCGACCTGCTGCAGGATGTTGAGCAGCGTCGAGCCGCGGGCGACCTCGTGGCTGGTCAGGGTCTTGAGGGCGGAGGTCATCAGCGGCATCATCGTGCCGCCCATGCCGAGGCCCATCACGAAGAGCGAACCGCCGAGCAGCCAGTACGACGTGTCGGTCGACACCTGGGTGAAGCCGAAGAAGCCCGCGGCCATGAGGAGCATCGCGAACGGGACGGTACGCCCGACGGGCACCCGGTCGGCCAGCGTGCCCGCGATCGGCATCGTGATCATCGCGCCGATGCCCTGGGGGGCCATGAGCAGGCCCGCGGCGAGCGTGGTCTCCCCGCGGATCTGCAGGAAGTAGCTCGGGAACAGCAGCCCGGCGCCCATGAACGCGATGGTGAACACCGCGAGCGTGATCGCCGCGACCGACAGGTTCCGGTTGGTGAGCAGGCGCAGGTCGAGCAGCGGGTGCCGGGGCTTGAACGAGTACAGCACGAAGCCCACGACCAGCAGCGCGCCGGCGAGCGCGGGCAGCCACACCTTGGTGGCGCTCACCGTGCCGGTCTCCGGGAGCGACGAGACGCCGTACAGGAAAAGAGCCAGGCCCGGGGAGAGCATGAGCATGCCGAGGAAGTCGAAGCTCTCCGACGGGGAGGGGTTGTCCCTCGGCAGCGCGAACTGCGCGTAGACCAGCGCGATGACGCCGATCGGCAGGTTGATCAGGAAGATCCAGTGCCAGCTGGCGGCGTCGATCAGCCAGCCGCCGAGGATCGGGCCGCCGATCGGGCCGAGCAGCATCGGGATGCCCAGGACGGCCATCAGCCGGCCGATCCGCTCCGGGCCGGCGGCGCGGGTCATGATCGTCATGCCGAGCGGCATCAGCATGCCGCCGCCCAGGCCCTGCAGGACCCGGTACGCGATCAGCTGCCCGATGCCGTCCGCCGTCGCGCACAGCGCGGAGCCGATCGTGAAGAGCAGGATCGCGGCCATGTAGAGCCGCTTGGTGCCGAACCGGTCGGCCGCCCAGCCGGTCAGCGGGATCACCGTGGCCAGGGCCAGGGTGTAGCCGGTCATGGTCCAGGCGACCTCGGCGTAGGAGGCGCCGAACTCGGTCTGGAACGTGGGCAGCGCCACGCTCACGACGGTCACGTCGAGGATCGACATGATGGCGCCGAGCACGACCACCCCGGCGATCTTCAGGACGGCGGCGTCGAGTTTCCCCGGCGCCGCCGTGCTTTCCGTACTCACAGTGTCGAATCCCCCCGGATGAGAACAGCGTGGCGGACATCCTCCGCCACCAGGTCGGCGTTGATCTGCGCTCCCGCGAACGCGCCCGCCGCAGCGGCCGAGCCCACCTGCGCGGCCAGGTCGGTGACGTTGCCGGCGACCCAGACCCCGGGCACGTCGGTGCGCCCGGTCGCATCCCCCGGGTAGTGCTGCCCCGCACCCGACGGGTGATCCACCGGGTGCAGCCCGAGATCGCTCAGGAACCCGGCCCGCGCCACCATGCGGGTCGCGACGGCCAGGGCCTCCCGGCTGATCACCGTACCGTCGGCGAGCCGTACACCCGCAAGCCGATTTCCGACGATTTCCAAACCCGTAACAGTGTCGCTCACCACACGGATCCCGAGCGCCTCGAACTTCTCCGCGTCCTCACCCGCCACAGCGCCGAAGTACACGATGTCGTCACTCAACTGCCGGAACAACAGCGCCTGATGTACGGACATGGGCCCGCTCGCCAGCACGCCGATCGCCTGGTCCCGGACCTCCCACCCGTGGCAGTACGGGCAGTGGAGCACGTCGTGGCCCCACCGCTCCCGCAGCCCCGGCACGTCCGGCAGCTCGTCGACCAGTCCCGTGGCCACCAGCAGCCGCCGGCCCCGGGCCTGCCGGCCGTCCCGCAGCGTGACGTGGAAGCCGTCGTCCTTGCGGGTGACGCCACTGATCTCGCCGGTGACCACGTGGGCGCCGTAGCCGCGTACCTCGGCGCGCCCGGTCTCCAGCAGCTCGGCCGGCGGCATGTTCTCCCGGCCGAGCAGCCCGTGGATTCCCGCCGCGGGAGCGTTGCGCGGCGCCCCGGCGTCGATCACCGCCACCGACCGGCGGGAGCGGGCCAGCATCAAAGCCCCGTTCAGGCCCGCGGCTCCCCCGCCGGCCACGATCACGTCGTACGCGTCCTGCAGCTCGTCAGTCATGCACCCACCATGCGGCGCGTCGCCATCGCTGGCAAAGGAAGTTGCGGATTTGGCAAAATCGGAGGATGACCGACGCCCTCGCCGCCACCGGCCCCCGCCTGCGCGCCCTCCGCAAGCAACGCGAGACGACCCTCACCGAGCTGTCGGCCGCCACCGGCATCTCCGTGAGCACCCTCTCCCGCCTCGAGTCCGGCGACCGCCGCCCGACCCTGGAGCTGCTGCTGCCGCTGGCCCGGGTGCACGGCGTCACCCTCGACGAGCTGGTCGGCGCCCCGCCCACCGGCGACCCCCGCATCCACCTGCGCCCGATCACCCACCACGGCATGACGATGCTGCCGCTGTCCCGGCGGGCCGGGGGCATCCAGGCGTACAAAATCATCATCGCCCCCGGCACGGCCCGCCGGGACCCGGAACCCAAGACCCACGAGGGCTACGAGTGGCTCTACGTCCTCAACGGCCGCCTTCGCGTCGTCCTGGGCGACCACAACCTGATCATGGTCCCGGGCGAGGCCGCCGAGTTCGACACCCGCACCCCCCACTGGTTCGGCGCCGCCGACCCGGAAGCGGTCGAGTTCCTCAGCCTCTTCGGCCGCCAGGGCGAGAAGGCTCACGTCCGCGCCCGCCCCCGCGGCGGACCGGCTACCTGACCGCGGCGACCGCCTCGCCGAGTGTGCGTGGGAACGCAGCGACCTCCGGCATCGTCGCCGGCACGATCACCAGCAGGCAGCCCGGCCGCCGGACCACCTCGGCCCGCACGCCGAGCAGCCGGGCCGCGCGGATCAGCACGGCGGCCAGCGCCTGGTCGCCCAGCCGCACCCACAGGGCCTCGTCGCGGCGGCGCCGGGAGCCGCAGGAGCGCAGCGCTGCCTGCCAGGCCGCGCGGGCCAGGGTCATGCGCTGGGCGTGCCGGGGCGAGGAGGCGCCGAGCTGCTCGGTGGCCAGCAGCGCCTGCTGTCCCTGCCGCCAGGCCGTGGCCAGCGTACGGTCGATGAGCGCCCGGTCCTGCGGCGCGACCAGGACACCGTGGACGGAGTAGCGGCGCCGCCCGCCGGCCTCGCGGACCGTCGCCGTGGCCTCGTGGCCGAGGATCCGCAGGAGGCCGATGAGGCGCCCGGCGGCCGACGGCTGGTTGAACTCGGCGAAGAGGGCCGGGTGGGCCGGCCGTTCCCGGACGGCCACGCGGGACAGCCGGGAGACGTCGGTGCACGCCACGAGGCAGGCGGCCTCGAAGGCGGCCGGCAGCGCGGCCGGCAGGACGACGGCGCGGATCGTCTCGTGGTTCATCGGCAATCATCCTCCCGTTGACTTGGAAGACACCGTGGCCGACCGCCCGTTCGGCGGGTAGCTCCGGGGCGCCGACTTGAGGAAAAATTGCGCGATCATGAGACGCCGTTCCCTGCTGGCCGGGTTCGCCCTGCCCTTTCTCGCCGCCTGCACCGGCGAGGAGCCCGAGCGGCGCCGCGTCCGCATCGCCACCGGCAGCCCGACCGGGGTCTACCACGCGGTCGGCACCGCGCTGGCCGGGCTCGTCCGCCGGGAGCTGCCCGGCACCGAGACGACCGTTCTGGCCACCGCCGCCTCGGCCGAGAACGTGCGGCTCGTCACCAGCGGCGGCGCCGAGGTCGGCTTCACCCAGGCGGACATCCTGACCGGCGACCAGCCGTCGGCCCTCGCCCGCGTCTACGACGACCTGCTGCATCTCGTCGTCCGCGCGGACAGCCCGGTCACCGCCCTCGGTGACCTGCGCGGCCGGCGGGTGTCCGTCGGGGCGCGCGGATCGGGCACAGTGGTCACCGTCGACCGGCTGCTGGCCGTCGCGCGGATGGCGGGCACCGGTCAGATCCAGCGGCGCGAGCTGAGCCTCGACGACTCGCTGGCGGCCCTCGGCGCCCGGGACATCGACGCGTTCTTCTTCTCCGGCGGGCTGCCCGTCACCGGCGTGCAGCGGCTGGGCAGCGACGCGCCGATCCGGATCATCGGCCTGGCCGGGTGGGCGCCGGCTCTGCGCCAGACCTACACCGGCGTGTACGAGGTCCGCGACGTCCCCGCCTCGGTCTACCACGTGCCGGCGGTGGCCACGATCGCCGTACCCAATCTCCTGGTCGTGCCGGCCTCCCTCCCGGAATCGACCGCCTTCGACCTCACGCGCCTGCTCCTGGAACGCCGTGACGTGCTCGCGGCGGCCCATCCGGCGGCCGAGCGCCTGGACATCCGCTCGGCGATCGCCACCTCGCCCGTCCCGCTGCACCCCGGCGCCGCGCGCTACTACCGCTCCGTCAAAGCGTGATCCGGACCTCCAGACCCGGCCCCGGCACCAGCTCGAGCCGTCCGCCCGACGCCTCCACCAGGACGGCCACGATCGGCAGCCCGAGCCCGGCGCCGTCGACGTTCTGCGTGTCGGGCGCGCGCCAGAAGCGCTCGGTCGCCAGCGCACACTGCTCGGCCGTCATCCCCGGCCCGGTGTCGGCGACCGTGAGAACGGACCCGTGCACGGTCACCGTGACCCGGCCGCCCGCCGGCGTGAACTTCAGCGCGTTGTCGATCAGCGCGTCCAGCACCTGATCAAGACCCACAGCCTGCGCGTACGCCGGATCGTCCACCGCCAGCGCCAGCTCGACGCCCCGGCGGCGGGCCGCGGGTTGCCAGGCGGCGTGCCGGTCCCGGGCCACGGCCGCCACGTCGGTCTCCCCGATCGGCTGCCGGCCCCGTTCCGCGCGGGCCAGGGCGAGCAGGCTGTCGAGGACACCGGTGAGACGGTCGATCTCCTCGAGGGCGTACCCGTGGTCCTGCTCCGCGCCCGGGCCCGCCAGCCGGTCGGCCAGATCCTCGACGCGCAGGCGGACCACGGTGAGCGGGTTGCGCAGCTGATGACTCGCGTACGCGACGAAGGACCGCTGGCGTTCCATCGCCTCGGCGACCGCGTCGGCCATCTCGTTGAAGCTCGCCGACAGCCGCCGCAGCTCGGGCGGTCCCGCCCCGGGCACCACGCGCGCGTCGTCCGCCCCGGCGGCGATCTCGTGCACCGCCGCGTCGAGCCGGGTCACCGGGCGCAGCACCCAGGTCGCCAGCCGCAGCGCCGCCACGACACAGGCGGCGACGGCGAGCAGCCCGCCGAGGCCCAGCTCCGCCCACGACACGACGAT
The DNA here is from genome assembly GCF_030709675.1 of Symbioplanes lichenis. GTDB lineage: Bacteria > Actinomycetota > Actinomycetes > Mycobacteriales > Micromonosporaceae > Actinoplanes > Actinoplanes lichenis. The sequence goes on from NZ_JAUZQD010000004.1 coordinate 29,632, forward strand.
CGTGTGCCGGCTGCGGCTGACCGGCGACGCGGTGACCAGCCCGCCGAGCACCGCGCCGCCGTCGCTCACCGGCACGGCCACCACCAGCGGATCGTCGCGCCACGGCCACAGCGTCGCCGGGGTGCTGACCTGCCGCCCGGCCAGCGCCCCGCGCAGCGCCCCGGTCGCGGCGCTGTCGCCGGGTGACGGGCCGCCGATCGTACTCAGAATCTGCTGGTCCTGGTCCACCAGCAGCGTGCCGATGCCGTACAGATCGTGGTAGCGCCGCAGCTCACCGGTGAGCGCGGCCAGGTCGCCGGTGCGCAGGGCGGGCGCGGCCAGGGCGGCGAAGCGCGTGGCGTCGGCCAGCCGGTCGGCGAGCACCTGCTGCGTCTCCCGGTTGGTCAGCGACACGGCGAGCGGCACCTCGAGCGCCAGCAGGACCAGGGCGAGCAGCAGCACGTACGTGGAGACCAGCCGCCGGCGCACCGTACCCCTCTCAGTCGGTGCAGAGACGGTAGCCCACGCCGCGGACGGTCTGGACGAGGCCGGGGCGCCCGAGCTTGGCCCGCAGCGACGCCACGTGCACCTCAAGGGTGTGCCGGCCCGTGAACGTGCTCTGCCACACGTCGAGCAGGATGCGGTCCCGGTCGAGGACGACTCCCGGCTGCCGCGCCAGCGACGCGAGGAGGTCGAACTCCTTGCGCGTCAGCGGGACCGGGCGCCCCTGCACGCGTACGCCGCGGGTGGCGAAGTCGATGTGCAACGGCCCGAGCTCGACCGCCTCGCGCGGGGCCGGTCCCGGCAGCGCCGAGCGCCGCAGCAGGGCCTCGATCCGGGCCTGCAGCGCCGCCATCGAGAACGGCTTGACCACATAGTCGTCGGCCCCCGCGCGCAGCCCGGTGACCTGGTCCCGCTCCTCGCCGCGGGCGGTCACCGCGATGATCCCGAGGTGCGCGCTGCGCGACCGCAGGACCCGGCACACCTCGACCCCGTCACCGTCGGGCAGGTTGAGGTCCAGCAGCACGAGATCGCACGGCGCGGCCGCGAGCGCCGCCGCGGCGGTGGCCGCGTGCTCGACCTCGTACCCACGGCGCTGCAGCATCGGGACCATCACCCCGGCCACCCGGTGATCGTCCTCCACCAGCAGAATCCGCATGGCGTCGCAAAGTAGTACACACATGTTTCAGGTCCGCACCTGCGTGCCTTTTCATACACGTGTACGAAAATGGGCTAGGCTGCCGTCATGGAACCCGCGGACGGTCCGGATCTCACCCCCCAGCAGCAACGCATCCTCGCCGTCGTCGCGGCCTCGATCCGCGAGCGTGGCTACCCGCCCACCATGCGCGAGATCGCCGCCCGCGTCGGCCTCCGCTCCCCCTCGACCGTCGCCCACCACCTCCAGGTCCTCGAGCAGCACGGCCTCCTGCGCCGTGCGGCCGGCTCCCCCCGCGCGGTCGAGCTCCGCGACGCCGCGCCCGCTCCTCCCGGCCGCACGGTCGACGTCCCGTTGCTCGGCACGGTGGCCGCCGGCCTCCCCCGCCTCGCCGACCAGTCCCCCGGCGACGTCCTCACCCTCCCGGCCGCCCTGGTCGGCCCGGGCACCTGCTTCGCCCTCCAGGTCCGCGGCGACTCCATGATCGAAGCCGGCATCTTCGAGGGCGACACCGTCGTCATCCGCCGCCAGCCCACCGCCGACGACGGCGACATCGTGGCCGCCCTCCTCGACGACGAAGCCACCATCAAGGTCCTCCGCCACCGCGCCGGCCACGCCGAGCTGGTCCCCCGCAACCCCGCCTACCCGGTCCTCCCCGCCGACGACGCCACGATCCTGGGCAAGGCGGTCTGCGTCTTGCGTTCCCTCCCCTGACCCTGGGTGCGGTCGTCGCTTTCTCGGGCGGCCTGCTTGTCGACCACGGCCGGCTGCGGGTGGAGGCCCTCTGCCCGGCATTGTGTCCCTGGTCGTCGGGGTGACGCGCTGGGCGGGTAGTTCGCCTTGTTCGGAGCTGGGCCTTCGACCGTCGCCACCCCGCCGGCACGGGACCGGCGGGGCGTCGCGGGGCGGGTCAGGCCGCGGGAGTGCCGAGGGCGCTGAAGAGACGCGTACGGCCGATGTTGTCGAAGGAGCCGAAGCCGACGCGGCCCGAGGTGAAGGTCGTGTCGCGGGCGGTCATGAGCGGGTCGGGCGAGCCGTCGACGTACACGGCGATCTCGCCGGTGGCGGGCAGGTGCTTGACGCGCACCTGGTGCCAGGCCTTGTCGACGATCGCGGGGTTGGCGCCGCGGCTGCGGCCGTTCCACTGGTAGTCGATGCGCTCGCGGTCGGCGTTGTCGACCTTGAAGATGCCGTTGTGGGGGTAGATGGTGTTGTCGGTCGAGAGGTGGGCGTAGTAGAACTGCGTGTCCGACTGCCAGCCGAAGACGATGATGATGTCGCGGTTGGTGACTTCGACCTCCTCGTCCAGCCTGACTTGGGCGTCCACCTGGACCGAGCCGAAGGCCGGGCCCTTGGTCAGGATGGCGTACTCGAACGGGCGGCGCGGGCCGGGCCGCTCGGCGCCGGCCTCGGCCAGGATCACCTGGCCGTTCTCGAACTTCCACTTCGACGGGGTGACCGGCGTCCAGAAGGACGGGGTGGCCAGGCCGGGCACGAGCGTGGTGCCCGGGAAGCCCGCCGCGAAGGTGCGCGTGCCGGTGACCTTCCACACCTTGCCGTTCGCCTTGGACAGCAGATAGAGCTCGCCGCTGCGGTCGGTGCCGAAGCGCAGATCCACCCGGTTCGGGTCACCGGCCGGCGTGCCGGGGGCCGACAGATCCTGCATCCGTACGGCGTTCCCGGTCGCGGCGTCGAACAGGTTGAGCCGGTGGATCGTCGCCGGGGGCCCGCCGCGGCGCATCTCCGACGCGTTGGTGTAGAAGACCCAGCCGCTCACGAGGTCACCGAAGATGTACTTGCCGTAGAGCGCCGGAATGGTCGTCCCTCGGTAGACGAACCCGCCGGCCACGGCGACGCCGACGTCGGTGGTGCAGTTCCAGTCGGGGGCGGGATTGTGGTCGTACGCGGCCACGGGGTAGACGTAGTTGCTGGCGGCGTCGTCGGCGGGCAGCGGGTAGAGCCGGTCGCACGGTGACGACGGCGTCCGATCGAAGACGAAGGCGCCCTCGCGCTCGCTCCAGCCCATGTTGTCGCCCTTGCGCACCTCGTAGATCGCCTCGATGGCGTGCTCGCCGATGTGCCCGAGATAGAGGCGGCCGGTGGCCTTGTCCCAGCTGAACCGGTGCGGGTCCCGATATCCGTACGACCAGATCTCGCCCAGGGCGCCGGCCTGCCCGACGAACGGGTTCGTCGCCGGGATCCCGTACTTGCCGTTGGGGCTGTTCGTGCCGGCGGGGTCGATGCGGAGCAGCTTGCCGTGCGGCAGGGCCAGGTTCTGCGGATCGGTGTTGCCGACGCCCTGCCCGCCGTCGCCGACCGCGAGGTAGAGCCGGCCGTAGTCGTCGCTGCCCTTGCGGGCGTACGGGTTGAAGTTGATCTCCTGGATGCCGTGGATCTGGCCGCCGAAGCCGATCCGCAGCAGCTCACGGTGTGTGCCGGCGAAGGTGTCCGCGGCCGGATCAGTGGCGTGCCACTCGTTGATCACGCCCTGGTAGAGGACGGTGGCCTGCTGGTAGTCCGGAACCTTGGTCGTCGACTCGGTGTGGATCGTGTAGAAGAGGCCGTTCGTCTTGAACTCGGGGTGGAAGGCCACGTAACCGAAGCCCTGCCCGAGGCCGCGCCCCGAGAAGAACTCCGGGAACTGCGCCTTCACGTCCAGATAGACGTGGGGCACGCCGTTCTCGACAAGGTACAGCGGGCCGTTCAGGTCGGGTACAGCCCGCCGTCCCGAGCCGTCGGGCAGCTCGAAGATCGTGTTGATCCGCGCCTTGCGCATGAGCCGCGCGTCGGTGGGCGCCGGGGTGGGCTGGGTCTGCGGGAAGCCGGCGAACTCGTCGAGCACCAGCCCGAGCCGCGACGTCTCCGGCTCGGTCGGGATCGGGTCGTAGATCGCGCCCGGGTCGGCCTGCGCGGCCGAGGGGGCAACCAGGACCAATGTGGACAGTAGGAGCGCACTGAACAAGCTTCGGATGCGCAACAGAGTCACCTCACGTAGGCGTATTGGGCGGCCACGGCGCGCGCTGACAGCGACGTGTCCAGGAAGGTGAGCGCGTCCATCCGGCAGGTGCACGGATTACGCTCGACGGTGTTCTGCGGGAAGCTGCCGCCGATCTTGATCCCGCGCGGATCGGTGGCGCTGGTGACGTGCGGTCCCGGGCCCGCCACCTGCCACGGGTCGCCGGCGACGGTGTAGAAGCCGTCGACCGGGGCGCCGTTGCGATAGAGCGCCATGGTGCCCGTGGAGAAATCGAACGTGGCGGCGATGTGCACCCACCGGTCCCGGGGCAGCAGCGTGCGCCAGTCCTCGGTCGCGGCGAAAGTCTGCGACGCCCCGCCGTCGATCCGGCGGCCGAGCGCGACCAGGCGCAGCGTGCCGTTCACATCGATCAGTTCGAGCAGTGCGCGCACCGCGTGCCCGTCCGAATCGCCGGTGAGCACGCCGGTCAGCCCGATCGCGTTGTAGGCGTCGGCCGGGTCGGCGGTCACGGTGTTGGGCAGCGGCCCGTCCATCTGCCGCTTGAACCAGCCCATGACCGTGATCCCGCTCGCGGCGTTGAAAGCGCGCAGAGTGCGCACTCCGCTCGCCGAGTAGATGCCCGCTTTCCAGTCGTTGTTGCCCGCGTTGACCGGGTCCACCTGCCGCGTCTGCAGCGCCCGGCCACTGCCGGGATAGGCCCGATCCGGTACGCGCATCGCGGCGCCGCCGTTGACCAGCTCGATCTCGGTGCCGGAGCGCCCGAGGTCCCGTTCGAGCGCGACGTCGCCGCGTTGCGGATGGTCGAAGTCGTAGTAGGCGACCAGGTACGGTCGCAGGGACGGATGGATGCCGGACGGACCGGACGTGCCGGCCCGCGCGGGTGCCGCGGACGCCCCGGCCGCGAGGACCGCGGCCAGGGCCAGAGCGACCTTTGTTCTCATCGTGACGCCCTTTCCTCCGTGCTCATCGCGCTGCCGCCCGGTGTGGGCGGCCGCGCGACTTCCGCGAGGTCCCCCCTGGTCGGGCGGCCTCCGCTCATGCGTTCGCTCGCTCATGCGTACGTTCGCTCGTTCGCTCATGCTCATGCGGTCGTTCGCTCATCGCTCGCCGCGCATCTGGCTGTGCCCGTTGCGCACTTGCGCGTTCGGCGTTGCCCGTTGCTCGTCGAGCGCTGTCGTCATGCGTTGCTCGTTGCCGTTACGCGCTTCTTGTTGCTCGTTGTTGTGCGTTTGCTGGTGCCGCTGGGCGTTGAGCCGTTTCGAGCTGTGGGGGCTTCGGTCATGGTGCGGTTTCTCGTGCGGGGCGGCCGCCGAGGTAGAGCTCTCCGAGCTGGGGGTCCGCCAGCAGGTCGGCGGCCGGGCCGGAGATGTGCACGCGTCCGAGGTCGAGCACGCATCCGAGGTCGGCGGTCTCCAGGGCGCGCCGCGCGTTCTGCTCCACCAGCAGGACGGCGGTCCCGGCGTCGCGCATTCGCACGACCTGGTCGAAGATCGTCTGCGTCGCCTTGGGGTCGAGACCCATGGACGGCTCGTCGAGGAGCACGACCCGGGGATCGATCATGAGCGAACGTGCGAACTCGACCTGTTTCTGTTGTCCGCCGGAGAGCAGACCGGCCGTGGTGTGCCAGCGCTCGGCGACCACGGGGAACAGATCGCGCACGAAGTTGCGGCGCGCGGCGAGCTTCCCCTTGTCCTTGAGCGTGTAGCCGCCGAGCATGACGTTCTCCTCGACCGTCATCTCGCGGAACACGCTGTGCCCCTGCAGCACCAGCGCGATCCCGGCGGCGAGCATCTTCTGCGGGCCGGCGCCGGTCAGGTCCACTCCCCCGGCCGTGATCCGCCCCGACCGCGGCTTGAGCAGCCCGCTCGCCACCTTGAGCACGGTCGACTTGCCGGCGCCGTTCGGCCCGACCAGGCACACGACCGAGCCGGCGGGCACGGTCACGCTGAACCCGCGCAGCACCGGGGCGGCCCGCCCGTAGCCGGCGACGATGTCGTGGAGTTCGAATTCAGACGCCAAGGTACGCCCCCAGTACGCGCTCGTCGGTGCGGATGACGGACGGCGGCCCGGCCGCGATCGGGCGCCCGCGGTCGAAGACGACGACGTGGTCGCTGATGCTCATGACGAGGTCCATGTTGTGCTCGACGATCACAAACGTGCGGCCCTCGCTGTTCAACTCGCGCACCAACGCGCCGATCCGATCGAGCAGCGCCGGGTTGACGCCGCCCGCCGGCTCGTCGAGCAGGATCGTCTCCGGCTCGGCCATGAGCACACCGGCCAGCTCGAGCAGTTTCTGCTGGCCCCAGGACATCTCGCGCGCCTCGACGTCGGCGAGATGCTCGATGCCGAGCCGGGTGAGCCAGGTGCGTGCACGTTCGATCTCGTCCGGGTTGCGCGCCCCGCGCAGCGCCTTCGGGAAACCACCGGGCCGCACCGCCGCGAGCACGTTGTCCAGCGCGGTCATGCGCGGAAAGACCCGGCACAACTGGAAGGTACGGCCGACGCCCGCGCGCGCGATCGCATGCGGCGCCTTGCGCGTGACGTCGTGCCCGCCGAAGCGCACGTGTCCGCTGTCCGCCCGGATCATGCCGGTGACACAGTTGAAGAACGTCGTCTTGCCCGACCCGTTCGGCCCGATCAAGGCGTTCACCTTGCCCGGCTGGAACTCCACGGTCGCCCCGTCGATGGCCACGACCCCGCCGAACGCCTTCCGAAGATTCTCGGTCGCCAACGTCATCGACGCGCCTCCTGATCCCGCCGCCCCGGACTGTCCGGCTTCCCGCCGCCGCCACCCGATCGCTCATGCGCGCTCGCACGTTCGCTCACTCCGGCGTCCGTGCCCGGGGAGGTAGCCCCGGCCCCTGAAGCGGCGGACCCGGCGGACCCGGCGAACCCAGCGGAATCGGCGGACCGGGCGGACCCGGATGCGGCGGACGCGGCGGAGGTGCGCTGGTCGCGGAGTTCGGCGGCGGTGACCTCGCGGATCGACGTCTGGCTGGTCCGGCGCAGGCGCGACCACCCCGCGGCGAGCGCCGGCAGCACCCCGTCCGGCATCACCAGCACGACCACCGCCAGCAACACGCCGGTCGCGACCAGGTGCAGCGGCGTGTTGCCGAACGATCCCTTGAAGTACTCCAGCGCCGTCCCCACTACCAGCGCCCCGACCAGCGGCCCGTACAGCGAGCGCACCCCGCCCAGCAGCGCCATGAGCACCAGGTACGACCCGGTCAGCACGCTGAACTGGAACACCGGGTCGAGGTCGCCGAACCACAGGGCGTACAGGCCGCCCCCGAGCGCGGTGAACGTGGCGGACAGAACGAACACGATCAGCTTGTACGTGAAGGTGGGCGTGCCCAGGGCGGAGGCTTTGTCCTCGTCCTCCCGGAGCGCTTTCAAGCCGAGACCGAACCGGCTGCGGTCCACGATCCACCAGGTCAGCAGGGCCAGGGCGAGCAGCCCCCCGTACAGGAAGAAGAAGACCCGGTGATGCTCGGGGCGCAGGAGCGAAGGGAAAGGCCGCGGCACGACCAGGCCGCGGGATCCACCCGTGAGGGACGCCCAGCTCTGGAAGACCAGCAGCAGGATCAGGACCAGCGCGATGGACACGATCACGAAGGACGCGCCGCGCACGCGGAGGGCGGCCATGCCCAGGGGTACGGCCAGCGCGGCGACCAGGACGGCGGCGGCGATCAGGGCCACGAAGGCCGGCATGCCCGCCTTGGTCACGAGGAGCCCTGTCGCGTATCCGCCGAGGCCGGCCAGGGCGCCATGACCCAGTGAGATGTATCCCGTGAAGCCGCCGACGAAGTTCCACGCCGTGGCGAGCACCGCGTAGTTCAGGACGACGATGCCCGACGACAGGATGTACGGGTTGGGGGCGAGCGACGGGAACGACAGGATCGCCACGGCCAGCACCACGACCGGCACGAGCGGCAGCAGACGTCTAGAAACGTTGGGCAAGGCGGCCTCCGAAGAACCCCTGCGGGCGTACGGCCAGGGTCGCGAACAGGGCGACGTAGAACACCGTCTGGGCCCACGTCGTCCCGAGCGGGATCTGCAGCAGGCTCTGCGCGAGCCCGAGCAGCAGCGCGGCGGCCGCGGCACCCGGGACACTGCCCAGGCCGCCGACGACGATGATCGCCATGAGCGGGCCGATCCAGTGCCAGTGCAGGGACGGATAGATGGTGGAGTCGAGCGACAGCGCCGTGCCGCCGACCGCCGCGGTGGCCAGGCCGAGGCCGAAGCCGTACCCGGCGGTGCGCTCGGTGTCGATGCCGACCAGCCGGGCCGCGTCGCGGTGCTGGATCGTCGCCCGCAGCGCCCACCCGAAGGACGTGCGCTTCATGAGCAGGTAGAGCGCGCCGAGCGAGACGACGGCCAGCCCGAAGGCGATCAGCTTGACGACGGCGATGCGCGCCCCGAACAGCTCGAAGCCGGCGGAGCCGTAGCCGAGCTGGATGCGGCGCTGGGTGCCCGTGAAGGCGTACCCGAGGAGGCCCTCGATGGTCAGCGCGACCGCGAAGGTCACCAGGACCGACATCATGGTCAGCGTCACCGCGCGCAGGCGGGCCAGCAGCAGGCGCTGCATGGCCACCCCGGCCAGGAAGAACAGGGGTACGGTGACCACCAGCGACAGCAACGGATCCAGCCCGAGCCGCTCGTGCCACCACCACGCCAGATAGGCGGCGAGGATGAGGAAGGCGGAGTGCGCGATCATCACCACGCGCATGATCCCGAAGTAGAGAGTCAGTCCGGCCGCGAGCAGGGCGTAGAGGCCGCCGAGGAGGAGGCCGAGGACGACGCTCTGCAGGACGAGGCTCACCAGGCCGGCTTCGGGTAGACGATGGCGGCCTCCTTGACGTCGGCCGGCAGCACGATCTTGATGTCGCCGCCCACCCACTGCTGGATCATGTGCGCGCCCTGCGGCTTGCCGGTGTCGTCCCAGGAGAGCGTCCCGACCACGGTCTCGACCTTGTTGGCATGCACCCAGTCGATGAGCTTCTGCTGGCAGTCGCCCTGCTCGGCGCAGCCCACGGCCTTGACCGCGGCGGCGACGACCTGACCCGTGGTGTACGCGTTGGCCTGGTCCTCCTCCGGCGCCTTCCCGAACTGGGCCGTGTACTTCTCCACGAACTCCTTGTTGCTCGGATACGGCGCGTCCTGGCTGTATCCCGTCGGGGCCAGGATGCCCTCGGTCTTGTTCCCGATGGCCGCGGCGAACTCCGGGTTGGTCGGCGCCGTCGAGAAGGCCGCCAGCTTCGGCTGGTAGTTGAGCTGTTGCAGGGCCACGATGAGGTTGACGCCGTCCTGGTACTGCGAGCCGCCCACGACCACGTCCGCCTTCGACGCGGCGATCTTCGCGGCGATGCTCCCGAAGTCGGTCGTGTTCGGCGGGTAGACCTCGTCGACCACGGTCTTCACGCCGCCGGCTTCGAGCTTGGCCTTGAGCCCGTAGGCCGTACCCTGTGCGAAGGGGTCGTCCATCGCGGCGTAGGCGGCGGTCTTGGGCCGCTGGTCCGCGGGCAGGGCCAGGATGTACTCGGCCAGGTGGTTGTAGTGGTCGTTCGCCACCGCGGGAGCCGCGTAGAAGAGGTTCTTGAAGCCCTGCGTGAAGACCTCGGCGGCCGCGCCGGCGGGCTCGACGAAGAGCATGCCGTACTCGCTGGCGACGCGCGCGGAGGGCACGACCAGGCGCGTGGAGAAGGGGCCGACCACCAGGTCGACCTGGTCGCTGCCGATCAGCTGCTCGTAGTCGGCGACGACCCGGTCCGCGCTGGACTGGTCGTCGAGGATCTTCAGCTCGACCTGGCGGCCCAGCAGGCCCCCGGAGTCGTTGACGATCTTCGCCCAGGCCTCGTAGCCCTGCTGCACGCCCTGGCCGGGCTCGGAGAAGTCGCCGGTCAGCGGGAGCGAGATGCCCACCTTGATGGGCCCGTCACCGCCTCCGCCGTCCTCGCCGCCGCCGCTGCAGGCGGTGAGGGACGTGGTCATGAGAAGCAGGGCCGCGGCCCATCTTGTACGTCGATAGGGGGAAGGCATCCGTGCGAACTCCTTTGCCCGAGCCGTACGTAAGCGCTTGCGAAAGCGCTTACGTAGCCTAGGCTGTGGTTCAGGCCACACGCAATACTCCCGTAACGAAACGACGTCCCTGAGTTGTGGAGAGTGGACATATGCCCAGACCGGGGCCGAGGCTGCGCCTCGCTGACGTCGCCGAACGCGCCGGAGTCTCGCTGGCCACCGCCTCCCGGGCGCTGGCCGGCCGCGACGGGGTCAGCCAGGAGGTCGCCGATCGCATCCGGCAGATCTCCGCGGACCTCGGCTACGTGGCCAACCCGTACGCGCGGACCCTCGCCGGCGGCACCAGCGCCACGGTCGGCCTCGTCGTCCACCAGGTCGACGACCCGTACTTCTCGGAGATCGCCGGCGGGGTCATCCAGGTCGCCGACGAGCAGAACCTGCTGGTCCAGATCTGCCACTCCGGCCGCGACCCGGGCCACGAGCTGCGCCAGATCCGCCACCTCATCGCCCAGCAGGTCGGCATCATCATCATCGCCGGCTCGGGATACACGGATGCCGTGTTCGAATCCGAGGCGCGCGCGGCGCTGGCCGCGTACATCGGCACCGGCGGACGCGTCGCGGTGATCGGCCGGCACTCCCTGGGCGTCGACGCGGTCCTGCCCGACAACGAGGCGGGCGGCAAGGCGCTGGGCGTCCACCTGCTCGGCCTGGGCCACCGCCGCATCGCCGTCGCGGCCGGGACCGCGGGCCTGACCACGGTGGCCGACCGGCAGGCGGGCGTCCTGGCCGCGCTGGCCAAGGCGGGCATCGCGGCGGGCGACGTCCCGGTCGTGCACACCGACTTCACCCGCGACGGCGGGCGCGCGGCCGCCGAGCGCATCCTGGCCGACCATCCCGCGACCACGGCGATCATCGCCCTCAACGACGCGATGGCGATCGGCGTGCTGTCGGCGCTGCGGGCCCGCGGGATCCCGGTGCCCGACCGCATGTCGGTGGTCGGCTTCGACGACGTCTCGGTGGCGGCCGACCTCGCGCCGTCCCTGACGACCGTCCGGCTGCCGATGACCACGATGGGCCGGACGGCGCTGGACCTGGCCCTCAAGCCCGCGGCCGCCCGGCCCCGGCGCCGCGCCACCGGCCACACGCTGATGGTCCGCGACTCGACGGGCCCCGCGCCCGCCTGATCAAAAGCACGACCGGCTGACCGGAAAAGCGTCAACCGTGCCCGCTCGTCCGATCATTCGCTCGTGCGGCGGCGTGTCCATTCGACCAGGCCGTAGGCGGCCACGCCGGCCAGGGCGAGGGCCAGCCGGACGTACCACTCCCCCAGGAAGCCGCCCTCGTACTGCTCGGCGCGGCCGACCCCGTAGAGCACCATCACCGCGGCGAGCGGGACGGCGGAGAGGCCGATCAGCACGCGGCGGCCGATCCGACGGGTGTCCGACGGAACCGTCTCGACGGCGGCCTGGGCGGCGGTGCGGGCGAAGATCTCGGCGATGTCCATGCCGGAAAGTCTGGCAGCGGGCGGGGGCCCGGCGGATCCCGCTGCGGCCGGATCGTGTCCTCTACCCAGCGATAGAGATCCGGTCCCAGCCGGGCAGGTCGGCCGGGTCACGGTCGGCGACGCCGACGTAGTCCGCGGACGGACGGATGATCTTGTTCAGCCGGTGCTGCTCGAGGATGTGCGCACTCCACCCGGCCGTACGCGCACAAGCGAACAACGACGTGAACAAGTGCGCCGGCACCTGAGCGAAATCGAGGACGACCCCGGCCCAGAACTCGACGTTGGTGGCGAGGACACGGTCGGGTTTGCGCTCCCGCAGCTCGGCGAGCGCCGCCTCCTCCAGCGCGAGGGCGGCCTCGTAGCGGGGCGCCTTGAGCTCTTCGGCCGCCGCGCGCAGGACGCGGGCGCGCGGATCCTCGGCCCGGTAGATCGCGTGCCCGAAACCCATCAAGCGCCGGCCGCTGTCGAGGACCTGCCGGACGTACGCCCGGGCGTCGCCGCCGCGTTCGACGGCCTCGACCATGCCGAGCGCGCGCGAGGGAGCACCACCGTGCAGCGGGCCGGAGAGGGCGGCGACGGCGGCGGACAGGCAGGCGGCCGCGTCGGCACCGGTGCTGGCGACGACCCGGGCGGTGAACGTGGACGCGTTCATGCCGTGCTCGGCGGCGCAGACCCAGTAGCGGTCGATCGCCGTCACGTGGCGCGGATCCGGGTCGCCCTGCCAGCGGATCATGAACTGCTCGGTCGGGGTGCGGCCCTCGTCGACCCGGCTCTGCGGGACGGCACTCTCTCCGCCCCGCGCGGCCTGCGCAACATAGGACAGCAGCAGAGCGGAAGCCTGAGCGAGATCGTCACGCACCTGCCCGGGGCCGAGATCGATCAGCGGGCGCAGGCCGAGCAGGGCGGTCGCCGCCTGCACGTCGGCCCGGACATCACCCGACCGTACGGGAATCGCCCGCGCCCCGGCGACCGGCAGCGGCGCGCGGAAGTCGCCGTCCACCAGCAGTCCCCACACGTCGCCGAAGCTCGCGCGGCCGACGAGCCGCTCGACGTCGACGCCCCGGTAGCGCAGCGCGCCCCCGGCCCGGTCGGGCTCGGCGATCTCGGTGTCGAACGCGACGACGCCGGCGAGCCCCGGATTCACAGTCAGCATGCCTCCCACTGTCGGCGCGACGCGTATAGTTGTCAACGTTGACGGAATCAACATGAGGCGGCCGGGATGCGGTTGACGACGGATGAGGTCGCGCGGCGGCTCGGGGTGCGCAAGGCGACGGTGTACGCGTACGTGAGCCGCGGCCTGCTCACGAGCAAGCGGCACGGCGACGGCAAGGAGAGCCTGTTCGACGAGGCGGAGGTCACGGCGTTCGCGGCAGGACGCCGGCGGGCCGGGGCGACCGGGCCCGAGGTGCACACCGGGCTGACCCTGATCACCGAGGAGTCGCTCTACTACCGGGGCCGGGACGTCTGCTCGCTGGCGGCGACGGCGTCGTTCGAGTCGGTGGTGTCCCTGCTGTGGACGGGGTCGGATGCTGCCGGGAGATGGGATCCCGACCCGGCGGTGCTGCGGACCGTACGGGCGGTGATGGGATCCCTGCCGCCGGACGTGCGGGCGGCCGACCGGCTCCGGATCGCGGTCGCGGCCGGGGCGGCGGCCGACCGGCTGCGCTTCGACCTCACCCCGGCGGCCGTGGTCGCCACCGGCCGGGGCCTGATCGGCACGATGGTGGCGGCCCTGGATCCACCGGCGCCCGTGAAGGATTCCCTTGCCGCCGCACTGTGGCCGCGTCTCACCGACCGGGATCCGACACCGGACGGCGTGGCCGCCCTCAACACCGCCCTCGTGCTGCTGGCCGATCACGACCTGGCCGCATCGACGTTCGCCGCCCGGGTGGCCGCCTCGACCCGCGCCGACCCCTGGTCCGTGGTCTCGGCGGGGCTGGCCGCGCTGGCCGGCCCCCTGCACGGCGCCGCCAGCGGGCTGGCGTATCAGCTGCTGACGAGCCCGGATCCGATGGCGGCGGTCGCGGAGCAACGCCGGCTGCACGGCGGCGTACCCGGCTTCGGGCACCCGCTCTATCCGGGCGGGGATCCCCGCGCCCGCACGTTGCTCGCCGCGATTCCGGGGACGGACGCCATGGCGGCTGTGGTCGAAGCGGCGGCCGGACGCTCGGGCATCGCCCCGAACATCGACTTCGCGCTGGCCGCACTGGCCCTCAGCACCGGGATGGGCCCGGACGCGGGCGAGGCCGTCTTCGCGATCGCGCGGACCGCCGGGTGGATCGCGCACGCCCTCGAGGAGTACGCGGACCAGCCCAGCCGCTTCCGTCCGGCGGGACGCTACGCGGGCCGCGCGCCGGCGGAGACAGTCCGCCCGCACGACTGAGGGCTCAGCGCCGGACGCGCCGCCTCAGGAGCAGGCAGGGCACGCACGCGACTCATGCCGTACGGCGCATATGTGGTTGCACGGCAGCCCGATCCCGCCCGGGATTCGCCCCACCGGGCAGGCATCGCTGCCTCACTGTGTCCCGGTTTGTCGCCCCCGGCTTCCGGTTGATCATCGGCGCATGAAACGACGACTTCTGGCCGGCGCCGCGGCGCTGGTGGCGGTGGGCGCCACGGGCTGGGGTGCCACCACGTCCTGGGCCGAGACCGAACCGGCCGGCACGACGCCCGAGGCCTTCGAGGCCGCGGCCGCGGAATTCGGTGTGCCGGCGGAGCTGCTCAAGGCCTACTCGTACGCGCTGACCGGCTGGCGCGACCACGGCGGCCGGCCGAGCGCGGACGGCGGTTACGGCCTGATGCACCTGACCTCGCCGGACACGATGGACGAGGCCGGGCGGCTCGGGGCGAAACCGGACGGCCTGACCGGCTGGTATCCCGTGGTCGCCCGGCTCACCAGCGGAAAGACCTCCGGCCCAGTCGCGCGGGACGTCTTCGCGACCCTGCGCCGAGGGGCCGGCGACGGGCAGCTGCGCATCGCCGCGGACCCGGCAGCCGTGGCCCCGCCGCAGACCAGGAGCACCGGCGAGGCGGAGTGCCCGGCTGAGCTCGACTGCCAGTGGCTGCCCGCCGCCTACGCGTCGAACGACGACACGGACGTGAACGCGTACGGCAACTACGACACGGCGAACCGCCCGGCCGACGTGCCGATCAAGTACATCGTCGTCCACGACACCGAGGGCAGCTACACGAGCACCCTCAACACATTCCAGAACCCGTTGTCGTACACCTCCTCGCACTATGTGATCCGGTCCGCCGACGGCGAGGTCACCCAGATGGTCCGGGCGAAGGACATCGCCTGGCACGCCGGCAACTCGCTGGTCAACACCGAGTCGATCGGCATCGAGCACGAGGGCTTCGCCGCGGAGGGCGCCACCTGGTTCACCGACGCGATGTACCGCAACTCCGCGGCTCTCGTGCGGTTCCTCGCCGCGAAGTACCGCATCCCGCTCGACCGGCAGCACATCCTCGGCCACGACGACGTCGCCAACCAGCGCAACTTCGCCGGCTCGCACACGGACCCGGGCCCCTTCTGGGACTGGGACCGCTACATGGAGCTGCTGAAGGCGCCCGCCCCGAGGCCCGGCGACGACCTCGTCACGATCGCGCCGGACTTCGCCACGAACCAGCCGCAGCTGACCACCTGCGCGGACACCTGCCAGGACCTGCCGCAACAGCCGGCCGGCACCGTCCTGCTCCGCACCGAACCCCGCGACGACGCGCCGCTGCTCACCGATCCCGTGCTCGGCGGAGGCACCACCGACGTCGCCGACATGTCCGACAAGGTCACGACCGGCCGCACGTACGCCGTCGCGGCGCGGCAGGGCGCCTGGACCGCCATCTGGTACGGCGGGCAGCAGGCGTGGTTGCCCAGCGCGGTGCTGCACCCGGCCGCCGGCAAGGTGCTCAGGCCCCGCGACGGCGTCGAGGTCAAGGTCTATCCGGCCAACCTGCCCGAACCGGCCGAATGGCCCGAGGGCACCCCGGCCGGCAACCCCGCCACTCCGCCGGCCCCGGCCGCCGTCTACACGATCTCCGGCGACCAGCGTTACCAGCTCGCCGACCGGAGCCGGGCCATGACCTACTACGCCCGCTTCGGCGGCTACGAGATCCCGGCCAACCACACCGTCATCCGCGGCGCCGCGACCTACTACCGCATCTCCTTCAACCACCGCCACATGTACGTGAACGCCGCCGACGTCGAGCTCTGCTGACGCCCGCCGGTTGTCACTCGACGTGGGCCGCGTACGCCTCCAGGGTCATGCGGAGGATCTCGGGGCCGGGCCGGGACCACAGCGCCTCGTCGAAGACCTCCACCTCGATCGGCCCGGTGTAGCCCGCGGCGTCCACGGCCTCGCGGAAGCGGCGCAGCTCCACCGACCCCGTGCCCGGCAGGCCCCGGCCCAGCAACACGCCTGCCGGCAACGGGGTGACCCAGTCGGCGGCCTGGAACGCGGCGATCCGGCCCTCGCGGCCGGCGCGGGCGATCTGGTCCCAGATCGTGTCGTCCCACCACAGGTGATAGGTGTCCACGATCACGCCGACGGCGGACGCCGGGTAGGGCGCCGCGAGGTCGAGAGCCTGGCCGAGCGTCGCCACCACACAGCGGTCGGAGCAGAACATCGGGTGCAGGGCCTCGATCCCCAACTGGACCCCGGCCGCCTGCGCGTGGGGTACGAGCTCGCCGATCGCGGATCCCACGTGCGCGCGGGCGGCGTCGAGGTCGCGGCTGCCCGGCGGGAGACCACCCGACACGAGCACCAGCACGGGCGCGCCGAGCGCGGCGGCCTCGTCGATCGCACGCTTGTTCTCGTCGAGCCAGCCCGGCTGCTGGAAGAACCCGCTGCGGCACAACGACGTCACGGTCAGCCCGTGGTCGCGCATCAACGCGGCGGACTTCTCCACCCCGTACGCCTGGATGTCCTCGCGCCAGAGCCCCACCCGGGTGACGCCCTCCGCGACGCAGCCGGCCGCCAGCTCGGGCAGCGGCCAGTACTTCGTGGTGGCCTGGTTGAGCGAGAAGCGGCTCACTGCCCGACCCCCACGGTGACGGCCCACGCGGCGGCGCGGTGCGTGGCGAGCTCGGCGTCGGGCAGGACCCCGGCCGCGTCGGCCAGGCGGATCAGCTCGGCCAGGTGCGCCGGGGAGCGGCCGCTCTGCGCACCGGCCACCATCGTGAAGTGCTCCTGGTGCCCGCCGAGCCAGGCGAGGAACGCGATGCCCGTCTTGTAGAACCAGGTGGGTGCCGCGAAGAGGTGCCGCGCGAGGGTCACGGTCGGATCCAGGATCTTCCCGTACGCGTCCAGGTCGCCGGCATCGAGCGCCCGCAGCGCCGCGGCCGCCGGCGGGGCGATCGCCGCGAAGACGCCCAGCAGCGCGTCCGAGTAGCCGGCCGCATCGCCCCGGATCAAGGCCGGATAGTTGAAGTCGTCGCCGGTGTACATGCGCACGGGCAGCCGCCGCCGCAGCGCCACCTCGAACGCCTCGTCCAGCAGCGACAGCTTGATGCCGTCGACCTTGCCGGGGTGCGCGGCGATCAGTTCGGACACCGTGTCGGCCGCCTGGGACACATCCGTGCTGCCCCAGTATCCGGTCAGCGCCGGATCGAACGCGGGCCCGAGCCAGTGCAGGATGACCGGCGTGCCCGTCTCCGCGAGCAGCCGGCCGTACACGTCGAGGTACTGCTGAGGGGTCGTCGCCGCGGCCGCCAGGTGCCGGCTGCACATCAGCACCGGAACGGCACCGGACGACTGGACGTCGGTGAGCTGCTCCGCATACGCCTTGTGGATCTCGTCGAGGCTCGCCGGGCCGGGCGGCAGCTGGTCGGTCATCACGCCCGCCGCGACCGTCCCGCCCACGGCGGCGGCCTCGCGCGCCGAGCGGTGGATCAGCTCGCGGGCGGTCGGATAGTCCAGGCCCATGCCGCGCTGCGCGGTGTCCATCGCCTCGGCCACCCCGAAGCCGTACGACCAGAGGTGCCGCCGGAACGCCAGCGTCGCCTCCCAGTCGGGGACGGCCGGCGCCCCCGGGACGTTCTCGGCCCGCGGGTCGGCGACCACGTGCGCCGCGGCGAAGGCGACGCGGGAGGTGAAACGGGGTCCCGGATTCGCGTACTCGGATCCCGTACCGGAAAAGGTGAAGGACCCCCCGGGCAGCCTCACCGGTCCAGCTCCGGGATCTCGATGCGGCGGCCCTCGCGGGCGGACTGCAGACCCAGCTCGGCCAGTTGCGTGCCGCGGGCGCCGGCCCAGAGGTCCCACGTGTAGGGGGCGTCCTCCGCGACGTGCCGCAGGAACATCTCCCACTGCTCCTTGAACCCGTTGTCGAACTCCTCGTTGTCCGGCACCTCCTGCCACTGCTCGCGGAAGGAGTGCGTGACGGGCAGATCGGGATTCCACACGGGCTTGGGGGTGGCCGCGCGGTGCTGGAAGCGGCAGCCGCGCAGGCCCGCCACGGCGCTGCCGAGCGTGCCGTCCACCTGGAACTCGACGAGCTCGTCCCGGTGCACCCGCACCGCCCACGACGAGTTGATCTGGGCGATCACGCCGCCGTCGAGCTCGAAGAGGGCGTACGCGGCGTCGTCGGCCGTGGCCTCGTACGCCTCGCCCTCCTCGTCCCACCGGCGCGGGATGTGCGTGGTGGCCAGCGCCGTCACCGCCCGCACCGGCGCGAAGATCTGCTCCAGCACGTAGTGCCAGTGCGGGAACATGTCGACGACGATGCCGCCCCCGTCGGCCGACCGATAGTTCCAGCTCGGGCGTTGCGCGCTCTGCCAGTCCCCCTCGAAGACCCAATACCCGAATTCCCCGCGTACGGACAGAATGCGCCCGAAGAAGCCGCCGTCCACCAGCCGCTTGAGCTTGCGCAGGCCGGGCAGGAACAGCTTGTCCTGCACGACGCCGTGGCGCACCCCCGCCGCGTCGGCCGCCCGGGCCAGGGCCACCGCCCCGCCGACCGTGGTGGCGATCGGCTTCTCGGTGTAGATGTGCTTGCCCGCGTCGATCGCCTGCAGGATCGCCTTCTCGCGCTCGCTGGTCACCTGCGCGTCGAAGTAGATCGAGACGTCGGGCCGGGCCAGCGCCGCCTCGAGGTCGGTGGTCCAGTCGGTCAGCCCGTGCCGCTCGGCGATCTCGCGCAGCTTGGCCTCGCTCCGTCCGACCAGGACGATCTCGGGCCACAGCCGGCTGCCGTCGCGCAGGGGCAGGCCGCCCTGCTCGCGGAGGGCCAGGAGCGACCGGACGAGATGCTGCCGATAGCCCATCCTCCCGGTCACACCGTTCATCACGATCCCGACGGGAACCCGAGCACCCACGGCCGCACCTCCTGAGGTAAGCGCTTTCCTGGAAGGCTACCGGCGCCCGCTCCGCCCGGACAAGGGTCTAGTGTGATCGCATGGCGACTCTCGCGGACGTCGCACGGCGGGCGGGGGTGTCCACGGCCACCGTGTCACGCATCATCAACAACAGCCCGAAACCGGTGGCCGAGGCGCTGCGCGAGCGGGTGCTGGCGGCCGTGGCCGAGCTGCAGTTCGTGCCCAACGCGAACGCGCAGCAGCTGGCCCGGGCCGACCGCACCGCCGTCGGCGTGATCGTGCACGACGTGTCCGACCCCTACTTCGCGGAGATCACCCGCGGGCTCCAGCGGGTCGCGACCGAGCACGGCCGGCTGGTCATCATCTGCAACAGCTACCGGGAGCCCGAGCGCGAGCTGGCGTACGTGGACCTGCTGCACGCCCACCGCACGGCCGCCATCGTGCTGGCCGGCTCGGGCTACGTCGACCCGGCGACGACCGAGCAGCTCGAACGCAAGCTGCGCGTCTTCGAGGCGACCGGCGGCCGCATCGCCGTCATCGGCCGCCACGAGCACGCGGGCGACGCGATCGTCCCGGAGAACGAGCACGGCGGCTGCCTCGCCGCCGACGCCCTCTACCGCCTCGGCCACACGACGATCGGCGTGATCGCCGGCCCCGGGCACCTCACCACCACGACCGACCGCCTCGCCGGGGTGCGCGCCGCGGCCCGCGAGCACAAGCGCCGGCTGACCGCGCGCCAGATCGAGTACGCCGGCTTCGACCGCGCCGGCGGCATGGCGGCCACGGCCCGGCTCCTCGACCGCAACCCCGGCCTCACCGCGATCGCCGCCCTCAACGACTCCATGGCCATCGGCGCCCTCGCCTGCCTCCGCGAGCGTGGCCTGCGCGTGCCGGAGGACATCAGCGTCATCGGCTTCGACGACATGCCCGTGTCCGTCGACGTGACCCCGCCGCTGAGCACGGTCCGGCTACCCCTCGAAGACCTCGGCGTCCGCGCGATGTCCCTGGTCCTGGGCACCCCGTCCGACACCCCGCGCGTCGAGCACGCCGCCGCGTCCCTGGTGCTGCGGGGAACGACGGCTCAGGCCGCGACGGCCTCCTGACGCGTCGCGTGCCGGGTGCGGCCGCAGTTGGTGCAGGCCACGAAGTGCTGCGCCGGCCGCACCGGGAAGAGCGGCACGAAGAACAGCGTGAACTTCGTCGTCCGCCTCACGAGCGTCTGCGCCGCGAAGGCCCCGCACACCTCGCAGTGCCCGGGCCTCGAGCCGACGACATGATCCTTGCCACGGATGCCGAAGATGAAGAACACCCCGTCCACGGTACGACCACCGGGCGACTCCCGCACCCGGAGGGATTACCGCTGCTCAGGGTGGGTACGACTGGGTCATGACCGACACACGGACACGGCTGGACGACTCCTCCACCGGGGCGCTGGTCAGCCAGATGAGCGAGCAGGTGTCGACCCTCGTGCGCGAGGAGCTGGCGCTGGCCCGGACGGAAATGGTGGAAAAGGGCAAGAAGGCCGGGAAGGGCGCCGGCCTGCTGGGCGGGGCGGGCGTCATCGCCCTGTACGGCCTCGGCGCGCTCTTCGTCACGATCGGCGCCGCGCTGGCGCTGGTGTGGCCGGCGTGGCTCGCGGCACTCACCGTGACCGTGCTGGTGCTCGCGATCGCCGGCGTGGCGGCGCTGATGGGGAAGAAGCAGGTCAGCGCGGCCACTCCCCCGGCCCCCACCGATGCGATCGACAGCACCAAGCGTGACGTCGACGCGGTGAAGCAGGCCGCTCACCGCTAAGTTCGAGGGCATGACCTACGTCGCCGCCTCCGATCGTTACGACAGCATGCAGTACCGCCGGACGGGCAGGTCGGGACTCGACCTGCCCGTGCTCTCCCTCGGCCTCTGGCACAACTTCGGCGACGACAAGCCGTTCGAGACCCAGCGCGCGATCACGCGGCGCGCCTTCGACCTGGGCATCACACACTTCGACCTGGCGAACAACTACGGCCCCCCGTACGGGTCCGCCGAGGTCAACTTCGGCCGGCTGATGCGCGAGGACTTCCGCCCGTACCGGGATGAGCTGGTTGTCTCGACGAAGGCCGGCTGGGACATGTGGCCCGGCCCCTACGGCCAGGGTGGCGGCAGCCGCAAGTACGTCCTCGCCAGCCTCGACCAGTCGCTGGCCCGGATGGGCCTCGACTACGTCGACATCTTCTACTCGCACCGCTTCGACCCGGACACCCCGCTCGAGGAGACCGCCGCGGCCCTCGACACGGCCGTGCGCCAGGGCAAGGCGCTGTACGCCGGCATCTCCTCCTACGACGCGGAGCGCACCCGCACGATGGCCGGTCTGCTCCGCGAGCTCGGCACGCCCCTGCTGATCCACCAGCCGTCCTACTCGATGCTCAACCGCTGGATCGAGACCGAGGGCCTCCTCGACGCCGCCGAGTCCGAGGGCGTCGGCATCATCGGCTTCACCGCGCTCGCGCAGGGCCTGCTCACGGGCAAGTATCTCGGGGGCATCCCGTCGGGCTCGCGGGCGACGCAGGGCAAGTCCCTCGACCCCGAGTGGCTCGACGAGGGCCTGGTCGGCCGGCTCAACGCGCTGAACGACATCGCCCAGGCCCGCGGTCAGAGCCTGGCCCAGCTGGCCCTGGTGTGGGCCCTCCGCGACCCGCGCGTCACGTCCCTGGTCATCGGGGCCAGCAGCCCCGGCCAGCTCGACCAGAACGTCGCCGCCCTGGCCGCCGGCACCCTCACCACCGACGAGCTCGACGCCATCGAGAAGATCCTCGCCGGCACCACCGCCGACGTCGACCTCTGGCGCGACGCCCGTCAGGGCACCCTCTGACCCTCGAACCACCCCTGCATGGCCGGGTAGTAGTCCGCGAAGTCCGGCGCGGAGGTGCCGTCGCGCGAGGCGACCAGGAAGTCCGGGTAGTACTCCCAGCCCGGGCCGACCTCACCGACGTTCTCCGCGAGCGCGACCGCGTCCGCGGTCGGCCCGAACGGCGGTGGCCAGCCCGGCGACGACACGTTCGTGCGGCATATGCCGGTGTGGCAGGAGCACCTCGATCAGGGCCCGGGTACCGGCCGCGTCGCCGTGGGCTTTGCGGGCGGCCGCCCACCAGGCGTCGTGCGCGAGCGGCTGCCGGGGGCTGGCACGCGAAGGCGGCTCGCCGGATGAGTCAGGCGAGCAGCTGCTCGCTCACGTCCCACAGCCTCCGCGCGTCCTCAGGGTCGAGCATCGCCGAGTTCGCGTCGGCCGGAATGCTGTCCTGGGTGATGGGGCGTTGTTCGTCGTCGAGTACCGCAACGTCGTTGTCTTTGAGGTAGACCCCGCCGATGCCGTCGAGCAACGGGCTGGCCGCACCGAACACGATCGTGGCCGCGCCCTGCTCGACGGTCTTCTTCCCCGCTTGCGGGTCGATGATCGTCACGCCGTTGTCGTCGACGAGGCCCTGCGCGCGGTAGGACTCCACCCGCGCCGGGTCGTGCGGGCCGGGTCCGATGATGACGCCGGGGTGGGCCGCGAAGGCGCGGATGCCTTCTTCGGCGTAGCGACGGTCGAGCTCGACGGTGAACAGGACGTTCGCCCGCTTGGACTGCGCGTACGCGGTCACAGGGTGGTACCCGCCGGCGAAGTTGAGGTCGTCCCAGTGGATCGCGCCGATCCGGGCGGCACCGGAAGTAACGGTGAGTACGCGGGCTCCGCCGGCTGCCCGCAGAGCCGGCAAGAGCGCCCGGGTGAGCTGGAAATGACCGAGGTGGGAGGTCGAGAGGGCCAGTTCGTGACCCCGGGCGTCGAGCCGCAGCTCCGGCCCGAACAGCACCGCCGCGTTGTTCACCAGCATGTGCAGCGGGCGGCCCGAGTCGATCCATCGAGCGGCGAAAGCGTCTACCGAGGCCGGATCGGTGAGGTCGAGCTGCTCGATCCGGATGCCGGGAGAACCGTCGACGGCTGCGGCTGCCCGCTCGGGGTCGCGAGCCGCGACGGTCACCGCGGCGCCGGCCGCCGCGAGCGCGCGGGTGACCTCGCGGCCGAGCCGGCTGTGCCCGCCGGTGACGATGGCCTCGCGCCCGCTGAGGTCGACACCCTTCAGGACATCGTCCGCGGTAGAGGCGGCGGTGAACGGGGTGTGCAGCGGTGCCTGGCGCATGAGGTGCTCCTTGTTTGAAGGCGTCGTTGTCATACGTCCAGTCTGATAGTCGTCGTTCGGACGCGGAATCATTGCGAATCCAGGTTTTTTGCTTCAGAGTACGGGAGTGATGGATCAGCCCCTCGATGCCTTGTCCGACGTCTTCGACCAGGTGGAGGTCCGCGGCGTGTTCACCGGCGGGTTCGCGGTTCGCGGGCCCTGGACCTCGCGCGTCACGGTGTCGCGGCCGCTGAAGCTCGTCGCTTTGGTTGCCGGATCCGCGCGCGTCAGCGTCGACGGCCCAGGCGGACCCGATGGCCCGGTCGAGTTGGCCCCCGGCGACGTCCTGCTCCTCAATCACCGCACCCACTTGGACGTTCAAGGCGGCCGGGGCGACGGTCCGCCGACGGAACTCCACCCCGACGCGAACTTCGATTCCATGGCCCTGGCCGCGGCCGACCTGTCGACGGACGACGTGGTCCTCGGCGGGTGGATCCAAGTCAGCCCGGCGGGCCAGGAGCTGCTCGGCGCCGCGCTGCCCGGTCTCGTCCACGTCGGCGCTCCGACACCGGCGGCATCCCGCCTGACCGCCTTGGTCTCGCAACTCTACGCCGAGGCCTCCAGCCGACGGCTCGGCTCCGCGTTCGCTATGCGCCAGCACGGGCAGCTGATCCTCCTCGAACTGCTCCGGGCATACCTGGAGCAAGAACAGCCGCCGATCGGGTGGCTCAGGCTGCTCGCCGATGAACCCCTCGCACCGGCACTGCGACTCATGCACGAAAATCCCGGCCGAGCCTGGGAACTGGTCGAACTCGCCCGCGCCGCGAGCATGTCCCGGACCAGCTTCGCCGAGCGGTTCCGCATGGTGGCCGGCACCCCGCCTCTGGCCTATCTGTCGCGCTGGCGGATGCTCCTCGCACAACGCGCACTGCGCAACCCCGACGTACGCGTCGGAGCACTCGCCGCCCAACTCGGCTACGGATCGGAGAGCGCCTTCAGCACCGCGTTCAAACGCGAGATCGGCGAATCTCCGTTGCGATACCGCCGACGGGTGAGCGCGACTGGACAGACCCCGATCGCGACAAGGGCTCCTATGCCGCCTTCGAGGCCGAGCATGTCGGTGGCGACCGTGAGCGGGACTGGGCAGAGTGGGAATCATGAGCACCCTGGGCAGTGAACGGAAAGTGCATGCGGCGTCGTTCGACCGGGCGGCTGAGGCGTACGAGCGGGGCCGCCCGCCCTATCCGCCGGAGGTCGTGCCGGCGGGCGCACGCCGGGTGCTGGACCTCGGGGCGGGCACGGGCAAGCTGACCCGGGTGCTGGTGGACGCCGGGCTGGACGTCGTCGCGGTCGAGCCGTCGGAGAAGATGCGGGAACAGTTGACGGCGTCCGTGCCGGAGGCCGAGGCGCTTGCGGGGGCCGCCGAGCGGATCCCCCTGCCCGACGCGAGTGTGGACGCCGTGGTGGTGGCGCAGGCGTGGCACTGGGTGGATCCGGCGGTGGCCGTGCCCGAGGTGGCGCGGGTGCTGCGGCCGGGCGGGACGCTGAGCCTGATCTGGAACGTCCGCGACCACCGGGAGCCGTGGGTCGCCCGGCTCGACGAGCTGCTGCACCGCCACACGCGCGCGGAGATCGACACGGCGCCGGCAGTGGGGGCGCCTTTCGGCGATCCGGAGCGTACGGAGATCCGGTGGACGCATCGGCTGACGCGCGGGGAGCTGCTGGACATGGTGGCGTCGCGGAGCTACGTGATCGTGCTGCCGGCGGCGGAGCGGGCGCGGCTGCTGGCGGACGTCGAGGCGCTGGTGGGTGACGCCGGCGAGGTCGAGATGCCGTACGTCACCCACTGCACCCGCGTGACGAGAGGCTAGAGGGCAAGACCGGTTTCCGGGTCGAAGAAGCGGAGGCCCGTACCCGGGAAGTGGAAATCCACCCTGTCGCCGGCGGCGGCCCGGAAACCGGCGCCCGCCTGGATCTTCAGCTCGCCGCCCGCCCAGCGCACGGTGAGCAGCACCGCGGCCCCCGTGGGCTCCGCGACTTCGACCTCGCCGCTGAGGCCAGGACGGTCGACGGCGACGTTCTCCGCGCGGATGCCCACGGTGACCTTCTTGTCCGGCCAGCTCGCGAGCCGCTCCGGGGCCTCCAGCGACACGTCGCCGACGACGAGCCTCCCGTCCTGCACCACCGCGTCGAAGAAGTTCATCGGCGGGGCGCCCAGGAAGCCGCCGACGAACCGGTCGGACGGCTCGTCGTAGACCTCCATCGGGGCGCCGGCCTGGATGATCTTGCCGTCACGGAGGACGGCCACGCGGTCGCCGAGGGACATGGCCTCGGCCTGGTCGTGGGTGACGTAGAGCGTGGTCGTGCCGAGGCGGGCGACGATCTTCTTGAGCTCGGCCCGGAACTGCATGCGCAGCAATGCGTCGAGGTTGGACAGCGGTTCGTCCATGAGCAGGACGTCGGCGTCGACGGCGATGGCCCGGGCGACCGCGACGCGCTGGCGCTGGCCGCCGGAGAGCTGCGCCGGGTAACGGTCCAGATAGTCGGTCAGGTCGAGCAGATCCGCGGCCCGCTCCACCCTTTCCGTGATGGTGGCCTTGTCGATCTTGCGCATGCGCAGGCCGAAGCCGATGTTGTCGCGCACGCGCAGGTGCGGGAAGATCGCGTACGACTGGAAGACCATCGACAGGCCCCGCTCGCGCGCCGGCAGCCGGGTGACGTCGCGCCCGCCGATCGTGACCGTGCCGCTGTCGGGGACCTCGAGGCCCGCCACCATGCGCAGCAGGGTCGTCTTGCCGCAGCCGCTCGGGCCGACCAGCACCAGGAACTCGCCGTCCGCCACCTCGAGGGAGACGTCGTCGGTCGCCCGGCGGCTGCCCGACGGATAGGTCTTCACCAGGTTGCTCACGGTCACACCGGCCATGAGGAGTCCTTTCAGCGGAGCGTGGTTCCCCACATGTTCAGCAGGTAGCGCCGGGCGACGGCGATGAAGATCAGGGCCGGCAGCACCAGCGCCAGGCCGCCCGCGAAGCGGAAGGCCAGCGGCGAGTCGGCCAGCGTGGCGAGCACCTGCGCGGGCAGGGTCCGCCGGTTGAGGGTGAGGATGCTGGCGCCCAGCACCTCGTTCCAGGAGAGGACGAAGGTGAACATCGCCGACGCCGCGATCCCGGGCAGCGCCTGCGGCACGACGATCCGCGCGAACGCCGCGAACGGGGACGCGCCGAAGATCATCGCCGCCTCCTCCTGCT
Organism: Symbioplanes lichenis; assembly: GCF_030709675.1. Taxonomy (GTDB): domain Bacteria; phylum Actinomycetota; class Actinomycetes; order Mycobacteriales; family Micromonosporaceae; genus Actinoplanes; species Actinoplanes lichenis. The sequence continues at coordinate 55,962 of NZ_JAUZQD010000004.1, forward strand.
CGCGCGAGACGCCCAGGAAGATCGCCGACGTGATCAGCACGGTGGTCGGGAGCGCCAGCGCGGTGTGCAACAGGGTGACCGCATAGGTGCTGTCGTAGAGACCGACATCAAGAAAAATGCGCCCCAGGGGTACGGACAACACGACGATCGGCAACGCCCGCGTGAGCAACAGCCCCAATTGGTACGGGTCCTTGCCCCGGAACGCGTACCGCGCGAGTGCGTACCCGGCGGGCAGACCCAGCAGCAGCGCCAGCACGACCGTGCTCAGCCCGATGGTCAGCGAGTTCACCAGCCCGCCCACGATGCCCGTCGACTTGAGGAACGTCGACATCGTCTCGCCGGACAGGCTCGTGGGCAGCAGCGGCAGCGGGAACTCGTTGAGCGACTCCCGGCTGGACAGCGCCGCGAGCGTGATGAGGTAGAGCGGCACGCCCATGAACAGGCTCACCGCGATGCAGCCCAGCTGCACCCAGATCCTCTCGCGCCGCGACATCAGCCCACCTCCGGCGTACGCCGCATGAGTCGCAGATAGCCGATCGCCGCGAGGATCGACAACGCCAGCACGACGAGCGCGATCGCGGTCGCCACGTTCGGATTCTGCAACGTGTAGTACCACTGGTACGTCTCGCCGACCAGCAACGGGAAGTTGCGGCCCGTGAGGGCTTGCGCGACGGCGAAGGCTTCGAGCGCGAGGATCGTACGCAGGATGAGGGCGACCTGCAGGCTCGGCCGCAGCTGGGGCAGCAGCACGTGCCATACGCGCTGCCAGTAGGAAGCGCCGAAGACCTCGGCCGCCTCGTCGTAGTCGCGCGGCACGCCCTGCAGGCCGGCGACCACGATCACGAAGACGAGCGAGGTCGCCCGCCACAGCTCGGCCAGCACCACGGCGAGGAACATCGTGCCGGGGTGCTCGAAGGACAGCCACGCGTACGAGCCGAGGCCCAGGTGGTCGAGCACCGAGTTGAGGTAGCCGCGATCGGTGAACACGGACAGCCAGACGAGCCCGGCCGCCAGGTCGCTGATCGCCAGCGGCACCACCCAGATGTAGAAGTGCAGGCCGGCCAGGCGGGGCCGCTGGCGCAGCAGGAGCGCCATGAGGATCGCCAGGCCGAACTGCAGCGGGATGAGCACCACGATGAGCAGCGCGGTGTTGCGCGTGGCCTCCCAGAAGTACGGGTCGTCGGCCATCCGGGAGAACCACGCGGTCGTGAAGCCGTCCGGGCCCGAGAACGCCTGCCAGATCCCGGACAGCAGCGGATAGAGGAACAACGCCGCCATGAAGATGATCGACGGCAGGATGAGCAGGAGCGGGCCCCTGCTCCGGGTGCCGGTCGCCATCAGGCGGCTCGGCAGGTCGCGCCGGCCGGGTCGGGCTGCCAGCACGGGATCTTGAGCTCGTCCATGATCTTGTTGAGCTCGGTGGCCTGCGCGTCGAGCACCTGCTGCACCGGCTTGCCGTCGAGGCAGATCTCCTTGAAGCAGTTCTTGAAGATCTGGCCGACCTCGCCGTCCCGGGCGCCCAGGCCCACCGGCGGCAGCGACAGGATCGCATTCTCGGCGTCGCGCTGCTTGCTGACCGCGCCCTCGGCCAGTGCCACCGCCCCGGGCAGGTCACCGGGGATCTGCGCGTTGGTGACCGGGAAGAACGAGTTGGCCTTGAGCACGTCCACCTGCACCTCGGGCGTGGTGAGCGCCTTGATGACCTCCTTGGCCTTGTCGGCCTCGGGCGCGCCCTCGGGGATGCCCAGCCCGGCGAGCACGAGCATGTAGCCGAGCCCCTTCGGCCCGCTCGGCGCCGGCACCATGAGCCAGTCGTCCGGCTTCGCCGTGGGCGCGCCGACCAGCCGCGCCACGTGGTCGAACCCGACGAGCACCTCACCCCGCTCCAGCGGCTCCTGCAGGTTGTCGTAGTTCGTCGAGGCCGTCGCGGCCTGGGCCCAGAGCTCCTTCATGTACGTCCACGCGGTCACCGCCTCGGGACTGCGGAACGTGGTGATCTGCCCGCCGGTGAAACTGGGCAGCAGGAAGCCCTGGAAGAACCGGTGGTAGAGCCCCTTGACCCCGGCCGGGATCCCGAAGACCGCCTTGTTGCCGTTGCCCGCGCGCGCCGCCGTCATCCAGTCGAGCAGCTGGTCGTACGTGAGCTTGGTGACGTCCACCCCGGACGGCAGCCACTGCAAAGCCTTCTTGTTCACCGCGAGCACATAGCTGGCCTGCATCCACGGCACGTACTTGGTCGTCGGCCCGCCCAGCTTGGCCAGGTCCGTCGTGTCGGTCGCGAAGCCCCGGTCGCCCAGCTCCCCGAGCACGTCGTCGAGGTCGATCAGCCGGTCCTTGTGCTGCGCCAGGTCGCCGTGCAGGGCGCCGACCAGGCTCACCTGCACCTTCCCGGCGTCCACCTGCGTCTGCAGCGTGGACGAGAAGATGCCGGTCTCCACCTGGTTGAAGGCGACCTTCTCGCCGGTCACCCGCTTGCTGAGAATCTCCTCGAACCGCTGCCGCTCCTCGACCGGGCTGAACTGGTTCGACATGAGCGTGACGGACCCCTCGCCGCCCTCGGCCCCGCTCGTCGAAACGCCCCCGCAGGCCCCGAGCAGCGGCGCGGCGGCAACCCCGGCCCCGAGCGTCAGCAGCGAACGCCGGCTGAGCCCCTGAGTGATGTCCAATCCGGTACGGCGCGTCATCGTCGACCCCTCCCGTCATGACCTCTATGGGCCACAATCTATGGCACGACCCGGGAGAGTGCGCTCGTTACGTCACCGAAACGATACCTGATGATCCACTCAGGACTGCCCGCTCGTGCCTTCACGGCGGCCGCGGACGTTCTACGCTCGCTTCCGGGGCCGGCCCTCGGCGCACTCCCCGTTCGATGCCTATGGCCGCCGCCTGCCCGATCCTGCACACAATCTCCACCAAACCGACGCCGGCGCGGGCTTGGATGATCGGGTGGATCAGATCGCGTACATGGACACCGCCGCGGCCACGCCGATCGGCACCGCCTACAAGCAGCACTTCGCCGCCCGGCTGGACCTGCGCGCCGGTCACACCGTGGTGGATCTGGGCTGCGGCCCGGGCACGGACCTGGGCCGCCTCGCCGCAGCAACGCCCGGCGGCAGAGTGATCGGCATCGACCGCGACCCGCGCATGCTCGCCGAGGCCCGGCGCCGCCACCCGACCGCCGAGGTCCACGAGAGCGACCTGCACGCCCTGCCGTTGCCGGACGCCGGCGCCGATCGAGCCCGCACCGACCGCGTCCTGCAACACGTCGACGATCCGGCCCGCGTGCTCGCCGAGGCGCGTCGCGTCCTGCGCCCGGGCGGGCTGCTGGGCCTGGCCGAGCCGGACTGGGACACGCTCGCCGTCGCCGACGAGGATCTGGTCACCAGCCGCGCCTTCGCCCGCTTCGTCGCCGGCCGGGTGCGGAACGCGGCAATCGGGCGCGACCTCGTCCGCCTGTGCGTCGCAGCCGGTTTCGAGGTCCGGAATGTGACACCGGTGCCTGTCCTGTTCCGCGACTTCGCGACGGCGGACGCCATCCTGGGCCTGCGTCGTAACGCGGACCGGGCGGTCGCCGCTGGTGCGCTGGCCGGACCGGCCGCCGCCACCTGGGTGGCACGCCAGGAGCGTGGCCCGGTCGTCGCCGGGTTCACGTGCTACATGGTGATCAGCGCCGCGGGCGGCTGATGCGGCCGCAGCCGGACGACGCGGTCGAAGTCGGCTGTCCGGAACAGCTCCGCGGCCGCCCGGCGGAGGGCCGAGACCAGCCGTCGCGCGAATCTCCTCGGCGGAGGAAACCGCCTGCCGTCATGAACAACGCCGACCCGCGGAGGGCCCCGCCGATCGACAGCACGCCGAATCGAGTCACGCCCACACCGGATTCTCGGCCGCCGACCTGGGTGCCGCAAGAGCGTCCGGGCGGGCCGGCCGTCACACTGGGGGCATGGATCGAGATCTTCGGGCGGCCCGTGAGCTCGCCGCGGACCTCGCCGTCCGGGCCGGGCGGCTGCAGTTGGAGCGGCGGGACACGCTCAAGGTGGGCGCACCCAAGGCGCACGTCAACGACGTCGTCTCGGACGTCGACATCGCCAGCGAGAAGCTCATCGTGGACGCACTCTCCGAAGCGTGGCCGGAGGATGCGGTCCAGGCCGAGGAGGGGCACGGGCGGGAGGGGACGACCGGCTGGAAGTGGGTGGTCGATCCGCTCGACGGCACCCGCAACTACATCAGCCGTACGGGCCCCTGGTCGGTCTGCGTCGCGCTCTACCACGGCGACGAGCCCCGGGTCGCCGTCGTGTACGAGCCGGTGGCCGGGGAGACGTTCAGTGCCGTCGCCGGCGCCGGGGCTCGGCTGAACGGTGAGCCGCTCACGGTGGAGGGCGGGCCGTCGCTCGAGAAGGCGCTGATCGGGGTCAGTTTCCAGCCCAACCCGGCCACCAAGGAGCGGGCGGGCAAGGTGATCCGGGAGCTGCTGCCCCGCGCCGGGGACATCCGGCGGCTGCCGGCCGCGCTCAACCTGGTGTACCAGGCGGCCGGGCGGCTCGACGGCGGGCTGGCGCTCGACACGTTCCTGTGGGACATCGCCGCCGGCGCGCTGATCGCGAGGGAGGCCGGCGTCGTCCTCAACGACTACTCGACCGAGCTCACCGTCGGCGCCGCCCCCGCGTTGTGGGAGGAACTCCGGGCAGCGGTCACGATCTGACCGCAATGGCCGTCAGGCTGGGGCCATGACTGCTACGTGGAAGATCGAGCTCGTCCCCGTCCCGGTCACCGACGTGGACCGGGCCAAGGAGTTCTACGTCCGGATCGGCTTCGCCGCCGACCATGACCGGCAGGTGCGCGAGGGCCTGCGCTTCGTGCAGCTCACGCCGCCCGGCTCGGCGTGCTCCATCGTGATCGGCGAGGGCATCACCGGCAAGACGCCCGGCACGCAGGAGATCCAGGTCGTGGTGCCGGACGCCGAGATCGCGCGCAAGCAGCTGGTGGAGGCCGGTGTCGAGGCGAGCGAGATCGACGATCAGCCGTGGGGGCACTTCGTGTACTTCAAGGACCCCGACGGCAACAGCTGGTCTCTGCAAGCCATCGATCACCGGCCGCAAGGTTAAGACGACACCGGCAGGGAGATCTGCGAGACGCCCGTGCGGACACCGACCACGGTGCCCGCCGGGTAGCGCAGCGTGTGGTCACGGTCGGTCGAGATCAGCACGACGCCGATCCGGTGGCCGGCCGCGAACACGTGGTCCTGGGTCTGCAGCTCCCACCGGAAGGTGTAGGGCTGCCCCGCGCGGATCGGCGTCGTCACGGCCGGCGAGAGGCGGTTGCGCACGTCCGTCCACCCGTGGGACACAATTTCGTACGGCGTGGATGCCGTCACGTACTCCCGCTGCGCGAAGCAGCCGGGGTCGCCCTCGATGCCCGCCCCGATGCAGTCCTGCGTGGGCAGCGTCCGGATGCCCGCGTACCGGTCCGCCGTCCCGTAGTCCACCAGCAGGGCCGTCAGGTACGGCGAGTCGCCGGTCAGGTCGGCCCGCACCCTGATCGTCGGCGTCCCGGAGAGCCGCAGCGGCGACTTCAGCGGGGCAGTGACATAGGCGAGCCGGTTCGGATCCGCGCTTTCCGGTGCGGAGACCAGATCGGCTGCCGTACGCGCGGGATCGTCGGCGAAGGTCTCCCGCACCGCCGGCCCGGCCCCCAGCGTCCCGCCGGCGCCCAGCGCGAAGGTCCTGCTGGACGGAGCCGGCCACTTCCGTGAGGTCTGCCAGACGTTCGGGGCGGTTTCGACGTCGGCGATCGGCTCCCGCATGATCCCCGTGTCGATCTTGTAGAGCCACTGGTCGAACCAGCGGTTCAACGTCTCGAGCCAGACCTGGCGCCGCACGACGAACGCGTCGGTGTGCGGGCCCTGGTGCCACCAGATCTTGCGCGGCACGCCCGCCTTCCCCAGCGCGTCCCACCACTGCCCGGTCTGCAGGGTCCGCACGTTGTCGTCGTGCAGCCCGTGCACCAGGAACACACTCGCCCGCACCTTGGACGCGTTCTTCACGTAGTTGCGCTCGTCCCAGAAGGCGTTGTAGTCGCCGGTCACCCGGTCCTGGTCACGCTCCAGCGACGCCATCACGTCCGCACACACCTCCGGGTTCTCCCGGGTGAGCACGGCCTTGGCCAGCACGTCGGTGTCCTCGCCCTGGAAGCCGCCGGGCGCGACCACGCCGCCGTTCGCGCGGTAGTAGTCGTACCAGCTCGAGATGCCCGCGATGGGCACGATCGTCTCCAGGCCCCGCACACCGGTGGCCGCCACGGCGTTGGGCAGCGTGGCGTTGTAGGAGACCCCGATCATTCCCGTACGCCCGGAGGACCACGAGGCCCGTACCGGCGCACCGGCGGCGTCGACCCCGCGCGCGCGACCGTTGAACCAGTCCACGACCGCCTTCATGCCGAGCGTCTCGTTGCGCCCGCCGGAGGTGGGACAGCCGGTGGAGCCGCCGGTGCCGAGGCTGTCCGCGAAGGCCACCGCGTAGCCCCGGGGTACGAAGTAGTTGTCCAGGTATCCCGAGAAGACGATCTCGGGATCCGCGGTCGACGCCGCCAGCGACCGGGAGCCGGCGCCGCGGTCGATGTCGTCGTGGTTCGGCACGTCGTTGAGGCCGGCGTAGTACGGGCTCGGCTGGAAGATCACGGGGATCGGGCCGGTCGCCTCGCGCGGGCGGATGATGCGGACGGCCACCCGATCGGGTTGTCCGTCGGCGTCGCTGTCCACGGGAGCCTGAACCCAGACCTGCTCACGGATGGCCTGGGTGTAGTCGTAGATGGGCTGGGTTCCGGTGGCCGGTCCGGCCGGGGGCGCTGCCGCCGCGGGGGACACAGCCGTCAGGGAAACGGTCACTGCTGCGAGGAGGATCGTCGTCCGCCTGGGATGCATGCCCTACCCTATCGTCCGGCATCGATCGTCGGGTCCCGTCGCAAAGGAGCGCCACCCTTGTCCGGTACGGATCACGGGCACGCCCGCCGCACGGTGGTGTTCGCCGTCGCGCTCACCCTGTTGCTGCTGGTGGCCCGGTCGGGCTCCCCCGCTCCGGTGCTCTACGTGGCGCTGATCTTCTTCGTCATCACGGCCACCCTGTGGATCCGCGGGCAGTACCTCGACAGCCTCGATCACGCCCAGTGGATCCTGCCGCGGAAAGCCGGCGTGGTCCTGGGCGTCGCGGCGGTCGCGTTGCTCGCGTCGTACCTCGTCCTGCACAGCGGCGGCACCGCGCTGGCCGGGGTCCTGGTGCTCTACTTCCTGGCGGGCTCGGGGCTCATGTGGCTGCGCCAGTCCCGCCGCGCCGAGCCGTACCGGCTGAAGTGGGGTTTGATCCTGCTCGGCGCCGGGGCGGGGCTGGGCCTGGCCGGGCTGATCGTGCTCGGCCGCGGATCGGGCACCGCGTGGGTGGTCCTGGAGCTCGTGCTGCTCGGGGCGGCGTTCCTGCTCCTGCTCCCGGTCGGCCTGGTGATCGTCGCGGAGTCCGCGGTCCGCCGGATGTGCGCCGGTCCGCGTCGCGATCGGATCCGTGCGGGCGCCGCCGGGATCCTTCTCTACGGCGGCGCGCTGGGCGTCGTGTGGGCCCTCACCCGCTCGCCGTGGCTGCTGGGCGCGCTGATCGTCCTGGCGCTGCTCGTGATCGCGATGACGTCGATGACCCAGGCGGACGTCGCGGCGGTGATGTGTGTGATCGCGCTGCTCGGCGTCACGCCGCTGCCCGCCGACGTGCCGCCGGAGCTGGCGCCGAACCGCGACGCGAGCCGGCTGCTGGTCGCGTTCGGCGACTCCTACATGTCCGGCGAGGGCGCCTCCACCTATTACCGCGGCACCGACGAGGGCGGGGGCAACCAGTGCCGCCGCTCCCCCACCGCCTGGTCCGCGCTGGCCGGGCAGCAGCGCCCCTTCGACCGCGTCGAGTTTCTGGCCTGCTCCGGGGCCAAGACCCTCAACATCCAGACCCCCACCCTCGATGTACGCGCCGGAGCGCCGGCCCCGGAACCGCAGGACGGCGAGCCGGGTACGCAGCTCGACCGTTACCTGGCCGACTACGGCGCCGGATACAAACCGAGCCTCGTGGTACTCGGGATCGGCGGCAACGACGCGGGCTTCTCGACGATCGGGCTCATGTGCCTGGCCCCGGGCAACTGCAGCTCGCAGGAGTCGCTGTGGACCGAGGCGCTGCCGCAGGTGCAGGCCGGGTTGCGGGACACCTATCGGCAGCTGAGCACGGTGTTCCCGGACACGCCGGTGGTCGTGGTCCCGTACCCGGATCCGATCAACCTCCGGGGACGCTGCGACGACGTGTCGCTGAGCGCCCGGGAGCGGGTCTTCCTGCACGAGTTCGTGACGGGCGGACTGAATCGGATCATCGCGTCGACGGCGGCCGAGTTCGGCTTCTACTACCTGGGCGACATGGAGACCGCGCTCGCCGACGCCCACCTGCAGCTCTGCGACGAGCGCAACCAGGGGCGGCCGGGGCTCAACTTCATCGGCGTGCGCTCGGTGCGGGGCGTGGCCGAGCAGCGGTTCAACCCGGCGAACTGGTCGCACAGCAGCCTGCACCCCAACGAGCGCGGGCACGCCGCGATGCTGCGCGCCTTCGAGACGTGGCTGCCGGCCGATCCGGGCACGCTGCTGCCCCGGCTCCCGGCCAACCCGGCGTCGGCGGCGACCCTGGCCGCGGACGCGGACGCCCCGGCCGCCGTGCCTCCGTGCGACGTGCTCGACACCAGTCCGAAGGGGTGCCGGCCGCTCGGCATGCAGTGGGCCAAGGGCCGGATCAGCGCCATGCTGCTCACCCAGGGCTGGCTCGGGCTCGTCGCGCTCGCGGGCATCTGGCTCGCCGCCGTAGCGTTCTTCGGGGACCGCCGGCACGCCGCCCTGAAAGATCAAAAGAGCCCGACCGGCGCTTGAGCCCGCCCGTGAAGATCAAATTACTCTGATCAGAAACGGTCACGAGGCTTGTACTCCGGGTCGTGCACGCTGGTCCGGGGCGGACACCCGCTCCCACCGGCTCCGGCCGATGCATCCGCAAGCCGGACGGCAGGCGGCGTGAACAGGCCATTCACGATCCCGTTGATCACGTTCCCGGTCAATTCAGGACACGATGACCTTGGCATAAATCACTGCTTGTAATCCCTCAAACACGCTCCGTACTCTGGTCTCAGAGCACATCGATTGGCTTGAGTGCCATAGAGAGACGGTGGCCTCGGCTCAGCACATCGGGGAGCGTCGCATGGTTGTCAAGGTTGTCGAGCAGATCAACGACGACGAGCTCATCGAGACCACGTGGAAAATGTACGAGGAGACCTTCCGCGGGATCAATGCCCTCGCGGTGCAGCGTCACCTCATGTTCCGCAACGAGTTCGACGAGGTGATGCGGGACGGCAGGGTGCAGAAGTACCTGAGTCTCGACGACGAGGGCAACCTGGTCGGGCTGTCGACGTACACGAACGACCTCGACGCGATGCCGCTCATCTCGCCGGCCTACTTCGAGCGGCGCTGGCCGGAGCTCTACGCCCAGCGCAAGATCTGGTACTGCGGCTTCGTCGCGGTGGCGCCCACGGGCCGCGCCAACTCGTCGTTCGGCGACCTCGTGGAGGCGATGTACCTCTTCGCGGCGGCCCAGGGCGGCATCATCGGGCTCGATTTCTGCAGCTACAACGACGAGCAGCGCAAGATGGGCCGCGTCGTCCGCCTGATGCTGCAGCGGCTGTCCGGCAACTGCGACGCCGAGATGATGGACGCGCAGCAGTTCTGGATCTACCAGTTCCCGCAGGCCGCCTGAGCTCCCGGCTTTTCTCCGCCCGTGTCCCCCCGGACGCGCGCAGGCGGCCCGAACCTCGAAGGTTCGGGCCGCCCCGCGCGATCGGGCACGCCGGCACCGCTCACCGCTTCGGCCGGATCCGAGCTTTTGGGGGGCTGGCGGATCCTGCCGGCACGAACCTCCTCTCCGTCTCGGGATCGGGGAGCGGCACGGCGTGTTCCCTGCTGAGTCTTCAGTTGTGCGGGGGATCAGTAGCGCTGGTCGTCGGGGTGGCCGCCCGGGTAACCGCCCGGCGGCGGCCCGCCCTGGTAGCCCTGGGGCCCCGGCTCACCCGGCCGCCGGTCGTAGGGGTCGCCCGGGTAACCGCCCGGGTACTGCCCGCCGGTGTAGTGGCCGGGGTGGCCGCCGCCCGGAGGACCGGCCGGGTAACCGCCCGGTGTCGGGCCCTCCGGGTAGCCACTGGGCGGGTAACCCCCGCCGGCCGGACCGGCCGCGGGCGGCGGAGCGAGCTCCGGCTGCCACGGGTTGTGCCCGTTCACGGCGGCGTTGGCCCGGGCGTTCTCCATCATCGCCTTGATGCTCATGGGCTCCGGGTGGTCCAGCCCGGTGCTGCGCTGACGCGGGATGTCGGCGACGAAGGCGTTGTCACCGCCGCGGCCGATGCCGTGGTAGACGCCCGGCCGGGCCTTGCGCATGATCAGCGCCCAGATGAAGCCCGCGATCGCGAAGACCAGGTAACCGGTCGGGAAGAGCCAGTGGAAGATCGAGCCGTCCTCCACCTGCAGCAGGTCGCCGAGGCCGATGACGGTCGCCGCGAGAATGATGCTGAGCAGCACGAAGGCGATGATCGGGGCGATGCGGCTGCGCCAGGCGCCCTCGTGGTGGTCGCTGCGCTTGTGGAAGAACATGATGACCGCCGCCGAGGCGCTCCACATGAGGATCAGCACGCCGAGGCCGCCGACCGTGGTGAGCCAGGCGAAAAGGTAGACCAGCGGGTCCGCCCCGGTGATCCGGTAGATGACCAGCACGCCCAGGGCCAGGATGCTCTGGGTGATCGAGCCGACGATCGGCGCCCCGGTCCGCGGGTGGGTGTAGCCCCAGGCCCTGGGCAGCACGCCCTCGCGACCGAGGGCGAACTGATAGCGGGAGACGGCGGCGTGGAAGGCCAGCAGCGCGGCGAAGATGCTCGTCATGAACAGCACGTAGCCCACGTTGATCAGCACTTCGGGCACGTGCGGGCTGACGAGGTTGAAGACGAGGTCGGTCTCGTCGGACTCGGCGCGCGCCACGATGGTGCGCGGGCCGGCGCCCACCGACATGGCCCAGGCGGACAGGCCGCAGAGCAGGCCGGCGAGGATGACCGCGAGGTGGGTCGCCCGGGCGATGGTCCGTTTCGGGTCCTTGGTCTCCTCGGAGAGCACCACGGTCGCCTCGAAGCCGACGAAGCCCGCGATGGCGAGCACCATCATGGCCGCGACCTCGGGCGTGAAGACCTGCACCGGGTTGAGGGTGGAGAAGGACACCGAGCCGCCGGCCGGGTTCGCGACCATGATGACGTCGTAGATCAGCACGATGGCGATCTCGGCGACCAGCAGGACCGCGAGCACCTTGCCGCTGAGGTCGACCCAGAGCAGGCCGAGCACGGCCGTCAGCACCCAGGCCGCGATCGCGCACGTGAACCAGCCGACCGTGAAGCCGAGCCCGTCGAGCACCCCCGAGGCGACGACCCCGAAGAGCCCGAACAACCCGATCTGCATGAGCGCGTACGCCGGGAGGGCCACGAACGCCGCGCCGACGCCCGGGATCCGGCCCAGCCCGTGGCTGATGTAGGAGTAGAAGGCACCCGAGTTGACGATGTGCCGGCTCATCGCGACGAACCCGACCGTGAAGATCGAGAGGATGCCGGCGACGACGAAGTAGATGAGCGGAACCGCGGTGTTGCCGACCACTGCGTAGATGGTCGTGATGCTGCCGATGATCACCGTCAGGGGCGCGGCTCCCGCCACCCCGAAGAAGACCACGGAAGGGACACCGAGCCGGTTCCGTGCCAGTGCGGTGGACACGATGTCCGGTTCGGACATGTCCTTACGTGCCATCAAGAGCCTCCCAGCCCACTGATCGAAGTTGTCCCGCCGGCGGTGGTGCCGGCCGACCGGGCTCACCGCCGACCGACGGCGAGCACCGATCCCACGGACGCCTCCGTGTGCTCGATGAGCTGGCGCAGGTCCTCCGGCAGCGAGCCGATGGCCGTCGGCAGCTGCGTGAGGGCCTGACGGTGCACCTCGAAGTCCCACAGCACGTAACGCGTGAGCCCGGTGGCGACCACCAGGCCGGCCAGCAGCCTGTCCCCGATGGACATCTCGAGGCCGCGGACCATGATGTTGGCCAGCCGCATCGGCGCCCAGGCGGCGGCGTTGCGCTGCGCCTCGTTGTTGGGCATGTAGAAGGTCTGCGTCGACAGCATGCGCCGGCGGGTCACCGACTCCACGGCGCCGGAGCGCATGAGCCGCTCCCCCACCCGCTCGGCCGCGTCCTGGGACAGGTAGGCGAGCCAGGTGCGCACCTCGCGGTGCTGCGGCTGGGCGATCAGCAGCTCGAGAATCGAGTGCGACAGCGAGTCGCGCGGTGGCATTCTGCTGTCTATCCGCATTTCCCCGTCGATGATGCGCAGACGGCCCTCGAGCACCAGCTCGCCGAGCAGGGCCGCGGCCAGCCCGAGCCCGGTGGCCCGGGGGTGCAGACGGGACCGGCCGGTGCGGTCCTCGTGTGCGATCAGGAAGAACTGGTCAGCCAGCACGCCGCCACTCCTTTGGAAACGTCGACCCGATTGTCGACGGGGCAACAACCTGTATAGAAGGCAATAACTCGCTGTCGGAAGCATCATGTACCCACCCTCGGGTTCAACGCAAGAAGTACTAGACTCGGAAACTCGGCAGTGTCGTCCACCGTGGAATCGACACCCGTGCGACCATGTGCACGCGCGCACAGGGTGCGAGGATCCGCCGGCCCGGAACAAGTACGCGGCGCCGTAATTTCATGACGAGGGAGTTCGATGTCCACCGACGAGGGACCCACGCTGCGACGGCGTCGTCTGGGCGCCGAGCTGAAACGCTGCCGCGAGCGTGCCGGATTGACCCAGGAAAGCGTGTCCCGGCATTTCGAATGGCACTCGGCCAAGGTCACCCGGATCGAGACGGCGCGGGTCGCGGTGACCCCGCGTGACGTCCGTGACCTGCTCACGCTCTACGGCGTGCAGGACGAGCAGTACCGCGAGGCGCTGCTCGAGCTGGCCCGCGCCTCGAAGCAGAAGACGTGGTGGACGGACTACCGCGACATCATGCGGCCCGGTAACTACGTGGGCCTGGAGGCGGAGGCCTCGATGCTGCGCGTCTGGGAGCCGATCGTGGTCCCGGGGCTGCTGCAGACCGAGGCGTACATGCAGGCCCTGATGCGCACCGGGCGTTCGTGGGAGCCGCCGGAGCAGATGGCGCGGCGGGTGGCGCTGCGGCAGAAGCGGCAGGCGCGGCTCACGGGGACGAACCCGCTGGATCTCGACGCGATCGTCGACGAATCGATCGTGCGACGCACGATCGGGGGACCCGCGGTGATGGAGGCCCAGCTCCGCCATCTCATCGACATGGCCGTATTACCGAACGTAACCGTGCAAATTCTCCCGTTCGATGCCGGCGAACACCCCTTCCTGGGGGGTTCAGCTGCACTTTTGGAGTTCCGGGAGACCACTCATTTGGATGTAGTTTACTTGGAGGGACTTGCGGGGGACCTCTACGAAGAGCAACATTCAGAGGTCGCTCGCTACCGAGCTGAGTTCGAGCGGCTGAGCGAGAGGGCACTGGACCCCCGGTTGACCCTTAAGATGATCGAGAGCCTGCTGCGCACATAGCGGCAGGCTGTCGGAACAACTGCATATTGAAGGGAGGTGCATGGGCATGCCTGCACACCATCTCCACGCCGCCGTTTGGAAGAAAAGCAGTCGCAGCAACGGAAACGGCGGCAACAACTGTGTCGAGGTCGCGTTCCTCGACACAGCCGTTGCCGTACGCGACAGCAAGAACCCTTCCGGTCCCGCTCTCATCTTCAACCCGGCGCACTGGTCCGAGTTCGTGAACTCGGCCAAGAGCGGCGAGTTCGATATCAACCGCTGAGAGCCTACCGATCTGCACGGACAGACGGGAAGTGCGCACGCAACGTCAACTTCCCGAGGGTTCATGATCCAATTTAAGATGGTGCAAAGCTCCTGATCAGAGGGACGCAAGCATCAGTCCGAAACCGGACAGCCGAACGGGGCGCCTTTCGCGGGGCGTCCCGTTCGTGCAATTTGCATGATCGTGTGCCAGATCGATCTCCATGCTTGCAGGTCATAGCCCTCGGGACCGATCAGCGGCATACTGATGACGCACCCTCCGTATTGACGAGACCACTTAGAGTAAGGGGCCTTCGTTGCGTCATCTCTCCGCCATCGTTGCCACGCGCACCGCGGCGCGCCCGGTCCACCCCGGACCCGTCCTCGAGATGCGGGCCGCCCGCATCGTCGAAGCACTCGAGACCTTCCGAGCCGCTTTCCCCGGCGTGAAGCCGTTCTACGCGACCAAGTGCAACACCCACCCCGGCGTCCTCAGCACGCTGCACGCGGCCGGGTCCGGCTTCGAGGTGGCCTCGGTGCAGGAGATCGAACTCCTCACCGAGACCGGCGTCCAGCCCTACGACATGCTCTTCAGCAATCCCGTCCGCGCCCGCGAGCAGACCGCCCGCGCCGCCGCGGCCGGCGTCTACCGGTTCAGCGTGGACTCCTCCGAGGAGCTGCGCCGGGTCGCCCAGGAAGCGCCGGGCAGCTGCGTGTACGCCCGCCTCGGCACCTTCGGCGGCGACGACAGCGTGGTCCCCAGCGAGGGCAAGTTCGGGGTGGACGCCGCCGGCGCGATCGGCCTGCTGCTCGAGGCGCGCGAGATGGGCCTGACCCCCTACGGCGTGACCTTCCACATGGGCTCGCAGTCCCTCTCCCCCACCGCCCTCGACCAGCCGCTGCGCGACGTGGCGGCCATCATGGACCGGCTGCTCCGGGCCGGCATCCGGCTGCAGATGGTCGACATCGGCGGCGGCTTCCCGGCGCGCTACGACGAGCCGGTGCCCGCGCTGACGGAGTTCGGGCACGTGGCCGCGGCCGGTGTGGCCCGGCTGCCGTACCCGGTGGAGGTCTTCGCCGAACCCGGCCGCGCCCTGGTCGCCGAGGCCGGGACCTTCCGCTGCCGGGTCATCGGGGTCGCCCAGCGCCCCTCCGGCTGGTGGGCCCACACCGACCTGGGCGTCTTCAACGGCATGATGGAGGTCCTCGAGTCGGGTGGCGACCTGCACTACCCGATCCACGACACCCGGCGCACCCGGCTGCGGCGCTGCTACCACCTGACCGGGCCGACCTGCGACAGCCAGGACACCTTCGCCCGCGACGTGCTGCTCTCGGCCGACCTGCGCGAGGGCGACGAGCTGCTGATCGGCTCGGCGGGCGCCTACACCTCCGTCTACGCCTCCCGCTTCAACGGCTTCGCGCCGCCGCGGGTGGTCATGATCTGACCCTCGCCCCGGTGGCCCTCAGCCGCCGGGGCGGGTCATCTCCGCGTCCAGGGACTCGGCGACGTAGGCCATGGCCTCGCGGTGCCGCGGCTCGGCGAAGCGGGCCGTCATCTCGTCGGGCGACACGTCGTCGACATGCTGGTGGATCCACCAGCGGTGACCCTGGGGGTCGCGGAAGCGGCCGGCGATGTCGCCGAACGGGGTCTCCGTGGCCCGGGTGATCACGGTGCCCCCGTGGGCGGCGGCCTCGTCCAGGGTGCGGGCCACGTCCTTGACATAGACCCGCAGGTGGGCGGGGGTGGGCGGCCAGCCCGGGCCGGCGTCGAAGAGCAGCAGCGCGGCACCGTCGAGGACGACCTCGGCGTGCATGATGCGGTCGCCGCTCGCGACGCGGGCCCCGGGCGTCTCGTGGGCGCCGAGCACCGCGCGGAGGAAGTCGATCTCGGCGGCGGTGTCGGCGGAGATCAGCCAGGGGGCGAGAGAGCTCGTGTGCATGGGCTCACGCTAGGGCGGAATGCGGCCGCTTCCCGGCCGGTTCGCGCTCCTTCACGCGCCGGTGGCGCGCACGATCCGCCCTTTCACCCCGCGATGGCGCGCACAATTCGCGCCTTCACGCGGTGGCGGCGCGCACGATGCGCGAAACCGGGCCGGGCGGCCGATGTCGCTCCTGGCGGATGGTGCCAGTCAGGAGCGCGGGGCGACGGTCTTGCCCGCGGCGACGGACTCTCCCGCCGCCTCGGCCGCGGCGGCGCACTCGGCGGCCGTTGCGGCGTCATCGGCGGCGGCGTCGTCGGCGGCTGCGGCGAGGCAGGCGGAGTGGTCCTCGGGGGTCGGCGGGCGGGCGGCGGCGAGGCCCTCGCTCACCCGGGAGGCGACGCTGCAGCCGACCTGGCGCAGCACCTCGATCTGCTCCTTGGTCAGGCCGTCGATGACATAGCGGCGGACCGCCTCGACGTGACCGGGGGCGGCGGCGACGACCAGGTCCCAGCCGGCGTCGGTGAGGACCGCGAGGGTGTAGCGGGCGTTCTCGGGGTCGGGCTCGCGGCGCAACAGGCCCCGTTGCTCGAGGCGCTTGACGACGTTGGAGAGCCGGGAGAGCGACGCGCTGATCATGGTCGCGAGGTCGCTGAGGCGCAGCGCCCGGCCCGGCGACATGGAGAGCCCGCTGAGGGTCATGTAGTCGAAGAGCGTCAGCTTGTTGTCGCGCAGCAACTGGGCGTCGAGCGCGGCGGGCAGCTTGAAGATCAGGCTCGCGAGCGCCATCCAGCCCTGGAGCTCGTGGTCGTCCAGCCACCGCGGTTCCTCGTGCATGGCCGAAATATTACGGCGCGCCCGCACGCCGGCCGAGTGACGTGCCTCGCACTGGGTTCAAACATGAAGTGAAGGTGCTACGGTTGCGTTCAAGCTTGAACCACTTCAAGATTGAACCGCCGAGAGGACACCGTCGTGACCCTGTTCCGCCTGGACGCCAGCATCCACTTCGACAACTCCACGAGCCGAGAGATCGCGGACATCGTCGAGCAGGAGTGGCTGGCCGCCCACCCCGGTGACACGATCGAGCGGCGCCGCATCGGCATCGAGCCGATCCCCGCCACCTACTGGGCCGCCGCGGTCAGCGCCGGCTTCACCCCCGAGGACCAGCGCACCGACGAGCAGAAGCAGGCCGTCGCCCTGGCCGCCGAGCTCTACGACGAGCTGGCCGCCGCCGACGCGATCCTCTTCGCCGTGCCGCTCTACAACTTCGGGCCGTCGCAGCACATCAAGGCCTACATCGACCTGGTCGCCACCGACCCGCGCGTCGCCGGCCAGCCGTTCCTGGCCGGCAAGAAGTTCGTGCTCGCCACCGTCCGCGGCGGCGCCTACGGCGCGGGCACCCCGCGCGAGGGCTGGGACCACTCGACCCCGTTCCTGCGCCGCATCTTCGCCGACTCGTGGGGCGCCGACCTGACCGTCGTCGAGCGCGAGTTCACCCTGGTCGGCGTCAACCCGGCGCTGGACCAGTTCAAGGACCTCGCCGCCGAGATGCACCATGGCGCGATCGCCTCCGCCCGCGAGGCCGGCAAGATCCTCGGCGCCCTCCCCGCCAACGCCTGATCCACTGCGGACGCCCTCCGGCGCCGGCCCGCTTCTCAGCGGACCGGCGCCGCGTCACGTTCCGAGTGAGAAAGCCGCGCCACGTTCCGGGTGGCACAAGCCGCGTCACGTTCCGAGTGAGAAAGCCGCGCCACGTTCCGAGCGGGAAAGCCGCGTCGCGTTCCCAGCGGGAAAGCCGCGCCACGTTCCGGGTGGCACAAGCCGCGTCACGTTTCGGGTTGGAAAACCTGCGCTGAGTGGTCTTGTTCTTCCGGCGTCGCATGTGTCAAGGTCCCGGCAAGATTCCGCGACAAGACCGGGGTGACGATGGGCGAGGCCGCGATCGAGCTGGCCGGGGTGCACAAGGAGTTCGCGGTGCACGGCGAGCGGGTGCAGGCCGTCAGGCGGCTGGATCTCACGGTGGCGCAGGGCGAGTTCTTCTCGCTGCTCGGGCCGTCCGGGTGCGGCAAGACGACGACCATGCGGATGATCGCGGGCTTCGAGGAACCCACGGGCGGCACGGTCCGCCTCGACGGGCAGGACGTGACGGGCGTCGCGCCACACAAGCGCGACGTCAACATGGTCTTCCAGTCCTACGCGCTCTTCCCGCACCTCACGGCGTACGAAAATGTGGCCTTCGGGTTGGAGCGCAAGCGCGTCGCCCGGGGTGAGATCCGCAAGCGTGTGGGCGAGATGCTGGACATCGTCTCGCTGACCGGCATGGACAAGCGGGCGCCGCGCGAGCTCTCCGGCGGGCAGCAGCAGCGGGTCGCGCTGGCCCGGGCGCTGGTCAACCGGCCGCGGGCGCTGCTGCTCGACGAGCCGCTGGGCGCGCTCGACCTCAAGCTGCGCCAGCAGATGCAGACCGAGCTCAAGCGGATCCAGCGCGAGGTCGGGATCACCTTCGTCTACGTCACGCACGACCAGGGCGAGGCGCTGACCATGTCGGACCGGATCGCGGTCATGCGGGCGGGCGCGATCGAGCAGCTCGGCCCGCCGCGCGCGATCTACGAGCGGCCGGTGACGCGCTTCGTGGCCGGCTTCATCGGGACCTCCAACATCATCGACGGTACGGTCGAGCGCGTCGACGACGGCGTGGCGGTCCTCACGTACGGGCCGGGTGAGCGCGTGCTCGTGCCGACGACGGCGGCCGCGGGCACGGCGCTCGAGGTGTCTGTGCGCCCGGAGAAGATCGACTTGTCCCGGGAGCAGCCCGCCGGCACAGGCTGCAGCATGCTTTCCGGCGTGGTGAAGGACGTCGTCTATCACGGCACGTCGACGAACTACACGGTCACCACGGCGGCGGGACCCGACCTCGTGGTCTTCGACCAGAACGCCCGGGACGCCGAGGACCTCGCCGGGCCGGGCGACCGCGTGCACCTCACCTGGAGCCCCCAGCACTCCTACCCGATCGGAGTCTCATGAGCCACCTCGATCCGGCCCTCGTGCGGGGCCTCACCACCCGGCGCGGCTTCCTGACCACGGCGGGCCTGGCCGCGACCGGCGCCCTGCTGGCCGCGTGCGGGGTCAAGGGGCAGGGCTCCCCCGCCGCCAGCGCCCCGGCCGCCGATGAGGTCGCGAAGTTCTGGGCGGGCAAGACCGGGACCGGGTCGCTGAACGTCGCCAGCTGGCCGCTCTACATGGACCCCGAGCAGCCGGAGCTCAAGAAGTTCACCGCGGCGACCGGGATCAAGGTGAACTATCAGGAGGTCATCCAGGAGATGGGCCCCTGGTTCGCCAAGGTGCAGCCGCAACTGGCCGCGAAGCAGGACATCGGCTACGACGCGATGATCATCACCAACGGGTCGAACTTCGCCAAGTTCCGCAACTCCGGCTTCCTGGCCCCCCTGGACCACGGCAAGCTTCCGAACTACGTCGCCAACGCCGATCCCTCGTACGCCAAGGCCGCCTACGACCCCGGCAACGTCTACTCGATCCCGTGGGCGTCGGGGATCACCGGGATCGCGTACGACGAGAGCAAGACCGGCCCGATCACCAGCATCGCCGACCTGTGGAACCCGAAGTTCAAGGGCAAGGTCGGCATGTTCTCCGACGCCGAGGAGCTGGGCAACTACGGGCTGCTCGCGATCGGCGTCAAGCCGGAGGACTCCACGCCGGACGACTGGCGCAAGGCGGCCGAAAAGCTCAAGGAGCAGAAGAGCAGCGGCGTGCTGCGCAACTACTACGACCAGAGCTACATCGACGCGCTCGGCAAGGGCGAGGTCTGGCTCACCCAGGCGTGGTCGGGCGACGTCTTCCAGAAGAACGTCTCCGACGGGACGAACTACAAATTCGTGATCCCGGCCGAGGGCGGCACGATCTGGACGGACAACTTCACCATCCCGGTCACGGCGAAGAACCCCGTGGACGCGCTCACGCTGATGGACTTCTTCTACCAGGTGCCGGTCTCCGCGACGCTCGCCGAGTACATCAACTACGTCTGCCCGGTGCCGGCGGCCCAGGAGCAGATCACCAAGGACGCGGCGGCCGCCACGGGCGAGGACAAGGCCACGCTGGCCCAGGTCGCGGCCAGCCCGCTCGTGTTCCCGGCCGCCGACGACTACGCGCGGCTGCACTACTACGTGCCGTTCGCCTCGGAGGCCGAGCACCAGGAGTTCCAGAACGTCTTCGAGCCCGTGGTGCTGGGCTGACGTGCGCCGCCGGCTGACTCCGTACCTGCTGGTCCTGCCCGGCGGGCTGTGGCTCCTGCTCTTCTTCGTCGTGCCGATGGTGACGATGCTGTCGCTCTCGCTGCAGGAGGGCGACATCGTTTCCGGGTACGTCTTCACGGGGCACTGGCAGACGTACGCCGACGTGCTCGTCAACTATCGGGTCCAGCTCGTGCGGTCGCTGGTCTACGGCGCGATCGCCACGGTCGTCCTGATCGTGGCGGCGTTCCCGGTGGCGTACTGGATCGCCTTTCACGGCGGCCGGCGCAAGGCCTCGTACCTCTTCCTGTTGTTGCTGCCCTTCTTCGTCTCCTTCGTGCTGCGGACGATCTCGTGGCGCTACGTGCTCACCGACGAGGGCATCCTGCTCGGGCCGCTCAAGGACGCCGGCCTGCTGCCGGACGACTTCCACATCCTGGGTACGCCCACCGCCGTCATCCTCGGGCTGGTGTACAACTTCCTGCCGTTCATGGTGCTGCCGATCTACGTCGCGCTGGAACGCATCGACCCGCGCGTCGTCGAGGCGGCCCGCGATCTGTACGCCGGCCCGGTCGTCGCCTTCCGCAAGGTCGTCCTGCCGCTGGCGCTGCCCGGGGTCTTCGCCGGCGTGCTGATGACCTTCGTGCCGGCCAGCTCCGACTACGTCAACTCGGCGGTGCTGGGCAGCTCGTCGACGGCCATGATCGGGCAGGTGATCCAGTCGCAGTACCTGACCAGCTCGAACTATCCGGCCGCCTCCGCGCTGTCGTTCACGCTCATGGCCGTGCTGCTGATCGGCGTCTTCGCCTACGCGCGGGCGCTGGGCACCGAGGACGTCATGAAGGTGGCGGCGCGATGAGACTGCTCCGGGCGTACACCTGGCTGGTGGTCGCGTGGTTGACCTTGCCGATCGTCGTCATGATCGCTTTCGGCTTCAACGACACCCCGGGCCGCTACAACCAGACCTGGGACGGCTTCACGCTCAAGTGGTACGGCCGGGTCTTCGCCCTCGACGACCTCACCCGCGCCCTGTGGATCTCGCTCGGCATCGCGCTCGCGTCGATGCTGCTCGCGGGCGCACTGGGTACGGGCATCGGCTACGCGCTGGGCCGGTTCCGCTTCCGGGGCTCCGGGGTGGTCAACCTGCTGATGTTCGCCACGATGAGCTCGCCGGAGCTGGTCATGGGCGCGTCGCTGCTGACCCTCTTCGTCTCGGCGGGCGTCGGTCTGGGGCCGGTGACGATCACGATCGCGCACGTCATGTTCTCGATCTCGTTCGTCGCCGTGGTGGTCCGCGCCCGGGTGCTCACGCTCGACCGTTCCCTGGAGGAGGCGGCCGCGGATCTCGGGGCGTCGCCGTGGACGACGTTCTGGCGGGTGACGTTCCCGCTGATCCTGCCCGCGGTCGGCTCGGGCATGCTGCTGGCCTTCGCCCTGTCGATCGACGACTTCGTCGTCACCAACTTCACCGCCGGTACGACGACGACCTTCCCGTTGTGGATCTGGGGCGCGACGCGGATCGGGCTGCCGCCGCAGGTGAACGTGATGGGGACACTGATCTTCCTGGTCGGGGTGCTGATCGCCGTCGTCGGATCGGTGCGAGCGCGGCGGCAATGAACGCCTCCCTGGCTGACGCCGAGCCCCGGCCTTACTGGCTGACGCAGCCGGGAGCCCCTTCGGCCACGCCGCCGCTCGCCGATGCCGTCGTCGCCGACCTCGCCGTGATCGGCGCCGGCTACAGCGGGCTGTGGACGGCGTTGATCGCCAAGGAGCGGGATCCTGGGCTCGACGTCGTGGTGCTCGAGGCCGGGACAGCCGGGTGGGCGGCGTCGGGGCGGAACGGGGGTTTCTGCTCTGCCTCGTTGACGCACGGCTATGCGAACGGGGCGAGCCGGTTCGCCTCAGAAATGTCGGTTCTGCATCGACTGGGCCTGGAGAACCTCGACGCGATCGAGGCTGCTGTTGCGCGGTACGGGATCTCGTGCGGCTTCGAGCGTACGGGGGAATTGCAGGTCGCGACCGCGCCGTGGCAGCTGCGGGAGCTGACCGCCCGGCCTGGCCAGGTGCTCCTGGACCGGGACGCCGTGCGCGCCGAGCTGGACTCCCCCACCTATCTCGGCGGGGTGTGGGACCGGGACGGGTGCGCGATGGTCGACCCGGCGCGGCTGGTGTGGGGGCTGCGGCAGGCGTGTCTGGCTCTGGGCGTGCGGCTCTTCGAGAACACGCGGGTCGACGCGATCTCGTCCGTGCCCGGCGGCTTGCGGCTGCACACGCTGCAGGGACGGCTGGACGCGCCGCGGGTGGCGCTGGCGACGGGCGCGCACGCGAATCTGTTGCGGCGGCTGCGGCACTATTTGATTCCCGTGTACGACTACGCGCTCATGACGGCGCCCATCGACGTGTCCCGGGTCGGGTGGCGGCACCGGATGGGGGTGGGCGACTCGGGGAACCAGTTCCACTACTACCGGCTGACCTCGGACAACCGGATCCTGTGGGGCGGCTACGACGCCGTCTACTACCGCGACGGGCGGATCGCCGTCGACCACGATCAGCGCGAGTCGACGTTCCAGGTTTTGGCGGAGCACTTCGCGACCACATTCCCCCAGCTCGCCGACGTCCGGTTCACGCACAAGTGGGGCGGCGTGATCGACACGTGCAGCCGCTTCACGGGGTTCTACGGGACGGCGTACGGGGGCCGGCTGGCCTATGCGGCGGGCTACACCGGGCTGGGCGTCGGCGCGACCCGCTTCGGCGCGCAGGTCATGCTCGACCTGCTCGCGGGGACGCCGACCGCGCTGACGACACTACGCATGGTGCGTACGAAGCCGGTCCCCTTCCCGCCGGAGCCGCTGCGCAGCGGGGTCATCGGCCTGACCCGCTGGTCGATAGCCCGGGCCGACAAGCACGGCGGCCGGCGCAATCTGTGGCTGCGCACGCTCGACAAGGTGGGTCTCGGCTTCGACTCCTGATCACGTCAGGCCCGCGCTCCAGGCCCGTACGGCGGTGCCGGCCAGCGAGCCGGCCTCGGCGGTGAGATAGCGCAGGCGATCCTCGGTGGCCAGCGCCGCCACCCCGTGCGCGATCGACCAGAACTCCGCGGCCCGCCGCTCGCGGTCGTCCGGCGTCAGCTTCCCCACCGCGTCGACAAGCAGCTCCTGGACGCGGTAGGCCCGCGCGAGCACGTCCGGATGGCTTTCCTTGTCGATGCCGGACGCGAACATCACCTCGAAGAGGGCGGGGTCGGCCCGCGCGAAGGCCACGTACGCGTCGGCGATGGCCACGAGCCGCTCGACCGGGTCCTGCTCCGTGCGGCTCGTGAACACCTCCTCGAGCTGGGTGAAGCCGCGCAGGGCGACCGCCGCGAGCATCGCCTCCCGGTCGGCGAAGTGCCGGTAGGGCGCGGTGATCGACACCCCGGCGCGCCGGGCCGCCTCCGAGACGCTGAAGCCCCGGGCGCCGCGCTCGCGGACCAGCTCGATCGTCGCCACCAGCAGCGCGTTGCGCAGGTCGCCGTGGTGGTAGCGCGCACGCTTCACGGTCCCTCCCCCTATCAATGTTGCAGCCTCTCACATCCTCCCATACGCTTAATGTGTAAGCCTCTAACATTGGAGTTGCGATGACCCTGATCCAGGGCGGCCTCGTCCTCACCGGCTCGGAGTTCCGCCGGGCCGACGTGCTCGTCGACGGCGACCGCATCGTCGCGGTCGGCCCGGACCTCACCCCCGGCGACGGCGGGACGATCGACGCGCGGGGCATGTTCGTCGCGCCCGGCTTCGTCGACACCCACCACCACCTCTGGGAGACCACGCTGCGGGGCGTGACCGCCGGGTGGTCCATCGTCGACTTCCTCTGGGGCGTGCTGCTGCACCACCGGGCGGCGCACACCCCCGAGGACGTCTACGCCGGCAGCTACGCCGGGGCGGTCGCCGCGCTCGACGCCGGCATCACCACGACCGTCGACCACGACCACGCCGCCGTGACACCCGAGCACGCCGCGGAGGCGCTGCGCGCGGTGGGTGATGCGGGCATCCGCGCCGTCTGGGCGTACGGGCTGGGCGACGAGACGACCCGCAAGCATCTGCTGACGCTGACCCCGGCGAGCCTCGTGGAGATCGGCGTGGCAGCCAACGACACCGGCTCGGTGCCCTGGGAGCAGACCGTCGCCGAGTTCCGCTTCGCCGCCGAGCACGGCCTGCTCCTGACCCAGCACTCCCGCTCGCTGGCCGACATGCCACCGGACCTCACCTGGCTCCGCGAGGCCGGGCTGCTCGGCGCCCGCCAGCTCTTCTCCCACGCGAATCAGGCCAGCGACGACGAACTGCGGTCGCTGGCCGAGGCGGGCGCCGCCGTGGCCTCCACCCCGGAGACCGAGGCGCAGATGGGCATGGGCTTCCCGGTCTGGAACCGGGCCCGCCGCCTCGGGGTGACCGCCGGCCTCGGCACCGACATCCAGACCAACAACCCGGCCGATCCCTTCCGCGCGATGCGGCTGGCCCTGCGACTCACCGAGGCCCGGGAGCAGGACGGGACGATCGCCGGGGCGATGGGCGCGCGGCCGGCCCACCTCGCGGATGTACTGCACGCCGCCACGCTCGGCGGGGCGGCGGCGCTGGGCCTTGGGGGCCGGACGGGCTCGCTGGAGCCGGGCAAGCAGGCGGACATGCTGCTCGTCCGGCACGACGGCCTGCACCAGGCGCCGCTCACCGATCCGCTGGCCGGTTACGTGCTCAACGCCCGCCCGTCGGACATCGAAACCGTGCTGGTGGCAGGCGAGATCCGCAAGCGCGGCGGGCGGCTCGTCGGTGGCGTGGACCGCCGGGCGATCGACCTGCTCACTGCGGCGTGGGAGCGGCTGGAGCCGGTCATCGCGGCGCGGGGCGGCCTGCGGCCCGCGATGCCGGACGGCTTCCTCGCGCAGTTCGCCGCGTCGACGGCCGCGAACGCGCCGGGCTTCGCCACGCGGTTCTAGGCGGTGTTTCGTGGGTCAGGGCGAGTCGCCGGCGAGGTCCAGGTTTCGTCTCGCAAGTGGGGCGGAAGGTTCGATACCGGGGATGTATCGAGCCTTTCGCACCGCGCCGCGAGGCGGAAGCTGGGCCCGGCGGCGGCCGTCATGCCCCGCGAAACACCGCCTAAAGGCCGAAGGCGAGCAGGACCGGGCCGTGGTCGCTGGGGTAGAACGGGTAGTAGCCGGCCTGGACGTAGAGCATGCCGTGGGCGACGACCGCGCCGCCGTTGCCGGAGATGGCGCTGCCGAAGCCGGTGATGCCGTTGACGCCGGGGAACTCGCGCAGGGTGTCGTAGGTCCACAGAACGGCGCCGGTGCGGGCCGAGTAGACGCGCATCTTGCCGTCGTTACTGCCCTCGTAGACCAGGCCCGGCGTGGTGGTGACCGCGGGCGTGTGGGCCCGGGCGCACACCTCGGGGAAGGCCGCGGCACCGCCGGTGGTGCAGCCGTCGGCCGGGCTCGGGGTCTGCCAGAGGACGCGGCCCGTGGCAGGGTCGACGGCGAAGAGGGTGCCGGGGTCGGCGAAGTACGTGGCGATGTAGAGGCGGCGGCCGTCGTAGCTGCTCCCCCACTGGATGCCCGAGATGCCGCCGCTGGGCAGGGGCACGCCGAGCTGGCGGCGCCAGACCACGGCGCCGGTGGCCGCGTCGAACGTGTGGTAGACGCCGCTCTTCTGGCCCACGCCGACCAGGGTGCGGTGGCCCACGCGGAAGATGTTGGGCGTCGCGCCGATGTCGTAGTCGAGGGCGGTGCCGTCGTTCAGGCCGGGACAGTAGCCCTCGGCGTCCGGCTCGTTGCACAGACTGCGCCACGTGTCGGCGTCGGTGACCTGGTTCTTCCAGCGGACCGCACCCGTGCGGGCGTCCAGGGCGAGCAGCGAGTCGAAGTCGCCGGCGCTGCCCGTGTAGTTCTGGCCCGTACCCACGTAGAGGGTGTCGGTCCTGGGGTCGATGACCGGGGAGCTCCACACGCCGGCGCCGGAGGGTTCGAAGCGGGCCGCGCCGCTGGGCCACGTGCCGGCCTGGACCGGCTCGGGCACGGTCCAGTAGCGCCACACCAGCGCCCCGGTCTCCGCGTCGAGGGCGTCGATGTGCCCGCGGAAGGTGCAGCACGGATAGTCGGCGCCGTTGGTGTTCTCGCCGCTGGACGAGCCGATGTAGATCAGGCCGTCGTGGTAGAGCGGCGAGCTGGTGTGCAGGGCGGCCGGATGCTCGTCGGTGTCCCGGGCCCACTTGAGCCGGCCGGTCTCTTTGTCGAGCGCGTAGACGTAGCCGCGGCTGTCGCCGAAGTAGACCTTGCCCCGGGCAACGGCGGGACCGTCCATGACCATGCCCGCGCCGAGGGCCGGGTTGACCGACAGCGTGTCGAAGGACCACTTCCGGGCGCCGGTACGCGCGTCGAGCGCATGGAACAGGAGGCTGTTGTCGCCGAAGTAGACGGTGTCGCCGACGACGGCCGGCTGACTCTTCACCGGGGCGCCGGTCTTGTTGAACGCGAAGGCCCACTTGAGCTTCAGCTTGCCGACGGTCGCCGGGGTGATGATGCGCTCCGCGGGATTGTGGCGGGAGCCGCGCACGTCGCCCTGCCAGGTCGGCCAGTCACCGCCCCGGGAGCCGGCCGAGACCGGGGCCGCCGGGATCAGCACCAGGACGGCCACGAGGGCGAGTGCTTTGCGCAGAGACATCGAACCTCCCCGTTCTCCCCGGTCACCATAGGCCCGTGCGGGCCGCCGGCGACCGGAAGTCCTCGATCTGTCACCGCGACGGCACCCGCCGCCGCATCCACCTAGCACCTGTCACCGCGACGGCACCCGCCGCCGGACCCACCCTCGATCTGTCACCGCGACGGCACCCGCCGCCGGATCCACCCTCGAGCCGTCACCGTGACGGCGTCCGCCGCCGGAGCCACCAGAGCCCGGAGCCGGCCAGGAGCAGCGAGGCCGCCAGGTAGGCCGACAGCTCGATCCACTGGAAGGTCCAGTATCGGGACGGCGGGTGGTAGGTGTAGTCGAAGTGGAGGCCGAGGCCGGTGAGGCACCTGATGTGCTCCTCCGGGTTCCCGGAGCGGCAAGTCGCCAGCTGCTCTTGCGTCAGCGGACTCCCGTCGGCGTTCACCACGGCGGCCTCCTCACTCAATGACCACGCGCCGGGCATGGTGTAGCCCAGGATCTTGGCGCCGCCGGACGGTGACACACCGAAGCCCTTCGAGCGGCTCATCGCGTCCTCGTCGAACGCCACCGACGTGGTCACGGGCGTCATGAGGTGCGCGCGGACCAGCGCGGGCTCACCGAGCTGGACGACGGCGAAGAGCGCCAGGGTGAGGGCCATGGCGGGCAGCGTGCGCCGCACGAGCAGGCCGGTGACCGTACCCAAGGTGAAGGCGAAGGCGGCATGGCCCAGCGGGACCACGTTGCGCGAGGCGAAATTCAGCGCGACGAAACGCTCGCCCAGGAACTGGTCGTAGCGGCTCGCGTTCCAGGTGAGCAGCAGGCTGAGGGCGCCGCTGACCACGACCGCGGCGAGACCGAGGACGGCCAGCTTGACGGCGAGCCAGCGTACGCGGGTGATGCTCTGGTTCCACACCAGACGGTCGGTGCGCTCCTCCAGCTCCCGCGTCAGCAGCGGCGCGCCCCAGAAGACGCCGATCAGGGCGGGTGTGGCGAGGACGAGCACTCCGGCCAGGGTGAGCTGGCGGGAGTAGGTGTTGCCGAAGCTGATCCGCGCGGCGGCGCACTCGCTCGGCGTGCACCCGAGGACGCCGGCGTAGTCGGACCGCATGCGGACGCCGAGATAGATGAGGAAGGCGGCGACCGCGGCCACGGCGAGGGCGGCCACCAGCGCCTGGGCGCGGAACTGCCGCCAGGTCAGCCAGATCATGACGCACCTCCGGCCGCCCGGCTCATGTACGCCAGGCCGAGGTCCTCGAGCCCGATCGGGCGCGCACCCGGCGGGGCGCCGGCGGCGCGGACGACGTCGGCGTGGATGCGCTCCGCGCCGGCCGGCAGCTCGCCGGTCACGCGGTGGTGCACGGTCAGCAGTCCGGCGACGTCGCCCGCGAGCTGGACCCGCCCGCCGGCCAGCACGACGACGTGGTCGCAGACCCGCTCGACGTCGCCGAGCAGGTGCGACGAGAGGATGACGCTGACCCCCAGCTCGGCGACGAAGCCGAGCAGGTCGTGCAGGAACGCGCGCCGGGCGAGCGGGTCGAGCGAGGCCACCGGCTCGTCGAGGACGAGCAGGTCGGCGCGTTTCGCGGCGGCCAGGGTGAGGGCGAGCTGGGCCCGCTGCCCGCCGGAGAGCGCACCGGCCTTGCGGGCCGGATCGAGACCGAGCCGCTCGATCCGATCGGCGGCCAGGGCCGCATCCCAGCGCGGGTTGAGCCGGGCGCCGAGCCGGAGGTGATCGGCGACCGACAGCCCGCGGTAGAGCGGCACGTCCTGCGCGACGAAGCCGACCCGGGCCAGCTGCGCGGCGCCGGCGCCCGGGGGGTGGCCCAGCACCTCGATGCGGCCGGCCGTGGGGGCCACAATGCCGCACGTCATGCCGAGCAGAGTGGACTTGCCGGCGCCGTTCGGGCCGACCAGGCCGACGATCCGGCCCGCCGGGACGGCCACCGTGCAGTCCGTCAGGGCGGTCGTCCGGCCGTAGCGTTTGGTGAGGTCCTCGGTTTCCATCGCTGCTGTCATGGGGGAATTTCTAGTCCCCCGGCGGTCACACGACGGTCCGGACCGCTGTGACCGCGATGTGACGCCCAGGAGCCTACTCTCGGCGGCATGAGGGTGCTCGTGGTCGAGGATCAAGCGGCGCTCGCCGACTCGGTCGCGCGAGTCCTGCGCCGTGAGGGGATGGCGGTCGACGTCGCGTACGACGGGACGGCCGCCCTGGATCGCACGTCCGTGCTGGACTACGACGTGGTCGTGCTCGACCGTGACCTGCCCGGCATGCACGGCGACCAGGTGTGCCGCACGCTGGTCGGGCAGGGGTCGCTCAGCCGCGTCCTGATGCTCACCGCCTCGGGCACGGTCGCCGAGCGGGTGGAGGGTCTCGGCCTGGGCGCCGACGACTACCTGCCCAAGCCATTCGCGTACGCGGAACTGGTCGCCCGGATCCGCGCGGTGGCCCGGCGTGCGGCGCCCGCCACCCCGCCGGTCCTGGTCCACGGCGACCTGCGCGTGGATCCGGCGCAGCGCACGGCCACCCGGGCCGGGGCGAGGCTGGCGCTGACCCCGAAGGAGTTCGCCGTCCTCGAGCACCTGCTCACCGCCGCCGGGCGCGTGGTCTCCGCGGAGGAGCTGCTCGACCACGTCTGGGACGAGGCCACCGACCCGTTCACCACGACCGTCAAGGCGACGGTCAACCGGCTGCGCGCCAAGCTCGGCGACCCGCCGCTGATCGTGACCGTGGCCCGCGCCGGATACCGGATCTGACATGCGGGTCAATCGGCTCCGGTGGCGGCTGACGCTGTATTACTGCGCGGCGGCGGTCGGCTCCGGCGTCGTCCTGCTGGGCATCATCGTGCTCCTGTCGCGCAGCCTCCCCGCGGTTGCCGTGCCGGTGGGCCGCGCGCCGGACCGGGTCGCCCTCGCCACGCTGGTGCAGATCGACGGCTTCCGGTCAAACCTCCTGCTGCTGCCCGCCGTCGCGCTGGCCATCATGGCCGTGCTCTCGCTGGCGGCGGGGTGGGTGATCGCCGGGCGGATGCTGCGACCGGTGCGCGCGATGACCGGCCGCCTCCGCCACATCTCCGGCCCCAACGTGCACGAGCGGCTGGCCGTCGAGGGTCCGCGCGACGAGTTCAAGGACCTTGCGGACACCGTCGACGGACTGCTCGGACGGCTGGAGAGCGCCCTCGAGGCCCAGAAGCGCTTCGTGGCCAATGCCGCGCACGAGCTGCGCACGCCGCTGACGGTCGAGCACGCCCTGCTCGAGGAGCCGCTGATCGACGCGGAGGCGACCGTCGCGGCGTACCGGGCGAACTTCGAGCGGCTGCTGCGGGTCAACCGCGACCGGGGCCGGCTGCTGGAGTCGCTGCTCACCCTGGCCGACAGCTCGCACGGGCTGGGCCGCACGGCGCCGCTGGACCTCGCCGCGGTGGCCGGCCCGGTCGTGCGGGAAGGAGCGCCCGGCCTGCGCGTCTCGGCATCGCTGCGCCCGGCCACGCTGCGCGGCGACCCGGCGCTCATCGCCCGGCTGGTCGCCAATCTGTGGGACAACGCCGTGCACCACAACATCCCGGGCGGCTCGATCGACGTGTCCACCGGAACCATCGACCACCGGCCGCTGCTGCTCGTGAGCAACACCGGACCGGTCGTGCCCGCCGCTGAGGTGGACCGGCTCTTCGAGCCGTTCCAGCGCCTGCGACGGGTCGCCGACGACGGCCACCACGGGCTCGGTCTGTCGATCATCCGGGCGATCGCGACGGCGCACGGGGCCGTGGTGACCGCGCGGGCCCGGCGCGGCGGCGGCCTCACCGTGTCGGTCGTGTTCCCGGCGGCGCGTTGACGGGCCAGCTCACGGCGGGCGGAGATGCCACCACGGGCGTGTCACCGCGGGCGGACCCCTACGGGTGGAGCCACCGCAAGCAGAGTCACTGCGGACAGGGTCACCGCGGGCGGAGCCACCGCCGGGCGAGTCACTGCGGGCGGAGATGTCACCGCGGGCGGCGCCACCACGGGCGTACCACGGGCGGAGTCACCATGGGCGGAGTCACCACGGACAGGGTCAGGGGGCGCGGTCACGGCGGGCGGGGTCACTGGGGACGGCGGCGGTAGGTACGCATCTTGGCCCGGCTGCCGCAGATGGCCATGGTGCACCAGCGGCTGCGGCCGGCGGGGCTGCGGTCGTAGTAGACCCAGCGGCACGGGTGGGCGCTGCAGGCTTTGAGGCGGGGCCAGGTGCCGTCGGCTGTGGCCAGGAGGATGGCGCGGGCCACGTGGGCGGTCAGGGCCGGGGTGCCGTCGAGGCCGGGGGCGGGTTCGGGGCGGGCGGTGCCGGTGGCGTCGAGGGTCAGGCGGAGGGGGGCCGCGGCCAGGAGGGCGTCCAGCCGGGCGAGGGTCGCATCCGGGACGTCGACGCCGGTGTGGGACTGGCACACATCGCGCAGGGCTTCGCGGAGGTCCACGGCGGGAGCCAGGTCGGCCTCGTTGAACGTCAGCCTGGGTAGGTCGTGGGCCGCGGCGAACGCCGCCAGGTCCGCGGCGGTGCGCAGGGTGTCGCGGGCCATCTCGATGTCGATCGTGTTGGCCAGATCCTGGACCAGGGCGAGTGCCGCCGGGGCGGGAGCCCGGTCGCCCGGTTGTCGCATGCGGACACGTTACCGCTGTGAGAGCATGCTCCGGTAACCGTTACCGGTTGGAGGGGCTATGAAGGTAACGCGAGCCGGGCTGCTGCGGCGCAACCAGGACTTCCGGCGGTACTGGGCCGGGCACACGATCTCCGTGGCCGGGTCCTACGTGACGGCGGTGGCCCTGCCGCTGCTGGCGACGCTGACCCTGGACGCCGGCGCGACGGGAGTGGCGGCCATCGCGACCGCGTCGTTCCTGCCCAACCTGCTGCTGCCGCTGCTCGCGGGACATTGGCTCGAACGCCGGCGCCGGCGACGGGTGATGATCGTGGCCGATCTGGTCCGGGCGGCGCTGCTGGTGGGCGTACCGGTGGCGTGGGGGTTGGGGGTTCTGTCGGTGCCGCTCCTGGTCGCCGTGGCGTTCGCGGCGGGCGCGGCGGGGGTGGTCTTCGAGATCGGCGGGTTCGCGTACGTGCCCACGCTCGTCGACGAGGACGACCTGCCCGCGGCGAACCGGGCGATCCAGGGGTCCACCACCGCCGCCCAGGTGGCCGGGCCGGGGCTCGCCGGCGGGCTGGCGCAGCTCACCGGGCCTGCCGTGGCGGTGGCGATCGACGCGGTGAGCTATCTGGCAAGCGCGCTAGGGGTGGCGGCCGCCCGGCGGCCCGAGCCCGAACCGGTCGCCGCGGAGGCACCGGGCGGCATCCTCTCCGGCCTGCGAACCGTGCTCGGGAACCCCTTTCTGCGCGCGCTGACCGTGCACGCCACCGTCTACAACGGGGCGTTCCAGATTCTGACTGTCAACCTGGTCGTGTACGCGGTGTCCGAACGCGGGCTGAGTGCGGGGCAGTTCGGGATCGCGCTCAGCGCGGCGGGCGCCGGGGCCTTCGCCGGGACCATGGTCGCGCTGCGGCTGGCGGACCGGCTCGGCTACGGGCGGGCCTTCGCGGTGTCGCTGGTGTTGTCGACCGGCACTCCCCTGCTGCTCGCGGTGCTGCCGGGGCGGGGCGGGGCGCTGGCGGCGGGGTTCGCGGCCGTGCAGTTCGTGAGCGGCATCGGGCTCGGGTCGGCGAACGTGCTCTCCCTGACGCTACGGCAGGTTGTGGCGCCGGGAGCGCTGGCGCGGACCAACGGGGGCTATCGGCTGCTGATCTACGGGGTGCTGCCGGTGGGAAGTGCGCTGGCGGGGGTCGTGGGCGAGGTCGCGGGGAGCCGGGCCGGGGTCGCGGTGGGCACGGCCGGGCTGGCGATCTCGGCGCTGCCGATGGCCAGCCGGCGCGTCCTCGCGTTGCGCAAGCCCCAGGACGCGCGCGAAACGGAGACGAACGCGGACGCCGCGGCGGCGGGCACGGGAGCCGCCGGCACGACGCCCGCGCGCACAAGCCCCGGATAGCAAGCGCGGCGGGCGTAGCGGAGACCGGCGAGCGGGCGCGGAAAGGCACCCGCCGGCGGTCAGAGGCCGGCGGTGAGCTGGACCGAGCGGATGCGGTCGGCGGTGTCGAGGGCGTGGTGGGCGGTGATCAGCTCGTCGGCGCCGGCCTCCTTGGCGAAGGTCTCCAGATAGTCCTGGACCTCGGCGGCGGTGCCGACCGCGGTGTAGCGGGTCATCTGGGAGAGCTGGCGGCCCGAGGGCGAGGCCAGGAACTCGTCGATCTCGGCGTCGGTGAAGTTGCGGGCGACCGGGCCGCGGGTGATGAAGGCGCGGGTGCGGGCGCGGTAGCTCTTCGTCATCTGGTCGACGGCCTTGTCGTGGTCGTCGGCGGCGATCACGTTGACGCCGGCGATGGCGTAGGGCTCGGCGAGCTGCTCGGACGGCTCGAAGGTGTCGCGGTAGACCCGAATCGCCTGGTGCAGCGCGTCGGGGGCGAAGTGCGACGCGAACGCGTAGGGCAGGCCGAGCTTGGCCGCCAGCTGGGCGCCGAAGAGCGACGAGCCGAGAATGTAGAGCGGGACCGGGGCGTCGGGGCGGGGCACCGCCTGCACGCCGGGCACCAGGGACTTGCCGGCGAGGAAGCCCTGCAGCTCCTGGACGTCCTGGGGGAAGGACTCGGCGGAGGCCGGGTTGCGGCGCAGCGCGTACATGGTGGCCTGGTCGCTGCCCGGCGCCCGGCCGAGGCCCAGGTCGATGCGGTCGGGATAGAGCGTGGCCAGCGTGCCGAACTGCTCGGCGATGACCAGCGGGGAGTGGTTGGGCAGCATGATGCCGCCGGCGCCGAGCCGGATGCTCTCGGTGTGGGCGGCGACGTAGCCGATCACCACGCTGGTGGCCGAGGAGGCGATGGAGGGCATGCTGTGATGCTCCGCGTACCACACCCGGCGGTAGCCGGCCGCCTCGGCGGCGCGGGCCAGGTCGACGCTGGCCGCGAGGCTGTCGCGGGCGCTCTGCCCGGGCGCGATGGGTGCGAGGTCGAGGAGCGAGAGTGGGATCGCCATCCTCCCATCGTCCTCCTTCCGGCGCCCGGACGAGGCGTGACAGTCCTTACAACTTGACCCCAGGGTCAATCAAGCGCCGGCGTCGGCAGCGGGTCGGTGCGGAACACCGCGTCGAACTCCGCGCCGTTCTCCAGCCGGCTGATCATGTTGTTGACCCCCATGGCACCCCCGTGACTGTACGACCACCGGCTCACCAGGCATCCCGCCTGCGTGAACGGCCAGTCCTTCCCGTCGCTCGCCGCCACCGCCCAGTCGGCGGTGACCACGGGGAGCGCCTGCTCGTACGGGATCCGGCAGCGGTCGATCCGGCGGGCCGGCGGCGTCACGTACCTGTCGTCGGCGGCGACCAGCACGGCCAGCCCCTCGGCGAACCAGAGCGGGATCTTGCGCTCCACCGGGCCGGCCCGGTCGTGGAACTCCGCCAGCGCCAGCTCACGCCCGGCCGCCGCCTCGGTGGCACCCTCCGGCGGCAGCACCACCGTCCAGCCCCGCCGCTGGAAGCCTCCGCTCAGCCGCCGGTAACAGGTGTCCGAGGCGCAGAAGACGACGCGCGGATCGGTCGTCCGCTCGCCCCAGAAGAACTCGACGCGGCCGCGGGCGCCCCGGGCGGCGATCTCGTAACGCGGGTCGTCGCGCTCGGCCCAGACGCCGTCGCCCAGGTCCCGCAGCCCGTAACAGCCGGGGCACGCCAGCGCCGTGACCGCCGGAGCGGCCACGGTGAGGCCGGTCACCCCGATCAGGAGAACGACGGCGGCCGCGAGCAGTCGGCGCACAAGCACGCGCGCATGCTATCGGCCCCGGCGCTCCCACACATCGCGCAGGGCGGTCGCGCGCAGGGCGGCGTTGATGCCGAGCCAGCGGACCGGCTCGGGCTCCCAGCGCCGCGAGCGGTGCCCGACCCACGGCAGCGTCGTCCGGTCGCTCAGGTCACCCGCGATCAGGTCGGCCAGCGTACGCCCGGCGAGGTTGGCCGCCGCCACGCCGTCGCCCACGTATCCGCCCGCCCAGGCGAGCCCGTCGCGCACGCCCACCGACGGCATCCAGTCGCGCGGGATGCCGAGCGGGCCGCCCCAGCTGTCCTCGATCGGGGGGTCGATGCCGAACAGCTCGGTGAGGGTGCGGCGGAGGGCGGCGAAGACGTGCGGCTCCTTGTCGTACGAGGGCCGGACGCGCGAGCCGAAGTGGTAGGGCGCCCCGCGGCCGCCGAACGCCAGCCGGTCGTCGGCGGTGCGCTGGCCGTACACAATCAGGTGTCGCTCGTCACTGAAGGTCTCGCGCCGCGCCAGGCCGATGCGCGCCCAGGTCGCGGGGTCGAGGGGGGCCGTCACGATCATGAGCGAGTAGACCGGGGCGAGCGCGCGGCGGTGACCCGGCAGGGCGGCGGTGTAGCCTTCGAGCGCGCGGACCACGACCGGCGCCCGCACCGTGCCGCGATCCGTGGTGACCTCGCCGCGGGCCAGCGAGAGTGCCCGCGTGCCCTCGTGGATCGTCACGCCCCGGCGTTCGGCGGCGTCGGCCAGGCCGCGGACCAGGCGCGCGGGATGCAGGGCCGCGCAGTCCGGGCTGTAGGTGCCGCCGAGCACGTCGGTCGCGCCGCAGATCGCCGCGGCCCGCGGGGCGTCGAGGAAGCCGGGCGACGTGCGGGCGCGCCGCAGCTGGGCGGGCGTGCGGGCCAGCGTGATCGTGCCGCCCTTGGCGTAGTGGCAGTCGATGTCCTCAGCGGCGGCGACCCGGCCGACCTCGTCGACCGCGTCGGCCAGGTGCTTGGCCATCGCCGCCGCCTGGTCCGGGCCGTAGCGCCGCGCCAGCTTCTCCGCCGGTACGGGGAAAAGCCCGCTGCACCAGCCCCCGTTGCGCCCCGAAGCGCCGAAACCCGCGTACTCGGCCTCGAGCACGACGATGCGCTTCGCCGGCGCCAGGGCGGCCAGATAATAGGCGGTCCACAGCCCGGTGTAGCCGCCGCCGACGATCACGACGTCGGCGCTCGTGTCCCCCGGCAGCGGCGCACGCCGCTCGAACGGCTCGAGCGTGCGCAGCCACCAGGACGTCAGATCCGGGTCCATGCCTCGCTCAGCACGGTCCGCAGGATCTGCTCGATCTCGGCGAAGTGCGACTCGTCACAGACCAGCGGCGGCGCGAGCTGCACCACGGGGTCGCCCCGGTCGTCCGCGCGGCAGTAGAGCCCGGCGTCGAAGAGCGCCTTGGACAGGAACCCGCGCAGCAGCCGGTCGGACTCGTCGTCGTCGAACGTCTCGCGGGTCGCCTTGTCCTTGACCAGCTCGATCCCGAAGAAGAACCCGTCGCCCCGGACGTCACCGACGATCGGCAGGTCGGTGAGGCGGTCGAGATAGGAGCGGAAGAGCGCGGAATTCTCGCGTACGTGACCATTGAGGTCCTCGCGCTCGAAAATGTCCAGGTTGGTCAGGGCGACGGCCGACGCGACGGGGTGCCCGCCGAAGGTGATGCCGTGCGCGAACGACGCGTTGCCCGTCAGGAACGGCTCGACCAGGCGCTCCGACGCGATCATCGCGCCCAGGGGTACGTACCCGGAGGTCATGCCCTTGGCGCAGGTGATGATGTCGGGGGTGTAACCGTAGCGCTGCGCCCCGAAGTACTCCCCCAGCCGGCCGAAGGCGCAGATCACCTCGTCGGAGACGAGCAGCACATCGTAACGGTCGCAGATCTCGCGCACCCGCTGGAAGTAACCGGGCGGCGGCGGGAAGCACCCGCCCGCGTTCTGCACCGGCTCCAGATAGACGCAGGCGACCGTGTCGGGCCCCTCGAACTCGATGGCCTCGGCGATCCGGTCCGCCGCCCAGATGCCGAACTCCTCGGAACTCAGCGACTGGTCGGGCCGCCGGTAGAAGTTGGTGTTCGGCACGCGGCTCGTGCTCGGGACCAGCGGCTCGTACTGCTGCTTGAGCAGGGGCAGCCCGGTGATCGACAGCGCGCCCATCGTGGTGCCGTGATAGGCGACCGCCCGCGAGATCGCCTTGGTCTTCATCGGCTTGCCGGTGAGCTTGAAGTAGTTGCGCGCGAGCTTCCACGCGGTCTCGACCGCCTCGGAGCCACCCGTGGTGAAGAACACGCGGTTGAGGTCCCCGGGCGTCAGGCTCGCCAGGCGCTCGGCCAGCTCCACCGCGCTCGGGTGCGCGTAGGACCAGATCGGGAAGTAGGCGAGCTCGGCGGCCTGCTTGGCCGCGGCCTCCGCCAGCTCGGTGCGGCCATGCCCGGCCTGCACCACGAACAATCCCGACAGCCCGTCCAGATAGCGCTTCCCGGCCTGGTCATAGAGGTACGGGCCGGCGCCGCGCACGATGACCGGGACCGGCTCCTTGTCGTACGAGGACAGGCGGGTGAAGTGCATCCACAGATGGTCGCGGGCGGCGGCGGACAGATCCTGGGTCATCTCGTTCCCCATGCGTAGGTCTGTTTGGCGAGTTTGAGGTACATGAACGTCTCGGTGGCGGACACCCCCCCGACCGCCCGGATCTTGTCGTTGAGCAGCTCCAGCAGGTGCTCGTCGTCGGTGCACACCAGCTCGACGAGCATGTCGTAGCCGCCGGCGCAGATCACCACGTAGTCGACCTCGGGGATCGCCGCGATCTCGTCGGCGACGCGGCGCATGTCACCCAGCACCTTGACGCCGACCATCGCCTGCCGGGCGAAGCCCAGCGTCAGCGGGTCGGTGACGGCCACGATCTGCATGAGGCCGTTGTCGAGCAGCCGCTGCACGCGCTGGCGCACCGCGGCCTCGGACAGCCCGATCTCCTTGGCGAGCGTCGCGTAGGACATGCGGCCGTCGCGCTGGAGGTGCTCGATGATCTGCTTGTTGATGTGGTCCAGGGCCTGGTCGGTCACGGAGCGAGTCTAGGGGATCTACGGAATCAGGGGACATCGGCGCGTGTCCCTACGTTTATCGCAGCTTGGATCAGCTTTGGCAAGGGTTTCCGCAGGACTGCTGTCTTCGCCACCCGGCAGTCTCCTCGTTCCATGAGCCGGGCACCAGCACGCGGCCACGTAGCATTGCCGATCCTCATGCACAGTTGCGTCGCGACTATAGGCGTGCGTAAGGTCCTGAGCCATGAGAAGCGCACGCATCTCGGGACAAATCCCGTGGGCCGGAGGTGACGCCGCATGAGCGTCACAGATGCTCGGACCGACACCGAGCTGGTAGCCCCCGTATCGCAGTACGGTGCCGGGGTGGGGAACAAGAGGATCGCGATCACGCTGCCCGAAGGGCTGGTGGCCTCGCTCAAGGAGGAGGCGTTCGAACTCGACGTCAGTGTCTCTCAGCTCGTGAAGGGTGCCGTCCGGAGAGAGCTGGACATTCTGCGGACTCAGCGCGAATTCGAGCAGGATCAGGAAATCGACCCCGCCCTTCGTGAGGTGTTCGACGAGGCGCGGGTCAAAGACAGGGCCGCCGAGATCGAGAAGCGGTACCGCCGATGACAGGCATCCAGGGCACCCCCGTCGTGATGTACGACGCCGGGGCCTTGATCGCGGCTGAGAGCGCGGGCCACCGCATCTGGGCGGCGCATCGGAAGGCCATCCGCGAGGGCAGGAAGCCCCTGGTTCCCTCGGTCGTCCTCGCGCAGACCTGGCGGGATCCGCGCAAGCAGGTCCTCCTCAGCAGATTTCTCCAAGGCTGCGAGGACATCGATGTCGGAGAGGTGGCGAAAGCGGCCGGCGAACTCTGCGGCCAAGCCGGAACCAGTGACGTCGTGGATGCCATGGTTGTCAGCCTCGCCCTGTTGAGAGGGGCAGTGGTCTACACCTCGGATCCCGACGACATCCGGCACCTGGCGGAGGCCGCGGGGCCGAAGACAAGTGTGCTGATCCGGCGGGTGTGAGTGCCGGGCCCCGAGCCCCCGACCGGCCTGGCCGGGGGCTCGGGGCGGCGCATAATGGGAGCATGACTGCCGCGATGCTCCGGCTGCCGGAGGTGACCGGCGGCGATGACGCCTTCCTCGTGGCGTGGGCCGAGGGTGAGCTGCGGCGGGGGCTGGGGGCACTGGCCCGGCCCTATGAGATCTTCGCCCAGGGCTCGCGGGTGAACGGGACGGCCGTCGAGCAGGGCAGTGACGTCGATCTCGTGCTCATGCTGACGGCGGCCGGCATCGGCGACGGCTACGGGTGGGAGGAGTTCCGGGACGACGTGCTCGCCACGCTCGGCGAGTCGCATGTCGTGCGGATGGGGCGGCGGTGTCTTAACGTCGACGATCCGGGGTCGTTGTTCGGGGAGATGGTCGACGTGCTGGTGGCGGTCGAGCACGGTCCGGGCGGCGTGTTCTTCCGGGACCTCGAGGGGCGGCCGATCGTCAACTTCCCGAAGCAGCACCGGATGCGGGGCAACACCAAGGACGCGCGTACGGGCGGGCGGTTCAAGGCAGCCGTCAGGGCGGCCAAGCGGGCCCGGACGGCGGCCGGCCTGGTCGACGCACCGTCCTATCTGCTCGAGTGCCTGCTGTTCAATGTGCCCGATCACGTCTACCGGACCGGGGCCCCGTTCGCGTGGTTGCAGCGGTGCCATCGCGAGGAGCCGGCGACGTTCGCGGGGCTGCTCTGCCAGAACGGCATCAACCGCATCTTCGGGCCGGGCCCGGATCAGTGGACGCCCGGCGCGGCTGCCAGAATCATCGACGTCCTTCACGAGGTCTGACGTCCCGGGCGGTACCCGCACATGAACTGGACGGCCGCGCAGACGACGGCGGTGCTCGCGCCGGTCATCGCGATCTTCGGCGCCGCGCTCGTCGCCCTGCTCACGTACGCGCTGAACCGGCGCGCCGCCCGCCGGGAGCGCCGGGCCCTCGCGTTCGGGGAGGCGCTGAGCGTCATCGAGGACTACGCCGAGATGCCGTACCGGATCCGGCGGTGGCCGGGCACACTGGAGGGTCGCCAGCAGCTCACCGAGGAGGTCAGCCGCATCTACTCACGGCTCGCCTTCCACCAGGCGCTGCTCGACATCGAGGCGCCCGCGGTCGCCGCCGCCTATCGGCAGCTCGCCAACGAGGCCAAGGCCGAGGTCGGCGCCCAGATGAAGGCCGCCTGGCAGAAGCCGGTCCGCACCACCGACGCCCAGATGAACCTCGACGAGCACTACGGCCGCGAACGCGTCGACCGGGCCCGCGACGAGTGCGTGGCGACGATGCGAGCGGCCCTCGACCAGGGTCCGGGAGCCGGGTGACGCACGGCCGGAACGCGGCCGGGTGACGCACGGCCGGAACGCGGCCGGGTGACGCACGGCCGGAAGTGCCGGGTGACGCACCGCGTCTTCCGCGGGCGACCGGGATGGCGTCGACCTGGTCGAGCCGGGGCTCGTGGACGTCACGCGCCGGCGGCCGGACGACGGCGCGGCCACGCCGCTGGACAATTTCGTGGGCGTGGGCCGCAAGCCGTGATCAGCGCGTGGCGAGGAGGAGGAGGCGGCGGCGGTCACGGGCGGGCGACGGCCGTCCTGATGATGTCGAGGCCGCGGGCGACGTCGGCCGGGCCGATGACCAGGGGTGGGAGCAGGCGCAGGACGTTGCCGTAGGTGCCGCAGGTGAGGATCAGCAGGCCGGCGTCGTGGCAGGCGCGGGCGACGGCGGCGGTGCGGACGGGGTCCGGGTCGAGGGTGCCCGGGCGGACGAACTCGAGCGCGAGCATCGCCCCCCGGCCGCGAGCCTCGGCGATGCCCGGGTCGCGTGCGGCGAGGTCGCTCAGGGCGGGGAGCACCTGCCCTTCGAGGGTACGGGCGGCAGCCGCGAGATCCAGCTCGCGCATCGTCTCCACGGCGGCCAGGGCGGCGGCGCAGGCGAGCGGGTTCCCGCCGTACGTGCCGCCGAGGCCCCCGGCGTGGACGGCGTCCATGAGCTCGGCCCGCCCCACGACGCCCGCGATGGGCAGGCCACCGCCCATGCCCTTGGCGGTGGTGACGAGGTCCGGTTCGATGCCCTCGTGCTCGGAGGCGAACCAGGAGCCCGTACGGCAGAAGCCGGTCTGGATCTCGTCGGCCACGAACACCGCGCCGGCGCCGCGGGCCCACGCCGCGAGGGCGCTCAGGAAGCCGGGGGCCGGCACGACGAAGCCGCCCTCCCCCTGGATCGGCTCGATGACCAGCGCCGCGACGTTGGCCCCGCCGACCTGCTTCTCGATGGTGTCGATGGCCCGGATCGCCGCGTCGGGGCCGCTCAGCCCGCCGTCGCGCAGCGGGTAGGACATCGGCACGCGGTAGATCTCCGGCGCGAACGGGCCGAAGCGGTGCTTGTAGGGCATCGCCTTCGCGGTCAGCGCCATCGTCAGGTTGGTCCGGCCGTGGTAGGCGTGGTCGAACACGACGACGGCCGGGCGCCCGGTGGCGTGCCGCGCGATCTTGACGGCGTTCTCCACCGCCTCGGCCCCGGAGTTGAAGAGCGCGGCCCGCTTCTCGAAGCTGCCCGGCGTCAGCGCGATCAACTGCTCACAGACGCTCACGTACGACTCGTAGGGCGCCACCATGAAGCAGGTGTGCGTGAACCGTTCGAGCTGCTCGCGCACCGCCTCGACGACGCGCGGCGCGCTGTTGCCCACGCTGGTGACGGCGATGCCGGAGGCGAAGTCGATCCACTCGCGCCCGTCGACATCGCGCACAGACCCGCCTGCGGCGCTTTCCACGTACGCGGGAAGCACCGAGCTGACGCCGCGGGCGACCGCCGCGAGCCGTCGCTTGTGGACCTCGCCGGACGACGGCACGTCACTCCCCCACGTGGTGCATGACGTGCTTGACGCGGGTGTAGTCCTCCAGCCCGTACGCGGAGAGGTCCTTGCCGTGGCCCGAGTGCTTGAACCCGCCGTGCGGCATCTCCGCGACGAGCGGGATGTGGCAGTTGACCCACACGCAGCCGAAGTCGAGCCGTTGCGTCATGCGCATCGCCCGGCCGTGGTCGCGGGTCCAGACGCTGGACGCGAGGCCGTACTCGACGCCGTTGGCCCAGCGCACGGCCTCGTCCTCGTCGCTGAAACGCTGCACGGTGATGACCGGCCCGAACACCTCGTCCTGGATGATCTCGTCGCTCTGACGCAGGCCGGAGACGACCGTCGGCGTGTAGAAGTAGCCGCGGTGGCCCTGCCGGGACCCGCCGGCCTCGACCGTGGCGTGTCCGGGCAGCCGGTTGAGGAAGCCGGCGACCCGGTCGAGCTGGCGCGCGTTGTTGAGCGGGCCGTAGAGCACGTCCGCGTCGTCCGGCGCGCCGGTGCGGGTGCTCTTGGCCTGCTCGGTCAGCGCGGCCACGAAGTCGTCGTGCACCCCGGGCGCGGCCAGCACCCGGGTCGCGGCGGTGCAGTCCTGCCCCGCGTTGAAATAGCCCGCCTCGGCGATCGCGGTGGCCGCGGCCTCCACGTCGGCGTCGTCGAAGACCACGACCGGCGCCTTGCCGCCGAGCTCGAGGTGGGTGCGCTTGAGATCGTTCGCCGCGGCCGCCGCCACCTCGCGCCCCGCCCGCACGCTGCCGGTGATCGACACGAGCTGCGGCAGCTTGTGGGCCACGAGATCCCGGCCGGTGTGCACGTCGCCGCACACCACGTTGACCACGCCGGGCGGCAGGACCTCGGCGGCCAGCTCGGCCAGCCGTACGGTGGTCAGGGGGGTGGTGTCGGACGGCTTGAGCACCACGGTGTTGCCCGCCGCCACCGCCGGGGCGAGCTTCCACACCGCCATCATCAGCGGATAGTTCCAGGGCGTGACCTGCGCGCACACCCCGATCGGCTCCCGGCGCACGTAGCTCTCGTAACCAGCCAGGTATTGCCCCGCCGACCGGCCCTCCAGCAGCCGCGCCGCCCCGGCGAAGAACCGGATCTGGTCGACCGCGGGCGGCAGCTCCTCGCTCGCGGTGAGCCCGATCGGCTTGCCCGTGTTCCGCGATTCCAGCTGGACGAGCTCGTCGGCGTGCGCCTCGACCAGGTCGGCGAACTTGAGCAGGGCCCGCTGCCGGTCGGCCGGCGTGGTGTCGCGCCACTTCTCGAAGGCGTCGCCCGCCGCCCGCATCGCCCGGTCGACGTCCTGGCTGTCGGAGACCGGCGCGCTCGCGAACACGTCCCCGGTGGACGGGTCGACCAGGTCCGAGTAGCGCCCGTCGGCCGGGGCCACCGCCTCCCCGCCGATGACGTTGGGCAGCACGATCTTGGCGCTCATCCGGCCTCCAGGATGCGGTATCGGGCGTCGCAAGGCCATCCTGCCACCGAATCCGCGCCAGGCAAGACCTCGATCGTCCGGACCGCCGATGCGAGGATGAGCCATGCACAGGTGGACCCTCGTCGATGTCCGGGCCGGCGCCGCCGCGGTCGTCGCCGCCTTGATGGCCGCCGTCGTCCTCACCCGGGGCGACCCGCTCTTCGCCGGCGGGCTCGTCGCCGCCGCCCTGCTCTCGGCGTACGGCGTGATCCGCACGGCCCCCCGGCGGCGGCTGGTCCTGCTCGTCGCCGGGGGCCTGCTGCTGGTGCTCGGCGTGCTCGGGCTCGCCTCGATCGGCATCCCGGTGCTGGTGGCGGCGATCCTCGCGCTGGTCGGGGCGCAGTCGGCCGCGGGCCGGGTGGACGACGACCCGTCCGGACCGTGAGGGTCAGAGCACGGCGAGCCGGTCGACGAGCAGGGCGGTCCGGCGCTCGGTGTCCTCGGGGGGCAGGCGGCCGGCGCGGGTCAGGGTGGCCAGGCCGTGGAGGGCCGCCCAGAAGAGCTCGGTGAACAGGCCCGGGTCGACGCCGGCGCCGGCCGACTCGCGGAGCGTCTCCTGGAGGGCGGCGAAGGCGTCCTTCAGCGGCTCCGGGGTGTCCTCGCGGGCGAACGCCAGGCCGCCGTCGAGCTGGAACATGGCGTCGTAGACCGCCGGGTGGCCCGCGGCGAAGCCGAGATAGGCGCGGGCGAGGGCGGTGACCCGGGCGCGCGGGCCGTCGGCGGCGGCAGTGGCGGCGCGGATGTCGGCGGCCAGCTCGGCGGCACCCTGCAGGGCGACGGCGCCGATGATCTCGCGCTTGCCGCGGAAGTGGCTGTAGAGGACGGGCTGGCTGTACTCGATGCGCTCGGCCAGCCGGCGGGTGGTGACCGCGTCCCAGCCCTGCTGCTCGGCGAGCTCGCGGGCCGTGGCCACGATGAGGCGCTCGCGTTCCGCTCGTTCGCGCTCCTTGCGTTCCCGTACCGACATGCCCTCACCCTAGCATCGCTAGAAATGCTGGCGCCGGCACAGCCGCTCGTCAGGCCGCTCGTCAGGCCAGGAGGGACCGGGCCGCGGCGGCGGCGCGGTCGGCG
The DNA here is from genome assembly GCF_030709675.1 of Symbioplanes lichenis. Classification (GTDB taxonomy): domain Bacteria; phylum Actinomycetota; class Actinomycetes; order Mycobacteriales; family Micromonosporaceae; genus Actinoplanes; species Actinoplanes lichenis. The sequence continues at coordinate 100,035 of NZ_JAUZQD010000004.1, forward strand.
ATCTCGTCGAGGGGCGTGCCCGCGCGGCGCCAGAAGCCGGTGGTGAACAGCGTCGTGTAGCCGTGCGCGGTGGCGATCATCGCCTCGACCAGGCGCACGGTCTCCTCGGGAGGGCCGGCGCAGGCCTCGGCCGTGACTGTCAGCAGATCGGTCATGAGGGCGCGGGTGCGCTCGGTGCGCTCGGGGTCGGTGACGGCGTAGAGCTCGGCGGCGAAGATGACGTCGAAGCCGGCGCCGGTGCGGGCGACGAAGCGGACATAGGTGGCGGCCGCGGCGGCGAACCGGTGGCGCGGGTCGTGACCGGCGGCCGCGGCGGCGGTGGCGATCTCGGCGCGCAGGTCGTGGGCGGCGACGGACGAGACCGCGGCGAGGAGGCGGTCGCGGTCGGGGAAGTGCCGGTAGGGGGCGGCGGTGCTCACGCCCAGGCGGCGGGCCACGGCGGCCACGGAGAAGCGGGGCAGGCCCTGCTCGGCCAGCTCCTCGAAGCTCGTGGCGATCAGGGCGGCGCGCAGATCGCCGTGGTGGTACCCCCTCCGGGACACGGCATCATCCTTTGCTTGCGGGCGTGTAAGTGGTCTCTTACATTACCAAGTGAGAGCCCACTTACATTCAGGAGCGCGACGGTGACGATCCGACTCGGGTACCAGATCCCCAACTTCACCTACCCCGGCGCGACCGGCGGGCAGATCTTCGACACGGTGGTGGCGCAGGCCCGCGAGGCCGAGGGCGCCGGCTTCGACACCGTGCTGGTGATGGACCACTTCTACCAGCTGCCCGGCATCGGGACGCCGGAGCAGCCGATGCTCGAGTCCTACACGACGCTGGGCGCGCTGGCCACGGCCACGTCGGCGATCCAGCTGTCGGCGCTGGTGACCGGGAACACGTACCGGAATCCGGCGATGCTGGCCAAGACCGTGACCACCCTCGACGTGGTCTCGCACGGCCGGGCGATCCTCGGCATCGGGGCCGGCTGGTACGAGCGGGAGCACCACGACCTCGGCTACGAGTTCGGCACCTTCGGGCAGCGCTTCGAGCGGCTCGAGGAGGCCCTCACGATCATCGCGCCGATGCTCAAGGGCGAGGAGCCGACGGTCGAGGGCAAGTGGTACCAGGCGCGCAACGCCATGAACAACCCGCGGCACCGGGACGACGTGCCGATCATGCTGGGCGGCAGCGGGGAGCAGAAGACGTTCCGGCTGGCGGCGCGGTTCGCCGACCACATGAACATCATCTGCGCCCTCGACGATCTGGGCCGCAAGGTGAGCGTGCTCAAGCAGCGCTGCGAGGAGATCGGCCGCGACCCGGCGACGCTCGCGACCAGCTACCTGGCGTCGGTTCACCTGGGCGGCGGGGCCCGGCCCGGGACCTTCGCCGGCCAGCCCGAGGAGGTCGCCGAGCAGCTGCACGAGAAGGTGCTCGGCCAGGGCGTCACCGGCCTGACCATCAACATGATCGCCAACGGGCACGAGCCGGGCGTCGTCGCCGCGGCGGGAGCGGCGCTCAAGCCGCTCGTCAGCTAGGACGTAAGCTGCTCCGGTGGCCCCCGCTCCCCTGCTGCTCGTGCTCGACGGCAACAGCCTGGTGCACCGGGCCTACCACGCGGGGGCCGGGGACGGCTGGACCGACGGCGACGGGCGGCCGATCTGGGCGCTGCGCGGGCTGATCGGATTCATCGCGCGGGCCGCGGCCTATCTGCGGCCCGACGCGCTGGTCGTCGGCTTCGACTGCCCGCACGAGTCGGCCCGGCGCACCGAGTTCGCCGAGTACAAGGCGCACCGCCCGGCCAAGGCCGCCGACCTCGCCGAGCAGCTGCTGGGTGCCCCCGGCCTGCTGACCAGCGCCGGCGTCCGCACGGTCTGCCCGCCCGGCTACGAGGCCGACGACGTCCTGGCCAGCAGCGCCGCCGCCGCCCGGGCCCGGGGCTGGCGCTCGGTGCTCATGACCAGCGACCGCGACGCGTTCGCCCTCATCGACGACAGCACCTCGGTCCTGCGCGTCCGCAACGGCGGCATGGACGAGGCGGTCCTGGTCGACCCGGCCGGCCTCACCGAGCTCTACGGCGTCACGGCCGCCCAGTACAGGGACTTCGCGGCCCTGCGCGGCGACCCGTCGGACAACCTGCCCGGCGTGCGCGGGTTCGGCACCGCCACGGCCGCCAAGCTGCTCGCCGCGTTCGGCTCGGTGGACCAGGTGTGGGCGGCGCTGGACGCGGGTGAGGACGGCCTGGTCCGGGAGGCGGTGGGCGCGAAGGCCGCGGGACAACTGCGAGCGGAAGGCGTACGGGAAAGGGTGGAGCGCAACCGCAGCATCATGCGCATGCGGGCCGACCTGCCCGTCCCCGACCCCGAGTCCGCCCGCCTGCCGCTGCGGCTGGCCACCATGCGCATCGCCCTCCGCGAACGCGGCATCAACCTGGGCCCGTCCCTGTGGGCCCTGACCGGCGGCGTCCCGCCCCAGCGCGAGCCGGAGCCGCGCGAGGAGGATCCGCTGCCCGACCTGCGCCCCTGGGTCATCCGCGGCGGCATGTCCGGCCGCCGCGACCCCACCCCGGGCCAGCTCAGCCTCTTCTGACCAGGCCGGTGCAGCGGGCGCAGGCCCGGGGCGTCAGCCGGCGTGTTCGAAGAAGCCGTACACCCGGGCGATGCGGCCGTGCGCGGTGTGCAGGAGCACGTCCGTGCCGGTGGTGATCGGTTCACCGTCCGTGGGGCCGAAGGCCCAGCCGAACCGGGCCAGGTCGTGGTGGGTGTCGATCGCTCCGAGGATCCGGAAGGTCACGCCGGGGAACTGCGCCTGGAAGCCGGCGATCGCGGCGTCGATCTGCTCCGGGCCGGTCGCGGCGTTGACCGGGTCGACGTACCGGCCGTCCGGCTCCCAGACCGCGTCGATCTCGGCCCGCCGGTGAGCGGGATCGGGGTCGTTCCAGGTGCCGATGTACCGGGTGACGAGCCGGTCGATGTCACTCATGCGGTGTGGTCCCCTTCGGCGCCGGCGACGGCGGCCAGGAACGTCGCGATCACGGCGGCGGCCGCGGCGGGGGCCTGCGCCGGCCAGAAGTGCCCGGCTCCGTCGAGGGTCTCGAGCTGCGCCCCCGCCAGCGCGGCCGCCTGGTGCCGTTGCTGCGTGGAGCCCACCTGGTAATCGTCGCTCGCGGCCAGGGCGAGTCCGGGGCGCGCCCTGGCCCTGTCCAGATCGCGACCGAGGTCGGCCAGCACCGGTTGCTTCGCCGACCTGTACAGACTGAGCACCGCGCGGCCCATGTCGGCGTCCTGGGCGGCAGCAATCTGCCCGGCAGTCGTCCGGTCCATGCCGAACGACATCATGCTCGCGGTCTTCTCTTCCGGCGTCGCGCCGAACATGCGGGCGACGACGGCCTCGCCCGTTCCCTCGGTCTGCCAGCTCCGGGCCAGGTCGTGCCAGACATAGCCGGGATCGAACACGCCGATCGTGTCGCTCGTCCAGCTCCGCAACAAATCGGGGCGGGTCATGGCCACGTTGATGACGTGAGCTCCGCCCCAGTCGTGCCCGACCAGGTGCACCGGCTCGCCCAAACGCTCGAGCTCGGCGATCAGCCAGTCGCGGTAGCCGTTCACGTCGGCGCGGAAAGCGGGCGGCAGAGGCGCACCGAACCCGGGCGGGGACAGCAGCACCGTCTCGGTCACACCCCGCTTCTCCAGCTCGCCGATCAGGTTGGTCCAGATGGCCGAGCTCTCGGGAACGCCGTGCACGAACACCACAGTCATGCGATTTCTCCTTCAGGGATCGGGGTTTCAGGGGACGAGGACGACTTTGCCGATGTTCGTACCGCGCTCCAGCAGGTCCTGCGCGGCAGCGGCTTCGGCCAGGGGGAAGCTGGTGACTCGCGGACCGGTGACCGTGCCGTCGGCCAGCCAGCTCATCAGCCGCGCGGCGGCGGCCCCCGTCTCCTGGGGGCGGCCGGAGTACCAGTAGCCGACGTTGAAGCCGATCAGCTCGTGGCCCGGGGCGGGATTGAACAGCGACAGTTTCATCGCCGTGGAGTCGATCGGGCTGTCATGGCCGGAGACATAGCCGTAGGTGACGGCCCGGCCGAACGGCGCCAGGACGGACAGCGTCTCGCCCAGGTGGCCCGGGCCGATCAGCTCCAGCGCCACATCGACGCCTCGGCCGCCGGTGAGCCGCCGGATCTCGTCGGCCCAGCCCGGTGCGTGGTAGTCCACGGCGTGGTCCGCGCCGAGCTCGACCGCGATCCTCCGCTTCTCCTCGTTGCCGGCCCCGGCGATGACGGTCGCGCCGAGGGCCTTGGCGATCTGCACCGTCCAGCTGCCCAGTCCACCGGCGGCGGCGGGCACGAACACGGTCTCTCCCGGGCTCAGCCGGGCCGCGCCGATCAGCATGACGGCCGCGGTCGTGGCGACGAACAGGCCGGCTGCGCGTTCGGACTCCAGGCCGGCAGGTGCCGGGAAGAGCCCGCCGGCCCCGGCGACGGCCAGTTCGGCGTAGCCACCGTCGGCCAGCCGGCCGGACTGCCCGAAGACCCGGGCACCGACGGCCAGGTCCGTGACGCCTTCACCGAGCGCGACCACGGTGCCGGCGACCTCTCCTCCCGGGACGAACGGCAGCGGTGTCGGAACGTCGAAGGGCAGACCTTTGCGCCTCATGATGTCCATGAAGTTGACGCCGGCAGCCTCGACCCGGATCAGCACCTCGCCCGGCCCCGGTTGCGGGTCCGGGAGCTCGACCAGCTGAAGCACCTCGAGCGGGCCGGTCTCGCTCATCTGGATGGCTCTCACTAAGCTCACCTCCTGAGCAATATGTGTCTGGCCACATGAATGTTTGGCTAGACACATAATTGTGTGGCCGGCCCTATAACGCAAAGTGGCAGTGATCACACTGAAGGAGGACGTTCATGGCCGCCGACGACACGGGCCAACACACCCGATCGGCACTGTCTCCGCTGGCGCCGATGAGCTTCAGCACGCTCGCGCTCTGGCGCGCGTTGCACAACCTCGGCACCGACCTGCTGGCCGGGCTCGGGCTCTATCCCGGCCAGGAGCTGATCCTTCTGCAGCTCTACGACCAGGACGGCCAGACCCACACCGAGCTGCAGCGGGCCCTCCGGTCCGACCACTCCACCATCTCGCGCTCCATCCGGCGCATGGAACAGACGGGCCTCGTCACCCGGAGCCCGGCCGAGAAGGACAAACGAGCCATGATCGTGTCGCTGACCGAGCGGGGCCGGGCGCTGCGCCCCGACGTCGTCAACCTGTGGTCGACGGTGGAAAGTGCGATGGCCGGGGCTCTCACCGGCGCTCAGCGAGCTGATTTCCTCGAGCTCGCGAGCCGCCTGGAACAAGCGCTGGCAAGCGCCAGGGGTCACCGGAAGCTGCCGGAGAACGACCGGATGGCCGAGTGATGCCGCGCGGCGCCGGCCGGCAAGCTCGGTCTGCTCAGTCGCCGGTGGTGCCGTCGATGCGCCTCACTCTGAGGGGTGCCGGGTCACCTCAAGGGGCACCGGGGATCGTCCGCAGATCCAGGCTGTGGCGGACGAAGGTGGTCAGGCTCCCGGCCGTCCAGGACACCACCCCGTTCCGGTACGTGATCTGGCCCGCGTCCTGACTGATCTGCACCGTGCGGTTCGTGGCGATCTCGTGCACCAGGAGCTCGGCGTTGCCGGTCAGTTCGGAGGTCTTGCCGATCCGCACCCACAGCTCGAAGCGCCCCAGTGGCGCCACGTCGACGACGGCCGTGTTGACGTCGCCCTCGGCGATCGTGGAGCGGTTGCTGCCGTCGGGGTGCATGAGCTCGATGCGGCTCCAGCCGTCGTCGTCGATCGACACCACGCGGCAGTAGTCGGGGCTGCACTCGGTCGACGCCCGCGCCGTCCGGGTGATCGGCCGTTGCTCGCCCGTCACGGCATTGCGCAGCACCGAGGCGCCCCGGGTGTCGGTGACGCCGTCCACCAGCCACGGCCAGCCCGTCACCCGCCACGAACCCGGCAGAACACGCCCCGACACCGGGCCGCCGCTCAGCGCCACGGACCGCACCGACGTCCCGCCCGATTTGTCCCCCGCTACCCAGTGCGCCTGCCCATCGACAACCTCAAGATCACCAGACGACCGATAGGACCGGAAATTTCCGACATCGACGGTCACCCGCCGAACCGTCGACGCGTCAGCCGTCCACAACGACAAGGCGCCGGCGTTCTCGATCCACGCCAGCGTCGTACCCGACCCGGTCACCGCCTGGAACGAGGGGTTGACGGCATCGGGCAACGAGCGCAACACGCGAACGCGCGCCTCCGTGCGTACCAGAAGCCGCAGTTGTTTGCCGTCCGGCGAGGGTGCCGTGCCCACCGAGGTCCGCGCGTCCTGGAAGAAGATCGGCTGATAAGCCGTCCCGTCCGGCAGCGTCGCCGGCAGCGCCGCCCGCTGCGCGGTGGGCCAGGCCACAGCCACCGGCGCGGGCGTCTCGTCGCGGGCCGGACCGGCCGCCGGCAGCCCGAGCAGCAGGCCGCTCGAGGCCAAGGCGGCGGCCAGCGCCACCATGTTGCTCTTCACGCGAGAAGATACGGACGGCAGGCAGCAACGGATCAGGGAATGACCGGGCGGTCCGGAAAGGTTGACGCTTCACGTGAAGAAGAAGATCGGGTTCCTGTCCTTCGGGCACTGGCGCGACGTCAACGGCTCGCAGACGCGCAGCGCCGCCGACTCCCTGCTGCAGACCGTCGAGCTCGCCCAGGCGGCCGAGGAGCTGGGCGTCGACGGGGCGTTCGTCCGGGTCCACCACTTCGAGCGGCAGCTGGCCGCGCCCTATCCGCTGCTGGCGGCGATCGCCGCGCGGACCAGCCGGATCGAGATGGGCACCGGCGTCATCGACATGCGGTACGAGAACCCCCTCTACGCCGCGGAGGAGGCCGCCGCCACAGATCTCATCAGCGGCGGCCGCCTGCAGCTGGGCGTGAGCCGGGGATCCCCCGAGACGGCGCTGCGCGGGGCGGAGGCGTTCGGCTATGTCCCGGGCGAGGGCCGGACGGCGGCCGACGACGCGCGGCAGAAGACCGAGATCTTCCTCGCGGCGATCAGCGGGGCGGCCGTGGCTCGTACGGACCCGGCCCGCACCGGTGGCATCAGCGGCGGGCTGGCGATCCAGCCGCAGTCGCCGGGGTTGCGTGACCGGGTGTGGTGGGGCGCCGGCACCCGGGCCACCGCCCAGTGGGCCGCGGAGCGCGGGATGAACCTGCAGAGCTCGACGCTGCTGAGCGAGGACACCGGCGTGCCGTTCGACCAGCTGCAGGCCGAGCAGATCGAGCTCTACCGCAAGGCGTGGCAGGAGGCGGGCCACGAGCGCGAGCCGCTGGTGTCCGTGTCGCGCAGCGTGCTGCCGATCACCGAGGACATCGACCGGCTCTACTTCGGCAACGACGACAACCAGGACCAGGTCGGGCTGCTGGAGGGCGTGCGGTCGCGCTTCGGCCGTACGTACACCGGGGAACCCGACAAGATCGCCGAGGAGCTGGCGCGGGACGAGGCCGTCCGGGCCGCCGACTACGTGCTGCTGACCGTGCCGAACCAGCTCGGGGTCGCCTACAACGCCCGGATCCTGGAGACGATCACCAAGGACGTGGCGCCGGCGTTCGGATGGCAGGATGATCGCCGTGCCCAGTGAAGCGACACCGCTGCGGAAGCTCGGCTTCCTGACCATCGGCCTGTTCGACCGGGAGGACCCGCGCGCCGGGCACGAGTCGACGCTGGAGATCATCCGGCTCGGCGAGGAGCTCGGCTTCGACAGCGCCTGGGTGCGTCACCGCCACCTGCAGTACGGCATCTCGTCGCCCGTGGCGGTGCTGGCGGCCGCCACCCAGCGCACGAGCCGCATCGAGCTCGGCACCGCGGTCATCCCGACCGGCTGGGAGAACCCGCTGCGCCTGGCCGAGGACCTGGCGACCGTGGACGTGCTCTCCGGCGGCCGCCTCAACCCGGGCGTGAGCGTCGGCCCGCCGATGAATTTCGAGTACGTCAAGGCGGCGCTCTATCCGGACACCGACGAGGATTTCAGTTACCGGCGCGTCGAGCGGCTGCTCAGCTTCGTCGCCGGCGAGAAGGCGTCCGACCTGTCCGGCGCCCAGGGCGTCGTCGAGGTCTTCTCCGAGCGGGTCGAGCCGCACGCGGCCGGGCTGCGCGAGCGCATGTGGTACGGCGGCGCCAGCATGCGGTCGGCGGTCTGGGCGGCCGAGCACAAGATGAACTTCCTGACCAGCAGCGTGATCCGGGCCGAGGGCTCGGAGGACTTCGCCGAGAACCAGGCGGCGCAGGTCCGGGCCTTCCGGGACGGCCACCCCACCGGCCGTGTCTCGCAGGGTCTCGTGGTCATCCCGACGGACAGCGCGAGCGCCGAGCAGAAGGCCCGCTACCAGGAGTACGTGGACAAGCGCACGCCCCGGACCACGACCACGCACGGGCCGCGCAAGATGATGTTCGCGCGCGACCTGATCGGCAGCTCGGACCAGATCGCCGAGCAGCTGTACGCGCACGCGGGGTTCCGGGAGGTCGACGAGGTGGCGTTCGCCCTGCCGTTCAGCTTCGAGCACGACGACTACGTGCAGATCCTCACCGACATCGCGACGAAGCTCGGGCCCGCGCTGGGCCGGCGTGGCTGAATCCTCACGTCCGGGGCGGCGCGGCCGAAGGGAAGGGTCGTGAACCTGCCCGCCGTCGTGTCGCCCTATGGCCCGTACGCGGGAATGGGTCTGCGCATCCACGACCTGACCATCCGCGGCCATCACGGCGAGACGCTGGCCGCCGCGGACGAGGCCGAGGCCGTGCTGCTCCTGCTGGGCGACCAGCGCACCCACCGGGTCAGCCGGCTGGGCCGGATGTACGCCCTCAGCGCGCTCGGCCGCCCCGACGAGGCCCTGGTCATCGGGCAGGAGCTGGTCGCCGACGACGGCCCGGCGACCGGCCCCCGGACCACCGACGCCAAGATCCTGGCCGACACCGCCCGGATGCTCATCCAGGTCGGGCGGATGGACGAGGGCCTGCACCACGTGGCCCGCGCGATGAACATCCTCGACGTCGTGCCGCGCAAGAGTCTGCGCTACTTCTCGGCGATGGCGTCGCTGGCCGACGCGGCCCGGGCGGCGGAGCTCTACGAGCTGGCCGAGTCGGCGATGCTGCAGGCCATCGACGCCTTCGAGAACCCCGACGACCTCTACCGCTCGTCCGCCGAGCTCGAGTACGCCGAGCTGCTGCTCGAGTGGGCGCTGCGGCTCGAACACGTCCAGCGGTGCGAGGAGTCCGCCGCGATCCTGGCCAAGGCGGTCCGGATCCTGAGCTACTGGACCGGGCCCGGCACGAACGCGCCCCTCGCCGAGGCGCTGCTGGCCCTGGGCCTCGCCAAGCAGGGCCGCCACGCCGACGCCTTGGACCTGGTCGGCAAGAACCTGCTGCCGCTGCGGCAGGCGGGACAGCAGCACGAGACCCGGCTGCTGCACCTGGCCCAGGGCGTGGTGCTGCGCGGGCTCGGCGACCTGCGGGGCGCCCGGCGCGAGTTCCTGGCCGCCAACGAGCTGGCCGTCCAGCCGTACCAGTTCCTCATCGTCCAGTACGAGCTGGCGGTCACGGCCGGCCTGGAGACGCCGGGCGAGGCGACCGCGACCATCATGACGGCCCTGCACACGCACATCCGCATGCTGTGGCAGCTGCGGCTGGACCGGCGCACCATGCTCCAGCAGGCCTATCGCCGCGTCGAGCTGGAGGCCGCCCGGCGCACGGCCGACCACGCCGCCACCTCCGACGCGCTCACCGGCCTCGGCAACCGCCGGAGCTTCGACAGCCGCATCGCCACCTTCACCGGCACGCTCGTCCTCGTCGACGTGGACAGCTTCAAGGCCATCAACGACGAGTTCTCGCACGGCGTCGGCGACCGCGTCCTCGTGGAGATCGCCTCCGTCCTGCACGCGCACTGCCACGACGCCGTCCGCTTCGGCGGCGACGAGTTCGCGCTCTTCCTGAGCGGCAGCGAGCACGAGGCCCGCCGGATCGCCGAACAGGTCCGCCGGGTCATCCTGGGCCGCGACTGGGCCGCGATCATGCCCGGCCTGACGGTGACGGTCAGCATGGGCCTGGCCAGCGGCCGCGCGGGCTCGCTCTACGACCGCGCCGACGCCCAGCTGTACGCGGCCAAGCGCGCCGGGCGCAACCGCCTCGTCTCCGCCCCGTTTCTGCGCAATTCGGCCTGAAAGCCGCTCGCATACGGCACCCTGAGTCGTATGCGGATCGGAGTCATCGCAGGTCACGACGACATGGGCGGCACCCTGGCCCGCTGGTGGAAGCAGGCCGGCCACGACGTCGTCACCGGGGCCCTGCACCCGGACGAGCTCGCCGACGACCTCAAGCCCGTCAGCGTGCGCCAGGCGGCCTACTTCGGCGAGGCGATCCTCTTCGCCCCCGACTGGAACGAGGCCCACGACGCCGTCGACCTGGCCCGTCCCGCCCTGCGCGGCAAACCGGTCCTCGACGCGACCCACCCGGTCCTGACCGGCGGCACCGCGCTCGGCCAGCTGGCCGAATGGTCGCCCGAGGCCCACTGGGTCAAGGCCTTCAACACCCTCTCGGTCCCGGTCCTCGACGCCCGCCGCGGCCACGACCCACTGCTCACCGAGTTCCTCTGCACGGACTGGCCCGACGCCCGCCGGACCGCGTCCAAGCTGGTCCGCGACCTGGGCCTCGCCCCGATGTACGCGGGCGGCGCCGACCACGCGTGGATGACCGAGACCGGCCCCCTCCGGGCCTGCGAGGTCGACATCAAGGACGCCACCGCCGTCCTCGCCGAGGTCCTGAACACGGCCGCGTAGCGATCACGGCCGTGGCCGCACGGGGGCTCCGGTCACCCGCCACGCAAACCTGGCGGCGGCGCAGGCTGTCGAAGACCTCGACGGTCCGGGACGGGGTGCCGTGCCGGTCGGCTTGCGGGGCCCCGCGCGGTGACGTCCGGGAGCTGACCGGCCTCGGCGGCGAACGACCACCGGAACGGGGTGGTGTCATGAACGGCCGGGAGCCTGACCACCTTCCGCCACAGCCTGGATCTCCGGACGATCGCCGTCGCACCGTAGGCTGAGCCACGTGACCTCCTTGTGGACCGCACCTGCGCCCGAGCGCGTCGACGAGCCCACCACCGGCGACGAGCGGGACATGCTCGAGGGCTGGCTGGCGTGGCACCGGCAAACCCTGCTGACCAAGTGCGCCGGCCTCACCGCGGCGCAGCTCAAGCGGGCCGCCGTCGAGCCGTCGAACCTGACCCTGCTCGGGCTGGTCCGGCACATGACGGCGGTGGAGCGCAGCTGGTTCCGCGTCCGCGCCGCGGGCCGGCCGCTGACGGACCCCTACAACGACGACACGAACGTCGACGGCGACTTCGACGACGTGGCGGGGGCCGACGCCGAGGCGAACTATGCGGCCCACCTCGCCGAGACGGAAGCGGCCACCGCCGACGTGGCCGGGCTGCCCCTGGACCACGAGTTCACGGCGGCCGGGCGGGGCAGCTTCAGCCTCCGCTGGGTCTACCTCCACATGATCGAGGAGTACGCCCGCCACAACGGCCACGCCGACCTCCTCCGAGAACGCCTCGACGGCGCGACCGGCGCCTGACCCTTGCTTGCGCGCCCCACCTGCATTATTCAACCCATTCTGGGCTTAATTGTGACCGTGCTTACTGTCGCCGTTCTGGCACATTGAATCGCCATTTCGAGGCGACAGGGCGGGGTGGGCGGGAGGACAATTTCCGGCATGGGAGAGCCGGGAATGTTTCGCCGGGTCGCGGCGATTTATCTGTGCCTCTGGTTGCGGCGCTGCAGCTCGTGGTGTGACGGGTTCCGGCGCTACGGTCCGTGGCATGTCGGCTTGAGCGCTGCGGCCCGTGGCATGCCAGCCTCCGACGCTCCGGCCGGCGGCATGACCGGTTCCGGCGCTCCGGCCAGCGGCACATCAGCCCCCAACGCTCCGACCGACGGCATGACCGATTCCGGCGCTCCGGCCAGCGGCACATCAGCCCCCAACGCTCCAACCGGTGGCGCGCCAGCCTCCACCGCTCCGGCCCGCGGCACGCCAGCCTCCACCGCTCCGGCCGGTGGCATGACCGATTGCGGCGCTCCAACCCGTGTCGTGGCGGAGTCCGACGCGAGCTCTAAGAGCGGCGCAGCTGGGGCAAATGGCCGCCCTCCGCAGCGCGCAAGCCCTGGCCGCGTCGAGCGGGAACAAGGCGCCCCCGGCGTCGAAAGATCTCGGGCGCACGCCCGGGGGCCGGCTGAGCATCGGGCTCGGCGCGGGGCTGGCGGGCGCCCTGGTCGCGTGGGGCTGGCAGGCGCCCTCGTCGCGTGGGCTGACGGGCACCCTCGTCGCGTGGGCTGACGGACGCCTTGGTCGCGCAGGGCTGACGGGCACCCTGGTCGCGCGGGGCTGACGGCACCCACGCCGCGCGGGGCTGACGGACGCCCTCGTCGCGCGGGCTGACGGGCACCCACGCCGCGCAGGGCTGACGGACGCCCTCGCCGCGCAGGGCTGACGGACGCCCTCGTCGCGCGGGCTGACGGGCACCCACGCCGCGCAGGGCTGACGGACGCCCTCGCCGCGCAGGGCTGACGGACGCCCTCGTCGCGCGGGCTGGCGGGAACCCTCGCCGCGCAGGGCTGGCAGGCGCCCTCGCCGCGCAGGGCTGGCAGGCACCCTCGCCGCGCAGGGCTGGCAGGCACCCTCGCCGCGCGCGCTGGCGGACGCCCTGGTCGCCTTAGTCGCGTGGGGCTGGGGAGCGCCCCGACTCGCCTTGGTCGCCCGGGTGAGCTGCCCGCCTCGCCGATGCGCCTCCGGCCACGAGCCTTTCCCGATAACGGCCGCTGTGCCGCTTTCCGCGGTGCCGCCCTCTCAGGCGGGCTCACCGAAGCACGATTATCACGAGTCACCCGAAAAGGAGGTGCCCAGACTATTCCGGCTCTTGCTTCGGAGTCAAGTTGGCGGATTCTGGTTGCTCAATGAATGCTCGGGTGAGGCGGTCATGAATGTCGCGGCTGAATGGGCTGGTTTCGTCCGGGGTCACGACCGTGATGAGCGACAGGCCGGCAGTGATGAGCACTGCGTCGTAGGGGTCGGGGCGGGAGGCCGGGTCCTCGGTGAGGGAGATCGTTGTCGCGGGGTGTGGGAGCGGGCGGTACAGGACCGCGAACGGGCCCTCGCCGTCCGGCCTGAGGTCGTAGCCGTAGTCGTCCCAGTCCTGCTCCATCGTGGCGTCGCGGGCGACGTAGAGTTCGCCGGCTTCGGGGGCCACGTCGCCGCGGGCTCGGGGCCAGGGCAGGAAGGGGTCGATGCCGGTCTCTTCCGCCGTGCTCCGCCCGACCAGCATGGCCGGCCAGCGGGTGTGCAGGGCGTCCAGCATGGCGCGGATGCCGGGGCCGGCGGGCGACCGGGCGATGATGACGCTGTCGTATCCGGTGACCATGTGGCTGCCTTCGGACGGGTGTCGACCTTCGAGGGAACACAGATACCGCAGCGCGGCGGCGGGTGCATCCGCATTTCGGCGAGCTCGCGGGGCCCCGGCTCGCGCCGGCGCCGCCGACTCGGACCGTCCGCACGCAGAGAGACATGGCGACACGGGAGGGGTGGGCTGGTGCCGGGCGGCGACGCGAGGTGGCCGCCGCCCGGGTGGGGTCAGGGTGGGCGGGGAGGGTCAAGCCGCCGCCCGGGTGGGGTCAAGGTGGGCGGAGGGGCAAGCCGCCGCCCGGGTGGGGTCAGGCCGCGCGGGGTCGGCGGCGGCGGGTCAGGGCGAAGCCGATGATGCCGGTGAGGGCGGCGAGGATGCCGCCGCCTGCGGTCCAGATCCAGCGGGACGAGAATTCGGGGAGCCAGCCGTCGTCGTCTTCTTCGGCCAGGGGTGGGATCGTCCCGTTGACGGTGCCGGGGCTGTTTTCGGGGTTCAGGGGGGCGGCGAGGATGCCTTGGTCGTCGCCCGTGTCGCCCTTGGGGGCGGCCAGGGTGAGGTGGACCTTGATGGGGAGGCCGAGGTCCTGGTCCGGGAGGAGGGAGCTGGACAGCCGCACGTAGTAGGTGCCGGGCAGCGGGTCGCCGTCGGACGGTTCGGCCCACGAGCGGACCTGGCGGAGCTGACAGCGGAGGGCGACGCTCGTGGCTTCCTTGGCGGCGCGGGGGCTCTGGTCGCCGGCTACGCAGGGCTGGCGGCGGCGGAGGCCGTCGAAGACTTCGACGGTCCAGGACTGGGTGCCGTGGCGGTCGGTTGCCGGGGGCAGGGCGACCTCGGCGGTGAGGTCGGGGCGCTGACCGGCTTCGGCGGCGAACGACCAGTAGAGGTAGTCGCCGGTCACGGCCGGGACGTCGACGGGGCGGCCCGGGGTGACGGGCACGGCGGTCAGGAACGAGGTGCCCGCGATGGTGACGGGCGTCGACGGCGCCGGGGACGGGTCGGCGAGGGCGGGCGTCGCCCCCAGCGCGGCCACAGTGATGCCGGCCAGCGCGGCGCCCGCCAGCGCGGCGCGGGTCAGGACGGCCCGGCTCAGCGCAGCGCCGGCGAGTGCGGCGCGGGTCGACCGGGCGGCCAGCGCGGCACGGGTGAGGGGGGTGGTCGGGTGCTTCATCAGTTCCTCCAGGTGGCGACCCACCAGCGGGTGAGCCAGCCGGCCAGGACGCCGGCGATCAGGCCGGCGAGACCGAGGACGAGCAGGAGCAGGAAGCCGCGGCCCAGGCCGGGGGCGTCCGGGGCGTGCGAGGCCGGGGTCAGGCCGATGGTCAGTTCGAGGGGCATGCCGGGCTGGGCCGACGAGGTGCTCGACGCGAAGGAGTTGCTGACGACCAGGCACACCTCGGTCGGGGCGGGCGGGGTCTCGTCATCGTCGTCGCCCCAGCCGAAGAGGCCGCCGGAGTCGGAATCGGAAGTGGGAGCGGAGTTGGCCGTGGAAGTGGACCCCGACGGTTGGGGGCCGGCTTCTTCCGCGGCGGACCAGCGGAGGCCGGTCGAGAGGACGTCGGAGCGGCCGCTGCCCGCGTCGGTGCCGCGGACGAGCTCGCGCGGACCGACGGTGGCGGCGAGGAGGATGCCGTAGTCGCGGGCCACCTGGCGGTCGATCGCGATGCTGACCGAGGCGCGCAGCTCCTGGCCGGCCTGGACGGGGACCCTGTAGAAACGGTGCTCGCCGATGCGCTCGCGGTCGGTGTAGACGCCGGGCGTCAGGGTCGGTGCGCCGTCGCACGAGTCGGTGCCGGTGACGGGGGCCGGGGCCACGGGCGGGGGCACGGCGGCGCGGTCGACGAGTTGCTTGATCCGGTCGGTCAGCTCTTCCTCGCTCTGCGCCGCGGTGTACGTACCCCCGGTGGCAGTGGAAATGCAGACGAGCTGCTTGCGCGTCTTCTCGTCCGGGGTGAGGCCGAGCGTGTCCACGACGAGGCTGGTGCCCTGGGCCGCCAGCTCGCGCGCGACCGTGCACGGATCCGGCGGGGTGCACGTGTCCTCGCCGTCGGTGATCAGCACGATGCGCCGGGAGCCGCCGTCGCCGAGGTCCTCGGCCGCCTTGCGGAGTGCGAGACCCACGGGCGTGAAGCCGGTCGGCTTGAGGTCCGCGATCGCGGCCTTCGCGGCCGACCGGTCGACCTGGCCGACCGGGACGATCTGCTGCGTGTCCTTGCAGCCCTTCTTCTTGTCGTCGCCCGGGTAGGTCGCGCCGAGCACCCGGATGCCGAGCTGGGTGGTCTCCGGCAGCGCGTCGACGGTCGCGTTGAACGCGCGCTTGGCGACGGCGATGCGGGTCTCGCCGTCGATGTCGGCGGCCCGCATGGACCCGCTGACGTCGAGGACCAGCTCGACCCGGGGCGCCTCCGGCTCGCCCGGCTCCGCGAGCGCCGGGCCCGCACCCAGCGTGACGGACAGGCCGACAAGTCCGAGGACGCCCATGAGGGACAGTCTTCTGTGGATCACGCGGCAAGATCATAAGGGGCACCGGCGCCGGCCCCGCGCCCGACCCTTAGACCGGCATGAATACGCTGGTCACCGGCACCACGGCCACGAGATCGTGCGCCGCCGCGACATCCACGGCGAGGGTCTGATCCATGGTCCTCAGCCCGCGGGGCCGGGATTCGGTCGCCCGGAGCGGGCGGAGATCTGCGACCGATTCTGTACGTACGGTGCCGAGCGCCGCCTCCACGCTGCCCGCCTCGGGCTCCCCCAGCGCCACGTCGAGCACCGTGGCACCGCGCGGGTCGTCCCGGTCGGGCACCCGCGTCGACGTGCGCCCGCCCCCACTCGTCACAGCGATGCTGACGTAGTCGTCGCCGAGCTCGGCCGCGAGGTGGGCACCCAGCACCGGCAGCCGCAACCCGCCCGCCTCCACGGGAATGCGCTGGATGTGGTTGTTCGCCGCCCCGATGACGATCTTGGCGCCGGGATCCCGGAGGAGGTGCCGGACGGTGGCGGCCATGGCGGCGTCCCGGACATTGACCTCGTACGCGCCGGTCGCCTGGGCGCGCAGCTGCTGGTCGAGCAGGACGGCGAGGCGCAACTCGTGCCGGAGGGCCGCCGTCACGCCCACCGTCACCTCGGCGCGCGCGGACAGCTCGGCCAGGAGCACGGTCAAGCGGTCGCGGTCGGCTTGCGGCAGGAATGCGTACGCGGCGAAGGCGGGCATGGTGAACGGACCGGCCCACTTCTCCGCCTCCCCGCGCACCCGGTCGACGAGCTCCGGATCCAGCTGCGTGGCGGCGTGCTCCAGCGCCGGGAGCAGCGAAGCCAGATCGGCCGGCAGGTCGAGCCCGGCGTAGCGCAGAGTCGACTCCGATCGCATCCACCGGACCATCTCCCGCAGCGCCGGATCCGGCCCGAACCGGTACGTGAACCCGTCCACGGGATACTCGCCGGGCCCACCCTGGATCCACGCGTCCACGGCCAGGCCCTCGGAGAAGCCGGACTCGTGGGCGTACACGGTGAAGCCGAGCTCCTCGTGCAGCCGCCGCAGCATGCGGTGCCGCAGCGCGTGGTACTCGGGGATGAAGTGGGCGGACTCCCCGATCGCGACCACCCGCGCGGAGCCGATCAGCGTCTTCAGGTCGTCGAGGGGCAGAACGGACAGCGCTGTCATGGCCCGCATCTTGTCGTACCCCGGCGCTACGGTGCCACCGTGAAGCTGCTTCTCACCTCGTCCGGCGTCACGAACGACAGCATCCGCGCCGCGCTCGTCCGGCTGCTGGGCAAGCCGATCGCCGAGGCGAGTGCGCTCTTCGTGCCCACGGGGGTCTATCCGTTCCCCGGCGGCGCCGGCTCCGCCTGGCAGGCGCTGGCCGGTGAGCAGGCCGGGCGGCTGGCCGGGCTGGGGTGGCGGTCGCTGGGGGTCCTGGAGCTGACGGCGCTGCCGCACCTCGGCGAGGCGGCCTGGATGCCCGCCGTCCGGGCGGCCGACGCGCTGCTGGTGTGGGGCGGCGACCCGCTGTTCCTGGCCGGCTGGATGCGGCGCTCCGGGCTGGCCGGGCTGCTGCCGGCGCTGCGCCCCGAGGCCGTCTATGTCGGCGTGAGCGCCGGGGCGATGGCGGCCACCGGCACCTTCGTGGAGACCTACGACGAGGTGCCGGCCGGAAGCGAGGGGGTACGCCTCGAGGGGGACGCCGGCCGGTTCCTGGTCACCGGCCGGGGCGTGGGACTGGTCGACGTGGCGGTCATCCCGCACTTCGGGCATCCGCGCCACCCCGACGCGTCCCCGGCCGGCGCGGAGAGGTGGGCGGCCCACATTCCGGCGCCCACCTACGCGATCGACAACGACACCGCCCTCACCGTGGTCGACGGCGTCGTCGAGGTCGTCTCGGAAGGGCGGTGGCGACTGTTCACTCCGGCGGACCGGCCAGAGTGACCGACGGTTGCTCGTGCCGACGAAGTCCGCGACGAAGCCGGTCGCCGGGTGCAGAGAGACGTCGGTGGTGCGCGGCGAGCTGCTCGACGCGTAGGCGAGCAACCCGCCCAGCACCGCCCCGAGCACCGCGGTCATGGCCGAGAGGGCGATGACCGCGGCCGGACGCGTCGAGGACGTGGCAGTCGCCGAGGGCGCTGAGGCCGTCGTGGCCGGCGGCGTTGATCTCGTCCTGGCTCGAGGCGTCCGGCCGCGCGGAGCCGACCTCCGCCACTGAGCTGGGCGGACCGCTGGGGGGATCATGGTCGCTTCCCGGGCGACCGGGCGCTGACCATTGCGGAACCGGGGCGAGAACTCCCCGCCCCGGTTCCGGACATCCGGGTAGTTAAGCCGGTTCGGGGACCGATCCGGGCTCGTCCGGGACGACGACCGGCTCGTCCGGCGCCGGCTCGTGCGGGGCGGGCGGCAGCGGGTCCGGAGCGCCCGGCTCGAGCTCGCCCGGGTCGTCCGGGATGGGCGCACCCGGGTCCAGCGGCGGGTAGCGGTCGGGATCGGTGTCGATCCGGGGCATCCCTCGTCTCCTCTCCTGGGGCGACGCTCCTCGGCGACGCGCCCGAGGCGGGTCGCGGCTGAGGTGGATCGCGGCTGAGGTGGTGGTTCGCTCTTGAGGTGGTTTCAAGATCCCTACCCCCGGGGGTACGCGCACAAACCGGCCGATGGGAGGAAACGGACACGATCCGGATCGGTGGCATCGTGGGGACATGCTCATTGATCTTCACCGGCACCTCGAGGGCACCCTGCGCGTCGCCACCACGGTCGAGCTGGCCCAGCGGTACGGGCATCCGCTCGCGACCGCCGCCGACCCGGAGTCCCTGCTCGTGGCGCACGGGCCGCTCGGCGGGCTGGTCCCGTACCTGGACAAGGTCGACGCCGCCCCCAGCGCGTTCCGCACCGCGGAGGACTGGCACCGCGCCGGCCGCGAGGCGGTGCTGGACGCGGCGGCGGACGGGCTCGGCTATCTGGAGCTGCGGTTCAGCCCGTGGTTCATCCGGCAGGAGACGGGCCTGGCGCCGGAGGCGGTGATCGACGCGGTCGCCGACGGCGTGGCGGCGGCCTCGCGCGAGACCGAGATGCCCGTGGCGCTGATCGGCATCCTGCTGCGGGACCTCGGGCCCGGCCAGGGCGACGCGCAGGTGTCGACCCTGCTCTCCCGGCGCGACACGTTCTGCGCGGTGGATCTCGCGGGCAACGAGGCCGGGGTGCCCGCGGCCGAGTTCGCGCCCGCGTTCCGGCGCGCCCGCGACGCCGGGCTCCACGTCACCGTGCACGCCGGGGAGGCCGCCGGGCCGGAGAGCGTCCGCGCGGCGATCGAGCATCTGGGCGCCGAGCGCATCGGGCACGGCGTGCGCTCGGTGGAGGACCCGGCGCTGCTGGAGCTGCTGGCCGCGCGGGGCATCACGTGCGAGGTGGCGCTGACCAGCAACCTGCACACCAGCGTCGCGGCGAGCTACGCGACGCATCCGATCAAGCGACTGCTCGCGGCCGGGGTGCCGGTGGCCCTGGCGACCGACGACCCGCGGACGTCGGGGATCACGCTGTCCGGCGAGTACGCGGCCGCCCGCGCCGAGGCCGGCCTGAGCGCGCACGATATCCAGCGGATCGCCGCGTACGCCGCGAAAGCCGCCTTCACCCGGGGATCGCAACCGTCCGGGTTGCCATTGGGTGGCGCGGTGTCCTAGCGCCGAAGCACCCCGGGAACGCTTCCCGAACAGGCACGTGTCGCCGAGAGCCGGCGCACGTGTCTGTGGAGGTGCAGCTGCCGTGGGTCCGATGTTCGCCCCCCTCAAGGAGCGCAACTACCGGCTCTGGGCCGCCGCCGACCTGGTCTCGGTCGCCGGCACCTGGATGCAGGTCCTGGGCCTCAACTGGCTGGTGCTGTCGGCCACCGGCTCGGCCGGCGAGATGGGCCTGACCGTCATGCTGCAGGCGCTGCCGGTCCTGCTGCTCGGCAGCTGGGGCGGCGCCCTGGCCGACCGGCTGCCCGCCCGCACGATGCTCGTCGCGTGCCAGGCGTTGCGCGCGCTGCTGGCCGTCGCGCTGATCGTCCAGGGCGGCACCACGGTCGTCTACGCGATCGCGCTGGCCTCCGGCGTCATCAGCGCCTTCGAGGGCCCGGTGCTCGGCCGTTTCGGCTCGGCCCTGGTGCCGCCGTCGGCCCTCGGCTCGGCGCTGGCCCTCGGCTCGGTGCTCAGCAGCGCCGGCCGGATCGGCGGCATGGCCCTCGGCGGCGTGCTCATCGGCATCACCGGTCCCACCACCCTCTTCGTCATCAACGCGGTCTCGTACGGCGCCGTGATCCTGGCGCTGTGCCTGATGCGTACGGGCGACATGCGCGACCTCCCGCAGGCGAGCGCGGCCGAGGGCGGGGTCCGGGCCGGCTTCCGGTACATCCTGGGCCAGCCCGTCGTGCTGCTCGTGCTGGCGATCTCGTTCGTGCTCGGGTCGCTGGGCCGCAACTACCAGGTGACGATGGCGGCGATGGTGGCCGGCCCGCTGCACGGCGGTTCCGGGTCGTACGGGCTGCTCTCCACGGTCTTCGCCGTCGGCGCCGTGACCGGGGGCCTGGTGCTGGCCGGGACCGGCCGCTCCACCCTGCGGGTCCTGCTGGCCACCGGCTTCATGATCAGCGTGCTGCAGTTCGTGTCCGGTCTCGCCCCGGACGTCCTCGGCTTCGCCGCCCTGCTCCTGCCCATCGCCGCCGGCGCGGTCGTCTTCGACACCGTGGCCGCCACCCGGATCCAGCTGGACACCCGCGAGGACATGCGCGGGCGCGTCCTCGCCACGGCCGGCATCGTCTCGTCCCTGTCCGGCATGGTCGGCGCGCCCGCCCTCGGCTGGCTCTCCGACGCGGCCGGTCCCCGCACCGCCCTCCTCGTCGCGGGCGCGGTGACCACCGTCGCCGTCGTCGCCGGCGGTGTCGTCCTGGCTCGGATCAAGGGCCGCACGCTCAGCCTCCGCCCGCTGCACCTGCGCGACCTGGTGCTGGCCCGCCCGTCGGCCGAGCAGCCCGCCTGACGGCCGCGCCCGCCGGGACGCGGCGGCGTCGTCGGCCGCCGGCCCGACCCGGCGGGCCAGGAACCGCACACGGCGGTGACCACCGAGGTCGTGGCCGGCGCTCCCCCGGGCTGAGCCGGTTCAGGAGGCCGGGTACGGGGTGACGGCGAGGACGCGGGCGAGGTGGGCGGCGTTGGCGGCGAGGGACTTGGTGGTCTTGCCGGTGGTGTCCGGCTTCGGGCCCGCGTCCTTGTAGTCGACGCTGCCCATGGCCTCGCCGACCCAGTAGGTGCCGGCGCCGGGCGCGAGCGAGAAGCCGACGTCGTTCAGGGCCTGGAACACCTCGGCGTGCACGTGGTGGGCGCCGTCCTCGTTGCCCACGACGGCGACGGCCGCGACCTTGTCGTACATGCTGGGGCGGCCGAGGTCGTCGGTCTCGGAGATCTCGGCGTCCAGGCGCTCGAGCACCATCTTGGCGACGCTGGAGGGCTGGCCCATCCAGATCGGGGTGGCGATGACCAGGATGTTCGCGGCGAGGATCTTGTCGCGGACCGCGGGCCAGCCGTCGCCGCCGCCCTCGTCGGTGCTGACGCCGAACTTGACGCCCAGGTCGGCGACGCGCAGCACCTCGCCCTCGACGTCGTGGTCGGCGAGGGCGTCGAGCACCTCGCGGCCGAGCAGCTCGCTGCTGGACTCGGAGTCCGACGAGCGCAGCGAGCAGGCGAGGACGAGGGCGCGCAGGGTGGGTGAGTCAGGCATGAGGGATCCTTTCGAGGACTTCGGAGGGGGTGATGGCCAGGAGGGCGGGATGCACGTCCGGGCCGGGTGCGTCGCCCCGCTCGGCGCGGGTGCCGTGCCAGATGACCTGGTGCTGCGGGCGGTCCGGGGGCGGGCCCCAGCGCGCCGGCGGCATCGGGCCGAAGAGGGTGACGGACGGGGTGCGGTAGGCGGTGGCCAGGTGGGCGATGCCGGTGTCGCCGCTGATCAGCAGGCGCGCGTGGGCGACGAGCCCGGCCAGTTCCGCGAGTCCCGTGTCGAGGACGGCGCTCTCCCCCAGGCCGGCAGCAGCCGCGACGGCCGAGGCGATGTCACGCTCGGCGGCGGATCCCGTCACGACGACTTTGTGCCCCGAGGAAGCCAGCGCGCGGGCGACGGTCGCGTAACGAGAAACCGGCCAGCGGCGCGAGGGGGACTTCGCGCCCGGGTGGATGATCGTGACCCCGTGCGGGACGGCGACGCGCGGAACCGCCAGATCCGTGTCGTCCGGGGAGGCGGCGACACCGTAGTGGGCGAGCATGCGGCACCAGCGGTCGCGTTCGTGCTCCTCGTCGCGCCACGATGGCCCGGCGCCGAAGGCCCACAGCTGTTCCGGCCGGGCGGAGGCGAGCAGTTCGGTGGACTGCGGGCCCGAGCCGTGCAGGTTGATCGCGATCTCGACCGGCGGCAGCGGCGGAAGTGGAACCAGGCCGGACTGGGGCACGACGCGGTCGACGCCGCCGATCAGGTCGATCAGCGGCGTCAGCCACGCGGGGGCGGCCAGCGCCAGGGTCCGGTCCGCGAAATGGGACCGGACCGCCCGGATCGCCGGGACGCCCGCGGCGAGGTCGCCCACGCCGAGGGCCCGCAGGACGAGGATCACGGGTACGACGACTCCTGCTCGGCGGCGATGACAAGCTCGCGGACCGCGCAACCGGCGGGCTGGTTGAGCGCGAAGAGGATCGCGTTCGCGACGTTGGCCGGGTCGTTGAGGATCGCGTCCGGGCCGGGCTTGTACTGCTCGGTGCGGTCGTCGAAGAACTTCGTGCGCATGCCGCCGGGGATGACCAGCGTGACGTTGACCTGCCCGGCCAGCTCGGCCGAGAGTGCCCGGGTGAAGCCGACGACGCCGAACTTCGCGGCGCAGTAGGCGGTGGCGTCGCTGACGGCCTTGATACCGAGCGTGGAGGAGATCGTGACGACCCCGCCGTGCGACTCCTTGAGCGCCGGGAGCGCCGCGCGGATCACGGCGGCCGTGGCGAGCAGGTCGATCATGACGATGCGGTCCCAGGTCTCGCCGGGGATGTCGGCGAGCGCGCCGGGCACGTCCATGCCGGCCGCGGTGACCACGCCGTCGATCCGGCCGCCCGCGCGAGAGATCAGCTCGCGGGTGGCCGCTTCGGCGGCGCGGGTGTCGGCCAGGTCGCATTCGACCCATTCGACATCGGAGGAAGCCGGGGCCTGCCGGTCGATGACGAACGGGCGGCCGCCGGCCTTGCGCACCGCGTCGACGACCGCGGCGCCGAGGCCGCTGGATCCGCCGGTGACGATGACTGCGTCCATGCTTGTTACCTCCTGGTGGCGGCCTGGGCCGCGGCGATGGTGTTGGTGGTGGAACGGCCGTCGAGATAGGGGACGATCACGGTCTGCCCGCCCCAGCGCCGGACGAGCTCGGCCTCGGGCAGCTCGGGCCCGCCGTCGGCGTAGTCGCCGCCCTTGACCCACACGTCGGGGCGGAGCCAGGTGAGCGTGGCCTCGGGGGTGGGCTCGTCGAAGACGACGACCGCGTCGACGCATTCGAGGGCGGCGAGCATCCGCGCCCGGTCGTCCTGCTTGGTCAGCGGGCGGTCGGGGCCCTTGAGCGCCGAGACGCTGCTGTCGGAGTTGAGGCAGACGATCAGGCAGTCGCCGAGCTTGCGGGCGGCCTGCAGGGTGGCCAGGTGCCCGACGTGCAGCAGATCGAAACAGCCGCCGGTCGCGACGACGGTCCCGCCCTTCGCCCGGACGTCGGCGACGATCTTCTCGGCCGGCGACGGGACGGCCGGCAATGCAGCCGGAGCGAGTGCCGCCGTCACTCCCCCGCTCGCCACATAGGAACTCGCGGAGGCAACGGCTTCCTGCACGGCCTCGGAGACCAGCGCGCCCCGGGCGAGGGCAAGCGCGGCGGTCGCGGCGAACCGGTCCCCGGCCCCGCACGTGTCGCCGTCGGAGGAGATCAGCGCCGGCACCACGAGCGGAGTCGAGCCGTTGTGGACCAGCACCGCACCCTTGGCGCCGATGGTGACGACCACGGCGCCGGCCCGCCAGCGCCGGCGGAGAGTCTGGCCCGCGCGCTGCACCATGGCCAGCTGGGATCCGCCCCCGGCGAGATCGGTCAGCTTGCGGGCCTCGGACTCGTTGGGCGTCACGAGGCGCACGTTGGGCACCGGGGCGGGACCGTTGGGGTGCGGGTCCCAGACGATCGGCGCCTTGGCCTGCTCCAGAGCGGTCCGCAGTTCAGGCTGCCGCAGCACGCCGCGGCCGTAGTCGGAGACCAGGATGGCACTCGCCCGCTGCAGCACCTCCAAGGCCGCCGCCGGGGCGGGACCGGGAACGGCGGGCTCCCCGCCGCGGTCGAGGCGGACGAGCACGTGACCGCCGGAGCGGAGGCGGATCTTCTCGGCCGTCGCGCCTTCGAGCGGGAGGGCGTACACATCGATGCCGGCGGTGGAAAGCAGCGAGCTCAAGCGGGCCGCGGCGGCGTCGGAGCCGAGGGCGGTCACCAGCGCGACGTCGTGATCACCCGCGGCGGCGGCCAGCAGCGCCGCGAGACCGGCGCCGCCGGGACGGTCGGAGACCGAGCGCTCGTCGAGCACGGGCGCCGGGGCGTCGGGGGCCACGCGGTGCACGCTGCCCTCGACGTCGCGGTCGAGGAGCGTGTCGCCGACGACGACCAGGAGCGGACGGCTCATCGCGCCAGCACCGCCTCTCGCACCAACGCCGGTTTTCCCAGCACCACGGGCAGGTGCCGGTCCAGGTACTCGCACATCACGTGGACGGAGATCAGGTGCAGCTCCTGGACGACCTGCGAGTCGCCGGAGGGGCAGTGCAGCGTCTCGTCACAGGCGTCGGCGAGCGGATTGGCCCCCTCCCCCGTCATCGCCCACGTCCGGACGCCCATCTCCCGGGCGGCGTGCGCGGCGGCGACCAGGTTGGGGCTGCGGCCGCTGGTCGACATCAGCATCAGCACGTCGCCGGGGCGGCCGTGGGCGCGTACCTGGCGGGCGAAGACCTCGTCGAAGCCGTAGTCGTTGCCGATGGCCGTGACCGCCGACGAGTCCGGGGTGAGCGCGATGGCCGACAGCGGCATCCGCTCGTCGCGCAGCCGGCCGACCAGCTCGGCCGCCAGGTGCTGGGCCTCGGCGGCGCTGCCCCCGTTGCCGGCGACCAGCAGCCGGCCGCCGGTGCCCAGGTGCTCGGCGAGCAGTTCGCCCCAGCGGCAGAGGCGGGTGCCGGCCACGGCGCGGAAAAGGGGAAGCGCGGCGGACATGCCGCGCAGGTGACTGTCCAACGGGTCCATCAGACGACCGCCTCTCGGGACTCGGTGGTGAGGGTGGGGGTCACGGTCAGGCCGGCCACGTCGGCGTAGACCGCGGCCAGGCGGGCGGCGATCCGGGGCCACGCGTAGGAGTGCGTGGCGCGGTCGCTCGCCGCGGCCGCGTACGAGACGCGGCGGATGTCGTCGTGCAGCAGCCGGCGCAGCGCGGTGCCCAGGGCGCCCGGGTCGCGGGCGGGCACGAGGTCGCCGGTGATGCCGTCGACGACGGTGTCGGTCAGGCCGCCGACCGCGGTGCCCACCACGGGGACGCCGCAGGCCATGGCCTCGAGCGGGGTGAGACCGAACGGCTCGTACCAGGGAGCGGCGGCGAGCACGTCGGCCGAGCGGTACCAGTGCGGCATGCGGGCGGCGGCCACGGCCCCGGCGAGCACGACGCGGTCCCCGACGCCGCACTTCCGGGCGAGGGCGCGCAGCTTCCGGGCGTACGGGTGATCGGTCACGTCCCCGTCCGGCGGTCCCCCGGCGACGACCAGCTCGGCCCCGGGGATGGCGGGCAGCGCGCGGATGACGTCCTCGTAGCCCTTGCGCTCGACGAGCCGGCCGACGGTCAGGATCCGGGAGAAGCCGGGGCGGCGGGGCTCGGCCGGGCCCTCGGGCGAGAACACGCCGGTGTTGACGCCCGACGGGACCAGCACCATGTTGGACCGGGACAGGCCCATGCGCAGCAGCTCGCGCACCTCGTCCTGGCACTGCACGACGATGCGGTCCACGACCCGGCCCAGCTGCCGCTCGTACGCGATGCGGTGTTGCGGGCTCGTGTCGGCCGGGCCCTGGTGGCGCCGCTTGACCGTGCCCAGCGCGTGGAAGGTCTGCAGGACGGGCACGTCGCAGCGGCGCGCGGCGGTGACGGCGGCGAGCCCGCTCATCCAGAAGTGCGCGTGCGCGACGTCCGGCAGCCACCCGGCGCGCCACTCGGCGGCGAGCCACTCGGCGAAGGCGCCCATGAACGGCAGCAGGTCGTCCTTGGGCAGCGCGACCGGCGGCCCGGCCGGCACGTGCACCACCTCGAAGCCGTTGACGGTGACCGTGTCCGGCAGCGCGGCGTCGTCGCGGCGGGTGTAGACGCGCACCTCGTGCCCCTGGGCGGCCAGCGCGGCGGCGAGCTCGGCGACGTGGGCGTTCTGGCCGCCGGCGTCCACGCCGCCGAGCGCGGACAGCGGGCTGGCGTGCTCCGAGATCATCGCGATGCGCATGTTTCCTCCTCCAGCAGGCGGTCCCAGTCCGCGAGGAACCGGTCCAGTCCGTAACGGGCCAGGGCGACCTGGCGGGCGCGGTCGCCGAGGCGCCGGGCGGCGTCCGGGTCCTCGATCAGCCAGCGGGCGGCCTCGACGAGCGTGTCGACCCGGGTGGCGATGACCCCGGCGTCGTCCGGGACGGCGGCGACCGCCTCGGTGGTGGCCAGGGCCAGGACGGGCATGCCGATCTGCATCGCCTCGATCAGGCTCAGGCCCAGCGAGGTCCAGCGGCACGTGTGGACGTACGCCCGGCGCCGGGCGATCTCGAGGTGCATGGCGGCCTGCGGCGGGTCGTCGTGCGGGGTCACGCCGGGCAGGTCGAGGCCCGCGACACCCATCCCGTACACGTCGAGGGGGGCGACCGCCGCGAAGCGCGGGAAGAGATCGGTGCCGGTGACCCGCTGCCGCCGGACCGGCTCGTTGGTGACGACCGCGAGCCGGTCGAGCTCGCCGGACCACCGCGCCTGCGGCTCGACGACGCCGTGCTCGATGACGGACGTGCGGGTGCCACCGGTATCCCAGAACAGCTCGTTGAAGTGCGTCACGTGTGCCACGATCAAGTCGTCCCGGTCGGCCATCGGGTGGCGGCTGTCCGGGACGTCGCCCTTGGGCGTGTTGTGCTCCACATAGATCTTCGGCACGTCCAGATGGGCGACGCGCTCCAGCTCCTCGGGGCGCTGCAGCACGATCACGTCGACGTCGTCCGTGGTGAGCGAGGCGAAGTCGACCTCCTCGGCGTTCTCCGGCCACTCGAAGGTGCGGGCCCGGCCGCGGCCCCACTCGTCGCGGGCGGCGTTGACCGGCACGAGGTAGCGGTGCTTGCCCCGGACGAACGCGGTCGCCCAGGAGCCGTGCACGTGCCACAGCAGGATGTTCATGCCGAGTCTCCCTTTCGCATGCCCTCCTGGCCCTCACCGTCACGGCCGCCCGCCGCTTGCGGTGAGTGATGTTCGGTGCAGTCGGTCATGCGGTGACCTCTCTCATTGATCCCGCCCTGACCCCCAGCAGCTTTACTGCGTCGAGGACGTCGGCAGGGGTGATCCCCGTCAGGCATGGGTGGCCCGCGACGGGGCAGACGGTGGCGCGCGTGGCGCGGCAGGGTGCGGCGGCGTCGCCCAGCCGGACGACGGGCACCCGGTAGGGCCCCCACTGCCCGAAGGGGACGGTGGGCGCGAAGAGGCTGACGACCGGGGTGCCGACCGCCGCGGCGAGGTGCGCGGGCCCGGTGTTGGCGACGACGACGCAGGCCGCCCCGGCCAGCAGGGCGGCGAGATCGCCGAAGCTCATCGGGTCCGCGACGGTCGCCACGTCCCCGGCGACGAAGAGAGCCAGCTCCCGCTCGTCCGGCCCGCCGGTCACCACGACCTTGTGCTCGGCCGCGAGCGCCGCCACGATGTCCCGCACGACCGCCGGCGGGCACGAGCGCGCCTCGACCGACGCACCCGGGTGGACGACAACGTAGTCACCCGCTTCCCCGGGTGGGACGGTAACGCGCAACGCCCCGTCGTCGCCCGCCGGAAGCGAGAACCCTGCGGCTGCCGCGATCGAGCGCGCCCGTTCCGCTTCGGGCACCCCCACGGGTACGCCCCGGTGCCGCACGTCGAGCAGCGAGCCCGGATAGTCCTCGCTGATCGCGGTGATCCGCCCGACGCCGGCCGCCCGCAGCAGCAGCGCCAGGGGCAGCGCCGACTGGTGGAACGAGGTGAAGATCACTGCCTCGTCGGCCTGGGCGGACTTCACGAGCTCCGACAGCTCGTCGAGGAGAGCCGCGCTCACTGGTTGTGGCGCCGGGTCGATCCAGGGCAGCCGGAACGACATGATCTCGTCCACGCCCGGCAGCAGGGCAGCGGCGGCCCGGCCCCGCGGCCCGCACAGCATCACGACCCGGTCGGCGCCGGCCGCCACCGCGCGGATCGCCGGCCCGGTGACCAGCACGTCGCCGGCGGAGTCGGAGCGGACGACCAGCACGGTCCCGGCCCGTTCCCGCGCTCCGGCCGGCTCGACGAGCTGTGACCGGGCGAGGACCAGGTCGGCGGCGGCGCCCAGGTCGGTCGCGACGGCGGGCGCGGCGGCGACCTCGGGGGCGAGCGTCACCTCGGTGGGGACCAGGATCCCGGCGGCGCCCGCGGCGAGCGCGGCGGTCATGTCGCGGCCGATGTCGCCGATCATCACGCAACGCCGCGGGACCGTGCCCAGCGCGGCGGCGGCCGCGTGGACCAGGCCGGGCGCGGGCTTGCGGCACGAGCAGCCGGCGGTGTCGTCGTGGGGGCAGATCTGCCAGGTGTCGAACGGGCCGAGCAGCTCCTCGACCCGGGCGTTGACCGCGTCCAGCTGCTCGGCGGTGAAGCAGCCGCGGGCCAGGCCGGACTGGTTGGTCACGATGCCGAGCCGCAGGCCGGCGCCGCGCAGCCGGTCGAGCGCCGCCCGGGCACCCGGCATGGCCTCGACCCGGGCCGGGTCCCCGTTGTAGGGGACGTCCACGATGATCGTGCCGTCCCGGTCCAGCAGGACGGCATCGTAGAGCGACGTCACTGCTGTGATCCCGGCAGCGGCTTCGCCCCGCGCCACCGCCACCAGCCGCGCAGCCAGTGGGCCGTGGCCACGGGCGGGATCGCGGCGCTGGTCAGCAGCATCGTGGTGACCTCCCGGGCGTCGCGCGGGCCCGGGGCGATGCGGGCGGCGGCGAACTCGGCGGTCCCGGCGGCCCAGATCGCGGCGGCCAGCGGCCAAGCGCGGTGCCGGCCGGCGGCGAGGGCGATCGCGAGGACACCGGCAGCGGTCACGGCGACATGCTTGCGGCGGCGGCCCGGGGGCACGCCCAGGTGCGTACGCCAGTCGCGGCCGTAGAGGTGCCGCAGGAGCGCGTCGTCGGCGTTGCCGCGCTGGGTGCGTACGGAGATCCAGGGGTCCTCCGGACGCACCGGGTGGGTGACCGTCCGCGCCCCCTTGACCAGCTCGAAGCCGGCGAGCCGGACCCGGTGCGCGAGCTCGGCGTCCTCCCGGAAGGCCCGGGGCAGCCGCTCGTCGAAGCCGTCCGTGACGATCAGCGCCGAGCGCCGGTAGGCCATGTCGGCGGTGATCCACTCGCCGTCGGCCAGCGCCGCGGTGACCCGCTCCCAGTCGGTCGGGCGGCGGTCCGCCGGCAGCGGGACGCGCAGATTGCCCTGCACACCGCCGGTCGCCACGCCCGCCACCATCACGTCGGCGGCCAGGCGGACCAGCCAGTCGGGGTCGGGCAGCACGTCGTCGTCGAGGAAGGCGACCCACTCGTGGCGCGCGGCCCGCCAGCCCACGTTGCGGGCGGCGGCCGGACCGGCGGCGCGGCCCGGGAGCACCTTGACGTCGATGCCCGGCGGGATCGGCAGCTCCCCCGCCGGCTCCGGGCGATCGTCGACGAGCAGGAACTCGACCTCGCAGGGAGCCGGCTCGGCGGCGGCCAGCGCGACGAGCAGCGCGGTGAGGCTGGGCCGGCCCAGGGTCGGGATCACCACGGAGACGCTGGTCATGCGGCCTGCCCGAACGCGGTGCCGCGGTGCACGGCGAACGGCCCGAGGGCGAGCAGGTCGACCGGCGCGGACCCGAAGAGCTCCATCGCCTCGCGCGGGGTGTCGACCATCGGCCGCCCGGCCGTGTTGAGCGAGGTGTTGACCACCACGGGGATGCCGGTGAGCCGCTCGAACTCGGCGATCATCTCGGCCACGACCGGCTCGGTCTCGGGATGCACGGTCTGCACCCGGGCGGTGCCGTCGACGTGGGTGACCGCCGGGATGCGGCCCTTCCACTCCGGTTTGACCTGGTGCACGAAGAGCATGTACGGGCTCGGGTAGACGCCGGTGAAGATGTCCGCGAACCGAGAGGCGAGGACCATCGGCGCGATCGGACGGAACTGCTCGCGGCCCTTCACGTTGTTCATGCGCGTCTGGGTGTCCTGGTCGCCGGGGTGGGCGATGAGCGAGCGGTGACCCAGGGCGCGCGGGCCGTACTCGCTGCGGCCCTGGTACCACGCGACGATGCCGTTGCCCGCGAGCACCTTGGCCGCCTCGTGGGCGATCGACTCGGGCCGGGTGTAGGGCAGGGCGGCGCGTTGCAGCTCCGCCTCCAGCTCCTCGTCGCTCCAGCCCCGGCCCAGGGCGGCCGTGGTGAACGGGGTCACCGGGCCGGCCTCGCGGGCCACGGTGAGCGCGGCGCCCAGGGCCGTGCCGGAGTCGCCGGCGGCCGGCTGGATCCAGACCCGGTCGAACGGGCCCTCGGCGGCGATCCGGCCGTTGGCGACGCAGTTGAGCGCCGTGCCGCCGGCCATGGTCAGGGTCTTCAGGCCGCCGGACGCCTCGTACGTCCAGCGGGCGAGGTCGAGCAGCACCTCCTCCAGCCGGATCTGCACGCTGGAGGCGAGGTCGGCGTGCGCCTCGGTCAGCTCGCCACCGGGTGCGGCGGCCTTGGCGAGCGCGGACCAGTCGATGCGCTCCACGGTGAAGCCGCCGTCGTCGTTGGCGTGCACGAGCTCGCGGAACACATCCAAGAAGCGAGGCTTCCCGTAGGAGGCGAGCGCCATGACCTTGTACTCGTCGGACGAGTGCATGAAGCCGAGATGGCGGGTCAGGTCCTCGTAGAGCAGGCCGAGCGAGTGCGGCAGTTCCTGGCTCTTGAAGGTCTCCAGCCGCCCGTCCCGGTACGCGCCGGCGAGGTGGCTGGCGACCTCGCCGCGGCCGTCGAGGACGAGCACGGCGCTGTCCTCGGGCACCGACAGGCCGGAGGACGCGGCGTGGGCGACATGGTGCGGCACGAAGCGCACCTGCTCGGGGTCGAGGCCGGGCAGCGCGCCGGCGAGGAACTGCGGGGCGCGGCGGGCGTAGTCGACGCGGACGTGGTCCCACGGGTCCTTGAGGCCGAGCTCGGCGGCGTCACGGGTCATCGACGGGTCGAAGGAGTAGGCGACCGCGTCCAGGTCGCCCGGCTTCAGGCCCGCGGCCTCGAGACACCAGGCGGCGGACAGCTCGGGCAGCTCCCACGCGGAGAAGGGCACCGGCCGCTTGCCGTGTTTGCGGCGGCTGAAGCGCTCCTCCTCCGCCGCCGCCACGACCCGGCCGTCGATGATCAGCGCGGCGGCCGGATCATGGAAGATGGCGTTGATTCCGAGGACTCGCATGCGTCGCCGGATACCCGTTGAACACACGCTTAACCGCATGATCAACGACTTCTCCAAGAATTCTTTTTGGGTCCTGACCTGCACTGATAGCCGTCAAACCCATAAGTTTGCAATCTTTGCCCCAGGGAAAGTGCCTCGCATGTACGACGTGGAGCAATTGATCGGCGGGACGTGGTCCCCCGGCGGCTCGGGCCGCACTCTGACCGTTTTTGATCCCTCCACCGGAGAGCCGGTCACGACCGTGCCGGCCTCGTCCGACGACGACGTCGCCACGGCGGTCCGCACGGCGCGCGAGGCGGCACCGGCCTGGGCCGCCACGGCTCCGGCCGCCCGCGCGTCGGCCCTGCACGCCGCCGCGAACGCCGTCGAGGCGGCCGCGGACGAGCTGGCCGATCTCATGCACGCCGAGATGGGCAAGCCCGCCGCGGACGCCAAGGACTCGATCCTCGCGGGCGTCGGAACCCTCCGGCAGTACGCCGAGCTGGGCCCCGTGCACCGCGGCCGCGCCCTGGCCGGCAACGACGAGGCGATCGACCTGATGGCGTACGGCCCCCGCGGTGTCGTGGCCGTCATCACCCCCTGGAACGACCCGGTCGCCGTCTCCTGCGGACTCCTCGGCGCGGCCCTGGTGACCGGCAACACGGTGGTCCACAAGCCCAGCGAGCGCACGCCCGCCGTGGGCCACCGGCTCGTCCAGCTCGTCGCCGGGCACTTCCCCGCCGGCGTGCTGGCCCTGGTCAACGGCGACGGCGAGGTGGGCGCGGCACTCGCGTCCTCGCCCGTGGACGTGGTCGCGCAGGTCGGCTCGACGGCCACCGGGCGGTCGATCGCGGCGGCGTGCGCGAAGACCGGCGCCAAGGCTCTGCTGGAGAACGGCGGCAGCGACCCGCTGATCGTGGACGCCGACGTGGACCCGATCTGGGCGGCGCAGCAGGCGGCCACCGGCGCCTTCGCCAACTCCGGTCAGATCTGCGTGGCGGTCGAGCGGATCTACGTGCACCGCGACGTGGCCGGGCCGTTCCTGGCCGCCCTGGTCGACGAGGCGCAGGCGTGGGGCGACCGGATCGGCCCACTGGTCGACACCCGGCTCCGCGACGGCGTGCACGCCCAGGTCGGCGCGGCCGTCGCCGGGGGCGCCCAGGTACTCGCGGGCGGCTCGGTGCCCGGCGGCCCCGGCGCCTTCTACCCGCCGACCGTGCTCGCCGAGTGCACCGACGACATGGCCGTCATGCGGGACGAGACCTTCGGGCCGGTGGCGCCCGTGGTGACCGTCGACTCCTTCGAAGAGGCGCTCAAGCGGGCGGCGGACTCCCCGTACGGGCTGGCCGCGACCGTGCTGACCGGCTCGATGAGCCACGCGCAGCAGGCCTGGCGGGAGCTGCCGGCGGGGACGGTCAAGGTCAACGCGGTCTTCGGCGGGGCGCCGGGCGGTGCCGCGCACCCGCGCCGCGGCAGCGGACAGGGCTTCGGGTACGGCCCCGAGCTGCTCGACGAGATGACCGTCACCAAGGCCGTGCACCTCGAGGCCCCGCCCACCGGTTGGTGACAGGCTCCTCGATCAGCCCTCGTTCCCGGGCCGGCTCTCGGAAGGGCGGGGCGGATGCCGGAGGGTCAGCCCTCGTTCGCCAGGCGGACGAGGGCTGACTCGATGTGCGAGGGCAGCGGCTGGCGCTCCCGGAGGGCCCACGGCAGCAGGCGGGCGGCGTCCGCGAGCGACCGGGGGTCGTCGCGCCACGCCGCGGCGGCGGTCCGGGCGACCACGGCCGGCGGGCGGCGCAGCATCGCGGTGAGCAACCGGTTGCGCGCCTCGAGCCGGCGCCGGGCCCGCGGGTCGCGCCCCTCGGACAGCGGCACGTGGCGCACGGTCAACCGGGGGACGTAACTCAGGTGACGGCCGGCGGCGGCCAGGTCCACGGCCAGCAGCGCCTCCTCGCCGTACACGCGCAGTTGCGGGCGGAAGCCCCCGGCCGCGAGGAAGTCGTCCCGCCGGACCGCCACCGAGCAGGCCAGGAAGCCCAGGATCGCCGGACCGGGAGCCCCGGACGGGGTGCCGAGCGGGGCACGGGCCTGGGCGGTGGAGACCGGGTCCTCCCGCTGCTCCGGACCGGCGAGCACCCGGGCGGCGAGCAGACCGGCCCGCGGGTGCGTCCGGAACAGCTCGGCGACCCCGGCGAGGGATCCGGGCTCCCACCACGAGTCGTCGTCGGCGAAGGCCACGTACGGGGTCCGGGCCAGCTCGGCGCCGGCCGTCCGCGCGGCCGCGGCGCGGTTCTCCCCCAGCGGCACCACGGTCACGTGCGGGAACGCCCGGGCGATCGCCTCCGGGCTGCCGTCGTCCGAGCCGTTGTCGACCACGATCACCTCGGCGGCGTGCCGGGGCAGGGTGTCCAGGAGCCGCTCCCGGCGGTTGCGGGTGGCGACCACCACGGTCACGTCGCGGGTCTCGTACGGGATCGGGGGTCGCGTCATGGCGCCCGCCTTACCCCTTCCGCGCCGCTTCCACCCGTCTTCGTACGGGTGACGCCGGTCCCTTCGAGGCCGTCATCTCCCGCGGGATCGCGCCGCCGGTCGCCCGAGGGGGACAATGGAGCCATGTCCGAGGTCCGAGCCGAGGTCGAGCCGATGGGGCGGCACCTGGTGGTCCGCCTCACCGGTGAGCTGACCGTCGCGACCGCGCCGGCGGTGCGCACGGCCCTGACCAAGTGCCTGGCCGAGCAGCCCGACGCGCTGGTGGCCGATCTCTCCGGGCTGACGGTGCCCGAGCCGCACGCGCTGACGGTCTTCCGGGCGGTGACGTATCAGGCGGCCCTGTGGCCGGGCACGCCGATGTTGCTCTGCGTCCCCGACCCGGTCCTGGTCACCCAGCTGCGCAACGGCGGTTACGGCCGGCGGCGGCTCTTCGCGACCGTGGCGGAGGCCCTGGCCGTGCCTTCGGCACCACGTCTGGCTTCGATCAGCGACATCATCCTGCCGGTCTCCGGCGCCTCCCGTCAGGCCCGGCAGGTCGTGACCGCCGCGTGCGAGCGGTGGGAGCTGCCCCATCTCGCCGCCCCGGCCTCCCTGGTGGCCGGGGAGCTGGTGACCAACGCGGCGGTGCACGCACGCACGCTGGCGGACCTGCGCCTGACCCGGGGCCACCGCTATCTCATGATCGCCGTGCGCGACGGCAGCACCGCCCCGCCCCGGGCATCGACCACGCCGTCCCCCGACCCCGCCGCGCCGCGCGGCCTGCTCCTGGTCGAGTCGGTGGCGCACCGCTGGGGCACGCTGCCCGCCCTGGGCGGCAAGGTGGTGTGGGCGACCCTGCAGTACGAGGCGCCCTGACGGCGGTCAGGCCTCGGCGGGGGTCATGACCACGACGGCCCCGGTGGTGCCCGACGTGGGGTCCAGCAGCGGGGTGCACGCGACCGTGACCCGCACGGGACGGCCCCGCCGGTTGACGGCTTCCACGGTGACCTGCTCCTGCACGGAGTCGCCGCTGAGCACCGAGCGCAGCAGCGGGCGCAGGCCGTCGGTGGGCAGGCCCATGTCGAGGTTGAGGAAGTGCTCCCCCAGCGCCTCGTTCTCCCGCAGCCCCCACAGGTCCTCGGCGGTGCGGTTCCAGGCCTGCACCCGCAGGCCCGCGTCGACGACGGCCACGCCGGCCGGCAGGCTGGTGAGCAGGGCCTGCAGGAAGGCCTTGGTGGTGTCCAGCTCCGCCGTGCGGTCGCGCAGGGCGTTGTTGATCGTCTGCAGCTCGTCGTTCGTGGACTGGAGCTCCTCGTTGGTGGTCTCCAGCTCTTCGTTGGTCGACTGGAGCTCCTCGTTCGTGGTCTCCAGCTCCTCGACGCTCGACTGGAGCTCCTCGTTGGTGGTCTCCAGCTCCTCGTTCGTGGACTGCAGCTCCTCGTGGGCCGTCTCGGCCTGCCGGGTCGCCATGTCGAGGTCCGATTTGAGCTGCCGGGCCTCCGTGCGGTCCTGGAAGACCAGCGCGACCCCCAGCAGGCTCGCGTCCGGGCCGGTCAGCGGGTTGACGTCCACCCGCAGGACCACCGCCTCGGTCTCCGAGCGGGAGAACTCGACGTCCGGCACCCGGACCGTGCGCCGCTCCACCTGCGCCTGGTCGATGTAGCCGCGCAGCTCGGCCGGGCGATAGGACAGCTCGAGGTCCCGGAACGGGCGGCCCACGTCGCGGGTGGACACGCCCAGCAGGCTCTCGGCCCGCCGGTTGCTCAGCGCGACCAGGCCGTCGGCGGTCACCACGACCTGCGCCACGGGACAGGTCGCGAACGCCTCGTCGCGCAGCCTGTCCAGGCCGAGCAACTCGGCCCCGGCCGCCGCCACCGCCCGCTGCGCCACCGGGGGTGCCGGGCGCACGACCGCCGCCGGCTTCTTCCGGAAGATCCGTCGCTTGAGGTCCGCCGGCGCGAAGGTGTCGCTGTGGCTGAGCAGCATCTCGGCCTTGCCCAGGAAGAGCACCCCGGCGTCGGCGAGGGCGAAGTGCAGCCGCGACAGGATCCGCGCCTGGGCCTCGGCGTTGAAGTACATCAGCGTGTTGCGGCAGGTGAGCAGGTCCACCCGGGAGATCGGGGCGTCCTGCATGAGGTCGTTGCGACCGAAGATCACCGACCGGCGCAGGTCCTTGCGGAAGACGTAGCGTCCGCCGGTGAACTCGAAGTAGCGCTGCACCAGCTCGTCCGGCATCCCGGCGATCTGCTTGTCGGTGTAGGCGGCGAGCCGCGCCTCGGCCAGCGCCTCCTCGTCGACGTCGGTGGCGTAGATCTTGACCCGGTCCCGGAAGGCCTCGGGGCCGAGCTGCTCGGCCAGCACGATCGCGATCGTGTAGGCCTCCTCGCCCGAGGCGCAGCCCGCGCTCCAGACCCGGATCGGCGCCTGGGGGTCGCGGCCCGCCAGCAGCTGGGGCACCACGTGCTCGCGCAGGTGGTCCCACGCGTCCGGGTCGCGGAAGAAGCCCGTCACATTGATCAGGATGGTGTTGAACAGGGCCGTGAACTCGTCCGGGTGGACCTGCAGGAAGTCCAGGTAGTCGCCGAAGGTCTCGAGGTCGACCTGGGTCATCCGGCGGGTGACCCGGCGCATGAGGCTCGCCCGTTTGTAGCCGCCGAAGTCGAAGCCGCGGGCCTCCTTCAGATAGGCCAGCAGCGCCTCGAACTGCACGTCGTCCGATGTCACCCGATTACCGTACCGGCAGGTTTGGGTTCGGCCGACGAGGGCATGCGCTGATCCGTGCCGCGAACCGGGAACGATCGGCGGGACCTCGTCGTGCTCGGCGCCTCCGCCGGGGGCGTCGAGGCGCTGCGCGAGGTCGTCGCCGGTCTGCCCGCGGCCCTGCCCGCGGCGGTCCTCGTCGTCCTGCACACCCCCGCGGGTTACGAGAGCGCCCTCGCCGCGGTCCTGAACCGCTGCGGGCCCCTGCGCGCCGAGACGGCCCGGCACGGCGCCCCGCTGGTCCCCGGGCGCATCTATGTCGCGGCACCCGATCATCACCTGCTGGTCCGGCACAACCGCATGCTGCTCAGCCGCGCGCCGAAGCAGAACCGGGTGCGCCCGGCCGTCGACGCCCTGTTCCGCAGCGCCGCGCGGTGGCACGGGGACCGTACGGTGGCGGTGGTGTTGTCCGGCACCCTCGACGACGGGGCCGCGGGCCTCGCCGCCGTGGACGCCGCCGGTGGCGCCTGTCTCGTGCAGGACCCGGCCGACGCGATGTTCCCGGGCATGCCCGAAGCCGCGCTCGCGGTCGTGTCCGGCGCCGAGGCCTGCCCGGCGAGCGCTCTCGCCGGGCGCATCGAGGCGCTGGTGGCCGAGCCGCTCACCGAGCCGGCCGGCCCGTTCACCGACCCCGATCTCGTCGTGGAGACCGACATGGCCGAGAACCTCCCGCTCACCCCGCCGCGCGACTCCCCCGGGGTCCCGGTGGCCATCAGCTGCCCGGACTGCACCGGCGGCATGAACCAGGTCCAGATCGGCGCGGCGCTGCACTACACCTGCCACATCGGTCACGTGTGGTCGCCGCAGACCCTGCTGGCCGCTCAGCGCGACAAAGTGGAGCAGGCTCTGTGGACGGCGGTCAGCATGCTGGAGGAGCAGGCGAAGATCCATGACGAACTCGCGGTGCGCGCGGCGGCCGGGGCCCGGGGCGCCCTCGTCGAGAGTCACCAGACGGCCAGCGCGCGGGAGATCCGCACGGCGGCCGGGATCATCCGTAAGCACTTCCCGGAGTTCATGCCCTCCGCCCCGGTCTGACCGGCCCGGTCAGACCTGCTCCTCGGCGGCGAGCCGCCGGGCCTCCGCCGCCCGGTCGCGGTGCCGCCGGGCCTCCCGCTCGTGTTCCGCCGCCCGGCCGGGCACCCGCCGCGCGGCGTCGTCGTGCATCGCGGCGGCGAGGTCATGACTGACGGCGGCGTCCAGATGCGCCCGGGCGGCGCGGGCGGCGCTCTCCCGCGCCCGCTCCCGGGCCAGCGCCAGCGTGCTCGCGTCCGTCACCGGTTCCGGGTCCTCCCCCGCCAGCGCGGAGTCCAAGTAGTCCTGCAGCTCGGCGGCACGCCGGCGCGCCTCGGCCGCCCGGCGCGCCGCCTCCTCCCGGCGTGCCTCGGCCTCGGCGCTCAACCGGTCGAAGCCGGGTCCCTGCTGCTCCACCATGGGGCCATCGTCCCACCGGCGGGAACCGGCGGGCAGTCCCCGGCCCTGGCCGGGCGGGCGCCCCGGTGCCGTAACCTGGCCGGGGCACACCGGGCGGAAAGGCGAGGCATGGGCGAGGCGGACCAGCAGTTCGAGGAGCTCATCGGCCACCTGCACGAGACCCGCGGCTTCGACTTCACCGGCTACAAGCGCTCGAGCCTGATGCGGCGGGTGCAACGACGGATGTCGCAGGTGCGAATCGCCGGATACGGGGAATACCTCGAGTTCCTCCAGGCCCGCCCGGACGAGTTCACGGCATTGTTCAACACCATTCTGATCAATGTCACCTCGTTCTTCCGCGACCCGGAGGCCTGGGACCATCTGCGGCGGGAGGTGCTCGAACCGATGCTGGCGGCCAAGCCGGCGGACGCGCCGCTGCGGGTCTGGACGGCGGGGTGCGCCTCCGGCGAGGAGGCCTACACGGTGGCGATGCTGCTGAGCGAGATCCTCGGCCCCGAGGACCTGCACCGGCGAGTCAAGATCTACGCCACCGACGTGGACGACGAACAGCTGGCCGAGGCGCGGCACGCGGTCTACGACGAGCGCGCCCTCGCCGGGGTGCCACCGGAGCTGGCGGAGCGCTACTTCGAACCCACCGGCCGGCGCTTCCGGGTCCGCCGCGACCTGCGGCGTTCGGTCATCTTCGGCCGCAACGACCTGGTGCAGAACGCCCCCATCCCCCGGATCGACCTGCTGACGTGCCGCAACACCATGATGTACTTCACCGCCGACACGCAGGCCCGCGTCCTCGCCCGCTTCCACTTCGCCCTCGCGCCGCACGGAGCGCTGTTCCTCGGGCGGGCCGAAACCCTGCGCGGCCACGCCGGCACGTTCCAGCCGATCGACAACCGGCACCGGATGTTCCGCAAGTCCACCGGACCGCTGCCGCCCTACCCCGCGCCGCCCGCACCGGGCGCCGCCGCCGCGAGCGGCCCCGCCCGGGCCGCGCTCGCCGAGCTGGCCGACGCCGCGCTGCGAGCCGGTCCCGTCGCGCAGGTCGTCATCACCGCCGACGGCCTCGTGGCCCTGAGCAACAAGCGGGCCGAGAGCCTGCTGGGGGTGTCCCCCCGCGACACCGGGAGGCCCTTCGGCGACCTCGGCCTGGCGCACCGGCCCGTCGAGCTGGGCGCCCCCATCGCCCAGGCCCGCCGGGAGCGGCGCACGGTGCACGTCCCGGACGTGGAGCTGCGGCGGGCGGCGGGCGGCAGCGTCTTCCTCGACGTGCACGTGGCGCCGCTGCTGACGGACGACGGCGGCATCCTCGGTGTCACCCTCGTCTTCCAGGACGTCAGCGCCGCGCGTCGGCTGCGCGAGGAACTGGAGCTGGCCCACGTCACGCTGGAGACCGCGTACGAGGAACTCCGGGCCGGCCACGAGGAGCTGGAGACGACCAACGAGGAGCTCCAGGCCACGATCGAGGAGCTGGAGACCACGAACGAGGAGCTCCAGACCGTCAACGAGGAGCTGGAACTCGCCAACCAGGACCTGCGCAGCAGCAACGACGAGCTGCAGGCCGGCAACGCCCGGCTGCGGGTGGGCGCCGGCGAGCGCGACGCCTCCAGCGCCTTCCTCGCCTCCGTGCTCGCCCATCTGCGGCAGGCCGTCGTGGTCGTCGATCCGGGCCTGCGGGTGCGGGCCTGGAACAACCAGGCGACGGACCTGTGGGGCCTGCGCCCGGACGAGGTGACCGGGCAGCGTCTGCCCGAGCTCGACTGCGGCCTGCCGGTTCACCTGCTCGAGCCGTTGATCTCGCGGGCCCTCACCGGCGACCATGGAGACGGCCCCGCGGTGCTCGAGGCGATCGACCGGCACGGCCGGACGGTCGCCCTGCGGACCGTCTGCACTCCCCTGCCGCCCGGCAGCCTGCCGGGCGGCGCGATCATCGTGATGGAGAGCTCATGACGGCGGAGGATCTGACCTGGAGCGCCGACGACCGCGCCGGCCGCACGGTGATGGCGTTGCGCGGCACGCTCACCCTGCGGGACACCGGCCGGCTCCGCACCGCGCTGCTGAAACGGCTGGCCGAGCAGCCGTCCGCCCTGCTCGTGGATCTGGCCGAGGTCCACGTGCCCGAGGCGAAGGCGCTGGCCGTCTTTACGGCGGTCGTGCAGCAGGCCGCCACCTGGCCCGGAACGCCGGTACTGCTGTGCGCGCCCGGTCCCGGGGTGGCCGAGGCCCTGGCCGGCGGCGGGTACGGGCGGCTCACCGTCTGCGCCAGCGTGGCGGCGGCCCTGGCGGGCCTGGACACCGGGCGGGACGCCCTGCCGATGCTCGCCGATCAGCTGCTGCCCGTCTCGGGGGCGTCCCGGCACGCCCGGGACATGGTGACCGAGGCGTGCGCGCGCTGGTCGCTGCCGCACCTGGCCGGCCCGGCCAGCCTGGTGGTCAGCGAGCTGGTCGCCAACGTCATCGACCATGCCGGCACGATCATGACGCTGCGGATCTCGCACCGCGGCCGCTACCTGCACCTGGCCGTCCGCGACGGCTCACCGGTCGCGCCGGAGAAGACCTCGCGGCCCGGCCCCTCCGGGCTCGGGATGGTCGAGGCCCTCGCCACGCACTGGGGCTGGCTGCCGACCCGCGACGGCAAGGTCGTGTGGGCGACTCTCGCGAAGGACTAGTCCTCGAAGAGGGCGTTGAGGCCGGTCGCCGCGGCCACCCGGGCCACGTAGGGGCGCAGGCCGATCGCCTTGACGCGCACGTCCCGCACCCGGGCCGCCTCGTGCACGGCCAGCAGCACCGCGATGCCCGCGGCGTCGAGGAACGGCACGTCGGCCAGGTCGAGCAGCACCCGGTCGGCCCGGGCGGACCGCACCACGGCGAGCAGCTCCTCGCGCAGGTGCTCGGCGTTGTCCCGGTCGACCTCGCCCGACACGCTGATCCGCAGGACGCCCTCGCCCTCGCGGCGCACCAGCACCCGGACGTGGTGGTCGTCGCGCTCGGTGCCGGTCCAGGCCGGCGGGGTGTCGCTCAGCATGGCCGTGCGCAGCCAGCTCAGCGCCCGGCTGAGCAGCCGCGACACGTGCATCTGGGAGATCCCGAGCTCGTCGGCGATCTCCGCCTGGCTCAAGTTGCCCCAGAAGCGCAGGGCCAGCATCCGGCGCTCCCGGTAGGGCAGGCGGTAGAGCAGCCGCTCCACCGTCGTCCGGTCGTCGACCAGGCCCAGCTCCGGGTCGGCCGCCCCGACCAGGTCGCCGAACTCGGCCCGGTCGTCGTCGCCGGCGGGCGAGTTGAGCGAGGCCGGGCTGTAGCCGGCCAGCGAGGTGCGGGCCTCCTTCACCTCGGCCTCGCTGACCTCGAGGAAGGTGGCGAGCTCGGCGTCGGTGGGTGTGCGCGCGTGCTTGGCGGTGAGCACGGCGTTGGCGTGGTTGAGCTCCAGCACAAGGTCCTGCAGGCGGCGCGGGACGTGCACCCCCCACGTGTGGTCGCGGAAGTGCCGCTTGATCTCGCCGGTGATGGTGATGACCGCGTACGCGGTGAAGGAGCCCCGCTCCGCGTCGTAGCGGTCCACGGCCTTCATCAGCCCGAGCCGCGCGACCTGCTCGAGATCGTCGAGCTGCTCGCCCCGGCCGCGGTAGCGCCGCGCGAGCCGGCCGGCGAAGGGCAGGGCTCCCCGCACGAAATCCTCCCGCAACCGGGCCGCCCGCGCCGCTCCGACCCCCACCTGGGCGCGCACGTAGTCGGCGGCCATGGCGTCGAGGTCTTCCAGGGTGCGGGTCTTGCCGGAGGTGGTCGGCATCTGGATCCCTTCGCGCAGCGCGGAGGACCGGGGCAGGTCCGGAACCCCCCTTCCCGGGGCCGGTCCAGTGCAAACCTAATGCCCCCGGCCGCCTCAGGTCGGCACATTCGCGCGATCGGATGACGTGCCGCGGGCCGATCAGGTGACCAGCAGCCCCAGCGGGCGCCCCGAGCTGCGCAGAGCCCCGAGAACCTGGTCCATCGTGAGGCGTACGGGCGGCGGACCGGGGCGCCCGCCGGCGTCGGCCAGCGCGGTCGCGACGTGGCTCGTGGGCAGCGGGAGCAGCGGGTAGCGGCTGGTGGCGAGCCGGTCCAGCCGGGCCTGGGTGCGGGCGAAGCCGGCGACGGACCGCCACGTGGCCGCGGGGGCGTACGCGTCGCAGCCCACGCCCGGCGGCTGCGGGAGCACGCTGACGGTGTCGAAGGGCAGGCTGCCGGCCAGCCAGGCCTCGGCGGCCTCGACGGCGGGGCGGGCGGCGGACTCGCACCAGTAGGGCACGGCCCCGGCGGCCAGGACGGCGCCCGGGTCGAGCAGGCCGGCGCTTCCGACGACACAGTGCGTGCCGGCGCCGGTGGTCGCGAGCCACGAGCGGTACAGATCGGCGACGAAGGCACTGAGGGCGGCGGGGCGCGGATAGAGCACGCGGTGGCTCGGGATGCCGGAGGCGCGCAGCGCGTTCTCCAGTCCCGGGTCGCCGGCCGGCTCGGCGTAGCGGACGGCAAGGTCGTGGGCCGGGGCCGTCCAGCGGCGGGCGCCCAGGGCCGTGAGCAGCCGCAGAAAGCCCCGGTTGGTCTCGGTGTAGTCCTCCGGGCGCCAGCCGGTGACCGGGCTCCCAGCCTGGAAGGTGTGCCCGGGGACCGGCTCGGCCGTGGGCCAGCTGCGCAGGTCGCGGAGCAGCAGGACCCGGCCGCCCGGGGCGAGCCGATCGCCCAGAAAGGCCCGGTAGGCGTCCGGCACCCGGTGCCACCGGACGTGCAGGGTTAGCGTCGTGCCGCACAGGGGCCCGGTGAGTACGGGATCGTGCACCTGGCGCACGGTGACGCCCGGGTTCGAGGCGATGATCCGCCGCGACAGCTCGGCGCCGTGCTCACATGCCGTCCGGGCGTCCTCCGGCGCGCCTGACGGGTAGGGCACGGAGATGGTGAAACCGGACGGCAACCAGGGGGCACCCAGGGCTGCGGCGAGGTGGACCGCGGAGCCGTGCGGCGAGCCCAGGACGGCCGCCGGGTAGACCGGCTCCGGACAGCGCCCGACGATCCAGGCGGCGACACCCTCGGCGTCCAGCTGGTCCACCGCGTCGGCGGGCAGGGCGTCCGCGCTCGCCTCCGCGGCCAGCGCGTCCCGGCGGCTCTCCGGCTCCAGCGCGGGCCGGCGGCTGAGCCGGGGCATCCGGACCCGGTCGCGGCAGTCCCGGCCGTGCAGCGCCCGCACCGCCGACTCCAGCAGGATCCGGCCGGTGCTGTCGGGGTCGAACACACGCTCCGGTGTCACCGGGGCGGCGGTGCGGAAATCGGTCACGGCGGGGCTCCTCGGGCTACGGGGTGCGGCGGGCATACCCGGTCCGGCCCGCCCCATGACACGCTCCGTGATGTTGTCCCCCAAGAGCCAGGTGAGATCGCCGGTAACCCGGGTAACCGGCGCGCCATGACTTCCGCCAGCGTGACATTCATCGGCAACGCCACGACTCTCCTGCGGCTGGGCGACTTCACGCTGCTGACGGACCCGGCGTTCGGCGCGGCGGGGACCCGCGTGCACCTCGGGTACGGCGCGTGGACCAAGCGACTCAAGGACCCGGCGCTCCGGCTGGCCGACCTGCCGCGGCTCGACGCGGTGCTGCTGTCGCACTTCCACAGTGACCACTTCGACCGTACGGCGTCCCGCGGCCTGCCCCGGGACCTGCGCGTG
Organism: Symbioplanes lichenis; assembly: GCF_030709675.1. Taxonomy (GTDB): domain Bacteria; phylum Actinomycetota; class Actinomycetes; order Mycobacteriales; family Micromonosporaceae; genus Actinoplanes; species Actinoplanes lichenis. The sequence continues at coordinate 144,009 of NZ_JAUZQD010000004.1, forward strand.
GTCACCACTCCCCAGGCCCGCCGGGCGCTGCGGCGGCGCGGGTTCGCCGACGTGCGGGCCCTGCCCACCTGGGACGCGTACGAGTGGACCAGCGACCGGCAGCGGCTGCGGGTGACCGCCGTGCCCGCCCAGCACGGGCCGGGCCCGGTCGACCGGCTGCTGCCCGAGACCATGGGTTCGGTGCTGGAGCTGGAGGAGGACGGCCGGCTGCGGCTGCGGCTCTACGTCACCGGCGACACTCTCTACGGCCCGCACCTGAGCGCGATCCCGCGCCGGTGCGGCGAGATCGACGCCATGCTCATCCATCTGGGCGGCACGAAGCTGCTCGGCCTGCTGCTGACCATGGACGACCGGCAGGGCGTGGCGATGACGGAGCTGATCCGGCCCGGGCTGACCGTGCCGATCCACTTCGACGACTACAAGGTCATGAAGTCGCCGCTGGCCGACTATCTGACGCGCGCCCGCGAGCAGGGCCTCACCGGGATCGAGCCGGTCAGCCGCGGGGCGACGCTGCCTCTGCCGCTGCGGCCCGGGCCGGCCTGACCGTGGCTGAGCGCAGCAGCGGCACGGCCCACAGCAGGGCGATGGCGGCGATCAGCAGTACGGTGGTCGCCCCGCGCCCGTGCCAGGCCAGCGCGACGGTCCACGAGAGAGCGATGAGGGTGCGGAAGAACAGTGCGGAGGGCATGGACCGGGTCTGCCCGGTCCCGTGACCCGGGGGTGCCACGAGCTGGCCCGGGCGGGCCACGGAAACAGAAACGCATGAAACCCGCCGGACGGGGGATGCGCGGCAGATGGACCGCACCGTGCGCATCACTGTCGTCGACCACCAGCCCCTGTTCGTCAGCGGACTGGAGTTGCTGCTGCCGAGGGTGAGCCAGGGCCGGGCCACGATCGTGGCCTCCACCCGGGACGCCGCCGCGGCCGCCGCACTGGTCCGGCGCTCGGTCCCGGACCTGGTTCTCGTCGACCTCCGCATGCCCGCCCCGGGCGGGGTCCGGGCGATCGCCACCATCCGGCGGACCGCGCCCCGGGTCCGCGTGGTGGCGATGTCGGGCGACGACGACCCGGCCGGCGCGGTGGCGGCGCTGCGGGCCGGCGCCGAGGGCTTCCTGCCCAAGACCGCCGAGCCCCGCGACGTCGTCCAGCCGCTGCTGGCCATCCTGGACGGGTGGGCCGTCGTGCCCCCGCGCCTGCTCACCCGGCTGGTGGCCCCCGCGCCGGGCAGCCGCCCGGTGCCGGTCGAGCTGGACCACACCGAGCGGCAGCTGCTGCGCCTCATCGCCGCCGGCTCCACGACGACGGCGATCGGCCTGGAGCTGCACGTCTCGGAGCGGACCGTGAAACGCCTGACCGCGGCCCTGCTGCGCAAGCTGCGCGTGCAGAGCCGGACCCAGGCCGCCGCCCTCGCGGGCAGCGCCGGCATGCTCTGACCCGGTTCCCGGGCGACCGCGCGGCTGCCGCGGATCAGCTCAGGGTGCGGATCACCAGGACGGCGTTCAGGGCGATGATGAGCGCCGCGACCAGGGCGGCCGCGACGGTCGTGAGGCGCCGGTTGACATAGGCGCCCATGAGGTCGCGGCGGGTGGTCAGCCAGATCAGCGGGATCAAGGCGAAGGGCACGCCGAAGGACAGCACGACCTGCGACCAGACCAGGGCCTGCGTCGGGTCGGCGCCGATCAGCAGGATCGCCATGGCGGGGGCCATCGTGACCAGCCGGCGCAGGAAGAGCGGGATGCCGCGGCGCAGGAACCCCTGCATGACCACCTGACCGGCGAAGGTCCCGACGCTCGACGAGGCGAACCCGGAGGCCAGCAACGCGAGCGCGAAGGCCAGGGCGGCGTGCTGGTCGAGCTGGACGCCCAGCCCGGCGTGGATGCCCTCCAGGGTGTCGGTGCCGGGGATGCCCTGGCCGAAGAAGAGCTGCGCGGCGATCACGAGCATGGCCAGGTTGACGAGTCCGGCCGCGCCCAGGGCGACCAGGGTGTCGGAGCGCTGGCAGCGCAGGGCGTCGCGCTTGTCCGGCACGTCGCAGCGGGACGTCGTGAGCGCCGAGTGCAGATAGATGACGTGCGGCATCACGGTCGCCCCGAGGATGCCCGTGGCCAGCAGCAGGCTGTCAGCGCCGGAGAACGACGGGACCATGCCGCGGGCCAGGGCGGCGCCGTCGGTGCCGGCGCGCAGGGTGGCGTACAGGAAACCCAGCAGGATGACCGCGAGCAGGCCGCCGATCGCCGCCTCGAACCGGCGCACGCCGCGCCGGTGCAGGCCCAGCAGGGCGAACGCGACCACGCAGGTGATCAGGCCGCCGACCGGCAGCGGCACGCCGAACAGCAGGTAGAGCGCGAGGGCACCGCCCACGATCTCGGCCAGGTCGGTGGCCATGGCGACCAGCTCCGCCTGCGCCCACAGGCCCCGCGTGACCGGCCGGGGCAGCCGCTCGCGGCACAGCTCGGCCAGGTCGCGCCCGGTCACCAGGCCGAGCTTGGCCGAGAGCGACTGGATGAGCATCGCCATCAGGTTCGCGGCGACGATCACCCAGACCAGCTGATAGCCGTACGCGGACCCGGCCGTGAAGTTGGTCGCGAAGTTCCCGGGGTCGGCGTAGGCGATGGCCGCCACGAAGGCCGGGCCGAACAACGGCAGGACGCGCACCACCCTCCGGCGGGACCGGGTGACGAGAGCAGCGGCATTGTCCAGGACGACCATGCGGGCGTGTCTGCCCTCGGCGGCGGCCTCGTGAGGCCACCTCGTGTCCCACATGGGACAGGGGGCCGGGTAGCCAAGGCTTCGTCAACCCCCGATCGCAGTGGAGGCTTCCGTGTTCAAGCACGTCGACTACTTGCAGTTCCAGGCCAAGCCCGAGAAGCCGGACGCGCTGCTGGCCCGCAAGATGCAGGAGCTGGTCGGCGGCCAGTTCGGCGAGATGACCGTGATGATGCAGTACCTGTGGCAGGGCTGGTCGTGCCGCGTGCCCGGCAAGTACAAGGACATGATCATGGACATCGCGACCGAGGAGATCGGTCACGTCGAGATGCTCACCACCATGCTGGCCCGCCTGCTCGAGGGCGCGCCGGGCGAGGCGACCGAGAAGGCCGCCGCCGCCAACCCGCTGCTCGCCGCGGTCCTTGGTGGGCAGAGCCCGCAGCACGCGATCGTCAGTGGTGGCAGCGCGCTCCCCCGTGACAGCGAGGGCACGCCGTGGAACACCGGCTACATCGTGGCCAGCGGCAACCTGCTGTCGGACTTCCGGTCCAACGTGGCCGCCGAGGCGCAGAGCCGGCTCATGACCAGCCGGGTCTACAACATGACCGACGACCGTGGCGTCAAGGACATGCTCCAGTTCAACCTGGCCCGCGACACCTACCACCAGCAGCAGTGGCTGCTCGGCATCGAGCAGCTCATCGAGGACGGCTTCACCGAGACGGGCATCGAGGACTCCAACGCCGAGTTCGAGCACCCCGAGGCCAACCACACCTTCTACAGCTTCGACCCGGCCAGCACGGCGGGCGAGGGCCGGTGGGCGCGCGGCACGACGCTCAACGGCAAGGACGAGATCGTGTACGTCCCGGACGCCCAGCCGCTGACCGACGACAAGCCGCTCGGCCCGGCGCCGGACCCGAAGCTCTACGTCACCTACGACGGCTCGCAGGGCCCGGGCAAGCCCGGCACCGGCGCGGGCGCGCACGCCCAGGGCATGGCGAACGTCGTCAACAAGATCAAGGGCGCCCTCGACTGAGCACCCTTTTTCACCGGAGAGGTGGTTCCTTCCGTGAGACCTTCGACCCGGGCAGCGGTGCTGCTCACCGCGACGGCGGCCACAGCGGTCGCCGCACGGAGACTCGTGGCCGCGCGGAAGGAACCACCGGCCGATCGGATCGGCCGCACGCACGCGGTCACCGTGGAGCGGCCGTACGACGAACTCGACGGACAGGAGCTCCCGGACCCGCTGCGCGAGCTGGGCGACGCCGTCACGGTCGAGCTGCGCGAGGCGCCGGGCGACCGGGGCACCGAGATCCACGTGCGGCGCGTCGACGACCGGGTGCGGGCGGGTGACGTACGCCGGGCTCTGCGCGAAGCGCGCTAACCGTGACGTGCGGGTCGGACCTGCACCTGCTCGGCGGCTACATCCCGTTCATGGAGAAGGGCGACGTGCTCGGCCACGAGTTCGCCGGCGAGATCGTCGAGGTGGGCCCGGACGTCAAGGCGCACCGGGTCGGCGACCGGGTCGTGGTGTCGTTCATCGCCTGCGGCAAGTGTCACTACTGCCACCGCCGCGAGTTCTCGCTCTGCGACAACACCAACACCAATCCGGCGATCACCGAGTCGCTGTGGGGTCACGCGGTCGGCGGGTGCTTCGGCTACAGCCACGCGCTGGGCGGGAACGCCGGCAGCCACGCCGAGTACGTTCGCGTGCCGTTCGCCGACATCGGCGCGTTCACGATCCCCGACGCCGTCAGTGAGGAGCGGGCGCTCTTCGCCTCCGACTCGGCGTCCACCGGCTGGATGGGCGCCGACCTCGGCGGCGTGCGGCCCGGTCACGTCGTCGCCGTGTGGGGCGCCGGCGCGGTCGGCCAGATGGCGGCGCGCGCGGCGATCCTGCTCGGCGCCGAGCGGGTCGTGGTCATCGACCGGCTCGACTACCGGCTGCGGCAGGTGGAGAAGTTCGTCGGCGCGGAAACGCTCGACTTCGAGCGCACGAACATCCACGAGGAGCTGCGCGAACTCAGCGGCGGGCGGGGACCCGACGTCTGCATCGAGGCCGTCGGCATGGAGGCGCAGTCGTCCCCGTACGACAAGGTGAAGCAGCAACTGCGCCTGCAGACCGACCGGCCCACCGCCGTCCGCGAGGCGGTCCACGCCTGCGCGAAGGGCGGCTCGGTCTTCGTCCTCGGCGTCTTCGCCGGCTTCGTCGACAAGTTCCCGCTCGGCGCCATGATGAACAAGGGCCTGACCGTGCGCGGGGCGCAGATGCACGGGCAGCGCTACATCCCGATGCTGCTGGACCGGATGGCGCGTGACGAGCTGACCACCGAGCATCTCGCCACGCACACCATGCCGCTGACCGAGGCGGCCGAGGGCTACCGGCTGTTCAAGGAGAAGGAGGACGACTGCGTCCGCGCGGTTTTCCTCCCCAGCAGCTCTTCGTAGAGACGCAGGTAACCGGCGGCCATGACGGCCGGGGTGAAGCGGCGGGCCGCCTCGGCGCGGCACTCCGCCTCGACGATCGCCCCGGCCGCGTGGACCAGCTCGCCCAGCTCGTCCTCGTCGGTGGTGAGCAGGCCCGTCCGCCCGTGGTCGATCAGCTCCGGCAGGCAGCCACGGGCGATGCCCACCACGGGCGTGCCCAGGGCGAGGGCCTCGACGACCGCGGTGCCGCCGGGCTCGTTCCAGCGCAGCGGGAAGAGGGCGACGCTCGCCCGGGCGACGAGCGCGTCCCGGTCGGCGCCGGCCACCGTGCCGAGCCACTTCACGCGGACGCCGTCGACGTGCGGGGCCACGTGGTCGTACCAGAAGCGCACGTCGGGGTTGGCCCGATCGGCGGCGCGCAGCTGCTCCGGCGTGTGACACGGGCCGACCGGACCGGCCAGGACCAGGTCGAAGCCGTGCTCGTGGGCGAGGCGGGCGGCGAGGTCCTGGCCCTTGCCGGGATTGACGCGGCCCAGCACGACGGCGTACGGCTGCTTCTCGGTCTTCTCCCGGGTGTCGGCGCCGACCGCCAGGGGCGTCGCCAGGTGCACGTGCCCGATCGCGTGGGCCCGCAGTCCCGCCGGGGCGTGGGCGAGCTGGTCGGCCGAGACGCCGTTGACCCGTACGCGGTCCCCGCCGTCGAACTCGCCGTAGAGCTCGGGGTGCTTGGCCAGGTCCCAGTGCAGCGTGTGCAGCCCGGGCGGCGCGCCGGCGCCCATCCCGGCCAGCATGGTGAGACCGGCCGCCTCGACGTGGTCGTGGACGAGGTCGATGCCGCCCGCGGCGACCCGGCGCAGGACGGCGGCCTGGTGCGCGGGCACGACCCCGCAGGCCTGGTTGTACGGGCGCTGGAGCATCTCGAAGCGGCCGGTGGGGAACGTGTCGACCCGCTCGTCGGCGGCCAGGGTGCTCTCCCCGACGGTCGCGAGCACCACCTCCACGCCGAGCTCGCGCAGCTCGGGCACGAGGGTGGCGACGATGTTCTCGATCCCGCCGTAGCCGCGCGGCGGCACGGGCAGCCAGGGCCCGGCGTTCATCAGCACCCGCATCAGGCGGCCGCCAGCTTGACCATCCGGTTGCGGACCTGGGCCAGCGGCGGGCGCTCGGTGATCCCGGTGTCGTGCACCACGATCTCGCGGTCGAGCCGGGGCAACGCCTCGGAGCCGCCCCGGCGGAACTGGGTCATCAGCGTCGACGGCGGGTTCGGGTCGGTGACCAGGCCGCGCCGGTGCAGCCGGCCCCACGCGGTGACCATGATCTGCGCCGCCATCCGGCCGAGCGCCTCGGTGCTCTGGTGCCGGTGGTGCCGCTCCCCCAGGTCGACCTGGGCCAGGGCGTCCAGGCCGACCTCGTCGAGCAGGTCGATCAGCATGGCGATCTCGACGCCGTAGCCGGAGACGAACGGGATCCGCTCGAGCACGCTGCGCCGGCCCGCGTACTCCCCGGCGAGGGGCTGGACGACGCCGGCCAGCTCGGGCCAGAACAGGTTGATCAGCGGGCGGGCGGTGAGCTCGGTGACCCGGCCGCCGCCGTCCGGCTCGGTGCCCGTGGCCCGGTGCAGCGGCCGGTGGTAGAAGCCCTTGACGAAGGCGACGGACTGATCGGTGAGCAGCGGCCCGAGCAGGCCGGTCACGAAGTGCGGGGAGAAGTCGTGCAGGTCGCCGTCGACGAAGGCGACCACGTCGCCCGTGCTCGCGGCCAGCCCGGCCCAGAGCGCGTCGCCCTTGCCCTCCATCCGGGGCAGCCCCCGGGTCACGTCGTCCTGGCTGACGACCCGGGCGCCGGCGGCGCGGGCCACGAGCGCGGTGCCGTCGGTCGAGCGGGAGTCCACGACGATGATCTCGTCGACCAGCGGGACCCGGGTGCGCAGCTGACGGGCGATGGTGCTCACGATCGCACCGACGGTGGCTTCCTCGTTGCGCGCGGGGATGACCACGCTCACCCGGGTGGCGCCCTTGGCCCGCGCGAGGTCGCCCGCGGTCCACTCGGCGGCGTTGCGGGTCCGGGCGGAGGCCCAGGCCTCGATGACCGGCGAAACGTCGTACGTCATGTGCAGACCCCCGAAGTTGATCTCGGACAAAGCCGCTTCTCATTCCCCCGATCGAGTGAGTTTCAACCTGTGACTTCTCACAGACTCGGTGAGGTTTCACCCGGCCTCCCGCCGAGCAGTTCGGACCTGGGAACACCCGTGGAGAAGGAGTCGGAATGCCGGTGACAAGAGTGGGACTGGTCGGGGCCGGGGGCGTCGCCCAGCGCCACGCCCGGGTGCTGTCGGAGCTGCCGGATGTGCAGGTGGCGGCGGTCACGGACGTGGTCGCGGACGCGGCGGCGGCACTCGCCGAGCCCTATGGCGCCCGGGTCGTGCCCGACGTGGACGCGCTGCTCTCCGAGGCGGTGGACGCCGTCTATGTTTGCGTGCCGCCCTTCGCGCACGGACCCGCCGAACGGGCCGTCATCGCCGCTGGACTGCCGCTCTTCGTGGAAAAGCCCATTGCTCTCGATCTCCGCGAAGCCCAGGAAATCGCCGAGCTGGTGGCCAAGCACGACATCCTGACGGGGGTCGGCCACCACTGGCGGTACCTCGCCGTCGTGGAGCAGGCCCGGGAGCTGCTCGGCGACCGGCCCGTGCGGCTGGTCACCGGCAGCTGGCTCGACAAGGTGCCGCCGGTCGGCTGGTGGCCGCACCGGGACAAGTCGGGCGGCCCGGTCGTCGAGCAGGCCGCGCACGTGCTCGACCTCGCCCGGCACCTGGTCGGCGAGGTGACCGCGGTGACGGCGGTGGGCAACGGCACGCCGCCGGTCGAGGGCGCGGACATCGACGGCGCGACCGCGGCCACGCTGCGCTTCGCGGGCGGGGCGGTCGGCACGCTCACGGCCACGTGCGTGCTGGGCTGGAAGGAGCGGGCGGGGCTGGAGATCTATGCCGACCAGCTCGCGCTGTCGATCGGCGAGACCGGTCTGACCGTACGCGACCAGCACGGCACCCGGACCGTCGACAGCGACCCGGACTCGGCGCGGATCGCCGTGGACCGGGCGTTCATCGGCGCGGTCAGGGGCGACCTGCCCCGCGACGCCGTCCGGGTCCCCTATGCGGAGGCGCTCAAGACCCACGAGCTCGCCCTCGCCATCGCCGCGGCGGCGTCCCGTGGCTGATCGCAACGTCGTCGTCACCGGACCGGGCGAGGTCTCCATCGTCGCCACGCCGGTGGAGGACGGGCCGTTCCGCGTGCGGACGCTCTTCAGCGGGGTGTCGGCCGGAACCGAGCTGAGCTTCGTCAAAGGCACCCACCCCGGGCTGCATGTGGGCTTCGACGGGGAGCTGGGGCTGTTCGGAGGTCCCGCGTCGGATGCCTATCCGGTGACGCGGCTCGGGTACATGGAGGTCGGCGTCGTCGAGTCGTCCGCCACGCCCGCCGTGACCGTGGGGTCGACGGTCGCCATGACGTACGGGCACCGCACCGGCTGGACCGGGGATCCCCTGCGCGACCGGATCGTCCCCCTGCCGGCTTCTCTGGATCCGATACTCGGCATCTACGCCGCGCACATGGGCCCGATCTGCGCCAACGGTCTCCTGCACGCCGCCGCCGAGGCCGGTGGATCCACGCTGGCCGACGGTGTGTCCGGGCGGCGCGTGGCGGTCACCGGGGCGGGCGTGGTGGGACTGCTGACAGCGCTGTTCGCGCGGGCGCACGGTGCTCTGTCAGTCGTCGTCATCGACCCCTCCCCCGACCGGCTCGCCGTCGCCGCCGCCCTCGGGCTCGACACACTCGACTCCTCGGCCGGCGACTCGGCCGTCACGCTCAAGACGGCGTGGCGGCACTGGCCCGGCGACCGCGGCGCCGACGTGGTGTTCCAGTGCCGGGGGCAGGCGTCGGCGCTGCAGCTGGCCCTGCGGCTGCTGCGGCCCCAGGGGACCGTGATCGACCTGGCGTTCTATCAGGGCGGGGCGGACGAGGTGCGGCTCGGCGAGGAGTTCCACCACAACGGGCTGGCCCTGCGGTGCGCGCAGATCGGCCGGGTGCCGCGCGGGCTGGCCGGGACGTGGGACCGCGACCGGCTCTCCGCGGCGACGATCGACCTGCTGCGGGCGCACGGGGACGACATCCGGAAGCACATGATCACGGCCGTGGTGCCCTTCGACCAGACCCCGCAGCTGCTGGCCGACCTCGGGGCCCGGCGACGGCAGGAGGTTCAGTCGGTGCTGGCGTTCTGAGGCTCGGCCCGGGCGGCTTCTTTGTGCAGCTCGCCTCGGGCGGCGGCTTTGTGCAGCTCGCCCCGGGCGGCGGCTTTGTGCAGCTCGGCCAGGGCGGCGGCGGCTCGGGTGCCCGGCTCCGCGTGCAGGAGCAGGGCCTCGAGGCCGCCCTCGCCCGCCACGAAGAACTTCTCGACCAGCAGCTCCAGGTCACCGACGCGCGGATGGCGGATCCAGAAGCTGCCGCTACGCAGCGCCCGCACGTCCTGGCGCGCCCACAGCCGGCGGAAGCGGTCGCTCTTCACCGACAGCTCGCCGATCAGCGCGTGCAGCCGCTCGTCGCCGGTGTCGGATCCGATCTGGGCGCGCAGGTGGGCCACCACGCCGGCGGTGTACTGCTCCCAGTGCGGGTGATAGGTCCGGTCGACCGGATCGCAGAACAGCATCCGCAGCCGGTTCACGCCCGGCACCATGCTCGGGGACAGCGCCTGGGCGAGCGGGTTGGCCGCCAGCACGTCGCTGTACTTGTTGAAGACCAGGGCCGGGACATTGATCGTACGCAGCAGCAGGTCCAGGCTCGGCGGCACGTGATCCTGCCGGGCCGGCCGGGTCCGCGGGCGCGGCTGCACCAGCGCCGTCAGGTAGGCGGTGCTCTCGGGGTCCAGCTGGAGCACCCGGGCGAGCGCCTCGATCACCTGCAGTGACGGGCTGCGGTCGCGCCCGCGCTCCAGACGCAGGTAGTACTCGACGCTGATCCCGGCGAGCCGGGCGACCTCCTCGCGGCGCAGCCCGGGCACCCGGCGCAGCCCGGCGCCGGGCGGCAGGCCCACCTCGGCCGGGGTGACCAGCTCACGCCGGGCGCGCAGGAAGTTTCCGAGAGCGTTGTCCATGCCGCCACGGTAGATCGCCCCCGCGCCCGGTGGGGTGTCCCTGCCAGGGGACTCCCTGCCGTTCCCCGCCGTGATCAGGCTGTGGTCATGACAACCTGGTTCATCACCGGCATCAGCAGCGGCTTCGGCCGGGAGCTGGCCACGCAACTCCTCGACGCCGGCCACCGCGTCGCCGGCACGGTCCGCTCCTCGTCTCCCCTCGACGGGTACGGCGACCGGCTCTGGCTCGGCCGGCTCGACGTCACCGACCCGGCGGCCGTCCGCACGACCGTCGACGCCGCGTTCGCCGCTATGGGCCGCATCGACGTGGTCGTCCCCAACGCCGGGTACGGCCTCTTCGGGGCGGCCGAGGAGGTCACGGACGAGCAGGCCGAGCACCAGATCACCACGAACCTGCTGGGCACGATCCGGACCGTGCGGGCCGCGCTCCCCCACCTGCGGGCCCAGGGCAGTGGGCGGGTGATCGCGCTGTCGTCGGTCGCCGGGCTGACGGCACACCCGGGCGCGTCGCTCTACCACGCGAGCAAGTGGGGCGTCGAAGGGTTCATGGAGGCGCTCGCCGCGGAGGTCGCCCCCTTCGGCATCGGCGTGACGATCGTCGAGCCGGGCGGGGCGCGTACCTCCTTCGCCGGGAGCAGCCTGCGGCTGGGGGCGCCGCTGGCCGCGTACGACGGGACGCCCGCCGCCTTCGTCCGCGCCTTCGCCGGCGACGCCGTGCCCCCGCTGCCCGGCGACCCGGCCAAGATCGCGGCCCGGATCGTCGCGAGCGCGGAGGAGGAGCCGGCGCCGTTACGGATGGTGCTCGGCAGCGACTCGTACGCGGCGGTGACGGCGGCGTTGCGCGCCCGGCTGGCCCAGGTCGAGCCGCAGGAGGCGAGCGCCGCCGCGACCGACTTCTGACCGCCGGCCCGTCCTGCGCTTCCGCTCTCCGCACCCGCCCTCCGCTTTCTCGACCCGCTCCCCGCCCTCCGCTTACGTGACCCGCGCCCGCCCCTCTGCTTATGTGATCCGCGCCCGCCCCTCCGCTTGCGTGATCCGCGCCCGCTCTCTGCTTGTGTGATCCGCGCCCGCTCTCTGCTTGTGTGATCCGCGCCCGCTGCTTTGGTGATCCACAACGGGCTGCAGCAGACTGGTACGCCGCGACGGACGGCAGGGGCGGAGGCGGCGGTGGTGGGCGAACCGGACGCTCCCGGGCTGGTCGGGCGGGGCGCGGTCTGGGCGGAGCTCGTGGCGCTGCTGGACCCGGCGCGGCCGGAGAGCACCGCCGCCGTGCTGACCGGGGCGGCCGGCATCGGGAAGACGGCGCTGGTCGACGCGTTCGCGGGCGAGGCGGCCGGGCGGGACCACGTCGTCCTGCGGGTCACCGGGGGCGGCGGGGGTCCGTACGCGGGATTGCGCGCTCTGTTCGCCGACGTCCCGGCCGCGGTGGTCGACGGCCTGCCGGACGGGCAGCGCCGGGCCCTGGGCGCGGCCCTCGCCGGGGAGGAACACGGCGTCGACCTGCTCGCGCTGCGCTCCGCCTTGTGCGCGGCGCTCACCCGGCTGGCCGGCGACCGGGGGCCGGTCGTGCTGGTCGCCGACGACGTGGACCGGGTCGACGCGCCGACCTTCGACCTGCTGCTGACGCTGGCGGCCGTGATCACGTGGCGCCAGGCGCCGGTGGTGGCACTCTTCGCGGCGCGGACCGAGCGGATGCCCGGGGACCTGGGTGAGCTGGTGCGGGCGGTGCCCGTACGCGCGCTGGCCGACACCGACGCCGACCGCCTGCTGGACCGCCTCCCCGCCGCCCCGGCCGGGGCCGACCGGCCGGCGCTGCTGCGCCGAGCCGCGGGCAACCCCCTGGCGTTGCGCGAGTTGAGCGCCACGCCGGAGGTGATCGCCGACCGGGGCGACGAGCTGTTCGACCGGGCGGTGCGGGCGCTGCCCGAGGCGACGCTGCGGGCGCTGACTCTGGCGGCGGCGGGCGAGCGCGACCTGGCCGTGATCGCCCGGGCCGACCCGGCGGCGGACGGGTCCGCGTGGCGGCCGGCCGAGGAGGCGGGGCTGGTCAGCGCGGCCGGGCTCGCCGTGCGGTTCCGGCATCCGCTGGTCGAGCAGGCGGTGCTGGCCGCGGCGGGCCCGGAGGGGCGGCGCCGGGCGCATCTGGATCTCGCCGGCGTCACCGTGGATCCCCGGCAGGCGCTTCTGCACCGGGCCGCCGCCGCCCAGGATCCCGATCCGGCGCTGGCCGCCGAGCTGATCGAGGCCGCCGACCGGCTGGACGGGGCCGGGGCGGTGACCGCGATCGGGCTGCTCGAGCAGGCGGCGGCCCTGCTCGATCCGGAGCAGCGGCCGGCCGTCCTCCTCCGGGCCGCCGACCGGGCCTCGGCCGTGGGCCGGGTGCGCTGGGCGGGCAGCCTCCTCGACCGGGCCTCGGCCGGCGCCGATCCGCAACTCGCCCGGAAGATCGCCATCCTCTCGGCGTGGACCTTGGTCATGCGCGGGCACCCCGGCGCCGCCGCGCACCTGTTCGTCCGGACGCTGACGGAGGCCGGCGGCAGCGCGGCGGATCCCGCGCTCCTGGCCCAGCTGGCCGGCACGGCGGCCTTCCCGATCTTCCTGCTGGGCGACGGCCCGCTGGCCACGGCGTTCGGCGCCGCGGTGCGGGGGCTGGAGACGGACCTGCGGACCCTGTTCCCGATCGCGCTGCTGGATCCCGGCCCGAGGGTCCGGGATGCCGTGCTCGCCGTCGGGGATCCGAAGACGGCCCACGAGGTCTATCCGGCCGCCGCCGCGGGTGCCGCCGCGCTCCTGCTGGACGAGCCCGAGCACGCGCTGCGGCTGCTCGGGCCGGCGGTCACCGCGGTCACCGGCGGGACGGCGATCGGGGCGTTGCTGAGTGCGCCCGGCGCCGCCGGGTGGGCGCTCATCGATCTCGGCCGCTGGACCGAGGCGGACCAGGTGGTCACGCCGCTGCTCGCCGCGCCGATCACGGCCGAGGCGCCGCTGATCCGGGCGGGGGCGCACACGCAGCTGGCCGTCATCGCGTACGGGCGGGGTCGTGCGGTGTCCGACGCCGAGCTCGATGCCGCGCTGCGTCCCCTGCCCGGCATGCTGGAGGTGCCGGTCTTCGCTGTGCGCATGCGGTGGGCGCAGGGGCTCGCCGCGGCGGCGGACGGGGACCACGACCGGGCCTACCAGCTCTTGCGCGAGGCCTGCGGCGCCGACGGCGATCTGCGCCACCCGTGGCAGCTGCTCGTCCTGCCCGACCTGGCCGCGGCGGCCGCGCGTGTCGGGGACCGGGCGACCGCCGCGAGGATCATCGACCAGACCCGGCACCGGTACGCGACCCGCACGCCGACGGCCCGGATCAACGCCCGGCTGGCGGCGGCGACCGCCCTGCTCGACGAGGATCCCGCCGCGGCCGCCACGGCGCTCGCTCCGGTCGTCGCCGGATCCGGACGGTGGCCGTACGAGCGGGCGGTCCTCGCCGTCGAGCTCGCCGACCGGCTCCGCCGCGCCCAGCAGACCCGGCGCGCACGGGAGGTGCTGCTCGACGCGCTGGAGACCTTCGAGCGGCTGGGCGCCGCGGGCTGGGTCGACCGGGTGCGGGGGCTGCTGCGCGCCGAGACGTCGCGGGAGGATCCGTTCGCGGGGCTGACCGCGCAGCAGGTGCAGATCGTGCGGCTGGCGGCGGACGGGCTGACGAACCGGGAGATCGGCGAGCGGCTGGGGCTGTCGCCGCGTACGGTCGGGTCGCACCTCTACCGCATCTTCCCGCTGCTCGGCGTGGCCAACCGGACCCAGCTCGGCGTCATGGCGCGGGAGCAGACGTGATCGCGGGCCGCGCGGCTGTCGTCGGCCGCCCTGTCTTTGCCGGCCGCGCTGCTCTTGCCGGCCGCCCTGTCTTTGCCGGCCGCCCTGTCTTTGCCGGCCGCGCTGTCTTTGCCGGCCGCGCTGCTTTTGCCGGCCGCGCCGTGGTGCGGGCGTGATCGCCGGACGTGCCCGGGAGCTGGCCGGGATCGATGACGCGCTGCGGCACGGCGGCTGGATCCTCGTGCACGGGCCCCGCGGCACCGGGCGGTCCACCGTGCTGGCCGAGGCCGTCCGGCGCAGCGCGGCCGCCGGCCGCACGGTGCTCGCCACGCGCGCGCTGCCGGGGGACGAGGCGTTGCCGGGTGCCGGGTTGCAGCGGTTGCTGATGCCGCTGCCCGCGCTGCCGCCGGCGCTCGCCCGGCTGATGGGTGCCACGAGCGCCGAGCCCGGGCCGCTCGACGACGCCGTGCGGGAGCTGGCCGATCGGCTCGGCGCCGGTTGGCTGTGGTGCGTGGACGACCTGGATCGCCTCGACACCGTGTCGCGGGCGGCGGTGCTCGGTCAGCGCTCGGTGCCTGTCCTGGCGTCAGCCGTGCATCCGGGTGAGCCTGTCTGGCATCCAGTTGCGCCCGGGTCGGATTGGCGGCCCATTGCTCTCGGACCGCTGGGGCGGCGCGATGCCGAGCGGCTCGTGGCGGAGTTGCGGGACCATCCCGGGGGGCGCCTGGTGCTCGCGCAGAGTGCCGGCAACCCGCTCGCCCTCGCCGAGCTTTCCCGCAACCTGCCCCCGCCCGGCGAGCTCCCGCCCACCGCGACCGAGCTGCCGGTCCCGCCCCGGCTGCGGCGCGCGTTGGCGCCGACGGTCGGCACCCTGGATCCCGTACGCCTCCGCGCGGCCGTCCTGGCGGCCTTCGCCACCGAGACACCGGGCCGCGCGACCGCCCGGGTCCTCGCCACGCTGGTGCGGCCCGAGGTGTGGCAGGGGCTCGCCGCGGACGGCGTCCTGCGCCCCGGGCCCGCGCGGCGCTTCACCCATCCGGTCGTCCGGGCCGCCGTGATCGACCGCGCCGGGCTCGACCTGATCCGTGACGCCCGGTTCCAGCTGGCCGCCGCGCTCCCCCGCGGTGCCGCCCGGGCCTGGCACGCCGCGCGGGCCGGATCCGCGCTGGACGACGGCCTGGTCGCGGAGCTGCGCCGGGCCGGCGACCGGCTCACGCGGGCGGGCTGGTTGCGAACCGGCGCGTACGCCCTGGCGGCCGCCGCCGAGCGCAGTCCCGACCCGGACGCCGCGCACCGCGACCGGCTTCACGCCGCGCACAACGCGCACCTGGCCGGCGAGCCCGCGTGGGCGCACGCCCTGACCGCCGGTCCGCAGGCCGCCGTCCTCGCCGCCGGCTCCCCGGCCGTCACGCGCACCGGCCCGATCGAAGCCGCCGAGCTGGCGCCGCTGATGCGCGCCCTGTGGCTACGTGGCGACGGCCCCTCCCTGACGGCGGTGCACGACCTGCTCGCCTCCGGCCGGTCGACGGCTCCCCTGTTGACCGCGTGGGCACGAACGGTGTCCACCACAGACCCTGTCGCATCCAATCCGCCTACCGGTGGCTCCCTCGCGACTTCCCCTGGCGGCTCCCTCGCGCCTTCCCCTGGCGGCTCCCTCGCGCCTTCCCTTGGCGGCTCCCTCGCGCCTGACATGCGGGCCATGATCCTGGGCACGATGGCGCTGTCCCGGCACGACACCGGGCTCGCCGAGGAGCACCTGCGCAGCGCGTACACCCTCGCCCCGCCCGGCGGCATCAACCGCCCGCTCGCCCTCGGCGGCCTGGCCTGGGTGGCGTTCGACGGCGGCCGGTACGACGAAGCACGCACGCTGTCCGAGCAGGCGCTCACCACGGACCGCACCGACACCCGCGCCGGCGCCCTGGCCACGCTCGCCTCGGTAGCCGTCCTGCGCGGCGACCCCGACCAGGAGGAACGGCTGCGCGCGGCCCTCGGCGCCGTCCAGCCCGTCCATCACGCCGCCCACGAGATGCGCCTGCACCGCGCCCGGGGCCTGGCCGCCTGGATCGCGGGCGAGCACGACCTGGCGTACCACCGTCTGCGCCGCCTCTACTCCCCCGCCGGCGACCCGGTCCACCACCGCCTGTCCGACCTGGGCCTGGCCGACCTCGCCCGCGTCGCCGTCGCCCTCAACCGGGGCCCAGCGATCACCCCCCTGGTCGACGCGGCGGCGCCCCGTGTGCACGCCCTCCGCGCGGCCCGCCTGACCGCCCTGTGGCACCGGGCCGTCGCCCTGCTCGCCGAGCAGAACCCGGCCGCCGAGGACCACTACCGCCGCGCGCTCGCCGATCCCGCCACCGCCCGCTGGCCGGTCGAACGCGCCTTGGCCGCCATGGACTACGCCGCCTGGCTCCGCCGCCGCCACCGCCCCGCGGAGTCCCGCCCCCTCCTGGCCGAAGCCCGCGACGCCTTCGCCACCGCCGGCCTCCCCGCCTGGCGCGACCGCGCCGCCGCCGAACTCGCCGCCGCCGCACCCCCGCCCCGCCCCGGCACCGCCCCGGGCGCCCGCCTGACCCCCCAGCAGCGCGAGGTGGTGGCGCTGGCTGCCCAGGGCCTGACCAACCCCCAGATCGCCGCCCGCCTCGGCCTGTCCGCCCGCACGATCGGCATCCACCTGAGCCGCGCCTACCCCGTCCTCGGCGTCACCCGCCGCTCCCAGCTCCCCGGAGTCGTCGACGATATCTAAGCGGATCATTGCCTTCTGCTGCGTGTAGCAATACACTCACCAACATGGAAGAACCTCTTCTCGAAGGCGCCGTGCCCCTCCTTACTGAGGAGGAGCTCGCCGGATTGGAGACCATCGGTTACCGGATCCAGCGGTCGGCCGGCCAACCGTTCTTTCTGGAGGGTGAGGTCGGCGACTTCGCTCTGCTGATCACCAAGGGGCACGTCAAAGCCGTCCGCGGCACCCCGCCACGCATCATCGACATCCGCGGTCCGGGTGCCATCGTGGGCGAGATGGCGGTCATCCGGAAGAAGCCGCGGATGGCGAGCATCCTGGCATTCAGCGATGTCGAGGCCCTGTACCTGCCGGGGCAAAGATGGCTGACGTTCCTCTACGAGCATCCTCGCGCAATGCATGCCCTGCTCATCATGACCGACGACATGACGGACCGGGCCACCATGCGCCATGTCGAGTCCGAGCTGGCCGTCGAACAGCAACTCGCCAAGAGGATCGTGGAGCTCCTCGAGGCTGGACTGGGTGAGACGAGTGCGGACGGCAGCACAACTCTGCGCTTGAGCCAGCACGACCTCGCCGCCCTGATCGGAGCGCGAAAGCTCGACTCGGTCAAGAAGATCATCGCGCGGTTCAAGGCCTCGGAGATCGTCACGACCGGACGCCAGTCGATCTCCGTCGCGCGGCATGCGGCACTGCGTGACATCGCCGACGGCAATCTCACGGTCTCCTGACAGAGGAGGAGGAGATGTCGACACTCAGTGTTCTGCATAGCGCCAATTGGGTGTCTGCGCTCATCCTTCTGCTGATCGCCACAGCTCCTGCTCTCCTGCGTGCCGTGGCGCCGATGTTGTCTGTCTGGATCGCGGAAAGGTATCGCAACCAGCGGCTGGATCGGGCATTCCGGCACCCTGAACCCCTACAGGCGGCCCGGATCCTGGAGGCTTTCGGCCGGCTCGAAGGAGAGATCGCCGGCGCGACCCGCGCGGCGCCGGAGACCGCACCGGCCGAAGAAAACACAGAGCCCGAGCCCGGAAGCACCGCCACCAGGCCGCCCGACGGAAGCGACGAGGGCTGACCATGGACCCGGCAGACTCCACGGTTGGCCTCATGCGCCACAGGCTGGTCCTCCGGTTGAATCACCTCGTCGCGGTCCTGGGTCTGGACCGGCGCGACTTCGTCATCTTCGGCAGCGGGCCACTACTGGCGCACGGCCTGCGCCGGGAGATCCGGGACTTGGACGTCATAGCCCGCCGCGGCGCATGGGACATCGTCTCCCAGCACGGGGTGCCGACCCACGGAGATCTGAACGGCGCGCCCATGGCGGTCTTCTGGGGCGGCAAGATCCAGTTCTCGGCCGGATGGATCTCCGAGGACTGGGACGTCAACGAGCTGATCGAGAACGCCGAAGTGATCGACGAGCTGCCCTTCGCCCGCCTCCGTGACGTGTTGCGCTACAAGGAGGCGCTGGACAGGCCGAAGGATCGCCGGGACGTCCGGGCCATCCGGCGCGCGACGTCCGGGGATGACCTCGGCGCGTGGGGCTGAGGACTTTCCGGGACGTTCGACTCTGCCCGATCAGGGAGGTGGCGGGGAGGGTGGAGGGATCCAGTTCGTCCCCGGGAGGATGCCGTGTTCTCGTTTCGTGACACCGACCTCAGGCTGGCGGCGGCCGCGGCGGTGCGGGCGCCTTCGTTGCACAACAGTCAGCCGTGGCGGGTGCGGTTGCGGGACGGTTCGATCGAGGTGCTGGCGGATCGGTCGCGGCAGCTTGCGGTGGCCGACAGTACGGGGTGGGCGGTGCGGCTGGCGTGCGGGGCGGCCGCCTGCAACGCGCGGCTGGCGCTGGCGGCGGCCGGGAAGCCCGCCGACGTGGTCGTGCATCCGGACCGCTCGGATCGGGATGTGATCGCGCGGCTGGTCGCCGGGGCGCCGCGGCCGGGCACGTACGCGGAGGTGGAGCTGGCGGCGGCGATTCCGCGGCGGCGCAGTCAGCGGGATCCGTTCGCGCCGGCGCCGGTGCCGGCCGGGCCGCGGATGCGGATGCTGGAGGAGGCCCGGGGCGCCGGGGCCTGGCTCGAGTTGCTGGCCGGGATGACCGCACTGGCCGCGTTTGCGGAGATAGCCACCAGCGCCGACCGGGTGCTGCGCCGGGACCTGCACTATCAGGCCGAGCTGTCGGCGTGGGCGCACACGACCACCGCGCCGGACGGGGTGCCGGTGACGGCCGGGGCGCCGTACCCGGAACCGCAGGATCTGCTGCCGCAGCGCGCCTTCGGCAGCCGGCACCGCGCGCCCGGGCGCGACTTCGAGCCTGAGCCGCTGGTGGCGGTGCTGGGCACGGTGGGCGACCAGCCGTACGACCAGGTGGTGGCCGGGCAGGCGTTGCAGCGCGTGCTTCTGGCCGCGACCGCCGAGGGGCTCGCCGCCTCGATGATCTCCCAGCCGATCGAGGTGCCGGCGGCCCGTGAGCAGCTCCGGCGGGCGCTGCGGCGCTCCGGCGTCCCGCAGATGGCGCTGCGCATCGGGTACGGCACCCCGGGGCGCCCGGCCCCGCGCCGCAGCGTCGACGACGTGATCGTGTCCTGAAGGACGGAAGAGGGGCGGCGCGGATCCCGGCGCGCCGCCCGCTCGGGTTCCCCGGAGGGCGTTCGCAACCCAGGTGTGCGCCAAAGGATCTTTCGTTGCGCGGCTGTGAGCGTGATCACCGCCGGGCGCGGGTGCGGCTGGTGATGACGGCGGCGGCCTGATCGGCGACGACGTGGCCGGGCGCCCGGGTCACCAGGTCGCTGAGCGCGAACATGTCCAGCACCCGGCCGATCCGCGCCCAGTCCTCGTGCAGCGGCAGATCCGCGGGCTGGTGGCCGGCGAAACCCGCCTCGAACCCGGCGACGAAGCCGGCCGGATAGTCGCCGCCGAAGCGGACCATGTTGGCGGCGTCGCCGTACGGGCAGCCGGAGTACGCGAACTCCCAGTCCAGCACCGCCGTCACCCGCCAGCCGGTGCCGTCGCCGGCCACGAGGATGTTCTTCGGGTTGACGTCGGCGTGCGCGAGCCGGGCAACCGTATCCACATCGGCCAGCCGGGGCGCCTCCTCGGTGCACAACTGGATCCACTCCCGGCGGGTCCGGTCGTCGAGCCGCCCCTCGGGGACCCGGTCCATGCACCACTGCGCCATCCCGGGCAGTTGCTGCGACCACGGCTCCTCGGGCTTGACGGTCAGCTCCGGGCCGGTGAAGAAGCCGGGGCGGTCGAGCCGGATCGTCCCGACGCGCGCGATCGTGGCGCCGACCACCTCGCCGAGTGCCGCCAGGTCGCCCCGGCCGACGGCCAGCACCTCGCTCAGCGGGTCCCCGGCGACGTACTCGATGACCATGCAGTGCTCCTCGACCAGCAGCACCTCGGGCACCGGGACGACCGCGCGGGCCCGGTCCATCACGGCTGCCTCGATCGCCGGGTCGCCGCCGCCGACACGGGCCACCACCGGGCCGTCGGCCAGCGTGAGCAGCGCCGTCTCGTGCGAGAAGCCGCCGGCGAGCGTACGGGTGCCGATCAGGGTGCTGCCCAGGGCTTCGGCGAGGCGTCCGGCGATCTCCATGGCGCCAGTGTGCCGAAACCCCGGGCAGCGCGCCTCACTGGATGGCGAAGCTCGGGTGCGGCGGCTGGTTGTAGGCGGTGTTCTGCCACGCGAGCGCCAGGCGGTACTGGCTGTCCTGCAGCAGGGTCGTGATCCGCCGGTTGGTGGCGATCGGCGTCGAGTAGATGCGCAGGGCGGTGTTGTCGGTGGTCGGCCAGATGACCTCCTCGCGCCAGTCGCCGAGGATGTCGCCGGAGAGCGACGGTGTGGCCTTGGTGCCGTTGTTGGAGTGCACGCCCGAGGCGGTCAGCAGGCGCGTGTCGGCGCTGGTCCCGTACTTGTCGATGCGGGTCTGATCCAGCAGCTCCCGGACCGGATCCGCGTCCCACCAGACGAGGAAGTTGGTGGAGCTGGGCTTGCGGCTCGCGACCACGGCGCCGGACGGGCTGCGCACGCCGTCGGCCGCGGACGACCAGGACTCGGCGCCGGGGCTGCCGGCCCAGATGTCGCCGGAGACGCCGCGGCCGTTGTCCCCGTTGGCGGGCGTCGACCAGATGATCTGACCGGTACGCGCGTCCGCGAACCACGACGACGGCTTGCTGGAGTCCTCGTCGACCTTGAACACCTCGAGCCCGGCGCGGTTCGGATCCAGATCGCCGACGTGCAGCGCGTCGCCGTGGCCGTACGTGGTGTTCCAGAGCTTGTTGCTGTTGTCGTCGATCGCCAGCGAGCCGTAGATGATCTCGTCGCGCCCGTCGGCGTCCACGTCGGCGATGGACAGCTGGTGGTTGCCCTGCCCCGCCGTGCCGCCGTTGGTCGAGCTGTTGCTGTCGAAGGTCCAGCGCCGGGTCAGCGTGCCGTTGCGGAAGTCCCAGGCCACGACGACCGACCGGGTGTAGTAGCCGCGCGCCATGATCAGGCTCGGCCGGGCGCCGTCGAGGAAGGCGGTGCCGGCGAGGAAGCGGTCGACGCGGTTGCCGTACGAGTCGCCCCAGCTGGACACGGTGCCGCGCGGGGGCACGTAGTCGACCGTGGACAGGGCCGCGCCGGTCCGGCCGTCGAACATCGTGAGGTATTCGGGGCCGGTCAGGACGTAGCCGCTCGAGTTGCGGTAGTCGGCGCCGGAGCTGCCGATGACCTGCCCGGTGCCCGAGACGGTGGCGTCGGCCGTCTTCATGGCCACCTCGGCGTCGCCGTCGCCGTCGTAGTCGTACACCTGGAATTGCGTGTAATGCGCCCCGGCCCGGATGTTGCGGCCGAGATTGATGCGCCACAACCGGGTGCCGTCGAGCTTGTAGCCGTCCACGTAAACGGGATCGGTGACGCCCGACTGGGAGTTGTCCTTGGCGTTCAGCGGCTCCCACTTGAGCACGAGATCGAGCTTGCCGTCACCGTCGAGATCGCCGGTGCTCGCGTCGTTGGCCGCGTACAGGCTGCTGTTGGGATTCTGGATCGGCACGTCCAGATAGCCGTTGGCGAAATTGAGCGACGGACCCTCGGCGGCCTGCTCACTGCCGTTGATGACGGCCCTGACCGTGTACGCGGCCCCGGCCGCCGCCCCGGCGTCGAGGTAGTTGGTCGAACCGGTCACCGGGGTGGCCGTGACCAGCGTCGATCCGCGATAGACGTTGAAGCCGGCGCCGGCCGGATCGCTGCTCAGCGAGCGCCAGCTGACCAGGTTGCCGGAGCCGGAGCGGACGCTGATCAGCCCGCGGTCGAGGCGTTCGGCCTGCCGGGCGGCCTGGGCGGGCAGGGCGTGCACCGCCTGCAGGAGGCCCGCGGCGAGCAGCACCGTGGCCACCGTGGCGAATCGGGCGTGACGAGCCATGGTCAGTCCTCCACATAGACGGTCGTCGTTACATGGGAGCGCTCCCGATACCGTGTCGTCAAGATGCGGAAATGTGCAGGAAATTTGCAGTTGTCAATGCAATGGTGACTCTGGGAGCGCTTCCATGACATGCTGCGGCCGACCGTTCCCCGCCTCGGGAGGATCCGATGAAAACGCTCCCCGCCCTCGCCGCCGTCCTCGCCCTCAGCGCCGCGGCCGTCGCGGTCGCCACCCCGGCCGAGGCCGCCGCCGGATGCAAGGTGGACTATCAGGTGTCCAGCCAGTGGCCCGGCGGATTCGGCGCCTCGGTCGCGATCACCAACCTCGGCGACGCGGTCAGCTCGTGGACCCTCGCCTTCACGTTCCCGGGCGGGCAGACCGTCACCCAGCTGTGGAACGGCGTCCACACCCAGTCGGGTGCCAACGTGACCGTCCGCAACGCCGCCTGGAACGGATCCCTCGCCACCGGCGCCACGACCACGATCGGCTTCAACGGATCCGGCTCAGGCGCGGCGCCCGCGTCCTTCACCGTCAACGGCACACTGTGCACCGGCAGCACGACGCCCACCGACCCCACCACTCCCCCGCCCGGCGGCGCCCCGGTGAAGATCATGCCGCTCGGCGACTCGATCACCGGCTCGCCCGGCTGCTGGCGCGCCCTGCTGTGGCAGCAACTCCCGGCCGACGAGGTCGATTTCGTGGGCACGCTGCCGGGGCAGGGCTGCGGGTTCGCGTACGACGGGGAGAACGAGGGCCACGGCGGCTACCTCGCCACCAACATCGCCAACCAGGACCTGCTCCCCGGCTGGCTGGCCGCCACGGATCCCGACGTCGTCCTCATGCACCTCGGCACCAACGACGTGTGGAGCAACATCCCGCCCGCGACCATCCTCGCCGCCTTCACCAAGCTGGTCGCCCAGATGCGCGCCGCGAACCCGGCCATGAAGATCATCGTCGCCCAGATCATCCCCATGAACCCCGCCACCTGTACGGAATGCGCCCAGCGCGTGGTCGCCCTGAACGCCGCGATCCCGGCGTGGGCCGCGGGCCTGACCACCGCGACGTCCCCGATCACCGTGGTCGACCAGTGGACCGGCTTCAACACCGCCACCGACACCTACGACGGCGTCCACCCGGGCGACGCCGGCAACGTGAAGATCGCCGCCCGCTGGCTCCCGGCCGTCCAGGCCGTCCTGCCCTGACCGGCGGCATCGTTCCGGCCGCGCGGCATGGTTCC
This sequence comes from Symbioplanes lichenis, assembly GCF_030709675.1. Classification (GTDB taxonomy): domain Bacteria; phylum Actinomycetota; class Actinomycetes; order Mycobacteriales; family Micromonosporaceae; genus Actinoplanes; species Actinoplanes lichenis. The sequence continues at coordinate 167,452 of NZ_JAUZQD010000004.1, forward strand.
GGCCGCGCGGCCTCGCCGGTGTGCGGGATCGGCGCGGACGAAGCGCACGGTCCGGCGCGCCCGGCCGCGGCTCAGTGGTCGGGTGTGCCGGGCGGGGCCATGAGGCGGAGGGCGTTGGCGGCCAGGCCGATGCGGATGGGGGTGTGGCCGCGGGGTTCGCCGTCGACCTCGACGCGGGCGGGGCGGTCGGTTTCGAGCCAGACCTCGCCCGTGGCCAGGAAGGGGTCGGTGCGCAACGTGCGGCGATGGCCGGTTGCCGCGTTGCGCGCCGTCTCGCGGAGCAGGCCGCCGCGAGTCGGGCCGCCCACCGGGTACGCCACCAGCAGCCGATCGTCCGCCCCGGCATCCGCGGTGATGGGGCGCCCGGCGTGGAAGCCGCCGTTGGCCACGTACAGCTGGTGGGTGTCGTAGACGGTCTCGCGGCCGTCGGCGCGCACGGTCGCGCGCATCGGGCGGTGCCGGGCGAGCAGGGCCAGGGCGGTGGCCGGATAGGCGAGGCGCCCCACGACCCGCTTCAGTTTCGGCGGGGCGGAGACCATGATCTCGGCGGACAGCCCGATGCCGACGTGGTTCGTGAACAGCTCGTCCCCGGCGACGCCCAGGTCCACGTCCACCACCGTGCCGTGGGTGAGCGTGGTGATCGCCTCGTCGAGGTCGAGGGGCACGCCGACCGTACGCGCGAAGTTGTTGGTCGTTCCCAGCGGCAGCAGCCCCAGGGCGACGTCGCGGTGGGCGAGCATGCGCCCGGCCGTGCTGATCGTGCCGTCGCCGCCGCCCGCAACGAGCAGGTCGGCCCCCGTGGCGAGCGCGGCGTCGATGGTGCGCTCGAGCTCCCGGGGCTGCTCCAGCGGATGGTCGCCGAGCAGCTCGAACCCGGCCGCCAGCAGCCGCTCCCGGCTCTGGTCGTAGAACTGCCGCCCGCGCCGCGAGTGCGCGTTGACCACGAGCGCGGCCCGCCGGTCGCGGTGGATGGCCTCGGTGAGCTCCCGCTTGGTTCGCATCACGGCCGAGCCTACCGGCCGCGGGAGAACCGCCGGGCCTGCCCGCCGCGGGGAATCCGGCAGGCCTTCCGATCGGCGGGAAGATCACTCGTACGCGCGGACCGTCGCGCCGTTCGTGATGTACATGCGCCCGTCCGCCACGACGGGCGGCCCGCTCATGGGCCGGAACGCAGCCGAGAGCGCCGCCGTGGCCCCCGTGGCGGGATCCAGGATGGCCATCGTCGTACCCGTGGGGACGTACAGGAGGCTGCCGGCGCGCACCGGACGGCCCGGCGCCGTCATCGGGCGCGACCAGCGGAAGCGGCCGCTCGCGGCGTCGTAGGCACGGACCTGGCCGGGAAAGCTGACATAGACCCGCCGGTCGTCGACGGCCACCCCGCCGGCGCGGCCGGCTCCCGTTCTCCAGAGCCGCTTGCCGGTGGCCGCGGCGACGACGCGCAGGCCGTGCGACTCGGCGAGATAGAAGCGCGTGCCACCGGGATCCGCCGCCCGCACGCCCGCGAACGGGATGCGCGTGTGCCAGATTCGACGGCCCGTGGTGATGTCCAGAGCGGTCCACTTCGGATCCGGTACGCCCGGGAAGGGATCCCGACCGGCGGCGGTCACCAGGATCCGGCCGTTCGCCGAGACGGGACCGGCGGTGTCCTGCCACGCCGTCGACCACGCCTCGGTGCCGTCGGCCACGCGGACGCCCTGCATCCGGTAGGCGATGTCGGAGATGCAGCCGGGGCAGTTCCCGCCGGTGACCAGGATGCCCCGGTCGAGGACGATGCCGGGCGTACGCCAGGAGCCGTACCGCTGCCACCGCAACGCCCCGGTGGCCACGTCGAGGGCGGCGACCCGGGTGTCCTCGTCCGACAGGTGGCAGGGCTCCTCGACCACAATCAGCAGGTCATCGGCGACCGCGAGCCGGGCGGCCCGGAAGTAGTACACACCCTGCCACGTCCACAATCGTGCCCCGGTGGCGGCGTCGTGCGCGGCGACGCCGTTCGTCGAACGGTCCAGCAGGAACAGCCGGCCGTCGGCGACCACGGGCGGCACAGCCGGCGCGGCGCAGTCGACGACACCGACCGGCGCCGGGATCGTCCACCGGTGGCGCAGCGTGCTGACGGCCGGCGCCGCAGGAGTCCATCCCGTGTTCGCGGGATCGTGTCCCGGCAGCGGCCACGGGGATCCAGCCAGCACCAGAGCGAGCAGCACAGACAGCGACATGCCGTCAGTCTCGCCGCGCTCCCGGCGCCCCGGCGGCGTTATGCCTCACAACAACCCGAGCAGCGCATCCGGCCGGTCCAGCGGGATGATGTGCCCGCACTCCGGGAACACGTGCCCGGCCAGATCGGCGGCGTGCGGTTGCAGCTGGCGGTGCAGGATGTCCCCGACCGGCCGCGCCCCGATCGCGGTCACCGGCACGCTGAGATCCGGCAACTCCGCCCCGAGCTGATCATTGGTCACGCTCATCGCGCGATAGTGCGCAAAGGCGCACCGCAGGCTTTCCTTCCCGCTGTACGCGGCCAGGAACGCACCGCGCACGTCGGCGTCGAGCCCCTTTCCGTCGTACGTGCCGGCGCGCCAGAAGAAGTCGAGGTACTCCGCCTCGTGGCCCGCCAGCACCTCCTCGGCCAGCCCGGGCACCTGGTGGAAGCCGAACCACCACGGGGTGAACCCGGCGGAACCCAGCATCGCCTCCATGACCACCAGCCGGCCGACCCGCTCCGGATACCGGCAGGCGAGCAGCACGGCCGGCGGCACCCCGAGGTCGAGCGCGACCACCTCCGCGCGCGCCACGCCGAGCGCGTCGAGCAGGGCCCGGGCGTCCTCGGCGAGACTGCCGGCGTCGTACCCGTCATCCGCGCGCGTGGTGCCGCCCAGCCCGCGCAGGTCCGGCGCGATCACCCGCCGGGTCTCCGCCAGCACCGGCATCACCCGCGACCAGACCTGCCATGTGTGCGGGAAGCCGTGCATCAGCAGCATCGCCGGCCCGTCGCCCGCGATTGCCACGTTCACGTCGAGGTCTCGTACGCGGATCGTGGTGGTCATGCCGTCTCCCAGACCCTGCGCGCCCTCACCGCCGACGGCCTGGTCACCCGGCGGGTCGAGGCCTCCGTGCCGCCGCGCGTCTTCTACGCGCTGACGCCGCTGGACCGCTCGCTCGACGAGCCCCTGGCCGCCCTGCGCGAGTGGGCCGAGCGCCACATGCCCGAGATCCGCGACTTCAGAGCGCAGGCGCCGCCAGCAGGTGGGCGTTGATCGCGCGGACGGCCGGGGCCAGCTCGGGCAGCTCGACGACCTCGACGCCGGCCGCGCGCAGCGACTCGACGCCGTGGCAGTCGGCGAAGAGGAGCGGTTCGCGCAGGGCGAGGACGACACGCCGGATGCCGGCGGCGAGGATCAGGTCGGTGCAGGGCCGCGGCCGGGAGCGGCGGAAGGTGCACGGCTCCAGGGACGTGTAGAGCGCGGCGCCCGCGCCGGCGAGTTTGGCCAGGGCCGCTTCCTCGGCGTGGAAGTGCTCGACCTCGCCGGTGTAGCCGGTGGCCAGCACGGTGCCGGCCAAGTCCGTGACGACGGCACCGACGGCGTAGTGGGTGGGCGCGGGCGGGGACAGCCGGGACAGGTCGACGGCGGCCTGCAGGAGGTCGCGGTCGGAACGCAGCGTCATGTCTGCAACGATCGGCCTCTTGACTTGAAACTTCAACCACGATCGCTGAGAGCTGCGTCACGCGCCGCCGCGGCAGCGCGCCGGAGCGGCGTGTTACGCCGGCATGGCCCGGCGCGACGGCTCGGAGATCAACTTCCCCAGGGGCCGCCGTCGCCGGGGAAGCGGGGCGGGCCCCACGGGCGGCGGACGGCCGGGCCCTGCGGACCGGGCGGTTGCGCGCGCGGGCCGCCGGGGTGACGACCGGCGGCGGGATAGGCATGCGAGCGGGGCGCCGACTGCGGGCTGATGACCGGGTAGACGCTGGAGACGGCGGTCCACGAGGGCTGCGCGGAGCCGTCGCTCATGGTGAGGACGCGGACCAGGGCGTGCACCATGTCCTGCAGCGCCTGGTGCAGCTGGGGGTCGGTGATCATGCCGCTCAGGTCGACCGCCGCCTGGGTGAGCGGGAGCCGGATGCATGCCGCGCGCAGCAGCCGGGCGCTCGCGTGCCCGAGCACGGTCTCGAGGGTCTCCCGGGCGCCGTCGTCCTGCCCGGCCGGGGCGACCGACAGCCACGCGACCGGCTTGGCCTGCAGGTCACCGCCGTCCACGAGCCAGTCGAGCAGGTTCTTGAGGCTGCCCGGCAGCGAGCCCGCGTACTCCGGTGTGCTGAAGAGCACCGCGTCCGCCGCGTGCACCGCTTCACGCAGCTCGGTGACGGACGCGGGCGGGCGCTGCTCCCCCGGGACGAAGGCCGGCAGCGCGCGCAGGCCGGTGTAGAACGTGGCCGAGATGCCCTCGGGGGCGAACCGGGCCGCCGTGCGCAGGGCGGCGGTGTGCAGGGACTCGTCGCGAGTGCTGCCCGGCACCAGCAGGATGCGCGTCATGGCGCCACACCTTAGTGCCTGTGGGCCCCGGCGCCTCAGAGGCGTTCGAGTGTCGCGGGATCGGGCTTGCCGTCGTAGTAGCGCTCGAGGACCGACTCGAAGAGCTCCGGCTCCCCGGCGGCGGCCGCGAACAGGGTCATGGAGGAGCGGAGTTTGAGGTCGTCGGGCGTACCCAGAATGTCGTAAGCCGTTTTGCCCGGCACGCCGAGCAGGGCCTCGGCGCACTCGGCGAGGCGCGGGCCGAGGACGGGGTCGGCCAGATAGGCCCGGGCCTCGTCGAGGTTCTTGATCGCGTAGCGCCGGGCCGTGGCGCTGAGGCCCAGACCGGCGATCTGCGGGAAGACGAACCACATCCAGTGCGAACGCTTGCTGCCGGCCCGCAGCTCGGCGAGCGCGCGGTCGTACGTGGTCAGCTGGGCGTCGTGGAACCGGGCGAGATCGCTCATGGACCCATCATCCCCCGGACCGACCAACCGACCAGTCTTGCGACGGATGCCCGCAGCGGCCCGGCTCCCTAGGCTCGCCTCATGACAGCGGGAAACCGGCTACGACAGATGGACACGGGCGTCGCGGGGGCGTTGTTCCTCGTCCTCACGCTGCTCGTGATCGTGACACCCGAGGGGCCGCGGGGGCCGCTCGGGCTCGGCGCGGCGATCGCGCTGGCGGGCGTCCAGGCCGGCTCGATCGTCGGCCTGCGGCACCGGCCGGAGGCGGGCATGGCGGTGGCGGTGGCCGCGGGCATCGGGCTCCAGCTCCTCGCGCCCGGCATCGGCTGGCTGGGGCAGGTGTCGGCGGTGCTGGCCTGCTACGCGCGGCTGCGCCCGCCCCGGCGCTCGCTGTGGGTCCTGGCGCTGCTGTCGGGCAGCGCCGTCATCGTCCTGCTGACCGGCGGCGGCACCACCGAGACCCTGCTCGCCGCGGCCGGGCCCGCGCTCGGGTGGACGCTGGGCGAGCTGGCCCGCACCCGCGAGCTGCGCCGCCACGAGGAGCGGCAGCGCATCGTCGCCCAGGAGCGCACCCGCATCGCCCGGGAGCTGCACGACGTGCTCGCCCACACGATCTCGGTCATCGTGGTGCAGGCCCAGGCCGCGGAGGACGTCTTCGAGCGCCGGCCCGAGCACGCCCGCAAGGCCCTGACCACCATAGGTACGGCGGCCCGCGGCACCCTGCAGGAGCTGCGTGTGCTGCTCCAGACGTTGTCCGACGACTCCGGCGGCACCGGACCGCAGCCCGGCCTCGCGCAGTTGCCGGAGCTGGCGGCCTCGCTGGGCACCACGGGGCTCCGGGTCGACCTGCGCGCCGAGCCGGTGGAGCTGCCGCCGGCCGTGGACCTGTCGGCGTACCGGATCGTGCAGGAGTCGTTGACCAACACGCTGCGGCACAGCCAGGCGACGCGGGCGCGCGTGGTCGTGAGCCGCTCGGGGTCGGCGGTCAGCGTGGAGGTCAGCGACGACGGGCCGCCGCGGGTGCAGGGACGGGTCACGGGCAGCCGGCACGGGCTGATCGGGATGCGGGAGCGGGCGCGGTTGCTGGGCGGCACGTTCGACGCGGGTCCCACCGCCGCGGGCGGCTTTCTGGTGCGCGCCGACCTGCCCCTGGAGGTGGCCGCGTGACGATGCTGGCGCAGCTCGGTTCTTCACAGGCGGCGGTGATCCGGGGGCTGATCAATTCTTCACGGGAGGCGGGCGCATGACGATCCGGGTGCTGATCGCGGATGATCAGGAGCTCGTGCGGGCCGGCTTCGCGCTCGTCGTGGACAGCCGGGACGACCTCGAGGTGGTGGGCGAAGCGGCGGACGGGGCCCAGGCGGTGGCCCTGGCCCGCGAGCACCGGCCCGATGTGGTGCTGATGGACGTACGGATGCCGGGGGTGGACGGGGTCGAGGCGGCCCGGCGGCTGGCCGCCGAGCGCAACCCCGCGCGGATCATCATGCTGACCACGTTCGACCTGGACGAGCCGGTGGTGGCGGCGTTGCGCGCCGGGGCGAGCGGCTTCCTGCTCAAGGACATCCGCCCCGACGAGCTGGCGCAGGCCGTCCGCCTCGTGGCGCGCGGCGAGGCCCTGCTCGCCCCGACGGTGACGCGCCGGCTGCTCGACCGCTTCGCCGCGGCGCCGCCGGTCGGGCGGTCACCGCGGCTGGAGGTCCTCAGCGAGCGCGAGCGCGAGGTCCTCGCCCTGGTCGCCCGCGCGCTGTCCAACGACGAGATCGCCGCCGAGCTGCACCTGAGCCGGGCCACCGTCAAGACCCATCTGTCGGCGATCCTCACCAAGCTCGGCCTGCGCGACCGCGTCCAGGCCGTCGTCGTGGCGTACGACGCCGGCCTGGTCCGACCGGGTGATCAGGCGTGATAGCGGCACTTCAGGACGACCATGGTGTGGCCGCCCACCTCGAACGGAGTACCCGCCTTGAGGCTGCGCTTCTTGCTGGCCAGCAGCGGGTCGGCCGTGTCGATGACCCGTTCCCACGCCGTGCCGTAGTCCTTCGGCGGCAGAGTGAAGGTGACCTGCTCGCCGAGGGGGTTGAAAAGCACGAGGAACGAGTCGTCCGCGATCGCCTCGCCGAGGGCGTCGGTCTCGGGGATGCCCGCGCCGTTGAGGAAGACGGTCATGGTCATGCCCGACTGCTGGTTCCAGTCCTCGGGGGTCATCGGCTCGGCGTCGCGGCGCAGCCAGGCGATGTCCGGGATCTTGGAGTCGCCCGCGGGCTCGCCGGTGAAGAAGCGGCGCCGGCGGAAGATCGGGTGCTCGGCCCGGAGCTCGGTGACGCTGCGGGTGAAGCGGGTGAGCACGTCGTGGTGGCGCGCGTCCTCCCAGTCGACCCAGCTGAGCTCGTTGTCCTGGGCGTAGACGTTGTTGTTGCCCTGCTGGGTGCGCCCCAGCTCGTCGCCGTGGGCGACCATCGGCACGCCCTGCGAGAGCAGCAGCGTCGCCAGGAAGTTGCGCTGCTGGCGGGCGCGGAGCTTGTTGATCTCCGGGTCGTCGGTCGGGCCCTCGGCGCCGCTGTTCCAGGAGCGGTTGTGGCTCTCCCCGTCGCGGTTGTCCTCGCCGTTGGCCTCGTTGTGCTTCTCGTTGTAGGAGACGAGGTCGGCCAGGGTGAAGCCGTCGTGGGCGGTGACGAAGTTGATGCTGGCGATGGGCCGGCGGCCGTCGATCTCGTAGAGGTCGGACGAGCCGGTGAAACGCGACGCGAACTCGCCCAGGCTGGAGGGCTCGCCGCGCCAGAAGTCGCGGACGCTGTCGCGGTACTTGCCGTTCCACTCCGTCCACAGGGGCGGGAAGCCGCCGACCTGATAACCGCCGTCGCCGACGTCCCAGGGCTCGGCGATCAGCTTGACCTGCGAGACCACCGGGTCCTGGTTGACCAGGTCGAAGAAGGCCGCGAGCCGGTTCACCTCGTGGAACTCGCGCGCCAGCGAGGCGGCGAGGTCGAAGCGGAAACCGTCCACGTGCATCTCGGTCACCCAGTAACGCAGCGAGTCCATGATGAGCCGCAGCGACTCGTGGTGCCGGACGTTCAGCGAGTTGCCCGTGCCCGTGGTGTCGTAGTAATACTGCTTGTCCTCGTCGACCAGGCGGTAGTAGGCCGGGTTGTCGATGCCCTTGAAGCTCAGCGTCGGGCCGAGGTGGTTGCCCTCGGCGGTGTGGTTGTAGACCACGTCGAGGATGACCTCGATGCCGGCCGCGTGCAGGGCCTTGACCATCGACTTGAATTCCTGCACCTGGCCGCCGCGCCCGCCGAACGAGGAATAGTCGTTGTGCGGGGCGAAGAAGCCGATCGTGTTGTAGCCCCAGTAATTCGTGAGGCCCTTGTCGATCAGCGTGCTGTCGTGCACGAACTGGTGCACCGGCATCAGCTCGACCGCGGTGACCCCGAGCTTCTTGAAGTGCTCGATCATCGTGGGGTGCGCGAGGCCGGAATAGCTGCCGCGCACGTCCTCGGGCACGTCCGGATGCCGCTGCGTCATGCCCTTGACGTGCGCCTCGTAGATGACCGTCTCCCACATCGGGATCCGCAGCGGACGGTCGTTGCCCCAGTCGAAATAGGGGTTCACGACGACGGACTTCATCGCGTACGGCGCGGAGTCGGCCTCGTTCGTCTGCCCGGGATTGCCGAACTCGTACGAGAAGAGGGCGTTCGTCCAGTCGTTGTGCCCCTCGATCGCCTTGGCGTAGGGGTCGAGGAGCAGCTTGTTCGGGTTGCAGCGCAGGCCGCGCGACGGATCGTAGGGGCCGTGCACGCGGTAGCCGTAGCGCTGGCCGGGCACGATCCGCGGCAGATAGCCGTGCCACACGAGCGCCTCACGCTCGGGCAGATCGATGCGCGTCTCCTTGCCGTCGTCGTCGAACAGGCACAGCTCGACCCGTTCCGCGACCTCGGAGAACAATGCGAAATTCGTCCCGCCGCCGTCGTACGTCGCGCCGAGCGGGTAAGGGTTCCCCGGCCAGATTTTCATCCCTCAATCACACCAGTAACCGGGTGGTCCCGCATTGTTCGCCGGGCCGGATCAAAATCACAAGACAGAAGCGCATGTCGTAGGTTCGAGGGGGGTAGAGCCTTCGGTCCTGTCCGGGTGGCGGGCGGGGCGGTCGGACGGGGGTACAGAGCGTCGCTCATGCCGAGGTGCCCGGCGGAGTGCGCCAGGCGACTTCGTCCCCTGAACGGCGCACCCCACCGGACCACGTGCGTGATCCGAGACCTCGGAAGATCAACGGCGGCGGTCGTCGGGGCCGTCGTAGTCGATGCGCTCCTTGCGGACCTCTCCCTCGACGCGTTCCTCGTCGCGGACGGTCTCCTTGCCGAGGCGCACCCGCTCCACCGGCACGGCCTCCGTGTCGACGACCGGGCGCTCGGCGCGGAGGGTCACCTCGTGCTCGCTCTCCTGGATGGCGGGCCCGGAGAGCGCCGCGTCGCGGTTGGCGTCGGTGATCGGCTCGCGCTCGAGGCGTACCTCCTCGCGCTGGACCGGGACGCTGACCTGCTCCTGCTCGGTGACCACGTACTTGCGGAGGCGGGCCTTGCCGGCCTCCTCGGTCTGCGCGCCGGCGACCAGGCGCTCCTCCGAGCGGGTCATCGCGTCGCTCCCGGCCGTGGCGCGTCCCGTGTCGCCCCGGTCCCGCTCGCTGTACTCGCCGCGGTCCCGCTCGGTGTACTGGCTCTGCTCCCGCTCGCTGTACTCGTCGCGGTCGCGGTCTTTGTCGTCGCCGCGGTCGCGGTCGGTCACGGCGTCCTTGATGCGCTCCTTGACGCCGCGACCCTCGCGGCGCTCGGTGGTCTCGGTCCGGGCGTGCCGGCCGCCCTCGTCGACGACGCCGCCCGTCGAGCTGAACCCGTAGTGGCGGTAGAGGTCGTCCTCCTCCTGGTGCGACAGCTGCCCGTCCGGGTCGATCCGCGGCGCGTCCTTGACCTGCTCCTTGGCGAACGGCACCTGCACCCGGTCCGCGCTGATGTCGGCGCCCCGCAGCGGCACGAAGGACTGCTTCAGCCCGAAGAGGCCGGTCTTGACGGCCAGCCACTCCGGCTCGCCGGTGCGGGCCTCCAGATAGACGTCGTCCACGGAGCCGATCTTGTCGCCGTCCCGGCCGTAGACGTCGCGGCCGTAGAGCTGGGAGATGTCGGTGCGGTTCACCATGGCTTGCCCTTTCCGAGGGGGTTGCTGCGGTACACCAGGAGATTTGCCGACGGGTACGGCCGACAAACAGTGGATCATTGCTCATATCGGACACTGACGAGCCGTTACCTCTGCACTACAGCGGGTACGGAGTTGTCCTTTGCGCCGCGCCGGTGGTGTGCCCTTCCCGCGCCGGCGGTTTGCCCTTTGCCCAGGGCGATGCCTTTTGTCCGCGGCGCCGGTGTGACCCGGGCATGCCAAAGCCGGTGGCCCGGCGGGGACGGGGTTGCCGCGGCCGTGGCGACGGTGGGACCGTGACAGTCTCGTCGCCGCTCACGATCGGGGGATGTGATGGCGCTTGACGAGGAGCGTTTCGCCGCTCTGCACCGTTCGGCGGTGGGGCTCGGGCAACGACTGGCCGCCGCCGCGACGGCCGCCGCCGCTCCGACGACCGGCAGCGACGACACCGGCTGCGTCACCGCCGAGGTGCGCGCCGACGACCAGCCCGTCACGATCCGCCTCGCCGGGGACTGGCGGGAAGCCGTAGGAGCGCGCGCCCTGGGCCGCGCCGTCGTGACCGCCCTGACGAACGCCTCCGCCGCCCGCCTGACCGCCTGGGCCGGAGCCATGACCGCCCACAGCACCCCGGCCGCCGACAGTGCCGCGCCCGCTCCGGCCATCGGGGCGGCTCTCGGTGCCCGAGCCACTCCCGGTGCCGGGACCATTCTCGGCGGGGCGGATCCCGGCGGCGACGGATCGGCCGGCGGCGCGTTGGGGGATCCCGGGTCGCGGCAGTCCGGCTACGCCCAGCGCGACCTGATCGAGCTGATCCTGCAGGTCGGCGAGCAGTTCCCGGCGGCCGCCGCGGCAGCCGAGGCCGCCGCCCGGCAGGTCACCGCCACGAGCGCGACCGGCACCGTCCGGGCCACGGCGACCGGCGGCATCGTCACGGCCGTCGACTGCGACGAGGAGTGGGCCGCCCGCGTCCCGGAGGCCCGGCTGGCGGCGGCCCTCACCGAGGCCGTCAACGCCGTGCGGCGCCGGGCGGCCGAGGAGCGCGACCGGGCCCGGCCGGCGACCCCGGCCCTCGACCGATTGCGCCGGCTGACGGACACGCCCGAGGAGCTGTGGCGCGAGACGGGACTGCTGCGATGAGCCCGGCGCCGGACCAGGGCTTCGAGGTCACGCCCGAGGAACTGCAGGAGAAGGGCGACGAGTTCGAGGAGCTGTCGGAACAGTTCCGGGTGGTGCAGCAGGCCGCGAACGCGGCACTGCTCGACGCCGGCCAGTTCTCCGTGCTCGCCGCCATGACGGGCACCGACGCCGCCTACGCCGCCCTGCAACAGGAGTTCTCCCTCCTCGCCGACGCGGGAACGCACGCGCTGGCGGACATCGGTCAGTCCCTGAAGGACGCGGCCACCGGCTACCAGGGCGATGACCAGAACGTCTCGCGCCGCTTCAAGGAGGTCAACTGATGCTGCTCCCCACCGGCGACCCACCCGCCGCCCGGCGCCACGACGAGGTCGGCTGATGCCGCTCGCAACCGACGGCCCGGCCGTCTCCCCGGGCGAGTGGGACGGCCTGATCGGCAAGCTGGAGTCCACCCTGCGCGCGGTGCAGGACCACGTCGAGCAGCTCTTCGCCGGGGTCAACAGCGTCGTCGCCAAGCTGCCCGCCGTCCTCGCCGACGCCCTCAACGAGGCGCTGACCCAGCTGGCCGAGCTGATCAGCGAGTTCTACCGCCGGATCGCCGAGGCGCTCGCCGGCCCCGGCCTGCCGCCCGCCCTGGCCGCCACCGGCCGCACCTGGCGCGAGCAGATCACCGAGCCCGTGACCGCCCTGGTCACCCGGCTCAAGCCCGAGCCCACCTGGCGCGGCCCGGCCGCCGAGGCCTTCGCCGCCACGCTGCCCGCCCAGCAGCAGGCGCTCATCGCCCTCCGGGAGACCGCGAGCTCCGTGAGCAACGCCCTGCACAAGACGTCCGGCGCCCTCGTCGCCCTCTGGACCGGCATCGCCGCCGCCGTGACCCGCTACGACTCCGAGCTCCGAGTCGCCGCCGCGGGCGCGGGCACCATCGTGGGCGCCCCGATCGCCGCCACCAACGCCGCCACCGCCACGATCCGCGTCACCAAGTCCGTGGCAACCGGCATCGCCGCGTACGCCCGGCAGACCGCGGGCATCACCGCCACCTTCATCGAGCTGCGCGCCGGGCTCGCGTCCGGGCCCCTCGCCGGCGGCTGGCCCGTCGCCGTCGCCCCGGCCACGGGTGCGGGCGCCGCCGCCGGTGCCGCCGCAGGGGAAACCGCGGGAGCAGTAGCCGGAGGAGCCGCGGGAGCCGGCGCAGCGACAGGCACCGCCGCCGGCGAAACCGCAGGAGCAGCCGCCGGAGCAGCCGCAGGGGCGGAAACGGGAGCAACTGAAGGCACGGAGACCGAAGCAGCCACTGGCACGGATGCGGGAGCAGCCAAGGGCACGGAGACTGGAACAGCCGAAGGCACCGCCGCCGGAGCAGCCAAGGGCACGGAAGCCCCGCCGCCCGCGACGGACAAGACGACGCCCGCGGACGACGCGCCGCCGCCCGCCACCGAGAAGACCGCGCCCGGGAGCAAGCCGGCCCCGCCCGAGCGCACGGCGTCCGGACGGGGCTGAGCAGCGCCGCGATCAGGCGGCGGACAGCGGCTTGGCCAGGCTTTCGAGGCTCTGGCGTTCGGCCTTGACGCCGAGGACGGCTTCGACCAGGCCGGCGGCGATCATGAGGACGGCGCCGATGACGAAGGCGAGGACGGTGTCGCCGACCTCGCCCGTGCCGACCAGGTCGGCGAAGAGGAGGGGACCGGTGACGCCGCCGACGGCCGTGCCGATGGCGTAGAAGAAGGCGATGGCCAGGGCGCGGGTCTCCATCGGGAAGATCTCGCTGACGGTCAGGTAGGCGGAGCTGGCACCCGCGGAGGCGAAGAACAGCACCACGCACCAGCACGCCGTCATCGTGACCGCGTTCAGCACGCCGGCCGAGAACAGCCAGGCCGTGCCGAGCAGCAGGAGGCCCGAGAGCACGTACGTGCCGGTGATCATGATCTTGCGGCCGATGCTGTCGAAGAGCCCACCGAGCAGCACGGGGCCGAGCAGGTTGCCGACGGCGATCACGGCGAAGTACCAGCCGGTGCTCCCGGACGGGACGTCGAAGAACGTCTGGAGGATCTGGGCGTACCCGAAGGTGACCGCGTTGTAGAGGAACGCCTGGCCGACGAAGAGCGCCAGCCCCAGGCCCGCGCGCTTGGGATAGTGCCGCACGAGCGTCTTCGCGATCTGCCCGAAGCCGATCGTCTTGCGCTGATGGATCTCGATGTACTGGCCGGCGGGTTCGAGGGGACCGCCGACGGAGGACTCCACGTCCTTGACGAGGGTTTCCGCCTCGTCGCCGCGGCCGTGGATGAAGAGCCAGCGCGGGCTCTCCGGGACGTGCCGGCGGACCAGCAGGATCACCAGGCCGAGGACGACGCCCAGGCCGAAGGCGACGCGCCAGCCCCAGCTGACGGGCAGGGCCGTGAGCACGGGTACGGTCAGCAGCGCCCCGAACGCCGCCCCGGCCCAGTAGGTCCCGTTGATCACCAGGTCGACGCGGCCGCGATGGCGCGCCGGGATGAGCTCGTCGATGGCCGAGTTGATGGCCGCGTACTCGCCGCCGATGCCCGCCCCGGTCACGAAGCGGAAGAGGAAGAACCACCAGGCGTCGAAGCTGAAGGCCGTCGCCGCCGTGCCGACCAGGTAGACGCCGAGGGTCAGCATGAACAGCTTCTTGCGGCCGAACCGGTCGGTGAGCCAGCCGAAGAAGAGCGCCCCGAAGCAGGAGCCGAGGACGTAGATCGCGGCGCCGATGCCGCTGACCTGACTCTGCGTGATGTCCAGCCCGCTGCCGGGCTCGGACAGGCGCCCGGAGAGGTTGCCCACGATCGTCACCTCGAGCCCGTCCAGGATCCAGACGGTGCCCAGCCCGATGACGATCATCCAGTGCCACCTGGCCCAGGGCAGGCGGTCGAGCCGTGCGGGGACGTTCGTCCGCACGGTCCCCGTGTCGGTCATGCTCATGTGACGAGGGCTACCCCGGAGAACGCTGCATTATGCAGTGTCACCGAGGGTACAAATGCACAGTGCGCCGAAACAATCTGATCCTCGCGATCTGTTGCATCAGCCTGTTCATCGTCGGGCTGGACGTGACGATCGTGAACCTCGCGCTGCCCTCGTTGCGCACCGAGTTCGACTCGTCGGTGTCCGGGCTGCAGTGGGTCGTCGACGCGTACACCCTGGTCCTGGCCAGCCTGCTGGTCCTCGGCGGCTCGACGGCCGACCGGATCGGGCGGCGCCGGGTCTTCCAGACCGGGCTGGCGCTCTTCGGCCTCGGGTCGCTGCTGTGCAGCCTCGCGCCGAGCCTGGGCTGGCTGATCGCCTTCCGGGCGGTGCAGGCCGTCGGCGGCTCGATGCTCAACCCGGTCGCCCTCTCGATCATCACGAACACGATCACCGAGCCCCGCGAGCGCGCCCGCGCGATCGGCATCTGGGGCAGCGTGGTCGGCCTGAGCATGGCCCTGGGCCCGGTGCTCGGCGGCGCCCTGGTCGACGCGTTCGGCTGGCGCTCGATCTTCTGGATCAACGTGCCGGTGGCGGTGGCGGCGATCGTGCTCTGCGCGCTGTTCGTGCCCGAGTCGCGGTCGGAGCACGCGCGGGCCGCGGATCCCGGCGGCCAGCTGCTCGTGCTCACTCTGCTCGCCACGGTCACCTTCGGCATCATCGAGGGCCCGAACCTCGGCTGGACCCATCCGGCCATCCTGGCCTGCTTCGCGGCCGCTGCGATCGCCTTGGCCCTGCTCATCCCGTACGAGAACAGGCGCCCGCAGCCCCTCCTGGATCTCCACGTCTTCCGCAGTGTGCCGTTCACCGGGGCCAGCCTGATCGCGATCTGTGCGTTCGGCAGCCTCGGCGGTTTCCTGTTCCTGAACGCGATCTACCTGCAGGACGTCCGCGGGCTGTCCCCGCTGCACGCCGGTCTCTGGACCCTGCCGATGGCCCTCACCACCGCGGTCACCGCCCCGCTGGCCGGCCGGATCGTCGGCGCGCGCGGGCCCCGGCTGCCGCTGATCCTGGCCGGCTCGGCGATGTCGATCGCCCTGCTGCCGCTGACCCAGCTCACGGCCACCACCCCGGTCTGGCTGCTGCTGGCGTCGTACTTCGTCTTCGGGTTCGGGTACGGCATGGTCAACGCGCCGATCACCAACACCGCGGTGTCGGGCATGCCCCGCAGCCGGGCCGGCGTCGCCGCGGCGATCACGTCGACCAGCCGCCAGACGGGCAGCGCGATCGGCGTCGCGGTCATCGGCGCCGCCGTCGTCTCCGGCCTCGGCGGCACCACGGCGGGCGGCTTCGCGCGGGCCTCGCACACCGGCTGGTGGATCATGGTCGGGTGCAGCCTGGCCGTCCTCGCCCTCGCCCTGCTCACCACGTCGGCCCGGGCCCGCGCGACGGCCACCCGCGTCGAGACCCGCGAACCGGCGTTGATCAACTCGTGAGCGACCTCCTCGACATCCGCCGCATCTACGCCGAGCCGGCCGCCGTCGCCCTGCCGCGCGGGCGGGAGATCCTCGCGCGCTGGCCGGACGCCACCATCGTCGAGATCGAGCGGCACGACCGCATCCCCGAGGTGTACGGCGACGAGACGAACGTCCGCCGCTGGGTGCGCATCAAGCAGGAGGCGCTCGTCCTCGGCGTGAAGAAGTCGCTGACCGCCCGCCCGAACGGCCGCTCCGCCGACTTCATCGCCCCGTCGACGGCGAACGGCTGCGCCATGGCGTGCGCCTATTGCTACGTGCCGCGGCGCAAGGGCTACAGCAACCCGATCACGGTCTTCGCCAACATCGACAAGATCACCGGGTACGTGCGACGCCACGCGGCCCGGCAGGGGGTCAAACCCGCGCCCAACGAGTGCGACCCCGTCGACTGGGTCTACGACATCGGCGAGAATTCCGACTGCTCGCTGGACGCGCGGGTCAGCGACAACGTCCGCGACCTGGTCGAGACGTTCCGATACCTCCCCAACGCCAAGGCGAGCTTCGCCACGAAGCACGTGAACCGTGACCTGCTGTCGTGGGACCCGGGTGGGCGTACCCGGATCAGGTTCTCGCTGATGCCGCAGCGGGACGCCAAGCTGCTCGACATCCGCACCTCCCCGATCGCCGAGCGCATCGCGGCGATCGACGACTTCGTGGCGGCCGGCTACGAGGTGCACGTCAACTTCTCCCCCGTCGTCGTCCGCGACGGCTGGCTCGAGGACTGGGCCGCGCTGCTGGCCCAGCTCGACGACGGCATCGGCCCCGAGGCGAAGAAGCAGCTCGCCGCCGAGATCATCTTCCTGACCCACAACCGCGACCTGCACCAGGTCAACCTCGGCTGGCACCCCAAGGCCGAGGACGTCCTCTGGCGCCCCGACCTCCAGCAGGGCAAACGCTCCGAGAACGGCGCCTGGAACGTCCGCTACCGCACCGGCGAGAAGGGCCGCTACGTGGCCGCGCTGACCGAGCAGATCGAGCGCCTCACCCCGTATTTGAGGATCCGCTACGCCTTCTGAGCGGCCGCGCTGATCGGCTCGTCCTCGATGATCCGCCGGTACGCCAGCCGCAGCTCCGGCCCGGGATCGACGCCCAGGTCGTCGGCCAGCGCGCGGCGGGTCCGCTCGTACGTGACCAGGGCGTGCCCCCGCCGGCCGACCCGGACCAGGGCCGCCATCGCCGCCAGCGCCAGCCGCTCCCGGCACGGCCACTCGTCGAGCAGGTCCAGCATCTCGCCGAGCACGCGCCGGTGGCGGCCGAGCCGGACCTCAAGCTCCAGCCACAGCTCGCGCGCCTCCAGCCGCCGGTCGGTGATCCAGCGCACGCACGGACCGGCCGCCGGATCGCCACGCCACAGCCCGAAGGCCTCGGACAGCCTCGCCGCCGCCGTCCCGGGATCGTCGGCGACCACCGCCTCGGCCCGCTCGACCAGCGCCTGGAACGACTGGACGTCGCTCGTGCACCCCGTCGCCGACAGCACGTAGCCGCCGGGGGCCGTGCTGATCAGATCGGCCGGGGCCCCCGCCGCGGCGAGGGTGCGGCGCAGCCGGGACACCAGGTCCTGGATCTGCCGTCGTGCGGTCGCCGGCGGCTGCTCGGGCCAGACCAGATCGACCAGGCGATCGACCTGCACGACGCGGCCCCGGTCCGACACCAGCGCCACGACGACGCTCTCCTGCCGCGGGCCGGCCAGCGGCACGCGGGCGGCGCCGGCCCGGATCTCCACCGGCCCGAGGATCTTGAACTCGACCTCCACGAGACCACTACAGCAAGAGACCTCCCTCGATCGCCACCCCGCCCGCGAGGACGGGACGAGGACGACACGAGGACGGCCGCCCCGAGACTCGTCCGCATCGCATTCCATCGACGGAAGGAACACCATGCGGTTGCGTACGACCATCCGGGCAGCGGCGGTGGCTGCCGCGATCGCCGGGGGCACGCTCGCCGTGTCCGCCCCGGCTCAGGCGGACAAGTCCGACTGCACCACCGGGCGCGCCTGCCTGTGGAGCAACGCCTACTACAACGGCACCGGCCAGCCGGACAACCAGTTCTGGCAGTGGCCCAATGCCGAGCCGGACCTGCTGGAGAACATCGACGACAAGGCGTCCTCGGCCCGGAACAACGGCACGCGGTGCCGCGCCGATTTCTACACCGGCGCGAACTACACGGGCGACAGGCTCACCATGCATTTGCAGGACTTCCGGGACAACCTGGCGCTCGACCCGCGGGGCAGTGGCACCTGGAACGACGTGATCACCTCCCTCAAGTGGGTCTGCCCGGACCAATGACCGGACCCCACCCTGGCGCCACGGCCCTGACGCTGGCCGTGCTCGCCGTGGGCACGCTCACCGGCTGCGGATCCCCGCGGCCGGTGGGCGGGCCCGCCACCGTCGACATGATCACCGATTCCGGCGGCTACCCCGCCCGCCGCCAGCTGATCGACCGGGCCACCGAGCGCGCCACCAGCACGTGCATGGCCGCGGCCGGATTCGCCTGGTCGGGCTTCGCCGGTGAGCCCGGTCCCGGTCCCGGAAACCGCGCGCGGGACGGTTACGGCATCACCGCCCCGGCCGTGCCGCCGCCCGGCAACGCGACCGGCGGCCCGGAGCTGGCCGCGCTGATCGGCAGCCCACCGCGCCGGGCGACGCTGAGGCTGCCCGGCCTGGCGCAGTACACCTTCCCCGACAGCGGCTGCCTCGCCGAGGGCCGCGCCGCCGTGGCCGGTGACACCACGGCCTGGGCCCGGCTGGCCTATCTGCCCGGTGAGCTGAACAAGCAACTCTCCCAGCGCGTCGCCGGGGACCCGCGCCTCGTCGCCGCCCGGGCGGCCTGGAGCGGGTGCATGGCCGGTCACGGCCACCGGTACGCGGCGCCGGACGACATCCCGGCCGCCCTCGCCGGCCGGCTGCGCGCGCACCCGGAGCAGCGGGCGGCCCTGCACGCCGAGGAGACCGCCCTCGCCGGCCTGGACGCCCGGTGCAATCAGCGGACCCGGCTCAGCCGCACCGAGCTGGACCTGCGGCGGGCGGCGGTCCCGGGCCTCGGCGCCGCCCGGCTCGAGCAGGCCGGCGAGCTGACCGGTCTGGCCGAGGCGGCCACCGTACGGGCCCGGAAGATCCTCACCCGGTGATGTCGAGCCGGGAGCCGGCGGCGATGGTGACGGTGTGGCCAGGGGTGTTCTCGTCGTAGTCAAACGGGTCCACGGTGTCCACGACGAGGGCGAGCGCGTGGCCGGCCGGCACGTCGTACGCGGTGGGGCCGAGGTCGACGTCGACGGCGCGGTCGCCGCCGGTCGAGCTACTGCCGGCCGGCCTCGCCCCCGATCGGGAGCGCGAACGCGGCCATCTCCTGCTCCTCGTGCGGGATCAGCCCCAGCGACCGGTAGAACGGGTGGGCCGACCGGGCGCCCTCGGTGCCCGCCCGGTCGGTGGAGAGAACGAAGAAGCGGCAGTGTGCGTACCGGTGCTTGAGCTCTTCCATGAGCGCCCGCCCGACGCCTTGCCGGTGCGCGCCGGGATGCACGAGCACGTCCTGCACGTAGCAGACCGTCTCCCCGTCGGACACTGTGCGGGCGAGGCCGAGCAGCCGCCCGTCGTCCGCCCGGGCCGTGAGCAGTGTGTGCGAGCCGGCGAGCCCGCGCACGAGCCGATCGAGATCGTCGAGGTAGCTGTGCCAGCCGACGGCGGCGTACAGGTCGCGGGCCTCCGCGCGATCGAGCCCGGCCTCAGCGGCGATTCTCATCCCGCGACGCTACAGCGGCCAGCGCGGCGAAGGCGGCCTTGGGCTCCCACTCACCCGACTCGAGGACCTTGACCAGCCCGTACGACGCCTGGTCGAGATCGGCGCGGCCACCACCCGGCCGGTGCGGCAGGTTGCGCGACGCGAAGGTGCACCAGAAAGCGGCCGCGATGCCCTCCGCCTCGAACGTCTCGACGAGGTCGCGCAGATAGGTCGCCTGCTCCTCCTCGTCGCGCTCGACGTCAGCGGTGAGACCCCGGGCCACTTGACCGTCCCAGTCGACGAGGGCCATCGCCTTCGCCCCGAGATCGGCGCCGCCGCGGACCGCCGTGCAGCCGAACTCGGTGATCGCCACGGGCTTGCCGATCTCGGTGAGGACGCGCAGCGCGTGGACGTACACCTCGGCGTTCTCGGGGGTGCGGTAGAGGTCCATGCCGACGATGTCGAACGGCGTCCAGTCGACGCGCTCGGACGGCAGGGCGGCATAGGTGATCCGCCCGCTGAAGTGTTTGCGGACCGTGGCGGCCGCCTCGGCCAGGAACGCGTTGAGCCGGTCCGTCGGCCGGGGGCCGCGCAATCCGGCGATCCGCTCCTCCAGGGTGTCGCCGGGCAGCAGACCCCGGAGGAAGAGGGTCAGCTCGGCCCCGGTGACCAGGACGACCTCGGCGCCCGTGATCTTCTCCGCCCGCCGGGCACAGTCGGCCAGCGTGTCCAGCAGTTCCTCGGGCGGCTGGTCGCTGGTGAAGGGCGACAGCCACACCTCCAGGCCCGCGTCGGCGGCGAGCTGGGCGGCGAGCTCCAGGCGGTCGACCAGGCCCCCGGTCACGCGTACGGCGTCGCAGTGCAGCTGATCCCGGATCGCGATCATGTCGGCGCGGACGACCTCCGCGTCGAAGGGTTCGTACGTCGTCGGGCCCGGCCCGGAGGTCCAGCCGGTGTCATAGGTGATCCCGTAGGTCTGCATGCGCCATAGGGTACGCGCCGTACCGTAAAAAGGGTACCGCCCGTACCCTATAAACTGACCGCATGAGACGCCGCCGCGGAGCCGCCCTGGAGGACGCGATCCTGCAAGCCGCCGCCGACGAGCTGACCGCCTCCGGCTACGCGGGCCTGACCATGGAAGCCGTCGCCCGCCGCGCCGGCACCAACAAGAACGCCGTCTACCGCCGCTGGCCGGGCCGCGCCGCCCTGGGCGTGGCCGCCTACCGCCGCCTGACCGTCGCCGCGACCGACATCCCCGACACGGGCAGCCTCCGCGACGACGTCCTGGAACTCCTCCGCCGCGTCAACCGCCAGTGGTCCTCCCCGCTGGGCGCCGTCCAGCGCGACCTCTTCGCCGCCGCCGCCCACGACCCCGATCTGCTCGCCCTGATCCGCGAAGGCTCTGCCGACGCCGGCTCCACCCTCTGGCTGACTGTCCTCGAGCGCGCCGTCGCCCGCGGCGAGGCCCCGGCGGCGGCCCTCCACCCCCGCGTCGCCACGACCGCCATCGTCCTGCTCCGCAACGAATACGTCACCCGGGGCGAACCCACCGCCCCCGACGAAGCCCTCGTCGAGATCGTCGACGAGATCTACCTCCCCCTCATCCGCGGCCGAGGCTGAGGTCGCGGGGTCAGGTGAGTTTGGCGGCGAGCGGGGCGGCGTCGGGGTGGCCCAGTTCGTCGAGGATGGTGTGGGCGGCCTGCCAGGCGGTGCGGGCGGGGGCCGGGTGGCCGGCGGCGGCGTGGGTGTTGCCGATCAGGACGAGGCTGTCGGCGACCAGGAGGCGTTCGCCGGTTTCGCGGCGCAGGGCGAGGGCCTGCTCGAAGTGGTGCAGGGCGCCGGCCGTGTCGCCCAGGGCGGCGTACGCGAGTCCGCAGCCCTCCCACGCGACCGCCTCGCCGATGCGGTCGCCGATCTGGTGGTAGGCGGCGACCGCGGCGCGGCAGACGGCGGCGGCGCGGGCGTGGTCGCCGGTCAGGTAGTGGACGCAGGCGAAGAGGTAGAGGGCGAAGGCCGGGCCGGAGCGCAGCCCGGCGGTGGCGGACACGTCGAGGACCTTGCGGATGTGGTGCAGGGCCTCGGGGTGTTCCGACCGGCGCCAGTGGAGCATGGCCAGGTCGCGGTGGGTGCGGGCCTGGCCGATGCGGTCGGACTCGGTCTGGTAGAGGGTGAGGGCCTCGCGGGCCAGGGCGGCAGCCTCCGCGTAGCGGCCGAGGCGGACGTAGGCGGTGCCGAGGACGCGCAGCACCTGGCCCTGGGCGAGCGGGTCGCCCAGGCGGCGGGCGGCGTCGAGACCGCGGCGCAGGGCGGCGACCTCGTCGTCCCAGTAGCCGCGGCGGTCGAGAAAGGTGACCAGGGTCAGGGCGAGGCGGAAGGCGTGGCCCGGGAAGCCGGCTTCGAGCGCCTGGTCGACCACGGCGAGCAGGGTGGGGCGTTCAGCGGCGAGCCACGCGGCCGCGGCGGGGCCGGTGCCGAAGGTGCGCGGGGTGACGCCGTCGCTCGGCGGGCCGAGGTCGATCTCGTCGCGGTGCGGATAGAGCTGGCCGTCGGCGGCGTACGCGCTGTGCAGGTAGTAGTCGAAGAGGCGGCGCAGCGGCGCCTCGGGGTCGCCGGAGAGCCGGTCCGCGGCGTAGGCGCGCAGCAGGTCGTGCTGGCCGAAGCGGCCCTCCGCGTGCTCGACCATCAGGTGCGCGTCGGTGAGCTCGGCGAGCAGCTCGCTCGCGCGGCGTGGCGGCACGCCGAGCAACGCGGCGGCGGCGGGCACGGTGATGTCCGGCCCGCGGTGCAGGCCGAGCAGGCGGAAGAGCGCCGCGGCGGCCGGCGTCAGGCCGTCGTAGGACCACGAGAACACCGTACGGATGTCGATGCTGCGATCCACGCTGGACAGCGCGTCGAGCCGGTCCTCCGCGGCGCGCAGCTCCCCGGCCAGCGTGGCCAGCGCGAACCGGCGGTGCGTCGCGGCGCGCGTGGTGACGAGGGTCATGGCCAGCGGCAGCCGGGCGCAGTGGTCGATGATCTCGTCGACCGGCCGGGGCTCGGCCGCGACCTGGCCCGCGCCGAGCCGGGCCGCGAGCAGCTGGCGCGACTCGCCGACGCTGAGCAGGTCGAGCGGCAGCGGGTAGGCGCCGTCGGTGACGACCAGGGCGGGCATGCGGCGACGGCTGGTCACCACGGCCAGGCTGCCGGGCGAGCTGGGCAGCAGCGGCCGTACGTGCTCGGGGTCGCGCGCGTTGTCGAGCAGCACCAGCACCCGCTTGCCGGCCACCAGCCGCCGGTAGAGGCTGAGCTGCGCGGCGAAGGTCAGCGGGATGTGCTGCGGCGGCACGTCGAAGGCCTCCAAGAAGCCGCGCACCGCCTCGGCCGCCGTGGTCGCCGTGCCGCCCGGTTCGTAACCGCGCAGGTTGACGTGCAGGACGCCGTCCGGGAAGCGGCTCGCCACGGTGGTCGCCCAGTGCACGGCCAGCGTGGTCTTGCCGACGCCCGCGGTGCCGGAGATGACGATCAGCGGGCGGTCCACGGCGGCGTCGAGGCGGTCCAGCTCGGCCCGGCGGCCCACGAAGACGGGCAGGTCCGGGGGCAGCTGGGCGGGCGGCACCGGCTCCCGGGCGGCCGGGGTGGTGCCGGTGGGGGCGCGCGGGTCGAGCGACGGGTCCTGACGCAGCATCGCCTGGTGCAGCTCGGCCAGCGCGACGCCGGGCTCGACGCCGAGCTCCTCGTCCAGCGCGGTGGCCGTACGCCGATAGGCCGCCAGCGCGTCGGTCTGCCGGCCCGACCGGTAGAGCGCGAGCATGAGCAGGGCGACGAGCCTTTCCCGGTACGGATGCCGCTTCACCAGCAGCGTCAGCTCGCCGACCAGCTCGCCCGCGTCGCCGTCGGCCAGGTCGAGCTCGAGGCGCTGCTCCGCGGCGTGCAGCCAGCGCTCCTCGAGCCGCGCGGCCTCGTCCTCGATCGGGTCCAGCTGCTCCGCGCCCCCGTACGCGGGCCCGCGCCGCAACGCCACCGCCTCGGCCAGCGCCTGCCGGGCGAACCCCGGCTCGTCGCGCGCCAGGGCCTGCTCGGCGGCCGTGCACAGGGCCGAGAACCGGTCGGTGTCGATCCACGCCCGGTCGGCGTGCAGCCGATAGCCGGGGCGCCCGTTGCCGCTGATCAGCGCCTCGCCCAGGACGCGCCGCAGACCGTGCACATAGGTGCGCAGATTGTTGCGGGCCGAGCTGGGCGCCCGGTCGGTCCACAGTGCTTCGATCAGCTCGTCCGACGGCACCTCGACGCCGGGCCGGCAGAGCAGCAGCGCGAGGAGGGTGCGCTGCTTGCGTGGCCCGATGGCGACGGTCGAGCCGTCCACGGCGACGACCATCTCGCCGAAGGCGTGGATGCGGACCTCGCGAAGATCACTTTCGGCCACCACCCGAACATAGACCGTTGTCGCCACATGCACAGCGGCCCCGGTCCACAAAGGGGCCGGGGCTGCTGTGAGAAGAACTACTTGCGGATCGAGTCGTACCGGTAGGGCTCGTAGCCGGAGTGCCGGGCGTCGATCACGTGGATCTTGCGCCGGTTCATGTCGCTGGCGGTGCTGCCCTCCTCGTAGATCCAGAAGTCCGCCTTGGTGTCCTCGTCGACCCAGCGCTCGAAGAGCTGCACGTGCGTGCCCTTCTTGAGCAGCGCGTCGCCGGGCAGCAGGTCGTTCCAGTTGATGACGTGCGACACCGTGTCCAGCGAGCGGGTGGTGAGGCTGGTCTTGAGCTTCCAGGCCATCGAGACGAAGCCGGA
The DNA here is from genome assembly GCF_030709675.1 of Symbioplanes lichenis. Lineage (GTDB taxonomy): Bacteria > Actinomycetota > Actinomycetes > Mycobacteriales > Micromonosporaceae > Actinoplanes > Actinoplanes lichenis. The sequence goes on from NZ_JAUZQD010000004.1 coordinate 191,671, forward strand.
GCAGTCGGTGCGGTAGCGCTTGCCGGCGCCCTTGTCGGTGGCGGTGGCGCTCTGGCTGTAGGGGATGTTGCGGTTGTACCAGTTGATCCCGCGCTCGAGGACGTCGGCCCGCTGGATGGGCTTGCCGTAACCCGACGCGGTCAGCTCCGCGTCGTCGGCGACGGTCAGGACCTCGGTCGCACCTTCGCCGGCCGCCCCCTCGGGCGTGACCGTGTCGGGGAACTCGTCGTCGGCGGCGGCCTGGACGACCCCGCCGGCGGTGGCCGCGGTGGTGGCCGCGAAGGCCGGGATGGGAGCGGAGAGGACACCCGCCGTGGCGGCGAGCGTCGCCGCGATCGCGGCCATCCGGATCCGGCGGTTCGTGAGCTTGCGCATCTGCTGCTTTCCCTTCGGAGTCGATGCCTCGCTTGGCATCGGCGGAAAGCTATCGACGCCGCGTACACCGGGCGCATATGCGCGTACGGACGGTTCATGTACGCCGGCTTCCTAGCGTCGGCGCCACGAGAAGGGGAGGCAGACATGCCGAAGAAGTTGCTCGCGGCCGCCGGGGTGCTGGCCGTGTCCGCGGTGCTGGTGCCCGCGCCGGCCCAGGCGCGAACCGCGGCCGCCACGCCGATGCGCGCCGACGCGGCGGGGGCTTTCGCCGCGCGGCTCGGTGACACGCGTACGGGCGGAACCTATGTGGACGCCGAGGGACGCGCGGTCGTGACCGTGACCGACGCGGCGGCCGCGCAGTCCGTGCGGGCCGCCGGCGGCGTGGCGCAGGTGGTCTCGCACAGCCTGGCCGAGCTGCGGACGGCCACCACCGCGCTGGACGACTCGGCGCGCATCCCGGGCACGTCGTGGGGCGTCGACCCGGGCACCAACCAGGTGACCGTGGAGATGGACAGCACGGTCACGGGTGCGCGGCTGGCGCAGCTGCGGGCCGTCACCGACCGGCTCGGCGACAAAGTCAAGGTGACGAGGATCGCCGGGGAGCTGCGGCCGACCGCCGGCACGTTCACCTCCGGCGGCCAGGGCATCCAGGACAAGGCCGAGAACACGAAGTGCTCGATCGGCTTCAACGTGAAGAACGCCGCCGGGGCGCGCTTCTTCGTGACGGCCGGCCACTGCGGCAACGAGGTCACCGCGTGGGACAAGGCCGCCGACGGCACCTATCTGGGCACCGTCAAGGAGAGCAGCTTCCCCGGCAACGACTACGCGATCGTGACGTACAAGAACCCGGACGTCACCCCGTACGGAACGGTGTGGGTCAACGGGGTGGAGGAGCAGATCAGCAGCTCCCGCTATCCCGTCGCCGGCGAGCCGGTCTCCCGGGCCGGCACCGCCAGCACCGACCTGGTCGGCAAGGTCCTGACGCTGAACAACACGGTCAACTACTCGCAGGGTACGGTCACCGGCCTCGTGAAAACGACGCTCTGCGCCGAGAACGGGGACAGCGGCGGGGCCCTGTTCAGCGGCACGGTCGCCCTCGGCATCACCTCCGGCTCCACCAACCCGGGTCAGTCCTGCTCCGACAACGTGGCCGGCGAGCAGCGCACCTACTACCAGCCGGTGCAGGAAGTCCTCGACCACGCCGGCCTGACGGTCTACTGATGCGACTCCTTCTGGCACTTCTGCTGGTGACCGGCACGCCGGTCGTCACGGCGCAGCAACAACAACACAGTGAGCTTCTGCTGTTCGACGGGGGCAGCGAGACGCTCAACGGCACGACCTATCACTCGTTCCGCATTCCGTCGTTGCTGCGCACCACGAAGGGCACCCTGCTCGCCTTCGCCGAGGGCCGCGCGGAGTCCAACGCCGACTTCGGCAACATCAACACGATGGTCAAGCGCTCGACCGACGACGGCAGCACCTGGTCGGGGCTGGGCGAGGTGATCGGGACCGGACAGGGCACGTGGGGCAACCCGACGAGCGTGGTCGACCGCGACACCGGCACGATCCTCCTCTTCCTGTCCTGGAACGCGGCCGGCGTGAGCCAGGACACCGTCTCCGCGTGGGGGGACCGGCGGGTCAAGCTCTTCACGAGCAGCAAGGAGGAGGACGGCACGGTGTGGCACGGGCCCACCGACCTGACGGCGGCGGTCACGCCGAAGCAGCACGCCGACGGGTCACCCTGGGCGTGGGACGCGGTCGGGCCGGGCGCCGCCGTCCAGACGGCGTCGGGGCGGATCGTCGTCCCGGCCACCAACCGGAACATCTACAGCGACGACGGCGGCCGGACGTTCCGCAGCGCCCCGATGGCCCGCGGGCAGGAGGTCACCGGCGAGAGCACGGTGCTCGAGCTGACCGACGGGCGGCTGATGCGCAACGACACCGCGATCCGGTCGCGCTGGGAGACGGCGAAGAGCCGGTGGGTCGCGCGCGGCACGATCGAGGGCGGCTTCGGCGCGTACGCTCCGGAGCCCGCCCTGCCCGATCCGCACGCCGAGGCGTCCGTGCTGCGCTACAACCTCGACGCGACGCCCCGGATCATGTTCCTCAACTCGGCGAGTGCGGTGAACCGCCGGGCCATGACGATCCGGGTCAGCACCGACGAGGGCGTCACGTGGCCGGTGAGCCGCACGCTGGCCGACGCTCCCCTGCCGGCCTGGCCCCAGCTGGGCCCGGGCAACGTCGTGGAGGGCGGCTACTCGAGCATGGCCAAGACGGCCGACAAGGCGGTCGGTGCGCTGGTCGAGGTCAACGAGGACGCCGACGCGAGCGACACGTCGCACCGCTCGATCGTCTTCCGCAAGATGAACCTGCCCTGGATCACCGGCTGACCTCGCGGCGGTCGTCGGGCAGGCGGCGGGTCAGGCCCCGGGTGTCGAGGAGGCCGAGCAGCGGCACGGCGACCCGCCGGGTGGTGCCGAGGGCCTGGCGGGCCTCGCTCAGGGTGAAGGGCTGCGGCAGATCCGCGAGGACGGCGGCGGCCTCCTCCGGGGCGGTGGGCGGCAGCACCACGCCCCCGCCCAGGTGGACGAGCAGGCCGGCGCGGGCGGCGGCGGCGATCTGTTTCGGGGTCAGCGTCAGGTCGTTGGCCTCGGGAGCATCGAACCGGTGGCCGGCTAGCGCCTTCCCGACCGCCTCGGCCAGCTCCGCCGGGGTGCCCGCGTCCGCTGTCGACACCCGGCCGGCCCGCAGGACCAGGGGCGGGCGGACCAGGGCCTCGACCAGGGCGCGGTCGGGGAGGCCGAGGCGGTGGCGCAGGGCCTCGACGGGGGCGCCGGGCTCGAGGGGGTTGTCGCGCGCGTGCGCCGCCACCTCCTCGGCCAGGCGCTCGCCGAGGGCGGCCCAGTGCCCGGGGTCGGCCAGCCAGTCCCCGGCGACCGGGGGCGCGTCGACGGTCACGCCCATCCGTTCCAGGTCGCCGGAGCGGGCGAGCCGGCGCCTGCGCAGCTCGCCGCCGAGGTCCGGGGTGCCGTCGAGTCCGGCGAGGACCTCGGCGCGCGCGGCGGCCGCTCCGCGGCGGGACAGGCCGGGCGGGACCACGTCGAGCACGGTGACGCCGCCGGCAACGTGGTGGCGGCCCGGGTCGCGGAGGAGGGCACGGTCGCCGAGGCGGAGCGGTAGGGGGCGGGCCAGGCGCAGGCGGGCGGTGTCCGGGCCGAGAGGCCGCACCCGGGCCGCGACGGCGGCGGACCCCAGGTGGAACATCAGCGTCGCGGGCAGGTCCGCCACCGCGTCCCCGTGCACGCGGACGTCCAGCAGCTCGGTGAGCAGGAACTTCCCGGGCGTCAGCAGAGCCTCGCCGCGGCTCACGTCCTCCTTCGCCAGGCCGCGCAGGTTGACGGCGACCCGCGCCGGGGCGGCGATCTCGGTCACCGGCGCGCCGAGGCTTTGCAACCCCTTGACGCGTACGGGCCGGGGGTGCCCGGTCAGCTCCAGCTCGTCGCCGACCGCCAGCCGTCCGGCGCCGAGCGTGCCCGTGACGACGGTCCCGGAGCCCTTGACCGTGAACGCGCGGTCCACCCACAGCCGCACCGGCCCGGGAACCTCCTGGGGCAGCGTCGCGACCAGCCTCGTCAGCGCCGGCCGCAGATCGTCGAGCCCGGCGCCGGTCACCGCGCTGACGGCGACCGCTTCGACGTCGCGCAGGCCGGTCGGCGCCAGCTCGAGCCGGGCCTCCTCGATCGCGAGGGCGGGATCGGCCAGGTCGCTGCGGGTCACCACGAGCAGCCCATGGCGTACGCCGAGAGCGTCCAGCGCGGCGAGATGCTCGGCGGACTGCGGCATCCAGCCCTCGTCGGCCGCCACGACGAGCAGCGCGGCGGGCACCGGGCCGATGCCGGCGAGCATGTTCGGCACGAAGCGCTCGTGCCCCGGGACGTCGACGAAGGCCACCGTGACGCCGGGCGTGAGCTCGGTCCACGCGAAGCCGAGGTCGATGGTCATGCCCCGGCGGCGTTCCTCGGCCCAGCGGTCGGGCTCCATGCCGGTGAGCGCGCGGACCAGGGTGGACTTGCCGTGGTCGACGTGCCCGGCGGTCGCGATGACGTGCACGGTCAGAGGCTTCCGATCGCGGCGATCAGCTCGGCGTCCCGGTCGGCCGGCACGCACCTGAGGTCCAGGAGGAGGCGGCCCCGCTCGACCCGTCCGACCACGGGGGGCGTGCCTGTGCGCAGCGGCTCGGCGTACTTGTCGGAGAGGGCGAGCGCGTAGGACGGCAACTCCAGCTCCGGGGCGCCACCGCCACCGACCACGGCCACGGCCGGGACGACTTCCGCCTCGATGCCGGCCTCGGTGAGGGCTCGGTGCGCGTGCTCCGTGCGTACGAGCAGATCGGCGGGAGGGAACCGCAAGGCCTGCCACGTCGGGGTTTCCGGGCCCGTCAGGGTCGCGTGCAGCGCGGCCAGGGTGAGCTTGTCGACCCGCAGCGCGCGGGCGAGGGGGTGGCGGCGCAGACGCTGGACGAGCTCCGCGCCGCCGAGCAGCAGACCCGCCTGGGGGCCGCCGAGCAGCTTGTCGCCGCTGGCGATGACCAGGTCGGCTCCGGCCTGGAGCGTCGTGGCGGCGTCGGGCTCGTCGGGCAGCAGCGGATCGGGCTTGAGGAGTCCCGAGCCGATGTCCGCGACGACCGTGGCTGTTAAATGGGACAAATCCTCCATGTCGGGCGCGCTCGTGAAGCCGCGGACCACGAAGTTCGACGGGTGCACCTTGAGGATGAACCCCGTCTCCGGCCCGATGGCGCTCTCGTAGTCGGCGAGCGACGTCCGGTTCGTCGTCCCCACCTCGCGCAGCCGGGCGCCGGTCGACACGAGCAGGTCGGGCAGCCGGAACCCGTCGCCGATCTCCACCATCTCGCCCCGGCTCACGATGATCTCCCGGCCCGCGGCCAGCGCGGTCGCCGCCAGCACCAGCGCCGCGGCGCCGTTGTTGACCACGTGCACGTCGCCCGCGTCCGGCACCGCGGCGGCCAGGGCGGCCAGGGCGTCGCGCCCCCGCTTGGCCCGGCGGCCGGTGGTGAGGTCCAGCTCGACGTCGGTGTGCCCGCCCGCCTCGGCCACCGCCCGCACGGCCGCCTCGGACAGCGCGGCCCGCCCCAGGTTGGTGTGCAGCACCACCCCGGTCGCGTTGAGCACGGACCGCAGCCCGGCGGCGGTCGGCGGCAGCGCGGCGAGCGCCTGCTCGGCCACCTGACCGGGGTCGATCTCCCCGGCCCGGGCCCGCTGCTGCGCGGCGACCACGGCCGCCTTCACGGTGGCCCGCCCGAGCCGTCCGGCCGCCGAGGCCAGGCGCGGGTCGGCCAGGACAGCATCGGTACGGGGCACAAGCCGGCGTGGATCCACCCGCCAACAATAGGACGGCCCCGGAACACCGACACACTGTTGTCGCACCGGCACCCGAGGGTGGAGTCATGACCGACAGCACCAACGCACTCGACCTGTGGCTGACCATGTGGAACTCCGACGGCGCCCTCGCCCGGCGGATCTGCGCCGACGACTTCCGGATCCACTTCGCGGTGACCGAACCCGACGGGTCGACCCCCGCGGACGAGATCCGCACCGCCGACGACTTCGCCCGCTATCTCGACTGGTGGCACGAGCAGAACCCGGGCGTCGTCTTCACGAGGATCGCCGATGCCGTCGACGGCGAGCACGGCCGGCTGCTCTGGGACGTCGACGCGGGCGGCAAGCGGGCGGGCGGCGTCGACGTGTTCGACTTCGCCGCGGACGGCCGGATCCGGCGCGTCTGGTCCGTCGGCGGACAGCGGAGCATGCGGTCCGCCTCTGACAGACTCGGGGAGTGAAACGCGCCGAGCGGCAGTACGCCCTGGTCGACCTGCTCCGCGGGGCGCGCCGGCCCTGGTCCGCCGCCCGGCTCGCCGGCGAGTTCGGGGTGTCCGCGCGCACCATCGAGCGCGACATCGGATCACTCCAGCTCGCCGGGGTCCCCATCTATGCCGACCACGGGGCGGCGGGCGGCTACTCGATCCTCCGTGAGTACTCGCTGCCGCCCCTGAACCTGTCCGCCACCGAGTCGCTGGCGGTGCACGCCGGGCTCGCGCTCCTCGACTCCTCGCCCTACCAGGGGGCCGCCCGCCGCGCCCGCGCCAAGCTCACCGCCGTCATGGCGGAGGAGCACCGCGGGCCCGTCCGCGAGCTCCTCGGCACGATGCGGGTCATCGACGCCGTAGCCGCCACGGACGACGTGGTGCCGCTCGGGATGCTCGCCGACGTGATCGCCGCCCGGCGCGTGGTGCGGCTCACCTACCTGGGCGAGCGCGAGGATGACAGCACGGTCCGTGACGTCGAGCCGATGGGGCTTCTCCGCGCGGGCGACGCCTGGCTGCTGACGGGGTGGTGCCGGCTCCGGGACGCCGTCCGCGGCTTCCGCATCGAGCGGATCACCCGGCTCGAGATCCTCGGCGAGGTGCCGCCGCCGCGGGACCCGGCGGTGCTCGAGGCGGACCTCGCCCGGTGGCCGACGCGGCGGCTCGCTCCGCCCCTGCCCTGACCGCCGCTCCCCGCTCCGTCTAGCTGCGGCGGGCGGTCAGCCCCTGGCGCACCTCGCGGGCCACGCGGCGTTTGATGCGCGTGAGGACGGGCACCTCGGGCCGGTCCGCCCGCTCGCTGACCTTGTCCGTGTAGCCCAGCAGCCCGACGATCGTGTCCAGCGCCGTGTCGAGCAGCTGCGCGTCGGTGAGGGCGTCGGGCTCGGTCATGCCGTCGCGCGGGGGCGCCGGCTCCAGCTCCGCAAGGTCACCGGCCACCCGGCACGGATAGCCGGCCAGCTCGCGCACCTGCTGCTCGGAGACCTCGGCCACCCAGCGGGCGCGGTCGGGCCCGAGGCCGTACCGGAGGGTGTTGGGGGCTTGCTTCAGCACGGGGTTGACCAGGTGTCGCAGGACCACCTTCCGGTACGGCGTCCGGTGCGGATACTTCTCCCCCAGCCGATGGTTCACCCGGCGCAGCAACTCGATCTCGGCGGCGCCCAGCGACAGGTTCGCCGTGTCCTCCGTGATCTCGCACAGCCCGCCGGCGATCCCGAGAACCGAGGCGAACCGCTCCCACAACAGCAACCGGGGCGCCCCGGCCGGCGGCACGGTGACGAAGTGCCGCCGCTCGGCCGGCACATGATCACCCCACGTCCGCAGCATCCGCGGCGCCGTATGGTTCCAGAACGCGTCGTGCCGCCCCGACTCGATCGCGGCCAGGAACTCGCCGAAGCTCCACAGCCCCCGTGATCGGATGCTCTCCTGCCACATCGACGGCAGCGTCCGCCCCAGGTCCCGCCCCACGACCACCACATGCACCTCGGCCGGCGCCAGACTCGCCACGGCCCGCCCGGCCTGCTCCGCCGTCGCCCCGCCGAGCCCCTCGTTCGTGATGACCACGTCCCCGTCGAACGCCGCGGCCTCCCGGACCAGCGCGTCCCACGTCCACGTGGCGCCCGGGTCCCGCCACGACACCTGACGCAGATCCATCATCGCCTGGTCGTGCGCCTTCCAGCCCCCGCCCGGCAGCAGAATCCCCGCCGCCCGCAACGCCGGCGCATTCCCCCACAACACGTTCTGCACAAAGGTACTGCCCGTCTTCGGCGCCCCCACATGCAGAAAAACGCGTCTCGCCACTCCTGAACTCCCCTACTTCACCGCCGCGGTCAAGATTCCGAGCGTGGCACAGCGCCCGCGGCTTTCGGGCTCCCAGTCCAACCTTCACCGAGCGTTCACCGGGGCTACTTCTCGAAGACGGCGAGCACATTGAGCGCGAGGCCGGACCTCAGCGTGCCCACGAGACGCAGGCCGTGCTTGTGGCCGCGCCAGATCGTGGACCACGCGTAGACTCCGGTGTCGTAGGCGCCCTGCCCGCGCAGCGACAGGTTATGCCGTCCTCCAGAACCTTCATCGCCGTGCGGGCGCTGTAGTTCTGGGCGTACCACTCCCAGTACTTCCGCGTGTCCGCGGGATTGCTGTCGCTCGGATAGGTCGGCGGAAGATGCCGGACGCGCTGCGACGTCAGCTCGGCCAGCCGCTCGTACAACAGCACCACCTTCCCCGCCGGCAGTTCGACGGCCACCGGGATGACCGGCCGGCCCGCCGGCAGGTCGACGAAGACCAGCGGCCGCGGGCTCAACGTCGGATCGATCCCGTCGGCTGCGCTCCAGTCGGCACCCGTCACGGACAGCGTGCGATGCGGCAGGTTGACCGAGTAGTGCAGGGCGAGCTGGACCAGCTGGCGCTGAGGCGTCCGGATCGGCCGCAACTCGATGGTGTCGCGGGAGGGACGAGCGCCGGTGCCGGCTGGTTGGCGGAGGCGGACGGGAATCGAACCCGCCTGACCCGGATGCCGGGTCACAACGATTTTGAAGACCGCGAGGGGCACCAGCCACCTGAACGCCTCCGCCGATCACCCTAGCGCCTGGCTCCGGAGGTGCTGGTGGCACGGTCGCCGGGCGGGCATCGTGGGCCGGCTTGTGGCGGCGGCTCCGGGGGGCGGGAGGAGGCCATCGCCGCCTCCGTGCGGGGCGACCCGGGCGGCCGAAGGCGCGGCGGCAAGCCGCTCGGGCAGCCGCAAGGCGGCGTGGCGAACGGTGCCGATCGGCGGGCGGTCAGCCGCGGTCGTTGCCCATGAGGCGGCGGATCTTGTCGATCAGCTCGGTCTCGAAGGCGGCGACGCTGCCGTCGACGACGCCGGTGCGGTAGTCGGCGCCGGTTGCCGGGTCGGTGGCCCGGTCGGCGTCGGGCCGGCGGGCGGCACCGTCGGCGTGGCCGGCGGTGTAGGCATCGATCGCATCATCCACCGACGGACTCTCGCATGCGGCGTGAGCTGGGGATACCCGCCGTACGGGGGATGTTGATCGAGCCGTTTCGGCCGGGCGCCGGCGGCCGTTCCGGCCGGGGCGTGGCAGAGTGCAGGGGTGACTGCGACGGAGATGCGACGGCTCACCCAGTACGCGCACGGCGGCGGCTGTGCGTGCAAGATCCCGCCCGGGGAGCTCGAGGCCGTGGTGGCCGGGCTGACCGGGGGCGGGCTGCCGGAGGGGCCGGGCGAGCTGCTCGTGGGGCTCGACGACGGCGACGACGCCGCCGTGGTGCGGCTGGCGGCCGGGACGGCGGTGATTGCCACGGCGGACTTCTTCACGCCGGTGGTCGACGATCCGTACGACTGGGGGCGCATCGCCGCCGCCAATGCGCTGTCCGATGTCTATGCGATGGGCGGCGTCCCGGTGGTTGCCGTCAATCTGCTCGCGTGGCCGCGGGACCTGCTGCCCATGGAGCTGGCCGCCGAGGTGCTGCGCGGGGGGCTCGACATCGGGCGGGAGGCGGGGTGCCACGTGGCGGGCGGGCACAGCGTCGACGACCCCGAGCCCAAGTACGGGATGGCCGTCACGGGCGTCGGCGACCCCGGGCGGCTGCTGCGCAACGACGCCGGGGTGGCCGGGGTGCCGCTCACCCTGACCAAGCCGCTCGGCATCGGCGTGCTCAACAGCCGCCACAAGAGCACCGGCGAGGTCTTTCCGCAGGCCGTCGCGGCCATGACGCAGCTCAACCGGGCGGCGTCCGAGGCCGCTCTCGCCGCCGGGGCCGTGTGCGCCACCGATGTGACGGGGTTCGGGCTGCTCGGACATCTGCACAAGCTGGCGCGCGCGAGCGGGGTGACCGCACGGGTGGACAGCTCCGTGGTCCCGTACCTGGACGGTGCTCGTCAGGCCCTGGCCGACGGCTTCGTGAGCGGCGGCACCCGGCGCAATCTCGACTGGGTCCGCCCGCACCTCGACGCGGACGGCGTCAGCGAGGACGAGCTGCTGCTGCTCGCCGACGCGCAGACGTCCGGCGGGCTGCTCGTCGCCGGGGAGATCCCCGGGCATCCCGTGATCGGCGAGCTGCTGCCGGCCCGCGCCGACAGCCGCACGCTCGAGGTCCGCTGATGGCGTGGCCGCGCCTGCGGGCCGGCGACTGGACGGCCACGCGCGACACCCTGCACATGTGGACGCAGATCGTGGGGAAGATCCGCATGGCGTACGCCCCGGCGGTCAACCACTGGTGGCACGTCACCCTCTATCCGAGCGCGCGCGGCCTGACCACCTCCGCGGTGCCGCACCCGGACGGGCTCTTCGAGATCGAGTTCGACTTCGTCGACCATCAACTCCGCATCCGTACGGACGACGGCCGCACCGCCTCGATCCGGCTGGAACCCAAGACCGTCGCCGCCTTCTACCGCGAGACGACGGCGGCCCTGGCCGCGCTCGGCCTCGAGCCGGACATCCACGCCGTGCCCAACGAGGTGGAACGGGCGATCCCGTTCGCCGACGACGAGGAGCACGGCGACTACGATCCGGCCGCCGCCCGGGCCTTCTGGCAGCAGCTGGTCCACGTGGCCCGCGTCCTCGAGCGCTTCCGCTCCGGCTTCGTCGGCAAGGCCAGCCCGGTCCACTATTTCTGGGGCGCCATGGACCTGGCCCACACCCGCTTCTCCGGCCGCCCCGCCCCGCAACACCCCGGCGGCGCGCCCAACTGCCCGCCCGGCGTGATGCACGAGGGCTACTCGCACGAGCTGGCCAGCTTCGGCTTCTGGCCGGGCGGCGGGACGGAGGGCGCCTTCTACGCGTACGCCTATCCCGAGCCGGCCGGCTACCCGGACCAGCCGGTGAGCCCGTCCGGCGCGTACTACGACAAGGACGCGCGCGAGTTCCTGCTCCCGTACGAGGTGGTGGCCGGCTCCCCCGACCCGGAGGCCGCGCTGACCGCCTTCCTCCAGTCGACCTACGAAGCCGCCGCCGACCTGGCCGCCTGGGACCGCGAGCAGCTCGACCGCTGACGCCCGCCCCGGCGCCGATCCGGCTCAGCGCACCGGGCCGTGGCGCCCGACCGGCGCCGCATCGCGGGTTCGGGCCGACGGCCGGCGAGGACCGGCGACGGCGGATCCCGCACGATGCTTCGACCGCGTGGGCAGGCACCCCCCACGACCGCGCCGCGACAGCAAAAAGCACGACTGTGCGACGACCGGCAGTCGAGACGTCGGGCACGGAAAAAGCACGACCGTGCGAAGAAGGGCAGCCGAGGCGCGGGGCACGGAGAAGCACGACCGCGCGAAGACGGCCAGCCGAGGCGCCGGGCACCGAAAAAGCACGACCGTGCGAAGACGAGCGGCCGGGTCGTCCGGCGCGCGGAGGCCGAGTGGGTTCCCGGGCTCAGGCGCCGGGAGCCAGGGGACCTGCGGGCGGCGTCGGGGCGTCGGCGGGCGTCTGCTTCGGGGCGTCAGCGGGGCCGCGAGCGGCGAGGCGTTCGCGTTGCGGGACGACCGTGTACTTCGGGTCGCGGGCCGAGGCGAGCCCCGCCTCGAAGACGCCGAAGCGGGTGGCGATCGAGCCGGCCAGCAGGGCGAGGCCGGACAGGGCCGACACCGTGCGGCTGCGGCGGCCGAGGAGGGCGCCCACTCCCCCGGCGGCGGTGAGGAGGCGGGCGGCCTTCATCAGCTTGCCGGCCCTGCCCTGGTGGAAGGGCTCGCTGACCAGGCCGTAAGCGTTCTCGACGCGGTGACCGGCGGCCAGCTCGAGGGCGGCGCCGGCTACGGCGAGGCGGCGGGCGGGGGCGGTTTCGGCGGGCGGGGCGGCGATCAGGCCCACGGCGGCGCCGCTGGCCAGGGCGCTGCCGGCGAAGAGGAAGGGCAGGTCGGGGTAGGGCTCGTGCCAGCTCGGCGTGGCGGTGTCGGCCAGCAGGACCGCCGTGTACGTGGCCAGGGCGGGCGCGACGATCGCGGCACCGTAGCCACCGGCGGTGCCCAGCGGGGTGACGAGGTGCCGCAGCGACGAAGGGAGCAGCGGGGCTGCCTCGGCGACTCCGGCGACGCCGGCGCCCGCGGCGAAGGCGCTGAAGATCCAGGTGCCCATGGACATGGGTGAGGTGGGCTTGGCGACGCGGAGCATGTTGATGAAGCGCTCGGGGCGGCCGAGGTCGTTGATGAGGAAGTAGCCGCTGGCGGCCACGGCGCCGAGGGCGGTCACGCGGCCGGCGCGGCGCAGAGCCGGGCGGCCGGTGGCGGAGCCGCCCGCGGCGAGGAGGGACGAGCCCGCGGCCAGACCGCCGGTGAAGAGGTACGCCGGGATGTCGTGGTGCCACGGCGCCGGCTTGACGATCGGGCGGCCGTAGTAGGAGCGGAAGTCGGCCGGCGGGACCATCGAGCGGTCGCCGCGGCGCCGGGAGGATGTGGCGGCACCGTCCCGGCGGCGAGAGGACCGGCGCCGATCGGAGGAAGAGGAGGCGGACGTGCTCATGAACGGCTCCCCAGGAACGAGACGACCGCCGTGGCGGCCATGGCGAGGGCGGCCAGGCCGGCGCGCTTGTACATGGCGGGCAGGTCGCGGGTGGTGACGACCGGGTCGGGCGGCAGGCCGTACACCTCGGGCTCGTCGAGGAGCAGGAAGAACGCGCCGTCGCCGCCCACCCCGTCGTCCGGCTCGTTGCCGTAGAGGCGGGCCTCGCTCACGCCCTGCTCGTGCAGGGCGGCCACGCGGGCGGCGGCGCGTTCACGAAGCTCGTCCAGCTCGCCGTACTGGATGGACTCGGTGGGGCACGCCTTGGCGCACGCCGGGGTGAGCCCGTCGCCGATGCGGTCGTAGCAGAGGGTGCACTTCCACGCGCGGCCGTCGTCCTCACGGCGGTCGATGACCCCGTACGGGCAGGCCGGAACGCAATAGCCGCAGCCGTTGCAGATGTCCGACTGCACGACCACCGTGCCGAACTCGGTGCGGAACAGCGCGCCGGTCGGGCACACGTCGAGGCAGCCCGCGTGCGTGCAGTGCTTGCACACGTTGGACATCATCAGCCAGCGGAAGTCCTCCCGCGGCGCGTCCAGCGTGCGCCCCGGAAGGTCCGAGCCGGGCATGCCGAGGAACTGCGAGCTGCCCGATTTGTCCAGGATGGATGATGTCGTAGCCGCAGCGGCCAGCGCGTCGAACGCCGGCCCGATTCCGGGTGCTGTCCCCGTGTCGGGAACGGTCTGGGACGCCACGGCCGCGGAGTGAGCGCTGGCCGAGGGACCGGACGGCAGGCCCGCGAAGGCACCCGGGGTGGTAGTGGCCTGCCCCGAGGAGCAGCCCCCGCCACAGCCGCCGGACGACGAGCCGGGCTGCTCGATGAAGGCGACGTGCCGCCAGCTGTTCGCGGTGAGGCCGCCCGTGTTGTCGTACGACTGGCCCAGGAGGTTGAAGCCGTCGTCCGGGACCGCGTTCCACTCCTTGCACGCGACCTCGCACGCCTTGCACCCGATGCACACGCTCGTGTCGGTGAAGAAGCCCATCCGCGGCGGCGCGTCGACATAGCCCGCGTCGGGCGCCGGGTCCAGCGGCCCGTAGAAACTGTTCGGCCCGGCCACTAGCTGTCCCCGTCCTCGTCCGACGAGCCGTCGGCGGCGCCCGATGCGTCCAAGGTCGCCTGGTCCACGGTCGTCATCGGCTGCTTGTGGTCCGGTGCGAGCCCCGCCCGGTCACGGAAGCTCTGCACGTACGCGGTCAGCTCCGCACCGGTCGGCCGCCGCCCCGCCCGTACGTCGCAGGTGCCGACCTTGCTCTCCTGGATGAGCACGTTCGGATCCAGCGTGATGCCGATCAGGTCGTTGGCCGCGTCCCCGGTGACCAGGCCCTCGTGCCCCCAGTGGTAGGGCAGCCACACCTGGTGCACCAGCCTGTCCTCGATCCGCAGCGGCCGCATCCGGTCGGTCACCATGACCCGGGCCTCGATCGCGGATCGCGCCGTCACGATCGTCGCCCAGCCCAGGTGCTCCAGGCCACGCTCGGCGGCGAGCTGCGGGGACACCTCGATGAACATCTCGGGCTGCAGCTCCGACAGGTACGCGAGCTGCCGGCTCATGCCCCCGGCGGTGTGATGCTCGGTGAGGCGGCTGGTGCTGAAGACGTACGGGTAGACGTCGGTGTGGGCCTCGGGCGCGCTCGGGTTGGTCAGGTTGTCCGAGCGGTCGTAGATCTTCCGTGTTGGGTTGGCCTGCTGGTCGTAGAGCGGGTTGCGCACCCCGGACTCGGCCGGCTCGTAGTGCGTCGGCATCGGGCCGTCGATGAGCCCGCTCGGCGCGTAGAGCCAGCCCTTGCCGTCGCCCTGCATGATGAACGCGTCGTCACCGGAGATCGCCTCGACGCCCGTGGCCCCCTCCGGCGGACGGTAGGACGGCGGCTTGGTCTTCTCGAAGTCCGGCACGTCGTAACCGGTCCACTCGCCGGCGTCGGAGTCCCACCAGACGTACTTCTTCTTCTCCGACCACGGCTTGCCCTCGGGGTCGGCCGACGCGCGGTTGTAGAGCGTGCGCCGGTCGGCGGGCCACGCCCAGCCCCACTCGCGCGCCACCCAGTCCTGCTCGGTGCGCGGCTTGCGCCGGGCGGCCTGGTTCACCCCGTCCTTGTAGACGCCGGTGTAGATCCAGCAGCCGCCGCTCGTCGACCCGTCCGGCTTCATCTCCGTGAAGCTGGACAGCAGCTTGCCGGTCTCCAGGTTGTAGCCGTTGATCTCCTGCAGGACGATCTCGCCCGAGGGCTCGTCCCCTTCGGGCACGTAGTGGTCCCAGGTGAGGTTCAGGAGCCCCTGGTCGCGCGGCAGCGTGGAGTCCGCCAGGCGCTCTCTGAGAAGGCGCCCGAGATGGTAGAAGAACCACAGCTCCGAACGGCAGTCCCCGGCCGGCTCGACGGCCTTCTCCCGCCACTGCAGCATCCGCTGCGTCTGGGTGAACGTGCCCTCCTTCTCCACGTGCGAGGCCGCGGGCATGAAGAACACCTCGGTCTTGCACGTTTCCGGCGTGATCTCGCCGGTGGCGACCTCGGGCCCGTCCTTCCAGAACGTCGCGCTCTCGATCATGAAAAGATCCCGGACCACGAGCCAGTCGAGGTTGGCCATGCCCAGGCGCTGGGCGCGCCCGTGGGCGGAGCCGACCGCCGGGTTCTGGCCGAGCAGGAAGTACCCCTTGATCTTCCCGTCGATCATGTCCAGGACCTGCCGGTACGTGCCGTGGTCGCCGGTCAGGCGGGGCATCCACCCGTAGCCGAAGTCGTTGTCCTTGGTCGCGGCGTCGCCGAAATAGCTCTTCAGCAGGCTGACCGCATAGGACTCCGCGTTGGCCCAGAAGCCCTTCTGGCCCGGGTGCCGGATCGCGTCGATCCACTTCGAGAAGGTCTCGTGCTGCTCGTGGTGCGGCATCGGCAGATAACCCGGCAGCAGGTTGAACAGCGTCGGGATGTCCGTGGAGCCCTGGATGCTGGCGTGCCCGCGCAGCGCCATGACGCCACCGCCCGGGCGGCCCATGTTGCCCAGGAGCAGCTGGATGATCGCGCCGGCCCGGATGTACTGCACGCCGACACTGTGCTGGGTCCAGCCCACCGAATAGACCAGTGCGGTTGTCTTCTCCCGGCCGGAGTTGCTCGTCCAGGCCTCGCAGACCTCGAGGAACTTCTCCTGGGGTACGCCGCAGAGGCGCTCGACGACCTCGGGCGTGTAGCGGGCGTAGTGCCGCTTGAGCACCTGGTAGACGCAGCGCGGGTCCTGCAGCGTGTCGTCACGCGGGACGTCGGCGGGGATCGGCGGGCCGTGCGACTCCTGCTCGAGGCCCGAGGCGGTCTCCCGGTCGACGTGCGAGGCGCCCTCCTCCTGCCCCTCGTCACCCTGGCCGGCGTACTGCCAGGTGCTCTGGTCGTACGCCTTGAGCTCCTCGTCGTAACCGGAGAACAGCCCGGCGAGGTCCTCGGTGTCCTGGAACCCCTCGTGCACGAGCATGGCCGCGTTGGTGTACGCGAGCACGTACTCCCGGAAGTCCTTCTCGTGGCTGAGGATGTAGTTGATGACGCCGCCGAGGAACGCGATGTCAGCCCCGGCGCGTACGGGCACATAGCTATGCGCGAGCGCGCTGGTGCGCGTGAACCGGGGGTCGATGTGGATGACCTTGGCCCCCCGCTTCTTGGCCTCCACGACGTACTGGAAGCCGACCGGGTGTGCCTCGGCCATGTTCGAGCCCTGGATCACGATGCAGTCGGCGTACTCCAGATCCTGGAGGAAGTTGGTGGCCCCGCCGCGGCCGAACGAGGTCCCCAGACCGGGGACGGTGGCGGAGTGTCAAATACGCGCCTGGTTCTCGATCTGCACTGCGCCCATCGCCGTGAAGAGCTTCTTGATGAGGTAGTTCTCTTCGTTGTCCAGCGTGGCGCCGCCCAGGCTCGAGATGCCCAGCGTGCGGTTGAGCGGGCGCCCGTCGGCGTCGGCGTCCTCCCAGGTCTCCTCGCGCGCGGCGAGCACCCGGTCGGCGATCATCTCCATCGCGGTGTCGAGGTCGAGCTCTTCCCAGTCCTTGCCGTACGGCCGGCGGTAGAGCACCTTGCGCTGCCGGCGGTCGCTGGTGACCAGGCTCTTGCTGGCCGAGCCCTTGGGGCACAGGCGGCCCTTGGAGATCGGGCTGTCCGGGTCGCCCTCGATCTGGACGACCTCGCCGTCCTTCACGAAGACCCGCTGGCCACAGCCGACCGCGCAGTAGGGACACACCGATTTCGCGACGGAGTCGGCGGTCTCGGTGCGTGCGGTCAGCGACTTCGAGCGCGCGGACTGTGCCGCCGCGCCCCGGCCCAGAGGGTCGGTGCCGGTCAGCTGCCGGTAGACCGGCCAGCCCTCGATCCACGTCTTGACACCCACGAGATCAACATACGCCTCCCCGTACGCCCCCGCACGGCGAGCGGCCCCGCGGTGCCGCGTCACCCGCCCGGGTGTTTGTGCCGCCGATCACGGTTTGACCTGCGTAATCTACGCGCAGGCCGCCGCGGGGGTGGCGGGTCACGCTCAGGGGACGGGTGCATGGACACTTCGCCGCTCGGCCGGCTGCGGCCCGGGGACCACGTCTGCTGGACACACGCCGACGACGGGGAGCAGCGCCGGGTCGCCGCGGCCCACGTGCGGGCCGGGCTGCGCGACCATCACAAGATCGTCTGGTTCACCGGTCCCGCCGGGCGCGCGGCCGCCCTCGCCGGGCTCGCCGCCGACGGCATCGACGTCGCCGGGGCCCTGGCCACCGGCCGCCTCCAGGTCGCCACCGCGGCCGCCGCCCATCTCAGCCGCGGCCACTTCGACCCCGAGCAGACCTGCGCACGCTGGGCGGCGGCGATGCGCCGGGCCCGCACCGAGGGGTACGCCGGCCTGCGTGTCCTGGGCGACATGAGCTGGGCCGCCGGCCCGGTCCCCGGCGCCGAACGGGTCGGCTGGTTCGAGCGGCGCCTCAACCGGCTGGTCGCCGACGGCTTCGGCCTGGCCATCTGCCTGTACGACCGGCGCCGCTGCCCCGGCGACCTGCTCAGCGACGTCACCCGCGCGCATCCGGCCACCGTCACCGCCCGGGGCCCGGAGCGGGAGCCCCGGCTGCGCATGGCCCTGACGGCGGCCGTCCTCCGGCTCACCGGCGAGGCCGACGTGTCCAACCGCGACGCCCTGGCCTCTCTGCTGCGCCACCTGGTCGAGGACACGGGACCGGTCACGATCGATCTGGCCGGGCTGCGCTTCGCCGACGCGTCGACGTGCGAGCTCATCGTGGACACCGGGCGTACGGCGGGCGGGCGGCTGCGGACGACGGGAGCGCGCCCGCAGATCCACCGCCTCCTCACGCTGCTGGGCGGTGGTCTGGTCCCCGGTCTGCTGTGAGCACACCGAGGTCGCGTTCGGCGTAGTCGCGGTGGCACCACTCCTCGTTGAGCACCGTCTGCAGGCACTCGAGGACGGGATAGCTGTCGGCCGGGGGCCAGCCGGGCCCCTCGACCGGCGTGGTGCTGCTGGTGAGGTAGTCGCCGGTCAGCCCGTCGAGCACCTGCCGGACGCCGTCCATCCGATCGCGGCGCAGGGCGAGCACCTCGTCGAGCGACGGCCGGACGTTCCGGTCGCGGGGCACGCCGGGGGCGTCCGCCGCTTCGTCGTACGGCAGGTCGAGCGGGTGGAACGGCGCGGGGTCACCCTGCAGCACGCGCCGCACCCAGATGTCCGTGGCATAGAGAAGGTGGCGTTGCGTCTCGATGAAGGACCACTCCCCGTCCACGGACTCGTGCAGGAGGCTTTCGTCCAGCGTGCGGGCGCGCGCGACCGTGGCGGCCCACCGCGCCTCGACCACGTTCCACGCCTCGCGCAGCCCGGCCGGCGTGGTGGCCCGCAGGAGCTTGCGCTGCGGCTCGCGCCGGTCGAGCTCGGCCTGCACGAGCGGCCCGATGTCGACGCCGTTGACGGTCACGTTCTCCAGCTCGCCACTGATCGCGACATTGGTCAGGTAGGCGCCGCGGATCTCGACGTTGTGGAGCATCGCCTTGTCGATGCGCCGGTCCTGCATGCGGAAGCTCATACGCCCGAGGGATACGTCTCGGGCTCGCGCGTGTCAACCCGGGCCGTGTGCAGCGGGCGCAGCGCGGTCGTCTCGTCGAACCACAGGAAGGCGTCGTAGCGCTCCCCCAGCACGGTCGGCACGTAATTGCCCCAGCGCTCCCGCTCGGGCCGGTAGACCACGCCGATCGCCCGGTGGGAGATCTCCTCGGTGAGATCATCCGGCAGCAGGAACAGCGCCCGCGGCGGCGCCGTGGCGTGCAGGACGTCCTCGAGCGAGCCGGGGCGCCCGGGCGGCACGCCCATCACCTCCATCGGCTCACCCCACTGCGGCGCCGCGATCACGGTGCCGCGGTGGCTGCCCATGCCGGCGAGCAGCACCTGATCCGCGCCGTACCGCCGGCGGGCCAGCTCGCCGATGGTCACCTCGCCGTGCGCCGACTGATCGGTGGCCCGGGAGTCGCCGACGTGCGTGTTGTGGGCCCACACGACGGCCTTCGCTCCGGGCCCGTAGTGGTCGAGCAGCCGGGCGAGGGTCTCGTCCATGTGCCGGTCGCGGATGTTCCAGGCGTCCGGCCCGCCCCGGATCATGGCCCGGTAGTAGCTCTCGGCGCCGGCGACGATCTCGGCGTTCTGCGCGAGGTCGAGGCTGTTCGAGACCCGCATCCTCGTCGCGGCCAGCAGCTCGGCCACCTCACGCTCGCAGGTCGCGCCGACGAAGCGGGTCGCCCACGCGTACGCCTGCGGGTCCTCGCCGAAGGGCTCGAAGCACCTGTACGCGGCCAGCGCGTCCCCGACCGCCCCGGGATCGTGCTCCCGCAGGTGGACCAGGATCGCGCGCATCGACTCCCACAGCGAGTACACGTCGAGCCCGTGGAAGCCGACCGTCGCCGTCCGGTTCCAGTCGCGCAGCCACCGGGCGAAGTCCACGCACTCCTCGTTCGCCCACATCCAGGTGGGCCACCGGTCGTACGCGACCAGCGCCTCCCGCGGATCCGGCCCTTCCCTCGTGGCGGCGTCGACGCGCGCGCAGTCCGGCCAGTCCCCCTCGACGGCGACGAACGAGAACCCGTGCTCCTCGATCAGCCGCCGCGTGACGAGCGCCCGCCACTGATAGAACTCGTGCGTGCCGTGGCTGGCCTCGCCCAGCATGATCACCCGGCACGCGGCCGCCCGCTCGATCAGCGGGTCGAGGCTCGCCGGCCCGTCCAGCGGCATCGCCAGCTCCCGGAAGTGCGACATTCGGGTCGCGTACCCCCCAGGTTTTGTCTTATACGTCCGACTTCCGGACCAGCTCCAGCGTCGCGGGGAGCTGGGAGTGCAGGGGCGACGGCAGCTCCTCCGGCGTGAACCAGCCCAGCTCGTCGAACTTGTGCGGCTCGCCGATCGCCACCGCGGCCGGGTCGACGGTCGCGGCGAAGACCAGGGCCACCCAGTGGGAGCCGGGGCGCAGCACGTTGCGGACGCCCAGCAGGCGGATGTCGCGCGGGGTGGCGGCGTACTCCTCGGTGACCTCGCGGGTGACCGCCTGCTCGAAGGTCTCGCCCAGCTCCAGCGCGCCCGCCCCCGTGTCCCAGGTGCCCGGCTCGTCCCGCGCCCCGGCCGACCGGCGCGCGAGCAGGATCTTCCCGGCGCCGTCGTGGCACACGAACACGCACGACACCTTGGGCCCGGCCGGCTTCGACTCGCCCGGCTTCGGCTCGCCCGGGTTTGCTTCGCCCGGGTTCGGTTCGCCTGGGTTCGGCTCGCTCGGGTCTCGGGCGCTCGGGCTTGGTTCGGTGGGGAGCAGCCGGGGCAGCAGGCGGGCGGTGGTCGCGGCCAGGTCGTGGTCGTAGACCTCTTCCCGGGGTACGAACACCATCGCCCGCCCCTCGCCCAGCACCACATCCTCCTGGCGCGCGTCGGTCACTCCCCCGAAGGCGTGAAAGGTGACCTCGTGCGGGAAGCCGAGCTCGTACGGCCGGGGACCGCTCCACAACGGACGCAGCTCACCCACCGTCAGCCCCGTCTCCTCGAACAGCTCCCGATGCGCCGCCTCGATCGGCGTCTCGCCGTCCTCGATCCGCCCGCCCGGCAGACTCCACTTGTCGGGTGCCGTGGGCGCATGCTCGTCCCGATGCTGCAACAGCACCGCCCCGTCGCCGTTGACGAGCACCACGAGCGACACCTCGTACGAAGCCATCCCGTGATCGTTCCATACGCTGCGCCCATGCTGCTGCGCACCGCCACCGGGGCCGACCTGCCCGGCCTGCTCGCCACCCAGGAGGAAGGCGCCCTGGCCGGCTTCGCCCACATCTTCCCCCCGGCCACCTACCCCTACCCGCGCGCCGAACTCCAAGCCGCATGGGAAGCCGAGCTGACCGATCCCGCCGTCGAGGTCCTGGTGGCCCCTGACGCCGACCGCATCCTGGCCTTCGCAGCCCTCCGCGCCAACGAACTCCTCCACTTCGGCACAGCGGTCGCCACCTGGGGCACCGGCCTCGCCGCAACCATCCACGACGAACTCCTCCCCCGCCTCGCCGCATCCGGCTCCGCCCACGCCAAGCTGCACGTGATGACGGAGAACCACCGCGCCCGCCGCTTCTACGAGCGCCACGGCTGGCAGCCCACCGGCCTGATCACCCGCGAGCCCTACCCACCCCACCCCGACCTGATCGAATACCGCCTCCCCCTCCCTCCCGCCCAGCCGCCGAAACAAGCCAACTCTCAATAACGGCAGCACAATTCTCACGCCCATTCACGCGGCCTTTCAACGCCCTTACCGCCGCAAAGGTCTACGCAATTCCCGGGCCGGCCGCAATGAGGTGAATAACGGACCGAGCACAAGCGGGGCAGGCGGGGCAGGCGGGCAGGCAGGCGGACGGGCAGACGGGCAGGCGGGCGGACGGACGGGCGGACGGCAGGCGGACGCGCGCGGGGAACGAGCAACCTCGCGGACGCAGGTGCAGGGGGCGGACGCGGGCGCGAGACCCGATGGCGACGCGGGAGCACGAGGCGCCGGCCCAAGCGGATCGACCGTTGCGGCCGGGCCCTGGTGCTCAGCGCGAATCTTCGCCGAGTGATCGGAACGCGCGGCACGCCGCCGCCCGACGCGCTGCTCCTCGGCATACTTCGCCGAACGCGTCGCTCCTCAAGGCGCTGCTGCTCGGGACACTCCTGCTCCGCGCGATCCCGCTCAGCACACCGCCGCCCGAAGCGCCGCCGCTCGGCACACTCTCGCTCCACGCGATCCCGCTCAGCACACCGCCGCCCGAAGCGCCGCCGCTCGGCACACTCCCGCTGAACGCGCCGCTTCTCGGCACACTCCCGCTCGGCGCGCTGCTGCTCCTCAGGTGTGGACGGTGGGCCTGAGTCCGGAGCACTGTGGAACTCGCGGTAGAGCGTGCGGGCGTGACGTACCGCCTTGCCCCAGTCGCGATGCCGCGCATGGGCGCGCCGGAACTCGTCGCGCCCGGCGTCACGGCGGCGCGATCGGCCCCGCCCGCGCCCGGCCACCACGCCCGGCCCGCGCACACCCGTCCCGCGCAAGGCCACCACGCCCGGCGTGTCGAAAAGCGACAGCTGCTCCATGCCAACAATTGTCCTCCGCGCGCCCCGCAAATACCGCATCGAAATGACGTCACCAACGCCATACTTTGCGCGCTCAGCAATTGGCGCGAAAAGACGACGGCAAAAGCTAGAAGCGCAAAAAGCCCCGCAGATCGCGCGTCTCGTCGGTGATGGGGCGCAGGGCCAGCAGACACGTGTCGTCCGCCGGGTTGGCGCGGCGCAGGCGACCCAGCAATTCCTCCAGCGGCCGGCGCGGCCTGGCCGCCACCGCCTCGTCCATCGTGCGGCGCACGTCGGCGAGGCCGTCGTCCGGCCCGCGGTGGCGGTGTTCGACCAGGCCGTCGGTGTAGCAGAGGAGCACGTCGCCGAGGCGGAGGTCGAGGACCGCGGCCTCGTAGCGGGCGTCGTCGAGGACGCCGAGGATGGGGCCGGAGGGGCGGGGCAGCGGGGCCGTGCGGCCGGCGCGGTGCAGCAGAGGCGGGGGGTGGCCGGCCTGGGCCCAGACGAGGCGGCGGCGGGCCGGTTCGTAGCGGGCGACGACGGCGGTGGCGGTGGTTTCCGGGAGTTCGCTCTCGGCGGCGAGATCGGCGACCAGGCGGTTGAGGCGGGTGAGCAGCTCGGCCGGGTCGCTCGTGGTGACGGCGAGGGCGCGCAGGGAGTATCGGAGCTGGGCCATCATCGTGGCGGCCGGGGTGCCGTGGCCGGCCACGTCGCCGACGGCGAGGAGGACGGAGCCGTCGCGCTGGGCGGCCGCGTGGTACCAGTCGCCGCCGACCAGGTCGTCGCGGGCGGCGGGGAGGTAGCGGACGGCGACCTTGAGGCCGGGGAGCGGGACCGGCTCGTCGGGGATCGGCAGGATGACCTGGCGCAGGCGGGTGGCGACCTCGTGCTCGGCCGCAGCGGAGCGGCGCTGCTCGGCGAGCTGGCGTTCGACCTCGGCCAGGCGCAGGGCGGCGGTCTCGCGGGCGGTGACGTCCTGGACGATGCCGAAGACCCGCAGCGGCTTGCCGGTGGTGTCGCGGGTGGCGTCGATGACCGCGTGGACGTGCTTGATCTGGTCGCCGACGCGGATGCGGACGGTCATGTCGACCTGTTCGCCGCGGGCGAAGGCCTCGGTGACCGCGGCGTGCAGGGGCCGGTCCTCGGGCACGATCATCGCCTCGGAGAGCGCGTGCGGCATCGGGCCCAGGGCGGGGTCGCGGCCGTAGATCCGGTAGAGCTGGGCCGACCACCGGATGTCCCCGCTGACCAGGTCCCACTCGCCCCAGCCGAGGTTGCCGAGGCGCTCGGTGGCGGCGATGCGGGCGTCCTCGGCCGGGGCGACGTCGAGGCGCTCCCAGGTGACCAGGAGCGCGGAGCCGAGCCGGTGCGCCCGGATCATGTAGCGCCCCTCGCGGGAGGTGAACGGGCCGGTCTCGGCCGGCTCCCCGGTGCTCAGCACGCGGTCGAACATCCGCCAGCGCTCGCTCTCCAGCTCCTCGGGGAACTGGGCGGCCAGCCGCCGGCCCACCATCTCGCGGCTCAGCGTGCCGTCGGAGGTGACGGCTCCGGGCGTGGTCGCGGCGTACTCGAGGTCGACGAGGCGCCCGCCCGGGTCGCGTACCGGAAGCAACAAGGCCGCGTTGCCGGGCAGCGTGTCGAGGACGGCCTGGACCACCGCCAGCCAGGGTTCGGAGCGGCGCAGCCGCACCGCGTCGGGCGGGGGCGGCACCGGGAGCCGGAGTGCGGGGGCGCCGGTGGCCTCGGGCGGGTCGAGCAGGGCGATCACGTCGCGGGCGACGTCGGCGAGCGGGCGGCCCTCGTCGGCGGCCATCTGCAGCAGGTGCCGGTGGGCCTCGGCGAGGCGGCACCGGGTGCGCCCGGCGAGCAGCCCGATCGCCCGGTCCACGACCGCCCCGCCCCCCGCCGGTGCGGCGGAGGTCACGAGTTGTCCCGACGAATGCCACCCACTCAATGCCGACCTGCCCTCCCCGTTCAGGTCTCCTGATTACGCCAGCGGCGGCGCCGCCGTCATCACCCGAACGCCCGGATGACGGGCCGGAGGCCGGGATTGTCACCCGATCGGGCCACAGGGCGCGGGAGTGGCCGAGCGTGGGGATATGCTCACGCTCGGCACATTGATGTCCGTACGGTGTGATCGGCGCAACATATTCGTACCGGCGCGCGGACCAGCGGTATCGCGGCGCAAAAGGTAACGATTACATCACGGCGGACACGGGCCGAAAGCTTCCCGTTGCCGCCCGGACGTCCGATCCGTCCCCGCGCACGACCGTCTATGGGCAGGTCACGGGGCTTCGAGCGGGTTCGATGCCGAGCCGGTCACCATTCCCCGTGTTAACGGACGGGAAACTTCGCTTACTTGCGCCGGAATCATGACCTCCCTAGGTTCCTTGCAGCTTGAGTCCCGCGAAGCCATTCCTCGTATTCGCCTCGCATTCCTCGGCTCCATCGACGCTACCCGTCCACTTGGAGACCGCCATGCCCGCACGCGTCCAGGGCCCGCTCGCATGAGCGTCGCCACGGCAACGTCCATTCAGGTCACCGGTGCCCGCCGGGTGTACCCGTCCGGCGCGGGGGGCGAGCTGGTCGCGCTGAACGATGTGGATCTGAGCGTCCGGGCGGGCAGCTTCGTCAGCGTGATCGGGCCCAGCGGCTGCGGCAAGTCCACTCTGCTGCGCCTGGTCGCCGGGCTCGAGGACCCGGAGCGGGGCGAGGTCCGGGTCTGCGGCGTCAGCCCGCACGAGGCGGCCGCGGCCAAGATGCTCGGGCTGGTCCCGCAGACGCCCGCGCTGCTGCCCTGGCTGTCGGTGCTGGGCAACGTCAAGCTCCCGGCGAAGGTCAACCGGGGCGCGTCCCGCAAGCGCGCCGGCGTGCCCGGTCCCTCCATGGAGGAGCTGCTGCGCAAGGCCGGCCTGCAGGACGCCATGCACAAGCTGCCGAGCCAGCTCTCCGGCGGCATGCAGCAGCGCGCGGCCATCGTGCGCGCCTTCGCGCTGCGGCCCGACGTGCTGCTCATGGACGAGCCCTTCTCCGCGCTCGACGAGTTCACCCGCGAGAGCCTGCAGGAGCAGCTCCTCGACCTGTGGGACGAGCTGCAGGCGACCGTCCTGTTCGTCACGCACTCGGTCACCGAGGCGGTCCGGCTCTCCGACCGCATCGTGGTGATGGCGCCGCGCCCCGGCCGCATCACCGAGGTGATCGACGTGGACCTCCCCCGGCCGCGCGGCTCGGCGCTGCTCAAGACGCCGGAGTTCCACCACTACGAGGACCTGGTCCGCGACGCCCTGCGCGGCGCGTTCCACGGGTCCTGAGCACAGGAGGAGGACCCGTGGCCGAGCAAGAAGTGATCATGCCCCTGCCCGCGGCCCGCCGCCGGACCCGCCGTCCGAGCCTGGGCTTCCTGCACCCGCGCATGTGGCTGCCGCTGGTGCTGATGCTGGTCCTGCTGGGCTTCCTGTGGCAGTGGGGCGCCCACAAGCTGCCCTATCTGCTGCCGCCGCTCGAGGACATCGGCACCACGCTGAAAGAGGACTCGGAGTACTACCTCGACAGCGCCTGGGCGACTCTCAAGGAGGCCCTCGGCGGCCTCGGCCTGGGTCTCGTGTGCGCCTTCGTGCTGGCCATCGTGGTCAGCGAGTTCCCGCTGGCCCGGCGCGCGATCATGCCGGTCGCGGTCATCCTCAACGTGACCCCGCTCGTGGCGATCGCCCCGGCCCTGGTGGTCGCCTTCGGCTTCGGCATGCTGCCCAAGCTCATCGTCACCGGGCTCATCTGCTTCTTCCCGATCCTGATCAACACCTCGATGGGCCTGCGGACCGTGCCGCAGCCGGTGCTGCAGGTCTACCGGACGGTCAACGCCTCCCGGCTCGAGACGCTCTGGTACATCCGGATCCCGAGCGCCATGCCGTACCTCTTCGCCGCGCTGCGCATCGTCTTCCCGCTCTCGATCGTCGGCGCCGTCGTCGCCGAGCTGTCGGCGGCCGGCTCCTCGAAGGGCCTGGGCACGGCGATCAGCCTCGCTTCCTCGATGAACCGGCTGGCCGCGGTCTGGGCCTCCATCGCGATCCTCGCGGTGCTCGGCTCCCTGCTGCTGCTCGCGGTGACCCTGCTGGAGCGCCGCGTCCTGCACTGGCACGAGACCCGCCAGGGTTCCGGCCGCTGATCCCCCGACTCCGCCGGTCGTCCGCCTCGGGCGACCGGTTTGCCCTGCCCGGAGAAAAATCACCAGGAGTGACGACATGAGAACCGGAATCCGAACAACCCTGGCTGTCGCCGCGGCGGCCACGCTGCTCGGCTCCGTCGCCGCGTGCGGCACGTCGGACGACGACGCGTCGGCGTCGCCCAGCGCGTCGAGCGGCTCGGCCATCTCGGCCGAGCGCTGCGAGAAGAACAAGGCCGCCGGCGAGATCACCTACCTGTCCGGCTACCAGTGGCAGGCCTCGGCCTCCATCCTGGAGTACGCCGCGGCGGACAAGCTGGGCTACTTCAAGGACCTGTGCCTGAACGTCAAGCTCCAGCCGGGCACCGGTGACGTCGCCCAGAACACCAAGCTCCTCGCCTCCGGCAAGGTGACCTTCAGCCCGGTCAGCGAGCAGGACATCCTGACCGCGAACGCCAACGGCATCAAGGTGCAGGGCATCTCGTCCTACTCCAACGTCGGCCTCGAGGTCCTCATGACCATGCCCGACGTCACCGACCTCAAGCAGCTCAACGGCACCACGCTGGGCCAGAAGGGCGCCATGCCGGTCGGCGTGCAGGCCATGCTCGTGCAGGCCGGCGCGGACTACAAGAGCATCAAGCAGGTCGTCGTCGGCTACGACCCGTCGATCCTGCCCCGCGGCCAGGTCAAGTCGCTGACGGGCTTCATCTCCAACGAGCCCAACCAGCTCAAGGCGCAGGGCAAGGAGGTCAAGGTCTGGCGCCCGTACGACTACAAGGTCCCGGGCTCGCTCGGCGCCATGGCCGTCAACCCCGACTTCGCCGCCAAGAACCCGACCGCGGTCGAGGACGTCCTGCGCGCCCAGCTGCACGCGTTCGAGTACTGCGAGACGCACGCCGGGGAGTGCGTCGCGGCCGCCGCCAAGCTGACCGGCGCCGGCTACGACGAGAAGGCCAACGAGGGCATCTGGACGACCGAGGTCGACACGATCCGCAGCAGCGTCCCGGCCGGCACCCCGCTGGGCAGCGTCGACACCGCCAACGTGTCCTCGCTCGTCACGATGCTCAACACCTACACCGGCACCAAGATCGTCGACGCGGACGCCCAGGCGGAGTTCGCGCCCCAGTACGTCAAGAACATCTACACCGGCGACAAGTTGATCTGGCCCGCCCCGTAATCACGTACCCCGTGCCAGAACGACCTTTTTAGACCCGAGCCGGCCACCCGTACCGGCCTGAACGCACCAGAGGCGAAACGATGAGAAACCGGATCCGTACCACGCTGGCCGTCGCCGCGAGCGCCGTCCTGGCGGTCACCGCGAGTGCCTGCTCGTCGGACGACGACAAGCCCTCGGCGCAGCGTTCCCCCGGAGCCCTGATCTCGGCTGATCGGTGCGAGCAGAACAAGGCCGCCGGGGAGATCGTCTACCTCTCCGGCTACGGGTGGCAGGCCTCGGCCTCCATCCTCGAGTACGCCGCGGCCAAGAAGCTGGGCTACTTCGAGGACCTGTGCCTGAACGTCGCGCTGGAGCCCGGCACCGGCGACGTCGCGCAGAACACCAACCTGATGGCCGCCGGTCACGTGACCTTCAGCCCGGTGAGCCAGCAGGACATCCTCACCGCCAACGCCAACGGCATCCACATCCAGGGCATCTCGTCGTACTCGAACTCGGGTCTCGAGGTCCTCATGACGATGCCGGACGTCAAGAATCTCAAGCAGCTCGACGGCACCAAGCTGGGCCAGAAGGGCGCCATGCCGGTCGCTGTGCAAGCCATGATGATCAAGGAGGGCGTCGACTTCGACTCGGTCCAGCAGACCGTCGTCGGCTACGACCCCTCCATCCTGCCCCAGGGCCAGGTCAAGTCGCTGACGGGC
Organism: Symbioplanes lichenis; assembly: GCF_030709675.1. GTDB lineage: Bacteria > Actinomycetota > Actinomycetes > Mycobacteriales > Micromonosporaceae > Actinoplanes > Actinoplanes lichenis. The sequence continues at coordinate 220,017 of NZ_JAUZQD010000004.1, forward strand.
TTCATCTCCAACGAGCCCAACCAGCTCAAGGCGGCCGGCAAGAAGGTCACCGTGTGGCGCCCGTCCGACTACCAGGTGCCCAGCTCGCTGGGCTCGATGGCGGTCGACCCCGAGTTCGCCACCGAGCACCCGACCGCGGTCGAGGACGTGCTCCGGGCGGCCCTGCACGCCTACGAGTACTGCGAGGCCAACGCCGCGGAGTGCGTCAAGTACACCGCCGAGCTCGACGGCGGCAGCCAGGGCTTCCCGTACGACCAGCAGGCCAACGTGGGCATCTGGCAGACCGAGGCCCAGGTGGTCAAGGAGACTCGGAAGGCCGGCACCCCGCTGGGCACGATCGACCTGGACAACGTGCACGCGCTGGCGGACATGCTGAACAAGTACACCGTGACCCAGATCAGCGCCGACGACGAGCGGGACGAGTTCGCGCCGCAGTTCATCCAGAACATCTACGACGGCGACAAGCTGATCTGGCCCGCCCCGTAGGGGGGCGGGGAGACCAGCGCACCAGAAAGGAGCCGGACACCATGTCGGCCAAAGAATACGGAGTGTTCCTGCCCATCGGTAACGGTGGCTGGATGCTCTCCGAGACAGCACCCCACCCCGAGGCCACGTACGCCTACAACCGCAAGGTCGCGGTCGACGCGGAGGCCATCGGCCTGGACTTCATCATGAGCATGGCCAAGTGGAAGGGCTTCGGCGGCACGACCGACCACTGGGGTCAGACGCTCGAGTCGATGACCCTGATGTCGGCGCTCGCCGAGGCCACGTCCACGGTGAAGATCTGGGCCACCATGCACGCCAACATCCACCACCCCGCGATCGCGGCGAAGATGTTCACCACGCTGCAGGACGTCTCCGGCGGCCGGGCGGGCATGAATATCGTCAACGGCTCGTACGCGGCGGAGTTCGAGCAGATGGGCCTCTGGGACCCGGCGCTCTCGCACGGCGAGCGCTACCGGATGACCGAGGAGTGGACGCAGGCGGTCAGCCGCCTGTGGACCGAGGACAAGGTCACCATGAAGAGCGACTTCTTCACGCTCGACGAGTGCGAGTCGCGCCCGCACCCGGCGACCCGTCCGGCCATCATCAGCGCCGGCCGCTCCGAGTCCGGCCGCGACTTCCAGGCCCGGTACGCCGACGGCGCCTTCCTGTCGGCCGACAATCTCGAGCAGATGCGCGACTTCTCGCGGGACGTCCACGAGCGCGCGATCTCTCACGGCCGGACCGTCAAGACGTACTCGATGCTCACGGTCGTGCTCGACGAGACCGACGCCGCGGCGGAGGCGAAGGCCGAGCGCTATTCGGCGGGGCTCGACAAGGACGCGCTGTTCAACATGCGGACGTCGTGGGGCATCCCGGCCGAGACGGCGCGGGCGTGGGCCGAGGGCGCGAAGGGCACCGACGCGTTCCAGACCCCGTACGTCACCGGCAGCGCCGCCACGGTGATCGAGCACATCCAGAAGATCACGACCGAGGCGGAGCTGGACGGCCTCATGCTGATCTTCCCGGACTACCACGCCGACCTGCTCCCCTTCGGTGAGGCCGTGCTCCCGGCTCTGCGCGCCGCGGACAACTCGTGAGTGCCTCGCGCGACCGGCAGCTCGCGACGCTGCCGGGGCGCCCCGCGCTCATCGTGGTGGACGTGCAGCGGGACTTCGCCGAGCCCGATCGCATCGCCGGCTACGAGCCCGACCTGGGCGCCGTGGCCGCGGCCGTCGAGGGCACCGCGGAGGCCGTCCGGGCCGCCCGGGCCGCCGGCGTGCCGGTGATCTGGGTGGAGCTGGGCAGCGACCCGGCCCACCCGTGGCGGGCCAGCGACTGGTTCCAGGGCATCGAGCCGCAGGACAACCCGTGCGTGGCGGGCACCGAGGGCGCCGAGTGGTACGGCGTCACCCCGGAGCCGGGCGAGATCCGCGTGGTCAAGCGGGGCTACAGCGGCTTCGTCGGCACCGATCTCGAGCAGAAGCTCATGGTCCTGGGCACGGGCTGGGTGGCGGTCTGCGGGCTGACCACCGAGTGCTGCGTGGCGGCCACCGTGGTCGACGCGTTCCAGCGCGACTACCCGGTGCTGGTGCCCCGGGACGCCGTGGCCGCGTACGACCCGGCGGTCAACGAGGCCGCGCTGCACCAGCTGGAGCTCACCGCGGCGGTCCTCACGGACAATGCTGAGCTGGCGGGTCTCTTCAAGGGGGCGGCGGCATGAGCGGCATGCATCTCGCGCTGGACCTCTCGTTCACGCACACCGAGGGCAAGTGGAACCGCGCCGGCTCCTGGGTCGGCCGCGACTTCCCGGACCACCGGATGTTCATGGAGCTGGCCGTCACCGCCGAGCGGGCGGGCATCGACCTGCTCTTCTTCGGCGACGGCACGGGCATCCCGGACACCTGGCACGGCTCGATCGACGCCGCCGTCGAGTGGGGCATCCAGTGGCCGCGGCACGACATGAGCCCGGTCATCGCGGCGATGTCCACGGTCACCGAGCACATCGGCTTCGGCCTGACCTACTCGTCGACCTTCATGCACCCCTTCTACGTGGCCCGGCTGCTCAACAGCCTCGACCACGTGACCGGGGGCCGGATCGCCTTCAACGTGGTCACCTCCACCCGCAGCGCCGACGCCGCGAACTACGGCTTCGACAAGCTGATGGAGCACGACCAGCGCTACGAGCGCATGGAGGAGTTCGTCGACGTCTGCCGGGCCCTGTGGGACTCGGTGGCGCCCGACGCGATCCTGCGCGACCGCGGGACGGGCCGGTTCGCCGACCCGGCCAAGGTGCACGCGATCGATCACCACGGGCGGTTCTTCGACGTCAAGGGTCCGCTGCCCAGCGTGCCCGGCCCGCAGGGGTCGCCCGTACTCGTGCAGGCGGGGGCCTCCCCCCGCGGCATCGCGGCGTCGGCCCGCTTCGCGGACGTGGTGTTCGGCTTCGGCGCCAGCGTGGCCTCGCAGCAGCGGCACCGCGGCGCGCTCGACCAGGCGCTGCGCGACGAGGGCCGCGACCCGTCGTCGGTCGGCATCCTCTGGGCCACCCAGGTGATCGTCGGGCGGACCAAGGAGGAGGCCGCGGCGCGGCGCGACGAGGTGCTCAGCTTCTGGGGCGAGGAGGCGGTGGGGGCGTACCTGTCCCACAACGCCGGCATCGACTTCGGCAAGCTGCCCGCGTCGTTCCCGCTCGGTGAGCTCAAGCGGCAGGCGGCGCTGGCCCAGGCGTCCCCGGCCGGCCTGATCGGCACGCTCATCGCCGAGCACGGCGAGGACTACGAGATGAGCCGGACCGAGTTCTTCGAGCACGGCTGGAAGAGCGCGACCGGCATGGACCACACCCTGATCGGTGACCCCGCCACCGTCGCCGACGCGCTGCAGGAGAACTTCCAGGCCACCGGCGCCCGCGGCGGCTACATGCTGTCCAGCCCGCTCGGCATGCCGTCCGGCTACGCCGACATCGCCGAGCTGCTCGCCCCGGAGCTGCGCCGGCGGGGGGCTCTCGCGCCGCGCTACCCCGGCCGGACCCTCCGCGAGAACCTGGCGGTCTAGGGTGCGCAAGCAGACGCTCCTGGTCTGCGCGCTCATCGCCTCGGCCCAGATGACCTGGGGTGTCGTCGTCCCCGTCCTGCCGCTGCACCTCGACCGCTTCGGCGTCGCGGCGACCCTGCTCGGCACGATCGTCACGGCGTTCGGCGTGGGCCGGGTGCTGGCGAACCTCCCGGCCGGCCTGGCGCTGCGGTGGCTCCCCGCCCGGACGTACCTCCGGGTCGTGCTGGTGGCGCTCGCCGCGGTGACCGCGCTGACCGGCCTGGCCCACACGGCGGGCGCGCTGATCGGTCTCCGGCTCGTCGCCGGAGTGCTCGGCGGCGCGGCGGTGACCATCGGCTTCGCCGTGCTGGTGGCCGGGGCTCCGGCGGAGCGCCGTGGTGCGGTGATGGCGACCGCCACGGTGGTGCAGATGAGCGGCGCGGCGGCCGGCTCGGTGCTCGGCGGGGCCGTCGTCGGCCTGGTCGGCACCAGCGGGACGTTCGTCGTTGCGGCCCTGCCGGTGCTGGCGTGCCTGGTCTGGGACCTGATCAGCCCGGCCGAGCACTACTGGGCGGCCCCGGCACCGCCTTCATCGCCGGGCGCGCCCAAGCTCACGCTGCGCGGTTTCGGTCATGTCCCGCTCCTGGTGGCGCTGTGCGGGGTGTCGTTCGCGACGTTCTTCGCGCGGTTCGCCGGCGAGCAGGGCCTGGTGCCGGTCATGGCGTACGACACGGGCGGGCTCACCCCGTTCACGCTCGGTCTCGCCACCGCGGCCGGCACGGTCGCCGGGCTGGCCACGATGCCGCTGATCGGGCGGTGGATCGATCGGGGCGCCCGCGCGCGACTGCTGATCCCGGCCGGGATCACGACGGCGGTCGCGCTCGTCGCCCTGCCCCTGCTGCACACCCCTTTCGGGTACGCGGCAGCGATCGTCGCCTACTCGGTCGGCACCGGCGTGGTCGGTGTGCTGCCCGGGGTGATCACGGGCGACGCGTACCCGGCGCAGGCGGCCGGGGCGATCGTGGGGCTGACCCGCACCGCCGGGGACCTCGGCGCCGCGGCCGGGCCGGTCACGGTCTTCGCGGTGGCGAGCGGGGCGGGCAACCTGGTGGCCTGCGCCGTGCTGGGCGGACTGGTCGTTCTGGCGGTGGCGGGTCTGCTGGCGACGGTGCCGGCGCCGGCCCGCACAGAGAAGCAACTCACAACGGAAGGAGCCACGCGATGACGACAATGACCTTGATCCATAGTATTGACCTCATGCCGGAACGCGGATGGCGCAGATTCGGACCCGAGAGCATAGAGCGGGCGATGCTGCTCGCCCTGGGCCGGGCGCGGGGCATCGAGCTGCGCCCCAAGTCGATCGACCTGGGCGACGGCAGCCGCCTGGAGATCGAGGGCGCCGACGAGGAAAACACCGTCCTCGTGCAGATCGTGGGCAACACGGGCACGTTCCGGTCCCAGCACCGCAACAAGGTGATGGCCGACATGTTCAAGCTCACCTGGCTGCGCGGGGCCTACTTCCCGCAGAGCCGGATCGTGCTGTGCGTCAGCGAGACCGCCGCCCAGGTCTTCACACCCGCCGCCTGGAGCACCCGCGCCGCGCGGGACCTGGGCATCGAAGTCTGCCTCTACCACACCGACGGCACGATCACGACGATCGTCCACCCCGCGGGAGCGACCCGATGAAGACCACGATCCTGGTGGGCAACCCCAAGCCCCGATCCCGCACCCTGGGTACGGCCACCGCCGTCGCGTCGTACCTCGGTGCGGCCGAAGACGCCCTCGTCATCGACCTCGCCGACTACGCCCCGCGCCTGTTCGACTGGTCGGACGCGGAGCTGGCGGACCTGAACGCGCAGGTGGCGGCCAGCGACCTGCTCATCGTGGCCTCGCCGACGTACAAGGCGACCTACACCGGCATGCTCAAGGCCTTCCTCGACCGCTACGACACCGACGGCCTGCACGGCGTCGTCGCGGTGCCCGTCATGACCGGCGGCGGCGACCTGCACGCCCTGTCGATCGAGACCTACCTGCGCCCGCTGCTCGTCGAGCTCGGCGCGACCGTCCCCGCCCGCGGCCTCTACATGACCATGGCCAGAATGGCGAACCAGGACCAGGTCGTCGAGGAGTGGGGCGCGACCGCCGGCCCGCTGATCAAGGCGGCGGTGAGCGCGCGTGCGTGACATCCCCATCCCGAGCCGGGAGTTCCGGCGCGTGCTCGGCGGCTTCGCCTCCGGCGTCACGATCATCACGGCGGTCGAGGCGGACGGCACCCCGGTCGGCATGACCTGCCAGTCCTTCTTCAGCCTGTCGCTGGACCCGCCGCTGATCGCCTTCTCGCCGGCGCGCACCTCGACGTCGTACCCGCGGATCCGCGACACGGGGTCGTTCTGCGTCAACATCCTCGAGGCGAGCCAGCGGCCGCTGTGCGAGCAGTTCGCGCGTACGGGCACGGACAAGTGGGCCGGCGTCTCGTGGACCCCGGGCCGGACGGGCAGTCCGATCCTCGACGGGGTGCTCGCGTCGATCGACTGCGAGCTGGAGCGCGAGGTCGAGGCCGGCGACCACTACCTGACCATCGGGCGGGTCGTCGAGCTCGACAGCAACCCCGGCGTCTCGCCGCTGCTCTTCTTCAACGGGTCCTACGCGGGCCTGAGCAACGCCGCTTGATCCTGCTCCACCTGTAGTTCTGCCGGACGTCGCCACCCGCTCCGGCCGCCGTGTCCTACACCGGCGGTCACGCTCGGTGGCCCTCCCGGCCGCGCTCTTGCCGCGCCCTTGCTTCCGCGCTTCCGCCGCGCCCTTGCTCTCGCCGCGCCCCCGCTGCGCCCGCGCTCTCGCCGCGCCCGCGCTCTCGCCGCGCCCGCGCTCTCGCTGCGGTCAGAGCTCGAAGAGCGCCTTCATCGCCTCCGTGAGCCGCGACATGCTGGCCCCCGTGACCATGCCGATGCGCTCCGCCCCGATCGACGCCGGCAGCCGCCGCATGCGGTTGACCACGACGACGCCCGTGATCGGATCCTGCTCCGTGAGCGCCACCGCATAGGGCGGCAGCTCCGTGACCCCGCGCTGCCGCACGATCGGAGCGCAGAACGGGGACGCGTTCGACCGGTCGTTGTAGGTGTCGGCCGAGAGCACGAGGACCCGGTAGCGCAGGTCGGTGCGGCTGCCGATGGTCCAGATCTCGCCGCGCTTCACGCGCCTGAGACTACCTTCGGCCCGATCATCTCCCGCCGCCGCACCGCGCTCGATCGAACCGGTGGCGTGTCTCATCCGTAACAATGGGCCTGACGGCTTGCGGACAGGCGGGAGCGCGGGGGTTCCCGCCGTCCGCGTGGAGGAGGGACGTTCATGTCGGAGAAGGCACAGATCGGCGTCACCGGCCTGGCGGTGATGGGGCGCAACCTGGCCCGCAACTTCGCGCGTCACGGCCACACGGTCGCGGTGCACAACCGCAGCTACCAGCGCACCGAGGAGCTGGTGAAGGAGTTCGGCCACGAGGGGACGTTCCTGCCCGCGGAGTCGGCCGAGGACTTCGTGGCCAGCCTGGAGAAGCCGCGCCGGGTGATCATCATGGTCAAGGCGGGCAAGGCCACGGACGCCGTGATCGACGAGTTCGCGCCGCTGCTCGAAGAGGGCGACATGCTCATCGACGCCGGCAACGCCCACTATGCGGACACCCGCCGGCGTGAGGCTGCTCTCAAGGAACGCGGTCTGCACTTCGTCGGCACCGGCGTGTCGGGCGGCGAGGAGGGCGCGCTGCACGGCCCGTCGATCATGCCGGGCGGCTCCAAGGAGTCGTACGAGGCCCTCGGCCCGCTGCTCGAGGACATCTCGGCGAAGGTCGACGGGGAGCCGTGCTGCGTGCACGTCGGCCCGGACGGCGCCGGCCACTTCGTCAAGATGGTGCACAACGGCATCGAGTACGCGGACATGCAGCTCATCGCCGAGGCGTACGACCTGCTCCGCCAGGCGGGCGGCCACTCCCCCGCGGAGATCGCCTCGGTGTTCAAGACCTGGAACGAGGGGCGCCTCGGGTCGTACCTGATCGAGATCACCGCCGAGGTCCTCCAGCAGACCGACGCCGCGACCGGCAAGCCCTTCGTCGACATCGTCAAGGACGCCGCCGAGCAGAAGGGCACCGGCCGCTGGACCGTCCAGGCCGCCCTCGACCTGGGCGTCCCCGTGTCGGGCATCGCCGAGGCGGTCTTCGCCCGCGCCCTGTCCGGCGGCACCGACGTCCGCGAGGCGGCGGCCACGGCCCAGCTCCCGGGCCCGTCCGCGCAGGCCGGCTCGCACGGCGGCGACCTGCAGGCCGACGTCGAGCAGGCGCTCTTCGCCTCCAAGATCGTCGCCTACGCCCAGGGCTTCCAGCAGATCCAGGCGGCCAGCGCCGAGTACGACTGGGAGATCGACCCGGGCGCCATGGCCAAGATCTGGCGCGCGGGCTGCATCATCCGCGCCAAGTTCCTCGACTACATCAAGCAGGCCTACGACAAGCAGCCCGAGCTCGCCACCCTCCTGGTCGACGACTACTTCCTCGACGCCGTCTCCGGCGCCCAGGAAGCCTGGCGCCGCGTCGTCGCCACGGCCGCCGCCCAGGGCATCCCCGCCCCGGGCTTCGCCTCCGCCCTGGCCTACTACGACGGCCTGCGCGCGTCCCGCCTGCCCGCCGCCCTGATCCAGGGCCAGCGCGACTTCTTCGGCGCGCACACCTACCAGCGCGTCGACAAGGAAGGCGCCTTCCACACCCTCTGGGCCACCGAGGACCGCAAGGAGATCGACGCCTGAGAAGGCCTCGGGCCGGCGGGGATCACCGCCCCGCCGGCCCGCCCTTCGTCCCCGGGTCGTCGAACGCGCCGAGCCCGATCGCGTGGGCGACGAAGCCCGCCGCGTTCGCCGCGGCCGGCGTCGGCTCGTAGAACCGGTCCCGGTCGACACCCCAGTCCGAGATCGCCTTGACGACGGCCCACGGCACCCCGGCGTCGGCGGCGGCCGCGTAGAGCCCCTGCGCTTCCATCTCACCGCCGAAGGCCCGGCTGTACTCCCGGAGCAGGCTGTCCAGCAGCGCTTTCGAGTTGACCAGCGTCTGGGTGGACAGGAGCGACCCCGACCGGACGGGGGCGCCGGACCAGCTCGTCTCGGCGGCCTGCAGGCGGCTCACCAGCGCCGGCCGGGGCCCCACCACGTCCCCCCGGCGCTCCGTGCGGTCGTCGTGCGCGATGGTGTGGTCGAGGTCGTGCAGGACCACCGGGTGGCGGAAGTCGATCACGGGCTCCTTGCCGGTGATCGGGCGCACGGCGGCCAGCACGGCGTCCTGCTCGGTCTTGGTCACGGTCAGCAGCAACACCCGGGTCATCGGCATCTCGGCCCACTCCTTGTAGTCGTCGTGCACGCGCCGGTGCCGGTCGCGGGCCAGCTTGACGGCGGTCCACCCGACCGGCACGGTCATCAGCCCGGCGAGAGTGAGCAGCCAGCCCAGCACCTGGGTGCGCAGCGTGCCGGGCGTGAGACCCGGGGCGTCCTGCCCCACCAGCCGCCACGCGAGCCAGCGCAGCGCGTCGGCATAGGTGGCCGGCCGGTCGGCGCACAGGTCACCGCACGCCTGCCGCTCGGTGGAGGCGACGACGAGGGCGAGCACGGCGGTGACGGCGGCGAGGCCGGCCAGCCAGAGCAGGAAGAAGCTGCCGCCCGCCGGGACGGGGGTGTCGGCCCGCTCGACCCGGTCGGGTGGGCGGCGCAGTGCCACGCGGCTGTCCGGTCCGTACGGCTGGTGGAGGGTCTCGGCCACCACCCGGCGCATGGCCTCCGTGGTCACGCCCTGGGTGAGGCAGACGAGGACCTTCCGCACGCGGGCCGAGGTCAGCTCCGCGCCGGCCTGCCCGGCCAGCGCGGCCGCCTCGCGCCGGACCAGATCCTCCATGGCGAAGCCGGCGGTGTGCAGCAGCCGGCGGCCGTCGCCGGGTCCGGTGTGGTGGCACAGCGGCATCGACCAGGTCCAGCCCGGCAGGGACTCGGCCGCGAGCTCGTCGGGCGCCCGGGGCCGGCGGCCCAGCGTCCGGCGCAACCAGGCCGACTCGGTGACGGCCTGCGCGGTCAGGAACACCCCGGCCCAGAGCATCGCGGCCAGCGCGAACGCGACGATCGCCCAGGACGGACGCTCGCCCCGTAGCCTCGACACCACGGCGAGCGCGGCCGCCACCAGCAGCGCGACGACGGGCGGGACGGCGAGGAACAACAGGTCCGAGCGCCGGTCGAGCACCCGCAGCAGGCGCAGCCGCGGCCCACCCCGGACGGCCGCGGGAAGCTTCGCGGCGAGGGGTCGTTCCAGCAGGGCGAAGCTGTCCGGCCCGAGGCGCACGACGCGGTCCTCGGCCGCGGCCACGTAGAGCATCAGGCTCAGCGGGCCGCGGGCGCGAACGAGACCCAGCACACTGCGCGGCCGGGCGACCTTCACCGCCTGCCGGCCGTGCTCGGCGGCGCGGACCGTGCGGGCGGCGGCGCGGCAGGTGGCGAAGGTGAGGGCTGTCATGGCGTCACACCATTCCCGCGCCGGGCTGTGATCATCCGTCCGGGAGGTGGCGGGCGAGGCTGACGCGGGAGTCGATGCCGAGTTTGGCGTAGACCTGGCGCAGGTGGAAGTTGACGGTGTGGGTGGTGATGCCCAGGCGGCGGGCGATCTGCTGGTTAGTGAGAGCCTGGGCGGCGAGGCGGGCCACCGCCTGCTCGCGGTCGGTGAGGGCGCGCCACGGGCCGGGGTCCGGGTCCGGAAGGGTGACCGGGACCATGATGACGATGATCACCATTCGTCGTGCTGGGTCAGGAAAAGGATCAGCCAGCGGAGGATGGTGCGGGCCAGGTCGTCGAGGGTGCGGTGCGTCCGCATCGGGTGTGCCTCCTTCATGAGCCGGTGAGGAGAGCATCGGGCGGCAGCGGGCCCCGGGCCGGGAGTGTCAGGTGTCCGCGGGTGTCCGCGGATGTCCGCACGGGCGCCGGTCGCCCACAATGGAGGCATGACCGACGGCACGCGGGGACCGGATCCGGCCACGCTGCACACGCTCGACGATCTGGCCGACGCCTTCACCCGGTTGCGGCGCCGGGCCGCGCGGCCGGGGCAGGTGCAGCGCTCGGTGCGGGACATCGCCACGCGGACGGGCCGGGCGCCGAGCACGCTCGACCCCTATCTGCGCGGGCTGCGGCTGTGCCCGGCCGACGTGTACGAGGAGATTCTGCGCGCGCTGGGCGTCACCGGGGCGGAGCTGCGGCCGTGGCTGGACGCCTGGGAGCGGATCGCCGACCACCGGGCGGACGGGGCGGCCGGCGGCGGATCACGCCCGGCCGTCCTGCCGTACAGCGAGACCTTCCGCTACCGGGTCACCGGAGCCACCGCAGAGCTCGCCGTGATCACCGGGGACCTGCGCCGGGTGACGTGTGCCGAGGTGTGGGTCAACTCGGAGAACACCCAGATGCGGATGGCCCGGATCGAGGAGAGCTCGGTGTCGGCGGTGATCCGCTTCGAGGGCGCCGACCGCGACGGCTCGGACCAGATCGTCACCGATCGCATCGCCGACGAGCTGGAGGCGGCGGTCGCCGGGCGGCGGCCGGTCGCGGCGGGCACGGCGGTGGTGACCGGCGCCGGCGGGCTCGAGCGCAACGGCGTCCGGCACATCGTGCACGTGGCGGCCGTGCGCGGCGAGCCGGGCGAAGGCTGGCGCCCGGTCGCCGACCTCGGCCGGTGCGTCACGAACGCCCTGCTCGCGGCCGAGGAGCTGGGCGCCGCGACGATCCTCTTCCCGCTGCTCGGGGCGGGCAGCGCGGGCGGCGCCCCCGGCCCGACGGCGCAGGTCATGGCGGGCGCGGCCGTCGACCACCTCACCGCGCGGCCGGGCCCGCTCCGCACGGTCTACCTGCTGGCCAGCAAGGCCGTCGAGCGCGACGCCTGCCGCCGGGTCCTGAGCCGGCACCCCCTCCTGCAGCCGGCGGACTGAGCGCAGCCGGCGGACGGAGATCAGACGGGCACGGCGCGGGCGTTGGCTACCATGAGGGCGGCCATCTCGTCCGGGGGCAGCGGCTTCGCCAGATGGTAGCCCTGCCCCAGTTTGTAGCCCATCCGGCGCAGCCGCTCCAGCTGGGAGGCCTCCTCGATGCCCTCGGCGACGGTGTACATGCCGAGGTACTCGGCGAGCTGGGCCACGGCGGCGGCGACGGCGAGGCGGCCCTTGTCGGCGCCCTCGCAGATGCCGTCGACGAAGGACTTGTCGAGCTTGAGAACGTCGACGGGGAAGGCGCGGACCAGGCTGAGGCTGCTCTGGCCGGTGCCGAAGTCGTCGAGGGCCAGGCGTACGCCCAGGTCGTGCAGGGCCTGGAGGGTGTCGCGGACGCCGCGGCCCTCGATGACCGAGGACTCGGTGACCTCGATGACGAGGTTGGCCGGGAGCAGGCCGGTCTCGCTGAGCACGGCGGCGACCTCGTCGACGAAGCCGGACTCGCGCAGCTGGCGGGCGGCGACGTTGACGTTGACCGAGCGGATGGCCGCGGCGCCGTGCTCCCGCTGCCAGGCGGCGAGCTGCTCGCAGGCCTCGCGCAGGACCCAGGAGCCCAGGGGCACGATCAGGCCGGAGCGCTCGGCGACCGGGATGAAGTCGGCGGGCGAGACGATGCCGCGCACCGGGTGCCGCCAGCGGACGAGGGCCTCGGCGCCGGCCATGCGGCCCGTGGTGAGGTCGAAGACGGGCTGGTAGACCAGGTGCAGCTCGCGGCGGAGGATGGCGTTGTGCAGCTCGCTGCCGAGGCGGGCGTGGTCGACGACCTCCTGGCGCATGCGCGGCTCGAAGCGGGTCCAGCCCGCCTTGCCCGCCTCCTTGGCCTGGTACATCGCGATGTCCGCGTTGCGCAGCACCTCGCCCGCGGTGTCGCCCGGGCCCGCCGTGGCGACGCCGATGCTGGCGTTGGCGAGCAGGAGGTGCTCCCCCACCCCGTACGGGACGGCGAGCTCGGCCAGCAGCGCCGCGGCCGCCTCCCCGGTGCGGTCCGGGTCGTCGGTGTCCAGGAGCACGGCGAACTCGTCGCCGCCGAGCCGCGCCGAGAACCCGCCGAGCCGCCGCGCCACCTCGTAGAGCAGCTGGTCGCCGACCGCGTGGCCCATGGTGTCGTTGATGCTCTTGAAGTCGTCGAGGTCGACCAGGACGACGGTCGCGGGCTCGTGCCGCTCGACCCGCTCGGCGAGGACCGCGCTGAACCGGGCCCGGTTGGCCAGCCCGGTGAGCGGGTCGGTCTCGGCCTGGCGGGCCAGGTCCAGCTGCTGGCGGCGTACCTCGGCCAGCAGGCGGTCCTCGGCGCGCAGGCCGACCAGCTGCCGGGCCACGACGCAGACCGCGATCACCACCACGCCGAGGATCATCGAGCGCTGGTACCAGCCGAGGTTCTCCCCGGAGGCCAGGACGGCCGTGACGGCGGCGGCGACGATGGCCGCGCTGGGCAGGGCGTCACGCAGGCCGGGGCGGCGGGCGGGGGCCGCGGCGGCGGGCCTCGGGCGGGCCAGCGCCTGACGCTGCCGGTAGGCCCCGAGCGACATGGTCGTGCCGACCACCGGCACCGCCAGCACCGACACCCACAGCACCACGGTCTCGCCGCCGCCGACGAGCAGGAGGAAGGCGGCCGCGGCGGCGACCGGGGCGCCCGCGAGCCGGTACAGGGCCCGGGGCTCGACGATGCTGGCCGGGGTGACAGCCGCGCGCCAGATGACCACGACGGCGATCAGGCAGCCGACGCCCACGACGGCGGTGACACGCTGCACGGCCGGGCCGGCGCCGGGGCGCCCGTGGTCGTTGATCAGATAGGTGAAGATCAGGGATCCGGCGACGGCCACGGTCACGTACTCGAGCAGGACCTGCAGCCATTGCGGCAGGGAGCGGCGCTCGCGGGGCAGCCGGACGAAGGCCAGCAGGAAGAACGCGACGCCGAGGAGCAACGGCCCGGCCACGTACGGCGACAGGCCGCGCTCGTGCGTCGGGAACCAGAACGCCACGACGGCGCCGGCCCCGACGCAGAGGGCCGCGCTGGCGCACATCCGCCAGAAGTCCCGCACCGGCCGCGCCACGACGATCATCGCGCCGATGCTGCGGCACGACACGAAGGCCGCGGCCATGGCGACCGGGCCGCCCGCGTAGCCCGCCACCGACGGCCCGGGATGCCCGGCGAGCAGCCATCCCACCACCCCGGCCACGGCGGCCAGGGCAGCCAGGGCGGGCAGGACGCCCGGGGCGGGGCGCAGGCGAGCGGTCATGAGGGCGCAGTTCTCCCGTGGCTGGCGATACCCGACTCAGATCATGTCGGCACCAGCCACGAGGAACTGAGCCTTACTTGAGGGCGGCGGAGACGACCGCGCGCGCCTCCTCCTGGATGCGGGCCAGGTCGTCCTCGCCCTTGAAGGACTCGGCGTAGATCTTGTAGACGTCCTCGGTGCCCGAGGGGCGGGCGGCGAACCAGCCCGACTCGGTGACGACCTTGAGGCCGCCGATCGGCGCGTCGTTGCCCGGCGCGGAGGTGAGGACGGCGGTGATCGGCTCGCCGGCCAGCTCCTTGGCGCTGACCTGCGACGGCGACAGCTTGCCGAGGACGGCCTTCTCCTCCGGGGTGGCGGGCGCGTCGATCCGGGCGTACGCGGGCGCGCCGAACCGCTCGGTCAGGTCCGCGTAGTGCTGGCTGGGCGTACGCCCGGTGACCGCCAGGATCTCGGAGGCCAGCAGGTCGAGCAGGATGCCGTCCTTGTCGGTGCTCCACGGGCTGCCGTCGCGGCGCAGGAAGGAGCCGCCGGCGCTCTCCTCGCCGCCGAAGGCCACCGAGCCGTCGAGCAGCCCGGGCACGAACCACTTGAAGCCCACCGGCACCTCGTCGAGCTTGCGGCCCAGGTCGGCGGCCACCCGGTCGATCATCGAGCTGGACACCAGGGTCTTGCCGATGGCGGCGCTGTCGGACCAGCCGCTGCGGTTGCGGAAGAGGTAGGAGATCGCCACCGCGAGGTAGTGGTTGGGGTTCATGAGCCCGGCGTCGGGGGTCACGATGCCGTGCCGGTCGGCGTCGGCGTCGTTGCCGGTGGCCAGCTGGAACTTGTCCTTCTGCCGGATCAGGGACGCCATCGCCGAGGGCGACGAGCAGTCCATGCGGATCTTGCCGTCCCAGTCCAGGGTCATGAAGCCGAAGGTCGGGTCGACATTCGGGTTGACCACGGTCAGGTCCAGGCCGTGCCGCGAGGCGATCTCGCCCCAGTACGCCACCGAGGCGCCACCCAGCGGGTCGGCCCCGATGCGCACCCCGGCGGCCCGGATCGCCTCCATGTCGATGACGGAGGGCAGATCGTCCACGTACGTGGCCAGGAAGTCATAGCCCGAGACCAGGTCGGAGGTGCGCGCCCGGGCCGCCGGGACCCGCCGGACCTCCTTCAGCCCCGCCGCGATCAGCGCGTTCGCGCGGTCCTGGATCCACTTGGTGGCGTCCGTGTCGGCCGGGCCGCCCGACGGCGGGTTGTACTTGAAGCCGCCGTCCGCGGGCGGATTGTGCGACGGGGTGACCACGACACCGTCGGCGAGCCCGCTCGTGCGCCCCCGGTTGTAGGTCAGAATGGCGTGCGACACGGCCGGCGTCGGCGTGTAGCCGTCGCGGCTGTCGATCAGCACGGTCACGTCGTTGGCGGCGAAGACCTCGAGCGCCGTGACCATGGCCGGCTCGCTCAGCGCGTGGGTGTCGCGGCCCAGGTAGAGCGGGCCGTCGGTGCCCTGATCCCGGCGGTACTCGACGATCGCCTGGCTGGTGGCGGCGATGTGGTCCTCGTTGAAGGCCTGCTTGAGGCTGGACCCGCGGTGCCCCGAGGTGCCGAAGGCGACCTTCTCGCCCGCGACCGAGGGGTCGGGGTGCTCGGTGTAGTAGCGCGAGATCACCCGGGGGACGTCGATGAGGTCGGCGGGTTCGGCGGGCTGACCGGCGCGGGGATGGACGGACATCGGGTGCCTCCTGGCGGACGTGAGAGCTGTCCGGATCGTATCTGTGCCCTACCCTGCTTGAACCATTCGCACCCGCCATCCGAACTACATACTGTGACAGGGGGTCCGCGGCTGCACCGCGTCATTGTTCTGCTGCTGGTGGCGCTGAGCACGCTGCTGATCCCGGCGGCCCCGGCGAGTGCCCACGCGGCGCTCGCGACGGCCGTCCCGGAACCGGGCAGCGTGGTCCGGAGCGCGCCGGCGGAGATCGTGATCCGGTTCACCGAGAACATCGGCGCCGTGCCGAGCCGCACGCAGGTGCTCGCCCCGGACGGCAAGCGCATCACCGGCGACGTGCGCGCGGAGGGGCCGCTGCTGCGGATCGCGATCCGGACGGCCGACCGGCCCCTGGGCACGTACCTGGTCAGTTATCGCATCGTCTCCGCCGACAGCCATCCGGTGGGTGGCGCGATGACCTTCTCGGTCGGGGCGCCCTCGGCGCGCCCCGCGGAGTCAGACCCCACCGGAGTGCACCCGTCGGTCGAGGCCGCGGGCCCGGTCCTGCGCTTCCTCGGGTACGCCGGCCTGACGCTGACCGTGGGCCCGGCCCTGATGCTCGCCCTCCTCTGGCCCCGCCGGCTCGCCCGCCGGGGGCCGATCCGCCTGGTCCGCGCGGGTCTGGTCCTCACCGCCGGGGCGACCCTGGGCCAGCTGTGGACGCAGGCGCCCGCCACCAGCGGCGCCGCCCTCGGGAACGTCTCGGCGGTCGAGCTGGCCGATGTGCTCGCAAGCCCGTTCGGCCTGACCCTGACCGCCCGCCTCGCCGTCCTCGCCGTCGCCGCCGCCCTGATCCCGCCGGTCCTGCGCGGGGCCCCGGGCCGGTGGCGGTCCGTCACGCTGCTCGTCCTGGCCGCGGGCGGGTTCGCCACCTGGCCGCTGACCGGGCACGCCAACGAGTCGCCGCTGCGCGGGGTGATCGTCGCCGCCGACGTGGTGCACATCGCCGCCATGGCCGTGTGGCTCGGCGGGCTCGTCACGCTGTCGGTCTTCCTGCTGCGCCGGGCGCACCCGCGCGTCCTCGGCAAGATCCTCCCCACGTGGTCGCGCTGGGCGGGGCTGTCCGTGGTGTGGCTGGCCGGCGCGGGGGTGGTGCAGGCCGTCGTCCAGGTCGGGTCGGTCGGGGCGCTGGCCACCACCGCGTACGGGCGCCTGCTGCTCGTCAAGGTCGCCGTCCTCGCCGCCGTGCTGGGTGTCGCCGCCCTCGCCCACCGCTTCGTCCGGCGGTCACGCGTCGTCACGGCCGGGCCCGGGACGCTGCGCCGCACGGTCGGCATCGAGGTCGCGGCGACCGTGGTGGTGCTCGGCCTGAGCGCGGTGCTCGTGCAGACCACGCCCGGCCGCAACGAGGTGGCGGACCGCGAGGCCCCGGCGACCAAGGGCGTGTCGTCGACGCTGTCCTCCGACCTGTTCACCCTCCAGTACGACATCTATCCGGTCGAGATCGGCGAGTTCAACACGGTGCACGCGTTCACGTACACGCCGGAGGGCAAGCCTCTCGCGGCGCCGGAGTGGACCGTGACCACCCGGCTCAAGGACCAGGACCTCGAGCCGGTCTCCGAGCCGATGCTCCCGCTCACGCCGCGTAACGACGCGATGGGCTCGCTGACGTTCCCGCTGCCCGGCACGTACGAGATCAGCTTCACCGTCCGCACCACCGAGATCGACCAGGCGACGGTCCGCACAACGATCACCGTCCCGCAGGTTCCGAGCCGCCCCTGAGTGGGCACGGAGAGGTCTCCCAGCGCGACGGCAGGAGGCCCCCGGTGCACGTGAGCGTCATCGGCAACCCGGACGACTCGGTCGTGGTGACCGTCCGCGGCAATCTCGACCTCGACTCCGCGCCCGTCCTCGACACCACCCTCGGCCAGGTCCTCGACCGCCCGGTGCCCCGCATCGTGGTCGACCTGGCCGGCGTGGAGTTCTGCGACTCCACGGGCCTGAGCTCCTTCGTGCTCGCCCACAACCGCGCCCGGGCGGTCGGCGGCTGGGTCCGGCTCGCCTCCCCGAGCGAGTGGCTGCACGGCCTGCTCCAGACCGTGGGCCTCGCGGACGCGCTGCAGGTCTATCCGACGGTGGCCGACGCCCTCGCCGGAGTGCCCGGGCGGTAGCGTCTGCGGACGTGCTCATCCTGCTCCCGCCCTCCGAGGGCAAGTCCGCCCCCGTTGCCGGCGCCCCCGCCGACCCGGCCGCGCTCTGGCTGCCCCGCCTCGCCCCCGCCCGCAAGCGGGTGCTGAGCAAGCTCGTCGCGCTGAGCAGGCGCACCAGCGCCAAGGCGATCGCGGACTCCCTGACGGTCCTGGGGCTGAGCGCCGGTCAGCGCGGCGAGCTGGAGCGCAATGCCACGCTCGCCACCGCGCCCGCCGCGCCCGCCGCCGAGGTCTACAGCGGGGTGCTCTACGAGGCGCTCGACCACGCCGGGCTGGCCGCCGGGGCGCGCGCGTGGGTGGACGAGCGGGCCGTCGTCTTCTCCGGGCTCTGGGGCGTGGTGCGGCTCACCGACCGCATTCCCGCGTACCGTTGCTCGGCCGGGGTCACCCTGCCCGGGCTGGGCGGGCTGACCCCGTACTGGAAGAAGGCCCTGACCACCGCACTGCCGGACCAGGGCCCGATCCTGGACCTGCGCAGCGGCGCCTATGCCGCGATGTGGGCGCCGGGCCCGCAGGCGGTCGCGCTGCGGGTCCTGCACGAGAAGATCGTCGACGGTACGCCGAAGCGCTCCGTCGTGAGCCACTTCAACAAGGCCACCAAGGGGCGCATCGTCCGCTCCCTGGCCATGGCGGGCGCCGCTCCCACGTCCGTGGACGAGGTGCTCGACGCCCTGCGCGACCTCAAGTGGACCGTGGAGGAACGCCCGGGCGCCACCCGTCAGGCCGACGTCATCGTCCGGGAGCTTTAGGACTCCAAGCGCTCCGGCAGCCCGAACCGCGCGAACCGGTCGGCGTGGAACGTGGTGATCTCCGCGATCGCCCCGCCCTCGACGCGCAGCACGTCGAGCGTCAGCGGCAGGAAGACGCCCTCCGCCTCCCGCCACAGATAGAAGGCGACGGCGGGCTGCCGGTTCGCCGAGGTGGGCACGGCGCGCAGCTCCCCCAGCTCCGCGAAGCCGTCCTGGACCCAGTCGCGCACCACGGTGTCCCGGCCGGCGGTCAGGCCCGGCGTCGGCGGCATCGAGCAGCGCACGTCGTCGCGCAGCATCGCGGCCAGCCGGTCGACGTCCTTGGCCAGGCTGGCGTCGGTGAAGCGCCGCACCAGCTCGCGCGTCGCCGCGTCGCCCGTGTCACCGGTCCAGTCCTGCCGCTCGGCCGGAAGGTGCTCCCGCATGCCCGCGCGGGCCCGCTGCAGCGCGCTGTTCACCGAGTTGACCGAGTCCCCGAGCAGGTCGGCGACATCCTTCGCGGGCCAGTCGAGCACGTCCCGCAAAATCAGCACGGCCCGCGGCCGCGGCGCGAGATGCTGGACGGCGACCACGTAGGCCAGCTCGATCGTCTCCCGCGCGAGGGCGGCGGCCTCCGGCTCGTCGAGCAGCTGGTCCGGATAGGGCTGCAGCCAGAGCACCTCCCCGCCGGTCGCGGGCTCCGGGCGTACCTTGGCCAGCAGGTCCAGGCACGCGTTGGTGGCGATCCGATAGAGCCAGGCCCGCGCCGTCGACCGCCCGGCATAGGTCTCCCGCCGCCGCCACGCCCGCAGGAACGTCTCCTGCACCGTGTCCTCGGCGTCCTCGAACGAGCCGAGCATCCGGTAGCAGTGCACGTGCAGCTCCCGCCGGTAGCGCTCGGCCAGCCCGCTGATGTCCGGCTCGGCCGGCCGCGTCTCCGCAGTCATCCCGTCATCCTCCCGCGTCCTCATGTCCGTCACACAGGTAAGACGGCCGCGGCCGCGGAAACTCATCACTCCCGTCAGCCGCCGGTCTCCGTGGGCGGATCCAAGGGCTTGGCGTCGCTGGTGACACCCACGCCGGTCAGGGTCGCGCCGGCGGGGAGGTCGGCGCGGTACTGGGCGTAGCGGGAGCGGCCGGTGGGCGCGGGGCCCCAGGCGGTCCAGCCGGCGCCGGGGACCGGCGTGTCCCCCGTACGGACGAGGAGCCGCACTCCTTCCCCGGACGCCCGGTGGACGAGCCGGTCCCACGTGACGACCTGCCCCGCGTCGAGGATCCGCGACGTCAGGGCGCCGGGGCCCGCCACGCCGTCGCCGGTGACCGTGACGCCGGCGGCGCGGCCGGCGCCCCAGCCCGCGACGGAGTGGTCGGCCACGCCCAGGGCCGAGGCGACGAACGACGCCGGGGGGCTGCCGGCCGGCGGGCGGAGGGTCACGTTGCCGGCCGCGTCGGTGCTGCGGATGCGGTAGTAGTACGTCGCGCCGGGCTCGAGGCCGGTCACCACCGCGCGGTGCTCGCGGCCGCGGAGGTCGGCCGGCCAGTCGGCGAGGGTGTCCGGGGTCGCGCCGGCGAGCAGCGTCGCGGCGGCGGACTCGTTCGTGGCCCAGGACACCTCGGCCGTGCCGTCCGGCCACGGCGTCACGGCCACCTCCGAGGCGACCGGGGGCGAGTCGTCCGGGGCGGCCGGAACGGGCCGGGGGGCCGACGCGCGGGGACGGGCGGCGGCGGGCGAGTAGGACGCGAGGTACGTGCCCGCGGCGGCCGGGAACATCGCGTACTCGACGCCCTTGATCGTGGTCCGGGTCCAGGCGACCGGCGTCCCCGCCCGATCCAGCGCGGTGAGCCCCCGCCCGCCCGGCCCCGCGGTCGGGACCATGCCGGTCAGCCCGGTCGCGCCCGCACCCACGCCGACCGTGAACGTCAGGCTCTGGCCGGACCAGGAGATGCCCGAGTACGACGACCCGTTGCGCCCGTCGAGCCAGGTGAGCAACTGCCTGGCGCTGACGATCGGCACCCCGCGCTCCTGGGCCGAGGCGAGCAGCTCGTCGCTCTCGTGCTCGGTGGCCAGGTCGGTGTGCATGTTGGCGGTGAACGCGCCGTAGTAGCCCTCCGCGCCGAGCGCCCGGTCGAGCAGCGTGTCGACCGTGAACGGGTAGCTCTGGCCGGACTCGTCGGTCATCTGGGTCGCGGCCTGGTAGACGTCGATCAGCCCGCCCGTGGGGCCGGCGAAGCGCATCGGCATCCCCGAGCCGGTCATGAAGCCCGGCCGGTCGGCGACCCACGGGCCGGGCCAGTAGTAGTAGTTCGTGTCGAGCCGGATGCCGCGGGCCGCCGCGGTGCTCGCCTGGCTCGACCAGTCCGACCAGGCGATGCAGTGCGTCCGGTTGGTCACCGGCGCGGGCACGCTCGTGTACTTCGCCCGCCACGTGGCGAGCTGGTTGGTGTAGAAGCCATTGATCGAGGAGGCGGTGTAGTCGGCGCAGTTGGTGTTGACGTGCAGCGCGACCTCAAAGCCGCGCGACTGGTAGGAGGCCGCGCGGGTGTTGGACAGCGGGGTGTTCGGGAAGACGTAGGAGGTGTAGCGGGCGCACTGCCACTCGTCGGCGACGCAGTTGGCCGGGCTGTTGGCGGCGTACTGGTCGAAGCGGCCCGCGGTGCCGCCGGTGGCGTGGTCGTCCCCGGTCGCGACGACGACCGCCTTGAGGCTGCGCGGGAAGTACCAGAACTTCGGCAGCGGCTTGCGGTCCCGGGTCATCTCGCCGATCAGGTTGGCCAGCAGCCGCTGCTGCTCGTCGGCCTGGGGCACGGCGACCTTGGTCAGGTCGATCCAGTCGGTGGCGTTCGGGCCGCCGAAGAACAGGTCGTCGGAGCGCCGCGGCGAGGCGCCGTCGCGTTCCTGCCCGTCCCAGTTGATGTTGCCCTGCCGGGTGAGCACCAGCGAGTACGCCAGGTCGTAGGTGAACGCCGCCGCCCGGCCGCCGTTGCTGCCCACGTCGCGCACGGTCACGGCCGGGCCGCCGCCGCTCGTGAGCATGGCGATCGCCCGGGCGCCGTCGAGCCCGTACCGGTCGGCGGCGCCGTGGTACTGGATCGCCTGCCCGGTGATGCCCGTGCCGGGCGCCTGAGTGGTGTCGACCTGGAGATAGCCGTCGAGGGCGACGTTGTTCGGGCCGGTCAGCCCGAGAAGCCCGGTCAGCTGGACGTCCGGGCGGAAGGTGATCAGCCGGCCGCCGCCCTCGACCCAGGTCCGGAACATGGTGGCCTGCGCGCCGGTGAGCACGCTGCGGCCGAGCAGCACGACGTCGTACTGGCTGAGGGTGGCGGCGGTGACCGTGGACAGCTCGGCCGTGGCGAACTCGTTGAGGCCCTCGGTGCGCAGGACCTCGGCCAGGAACGGGGTGAACCCGGCGGACGGCTTGACGATGAGGATAGGGCCGCCGGGACCCTGGTCGGGCGGCGGCGGTGGTGGCGCCGAGGTGGTGAAGCTCCACGTGACCGGGGTCATGACATTGCCGGCCGGGTCGGTGGCCCCGCTCGCCGTCACCGTGTACGCACTCGACCACGCCAGTGGCGCCGACGGCGTGAACGTGGCCGTCAGCGTGGCCGTGTCGTAGCTCGTCGTGCCCGGCACCCCGGCCACCGTCAGCGTGGCGCCGCTCACCGGCTCGCTGAAGGTGGCACTGATCGGGGTCGTCGCGGCGACCACCGACCCGGGCGCCGGGGTGCGGCTCGTGACGGTCGGCGCGATCGTGTCGACGGCCATCGTGTCGAAGACGACATCGACCCAGTAGTTCGACGACTGCCACGTCTCGGCCGGGAAGCCGCCCCCGTAGCGGTAGACGCCGCCGTCCTGCAGCGCGTGCAGGGGCGCGTTATCGACGCCGGCCGTCGCGAAGGCGCCCTCGTCGCTGGCGTACCGGCCGTTCGGGGCGAGGTAGGAGACGACGTACGTGGTGTTCGCGCTGACCGCCACGGGATCGGCGAACGTGGCGGTCTGCCAGCCGGACGCCGACTCGCCGGTGAAGGTGACGGTCGCGAGCTGCGTGCCGGCCGCCGACCACAGGCGGCCGGTGTGCGTACCCGTGTTGCCGGTGCTCTTCCAGAAGCGGACCCCGGTCACGTACCCGTCGGTGTCCGAGCGGAACTTGAGGCCGAGCTCGACGGCGGCGGTGTCCGGGTCGGCGGGGTTGGCGGGCGCGGCGCTCACCGGCCAGATGGTGCAGGGACAGGGAGCGGCGGCCGGGGCGACGAGGAAACCGGTCGCCAGCAGGAGGACGGCGAGGATTCTCACGGCGCCGCCTCGAAGACGACGTCGGCGTAGTACCCGGCGCTCTCCCACACCTCGGTCGGAAAACCCGTGCCGTAGCGGTAGAAGCCGTCGGTCGCGTGCAGCGGTGCGTTGTCGACGCCACCGGAGGCGAACATGCCGACATCCGCGGCGTAATGGCCGTTCGGGGCGTAGTAGGAGACGACGTACGAGGTGTCCGGGGTCAACGTGACGGGCGTCGCGAGGGTCGCCTGCTGCCAGCCGGACGCCGACTCGCCGGCGAACGTGACCGTCGCGAGCAGGTCGCCGTCGCCCGACCAGAGGTGGCCGGTGTGCGTACCCGTGTTGGTGGCGCTCTTGTAGAACCGGATCCCGGTGACCCGGCCCGCGACGTCCGAGTGGAACGCGGTGCCGACCTCCGTGCCCGCGGTGTCCGGGTCGGCCGGGATAGCCGGGACAATGTCCGCGCTCCAGATGCTGCAGGGACAGGTGCGAGTGGTGACAGTCACCACACGCGACGCCTCAGCACCGACGTTGCCGCTGTCGTCCGTCGCGCGGGCCCGCACGGTGACCGGGCCGGCACTGCCGGGCCGCCACGCGTACGTCCACGCGCCGCGCCCCACGGCCGGATGCCAGCTGGCACCGTCGTCGGTGGAGACCTCGACGCCCCCGGTCACGCCCCCGCCGCTGTCCGTCGCCGTGCCGGAGATGGTGACCGGCGAGCCCACCTGCGGGGTGAGCGCGTTGATCGTGGCGGCCGGCCCGGTGGTGTCGGTGGAGGCCGTCGCCGCGGTCAGGCCCGGCTGGAGGGTGCCCGGCTGCACGCCCATGTCCGCCAGCAGGTTGACGGTCGCCTGGCGCATCGGGGTGCTGGCCGCCCCGGAGCCACGGTCGTGGGAGCTGTCCAGGCCCCAGGACCACTGCACGGTTCCGGCGCCGAAGACCAGGGCGCCACCGGGTACGCGATAGAGCGTCAGGTTGTGGGTCGCGCTGCCCGTGGCGTACGTGGACCCGTAGTCCTGCAGCACGTCGAGCCCGGAGGCGGTGGTCGTGGACAACCTGATCAGCCCTCGGGGGCGTACCCCGTTGTCGGCGTCCTCGTCCCACTCGTAGCCGACCGTGCCGCTGCCCAGCGTCGCGGTGGCGCCGGCGGCCTGCGTGGCGACCGACGTGCCGCGCCAGAACCGCATCTTGCCGTCCGCCGCGGGCACCCGCAGGCTGACCGTCCCCGCGTTGACCTTGAAGATCGTCCCGGTGAGCGCATTCTCCGGGCGGTTGCCGTCGGCGGGCGGGCTGAATCGGGGGTCCCGCCACGAGCCGGTCCACGCCGCGGTGGGGTCGATCTTCCCGTTCGCGTGCGTCTCCTTGTAACAGACCAGCGTCCGGTGGTCGTTCTCCCAGCGCGTCTTCCAGAACACCTCGTTGCCGCTGAAGAACGCCAGGTGGACGCCGGCGTCCCGGGCGGCCTCGACGTTCGCCCGCTGCTGCCCCGACCAGTACTCGTCGTGGCCCACCGACAGGAACGCCCGGTGGTTGCGCAGCAGGGTCCCGGCGCGGTCGGTGTCGGCGCCGGCGATGTAGCTCACGTCGTAGCCGTTGGCCTCCAGCCAGCGGACCATCGGGTACTCGGCGTTGAAGACGAAGTCCTCGGCCCCGGTGCCGCGCGTGCCGAACGGGCGGTTGTAGCTGACCTTGTACGCCCGGCCGGCGGGCGAACCCACGTACAGGCTGTTGCCGCCGTACTGGTTGTAGGCCTGCCAGGTGGTGTCGGAGGTCTGGAAGACGACGTCGGAGTGGCTCGCGTCGTCGCGCACCACGAACGGGATGTGGCTCGCGCCCGAGGTGCCGTCGGTGCGCGTGGGCCGGGCGAAGTAGATGCCGGAGACGGCCGTGGCGGGCACCGGCCACGACGCGGAGACCGCCCAGTTGCCGCAGTCGACCAGGCCGGTGGAAGCCTGACTCTGACACGCGGGCTGCGTCTGGCGCCCGACGGGATTCACCGACGCGACGAGCCGCGCCCCGGCGCCGCCGTAGTAACCCATCCGGTAGATGTCGACCCGGTAGGAGGCGGCCGACGAACTGATCTTGAAGTTGACCGTCTCGCCGGGGGTGACGCTGATCTGCGTACTGAAGCCCTGCACGCTCGCGCTGCCCGCCCCGGAGACGTCCCAGGTGCTCGCGGGCGTCCCGGGTTTGCTGTTCTCGCAGGCGACCGGATTGACCAGCGGCGCACACGCGTCCGCGGCGGCCGGTCCGGCCCCGGGCACGGCGAGCCCCGCGGCGACGAGTGTGACGATCAGAAGCGACCTGAACCGGCGCACGCGATCCCCTCCCCCGAAGGTCCTGGGGGAAGCATCGGAACCCGGCCCGCGCGGCTCTGTCGCCTGAATGACAGAGCCGCGCGAATCCAGCCGATCAACGGATGTCGTACGTCCACATCGGACCGGGACAGAAGTCGTCAAGACGTGCGATGTCCCGCGGCGTCTTTACTGCGCGGCCAGGATGTCCACGACGAAGCGGAGGTCGCCGCCGGGCTGGCCGCCGGTCGGGTTCTCGCCGTAGCCGAGCTCGGCCGGGATGTCGAGCTGGACCCGGCTGCCCACCGGCACGCCCACCAGGCCCTGGTCCCAGCCCTGGATCAGCTGGCCGGCGCCGACCGGGAAGACGGCGGGCTGGCCGCGGTCCCAGGACGAGTCGAACTGCTTGCCGTCGGCGTAGGTGACGCCGATGTAGTTGGCCTGGATGGTCTGACCGGCGGTGACCTTCGGGCCCTTGCCCTCGATGATCGGGGTGACGACCAGCTCGGTGAGCCGCTTGGTGCCGCCCGCCTTCACGTCGGGCTTCTGCTGCAGGGCGGGGTCGATCTCGCCGGTCGGGGCGCTCGGGTCTCCCGCCGGGGGAACAGGCTCCGCGGAAGCCTCCGGGGACGGCGCGGCCGCCGACGGCGCCGCGGGGGCCGGGGCGGCCGTGGAGGTGGAGTCGTCGTCCGACAGCTGGACGCCGACGAAGACGGCCACGAGCACGACGATCACGGCGACGCCCGCGAGCGCACCCAGCAGCGCCTGGCTCCGGCGCTTGCCGGCGGTCTTGTCCTGGACACTCATCGGTTCGGATCTCCTGTCGGACGGCTCGGGAGGGGACACGGGGGAAACTTCGGACACGGTACTCGCCGTCCCGCGGTGACTCTCCGCCGAACCGCCGATCACCCCACCTCCCCCGGGGACGGTTACTCAATTCGCTCTTCTCCGTCACTCACTGAAGGTGAGAGCGTGTACTCCCGCAGGTGACTGCGCCACTGACGATCAGGACGACCGGGAGGACCGCGGTGCCGGAGGACCCCTACACCGGGCGGACCACCGGGCGCCGCGCCAAGGCCGTCCCGGCGGCGCTGCTCGAGGACCGCCGCCGGCACCTGACCGACTATCTGCTGCCCGCCACCGTCATCCTCGCCGGGGTGCTCGTCGTGGTGGCCGGCGGCTTCGTCATCAGCCACCTCGGCCAGGACGACACCGCCGCGCTCCCGCAGCCACAGCCACCCGCGCTCCCGGACGTGCCGCTCGACCCGCCCCCCGCGTCGCAGTTCCCCATCCCCCTCGAGAGCGACACGCCCACGCCCACCCCGAGCTTCAGCACCCCGCCGACGACCCGGCCCACCACGCCGCCGTCGCGCAAGGAGCGGCCGACGCCGTTCCCGGGCTCGGTCTCGGTGACGCGGGCGGGCATCGCGGGGCTGGTCGACCTCGGCGCCGAGGGCAGCCGGGACTGGGTGCACTGGGGGCAGGAGGGCACCTTCTCGCTCGAGCGCAAGGACGGCGGCGACTTCGCCATCCTCGAGGGCGCGCCGACCGCGCCGCGCTTCCGGCACGGCCTGAGCCCGCAGCGCTTCCGCTGGGACGGCGGCAGCCCGGTCGAGCACTCCGACGGCACGCCCACCGGCATCCGCACCTGCGACAAGGGCAACGGCTTCACCCTGTCGGCGCCGGCCGGGACGACCAGCCGCACCCTCAAGCTGTACGTCGGGGCGGTCGCGGCCCGCGGCAAGCTGACGGCCAAGCTGTCGACGGGCGGGCCGGTGGGCACCGCCACGTTCACCCAGAGCGGGAACAACCTCGCCACGACGGCGTACGTGATCACGTACCGC
The DNA here is from genome assembly GCF_030709675.1 of Symbioplanes lichenis. Classification (GTDB taxonomy): domain Bacteria; phylum Actinomycetota; class Actinomycetes; order Mycobacteriales; family Micromonosporaceae; genus Actinoplanes; species Actinoplanes lichenis. The sequence goes on from NZ_JAUZQD010000004.1 coordinate 246,851, forward strand.
GCGCCCAAGGCCGGCAAGCTCACCCTGACCTGGACCACCGACGCGTCCTTCGACGACGACTGCGGCGGCGTCGCCCTCGAGGCGGCCACGCTGCGCTAGGAACGACCGCGGCCGGGCGAGTGGGGACCCGCACACGCCGCGAGCAGGGCACAACCGAAAAGGGGATCAGTTGTTCGCCGGGTGGGGATCTTGGGTGGCCCGGTTCCGCCTGCCGGTGCTGGCGGTCGCGCTCGTCGCGGTCGTCTCCGCCGGGGTGTGGGGCCTGGGCGTCTTCGACCGGCTGACCGAGGGTGGCTACGGCGACCCCGGCAGCGAGTCGAGCCGGGCCGCGGAGGTGGTGGCGCGGGAGCTGGGGGCGACGGCCGGGGACGTCGTCGCGGTGTACCGGCCTGTCACCGGCTCGATCGAGGAGCCGGCGGTCGGCCAGCGCGTCACGAGCACGCTGTCGGCGTTGCCGAAGTCGGCCGTGGCGGGCGTCGCCGGCTACTGGCCGGACCGGGCGCCGCAGTTCGCGTCCGCCGACGGCCGGAGCGCGGTCATGGTGCTCACGCTGGCCGGGGCGGACGACGGGGCGAAGCTGGACGCGTACCAGGAGATCAAGGACCGGCTGGCCGTGACCGGGCTGGACGTGCAGCTCTCCGGGGCCGCGCCGCTGGCCGACGCGTCCGCGAGCCGGTCGACCGAGGACCTGGCCTTCGCCGAGGCGATCTCGCTGCCGATCGTGCTGGTGCTGCTGCTGTTCATCTTCGGCTCGCTGGTGGCCGCGGCCCTGCCCGTGCTGGTCGGCGGGTGCGCGGTGCTCGGCTCGCTCGGGGTACTCCACGCCGTCTCGCACACGCACGACGTCAACTCTTTCGCCGTCAACGTGGCCAGCCTCCTCGGGCTGGGCATGGCCATCGACTACGGGCTGTTCATGGTCGGGCGCTTCCGCGAGGAGCTGGCCGCCGGCTCCGCCCCGCACCTCGCGGTGGCGCGGACCGTGGGCACCGCCGGGCGTACCGTCGTCTTCTCGGCGACCCTGCTCATGACCGCGCTGGCCGGCCTGCTGCTCTTCCCGCAGGGCTTCCTCAAGTCGCTCGCCTACGGCGGCCTGGCGGCCGTCGCGCTCGCGGCGATCCTGTCGCTCACCCTGCTGCCCGCGCTCCTGGCCGTCCTGGGTCACCGGGTCGACAAGCTGCCCGTACGCCTTCCGCGCCGCAAGCGTGCCGCGGGCGCCGAGGGTACGGGCTGGGCCCGCCTCGCCCGGCTGGTGCTGCGCCGCCCGGTGCTCGTGGCGCTGCCGATCCTCGCGGGGCTGCTCGTGCTGGCCGCGCCGATCCGGGGCGTGCAGTTCGGCGAGAACGACGAGCGGGTGCTGCCCGAGGGCGATCCCGCCCGGGTCGCCGTGGAGACGCTCAAGTCCGACTTCCCGGCGCTCAGCAGCGCCGGCGTGCAGGTCGTGCTGCGGGGCACCGGCGGGTTCGCCCCGTCCAAGGAGGGCGCCGCCGCGTTCGCCGACCGGCTCAACAACATGCACGGCATCGACACGGTGACGCCGTCCGGGGCGCGGGGCACGGTGATCACGTACACGGCGACTTTGATCAACCAGGATCCGTACAGCACCGACGCGCGGGACGTCGTGCGGGAGATCCGCGACGTGCGCCCGCCCGCCGCGACGGAGCTGCTCGTGGGCGGCGCCACGGCCCGCAACCTCGACAGCCTCGCCGCCACGGCCGACCGGCTGCCCGCCATGATCGGGCTGCTCGCCGGGGCGACGCTGCTGCTCATGTTCCTGGCCTTCGGCTCGGTGCTGCTGCCGGTCAAGGCCGTGGTGATGAGCGCGCTGAGCCTGAGCGCCACGTTCGGGGTGCTGGTCTGGATCTTCCAGGACGGCCACGGGGCGGGGCTGCTGAACGTCACGCCGGCGCCGCCCGAGGCGGGCATCGTCGTGCTGATGGCCGCGGTGGTGTTCGGGCTGTCGACCGACTACGAGGTGTTCCTGCTGTCCCGGATGGTCGAGGCCCGGGGCCGCGGCGCGTCGACCGAGGAGGCGGTGACGACCGGCCTGACGCGTACGGGCCGGGTGATCAGCGCGGCGGCGCTGCTGCTCATCGTGGTGACCGGGGCGTTCGCGCTGTCGAGCGTCACGACCATGCGCTTCGTCGGCGTGGGCATGATCGTCGCCCTGGTGCTGGACGCGACGGTGGTCCGGATGCTGCTGGTGCCGGCCGTGCTCAAGCTGCTCGGGAACGCGGCGTGGTGGGCGCCGGGGCCGCTCAAGCGCCTCCAGGAGCGGGCCGGCCTGGCCGAGGTCTCCTCCGAGCCTGCGCCGCCGGCCCCGCGCCTCCAGCTGCAACCCACCTTCCGGCAGGCGCCGGTCTCACCCCCGCCCGCCGCCTCCTGGGACATGCCGGTCGCCGGATCCGCGCCGCTGCCGGACATGCCCTTCGCCGGATCCGCGCCCGGTCCCGCCCCCGCGCGGATCTCCTTCGACCAGGCGCCGGGCGTCCCGCAGCAGCTCGGTCCGGCGCACCGGCGCCTGGAGCTGCCGGCCGCCCCCTCGGAGGAGGCCCCGCACTGACAAATCGCCCGTGTTGGCGGTGGCCGGGCCTCAGCGGATATCGTGGCGCGCTGACTGTTCGGGACTTTGACAGGACGAGGATGACCGCGACGACCGACGGGACCGCCGCCCCGGGGATCGACCCCGAGCGGCTCGCGCTCTGCCTGGCGGTGATCGCCGAGGCCGAGGAGCTCGACCCCGAGCACCCCGACGCGCTGGCCGTGCGCCGCGCCACCGCGGGGCTGTTCAAGGCGGTGAAGATGCGCCGCCGCAAGGACCGCCGCGACGCGATCCTGGCCCACGACCGGGCGGTGACCGCGGCCACCGCGACCGGGGCGCCGAGCCGGATCGACGACGAGACCGCCGGGCTGCCGCTGAGCACCGGGACCACCGGGCGCTCGGCCGGCACCCTGCGGCAGCCGCGCGGCTGTTACATCTGCAAGCAGCGCTACACCGAGGTCGACGCGTTCTACCACCAGCTGTGCCCGGCGTGCGCGGCGAGCAACCACGCCAAGCGGGAGGCGCGCACCGACCTGACCGGGCGCCGGGCCCTGCTGACCGGCGGCCGCGCCAAGATCGGCATGTACATCGCGCTGCGCCTGCTCCGCGACGGCGCCCACACGACGATCACGACGCGGTTCCCCAACGACGCCGTGCGCCGCTTCTCGGCCATGCCCGACAGCGGCGACTGGCTCCACCGGCTCCGGGTCGTCGGGCTCGACCTGCGCGACCCGGCCCAGGTGGTGGCGCTGGCCGAGTCCGTGGCCGCCCGGGGCCCGCTCGACATCCTGATCAACAACGCCGCGCAGACCGTCCGGCGCCCGCCCGGCTCCTATTCCGCCATCACCGCCGCGGAGTCCGACCACGTGGATCCCGGGCCGGTGGAGGTCGAATATCTCGGCGGCCCGTCCGCGCACACCGCCGCGCTGGCCGCCGCCGCCACGACCGAGTCCGGCGACCACTCCCCGGCGGGCTCCGGGATCGGTCTCACCGGCGCCGGGGCCGAGCTGGCCGCCACCGCGCAGGCCGCCGCGTTCACCCCGCACGCGCTGACCGCCCTGGCCCTGACCGGCGGCTCGGCCAGCATGGAGCGGATCGCCGACCTGACCGCGATCGACGCCGGCGGCCTGGTGCCCGACCTGGCCGCCACCAACAGCTGGAGCGACCGGGTCCACGAGGTGCTCCCGCTCGAGCTGCTCGAGGTCCAGCTCTGCAACGTCACGGCGCCGTTCATCCTGGTCAGCCGGCTGCGCGAGGCCATGCTCCGGTCGCCCTTCAAGCGCCGCTACGTGGTCAACGTCTCCGCGATGGAGGGCATCTTCCACCGCGGCTACAAGGGCGCCGGGCACCCGCACACCAACATGGCCAAGGCCGCGCTCAACATGCTCACCCGCACGAGCGCCGAGGACATGTTCGCCGACGGCATCCTCATGACGAGCGTCGACACCGGCTGGATCACCGACGAGCGGCCGCACCCGACCAAGGTCCGGCTGGCCGACGAGGGCTTCCACGCCCCGCTCGACCTGGTCGACGGCGCCGCCCGGGTCTACGACCCGATCGTGCGCGGCGAGGCCGGCGAGGACGTGTACGGCTGCTTCCTCAAGGACTACGCCCCGGTGCCGTGGTGACCGCCGTCCCCGGCGACCTCCCGGTGGTGCGGGAGCTGTCCCGCAACCCGGAGGCCCGCCGCTGGCTGGCGGACCTGCCCCGCCTCATCGACGAGGTGCGCGACGGCTTCGGCCTGGTCCTCGGCGCACCCCTGCACGGCGGCTCGTGCAGCTGGGTCGCCCCGGCCACCCTGGCCGACGGCACCGGGGTCATCGTCAAGATCAGCTGGCCCCACCGCGAGATGTACGCCGAACCCGCCGCCCTCCGCCTCTGGGACGGTCACGGCGCGGTCCGCCTCCTCCGCCACGACCGCAGCCGCCACGCCCTGGTCCTCGAACGATGCCTCCCCGGCGAGCAGCTGGCCGCCCGCGTCCTGGATCCCGTCCCCCGGGGCGCCGCCCGCAGCCCGGCCCCCGTCCCACCGGGCGCCGCCCGCGCCTCCTCGCCCGCCTCGCCCGGGTCTCCTGAGCGGGCCCTGCGCATCGCCGCGGCCGTGCTGCGCCGGCTGTGGTCGGCCGGCGTCCCCGAGGCGTGGGCCGCCCACGACCCGGAGACGCCCGAGTCGCTGGTCGACGTGGCCGCCGACTGGGGCGACATGGTCAGCGAGCGGATGGCGCGCCTGCACCCCGCCTATGACCCGGGCCTGGTCGCCGAGGGCGCCCGCCTGCTGCACGACCTGCCCCTGTCGGCGCCGCGCGAAGTGGTCCTGCACGGCGACTTCAACCCGGGCAACATCCTGTCGTCCGCCGCCGGGGGCGCGGCCGCCGGAGCCGACGGCGAGGACTGGGTCGCCATCGACCCGAAGCCGATGATCGGCGACCCCGCCTACGACTGCTGGCCCCTCATCGAGCAGATCGGCGACCCGGCCACCCGCCGCGACCGCGTCGCCCTGCTCGCCGCCGAACTCGACCTCGACCCGGCCCGCATCGCCGCCTGGTGCGTCGCCCGCTCGGTGGAAGCCGCCCTCTGGCGCACCCACCACGGCCGCGAACACGAGGGCGTGGCCGATCTGGCCGCCGCAGCCGCCCTGACCCGCCTCTTCTGACTCCCGCCGCGCCTCTTTCGACGCCCGCCGCGCCTCTTTCGACGTCCGCCGCGCCTCTTGACGCCGACCGCGCCTCTTTGGCGCCGGCCGACGCCTGCCCGGCCCGTCACCCTCAACGTCGCCGCGAACCGCCCACCCGCGCGGCGGACCCTGCTCAGCCGCGGGCGGTCAGCACGCGGGCCGTCGCGGGCAGACGGTAGCCGCCCGCCTCGGTCCGGTAGCCGGCGATCGTGTCGCCCATCAGCCGCCGGGCCTCGGCGTGGCGGTCCGGATCGAGCGCCCCGAACAGCTCGCCGAGCGGCCCGAACCCGGCCACGAACCCCCACCACGCCGCGAAGTCCGGATACTCCGTGTCCCACCGGAACGACGAGCCGTCGACGTCCCGCAGACCCGCCCCGGCCAGATGCCCCTCGAGGGCGCCGGGCCGCGCCGACTCCGCGAACGGCGCCTCGAAGCCGGGCACCGCCCCCGGCGGCAGGATGGCGCGCAGAACGGCCAGACCGAAGCGGGTGTACGGGCTCCCGTCGAGCTCGCTCCACGTACCGATGCTCAGGATCCCGCCGTCCCGCAGCACCCGTCGCGCCTCGCGTGCCGCGTCGCCGAAGGGCGCCGTTCCGGGCAGCAGCAGTCCCATGCGCGACGTGATCGCGTCGACCGAGCCGTCGCCGAACGTCAGCGCCGTCATGGACATCTCCCGGAAGTCGACGTCCAGGCCCTCCTCCGCGGCCTGCGCCCGCCCCACCGCCAGCACCGCGGGGTTGCTGTCGATCCCGGTGATCCGCAGGTCCGGGCGCCGCCGGGCCAGGTCCAGGCTCAGCCCTCCGGTGCCGCAGGCGATCTGCACGACGTGGGCACCCGCCCGAAGCTCGCCCAGCGGTGCCAGCAGCGTCCCGGCCAGCCCGTCGAGCAGCCGCATGATGTTGTGTCGGTCCACCCGGTCCAGTCTGGAGCCGCCCGCCGCCCGCGGCCATACGCGACAAGCCCGCATCCATACGCGGGCGCGCCGGGGTCAGCGGCGGAGCAGGGCGTCCGGCAGCACGGCGTTGAGCCACCCGGCGGACTCGTCGAGCGGCCACCCGAGGTCGTCGCTGCGGACGAACCAGGCGGCGTTGCAGAGGTAGATCCACAGGATCTCCGTGGCGCCGGACGGGGTGAGGCCGTCGCGCAAGGCGTCCAGCTCGCCCAGGCGGTCGGCCGTCAGCTGCAGCCCGGCGCGCAGGCTGGCGTGGGCGATCTCCATGCTCTGGCGCACGCCCGGCTCCTGGGGCGCGGCGGCGACGACCTGGCGCATGAGGCCCGACCAGCGCTCGAACTCGTCCCGGGTGGCGCCGACGACCAGGCGCAGCAGCTCGTGCGGGTCGGTGGCGCTCTCGATGCGGGCGAGGATGCCGGAGGTCTCCGCGGCGCTGGTGGCGGACTGGATCAGCGTCCGCAGCAATCCGTTCTTCCCGCCGCCGACCGCGTAGACGGTGGCCGGCGAGACCCGGGCGGCCGCGGCGATGTCCTCGACCTTGGTGCCGAAGTAGCCGTGCTCGGCGAAGAGCCGCTGGGCGGCGTCGAGGATGGACTGCCGGGTGAGCTGGGCGTACTCGGTACGGCGGCCGGCGCGTCTCGGTGCGGATGTCACCGCTGGAGCGTAACTGCTACGTTCGCTGGAGTCGGCTCTGATGAACAGAGCCCACTCTGACGACAGAAGGGCACTCTGGTGCGCATCCTCTTCTCCAGCAGTCCGGCGTTCGGCCACTTGCTGCCGATGCTCCCGCTCGCGGCGGCGGCCCGGCGCGCGGGGCACGAGACAGCCGTGCTGACCCATCCCTCGCTGGCCGGCGCCGACCCCGCGCTGCCGCTGCTGCCCGCCGGCCCGAGCCAGGCCGAGCTGCTCGCCGACATCACCCGCCGCACCGGCGTCGACGCCCTCCAGGACCCGGCCGTCGGCGCGGTCGAGTTCTTCATCGGCAGCCGCATGCGCCTCGGCGCGGCCGACGCCGTCGCGGCGGCCCGCCAGTTCGCGCCCGACCTGATCGTCGCCGAGCTGGTCGACTATCTCGGCCAGTTCGCCGCCGCCGTCCTGGGCGTCCCGTGGGTGTCCCACGGCGCCACGCTCCCGCTCGTGCCGCCGCTGGCCGAGCAGTTCGCCCACCACGCCGCCCTGCGCTTCGCCGAGCACGGCGCCACCCCCACCCCGGCCCTGGCCTACGTGGACCCGTGGCCGGACAGCCTGGTGCGCCCCACCGACCACTACCCGTACGAGCGCCTCCCCGTCCGCCCCGACCCGCACATCGGCGACGGCGCGCCCTGGTCGCCCCCGGCGTTCCCCGGCCGCGAGGACCGCCCGACCGTCCTGATCACCCTGGGCACCGTCCACGACGACCCCGCGATCCTGCGCGCCGTGGTCGACGACGTGGCCGCCCTCGACGTCAACGTGATCGCGGGCGGAGCCGCCGGAACAGCCCGGGAGAACGTCGCCGAGGTCGGCTTCGTCCCGATGCGCGACCTGCTCGACGCGTCGGACCTGGTCGTCTCCGCGGCCGGTGCGGGCACGATGATCTCGACCCTGGGCGCCGGGCTCCCGTCCGTCCTGCTGCCGCTCGGCCTCGACAAGCCGGTCAACGCCGAGCGGGCCGCGGCCACCGGCGCCGCCCTGGTCGCCACGGCGCCCGGGGAGATCGGCGCGCTGGCCGGCAAGGTGCTCAGCGACCCCTCGTACGCCGGCGCCGCCCGCGCCGTGGCCGCCGAGATCGCCGCCATGCCCGCCCCCGAAGCCGTCCTGGACCAGCTGCTCGCCCGCGTCTGAGAAACAGCACCGATCGCGCGGATTCCGCCACGCCGCCCCCGCGACTCGGGCAAGCTGACCGTCAGGGGTCTGCCCCGCACCGCAGCTCAGCCCAGGGGGATCTCGTGGCGGGACTCCGCGCGACGGCGATCGTCCTCGGCCTCCTCCTCGCGGCCGCGAACCTCCCCGCCACCCCCGCGCCCACCCCGGTGGCCCCGGTCGCCTATGACGCCGTGCCGCTGGCCGGCGAGCCCGGGACCCTGGTCGCCGTGGCGGGCAACATCGCCTGCGGGCACACGACGCCGGCCTTCAACGACGCGCGGGGCACCGCCGTCGGCTGCGCGATGGGCCGGACCTCCGACATGATCCTGCGGGCCGGCGACGCCGTCGAGTCGGTGCTCGCCGTCGGCGACCTGCAGTACGAGCACGGCGAGTGGGAGGATCTCCAGCTGTCCTTCGACCCGACGTGGGGCCGGCTCAAGAACAAGATCAACCCGGTGCCGGGCAGCCACGAGTACTCGATCGCGGGCGCGCCCGACTACTACCGCTACTGGGGTGACCAGGCGCATCCGGACACCAAGAGCAACTACTCGTTCGAGACCGGCGGCTGGAAGATCTACGCCCTCAGCTCCGCCTGCGCCGCCCACGACTGCTCGCCCGGCGGCCGGGTCTACGAGTGGCTCAAGGGTGAGCTGCAGGGCGACGGCCCGGACCAGTGCCAGCTGGCCTACTGGCACCACCCGATCCTGTCGGTGGGCCAATTCGGCAACAACACGACCATGCCGCCGCTGGCCCGCCTGCTCTACGCGGCCGGCGCCGACGTCGTCGTCAACGCGCACGACCACAACTATCAGCGATGGGCGCGGATCACGCCGGAGGGCGCCGTCGACCCCGACCACGGCTACCGCAATTTCATCATCGGCTCGGGCGGCATCAACCATCATCGCTTCTACCAGCTCGACCCGGTGCGGCACGCGGGCTTCGAGACGGGCACCGACCGGGAGTTCGGGGTCATGTTCATGAAGCTCAACCCCCAGGGGTACGCCTGGGAGTACCGCACCCTCGGCGGCACGTACACGGACACGGGCCGGGAGGTGTGTCACCGGGAGCCCGGCACGTCCCCGGTGCCCGTCCCGGCGACGGCGCCCAAACCGAACCCGAAGGGCCTGCCGATCCCGGGCACGAAGGTCAACCTCCCCAACCCACCGACCGTGGTGCCCGCCGCGAAGGACGGCACGCTCGAGGTGGCCTGGCTGCCGCCCACCAAGCCGGGTACGGCCGGCCCGGTCGACCAGTACCGCATCAGCGTCTACGGCGCCGAGCCCACCCACCCGACGGAGGTGGTGCCGATCGCGCAACGCACGGCGGGCGCCACGGCGACGAGCGTCTCCTACGACATGTCCGGCTCGCCGGGCTGGCAGCTGCGGGCGACCGTGGAGGCCCGCAACCCCGGCGGCTGGGGCAACCCGGCCGTCCTCTCCGCCGGCTTTCCAGCGACGAAGGCAGGAAAAGCGACGGAGGCAGGAAAAGCGCCGGAGAAATCACCAGGGCCAGCTGTGCCGGACGGCTGGACACCCCTGCCACCCGACTACCCGCTGCCCCCGATCTCGCACCCCGGCACACCCCGGTCGGCGAAAGCCCGCGCGGGCAACGGCACGGCCACCGTCACCTGGCGCCCGCCGACCACGGACGGCGGCTCGCCGATGACCGGGTACGCCGTCTACGCCACCCCCGGCGGCCTGGTCGCCACGGCCGGCCCGGACGACGTGGACGCCACGGTGACCGGCCTGGTCAACGACACCCCGTACGTCTTCCAGGTCACCGCGGTCAACGACGTCGCCGAGTCGGCCCCCACCAACGAGACCGCCCCGGTGACTCCCACCAAGACGGTCACGTCGCCGTCCGCCCGGGTGCCGAGCGCCCCGGTTCAGGTCGACGCGACGCCGGGGAACGGCTCGGCGACGGTCACGTGGGGCCCACCCGTCACCGACGGCGGGGCGCCCGTTACCGCGTACACAGTGAAGTCCTCGCCCGACGCACACACCGCCACCGTCGACGGCACATTGAGCTCCGCGCGCGTGGACGGGCTGCGCTCCGGGGCGACGTACACCTTCACCGTGACGGCCAAGAACGCGGCCGGCGTCTCCGGTCCCGGCGGCCCGAGCAGCCCCATAACCCTGCCCGGTGGAGTAAGCCGGCCCGGCGGAGGGGAAACGCCCGGCGGAGGCAAGGTGACCGTGCCCACCCACCCCCGCACCCCGGTCGCCGTCGCCGGGGCGCGATCGGCCAAGGTCACTTGGACCGCGCCCGCCTCCGACGGCGGCAGCCCGCTCACCGGCTACATCGTGCAGCTCACCAACGGCATCGCGCAGGCCGTCCCCGCCGGCACGACCAGCACGACCTTCGGCGGCCTGCGCGCCGGCACGGCCTATCGCTTCACCGTCGTCGCCGTGAACCGGATCGGCCGGTCGGCGCAGAGCGACGAGACCCGCCCGGTCCAGCCCTTCGACCCGGTCACCGCCCCCACGGCGCCGGGGTCCGTGGTCGCGGCCGCCGGCGACGGCTACGCGAAGGTGGCGTGGTCGGCGCCGGCGGAGGACGGCGGCTCACCCATCCTGTCCTACACGGTCGGCGCCAACGACCCCGCCGTCGCCACCCAGGTCACGGGCGACCAGCTCGAGGCCACGGTCCGGGGCCTGACCAACGGCCGGAAGTACACCTTCACGGTGCTCGCCGAGAACGCCGCCGGCCTCTCCCCGCGCTCCCCCGCCTCCGCCGCCGTGACGCCCGTGCTCGGCGCCCCCGACCCGCCCGACCCGGTGCCGTCCGGCCCGGCCGCAGCCGATGCCGGGGGCGACTCCCCGGCGGAAACAGCCGTCAGCACCTGGTTCCAGCGTCCCCACGAGCACGTGCTCCCCGTCGCCCTGATCACGACGGTCGTCGTCGCGCTGGCCGGCGGCGCCCTCATCCTGTGGCGGCGCCGCCGGCTCGGGAAGGAGCGGTCACTCGACGCGGATGATGCCCCACACTCCGTTCTCCACGGCCCACCGGAAGGCCCCTGACCGGTACGCGTGGTCGCCCGCGTGCCGCGCCCGCATGACCAGCGTCCGCGCGTAACCGGACGTCAGCCCGGCCACCGACCCCTCGAACGGCGACACCGGCAGCCACGGCGCGCTCTCCCACGCCATCCCGTGCACGGTGAACGTGTGCGCCCGGGGCTTGTCGCCACTGCCGAGCAGCCGCAGCCACAACGTCTGGCCCACCTCGGCATGCCAGATCGGCGTCGGCGGGTCGTCCCGGGTGAGGACGTCCCGCGGATGCGCGAGCGCCGAGCCGTAGCTGACGCCCTTCTGCCCCGAGTCCTCCGGGTCGTCGTCGGGCACGACGTCGCGTACGGGCAGATCGGGGTTGCCCGCCACGAAGTGCCGCATCCCGTCCTGCACCAGCAGCACCTGCTCGTTGGCGACGACCCGGCCCGCCTCGTCGCGCAGCCACACGTTGCCGCCGGTCCACCGCTCGACGCCGGTGCGCGGGTCGGTGGGCGTCACGTCGCCCGGCTCCACGACCAGCGCGCCGATCAGCCCGTGGTGCGGGTGGTTGCGCACGTCGGCCATGTCCTTGAGGTGACAGACCTGACCCGGGCCTTCCGTGTACGACTCCGGGGCCAGCTGGTCGTCCGCGAACCACCAGTACTCGCGCCAGTTCGTCTCCGCGTGGTCGTGCCGCGCCCCGTCCCGGAGCACCACGACTCCCGTCGCCTCGGGGTCGGCCGGCGTGTGCGTGTGCTCCTCCGGCGGCCGCGCGGCGACCGTGCCGTCGTGGTTGCGCCCCACGTTGGCGCCGTCGTCACTCACCACGTCGTAGCGCAGCAGCGCCGGGTGCAGCGACACCCGCGGGGTCACCGTGCGCTGGTCCTCGTCCAGGGGCACCCGGGGCGGCGACGGCTCCACGTTGAAGTCGGGCAGCAGCGGGCCCCCGTCGAGCTCGATCTCGTTGATGAGCGTCACCTTGACCCACTCGCCCCGGCGGGCCCGCAGCACCAGCGGCTCCCGGGTCTCGCGGACGCCCACCGCCGTACGGAAGCCGTCCTCGCCGGTGACGAAGCCGTCCGCCTCCTCGAAGATGAGCCCCCACGGGTCGGTGAGCCGCCGGCCGTCGTACTCGTGCTCGTGGCGGCGGGCCCGGACCACGTACTCACGAACGCCCGTCCCGTGCAGAGGCCGCGGCGGCAGGGTCGAGGCACGCGCCGGGCCGGGCAGCCGGGGCAGCTCGCGCAGCGTGTCCTCGTGCGGCACCAGCGCCCGGACGAGACCCCAGCAGCCGAGCCACAGGTCGTCCAGGTTGGCGAACTGCCACAGGTGGTCGCCGGTCCCGTACTCGTCGAGGTCGAGGGTGAACGCCTCGGAGATGCCGATCGTCTGCTGGTTGACGAGCGTCGAGCGCGGGTCGTGCCACTCGCGGCGCCAGCGCAGCCCGTTCGTGGCGAAGCTGTGCGACTCCTCGTGCGAGCCCTGGATCAGCCGGATCCGCATCGGCTCCCCCGCGTACGTGCGGATGAGCTCGGTCTCCGGGTCACCGGTCTCGTCGAGGGGCGGCTCCGGGTCCGCCGGCACCTCCTTGACCGGCGTGTCCACGTCCTTCACCGCCGGCACCGCCTCGGCGTGCGCCCCGGAATCGTCCGGCCGGGCCGCCGGCGCCCCGGCCAGCGCCTGCCGCACGGCGAGAGCCTCCTCGTCCTCCTCCTCGGGCTCCTCGGGCTCCTCGACCGCCGGCACGCCGTTGCTCGCGAACCACTGCGACGGGTCGTCGCCCCGGAACGTCAGCGGCGCGCTCCGATAATTGACCGCCATCGAGCCCGGGTCGTCGTCCCCGCTCAGCTCGCCGGGTGGGTTGAGCGGCTTGCCGGCCGCGTCGGTCAGCGGCACGAAGTCGCCGATCGCCAGGCAGGCCTCCCGGAAGGGCGGGATCCCGCTGCCGACCGGCGGCAGGATGACGGCCTGCGGCCCGGACCACGCGACCGTCTCCTGGTCCGGGGTCAGCCAGCGGGAGCCGTGCGGCTCGGCGATCAGGGCGGCGAAGAGCCCGTGCTTCTGCCGGTAGTTCGCGAGCAGGTGGTCGTGGAAGAAGCACGGCCCGAACTCCTCGTCGACCACCCAGCGGTGCAGGCCCACGACGCGCGGCAGGAACCGCGGGTCCTCGGGCACCTCGGCCACGGCCTCGTCGCAGCTCGCGCCGGCCAGATAGTTCCACCCCGTGGACGAGCCGTCGGCGGCCAGGACGTCGAACTTCACCAGGTGCACGTGCAGCCCGCACTCGACCGGCGGCGTGCGCAGGTCGAACCCGTCCGGCGGCAGCTCGGTCAGCGCGTTGAACATGCGCAGCTCGACGATGTCGCCCTGGTTCGCGCGCGGGAAGAACGGCTCGATCGGCCGTTCCGGCCGATCCTCGACCTCGACGCCGTCCACCGCCACCCGGGTGATCCGGTAGTGGTGGCCGGTCGGGTCCTTCCAGCCGGCGTTGTTGTAGACGACCTCGCTCGCCGACACCTCGACGTCGTAGCTGACGATCCGCGGCGCGGGCAGCCCGGCGCGTTCGTTCCACCGAGCCTGGTCGCCGTCGAGGTCCACGAAGAGCATGCCCGGCTGCGGGTTGGCGACCGCACCCGGCGCGAAGGCGGCCAGCTCCTTGTCCGAGTGCAGCGGCATGCCGAGCAGCCGCCGGCGACCGCCGAGGAACTCGTCCACGACCGCGGGCGGCGGCGGGGACTTGCGCGGGAAGGTCGCGTCGATGAACCAGGGGAAACCCGGATGCGCTTCGTCGGTGGGTTCCGGCCGGCGGCCCGGCAGCGGCCTGAGCGGGTGGACCGGCGTCCCGTCCGGGTACGCCGTCACGGTCACGCCGTCGACGAGCCGGTCGAAGCTCCGCCACAACCCCCACATCCCGTGGTGGAAGTGCGGGTAGAGGTGACAGTGCCAGATGATGTCGCCGGGCGCGTGCTGGCGGCTGCCCGACCCGTACAGGGGATCGATGGTGAACGTGGTCTGCGGGCCGATGCTGATCGAGTCGAGCAGCTGGGAGCCGCGCGCCTGCCCCGGCTCGGCGCTGTCGCCCGGGGTCGCCCGCCACTGGTGGACGTGCAGGTGGAAGACGTGGGTCTCCTTGACCCCGGCGTGCAGCAGCCGCACCCGGGCCGGATCACCCTTGTACGCCCGGAAGATCGGCGTCACCGGATCCCCGAACAGCCACGAGCTGTGGTGCTGCTCCTCGCCCGCGACCCGTTCGAGGAACCGGCCGTCGGAGGTGCGCCCGATCCGGAACACCTCGGCCAGGTCCTCGTCCAGCTCGATGCCCACCGCGGCGAAGTCCACCTCGCCCTCCGGCGGCAGCGGCCGGGTGAGCGTCTCCTCGGCCAGCCGGCGCATCCGGTGCGGCAACCGGTTGGGCATCGGCTCGGCCCGGTAGGACAGCGGCATCACCGAGTGCTCGCCGACCAGGTGCTGCCCGCTGTGCACCTCGGGCTCGTCGTGCAGGAACACGGTGAACTCGCGGTGGCTGTGCGGCAGCCCGTCCAGGTGCAGGTCGACATAGTCGTCCGTCACCGTGTCCCCGGGCAGGATCACATCCACGTCCGGACCGTCGCCGAAGATCGTGCCGGTCAGCAGCTCCCCGGTCTCCGGGTCGGTCCAGGTCGCCCCGGGCGGCTCGACAATGAACGCACCGAAGAGCCCGTGGACATTGGTCCCCTTCTCCGTGCCGCGGACGTCGCCGAGATCGTTGACCACCCACACGCCCTCCCGAGCGGCGTGCCAGTGATAGGTGCGGCGCTCCCCCGGGCGTACCGTCGAAGGGGTGTTGCGGCCCACGGCCGCGCCGTCGTCCTCCTGCACCGAGCCGGTCAGGTCGCCCTGCACGTGCAGGCCGACCGTGCGGTCGCGCACCTGGTTCTCGAAGCGGACGTCGACGCGCTGCCCGAGCGCCGCGCGCAGCACCAGCGGCCGCACGACCGGGATCGGCCGCAGCGGGTTGAAGCGGTCGTAGGCGGGCGTGCGCTCGGCGAGCCCGGCCACGCTCTCGCGGTGGTCATTGAGCAACAGCCGGCGCACCCGCGTGACGCTCAACCCGCTCTCCCGGGCCAGCCGGTGGAACGCGAGGTGGTCGTCCACCTCCAGCTTGGCGAGCCGCTCCGCGACGGCGGTACGCACCTGGGCGAGCGCCGCACGGTAAAGATCGGCCCAGGACGCCCGTACGACAGGATCGGGGTCGATGGTCGTGACAGCCCCATCGGTGAGCAGTTTCAGGGCCGCGGTCAGCTCCTCGACGGTGTCGCCGAAATTCTGCCGCTGAGCCTGCGTCACGGGAGCCGGGCGGCGGCTCATCTCCTCGAACCGGGCCAGCCCGTCGACGACGAGCTGCATCCACTGGGCGCGCTCGTGCATGCGGGGCAGGAACCGGTCGTCGTCCTCCCAGCGCGCGCGGGCGAAACGCAGCAGCGGCTCGTAGGCGCGCAGCGTGTAGAGCAGGCCGTCGGGGTCGTGGTCGCCGTCGAGGCCGTAGACGATGGGGAACTGCAGGGCGATGACGTCGTAGGTCAGGTCGGGCATCGTGGACTCCTGGTGGTCATCCGACTGCTCCGAGGAGCAGGAAGGCGCCGAGAATGAGAGCAGCCGCGCCGGCGGGGCGGACGAGGACGCGGCCGTGGCGGGTCAGCCGTTCCGCGGCCATCACGGCGGCGAGCACGGCCATGGCGAGCAGCGAGCCGGCGCCGGTGAGCAGGCCGGTGGCCATGAGCAGCCAGCAGCAGCCCACGCAGGACGCCGCATAGACGCCCGCCACGGTCGCCGCCTCCGCCCACGCCGGCCGGACGCCGCGCCAGTGCAGCATCGCGATGCCGCGGGGCGTGCGGCAGGCGGTGAGGCACCGGTCCTTCCACTCGCTGAACTGGTACGCCCCGGCGAGCATCAGGGCGGCGCCCAGCGGTGCTTGCGGGTGCTCCGCGGCGTACGGCCACTGCGCCAGCCGGTCGGCGAGCGCGAGGTGGAGGGCCACCAGGACGGCCCCCGCGGCCGTCCAGGCGCCGACATAGATCAGCCCGCCGAGCGCGACGAGCCCGGTGCCGCCGCGGAACCGGCGCAGCAGGCCGAGGAGAGGCAGCGCGGTCGGCAGCATCATCGCCACGACCATCACCACCCAGCCGGTGAGCGCCGGGCCGAGCGCGGGGGCGTGGTGGTGGCCGTCCTCGTGGAGGACGGCCATGAGCACCCAGCCCGCCGCGCCGATCGTGACGACGAGGCCGGCCGGCGGCTTCGCGTCCCTGGCCGGCCGGGGCGGGGCCGGCGCCTCGGCTGTCGGCATCATTCGACGGCCTCGGCCAGGGCGGTGCGCCCGGCGAAGGCGTAGCGGAACTTGCCGCGCATCGCCGAGCGGCCCTTCACGTCGAGATAGGCGCCGGACAGAGCCGGGACGCGAACCGCCAGGCTCTCGGTGCGGTGCGCGACGACCTCGCCCTTGCCGGGGACGCCGAGCTCGCGGTTGAGCGCCGTGCCGGTGAGCGTCAGCGGCTCCTCCTCGTCGGTGAAGACCGAGGGGGTGCCGGTGACCTCGACCAGCCCGGTGCCCGGGACGTCGAGTCCGTCCGTCGGGACGGGAACCCCGACGAAGATGTGCCAGCCGGTCGCGTCCGCCCCGATCCGGATGCGCGCGGGCGCCGTGACGACCACGGCCCCGCTGACCCCGGCCAGGTCGGCCAGCGGCCCGTCCAGCCGCCCGCCGAACGCCGCCGTGAGCAGCTGGAACTGCTCCGGCGTGGCCGCCTCGGACACGAAGATCGCGGTGCTCGTGTTCCCGGCGCGCCGGCCGCCGCTGTGGGTGGAGACGCTGACCACGTCGAGACCGCCGACCGCCGTGCCGTCGATGCTCGCGGCGGGGTCCAGCTGCCAGGCGAACAGCCCGGTGCAGTGGTCCTCGTCGGGGGCGTCGTCGAGCCAGCAGGGGCAGATGAGCGTGCAGTCGCAGGCCTCGGTGAAGACGCCGGTGAGGGAGTAAGCCATGATGTCGTGCCTCTCAGTTGCGGACGGTCACGGGCACGGTCGCGGACCCGCCGCGGCTGGACGTGAGGGTGAGCTGGTCGCCCGCCGACGGGGTGACACCGGGCTCGCCGGGGATCGCGGTGCGGCGGATGTCCCACTCGTGCAGGGCGTCGACCGGGGCGCTGCCGATCTCGACCCCGTCGAGGGCGGCGGTGACGACGTCCGGGAGCGGCGCGGTGGCCGTACCCCGGATGCGCCAGCGACCCGACGCCGTGCGGAACTCGACCTCGGTGGTCGCCAGGGTGTCCACGACGGGCCCGGCGGGATCCACCTGGATCGACACGGTGTCCACGGCGGTGCCGCCGGGGCCCTGGACGGTGAGCCGGAACTCGACCGCGCCGGTCGCCGGGGCGGTGAACGTGGCCCGGGCCCGGTCCGCGCCGGTGAGCGTGACCGGCGTGCCGTCGATCTGCTCCCACAGGAAGGTCAGGCCGGGGCCCGAGCTGGCCGTCCCGTCGAGCGTGACGGTCGCGCCGGCCGCCACGATGCGGTCCGGCCCGGCGAGCGCGGTGACCGGGTCGCCCGGGTTCGCCGGGCCGGTCACGAGCACGTGCCGCCGCGCGGAGCCGCCGTGGGCCGAGACGACCTCCACGACGGCGGGCGGCGCCTCCAGGTCGTCGAAGATCTGCTTGCCGTCGGTCAGCGGGCCGAGCCCGGTGACCAGGAGCTCCGGGATGTCCTCGAGGTCGCTGGACGCGGCCTCGACGGTGAGCCGGCGCTGCGCCGTGTCGTAGTCCGCCACCGTGATGGTCACCGCGTCGGTCACCACGGCCTCGGCGCTGGTCGGCGGCTGGTCGGTGGCGTTGACCACGATCAGCGTCGCCGGCACGGCGGCCACGGCGGCCCGGGTGTGATAGCGCCCGTCGGCTCCGGTCAGCGTGGTGCCGGCGGCGCGCAGGGTCTGACCCGGCTCGCTGGTGGCGAAGACGTCGAGCACGACCGTGCCCGCGTTGCGCGAGTAGACGGCCCGGGTCACGTCGGCGCCGACCCGGGTGGCCAGCCGCCCCTGCAGCGTGAACAGATCGGTGAAGATCTTGTCCGGGTTGGTGGGGTCGGCGGGATCGGGCCCGGCGAGACCGCCCACCCCGGGCCCCTCGACCCGGAAGAAGTTCGTGCCGAGCGGGCTGCCCGAGATCGTGTGCTCGGTGACCCCGTCGCCCACGTAACCGGGCGGGGCGTCGGCGCTCCACGTCAGGAACGGCGCCACCTCCCCGTCGGCCACGGCGACGTCGAAGAGCCCCGCGCCGGCGCCGATGTCCTCGGTGACGAAGACGCGCCCGTTCTCGTCGGCGGGCAGTGGGTCGGTCTGCCCGTACGGATGGGTGAAGGTGTAGAGCGCGCCCGGGATGCCGCCGTCGAGGCGCACCCGGACGCGCGCGAAGACCTGCTGCTGCCCGTCCTGGACGGCCTCGAGGGCGAAGGCGGCCTCGAGGGCCAGCACGAGCCGGGCGCGGCCGGGCCGGGCGCCACCCGCCACGTCCATCTCGGCCTCGGCCAGGAAGTAGAACGCCTCGTCGGGGAAGTTGCCGGGGAAGCTCACCGGCGCCAGCGGGTCGGGCAGGTCACCCATCGCCGGGGTGTTCGGGTCGCGTGGGTCGGCCGCCAGCTCGAGGCGCCGGCCCGCGGCGTCCTTGTACCAGCGGGGGAAGCCGTTCTCCGCGTCGATCGGTCCGCGCGCGGAGAGGCGGGCTGGGTTGCGTTGCATACCGGTCCTCCCGTGTCTCTCTTACCGGTGCTTGCCCGGGACAGAAGGGTTGATCAGGGCCGCAGATACCTTCCTGTCGTGTTCTTGTCGTGTGGCGCCGGATGCGCTTGCCATGGCGCCACCGTGGTGCCATAGTGATGCCATGGACCTCACGGCATACGTCTCCCGGTTGCGGGAGGAGCTGGCCAACGCCGCCGAGCTGGGCGGACCCGACACCAAGGCGCTGGCCGAGCGGCTGACGACCGCTCTCGAGTCGGCGTTCCGTCTGGCCGTGCTGGACGCGTTGTCCACCGCGGCCGACGAGATCACCCGCGAGCTGGCGCCGGGCTCGGTCGAGCTCCGGATGCGGTCCGGCGAGTTCGACTTCGTGGTCGTGACGCCGCCGGAGCCCCAGCATGGCGCCACCCCGGCGCCACCCGCGGCGCCGGAGCCGGACGACGGCACGGTCTCCCGCATCAACTTCCGGCTCTCCGACCAGCTCAAGAGCCGCATCGAGGAGGCCGCCGCCCGTGACGGTCTCTCCGTCAACGCCTGGCTCGTCCGCGCCGCCACGGCCGCGGTCCAGCCGCCCGGGGGCGCCCGCCCCCAGCCGTCCGCCCCGTTCACCGGCCAGCGCTTCACCGGATGGGCCCGATGACCACTCCCCTGCTCCCGGAAGGATCGCTCGTGACCACCTTCGACACCCCCCGCCCGATCACCGCCACCCTCGACCTCAACGTCGCCGACGTGCGGCTCACGGCCACCGAGCGCACCGACACGGTCGTCGAGGTGCGCCCGCGCAACCCGGCCTCCGACCGCGACCGGCAGGCCGCCGAGCAGACCCGCGTCGAGTACGCGGACGGCAGCCTGCTCGTCCGCTCCCCCAAGACCCGCGCCATCGCCCTCTTCGGCAAGCCCGGCTCGATCGACGTGGAGATCGCCCTCCCGGCCGGCTCCCGGGTGCACGCCACCGCCGCGCTCGGCGGCCTCGACGCGACCGGCACGCTCGGCGACGTCCGCGTCAAGACCGCCACCGGCGACGTCAGCCTCGAGCGCACCGGCGCCCTCGAGCTGACCACGGCGGCGGGCGGGGTGCGCGTCGGCGAGGCGGCGGGCGACGTGCGGATCAGCACGGCCACCGGCCGCGTCGAGGCGGGCCACGTGCACGGCGGCGCGACCGTGAAGAACTCCAACGGCTACACCGGCATCGGCCGGGTCGACGGCGCCCTCAAGGTGAGCAACGCCAACGGCGACATCACCGTGCGCCACGCGGGCGGCGACGTCACCGTGACCACGGCCAACGGCAGCGTCCGGCTGGAGGAGGTCGTCTCCGGCACCGTCTCGCTGCAGACCGCCGCGGGCTCGCTGCACGTCGGCGTCGCGCAGGGCACGGCGGCGTGGCTCGACCTCAACACGCTCTTCGGCAAGGTGCGCAGCGAGCTCGAGCAGATCGGCGAGCCCGAGCAGGGCGAGCGGGCCGTCCAGGTCCGGGGGCGCACGTCCATGGGCAACATCGACATCGTGCGGGCCGCCTCGTGATCCGGGTGCGGGGGCTGCGCAAGGCGTACGGGGAGACGACCGTCCTCGACGGCATCGACCTCGACGTGCCCGAGGGCGCGGTGTTCGCGCTGCTGGGCCCGAACGGCGCGGGCAAGACGACAACCGTCAACATCCTCACCACGCTGGTGCGCCCCGACGCGGGCGAGGTCCTGGTCGCCGGGGCCGACCCGCGCACCGACCCGGACGCCGTGCGCGCGGCCATCGGCGTCACCGGGCAGTTCGTGGCGATCGACCAGCTGCTCACCGCCGAGGAAAATCTGGCGCTCATGGCCGACCTGCACCACCTCGGGCGCCGGGCCGGGCGGGCGCGGACCGCCGAGCTGATCGACCAGTTCGACCTGCAAGAGGCGGCGCGCCGGCCGGCCCAGACCTATTCGGGTGGCATGCGGCGGCGGCTGGACATCGCGATGGGGCTGGTCGCCACGCCGCGGGTGATCTTCCTCGACGAGCCGACGACCGGCCTCGACCCGCGCGCCCGCCGCATGCTGTGGGAGACGATCCGCGGGCTGGCCGCCGGGGGCACCACCGTCTTCCTCACCACGCAATATCTGGAAGAGGCGGACCAGCTCGCCGGCCGCATCGCGGTCCTGCACCGGGGCCGCATCGCCGCCGAGGGCACGCCCGGCGAGCTCAAGCGGCTGGTCCCGGGCGGTCACGTGACGCTGACCTTCGCCGGCGACGCCGACCTGCGCACCGCGGCGGCGGCACTCGATCGGCCCGTGCCCGCCGACAGCCTCACGCTGGAGGTCCCCGGCGACGGCAGCGTGCGCTCCCTGCGGCTCTTACTGTCCACATTGGATCAAGCCGGGGCCGAGCTGGAGTCGCTCGCGGTGCACACCCCGGACCTCGACGACGTGTTCCTGGCCCTCACCGCGCAAGAGGCAACCCGATGACCACTCTGACCTACGCGGTGCGCGACTCGAACACCATGCTGCGCCGCAACCTCAGACGCATGCTGCGCTACCCGTCGCTGACCTTGATGCTGGCGGCCCTGCCGATCATCTTCCTGCTGCTCTTCACGTACGTCTTCGGCGGCACGATCGGCGCGGGGCTCGGCGGCGACCGGGCCGACTACCTGGTCTACCTGGTCCCGGGCGTGCTCGTCATGACCGTCGCCGGGGGCGCCACCGGCACCTCGATCTCGGTCGCCTCGGACATGACCGAGGGCATCGTGGCCCGCTTCCGCACGATGGCCATCGCCCGCGTCTCGATCCTCACCGGCCACGTCGTCGGCAGCCTCATCCAGACGACGATCGGCCTGCTCATCGTCCTCGCCACCGCCCTGGCCCTCGGCTTCCGCACCGGCGTGGGCCCGGCCGCCTGGCTCGGTGTCGCCGCCGTCCTGCTCATGACGACCTTCGCGATCACCTGGCTCTCCGTCGCCCTGGGCCTGATGGCCCGCAGCGTCGAGGAGGCCAGCAACACCCCGATGCCGCTCACCCTGCTCCCGTTCCTCGGCAGCGGCTTCGTGCCCACCGGCACGATGCCGGGGGGCCTGCGCCAGTTCGCCGAGTACCAGCCCTTCACCCCGGTCATGGAGGCCCTGCGCGCCCTGCTCACCGGCGCCCCGGCGGGCGGCCACATCCTGGCCGCCACGGCGTGGATGGCGGGCATCGCCCTGGCCGGCTACCTCTGGGCGCGGCACCGCTACAACCGCCTCTGATCCTGACCCGGGGACACCTTGTCCCCGGGTAAGGAGGGCCTTCATCCGGGCTCCGCTCGCGTCCAGGCTCGGTGCATGGACATCACCACCAGCACCGTCTTCATCCCCGGCGCCACCTCCGGCATCGGCCTCGCGATCGCCCGGGCCCTCACCGAGGCGGGCAGCCGGGTCATCGCCGGCGGGCGCAGCGTCTCGCGGCTCTCGGAGCCCTTCGACACCGTGGAGATCGACGTCACGGACGCCGCCTCCGTGGCGCGCGCCCGGGACCGCGTACTCGACAAGCACCCGGACCTGTCCGCCGTGATCACCATGTCGGGCATCATGGTCCCCGAGGACCTGCGCGACCCGGCCCACTTCGCCACGACCGAGCGCACGATCGACACCAACCTCCTGGGTACGATCCGTGTCGTCGACGCCTTCACCCCGCACTTCCTCCAGCGCGGCGCCGGCACCATCGTGACGGTGTCGTCCGGCCTGGCCTACGTGCCCTTCCCCCTCACCCCGGCCTACGGCGCCACCAAGGCGGCCGTCCACTCGTACTCGGAGTCCCTGCGCCAACAGCTCGCAGGCACCGGCGTCGAGGTGGCCGAGCTGATCCCGCCGGAGGTCGCCACCGAGCTCATGCCGGGCGGCACGACCAGCCCCACCGCCATGCCCCTGGCCGACTTCGTCCGCGAATCGGTCGCCCTCCTCGCCACCGACCCGACCCCCCACGAGATCACCGTCGACCGCGTCAAGCCCCTGCGCCACGCCGTCACCGACGGCACGTACCACCAGCTCCTCGGCGCCCTCTCCCAGGCGCTGGCCGCCCTCGGTCGCTGACCCCGCCGCCCGCCGGCCCTGGTCCCGCCCCGCGAGCCGGGCAGCGCAGGCGGGCGGCACAGGCGGGCGGCCCCTACGGTCCGGTCACCAGATACTCCACCTGGTGGCCGCTGTTGACGGCGTTGCCCTTGCTGTTGATGACGCGGGAAATGGTGCCGGTGCCGCCGAGCGAGACCGTCACCATGTCGGTGAACTTGATGCCCGCCTTGGCCGGCACCTCGAAGGCCCGCGCGTTCACCACCGACGGATTGACGTTGAAGTAGGCGTAGCTGCCCAGCCCCCACGCCTGATGGTTGTTGACGGAGTCGGCCACCTTGTACGCCGCCCACCCCTGCGTGCCGCCGTTCATATAGGCAGCCTGGTTCGGCGGGTCGTACGGCATCTCGTTCTGGTAGAAGTACGTCCGCCCGTTCTCGCCGTTCCAGATCGTCTGGTACTGCTGATAGTGCTCGACGAACAGTCCGTAGAACGTCACGTCGTCACCGTTCACGACCAGCCCGTTCGCGGCCGTGTTGATCGTCCAGCCGACCGTGCCGCCGTTGCCGTGGTCGGCGCGCCAGATCCACGCGTGGTCGCCGATGACGTCGTCGCTGTTGATGCGCAGGGACACGCTCGCCTTGCCCGCGATCGAGCCGCCGATGCGGAAGAACACATCGGAGAGAACCGTCGGGTTCGCGCTGTGATCAGCTGATGATCCCGAGGGCCCGACCTCCATGAGCACCGGCGAGTTGGTCGTTCCCGCGTCGATGAGCAACCCCGCCACCCGTACGCCGTCCACGTCCGCGACATTGACGGCAGTCACCCCGTTGTCGGGGATGAACGTCGCCAGCCCGAGACCGAGAATGACCGTGTTGGCCCGTGTCACATTGAGCGGCGCCGACAGGTGATACGTCGCCGGGGTCACGAGCAGGTTCTTGCCCGACGCCAGAGCCGCATTGATCGTGGCCGACGTGTCGCCGGGCTTCACGATGGAGAACGTGCTGAGTGGCAGCGAGGTCCCCTGCGGCGAGCCGGACGCCCACGTCGTGCCGGCGGTGTTCGAGCGCACGGACGGGACGAAGACCTGGTAGCCACCGGCACCGTCGACGTACAGGTAGGGCTTCTCCGCGACCTTCGGCGTCTGCCCGACGGTCGTGTAGGGCGGGCTGGGGAACGAGTTCGCCGGGGCACCCTGCGCGCCGACGAAGACCTGGTTCCAGTTGGAGCCCGACCAGCTGCCCATCTGCGAGTTGCGCGTCAGCCACTGCTGCTGCGACCCCGACTGGATCTGCCCGTCGATCTTCGTGTCGGACATGAACCCGCCGGACGACCACCCGCCGTCGGACAGGGCCAGATTCCCGCGTACGTGCATGCGCCGGTAAGGGGCCGCCTGCGACACCGCCCACCGGTCGAGCCCGTCGCCCGGCGTCACGGACAGCCCCTCGGCCGAGCGCCAGAAGTTCTGCGTCGCGTTCTGCGACCCGTCCGGCCACCAGTCGGCCTCGGCGTGCACGTGCCCGTTGATCGTCACCTGGTCCGGGGTGAGCCCGAGCCCGGCGACCTGGGTGAAGAAGCCGACGTTGGCGTCGACGTTGTACGTGCCCGGCTTGAACAGCACCGCGTACCGCTGCGTCCCGAACTGGTTGGTGACCTGGGCGTTGAAGATCTGGTTGAGCTTGGCCTGGATCGTCGCCGCGGGCATCGACGGGTCGAAGACGGTGACGTTCGGGCCGAAGGGCGACTCCGGGGCGGCGGTGAGGCCGGTCCACTTCTGGTTGGCGCCGCCCGAGCAGGTCCACAGCTGCAGTTTCGCGCCGTCGGCGGTGGACGCGCCGGTGACGTCGAGGCACTTGTTCGCCTTGACGTTCACCAGGTCTCCGGCGGCCGTGTAGGTCCACTGTTGCGACGTGAGCCCGCTGTAGCAGTCCCACAGGTGCACGACCGCGCCGTCGCTGGTGGCCCCGTTGGCGACGTCGAGGCACTTGCCGAGACCGCGGAGCGAGAGATCGTCCCCGTACGTCCAGGTCTGATTCGGCCCGGACGCGCACGACCACATCTGCGGCAGCGTGCCGTTGGCCGTACTGCCGTCGGTCACGTCGAGGCACTTGCCGGTGGCGGCACTGACGACAGCGCCGGTGGTGGCGGCGAGAGCAGGCGTGGCCGCGAGACCGAGGAGGGCGGGCAACAGAAGGGCGAGCAGTCGTTTCATGCGGGGTTCCCGGCGTGAGTGAGGGTTTCCCAGGCGACGAAGAGGTTGTTGGTCCCCTGCGGCCGCTTGGCTTCGGTGTACTGCTGCGTCTGCGACATGGCGATGCCGAGCCGGTTGTGCAGGGCGTTGTACGCGACCTCGGTGACCGGGCCGAGCCCCTTCGTCACCGAGCCGCCGCAGATCGCCGACGGGACGGCCGTACCGTTCTCGAACTTGGTGTGGAAGCCGAGCGCGTGCCGCAGCCGGTCCTGCAGCGCCGGGTAGAGATCCTCGCCCTGGATGCGCGTGGTCTCCGCGACGTGCGCGATGGCCGAGATGCCGTACCCGGTGTGCGTGAAGTCGCGGCACGTCTCCTGCGACAGCCCGTCAACGAACGTGCTCTGCCCCTGCCAGTAGCTGACCAGTTCGGCCCGGGTGTCGATGCCCCCGGCCGGCGGATAGTTCGGCTGCGAGCCGTCGGCAGTGACATAGATGTACGACGCCGCGCGCAGCTTGAACCGTGCGATCGCCCTGTCGTACGACGCCTTGTCGTCGAGGAACACCGAGATGCCCACGGCGGCCTCCATCATCGACAGCTCCCAGTTGCCGTTGCTGTGGATGCCGGGGATGACGACGGGCAGGTAGACGGTGCGGAGCATCGTCGCGAAGCGGGCCTGGTTCGGCCAGTTCCCGTACGCGTGCTTGATGATCTCGGCCGCGCGCGGCCACACCGACCCGGCCCACGCCGTCTCCAGCGGGGCGTTGCTGTTCGTGTGCGACGTGATCGTGGCGGACCAGGCGTCCATGAGCTGGATGGCCTTCTGCGCGTACGCGGTGTTCCCGGTCAGATACCAGACCAGGGCGTCCGTGTACGCGGCGATCGCGTCCTCGCGCTCGTCGGTGCACCCGTTGTTGGGGTTCGAGTAGCTCCCGCACTCGACGACGGCACGCGGGGCCGGTGTGCGCGACAGCGACGCGTACCGGCTGGTTGTCATTTGCTGATAAGCGGCGGCCCAGGGCTGCTGACCGAGCTTGCCCTTCACGAAGTCGAGCTGGGCCCGGCCCACCAGGACACCGGGATGCTGGAAGGCCGTGGGGGCCGCCTGGGCGACGACCGTCACGGACAGGACCGACAGGATTGCAGCGGCCACGGCTGACGCGAGCAGCGCGCGGCGGGGGGATCTGCGCATGAGGACTCTTCTCCGGTGGGGATTATCCGGAAGTTGAATTAACTGTTAGGCAACTTAAACGGTCCCCCGCGCCGCGCGCAACCCATCACTTCCTGTCGATCGAGTACGACCACCCGGCCCTGTTCCGCGCGGCGTCGTCGGCCTCGGCGGTGATGCTGATGCCGGACTTTCCGCCCAGCGCGACGTCCACGGTGACCGGCCGGCTGTCCGAGCAGGCCACTGTCTGCGCCGACTCCGTACGCCCGTTCGTCGCCACCGTCCCGTCGCGCAACGTGGCACCCGACCGCACGATGAAGCTCAGCCGGCCCGGCCCGGCGCACACCATCCGCACCGCGTAGTCGCCGGCCTCGCCCACCGCTTTGTCGACCGTCTTGTCGTCCTCCGTGGTCACCTTGCCGGTCACGCCGAGCGCGGCGGCAGCGGCCTCCGCGTTCGCCTTGGTCTCCGCCCCGGCCGACGCCTTGATGTCTCTCTCGTTGACGAACTTGTAGGAGAAGGCGGCCTTGCCGTCGGCCCGCTCGTCGCCGGACAGCTCCAGGTCCGGGCCCTGGTCCGACTCCTGGTGCACCGCCAGCTGGAGCGAGCCGCCCTCCTCCGCGCAGGGCACGGTGCCCGCCGCGAGCTTCTTCCCCGCGTGCGTGACCCGGATGTCGAGCGACCCCTCACCGAAGCAGAAGACATAGAGCCGATACTCGCCCGGCGCCAGACGGGCCGTGCCACTGCCGAAACTGCCGCTGACCACCCCGGCCGTGGAGTCACTGTTGGGTTCGAGCCGGCGGTCGCCGAGCGCGTCGGACGCCCGGTCGTACCGGGCCTGCGTCGTCGGGTCGATCGTCGGCTCCGGCGGGAAGAACTCGGAGTCGCTCGGCGCCGGGGTCGCGGGCGGCGGCTCCTGCGGCCCCCGCGCCAGCGCGATCCCGCCGGCCAGCAGCACCACGGCGGCGGTGACCCCCGCGACGGCGGCGACGCCCCGGCGGCGGCGTACAGTGCGTCTGACCTGGTCCGCACCCGGCGGCCGGACCTCCGCGAGGGCGCTCGCCCGGGCCCGGCCCAGCACCTCGTCGAGACGATCGGTCATCGCGCACCTCCCTCGTCCGTCAGCTGCGCGGCGAGCGCCAGCCGTGCCCGGTGCAGCCAGGACTTCACGGTGCCCTCGGGCACGCCCTCCCGTTCGGCGATCTCCGGCACGGTCAGGTCGGCCAGATAGCGGAGCACGACCACGCGCCGCTGCTGCTCGGCCAGTGTCGCCAGCGCGGCCACGACCGCCACGTGCTCCGGCCCGGGCCCGTCGACGGCAAGATCGTCGCGCCGCTGCCGGCCCA
The DNA here is from genome assembly GCF_030709675.1 of Symbioplanes lichenis. Classification (GTDB taxonomy): domain Bacteria; phylum Actinomycetota; class Actinomycetes; order Mycobacteriales; family Micromonosporaceae; genus Actinoplanes; species Actinoplanes lichenis. Next base: position 274,310 of record NZ_JAUZQD010000004.1, read on the forward strand.
GGAACCGCAGCGCCGATCGGGTACGCCGCCAGCGGCTGAGCGCCAGATTCCACGCGACCCGCCGGACCCAGCCGACGGGGTCCTCGTACGCGGAAACCGTCCGCCACCGCGCGTAGGCCCGGCAGAACGCCTCCTGCACGACGTCATGCGCTTCCTGCCGGTCGCCGAAGTACATGTAGAGCTGCACGGTCAGGCTGCCGTAGTGCGCGGCGTACAACTCGTCGAAACTCGACGGAGGCGCCACCCCCGGCGGCGCCTCCGCCCTCATCTCCCTGGCTGTCACAACCGCAACACGCCTGTCCCCCGCCGATCGTTGCGCCCGATCGTTCACGAGCTCAGGAAGGCGACTGCAACACGCAGAACTCGTTGCCGGCCGGATCGGCGAGCACATCCCACCGCCGGCCGTCCTCGTCGATCGGCTCGTCCGGCGCGCCGGAGGCGGTGAGGTGAACCGATCGGTGATCTCACTCCGCCGAGCGTCGGATGGAGTCCGGTTTCGACAACCGTAGCGTCATAGCCGCCGGATTCTTCGGTGGACCGGCGTCCGGCCCACCGCCGGCAGAGCCGTCGCGACAAGAAATGGGGTGTCCGCAATGGATGAGATCATCGCACCGGCCAGGCACCAGCTCGAGCGGATCAAAGCACTCTGCCTGCGAACGAACCTGAAGTACGTCGACCTGCCGAGCCAATTCGTGGGCGTGGGCATCGCCATCGGGTTCGGCGAGGCCGACTACGTGATCCTCTCGATCCTCGCCGGGGGTAACGAGAACCAACTCATGATCACTGATGGGATCCTGAAGAACATCCGTCGCGATCGGGTGGCTGCGCTGGAGGCCGCGAACCACTTCAACCAGAACAACACCGCGTATCCGGTCTACCTCCATGACGCGGACGCAGGCTGGGCTTTGATCATGCAGCAGACGCACCCGATCGACCTGCTGCTCGACGTACCGCAGTATTTCAGCAGTTGCGTACGGACGCTGCCCGTCGCTGTCACGGAGTACCGCAGAACCATTGCCGAGAAGTGGGATCTCGGCGGCCACCCCTGGTCGTGGACACCTGGAGACCACGAAGCCCTACTGACCCGCAGCATGCTCTGAAGTCCGGCGACAGAAGGCGAGGCAGCAGGATCCTCATGAGTCTGGACGACGTCTTCGAGCCACGCTGGTCGGCTGTGGATCTGTTCACCGACCGGGTGACCGAAAGTATCGCGTTCTCCGAAGCCGTGCTCGCCCATCTGTCGAATGTGCTGGAGGGCCGCGCATTGCTGTCCCGGCAGATCCGCGACAACGTACTGACGTTCTACGGTGTCGGCGGCATCGGCAAGACCGAACTCTCACACAGACTGGAGCGCTGGCTTCGCGGCGATGTACCCGCGGGCACCGACTGGCCGGAACCGCTGCGCCTCGACCACAAGGTCCGGACCGCTCGGCTGGACTTCCATGGGTCAATTTCGACGTGCGCGACCAGATCATCGACACGGTCGGCGACGCCGTCAAGGACGCCGGACGCGACCTGGCTCTAAGGCAGCTCACCGTCCGGGTCGGCTTGGCGGTCGCTACCGCGATCCGCCGGAAACTGTTGCGTGATCGGACCTTGAACGAATGCCTGCCGCTGGCGTCGATCGCCGAGGCGCTCATGGGGCTCCTTCGCGACCGGCACGATGCCACACCGGATGACGTGGAGCGGCGCTTGGCCGTCCTCGAGATGGTGGCGAGGCTGTGCGCCGACCATGACCTGCGTGCGGACTGGCTGCGCCGGTCACTGTTCGAGTTGCCGGGAATGGGCCTGGTCGCCGAAAGGCTGCCCGAGCCGGACGGCAGCACCTGGATCGGTCAGCTGGCCCGCTTCTTCAACGGATACCGCGATCGGACCCGCCTCGAACGCGCCGCGTACTTCCGCGACCTGCTCAGCCTCGAGCAGTCGCCCGATGTAGCCCGGGCGACGCGGCTGTTCCTGAGCTACGCGCTGCGCGATCTGGGCCGGGCGGAGGAGGCTCTGGTCGAGCTGCAGGCGTTGCTCGAGGCCGAGCCGGACTCGTCCCTCCTCCGCTACCAGGGCTGCCGGACCTTGCTCACGTTGCGCCGGTTCGACGACTTCGAGCAGCGATTGCGACTGCGACCGCCCACGGAAGAGACGGAGGTCCGCCGCCTCACCAGTGACCTCGCCTGGGAGCGGGGCGACCTGGCAACGGCGGTGATCGGACCGCGTCTCCGTGCCGCACGGCTACGCAGCGCCGGACGGCATCGCGTGGCGCTCGAGAACGAAAGTGCGGCGCTCTGGCGGTCCGCCGTCGCCGGGGACGCCGGCGCACACGAATGCGAAGAATTGATCAACCAGAGCGATCTGTACGGCTTGCGGCTGACCATGCGTACAGCATTGGCCGCCAAGGCGCTGCTGCTGTTGCCGGACGATGCCGCCGTGGCCGGTGTGATGAATGAACTCGAGGCGGCGCGAACCGAGGAGGAGAGCACCGGGTGGCGCGAATGGACCGTTGCTGTCCTGCGCGCGCTTCGGCTCGGGGACGAGGAAACGGTGGCGCGGATCGGTGCTGAGGCTGCTCCCGCGGGTCGCAGCCGTGGCGCGAACTGGGTGCCACTCGACCGGGCACTGCGCTACGCCGGCCATCGGTCGATCTTCCCGCCCGTGGGGCCGATGAGTGCCGGCTGGCATGCGGCCGTCGCCCGGCTGGTCACCTGACGCGGTAAGACCGTCAGTCGCACTCGCCAGGGGCGGCGCCTCGGATGACGCGGAGGGTGGCGGCCGTCTTGCCGGGCAGGTCGCGCAGGAGCCACACGGGCGGCTGCTTCTCGTCGCGCGGGTAGATGACGACGTTGTCACGGTCGCGGAGGACGCGGGCGGTCTCCTCGGTGACGAGCTGGGCGTACACGTCGAAGGTGACGCCCCGGTCCAGGTCCGGCTCGGCCTCGGTGGGCAGGCGCCCGATCTCGACGCCGCGGGCCAGCCAGCCGTGGCCGGTGCGCTCCGCCTGCCCGTGGAAGTAGTAGGCACCGGTCACATCGGCGGTCGCCCGGTCGAAGAGGAGGACCTGCTGACCGTCCGGGATTCTGCCCGTGCCCCCGTAGGAGCGGCAGTACGGCACGGGGTCCACCTGCGGGTCGAAGTCCAGCGTGACGGCCGGCGCCGGGTCAGCACCGGACCAGGTGCCCAGGCCGGCCGCTCCCACCGCGATGACGAGCGCGGCCCCGGCGGCGGCGACCGGCTGCCGGCGGCGCCAGCTCAGGATGAGGGCGACCGCCCCGGCGACCAGGGCGGCGCAACTGGCGGTGAGGGTCCAGCCGCCGTGGCCGAGGAGGAAGGAGACGCCGGCGCCCGCGGCGAGGAGGAGGCTGACCGCGTCGGCCACGGCGCCCACGGTCACGTGCGGCCAGGCGCGGCGCCGGTCGGTCATGGATCGAAGACTATCAGTCTCCAGTGGACAGCTCGTTGTAGCCGGGGGCGCGGTCCTGGTCCGACAGCTTGGCGATGGCGTCCATGATGTCGTCGGTGGCTTCGCGGCGGGCTCGCGCGGCGGTGGACGTACCCGGGGAGAAGTGCAGGGGTTGACCGAAGCGGACGGTGACCTTGCCCGGGCGCGGGAAGGGTGCGCCGACGGGTTGCACTTTGTCCGTGCCGATGACCCCGACCGGCACCACGGGCGCCCCGGAGGCGAGCGCCAGCCACGCGACGCCGGTGCGCCCGCGATAGAGCCGGCCGTCGCGCGACCGCGTGCCCTCCGGATGGATCCCGAAGGCGCGCCCGTCCCGCAGCACCTCCAGCGCGCTCTCGAGGGCCTGCTGCGCCGCGCGATGGGCGCCGCGTGGCACCGGGATGGCGTCGATGGCGAGCATTCCGGCGCGGAGCATCCGGCTGCCGGTGAAGTACTCCTCCTTGGCCAGGAACGACACCGGCCGCGGGCTCACCAGCGGCACCAGGAAGCTGTCCAGCGCCGAGATGTGATTGACGGCGAAGATCACCGCCCCCGTACGCGGCACATGCTCGCGCCCCTCGACATCCGGCCGGAACGCCAGCCGCGACAGGGGCACCAGCCCGGCCCGGACCATGCGCGGAACGATCACGTCGGCTCCCTCGTGTACGCGTTCACGGCCGCGCGCAGCAGCGCCTCGGGCTCGTCGGCTCCGGTGGTCATCTGCAAGCTGCCCCACAGCCACAGCTGGGCGATGCCGTGCAGGTTCGCCCACAGCGCGCCGGCCGCGGTGACGGACCCCAACCGCTCGACGAGTACGCCGAACAGGAGCTTGCTGGCGGCCCGCAGCTGCTCGTGGTTCCCGCGCAGCAGCTCGTGGCGGAACATCAGCTCGAACATGCCCCGCCGCTCCCGGGCGAAGCCGAGGTAGAGCCGCCCGATGTCGAGCAGGTCACTGTCCTCGGGCAGCCGGGCGACCCGGGCGGTCAGATCCTCGTAGCCGACCCGGGCGACGGCGGCGAGCAGCTCCCGGTGGGTCGGGAAGTAGCGTCGCGGGGCGCCGTGGGACACCCCGGCCCGGCGGGCGATCTCCCGCAGGGACAGGGCGCCGGAGCCGCTCTCGGCGACCAGCTCGACGCCGGCGGCCACGAGCCGGTCACGCAGGTCGTCGGGCATGGACAGTGTCTACCAGGACGGCGTAGACACTGTCTACCCGGTGCGTTCGGCGATTTCCCGGAGCATGGCGATGTGGGCCTTCAGCGCCGCCCGGCCGGCCGGCGTCAGGTTGAGCCAGGTGCGGGGCCGCTTGCCCACGTAGCCCTTGCGCACCTCCACGAAGCCCGCGTCGCCCAGCTGCGAGATCCGCTTCGAGAGCGTGGAGTCGCTGAGTCCGGCCGCGTCGCGCACGAACGAGAACTCGGCCCACTCCGCCCCGGCCAGCGACGCCATGATCGCCAGCCGGGTCGGGTCGAGGAGCAGCGGCTCCAGCCGCGGGCCGGAGCTCGCGGGCTCCGTCGGCACGGTCACGGCCGGGCTGCCCGGCGGGTCAGCACCCGGTGCTGCCACCACGGGCCGGCGAGGGCCATGAGCAGGCCGGCGGCGACGCCGAGGATCGCGACCAGGTGTGGCACCTCCCACTGCCCGGCCCGCACGGCGAGGAAGGCCAGCAGCACGCCGCCGATGATCGCCAGCGGCCAGCGCGACGCCGGGGCCTGCCGGGCGCGGACCGGGCGGCCGAACCAGGCGCTGCCCTGCCGGGTGCTCGCGAGGACGGCGATCGCCAGCAGGGTCAGGGTGATCACGTTGCCCCAGTCCCGGGAGAAGTCCGGCTTCAGGTCGTAGAGCACGCCCAGCCCGGCGACGAGGACGCCCCCGCCGATCCAGTACGCGACGGGCCAGCCGGCCGCGGCGGCGGTCTCCTGCCGGCGCGCCTCGACGTCGTGCAGGGCGCGCTGGGCTTCCTCGGGAGTCGGCGACATGGCAATCCCTCACTTCGCAGTCGAGAAGTACTTTCCTCCTCGGAAAGTTACTCCTCACTTTCCACTGCGGCAAGTACTTTCCGGTGAGCTGTCCCGGACCCGCGCGAGGCGGGCCGCCCCGGACCCGCGCGAGGCGGGGGCTCAGGCGGTGACGTGGTGCCGTCCGAGGGGCAGCATGAGCGGCTTGTCCGAGGTCGGATCGTTGATGATGCGGCTCTCCAGGCCGAAGACCGCCCGTACGCAATCCTCGGTCAGCACCTCCCCCGGCGTCCCCGCAGCGTGCAGCTTGCCGTCCGCCAGCGCGATGAGGTGGTCCGCGTAGCGGGCCGCCAGGTTGAGGTCGTGCAGCACCATGACGATGGTCGTGCCGCGGCTGCGGTTGAGATCCGTGAGCAGGTCCAGCACCTCGACCTGGTGGCTCACGTCGAGGAAGGTCGTGGGCTCGTCGAGCAGCAGCACGTCGGTCTGCTGGGCCAGGGCCATGGCGATCCACACGCGCTGGCGCTGGCCGCCCGAGAGCTCGTCGACCGCGCGGTCGGCCAGGTCGGCGGTGGAGGTGGCGTCGAGGGCGGCCGCCACGGCGGCGTCGTCCTGGATGCTCCAGCGGGCGAGCATGCGCTGGTGCGGGTGACGGCCCCGGCTGACCAGGTCGGCGACGGTGATGCCCTCCGGGGCGACGGGCGACTGCGGGAGCAGGCCGAGCGTGCGGGCGAGCTCCTTGGGCGGCATCCTGTGGACCTCGCGGCCGTCGAGGAGGACGTGACCCGTACGCGGGGCCAGCAGCCGCGACATCGAGCGCAACAGCGTGGACTTGCCGCAGGCGTTGGCGCCGACGATGGCGGTGATGCGACCGGGCGGCACGACGAGGTCGAGCGACTCGATGACCGCCCGGTCCTTGTAGCCCAGCGTGAGCTGCTCGACATCAAGCGTGTGGGATGCGGTCACAGCGAGCCTCCGGCGGACAACAACGAAGCGGTCACAGCGAGCCTCCGGCCCGGTTCGTGCGGACGATCAGATAGATGAGGTACGGCGCCCCGAGCACCCCGGTGACGACGCCGACCGGGTAGCGGTGGTCGAAGGCGAACTGCCCGACGAAGTCCGCCACGAGCACGAGCAGCGACCCGACGAGCCCGGCGGGCAGGAGCAGCGAGCCGCCGTTGCCGAAGAGGCGGGCGGCGATCGGCCCGGACAGGAACGCGACGAACGCGATGGGCCCGGAAGCCGCCGTGGCGAAGGCGATCAGCCCGACGGCGGCGACGATGACGACGAGGCGGGTGCGCTCCATGCGTACGCCCAGAGCGCCGGCGGCGTCATCCCCCAGCTGCATCATCGTCAGGTCGCGGCCGCGCGCGAGCAGCACCGGGCCGAGCACCAGCAGCGCGATCAGCACGGGCACCACCTCGTGCCAGCTCGCGCCGTTGAGGCTGCCGGTGAGCCAGCGCAGCGCCTGCTGCAGGTCCCACTGCCCGGCCCGGCTCAGCTGGTACGAGGTCACGCTGTCGAGCATCGCCGCGATGCCGATGCCGATCAGCACCAGCCGGGTCCCGGCCACGCCGTCCTTGAACGACAGCGTGTAGACGATCAGCGCGACGGCCAGCCCGGCGACGATCGCGAAGACGGACACCTCGGCCCCCGTCAGCTTGAGCGTCACGATGCCCAGGGTCGCCGCGGCGCTCGCCCCGGAGGTGATGCCGATGATGTCCGGGCTCGCCAGCGGGTTGCGCAACATCGTCTGGAAGGTCACGCCGCCCATGCCGAAGCACAGACCCACGATCAACGCCATCGCCGTACGCGGCAGCCGCAGCTCGCCGACCGTGAAGGACGCGCCGGGCACGGTCTCGCCGAGGATCACGTGCCAGATGTCGGCGGGCGGATAGTAGGTCTGCCCGAACATCAGGCTGATCGCGGCCATGGCGACGATCAGCACGGCGAGGACCGCCATCAGCAGCCGGCGGCGCAGCGCCCGGCGCACGCGGCCGCGGGTGACAGCCTGCAGCGTCGTGGTGGTCACAGCTCGCGTACCTTCTGCCGGCGGACGATGGAGATGAAGAAGGGCGCGCCGATGAGCGCGGTGATGATGCCCACGTCGATCTCGCCGGGGCGGGCGACGATGCGTCCGAGGATGTCGGCCGCGGTGAGCAGCGACGCGCCGACCAGCGCCGAGAAGGGCAGCAGCCAGCGGTGGTCGAGCCCGATCAGCAGCCGGCAGACGTGCGGCACGACCAGGCCGACGAAGGCGATCGGCCCGGCGACGGCGGTGGTCGCGCCGCAGAGCAGCACCGCGCCGAGCGCCGCGACGGCCCGGGTCAGCGCGACCCGTTCGCCGAGGCCGGCGGCGAGCTCGTCCCCGAGGGCGAGGGAGTTGAGGGGGCGGGCCGCCAGGAAGCTGATCACCAGGCCGGCCACGAGGAAGGGCACCACCAGCTTGAGCGTGGCGAAGGTGGCCCCGCCGACGCCGCCGATCTGCCACGACTGGAAGTTCTCGCCGATGTCGCCGCGGCCCAGCAGCAGCGCGCTGATCAGCGACGAGAGCGCGGCCGAGGTCGCGGCCCCGGCCAGGGCGAGCTTGAGCGGGGTGGCGCCGCCGCGCCCGAGCGAGCCGACCACGTAGACGAAGACGGCCGCCACCGCCGCCCCGCCGATCGCCACCCAGACATAGCTCGACGGGTTGCTCAGGCCGAACGACGCCATCCCGGTGACCACGGCGAGCGCGGCGCCGGTGTTGACGCTGAGGATGCCCGGGTCGGCGAGCGGGTTGCGGGTCACGCCCTGCATGACCGCGCCGGCCAGGGCGAGCGCGGCGCCGGCGAGGACCGCGAGCAGGGTACGCGGGATGCGTACGGTGACGGCGGCGGTGTTCATCGTCTCGTCGTGGCCCTGCAGCGCCTGCACGATGTCGGTCCAGCCGACGTGCCGCGAGCCCACGGCGACGGAGGCCAGCATCAGCGCGACCAGCACGGCGACGGCCAGGACGGCCCAGAGGGTACGGACCGGAGCCGGGCGCCGCAGCGGGGCGGCGTCCGGCTCGGTCGTGGTGACGGGAGTGGTCACTTCACCTTGGCGGCCGCGTCGGCCAGCTGCTTCACGTAGTCCTTCGTGACGTACGGGATGGCGAGCGGGGTCGGGTTCGCCGCCGTGCCCGCCGGGCCGCTGCCGTCGAGTGCGACGACGGCGCCGTTCTTGATGGCCGGCATCTTGGCCAGCAGCGGGTTGGCCTGCAGGGCCGACACGAGCTTGGCGTCGCCGTAGGTCACGATGATGTCGACGTCGTTGAACGTCTCGATCTGCTCGGCGCTGGTGTCGAGGGCGAACAGCTCGCTGGCCGCGGACGCCTTCTCGACGCTCGCCGGCTGCTTGAGGCCCAGGTCGGTGAAGAACTGGACCCGCGTGTCCTTGGTCGTGTAGTAGCTGATCTTGCTCAGGTCGGCCGGGTCGATGTGCGTGACGAACATGACCGACTTGCCGGCCAGCGCCGGGTACTCGGCGACGTCGGCCTTCATCTGCGCCTCGAGGTCGGCGATGAGCTTGTCACCCTCGGCGGACAGGCCGAGCGCCTGGCTCTCCAGCTTGATCGTGTCGCGCCACGCGGTCGCCCACGCGGCCGTCGGGAAGGCGACGGTCGGCGCGATCTTGCTGAGCTTGTCGTAGTCCTCCTGCGTCAGGCCCGAGTAGGCCGCCAGGATCACGTCGGGCTTGGTGTTGGCCACGCCCTCGAAGTCGATGCCGTCGTTCTCGTCGAAGAGCACCGGCGTCGGGCTGCCCAGCTCCTTGAGCTTGTCGGTCACCCAGGGCAGCACGCCGTCGCCGTTGTCGTCGCCGAAGTTGGCGGCGGCCATGCCCACGGGCGTGATGCCGAGCGCGAGGGGCACCTCCTGGTTGGCCCACTGCACGGTGGCGACCCGCTCGGGCTTCTTCTCGATGGTCGTCGAGCCGAGCGCGTGCTTGATCGTCACGGGGAAGGCAGCGGAGCCGGCACTGCTGCCGGCCGCCGGCTCGTCACTGTCCGACGACCCGCCGCCACAAGCAGCGAGCGCGAGCGCCGCGGCCAGGGCGGCGACTCCCGCCAGGATCCGGTTGGGGCGCATATTGGCGAACTCCACTTCGTGCGCTGTAAGGGATGCCTAACCTAACAGCCTCACGTTTCCCCTGCATGATCGACTCCCCCCGTTACAGCCCCGTGACCTGCACTTCAGCCGCTTCCCAGCCGCGGTGTCGGATCGCCGATCGCCCGTACCCCCGTCGCCCGAAGCCCTGCCGCCGACGATCTTGTGCACCAGGCGGCTCGTGCGCGGCTACGGCGCGAGCACGGACGTCGTCATGCCGCTCGGGGCTCTTCACGGCTGGATGCCGATCCTCGCCATCGGCGTCTTCGCGACCCACGACGGTGTGCTGTTCGCGGTCACCGTGGCCGCCGCGCTGGCCGCCCGGGTCGCGGGCATGCTGTACATCCGGGCCCGGGTCACCAGGCTGACGCGTACCCACGCCATGTTCCGCTGACCGGCCGGCGCCCTGGGTTCCTCAGGGCACCGGCGGGCGTACTCGTCAGCGCAGGGCGGGCAGGACCTTCGCGCCGAAGGTCTCGATGAAGGGCAGCAGCTCCTGGCCCACGTGGTGCAGGTAGATGCGGTCGAAGCCGAGCGCCTCGTAGGAGCGCAGCCACTCGATGTGCTTGTCGAGGTCCGCGGAGATGTTGACGGTCTTGCGGACCTGCTCGACCGTGACGTTCTCGGAGACGGCGTCGAAGTGCTCGGCGGTCTCCAGGTCCCAGCAGACCGGCGGCGGGAAGATGTTGCTGCGCCACTGCTCGTGGGCGATCCGCTCGGCCTCCTCCTCGGTGGGCGCCCAGCTCAGGTGGACCTGCAGGCAGATCGGTCCCTTGCCGCCGGCGTCCCGATAGGCGGCGATCATCTCGCGCAGGTGCTCCTCCGGGGCGTTGACCGTGACGAGGCCGTCGGCCCAGCTCGCGCACCAGCGGGCGGTGGCCACGCTGACCGCGGCGCCGATCAGGGCGGGCGGCTCCGCGGGCCGGGTCCACAGCCGCGCGCGGTCGACCTTGATCAGGCCGTCCCGGGTGACCTCCTTGCCGTCGAGCAGATCGCGGATCACGCCCACGCTGGCCAGCAGCCGCTCGTTACGGATCTCCTTGCGCGGCCAGGGGTCGCCGGTGATGTGCTCGTTGCTGAACTCGCCGCTGCCCAGGGCCGCCCAGAAGCGCCCCGGGAACATGCTGCCCAGCGTGCCGATCGCCTGCGCGATGATCGCCGGGTGGTAGCGCTGACCGGGCGCGTTGACCACGCCGAACGACAGGTTCGTGGCCTGCAGGGCGGCGCCCAGCCACGACCACGCGAAGGCGGACTGCCCCTGCCGCTCGCTCCACGGCGAGAAGTGGTCCGAGCACATGGCGGCGTCGAAGCCCGCGCGCTCGGCCGCGATCACCGCGGTCAGGAGGTCGGCGGGCGGGATCTGCTCGTGCGAGCAGTGAAGGCCGTAGTCCGTCATGGCCGCATTACCTACCCCGCTCGTGCGGGACACAATCGGAGTCCTACCGTGGAGGCATGATCCGGTGGGCGTACGCGTTCGTTGACCGGCCCCGCCCCCTGCTCGCCGCGGCCGGGGCGTTCTGGGCGGCGGTGACCGGCAGCCGCGCCGAGCCTTTCCATGAACACCTGCGCCTGGTACGCGACGACGCCGACCCGTGGATCGCCGTGCAGGGCGTGCACGCGGGTCCCGGCGGGGCGCACGTCGACCTGTACGTGGACGACGTCGCGGCGGTGGCGGCGCGCGCGGAGGTCGTCGCCGATCACGGGGAGTGGTGTGTGCTGCGCTCCCCCGGCGGCTTCCTGTTCTGTGCCGTGCCGTGGCAGGGCGAGCACCGCCGCCCCGCACCCGGCGCGAGCCTGGTCGACCAGGTCTGCCTCGACGTCTCCCCCAGCCGGTACGAGGCCGAGGTCGACTTCTGGGCCGCGCTCACCGGCTGGGAGCTGCGGGCCTTCCCGCCGGAGTTCCATCGCCTCGTCCGGCCGCCGGGCCTGCCGATCCACCTGCTCTTGCAGCGTACGGACGACGAGCAGCCACCCTCCGCCCACCTCGACCTGGCCTGCGCCGACGTGGCGGCCGAGCGGGCGCGGCACGAGTCGCTGGGCGCCACGTTCGTCGCCGAGTTCCCCGAGTGGACGGTCATGCGCGACCCGGCCGGCGGCGTCTACTGTCTGACCGACCGTCAACCCGCGTGAGAGGGGCGAGCCGTGGCCGACACGCTGTACCTGGACTGTGACACCGGCGTCGACGACGCGATCGCCATCGCCCTGCTGCTCGCCAGCCCCGGGGTGGAGCTCGTGGGCATCGGCACGGTCAGCGGGAACACCGGCGCGGCGCAGGCGGCCCGGAACACGCTCGATCTGCTCGCGCTGGGCGGGCGGCCCGGCGTACCCGTCGCGGTCGGAGCGCACCACCCGCTGGCCGGCGCCTTCGCCGGGGGTGCGACCAGCGTCCACGGCGGCAACGGCATCCACGGGGTGGAGCTGCCGCGGGCGGCGGCCGACCCGATCCCGTCCGACGCGGCCGAGCTGCTGCTGGCGATCGCCCGCGCGCGCCCCGGCGAGCTGCGCATCCTGGCCACCGGCCCGCTCACCAACCTGGCGATCGCCCTGCGCCGCGAGCCCCGCCTGCCCGCCCTCGTGCGCGACGTCACCGTGATGGGCGGCGCGGTCCGCGCGCCCGGCAACATCACCGGCCGGGCCGAGGCCAACATCCACAACGACCCGGAGGCCGCCGCCGAGGTGCTCGCCGCCCCCTGGCCGGTCACCCTGGTCCCGCTCGACGTCACCATGAACCACTGCTTCGACGCCGCCGACCGCGAGGCCCTCCTGGCGTCCGCCGCGCCGCTGGCCCCGGTGCTCGGCGAGATGCTGACCGGCTACTACGACTTCTACGAGCCGCAGTTCGGCGAGCGCCGCGTGCCCCTGCACGACCCGCTCGCGGCCGGCATCGTCACCGGCGCGCTGACCCCGGCCGACGCCCCGCGGCTCGGCCTGCGCGTCGACCTCGGCGAACCGGCCGCGCCCGGCGCCGCGGGGCATCGCGGCCTGCTGATCGAGGACCCGGCCGTCGAGCAGAAGACCCGCGTGGTGCTCACGCTCACCGCGGACGGCGGCCCGATCATCCGTACGCTGATCAGCTCCTGATCTCCCGCCCGGCGCCGCCTTTTCCCGCCCGGCGCCTTCTCCCGCCCGGCGCCGCCTTTTCCCGCCCGGCGCCTTCCCCCGCCCGGCGCCTTCCCCGCCCGGCGCCGCCTTCTCCCGACCGCCGGCGGTCAGCTCTTGCGGCGGCCGCTTGAACAGGACCGGCGGTCAGCTCTTGCGGTCGCCGAGCAGGCGGGTGGCGAGGACCGCGGCCTGGGTGCGGCGTTCGAGGCCGAGCTTCGCGAGCAGGCTCGACACGTAGTTCTTCACCGTCTTCTCGGCGAGGAACATCTTGCCGGCGATCTCGCGATTGGTCAGGCCCTCGGCCACGTACTCGAGGATGCGCCGCTCCTGGTCGGTGAGCGACGCCAGCTCACGCGGCTGCTCGACGCCGTTGCGGATGCGCTCGAGGACGCGCTGCGTGACGGCCGGGTCGAGCAGCGACTGCCCGGCGGCGACCCGGCGGACGGCGTCGACCAGGTCGGTGCCGCGGATCTGCTTGAGCACGTAGCCCGCCGCCCCGGCCATGATCGCGGCGAAGAGCGCCTCGTCGTCCTCGTACGAGGTGAGGATCAGCCCCTGGATCGACGAGTCCACCGCCCGCACGTCGCGGCACACGTCGATGCCGTTGCCGTCGGGCAGCCGCGCGTCGAGCACCGCCACGTCGGGCCGCAGCGCCGGGATGCGGCGGGCGGCCTCCTGCGCGGAGCCCGACTCGCCCACCACCTCGATGTCCCCGGCGGCGTGCAGCAGGTCGGCGAGGCCGCGGCGGACCACCTCGTGGTCGTCGAGCAGGAAGACACGAATCACCCCTCTTTCTTACCCAAGTCCGAAGGCGCGCGCCCAGGGCCGAAGGTCCCGTCACCTTCTGACCACGGCCCTGCTGTGGCTACCGTCACCAGACATGAGACGCCTGCCCGCGCCCCTCATCTGTCTGACCCTTGCGATCGGCGCCGCCCCCGCAGCGACGGGGCTCGCTGCCGCCCCCGCAGCGACGGGGCTCACTGCCGCCCCCGCAGCGACGGGGCTCACTGCCGCCCCCGCAGCGACGGGGCTCACTGCCGTCCCCGCAGCGACGGCGGCGGCGCTCGTCGCCGCCCCGGCCGACAACCCCTTGCTCCGCTACGCGCGGGACACGTGGCGGTCGCTCGCGGCGATGACCGACCCGCGCACCGGGCTCGTCGCCGACTCGATCGACGCCGGGCTGACCACGCCCGCCGACTACACCTCGCCCACCAACATCGGCGGCGCCATGTGGTCGGCCGTCGTCGCGGCCCGGCTCGGCATCATCTCGCAGGGCGAGGCCCGCTCCCGGGTGGCGCGCACGCTCGGCACCCTGGCCACGATGCGGCGCCACGAGGCGTCGGGCATGTTCTACAACTGGTACGACCCGAGGGACGGCTCGGTGAGCCCGCGCGACACGCCCTTCCTCTCCAGCGTGGACAACGGCTGGCTGGCGGCGGCGCTGCACGTGGTCGACGGGGCGTTCCCCCGGCTCGGGGCGGATCGGATCGTGGCCACGATGGACTTCGGCTTCTTCTACGACCCGGATCGTGGCCTGATCCGGGGCGGCTTCTGGGACGTCCCGCCGCCGGTGGACTGTTCGGTGCCGCAGGACGGCGTGTGGTTCACCTGCAACCACTACGACATCACGGTGACCGAGCCGCGCATCGCCACCTACCTGGGGATAGCCGCCGGCCAGATCCCGCCCGACGCGTACTTCGCCACCATGCGCACCCTGCCCGCCACCTGCGACTACGCCTGGCAGGAGATGCGGCCGGAGGGGTTCACGGCGACGCACCTGGGCCGGACGGTCTTCGAGGGCTCCTACCGCTATCGGGGCATCACGTTCGTGCCCAGCTGGGGTGGCGACATGTTCGAGGCGCTCATGCCGGACCTGTTCGTGCCCGAGGCCGCGTGGGGCCCGAGGTCGTGGGGGCGCAACCATCCGGCGACGGTCGCGGCGCAGATCGAGCACGGCCTGCAGGACGCCGGGTACGGCTACTGGGGCTTCTCGCCCGCCGCGGACCCGGCCGGCGGGTACGCGGTCTGGGGCGTCGACGCGATGGGCATGGACACGAACGGCTACCCGTCGGACGCGCAGGCGACCCGTTACGACGCCGGCTTCGAGGGGTGCCGTCCGCCCGGACCGGCCCCGGACTACGGCGACGGGGTGGTGACACCGCACGCGGCGTTCCTCGCCCTGCCCTACGCCAAGGGGCCGGTCCTGGCCAATCTGGCCGCCCTGCGCCGCGACTTCCCCGTCTACGGCCCGGGCGGCTTCGCCGATGCGGTGAACATCGGCACCGGGCAGGTCGCCCGGCGCCACCTGTCGCTGGACCAGTCCATGATCATGGGCGCGCTGGGCAACGAGCTGGCCGGGGATCTCCTCAAGCGGCTCTTCGTCACCCCGGCCTTCGAACGCCGCGTCCGCCCGCTCCTCGCGCGCGAGACGTTCAACGTTCCCGCCGCCCAGCGCCTCCCTCACCTCACGTCGCCGATCAACTGATCCGATAGGCCCGGATGACGGTCTGCGTCACACTGGTCGCCGTCGACGACCGGGCGGTGACCCGCAACGACGCGAAGCCGGGGCGCGGCGGATGCTTGACCCACGCCGTCCGCGTCCCGCCGGTCCCCCGCAGGGCGGCGTCGATCCAGGTCTTCCCGTCGTCGTAGGACACCTGCGCGGTGACGATGCCGGCGGACGACCGGAGCGGGACGGCGAAGAGCCGCCCGCGCGGGGCGCTGTTGGCCAGGCTCAGCGCGGGGGCCATCCGCACGGTCGGCAGCGGCAGCGGGGTGGCCGCCGCGGTCCGTCCCGACGTGAACGTCCACGTGCTGGTCACCTTGGTCGACAGCGTGTACGGCGCCGTCCGCACCGCCGTGGCGGTCATCCGGTAGGGCTTGGCCGCCGCGCCGACCGTGAACTGCCGCGGCACCTCGGCGTTCTCGTCGATCGTGCCGACCAGCGTGCTGCCCTGATAGAGCCTGACCGTGCGCGGGGCGGCGCTGACCCCGTTGACCGCCACGCCCGACGCGTCGACGTAGGGCGCCAGGTTCACGCTGATCGTGTCGCCCTCGCGCGTCGCCGAGCCGCCGTAGGAGAAGACGGCCTTGTTCCACGCGAGCCGATAGGTGTGGCCCGGCAGGTAGCGAGCCGGCGCCCGCTGCGCGAACCCGAGATAGAAGTCGCCCTCGGTGTCGTACTCGCCGAAGCCCGCCGCCCACTGGATCCCGTTCTCCGTGTTGACGAAGTCGGTGCGCGTCGCCGGCATCGCGATCCGCGTGTCCGGGCTGTAGCCGGTCTCGATCAGCTTCCCGTCGCGACTCGACAGGGCGGTGAAGCCCACCATGCCGGGCGCCCCGGCCGCGACCCGGGCGTAGGTGCCGGCGATCGCGGCCAAATCCTTGCGCTGGTAGACCCGGGCGACCCCGGTCGGGAACCGCCCGTCGCGCGGCCAGTGCAGCCGGAACGACGAGGCCGCCGAGGTCAGCGTCGTCGTCACCGCCGAGTGGAAGAGCGGCTCGGCCCGGTGGTCGCCGATCTCGGCCATGAACAGGCCCGGCCCGGCGCCGTTGATCGCGGTGTCGCTGAAGATGCCCTCGGGCGAGATCCAGGTGCCCCGGATGGCGGTGAAGGTCGTCGCGGCCTTCTTGTCCGGCACGGACACCGCCACGGGCTTCGCCACCCTGGCGTCGAGATCGACGGTGAGGTCGTGGTCGACGACCAGCCGCGGCTGCACCAGCAGCGCCGTGGACCCGTCGCCGCTCTCCACGGTGCTGCTCACGCCGTAGGTGCCCTGCGGCAGCCGGATGGTCGACGTCGCCCCGGTGGCGGCGTCCTCGGCGTACGCGAAGGTGCTCAGATCGGTGAACCCGGTGAACTGTGTCGCCGGGATGGCGCCGTCGCGCCCGGTGTGCCGCAGCGTGACGGTGTAGGCCGGGCCCTCCCGGTGCACGCCGAACGGCACCTCGACCCGCACGCCGCCCGCGCCGGTCGCCACGAGACGCCCGTCGGGCCACTGCTCGCCGGTGTCGACGGTGGTGTCCGCGGTCAGCCGCACCGTGGCCGTGGCGGCGGGCGGGACGGTGACCGCCGGCGGATCGACGGTGAACAGGCCGGCCGGCGCGGTGGTGTCGACGGCGAGGGCCAGGGTCACCGGCGCGGTGCCGTCGTTGCGGAAGGTCACCGGGCGCACGATCGGCCGGTCGTCGGTGTGCGGGAACGGCACCGATCCGAAGTCGACGCTGCCGGTGTCAGTGGCCACGGTCTGCGTGATGGCGCGCGCGACGTCGACCCGGCCGGCGCCCTGGGCATAGGCCTCGAGGCCCGGCGTGGGCTCGGCCGCCGCGGTCAGCGTGGTCTTGAGCTGGTGCCCGGTCCAGTCGGGGTGCTGCTGGGCCAGGATCGCGGCCGCCCCGGCGACGTGCGGCGTCGCCATGGACGTGCCCGACAGCGTCGTGTACTCCGGCTCGGGCGCCGGGTCGCCGAGGGTGCCGTGCGCCGCCCTGGCCGCGACGATGTCCACGCCGGGCGCGGTGATCTCGGGCTTGACCTGGTCACCCTCGGGCGACGGCCCCCAGTTGGAGAAGTCGGCGATGGCGTTCTCCCGGTCGACCGCTCCCACCGACAGGGCGGCCGGCGCGGACCCGGGCGAGCTCACCGGCGCGTGCCCGTCGTTGCCCGCGGCGACGACGAAGAGCGTGTGGTAGCGGTCGCTCAGCTCGCCGACCGCGGCCTCCATCGGATCGGTGCCCGGCTCGTCGTCGCCGCCCAGGCTCATGTTGACGACGCGGGCGCGGGGCGCGGCCCAGGCCATGCCCGCGAGGATTGCCGAGTCCTGGCACTCCTCGCCCGGGCACACCTTGCCGACGATCAGCTGGGCGCCCGGCGCCACCCCGCGGTAGCGCCCGCCGGACGCGGCGCCCGTCCCGGCGATGGTGGAGGCGACGTGGGTGCCGTGCCCCAGAGTGTCGTCGGCGTCCGGCGCGTCGGTGAAGTTGCGCACCTCGCCCAGCCGCCCGGCGAGATCGGGATGCGTGGCGTCCACGCCGCTGTCGAGCACGGCGACGCTCACGCCGGTGCCGTCGAGGCCCTGCTGCCACGCCGCCGGCGCGCCGATCTGCGGGACGCTGCGGTCGAGGCGCAGCTTGCGCTTGCCGTCCAGCCAGATCCGGTCGATGCCGGCCCGCACGGTGCGCTGCGCCGCCCCGCCGGACGTCACGCCCCGCCACAGCTCGTCGCGCTGGCGGCTGCCGGCCCGCAGCGCCACCATCCCGAGGTCGGGCAGGCTGCGCGCGACCTCGGCGCCGGCCACTTTCGCCGTCCGCTCCCCCGCCGCCGAGTCGTACGTCACCAGCAGCGGCAACGCGCTCGTCCCGGTGTAGCCGAACGCGGCCAGCGCAGTGAGGTCGAACAGCCGCCGGTCGAGCCGCCCTCGCTGCACCAGCGGAAGGGCGTCGCTCGGGAACACGTAACGGTGCCCGCCGGTGCTGCGCTCCACAAAGGTCACCGCCTCGCGCCCCGGCGCCCGGTCGACGGTGACAGCGCTGCCCCGCTGCACGACCCGGTCGCCCGTGATGAGCGTGAAGGTCCGGTCGCCCGCGCCGGACCGGGGCGGCGACGCGGCGGCCTGCGCCTGCTGCGCGGTCGTCACGGTGCCCATGGCCAGCACGGCTGTCAGAGCCGCCGCCCAGGTACGTCTTCTCACATCGATCCCTTCGCCGCTGACGGTCCGAAGAAGACGCCCGGGTCGTGCGTCCGGTTGCATCCGGATCCGAGCTTCCTCGCGACCGTCGCCGGAAGCCAGTCGGGCTCCCTCGATCCGTTCGCTCGGGCAGGGCCGCTGCCTGTGTGACGATCCGGCCCCGATCGTCCGACCTGGACCGCCGCCTTTCCGGGGTGTCCTGCGTCACCGGCCGACGTCGATGACGCTTTCCGGACGCCGGCGTGGCGCGGGCGGCAGCGGCTCCCCGGCGTCCGGATAACCGGTGCGCACGACCACGTACGGCTCGCCGACGTCGGAGAGCAGCCCGCTCAGCAGGTGCCGCGGCCACTCGACCTCGATGCTGTCGCTGATCGGATCGGTGGCGAGCCCGTCGGCGGTCGCGGTGAGCAGCACGGCCGACAGCGCCTCACCCCCGCGCAGGAAGTCGGCCGCCCGGTCGGTGGTGCCGAAGAGCAGCAGGTACGCCGAGCCCGCGTCGTGCCCGGGCCCGGCGTCCAGCCCCGCGCCGCCGTCGGGGGCGAAGTCGCGCACGGGAACGCGGCGCAGCGCCGGGCGCACGGCGGTGCCGGCCGGGATGCCGTCGCCGGACGCCCCGGGCCGGTGGGTCCACCGGGCCAGCTCGCCGCGGTAGTCCTCGTCGAGCCGTTCGGCCTCCCCTGCCAGATCGGTCGAGACGGCGAGCATGGGCACCTGGTCGCCGGGCACGTGGTGCAGATAGGCGCCCTCCGCCTCGGCCGCCCGGCGCAGCGCGGTGACCTGCTCGTCGGTGACGGGCCGGTCGCCGTAGGCCCGCCGGTCCGAGCGCCGGCGACCGACGGCGTCGAGCAGCCGCACGGCGCCGGGGTCCACGGGCCGCGCCCCGGTGAAGGTGATCCGGGCGAGCAGGTCGGGCTCCCCCGGCTCGGGGAGCCGCTCGACCGTGGCGAGCCAGCCGGCGGCGGCGAGGGCCACGCGGGCGTGGTGCAGGGCGGCGCCACAGCTCAGCAGGAGGAGGCGGCCGTCCGGGTCGGTGGCGGTGAGGGCGCGCTCGCGGTCGGCGTACAGCAGCATGGTGTCGCCGTCGATCCGCCAGCGCCAGGGCTGGGTGTTGAAGACGGAGGGGGCGCGCAGGGCGGTCCGGGCCGCCGCGGCGAGGGCATCGGACGGGTTCGTCATGCGTCCACGGTCGCGCGGCGGGTGCGGGGCCGACAGGGACCAAAGTCCCTATCGCAGGGGGACTCGCCAGGTTATGGCGGTGCCGCCGCCGGGCGCCGGCGCGATCTCGAAACTGCCGCCCAGGTCGGCGGCGCGCTCGCCCATGTTGACGAGGCCACCCCGCGCCGCCTGCGGATCCGTGCCGACCCCGTCGTCCTCGACGCGGATGCTGACCTCGTCCGCCGCGGCGTGCACCGACACGCGTACGGCCCGGGCCCGCGCATGCCGTGCGACGTTGGACAGCGCTTCCCGCACGACGGCCAGCAGCTCGGGCACGACGTCGTCGGGCACCGCGCTGTCGACGGGCCCGGTGACGTCGAGCACAGGCCGGAAACCGAGCGCACCCGCCGCCGCCTCGGTAGCCTCGAGGAGCTCCGAACGCAGCGACGTCCCGGCCGGCGCCCGCAGCTCGAAGATCGACCGGCGGATGTCGCGGATCGTCGCGTCGAGGTCGTCCACGGCCGCGTTCAGCCGGGCCGCCGCCTCGGGCCGCAACGCCTGCGGGGAGAGCGCCTGCAGCTGCATGCCCGTCGCGAAGAGCCGCTGGATGACGACGTCGTGCAGATCACGCGCGATCCGCTCGCGGTCCTCCAGCACCACTAGCAGCTCGCGTTCCTCCTGCGCCCGCGCCCGTTCGAGCGCGAGCGCGGCCTGCCCCGCGAAGCTCTCCAGCAGAGCCGCCTCGTCGTCCCCGCCTCCGGTGGCCCCTGCGACGATCAACACACCTTGGGAGCCGGTCAGCGGCGCCGCCAGCGCAATACCATCGGGTACGTCCGCCGGCCACTCCGCCGCGTCCCGCAGACACGCCCCGGGCTGTTGCAGCGCCTCCACGTCGACCGGCAGCACGCGCCCCGCCAGACTCGGCGCGCCGTCCGCGACCTCGACGGTCCACCGCCCGTCGCCGTCGCCGGTGGCCAGCAGCACCAGCACCAGGTCCGCCCCGGCGATCTCCCGGGCGCGGCGGGCGACGAGCTCGAGGGCCTCCTGGCGGCGTACCGGACCGAGCAGGACCGACGTGATCTCCGCCGCGGCCGCCAGCCAGCGCTCCCGCCGCCGCGCGAGCGCGAACAACCGGGCGTTGTCGATCGCCACGCCCGCCGCCGCGGCGAGGGCCACCACGATCTCCTCGTCGTCCTCCGTGAACTGGTCGGCCCCCTGCTTCTCGGCCAGATACAAATTCCCGAAGATCTGCTCCCGCGTACGCACGGGCACGCCCAGGAAACTGTGCATCGGCGGGTGGTGCGGCGGAAACCCGTACGAGTGCGGGTGTCTCGTGATGTCCGGCAGCCGCACCGGGTGCGGATCGGTGATGAGCAGCCCCAGCACACCGCGCCCGTGCGGCAGGTCGCCGATCGTCGCGTGCGTCGCGGGATCGATGCCGTGCGTCACGAAATCGGACAGCTGCTGCCGATCGGGGGCCAGCACCCCGAGCGCCCCGTACCGCGCCCCGGCCAGCGCGCAGGCCGCCTGCACGATCCGCTCGAGCGTGCTGCGCAGATCGAGATCGGTCCCGATGCCGACGACCGCGTCGAGCAGCGCCCGCAGCCGCTCCCGGCTGGCCACCACGTCGCCGACCCGGTCCAGCATCTCCTGCAGCAGCTCGTCCAGGCGCACCCGCGAGAGCGGCCCGAGGCCCAGCGACGGCGGCTCGTTCATGCCGCCGATGCTAGGGCATGTCCAGCCGATCATCGGCGGCCTGCGGCGGGTCCAGCTTCCGCCTCGCCGCGCGGTGCGAAACCTGGACCTCGCCTCGGCGACGCCATGATCGACAGGACACGCCCCAGACAATTCCCACGCTCAGCGAACTTCCAGCCCGCAACTGTTGCACCTTCAAGTGACGCCGGTGAAGATTGGAAGCGTGAAGCGCCTCGCCCTGGCCCTCATGCCCCTGTCCGCCATCGCCGCGGCCTTCTCGATCGCCGCCACCCCGCCCGCCGCGACGCCGGCCCCGCAGCCGGACGACGTGAGCTTGGTCATCGATCTGCCCGGCGCCACCGCCGGCACCTCGGCCGGCACCGACGTGAGCGCCTCCTGGCACCACAGCTCCGGCGACTGCTGAGCCTGGTCAGGGCTGCGCGCGGACCTCACGGTGATGGTCGGCCAGAGCGTCGTCCATGCCCGCCAGGAAGCGCCGGACCGTGTCCAGCTCCGCGTCCGTGAAGCTCGCCATCACCGCGTCCGTGCGCCCGCCGAGCGGCCCGAAGAAGTCCTGCGCGAGCGCCATCCCCGGCTCCCCGTAGCGCAGGTGCACGACCCGCCTGTCCGCGCTCTCGCGGCTGCGGCGCAGGTGGCCGGCCCGCTCGAGGCGGTCGATGGCGGCGGTCGTCGCGCCCGAGGACAGGCCGAGCTCCTCGCCCAGCCGGCCCGGCGTCAGCGGCGCCCCGCGACCCTCAGCGTGCATCACGGCGATCAGCGCCTGCAAATCCGTGTGGTGCAGACCATGCCGGTGCGCGAACGCCTGGCCGACATGCTGCGCCCGCACGCTGTACGTCCGCAGCAGGGTGACGATCTCCTCGCGGAGCGCGTCGCGCTCCGACTCGCGTGGCCGATACACGCACCCCAGTGTTGCAGACAGCCTCCGCATGACCGAGAATCTTTATGGTAGAGATTCTTCGTCGTCGAGAGGAAAGCTCGTGCTGCGCACCCTGACCGGACGGCTCACGGCCTGGCTGGTCCTGCTCGTGGCCGCGGCCGCCGCCGGTGCGGTCATCGCCCTGGCCGGCGACGTCCGGACGTCGAACGACCCGACCGCCACGCTGCCCGACGGCGCGGAGTCGACCCGCGTGGCCGCGCTGCTGCGCCAGCTTCCGTCCGGCGAGGACACGTCGGCGCTCGTCGTCTACAGCCGCGGCGGCCCGCCGCTCACGCCCGCCGACGAGACCAAGATCAAGAACGACACCGCCCGGGTACGTTCCCCCGCCCCCGTGATCTACGCCGACGACCGCAGCGCTGCCCTGCTGGTCGTCACGCTTCCCGCCGGCCTGCCCGCCGACGACCTGATCGCCCGGGTCACCGAGATCCGAGCGGTCGCCGGCGCCGACCGGCCCGACGGCTTGACGGCTCAGGTCACCGGGGGCGCCGGTTTCGCCGCGGACATCGCCGACAGTTTCACGGGCGCCAACACCACTCTGCTCGTCGTCACGGTCGTTGTGGTCGCGGTGCTGCTGCTGGTGACGTACCGGAGCCCGGTCCTGTGGCTTGTGCCCCTCGCCGTGGTCGGCCTCGCCGATCAGGTCAGCAGCAAGCTGGTCGCCCTGCTGTCGCGGCACACGGACCTGACCGTCGGCGACTCCACAGTGGGCATCGTCACGGTGCTCGTGTTCGGGGCGGGCACGGATTACGCCCTGCTGCTCATCTCCCGCTATCGTGAGGAACTGCACCAGCACGAGGACCGTCGTGAGGCAATGCGGCGTGCCCTGCGCGGGGCCGGTCCCGCCGTCGTGGCAAGCGCGGCCACGGTGGTGCTCAGCCTGCTCACGCTGTTGCTCGCGAGCCTCGGCGACACCGTGGCGCTCGGCGTGACCGCGGCGCTGGGCATCGGCGTCGCGGCCCTGTTCGCGCTGGTCGTGCTGCCGCCTGCCCTGGTCGTGTGCGGGCGCGGGCTGTTCTGGCCCTTCGTGCCGCGGGTCGGCGACACGCTCAGGCACGGCGTGTGGTCGCGCGTCGGCCGGGGCGTCGCGCGCCGTCCGGGCCTGGTCACGGTCCTGTCCGTCGTGGTGCTGGCCGCGCTCGCCGCCGGCATCCCGGGCACCCGCCTCGGCCTGTCGCAAACCGAGCAGTTCCGCGTCGAGGCCGAGTCCGTCGCCGGCCTCGAGACGCTGAGCCGCTCCTTCCCCGCCGGCGCCGCCGATCCCGCCGTCGTCCTCACCCGGCCCGCGCAGGCCGACCAGGTGCTCGCCGCCGTCACCGCCACTCCCGGCGTCGCACAGGCGCGCATCACGTCACCCGCGCAGGCCGGCCCGGTGGTCCGGATCGACGCCACGCTCACGGCAGCGCCGGACACGACCGAGAGCTACACCACCATCCGTACGCTCCGCAGCGCCGTCCACGCCGTCCCCGACGCCGACGCGCTCGTGGGTGGCAGCGTCGCCACGGCCCTCGACGACCGCGACGCCTCCCGCCGTGATCTCCGCCTCATCGTGCCCGCGATCCTGCTCGTGGTGCTCCTCGTCCTGGGGGTCTTGCTGCGCGCGGCGGTCGCCGCCTTCCTGCTCATCGCCACGGTCATCGCCAGCTTCGCCGCCGCGCTCGGGGCCGGCTCGCTGCTCTTCCGCGTGGCGCTCGGCTACCCCGCTCTTGACAACCAGGTCCCCCTGTACGCCTTCCTCTTCCTCGTCGCCCTCGGCGTCGACTACAACATCTTCCTCGTCACTCGCGCCCGCGAAGAAGCAGCGGGCCGGGGCACCCGCGACGGCATGGTCCACGCGGTCGCCGCCACCGGAGCCGTGATCACCAGCGCCGGGATCCTGCTCGCCGCGGTGTTCGCCGTGCTGGGCGTGCTTCCGGTGATCACTCTCACCCAGATCGGAGTCATTGTCGGGGTGGGCGTTCTTCTCGACACGCTGCTCGTGCGTACAGTTCTCGTTCCGGCCCTGGCGACCCTTCTCGGCGACCGATTCTGGTGGCCGTCGCGAGTGACTCGTCAACTCCCCGAAGCGTGACAGGATGTCCGCGCTCCCCGGCGTTCCATGCTCCGGGGACGTGGCGGGATTCGTGCTTCGCGGAGTGACGGACGTCCGCCCCCACGGCGGAGCGGAATGTCCGTTGCGCCCCGCCGTGCACAAGAAAATCGAGCCGGCGGTGAACCGCGGACATCAGCCTTTCGGATGACCCCCGCCGTTCGGGGACGGCGGCATATTTCTTCTTTAAATGGTTCCTAAGAATGCCTCAAGAATCTGGCGCGAATTAGTGTTTCCGGCCCGTGGCCCTTACCGTCACAAAGCCAGCCCGGAAGGGCCCCGGAAACGGCGTCGGTGCACCTGCGAAAGGTGACTGACGATGAGCGCGAGACTACAGAAGAGGTACCACCCATGCGAAGGTCGTCCTACCGCCGGGCCGCTACCCGTCGCGGTCTTGACCGTCGTCTCATCGCCGCGGCAGCGGTGCTCCTCGCCGTCGGTGGCGTCGTCGGCATCACCCAGATCTCGAACGCCGACGAGAACGACGTCGCGGCCTGCGCCACCACGGCCGCCGACACGTCCGCGCCGAAGGACAGCAAGGCGGCAACCGATCCGAAGGTCGGCACCTACACCGACAAGGACGGCGACGTCCAGCACAAGGGCGACGGCCAGCTCGCGAAGGGCGAGAAGGCCCCCGAGGCCGAGCCGGTCGCCGAGTGCAAGGACGGCAACACGGTCAAGAAGACGGTCAACGGTCTGGAGATCCTGACCAACACGTGCGACGACAGCGACCTCGACCCGCACGACGGCTTCCAGATCGGCAACCGTTGCGTCTCCACCGAGTTCGGTGAGGTCGGCGAGGCCGCCAAGAACCCGACGCTGCTCATCACCGAGTCCCCCGAGCAGGTCAAGGCGGGCGAGCCCTTCACCCTCAAGGTGAGCACCCGCAACCTCGTCCGCGACCGCTTCCTCGCGGCCGGCCAGGGCGGTTACTACGTCGAGAGCGCCGTCCTCACCGCCGAAGGCCTGACCCGCGGCCACTTCCACACGGCGTGCCGGATGTTGCAGAGCACCGACGAGGCGCCCGACCCGTCGCCGGTGCCGGCCTTCTTCGTGGCCACCGAGGACGGCAAGGGCGGCGCCCAGCCCGACACCGTGACGATCCAGGTGCCCGGCCTCCCGCAGGAAGGCCTCGCCCAGTGCGCCTCCTGGGCCGGCGACGGTTCCCACCGCGTCCCGATGATGCAGCGCGCCAACGAAACCCCGGGCATCGACGCCGTCCGCGTCCGAGTGACCGCCGCCGACGGCGACAACAACGGCGGCAACGGCGACAACGGCGGCGACGAGGGCGACAACAACGGCGGCGACCAAGGCAACGGCGGCAACCAGGGCGGCGACAATGGCGACCAGGGTGACGGCGGCGACCAGGGCAACAGCAACGGTGGCAACCAGGGCGACAACAACGGTGGCGACCAGGGCGACGGCAACGGCGGCAACGGCAACGGCGGCAACGGCAACGGCGGTGACCAGGGCGGCGACGGCGACCAGGGCGGCGACCAGCCGAACCCGGGCGCCACGACCCCGAACACCGAGACCGGCACCACTCCGCCGAAGAGCCCGACCGTGACCATCCCCGCCTCGCCCAAGCCGGACAAGACCACCAAGCCCGCTCAGAGTGGCGGCAGCAACTCGGACTCGGGCGGCAAGGACGCTTCCAGCAACAGCAACGACGACTCCAAGGGCTCCAACTCCTCCGGCTCCTCCAACACGGGCAACTCCAATAACTCCAGCTCCGACAACTCCAGCTCCAACAACTCCAGCTCCGACTCGGGCTCGTCGGACTCCGGTAACTCCGAGTCCGGCTCCTCCGACTCCTCGGACTCCAGCGGGGACTCGTCGGAGGAGACCCCGGCGAAGACCTCGACCGGCAAGGCCACGCCCAAGGCGAGCAAGTCGACCCAGGCCGTGGCGGCTACCGGCGACGAGGACACCGGCGCGCCGGACGCGGGCCAGGACGACCAGGCCGCCACCGGCACCGAGGTGGCCCAGGACCTGCCGGCCTCCGACAACAAGCTGGCCCTCACCGGGGCCAACGTGATGGCCATCAGCCTCGGCGGCGCCGTCCTGATCCTCGGCGGTGCCCTCGCCCTCGGCATCACCCGGCGCCGTCGCGCCGGCGCCGAGGACTGAGCGAGCCTTCTCCAGCACCCCGGGTCGTCGCCTGACGGCCCGGGGTGTTTCTTGCGCCCCCCAAGCTAGGCCGATCCGGCGTCGCCGAACATCCTCCGAAGTAGGTGGTCGGCACCCTCCAAGGTAGGTAGTCAGCCCGGAGCCGACCGGATAGGTTCTCCGCCATGGAGGTCTTCGATCAGCTCGCCGAGCTCTACCAGGGCGAGCACAGCCACAATCCGTTCCAGGCGGCCCTCACCGAGCGCGTCGCCGCCCTCATCCCCGCCGCGTCCACCGTCCTCGATCTGGGCTGCGGCACCGGTGTCCCCACCGCGCGCATCCTCACCGAGGCCGGTCACAAGGTGCTCGGCGTCGACATCTCCGAGGGCATGCTCCGCCTCGCCCGCGAGCAGGTCCCCCAGGCCGAGTTCCGCCACGCCGACCTCCGCGAGCTGCCCGGCGACCTCGGCCCCTTCGGCGCGGTCACGGCCTTCTTCTCCCTGCTGATGCTGAGCCGCGCCGACATCGAGGCCACCCTCGCCCGCGCCGCCGCCTGGCTCGCCCCGGGCGGCCACCTCGCCCTTGGCATGGTCGAGCTCGACGCCGACAGCCTCCCGGTCGAGTTCCTCGGCGTCCCCGTCAAGGTCTCCGGCTACCCCCAGGACGCCCTCGCCGCCCGCCTCGCCACCGCCGGCTTCGACGTCACCAGCATCGAAACGGTCGACTTCACCCCGCCCGACGGCCCACCCGAGCGCCAGACCTTCGCCCTCGCCCAACTACCCGACTTCCCACCCCGCCCAGCAAACGCCCCAGCCTGACCTCACCGCCCCCGTCACCGTCCCGGCCCCTGAAATCCGACCCGACGGCGCTTCCCACCCCGCGCACGCCCAGCCCAGCGCCACTGTCTCTCTCCCCGCGCACACTCGCCTCAACGGCATTGCCTCTCGCCTCAACGGCATCACCTCCACTCCGCGTACCCGACCTGACGCCACTCCCTCGCCTCACGCAGAGCGATCTGACGTCACCGCATCCGCTTCGCGAACGCCCCCGTCGACGGGTCCGCCCGACCCCGGCGTCCTCGCCCCCGTCCCCATGTGCGCGACGTGCCGCCCACCTGACCCATCACGGCCTGACGCGACTTTCTGCCCACCAGGCCGCCGACCAGCACAGCGAGGAGTGATCGTCTCGATTAGGCTTCCGTGACCATGAGGGCTCTTGTGGTTCGCGGCGGCTGGGACGGGCACGAGCCCGAGGCCTGCACCGACATGTTCCTTGCGTTCCTGGGCGAGCACGA
The DNA here is from genome assembly GCF_030709675.1 of Symbioplanes lichenis. Classification (GTDB taxonomy): domain Bacteria; phylum Actinomycetota; class Actinomycetes; order Mycobacteriales; family Micromonosporaceae; genus Actinoplanes; species Actinoplanes lichenis. The sequence goes on from NZ_JAUZQD010000004.1 coordinate 301,902, forward strand.
CTTCACCGTCCGGACGGCGGATTCCCTCGACGTCTACGACGACGCGGCGGCGCTCGCGGAGTCCGACCTGATCGTGCACTGCTGGACGAACGGCGGCCTCACCGAGCGGCAGGAGCACAACCTCGTCGCTCGCGTGCGCGCGGGAGCCGGCTTCGCGGGCTGGCACGGCGGGGTGCTGGCGTTCGGCTACGAAGCGCCGCAGTACCAGTTCATGGTCGGCGGGCGGTTCGTCTGCCACCCGGGCGGATTCGTCGACTACGACGTGGCCGTCACCGGCGAGCACCCGATCGTGCGCGACGTCGGCGACTTCTCGGTGCACACCGAGCAGTACTTCTGCCACTTCGACCCCACCCTCGAAGTCCTCGCCACTACCACCTTCACCGGCGACCGCGACGCACCCGAAACAGCCGGCGCCGTCATGCCGGTCGTCTGGGTGCGCCACTTCGGCCGCGGGCGTGTCTTCGTGTCCACCCTCGGCCACAGCCCCGCCGACCTCGCCCTCCCCCCGACCCGGACCATCACCGAGCGCGGCCTCCTCTGGGCCGCCGGCTCCCTCTGAGCCGCCGGCTCCCTCCGCACCGCCGGCTCCCTCTGAGCCGCCGACCCCCTCCGCACCGCCAACTTCCCCGCACCGCCGACCCCCTCCGCACCGCCGACTCCCTCCGGGCCGCCGGTTCCTCCAGCAGTATTCACACATGTGACGGCCGTCCCTCAGGCGAAATGACGGCACGGGCATGGCTGTTAGCGACAGCATGACGACTATTGGTTTCATCGGGAGCGGTCACATCGGCGGCACGGTTGCGCGGCTCGCGGTCGCCGCCGGCTACGACGTGGTGGTTAGCAACTCGCGGGGTCCGGAGACGCTCGGCGCCTTCGTTGCGGAGCTCGGCCCGCACGCCCGGGCGGCCACGGCGACCGAGGCGGCCGAAGCCGGCGAACTCGTGGTGATCAGCGTTCCCTTCAAGGCCACCCGAGGGCTGCCGGTCGAGCAGCTCGCCGGCAAGGTGGTCCTCGACACCAACAACTACTACCCGGGCCGCGACGGCGACGTCCCCGACCTGGCCGACGGGACGGTCACCCACACCGGCTACGAGCAGCAGATTCTGCGTACGGCGCAGGTGGTCAAGGTGTTCAACAACATCTTCTACGGGCACCTCGCCTCGCTCGTCCGCCCCGCCGGAGCGCCGGACCGCAGCGCCCTGCCCATCGCCGCCGACGACGAGCGGGCGAAGAAGGCCACGGCGGAGTTCCTCGACGCGATCGGCTACGACACCGTCGACGCCGGTTCCCTCGCCGAAAGCTGGCGCCAGCAGCCGGGGCAGCCGGTCTACGGACCGCCCTACGGCTCGTTCGACGACCCGAAGGGCACGCCGGCCGGCGCCGACAAGATCCGCGCAGCCCTCGACGCCGCCACCCGGTAATCCAGCTCTCGAAGCGCCCGGTAACGCAGCCGCAACTCCGCCCCCCGTGACGCAACCTTCGAAGCGCCCGGTAACGCGGCACGCCACCCGCACAGCGGAAGCCTGGCGTCGGCATCACGCAACGACAAGGCGGCGGCCCGCCGGTAAAATCAAGCGGGCCGCTCGTCGTCTCAGCCGACGACGCCACCGTCGCTTACGTCGCCACCCTCAAGGGAAGGCGACACCTCACCAGGCGACGACGCCCTGATTGCTCGGCTGCAGCGTGCCGATCTGCAACGACGCCATCGTGATGTCACTGCGCTCCGGCGCCGGAAAATCGACCAGCTTCGCGTACGGGCCATCGGTCGACGCCTGCAGGTTGAACCGCAGCGAGTTGCCCGCGCCGCACGTCGCGTCGCCCTTGTCGCAGACGGTCCACTTGATGCCCTGCCAGGCGGTCGTCCCCGCACGCAGGAGGACGGGCGTGGCCTTGCCGGGCTGGTTGACATTCTTCGTCGTGACCTCGACCACCTGGCCCGCCGCGTTGACGAGTGAGATCGCGGCGCGGCCCTCGACCCGGCACGTCGACGACGACTTGTTGGTCACGGTGACCAGCGCCATCCGGGTCGCGCCGGCGGTCCGCTGATCCTGTGCGGTGATGTCGACGCTCACGTCGTCGTTCGTACACGCGGGAACTTTCTTGCCCGCGACCGCGTCACCCGCCGGAGCCGCCGGTGCGGCAGCCGAGTCCGCGTCCTCGTCCGACGAGTCATCGGTTGCGGCATCGCCGGTCGTGTCACCGGCCGTCGGCTCGTCGCCGGCCGTGGTCGCTTCGGCCGCGGACGGCGTAGGGGATGCGGCAGCGCCCGGCTCCGGCTCCGGCGACGACGAGCAGGCCTGCTGGCTGAGCACTGCACCCAGGGCGGCTGCGGCGAGCAGGGCAAGGCGCGCGGAACGGGTACGCATCAGTCGACTCCCAACCTCGTACATGTGCTGTCTCCCACGACGGTGCCCGTTCCCCGCGGCATCGTCTCGCAGACGGGCCTCGGGTGGCACGAATGCGCGATACGCCAAGATCGCTGACCAGGGGTCATGTGGGCTGCGTCACTTCCGGAATGCATGACGCGTCATGTAGGTTGTAGGGCACGTACATGACACATCATCTAGAAGGACGGGGTGGAGATCATGCAGTTCGGTGTCTTCACGGTCAGCGACATCACCACCGATCCCACGACGGGCCGGACGCCCTCCGAGGCTTCGCGCATCGACGCGGTCGTCACGATCGCCAAGAAGGTCGAGGAGGTCGGCCTCGACGTCTTCGCGCTCGGCGAGCACCACAACCCGCCGTTCTTCTCGTCCTCGCCCACCACGACGCTCGCCTACATCGCGGCGCAGACCGAGAAGCTGCTGCTCAGCACGGCCACGACGCTGATCACGACCAACGACCCGGTCAAGATCGCCGAGGACTACGCGATGCTGCAGCACCTGTCGAAGGGCCGCGTCGACCTGATGATGGGCCGCGGCAACACCGGCCCGGTCTACCCGTGGTTCGGCAAGGACATCCGCGCCGGCATCCCGCTCGCCATCGAGAACTATGCCCTGCTCCACAAGCTGTGGCGCGAGGACGTCGTCGACTGGAAGGGCCGCTTCCGCACGCCGCTGCAGGGCTTCACCTCGACGCCGCGCCCGCTCGACGGGGTGCCGCCGTTCGTGTGGCACGGCTCGATCCGCAGCCCCGAGATCGCCGAGCAGGCCGCGTTCTACGGTGACGGCTTCTTCCACAACCACATCTTCTGGCCGAAGGAGCACACGCAGCGGATGGTCGAGCTCTACCGCTCCCGCTTCGCGCACTACGGCCACGGCGACCCCGACCAGGCCATCGTCGGCCTCGGCGGTCAGGTGTTCATCCGCAAGAACAGCCAGGACGCCGTCAAGGAGTTCCGGCCGTACTTCGACAACGCCCCCGTCTACGGCCACGGCCCCTCGCTCGAGGACTTCAGCCGGGAGACGCCGCTCACGGTCGGCAGCCCCCAGCAGATCATCGACCGTACGCTCGGATTCCGCGACTACGTCGGCGACTACCAGCGCCAGATGTTCCTCATCGACCACGCCGGCCTGCCGCTGAAGACGGTCCTCGAGCAGCTCGACATCCTGGGTGAAGAGGTCGTCCCGGTGCTCCGCAAGGAGTTCGCCGCCCTCAAGCCCGCCCACGTGCCGGACGCCCCGACCCACGCCAGCCTGGTCGCCAAGGCCGGCGGGGAGAAGGACGCCACCGTGTACGCCGCCGCCGACGACGTGACCGGCCAGGTCCGCGACGAGGCGCCCGCCGCCCTCTGACCCGCCGCACCGCCGCCCGCCGGCTGGGCACCCTGCTTCGGCACCGTGCCCAGTCGGCGAGGTGATGGGCATGTCCGGCCGACAAGGCGATGGGCATGTCCGACCGGCGTGGCGATGGGCATGTTCGGCCGGCGTGGCGTTCGCACGACTTCGCGCGGCACCGTGGCGTTCGGACGGTGGCACGTTCTTCGTGGTAGACGGCAAGGCTTGCGCTCACCTGGCGCATGGAATGGCACAAGGAGCCGAGATGACCGAGACGCGCTGGCTCGCCGATGACGAGCAGCGGGCGTGGCGGGCGTACCTGCGCATGCAGGCCCGGCTGACCACCGAGCTGAACCGGCAGTTGCAGGCGACCTCGCAGCTGTCGCTGGCCGACTACGACGTGCTGGTCAAGCTGAGCGACACCCCGCGCGACCGCCTCCGCCCGTACGAGCTGCAGCGCGAGCTGGACTGGGAGCAGAGCCGCCTGTCGCACCACCTGAGCCGCATGCAACGCCGCGGGCTCGTCCGCCGCGAGGAGTGTGACGACGACGGCCGTGGCGCGTACATCGTGCTCAGCGACGCCGGCCGCGAAGCCCTCACCGCCGCGGCACCCGGCCACGTCGGCGCCGTGCGCAAGCTGTTCTTCGACGCCCTGGAACCCGGCGACGCCGAGGTGCTGCACCGCCTCACAACCCAGATCCTCGGCCGCCTCGACGGGGCGCCCTGACGTCAACAGGATCGTGCGGCTGGGGGCCCCTGACTCGGCGGGGTCTTCGCGGCTGGGGTGCTCTGATCTCGGCGGGATCTTCGCGGCTAGGGTGCCCTGAGCTCGGCGGGACCTGCACGGCTGAGGTGCCCTGAGGTCGGCGGGACCTGCGCGCGCTGCGGGGCGACGAGATCAGGGCGTCCGGCAGGCTCGGCGGGTTGCTCGTCATCGCCGGCAGTTTCGTCCCGTGGCGCGCGGGTAGGCGGCACCGATCTGACCGCACGAACCGCCGGAGGAACCATGACGGACAGCGATGTGAAGCGTGGCGCGGCCGAGGACGGCTTCGGCGTGCCCGTGACGCCGACCGAGGTCGAGGCAAGCAACACCCCGCCCAGCAAGACCGCCGGTGCGCCGGACAGCGACGCCAGTTCCTCGGACGCCGGCGACGAGCAGTCCGCGGACCAGCCGCGGGAATCCTGATGGGCATGATCACGCGGTCCCTGTGGCAGGGCGCCGCAGCGGGTGTCGCCGGCGCCGTCGTGATGGCCGTGACCGAGAAGCTGGAGCAGAGCCGCACCGGTCGCCCGGGCTCGTACGCCCCGGCGCGGGTTCTCGAGCGGCTCGCCGGCCGTCCGGAGCAGCCCGGCAAACAGCCGGACGCGTGGAACTGGGCCATGCACACCGGCCAGGCCGCCGCGGTCGGTGTCGTCCGCGGGCTGATGGCCAATGCCGGCCTTCGCGGCCCGTGGGCGTCCGCCATGTTCACGGTGGTCCGGCTGACCAGCGACCAGATCCTGGAGAACGCCACCGGCGTGGGCGCGCCGCCATGGACCTGGCCCCGGCGCGAGCTCGCGGTCGACCTGCTGCACAAGACGGTGTACGGCTTCACAACCGGCGCGATCGCCGACGCCCTGGCCGCGCGCTCGGGTCCCGGCCCCGGCCAACTGCACGCTGCCAAGGCCCCGGGCCGCCGATCCGGCATCGGCCCGACCAGCAGACGCCGTTCCCTGGCGCGCTGACAGTGCCTCCACGCCGGGCCGCGCGCTGAGAACTCGGCTCCAAGGGATCGGGCACTGACGGTTCGTTCATAGGCACCGCCGCGCTGCCGTTCCCGGTCAATGCCGCGGGACGGCAGCGCGGGGGACGTCACTCGCCAGGTAGGCGGCGATGGCGGCGGCGGACCGGCGGCCCGATGTCGTCAGGACGTTGTGCGCGGCACCGGGGATGGTGACCTCGACTCCCTGGCTGAGCGCCGCGGCCTCCACCAGCCAGCGCAACGGCGCCACCGGGTCCAGCGAGCCCCCGAGTACCAGCGGCCGCACCGAGAGCCGGCAAAGATCCTCCTCGATGGCGTTGCGCACCGAGTGCCCCACCGTGGCCAGGACCCGCCACGGCCGGGCCTCGACGATGTCGCGCATCAGGATCGGCGCCTGCCACGGCTGCTCCACGAACAGGTCACCCGACCACCGCCCGATCAGCGCCCGGCGGCTCCGCGCCGCGGGATCGGTCGTCGGGCTGGCGAGCACCAGCCCGTCGACCAGCCCGGGATCGTTCACGGCGACGCGCGCGGCGACCTCCGCCCCGAACGAGTGCCCGGCCAGGCACACCGGCCCAAGCCCCCGCGCCTCGATCCACGCGGCAAGACACGCGGCGTGCTCGCGGACGTCGTACGCCCGGCGGGGTTTGCTGCTCCGCCCGAAGCCGGGCAGGTCCGGCACCAGCACCGGGTGCCGCACTGCCAGCTGCCGGGCAGTCGGCATGAGATAGCGATGCGACACCGCCAGCCCGTGCACGAACACCACCGGCAGTCCGGACGCCGCCGTGCTCGCCACGTCGTGCAGTCGCAGGCCACCGACCTCGGTCCAGGAACTACGGAACTCCGTCACGCCCGCCGTTGTACCCCCTCCGGCCGCGCCCGCACCTGCCGGCCGCCTCCGAGAAGCCTCGTCAGCAGGCCGAGAGCACGACTCACCCACCCCCGGCAGCTGAGCAGCCGGCTGCCGGACGCCGGCACGGCCGGCCGCTGGACGAGACACCGCAGCGCGGATACCACGCCGGGGACCGGGCCGACCCCCGTGCGGCCCGGTCCCCGGCGAGCTGTGACCCCCGCCCGACGACGCTGCGGGGAACCCGGCCCGCCGTCATCTTCCTCACCTCGTCCGGCGAGCGACGGACCTACCAGGCCCACGCTTCCGGGGCGGGCCCACCGGCGCCGATCGGCGGGAAGATCGCGTCGAGTTCGCCCAGCAGCTCGTCGCCGAGGCTGGTCGTCAGCGCCTCCAGTGGCACGTCGAGCTGCTCGGGAGTGCGCGGCCCGATCACCGGCGCGGTCACGCCCGGGCGGGACAGCAGCCAGGCGAGAGCCACTGTGGCCGGCGCCAGGCCCCGATCGGCGCACAGCTTCTCGTAGCGCTCCAGCGCCGCCCGGTGCGGCTCGACCCGGTCCGGAGCGTGCAGCTGAGTGCGTACCCCCTGGTGGTCTCGCTGTTTCCTCAGCGCCCCGGAGAGCGCACCGAAGTGCAGCGGCGAGTAGGCCAGGATCCCGATGCCCAAGGCGCGGGCCGCGGGCAGCACCTCCAGCTCCACGTGCCGCGTGAGGAGGTTGTACTTGGCCTGTTCCGACACCAGCCCGAGATAGTGGCGGGCGTCCGCGACCGTCTGTGCCCGGGCCAGGTGCCAGCCCGCGAAGTTCGACGAGCCCGCATAGCGGATCTTGCCCTGGACGGTGAGCGTCTCCATCGCCTGCCAGATCTCTTCCCACGGGGTCTCCCGCTGGATGTGGTGCATCTGGAACAGGTCGATCCAGTCGGTGCGCAGGCGCCGCAGGGAAGCCTCGCACGACGCGACGATGTGACGCGCGGACAGGCCGCCGTCGTTGGGCCAGTCGCTCATCGGCGCGTACACCTTCGTCGCGAGCACGATCTTGTCCCGTGCGCCGGAGCCGGCGAGCCAGCTGCCGATGAACCGCTCGCTCAGCCCGTCGCCGTCGCGGCTGCCGTACATGTTGGCGGTGTCCACGAAGTTGATCCCCGCGCCGAGGGCCCTGCTCAGGATCGCGTGGCTCTCCGGCTCGCCGATCTGCCAACCGAAGTTCATCGTGCCCAGGCAGATCCGGGAGACCCGCAGCCCGGTACGCCCCAGAGCGGTGTATTCCATGCCCGGCACCATAGGCACGTCCGGACGGTGGCTCCGAAGCGTTCGACCGTGCTCGAATGGCGGCATGCTCCGCTTCGAGTTCACCGCCGCCGATCTCGCCGGAGTCCGCTTCGCCCACTCCCCCATGGCCGAGGTCGTGGCGAGCGCCGTCGCGTTGCGCCGGTCGTCCCACCTCGCGGTGTACGCGACGTGGCGGACGGAAGTCGGCGTCCGGCTGGGCGGGCGGCGACTGAGCACCTTCGACGCGGTCGTCCGGGAGCCCCGTTGGCATGTCCCGGACTTTCTGACGCCCGTGCCGACGGTCGTCCGGCCGCGGCTGCGCGACGAGCTCGCCGTGGTGGCCGCCACCCCGCTCGACCGGGTTGCCGCAGAGGTAGCAGAGGCGTGGGACGGCACTCCGGCGCCGCCGGCGACTGCGCGCTTCGCCCGGGACCCGCGCGGTGCGCTGACCATGCTGATCAGCGAGATCAGGGAGTATTTCGCCGTGGCGCTGGCGCCCTACTGGCCGCGGCTTCGTGCCGTGGCGGAGGCCGACATCGCGCGCCGCGGCCGGGCGGTGGCCGAGCAGGGATCCCGGGCCCTGATCACGGATCTGCACCCCGCCGTGAGCTGGGACAGTGAGGCCTTGGCGGTGGGCTACGGGCCGGAGCACACCGGCAGCCTCACCGCCGGAGACCTGCCCCTCACCCTGATGCCGTCGGCCTTCACCGGACCCAAGGTGCTCTCGCTGGCCCGGCCGGACACGGGCCGGGCGTTGTTCTATCCGCCGCACGGTTTCGGCGCGGTCTGGACCGGCTCCCCTGTGCCGCCGCGACTCGGAGCCCTGCTCGGCCCCACCCGCGCGGCTGTCCTCTCGCTCGTCGGCGCGCCGCACAGTACGGGTGAGGTGGCCGACGTGCTGTCGCTCGCTCCGGCGACGGCCTCGCACCACCTCACCATCCTGCGGGACGCCGGCCTGGTGACCGCCTACCGCACCGGGCGACGCTTGCTCTACCAGCGCACCCCGCTCGGCGATGAGCTGAGCGGCCCGGCCGGCACCTGACTCGTTCTCCCGTACCGGCGACGGCCCGGGCCGGCGGTGGCAGCGACGGACCCCTCCGTTGCCACCGCCGGTGTTCCCGGTCCACCGCGTGACGCCCGCACCGGCGGCCGCGGCGATCCGTTGCAGAGCCCGGGCGAACCCGGCGATCAGCCGAGCCGCTGACCCACGAACTCCGTGGCGTCGTCCGCGAACTTGGCGTAGTCCAGGTGCGCCGCCAGACTCGTCCCGCCTTGGCAGAACCGGTCGTTGCGGTTGCAGAAGGACTGTGTCCGGTCCGCGAACGTGTCGAGCCGGCCGGCGCCGCGCGAGAAGACGCCGTTGCGCGTACCGGTGCCGGTGTTGAAGGACTCGCCCGCGGTGAACGTCGGATCGCCGAACAGCAGCACGGCCGCCACCCGGTCGCTCAGCGCCGCCGGGATCGCCGCCTGACCGGTTGCCCGGCCCCGCAGCGAGCTGCCGACCAGGGCGTCGCCGACCACGTTGGCGCCCTGGGAGTAGCCCATCAGGACGAACTGCGTGTCCTCGCACTCCTCGGCCGTGTCCGCGACGTTCCCGGCCAGCGCCTGCACGCCCTGCCGCACGCTCGCCGTGTAGTTGAAGCTCGCGGGGTAGTCCACGGCCGTCGTCCGTACGGTCTGCGGCAGGTCCTGCGTGAGCTGCCGGGCCAGGGGCGTCAGGAGCACCCCGAGGCCGGGCCGCTCGGTCGTGCCACGAGCCCCGATGACTTCCACGTCGGGGCACGCGTTCGCCGGTGCCTGGGCGGCGAAGGTGAGCGGAGCGACCGCGAGCCCGGCCGCACCGACCACGCTCGCCGCCGCGATGGAGAGAACTGTCCGTAACCGCATTTCCGTCATCCCTTCTCTGCGGAAACTTCATGCACTTGATACGCACAAAGCACCGCCGGACGACGTGTCCTGCTTGTTTGTTCACATCATCGAACCAAGCGATGATCCTCTCCGTACCGCGCGAACGATCAGACATCGAAATCAACCACTACATTGGGTGACATCGGCAGGGCTTGACACGTCAGCACGAAACCCGCCTCGATCTCGGCGGGCTCCAGCGCGAAGTTGCGCCGCATCCGCACCTCACCCTCGGTGACCCGGGCCCGGCACGTCCCGCACACGCCGCCCTTGCACGCGAACGGGAGATCCGGCCGCGATCGCTGCACCCCGTCCAGGACCGACAAGCCCGCCGGTACGACGGCGGTGGTGCTCCGGCCGTCGAGCATGACCGTGACTTTCCGGCCCTCCGCATCGCCGGTGGCGTCCTGCTCACGCACCGGTTCGGGCGGCGCCTCGTCGACCCAGAACAGCTCGCGGTGGACCCGCTCCGCCGCCACGCCGTGCTCACCCAGGACGCCCGTGGCCGCCATGACCATCCCGTACGGACCACAGAGCCACCAATGATCCACCTGCGGCACGTCGACGAGCAGGGGCAGCAGCGTACGCAGCTTGGCGTCGTCCAAGCGTCCGGTCAGGAGGTCGGTCTCCCGCGCCTCCCGCGACAGCAGGTGCACCAGTTCCACCCGGGTGGGCCAGGAGTCCTTGAGGTCGGCCAGCTCTTCGCCGAACATCACCGTGTCGGCGCGCCGGTTGCCGTACAGGATGACGACCCGCGTGCCGCCCGCCTGCAGCAGCGATGACGCGATCGACAGCACGGGAGTGATGCCGGAACCCGCCGCGATGAGCACGTGCTCGCCGGTCACTCCCGGCTCCGGCGTGAAGGTGCCGGTAGGTGGCGCCACGTCCACCACGTCGCCGGGCCGCACGTCGTGCACCAGCCATGACGAGACCAGACCACCGGGCACCTCCCGGACTCCGATCCGGGGCTTGCCGCCGGCGGGCGCGCAGATCGAATAGGTACGGCGCTCGTCCCGGCCCGCTCCGGTATGCCGCACCGTCAGCGCCTGCCCCGGCCGGAAGGTGAACCGATCCGTCAGCTCCGGCGGCACGTCGAACGACAACGCCACCGCATCGGCGCACAACCGGTCCACGGCCGCCACTCGCAGCGGATGGAACTCGTGCTTGCCACCGCTCGCCATGTCAGATCTCCTTCACGTGCTCGAAGGGCTCACGGCACGCGGGACATCGGTGCAGGGAACGGCATGCGGTCGCCCCGAAAGGCGACAGCTGCTCGGTGTCGGGATGGCCGCAGTGGGGACAGCGCACCTCCGGGCGTACGGGATCAAGGGTGAGCGGGACCGGCCCGGATGCCCGCCGCGGCACCGGGCCCGGTGGGGAGATCCCGGCCGCGGCCAGTTTGTCCCGGCCCGCGGGCGTGATCCAGTCGGTGGTCCACGCCGGGGTGAGCGCCACGCGCACCTCGACGTCGCGATAGCCGGCCGTCTGCAGCGCGGAGCCGAGATCGTCGCGGATCGTCCGCAACGCCGGACAGCCCGAATAGGTGGGCGTGATCGTGACGACGACCCGGCCGTCGTGTTCCTCGACCCCGCGCAGGATGCCGAGGTCGGCGAGGGTCAGCAGCGGGAGCTCGGGGTCCTGGACCCGGGCCGCCACCGTGGCGGCGCCGGTCACCACACACCGCCCGGAGTCGATCGGGCGACGCTCTGCAGCTCATCGAGAATGCCGGACAGGGCAGCCGTGTGCCGGCCGTCGCGGCCCTCGCCAACTCCGACTGCCGGATCCGCAGGCGCCTCGAGGGTGGCGGCGTCCAGAACTTGCGACCACACCGTCGCGAACTCGGGGCGGAGCTGAGCGGGATCCACGCCGAAGCCCGCCGCGGCCATGGCCTGTTCGACCGGGTGCACCGCGAACAGCTCGCCCGTCTGCGTGGCGACGGCTGTCATCGCCGCCTGCATGCGCTGGTGGGACAGGTCGGTGCCGTCACCGAGCCGGACGACCCAGCGGGCCGCGTAGTCGCGGTGATAGGTGACCTCCTTGACGCCCTTCGCCGCGATCGCCGCGAGCACCGGGTCGGCGGACGCGCTCAACCTGTCCAGCAGGGCGAGCCGCCACGTCGCGAAGGCCAGCAGCCGGGCCATGAGATGGGCGAAGTCCGCGTCGGCCGGCTCGGCCAGGCAGACGTTGCGGAACTCGCCCGCTTCCCGCCCGTACGCGAGGGAGTCCTCGTCCCGGCCCGCATCCTCGACCTCCGCGGCGCGCCCCAGCAGCAGCCGGGCCTGTCCGAGCAGGTCGAGGGCGATGTTGGCCAGCGCCAGCTCGTCCTCAATCTCGGGCGCGCGGGTGACCCACTCCTGCAGCCGGTGCGACATGATCAAGGCGTCGTCGCCCAGCATCAGGCAGTAGGTCGTCAGCGCCTCGCGGTCGGCCCCGCCCGGTACTGCGGACGAGACACCCGCGAGCGGGTCGGTGAATCCTGTCCCGTACGCCCACCGGGCATCGTCCTCGTGATCGGTCAGCGCGTCGTAGGCGCTGCCGGGCTCCTCTGGCATCGGGTCGTCACCTCAGATGTGCGGCACGGAGCCGGGGATCGTGTAATGGGTCGGATGCCGGTAGATCTTGTCGCCGCTGGGCTCGAAGAACGACTCCTTCTCGGCCGGCGCCGACGCCACCACGTCGTCGGAGCGGACGACCCAGATGCTGACGCCCTCGTTGCGCCGCGTGTAGAGGTCACGCGCGTGGTGCAGGGCCATGTCGTGGTCGGCGGCGCGCAGGGAGCCGACGTGCACGTGGTTGAGGCCGCGCTTGGCTCGCACGAACACCTCGAACAGCGGCCACTCGTGCCGGCCGGGCTCGCTCATGCCGCCTCCTCCCGGTGCGCGTGCTGCCGTTTGGCGGCGTGGGCGGCGGCCGCCTCGCGAACCCAGGCGCCTTCCTCGTCGGCCTGCCGGCGACGGGCGATCCGGAGGGCGTTGCACGGGCCGTCGCCCGAGATGACCCGCGTCAGCTCCGACCAGTCCGGCTCCCCGAAGTCGTAGTGACCCCGGCCGGCGTTCCAGGTGAGAGCCGGGTCCGGCAGCGTCACGCCCAGCGCCTCGGCCTGCGGGACGGTCATGTCGACGAAGCGCTGGCGCAGTTCGTCGTTGCTGTGCCGCTTGATCTTCCAGGCCATGGACTGCGCGGAGTTGGGCGAGCGGTCGTCGGGCGGCCCGAACATCATCAGCGACGGCCACCACCACCGGGTCACCGCGTCCTGGACCATCTCGCGCTGCTGGGTCGTGCCGCCCATCATGGTCATCAGCAGCTCGTAGCCCTGCCGCTGGTGGAACGACTCTTCCTTGCAGATCCGAATCATGGCCCGCCCGTAGGGGCCGTAGGAACTGCGGCACAGCGGCACCTGGTTGCAGATCGCGGCGCCGTCCACGAGCCAGCCGATGACGCCCACGTCGGCGAAGGACAGCGTCGGGTAGTTGAAGATCGACGAGTACTTCTGCCGGCCCTCGATCAGCCGCCGGGTCAAGTCGGCCCGGTCGGCGCCGAGCGTCTCGGCGGCGGAGTAGAGGTAGAGCCCGTGACCGGCCTCGTCCTGCACCTTGGCCAGCAGGATCGCCTTGCGCCGCAGGGACGGCGCCCGCGTGATCCACTCGCCCTCCGGCTGCATGCCGATGATCTCCGAGTGGGCGTGCTGCGCGATCTGCCGGATCATCGTCTTGCGGTAGCCCTCGGGCATCCAGTCGCGCGGCTCGACCCGCTGGTCGCGCTCGATGGTGCGGTGGAAGGTCCGCTCGTCGTCGCTGAGCTCCGCCTCCATGGTCATCGGGTCACCTCCCGTCGCGACTCGAGCGTCACGAAGCGTCCCGTCACGAACGCCGCATCCGTCAGCGATGCGGTCGCCGCCGGGTTGGCCGGGGTGCCGTGCAGGTCACCGAAGGCGGCGGTCTGGTTGACGAAGACGCCACCGGTGAAGTTCTCCACGAGGTGCACGCCGGCGTCGAGCGCGGCCTCGCGCGCCGCTGCCAATACCTCTTCCGACGTCGAGTGGACCGAGGCCGTCAGCGCTCCGTGCTGACGGACGGTCGTCGTGAAGAGGCGGAGGCTGTGCGCCGTGTCCGCCGTCGTGATCACGAACGAGACGGGGCCGAACCACTCGCGCGTATAGACCTTCTCGTCCTCGGCGTCGAGCCGGGCGACGAGCGGAGTCCGGATGACCGCCGCGGGGAACTGCTCGTCGGCGATCGTGGCAGAGGGGTGCAGCACGCCGGGGAGCGTGCCGGCCTCGGTGAGCCGGGCCAGCACTCCGTCGTTGACGATCGCGCCCAGCGTGCCGGCCGCCCGCTTCGGGTCGCCGAGCAGCTTGTCGAGCGCCGCACCGAGGTCGGCCGCGAACTGGCCGGGGCTCTTGTGTCCCTCGTCGGTGCCGATGCCGCCCGTGGGCACGAGCAGGTTTTGCGGCGTGGTGCACATCTGGCCGCTGTAGAGCGACAGGGAGAAGGCCAGGTTGCGCAACAGGCCCCGGTAGTCGGCCGTCGAGTCGAGCACGACCGTGTTCAGGCCGGCCTTCTCCGCGTACACCACGGCCTGCCGGGCGTTGGCCTCCAGCCATGATCCGAACTCGCTGGACCCGGTGAAGTCCACGACCCGGACCTCCGGCCGCGTCGCGAGCTCGGCGGCGATGCCGTCGCCGCGTTCCTCGACAGCCAGACCGACCAGGTGCGGGTCGAGCCCCGCCTCCCTGAGAACCTCCTGCGCCACCTGCACGGTGATGGCCAGCGGCAGCACCGCTCCGGGATGCGGCTTGACGATCACCGGGTTGCCGGCGACCAGGCTCGCGAACAGGCCCGGGTAGCTGTTCCACGTCGGGAACGTGGTGCACCCGATCACCAGGCCCACGCCACGACCCACGACGGTGCTGGTGCGCTCGAGGACCGGCGGCTCACCGGACCGCTGCGGCTTGCTCCAGGTCGACCGGGCCGGGATGCGGGTGGTCTCGGCCAGCGTGACCGCGACGGCTTCGAGGCCACGGTCCTGCGCGTGCGCGCCGCCGGCCTGGAAGGCCATGACGAACGCCTGGCCGGTGGTGTGCTGCACCGCGTGCGCGATCTCGAAGATGCGCGCATTGAGCCGCGTCAGGATCTCGGCGGCGACACCGGCTCGCCCGTGCGGACCAGCGTCGCGCCAGGCCTTGATCCCCGCCCGCGCGGCCGAGATCAGGGCGGCGGGCTCGCCCTTCGGGTAGGAGAGGTTCAACTCGGTCCCGTACGGCGAGCGCTCCGTCGACACGGTCGTCGTCGCTCCGGGCACCTCGATCGGGAACGGGTGGCCGAGCAGGGCCTGGAAGGCGCGCTCCCCGGCCAGGGCGGCGTCTTCGCCGTACACGCTCTTGCTCGGCGACTCCGGGAAGGCGGACCAGTAGTCGCGGGCGCCGGTGGCCTGGATCGCACGGTCCAGCAGCTCACGATGGCGCTCATAGAACTCGGCGGGGGTTGTCACCAGCGCTCCTTTGCGATTGGCTGTAGGTATTTCCTACCGTCCGGTCGGTTGGTAAATCAAGCCGATGCGGCGAATGTGCAGGATCTGGAGGAGTGACGGATGGGAGAACCGGAGGCGGCCGGGGACGCCGTCTACTATGTGATCATGATCGGCGCGGGCGGCGGGTGGCCCTGGTGAGCAGCGCTCCCCGGGCCCGGCGGGGACGTCCCGGGCACGACCTCGAAGCGGTGCTCGCCGCCGCGGTGGCGCTCTTCAACGCCCAGGGCTACGACGCCGCCAGCATGGACGAGGTGGCCCGGCGCCTCCACATCACGAAGTCCAGCGTCTATCACCACGTGCGCGGCAAGGAGGAGTTGCTGCGCCTCGCGGTGAGTCACGCTCTCGACGGACTGGACGCGGCGATGGCCGAGGTGCGCAAGCTGACCGGGCTGACCGCCCTCGACCGGCTCGAGACACTGATCCGGCTCAGCGTCCTGGTGCTGGCCGACCGCCTGCCCTACGTGACGCTGCTGCTGCGCGTGCGGGGCAACAGCGAGGTGGAGCTCGCGGCTCTGGCACGCCGGCGTGCCTTCGACCACGAAGTGACCGAGCTGGTCAAGGCGGCGCAGGCCGAGGGCAGCGTCCGCCCGGACGTGGACCCGGCCACCGCCGCCCGGCTGCTCTTCGGCATGGTCAACTCCCTGGTAGAGTGGTATGAGCCCGGCCGCGGCAACGCCACCGCCATTGCCGACGCGGTGACCGCGATGGCCTTCGACGGCCTTCGCACGGGACGCCCCGGCGCGCAGGACACAGCCGGCGCCGAACCGGCCCGCCGAGCCGTCCGCTGACCGGAACCGGATCTCCACGGCGGTCATGAGGGGGCCGTCTCGTCGAGCACCTTGGTCATGACATCTGCGAACTGGCCGGGCTCCTCGAACATCACGCGATGGCCTGCTCCGGAGACTGTCACGAGCTGTTTGGCCGGCGCCTGCAAGTCGCGGTACCAGGCGGCGAACAGGTCGACCATGCTGTGCATCTCGGCACCGCCCTGGACGAAGTACACCGGCACGTCGAGGCGCGGCACGTCTCGTCTGAGGTCGATGGTCTGCATCTGCGGATACAGCGCACTCCACGCGTCCAGGATTGCGGTCAGCGTGTGGGCTTTCTGCAGCAGCGGATACTCGGGGACGCCGATGACGAAGCCCGCGTCCCGCTGGGCGTACACCTGCTGTTGATAGAGCATGATCGGCTCGTAGTCGTAGACATCGCGGTAGGGCGGTGGGCCCCGCCTCGCCACCTGGGCAGCGAGATCGTCGCGGCCGGTGCGCCGGGCCCAGGCGAGCAGGTCGGCGTAGGCGATGCGGTCGGTCTCGGGCAGGTCGACGGCCTGCCCCGTGCCGACATACGCCCGGAACCGGTCGGGATGGCGCTGCACTGCCAGGACACCGATGATCGAGCCGCCGGAGTGCCCGACCAGGACGATCTTGTCCTCCGTGAAGCGGCGGCGCAGGTCATCCGCCACCGCCAGAACGTCCGCCACTTCGGTGTCCACCGAAAGCTGCGGACGAGCGTCCAGGGCAGAAGAAGACGCTCCGCCACCCCGGCGATCCATGGTGGCGACGATGAAGCGCTGTTCCAGAGCGGCGAGGCTCCGCCGAACGGCTCCTGTCTCGGAGCCACCCGGCGGCCCCGGCACGATCAGCAACACAGGCAGGTCGGGGCTCGCTCCGCGCAGCAGAACACCGATCCCGTAGCCGTC
The DNA here is from genome assembly GCF_030709675.1 of Symbioplanes lichenis. Classification (GTDB taxonomy): domain Bacteria; phylum Actinomycetota; class Actinomycetes; order Mycobacteriales; family Micromonosporaceae; genus Actinoplanes; species Actinoplanes lichenis. The sequence goes on from NZ_JAUZQD010000004.1 coordinate 318,616, forward strand.
CGACTCTATAGTGGTGAGCTGGGCCACTCCCCCGGCCCGGGCGGGAGTGCTGGGCGGCAGGGCGGCGGCGGCTGTCAGAGCGAGTGTGCCGATCGACAGGACGGCGACAACGATCTGGCGTAGCCGCGCCGGCATGCCTCGCGGCCTGCTCTTTCGCGTCCGAGCCGCTCCATAGGCGGCAGCCAGGGTCATGGGCACCACCGACAGCAGCATGTGGACGCCGCGGCCGCTGAGCAGGGCGATCAGGCCGAAGGCGCTGGTGTGGGGCGCGTCCACCGAGGGCCCGCGCAGCCGGATGCGGCCGATCTCGACCGCCGTCCAGAAGACGATCGGCGCCACGAGCATCGCCCAGCGGGACCGCAGAATCAGCCCGGCGGCCCCGCCCACCAGAGCGCTGATCAGGACGGACAGCACGGCCTGCGAGCCGGTCAACGGTCCGCGGGGCATGCCGGCGACCGTCACGATGCCCCCTGCCGCAGCAAGGGCGATGACTGCGATTGCTCGTTTCATGGCGGCCATCCTGACGCGGCGGCGGCGATCCGGCACCGGACCAAAGAGGGTGTGCGCTACCTACTTTGGAGGGTGTCCGGACCCGGGCCGGCGTCTTAGTCTCGGCGGCATGACCGGCTTGCTCTTCGCGCTCCTCGTTCCCGAGCCGCCGGGCAGCCGGCGCACGGTTCTGCGCGACCGGCTGGCCGACGCGCTGACAGTTCTGCTCGCTCTCGCCTACGGCGCTGCGACGGTGCCACTGGGTGACGCCATGTCCCCGTCGGCCTTCCTGCCATGGCCGGTGGACGTGGCAATCGGCACCGCATGCTGCGTGGCGCTGCTCGCGCGGCGCCGGTGGCCCGTCGCCCTCGCCGCGGCGCTCATTCCGGTCAGTGCGGTGTCGGTGATGGCTTGCGGCGCGGCGACGGCGGCGCTGTTCACCGTCGCGATCCGGCGCCGGACGAGCATCGCCATCCTGCTGTTCCTCGTCTTCGTCGCGACCGGGCCGGTCTATCACGAGCTGCACGGGGCTTCGGCGTTCCCCGTCTGGGTCGACCTGACCGCCCGGCTGGTCACGGGCACGGCGGCGCTCGGGTGGGGCAAGTTCGTCGGCGCCTATCGCGGCCTGGCGCGGTCGCTGCGTGCCCGGGCCGATCAGGCGCTGGCCGAGCAGCAGCTGCGGATGGAGCAGGCGCGACTCATGGAGCGCACGCGGATCGCCCGGGAGATGCACGACGTACTCGCGCACCGCATCTCATTGATCAGCCTGCACGCCGGTGCGCTGTCGGTCCGTCCCGACGCCGATGCACGAGAGGTCACCACGACCGCCGAGGCCATTCGCAGCAGCGCCCACGACGCTCTGCGGGAGCTGCGAGCAGTCATCGGATTGCTGCGCGACGACACCGCCGCCGGAGCTGAGCTGCCACAGCCGGACCTCGGCGACCTTCACGGTCTCGTCGTGAGCGCGCGGGAGAGCGGCATGACGGTGGAGTACCGCTGCGACCCGCTGGTCGAGCAGGTGTCCGTGCTGCTCGGCCGGACGGCGTACCGGCTGGTCCAGGAGGGGCTCACGAACGCGCGCAAGCACGCGCCGGGAGGCCACGTGGACATCGTCGTCGGCGGCATCATCGGCGAAGGCTTGGAAGTGGAGATCGTCAACTCGTTCGGTCATGCGACATCACAGCCCGAACCACTCCCCGGAGCGGGCATGGGACTGGTCGGCATCACCGAGCGGGTCGAAATGGCAGGAGGGCACGTGGAGTACGGGGCAAGGCAGGACCAGTTCCGGTTGAGGGCGCAGCTGCCATGGCTGTCGTGACGAAGGAACCGCCTGGGACGACGGCGCCGGCCCGGCCGATCAGGATCGCGCTGGTCGACGACGACCCGATGGTTCGCGCCGCGTTGCGGCTGCTGCTGGGCGGGTCGCCGGACATGGAGGTCGTGGCCGAGGCCGCGGACGGGATCGAAGCGGAGGCGATCACCGACGCACACCGGCCCGACGTCCTGCTGATGGACATCCGCATGCCCCGCCGGGACGGGCTCGAGGCCACCAGGCGGCTGCGGGCACGCGTCCGGCCGCCCGCGATCATCGTGCTGACGGCCTTCCACATCGACGAGTACGTGCTCAATGCGTTGCGGGCCGGGGCGAGCGGCTTTCTTCTCAAGGAGTCGCCGCCCGCGCAGATTCTGGCCGCGATCCGATCCGTGGCGGCCGGCGCGCCGAGCATGTCTCCGGAGGTCATCCGTTCGCTCGTCGATCAGGTCGGCAGCTCGACCGTCCATGAGCGGCGCAAGCTTGCGTTGATCGAGGTGGCCAAGCTGACCGAGCGCGAGCGTGACGTCGCGGTGGCGATGGGGCGTTGCTGGTCCAACGCCACGATCGCCGAGAAGCTGGGCCTGGAGCTCACCACGGTGAAGAAGTACACGTCGAACGTGTTCCGGAAGCTGAGTCTCAACAACCGGGGCCAGGTGGCCGTCCTGGTGCACGACGCGAGGTTGCTGTGAAGACGCCGACGACAACGGACCCGATGATTGTTTCGCCTCGTGGCTCTGCGCGGCGAGGGTCGCGGGATCGTGCAGCACAGGCGGGAACGCCGATGAGGTCAGGACTGGTGGCGGGACCATTGCATGGAGAGGCCGGCCGCGCCGCGCTCGGTGCGGATCTCCATGACGGTGCCCAGGATGGTGGCGCGGTCGAGGAGCAGAGGACGGTCGTCCGCGTCGGAGGTGAGGCGTTCGGAGACGAAGACCGGGGTGCCGGCCGGCTGGTGCATCAGCGTGGCCGTGGCGTCGTCGAGGAGCCCGGGGCGGACCGACTCGGTGGCGCGGTGAGCGGTGAGGCCGTGGGCAGCCAACACGGCATAGAGACTGTCGCCGCTGTAATCCAGGTCGGCGAGGTGGACACCGGGATGGTCCGGGACATACGAGAGCTGGTGGACTGCGGGGCGGCCGGCGAGCAGGCGGAGACGTTCCAGGCGCAGCACTCGACGGGAGGCCGCGAGGTTCAAGCGAGCCGCGGCCCAGGCCGGCGGGCGCCGCATGTCCTGGGCGACGATCAGGGTGGTGACCGTCTGCCCTTGGGCGCGCAGATCCTCGGCGAAACCGCGCAGCGAGTCGAGGCGGTAGGCGAGCCGGGGCGACGCCACGAAGGTGCCGCGCCCCGGCTGCTGGGAGATCAGGCCCTCGCTCTCCAGGCGTTGCAGGGCCTGGCGGAGCGTGGCGAGCGTGACGCCGTAGGTGGCGCTCAGCTCCTTCTGCGGCGGCAGCATGGTGTCCGGCGCCAGCTCGCCGCTGCGGATCCTGCTGGTCAGGTCATCGGCGATCACCTGATACTTCGGCGTACGCGGTGGCAGTGGACACCCCCTGGTCGGACGGCGGCCCGGCCTCCCCGCCGCGGACGGCCGGAGGGCGGGGCACGCCGAGTGCGGCGCGCAGGGCCGCCACGTCGCGCCGGAGCTCGGCGGGTGTGGCCCCGTCCAGCACCCTACGCATCAGGGCCGCCCCGACGATCACCCCGTCCCCGGCGCGTCCCGCTTCGGCCGCCTGCTCGGGCGTCGACACACCGAAGCCCACGAGTACGGGCAGCGGGGCTGGCCGGCTCTCCCGGACAGCGTGGCGGAGGCGGGTGGCGAGAGTGGCGGCGGCCGGATCGAGGCGGGAGCGCTCGCCGGTGGTGCCCATGGTGCTGACGGCGTAGACGAAACCCCGGGAGCGACGGCAGATCTCGTGCAGGCGGTCGTCCGGGGTCGAAGGGGCCGCCAGGAGCACCAGGTCGACGCCGGCGGCGGCCGAGGCGGCTTCAAGATCTGCCGACTCCTCGAGCGGGAGGTCGGGGACGATCAGGCCGTCCACGCCTGCGGCGGCCAGACGGGCGGGGCCGACCCGAAGGGCGAGATTGGCGTAGGTCATGACGATGACAGGGGTGGTGAGGCGGTCGCGGACGGCGGCGAGGTCGTCGAGGATGCCGGCCGGGGTCGCGCCGCGAGCCAGGGCGCGGTCGGAGGCGAGCTGGATGGTGGTGCCGTCCAGCATGGGGTCGGAGAAGGGCAACCCGACCTCGACGGCATCGGCGCCCGCGTCCTGGCAGGCGAGGAGGTGGTCGGTCCAGTCGGCGGTGACGGCACCGGTGAGGTACGGGACGAGGAGGGCGCCGCCCGGGCGCAGGTCCAGGGTCACGGGCGTGCCTTCCGGGCGGGCGCGGCCACGTCAGGCGAGACCGCGTTAGGTGAGACCGCGTTAGGTGAGACCGCGTTAGGCGAGACCTCGTGGAGCGAGACCGCGTCAGGTGAGACCTCGTGGAGCGGTGTCACGTTGGGCGAGAACGCGTTGGACGAGGGCAAGGGGGGTCGGACGGCGTCGGGGGCGGGCTTGTCCGGTGTGGGTGGCCGGGCGGTGGGGGGTTGGGGCGGGTCGAGCAGGGAGGCTTCGGCGAGTTGGGCCATGTCCTTGTCGCCTCGGCCGGAGAGGGTGAGGAGGACTGTTGAGCCGTGGGGCAGGTCGGGGGTTCCGGCGGCGCGGAGGACCCAGGCGACGGCGTGGGCCGATTCGAGGGCGCAGATGATGCCTTCGGTGCGGGCGAGGGTGGTGAGGGCGGCGACTACTTCGTCGTCGGTCACGGTGACGTAGGTTGCCTGGCCGGAGGTGCCCCAGTGGGCGTGTTCGGGGCCTACGCCGGGGTAGTCGAGGCCGGCGGCGATGGAGTGGGCTTCGGCGATCTGGCCGGCTTCGTCCTGGAGGACCATCGATCGGGTGCCGTGGACGACGCCAGGGGTGCCGTGGCTCATGGCGGCTCCTCCGGCGGCTTCGACGCCGACCAGCCGGGCCGTGGTGCCGGTGAATGCCGTGAAGGTGCCGGCCGCGTTTGAGCCGCCGCCCACGCAGGCTACGACGACGTCCGGTACCGGTGCGGGGGCAGGCGCCGATGACGGGACTGGTGTGGAACCGGGCGCGAACGCCGATGCGTCGACACCTGCGGACCTGGACGCGGGCATCGATGCGGGAACGGGTGCGAACACGGGCGCGGGCGCCGAAGCGGAGACGGGCGCGGGCACAGGTGCGGGTGCGGGTGCGGGTGCGGAGGCGGTGCGGAGAGACGCAGTTGGCTGTAGCGGCGCGGGCGCGGGCGGCGATGCGGAGACAGGTTCAGACGCGGGCGCCGACGTGGAGATGGGCGTGGGTGCGGGTGCGGAGGCGGTGCGGAGAGACGCGGATGGCTGTAGCGGCGCGGGTGCGGGTCCAGGAGCGGTGTGGAGAGACGCGGATGGCTGGAGCGGCGCGGGTGCGGGTCCGGGGGCGGTGGGAGGAGAGAAGGTTGGGGTCAGGGGGTGGGGCGGGAGGGTGGCGTACTGGTGGCGGGCTTCGGTGCCGATGATGCTTTGGAATTGGCGGACCATGAAGGGGTAGGGGTGGGGGCCGGTGACGGAGCCTAGGCAGAAGTGGGTGTCGGCTACGGCGGCTACCCATTGGCGCATGGCTTCGTTGGTGGCGTCCTTGAGGGTTCGGGTGCCGGTGGTGACGGGGACGACCTCGGCGCCGAGGAGGCGCATGCGGAAGACGTTGAGTTCTTGGCGTTCGATGTCGCGGGTGCCCATGTAGATGGTGGCGCGGAGGCCGAAGAGAGCCGCGGCGGTGGCGGTGGCTACGCCGTGCTGGCCGGCGCCGGTTTCGGCGATGAGGCGGGTCTTGCCCATGCGGCGGGCCAGGAGGGCCTGGCCGAGGACGTTGTTGATTTTGTGGGAGCCGGTGTGGGCCAGATCTTCGCGCTTGAGAAGCAGGTTGATGCCCAGGTGCGCGGAAAGGGTGCGGGCCGGGGTCAGCGGGGTGGGGCGGCCGGCGTGGACGGCCGAGTACCAGGCGAGTTCGGCGCGGAAGGACGGGTCCGACCAGGCTGACGTGAAGGCCCCGGCCAGCTCGGCGCAGGCGGGGACGAGCGACTCAGGGACGTAGCGGCCGCCGAACGGGCCGTATCTACCCGGCACTTTGCCTCCAAAGTTCTAGAGCCTTGGAGGCAGCGTGCCACGAGTTCTAGAACTGTGCAAGGAGGGCGGTGCTCCAGCCGGCGGCCATCCGGGCGTAGCCGGTGTCGTTGGGGTGCAGCTTGTCGGCCATGTCACCACCGCCCCGGACGCCGCTGAGGTCGACAACGTGGAAGTGCGGGCCGGCCGCGGCGACAACGCCGGGGACCTGGGCGTTGTAGGCGTCCGCGCGTTGCTGGCGGAGGGGGCCGTCCTCGCGGTCGGCGTTCCCGATGATCTTGGCGACGTAGACCTCGGCGTGCGGGCGGCCGCGGGAGATCTGCAGCAGGAGGCGGGCGAGGCGCTGGGGTGCGCGGGCGGCGCCGGTGGGGGTGCGCAGATCGTTGGTTCCGGCGTGCAACAAGATCACGTCGGGGCGGGAGCGGGACAGCCAGCCGTCGAGATGGTCACTGAGGCGGCTCATCGTCCAGCCGGAGTGGCCCTCGTGATCCGGGTCCGGGCCGGCGCCGTCGTGGCGGGAGCCGACGAAGTCGACGCGGAGACCCGAGCGGGTCAGTGCCCGGAAGAGGTCGGTGCGGTAGCCGTCGCCCCGGCGGGATCCGGCGCCCATCGTGATCGAGTCGCCGAGGGGCATGACCCGGATCAACGTCGCAGCAGAGGAAGCGGCGACCGACGAGGCAGAAACAGAGGAAGGAACGGCAGGCGAGGAAGGGACGAGGGAAGGCGCGAACGACGAAGGTGCAACGGGAGACCCGGCGGAGGGAGGTGAGGTCGGAGCCGGCGAAGAAGCCGCGATCGAGGGAGAGGCCGAAGGGAGAGGGGACGAGCAGGCTGCGGTCGCCCCTAGTGCCACAACGACCAGTCCCAGGAACTTCTGACACCTCACGTCACACCGTTCGACTGGGCGGGACCAGTTCTTACCGTTAAGCGAACATTGGTCCGCTACGAGACGGGGCGCGGGCTGGGGAGCGACGGCGGGGAGGGTGCGTAGGCTGCGCAGCGTGGATCCGCTTGAGGATGTGCTCGCGCTGACCGGGGCGTCGAGTTACGTGTCCGCGGGGATGGTGGCGGGCGGGCGGTGGGCGGTGCGGTTCGAGGCGCCGGGCGGGGTGAAGTTCAACTCGGTGCGCCGTGGCAGCTGCCTGGTGCACGTCGACGGGAGCGAGCCGATTCGGCTGCGGGAGGACGATGCGTTTCTGCTGACTCAGCCGCGGGGCTTCGTGCTGGCCAGCGCGGAGGACGTGAGCCCGGTGCCGGCGAGTTTGATTTTCCGGGAGGCCGCGGCGCGCACCGGCGAGCGGGAGGCCCGAGCGCGCGGCGAACGGAAGGCGGAGGCACACGGCGAAGAACGAGAGGCCCAAACGCGCGGCGACGAACGAGAAAATAAAACGCGCGCCGAACGTGAGACCGAGGCAAGCGGCGGCGAACGGAAGGCCCTGACGCGCGGCGACGAACGGGAGGACCAGAGGCGCGGCGAGCGGGAGACCGAGGCGCGGGCCGGCGAGCGGGTGGCCATGGCGCGGGCCGGCGTGGGTGATGACGTGGAGGTGATCGGGGGCGGGTTCACCTTCAACGAGCGCGGGCGGACGCTCTTGCTGCCGAACTTGCCGCCGATTCTGCATGTTCCGGGTGATGCGCCCGAGGCGGCGACCGTGCGGTGGGTGTTGCAGCGGATCGGGGCCGAGCTCGGTCGCGGGGACGTCGGGGCGACCGTGGTGGCGGAGCATCTGGCGATGGTGATGTTCGTCGAGGTTCTGCGGCTGCATCTGCGGAGCGGCGGGGCGGCCGGGTGGCTGGCCGGGCTCGCGGACCCGGTCGTCGCGGAGGCGCTGCGGGCGATGCACCGGCGGCCCGCGCATCCGTGGACTGTGACGGCGCTGGCGCACACCGCGCGGGTGAGCCGGTCCACGCTCGCGGCCCGGTTCAAGGATCTTGTCGGTACGGGACCTGTCGACTACCTGACCGGCTGGCGCATCGAGATCGCGGCGCAGCGGCTCACCGAGACCTCCGACACGTTGAGCACCATCGCGCGGCAGGTCGGTTACGGGTCGGAGAGCGCGCTCAGCACGGCGTTCAAGCGGGTCACCGGGCAGACACCGCGCGACTACCGGCGGGGCTGACCAACGCGTGGCGCCACCGAAGAGACGTCCGGCGACTACCGGCGGGGCTGATCCTCCCGCCACGCCTCGCGCAGCTCCCGCCGGGTGTCCCGCCACCACTGGGCCAGCTCCGCCCGGAACTCCCGCAAACCCCGAGCCACGTCGGCGATCGCATACCTGTAGCCCGGGTCCTCGATCCGGGCCCCGATCGCCTCGACCAGGCCGAGGGCGCACAGCACCGGCACCGCCCCGACGGCGATCACCGTGAGCCACCACGCACCCGTCACCGCGTACGCCAGCACCAGCGCAAGCTGCACACCCACCGTGACCACGCCGGCCAGCACCGCGCGGCGCAGCAGCCGCGGCACCAGCCGCAACGCCCGCCACGGCACGCGCCCGGCCGGCACCCACACGCGCCCGCCGAAGCCGAGCACGACCGAGCCGGCCAGCGCCGCGAAGACTTGCGCGGGCAGCGTCACGACCTCCCACCGTACGGCGACCACCGCCGCCACGAGGACCACCACGAGCGCGGCCGAGAACCACCGTCGCAGCGCCGTCAGCAGGCTTCGCAACGGCCACGTCATCGACAGCACGTCCGGTCGCGCGGGGTTGTCGCGGGCGACGTCACTCAGCGTACGCAACGATCGGCGCACCTGGAGCCGCTCGGCGTCCAGCATGGCGAGGAGCCACCGGCCGTACCCGTCGTCGGGGTTGATCGCGAGTCCGGCCCGGGCGTAGCGCTCCGCCTCGGCCCGGTGGCCGGCGTCCCGCTCGACGTCGGCCGCCGTGAGCAGGGCGTGCACCGAGCGGGGGGCCAGCGCGAGCCCCCGGCCGGCCGCCTCGCGCGCCTCCGGGAAGCGCCGCAGTGCCGCCAGCGCCCGCGCCCGCACCAGGTGACCGGCCGGATCGTCGGGCGCGATGTGCACCGCCTGCTCGCCCGCTTGCACCGCGTCCTTGGCCCGGAGCAGCGACAACAGGCCCTCGGCCCGTTCGACGTGGGCGTCGGGATCTGCCGGGTCGAGGGCGAGCGCGGCCTCGGCGGCCTGGACCGCGGCCGGGTACTCGCGGCGGCGGCGCAGCGTGAACGCGAGCAGGAGCAGCAGCCGCGGGTCGTCCGGCGTGTCGGTCAGCGCGGCCCGCAGCGTCGCCTCGGCCTGCTCGTCCCGGCCGACCTCCAGCAGCGAGCGGGCCTGGCCGTAGGCGGGGGTCACAGCAGCTTGCGCTTCTTCAGGTACGCCGCCAGCTCGTCGTACTCGCCGCCGCTGTTGCCGAAGAGCGCCACGTTGCGCGCGGTCGCGAACCACGCGTCGGTGGACGGGCGCACCTCGCGCACGGCGGCCAGCATGTCCTCCTGCGTGATCATGCGCACCTCGCCCGTGGCGACGGCGTCGCGCATCGCGTGCTCGGCGGCGGTCTCGCAGACGTGCGCCAGGTCGGCGCCGGAGAAGTGATCGGTGGCCTGCGCGAGCCGGGCCAGGTCGATGCCGGCGACGGGCCGCTCGCGCAGGTGATACTCCAGGATCGCGGCGCGCGCGGCCTGGTCAGGCGGCAGCACCAGGAGGGTACGGTCGAGACGCCCCGGCCGGCGCAGCGCGGGATCCACGTCCCACGGCGCGTTCGTCGCCGCCAGCACGAAGACTCCCTCGTTGCTGCCGTCGACCCCGTCCAGCTCGGTGAGGAGCTGATTGACCAGGGTACGCAGCGCCGACGAACTCAGCTGGCTGCGCTTGTGCCCGAGCGCGTCGATCTCGTCGAGGAACACGACGCACGGGGCGTGACCGCGCGCCGCCGCGAACAGCTCGTGCAGGTTGCGCTCCGAGCTGCCCAGCCACATCGCCAGCACGTCGGTGATCGACAGCGAGACGAAGGCGGCGCCCATCTCCCCCGCGACCGCCCGGGCGAGGAAGGTCTTGCCGCAGCCCGGCGGGCCGTAGAGCAGCATGCCGCCGCGCAGGCTCTTGCCGAAGAGGGTGCGCAGCTCGGGGTTGCGCAGCGGGCCGAGGAAGGACAGCTCGAGGCGCTCCTTGACCTCGGCCATGCCGCCGACGTCGGCCAGGGTGACGGCGGAGCGCTCGATGTCGAAGGCGCGGTCGGCGACGGGTTGCGCGGGGGCGAAGCGGGGCGGGACGACGTCGGCGAACTCGCCCTCGAGCGCGGCCCAGTCGACACCGCCCGGCGCCCCGCCGCCGGCGCCGGCGCCCGATTTGTCCGAGTAAGACGCCGCGGACGGGGACGGGGACGGGGACGAAGGTGCCGAAGGGGACGGGGGTGCGGAAGGAGAAGACGCCGGTTGCAGCGCCGCCGCCATCACCCGCTGCGCGTCCGCGTCGGCCGGATGCCGGGAGAGCAGCATCGCCGCGTGCCCGATCGCCTCGGTCGTCCGCCCGGCCGCCACCAGCAGCTCCGCCAGGTGCAGGCGCAGCGGCAGGTCGTCCGGGCTCGCCGCCACCGCGGCGGCGAGGCTGTCGATCAGGGCGTCGCTCATGAACAGCGATTATGCCCTGAGTGCCGGAAGGGTGAATTCGCCGCCGAAGGGGCATGAGGGGTGGCATGGCAGACGTCGACGTGCTGAGCGGGGACCGGTTCGAGCTGGGCGAGGGCGGCCGGTGGGTGGGTGACCAGGTGCTCCTCGTCAACATCCCGGCCGGGCGGCTCTACCGCACCCCCGTGGACGATATGACACAGCTCACCGAGATCGCGCACCTCGACGTGCCCCTCGCGGCGATCGCGCCCGTGGCGGACCGGCCCGGCGTGTATCTGGCCGCGGCCGGCACCGGCTTCACCCTCATCGGCGCCGAGACCGAGACCGGCGCCAAGACCGAGACCGGCGCCGAAACCGACACCAGCGCCGAAACCAAGCTCGGGCAGCCGGAGCCCGTCACCGACCGTGAGTGGCGGATGAACGACGCCATCGCCGACCGGGCGGGCCGGCTCTGGGCGGGCAGCATGGCCTGCGACCAGACGAAGGGCTGCGGCGCGCTCTACCGGCTCGACCCGGACGGCAGTGTGCGGACGGTTCTGCGCAGCCTCACCATCGCCAACGGGCCGGCGTTCAGCCCGGACGGCCGGGTGATGTACCTCTCGGACACCCCGCTCGGGCACATCGACGCGTTCGACGTGTCGCCGGCGGGTGAGCTGAGCAACCGCCGCCCGTTCGCGCGGCTCGACCCGGAGCAGGGCGCGCCGGACGGGCTCACGGTCGACAGCGACGGGTACGTGTGGGCCGCCCTCTTCGGCGGCGGCGCGGTCCAGCGTTTCCGCCCCGACGGCGAGCCGGACCGGCGCGTTCCCGTCCCGGCCCGGCAGCCGACCAGCGTGTGCCTGGCCGGCGACACGCTGGTCGTGACGAGCGGGCGCGGCGGGCTGGACGACCCGGCCGACGCGGACGGCGCCGTGATGATCACGCCGGCCGGGGCGACCGGGATCCCGGCGCTGCCGGTGCGGTTGAACGCCCTGGCCGCCGAGGAGGAGCGGCGCGTGGCAAAGGGAACGAAGACGCCGTAGCCGCCGAGGAGGAGCGGCTTGCGGCAAAGGGAACGAAGACGCCGTAGCCGCCGAGGAGGAGCGGCTTGCGGCAAAGGGAACGAAGACGCCGTAGCGGGTGAGTAGGCAGCTGCGCCCGGCACTCGCGGCAAAGGCGCGACGCACCACCCGGCTCGCGGTGTAGCCACGCGCGCCTGGCGTAGCCCGTACTCAAATCTTTTCAGGGAAGAATGCTGTCGACGTAGCCGCCATCGACGCGCAGCGCACCCCCCGTCGTGGCCGACGCCAGGTCCGAGGCCAGATAGACCACCATGTTGGCGATCTCCTCCGGCTCGATCAAGCGCTGCAGCAGCGACTGCGGCCGGTGCTGCCGCATGAACTCGCGCTGCGCCTCCTCCCACGGCAGGCTCTTGTCGACCAGCTGGTAGACGAACTCCTCGACGCCGCCGGTGTGCGTGGGCCCGGCGATGACGCTGTTGACCGTGACGCCGCTGCCGGCCGCCTCCTTGGCGAAGCCGCGCGACACCGCGAGCAGGGCCGTCTTCGTCATGCCGTAGTGGATCATCTCGGCCGGGACGACGACGGCGGAGTCGCTGGCGATGTACTGGATGCGGCCCCAGCCCCGGTCGCGCATGCCCGGCAGGTACGCGCGGGTGAGCCGGACGGCGGCGAGGACGTTCACCTCGAAGTAGCGCCGCCACTCCTCGTCGGTGATCTCCAGGGCGGGCGTGGCCCCGAAGATGCCCAGGTTGTTGATCACGATGTCGGCCGCCGGGACCGCGCCGAGCACCGCGGCCACGCCCTCGTCCGTGGCCAGGTCGCCCGGCGCGGCGATCGCCTCCGGCAGCTCGGCCACCGTCTTCTCCACGGCCGTGCGGTCGCGGCCGTTGACCGCCACCCGGGCCCCGGCGGCGGCCAGCCCGGCGGCGATCGCCCGGCCGATGCCCTGCGTGGAACCGGACACCAGGGCGGTTCTTCCCGTCAGATCGATGCGCATGCGACCAGTTTCCCCCGCCCGGATGCTTTGCTGCGCGCCACGGCGACCGATGGAGAGGGAACACCGCCCGCCCGCGAGCACGAGGGACGTACCCATGCGTTTGCTGCAGACCTTCGCCCGAGACGGGATGGAATCCCTCCTGGCCCTGGTCGCCGTCGTCGTGCTGCACCAGTTCGGGCTGGCCGGGACGGCGTCGGTCTGGTCATTGGTGCTGCTCCTCGGGCTCTGCGCGGTCCTGCAGCAGGCGCCGGTGCAGCGCCGCCTGGCCGGCACCGACCCGGAGGGCCGCCTCGAGCTGCGCATCGGCCTGCAGATGGCGATGTGCACGGCCGCCATGTACCTGAGCGGCTGGGGTGCCCTGCTGGCCATCGCCCACGTGCACATCCTCGCCACCTTCCTGCGCAGGTCGGGCGCCCGGGCGTGGGTGCCGGCCGCGGTGTCCAGCGCCGCGTCGATCGTCGCGGGGCAGATCGCCGTCGCCGCCGGGCTCGCCCACACCTATCTGAACGTCAACCTCTCGCACGGCCTGGCCGCCCTGGTCCTGCTGATCACGGTGACCACGGCCCGCACGCTCGGCCAGTTCGTGGCGCAGCGCGAGTCGGCCGACGCCACCGCGCGGCTCAGCGAGGACCGCTTCCGCGCCCTGGTCCGCGACGGCTCCGAGGTCATCACCATGAGCGACGCCGAGGGCGCCGTCTCCTGGGTCAGCCCGGCCGCGCTGCCGGTCATGGGTTACAAGCCGGAGGAGCTGCACGGCCAGGTGCTGCGCGGGCTCTACCACCCCGAGGACGAGGTCGCGGCGATGGAACTCTTCGCCCGGCTGCTCGCCTCGGACAGCACCGTCGAGCACTCGGCCGAGCTGCGGGTCCGGCACGCCGACGGCACCTTCTACTGGCACGAAATCATCTCCCGCAACATGCTGGCCCACCCGGCCGTGCACGCGATCGTCTCGCACCAGCGGGACATCACCGAGCGCCGCGCGGCGCAGGACCGCATCGCCTATGCGGCCTCGCACGACAGCCTCACCGGCCTCGCCAACGGCCCGACGCTCAACCGGGACCTCGAGCGGGCCCTCGCCCAGGGCACCCGGTACCAGCACGCGGTCGCCATGCTGTTCTGCGACCTGGACGGCTTCAAAGCAGTGAATGATACCTACGGGCACGACGTCGGCGACCGGCTCCTGCAGACCATCAGCGGCGTCATCAAGCGCACCACCCGCGACACCGACTCGGCCGGCCGCCTCGGCGGCGACGAGTTCGGCGTGGTCCTCACCCGCGTCCGCAACGCCGAGGAGGCCCTGAGCGTCGCTCAGCGCCTCATCGAGGGCATCGTCGGCAACGCCGCGGTGGCCGGCCTCAAGCTCGACGTCGGCTGCAGCGTCGGCGTGGCCCTCGCCTACCCGGGCGGCACCGACGCCAAGACCCTGATGCGCAAGGCCGACGCCGCGATGTACCGCTCCAAGCGCCACGGCCGCAACGGCGCCGTCGTCTACCTCGAGGAGGAGACCCCGGCCCCCTGGATGTGACCGCGGGCCGGGAGCCGGAGGCCGGACATGCCGCCGTCGACCGCGAGGGACATGCCCGTCGTGGCGGCGCTGGCGGGGTCGGCCAGATAGGCGACGGCCTCGGCGACCTCGGCCGCGGTGACCAGGCGGCCGGTGGGCTGACGGGCGGCCAGGCGTTCCTTCTCACCGGCCGGGTCGTCGGTCCGGGCGAGGAGGCGGGCCACCCAGGGCGTGTCGACCGTGCCGGGAGCGACGCAGTTGACGCGGATGCCCTCGCCGACCAGGTCGGTGGCCAGGGCGAGGGTCATGGCGTGGACCGCGCCCTTCGAGGCCGAGTAGAGGACGCGCTGGGGCAGGCCGGCCAGGGCGGCGATCGACGAGGTGTTGACGATCGCGGGGTGCGGGCTGCGCCGGAGGTACGGCAGGAACGCCGCCGTGGTCCGCGCGATGCCCACCACGTTGACGTCGAGGACCCGCTGCCACTCGGCGTCGTCGTTGGCCTCGACCGTGCCGACCGCGCTGATGCCGGCGTTGTTGACGAGGATGTCGGCGCCGCCCAGCTCGGTGGCGACCAGCTCGGCGGCGCGTTCGAGGGAGGAGCGGTCGGCGACGTCGGCCACCACGGGCAGGATGCCGTCGGCGGGGGCGCCGGGCTCGAGGTCGAGGACGGCCACGCGGGCGCCCCGGGCGCGGAAGGCCGCGGTGACGGCGGCGCCGATGCCGGAGCCGCCGCCGGTGACCACGGCGACCAGGGTGTCGAAAGAGCTCATCACGCCTCCCGGAGCCGGTTGCGCTGACGGCCCAGGCCGTCGATCTCGACCTCCATGACATCACCCGCCCGCAGATAAGGGAACCGGCCGGACAGCGCGACGCCCTGCGGCGTCCCCGTGTTGATCAGGTCGCCCGGCTCGAGCACCGTGTACTGCGACAGGTGCCACACCAGGAACGGCACGTCGAAGATCATGTCGGCGGTCGTGGAGTCCTGCCGGGGCTCGCCGCCGACCCAGCTGCGCAGGCCGAGCGCGCCCGGGTCGCCGGCCTCGTCCGGGGTGACCAGCCACGGGCCGAGCGGGTTGAAGGTCTCGGCGGACTTGCCCTTGGACCACTGGCCGCCGGACTCGTCCATCTGGAACGTGCGCTCGGAGACGTCGTTGGACAGCACGTACCCGGCGATGTGCGCGGCGGCGGCGGCCGGCGACCCCAGATAGCGCGCCGTCCGTCCGATGACGACGCCGAGCTCGACCTCCCAGTCCGTCTTGACCGACCGGCGCGGGATGAGCACGTCGTCGTACGGGCCGACCACGGTGTTCGGGGCCTTGTAGAACAGGATCGGCGTGACCGGCGGCTGGGCCCCCGACTCGGCCGCGTGCGCCGCGTAGTTCTGGCCGATGCACAGGACCGCGCCGGGCCGGGCGATCGGGGCGCCGAGCCGCTGCCCGGCGATGTCGATCTCGGGCAGCCCGGCCACGGACGACACGCCGCCGGCGGCCAGGAACGCGCCGGTGATGTCGGGGGTCACCGCCGACAGGTCGTAGAACTTCCCGTCCGCCGCCGCCACGGGGCGTTCCTGTCCGGCCGGTCCGACGCGCAGATACCTCATGTGCTCTCCTCCAGGTCGGTCCACAACGTAGCGGGAATCGGCACCCGCGCCATCCGGACGGCGTCGGCGACTTCCTCCGGCGACCGCGCCCCCACCAGCACGCTCGCCACGGCGGGGTGCGTAAGGGGGAACTGGATTGCCGCCGCGCGCAACGGCACCCCGTGCCGCTCGCAGACCTCGCGCACGGCGAGGGCCCGGGCGAGCTGGGCGGCGGTCGCGGGCTGATAGTCGTACGGGGCCCCCGGCCGCGGATCGGCGAGCAGTCCCGAGTTGAACACGCCCGCCGCGATCACCGGCACGCCCCGCTCGGCGCACAGCGGCAGCAGCTCGTCGGCGCCCGACCGGTCGAGCAGCGTGAACCGCCCGGCGAGCAGCACGCAGTCGACCAGCCCGGTCCGCACGAAGTCCGCGAGCATCGCCGCCTGGTTCATGCCCGCCGACACCGCCCCGATCCGGCCTCCCGCGCGCAGCCCCGCGAGCGTGGGCAGCGCCTCGCCCGAGGCCTGCTCCCAGTGCTCGTCCGGGTCGTGCACGTGCAGGATGTCGGCGCGGTCCAACCCCAGACGATCCAGGCTTTCCCGGTACGACGTGAGCACCCCCGCCCCGGAGAAGTCAAACACCGACGTCTCGCCGCCCGCCTCCGCCCAGGCCCCGTCCACGTCCCCGCCCCCGGGCCGCACCAGCCGCCCCACCTTCGTCGACACGGTGATCTCGTCCCGGGGCAGCCCGGCGAGCACCGGCCCGGCGCGGCGCTCGGCCAGCCCGTGCCCGTAGAAGGGCGCCACGTCGAAGAAGCGGATGCCCAGCCGCCACGCCTGGGTCACGGTGGCCCGGGCCTGCTCCTCCCCGACCGGCGCGTAGAGCCCGCCGAGCGGTCCCAGGCCCAGCCCGAGCCGGGTTACCTCAACCTTGGTGCGGCCGAGGCGCACCCGTTCGGCCGGGTTCATCGCGTCAGGGCCGTGACCACACCGGTGAGGTGCTCGAAGAAGATGAGGACGCCGGCCCGCTCGGGCTCCGGGAGCGAGGCGCAGTAGGCGTCGATGGCCAGGACCAGCGGGGCCCAGGCGGCGTAGGACGCCGCGCGGGCGGACTCCGTCACGCTGACGGTGACGCGGCGGCGGTCGGCGGTGTCGCGGACGCGCCGGACGTGGCCGGCCCGCTCGAGGCGGTCGATCAGCAGGGTGACCGAGGCGGTGCGGATGCCCAGGCGGTCGGCCAGCTCCGACGCGCCCATCGGGCCGTGCTGGACGAGCTCGCCGATCGCCGACATGTCGTTGACGCCCATGTCCATGCGCTGGGCCATCCGGCCCACCAGCCGGCGGGAGCCGCCGATCAGGTCGCGGACCGCGAGGGTGGCGGGGTCGAGCCCCTCGAACGGCCGGTCGTCCATGCGCCCCATCCCATCACACGCCGCCCGTCATCGGGCCAGCCGGTCGAGCCAGTCCCGCAGCAGCGCGAGCTCGGCCGGGCGCAGCGCCGGGTCGCCCGCGGCCAGGGCGGCGTCGAGGGCCAGGGCCCGGGCGGCGAGGCCGGTGTCCGGGGCCGCCGGCGGGTCGGTGATCAGGGAGTCGACGAGCGTGTCGCGCATGCGCGCCGCCAGCTGCGGGTCGCGGTCGGCCTCGGGGGTGCCGATCAGGGTCAGCGTCGCGCCGGTGATCGCGGCCATGGCCAGCTGGGCCGCGAGCGTGACCGGGACCCGCAGGCGGCCGGCGGCGGCGATCCGCTCCAGGAAGCGGAGCAGCAGGCTTTCCGCTTCGGCGACGGCGGGCGGGCGGCGGCCGGGCCGGTCGGTGCCGAACATCAGCACGTAGAGCGCGGGGTGGCGCAGGCCGAAGTCGACGTGCATGTCCCAGCCCCGGCGGACGTCGTCGATCGGGTCGCCGGTCATGGTCAGCGCACTCTTCTCGGCCAGATAGAGGTCGAACGCGTGCAGGGCCAGCGCTTCGAGCAGGCCGTCCTTGTCGCCGAAGAGCTGGTAGAGCGAGGCGGCGCGGATGCCGGCCGCCGTGGCGACCGTGCGCGTCGAGACCGCTTGGACGCCCTCGGACTCCAGGATCGCGGCCGCCACGTCGATGATCTGCTGCCGGGTCGGGGCCATGTTGCAATGCTACGCCAATCGGCGTATCACTGGAACGGAACACCGCTACGCATGTCGGCGTAGCAGTGATACGAAGAGGAGTCGCGATGAACCGGATCGGATACGGGGCCATGCAGCTGGCGGGGCCCAACGTGTGGGGGCTGCCGGAGGATCCCGAGGCGGCGCGGCGGGTGCTGCGGCTGGCGGTCGAGGAGGGCGTCACGTTCTTCGACACCGCCAACGCGTACGGGCCGCGGACGGTGAACCAGCTCATCGGGTCGGCGCTCCGGCCGTACGGGGAAGAAGTGATCGTGGGCAACAAGGTCGGCGCCGGCCGGGGCCCGGACGGGTCGTGGATCGTCACCGACCACCCGGACACCGTCCGCCGCCAGGTGCACGAGGCGCTCGGCGACCTGGGCGCCGAGGTGAGCGAGCTGACCTATCTGCGGCTCGGCGGCGACATGCCGGGGGCGCACAGCCAGGTGCCGCTGGAGGACGCGCTCAGCGTGCTCGTCGAGCTGCGCGACCAGGGGGTGATCCGGCGCATCGGGCTGTCGGGGGCGTCGCGCGAGATGCTGGCCCGGGCGCAGCGGCTGACGCCGATCGCCGCCGTGCAGAACCGCTTCAACCTGCTCGACCGCAGCGGCGTCGAGGTGCTGGCCGACTGCGAGGCGCAGGGCATCTGGTTCGTGCCGTACTTCCCGCTGGCCTCCGGGCGGCTCGCCGCCGTCCCGGAGCTGACCGGTCCGGCCGGGCGGCTCGGGGCGACGCCGGAGCAGGTGGCGCTGGCCTGGCTGCTGCGCCGCTCCCCCGCCGTGGTGGCCATCCCGGGCACGAGCAACCCCGGTCACCTGCGCGCCAACGTCGCCGCGGCCGGGATCGCCGGGCAGCTGACCGAGGCCGAGGTCGCCGCCCTGACCGCCCTGTCCGACGAGTCGGCGGCCATCCTGGACCAGGCGCACCAGACCACGATCGACGCGCACGTGTCGGCCGCCGCCAACTTCCGCGGCTAGGCGGTGTTTCGTGGGTCAGGGCGAGTCGCCGGCGAGGTCCAGGTTTCGTCTCGCAAGTGGGGCGGAAGGTTCGATACCGGGGTTGTATCGGGCCTTTCGCACCGCGCCGCGAGGCGGAAGCTGGGCCCGGCGGCGGCCGTCATGCCCCGCGAAACACCGCCTAGAGCCGGGGGCGCAGGGCGAGGGCGACGTCGAGGGCGCGGCCGGTGGGGACGGGCCCGTGGTCCTGGTCCCAGACCTCGGACAGCACCGCCTGGACGAAGCCCCAGGCCACGGCCCGGTCGAGCGGCATGCCGAGCCCGTCGGCCAGCTGTTCCAGGCGCCGGTCGAGCAGCGACAGGGTGGGCTCAGGGCCGGTCAGCGGGTTGTAGAGGATCGGCCCGATCTCCGCGCCTGGGTCACCGGCGACGCCGTGCGGGTCGATGGCCAGCCACGGCTCCCGCTCGGCCCGCAGCACGTTCTCGTGGTGCAGGTCGCCGTGCAACAGTACGTGGTTATCAGCGGATGAGCACAGCGCGACGTACAGCTCGCGCGCCTGCTCGACGAGGTCGCGTGGCACCGGATCATCACCGGATAGCGGGCCAGATGGGCGGTGAAGTCGGCGACCCGGTCCGCGAGGTTCTCGACGGGAAGATCGTCCGGGGCGGGCCGGTGCAACCGTCGCATCACGTCGATGAGGACGGCGGTGGCCTGCTCGTCCCGGCCGGCCACGAGCGAGCGCAAGGTCGTGCCGGGCGTCGCGCGTTCGAGCAGCAGGGCGCCGCGTCCAGGATCGTGGCGGAGCAGCCGGATCGCGCCCTCGCCACCCCAGAAGGTCAGCGTGGCTGCCTCGGCGACCAGATGCGGCGAGCCCGGCACGCCCAGCTTGAGCACGCGCCCCTCCCCCGCCGGCGCCACCCAGTGGAAGGTCAGCGGGAACGGCTCGCCCAGCTCCAACCCCCAGTCGCGCGCGACCCCGGCGCGCAGGTCCGGGAGCTCGTCGAGCCAGCGCGCCCCGGCATCGCCCCATTGCGACGTCACGTTGCTCACGAAGACGGACACCACCGCAGAATACGAAGAAGCCGCCACGACGTCGTGACGGCTTCTGCGCGGTGGTGCCGGTCGAGCTAACCCACCCGTCGGTACGAGGCGGGGGTGCCCGGCCCGTCGATGGTGCTCATCCGGACGTAGTCCCCGGTGTGCGGGGCGTGCACGATGTAGCCGTTGCCGACGTACATCGACACGTGGTGGATCCCGCCCGGGCTGTAGAAGATCAGGTCACCGACCCGGAGCTCCGAACGGCTGATCGCCCGGCCCGCGTTGACCTGGGATCCGGTGTAGTGCGACAGGCTGACGCCGACCGAACCCCACGCGACCTGCGTGAGACCCGAGCAGTCGTAGCCGGTCGGGCCGGCCGAACCGAAGATGTACGGCTTGCCGATCAAGCTGCACGCCTTCTGGGCGGCCCGGTTGCCCGGTGACTGGTCGTACTCCACCGGGCAGGCCCCGGTGCCGAGGCGGAAGTTCTTGTTCTCCACGCCGCTGGCGCCGTACGCCTGGATCCTGAGCTTCTGCAGGTCGTCGACCTTGCCCTGGATCTGCTTCTTCTTCGCGGACAGGTCCTTGTCGCGAGCCGCCACCGCGTTGGTGAGGGTCTGCAGCTCCTGCTGATCCGCCGCGTACTCGTCACGCAGCTTCCGCACGTCCGCGATCTGGGCCTCCTGGTGGGCGGCGATCAGATCGAGGTACAGAAGCTTGTCGTTGAGCCCCGTCGGGTTGCCCTCCAGCAGAATCGCCTTCAGCGCGCCCGGGGAACCCTGCTTGTACGCGTCGGCCGCCATGCCACCCACCTGCGCCATGGCGAGGTCGACCTGAAGCTGCAGCGGGGCCAGCTTCTTGTTGACCTTCTTGAGCTGGGCCTGGTTCTTGCCCAGCTCGACGTGGACCTTGTTGTACTCCTCGATGATGGGCTCGAGTTTGTTCCACTGCTCATCGATCTGTTTCTCGATGCTCCCGGGTGACGGCGTCGCATGAGCCGCGGTGGGCACCAGGAGCACCCCGACGGCCGCGACGACACCGAGCAACCCGCGCAGAATCGTGGCGCGCCGCGCCCCAATCCGTCTCACCTAGGTGCAGTGTCCTTTCTTCCCTCAGCCGCCGACCGGGTTAGCTGACGGGTTCGGACGGGAAGCGCGCCCGGCCGCGATGCTGCTGCGGCTTCACCCCAGGAACGGTGGGTCCCCGGCTCATAACTGCAGCGCCGGGCGCTGCTGGATTAGGCGGTGCCGTGCCGGTTCGCCCGGGGCTCGAGCGAGGGGGGACCGACAGGCCGGACCCACCGTACTCCGGATCTTTGCCGAACTGAACGGCTGGTCGGCACCCCCTACGTCACGTCACCAACTTTAACGGTGAGTAGTCACAGCGGCCAGGCCATGAGCGCCCGGCCGAGCCAGGGCACCACCAGGATCACTGTGGGTAGTACCAGCAATCCGGCCGCGAGGGCCCCCGCACAGGCCTCCACGACGACGGACCGGTTGTCCGCCCCCGTCAGCCGTTCCAGCCGCCGGGCCCGTTCCGCGGCCGCCGAACCGCTCAGATCCTCGGGGGCCGCCGGGCTCACCGCGTCGCCGAGCACTTCCAGCGCCGACCGCAGCGCCGCCGAGCCGCTGTGGCCCCGCGCCGCGTCGTCGGCCACCATCTCCAGGAGCAAATGCACAGCTTCCAGGGGTACGCGGCTCCGCAGCGGCCGGGGCACCGCCCGGTAGAACGCCGTGAACGACTCCATCACCAGCTCGTGCCGCTGCCGCAGGTGCGCCTGCTCGTGGGCGATCACCGCGCCGACCTGCCGCTCGTCCAGCACCTTGAGCGCGGATCCACTGAGCACAACCCGCGGGCTCCGTCCCGGTACGCAGTACGCGAACGGCAGGGGCCCGTCGAGAACCCGCAGCTCGGCCGGGAGCTCGGCGTGCTCGTCGGCGCTGTCGAGCAGGTCGACGAGCATCCGGTGCCGGGCGCGGCGGGCCCGGGAGCGCAAAGTGACCCGGACCAGCGACACCAGCAGCCGCACGATGATCAGCGAGGCGACGGCCAGCGCCACGATCAGGGCCGCCGAGCCGACGGGCCGGCCGGAGCCGAGCTCGTGGACCAGCTCCTGCGGGCCGGCCAGGGCGACGCCGAGCGCGCAGAGGATGCCGGCCAGCGTGACGGCCTGCCAGAGGACGACCGCCGCCCCGGGCGCCCGGGCGGTCCACCGGGCGCGGGCGAGCCAGCCCGGCACCAGCAGGGACAGGGTCAGGCCGAGGGCACCGAGGAGCAGCGCCGTCACGAGCCGGAGGCCGATTCCTTCCGTGCCGCGTCGATCGCGGCGGTCAGGGCGCCCGGGTCGAGCCGCCCGACGAAGTGCGCCAGGGCCGCGTCGCGCACGCCGTCGGGGGCGGCGCTGAGGGCGTCGAGCATCAGGGCGGCCGTCATCTCCTCACGGGACTGCGCGGGCGCGTACCGGTAGGCGCGGTCCTTCTTGTGCTGGGTGACCACGCCCTTCTTGGCGAGGCGGTCGAGCACGGTCATGACAGTCGTGTAGGCGAGATCTCGGGTCTCGCTGAGCGCCTCGTGCACCTGCCGCACGGTGAGCGGCTCTTCCGCCGTCCACAACTGCTGCATGATGTCGCGTTCGAGATCCCCCAATGCCATCCCTTCCAACCTCCCCACCACCGCCCTTTGAGCGGACTAAAGACTGTGACAGAAGTCTACTGCAGCGCGTCGTACTACGACGCGTAGTATCTACTACGAGACGTCGTAGAGAGGGCCATCATCGTGGACGTGCTCGACCTGACCCGGCTGCAGTTCGCGGTCGTGACGATCTACCACTACTTCTTCGTGCCGCTGTCGATCAGCCTCGCCGCCACCGCGGCCGGCCTGCAGCTGACGTGGCTGCGCACCGGGAACGACAAGTACAAGGACCTGACGAAGTTCGTCGGCAAGCTGCTCATCGTCACGTTCGCCGTCGGCGTGGTGACCGGCCTCGTCCAGGAGTTCCAGTTCGGCCTGGGCTGGAGCAACTTCGCCACCTTCTACGGCGACGTCTTCGGGCCGACGCTGGCGATCGAGGGCATGCTCGCCTTCTTCCTCGAGGCCACGTTCCTGGCCCTGTGGTACTTCGGCTGGGACCGGCTGCCCCGCAAGCTGCACGCCGCCACGATCGTGATCGTCGCCGTCGGCACGGTCCTGTCGGCCTTCATCATCCTGGCCGCCAACTCGTTCATGCAGCACCCGGTCGGCTACTCGCTCGACCCTGTCACGGGGCGCGCGCACCTCGACGACTTCGGGGCGTTGCTGCTCAACAAGGTCAACCTGGCGGCCTTCCCGCACACCATGGCCGGTGCGCTGATGGCGGGCGGGTCGCTGCTGCTGGCCCTCGGGGTGTGGCGCTTCCGGGCCGCGGGTGAGGCGGGGTTCCGTACGCTGGCTCGGCTGGGGGCTTGGTTGACCGTCGTGGGCGGCGCCTTCACCGCGATCACGGGCGACCACCTCGGCAAGGTCATGACCGAGGTCCAGCCGATGAAGATGGCGGCCGCCGAGGCCCTGTACGAGACGACGACCGGCGCACCCTTCTCCGCCTTCGCGCTGGGCAAGCTCGACGGCAGCGAGCCCTACTTCACCATCGACATCCCGCACCTGCTGTCGATCCTCGCGACCGGCGACTGGAACTCCGAGGTGCAGGGGATCAACAACCTGCAGGAGCAGTACGCCGCCCAGTACGGCGCGGGCAGTTACATCCCGATGATCCCGGTGGCGTTCTGGACGTTCCGCGCCATGATCGGCATCGGCATGCTGGCGATGGTGGTGGCCGCGTACTACCTGTGGCTCACCCGGAAGGGCCGCGAGCCGAAGCGGTGGTACGACCGGCAGCTCCTGCGCTTCCTGCCGCTGATCCCGATCCTGCCCGCCGCGGCCAACACCTTCGGCTGGATCTTCACCGAGACGGCCCGCCAGCCGTGGATCGCCTTCGGCATCAGCAAGGTCGCCGACGGCATCTCGCCCGGGCTGACCAGCGGCGAGGTGGTGGCGTCCCTGGCCGGCTTCGCGCTGATCTACGGCATCCTCGCCGTCGTCTGGTACCGCCTGGTCCGCCACCTCTCCCGCCAGCGGCTGCACCCTTCGCCTGTGTCCCCCGCGCCGGAAAAAGAAGCCGCTCCCGTCTACTAGGAGAGACCTGTGATCACCCTCTGGTTCTCGCTCGTCGTGCTCTGCTGGGTGCTGTTCTTCGTGCTCGAGGGCTTCGACTTCGGCGTCGGCATCCTCGGCCCGGTCCTCGGCCGCGACGACCACGAGCGCGGCGCGATCGTCCGCACGGTCGGCCCGTTCTGGGACGGTAACGAGGTCTGGCTGGTCGCGGCGATCGGCGTGACGTTCGCGGCCTTCCCCGCCTGGTACGCGGCCATGCTCAGCGCCCTCTACCTGCCCATGGTCGCGATCCTGCTGCTGCTCGCGGTGCGCGGCGTGGCGCTGGAGTTCCGCGGCAAGGGCGGCGGCGAGCGCTACCGGCGCCGGGCCGACGCCGCCCTGGCCGGATCGTCCACCGGCATCGTGCTGCTGTGGGGCGCGGTGCTCGGCATTCTCACCCACGGTCTGGCCCTGGGCGCGGACGGACAGGTCACCGGTACGGGTCTCAGCCGCACCCTCGGGCCGCTGTTCTCCGGTCCCGCTCTGATCGGCGCGCTGATCGCCCTCCTGGCGGCGCTGCTGCTCGGGTCCACCTTCCTCGCGCTGCGGACCAGTGGACCGGTGCGGACCCGGGCCCGTTCCTTCGGGGTCCGGCTGGCCGGTGCTGCTGCCGTCGTCCTTGTCGCCCTGGGTCTGCTTGGTAATCATCCGCTGATGCTTCTTGGCGCAGCCCTGGCTGTGATCATCGCGGTCGTCGCCCGGCGGGAACTGGTGGCTTTCGTCGTCACTGCCGCCGGCGTCGCCCTGGGCACCGTGGCCGTCTTCACCGTGCACGGGGACGTGATCCTGCGGTCGACGCTGAACGACGCGTGGTCGCTGACCCGGGATGGGGCCGCGGCGACGGACTCGGCGCTCAAGCTGATCACCGTCGTGGGGGCGGTCGTGCTGCCCGGGGTGCTCGTGTACCAGGCGTTCTCGTACTGGGTGTTCCGCAAGCGGGTCGCCAGTGAACGGGTTCCCTCGTGAGCGCGCCCGCCCCCGCACGGTCGGATGCCGCCGGGAGCACCGTCAGCCGGGCTCCGATCGATCCGCGGTTGCTGCGGCACGCGCGCTCCGGGCGTACGGGAATCGGGGTCTCGGCTCTGATCGGAGCCGGACAGGCGGCAGCCACCGTGACCCTCGCTGTCGCCCTGGCCCGCACCGTCACCGGGCACAGCGCGATCGGCCTGCTCGTGACGGCGTTCGCGCTGCGGGCGGCCCTCACCTGGGCTGAGCAGGTGGTCGCCCAGCGCACGGCCGCCCGCGTCACCGGTGAGCTGCGCCGCTCGGTCCTGGCCGCCACCCTGCGGCACGGCCCGGCGTGGGTCGCCTCGTACGGCAGCGGGCGCCTCACCGCCGTGCTCACTTCCGGTCTCGACGCGCTCAAGCCGTGGTTCTCCGGCTACCTGCCGGCGCTGGTGCTCGGCGTGGCGCTGCCCCCGCTCGTGCTGGTCGCGATGTTCCTCGCCGACCCCGCGTCGGCGCTGATCGCCCTGGTCACGCTGCCCCTGCTGCCCGTGCTCGGCGCGCTGATCGGCTGGGCCACCGCGGCCCGCGCCCGGCAGGCGTGGCAGGCCGACGCCCGCCTCGCCGGCCACTTCCTCGACGTGGTCCGCGGCCTGCCCACGCTGCGCGTCTTCGGGCGGGCCGCCGCCCAGGTGGACGTCGTGCGCGACATGACCGACAAACACCGGACCGCCACCGTACGCGTGCTCCGCGTCGCGTTCCTTTCCTCGACCGCTCTCGACCTGGTGGGCACGCTGTCCGTCGGCCTGATCGCGGTCGAGGCCGGCCTGCGCGTGGCCAACGGTTCCCTCCCGCTGGGCACCGCCCTGCTTGTCATCCTCCTGGCCCCCGAGGCCTACCGGCCGCTGCGCGAGATGGCGGCCCGCTTCCATGCGAGCGCGGACGCGTCCGCGGTGATCGGAGACGTGGACGAGGTGCTGACCGACGACGCTGCTTTCGTCTCTCCCGTGCTGTCCGCCCCGGGACAGCCCAGCCTGTACGCCACCCGCCTGCACGTCAGCCACGGCGACCGCCCGGTGCTGAACCTGCCTGCGCTGGCCGTGCGCGACCACGAGATCGTGGCGTTGCGCGGCCCGTCCGGCGCGGGCAAGACAACAACCCTGCGCGTGCTGGCTGGTTTGCAGCCACTGATAACCGGGCGCGTCGAAGTGACCGGTCCGGGTGTTCTGTACCTTCCCCAGCGGCCGACCCTCCCCCACACCCGTACGGTCGCCGATGTCTTCCCCGGGTTGTCATCCGCTGATATCCACGAGGCCCTGGTGATGGTGGGCCTGCAGCACGAGGTGACCCCCTCGACGGTGCTCGGCGAGGCGGGGGCGGGCGTGTCGTCGGGCCAGCGCCAGCGGCTGGCTCTGGCGGCTCTGCTCCGCGCGGCCTCGCGCCGGCCGACGGTCCTGCTCCTCGACGAGCCGACCGCCCACCTCGACGCGGAGTCGGAACGCCTGGTGATCGCCCAGCTCCGCGCGGCGGCCGACCGGGGATGCGCGGTGCTGGTCGTGGCGCACCGCCCGGCGTCCCTCTCCGCCGCCGACCGCATCGTGGACGTGACACCCCCGTCCGACGCGTCCCCGGAATCGGCGCCCTCTCCGGCGTTGCCGTCGTCGGCCGGCGTGCCTGCGGCGTTGTCCACAGACGCGGATTGTCCACAGGCCGCGACGCAGACACCCCCCGCCATGCCCCACAATGACCAGCGGGGGCTCCCCCTGGGAGGGCGGGGTGGATCGACCGGCGCCGATGCGAAAAGGGCCGCCGCTCGTCGCCTCCTCATGACACCAGCGGCAGCCGTCACCCTCGGGGCCGCCTCCTCCCTCGCCGGCATCGTTCTCACCGGCGCCGCCGCCTGGCTCCTCGTCCGCGCCGCCACCCTCCCCCCGGTCCTCACCCTCGCCACCGCGGTCGTCCTCGTCCGCGGCTCGGCCGTCGCCCGCCCCCTCCTCCGCTACCTCGAACGTCTCGTCGCCCACGACGTCGCCTTCGCCCGCCTCGGCGACTGGCGGGCCCGGGTCTACGCCGGCCTCATCCCCCGCGTCCCGGGCCCGAAGATGCACCGGCGCGGCGACCTCCTCACCAAGATCGCCGACGACGTCGACGCCCGCACCGACGGTCTCCTGCGCGGCCGCCTGCCCCTGCTCACCGCCGCGATCACCCTCGTGGTGGCCGCGGCCGTGGCGGCCGGCACGACGCCGCTGCTCGCCGTTCCGCTCGGGATCGGCCTGCTGATCTCCGGTGTCGCCGCCCCGGCCCTCGCCGCCTGGCAGGCCGGACGCGTGGACGCCGCCACCGGCCGGGCCCGCTCCCGGCTGCGCGACGCCGTGGTCGAGACCGTCGACGGCATCGAGGAACTGGCCGGGCAGGACTCGCCCGTCCCGGGGAACCGCAGCCGGGCGCTGGAGAAGCTGGAGGCCCGGGCAGCCCGGACAGCCGGCGCCGCGAACGCCCTGGGCATCCTCGGCTGGGGCATTGCCGTCGCCGGCGCGGCCCTCGTGCTCTACCCGGCGACCAACGCCGAGTGGGCGGCCGTGCTCCTGCTCGGCGTCGTCGCTCTCGGCGAGCCGGTCGCCACCCTGCCCGACGCCGCCGTGGCCCGCCGCCGCGCCCGGGGCGCCGACGAGCGCCTGGCAGCATTCGAGCGAGCGCCCGAATTGTCCGAAAACAAGATTCACACCGGCGACACCGAGCTACGAGACGTGGTCGCCGGATGGGACCCCGAGCAGCCCCCCGCCCTGCGCGGCGTCGATCTCGACATCCCCCGCGGCACGAGCGTCGCGATCCTCGGCCCCTCGGGCGGCGGCAAGTCCACGCTCGCCGCAGTCCTCGCCGGGCTGCTCGAGCCGCGCGCCGGCACCGTCACGCGACCCGGGCGGACGATCCTCGTGGGGGACGCGACCGATCATGTGTTCGCGTCGACCGTACGGGAAAATCTGCGTCTGGCCCGCCGCACAGCGACCGACGACGAGCTGCACGCGGCGCTCGGCCGGGTGGGTCTCGGCTCGTGGGACCTGGACACGTGGCTCGGCACCGGCGGCAGCACAATCTCCGGTGGTCAGCGCCGCCGGCTGGCCACCGCGCGGGCCCTGCTGGCCGATCCGGAGCTGCTGATCCTGGACGAGCCGACCGAGGGCCTCGACGAGGCGGCCGCCGCGGCACTGATGACCGATCTGCTCGGCGCGGCGCGCGGGCGGACCGTGCTGCTGCTGACCCACCGCACCGAAGGGCTGTCCGAGGTGTCCGCGATCCTCCAGTTGCGGGCCGGCCGGCTCAGCCCGGCGCTGGTGACCGCCTGATGCGTCTATATTGACCGGCCATGAGCCCCTTGGAGCGCCGGTACCTGGCCGTCGTGCGCCTGTGCTACCCGGCCGATCACTGGCTCGGCCGGGGGCGGGAGGTCGTCGGCACGTACCTCGATCTGGCCGAGCCGGGCCGCCGCTGGCCGTCGGCCGCCGACGTGGCCGATCTCGCCGCGGGGGGCGTACGGGCTCATCTGCGCTCGACCGGTGCCGCCGCCCTGTTGCCCGGCTTCCGGCTCGCCGCGGCGCTCGCCCTGCTGACGGCGACCGCGCTCGCGGCGGCCTGGTCGGTGATCGAGGTGCGGCCGCTGCCGTTCCTGCCCGGGGCCGGGCCGTTCGCGTCGCTGGGGATCGCGGCCTGGCTCGCGTGGCTGGTCGCCGCCCTGGGCTATGCCGTCGCCGGCCCGTGGACGCGCTTCGCGGTCGGCGGGGCCCTCGCGCTGACCGTCGCCGTGCTCCCGGTGGCCGCGCTGACGGGGCTGCCCCGGCCGCCGGTCTTCGTGCTGGTGCCGCAGGTGGCGCTGGGGGTGGTCGCGCTGGCCGGGTCCGGTCGCGCGCCGGCCACCGTACGCCTGCTGCCCGCCGCCGCCGGCACGGTGACCGCCATCGCGGCCGCGTGGCAGCTGCCGGGCGGCGACTACTACGGCCCGCAGCCGACCCAGGTGCTCGCGATCGCCGGGACCGCGCTGCTGCTGATCGCGATGGCCCTCGCCGTCGTCCACGGCCGCCGCGGCGGCTGGGCGCTGCTGATCCTCGCCACCCCGCTCGGCATGCTGTCGCTGCACCCGCTCGCCCGCGCGACGGACGGCGAGCCGTCGTGGCCGAACCTCGGGGTGATCGCCGTCTTCGTCGCCGTCACCGGCCCGGCGCTGGTGCCCCTGGCCCTGGCGGTCAGGCGGAGAAGCTGACCGCTCGCTCGATCTCGGCGAGGCACTCGGGCGTCTCCGTGAACCGGATCGCCCGGATGCCGAGCGCGGCCGCCGCGGCGACATTCTCCGCGCGGTCGTCGACGAAGACCACGTCGGCCGGGGCCTCGCCCAGCACCGCGAGCGCCTTCAGATAGACGGCCGGGTCCGGCTTGGCGACGCCCAGGTCGGCGCTGTAGAGCTTGTGGGCGAAGGTCCGCAGGGCATCGTGCCGGTCCAGCTCGCGGGCCAGCTCGCGCGGGGCGTTCGAGAGCAACGACACGGGTACGCCCGCCGCGTGCACCCGGCCGAGCAGCTGCATCGTCACCGGGTTGAGGTAGAGCCAGCTGGAGACGTCCCGCTCGACGAGATGGGCGAGCAGCTGGCCGCCGGGCGGACCGTTGAGCACGTCCGTCCAGAAACCGAGGGCGCTCAGCCCGCAGTCGTAGTCGCGCCGGCACTCCCAGTAGCGGGCGGTGAACTCGGCCGGCGGCACCCCGGCGGCCAGGGCCATCGACCGGACGTCGGTCTCGCGCTGGGCGAGGCTGATCACTTCCCCGAAGTCCATCAGCAGATGAGCCATGGTGGTTCACCCCTCCCGCTCGTCCGGCAACCGTAGCTTTCAGGCTCATCGGCACCGGTGACGGGAAGGTGAACGTTACTTGCCGAGCAGATCCAGCACCGCTTCCTCGGTGGGCTCCTCCACGGTCTTCCCCTTCTCGTACGCCTCCACGACGCGCGGGTCGACGTACGAGCTGCGCGCCACCGCCGGGGTGTTGCCCAGCAGCTCGGCGACCTCCTTCATGGCGTGCGACACGTTCTTCTTGCGAGCCGTCCCGGAGGACGCCGGCCCGGCCGACGCGAGCTCCGCCGCCGCCTTGACGGTCCCGTGCCACGTGCGGAAGTCCTTGGCGCTCATCTGCTCGCCGCTGATCTCGCGCAGGTACTCGTTGACCTCGTCGGCCTTGACCTCGCGCCACCGCTTGGCCCCCGGCTCGTAGTAGGCGAACAGCCGCTCCTCGCCCTTGCGCCGCCGCCGCAGGTCACGCAGCACCTGGCACACCTCACCGTCCTCGACCGGCGTCGCGTGCTCCTTGCCCGATTTGCCGACGAATTCCAGGACCACACAGCCCCCATGGGTACGCACATGCTCCGGCCGCAACGTCGAGAGCCCGAACGACGGATCCTGCTCCCGCTGCGCGTACTGATCGCTGCCGACCCGGAAGGCGCCCATGTCGAGCAGCCGGGCGATCGCGGCGAGCACCCGGCACCGGGTCAGTCCCCGCCCGCTCAGGTCGGAGCAGAGCCGTTGCCGGATCTCGGGCAGCCGCTCCGCCACCTCGGCGGCGTGCTCGAACTTCTTCTCGTCCCGGGCGACGCGCCACTGCGGGTGATAGAGGTACTGCTTGCGCCCCGCCGCGTCGGTCCCGACCGCCTGCACGTGCCCGCGCGGGTCCGGGCTGATCCACACGTCCTCCCACGCCGGCGGGATGACCAGCTCCTTGATCCGGGCCACCTCGCCGGCGTCGCGCACCGGGTCGCCGTGCTCGTCGACGTAGCGGAAGCCCTTGCCGCTGCGCCGCCGCCCGTACCCGGGCTTGTCGAGCTTGCTGCGCCTGAGCCGCATCTGACCTCCATCGCCGAACGGGATCGGGGGGTTCCCGGCGCAAGGTCACTCAAACCGCTCAGGCGGACGACGTCGTCAGGAGGCCGAGGCACATCTCGTCGCTCGTGCCCTCGCCCCACACGACGTACCGGGGCGGCAGTTTCCGCAGTTGCGGGATCTGCCGGCGCAGCGACGCGTCATGGGTGCAGGTGACGCGGACGGTGTCGCCGGCCTTGAGGGTCACCGGCTCGGGCAGCACCCGGAGCGCCTGGTTGTCGAAGTCGAACGCCGGGACGTCGAGCAGCGTCCGGGCGGCGGGCGTGCCGGGGTTCAGCTCGATCGAGATGGCGCGGCCCAGCATGTGCATGTGGCCGCGGGCGGCGTACACCGTCATCGGGCCGGGGATCGGGTGGTCGCAGCGCTGGGTCGTCCCCGGCTTCGCGGCGCCGCCGCTGCACCGCTGCAGCAGGGCGGAGGCCTCACCGGCGTCGCCGAAGCGCTTCTCGACGTCGGCGACCGCGGTGGCCCGGTCGCACAGGGCACCGGTCTCGCCGGTCCCGCACGGCAGCTCGATCGGCGCCATGAGCGGGGTCGTCGCCAGGGCCACGGTGCGCGGCGTGCCGTCGGTCAGGCGCAGCCGCAGGTTCGACCGGTCGGCCGGGGGCCCGCCCGCACCGGCGGTCAGCAGGTTGTAGTGCACCTGGAGGATGAGCAGGCTGCCCGGGTCGAGCACGTAGCCCAGGTCGCCGTCGAGCAGGGTCTCGGCGACGTTCGGGGTCCAGGTGTCGACCCAGGTCGTGTCGTCCAGCCCGGCGTCGCCGAAGCAGGTGTAGCCCTCCCCCGGGTCCGCGGCGTCCCGGGCCCGGGCGGCGGCGGCCCCGGCCGGCGGGACGGAGAAGACGAGGGCGTGGTGCGCGATCGCGACGTTCTGCGGCTCGAACTGGCTGCCGGTCAGATAGGTGCGGTGGGCGACCTGAGGATCGAGCACCATGCACCTGTACTCGTCGGTGCCGCCGTTCGGAGGCACCGGCGTGTAGGGCTGGGCGACGGTCAGGTCGGCGAAGCGCTCGCCGGGCCGCAACGGCGGCGCGGCCACGGCGGAATGCTGCTCGTGGGTGGCGGTCTGCGGGGCGGGGGCGGCGGCCTCCGGCTCACCGGCGCAGGCGGCGACCGGCAGAAGGAGGACCACGGCGACGGCGGCCGGGGCGACTCTCATGATGATTTCTCCCCTTCTCGTGACGAAGCGGAACCACCACCACTTTCTGCGCCCCGGGCCCGGAAAGCAACGATCTGTCGGAAGCGGTACGCGCGGCCGCCGGTCGACGGCCGCGCGCGCCGGCTAGAGAGCGCGGAGCTTGTCGGCCAGGGTCTTCTGGAAGAAGTCGAGGAAGCCGTCCGGGTCGGGCCCGGCGTTCTGGAGCACGATGTGGTCGAAGCCCGCCTTCGTGTACTCGCGCACGGACTCGACGTACGGCTCCGGGTCCGGGCCGAGCGCGAACTGGCCCCGGACGTCCTCGGCCCGCACGGTCTGCGACGCGGCGTCGAAGTTGACCGGGTTGGGCAGCTCGCTCATGACCTTCCAGCCGGTGAGGGCCCAGCGGGTGGTCTTGAGGACCTCGTCGATGCCGGCCTGCTCGGTCTCCGCGTACGCCATGGGCACCTCGGCGTACTTCGGCCCGGAGCCGCCGGCGCTGCCGTAGGCCTCCACGATGTCGGCGCGCGGCTCGGTCGCGAAGAGACCGTCGCCCAGCTCGGCGGCGACCGCGGCGGCGTCCTTGCCCCCCGCGGCGACCGCGATCACGGGCAGCTCGTCGGGAAGGTCGAAGACGCGGGCGTCCTCGAGCTGCAGATGCTTTCCCTCGTACGACTGGTAGCCGCCCTGCCACAGCAGCTTGATGATCTCGAGGGCCTCGCGGAGCCGTTCCTGGCGCCCGCGGACGCTCGGGAAGCCCTGGCCGACGACGTGCTCGTTGAGCCGCTCGCCGGAGCCGATGCCCAGCGTGAACCGGTTGTCCGAGGTGATCGCCAGGGTCGCGGCGGCCTGGGCGATGATCGCCGGGTGGTAGCGCACGGTCGGGCAGGTGACGCCCGTGGCCAGGCCGATGCGCTCGGTCCTGGCCGCGATCGCCCCGAGCACGGTCCACGCGAAGGGCGAGTGACCCTGCACGTCCAGCCACGGGTGGTAGTGGTCGCTGATCTCGACGAAGTCGAAGCCGGCCTGTTCGGCCCGGACGGCCTGCCGGATCAGCTCCTTGGGGCCGAAGCCCTCGGCCGACAGCTTGTATCCGAACTTCATGATGATCCCCTCTCTCGGTGCCGGTGATTCCCGCGATCGGGCCGGGCAAACGGTGCCGGCCGTTCCTGCGGCGGGGCACGACAAACGCCGGGCCACCGTGGCGGCCCGGCGTTGGGTGTCGCGGGATCAGGAACGCGCGCTCTGCACCGCGTCGCGGCTGGTCTCCTTGGCGTCCTGCGCCGAGGACTGCGCCTGCTCCTTGGTGGTCTGCCCGGCGTCGGTCGCCGTCTCCTTGAGCTGGCCGGCGGCCTGCTGGACGGTGCCCTGCAGGTCGTCCTTGATCTCCGTGGCGACCTCCTTGACCTTGTCGGTCAGGTCGCCGCTGCGCTCCTTGAGCTGCTCCCCGGCGCGCTTCTCGGCCTCGGTGGCCGGGATGAGCGTCGAGGCGAGCAGGCCCACGCCGAAGGCGATGATGCCCGCGGCCAGGGGGTTGCCCTGGGCCTGCTGCCTGGCGGCCGACGGCGCGCTCTTCACGGCGTCCGCGACGTCCGACGCCTTGTCGCTGACGGTGCCGGCGGCGGAGTGCGCCTTGTCCTGCACCGTGCTCGCCGCGGAATGCGCCTTGTCGCTGACGGTCCCGGCGGCCGAGCCGGCCTTGTCCTGCACGGTTTCGGTGCTGCCCATGACCTTCTCCTTCACCGCGGTCCAGCGGCGGCGGGCGACCTGCTTGGGGCTGGTCTTCTCGGCCAGCAGGTCCACGTCGCGCGTCATCTTGGCCCGCGTCTGCTCGATCTCCTGCCTCAGCCGGTCGGGTTCTTCAGCCATCGGGCGTCCTCCTTCAGGGTGTCGGCGGTACGCCGCGGAACGGGGTCGACAGTCTTGAGCCGCTTGCGGCCGACGCTGTAGAGCACGGCGGCGGCGATGCCCCAGAGCACCGCGACGATGAGCGCGGCCCAGCCGAGGTCCATCACGTTGCCGAGGCCGAAGACCAGCGCGAAGCTGAGCAGGACGACGGTGAGGTAGCCGGCGAACCCGGCCCCGCCGAGCATCCCGGCGGCCTTGCCCGCTTTGGACGCCTCCTGCTTGAGCTCCGCCTTGGCCAGCTCGACCTCCTGGCGGAACAGCTGCGAGAGGTCGTCGCTGATGTTGCCGATGAGCTCACCGACCGAGGAGTTGGTGACCTGCTCCTCGCGGTCGGCCGGGTACGGCGCGGTCATCGCAGGCCGCCCGGGCGCTCCTCCACCACGACGTAGTCCTCCTCGACGACAGCGGGCGTGCCCGTGCCGGTCGCGGCGTACTCCGTACCCGTGGTGGTGTAGCCC
Source organism: Symbioplanes lichenis (assembly GCF_030709675.1). Lineage (GTDB taxonomy): Bacteria > Actinomycetota > Actinomycetes > Mycobacteriales > Micromonosporaceae > Actinoplanes > Actinoplanes lichenis. The sequence goes on from NZ_JAUZQD010000004.1 coordinate 352,915, forward strand.
GTCGTGGTGGTCGCCGGGTACCCGGTGGCCGGGGTGACCTGGTCGTACGAGGGCTGCTCGTAGGAGCTGAACTGATCGGTCGCGGGCTTGGCGTCCGGGTGCGAGACCTCGTCGGCCTTCATGACGCCCTTGCCCAGGCGGCCGACGACGAAGCCGGCGGCCAGCGCGGTCGCGAGGAAGGCGCCGGGGCGGCGGCGGGCGAAGTCGCCGACCTCGCGCAGCACGCCCTCGGGGCCGTTGCGGTCGAGGTAGTCGGCGAGCTGACGGCCGCCGTCGGCGACCCGGGAGACCACGGCCGCGGCCGGGCCCTCGGCGCGGTCGCCGCGCATCTCGTCCAGCTGGCCGGCGATGTCGCGGACCGTGCCGGAGAGCCGGTCGGTCTGGCTTCTGGCCTCGCCGGTGACCCGGTCGCGCACGTCGGAGGCGACGCTGCGGGCCTGGGTCTTCGCCTCGGACCCGACGCGGTGCGCCTGCTCCTTGACGGTGTCCTTGACCTCGCCCGCGGCCTGGCCGGCGGCCTGCTTCGACTGCCCGGCGACCTCCTTGGCCTGGTCCTTGACCTCGGCCGCCTTCTCCTTGGCCTGGTCCTTGACGCCGCCGCCGGTGCTGTCGCCGCCGGTGGTGGTGGTCGTCGGGGCCGGGTAGGTGGTCGCGTAGACCGGCTCGGCCGGGACGGTGGTGGCGGGATAGGCCGGCGTGATCGGGACCTCGCCGTAGGGCTGCGACTCGTCCGGTGCGCGTGCGCCCGTGTACGGGTCACTCATGGCAACCTCCAAGGTGGTTCGTCCGTGTGTGCTACGCCCGTTCACCTACCCCGTCGATCGCCCCGGCTACCTCCTTGCCGTTGTGCAAATTCTGGCAAGAAATGCCTGCATGAAGACCATGAGAGCGGGTATGCGCGACGCCTTTTCCTTCTCCTAGCGGACCGATCGGATTAGGATGCTCGTGACGGTGACCGTCCGTACACAGAGGAGCGTCGGCGATGGACGAGGGCACGTACGACCGGCAGCGCCTGGGCCAGTGGCTGGCCGGCGAGGCACGCGGCTTCTCCCGTCGTGACCTGCTCAAACTCACCGCCCTCGCCGGCGCGGGCGTGGCCCTGGCGCCCACGGCGGCCCAGGCCGCGGCCGCCCCGATCGTCAAGCCGCTGCCGCCGGAGCTGTTCACCGTCTTCGGGACGAACGCGGAGACGCGCTGGTCCGCCCTGGCCGGCCAGGGCCACCTGGTGCCGATCGACCGGTTCTTCGTGCGCAACCACACGAGCACCCCGATCATCGACCAGGCCTCGTGGCGGCTGCACCTGACCGGCGCCGGGCTGCGGCGGGGGCCGGTCGATTACACGTACGGGCAGCTGCGCGCGCTTCCCGCGACCACCGTGACCACCGCCGTCGAGTGCGCGGGCAACGGCCGGAGCTTCTTCACCACGCAGCAGGGGCAGACCGTCTCGGGCACCGCGTGGCAGCTCGGCGCGATCGGCGTCGCCCGCTGGCGCGGGGTGCGGCTGGCCACGCTGCTGCACCACGCCGGCCTGCGCCCCGACGCCGTCGACGTGCTGCCGGTCGGTCTCGACCCGAACTACGTGACCGGCGGCGTGGATCTCGGCCCGGTGCGACGGCCGCTGCCGGTGCGCAAGGCGTTGCGGGACGTCCTGGTCGCGTACGAGATGAACGGGGAGCCGCTGCCCCCGGACCACGGCGCGCCGGTCCGCCTGATCGTCCCGCACTGGATCGGCATCGCGTCGATCAAGTGGCTGGGCAGCATCGAGGTGGCGACCGAGCCGCTCTTCTCGCCGTGGAACACGCAGTTCTACCGGCTGTTCGGCCCCGGCTTCCCGGCCGAGGGGCAGCCGTTCGACCGGCAGACGATCAAGAGCGCCTTCGAGCTCGACCGCGGCGCCACCCTGCCCGCCGGGCGGACGACCCGCCTGACCGGACGGTCGTGGTCCGCCGCCGGGCCGATCAAGCACACCGACATCAGTACGGACGGAGGCGCCACCTGGCGCCGCGCCCGCCAGGTGGGCCCCGGCGTCGCGTGGCAGAGCTGGGAACTCGACTGGCGCCCGCCCGCCGGCTCGCACACCCTGCTGGCGCGGGCCACGGACGTTCACGGGAACACCCAGCCGGACGTCGCGACCTACAACGAGCTGGGTTACCTCTTCAACGCCGCCGTCCGCCATCCCGTCGTCGCCGCGTAAGCATCCGATGATTCCCGCCGGGCGCGAGGTGAGCATCGGATGATTCCCGTCGGCGGATTCGGTGAGCATCGGATGATTACCAGATGGCGCCGAGCAACCGACGAGCAGCTGGTGTGCCGTAAGCATCCGATGATTACGTCAACGGGCTGAGGCATCGTCGGCCCCGCGCGGGGTGAGCATCAGATGATTACCGCGCCGAGGATGACCTCCCGCGCCGCCTCGAGGGTGGCCGGGAGGGCGGCGGGGTCGCGCCCGATGCGTTCGGCGCCCGCGCGCATGACCCCAGAGAGCAGCTCGACCACGAGCGGCACGTCGCCGACGGCCCGGAACTCCCCGCGCGTGATGCCCTGCCGGACGACGCTCTCGACCCCGGCGACGACGGCGTGCATGGGACCGTCCACACCCTTCGGCGCCAGGAACAGCCGGAACATCAGCTGCAGCAGCGGGTCCCGGAAAGCCTCCAGCACCACCTCGGCGATCTCTCCCAGCCGCCCCGGAGCCGGCTCCTCGTCGCGCTCCGCGATGGCGGCCACCCGTTCGGCCGCCGGCTGCTCCGCCCGCTCGACCAGCGCGAGCACCAGCGCGGTCTTGTCGGCGCCGTAGTTGTAGAGCGTGTTGCGCGCCAGCCCGGCCCGGGCGGCGATGTGCCCCATGGTGATCGCGTCGTAGTCGCGCTCGGCGAGCAACTGCCGCACCGCCCCGGCGAGGTCGGCCCACACCATCTCGTGGTGCTCGGTGATGCTGGCTCCCCGGATCCGCGGCATCCGATCATCCTCCCATCCCGTCCCCGGACCACCGCCGACCCATCACCGGGCCACCGCCGACCCATCGCCAGGCCACCGCCGACCCATCGCCAGGCCACCGCCGACCTATCACCGGGCGCGCGCGGCACCGTGACCGGCAGGCTCAGCCTTGAGGCACGGCGGCGGCCAGGTGCGCGTTTTCCTGGTGGATCGCCGTCAGCCGTACGCGGGAGAGCCGCCACCCGTCCGGCGTGCGCACCGCGTCGTTGTCGTAGAAGCCGACAACCAGCCAGCGGTCCGGCCCCTCGGCCACGGGCAGCCAGTGCTCGGCACGGACGTGGGCGTGGACGGTCGCGGTGTCGCCGTCGATGTCGACCACGTGCCCGGTGATGGCGTGATGCGTGGCTTCGAAGGGCGCGAACGTAGCAGCCAGCACGCCGATGTAATCAGCCAATGACACCGTCATCTCGGGCAGCCCGACGACCGAGGAGAAGTCGAGCGTGACGGTGTCCGTGAAGACGCTCGCGGGCAGGTCGGTGAACTCCTTGAGGTCCGCGATGTCGGCATAGCGGCCCATGAGTTCGACCAGCTCGTCGCGGTCAGTTTTTGTTGACAACATGTCGCAAAGATAGCGACACGGTGTCGTGAAAACAAGACCTCGAAACGGCCGGTCGAGCGGCGTAGCTTGAGGGGCGGGTAGTCGCCCTCCGGTGAGGAGCCACCGATGAAGAAGCTCGTCAACGACCCCGCCGATGTCATCTCCGACGCCCTGCTCGGCTTCGCCGCCGCCCACCCCGAGGTCCGCGTCGACCACGAGCACCGGGTCGTGGTGCGCGGCGATGCCCCCGTACGCGGGAAGGTGGGTCTGGTGTCCGGGGGTGGGTCGGGGCACGAGCCGCTGCACGCCGGGTTCGTCGGGCCGGGCATGCTCGACGCCGCGTGCGCGGGCGAGATCTTCACGTCGCCCGTGCCGGACCAGATGGTCGCCGCGACCCGGGCCGTGGACGGCGGGGCCGGGGTGCTGCACATCGTGAAGAACTACACGGGCGACGTCATGAACTTCGAGATGGCCGCCGAGCTGGCCGAGGCCGGGACCGGCGTCAGCGTCACGGCCGTGGTGACCGACGACGACGTGGCCGTGCAGGACAGCCTCTACACCGCCGGGCGGCGCGGGGTCGGCGTGACCGTCCTGGTCGAAAAGCTTGCCGGGGCCGCCGCCGAGCAGGGCCGCCCGCTGGCCGGGGTCGCCGACGTCGCCCGCAAGGTCAACGCCAACGGCCGCAGCATGGGCGTCGCCCTCACCTCGTGCACGGTGCCCGCGGCGGGCAAGCCGACCTTCGACCTGCCGCCCGGCGAGATGGAGGTCGGCATCGGCATCCACGGCGAGCCCGGGCGCCGCCGCGTGCCGGTCGCCCCGGCGAGCGAGATCGCGGACATGCTCGTGAGCCCGATCCTCGCCGACCTCGACTACACGGGCAGCCCGGTGATCGCGTTCGTCAACGGCATGGGCGCGACGCCGCTGATCGAGCTGTACGTGATGTTCCACGAGGTCGGGCACCTGCTGGCCAAGGCCGGCGTGCCGGTGGCGCGGTCGCTCGTGGGGCCGTACATCACCAGTCTGGACATGGCCGGATGCTCGGTGACGCTGCTCCGCGCGGACGAGGAGCTGCTGCGGTTGTGGGACGCTCCGGTGCGTACGCCGGCGTTGCGGTGGGGGGTCTGAGCCCGATGGACACGGCCGCCCTGTCCGCGTGGGTGCGCGAGTTCGCCCGGCTCGTCCGGGAGAACAGGGAGCTGCTCACCGACCTCGACGCGGCGATCGGCGACGGCGACCACGGCCTCAACATGGACCGCGGCCTGACCGCCGTGACCGCCGCCCTCGACGCGCACCCGCCGGACAGCCCCTCGGCCCTCTTCAAGCTGGCCGGCATGACCCTGATCAGCAAGGTGGGCGGCGCGAGCGGCCCGCTCTACGGCACGGCCTTCCTCCGCATGGCCGCCGCCGCGGACACCGTCGTCGACGCCCCCGGCTTCGCCAAGGTCCTCCGGGCCGGCCTTGACGGCGTGGCCGCCCGCGGCAAGGCCACCCCGGGCGACAAGACCATGCTCGACGCCCTCTCCCCCGCCGTCGACGCCCTCGACGACGCCCTGACCGCCGGCGAGCCGTTCGCCGGGGCGCTGGCCGCCGCGGTCCAGGCCGCCGAGGAGGGCCGCGAGGCGACGATCCCGCTGGTCGCCCGCAAGGGCCGCGCCAGCTATCTGGGCGAGCGCAGCGCCGGCCACGCCGACCCCGGCGCCACCTCGGTCACTCTGCTGCTGACCGCCGCCGCGGCCACCCTGACCGGCCCATGACGGTCGGCCTGGTGGTGGTCTCCCACAGCCACCCCCTGGCCCGCGCCGCGGTGGCCCTGGCCGCGGAAATGGCCTCCGCCCCGGTGACCATCGAGATCGCCGCCGGCATGGACGAATCCACCTTCGGCACCGACGCCGTAGCCATCGCCGCCGCGATGACCGCCGCCGACAGCGGGGACGGCGTGGTCGTCCTCATGGACCTCGGCAGCGCCGTCCTCTCCGCCGAGCTGGCGCTGGAGCTGCTCGATGCGGCGGCGCGCTCGCGGGTGGTGCTGTGTGCCGGGCCGCTGGTGGAGGGGCTGGTGGCGGCCACGGTCGCGGCCGCTGCGGGCGCCGGGCGGTCGGAGGTCGCCGAGGAAGCGCGTGCGGGCCTGGCGGGCAAGGTCGCGCAGGTCGGCGGTTCCGCTCCTTCCGGAGGTACGTCCTCCGCCCCCTCCCCCGGCGCGGCCACTCCTCCCGGGGGTACGTCCTCCGCTCCCACCTTCTCCCCCGGCGTGGCCGTTCCATCCGCCTCGGCCGGTCCTCCCACCCCAGCCGATCTTGACGCGGCGTCCACTGTCTCCGGCGCTCCTCCGGGTCGGGAAGTCACGGTGACCGTCGCCGATCCGCACGGCTTGCACGCCCGTCCCGCGGCGCGTCTGGTGACCGAGGTCCGGCGCCGCGACGTGCGGGTCACCTTGCGCAACGCCACCACGGGCTCGGCCTGGGTGCCGGCGTCGAGCCTGTCCGCGGTGGCGACACTGGGCGCCCTCCAAGGTCACCACCTGTCGGTACGCGCCTCGGGCCCGGCGGCGGACGCGGTGACCGCCCGGATCGTCGCCCTCGTGTCCTCACCCGACGTCCCGCCCTCCCCCGCCGCCGCGTCGGGCGCCTCGTCCGGCATCGCCATCGGCCCGGCCGTCCGATGGCGTCCCGCCGACGTCTCCCCCGTTTCCCGTGCCGGGCATTCCGCGGGTTCCTTTGCCGGAGATTCCGCGGGTTCCCTTGCCGCGGATTCCGCAGGTTCCCTTGCCAAGGATCCCGCAGGTTCCCTTGCCGGGGATCTCGTGAGCGACGCTGCTGCGGAGGAAGACCGCCTGGCGGAGGCGCTGGCGGCCGTGCGGGAGGAGATCGGCCGCTTCCGGTCGCCGATCTTCGACGCGCATCTGCTGCTGCTCGACGATCTCGCCGGGCTCACGCAAGACCGCATCGCCTCGGGTGCCGCCGCTCCCCCCGCCTGGACCGCCGCCGTCGACCAGCTCGCCGCCCGGTTCGAGGCGCTGAGCTATCCCTATCTGCGCGGGCGCGCGGCGGACGTCCGCGCGCTGGGCGACCAGGTGCTGCGCGAGCTGCTCGGACTGCCCGCCGCCGGGCCGGCCGGGTCGGGTGTCCTCGTCGCGCCGGACCTCACCCCCGCCCAGGCCGCCGCGCTCGACCCGGCCCGGATCACCGGCGTGGTCCTGGCCGGCGGCAGCCCCACCTCCCACGCGGCGATCCTGCTCAAGGCGCGCGGCATCCCGGCCGTCACCGGCGCCGGACCCGCCGTCCTGTCAATACCCGACGGCACCCTGGTCGCCCTGGACGGCACGGGCGAGGTGGCCGTCGATCCGCCGGCCGCGCTACTGGCCTCCTTCCGCGCCCGCGCCGAAGCCGCCGCCGCCCGAAACGCACAATCGCTCATGCGCGCTTCGGCCCCGGCGCGCACAAGATCAGGCACCCCGATCACCGTGGCCGCCAACATCGGCTCCCTCGCGGACGCCCGAGCCGCGGCGGCGAACGGCGCGGACGAGGCCGGTCTGGTCCGCACCGAGTTCCTGTTCCTCGACCGCGACACCGCCCCGACCGTCGACGACCAGGCCGCCGCCTACCGATCGATCGCGGAGGCCCTGGGCGGGCGCCGCATCACCCTGCGCACCTTGGACGCGGGCAGCGACAAGCCGTTGCCCTACCTCCCGGCGCCCTCCGAGGCCAACCCGGCCCTCGGCCTCCGCGGCCTCCGCCACTCACTCGCCCACCCGGACCTGCTCACCACGCAACTCCTCGCCATGGCCCGCGTGGCCCGCGAGACGCCGATCAGCGTGATGTTCCCGATGGTCACGACGGTCGGCGAACTGCTGGCGGCCCGCCACCTCCTCGACAAGGCCCTGGCCGGATCCGAGCCGCCCGGCCTGCGCGTGGGCATGATGGTCGAAGTGCCGGCGGCGGCCCTGCATACGGCGGAATTCGCCCCGCACGTCGACTTCTTCAGCATCGGCACGAACGACCTCACCCAGTACACGCTGGCCACCGAGCGAGGCAACCCGGCACTGGCCGCCCTGAGCCACGGCCTCCACCCCGCCGTGCTCGACCTGATCACCACCGTCTGCACGAACGCGCAATCCAAACCGGTAGCAGTCTGCGGCGAACTGGCCGCCGACGAACAGGCCGCCCCCAAGCTGATCGCCGCCGGCGTCCGCGAACTGAGCGTCGCCCCGGCCTTCGTCCCCCTGGTCAAGGAGATCGTCCGCGCCACCTGACCGCTCAGGACAGAATGGCCCAGCCGTGGGGCGGGAGGGTGACAGTGGCGTCGGCGAGGCGGCCGTCACCGGCTTCGACGGTCGTGCAACCGGGCGCTTCGACCTCGGCGGGGCGATCAGCGACGTTGAGAGCCACGAGCAGACGGTCGTCGGGGCCGGCGCTGGTCTCGTACGCGAAGAGGTCGTTGGTCAGCTCGACCCGCCGGATGCGCGCGCCGTGCAGCCAAGCGTGCCGCCGGCGGACGCCGATGAGGGCCTGGTGCCGGCGGTAGGCCGGCCAGCCGTAGGGCGCCAGGTCGTCCGGGCTCGGGGGAAACGCCGGCCGGATCGCGTCGTCGCCGCCCGCCCGCTCCTCCTTCACGCCGCGGAACGCCTGCTCGTCGCCGTAGTACACGCTCGGCGTGCCGCCCACCGTGAACAGCACGGCGAGCGCGTGGGACAGGTGGCGTTCGTCGGTGAGGCGGCTGGCCAGGCGGGTGACGTCGTGGTTGCCGGTGAAGGTCAGCGGGACAAAACTGTCCAGGTAGCCGTTGTGCCGGTCCAGGGCCCACGCGAGCTCGAAGAAGTTGCCGTCGTTGAGCGAGCTCCAGATCGCCTTCCACAGCTCGTACTGCGTGAGGGAGTCGACCGTCGACTCCGCGACCACGGCCGGGTAGTCGCCGTGGATGACCTCGCCGACGAACCAGGACTCCGGAAACTCCTTGCGGACCCGGGGCAGCACCGCCGCCCAGAACTCGCGCGGGACGGCGTAGGCCGCGTCGAGCCGCCAGCCGTCGGCGCCGCGCTCGAGCCAGTGGGTCATCACCTTGACGACGTGGTCGGCGACGGCCGGCTCGGCGTGGTTGAGCTTGACCAGCGCGCTGTGCCCCTCGAAGTCGGCATAGTCGTCGCCGTCGAAGTGGAACCACGCCCGCTCCGGCCCGCCCGCGAGCGCCCTCGCGAAGGCCGGGAAGCTCCGCCCGACGTGATTGAAGACCCCGTCCAGGAGTACGCGCAACCCGCGCGCCTTCGCCTCGCCGACCAGCGCCGCGAAGTCGTCCTCCGAGCCGAGCCGCTCGTCGATGCGGAAGTAGTCGACGGTGTCGTACCCGTGCGACTCGGACGCGAAGATCGGCCCCAGCGCGATGCCGTTGGCCCCGAGCTCGACGACATAGTCGAGCCAGGGGATCAGGCTGCGCAGCCCGCCCGCCGCTCCGGGATCACGGGCGGGCACCGCCCCCGTGAAGCCCAGCGGATAGACGTGCCACCACACCACATGGCGCACCCACTCGGGCTCGGTCACGGTCGCGCTCCTCGTCGTCGGCCGGCCGGTCGGGCACCGGCCGCCGCCGATCGTCGTCCCCCCGGCCGGGCGACGTCAAACCCTCGTCCGTCCGGAGGGACCCCACCCGGGCGACGTCAAACCCTCGTCCGTCCGGAGGGACCCCACCCGGGCGACGTCAAACCCCCGCCCGTCCGGAGGGACCCCACCCGGGCGACGTCAAACCCTCGTCCGTTCGGAGGGACCCCGCGGCTGGGAGTTGTCTGGGAGCATCAGCGCCATGATCCGCGTCTCCGCGCTCTTCGTGCTGCTCGACCTGGCCCTGCTGGTCGTCGCCCTCATCGACTGCCTCTCCGCCGACGAGGGCGGCATCCGGGCCCTGCCCCGGACCGTCTGGGTGTTCCTCATCCTGCTCTTCTCGCCGATCGGCGCGATCGCCTGGTTCGTGGCGGGCCGTCCGCCGCGCGCGATCCGCATGAGCAACGGCGAGCTGTGGCGCCCGGGCCGCGGCTTCCCGGAGAACGAGCGCCCGGCGCCGGACGACGACCCCGACTTCCTGCGGCGCATGGCCGCCTCCCGCCGCGAGGACGAGGACCTGATGAAGAAGTGGGAGGCCGACCTCCGCCGCCGCGAGGAGGAGCTGCGCCGCAAGCAGGATCAGGAGGACTGATCGTCCACCTGCAGGTCCTCGAAGTCACCGACCTGCAGGCTCACCGTGCCGGCCCGGACGAGCTGGAAGTCCCACAGCCTCAGCCGCAGGAACAGCTCGCGCGCGTCCTCGGTGAGCGGCCCGCTGATCTCCACCGCGTCCCGCATGCCGTCCCACGGGCCCACCTCGACCCCTGGTAGAGCCAGGAACTCCGGCCGGCCCTCGCTCAGCGGCCCGTCGCCGTCGGGCACGTGCACGCGGAAGGCATCGGCCCGCGCGAGGCCGCGGTGGAGCTGGGCGCGGCCTTCGAGCTCGGACAGCCGGCCCACGTAACGCAACGACATGTGCCGATCCTACGGACGCCGTCAGCGGCAGGTGGCAGCCCGGCAGGCGGTGAGGGCGGCGAGCTCGCGGTGGAGGGCGGCGCGGCGGGCGGGTGGCAGGGCTCCGGCGATGTTGCGCAGCTGGTACGGGTCCCGCGCGCGGTTGTAGTACTCGATGAACCCGTCCGCGTACTCGACGTACGTCCAGCGGGGCGTGCGGAGGGCCGAGTAGGTGGTGGGGTTGCCGGCGGCCCAGGACTGGCGGTCGGGGTCGGCCGGGTCGGTGGGTGGGCCGTGGTGTTCGACCAGGGCGGTGGTGCGCCAGCCGGCGGGGCGCTCGCCGCGCAGCCACGGCGACAGGTCGCGGCCGTCGGCGTCCGGGGGTGGGGGCAGGCCGGCGAAGGCGGCGAAGGTCGGGCGCAGATCGATGTTGAGGGCCGGCGCGCGGACCGTGGCACCCGCGCGGATGCCCGGGCCCGCCATCACGAGCGGCACGCGGATATCGGTCTCGAAGGCGGTCTGCTTGCCGGGACCCAACCGGTGCTCGCCCAGGTGGTAGCCGTTGTCGGAGCTGAAGACGATCACCGTGTTCCCGGCGACGCCCGTGGCGGCCAGTGTGGCCTGGACCGCGCCCAGCATCCGATCGACGGAGACCACGGACTGGGCGCGCTGGCGATAGGCGTCGTCGAGCCGGGCCTTGAGAGCCACGGACAGCGCGGGGCGACCAGCCAGCCATCGGGGCGCGGCCGTGGGTAGCCGGTCGAAAGCGGGCGTCCGGGGCGCGGTCAAGCCCGGGAAGAGCCGGGCGTCACGGGGCGCCGGCGTGTACGGGCGATGCGGCGTGAACGTGGACAGCTCGACCAGGAACGGCTGCCGGGCGGCCACGGACCGGCGTACGAAATCCTGGGTCTTCGCCGTGAGCACCTCGTTGAGATAGCCGCCGTGGTGCACCGCGCGCCCGTTCTCGAGCAGGTCGAAATCGGTCATGGCGTAGCCGTCGGGGCCCGCGACGCCCCACTCCAGCCACCCGGGCGGGACGTGGCCCGAGCCGACCGTGTAGCCGTTGAGGTACTTGCCGTACAGGGCCGTGCGGTAGCCCGCCGCGCGCAGGTCGGTCGCGAAGGTCGAGCGGTCCGCTCCCCCGCGCCGGAAGGCGCCGATGCCCCCGTCGGCGCCGGTGTTCGTGAAGACGCCGGTGTTGTGCGGGTACTTGCCGCTCAGGATCGAAGCGCGGGAGGGGCAGCACAGCGAGTCGGTCACCGTGTACTGCGCGAAGCTGGTCCCGGCGCGCATCAGCGCCCGCACCCGCGGCATGAAGCGGATCAGGTCGGGCGTGAAGTCGTCGGTGAGCACGAAGACGATGTTCGGCCGGGGTGCGTAGGGGCGCGCGGGCGGTGCGGAGGCCGTGCACGCCGCGAGCGCCAGCAGGGTCAGGGCAGCGATCAGGGCACGGCGCAACACCCCTGGACCCTAATGTCTGATATGTCAGCTCGCCCGTCACGCGTCCCCGGCACCCCCCGGACGGGTGAAGCCGTGCCAGGTCCGCCACAGCGCCGCGTACGTGCCCCCGGCCGCCACCAGATCGTCGTGCGTCCCCAGCTCCACCAGCCGCCCGGCGTCCATCACCGCGACCCGGTCGGCGTCATGGGCCGTCTGCAGGCGGTGCGCGATGGCGATGACCGTACGCTCCTGGAGCACCGCCGCGAGCGCCCGTTCCGTGGCCCGGGCCTGCGCCGGGTCGAGCAGCGCCGTCGCCTCGTCGAGGACCAGCGTGTGCGGGTCGGCGAGCACCACCCGGGCCAGTGACAGCTGCTGCGCGCAGGCGCCGTCGAGCACCACCCCGTCACCGCCGAGCAGCGTGTCGAGCCCGTCCGGCAGCTCGGCGGCCCAGTCGGCGCCGACCACGGCCAGCGCGCGCCACAGCTGGCGGTCCGGCGCCTCGGCCGCCAGGATCAGGTTGTCGCGCAGCGTGCCGCGGAAGACGTGGTGTTCCTGGGTCACCAGCACCACCTGCCGGCGCAGCAGCCCGGGCGGCAGGTCGGCGATCGGCACCCCGCCGACCGTCACCGCGCCGGCGCGCGGCCGGTCCACCCCGGCGAGCAGGCGGCCCAGCGTCGACTTGCCCGCCCCGGACGGACCGACGACAGCCAGCCGTTCCCCCGGGCGTACGGTCAGATCCACGCCGCGCAGCACGTCCCGGCCGCCGTCGTAGGCGTACCGCGCGCCGCGCACTTCGATCTGGTCCCCGCCCGGCGGCCGCGCCGACGCGGGTGGCGAGACCAGCGGCAAGGTGGCCAGACCCTCCAGCCGGGCGAAGGACGCGCCGCTGCTCTGCAACTGCTCCAGCCAGACGAGGATGGCGTCGAGCGGCGCCGCCAGCTGTCGCAGATAGAGGGCGGCCGCCGCCACCGCGCCCAGCGACATGTCGCCGCGGGTGTGCAGCATGCCGCCGACCAGGAGCACGGCGACGACCGGGACCACGTACGAGACGTCGACCGCCGGGAAGAACACCGTGCGCAGCGCGAGGGTCCGCCGCCGGGCCCGGTAGGCGCGCTCGATCGCCGCGCGGCCCGACGCCAGCCGGCGCTCGGCCAGCCCGAGGGTCTCGACCGTCCGGGCGCCCGTCAGCGTCGCGGTCAGCTCGTCGGCCAGGGCGGATCCGGCGGCCTGCTCGGCCAGGTACGCGTCCGGGGCCCGCCGCAGGTACCAGCGCGTCGCGACGGCCGCCCCGGACAGGCACAGCACGCCGATCACCCCGAGCAGCGGGGAGACGAAGAAGACGGCCACCAGCACGAACAATGCCTGGCCGGCCGCGATGAGCACTTCGGGCAGCGCGTCGCGCAGGGTCGTCGCCACGGCGCTCACGTCGCTCGTACCGCGGACGGCCAGGTCTCCCGCCGGCACGCGCTCGGCCACCGCCGCCGGGAAGCCGAGCACGCGGTCGAGGAAGCGCTCGCGCACCCGGGCCGCCGTCCGCTCGCCGAAGCGGTAGCCGGTGCTCAGCGCGCTGCGGGCGAGCACGATCTGCGCGACCGTGCACAACAGAATGGCCAGGGCCGCGCGGTCCACGGCCGAGGCGGTGGCGCGGCCGGCGGCGACGGCGTCCACGATGTCGCCGAGCAGCCACGGCCCGGCCAGGCCGGCGGTCGCCGCGAGCGCGTTGAGGGCGACCATGAGGACGACGCTGCGGCGGTCGCGGCACAGCAGGTCGACCGCGGCCCGCCGGACCTGCTCGCGCCCGGCCGCGGGTAAGGGGATCACGACCCGGTGGCCAGGCCGGAGGCCCGGTCGACCAGCGCGCGGTAGCCCGGCTGGGCGGCGAGCAGGTCGCGGTGCCGGCCGGTGGCGGCGACCCGGCCCTCCACGAGCCAGTGCACGACGTCGGCCCGTTCGAGCAGCGCCGGGGAGGTCGTCGTCACGAGCGTGGTGCGCCCGGCCCGGGCCCGGCGCAGCCCCTCGGCCATCGCCGCCTCGGTGTGGGCGTCCACGGCGGACGTCGGGTCGAGGGCCAGGAGCACCTCGGGGTCGGCGTAGAGGGCGCGGGCCAGCCGGATCCGCTGCCGCTGGCCCCCGGAGAGATTGCGCCCCTGGTCATCGATCAGGCCGGTCGCGCCGCCGGGGAGACCCGCCACGATGTCCCCGGCCGCGGCGCCGGCCAGCACGCGTTCGACGGCGGCCTCCCGGGGCTCGTGCCGGCCCGCGACCACGCTGCCCAGGGCGCCGGCGAACAGGTAGGACTCGTTGTCGGCGACGGCGATCCGATCCCGTACGGCCAGGGTGTCGATCCGCTCGTCACCCCACATGGCGGTGGTGGGTCCGTAGCCGCCGAGCCGGTCCACGACGGCCGACGCGTCGCTCGCCCGGGCGGTGGCCAGAGCGGTCAGCAGGCCGGGCGGCACGACCACGCCCGACTCGGGGTCCCACAGCTCGGCGGCGCCGGGGGGTGCGGGCGCGGCGCCCTGCGGATCGGGCCGCAGCCGCAGGAACGCCACGACCCGGCGCCCGGCGACCAGCGCGTGCCCGATGTCGAAGCCGCCTTCGATGAAGAACGCGACGGGTACGGCCAGCATCGCCGCGTACCCCCACACCGCGACCAGCTCGCCCGCCGTGATCAGCCCGCCGGCGGCCATCCGCGCGGCCAGCCAGATCACCACCGCCAGGAACAGGCCGGGCAGCCCGACGCCGAGCGCCTGGATCCAGCTCGTCACCGCGCCCACCCGATAGCCCTCGCGCCGCAGCCGGCCCGACTCCGCCCGGTAGCGCCGCGCGAACAGCTCCTTGCCGCCCAGCCCGTTGAGCACCCGCAGCCCGCCGACGATGTCGAGCAGCCGCTCGGCCAGGACGCCCTGCTGCTCGCGGTAACTCGTCCCGGCGCGCTGGAGCCGGCGCAGCATCGGACCGACGACCGCCGCGAGCACCGGCACGCCCGCGAGGACGACCACGGCGAGCAGCGGGGAGATCCCGAAGAGCAGGACGGCCGCGATCACGTACGCGACGATCGCGCCGAGGCCCGGACCGGTCACCGTCAGCGCCTGCGCCAGCACCCACGCGTCGGCCATGCCGACCGTGACGACCTCGCCCGGACCGGCGCGCCGGGGCAGCGCCGCGCCGAGCCGGGTGGCGTGCCGGACCACCGCGCGCACGGTCCGATAAGCGGCGTCGAGCCGGATCAGCGTCATGGTCCGGTGCCGCAGGATGGCCAGCCCGGCGTTCGCCCCGCCGACGGCGAAGAGCACGGCCACCCACGCGGTCAACGCCGGCAGGTCGCGCCGCTGCAGGCCGTTGTCCACGGCCTGCGACAGCAGGTACGGCGGGAGCGTCAGCCCGGCCATCCACGCCGATCCGACCAGGGCGCCCAGGGCGATCCGGGGTTTCTGGCACCGCACGAGCCACCACAGGTACCGGGCCGGACCTCGCAGGGCAGACACCGCGAGTCCCGAATCCGTCACACGTTGCACCCTATGACCCCGCGATCATCCACCGGAAGACCCGTTTGCGACCATCCCGTCGCCGGGCGTGTCCGCCGCCGCAGCAGCCCGTTATACGCTCACCGCGTGAGTCACTACGAGCCCCCGCTCATCGGCGCGAACCGGGTCATCGGTGGCCGGTCGTTCGACTTCGATCGCCGCGTCGCCGTGATGGCGATCGTCAACCGGACGCCCGACTCGTTCCACGACCGCGGCCGGACGTACGGGCTCGACCAGGCGATCGAGGCGGTGCGCGCCGCGGCCAAGGCGGGCGCGGACTGGATCGACATCGGGGGCGTCCCGTTCGCCCCGGGCGAGCCGGTCTCCGTCGCCGAGGAGCTCGACCGCGTGCTGCCCGTCGTCGAGGCGGCCCGCGACCTCGCCGTGGTGTCCGTGGACACGTACCGTCCGGAAGTGGCCCGTGCCGCCATCGCAGCCGGCGCCGGCGTGGTCAACGACACGTCCGGCCTGCGCGACGTCGGCCTCGCCGCCGCGGTCGCCGGCACGGACGCCACGCTCGTGATCACCCACAGCCTCGCCCCGCCGCGCACGCCCCACCCGGCGCCCCGCTACGACGACGTGACCGCCGAGGTCGTGACCTTCCTGCGGTCGCGGGTGCGGGTCGCGCTCGACCATGGCGTACGCCCGGAGCAGATCGTCATCGACCCCGGCCCCGACCTCAACAAGAACACGCTGCACACCCTCGAGCTGACCCGCCGCCTGACCGAGATCGCCGACATCGGCCACCCGCTGCTGGCCGCCGTGAGCAACAAGGACTTCATCGGCGAGACCCTCGACGCCGCCCAGCCGGACCGCCTCGCCGGCACCCTGGCCGCCGTGGTCTTCTGCGTGCTCAACGGCGCCCGCATCGTCCGGGTCCACGATGTCCGGGCCGCCGTGGACGCCGTCCGCATGACCGAGGCGATGCTCGGCTGGCGGCCCCCGGCCTACACCCGCCACAACATGGCGTGACGCGATGACGCTGGAGGAGCTGATCGTCGCCGACGCCGGGGCGCTGCGCGCGTGGCTGGCGGAGCACCACACCACCTCGCCCGGAGTCTGGCTGGCCCTCACCCGCAAGGGCGGCACCGTCACCACGCTGACCTGGCAACAGGCGGTCGACGAGGCCCTGTGCGCCGGCTGGATCGACGGCCAGGCCCGCAAGGGCGACGAGCACATGTCCTGGATCCGCCTGACCCCGCGCCGGGCCCGCAGCGCCTGGTCCCGGCGCAACGTCGAGCACGTCGCCCGGCTCGAGGCGGAGGACCGGATGCTGCCCGCGGGCCGGGCCGCCGTGGCCGCGGCGCAGGCGGACGGGCGGTGGGCAGCCGCCTATGCCCCGCCGTCGGAGGCCGAGGCGCCCGCCGACCTGCTGGCCGCCGTCGCCGCCGAACCGGCCGCCCAGGCGATGTTCGACGTCCTCACCAAGACCAACCGCTTCGCGCTGATCTATCGCGTCAACGCGGTGAAGCGGGCCGAGACCCGCGAGCGCAAGATCCGCGAGTTCGTCGCCATGCTGGCCCGCCACGAGACGATCCATCCGCAGAAGGCCAGGCCCCCGGCATAGTGTGGGATCCATGCGTGCTGCTGTGTTCACCCAGACCGGTCCCGCGTCCGTGCTGAGCGTCACCGATCGTCCGGCGCCGCCGGTCGGCCCGGGCGAGGTGCGAGTCCGCATGGTGCTGTCCGCGGTCAACCCCACCGACACGGGTACGCGAGCCGGCCGCGGCGTGCCCGACGGTGTGCAGCCACCCCGCATCCCGAACCAGGACGGCGCCGGCCTCGTCGATGCCGTCGGCGCCGGGGTCGGCGATCTTACGCCCGGCGACCGCGTGTGGGTGTGGGACGCCGCGTACGGCCGCGCCGACGGCACCGCCCAGGAGCTGGTGACCCTCCCCCGCCGCCAGGTCGTCCGGATGAACGACGACGTCCCGTTCGAGACGGGCGCCGCCCTCGGCATCCCGGCCCTCACCGCCCACCGCTGCCTCACCCTGGCCCCCGGCGGCCCCGACCGGCTCGCCCCCGGCGCCCTCGCCGGCCGCACCGTCCTGGTCACCGGGGGCGCGGGCGCCGTCGGCAACGCCGCCGTCCAGCTCGCCAAGTGGGCCGGCGCCACGGTCCTCACCACGGTCTCCGGTCCGGACAAGGCGGCCCTGGCCACCGCCGCCGGCGCCGACCTCGTCATCAACTACCGCGAGGAGGACGTCGCCGCCCGCGTCAAGGACTCCGGCGCCGCCCCCGACCTGATCGTCGAGGTCGCCAACGACAACCTCCGCCAGGACTTCGACATCATCGCCCCGCACGGCACGATCGCCCTCTACGCCCCGGGCGAAATCAAGGCCCCCGCCTTCAAGGCCATGCTGAAGAACGTCGGCGTCCACTTCGTCCTCACCTACACCACGCCGGCTCCGGCCAAGGACGCCGCCGTGGCCGCCGTCGCCGAAGCGGTGAACGCGGGCGCCTTCCGCAGCGGCGAGGAGGCGGGTCTGCCGATCGTCCGCTATCCCCTCGACCGCATCGCCGAAGCCCACGAAGCCGTCGAACAACACGCCGTCGGCAAGGTCGTCATCGAGGTCACCCAGCCCTGACCCCCGCCCGGGCATCGGCGCCGGGCACTGCGAAGCGGCGCCGGTAGTCGGCCGGGCTGACGCCCATGTGCCGCTTGAAGAGGGCGCGCATGTTGGCGCCGGTGCCCAGGCCGGAGCGGTGGGCGACGGTTTCCAGGCCGGGAGTGCCCTGCTCGATGAGGCGGCAGGCCAGGGCGACGCGTTCGGCGGTCAGCCAGGCCAGCGGGGTGGTGCCGAGCTCGGTGCGGAAGCGGCGGTGCAGGCTGCCGGTGCTCATGCCGCCGCGGCGGGCGAGGTCGGTCACGGTGATGGGCTCGTCGAGGCGCTGCTGGGCCCAGGCGAGCACCGGCGCCAGGGACTGGTCGGTGGCGGCGGGCACCGGGCGTTCGATGAACTGGCGCTGACCGCCGTCGCGGTAGGCCGCGAAGACCAGGCGGCGGCTGACGTGACCGGCGATCTCGGCGCCGTGGTCGCGCCGGACGATGTGCAGGCCGAGGTCGAGGGCGGCGGCGCTGCCGGCGGACGTGAGCAGCTCACCGTCGTCGACGAACAGGACGTCGGGCTCCAGGCGTACGGCGGGGAAGCGCTCCTGGAATTCCTCGGCCAGCGTCCAGTGGACCGTCGCCCGGCGCCCGTCGAGCAGCCCCGCCTCGGCCAGCGTGAACGCGCCCGTGCACAGGCCGACCAGCCGCGCTCCCCGCTGGTGGGCTCGGCGGAGTGCGGCGAGCAGCGCCGGGCGGGTGGGGGTTTCCACGTACGGACGGTTCGGCACGATGATCGTCCCGGCCCGGTCGAGCTCCTCCAGCCGGCCGGCCGCGCCGATGCTGAACAGCGCGTCCCGCATGGGCGTCGACCGGCGGGGCGCGACGACGCGGAGGTCGTACAGGGGAAAGCCGATCTCGGGCCGTAGCGGGCCGCCGAAGATCTCGCAGGCGCACCCCACCTCGAAGGGGTTGGACTGCTCGTCCACCACGAGCGCGACCCGATGGGAGGATCCTTGCGGCATTGGTCATTTCTACCACTGCTGCCGGCCGTCGCGCCCGGGCACGATCAAGGCATGCTCACGAAGTACGCAGTGGCGGGCGAAGCGGCCGCCCTCACCGAGTTCTGGTCCCAGCGGGTCCTCGCCGCGGCCAACGGCAACCTGCTCAAGGTGGCGAAGGGCACCCGCTCCACGACCTGGCACTCCCACGACGACCAGGACGAGACGTTCCTCCTGCTGTCCGGCAAGCTGACGATTCAGCTGCGCGACGGCGACGTGCCCCTGGAACCGGGCGACCTGCTGGTCATCCCGCGCGGCGTCGAACACTGCCCCCGCGTCGACGGCGACGAGGCCCACTTCCTGCTGATCGGCCCCGAGATCACCTCCACCCCCGCCGGCGGCAAGCCCGACTGGAGCTGAGGCCGTCCGAGGGCGAGGCTCATCCCGACAGGGCGCCGTGCAGGAAGAGGTCGACGAGCTGCTCGGGCGGCAGGGGCGGGTCGTGCGGGTCGGCGGGGCGGGCGCCGCCGAAGGCCAGGCCGACGAAGGCTTCCGCCAGCACCCGGGCGGGCAGGCGGAGGCGCTGGGCGTCCGGCTCCAGCACGTGGGCGACGGCTTGGCGGAGCTCGCCGTCCGGGATGGCCGGCCGGCGGCCGGCGACCTCGGGTGGGTCCGGGGCCGGGACGAACTCGTCGAGGGCGGCGCGGACCCGGCGGTGATAGCCGTCCAGGATGTCGATCACCTCGGCGAGGCGTTCCGCGAGGGGGCGGCCGGCCGGGATCGCGGTCAGCTGCCGGACCTCGGACGCCGGGTCGAACGCCGCCTGCGCGACCTCGGTCATGAAGGTGGCGTACGCGTGCACGACCGCTTCCTTGTCCGGGAAGACGGCGAGGAGGTCGGACTCGGCGATGTCCGCCGCCCGGGCGATCCGCGCGGTGGTGAGTGTCTCGAACTCACCCAGCAGCGGGATCGTCGCCCGGACGACGGACCGGCGAAACTCGTCGCTCATCGCTCCAAGGTAGGAGCCTCAATCCACGGTAAGAGCCTCAATCCAAGGGAGGACCGTCAGTCGCGGCGGTTGGGGAGGAAGCAGGCGACCACCGCGCCGACCGCGATGATGGCCGCGCCGACCAGGACCGCGGGGCGGATGCCGTCCACGAAGGACTGCTGATTGGTGTAGCCGCCGTACTCGGCGAAGACGCTGGCCAGGGCCGCGACGCCGGCGGCGACACCGAGCTCGCGGATGGTGTTGTTGGCCCCGGAGGCGACGCCGCGCTCGTCGGGGCGGACGCTGGCCAGGGCCATGGTGCTGATCGGGGCGAAGGTCAGGCCCATGCCGATGCCGGCCAGGACGAAGGCGGTGACCAGGTCGCCGTACTGAACAGAGGTGGTCGTGGCGAGGCCGATCCAGGCGACGCCGGCCGCGAGGAAGAGCTGGCCGGCGACGATCAAGGTACGCAGCCCGACGCGGCCGGCGACGATGCCGGCCAGCGGCGCGACGATCATCGGGGCGGCCGTCCAGGGCAGGGTACGCAGGCCGGCGTCGAGGGGGCTCAGGCCCTGGACCACCTGGAAGAACTGGGCGAGCAGGAACACCGCGCCGAACGCGCCCGCCGAGAAGGTCAGCGTGACCAGGGTGACCAGGCTGAAGCCGCGGGAGCGGAAGAGGGTCAGGGGCAGCATCGGCGTACGGTTGCGGGCTTGCCAGGCGACGAAGGCGAGCAGCAGCACCGCGCCGCCGATCAGCATCGACAGGATGCGGGCCGAGGTCCAGCCGCGGTCGGGGCCGTCGACCACGCCCCAGACGAGCAGCAGCATGCCGGCGGCCGACAGGACCAGGCCGAGCGGGTCGAGGCGGCGGGCTCCGCCGTGGGACTCGCGCAGGACCGTGAAGGCGAGGATGACGGCGACCACGCCGACGGGGACATTGATCCAGAAGATGAAGGACCAGTGCAGGCCCTCGACCACCGCGCCACCGACGACCGGGCCGACGGCGACGCCGAGGCCGCTGATGCCGCCCCAGATGCCGACCGCGGCGTTGCGCATCTTGTCCGGGACGGCCTGGGACAACAGCGTGAGGGACAGCGGGGCGACGGCGGCTCCGCCGAGGCCCTGGACGGCGCGGGCGGCGGTGAGCATCCACGGCTCCGTGGCGAGGGCCGCGGCGGCGGAGGCGAGGGTGAAGACGACGATGCCGCCGAGGTACATGCGGCGGCGGCCGAGGCGGTCGCCGAGGGCCGCGAAGGTGAGGAGGAAGGCGGCGAAAGGCAGCGTGTACGCGTTGACGAACCACTGGAGGTCGGTCAGCGAGGCGCCGAGCTCGGACTTGATGACGGGCAGCGCGGTCGTGACGACCAGGTTGTCCAGCGTGACCATGAACGTCGGAATGCCGACGGCGGCGATCACAGCCGCGAGTGGAGTGGTGCGGCGGCGTGGGTGCTGCGGCGAGACAGGCGCCTCGAGGACGGACATCGGAACCCCCGACGAAGTTGTTATCCGCTGATAACCAGAGTTAAGCATCGACTGATAACAAGTGCAAGTCATCGACTGATAACCTGGGTTCATGACCAGGTCCCGCCTCACCGCCGAGGAACGCTACGACCAGGTCGTCAGCGCCGCCGTCACCGCCTTCGCCGAGGGCGGCTACAAGGGCACGACGACCGATCAGGTGGCCCGCCTCGCCGGCGTCTCCCAGCCGTACGTCATCCGGCTCTTCGGCGGCAAGCAGAACCTCTTCGTCGCCGCGCTGCACCACGCCTGCGGCCGCGTCGAGCAGCACTTCCGGGCCGTCGCCGCCCACGACCCGTCCCTCAAGGCCCTGGGCGAGGCCTACGCCGAGCTCCTCGGCGAACGCGAGGTCATCGTCATCCTGCTGCACGGCTTCACGGCCGCGTCCGACCCGGCGCTCGGCCCGGTCGTCCGCGAGCTGTTCGGCCGCATCTTCACGACCGCGCGCGAGCTGACCGGGGCGGGCGTCGAGGAGGCCGGCGAGTTCATGGCCACGGGCATGCTCCTCACCGTGCTGGGCGCGATGAATGTCATCGGCCCCGGAGCCGTACCGCCGGAAGGCTGGTCCGCCGACCTCCTCAACACTTTCCAGAAGGACTAGAGGAAGCCTCCCGACTGCCGCGCCCACAACCCCGCGTACAAGCCGCCGCGGGCCAGCAGCTCGGCGTGCGTCCCCTCCTCGGCGACGCGGCCCGCGTCCAGCACGACGATCCGGTCCATCCGGGCGATCGTCGACAACCGGTGCGCGATGGCGATCACCGTACGCCCGGTGAGCACCTCGTCCAGCGTCTCGTGCACCGCCGCTTCCACCTCGGAGTCGAGCGCCGACGTGGCCTCGTCCAGCACCAGGATCGGCGCGTCCTTGTGGAACGCCCGGGCCAGCGCGACCCGTTGCCGCTGCCCGCCCGAGAGCGTCACGCCGCGCTCGCCGACCTGGGCGTCGTACCCGGAATTGCCGTCGGCGTCCCGCAGCCCCGCGATGAAGCCGTCGGCGGCAGCGCGCCGGGCAGCCGTGCGCACCGAGCCGTTGAGGGCCGCGCCGGCGATGTTGTCGCGTACCGACCGGGCCAGCAGCATGGTCTCCTGGGTGACCACCGCGATCTGCCGGCGCAGGCTTTCCTGGGTGACGCGCGCGACGTCCTGGCCGTCGATCGTGATCGTGCCGGCCTCCGCGTCGTGGAAGCGCAGCAGCAGACCGACCAGGGTGGACTTCCCGGCGCCGGACCGCCCGACGAGCCCGACCCGCTCACCCGGCGCGACGGTCAGGCTGACCCCGTCGAGGCCACCGCCGCCCGCCCGCCCGTAGTGGTGCGAGACCCCGGCGAACCGGATCCCGCCGCCGCGCACGCTCAGGGCCCGGGCGCCGGGTGCGTCGGCCACCAGCCACGGCTGCGCCACGGTACGCAGGGAGCGCCGCAACGTCCCGAGGGCCCCGAACAGCCCGGACACGCCGTCGATCAGCCACTCGGCCATGCCGGTGATCCGGAAACTCAGCGCCAGGGCCGCCGCCACGAGCCCGATCGGCGCCTCGCCCGCCTGCCACAGCACGATGCCCCACCCCGCGAGGCTCACCAGGAGCACCCCGCTGAGGAAGAGCATCCCCGAATTGATGGTCACCTCGACGCGCTGCACGTCGCACTGCGCCCGCCGCGCCGCCGCCAGCACCCGGCGCGCCTGCTCGTCCTCCCCGGCCCGGTCGGCGAAGAGGGCGAGGGTGTCACTGTTGGCATAGGAGTCCACGAGCAGCCCGGTCAGCGCCGCGTTCTCGCGTTGCAGCCGGTCCGACGCGTCACGGTAGCGCGGAATCACGTACACCATCAGGCCCGCATAAAGCCCGATCCACCCCAGCAGCGGCAGGATCAAGCGAGGGTCGGTCACGCCGAGCAAAATCACTGACCCCACGATGTACGCGGTGACGGCCGCCACCGTGTGCATGACGCTGTAGACGGCATCCGTCGCCGCCGCGGCGCCCTCCCGCACGTCGGTGGCCACGGTCCCGGCCAGCCGCCGCCGGAACCACCCCACCGACTGGCGCGACACGTGCCGGTGCAACCGCCACAGCAGCCGCGCCCGGGCATTCGGCCGGTAGGCGATGTCGTCGACGCCCTCGTTCAGCAGCCCGAGCAGCGGCCGCACCAGCAGAATCAGCAGGCCGGCCGTCACCAGCCCGGCCCCGTGCTCGTCCCACAACCGCTCCGGGCTGCTCGCGGCGAGCAGGTCGACCAGGCGCCCCGCATAGCCGATGAGCCACACCTCGACGCCCTGCCCGAGCACCGTGAGAACCAGGCTGGCCGCGATCACCCGCCGCAGCGGGCGCAACTCGTGGAGAAGGAAAGCACGCACCCCGCCGGAAGGCGTGCTGAGATCATCATTCGAGAACGGGTCGTCCGCCCGCTCGAGAAGCCGGAACAACAAGAATGCCCTCCAGGGCAAGAGATCGGCCGAGGATCGGAATCGAGCCTGTCGTCCTCACGCTGACCTCCCTGTTGTCCGTTCCGGTCCCTCCCACGATCGCCGGGACACCGGCCGCCGTCAACGGAATATCGCGATCGGCGGCCCTCAAGTCGCGCCGGCCCCGACCGACAGGAGGGTCTGCCACGTCGTCGGGAGGGTGGATCCATGGCGCATCGCCTGGTCGTTGCTCTGATCGCTCTGTTCGCGCTGGTCGGCCCGGTCGTCATCGCCGGGCCGGCCCAGGCTTCTTCCGGCGCGGGCTCCTTCACCTTCGACGCGTCGCCCGAACCCGTGAAGAAGGGTGCTTACGTCACCCTGTCCGGCCGGAACACGAACATCTATTTCCAGAGCGGAGTCAAGTTCTTCTTCAAGGCGGACGGCTCGGACAGCTGGGTCTACCAGAACTCGACGCCGGTCCGGAACGGGACGTACTCGAGGCGCCAGGCCCAGAACCACTCCGGCACCTGGAAGGCCGTCGCCTACTGCGAATGCGACTCGGAGGGCGCACCCAGCCGCACCGACCATGTCGCCGTCCGCGGTGTCCAGCTCCCGGGCATCGTCACCGGCTGCACCGGCGGCTACTACGTCGACTTCCGGCCGTCGGTGATCGACATCAGCTGCACCACATACTGGGGCTACACGTCGGTCCGCTGGAAGAGCGTGACCATGACGTCGGCCCGGGCCACCGCGATCCTGCACTACAACGACTGCGACCCCTACTGCGCCGGCGGCCGGTACCACACCGAGAAGGTGACCCTGACGTTCAGCCGCGTCCGCGTGCACCACGGGGTGCTCACCTTCACCAAGATGACAGAGCACCCCTCCGGCTACTCGTATGGCCTTTATCCGGCCGCCTTCAGCTGACCGGCGCCCGCCGCCAGCGCAGCTGAGCTCCAGCCGGGCTGCCGCCGGCGGCGGAGGCTCGAGCCGCGGCCTGGTCTCCGCGGCTTATCGCGACGGCGGGCGGCGCCAGTTCATCGAACGCCCGGTGCCCGCCGCCACCGACCAGTCCCCGGCGCCGGTGCTCGCCTGGGCCCAGCACATGGGCGTCAGCCCGGCCGACTACCGGCGCCGCTTCGGCGCAGCCCGCTGACCCCGGCGGATCTTGTCGCCGGGGGCTGATAACTTCTGGCCGTGTTCGATTCGCTGACGGGTGCGTACGGGCCGGCGACCGAGGTCCCCGGCCTGCTGACCGCGTTGCGCTCCGACGACCCGGCGCGGCGGGGCCACGCGCGCTCGGAGCTGGGGCACATGCTGGCGCGGCAGGGGGCCAAGTTCGAGGCCAGCGTCGCCGCGGTGCCGTTCCTCGTCGAGATTCTGGGCAGCGCGGGGCACGGGCGCCACGAGGCGTACGAGTTGCTGGCGCTCATCTCCGACAACGATCAGCTGCCCCGGCACCGCACGCGGCGGTCGGGGCCGGCGCTGGGCGAGCTGACGCGCGGCCGGTTCGAGTGGCGGCTGTCGCGGGCGCCCGACGACCCGGCCGACCGTTATCCGTGGCACTTCGACCCGCCGGCGACCGGGGCGCACGGCTGGGAGCGGCGGGCCTACGAGGCGGTGGGTGCGGGCTTCTCCGCGTACGTGAAACTGCTGCACGACCCGGACCCGCGCCTGCGCATCGGGGCCGCCCACCTGGTCGCGTCCCACCCGTCACCGGCCGCGGTGCCGGCCCTCACCGCGCAGCTCGCCGCCGAGACGAGCCCGATGGCCGCGGCGTCGCTGTGCGTGGCGGCCGGGCAGTGCGGCGACGTCGGCGACGCGGCCCTGCTCGACGTCCTGACCCGCTGGCGTGAGACGGCCCACCCGCTCGCCCACCTCTCGGCGCTGACCGCCATCGCCCAGCTCACCGACTCACCCGACGTCCACCTGCTCACCGAGCTGGCCGAGTGCGTGGTCGAGCCGGACGACCCGGTCGACGACTGGCCGTTCTTCGGCGAGCCGGCCCGCGGCGCCTACTGGGCCCTCGAGACTCTGAGCCCGGCCGACAACCCGCTACTGGCCGAGATCCTGCTCGAGCAGCTGCGCAACCATCGCCCCGAGCGTGTCTACTACTCGATGGTCGAGCTCCTGCTGGGCGCTCTCTTCCCCGGCGGCCCGCTGCCCGACACGGCGAGTTTCGGCGACCTGACCGGTCAGCAGCAGGAGTTCGTGCGCCTGGCGCTGCGCTTCCGCCTCCTCGACGAGGATCCGATGCCGAGCGCCTTCGCCGGCTGCAACCTGCCGACCGAGGCGGTGTCCCTGGAGTTCTGGGCCGCGTTCTGAGCGGCCGCGATCGCTAGCATGAGCGAGGACGGCAGAGCGGCGCTCGAACACTGTTCAGCTGACGGCGGCCCGGGGCGGCCGGCGCGGCCACCCCGGAGCGACCGGTCAGCCGACCGCCACCCAGGCGTCGTCGAGGCCGCCGTGGAACTGGTCGTTGTTGACGCCCGTGCCCTTGCCGCCGAGGCTCAGGGGCTGGGTGTTGTCGATGGCGAGGGCGGCCGGGACGGTGGCGCTGCCCTCGACCTGGTCGGCCACGAGGATCTCGAGCCGGGTGCCCGTACGCCGGCATTCGAGGGTGTGCCACTCGCCGTCCGCGATGGACTTGGGGCTCTTGGCGACGTGCAGCTCCTTGGCATCCTTGCCCGACAGCACGCAGCTGGGCTTGCCGGAGACGCCGTCGACCTGGAGCTTGTACTGGCCGCCGGGCGCGGTGGACGTACCCTTCTGGAGGATGTTCTCGCCCGCCGAGGTCTCGGCCGGCGAAAGCTGGATGTAGGCGCCGTAGCGCAGGTCGCGCACGCCCGGGTTGAGGCCGGGGGCCGAGGCGGCCTGCAGGACCACGCGCGGGCAGTTGGCGCCGGTGCACTTGGCGGGGAACTGGATGCCCTGGCCGGAGCCGTGCTTGCCGATGCGGACCGCGCCGCCGTTGGCCGCCGCGGCCTTGAGCGTGTGGCCGTTGCCGGAGCCGTCGTCCCAGCTGCCGTCGGGCACGGTCGAGTCGAAGTTGTAGGACGCCGCGTAGGGCGTCGGCGGCGCCGGCGGAACCTTGGTGCCCTCGGTCGCGGAGACGTTGAACGAGGCATAGCGCTTCTGCGCGCTGCCGCCCATCGTGGTGAAGTCGCCACCGACGCTCAGCAGCTTCGACGCGGGGTCCGCCGCCAGCGTCCGGACGCCGACCACGCCGTTGCCCATCGGCGCCCACGGGGTGAGGTTGCCGGTGGCGTCGATCGCGGCGAGCTTCACGCGCGGGACCGAGCCGTCGGTGCACAGGCCCTTGACCCCGTTGTTGGTCGTGGTGCACGCCTTGTCGAAGTGGCCGCCGACATAGACCGTGCCGTCGAGGACCGCGATCGCCTGCGCGTCACCGTCGAAGACGCGCGTCCATCGCGCTTGACCACCCAGGGTGTACGAGACCGCGCGCCCGCCCTGTCCGCCCAGCGCCGCGTACACGCCGTTGGCGTCGGCCGCCAGCGCGAAGACCTGCGAGACGGGCTTCGGCAGGAACGTCTTGTCGAGCACGCCGGTGACCCCGTCGACCGCGGTCAGCCGCAGCGTCGAGCTGACACCATTGGTCTTGTGGAAGGCGCCGCCCAGGAAGACCCGGGTGCCGGCGGTCGCGAGCGCGTTGACAGTGTCGTCCGTGGTCGGCGCCCACGTCGACAGGGCGCCGGTGGCGGTGTCGAAGGCGGCCACGTTCGCCCGGGCGACGCCGTCGACCGAGGTCAGCCGGCCGCCCAGGTAGAGCTTGCCGTTGCCGACCGCGAGCGCGTTGGGCTGGCCGAGCACGGTGTGCTTGAGCGGGGTGAGGGCGCCGGTCGTGGCGTCCAGGCCGGCCACGGCGTCGCGGGCCATGCCGGCGACCCGGTCGAAGTCGCCCGCGGCATAGACGGTGGTGCCGTCGGCGGCCAGCGCGCGCACGGTCGCGTCGGCGCCCGGGTTCCAGTCGAGCAGCTTGCCGGTCCGCGCGTTGAAGGCGGCGAGCCGGTCCCGCGCCACGGTCTTGCCGGCGGCGACGGCGCCGGTGAACGAACCGCCGACATAGACGACATCGCCGCGATGAGCGATCGCGTAGACAGGACCGTTGAACGAGGGGGACGGCGTGGGCGAGGAGGAGACGATGTCGGCCAGCGCGACGCCGCCCACGGACACGAGGGCGGTCGCCGCGCCGATCAGCAACGTCCGGCGAAGGGCTGAGGTCAAGTTGCGCACGAGGGCTTCAACGCCCCGGCCGCAAATCCGGACATGCCCGTAACGGGCGGAACAAGCGCCCTATCGGATGATCGTGAAGGGCCGGCTGGTGCCGGTGAAGGGCTTGATCGCCCCGGTCACGCCCTTCGCGTCCCCGCGATGCATGATCCGGTACGTCCCCCCGCGCGCGTCCGCCGGCACGGTCCACGTGATCGTCGCCGTCGAGACGCCCAGGTACTCCCGCTTCCACGCATAGGTGGTCTGCCAGTCCGAGTCCGTCGCCACGGTGGTCCAGGTGGTGCCGTCGAGGCGTTGCACCTCGAGGTACGTACCCTCGGTGTGCAAGTTGTTGTTCGGATGCCCGGTCACGAAGTCCACTCGCACATCCGCGCCGGGTTCGTACTGCGCGTCCGGCTCCACGAGCACGCTGCCGAACGACTTGCCCAGCGGCGGGGTGTCGAGGACGACGCCGGGGCGCACGCTGATCCGGTTCTGCGGATAGGACGCCGGCTGCGCGGTGCTGGGCGTGGCCGTCCCGTCGCGCAGGGCCGTCGCCAGCCGGGCCAGCTCCTGCTCGTACGCGGGCCCGGTGTACCGCCCGAAATGGGTGGCCGCCCCTTCGTAGTGCTGCCGGTCGTACTCCTCCGGGGTCGTGACGTAGCCCGCGTAGGCGTTCGCGTAGCCGGCCAGGATCTGGTGGGTCGTGACCCCGGCGAGCGGGGCGCCGACGGCCTCGCGGACCCGCTGACCGGCCACGATCGTGAACTCGCCGGGGGCGGTGCTGATCGCCAGCTGCCCGATCCGGAGCAGTTGGACCGGCATGATCTGCGGCGTCCACGGCGGGTTCTGGCTGCCCGAGCCGAGGAAGACGTCCTTCGGCGCCTGGCACGCGCGGACCGCGGGCGGCGTCGGGTTGACCACGATGCCCGCGACGAGCAGGAGCGGGTTGGCGGTGAGGTCGCCCTCGTCCACGATGTCCGGGCCGGGTCCGTCCTCGGCGCCCGCGGTGAAGTTCTGGCCGAGCGCGCCGGGGCACGTGCGGTGCGGCTGCCCGTCCGGCGTGTACTCCCCCGCCACCTGGACGTTCGAGAAGTCGACGTACCGGCCGCGCGCGTCGATCGGGCCGCTCAGCACCTCGGTGGCGCCGTCGAACAGCTCTGTCGCTTTGTCCGCTTGGAGCTGTCCGATGATGCGCGTGTTGACGGCCTGGTCGTCGGTCGGGCCCTCCGCGCCGCCGTTGCGCAGGTTCGGCGACATGTCACCGGCGTTCGTCTGCGCGAAGGCGGCCACGAAGGCGGGTCCGTTGTCCCGCTCGACCACGTGCGCCGCGTAGCCCTTGTTGTCGGCGCTGATGAGGTGGTTGTCGGGTCGCATGGACGTGCCGTGCGTGGCGAAGAAGCTGAGCAGCCCGACGGGGACGCCGCCCTGCTCGAAACGCAACACCGACATGCGCGTGTCGACAGCTCCGGGGAAGGTCGCGCGGTCGGCGGCCGGGTTCGCCTCGAAGGCGGGGAGCGAGCGGTTCACGTTCGCGCCGGCGAGCGTCCCCTCGGCGATCTTGACCGTGCCCGGCGCGAGCCCGGACTCGGCTCGCTCGACCGCCCGGACGATGCCCGCGACCAGCGCCTCGAAGGTCTGCGCCTCGAAGCCGAGCGTCGTCAGGTTGTAGAGCGTGTGCTCGTCGAACCCGCCCGGGCCGGAGTGCGTGTGCGTCGCCGTGAGCACGAGGTTGGACACGTCGTAGGGCGTTCCCAGCCGGCGCAGCACCTCGGTGTGCACCGCCTGGGTGATGAAGTCGACCTCGGCGCTGACGAAGGCGACGCGCTTGCCGCCGGCGTCCTGGACGAGGAAGGCGCGGGCCCATTGGCGGGAGGCCAGGCCGGCGGTGGTCTGGGCGGGGTCGGCGTACCCGAGCATGCCGACCTCGGCCGGCGAGCCGGTGATGTCGCCGGTCCCGACGCCGACCTGATAGCCGCCGGGCGCCACTGCCGCGGCCCGCGCTGTGGACGCCGGCGCCGCCGTCGCCGTCGCGGACAAAACGAGCATCATCGCGGCGAAAACGCTCAGCACTCGCACAGCGCACCCCTTTTCCATCGACAATCGCTGATGTTAATGGGTGGCGGGGAGATGTGCGCGCGGTGTGGAATACTTCCGGGAACTGTCCCCGAAACTTCCGAGGAGGACGCGTGGCCCGCGTGACCATCGCCGCGATCGCCGAGGAGGCCGGCGTCTCCGTGCCCACGGTGTCCCGGGTCCTCAACGGGCGGGCCGACGTGGCGCCCCAGACCCGCGACCTGGTCGAGAAGCTGCTGAAGCAGCACGGCTACCGGCGGCGCACGTCCCGGCAGCAGACCGGGCGCGCCAACCTGATCGACCTGGTCTTCAACGACCTCGACAGCCCGTGGGCGGTCGAGCTCATCCGCGGCGTCGAGGACGTCATGCACGGCGCCGGCGTCGGGACCGTGCTGTCCGCCGTGCACAAACGCTCAGCCGACACGCGCAGATGGCTGCAGAACCTGTACGCCCGGCGCTCCGACGGCGTCATCTTCGTCATCTCCAGCCCGAACACCGCCGCGTACGGGGAACTGCAGCGCCTCAACATCCCCGTCGTCGTGGTCGACCCGGCCGGCGGCGCCCCGCCGGACATCCCGGTCGTCGGCGCGACGAACTGGTCCGGCGGCATGGCGGCCAGTCAGCACCTCACGTCGCTGGGGCACCGGCGGATCGGCTTCATCACCGGCTCGATGCAGATGGTGTGCAGCCAGGCGCGGCTGGCCGGCTTCCGCGCCGCGCTCGGCCCGCTGGTCGACGAGAGCCTGATCGTCGAGGGCGACTTCGACTACAAGTCCGGCTACGAGGGCGCGCTCGCCCTGCTCCAGCGGCCCGACCGCCCGACGGCCATCTTCGCGTCCAGCGACACGATGGCGCTCGGCGTCTACGAGGCGGCGCGCCGGACGGGCCTGCGGGTGCCCGAGGACGTGAGCGTCGTGGGCTTCGACGACCTGCCCGAGGCGCGCTGGACGTCGCCGCCGCTGACGACCGTGCGGCAGCCGCTGGCCGAGATGGGGGCGCTGGCCGCGCGTACGGTTCTGCGCCTGGCCGGCGGCGGCGAGATCGAGACCCCGCGCCTCGAGCTCGCCACCGACCTGATCGTCCGCGACAGCACGGCAGCCCTGTAAGAGTCACCGACCTGGTCGTCCGCGACAGCGCGGAGGATTCCGACCATTCCCAGTCCGGGATGGCCGCCGCGCTCGCCGCCCAGCTCTGTGAAGCGACAGCACGGCAGCCCTGTGCAGAGCCGGCACGGCGCCCGTCCGAGGCGTCAGCGCTGGTCGAACGAGGTCGGCAGATACCCGTCGATCTCGCGCCGGACCACCGCGGCGGTGTCCTCGACGGCCCGGCGCACCCGCGCGCCCGGGTCCCGGACGCCGTCCGAGCGCAGGTGCCACGTCATGTCCAGCAGATAGCCGTTGCTGTAGCCGACCGAGTAGTAGCCACCCCAGATCTCGCCCGGAAGGTCCCAGCGGAAGAAGACGCTCCGATACGCCTCGCCGCCCGGCTCGAGCGCGAGCCCGGCGGTCCGCATCGTGCGCACCCGGCCGTCCCGGAAGTAGCGGAGCACGCACTTCTCCGGCCACCCGGTGATCGCTTTCCGCAGCGGCTCGCGCCGGCCGCCGGGCACCCGATAGAGATGCACGCGGAGGGTGCCGATCTCGCGAGCACCGTCGCCGCCCTGGTCCACGACGAAGGGGTAGGTCGCGTTGGCCCGCACCACCGACCGGGTCGCCGGGTCGGTGAGGAAGCCGTTGTAGAGAAGGCACCCGACCGGCCGGGTGGCGATCGCTTCCTCGCGGACCGCCGCGTCGCTGTCGAGCCGGCGCGGGTCCTCGCCGAAGTCGCCGAGCGGCGGATGGCCGAACTTGTCCGGGAAGGGCAGGACCTGCTCCAGCGAGGTGTACGGGCGGCGGGCCGGATCGCAGACCGAACGGTCCCGCACGCACGCCAGCACGTGGCCGGCCTCCGCCTTGTGCGCGGCCACCGTCGGATGGAACGACCAGGCCTGGTGCGGCAACACGCCCTTCCGGCCGGTGCCGGCGATGAAGCGGTTGACCCAGCGGGCGGTCTCCCCGCGGGTGTCGTCCTGGCACACGCCGTGATCGGCACCGCCCGTACGGAAGAGGTTGTGCTCGTCGACGTAGGAGACCCCGGCGGCGATCGCGGCCCGCTCGATGGCCGCGTCCGCCCGGCGGGCCACGCTGTTGAGCCAGAGCATGTCCGAGGCGCCGAAGTCGGCCGCCGCGCCGCTCCGGCAGGTCCCCGGCGGGTCGTCCGGGAAGAAGAGCGGATAGCCGAGGACGACGACCTGGCCGCCGGGCTTGGTGAGCTTCTTGACGCCCCGGTACGCCTCGGCCAGCTTCGGTTCCAGAGCCGGAAGTGCCGCGTCGACGAGCTTTTCGTGCTTCGCCTGGCACAGATTCTTGTGGAACCGGTTCTGCAGGAGCCGGCCGGCGGTGAACCGGACGGCGTTGTTCACCCATCCGTTCGCCACGCAGTCCTTGAGGATGCCGGCGAAGTTCAGGTCGTTGCCGCCGATGGTCATCGTCACCAGGTCGTACCGGCGGTCGCCGAGATCGGTCTGGAGCGGCTCGTCCCACTGGCGCCGGGTGAGCGCGGTCCCGCCCAGTGCCCGGTCGGTGATCGGGACGCCGAGGTTCTCCAGCTTGGCGCCGCTGCAGGCCCGGAAGGTCAGCGACCAGTCACCGCCCAGCCGACGGTAGAGCTCGTACGCGTAGGCCTCGCTCGAGCGGTGGCAGCGGTTGCTCTTCACGTCGGTGCCGGGCAGGAACCCGTCCTCCGCTCCGGGGACCGGCGCACCTTCGCCCGCGGAGAACGAGTCACCCAGGGCGAGCAGCGAGAACGGGGTGTCGCCGGCGCCGGCGGCACCACCCGCCCACGGGACCTTGGCATCACAGCCGGCCAGGGCCAGCACGAGCACGAGCGACCAACCAATGAGGCGACGGACCGCCATGAACCAACCTCCACCGACCGGGCAACGCCACCGACTTCATCACCCGGCGCGACGGGGGCCGGCCGGGAAAGCGGCGGTTCACTCCGGGGTGGCAGCCATCGGCACGAACGGCGGGCGAACGGCGCGAATCGGTGGATACGCCGTGCTCCGTTCGGAGCGACCGGCGCGGCGACCTGGTCGCAGGCACCGCGCCGGCCCGCCCGGGGTCAGTCGATGGTGCGCGGGAGGGTCTTCGCCGCTTCCTTCAGGGCCGCGGCCGCCGAGGAGTACGGGTTGTAGGTGTACGTCCGCGACAACGTGCCCGGGATCGTGAAGTACGCGGCGGACAGCTTGGCGGGGTCGGTCGCCAGCTCGCCGCGCGCCGGGACGTCGTTGCCGTCGTCCCAGCCCCACGGGGCGTTGGCCGAGTTGGTGCCGCAGGAGTACGTGCCGACGCCGCAGTCACCGGACGTGTCGCCGGCGAAGGTGCCCAGGGAGGCGTACAGGCTGGTGTTGGTGCGCTGCGCCCAGAGGCCGCCGGCGGCGAAGATGTCGATCAGCTGGTACTGCACGTCGCGGTCGTTGCCGCTGCCCGGCGTCTCGCTCGTCGTCGACGGGTAGTAGACCAGCCCGTCGCCGTTGATCGTGTACTGCGGGTACGCCTTGAGGCCGTGGCCCTGCGCCTCCTGGGCGGTGACGGGGTGCTGGAAGGAGTCGTGCGGCGAGGACTGGAGCTGCAGGGTGCCGTCGATCGTCTCGCCGCCGTTGGACCAGGTGCTGCCGGCCGGGGCGTACGAGTAGAAGTCGCTGTGCGCCACGGTGACCGCCGACCGCAGCACGCCGTAGTCGCTACCGTCGCGCTCGATCGCCAGCAGCAGGCCCTCGCCGTCGTTCTCGTGCTCGGTCTCGAAGAACGGGTGGTCGACCCAGTCGCGCGGGTGGAAGAAGAAGTACGTGATGTACCAGTGGCTGCTCGTCTCGACGACCGAGTAGTAGGCCGCCGCGCCGAAGTTCGCGCCCGCCGTGGCCGCGTTGTCCCAGTTGTTCCGGCCGGTCAGGTCGCCGTCGAAGTCGACCTTCGTGATGTAGTCGCTCCTGCCGCCCAGCGCGTGGCTGCCGGTGGCGTCGACGTCCTGGTAGTGGATGGGCGCCCAGCGCAGGGCGAGCTGCGACCGGCTCACCGCGGCGTGGGCCGGGGCCGGCAGGGCGAGGCCGGTGCAGCCGAGGGCGACGGCCAGGGCCACCGCGATCCTCCGTACGGACATGCGAGTCTCCCGCGATCTCGATGAGATAGACCGATGCCGATCCAATAGATCGTGAGCGGCCGGCGCGTGTCCACATGGCGACCACGGCATGGCGGGCGGGCGACCGTTGGGCTCGAAAGTTTCGGACTCGACTGTCGATCTCCGGCGGCATGGAACGGCAGGATGGACCGGTTCGCGTGGGAGCGTTCCCAAAGATACCGGGACGGCGTTTCAGCAGCCGCGCACAACCGCCTCTGAGACTCTTGACACACCTCGGCCGAAACCCTACGTTAACGAAACCTCCCGATAACTTACGGGCCTCTTTCGGAACTTCCGGAGACCGTCCGCCAGCGGCCGCGCCGCCCTTCGTATGGAGACTTCCGTGACACGCATACCGATGTCCCGCCGCTCGTTCCTCACCCTCACCGCCGGCACCGGCGCCGCGGCCGCACTGGCCGCTTGTGGCAGCTCAGGCCCCGGCACCTCCTCGGGCGGCGGCGCCAACGCCGACTACTGGTTCCTCAGTGGAGCCCCCGGCGAGACCATCCGCGGCGGCGCCGTCGAGCGGTTCAACAAGGGTGACAACGGCGGCAAGATCACGCCGAACGCGGTCCAGAACGACGCGTATAAGGACAAGATCAAGACGGCGATCGGCGCCGGCCAGGCCCCCACCGTCATCTGGGGCTGGGGCGGCGGCGGCCTGAAGAGCTACGTGGAGGCCAACCAGGTCGAGGACCTCACCGACTGGTTCGGCCAGAACGCCGCCGTCAAGGACCGGCTGTTCCCGTCGTCCTTCGGCCCGGCGACCATCGACGGCAAGATCTACGCGATGCCGGCCGAGACCGTGGCGCCCATCGTCCTTTTCTACAACAAAGAGGTCTTCGAGAAGGCCGGCGCCACTCCCCCGCAGTCGTGGGGCGACATCATGAACCTGGTGACCCTCTTCAACTCGAAGAAGATCGCGCCCTTCTCGCTCGGCGGCCAGTCCCGCTGGACCAACATGATGTGGCTCGAGTTCCTCTTCGACCGCATCGGCGGCAGCGAGGTCTTCCAGGCCGTCTTCGAGGGCGAGAAGGACGCGTGGTCCCACCCCGCGGCCAAGCAGGCGCTGACCGAGATGCAGAAGCTCATCAACGCGCAGGGCTTCGTCAAGGGCTTCTCGTCGATCACCGCCGACTCCAACGCCGACCAGGCGCTGCTCTACACCGGCAAGGCCGCGATGATGGTGCACGGCGCGTGGACGTACGGCAGCATGCAGAACGACGGCGGCAACTTCGTCAAGGACGGCAAGCTGGGCTGGATGAACTTCCCGCCGGTCGAGGGGGGCAAGGGCGACCCGAGCGACACCGTCGGCAACCCCGGCCAGTACTACTCGATCTCCTCGAAGGCGACGCCCGAGCAGAAGGAGCTGGCCAAGAAGTTCTTCGCCTCCGGCGTGCTCGACGACACCGAGGTCAAGGGCTGGGTCGACGCCGGCCAGGTGCCGATCGTCAAGGGCGCCGACGCGCAGTTCGCCGGTTCCAAGGACGCCGAGTTCCTCAAGTTCATCTACGACACGTCGTCGAACGCCAAGACCTTCGCCCAGTCGTGGGACCAGGCCCTCAGCCCCACCGCCGCCGAGGCCCTGCTGGACAACATCGCCAAGCTGTTCCAGGTGTCGATCTCGCCCGACCAGTTCATCACCAACATGAACGCGGTCATCGGCAAATGACGACCCTCGCGCCGCCCGCCGTACGGGAGAAGAAGACCACCGTCAACGGCGGGCGGAGCGGGCCGGTCGCCTGGATGGCGGTGCCGGCCCTGCTCATGTTCCTCGCCTTCGGGGTCGTGCCGCTGCTCGGCGTCGTCGCGCTGAGCTTCACCACCTGGGACGGCCTCGGCGACATCCACCCGTCCGGCCTCACCAGCTGGCGGGCCGTGCTCGGCGACCCGGGCCTGGTGCACGCCCTCTGGGTCACGTTCCTCATCATGGCGCTCTCGTGGCTCTTCCAGACGCCGCTGAGCCTGCTCATCGGGACGTTCCTCGCCGGGCGGCAGCGCTACCGCGAGGTGCTGGCGGTGATCTACTTCCTGCCGCTGCTGCTCAGCTCGGCCGCGCTCGCGATCACGTACAAGGCGCTGCTCGACCCGAACTTCGGCCTCGGGCCGGGGCTGGGCTCGTCCCTGCTGACCCAGGACTGGCTCGGCCGGGGCAACCTGGCGCTGGGCGTGGTCGTCTTCGTGGTGTCCTGGCAGTTCATCCCGTTCCACTCGCTGATCTACCAGGGCGGGGTGCGGCAGATCCCCGTTTCCCTGTACGAAGCGGCGCAGCTGGACGGGGCCGGCACGGTCCGGCAGTTCTTCCGGATCACGCTGCCCCAGCTCAAGTACACGATCATCACCTCGTCGACGCTGATGGTGGTCGGCTCCCTGACCTTCTTCGACCTCATCTACGTGCTGACCGCCGGCGGGCCGAGCGACGCGACCCGGGCCCTGGCCCTGGACATGTACCAGCGCGGCTTCAAGGCCAGTCTCATGGGCCCGGCCAGCGCGATCGCCGTCATCCTGGTCCTCGTCGGCCTCGGCCTGGCGCTGCTGCTGCGCCGGCTCGGCGGCGACGCCGACGAGAGCCAGCTGGAAGGAGCCTGAGGTGGCGACCATGACCACCGGCCGTCCCGTCCACGTCGAGTCGCCCCCGCCGCCGCGGCGCGCCCGGCGCTGGCGGCCCGGCAACTGGCCGGCCGGCCTGAGCAGCCTGATCTGGCTGGTCATCGTGGTGGTGCCGATCTACTGGATCGTCATCACCAGCTTCAAGACCCAGAGCAACTACTTCGTCCAGAACCCGCTCGCCCCCGCGGGCGAGCCCACCCTGGACAACTACCGGATGGTGCTGGAGTCCGACTTCCCGCGCTACTTCGTCAACAGCGTCGTCGTCGTGGTGGGCGCCGTGCTCCCGGCCGTGCTGATCAGCTTCATGGCCGCGTACGCCATCGTCCGCGGCACCGGTCAGCGCTTCCTGCGCGGCGTCAACTCGCTGTTCCTGATGGGCCTGGCCATCCCCCTGCAAGCGGTGATCATC
Source organism: Symbioplanes lichenis (assembly GCF_030709675.1). Lineage (GTDB taxonomy): Bacteria > Actinomycetota > Actinomycetes > Mycobacteriales > Micromonosporaceae > Actinoplanes > Actinoplanes lichenis. The sequence continues at coordinate 389,890 of NZ_JAUZQD010000004.1, forward strand.
CCGGTCTACCTGATCATCATCCGCCTGCAGCTCTACGACACCCTGCTGGCCATCATCCTGCCCAGCGTCGCGTTCGCGATCCCCCTGAGCGTCCTGGTCCTGTCGAACTTCATCCGGGACGTCCCCCGCGAACTCTTCGAGAGCATGCGCATGGACGGCGCGACCGAATGGGGCACCCTCTGGCGCCTGGTCTTCCCCCTGACCCGGCCCGCCCTGGTCACCGTGACCATCTATCAGGGCCTGCTCACCTGGAACGGCTTCCTGCTCCCGCTGATCCTGACCCAGAGCTCCGAGCAGCGCACCCTGCCCCTGGCCCTGGCGGCCTTCCAAGGCCAGTACAGCATCAACGTCCCGGCGATCGCCGCGTCCGTGGTGCTGACGACGCTGCCGATCGTGGTGCTCTACGCGCTGGGCCGGCGGCAGCTGCTGAGCGGTCTGACGGCCGGCTTCGGCAAGTAGCGGGACACAGACCCTTGTGGTGAGGGGTGCCTGGCTGAGGGGCTGGGCGCGGGAAGGAGCCGGGCATTACGCCCGGCTCCTTCTCTCTTTTCCGCCGGGCAAGCGGTACAGCAGCTGCGTTCCCCGGGCGTCGTGACCGTTCATGGTCCGTACGGTGATCGGCCGTTCCTCCTCCGGGGTCAGTCCGGCCCCGGTCAGGAGGGAACGGAGATGGGCGATGTCGTGGTGGCGGCACACCGCGCCGTCGGTGGTGGCGAAGGTGCCGTACGGGTCGTCGTGGTCGCGCGCCCACGTGTCGTATCGGTGGCGGTTGCGGTCGTCGTTCTGCAGCACGTAGTCGCTGACGTAGAGCCGGCCGCCCGGGACCAGGAGGGTGGCCAGGCCGGCGACCAGATCGCGCTGGGCGGTGTCGGCGGGCACGCAGGTCAGCACCGCGAACAGCAGCACCGTGTCGAAGCTGCCCGCCGCGAGACGGTCCGGTGAATCAGCTACGCACAGGTCGAGATCCGGGCGCTCGCGGTGGCCCCGTTCGATCAGCGCGGCCGACGGGTCGGCGCCGCGGACCCGGGTGCAGCCGAGCCCGGCCAGCTCCGCGACGGTCCGGCCGTATCCGCAGCCGTAGTCGAGGATGCGGTCGGCGCGGCGGATCCACGCGGCGTGCAGCGGGTGGGTGAAGGTCTTCGCCGCGCCGGCGCCGTTCCAGTAAGCCGTGTGGTCCGTCATGCGCGAGCAGCGTACTCACCGCGGTGGTACATCTTGGACCAGGCCGGGCGGGCGGGCCGCGGCTAGCGTCGATCGGCATGAGCAATCCTCTGGTGGAGCGCCTGATCGGCGCCTTGAACAGTCGTGATCTGGATGCGGTGGAGTCCTGTTTCGGGCCGGACTTCGCGGGCGAGTGGCCGGCGCATCCGGGGCGGGACGTGCACGGGCCGGGGCAGGTGCGGCGCAACTGGGAGATGATCTTCACGACGTCGCCGGAGATCACGATCGCGATGACGGACGCGGTCGAGGTGGGCGACGAGACGTGGGGTGAGTGGCACTACACGCGGGCGGCCGGGCAGGACCTGCGGGGCGTCATCATCATCACGGTGCGTGAGGGGCTGATCCGGCGGTCGCGGTTCTACATGGAGCCCGTGGACACCGCCGATGCGGCGGTGCCGGGCGGGCCCCGCCTGGCGCGCGACTGACATCATGGGGACGTGCGGGCAGACGACGACTTCGGGACCGAGCTGCGTACGCTGCGGCAGCGGCTCACTCCCGGTGAGGCCGGAGTGCCGGCGTCGCTGCCCGCCGTCCGCCGCGTGCCGGGCCTGCGCCGCGACGAGCTCGCCGGGCTCGTCGGCGTCTCCGAGGAGCATCTGAAGCGGCTGGAACAGGGCCGGCGCCGGCCGTCCCCGGGCGTGGTCGACGCGCTCGCCCGGGCGCTGCGGCTGAGCCCGGGCGAGCACGTGCGGCTGCGGGCGCTGGCCGGCTTCGCCGCGTCGCCCGAGCCGGACGGCCTGGTCCCGCGCGAGGTCACCGAGACCGCCCGCCGGATGCTCGACCGGCTGACCGAGGTCGCGGTGTGCGTCTGCGACGCGAGCTGGACGGTGCTCGACGCGAACAAGCTCTGGCACACCGACGTCTGCACCGTGCCCGACGAGCCGGGGCGCGAGCGGAACGTGGTCTGGCGGGCGTTCACGGAGACCGGCCCCTCGGTGTTCCGGGCCCCGGACCGGCTGGCCGGCTTCCGTGCCACCGTCGTGACCGAGCTGCGCGACACGGCCCGCCGCTATCCGGGCGACGCCGAGCTGGCGTCGATGATCGCCGACCTGCGCGCCCGGAGCCCCGAGTTCGGGCGGCTGTGGGACGCCCCGCCCGCCGAGGGCGGCCATGCGGACCGGCTGCGTGTGCCGAGCCCGGTGCACGGCCACCTCGACCTGGACCTGGACGTGCTGACGCTGCACCCGGGCGACCTGCGCGTCGTCGTCTACACCATGTCCTGAGCCGCCGTCGGCGCACACCTTCCCGGCGGCCGCACTCGGCGCACACCCTCCCGGCGGCCGCCCTCGGCGCACGGCTCAGCGGCGGCCGCCCATGGTCACCTTGGCGGCGCGGGTGGTGCCGACCCGGACGAGCGACGTGGAGCCGCCGGTGCAGGTGCTGCGGGTGCTCCGGGCGAACGTGGACCCGTACTCATAGCGGCCCCCGCCCCGGGAATTGGCCGCCGGCTGCGTGAAGTAGGCCGTCGAGACGGGCACGCCGTCGCAGGAGCGCGCCGGTCCCCAGTACTCGCTGAAGTTCATCGGCACGCCGGTCAGGCGCTTCGACCGGGCGACGCGGATCTGGCCGATGAGCGTGTCGCGGCCGGTCCGGGTGTCCTGCACCCAGGCGCCCCACCACTGGCCGCGCGAGTCGGTCTCGAGCCGCCACACGCGGTAGCGGTAGAACCGGTCGGTGCGGATCGGGTACGCGATCCGGCAGCTCAGGCCGCTGCCCTCCCCGCCGAACGACCCGCAGCCCCGGCCGCGGATGCCGTTGGCGTTCCACAGCGAGAAGATCGCGGTGTCGCCGGACGACCGGTCGAAGCGGAGCCCGTCGGTCTGCAGCCCGGTGTAGCCGCCCTCGCCCGGGGTGGCGGCGAAGTCGAAGTTCAGCGCCCAGTACGTGTGGTGGGCCTTGCGGGAGACGCGGACCTGCTGGTCGACGTTCCAGAAGCCGCTCGCGCCCCGGAAGTTCCAGAACGCGTACATGTTGGCGTTCTGGTGCTGGGGCGCGGCGGCGGCCGGGGACGCGACGCCGGCGAGGCCGCCGGCGAGGACGGTCAGGACGAGCACGGTGCGGGCGAGGAGTCGTTTCATCGCCCCAGCGTGGGGTGGCGGATGAGGCGGGACCAGGGTGAATCCGCCCGGCCGACCCCGTTCGGGGTGCGCGCGGAAGGCGGAGGACGTGAACAGGCCCCGGGTACGAGACCCGGGGCCTGCCGCCGCGTCCGAGGGGCTCGCGCGGCTGAGGGAACAGCGGTCGAAGGAGGAGATGTCAGCGGGAGGCCGACGGTGTGTCCCCGGACGGGCCGGGGTCGGCGGCGGGCGGGCCGGCCGGCGCGGCGGCTTCGACCTTGGGCGGGATCGGATCGTCGCCGTGGGAGTCGGGGTCCATGGACGACTCGTCGAAGGGATCGCCCCCGCCGATCACCCGTTGCGCCTGGTCGCGGTCGAACTCGCCGGTCCAGGTGCCGATCAGGACCGTGGCGACCGCGTTGCCCGCGAAGTTGGTGAGGGCGCGGGCCTCGGACATGAAGCGGTCGATGCCGACGATGAGACCGACGCCGTCGAGGAGCTCGGGGCGGTGGCTCTGCAGGCCGCCGGCGAGGGTGGCGAGACCGGCACCCGTGACGCCCGCGGCGCCCTTGGACGCGATGATCATGAAGGCCAGCAGGGAGATCTGCTCGCCGATGGACAGCGGGTCGTCCATGGCCTGGGCGATGAACAACGAGGCCATGGTGAGGTAGATGGCCGTACCGTCGAGATTGAAGCTGTAGCCCGTCGGCACGGTGATGCCGACCACGGGCTTGCTGACGCCGAAGTGTTCCATCTTGGCGATCAGGCGGGGCAGCGCCGACTCGGACGACGAGGTCGAGAGGATCAGCAGGAACTCGCGGCCGAGATACTTGAGCAGCGCGAAGATGTTGATCCGGGCGAACACCCAGAGCAGCGCGCCCAGGATCAGGAAGACGAAGATGGCGCAGGTGACGTAGAAGCCGAGCATGATCGCGGCGAGGCTCTTGAGGGCGTCGATGCCGGTGGCGCCGACCACCGCCGCGATGGCGCCGAAGGCACCGATCGGGGCCAGCCACATGATCATGGCGAGGATCTTGAAGACGAGCCGCTGGAAGAGCCCGATCGCGCGCAGGACCGGCTGTCCGCGTTCGCCCATGCCCTGCACGGCGAAGCCGACGAGCAGCGCCACGAGCAGCGTCTGCAGCACCGAGCCCTCGGTCAGCGCGGAGACCAGCGTGGTCGGGATGATGCCGAGCAGGAAGTCGGCCGTGCCCTCGCCGCCGGTCTCGCCGACCTGCTTCTGGCCGGTCTCGGCGATCTCGGGGCTCAGGTGCAGGCCCGAGCCGGGGTGGATGATGTTGCCGACGATCAGGCCGATCGCCAGCGCGACGGTGGACATGAGCAGGAAGTAGCCGAGCGCCAGGCCGCCGACCTTGCCGACCTTGGCGGCCTGCCGCACGGAGCCGACGCCGAGCACGATCGTGCAGAAGATGACCGGGCTGATCATCATCTTGATCAGGTTGACGAAGCCGGTGCCGATCGGTTTCAGCTCGACGGCGAAGTCCGGGACTATGAAGCCGACGGCGATGCCGAGCAGAACGGCGCCGATCACCGCCAGATAGAGATAGTGCGTGCGGTCCCGCCTGGCCGGAGCGGTGGTCTGGTATGCCATGCCGCAGACTGTGGTGCAGGTCTCACTACGAGGCACGCTTGCGTTCATTCTGTTCATCGATCGGAAACGCTGCGACGAACAACGCGAAACACGGGAGTCCGATGAGGCGACGCTGGAGCATCGCGGGGCAGCTCTTCGCCCTGCAGGTGCTGATCGTGACGCTGCTGGTGGCCGCCGGGACGGCCGGCGCCGTGCTGCTGGCCCGCCGCGACGCCCGCAACGCGGCGGTCGAGGAAGTGACCGGCGTGGCCCAGGCGATCGCCCACTCGCCCTTCGTCGCCGACGCGCTGACCAGCCCCGACCCGACGGCCCTCCTGCAGCCCTACACCGAGGCCACCCGGCACGCGACCGGCACCGACTTCATCGTCGTCATGGCCCCCGACCGCACCCGCTACACGCACACGACGGTCTCGCTCATCGGCAAACCCTTCGCCGGTACGGTCGGAGCGGCGCTCGCCGGCGGCACGGTCATCGAGGAGTACGAGGGCAGCCTCGGCGACTCCTGGCGCACCGTCGTGCCGGTCCGCAAGGGCAACGACATCATCGGCCTCGTCTCGGTCGGCATCACCACCGACAACATCAACCGCAGCCTCCTGCGCCAGGTGCCCGCGGTCGCCGGAGCCACGGGCGTCGCGCTGCTCCTCGCCGGCCTCGGCGCCTGGCTGCTCAGCCGCCGGCTGCGACGCCTCACCCACGGCTTGGGACCGGCCGAGATGACCCGCATGTACGAGTACTACGACGCCGTCCTCCACAGCGTGCGCGAAGGTCTCGTGGTCGTCGACCGCGACGGCCAGGTGGCGCTGATCAATGACGAGGGGCGGCGGCTGCTGGGCGTACCGGAAGGGAAGCTGGACCTGCCCGCCGAGGCCGCCGAGCTGATCGCCTCGCGCCGGACCACCGTGGACGAGCCGGTCCTGGCCGGTGACCGGGTGCTCGTGGCGAGCCAGAGCGAGACCCGCTTCGAGGGCCGCAGCCTGGGCACCGTGCTGACGCTGCGCGACCACACGGAGCTGCGCGAGCTGACCGGCGAGCTGGAGTCGGTGCGCGGGCTCACGGCCGCCCTGCAGGCCCAGGCCCACGAGGCGGCCAATCGCCTGCACACTGTGCTGACCATGGTGGAGCTGGGGCGTACGGAGGAAGCAATCGATCTGGCCACCGCCGAGCTGGCGCTGGCGCAGCAGCTCACCGACCAGGTCGTCGGCGCCGTCGAGGAGCCGGCCCTCGCGGCGCTGCTGCTCGGCAAGTCGGCCCAGGCGGGCGAGCGCGGCGTCGAACTCACCGTCGAGCCCGACTCGCGCCTCGACAGCGAGCGCGTCCCCACCCGCGACCTGCTCACGGTGGTCGGCAACCTCGTCGACAACGCCCTCGAGGCGGTCGCGCTGGCCGAGCCGCCGCGCCGGGTGCGCGTGCTGGTCCGCCAGGACGAGCGCGAGGTGCTGGTCCGGGTCAGCGACACCGGCCCCGGCATCCCGGCCGACCAGGCCGACGCGGCCTTCCGGCGCGGCTGGTCGACCAAGCAGGGCCCGGGCCGCGGCGTCGGCTTGTCACTGGTCCGGCAGGTTGCCGACAGGTACGGCGGGAGCTACGCGATCGCCTCGGGCGGCGACGAGCGCGGCGCCACGTTGACCGTCAGGCTCCCCGCCTCATGAGTGACATCCGCGTCCTCGTCGTCGAGGACGAACCGCTGATCGCCGAGGCCCACCGCGCGTACACGGAAAAGCTCGAAGGCTTCACCGTCGTCGGCACGGTCCACACCGCCCGCGACGCCATGGCCTTCCTCCGCGGCGCCGAGGTCGACCTCGTCCTTCTCGACCTCAACCTGCCCGACAAGCACGGCCTCGAGATCGCCCGCGCCCTCCGCACCGCCGGCAGCCAGACCGACGTCCTCGCCGTGTCGTCGGCCCGCGACGTGGCGACCGTACGGCAGGCGGTCGCCCTGGGCGTGACCCACTATCTGCTCAAGCCGTTCACCTTCGCGGCCTTCCGCGACAAGCTGGACAGTTACGCCCGCTACCGGGCCCAGCTCCCCGGCACGGGCGAGGTCGCCGCCCAGCACGAGATCGACCGAGCCTTCGCCACCCTCCGCGGCCCGGCCCACGACTCCCTCCCCAAGGGCCTCGACCCCCACACCCTCGACCTGGTCCTGGCGGCGTTGCGCGGCCTCGCCCCGAACACCGGCCTGTCCGCCGCCGAGCTGGGCGCCCGCATCGGCACCTCCCGCGTGACCGCACGCCGCTACCTGGAACATCTCGCCGACGCCGGGCGGGTCGCACGCCATTCCCGGTACGGCGCCCCGGGGCGGCCCGAGGTCGAATACCGGCCGGCCTAGTCTTTGCCGAATGCGGCCCGCCGTCAGTCACCACATGCCGCGATCGATGCCTCTTTCCACGCCTGGCTCGGGCACCTCGGCGTTCTTCGGGTGCCAACTCCTGCCTTCGTCGTAGCCGTGCATCGATGCTCGGTGGATCACGACCGGCGCCATCGAGCGCCCCGCCGCAGCCTCGAGTAGCTCCGGCGAAGCTTCTTCTTCGGCACGCCTCACTTCCTCGGTATTCGGCTCCGCCTGTGTCAGATGGAGGCGGAACCGTCGGACGTGCTTCATTCCCAAGGTGACTGACTTCTGCTCGATGCGATTATCCGTTCCGAGCGTGAGGGCGCCCGCACCGCTGATCTCGTCGGGCTCTCCCGACGAAATCTGGTCGACCCGGCCGTATCCGATGGTTGCCGCCAGCCGACGTTCCGCCGGAGCGCGTCTCACAGCGTCGGTGATCGCACCGTACAGCTTGTCAGCCGAAGGCCGCGGGGACCGCACCGCGGCGAACAGATCCCGCACGATGCGAGTGTCCTTGGCCATCAACTGGCACAAGCGAAGCTCGGCACGACGAACGTCGAGGTTCTGGCGTGAGGTGACGGTGCGGTTGCGAGCGAACACGACTCCGGCGCATCCGACCAGTGACAGGATCGACGGGCGCTCGACGCGAAGTGCCCGGCTGGGTATCGACCGCGCTTCCGGAGCCGCGTGACTCATCCGTCGCCGGAGACAGGTGCGAAAGTGTTGAAACTCCCCGCGGGACACCGGCCGATGCAGGTCGCGTCCTTGATAGAAGTCCGCAGCCGCCCGTTCGATCGATCGAAGATCGGCCGACCGGACATTGAGCTGCTTGACGCGGTATCGGTAATGAACTCGAAGCTTGTTCGAAGTGCCGATGACGACTGTGCGGGATCGGCTGATCCTGAGCGCGTAAGAACTACGCATCTCTCCGCGCATTGTCGCGGTGCCGTTGTTAGGTGCGAGAACTTGAAGCTCAAGAGGCTTAGCGCGGACCGGCGTGATGACCCGGCCGAGCGACTTGGAGGGCATCGTCGACCAAGGCCCGGCGGCGGGCAGACCAGCAGCGCGAAGAATTCCGGTGCCGTCCGCGGCAACAGCTTGCGCATCGCCGGCTCTTACCCGTAGGAGCCGACGCCTGCGCCACTGGTACCTCACGACACTCTTTCGGTGCTGTTATTGAAGGTTTGGTGGATCGCCGCCTGCGGATGGTTGACGGTGCCTTGACCCCCGTAGATGTTGATGACGAAGTTTTCCCGAGCCGACTCGGCCTCCTGTACCAACACGTCGTCGTGGGACAGTTGCATACGTTCAACGATCCCACGCAGTGCGGTTATGACTTCGAGCAACTCCTCGTGTGGCGTTTCGACGTCCAGCGCGGCTTCCCTACCGCGTCGCAGTACCTTGTCGCGCAACCTTGCATAGGCAGTCATCACACTGTCCTCGCTGCCCCGCGACAGCGCCGCCACGGCGCCTTGACACATTGCCCCGACCACCACGCCGACCGGATCCGGATCCATGAGACCTCCTTGGAAGGATTCCTTCAGCATGCGGGTGAGTACTGCCTACCTGTATGCCAACTTCGGCGTTCGGCCGGAAGTCTCGCTCCGGAGGCGCACAAGACCGCCAAAACTCTGTAACCGTCGTCGCGCGGCGTGCGGCGAGACGCGCCTGAGCGGGCGTCCGATCCGGGAGCGCCGGATACACCATGGTCGGGGCCCCTGGAGGTCGCCCGGCTTGAGCGTCAGCATGTCCAGTTCGAGGCAGTGGCCGTGCACCCGGCTCGGCACCCGCAGCCGGTCCCCGTGGCTGCTCGACAGATACGCGTCCCATAAGTGGTTGATGGCCGTCCAGGTCGGCGTCCGGTGACTCGCGCCAGTCACCACCCGGCCATGCACCCGGGGTCCTTGATGAACATAGGTGTACGTCACGTCCACCCTGATGCGAGATCGGCCTGTCCGCCGGTTGTGATCACCATCGATGGCGTGCCACGCTTTCCGGTAGCGGGTGGCAGCACGCCCGACTTCCCCGATCCGAGGAGCTGTTCGTGACCTGACCCTTCCCGTTGAGGGAGTTCCCAGCCGGGCGGCACCTGCTCGAGGTGAAGACCTCGAGCGGAGTGTGTCCATCTCCGGATCGTCCGGTGATGGCAGGTTGGGAAAGAGGAGGGTCGTCGTGGATGCAAGTGATCGCGGAGGACGGACGCACCGCTTTCAGATCGTGGTCTGGATCGTCCAGCTGACCGCTGCAGTGGGATCCCTCATCCGCTCGGCGATGGAGGTCCGCGACTGGATCTGAGTGCTGCAGATGGGGCCGGACACCTGTGCGGCCCCATTTGTGTGCCACTTCGAAACCAGCGGCGCGGCTCAGAGGCGGCGGATGGCGGCTTCGGCGTCGGCGAGGTCGCGGTGCGGACGAGTTCGATCGCCCGGACGCGGCGGCCGAGCAGGGCGAGTTCTTCGACCTGCCGCCGTACGTCGGCGTCGAGGACGACCGACGGGGCGTTCCCGGACCGGCGCGGAGCGGGCGGGCCAGCCTTCTTCATCTGGGTGCCGACCAGATCGTCGCCGCCGCCGCGACGGGAGGGGGCGATGACGGCGGTCAGCAGGACGACCGCGCCGAGGAGGAGAGCTGCGGTCAGCACGGGTGTCAGCGTAGGGCTCCCAGGAAAGTGACAGGCGCGGTTCAGGGTGGGCTCGACAGGCGGGGTTACCTTGGGTGATGGACGGCTGGACCCAGGGAGAGGGAACGGTGAGCGGCTTCTTCAAGCGGTTGGTGCTCGGCATGGTGGCCTCGAAGCTGGAGCGCAAGGCCCACCACGGGCACAACCCCATGGTCAACGGCATGCTGCGCGAGGTCAACCATCGCCTCGGCCGCCAGCACCACTACGGGCAGTACGGCCACCCCGGCTGGCAGGGTGGCCCCGCCGGCCCCTACCAGCATGGCTACCACGGGCACTACCGGCGGCGGGGCGGCGGGTTCCACGGGCACTACCGGCAGCGGGGCAGCGGCTACCACGGGCACTACCGCTTCCACGGGCACTACAAGAAGCGGCGCTTCTGGTGATCAGGAGCGCCGGCCAGCACTGCGCCGGCTGGTGATCAGGAGCGCTCCGGCGTGATCGTGACCGGCGTGTCGAGGACCCGGTTCGGGCCGACGACGCGCCGGTCTCCCGTGAGCGTCACGGTCGCCGACAGCGGCAGGTCGGTCACCGACGGCCCGGCGAAGAGTTCCACCGCGCCCGGCTCCACGACCCGCCGCAGATCACGGCCGATGAAGGACGTGCGGTCGGCGTGCACGGTGAAGGTGACCCGGGCGGCGGCGCCGGCGGCGAGCGGGACCCGGGCGAAGCCGATCAGCTGACGCAGCGGGCGGGTCACCGGGGCCTGCACGTCGTGGGCGTAGAGCTGGACGATCTCGGCGCCGTCGCGGGGGCCGGTGTTGCGGACCACGAGCGACACGTCGAGCGAGCCGTCCGTGGCCGTTTCCGTGGCGCTCAGGCCCAGGTCGGCGTACTCGAATCGGGTGTAGGACAGCCCGTGGCCGAAGCCGAAGAGGGGCCGCGGGTCCAGGTTGCTGACGCCCTCGCTCCATGTGCCGAGCGGCGGCTGCAGGTACGTCCCCGGCTGCCCGCCCGCCAGCCGCGGCACCTGCACCGGGAGCTTGCCGCTGGGGTTGACCCGGCCGCTGAGCACGCCCGCGAGCGCCGGGCCGCCCTCCTCCCCCGGCATGAAGGCCTGCACGATCGCGGCGGCCCCGGTGAAGTCGCCCAGCGCGTAGGGGCGGCCGGAGACCACGACGAGGACGACCGGCGTACCCGTGGCCAGCAGGGCCGTGACCAGCTCGGCCTGGACGCCGGGCAGGGTCAGGTCGGGGACGTCGCAGCCCTCGCCGGAGGTGCCGCGGCCGAAGAGCCCGGCCCGGTCGCCGACCACCGCGACGCAGACGTCCGCGTCACGCGCGGCGGCCACGGCGGCCTCGATGCCCGTACGGTCCTCGTCGCGCACCGGGCACCCGGCCTCCAGCACGAGGGAGTCGCCGGGCAGTTCCGCCCGCAGCGCCGTCCACAGGGAGTCGGCCTCGACGCCGATGCCGTACTGCGGGTAGTCGCCGAGCACGTGGTTCGGGTAGGAGTAGCAGCCCATGAACGCCTGGGCGTCGTCGGCGCACGGCCCCACCACGGCGATCCGGCGCGGCGCCGCCCCGGGGGTCAGAGGCAGCACGCCGGTGTCGTTGGCGAGCAGGATGATCGAGCGCTCGGCGATGTCGCGGGCGAGGGCGCGGTGGTGCGGCGCGTCGAGGTCCGGCACGGGGCCGCCGGGGACCGCGTAGTCCGGGTCGAGCAGCCCCTGCTCGGCCTTCTGCACGAGGACGCGGCGGGCGGCGCGGTGCACGACGTCGGGGTCGACGAGGGCCAGCACATCGGGACCGAAGCCCGCGGTGTGCGGCAGCTCGACGTCGACGCCGGCGGTCAGGGCCAGCGCGCCCGCCTCCGCGGCACTGCCGGCGACGCGGTGCATGGTCTGCAGGAACGGTACGCCCCAGTAGTCGGAGACGACCGCGCCGGTGAAGCCCCACTCGTCGCGCAGGATCCCGCTGAGCAGCTCGGCGTCGGCGGCCGCCGGGACGCCGTCGATCTCCGCGTACGAGTGCATGACCGACCGGGCCCCGCCGGCGCGGATGGCGGTCTCGAACGGGGGCAGGATGATCTCGCGCAGCTCGCGGGGGCCCATGGGCACCGGCGCGTGGTTGCGCGCCGCGCGGGAGGCCGAGTAGCCGGCGAAGTGCTTGAGGGTCGCGACGATGCCGTGGGTCTCCAGCCCCCGCACGTACGCCGCCCCGAGCATCGCCACCAGGTGGGGGTCCTCGCCCAGCGTCTCCTCGACGCGCCCCCACCGGTAGTCGCGCACGACGTCGAGGACCGGCGACAGGCCCTGGTGGATGCCGACGGCGCGCAGGTCGTCGGCGATCGCGGCGGCCATCCGCTCGACCAGCGCCGGGTCGAACGTGGCGGCCCAGGCCAGCGCGGTCGGATAGACGGCCGCGCCGAGCGTGGTGAAGCCGGTGAGGCACTCCTCGTGCATGATCGCCGGGATGCCGAAGCGGTTGCCGGCCACGACGACGGCCTGGAGCTCGGCGACGCGCTTGCGGCCGTCGGCGGCGGTGACCGGGCTGGTGCCGAAGGGCCGGGTCACGTGGCCGAGGCCGTGCTCGGCCAGCTCCTCGAGGGTGCGGTTGCCCGCGGCGAAGACCTCCTGCATGGGCGCCACCTCGCCGGTGCTCTCGGTGGCGAAGCCGGGCCAGGCGCTGCCCAGCTGGGCGAGCTTCTCCTCGAGGGTCATCGCGGCGAGCAGCGCGTCGGCCCGCTCCTCGCTCGAACGCTCCGGATCGGCCCACACCGGGGCCGGGTGCACTGCGGTCATGACACTCCCCACCGAAAGTTCCGGACATCTTCCGGACGGTGCCCGCAGTCTCTCCCGTCCGGTCGCCGCCGCGCAAGACGGAAACGGCGCCGGTGACCCCGAGGGTCACCGGCGCCGGTCGCTGAAACTTCCGGGGTCACTCGCCGGGTTTCTTGAACTCCTCCACCGGCTTGTCCTTCATGTAGTCGGCCATCGTCCGGTAGACCGCCGGGTTGACCACGCCGTGGTCCATCCGGTCGCTGTGGTTGGAGTAGTCGGGGTTGACCAGGTAGCCGGCCATGACCGACTCCTGCGTGCCGACCACCAGCGAGGCGGTCTTGTCACCGTCGGTGGTGCCGGTCTTGCCGAAGACCGGGTGCCCGACCACGTCCCGCACCTGCGGCGCGGTGGCCCCGCCGCAGCTGCCGAGCTGGGCCTGGTCGCCGAGCGGGCAGCGGGCCGCGTCGAGGGCCGAGCGGGCCACGTCCTTGGTGGTGGCCCGGGTGCAGCTGGGCTGGCCGGCGGCGACCTTCGAGCCGTTGGCCGCGGTGATCGACTTGACCGGCGTCGGCTTGCAGTACATGCCGTCGGCCGCAAGCGTCGCATAGGCGTTCGCGATGTCCAGCGGCGTGGACAGCGTCACCCCGAGCGTGAAGGCGCCGAAGAGGTGCGCCGAGTCCTTCGTGGCCACCAGGTCGGCGTCGGCCTTGGCCCGGAACTGGATGCCGAAGCGCTTCGCGACGTCGACCACGTTCTCCGCGCCGGCCTGCTCCTCGAGCGGCACGAAGTACGTGTTGACCGACTTGCCGAAGCCCGTCCACATGTTGAACGTGCCGGCCTCCTTCTCCGACGCGTTCCGCGGGCACCAGTACGACGTGCCGGGGCAGGCCGCGTCCGAGCTGGGCGAGATCGGATAGATCGACTTGTACGTCGAGCCGGCCGTGATCGAGTGGTCGAGCCCCATGCCCTTCTCCAGGGCGGCCACCATCGTGAACATCTTGAACACCGAACCGGCCTGGTAGCCGGGCAGACCCGTGCCACCGGTGATGATCGGGTTCGTGGTGTAGGGGTACGTGGCCCGCACGCCCTTGTCCGCCAGCTCGGGGTTGGAGCTCAGCGGGTTCTTCGGGTCGGACGGGTCGTCCAGCTTGTACTTGCGGTTGGCGGCGAGGGCCTGCACCTGACCCGTGCCGGGCTGCACCGCCGCGAGCAGCAGTGCGTTCTTGCTGTCGTCACTGGTGACGTCGAGGATCTCCTTGCGCGCCGAGGCCTGCGCGTTGAGGTCGAGCGACGTGACGACCTTGTAGCCGCCCGTCTTGAGCTGCCGCTCCCGCTCGTAGGAGTTGGCGCCGAACGCCTCCTGGCTCATCCACCAGCGCACGAAGTAGTCGCAGAAGAAGCCCCAGTTGTTCTTCTGCACCGACACACAGCCGTTGCCGGGCCGCTTGGTCGTCTTGCCGAGCTTGACCTTCTTGGCCTGCGCCGCCTGGTCGGCGGTGATCATCTTCAGGCTCAGCATGTTGTCGATGATGTAGTTGCGCCGGTCCAGCGCCTGCGGGTAGCCGCTCGCGGTGGTGGGATCGAACGCCGTCGGCGCCTTCACCATGCCGGCCAGCAGGGCGGCCTCGGCGATCGACAGGTCCTTCGGCTTCTTCTGGAAGTAGACCTGGGCGCCGGCGTAGATGCCGTAGGCCCCGTTGCCGAAGGGCGCCATGTTGAGATAGCGCTGCAGGATCTCCTGCTTGGTCAGCTCCTTCTCGAGCTGCATCGCGTACTTGATCTCGGTGATCTTGCGCTCGGGGCTGTCCTTGGTGGCGTCGATCGCCTCCTGCGGCGTCTTGGCCGTGTAGGCGAGCGTCATGCGCACGGTCTGCATCGTGAGCGTCGACGCGCCCTGCTGCGAGCCGCCCTTGTTGTTGTTGACGAAGGCGCGGGCGACACCTTTGAAGTCGACGCCGTTGTGCGTGTAGAACTGGTGGTCCTCGGCCGCCACGATGGCGTCCTGCATGTTCTTGGAGATGTCGTCGAGCGCGACGTCGCTGCGGAACTCGTCGTACATGACCGCGAGCTGCGTCTTGCCGTCGGCCGCGAAGATCCGCGTCACCTGCGGCGCGGCCGGATCGGCCAGCTGGCTGGGCAGCTCGGCGAAGCCCTCGGAGCCCGCCTTGGCCGCCAGGCCCGACATCGCGACGGCCGGGAACGAGGCGGCCGCGACCACCACGCCGGCCAGCAACCCGCAGACCACCAACGATCCGGTGTTGGCGAAAAGGGAGCGATCGCGTTTTCGGGTCCAGAAAGTCACCCGATCCACGTTAGCCACGGAGATCCAGCACCACCTCTCAGGGTCACCCCTTTTGCCCACTTGTTGCGACTGTCCTTGCGCCTTGCGTGACCTGCGCCACGGGAGATCGGCCGCGGCCCTCTATGCCCCGCTGCTCAGCCCGCCACTCCTCGCCTCGCGAGCTCCGATGCGGCGTTCGTCACAGCTGGTCCTCGAACGTGGCGACGCCGTCGGTCGCGGCCGCCGCGGGGAGTCGCTTCTTCGCCGCCGAGTCGCCGTAGAGCGCGTACCGCAGGAACTCGGTGGAGGTCTGAGTAGTGGCCTCGAAGTCGGCGCTCTCCGTCACGTGGCCGCCGTCGGTGATCGACAGCATGGCCCGCGACCACGGCACCGCCGCGAAAACCGTGTGCCCCGCCCGGTACGTGACGGTCGTGTCCTTGCGCCCGTGGACGAACAGCATCGCGGCGGCCGGCCCGGAGAACTCGGCGCCCTGGAAGTCGGTGCCGTTGAACACGATCCCGGCCTTGAGCCGCTCGTCACGGCGCGCGCTGAGGAGTCCCACCGTGGTGATGCCGCCCGCCGAGTGCCCGGCCGCCGCGAGCCGCCCCGGATGGATCACCGACGTGATCGTGCCGGCCTGGGCGAGCATGAGGTCGATGACGTGCGAGGCGTCCGCCGGCTGGTTGACGATGTCGTCGGCGTTCAGCCGGCCGGCCTCGTCCGCGGTCCACGACGTGTACGGATAGGTCGGCGCCGCCACCACGAAACCGGCCTGGGCCCAGCGGGTGAGCATGTCCGCGTAGTCCGCCGGCTGCGACGTGAGCCCGTGGCTGAAGAGCACGAGCGGGTAGCGGCCGCCGAGCGGAGTGACGTCGTCACCGGAGACCGAGGCGGGATACCAGACGGTGGTGGGCAGCGATCGGTCGTCGCGGGCGAAGTCCAGGACGCGGCGGCCGACGGCGTACGCCCGGCCGGGGGCCGTCCCCGGCGGCGGGGTGTAGGGCGCGGTGATGTCCCGGGCGGCCAGCGACGACGCGGTCGTCGAGGCGAGGATCGGGACGGCCGACGCGGACGCGACGGTCGCGCCGGACATCCCGATGTCGGTCTCCGCCGTGCACGCGGCGAGGCTGCCCGCCCCCGCGGCGCCCGCCAGGGCGAGCAACAGAGTCCGTCTACGCATGCCGTGAGTCTTGCCCGTTCACCTGTGATGATCATGAGAAACGGGCGAGCCGAACGTCACACTATGAGGTTGAGGAGCAGGACAAACACGAATCCGACGACCGAAATGATCGTCTCCATGACCGACCAGGTCTTGATCGTCTGGCCCACGGTCATCCCGAAGTACTCCTTGACGAGCCAGAAACCCGCGTCGTTCACGTGCGAGAAGAAGAGCGACCCGCAGCCGATCGCCAGTGCCAGCAGCGCCACCTCCGGCTTGTCCAGCGTCTGGGCCAGCGGCGCGACGATGCCCGCGGCCGTGATCGTCGCCACGGTGGCCGAGCCGGTGGCGATCCGGATGCCGACCGCGACCAGCCAGCCCAGCAGCAGGGCCGAGATGTTCGCCGACTCGGCCGCGTTGGCCACCACGTTGCCCACGCCCGCGTCGACCAGCACCTGCTTGAAACCGCCGCCCGCGGCCACGATGAGCAGGATGCCCGCGATCGGGGGCAGCGACCCGCCGATGACCGCGGAGGTCTCCGAGCGGTTGAAGCCCGCGCCGCGGCCCAGGGTCACCATGGCCAGCAGCAGGCCGAGGAGCAGGGCGACGACGGGCTCACCGAGGATTTCGAAGATCGTCCGGACCCGGGTGCCCTCGTCCATGGTCAGCTCGGCGATCGCGCGCAGCAGCATGAGCACGATCGGCAGCAGCACGGTCCCCACGGCCGCCCAGAAGCTCGGAGTCCGGCGACGGGCGGGTTCGGCGACGCCTTCCTCCTTGACGGTGTCGACCGGGTCGGCCACCCGGGCCGGGACGGGCACGTGCACGTACCGGGTGATGAAGTTGCCGAAGACCGGCCCCGCGATGATCACCGTGGGGATCGCGCAGATGAGGCCGAAGGCCAAGGTCAGGCCGAGGTCGGCGCCGAGGCTCGACACCGCCACCAGCGGCCCGGGGTGCGGCGGCACGAGGCCGTGCAGGACCGAGAGGCCGGCCAGGGCGGGGATGCCGATCTTCAGCAGGTTCATCCCGGTACGCTGGGCGACGAGCAGCACGATCGGGACCAGCAGCACCACGCCGACCTCGAAGAAGAGCGGCAGGCCGATCAGAGCGGCGACACCGGCCAGGGCCCACGGCAGCGCGTTGCCCGAGAAGCGGCGCACGATCGTGCCCACGATGCCGTCGGCGCCGCCCGACTCCGACAGCAGGGCGCCGATCATCGAGCCCAGGGCGATCAGCAGGCCGACGCTGCCGACCGTGCTGCCCACCCCGGCGGTGAAGGAGTCGACGGTGTCGCCGGCGGCGGCACCCGCGGTGAGGCCGAGCACGGCCGCGCCGACGATGAGAGCGAGGAACGGATGCCACTTGGCCCAGGCGATGAGGAGGATGACGGCCGCGATGCCGAGCACCGCGGCCAGGACGAGGTGGCCGTCACTGGCGGAGGTGATCGCCTCCGCGGCGAGGACGTGATCAGGCATGCCGCGGCCGTACCCAAACTTCCGGGCGGTCAACCGTTTGCCCGGCCAGGGTCGTGGGTACGGGACGCCGCCCGCCTGCGCCCGGCCGACGCGGCCTGGGCGTTCGCGCTGCGGGCGGGGCTGGCCGTCGCCCTCCCGCTGGTCGCGCTGATCCTCGCCGGGCACACCGCCTGGGCGGGCATCGCCACGTTCGGCTCGTTCGCCGCGCTCTACGCGCGCGACGCGCACTACCGCTCGCGCGGGCGGGTGGTCGCGGCGGCCGGCCTGGGCCTGACCGTCGCGGTCTTCCTGGGTACGCTCGCCGCCCTCGCCGCCGCCCCGGAGCTCCCGGGCATCGTGGCGGTCTCGCTGGTGGGCGCGGCCGCCACCTGGCTGTGCGCGGTGTTCCGGGTCGGCCCGCCCGCCGGCCTCATGTTCGCCTTCGCCACGGCTGTGTCCGCCGCCGTCCCCGCCACGACCGCCGACCTGTGGCGCCACCCCGCCCTGACCGCCGGGGCGGCCGCCGCCGCCTGGGTGATCGCCATGGCCGGCGCCGCCGTCGACCGGGACGCCCCGCGCCGCCTCGCCGTGGCGCGAGCCCTGCGCCGCGCCGCCGGGGTGCTCGACGCGCCCGCGGGTCCGGCCGGTCTGCGCGTACGCCATCTGGCCGCCACCGCCGTCGCCCAGGCCTGGGCCGCCCTGCCCGCCCGCGGTGCCGCCGCCCTCGAGGCGCTCGTGGCCCGGGCGGAGTCCGCGCTGGCCGGGCTCGGCACGCGCGAGGAGTTGCTCGGCCTCGCGGACGCCGTCGCCCGCCGCGGTCCCGTGCCGGAAGTGGCGTCCACGGCCACGGAGGCGGCCGGGATCACCGGCCGTCATCTCAGTGACTCCGGCTACCGCGATCTGCTGCGCGGTCCCGTCCGGGGCACCGCCCTCGGCGGCCCGCTGCTGGTCGCGGCGGCCCGGGTCGCCCTCGGCGCGCTGGCCGCGGGGGCCGTCGCCGGGCTGCTGGCCCAGCTCACCGGGCTCGGCCACCCGTACTGGGCGGCGGTGTCGGCCGTGGCCGTGCTGCAGGGCACCAACCTGCTGGTCTCGCTGCACCGGGGCCTGCAACGAGCCCTGGGTACGCTCGCCGGCCTCGTCGTGGCCGCGCTGGCCCTCGCCCTCCCGGGCGACACGTGGACCCTCGTGGCCGGCATCGTCGCCGCCCAGGTCGTCGCCGAGCTGCTCGTCATCCGCAACTACGGGCTGGCCATGCTCGCGGTCACGCCCCTGGCCCTGCTCGTCGGCGAGCTGGGCGCCGCCACACCGCCGCTCGACCTGCTCCGCGACCGGCTGGTCCAGACGGTGCTCGGCTGCGTCATCGGCCTGCTGTGCGCGGCCGCCGTCCGCACCCGGGTGGCCGCCAAGCACCTCGACCTGGCCGTCGCCGCCTGCGAGCACACCACGGCCGGCCTGGCCCGCACCCGCGAGACCCGCCCCGGCGCCGCCGAGCGCCTGCTGGTCGCCCAGCTCACGGCGCTGCGCGAGGCGTACGACGTGGCCTCCGGCGAACCGGGCCTGACCCCCGCCGCCACCGACCGCGTCCTCACCGCCGAGCGCAACGCCCGCCTCGCCCTCGCCCGGTCCGCCTGACACTCCCTGGGTGCGGTGCGGCCTGGTAGCGGCACGAGCGCCGGACGAGTCTCGAGGGGTCACGTCACTCGGGAGGATTTGTCATGCGCTACACGCTGCTGGGCCGGTCGGGCCTGCGGGTCTCGGAGTTCGCGCTCGGGACCATGACCTTCGGCGAGGGCTGGGGGTGGGGCGTGCCGGAGGAGACGGCCGCGCGGCTGCTGGACGTCTATGCGGACGCGGGCGGCAACTTCGTCGACACGGCCGATGTCTACACCGGCGGGACGTCGGAGGAGATCGTCGGGCGGGCGCTGCGGGGGCGGCGGGACCGGTTCGTGGTCGGGACGAAGTTCACCGGGCAGACCACGCCCGGCGACCTCAACTCGGCCGGGAACCACCGGAAGAACCTGGCCCGGTCGGTGGAGGCGAGCCTGCGGCGGCTCGGCACCGACTACATCGACGTGCTGTGGGTGCACGCGCGGGACACGCTCACGCCGCTGCCCGAGCTGATGCGCGCGCTCGACGACCAGGTGCGCGCGGGCAAGGTGCTGCACGTGGGCGTCTCGGACTGGCCGGCCTGGGAGATCGCGCGGGCGAACACGCTGGCCGAGCTGCGGGACTGGTCGCCGTTCGTGGGGGTGCAGGCGCGGTACAACCTGCTCAGCCGCACGCCCGAGGCCGAGCTGCTGCCGGTGGCCCGGGCCGACGACCTGGCCGTGCTGGCCTGGGGACCGCTGGCCGAGGGCCGGCTCACCGGCAAGTATCTGACGGGCGGGCAGGGGCGGCGGGACCGCGGCGGGTTCGACTTCACCCGGGACGGCGACGACGAGGTCGTCCGGGAGGTCGTGGCCGTCGCCGGGGCCGCCGGCCGGACGCCCGCCGAGGTCGCCTTCGCGTGGCTGCGCTCGCGGCCGGGCACGATCGTCCCGGTGCTCGGGGCCACGAGCGAGCAGCAGCTGACCGCCAACCTCGCGGCCGCCGGCGTCGAGCTGGACGACGACGCGCTGCGCCGGCTGGACGCGGTGAGCGAGCCGCCGCCGGTCTTCCCGGCCGACGTCATGAACCGCGAGGACATGGTCGCCATGGTCTACGGCGACCGCTGGCGCGAGGTGACCGACCGGCGCCACGCCGCGCGCCGGCCGATCCTCGACAACGAGCGCTGGGCGCCTCAGAACCAGTAGGCGAGCGCCTCCCGCAGCCCCGGCCCGTCCGCCCAGGCGACGTGCCCGTCCGGTCGCAGCAGCACGGCCCTGTCGCTGGGTCGCAGGTCGACGCGGTCCTTCCACTCGGCCGCCTCGGCGAGCACGGGCTCGGGGCCGAGCAGCACCGGCCGGCCCTCGCGCAGCAAGCCCGGCTCACCCGGCCAGAAGGTGCCGGCGAGCGGGTGCGTACCGGGCCCGGGATAGCGGACGTCGCCGGCGAGCAGCGCTCCCATCCGGCGCAGCGGCTGCTCGTCGGCGACCAGCTCCTGGAAGATCTCGCGCAGCGCGTCGGCCGCCGGGTCGAGCCCGCGCCGCAGCGCCACCTGCGCCTGGGTGTGCAGCAGGGTGCGCGCCCCGGCCAGGTGCCGCTCGGCGTGATAGGTGTCCAGCAGCCCGGCCGGTGCCGATCCCCGCACCGCGGCGGCGAGCTTCCACGCGAGGTTGACCGTGTCGAGCAGCCCGGCGTTGAGCGCCACCCCGGTCGCCGGGAAGAGGTGGGCGGCGTCCCCGGCCACGAAGACCCGCCCGCTGCGGTACGCCGACGCCTGCCGAGCCTTGAATGTGAACCGCGACAGCCGCGTGGAGCCCGTCATCGGCAGCTCCGCCCCGAGTACGCGCCGGATGCTGTGACCCAGCTCGGCGAGCGTCATCGGGGTGTCGTCGTCGTACGTGTCCTCCTCGTCGAGCGTGACGGACACGAGAATCTCCTGGTCCCCCGCCGGGCCGAACGCGAACACGCCCGTGTCCGTCCGCGTGAACCCCGCCGCCATCCGGCCCCGCCCCGGGATGTCGAGCTCGCCGCCGTCGAGACAAGGGACGGTCACGCGACCGATCCGGTTGACCTCCGGATAGGTGGTGCCCGGGAACCCGATGCCGGCCAGCTCCCGCACGCGGCTGCGGGGACCGTCACAGCCCACGAGGTACGGCACCTCGGCCGTCCACGCGCCGGCGGGGCCGCGTACCTCCGCCGTCACGGTGTGCTCGTCCTGCCGCAGACCGGTCAGCTCGTGCCCGTGGCGGATCTCCGCGCCGAGCTCCCGGGCCCGGTCGGCGAGCAGGCGCTCGAGCCGTGCCTGGGGCAGCCCGATCGCACGCATCGGAGCATCCTCCAGACCGGTGAAATCCAGGTGCACCCCGCCGTACGGGAAGCGGGGCGCCGGAAGCGGCTGGTGCGCGGCCGCCTCGAACCGCTCCAGCTCGCCCCGCATCCGCAGCAGACCGAGGATCTGGCCGCCGAGCCCGCCCGCCCTCGCACCCTCCCAGGGCTCCGAGCGCCGCTCCAGCACCAGCGGCCGCACCCCGGCCAGGCACAGCTCGCCCGCCAGCATCAGCCCCGCCGGCCCCGCCCCCACGATCAGCACATCCGTCACCGATATCCCCCATTTCCGCAGCTGGAGCGCCGATTGTGGACGAAACGGGGGGTCTTGCCGCAAGCCCCCTGTGCCCCGGTATGGTCAAGGGGCAGGGAGCGCCGCGAGCCACGACCGCGGACCCCGGTGCTGGACCCGCACGGTCGCCACCTCGATCGCCCGGCGCAGGGCGTCGGTCAGGTCCGCTCCGCGAGCGATCGCCACTGCCAGCGCGCCGTGGAAGGCGTCGCCCGCGCCGGCCGTGTCGACCGCCTGGACCGCGGGCACGACCAGCTCGCCCGCTGCCTCGCCCGACCACCACCGCACCGGATCGGGCCCGTGCGTGATCGCCCCCTGCCGGACCCCGAGCGCGCGCAGGGCCGCCTCGACCTCGCCGCCGCCCGGCGGGCGGAACACCGCGGAGCAGGCCGTCACCGTCGCCACCGGGAGCAGTTCCGCGAAGACCGGCCGCCAGCTGCCCGCGTCGAGCACCAGCGGCCGCCCGCTGCGCGCGGCCGCCCGGGCGAGGTCCGGGTGATGACCGTCCGCCAGCACGGCGTCCGCCCCGGCGAAGATCCGATCATCGGGTACGCCCACCGCGGCGCCCCGGGCATTGCGGCTGACCACGGTCCGCTCCCCCGTGGCGTCCAGCACCGTCACCGCGGACACCGGCGGCGGCGCGTCACCGATCGCCGTGTCGACGAGGCGGATCCCGTACGCGGCGAGGTCGGCCCGGATCAGACCGCCCAGCGGATGCGGGCCGACCGCCGTGACCAGCGTGACGTCGGCCCCCAGCGCCGCGGCGGTGATGGCGGCGTTCGTGGCCGGGCCGCCCGCCGCGGTGTCGGTGCGCAGCGACTCGACCTTCTCGTCGGGGCCGGGCAGCCGCTCGACCCGCTGGATCAGGTCGACCGTGGCGAGCCCGGCGCAGACGATCCGCGGGGCCGGCACCGGCTCAGTCGGCGAGCTCGGAGAAGAACGTGCCGACGTTGCGGAACATCTCGGCGACGCCGTCCCCGATGCCCTGCGCGATGTCGGCCGCGGGCTCCGGGTTGGTGCCGATTTAGAAGACGACGAGGCCGAGCAGAATCCAGCCGGCGACCTTCTTCACGGTCCGCTCCCCTCGACGGCGGTGTCCCGGCCGTGATCCTGACACACGATCACGGCACTGAGCTGCCGGGACGCGCTGATCGTGAGCACTTTTCCGGGTTCCGGCGCGGTTATATGACGTACGTCATCCAAGCTTGCCGCTATTAGATGACGGTCATAATCTTTCCGCATGGACATCACGAACGCCGTCGCCCTCGTCACCGGAGCCAACCGCGGTCTCGGCCGCCACCTCGCCGAGCAGCTCACGCAGCGCGGGGCGAAGGTCTACGCCGCCGCCCGCGACCCGCGGACCGTCGACCTGCCCGGGGTCGTCCCGCTGCACCTCGACGTCACGGACCACGACTCGGTGGCCCGGGCCGCCGCGGCCGCCGGCGACGTCACCCTGCTGATCAACAACGCCGGCAGCGCCACCGGCACGAACCTGCTCACCGGCGACCTCGCCGGCGTCCGGACCGAGATGGAGACGCACTACTTCGGCACGCTGGCCGTCACCCGCGCCTTCGCCCCCGTCATCGAGGCCAACGGCGGCGGCGCGATCCTCAACGTGCTGTCCGTGCTGTCGTGGCTGCACCCGGGCGGCGCCGGGGCGTACGCGGCGGCCAAGGCGGCCGAGTGGGGGCAGACCAACGCCGTGCGCGACCTGCTCGCCCCGCGCGGCATCCAGGTGAGCGCGCTGCACGTGGGCTACATGGACACCGACATGGCCGCGCACATCCCGGCCGACCAGAAGATCGCGCCGGACCTGGTCGCCACGATCGCTCTAGACGGGATCGCCGAGGGCCGGGACGAGATCATCGCGGACGAGGTCACCCGCGCCGTGAAAGCCGGCCTGGCGGGCTGACAAAGGCGCCGGCCGCGCCGCTTCCCGGCGCCGGTCAAGCCGCTCTCAGGCGCCGGTCACGCCGTCGATGCCCTCGCGCAGGAAGTCGGCGTGACCGTTGTGCCGGCCGTACTCGAGCAGCACGTGCACCATGACCATCCGCAGCGACACCTCCTGCTCCCAGCGCGGCTGGTAGCCCACGGCGTCGAGCGAATCGGCCGCCTGCTCGATGCGGCGCGCGTGCGCCACTTCGGCCTCCCACGCCGCGAACGCCTCGGCGCGGGTGGAGCCGCTCGCGTCGTACGCGGCCTGGAAGTTCATCTCGTCCGACCAGACCAGCGGAATGTCGTGGTCCTCGAACACCCGGCGGAACCAGGTGCGCTCGACCTCGGCCAGGTGCCGCACGAGCCCGAGCAGGCTCAACGTGGACGGCGGCGACGACTGCTCGCGCAGCTGGCCGTCGGTGAGCCCGGCGCACTTCAGGGCCAGGGTCGCGCGGTGATAGTCGAGGAAGGCGCGCAGGGTCTCCCGCTCGCCTCCGGTGAGCGGCGGGCCGATGCGGTCGTCGGTGGTCATCCGGCCATGAGATCATCCGCCCCGGCCCGGCTGTAGACGAGGAGCCGCTGTCCGCCGCTCTCCCCCACGTCGAGCGTCTCGTAATCGAGGCACAGCCGGCCGGCCACCGGGTGATCGAAGAGCTTGGTGCCCGTGCGGCAGTAGGAGACGTCCGCCCGCGACCACAGCTCCCGGAAGGCCGCACTCGCCGCCAGCAGCTCGGTCACCAGCTCCTCCGCCCCGCCGGCCGAGCGCAGCGCCGCCGCGCACTCCGCCCGCACCGCCGCGACGTCCACGTGCAGCGCGGCGGTCGCCGGGTCCAGGAACGCGTCGCGAACCAGGCTGCGCCCCGGTTCGTGCCGGGGGTTGAGCTCCCGGGCGGCGGCGTTGGCGCGCAGCACGGTCAGCGTGCCGTCGAGCAGGACCGCGGGCCAGGGCGAGGTGTCCACGAGCCGGGCCACGGACGGCCGGACGCTCGCCCCGCCGGCGGGCTCGACCGGCCCGGCCGCGATCCGGTGCAGATGCGCCGTGGCGTCCGCGTCGAGCCGCAGCGCCCGGGCCAGCGCACCCACCACCGCGGGCGACGGGTGCCGGTCGCGTCCCTGCTCGAGCCGCACGTAGTAGTCGACGCTGATCCCGGCGACCAGCGCCAGCTCCTCGCGCCGCAGCCCGCGCACGTGCCGCCGGCCGCCCGGGACCAGGCCCACGGCCGCCGGTCCGACGAGCGCGCGCCGGGCGCGCAGGAAATCCGCCAGGTCACCGCGCATCGCCCCAATCTAGCCGGGGAAAAGGTGGTCCCGGCAGGGCCTGGGGAAACGCGGCCGCCGGGCCCAGGGTCGACGTCATGACCTCTTCCCTCAAAGACCGCCACGCCCTGGTCACCGGGGCCTCCTCCGGCATCGGCGCCGCCACCGTCCGGGCCCTGCGCGAGGCCGGCGCCCGGGTCGCCGCCGGAGCCCGCCGCACCGACCGGCTCGACGCGGACCTGGCCCTCCCGCTGGACGTCACGGACGAGTCCTCGGTCCGCGCCGCCGTGGCCGCGGCCGCCGACGGACTCGGCGGCCTCGACCTGGTCGTCAACGCCGCCGGCGTGATGCCCGTCGGCCCGGTGCTCGGCGCGGACGTGGCCGACTGGCGCCGCACGCTCGACACCAACGTGCTCGGGCTGATGCTGGTCACCCACGCCGCGCTGCCCCACCTGCAGGCCGCCGGCTCGGCCGACCTGGTCAACATCTCCTCGATCGGCGGGCGCGAGACCTTCCCCGGCGCGGCCGTCTACCACGCGAGCAAGTTCGCCGTGAACGGCTTCTCCGAGTCGCTGCGCAAGGAGATCCAGCCCACCGGCGTCCGCGTGAGCATCGTCGAGCCCGGCTTCACGGCGACCGAACTGCCCGCCGGCATCACGGTCGCCGCCGTCCGCGAGAGCATCGAGGGCGTCATGGCCGTCCAGCGCAACCTCGACGCCGCCGACGTGGCCGCCGCGATCCTCCACATCGTCTCGCAGCCGCCGCACGTGGTCGTCAACCAGCTCCAGGTGCGGCCGCTCGCCCAGGCGTAGTTCTGTTGTGGGCGCGTGCTCACGGTCGCCGGGGTGCAGGCCGAGGTCCATGTCCCGTACGCCGCCCTGCACCCCCTGCGGCCGGCGGCGGACGACACGGAGCTGCCGCCCTTCCGGGTCGCGCTCGACCGGTCTGTGCCAGCGGGTCCTTTCTGGACGGAGTGCCTCTTCCCGCACCTGAGGGAAGCCGGGCTTCCGCCGCCCGCCGCCGGGATGCTCGACTCCACGGGAACCCGGCCGCGACCGACGCGAGGAGCACGCCGCATGAGCACGATCGTCCTGGTGCACGGACTCTGGATGACCCCGCGCAGCTGGGAGCACTGGGTCTCCTACTACGAGGGCAAGGGCCACACGGTCGTCGCCCCGGCCTACCCGGGTTTCGAGGTCGAGGTCGAGGCGCTGCGGGCCGACCCGTCGGTCATCGCGAACCTGACCGTGCCGGAGACCGTCGCCCACCTGGAGAAGGTCATCACCGCGCTGGACGAGAAGCCGATCATCATCGGTCACTCCTTCGGCGGCACGCTGACCCAGCTGCTCCTCGACCGGGGGCACGGCCGGGCCGGGGTGGTCATCGACTCGGCGCCGCCGGAGGGCATCCGGGTCAACCCGCCGTCGCAGATCAAGTCGCTCTTCCCGATCCTCAGCAACCCGGCGAAGCGGCACCAGGCGGCCGGCTTCACCCCCGAGCAGTTCCACTACGCGTTCACGAACACGCTGTCGGCCGAGGAGTCGCGGGCCGTCTACGACCGGTACGCGATCCCGGCGCCCGGCAGCTGGGTCTGGTCGTACGGGCTGCTGGCCAACTTCACCCCGGGCAAGCAGGAGACGTGGGTGAACTTCCACAACGAGGACCGGGCGCCGCTGCTCTTCATCGCGGGCGGCGCCGACCACATCATGCCGGCCTCGGTGAACAAGTCGAACGCCCACCACTACAAGGGCGCGACCACGGTCACGGAGTACTTCGAGTTCCCAGGGCGCTCGCACTGGACCTGCGCCGAGCCGGGCTGGGAGCAGGTCGCCGACAAGGCCCTCGACTGGGCGCTGCAGCACGCCCGGTGACGGTCAGAAGACCGCGCTGAGCAACGCGTTCAGCGCCTCCGGCATGACCTCCGCCGGGTTGACCTCGGCGTCGCCGGTGGTGAGCCCGGCGGTCATGGTCCTGCGGCCGTCGGGCGTGCTGTACATCAGGGCGCCGTATCCGCCGGACGCGCCGCCGTTGTGATGCAGGACCGTGCCGCGACCCTCGCCGAGGTCCTGCACGAACACGCCGAGCCCGTAGCCGATGGGCCCCGCGGGCGTACGCATCTCGGCCAGCAACGGCGCCGGGAGCAGCCGGCCGCCGTTGAGCGCGGCGAAGAAGGTGGCCAGGTCCCGCGTGGTCGAGATCAGGCCGCCTGCCCCGAACAGCATGGAGAGGTTCTGGCGGGAGACGTCGGCGACCTTCCCGTCGTCGCCGTCCTGATAGCGGTAGTAGCCGTGCGCGTACGGCTCGGGCAGGTCGGTGACGTCGCCGTCGAGCACGGTGTCGCGCAGCCCGAGCGGGCCGAGGATCCGCTCGTGCAGGGCTTCCCCGTACGCCTGCCCGGTCACCCGTTCGATCAGCAGCGCCGCGACGGTGTAGTTGGTGTTGGAGTAGCTCCAGCCGGTCCCGGGCTCGAACCGCGCCGGGTGCGACAGGGCCAGCTCCACCAGCTCCTCCGGCCGGTAGCCGCGCAGCCGCGCCTCGACCCACTCCTTGCCGGTGGCGGGGATGCCGGCGACGACTGTGCCGTCCGGGAAGTACTCGCCCGTGTAGTTGAACAGGCCGCTGGTGTGCTGGAGCAGCATCCGCGCGGTGATCCGCTCGTCGAAGGCGAGACCGGGACCGAGGCCGGTCACCGGCGCGTCGAGCTCCAGCTTGCCCTCGGCGACCAGCTGCAGGACCGCGGTGGCGGTGAAGGTCTTGACGACGCTGCCCGCCCAGAAGTGGCCGTCGACCGGCGGGGCATCGGCCGCGCCGAGGTCGCGTACGCCGGCGGTGCCGGCCCATTCCCCGTGCTCGTCGCGGACGCGCAGCTGGATGCCCGCGAAGCCGGCCGCGACGAACGCGTCGGCGGCCTTCTGCAGATCGCTCATCTCGATGTCCTTCTCAGAGGCCGCGGGCGGTGATGTCGCCGCGGGAGGTGGTGGCGTGGATGACCAGGCCGCTGCCGGTGAGCGAGTTGTCGATGCGCCCGTACGCGGTGGCGGCGTCCAGCGAGGCGGTCCGGGCGCCGACCGTGATGTCGCCGCCCTCGGTCCGCAGCGTGAGGTCGCCGGTCGTGGCGACGGCCTCGGCGACGCGCAGGTCGCCCTGCTGGGTGCCGAGCTGCGCCGAGCCGGTGAGCCGCCCGACCACGATGTCGCCGGCCTGCAGCGTGAGCCGCGCGGTGGCGGCCTCGTCGAGCTCGATCGAGCCCTGGGCGACCTCGACGGTCACGTCGCCGAGGCGCCCGGTGCCCCGCAGCTCCGCGGCGGCCGCCCTGGCCTCGACCCGGGAGCCGGCGGGCAGCTGGACCGTGACCTCGACCGATCCGGAGGAGCCGAGCAGCCGGTGCTCGGGCTTCGCCGCCTCGATCCGCAGGACACCGTCGGCGTGGGTGACCTCGATGCGCCCGGCCGCCTGCACGTCGCGGCTCCGGCTGGGGTCGGCGGGGAGCACCTCGGCGGCGGCGTCGGTGCGGTCGGTGGCGACGAGGTGGATGCGGCCGGCGGGGATGTCCAGAACAACGTTTCTCATGCCGGAAACGCTACGTTGCCTTCATCCATCGAGCAAAGCCGTAATTGCATTGATGCGCTGTCCTTGCTGTTAGAAGCTTCGCAATCATTGCAACGAGCCTGATGTCAACGCAACGACACTGCCGTCGGCGTTGCAATGGATGGGCGGTGAACGCTACGCTGCCGGGGACGCGAAGGAGGCCAGGATGCCGGGCGGCAGGCTCACTCAGCAGGAACGGCAGCAGATCACCGCGGGGCTGGGCGACGGCCTCGCGTACGCGGAGATCGCCCGGCGGCTCGGCCGTCCGACCTCGACGGTCACCCGCGAGATCATGCGCAACGGCGGCCCGGCGGCCTATCGCGGCGACCTGGCCCATCACGCCACCGAGCGCCGCGCCCGCCGCCGCCGGACGGCCGCCGCGAACCCGCCGGCCCAGGGGCGCGACACCGAGGCCGTCCACGAGTACGAGCAGACGTTCGCGGCCGTGTTCGCGCAGCAGGGACTGCCCGCGATGACGGCCCGGGCGCTCGCCGCCCTCTACAGCACCGACACGGGCAGCCTCACCGCCGCCGAGCTGGCCGCGCGGCTGGGGGTGAGCCCGGCCTCGATCTCCAAGGCGATCGCGTTCCTGGAGAGCCAGGGCCTCGTCCGCCGCGAGCGCGACGACCGGCGGCGCGAGCGCTACGTCGTGGACGACGACGTCATGTACCAGTCCACGATGTCCGGCGCGCGCGGCACCGCGCACCTCGGCGAGATCGCCCGGCAGGGCGTGAGTGTGCTGGGCCCCGGCACCCCGGCGGCCGCGCGCCTGGAGAGCATCGCCCGCTTCGTCGAGTACGTGTCCGCGGCCATCGCCCGGGCCGCGGACGAGGCCCGGGCGATACTCCACCCGGAGGTCAAGTGAGCACGGGCCGCCGGGTGCGCTGGGTCAGGACCACGCACACCAGCACGACCAGCGCCGCCCCGAGCGTCGCCGGGGTCACGGTCTCGCCGAGCAGCAGCGCCGACCAGGCCAGCGTGAGGACCGGCTGCGCGAGCTGGAGCTGACCGGCCCGGGCCACGCCACCGCGGGCCAGCCCCGAGTACCAGGCGACGAAGGCCAGGAACATCGACACCGCCGTCAGGTAGCCGAACGCGGCCCACGGGACGGCACCGCCCGTGGTGCCCCGGGCGGCGACGAGTGTCACGGGCACGGTCGCGGGCAGCGCCAGCAGCAGGGCCCAGCCGATCGTGCCCGCACCGCCCAGATCGCGGGCGAGGGCGCCCCCTTCGGCGTACCCGAAAGCACACAGCACGACCGCCGCCAGCAGGAAGCCGTCCGCGGTGGACAGCGTGCCGTGGATGCCGCCGCCGAGCGCCAGGAAGGCGAGCACGGCGAGCAGCCCGGCGATGCTCGCGGCCCAGAACGCCGGGGCCGGTCGCTCCCCCGCGCGCAGCCCGGCGAAAACGGCGGTCAGGGCGGGCAGCGCCGCGATGACGACCGCGCTGTGCGAGGACGTCTGCGTGGTCAGCGCGAGCGACGTGAACAGCGGGAAGCCGACGACCACGCCGAGCGCCACGACCACCAGCCGCCACCACTGGGTGCCGGTCGGCCGGGTCGCCCGGGTCACCAGCAGATAGACCGCAGCAAGCAGGGCGGCGCCGACCGAGCGGCCGAAGGCCACGAACCACGGGTCGAGGGCCGCCACCGCGAGCCGGGTCATGGGCAGCGACAGGCTGAACCCGAGCACTCCCAGCCCCGCCGTTACCGCGGCGGGACCAGTAGCGTTACTCTTCTCTCTCATGAATGACGGTAACGCAACCGATCGCGTTATCCAAGATCTGCGGATGACGGCGGCGGGCTCAGCCCCGGGGACGCGACTGCCGTCCGTGCGCGAGTTGACCGTGCGGCATCAGGCGTCGCCCGTCACCGTGGCGGCGGCGATCCGGCAGCTCGTCGCCGAGGGCGCTGTCGAGGCGCGCCCGGGGCGGGGCACGTTCGTGGCCGGGCGGGTCGAAGACCGCGCGGTGTCCGACCTGTCGTGGCAGACCGTCGCGCTCGGGCCCCGGCCGGCGGGCGAGGACGAGATGCGCGCGCTGCTGGCCACCCCGCCGCCGGGCGCGATCCCGCTGTCCGGCGGCTATCTCGATCCGGAGCTGCAGCCGACCGCCGCCCTGGGCGCCGCCCTGACCCGGGCCGCCCGGCAGAGCGCCGCCTGGCAACGGGGACCGGCCGAGGGACGCGAGGACCTGCGGGCCTGGTTCGCCCGGGAGAGCGGCACCGGGCTCCGCGCCGACGACTTCGTGATCTGCTCCGGCGGGCAGGCGGCGATCGGCTCGGCGCTGCGCGCGCTGACCGGCCCCGGCGACACCGTGCTCGTGGAGTCGCCGACCTATCTGGGCGCGCTGGCCGCCGCGCGGGCCGCGGGACTGCGGGTCGTGCCGGTGCCCGCGGATCGCGACGGGGTGCTGCCCGATCAGCTGCGTGCGGCCTTTGCCCGTACGGGCGCCAGGGTCTTCTATTGTCAGCCGCTGCACGCCAACCCGTCCGGCGCCACCCTCGCCGCCGATCGCCGCGCGGCCGTGGCAGCGGCCGTGCGGGAGGCGGGCGCGTTCCTGATCGAGGACGACTACGCGCGCGACCTCATCATCGACGGTGACGCCCCGCCCCCGCTGGCCGCCGACGACCCGGACGGGCACGTCATCCATCTGCGCTCACTCACCAAGCCCGCCGCCCCCGGCCTGCGCGTCGCCGCCATCGGCGCCCGTGGCCCGGCGGGTGCCCGGCTGCGCGCCACCCGGCTGCTCGACGACTTCTTCGTGGCCGGCCCGCTCCAGCAGGCCACGATGGAGCTGGTCAGCGCCCCGGCCTGGGCCCGCCACCGGCGCTCGCTGCGCACGGCCCTGCGCACCCGGCGCGAGGCGCTGCTCACCGCCCTGGCCCGCCACCGGCCCGACCTGGTCCCGGCCACGGTGCCGCGCGGCGGCCTCCATCTGTGGGTGCGCCTGCCCGACGGTACGGACGACCTGGCGCTCACCGCCGCCGCGGCCGCCGCGGGCGTCGTGGTCTTCCCCGGCCGCCCGTGGTTCGCCGCCGAGCCGCCCGGCCCGTTCCTGCGCCTGACCTATGCGGCCGCCCCGCCGGAACTGATGGACGAGGCCGTCCGCCGCCTGGCCGTCAGCCTCTGAGCCCGGCCCCCGCGACGGGCCCTTGCCGTCAACCTTCGAGCCCGGCCCCCGCGACGGGCCCTCGCCGTCAACCTTCGAGCCCGGCCCCCGCGACGGGCCCTCGCCGTCAGCCTTCGAGCCCGGCCAGGATGCGCTGGTGGTGGGCGTCGAGCTCCGCGGCGGGCACGTTGTCGTCCGCCCGCGCGAAGTCGAAATCGGCCATGTCCGACGCCGGGAACACGTGCACATGCGCGTGCGGCACCTCGAACCCCGCGATGATCAGCCCCACCCGAGGCGCCGCGAAGACCCGCTTCAACGTACGCCCGATGGTGTGCGCCACCGCCAGCACATGCGCGGCCAGCTCGGGCTCGAGATCGGTCCACTCGTCCACCTCGGCCCGCGGCACGACCAGCGTATGCCCCGGCGTGAGCGGCGCAATGGTCAGAAAGGCGGCCACCCGCTCGTCGGAGTGAACAATGCGGCCGGGCAGCTCCCCGGCGATGATGCGGCTGAAGATCGTGGGCACGCCAGCACTCTATCGCCCGCCAGACCGGCGGCATGAACCTCTTGCCGGCCCAGCAGCGTCGAAGCAACGCATCAATCCCACGGCCCTCGAACGAGGTCGAACCACTGACTTCCGATCCGGTCGAGATCCAGATTCTCGATCACGATTCCCACCCTACTGAGGTGCTCTCAGCAAGGATTTACGGCTCGCTCTCCGAACCAGTGGGCCTGGTCGCGGCCGAGGGCCTTGGCGACTGGATCACCCCGACGCGCAATGGGCCGTTGGCGAGGCGGGGGTGCCGGCGCGAGCCTGTCCGTCGCCGATCGCGTCCCGGCCTTGTCGGGCGCCCGATTCGTTCGCCCGCTCGCGGTCGGCTGCGTGTCCGTCAGGAGTGAGGAGCAGCGAGGGGCGGCGGAACGGGGGCGGGCCGGATGACGGGTGCACGGCGGTGGTGGTCCCACCGACCCGGGATGACACGGGCAGCGGTCGTGGCAGCGGCGCTGGGGGCGGCCTTGACGGTCGTGTCGATCACCCGTACGCGCGGGACGGCCGATCCCGGCGGTGGTGACAGCCTGGGGGCCGACGTGCGGAAACTTCGCGTCGCCACGGCGCCCGCCAACTTGGAGTACATGCGGCGGGTCTATGAGCGGGCCATCGACTGGTACAAGATCGCCGAGGGGAAGGCGCAACTCATTCTCACGGTCAACGGCGCCTTTGTGACCGTGGTGTTCGGCCTGTTGTCCGGCAATGTCGCCGGCTTGCGCAACTCGCTGGGCTCGATCGGCGTCCTGACGTGGCTCTTCCTGACCCTCGGCTCGCTCGCGCTCGGCGGCTCGATTCTCGCTGCCGCGCTGAGCCTGCTGTCCCGGCACGAGACGCACATCCGGCACGACTTCGCGGAGCTGGCGGTCGACCCTCGTGACGAGACGACGTACTGTCCCGAGGCCCTCTGGTACTACGGCCACCTGGCGAAGCTGCACCGGCGGGGCATCCAGCGGATGGTGCGCGGCGTCGACGAGGCGACCGAGCTCGATGTCCTCGCTTACCACGTGCAGGGTCTCGCCGCGACGGTGCTTCGCAAGCATCGCCTGATCAACGCCGGCTGGGGTCTGACCGGGGCCGCACTGCTGGCGCTGCTCGGTGGGGCCGTCTCGCTGGTCCTCAGCGCCTGAGGCCTGGGCGGCGAGCGCTGACGACCGGGCCCGCCCCGCGAGGGACGGGCCCGGTCCGTCATCAGTGGCGCTCGGTGGCGTACAGGGAGGCGATCTCGTCGTCGGTCAGGGCCTTGTTCCAGGCGTGGGCCTGGTCGATGGCGCCGGACCAGTAGTCGGTCGGGTTGCCGGCGTACTTGGCGCGGCCCAGGGACAGCGGGCCGGTGCTGACGACGTCGGGGCCGGCCGGGACGGCGGCCGCCCGCTTGCCGTCGACGTAGAGCCTGACCTCACCAGTGGTGTGGTCGCGGACGCCGGCGAGGTGGTACCAGCGGTTCAGGTCGGGGGTGACGACCTGGCGGGCCCGGTTGCCGCCGGGGGTGCTGAAGGCGAAGGCGCCCTGGCCGTACTGCAGGTAGAAGGGGTTCTCGGTGGTGCGGGCGTCCTGGCTGAGCGCGCTGGCGTAGTTGCCGGGGAGCTTGTCCAGGGTGACCCAGGCGGCGACGGTGTAGTCCTTCGTGGTGTCGAGGACCGGCTTCGCGGTGTCGGCCGAGTCGCCGTCGCCGTCGAAGTGCAGAGCGCTGCCGGCCCAGGAGGTGTCGCCCTTGAGGGTCAGGTCGGCGCCGCTGCCGCTGGTGTCGCGGGCGGTGGTGCCGGTGCCCTCGTCCAGGTTCCAGTCGCCGCGGCCGGGGAAGCCGGTGGCGGCCACGGGGTTGGCGCCGGCGGCGATCACCGCGCGGTTGATCTCCCGTACGGCGGCGGGGTCGACCTTGATCTCCCGGCGGTCGTAGGTCCACAGGCCGTTGAGCTCGGTCTCGAGATCGGTGATCTGGGTGTAGACCGAGCCGGACAGCTCGGCGGCCGCGGCCTCGAGGTAGAACCGGCGGGTGTTGTCGACGTACTTGGCGGTCAGGGCCGCCTTGTCCGCGACGCCGCTGTAGATGACGGCCGGCGGGCCGGGCCACATGTGCCCCGGGGTGCGCAGCGTGAAGCCGCCGTGCTCGCCGTCCATCGCGATGCGGGTCGCGTCCGGGTACGCCGGGTCGGTGTTGTTGTAGTCGTGATGGTCGATCACGTCGCCGGCGCCGGAGTCACCCTTGGAGGCGCAGCAGTTGACGCCGCTGTGCGCGTTCAGGATGCGCGACGGGTCCTCCGCCTTGAGCTGAGTGGCGATCTGGCCGGTGGCGGTCCGGTCCCACTCGCCCCAGCCCTCGTTGAAGACGATCCAGCCGATGATCGACGGGTAGCTGTGCAGCTGCCGCATCTCCTCCCGGCCCTGGCTGAGGAACGCCTGCTGACCGGCCGTGGAGTTGATGTCGGCCGACACGAAGTCCTGCCACACGAGCAGGCCGAGCTCGTCGGCGTGCCGGTACCAGCGGGCGGACTCGACCTTGATGTGCTTGCGGACCGCGTTGAAGCCGAGCTTCTTGGTCTCCACCAGGTCGAACTTGAGCGCCGCGTCGCTGGGCTGGGTGTAGAGGCCGTCCGGCCAGAAGCCCTGGTCCAGCGTGGCCAGCGAGAAGATCGGCTTGCCGTTGAGCACGAGCTTCGGGAAGCCGCCGATCTGCTGGACGCCGACCGTGCGCAGGCCGAAGTAGCTGCGGACCTTGTCGCTGCCGACCTTCACCTCCAGGTCATAGAGGTACGGGTCGTCGGGGCTCCACAGGTGGGGGTTCTTGACCGTGAGCCGGAGATCGGCGCCGGCGCGGCCGGACACACTCCCGACCTGCTTGCCCTTCTTGTCGAAGGCGGTGATCGTGGCCCGCGACGACGAGGCCGACTTGACGTTGACGGTGATCCCGGTCAGATCGGGCGTGGTGACCACCTCGTCGATGCCCGCGGCGACGACCGGCTCCAGCCAGACCGTCTGCCAGATGCCCGACGACGGCTCGTACACGATGCCGCCCGGGTTGAGCGACTGCTTGCCCTTCGGCTGGTTCGGGCCGGTCTCGTCGGTGACGGCGACGATGATCTCCTGCGGGCCGAGGCCCTTGAGCCGCAGCGCGTCGGTGATGTCGGCGGTGAACGCCGTGTAACCACCCGTGTGGGAAGCGACCAGCTTGCCGTTGACCCACACCTTGGCCTGGTAGTCGACGGCGCCGAAGTTCAGCTTGACCCGCCGGCCGAGCCACGTGAGCGGGACGGTCACGACCTTGCGGTAGAACATGTGGTCCTCGCGCCGCTCGATGCCGGACAGCTGCGACTCGACCGGGTAGGGCACGGTGATCTTCTCGGGGAGCTTCTTGCCGAAGACCGGCTGCTGGCCCGCCTCCGCCCCGGCGAACTCCCACGGGCCGTTGAGGTTGAGCCAGTCCTTGCGGACCAGCTGCGGGCGCGGGTACTCGGGCAGCGGGTGGTTGCGGTCCACCTTGTCGCCCCACGGGGTGGTGAGGCGGTGCGTCGAGTTGTTGGTCACCGAGCGGATGAGCTGCGGGACGGTCTCGCCCCCGACGACCAGGCCGCCGGCGCCGTCGTAGTTGACGCGGACCCGCTGGCCCTTCTGCACGGTCGCGCCGAGGGTGATGACAACCTTGTCGGACTGCTGCCGCACGGCCTTGATCGGGAACGGCGTGGTGTCGACCTCCACCTTCACGTGCGAGGCGAAGTCACCGAGCGCCGTCACGCGGGCGTCGAAGTCGGCGGTCAGCGTCGTGCCGGCCTTGTCGACGGTGAAGGCGGCCGGGAAGACCTGGTAGCCGTCCGGCGGGGTGAACGCCGACTCCGGCACGATCTGCTTGGCCAGCCCGGGGGCGGCCCAGCGCAGGTAGAGGTTCGCGCCGCCGACGTCCTGGAACATCTCGACGCGTACGGTGTGGGCCTCGCCCGCCACGAGATGGACGGGCGCCGCGGCGGTCTGCTCGACGTCCCAGTCGCCGACCCAGTGGTCGATGACGGGCTGCTCGTCGAGGAAGAAGCGGAAGCCGTTGTCCCCGATCATCGAGAACGTGTAGTCGCCGGTGGCCGGGGCGGTGAGCTTGCCGGTCCAGCGGGCGGTCGTGTGCTCGGTGCGCCCGGTCAGCGACTCGAAGGCGCCGGCCAGGCCGGGCAGGTCGATGTTCGGGTCGAGGGTGGTGCCGCCGAGCTCCGCGAAGTCGCGGGCGCCGGGCGCCGACATCCGGTAGTAGTCGCCCTTCAGCCCGTGCACGGTGGGCGCGGCGGCCGAGGCGGCCCCGGTGGGCACGATCAGAACGGAGAGGGTCAGCAGGAGAGCCAGCAGAAGGGGGCGTACGGGAGATCGCGGCATCGAGTGTTTCCTTCCGATCAACGACGCGTTGCCAACAGATTTACGCATCGACATGCATCAGGTCAACAGAAGGCAACAGATTCGGACACCCGGGGGGCAGCACCACCGCCGATCCGGGGGATGGCCGGGCCGGCTTCGCGCCGCTATCCTC
This sequence comes from Symbioplanes lichenis, assembly GCF_030709675.1. Taxonomy (GTDB): domain Bacteria; phylum Actinomycetota; class Actinomycetes; order Mycobacteriales; family Micromonosporaceae; genus Actinoplanes; species Actinoplanes lichenis. Next base: position 426,548 of record NZ_JAUZQD010000004.1, read on the forward strand.
CTAGCGTCTGTCTCATGAGGAAACTGCTGAGTACGGGCATCGCGGGGGCGCTCATCGCATCCTCGCTCGGAGTGGTCGCGGCCCCGGCCGTGGCCACCGCGGCGCCGGGCCGGCTGGTCTCGGCCACACCGCTGCACACCTACGCCACGCGCGCCGGTCCCGCGCTGACGTTCGCCTCGGCGGGCTTCGCCGCGGTGGCGCCCGACTATCTCGAACGACACCGCGCACTGCCACGCGACCCTGGGCGCCCCGACCGTCGACGTCGGCGTCGACACCGGCTACAACGGACTCGTCCACGAGGGCTCGGAGATCCTCGCCCTCCCGCTGATCACCCGCTGGTTCAGCGGGACGAGATCCTGACGCGGCGGCCGACCTCCGCGCGCAGCCGGACGAATTCCGGCTGTTCGCGGGTGGCGATCTGGTCGCCTCGGACGGGGAGGCGGACGGGGAGGTCGGCGACGATGCGGCCCGGGTGGCCGCCGAGGACGACGACGCGGTCGCCGACGTAGACGCTCTCGTCGATGTCGTGCGTGACGAACAGAATGGTCATGTTCGGATTGCGCACTTCGAGCAGGAGGTCCTCCAGGTCCTCGCGGGTCTGGGCGTCGACCGAGCCGAACGGTTCGTCCATGAGCAGCAGGCTGGGCCGGCACACCAGGGCGCGGGCGATGGCGACGCGCTGCTGCATGCCGCCGGACAGTTGCGCCGGGTGCTTGCGGGCGGCGCCGGCCAGGCCGACGGACTCCAGGGCGGCGACGGCGGCGGCGCGGCGGCCGGTGCGGGACATGGGGGTACGCCGCAGGGGCAGCGCCACGTTCTCGCGCACGCTGAGCCAGGGCAGGAGCGAGCGGCCGTACTCCTGGAAGACGACCGCCAGGCCGGCCGGGACGCCCGCCGCCTCGGTCCCGTCGACGAGGATCTTGCCCGCGGCCGGGGCGGCGAGGCCCGCGACACAGCGCAGCAGGGTGGACTTGCCGCAGCCGGACGGGCCCACGATGCTCACCAGCTCGCCCCGGGCGACGCTCAGGTGGATGTCCTCGAGGACAGGCTGCCCGTCGTACGCGTGGGTCAGCCCCGCGATCTCCAGCACGCTCAGCTCCCGGCGGGGTAGGCCGTGGTGCCCTCCGGCGCCACCGGCACCACCACGACGGCCGGGCCGTCCGCGCCCAGGGCCGCGCGCAGCGTGTCCCCGAGATCGGCGCCGGTGGCCCGGACGGCGGGACAGCCCAGCCCCGTGGCCACGGTGACCAGGTCGAGCCCCGGGATGTCGGTGCCGACCACGCCGGGCGCCCCCTGCCGCCGGCCGAGCTGCTTGACCGCCTCGTAGCCGCCGTTGTCCAGGATCACGAACGTCACCGGGGCGCGTTCGCGGGCCGCCGTCCACAGGGCCTGGACCGAGTACATCGTGGAGCCGTCGCCCATGACGCACACGACCCGCGTCCCGGCGAGGGCCCGGCCGACCGCGAGCGGGAGCCCCCAGCCGAGCGCGCCGCTGCCCGTGGTCAGGAAGCCGCCGGGGCGGGTGATCGGGAAGCGCGCGTGGAAGGTCTCGCGGTGCGACGGCGCCTCCTCGACGACCACCGCGTCCGGCGGCAGGAGCCGGTGCACGGTCTCGATGGCGTGGCCCGCGCTCGCCAGGGGTGCGGCGGGCAACGGCTCGCGGGGCGGCAGGGGCGAGCGGTCGCTCTTGTGCACGAGCGGGAGCAGCGCGGCCAGCCCGGCGCGGACCGTGGTGAGCACGCTCGTGCCCACGGGCGCCCAGGCCGCCGCCTCCGGGTCGCAGTCCAGCTGGAGGAGCCGGGTGCCGGGCGGGAGGAACGGGCCCGGCGACGCGACGTGGTACTTGAAGATGGGGCCGCCGGCGGACAGGACGACGTCGTGGCCGGCGAGGCAGGCGACGATCTGGTCGCGTACCGGGGGAAGGAAGCCGCGGAAGAGCCGGTGGTCCTCCGGGAAGCCGGACCGGCCCGAGAGCGGGGTGATCCACACCGCGGCCGCGAGCCGCTCGGCCAGCTCGACCGCCTCCGCCTGCGCCCGGTCGTCGTCGACGCCCGCGCCGATGACCAGCGCGGGAGCGTTCGCGGCGTTGAGCGCGTCGGCGACCACCCGCACGCCCTCGGGCGAGGGGCCGAAGTCCGGGTACAGCTCGCGGCAGGGGACGGCGGTAGCAGGCTGCTCCCAGTCGTCCTCGGGCACGGACAGGAACACCGGCCCGCAGGGCGGGGTCAGGGCCGTCCGGTACGCCTCCGCGAGCGCGACGGGCACGTCCTGCGCGCGTTCCGGCTGGGTGCTGACCTTCACGTACGGGCGGGGGAACGTCGCCGGCTCGTCGGCGCCCAGGAACGGCCGGGTCGGCAGCATCTCCCGGGTCTGCTGACCGGCGAGCACGATCAGCGGCACCCGGTCCCGGTACGCGTTGAACACCGCCCCGAGCCCGTGCCCCACACCGCCCGCCGAGTGCAGGCTGACCAGTCCCGGGCGGCGCGCGCCCAGGGCATAGCCGGCCGCGGCGGCGACGGCGACCGACTCCTGCAGGCCCAGGACGTACCGGAAGTCGGCGGGCCAGTCGCGCAGCATGCGCAGCTCGGTCGAGCCGGGGTTGCCGAAGACCGTCGTGATCCCGGCCTGGCGCAGGAAGTCGAACACGGCTTCACGAACGTTCATCGGTGCCACCTCAGCAGTCGGCGCTCGGCGGTCAGCAGGAGCAGGTTGAGCAGGTAACCGAGCAGGCCGAGCAGCAGCACGGCGGCCCACACGGCCGGCAGGTCGGAGCGGCTCTGCGCGTCGGTCAGCTGGAAGCCGATGCCGTTCGCCGTGCCCGGCAACAGCTCGGAGAAGACCATCAGGATGAGCGCCAGCGACAGGCTCAGCCGCAGGCCCGCCGCGATCCGGGGCAGGGCGGACGGCAGCACGATCCGGGTCAGCCTGTCCGCCGCGCTCAATCCGAACACGCGCGCCGTGTTCGTCTGGACAGGATCCACCTGGCGTACGCCGTCCGCGGTGTTGAGCAGAATCGGCCACACCGCACCGGCCACGATGGACACGATCTGCATCGGCGTTCCCAGGCTCAGCAACACGACGAACACCGGCACGAGCGTCGGCGGCGGGATCGCGCGGGCGAACTGCAGGAGCGGATCCAGGTACGCGAAGAGGCGCTCGGACCGGCCCAGCGCGAGCCCGAGCAGCACCCCGGCGACGAGCGCCCCGGCCAGCCCGGCCGCCATCCGGCCCAGGCTGGGCAGTACATCGGCCACGGCGGCGTCGGTGAGGAAGACGTGCCCGGGCGGGCCGGAGAACCACAGCTCGTGCATCCGGGCGACGATCCGCGACGGCGGCGGGAAGAAGACATCGCCGGCCCGGCGGGTGCCCGCTTCCCAGATCAACACCACCAGCAGGGGTACGCCCACCCGCGCGGCGATCCGCACGCGGCTGCGCGCCATGTCGCTTCGCGCACCGCCGCTCATGGCACTTTGCGCGCGGCCGCGTGCGGGGCTCGTGACGCGGCCTCGCGTGGGGCTTCTCACGCCGCTGCCCGCCACGGCAGGAGCCGGCGCTCGCCGCTCGCGAGCAGCGCGTTGGCGATCAGGCCGAGTGTGCCCGCCCACACCGTGCCCGCAAGCACGTCCGTGGTGCCGTCGACCACCTGCTGCCCCTGCGCGATGAACACGCCGAGCCCGGTCCCGAACCCGGCCAGAATCTCGGTGCCGACGGCGAGGATCAGCCCCACCGCGGCAGCCAGGCGGACCCCGGTGGCGATGAACGGCACGGCCGCGGGGAGCGCGACGCGCCCCACGATCGCGAGCCGGCCGAACCCGAAGACCCGCAGCGTCTCGCGCGGGACCGGGTCGGCGTGGCGAAGGCCGTACACGGTGGCGAAGAGGACCGGCCAGACGGCGGCATAGGTCACCAGCGTGACCTCCGACCGCAGCCCCGCGCCGAGCAGCAGCCCCGCGAGCGGGATCAGCGCCACCGACGGGATGGGCCGCAGGAACTCGAGCACCGGCCGCACCGCGTCGTCCAGCGCGGGCACACTGCCCAGCAGCAGCCCGGCGCCGATGCCCAGCCCCGACGCGCAGGCCAGCCCGGTCAGCCAGGCCCGGACCGTGTGCGCGACGCCGAGCAGGAAATCCTGGTCACCGGTCAGGCCGGCCGCGCGCGCGAGCACCGTACCCGCCGGGGGGAGGAAGTCGGGCCGGATCGCCCCCGTCGCCGCCAGCAGCTGGCTCAGCGCCACGACCACGGCGAACCCGGCCAGCCCCCGCGCCCACCGCCCCGCCCGGGTCATGGCCGCGCGCGGTCTCCTTCGGCCGATCATCGCCCGGCGTGATAGATGATGCTCGCGGCGTCCAGGTCGGCCTTGAGCAGGCCCTGCTGTCGCATGAGATCGATCAGCTTCTGCAGACGGGCGGGTTCCAGCTCCGACGGGTACGCCGGGAGGTCGAGCGCGGCGGCGGTCGGCGCGTCGACCTTGGCGAAGGACGGCAGCACCTTCTCGACCTGTTTGCGGTCGGAGTTGGCGAGGTTCTGCGCCCGGGTGATCGCCCGCTGGAAGGCGGCCGCGGTGTCCGGATTCTTGTCCACCCAGTCGGCCGTGCTGATGTAGCCGCTGACCGGCAGGTCCGTCACCGGCGCCTGACCGGCGTCGAGCAGCTGGGTCGCCTGCACCTTCTGCTTGAGCACGGTCCCGAACGGCTCGGCCGTGTGCACCGCGTCGACGTCGCCGCCGGCGAGAGCCTTGTCCATGACCGAGAATTGCACCGCGCGGTATTTGATCGTGGCCGGATCGACGCCGTTGGCCCGCAGCACCGCATTGAGGGTGAGCGACTGGATGTTGTTCAGAATGTTGACCGCCACGGTCTTGCCGGCCAGATCCTTGACCGTCTTGATCGGCGATCCGGGCGGCACGAGCACCTGCAAAAATTCCGGGGCCACGGCGGCACCGTCGGCCACGATCCGCATCGCGAGCGTGCCCTGCTGATGGGCCTGGAGAAAGGTCACGTAATTGCCGTTGATCACCTCGAGCTGACCATTCTTGAGCGCGGGCAGCGCGGCGAGGCTCTGGGCCACCGGCTGCAGCGTGACCTCGAGGTCCTCGGCGGCGAAGTAGCCCTGCTCCTGGGCGATGTAGAGCGCCGCGGCGTCGACCACCGGCAGCACGGCCACGGTGACGTGCTGCTTGGAGGACCCACTGCCGCCGTCGCCGTCACCGCCGCAACCGGGCGCGGCTAACACGAGCACGGCGGCACACAGAATTGCTGCGATGCGGTGCTGTCGCATGGGTACCAGTCAATACCTCAGCGCCGCGCCGGGGCAAGGACTATCGCAACGGCGACACGTGACAAACGCTCGGTACACAGTGGAACGCCGCCATTCGAGATCGTGACGGGGCCCATACTGTCGCGGGCCGGACGGCGGGCGCGCGCGGCCGGGCGTACGTTGGCGGGGTGGAAAGATCTTGGTCCCTGCGCCCGGCGACGCCCGCCGACGCCGCGTGGCTCGCCGCCCTGCGCGCCGTGGGTCTGCGCCCGGACCTCGAGCGCCTGGGCCGCTGGGACGACACGGCCGAGCAGCGGGTCCGGCAGCGCTTCCTCACCGAGTATGTGCCCGGCAACACCGACGTGATCGAGCACGAGGGCCGCCCGGTCGGCGGCATCGCCATCCGCCCCGAGCCCGCCGAGCAGTGGCTCGAGCACTTCTATCTCGACCCCGCCGTCCGCGGCCTGGGGCTCGGCAGCCAGGTGCTGCACCACGTCCTCGACGCCCACCGCGACTCCCGGCCCTACCGCCTGGTCGTCGTCCGCGGCAGCCGCGCGGTGCGCCTCTACGAGCGGGCCGGCTTCACCCACGAGTCCGACCACCCCAACGGCGTCGACCTCATCATGAGGGCCGCGGGGTCGCGAGCCGTCCCGCAACAATGGTGAGCTCGCCTTCTCCGAGGACCCGCCTTCCGGCGTGAGGAGGCGAGGCCGGGAATACGCCGGAGCGCGGCCGGCGCTGCGTTGATCATGAGCAACGCGCCCGCACCGGCCACGCGGCGGCTGTCCGACCCGCTGGCCGAGCCCGTACGTCTCTTCGGTGCGCACGGGTCGGTCGGGACCCGGACCGACGCGGGCGGCGACTGGGGTCTCTGGATCGACACCTGCCCCGGCGCGGCGATGCACCTCATCGTGGCCGGGACCGTGTGGCTGCAGGTCCCGCACGAGCCGATCCGGCAGCTCCGGGCGGGCGACGCGGTGCTGTTGCCGCCGGACACGGTCCACGGGCTGTCCAGCGGCGAGGGCGTACGGATGGGGTCCTGCGATGTCGCGGCCGCCGCCCGGGCCCGGGACCGGGGCGGCGTGGTGCGGCTCGGTTCCGGACCGGTGTCGGCGCGGTTGATCACCGTGCACTACGACCTCGACCCCGCGGTGAGCCAGACGCCGGTGTCGATGCCGGGAGCCGTCCTGCACGTCGAGGCGGCCCGCAGCCGCAAACTGGACGCGACGATCGGTCTGCTGTGCGACGAGCTCTCGCATCCCGAGATCGGTGTCACCGCCGCGGTCAACAGCCTCGTCGACCTGCTGCTCGTGCAGTTCGTCCGGGCGGTGGGCGCCGTCGGCTCCGGTCCCGCCACGTCGCCCTGGCTGACCACGGTGACCGACCCGGTGGTCCGCGACGCCCTCGCCCTCATGCACCGGCGTCCCGCGTACCCGTGGACGACGGCCGATCTCGCCTCGGCGGTCCGGGTGTCGCGGGCCACCCTGAGCCGCCGTTTCCCCGCCGCGCTCGGGATGTCCCCGGGGGCCTACCTGACGTCGTGGCGGATGGACGTGGCCGCCGTCCGTCTTCGCGACACCGACGACCCGATCGACGTCGTCGCCGGAACCGTCGGCTACGGTTCGTCGCACGCCTTCCGCCGGGCGTTCCAGCGGGCCCGCGGGCAGTCGCCGCTGCACTACCGCGCCGTGTCCCGGATCGCGGAGTAGCCACCCGGGACCGCGAGCCGGCCTCAGCCGCTGGTCGCCATCACGAAACCGCGCGGCTCGCCGGTCAGCGCGGCCTTGGCCGCCGCGCCGTAGTCGTCCGCCACGATCTCGATCCGGCCGGCCTCGATGCCGTCGAGCGCGGCGCCGACGATGTCGGCCGGGTCGTTCATCACGGCCGCCGGGTTGAACGCCTTCATGGTCTCGGTTCTCGTCGGCCCGAAGACCAGCCCGGACACGAGGGTCCGCTGCTTCTCCAGCTCGAGCCGGATCCCGTTGGTCAGGCTCCACTGCGCGGCCTTGGCCACCGCGTACGAGTTGTTGCCGTCGAAGCTCATCCAGGACAGGTTCGACAGCACGTTGAGGATGGCGCCGCCACCGTTGGCGCCGAGCACCGGCGCGAACGCGCGGACCATGGCGAGGGTGCCGAAGAGATGCGTCTCGACGACCGTCCGGATCTGGTCCAGGTCGCCGTCGATCAGGTTCTGCCCCAGCGAGACGCCCGCATTGTTGATCAGCAAGGTCACGTCGCCGGCGGCCTCAGCGGCGGCGGCCACCGACGCCGGGTCGGTGACGTCCAGGCGCAGCGGCACGACGCCGGGCAGATCGACGAGCTCGGCGCGGCGCGCGGCCGCGTACACCTTCGCCGCCCCGCGCCGCAGCAGGTGCTCGGCGAAGAGGCGCCCGAGGTCACGACCGGCGCCGGTGACCAGCGCCGTGGATCCCTGTATGTGCATGATGCTCCCTGTCCGATGGGCCGTCTTTCCGGTCGATCGTAGGAACGCGGCCGGGACGCGCGGGTGGCCGAAAGCCTCAGGACCGTGACCGTCTGCCTCTGTTTTCCGAACGCCCGCCGCGGGTGGCCATTCAGGACGGTCGCTGCCCGGCGGCGGGCGAGCGGGGTCCCATTGCGCTGCCGGGATGACACGGGAATGGGCGGCTGTCGACGACCCTGCATGACGGCCGCGTCCTTCTGGCCGGCCACCGCGACCTCTGGCTCCGCACGACCGGCCCGGCCGCCGGATGAGCCTCAGACCCGGACCAGGATCTTGCCCGGCCCGGCCTCGCCGCGCAGCATCGCCATGAAGACGTCGGCGGTGTTCGCGATGCCGTCGTGCACTGTTTCCTGATAGCGCAGACGACCGTCGGCGACCAACGGGCCCACCTCGGCCAGGAACTGGTCACGCAGGTCCTGGTGGTCGCGGACCAGCATGCCGCGGACGGTCAGGCGTTTGCCGATCAGCTGGCTCAGGTTGCGGGGCGCGGGCACCGGCCCGGTGGCGTTGTAGACGCTGATCATGCCGCAGACGCAGACCCGGCCGTGCACCTTCAGGGCGCTGATCGCCGCCTCCAGGTGGTCGCCGCCGACGTTGTCGAAGTAGACGTCGATGCCGTCCGGGGCGGCCGCCTTGAGCAGGTCGCGCACCCGGCCGTCGTGATGGTCGAAGGCCGCGTCGACGCCCAGCTCGTCGCGCAGCCAGTCGACCTTCTCCGGCGAGCCCGCACTGCCGATCACGCGCGAAGCGCCGCGCAGGCGGGCCAGCTGCACCACCACCTGACCGACCGCGCCCGCCGCGCTCGACACCCACACCGCGTCGCCCTCGCGGAACTCGGCGGTGCGCAGCAGGCCCGCGTACGCGGTCAGGCCGGTCATGCCCAGCACTCCCAGGTACGCCCCGAGCGGCGCGACAGCCGGGTCGATCTTCGCCGCCGACGTGGCGGTGACCAGCGCGTGGGAGCGCCAGCCCAGCCCGTGCAGCACGTGGTCGCCCGGCGCGAACCCCGGGGCGGACGAGGCGAGGACCTCGCCGACAGCGCCGCCCTCCAGCGCCTGGCCGACCTCGTAGGGCGCGACGTAGGACTTGGCGTCGTTCATTCGGCCCCGCATGTACGGGTCGACGCTGAGCAGGTCGTTGCGGACGAGCAGCTGCCCCGGGCCCGGATCGGGCAGCGGGGTCTCCACGAGGGCGAAGTTCTCCGCGACGGGCGCGCCGTGCGGACGGGAGGCGAGGTGAATCTCGAGGCTCGTCGTCACCCCGCCCACCCTAGGGTGGTCATTCGCGCATTGCCGTCCGCGCGTCCGGCCGGCGCGGCCACAATCACGATCATGGCGCACTGGCTGCTGCAGACGAACTCCAAGGACGAGCGGGTCACGCCCGGGACGGCGGCGTGGCCGATCCGGCGGCACCGCGAGCGGGTCGAGCCGGGCGACGGCGTGGTGGTGTGGCGCAGCGGCCGGGGCGGCGGGGTCGTGGCGGCGGGCGTCGTGAGCGGCAAGGCCGGGGACCACACGGCGATCGACGTGACGCTCGACCGGGTGTTCCCGGTGATCGGCCGGGAGACGCTGAAGGCCGACGAGCGCTTCGCGGGCGCCCAGGTGCTGCGGGCGCCCGGCGGCGGGAACCCGCTCCCGGTCGACCAGCCCGCGTGGGAGGCGATCGAGGAACGGATCCCGCCGCAGGGACCCGTGGCCGCCACGGTCCGCGGGGCCGCGGCGGCGGTGGCAGCGGGTGCCACCGCCGTGCGGGAGGCGTTGCGAACCGCGGTGAAGCGCAACTAGACGGTACGGGCCAGCCGGTCGGCCAGCAGCTTCGCGAAGCGGGCCGGGTCGGCCAGGTCGCCGCCCTCGGCCAGCAGGGCGGTGCCGTAGAGCAGCTCGGCCGTCTCCGGCAGCGACGCGTCGGCGGCGTCCCGCTCGTGCGCGTCGCGCAGCGCCACCACCAGCGGGTGCGCCGGGTTGAGCTCGAGGACGCGCTTGACCGCGGGCACGTCCTGCCCCATGGCCTTGTACATCTTCTCGAGCGTCGGCGTCATGTCGTCGCCGTCGCTGACCAGCAGGGCCGGCGAGGTGGAGAGGCGGCCGGTGAGGCGGACCTCCTTGACCTCGTCGAGCGTCTCGCCGAGCCAGGTGAGCAGCGGCGCGAACTCGCCCGTCTTCTCCTCCGACGGCTTCTCGTCGGCGGGGAGGTCGACGTTGCCCCGGGCGATGGACTGCAGCTTCTTGCCGTCGTAGTCCGGCACCGCCTCGACCCAGATCTCGTCGACCGGATCGGTGAGCAGCAGGACCTCGTAGCCCTGGGCCTGGAAGGCCTCCATGTGCGGGGAGTTCTCCACCTGCGCCCGGCTCTCGCCGGTCATGAAGTAGATCTCCTCCTGGCCCTCCTTCATCCGCGACACGTAGTCGGCGAGGGTGGTGGGCTCCGCGCCGTGCGTGGTGGCGAAGGACGAGACGTCGAGGATGGCCTTCTGGTCCTCGGCCGGGTTGAGCAGACCCTCCTTGATGGCCCGGCCGAACTCGCGCCACAGGGTCGCGTACTTCTCCGGCTCCTTGGTCTGCAGGTCCTTGATCGTGCTGAGGACCTTTTTGGCCAGGCGCTTGCGGATCAGCTGGATCTGCCGGTCCTGCTGCAGGATCTCGCGGGAGATGTTGAGCGACAGGTCGGCCGCGTCGACGACACCCTTGACGAAGCGCAGGTAGTCGGGCATCAGCTCCTGGCTGTCGTCCATGATGAAGACGCGCTTGACGTAGAGCTGGATGCCGCGGCGGCCGTCCCGCTGGAAGAGGTCGTGCGGGGCCCGGGCCGGGAGGAAGAGCAGGGCCTCGTACTCGAAGGTGCCCTCCGCCCGCATCTGGATGATCTCCAGCGGGTCGGTCCAGTCGTGGCTGATGTGCCGGTAGAACTCGTGGTACTCCTCGTCCTTGACCTCGGAGCGCGGCCGCGCCCAGAGGGCCTTCATGGAGTTGAGGACCTCGGGGTCACCGTCGGTCTTGACCAGGCGGATCGGGAACGAGATGAAGTCGGAGTACCGCTTGACGATCCCCTTGATCTTCCACTCGTCGGTGTAGTCGTAGAGCGCGTCCTCCTCGTCGGCCGGGCGCAGGTGGACGGTCACCGCCGTGCCGGGCGCCGCGTCCGCGACCTCCTCGATGGTGAACGTGCCCTCGCCGGCCGACTCCCAGCGCGTACCCGTGTCCTCGCCGGCCTTGCGCGTGACCAGGGTGACCTTGTCGCCCACCATGAACGTCGAGTAGAAACCGACGCCGAACTGGCCGATCAGCTCGCCGGCCGAGGAGTCCTTGGTCTCCTTGAGCTTGCGCAGCAGCTCCGCGGTGCCGGACTTGGCGATCGTGCCGATCAGCGCCACGACCTCGTCCCGGGACATGCCGATGCCGTTGTCGCGCACCGTGATCGTCCGGGCGTCCTTGTCCGCCTCGATCGCGATGTGCAGGTCGTCGGCCGTCAGGGCGTCGTCGGTGAGGGCGGCGAGGCGCAGCTTGTCCAGGGCGTCGGAGGCGTTGGAGATCAGCTCGCGCAGGAAGATGTCCTTGTTCGAGTAGATCGAGTGGACCATCAGCTGCAGGAGCTGGCGCGCCTCGGCCTGGAACTCCAGCGTCTCGGTGCTCATGTCATCCCTCCGTGAGTACGAGTGCTTCCCGCGCCGATGGTATCCAGGACGGAGTCAGTCGAAGTCGTCGATCCCGTCCAGGCGCCGCGTGTCCCAGTCGAAGGTGTCCGCGTCGGGCAGGCCGCCCTCGCCGGACTCCCACGGGAAGAACCGCGGCTCCTCCTCCTCGGCCGGCTCCTCCCAGTCGTCGGTCTCGACGGGCTCCGGCTCCTCCCACGTGGGCTCCTCGTCCGGCGCGGGCTCGTCCCATGTGGGCTCGGCGTCCGGCGTCGGCGGCTCGAAGACCGGCGGAGGGGGCGTGAAGACAGGCGTCGGCGGCGGGGTGAAGACCGGCGTCGGCACAGGGGGCGCCAGCACCGGCGGCGTTGTGGGGGTCGTGGTGCGGATCACCGGTACGGCCGGAGCCGCCTTGGTGCGAGCGGGCCGCGTCGTCGAGCGCACCGGCCCGGCCGGAGTCAATGTCCAGATCGTCGACGGGTCCACGGCATCGGGCGTGAACGGGTCAATGGTGTCCGGCATGATCGACGGCGCGCCGGGAGCCGGGGCGGGCTGCCGCCGGACCGGCACATTGTTCAGCGCCGCGTCGGGCTCCCGCGCCGGGCCCAGCTGCGCGTCGGCGACCACCGGCCGATGCCCCAGCCCGGCCGCCTCGTGCCGGGCCGCCCCGCCGCCACTGCCGCCGTCGCCGAGCACGAGCGCCCCCGCGCCCGCCGCCACGAGCACCGCCACGCTGCCGCCGATGACCTGCTTGTCGCGTCTTGTCAACTCTCCCATGAAACCGTCATACAGGCACGAAGCGGACTCTGTACGCAAATGGCCTAGGTTGCCTCCCGGCGTGGCGCGCGGACCACCGCGAGCAGCACGAGCGCGACGGCGCACAGCCCGGCCCCGCACGCCGTCACTACCATGAGCAGCACGCGTACGGGCACCCGCGTCGCCAGCCACCCGAACCCGAGCATGAGCGGAATCTCCAGCCCGGCGCACAGCCCGAGCAGCAGTCCCGCCTCCCCGACACCGCCGCCCAGCTCGCGGCTCACGACCAGCGACAGCGCCTGGACCGACAGGGCGCCGGCGCACCGGGTCAGCACGAACACCACGAGCGTCGCCGCCAGCAGCAGGCGCGGCACGTCCACGCCGGCGCCCGGGGCGGGCCGGGTGGCGGCGAGCTCCGGGGCGTCCGGCAGGCCGAGGGCCACGACCAGGGCGGCGGCGTACATGAGCGACGCGAAGCCGTACACCAGGATGAAGCCGCCGGTCTCGAGCAGCACGGCGGCCAGCGGCGGCCCGGCGACCCACGCGACCGAGAAGAGCGTGCGCAGGGCGCTCATCGTGAAGGCGACGCGGTCCGAGCCGGCGAGCGCCTCCCGGGCGTACGCGAACGACTGCGGCATCATCGCCCCGGCCAGCGCGGTGATCGTGACGGTGACCGCCAGGAGCGCCCAGTAGTCGCGCGTCAGCGCGGTGACGGCGGTCGCCAGGCAGCCCGCCGCGGCCGTGATCACGAGCACGCGGCGGCGACTGGGCAGCCGGTCGGAGATCCGGCCGACGACCGTCGAGACGATCACCACCGACACCGGCGCCGCGGCCAGGAAGACGGCGGCGTGGAGCGGGTCGGCGTGCACGGCGTCGTCGAGGAAGAGAGCCAGGAACGGCGACGCCATCGCGGTCGAGAGCCCGACCGCCAGGAAGACGAGCGCGAGGGGCAGCCAGCGGCGCGCGGCCCGGCGTACGGAGGTGAAGGTCGCCACAGCCACGGAACGTCACGCTATCCCGGCGCCCCGGGGCCGCGCAGTGTCGGCGCTCACTCCGGCGCCAAAACTACGTTCGGTAAGACTTTTGGGTGATCTTCCCGACCTGACCAGGTAATCACTACTCACGGTAATGCCACTTAGAGTGGCTGCGTGACCTTGAGCGAGGCTGCCGTGGCGGCAGCAGTGACAGTAAGTATTGCCGGTGTTTCTTACGCTGCGTTGAACACGGACGCGCTGACGGCCCGGGCCGAGACGGTGGCGAGCGCCGCCACGTGCCGCACGGTGGACGCCGCGATCGTCGCGTACGTGGCCGAGCACGGCACCGCCCCGGCGCGGATCTCGCAGCTCCGGTCCTACGTGAAGGGCGACATCTCGGCGTACCGGATCAGTAAGGGTGTCGCCGCCGGCCCCGGCTGCTGACGTCTCGGCGCGGCGCCCGGATCGCCGCCTCTGTCCGTTTATGGTCAGCTGTCATGAAGCGTCGGACTCTCCTGGCGGGCGCCGGGGCGGCACTGACCCTGACGGCCGCCACCACCTACTCCCGGCTACGGCCGGCCCAGGAGCCGGTGATCCCGGACGCCCCGGCCGGCGACGAGCAGCTGGAGCCGCGCGAATCGCGCGCCCGCGGCCGTACGGTCGATTTCTGGACGGCCGTGCCCGCCGGTCACGGTGACGGCCGCGGCCTGCCGGTGTGCCTGGTCCTGCACGGCCGGTCGAAGACGGCGGCCGACTTCCCCGCGCTCGGCCTGGCCCGCTTCCTGACCGAATCCGTACGCCGCGGCAACCCGCCCCTCGTCCTGGCCGGAGCCAATGGCGGCCGCCAGGGCTGGATGCCATGGGCCGGCGACGACCCGCAGCGGATGGTGCACGAGGAGTTGCCGGAGTGGTGCGCCGAGCGCGGCTTCGTGACGACCTCGTTCGCCGCCTTCGGCTGGTCGATGGGCGGCGCCGGAGCGTTGCTGCTCGCCGAGACGTTCCCGGGCTTCGTGCGCTGCGTCGGCGCCCTCTCCCCCGCCATCACCGAAGGCGGTCCGGTGTTCACTCGCGCGGCTGCACTGCGGGGCGTTCCGGTCGGCCTGTGGTGCGGCACCGACGACAGCCTGATCGACACGGCGCGCACGTTCGAGACGGTGTTGCCGCAGCCCAAGGCGGCCGGGACCTACGGGCCGGGCCGGCACAACTTCGCCTACTGGAGCCGGTGCCTGCCCGCGCTGCTCGATCTGGTGGCACGCGAATGAATCCGGCGGAGGCCGCATGGGGCAGGTACCGTCATTACACAGTGCAACGGTTCCATAACGCTTGGAGGATCACCAATGCGTCGTGCCGCTGTCGTCGCCGCCCTCGTCGTCGCCGCGCTCGGGGTTGCCGCCCCCGCGCAGGCCTTCGCCCACAACAACGTCCACAATGCCACCCTGCACGCCGTGCTGGACGGCCTGACCCTGGCCGTCGCCTCGGCGCCGGTCTGGACCGCGCTGCTGTGGCGCGGTTCCCGCCGCTGGCTGCTCGCCGGCCTGGTCGCGGTCGTGCAGATCCCCGTGGCCATCATCGGCTTCGTGCCGATCGTGCACCCCGGCCTGCACCTGGCCCTGTTCGCCCTGGCGCTGGGCCTGACCGGCGCCTCGCTCTACGTGGTGCGCCGCGCGCCCGCGCCGGCCCCGGCCCGCATCGACTCGTAGAGCCACTCGCCCGCGGGGGTACGTACGGCCAGGCCGGTCACCGTGTCGTCCGGCCCGGCCCGCAGGATCCGCACCGCCGGGCAGCCCGGCGTCTCCGGGTGCCAGAACCCCGCCGGGTCCCGCACGGCGGAGAACGCACAGTGCTCCTCGTCGGTCCAGCCCCAGGCGAGGAGCAGGTCCCGCCCGCCGAGGGAGTACCGTCCCGCCGACGCGACGCGATCCCCCTCGGTGCGGTGGAAGAACTCGGCCCGCAGCCCTGGCACCGCCACCCCCTCGAAAGTGGCGTTGAGCACGGTGCGGTGCGGGCTGTAGGTGTCCAGATCGGGCAACGGCACGCGCCGAGCCTGCCACGATCACGCCCCCACCGGCGGGAAGTCCACGCGGAACAACCCGCTTCGGGCGACTCCGGGAACTTTTCCGCACTTGCGTACCACTGTCCCCGCTCGACAGATCCGGCCGGAAGCGCCAGACTCGTGCGCGCCCTTCACGTTCGACCGGGAGCTGTTTCCAACCATGCGTCGTCGCGCCGCCAGCCTGATCACCGCCACCCTCTTCGCCGCCGCCCTCGCGGGGTGCAGCCACGGCAACCCGATCTGGGGTGATCCGGAGGCCGCGCCGACCTCCGCGGCGGCGACCGCCGAGGCCGCGGCGGCGCCCGAGGCCACCGCCACCCCCCGGTCGACCAAGGCCCAGGCCGCCGGCGCCTGGAAGCCGTGCGGCAAGGACTGCGCCGACGTCGCCGACGACACCTGCGACGGTCTCTACGCCGCGCGCGCCAACAGCCGGGGCGCCCTGCTCGACATGATGATCCAGGACGACTTCCAGATCGACCAGAACCGCATCAAGGACTGCCCCCGCTTCGCCGCCGACTGGAAGGTCGCCCTGGCCGGCTTCGGCGAGGGCACGCTCCAGGTCGGCGCGGACGTCCAGCCCGGAAAGTACGTGACCACCGCGAACCTGAGCGGCAAGAAGGTCCTCGAGTGCTTCTGGGAGCGCCGCGACGCCGCCGGCGAGCTCCTGGGCGGCGACACGATCGCCTCGGCGGCCAAGGTGACCGTCACCATCAAGGCCGGCGACGCGACCTTCACCAGCCAGGGCTGCGGCAACTGGATCCCGGCCTGAGCCATCCTGGGGGCATGCGTCTCGTCTCGCTGCTGCCCTCCGCCACGGAGATCGTCTACGCCCTCGGCCTCGGTGACCAGCTCGTCGGCGTCACCTTCGAGTGCGACGAGCCGCCCCGCGCCCGGGCGGAGAAGACGGTGGTGGTGGGCGGCCGCGACACCCGCGGCATGACCCCCGCGGCCATCGACGAGTACGTGAAACAGCAGCTGGCCGCCGGCGACGACCTCTACACGCTCCGCGCCGGCGCCCTCCGTGACCTGGCCCCGGACCTGATCCTCACCCAGGACCTGTGCCGCGTGTGCGCCCTGCCCTCCGGCCACGTCACGGACGCCCTCGACCACCTGGGCTGCCGCGCCGACGTGCTGTCGCTGGACCCGTACACGCTGGACGAGGTGCTGGCGACCGTCGCCGAGGTGGCCGCGCGGGCCGGCGTACCGGAACGTGGGGTGGCCCTGGTCGCCGCTCTGCGGGCGCGCCTGGACCGCGTCGCCGCCGCCGTGGCCGGCCGCCCCCGTCCGCGCGTCACCGTCGTCGAGTGGGTCGACCCGCCCTTCGGCGCCGGGCACTGGGTGCCCGACCTGATCACGGCCGCGGGCGGCGACCCCGTGGCGGCCCGCCCGGGCGAGCGCTCCGCCGAGACCACCTGGGCCGCCCTGGCCGCGCCGGACCCGCAGGTCGTGCTGGTCACCCCGTGCGGCTTCCACCTCGACGGCGCCGCGGCCCAGGCCGAACGGGTCGTCCCGCACTTCCCGGGCGCCCAGGTCTGGGCCCTCGACGGCGATTCCCTCGTCGTCCGCCCGGGCCCCCGCCTCGTGGACGGCGTCGAGGCGATCGCCGCCATCCTGCACCCGGACGCCGTCGCGGCCCCGTCCGGCGCCGCCCGCCGCGTCGCCTGAGCCCGTCTCCCCCTGAGGTCGTGGCCCGGCCCGGCCGGGTCGTCGCGCGATCATGACTGAACTGTTCGCGCCCGGGAACCGTATTGGTAGCAAGCGGCGGCCGAGACCTGGCCGTCCGGTGAGCCCGGATGTTGGAGGAACGTTGACGATCGTCGTCAGGCGAGAGGTCGCAGTACGCATTCATCCCCCTGTACCGGGCACCCTCGCCCAGGCCGGCCTGCTCGGCGGGCTGGGCCTGCAGCTGGGGTTCGGCGCGGCCGGATGGATCACCTCGGCGGTCTTCGTGACGGCGACCTGGGTGCTGTTGTCCCGGGCGCTGGGCCGGCCCGAGTTCCACCGCTGGGGACCCGCGGACACCGTCACCTACGGCCGGCTGATCCTGACCGGCGGCGTGACGGCGCTGCTGGCCGAGTCGCTGGCCGGCGCGCCCCACCACGCCGTGCTGATCGCGCTGGCGGCGACGTCGCTCGCGCTGGACGGCGTGGACGGGCAGGTCGCCCGGCGTACGGGCACCACCTCCCGCTTCGGCGCCCGCTTCGACATGGAGTCCGACTCGGTGCTCGCCGTGGTGCTGAGCGTCTACCTCGCGTCGATGATCGGCTGGTGGGCCGTGGCGATCGGGCTCTTCCGCTACGCGTTCGTCGTGGCCGCGTGGGCGTTGCCGTGGCTGCGCGGGTCGCTCCCGTACCGGATGTCGCGCAAGGTCGTCGCGGCGTCGCAGGGTGCGGTGCTGGTCGTGGCGAGCACGGGTCTGCTGCCGACCACTGTGGCGCAGGCGCTCGTGGCCGTGTCGATCGTCTCGCTGATCTGGTCGTTCGGCGTCGACGTCCGGCACCTGCGGCGGACGGCGGCCCCGGAGCTCGTGCCGGGTTACCGTTCCGCATGACCTTCGACCGTACCGCCGTCGAGGGGCTGGCGGCCGATCCCCGCGCGTCCGCCATCCACCGCTCGTTGCGCTACTACTACGGCAACGCGGAGCACGACGCCGCGCTGGACCGGCTCTATGCGGCCTGGGTGCGGCCGGGCGATCTCGTCGTCGACGTCGGCGCCCACGTCGGCGACCGGGTGGGCAGCTTCCGCCGGCTCGGCGCGCGGGTGGTGGCGGTCGAGCCCCAGCCGCTGTGCGTGCGCGCGCTGCGCGAGATCTATGCCGGCGACCCGGACGTGACCGTGGTCGAGGCGATCTGCGGCGAGCGGCCGGGCACGGCGGACTTCTTCGTCAACTCGGCCAACCCGACCGTGTCGACCGCCTCGGCCGACTTCGTGCGCTCGGCCGACGGCGCGTCCGGCTGGCGGGAGCAGGTCTGGGACGACCGGATCGAGGTGCCCGTCGTCACCCTCGACGCGCTGATCGCCGCGCACGGCACCCCCGCCTTCGTGAAGATCGACGTGGAGGGGTTCGAGGACGCCGTGCTCAGCGGGCTCAGCACGGCTGTGCCGGCGTTGTCCTTCGAGTTCACGACGATCGGGCGGGACGTGGCGCAGCGCTGCCTCGACCGGGCCGGCGCCCTGGGCTTCGAGCGCTTCAACGTCGCGCTGGGCGACAGCATGGCCCTCGAGTTCGGTGAGTGGATCACCGCCGGGGCGATGGCCCAGCACATCGCGGGGCTGCCGCACGAGGCCAACTCCGGCGACGTCTACTGCCGCCCGGCCTGACCGGCCGCGACCAAGATCGCGCCGCGTATGGTTTTCTTCGGCGCCGTCTTGCGGGGAGGAACATTTCGATGAAGGCCGAGGCATTCTGGCTGGCCGAGCCCGGGCGCGGGGAGATCCGCCCGGTCACCCTGCCCGATCCCGGCCCGGACGACGTCCTGGTCCGTACGCTCCACTCGGGCGTCAGCCGGGGCACGGAGACGCTGGTCTTCCGGGGCGGCGTGCCGGAGAGCCAGCACGAGGTCATGCGGGCGCCCTTCCAGGAGGGCGACTTCCCGGCGCCGGTCAAGTACGGCTACCTGAACGTCGGCGTGGTCGAGCAGGGCGCGCTCGCCGGGCGTACGGTCTTCTCGCTCTTCCCCCACCAGACGCGGTTCGTGGTGCCGGCGAGCGCGGTGACCGTGGTTCCGGACCAGGTGCCGCCCGCGCGGGCCGTCCTGGCCGGGACCGTCGAGACCGCCCTCAACGGTTTGTGGGACGCCGCGCCCCTGATCGGCGACCGGATCGCGGTGGTGGGCGCCGGGATGGTCGGGGCCAGCGTGGCCGCGATCCTGTCGAAGTTCCCGGGCGCCCGCGTGCAGCTGGTCGACGCGAACCCGGAGCGGGCCTCGCTGGCCGCCGCCCTGGGCGTCGACTTCGCGCTGCCGTCCGATGCCGCCGGCGACTGCGACCTGGTGATCCACGCCAGCGCCACCGCGGCCGGGCTCACCCGCTCACTCGAGCTGCTCGCCCCGGAGGGCACCGTCGTCGAGCTCAGCTGGTACGGCGACCGCGAGGTGACCGTGCCGCTCGGGGAGTTCTTCCACTCGCGGCGGCTCGTGGTCAAGAGCAGTCAGGTCGGCGGGATCGCCCCGGCCCGGCGCGGACGGCGCACCTACGCCGATCGGCTGGCCACGGCGCTGGACCTGCTGGCCGACCCCGTCTTCGACGCGCTGCTGACCGGTGAGTCGGCCTTCGCCGCGCTGCCCGAGGTCATGCCGAAGCTGACGTCCGGCGAGCTGCCGGCCCTGTGCCACCTGATCACGTACGACGACAAGGCAGGAGAGTAGATGTTCAGCGTCACGGTCCGTGACCACATCATGATCGCGCACAGCTTCCGCGGGGAGGTGTTCGGCCCGGCGCAGCAGCTGCACGGCGCCACCTTCGTCGTGGACGCCACCTTCAAGCGCCCCGAGCTGGACGCCGACAACATCGTGGTGGACATCGGCCTCGCACTGCAGGAGCTCGGCGCGATCTGCAAGGGACTCAGCTACCGCAACCTCGACGACGATCCGGACTTCGCGGGCATCAACACGTCGACGGAGTTCCTCGCCAAGGTCATCGCGGACCGCCTCGCGGCGCAGGCGACCGGCGGCGGGCTCGGCCCGGGCGCGAGCGGGCTCACCGGGATCGCCGTGACGTTGCACGAGTCACACGTCGCGTGGGCGAGCTACGAGCGGGATCTGTGACCTCGACGCTGTACGCGGTGCTGCCGGGTGGGATCGACGACCCGGCGGCGCCGAGCGGCGGAAACACGTACGACCGGCGGGTCCTGGCGGGACTGTCCGCGCAGCGTGAGGTGCGCGAGATCCTGGCGAGCGGATCCTGGCCGGTGCCTGATGACAAAGACGTGGAACGGCTGGCCGGAGCCCTGAGAGCGCTCCCCGACGGGGCCACGGTGCTGCTCGACGGGCTGGTGGCCTGCGCCGCCCCGGGGGTTATGGAAGCACAGCGCGGCCGGCTCCACCTCGTCGTGCTCGTCCACCTGCCGCTGGGCGACGAGCCCGGGGCGGATCCGGCGCTGACGATCGGCGAGCGCCGGGCCCTGGAGAGCGCGACCACCGTCGTCGCCACGAGCGAGGGCGCGGCCCAGCGCATCGAGCAACTCCACGATCTGCCCCGGGTCTTCGTGGCTCCCCCGGGCGTGGACGGGGCCGGCGTGGCCGAGATGTCCGAGACGGGCAACCGGTTGCTCTGCGTCGCCGCCGTCACCCTCAGGAAGGCGCAGGACGTCCTGGTCGAGGCACTGAGCCTGGTCGATGACCTCCCGTGGCAGTTACGCTGCGTAGGATCGCTGGACCAGGACCGCCACTATGTGACCCGGGTGCGGTCCGTCAGTGACCGGGTGGAGTTCCCGGGCCCGCTGACGGGGGCGGCGCTGGACGCGGCCTACGCGAGTGCGGACCTGCTCGTGCTGCCGTCGCGGGCGGAGACGTACGGGATGGTCGTGACCGAGGCGCTCGCACGGGGCGTGCCTGTGCTGGGCACGCGCGTGGCGGGCGTACCGGAAGCGCTCGGCTCGGCCCCGGACGGCCGGGTGCCGGGCGCTCTGCTGCCGCCGGGTGATGTGCCGGCCCTGGCCGGTGCCCTGCGGCGCTGGCTGACCGACCCCGGGCTGCGGGCCGGATGGCGGTCCGCGGCGCTGGCCCGCCGCGGCACCCTGCGCGGCTGGGACGAGACGACGAGACGACTGAGCGAGGTACTCCCATGACTGGCGAATTCAGCACCGACTGGCTGCTCCTGCGCGAGCCCGCCGACGCGGCGGCGCGCGCGGCCGACCTGGCCGGCCTGGTCAAGGCCGAGGGCGAGCTGGTGATCCGCGACCTGGGCTGCGGCGCGGGGTCGATGGCCCGGTGGCTGGCGCCGCTGCTGCCCGGCCCGCAGCGGTGGATCCTGCAGGACCGGGACCCCGCACTGCTGGAGTACGCCGCCGCGCACGTCCCCGCCACCGCGGCGGACGGCAGCCCCGTGACCGCCGAGACGGTCGAGCTGGACGTCGCCGCGCTCACGGCCGACGACCTCGCCGGGGTGAGCCTGGTCACCTGTTCGGCGCTGCTCGACCTGTTCACGGCCGACGAGATGACCGCGCTGGCCGAGACAGTCGTGGCCGCCGGGGTGCCGGCGCTCTTCACGCTGACCGTGGCCGGCGAGGTGACGTTCGACCCGCCGCACCCGCTCGACGAGCAGGTGACCGCCGCGTTCAACGACCACCAGCGCCGCCGTACGGGTGACCGCTGGCTGCTGGGCCCGGAAGCCGTGGGCGCCGCCGCGCAGGCGTTCGCTCAGGCCGGGGCGAGCGTGACGACCCGCGAGACCCCGTGGCGGCTGGGCCCCGAGCAGGCGCCGCTGATCCTCGAATGGCTGAAAGGCTGGGTCGCCGCGGCCGCCGAACAGCGCCCTGAGCTGCAGCTGGACGGCTATCTGGCGGCCCGGTCGGCGGCGGCCGGGGCGGGCGAGCTGCGGGTGACGGTCGGCCACCAAGATCTTTACGCGCAGATCGGGTGAACCATGAGCCCCCTGCCGGACGTGTAGTGATGCAGACACGGCGGAAACCGGAGGGGCGAAACGCATGAAGCGATCGATCGGGGCGTGGGCCCGGCTGCTCGGCGGAGTGGCGATCCTCGGCGTGCTGATCTGGCGCGTCGGCACGGGCGCCTTCGTCGACGGGCTGCGCATGATCGACGCGACCACGCTCGGCGCCGCGTTCGCGATCGGCGTCGCCACCACGGTCCTCAGCGCCTGGCGCTGGTGTCTCGTCGCCCGGGGCCTGGGCCTGCGCCTGGAGCTCCGGACGGCGGTCGCCGACTACTACAAGGCGCTCTTCATCAACGCGGCCCTGCCCGGCGGCGTGCTCGGGGACGTGGACCGCGCGGTGCAGCACGGCCGCGAGGAGGGCGACGTGGCGCGCAGTGTGCGGGCCGTGGTGCTCGAGCGCACGGCGGGCCAGATCGTGCTGGTCACCGTCGGCCTCACGGTGCTGCTGACCGTACCGTCGCCGGTGTTGTCGGCCTTGCGCGAGCACGGGCACTGGGTCGCCCTCGCGGCCGGGGCCCTCGCGCTGGTCGCGGCCCTGGCGGTGCTCGCGGCCGGGCGGCTGCGGC
This sequence comes from Symbioplanes lichenis, assembly GCF_030709675.1. Taxonomy (GTDB): domain Bacteria; phylum Actinomycetota; class Actinomycetes; order Mycobacteriales; family Micromonosporaceae; genus Actinoplanes; species Actinoplanes lichenis. Next base: position 448,875 of record NZ_JAUZQD010000004.1, read on the forward strand.
GCGGGGCGTCGCGCAAGGCCCGGGCGATCCGGACCGCGCTGTCCGAGGTACGCACGGGGCTGCTCGCCCGCCGCAACTGGCCCGGCATCGTGCTCGCGTCGACGGTCGTGCTGGCCGGGCACCTCGCCACGTTCGTGGTCGCCGCCCGCGCCGCCGGCTCGGAGGCGTCGATGCTGCGCCTGGCGCCGCTGATGCTGCTGGCGCTGCTCGCCATGGGCCTGCCCGTCAACATCGGCGGCTGGGGCCCGCGCGAGGCCGTCACCGCCTGGGCGTTCGGGGCGGCGGGGCTGAGCGCGGCGCAGGGGCTGACGATCGCGGTGATCTACGGGGTGTTCGCCTTCGTGGCCGCCGTGCCCGGCCTGGCCGTCATCGCGGTCCGCGCCTGGGCCGGCCTGCGGGCGCGGGCGGCGGCCCGGGCGCCGGAGCCGGTGGTGGTGTCGACCGTCACGCTGCTGCCCCTGATCCCGGTCGTCGTGCCTGATCACCGGCTGATTCCGGCCTCGCGGCCGGTGCGGGAGCTGGTCGGCAGCGGTGCATGAACGTGCCGTCACTCGTGCGGGCGATTATGTTGAGCAGGTGACCAACCGCCCGTACGTGCTGCTCAGCTGTGGCATGTCCCTGGACGGTTATCTCGACAGCGCGGGCGACGAGCGGCTGCTGCTGTCCAACGACGCCGACTTCGACCGGGTCGACGAGGTGCGCGCCTCGTGCGACGCGATCCTGGTCGGCGCGGGCACGGTCCGCAAGGACAACCCGCGCCTGCTGATCCGCGATGAGACCCGGCGCAAGGAGCGGGTCGCGCGCGGCGAGCGCCCCGACCCGGTCAAGGTCACGGTCACCGGCTCGTGCGACCTCGACCCCGGCGCCCGCTTCTTCACCCTCGGCGACACGGAGAAGCTGGTCTACTGCGCGACGCCCGCGCTGGGCGAGGCGCGGGTCCGGCTGGGCGCGGCGGCCACGGTGATCGACGGCGGCGACCCCCTCGATCTCGTCCGGGTCGGCGCCGACCTCGCCGGCCGCGGCGTCCGGCGGCTCATGGTCGAGGGCGGCGGCACGATGCACACCCAGTTCCTGACCGCCGGCCTCGCCGACGAGCTGCAGCTGGTCGTCGCCCCGTTCTTCGTCGGCGACTCGGCGGCGCCGCGCTTCGTCGGCGACGGCCGCTTCCCGTGGGGGCCGCAGCACCGCGCGACGCTGGCCGAGGCGCGCCCGATCGGCGACGTCGTGCTGCTGCGTTACGCGCTCTCCGACCGGTTCACGGCTTGACTACCACTCATGGGGGACGGATGTCGGACACACCGGGCATGGCGGCGGCCTCGATCCGGACGAGGGTCACGGTCCCGCTGCGCTTCGCCGACGGCTATGCGACCACGGCCCGGGTCTTCACCTTCACCGGGCTGGCCGACGGCCGCGAGCACCTGGCCCTCGGGCTCGGCGCCTGGGAGCAGGCCGTCGCCGACGGCGCGCCGCTGGTCCGCCCGCACAGCGAGTGCCTGACCGGCGACGTCTTCGGCAGCCAGCGCTGCGACTGCGGTCCCCAGCTGCGCGAGGCCGCCGAGCGCATCACCGACGCGGGTGGCCTGCTGCTCTACCTGCGTCAGGAGGGGCGCGGCATCGGCCTTTACGCGAAGCTCGACGCCTACGCCCTGCAGGAGGCCGGCCTCGACACCTATGCGGCCAATCGGGCGCTGGGCCGCGGCGAGGACGAGCGCGACTACGGCGTGGCGGCGCAGATGCTGCTGGCGCTCGGCGCGGAGCGGATCCGGCTGCTGAGCAACAACCCGGACAAGGCGGCCCAGCTCCAGGCGTACGGCGTCGAGGTCAAGGAACGCATCCCGACCGGCGTCCACGTGTCGCCGGCCAACCTGCGCTACCTCGCGACGAAGGCGACACACACGTCGCACACGCTCGACATCCCCGGCCTCTGAGCGGGCCCACCCCGCCATCCACGCGCCGGTCGCCGGGGTTTCTTTCCCGGGCCGGCCGCCCCGCTCGCCGGCCTCGCGCGGGTGGACCCGCCCGGTGACAGGTGCGGCGCCCGGCGTCGGGCACGATGATGGCCGGAGACGTCGACGGAAGCCGGGTGTCATGGACGAGGATCAGCCGACCGCCGCGGAGCTGGTGGCCTCGGCCACCGAGCAGGTGCCGTTCATCGTCATCCTGTGCGAGGGTCCGGACCTGCGCCTGGCCTATGTGAACGCCGCCACCCGGGCCATGGTCCCCGGCCGCGAGACTGTGGGCCGGACCCTGGCCGAGGCGTTCGCCGACGTCGCGGGGCAGCAGTGGATCGACATGTACTCGGGCGTCTACCGCACCGGCACACCCGTCACCGGCGCCGAGTGGCGGGCCACGCTGACCGTGCCCGGGGGCATCCACGAGCTCTACGCCAACTTCTCCATCACCCCGTGGCGCGACGGCGACGGGACGATCCGCGGGGTGATCGGCGCCGGTTTCGACGTGACCGCCATCGTCCAGGCGCGGAAGGCGGCCGAGAGCCAGGCCGACCGGATGCGGGAACGCTACGAGCAGACCCGCGACGTGGTGGTCGCCCTGCAGCGGGAGTTGCTGCCGTCGGGCGTACCCGTGCTGCCCGGCGTGCAGGTCGCGGCCAGTTACCTGCTCGCCAACAGCGCCCAGGCCGCCGGCGGGGACTGGTTCGACGTGGTGGCCCGCGCGGACGGGACCGTGGCCCTGGTCGTCGGCGACGTCGTGGGCCACGGGGTCACCGCCGCCGGCGTCATGGGCCAGCTGCGGGCCGTCCTGTGCGACCGGCTCGACAGCGGCGCCGATCCCGCCGAGGCGTTGCGCGCCGCCGACCGCCTGGCCCGCCGGATCGGCCCGGCCCACGCCGCCACGGTGTGCGTCGCCGTGCTGGAGCCGGGCGGCGACGTACGCTACTGCACCGCGGGCCATCCCCCGCCGCTGCTGCTGGCGGCCGGTGGCAGGGCCGATTATCTGGAGCCCACCGGCGCGGGGCCGCTGGGCACCGGCCCGGCGACTGGGGAGTTCGCGCTGCGCCCGGCGCGGCTCGAACCGGGTGACATGCTGCTGCTCTACACGGACGGGATCCTGGAGCGCCCGGGCGTCGGCCTCGACGACAGCCGCGCCGAGCTGGCCCGGGTGGCGGCGACCGCGGCGGCGGGCAAGGCGCTGCACACCCCCGGGGACACTCCCGCCGAGCGGGTGTGCGGCCAGAGCGTCGAGCTTCTCGTACGCGCCACAGGCCACCGTGACGACATCACGCTCCTCGCCGCGCAGCGCTCCGAGCCGATCGCCGACCTGGCCCTGACCCTGCCCGCGGAGCTGACGTCCCTGCGCGCCGCCCGGCTGGCCCTCGCCGACTGGCTGGCCCGGGCCGGCGCCACGGACGACGACGCGTTCACCCTCCAGCACGCCCTGGGCGAGCTGCTCACGAACGCCGTCGAGCACGCCTTCGACGGCGAGCTGGGCCGGGCCGACGTGCACCTGCGGGCCCGGCTCACCCCGGCGGGCGAGATCGACGCCGAGATCACCGATCACGGTACGTGGCGCGAGCCCGCCCGCCGGTCGATCCGCGGGCGGGGCCTGGCCCTCACCTCGCAGCTCGTCGACGACCTCACCATGACACCGGGCCCCGCCGGCACCGTCGCGACCGTCCGCCACGCGCTGTGCCGCCCGGTGCACACGCCGGCGACGGCCGCACCCGCCCCGCCCGCCGTACCCGCGGAGTCCTTGACCGTGACCGAGACGGGCCCGGACAGCCTTGCCGTGGCCGGCGCGATCGACGCCGCCGACGCCGCGCACCTGCGCCAGGAGCTGCTGCGCCGGGGCCGCGGCGGCAACCTGCCCCTGACCGTCGACCTCTCCGCCGTCACCCACCTGGCCAGCGCGGGCGTCTCGGCCCTGCACCACGTGGCCGAGCAGCACCGCAAGCAGGGCACGACCCTCGACCTGGTCGCCGCCGACGGCAGCCCGGCGCAGCAGGTGCTCGCCCTGGTCGCGCTGCCGCACCGCGCCGCCGCGCCTCTCCCCCGCTGAAAGCCGCCTTGCCCCACCGCGCCGCCGCGTCTCTCCCCGTTGATCGTCGCTCTGCCACGCCGCGCCGCCGCGTCTCTCTCCGCTGATCGTCGCTTTGCCACGCCGCGCCGCCGCGTCTCTCCCCCTCCGGGACGCGACGGCACGGCTGGTCTACTCGGCGGGCAGACGGTTCCGCCCTATTCGGCGGGACAGACGGTTCCGCGCGGCGGGAGGGTCAGGTCGAGCAGGTACGCGTCCACGGCGGCCGCGACGCACGCGCGCTTGTACGTGCCGTGACCCGCCCCCGCGTACGCGAGCAGCACGCCGGACCGGCCGAGCTGGCGCGCCACCGACCGGGTCCAGTTCCAGCCGACAGCCGGGTCGTGACGCGCGCCGAGCTGCAGGATCGGGGTGCGCGTGTGCACGTCCAGGCGGTGCTGCGGATTCGCCACGGGCAGGTCCCAGCCCAGGCACGAGCTGATGGCGAACACCCCGCCGGAGTAGCGGAAGTCACGGGTACGGGAGGCGCGCAGCATCCGGTCGTACTCGGCGAAGTCGCGCACCGGCAGCGCCCAGTCCGCGCACATCACCGGCGTCACCATCGGCGGGGCGCCGCGCTTGTCCGCCGCCAGGCCCCGGTCCAGGTTGTCGATGGTGGTGGCCAGGTCCTCGTACGTGGGGCCGTAGAGCCGCACGTGCGCGTTGATCGTCAGGTCCCACACCGACCAGCCCTGCAGCTCACCCCGGTCGGCGCGCGCGTTGAGCCCGGCCCAGACCGCGTGCACGTCCCGTCCGTGCAATGCGCAGACCTCCGCCCCGGCGCACCACGTGGCGAACGCGTCGAACGAGTCCTGCAGCGCCCAGGTCTGCGTACTCAGGAAGCCCTGCGCGTCGTGGATGTGGTCGACCGCGCTCTCCAGCACCATCGCGCGGACCCGGCCCGGGTAGCGCTCGGCGTACTGCTCACCGAGCAGCGTGCCGTACGAGCTCCCGTGGAAGGTCAGCCGCGACTCGCCGAGGGCGGCGCGCAGGGCGTCGAGGTCCCGTACGGTGCCGGCGGTGTCGGCGTGGTCCCACAGCTCGCCGTACGTGTCGCGGCAGTCCGCCCACGCGGCGCGGTTGGCGTCGCGCAGCGCGGTGAACTCGGCCTGGCTGGTCACGACCGGGGAGACGCCGGTGGGGCACGGCATGACCTGGCTGCCGCCGACGCCGCGCGGGTCGAAGCTGACGATGTCGAAACGGCGCAGCAGCTCGGGGCTGAACCGGTCGATGTTCTTCGCGGTCGTCAGCCGGGAGACGCCCGAGTCGCCGGGGCCGCCCGGCCCGAAGACCAGCGTGCCTTCCCGCGCCGCCGGGTCGGCCCGGTGGCGCGCGATCGCGAAGCCGAACGTGGGCCCGTCCGGGTGGTCCCAGTCGACGGGCAGGGTGAGGGTGGCGCACTCGGTGCCGATGTCGGTGCCGGCACAGGGTTTCCACTGCGGTGTGGCCGGGGCGGCCTGCGCCGGGAGCGGCGCCACAACCACGGCAGCCGTCACCGCCGCCGCGAGGGCGGATCGAAGAATAACCATGCCGTGATGCTTCCCTCACACCGCGCGCAAAGAAATCGGGAACACTACGGAGCGCATCCCCTAGGGGTCGGCATAGTGTCGACGGCATGACGACTGTCGACTTCTACTTCGATCCGGCGTGCCCGTACGCCTGGATCACGTCCCGCTGGATCCTCGAGGTCAAGAGCCAGCGCGAGCTGGACCTCCGCTGGCACGTCATGAGCCTCTACGTGCTCAACGAGGGCCGCGACCTCGACGAGCACTACCGCACGTCCATCGACCGCTCGCTCGGCACGGTCCGCATGGTCACCGCCGCCTGGCAGCAGCACGGCGACCAGGTGCTCGAGCCGCTCTACACCGCCCTGGGCACCCGCTACCACAACCAGGGCCGCCGCGACGACCTCGAGGCCGTCCGGGCCGAGGCGCTCGCCGAGGTCGGCCTGCCCGCGTCGCTCGCCGCCGCCGCCGGCTCCGACGAGTACGACGCCGCCCTCCGCAAGAGCCACCACGAGGGCATGGACCCGGTCGGCCCGGACGTCGGCACCCCCACCATCCACATCGACGGCGTCGCCTTCTTCGGCCCGGTCCTGAGCAGCATCCCCCGCGGCGAGCAGGCCCTCCGCGTCTTCGACGGCGCCGTGGCCCTGTCCAGCTATCCGGACTTCTTCGAGCTCAAGCGCACCCGTACGGGCGGCCTGAACTTCGACTGATTTCCCGGCCGGCGGCCGCGGCGCGGAAACTCCGGTGCGCCGGCCGGCCGCCGGTTCTACGGTGACGCGATGGACATCCGTGAGGTGACGCCGTCCGACGAGCCGGCCGTGGAGCAGCTCGTGGCAGCGGCCTTCGGCGAGCCGCTGGACGGGCCCGTCGTCCGGATGATGCGGGCCCTGAAGGCCGGCGGAGCAGCTCGGGCGAGCCTCGTCGCCGTCGCCGGCGACGAGCTGATCGGGCACGTCGGTCTCTCCCGGGGCTGGGTGGACGCCCGGCGGTCGCTGGTCGAGGTGCTGGTGCTCTCCCCGCTGTCCGTACGCCCCGACCGCCAGGGCCACGGCGCCGGCACCGCGTTGCTCGCGGCAGCGCTCGAGACCGCCGACGATCGTCACGCGCCGGCCGTCTTCCTCGAGGGCAGCCCCGGCTACTACGGGCGCCGCGGCTTCGGCGCCGGCTCCGCGCTCGGCTTCGACCGGCCCTCGACGCGCATCCCGGACCCGGCCTTCCAGGTGGCGCTGCTCTCGTCCCACGAGCCGTGGATGACCGGCCGGCTGATCTATCCCGAGGCGTTCTGGGCCACCGACACGGTCGGCCTGCGCGACCCTCTGCTGGAGCAGCTGGAAGCCCATTTCACGGCCGGGCCGGCGGACGGGCGAGCAGCGGAAGGCCAGGACTGTCAGCCGGGGCAGTAGCCCAACCACCACCACCCGCGACCAAGCCCGTGAGCGAACGCGACACCTACGCCGAGGAGGACGCCCTCGGACGCCGGCGCTGACAGAACCGTCGCCCGCGGTGTCCGTGTCACTCTCGCTTCATCAATCTGGCTATGCCGGCGACTACGGCGGAGGTGAGAATCCAGCCGGCGACATGGAACAGCCATGACCAATAGGTCGTCGCTCCTCCGTCCTCCCCAGCAGCAGATGAACCCGTCGATGCGGGCGCCTACCAGCCTGATGCCGCCGTATGCGGAGAAGCCGGAAGGGTCGCCGTAGGAACTGCCGAGAAACAGGGCGAAGCCGATCGAGGCGCTTTGTGCGTCGAGGGCGAAACCGCCCGGACGGCGCAACGTGGCTCCGGTGAAGATCAGAGCGTTGCCGATCGTTGCGCCGATGAGATCGATGGCGCCGTTCGAGGCGAATCCGTTCGAGCAACTGAGGAACTGGCCGACGTTCAGGCCACGCCCGGACAGGGCGACCGCTTCGCCGTTGCCCAGTGCGGCGCCGTCGAAGATCGCTGACCCCGTGATGCTGGCTTGATCAAGTCGGATCCGGTCGGAGGAGAAGCCTCCGGAGGCATCTAGATGATCCGCCCGCATCCGACGAGCGTCGATATTGATCAATGTCTCGCCGCCTTTCCGTCTCGCCGGCCGTACCAGCGATGGCAACACGCCGAGCCCGTGCTGTGTCAGACAGGAACACACTCCCGCGACGCGGGGCGCGCCGAGGAGTCATCGGGCGGGTGGGCGGTGGTCATGCCCGGGACGGGCGGCGGACATGTGGGGCTGAGAGCGTGCGGCCGTGCGGAGCGATCATGCCCTGGCGGCGGCGACCGGGGGTGCGGGGGCGCTGCTTGTCGCGGCCGGCGGACCGCTCGGGCGGCCGGGGCTGGTGTGTGCGTACGCGGGGCTGACCTTGCTCGTGCTCGGCTGGTGGTGGTACGGGCGGTGCGGGCCGGCGCCGGCCCGGCATCGGTGGGCGACGCTCGGGTTGTGGTCGGCGCCGCTCGTGCTGGCGCCGCCGCTGTTCAGCCGGGACGTCTACAGCTACCTCGCGCAGGGGCTGATGGCGGACAGCGGGATCGACGTGTACCGATTCGGGCCGGAGCGGCTCGGCGGGCCGGTGGCGGCGCAGGTGCCGGCGTTGTGGCAGGACACGCCCAGCCCGTACGGGCCGGTGTGGCTCCTGATCTCCCGCACGGTGACCGCGGTCACGGGCACGCACCTGGGCGCCGGGGTCACGGGCATGCGGCTCGTGGCGGCCGGGGGTGTGGCGCTGATCGCACTGGCCGTGCCGGTGCTGGCTCGCGCGGGCGGGGTCGACGGGGCGCGGGCGTGGTGGCTCGTCGTGCTCAATCCGCTCGTGCTGATCCACCTGGTGTCCGGCGCGCACAACGATGCGCTGATGGCCGGGCTGCTCGCCGTCGGGCTGGCCGCGGCCGTCCGGCGCCGGCCGATCCTGGGTGCGGTGGTGGTCTCGCTGGCCGCCCTGGTCAAAGCGCCCGCGGCGGCCGGCCTGGCGGCGGTCGCTCTGATCTGGACGACGAACGCCGCGACGAAAGAGGTGACGGACGGCAAGCCGGTCAGCCGGACGGCGGCGATGGCCGCGGCCGGCGCGGTGGGTGCGGCGGTCACGGTCGTTGTGGGCGAGCTCACCGGCTTCGGGTACGCCTGGATCACCGCCCTCGGCACACCGGTGTCGCCCGGCAACTGGTCCCTCACGGGCGTCCTGGAACGGATGACGGGACAGCACGGCTGGCGCTGGGCCGGAGTGCTGATCGTGGTCGTCGTGGCGATCGCCGCGTACCGGATGAAGCCTGTCGCCGCCCTCGGCGTCCTCCTGCTCGCTGTGGTCGTTTTCGGTCCCGCGCTGCGGCCGTGGTACCTGCTCTGGGCGCTCCTGCCGCTCGCCGTGTCCCGGCCCGGGGCCCACCGGTGGCTCGTCCCGGCGAGCGCGGCGCTGACGCTGGTCGTGCTGCCCGACGGTTACGCGGCCGACCAGGACGAGTTGCGCCTGGCCACCCTGGGCGTGGTGCTGGGGATCGCCACCCTCGCCCTGGCCGTGACCCGCGCCCCCGAGCGCCGGCCGGCCCTGTGAGGAAGATCCTGCTCGTCGCCGCGGCGGCCGCGGCGACCGGGACGTTCCTCGTGACCGTCCCGCTGTTCCGGCACTTCTTCGACCTGGACGTCTATCGGGGCGCGATCCGCTGGTGGCTGCTCGACGGCGGCCGGCTCTACGACTTCCGGTTCGACGGCACGGTGTACGGGTTCACCTACCCGCCGTTCGCCGCGCTGGTTCTGAGCCCGCTCGCCCTCCCGCCCCGCCCGGTGGCCGTGACCCTGTCCCTGCTCGCCAACGCCGCCGCCGTGGTGGTGCTGCTGCGCTGGTGGCTCGGGGCCCGGCCGTGGTGGATCACCGCGCTGATCGGCTGCGCGGTGCTGCTCCTCGAGCCGGTGCGCGACACGTTCAGTTTCGGTCAAGTGAACTTGCTCCTCGTCCTCCTGGTGGGCCTGGACACGCGGGCGATGAAAAGAGGACGGCGCTGGGCGGGAGCCGGCATCGGGCTGGCGGCCGCGATCAAGCTCACGCCCGCCGTCTTCGTCCTGTGGCTGCTGGTGACCCGCCGATTCCGGGCGGTGGCCGTCGCGGCGGGGACGGCGGCCGGGGCCACGATCCTGACGGCGGTCGCCGCGCCCGAGGCGTCCCGGGTGTTCTGGACCTCGGCGCTGTGGGACACGAGCCGGGTGGGCCGGACCGCGTACGTGTCGAACCAGTCCCTGCGCGGCGTGGTCGCCCGCCTCGATCTCGATCCGCGCTGGTGGGTGCTGCTGGTCGTGGCGGCGCTGGTCTGCTGGTACGTGCGGGTGCGCGGCACCGACGCGGTCACCGGCTGCGCGCTGACCGGGGTGCTGGCGTGCCTGATCAGCCCGGTGACGTGGGTGCATCACCTCGTGTGGCTGCTGCCGGCACTGTTCCTGGTACGCCGGTTCGCCGTGCTCGCGACACTGTGGTTCGTACTCTGCAGCAGCGTGGTCTGGATCTGGTGGGCCGGTGGGTCGGGGCCGCTCGCGGCGGTGGGCGCGAACGCGTACGTCGTGGTGGCTGTGATCCTGCTGATGTTGATTTCGCCCGGCGTTCGTGCGGTGGACAAATGGCGGTCGCCCGTCGCCCCTGGCGTCGCGCGGCATGGGCGTGATTCCTGAGTGGGCCGATCCGGCCGTACCCGTGTCGGCATCGGACCCGCAGGGGGTGAACCGGCGCACCTTGCTGCGCCGCGCGGGGTTGTTCGGCGCGGGGTTCGCCGCCGCCGGGCCGGGGGAGACGCCGGCCGTGATCCGCGGCACGGTGCGCGGGCCGGCGCGGGACCGCGACTCGTGGCGCGCGCCGGACACCCGGGTCGTCAAGACCTTCGAGGCTCCTTCTCGCACGCTGCGATGGTGGTTCTCCGTCACGGAGCCGAGCTGTCTCCGGCTGCGGGGCTCGGACGGGAAGCGGCACGGCGCCGGGCTGTTCGGCGCCAAGATCGACCCGCACGGTCCGATCGCGCACACGCCGGGTGACGGGGATCCGTGGCTCGACACCTGGCTCTCCACGAACCCGATGTTCGTGGACGTCCGCTGAGTGCGCTTCTTGTCGGGGGGAGTCTCTAAACTCGCGGGGTGACTTCCGCCCTGACCGTCGCCGACCGTGCTCAGACCGTGCTGCAGCGCGTCTTCGGCTACGCCGCGTTCCGTGGCGAGCAGCAGCAGATCATCGAGCACGTCGCCGGCGGTGGCGACGCGCTCGTGCTCATGCCCACCGGCGGCGGCAAGTCGCTGTGCTACCAGATCCCGGCGCTGGTGCGGCCGGGCACCGGCGTCGTGATCTCGCCGCTCATCGCGCTGATGCAGGACCAGGTCGACGCGCTGCGCACGCTCGGCGTCCGGGCCGGCTTCCTCAACTCGACGCAGGAGCCGGCCGAGCGGCGGCGCACCGAGCAGATGTTCACGGCGGGCGAGCTCGACCTGCTCTATGTGGCGCCCGAGGGGCTCGGCACCTATGGCGTGCAGCAGCTGCTGCACCGGGGCAAGGTCGCCCTCTTCGCCATCGACGAGGCGCACTGCGTGTCGCAGTGGGGCCACGACTTCCGCCCCGACTATCTCAACCTGTCGATCCTGCATGAGCAGTGGCCCGACGTGCCCCGCATCGCGCTCACCGCGACGGCCACCAGCGCCACCCGCGAGGAGATCGCGACCCGGCTCGAGCTGACCGGCGCCCGGCACTTCACGGCCAGCTTCGACCGCCCCAACATCCAATACCGGATCGTGGGCAAGCAGGAGCCGCGCCGCCAGCTGCTCGACTTCCTGAAGAGCGAGCACGCCGGCGACGCGGGCATCGTCTACTGCCTGTCCCGCGCCTCGGTCGAGAAGATCGCCGACTTCCTGGTGCAAAATGGCATTCCCGCCCTGCCCTATCACGCGGGGCTCGACGCCGGCACGCGCGCCACCAACCAGAGCCGCTTCCTGCGCGAGGACGGGCTGGTCATGGTGGCCACGATCGCCTTCGGGATGGGGATCGACAAGCCGGACGTACGCTTCGTCGCGCACCTCGACCTGCCCAAGTCGGTCGAGGGCTACTACCAGGAGACCGGCCGCGCCGGCCGCGACGGGCAGCCCTCGACGGCGTGGCTGGCCTACGGGCTCCAGGACGTCGTCCAGCAGCGCAAGATGATCGAGAGCTCGGAGGGTGACTTCGCCCACCGCCGCAACCTCGCCGCCCACCTCGACGCGATGCTGGCCCTCTGCGAGACCGTCCAGTGCCGGCGGGCGCAGCTGCTCGCCTATTTCGGGCAGCCCTCCGAGGGCGCGTGCGGCAACTGCGACACGTGCCTCACCCCGCCGGAGTCCTGGGACGGCACGGTCGCCGCCCAGAAGCTGCTGTCGACCGTGCTGCGGTTGCAACGCGAGCGCGGCCAGAAGTTCGGCGCCGGGCAGTCCATCGACATCCTGCTCGGCAAGACCACCGAGAAGGTCACCCAGTTCCGCCACGACGAGCTGTCCGTCTTCGGCATCGGCGCCGACCTGCGCGAGCAGGAGTGGCGCGGCGTCGTCCGGCAGCTGCTGGCCCAGGGCCTCCTCGCCGTCGAGGGCGAGTACGGCGTCCTGACCCTCACCGACGCCAGCGCCTCGGTCCTGCGCCGCGAACGCGAGGTCATGATGCGCCGCGAGCCCGAGAAGGCCGCCCGCGCCCCGCGCTCCCGCCGCTCCTCCTCGTCGTCCGCCGCGCCCGCCGCCGAGCTGGAGCCGGAGGCCGCCAAGATCTTCGAGCGCCTGCGCGAGTGGCGGGCCGCCGTGGCCAAGGAAGCGGGCCTCCCGGCCTACGTCATCTTCCACGACGCGACCCTGCGCCAGATCGCGGTCGCCCGGCCGGGATCCCTCGCCGAGCTGTCGACCGTCAACGGCGTCGGGGAGAACAAGCTCGCCAAGTACGGCCAGCAGGTCCTCGACACGCTCGCCGCGGCCTGACCCCGGCGGCGCTGGTCAGCCCGTCGACGAGCGCCGCCGGGGTCAGGCCTTCCGAACCGGCGCGCGGCCGGCTCATCAACCGCCGCCGTTCCGGGGCTTCGGTAGTCGAAGGCAACGCCTGCGAAGGGCCCGATGATTCACGCACCTGCGGCCTCGGCGACCCGCCCCGCAGACAGCCTCGGCCGGCAGATACGGCGCCACGGTGTATCAGGCTCCCGCATCTCGCCCGATCGGCCGGCCGCCGAATCGGATGAACACAGGCGGCATCCGAAGGGCCCTGCCGAGCCGGCGCAGTGCCCGGATGGGGTTGTCAACGAAAGGATGCGGGGTGGGCGGCCTCCTCGGCGTAGATGTCGCTTTCGCTGTCGGGGTCGAAGGCGACGCGCAGAGTGGCGGTGAAGTTGGTGCCGCCGACGTCGAATTCCCAGCCTCCGTCGGTGGCCGGGCGCATGCGCTGGACGCGGGCCAGGGCGCCGTGGCTAGACTCGGAGCGGGCGAGGTCGTCGAGTTCGTCGACGGTGCGATGGTTGCGCTCGCCGAGGTACTCGTCGCCCGTATGGACGTACAGGCGCATGTCGTCGCCCGGGAAGGCCTGGACGTAGTACTGCTTCTCGAAGATGACGTTGTCGGAGAAGCTGACGCCGAAGCTGTCGCGCTCGCCCACATAGATGTTGAGGCGGAAGACGAGGTCGGGCAAAGTCTGGTCGCGCTTGGCGCGGGCGTCGATCCAGCCCTCCCAGACCAGCCGGTCGGGGCCGGCCCAGCCCAGCGTGTCGTCGCCGGTGTCGGCCAGCGGCTTGGCGAGCTCGTCGGCCAGCTCGGGCACCGGGTCGTCGAGGCCACGCCGGGCGAACGGGCCGTAGCAGTTCTCGGCCTGACGGCTCTGATGGAACAGGTCGAAGTCGACGTAGCGCGCCTTCACGGCCACCCCGAAGAAGAACTCACTGCGTCCGAGCCAGTCACCGCCCCGGCGTACGTCCGCCTGGCTGAGCCAGAGTCGCACGTGATGCGAGGCATGGAAGAACCGCATGGCTATTTCGTACGCCTCCCGCGACGTGACCAGTGAGTCCGGTCCGCCGTGGCACTTGTGGACATAGGTGCGCGGAGCCCCCGGCAACTGGGCGGACGCCTGCTTCACCAGTCCGTCACTGCGATTGGTCGCGAACGAGCCGTCGTCCACGATGCTCGAGAGCCTGTTCATGAGCGAGGCGGCCCCGTTGCCGTACGACTGGTAATCGGTGCCCACCACCGTGAGCAGCCGGCGGATCGGGAACCAGGCGGCCACCTCCCGGAAATCGGTCCTCGTCGGGTCGAACGCGCGCAGCTCGTCCCGCGCGTCGCGCACCGGGTGCACAAGATTGAGCAGCCAGCCGGGGACCCGCTGGAAGGCGATCCCGCGGTGCGGCGTGCCGAGCGTCACGATGCGGTGGATGAGGCGGCCCGCCGAGTGCTTCTCGGTCTGGTGCAGCTGCTCCAGCGCCTCGCGGACGACGAGGCCGCCCATGCTGTGCGCGACGATGTCGACGCCGGCGACCTCTTCGTCGCGGCGCTTCGCGGCCCGGTTGATCAGCTCGATGAGGCGTACGAGGCCCTCGCCGTAGGTGTGCAGCGCCCGCGGCGTGAGCTCGTAGTAGCGGTAGACCCAGATCGTGCCGGCCACCCCGCGGTCGAGCGCCCGGCGGGCCACCGAGGGCGCGATGACCACGGACCCGGACACCGAGTCGTCCTCCCACCCGTCCGAGTCCGGCGGCGCCTTCACCGCCCGGGAGTAGTAGCCGATGACATTCGTCGCATCGGTGTACGGGTACCGCTCCGACTTGAGCGCCCGCAGCAGGAAGCCCTCGTAGATGTAGTCCTCGCCACGCTTGCCGGGATAGGCCGTGCCGTCGTTGAACCCCTGGTACGGGCTGCGCTGCTCGTCGGTCACATCCGGGCCGCCGAAGCCCCGGACCAGAATGAGGGGGCGAATGGGTTCCGTCATCCGGGCAGCCTCACAGGACCGGGCCCGCCCGGCTGTAGGACAACCGACCCGCGCGGTGTCGGATAACGCTCACTTGCGGGTCGCGGTGACGACGAGGCCGCCCGCCTGGCCACAGTGGTGAACACCGCCTTGACCTGACGGGCCTGGTGCGCGTCCCTGGTGCCGACCCAGGTCTGCCCGAAGGCGGCGGCTTTACAGGCCGCTGGACGTGCCGCCGTCCACGACGCGCTTGCTGTGTGCGCTCCTCGCTCGGGGCGCTCTGTGCGCTCCTCGCTCGGGGCGCTCTGTGCGCTCCTCGCTGGGGGCGCTCTGTCGCGCATCACCGTGGGAGATGCGCCGTACCCGGAGCGCGATTCGAACGCGCACTGGCGCCGTCCTGAGCGGCGTGCCTCTGCCGTTGGGCTACCCGGGCGGGATGCTGGATCAGGTTCCGACCGGCCACGGGGGCCGGGACGGTGGTGCGTGCCCTCGGCGCGATTCGAACGCGCACTGGCGACGTCCTCAACGTCGGGCCTCTGCCGTTGGGCTACGAGGGCGGGTATTTCATCCACTATGGATTTGTGTGCGTTCGCCGTTGCGGGGCGAACGGTCGCACGGGCAGCAGGAGTTGAACCCGCGTCTTCCGGATTTGGAGTCCGGTGCTCTGCCGGTTGAGCTACACCCGTAGGAGTGAGGGACGCCGGAGCGCGTTGGGTAAGCGGCTGTCCCAAGACGCCGCGAGGATGGCTGGCTCCCCGGCAAGCGAGGGCTGACCGTTGCGAGGGCTGACCGTTCCCACCCCCGCGAGCGAAGGCTGGCCGTTTACGCCACCGCGAGGCAGGACTGGCCGTTGCGAGGGCTGACCGTTCCCACCCCCCGCGAGCGAAGACTGGGCGTTCCCGCCACCGTGAGCAAATACTGGCCGTTCCCACTACCGCGAGCGACGGTCGGCCCGTTCACCACGCGAGCGAAGGCCGGCTGTTTCCGCACGGCGGGGGCCTCTTCCTGCCGTCTGGAGTGACCTTCGCGTCGGCGACTCGGGGCCAGAAGCTCGTGCGGCTGCCCTCGGGACAAGAGCGCCGCCCGGTCCCGGAGCGGGAGGGCGGCGGATGCGCTGGCCGAAGCCTAGCCGCGCCACCGCTGCCGACAGCCGTTGCCCCATCGCCGGCCCGGGAGAAGGTCGCCGTCGAGCGGACAGCCGTTGCCCCGTCGCAGGGCCGGCAGGAGATCGCCCCCGAGCAGATAGCCGCCGCCTGAGGGCAGGAGCTGCTGCGCTGCGGTGCTGCGGAACTGGCGCGACATCTGACTCTCCTCACGGGCTCGGGCCGGTGCCTCCCCCGGCTGCGGGCTCGGCTGCTGAGATCCAAGGTAGAGATCCGCCCACCCCACGACAACGCATTTATCCGACAGTCGCGACACGCGATACCCGGGCGGAAAGGCACACGGCCACGCGGCGGTTCGGGGGTTAGGGGCGAGTACCGTTCGGGAGCGTGACAGCACGCCGTGGACTCCGCTCGACGATCGCCTGCCTGGTGGCGACCGTGCTGCTGGCTGCGTGCTCAGGGGGCGGCGGCAGCGACGGGGGCGGCGGCAGCGACGGGGGCGGCGGCAGCGACGGGGGCAACGGATCGGCCCGGGAGCAGGTGCAGAGCCGGCCGCCGTCCGGGCCGAGCAGCGCGGGCGCGCCGAGCGGGGCGGCGCCCGTCGTCGTGCAGGAGCGGGTGGTCGACGCCGCGGGCGACCGGTTGTGGCTGGGCGTGGAGCCGCTGGTGCGGCAGGGCGAGACCGTGGTGCTGACCGTGCGGATGCGCGCGGAGTCGGGCTCCTCCGACGCCGTCCGGCACTTTTCGAGCGGCACGGTCAATGTCTTCGACGGCGGGCGCCTGGTCGACACCGCGGGCCGGCGCGTGTGGCCGGTGGCGGAGACCGCGGGCGGCGACTGCGTGTGCACCGGGTCGATGCGCCTGGACCAGGGCGAGACGCAGCCTGTGCAGGCGGCGTTCGCCGGGGTGCCGGCCGGGGTGGGGACAGCGTCGGTCATGTTGCCTTATGCCGGGGTGTTCGCCGACGTGCCCGTCGTGGCGGGAGAGGTGCCGGCCCCGCCGTCCGGCTCGGACTTCCTGGGGCGCGACCACGAGCCGCTCGACGTGGCGGGTGCGGTGGCCCGATCGGCGGCGCTGGACGCGTACACGGAGAGGTTGGATGTGGGTCTGCGCACCCGGCGCACGCCCGCCCGGACCGACCTCGATCTCTCCTCCGACGTGCTCTTCCGCCTCGACAGCGCGCAGCTCACCGGGCAGGCCCGCCGCACGCTGGACGCCGCGGTGACCGACCTGCGCGCCGCCGGCGCCGGGCCGCTGACGATCACCGGGCACACCGACGACTCCGGCACGGCCGCGCACAACATGACGCTCTCCCGCGAGCGTGCCGACGCGGTCGCCAGAGCCTTGCGCGCGGCGCTGCCCGACGACAAGTGGCCCAAGACCGTCGCGGCCAAGGGCGAGACGGCGCCGGCCGTCCCCAACGACTCGGCCGATCACCGCGCCCGCAACCGGCGGGTGACGATCAGCGCCCCGAAGAGTACGGCCGCGGCGCCCCCACCGGTCCCGGACGTGCCCCTCCCCAAGACCACCGGCAGGGTCGCCGCCGCGGCCGAGGGCGCCGACATCCAGCTGCCGCTGAGCCGGGGCACGGTCAGCTTCACCGCGCGCGAGGCCCGGCTGCTCGGTCCCTTCGCCCAGGTCGACCTCGTCGCCACCAACATCGGCGACGACGACGCCACCGTCCTCGACCTCCTCGGCCAGGGCGTCTTCACGGTCCGCGACGAGTTCGACCCGTTCGCCCCCTACGGCGCGGCGGGCGTCCGGATGATCGCGGGCGGCACCGTCGCCTACGGCCTCGACTACGAGCTCGACCCGGGCCGCCACCGCTGCCTCTGCGACCGTCTCCTCAACCGAGCCATCCCGCCGGACAGCAGTCAGACCATCGCCCTGTGGTTCCCCGCCCCGCCCGCCGGCACCACTACCGTCACCCTCGACGTCCCCGACACCCTCCGCCTGACCGGCATCCCCGTCCGCAGCTGAGAGCCGCACCGAGGCACAACACCGGAACCCGAACGGCACGACAGCAGCGCTTCACCGACAGCGTCAATGGATGTGCCGCTCAAGCACGGCGCTGTACACCCTCCCGGCGCGCCGTTCGCCATCGCTTCTCCGCTCCCCCTTTCTGAGACACCATCAAGTGATGCTTGAAGCGATCTGGAATCTCGCGCATCTTCTCGAGCCGAGCCTCTCGCGGACGATTGCGCTCGAGGATTTGGCCGCCGTGGCCGCTCCACCCCGTGAATGGCCTCCTCACGGCTGGGATCTCGGCTCGGAGAGGGCGGTCAGGACTGCTCTGCGACGGCTCACTCGAAATCCCCCGAGAGATCTGGAGACGGACCTTTCACGGCTCCGCGACGGGCGACGGCTGCGCTCGGATCCGGAGTCGCTGGCTCCCTGGCTGGAGCGATTCCCGGAGGGACCTTGGATCGAGCTGTTTCAAGTGAATGAGCTGCTCACCGAGGTACGCGTTACAGAGTTCGTGACCGTTCAGTTGTGGAACAGCAGAGTCCTGACTACCGGCCCGTATACGTCAGACCTCCTCTATGCGTTCACGGCTGTCGCCGAGACGCACATCCGTAACGCGTCCGGCGGCGGATGGCATCTGCACCCTGTGGAGAAGGGCCGGCATCTCGGCTATCGATTGTTCTTCGACGCAAGACGAACCCAACAAGATCTGAGCTGGGAACGACACGGCGCCCAGGGCGGTCTCAACAAGTGCCCGTGGGGCGACCCGGCCTCGGACGCGCTCGGCAGTAAGCGCTCAGGTGACCTGCACACAGCCTGCCTGGCCGCGGTCCGCCGCACTCACATCACCGGACGGGGAATCACGTTCCGCACATGGGCCGGAAGATTTGGCACGCCCTCACAAGGGAAGGCTTTTGTCGCTCACCCGCCCGTCACGGCGCCAACCGCGTGGTAGCACGCTGGAACATCGATCCGGCGTGTCGTGCCACCGACACGCGGACGCCGGTTCATGGTGGCGGCGGTGTATGGGGCACGATACGCGGGTGCATGGTTCTCAGGGCCTCGGCCGGGTTGCCGGGCTGGCGGAGGTTCCGGACGCTCCTGACGGCATGCGCTGTTGGACCGGCCACGTCACTGACAATCCTGCCATCCGCGTCACCGTGCTGCTCGAGGCTCGTGAGGAGCTCCTTGCGGAGTTCGTCGATCACGTCTGCGGCGAGCGGGACCGGCTGCTCGCGAAGGCGGCGGAGGCGGCCGGGCTCGACGGCGCCTGGGAGCGGTGGGATCCGGAGTTGACGTTCCGGGGTGGGCGGGCCTGGGAGGTGCGGTTCACCGAGGCGCCCGGGCCGACGGGGCTCGGGCTGCTCGTGGTTCTCGACGGGGAGCGGGTCGTGGAGGTCGACGACCTGAGCGAGTGGGACTACTGAGCGGGCGGACGTCCTCAGGCGTAAAGGGCGGGCCGCGGCATCAGGTTGATCTCGACGCGGGAGCCGGTGCGGAGGGCCTGGACGCTGGCGTCGGAGACCACGGCGGCGGCGTAGCCGTCCCAGGCGGTGGGCCCGGTGGGGACTCCGCGGGCGACGGCGTCGGCCCAGTCCTGGAGTTCGAGGTCGTAGGCGCGGGCGAAGCGCTCCCGCCAGTCGGCGCCGATCGGGGTGGACGCGGCGCCGTCGTGGCGGATGACGACGGGGGTCGGGGAGGCGAGGGACGCGGTGCCGTTCTCGCCGACGACCTCGCCGCGGATGTCGTAGCCGTAGCGGATGTTGACCGAGACCTCGACGTCGACCAGGGCGCCGCCGGCGAGTTCGAGGATGAGGAAGATCGGGTCGGCGAGGTCGCCGCCGTTGCGGTTGCCGCGGGGCAGGAGGACGCGGGTGGCGACGATCTCCTCGGCGAAGAGCCAGCGGGCCATGTCGATCTCGTGGACCGCGCTGTCGGTGATGGTGTTCTCCTTCTCGTAGAAGGCGGGCACCCCGGCGTTGCGGTGGGCGCAGTGCATCATGAGCGGCGCGCCGATGCGGCCGCTGTCGACGACGGCCTTGAGATCCCGGTACGCCGGGTCGTAGCGGCGCATGTAGCCGACCTGCACGAGACGGCGCCCCGCCGCCACTTCCGCCTCGATGATGCGCTCGCAGGCGGCGGCCGTCGTGGCGAGGGGCTTCTCGCAGAAGACGGGCTTGCCCGCGGCGACGGCGGCGAGGACGTACTCCTCGTGGGTCGGGCCCCAGGAGCAGACCAGCACGGCGTCCACCGCGGGGTCGGCGATGACGTCGAGCCCGGTGGGCAGGGCGCGGGCGCCGACGGACGCGGCGACCCGGGCGGCCACCGCGGCGTCGACGTCGGTCACGGCCGTCACCGCGACGCCGGCCAGGAGCGTGGACATCCGGCGGATGTGGTCCTGCCCGATCATGCCCGTACCGATGACGCCCACGTTGATCATGGCGAGGAGCTTACCGGCCCAGCTCGTGCGACAGCTCGGCCAGCTCGTCGCCCCCGGCCATCCGCGTGGTCAGCTCCTCCAGCGTGACGTCGGAGCGGCCCTTGTCGAGCACCGCCTCGCCGCGCTGGAGGATGACGAAGTGGTCGCCGACCAGGTACGCGTGGTGCGGGTTGTGCGTGATGAAGACGACGCCCAGCCCGGCGTCGCGGGCCCGCGCGATGTACTTGAGGACGACACCGGACTGCTTGACGCCGAGCGCGGCCGTGGGCTCGTCGAGGATCAGGACCCGGGCGCCGAAGTACACGGCCCGGGCGATCGCCACGCACTGCCGCTGGCCGCCGGAGAGCGTACCGATGGGCTGGTTGATGTCGGCGACGACGATGCCCATCTTGCGCAGCTCCTCGTCGGCGATCCGCTTCATGTCCTTGATCTTCAAGGGAGCGAGCGGGAACGACGACGACGCGAGCTCGGAGCCGAGGAAGAAGTTGCGCCAGACCTCCATGAGCGGCACCACGGCCAGGTCCTGGTAGACCGTGGCGATGCCCAGGTCGAGCGCCGCGCGCGGGGAGCCGAGCGCCACGGGCTTGCCGTCGACGCGCACCTCGCCCTCGGTGTGCGGGTGCAGCCCCGACATGATCTTGATCAGGGTCGACTTGCCGGCGCCGTTGTCGCCCAGGACACACGTCACCTCGCCTGCCGGCACGGACAGCGAAATGTCGCGGAGGGCCCGGATCGCGCCGTACGTCTTGCCGACCCCGGCCAGGGAGATCAGAGGGTCAGAGGTCATCGGAGCTCCTCCGGGAAGTCGCCACCCGCTTGACGTACAGGTTGACCAGGACGGCGAGCAGCAGCATCACGCCCAGGAACGCCTTGAACCAGTTCGGGTCCCAGCCCGCGTACACGATGCCCAGGCTGGTCATGCCGAAGATGAACGCGCCGATCGCCACGCCCGCCGCGTTGCCGAAGCCGCCGGTCAGCAGCGTCCCGCCGACCACCGCGGCGATGATGTAGAGGAACTCGTTGCCGACGCCGTTGCCGGCCTGCAGCGTGTTGAAGCGGAACAGCGTGTGCATGCCCGCGAACCACGCCAGGAACGACACGGCCATGAACAGACCGATCTTGGTACGCACCACGGGCACACCGACCGCCCGGGCGCTGTCGGGCGCGCCGCCGACGGCGTAGACCCAGTTGCCCGTACGCGTGCGGGTCAGGATCCACGCGGCCAGCGCGACGAACAGCACCCACCAGAACACCGTGATCCAGATCGTGCTGTCCCCGGCCCGGAAGCTGGACGAGAACACCGCGCCCAGCGAGTCCCACCCGGCGATCTGGCTGATGTCGGGGCTGGTGACCGAGCCGGTGACCAGCTTGGTGACGCCCAGGTTGGCCCCCTGGAGCACGAAGAAGGTGCCCAGCGTGATCAGGAAGCTGGGGATGCCGGTCCGCATCACCAGCCACCCGTTGAGGAAGCCGACGCCGAGGCAGAAGGCCAGCGACAGCAGCGCCCCGATCCACAGGTTGACGCCGAACCACCAGCAGAACTGCGAGGCGACCAGGCCGGCCGTGGTGACCATCACGCCGGCGGAGAGGTCGAACTCCCCGCCGATCATGAGCAGGCCGACGCCGACCGCGACGATGCCGATCGTCGACGCCTGGTAGAGCACCGTGAACAGCGACTGCGGCGTCCGGAAGGCCGGCGCCACGATCAGGAAGAAGAGGAAGATGACGACGGCCGCCACCAGCGCGCCCACCTCGGGGCGCGCCAGGAAGCGGGTGCTGAGAGCCCGGGAGCTCACCGGGTGTTGTTCTTCACGAACGGCAGGATCGTGGCGATGTTCGCCTTGTCGACGAACGACGGCCCGGTCAGCACGGCCCGGCCGCCGCCGATGTCGTTGCCGTTCTTCAGGTAGAGGTAGAGCGAGCTGACGGCCAGGTAGCCCTGGGCGTACGGCTGCTGGTCGATGCTGAACTCGATCTTGCCGTCCTGGACCTGCTGCGCGACCTGCGCGTCGAGGTCGAAGGTCGCCACCTTGGCGGTGCTGGACGCCTGCTCCTGGGCCTTGATCGTGTCGAGCGCCACCTGCGAGTTGAGCGTGATGACGTAGTCGATGGTCTTGTCCTGGGCCAGCTTGGCCTGGATCGTCGACGTGACGGCCGCGTCGTCGGCCCCGTTGACCTGGATGTTCTCCGTGCCGGGGACCTTGCCCTTGACGCCGGCGCAGCGGGCCTCGAGGGAGACCGAGCCCTGCTGGTGGATCACGCAGAGCGGGTGCTTCGCCCCGGCCGCGGCGATCCGCTCGCCGGCGCTCTCGCCCGCGACGGTGTCGTCGGAGCCGAAGTACATGAGCGCGCCGAGCTGCTTGTACTGCTCGATGCCGGCGTTGAGGCCCACCACCGGAATCTTGGCCGCGGTGGCCGCCTTGACCGAGCCCGCGAGGGCGTCCGGGGTCACCAGCGTGGTGGCGATGCCGCTGACCTTCGAGTCCACCGCGCTCTGGATGAGCTGCGCCTGCTTGCCGGCGTCCGGGTCGTTGGAGTACTTGAGGATGACGCCCTCGTCCTTGGCCGCCTGCTCGGCGCCGGCCTTGACCTTGTCCCAGAAGGCGTCGCCGGGCGTCTCGTGGGTGACGAAGGCGATCGTGTAGCCCGAGGCGCCCGGGGCGTTGCCGCCCCCGGAGTCGCTCTCGTCGGTTTTCTCTCTGCCGCCTCCGCTGCACGCGGTGACCCCGAGGGCCACGACCGTGGCCAGGGCAAGCAGCCGGACACCGCGGGTGCGGGTCGCGTTCATGGGGACCTCCGGGGAAGTTCAGGACGGGATGACCTTGGGGAGTGTAGATGCCCGGCGGTCAGAGGTATGCGCGCTGGTCACGCTTGGCCCGCTCGTACGCCTCCCGCGCCGCTGTGGTGCTCTCCAGCGCCGCCACGGCGGCCACCGGCACGTCCCACCACGACTCGGAGGACGGCACCGGCGACCGCGGGTCGGTCTCGATGTGCACGACCGTGAGCCGGTCGTTGGCGCGGGCCCGTTTCAGGCCCTCGACCAGGTCGGCGATCGTCCGGCAGCGGATGACCGCGGCGCCGAGGCTCTCCGCGTTGGCCGCCAGGTCCACGGGCAGGTAGCCGCCGTCGTAGTCCTCCTCGAGCCCCCGGTAGCGGTAGCTCGTCCCGAACCGCTGCGACCCCACCGACTCGCTCAGCGCCCCGATCGACGCGAAGCCGTGGTTCTGCACGAGCACGATGACGAGCTTCACACCCTCGGCGACGGCGGTGACGATCTCCTGCGCCATCATCAGGTACGACCCGTCGCCCACCAGCGCGAACACCTCGCGGCCGGGGTCGGCGAGCTTGATCCCGAGCGCCCCGGCGACCTCGAAGCCCATGCACGAGTAGCCGTACTCGACGTGATATTGCTTCGGGTCCCGCGCGCGCCACAGGAGTTGCAGATCACCGGGCATGCTGCCGGCCGCCTGCACGACGACGTTCCGCTCACCGCACGCCTCGTTGACCGCGCCGAGCACCTCGCTCTGCGCGGGCAGGGGTCCGTGCCCGAGACGAAAAGCCTTGTCGACGGTACGCGTCCAGCCCGCGACCGCCTCCGCCCACGTGTTCTCGACCGTGAAGCCGCCGAGCGCTGACAGCCCCTCGCGGGCGTCCGCGATCAGGGCCGTCGCGCCGAGCTTGTGCGCGTCGAAGGAGGCCACGTTGAGATTGACAAACCGGGCGTCCGCCGCGAAAGCGGTCGACGACGCGGTCGTGAAGTCGCTGTACCGGGTTCCGACGCCCAGGATCACGTCGGCCTCCCGGGCCAGCCGGTTGGCGACCGGGGTGCCCGTGGCGCCCACTCCCCCGACGGCACTCGGGTGGTCCCACGGGATCGCGCCCTTGCCGGCCTGCGTGTCGGCGACCGGGATGCCGGTGCGGCCGGCGAAGTCGATCAACGCCTCGGAGGCGCCCGAGTAGATCACTCCGCCGCCGGCGATGAGCAGCGGGCGGCGAGCGGTTGCGAGCACCGCCGAGGCGCGCGCCAGGGCCGCCGGCTCGGGCACCGGGCGGGCCACATGCCACACGCGCTTGGCGAACAACGCGGGCGGGAAGTCGTACGCCTCGGTCTGCACGTCCTGGGGCAGGCAGAGGGTGACCGCCCCCGTCTCGGCCGGGTCGAACAGGACCCGCACAGCGCGCAGCAGGGCGGACGGGAGCTGTTCGGGGCGCCAGACGCGGTCGAAGAACTTCGACAGCGGGCGGAACGCGTCGTTGACCGACGTGTCGCCCGAGCCCGGCTGCTCCAGCTCCTGCAGCACCGGCGGCGCCACGCGCGTCGCGAAGACGTCGCTGGGCAGCAGCAGGACCGGCAACCGGTTGACAGTCGCCAGCGCGGCCCCGGTCAGCATGTTGGTCGAGCCGGGCCCGATCGAGGCCGTGCACGCGTACGCGGAAAGCCGGTCCCGCATCTTGGCGAAACCGGCCGCGATGTGGACCATGGCCTGCTCGTTGCGGGCCAGGTGATAGGGCAGATCCGCCTCGCCCGTGCGCTGGGCCTGGAGCAGCGCCTGGCCGATCCCGGCGACGTTGCCGTGCCCGAAGATGCCCCACACACCGGGGATCGCCCGCTGCTCGATGCCGTCGCGCTCGGTCCACTGGTTCGCCAGGAACCGCACCACGGCCTGCGCGACGGTCAGCCTCACGGTCGTCTCCTCTCCCGGGCCGACGTCAGCGGCAGCCGCTCGTCGACCTCCTGCCGGCTCCACGAGCTCCGCACCCACGCGTGCGCCGGGTCGTCGGAGAACAGCCAGCGGCGCTCGCCGGCCCCCGCCATCACGTTCAGGTAGTACAGGTCGTAGCCGGGCGCGGCCATCGACGGGCCGTGCCAGCCGTGCGGGATCAGCACCGTGTCGCCGCTGCGGACCTCGGCGCAGACGTCGATCGGGCGGCCCGGGTGGCCGTACACCCGCTGGAAGCCGGACCCGGCCGTGCCCGCCGGCGAGCCGCCCACCTCGAAGTAGTAGATCTCCTCGAGCGCGTTCTCGCCCTCGCCCTCCTCGTCGTGCTTGTGCGGCGGCCACGACGACCAGTTGCCGCCGGGCGTCAGCACCTCGACCGCGATGAGCCGGTCCGCCTCGAACGACTCCGGCGTGCAGAAGTTGTTGACCTGCCGGCTGGCCTGCCCGGCGCCGCGCAGCTCGACCGGGACCTGCTCGGCGGGCCCGTAGCGGAACGGCAGGCCCGGCCGCGCCCGCGCACTGGGCAGCGCGAACCGCCCGCCGTTGCCGGCCCGCACGGTCACCGAGGTGCCCGGCGGCACATAGGCGAAATCGGTCACCCGGGTGAACACCGAGCGCCGGCCGGTCAGCGTGAGCCGCTCGTCGTCGCAGGTCACGTCGCAGCCGCCGGAGAGCGGCAGCACGATCATCTCGTCGTCGCCGGTCGGGAAGCTGACCCGCTGGCCGATGCCGAGCTCGAGCACGCGCAGCCCGCTGTAGCCCCAGCCGGCGCTCTCCGGGGTCACCGCCGGATCGAACGGCCCGGCCACCCCGTCGCCGCGGCGCAGGACATTGCTCCGGCTCTTGTTCACCGCTGGCTCACTTTGGTTCACAGCAGACTCACCGCCCGGTCGACCGCCGCCGCGACGTCGCCGCCGGGCGGGAACAGCAGGCTGCGCCCGACCACGAGCCCCTGAACGCCCCTGTTCGCGAGCCCCTTGGCCCACCCCGCGTAGACGGCGTCGGCGTCCGCACCGACCTCCCCACCCAGGAGCAGGACCGGCAGGGTGGTCGCGGCCAGCACGCGGTCCAGGTCCGGGACAACGGGCAGCTTCAGCCAGGTGTACGCCGACGTGGTCCCGAGCCCGGCGGCCACCGACACGGCCCGGACCATCGCGTCCGCCGTCAGCTCCGTGCGCAGCCGGCCCTCGTCCCGGTACGCGAGGAAGGGCTCGACCATCGCCATCAGCCGCTGCTCCGCCAGGGCGCTCACGGCCGCCGCGCAGCTCTGCAACGTGTCCGCGGTCGCCGCGTCCGAGTAGTCCAGCCGCAGCAGCATCTTCCCGCCCTCGAACCCGGCCGCGGCGAGACTGCGGGCGTCGTACCCGGTGAAGCGGTCGTCCACCTCGAAGGCCGCCCCGGCGAGCCCGCCCCGGTTCATCGAACCGAGCACGACCTTGTCGTCGAGCGCCCCGAGCAGCAGCAGGTCCTCGAGAATGTCAGGACTGCCCAGCACGCCGTTGACCCCGGGCCGGCCCAGCGCGATCCGCAGCCGATGGAGTAGGTCCGCCCGATTCCCCATGGCGAACCGATCCGGACCGGCCGCCAGCGCCCCCCGAGCCGGATGATCCGCCGCAATGATCATCAACCGCCCGTGCCCGCCCCGCCAGGACACCGGCCGCCGCCGCTCCCGCGCCGCGGCGGCAACCGCATCCGGCCGATCAGCCCGCACCGCGGCGATCTCATGCACCTCGAGCATCGTTCCCCCTGGTTGGTGAGCCATGGGAATTCGCCTCGATGTAATAACGGCAATGCGACGAGGTCAATACACCGGGCGATCGGCAGCCGCTGCGGATGATCCTTCCAGCATCCTCGGACGGCGACCGGACAGCACGAAGGCAGACCGCGGATATGTGCCGAACGGGCGCGGTCGTCCGAACTTCCCTGTCCACTATGCTGCACTTACCGACGGACCAGGAATCGGTCCCGCAGCACGGGCGCCCGCACGCAGGACAGAGGTACCTATGGCAAGCAGTCTCGACCCGATGGTGCAGCGTCGGCGCCTGCGCGTGGAGCTGCGGAAGGCCCGCGAGGCCGCCAGGTTGTCCCAGAAGGACGTAGCCCCTGAGATGGACTGGTCGCTGTCCAAGCTGATCAGGATCGAAACGGGTGCGGTAGCTATTTCGATCAACGACCTTCGAGTGTTGCTGCAGCTGTACGGAATCACCGATCAAGCCAGGATCGACACCTTGGTCGGCATGGCTCGGGCAGCGCGGGAACCCGCTTGGTGGTTCCCCTATCGCGACAGACTCTCCACGGAGTTCGCCACCATGCTGAGTTACGAGTCGGCAGCGTCGATCATCCGAAACTTCCAACCTCTCCTGATGCCAGGCCTGCTCCAGACGGAAGAGTATGCCCGGGCCACCCTGGCGGAGATGGTGCCGCCGCTGGCGCCCGATCCCACGCTCCTCGGCCAGCTGGACAACCTTGTCGAACTCCGGCTCGAGCGCCAGGAGCGGCTCAGCTCGCGGACCGACCCGCCGAAATTGTTCTTCGCCTTGGACGAGGCAGTGCTCTACCGCTGGGTCGGCGGGCCCGACGTGATGCGGCGGCAGCTGGAGCGCCTCAAGGACGCCCTCACTGAGACCAGGACAACGCTGTGGATCGTTCCCTTCAGCGAGGGTCTCTATCAGCGGATGCGCGGGGCCTACATGCTGTTGGAGCTTCCCACGACCGAGGAGAACGAGGACGTCCTCTACATCGAGGACTTCCGCGGTGAGTTCCTGATCAAGGATGACCTTCAGGAGACCGCCGTCTACCTGGAGGCGTTCTGGAGGATTGAGCAGATCGCCTGGAAAAACGAGAAGGCCGTGACCTTGGTCGACCGAGCTCTCGCCACTCTTGATCAAGCCTGATGCCTCTTCCACCGAAGATCACCGACGGCACCCAGCAACCTCCCGGGTGCCGTCGGGACACATCGGTGCCGGACGCCGTTACGCCGGCAGGTTGAACTCCCCGTCGTGCACGCCGCCCACGAAAGCAGCCCATTCGTTGCGGGTAAAGGTGAGCACCGGGCCCTCGCCGGCGGCTTTCGTGTCACGGACCAGAACGGCCGCCTGCTCGGCCTGATACGAGACCTCGACACAATCGCCCTGTGCGCTGCGCATACTCTTGCGCCACTCGGCGCCGAGTGGATTCATTGCTGATCACCCATACATTAGTAGTGTGAAAAATACCGTGTAGACGACAATACGCGCAACGGGCGAGCCCTGTAACGCAATTGACCGGAGAAACGTAGCAGCACGGGCTACCGAAGTCCATTAACTACAGTCGCAAGTCGAAAATTAACCACAGCCGTCGGCTGCGGAGACGGAACAGTACGACTGCCAGATACCAGGATGACATGTAGCAGGTTGCCCTCGGCAGATCGCGCATGCCAGTCCGATCACCGCACTTCGCGCACCTACAAGTCGCTGACCTCATCTTGCCCGCAGCAGCAGGCCACCTACCTGCCCACCATCCGCGCCGCGACGGCTCGCGGTCGGTTCGGAAGCAAGCCGACGGAGTCACCCTGCCGCACGTCAAATGGTTCCTCCCGGGCGGCCGGAAGTCAGACCGCTACACAGCAGGCAGATACTTGGCAATTAAGCATGGCATCTCGCATACTGGTTCCGGATCCACTGTCTGATGCGATCACGACAGTGCCTCAAGGGCCGGGGCGGCTACCCCGGACCGGGCCGGATTGTCTGTTTCAACGACGGACAATCCGGCTTTTTGTCTCACTGCGGCGGTCGGCGCTAGGCAACCATCCAGCTCATGGGGCAGACTAATCGCAAGAACGCAATTCAATCCGGATCACGAACAAATGATCCTGCCGAGTGAAGGGAGGTGAAAAAGATGAAAGCGGATATGGCCGACGTCGTGCGCGAGGCAATTCGATCATGGCCGGCGACATTCAGGCTGTGCTTGATCATCGTGGTAGCCGCCACGGTCGCGCTGTACTTCTATCTGATGGGCGTGCCAGTCCTGCCTGGTCTCATGAGGTAGTGGATCCAGGACGCCCTCGAGCCGCTCAGCTCGGGGGCGCTCCCCGTCTTCACCCTGATTCCACCGGCTTGGAGCCGGGTAACCCCCCTGCCGGAGCCGCACCTCCACACGGACGGGGGCGATGCCGGCCGGATCACCGCCGGAGGGCTTCCCGGCGCTGCTGACCGCGGTTTCGGTCTTGCCGTTGTCCCCAACACTGATGTGGCGGCCGGGCGGGCAATACCCCGAAGCGGAAATGAATCGACATCGGCGGCGGTCAGGCGACGACGAAGGAGCGCTTGGAGAGGCCCATCCAGAAGCCGTCGATCGGCTGGTCGGCGGGCTGCTCAGGGTTGCTCGACGCGCCCAGGGTCAGGAACATCGGGGCGAAGTGCTCGATCGTCGGG
This sequence comes from Symbioplanes lichenis, assembly GCF_030709675.1. GTDB lineage: Bacteria > Actinomycetota > Actinomycetes > Mycobacteriales > Micromonosporaceae > Actinoplanes > Actinoplanes lichenis. The sequence goes on from NZ_JAUZQD010000004.1 coordinate 477,950, forward strand.
TGGGCGTAGGGCATGCCCGGGGCCCGGCGGCGGAAGTCGGCCAGTTCGTCGACCGCGCCGCGGGACAGGGTGTCGGCGGCCCAGGCGTCGAAGTCGCGCGACCAGCCCGGGGCGGCGGCGTCCGGGCGCCAGTCGCGCAGGAAGGGCAGCCCGTGCGTCGTGAAGCCGGAGCCGACGATCAGGACGCCCTCCTCGCGCAGCGGCGCCAGCCGGCGGCCCAGGTCGAGCAAGCGGTCCGGTTCCAAGGTGGGCAGGGACATCTGGAGGACGGGGATGTCGGCGTCCGGGTACATGACCGTCAGCGGCACGTAGGCGCCGTGGTCGAGCCCGCGGTTCGTCCGGGCCACGTGCTCGTTGTCGGGCATGAGCTTCTGGATCCGGTCGGCGAGCGCCGGTGCGCCGGGCGCCCGGTATTCCACCTCGTAGTACTTGCGCGCGAAGCCGCCGAAGTCGTACACCAGCGGCACCGGCTCCGTCGCGCCGAGCATCAGGGGTGCGGACTCCCAGTGGGCCGAGGCCATGAGGATCGCCCGGGGCCGCGGCAGGCCGGCCGTCAGCTCCCGCAGCTGGGCGACCCAGGCCGGGCTGTCGACGAGCGGCGGGGCGCCGTGGCTGAGGAAGAGCGCGGGCATGGTGCTCAAGACGGCCTCCGGGCGAGGGTTGAAACTTCAACCAAACAACCCCACCGTACGCCTCATTTAGTTGATTCGTCAAGCAAAGCGAGGCGCGGCCACAGCTCGGCCAAGGTCGCGGCGCCGGCCAGCAGCACGTCGATCGACACGCTCTCGTCGCCGTCGTGCCAGTTGTCCTCGGGCAGTCCCGTGCCGAAGAAGATCACCGGCGCGCCCGTCTTGCGGGCCAGCAGCTCGGCCGGCCCGCCTCCGGCGTTGCCCATGCGCCCCACGGGACGGCCGAAGCCGGCCTCCATCGCCTCGGCCAGGGCGGCCACGGCGGGATGGTCGCGCGGCGTCCGGTACGGCTCCTGGTCGGTCGGGCTGCCCACGGTCAACTGGTGGTCCACCCGGTCGTCGAGCGCGTCGGCGACCCAGCGGCGCACCTGCTCGGCCACCTTCTCCGCGCGCTGCCCGGCGGCCGTACGGATGCTGATCGTGGCCGTGGCGACGGCCGGGATCGCGCCGCGCGACGGGCCGGTGTCGGTGCCCGACTCCAGCGAGATGACCTCGGCGGCCGGCCGGGCCCAGAGCCGTTCGAGCACGGTGAAGCCCTCCTCGCCGCCGATGCTGCGGGTGTGCGAGCGCTCGAGCCAGTCCTCGTCGCTGTAGGGCAGGGCCGCCAGCTCCGCCCGGGTCTGCTCGGTGGGCTCCGTCACGTCGTCGTAGAAGCCGGGCAGCGTGATGCGCCCCTTGTCGTCGTGCAGCCGGGCCAGCAGTCCGGCCAGCGCGACGGCCGAGTTGGGCGCCGGGCCGGAGACGGCACCGCTGTGGATGTCGGTCCGGGGTCCGTACACCTCGATCTGGGCCAGGACCAGGCCGCGCAGGCCGAGGCAGACCGCGGGGTGCTCGGCGTGCCACAGCAGCGTGTCGGAGAAGACGACGAGATCGGCGGTCACACCGTGCTCGTCCAGCAGATCCGACAGCGACGCCGATCCGGTCTCCTCCTCGCCCTCCACGAGCACCTTGACGGTGACGGCGGGGGCGGCGCGGCCGGTGACGGCCAGGTGGGTGCGCAGGCCCCAGAGGTGGGCGAGCACCTGCCCCTTGGCGTCCGAGGCGCCCCGGCCGTACAGGCGGCCCTCGCGCAGGACCGGCTCGAAGGCCGCGGTCTGCTCCCAGGTCCCGTCCTTGGCCGCGCGGACGTCGTGGTGGCTGTAGACGAGCACCGTCGGGGCGCCGGGCGCGGCGCACCACTCGGCGTGGACGGCGTTCGCGGACCACATCTCGACTGTCGGAAATCCGATCTCGGAAAGGGTGCCACGCAACCAGTTCACAGATCGAAGAACATCTATTTCATGCTCCGGCGCGCCGGCCACGGACGGCACGCGCAGCCACTCGGCCAGCTCGCGTACCAGCTCAGCGCGGTTCGCGGACAGATGACGGGCGGCGGCGGACGGTGCGGATCTCGGGCTCACCCGGCGGCGCATACCCCGGCCGGAAGGGGCCACACCATAGTCGACAGACCACTGAGCGGTAAGTATCTTGTCTCCTGATTGCCTAGCTGAGCGCGCCACCGATCAGCTCCGCGGAACCGTCCCGCCAGCTCGAAAGGGAAAACCGTGCAGCCCCTCGCCGACGACCTGTTCCTGACCGCCCACGACTCCGTGCACGGCCGCTGTCTGCTCAGTCCCGCCATCCTCGGCCTCGGCCTGGGCGGCGCGGTGCTCGCCGAACTGGTGCTCGGGCGCCGGCTCGACATCCGCGGCGACCACCTCGCCCTGCTCGACGACCGGGCCACCGGCGACATCGCGAGCGCCGCGGTGCTCGGCCACATCGCCCGGGACCACAACCGGGGCGTGCGCGACTGGATCGCGTACCTGGGCAGCGGCATCGCGCCCGACCTGGTCGGGCGCCGCCTGGCCACGACCGGGCAGGTCCGCCGCCGCGCCCGCCGCTCGTTCTTCGGCACCCGGCTGGTGACCGAGCCGGTCGACTCGGTCGCGTCCGGGCGGCCGGGCACCCGGGTCCGCGTCGCCGCCGAGCGGCGCGAACGGCTGCCGCAGGAAGACCTCACGCTGGCCGGGCTGATCTTCGCCACCGGCCTCGACCAGTACACCCTCGCCACGCTCGGCCGGGCCGACCGGGCGCACCTCCTCGACCAGCTGCGCCGGCGCCTGCCGGAGCCGCTGCAGCGCCTCCTCGGCCACGCCGAGGCCGCCGTCGGCGAAGCCGTCCTGGCCCGCCGGGCCTGAAATTCCCCCTCGAAGGAGAACCCCTTGCCCTCCAGCCATGCCCTCACCGCACCCGTACGGGTGTCGGCCGCGCTCGCCCGGGACCGCCTGGGCGTCGCCGCCGTCGTGTTCTTCGTGATGTCGGCCGCCGCGCCGCTCACCGTCGTCGCCGGCGTCGTCCCGACCGGTCTCGCCGTCACCGGGCTCACCGCCATGCCGATCGCGTTCCTCGTCGTCGCGCTCGTGCTCGCGGTGTTCTCGGTCGGCTACGTCGCCATGGCGCGGCACATCGCCAACGCGGGCGCCTTCTACGCGTACATAGCCCGCGGCCTGGGCCGTCCCCTCGGCGTGGGTGCCGCGTGGGTCGCGCTGGCTGCCTACAACAGCTTCCAGGTCGCCGCGTACGGAGGATTCGGGGCGATCGCCGCGCCCCTGGTCGGCGACTGGACGGGCGCCGACCTCCCGTGGTGGCTCATCGCGCTCGCGGCCTGGGCGCTGACGGCCGTCCTCGGTGTCCGCGACGTCGCCGTGAACGGCCGCGTCCTGGCCACCCTGCTCGTCGCGGAGGTCGTGCTCGTCGTGGTGTTCAGCGTCACCGACCTGACCACCGCCGGCTTCCGCCCCGACCTCGCCGCGCTCGACCCCGCCGGGCTCACCGGGGCCGGGGCGGGCGCCCTGCTGGTCATGGCCGTCACCGGCTTCGTCGGCTTCGAGCAGTCCGTCGTCTTCAGCGAGGAGTCGCGCGACCCGCGCCGGACGGTGCCCCGGGCCACGTACGTCGCCATCGCCCTCATCGCCGCCCTCTACGCCTTCGCCTCCTGGGCCATGATCTCGGCCGCGGGCGCCGGTGCCGTCAACCGGGCCGCCGCCGAGGGCCCCGAGCTGTTCTTCGTGCTCGCCGCCGACCGGCTCGGGACGGCGGCGGTCCACCTCGGGCACGCCCTGTTCCTCACGTCCCTGGTCGCGGCCATGATCTCCTTCCACAACATCATTTCCCGGTACGCGTTCGCGCTCGGCCGCGAGGGTGTGCTGCCCCGGGCGTTCGGCCGCACCGTGCCCGCCACGGGCGCCCCGAAGAACGGCTCGCTCGTGCAGTCGGCGTTCGGGCTGGCGGTGATCGTCGCGTACGGGGTGCTCGGGGGTGATCCGCTCGTGCAACTGTTCTTCTGGGGCGGGACGGCCGGCGGGCTGGGGGTGCTGCTGCTGATCACCGTGACGTCGGCGGCGGTGGTCGCGTACTTCGGCCGGCGCGCGCAGCTCGAGAACGTCTGGCGCCGGCTGCTCGCTCCCGGCGCCGCGACGCTGCTGCTGGCGGGCATCACGACGCTGACGATCGTGCACCTGGCGACCGTGCTCGGGGTGCCGCCGGGGTCGGCGCTGACGCGGGTGCTGCCGTGGGGTTTCCTGGTGCTCAGCGGGCTGGGTGTGTGCTGGGCGCTGACGCTGCGGCGGTTGCGGCCGGCCGTGTACGAGGGGATCGGGCGGGGGGCTCGTGCCTTCTCGTTCTCCTCCTTCGGCCCCGTGCGCTCCTTCGGCCCTGACCGTTCTTCCGGCCCTGACCTTTCCTCCGGCCCTGACCTTTCCTCCGGCCCTGACCTTTCCTCCGGCCGCGGCGGTGCGGGGGACGGCCGGTGAGCGGGGATGGGATCCGGCCGGCGCGGGAGGACGAGGCCGGGGCGGTGGGGGCGCTGATCGGGCGCGCCTTCGACCACCTGCCGCAGAACCGGGCGCTGGTGCCCGACCCGGCGGCGCGGCTCCGGGTCATGACCGGCTTCTTCACGCTCATGACCGAACTGGCCGCCCCGCCGGCCGGGCGCGTCGAGGTCATCGGCGGACCGGACGGCACGCCCGTCGCGGCGGCGGTCTGGTTCGACCGTACGCTGCCGGGCGTACCGCCGGACGCGTACGGTGACCGCCTCGCCGCCGTCGCCGGCCGCTGGGTGCCGCACTTCGCGGCCCTGGAGACCCTGCTCGAGGAGCATCACCCCGACGTGCCGCACTGGCACCTGGCGTTTCTGGCCGTGCACCCGCACCACCAGCGCGCCGGGCTGGGCTCGGCGCTCCTGCAGCACCGGCACGCCCGGATCAGCGCCCCGGCGTACCTGGAGGCGACCAACGCGTTCAACGCCCAGCTCTACCGGCGGCACCACTACCGGCGGCTGGCGCCCTACGAGATCCAGCTCCCGGACGGCACCCCGTTCTACCGGCTGTGGCGCCCCCACCTCACCCCTTCGGCGGTAGCGCGCCGCCCGTCCCCTGCTCCATGATCATCTGAAGTTTCGTACCCGCAGGCGGGAGGCTCCGGCGTGTCCATGACCATCTGTGTCCTGGGAACCGTCCTGGCCATGGCCGGCCACTTCCCCCACCGTCCCCGCCTGTGGGTGCCGCACCTCATCGGCCTGGTCGCCATGGTCGCCGTGGCTCTCGGCCGCGGCGGCGACCTCACCCGCTGGACCGGCGCGGCAGCCCTGGCCCTCGCCGCCGCGGTCGCCGTCGCCGGCCTCCCCGTCCTGCGCGACCGCCTCGAAGCCACCCTCGACGCCGCTGCCATGGCCCTCTTCGTGCTCATGATGCCGCCCATGACCGCCGGTCATCACCACGCCGCCCCGGGCGGACCAACCCTGATCGCCGCCGTGGCGGTCCTCGCCGTCTGGACCGCCGGGCGAGTCGGGACAGCCCGCTTCCTGCCCGCCTCGGGCGCCGGCTCGCTGCGCCGCGTCAACACGGCGGGCTCGGCCGCCATGTTCGCCGGCATGACTCTGATGCTCGCCTGAGTCCGCGACATCACGCCGCGGGAAGCTCCCGCCCCAGGCGGCCCAGCGGCGACAGCCCGATCAGAATCGGCGACAGCAGCGTCCCGGCGGCCGCGAGCAGCAGCGCCGGACGCAAGCCGATCCGCCCGGCGAGAAGCCCACCGGCCAGCGAGCCCAACGGCGTCGCGCCCATCCCGGCGAACGTGATCGTCGCAGCGATCCAGCCCTGGATCGCCGGGGCCGCGACCGCTTGCCGCACAGCCATCATCGTCACGTTGACCAGTTGCCCCAGCGCCCCGAAGACAAAGTTGATCACGAAAAGCAGGGCCACCCCGGCCCACGGGATGCCCAGCAGGACGCCGTCCCCGACCGCGGCCGCGGCGACGAGCACCGGACCGTAGCCGTAGCGGCCCGGCAGGCGCGCCGCCAGCAGCGAGCCCACGAGAGCGCCCGGTCCCGTGGCAGCGAGGACGAGCCCGATCTCCGCCCCCGACAGCCCCTGCTCGCGAGGCAGGAATACCAGATAGGCGGTCATCAGGGCGGCGAACGAGAACTGGAACGCGGCCGACGCCAGCGCCATCGTGCGCAGGAGCGGATGCCGGGCCACGAGACGCAGGTGCCGCCAGAGCCCGCCCGGCTGCGGCGCCACCTGCTCCCGGTGCCGGATGCGCGCGATCGACCCGAACGACACCACGAAGAAGAAGGCGCCGGCCGCACACGCGATCGGCGCCGACAGCAGTGAGACGAGGGCGCCCCCGAGCGCCGGGCCGCCGAGCTGGGCGGCGGACCGGCTGCCCTCGATCGCGCTGTTGCCCTGCAGGAGCTGGTCACGGCGAACCAGCCGAGTCAGGGACGTCTGATAGGCGACGTCGAAGAGCACCGACAACGACCCGACAACGAAGGCGCCGGCGAGCAGCGCGGGCAGGCCGAGCCCGGTCAGGGGGACGAGCACGGCGATCGCCCCGAGCGCCAGGGCGCGGCCGGCATCGCTGAGGACCATGACCGTACGGGTGCTCCGGCGGTCCACCCAGCCGCCCGCCAGCAGGGTCAGCAGCAGCAACGGCGCCTGCCCGACGGCCCGCAGCACGCCCAGCTGATCCGGGGCGGCGTGCAGCGAGAGCACGGCGACAAGCGGAATGATCACCAGGCCGGTGTGCTCGCCCAGCTGGGAAGCGGTCTGCCCGGCCCACAGCCGGCGAAAGTCAGAATGGCGCCACAAAGACGGCAGCACGAAGGAGTCCCTTACGACAGAGGGAACGTGCCGCGCAACGGGGCAGCACGCGATGACCGATAAGCGTCAGCGCGTGCGGGAGGGACCGGGCATGCCCCCGAACCTAGCCCGGGGCGGTCGATCCGCGTAAGCCATTTTTCGCCCGCCCCGGGAATCGGCTAGTGCTCCGCCGCGTCGGGCGGGCCACGATCTCCCCGCGCACGGCCGCTCCCGCGCCGGCGGCTCACCGCCCGTTGTATACGCCATCCAGTTGCATTCTCAGCCCATTTCGGGGTCATGTGGTGACGATGATTACTTCCTGGCAATTGGCACGCCGGATCGTCATTTCGATGCGACATCCGGGGCGGGCGGGAGGACAATTTTCGGCATGGGACAGCTGGAATTTTTCAGCCGGGCGCAGGTGGCCGGGATGCGGGATCGCACCCGGTCGCGGCGCTGGTGCCCGGAGCGTGAGCAGTTCCGGCGCGAGCAGCGGGAGCGGCGCGACTGGGGCAAGTTCCGGCTGCACACCCGGCGACTGGCTGAGCTGCGGGCTCGGCGCGCGGGTCGCGGTGCACCAAGCGCAGGTTACCCCGGGAGAGTGCTGCCTTCCGGCCCGGTGCGCCCCCGGCCCCGGCCCGTCCCCGCCGCACCACAGCCCACCGCACCACAGCCCGCCGCACCACAGCCCGCCGCCCCGCCCATGCCGCCGCCCGCGTCGCCGCCCGTCAATCCGCTCACCGCGGCCGGGTTGCCGCCCACCTCAACCGCATCGCAGCCCACCGCGCCGGCCGCGTTGCACACCCCGCCTCCGCCGTCGTCCGCACCGCCGCCTGTCAATTCGCTCACCGCGGCTGGATTGCCGCCCACCTTGGCCACATCGCGGCTCACCGTGCCGCGCATCCCGCCCGCGCCGCCGCCCGACAGACCGCTCACCGTGGCTGGGTTGCCGCCCACTTCAGCCGCATGGCGGCCCGCCGTGCCAGCCGTGTTGCCGCTGGCTGCGCCGCTCGCCCCCGGTTGCACTACAGCCGAGGCGTTCTGGGCTGTGCTTGTTGCGATCCATTCCCGCACGGCCGCCATCTGCACCGCGGCCATCTGCACCGCGGCCATCTCCACCGCGGCCATCTGCACCGCGGCCGTCTCCACCGCGGCCGTCTCCACCGCGGCCGTCTCCACCGCTGGTTGCTGCTCGTGTCGCCGCGCCGTCGGCTGCTCATCGCGCGCGGGCCCGTCGGTCTACGCAACCCTCACGGCCGACCCCTGGCCGTCTCCGCCGCGCTGGCCCGTCCGGTCTGCTGCTGATCGTTGCCGGCTTGCCGCTGGTCGGTTCTGCGCGAGGGGCCGCCTACCCCCAGGCGCCATGCACCGCCGTCTGCCCCACGCGCCATGCACCGCCGCCTGGCGCAGCGTGCCGCTCTCCTGGGCCCGCGAACGCCACGGGCGCCGACCCACGGGCGCCGACCACGAGCATTGCCGGCGCCGGCATGCGTCCGGCGCGGCTGAGCACCGTGCGCGGCGGCACGAAACGAGCGGGGGTGCGACGGAACCAGCTCCACGGCCAGGGCGCGATCGCCCGGATCCCGGCCAGGGTGCTCGCCCGGCCAGGGTGCTCGCCCGGCCAGGGTGCTCGCCCGGCCAGGGTGCTCGCCCGGCCGGGGCACCTCGGTGACGGTCGATCACACGAGCCGGTTCTCGTGGACCAGCGCTTCCCTGAACAATCGCCGGTCACCGTGGAGACGACGATCCAGACCGGCCGCGGACCCGTCGACCTCAGCGAGACCAGAGCCGTCACCTTCCCGGCCCCCAGCGAAACCGCTCCGCGCGGGGGTGAGGACACCGCCGGCCACCGATGAAACCCGCCGGGTGCCGGCCGCTGCTGTCTCGGCCGATGGTGAGGATCGGGCCGCCGCCGGCCGTGGGCATGCCGGGGATGTGCCGCGAGGCCGGAATCCGGGTCAACGCGGTTGCTCCCGACGCCACTCGTGCCACCATGGTCGGCGACCCGAAGGCCGTTCGCCTCACCGCGGGGGCGGGCCGCCGGCGCACCATGGGCGGCATGGCCGGAGCCGACACGGTCGCCGCCGCCATCACCGGCGTCGTCCTCCCCGTCGACGGCGACTCAAGCGCGGTCTGAGCAGGGCAAGCCCGGGCCAGGCAAAGAAGCCCCCGGCGCCGTTGCCGGGGGCTTCTCTGGCTCGGGTCACCGCTTGGCGTCCTCCTCCTGCGGTGAGGTCACCCGGAGGCTGCCGGCGTGGGCCTTGGCCTTCGGGTCGTTGCGGGTCTTGAGCAGGCTCGCCACCGTGGTGATGGTCAGGATGGCGAGGATGACGATCAGGGAGACCGGGGTGCTGATCTCGGGGGCGCCGTGCCACAGGTCCTGGTGGAGCCAGTGCAGGACCAGCTTGGCGCCGATGAACATCAGGATGATCGAGAGGCCCACCGACAGGTAGACCAGCCGGTCGAGCAGACCCTTGACCAGGAAGAACAGGGCGCGCAGGCCGAGCAGGGCGAAGGCGTTGGCGACGAAGACGATGTACGCCTCCTCGGTCACGCCGAACACGGCCGGGATCGAGTCGAGGGCGAAGAGCAGGTCGGTGCTGCCGATGGCGATCAGCGTGATGAACAGCGGGGTGGCCGTCCGCTTGCCGTCGACCCGGGCGAAGAGCTTGCCCCCGTGGAACTTCTCGGTGACGGGGAACATCTTCTTGGCCGCCTTGACCATGGCGTTGTCGCCGACGTCGGGGTCCTCGTCGCGGTGCCGGAAGAGCTGGACGGCGGTCCAGATGAGGATCAGCCCGAAGATCAGGAACATGAACGAGAACGCGTTGAGCAGCGTCGCCCCGAGCGCGATGAAGATGACCCGCAGCACCAGCGCGATGATGATGCCGAAGGTCAGGACCTCCTGCTGATATTTCTGGGGCACCGCGAACGTGCTCATGATGATCACGAAGACGAAGAGGTTGTCGACCGACAGACTCTTCTCGACGATGTATCCGGCGAAGTACTCCGTGCCGTGGTCCCAGCCCACGATCTGGGCGAAGACCACGCCGAACAGCAGCGCAACGGCGATGTAGAAGACCGACCAACCGGCGGCCTCACGGAACCCGACGGCGTGCGGGCGCAGCACACCGAGGGTCAGGTCGAGGGCGAGCAGGGCGACGATGACACCGATGGTGATCGTCCAGCCGAGCGCGGTGACCTCCAGCATCAGGGAGTTACCTCCGGGGCGTCGTTGCGAGGGATGAGCGGGGTATCCACGTCCAGAATCCCTGGTCGGACTGGGAGAATCCTGAAAAGTTGGTCTGACCTTTAGGATCTTTCCCGGCCCCGCGGCCCGGCCCGCCCGCGACGAACCCATGCGCAAGCCCCCTGCGCGCCCGGAAAACGTTCAGCGGACACACAGGGGGCGGGCGTAGAGGACGTCAGGAACTCAGCGGCCAGGCGCGCTGGCGCCCGGCGTCCTGCTGCACGAGAATGTCGCGCACGACGTGGGTCTCGGTCTCGGGGTGGCGGCTCAGGATCAGGTCGAGCTCCGCGCGCTCGGCGGGGGTCTGGAAGGCGGCGAGCTCCGCGCAGAGCTGCCGGTGCGCCCGGGAGGCGGCGCGGCGGTCGGCGAGCTGGGTGCGGGCCTCGGCGAGGATCGTCTTGAACGGCATGAGGACTCCTGGATGATCGTGACGGTCAGTGAGGCGTCTTTGCCAACCACCAGCGTTCCCGAGCCGCGTGCCGGATCCAAATCACGCAGGTAAAACCCTCGATGCGAAAGTGACCCGGGCCACGGAAAAGCGGTAACCGCCGTCACTCTCCGTCGCGTTTGCGCTGGTCACGATCGCCTGGTGTTTTGCACCACAACGGAGCTTAATGAGGGGTCAGGCGCTGCAGCAGCTGGGTCCGAGACCGCACCCCGAGCTTGCGGTAGAGCCGGGTCAGCGTGGCCTCCACAGTCTTCACACTGAGGAACAGCCGGCCGGCGATCTCCCGGTTGCTCGCCCCCGACCGGACCAGCTCGACGACGCGCTCCTCGATCCCGGTCAGACCCGGGTCCGCCGGCAGGGTCGTGCTGCGCTCGGCCCGGAGCAGCGCCAACTCGGTCTGCTCGGTCCACGGCTTCGCGTCCGCCGCCAGGAAGAGCGCGAGGGCGGCGCCCAGTGCGGCCCGGGCGGCGGCGTACCGGCGGCGGCGCCGTTCGGCTCCACCCTGGACCAGCAGCGCGTGGGCCTGTTCGAGCGGTCGGTGCAGCGCGGCGAAGCGCTCGGCCGCGGCCGCCGACAGCTTGACGGCGGTGTCGGCCTGCCCGCTCTCGGAGAGCACCGCGGCGGCGGCCCGGTCCAGGTATCCGGTCAGCGCGGCGTTCTGCCCGAGCCGCCCCGCCGCCACGCGCGCCTCCGCCATCATCGCCGCGGCCGCCGCGTGCTCCCCCAGTGCGGCGAGACCGGCGGCGAGATCGGCCTGCCACCGTACGATCATCGGGTCGGCGCCGCCGTCCAGCTCGCGCAGCCGGGAGAGCGTCGCCACGCCCGCCCGGGTGTCCCCCGAGCGCAGCTGGGCCAGGCCGAGCACGTGCAGGTGGCGGCGCAGGTAGAGGCCGTCGCCCTCCTGGTCGGACGCGCGGGCGCCACGCCGGGCGTACCCCGCGGCGCGAGCGAGGCTGCCGCCCGCGAGCTCGGCGGCGGCAGCGGTGTACCACGTGGGTCCCGGGCTCAGGCCCGCGCGTCCGGCCGCGGCGACGGCGCGGTGGGCGTACTCGAGGGCTTCCCGGCACCGCCCGGCGCGCGTCGCGACCTCGGCCAGGCTGCGCAGGACGCCGGCGAGGGCCTCGCCCGTGCGATCGCGCTCCGCGACCGCCAGCAGCACCAGCAGCTCGGCGCGGGCCTCGTCGAGCCGGTCCTCCATGAGGGCGAAACGGGCGGCGACATAGCGCGGGCTCTGGTGCACCCAGCCCGGCTGCAGCGGGGCGTTCACGGCAAGAGCAGCAGCCAGCGTACGCACCCACGCCGCATCGCCCCGGACCCGCTGCGCCTGCGTCAGGGCGCCCAGGGCCATCGCCTCGGTCGTCGCGTCCCCGGCGGCCCGGGCGGCCGTGGCGGCGGCCGCGGCCAGCTCCCCGCCCGTCGCGGCGTCCCCGGCCAGCAGGGCGGCCCACGCCTGGCGCAGCCGCACCGGGGCGAGCAGCGCCGGATCGTCGCCGGCCTCGTGCAGCGCCGCCGCGAACGTCTCCCCCATGCCGCCGAGCGCCTGCCCGGCCAGGTCGATGAGGACCAGCCGGGCCCGCACCCGGGAGGCAGCCGGGGCGTCCGGCGCGGCGACCACGGCCTCGGCGGCACGCCCGGCGACGACGGGCGCGCCGGTGCGGGCCCCGCCCTCGGCCGCGGCCAGCAACCAGGCGAAGCGCTCGCCGGCCAGGCTGCGCGGGCACCGGTCGGCGGCGAGCAGGTGCAGTTCCGCGGCGGTACGCCCGGCGCCCCGCTCCCCCGCCCGCCCGGCGGCCGCCACGAGATCCCGCGCCACGTCGGCGTCGGGCCGGCCGCTGCGCAGGGCCCGGTGCCGGACGGCGACCGTCTCGTCGAGCGCCGTGTCCGCGAGCGCGTCGTGGATGCCCGCGCGCCGGGCGGCCCCGGCGTCCTCGGCCAGGACGTCGGCCAGGGCGGGCGGCGTGAACCGGACGCGCTCCCCGTCGAAGGCGACCACGCCGGCGGCCGCTGCCGCGTACAGGTGGGGGGAAGCGTCCTCGCACCCCGCCCGGACCAGCACGCCGCGCGACGGCCGGGTGGCCAGCGCCGCGACGAGCAGCGTGGCCCCCACCCCGGCGGGCAGGGCGGCGAGCCGGCGGCGGAGCAGGGCGCGCACCTGCTCCGGCAGCGGCTCGGGCCGCCAGGACCACCCCGCGGCCGTACGCCCCAGCTCGAGCGCCAGCGCCGGATTGCCCCCGCTCGCCTCGTGCAGCCGCACCGCCGCCCGGCACGGCAGGCCCCGCGCCTCGAGCAGGTCGGTCAGGTCGTCCACGGACAGCGGCGGCACCTCGACATCGGACACCGGCGCCGGGCACAGCCGCGCGGCCCGCAGCCGATGCCCCGGCCCGTCGTGCCGCTGCGCCGCGACCACGCGCACCCGGGGCCCCGGCCGCCGCCGCACCGCGAACCCGATCAGCGCCGCCGACTCGGCGTCCAGCCACTGCACGTCGTCGAGCAAGATCAGAACGGGCGCCGTCCGCGCGCACGCCACGAGCAGATCGGGCAGGACCAGCCGCCGGACCAGGGCCGGGGCGCCCGCCCGCGGCGCACTCCCGCGCCGCAGACCGGCCAGAGCCGCGCGATGAGCGGGTGGGAGACCGGCGACGGCGGCCCGCGGGAGCTGCGCGACAAGATCGGCGATTCCCGCGTACGCCAGAAGCCGCTCGTCCTCGACGCACCGCACCCGCACCACCAGCTCGCCCCGCGCCCCCGCCGTCGCAGCCAGCGCGTCGAGCAGCACGCTGCGCCCGATGCCCTCGGGCCCGCGCAGCACGACGCCGCCCCCGGTCGCCAGCCGCGCCTCCACGGACGCGAGCAGGTCAGCCCGCCCGAACACCCGGCACCTCCCCATCGATGCCCGTCAGCCTAGATTCTGCCCGGCACTTATCAACAGTGATGCATGTGACACCCGCGCGTCCCCGCTCGCGGCTCACGGCAGGCGGCGTGACGGCTGAGCCCGGTGGCATGCGGGGCGACGAGCGGCAGGGGCGGCGCGGGGCGAGCCCGCGGGGGCCGGACGGTGGGCTGGGGTCCCCACGCGACAGCACCGATGCGACAACAGCCGGCATCGGTGCTGGACGCGTGGGACAAGGTCCGCCTCAACGCTTCACAGGTGCTCCTCGGGCGGCGAGGCCACCCGCTCGTAATGGCAACTGCCGCTGCGGAAGTAGCGCGGCGGCTCCGCGGCGTAGTCGTCGAACAAGTCACTGGCCACGTGCTCGACCGGATCGATCTTGCCGTCGGCGGGCCCCTCGCTGCCTCCCATCCGCCGATAGACGACGGAGTCGCGGCGCCTCATGACCGTCAGCAACCTCGGCGGATCGCGTTCGACGAGCCGGAGAAGCTCGGCCCGGTCCACGCCCGCCGTCGTCACGACCAGGCCCGTGCGCGGAGACGCCGCCGTGCGCTGCAAGTGTCCGAGCACCTCTTCACCGAGCGGCGTCAGCTCCCAGGCGAGCCCGTGATGCACCCGTTCGGCCAGCACGAGGCCCTGCGCCCGCAGTCCGTTGCCCAGCCGGCTGAGCTGCCCCTCGTCCATGGGCTTCGCGGCGCCCGGTCCGGCCCGGTTGATGCTCTCCCCGATGGTCCGGCTGTTGATCCCCGGCCGGGCATCGACGATCTCGAGGAACCTCGCGGCCGCTCCGCCCCGGATCCGGGCCGCTGTCACCGACGGAGCGATCCGGTCGAGGGCCGAGCGCACATAGTTGGCGGTCAGCTGCGTCCACCGTTCGCAGGCCCGCAACGATTCCCGGTCGCCGTCCGGCGCCAGTTCGCCGAGGGCGACGAGCACCGCCCGATGCACCCGCCGGACGAGGTCGTCCAGGGCGTCGAGGGCATCCTTGTCCCGGGCCACCACCGCATCGATCACGACGGCCGAGGTGTCCGCGAACCAGGCGTGCGTCAAAGTGCCGATCCTCGGACAGGGCTCACGCTGCTGCAAGGCGATGTCAGCCAGAGCAGCGATCTCATGCTGCAAGGGCGATGAACGGGAGTCGGGCGGCGGCACCTTGGTCAGGCCGTGAAGCATCCGGCCGGCCGCGGCGGGCCCCCAGGCGTCGGACCCTTTTCCCGAGTTCGTCGGAAGATCGGCATTCATGTCGCACCTCCTGCGATCCACTTTCGGAGCTTATCAAGTAGGTGTCAAGACGACGATTTTCGTGTGTTCAAGATTTGACCGAGCGGTTGCTTTTCCGGAAGCAGCACAGGCCCCAGACTCAGGGAAGACTTCTGGAAGTGGGTGCTTCCCGTGACTGATTATCTGGATCCGGCGCAAGTTTTCGCGTATCTATTCCGTCACCTGTATGCACATCGGCGGGACTTCGATCGTGTCGACATGACGGACTGGATCGCCGCCGAGGGCGGCACCGGGGACAGCCGGCGGATCGCCCGGGAGATCCGTGACACCGGTCGGGTGACCGTGGAACGGTTCATCGAGGCGATGAGCGATCCGCGCGCGGCCTTCCTTCTGCTGAGGGCCGTGGACACGGCCTTCGGCGCACTGTCTCCCCTGGCCAGAGCCCATGATCGGGGACTGCTCGGCAGCTACCAGCAGCGCCTGCTGGATACCGGCGCCTACTACAGCGACCACGCGGGTTCAGTCCTGCCGAAGCGTTGTCCCGCGGGCCGTCCGCAGCCCGTGGAGGACAGCTTCGGTGATCATCTTCGCTGGCTCATGCTGGTGCCGAGAACGGCCGACGACGGGATGTGTTTCCAGGTCCTGCGCGACCCTTTGCTGGATTTTGATGAGCGGATCCGTCGATCCACGAACGCTCCGCGGATCGTCGTGGGATGCGTGCCGTTCATCGCCGACCTGGCGGAGCTCGAGATCAATCCGATCGACCGATCCGGCGCGAGGTTCTATTCGATCAGCCTGCAACATGGCCTTAACGGGCGAGATTGGTCCGGCCATTGGCGGACGCGCGCCGCCGCGGCCCTCGACAATCTGGACCGGTCCGGCGCCCACATCGGCATTCTGCCCGAACTCGCCCTGACCGACGACCTGCTCACCTGGTGGCAGAACGAGCTTCTCACGAGGTCCCGGCCGCCGGGCAGCCGGCTGCAATGGATCCTGGTCGGCACAGGTCCACTGAGCGCGGGCCCGGCCGCGGAGCGCCGGCCCAATCGAGCGGTGCTCCTCCACCGGGACAACGGGCGCCTCGTGCTGGAGCAGGACAAGTGCGACGGCTTCAGCATGACCGACGAGCAGATGGCGAATTGGCGGCTGTTCGGCCTGCAACCAGGACCACGGGCCGAGTGGATGCGCGAAGGCCACGACCGCGTCGTGCTCGAGGCATGGGCGGGCCGGTTCGCCGTGCTGATCTGCGAGGACTTCGACCGGCTGTTCGCCCTGGGCGCCCCGCTGGCGACCTGGGGACCCACCCACCTGCTCATCCCCGTCTTCGCTCCGCGCGTCACGCGCTACCGCTGGCAGCAGAAGTCCGCGCAACAATTCGTCAACGAGGTCGGTGCGATCAGCGTGATCGCCAACAGCAACGCCATCCCGTTCGTGGACGGCGGCGCCGGGCCGGACGATCATGGCTACGCGATGATGGTGTGCCCGGCCGACGCGGACTGGTCCCCGAGGATCGAGATCCGTGTTCAGCACGAGCCGACCGGGGTGACAACATTCGAACTGCCGGGCAGGTGAGCCCGGTGGCTGGAAGCGCCGACCCGAACATCCGGTTCCGGGCGATCCTCGCCTTCTTCATCATCATGATCGGGATCGGCGGGATCGTGGTGGTGTCGGTCTATGCGATCCTGTCACCGCCCACGGCCGACCGGACCGAGATGACCCGGCTGGTCTTCACCGCCGTCCTGCCTCTGCTGGGCACGTGGGTCGGCACGGTGCTGGCGTTCTACTTCGCGCGCGAGAGCCTGCAGGCAGCAACCGACAGCACCAATCAACTGGTGAGCCCCCGCCGCGATCCCCTCACTCCCGTCACGAGCCTGATGATTCCGCGCGGCAAGGCCGTCACCCACGCCCTGAGTCCCGGGCAACGCCCCGAGACGGTGTTGCTGTCCGAGCTCATGGCGGAGATGAGCGCGGCGGGCCGGCACCGCATCCCCGTCGTCGACGCGCTCGGCGTCGTCGTGTACGTGGTGCACGAGGCAACGGTCACCAAGTTCATCTCCATACCACCCGTACCGGGCGCGGCATCGGCTCCACCGGCCGACCCACTCGCCGGCCGCACCATCGCCGACCTGCTCGGAGTGGCGGAACTGGCCGAACTGATCAGGGCCCTCGGCTATGTTCCGGTGTCCGCCACGATCAAGGAGGCCCGCGGTGAGATGCACCGCATACCGAACTGCAACGACGTGTTCGTGACGGCGGTCGGCCGTAACGACGAACCCTACGAGGGGTGGATAACCAACACTGATCTCGCCTCGATGACGTGAGCGGACGACGCACCGCCCTCGCACGGCACAGCGCCGCGACAGGCGTCCGGCCCGGTCGGCCTCCCAGACCCTAGGCTCAGCCATGTGACGAGCTATTTCGAGCGGACCGGGGAGCACACGTTCCGGCCCTCCGAGCTGACCGGCGGGGCGTGGGCCGTCGACGAGCAGCACATCGCGCCGATGACCGGGCTGATCGTGCACGAGATCGACCGCATGGTGGCCGCGCGCGGCGGGCAGGTGGCCGGCGGGGCGGCGGGCGGCGGGGACGGGCTGGTGGTGGGGCGGATCAGCATGGACATTCTGGGCGTGCTGAAGCTGGCCGAGTTCGAGGTGCGGACCGAGGTGGTCCGGCCCGGGCGGACGATCGAGCTGGTCGAGGCGGTCGTGACCGCGGGCGGGCGGGCGGCCGTACGCGCGCGGGTGTGGCGGTTGAGCGGCCAGGACACGACCGCCGTGGCCGGGGGCGCACCCGATCCGCTGCCCGACCCGGAGTCGCTGGCCCGGGCCCCGCTGGAGGATGTGTGGCCGGGTGGGTTCATCACCTCGGTCGATGTGCGGTATGCGGCCGGGCCGGAGCCGGGACGGGCGGTCGCCTGGGTCGGCAGCGGCACCGAGCTGGTCGCGGGCGAGGCGGTGAGCCCGGTGGCCGACTTCGTGAAGGTGGTCGACACGGCGAACGGGATCGCGGTCCGGGAGTCGCCCAAGGAGTGGATGTTCCCGAACCTCGACCTCACGATCCACCTGCACCGCCAGCCCACCGGCCCGTGGACGGGACTCGACACGACTGTCGTCTTCGGCGCCGGCGGGCAGGGGCTGACCAGCGCCGTGCTGCACGACGTGCACGGGCCGGTGGGGCGGGCCGAGCAGATCCTGACCGTACGGCAGCTCTAGTTCTTGGTGACCGACGTGGCGGTGACCGTGCCGTCGGCGTCCGCGGAGCCCTGGACGCTGACGGTGTCGCCGGCCTTGACGTCCTTGAGCTTGCCGGTCGTGGCCTTCTTGACGGCCGTGTCGCCGCTCGTGCGCACGGTCACCACGTCGCCGCCGGTCGTCTCGACGTAGATCGTCGTGCCGTCCACCAGTTTGACCTTGCCCGTGGTGGGACCTGCGGCGGCAGCGGACGCCCCGGGGGCCGCCGCTCCGGGTGCCGCGCCGCCGCCGGAGTTCTGACCGCCGTAACCACCGCCGGGGAAGCCCCCGGTGCCGCCGCCGCGGTTCGCGCCGCCGCCGCCGGGGAACGCGCTGGTCGTACTCGAGGTGCCGTAGTGCTTCTGCACCTGCAGGCCGCCCACGAAGCCGCCGAGCAGCAGCACGCCGGCGCCGAGGCCGATGGTCGCGCGGTTCCACCAGCGGCGCGGGGCCGCCTTGGCGATCTCAGCGGCCAGGCCGTCCGGGGCTTCCACCGGGACCGGGGACAGCACGGCGGTGTCATCGTTCTTGGTGCTCACAACGGTCCTCACTCGTAGCGCAGCGCCTCGATGGGGCGCAGCCGGGCGGCGCGGCTCGCGGGGAGACCGCCGAAGAACAGTCCGATGGCGATGGACACGCCCAGGGCGAGCCCGACCGAGCTGGGCACGATGACCGGCTTGACGCCGACGATCGTGAAGTGGCTGCCGATCAGCGCGGCGGCCACCCCGAGCAGGCCGCCGATGACGCTGAGCAGGGTGGCCTCGATGAGGAACTGGGTGAGGATCACCCGGCGGGGCGCGCCGAGGGCCTTGCGGATGCCGATCTCGCGGGTCCGCTCGGTGACGGTGACCAGCATGATGTTGGTGATGCCGATGCCGCCGACGAGCAGGCTGATGGCGGCGACCGCCCCGAGCAGCGTGGTGAAGGTGTCCGCGGTCTCCGTCTGCGTCTCCAGCAGCTGCGAGGCGTTCTGGATCCGGTACGGGGTGCTGGTGCTGCCCGCGGCCACCTTCAGCCGCTGGTTCAGGATCGTGGTGATCTCGGACTGCACGGCGTCGACCCGGCCCGGGTCGGCCGCCTCGACCAGGATCGAGTTGATCGAGCCGTAGCCGGTGAGCACCTGCCGCACCGCGGACAGTGGGGCGACCGCCGTGTCGTTGCTGTCGGTGAAGCCGGTCGAGCTCTTCTCGGCCAGCACGCCGATCACGGTGAAGAGGGCGCCGCCCACGGTCACCTGCTGGTCGACCGGGTCGGTGCCGGGGAAGAGCTCCTCGGCCACGGTCTGCCCGATGACCACGACCCGCCGGGCCTGGGCCTCGTCGTCGGAGGTGAACGCGGCGCCCGTACCCACCGGGGTGTTGGACGAGGTGAACCAGCTCGGCGTGGTCCCGACGAAGCTGCTCACGTCGTGGTCGGTGCCCTCGAAGCCGATCGTCGCCGAGGCGCTGACCACCGGCGACACCGAGGCGACGTCGGGGGCGAGCACCGGGTCGGCCAGGGCGTCCGCGATCGCGGGGGTGAGCGACGACGACTGGCCGCTGCTCATGACCGTGACGGTGTTGGTGCCCAGGGCCTCGATGCGGTCGCTGATCGCCTGGGCCGAGCCGTTGCCGACCGCGACGAGCAGGATGACCGCGGCGACCCCGATGAGGATGCCGAGCATGGTGAGCGCCGAGCGCAGCTTGTTGGCCGACAGGCCGCGCAGCGCGAAGCGGATGACCTCGAAGAAGCTCACGACGCGTGCCGTCCCGTCAGCACCTGCTGCTGCCGCTGGTCGAGCACGATTCTCCCGTCGACCAGGCGGATCAGCCGCTTCGCGCGGGCGCCCACCTCGTCCTCGTGCGTGATGATCACGATCGTGCGGCCGGCCGCGCTGAGCTGGTCGAACACTTCCAGCACGTCCTCGGTCGACTTGGAGTCCAGGTTGCCCGTCGGCTCGTCGGCCAGCAGCAGTGCCGGCTCGGTCACCAGCGCGCGGGCCACGGCGACGCGCTGCTGCTGCCCGCCGGAGAGCTGGTTCGGCTCATGCCTGGCCCGCTCGGCGAGTCCCACGACTTCCAGGGCGGCCATCGCGCGGCGGCGGCGCTCGCGGGGTTTGACCCCGGCGTAGGCGAGCGGCAGCTCCACGTTCGCCACGGCCGACGTACGCGGAATGAGGTTGAAGGCCTGGAAGATGAACCCGATCAACCGGTTGCGGGCCAGCGCCAGCTGCCGGTCGGCCAGCTGGCTGACGTCGACACCGTCGAGGAGGTACGTGCCGGAGGTCGGGATGTCGAGCGCGCCCAGGATGTTCATCAGCGTCGACTTGCCGGATCCGGAGGAGCCCATGATCGCCACGTAGTCGCCGCGGTCCACGGTCAGGGACACGCCGGCGAGGGCGTGCACGGTCGCTTCCCCCGTGCCGTACGTCTTCCGCAGCTCACGCACGTCGAGCACCGGCCGGGTCATCGCCCGCCCCGCCCGCCGCCTTGGAAACCACCGGTGCCTCCGCCGGGGAAGCCGCCGCCGCCCTGCAGCCCGCCGCCACCGCCGGGGAAGCCGCCCTGCTGGTTGGAGGTGGAGGTCGTCGTGGTCTTGATCTGGACCTGCTCCCCCGCCGTCACGCCCGACTTGATCTCGACGGCGGTGTCGCCCTCGAGGCCGATCTCCACCGAGCGGGTCTCGGCGACGCCGTTCGTCACGACGGTCACGGTGTGCCGGTTGCCGGCCGTGGTGAGGGCGGCGGAGTTGACGTACACGGCGTTGTCGACCGTGCCCGTCGTCACCGCGACCGACACCGTCTGGCCCGGTTTCGCGCCGGCCGGCACCTTGTCGAGGCTGAGCGTCACGCCGTAGGTCACCGTGCTGCCGGAGGTCGTCGCGTTCGGGTCGACGGCGACCACCTGGCCCGTCTCCCGCGTGCCGTCGAGGGCGTTCCAAGTGATCGTGGCGGCCTGCTTGTCCTTGATCTTCGTCGCGTCGGCCTCGGCGAAGGCGGCCGTCACCTGCAGCTTGCTCAGGTCGGCGATGTCGACGAAGCCGCTGCTCTCGCTGGTGGTGGTGGCCGCTTGGCCTCCGCCCTGTGAGCCCTGTCCCTGCGTGCTTGCGCTCCCACTCCCGCTCCCGCTCCCGGAGGATGAGCTGCCGATCGTGCCGTTCACCGCGACGACCGTCCCGGCCATCGGCGCCTTGAGCGTCGTCCCGGCGACCCCGGCTTCCGCCTCGTCGACGGCGAGCTGCGCCTGGGTGACCGCGTTCTCGGCGGTGCTCGTGTCCGACCCGGCGTCCTCGGCGCGGGCCAGGGAGTCCTGCGCGGCGTCCAAATCGGCCTCGGCGGCGTTCAGCGTGCGCTGCGCCGCGGCCGGGTCGACCTTCGCCAGCACCTGCCCCTTCTTCACCTTGTCGCCCACCTGCACCGAGATGCTCGTGACGGTGCCGCCGGTGACGAAGCCGGCGCTGGCCGAGCTGGCGCTCTCCAGCGAGCCGTCGGCGGTGACGGAGGCGGTGACGGTGCCCTGCTGGACGGCCACGGTCCGGGTGGACGCCACGGCGGCGGTCCCGGTGTCCGGTCCGGACAGGGTCTCGTACGCCCAGAAGGCGCCGCCGGCGAGCAGGAGCCCGAGGGCGGCGTTGACCGCGACGGCGGGCCGTCGCAGGGCACGGAGGGCTGGCATGACGGACACTGTGGCGAAGCGTCCTGGGAGGAATTACGGCGTAACCTCGGAGCGGGCTCGGAACCCTCTCACGGCTCGGTGTCGATCGCCGGGATCGACACCCGGAAGGTCGCGCCGCGCCCGGCCGCCTGGTCCAGCTCGACCCATCCGCCGTGCCCGTCCACGATCGCCGCGACGATCGACAGGCCCAGCCCCGAGCCGCCACCCTTGCCGCGCGTCCGGCTCGAGTCCGCGCGATAGAGCCGTTCGAAGACCCGCGGCGCGTGCTCGGCGGGCACGCCCGGGCCGTCGTCCGAGACCTCCAGCACGGCCAGGGGTACGCCCTCCCGCACCGCCCCCGCCCGGACGGCCCCGGCGGCGGGGACATGCTTCTCTCTTCTCCCGACGCGCACGGTCACGCGGGCCGGGGAGGTCGTGTGCTGCAGCGCGTTGGCGACCAGGTTCGTGGCGACCTGGCGCAGACCGTGCTCGTCCCCGAGGACCGTCGGCGGCACGAACGTGTCACTGTCGTCGTCGAGGGTGGCGAGGCGTACCGGCCGGTCGGGCACCCGGGCGTGCGCGTCGCGGACACTGTCGGCGGCGATCTCCAGCAGGTCCACGGGCCGGTTGACGCGCTGCCGTTCCTTGTCGAGCCGGGCCAGGAGCAGCATGTCCTCCACGAGCACGCCCATCCGGCCCGCCTCGCCCTCGATCCGGCTCATCGTCTCGTCGAGCTGCGGGCCGGGCGGGGCGCCGCCGCGACGGTAGAGCTCCGCGAAGCCGCGGATCGACGTGAGCGGGGTGCGCAATTCGTGCGAGGCGTCCGCGACGAACTGGCGGAGACGCTGCTCGGAGGCCGTACGGGCGGAGATCTCGGCCTCGATCCGGGCGAGCATGAGGTTGAGCGCGCCGCCGAGCCGGCCGGGCTCGGTGTGCGGATCGGTGTCGGCGACCCGGCCGGAGAGGTTGCCGGCCGAGATGTCCGCGGCGAGCCGTTCCATCTCGGTCAGCGGGCGCAGCCCGACCCGGACGACGACCGCGGCCCCGGCGGCGAGCAGGGCGAGGACCAGCACCGTCACGCCGACGTCGATCAGCAGCAGCCGGTCGCCGGTCTCCTCGACCTCCGACAGCGACGTCCCGATGACCACCGCACCGCCCGACTCGGTCGCCCGGGCCAGCAGTCGCCAGTTCGCGCTGCCGTCCTGCGCGGCGACGGTGTAGGGCTCGCCGGTGCGGGCGGGGCGCTGCGCCGGCGGGCGATTCGCGTCGGCGGTCGAGCTCTCGGTGGTGTCGAGGGTGCCGTCGGCGGAGTAGACGTACATGACCTGGTCGGCGCCGAGCCGCAGCGCGCGCCGGCCGCCGAAGACCCCCGGCGGCTTGTCGAAGGGGCGGGCCATCGCGGTCAGCTGCTCGTCGACGCGGTCGTTGAGATAGCTGCGGAGCAGAAGGATGCCCGCGGCGTTGGCCCCGAGCAGGGCGACGGCGCTCAGCACCGCGACCATGAGGACCAGCCGCGAGCGCAGGGTCCAGTGGCGCGGCTTCCTCACTCGTCGTTGCTCATTCGTCGCTGCTCATTCGTCGCTGCTCATTCGTCGTTGCACATTCGTCGTTGCACATTCGTCGTTGCACATTCGTCGTTGCTCATTCGTCGTTGCGGGGCAGGCGCAGGGCATAGCCGACGCCGCGGACGGTGTGGATCAGGGGCTGGCCGGTCTTGTCGATCTTCCGGCGCAGGTAGTAGACGTAGGACTCGACGATCCGGCCGTCGCCGCCGAAGTCGTACTTCCAGACCCGGTCCAGGATCTGCGCCTTGCTGACCACCCGGCCCGCGTTGATCAGCAGATACTTGAGCAGGTTGAACTCGGTAGGCGACAGGTCGATGAGCCGGCCCGCGCGGCGCACCTCGTGGGCGTCCTCGTCCAGCTCCAGGTCGGCGTAGCGCAGCACGCCCGTCTCCGGCGGCGCCTCCAGCTCGGGCCGGCTGCGGCGCAGGATCGCCCGGATGCGCAGGACGACCTCCTCCAGGCTGAACGGCTTGGTCACGTAGTCGTCCGCGCCCGCGGTCAGGCCGGCCACCCGGTCCTCGACGGCGTCGCGCGCGGTGAGGAAGAGCACCGGCGTCCCGCGGCCGGCGGCGCGCAGGCGGCGGGCCACGTCGAAGCCGTCCAGGTCCGGCAGCATCACGTCGAGGACGACCAGGTCCGGGTCGAACTCCTCGACCGCGACCAGCGCGCCGTGGCCCGAGTCGGCGACCCGGACGTCAAAGGTGACCAGCCGCAGCGTGGCGGAGAGGAGGGCGGAGATGTTGGGCTCGTCGTCGACCACGAGGACGCGGGTCGGCCGGTTGGCCGCCGCCGGCTGCGTCGAGCGGGCGCCTGCGGCCGGCTGCGTAGGCCCGGCGACCGTGGGCGGCTGCGTCGGCCGGGCGGCTGCGGGCGGCTCGGTGACGGCGACTCCCCCGGTCTTTCCTTGCAGTGCGGCGAAGCCGCTTGTCGGCGAATGCTGCGTTTCGAGAGGCACCTGGAAGGGATATCAACGCTTCCTTTGAATTCCCCATGAATGCGGTGTGTGTTCACCAGGACCGGGTGACCAGCTCGCCCTGAGCGAGACCCGAGGTGATTTCCGTGTACGTGTCCCCGCGCAGCCCGACACCCACAGTGACCTTCGCCCCGCCCTTGAGGACCGTGCCACTGGTGCCGGCGACGTCATGGACGGCCGTGCTCGGCACCCGCAGCACGCCGTCGGCGGAACCGGTCGTGACCCGGACAGCCGCGGTCTGCCCCACGAGCAGGTCCTGCGGCGCCTCGGCGAAGGACAGCACGACGCCGTACGTGACCATGGTGCCGTCGCTCGTGCCGACCGGGTCCACCTGGACCACCGTGGCCTCGAAGTCCTGCCCCGCCCGGTCCGCGAGCGTGACGACCGCCTTCTGCCGCACCGCGAGCCGGCCGGCGTCGGCCTCGGGGAAGTCGGCGCTGATCTGCATGTCGTAGACGTCCGCGAGCGTGATGAAGGTCGAGCCGCCGCCGACCTGGCTGCCGACCTTGCCCGCGACGGTGAGGACCTTGCCGCGGATCGGGGCGGTGATCGTGGTGCCCTCGAGGTTGTCCTCGGCGTTCTCGAGGGCGACTTCGGCCTGGTTGACGCGTTGCTGGGCGCTCAGGACGGCGTCGCCTGACTGGCCCTGGTTGCCGCCTTGGCCGCCGTTCTGGGTGCCGCCTTGAGTGCCGCCTTGGGTGGTGCCTCCGCAGCTCTGAGTGCCGCTGCCTTGGTTGCCGCCTTGATTGCCGCCGGTCCCGCTGCCCTGATCACCGCCGGTTCCGCCGCGGGGTGCTCCGGCGGGTGCCGTGGTCGTGGCCGGTCTCGTCGTTGTCGTGGCGGCCGGCTTGGTGGTCTTCGTCTTCGTGGGCGTCGGGCTCGCCGTCCGGGAGGGGCTCGGGGCGGCACTCGGCGTTTTGGTCGAGGTCGGGCTCGGGCTCGCACTCGTCGCCGTCGGGGCCGGGTCGGCGTACGCGGCCGGGGCGACGCGCGCGGCCGGGTCGGTGTAGGCGGCCGGGTCGGTGTAGGCGGCCGGGTCGGTGTAGGCGGCCGGGTCGGTGTAGGCGGCCGGAGCGGCACATCCCGTCGGCGTCGTGCTCGTGGACTCGTCGGTGGCGGCGTCCTGCGCCTCGGCTAGCGAGTCCTGTGCATCCGCCAGAGTCTGCTCTGCTGAATCAACCGCACTCTGAGCATCGGAGTCGTCCACACTCGCCAGAGCCTGGCCTGCTTGCACGGCGGTACCCGGACGGACCTTGACCGACTCGACCGTCCCGGCGACGGTGAACGACAGTGTCCGCGTCTGCGCCGGCTCGACGGTCCCGGTCGTCGCCACCTCGGCGGTCACCGCGCCCGTGTCCGCGGCGACCGTGGCGGCGACGGCCTTCGGTGCCTCGTCGGCCCCCGCGGTCATGGCGACGGCGACACCCGCGGCCACGAGCAGCACCACGAGAACGCCGGCCGCCACGAGCACCCAGCGCCGATTTCCGCCGCGCCAGGCGGTCAGGCCGATTCCCATGGCCGGAGAGTCTGCGGGCCAGTCCTCGTCGCGGGCTCGGTCCCGCCTCGGAGTTGCCTCGGAATGCGCCGCGCGGCCCTGATCGCCCCGGCCGGCGGGTGTCTCATAGGCAATTCCGAGCTTTGTCCCACCGTGCCGGGAGGTGGAGGCGATGGGGTGGGCGGTCGTGTCCGCCTGGCGTGGCGGCGCTCACGTGAAGGAGAGAGACGTGCCGCTCAACAGAATGTCGTCCCCCCGCCGGCTCGCCGGGCTGCTCGTGACCTCCGCGGCGCTCGTGCTCTCCGTCGCGGCGTGCGGCGGCGGCTCCGACGATGCCACCGGCGGCGGCGACAACGGGAACGGGCCGGGCGGCACCAGCGCCTTCGCCGCGTACACCAGTTGCCTGCAGGAGAACGGCGTCACGATCACCATGCCGTCGGGCGGGGCGCGGGTGCGGCCCTCCGGCGCGCCGTCGGGCGGTCCGCAGGGCGGCTTCCCGTCGGGTGGGCCGCAAGGTGGCTTCCCGTCCGGCCAGCCGCGTCCGTCCGGCAGCGCGGGTCCCGGCGGCGGGGGCCCGGGTGGCGGCAACCGCGGCGGGGGCTTCCCGGGCGGCGGCATGATGCAGAAGCCGGACAACGTCGACCAGGACACATGGGACAAGGCCCAGGCGGCCTGCGCGTCCGTCCGCCCGAGCTTCGGCGCCGGCCGCAACGGCAACGGCGGCGGGCGCAACGGAGCCAACGCCGCCTACACCAACTGCCTGAAGGACCACGGCGTCACGCTGACCGACGGCCGGCAGCCCGACACGAGCGACGCCAAGGTCAAGGCAGCCGTCGACACCTGCAAGGCGCTCGCCCCGGCCCCCTCGGCGAGCGCGACCTCCTGAGGCTCCCCGCGGTGATGACCGGGCCGGCGTCCCCGTGACGCCGGCGCGGTCGCTCGTGCTGCGCCCGGCCTTCACCCGTCCCGAACGGGCCCTCACCCCGGCGCGGGCAGCCTCACTGCGGCGCGGGCGGTCAGAGGTTCGGGAAGGTGCGCTCGAGGTTCATCCAGCGGTCGGCGAGCTGGCGGCGCCGGCAGGCGACGAGGTGACCGGCGAGGATGGCGGGCTGACCACCGCGTACGCAGGCGTCGGCCCCGGCCGTCAGCACGGCGGCCACCAGCTCGGCCGGGGCGTCGTCGTCGACGAGGGCCACGACGGCCGTGCGCTTCGGGAGCACCGCGCGGGCCGAGACGAGATCCCACTCGCGGGCGCCGCTGATGAGAACGATCTCGTCCGGGCGTACCTCGTCGAAGCTTGTCGCGGCCCGGACGGACCACCCGCCCGGCAGATGGGCCGCGAGCCCGGCGGCCCGCCCGGCGTAGCCGAGGACGACGACCACGGGCGCGGGCCGCGGCTCGTTGAGGTCCGGCGCCGCGGCGGGCGTGGTGTTCGGCGCGAACGCCCGGTTCTGGTCGGTGCGGTTCAGCTGCACAAGCATCGGACTCCCCCAAGCCGTACGATCGTTCCCTGCGCACCCCCACCTTTCGCCGCCAGCCTTGGGCCTGCGTGTGGGAAACCTGTGTGTCCGATGACAATGATCGACTCGCCTGTCCGGGCGGTGAACAGGACGCCTCCCGCCGGGTGAACGAGTCCCCCAGGGTCGCCCGGACGAGTCCCCGCCACGTGCCCCGGACGAGTTCCGCCGCGCGCCCCGGACGATCTCTCCGCGTCCCCCGGACGAGTTCCCGCCGTCCCCCGATCGGGGCGCGCCCGGCTTGGTGATCAGCTCAGGACGGGACAAAACCGTGCGCATAGTCGGCGCCGATCCGGGGATGCGGGCTCCGTGATCACGACGACCGACACCACGACCGGCACCGCCGCCCTCCTCGAACTCGGCGCGGTGCTCAAGCGGCAGGGCTACACGTTCACGACGGTCACGCCAGCCACCCACGCACGCGTCAACAGCCGCCCCGAGCACGCCGTGGCGCGTGACCTGCGCGACGTGCTGGGCTGGAGCCGCCCGTACGCGCCGGGCACGCTGCCCCCCGACATCGCCGGCCTGCTCGAGGCGGCCGGGGTCGTCGAGCCCGCGGGCGAGGGCCTGTCGCGGAGCACGGTGCGCTTCTCGACGTACGACGACGAGCTGTTCGTGCACTCCGCCTTCCCGACCGACGCGGCCGGGTCCGTGTTCTTCGGCCCGGACACCTACCGGATGGCGGACGCCGCCGCGGCCCTGCTCGCCCGGCGCGAGGCCCCGGTGCGCCGCGCGGCCGACATCGGTTGCGGCACCGGCGCGGGCGCGATCACGGTGGCGAAGCGGGCCCGCGACGCCGAGGTGCTCGCCGTCGACATCAACCCGGACGCGCTGCGGTGCACCCGCGTCAACGCCGGGCTGGCCGGCACCCCGAACGTCCGTCCGCGGCACAGTGACCTGCTCAGCGACGTACCGGGCCGGTTCGACCTGCTCGTGTCGAACCCGCCTTTCATGATCGACCCGGCCGGCCGCGCCTACCGTGACGGCGGCGGCCCCGAGGGCCACGGGCTCACCCTCGCCGTCGTGGACACGGCGGTGCAGCGGCTCCAGCCGGGCGGTTCCCTGGTGCTCCTCAGCGGTACGGGTGTCGTCGCCGGCCGTGACCCGCTGCGCGCCGCGATCGCCGAGCACCTCGACGGCACGGACCTGAGCTGGGACTACCGCGAGCTCGACCCCGACGTGTACGGCGAGGATCTCGACTCCGCCTACGCCCACGCCGAGCGGCTCGCCGTGGTCCTTCTCACCGCGACGCGCGCCCCGGCGGGACGTTCGTGACCCGCTCGTCCGCCCCGGTCCCGTTCGCGGCGCCGACGCTCGGTGGCTCCGCCGCGCCGACGGCCGGGGACTCCGTCGCGCCGACGCTCGGTGACTTCGTCGCGCCGACGCTCGGCGTCGAGGAGGAGTACCTGCTGCTCGACCCGGACACCGGCCGCAACACCGCACTGGCGGACAAGGTCGTCGCGGGGCTGCCGGACGCCGTACGCGCCCAGAGCCGCCAGGAGTTCCGCGGCAGCATGCTGGAGATGGTCACGCCGGTCTGCCCCGGGCTGGACGAGCTCCGCCGGGAAATCACCCTGATCCGCTCGGCGGCCGCGGAGTCGGCAGCCGCCGCCGGCGCCCTCCTCACGCCGATCGGGGCGACCCCGGT
This sequence comes from Symbioplanes lichenis, assembly GCF_030709675.1. GTDB lineage: Bacteria > Actinomycetota > Actinomycetes > Mycobacteriales > Micromonosporaceae > Actinoplanes > Actinoplanes lichenis. The sequence continues at coordinate 506,627 of NZ_JAUZQD010000004.1, forward strand.
CGCCGACCCGGACCGCGACCCGCCCGACAACGCCCGCTTCCGCACGATCACGCGCCACTACGGCCCGATCGGAGCGGACGCGGCGGTGTGCGGCTGCCACGTGCACGTGGGCGTCCCGGACCGGGAGGCGGCGATCCGGGCGTGCCGCGGCCTGCGCCCCTGGCTGCCGGTGATCCAGGCGATCGCCGCGAACTCGCCGTTCTACCAGGGCACGGACACGAACCACGCCAGCTGGCGGTCGATGCAACTCCGGCGCTGGCCTCTGCTCGGCCCGACCCCGCCCTTCCGGTCCGGCGCCGACTTCGACCGGGCGGTCGCCGAGTACGCCGCCGGCGGCGCCATCCTCGACGAAACCATGATCCTCTGGTACGCCCGCCCGTCCGCCACCTGGCCGACGGTCGAGATCCGCGTGGCCGACGTGTGCCTCACCGCCGCGGACACGGTGCTCGTGGCGGGACTCGTCCGGGCCCTCGTCGTCACGATCCTCGCCTCGGACGCCGACGCGGGGGACGTACCGGATCACGCCCTGGAAGCGGCCCACGCGAGCGCCGCGCGCAACGGCCTGGACGGCATGCTTCTGGACGCGCGCACAGGCACGGCCCGGCCGGCGTGGGACGTGGTGGACGACCTGACCGCGTACGCATCGAAGGCCCTGCACCAACTCGGCGACGACAGCACCGTCCGGGAGGAGCTGGCCCGAGTGCGCTCGGAAGGCACCGGCGCGGCCCGCCAGCGACGCATCTTCACCGCCAAGGCCGACCTCCTGACAACCCTGCGCGAGGTCTCCGCCTGACCGATCCGCCCGGGGCCAGCCGGTGACGTCGCCGGTTGGAGCCCCGTGGTACTGCTCAGGAGGTGCGCATTGCCCGCCTCGCACGGCACCCCCACCCCCGCCGCAACGTCACCCTGACCCTCGGCGCCGTCGCCGCCGTCCAGATGATCGCCGTCGTGACCCTGGACAGCGCCACCCGCCCCGGCTACGACCCCTGGCGCAACTGGGTCAGCCAGCTGGCCCTGGGCCCCCAAGCCTGGCACGGCACCCTCAACGTCGCCCTGTGCAGCCTGTGGCTGGCCCTCTACGCCCTGGCACTGCGCCGCCACACCCAGCCCTCAGCCCCCACCGCCGGCACCCCTGCAGCCGGCGCGAAGCCCCCCGCTACCCACTCACCCCACAGCCCCGCCGACCAACCTGATCGCCGGCTGGGGCTGGACCGACGGCCTGCAACCCGCCCCGGCCGCTCGCCCAGCCGGGCCGCCCCCTGGGTCCTGGCCTGCGCCGCCGGTCTCGCCCTGACCGCAGCCCTCCCGACCGACCCCGGCCTCGGCTTCCCACCCGGCACCCCGCCGGCGACCACCCTCGTCGGCCAACTCCACCAGGCCGCCGGCATCCTGGTCTTCCTCACCGGCTTGCAAGCCACCCTCAAGCTCGGCCCACGCCGCTACGCCCGCATCGTCGCCACCGTGATGACCCTCGCCTTCGCCGCCGCAACGATCCTCGTCCTGCTCGACGCCTATGGCATCTGGCCGGACACCCCCAGCGGACTCCTGGAACGCATCGCCCTCTTCACCGGCCTGACCTGGACCGGAGCCGCCGGCCTCACAGTCAGGCGCCGCCGAACCACCGCCCTCCCGCCAAGCCGGCCCACCGCCCCCGACCTCCCAGCAAGCTGACGCAGGACCGCCAGCCCGCGACAAGCCGAAGCCCGGCCGCCACCTCCCGGCAAGACGGCGCAACGCCACCGGCCTCACGGCGACGCGGGGCATCAGCGCCGGATCACAGCAACCCGGGGCATCAGCGCCGGCTCACAGCGGCCCGGCGCAGCACCGCCGATCTCATGGCAGAGCGGGAACCATCGGCGCCTCCTCCGCGGGGATGGTCGTCCCGCGACGGTCGAGGGTGAAGCTGACGACGGCCAGCCCGAAGCCGATCACGCCCAGGACGACGCCGACCCAGGCCGGAGCCCGGTAGCCGAGCCCGTGGGCGATCACCGCGCCGCCGAGGGCCGCGCCGAGGCTGTTGGAGATGTTCATGGCGGACTGGTTGACCGCGGCGCCCATCAGCTGCGCGCCGGGGGCCACGGAGATGAGCCGGCCCTGCAGCGCCGGGGCCAGGAAGAGACACGTGGCGCCGATGAGGAAGGCGGCGACGAACAGACCGGCCGTGTTGCCGGCGACGAGGGCGAAGAGCGCGTTGCTCGCGATCATGGCCGGGAAGCCCACGAGCATGGCGCGGCGCAGGTTGCGGTCGGCCAGCCAGCCGCCGAGCGCGTTGCCCACGGTCATGCCCAGGCCCACGGCGACCAGCACCCAGGGCACGGTGCCCGCGGAGAGGCCCGCCACGTCGGTCGTCACGGGCGCGATGTAGCTGTCGATGGCGAAGAAGCCCGCGAAGCCGATGGCGGCGGTCGAGGCCACCAGCCAGACCTGGGGACGGCGCAGCGCGCGGAGCTCAGCGGCCGGCGACCCGCCCTCGGCGGCCCTCACCTCGGGCACGGTGAGGGCGACGGCGAGCAGGGTGAGCAGGAACACCCCGGCGACGGTCAGATAGGCGACGCGCCAGTCGGTCGCCTGGCCGAGCTTGGTGATCAGCGGCACACCCACGAGGTTGGCCACGGTCAGGCCGCCCAGCACGGCCGCGAAGCCGCGGGCCTCGTTGCCCGGGCCCATGAGGGTGGCCGCGAGCAGGCCGGCCGCGCCGAAATAGGCGCCGTGCGGCAGGGCGGCGACGAACCGGGCGGCGAGCACCAGCTCGAACGTGGGCGCCAGGGCCGAGGCCACGGTGCCCGCCACGAAGAGCACGAGCAGGCCGATGACGAGCTTCTTGCGGGCCACGCGGGCGGTCAGGGCGGCGATCGTCGGCGCGCCGACCACCACGCCCAGCGCGTAGGCCGTGATCATCCAGCCGGCGTGGGCGACCGCGTCGGAGGAGGATCGGGCGTATTCGGCGCCGAGCAGACCCCGGGCGATCTCGGGCAGCAGGCCCATGGCGACGAACTCGGTCAGGCCGACCGCGACGCCGCCGAGGGCGAGTGCGAGCAGAGCCGTCCAGCGACGGCGAGGGGTCAATGGGTCCACGCCGACGACTTTAGCAACGGCGTTGCGCAAGGGGTATTGTGATCCCATGCACCGCACCGCCGCGGACCTCACGTTCCTGAAGGGCTACAACGACGCCCTGGTCATGACCCTTGCCCGCACCCTGCGCACCTTCGAGCGCACGACCGTGTCCGAGGCCACCGGACTCACCCTCCAGGCCGTCTCCAAGATCCTCACCCGGCTCATGGACGAGGGCGTCGTCGCCCCCGCGGGCGTGCGCCGGCCGGCCATCGGGGCCCCGGCGGGCGTCTACGAGCTGGTGGCGGGGAGTCGCTGTGCGCTGGGCGCGCACGTCTCCCGGCGTACGCTGCGGATGGTCCTGACCGACCTGGCCGGCACCGTGCTGTGGTCCACGGTGACGCCGCTGCCGCCCGATTTCACGCCCGGTCAGCTGGTCGACACGATGGCCGGACTGATCGACGAGGCCGGGCGCGCGCATGATCTGTCCGGGCGGCTGACGGGCGTCGGGATCGGCATGATCGGCCCGCTCGACCACGCCGCGGGCACGGTCCGGGGCGCGCACCGGCTGCGCCACTGGCACGACGTGCCGCTGGTGGAGTTCGCGACCGAGGCCCTGGGGCTGCCGGTGCACGTCGACAAGGACGTCACGGCGGGCGTCACCGCGGAGGGCTGGCGGCGCGGCGCGGCGTTCCGTGACGCGGCGCTGATCATGGTCGAGGCGGGCGTGGGGGCCGGCCTCTGGCTCAACGGCGCGGCCCATCGCGGCGCCCACACCAACGCCGGCGAGTTCGGTCACACGGTCGTCGAGCTGAACGGTCCCGCGTGCGTGTGCGGGCGCCGGGGCTGCCTGGAGGCCGTGCACGACCGGGCGGTCGAGCGCGGCGACCTCGAGACAGCCGCCCGGGTGCTGGCCGTCGGCGTGGTCAACCTGCTCCAGACCCTCGACCTGTCCCACGTCGTCCTCGCCGGCGCCGACCTGCTCGCCCACGGTGACGTCTATCGGCAGGCCGTCGAGCAGGCCCTGCGCACCGAGGTCCCCCGCGCCGACTGGCTGACCGTCGACCTGTCCCTCACCAGCCTGGGCGAGGACGTCATCGCCGCCGGCGCCGCGATGCAGGTCCTCGACGACAGATACGGCATCCCCGGCCTGGCGCCGCTCTGACCACCGCACCCACGCAACGCGTCGCCGGCCGACCAGCGTGCCGCCAAGCCCCGCGCACCACGCTCGCGACGCCGCACCAGAGGTCGATACGCCACTTCCTGCAGCCCACGCGCACGCACGAGCCATACGGCACAAGTCACTTCCTGCGCCGCGAGCCCCGTCGTCTGCCTCACACAGCGTCGCCGGCACGCCACGTCCGCCGCACTCACGCAGATGGTGCGCTGTCGTTGCGACGACAGGCTGCCGGGCGTACCGGGAAAGGAGCCGGCGCACGACGGCCGGGCGCCGCGACGACCGGCCGTTGGCCGGCAGGTGTCAGGCGGCGTTCCAGGTGTCGATCGCGGGGTTGCCGTGCTCGAAGCCGAGCGTCGACACCGTCGCCGTGTCGAGGCGCAGGAGGCCGCCTCCACTGGCGGGCAGGCCGATCCAGCGCGCCCCGGCCACCCTCAGCGAGTGCCCGTGCGCGATCAGCGCCACGTCACCCTGCTCGAGGAAGGTGCGCGCGTGCGCGAGCACCCGGTCCAGCCGCGCCGCGACCTCGTCGGGAGTCTCGCCGCCCGGGGCACCGTCGCGCCACAGCGACCAGCCGGGGCGGGTCTCGTGGATGGTCTTGGTGGTGATGCCTTCGTACTCGCCGTAGTTCCACTCGGCGAGGTCCTCGGTCGTCTCGGTGACGGTGAGGCCGGCCAGCTCGGCGGTGCGCAGCGCCCGTTTGCGCGGGCTGGAGATCACCGCGGCGAAGCTGCGCCCCCGCAGCCGCTCCCCCGCCAGCCGGGCCTGCTGCTCACCGGTCTCGGTCAGCTCCAGCTCCGTGTACGACGTGTGCCGCCCGTTGGCGCTCCACTCGGTCTGCCCGTGCCGGATGAGCACGATCTCGCCCATGATGTTCCCCTTCGAAAGCGCGCCTCAGTCAAATGTGTACCCCGCCGGCGGCCTCGCCACCGCCCGAGCCGGAATTCAGGCCCCGCGGGCGAGCATCTCCTCGAACGACGCGGTCAGCGCGAACGGATCGGCCACCGTCACCGGCTCGCGCCGCGACAGCTCCCGGGCCAGCTCCCCGCCGGCCCGCTCGACGCGTCCGTGCAGCGCGTCCTCGTCGCCGCCCCAGTCCTCGGAGGCCGCGAAGACGGACGTGGGCATCGTCACCGCCCTCAGGTACGCGAACATGGGCCGCAGCGCGTGCTCCAGCGCCAGCGAGTGCCGCGCGGTGCCTCCGGTCGCCGCGATCAGCACCGGCTTGTCGACCAGGGCGTCCTTGTCCAGGACATCGAAGAACGACTTGAAGAGCCCACTGTACGAAGCATTGAACACGGGCGTGACAGCGATCAGCCCGTCCGCGGCCTCCACCTCGTCGAGCACCGCCTTGAGCGAAGCGGGCGGGAATCCGGTGAGCATGTGGTTCATGAGATCGTGCGCCACGTCCCGCAGCTCCACGTTCCTGATCGTGACGTTGACGCCCTGATCACCGGCCTGCGCAGCCACCGCCGCGGCCAACCGGTCCGCCAGCAGCCGCGTCGACGAGGGCTGACTCAACCCGGCCGACACAACGACAACAGTGCGTTCCTTCATGATCCCGACCTCCAGGCTCGGCCCGTTCCGTACGGCCCTCACAACATCATTGCCTGAACAAATATTTCACAGTCAAAGACCGACCGGAAGTGCGTCCCGCACCACACCTGAGCGTCCCCTTGCGTCCGGCCGGGCAGCGCCGAGCCATAGCCGAGCGCGGGGTCCGGATCCGCCGGCTGTTCCTGCTGGACGAGGACACCCAGGCGGACGAGTCACTGCTGAGTTCCGTGCTCGCTCCCCATCGGGCGATCGGCGCGGAGATCCGGGTGCTGCAACCGGCCAAGCTGGACTTCCCGCTCCCCACGGACACGGTCGACTTCATCCTCTTCGACGGGAGCCTCAGCCACGAGTTGCGGTCCGCCCCGCTGGTGGAAGCGGAAGCACGTCCGGCCATCGCGAGCGTGACCCTGGTCCCGGACTGGCGAGTGGCGGATCGCCGCAGACGGTTCGATCAGATGTGGCAGGCTGCCGAAGCGCCGGAGCAGCACGATGCGAGAGGCGCCGGCGAGCCGTGACATCCTTCGTTCGGGTCATCACCATTTCGGGGGGACAGCCTTCCAGGTGATCCGCATGAGCCATGCGAACCGTTGATCATCGACCGGCAGGCGCGTTCGCGGCACCGGCGGGCGGGCGTGCCCGCTTGACCACTCGAACCATCCTTGACCCCGGCGATTACTGTGGCCGGAGCGCCGTCACCAGCATCAGGGCGACCGGCGCACGGAAACGCTCATCGACCGTGATGGATCACATCCTTCGCCCGCCGCGGGCCCCTCACCTCGGCCGAACCCCGCGACGCGCTCTGACCAGCAGACTTGACCACCCAAAACCGGCGCCCTATCGTCTGCCCCCAAAGCCCGCCATGGTTGCGTCCCTCAGGGGATTCGCCACAACGGGCTAGTGCCATTTGCTGTAATGGAACTGGACCAGTGAGACGCGTCGACGTTGGGTGGTCGCAACATGTGAAAATGTTGCACTCAGCGTGATGGGTGCCGAGGGCCTACTCTGGGCTGAGGGCGACCTGTCTGCGCCGACGCGCCCGGAGCGCCGGAGGATATCCGTGGCGAAGCCTGCAGAGAGATCGCCGTCCGTGACCGTCACGACGACGTCATGGACGGAGCAGGCGCGCGCCGGCCATGCGGACACCTGGAAGATGATCGGCAATCTCGACGTCGACTGGGACGAGTTCGACTCCGAGGCCTACTTCGATCACAACTACGGCATGCTCCGGCCGGACGATCGCCAGATCATCGGCATCGTCACCTCGTTCTTCGACGACTGCCGGCGGCGCTATCCGGACACCTGGCTGCGCCATGCCATCGACGTCGGCGCCGGTGCGAATCTCTATCCCGCGCTCGCCATGCTGCCCTTCACCTCGGAGATCACGCTCTTCGAACGGGCGTCGTCCAACTGCTCCTGGCTCGACCAGCAGCTGAGGAAGCCGAACGACTCGTGGTGGCAGTTCTGGTCGGAGATGGCGCTCGACCGCGACGCGTACGGAAAGATCAATGATCCGCTCGACCTGCTGTCGCGGCGCGCGCACGTGACCAAGGGAAACCTGTTCCGCCTCGAGCCGGGCCGTTACGACATGGGCACGATGTTCTTCGTCGCGGAGTCGATCACCACCCGGGAGGATGAGTTCCAGCGGGCCGTCGGCAAGTTCGTGGGCTCGCTGCGCAGGCACGCCCCGTTCGCCGCCGCCTTCATGAAGAATTCCTCGGGCTACCGGGTCGGCAACGTCAACTTTCCCGCGTGCTCCGTCGAGGAGGATGACATCGTCCGGGCCCTCGCGGGGGTTGCGCGGGATGTCACAATCACCACTGTCGACAGCAAGGACCTGCGCGACGGTTACGGCGGCATGATCGTCGCGACCGGACGCAAGATGGTGTAGCGAACCGGCGAGGCCCGACCGACGGGTAGGTGACGGCAACCCGATGCAGATCCAACCACGCCAGCAGCTCCTCGACATGTGGCGCTCGACCGCCCGGCTGTCCTTCGTGGACGGTGACTGGCAGTTCGGTGGCCGTGACGGCGCCAACTCCATCAGCGACGCCGAGCAGCTTCTCTGCGTCCTGGCGCCCGCCACCGAGATCCCCCTGTTCCGCCTCGACAATCCCAACGTCGCCGAGCGCGACGTGCTGGACGCGCTCGACGCCATGGGCACGCACGTGCAGGTGCCGCAACGCCTGGTCCGGGCGCTCAAGAAGTACGTCGACCGTTACACCGACGCGGACGGCACGCCGATCTTCTCGGGCGACACCTACTTCGAGCCCGGCGAGCCCGGCGCGGAGATCGAGCCGCAGCAGCGCCGCCTCGACGTGGTGGACTCGTTCTCGGTGAGCATCACGCTGATGCTGGCCACGATCGGCTTCACCCGGATCTTCCGGCAGATCGTGACCCGTCCGGAGCTCCTGGACGAGGTGGCCGAGCTGGAGCGCGCCGCGAGCAAGCGGCTCACCGCGGCCATGGTCGGACTCCTGCGCAGCTTCGCCGTCAACGTGTTCTCGGCCGAGGACGATTTCGGCCAGGAGCTGGTCCGGATGGTCAACCAGGACCGGCGGCCCACCCGGCAAGTGGTCGAGGAGCTGCGCAACGCGCTGCGGGAGATCAACGCCCGGCTGCGCGACGACGTCACCATCGGGTCCGGCACGAAGGAGAGCGGCGAGTTCGACCTGCCCAACCGGCTCTTCGAGTGCGGCTGGAGCTGGGGCATCGTCCAGGAGGCGCCGGAGATCGAGACGTCCGACGTGGGCGTGCAGCGTCCGGGCCGGGCCCAGAACGCCCCGTACCTGTATTTCACCACCGTGGCCCTGGACGCCATCCAGGCGCTGTCGTCGGAACGGACCCGGCTGCTCGGCCTGCTCGACGAGGCCCAGCTCAAGCTCGCGCAGTCGTTGCAGCTGCGCTTCGAGCTGACCCGGTCGTACTGGGCGGCGATCGCCGGCTTCGGCCAGGCCCGCTGGCCGCTCGAGGATCTGCCCTGGCGCACGACGGACGGCGTGGAGGCCGACTACTTCACGCTGCTGGTGAGCGGCATGATGGTGCAGAACCAGATCGCCGTACGGGCCCCCGACGCCGACCTGAGCCGGGTCGCCGACGTGCTCGAAGAGGTCGCCAACCGCAGCCGGATCACGCGGCGGTCCACCGAACGCGAACCCGCGCTCGACGTGCACCACCCCGGCCTCAGGTTCGTACTGGAGGGCAGCGAAACGGCCGGGGGGCCCAAGCTGGCCTGGACGGTCGCCGACATCTCCCCGCTCCTGCTGCGCCGCACCCTCAACCTGGCCGGGCTGCTCGCCGACGGCACGGCGCGGAGCCGGCTGCTCGACCTCGCCGACGAGCTGTGGCGTCACCTGGACAACCGTTCGCTGACCGGCGGGCTCACGGACGGGCTGTGGGACCAGCCCGCGGGCGCCTTCCCGCAGCTGGACGTCAAGTTCACGGAAGTCTCCTGGTACTACACCAAGCGCGTGGTCGACTGCCTGGTGACGGCCTCGCACATCATCAACGAACCGCCGCTGCGCAGCGAGTTGCTGGCCGACATCGCCGCGGAGCTGCTGATCGAGGCGGAGCACCTCTACGACCGGGAGCGGCTCAACAACTCCACCTACAGCGGCGACTCCCTGGCCGCCGAGCTCAAGCAGATAGGCATCGACCTGGAACGAGCGCGGAACCGCCGGCGCGAGCGCCCCGGGGTGGCGGTGGCCGTGGCCCAGGACGTCCTGCGCCGGCTCGACCGGCTCTCGGCGGCCCGGCAGGCGACGCACGGGACGATGTGACGTGCTCATCTTCGCGACCTCGGACAAGGGCGGCACCGGCCGGTCGGTGACCAGCTGCAATCTGGCGTACCGCACGGCGCTCGACGGCAAGGACTGCGTCTATCTCGACTTCGACTTCGGCAGCCCGACCTCCGGGGCCATCTTCGAGCTGCCCGAGGTCCTGGCCGGGGTGGCGGGCGGCGGGCTGCACGACTTCTTCCTGGGGCGCGCGGAGGAGCCGCTGCGCATCGACGTCTGGGCCGAGTCGGAGCGGGACGTGCTGCTGACCCGGCCGGCGGGGGCCGGGATGCTGACGCTGGTCCCCGGTGACCGTGGCGGCAGCGAGTTCCGGGCGACCGCGGAGATGGTCGAGCGGTGCGTACGCCTCTTCCGCCGCGCCGAGGACGAGTTCGACCTGGCCGTCGTCGATCTGAGCGCCGGCCGCTCGTACGCGACGGAGATCGCCCTCGCCGCGACCGCCCACCCGGACATGGCCGGCGTGGACGCCCGGTGGCTGGTGTTCCATCGCTGGACGCGCCAGCACATCATCGCCGCGGCGGGGCTGGTGCAGGGTCCGCACGGGTTGCTCGAGGCCGGCCGCGCCCGGGGCCACGACCCCGCCGCCCTGCGCCGCGCCGTCCGGTTCGTCCGCACCGCTGTCCTCGATCCGGCCGCCCCCAGCCAGACGGGTCTGCGGCCCGAGCAGCTCGCCTGGCTCGACCGCACCGACCGCGGGCTGCACGAGCTGGCGGGGGCCCAGGGCGTCGGGCGCTCGGTGGTGCTCGGCGAGATCCCCCTCGACCCGGTGCTGCAGTGGCGGGAGCAGCTGCTGTCCAACCAGGACGTCATGCTGCACGGGACGGCGAACCAGGAGTCGGTCACCGCCTTCGAGCAGCTGGCCAAGCGGCTCTTCGACGACGAGGCGTGGCTGGGCCTGTGATCCCCGAGGGCACGTTCGTCGAGGAGACCGCCGCCCAGCGGATCCGCTCGACTCCGCTGTCGCACCTTTCCCTCGAGCTGGGCCACCTCTACATGGAGGACTTCGCGGCCGGGCCCGCCCACCTCGCCGAGCAGTTCCGCCGCGTCGCGCCCTGGGCCGCTGCCGCCCGCGCGTCCGTCACGGCGAAGTCCGCGCCGCGGGTGAGCACCTGCTTCCTGATCGACGACTACTTCACGCGGTTCGGCACACCCCGCGGCGTGGTCGGCCAGGTCGTGGAAGCGGCGGCCGAAGCGGGTCTGGAGATCGACTACATCGCCCGGGAGTCCGGGTGCGCGACGGCCGACGGCGTCGAGCTCGCCCGGCTCGTCGAGAGTCATCTGGTCGGCGAGCCGGCCGAGGGCTTCGACGGCTCGCGTCCCCCGCTGTCGGTGACCGGCTGGCTGACCAACGGCGAGCGCTCCCCCAGCGCCGAGGCGACGGCCGCGATGACGGCACCGCAGTCGTGGCAGCCGCCCCGGCAGAGCGCCGCCCGGAACCACTCGATCTTTGTGGACATCGAGTTGTGGAGCGAGGCGAAGGGCGACCGGTTGTGGTCCTGCCCGTTCCTGGCCGCGGTGTGGCAGGTGCAACGGCTGGGTCTCGTCCGGTTCCGGGGCGAGGCGGTGGCGGAGCCGAGATTCTTCGCGCCCGGCTCGTTGCCCGACGAGTGGGCGGCGATGCCCGCCGTGGTCCAGCTCCATCCGCGGTCGGCGCCCTTCCGCGCGTACCGCACGGTTTCCGTCATGGATTCCCGGTTCCTGCCGATCGAGGTGGCGGTCCGGACGATCCTCGGTCAGTTCGCGGTGCCGGCGCCCCTGGCGGAGCTGGTCGCCGGGCGGGCGGCCGGGGAGGCGGTGAGACTGCCCCGGCAGGTCGTCGACCGGGTCGGCTACGTCTTCCTCTGATCGTCGGGCGGGTCCGGATCGCGCGCCACCTCCCACAGCTCGCGGAACAGCTTCACGCGCCGCTGGACCCGCTGACCGGTGAGCACCAGGCGGGTCTCGGCGATCTGGGCGTGCCGCGGGTCCGACACGGTGGGAGTGGTCTCGTACGCGAGGGTGTCGTCGAAGACGATCAGGTCACGCACCTGGACGCGCAGCTGTTGCGGCACGTCGGCGCGGACCAGCAGGCGCACCTCGATGCCGAGCCGCGTCTGCTCCGTACAGGCCAGGGCCAGGTCCTTGTCACCCATGTCGTCGGCGGTGTCCAGCACGAAGATCCGGCGCACCTTCTTCCCCGTCGCGGCGGCGTCACGCTGGGCGTCGAGATAGCGCTGGCCGATCTCGCTCTGCCACAGCCCGTGGTCGACCGCGGCCATGCTGATCGCGTCGATGCTGGCCGTGGCGTTGCAGGTCAGCCCGAGCAGCCACTCCCGGTCCTCGCCGTCGTAGGTGGCCGTGCCCCCGTCGGCGATCTGCTTGAGCAGGTCCGACGTCTGGACGATCTTGGCCTGCACGAAGTGGTGGATGATCGCGGGCTGCGCGGCGGAGATCCGGGCGGCGTTGCGCACCAGGTCGCGGATCGCCTCCTCCTCCAGCACCGACACGCCGATCATGCTGTGCAGGTCGGTCGCCTCGCTGATGTCGGCGAACGTGTCGGTGACCAGCTGCTTGGTCTCGGCCAGGCCGTCCTGCTCCAGGCGTTCCACTCTGCTGAGCCGGCGGTCGAAGTCGACGAGGAAGCGGACGAGCAGCGCGATGCCGCCGATCAGGATGGACAGGGTCAGGCTCGTGTCCGGCGGCACATTGGCCGCGTTGGTGATGAGGAAGGTCAGGCCGCCGGTGGCGGCCGTGGTCAGGATCTTCCGGGTGACGCTGGACGGAGGCGCCACCGGAGGCGCCGACGTGGTCACCGGGGGCTCGCCGGCGCGGGCTTCGCCGCCACCAGCCCGGCCAGCGAGGCCACGGCCCCGGCGGAGAGCTGGTCACGGATGCGGGCGACGACGGTGTCCCACTGCCGGCTGAAGCCCGGGCGGGTCTCCAGCGCTGCCCACACCGCTCCGGAGAGGTCGTCGCCGCGGGCGTCCGGCATCCACAGGTGCAGCAGATAGTCGATGACCGGGGTCAGCCGGCGCAGTGCCTCGCCGCGCTCCAGGACACCGGGGGCGGCCTTGCGGACGGCGGCCAGCACGCTGGTGAGCAGCCAGTCGTGCAGGGCGACGTCCTCCGCGACCGCGCACGCACTGGCCGCGGCGCCGTCCGGCACCGTCACGTGGAGCATTCTCTGGTCGTCGCGGCGCAAGGTGAACCGCACCGAGACTTGCGGAGCGCCCGTCTCCACCAGCCAGCGCAGGCGCGTACGCCCGGACTTGAGCGCGGAGCGGCCGGGACGGGAGTCCTGCACCCGGCCGAGACCCCGGGCCGCGATCGCCCCGAGATCCACTGTGCCCGGCACCGGCGCCGCCAGCGCGGCGGCGAGAACGTCCGGTCCCGCCTTGCCGACCGTCTCCACGACACCGGGCCGGGCGAGATAGTACGACCACGGTTCGCGCGCGGTGCCCGGCGCCGGCTCGATCGTCGCGTGCGCGGAGCCCTGAATCACGTGACCACCGGTGACGGCGGTCCGCTGCAGGACCGTGCCGATGCCGCGTACCTGCCGGTTGGTGCCCGCGGGGATCAGGGGGCAGTCGATGCCGACCGGCACGGCCGGGGAGCGGACGTACGCGATCGGCCGCTCCGAGACGAGCACCGGCTCGCCCACGACCAGATCGACCAGCGTACGTGCGTCCTCCGCCGTGACCGGCGCGGGCCCGCGCAACAGTCCTGTGTGCACCTCGCCCACGATGAGCATCAATCCCCCACGTTCGGTGCCACCCGCCGCGAGAGGCCGCATGAGGCCGCGAGGTCGACGGTGACCCGTGAACTCCACGACGCAACTCGAGCCGCACGTGCCGCCAGCCGTTCGATTGGACCGCATTGCTTCCCGGATTGCAACGCCCGGTATGCAGTCACGCGCACAGCGTAGGGCCTTTAGCATCTTCCCCGCGGCACCGACAAGCGGCGGACGCCTTTGTCGACAGCCGCCGCATATTCATGTCGATGATGTTCCCGGGGTCGGGACGAGCGCGGTTAGCGTCGGCTGATGACCTCTGCCCGACCCGATGTCCTCGTGATCGGCGCCGGCGTATCAGGCATGACGACCGCGGTGCGGCTCGCCGAGGATCCGGCCCGGCCGCGGGTACGGGTCGTGGCCGCGCACCGGCGCGACGCGTGCACGTCCGCGGCCGCCGGGGCGATCTGGGACCCGATCTACGCCAGTCATCCTGACGTGCCGCGGTGGAGCATGCGGACGTACGAGACGCTGTGTCATCTGCACGGCCGCGGCCGGCCCGAGGTGCGGCTGGTGGACGGGGTCGAGGCGTCGCGCCACGTGATTCCCGCGCCGGGGTGGGCGCGGGAGTTGCCGCACTTCCGGGTGGCTGCGCCCGAGGATCTGCCGCCCGGCTTCCGCAGCGGGTGGTGGTACCGGGCGCCGATCGTCGACATGCCGCCGTACCTGCGCTATCTGGAACGGCGGTTGCGGTCCTCGGGCGGCCGGGTGTCCGCGCACCGGTTCGAGACCGTGGACGAGGCGCTGCGGCGGGCCGACATCGTCGTCAACTGCAGCGGGATCGGGGCGCGGGAGCTCGTACCGGATCCGGACATGGAGCCCGTGCGCGGGCAGCTCGTGGCCGTGCGCAACCCGGGGATCACGCGGTTCTTCGCCGAGCACACCGACGAGCTGGAGGAGATGACCTACCTGCTCCCGCAGGGCGACGTGCTGCTGCTGGGCGGCAGCGCGGACAAGGACGTCGACGATCCCGTGGCCGACCCGCAGGTCGCGCGGGGCATCGTCGAGCGGTGCGCCACCGTGGACCCGCGGATCGGCCGGGCGGAGGTGCTCGGCCACCGGGTCGGCATCCGGCCGCAGCGGCCCGTCATCCGGGTCGAGCGCGAGGAGGCGGGCGGCAAGGTGATCGCGCACAACTACGGGCACAGCGGCGCCGGGGTCAGCCTGTCGTGGGGCTGCGCGGACGCGGTGGCCGGGTTACTCGAAGGTGACCTGCAGCGGTAGGCCGTGGAACGCCGCATAGGGCGCCAGGGCCGCCTCGGTGCGCTCGCGGTCCAGCCGGCCGAAGGGCTTGACCGTGATCGTCCTCTTGCCGGCGGGACGGCTCCACGTGGCGACCACGCGGCCGTTCTCCACCAGCGTGGGGCGGAAGACGCCGTTGGCGCCCGGGACCACGGCCGCGAACTGCTCCGGGGTGAGCAGGAGGTCGCGGTCCTTGTAGCCCAGCATGTATTCGTCGAAGCCGGGCAGCGCGGCCCAGTCCTCGAGGTGGGCCGGGTCCTCCTCGAGCAGAGCCGGGTCGGCGATCATCTCCACGCCGTCGACGGCGACGGTGGTCAGGCGGTCACCGGCCAGGGCGATGCCCCGCTTGACGTCGGTGAGGGTCAGGCCGGTCCAGCGGGCCAGGTCGTGCCGGGTGGCCGGGCCGTGACCGCGGAAATAGCGGTGCGCGATCGTGGCCAGGGCCTCGTCGCGATCCGGGGTGGCGGCGCCGGGGACCCACTCGTCGAGCAGCACGAAGGTCTGCTCCTTGCCGACGTGCGGGGCGATGCACGTCACGCCGCGCTGGCTCGCGTACCAGAGCAGGTGGTAGCCCAGCTGACCACTCGCCTCGACGCCGCCCTCGCGCAGCGCGGCCAGGCACTCGGCCCGCGTGAAGCGGCCCCCGCCCTGCAGCGCCTCGCCCAGGATCTCCACGCCGCGGTCGGCGTCGGCGGCCGCGAGGCCGATGGTCTCACGGCGCTTCGCGGCACCGGCGAGGGCGCGGACGCCCATCACATCGAGCATCCAGCGGGCGTCGCGCGGCGGCACAAGATGGACCGTGCCGCGCATCGGCCACGTGCGAACGGCCTCGCGGCGCTCCAGAGCCTCGCTCACAGAACCGGACGTGGAACCGGGCAGGCGAGCGCCCAGCGACCACAGGCCGCTCGCCATGTCCTGCGCCTGCATCGCGCCGAACCACTCGACGACCCCGGCGACATCGGGCCGGCGGACGAGCGGGGTCAGCAGCAGGCTGCGCATCCGGACGGCACGGGCCTGATCAGCGGTGAGCTCCACGGATCAGACCCTATGCCCGGGGTGTGACAGAACTCAGCGGCCGCGCTGGGCGCGGTACCGCGCGATCAGCGTGTCGGTCGACGAGTCGTTCGTGGCCTCCGGCGTGGACGCCGCGGTGAGCAGCGGCGCCAGCTGGTTGGCCATGACCTTGCCGAGCTCCACGCCCCACTGGTCGAACGAGTTGATCTGCCAGATCGTGCCCTGGGTGAACGTGATGTGCTCGTACAGGGCGATGAGCTGGCCCAGCACCGAGGGCGTGAGCTTCTCGGCGAGGATGGTCGTGGTCGGGTGGTTGCCCGGCATGACCTTGTGCGGCACGATGTCGGCCGCGACGCCCTCGGCCTCGACCTCGGCGGCGGTGCGGCCGAAGGCCAGGGCGCCGGTCTGGGCGAAGAAGTTCGACATGAACAGGTCGTGCATCTCGCCGGTGTCGTGGTTGGGCACGCTGAAGCCGATGAAGTCGGCCGGGATCAGCTTGGTGCCCTGGTGGATCAGCTGGTAGAACGCGTGCTGGCCGTTGGTGCCGGGCTCGCCCCAGAAGACCTCGCCGGTCTGGTACTCGACCGCGGCGCCGTCCAGGCGCACGTGCTTGCCGTTGCTCTCCATCGTGAGCTGCTGGAGATAGGCGGCGAAGCGGTGCAGGTACTGCGAATAGGGCAGCACGGCGTGCGACTGGGCGCCCAGGAACGTGTCGTACCAGACGTTGAGCAGGCCCAGCAGCGCCGGGACGTTGCGCTCCAGCGGCTCGTTGAGGAAGTGCTCGTCGACCCGGCGGTAACCGGCCAGCAGCTCCGCGAACTGCTCCTTGCCGATCGCGATCATGACAGACAGGCCCACGGCCGACGGCAGCGAGTAGCGGCCCCCCACCCAGTCCCAGAAGCCGAACATGTTCTCGGTGTCGATGCCGAAGTCGGCGACCTTCTTCGCGTTGGTGCTGACGGCGACGAAGTGCTTCGCCACGGCCGACGCGTCGCCGCCCAGACCCGCGAGCAGCCAGTTGCGGGCCTCGGTCGCGTTGGTCAGCGTCTCCTGCGTGCCGAACGTCTTGGACACCACGATGAACAGCGTCGTCGCCGGGTCCAGGTCGTGCGTCTTCGCGTACAGGTCGGTGGGGTCGATGTTGGAGATGAAGCGGGCCTCGATGCCCGGGTCCGCATAGGCCTTCAGCGCCTCGTAGGCCATGACCGGCCCGAGGTCGGACCCGCCGATGCCGATGTTGACGATGGTCTTGATGCGCTGCCCCGTCGCGCCGACCCACTCGCCCGAGCGGACCTTGTCGCTGAACGCGCCCATCCGGTCGAGGACCTCGTGCACGTCGGCCGTCACGTCCTGGCCGTCGACGGTCAGCGCCGCGTCGCGCGGCAGCCGCAGCGCGGTGTGCAGCACGGCCCGGTCCTCGGTCACGTTGATGTGCTCGCCGGCGAACATCGCGGCCGTGCGCTCGCGCAGCTTCGCCTTCTCCGCCAGCGCGATCAGCGCCGAGATCACCTCGTCCGTCACGAGGTTCTTGCTGTAGTCCACGTAGAGATCAGCGACCTGGGCGGTGAGCCTCTCACCCCGCCGCGGGTCGCTGTCGAACAGCTCCCGCAGGTGCACGCTCGCGAATTTCTCGGCGTGGCCCTGCACTGCCTGCCATTCGGCGCTGTCGGAAACGTGTTCGCTGCTCATTTTTGGATTGACTCCCGCCTGAACCGACTATCGGTCACATCGTGGCACGGATCGACCGCCACCGCCCTAGATCTTGGCGGGCGACGCCGATCACAGCACATAGAGGGCCCACAGGGGCACCACAGAGCACACGTAGCCCGTGTGAGCACTGTGATCGACATGACGACGTTGATGGACCGCCCGGTCGCCGCGCCCCACGACGCGGCGCCACACCTCCGGCGGCGCGGATTCGGCCCCGAGCGGATCGCCCTGACAGTGCTGCTCGCCGGCACCGCGGTGCTCTACCTGTGGAACCTGTCCGCCTCGGGCTGGGGCAACAGCTTCTACGCCGCCGCCGCGCAGGCCGGCGCCCAGAGCTGGAAGGCCTGGCTCTTCGGATCCCTCGACGCCGGCAACGCCATCACCGTCGACAAGCCGCCCGCCGCGATGTGGGTCATGGGCCTGTCGGCCCGGATCTTCGGCGTCGACAGCTGGGCGATCCTGGCCCCGCAGGCCCTCATGGGCGTCGCGTCGGTCTTCCTGGTGTACGCGACCGTCCGCCGCTGGTTCGGCCCCGTCGCGGGACTGCTGGGCGGGCTCGCTCTCGCTCTGACTCCGGTCGCTGTCCTCATGTTCCGGTACGACAACCCCGACGCACTCCTCGTCCTGCTCATGACCGCCGGGGCGTACACCACCGTGCGCGCCGTGGAGAGAGCATCGTGGAAGTGGCTCGCGCTGACCGGCGTACTCCTCGGGTTCGGGTTCCTCACCAAGATGATGCAGGCGTTCCTGGTGCTGCCCGCGTTCGCCCTGGTGTACCTGGTCGCCGCGCCCACCGGCCTCGGCAGGCGCATCCGTGACCTCCTGGTCGCCGGGCTCGCCCTGCTCGTGTCGGCCGGCTGGTACGTGGCGCTCGTCTCGCTGTGGCCCGCCTCGTCGCGGCCCTTCATCGCCGGCTCGACCAACAACACGCTGTGGGAGCTGGCGATCGGATACAACGGGCTCGGCCGCATCCTCGGCGGGTCCGGCAACGGTGGCGGCGGCGGAGGCATGGGCGGCGGCGGGAACACGAGCTTCGGCGGCGCCACCGGCATCGGGCGGCTCTTCGGATCCGCGATGGGCCTGGAGATCTCGTGGCTGCTCCCGGCCGCGCTGATCGGCTTCGTGGCGGTGCTGGCGGCCACCTGGAAGGCGCCGCGCACCGACCGCGCCCGCGCCGCCGCCCTGCTGTGGGGCGGGTGGATCCTCGTCACCGGCGTCACGTTCTCGTACATGAGCGGCACCATCCACCCGTACTACACGGTCGCCCTCGCCCCGGCGATCGCCGCGATGGTCGCCGTGGGCGGGCGGGTGCTGTGGCTCTACCGGACGTCGTTCGCCGCGCGGCTGGTGCTCGGGACAATGATCCTCGGCACGGCGGTGTGGGGGTTCGTGCTGCTCGGGCGCGCCGACTGGCTGCCGGCTCTGCGGTGGGCCACATTGATCGCCGGTACGCTCGCCGCGGTGACCGTGGTCGTCGCGGCCCGCCCCGGCGACGCGGGGCGGCACGGCGGGTCGGCGAGCCTGCGGCTGCGGCGGCTGGCGGTCGTGGCGGTGCTCGCCGGGGTCCTGTCGGCGGGGGCGGGCGGCGCGGCGTGGGCGACGGCGACGGCCGGGGAGGCGCACACCGGCAGCATTCCGAGCAGCGGGCCGGCGTCGGCGGCGGGCGCGGGCATGGGCGGTGGTCCCGATGGGGGCGGCGGCTTCGGCGGGGCGGGCGGTCCGGGCGGCTTCCCGGGTACGTCCGGCAGCGGCACCACCGGATCCGGCTCCCCGGATTCGGGGGCCGTTCCGGGCGGGGACCAGGCGGACGGCGGACGGAGCGGGGGGCGTACCGGTGGCGGCATGGGCGGGAGCAGCAGCAACAGTGAGCTGACCGCCGCTCTGAAGGCCACCACCACCACGTGGGCCGCGGCCGTGAGCGGGGCGACGTCGGCGGCCGGCTACGAGCTGGCCAGCGGCACCGCGGTCATCGCCCTCGGCGGCTGGAACGGCAGCGACCCCTCCCCCACGCTCGTGGAGTTCCAGGCGTACGTGGCCGCCGGCGACATCACCTACTACATCTCCGGTGGCGGCATGGGCGGCGGCGGGATGGGTGGCCGGGACGGCGAGGCCACCGAGTCGTCGCAGATCGCCACCTGGGTATCCGAGAACTTCACGGCCACGACCATCGGCGGCACCACGGTGTACAACCTCACCGCCACCGACTGACCGCTCCGGCGACGCCCGACGCGATGCCCCGGCCCTCCCTAGGCGCCGGGGCATCGCCGCGTGCCCCGTGGCACTCGCTCTATGGCGTCCTAGGATCCTAGAACCATACGAATGGGCCAGTGAAAGGCCGGCGCCCGCCGGAACAGTGAGCGGGCGATCGACCCGCCGCCGCGAACGGACACAAGACCCGCGGGCGAGACCTTCGAAGCGCGACACTCAGCCCGCGCCGAACCGGTGGCGCAGGGCGAGTTGCAATGACAGCCGCGCGTCCGGATCGTCCAGCAGCTCCCCCGCCACCCGCCGGATCTTGCGCAGCCGATACCGGACCGTCTGCGGATGCGCGTGCAGCGCCGACGCCGTCGCCATCACCTGACCCTGCTCGCGCAGCCACGCGTACAAGGTCTCCAGCTCCGGATCCCGCAAGGCGGACAGCGCGTCCAGGACGGTCCGGGCGTACCGGTCCATCAGGCCCGGCTCCCACCCGGTCAGCAGCTCGAACAGCCGGTCCTCGCAGCGCACCAGCCCCCCGCCCGGCGGGAACGGCAGCACCCGCAACGCGCGCCCGGACAGCCGGTACGACTCCCGCGCCGCCGCCGTCGGCACCGTGGGCCCGAGCGCCGCCCGCCGGCCCTTCAGCACCGCCGCCACATGCGCGATGCGACCGGGTGTGCCGGGTGCGGGCACGACCATCCGCGTGGCGTCATTGATCACGGCGGCGATCGTGCCGTGGCCGGCGGCGCGGGCGAGGTTGCCGCCGTCGGTGCTGTCCACGCTCAGCACGGCGAGGGTGGCGGGGAGGGGCCAGCGGGCGGCGTCCGCGGCGGCCTGGAGCACGGTCGCGGACGGCGGATCCACCTGGACAAGCAACGTGATCAGCCGGCGGCGGGTGGTGTCCCAGTCGCGGGCGTGCTGCTCCTGCTCCTGCAGATAGCCCTCGGCGGCCGCCCCGGCGAGCGTGTCGACCAGGCCGAAGAGCGTCGACGCCAGCGCGTACAGGGTGGGTGGGGGCAGGTCCCGGCCGGACAGGAACGTCCACATCTCGCGGCCGCCGAGCGACAGCACGCCGCGCAGGACGTCGATGCGGTGGCCCTCGTGGAACTCGGTGGCGCCGAGTTGGCGGAAGACGGATCGCACCTCGCCCAGATCGTGTCCCGGATCGGCGGCGAGGAAGACCAGTGCGGTCACCGCGGTATCCACGCCGAGCGTCAGGCCGCGGCCCTGGCCCCCGGTGAGCGACCGGCCCGCCGCGCGCATCTCGGCCCGGATCAAGCGCAGCAGGCGCTCCCGGAGCTGCGGGGCGAGCGGTTGAAGATCCACTTGTCATCCTGGTGATAAACGGCCGCGCGTTTTCGTGGCCCGGGACGCATCATCCTGGCATCCGGATGCATAGTTTGGGGAGATGGATGCGGACGTCATCGTCGTGGGTGCGGGACTGGCCGGGCTCGTCGCCACCGCCGAGCTGGTGGACGCGGGCCAGCGCGTGCTGCTGCTCGACCAGGAGCCGGCGCAGAGCCTCGGCGGGCAGGCGTTCTGGTCGTTCGGCGGGCTGTTCCTGGTGGACTCGCCGGAGCAGCGCCGGATGGGCATCCGCGACTCGTTCGACCTGGCCTGGCAGGACTGGCAGGGCACGGCCGCGTTCGATCGCGAGGAGGACCACTGGCCGCGGCGCTGGGCCCGGGCCTACGTCGAGTTCGCCGCCGGCGAGAAGCGCTCGTGGCTGCACCAGCGGGGCGTGCGGTTCTTCCCGGTTCCGAGCTGGATCGAGCGTGGCGGCGGCCACGGCGACGGCCACGGCAACTCGGTGCCGCGCTTCCACATCACGTGGGGCACCGGCCCGGGCATCCTGGAGCCCTTCGTCCGTCAGGTGCGGGCGGCGGCCGAGCGCGGGCGGGTCACCCTCGCCTTCCGGCACCGCGTGGACGAGCTGGTCGTCACCGCGGGCGCGGTCACCGGCGTGCGGGGGCGGGTGCTCGAGCCGAGCGACGTCGAGCGCGGCCGGTCCAGCTCCCGGGTGGAGACGGCCGATTTCGAGTACGCGGCCCCCGCCGTGATCGTCACGTCCGGCGGCATCGGCGCCGACCACGACCTCGTCCGCGCGGCCTGGCCCGCCCGGCTCGGATCCCCGCCGCGCCGCATGATCGCCGGCGTCCCGGCCCACGTCGACGGGCGGATGATCGCCGTCACCGAGCGGGCCGGCGGCCAGGTCATCAACCCCGACCGCATGTGGCACTACGTCGAGGGGCTGCGCAACTGGGATCCGATCTGGCCCGGCCACGGCATCCGCGTCGTGCCCGGCCCGTCGTCGCTGTGGCTGGACGCGACCGGCCGGCGCCTGCCCGCCCCGTTGTATCCGGGCTTCGACACCTTGGCCACCCTCAAGTACCTACGGGACACCGGCTACGACTACTCGTGGTTCGTCCTCACCCAGAAGATCCTCGAGAAGGAGTTCGCCCTCTCCGGCTCGGAACAGAACCCGGACCTCACCGGCAAGAGCGTCCGCCAGGTTCTCCAGCGGGTGCGCCCCGGCGCCACCCCGCCCGTCGAGGCGTTCAAGCGGCACGGCGCCGACTTCGTGGTCGCGGGATCCCTGGACGAGCTGGTCGACGGCATGAACAAGCTCGCCGCCGAGTACGAGGGCCCGGTGCTGGACGCCGCCGCCGTCCGGCTCACGATCGAGGCCCGCGACCGGCAGCTCACCAACCCGTTCGGCAAGGACTCGCAGGTCACGGCCATGCTCGGGGCGCGCCGCTATCGGGGCGACAAGCTGATCCGGGTGGCCACCCCGCACCGGCTGCTCGACCCCGCGGCGGGACCGCTGATCGCCGTACGCCTCAACATCCTCACCCGCAAGACGCTGGGCGGCCTGCACACCGACCTCGACGCCCGGGTCCTGCGATCGGACGGCACGCCCGTGCCGGGTCTCTACGCGGCGGGCGAGGTGGCCGGCTTCGGCGGCGGGGGCATGCACGGCTACAGCTCGCTGGAGGGCACCTTCCTCGGCGGCTGCATCTACTCCGGCCGCATCGCCGGCCGCGCGACAGCCGCCACCGTCAGCTGAGTCTCGCCAGAAGGCACCGCGGCGAGCCGTGGCAAGGCCGCCGCGGGGATCCCCTCGTCCCACACGCGGCCGGCCTCGGCCGCCGGAAGCGGCCGCGACAAGTGGTAGCCCTGCGCCAGATCGCAGTCCAGCTCCCGCAAGGTCGCCAGCTGAGCGGCGTTCTCGATGCCCTCGGCCACGGTCGTCATGCCGAGCGTGCGGGCCAGCCGGACGATCGTGCGGACCAGCGCCTCGTCCTCCCGCTCACCGGCCCCCAGCCGGTCCACGAACGAACGGTCGATCTTCAGGATGTCCATCGGGTAGCGGCGGAGGTAGGCGAGCGAGGAGTAACCCGTACCGAAATCGTCCATGGCGAGGGTCACGCCCAGGGCCTTGAGGCGGTGCAGCTCGGCCAGGTTCTCGTCGGTGTCGGTCAGCAGGACGCTCTCGGTCATCTCCAGGCACAGCGACGCGGCGGGCAGGCCGGTCTCGGCGAGCACGGCGGCGACGACGGCGGCCAGGTCGCCCTGCTCGAACTGGCGGACCGACACGTTGACCGCCATCTTGAGCGGCCGGGTGCCGCCGGCGCCCCAGCGGACGGCCTGCCGGCAGGCCTCGGTGAGGACCCAGCGGCCCAGCGGGACGATGAGCCCGGACGCCTCGGCGATGCCGATGAAGTCGAGCGGCGGCACCATGCCCCGCGCCGGATGGTGCCAGCGGACCAGGGCCTCGAAGCCGGCGATGCCACCCGTACGCAGATCGACCGTCGGCTGGTAGTGCAGCGTGAGCTCGTCGCGGGCCAGGGCCGCGCGCAGGTCCGCCTCGAGCGCCAGCCGGTCGACGAGCCCCGCGAGCATGGCCGGGTCGTACGCCGCGACCGTGTCGCCGCCCGACGCCTTGGCCCGGGAGAGCGCGAGGTCGGCGTGGCGGATGAGGTCGTCCGCGGAGACGACCGACTCCATGATCGCCAGGCCGATGCTGACGGTGGTGTGCAGCGTCCGGGCGCCGGCGGTGAACGGCTCGCGCAGCGCGGCCACGAGACGCCCGGCGACCGCCTCGGCCTCCGCGCGGGTGCCCGACGGGACGATCACGCCGAACTCGTCGCCGCCGATCCGGGCCACCAGGTCGCCGTCGCGCACCTCGGCCTTGATCCGGGCGGCCGCGTGGATCAGGAGCTCGTCGCCCACGGCATGGCCGAGGCTGTCGTTGACCTGCTGAAACCCGTCAAGATCGACGATCAACACCGTGACTGCCGGGGTACGCCCACCGTACGCGGCCACCGCGGCGATGCGCTCGGCGAACAACGCCCGCCCCGACAGCCCCGTCAACCGGTCGTGATACGCCTCGTGCACCAGCCGGTCCTGCAGTTCCCGGGCGTCGTGCACGTCCCGGGTGTTGAGCACGAGGCCGCGTACGACGGGATCGGTGAGCATCTCGGTGATGGTCATCTCCGCCAGGCGTACCCGGCCGTCGGCGTGCCGGACCGGCAGCTGCAGCGTGGTGACCCGCCCGGGCCCGGCCACGACGGAGGCGATGGCGGCCGCGACGCGCGCGCCGGAGTCCTCCACGTCGAGGATGTCGGCGAGCCGGCGGCCGAGCAGCTGCGCGGCCCGCCAGCCGAAGATGCGCTCGATGGAGTCGCTCTGCTGCCGGATGATCCCGTCGGCGTCGATCACGGCCACCGAGTCGCTGCTGTGGCGCAGCAACGCGCGGAAGCGCTGTTCGCGCTCGCGCAACTCGACGGTACGGGCGCCGACGCGCGCCTCCAGCGCGGTGGTCAGATGCTTGTTCTCGACGAGGGTGAGCAGCTGCCGGATCACGATGAGCAGGATCAGCACCGATCGCGCCCACACGACGACAGTGTCCGCGCCGCCCGACATCGCGTAGGAGACGGCAGTGCAGACGACGGCGGCGAGCACCGCGGCGTACGGGAGCAGAAGCGCGACAGGCTCCGCCGGCGTCTCCCCCGCGGGTCCGCCCACGTCGGGCCGGGCCGGGCGGCACGCGGCGAGCAGGATGAGCCCCCACGCGGCGAACCAGCCTGTGTCGAGCACCCCGCCGGAGGTGTACGCGGCGTGCAGCGTCAGGTAGGCGTACACGCTGTCGGTGAGCCCGATCAGGGCGAGCCCGGCGCCGATCAGCTTCAGCGCGGCCGAGTCCTCGCCGGACCGGCGGCGCAGCGCGAGCGTGTAGAGGGCCACCGTGATCAGCACGATGTCCCCGGCCGGATAGGCCATCACGACGGCCAGCGCGCCCCGGCTCGTGGCGCCGGCGCCGGTGACCGGGCCGAGCACGAGGATCCAGCTGATGAGCAGCAGCGCGCAGGCCACCATGAACCCGTCGACCACGCCGCGGACCCGGTGCGCGCGGGTGGTCCGGACGGCGGGCACCAGCACGAGTCCCGCCGTGGTCAGCGGCACCATGCCGAGGAAGCCCAGGTCGGGCCAGCCCGGTGTGGTGACGTCACCGCCGTGCAGCGTCTCGATCCACGCCCAGGCGCCGGACCCGTACGCGTAGGACAGGCACCCGAGCCCGATCATCGCCCACGACCACCGCGCCCGCCCGGGCCGCAGCGCGGCGCGGACGAGGCAGGCCACTGCGGCCGCGACCGTCATGGCCAGTGAGGCGAGATTGGTGACCGCCTGGGTGACCGGACGGCCGCCCGGCGCGAGCAGCATGCACGCGGCGAACACGGCGACGGCGAGCCCGACGGCGAGCGTACGGCGGCGACTGCCGGCCATCGGTCCTCCCCCTTCGCCGACTCGGGACCGCAACGCCGTTCGAATCGGGCGCGCCCGGGGGCATCTGAGTACTTCCCGTCAGCGGCCCTCTCCCCCCGGCCACTGCGGGTCACTCGCGAACTCCTCCGCCTCGCGCAGCACACGCAGCACGTTGCCGCCGGTGACCCGGGCCAGGTCGTCCGCCGACCAGCCGCGGTGGGCCAGTTCGGTCAGCAGGCGCGGATAGCCCGACACGTCCTCCAGCCCAGTGGGCAGCCGGTAACAGCCGTCGTAGTCGCCGCCGAGCCCGACGCTCTCGACCCCCGCGACCTCCCGGATGTGCTCGATGTGCTCGGCGACCTGCGCGATCGTGGCCTCCGGGCGGGGATGGGCGGCGAGCCAGGGCTGGAACGGCTCGGGGAGCTGGTCGCCGTACAGGCCGGGGTTGTTGCCGGTGTCAGGAAGCACCTCGCCGGGGCGCGGCGCGCGCGGCCAGCCGTCGAGCGGGGGCAGCCCGAGCCGGGACCACTCCTCGTCCGCGGCCGCCTCCCACGCCGCCACCTCCGCCGACACGAAGGAAGGCACGAACGTCGCCATGCACACGCCCCGGTTGTCCCGCAACTTGCGCAGCACATCGTCCGGGGCGTTGCGGCGGTGGTCGCTCACCGCGCGCGCCGACGAGTGACTGAAGATCACCGGCGCCCGCGCGACGTCGAGCGCCGCGTGCATGGTGGTGGTCGCCACGTGCGACAGGTCGACCAGCACGCCGATGCGCTGCATCTCCGCCACGACCGCGCGGCCCTCGTCGTTGAGGCCGCCGACCGCGCCCTCCTCGGCCGCCGAGTCGGCCCACGGGGTGTTGTTGTTGTGCGTGAGCGTCACGTAACGCACGCCCAGCCGCGCGAACATCCGCAGCACCCCGAGCGACGACGCGAGGCTGTGCCCGCCCTCGATTCCGATCAGCGACGCGATCTTTCCGGCCCGTTGCGCTTCTCGCACACCGCTTGACGTGTACGCGACCACGAAGTCGTCCGGGTAGGCGGCGGCCATGCGGTGCACGGCGTCCACCTGTTCGAGCGTGGCGACGACGGCTTCCGGCTCGGGCAGGTCGGACGGGACGTACACCGACCAGAACTGGCCCCCCACCCCGCCGGCGCGCAGCCGCGCGATGTCCGTGTGGAAGTCGGCGCTGCGGTCGGTGTCGAGGTTGTCGACCCGGTAGCCCTGGTGGGCGCGCAGCATCATGGGCAGGTCGTTGTGCCCGTCGATCACGGGCGCTGTGCTGAGCGCCGCAGTGACGACATCCGGTACTACGTTCATCGGGCCTCCTCCGGCCGGTCTCTCCCGGTGTCTCTTCCCGGGTGTCTCTCCCCGGGCCTCTCCCCGGGGCCTCTCCCCGGGTGTCTCTCCCCGGGCCTCTCCCCGGGGCCTCTCCCCGAGGTCTCACCCCGGGTGCCTCTCCCCGGTGTCGATCATTATCTGCCTGGCTCGTCGCTGCGGCCTTCCGGTGGTGCGCGGCGTCCGTTTCGCGGGGGAATCGGGCGGCGGAATCCTCAAGTGCCGCCGAAAGTGCCGTCCGCAACCGGTACGCAACCGTCCGGGCACGGAACCCGCACCGGAAAGCCCGGATGGTTTCTCTCATGCCCGGCCGAGACGCGGCCGGACAGCGGGGGGAGAACACATTGCGTCGCTCGAAGCTTGCCAAGTCCGTCACCGCCCTGGCCGCCCTGGCCGCCGGCGCGGGCACCGTGGTCGGCAGCGCGCCGGCCGCCTCGGCGGACACCGGGCCCGAGCTGAAGCTGGCCGCGACCGACGACACGTACGTGTCCAGCGGCCGCAAGGACGGCGTCTTCGGCGCCGAGGGCAAGCTGGCCGTCGGCCGGCTCGACAAGGACACGAAGGTCGGCTTCCTCAAGTTCGCCGTCCCGGCGGGCACGTCCGTCGCCGGCGCGCAGCTGCGCCTGACGACGATCGGCGAGGTCGTCGGCAAGTTCACGCTGAGCCGCGTCGCCGACACGGGCTGGTCCGAGAAGACGCTGACCTCGTCGAACGCGCCGCAGGCCGGGGCCGTCGTCGGCACGCTCACGCCGCGGGTGGACGCCAAGGAGCTGGTCTTCGACCTGGGCGCGACCGTGAACGGGCCGGGCACGTACTCCTTCGCCCTGCAGTCGTCCGCGACCAGTGCCGTGACGCGCTTCCGCTCGGCCGAGAACACGGGCGCGCCGGCGCTGCTGATCTCCACCGCTGCTGCTCCGGCGCCGGTTGTGTCCTCGCCCGCCGCCCCCGCTCCGGTTGAGTCGCCTACCGTTCTGCCCTCGCTGCCCTCCGCCCCGCCCTCTTCCCCGGCCGCCGAGCCGGTGCTGCCCGGGGACGAGACCGTGCCGCCGGCCGTCGACGACGAGGACATGCCGCCGCCCGTGAACTCGGAGTGCGTCACGGGCAAGCTGCTCGTACCCTCCTGCGGGGTGCTCTGGGGGGCCGCCGCCGGCGGCTTCACCGACGCGCCGCGCGACCAGGCCCTGAAGGACTGGGAGAAGCTGTCCGGCCGGACCGCGTCGATCTTCCACACGTACCACAAGGGCGACGAGCCGTTCCCGCTCAAGAGCGAGATCGCCATGGCCCGCGACCCCAAGTCGCCGCGCGTGCTGCTCATGAACTGGAAGATCGCGTACGGCTCCACCTGGGCCAAGGTCGCGAAGGGTGAGCAGGACAAGCGCATCGACGCCTTCGCCGCGCGGGTCAAGGCCGGCTTCGGTGAGAAGTTCTTCCTCGTCCTCAACCACGAGCCCGAGAACGACGTGGTCGCCAAGGCCGGCTCGGGCTGGGAGGCCAAGGACTTCGCCGCCATGTACCGCCACACCATCGAGCGCCTGCGCGCCAAGGGTGTCACCAACGCGATCAACGTCCTCGCCTACATGGGCAACGAGAAGTGGATGGCCCAGTCCTGGTGGAAGGACCTCTACCCGGGCGACGACGTCGTCGACTGGATGGGCCTCGACTCCTACGTCTCCGCCGAGAAGGGCTACTACCACTACGGCATGTTCGGCGACCTGCTCGACCGTCAGCCCACCGGCGGCGGCCAGGGCTGGTACGACTGGGCCAGCACCAAGCACGCCGCGAAGCCGATCATGGTCGCCGAGTGGGGCGTCTACCACCGCGTCAACAAGGTCACCGACAAGACCGCCGGCTTCAAGAGCGTCCTGCCCGAGCTGAAGAAGCGCCCCAACATCAAGGCGATCGTCTACTTCGACACCGCCAAGGACGACGAGGGCGACCGCGACATCAGCATCAACAGCACGCCCGCCAACCTGGCCGCCTTCAAGTCCCTCGCGGCCGACAAGCTCTTCGACGTCACCATCCGCTGACCCGCACGCCGCCGCCGTGCCCTGACCCCGCACCGCCCGATCCCACGAGCCGCCCGGCCCCCCGCCGGGCGGCTCGTGCCGTCTCCGCTCCCGCCCTCTTTTCCTGGCCCGGCCGCTCCCGCCCTTCCCTGGCGCCCTTTCCCCCTGGCCCGGCCGCTCCCGCCCTTCCTCGGCGCCTTTTCTCACTGGCGCCCGGCCGTTTCTGCCCTTCCCCGGCTCCGCTTCCCGCCACTACGCTCCGCCCATGGAAGCGTTGCGCCTCGCCGCCCTCCTGGCCGCAACGATCACGACCGGCCTCATGGCGGGCCTCTTCTACGCCTACTCGATCTCGGTGATGCCCGCCCTCCGCCACACCGGCGCCGCCACCCTGGTCGAGGTCATGCAACGCATCAACCGCGCCATCCTCAACCCCTGGTTCGTCCTCGCCTTCGCCGGCGCCCTCGTCACCGGCCTCGCCGCCGCCGTCCTCACCCTCCTCGACGGCAACCCCGCCGTCTGGACGCCCGCTGTGGCAGCCCTCCTCCTCTACGCCGCCCAGCTCGCCATCACCGCCACCGTCAACATCCCCCTCAACAACGCCCTGGACGCAGCCGGCCCCCACACCCCCGACGAGACCCGAGCCGCCTTCGAAACCCGCTGGGTCCGCTGGAACACCGCCCGCACCTGGCTCACCACAGCCTCCTTCGCCGGCTGGGCCTGGTCCCTCCTGGCCGTCTGACCATCCGCGACCTATGTGGAGCCAACGGCGAAGCTCACAGCCCCGCGTCGACGACCGTCGCGCGACATCCCACCGCAACCACACCCAGTCGCCGACAGCACGCAGATGTCGCCGCGCCCCGCCCAAGGCGCCCACCTCGTGCAGAGCGCCCCGGGCCACAGCGCTCACCCAAGACCGACGCCGTGCAGAGCGCCCGGCGACAAGGCTCAGGCGAGACCGGCGTCGTGGACGAGCAGCGCGATCTGTACCCGGTTGTTGAGCCCGAGCTTGTCGAGCAGCCGCGACACGTGCGCCTTCACGGTCGCCACGCTCATGAACAGGTCGGCCGAGATCTCCGCGTTGGACTTGCCCTGCCCGACCGCGAGCGCCACCTCCCTCTCCCGGTCGCTCAGCCCGTCGAGCGCCGCGAGCGCCTGCTTCCGCGCCGGGGCGGGATCCGTCAGGTGAGTGATCAGCCGCCGCGTCACGGTCGGGGACAACATCGCCTCCCCCGCCGCCACCCGCCGCACCGCGTTGACGATGTCGGCCGGCGGCGTGTCCTTGAGCAGGAACCCGCCGGCCCCGGCCCGCAGCGCCCGCAACACGTATTCGTCCACATCGAACGTCGTCAGCACGATCACTTCCGGCGCCCCGGCCCGCGCCCGCAGCGCCTGCGTCGCCACCAGCCCGTCCACCCGGGGCATCCGGATGTCCATCAGCACCACGTCCGGCCGGTGCGCCGCCACCGCGTCCGGCACCTCCGCCCCGTCGGCGGCCTCCCCCACCACCTCGACGTCCACGGCCCCCGACAGAATCATGCTGAGCCCGGCCCGCACCAGCGCATCGTCGTCCGCGATCAGCACCCGGATCGCCCGCCCCGGACCGGCCGCGCCGCCACCAGCCCCAACCCCGCCGGCCCCGCCACCGCTCGCCCCGACCCCGCCGGCCGCACGCCCCCACTGCGCCTCGGTCATCCTCGCCCCCGCCCTCGGATCCGGTCGCGCGTCATGACGGACCCTGCTCCCACGGAAGGTGCGCCTCCAGGAGGAAACCACCGGCCGCGTCGCCGGAGTGGCGCAGGCTCCCGCCCGCGAGCTCGGCGCGCTCCTGCAGCCCGATGAGTCCGGTGCCCGTGCCCGGCATGGCCGGCGCCGCCCGGCCGACCGCCGCCGGATTGCGGAGCCGCACGGTCAACCCGTCGGCGGGCGCCCCGGTCACGGCCACGCTCACCAGCGTGCCCGGCGCATGCTTACGGGCGTTGGTCAGTCCTTCCTGCACGATCCGGTAGGCCGTCCGGCCCACCCCCGCGGGAATGTCGCCCGCCTCCCGCACCTCGAGCGTCAGGTCGACCTTGGCCCCCGCGCGGCGTGACTCGTCGACGAGGGCGGGCAGGTCACCGAGCGTGGGCTGGGGCCGCTCCCCGCCGCTGCCGTCGCCGGGCTCGCGGAGCACGCCGATGACGAACCGCAGATCGTTCATGATCTCGTGCGCGGTGCTCCGGATGACTCGGGCGGCGGCCGTGACCTCCGGCCTCACGTCGCCGCCCTGGGCGACCTCGAGGCCACCCGCGTGCAGGCTGAGCAACGTGATGCGGTGGGCGAGGACGTCGTGCATCTCGCGGGCGATGCGATTGCGCTCCAAGGCCCGGGCGCGCTCCACCCGGGCCTGCTGCTCCGCCTCGGCCCGCTCCGCCCGGTCGCGCAGCGAGACGACCAGCTCGCGGCGGGCGCGGATGAACATGCCGCAGAGCACCAGCACGCTGGACGCCCCGATGCCCCACGCCAGGGACTGGACATAGGGCGTGTCGCGCTCGGGGCGCAGTGCGTAGAAGATCGCATTGGACGTGACGCTGCCCGCCAGGAACAGGATCGTCGTGACGAAGCGCCGATGGATCACCACGGTGAGCATGGCGACCAGACCGGCGAAGGCGAGAGTCACCGAGAAGGTGCCGAGCACGAGCATCGACACGCCGATGACGACCGGCCAGCGGCGCCGCCACCACAAGGCACCGGCACACGCCACCCCGACGGCCAGGTCGGCCCACACCAGCCAGGACGGCGTGCCGGCCCACTGCTGGACGAACTCCGGCCTGGCGCGCAGCAGATCGATCGCGGCGATGACGGCCCAGCCGAGGGCCAGCACGAAGCAGAGCGTGTCGACCAGCCAGTCACGCATGGTGCGCGTCGGCGATCCTGCCGCCGGGTTGTCCCGCAGGGCCGGCGGCAGCAGCACACTGTATTCATCAGTGTGCCCGGCACCGCCGATGCCGCCCCGCTGTGCGCCAAGCACACCGCGCGAACGATCGACAGCCCCGCTCCGGAGCGGCCCGGCCGCTGTTGCTTCCCCCATGGCCGCCATCGTAGGTCGGGTCCACGGCCGCGAACACCGACCAAAGTAGGTGCCACCACCTACCAAGGAGGGGGTGCGGCACCTACCTTAGGCCGCTGTGGAGGACCCCGTCCCGGGTGCAGGCTCGGGGACATGATTTCGGCAGAGCACCTGAGCAAGCGGTACGGGTCCCACCCGGCCGTGGACGACGTGTCGTTCACGTGCGAGCCCGGCACGGTCACGGGCTTCCTGGGTCCCAACGGGGCGGGCAAGTCCACCACCATGCGCATGATCTGCGGCCTCACGCCGCCCACGGCCGGCCGGGCGACCGTCGACGACCGGGCCTACCGGCGCCTCGGCAACCCCGGGCGGCGGATCGGTGTGCTGCTCGACGCCTCCGCGCAACATCCCGGGCGTACGGGCAGAGAGGTGTTGACCTTGGCCGCCCTCACCATGGGCGTGCCGCGGCAGCAGGTCGACGCCGGCCTGGAGCGCGTGGGTCTCAACAAGACAGCCGCGAAGCGCCGCGTGAAGGCCTATTCGCTCGGCATGCGGCAGCGGCTGGGCCTGGCATACGCGCTGCTCGGCGACCCGGGCATCCTCATCCTCGACGAGCCGGCCAACGGGCTCGACCCCGAGGGCATCTTCTGGATGCGCGGCCTGCTGCGCGACTTCGCCGACCGGGGCGGCACCGTGCTGCTCTCCTCCCACCTGCTGCGCGAGGTCGAGGCCGTCGCGGACAAGCTGGTCGTGATCGGCGGCGGCCGGATCGTCGCCCAGGGTGACAAGGCGGAGCTGCTGGCCGCCTCGGGCACGGTGGTGAAGGCGCTCGACATGCCCGCCCTGCGCGCCGCGCTGGAGCGCGCCGGCCTGACCGGCACGGAGACGGCCGACGGGGGCGTCGTCGTGCAGGCCGACGCGGAGGTCATCGGACGGGCGGCGGCGGAGGCCCGCCTCGTCCTGCTGGAGCTGCGGCCCGCGGACAGCGGCGGGCTGGAGCAGATGTTCCTGACGCTGACCGCAGGCGAGACGGTGAAGGAGGTCGTGCGATGACCGCGGTGCAGACCCGGCAGCAGGCGGCGGAGGAGTCCGGGCGACCGGCCACGACGCACCATGTGACGAAGATTCCCTTGACCCGGCTGACGCTCGTCGAGCTGCGCAAGCTGGCCGACACGCGTTCCGGCTTCTGGCTGCTCGTGGTCATCGGGGTGGCGTCCGCCGGCACCGCGGCGATCCTGCTGAGCGCGGCACCGGCCGAGGAGCAGCGCTTCTTCGACCTGCTCAGCTTCGGGCTGGCGCCGGCGACGGTGCTGCTGCCGGTGCTGGGCGTGCTGTCG
Organism: Symbioplanes lichenis; assembly: GCF_030709675.1. GTDB lineage: Bacteria > Actinomycetota > Actinomycetes > Mycobacteriales > Micromonosporaceae > Actinoplanes > Actinoplanes lichenis. Next base: position 539,633 of record NZ_JAUZQD010000004.1, read on the forward strand.
ATGACCAGCGAGTGGTCCCAGCGGACGGCGCTGGCCACCTTCACGCTGGTGCCCGAGCGCGGCCGGGTGATCGCGGCGAAGCTCCTGGCCGGCGTCCTGATCGCCGTCGCGGCGGTGGTGGCGGCGGTCGCGCTGTCCGCGGTGGCCAACCTGATCGCGATCGGCATCGGCGGCGACGGCAGCTGGCACGTCACCGCCGACCAGCTCGGCCGGCTCCTGCTCAACCAGGTCATCTTCCTGCTCATGGGCGCGGGCTTCGGGGCGTTGCTGATGAACTCGCCGCTGGCGATCGTCCTCTACTTCGCGTTGCCGACGGTCTGGTCGATCCTCGGCGAGATGATCAAACCGCTGTCGACGGCGGCCGGCTGGGCGGACCTCAACATCACCGCCACCCCGCTGAGCGAGCCGACGATGACCAGCGGCCAGTGGGCCCGGTTCGGCGTCAGTGTCGCCATCTGGGTGGTGCTGCCACTGATCCTCGGCACGCTGCGGACCCTGCGCCGGGAAGTGTCCTGACCGATGCCCCACCACACCGGGCACGACCGGTCCGGCTCGCGAGGCCGGACCGGTCGGCCCCGCCACCCGCGGCTAGGCTGGATGCATGCCTATCGGAGCGCAGCCACGAGGACGGCGCGGCACCGTCGAGGAGCCGTACAGTCCGCTGAACCTGCGGTTGATCTTCGCCGCGTTCGGGTTCGTGGTGTGCTCGGTGCTGGCCGTGCTGCTGCTGCGCGGTGGCTGGACCGTGCCCGGCTGGCTGCTGGCGGCCTGGGCGGTGGTGGCAGCCGGCGACATCGTGGTGATCCAGCTGCGGCGCCGGGCCCGAGCCCGGAGCGCGGCGGGGCAGGATCATTCGCTGTTCGAGTAGGCTCCGACCAATGCCCGCGTAACGGTCTTTCCGGGCAGCCGCTGCGAGTAGCGTCGAAGGTCGTGCGCTCCTGCCTCGCTGCTCTTCTCGTGCTCGGTGTCATCGCGCCGCCCGCCGCCGCGGCGCCACCCTCACCTGCGCATCCTCCGCAGGCGAAGCTCGCCGACACCCGGGAGCCGCGGCACAAGGTCTTCGGGACGGACCGGCTCGGTCTCCGACCGAAATCACGGATCCAGGCGCGGACAAGCGCGATCGCTGCGGAGACGCCCGCCCTCGGGACGGTCCGGCAGTGGCTCGGGCTCAACGACGTCGAGGGCGACCTCTACCGCAAGGACTACACGTTGCGGGCGGTCGGCCGGCACATCGAGGTCTGGGTGGCGAACGACACCTCCTTCCCCGCGGGCGACTGCCGGCCGCGAGCGTCGACCGAGATCACGGACACCCAGGTCGCCGATCTGGTGCGCGAGTTCGACGGGACGATCTACCCGAAGGAGACGGTGGCGTTCAGCACGCCACGGGACCGCGACGGGACGGATCCGCTGCTCGGCGGCGATTTCACGGGCGCCGGCGACCGTACGGTGACCTTGGTCGACAACGTGCGGGACGACAACTACTTCCACTTCCCGGCCGCCCCGACGTACGTGGCGGGGTTCTTCTCGGCGCAGATCAACGAGCTGGTCGACCGGAACGTGATGACGATCGACGCGTACGACTGGCGGCACCGCAGCGGGGCCACGCCGCCCGACGAGCCGACCGACGACCTGTGCACGAGCCGGCCGGCGCGACCGCGGATGTACGAGGGGACGTTCGCGCACGAGTGGCAGCACCTGCTGCAGAGCTACACGGACCCCGGCGAGGTGCCGTGGGTCAACGAGGGGCTGTCCGACTACGCGCAGACGCTGGTCGGATACGTCGACCCGAGCGCCACGGTCCACCATCCGGGTGCGGACGCTCACCTGGTGTGCTTCCAGGGGTTCGCCGTGGTGCGGACCACCTTCAACGCGAACCCGCGCGACTGCGGCGGCCCCCAGGGCTCGCTGAACCTGTGGGAGGAGGGCGAGCCGTCCGAGGTGCTCGCCGACTACGGGCACGTGTACCAGTTCATGCTCTATCTGCGCGATCGCTTCGGCGCCGAGGCGCTGTCACGGCTGCACCGGGACGGCGAGCACCAGGGACTGGCCGGCGTGCGCGCCGCGCTCGGCGACACCGATGTGTATGACGTTCTGCACGATTTCCGCACGATGAGCCTCGTGGACAAGGTCGCCGGGGAGGCGCGAGGCGCCACGGTGGGCGTACCCCGGGAAAAAGTCGTCGCGGAAAGCCTGCGCGCGACGGTCAACCTGGACAACCCGGCTGCCTACGACCGGCCGGGCGCGGCGCCGAACGGCGCCGACTATGTGCGCCTGCGGGACGCTCGCGGCCGTGGGTGGCAGGGCTCCGAGCTGCGATCGGTACGTTTCACCGGCGCGCCGACGCTGCCCCCGCAGCCATTGGGCTGGACCGTGCGCGACGGCGCCCTGTGGTCCGGCGACGGCAACAAGGCCGACACCGCCGCGATCGTGCCCGTGGACGTGCCGGCGAGCAACCCCACACTGCGACTGCGTTCCCGGTACGGGGCGGAGCTCGGCTACGACTACGGGTACGTGACCGTGTCGGTGGACGGCGGCCGCACTTACACGCCCGTGGCCGGTGACCGGACGGAGACGGGGCCGCTCGGGCCGGGCGTGACCGGGGACAGCGGCGGCTTGGTCGAGCTCGAGTACGACCTCTCCGCGTACGCGGGTCGCAGCATCCTGCTCGGCTTCCGATACGTGAGCGACGCGGCGGTCGACGAGGGCGGATGGTACATCGACGACGTGCGGCTGGGCGACCGGCTCATCAGCGACGGCTCGACACTGCGCGGTCTCCGGTCGCCGACGCAGATCGTGCCGATCGAGGTGCACGCGTGGGACGTGCGCCTGGTCGGCATCGACGCGGCGGCGGGCCGGGTCCGGCAGGTGCCGGTCGCGCGCTTCGGTGAGCTGCGCGACTATCCGAAGGTCGTCGCGATCGTGGGCTACGACGAGCCGACGGAGCAGGTCCGCCAGTACGCCCCGTACACCCTGACCGTGAACGGCGTCCTCCAGCCGGGCGGTTCCTGAGCCCCCCGGATCCTCGACTCTCCGCTGTCCCGGCGCCCGCGCCGCTTGACGTCCAGCACTCCACGATGCCGGGCGGTCCGCAGCCGCCCCGGGATATCGACTCTCCGCTGTCCCGGCGCCCGTGGCGCCTGGCGTCCAGCGCTTCACGACCCCGGGCGGATCATGAAACACCCCGGAACCTCGACTCTCCACAGTCCCGGCGCCCGCGCCGCTTGACGTCCGGCGCTGCTCGGCCCTGGGCGGTCTCCACGCACTCGGTGAAGCGGATGGCGCGAGCGGTTCTCTACGCGCGGTGGCGCGGCGGACCGTTCAGGCCGGGGGCAGCAGGGCGTAGATCAGCGCCGGTGAACCCGTGCCGCCGCGGACGATCTGGCCGCCGCACAGGACGTACGCGCCGGTTGTGGGCAGTGCCTCCAGGTTGGCCAGGCATTCCAGGCTGATGCGATGCTCCTGGTGGACGAGCCGCGACACCTCGAAGCTGTCATCGGTCCCCAGGTCCGGGCCGAACGTGTCCGTGCCCGTGCCGCCGCGCCGGCCCAGCCGGCCCGTCTCGATCAGCCACCGCACCGCGTCCGGCGCGAAGCCGGGCTGGTGCATGACGCCGGCGGCATCGCGCGCGTAGTAGTCCTCCGTGCCCCAGCGCCGGTCCCATCCTGTCCAGAGCACGACCACCGACTCGTCCGGGATGCGGCCGTGGTCGCTCTCCCAGGCTTGCAGGTCGGCGGCGGTGACCGCGTGATCGGGGTCGGCGGCGCACCGGTCCCGGACGTCGATCTTCACGGCGGGCCGGCACAGGTCGGTCACGTCGAGGTCGTCGGCCAGGGCGGCGCCCGGTGTGAAGTGGCCGGGCGCGCCCCAGTGCGTGCCCGTGTGCTCGCCCATGCGGATCGTGCGCAGCAGGAAGCCGTCGTCCGCCACGGTCGTGACCTCGACGGGCGGGTCGCCCGGGTAGAGGCTGACCGTGGCGGGGTCGAGCACGTGCGACAGGCTGGCCAGGCGAGGCGTCACCGTTACGCGAAGACCTCGGTGAGGAAGCCGGTGAGCCGCTGCCAGCTGCGCGCGTCGGCCTTCGGGCGGTAGGGCGGGATGCCGGGCAGCGTGAACGCGTGCGGCGCCCCCGAGTAGGTGACGACCTCGAAGTCGACGTCCGCCGCGCGCAGCTCGTTCTCGAAGGCGATGACGTTGTCGTCCGGCACGACGGGGTCGGCGGCGCCGGTGAGGATCAGCAGGGGCGCCTTGATCTGCTTGGCGTCGCTGGGGTCGTGCACGACGAGACCGCCGTGGAACGAGGCCACACCGCGCAGGTCCGCCCCGGTCCGGGAGAACTCGAGCGCTGCGGAGCCGCCGAAGCAGTAGCCGATGACGACCACGCGCGAGGCGTCGACCCGGGGGTCGGCGATCGCCTTGTCATAGCCGGCCTGGACACGGGCGCGCAGCAGCGGCAGGTTGCCGTAGTACTTCCCGGCCTCGGCGGCGGGCGCCTCCTCACCCTCGGGGCGGATGCCCTTGCCGTAGACGTCCACGGCGAACGCCGCATAGCCCAGGCGGGCCAGCATCTGGGCGCGGGCCTTCGGGTACTCCCGGAGGCCGGTCCAGTCGTGCACCACGAGGACGAGCGGCTTGGGATCGGTGATGGCGGCGTCGTGGGTGAAATAGCCCTCGAGCGCGGTGCCCTCGTGGTCGTAGTCGACGGTCTCTTCCTCGATGCGTGCCCCTGCACCGGCGGGGACGGAGTCGAGGAGGGTCTGGTGCTCAGCGGAGAAAGTCGTCACCCCCGCAGGCTAGCGCGTCGAAGATCGCGCCGGCCCGTCCTCCACACGTTGACAGTGTCACATTGACAGTGTCACCATGGTCGGCGTGTGGACGATGGACGACCTTCTGACCCGGGTGCACCGGGCGCTCGCGGCGGAATATCCCGGGGCGCCCAACGGCCGGGTTCGCGAGCTGCCCGACCGCCGGGCCGTCCGGTGGTACACGACGACCGGCCTGGTCGACCGCCCCTCCGGGATGCGCGGGCGCAACGCTGTCTACGGGCGGCGGCACCTGCTGCAGATCGTCGCGGTGAAACGCCGTCAGGCCGAGGGCCGCTCGCTCGCGGAGATCCAGGCGGAGCTGGCCGGGGCCACCGACGACGAGTTGTCCGCTGTGGCGCGCGTGCCGGAGTCCCTGCTCAACGGCACACCCTCAGCGGTGGACGCCGCGCCGGCCCGCCCGCGTTTCTGGGCCGCCACGCCGGCCGCCCTCCCGCCGCCCGCGCCTCCCGCTCCGCTCGTGTCCGCGCAGCCTGCGCCCGCGGCGCCGGAGTTATCCACAGGCTTGCGGGAGCTCGGTGGCATCGCGCTGGGCGGCGGGGCCATTCTGGTCCTCCCCACCCGCCCCGGCGAATCCGATCTGGAGGCAATAGCCGACGCTGCCCAGCCCCTGCTGACTCTGCTCGCCGCACGTGGACTGCTCATCGATGGGAGCCCCGCATGACCCTCACCGTCACCCCGATGGCGCCGGCCGAGGCCGACCGCCTTCACCGCCTGCCCGACGGCGGCCTGGGCGCCCTGCGCACCGACCGCGGCAACCTCCCCCTGGACCGGCTCGACGTCCGAGCCACGATCACGGGACTGGTCGCCCGCACCGTCATCACCACCGAGTTCGTCAACGCCCACGACACCGCGCTGGAGGCGACCTATGTCTTCCCGCTGCCCGACAGGGCTGCCGTCACGCGGATGACCCTCTCCGCCGACGGGCGCACCGTCGAGGCCGAGCTGCGCGAGCGCGGCGAGGCCCGGGAGACTTACGATCAGGCGCTCCGGGAGGGCAAGCGCGCCGCCATCGCGGAGGAGGATCGGCCGGACGTCTTCACGATGCGCGCGGGCAACATCCCGCCGGGCGAGCGCGTCGCCGTCGAGCTGACCTTGGTCACCCCGCTGGCCTGGGAGGACGACGCGGCGACCTTCCGATTCCCGCTCGTGGTGGCGCCCCGCTACATCCCCGGCACGCCGCTCCCGGGCGAGCAGAGCGGTGACGGCCAGGTGCTCGACACCGACGTGGTGCCCGATGCCTCACGCATCACGCCACCGGTGCTGCTGCCCGGCTTCCCCAACCCGCTGCGGCTCTCGATCGGCGTCGACATCGACGCGGCGGGCCTGCCGCTCGGCGAGGTGCGGTCCAGCCTGCACACCGTCGTCACCGAGGGCAACCACATCGAGATCACCCCCGGCGACCGCGCCGACCGCGACTTCGTGCTGCGCCTGCCGTTCGCGGGGGACGGCAGCGGGGCCGTGTTCGCACCGGCGGGCGACGCCTCGGCGTACCAGCTGGTGGTTCTGCCTCCCGCCGCCGGCACCGCGCCGCACCGGCCCAAGGACGTGGTCCTGCTCCTCGACCGCTCGGGCAGCATGGCCGGCTGGAAGATGGTCGCCGCCCGCCGCGCCGCGGCCCGGGTCGTGGACACGCTCACGGCGGCGGACAGGTTCGCGGTGCTGACGTTCGACCACAGTGTCGATCATCCGGACGATCTGGGCCCCGGCCTGTCCGACGCCACCGACCGGCATCGGTTCCGGGCGGTCGAGCACCTGGCCGGTGTGAATGCTCGCGGCGGCACGGAGCTGCTGGCGCCGCTGCGCTCGGGGCTGCAGCTTCTCACCGCCGCCGAGGGCCGTGACCGGGTGCTGGTCCTCGTCACCGACGGCCAGGTCGGCAACGAGGATCACATTCTCGGCGAGGTGACAGCGCTCGCCGCCGGCATCCGCATCCACGCCGTCGGCATCGACCGGGCCGTCAACGCCGGCTTCCTCGGCCGTCTCGCCGCGATCGGCGCGGGGCGCTGCGAGCTGGTCGAGAGCGAGGACCGCCTGGACGAGGCGATGGACCAGATCCACCAGCGCATCAGCTCGCCCCTCGTCACCGGGATCACCGTCGACGGGGTCGCGCCGGGCCGGCCGCAGGCGCTCTATCCGGGCGTGCCGCTGGTGTTGTTCGGCCATCACACGGGCGCGGTGCCCGCGTCGCTGACCGTGCGCGGGCTGACCGCGAACGAGGAGGAGTTCCGGGTCGAGGTGCCGGTCCGGGCCGCCGACGAGCCCGCCATCGCCGCCCAGTGGGCGCGGGGACGCATCCGCGAGCTGGAGGACGCGTACGCGGCGGGCGACCACAGTGTCGAGCCGGAGATCCTCCGGGTGTCGCTGACACACGGGGTCCTGTCCCGTTTCACCGCGTTCGTCGCGGTGGACAGCCGCGTCGTCAACGAGGGCGGCAAGGTGAAGAAGGTGACACAGCCGGTGGAGGCGCCGTCGGGGTGGGCGATGTTCGACCCGCCGGCTCCGGTGATGGGCCGGGCGGCAGGCTTCGCGGGGGCCACCTTCCTGAGCGCGGTGCCGCCCGCGCCGGCGGGAGCGCCGATGCTCCGCGCCATGGGCCCGCAGCTGGCCCGGGGACGCACCGGCGGCGCCGGCCGACCCGGTCCGGCCCGCTCGCCGCGCGTGCCGGGAGCGGCGGACACACCGATGGCGGGCAGCCCGCCGCCGCCCGCTCCGCCGGTCGCCGGCACCCCCGCCGCTGGGTCCGGGCACATCGCGGATGACGACACGGCCGCCATGAGCCCCTCAGCAGCCGTGGGGAGCCCCGAGTCAGCAGGCGCGACGGGTGCCCCCGCTTCGGCAGGCTTGACGGGTGCTCCGGAGGCGGCGGGTCCGCCCGATGTGAGCGGCGCGGCTGCTCCGGTGCCCTACGACGGCCTCACCAACCGGCCGTGGCAGCCGGCCGGTCCGCCACGGCCCGCACCGGCGGCGGACCCGCTGCACGACCTCGCGGCCATCGTCCGCACTGAGGCGGAGCGGCTGCGCGCGGCCGACGGGCGGCCCGTTGCGGAACGGCGCATTATGCTCGCCGACCTCGGCACCCGCCTGAGTGCCCTGGTGAGCGGGCGGACTGATCCGAGGCTGACACCCGTGCGGGCCGCCCTCGAAACGATCGCCACCATGCGCGACGTGGCCGCGGCTTGGCGGAGCGTGCTGGCGAGGCTGGACGAGTTCGTGGCGACCGCCGAGGGCTCGGCTTCCGGAGCACCGCAGCCGCCTACCCCGGGGACACCGCGGCCACCCGTGGTGCCGCCGATCCCGGGGACGGCTCAGCCGGTCGGGCCGTCCGCTCCGGGGACGCCTCCGCCACCCGGTGAGGCACCTCCGGTCGGGACGCCGCAGCCTCCTGCCGGGCCGCCGGCGCCGGGGGTGCCGCAACCGCCGGTCGCGCCCGAGACGCCGGAGAAGCCGCGGCGGAAGCCCTTCTGGAAGTAATGGGACCTCATGGGGCCGGCCTCGGAGCCACAACGCGGCGGTGGCTCGTCGTCAGAGCGACGGCGAGCCACCGGAGACACTGGCCGGGAGGTCAGCGCTGCATGCGCACGGTGAGCGGGACGGTCACGAGGCGTGAAGCGTGGTTGTTCACGAGCCGAGGAGCGTGGTTGCTCACGGGGCGGTGAGCGGCGCGGTCAAGCCGTCCGGCGAGGTGCGGGGCGTGAGCCGGGACGCAGCCGGGACCGGGGCAGGGAAGCCGAGCACGGCGAGTTCGCCGCGGACCTGGTTGCCGGCTTCGCAATCCTCGGTGCAGTTGGTCGGCGGGTTGGCGACCTCCGTGGCGTCCTCCCCCGTGACCATGCCGAGGCGGCCGCCGGAGGCCACGTCCCAGATGCTCGTGGCGCCGCAGTGGTCGCGGGTTTCGGAGAGGCCGAGAGTGTTGGTGAAGTCCGGGCCGCAGGAGGCCTGCGGGATGCGCGTGGCCACCTGGGCGCTGTCGCGCAGGATCAGCTTCGGGGCGGTGTCGCTGCCGATGTTGACCCGGGGGCTGACCCGGACGCAGGCGTCGCCGGCCGGGCCGGTCGCGGGGCTGGTGCAACCGGAGCCGAGGAACTGGCCGAGGTTGGCGCGGAAGTTCGGGTTGTCGTAGTAGAAGGTGGAGTCGGCGAGCGTGTGCACGATGCGGGTCCGGGTGCCGTCGCCGCGCTCGACCTCCATCTGGAAGATGCCGCCCTGGGCGCAGTCCTTGGCCTGGATCTTCATGCTGAGCCCGGACGGGCCGGTGCGGGAGATGGTCATGTCCTCGTCCCGCAGTTCGAGGCTGATCGAGCCGGCGAGCGCCAGGCCGCGGTGGTCGGGCACCTTGCTCACATAGACCGGGGTGAGCCGGCCACCGGTCATGTCGCCCCGGTTGGCGGCGCCGGTGAAGGCGTAGTCGTAGATGGCGAAGGAGGCCGGATCGATCGTGAACTTGGTGTACTTGCCCTGGACGGCGAACCGGGCGGCGGGCGCGGCGACCGTGCCCCGGAAGCGGTCCTTGGTCCCCGTCTTGCCGAGCACCGTGTAACTGCCGCCGTCACAGAACTTGGAGCTGGCCGCGGAGGCGGCGGTGGGTGCGGTGATCGCGACCAGCGGGACGGCGGCGAACAGGGCGGCTGCGACGCTCAAGGAGCGGAGTTTCGACATGCCGGTGACTTTCCGGTGTGGACGCCTAAACCGGAGTTAGTTGATGGTTAAAGCAGTCCTAAGATCATGAACGTTCGGAGGGCTTCGGGCCGGGCGCGGAACCGGTACCGTCCGCAAGGACGCGGGGTGAGACGCGGGGTGAAAGGCAGGAATGACGCAGCAGGACGACGACGGGCGCGGGCTCGGGGACGGCGACGGGGATCCGTTGCTGGTCCGGCCGTACGTGCTGGACGAGGCGCCTCGGCCGTCCGGTGCGACGTGGCCGTCGCCGCCGCCCGCTACGGTCGCCGATCCGTCTGTGCCGCTGCCGGCCGTCGGAGTGAAGCCGGCCCGGACGCGTCACCGGCGCCGGGTGCTCGTGCTCGGGGCGCTGGCGGCCGCCGTCGTCGGGGCGGCCGGGCTGGTCGGGCTCGGCGCGGTGCTGCGGGGCGACGAGCCGGGCGCGCCCCGGGCGTACACGGATGTGAGCCTGCCGCCGTGGTCCCGCGCCACGTCCGGGAAGCCGCCCGCGTCCGACGGGCCGACCGCCACCCGGGCGGGCGGCGACCCCGGCGCCACGGTCACTGGTGGTGGGCAAGACGCTCCGACGGGTACGGCGACACGTCGACCGGATCCGTCCGCGTCGGCCCCGGCGGGGAACGTCCCGTCCAGCGCGGCGACGAGCGCGCCCGCCACGCCGGGGGCATCGAGTGCGCCGGCGGTGGCTCCGAGTGTGGCGCCGGTCGACCGTACGGGGACGATCATCGGCCCGGGTGGGCTGTGCCTCGACCTCAACGGTGGCGTGTCGGTGGACGGCAATCATGTGCAGGTCTTCGGTTGCAACGGCACGGCCGCGCAAGTGTGGACCGTCAGCACCGACGGCACACTGCGCGTCACGGGCAAGTGCGCGCAGGCGGCCCGCGACGACGAGGTACGCATCGACGACTGCGGCCAGCGGCGTTCGGGAGCCCGGTGGCAGGCGGGCGCGGGCGGCACACTGGTGAACGCGGTCTCGGGCGAGTGCCTGACCGACCGGTCGAACGGCGCGCGGCAAGGCGCGGGCGTCCGGCTCGACCGCTGCACGGGCGGGGCGAACCAACAGTGGCGCCTGCCCTGAGGCAACCGCCGCGCAGCCGCACCAGAACGGCAGCCGGCCTCTCCTGAGGACCACCGCCACACAGCCGCACCAGAGCAGCAGCCGGCCTCTCCTGACGACGACCGCCGCACGGGCGCAGCTGAACAGCAGCCGGCTCCGCTGACAACCGCCGCCACGGGGGCGCAGCGGAACAGCAGCGGCGCCCATCGACTGTCAGGCGCGGTGACGGCACCGCTAGGCAAGGTGATGGCGACGCGAGGCGAGGTGGTGGCGCTATCAGGAGCCCAATGGGGGCGGGTCCGGTGCGCCTCAGGCTGTCTTGGCTACTGGCGGTCCGGCGACTTTCCGACCATCACGGCGCGGGATCTTCGTGCTGCGCGGGCTCGGGTGGCAGCACCAGATACGCCGGCCGCAGGATCTCGGGCAGCGTACGCCCGGCGTACCTCAACGGCGGAGCGTCGAGCTGATCGAGCAGCAGGTCGGGCCGGGCTGCGCCGAGCGGCGGGGCCGGGTCACCGCCCGGGGCACCCCAGAAGTCGGCGAAGTCACCGAGAGTCGCGTCGGCCGGCGGCGGTGCCGACGGGGTTTCGGCGGCGGGGACGCGGAGTTCGGTGAGTTGGGTGAGGAGTTCCTCGCGGCTGCGGCCCCGCCAGGCGAAGACGCCGAACGGGTCCGTCTCGAACGACTCGGCCAGGGCGTAGCACGTGGCGGCGAGGTGGACGCAGGGCATCGGCCAGCGTTCGCAGGTGCAGTCCAGGGCGACTTCGTCGAGGGAGAGCGGCAGCAACGTGAGCCCCTCGGCCTGGAAGACGGTTTCGATGCCCGGGGGCATGCGGCCGGCCAGGAGGTCGGCGGTGTAGCGGGCCTGGGTGGCGAGCGCCGCCTCGACCCGGGCCCACTCGGCGGCTCCGAAGGCGCGGACGGCGATGCGGGCGCGGAAGGGGCGAGCGTCGTCGGGGCCTCGTACCTGGGCAATGACGAGGCTGCTGGAGATCGAGAGGTTGCGGACGTGCCCGGCGCGCGCGTCCCGGCGGCCCCGGGCGAAGGTCGGCGCCATGCGCAACGCCTCGAACATGGCCACGAACGGCCCCGAGAAACGCTCGGTCACGACCGCCTCCCCCGCGACGCGACCCCAACCGGCAAAGAGAACGACACGAGTGGCCGGAACCAGCGGAACGAAGACTGCATGCTGCGAGACGAAGACCCCGAGCAGCGGAACGGCCGGCCGAGGCGGGACACGGGCGACGGGTCAGTCACTGACGGCCTCCGGGGCGAGACGCGCGAGATCGTACAGCTCATCGGTCGACAGGGTCGTCAGCCAGCCCTCACCGTTGCCGACGACGCGCTCGGCGAGGGCACCCTTGCCCGTGATCAGCTGATCGATGCGTTCCTCGAGGGTGCCCAGGCAGACGAGGGTGTGGACCTGGACGTCGCGGCGCTGGCCGATGCGGAAGGCGCGATCGGTGGCCTGGGCCTCGGTGGCCGGGTTCCACCAGCGGTCGACGTGGACGACGTGGTTGGCGGCCGTCAGGTTGAGACCGGTGCCGCCGGCCTTGAGCGACAGGACGAAGATGCCCGGCCGGTCGTCGCCCTGGAACGCGGCCACCGTCTCGTCGCGGGCGCGCCGGCTGGTGCCACCGTGCAGGTAGCGCACCGGCACTCCGAACCGGGCGGCCAGGTGCGGCACCAGCATCGAGCCGAAGCGCGTGAACTGCGTGAAGCACAACACGCTCTCCCCCGCCCCGAGCGCGGCGTCGAGGATCTCCTCGAGACGTTCGAGCTTGCCGGAGCGGCCGGGCAGCGGCGAGCCGTCGCCCAGCACCTGGGCCGGATGGTTGCAGACCTGTTTGAGTTTGGTCATGGCGGAGAGAACGATGCCTTTGCGACGGGTCTCGTTCGTGTGCTTCAGCCGGCCGCGCATGTCATCCAGCACCGCCTGATAGAGCGTCGCCTGCTCAGCGGTCAGTCCGCACAGGTGCCGCGTCTGGCGTTTGACGGGCAGGTCGTCGAGCACGGCCGGGTCCGACTTGACGCGGCGCAGCAGGAAGGGCCGGGTCGCTTGACGCAGGCGGGAGGCGGCGTCCTCGTCGGCGTACCTCTCGATGGGCACCGCGAAGCGGTTGCGGAAGGTGTGCGGGCCGCCGAAGAGACCCGGGTTGACGAAGTCCAGGATGGACCAGAGCTCGGCCAGCCTGTTCTCGACCGGGGTGCCCGTGAGGGCGATCCGGGTCCGGGCGTCGAAGCGCCGCACCGCCCGCGCCGCCTCCGACGCGCTGTTCTTGACGTGTTGCGCCTCGTCCAGCACGACGCGGTCCCACGTGATCGTGGCGAGCTCGTCGGCGTCGCGCGTCGCCGTCGCGTACGTGGTCAGCACCAGGTCGGCGCCCTCCGCCAGCCCGCCGGGCTCCGGCCGATCGGCGCCGTGCAGCACGCGCACGCGCAGGCCGGGGGCGAAACGCTCAGCCTCGCGCTGCCAGTTGCCCAGCACCGACAGCGGGCAGATCAGCAGCGTGGGCCCCGTGCGCCGATGCAGCAGCAACGCGAGCAGCTGCACCGTCTTGCCGAGCCCCATGTCGTCGGCGAGACACGCGCCCAGCCCCAGACCGTCGAGAAAGGCCAACCACGAAAAGCCCCTCCGCTGGTACGCCCGGAGCACGCCGGTCAGCCCGTCCGGCGCGTCGAGCAGCTCGAGCCGCTCCCCCAGCCGCCCCGACAGAAGGTCAGCCACCCAGCCACTGCCGTGCACCTCGGCCACGGGCAACGGCAGCTCCTCGGGCGGCAGCAGCCGCACCAGCCGCAACGCCTCCCCGGCCGTCATCGTGCCGCCGCCCCGCCGCAGGAAATCGAGTCCCGCCCGCAGCCGCTCCCCGTCCAGGAACACCCACCGCCCCCGCAACCGCACCAGCGGCACCTTGGCGTGGGCGAGCTCGGTCAACTCCCGCTCGCTGAGCACCTGCCCGCCGAGCGCGAGCCCCCACTGATAACGCACGATGGTGGCCAGGTCCGCGGCTTCGTCGCGCAGGACGGGCGCGGCGAATTCCGGCGTACGCACGTCGAGCGCGAGCCCCAGCCGCAGCGGCTCCCGCCACCAGGCAGGCAGCAGCACCCCGTAGCCGGCTTGCTCGAGAAGCTCGGCGTGCTGGAGAAAACCGTACGCCCCGGCGGTGTCGAGCACCAACTCCGTCGGCCGCGCGTGACTCAACGCCACGTCAAGCCCCGCGTACAGCCGAGCCGCCCGCCCCAGCCCCGCCAGCAACCGCTCCTGAGGCCGATACGTCCACCGCCGCAACGGCGCCGCCGAGTCCCGCCACACCGCCTCGGCCGGCACGAGCAGGCTCGGCTCGTCGACCGGCTGCAGCAGGAACTCGAGCAGCCAGGCGTCCGCCCGCTCGCCCGCCCCCGGCTCCGGCTCCGGCTCCGGCTCCGGCTCCGGCTCCGGCAACGACGAAGGACCGGGCGCAGTAGTGACGGGGGCGGCGGGCGCAGTAGCGGGAGCGGCGACGGCGGCGGGGCGGTGCATGCTCGTGGCGTCGGGCTCGTCGAGGTCGTCGTCCGGCTCGTCGATGCGGCTGAGCCGGAACACGACTCGCACCGAGGCGCCGCTGCTCGCCTCGCTGTGCCACTCGTCGAGCGCGGCGGCGACAGTGTCGAGGTCGACCGGGGCGGTGTCGAGGGAACCATCGTCGCTGGTGAGGGCGGCGAGCCAGGGGGTGCCGGCGAGGGTGGTTCCGGCTTCGGCGAGGCGGGTGCGCACGAGGCCGTCGACCAGCAGTTCGAGGGCGGCGTGCAGGGCATCGGGGGCGGGGAGGCCGGCGACGTCGCCGGGGCGGGTGCGTTCGGCGCGGACGGCGGCGGGCATGCGGTCGAGGAGGTCGGCGTGGCGGGCGGCGTCGGCGCCGGTGAGGACGGGCCGCCAGAAGGCGCGCGTGCCATCGGGACGCAGGGCGGGCAGCACCCGGCCGCGGGCGACCAGGCCGGCCGCGAATTCGCACAGTCGGGCGAGATAAACGAACGACGGCGCGGGGCGCATCCCCAGCTCGTCGGCCAGCTCCCCGGTGACGAACGGCACCCGCACCGCCGGCACCGTCCACGCCCGCCAGCGCGGCGTCCCCCGGCGCGGCGGAAGCCCCAGCACAGGCGACGGCAACGGCCCCGCGGTGGTCGACGGCAGCACCAGCGTCGCGGCTCGCGCGCCTCCGTCCACGGCGAAGGCGGACGGATGCGCACCCCGGGGAGTTCGCCCCCGCACGGCGGCCGAGCCTGAGACCGACGAGCCTGAGCCCGACGAGCTTGAGCCTGACGAGCTTGAGCCCGGCGCGACCGGCAGATCTGGAACCGGCGAGACCGAGCTGAGGGTGACCGGTGAGCCTGGGAACGAGGCGTCCGGGACCGGCGAGACCGAGCTGGGACTGACCGGCGAGCCTGGGAACGAGGCGTCCGGGACCGGCGAGACCGCGTCCGGCGAGGCCGCATCCGGCGACGACGTCGGGAGGGATGCGGTCGGCGCGGCTTCGCCCCACAGGGCGAGGGTGCCGTCGCGGGAGATGAAGCCGTGGAGCACGGTGACTTCGGCTTCTGGGCGGTCGGGCGTGCCGGGGAAGGGTGTCACTCGGCCCTCCAGAGGGGTTTCACTCGGCGCTCCAGAGGGGTGTCACTCGATGCTCCAGACGATCGCCGGCGGGCGGATGCGGGCGGCCACCGGCAGGTTTTCCGCGTCGGTCAGGCCCAGACGTCCGATCAGCACGGCGTTGCCCTCGTGGGCTGCCCGGAGGAGGTCGCCCGGTACGTCGCCGAACATCAGCTTGGCTCGCCGGAAGCCGGCGAAGTCGGCCGCACCGATCGAAGCCGCGCCCGAGGAAGCCGCGCCGCCGCCACGCGCGCCACCGCCAAGCACGCCGCCGCCACC
>NZ_JAUZQD010000040.1 GCF_030709675.1 Symbioplanes lichenis
ACGTCGCCCCGGTGACCGCGCAGACGGCTCCCCGGCTGGCAGTGTTGTTCACGGGCCAGGGCGCTCAGCGGCTGGGCATGGCCCGCGAGCTCTATGAGACTTCGGAGGTCTTCGCCGCGGCGGTGGACGCCATCCTCGCCGAGTTGGATCTCCCGCTGGCGGAGGTTCTCTGGGGTGACGACCCGGATCTGATCAACCAGACGGGGTGGGCGCAGCCGGCCCTGTTCGTGGTCGAGGCGGCCCTGTTCGAGGTGCTGCGCGCCCATGGTGTGACGCCCGACTATCTGCTGGGCCACTCCATCGGCGAGCTGACGGCCGCCTACGTGTCGGGAATGTGGTCGTTGCAGGATGCATCGCGCGTGGTGGCGGCCCGGGCCCGGTTGATGCAGGCGTTGCCGGCCGGTGGCGCGATGGCCACGGTCGAGATGGCGGAAGGCGACGTGCCCGAGGGCGTGTCCGTGGCGGCGGTGAACACGGCCGGCTCGGTGGTGGTGTCCGGGCCGCAGGAAGCGGTGGACGCGCTGATCGCGTCGGCGACCGGGAAGGTGACGCGGCTGCGGGTCTCGCACGCCTTCCACTCGGCATTGATGGACCCGATGCTTGAGGAATTCGCCGGAGTGCTGGCCACGGTGGAGTTCCACGAACCGCGGATCCCGATCGTGTCCAACCTGACCGGCGAGCCCGACGAGGGGATGCAGTCGGCTGACTATTGGGTCCGGCAGGTGCGCGGGACGGTGCGGTTTGCCGACGGCGTGCGGTGGCTGGCGGAGCAAGGGGTGACCACGCTGGTTGAGGCCGGTCCGGACGGGGTGTTGTCGGGGCTGGTGGACAACAGTGTGCCGTTGTTGCGGCGGAAGCGGGGCGACAACGAGGCGTTGCTGACCGCCCTGGGCCGGTTGTATGCGCAGGGCGTCGCGGTGGATTGGTCGCCGGTGTTCGCGGAGCGGGGAGCCCGGCGAGTGCCGCTGCCGACCTACGCCTTCCAGCGGCAGCGGTTCTGGGCCGACCCCGTGCACCGGCCGGCCGACGTCACCGCCGCCGGGCTCAGCGCCGCGGAGCATCCGCTGCTCGGGGCGATGCTGCCGTTGCCGCGTACGGACGGGGTGGTCTTCACCAGCCGGCTGTCGCTGCGCACCCACCCGTGGCTGGCCGAGCACACCGTCCAGGGGAAGGCGATCTTCCCGGGCACCGGCTTCGTCGAGCTGGCCGTCCGCGCCGGGGACGCCGTGGGCCGCGGTCACCTCGCCGAGCTGCTGCTCGAAGCCCCGCTGGTGCTGCCCGCGCAGGGCGGCGTCCAGGTGCAGGTGGTCGTCGACGCCGGGCCGGACCGGCGGCCGGTGAGCGTGTACGCCCGGCCGGACGGCCAGGAGGAGTGGACCCGGCACGCGAGCGGCGTCCTGAGCGCCGCCGCCGCACGTGCCGACTTCGGCCTGGTCACCGGGGCGTGGCCGGTCCCGGAGGCCGAAGAGATCGACTTCGACGGCAACCCCGAGTACGGCCCGCTGTTCCAGGGCGTGACCCGGGCGTGGCGCCTCGGCGACCACGTCCTGGCCGAGGCCGAGCTGCCCGAGGGCGCCGGCGCCGACGCGTACGGGATCCACCCGGCCCTGCTCGACGCGGCGCTCCAACCGGCCGGGCTCACCGGGGCGGCCGGGTCACCGTTCGCCTTCGGTGCCGTGGACCTGCACGCCGCCGGGGCCGCCCGCCTCCGGATAGTCCTGACCCGTACGGACGACACGGTCCTCGCGCTCGCCGCCGCCGACAGCACCGGGCAGCCGGTCCTCTCGATCGGCGCACTGTCCCTGAGGCCCCTCGACACCGCCGTGAGCCGGGGCGATCGGACCCTGCTGAGCCTGACGTGGATCCCGGTCCCCGAGCGGGCGCCGACCGGTGACGGCGCCTCCGCGACCGTGCTCACCGCGACCGGCGACCCGGACGACGTGGTCGCCTCCACCCACGCGCTGACCGCCCACGTGCTCGACCAGCTGCAGCGCCGGCTCGAGGACGCCACGGAACCGCTGGTCGTCGTCACCCGCGGCGCCGTCGCCGTCGAACCCGGGGACACGGTCACCGACCCGGCCGCCGCGGCAGTGTGGGGCCTGGTCCGCTCGGCGCAGACCGAACACCCGGGCCGCCTGATCCTGCTCGACACCGACGCGGATACGGACGCCGCTGTTCTGGATGACGTGCTGGCCGCCGGGGATCCTCAACTGGCTCTCCGCAACGGCACCCTGCACGCCGCCCGCCTGACCCGGGTCGAAGCCACGAGCGCCCCGGCGACACCGCTGAACCCGGCCGGAACCGTGCTCGTCACCGGCGGCACCGGCGGCCTGGGCGGCGTGGTGGCCCGGCACCTGGTCACCGAGCACGGCGCCCGCCGCCTGGTGCTGCTCAGCCGGCGCGGACCCGAGGCGCCCGGCGCCACCGAGCTGGTATCCGATCTCACCGCGCTCGGCGCCGAGGTCGAAGTCGTGGCCGGTGACGTGGCCGACCGCGAAACGCTGGCCGGGGTCTTCGCCGCCCATGACATCACCGGCGTCGTGCACACGGCGGGCGTGGTCGAGGACGGGGTCATCGCCGGCCTCTCGCGGGAACAGCTCGACCGGGTGCTCGTACCCAAGGTGGATGCGGCCTGGCACCTGCACGAGCTGACCCGGGACCTGGACCTGACGCTGTTCGTGCTGTTCTCCTCGATCGGCGGGCTGCTCGGCGGCGGCGGACAGGGCAACTACGCGGCCGGCAACGCCTTCCTCGACGCGCTCGCGCAGCGGCGCCGCCACGACGGGCTGCCCGGCCTGTCGCTGGCGTGGGGGCCGTGGACGACCGACATCGGCATGGTGGGCACGCTGTCCGAAACCGATCGGCGCCGGATGGCCCGGGCCGCGCTCCCGGCACTCGCCGTCGAGCACGGGCTGGAGCTCTTCGACCGGGCGCTGGGCGACGGGCTGCCGTCGCTGCTGGTGCCGGCCCGGCTCGACCTGCGAGCCCTGCGGGCACAACCCGAGATCCCGGCGTTGTGGCGGTCGCTGACGGGCGGCCCGGCCCGGCGGTCCGCGAGCAACAACGGCACCGGCCAGGCCGGACAGGGCCTCGCCGGGCTGCCGCCGGCCGAGCGGGAGAAGGCCCTCACCGATCTGGTACGCGAGGCCGCCGCATCCGTGCTCGGCCACGCGACCGGCACCCGCATCAACGCGCACCAGCCGTTCAGCGAGCTCGGCTTCGACTCGCTCACCGCGGTCGAGCTCCGGAACCTGTTGCAGTCCCGGACCGGCCTGAGCCTGGCGGCCAGCGCGGTGTTCGACTATCCGACCGTCGCCCGGCTCGCGGGGCATCTGGCGGGCGCGCTCGGCTCCCCGGACGTGACCGGATCGGATCAGGTCCCGGCGCTCGTCTCGGTCACCGACGACCCGATCGTGCTGGTCGGCATGGCCTGCCGCTACCCGGGCGACGTCCGGACCCCGGAGGACCTGTGGCGCCTGGTCACGGACGGGACCGACGGCATCACCACCTTCCCCACCGACCGCGGCTGGGACCTCGACGCGCTGATCGGCGCGGACGGGCCGGGCACGGGCACGTCGATCACCGATCGGGGCGGCTTCCTGCCCGGGGTGGACGAGTTCGACGCCGCGTTCTTCCGCATCTCGCCCCGCGAGGCCCAGGCCACCGACCCGCAGCAGCGAATCCTGCTCGAGGTGTCGTGGGAAGCCCTGGAACGGACCGGCATCGCCCCCGCCGCGCTGGCCGGCAGTGCCACAGGCGTCTTCGTGGGCGCCTACCAGACCGGCTACCTCGACCTGGTCAACCGGGCGAACGACGAGCTGCGCGGCCACGTGCTCACGGGCGCCGCGACGAGCGTGATGTCGGGCCGGGTGGCGTACGCGCTCGGCCTCGAAGGCCCCGCGGTCAGCGTGGACACCGCCTGCTCCTCGTCGCTCGTGGCCATGCACCTCGCCGCCCAGGCGCTGAGGGCGGGGGAGTGCTCGCTGGCCCTGGCCGGGGGCGTGACGGTGATGGCGACCTCCGACATGTTCGTGGGTCTCACCAAACAGGGCGGTCTCTCCGCCGACGGGCGCTGCAAGTCCTTCGACGACGCGGCGGACGGCACCGGCTGGGCCGAGGGCGTGGGCGTCGTCGTCATGGAACGCCTCTCGGACGCCCGCCGCAACGGCCACGAGGTGCTGGCGATCTTCCGCTCCAGCGCGGTCAACCAGGACGGCGCCTCCAACGGCTTGACCGCCCCGAACGGACCCTCCCAGCAGCGGGTGATCCGTCAAGCACTGGCGGCGGCGGGTCTGTCACCCGCCGACGTGGATGCGGTCGAGGCGCACGGTACGGGCACCCGGCTGGGTGACCCGATCGAGGCCCAGGCGTTGCTGGCCACCTATGGCCAGGATCGGGACAATCCGCTGTGGCTGGGATCCCTGAAGTCCAACATCGGGCACACGCAGGCCGCGGCCGGTGTCGGCGGTGTCATCAAGATGGTCGAGGCGCTGCGCCACGGGGTCCTGCCCAAGACGTTGCACGTCGAGGAGCCGACGTCGCAGGTCGACTGGACCCAGGGCGACGTGCGGCTGCTGACCGAGGCGATGCCGTGGCCCGAGACCGGCCGCCCCCGCCGCGCCGGGGTGTCCGCCTTCGGCATCAGCGGCACCAACGCGCACATCGTCCTCGAAGCCCCGGGCCCCGTGTCACCGCCGGTGACGACTGTCGCCGACACCGAGCCCGACGTGCCGTGGGTGGTGTCCGCCAAGACGCCCGAGGCGGTCCGGGACCAGGCGGCACGGCTGCTCGACCAGGTCACTGCGGATCCCGAGCTGCGGCCGGTGGATGTCAGCTGGTCCCTGCTGCACACCAGGGAAGCCTTCGAGTATCGGGCCGCCGTGGCCGCCGGCGACCGGGACGGCCTGCGCGCGATCAGCGCCGGCGACATAGTCCCGGCGCAGGCCCGGGCCGCGGAGAGGGTCGTGTTCGTCTTCCCGGGCCAGGGCGCGCAGTGGGCCGGCATGGCCCAGGACCTCCTCGCCACTTCGCCGGTGTTCGCCGCGACTTTGCACGCTTGCCAGGACGCCTTGGATCCGTTCGTGGACTGGTCGCTCACCGACGTGCTGGGCGACGAGACAGCGCTCAAGCGGGTCGACATCGTGCAGCCCGCGCTCTGGGCGGTCATGGTGTCCCTCGCCGCGCTGTGGCGCTCCTACGGAGTAGAGCCCGCCGCGGTGGTCGGCCACTCCCAGGGCGAGATCGCCGCGGCGTGTGTCGCGGGTGCCCTCTCCCTGGAAGACGGCGCCCGGGTGGTGGCCCTGCGCAGCAAGGCGATCGGTGAGCATCTGGCCGGTGGCGGGATGATGTCGCTGCCGATGCCGGCCGATCGGGCCCGCGAGCTGCTCGCCGGT
>NZ_JAUZQD010000041.1 GCF_030709675.1 Symbioplanes lichenis
GCGCAACGACGGATCCGCTTCCACGTGGGTGGCGAGACGGGCGGCCTGGGCGCGTACAGCGTCATCGGTCTTGCCCGACAGGATCCACGGCACCAAGCCGTCGTCGTCGCTCGCCGGGAGGGAGGCCGGGACGGGGGCCGGGACGGGGGCTGGGAGGTCGGGGGCCTCCAGGATCGCGTGGGCGTTCGTGCCGCTGATGCCGAAGGCGGACACCCCGAAGCGGCGCGGGTGACCGTTCTCGGGCCACGGCATCGGCTCGGTCAGCAGCCGCACGTCGCCCTTAGACCAGTCGATCTGCGTGGAGGGCTCGTCCACGTGCAGCGTCTTGGGCAGGACGCCGTGCCGCAGGGCCTGCACCATCTTGATCACGCCGCCGATGCCCGCGGCGGCCTGCGTGTGGCCGATGTTGGACTTGAGGGATCCCAGCCACAGCGGATTGGTCCGATCCTGGCCGTAGGTGGCCAGCAGCGCCTGGGCCTCGATCGGGTCGCCGAGCCGGGTGCCGGTGCCGTGGGCTTCGACGGCGTCCACATCGGCGGGCGACAGACCCGCCGCGGCGAGGGCCTGGCGGATCACCCGCTGCTGCGAGGGACCGTTCGGCGCGGTGAGGCCGTTCGAGGCGCCGTCCTGGTTGACCGCGCTCGACCGCAGCACCGCCAGGATCTCGTGGCCGTTGCGGCGCGCGTCGGACAACCGTTCCAGCACCACGACGCCCACGCCTTCGGCCCAGCCCGTGCCGTCGGCCGCGTCGGCGAAGGACTTGCACCGTCCGTCGGCAGCCAGCCCGCCCTGCGCCGTGAACTCCACGAAGCCCTCGGAGGTGGCCATCACGGTCACGCCGCCGGCCAGCGCCAGCGAGCACTCCCCCGCCCGCAACGCCTGCGCAGCCAGGTGCAGGGCTACCAGCGACGACGAGCACGCGGTGTCGACGCTGACCGCGGGTCCCTCCAGCCCCAGCGCGTACGCCACACGGCCGGAGATCACGCTGGCCGCGCCGCCGGTGAGCAGGTGGCCCTGCAGCTGCTCGCGCGGCACGAGGTCGCCGTAGCCGGACTGGTACACGCCGGTGAACACACCGGTGGCGCTGCCCGCGAGCGTGCCCGGGTCGAGGCCCGCCCGTTCGAGCGCCTCCCACGACACTTCCAGCAGAATCCGCTGTTGCGGGTCGGCGGCCAGCGCCTCGCGGGGCGAGATCTCGAAGAACGCCGCGTCGAAGTCGCCGGCGCCGTCGAGGAAGCCGCCGCGGGCCGTGGCGGAGACGCTGCGCAGCCGGTCGAGGTCCCAGCCGCGATCGGCCGGGAAAGGCGTGATGGCGTCGGATCCGTCCGCGACGAGCCGCCACAGGTCGTCCGGGCTCGCGACGCCGCCCGGATAGCGGCAGGCCATGCCGACCAGGACGACCGGATCGTCGGTGACCGGCGGGCGGGCGGCGGCCGGCGACGGCGTGGCGGCGGCCTCGCCGGCCAGATATCCGGCGAGCCGGGTGACGGTCGGATAGTCGAACACCACGCCGGCCGGGAGGGTCCGGCCGGTGCGGGACTGCAGCAGGTTGCGCAGCTCGACCGCGGTCAGCGAGTCGAATCCGAGCGCCTTGAACGGCTGCTCGGTGTTGAGCCGCGAGCCGGGAGCGTGGCCCAGCACGGTCGCGGCGGCGTCGTGGACCAGACCGGTGAGCAGTTGCCGGGCCTCGTCGCCGGACAGGCCCGCGAGCTGGTCGTCCAGGCTGTCGCGGCCGGCGCCCTTGTTGTCGGCGGTACGGCGCGTGGGGCCCCCGGCGAGCGCACGCCAGACCGCCGGCACGTCGCCGGAGGCCCGGAGCGCCTGCGGGTTGACCCGGGTCAGCGCCAGCAGCGGGCGGTCGGTGCGCAGGGCAAGGTCGAGCAGGGCGAGCCCTTGGTCCACGGCGAGCGGCGGCATGGCCGAACGTTCGATGCGCCGCCGGTCGGTGTCCGACAGCCCGCCGGTGAGGCCGAGCTCGCTGGTCCACGGCCCCCAGGCGAGGGCAAGACCGGGCCGGCCGGCGTGCCGGCGGTGCTGCATCAGGGCGTCGAGGAAGGCGTTGCCGGCCGCGTAGTTGCCCTGCCCGCCACTGCCGGTGAGACCCGCGACGGAGGAGAACACCACGAAGAGCGACAGGTCGCCGGTCAGCTCGTGCAGATGCCAGGCGGCGTCGACCTTGGGCGCCAGGACACGGTCGAGCTGGTCCCGGGTCAGGGTGCCGATGACGCCGTCGTCAAGGATGCCCGCGGTGTGCACGACGCCGTCGACCGGGTGGGCCGCCAGGACACCGGCGAGGGCCGCGCGGTCGGTGACGTCGCAGGCCACGACGGTCACCTCGGCGCCACGTGCGCGCAGGTCGGCGGCGAGGCTCGCGGCACCGGGGGCGTCGGGGCCGCGCCGGCTGAGCAGGACCAGACCCCGGACGCCGTACGCCTCGACGAGCTGCCGCGCGACCAGACCGCCCAGCCCGCCGGTGCCGCCGGTGATCAGCACGGTGTCCGGCACCCGGGCCGCGGTGTCGGCGGTGGTGACCCGGACCAGGCGAGCCGCCCGCCACGAGCCGTCGTGCACCGTCAGCTGCGGCTCCCCGGCGGCGAGCACCCGGCCCAGCAGTGCGCCGTCGACGGGAGCGTCGGTGTCCAGCAGCACGATCCGGCCCGGGTTCTCCGTCTGCGCGGACCGCACCAGCCCCCACACCGCCGCCGCGGCCACGTCGCTCACCTCGGGCGTCACCGCACCGCGCGTCACCACGACCAGCGGGAGCGTTGTCTCGGTCAGCCAGTGCTGCAGCTGCCCGAGCACCCAGGCGGTGGCCTCGTGCGCCGAGGCGGCCACCGCATCCCGATCGCCGGCGACGGTGAGCACAACCGCGCCGGGTGTATCCGAGTGCCGCGTCACGGTATCCCGGTCGATCACTGTCCAGTCGCTGATCGGCGCGGCGGGCGGGACGGGGACGGCGGTCCATTCGAGGGCCAGCAGCGCCGCGTCGCCCGTACCCGTGGAGGGGGTTTCGGCCGGTCGGACCGTGACCGACGCGATCGACAGGACCGGCGCGCCCGCGCTGTCGGCCGCCGCGACCGTGAACTCGCCGGACGCCGTGCGGGTCAGCACGACCCGCAGCCGGGCCGCGCCGGAGGCGTGCAGGACCACGCCGGTGAATCCGGACGGCACCTCGTCGGGTGCGGCGGCCCGCATCGCCGCGTCCAGCATCGCCGGGTGGATCCCGAAGGCGTCCGCGTGATCCGTCTCGGCCACCTCGACCTCGGCGAAAGTTTGCTCGCCGCGCTGCCAAGACCGGATCAGGCCCGGCGTGGGCGCGTGGTCGAGCTCCGGCACGGCCGGCGGCCAGGCGTCGGGCCAGGACACCGATTCGCGTACGCCGTCCGCACTCACGACCCCGCTGACGTGCCGGATCCACTCGTCCTGCCCGTCGCTCCGGGCGTGCATCGTGATCCTGCGCCGGGTCGTGCCCGCCTCGGGCTCGCCGACGACGACCTGCAGCTGCACGCCACCGGTGGGCGGCAGGGCCAGTGGCGTCTCCACGAGCAGCTCGTCGACCCGGTCGCAGCCCACGCTGTCGCCCGCCCGCACGGCCAGCTCGACGAAGCCCGGAGCGGGGAAGAGCCCGGCCAGCCACGGATGGGTCCGCAGCGACAGCCGGCTGGTGAAGACCACGCCGCCGGTCTCGGGCAGCGGCAGCATCGCGCCCAGCAGCGGATGCTCGGCGGTGCTCAGGCCGGCCGCGGTGACGTCGGCGGGGGCCGAGGCCGGGTCGGGCCAGAAGCGCTGGTGCTGGAAGGCGTACGTCGGCAGGGCGA
>NZ_JAUZQD010000042.1 GCF_030709675.1 Symbioplanes lichenis
TCCGCACCATGCAACCAGCTACGACATGAAGTTTTTGATCTTCAAGCGGCCACCAGCTCGACCTCGTACCCCCAGTCATCCTCCAGATAGGCCGCGTAATGTTCCGGCCCGCCCGCGTGCGGATGCCGGTCGGCGAACATCAGCGACCAGCCGTGCGCCGGCGCCTCCGCGGTCAGCCGGTCGACCTCCGCGCGGCCGGCCACGGTGAAGGCCAGATGATTCAGGCCCGGCGCGCGCCGATCGTGCGTGCCGGACGACAGGGCGGGCGACTGCTCCAGCACGACGTAGACCTGACCGTCACGCCAGGAGCGGCCGTGCTCCCAGTCCTGGAACTGCTGCCAGCCCAGCGACGTGAAGAGCCAGCCCCACGGGTGCAGCGCGCCCGCCAGGTCGGGGACCCACAGCTCGACGTGGTGCAGGGTCACGACGCCGTGCCGCCGGGGACCCACTTGACGTCGCCGTGCGAGCCGTTGGCGGTGCGGGACAGGATGAAGAGCAGGTCGGAGAGGCGGTTCAGATACTTCGCGGGCAGGGCGGGGGTGCGCTCCGGGTCGGCCTCGACCAGGGCCCAGGCCGAGCGCTCGGCGCGGCGGGCCACCGTGCGGGCGACATGCAGGAGGGCCGCGCCCGGGGTGCCGCCGGGCAGGATGAAGGAGTCGAGCTTGGGGAGCTCGGCGTTGTACTCGTCGCACCAGCCCTCGAGGCGGGTGACGTAGCTCTCCTTGATCCGCAGCGGCGGGTATTCGGGGTCCTCGGCGAGCGGGTTGCACAGGTCGGCGCCGACGTCGAAGAGATCGTTCTGCACGGCGCTCAGGACGCTGCGCACGTCGGGGGCGAGGTGGCCGAGGGCCAGGGCGACGCCGAGGGCCGCGTTGCACTCGTCGACGTCGGCGTAGGCGCTGATGCGGGGGTCGGTCTTCGCCGTGACCTCGTTGTTGCCCAGGCGAGTGGCACCGCCGTCGCCGGTGCGGGTGTAGATGCGGGTGAGATGTACGGCCATGGGCCCCACCCTACGGAGGCCCGCCGCGCGCGCCCCATACGATTGCCGTCGTGGATGTGATCAGGGTCAAGGGTGGCGCGCGTCTTTCCGGCGATGTCTCGGTGGGCGGCGCGAAGAACTCCGCGCTCAAGCTGATGGCGGTCGCGCTGCTCGCCGAGGGGCGCAGCGTCGTGGCGAACGTGCCCCGGATCACCGACATCGCCATCATGGGCGAGGTGCTCCGGCGGCTGGGCTGCGAGGTGACGTTCGCCGGGGACGAGGCGGTCATCGACGTGCCCGCCGAGCCCGGGAGCGAGGCCGACTACGACCTGGTGCGCCGGCTGCGGGCGTCGATCTGCGTGCTCGGGCCGCTGCTGGCGCGGCGGGGGTACGTACGCGTGGCCCTGCCCGGCGGCGACATGATCGGCTCGCGCGGGCTCGACATGCACGTGTCCGGCCTGGCCCGGCTCGGGGCGAGCATCTCCAACGAGCACGGCTTCGTGATCGCGTCGGCACCCGGCGGGCTGCGGGGCAGCAAGATCTGGCTGGACTTCCCGAGCGTGGGCGCCACCGAGAACATTCTCATGGCCGCCGTCCTCGCCCGCGGCGTCACGGAGATCGACAACGCGGCCCGCGAGCCCGAGATCGTCGACATCTGCCAGATGCTCACCGACATGGGCGCCAAGATCGAGGGCGCCGGCACGTCCACGCTCACCATCGAGGGCGTCGACTCGCTGCGGCCGGTGCACCACGCGACGGTCGGCGACCGGATCGTCGGCGGCACGTGGGCCTACGCGACGGCGATGACCCGGGGCGACGTGACCGTCCACGGCGTACGCCCGGAGTACCTCGAGATCGCCCTCGACAAGCTCGTCTCGGCGGGCGCGGTCGTGGAGCCCGGCGACAACCTCTTCCGCGTGCGCATGGACGACCGCCCGAAGGCCGTCGACATCGTCACGCTGCCCTACCCGGGCTTCGCCACGGACCTGCTGCCGATGGCGATCGGTCTCGCCGCGGTGAGCAAGGGCACGTCGCTCATCACGGAGAACATCTTCGACGGCCGGTTCATGTTCGTGAACGAGATGGTCCGGCTCGGCGCCGACATCCGCACCGACGGGCACCACGCGGTCACCAACGGGCGGGAGCGGCTCTCCGGGGCGCCCGTGCGGGCCACCGACATCCGGGCCGGGGCGGGCCTGGTCATCGCCGGCCTGTGCGCCGAGGGCGTCACCGAGGTCGCCGAGGTGCACCACATCGACCGCGGCTACCCCGACTTCGTGTCGGACCTGGCCAAGCTCGGCGTCGACGTGGAGCGCACCGACGTGCCCGAGCCGACCTTCAACTTCTAGACAGCAGTCGCGTCGCTTCCTCGGCCTCCTCGGGGAAGACCAGCACGACGAAGCGGCCGTCGGACCGGACGGCCGACGTCGAGCGGATGCCGGCCGCGGCCAGCAGCTCGCGGAGGTCGTCGGCCTCGTCCGGGTCGTCGGTCACCGCGGCCGGGCAGAGCAGGCCGTAGTCCTCGCTGTGGAAGATGGCCAGGCCGGCCCACGGGTCGGCGGGCGCCCGGCCGACCGTCTGCCAGCGCCAGAAGATGGCGCCGAGGAAGCCGGTCAGCGCGACGGCGAGGAACGGCCCGAGGAGATACCAGCCGTCGTCAGGTGGCATGGCGACAGTGTCGCACCGGAAGCGAGCCGTTTTCGGGTTTTCCCACCTTCCGTAATGACCGTTAAGGTGAGGGCGACACTGGTACGAGCGAAGGAGTGGCGCACAATGGCTGGTCGGCTCGCGGTCATCGGCTCGGGGCTCATGGGATCGGGCATCGCCCAGGTGGCGGCGCAGGCGGGATGGACGGTCACCGTGCGCGACCTGGACCAGCCGTCGCTGGACCGGGGCGTCGCGGCCATCCGCAGCTCGCTGACGCGCTTCGTGACCAAGGAGCGGATCACCCGCGAGGAGGCCGACGCCGCCCTCGCCCGGATCACCACCACGACCGAGCTCGACGCGGCCGCCGACGCCGACGTCGTGGTCGAGGCCATCTTCGAGAAGCTCGAGGCCAAGCACGAGGTCTTCCGCGCCCTCGACAAGATCTGCAAGCCCGGCGCCGTCCTCGGCACCAACACGTCGGCCATCCCGATCACCCAGATCGCCGCCGTCACCGAACGCCCCGAGTCGGTCGTCGGGATCCACTTCTTCTCGCCGGTGCCGATGATGAAACTGGTCGAGCTGGTCCGCGGCTACCAGACATCGGACGAGACGCTCGCCACCGCCCGCGCCTTCGCCGAGGAGCTCGGCAAGACGTGCGTCGAGGTCAAGCGGGACGTCGCCGGCTTCGTGTCCAACCGCCTCTTCTCCGTCCTGCTGGTCGAGGCGATCAGCCTGGTCGAGTCGGGCGTGGTCAGCGCGGCCGACCTCGACACGGTGATGAAGCTCGGCTTCGGCCACGCCATGGGCCCCCTCGCCACGATCGACCTGACCGGCCTCGACGTCATGCTCAACGCCGCCGGCAACATCCACCGCGACACGGGCGACGCGAAGTTCTTCCCGCCCGAGCTGCTCCAGCGCATGGTCACGGCGGGGGATCTGGGCCGCAAGACGGGGAAGGGCTTCTACACGTACGAGTAAGGGTCAAGATCAAGTTCAAAGGCTTGATGTCGTAGCTTGGGGCAGGAGGGCCTTCAGTCTGGTTCGGGTGGAGGGTGGGGCGGTTGGATGGGGGTACAGG
>NZ_JAUZQD010000043.1 GCF_030709675.1 Symbioplanes lichenis
AGCCAT
The DNA here is from genome assembly GCF_030709675.1 of Symbioplanes lichenis. Classification (GTDB taxonomy): domain Bacteria; phylum Actinomycetota; class Actinomycetes; order Mycobacteriales; family Micromonosporaceae; genus Actinoplanes; species Actinoplanes lichenis. The sequence continues at coordinate 7 of NZ_JAUZQD010000043.1, forward strand.
GGCCTCGCGGACAGCACGGTCACGCTGATTGGCGTGCTGGGCCATCGGGTCAGCGTTGGCGTCGAACTGGTAGCCGCCCGTGATGAGTTGCGCTTCATCATTGTTCGCGATCGTCGTGTCGGCATTGGAGAACAGCCCGGCCATCGAGTCGACGTCGGCGTCGCCGGTGTGCACAAACGTCGGAGTGTCGTCGGTCCTGATGTTGCCGAGCAGGTTTTCCGCTTCCGGGTGCCGCACGATGGTCTCGCGGATCGCCGCGTAGGGGATGGTGTCCTGTCCGAGCGGTCGCCCTTGTTCGATCTCCCGGTTGGTCCAGGAGAAGCCGATGACCGTGACCGGGAATGGTGCGTTGATGGTCTGCGCGACCGTGTCGGCGATTTGCTGGTCGGAGTAGGCGCCGCGATAACCGTTGACGCCGATGACCAGGCCGAAGCGTCCGGTGTGAGGGTTGGTGGTGAAGCCCGCGGCGTATTTGTCGACCAGATCCTGCAGGTTGGTGCCGGGAGTGACCGGGACGGTGGCCAGGTAGGCCGGTTTGTCGGTGGTGGTGTCGTCGCGGGGAGGCACGACGGGGTTGATGCGGCGGGGCTGGCCGACTTGTTGGAAGCCGTAAGTCTGCTGGGCGGCGCGGAAGGGGGTTGAGCCGCGGTTGCCCAGGACGGTGGGCATGGGGGTGGTGGCCGGGCGGGTGCCGGGTTGGCGGGCGGGGCCTTGGTTTTGGTTCGGGTTGCGGGGGGCTCGGGAGGGGAGCTGGACGCCGGCGGTGTTGCTTTCCGTCTCTGGTGCGGGTGCCGGGGTGGGCGCTTCGGTGGCGGGCGCGGGGTCGTTCGTGGTCTCGGCGGTCGTGGCCGGGGTGGGGTTGGTGTCGGTGGCCGTTGCGGGGGCAGGCGTGGTGTCGGTGGTCGTTGCGGGCGAGGTCTCGGTCGCGGGCGCGGGGTCGTTCGTTGTCTCGGGCGCGGTGTCGATGGGGGAGACCGGGGAGCCGGGGAAGTCGACGGCCAGGTCCGACTCGGTCAGCGGTGAGACGTCCGCGGTGGCCGGCGGGACTGCGGTGTTGAGCGGGGGCAGGTCGCGCGGGGTGGCCCGGTCGGTGGCGGGCTGAGCGGGCGGCGTGCTGCTGCTGTCGGTCGAGCGGACGGACCCCTGCTGCGTGCCCTGAACCGGCGAGGTCGCGCTGCTCGTCCCGGGCGTCGCGCTGGTCGGCGTGTTGCTCGTCGGCGTCGTGCTGGTCGTCTGCGGCGTCGTGCTGGCCGGTGTCGTGCTGGTCGTCTGCGGCGTAGTGCTCGTCGGCGTCGTGCTGGTCGTCTGCGGCGTCGTGCTGGTCGGCGTCGTGGTGGCCGGCTGCGGCGTGGCGCTCGTCGGTGTCGTGGTGGCCGGCTGGGGCGTGGTGCTGGTCGGCGCCGTGTTGCTGGAGCTGTTGGTCTGCTGCTGCGTCGCGGTCGTCGGCGTGGTGTCGCTTGTCACCGGAGTCGGCGAGGCGGCAACTGGCGGCGCCTGCGGTGCATCGACCGAGGTAGTAATCGGCGAAGGTTGAACCGCAGCGGGCGCCACAACGGCCGGTGACACCGCAGGGTCGGCAGTAGTGCCCCGCCCCGGAGTCGTCGTCGGGCCCTGCGCCGGGCCCTGCGCCGGGTTCGTCGCGGGGTTCTGCGCCGGGGTAGTCGCCGGGCCCTGCACTGGGGTTGTCGCCGGGCTCTGCGCCGGGGCAGTCGTGGGGCTCTGCGCCGGCGTTGGGGACGGGCTTTGCGCCGGGGGCGTCGTGGCCGGGCTCTGCACCGGGCTGCCCTGCGGCGATTGGGCAGGAGCGCTCGGCGGTGTCTGGGCAGGAGTCCCCTGTGGTGTCTGGGCGGGGACGCCTTGTGGTGTCTGGGCGGGAGTGCCCTGCGGGGTCTGCGCGGGAGTGCCTTGCGGTGTCTGGGCGGGAGTGCCCTGTGAGGTCTGATCCTGCGTGCCGATCGGGGCAGGACTCTGGACCGTGCCCGGCGTGGAGGTCGGCGCCGGTGCATTCTGCGGTGCCGCCGTAGGCGTCTCGACCGGTGCCGCTGCGTCCGTGGGTGCGGAAACCGTGGGTGCGGAAACCGTGGGTGCCGAGACCGCGGGTGCGGAGACCGAGGGAGCCGAAGCCGCGGGGGCTGGGGCGGGCGCAGCTTCGGGAGACGTGGTCGTGACAGCCGGCGCGGCGGCGGGCGGGGCGACGACCGTGGTCTCGAAGCCCGGCAGGCCCTGAGGCGCCGACGGTGCGGTGGGCGTCGCAACCGGCGCCGGCGTGTTCGCACCGGTGGGAGCGGGCGAAGGAGTCGTGGCGCCGGCGGGGGGCTGTGCGCCGGCCGGGGTCTGGGCGCCCGCGCCGGCCGGGGTCTGGGAGCCGGCCCCGACCGGAGTCTGATTGCCCGCGCCGGTCGGAGTGGGGGTTCCCGCGCCGGTCGGAGTCGGGGTGTTCACGCCGGTCGGGGTGGGGGCGCCCGTGCCGAGGGGAGAGGGAGTGCCTGCACCGGTGGGAGCCGGAATGCCCGCGCCCGTGGGAGCCGGAGTGCCCGCGCCGGTCGGAGTCGGAGTACCCGCGCCTGTGGGAGAGGGAGTGCCTGCGCCGGTCGGAGTCGGGGTACCCGCGCCGGTGGGAGAGGGGGTGCCCGCGCCGGTGGGAGTAGGGGTACCTGCGCCGGTAGGGGTGGGCGCGCCGGTGGGGGACGGGCTGGCGGCGGACGGCGGGGTGGTTGCGCCGGAGGGCGGGGGTGATTGTTGGCCGCCCGTCGTCTGGTGTTCACCCGGACCGTCCACTGTGGTAGTAGCGTCCGAATACGGTGGGGGAGTCCCGCCTTTTTCGCCGTAAGCAGGCGGCGGCTCGTCCGTTGTCGTTGTGGTTGGTGGGTTGGTCTTGTTGTCGCCGGTTTTGAGGTTGGGTGGCGGGCGGTCGCCGTTCATGTTGGGGGCGAAGGTTTTGTTGATTTCGGTGGCCCAGTGC
>NZ_JAUZQD010000044.1 GCF_030709675.1 Symbioplanes lichenis
GGCCATGGCCTCGCGGACAGCGCGGTCACGCTGATTGGCGTGCTGGGCCATCGGGTCGGCGTTGGCGTCGAACTGGTAGCCGCCGGTGATGAGTTGCGCTTCGTCGTTGTTGGCGATGGTGGTGTCGGCGTTGGAGAACAGGCCGGCCATGGAGTCGACGTCGGCGTCGCCGGTGTGCACGAATGTCGGGGTGTTGTTGGTCTTGATGTTGCCGAGCAGGTTTTCGGCTTCGGGGTGCCGCACGATGGTCTCGCGGATTGCCGCGTAGGGGATGGTGTCTTGTCCGAGGGGTCGTCCTTGTTCGATGTCGCGGTTGGTCCAGGAGAAGCCGATGACGGTGACGGGGAATGGTGCGTTGATGGTTTGGGCGAGGGTGTCGGCGATTTGCTGGTCGGAGTAGGTGCCGCGGTAGCCGTTGACGCCGATGATGAGGCCGAAGCGTCCGGTGTGGGGGTTGGTGGTGAAGCCGGCGGCGTATTTGTTGATCAGGTTTTGCAGGTTGGTGCCGGGTGTGACGGGGACGGTGGCCAGGTAGGCGGGTTTGTCGGTGGTGGTGTCGTCGCGTGGGGGGACGACGGGGTTGATGCGGCGGGGCTGGCCGACTTGTTGGAAGCCGTAGGTCTGCTGGGCTGCCCGGAAAGGCGCCGATCCTCGATTGCCGAAGACTGTGGGCATCGGCGTGGTGGCCGGGCGGGGCGTGGCGGGTTGAGGAGCTGACCTGGCCGGGCCGTTGCCTCGCGGGGCGTGGGACGGGGTCTGCACGCTGCCGGGTGCGGCGGTGACGGTCGTCTCGCTGCTGGTGTTGCCGGTCGCGGTCTCGCTGGGCGCGGTGGTGGTGGGCGCGGTGTCGCTGTCAACGGCAGGGCTGGGGGTGGCCTCGGTCGCCGGGGAGGCATCTGCGATCTCTGGCGAGATGTCTGCGATTGCGGGGGAGACGTCGGTGATTGCCGGCGAGATGTCTGCTGTCGGCGGCGGGACTGCTGCGGTGGTCGGCGGAGTAGCCGTGGAGGTCGGCGCGGCTACGGCGGTGGGCGGCGTTGGCGCATCTCGTGAGGCCGCCTTGTCGGCGGGGGATGCGCTTGCCGGCGTGGTGCTGGCTGGTGGTGTGTTGCCGGGCGTTGTGGCCGCGGGTGTTGTGCCTACCGGTGATGTGCCGCTCGGAGGAGTGGCAGTCGGTGGCGCGGCGGTCGGAGTAGTGGATGGGCCGGCCAGGTCGACAGGGAGAGCGGGACCGGTCGACGTAGGCGCAGCAGCGGTGGACGGCGAAACCGTGGAGCTCGCGGGCGCAGCGGTTTGCGTCGGCAGCGCGGTTTGCGCGGGCGGCGTGCTTTGCGTGGGCGGCGCGATCTGCGGGAGCGGGGCAGTCTGCGTTGGCGCGACGGTTGGTGTAGCCGGCGCGGTCTGCGTGGTCTGCGCCGGCGGGACAGCCTCCACGGGCGCGGCGGTCTGCACGGGTGCGGCGGTCTGCACGGGCGCGGCGGTCTGCACGGGTGCGGCGGTCTGCAGGGGTGGAGCGGTCTGCGTGGGTGAAGCGGTTTGGGCGGGCGGCGTTTGCGTCTCGGGCGAAGCGGTGCCGGTGGTCGGCGCGACGGCCGGCGGCGGAGTGGTTGTCGGCGTAGCGCTGGGCGGTGGGGAGCCCGCGGACTCGAAGCCGGGCAGGCCCTGATTCGTTGGCGCGGGCGAGTTGGTCGCGACGGGCGCCGGAGTGGGCGCCTCCACCGGTGTGGGAGTCGTGGCGCCGGCGGGTGTGGGGGTCGTGGTGCCCACGGGTGTGGGAGTCGTGGCGCCGACGGGTGTGGGATTGGTGGCGTTCGCGGGTGTCGGGGTGGTGGCGTCCGCGGGTGTCGGGGTGGTGGCGCCCACTGGTGTCGGAGTGGTGGTGCCTGCCGGTGTGGGGGTGGTGGCGTCGGCGGGAGTTGGGGTTGGCGCGGTGGTGCTGGTTGGAGCCGGTGCAGGGGTTGTTGAGCCGGTGGGCGTTGGAGTTGCCGATGCGGTCTCGGTGGAGGTGGGAGTAGCGGACGACGCTGGAGTCGCCGACGGTGCTGGGGCGGCGGCGGATGGTGGGGCGTCTGCTGGGGAGGGCGCGGGCGCCGGCGACGGGGCGGATACCGGGGCTGGCGTGGAGGTGGTGACGCCGGCGGGGGGGTGGGCGGGAGTCGTGGTGGCTTGGGGAGCCGGGCTTCCGGTTGGCGATGGGTTTCCCGTGGGAGAGGGATTGCCAGTGGGCGCGGGGCCGGCCGTTGGTGCGGGATCGGCGGCGGGTGAAGGAGTTGGTGCGGCAGGTGCGGGGCTGCCGATGGGGTCGACGCCGCGAGTGGGCGATGGAGAGCCGGTGGGTGACGGAGACGCCGCGGGAGCCGGCCCGCCGCTGGGAGACAAAGAGCCGGTCGGTGACGGGGAGGCGGCGGGTGACGGAGCGCCCGCGGCCGGTGAGGGTGCGCCTGCAGCTGGCGAGGGGGCGCCCACGGCTGGTGAGGGGGCGCCCACGGCTGGTGAGGGAGTGCTCGCCGGAGGTGGGGTGCCGGCGGCTGGTTGCGGGCCGGGACCCTCGACCGCGGTGGTCGGGTCGCTGGAGGGCGGGGTCCCTGACGTCGGGGGCGGTGTCCCCGCCGACTCGGAGTACGGCGGGGGCTTGCCCGTCGGATCTCCGTAGGCGGGCGGCGGCTCCTGCGTCGTCGTGGCCGGGGGCGGCGTGTTGTCGCCGGTTTTGAGGTTGGGCGGCGGGCGGTCGCCGTTCATGTTGGGGGCGAAGGTTTTGTTGATTTCGGTGGCCCAGTGT
>NZ_JAUZQD010000045.1 GCF_030709675.1 Symbioplanes lichenis
ACCGGCCGTTGCCCGTACTCGAAAAAGACCTAGAGAATCGCCCGCAGCTGCTCCACCGCGTGGTCGATCTCCTCCTCGGTGACCACCAGCGGCGGCGCGAGGCGGATCGTCGACCCGTGCGTGTCCTTGGCCAGGACGCCGCGGTGGGCGAGCCGCTCGACGGCCTCGCGGCCGGTCATCAGCGCCGGGTCGATGTCGACGCCCGCCCACAGGCCGCGCCCGCGGACCGCGTGCACGCCCCGCCCGATCAGGCCGGACAGGCCCTCGTGCAGCCGTGCGCCGAGCCGCGCGGACCGCTCCTGGAACTCGCCCGTCGCCAGCAGCCGCACCACCTCCGCGCCGACCGCGCAGGCCAGCGGGTTGCCGCCGAAGGTCGAGCCGTGCTCGCCGGGCTTGAGCACCCCGAGCACCGACCGGTCGGCGGCGACCGCGGAGACGGGCACGATGCCGCCGCCGAGCGCCTTGCCGAGCAGGTACATGTCCGGGACGACGCCCTCGTGCTCGATGGCGAAGGTCTTGCCGGTACGCCCGAGGCCCGACTGGATCTCGTCGGCGATCAGCAGCACGTTGCGCTCGTCGCACAGCCGGCGCACGCCCGCGAAGTAGCCCGCCGGCGGAACCAGCACGCCCGCCTCGCCCTGGATCGGCTCGAGCAGCACGGCGACGGTGTTGTCCGTGACCGCGGCGGCCAGCGCGTCCAGGTCGCCGAAGTCCACGATCGTGAACCCCGGCGTGTACGGGCCGAAGTCGTCCCGGGCGTCCGGGTCGGTCGAGAAGCTGACGATCGTCGTGGTGCGCCCGTGGAAGTTGTTGGCGGCGACCACGATCTCGGCGCGGCCGTCGGGCACGCCCTTGACCCGGTAGCCCCACTTGCGCGCCACCTTGATGCCGGTCTCGACGGCCTCGGCGCCGGTGTTCATGGGCAGGACGAGGTCCTTGCCGCACAGCTCGGCGAGCCCCCGGCAGAAGTCCGCGAACTGGTCGTGCACGAAGGCGCGGCTCGTCAACGTGAGCTTGTCGAGCTGGGCATGGGCGGCCGCGATCAGCGCGGGGTGCCGGTGCCCGAAGTTCAGCGCCGAGTAGCCGGCGAGGAAGTCCAGGTAGCGCCGTCCGTCCACGTCGGTCACCCAAGCGCCCTCGGCCTCGGCGATCACGACGGGCAGCGGGTGGTAGTTGTGCGCGGTCCAGCGCTCGGCGTCGGCGAGCGCGCCGGGTGTCCGCATGTCCACGTCAGTCATGCCCGAACCTCCAGAGTGCAGCATTTCGGTCCGCCGCCGGCCTTGCGCAGCTCGCTCAGGTCGATCCCGATCGTCTCGTAGCCGGCCGCGCGCAGGGCCGCGGCCAGATCTGTGGCCTGCGCCGGAAGCACGACGGTACGCCCGTCGCTCACCGCGTTCAGCCCGAGCACTGCGGCGTCGGCCGCCGTGGCGATCACCGCGTCCGGGAACATCCGGCGCAGCACGGCCTGCGACCCGGGCGAGAAGGCCGACGGCAGGTAGGCGATGTTCTTCTCGTCGAGCACGCACAGCGCGGTGTCGAGGTGGTAATAGGCGGGGTCGACCAGCTGCAACGTGATCACCGGCCGCCCGAAGACCTCCTGCGTCTGCGCGTGCGCCGCGTGCGACGTCCGGAAGCCGGTGCCCGCGAGCAGCACGTCCCCGGCGAGCAGAATGTCGCCTTCGCCCTCGTTGGTGTGCTTCGGATCGGTGACGTCGAAGCCGGCGCGCTCGAACCAGGCCTTGTACGCGGGCGCCTCGTCGGCCCGCTCCGCGTCCCGGAACTGCACGCCGAGCACCTTGCCGTCGACCACGGTCGCGCCGTTCGCGGCGAACACCATGTCGGGCAGCCCGGGCACCGGCTCGATCAGCTCGACGGTGTGCCCCAGCCCCAGGAACGTCTGCCGCAGCGTCTCCCACTGCGCGACGGCGAGCCCGTTGTCGTACGGCGCCGTCGGATCCATCCACGGATTGATCCGATAGGTGACAGCGAAATAGGTGGGCCGGCACATCAGCCAGCGCCGGGCGGCGGCGGTCGTCATGCGCCCTACGCTAAGCGCGAAAGCCCTGCTGAGACCCCTGATCGCCGTTGCGTGCCCCGGCGGATCGTTGCGTCCTTCCCCGCGGCGACGACGATTCGTTGCGCACCCCGGCGGTGGTCCGGCCCGGTGGGATGGTTTGGCTCATTTCATGAGTACGGGCTACGCCAGGCG
>NZ_JAUZQD010000046.1 GCF_030709675.1 Symbioplanes lichenis
GGGCCTCGCCACCTATCCGGGCGCCGACGAGGCCAATCCGCGCCGGGAGAACAAGCACGGCCAGATCTTCGAGATCACCGAGGACCGGGGCGACCACACGGGCGAGACGTTCCGCTGGGCGCTGCCCATCGTGTGCGGCGACCCGGAGGATCCGGCGACCTTCTTCGCCGGCTACGACAAGTCGGCCGTCTCACCCATCTCGTGCCCGGACAATGTGGCCTTCGACCGCGCGGGCAACCTGTGGATCGCCACCGACGGCAACGCCCTGGACAGCAACGACGGCCTTTTCGCCACCCCCATCGAGGGGACGGACAAGGGCCACCTCAAGCAGTTCCTCACCGTGCCGCCCGGGGCGGAGACGTGCGGGCCGTTCCTGACGGCCGACGACCGGAGCGTCTTCGTCGCCGTCCAGCACCCCGGCGAGGTCACCGGCGCCACCCTCGACAACCCGGCGTCCACCTGGCCCGACGGCGACTACGCCCGGCCCGCCGTCGTCGTCACCTGGCGCCCCGACGGCGCCCCGATCGGCACCTGACCCGGCGACTGGCTGTACCTGACACCTATCGTCAACACCGCATATGTCCTTCGAGGATGATCTGTTAACCCGGAGTTCAGCTTCTGGCGGGCCGGGACTCATCGAGCCCTGGAAACCTCGGCCGCACGTCACGACGGTCCGCCAGGAGTCACCACATGACAGAACGCCCTCGTCTGCTCCCGCTGCTCGGCCACCCGGGCTCGGGGCGCGACGCCATGACCTGCCTCTACCGCTGCGGCAACGCGTGCGACCACCCGGTGCCGAACGAGTCGGGCAACCCGTACCTCGGCGATGTGGTCCGCGACGGCATGACCCGGCGCGGGGTCGTCCGGGCCGGGGCCGTCGGCGCCCTCGTGCTCGGCTTCGGGGCCTCGGCCGCGGCCGGCGCCACGCCGGCCGCCGCCGCACCGGCCACTCCCGCCGCCGCGCCCGTAACGGAAATGCTCGGGAACCTCACCAAGGCCAAGGCCGGCAAGCTGAGCTTCAAGGCGATCCCGCCGAACAAGCTGGACTCGTTCATCGTGCCCAACGGCTACGACTCGTCGGTCGTGCTGCGCTGGGGCGACCCGATCCTGCCCGGCGCGCCCGCGCTCGACGTCACCAAGCAGACGGCGGCGCGCCAGTCCGCGCAGTTCGGCTACAACAACGACTTCGTCGGCGTGCTGCCGCTGGGCAAGGACGGCACGCGGGCCCTGCTCGTCGTCAACCACGAGTACACCAACGAGAACCTCATGTTCCCCGGCTTCACCTCGCTCGAGGCGCTGACCGTGGGGCAGATCGAGGTCGCGATGGCCGCGCACGGCCTGTCGGTGGTCGAGCTCGAGCGCGTCGGGCGTACGGGCCAATGGCGCCCCGCCACCGGCAAGCGCCTGCCCTACAACCGCAGGATCACGGCTCTCTCCACGAAGTTCCAGCTCACCGGCCCGGCCGCCGGCTCCGCGTTCGTCCGGACCGCGGCTGACCGTACGGGCACCACGGTCATCGGCACGCTGAATAACTGTTCCGGCGGGGTCACCCCCTGGGGCACCGTGCTCTCCGGCGAGGAGAACTTCAACCAGTACTTCGTCGGCGGCGACAGCGCCCCGGCGGCCGACAAGCCCCGCCTCGCGCGGTACGGCATCTCGACGACGACGCGCATACCGGCCGACTCGCGCCGGTGGGAGCGGGCGCAGGAGCGCTTCGACCTGGCCAAGCACCCCAACGAGGCCAACCGCTTCGGCTGGATCGTCGAGGTCGACCCGACGGACCCGACGTCGCGCCCGCGCAAGCACACCGCGATGGGCCGGCTCAAGCACGAGGGCGCCAACGTCATCGTCGCCCGCTCGGGTCACGTCGTCGCGTACATGGGCGACGACGAGCGCTTCGACTACCTGTACAAGTTCGTGTCGTCCGGTGTCTTCAAGCCGGGCAACCGCAAGCACAACCTGGCGCTGCTCGAATCCGGCACGCTCTACGTGGCCAAGGTGACCGGCGACAGCCCCGCGACGGAGATCGACGGCACCGGCAAGCTGCCGTCCGACGGCGCTTTCGACGGTACGGGCAAGTGGATCAAACTCGTGTCGGGCGGGCGTTCCTTCGTGCCGGGCATGACCGCCGCCGAGGTGCTGACCTTCACG
>NZ_JAUZQD010000048.1 GCF_030709675.1 Symbioplanes lichenis
GGTAGTAGTTTAGCGATGGGGTGACACAGGAAGGTAGCTGGTCCCAGGCGGTGGTTGTCCTGGGGTAAGCGTGTAGCCCGCGATCTAGGCAAATCCGGATCGCATGGAGGGTGAGACGTGATGCCGAGCCGATTCAGGTGAAGTCAGTGATCCTATGCTGTCGAGAAAAGCCTCTAGCGATGTTTCGAGCGGCCCGTACCCTAAACCGACACAGGTGGTCAGGTAGAGAATACCGAGGCGACGGGCGAACTGTGGTTAAGGAACTCGGCAAATTGCCCCCGTAACTTAGGGAGAAGGGGGGCCGGACGCGTGAAGCCCCGTGCGGGTGGAGCGTGGTATGGCCGCAGAGAGCAGGGGGAAGCGACTGTTTACTAAAAACACAGGTCCATGCGAAGTCGTAAGACGATGTATATGGACTGACGCCTGCCCGGTGCTGGAACGTTAAGGGGACCTGTCAGCTCGTAAGGGCGAAGCGGAGAACTTAAGCGCCAGTAAACGGCGGTGGTAACTATAACCATCCTAAGGTAGCGAAATTCCTTGTCGGGTAAGTTCCGACCTGCACGAATGGCGTAACGACTTCCCCACTGTCTCAACCACAGGCCCGGCGAAATTGCAGTACGAGTAAAGATGCTCGTTACGCGCGGCAGGACGGAAAGACCCCGGGACCTTTACTATAGCTTGACATTGGTATCTGAATGTAATTGTGTAGGATAGGTGGGAGCCGGTGAAGCTCGGACGCCAGTTCGGGTGGAGGCAATCTTGAAATACCACTCTGTTGGATTTGGGTATCTAACTTCGGGCCCTGATCGGGTCCAGGGACAGTGTCTGGTGGGTAGTTTAACTGGGGCGGTTGCCTCCTAAAGGGTAACGGAGGCGCCCAAAGGTTCCCTCAGCCTGGTTGGCAATCAGGTGTTGAGTGTAAGTACATAAGGGAGCTTGACTGTGAGACTGACGGGTCGAGCAGGGACGAAAGTCGGGACTAGTGATCCGGCACTTGCGTGTGGAAGCGGTGTCGCTCAACGGATAAAAGGTACCCCGGGGATAACAGGCTGATCTTCCCCAAGAGTCCATATCGACGGGATGGTTTGGCACCTCGATGTCGGCTCGTCGCATCCTGGGGCTGTAGCAGGTCCCAAGGGTTGGGCTGTTCGCCCATTAAAGCGGTACGCGAGCTGGGTTTAGAACGTCGTGAGACAGTTCGGTCCCTATCCGCCGTGCGCGTTGGATACTTGAGAAGGGCTGTCCCTAGTACGAGAGGACCGGGACGGACGAACCTCTGGTGTGCCAGTTGTCCCGCCAGGGGCACGGCTGGTTGGCTACGTTCGGAAGGGATAACCGCTGAAAGCATCTAAGCGGGAAGCTCGCTTCGAGATGAGGTATCCCACCACCTTGAGTGGGTAAGGCTCCCAGCTAGACGACTGGGTTGATAGGCCGGAGATGTAAGCCAGGTAACTGGTTCAGTTGACCGGTACTAATAGGCCGAGGGCTTAACCACCCT
>NZ_JAUZQD010000049.1 GCF_030709675.1 Symbioplanes lichenis
GCCCGTTACCTTTTTGATCGTCCCCAGCCGGGGGCTGCTCGGTCGCTCGGTCCGGTATGACTTTCTGCCCCTGTCGCACGCATGATCCGGGGGGTGTTGTCGCCGGGCCGGGTGGCGTCGGCGAGACCGCTGATAGGGACCCGGCCGCCTGATCCTGGGTAGGTCTCTTCGTAACGTGGCTGCCGGCAGTCCGACGCTTGATCAGCGGCCGAGCCCATGATGGACATCGTGGGAGCCAAGACGTGAGCAACGAGTACGGCGTGTTCCTCGGTCTGGACGTCGGCAAGAGCGACCATCACGCGGTCGCACTCGATGCGGCCGGTAAACGGCTGCACGACGCGGCGTTGCCGAACACTGAGGCCGGGCTGCGGAAACTGTTCGATAAGCTTGGCCGGCACGGTCGGATCCTGGCCGTGGTCGACCAGCCCGCGTCGATCGGTGCCCTCCCGGTCGCGGTGGCCCGCGCTGCTGGGCACCAGATCGCCTATCTGCCGGGTCTGGTCATGCGGCGGCTCGCTGACCTGCATCCGGGCACGGCGAAGACTGACGCCCGCGACGCCTATGTGATCGCTGACGCGGCCCGAACATTGCCACATACGTTGCGCCGGGTCGATGCCGGTGATGACACCCTGGCCGAGCTGGAGATGCTGGTCGGCTATGACGATGACCTGGCCGGTGAGGTCACCCGCATCTCGAATCGCATCCGTGGTCTGCTCACTCAGATCCACCCGCCGCTGGAGCGGGTGCTGGGCCCGAAAGTGCAGCATGCCGCGGTCCTGGAAGTGTTGTCGCGCTGTGGTGGCCCGGCTGGTCTGCGCAAGGCCGGCCGGTCGAAACTGGCCGAGATCGTCGCGCCACGGGCACCGCGCATGGGTGTCCGCCTGGTCGAGCAAATCTTCACTGCCTTGGACGCCCAAACTGTCGTGGTCCCAGGCTCCACCGCCGCCGAGACGATCCTGCCCAAGCTGGCGGACAGTCTCCGCGACCTGCTGAAACAGCGTGACAAGCTCGCCGAGCAGGTCGAGGGGATGCTCGATGCTCACCCTCTCTCCTCGGTCCTGATCTCGATGCCTGGTGTCGGGGTCAGGACCGCAGCCCGGATCCTTCTCGAGGTCGGTGACGTCGCGGCGTTTCCCACCTCTGGCCATCTGGCCGCCTACGCCGGTCTGGCGCCGGTTACCCGTCGTTCGGGCACCAGCATCCGGGGGGAACACCCACCCAAAGGCGGTAACAAGCAGCTGAAACGCGCGTTCTTCTTGTCCGCGTTCGCGGCCCTGTCAGACCCGCTGAGCCGGGCCTACTACGACCGCAAACGGGCCGAGGGCAAGAAGCACAACGCCGCCCTCATCTGCCTCGCCCGACGCCGCGTCGACGTCCTGCACGCGATGCTCCGCACCCAAACGCCCTACCAGCACAAACCGATAGAGAAGCTTGCCCTCGCCGCTTGACAGAACCCATAGGGACACCCCCC
>NZ_JAUZQD010000005.1 GCF_030709675.1 Symbioplanes lichenis
GCCGCGGAGAACGGGCGCGCGTGGTGTCGGCCGCCGGGCGTGGCGCGCGGGGTCCCGGCCGCGGAGTGTGGGCGTCCGTGGTGCTGGCCGCGGGGCGTGGACGCGCGCGGGGTTCCGGCCGCCCGGCGGTTGCCACGCGGCCGGCGGGTGGGCCGGGTCAGCTCTTGGCCAGGCGCTGCAGGGCGCCCACCGCCACCTCCGTCCGCGTCGTGTACCAGAACGGGGGCAACGAATTGCGCAGGAAGCCGCCGTAGCCCCGGGCGGTCTCCAGCCGCGAGTCGAGCACCGCGACCACGCCCTTGTCGCCGGTCGAGCGGATGAGGCGGCCGACGCCCTGTGCGAGCCGGATGGCGGCGATCGGGACGCTGACCGAGGCGAAGCCGGAGCCGCCGGTGGAGTCGACGGCGGCGGCGCGGGCGGCGGCCAGGGGCTCGTCGGGGCGGGGGAAGGGGAGGCGGTCGATCACGACGAGCTGGCAGGCGTCGCCGGGGACGTCGACGCCCTGCCAGAGGGACATGACGCCGAAGAGGCAGCTCTCCTTCTGCTCCTTGAACTTGCGGACCAGGATCGGCAGCGTCTCCTCGCCCTGGAGCAGGATCGGCAGGTCGGTGCGGCTGCGCAGCAGCTCGGCGGCCTGGGTGGCGGCGCGGCGGGAGGAGAAGAGCCCGAGGGTGCGCCCCTCGAGCGCCTCGACCAGCTGGACCAGCTCCTCGCCCGCCTGTGCCGGCAGCCCCGAGGCGGCGGGCCGGGGGAGGTGCGCCGCGACGTAGAGGATGCCCTGCTTCGGATAGTCGAACGGCGACCCGACGTCGAGCGAGGTCCAGCCGTCGCCCGAGGTGGGCGGGGCTTCGGCGGACGATGAGCTGCGGGGCGCGGGGGCCGGGGCCGCGGCGGGGAGGCCCAGCGCCCGGGCGACGGTGTCGAAGCGGCCGCCCAGCGTCAGGGTGGCCGAGGTGGCGACGACCGTGCGTTCGTCGTAGAGGTGGGTGCCGAGCGTGCCCGCGACCGACAGCGGGGCGACCACGACGGCGCGGCGGCCGTTGCCGATGTCGCTCTTCTCGATCCAGGCGACGTCGAAGTCGGACTCCTCGAGCAGGCGCTGGGCGGTCTCGGAGATCTCGTCGAGGGAGGCCTTGGCCTGCTGCTTGCGGACCGGGTCGGGATCGTCGGACTTGATGTCGCCGATCGCGGTGAGCGCGGCGCGGGTGGCCGTGTCGAGCAGCAGCAGCGCCTGGTGCAGCGGGCTGGGCAGGCCGGTGGTGAGGCGGCCGGCGGGCAGGTCGGCCAGGCCCACGGTGAGCGAGTCGGCCGCCTCGGCCAGGGACTCGGCGACGTCCTGGGGGATCAGGGTGCGGGCCCGTTTGGCCGTGCGCTCGACGTGCTCCGGGGTCAGCTCGGCCTGCGCCGCCGAGGAGACCCGGTCGGCCAGCTCGTGGGCCTCGTCGACGATCAGCAGCTTGTGCGGCGGGACGATGTTGCGCCCGGCGAGCATGTCGATCGCGAGCAGGCTGTGGTTGGTCACCACGATGTCGGCCTCGCGGGCGCGGGCGCGGGAGGCCTCGGCGAAACACTCCTGCCCGTACGGGCACTTGGCCGCCCCCACGCAGTCGCGCGCGGGCGTGGAGACCTGTCGCCACGCCGTGTCGTCGACGCCCGGGTCGAGCTCGTCGCGGTCGCCGGTCTGCGTCTTCTCCGACCAGTCGCGGATGCGCATGATCTGCTTGCCGAGCCGCCCGGCCTCGCCCAGCCACTGGGTCGCCCGGGGCGGCGAGTCGTCGAAGAGCGTGTCGGTCGGCGTCTCCTCGTCGGCGTGCTCGAGCTTGGCCACGCACAGGTAGTGGTGGCGGCCTTTAAGCACGGCATAGGTCGGCTTGCGGCCGAGCACCGGCTCCACCGCCTCGGCCAGCCGGGGCAGGTCGCGCTCGACGAGCTGGTGCTGCAGCGCGAGCGTGGCCGTGGAGATCACCGCGGGACCGTCGACGAGCAGGGCCGGCGCCAGATAGGCCAGCGACTTGCCGGTGCCGGTGCCGGCCTGGACCAGCAGGTGCTCCCGCTCCTTGACGGCGTGCTCGATCGCGGCGGCCATCTGCTCCTGACCAGGGCGGGTGGCACCGCCGGGCACGGCACCGACGGCGGCGGAGAGCAGGTCCTTGGCGGTAGCACCCTTACGGCGGGACTTGGCGGGGGCGGTCACGCCAAGACCGTACCCGTCACCACCGACAGATCCGTCGCACCGTTAGGGTCTTGTCATGCCGAGCGACATGGTCCGGGTGGTCTACACCAAGTACAACGGTGCTGCTCACCGCGACTATCCGGCGCGTCGCCTGAACGAGGACGACCTGGGCGTCTGGGTGGGTGTGACCAGGGGCACGGCCTCGGTCTACCACGGCCGCCCGTCGGTCGAGCAGATCCCGTTCGTACTGCTGATCCCGCACCGGGCGTGGTGGACCGGCATGTTCAACCCGCCGCCGCGGACGAGCGAGGTCTACTGCGACATCACCACCCCGGCGCGCTGGGAGGGTGACACGGTCCACATCATCGACCTCGACCTCGACGTGTCGCGCCGGCGGGACTCCGGGCTGATCGAGCTTCGGGACGAGGACGAGTTCGAGGAGCACCGGGCGAGCTTCGGCTATCCGGAGGACGTGGTGGCCGAGGCGCGCGCCGCGGCGACCCGGCTGCTCGCCGCGCTCGGGGACGGAAGCGAGCCGTTCGCGACCGCGTACCGGAAATGGCTCTCAGCGGTCGGCGAGTGAGCCGAGCTTGGCCGGGTTGAGCTGGCAGTAGAGGGCTGTGATGCGGCCGTCGGCGACGGTGGCGGTCAGCAGCGCGCGCACGTGGTGACCGGTTGCGTCGGTGCCGTGCATGAAGATGCCGGCGGAGCCGTTGACCAGCAGCGGTTCCAGGAGCACCGAGTGCGCGCCGGCCGTCCGCCGCGAGATGATCCCCGACCAGAACTTGGCGACCCGGTCCACGCCGAGCAGCGGGACGCGCGCCGCCTGGGCGACGCCGCCGCCGTCGCTGATCGAGACCACGTCGGGGGCGAGCACGGCCGCGAGGGCCTGGAGGTCGCCGGAGGCGGCCGCGGTCAGGAACGCCTCCAGCGTCCGGCGCTGCTCGGCGAGATCGGCCGTGTGCCGGGCCTGGCCGTCGGCCACCGCCTTGCGGCCCCGGGAGGCGTGCTGCCGGGTGGCGGCCACGCTGATGCCGAGCACCTGGGCGACCTCTTCGAAGGGCACCCCGAAGGCGTCGTGCAGCACCACCGCCACCCGCTGCTCCGGGGTGAGCCGCTCGAGCACCACGAGCAGCGCGAGGCTGACCTCCTGCCGGCGGGCCACCTGCTCGGCGGGGTCGTCCTGCCGGGCGACGACGGGCTCGGGGAGCCACTGCCCGGGATAGGCCTCGCGGCGCACCCGGGCCGACTTGAGCACGTCGAGGGCGATGCGGCCGACGACGGCGGTCAGCCACCCG
Organism: Symbioplanes lichenis; assembly: GCF_030709675.1. Taxonomy (GTDB): domain Bacteria; phylum Actinomycetota; class Actinomycetes; order Mycobacteriales; family Micromonosporaceae; genus Actinoplanes; species Actinoplanes lichenis. The sequence goes on from NZ_JAUZQD010000005.1 coordinate 3,472, forward strand.
CGCAGGTCGCGGATCTCGGTGCCGGCCGCCCGGGCACGGTCGTAACGCAGCCAGGCCTCCTGCACCGCGTCCTCCGCCTCGGCGTGGCTGCCCAGCATCCGATAGGCGACCGCCTGCAGGTGCGGTCGCTCGGCCTCGAACCCGTCCACGGCCACAGGCATGGGGGAATTCTGCGCGACATTGCCCGACCGGCGCAGTCACGTGTGACACAGTGGTTACCGGTATGGGTGTTATGCCCGATTAAACGGGGAGGTCGGCGGTGGCGGACGACGTGACGACCGTGCTGAGCGGCCTCGCCGGGCTGGCCGGGGTCACCGCGGCGGCCACTGTCGGGGTCGCCGCCGCCCGCCGGCCCCGGCCCTATCTGCCCGCGGGGCACGCGCTCGCCGGGCCGGAGGACGTCGACCCGCTGCCCGACGTGCTGCGCCGGGGGCTGGCCGGGCTGACCGTGCCGGTGCGCCCGGGGCCCCACGGCGAGCTGCATCTCGGTCCGGGGGCGCCGCGGCCCGGGCGTACGCTGCGCCGTCTGGTCCTGGCTCCGCTCTTCGGCCGCGCGCACGCCCGCGGCGGCCGGCTCTGCCGCGACCAGCGGGTGCCGTTCCGCCTGGTCGTGGAGTTCACCGGGCCGAACCGGGACCCGGAGCTGCTGCTCCGCGCCTTCCGCCTGCTGGACCAGCAGCTGCGCGACCACGCCCCGCTGCTGAGCCGCTGCCTCGACGGCCACCTCGAGCCGGGCGCGGTCACCGTCGCGATCTCCGGCATCGTGGACGTCCGGGACCTGCTCGCGGCCCAGCCCCAGCGGTACGCCTTCGCCGACGGGACCTTCGACGACATCGGCAACGACGCCGCGCCGCCGGGGCTCGTCCCCATGATCAGCGAGCAGTGGTCCCGGCGCTTCGGCTGGGACGGGTGCGAGCCGATCCCGGCCGAGGAGCGGCATCTCCTGCACGCGCTCGTACGCTCGGCGCACGAGGACGGGCGTACGGTCCGCGTCGCCGGCCTGCCCCACGCCTCCCGGGCGGCGCGGCGGGCGCTGTGGGACGAGCTGGAGGCGGCCGGGGTCGACGTCATCGCCGACGGCGACCAGGCCGGGCTGGCCCGTCATCTGCGCCGCCGACCGGCCGGACCGGGTGGCCCGCACCGGCTACCGCCCCGCCCACGGCCGGAAAGATCCACAAAACATCCGGTTCGCGGTTAACAACAGGTGAACGCGCGCTGAACTGGTGTTGAGCGGGGGTAGGCGGGCTCGGCAACGGGGGAGGCGTTTCCTAGCATTCCCTCGAATCCGCCCCACCCTTCAGCGAGGTCCGCGCCGTGAAGTTCTCCTTCCGCCCCGTCGAGGGCGCCTTCTACGAGCTGTTCACCCGGGCAGCCCAGAACCTCGTGCGCGGCACCGAGCTGCTCAACGAGCTGGCTCTGCCCGGGGTCGACGTGCAGTCGGTCAGCGACCGGCTCACCGACGTCGAGCACGACAGCGACCAGATCACGCACGACCTCTACAAGAAGATCAACTCGACCTTCATCACGCCGTTCGACCGCGAGGACATCTACTCGCTGGGCTCGCAGCTCGACGACGTCATGGACCACCTCGAGGCGGTCGGCAACTTGCTCTACCTCTACGGCCTCACCGAGCTGCCGTCGCTGCCCCGCGAGATGCACGAGCTGGTCAACGTGCTCGACCAGCAGGCCAAGGTCACCGCGGACGCGATGCCCCGGCTGCGCTCGATGAAGAACCTCGAGGAGTACTGGATCGAGATCAACCGGCTCGAGAACGACGGCGACCGGGCGTACCGGATGCTGCTCGTCCGGCTCTTCTCCGGGGAGTACGACGCGCTGACCGTGCTCAAGATGAAGGAGGTGGCCGACGAGCTGGAGGCCGCCTGCGACGCGTTCGAGCACGTGGCGAACACGGTCGAGACCATCACGGTCAAGGAGTCCTAGGCCTTGTCCCCCGAGTTCATCGCCGTCACCGCGGTCATCATCGCCGCGATGGCGTTCGATTACACCAACGGGTTCCATGATGCGGCGAACGCCATCGCCACCAGCATCAGCACCCGGGCCTTGACGCCGCGGGTGGCCCTCGCCATGGCGGCCGTCGGCAACTTCATCGGCGCGCACTTCGGCGCGGGCGTCGCCAAGACGGTCGGCGACGGCCTGGTCAAGCTGCCCGGCGGGGTGGAAAGCCTCGGCGTCGTCTTCGCCGGCGTCGTCGGCGCCATCGTCTGGAACCTCTTCACCTGGTACTTCGGCCTGCCCTCCAGCTCCTCCCACGCCCTCTTCGGCGGCCTCGTCGGAGCCACCTTCTTCGCCGCCGACGCGACGATCGAGTGGGGCAACATCGTCGACAAGGTGCTGATCCCGATGGTGGTCTCGCCGGTCGTGGGTCTGCTCCTCGGCTTCGCCTTCATGATCGCGCTGCTGTGGGCCTTCCGCCGGGGCAACCCGGGCAAGCTCAACCGGGGCTTCCGGCACGCGCAGACGGTCTCGGCCGCCTTCATGTCGGTCGGCCACGGCATGCAGGACGCCGCGAAGACCATGGGCATCATCGTGCTGGCGCTCTACACCGGCGGCTTCCAGTCCAGCTCGACGCACATCCCGCAGTGGGTCTTCTGGACCTCGGCGGCGATGCTGGCGGCGGGCACGTACGCCGGCGGCTGGCGCATCATCCGGACCCTGGGCCGCAAGATCATCGACCTCGGCCCGGCCGAGGGCTTCGCGGCCGAGATGGTCGCGAGCTCGGTGCTCTACTTCAACGCCCTGGTCCTGCACGCGCCCATCTCGACGACCCACACGATCACCTCCGCGATCATGGGCGTGGGCGCCACCAAGCGGCTCAGCGCGGTCCGCTGGAACGTGGCCGGCAACATCATCATCGCGTGGGTCACGACCTTCCCCGCGGCCGCTGCCATCTCCTGCGTCGTCTACTTCTGTGTCCGGCCGCTCTTCGGCTGATACTACGTTTGACGTTATATGACGGCGCCCGTACTGTGGGCGCCGTGCAGGAACCCACCTTTCTCATCCTGACCGCGCTCGCGGCCCAGCCGCTGCACGGTTACGGGATCATCCAGTCCGTCGCCGACCTGTCCGAGGGCGAGGTGAAGCTGCGCCCCGGCACGCTCTACGGGGCGCTCGACCGCCTCGCCGACCAGGGCCTCATCGAGGTCGAGCGGGAGGAGGCGGTCGACGGCCGCCTGCGGCGCTACTACCGGCTCAGCGACAGCGGGGCCACGGCGCTCACCGAGCAGGCCGACCGGCTGCACCGGCGGGCCACGGCGGCCGAGGTGCAGCTGCGCCGCCGCCCGGGGCTGGCGGGCGGTGCCCTGTGAACGCTCTGCTGTGGGCCTATCCGGCGCGGCTGCGTGAGCGGCACGGCGCCGAGCTGATCACCACTCTGATGGACATGTCCGGCGAGCGGCCCAGCCGCGGTGACCGCTGGCACCTGGTGCTCGACGGCCTGGGGGAGCGGTTCCGGCCGCCGGTCAGGTGGCGCCCGTTCGCCCTCGTCGTGGCCGCGCTGGCGCTGGTCGCCGGGGGCGCGCTCGGTGCCGTGGCCGGGTCCCTGGCCGCCACTTCGGCCTACGCCGAGCTGCCGTCCGCCCGCGCGCTCGCCGACCAGGCGCTGGGCCCGGGCGCCGACGCGCACGGTGGCCGCCACTACCTTGACGCCGAGCTCCCGCTGAGCCCCGGCGCGCCCTCGGGACCCGCGGCCGAGCAGGTCCGGCAGCGGCTGATCGCGGCCGGCTGGACGGTGTCGGCCCCGGCGGTCGGCGACGGCAGCGACGGCGTCCTGAGCAACACCCACTTCCGCGCCGGCGACGGCGACATCGAGCTCAGTGTGTACGCCTACGACTTCGAGCAGCCCTTCGTCCAGCTCGCCGGGTGGCCCGCGCGGCCCGCGAGCTATGTGCCGCTGACGATCGCGGGCGCGCTGCTCGGCATGATCGCCGGCTGGCTGCTCGGCATGGCCCTGAGCCACCGGATCGGGGCGGCCCGGCGGCCCCTGCGCAGCGCGGTGCTCGCCGGCACCGGACTCACCCTCCTGCTCGTGCCGTCGGTGCTGTTCACCCTGTCGCTGGGGTACTACCTGGGCGCCACCGACCCGAACGGCCAGGGCGGCCTGCTCCACACCCGGGGGATCACCTTCGGCGCCACCTTCGACCTGGTGCGGGCCTGGGATCTGCCGTACGAGCTCACCGACGCCTACCTCTACGGGCTGCTCGGCCTGGTCGCCGTCGCGATCGCCGCGATCCTCGCCCGGTCGGCGCGCGAGCCCCTGGTCCGGGAAGCCGCGTGAACTCGCTGCTGTGGGCCTACCCGGTCCGGCTCCGCCGGCGGCACGGCGCCGAGCTGCTCGCCACCATGCTGGAGATGACCGACGGCCGGCCCAGCCGGGGCGACCGGTGGCGGCTGGTGCTCGACGGGCTGCGGGAGCGCTTCCGCCTGCCGCCGCGGCGTCCGCTCGCCCTCGTGGGTGCCGTCCTGGCGCTGGTCATCGGGGGTGCGTTCGGCGCTGCGGCCGGCTCCTGGGCGGGCCTGCGCACCTTTCCGGTGATCCAGGACGCCGACGGTCTCGCCGCCCGCGTCCTGGGGCCGGACGGGACGCTGGAGCAGCCGCCGCATCGGAGCCGGCTCTGGAACGACTTTCTCGGGTCCCGCAACCCGGGGGTGAGTGCCGAGCAGGCGGCCATCGGGGCGCGGGAGCGGCTCGTCGCCGACGGCTGGCGGGCCTCGGCCTCGCAGCCCAACGGGACGGAGCTCGGCGGCCAGGAGTTCGAGGCGGACCGCGACGGCATCCGCGTCGCCGTGTACGTCTACGACAGGGATCCGCTCTTCACCGTGGCGGAGTTCGCGCTGCAGCCGGTCGCCTACCCCGTGCTGATCGGCGCCGGGGCGGCACTGGGCATGCTCGGCGGCTGGCTGATCGCGGCAGCGCTGAGCTATCGCCTCGCCCGCCGCCGGACGGGCACGGTGACGGCGGCGGCCGGGACGGCGCTGCTGCTGGTCCCGGCCGCGTCGATCGTCGTCCGTCTCGCCGGCCTGCCCGCCCCGGGTGACACGATCAGCTCCGACGCCTTGGTGCACCGGGCGCTGACCGCCCCGCTCGACGGACCGGCCCTGTGGCAGTGGGGTGTCTTCCTCCCCAACTGGTCCACCATGGCGCTGCTTGTGACCGGGCTCGCGACGATGGCGGCCGCCGCCGGGGTCAGTAGGCGACGCCGATCTCGGCCCGGATCGTGTCCAGCAGAGTCATGAGCTCCAGGGTGGTGGTGTGCGGGACGAGGGGACTTTCCGGCAGCCCCTCGGCCAGGCACCGCTGCACCTCGATCGCCTCGAACTGGTAACCGCTGCCGTCGAAGCCGAGGTCGAACTCCTCGGTCTCGCCGGTGCTGCGCTTGAGCGTGAACGACCGGGGCACGAAGAAGCCCGGCGGCAGGTCGATGCGCCCGAGCGTGCCGGTGATCGACGCGGCGTTGCGGGACTCGCCGGCGATGCTGCAGGTCAGGGCCGCGACGGCGCCCGAGTGGTAGCCGAGCAGCACGCCGGTCGTCTCGTCGACGCCCTCCGGGGTCAAGCGGGCCCAGCTGTGCACGGCGGACGGGCTGCCGAGGATCAGGTCGGCGAAGTGGATCGGATAGACGCCCAGGTCGAGCAGCGCCCCGCCCCCCAGCGCGGGGTCACGCAGCCGGTGCGACGCGTCGAACGGCCCCTGCAGCCCGAAGTCGGCGTGCACGGTGACGACCTCGCCGATCTCCCCGTCCTCGATCAGCTCCTGGATCTTGCGGATGGCCGGGTTGAGGCGCATCCACATGGCCTCCATCAGGAACAGCCCGCGGTTGCGCGCCTCCTGCACCAGCTGCGCCGACGACGCCAGGTCGAGCGTCATCGGCTTCTCGACGAGCACGGACTTGCCGCCCTCGAGGCAGACCATGGCGGCGGCGTGGTGCGAGGAGTGCGGGGTGGCCACGTAGATCACGTCGACGTCGGGGTCGGCGGCCAGCTCGGCCCAGGATCCGTGCGCCCGCGGCACGCCGAACTTCGCGGCGAAGGCGTCGGCGGCCTCGGCCGTGCGGGAGCCCACCGCGGCCAGCTCGGCGCCCGGGACGAGCGGAAGGTCGGATGCGAAGGTCGCGGCGATGCCGCCCGTGCCGAGAATGCCCCAGCGGGTGGTCCTGTCGGTCATGATCGCCACGCTATCTCCCCGCGGCCGGGTGGTGGGAGGATCGGGGTCGTGAGCCTGTCGCTACCTTTGCCGCCGGCCATGGCCAGGCGAGCTCTCGCGTTCGACGGTACGCCCGCTCCGGCCCGCCCCGCCGCGACGGTCGTGCTCCTCAACCCCCAGACCCTCCAGGTGTACGTCCTCAAGCGCGCCGGCACGATGGTGTTCGGTGGTGTGCATGCCTTCCCGGGCGGCCGCGTCGATCCCACCGACCGGCCCGGGACGCTGAGGCCGGACTGGGACAGGCGGCTCGGCGTCCCCGACGAGGAGGCGCGGGCCGTGGTGGGCGCCGCGATCCGGGAGCTCTTCGAGGAGACGGGCGTGCTGCTCGCGGGCCGGGCGGACGAGCCGGACCGGATGGCCGGCGACGTGAGTGGCGCCGAGTGGGAGGCCGATCGGGCGGCCGTGGCCCGGCGCGAGCTGAGCATGACCGAGCTGCTCGAGCGGCGGGGGCTGCGGCTGCGCGACGATCTGCTGTTGCCGTGGGCGCGGTGGATCACGCCGGAGTTCGAGCCGAAGCGGTTCGACACGTGGTTCTTCGTGGCGCTGCTGCCCGAGGCTCAGACGCCCCGGGACGTCTCGGGGGAGGCGGACGGCACGGCGTGGATCGATCCCGGTGCGCCGGGCGACTTGTCGATGCTGCCGCCTACGCGGGTGACACTTGCGCAGCTGGCGGCGTACGCAAGCGTGGATGATCTCGTGGCGGGAAGCGCGACGCGCGACGCCACCGTGCCCGTCATGCCGCGCGTGCGGCAGTTGGGCGACGGTGGCGTCGTCGTGGACATCTAGGCCGGCTCAGCCGAAGCGGCCGGTGATGTAGTCCTCGGTCTTCTTCTGCGTCGGGTTGCTGAAGATCTTCTGCGTGTCGTCGTACTCGATGAGGCGGCCGGGGTCGCCGGTCTTGTCGATCGAGAAGAAGCCGGTCTTGTCGCTGACCCGGGCGGCCTGCTGCATGTTGTGCGTCACGATGATGATCGTGAAGCGGTCCTTCAGCTTGAACATCAGGTCCTCGATCGCCAGCGTCGAGATCGGGTCGAGCGCCGAGCAGGGCTCGTCCATGAGCACGACCTGCGGCTCGACCGCGATGGTGCGAGCGATGCAGAGGCGCTGCTGCTGACCGCCGGACAGGCCCGCGCCCGGCCGGTTGAGCCGGTCCTTGACCTCGTCCCAGAGGTTCGCCGACTTGAGCGACTTCTCGGCCGCGTCGTCGAGCAGCGACTTCTTCTTGACGCCATTCAGCTTGAGCCCGGCCACCACGTTCTCGTAGATCGACATCGTGGGGAACGGGTTGGGGCGCTGGAACACCATGCCGATGAGCCGGCGGACGGCGGTGACGTCCACGTCCGGGTCGTAGATGTTCTGGTCGTCGATGGTGAGCTTGCCCTCGATGCGCGCGCCGGGCAGCACCTCGTGCATGCGGTTGATCGACCGCAGGAAGGTCGACTTGCCGCAGCCCGACGGGCCGATGAGGGCGGTGATGGTCTTCGGCTCGACGGTCATGGAGACCCCGTCGATCGCCTTGAAGTCCCCGTAGTAGGACGAGACTCCGCTCGCCTCGATGCGCTTGGCCATTCAGGACACCTCTTACTTGGACAGCCGGTTGCGGCGGGCGAGCAGCTTCGCTGCGATGGTCAGGATGAGCACCAGGGCGACGAGCGTGAGCGCGGCCGTCCAGGCGCGGTCGGGGGCGTAGCGGGAGGCGTCGCCGGCCTGCTGGTAGACGAAGACCGCGAGCGACGACTGGGGGCCCGCGAACGGGTCACCGTTGATCGCGGCGGTGGCGCCGGCGACGAGCAGCACCGGCGCGGTCTCACCGGCGGCGCGGGCGATCGAGAGCATGATGCCGGTGACGATGCCGGGCAGGGCGGTCGGCAGCACGATGCGCAGGATCGTCTTCCACTGCGGCACACCCAGGGCGTACGCACCCTCGCGCAGCGGCCCCGGCACGAGCCGCAGCATCTCCTCGGTGGAGCGCACGATCGTCGGCAGCATCAGCACGGTCAGGGCCAGCGAGGCGGCGAAGCCGGAGAACTGCGGCGTGCCGTCGTTGAACCACGGGCTGACGATGAGCACCCAGAACGACAGCACGAACAGGCCGGCGACGATCGACGGGATGCCGGTCATGACGTCCACGAAGAAGCGGACGGTCAGCGCGAACCGGCCCTTGCCGTACTCGACCAGGTAGATCGCGCCGAGCACGCCCAGCGGCACGGCCATCAGGGCGGCCAGGCCGACCTGCTCCAGCGTGCCGAGGATGGCGTGGTAGGCGCCGCCGTTCGGGTCGCGGGCGCCGATGTTGTTCATCGAGGAGCCGAAGAAGTCGCCGTCGAGACGCGCGGCGCCCTTGGTGACCAGGGTCCACACCACCGAGACGAGCGGGATGATCGCCAGGACGCAGGCGGCATAGATGGCCGCGCGCCACATGCGGTTGCGCGCGGCCCGCTTGCCCTCGACCGCGCCGGCCGCGAAGTTGAGCCCGACCAGGTAGAACACGGCGCCCAGGAAGATCACGAGCACCCAGTTGCCGATGCCGAAGCCCAGCACGACCGCCGCGGCGACCACGAGGGCGCCGAGCGCGATGCCGAGGTCGGCGACGACCGGCAGCTTCTTGGTGCGGATGTTGTCCGGCGTCATGACGACGCCGGGAGTCTCACGGTCAAGAAGGCTCATGCGGCACTGTCCCGGAACTCGCGGCGGCGGTAGATGATCGCCCGCGCGGCCATGTTGACGACCAGGGTGATGGCGAACAGCACCAGACCCGAGGCGATCAGCGCGCCGCGCCCGGTCTCGTTGGCCTCGCCGAAGGTGTTGGCGATGTTCGCGGCGATGGAGTTGCCGCCGCTCTGGATCAGGTTGAACGAGATCACGAACGTCGTGCCGAGGGTCAGCGCCAGGGCGATGGTCTCGCCGAGCGCGCGGCCCAGGCCGAGCATGACCGAGGCGATGACGCCGGGCTTGCCGTAGGGCAGCACCGCCGTGCGGATCATCTCCCACTTGGTGGCGCCCAGGGCCAGGGCGGCCTCCTCGTTCATGCCGGGCGTCTGCTGGAAGACCTCCCGCGAGAGCGAGGTGACGATCGGCAGCACCATGATCGCCAGCACCAGCGAGCCCAGCAGGATCGAGCGGCCGAACGGGCCCTCGCCCCCGAAGAGGGGGATCCAGCTGAAGTACTTGTTGAGCCACACCGAGAAGTCCTTCACCGGCTCCGAGAAGACGTCGCGGCCCCAGAGGCCGAAGACGACGCTGGGCACGGCGGCGAGCAGGTCGATGATGAAGCCGAGCGGGGTGGCGAGCCGCTTCGGCGCGTAGTGCGAGAGGAACAGCGCGATGCCCATGGCGATCGGCACCGCGATGAGCAGGGCGATCACCGACGACAGGACCGTGCCGAAGGCCAGCGCGGCGATGCCGAAGACCGGCGGGGTGTCGTTGGGGAACCATTCCTTGGTGGTCAGGAAGTTCGCGTCGTTGGCGGTGAGCGCCGGCGCGGCCTTCGAGATCAGGAACACCGCGATGGCGGCGATGATGACCAGCACCATCACGCCCGCCGCGGTGCTGAGCCCGCGGAACCCGGTCTCCATGGAGAAGCGGGACTTGGTGGGGAGCGCACCCCCGCCACCGAGCGGCGGCCGGTTATCGGGGCGGTCGTCGGGAGGGATCGGCGATACGCCGTCGCCGGCGGGCCGGGCGTGACGTGCTGTCACACCCGAACCGCCGGCTTCGGTGCTCGCCGAGCGGGAGGGGTTGTCGCCCATTCGCTCGCTCGCGTTCGTCTAGGAGGGGGTCTCTACCTACGGGCGGTGCTTCAGGAGATGCTCGCGACCACGGTCGCGACCTTGGCGCGGACCGACTCGGGCAGCGGGGCGTAGCCCAGGTCGGCGAGCGCCTCCTGGCCGGCGGTGCTCGAGGTGTAGGTCAGGAAGCCCTTGATCGCGGCGGCCTTGGGGCTGCCCTTGTCGCAGACGATCTCGTACGTGGCCAGCACGATCGGGTAGGCACCCGCGGTGGTGGTGTTGTAGTCGATGTCCAGCTTGAGGTCGTTGCCGGTGCCGGCGACCTTGGCGCCCTCGATCGTCTTGCCGGCCGACTCGCCGGTCAGCTCGGTGAACTCACCGGCGCCGTTCTTGATCTTGGCCTTCTGCAGGCTGCTGTTCTCGGCGTAGGAGAGCTCGACGTAGGAGATCGTGCCGGGCGTGCTCTTCACCAGCGCGGCGACACCGTCGGACTTCGCGGCGGCGGTGCCGCCCGGGGCCTTCCACGCCTTCGCGTTGCCGTAGGTCCAGTCGGCCTCGGCGGTCTTGCTCAGGTACTTGGTGAAGTTGTCGGTCGTGCCCGACTCGTCCGAGCGGTGGACGGCCTGGATGGCGGCCGACGGCAGGGTCGCGCCGGCGTTCTCCGCCTTGATGGCCGGGTCGTCCCACTTGGTGATCTTGCCGGAGAAGATCTTGGCCAGCGTGGCCGGCGAGAACTGCAGGTTGTCCGCGCCCTCGGCGTTGTAGACGACCGCGATCGGGCCGACGACCATGGGCAGGTTGACGGCCGCGCCGCCGGGGCACTTGGCGGTGGCCTGCGGCTGCTCGTCGTCCTTGAGCGCCGAGTCCGAGCCGGCGAAGTCGGCGGTGCCGTTGATGAACGCCTCGATGCCCGCGCCCGAGCCGTTGCCGTTGTAGTTGATCTGCGCGCCGGAGCACTGGCCCTGGTACGTCTTGATCCACTCGTCCATGGCGTTCTTCTGCGCGGACGAACCGGCGGCGTTGAGCGTGCCGGTGGCGCAGTTCTCGGCAGCAGCGGAGCCACCGGCGGCCGACGGCGAGTCGTTGTTGTCAGAGCCGCAGGCGCTGAGCGCGAAGACGGCGGTCATGGCAATACCAGCAACGTAGAACCGCTGGAGCTTCACGGTTTCCCCTTCAATGGATCGCATCTCCGGGCTCCGTAGTCCCGGCGGCCGAAATCTCATCGGCACACAGGGAAAGCTAGGAGCGTCAGGTGACCGGCTCACCGGGGCAGGGTGAACGCACGGTGAACACGTCCGCGCCTCCTCGTTGCCTTTGGCTGAGGAGGGGTTGTCCGTTACGTGAACCGCGCGTCCCTTGCCCGATTTATCCGGGCAAAACACCGCTCCTTCACTGCGCTGAGATGTCCCGTTGACCGTTCCGTGACCGGAGTGACGGACGGAGTGTGTCTGGCGTCACTGTGTCACAACGGCGCATCGGGGGGTGGCTGTTCAGCTTCTGTTTGCCGCCGCGACGCATCCACGTTCACGTGGTGCTCACCACTGGCTGCTTCCTGTGAGATGGCTGCATAATACAGATATGCAGAACGGCACTCCCTCCCCCTTCAAGCAACCCCGCGCGGTGTGGGCCGTGGCCTTCGCCTGCGTCATCTCGTTCATGGGGATCGGCCTCGTCGACCCGATCCTCCCCGCCCTCGCCGACGACCTGCACGCCTCGCCCAGCCAGGTCTCGTTGCTCTTCACCAGCTACCTCGTGGTGACCGCGGTCGCGATGCTGCTCGCCGGCGCGGTCGCCAGCCGGATCGGCCCCAAGCGGACCCTGGTTGTCGGTCTCGCGATCATCGTCGTCTTCGCCGCGCTGGCCGGCACCTCCGACACGGTCGGCCAGATCGTCGGCTTCCGCGCCGGCTGGGGCCTGGGCAACGCGCTCTTCATCGCGACCAGCCTCGCGGTCATCGTCGCGTCCGCCACCAGCGGCTTCGCGGGCGCGATCATCCTCTACGAGACCGCCCTCGGCCTCGGCATCGCGGTCGGCCCGCTGCTCGGCGGCGAACTCGGCAGCATCAGCTGGCGCGGCCCCTTCTTCGGCGTCGCCGCGCTGATGGCGATCGCCATGGTGGCCACCATCGCCTTCGTGCCCGCGCTGCCCAAGCCGGCCCGGCGGCAGTCGGTCACCGAGCCGATCAAGGCCCTGCGCCACCGCGGGCTGCTGACCATGGGCATCATGGCGCTGCTCTACAACTGGGGCTTCTTCACGATGCTGGGCTACGCGCCCTATCCGATGGAGCTCGGCGCCCACGAGCTCGGCCTGGTCTTCACCGGCTGGGGCCTGCTGGTCGCCCTGTTCAGCGTCTTCGTCGCCCCGCGCCTGCAGGCCCGCTTCGGCACAGCCCCGGTCCTGTACGCCAACATGGCCGCCCTCGCCGTCGTCATGGTCGTCATCGCGGCCGGCGTCACCACGCCCGCCACGGTCATCGTCGCCGTGATCGTCAGCGGCGCCTTCATCGGCATCAACAACACGCTCACCACCCAGGCCGTCATGCTGGTGGCGCCGGTCGAGCGGTCGGTGGCCTCGTCGGCGTACGGGTTCGTGCGGTTCATCGGCGGCGGCCTGGCCCCCTTCGCGGCGGGCAAGCTCGCCGACGCCTTCGACCTGAGCGTCCCCTTCTACGTGGGCGGCCTGGCCTTCCTGCTCGCGATCCCGGTCCTGGCCTCGGGGCACAAGCTGGTCACCGCCGCGGAGTCCGAGCCCGCCCCGTCGCCCCTCGACCCGGTCGGGCCCACGGTGGCGGCGGGCGCCCGGCCGGTCGTGGTGGCGATCGGGGACAACGACGCGGCCACCGAGATCGTGGACGCGGCGGCCGAGCTGGCCCGGGCCCAGGGGAGTGCGCTCGAGGTGGTGCACGTCCGCGAGACCGTGGTCGTCGAGGAGCTGGCCGTGGAGCCCGAGGACGCCGAGCACGCCCGCGCCGCCGTCCAGCGGCACCTCGACCGGCTCGCCGCGCACGGGGTCGCGGCCACCGGGCAGATCTTGACCAGCGTCGGCGACCACGCCGCCGCGGGCCGGGTGCTGGCGCAGCACGCCGAGGACGTGGACGCCCGGGTTGTCGCCGTGGGGCGTTCGCCGCGCGGGGCTGCCGCTCAGTTCGCGGACGGGAGCTTCACCGCGGCGCTGACCCACGCGGCTGCGTGCACTGTTGTCCTGGTGCGGCCGGGTGAGGAGCCGCACCCGCTGACGGCGGCCACGTTGCCCGCGCTGCGCGGAGTCTGAGGTCGGTGTGTCGCCCGGCGGCGGGCCGGGGTCGCTCGCTGTCCGGGTGGTGCGGGCTCAGTGCCGGGCGTACTGGATGTCGGTCGAGTAGATCTCGAAGCCGAGCCGCCGGTAGAGGGCGACGGCCGCCGCGTTGGACTCGTCCACGTAGAGCAGGGCGTCGCCCAGGCCGAGCCCGGCGAGATGGCGCAGGCCGGCCACGCTGAGCGCGGCGCCCAGGCCCCGGCGGTGGCCGCCCGGGTCGACGCCGAGCACGTAGATCTCGCCCAGCGCCGGCTCGCCGCCCTCGGCGGGGTGCACCTTGGTCCAGTGGAAGCCCAGCAGGCGGTCGTCGGCCGGGTCGACGGCGAGCAGGAAACCGGCCGGGTCGAACCACGGCTCGGCCTGGCGCAGGCGCAGGTCGTCGCCGGTCCAGCGGCCCTGCTCGGGGTGGTGGGCGAAGGCCCGCGCGTTGACGCCCAGCCAGGCGTCGTCGTCCTGGCCGGGCACGAAAGAGCGGATCCGCACGCCGTCGGGCACCGGGACGTCGGGCAGCCCGTCGAGCGAGCGGCGCATCTGCCACAGCACGCGGTCGCGGATGAAACCGGCCTGCTCCGCGAAGGCGCGGGCGCCGGGCTCGTCGCCGTGCGCCCAGAACTGCAGCTCACCGGGGCCGGCGGCGGCCAGCAGGGCCGTGCCGTGGCCGCGGAGGCGGTGCTTGGGGTGGACGACCAGCTCGCCCGAGGTGCCGTTGAGATAGGCATAGCCGGCGAGCTCGCCGCCGGGCGCCCGGGCGAGCAGGTGCCGGTGGACGTCACCGCGCAGGCCGAGCAGGCCGTCCTCGGAGAGAGGACTGACGCCGTCCGCCTCGTCCGCCGCGGTGGCCAACGCGAGCACGTCGGCCACCGCGGCGGCGGTGAGCTTCTCGGTGACGCGGACGTCGGTCATGCTCAGACGGGCAGCGAGACGGGCTCGTTGTCGGGCAGCTGGCGGCCGTTGGGCGGGGTGACGAACTTGTAGCCGACCTGGCGCACGGTGCCGATCATCGACTCGTATTCGGAGCCGAGCTTGGCCCGCAGGCGCCGCACGTGCACGTCGACCGTGCGGGTGCCGCCGAAGTAGTCGTAGCCCCAGACCTCGCGCAGCAGCTGGTCGCGGGTGAAGACCCGGCCCGGGTGCTGCGCCAGGAACTTGAGCAGCTCGAACTCCTTGTAGGTGAGGTCGAGCGGGCGGCCCTTGAGCTTCGCCGCGTAGGTGTCGGGGTCGATGTTGAGCTCACCGGCGCGGATCGAGCCGCCGGCGCCGGCGGTCGCGTTGGTCAGGCGGCCGACACCCAGGCGCAGCCGGGCCTCGACCTCGGCCGGGCCCGCGGTGGCGAGGATGACGTCGTCGACACCCCAGTCGGCGTTGAGCGCGATGAGGCCGGCCTCGGTGACCACGGCGATCAGCGGGACGCCGATGCCGGTCGCGTGCAGCATCCGGCACGTCGCCCGGGCCTCGGAGAGCTCGGAGCGCGCGTCCACCAGCACGGCGTCGGGGCTGGGGCCCGACACCAGGGTGCGCACGTCGCGCGGGGCGGTGCGCACGGAGTGGGGCAGCAGGTCCAGCGCGGGCAACACGGCGGAAGGCTCGCCGGCGCGGGCCGTCACCAACAGGAGAAGTTCCACACTCACCTCGATCCTCGCGGCACAAGCGGCCGCTCAGGTGACCCGGTCTGCGCGCATCGCTGCAGCGCAACCGGATTGGGTCTCGTCCCGGCGTCACCGACGGGTGGGCTGGCACCACCTTAACCGATGCATCAGCCCGTTCACCCGTCCGCGACTGTCGTGTGATGCGGCGTACGCCCACGAGGTGGCCGAACGGTCAAATCTTGACCAACCTTTCACCCGAGCGCCGGCGTCCGTCCGATGGGAGCGTGCCCAGGCGGCGCCTGCGCGGGGACTTGCCCGGTCTGGCACCATCGCAGGCGTGTTTCCCTCAACCCCGCGCGACAGCGATGCCTGGGACGAAGACGCCACCAGGGACGTCGCCAGGTCCGCGCCGGGCCGTGGCCACTTCTACGCCGGCGACCGGGAGGACGAGCGCAAACCGTCCGGTGACGGCGACGACGCGGAGTTCGAGGAGGAAGAGGTCCGGGTCGTCCCGGTGCGCCGGCAACTGTCGGTGGCCATCGCCGGGTTCGCGGGGCTGCTCGGCGCCGGCCTGGTGCTCGGTGCGCAGACGTCGGGGCCGGACGCGCGGCTGCCGTACGCCATCGTGCTCTTCGGGGTGCAGCTGCTCTATGTGCTCGCCTTCACGATGGCCATCCGGCCGCCCGCGGCGTACACGGTCGCGGGAATTTCCCTCGTCGCCGGAGCCCTCGCCGACTATGCGGCGGTGACCGACGACTCGCCGGGCGTCATGTCGCTCCTCTATGTCCTGGGCGGCGGCTTCGTCGCAGCCCTCGTCGGCCAGGCGATCCGGCCGGAGGACCGGCTGCGGCTGCGCGACGCGCTCGGCGGCACCTTCCTGGTCGTGCTCGGCCCGGTCTGTCTGGCCCTGCTCATCGTCCTGACCCGTCGCCCGGCCGGCACCCAGGCCGTCCTGATGTGCCTCGGCGCGGTGGGGGTGACGCTGCTCGTGGCCCACCTGACCGACGCCGTGTTCCCCAAGCCGCGGATCGCCCCGCAGGTGCCCCGCGGGGCCACGGGCATCGTGCTGGGCGCCATGCTCGGCACCTTCGGCGCGGCCGCGCTGGGCAGCGTGCTGGTTCTGCCCTTCACCCCGGGCAAGGGCGCGATCCTCGGCCTGGTCGTGGCGGGCATCGCCGCGCTGGTCGACCTGGCCGTCAACTACTCCGAGGCGGGCCGGGGGCTGGCCGGGGACGCGCCCACCTTCTGGGTCGCTCGGCACATGCAGGGGCCGCTCGGGGCGTTCGCGCTCGCGGTCCCGGCCACGTACATCCTCGCGGTGTTCGTTCTCTCCTAGCTCTGGGCATATACCGTCGCCGACTCCGTTACTCCTTCTCTGCGAGGTGCTCAGGTGGCCGAGGTCTACGGGTCGGCGCAGCCGCGCAAGCGTCGCCGGGGCCGGAAGCTGCTCGTCGGCTTCCTGGTCCTGCTCGTGCTGCTCGTCGTCGCGCTGGTGGTGGCCGACCGGGTGGCCGCCTCCTACGCGGAGCGCACCATCGGCGACCGGGTGAGCCAGCAGCTGACCAACCAGCAGGCGACCGCGGAGAGCCCGGACGTCACGGTCGAGGGCGTGCCCTTCCTGACCCAGGTCGCCCGCGGGGAGTACCAGGAGATCAAGATCCTGCTGCGGGACTTCTCCGCGCCCGCCGGCAACGGCCAGACGATCAAGATGCCCACCCTCGACATCCGGGCCAAGGACGTCGCCGCGCCGCTCAACACGCTGCGCACCGGCAACGGCGACATCACCGCCGGCACGGTGACGGGCACGGGCACCATCGCGTACGCGGACCTCGCCGCCCTCATCGACCAGGAGGGCCTCAAGGTCTCCGAGCAGGACGGCAAGCTCGTCGGCACGGCCCCGGTCCAGGCGCTCGGGCAGACCTTCCAGGTCACCGGTACGGCCAACCTCGAGGTGGCCGACGGGGTGGTGCGCGTGCGCTTCGCCGACGTGACGGCGGAGGGGCTCCCGGCGATCCCGCTGGTGCAGAACATCGTCGACAACTACGTGAAGAACCTCTCGTACGACCTCGACGTGCCCGCGCTACCCCTCGACCTGAAGGTCCAGAAGGTCGAGCCCAAGCCGGAGGGCCTGGTCGTGACGGCGGGGGCGGACAACGTGCCGCTGAACTCCGGCGGACTGTGACGGCTGCCTCCCGTCCCGGATGGTGATAGAGGTTTTCCGCTCTGTAACACCGCTGGTAGGGTCGGTCACCATGAGCCTGTTGCTCACCAAGAGGCGCGCGGTCGACCTGTGCCGCGTGGCCGCCTGCCTGTGTCGCCCCGCACTCTGACGGGGCCACTCGCGCTTTCCTTTTTCGCCCGGCAGTGGCGCCGTACGCAAACCGTGATCCGTTTTCCGGGTCGGCGCGCGTGCGTCCTCTTCACCACCCCAGCTCTCGCGCGCTGACTCACCCATCTCTCACCTGACAAGGGAGTAATCCGATGAGTCGCGACTCCGCACTCGTCTCTGCCGACTGGGCCGAGAAGAACCTCGACACCCCGGGTGTCGTCTTCGTCGAGGTCGACGAGGACACCACCGCCTACGACGGCGGCCACATCCCCGGTGCCGTGAAGCTCGACTGGAAGACCGACCTGCAGGACCCGGTGCGCCGGGACTTCGTGAACCAGGAGCAGTTCTCCGCCCTGCTGTCCGAGAAGGGCATCTCCAACGACGACGTCGTGGTGCTCTACGGCGGCAACAACAACTGGTTCGCCGCGTACGCGTACTGGTACTTCAAGCTCTACGGCCACGAGCAGGTCAAGCTGATCGACGGCGGCCGCAAGAAGTGGGAGCTCGACGCGCGTACCTACACCAAGGACGTGCCGTCGCGGGCCAAGACTTCCTACCAGGCTTCGGCGCCGGACCTCTCCATCCGCGCCTTCCGCGACGAGGTCGTGCAGGCCATCGGCGTGAAGAACCTCGTCGACGTGCGCAGCCCCGACGAGTTCGCCGGCCGGCTCCTCGCCCCGGCGCACCTGCCGCAGGAGCAGTCCCAGCGCGGTGGCCACATCCCCACGGCGATCAGCGTGCCGTGGAGCAAGGCGGCCAACGAGGACGGCACCTTCAAGTCCGACGAGGAGCTGAAGAAGATCTACGGCGACGCCGGCCTCGACGGCAGCAAGGACACCATCGCCTACTGCCGCATCGGCGAGCGCTCCTCGCACACCTGGTTCGTGCTGCGCGAGCTCCTGGGCCAGGAGAACGTGAAGAACTACGACGGTTCGTGGACCGAGTACGGCTCGCTCATCGGCGTGCCGATCGCGCTCGGCGACGAGCCCGGAAAGGCGTGACCGCCATGACCACCCCCTCCAACATCGCGGACGGCTGCGCCGCTCCCGACCAGTCGGCGCCCCTCCCCGCCAGCGTCGACCTGGAGAAGGAGACGGTCATCACCGGCATCGTCTCCAACGCCGAGGGCGAGGCGGTGGGTGGCGCGTACGTCCGCCTGCTCGACTCGTCCGGCGAGTTCACCGCCGAGGTCGTGACGTCGCCGGAGGGTGTCTTCCGCTTCTTCGCGGCGCCGGGGTCGTGGACGCTGCGCGCGCTCTCCCGCGCCGGCAACGGTGACCTGGCTGTCGACGCCACGCGCGGTGTGAACGAAGTGGCGCTGGCGGTCGCGGCGGCCTGACCCACGCTCTGTTCGACAGGGGCGGTACTCCTCCGGGGTGCCGCCCCTGCTCGTTGTCCACAGGCGGGAAAGTTATCCACAGATCATGACTTCCGGGATGACACGGCGCTATTGACGTGAGTAGCGTTGCGGCATGACTAGACCAAAGGATCCTGCCGGCGGTACTGTGACGCGTATGCCCGCCGAACACATCGAGGTGCCGCTGGAGGGCGCAGCTCTTGTCGCGGCGCGCGAGGCTGCTCGTCGTGACGGCGTCTCCCTGCCCGAGTGGCTCGCCGAAGCCGCGTGGACGCAAGCCGTCGCGCAGGCTGCCCGGTCGACCGCCGAGGAGGATCGGCGCTGGCCCGATGAGCTGCCGGGCTGGCGCGAGGATGCGCTCGACCGCATCTTCGATCAGGACGCCGCGTGAAGCGAGGCGAGATCTGGCGCGTGGTGCGAGCCGGGCGCGAGCGTTCCGTGGTCATCGTCGGTCATGACGCCCTGACCCTGGAGCGGGACGCGGTGCTCGTCGTGCCTTTGTCGGAAGTGATCGGTGCGTCTCTCGTTCAGCCGCACCTGGCCGACAACGCCGGTCGCCCTGTCGGTGTCGCTCTGACGCCTCGCGTGGGCGAGATCGCCAAGGGATACCTCAAGGCGCCGCGAGGTGAGCTCGAGGCGGCGAGCGGCGAAAGCCTCGACATCGCGCTGCGGGCGGCGCTGGACCTGTGACCTTGGGGCGGGCGGCGGCGTGCGAGCATGGCGGCGTGACCAGTCCGCCGCAGTTCGCTTCCGGGCCGCCGCCTGCGCCGGGGCGGCCGAAGCGGCGGTGGTGGGTGGCCGGGATCGTGGCGGCCTGGGCGCTGGTGCTGGCGGGGGCGGCGGTGTGGTCGGTGCGGAACGATCCGCCGACCGTGGCGGAGCAGCGGGACATCGCGGCGGCGCTGCCGATCGTGCAGCGGGCCGGGGGGTTCGTGGTCGCCGCGGCGGACGGGCCGGGGCAGGTCATGGAGGTCGGGGCGTTGAGCTTCGACCGGGACTGTGCGCTCACGCCGGTGCGCGACGGGGTCGAGGCGGCGCGGGAGGTCGTTGTGCGGGTCAAGGACAACGAGGCGCCCGAGGTGCTGGAGTCGATCGCGGCGAAGCTGCCCGGCGACCTGCACGCGGCGGTGGAGCACAACGTGGACCAGACGCGCTATTCGCTGCGGGGGGACGCGGGGGAGTTTGTGGGGGTCGACGCGGCGATCCGGGACACGGACACGACGATCCGGGTGCGGGTGTCGACCGGGTGCCGGCCGCTGGCGGGTGGGGTGGACTATGCGCCCGCGCCTGTGCCGGCGGTGGCGGGGCAGGAGCCGGACGCGTTCCGGGACGCCGTGGCGGCGCTGGGCGGGGGGACGGCGGCGACGGTGATCGAGGTCGCGTGCCCGGGCGGCAGCGGGGCGGCGCGGACGGTGGTGGCGGACGGGGTGAAGGCGCCGGCGGACCTCGGGGCGGCGCTGCGGGACGTGGCCGGCGGGGCGGTTGTCGTGCGGGCCGCGGCGGGCGAGTGGGCGTACCGGGTGGGGGCGGTGTCGATGGTTGTCACCGCGGCCGAGGGCGCCGCGCGGGTCAGTGCGACGACGGGCTGCGCTCAGTAGACGACGGCCTGGGCGCCGTCGCCCATGATTTCCTCGACGAAGACGGCGGCGCCGGCGATGCGGATGCCCGGGAGGGTGTCGGCGGGGCCGATGTCGCGGCGGGCCGCGCACTGGGTGCACAGGGTCACCGTGCCCGAGGCCAGGAGCAGGTCGAGCAGGTCCGGCAGGGGCGCGGCGTGCGGCAGCTCGAAGGACGCGGCCCGGCCCGGCAGGGCGAACCACGCCGACTCGCCGGTCAGCCAGAAGGAGACCGGCACGCCGGCCGCCGCCGCGGTGCTCGCCACCGTGAACGCCTGGGAGCAGCGCTCCGGGGCGTCGGCGCCGGCGGTGGTCTTGACGACGAGAAGGCGGGCCATGCCGGTCAGCATAGGATGGTCCCGTCATGGTTACGGAGATCGGGTATGTCAGCCTGCTGGTCGCCGGCATCGGCGCGCTGGCGGGCGGTTTGGGCTATCTGGCTATGCGCATTGCAAGGGGACGCTGGTGAGCAGTGAGACGGAGAACCCCCTCGGACCGCCGCCCTGGCTGAACGCGCCGCCGGTCGAGGGCTATCCGTACGAGGACACCCACGATCTGCGGTCGGGGCCGGACCTGCACCCGGCGCTGCTCGGGCTGCTGCCGTTCATCGGGCTGTGGCGGGGCCGCGGCCAGGGCGGGTTCCCGGCGACGGAGGACTACAACTTCGCGCAGGAGATCCGGATCAGCCACGACGGCCGGCCCTTCCTGGCCTACGAGTCGCGCATCTGGCTGCTCGACGACGAGTCGAAGCCGCTCGGGATGGCGGACCGGGAGTTCGGGTTCTGGCGGCCGGTGCTCAACGCCGAGGGGCGCCCGACGGACGAGATGGAGGCCACGCTCACCACGCAGGAGGGCGTGATCGAGATCTACGAGGGCGAGGCCAAGGGCACGCGGCTCGAGATGGCGACGGCCGGGGTCGGGCACACGGCGACGGGGCTGGCGGTCTCGGGTGGGCATCGCCTGTTCGGGATCGTGGAGGGTGCGCTGCTCTATGCGTACGAGATGGCGGCCAAGGGTGAGGCCCTCCAGCCGCACCTCTCCGCGCGCCTGTTGCGCATCGGGGGTTGAGCAAGGGCGCGGCGGTCGCGAGGCCGCCGCGCGAACTATGCTCGACGTGTGTCCGCCACCTCTCTCGCCGAGATGCTCCGGGAACGCGGTCTGCGCCTCACCCCGCAGCGCCAGCTGATCCTGGAGGCGGTCCACGAGCTGGGCCATGCGACGCCGGAGTCGATCCATCACGCCGTGCGCGAGCGCGCCGCCGGTGTGAACATCACCACCGTCTATCGCACCCTCGAGCTGCTCGAGGAGCTGGGTCTGGTCAACCACACCCATCTGTCGCACGGCTCGCCGACCTATCACCCCGCGGGTGAGGATCAGCACGTCCACTTGGTCTGCCGCAATTGTGGCGCTATCAAGGAAGTCGATCCGTCGATCATGTTGCCGGTCACCGAGCGGCTGCAGCGGGAGTGCGACTTCCGCGTCGACGTCGGCCACGTGTCCCTCTTCGGGGTCTGCGGCGACTGCAAGGAGCAGGCATGACGACCGTGCTGGTCCAAGAGCTCGAGCCCGAGTCCGCCGACGCCGGGGTGCCGGCCCACTTCGGCGACCCGATGCGCGAGCAGCGGCTGCTGGAGACCGCCGTCGGGCTGGTCGACCGCTCCCACCGCGACGTCGTGGCCGTGCCCGGCGAGGAGCGGGCCAGCTGGCTGCACACCATCACCACCCAGCATCTGAGCGACCTGGGCGCCGGGCAGGGCACCGAGCTGCTCGTCCTCTCGCCGAACGGGCACGTCGAGCAGCACGCCCAGGTGACCGAGGACGGCACGACGACCTGGCTCGACACCGAGCCGGGGGCCGGTGCGGGCCTCTTGAAATACCTCGAGATGATGCGCTTCTTCATGCGGGTCGAGCCGCGGGACGCCACGGCCGAGATCGCCGTGCTCTCGCTGGTGGGCCCCGAGGCCGCCGCGACCGCCGCGCGTCTGCTGGGCGTCGAGCTGGCCGAGCCGCGGGTGGCGGAGGTGCCCGGCCCGAAGTTCGCCACCGGGTCCGTGCCGTCCGGCCCGACCGCGCGTTACGACGTCCAGCCGTTCGACGGCGGGTGGGCGCGCCGGGTGCCGCTCGGCGTCGACCTGCTCGTGCGGCGTGAGCAGCGGGAGGCGGTCGAGGCGCGGCTGGCCGAGGTGCCACGGGCGGGGCTCTGGGCGTACGAGGCGGTGCGGGTGGCGCATCGCGTCCCGCGGCTGGGCTGGGAGACCGACCACCGCACGATCCCGGCCGAGGCGGGGTTCCTCGCCGCCGCCGTGCACCTCGACAAGGGCTGTTACCGGGGGCAGGAGACCGTCGCCCGGGTGCACAACCTGGGCCGGCCGCCGCGCCGGCTGGTGCTGCTGCACCTGGACGGGGTCGCCACCGATCACCCGCCGGCGCACGGGACGCCGATCACGCTCGACGGGCGCGAGGTCGGGTTCGTGGGCACCGCCGTGCGCCACCACGAGCTCGGCATGATCGCCCTCGGTGTGCTCAAGCGCAACGTCGCCGACGACGCCCGGCTGACCGTCGCGGAGTCGGCCGCCATGATCGATCCGGACTGACGGGGGCCGTGGCAGGATCTCGGATATGACCGGGACCTTGATCACTGTCGCGCCCACCGGCGCGGAGAGCTCGAAGGCGGCCGCACCCGCGCTGCCGGTGACCCTGGACGAGCTCGTGGCCACCGCCAAGGAGTGCGAGGCGCTCGGCGCTTCGATCGTCCACGTCCACATCCGCGACGACGCCGCCGAGCCGACCCTCGACCCGGGCCGGCTGCGCGACACCGTGGCGGCGCTGCGGCAGTCGACCGACCTGATCGTGCAGCTCTCGTCGGGCGGCGCGGTCACCGATCCGGAGGCCGACCGGCTGGCGGTGCTCGACGCGGGCCCGGAGATGGCGTCCTGCACGATGGGCACGGTCAACTTCGGCGACGGGGTGTTCCTCAACCGCTGGGAGTTCATCGTCGACCTGCACACCCGGATGCAGGAGCGCGGGATCGTGCCGGAGTACGAGATCTTCGACCTGGGCCAGCTGACGACGCTGCAGCGGCTGCTCGGGCAGCACGGGCTGCCGGCGGGCGGGCACGTCCACGTCGACCTCGTGATGGGCGTGCCGGGCGGCATGCCGGGCAACGCCGAGGCGCTCGTGGCGTGCGCGGCGGCGATCCGGGACCTGCCCGCGGGCACCACCTTCTCGGCCACGGGCATCGGCCGGTCCACCATCCCGGTGATGCTCGCCTCGCTCGCGACCGGCGGGCACCTGCGCGTCGGCATGGAGGACACATTGACGTACGCCAGGGGCCGCGCCGTCGACTCGAACATGCAACTGGTCGCGCGGGCCGTCGGCTTCGCGCAGCTGGCCCAGCGCCCGCCGCTCACCACGGCCGAGGCGCGCGAGCTGCTGGGGGTGCCGGCCCGATGATCCTCGCCGAGGTGGTGCGCTCCGGTTTCGTGGAGTGCGTGCACGAGGGTTCCGTCGTGGTGCTGGACCCGTCCGGTGCGGTCGTAGCCGCCGCGGGGGACGTGACCGGTCCTGTCTTCCCGCGCTCGTCGAACAAGCCGTTGCAGACCGTCGGGATGCTGCGCAGCGGATTGCGTACGCGGGAATCGGCTGATCTGGCTCTGATCAGCGGCAGCCACTTCGGCGAGCCCTTCCACGTGACCCGGGTCCGGGCGATCCTGGCCGGGGCGGGCCTGACCGAGGACGACCTGCGCTGCGTGGAGTCGCTGCCGCTGCTGGAGAGCGAGCGCGACGCCGTCCTCCGCGCCGGGGGCAGCGCCTCGCGGATCCTCATGAACTGCTCGGGCAAGCACGCCGGCATGCTCGCGACGTGCGTGGCCAACGAGTGGTCGCGGGACGACTACCGCGACGCCAAGCACCCGCTGCAGGTGGCCGTGGCCGACACGGTGGAGGAGCTGGTCGGCGAGCCGATCGCGGCGACCGGGGTGGACGGCTGCGGCGCGCCGGTCTTCGGCTTCTCGCTCACCGCGCTGGCCCGGGGTTTCCAGGTGCTGGTCGACGCGCCGGAGGGCAGCTTCGAGCGGCAGGTCGCCGACGCGATGCGGGCCGACCCGGAGCTGGTCGCCGGCACCGGAGCCGAGGACACCCTGCTCATGCGGGGTGTGCCGGGGTTGCTCGCCAAGGGCGGCGCCGAGGGTGTCGTCGCGGTCGCCGTGCCGGGAGTGGGCGCGGTGGCGCTCAAGATCGCCGACGGGGCGATGCGGGCGCGGATGCCTGTCCTGGTCTCCGCGCTGCGCAAGCTGGGCCTCGACGCGCCCGTGCTGACGCAGCTGTCCGAGGTGCCGGTGCTGGGCGGCGGCGTGCAGGTGGGCGAGGTCCGCGCGACCTGGTGACCTGATTCACGCTAACTCCTGCAAGCGTTTTGCTTGCAGGAGTTAGCACTCGGGGCTACCGTCGGGACATGGCCACCGGTAAGGATCTGCCCCAGGACATCGGCTCCTTCATTAAGGACCTGCGGCAGACCGCGAAGATCTCGCTCCGGCAGCTCGCCGACAAGGCGGGCGTGAGCAACCCCTACCTGAGCCAGGTCGAGCGGGGGCTGCGCAAGCCGAGTGCCGAGGTGCTGCAGCAGATCGCCAGCGCGCTGCGGGTGTCGACGCCCGCGATGTACCTGCGGGCCGGCCTGCTCGACGGTGAGGGCGCGCAGGGTGTGATCGCGGCGATCGCGGTCGACCCCGACCTCACGATCGCGCAGAAGCAGTCGCTCACCCAGATCTACGAGACGTTCCGCAATGAGAACGCGCGGCAGGCCGCCGCGGAGGAGCCCGCCACCGTCGAGGTGCCGGACGAGGACGAGGCCCTGCGCACGGCCGTCGCCGCCGAGGATGCCGCGCTGCGCGCCGCGGTCGCCGATGTCGCCGCCGTCGAGGAGGGCGCGACGCCGCTGCCCAAGAGCGCCGAGGTCCTTGCCGCCGAGAAGACCACTCCATCCGAGGAGAAGTGATGACCGACCAGACCAAGACCCGCATCCCGGCTCCCCTCTACGCCGCCGCCGGCGCCGGTGACCTCGCCCTGCAGGAGCTGCGCAAGCTCCCCGCCGTGGTGAGCCACCTCGGCGACCGCGCCGTCGCCTCGCTGCGCACCGCCAACGACACCGCGGGCGCCACGGCCGGCTCGCTGCGCGAGAAGGCCACCGCCACCGACTTCGACCAGCTGCGCGACACCGCCGCCTCCAGCGCCCTCGCCTTCGCGCAGGTCGCCCAGGAGCGGGCCGTCGCCGCCTACACGGCGCTGGTCGCCCGGGGCGAGCGCGTGGTCGGCACCGGCGTCGTCGAGGCCGCCGACGTGGTCAACGCCGACATCGAGACCACCGAGGAGCCCAAGGCCGTCGAGGCCACCCCGGCCACGGCGCCCAAGCCGCGCAAGCGCGTCACCAAGGCCGCGCCCAAGCCGGCCGGCGAGTGAGCCACTGACGGACCTTGATCGCGCGTCCCGGCGTTCGCCGGGGCGTGCGGCATAAACTGCACCCATGGTCTCCAGCGCGCCGATCTTCTATCGCGACGTGGTCGCGTACATCAACGTGCTTGTCATGATCGCTTCGCTGATCGTGCAGGCCGTGGCCCTCATCCACTGCATCACCCAGCGCGGCGACGGATTCCAGGCGCTCGGCACGCTGCCCAAGGGCGCCTGGGTGGCCATCATCGCCGTCTGCATGGTGCTCACCTACCTGCTCGGCTCGACCGGCATCTTCGGGCTGATCGGCATCGCCGCCGCCCTGATCTACCTGCTCGACGTGCGTCCGGGGCTGCGCGATCTCTCGGACGGCAAGGGCTTCTGGTGAGGTTCCGCCGGCCGCCGCCCCCGGACGGCGGCCCGCGGACCCCCGGCCCCGGCCCCACCGGGCCCCGCAGCGGCCGCCCGACCCTGCCGGCCCCGCCCACCGAGCTCGTCGAGACCCCCCATGGCGTACGCCTGGAGCAGCTCGTCACCGGCACCGGCACTCCTGTCACCGTGTTCGCGCACGGCCTCGCCGGGGACATCGCCGGCACCCGCCCGCTCGGCAGTGCCGTGGCCGGCCGCCGCGTCTTCTTCCAGTTCCGGGGGCACGGCCGCTCCGACGCGCCGCCGGGGCCCTGGCGCTTCGCCGACCTCGCCGAGGATCTGCGAGCCGTGGCCGACCGCGCCGGGGCGACCCGGGCGGTCGGGGTCAGCATGGGCGCCGGGGCCCTCGCCCGGCTGCTCGCCACCGATCCGGCCCGCTTCGAGCGGGTGGTGCTCTACCTGCCGGCGCCGCTGGACGGCATTCGACCCCGGATCGCGGAGGAGCGGCTGTCCCGCCTGCTCGCCGCCGTCGAGTCCGGGGAGGCGGCCGCGGTCGCCGACGCCGTCGAGGGCGAGTTGCCGCCGTCGGTCCGCAACACGCCGACGGGCTGGAGCTATCTGCGCCAGCGAGTCGATCAGCTGCTCCGGGACGGGCTCGCGCCGGAGCTGGAGACGCTGTGGCAGGAGCCGGCGCTGGCCGACCCCGAGCTGCTCAAGGCGTACCAGGGGGAAGCTCTGGTGATCGGCTGCCACGGTGACGAGGTCCACCCGGTCAGCTGGGCCGAGCGGCTGGCCACGCTGCTGCCGGGCGCCGACCTCGAGGTGTACGACCGCCCCGCCGTGCTCTGGACGCACCGGCGCGAGCTGCGGGACCGCGTTTCGGCCTTCCTGAACCGGCCGAACGGGCCGTAACCAAAACGGGGCGTCGCGCGGTGTACGGAACGTGCGGTTCACCCCGAAATCGGTCTTTCTCGGCATCGTTGCCGTCGGCCTCCCGTTCGCCGTCGTCACCGGCTGGTCGCTGGCCACTCCCGGCACGCCGCCGGCCGCCGTGGCGGAGGCCCCGGGCGGTGCGGGCGGCCTGGGCGCGGCCCCCGCCGGCAAGCAACCCGCGCGTACGGTCACCACGCCCGAGACCTGGTCGCCGCGCGAGACCCGGCAGGTCTCCGTGATCGAGTCCGTGGCCCCGAGCGCGCCCCCGGCCCCGACGTCGCCGGCCGCCACGACCCCGCCGCAGGCCGTCCCGTCCACCTCGCAGGAGCCGGATCCCGGTGACACGCTGACCCTGCCGCCGGTGCCGACGCCGACCTCGATCGAGACCGCCGACCCGAGCGCCTCGGCGACCGAGGAGCCCGGTCCCGTCGCCTCCGAGCCCGCGCCCTCGGGCGGCCTCGGTCAACTTCGCTGGCACCGCCGCCGCTGAGGACCCGCCGGGCCCCTATGCTTCTGGCCCGTGGGCGACTCAGTACGTGACTTCTTCACCGGCGTCGGCTTTCTCGGCCGGGGCCTCGGCCTGGTGCTGAGCACGCCCCGGCTGCTCGGGCTGGGTCTGCTGCCCGCGCTCATCAGCGGCGCCCTCTACGCGGCCGCGCTGGGTACGCTCATCGCCTTCCTCGGCGACCTGTCGGCGGCGGTCACCTGGTTCGCCGACGACTGGTCCACGGTGTGGCGCGACGTGCTGCGCTTCCTGGGCGGTGCGGCGCTGCTCGGGCTGGCCGGCCTGCTGGGCGTCCCGGCCTTCACGGCGGTCACGCTGGCGATCGGCGACCCGTTCTACGAGCGGATCTCCCGGCACGTCGAGCAGCGGTACGGCGGGGTGCCCGGCGAGGTCGAGGTGCCCCTCTGGCAGTCGCTGCGCCGCGGTGTGGCGGACTCGCTGCGGCTGATCGGCCTGTCGGTGCTGCTCGGCATCCCGCTCTTCGTGGCCGGCTTCATCCCGGTGGTGGGCCAGACGGTGGTCCCGGTCGTCGGCGGCGCGGTGGGCGGCTGGCTGTTGTCGCTGGAGCTGACCGGCGTCCCCTTCGAGCGGCGCGGGCTCCGGCTGCGGCACCGCCGGGAGGAGCTGCGCCGGCGGCGGCCGCTCGCGCTCGGCTTCGGCGCGGCCGTCTTCGTGTGCTTCCTGATCCCGCTCGGCGCGATCCTGCTCATGCCCGCCGCGGTCGCCGGCGCCGCCCTGCTGTCCCGCAAGGTCTTCGGACAGCCCGTCACCCTAGGCTGACGCGCGGACCACGAGCTCGGTGGGGAGGACGACCGAGCGCGGCAGGTCGGTGCGCCCGTCGACCAGGCCGAGCATCTGGCGGGCCATCGTGCGGCCCATCTCGACGATCGGCTGGCGGACGGTGGTCAGCGGCGGGTCGCTGATCCGGCTGATCTCGACGTCGTCGAAGCCGACGACCGCGACGTCGGCGGGCACCCGGCGACCGGCCTCCCGCAGGGCCTGCAGCGCGCCGTGGGCCATCATGTCCGAGGCGACGAAGACCGCGTCGAGCCGCGGGTCCGCGGCGAGCAGGCGGCGCATGGCGTGCACCCCGGACTCGCGGGTGAAGTCGCCGGCCTCGACGAGCTCGGGGCGCCCCGCCTCGGCGAGGGCCGTCCGGTAGCCGGCGAGCCGGTCGACGCCCGCGACCATGTCCTGCGGCCCGGCGACCGTCGCGATCCGGCGGCGCCCGGCGCGCAGGAGGTGGCGTACGGCGGTGGCGACGCCCTCGATGTGGTCCACGTCCACGTACGAGACGGCCGGCTCGCCGCCCATCGGCCGGCCGCTGCACACGACGGGGATGCCCAGCCGCGCCAGTACGCCCGGCAACGGGTCGGCGCCGTGGACGGAGGCGAACATGACGCCGTCGACGTGACCGGCCATGGCGTACCGCTCGACCCGGTCGTGGCTCGCCGAGGAGCCGGCCATCATCAGCACCAGCTGCTTGTCCGCGGCCTCCAGCTCGGTGCTGACGCCGCGGATCATCGCCGGGAAGAACAGGTCGTCGGAGAAGACCCTGTTCGCCGTCTCCGGCAGGATCAGGGCGATCGACTCGGTCCGCTGGGTCACCAGGCTGCGCGCCGCCTGGTTGGGCACGTAGCCCAGCTCGCGCACGGCCTGGTTGACCGCGTCACGGATCGCCGCGGCGACGGTCGTGGAGCCGTTGACGACGCGGGAGACGGTCGCTCGCGACACCCCGGCCCGCCGGGCCACCGCTTCGAGGGTCGGCCGCTCCCGCGTCACCATTCAGCTCACTCCTCGATCCCGGCCGCTTCCTCGAGGCCGTTCCGGCGGATCACGTCGCTGTACCACTGGGCACTGCGCTTCGGGGTGCGCTCCTGGGTGGTGTAGTCGACGTGCACCAGCCCGAACCGCATGTTGTAGCCCTCGGCCCACTCGTAGTTGTCCATGAGTGACCACGCGAAGTATCCACGAAGGTCCACACCGTACGACAGGGAGTCGAGGCACGCGCGCAGGTGGCCGTCGAGATAGGCGACCCGGCCCGGGTCGTCGACGCCGCCGTTGTAGGCGGCGCCGTTCTCGGTGATCATCATCGGGACGCCGTAGTCGTCGTGGATCCGGTTGAGCAGCCGGGTCAGCGCGGCCGGCTCGATCTGCCAGCCGATGTCGGTGACCGGCCCGACCGGCTCGCGGAAGGCGATGCCCTCGCTGCCCGGCGTGTCCAGGGCCGCGGGCGTGCCGGGGACGGCCGACACGTAGGTCGGCGTGTAGTAGTTGACGCCCAGCACGTCGATCGGGGCGTTGATGATCGCCTCGTCGCCCTCGCGGATGTGCGAGAGGTCGGTGAAGCGGGCGATGATCCGCTTGACGTCCTCCGGGTAGGCGCCGCGGAAGAGCGGGTCCAGGAAGATGCGGTTGCCCACGCCGTCGACGATCCGGGAGGCGGCCTGGTCGGCCGGGCTCGCGGGGTCGAGCGGGGCGACGGTGACCGGGTTCAGCGTGATGCTGACCGTCTGGGCGCCGGCCGCCTTGAGCGCGCGGGCCGCCAGTCCGTGGCCGAGCAGCAGGTGGTGGGTGGCGACGAGGGCCGCCGCCGGGTCCTGGATGCCGGGGGCGTGGACGCCCTTGCCGTAGCCGAGGTAGGCGGAGCACCACGGCTCGTTGAGGGTGGTCCACGTGTTCACGCGGTCGCCGAGGCGGGCGTGGACGATCTGCGCGTACTCGGCGAAGGCCTCCGCCGTGCCGCGGTTGAGCCAGCCGCCCTGGTCCTGCAGCGTCTGCGGGAGGTCCCAGTGGTAGAGCGTCACGACCGGGTCGATGCCCTTGCCGATCAGCTCGTCGACGAGCCGGTCGTAGAAGTCGAGGCCGCGGGTGTTGACCGGCCCGGTGCCGTCCGGCTGGATCCGGGGCCAGGCCACCGAGAACCGGTACGCCCCGAGCCCGAGCCCGGCCATGAGCTGCACGTCGTCGGCGTACCGGTGGTAGTGGTCGCACGCCACGTCGCCCGTGTGCCCCCGGAACACCCGGCCGGGCGTCCGGCTGAAGGTGTCCCAGATGGACGCGCCCCGGCCGTCCTCGAACGCCGCCCCCTCGATCTGGTACGACGCCGTCGCCGCACCCCAGACGAAGCCGTCCGGGAACCGGGGTCCCGACTTCAGCGGCTCGCCGCTGGCCTTTTCCTCCACGGTTGCCGTCATGCCGTCACCGCTCTCTGCGTGAGGCCGCCGCGCCCGGTCCGCTCCGACCGGGCCCCGGGGCCGCCCAACTTAACCGGTCCAGCGTACGGCCAAACCGCCCCGCGAGAGCCCCCCGGATGTTGCGGAACTACCCCGCGCGCAGCGCCGTCACGAGGCGCGGGTCGCCGAGAACGGCCAATTTGTCGGTTTCCGCGCGTCCCATGAGCGTGAGCAGTAGGTCGCTCGCCGTGCCGGTCGCCTGGGCCCGGGCGTGGTGATCGTCCGAGTCGAGGATCGTGCCGGTGTCGAGCAGGGCGATGCCCGCGCCGCGCAGCCGCACGAACCACTCGTAGCTCGCGTCCGTGGCGACCAGGTGCACGACGCCGTGCAGGTCGGTCGGGCCCTTGCGGTAGCCCGCGGGCAGCCAGGTGTCGAGGACCTCGCTGACGCCGTCGGCGGCGAGCTTGGTCTCGATCGGGGTCGGGCGGCCGGCGGCGGCCTCGGCGTCCCAGCGGTGCACGGACATCTCGTGCGCGAGGCGCCGCTGCCAGAAGCCGGCCTTCTTCGCCTGCGCCGGCCAGGTCCACGACGGCAGGTCGGGGTCGAGGGCGTCGAGCGTCTCGATGGTGCCGGTGATCTCCCGGCGCAGGCCGTCGAGCGCCTCCTGCCACTCGGGGCGGGGCTCCGGGACGACCCGGGGCGCGGGCTTGTCGATCACGCCCCGCGGCGCCAGCTCGCGGACCCAGCGCAGCACCGCGGTGAGATGCTCGACGAGATCGGCGGTCGTCCACCCGGGACAACCGGGCACCGCGGCGTCCGGGCCGGTCTCGGCCACGGCGTCCCGCAGGGCCGGTCCGTCGGCGCGCAACGCGGCCAGCCAGAAGTCCTTCGTCGCGTTGAGCCTGTTCATCAGCATCTCCCGCTCGAAGAGGACCACCAGTCCATCGCCCCGTGCCGCCTCGGCCTAGGGTGAAGTCGTGCCTGACGTTAGTGCTGATCCCCCCGCCCTCGCATCCGCAGTGCATGCCAGTTCGCTGGGGGCGTACACGACGCTACGCCTCGGCGGCCCGGCCGGCACGGTCTCGGTGGTCACCGAAACCGACGAAGCCGTCGAAACCGTACGCGCGGCCACCGGCCCGATCCTCGTCCTGGCCGGCGGCAGCAACGTCGTCATCGGCGACGGCGGCTTCCCCGGCACGGTGCTGCTGCTGCGCACCCGGGGCGTGGAGGTCGTCGACCAGGATCACCGCGGCGCCCTCGTGCGGGTCGCGGCGGGCGAGCCGTGGGACGACTTCGTGGCCGAGACGATCCGGCGCGGGCTCTCGGGGCTGGAGGCGCTCTCCGGCATCCCGGGCTCGGCCGGTGCGACACCCATCCAGAACGTCGGCGCGTACGGGCAGGAGGTCGCCCGCACGATCGAGCGGGTGCGCGTCTTCGACCGGGACTCCGGCGAGGTCGTCTGGATGGGGCTCGACGAGTGCCGCTTCGGCTACCGGTCGAGCGTCTTCAAGCACAACGACCGCTACCTGGTGCTCGAGGTCGACTTCCGGCTGCCCGTCTCCGCGGACTCCGCGCCGATCCGCTACGCCGAGCTGGCCCGGCACCTCGGCGTCGAGGTGGGGGAGCGGGTGGCCGCGGAGCGCGTACGGGAGACGGTGCTGAAGGTCCGTGCGAGCAAGGGCATGGTCCTCGACCCGGAGGACCCCGACACGTGCTCGGTGGGCTCCTTCTTCACCAACCCGGTGCTCTCCGCCGAGCAGTGGGCGGCGGTGCAGGACCGGCTCGCCGACGCGGGCGAGCCGCCGAGCTGGCCGGCGCCGAACGGCACGGTCAAGGTGCCGGCGGCCTGGCTGATCGAGAAGGCGGGCTTCACCAAGGGGTACGCGGGCCGGGACGGGGTGGCCATCTCCGGCAAGCACACCCTCGCCCTCACCCACCGGGGCGGCGGCTCCACCGAGGCGTTGCTGGACCTCGCGCGGGAGATCCGCGACGGGGTCCGGGACCGGTTCGGCGTGACCCTGCACCCCGAGCCGGTCCTGGTCAACTGCGCTCTCTAGTAACCGAAGACCTGGGCCCAGTAATGCGTGCCGTTCGCGGCCTGTTGCACCCCGGCGCCGAAGGAGCGGGCGCCGCAGTTGAGGATGTTGCGCCGGTGCGGCGGGCTGGCCATCCAGGCGTCGACCACGGCGTCGGCGTCGGCGAAGCCCCAGGCGATGTTCTCGCCGGCGGGCTCGGCGTAGCCCGCCGCCCGGGAGCGGACCTCGAAGGTGGAGCCGCGCCAGCCCAGGTGGCCGAAGTCGCCGGTGGCCGCCATGTAGTGCGCCTGGCGGACCGAGGCGACCATCAGCTCCGGCTCGACGGTGAGCTCGGGGCAGCCGTACAGGCGGCGCTGCTCGTTGGTGTGGGTCAGGATGTCGTCCATCAGCGCGGGCGCTGTCATCGGCCCCACGGCCTGCGCGGAGGCCGGGGTCGCGGTGATCAGGGCAGCCGACGCGGCCGCGGCGACAGCAATACGTCGTAGCATTTCGGACATGTCGACATCGGACAATAAACTTGAGCCGTACGTTCCTTCTTTGCCGGTTTAGGAGTGCGGCGTACGGGTTCGTGTCACGATGAGGAGTTGACCGTGGGCAGCCGCACCACGGCGCCGGCGCCCGTCGCCGGGTCGTAGGTGAGCACCACCGACCCGCCGTGCCGGTCGGCGATCGCCTCGGCGAGCAGCAGCCACAGGGCGGTGCTGCGCCGGCGGTGCGGGGGCTCGGGTTCGGCCAGCATGCCCGCCATCAGTGCCTCGTTCGTGAGCTGTTCGGCCGTGCGGGCGGTGACCCTGATCTCCCAGCCGTCCGGGGCAGGCTCGGCGCGTACCGTCGCGGAGCGGTCCGCCGCCCCGCTCGCGACCGTGCCGATCACCGCGTAGAAGAGGTCCCGCAGCAGCCCGGCGTCTCCGGTGAGCGGAGGTCCCGCCGCGGCCTCGACCGTCGCCGCGGTGTAGGGCTCGCGGCTGGCCAGCAGGTCCGCCGCCGCCCGGATCGCGTCGCCGGGCTGCACCGGCCCGGGCCGCAGCTCCAGGTCGCCGGTCTGCAGCCGGCTGACCACCATGAGGTCGCGGACGAGGGCGAGCATCCGGTCGGTGTTGCGGCGCACGGCGCTCAGGGCCACCGAGCGCTCGGCCGGCGCCAGGTCGTCGGTGTCCAGGCTCTCGGTGAACGAAGCGATGGTCGTCAGCGGCGTCCGCAGCTCGTGGGAGATGACCGAGAGGAAGCGGGCCTGCTGCGCGAAGGCGTCTGTGGGGGTTCGCACGCTGAACTATAACTTTCCGTATATGAACCGACACGTCACGCTATCGTGAGTTTCGAACATTTCATCGCCGTCGTCCGCCCGGCGCGGGCGGCACGTGTGACGCGCTGACCCCGGATGCGAGAGCGGGGCGGCCGCATGCCGGAGGAGGCCCAGCAATGAGCAGATTGCTCGTGGTCGAGGACGACCCGGACATCGCGCTGGCGCTGCGGCTGCTGTTCAGCCGGGCGGGGTACGAGGTCGCGCACGCGGGCGACGGCCGGACGGGTCTCAAGGAGGCCTACGCCGAGCACCCCGACCTGGTGGTCCTCGACGTCGGCCTGCCCGAGATGGACGGGTGGCAGGTGCTCGAACGGCTGCGCGACGTGTCGGACGTACCGGTGCTGGTCCTCACCGCCCACGGTCAGGAGCAGGAGAAGGTACGCGGCCTGCGCGGCGGCGCCGACGACTACCTGACCAAGCCGTTCGCCAACAACGAGCTGCTCGCCCGGGTGGAGGCACTGCTGCGCCGCTCGTCCAGCGGGCAGAACAGCTGGGCCAGCCAGATCTACGACGACGGCCTGGTGCACCTCGACCCGACCAAGCGCCGGGTCTATGTCAAGGGCGACGAGAAGCGCCTCACCCCGACCGAGTTCCGGCTGCTCAACGCGCTGGTCCGGCACGCGGGCGCGGTGCTCAGCCCCAATCAGCTGCTGACCCAGGCGTGGGACGACCCCACCGGCATCGGGCAGGAGCGGGTCAAGTTCGCCGTGCTGCGGCTGCGCCGCAAGCTCGGCTGGTCGGATCCCGACGAGAGCCCCATCGAGTCCGTCCGCGGATTCGGTTACCGCTACCGCCGCCCGGGGGGAGACACCTGAGCCGGTGTTCTCAGGTGGGACCGGGCGGAACCGATGAGGGCTTTTGGGAAACGAGCAGGAGGTAGGCGTGGAAGACCTTGGCGAGATCGTCGGCGAATTCCTCATGGAGAGCCACGAGAACCTGGATCAGATCGACCGGGACCTCGTGGCGCTGGAGCAGGACCCGGGATCGCGTGACCTGATCTCCCGGATCTTCCGGGCGATCCACACCATCAAGGGCACCAGTGGCTTCCTCGCCTTCAGCCGGTTGGAGACTCTGGCGCACGCGGGTGAGTCGCTGCTGTCGCGGTTGCGTGACGGCGTCCAGCCGGTGACGCCGACGACGATCACGACGCTGCTGGCGACGATCGACGGCGTGCGCAACCTGCTCGAGGCGATCGAGCAGAACAACTCGGAGGAGGGCGTCGACGTCGACGCGATCATCGCGGCGGTGCACGCCCAGATGAACGCGCCGTCGGCCGATGCTCCGGCCGAACCCGCGGCGCCGGCACCCGAGGAGAAGCCCGAACCGGTGGCCGAGACGCCGGTCCGCCCGGCGCCCGAGCCGGTCGAGGAGCAGCGCCGCCCGCTGGGCGAGGTGCTGGTCGAGACCGGCGCCGCCGAGCCCGCCGACGTCAGCTCCGCGCTGCAGGCCCAGCTCGAGGGCGACGAGCGCAAGCTCGGCACGATCCTGCTCGAGGAGGGCAAGGCCCAGCCGGCCGCGGTCAGCGAGGCGCTGCAGGCCCAGTCGCCCAAGCGCAGCGTCGCCGACAGCGCGATCCGCGTCGACGTGGACCTGCTCGACGGGCTCATGAACCTCGTGGGTGAGCTGGTGCTCGCCCGCAACCAGCTGGTCCGCGG
This sequence comes from Symbioplanes lichenis, assembly GCF_030709675.1. Classification (GTDB taxonomy): domain Bacteria; phylum Actinomycetota; class Actinomycetes; order Mycobacteriales; family Micromonosporaceae; genus Actinoplanes; species Actinoplanes lichenis. The sequence goes on from NZ_JAUZQD010000005.1 coordinate 39,024, forward strand.
CGTGATGGAGACCGGCGACTCCGGTCTGGTCCGCAGCGCCCAGCGGCTCGGCATGATCACCTCGGAGCTCCAAGAGGGGATCATGAAGACGCGGATGCAGCCGATCGAGCACATCTGGTCGAAGCTGCCCCGGGTCATCCGGGACCTGAGCCAGTCGCTCGGCAAGAAGGTCGAGCTGGTCATGGAGGGCAAGGAGACCGAGCTCGACCGGTCCCTGCTCGAGGCGGTCAAGGACCCGCTGACCCACCTGGTACGCAACGCCGTCGACCACGGCATCGAGGAGGAGTCCCGGCGGACGGCCGCGGGCAAGAGCCCCGAGGGCACGCTGACGCTCCGCGCGTACCACGAGGGTGGCCATGTCGCGGTCGAGGTGGCCGACGACGGCGCCGGCATGGACGTCAACCGGATCGCGCAGAAGGCCGTGGAGAAGGGCCTGCTCCGGGCGGAGCAGGTGCCGAACATGGACAAGCGCGAGATCATGGCGATGGTCTTCCAGCCCGGCTTCTCCACCGCCGCCAAGGTGACCAACGTGTCCGGCCGCGGCGTCGGCATGGACGTCGTCAAGACCAACATCGAGCGGATCGGCGGCGCGGTCAGCGTCGACTCGACCCTGGGCGAGGGCACGGTCTGGCGCCTCAACATCCCGCTGACGCTGGCCATCGTGCAGGCGCTCACCGTGGACTGCGGCGACCAGCGCTACGTCATCCCGCAGGTGGCCGTGCTCGAGCTGGTCTACATCGACGGCAACAGCACGAAGATCGAGTACGCGTCCGGCGCGCCCGTCTACCGGCTGCGCGGCAAGCTGCTCCCGCTCGTCCGCCTCGACCGGGCCCTCGGCTTCGACGTCGGCGGCGACCAGGGCGTCTACATCATGGTGCTGCAGGCCGACGGCCGGCGCTTCGGGCTCGTCGTCGACCGCGTCCTCAACACCGAGGAGGTCGTGGTCAAGGCGCTCAACAGCCGCCTCAAGGACATCGGCCTCTACTCCGGCGCCACGATCCTCGGCGACGGCAAGGTGGGCCTGATCCTCGACGTGTCGCAGCTGGCCCGCCGCTCGCACCTGGCGGCCGAGGGCGACCGCGAGAACATCACCGGCACCTCCCGCGCGGGCGCCGGCACCGGCAACGGCGAGCGGCTGCTCATCACCGCGGTCGGCGAGCGCCGGGTCGCCATCCCGCTCGACACGGTCACCCGGCTCGAGGAGTTCCCGCGGAGCCGCATCGAACAGGCCGGCTCGCGCGAGGTCGTGCAGTACCGCGGCCAGATCCTGCCGCTCATGCGGCTGTCGCACGTGCTCGGCGCGTACAGCGAGGTGGAGGAGGGCGACACCGTCTCGGTGGTCGTCTACAGCGAGGGAGGCCGCAGCGTGGCGCTGGTGGTGGACCGGATCGTCGACATCGCCGAGAACGAGGCCACGGCCCGGCGCGACGTCGAGGAGGACGGCCTGGTCGGCACGGCGGTCATCCAGCAGCGGGTGACCGAGCTGCTGGACGTGCGCCGCGCGATCCTCGCCGCCGACCCGAACTTCTACTCCGAGATGTCCGGCAACGACATGATGGTGGGTGCCTGACATGGCCAGCCGCCAGTTCGCCACCTTCGAGGTGGCCGACCAGCTGTTCGGCGTCGAGGTCGACACCGTGCAGGAGGTCCTCTCCTACAACGAGTACACGCCGGTGCCCCTCGCGCCGCCGGCCGTCGGCGGGCTCTTCAACCTCCGCGGCCAGGTGATCGCGGCGGTGGACCTGCGGGTGCAGCTGGGCCTGGCCCGGCAGGCGCTGCAGGGCCCGGTCATGAACGTGATCCTGCGCGGCGACGGCGAGCCGGTCAGCCTGCTCGTCGACCGGATCGGCGAGGTCGTCGACCTGGACGACGACATGTTCGAGCCGCCGCCGGACACGCTCAGCGGCCCGACCCGCGAGCTGGTCGTGGGCACGTTCAAGCTGGACGGCCGGCTCATGCTCGCGCTGGACGCCAACCAGGCGGTCGACACGTTTCGAGCCACCACCTGATGTACAGCCTCGTCAGTGCCCCCGTGCTCGGCTTCGACCTGACCCGCCTCAAGGGCGGGTCGGCGACCGCCGAGGTGCTGCTGCGCGCCCTGCGCCTCAGCTCCGGGGACCTGCCGACGCTCGCCGAGCGGCTGCCGGACGAGGGGGTGCGCGGCCCGCTCTGGGTCGAGGTGGAGAGCGCGGCGCGCCGCCTGCCGTCGCTGAAGGCGATGAAGCCCGACGACCCGGCGAGCTCGCTGGCGCTGGTCGAGCGGGCCCCCATCGGCTCGGTGGACGCGCTGCTCACCTGTCTGCGCTACGACGTCATGGCGTGGACCTGGCAGGGCAGCGGCCGGGACGCCGCGCAGACGGAGACGGCCGCCTCGGCGACGGCTCTGCTCTGCGACGCCGCGGTGGCCAGCTATCTGCGGGAAGTGCTCGACGAGCAGACCCGCCGGATGCTCGGCGCGGGCTGGGTGTCGGCCCTGCGCAAGTTGCCGGCCGGCAAGCCCATCGACCTGGGACCGCACCACTACGCGGTGTCCGCGCTGCTGGACCGGTTGCGCTCGCTCTCGGCGAACGACCTGGCCCGGCTCACCTCGTCGGCGGCGGACGCCCGGCGCTCGGCCGGAGGGTGGTCGCCGGCGGTGCACTCGGCGTCGTGGGCGGCGTACCTGTCGGATCGGGTCCGGACGGCCGCGGCCGCGCAGATGCTGCTGGTCCAGGCGATCGACATCGCGTCGATCCCGCTCGCCGAGCGGGCGGGCGGCGTGTGGAACATGCTCAGCGGCGCCGTGCAGGCGCTGGTCGTACGGGATCTGCTGGACACCGCGACGGCGCACCGGCTGCTGTCGCCGGTGATCGCCGCCCTAGGCCCCGCGTGGCTCGGATGAACGGAGGACATCGATGATCCGAGTGCTCGTCGTCGACGACTCCGTCGTCGTGCGCCGGCTCATCGTCGACTCGCTCGGCGGCATGCCGGACATCGAGGTGGTCGGGACCGCCTCCAACGGGCTGCTGGCCCAGGCGAAGATCGACCAGCTCAAGCCCGACGTGATCACCATGGACATCGAGATGCCGCAGATGAACGGCATCGAGGCGGTCCGCGAGCTGCGCAAGCGGCACCGGATGATCCCGGTGATCATGTTCAGCACGCTGTCGGCCTCGGGCGCGTCGGCGACGCTGGAGGCCCTCTCCGCGGGGGCCACGGACTATGTGACCAAGCCGTCCAACGTGGGCTCGGTCAGCGAGTCGATCGCGGCGGTGCGGGAACAGCTGGTTCCCAAGATCCACGCGCTCGCCGGGGGGCGCCGGCCCAGTGCTGCCCCAGCCCGCCCGGGAACCGCGCCGCCGCCGGTCAAGCGGATCGGCCTGCCGGCCCGTCCACCGGCCGCTCCGCCGCCGGTACGCCGGGGCGGCCCGCAGAAGCGGGTGGACATCCTGGCCATCGGCTCGTCCACCGGCGGGCCGGACGCCCTGACCAAGGTCTTCCAGGGCCTGCCCGCCGACCTGCCCGTGCCGATCGTCGTGACCCAGCACATGCCGCCGGTCTTCACCCGGATGTTCGCGGAGCGTCTCGATCGCAGCACCCCGCTGCGCGTGGTCGAGGCCACCGACGGCATGGAGCTGACCGCGGGCACGGCCTACATCGCTCCCGGCGACAAGCACCTCGTGCTGCAACGCCGGGGCACCGCGACGCTGACCCAGCTCAGCGGCGCGCCGCCGGAGAACTCGTGCCGTCCGGCGGTGGACGTGATGTTCCGGTCGGTGTCGGCCCTCTACGGGGCCGCCGTACACGCGACGGTGCTGACCGGCATGGGATACGACGGACGGAGTGGTGCGAAAGTGCTGCGCGACGCAGGGGCCGAGATCTTGGCCCAGGACGAGGCGACCTCGGTGGTCTGGGGCATGCCCGGAGCCGTGGTGGGCGCGAACCTCGCCGACGAGGTGCTGCCGCTGGACCGCATCGCCGCGGCGCTGGTGCAGCGGGTGCAGGTCGGCCGGGCGCCACGAGCGACGGCGGTGACCCGATGACGCTCTCGCAGGCGGACTTCGAGTTCGTGTCCCAGCTGGTGAAGCGGGAGGCGGCCATCGTGCTCGCCCCCGGCAAGGAGTACCTGGTCGAGGCGCGGCTGATCCCGGTCGCCCGGCAGGTCGGCGCGGCCAGTGTCGCCGAGTTCATCGGCAACCTGCAGCGCAAGCCCAACTCGGCCGACCAGCGCCGGATCGTGGACGCGCTGACGACCAACGAGACGTCGTGGTTCCGCGACCGGGAGCCGTTCACCGCGCTCACCGACGTGGTGCTGCCCGAGCTGGTGAAGAGCCGGGGCAGCGCGCGGCAGCTCCGGCTCTGGTCGGCGGCGAGCTCGAGCGGGCAGGAGGCGTACAGCCTGGCCATCACGCTGCAGGAAGCCCTGCCGGCGGGGTGGAACTACGAGATCATGGGCAGCGACATCTCCACCGAGATGGTCAAGCGGGCCGAGGCCGCCGAGTACAGCCAGGTCGAGGTCAACCGCGGCCTGCCGGCGGCCCAGCTGGTGCAGTACTTCGAGCGGGTGGGCGCCCACTGGCGGATCGCGCCCCACCTGCGGCGCAACGTGACGTTCAAGCACATGAACCTGGTCGCGCCGCTGCCGCCGATGCAGCCCTTCGACGTGATCTTCCTGCGCAACGTCCTCATCTACTTCGACGTCGCGACGAAGAAGTCGGTGCTGCGCAACGTCGCCCGGCTGCTGCGGCCGGACGGCTGGCTCTTCCTCGGCGCGGCCGAGACCACGATCGGGATCGACGACAACTACGAGCGGGTGGCGGCCGGACGGACCTCCGCCTACCGGGTCCGAAGCGCGGTGCCAGCCGGTGCCGTCAGGAAGGGGTGAGCTGCGGTGCGCGCCATGGTGATCGACGATTCGCGGGCGATGCGGATGATTCTGAAGCGCATCGTCGCGAAGCTGAACTTCGAGGCGGTGGAGGCGGGCGACGGTCAGGAGGCCCTCGACCTGCTGTCCACCATGACCGAGGTGCCGGAACTGGCCCTCATCGACTGGAACATGCCCAACATGAACGGGCTCGAGTTCGTGACCAAGGTCCGCGCCGAACCGCGGCTGCGGGAGATGACGCTGGTCATGGTGACCACCGAGAGCGAACAGAGCCAGATCGTCCGGGCCCTCGCCGCGGGCGCCCACGAATACGTGATCAAGCCCTTCACCGAAGGGGCGATGATCGAGAAGCTGGCCCTGCTGGGCCTGGTACCGACCGGAGCGAACTCATGAGCGTCGAAACCGTGGTGACCGAGGACGACCTGGCCGAGATGGTGGAACAGGTCTGGGCCTCCTACCTGGACCCCGAGGGGGTCAGCCCGCTGATCCCGACCGCCGACGCCGACCAGCCGACCGAGGTGCACTCCACGGTGTCCATCACCGGCACCTGGCACGGCCACCTGGTCTACGCGTCGTCGATGCAGGCCGCGCGCAAGGCGGCCGGCGCGTTCCTCGCGATGGAGCTCGACGAGGTCGGCCAGGAGGACATCTCCGACGTGCTGGGCGAGCTGGCAAACATCGTCGGCGGCAACGTCAAGGCGATGCTGCCCGCGGGCTGCTTCCTCTCGCTCCCGACCGTCGTGCTGGCGCCGCAGACCGCTTCGTACTATCCGGCCGCCGAGCGGATCAGCGGCCTGTGGGGCGTCTGGGACGGCGAGCCCATTTCCATCTCCATGTGGCAGAGCACCAAGACGGGGGACAACGCATGAAGATCCTGATCGCGGACGACAGCCGGGTCATGCGCCAGATCGTGACCCGGACGCTGCGCCAGGCCGGCTTCGACAATCACGACCTCGTCGAGGCGGCCGACGGCGCGGAGGCGGCCGCCAAGGCGGCCTCCGAGAGCCCCGATCTGATCATCTCGGACTGGAACATGCCCGAGATGACCGGCATCGAGGTGCTCCGCAAGCTGCGGGCCGAGGGCAACAACGTGAAGTTCGGCTTCGTCACCTCGGAGTGCACCGACGAGATGAAGAACGCGGCGGAGAGCGCCGGCTCGGCCTTCTTCATCGTCAAGCCGTTCACAGCTGACCAATTCCAAGAGGCCTTCTCTCCTATTTTGGGATGATGTACCCATGTCTGACACCTCGGTACTCCCCGCCTCCCTCGCCGTCCGCAACCTCTTCGAAGACCTCCTCGGCCGCGACGTCAACGTCGCGCCGGGCGACCCCATGACCGGGGACGATCTCCCGCTCGGCACCATCGCCATCTACACGGATCCGACCCAGAAGATCTACGCGGTGATGGGCATGCAACTCTCGCTGGCGGCCAACGTGGGAGCGGCCCTGGGTCTCCTCCCCGCCGGCGCGGCCGAGGACGCGATCGACGAGAAGACGCTCTTCCCGAACCTCGCGGAGAACCTCGGCGAGGCCTTCAACATCCTCACCAGCCTCCTCAACCGCGAGGGGGCCCCGCACGTCAAGCTCTACCAGGTCATCTATCCGGGCGGCACCCTCCCGAACGACGCCCGCGCCCACTTTCTGGCGCTCGGCAAGCGGCTCGATCTCACGATCGAGGTCGCCCGGTACGGCAAGGGGAAGTTCTCGTTGTCGATGGCGTGATTTCGTGGTGAAGCCCCCGTCCTGGTTGTGCTTGGGACGGGGGCTTTCGCTTTTTGATGAGTACGGGCGGCGAGAAGGCTGGACTGGCGGCCGGCGAGCTGGGCGCGGGGGCGCGGCCGTTGCGCCCGCATCCGGGGTGACGTCGTGGGTCCAGGCCGACGCCCATGCTGGTGGGGCGCGCTTTGTGCCAACGTCAAGATGTCGTTTGCCAACTGTCCAGCGACAAGCCTAGTCTTACGTCATCCCTTCGAGGAAGGAATGACATGACACTCACCCCATCGCAACGCACGGAAGAGGCCGAGGTCGTCCGGCTCACCCGCGAGGAGTGGCAGGCGGACATCGACGCTCACCTCGCTCGGCTCGGCCTCACCCTCGAGGAGCTCAAGGAGCAGGCGCGCGAGGACGTCTTCGATTCTCATGATGCCAAGATCGTCTGGATGTACTTCCATGCCACTCAGTGACCTCGAGCGCGGCGCCCGGCGTTTCGCCGACGCCATCCAGCACCTTCTCAACACCACTGTCGCCAGTGGCGCGAGCATTCGGGCGACAACTCAGCCTGAAGCGGCCGCATGTGCTGTGGCTGTCGCGTCGCGTCGTGGCGAGAGGGAAGTGATCGAGCTGCCTACGGCTGATCCCCTGATCCCGTTGTATCTCAACGTCCACTACCTTCTCGGCCTGGACGACGAGGGCACGCATCTGGCGGTGCGCACCTCCACCTTCCGCGTTCAGAGCGCTCGCGACGCGCTCGACGGCTGGTTCCACTACGACTTCGAGCGGAACAAGGCCGGCTATCCCGAGGCTCATCTTCAAGTCCTCGCCCGGCACGACGAGGCTGAGCAGACCATGCGCGGGTTGAGTCGGCGGCGCAAGCGGAAGCAGTTCGGTGAGCTGCACTTTCCCGTCGGAGGCCGGCGTTTCCGCCCCGCTCTCGAGGACCTGATCCAGTTCCTCGTCGACGAGGAGCTCGTGGTGCCGAAGGACGGCTGGGAGAAGGAGCTGGAGCGCTCCCGGCGAGAGTTCCGGGAGATCCAGCTCCGGGCGGCCATCCGGCGCGATCCCGATGTGGCGAAACAGGCCCTGGAGGACCTGTTCCGCCGGTGAACGCTCAGGAGTGGGCGGCGGTTTCCGCTCCCTCGGCCGCGCGGGGGAGTGGCGCCGTCGGCAGGTGGGCCAGGTCCTCGGTGGGCCGGAGTCGCACGGCGGCGCGGCTGATCCGGCGGCGGGCCGGGATGAAGCGCTGCGGAGTGGCCGTCCAGCCGTAACGGACCAGGTCCGCGGGGCTCGGGCGGGCGTTGCGCGACAGCTCGTAACCGTTGGCGAGCAGGCGGCGGCCCAGGGCGGCCTCGCAGAGGGCGATCTCTTCCGTGGTGAGGCGGGTTTCCCAGCTGCGCACGCGCTCGGTGTTGACCGGGGCGTGGGTGCGCGCGTGCCAGGTCTTGAAGGACGGCACCGCGACCTCGGCGACGGCTGACGGCTCCGCCATGGCCGGGTCGTAGTCCTCGCCCAGATAGTCACACAGCGCGGTCAGCTGGGTGTGTGGGTCGGTGACCAGGTCCTCGTAGCGGAGCTCGAACCACTGTGAGTCGCCCAGGCGACGGGCGGCGCGGCGGGCGTCGTCGACGGCCCGGGCCCAGGCGGCGACCGTGGCGTAGATGTCCTTGCGGTGCCAGGACATCTCCTTGAGGGAAGCCACGCAGTCGCGGCCGTCGCGGACGATGTTGACGAACTGGGCATCCGGGAAGAGACGCAACAGCAGGTCGACGTTGTGCAGATAGGCCGGGCGTTTGTCGCCCCAGCGGGGCTTGCCGAAGCGGGCCGCGTACCCCTGGAAGACCGTGCCCAGCACGGAGCCGAGCGTGCCCTGCGCCGCGGCCATGCGCTCGACTGTCTCCTCGGGGTCGAGGCCGAGGTCGCAGAAGCGGGTCTCGCGGCGGTCCACGATGCGGCGGGCCAGCGCGCGGCGGTTGGCCTCGACGCGCAGGTCGCCGAAGTCGCGCCGCTCGCGATAGGCGGCCAGCACGAACCGGGTCTCCGGCGGGATCGCGATGCGCGGGTGCGCGTGCAACATCAACTGCAGCATCGTGGTGCCCGACCGTGGGCATCCGACGACAATGATCGGGCGTTCGGGGCAGTCACTCACCGGCGTTACCGTAATGCCCGATTGGCGAATTGTTAACGAAGTGTCAAGGCGTGTCGCAAATGTGTACAGCGCCACACTGCCGGCGTGGGGCGTCAGGCCGGCGTCGGGTTCGGGTTGCGGTGTGTGCCTGCTGCCGCGCCCTTCGCCTTCAAGCTCATGACGAACGCCAGCACCTTCGCCACCGCCCCGTAGAAGTCCGCCGGGATCTCCATGCCCACGTCCACGCTCTTCTCCAGCGCCCGGGCCAGCGCCACGTCCTGCACCAGCGGGATCCGGTTCTCCGACGCCACCTCGCGGATCTTCTGCGCGATCGCCCCCTGCCCCTTGGCCAGCACTCGTGGCGCGCCCTTCTCCGGGTCGTAGCGCAGCGCCACCGCGACATGCGTCGGGTTGATCAGGACGACGTCGGCGGTCGGGACGTCGGCCATCTGGCGGTTGCGGGCCATGGCCATCTGCTTGGCGCGGATGTGACCCTTGACGTGCGGGTCGCCCTCGGTGTTCTTGTTCTCCTGCTTGACTTCTTCCTTGGTCATGCGGAGTTGCTTGTTGGTGCGGCGGCGCACGACGAAGTAGTCGGCGGCGGCCATGACGATGCCGGCGACCGAGGCGGCGCGGATCAGGCCGATGGTGGCGTCGTTGACCACGCCGAGCAGGGAGCCGATCTGCAGCCGGCCGGCGGTCATGAGGACGGGGATGATGTCCTTCATGGTCATGTAGAGCACGATGGCCAGCACGGTGGTCTTGATGAGGGCCTTGGAGCCTTCCCACAGAGCCTGGGGGCCGACCATCTTCTTGATGCCGGGCAGCGGGTTGAGCCGGCTGAACTTCGGGATGAAGAGTTTGGTGGCGACCCGGATGCCGCCCTGGGCGCCGGCGGCGGCGATGCCGACCGCCATCATGGTCGCGGCCAGGGGCAGGACGGCCCAGGCGGCGCTCATGAGGCCGTCGCGGAGGATGGCCAGGGCCACGCCGGGCTGGGGGTCGGCGATGACTTCCGGGAGCTTGACCATGAGTTCGCGGGAGTGCTCCATCGTCGTCTTGAGGGTGCGGGGGAGCATGATGCTGGCCGCCAGCATGCCGAACCAGGCGCCGACGTCCTGGCTGCGGCCGATCTGGCCTTCCTGCTTGGCCTTCTTGAGTTTTTGCGGTGTCGGCTGTTCGGTCTTCTCCCCGGACACGGATCACCCCCCGCTGAGGCTGACGACCGCGCTGACCGCCCGGTCGACGATGGTGTCGAGCACCCGGGGCAGGATGGTGATGGCCGTGCCGGAGAGCACGAGCACCAGCATGATCTTGGCGGGGAAGCCGAGCTGGAAGGCGTTGAGGGCCGGGGCGACCCGGTTGAGCAGGCCGAAGGCCACGTCGGTGAGGAAGAGGACGGCGATCAGCGGCCCGGCGATCTGCAGCGCCGACACGAACATCTCGCCCACCCCGCGTACGAGCAGATTGCTGAAGGTCTCGAGCGAGAAGCCGGCGTCGAGCGGCAGCGTCTTGTAGGACTGCGCGAAGCCGCGCAGGATCAGCTGGTGCCCGTCCGTGGCGAAGAGCAGCGTCGCGGCGACGAGGTTGTAGAAGCGGCCGAGGACCGAGCTCTGGTTCTGCGACAGCGGGTCATAGGCGGAGGCGAGCGTGAAGCCGCCGAAGACGTCGAGCAGATCACCCGCGGCCTGCACCGCCGCGAAGAACAGATAGGTGATGAAGCCCAGCGCCGCACCCACGAAGATCTGCAGCGCGGTCGCGGCGATGATGGCCGAGGTCTGCAGCGACGGTACGGCCGGCGTCAGCCACGGGATCATCGGAAACGCGATGCCGATCGACAGCAGCACCTTGACCTGCGCCGGGATGAGGCGCGAGTTGAAGGGCGGGCACAGCATCAGCCACGCCCCGGCCCGGGCCGACCCCAGGAAGAGGGCGATCAGCTGGGTCGTGGGCAGGTCAAAGTTCACCGGTACGAGCCCACCAGCGCCGTGATGATCAGCCCCCATCCGTTGACCAGCACGAAGAGCAGCAGCTTGAAGGGCATGGCGACGGTGACAGGCGGCAGCATCATCATGCCCAGGGCCATCAGCGACGCGGAGACGACCATGTCGATGATCAGGAACGGGATGAAGACGACGAAGCCGATGATGAACGCGGCGCGCAGCTCGGAGAGGACGAAGGACGGGACGAGCGTGGTGAGCTCGACTTCTTCCTTGGTCGCCGGCTGTTCCTGACCCGAGACCTTGATCATCAGGGCCAGTTCCTCTTCGCGGGTGCTCTTGAGCATGAACTCGCGCAGCGGCTGGACACCGTCCCGGAACGCCTGTGACTGGGTCTTGTCGCCGGCCAGATAGGGCTGCACGCCCTGCTCGTTCACCTGGCTCAGCACCGGGCTCATGATGAAGAGGCTGATGAAGAGGGCCAGCCCCGCGAGCACCTGGTTGGGCGGCATGCTGGTGAGGCCGAGCGCGTTGCGGGTGATGCCCAGCACCATGAAGACCTTGGTGAAACACGTGCACAGCAACAGTACGGCCGGAGCGACCGACAGCAGCGTGAGCCCGAGCACGATCACCAGTGAGGTGGCGGGCTTGCTGCCGTCCGGGTTGGTCCCGTTGATGTTGAAGTTGATGCTGCCGCCGCTCGGAGCCACGGTCGGCGCGACGGGTGCGGTCGGCCCGACCGGCGCCCGGGGCAGTTCATACCGCACCGGTACGCCCACCGGGGCCGGAGTGGGAGCGGGAGCCGCCTGAGCTGCCACGGCGGGCAGCAGCAACCCGCCGAGCGCCAGCAGCAGGATCAGGAGCGCGCGCCGCCACATGTCAGTGCCTCGATGTCCGGTCGCGGAGGAAGTCCAGGGTCGAGTGCCAGGTCCGGGGCGACAGCACCGAGCCGTCCAGCTTGCCGCCGTGGTGGGGCAGCACCGTCGCGTGGACGGGGTGCTCCGGGTCGGCCGGGTCCACCTCGAGGTGGTCCCGGTGCTCGTGCTCGTGGACGAAGGCGGCCAGGTCGGTCTCGCCCAGCAGGCTCACGTGCGCGTCCGTCACGCCGAGGACCAGGGCGCGGTCGGCCACCTGGACCACGGCGACGGAGGAGCCCCGGCTCAGCGTGGTGCGGCCGAGGATCGACAGCGTGCCCGTCCCGCGCCGGCCGACGCCCCCGCGGCGCAGGACCCGGGCGATTCCCCACATGAGGCCGAGGACGACCAGGAGCGAGAAGCCGATGCGCAGGACGAGTTCGAACAACGTCTCACTCCCGTTCGGTGCCGGGGGCGACGATCTCCGTGATCCGGATGCCGAAGTTCTCGTCGACCACGACGACCTCGCCGCGGGCGATGAGGCGGCCGTTGACCAGCAGGTCGGCGGGGCTGCCGGCGGCCCGGTCGAGCTCGACGATGGCGCCGGGGGTCAGGCTCAGGAGCTCTCGTACGCTCATCCGGGTCCGCCCCAGCTCGGCCGACACCTCCATCTCGACGTCGTGCAGCATGTCGAGGCCGCCGCGCATGGGCGCCGCTCCGGCGGGTCCCCGGGGCGCGACGCCGCCGCCCGCGTCGGCCGGCCACGGGGTGAGCGCCATGGCGAGCACGGCGTTGACCTGCCCGGCGTCCAGCAGCGGCACGGCCACGGCGTCGCCCTTGGCGGCGATGGAGCTGAGCGCCACGCCGGGCTCCATGAGCTGGCCAGGGTCGAGGACGACCGGTCCGAAGGCCCGGGCCGCGGCTTCCAGCGCCGGGCGTACGGCCGCCGTCAGGTCGAGCTCGCCGAGCGGGCTCTCCTTCAGCGCGTCGGCGAGGTCCTGGCCCACGACCACGACGACCTCGCCGGTGGCGGCGCCGCTGAACCGGGCGGTGATCGCCTGGCCGGTGGTGAGCAGGTCGGGCGTCGCCGCCACGGGGTTGCCGGCGGTCAGCTCGCGGCTGGTCGGCAGCACCCCGAGGGCCGCCACCGCGGCGGTCCGGACCAGCGCGAGCTGGGGCTCGGTGATCGTAGGCGCGGTCATCTACGTTCTTCCTCCTTGGGCGACGGCACGACGAGACACGCCAGCCGGGCGCCCTGATTGCCGGGCACCGCATGGGCAAAAACGGTCTCGTTGACTGTCACCTCGAGCGGCACGCTGGTCGGGTGCCCGAGCGGCACGACGTCGCCGGGGCGTAGATCCACGATGTCATCGGTACGCATCCGGATGGGCTGGAATCGGACAGCTACGTCGATCGGCGCCGCGGAAAGACCGGCCGTCAGGTTGCGCAGCGAGGTGTCCCGGACCATCCGTTCCTGCGGGGTGAGCTCGATCTGCTCCTGCTTCTCCAGCACGGGCAGCACGGTGTTGAACGGGACGCACAGCGTGGCCGCGCACTCCTCCGAGCCGATCTTCATCTCGAACGTCGCCACGACCACCGCGTCACCGGGCTGATGGGCGCGCAGGAACTGAGCGTTGTACTCGATGTCCTTGAGCTTCGGGTGGATGTCGACCAGCGTCTCGAAGCCGTACCGGAGCTCGCCCAGCATGCGCTCGAGCAGGCCGCGCAGCAGCGGCATCTCCACCTCGGTCAGCGGGCGCTCCGGCTGCGGCCCGCCGGGGCCACCGAGCATGTGGTCGATAGCGGTCATCACGGCGGAGGAGGCCATCTCCATGAGGACCGTGCCGGGCAGCGGGTCGATGGACACCACGGCGATCACGGTCGGGTTGGAGAGCGAGGCGACGTACTCGTCGTAGTTCAGCTGCTCGATCGAGACCAGGGACACGCTGCTCACCACGCGCAGCCGGGTGGTGAAGAGCGTGCCGCAGCTGCGGGCGTACGTCTCGAAGGCGATCTGCAGCGTCCGGACGTGCTCGCGGGACAGCTTGATCGGCTTGCGGAAGTCGTAGGAGGTGGGTCCCGCGCCGGCGCCGCGCCGGGACATCTTGCCGGGGGAACGGGTCGGGGAACTGGTCACATCAACCCCATCGGCACCCTGCCCGCAACCGCTGAGGCGGAAGCGAGGAATGGGCGGGCCCGCGTTTTCGCGGACCCGCCCTCATCACTCGTGATTCACACCCAGCCCAGGTGTTCCCTACTGCGTGACGAACTGCGTGAAGTAGATGTCCATGACGGCCTGCTTGTCCTCCTCGACGTAGGCCTTCTCGATCTTCGCCAGCAGGTCCTCCTTGGCCTTGAGCCGGCCCTTCTCGGTGGACAGCTCGGCGACGGTCATGCCGGTGTACTGGTCGATCGCCAGGTCGGCGGCCTCGCTGAGGTCGACGGCCTCGGCCACGTCGGCGGTCTGCTGCAGGGCGAAGCCGAGCTTCAGGTAGTGCCCGTCGGCCAGGTTGATCGTGATGGCGTTCTCCAGGGCGGTGACGACGCCCTTCTCCGGCTCCGGCTTCTCGGCCTCGGCCGAGTCGCCCTTGAAGAACACGAAGTACGCGCCCGCGCCACCGCCGCCGAGCAACACGACGGCCGCGATGATGATGATCAGCATCTTGGGGGACTTCTTCTTGGGCGCCTCGGCGTCCTTCTTGTCATCAGCCATCGGTAGCTCCTCTCGTGTCAGTCGTGGGTGGTGGTGGACTCGGTGGTCGTTTCGGTCGTTCCGGCCGAAGCCTTAGCCGCGGCGGCCGCCTCGGCGCTGGTCTGGCCGGTGTGCAGCTCGCTGTCGTCGCCGGCCGCCGTGGGCAGCAGGGACGCCTGGTCGGCGGTCAGCGTGGTCAGCACGATCACGTCGACGCGGCGGTTCATGGTCACCGAGCGCGGGTCGCTCGCCGGGATGAGCGGCTTGGTGTCGGAGAAGCCGACCGCGCTCATCTTCTTCTTGGGCAGGCCGTCGGCGATCAGGTACCGCACCGTGGCCGAGGCCCGCGCCGCCGACAGCTCCCAGCCGCTCGGATAGAACGTCGTGGTCGCCTTCAGCTGGTTGGTGTGCCCGTCCACCTCGATGTTGTTGGGCAGCTTGGCCAGCGCCGGGGCGATGGCGTCCAGGATCTTCTTGCCGCCGGGCTGCAGGTCGGCCCGGTTGCCGGCGAAGACCACCTCGTTGGTGACCACGGTGACCACCAGGCCGCGCTGGTCGATCGTGAACTTGACCTGGTTGAGCAGCTTGGCCTTCTTGAGCGCGTCGGCGATCTTGTTCTCGAGCTTCTTGAGGCTCTCGGCCTCCTTGACGGCGGCCTGGGCGTTCTTGGAGGACTCGGCGCGCTCGGCGGCCTTGACCGCCTTCTCGACGGCCTCCTTCTGCTCCTTGGTCATGCCGGCCGTGCCGCCGTCGCCGCCGCCCGGGTTGACGCCCGGGTCGATCGGGACGACCGTGCTGGCCTGGCCGGCGCCGTCGAGGTTCGAGACGTTGCCGGAGAAGGCCGCGCTGGCGGCGCCGAAGCCCTCGGAGAGACCGGCCGCCAGCTCGGCGAACTTCTTCTGGTCGACGCTGCTCATCGAGAACAGCACCACGAACAGGACGAAGAGCAGGGTGAGCATGTCGGCGTAGGACACGAGCCAGCGCTCGTGGTTGACGTGCTCCTCGTGCTCCTCGTGACCGCCCTTCTTCTTGGGCTTGCCGCCAGAGCTCATCTAGATCAGGCCGCCTTCTTGTTGGCCCCGGCCTCGGCCGCCTTGGCGGCGTCCGGCGGGAGCAGGCTACGGAGCTTCTGGGCGACGAGACGCGGGTTCGAGCCGGCCTGGATGGCCAGGACGCCGTCGATGACCAGCTCCATCTCGTCGACCTCGATGCCGGACAGGCGGTCCAGACGGGCCGCGGCGGGCAGGAAGATCAGGTTGGCCGAGAGCACGCCCCAGAGGGTGGCGACGAACGCCGCGGCGATCGAGTGGCCGAGCGTCTCCGGCTTGTCGAGGTTCTCGAGCACGTGCACGAGGCCCATGACCGTACCGATGATGCCAACCGTGGGGGCGTACCCGCCCATGTTCTCGAAGATCTTCTTGCCGGCCTTGTCGGCCTTCTTCTTGGCGGCGATCTCGGCGTGGAGGATGTCGTGCAGCTCCTCCGGGTCGGTGCCGTCGATCGCGAGCTGCAGGCCGCGCTTGAGGAAGGGGTGCTCGACCGTCTTGACCGCGTCCTCGAGGGCCAGCAG
This sequence comes from Symbioplanes lichenis, assembly GCF_030709675.1. Lineage (GTDB taxonomy): Bacteria > Actinomycetota > Actinomycetes > Mycobacteriales > Micromonosporaceae > Actinoplanes > Actinoplanes lichenis. The sequence continues at coordinate 54,784 of NZ_JAUZQD010000005.1, forward strand.
GCCCTCGCGGCGGGCGCGCTCGGCCAGCTTGACCACGTCGTCGACCAGCTTGGTGGGCGGGGCGACCTTGGCCAGGAAGACCTTCTGGAACAGCTTGCCGACGCTGAGCGCGTCCTTGAGGATCGCGCCGGCCATGGCGGCACAGAAGGCGCCGCCGAAGACGAGCAGCATCGAGGGGATCAGGATGATGGAGCCGGCGTGACCACCCTCGAGCGCCTGGACGACGAAGACGATGATCAGGGCAACGACTACGCCGATGATGGAGGCGAGATCCATGGTCAGCGGTCCTTCCGGTGCAGCGGGAGCACGTTGCCGGCGGGGCGGCTGAGCTCGTCGTCGGTCAGGTCGGCGGCGGGCGGAGCGGCCTCGAGGTTGCTGGCCTGGGCGATCAGGGAAGCGCGGTAGTGGCGCACCGAGTCGATGAACTCGGGCACGGACTCGGCGATGACGTACTTGGTGCCGTCCACCAGCGTGATGACCGTGTCGGGCGTGCAGTCGGCGCGCTCGACGAGGTCCGGGTTGAGCGCGAACACGCTGCCGTTCAAGCGGGTTACGAGGATCACGAGTAGTCCGTCCTTGGTTTGGCTGGGCTGGTGGGCCATCCGTGGCCCGTCAGTAGGCTGTTCGGCCCGAGGCCGGTTGCCGATGAGCGCGGGACGGTCGCTGTTCGGGTGCGAGCGCCCGGAAAAGCTCGGAAAACACGGAGGCCGGGGCGGGCGCACAGCCCGTCCCGGCCTCCGCCGGTGCTGGTGGTCCTACCGCTTGAGGTTGACGAGTTCCTGGAGGATCTCGTCGGAGGTCGTGATGATGCGGCTGTTGGCCTGGAAGCCCCGCTGGGCGATGACCAGGTTGGTGAACTCCTGTGCGAGGTCGACGTTCGACATCTCCAGCGCGCCGCTGGTGATCAGGCCGAGACCCGCCGAGCCGGCCGCGCCGACCTGGGCGAGACCCGAGTTGACCGTGCTGCGGAACATCGAGTCGCCGATCTTCTCGAGACCGTTGACGTTGTTGAAGTTCGCCAGGGCCAGCTGGCCGAGGGACTGCTTGAGGCCGTTGGAGAAGACGCCGACGATCTGACCGGTGTTCGACACCGTGTACGAGCTCAGGATGCCCGCCGCCGACCCGTCCGAGGCGCTGACCCGGGCCTCCGTGTTGCCGGAGTAGTGCGTGATGTCGGTGATGTCGACCGCGTACGTCTTGCCGCTGTCGGTCAGGTTGATGCTGGTCACCTGGTTGCCGGAGGCGTCGACCGGCTTGCCGTTGACGAACGTGAGCTCCTCGGAGCCGCCGCCCGGCGTCGTCACGGTCCACTTGTCCGCGGCGGTCTTGGTCATCGTCACGTTGAGCGTGCTCGAGGCGCCGTTCTCGTCGACGACCGGGATCGGGATCACCTTGGAGCTGCCCGGGGTGGGCGTGGCCCCGGCCGCCGCGGTGTTGACCGGCGCCTCGAAGGACAGGTTGCCGGTCAGCGTGAACTTCGTGGTCTCCTCGGGCGCCAGGCTGATGCCGATGGGCAGCTTGATGTCGCCCGGGGCGCCCGCGGTGTTGACGTTGCCGTCGCCGTCGGCCGACCAGCCCTGCACGATCTGGCCGTTCGGGGTGGTCAGCGAGCCGTTGGCGTCGAAGGTGAACGAGCCGGCCCGGGTGTAGACCGACTCCCCGCCGCTCTTCACGACGAAGAAGCCGTCACCCTGGATCATCATGTCGCCGGACTTGCCCGTGGTCTGCGCGGCGCCCTGGCTGAAGTTGGCGTTGATGCTCGCCGTACGCACACCGAGGCCGACCTGCGCCGGGTTGGTGCCGCCGGAGCCGTTCTGCGGGGCGCCCGCGGCGTTGACCATCTGCGACAGGGTGTCCTGGAAGACGGCCTGGCTCGACTTGTAACCGGTGGTGTTCACGTTGGCGATGTTGTTGCCCGTGACATCCATCATCTGCTGGTGCGCGCGGAGACCGCTGATGCCGGAGAAGAGGGAACGCAGCATAGGTCAGATTTCCTTCGGAGTAGCGGGATCATCGGAGGCGGTGTTCTCGGTCTCCCCAGCGGTGTCCCCGGCGGCTTCCGGCGCCTTGCCCGGTGCGGCCGCAGCCGGTGCAGCCGCAGCCGGTGCGGCGGCGGGCGCGGCAGGAGCTGCCGCTGCCGGGGTGGCCGGTGCGGCAGGAGTTGCCGCGGCCGGGGTGGCGGTGGCCGCGGACTGCGCGGTCCCTGCCTGCTGGACTTCCGTGACCTTGGACAGCTGCACATCCATGTTCCCGACCACGAGGGTCGGTTCGCTGTCTCCGTTGAGCTTCGTGCGGGTGACGACGCCGGTCTGCGAGTTGCCCTCGGCGTCCTGGTAGGTGACCGTCCGGCCGACCAGCGCGCTCGCGCCGATCAGCTGCTGGGCCTGCATCATCTCGGCGATCTGGCCGAGCTTCTCGACCTGCGTGAACTGGGCCGTCTGGGCCAGGAACTGGGTCGAGTCGGCCGGGTTGGACGGATCCTGGTACTTCAGCTGGGCCACCAGCAGCTTGAGAAAGGTGTCCTGGTCCGCGACGGACTTGCTCGCGCCGGCGTTCGTGGTGGTCCCGTTGGTGTACGTCGACGTCGCCTTGGCGGCCTTGTTGTCGTACGTGTTGCTCACGAACCCGTTGATCGGAGAAGTCATCGGCCGGTCTCCCTCGCGGTTGGTGGCCCTCGACCATCAGGTTCGGCCGGACCGCCGATTCGCTTAGCGCCAGATCTTTCGAGCCCGATTTTGCTCAGTCCCGCTCACCGTTGCCCCGCCCGCTCCACTCGCGCGAGGGACTCCGCCCGCTCTGCTCGGGCGGCAGCGCCGCCGCCGGGCGCGGGCGTCAGGCCTGGGTGTCCAGGCGGCCGTCCTCGACGACGCGGGCGGGCTCCGGCGGCGCGGTCTCGGCCGGCGCGGTGGTCCCGGCCGCAGACCCTCCTCCGGTACGCCCCCCGCCTCCCTGCCCCTGGTTCATGAACGCGAACTGCTGCCGCGCCTGGTCGCCCCCGCCCTGCCGCAGGTCGAGGTTCGCGTTCGTGAAGCCGGAGTCCTGCAGGTCCCGGCGCAGCTCGTCGAGGGCGTCCCGCAGCGAGTCGTGGCCCGCCTCGGTCGAGCTGGACAACTGGAGGTTGATCTCGCCGTTGCGGATCTCGGCGACGACCTGCACCGGCCCGAGGTCGACCGGGTGCAGGTTGACGGTGAGCCGGTGCACCCCGTCGGCGTCCAGCCGTAGTGGCGTGATCCGGGTGGCGAGCTGGTGGGCGACCGGCCCGGGCAGCGGCGGCGCGGGCGGCGGGGCGATGTCGGACACTGGTGCGGCGGGCGCGGCCGGGCCCACGGGGGCAGCCGCTTGGACGCCCAGGGGCAGCCCGCCGCCCGGAGCAGTGGTGGGCGCCGGGCCGGCCGGGGGCGCGGGGAAGGCACCGGACTGGCCGCCGGAGTTCTGGCCGTTGCCGGCCGTACCGTCGCCTCCGGCCTGACCCTCGCCCGCCGGCGGCTGGTCGCCGACCCCAGGAGTCGCGTCGGTGTTGCTCAGCGGCTCGGCGGTGATGTCGGCAGCGGGCGCGGCCGACGCGGCGGTGGCAGTGGCCTCGGCCGTCTGAGCAGCAAAGGTGCCGGCGGCGGTGGCCGCTGGCTCGGCAGTGGGAGGTGTGAGACCAGCGCCCGCTGCGGAAGCAGCCGCGTCGGCCCCGGCCGGACCAGCAGCCGCGCCACCAGTCGGAAGCCCGCCGGCCGGAAGCCCGCCGGTCGGAAGCCCGCCGGTCGCGAGCCCGCCGGTCGCGAGCCCGCCAGTCGCGAGCCCGCCAGTTGCAAGCCCGCCAGTCGTCGGAGCACCAGCAGCGGGAGCACCAGTCGTGGGAGTGCCGGCCGGGGCAGCAGCCGTCGGCCCACCGGCAAGGGCAGCCTCGGCGGTAGCAGCGAGATCAGCGGATGCGGTGGACGCGGTAGCCGCGGCCACGGCGGGACCGAACGGTACGCCCGGCGCGGACGTCCCGTGCCCCACCCCGTCGGCGACAGCCCGGGCAACCTCCGGGCCGACGGCCGTGGCCTGTCCGTTCGCGCTGCTCAACGCGGCCGTCTGAGCGGCGACATCGGCCTGCACGGCGGCGCCTTGAGCGGCATTGCTCGGCGCCAGAGCAATTGCCGGGGCGGGCGCGGCGGCGGCGAGTCCGGCCGCCATGGTCTCGGCGCGGGTCCAGGCGGCGGCCTGTGCGGCACCGGCATCCAGAATCGGCGCCTGAGTCTGAGCGGCAGCGGCCGCCGTCGGATTTTGCAGAGTCGCAGAGCCAGGGATCGCAGGGCCAGGTGGTGCGGTCGCCTCTGTGTCCGCTGATGTCGCCGTGGCCTCCGACAGCGTCGGTGCGTTGATCGGCAGAAGGTGCAGCGGCGGCGGCTGAGGCGCGACCACCTCACGCTCGGAGTCCGAACGCTCAACCGGCGAAGACGAAGACGAAGACGCAGATGAGGACGAGGGCGACGAGGAAGACGAGCGCGCAGGGGATGAGGACGAGGGCCGGCGCGACCCGTCGAGGTGCGCGGGACGCTGGTCGTGCGGTTCTTTACGAGAGGCAGCGGCGGCCTCCTGCCGCACCCGGTCCTGCGTAGCCTGCTGCTGAGCGGCCCGCAGCTGCAGCCGGTTGTTCGTCAGCCGTTGAAAAGCCCGCTGCCGGGCCGCGTCCTGCAGCGAATGAGCCGAGCCGCGGCCCGCATCGAGTGAGCCCCGGTCCGCATCGTGCGAGCCGCGACCGGCATCGTGCGAAGAGCGGGCGACATCCGGCGGCGGCGCGGGCCGGTCGTCGCGGTCGAGTTCGGCCGACAGTGCCGAGCCGAAGGCCGCGGCGCCGTCCTGCCCGCGCGCGGGTGCCCGGAAGGACGGGTCGGCGACCGGCCTGCGGTCGGGCCCGGTGACGGATGTGGTCATGGGTACCTCTCGGGCGACGGCAGCGACAGAGCGCTCGCGGCCGGCTCGACGGGGTCAGCCGCCGAGCGCTTTGAGTGCCTTCTGCACCTTGGGGACGTAGGCCTGGGTCTCGGAGAACGGCGGGATGCCGCCGTACTTGTGCACGTTGCCGCCGCCGGCGTTGTAGGCGGCCAGGGCCAGGGGGAGCGACTTGAACTCCTTGAGGTGGCTCGAGAGCAGCTTCGCCGCGCCGTTGATGGCCTGCTGCGGGTCGAAGGAGTTGTCCACGCCGAGGCCCCGGGCGGTCGCGGGCATGAGCTGCATCAGCCCCTGCGCGCCCGCCTTGCTGACGGCTTGCGGGTTGTAACCGGACTCGACCTTCGCCACGGCGGCGAGGAGCTTCGGGGAGACGCCGTACTTGGCGCCGGCCTTGACGAACATGTCGCCGTACGGGACCCCGGCCAGCGAGCCGGAGTTCTGCAAGCTGGCGGGCCGGATCGCCGCGGCCGCCGCCGTGGCCCCCGCCGCCTCCGCCGGAGCGGTGCCGACCACGCGGCGGATGTGCGTCGGGGTCTCGTACACCGATTGGATCTTGACGTGGTCGCCCGGCTTCGGCGCGGCGATCATCTTGTTGTTGCCCAGATAGATGGCGACGTGGTCGACCGGCGTGTCGAAGGCCAGGATGTCGCCGGGTCGCGCGTTGGCCAGCCCGTTCACCTTGGTGCCCACCTTGGCCTGCTCGCCCGAGGTGCGGGGCAGGTCCACTCCAAGGTCCTTGTATGCCCGCTGGACGAGCGCCGAGCAGTCGAGCCCCTTGGCCGGGTCGGTGCTGCCGAAGACGTACTTCGTGCCGAGGTACTTCTTCGCGGCGTCGACGACGGACTGCCCGGTCACGCCGGGAGTGGCCGCACCCCCGGTCGCCCCGGCGAGCGCGGCGGCGAACTTGGCGCCGGAAGCCTGCGTCGTGGCGGCGGTGCTGACCTGCGTGCCGGCCAGGCCGAGCTGCGAGCGCAGCTCCGACATCCGGCTCAGTACACCGTCAACGCCCCTCATGCCCGGCTCCCGTCGTCGTCGGTCCCCTCGCTCTCGTCTTCGGCGGAGTCCTCCGACCGCTTAGCGTCAAGCGACAGCCGCGCCCGAGCCTCGTCGATCGCCACTCGCGCGTCGGCCAGGTCGATCATCGGCCGCTGCGCCGCGACCGAGTTGGCGGTGTCCCGGGCGATCTCCTCCCGCTCGGCGGCGCTCAACCGGTCCGCGACCGAGCCTCCGCCCGTCCGCAGCGGATTGGCCCGCTCCTCCGACGTGGCATCGACCCCCCGCGCCGCGTTGCGCGCCTTCGTCGTGATCGCGATCTCGTCGATGTTGTTCTGCTCGACGACCGCGTCGTGCTTCTTGACCGTCTCGGCGTGCCGCTCGGAGAGCATCTCCACGGCCCGGCGGCGCTTGGCGGCGTCGGCGAGCTCGGCGACCTTCTCCCGCGTACGCTCCTCGGCCTCGTCCACCAGCTTGTGCGCCCCGGAGAGCGTGGCGGCCAGCGACTGCCGGGCCACCATCGACGCCACCATGGCCCGGGCGGTGCCCTCGCTCGGGGCGTCCGCCCCGGCCAGGTCCAGCGCACGCCGCTTGACGAGCTGCTGCGCCTCGCGGATCTCCTGACGGGACTGGATGAGCGCGCCGCGGGCGGCGTCCTCCTGAGCCTTGCGGGCCCGGAGCACGGGTCCGAGCCGGAAAAGCCTGTTCACGCGTAACCCCCTGACAAACGCCCTACGAGTTCCCGGTCGGCCCGCACCCGCGACGCCCTGAGTCTTGCACCCGAGATGCACCCATAGCCGGTCAGAAGCCGGAGATCCGGAATTCCCCTCACGTCGGGGCAGATGCTGCGGGAGTATCGGATGGGAAAGGGGGGCCGTGAAAAACCGCAACCTCAGCAGATTCGCCGTGCCCGTCGGGGTCATCGGCATCATCGTCATGATGGTCGTGCCGTTGCCGACCTTCCTGCTCGACCTGCTGATCGCGCTCAACATCACGATCGCCCTCCTGGTCCTGCTGACCGCGATGTTCGTGGAGCGGCCCCTGGACTTCGCCGTCTTCCCGGCCCTGCTGCTGGTCCTGACTCTTTTCCGGCTCGCCCTCAACATCAGCGCGACGCGGCTGGTGCTGCGCGACGGCGACGCCGGCAAGGTGATCCACGCGTTCGGTGACTTCGTGGTCGGCGGCTCGCTGGTCATCGGCCTGGTGATCTTCCTGATCCTGGTCATCGTGCAGATGGTCGTCGTGACCAAGGGTGCCGAGCGCGTGGCCGAGGTGGGCGCGCGCTTCACCCTCGACGCGATGCCCGGCAAGCAGATGGCCATCGACGCCGACCTCAACGCCGGTCTCATCGACGAGGCCGAGGCCAAGAAGCGCCGGGCCGACGTGGCCGCCGAGGCCGACTTCTACGGCGCCATGGACGGCGGGTCCAAGTTCGTCAAGGGCGACGCCATCGCGGCCATCATCATCACGGTCATCAACCTGGTGGGCGGCTTCGCGGTCGGCATCCTGCAGCAAGGCATGGCGCCGGCCGAGGCGATGAACCTCTACAGTCTGCTGACCATCGGCGACGGCCTGGTGTCGCAGATCCCGGCGCTGCTGCTGTCGGTGGCGACCGGTCTGATCACGACCCGCTCGGCCACCTCCGGCGACATGGGTACGAGCGTCACCGCCCAGCTCGGGCAGAACAAGCTCGCCCTGCGCATCGCCGGCGGCGCGGCCCTCGGGCTCTGCGTCATCCCCGGACTGCCCAAGGTGCCGTTCCTGATCATCGGCGCGACCGTGCTGCTGATCGCGCAGAAGATCAAGGACCCCCTGCCCGAGGAGGCGGCCGGGGCGGCGGGCGTGCCCGAGCCGGAGCGGCCGGCGCCCGACTCGCCGGAGCAGCTGCTGGGCGAGATGCGGGTCGACCCGCTGGAGCTCGCGCTGTCGCCGGACTTGGTGGACCTCGTCGACACCAACGGCGGCGACCTGCTCGACCGCGTACGCGCCCTGCGCCGCAAGATGGCCCTGGAGCTGGGCATCATCATGCCGCCCGTCCGCACCCGCGACGACCTGGACCTGCCCCTGTCCTCGTACGCGATCCGCATCTCCGGCGTCGATGCCGGCAGCGGTCAGGCGCCGCCCGGCACGGTGCTGGCGATCGGCGACAGCCTCCAGGCGTTGCCGGGGCGGGCCGGCGTCGAGCCGGTGTTCGGCCTGGCCGGCAAGTGGGTGCCGGCCGAGCTGCACTACCAGGCGGAGCTGAGCGGGGCCACGGTCGTCGACCGGGCCTCGGTGATCATCACGCACCTGGCCGAGATCGTCCGGCAGAACGCCAGCCGCCTCCTCGGCCGCGAGGACGTCCGGAACCTGACCGAGATGGTCAAGCGCACCCACCCGGTCGTGGTGGAGGAGCTGACCCCGAGCCTGCTCAGCCTGGGTCAGGTGCAGAAGGTCCTGCAGGCGCTGCTCGACGAGGGCGTCCCGATCCGCGACCTGGTCCGCATCTTCGAGTCGCTGTCGCTGCGCGCGAAGGTGTCGGTCGACCACGACGGCCTGGTCGAGGCGGCTCGCTCGGCGCTGGGCCCGGCCATCGCCGCCCAGTACGCGGCCCAGGGCCGGCTGACCGTGATCACCCTCGACCCGATGCTGGAGCAGGGGCTGCTCGAGTCGCTGCGCCCCAGCGAGACCGGTGCCTTCATGGCGATCGACGGGATGCGGGCCGAGGCGATCGTGAGCGAAGCCGGCCGGCTCGTCGAGGCCGCCGAGCAGTCCGGCATCACCCCGGTGCTGGCCTGCTCCCCGCAGCTGCGGCTGCCACTGATGCGTCTCCTGCGCGCCGGCTCCCGCCGGGTGCAGGTGCTGTCCTACTCGGAGATCTCCGGGTCCACCGCACAGATAGAAACCATGGGGGTGGTGAACGGTGCCTACGCGGGTGCTGCTTGAGGGGCCGGCCATCGAGCCGTTGCTGGCGCAGGTGCGCGACGAGTACGGCTCCTCGGTGCGGATCATCTCGGCGGACAAGGTCCGGACCGGGGGCTTCGGCGGGTTCTTCGCGAAGCAACACTACGAGCTGTCGGTCGAGGTGCCGGACGCCGACGAGCGTCCCGCCCCGGCCGCTCGCCCGGCCGCGGGCCCGGGGCTGGGCGCGCGCCCCGCACCCAAGCCGCCCGCCGCCGACGACGGGCCGCAGACGCTGGAGCAGTTGCTGGCGCGCGCGGAGTCCCGCGACCACATCGCCCCCGACGACGCCGCCGACCGGGCCACGGGCCGGGGCGCCGGACTCGACGACACCGCGGCGGCGGTCACCGGACGGCCGGCGGGCCTCGGCGGTCCCGGCCCCGGCGCCGGCCCCGAGCGCGGGCTGGCCGATCCTCAGTCGGCCTTCGCCGAGCTCATGGCCAACCTGGACCGGGCCGAGGCGAACATCGGGCCGGCGTTGCGGGCGCAGGCTCCGCCCGAGGACGACGAGCCGAAGGTGCGGCCGTTCCGGCCCGCGCAGGCGACCGGCGCCCCCGTCAACGGGGGGAGCAACGGGAAGGCCAAGCCGCTGCCGCCCGTACCGTCGCTGGCGGAGCTGATGGGGGGTCTGGGCGTGGACGAGTCCGCCGCCCCGCCGCCCCCGGCCGCGGCCCGGGCGGCGCAGAACCCGGCCCCGCCGCGGTCGCCCGCCGCGGCGTACGGGCTGGCGCCGACCTCGCCCGCGCCCGCGGCCAGCCTGGTCGAGCAGCTCGGCGGTCTGGGTCTGGACCGGCCTGCCCCGCCCACGCCGGCCGGTCCGCTCGTGACCACGCCGATGCCGCACCCGCCGATGCCCGGGATGCCGCACCAGTGGGACCAGGTCCAGCAGAACCTCCTGCGAGTCGGCATGCCGGAGGAGCTCGCCGCGCAGATCACCGGCGGTGACACGTACGCCGGCGTGCTGAGCGTGCTCGCCGCCAAGCCCTCCGCTCCCGCCGTGCCGGACGCACCCGGCGAGATCCTGGTCCTCGCCGGGGATCTCGACCACGCGTTGCCGATCGGCCGCAAGCTCTGTGAGCAGGCCGGCATGGACCAGTCGCACCTGCTGCTCGGCGGCCCGAGCGCGGCCGGCACCGGTCTGCACTCGTCGCGGATCCTGGGCGACCCGGAGGCGGCGAAGGCGAAGGCCGAGAAGCTGCAGAACGCCGACCACGCCTGGATCGTGCTCGTGGACGCCACGGTGGGCCGCACCGACCCGATCAAGATCGAGGACATGTGCGCGGCGCTCGGCGCGACCGCGCTGTGGGCGGTGGTGGACGCCACCCGCAAGACCGCGGACACCGCCCGTCACCTGCGGACGCTCGGCGACGTCGAGGCCCTGGTCGTGCACAACGTGGACATCACGTCGGACCCGGCGACCGTGCTCGGCCTCGACTATCCGATCGTCTCGCTGGACGGCAAGCCGGCCAGCCCGCACTCCTGGGCCGCCATGCTCTGCGCCCGGATCGCGGCCGACGTCGCCCCGATGCCCGCCCTGCCCCGCCGGCCGCGCCGGGGGTGACCCGTGATCCGCCCGTCCGTCCTGCTCTTCGCGCTGCTGATCACCGCGCCGGCGCTCTACCGGTACGTGCTCGACGAGATCGACATCACCCAGGTGCTGATCCGCTTCCTGATCGCGGTGCCGGTCGCGGCGATCCTGCTGGCGGGGCTGCGCTTCGTGACGGCGGGATATGGCAAGAAGGAGGAGCCGGGCATCCCGGTCACGCCGGAGCCCGTCGACCCCGACGGCAAGGAGTCCCCGACCGGTTAGCCGGCCGGGGACTCAGGCGCTCGCGATCAGTTGCCGCAGCTGGGCCCAGGCCTGCTCGGCGGAGACCTTCTCGTCCAGCCCCTGCTGCAGGAACGCGAGGATCTGGGGCCAGACGGCCGTCGCGCGGTCCGCCTCGGGGTTGGTCCCCGGCACGTACGCGCCGATCTCCACCAGCTCGCGCACCTCCCGGTGCGCGGCCATCATCCGGCGCAGCTCGGTCGCGTCCGCCTTCTGCTCCTTCGTGGTGATCTTGTTGGCCACCCGGGAGATCGAGTCGAGGGCCTGGATGCTGGGGAAGTGGCCGGCCGTGGCCAGCTTGCGGTCCAGCACGATGTGACCGTCCAGGATGGAGCGCGCCGCGTCGGCGATGGGCTCGTTGTGGTCGTCGCCCTCGACCAGCACGGTGTAGAGACCGGTGATGCTGCCCCGGGCGCCGGGCCCGGCCCGCTCCAGCAGCGACGCCAGCATGGCGAAGACCGACGGCGGATAGCCGCGGGTGGCCGGGGGCTCGCCGACTGACAGGCCGACCTCGCGCTGGGCCATGGCGGCGCGGGTGACGCTGTCCATCAGCATGAGGACGTCCTGACCCTCGTCGCGGAAGTACTCGGCGATGCGCGTGGCCACGATCGGCGCCCGCAGCCGGACCAGCGGCGGGGTGTCCGAGGTGGCGATCACCACCACCGAGCGGGCCAGGCCCTCGGGACCCAGGTCGTGCTCGATGAACTCGCGGACCTCCCGGCCGCGCTCGCCGACCAGGGCGACGACGTTGAGCTCCGCCGTGGTGCCGCGCGTGATCATCGACATCAGGGTGGACTTGCCGACACCCGAGCCGGCGAAGATGCCGATGCGCTGGCCGCGGCCGCACGGGACGAGCGTGTCCAGCACCCGTACGCCCAAGGGCATCGGCGCGTCGACCAGCTGGCGTTCCATGGCCGACGGCGGGGCGGCCTCGATGCTGACCATCTCGCCGCGCAGGGGCGGCCCGCCGTCCATCGGCCGGCCCAGCCCGTCGAGGATGCGCCCGCGCAGGTCGGGGCCGACGGCGACGCGCAGCGGCCCGCCGGTGGAGGTGACCGGGGTGCCCGTACCGAGGCCGGCGATCGGCCCCAGCGGCAGGCAGGAGAGGCGCTCGCCGTCAAGGGCGGCCACCTCCGCCAGTACGGCGTCCTCGCCCTCGCCCATCTGCAGCAGATCGCCGACCCGGGCGTCCAGGCCGCTCACGGTGACCCGCAGGCCGACCGCCCCGGTGACCTTGCCCCGGCTCAGCGGCTGGGCGGCGGCCAGCGCGGCGTTGATGCGGTTGCGGAAGACGTCGGTCACAGTCGCAGTGCTTCCTTCGCTCGCTGCACGGCGGCGGCGATGGACGCGTCCACGGTCGTCGTGCCGGTCTCGGCGACGGCGTCACCCGGGCGCAGGCCCGGGTCGGGGCGCAGGTGCACCGGCCGTCCTTCGTAGTCGTAGTCGGCGTCGCCCGCCGCACCGACCAGGTTGCGGAAGTCGTCCGGGTGCAGGCTGACCACGATCTCGCCCTGCTCCGGCGCCGCGTTCATCGCCCGGCGCAGCGCCGCCGCGGCCCGGCCCTCGGCGTCGTCCAAGGCCCGGCCGATGATGGCCTCCGCCAGCTCGAACGCGTGCGCGAGCACGGCCTCCTGCAGCTCGTGCAGGGTCGGCATGAGCTGGGACTCGAGCCCGGTCACGGCCCGGCCGAGCGCGTTGATCGACTGCGCGAGCGCGGTGGCCCGGCGCTGCTCGTGCGCGTGTTCCACGGCCCGCACGCGCTCGGCGGCGGCTTCCGCCTCGATGGCGGCCGCGCGCTGGCCCTGGGCCCACCCCTCGGCATAGCCGGCGGTACGCGCCTCCTGCTTGGCCCGCTCGACCGGCGCGCTGTCGACGGGGACGCCGCGGCGCAGGTCGACGCCGAACGAGACCGCGGTGGCCGACTGCGCCACCGAGCCCCGCAGCACCGGCCGCTCGGGCCGTTCCTCAGGCGACGAGCTCATCGGCCTCGCCACCGCGCTGGATCTCGATCTGGCCGGAGTCCTCCAGCGAGCGGATGACCGACACGACCTTCTGCTGGGCCTCCTCGACCATCTTGACCTTGACCGGGCCCATGAGGTCCATCTCCTCGATGAGGTTCTCGCGGCCGCGCTCGGACAGGTTCTTGGTGACCTTGTCGCGCACCTCCTCGCCGACGCCCTTGAGGGCGAGGGCGAGGTCGGACGGCTCGACCTGGCGCAGCACCAGCTGGATGGCGCGGTCCTCGAGGCTGGTGATGTCCTCGAACATGAACATCCGGCGCCGGATCTCCTCGGCGATCTCCGGGTTGCGCGCCTCCAGGGCCTCGAGGATGAGGCGCTCGGTGGTGCGGTCGGCCCGGTTGATGATGTCCACCAGCGGGTCGAGGCCGCCGACCGTGGACAGCTCGTCGGGCTGCAGGACGGTCGACAGCTTGCGCTGCAGGGCCAGCTCGACCTGCCGGATGACGTCCGGCGACGTACGGTCCATGACCGCGATCCGGTGCGCGACGTCCGACTGCACCTCGGGGGCGAGCCCGGACAGGATCGACGACGCCAGGGCCGACGGGATGTGGGCGAGGACCAGCGCGATCGTCTGCGGGTGCTCGTACTGCACGTACGAGAGCAGTTGCCGGGGGTCGGCGTGGCTCAGGAAGTTGAACGGCATGTCCGTCATCGACGCCTGCAGCCGGTCGAGGATCAGCTGGGCCCGCTCGGTGCCCAGCGACGCCTCGAGCAGCTCGCGGGCATAGGCCATGCCGCCCGCGCCGGCGTGCTTGGTCGTCGCCAGCGCGTAGAACTCGTCGATGACGTCGACCACGACCTCCGGCTCGAGCTTGCCGAGGCGGGCGATCTCCGCCGACAGCTCCTCGACCTCGGTCTCGCTCATGTTGGCGAGGACCCGGGTCGAGTACTCCTTGCCCATCCGGACCAGCAGGATGGCGGCTTTCCGCAGGCCGGTCATGGAGCCCGTGCTGAGTGCCGGGGTGGTCAATGCGGTTCCTCCCTGAACCTGTTCCTACATGGGAAAGCCGACTAGCGGCCGGCGCCGAGCCAGCCGCGCAGCAGGGCGGCCATCTCCTCGGGCTGGTCCTCGACCATCTGCTCGATCTCGCGCTGCCGCTCCTCGAGGGCCTCGTGGGTGGCGTTCGCCGCCTCGATCGCGGGGTTGGGGATGGCCGCGTTGAGCTGGGCCAGCCGCTGCTGCTCCAGGGCCGACTGCATCTCCTCCAGGTGCTGGAGCTCGGCCGGGGTCAGCGACTTGCGCTTCTTCTGCTTCCGGCTCCAGCGCCAGGCCAGGAAGATCAGGAAGAGCACGACCAGGGCCATGGCCGCCGTCTTGATCAGCGAGGTCTGCTTGGCGGCGGTCTCCGCGGCGGTCGCCTGGGCGAGCGCGTCCTTCGCGGCCGTGGCGGCGCTGGTGTCGAAGGGCATCGCGCTGACGGCGATGGTGTCGCCCCGGGTCGCGTCGATGCCGGCCGCGGCGCTGACCAGCTGCTGCACGTCAGCCTGGTTCACCGCGCCGGCGGTCGTGGCGTCGAGCAGCACGGAGACGCTGAGCCGCTCGATGCTGCCCGGGGCCGCGTTGCGCGTCTCGGTGGTCTCGTTGACCGCGTTGTTGCGCGTGGTGCTGGTGTTCTCGTACTGGCCGGTCCCCGAGGAGCTGGTGGTGCCGTTGGGCACCTGGATGTTGTCCGGGCCGAGCACGCCCCCGCTGCCGTTGCCGTTGCCGTTGTATGCCTCGCGGCTGATGCTCTCGGCGAGGGCGGCGACGGACGGGTCCGACGAGTAGCTCTTCGTGGTCGTCTGCGTCTGGTCGAAGTCCAGCTGGGCGGTGGTCGTGACGACCGAGTGACCCGGGCCCACCACGGCGTCCAGCATGTTCTGCAACGAGGAGTTGAGCCGGTTCTGGAACTGCACGGTCGGCGAGTCGTCGCCGCTGCCGCCGCTGCTCGCCACGGCCTGACCGCCGCCGGCCGACAGGATCTTGCCGTCCGCGCCCGCCACGGTCACCTGCGTGGGGTCGAGCCCCTCGACGCTCGAGGCGACCAGGTTGACGATCGCCTGCACCTGCTCGTTGCTCAGCGGCTGGCTGGCCGAGGATTGCACCAGCACGGACGCGGTGGTCTTGTTCTGGTCGTCGGCGAAGACGTCCTTCTGGGGCATGACCAGGTGCACGGTCGCCGCCTCGACGCCGTCGATCGACTTGATGGTGTTGGACAGCTCGCCCTCGAGGGCCCGCTGATAGTTGGTGTGCTGCATGAAGTCGCTCGTGGTGATGCCCTGCTGGTCGAGCAGCGCGTAGCCCGTGTCGGACTCGCCGGGCAGGCCCTCGCCGGACAGCTGCAGCCGGAGGTCGTACACCTGGTCCTGCGGCACCATGATCGTGCCGCCGCCGTTCGCCAGCTCGTAGGGCGTGCCGGTCTTCTGCAGCGACTCGACGATCGCGCTGGCGTCCTTGCTCGACAGGTTGCTGAAGAGCGGCGCGTACGACGGCTTGGCGGCCCAGGTCGCGAAGAAGTAACCGCCGATGGCGAGCGCGAGGATGGCCGCGATCGTGACGGTCTTCTGGCCGGGGGTGAAGGACTTGAACGTGTCGCCGACCTTGCGGACCGGCGCGGGGAGACGGTCCGTCATGTTACGCCTGCATCCTCATGATCTCCTGGAACGCCTCGACGGCCTTGTTCCGGATGGCCATGGTGAGCTGGAGGCCGAGGGCGGCCTCGGTGGAAGCCATGGTGTACTGCGCCGGGTCCTGCAGCGTGCCGTTGGCCACCTGGACGGCCAGGTCGCCGGCCTTCGACTGGGAGGCCTGGACGCTTTCGAGACCCTTGGACAGCATGCTGGCGAAGTCGCCGTTGGGGCCGGTCGCCGCCTCGGCGCCGGTGGCGGCCGACGCGCCGGAGACGCCGCTGAGACCCTGGACCGCGCTCAGACCGCTGACCGCGCTGAGCCCGCTGATGCCGCTGATGGGAGAGGTCATGATCAGGCCTTCCCGAGGTTGATGGCGGCCTGGTAGGACTCGCGCGCCCGGTCGACGACCGACAGGTTCGCCTGGTACGCGCGCTGGGCCATCATGAGCTGGGCCATCTGGCTGCCGAGGTCGATGTCCGGGCGGCGCACGTAGCCCTCGGTGTCGGCCAGCGGGTTGTCCGGCTCGTAGGCGAGCTGGCCCTCGGCGCTGCCGTAGGCGATGCCGCCGACCTGGGCGCCGTTGCCGTCCTGGGCCTCCTGGGCCACGACATACCGGGCCTGGAAGGCGCTCTCGGAGGTCCGGCTGACGTTGTCGATGTTGGCGATGTTGTCGGAGACCGCGTCGAGCCACTTGCGGTAGACGGTGACGCCGCTGCCGGCCACCCCGATCGCGTTGAACGTGCTCATCAGGCCCCCTTGATGGCGTCGCGGATGAGGCTGTACTTGCCGTCCAGCGCGCGGATCGTCAGCTGGTAGCGCATCGTCGTGTCGATGTGGGAGAGCGTCTCCTCGTCGAGGTTGACGTTGCTGCCGTTCAGCCGGGTCGGCTCCAGCGAGTTCTGCACGCTGGGCGTGACCCCGGCCGGCGACTGTCCGTGCGCGACGGCGCTGCTCAGCGCCTCCTCGAACTTGACCTTACGGGCCTGGTATCCGGGCGTCTCGATGTTGGAGATGTTGTTCGCGATGGCGTTCTGCCGGGCGGACAGGCCGGCGACCGCGACGCGGAGCGAAGAAGATGCGACGTCGTCGAACACGACGGGTTCCTTCCGGTGGTGCCAGGTCGCCGTTCCGTGGCGGTCCCGTGAGCAGTCCGTTGCTCGTACCCTCAGGTTCGGCCTGGTTACGATTTCGCTGAGCCGCTGACGGTTGCCGGACGGTTGCACGCAAAAACCCGGGACCCCCTTCGAGGGAGTCCCGGGTTTCACATTGCGCAGTCCAGATAGACGGGGCGTTTGACGGCCTCGCCGGTCTCTATCCGGCCGGTCATGACCTGTTGAGTGCGGGTCGCCGTGAGCCGCCGGGCGATTTCCTTCGCCGCGGCCAGCTGCCGGGTGAGGATCTCGTCGGCCCGGGGCTTGAGCTCGAGCGGCAGCGCACCGAGATCCTGCGGCGGTTGCCACGGATCGGCGGCCGGCGTCTCGCTCATCCGGCGCTCGTCCGCGAGCATCATCTCGACCGCGGCCACGTCCATCTCGAGCTCGTCGAGCGCGGCCGTCCAGGCGTCACGCCACTCTCCGGTCACGCTGTCCCCTCAGGTTGGTTTATGCCACGGGCGCCGGGCCCGCGGCGGCCAGGGCCGCGGCTTCCCGCCACGCGTCGCGCAGCGGCTCGACGAAGCCCCGGCAGACCTTCACCCGCTCCGGGTCGCGGGCGATGTTCGCCCCGATGAGCTCGGTGAGCAGGTAGCCGTAGAGGTTGGCCAGGCCGGGGGCGCCGGACCAGGCTTCCACGTTCAGGCTGGTGCGCAGTTCGAGGATGATCTCCTGCGCGTGGTTGAGCTTGTCGTTGGCCAGCTCGCGGCTGCCGTTGCGCAGGGCGTCCTCGCCTTGGGTCAGATCCATCACGAGACGGTCGTAGAGCATCACCAGGAGCTTGCCGGGCGACGCGGTGGCGACGGAGTCCTGCAGGTAACGGTTCAGCGGAGAGGTCATGTGCTCCCTTTTCGTCCAGGAACGGGCGGATTCCATGGGCTGTCAGGTCGGGTGGTGCGCCGGGCCGGCGGCGGTGCCGGCCCGGGTCCTACTGGTCTCTTCGGTCCGTCGAACCGTTCGTTGAGTGCGATCCGGTTGCAGCGGGCGGTCCGCACCCCGGATCAGCTTCCCCGGCCTCAGCCCAGGCTGGCGATCTGGCCCGAGAGCCAGGTCCCCTGCGACTGGAGCTTGCCGAGGGCGGTCTCCAGGTCCGAGTACTGCTTGGTCAGGGCCACCTTCTTGGCGGCGAGCCGGACGTCCCAGTTGTCGATCTGGATGTTGAGCGAGTCGATGTTGTTCTTGCGGCCGGTGATGCTGTTGGTGACGTTCTCGATCTGCTTGTTGGCGACGCCCCGGAAGGTGTCGCCCAGCGCGATGCCGGCCTGCTTGATCGCGGCCGGATCCGCGTTGTACGAGGCGGTGAACTTGGTCTCGTCGAAGGTCAGCTGGCCGCTGCGGTCCAGCTCGATGCCGAACTTGCTGAGCGAGCCGAAGTTGACCACGTTCGCGGCCTTGTCGGCGGCGATCGTCGCGGCGTCGGCGGTCTTGTCCGGGGCGGCGGGCGCGCCGTCCTTGCGGTAGGTCAGGCCCTGGCTGACGGCGCTGAGGATGGTCTGGCTCATCTGCCGGACCATGAAGTCGCCGGTCAGCGGGGAGCTGGCCTTGGTCGCCGGGTCGTACTTGGTCTGGTTGCTGACCTCGGTCAGCGCCGAGTTGGCCGCGTCGACCAGCGCCTTGAACTTGGCGGCCATGCCGGAGACGTCGGACTCGGAGTTGAGCGTGACGCCGGTTTCCTTCTTGCTGACCGTCAGGGTCACGCCGGCCATCAGCCCGGTGAAGGTGTTCGTGCCGCTGGTGACGCTGTAGCCACCCTCGGCCTCGGACCCGCCGACCTGCAGCTTGGCATCGGTGGCGGCGCTCGTCGCGAGCGTGACGCCGGACCCCAGGCCGTCGATCGTGAACGCGTTCTCGGTGCCCGTCTTCGAGCTGACGAACTGCAGGATGTTCTGTTCGCCGCCGGTCGTGACGACGGAGGCCTTGACGCCCAGGCCGGCGCCGTTCAGCGCGTCGGCGACGCCCTTGGCGGTCTTGTCGGTCAGCTTGACCGTGACCGGGTCGCCGGCGCCCACCTTGACGGTGATCTCGTCGGCGTCGGTGATGGCGTCGGTCTTGCTGACCCGGGCCGTTGTGGACTGACCCTTGGCCAGCTCGACGACGTCGAAGGTCATGCTGCCGGTCGCGGTGTTGGTGCCGCCGACGGCGGTCGCCGTGACCGACGCGGTGTTGGTGGTGGGCTTGACCCCACGCCAGGTCGACAGGGCGCTCACGTCGGCCGCGGCGTTCTTGAGCCCCACGAGCTTGGTGTTGACCGACTGGTACGACGAGATGACGGTCTCGGCGTCGGCGACCTTGTTCTTGAGCCGGGTCTGGGTGGAGCCCTCCACCTTCATCAGCTGACTGATGATGTTGGTCGTGTCGAGCCCACTGGCGAGTCCGGAGACGGAACTGGTCACGGGTCACCTGCTTTCCTGCACAGTGAAGCGGGGGTAGCCGGCGCCGTCGGCCAGCTACCCCCGACTATTCGGTTGTCAGCGTTCTTCGGTTAGGAACTACCGGTTGCGGTTCGGTTAGCGCAGCAGCGACAGAACGTTCTGCGAGGCCTGGTTGGCCTGCGACAGCATCGAGGTGCCGGCCTGGGTCAGGATCTGGTTCCGGGTGAAGGAGACCATCTCCTGCGCCATGTCGGTGTCACGGATGCGCGACTCCGACGCGGACAGGTTCTCGACCGAGACGTTCAGGTTGTTGATCGTGTGCTCGAACCGGTTCTGGTACGCACCGAGGGTCGCCCGGGTGTCCGAAACCGACGTGATCGCCTTGTCGAGCGCCTCGATCGCCTTGGCCGCGCCGCCCTCGGCGGTGAGGTCGAGCGTGTTGGTGCCCAGCGACTTCGAGCTGACCGAGCCGATGGAGATGTTCATCGTCTCGCCGCTGTTCGCGCCGACCTGGAACTGGCCGCTGTTGGCCTTCGGGTCCGCGGTGCTCGCCCCGGTGGTGACGCCGATGCCGGACAGGTCGCCGCCGACCGTGAAGCCCTTCGAGCCGGACAGCGAGAACGAGGCACCGGTGCCGTCCGCGGCCACCTCGGCGCTGACGCTGACCTCGTTGCCGGTGAAGCCCTGGCCGGCCGCCGGGCCGCCCGCCGTCTGGTCGGTCAGCGCGGCCTTGATGGCCTTGTTCATGGTGTCCGCGACGTCCTTGGCGCTCGCGCCGGCCGGGATGTTCGCGTTCACCGTGATCGGGTTGGCCGACATGTCCTTGTCGCCGACCTTGTCGATCGTGAACGAGACGGCGCCGGTCGGCATCGAGGTGACCTTGGTGCCGTCGCCGACCTTGTTGCCGTTGCCGAAGGAGCCGTCGAGCAGCTTCGACTTGCCGAACGAGGTCGTGTTGCTGATCCGGTCGAGCTCCTCGTTGAGCTGGCCGAACTCCTTCTGCGCCGCGGCCTTGGCCTCGGCGTCGTTGGAGCCACCGTTCGCGGCCTGCACCGACAGGTCACGCATGCGCTGCAGGATCGAGGTGGTCTCGTTCAGCGCACCCTCAGCGGTCTGCGCGACCGAGATGCCGTCCTGAGCGTTGCGGACGGCCTGCTTGAGGCCACCCACCTGGGAGCGCAGGCCCTCGGAGATCGAGAGGCCGGCCGCGTCGTCCGCCGCCCGGTTGATGCGGAAACCACTGGACAGCTTCTCCAGCGACTTCGACATCTGGTTGTCCGTGACGGACAGGTTCCGGTAGGCGTTCTGGGCGGCGATGTTCTGGTTGATGCGAAGACCCATGGTGTTTTCCTCCTTGATTCGGGTCCGTACCGGCTCATCCGTGAACCGTTGGCGTTGCGCCGGTCTGATCGGCGGCCGTCCGCCGGTCATGAGAAGTGTGCGAAAAAATCTCGGGCTTTTCGGGTGAAAGCCCAAAACCGCTCCTGCTACCGGCCGGAAACCCCTCAGAGACCAACTACTGATGCCGACCTGTCCGGATGAGCGATTCGGAACGGAAAGAGGAAGGTGGGGGACCGGGTGAGCCTGACCGACCTGTCCAGCGTCCTGTGGCGAGCGCGTGAGCTGCTGGAGCTCCTGCTGTTCAAGCTCGAGGAGGAGCAGCTGCTGCTCGCCGCGAACCGCTCCCGCTGGCTCGCCCACGCGACGCGCGAGGTCGAGGTCGTGCTCGATCAGATCCGGCAGACCGAGGTGGCGCGGGCGGCGTACGCGCAAGCAGTGGCTCTTGAACTGGGTCTGCCCGTTGAGGCCTCACTGGGCCAGCTCGCGGACGCGGCGCCGGCGCCCTGGTCCGATCTGCTGCACCAGCACCGTAAGGCCTTCCTCACGCTCACGAGCGAGATCAGCACGATGGCCGACGCGAACCGGGAGCTGCTCACCGCCGGTCAGCGCGCGGCTCGCGAAACCATGCTCGCGTTCGCGGGAACCGTGGAAACGTATTCCGCGGCGGGCAAGACAGTCAGCGGCGGGGTCCGCCGCCCGAGCCTGGTGGATGAGGCGATCTGATGGCCAGCAGCTTCGGCAGTATCAACACCGCCCTGACCTCCCTGTACGCGCAGCGCCGCGGCCTGGACGTCGCGGGGCAGAACATCGCGAACGCGGGCACCGAGGGCTACACCCGGCAGCGGGTCAACATGCAGGCCGCGGTCGGCTCGGTGGTCCCGGTGCGCTGGGCCACGACCGACGGGCTCGGCACCGGGGTCGAGGTCACGGACGTCCAGCGGCTGCGCGACCAGTACCTGGAGAACCGCGGGCGCACCGAGCACGGCAACAACGCGTACCTGACCAACCAGGCCGCCGCGTACGGGTCGCTGGAGGACACCTTCGCCGAGCCCGGTGACACCGCGCTGCAGGCCCAGCTGCACGACCAGTGGGCGGCCTGGGGCGACGTCGGCGACGAGCCGAGCAGCACCGCGGCCCGCTCGGCGCTGCTGCAGCAGAGCCGGGTGGTCTCCGACGGCATCAACAGCGCGTACGCCGCGATCGACGGCCAGTGGAGCTCGAACTACCAGCAGCTCGGCAAGTACGCCGAGGAGGTCAACACCACGGCCGGCACCATCGCCCAGCTCAACGACTCGATCGTCAAGGCCAAGGCCACCGGCGTCACGGTCAACGAGCTGGAGGACCGCCGCGACCTGGCCGTCATGAAGCTCTCCGAGCTCACCGGCGCCACGGCGCAGCTGCGCGAGAACGGCTCGATGGACGTGTTCGTCGGCAACTCGCTGCTGGTCAACTACAACACGACCCGCAAGATGTCGGCCAACGCCGGCGTCGCCACGATGGACGCCCAGCTCGCGCTCAACGAGGGCACCATGCCGACCGGGACCAAGCCGGCCGGGCTGACCTGGGCCGACACCGGTGACGTGGTGACGGCGGGCGGGACCATGGGCTCGATGGTCGACACGATGACCAATCTGCTGCCCGGCATGGCGCAGAAGCTCGACACCGTCGCCAAGGCCCTGGTGACCACGGTGAACTCGGCGATGGCGAGCTCGTACAAGACGGACGGGTCGCCGGGCCAGGACTTCTACTCCGGCGACTTCAGCACCGGGCGCTACGCGAAGAACATGAAGGTCGCGATCACGAATCCGGCCGACATCGCGGTGTCGGGCAAGAACGAGACGAACGCCGACGGGACGCCGAAGCTCGACGCGGGCGGCAACCCGGTCGGCACCAACGACGGCTCGGTCGCCACCGCGCTGTCGGCGACCGCGACGAAGGCCGGCAGCCCGGACCGGAACTACCAGGACATGATCGCCGACCTCGGGGTCAACGCGCAGACCTCGACGCGGCGCAGCGAGATCCAGCAGAACGTCACCGAGCAGGTGGACGCGGCCCGCGAGGCGGAGTCCGGGGTCAACCTCGACGAGGAGATGACCAACCTGCTCACGTACCAGCGCGGTTACGAGGCCGCCTCGCGCGTGCTCACCACGATCGACTCGATGCTCGATCAGCTCATCAACCGCACCGGTCTGGTCGGAAGGTAAGGAAGACGGACAATGGTCAACAGAGTCACCGACAGCAGCATCTCCACCCGGGTCCTCGCCAACCTCCAGCGCAACATCCAGAAGGGCGAGAAGATCCAGGAGCAGCTGTCCAGCGGCAAGCAGCTCAACCGCCCGTCCGACTCGCCGAACGGCACGCTGCAGTCGATGCAGCTGCGCGGCGAGTCGCGCGCCAACTCGCAATATCTGCGCAGCTCGGGCGACGGGCTGGGCTGGCTGAGCACGCTCGACGGCACGCTGAGCAGCACCTCGACGATCCTGCAGAAGGCCCGGTCGCTCACCGTCCAGGGCCTCAACGCCGGCGCCGGCAGCGGCGAGTCGCAGGCCGCGATCAGCCAGGAGCTGGACCAGATCAAGACCACCATCCTCGGGTACGCGAACACGACCTACCTGGACCGTCCGGTGTTCGGCGGCACGACGACCGGCACCAAGGCGTTCGGTGAGGACGGCCAGTTCATCGGCAACCGGGACGCCGTCCAGCGCACGGTCGGCCCGAACTCGCAGGTGCGCGTCGACATGGACGGGGTGTCCGCGTTCGGCGAAGGTGACGCGTCGGTCTTCAAGGTCCTGGACGACATTTCGACGGCGTTGAAGAACAACGACATGGACGCCGTGGGCAAGGGCCTGGAACGGCTCGATGCTGCCGCCAATAACGTGAAAAACTCTCTTTCGGACGTTGGCGCCCGATACAATCGGATTACGCAGATGAAGTCATCTGCGGAGGATCGGCTGCTGGACGTGACGTCTCAGCTCTCCGAGGTCGAGGACGTCGACCTGCCGAAGACGATCATGGAAATGCAGCTTCAGCAGACCTCGTACCAAGCGGCTCTGGCCGCTTCGGCAAAGGTGATTCAGCCCTCGCTCATCGACTTTCTGAGGTGACCATGAGTATTCGCACCGAGTCCCGACCGATTGGGGCCACCATGACCGACACCGAGCTGGACCTGCCGACCATTCACATGGCCGTCCCCATGCCCGGCTTCCCGGCGCACCGGGAGTTCGTGCTGGTCCGGCTGAACGATGAGGGTCTGCTCTACGCGTTCACGTCCATCGAGGACCCCTCGCTGCGGTTCCTCGTCGCGCCGCCGGAGCCGTTCTTCCCGGACTACGCGCCGGAGATCGAGAACGAGGTGTTCGCCGCGCTGAACACCCAGGATCCCGATCGCCTGTTGGTCATGGTCGTCATCACCGCCGGCGTGGACGAGACCACCGCCAACCTGCTCGCGCCGATCATCGTCGACCGCGACGCGCACCGGGCCATGCAGGTGGTGCTGACCGGCAGCAACATGCCGGTGCGGGCCATCATGCGCAAGGCCTTCTGACGGCCGGAGCGCGCGGTGTCCTGTCCACGGATGGAGGGGGGCGCTAGATGCTCGTGCTGACCAGGAGGGCCGGCGAGAGCGTGATGATCGGTGACGACGTCGTCATCACCGTTCTCGAGGCGCGCGGCGACGTGATCCGCCTGGGCATCCAGGCGCCACGCGACGTGCAGGTGCACCGCGAAGAGGTCTATCGGGAGCTCCGCGACGTCAACCGCGAGGCAGCCTCGCCCGACGACGCGGCGGTTCGCGCACTGACCGAGATGTTGGAAGAGAAGAAGCAGTCCTGACCGGGCCGGCCCCCTCGCGGGGACCGGCCCGTCGCTTTGCGGAGAACTGCCGGACAATGTCCGTAAAAGCCGCGAAGATGAAGGCATGTCACGACTGATGCAACTGGGAGTCGCGAAGCGGCTGGGTCTCATCGTGCTCTGCGGGACTCTCGGGCTGCTCGTGCTGGCGGTGGGCTCGTGGGTGTCGCAGGTCCAGCTCTCCGACCAGGCCGACCGGTTGCGCAATCTCGAGGCGGGCCTGGCCGCGCTCAACCACCTCGACACCCGGCAGAGCGAGCTCAAGGTCGACGCCTACCGCTCCGCGCTCAAGCAGGACGTGTCCCAGGACGTGTCGGACGACGTGACCTCGGCCAACGAGGCGGTGGCGGCGGTCGAGGCGGTGGACCTGCCCGCCGACCTCGAGGCCGAGTTCGCGGGGATCAAGGCTGACGTCGCCGACTTCGGCACCTTCATCAGCCAGTACGTCACCCAGTCGCTGAGCGGAACGCCCGGTGACACCGCCCAGATCGCCGAGCGCAACAGCGCCGTGGACGACAAGCTGGGCGCCCTGAACGAGAAGGTCGTCGCCGCGGCGGACCAGGAACGGGCGGACATGGACGCTGCGGTCGCCTCGGCGCACTGGGCGACGGTCGTCATCGTGGTGGTCTGCCTGGCCCTGCTGATCGGGCTGGCCGTGCCGCTGACCCGGTCGATCACCCGGCCGGTGGGGCGCCTGGCCGAGGTGGTCGCCGCGCTCGCGCAGGGTGACCTGACCCGGCGTACGGGGATCACCGGCCGCGACGAGGTGGGCCGGATGGCCGCGGGCATGGACGCCGCGCTCGACTCGATCCGTCAGTCCATGACCCGGATCGGCCAGAACTCTGACACGCTCGCCAGCGCCGCCACCGAGCTGTCCGCCGTGGCCGGCCAGATCGCCACCGCGGCCAGCGACACGGACCTGCGGACGACCTCCGCGTCGACCGAGGCGGACGAGATCTCGCGCAACGTGCAGACGGTCGCGGCGGGCTCCGAGGAGATGGGGCTGAGCATCCGGGAGATCTCGCGCAACACCAACGAGGCCGCGCAGATCGCCGCCTCCGCGGTGTCCGAGGCGGCCCGCGCCACCGAGACGATCCGGCAACTGGGGGAGTCCTCGGCCGAGATCGGCAACGTCATCAAGCTGATCACCTCGATCGCCGAGCAGACCAACCTGCTCGCCCTGAACGCCACCATCGAGGCGGCCCGGGCCGGGGACGCCGGCAAGGGCTTCGCCGTGGTCGCCTCCGAGGTCAAGGATCTGGCCCAGGAGACCGCCCGGGCGACCGAGGACATCGGCACCCGGGTCACCGCGATCCAGGCCGACACCCAGGGGGCGGTCGAGGTCATCAACCGGATCAGCGACGTCATCGCGCAGATCAACGACTTCCAGACGACGATCGCCAGCGCCGTCGAGGAGCAGACCGCCACGACCGGCGAGATGTCGCGCAGCATCGGCGAGGTGGCGGCGGGCAGCAGCCGGATCGCCAGCAACATCTCCGAGGTCTCGGCGGCCGGCGCCACCTCTCTGGAGGGCGTCACGCAGACGCGGCAGGCCAGCGACGAGGTGGCCCGCACGGCGGAGGAGCTGCGCACGCTCGTGGGCGCCTTCCGGCTTTAAACCGGACTGCACCTCGCCCGGCCCCGGTCCACAACACCGGGGCCGCACTGTATCCCCAGGACGAGAGGAGCTCGTCCGTCGCAACGTCGGGGAGACATCGTGGGTGCAGAGCGCGAGACGGTCATGGACGGCACCACCATCGCGGCCGGCCTGGATCTGCGGTCCGACGCGCACGTGCACACCGGCTTCGCCGCCGGCCGCGACAGTGTCGGCATGGTGGTCTCGGCCGCGGACCGCGCCGGGCTGAGCGCGCTGACCTTCGCCGACCAGGTCGGCCCCGACACGACCTGGCTGCCCGCCTATGCCGACTCGGTGCGCCGGGCCAGCCGCCGGACCGAGCTGACCCTGCGCGTCGGGGCCGAGGTCGAGGTGAGCCAGGCCGACGGGTGGCTGGCCTGGCCGGCCGACCTGGGCACCCTCGAGGTGGTCTCGGTGGCCGTCTCCAAGCTGCCGCTGGCCGACGGCCCGGCCGCCCCGCGCGAGGTGCGCGCCCTGCTCGCCGCCGGCCGGCTCACCCCGGACCAGGTGGCCGAGACCGTGGTCGCGACGACCGTCAAGGGCATCGAGCGCGCCTCCCGCTATGCCCCCGTGCAGCTGGCCCGCCCGCTCAGCCTGCTCGCCCAGGTCGGCATCGACGACGCGGCGATCGGCGCGGGCCTGATCGGCGAGCTTGCCGCCGCCTGTCGCGCCACCGGGACGGCCGTCGAGGTCAGCGAGGCGTGGCGCAGCCCGTCGCCACGTGTCGTCGCGCTGCTGCGGGAGTCCGGCGTGCCGCTGCTGGCCGCTAGCGACGCCCGGTACGCCGCCGAGGTCGGCCACTGGCAGTACCTGCGCCGCCTGTGAGAACGCGGGAATCCGAACGCGGATCGTAGTCGCATCCGTACTCTCGGTCATGCCAGCACTTCAGCATGGGAGAGATGCGATGAGTATGGTTCAGCAGGCCGTCGAGATCAGCGCACCGCTGCACACCGTGTACGAGCAGCTCGCGAACGTCGAGAACTACCCGCGCTTCATGACCGGGGTCCAGGAGGTCCGCCCGATCGGCCACGACCAGACCCACTGGGTCATGGACGTCGAGGGGCGCCGCCGCGAGTTCGACGCGCAGATCACCGAGCGCTCCCTCGACGAGCGGGTGTCGTGGTCGACGACGGAGGGCCCGCGGCTCGCCGAGACCCTCACGCTGCGGCCGGTGGGCGAGACCCGGACCCAGCTCGTCGCCCAGCTGGAGGCCGACGTCGCCTTCCTGCTCCCCAGCGACCGGCACGGCCCGGAGACGCTGAGCAAGCGGCTGCGCGCCGACCTCGACACCTTCAAGGGCCTCATCGAGACCGGCAAGCTCGGCGGCACCCTGGGCGGCGCCAGCTCCAAGCGGCTCGGCGGCGGCTTCGCCTCGCCGGCCTCGGTCGCCACGCGGGCCCGGAGCGGCCGCCCGCAGCCCGGCGCCGGCTGGGGCACGAGCGCCGGCGAGTTCAGCAACGCCAACCCGGACGGACTCGGCAAGCTGCGGCCCAACGCCGACACCGCCACCCTGGGTACGCCCAACGCCGGCACCAACGTCGACATCACCTCCGCGCCGGGCATCACGAGCGTGCACGACCTCGACGACGTGCTGGCCCCCGGGCGGCACATCGGGGGCGCCCCGGGCACCCGTCAGTCGACGGCCTCCGCCCGGATGGGCAGCCGCGCGACCAGCGTCCGGGACGCCCGGGGCGACGGCATCATCAACGAGCACGAGCGCGGCAGCGCCTGATCTGGAGCGTCACTGGCCGACCGGTCCGATCCGGTCGGTCAGCACCCGGCCCCGCGGGGAGGCGTCCTCCCACGTGGTGATCAGCCGGGCACCGTGGGGCTCGGACCGCTCGTAGCGGACCGAGCCCCCGTTCGCTTCCACCAGGTGCCGGACGATGAACAGCCCGAGGCCGGCGCCCCGCATGAACCGGTCGAAGAGGCTGGGCACGAGCTCCTCCGGGATGCCCGGCCCGCTGTCCTCGACGGTCAGCGTGACTATGTCGCCGTGGCGCTCGGCCTCCACCACGACCGGGCCTTCCCCGTACGCCAGGGCGTTGGCCACCAGGTTGCGGACCACGTGCCAGACATGTTGCCGGTCGGCGAGCGCGGAGATCTCCTCGCCGATCCGGAACTCGACGCCGGCGCTCGGGTTGACGTCGCAGGAGGCGTCCCGGGCGACCTCCAGCAGCGGCACCGGGGCCCGCCGGGCGGTGACCGCGCCGGTGTCCAGGCGGAAGAGCAGCTGCAGGTCGTTCATCATCTTGATGAGCCGGCGGGTGTTCTTGTCGATCTTCGTGGCCAGCTCGAGCCGGATGTCGTCGGGCAGGTCCGCCCAGTCGGCGTGCAGCAGCTCGGCCAGGCTGGCGATCGAGCTGATCGGCTGGGCGACGTCATGGGTCAGCATCGAGGTGAGGTCGTTCTTGAAGGCCAGCGCCGCCTCGAGCCGGGTGTTGGCCTCGCGCAGCGCGGCGTTTCCGGCCACCAGCTCGGCCGCCCGGGCACTGAGCTCGTCCTCGGTGCGCTTGCGGTCGGTGATGTCGACGTAGGTCGCCACGTAGCCCCGGGGGCGGCCGACGGCGTCGGGGATGGCGGCCATCGTGGCGAGCACCGGCACGTCGGTCCCGTCGGCGCGGCGTACCGTCCAGTCGCCCGTGCCCGGCGGGGGCAGGACCGGGGTGTCGCCGGGCGAGGTGTCGCCGGCCAGCTCGCGCCAGCGCCGGTTCGCGTCGATCACGCGGTGGTTGGCGTCGAGCACCAGGACGGCCTCGTGCATCGACTGCAGCAGCGTGTCGGCGAAGTCGCGGCGGTCGCGCAGCTCGGTCAGCAGCTCCCGTTGCTGCTGGTCGGCCCCGTCCAGCGAGCGTACGAGAAAACCGATCAGACCCAGTAGGGCGAGCGCGGTGAGGACGACACCGGTGCTGATCGCGGCGGCGGGGCGGCTGATGCCCGTACGCACGGCCAGCGCGCTGACCAGTGCGGCCAGCACGGGCAGCGCGACCACCACCGGCAGCGCCCGCCGCACCTTGACCCCCGGCGTGGGGCGGGCGTCGGTGCGCAGCGGTCCCGTCTCGGGCCGGGCCAGCAGCATGCCGACGGCGAGGATCAGCAGCGCGCACGCGTAGTAGGGCGGCATGACGCTGCCCGGCCCGCGGCCCTCGGGGAACGTCGGGGCGAACAGGCGTGGCACCAGCGCCACCAGGGCGATGATCGCGGTGCCGGCCAGCAGCGGATCGGCCACGCGATAGCGCACGCGGTCGCCGGGGCGGTGCACGCGGACATCGAGGCCGGCGAGGGCCAGGGCGGAGAGCATGATCGCCACGCCGGTCGCCGGGAGCCCGGGCAGGGTCACGGCGCCGAGCACGAAGGCCGCGGCGGCCAGCACGTACGTGATGCCGCGCCGCACCCGGGCCGGGCCCGGCGGGATCAGCAGCAACAAAGCGGGCCCGGCGGCCGCGAGCGCGGCAGCCGGGCTGCGAAGATCCGGACGGGCGAGGAGGCCCAGCGTGACGACGGTGACGCCGGCGCAGACGGCGAGGATCCGCGAGAGTCTGCCCGCATCACGTGCCGCGATCTGCACCCAGGTCCCCTGTTGTGCTCGAAATCCTCAATTCCGAGCATAAGGGAAAATCCGCCGCCTTCAGTCCCTTTTCGGCGCGGTGACCGGGGCGGGGGAAGGGGTCAGGCCGGGTGGGTCTGGCCCGCCCACTCGAAGCCCTCTTCCATGGTGACCTTGGTGGCCACCGAGGCGAGCGGCGCGGCGTGCTTGTTGGCGTGGTGCCCGCAGAAGGCCAGGCTGCCCCCGCTGGCGAGGGTGAGCTCCAGCTTGGCGGCCGCACCGCAGCTGTCGCAGCGCTCGGTCAGCGAGTCCGCGGTGACGATCTCGGGCGACAGCAGGCTGGTCATGGCGCTCTCCTTGCTCCGTGGCGGTGCGGCGTTCCTGACGGAGGGTAGTTCGGCCCCGCCAGGAGGCGACTTAGGCATCGTGCCCCCGATCGGGGGCCCTGCAACCCAGGCGCAACCGTTGCGGTCCCGGTGTGGCTCTGTGCCGACCCCATTGTTTCCCCTCGAAGCCACCGACATGCCCGGGCCCCCGGGTGATGTTCGTCGCCGGTGGCCCCGACGAGGAGGAACCCTTTCCGATGACGACCCACAACGACGGCCGGCGCCGCGCTGCGCGCCTCGCGCTGACCGCCGGGATCGCCACGGTGGCGGCGGTGACCGGAGTTTCCGGCACGGCCTTCGCCGGCACCCCCGGTGCGCTGCCTCTCGGCACCGTCCGGGCGGCGAGCGCGGGAGCCATCACCGACAGTTACATCGTCGTGCTGAAGTCGGCCGCGCCCGCCGAGGTGCCCGCGACCGCCGAGGCGTTGACCGACCACTACGGCGGCGAGGTGGCGCAGGGCTTCTCCGCGACGGTCCGCGGCTTCCAGGCCGGCATGACGGCCCTGGAGGCGCGCCGGCTGGCCGCCAGCCCCGAGGTCGCCTATGTCGAGCAGGACGCGACCGTGCGTCTCGCCGACCTGTCGACCCAGGAGAACCCGACGTGGGGCCTCGACCGGATCGACCAGAAGACGCTGCCGCTGTCGAAGACCTACACCTACCGGCCGGCGTCGGACGTCACGGCGTACGTGCTGGACACCGGCATCCGGATCTCGCACAGCGAGTTCGGCGGGCGGGCCTCGAACGGCCGGGACTTCATCGACAACGACGCCGTCGCCCAGGACTGCAACGGCCACGGTACGCACGTCGCCGGGACGATCGGCGGCAAGACCTACGGCGTCGCCAAGGACGTCAAGCTCGTCGCCGTCCGGGTGCTGGACTGCGAGGGCGTCGGCTCGTACTCGGCGATCATCGCGGGCATCGACTGGGTGACCAGGAACGCCATGCTGCCCGCCGTGGCCAACATGAGCGTGGGCGGCACGGCCAGCTCGGCCCTGAACGCCGCCGTGGCCAAGTCCATCGCCGCCGGCGTCACCTACGCGGTCGCCGCGGGCAACGACAACAAGAACGCGTGCGGCTACTCGCCGGCCTCCGCGGCCGACGCGATCACGGTCGGGGCCACCGACAGCGCCGACACCCGCGCCTCCTTCTCCAACTACGGCAAGTGCCTGGACATCTTCGCGCCCGGCGTGAAGATCACCTCGGCCGGCTACAAGTCCGACACGGCCACGGCCGTGATGAGCGGCACCTCCATGGCCACCCCGCACGTCGCCGGCGCGGCCGCCCTGGTCGCCGCGGCCCACCCGGGCTGGACGCCGGCCCAGATCACCGCGGCGCTGCTCGCCAACGCCACCCCGAGCAAGGTCAAGAGCCCGGGCAGCGGGTCCGTGAACAAGCTGCTCTGGACCGGCTTCCTCAACACCGAGTCGGCCGGCACGACCACGCACTGCGGGCCGTTCACCGTGGGCACCGACAAGAAGATCGCCAAGAAGGGTACGGCCACCAGCGCCAAGAAGGTGACCGGCTGCACCGGCACGGCCTCCGCCACGTCCTCCGTGACGATCACGGTCAAGCACGGCTACCGGGGTTCGCTCGTGGTCACGCTGATCGACCCGGCCGGGAAGGCGCACGTCCTCAAGAAGGCCAGCAAGTCGGACAAGGCGGCCAACTTCTCGCAGACCCTGCCGATCAACCTGTCCGGGGTGTCCCGCAACGGAAAGTGGACACTGACGGTCAAGGACACCTACGGCACCACCACCGGCACCCTGGACAAGTGGAAGCTGACCCTCTGATCCCCGCGAACCGCCTCGCGCGGCGGAAACCGCCGTTAGCGTGAGTCGCGAAACGTCATACCGCCGGGGGAGGGACTCATGCCGGAGGCAGCGCAGGCGGAACGCCCGACAGTCCTCGTCGTCGACGACGAGGAGGACCTGCGGGACATCATGCGGCGGATGCTGGAACGCCGGGGCTTCTCGACCCTGGTGGCCGGCGACGCCGAGGAGGCCGTGGGCCTGTGCCGGGACCACGCCGGCCCGATCGACGTGCTGGTCACCGATCTCGGTCTGCCCGGCGTCTCCGGGGGCGACCTCGCCCGCGGGGCCGCCGACCTGCGGCCGGACCTGGGCATCATCTACATCTCGGGGCTGCCCAAGGACATCGCGGTGACCAAGGGCCTGATCACCGAGGACGCCCTGCTGGTGAAGAAGCCGTTCACCTCCGACCTGCTGCTCGACGCGCTGCGGCTGGTCCTTTCCGAATAGCTTTCCGCTCTCTTCTCCGAACGCCGCCGGGTCTTTACCCGGCGGCGTTCTGTTGTCTTCGCACCATCCGTGCCTTCCGTCTCCCGCGCCCTTTCCGTGGCGGCACCTCAAGTGCACCTCAACGTGCTCCGCCGTCGCACCCGCCGCTCAAGAACCTGAATGTCAGACAGCAATCCACTGACATGCGGGGAGAATCGGGTGAGGGGCAAGCGGGGGAAGATCGGAGTCGCGCTGACGGGTGTCGTCGCGGCCGGCGCGGGGTTGACCCTCACCGGTACGGCCCACGCGGCCACGACGTCCGAGACCGTGAGCGTGGCGAGCAGCGACGACGCGTACACGTCGAGCACGCGCAAGACCGTCAACTTCGGCTCGGCCGACAAGCTCGTCGTCGGCAAGGAGTCGGGGGAGACGCGGCTGTCCTATGTGAAGTTCGCGCCGAAGCTCGCCGCCGGCGCCACGGTGACGGGGGCCGAGCTGCGCCTGCCGCTGGACAGCAAGCCGGCCGAGTCGGCGCTGACCCTCTACGCCGTGCCGGGCGCCTGGACCCAGAAGACGATCACCGCGGCGAACGCGCCGGCGCTGGGCAAAGCCGTCGGCTCGATCAAGCCGAAGGCCAGTGACACCGCGCTGACGTTCGATCTGTCGAAGGTCGTGACGAAGGGCGGGACGTACGCGTTCGCGCTCAAGTCGGCGTCGACGTCGGCGGTGACGCGCATCCGGGCGCTGGAGTACGGGGACGCGAAGTCCGGCGGGCCCGAGTTGCGCCTGACCGTCCGCCGCGCCGTCCCCACCAAGGCGCCTTCTTCGTCGCCCTCGTCGGCTCCTACCACCGCGCCCACCAAGGCGCCCACCTCCGCGCCTTCTTCTCCCTCATCGACGCCGACCAAGGCCCCCACCACTGCGCCTTCTTCTTCTCCCTCGTCGGCGCCGACCACTTCGGCGCCGGCGGCTTGCACGACGGGCGCGCTGCTGGTGCCGACCTGTGGCGTGCTGTGGGGCGCGGCGGCGGGCGGCTTCACCGACACGCCGCGTGACCAGGCGCTCAAGGACTGGGAGACGCTCACCGGCCGGACGGCGGCGATCTACCACACGTACCACAAGGGTGATGAGCAGTTCCCGACCAAGGCCGAGATCGCGATGACCCAGGACCCGGCCAGGCCCCGGGTGCTGCTCCTCAACTGGAAGGTCGCGTACAACTCGACCTGGGCCAAGGTCGCCGCCGGCGAGCAGGACAAGCGCATCGACACCTGGTCCGCGTACGTGAAGAAGAACTACGGCACGCAGAAGTTCTTCCTCGCCCTGCACCACGAGCCCGAGAACGACGTCGACGCGACGGCCGGCTCCGGCATGACCGCCAAGGACTACGCGGCCATGTACCGCCACGTCATCACCCGCCTGCGCGCCAACGGCGTGACCAACGCGGTGAACGTCCTCGCCTACATGGGCAACGAGAAGTGGATGGCCCAGTCCTGGTGGAAGGACCTCTACCCGGGCGACGACGTCGTCGACTGGATCGGCCTCGACTCCTACGTCAGCGTCGAGAAGGGCTACTACCACTACGGCGACATGGGCGACATCCTCGACCGGCGGCCCACCGGCGGCGGCCTCGGCTGGTACGACTGGGCCACCACCACCCACCCGGCCAAGCCCATCATGGTCGCCGAGTGGGGCATGTACCACCGCCGCGCCGTGGTCACCGACAAGTCGGCCGCCTTCGCCTCGGTCCTCCCCGAGCTCAAGGCCCACCCCAAGGTCAAGGCCATCGTCTACTTCGACACCGCCAGCGACGACGAGGGCGACCGCGACATCTCGGTCAACAGCTCCCCCGCCAGCCTGGCCGCCTTCAAGCAGCTGGCCGCCGACCCGATCTTCAACGTGACCCTCAAGTAGAGCCAGGCGCCCTGGCCTTCACTCCACCGAGGACCAGGGCACCGTCAGCTCGCCGCGGCGCCAGCGGGCCGGGCCGTCCAGCACCGGCCATGACGCGCGGAAGCGGTCGACCGTGGCGAGCCACCGCTGGCGCACCCCGAAGGGCGTCGCGCTCGCGTCCCAGGCCGCGCCCAGCGTCGTGAGCAGCTCGTACACTCGTGACCCGGGCACGTTGTGGTGGATCAGCGCCTTGGGCAGCCGCTCCGCGAAGGTCGCGGGGTGGTCGAGCGCCGCGAGGCGGGCCGACAGGGTGAGTGACGATGGGCCCGACGGTGTCACGACTGCCCACGTGGCGATGCGGCCCAGTTCGTCGCACGTGCCCTCGATCAGCAGGGCGCCGGTCGCCGTCATGGTGCGCCAGGCGTCGGCGACGGAGGTTTCGTCGTACTGGCGGAGGACGTTGAAGGCGCGGACCACGTCCGGGGCGAGGCCGGCCAGCTCGAAGCCGCCCCGGTGGAAGGTGAGCAGCGGCGGGTCGGCGTGGGGCTGCGCGGCTGCCACCCGTACGGGATCGATCTCGAGGCCGGCCACCGCGATGTCGGACCGGACCGCGGCCGCGAGCCGGGACCGCAGCTCGATCGCCGTGATCGGCGTCGCGCCGTAGCCCAGGTCCACGACCAGCGGCCGGTCGGACGATCGCAGAAGGTCGCCGCAGCGGTACGCGATGTAGTTGTCGACTCGTCGCAGGCGGTTGGGGTTCGTGGTGCCGCGTGTGATCGAGCCGACCGGTCTCATGCGGAGCGGATGACCTTGTGCTGGGCCGCCTGGGCGATCGGGCGGACCACGAGCCGGTCGATGTTGACGTGCTGGGGGCGGGTGGCGGCCCAGGCGATGCAGTCCGCGATGTCGTCGGCGACCAGCGGCTCGGCGACGCCCGCGTAGACGGCGTCGGCCTTGGCCTGGTCGCCGAAGCGGTTGAGGGAGAACTCCTCGGTGTGCACCATGCCGGGGTCGATCTCGACGACCCGGACCGGCTTGCCCGCGAGCTCGAGCCGCAGCGTGCCGACCAGGGCGGTCTGGCCGTGCTTGGCGGCCACATAACCGCCGCCGCCCTCGTAGGCCGTGAACGCGGCCGTCGACCCGACCGTGATCACCGTGCCCGCGCCGCTCGCCTCGAGCGCCGGGAGCAGGGCCTGGGTGACGCGCAGGGTGCCGAGGACATTGACGTCGTACATCCACTGCCAGTCGGCGACCGATCCGCTCGCCACCGGGTCCATCCCACGGGCGCCGCCCGCGTTGTTGACCAGCAACGAGACCGGACCGTCGATGGCGACGGCCAGCGAAGCCACCGATGAGTCGGACGTCACATCACACGCGACGGCGGTGGCACTCGAAGCGCCCACTTCCTTGACGAAGGCTTCGAGCCGATCCGTACGCCGAGCGGCCGCAATCACGTGGAAACCCTCTGTGACCAGGCGCCGCGCGGTGGCCGCCCCGATTCCGCTCGACGCGCCCGTGACCACGGCGATCCTCTTCTGCACCATGCCCTGAATCCTGCCTCATGACGTGAGTCACCCCGGCGGCTCCGGATGGGGATTCGGAACCGTTCGACGGGGAAGATGAACGACGGCGTAAAAGTTGCACGTTACGTTTTTGCCGGCAGCGAAGGGATCATCAGGTGGCAGAGCTCCGCTGGCCCACTCCGCGGCGTCTCGCCACCCTCTCGGTGCACACCTCCCCGCTGGAGCAACCGGGCACGGGCGACGCCGGCGGCATGAATGTCTACATCGTCGAGGTCTCCAAGCGGCTGGCCGAGCGCGGGGTCGAGGTCGAGATCTTCACCCGGGCCACATCGAGCGAGCTGCCGCCGTGCGTCGAGATGGCGCCCGGAGTCACCGTGCGGCATGTCACCGCGGGGCCGTTCGAGGGCCTGTCGAAGGAGGAGCTGCCTTCGCAGCTGTGCGCCTTCACCAACGGCGTGCTGCGCGCGGAGGCCGTCCACCCGCCGGGCTGGTACGACGTGATCCACTCCCACTACTGGATGTCCGGTCAGGTCGGCTGGCTGGCCCGGGAGCGCTGGGGCGTGCCGCACGTGCACACCGCGCACACTCTGGCCAAGGTGAAGAACAGGTTCATCGCCGCGGGCGACCGGCCCGAGCCCAAGGCCCGCGTCATCGGCGAGGAGCAGGTGATCGCCGAGTCGGACCGGCTCGTGGCCAACACCCGCTTCGAGGCGCAGGACCTCGTCACCTGCTACGACGCCGACCCCACCCGCCTGACGGTGGTCCAGCCCGGGGTGGATCTCGGCCGGTTCCAGCCTCGGGGCGACAAGCGGCAGGACCGCCGCCGCCTCGGCCTCCCCGAGCACGGGCAGATCGTCGCCTTCGTCGGCCGCATCCAGCCGCTCAAGGGCCCCGACGTGCTGATCCGCGCGCTGGCCGCCGAGCCCCTGCGCGACGCGGACGTCACGGTCGTCATCTGCGGCGGTCCGAGCGGCAGCGGGCTCGACCGGCCCACGTCCCTGATCGAGCTGGCCGCCTCGCTCGGCGTCTCGGAGAAGGTGCGGTTCCTGCCCCCGCAGACCGGCGGGGCGCTCCCGGCGCTCTACCGGGCCGCGGATCTGGTCGCGGTGCCCTCGCACAACGAGTCGTTCGGCCTGGTCGCGGTCGAGGCGCAGGCGTGCGGCACCCCGGTGGTCGCGGCGGCGGTCGGCGGGCTGGTCACGGCGGTCACCGACGGGGTGAGCGGCCTGCTGGTCGACGGGCACGACCCGGCGCGGTGGGCGCGGGCGCTCGGGTGCCTGCTCGACGATCCGGGACGCCGGCTGCGGCTCGCGCAGGGCGCTGTCCGGCACGCCGCGAACTTCTCCTGGGACCGGACGGCCGACAGTCTGCTGGCCGTCTACACCGAGGCGGTCGCGGAGCATCGGGCTCTCATCGCCTCCCGGCTGGCAGGATCGTACTCATGGTGACGGAGATCGGCGCCCTGATCGAGCGGGTGTGCGCGGAGCGCGAGCTGCCGTGCGAGGCGACCGGCGACTCGTCGTGGGTCGTCACGCTGCCGGGCACGCACAAGCTCAAGACCGCCTGCAACCTCATCGTCGGCGAGCACGCCCTGCGCGTCGAGGCGTTCGTCATGCGCCACCCCGACGAGCGCCGTGAGGACGTGTGGGCCTGGCTGCTGCGGCGCAACGCCCGTATGTACGGGGTCGCGTTCTCGATCGACACGGCCGGCGACATCTATCTCACGGGCCGGGTCCGCCTCGCCGGGCTCGACGAGGACGAGCTCGACCGGCTGCTCGGCTCGGTGCTCACCTATGCCGACGAGTCCTTCGACCAGCTGCTGGAGATCGGCTTCGGCACGGCGATCCGGCGCGAGTGGGAGTGGCGGGCCAAGCGGGGCGAGTCCCTGGCCAACCTCCAGGCCTTCGCCCACTTCGCCGATCCGGCGGCGGGGGACAAAGGCGACGAAGGCGGAGAAGCGGTCTGACGTGGACGCGGTCCTCGCGCGCGACGCCCAGGCCGGCGACATCTCCGCGCTGGGCCTGCTGCTGGCCCGGCACCGCCCGGCCATGTACGCCGTCGCGCTGAGCCTGCTCGGCCGCCCCCACGACGCCGAGGACGCGGTGCAGGAAGCCGCCCTGATCGCCGTACGCCGCATAGGTGACCTGCGCGACAACGCCGCCGCCGGCCCGTGGCTCAAGGCCGTCACCCGCAACGTCTGCCGCGCCCAGCTGCGCCGCCCGTCGCCGGTGCCCGCCGAGCTTCCGCCGCTGCCGGACGGCCGTCCCGGGCCCGAGGAGCAGCTGGACCGGCTCGCGCTCGGCGACTGGGTGTGGCAGGCCGTGGGCCGGTTGAGCCCGGCCCTGCGCGAGGTCGTGCTGCTGCGCCACTTCACCGGCGTCACCCGCTACGACGACATAGCGGCGATCTGCGGCCTGCCCGTCGGCACCGTCCGCAGCCGGCTGAGCCAGGCCCGGGCCAAGCTGGCCGAGGCCCTGACCGCGACCGCCGACACCACGCACGACGACCACGCCGGGCAGCGCGCGGCCCGGCGCACCGAGGCGGAGCAGTTCTTCGGGGAGATCCGGGCGGGCCGCGGCAGCCGGGCCTTCCGGGAGTTCTACGCCCCGGCGGTCGAGAGCTTCTGGCCCACCGGCAAGCGCCGCAGCGGCGTCGCGCCCCTGGTGGAGATCATGGACCGGGACCTGTCGGACGGCGTCCGGCAGTTCGTGACCGGTGTCGCCGCAGCGCCCGGGCTGCTGATCTGGGAGGCCGAGGCGGTGAATCCGCCGGACGACCCGGAGCATTGCCCGCCCACGATCGTCTGGATGCACACCGTCTCGGGCGGCCGGATGAGCCGGCTGCGAATTTTTCATCAGCGCGAGCGAACCTTTTCCGGCGCCGCCGCATCGTGACGGCATGAGCATTTCTGCCGATCACCTCACCGGCCCGTGCGAGAGCATCGAGGCCGGGTTCATGGAAGCCTACGAGTCCGGCACCCCGGCGAGCGCCGCGGCGGAGCTGGGAATCACCACCCGGCGCCTCGGCGGGGGCGTCGCCCTGGCCATGCGGCACGATCCCACCGGCTACTGGAGCAAGGCGCTCGGCTTCGGCGTCACCGAACCGGTCACCGACAAGCTCGTCGGCGAGCTGGTCGAGCACTACCGGGAGCACGGCAACGACCGCGCGGTGATCCAGATCGCGCCGGCGCTGCTGCCGGCGGACTGGGACGAGATCGCCCGGCGGCACGGGCTGCGGCGCGGCGCCACCTGGGTCAAGCTCGGCGCCCGGCCCGAGGAGGTGGGAACGGCACCGACCGGCCTGCGGGTCGGCCCGGCGACCGCCGAGCACGCCCGGGCCTGGGCGGAGCTGGTGCTGGGAGCGTTCGGGATGCCGCTCGGCCCCCTGACCGAGATGTTGATCGGGTCGTTCGACGATCCCGGCTTCCACCCCTTCGGCGCCTGGGACGGCGATCGACTCGTCGGGGCGGGAAACCTGTACGTCCACGACGGCGTGGCCTCGCTGAACACCGGCGCCACCCATCCCGGCTTCCGTGGCCGCGGTGCTCAGTCGGCCCTGATCGGCGTCCGGGCCGCCAAGGCGCGAGAGCTCGGGTGCCCCTGGATCTTCACCGAGACGGGACTGCCGGCGGAGGGCACGAACAACCCGTCGCTGGACAACATGCGGCGACTCGGGCTGCGTGACCTCTATCACCGCGACAACTGGATCTGGGACCGGTAGGACTGTAAGGGTAGTTATCAATAAGGAGGCGGCCCTACCCGCCACGTACTGGTACCTGTGGACCGGGCTGCTGATCAACCGGCTCGGCGGGTTCGCGGTCCTGTTCCTGTCCCTCTATCTCACGGCGCAGCGCGGGGCGAGTCCCGCGCTCGCCGGGTTGATCGCCGGCGCGTACGGCATCGGGGGCGTGGGCGGCACGCTGCTGGGCGGCGTCCTCACCGACCGGTGGGGCCGCCGCCCGACGCTGCTCGCCGCCCACTTCGGTGCGGCGGCCCTGCTGGTGGCCCTGGCGCTGACCACCAGCCTGCCGGTCATCGCGGGCCTGACACTGCTGCTCGGCGTCGTCCACGCCGCGCCGCAGCCCGCGTTCGTGGCGGCGATCATCGACGTGGTGCCGCCCGAGCTCCGGTCGCGCGCGTTCAACCTGCAGTTCTGGGCGTTCAACCTGGGGCTGGCCGGGGCGTCGCTGCTCGCCGGGCTGCTGGCGAGCTGGAGCTATTCCGGCATGTTCCTGCTGGACGCCGGCTCGACGCTGGTGACCGCCCTCCTCCTGCTGTGGAAGGTGCGGGAAACCCGGCGCCCGGCGCGGGCACCGATGGCGAAGGGGTTGAGCGTCCCGCTCACCGACCGGATCTTCCTCGTCTTCGTCGGCCTGACCCTGCTGCAGGCGCTGCTCTACAGCCAGACGAACACGATCATCCCGCTGGCCATCGCCGCGGACGGGCTCGACCCGAGGGTGTACGGCCTGGTCACCGCCCTGAGCGGCACGATGATCGCGGTCGGGCAGCTCCTCGTGCCGAGACTGATCGACGGCCGGCGCAAGGACCGGGTGCTCGCCGCGGCGCTCGCCGTCATGGCGGCCGGCTTCGCGCTCGTGACCTGGGCCGACGGCGCCGTCCTCTATCTCGTGGCGGCGGCGGTCTGGACGGTGGGCTCGATGCTCGCCGCCCCGCCCAACGCCGAGATCAACTCGGAGCTGGCCCCGGCCGAGCTGCGCGGGCGCTATCAGGCGGTCTTCTTCCTGACCTTCCCCGCGGCGTCCTTCCTGGCCCCGGCCCTCGGCGGCGCCGGGCTGCAGGCCTTCGGCGCGGGCCACTGGCTGATCGTCGCCGGAGTGGGCCTGGCCGGAGCCGTGCTGCACCTGGTGGCCGGGCCGGCCCGGGAAAGAAGGGTGATTGGCACCGGCGGCGGCGGACGACACCCATCCCCATAGGCGTCGCCCGCCTGAACCGCCGGTCTCGGGTCGCGCCGTCCCCCAACGGCTGATGCCACCCGTCCCCGGACGCCGGTCCGCGGCGGCCCCGCGAGGGGGCCCACCCGTTCCCCGAACTGACGGCTCGGCGTCCATCGACCACGCTAGTTGGGGTAGTCAAGCCTTACAAGCCACTTGCCTGTCTGCCATCTGTCTGAACCGTCACAGGCGGCAACTTCGGCCTCACGGATGAGGGCGAACTCGCCCGGAAGGCCAATTCCGGGCGAACCTCAAGGCTGGCTCAGGAAGTGACGGAACCGGCCGAACAGGGGGTCTGAAGGCCCGAACGACAGCCGGAGGATTCGTATGGCCCAGCCCGCCAGCTCGTTCGAGATGGAACCCGCACTGGCCCGGGCCTCGCTGGAGCTGCTGCTGCACGAGCGGATCCTCGCGACGGTCAATGCCCGTACGGGCAACGTGCTCTCGGCGAACGAACGCTTCTTCGACCTGATCGGCCGGGACAAGGCCGACGTGATCGGGAAGCGGCTGAGTGAGATCTGGAACACCTCCGCCGCGGCGATCGACCGGTTGCTGGATGCCGCCCGCGGTGGCGAGTACCTCGAGCAGGTCGTCGAGATCATCGACAGCGCCGACCGGCACAAGTGGCTGCGGCTCAACTGCGGGCCCGTTCCGACCGACGCGGCCGAGGGCTACGTCGTCCTGGTGACCGGCTACAACATCACCGAGGACCGGCGGCAGGTCACCGAGCTCAAGGGCAAGTACGCGGCCATCGACCGCTCGCAGGCCGTGATCGAGTTCGACCTCGAGGGCGTCATCCTCTCGGCCAACGAGAACTTCCTGGAGCTGATGGGCTACGCCCTCGGCGACCTGGTCGGCCAGCACCACCGGATCCTGTGCGAGGAGCGCTACGCCGAGAGCCAGGAGTACGCCCAGTTCTGGGAGCGGCTGCGCGTCGGCGAGGCCGAGACCGGCGAGTTCAAGCGGCTCGGGCGGGGCGGGCGCGAGGTGTGGATCCGGGCCACGTACAACCCGATCTTCAACCTGGACGGCCGGCCGTACAAGATCGTCAAGTACGCGATGGACGTCACCGAGACCAAGCTGCGCAACGCCGAGTACGAGGGCAAGGTCAACGCCATCGGCCGGTCGCAGGCGGTCATCGAGTTCGACCTGTCGGGCCTGATCCTCAACGCCAACCAGAACTTCCTCAACACGATGGGCTACACGCTCGACGAGGTGATCGGGCAGCACCACCGGATGTTCGTGGAGGAGAACGAGGCGCGCGGCGCCCAGTACCGCAACTTCTGGCAGGCGCTGTCCCGCGGCGAGTACGAGTCCGGCGAGTACAAGCGCGTGGCGAAGGGTGGCCGGGAGATCTGGCTGCAGGCCACGTACAACCCGATCTTCGACCTGGACGGCCGGCCGTACAAGATCGTCAAGTACGCCACCGAGATCACCGAGGCCAAGTCGCGCAGCGCCGAGTACGTCGGCAAGGTCACCGCGATCGGCCGGGCGCAGGCGGTCGTGGAGTTCGACCTCGACGGCCGGATCCTCGACGCCAATGACAATTTCCTCGAGGTCGTGGGGTACAAGCTCGACGAGGTACGCGGCCAGCACCACCGCATCTTCATGGAGGCGGAGGCGGCCCGGAGCCCCGAGTACGCGCGCTTCTGGGAGCGCCTGAGCCGCGGCGAGTACGAGTCCGGCGAGTACAAGCGGATCGGCAAGGGCGGCAAGGAGGTGTGGCTGCTCGCCTCCTACAACCCGATCTTCGACATGGACGGCCGGCCGTTCAAGGTCGTCAAGTACGCCACCGACGTCACCGAGGGCAAGCTGCGCAACGCCGAGTACGAGGGCAAGGTGTCCGCGATCGGCCGGGCGCAGGCGGTCGTGGAGTTCGACCTGCAGGGCCGGGTGCTCAGCGCCAACCGCAACTTCCTCGACGCCGTCGGCTATCCGCTGGAGGAGGTCAAGGGCCAGCACCACCGCATGTTCGTCACCAAGGAGGAGGCGAGCAGCACCGATTATCTCGCCTTCTGGGAGAAGCTGTCCCGCGGCGAGTTCGACGCCGGGGAGTACAAGCGGGTGGCCAAGGGCGGCCGGGAGATCTATCTGCAGGCGACCTACAACCCGATCCTCGATCTGGACGGGCGGCCCTACAAGGTCGTCAAGTACGCCTCCGACATCACCGCCGCCAAGCTGCGCAACGCCGAGTACGAGGGCAAGGACCAGGCCATCAACCGGGCGCAGGCGGTCATCGAGTTCGACCTCGAGGGCACCATCCTCTCGGTGAACGAGAACTTCCAGCGTACGGTCGGCTACTCCGCCCGCGAGCTGATCGGCCAGCACCACAGCATGCTCTGCTCCGGCGACTACGTGACGTCGGCCGAGTACAGGGACTTCTGGCTGCGGCTGCGCAAGGGCGAGTACCTCACCGGCCGGTTCCACCGGATCGGCAAGTTCGGACGCGACGTGTGGATCCAGGCCACGTACAACCCGATCTTCGACATGCAGGGCCGGCCCTTCAAGGTCGTCAAGTACGCCCACGACATCACCGACCAGGTCCAGCTGGAGCAGCTGCTCTCCAAGAAGACCCGGGAGATGAGCGACTCGATCAACTCGCTGACCGGGTCGATCGACGAGATCGTGG
Organism: Symbioplanes lichenis; assembly: GCF_030709675.1. Taxonomy (GTDB): domain Bacteria; phylum Actinomycetota; class Actinomycetes; order Mycobacteriales; family Micromonosporaceae; genus Actinoplanes; species Actinoplanes lichenis. The sequence continues at coordinate 97,617 of NZ_JAUZQD010000005.1, forward strand.
TGAGCGCCCAGCAGGCCAGCAGCCTGGCCGGCGAGACCCAGCAGAACGCCCAGGAGGGCTACGAGGAGCTGCGCAAGTCCATCGAGGCGATCGACCTGATCGAGAAGTCGTCGGACCAGATCGCGGCTATCGTCAACGTCATCGGCGAGATCGCCAGCCAGACCAACCTGCTCGCCTTCAACGCCTCGATCGAGGCGGCGCGGGCCGGTGAGCACGGCGTCGGCTTCTCGGTCGTGGCGGGCGAGGTGCGCAAGCTGGCCGAGCGCTCGAGCGAGGCGGCCCGCGAGATCACCACGCTGATCCACGAGTCGGCGCAGCGGGTCGGGCAGGGGTCGACCGTCTCGCACCGGGCCCAGGCGGCCTTCGGGCAGATCCTCAAGAGCGTCGCGTCGACCAGCGAGTCGATCAAGCGCATCGCCGACTCGACCCAGCTCCAGCAGTCCGCGTCCCGCTCGGTCAACCAGCTGATCAACGACCTCATCGGCACCGACGCCGCCATGGCGCCGGAGGGCGGCAGCGCCCGGTGAGCACCGAAGCGCTCTACGGGGTCTTCCACACCGGGCACGTGCGGGTGGCGCTGCCGCTCGACGAGCTGCGTGAGGTCATCATGCGGCCGCCGAGCTTCAGCAAGCTGCCCACCACGGCCGAAGGGCTGCTCGGGGCGGTCAACCTGCGCCACATCGTCATCCCGGTGCTCGACCTGTGCCGGCTCGCGGGCTACGCGAACGACGACGACCGGAACGGCAAGGTCATCGTCATCGTCGGCCTCGGCCAGGGCGAGCAGATGTTCGGGCTGCTGGCCGAGGAGATCGAGGGCGTCGCGAAGATCCCGCGGGAGGCGCTGCAGCAGACCACGGTCGCCGGCGGCCGGCCGGCGCTGTTCTCGCACACGTTCGAGCGCCCCGAGGACGGCGAGGTGGTGTCGCTGCTCGACGCCCACGCGATCACCGAGCTGCCGGGCGTACCAGTCGTGCGCGACACCGTCAGCCGCACGGCGATCACCGGCGCGGGGGAGAACACCAAGGACAATTCCCGGCGTACGGTCCTCCTGTTGCGTTGCGGCCCGATCGGACTGTGCATCGACGTCGGCCACGTCTACTCGGTGATCCCGCAACTCACCCTCCACCCGTCGCCGCTGGACGGGGTCACCTGCCGGGGCGTGGTGCACCTGCACGACAAGGCGGTGCCGGCCGTCGACCCGTTGAAGCTGCTCGGGCTGGGCTCGGTGCCGGACGACGGGAACCTGCGCGGGCTCGTGATCGCCATGCCCCGGGGCCTCGTGGTGCTGACCGTGTCGGACATCGCGGACATCACGTCCGTACCGGTGGGGGAGGTTCTGCCGTTGCCTCCCGTCGGCATGCGCAAGGACGGGTTCCTCACCGGCGTGCTCCGGACCGCGGAAGGTGACCAGCACCTGTTGCTCGACGGGGAGGCGTTGCGGGCGGACGCCGAGCTGGACACGCTCGGCAGTCTGGGCGTACCTCTGGCGGGGTCTGCCCCACCGCCCGCGTCGGTGGCCGCCGCCTCCCGGGAGAAGGTCACCGGGCCGGAGGGCCGGCGGGTCGTGCCCAGCGTGCGCAAGTTCCTGACCTACAGCGTGGGGATGGAGGCGGCGACGCCGCTGGCGCAGATCACCGAGATCCTGCCCTATCCGCAGCACGCGATCGGGCTGGACAGCGGGGGTGCGCTGCTCGGCGTCTTCACCCACCGCAAGCTGTCCGTGCCGCTGCTCTCGCTGCCGGCGCTGCTCGGCATCCACGACGCGCCCGATCCGGCGACCGCGCGGGTGCTGCTGATCGACGCGCCCAGCGGCGAGCTGCTCGGCTTCGTCGTGCCGGCCCTGCACGCGATCGAGGACTCGGTCTGGGAGGAGAGCGACCGCGAGGACACCGGCGACCCGGGCGCGCTGCTGCAGCGGGGCCCGCTGGTGAAGATCGGCTCCGAGGCTCAGGGGCGGCTGCTGCCGAACATCGACCTCAGCGCGCTGGCCGCCGCGGAGCTGTCGGTGGCGTGACGTCCTCGTCGTGCCGTGTCTCGGTCGACGTCGGCGACTTGGTGAGCGTCGGGGACACGCGCAGCTCGGACGCTCTTCGCTCGCGGGCCGGGCCGGAGATCAGCTGGCCGGCCGCCACGATCACGCCGAGCACCGCGCACGACAGCCAGAGCACCGTGCTGCCCGCGTGCTCCTGGGCGAACCCGCCCACGACCGGGGCGAGCGCACCGCCCGCCGACCACGACAGCGAGCTGACGCCCTGGTAGCGGCCGCGCAGCAGCGACGGGGACAGCTCCGCGACCAGCGCCGAGTTGGACGGGCTCTGCAGCATCTCGCCCAAGGTCCACACGACCACCGTGAAGACGTAGAAGCCCACCGAGCCGCCCGCGAAGGCGTTGAGACCGAAGCCGATCCCGAGGATCAGCGTCGCCAGCGCCAGCACGCGCGACCGGTCGTAGCCCTCGATGAGCTTCGGGACGAACAGCTGCCCGGCGACGATCATCAGCCCGTTGACCGCGATCACCCAGCCGAAGGTCGCCGCGCCGAGGCCGTCCTCGGCCATCGCGATGGGCAGCGTCGTCTGGTGCTGCATGACGACCAGGACGATGAGGAAGTTCAGCGCCAGGAAGCTGACGAACACGCGGTCGCGGAAGACCGTACCGAGGCCCGGGCCGTTTCTCCGGGCCTTCCGGGCGCGTACGGCAGGCCGCGTCTCACGCAGGAAGACCAGGGTCACGACGGCGGTGACCAGCGTCGTGCCCGCGTCGATCACGAAGAGCAGCAGATAGTCGGCCTGCGCGGCGACGCCCGCGAGCACGGCCGAGGCGGCGAACCCGAGGTTGACCGCCCAGTAGTTCAGCGAGAACGCCCGGACCCGGTCGCGGTCGGGCACCACGTCGATCATCATCGCCTGGAAGGCCGGGCGGACCCCCTCGGCGAACATGCCCAGCAGCAGCGTGCAGACCAGCAGCTGCCAGAAGCCGTGCGCGAAGCCGAGCGTCAGCATCAGCGCCGCCGCCCCGAACTGCGCGGTCAGCATGGTCGGCCGGCGCCCCCAGCGGTCCGAGAGCACCCCGCCGGCCAGCGTGCCCAGGCCGCCGCCGACGCCCCACGCGCCGATCACCAGGCCGGCCTTGCTGGTGCTCAGGCCGACGTCCTGGGTCAGATAGATCGCCAGGTAGATGAGGACGAACGAGCCCAGCCGATTGATCAGCGTGCCGCCCCAGAGGAACCAGAACTGCCGGGGCAGACCGCCCGCCGCCTCCCGCAACCACCCGCGCACGCTTCCGCCCCCATGTGTAAGCACTGATCATGTCCGCCGCACTTACAACCTAGGGGACCGCCCGGGCGCGGCGCATCGGGATGTCAACGTGTCGGACGCCACCCTCGCGGCCGCCTTTCCACGGTGTGGTCCGGGCCGCGGGGTCGGCGGACGTCCGGGCCCGGGCTGGGGCAGGATGGGGTCATGACTGGGACCCTTGTGCTGCTGCGCCACGGCGAGAGCGAGTGGAACGCCAAGAACCTCTTCACCGGCTGGGTCGACGTCGACCTCAACGCCAAGGGGGAGACAGAGGCCCGGCGCGGCGGTGAGCTGCTGAAGGAGCACGGGCTGCTGCCCGACGTCGTGCACACCAGCGTGCTGCGCCGCGCGATCCGCACCAGCGAGATCGCCCTGCACACCGCCGACCGGCACTGGATCCCGGTCAAGCGGCACTGGCGCCTCAACGAGCGCCACTACGGTGCCCTGCAGGGCAAGGACAAGAAGCAGACCCTCGAGGAGTTCGGCGAGGAGCAGTTCATGCTCTGGCGCCGGTCCTACGACGTCCCGCCGCCCCCGATCGACGACAACGACGAATACTCCCAGTTCACCGACGCGCGCTACGCCGCCCTGCCGCCGGAGCTGAAGCCGCGCTCCGAGTGCCTCAAGGACGTCCTGCTGCGCGCCCTGCCCTACTGGTACGACCAGATCGTCCCGGACCTGCGCGCCGGCAAGACGGTCCTCGTCGCCGCCCACGGCAACTCGCTGCGCGCCATCATCAAGCACCTGGACCAGATCTCCGACGAGGCCATCGCCAAGCTGAACGTCCCCACGGGCATCCCGCTGCGCTACGACCTCGACGACAACCTCACCCCCACCACCCCCGGCGGCGCCTACCTCGACCCCGAAACGGCCAAGGAAGCCGCCGCCGCGGTCGCCAACCAGGGCCGCTGACCCACGACGTCATCCACACCGGGCGGTCATCCACCGGCCGCCCGGCCGGGTCGTGGCTGCGTGCGAGACGCCCTGCTCCCCAGCCCTGAACACCTCGCTGCCGCGGCCGCCGAACTCAACGGCCGGCCACGGATCACCCTCGGCTGGGAACCCCCGCCGAACGCCTGGTTGAACTCCTCGACCAAGACGCTGGTGCAACGCCCCTCTGAAACCACGGAGGGCGGGCTGGGCGAGTCGGCGAAAAGGCCGGGATGCCCCCGTGGCATCCCGGCCTTCTCCTCACCCCTGAGAAGTGCGTGCGGCTCAGTCCTGCAGGTCGACCGGCGTGCCCGTGATCAGGTAGATCATCTGCTCGCCGGAGTTGACGGCGTGGTCGGCGTAGCGCTCGTAGAAGCGGCCGAGCAGGGCGCCGTCGATGGCGGTCTCGGCGCCGTAGGGCCAGTCGTCCGCGAGCATGATCTTGAAGAGATCGCGCTCGAGGTCGTCCATGGCGTCGTCGTCCTTCTCCAGCTCCGCGGCGAGCTCGGCGCTGGGGTTGGCCAGGACGGTGATCATTTTGTCGGCCATCCGGTCGGCGACCTCGGCCATCTGCTGGAAGACCGGGCGCAGCTCGGCCGGGACGGCCGGCGACGGGTGGCGGCGCAGGGCCGTCTTGGCGACGTGCTCGGCGAGGTCGCCCATGCGCTCGATGTCGGCGGAGATGTGCAGGGCGGTGATGACCATCCGCAGGTCGGAGGCCACCGGGGCCTGGCGGGCAATGGTGTCGGCGACCTTCAGCTCGACCTGGCTGTAGATCTCGTCGACCTCGGCGTCGCGGGCGAGCACCCCCTCGGCGGCTTCCCGGTCGGCGGTCAGCAGGGCGCTCGTCGCCTTGCGCAGCGCGGCACGGACGGCCTCCGCCATGGTCACCAGCAGGCGGCTGACCTCGTCGAGGTCCGCCTGAAATCCTTCGCGCATGATTACGTCCCGGGTTGGTAGGGCCGCCGCACCTTCTCGCCGGCAGCCGTGATGAGCAAGCTTGCCAGGGCTACGGTAGGAGTGCCCGGCGGCCTCGGCGTGAACGCCGGTGAACGACGCCGGACCGAGTGATGAACATTCCTCGAAGCGCGCCGGATATGTCCGTTTAGCCTTAGGGTCCAGGTAAACAATGACCCTACGATCGCTGCGTGGACACGGTGACCGGCATCCTTCTCCTCCTCATCGGCCTCGCCGTCGGCGTGGTGGCGGGGTTCCTGGTGTCCCGTCGCCGGTCGTCCGGAGCTGGCATCTCGTCCGGCCCCTCCGCGGCCGGACCGAGCGAGGGGGGTCGCAAGATCGACACGGACGAGGGGCCGGGCAAGACCGGGCTCAAGGGCCTCGGTCGCAAGAGCCTGGACTCACTGCGGGTCGGCGTGGTCGTCCTCGACGGCGACGACGAGCCCGTCCTGGTCAACCCGGCCGCCCGGGCGATGGGCCTGCTGCGCTCCGGTGGGGCGCCCGGCACGATCGCGGCGCACCCCATCCTGCGCACGCTCGCGGGCCAGGTGCGGCGCACCGGCGTACGCCGGGAAGTGGAACTTGATCTGCCCCGCGGCCGGGCCGGCAGCGCCAGCGCGCCGCTCGGCCTGCACCTGCGGGCGGTGGCGCTGAACTCGACCCACGTGGCCGTCGAGGCGGCCGACGTGACCGAGTCGCACCGGCTGGCCCGGGTGCGGCGCGACTTCGTGGCCAACGTGAGCCATGAGCTCAAGACCCCGATCGGCGCCCTGCAGCTGCTGGCCGAGGCGCTGCTCGACGCCACCGAGCTGCCCTCCGCCGAGCTCGGCGAGCAGTCCGAGGACCTGATCGCCGCCCGGCGCTTCGCCGACCGCATCCACCACGAGTCCGCCCGGATGGGCCGGCTCGTCAACGAGCTGCTCGAGCTGACCCGCCTGCAGGGCGCCGAGCCGCTGCCCACCCCCGAGCCGGTCGCCCTCGACTGGGTCATCGCCGAGGTCATCGACCGCACCCGCACCACGTCCTCGGCGAAGAACATCGAGGTCTCCTACGCCGGGCCCAAGGGCGCGACGGTCTACGGCAGCGACAGCCAGATCGCCACCGCGGTGACCAACCTCGTGGAGAACGCCATCGCGTACTCGGGCGAGGACACGCGGGTGTCCCTGACCATGCGCCAGGACGACGACTTCATCGAGATCGACGTGACCGACCAGGGCATCGGCATCGCCCCGCACGACGTCGACCGCATCTTCGAGCGGTTCTACCGGGCCGACCAGGCGCGATCCCGCTCCACCGGCGGCACCGGCCTCGGCCTCGCCATCGTCAAGCACATCGCCACCAACCACGGCGGCCGCGTCGAGGTGTCCAGCAAGCTCGGCGGTGGCTCGACGTTCACCTTGCGCCTACCGGCGCGACCCCCGGAAACCCCGCTGCCGTTACCGGCCGCGATTGAGATCGAGTCCGGCGCGGCCGGACTTCCCTCGGCCTGACGGCCGGCGGACCAGGAAAGGAAGCCTCCATTGGCTCGCGTGCTCGTGGTCGAGGATGAGGAGTCGTTCTCCGACGCCCTGTCGTACATGCTCCGCAAGGAGGGCTTCGAGGTCTCGGTCGCAGCGACCGGCACCTCGGCGCTGACCCAGTTCGACCGGACCGGTGCCGACATCGTCCTGCTCGACCTCATGCTGCCCGAGATGTCCGGCACCGAGGTGTGCCGGCAGCTGCGGCAGCGCTCCGCCGTCCCCATCATCATGGTGACGGCCCGCGACAGTGAGATCGACAAGGTCGTCGGCCTCGAGATCGGTGCCGACGACTACGTCACCAAGCCCTACTCGCCGCGCGAGCTCGTCGCGCGGATCCGGGCCGTGCTGCGCCGCCAGGGCGCGGAGGCCCCCGAGGTCACCACCCCCACCCTGGCCGCCGGGCCGGTCCGGATGGACGTCGAGCGCCACGTCGTCACCGTGGACGGCAGCGGCGTGCAGCTGCCGCTCAAGGAGTTCGAGCTGCTCGAGCTGCTGCTGCGCAACGCCGGCCGGGTGCTCACCCGCGGCCAGCTGATCGACCGGGTCTGGGGCGCCGACTATGTGGGCGACACCAAGACGCTGGACGTGCACGTCAAGCGGCTGCGCTCGAAGGTCGAGCCCGAGCCGTCGGCGCCGCGCTACATCGTGACCGTGCGGGGTCTGGGCTACAAGTTCGAGCCCTGATCGGCCCGCTCACTCCTGCGGCGGGGTGGCCGGTTCACGGCCGCCCTGCTGCCGCGGCGGCATCGCCGCGGCCGTCGCCGGGTGCACGGCGACGATGCCGAGGGCGAGCCGCTGGTCGCAGAGGCGGGCCAGCTCGTCGTAGGCGTCCTGCCCGATGAGGGCGATGAGCTCCGGACCGTAGGACTTGTACATCGGCTCGGTGCCCACGTGCGCGTCCGGCGACGAGGTGCACCACCAGTCGAGGTCGTGCCCGCCCGGCCCCCAGCCGCGCCGATCGAACTCGGTCAGCGTGGAGAGCAGATACTTCGTGCCGTCCGGCCGCTTCGTCCAGTCCTGCTCCCGGCGTACGGGCAACTGCCAGCACACATCCGGCTTGTACGTCAGCGGGTGCACGCCGTCGCGCAACGCCTGGGCGTGCAGAGCGCAGCCGCCGCCCCCGGCGAAGTCGGCGTCGTTGAGGAACACGCACGGGCCGTCACCCGCCTGGGTGGCCGTCCGCCGGGCCGGCTTCGACCCGTCGATCGTGTCCAGCTCCGTGTAGTTCTTGAAACCCTTGCGATAGTGCTGCCAATTCTCCGGCGTCAGCTTCGCCGCGGCGGCCTTCGTCCTGTTCTCGTCGTCGGCGTCGGTGAAGAACGCCCCGTGCGAGCAGCAGCCCTCCTGCGCGCGCCCGGCGATGATGCCGTGGCAGGCCGAGCCGAAGACGCAGGTCCAGCGGGACAGCAACCACGTCAGGTCGGCCCGGACGACATGCTGGTCGTCGGCCGGATCGGTGAACTCGATCCACTCGCGGGGGAAGTCGAGCTCGACCTCGCGGGCACGGGCGGCGGCCGCGTCGTCCATGACGATGCGGACCTGGGTACGGCGACTCACCTGCGACAGCGTACGCGCGTACCCGTGAAGTCACCCGGCGGCGGGCCGCTCGCGAGCTGTTCTCCCCGGCCTGCTTCCTGTCCACGGCCTTCCTGTCCACGGCGGCGGTTGCTCCTTTCGCGGCGGTTGCTCCTTTCACGGCGGACGCGACTGGCAGCGGTGTGCGGCCGGACTACCCTTGAGGCGTGAGCTCGAGTGTCCCGGTACTCCTGTCCAGCTCCTCGGTCTTCCCCGAGCCGACCGCGGCCGCGTTCGAAATGGCGGCCGCGGTCGGCTACGACGGCGTCGAGGTCATGGTGTGGACCGACGCCGTGAGCCAGGACGCCGGCGCCCTGCAGGGGCTGTCCCAGCACTACGGCGTGCCGGTCCTCTCGGTGCACGCCCCGTGCCTGCTCGTGACCCAGCGGGTGTGGAGCCCCGACCCCTGGGAGCGCCTCGCCAAGGCGGCCGAGCTCGCCGAGACCCTGGGCGCCCCGACCGTCGTCGTGCACCCGCCCTTCACCTGGCAGCGCGACTATGCCCGCAATTTCGTCCCCGGGCTGGCCAAGGTGCAGGCCAAGCACCCGGACATCACCTTCGCGATCGAGAACATGTTCCCGGTACGCATGGCCGGCCGCACCTTCGTCCCCTACCAGCCCGGCTGGGACCCGACCGAGACCGGCTTCGACGCGTACACGCTGGACCTCTCCCACTGCTCCGCCGCCCGCACCGACGCCCTGGCCCTGGCCGACCGGATGGGCGCCGGCCTCAAGCACGTCCACCTCGGCGACGGCAGCGGCGAGGGCCGCGACGAGCACCTGGTCCCGGGCCGCGGCAACCAGCCGTGCGCCGAGCTGCTCCGCTCCCTCGCGGGCCGCGGCTTCACGGGCTCGGTCGCTCTGGAAGTCTCCACTCGTAAGGTGACAAGCCGCGACGTCCGCGAACGTGATCTTCGCGAGTCCCTGGAGTTCGCCCGCCGCCACCTGACCCCGGCCGGCACCAACACCCCGGCGACCACGCACGCCTGACCGCCCGCGGTCCATCGCCCCAGCTCAGTAGGCTCCTGACCACGATCGACCGCGACCCGGAGCCGCCTGATGCCCTTCACTCTCAGCCATCCCGCCGCGATCCTGGTGCTCAGCCGCCGCCCGTTCGTGCGTCGGCCCTGGTCGCCGGGGCGCTGGCTCCGGACCTGCCCTATCTGCTGCCGCAGGCCACGTCGGCCGACTGGGGACCGTACAGCGACTTCAACCTGACCTACACCCACCAGCTCGGCACCGGGCTGGTGGCCGGGACCGTCATCACGCTGCTCCTGCTCGTGCTGTTCCATCAGGTGCTCAAGCGACCCCTCCTCGCCTTGCTGCCGGAGTCGGCAGCGGGGCGCTTGTCCGAGGTCGCGGACGACTTCCGCTGGTCCCCGGCCGCGCAGACGGCGTGGGTCGTCGTCTCCGCGGTAATAGGAGTGCTGACCCACCTGTTGTGGGACGCGCTCGTCCACGAGAACGGCTCCGTCACATGGTCGCCTCTGCCGGATTCGCCGGCGGTCACCGAGGCACTCTGGTGGGGCAGCACCCTCGCCGGAGCGCTGGTCATCGCCGCCTGGCTGGGAAACTGGCTCCGCCGCACTCCCCGTCGTCCCGTCCCGTCACGCACCACGCTCGGGACAGCCGGGCGCTTGTGGGCATCGACCCTGGTGGTGCTCGCGGGCCTGGCCGGCGTGGCCCTGAAGATGGTGTGGCGCGATATCGGCATCTCCGAGGCTGTTCACTCGGCGGCCGCGATGCGTCAGGTGGTGACGGGTGGCATGTCGGGCGTCGCGGTGGGCCTGCTGATCTATGCCGTGCTGTGGAACCTCAGCGGTCGAGCCCGTGACTCAGGGCGGGAGTGACCACCGACCCGGGCGGCGGCCGCGTGATCGGGCCGGGACGGCACACGCGCGGCGGCCGCCAGTCGAGCCCCGGGCGTTGCGGTGACGTGCCGCCCGTACCTGGGGAATTCGCTCTTCGGGGTGACCCCCGCAGCGACCGCGCGTCCGCCGGCCGCAAGCCCGCCCTCGGTGAGGGTTTCCCAGCCGAGGGTCATCCGTGCCCGGCCGGTCACTGATCATGCCTATGGGGCTGGAGAAGCGTTGCGAGCGTCGTCCCGGTTCGCGGTGCGGGCGTCGCACGGCCCAGCCGCTGCGCAGAGCGGCGGCCAGATCCCGGCGCAGGCTGACGCGGCCTGGACGTCGAGGCCTGGTAGATCGTCTCGCGCGCCACGTGCCACTGGCTTCGGGTGCTGGCCGGCCGCGAGTGACGACCGATCTCGCGGCTGAGCGTGCATCGCGGCCGCCGGCAACTCGAAATAATGCCGCCGGTCGAGCCCGGGCGTTGCGGTGACGTGCCGCGCGTACCTGGGAAATCGCGCTCTTCGGGGTGACCCTGTAGCGACCGCGCGTCCGCCGGCCGCAAGCCCGCCCTCCCAGGGGGAAGCCACCCTGGATCAGTGTGGCGGAAAAGGCGTGCGCCGGGGGAGAGGCCTGTGGACAGAGCGCCGTTGTGGATAACCCGGGTCAGGCCGGGGTGAGGGTGGCAGCGCGCTTGCGGGCTCGGTGGGCGGCCACGTGCGAGCGCGTCGCGCAGCGTTCGGAGCAGAAGCGGCGGCAGTTGTTGGAGGAGGTGTCGAGGTAGACGTTGCCGCAGCGGTCGTCGGCGCAGATGCCGAAGCGGGCGCTGCCGTATTCGCAGAGCCAGACGGAGAGGCCCCAGACCGCGCCGGCGAGGTATTCGGCGCTGACGGAGGCGCCTCGGCCGGTGACGTGCATGTGCCAGTCGGAGGTGTCATGGCCGGAGATGCGGGGCTGGACGGGGTAGGCCGCCAGGAGCAGGTTGAGCTCGGCCACCGCGTCGTGGTCGCGGCCGCCGGTGCCGTGTTCGAAGACGTCGCGCAGGCGGCGCTGGGCGCGGCGCAGGACGGTGAGATCCTTCTCGGTGACCTCGGCGGCCATCCAGCCGAGCTCGTCGCCGAAGAGGCCCTTCGCCTGCTCGAGGTCCGTGAGGCCGGCGTTGACCAGCTCGACGGCGGTGCGCGCGTACGCATCGAAGTTCACCCGACAACCGTAGCCTCCCGCCGACCCCCTGCACACGCCTGCGCGGCGGCGGTTGACGCGACCCTCTCCGGTTCGGGCGATACGCTCGCCTCATGCTCCGATCCGTCTTTCTCGCCGCCGCCGGGTCGTCCCGCCTGGAGCGGCTGGTGTCCTCCGTCCCGGTCAGCAAAGGGGTTGTCCGGCGCTTCGTCGCAGGGGCGGGGGCCGACGACGCGTTGCGGGCCGGGCGGGCGCTCGCCGATGACGGGCTGGCGGTCAGTTTCGACCATCTCGGCGAGGACACGCTGACCGCGGAGCAGGCGACCGCGACGCGCGAGCAATATGTGCTGCTGCTCGAGCGGCTCAAGACCGCCGGGCTCACGCCGGCGGCCGAGGTGAGCCTGAAGCTCTCGGCGGTGGGGCAGAAGATCGACGAGCGGATGGCGTACGACCACGCGCGCGCGATCTGCGCGGCGGCGGCCGAGGCGGGCACGACCGTGACGCTCGACGCCGAGGATCACACGCTGACCGACTCGACGCTGGAGATCCTGGCCGATCTGCGCAAGGACTTCCCGGCCACGGGCGCCGTCCTCCAGGCCTATCTGCGGCGCACCGAGGGCGACTGCCGCGAGCTGGCGACGGCCGGGTCGCGGGTGCGGCTGTGCAAGGGCGCCTACGCGGAGCCGGAGTCGGTGGCCTACCAGTCGACGCTCGACGTGGACAAGGCGTACGTGCGCTGTCTCAACATCCTCATGTCGGGCGACGGCTATCCCATGGTCGCGACGCACGACCCGCGGCTGATCGCGATCGCCGAGGACCGGGCGCGGTGGTTCGACCGGCAGGCCGACGAGTTCGAGTTCCAGATGCTCTTCGGGGTGCGGCCGGAGGAGCAGACGCGGCTGGCCGGGGCGGGGCACACCGTCCGGGTGTACGTGCCCTACGGCGAGCAGTGGTACGGCTATCTCATGCGCCGCCTGGCCGAGCGCCCGGCGAACGTCGCGTTCTTCGGCAAAGCGCTCACCTCTCGCAAGTAGCCCCCCGAACGGGCGACAAACGGCGATTCCGGGCGTGTCGGCTTGACTTTTACCCTCCGATTTCACGGAACGTAGCGCCCTGATCACGTGTCCCTCGCTACCGTTCTGGTGACACGCGCGCCCGCCACCTCAGCCCGGCGGGCGCCTGCGAAAGGATCGGTGCGGACAGATGACAGGTCCAGCCCAGACGCAGACCGAGGAGCGCCTCGCCGAGGTGCGGTTCCTCACGGTCGCCGAGGTCGCGTCGCTCATGCGGGTCTCCAAGATGACCGTCTACCGGCTCGTGCACGGCGGGGAGCTCAGCGCGGTCCGCGTGGGCCGGTCGTTCCGGGTGCCCGAGCACGCCGTGCACACGTACCTGCGGGGAGCCTTCTCACAGACCGCCTAGGGGGTCGTGTTGGTCCCTGCGCGGCGCGGCGGCTACGCTGGACCGGTTCGCCCTGTGATACCTGTGTGCGGCTCGGTGCCGCCGCGGTCGACGGGCAACCGCTGTCAGTCCGGTCGGCGCGTGCTGCTGTGCGTCGTGGCCGGCCCCACATGGTTTCGAGAGGCATGACGTATGGGCTCCGTGGTCAAGAAGCGCCGCAAGCGTATGGCGAAGAAGAAGCACCGTAAGCTGCTGCGCAAGACCCGCGTCCAGCGTCGCCGTCTCGGCAAGTGACGCCCGGCCGGGCGCTCTGCCCGGCCCGCGTGCTTGCCGTTCCCGACTCCGCCGCACGTGAGGGGCGCGCCCGTGGTGTCCTCTGAAGCCGCGGCCCCGCCGCGCATCGTCGTGGTCACCGGGGTCAGTCGCTATCTCGGCGCCCGCGTGGCGTCCCGGCTGGCGGCCGACCCCCGGGTCGAGCGTGTCATCGGCCTGGATCCGCACGACGCTCCACCGGCCCTCGCGGGTCTGCTGGAGGATGTCGAGCTGATCCAGGCCGACGCGCGTGCCGCCTCCGGCGTGGTCGCCGATCTCGGCGCCGAGGCCGTGGTGCACATGGCCGTCACCGGTGCCCCCGACCCGCACCACGGCGGCCGGGCGGCGATGAAAGAGCAGAACGTCATCGGCACGATGCAGCTGCTCGCCGCCGCGCAGGGCGCTCCCGCCCTGCGCAAGCTCGTCGTGCGCTCGTCCACGGCGGCCTACGGCGCTTCCTTCCGCGACCCCGCGGTCTTCACCGAGGAGACCGAGCCGCGCGCGGTGCCCCGGGGCTCGTTCGCGCGCGACATCCTCGACATCGAGGGCTACGTCCGGGGCTTCCGCCGGCGCCGGCCCGAGGTCGCGGCCACCGTGCTGCGCTTCGCGCCGATGATCAGCGAGACCGCCGAGACGACGCTCACCCGCTACTTCGCCCAGCCGGTGGTGCCGACGGTCTTCGGCCGCGACGCCCGGCTGCAGTTCGTGCACGTCGACGACGCGCTCGAGGTGCTGCACCGCTCGGTGATCGAGGACCACCCCGGCACGTTCAACGTCGCCGGCGCGGGCGTCCTCGCGCTCTCTCAGGCCGTGCGCCGGGCCGGGCGCATCTCCGTCGCCGTGCCCGAGGGCACGCTCTCCTCGCTGAGCGGCGTCGCCCGCGCCGTGGGCATCGGGCAGATCGGGCTGGACCAGATCGACCTGTTCGTGCACGGCCGGGTGGTCGACACGAGCCGGCTGGTCAAGGAGTTCGGCTTCACCCCGCGCACGACCGCGGCCGCCTTCGACGAGTTCATCGCCGGGCACCGGAACGGCTCGTCGCTGACCGCCGACCGGCTCACCGCGGCGGAAAATGCCATCCTCGACGGCATCCGCCGGGTCCGGGCCTCGGTGGCGCCGTGACCCAGGACGACTTCCACACCGCGCTGCCCGGTCACGCCGACTTCGTGCTGCCGCAGCCGGCCGCGCCGAAGCAGTTGAACGGCAGGCGGCCCATTCCTCTGCCCGAGGAGCCGGATCCGGTGGACATCTGGGATCAGCGGGTGGCGCGCGGGCTGGCCTTCCTGCGGCGGCGGCTCGCCGGGGCGTACCAGGTCGACGAGTTCGGCTTCGACCCCGAGCTCAGCGACACCGTCTTCCACCCCATGCTGCGCGTGCTCTACCGCGACTGGTTCCGCACCGAGGTGTACGGCATCGAGCACGTCCCCGACAACGGCGGCGGCCTGATCGTGGGCAACCACTCGGGCACCCTGGCCCTCGACGCGCTGATGCTGTCGACCGCCCTTCGCGACACCCATCCGGCCGAGCGCTGGCTCCGGCTGCTCGGCGCCGACCTGGTCTTCCGGGTGCCGGTGCTGTCCGAGCTGGCCCGCAAGGCCGGCGCGACAGTGGCCTGCAACCCCGACGCCGAGCGTCTGATGAGCGAGGGCGAGCTGGTCGGCGTCTTCCCCGAGGGCTTCAAGGGCATCGGCAAACGCTATGCCGACCGCTACAAACTGCAGCGTTTCGGTCGCGGTGGGTTCGTGTCGGCCGCACTGCGCACGGGTACGCCCATCGTGCCCGTCGCCATCGTCGGGGCCGAGGAGATCTATCCCATCCTGGCCGACCTCAAGCCGCTCGCCCGGTTGCTGGGCATCCCCTACTTCCCGGTCACGCCCACGTTCCCGTGGCTGGGGCCGCTGGGGCTCGTGCCGTTGCCGAGCAAGTGGCTGATCGAGTTCTGCGAGCCGATCCCGACCGCGCACCTGACCGAATACGCCGACGATCCGATGGTCGTCTACAACCTCGCCGACCAGGTGCGCGAGACGATCCAAGCGACGCTCTACACGCTGCTGGAGAAGCGGCCGGACCCGTTCGGACGCTGAGCCCGGCGCGTTTTCCGGCGCGGACGGGGGCGTTTTCGGCGTTGCGTCCGGGGCGGTTTCTGGTCACCATGGACAGTGAGGGGCGGCCCCGGTTTCACACCGGCACCGCCCCTCGCCATGTCCTGCCTGTGCGCTACTTGTTCCCGAAGAGGTTGCCGAGCAGCCCGCCCAGCAGGCCCTTCTCCGCGTCGGTCGGCGGGTTCGCCGGGTCGACGGAGATGACCGGCTCGGGGCTGTCCTCGTCGGCGGGGTCCGTCGGCGACGTCGTGCTCATGTCGCTGATGTCGTCCGCGCCGGCGTCACCCTGGTCGTCCTCGTCGCCGGACGGGCCGGCCGTCTTGCTCGACGAGCCGGGCTGCGGCGACGACTTGCCCGGGCGGGGCTCCTCGTCGGTCCCGTCCTTCGTCGTCTTCGTGTCCTTCTCGGACGTGGCGGACTTCTGGTCGTCCTGGTCCCGCCGGCCCTGGTGCTTCTCGGTGCCCCCGGAGGACTTGGTGCTGCCCCGGGTCTCGCACTGGCCCAGCTTCGGCCCGAGCGCGTCGCTGCCGGAGACGGCGGGCACCGGGGAGCAGCCGAGCCGCTCGCGCAGGGTCTTCGAGCGCTTCTCGACGGCGTCGAGCAGCGACAGCGACTTCTGCGCCCGCTCCTGGTTGACCGGTCCGAGCCGGTCCACGGCCGGCGTGAGCAGCCGGCGCTGGCTGTCCACGAACGAGTCGACCGACGCCAGGCCGGTCGTCTCCTTCCGCGTGACGGCCCCGGACGTGAGGAGCTTGACACCCTGCTTGGTGTCGGCGTCCATGTCGTCCAGGGCGTCGCGGAACTTCACGTCGTCCCCCCGCATCGCGGCCGCCTCGGCGAGCCGGTTGCGGGCGAACGTCAGCGACAGCTGCCCGCGGGTGATGTCCGAGCCGGCCATGGCCAGCTGGGCTCGTTCGGTGGAACGCTTGACGCCGTAGAGGGCGTCGCCCGGTGCGGCACTCTCGCTCGCGGCGGAGATTCCCGAGACGGCCATCGCACTGGCGGCGACGCCGATGACGATCACCCCGCGGGCCCGGATGCGGCGCCCGGTCCGGCCGAACAGCTTCCGGACGGGGGCGGCGGCCTCGGACTCCTCGTCCGCGGCAGGGGCCGTGGCCCCGATCCCGTCCCGCTCGGCCGCGGCGACCAGCATGGCACGCAGGCCCGTCCGGAACTCCGGGTCCACCTGGGCCCCGGGGCGCGCCGCGGAGAGGCTGTGCGCGATGGCGACCAGCTCGGCGAGCTGGTCGTCGGCCTGGCCGCGGGCGTGCTGGCCGCGGCCGGCATCGGTGGTGTCGAGAAGCTCCGCGAAGCGCTCGGCGCTCCGGCGATCGAAGAAGTCGAGTCTCACCGTGGGCACCTCCCTTCGCTCGTGACTGAAACGCCGGCGAAGCTGCCGGCGGGCGCGACGGATCCGGCGGACCGTTGGTCCACCTCGGGTCGCACCCGGACAAACGCACGAGCCGGGGGCGCGGTTACGGGTGCGAGCTGCGCTCGCGCGCCGGGAAAGATCGACGTTCGCGGGCGGGGGTCCGGCGTCCGCGGGCCGGGAAAGATCGACAACGAATAACCCGTGGTCACCACTGGAACCCTTCGGGCAGGAGCCGGGCCAGGGCCCGCACCGCCCGGTACTGCAGGGCCTTGATGGCGCCCTCGTTCTTGCCCATGGTCTGCGCGGTCTCGGCCACCGAGAAGCCCTGCAGGAAGCGCAGCACGATGCACTCCTGCTGCTCGGGATTGAGCTGCTTGACCGCGGTGAGCAGGGCCACGTTGGTGATGTGGTCGACGACGGCCGCCTCGGGGCTGCCCTCGGGGCCACGGTCCTCGCGGTCGGCGTCCAGGACGTCACCGGTGGTGACCTCGAGCCGGTAGCGGCCCGACTTGAAGTGGTCGGCGACCAGGTTGCGGGCGATCGTGACGAGCCAGGCGCCCAGGTCCCGGCCCTGCCACGTGAAGCTGCCGATGCGCTTGAGGGCGCGCAGGAACGTGTCGGAGGTCAGGTCCTCGGCGAGCTGGCGGTTGCCCACGCGGAAGTAGACGAAGCGGAAGACCGTGTCGACGTACCGGTCGTAGATGAGCCCGAACGCGGCCGAGTCGCCGGCCTGCGCGCGTTCGACCAGCGCCCAGACCTCGGCGGCGGCGTCGGTGGGGTCGGGGCGGGCCGGGTACTTCGGCGGCTCGGGCGAGCCGGTGCTCTGCGACGGGACGACGACGGTCGGGTCGCTGCCGGTCTCCCGTCGGTCGGGGCCGGGCTGCTGCGGGGGCTGCGGGCGTCCCGGGGCGATCCGGCTGCCGGTCTTCGAGTTGCCGGTCGACGGCAGGTGCCGGCTGGGCGACTCGTTGGGGTGCGGCCGGTTGCGCGTCCGCTTCGGGCCGTCGCCGCGGATGGCGTTGGCGACGCCCGCGCGGAGAGTTCTCAACCCCTCCGGGAGCGACGGTTGGACCGCGAACGCGTCGCGGCTGTACGGATCGCCGGCGTACACATGACTCACTGCGCCTCCTTGACCCGGCGGGCCGTCGATGAGGGGGTGACCGAGAAGCGCCCACAACAAAACGGGGTGAAGCGGTCCTCACGGAGGGACCTGCCTCACCCACGGATGTGGACTCCGTTACACAGACGCGAAGTATTGCGGCATCTGAGCACGAGGAGTCGCACAATGTGTGCGTCACGGAAAAAGTGTACGAAGGGGCACAGAAGCGGCACTGAACGTATCTGTCACGATGCCTGACCGTGCGCGATCGGGTGCGCACAGGCTGTGCGTCGTCGGGGCGTTTTCTGGCGGCGGGGCTCGAGAGGTCAGTGCCGGGACCACGGGTAGTTTCGGTGCGGGGGCTTTCAGACCTGACCATTGGCCACGCCGGACCCACCGGGCGGCGGGGTCTGCGGGTGGGGGAGCCGGTCGTGCGTAGGTTCCGCTTTCTGGGCTTTTGGGTTTGCTCTCGTGGGGAGGGAAAAGGGTGACGCGCCTGACGTTGATCAGCCGGACCGGGTGTCATCTGTGCGAGGAGGCGGAGGCCGTGCTGGAGCGGATCGCGCCCGGCGGATGGACGCGGGTGGAGGTCGCGGACTCGATCGAGCTGGAGCGGGACTACGGCGATCGGGTGCCGGTGGTGCTGCTCGACGGCAAGGAGCACGGTTACTGGCGCGTGGAGGAAGAACGCCTGCTTCGGGATATGGCTCGACCTCCGGGGGCCCCGCGGCTGTAGATTCTCGCCGTGGCTCGCACTCATCTTGTCTGGGACTGGAACGGCACGCTGCTCGACGACCTGACGCTGGTGGTCGCGTCGACCAATCAGACCTTCGCCTCCATCGGCGGGCGCAGCGTCGACTCCGACGAGCACCGGCGCCGCTTCCGGCGGCCGGTCTCCGAGTTCTATGCCGAGATCCTCGAGCGGGCCATCTCGGACGAGGAGTTCGAGGAGCTCGACCGGATCTTCCACGACGCCTACCGGCTGGGCCTCACCACGATCCCGCTGGCGGCCGACGCCGAGGCGGCGATCAAGGCCTGGTCCGGTACGCAGTCCCTGCTCTCCATGTGGTTCCACGACGAGCTGATCCCGGCGGTCGAGTCGCGCGGCCTGGCCGGCGTCTTCGCGCGCGTGGACGGGCGGCCCACCGAGGTCGACGGCGGTCTCAAGGCCGGCCACCTCGCGCGGCACCTCGGGCAGCTGGGGATCCCAGGCTCGCAGTGCGTGCTGATCGGCGACTCGGTGGACGACGCGGACGCGGCGGCCTCGGTGGGGGCGGCGGCCGTGCTCTACACCGGTGGCTTCACGGACCCGGTGCGGCTGCGGGCGACCGGCATCCCGGTGGCCGACACGCTGCTCGAGGCCGTGACCCTCGCCGCCGCTCTTTAGGTCACGCCACGGGGGCATTGCGCAAGCCACTGTGATACTCGTCGTCGGGATGGCGACGTTGGTGGCCGTTCGCGACGAGAAGCGGTAATACTCGGACAGGAGTCCGCGTGCGAATAACACGTAGACTCGATCTTTGTCCAGTTACGCTATCAAGATCGCGATTTGTGCACGCCTTCACAAGCGCTTACTCTGTGACTCCGACGAGCCCCGCTACCACAGCCGGTCCATCCAGGCCACAGAGGGCTCACCGCAGGTTCGCCACCTTGTCGGCACGGAGTCTTATGAGTCAGCAGCGTCATGGAAACACGTCCGGCAACGCCGGCGGGGTGCCTGCTTTCCCGGATCTCCCCGAGGCCACTATCGCGCGACTGCCCGAATACCTCCGGGCACTGCACCACCTCTCCGAGGCCGGGGCGGACACCGTCTCCAGCGAGGGTCTCGCCGCGGCGGCCGGGGTCAACTCGGCCAAGCTGCGCAAGGACCTGTCGCACCTCGGGTCCTACGGCACCCGGGGCGTCGGTTACGACGTCACCCTGCTGATCGACCAGATCGAATACATTCTCGGGCTCGACCAGCGGCGCAACGTCGCCCTGGTGGGGCTGGGCAACCTCGGGCACGCGCTGGCCGGCTATGCCGGGTTCGCCAGTCGCGGGTTCCGCATCGTCGCCCTCTTCGACGCCGACCACGACCAGGTCGGCAAGCGGATCCACGGGCTCACCGTGCGGCACGTCGGCGAGCTCGGCCGGGCCGTCGTCGACGAGGGCATCACCATCGGGGTCATCGCGACCCCGCCGACCGCCGCGCAGGGCGTCGCGGACGAGCTGGTGACCGCGGGGGTCACCAGCATCCTCAATTTCGCGCCGTGCGTGCTCTCGGTCCCGGCCGGGGTCGACGTCCGCAAGGTCGACCTGGCCATCGAGCTGCAGATCCTTTCTTTCCACGAGCACCGCAAGGCCTCCCTGACCGCTCTGCCCGGCGGACGGACGGCGGAGGAGGACGGCGAAAACCAGGAGGCGGTCGGGTCGTGAACCTGCTCAGCGTCGGAGCGTCGTACCGGACCGCCCGGGTGGGCACCCTCGAGCAACTCTCGATCCCCGGCCCGGACATCCCGGCCGTCCTGCAGAAGCTCGTCGCCCAGCCCTACGTGCGGGAGGCCGTGGTCCTCTCCACCTGCAACCGCGTCGAGGTCTTCGCGGCGGTCACCGGCTTCCACGGCGGTCTCGGCGACGTCTGCAACGTGCTCGCCGAGGAGTCCGGCATCGGCGCCAACGAGCTCGCCGGCCACCTCTACGTGCACTACGACGAGGCGGCGGTGCGGCACTCGTTCCGGGTGTCGTCCGGTCTCGACTCGATGGTGGTCGGCGAGGCCCAGATCCTGGGACAGCTGCGTGACGCTTACCACGCCGCCACGGAGGCCGACTCGGCCGGCCGGCTGCTCCACGAGCTGATGCAGCAGGCGCTGCGGGTGGGCAAGCGCGCCCACGCCGAGACGGGCATCGACCGCGCCGGGCAGAGTGTGGTCACCGCCGCGCTCGACGTCGCCGCGGACGTGCTCGGCGGCGACCTCACCGGCCGTCCGGGCCTGGTCATCGGGGCCGGTGCCATGGGCGCCCTGTCCGTGGCCACCCTCACCCGCTCGGGCGTCGGCCCGCTGCGGATCACCAACCGGGGCGCCGAGCGGGCGGCCCGGCTCGCCGAGGCCTACGGCGCGACAGCGGTGCCCTTCGACTCCCTCGACGCCGCCCTGGCCGAGGCCGACCTGGTGGTCAGCGCCACCGCCTCGACCGAGCCCGTGCTCACCGCCGAGCGCCTCGCCGGCCGCGAGCGCCCGCTGGTCGTGCTCGACCTGGCCGTGCCGCGCGACGTCGCGCCCGAGGTCGCCGACCTGCCGAACGTCACCGTCGTCGACATCGACGGCCTCGCCGCCGCCCGCCGCACCCTGCCCGCCGCCGCGGAGACCGCCGCCGTCGAGCAGATCGTCGCGTCCGAGGTCGACAACTTCCTCGGCTGGATGCGCGGCGCCGAGATCGCCCCCACGGTGGCCGCCCTGCGCACCCGGGCCGAGGACGTGGTCGCCGCGGAGCTGGGCAAGCTCAACGCGCGCCGGCCCGACTTCACCGACGACCAGCGCGCCGACGTCGCCCGCACGCTGCACCGCGTCGTCCAGCAGCTGCTGCACTCGCCGACCGTGCGGGTGCGCCAACTTGCGGCCGAGCCCGGCGGCGACCAATATGCGGCCCTGTTGCGGGAGCTGTTCGACCTCGACGTCCCGCACGCCACCCCGGCCGCCGCCGTGCCCGAGATCGGAGGACAAGCGTGACCACGCCCCTGCGCCTCGGCACCCGAGGCAGCAAGCTCGCCCTGACCCAGAGCCAGCTGGTCGCCGACGAGCTGACCCGGCGCACCGGCCGGCCCGTCGAGCTCGTGCGCGTCGTCACCGCGGGCGACAAGTCCAGCGCGCCCGTCACCCAGCTCGGGGTGGGCGTCTTCGTCACCGCGCTGCGCGAGGCCCTGCTCCGCGACGAGGTCGACTTCGCCGTCCACAGCTACAAGGACCTGCCCTCGCTGCCGCACGCCGGCCTGCACATCGCCGCGGTGCCGGAGCGTGAGGACCCGCGGGACGTGCTCATCGCCCGCGGCGGCCGCACCCTGGCCGAGCTGCCTCCGGGTGCCACCGTGGGCACCGGCGCGGTGCGCCGAATCGCGCAATTGCGGGCCTTGGGCCTAGAGTTGCAGGTCACGCCGATTCGCGGCAACATCGACACCCGCATGGCCCGAGTGCTCGGCCCCGAGGCCGACCTCGACGCCGTCGTCCTGGCCCGGGCCGGCGTCAGCCGGATCGGCCGGGCCGCCGAGATCACGGAGACGCTGGACCCGATGCTCATGTTGCCCGCCCCGGCCCAGGGTGCGCTGGCCGTGGAGTGCCGGGACGGCCAGTCAGACCTGGTCGAGCTCCTGGGGGCTCTCGACCACGCACCGTCCCGGGCCGCCGTCACGGCGGAACGGGCGATGCTCGCAACGCTCGAGGCCGGGTGCTCCGCCCCGGTCGCGGCACACGCCGAGTTCGCCGAAGGCGAGCACGGCGACGAGATCTACCTGCGCGGTGCGGTGATCAGCCCGGACGGGGCCCGAGCTGTCCGGCTGTCGCGCACCGGTACGCCCGCCGGCGCGGCGGAGATCGGCAAGGCGCTCGCCGCCGATCTCCTCGAGGCCGGCGCCGACACCCTGATGGGGAGCACAGAATGACCACCCGCACCGCCCGCAACCGCGCCGGACGCATCGCGTTCGTCGGCGCCGGACCCGGAGACCCGGGCCTGCTGACGCGCCGGGCCCACGACACCCTCGCCGAGGCCGACCAGGTCGTCTACGACCGCGGCGTCCCCGAGTCGCTGCTCGCGGCGATCAAGGCGGAGGCCCCGGAGGACACGCAGTTCAGCCCGGCCGAGGGCGCGCCCGGCGACGTCGCCAAGGTGCTGCTCTCCGCGGCCAAGTCCGGCCTGTCCGCCGTCCACCTCGTCGCCGGCGACCCGTTCGGGCATGAGTCGGTCGTCCACGAGGTGCAGGCGGTCGCCCGCACGGCGGTGCACTTCGAGGTGGTTCCGGGCCTCGGCCAGGCGGAGGGCGTCGCGACCTACGCGGGCGTCCCGCTGCCGGCCGTCCGCACCGTCGCCGACGTCGACGACGTGTCCGCCCTCGACTTCGACGCCCTCGCCGCGGCGGCCCTCAAGGGCTCCTTCGCCGTGGCCGTGGACGCCGGCGACCTGGCCGCCGTCCGCGACGGCCTGCTCGCCTCGGGCGTCGAGCCGGGCACCCCGGTCGGTGTGACCGGCGACGGCACGGGCGAGACGCAATACACCACGACTTCGACCGTCGACAGCTTCGTCGCCGCGGCGCTCGGCTTCACCGGCCGCGTCGTGCTGACCGTGGGCGGCGACGTGGCCGAGCGCGACAAGCTGAGCTGGTGGGAGAACCGCCCGCTCTACGGCTGGAAGGTCCTCGTGCCCCGCACCAAGGAGCAGGCGGGGGCCATGAGCGCCCGGCTGCGTGCCTACGGTGCGATCCCGTGCGAGGTGCCGACCATCGCCGTGGAGCCGCCCCGCACGCCCGCCCAGATGGAGCGGGCGGTCAAGGGGCTGGTCGACGGCCGCTACGCCTGGGTGGTCTTCACCTCGGTCAACGCGGTCCGCGCGGTCTGGGAGAAGTTCGGCGAGCACGGCCTCGACGCCCGCCACTTCGGCGGCGTGAAGATCGCCTGCATCGGCGAGGCGACGGCCGACGCGGTCCGCGCCTTCGGCATCCAGCCCGAGCTCATCCCGGCCGGCGACCAGTCCAGCGAGGGCCTGCTCGCCGAGTTCTCGCCGCACGACGAGATCCTCGACCCGGTGGGTCGCGTGCTGCTCCCGCGGGCCGACATCGCCACCGAGACGCTCGCCGCCGGCCTCATCGAGCGCGGCTGGGAGGTGGACGACGTCACAGCCTACCGCACGGTCCGCGCCGCCCCGCCGCCCGCCGACATCCGCGACGCCATCAAGTCGGGCGGCTTCGACGCGGTGCTCTTCACCTCGTCCTCGACGGTCCGCAACCTGGTCGGCATCGCGGGCAAGCCGCACGCCCGCACGGTCGTCGCCGTGATCGGCCCCAAGACCGCCGAGACCGCCACGGAGTTCGGCCTCCGCGTCGACGTCCAGCCCCAGCACGCGTCCGTGCCGGACCTGGTCGAGGCGCTGGCCTCCTACGCGGTCGAGCTCCGCGAGAAGCTCGCCGCCATGCCGGCCAAGCAGCGGCGCGGCTCCAAGGTCCAGGGCCCGACGGCGCTGCGGTTCCGCTGACCTTCTCCTCCCGGGCTGGTGGGTGTGCCTGCCGGCCCGGGGCTGTGGGGCTCTCTCCGGCATATGCTCGTCGGGAGAGCCTTTCTGGTTTTCGTGGCTGACTGCTGACTCCTGTCTCCGCTTGCGGGCGGTTGCTGTCGGCTTTCTTTGTTCGCCGGTCGTTTGCGGTCGGCTGGGCCGGCCGTTCGCGGGCGGCTTCGCCGGTCTTTGCGGCGGGCTTCGTTTCGGCCGACCCCGGTGGCCGGCTTGGCTGAGGGAGCAAACGTGTCGTACCCCGACATCCGCCCGCGCCGGCTGCGGCGTACGGCGGCCATGCGGCGTCTCGTGGAGGAGACGCGCGTCGCCCCGTCGGAGCTGATCCTGCCGGTCTTCGTCAAGGAAGGCCTGACCGAGGCGCGGGCCATCTCGTCGTTGCCCGGCGTCGTCCAGCACTCGCGGGAGTCGCTGCGCAAGGCGGCCCACGAGGCGGTGTCGGCCGGTGTCGGCGGCATCATGCTCTTCGGCGTCCCCGCGAACGAGAGCAAGGACGAGACGGGCTCGGCCGGTCTCGACCCGGACGGCATCCTCAACGTGGCCATCCGTGACGTGATCGCCGAGGTCGGCGACGCGACGGTCGTGATGAGTGATCTGTGCCTGGACGAATTCACCTCCCACGGTCACTGCGGTGTGCTGACGGGCGCCGGCACGGTGGACAACGACGCCACCCTGGAGATCTACGCCAAGATGGGCGTGGCCCAGGCCGAGGCGGGCGCCCACGTCGTCGGCCCCTCAGGCATGATGGACGGCCAGGTCGGCGTGATCCGGCGGGCCCTGGACCAGGCGGGCCACCAGGACGTCTCGGTGCTCGCCTACGCCGCGAAGTACGCGGGCGCCTTCTACGGCCCCTTCCGTGAGGCCGTCGAGTCGACGCTGCAGGGCGATCGCCGCACCTATCAGCAGAGCCCCGGCAACATCCGGGAGGCGCTGCGTGAGGTGGACCTGGACGTCGCCGAGGGTGCGGACTTGGTCATGGTCAAGCCGGCCCTGCCCTACCTCGACGTGCTCGCGGCCGTGCGCGATCGCGTGACTGTCCCGGTCGCTGCCTATCAGGTGTCCGGGGAGTACGCGATGGTCGAGGCGGCCGCGGCCAACGGCTGGATCGACCGGCAGGGCGTCATGCTGGAGACCCTCACGTCGATCAAGCGTGCGGGTGCTCAGATCATCCTGACCTACTGGGCGACCGAGGCGGCCCAGCTGCTGCGCGAGCGCTTCTGACCCTTCGCGATCAGTCCGGTGGCTCGACGGTCACCGGGCCAGGGGTCTCGCCGCCCTGCTCGGGGCGGTCGCTGTAGGGCTGCTCACCGGGGCTCCACGGTTGCTCCGGTGAGCCCTTCTGCTCGCGGTGCTCGTCGTTGTCGGTCGGCGGGTTACCGGACTCCTCCGGCAGGGGCTCGTCTGTCATGCGGAGCACGCTACCCAGTCCGCGAGCCGGTAAGCGGGTTATCCACAATGCGGCTCTGTCCACAGGACGGCGGGCGGCGCTGGTGAATTTCCGGCAGGGTCGGGCGCGTGCTCACACCCGTACCTGTTACCTGCCCGAGCCGTGGCGCCCCCGCCCGCGATCGTCGTCTCGATGACCGCGACATCAGGCTCGGGTCGGGGCGTGCGCTCGATCGGCGGCAGCGCGGGTCAGTCGGTCGGCTCCAGGCGGTGCACCAGCTGGGCGACGTCGGCGATGTATTCGTACCAGTCGCGGTCGGACTGATAGCCCAGCTCCGCGTTCACCTTCAGCATCGACTCGTTGTGCTGGGCGTTCCAGGTCTGCACCTCGCGCAGCTCCGGCTCGGCGGTGCGCAGCTCGAAGAGCATCCGGGCCTTGATAGCGCGGTCGATGCCATAGCCGCGGTGCTTGCGGACGACGATCGTGTCGTACTGGTCGGCCCGCTCGGGGTGCTGCGCCGGCACGACCAGCTCGGTGAGACCGGCGACCTCGCCCGTCTCCTCGTGGATGGCGAGCACGATGTAAGGCTTCAGGCCCCGGCGGTGCAGGGTGTCCAGGCTGTCGCGCAGCCGCTGCGGGTCCGACGAGCTCGGGCGGGCGTCCGGATCGTCCTCGTCGTCGTCCTGAGCCTCCAGTTTGGCCTGCGCATAGGCCTCCAGCAGCTCCGCCGGCGGGCCGCCCGGGTGATATTCCACGCGATAGCCCGTGCTGATGCCGCCCGCCATGCCGCTCAGGGCGCTCCAGTCCACGCTGGAAAGAGAGAGCACGCTGCGCGTCTCGACATAGTCCCGCTCGAAGCCGAGCGCCTCGTAGAAGCCGATCGCCCCCGTGCCGCCGATCGCCTCGACGCCGATCGACGAGAAGCCCTCGAGATAGGCCCGGCGCGCGGCGACCGCGACCAGCTGCTGGCCCAGCCCACGGCGGCGCAGCTCGGGGTGCACGATCACTTCCAGGACGCCGGTGTCACCGAGCAGCAGCAGGGTCACGTGCCCGAAGACCTTGCCCTCGCCCTCGGGCAGCCGGTCGTCCTCGGCCACCCAGCTGATCCGGCGCTCGCCGGGCATGGTCTCGGCCAGATACTCGCGGACCTGAACGTCCTGCCACGGTGGATCATCGGGAAGGTCGGCCGCAAGGACATGGTTCACCGTCTCCACGAGCGACCGGATCTCCTCATCCGACGCCGACCGGGGATCCCATTCACGCACCCTCACTCGTACAGCTTGCCGGTATCTCGACCTCCAGGGAAGTGCCCGGCGGTCAATTGTGTGCGACCAGTTACTGTGGGTGGCTGGTCAGCCCTGGCTCAGCGTGCCGTACTGGTTCGCCGCCTCGAAAACCTTCTGGGCGTAGGGCCGGACGGCGTTGTAGGACAGAATCGCCTCCCACCAAGCGTCCGGCCTGGACATATCCCGTCCGCCTTTGCACAGGTAGAGCGCCGCCGCGAGCGCCGCGTCGTCGATGTCGTTGGGGTCCGGCACCCCGTTTCCGTCGGCGTCCACAGCGTTACCCACCGCGAGCGCGTTCCAGGTTTGTGGGATGAACTGCATAGGACCGATGGCCCGGTCGTACGTGGTGTCCTTGTCGAGAACGCCCTGATCGGTGTCACGAATCACTTGTCGCCCGCCCTGACCGTCGAGCGGCAGGCCGTAGATCGGAGGCGTCACGGTGCCGTCCGTGTTGAGGATCGAGCCGTTGAAGCTGCCGTGGCTGGACTCGACCTTGCCGATGGCGGCGAGCGTGGTCCAGCTGAGGTGGCAGCCGGGGGTGGTGCGGGCGGCGACGAGCTCCGCATAGCCGTAGGCCTGGACCGCGACGACCGGGATCCCGGCCCTGGTCCCGGCCTGCTGGGCCCAGGTCGCCAGCGCATCGGCCGGCCGGGTCTGGGTCACGCCGCCCGGCAGGGCGACCGCCGTGCTGGGCACCCCGCCGACGGTGGGCGCGGAGCTGACACTGGGCAGTACGCCGGGGGGCACGGAGATGCCGGGCGTTGCGCCGGGCTGCGTGCCACCGGGGACGGCGCCGGGCAGGGTGCCACCAGGCTGGGCCGATGTCACCGCGCTGCCCGCTCCTGCTGTGCCAGCTCCTGTGGTGCCGGCGCCTGCGGTGCCAGCGCCGAAGGCCGGGGTCGCGCTGGGTGCGGGGGAGGACTGCAGAGCCTGAGGTACGAGGTAGGCGCCCGCTGTCCCGGCGGCGCCGATGAGCACCACGGCCAGGATGGCGGGCAGGATCAGCCGGCCGCTGGGGCGGTGGGCCCACTCGGCGGTGTTGCGGGCGACGGCTCCGGGGCCGGCCTTGCGGAGCTTGCGGGTGGGCGGGCGGCTGCGCGAGGCGAGGGCCATGGCGGTGACCGAGGGGGCGGGCGGCTCGCGGTCGGGCTTGTCCTTCTTGCCCTTGGCGGTGGCCGGCTCCGTCGCGGACTTGCTGGTGGTGGGCGGCTCGGGCTTGGTGGCTTCGGGCTTGCCCGGCTCGGGCTTGGTGGCCTCGGGCTTGTCCGCCTCGGGCTTGTTCGGCTCGGGCTTCGTTGCGTCTGGCTTGCTCGCTGGCGGAGGGGTCGTGTCGGCCGCCTCGGGAGAAGTGCTGCGGGCTTCCGGCGGGGTCTTCTGGTCCTGCCGGGGGAGGGTTTCCTTCTCCAGGTCGGGGGCCTTGCGCTGGTGGGGGATCGGGCTCGGGGTGGAGTTCGGATCCTGGGCTGGCTCGGACTGGGGAGCGGCGGCGTCCTGCGGAGAGGGCGCGCTCTGGTCGGACGGTGGGCCCGGGGTCTGTTCGGGGGCCGCGCCGGAGCTGCCCAGGGGGCCGCCGAGGTGCGGTGCCGCGGGGCGTTGCGAGGGTGTGTTCTGCCCGTCAACCACTCGAAAGAGAGTACCGGCCGGGGGCCAGGACGGTGGCTATGGATCTTGGTCGATGCCCGGCGGACAACTGCGCACTTGCGTTGCAGCGGATCATCCGGTGAGCACTTACCCTGGGCGGATGCCGCGTTACGACTTCCGTTGCCGCGCGTGCGGCGACACGTTCGAGATGAATCGTCCCATGGCCGAGTCCGCCGCTCCAGCGCTCTGTCCGCAGGGGCACGCCGACACCGTCAAGCTGCTGTCCACCGTTGCGGTCATGGGCCGCGGCGGCTCGACGGCGTCGCCGGCTCCGGCCGCCGGGGGCGGGGGCGGCGGCTGTTGCGGAGGCGCCTGCGGCTGCTGATCGCGTTGTGCGGGCCACGGCTTGCGGACTGCGGGACTGCGCCGCGGGGAGAGGTTCGGCGGGTGCGGAGAGGCATCGCCTTGCGCGTTACCTCTTACCCCGGCCAGCTGCTTTCCTCGGCCCGGCTGCGCGGTGGGTGCGAGGAGGGCGAGGGTCGGCGGGCTGCGTTCGGGTGATCGTGACTTCTCCGGGTCGGCGGGCTGCGCTCGGGTGACCGAGATTCCTCCGAGGTCGGCGGGCGAGGCTGCGTAGGGCCGGGACTGCGGGTGGGTTGGACGCGTCCGTGGTGGAGGCGGTGCGGCGCGGTCGAGCGGCTTGCGGATTCTTCCGGGCGGCCGTGGGCTACCGGGCAGCTGCAGCGGGCCGGGGCGGGGATGCGAACGGCGCCATGCGATTCGGCGGAGCGCGTTGCCTCGGCGGGTCGGCGGGTGAAGAGCCGCGAGCAGCATGCGTGGGCCGCTGCCTTCCGCCGGCGCCGGGGCATTGCTGCGACTGGTCGCGGGGCGGGTTGTTCGGCATCTCGAGTGTCGTAGGGGTGCTGAGGTCGGCGCCGTGATGTGGCGTCCCGCTTCTGCGCGTTACCGGTTGTGATGGGCCATGCGGTGCGGGTTGTAGGCAGCCGTGGATTGCGGGCCGTTGCGGGTGGCGGGCTGTCGTCGGGTGAGGACGGGCGCGCGGTCGGAGGCCCTGCGGGTTGGGGTCGTCGGTGGGTTGGGCGGGGGCCGGTCCGGGGCGGGGCTCAGGGCCGGAGGCCTTTGACTGTTTCGGGTCACGGCGCGGCCGGGCGGGTGATCTCTGGCGGTGATGGTGGTGTGACGGGGCGCAGTCGCACAAAGTGACTCTTGTGGGGACATCCTTTCGGGTCGGTGGAAATGACCGTCCCGTGGCGTGACTGGATCGTGAACCGCTTCGTTACGTCACGCGTAGTGCCGTGCGTCGGCGTCGATGACTCGGCGGAGGGTCGCCCTTCCGGGGTCGGCCGTGGCGGGTGGACAGTTACCGTCCGTTTCTACGATATGCCGCGTGATTGCAGTGCGGCAGCATGAGACGCGACTTCCCAAGGGGGCGGAGGTTCTCACCGTGTCGGGACGGACCGAGCTGCCGAGCGGGCTGGTGACCTTCGTGTTCACCGACATCGAGGGGTCGACGAGGCTGGCCCGGATGCTCGGCGACGACTACGGCGGCGTGCTCAATGCCCATCGTGATCTGCTTCGTGCAGCGCTGAGTAACTACTCCGGTGTGGAGCTTCTTACCGAGGGTGACTCCTTCTTCGTTGCGTTCAGCGATGCGGCCGATGCTGTGTCCGCCTGTGTGGCGTCACAGCGCGCACTCGCGGCGTACCCATGGCCGAGCGACGATGCGGCACCGCGCGTGCGCATGGGGCTGCACACCGGGTGGGCTCGGCCGCGCGGCAATGAGTACGCGAGCACTGAGGTCCACCGAGCCGCGAGGGTCGCCGCCGCTGCGCACGGTGGTCAGATCTTGTGCTCGGAGGCGACCGCGCTGGCCGTCACCACGTGGTCACGGGAGCTGCAGCCGGGGCGGCGCGAGACCGAAAAGGCCGACGCCCGGCGACCTGAGGAGGCGGATGCCCGGCGAGCAGGAGGGGCGGATACCGGGCTAAGTGGCGAGGCAGACGCCAGGCAGACCGGGGAGGCGGACGCCTGGCGAAGCGAAAGAGCCGGCGCCCGGCAAGCGGCGGCAGCGCGACCGGCTGCCATCGGTGTCATGGACCCGCCGCTCGACTTCCTCGATCTCGGCCCGCACATCCTGCGCGGCTTCGACGACTCCGAGCGGCTCTTCCAGATCGTCGCGCCCGGGCTGGAACGATCTTTCCCCCGCCCCCGTACGCCCGGAGCCCCCAAGGACAACCTCCCGTCGGCGCTGACCCCGTTCGTGGGCCGGCAGCCCGAGCTGGCCGAACTGCGTGACCTGATCGGACGTCACCGTCTGGTGACTGTGGCCGGTGGCGGTGGGACGGGCAAGAGTCGCCTGGCGCTGATGGCCGCCGGTGAGGTGCGGGGGGCGTACCCGGGCGGGGTCTGGTTCGTCGATGTCGCCGACGCGGGTGACCTGCACCGGGCCGTGGCGGCGGCGATGGGCGTGCGGTCCGAGCCCGGGCGTCCGATCATCGAGTCCGTCGTGGAGCGCTGCGGCGGCGACCGGGTCCTGCTGGTGCTCGACACCTGTGACGCCCGGCCGGTGGAGGTCAAGCGGCTGGTCCGCCGGCTGGTCGCCGCCTGCCCGCGGCTCGATGTGCTGGCGACGTCGCGGGTTCCGATCGGCGTACCCGGGGAGTTGGTCCGGCGGATCCCGCCGCTGGCGCCCGCGGACGCCTATGCGCTGCTGGTCGCGCGGGCCGAAGCAGCTCGCGGCCGCCCCGTCGGAGGTGCGAGCGGAACCGCCGGGATGAGCAGGCCCGCCGGGATGAGCGGACCCGCCGGGATGAGCGGACCCGCCGGGATGAGTGGGTCCGGCGGATTGAGCGGACCGGGCGGGATGAGTGGGTCTGGCGGGCCGGGCGGATCCGGCGGGATGAGCGGACCCTGCGGACCGAGCGGGGCCAGGAACCTGCTGGTCAATGATGCGGACGAGACCGCCGACCTGGGCCGGGTCGCCGCGCGGCTGGACGGGCACCCGCTCGCGATCGAGCTCGCCGCGAACCGCCTCCGCCTGCTCTCCGCCGCACAGCTCGCCGCCCGCCTCGACGACCCCATCGCCGCCCTCGACGGCATGAAAGGCGGCCTGCAGAGCGGCACGAAAGGCGCCGCTGAAGACGCCGCGAAGGACAGCACGGAAGACGCCGCGAAAGACGACAGGGACGAGGATCCGCTCGCCCGGCACGACTCGCTCACCGGCAACCTCGACTGGTCGTACCGTGCGCTCTCCGCCCCCGCGGCCGGCCTGCTGCGGCGTCTCGCGGTCTTCGCGGGGCCGGTGGAGCTGTCCGCGGTGGAGTGGTCCGGCGAGGACGCGTTCGGCGCGCTGACCGAGCTGGCCGACCGGTCGCTGGTCGACGTGGTGGTCGGGCCGCGTTATCAGCTGTCCGGGCAGGTCCGGTCGTACGCCGCCCGGCGCCTCTCGGCCGCCGGGGAGGAGCGGGCCGCCCGGGACGGACATGTCGCCTGGTCGCTGCACACGCTCGAGGCCGTCGCGGTGGACACCGACGGGCAGCCGCGGACGATGTCACTGACGGAACTGTCCCCGTACGTGAAGGAATGGGAAGCCGCCCTGCGCTGGAGCCTCTCCGGGGGCAGCGCCCGGCCGGGCCTGCGGCTGGCGGGCGCGCTCGACCCGTGGTGGCGGGAGCACGGTGGTGCGCGGACGGGCCGTGAGCTGCTCCACCGCCTGTACGCCCGGCTGGAGTCGACCGGCGAGCGCGTCGCCGACGTCGAGCTCGCCGAGGCGTACCTGGTGCATGCCGGTCTGTCCCCCGACCGCGAGGAGCGCACCCGCTTCCTGCAGCGGGCCGAGGTCCTGGCGCGGGAGGCGGCCCACCCCGCCCTGCTCGTACGCGCCCAGGCCGGCCGCCGCGTGTCGCTGATCGAAGCCGGTCGGCTGGCGGACGCGGAGCAGTTCTGCCGGGACGTGATCGTGCAGGCGGAGCGGTTCGGGGTCCCGGCCGCCGCGCTGCCCTCGATCGTGGCGCTCGCCGAACTGCTCTGGCGGCGCGACGCGCTGGACGAGGCGGCCGAGGTGCTGGGGGGCGCCCGGTTGATGGAGGCCGGCCGGCCCGAGGACCGCGGCCGCCGTACGGTCGACTGGCTCCTCGGTATGGTCGCGTTGCGCCGCGGTGACCTGGTCGCGGCGCACGACCATCTGGTCGTGGCCCTCCGCTCGCGGCTGCGGCACGGCTTCCGGGGCGCCGCCGCCGACGCTGTCGCCGCGATCGCGGTGCGCTGCGCGGCCGGTGGCGATCCGGCGACGGCGGCTGTCCTCTTCGGGGGCGCGGAATCGGTGCTCGGTGCCCGCCGGGCCGTCCAGTTCGGGGCGTTCTGGTCGGCCCAGCAGGCGTTGTTGCGCCGGGAGCTCGGCGACTGCGCGTTCGACAGCGCGTACGCGGAAGGGGCCGAGCAGGGCTTCCAGCGCGCCGTGGCCACCGCGCTCGCCGTCGAGCACCCGGATCTCGAGCGCGGCTCGGCGCGGTTCGCTCAGACGATGGGGTGAGCTATCCGACCAGGGCGCGGGTGCGGTCCACGTCGGACGGGTTCACCGCCTCGAGCGACCCGAAGATGCTCACCGCCTGGTAGTAGATCCAGGCCAGGCTGTAACAGGCGGCCTGCACCGACACCGAGTACGTCGCGCACTCGCGCTTGAGGTCGGCATAGAACATGTCGTCCAGCCGGGCCTTGTTGGCGTCGAACGTGCCGAGGTCCTTGTAGTTGCGGTAGCCGAAGTCGTGGTGCCAGCAGGAGAGGGTGAAGTCGAAGCCGAGCGGGTTGTCCGGGCTCGACGAGCAGTAGTCCGTCGTCCAGTCGAAGCCGTAGGACTCCCAGGGCCCGCGGTCGAGCCGGGCGGCGTTCCAGGCCTGGGTGCTGGTGGCGGTGGTCTGCGTCCAGCTCAGCAGCACCTGGGCCTTGGTCGGGGCGGCGGCCCCGGCGGCGGCCGGGGCGAGGAGGAGGGCGGCGGCGGTGAGGACGGTGGCGAGGGTTCGGCGGAGCACCATGGCGCCAGTCTCGGGGGCGGTTCTTTCCGCATACAACGGCATCAATGGACTTTTCCTGAACGATGACTCAACTTACTCCCCGGTATTCCATTGTCGCCCGGCACCGTGATGTCATGAAAAGCGGTGTGGGGGCCTGCGGCTATGGTGTGAACGTGCAGGCGGCAGCCCAGTGATCCACTTACCGCTGGTCCGGCAGGGACCGCTCCGGGCCTTGGGCATCCGCCTGGGGGCCGCGATCACGCTCGTGCTGGTCACGGTCGCGATCATCTACGCCGACCGCGGCGGCTACCGTGATGTCAACGAGGACGGTCTCACCCTCCTCGACTGCTTCTACTATGCGGTCGTCACGCTCTCGACCACCGGCTACGGCGACATCACGCCGGTGACCCCCGGCGCCCGGCTGATCAATATCGTGTTCATCACCCCCGCCCGCGTGCTCTTCCTGATCATTCTGGTCGGCACGACCCTCGAGGTGCTGACCGACCAGTACCGGAACACCCTCCGGGTGAGCCGGTGGAGGCGAAAGTTGAAGGACCACATCATCGTCTGCGGCTACGGCACCAAGGGCCGCGCCGCGGTGGCCGCGCTCGTCGAGACCGGCTACGACAAGTCCCGCATCGTCATCGTGGAAAATCGCGAGGAGGGTGTACGTCAGGCCGCCGCGGCCGGGCTCGCGGTGATCGAGGGCAACGCCACTCGCTCCGCCGTCCTCGACCAGGCGGACGTCAAGAACGCCAAGAGCGTCATCATCGCCACCGACAGCGACGAGGCGTCCGTGCTCATCTCGCTGACGGTCCGCCAGCTCACGGCCGGGCAGGTGCGCATCATCGCCTCGGTCCGCGAGCAGGAGAACGCCGCGCTCCTCAAGCAGAGCGGCGCCCACCACGTGATCGTCTCCTCCGCGACCGCCGGCCGCCTGCTCGGGCTCACCACGACCACGCCGCCGCTCATCGACGTGGTCGAGGATCTGCTCACGCCCGGCCAGGGGATGGCGCTCGCCATGCGCTCGGCCGAGCGCGCCGAGGTCGGCCGTAACCCCCGCGAGCTGCAGACGCTGGTGGTGGCCCTGATCCGGCGGGGCAAGGTGGTGCCGCTCGGCGGCGAGCAGACGGTCACCATCGAGACCGGCGACATGCTCATCTACATCCGCGACGAGGAGAAGGTCGGGCTGAGCCTTTGACCGCGCCGAGCCGGTCCGAGCGGGCCGGCGACTTTCTCACCGCCTGGGTCGACAAGCTGCCTTCCCGCGTACGCCGAATAGTCACGCGCGACATGGCAGGCTTCGCCGAGCTCGGGGCCTTCACCTTCGCCGTCGATCTCGCCTTGCTGGCCGCGCTCCGGGCCTGGACCCCGCTGCCCCTGCCCGTCGCGGTGTCGATCGCCTACGTGGTCGCCTTCGCCCTGAACTTCGTCCTCAACCGAACAGTCAACTTCCGATCCCACGCCCCGGCCGGCCCCCAGGCTGCCCGCTATGCCGTGGTGATCGCCGGCGACTACCTCATCACGGTGGGCGCCTCGACCGGCCTGGCCGCGGCGGGCCTGCCCTTCGCCGTCGGCCGGGTCGCCGCGTCGGCCATCGTGGCCGTCTTCACCTATTCGGCGTCCCGCTGGTGGGTCTTCCGCGACCGCCTCCCCGCGACTGCGCCGCCCGCAACCCAGCCGCCCGCGAGCCCGCCGCCCGTCACAGCGGCCATCTCCCCAGCCGCGCTCGCCCGGCCGGCGGAGACGAGCCAAGCCCCGGCGAAGTGAGCGCAGCGCCGGTCGAGCGTCAGCGCCGGCGAAGCAACGCAGCGCCGCGGCGCACGGGGCGCGAACGGCCGCTTGCTCACCGGGCCGGAACGAAGCAGCCCGCCAGGTGATCGTCGACCATGCCGGTCGCCTGCATCAGGGCGTAAGCCGTCGTGGGCCCCACGAACTTGAAGCCGCGCTTTTTCAGGTCCTTGGCCATCGCCTTCGACTCGGGGGTCGTGGCGGGCACGTCGGCGCGCGTGGCGGGGCGCGGGCGGGCCGGTGGGGCGTAGGACCAGAGCAGCTCGCTCAGGCCGGTCGGGAGGTCGGCGGCGACGCGGGCGTTGTGGAGGGCGGCGTCGATCTTCATGCGATTGCGCACGATGCCCGGGTCGGCCATGAGCCGGTCGGCGTCCGTGGCGTCGAAGGCGGCCACCTTGTCGATCGCGAACCCGGCGAACGCCGCCCGGAAGGCCGGCCGCTTGCGCAGGATCGTGATCCAGGCCAGCCCCGACTGGAAGGCCTCCAGGCACATCCGCTCGAAGAGCGCGTCGTCACCGTGCAGCGGCCGGCCCCACTCGGTGTCGTGATAGGCCACGTAGTCGGGCGTGCTCCCGCCCCAGAAGCAGCGCGGCCGCCCGTCCTCGCCCAGCACCAGCCCTGCAGCCAGCAACTCGCCCGGCCCGACACCGGAAGCCGCCGCGCCGGACGACGTGGCACCGTGAGCCGGCGTGTCGGACAGCGCGGCACCGGGCGCCGGCGCGGCGGACAGGGGTAGGTCCTCACTCATGCCGTAGACCGTAGACGGACCCCCTGACAAAACTACGGCAGCTTGCCCTCCTCGACGAGCCGCCCGAACTTCTTCAGCGCACCCTTGAGGCTCAGTTTGGAGCCCGGCCACACGATCGGCCACGCCAGCTTGGCCGCCGCGCCTCCGGGCAGGTGGAACCACTCGTGCATGACCACCTGGGTGCGGTCGCCGCCCATGGCCGTGCAGCGCATCGACCCCGGGCCGCGCAGGACCTTGCCGCAGTGGACCACGCGCACCTCGTACGGATGGTCGACCCGCACCACCCGCATCTCGTCCCGCAGCGCCGCCGGGCCCAGGGCCGTGACCGCCTCGATCAGGCTGCCCTCGCCGCCGTCCCCCTCGACGACGCGCACCTTGGTGAAGGGGATCCACTCGCCTTGCTTCTCCCAGGCCGTGAAGGCCGCGAAGACCCGGGGCGCGGGCGCGTTCACGATGACGGTGGCAGTGACCTCACCGGTGCCGGGGCGGGCGGCGTCGCCGAGACCCCCGACTGTTCCGTTGTCGCTCATCGACGCTCCGCCGGCTCTTCGTCAGCAGCATCGGCGGAGGCGGAAGCGGAGGCGGAAGCCGAGTCAGCGGAAGCGGAGTCGGAGCCAGTGGAAGCAGAGCCGTCAGAGGCCGAGCCGTCGGAGGTGGAAGCGGCAGAGGAGGAGACGGCAGAGGAGGTGGAGGAAGACGGGGAAGAAGCCACCACCTGAGTCGCCGACTCGTCCCCCTTCTCGGGCGAGGGCGATTTGTCCAAATCAATGACAGGCGCAGCCGCCACCGCGGGAGCAGCCGACGCCTCCCGAGCCCGCCGCAGCGTGTCGGCATCCGCGGCCCGACCCTCCCGCAGCGCCGTGACCTCCGCCTCGAGCACGCCGATCAGCTCGTTCTTGTAGCCGATGTCGTAGGCCGCCCGCTGCAGCGCCTGGTCGACCTGAGCCATGCGATAGCCCCGGAACACCATGTCGAAGCGGGAGTGCGTGACGTCCTCCTCCACCAGCGGCCGGTCGACCGGGAGCGGGAGCGCCTTGCCGTCGGGCTCGACCGGCGTCAGGCCGGGGTCCCCGCCGCTCACCATCACGGTGACGCCGAAGACGATCGCCGCGACCACGAGGGCCACGACGATGAAGAGGAGAAGCTGACCCATGGGCACGATCGTGGCATGCGCGCCGCGGCGTGGCGAGCCCGCCACCCCGATAGCAGTCCTCAGTCCGGTCAGAGGGTGGCGGCGGGGTGGTCGGACGGGGCCTAGGTCCAGGTCAGGATCTTCTTGCGCCAGGCGTAGACGATGCCCAGGGCCAGCACCGCGACGAAGATCCCCATCTCCGCGATGGTCACCCCGCCGAACCCCGGCCGGTCGAAGATGACAGCCCACGGAAACAAGAAGACGGCTTCGACGGCGAAGAGCACATAGAGGTACGCGTACACGTAGTAGCGGATCTGCGCCTGCGCCCAGTCGCCGCCGACCGGGTCGATCCCGCTCTCGTACGCGATGCGCTTGCCCGCGGGCTCGGCCGGCCGGGCCGGTCTGAGCAGCCTGTTCGCCCCGAACGCGCCGACGAAGACGAGGACGCCGGCGGCCAGCAGGAGACCCAGCAGGGCGTACGAACCGAGATAGCCGTCCACCCGCGCAGCGTAACGAACCACGGATTGGACACAAGTGGCCCAGGTCACGTCAGATCGTTACTGTGGGCGTCGGCCTGTTGACAGAACCTGGGCGGTAAGGGGCGCCGACGTAGGCTGGAAGTAACGGCAGCGAGCCTGGCTCATGACGTGACGCCGAGCGGGCCCGCAGGTTCAGGAGGTTGGATCGTGTCCGCTCCGACGAAGCGGGTCGAGCAGCTGGACCGGGTGGTGATCCGGTTCGCGGGCGACTCCGGTGACGGCATGCAGCTCACCGGTGACCGTTTCACATCCGAGACCGCGCAGCTGGGCAACGACATCTCGACGTTGCCCAACTTTCCCGCGGAGATCCGCGCCCCGGCAGGCACCTTGCCCGGCGTGTCGAGTTTTCAGGTGCACTTCGCCGACTACGACATCCTCACGCCGGGCGACGCCCCGAACGTGCTGGTGGCGATGAACCCGGCCGCGCTCAAGGCCAACCTCGCCGACCTCCCGGCCGGCGCGGACGTCATCGTCAACACCGACGAGTTCACCAAGCGCAACCTGACCAAGGTCGGCTATGCCGCGAGCCCGCTCGAGGACGGCTCGCTCGAACAGTGGTCGGTTCATCCGGTCGCGCTGACCTCGATGACCGTCGCCGCGCTGGAGGGTTCGGGGCTGTCGAAGAAGGACGCCGAGCGGGCCAAGAACATGTTCGCGCTCGGGCTGTTGTCCTGGATGTACTCGCGGCCCTACGAGTCGACGCTGCGGTTCCTGGAGCGCAAGTTCGCCAAGCGCCCCGAGCTGGTCGCGGCGAACAAGGCTGCCTTCACCGCGGGCTGGAACTTCGGCGAGACGACCGAGACGTTCTCGGTGCGCTACGAGGTCAAGCCGGCCCGGATGCTGCCGGGCACCTATCGCAACATCACCGGCAACGCGGCCCTGGCCCTGGGGCTGGTCGCGGCCGGGGTGCGCTCGGGGTTGCCTGTCTTCCTGGGCGCCTATCCGATCACGCCGGCCTCGGACATCCTCCACGAGCTGAGCAAGCACAAGCGCTTCGGCGTCACCACGATGCAGGCCGAGGACGAGATCGCGGCGGTCGGGGCGGCGCTCGGGGCCGCGTACGGGGGAAGCCTGGGTGTCACCACGACCAGCGGGCCGGGCGTCGCGCTCAAGGGCGAGACGATCTCCCTCGCGATCGCGCTGGAGCTGCCGCTGGTGATCGTCGACGTGCAGCGGGCCGGGCCGTCGACGGGCATGCCGACCAAGACCGAGCAGGCCGACCTCAACATGGCGCTCTACGGCCGGCACGGCGAGGCGCCGCTGGCCGTGATCGCCCCGAAGTCCCCGTCGGACTGCTTCCACGCCGCGCTCGAGGCGGCCCGCATCGCGCTGACCTACCGCACCCCGGTGATCCTGCTCTCGGACAACTACGTGGCCAACGGCTCGGAGCCGTGGCTGCTGCCCGAGGTGTCGGAGCTGCCGGACCTGCGGGTCGAGTTCGCCCGCGAGCCGAACGACGCGGACGGGCGCTTCCTGCCCTACCTGCGCGATCCGGAGACCATGGCCCGCCCGTGGGCGATCCCGGGCACGCCCGGTCTCGAGCACCGCATCGGCGGGCTGGAGAAGGCCGACAAGACCGGCGACATCTCGTACGACCCCGCGAACCACGACTTCATGGTCCGCACCCGCGCCGCCCGCATCGAGGGCATCCCCGTGCCCGATGTCGAGGTCGACGATCCGGACGACAACGCGCGGGTCCTCGTGCTCGGGTGGGGCTCGACGTACGGGCCGATCGGCGCCGCCTGCCGCACGCTGCGCCAGCGTGGTCTCCCGATCGCCCAGGCCCATCTGCGACATCTGTCACCGCTGCCGGCGAACCTCGGTGCGGTGCTGGCCGCGTACGACAAGGTGGTGATCCCCGAGATGAACCTGGGCCAGCTGGCTCACGTCGTCCGGGCCCGCTATCTGGTCGACGCTATCCCCTTCAACCAGGTCAGCGGTCTGCCCTTCACCGCCGCGACGCTGGAGAGCATGCTCGAGGACGTGGTCAAGAATGGGTAAGACGCTGCTGCCCCTGACCGTCAAGGACTTCAAGTCCGACCAGGAGGTGCGCTGGTGCCCCGGGTGCGGTGACTATGCGATTCTCGCCGCGGTGCAGAGCTTCATGCCGGAGCTCGGGATCCCCCGGGAAAATATTGTGTTCGTCTCGGGGATCGGCTGCTCGTCGCGCTTCCCGTACTACATGAACACCTACGGCATGCACTCCATCCACGGCCGCGCCCCGGCGATCGCGACCGGGCTGTCCACCTCGCGCCCCGACCTGAGTGTGTGGGTCGTCACCGGCGACGGCGACGCGCTGTCCATCGGCGGCAACCACCTGATCCACGCCCTGCGCCGCAACGTCAACCTCAAGATCCTGCTCTTCAACAACCGGATCTACGGGCTGACCAAGGGGCAGTATTCGCCGACGTCCGAGCTCGGCAAGATCACCAAGTCGACCCCGGTCGGCTCGGCGGACTCGCCCTTCAACCCCCTCTCGCTGGCGCTGGGCGCGGAGGCCACCTTCGTCGCCCGCACCATCGACTCCGACCGCAAACACCTGCAGTCGGTGCTGCGCGCGGCGGCCGAGCACGAGGGGTCCGCGTTCGTCGAGATCTATCAGAACTGCAACATCTTCAACGACGGCGCCTTCGAGCTCATCAAGGATCCGGGCACGCGCGACGACCACCTGATCCGGCTGGAGCAGGGCGAGCCGATCACTTTCGGTCCCGAGGGCCGATGGTCGGTCGTCCATCCCGAGGGCAGCTTCGGCCTGCGGGTCCAGGAGGGCGGCACCCCGCTGCGCCACGATGCCACGGTCGATGATCCCGCGTACGCGTTCGCGCTGTCCCGTTTGTCGGGATCGGACCTGTCCACGACGCCGATCGGCGTGTTCCGCGACGTGACCCGGCCCTCGTACGACGAGCTGATCACCAAGCAGCTGGCCGACGCCAAGGCCCAGGCGACGGGGACGCCCGAGGAGATGCTCACCGGCCTGCTCCACTCCGGCGACACCTGGACGATTCTCTGAGTGCCGGTCGTGATGTCATAGTGCGCATGGCTCAGTGGGCGGTGATCATTCCGGCGGACAGGTGGGCGACCGAGCGGTTGTTCCATCACGACACCTTGTCGGTGGCGGGGTCGAAAGAGGTCGAACCCGCGGCGGGGGACGAGGTGCTGCTGGTCGCCGGCGAGGAGACGCCGGTCGTGGTCGGGCTCGGGGTCGTGGCGAACCAGGAGCGGGCCCGGCGCGGCGCGCACGGCGTGCCGGAGATCGAGGTGGCCTACACGCGGCGCTCGTTCGACGACCCGGTGCCGGCCGAGGGGCTGACGCTCGGCGAGGGCGTGGTGCCCGTCGACGAGACCGTGTTCCGCACCCTGGCGGCCCGGCTCGGCGGCGACCGCGACAAGCAGACCTGGCTGGTCAGCCTCGACCTGCCGATCGAGGCGGCGAGCGCGCCGGAGGCGGTGCGGCAGTTCTGGTCGTACGTGCTGGAGCTGGGGCCGGCGGAGCTGCCGACCTTCGTGTCGCCGTCGGGGGACGAGCTGGCCATGCAGGCCTTCGTCCTCGGCGAGGAAGCGAACCTGGACCCGGAAGAGGACGAGGACGAGTGATCAAAAGGGGCCCCATCGGTGATGGGGCCC
The DNA here is from genome assembly GCF_030709675.1 of Symbioplanes lichenis. Classification (GTDB taxonomy): domain Bacteria; phylum Actinomycetota; class Actinomycetes; order Mycobacteriales; family Micromonosporaceae; genus Actinoplanes; species Actinoplanes lichenis. Next base: position 138,573 of record NZ_JAUZQD010000005.1, read on the forward strand.
CTCGTGTCACAGCGGACGATCAGCCGCCGAGGCTCGTCGCCGCCGAGCGGATCGCCGACGAGAAGTAGCTGACCTGCGTGTAGACGCCCGGCTTGTTCGGGCGGGCGCACCCGTCGCCCCAGCTCACGATGCCGACCTGGATCCAGGCGTTGGCCGAGTCGCGGCGGAACATCGGGCCGCCGGAGTCGCCCTGGCAGGTGTCGACGCCACCGGCGGTGTAGCCGGCGCAGATCTCCTCGGCGGCGATGACGTCGCCGCCGTACATGGCCGAGGAGTTGCAGGTCGAGTCGCTGACGAACGGGACGGTCGCCTTGCGCAGGTAGCGCTGCTGGCCGCCGCCCTCGGTGGCCGCACCCCAGCCGGCGATGGTGAACGTGCCGGTGTCGTACGTGCTGCTGGTCGCGATCGGCAGCGTGGCGAGGCCGGTCACCGGGCTGGCCAGGCGGATGAGCGCCCAGTCGTCGCCGTTGCCGTTGTAGCCGGGCGCGCGGTAGACGTAGTTCGACTTCCGCGTGATCCGGCTCGACGACTGCAGGTCGACCGTGCCCAGGGTCGCCGTGATCGACGTGTTGGTGCCGGTTCCGTTCACGCAGTGCGCCGCGGTCAGGACCAGCGTGGTGCTGTAGAGCGCGCCGCCGCAGCCCATCGACAGGCGGACCATGAACGGGAACTCGCCCTGGGTGGCGGTCGTGCCGCCGACCACCTTGTCCGGGCCCTTGCCGGCGGCCGCGGCGGACTGCGCGTTGAGCACCGTTCCCATCGAGGCAGCCGTGAGCGCGGCCGCCACCACGCCCAGAATCCTGCGGAACCTGACCATCCGGACCTCCCCAAGCGGTTTGTCGCTGTGAGGGGAGTCAAACATCAACGCCCGTGAATTCGGCTATCCCGAATGAGTAATATCAGCGGCCCTCGAAGACCGGCTTCTGCTTGTTCACGAAGGACTCGACGGCGTTCTTGTGGTCCGCTGTCGCCCCGCAGATGGCCTGGGCCTGCGCCTCGGCGGCCAGCGCGTCGGAGAGCGTCCCGGCGGTGCCGATCGACAACTCGCGCTTGATCGCGGCATAGGCGACCGTGGGTCCGGCGGCGAGGCGGGCGGCGAGCTCCTGGGCGGCCGGGAGCACCTGCTCGTCCTCGTCGGCCAGGGACGTCAGGAGGCCGTACTCGAAGCACTCGCGGGAGCGGACCGGCTGGGCGAGCAGCAGCAGCTCCAGGGCCCGCGCGCGGCCGACGATGTGCGGCAGCGACCACGAGATCCCGGTGTCGCCGGCCAGGGCGACGTTGGCGAACGCCATGAGGAACATCGTGGACGGCCCGCCGATCCGGAAGTCGGCCAGCAGCGCCAGCGACGCCCCCGCTCCGGCCGCGTTGCCGCGCACGGCCGCGACGACCGGCTTGGGCAGGGACGCGAGCCGCTGGGCGATCGGGTTGTAGTGCGCGCGGACGGTGTCGAGGTCGGTCGAGCCGCGGCCGAGCGTCTGAGCGTGCTCGCGCAGGTCCTGCCCCACGCAGAAGGCCTTGCCCGCGCCCGCCAGCACCACCGCCCGGACGCCGCGGTCGCCCTCGATCTGCGCCAGGGTGTCGCGCAGCGCCTCCTTGAGGTCCACGTCGAGGGCGTTCATGGCTTCCGGGCGGTTGAGGGTCAGCGTGACGACGGCGTCGGTGCGGTCGACGAGCAGCGAGTCGGTCATGGCTCCGAGAATCCCATACGCGCGCCCCTCGAGGCCGAGGCGAGGCAACGGTCCACGAAGCGGTCGGCGCTCGGGCGCAGCCGGGTGGCGTGCCGGTCGAAGAACGCCGCCGCGGTGGTGCCCGGCCAGCGTGGGGGCAGCAGGGACGGCGGCAGCTGCGGGTCGCGGAAGAGGAACGAGCGCCAGGCGTGGACCAGCTGGAACCGCGCCGCGTACGCCTCCTCGTCCGAGCTGCGCGCGTTGACCGCGGTGACGGCGGGGCGCTGGGTGGTGACGAAGTCCTCGTAGGCCTGACCGATCTCGGTCAGATCCCAGGCGCGCCCGACCACGTCCACGGCTCCCGGCGAGCCGGCCGCGTGGGCCGCGCTGAACCGCTCGTACGCGATCCCGGCCTCGGCGAGCACGGCGTCCACCTCGTCGGCGGCGCGCGGGGCCACCCACGCGTGCTCACTCAGCATCCCGTACCCCAGGAAGGCGAGCTTGCGGGCGTCGCGGCGGGCCAGCGGGGCCGTGGGGACGATGAGGTCGAACCGCCCGTCCCAGCCGCCGCGCCCGGTGCGGTAGATCCGCGACGACGCCTCGTCGAGCCGGCGCGCGGCTTTCGGGGTGAGCAGATAGCCTGGTCCCGACACGAGGCGTAACGGATGGAGCCAGCCCTGGCGCACCATCCGGGACACCGCCGTGCGGACCGCGGGCGGGGCGATTCCGAGCGGCGCCAGCAGCTTGACCAGCGCGGCGACCGGTGCGCGCCCGCCGCGGGGGCGCAGGTAGTCGCCGTAGAGGTCGAAGAGTGCCGACCGCGCCTGCATGACCGCACATTGTGACAGTCCGAAAGACGATATGCTAGACGCTGTCACATCAGCTTGGGCTGGGTTTGGGATCGCCGGTGTTCATCAGGGAAAATGTTTGATCGGCACGGTGGGCCACGCCTTGTGACTGTTGGCGGGTCCGCAGCGCTGCGGTCTCGGGTCGGTCCAGCGAGGGCGACTCCGCCGGTCGGATACGAGGTTGGGCGCGCCGTGGGGCTGAGCACGGTGCACTGATGACCCTGATGTAGGTCTGAGGGGAGACAAGATGGCGGCGATGAAGCCGCGGACGGGCGATGGTCCGCTGGAGGTCACCAAGGAAGGTCGGGGCATCGTCATGCGCGTCCCGCTGGAGGGTGGTGGCCGTCTCGTCGTTGAGATGACTCCGGACGAGGCCAGCGCGCTGGGTGACGCGTTGAAGGCGATCGCCGGCTGACGTCTCACGTGGCCCGCCGGTACGGTACCTGCCGTACCGGCGGGCTTTCCATGTCTTCGGGAAAGGTCATCCTCCAGTGTTCGCGATTCGCCTCGTCACCACGTCCGGCCCCGGGACCCATGTCCTGCCGGCCGATTCCTCCCGGGTGCTGGCAGGCGGTGACGAAGAGACCGCGGAGCTGCTGCGGACGGCCGACGAGCCGGGCCGCGCGGGCGCCGTCCAGGTCTTCCCCCGCCCGCTGCGCACCCCGGCCAAGCTGCTGATCGCCGGCATCGGCGCGGGTGACGAGGCCGGCTGGCGCGCCGCCGGTGCCGCCGCCCTGCGGGCCGTGCCCGCCGACGAACCCCTGCACGTCGTGCTGCCCGCCGACGCCGAGCCCGCCGCCGTGCGCGCGCTCGCCGAGGGCCTGTGGTTCGCCGGCTACCGGTTCCGCGACGCCGTCTCCGGCCCGCGGTCCGTCGAGGTCACCCTGCAAACTTCCACCCCTGACGCGTACGCGGAGAGCCTCGCCGTGGCCCGCGCGACCGCCGAGGCGACGTGGCTCGCCCGCGACCTGACCAACACGCCGGCCTCCCTGAAGAACCCGGAGTGGTTCGCGTCGCAAGTCGTCGCGGAGGCTGCTCGCCGCGAGGGCCTGACCGTCGTGGTCCGCGAGACCGACCAGTTGCGGGCCGAGGGCTTCGGCGGCCTGCTCGCGGTCGGCGGCGGCTCGGCCACCCCGCCGCGGCTGGTCGAGGCCAGCTGGCGGCCCGAGGGCGCCACCAAGCACGTGGTGCTGGTCGGCAAGGGCATCACCTTCGACACGGGCGGTCTCACGATCAAGCCCCGCGAGGGCATGAAGCTCATGAAGAAGGACATGGGCGGCGCGGCCGCGATCATCGGCGCGGTCCTGGGCGCGGCCGACCTGCGCCTTCCGGTACGCGTCACCGCCCTCGCGCCCCTCGCCGAGAACGCGGTCAGCGGCTCCGCCTACCGTCCCGGCGACATCATCACGCACTGGGACGGCACGACGTCGGAGAGCACCAACTCCGACGCCGAGGGCCGCCTGGTCCTGGCCGACGCCCTTGGTTACGCCGTCGGCACGCTCGAGCCCGACGTGGTGATCGACCTCGCCACGCTGACCGGCGCGAACGCGGTGGCCCTGGGCAAGCGCACGGCCGCCCTCTACAGCCACGACGACGAGCTCGCGGCGGCCCTCTTCGCGGCCGGCGAGGCAGCGGGCGAGCGGATGTGGCGCCTGCCGCTCCCGGACGAGTACAAGGAGTACCTGGCCAGCGACATGGCCGACCGGCACAGCTCGCCGACGCGCGGAGCCGGCTCGGTCGTCGCCGCGCTCTATCTCGGCGAGTTCCTGGGCGACAAGGTGGGCAGCTGGGCGCACCTCGACATGTCCGCCCCGAGCTGGTCCGAGAAGCCCGACGGCGACCTGCCGCAGGGCGCGACCGGCTGGGGCACGCGGACCCTCCTGCGGTATTTGTCGGAGATCAGCGCATGATCGCAGCGCTGCGCCCGGGGAGCGCCGCGGTCAGCGCTTGACCGCAGCGCTTCGTCGGGCGAGCGGTGCGGTCAGCGCTTGACCGCGGCGAGGAGGCCGCCGCCCGTCGGGATGATGGCCGGCGTCCACTCCTCGGACTCGCGGATGCTCTTGACCGTCTCGCGGATCGTGATGGTGTCGGCGTCGCGGGCCGCCGGGTCGCTGATCCGGCCGCCCGCCAGCGCGCCGTTGACCACGAGGATGCCGCCCGGGCGCAGCAGGCGCAGGGCGGCGTCGGCGCACGCCCCGAACTCGGTGGCGTCGGCGTCGACGAAGACCAGGTCGTAGACCCCGTCGGCCAGGCGCGGCAGCACGTCCAGGGCGCGGCCGGTGATGATCCGGGTGCGGGACGAGGCGAAGCCGGCCTCCTGGAAGATCCGGCGGGCGATGCGCTGGTGCTCGTTTTCGACGTCGATGGTCGTGAGGACGCCGTCGGCCCGCATGCCGCGCAGGAGCCAGACGCCGCTGACGCCCGTACCGGTGCCGATCTCGACGACCGCCTTGGCGCTCCCCGCGGCGGCCAGCAGGCTGAGCACGGACCCCGCGCCGGGGGAGACGGCGGCGAGCCCGACCTCGAGGGCCAGGCTGCGGGCGGTCTGCAGCACGACGTCCTCGGCGGCGTAGGCCTCGGCGAACTGGACCGACTGGGCACTGGGGGTGCCGAGCTGGCGGGCTGCGGTGACGATGACGACCTCCGGGCTCTCACGACGTGCCGGCCGCGAGCCGTGCGGCCCGGAAACGGTGCACATCGGGTATGAGCGTAGAGCGATGCTCTCCCTTCGCGCATCGGGACTTCGCCGGTGGAAAGCGGCGGTTGGGTCGTCGAGGCGCCTACTGAGCGGATGACCGACGCCGATCCGTGTCATTCTGGAGGCGGAGCCGGAGCCCTCCGGGGTGCCCGGCCCGCGCGGACGACGATCTGGAGGGCCCGACGTGACCGACGGCTGGAGCTGGCGCCAGTCCCCGACGCCACCGGCCGCGCCGCCGCCGGGTGGCCCCGGGTCCCCCTGGTGGTCCGACGCCCTGGCCGACCCGTGGCGCGACCCTTATGCGCCGTCCGCCGTCGTCGTTCCGAGCGCGCCGCAGAGCACGGGCCCCGAGCCCGAGCCGGTGAGCGACCCCCGCGACCGGCCGCGCGCGCTGACTCCGATCCTGCTGATCTGCCTGGTCACGGCCCTGCTGGCCGGCGGCCTGGGCGGCACCCTGGGCTATGTCTTCGCGGCCCGCAGCGGCGTCGGGGGCGGCGGCACGCAGCTCGGCGGCGCCCCGGTCGCGGCGCCCAGCGCGGCCCAGCGCGCCCCTGAGTCCAACGCCGGCGTGGTGCAGAAGGTCGCCCCGAGCGTGGTCACGGTCCGGGTCTCGGGCGCCATCGGGTCCGGCTTCGTGGTGAGCCAGGAGGGCTACGTGATCACCAACGATCACGTCGTGGCCAACGGCGGCGACACCATGTCGGTGCTCTTCAGCGACGGCACCACCGCCCCGGCGACGCTCGTCGGCCGCGAGCCCGAGTCGGACATCGCAGTGATCAAAGTCTCTCGCGATGATGTGACGGCCATCCAGCTGGGCGACTCGGACGCCATCGCCGTGGGTGACCCGGTGTTCGCGTTCGGTTCGCCGCTCAATCTGGTCAACACCGTCACCGAGGGCATCGTCAGTGCGCTCGACCGCACCCTGCAGGCGCCCGACACGGACGGCACCACCCGCTACTACGCGGCCATCCAGACCGACGCCGCCGTCAACCAGGGCAACTCGGGCGGCCCGCTGGTCGACGGCGACGGCCGGGTCATCGGCGTCAACTCGGTCATCCGCTCGCTCGGCACGGCCGAGAGCGAGGCCGGCAACATCGGCCTGGCCTTTGCCATCCCGATCAACCAGGCCCGCCGCATCGCCGAGGACATCATCGACACCGGCAAGGCCCGGCGTACGGTCATCGGCGCCGAAGTGGCGACCGGCGGCAGCACCGCGGGGGCGAGCAGCGGCACGGGCGCCCGGCTCCGCTCGGTCCAGGCCGCCGGTCCGGCCGCCGCGGCCGGGCTCAAGAGCGGCGACGTCGTCACGAAGTTCGACAACCACGTGCTCGACGACGGCGTGGGGCTCATCGCGCTGGTCCGCAAGTATGCGCCGGGCGCCACCGTGCCGATCGAGTACCGCCGAGGTACCAAGACACAGACAGCGTCAGTAACCTTGGCAGCCGACGCGAAGTGAGAAGCCCTCACGGGCGAGGAAGGCGGCGGCCGTGTTCGAGAACCTGAACTGGTGGGAGATCGCTGCCCTGCTGATGCTCGCACTGCTGATCTTCGGCGAGCGCCTGCCCAAGGTCATCGGCGACGGCCTGCGCATGCTCCGCAGCCTGCGCCAGATGGCCCAGAACGCGACGACCGACCTCAGCCGCGAGCTCGGCACCGACATCCAGCTCCAGGACCTGCACCCGAAGGCGTTCATCCGCAAGCACGTCCTGTCCGAGGACGACGAGGCCGCGCTCCGCAAGCCGCTGCAGGGGCTCTTCGAGGACGTGAAGACCGACCTCAACGGGGTCAAGACCGACCTCAACGGCGTGAAGTCGAACCTCACCGAGGCCGCCAAGCCGGCTCCCAAGCCCGCGCCCTCCGCCGCGCCCGCGGCCCCGGCGCCGCGGGCGATCGATATGGACGCCACCTGATCCTCACGAGTTCGGGCGCCGACCCCGAGAGGGGTTGACGCCCGTTCGCCGTGCGGGTGGGTCAGCGGCGGGTGGTGACACTCAGCCCCAAAGGCTTGCCGACCAGGGACTCACGCCGCACGGCCAGCCGGTCGGCGACGGCGTCGAGGGCGGCGGCCGCCGGGGCGGTCGGGTCGGCCAGCACGATCGGGGTGCCCGCGTCGCCGGCCTCGCGGACGCGGGTGTCGAGCGGGATCTGGCCGAGCAGCGGCACCCGGGCGCCCACGGTCTGGGTCAGCGACTCGGCGACGGTCTGGCCGCCGCCCGAGCCGAAAACCTCCATGCGGGTGCCGTCGGGCAGCTCCATCCAGCTCATGTTCTCGACGACGCCGACCAGGCGCTGGTGGGTCTGCATGGCGATGGCGCCGGCCCGCTCGGCGACCTCGGCCGCCGCCATCTGCGGGGTGGTGACCACGAGGATCTCGGCGTTGGGCAGGAGCTGGGCCAGCGAGATGGCCACGTCGCCGGTGCCCGGCGGGAGGTCGAGGAGCAGCACGTCGAGGTCGCCCCAGAAGACGTCCGCGAGGAACTGCTGCAGCGCCCGGTGCAGCATCGGGCCGCGCCAGACGACGGCGGCGTTGCCCGCGGTGAACATGCCGATCGAGATGACCTTCACGCCGTGCGACTGCGGCGGCATGATCATTTCCTCGACGCGGGTGGGGCGGCCGTCGACGCCGAGCATGCGGGGGACCGAGTGGCCGTAGATGTCGGCGTCGACCACGCCGACGCTCAGGCCGCGCTTGGCCAGCGCCGCGGCCAGGTTGACGGTGACGCTGGACTTGCCGACGCCGCCCTTGCCGCTGGCCACCGCATAGACCCGGGTCTTGGAGCCGGGCTGGGCGAAGGGGATGACCGGCTCGGCGCTCTGGCCGCCGCCGCGCAGCTGCGCCTGCAGGGCCTTGCGCTGCTCCTCGGTCATGACGCCGAAGTCGATGGTCACGGCCTCGATGCCCGGGATCGCGGTGAGGGCGGCGGTGATGTCGGTGGTGAGCTTGTCGCGCAGCGGACAGCCGGCCACGGTGAGCAGCAGCTCGACGTTGACCTTGCCGGCGGCGACGGCGAAGCCCTTGACCATGCCGAGCTCGGTGATCGGCCGGCGGATCTCGGGATCGTCGACCGTGGCGAGGGCGGCCTGGATCGCGTCCTCAACGGTGGGGGCAGGAGCGGACATGAGATCCAGCCTACGCCGGAGTCAGGAGTGGTCCTCCTCCCACTCCTTCCGCTCCAGCTTCTGCCGGCGACCGGCCGCCTCGTCCAGCTCGTCGGCCACCCGGGCCAGCTCGGAGCGGATGAAGTCGCGGGTCGCGACCTCGCCCAGGGCGATGCGCAGGGCGGCGATCTCGCGGGTCAGATATTCGGTGTCGGCCTTCTGCATGGCGGCCCGGCGCCGGTCCTCCTCCATGCCCAGCCTGTCCCGGTCGGTCTGCCTGTTCTGCGCGAGCAGGATGAGCGGCGCGGCGTAGGACGCCTGCAGGGACAAGATCAAGGTCAGGAACGTGAAGGTGTACGGGTCGAAGCGCAGATTGGCCGGCGCCAAGGTGTTCCACGCGAACCAGGCGCCGATGACGATCGTCATGTAGACGATGAACTTGGCCGTGCCCATGTAGCGGGCGATGTTCTCCGACCACTGCCCGAAGGCCTCGGGGTCGAAGCGGGGCAGCCGGACCCGTCCGGGCTCGACCGGCTGGTCCAGGCGGTCGAGCCGCTCCACCCGCTCGCGGCGCAGCTCGGTCATCGCTCCGCCCCCGGCAGGATGCCGACCGGGTCCTCGTCGGCGACGTCCCGGTCGCGCCAGTCGCGGGGCAGGCTGTGGTCGAGCACGTCGTCGACCGTGACCGCCCCCACCAGCCGGTAGGTGCTGTCGACCACCGGCATCGCCACCATGTCGTAGGTCGCCATCCGCCGGGTGATCTCGGTCAGCCCGGTCTCCGGCCGCAACGGGTCGATGTCCTTCTCGATGAGGCCGCCCAGGATCGAGGCGGGTGGCTCGCGCAGAAGGCGCTGGAAGTGGACCATGCCCAGATACTTCCCGCTCGGGGTGGCCGAGGGCGCACGGGCGACGAAAACTTGGGCGGCGATCACAGGCGACAGCTCCGGCTCGCGGATGCGGGCCAGCGCCTCGGCCACCGTGCTGTCCGGCGTCATGATCACCGGTTCCGAGGTCATGACCGAGCCGGCCGTGCCCGGGGTGTAGCTCATCAGCTGGCGGACCGGGGCCGCCTCCTCAGGCTCCATCAGGTCGAGCAGGATCGCCTGCTCCGCCTTGGGCAGCTCGGCCAGCAGGTCGGCGGCGTCGTCCGGGTCCATCCGCTCGAGGACGTCGGCGGCGCGCTCGCGGTCGAGTTGGACGAGGATCTCGACCTGGTCGTGCTCGGGCAGCTCCTCGAGCACGTCGGCCAGCGTCCGGTCGCTCAGCTCGGCGGCCACCTGGTTGCGCCGCGCGTCCGGCAGGTCCTGCAGGGCGTTCGCCATGTCGGCCGGGCGCATCTGCTCCAGCAGCGCGACCAGGTTGGCGTTGCCCTGGGTGTCGGTGGGCCCGACCATCCCCCGCACCCGGTCGTAGTCGACCTGGTAGGTGTGCCCGCGCCGGCCCAGCCGCCCGCTGATGTCGCGGACGGCGACCCGGGTGATCAGCCACTCGTTGTTGCGGTTGAGGTCCATGCCGAGGTCGACGATCATGCCGCCCTTGGCCGGCGCCTCGCCGTCCTCCGGCTCGACGGTGACCCGCCGGTCCAGCAGGTCCTCGAGCACGAGCAGCTCGTTGGGGCGCTTCTCGAAGCGGCGCAGGTTGAGGGTGCCGGTGCTGAGCACGACCGCCTCGGCGTCCATTGACGTGACCCGGCCGATGGGCAGGAAGATGCGCCGGCGCAGCGCCATCTCCGCGACCAGGCCCACCACCTGCGGGGGTCTGTTGGTGGTGCGCAGCCGAACCACGGCGTCGCGGACCCGGCCCACCCGGTCGCCGTTGGGGTCGAACACCGGAAGCGCGGCCAGCCGCGCCAAGAAAACCCTCGTCCCCATGGTCACGCCCCAAGCGTAGGCGGCCGCTAGGTTCGGGGCATGTCTACCGTGGCGTACGAGATAGTGGACGTCTTCACCGACCGCCCGTTCGCGGGCAACCCGCTCGCCGTCGTCTTCGGCGCCGAGGCCCTGGCCGGGGACCAGATGCAGGCGCTGGCGCGCGAGTTCAACCTCTCCGAGACGGTGTTCGTCCTGCCGCCCACGGACATCGAGGCCACCTATCGGGCGCGCATCTTCACCCCCGCGGCGGAGCTGCCGTTCGCCGGTCACCCCAGCGTCGGCGCGGCCGTCACCTATGTACGCCGGGGGCTCGCCGCCACGGGCACAGTCGTCCAGGAGTGCGGGGCGGGCCTGTTGCCGATCGCGGTCCGGGACGACGACTCGGCGACGCTGACCGGCGGCACTCCCACGCTCGGCGACGAGCTCGACCCCGAGGCGCTGCTCGAGGTGGCCGGGCTGGCCGGCGACGACTACGCGGGGTCCGGCACCACGCCGGGGTTCGCGGGGTGCGGGCTCGAGTTCGCGTACCTCCGGGTGCATCGCCGGGCGCTCGCCCGCGCGACCGTCGACCCGGGCCGGGCTGCCGCCGCCGGCCTCGGTGACCTGAGCGTCTTCGCCTGGGACGAGGGGACCCGGACGGCCTATGCCCGGGTCTTCGCGCCCGGGTCCGGCGTGACCGAGGACCCGGCGACCGGCTCGGCGGCGCTCGGCCTCGGCGTGTGGCTGGTGGCGAACGGCTTGCTCCCGGCCGGCGGGACGAGCGATTACACCGTCCACCAGGGGTACGAGATCCACCGCCCGTCGCTGCTCACGTGCACGGTGACGGCGGCGTCGGGGGTGGCCCGGTCGGCCACGGTCGCCGGGCACGTGGTGCCGATCGCCCGGGGCGAGATCCTCGTGCCGCCCTTCGTGGGCTAGCGCTTCTTCTTCCGTACGCGATGCAGGCGGAAGGGACGACGCACCTGGACCCGCGCCGGGGTCTCGCGGGGCGGCGCGGCCTGCGACTCGTCCGGCAGGTCGGCCCCCGCGACGGGCGGCTGCTCGACGGGAGTGAGACGCACCACGGCGCAGCCCGTCTCGACCCAGCGGGCGACCTGCTCCTCGGCCGAGCCGTGCGCGTTGAGCCGCTTGGCCGCCAGCTGTGGGGCGGCCTCCGCCCAGGCGTCGGTGCCCGGGGCGAGCCGCTCGACCCGCGTGTCGAGGATCACGATCAGGCCGCCGTGGTCGCCGCGCAGCCGCACCTGGGCCGTCGTGGCCTCGGCGAGCCCCGGCGCCGCCTGCTCGCCCGGCCCGCTCAGCACGAGCAGCGAGCCGTCGAGCGGCAGCACCCACAGGCCGCGCGCGGGCGCGTCGCCCACGCCGATCCACGCGATGCCGGCCTTCTTGATCGCCTCGGCCACCAGCTCGGTCGTCACGCCCCCATCCTCGCAGCTCGCCCGCTCAGTTCAAGGCGGGCACCCGGTCCAGCAGCTCGAGCAGCGCGCTCAGGGACGGGACGCCGAGGCCGGCGAAGTCGTCGTCGCGGTCGAAGACCAGGTGGTCGGTGAGGTCCGGGGCGGCCAGGCGGACCGGGGTCATGCCGACCGCGGCGGCGCCGGTCAGCTCGTGACTGCCGCCGTCGCCGACGTAGAGGCAGTCCTCCGGCGCCACGCGCAGCCGCCAGCAGGCCTCGAGATAGATCTCCGGGTCCGGCTTGCACCGCCCGACCTCGACCGAAAAGACTTTCTCGTCCAGCAGCGGCGCGATCGGCAGGCTGGGCAGGAACGCCGGGAGTTCGTGGGTGCAGTCGCTGATGACGGCCGTACGCAGGCCGCGGCGCTTGAGCTCGCGCAGCACCGGCTCCGCGTCGGCCCGCAGCTCGGTGTCCGCCTTGAGGGCGTCGACCCGGGCGGGCACCGCGGCCTGCAGCTGAGCCGGGCGCGGGCTGCCCCCGGCCTGCTCGGTGACCCATCGTAGGGTGGCCTCCGCGGAGCCGAACTGGCCGCGGGCCCGGACCGCGAAGGTGCGGTCGAGCACGTTGAGCACGGCCTGGGGGTCGCACCCCAGGGCCCGGGCGATCTCGGCATGCTGCGGCCCGCGCCGGACGGACCGGGTCAGCGTGCCGAAGAAGTCGAAGAGCACCGCTTGGTACGCGGGCAACACGGATTCACCCTCCAGGGGCATTGACGAACGGGTATCGACGGCGAGCGTAACGACATGCTTACTTTCCGCTCAACCCAGGCCAACAAACTGTGACGTACATATGCGCAACAAGCGACGGCGAGGGATGAATATGCGCTCAACGCCCGTAGTTCTGACGACGGGCGCCCTGGCTGTCGCCGTGCTGGCCGTCTCCTCGTCGGCGCCGCTGATCGCCTTCGCGGCGGCTCCGGCCCTGGCCGTGGCGTTCTGGCGCAACGGCATCGCCTTCGCGGCGCTGTCGCCGATCACGGCCGGCCCGCGCCGCCACGAGCTGGGTGCGTTGCGGGGTCCGGCCGGGCGGTTCGCCGTACTCGCGGGGGTGGCCCTGGCCGTGCACTTCGCCACCTGGATGCCGAGCGTGCAGCTGGGCTCGGTCGCCACCGCCACCGCCCTGGTCGCGACGCAGCCGGTCTGGCAGGGCCTGCTGGCGATCATGACCAAGGCCCGCACGGGTACGCCCACCCGCCTCGGCTGGATCGGCATCGCCCTCGCGGTCGCCGGGGTCGCCTGGGCCACCGGCGCCGACGTGGGAGTCTCCGCCCGGGCGGTCCTCGCCGACGCGCTCGCGCTGGCCGGGGCGATGGCGGCCGCCGTCTACACCCTCTTCGGGGAGCGGGCGCGCGCCCGGCTGAGCACGACCACGTACACCTGGGTCTGCTACGGCACCTGCGCCGTGCTGCTGCTCGTGGTCTGCCTGGCCGCCGGCGTGCCGCTCACCGGCTACGACGGCCACACCTGGCTGGCCATCCTGGCGATCGTCGCCGGGGCGCAGCTGCTCGGGCACTCGATGTTCAACTACGCGCTGCACCGGGTGCCCGCGACGACCGTGAGCGTGCTGATCCTGCTCGAGGTGCCGGGCGCGGCGCTGCTCGCCTGGCTGTGGCTCGGGCAGGAGCCGCGCGCGTCGGCGCTGCCCGGTCTCGCCCTGCTGGTCGCCGGCGTGCTCGTGGTGATCCTCGCCGCGGCCCGCCGACCGGCGCCGGTGCCCGAACCCGCTTGATCCCTGGCGTGCGGCCGCTCCGCACGGTAGAGAGGGGAGATGCGATGCACTGGTGTCGATCCCCGGGCGACCCTCTCGGGGCCGGGCTCTCTCTCGGAGCCCCGCTTTCTCTCGGGGCTGGGCTTTCTCTCGGGGCCGGGCTTTCTCCCGGGGCCGGGCTTTCTCCCGGGACCGGGCTCTCTCTTGGGGCTGGGCGCTCTCTCGGAGCCGCGCTCGTGACCGGCGGCTGGTCGACGCCGGGCTGTGAGTTCGCGCGCACCCCGGCCACCGTGACCATGGGCCGGCACGAGCTCCCCGCCACCCCGCCCGACCTCGAAGCCGTCATGGCCCGCTTGGACGCGGGCGGCCGCGCCGAGCACGCCGGCAGCTACGCGGGCCTCGAAGTGGACCAGGCGAACGTCCGGGCGATCGTCCACCGGGTGCCCGACGCCGCGTTCGACGACTTCGTGCGGCAGGTCGCCGGGGAGACATGCGTCGTGGTCCGCGACGCCCGCCACAGCCTCCGGGAGCTCGCCACCTGGCACGATCGGCTGGTCGGCGACCTGCCCGGCTGGACCGCCCACGGCGTTGCGATCAGCACGGTCGCCGCCCGGCACGACGGCGCGGGGGTCGAGGTCGGCGCCCCGGACGTCGAGCGGGTGCGGCGGGAGCTGCTGGAGCGCTACGGGTCGGCGGCTCCGCTGATCTTCGTGACCGAAGGACCGGTGCGGCCGCTGCCCTCTTAGATCGTCGGGTCGGTGGCTACCACGGCCGCCAGGGCGACGCCGAGGATGAGGGCCAGGCCGGCGACGATCCAGCCGACGATGATCCCGGCCAGGGCGAGTCCGGCGCCGGTCTCGCCCGAGACCCGGATCCGCTTGCGGGCCAGGTGCCCGAGGACCGCCCCGATGACGCCGAACAGCCCGCCGAAGCCCCACACGCACAGCCCCGCGACCGCCAGGCACGAGACGACGAGCGAGGCGACGGCCATGCCGTTCGTCGCGCGCGGCTGGTGGAACGGGGAGTAGGCGGCGTACGGCTGCGGAGGTGGCTGCTCCTGGAACGCCGGCGGCAGCGGGTAGGGCGTCGGTGGCGGGCTTCCGTACGGCGACTGGTGCGGTGTCGTGCCTTGCGGCGGCCGCGGCGTCGTGCCGTAGAGCGGCTGCGATGTCATGCCGTACGGCGGCTGTGGTGTCGTGCCGTACGGCGGCTGTGCTGTGGGGCCGTAGGGCGGCTGCGAGGTCGTGCCGTAGGGCGGCTGCGGCTGGGCCGGAGGCTGGTAGGCCTGGATCGGCGGGTCCGGCGGGGGCGGGTAAGTGCCCTGCTCGTCGGGGGTCGGCGGATGGGTCACGGAGTCTCCTTCCGCAGCTGTTCCGGCCTTCCAGCGTAGAAGACGCCGTCATCGGCGGGCCGCCACGTCCGGCCGATGTTTGCCCCGCCGCCCGGTATTGGGGAGGATCGCCGCATGGTCTACGACGCCCGTACCGAGTCCACGCGCGGTCTCGCCGCCCCCGAGCCGGACACCGCTGTGGGCCCGGCCGCCGCCGCGACGGGCCTCGCCGACGCCGTCACCCGCCTCTCCGGCATCTCGCAGGACGCTGCCTCGCGCCTCACCGACGTCGCGCCGGACCCGGCCGAGCAGGCGGACGAGGCGCCCGTGACCCTGCGCCTGGACGGCAAGGTCGCGCTGGTCACGGGCGCGGGCAGCCCGGACGGCATCGGGTACGCGACCGCCCGCCGCCTCCGCGACCTCGGCGCCCGGGTGGCGATCGTCTCCACCACCCGCCGCATCCACGAGCGCGCCACCGAGCTCGGCGTCACCGGCTTCGTCGCCGACCTGACCGACGAGGCCGAGGTCGGTGCCTTGGCCGACGCCGTCGCCGACGTCCTGGGCGACGTCCAGGTGCTCGTCAACAACGCCGGCCTGGCCAGCCGCACGAGCCCCGAGATCCTCCGCCCCGTCGCCCAGCTCACTTATGACGAGTGGCGCGCCGAGATCGACCGCAACCTGAGCACGGCCTTCCTGTGCAGCCGCGCCTTCGTCGGCGGCATGTCCGAAGCGGGCTGGGGCCGCATCGTCAACCTGGCCGCCACGGCGGGTCCGATCAACGCCCTCCCGACCGAAGCGGCCTACGCGGCGGCCAAGTCCGGCGTGGTCGGCCTCACCCGGGCCCTCGCCATGGAACTCGTCGCCGACGGCATCAACGTCAACTGCGTCGCCCCGGGCACCATCTACACCGCCGCCTCGACGGTCACCGAGATCAAGCAGGGCCTCGGCACCCCGATCGGCCGCCCCGGCACCCCCGACGAGGTCGCCGCGGCCATCGCTTTCCTCTGCTCGCCGGCCGCCTCCTACATCACCGGCCAGATGCTGGTCGTCGACGGCGGCAACAGCGTCCGCGAGGCCGAGTTCCGCTGACCGGAAACGGCGCCGAGAGACATTTTCGACCCCCGCGGCGCTGAAGTTGACCTCCATCAACGCGAAACGGCGCCCGGCGGATCATGTCCACCGGGCGCCGTGCGTTCAAGCCCCGGGCCGCGTCAACGTGCCGCCCGCCGGGGCCGGTCGCCGCTCAGGGCGAGGTGCTGGTGCCGCCCACGATGGCGAGGACGACGACGCCGGCGCACCAGAGCGCACCCAGCGCCGTGAAGATGTAGCTCAGCCACAAGCCGGCCGTGGCGAGGCCGTCGCCGGACTCCCCGGTGGTGCGCATCTGCTTCTTCGCGACGTGGCCCATGATGATGCCGGCGATCGGGAAGACGAAGGCGAACACCAGGCTCAGGATGGCCATGGTGTTCGTGGGCGCGCCGACCGGCTGGTACGGCTGCTGGTAGGGCTGCCCGTAACCGGGACCGCCGCTCGACGGCGCGCCGTAGGGCTGGCCGCTCGAGGGCGCGCCGTAGGGCTGGCCGCTCGACGGGGCCCCGTAGGGCGGCTGCTGGCCGTACGGCTGCCCGCTGGACGGCGCCCCGCTGGACGGCTGGGCGTAGGGGTCCTGCCCGTAGGGCGCGGTGGGGTCGTACGAGGGCGGCTGTTGCCCGTACGGCTGCTGGGGCTGATATGGGTCCGGCGTTCCACCCGGCGGCGGGTAAGTCATGAGATAGGTCCTCCTGTTCCCCCGGCACCGTACTAGCCGGAGGGGAGATCGGGGCACCCCGCCGCTGCGTGTCCGCCCCTCCCACCCGGCACAACGGCCCTGCTGAGGGCCCGAACCGCCGACGACACCCGGCCGGTCGGCCGCCCCAGGATCCCCCGAACGGATCCACACCCGCGGATCGGCGGCCCGGGGCGGATCGCCGCGCCGGGCGCACGAGTGCCTGTGGATCGCCGCGCCGGGGCTCAGGCGACCTTGGACAGGTTGGCCACCGCCCGCTCGACCACGAGGCACCGGTCCTCCAGGTAGTCCATGCCCGCCTCGGTCGCGATGCGCCGGGCCTCGGCCGACACGATGCCCGACTGCAGCCAGACCGCGGGCGCCTTGATGGCCGCGGCCTGGCGGACGATCTCGACCGCGTCGGCGGCGGGCCGGAAGATGTTGACCAGGTCGACCGGCTCGGGGAGGTCGGCGAGCGTCGGGACCGTCGGCACGCCGAAGACCTCGGACACGAACGGGTTGACCGGGATGATCTTCCAGCCGTGCCGGAGCATCTGCAGCGGCACGGAGTGGGCCGGCTTGCCGGGGTCGCGGGAGGCTCCCACCACGGCGATGACGTCGGCGTCGGCCAGGATCTGCGCTGCGCTTCTCATGCTGTCGACTCTATCGATCGCCACGTCCGGCCCCCTCCCGAAAAGTCGCGCCTGTGGATAACTCGGTGGCCGGTCACAGCAGGGTCAGCTGCTGCGGCTCCGGCGCCCGGGCCTCGGCCTCCTCCCGCGTGCTCGCCGTGCCGTCGTCGTCGGTCCACGGCGGCTGGCGGGCCTCGCCCGGGGCCGCGCGGTGCAGGCCGTGGCGGCGGGCGGCCAGCCGGACCCGGGCGGTGATCTCGTGCTGGAAGGCCTGCGGCAGGTAGGACCCGCCCCGGAACAGCTCGCGGTAGCGCGGCGCCAGCTCCGGGTGCTCCCGGGTGAGCCAGGCCGCGTACCACTCGCGGGCGCCGGGGCGCAGATGCAGCGCCAGCGGGGTCACCGCGACCGCACCGGAGCGGGCGATGGCGGCCACCGTCTCGTCGATCGACTCGTCGGTGTCGGTGAGGCCGGGGAGGATCGGCGCCATCAGGACGTTGACCCGGAAGCCGGCGTCGGTGAGCCGGCGCACCGCGTCGAGGCGGCGACGGGGGCTGGGCGTGCCGGACTCGACCGCGCGCCACACGGTCTCGTCGACGAAGCCGACCGAGAAGGAGAGACCGACGTCGGTGACCTCGGCGGCCTGCTCGAGCAGCTCGAGGTCGCGCAGGATCAGCGTGCCCTTGGTGAGGATCGAGAAGGGGTTGGCGTGGTCGCGCAGCGCCGCCAGGATCTCGGGCATGAGCCGGTAGCGGCCCTCGGCCCGCTGGTAGACGTCGACGTTGGTGCCCATGGCGATGTGCTCGCCGCGCCATCGGGGCGCGGCCAGCTCGCGGCGCACCAGCTCGCCCGCGTTGACCTTGACGATGACCTTGGTGTCGAAGTCGTGGCCGGCGTCGAGGTCGAGGTAGGTGTGGGTGTTGCGGGCGAAGCAGTTGTGGCTCACCACCCCGTCGGCGACGAAGTCGCCCGTGCCGGTGGTGATGTCGAAGAGCGGCAGCGTGAGCCCCAGCTCCTCGATGTCGGCCACGGTCAGCTCGGGCTCGCTGCGCACCCCGATGCCGGCGGCGTCGAGCGGGGCGTCGCTGACCCCGGTGAGGTGGCGGAAGCGCAGGGCGGCCCACAGGTCGCGGGTGATCTCGACCGAGTGCACGCCCCCGAGCTGCGGGTGCGGCGGGCGCCGGCTGGGCAGCCCGAGACGGGTCAGCGCCTCCGTCACGTGATCGAGGAAGCCCTGGTCGCGGCTGGTGAAGACGACCGCGAGCCGCTCGGCCGCCCCCGTGGCGCCGAACGCTCCCGCCAGGAAGCCCCTGAACCAGCCGTCGCCGGGCTGCTCCGGCCAGCGGAGCGCCTCCTCCATCGGGATTTCTTCGAGATAGCCGTCGGCGCGGACCCAGGCGTCACCCTCGCGCGGGACGGCGGTGGGCGGGGCGCCGGCGTCGCCCCGGATCAGGCCGCAGAGATAGCCGGCCCGGTAGTCCGGCGACTCCTTCGGCGGATCGGCGAAGTGGCCGACCCCGGACATGCGGTCGCCGACGGCCAGCGCGGGCAGGCCGGCCTCGCCGGGGCTCACGTGCCGCCAGCCCCGGTCGGTCAGGAAGCGATGGTCGCCGCTCGCCACGAGCCGGGTGCCGTCGGCCAGCGTGACCCGGAAGGCGGGCTTGGAGGTGCGCCAGTGGTCGAGCACCGTGGTCGGCACATAGCGCCGGTGGGGACCGGCGCCCATCGTGCCGAGGACCGCGTCACCCACCCGCAGCTGCGAGAGCGCCCGGGTCGAGCCGTCGGCCATCAGCACCGGGGTGTCGCCGCCCAGGCAGTAGGAACAGGCGTGCGAGCAGCCGCGGTAGGGATTGACGGTCCACCGGAAGGGCACACGGGAGGCGCCCGGCACCCGGTTGATGATCGACTTGGCCCGGACCTCGTAGAACGTCATGCCCGCGAAGCCGGGGGTGTCGAAGGTGCGGACGGTCGCCCCGGGCAGCGCCAGCGGCAGGGGTGAGGCCGCCGGCGCTGCGTTCGGGAGCGAGGCGTCGTCGGACGGCGCCGACAGGTGAGACCATCGCATGACGATAATTCGAACACATGTTCGACCGGCTGTCCACTCGATCTCCACGGTGGACCCGAAAGAGGCCGCCGAACGCACTCGCGCCGCGGACCGAACCGGTCCGCGGCGCGAAGAATGCTGGGAAAACCCAGGTCACTTGGTGTGCGCGTGCTCCGCGAGCTTGGCGCGCACCTCGTCCATGTCGAGCTTCTCGACCTGGTCGATCAGCGACTCGAGGGCCGACTCGGGAAGCGCGCCGGGCTGCGAGAAGACGAGGACGCCGTCGCGGACCGCCATGATCGTCGGGATCGAGCTGATCCCGAACTTCGCGGCGAGCTCCTGCTGGTCCTCGGTGTCGACCTTGCCGAAGGTGATGTCCGGGTGCTTCTCCGAGGAGCGCTCGTAGGTCGGGGCGAAGCGCAGACACGGTCCGCACCAGCCGGCCCAGAAGTCGACCAGCACGATGCCGTCCTTGCCGGTCACCTCATCGAAGTTTTCTGTGGTCAGCGCAGTGGTAGCCATGGTCTCTCCGTCCACGGGAATTGGCTTACGTGCATGTAAACCGCCGGTCCACCTCGGCAATTCCCTCGTGGTGCCGCGCGACACGTGGTCTACAGCACTCCCGTGGAACGCCCGGACGCTACCCATAGTAACGGGATGTGAGGACGACGGTCACACTTGTTGCGGGAATCGCTGTCCGGTCGGCGGCATACAGGCACCCATGTCGGAGATGACCAGGCCGGATAACAGATACATAACCGACAGGAAAGTGATCCGCCTCACTTCTGAGAACTCTTCACATGGATACGCAGGGTGAGGCAGACTCATCGGCAACAGAGCGTGGGCGGCGGGTGCCGGGGAGGGCCCCGCCGCTCATTGCGTCTCCCTCCGGCCGGCGGCCGAGTCGCCGCGGCTACCCTCCACCTCCGTGAGAGCCGACGAGGTGTCCGAGGAGCCGCAGACCGCCGGGGAGCAGATCCCCGGGGAGTCGCAGGCCGGCGAGGTCGGTGTCGGACCCTGGCCGGGCCCCTGGCCGGACGGCGACCACTACGATCCCGAGCTGCTCGAACACGGCGATCGCCGCAACGTGGTCGACCGCTACCGCTACTGGCGCCGGGAGGCCGTCGTCGCGGACCTCGACCTGCGGCGCCATCCCTTCCATGTCGCCATCGAGAACTGGCAGCACGACTTCAACATCGGCACGGTCGTCCGCAACGCGAACGCCTTCCTCGCGGCCGAGGTGCACATCGTCGGACTCCGCCGCTGGAACAGGCGCGGCGCCATGGTCACCGACCGTTATCAGCACGTCCGGCACCATCCGGGGATCGACGAGTTCACGGCTTGGGCCGCGGAGGCCGGCCTGCCGATCATCGGCATCGACAACCTGCCCGGCTCACGCCCGATGGAGAGCGTCACTCTGCCGCGTGAATGCGTGCTCATTTTCGGCCAGGAGGGACCCGGGCTCTCTGCCGCCGCCCGCGCGGCGTGCAGCGAGCTCTTCTCCATCGCCCAGTACGGGTCCACGCGGTCGATCAACGCGGGCGTGGCCAGCGGGATCGCGATGCATTCGTGGGTACGCGCCCACGCCGCCCCGCCCCTCGCCTGACGCCCTTGACCCGAACCGCCCCGGTTCTGCCGATTCGCTTGACGGGCAGCCTGTGGCACCCCACCGTTAAGGGGTGGGTGTCACGGTGAGTTGCCCCCGTTGTGCTGCGCAGGTCCGGCCGCCGGACCTGATGCACAGTGATTGGCGTTGCGACAACTGTGGCGATGTCCATCCGTTCCACGTCGCGGAGCACATCAGTCCCGAGATCATCGAGAGCGTCCGGCGCCACGTCGCGCCGACCGCCGAGCGCACGCCACTGTGGTGTCCGTGGCCGCTCCCGCCCGGCTGGATGGTGACCGGGGTCGGGTGGGCGGGCGACGACCGCTCGGGCGTACGGGCAACCGCCCTGTCCTGCACGGGCCCGGAGCCGCTCGGCGGGGGCCCGGCCGATCTGGTCTTGATCGCGGAGCAGCCCGGTGTCGGGCTGGGCACGCGCTTCGCCGGGATCCCGGGGATCGACCCGGGTTACCTGATCGCCGAGGCGCTCGCCGGGGCCGCGAACCGCCCGGGTCCCCATGCCAAGATCCGGGCCGGCGGGCACCCGACTCCACTGTGGTGCGTCAAGTCCCCTGAGGACCGCAGCGCCTATGTGAGTGAAGCCAAAGGAATGTGGCTCTATGCGGTAGCGTGGCCGGCAAGCGCGGGCTACTTCCTCGCCGAGCATGTCGTGCTGCACGACCTGTCCGACGGGGTGATGCCCGAGCTTGTGTACGGAGCGCCGTCGCCCTACCTGCACGGCCGGGCCTGAAAGGTCTGTGACCTGCGGGAAGGTATCGGCTTTCCGGGTACATTGTTCACACACAGCATTGAAGCTGATACCGTCAGTATTGCCGCGGCGTCGACCGTACCCGCAACGGAGGAGCAGGCCCGCCATGATCAAGAAGGTCCTCACCTGGCTTGGCATCGCATTCTTGATCTTCTTCATTGCGTTCAACCCGAACTCGGCCGCGGCCGTCTTCGAGTCGCTCGGTGACACCATCGGCGACATCGCCCGCGGTTTCGGACAGTTCTTCACGAACCTCGTCGCTTAACATCGGCCCATGGGTCCTGGTGAGCCGCGACAGCCTGAAGGTGAGGGTGCGCGCCGCCCTCAGGACGACGACGAGTACTTCGGGTACGACGATCCCGCGGTGCGGGACGACGGCCCGCAGTACGCCCGGGGGCAGGCCAATCCGGAATACAGCCGCAGTGCGGCCTATGCGGACGGTCCCGAGTACGCGACGAGCGCCGGCTACGCCGACGACTTCGAGACCCGGGAGCAGCCGCGCTACCGGGAGCCCGAGGAGTTCGAGTCGCCCGTCTTCACCGAGGAGGAGCTCAAGGGCCTCGGCGGCGACGGGCCGGTCCCCGGCGGCACCCGGCGTGTCCTGCCGCTCGAGGACGAGCCGACCACTCTGGTCTCGCGCTATCTCTTCCCGACCGAGCGCTATCGCGGCGAGTGGAAGCGGCACTGGATCCACCTGTCCACACCGCTGCTCGTCGGCATCGGCGCCACGCTCCTGCTCGGCTATCTGGCCGGCTTCCTGACCCGGCAGGACATCGGCGGGCTGGTGACGGCGGCCGTGCTGATCTGGCTCGGCGTGATGGGCTGGGTCGCCTGGAAGGTCGGCGACTGGTACTTCGACCGGTTCATCCTGACCAACAAGCGGGTCATGGTGGTCAACGGCATCATCACCCGCAAGGTCGCCATGATGCCCCTGCTGCGGGTCACCGACATGAAGTACGAGCAGAGCGCGCTCGGCCGCATGCTGAGCTACGGCACGTTCGTGCTCGAGTCGGCCGGCCAGGACCAGGCGTTGCGCGAGGTCAAGCACCTGCCCAACCCCAACGAGCTCTACCTGCGCGTCGTCGAGGAGATGTACGAGCCGCAGGCCGTCGAGGCCCGGCTGGGCAAGGACGGCGACGGGGGCGACGACGCCTGACGTCCGCTCGCGACGGATCAATGTGTCCGGGCGTGAGCAGGCCGTGTCGCCCGCGCCCGGTAACGTCGTCGGGTGACCAGAATCGACCTGCACTGTCACTCGACCGCGAGCGACGGCACGCTGACCCCGTCCGAGTTGGTGCGTGCGGGGGCGGCGGCAGGGCTCGACGTGATGGCCATCACCGACCACGACACGACGGGCGGGTGGGAAGATGCGGCGGCTGCTCGGCCCGCGGGACTCACGCTCGTACGCGGGGCGGAGCTGTCCTGTCGCTGGCACGGCGCCGAGCCGGCGATCTCGCTGCACCTGCTGGCGTACCTCTTCGATCCCGCCGAGCCGCGGCTGGCCGCCGACATGGCACGCCTGCGGGACGACCGCGAGCACCGGGCCGAGCGGATCGTCGAGCTGCTGCGCGCGGACGGCGTGGACATCAGCTGGCCCGAGGTGCGGGACTACGCCGCGGGCGGGTCGGTCGGGCGGCCCCACATCGCGCAGGCCCTGATCAGGGCGGGACTGGCCCGGACGACCAGCGAGGCGTTCGCGTCGCGATGGCTGGGCGCCCGTTACTACGTACCTAAATCGGATCTTGATGTTTTCGAAGCCGTGCAGGCGGTCACCGCGGCGGGCGGCGTCAGTGTCTTCGCTCACCCCAACGCGACGGTGCGGGGGCGCGTCGTGCCGGACCGGCTGCTCGTCGAGCTGGCCGAAGCGGGCCTTTTCGGACTAGAGGCCGACCACGAGGACCACTCGCCCGAGCAGCGCGCGCACGTGCGCACCCTCGCCGAGGGGCTCGGGTTGATCGTCACCGGATCGTCCGACTTCCACGGCACGCACAAATCGGTCCAGCTGGGTGCGTTCACGACAGACTTCGCCGCGTACGCGAAAATCGCCGCCGCCGCGACCGGGGTGCCCGTCCTGGGGTGACGGTCCTCGCAGTTCAGGGCGCGCGGAAGCGTCGCGCCCTAGGTTGTTCGCGTGGATCTCAAGCTGTTCGGCGAGTTCTTCGTGACCTTGCTGGTGATCGTCGACCCGCCCGGCATGGTGCCCGTCTTCCTGGCGCTGACCGGCACCCTGCCCGCCAAGGAGCGCACCCGCGCCGGCACCCAGGCCGTGCTGCTCGCGCTGGGCGTGATCGTGATCTTCGCGGTCGCCGGTCAGACGCTCCTCGACTATCTGCACGTGCAGCTCCCGGCCCTGCAGGGCGCGGGCGGCCTGCTCCTCCTGCTGGTGGCGTTGCAGCTGCTCACGGGCAAGACCGACGAGCCGTCCGAGCAGGGCGGCACGACCAACGTCGCCCTCGTCCCGATCGGCACCCCGCTGCTGGCCGGTCCCGGCGCGATCGTCGCCACCATGCTGTTCGTGCAGCGGGCGGACGGCTTCGCCGACTACTCCGTCATCGGGCTCGGCATCCTCGCCGTGATGGCGACCGTGTGGCTGGTCCTGCGCTTCTCCGGCGCGCTCGTCCGGCTGCTGCGGCCCGCGGGCATCGAGGTCCTGACCCGCATCGCCGGCCTGCTGCTCGCCGCGATCGCCGTGCAACTGGTGGCGGACGCCACTGATGCTTTCGTGGAGATGTACTCGGCGGGCTGAGGTTTTTGTCGTGGGGTGCTGGCAGGATTCAAGGGTGCCCAGGACCTCCCCCCGATCGGCCGTCGTGCCCGAGCAGCTGGGTTTCG
Organism: Symbioplanes lichenis; assembly: GCF_030709675.1. GTDB lineage: Bacteria > Actinomycetota > Actinomycetes > Mycobacteriales > Micromonosporaceae > Actinoplanes > Actinoplanes lichenis. The sequence goes on from NZ_JAUZQD010000005.1 coordinate 162,888, forward strand.
ACGGCATGCCCGAGCGCCTCTTCGTCTGCACGCCGAGCAAGCTCGGCAGCTATGCCGACTGCCCGAGGCGCTACCGCTACGCCTATGTCGACCGCCCGTCGCCGCCCAAGGGCCCGCCCTGGGCGCACAACTCGCTGGGCGCCAGCGTGCACACGGCCCTCAAGAACTGGTACGCGGTTCCGGCCGCCCGCCGTGCCGACGCCGAGCTGCCCAAGCTCCTCAAGGCCACCTGGGTCCGCGAGGGCTACCGCGATGTCGACCAGGAGCGGATCGCCTACCGCAAGGCGCTCGACTGGCTCGACACCTATGTCGCCGGCCTCGACCCGGCCGAGGAGCCGCTGGGCGTCGAGCGCGTGGTCGCCACCAAGACCTCCGTCCTCGCCCTCAACGGCCGCGCCGACCGCATCGACGGCCGCGACGGCGAGGCGGTCATCGTCGACTACAAGACCGGCCGCAGCGGGCTGAGCCCCGACGACGCCCGAGGCTCCCAGGCTCTGGCGCTCTATGCCTATGCCGCCCAGCGCGTCTTCCGCCGCCCGTGCCGCCGCGTCGAGCTGCACCACCTGCCGAGCGGCACGGTCGCGGCCCACGAGCACACCGACGAGAGCCTGGAGCGGCAGGTTCGCCGAGCCGAGGACACCGCCCGCGACATCATGGCCGCCGAGAAGGCGGTGGCGGCGGGCGCCGATCCCGATGACGAGTTCCCGACCAATCCGGGGTCGCTGTGCGGCTGGTGCGATTTCCGGAAGTCGTGCCCGGCCGGCCGCGAGGCGGTGGCGAAGGAGCCGTGGGCGGCGGTCGAGCACTTGGAGCGGCCGGCGCCCTGATCGGTGGTCAAGCGGCGGCGGCCAGGCCGGCGGCCTGATCGCTGGTCAGGCGGCGGTGGCCAGGCCGGCGCTCTGATCGGTGGTCAGGCGGCGGTGGTCAGGCCGGCGCTCTGATCGGTGGTCAGGCGGCGGTGGCCAGGCCGGCGCGTTCGAGGGCGGCTCGGCGCATCGGGGCCATGCGGTATTCGGCCGGGGCGGCGGCGAGGGCTGCGCGCATGAGCAGGCGCAGGCCGCGTACGGAGAGATCCGCCGAGCGGTCCGTGGTCGGCCAGCCGAGGCCGCCGTACATCTTGCGGGCCCAGGGTGGCAGGAGGGCGACCGCCGTGCCGGCGACGCCGAGGTAAGCCCAGCGGGCCGGGCCCAGCGACAGGCTGAGCCGCAGCGGCAGGGAGCCGAACGAGGCGGGCACCGGCGGGACCGTCAGGAAGACGGCCGTCTCGGCGCTGTCCCGGGTCATTCCGAGCTCCGGCTGCATGCGTTCGTAATAGTCGGCCACCTCGGCGGCGGTCGCGGGCACCGTGGCGGGGTCGAGCCCCATCAGCTCGGCGGCCCGGAGCTGCTCGGTGTAGTAGGCGTCGACCTCGTCGTCCGTCAGCTCGAGGCCGGCGCGACGGGCGGTGGTCAGGAAGGACTCGACCTCGGCGACGTGAACCCAGAGCAGCAGCTCCGGCTCGTCGATGCGGAAGACTTCACCCGTACGCGGGTCGGTCGCGGTCATGCGGGCGTGCAGGCGCCGGATCCTCGACGCTGCCTGCTCCACCTCGGCCCGGGTGCCGTACAGAACGGTCTGCACGAAGGCCGACGTGCGCTCGAAGCGGCCCCACGGGTCGGCGCGGTAGCCGGAATTCTGCGCCACGCCCGCCACGGCGCGCGGGTGCAGAGCCTGCAGATAAAGCGAGCGGAGGCCGCCGACGGTGACGATCGGCTCCTGGTGGACCTTCCAGGTGACCGAGCCGGGACCGAAGAGCCCGTTGTCGCGGGAGCTGTCCATCATCCAAGCGTGCCACGCCGCCGGGCGGATCAGTCCTCGAAGCGTTTGCGCTGGCAGGCCGGGCAGAGACCCCAGAAGGTGACCTCGGCCTCGTCCACCTGGAAGCCGTGCCCGTCGCTCGGGCGCAGACAGGGCCGCTCACCGACGACGCAGTCGATGTCCTCGATCGTTCCGCAGCTGCGGCACACGATGTGATGATGGTTGTCGCCGACCCGCGCCTCGAACCGGGCCGGGCTGCCCGCCGGCTCGATCCGCCGGGCGAGACCGGCCCGCGACAGGGCGCCGAGAACGTCGTACACCGCCTGGGTCGACACCGAGTCGAGCCGCTCGCGGACCTGCCGGGTGATCTCCTCGACCTCAAGATGACCACCCTGAGTCAGTACGTCCAGCACGGCGAGCCGGGGCCGGGTCACCCGCAACCCCTGGCCGCGCAGCAACTCCTCCGGCGTCATCAGTCCATGACAACACGTGAAACGTGACGGTTCAACCTCATGATCACCGAACGGTCCGTGATCGCCGCCCGTCCCCGAGTGCCCGGGTCGGCTCGGGCGCCCCGGGCGGTGTCCGTTTTCGGTCGCGTACGGACTCCCGCTGCGCGTTCGGCGCACGCCGTCGGCGCGGTTGGGGCACGCTTCGGACAACGTCCGTCGTACCGGTGAACCAGATCGCCCGAACGCGCGTAAGCGCAACCAGGGGAAGGTTGCGTCGTCAACATAAATCCGCCCCTGGAACCTAGGAGGATGACCGTGTTCGACCAGATAAACGGCCTGCCGGTGCACGCGCTCGTGCTGCACGCCGCCGTCGTCTTCGTGCCGCTGCTGGCGCTGGCGGCGATCGTCTACGCGCTCGTGCCCCGCTGGCGATCAAAGCTGGGCTGGGCCGCCATCTTCCTGGCCGTCGTGGCGCCGCTGTCCACCTATGCGGCCGTGGCCTCGGGCGGCGAGCTGCGGGACCGCCTCGTCGGCATGGGCATGCAGGGCCCGGCGCTGGAGAAGATCGACGACCACATGGGCTACGGGCGGCTGACGCTCATCCTGGCGATCGCCCTCGGTGTGGTGACCCTGGTCATGGCCATTCTGACGCTGCGCAGGCCGACCAGGCGCCTGCCGCTGATCGGCGACATCGCGTTCGCTGTGGTCATGGTCGTGCTGGCCGCCACGGCGGGGTATTTCGTGTTCATGACCGGGGACACGGGCGCTCAGGCGGTCTGGGGCAGCTGACCTCGCGGCACGTCCCGGCCGGGGTGGCGGCCGGGACGTGATGGCTCAGCTCGCGGTCCGTCCTGGCCGGCCGGGCGGCTCAGCTCGCGGTGCGTCCCGGGCGGGGTGGCCGCCGGGGTCCGTGCGGGTCGTGGGATCCGCGCGGCGGGGCGGCTCGCGGTCAGAAGATGATGCGGGCGCAGAGCAGGCACATGAGGATGATGGCGACGGCCCCGGCCACGAGGCCCACGCCGTACGTCATCGTGCGTGCACTGCCCTCCGCCTCGTCCAGGGCTCGCGCGTCCTGGGCGGGCATCGACCGGGGCGGCGGCGGGTGGGACACGACGGGCGGCCGCCAGTGGGGCGACGCGGGAGCGGGCCGGGGCGGGCCATCGTAGGCGGGACGTTGCTCCGGCTCCGGCGCCGGCCGCTCACCGAACCCATCCGCACCGGACTCGGGCCGCTTCCAGTACGCGTCGTCATCTGATCCGGTGGGGGTGCTCACGTTCATCGACGCTACATCCCACGGGTGCCGACAGCGCGCGCGACGCGGCCTACCCTCATAGCGTGGACATCCTCGACCAGCCCGACCGTGACGCCGACGCCGAGCGCACGGTCGATTTCGAAACCGAAGACACGCCGATCCTGGCCGACCAGACCCGTGACGACACCGACCGGGGCTGGGGCTACCGCAGCAGCGAGGACTCGAACGACGATCGCCTCCTCGAGGACCGCCCGCCGCACTGGGGCTGACCCCGGCCCGCCCGCGCCGCCTTTTCGTGAGCCGCCTCCCAGCGAGCTTGCCGAAGGTTGCGCGGGCTCTTTCGTATCGCCCACCTTCCAGAGCGCCGGCTCTCGTACGGGGGACACCCGCCCGCCCCACAGGAACACGTCGCTCCCACAAGAGGGCATCCGATCGGGTGGTGGTCTGTGGCGCGATGAGCCGCACGAAGGCGATGTGTCGGAGTTCTCCGGGGCTATGGCAACCGCTCGGGGGCGGGCGCCTGGCGGCGCGGTGGCCCTCACTTGAACGGGAACGGCGGCTCGACTCGGGGCTGAGCTGTCGGCGTAGGCGCGTCCGCAGCGACCGAGAGGCGCGACCTCGGATTCAGCCGGACGCGCACCCAAGCCCTCCGGCGCCAAGCCCCTCGATCTTCTCGCCGACGGAGATCTGCCCGGCGCAATGCCGCCCGGCGGAGCGGCGCCACTCGTCAGGAGGTCGTTCGGAGCGGCGCTGCTGGTCAGAAGATCGTCCGAAGCGGCGCTGCTCGTCGGGACATCGTCTAGAGCGGCGACGGGCAGCAGGCGATCTTGCGGAGCGGTGACCATTGGCGGCCGGTTGTCGTGGGGCGCCAGGCTGGACGGGCAGGAAGCCGGCCCGGACCACACCAGCAGAGCCGCCATTGTCAGCAGAGCCGCCACCACGATCAGGCGCCACGGTGAAGTGGCCCGGGGGCGGGACCAGCGGACGGGTCTGAGCGCGGGATCTGAGTTTCGTCGCGGTGTGAGCACGCGCCGAAAGGTAGGCGTTTCTCGTTGTCGGGGGAGGAGCCCCTGTGGACAACGGCGCCCTGTGGATAACTCCGGATCTTGTCGGACCGGGGCGGTAGAACTGATGCGCCGCCCGCTTCACGGACGACCGGTGCGCGATGTTCACGTACTGGTCAGGCCTCAGGCGGTCGGCGCGGGCAGGGTGACCTGCCCGCGGCCCACAGCGGTCAGGAGGTCGACGACGCCGAGGTCGTCGACGGGGTGGTCGACGAGGTCGACGAGGTCGAGGACGAGGAGGAAGACGCCGATGACGACGAGCTGGTGGTCGAGCTCGCGGACGAGTCCGACTTGGTGTCCGAGGACTTGCTGTCCGAGGACGACGACTTCTCGGCGCTCACGGAGCCGGAGCGGGAGTCGTTCCGATAGAAGCCGGAGCCCTTGAAGACGATGCCGACCGAGTTGAAGACCTTGCGGAGCTTGCCGCCGCAGTTGGGGCACTCGGTCAGGGCCGGATCCGAGAAAGACTGCACCCGCTCGAGCTGCTCTCCACACTCGGTGCAGGCGTACTGGTACGTGGGCACTGGTCCTCCGCGTCGCTGTTCAGGGTCTTGGCACTCGCCGTCCAAGAGTGCCAATGCTGCGTCATCGGAGTTTATTTCGTCCAGTCCGGCAGCGCACTGAGCCCCTCCCCGGGAGTGATCACCGCCCCTACGCGGCGATCGTGCGGCTCGGCGGGCACGGAGTCGAGCAGCTCACCGTCGTGCAGCAACGCCAGAGTCCGGGCGGCGGGTGTCACGCGGGCCAGGGCGCGGTCGTAGGAGCCGCCGCCCCGGCCCATGCGCAGTCCCGTCCGGTCCACGGCCAGAGCCGGCACCACCACGATGTCGGCCTCGGCGATCGAGAACACGCCCAGCCCGGGCCCGGCCGGCTCCCTCAGGCCCAGCCGGCCCGGCCGCAACGAGGAAGGGCCGTTATAGCGGGCCCAGTCGAGATCACCGTCAGGCAAGAGGACCGGAAGAAGGAGGAGTTCGGGTGCGACACCGCGGAGCAGCACATCAGCCAGGTCGGCGCCGCCCGGCTCCGAGCCGAGTGGCACGTAGGCGGCCACGACGCGAGGTGAGAGGGCGGTGAGCACGGTGACGAGCGTGTCTTGGACTGCCCGCGCGGCATCGGCCAGCTCACCGGGCGTCTTTGATGCACGCTCCGCGAGCAGTTGTGTGCGAAGCGCAAACTTCTTGGTGACGAAGTTCCCCGCGTCCGGGGCTGAATCCGGCATGCAACACCCCCTCAGGAGCACCGTCAAACGGTGTGCACTATGTCAGCATCGGTCCAGAGAAGGCCACTTCAGGGAGGACCTGTGACTCTGCGTGGCCGACTGACCACAGCATTTCTGGCGGTCGTGCTCGGCCCGGTGCTCCTCGGCTCCTTCTTCGTGGGGCTGACTGTCTCCACGGTCAGTCGGGATCGGACGGCCGAGCGACTTGATCATGCCGTCACCACGGTACGGGCGGCGATAGGCGCCATGTGCCGGCAGCTCCAGGCGGTGGCGGACGCGGTCGCGGTCTCGCCGGCCGACGATCATCGGGTCGCCGCCGATCAGATGGTGGCGCGCGGTCTTGCTTCCGAGGTGCGCGTGTCGGGATCGCCGCCGAGCGAGTTCCGGCTGGGGGAGCGCGACTGCACCACCCTCGCGGCGGGAGGCGGGCGGATCTCGGGCCTGGTGGCGCAGGCCGTCCAGGGCGACACCACCGTGGTCGCCCTGGAGCGGGTCGACGCCGCCCTGGTGCGGCGACTGGGCGGGACCAGCGGCGCCGAGGTGCGGCTCGGCTCCGGGGTGAGTCAGGCCGTCGCGCGCAAGAAGGACGTGTACGAGCGGCAGCTGACCATGGAGCCGGGGCAGCCACTCCCGCTCACCGTCTCCGTGGAGGACAAGCAGCCGACTCTGCTCTACATCTCCCTCGCCGCCGGGGTGGCGGCCGTGGCGGGCCTGGCCGTGGCGGCCGCGAGGTGGCTGGCGCGGTCCACGACCCGGCCACTGGAGAAGCTGGCGTGGGCGGCCGGCAAGGTGGCGAGCGGCGAACTCGGGGTGCGTGTTCCGGTCGGGCGGGACGACGAGATCGGCCAGCTCGCCGGGACGTTCAACCGGATGACGCGGGAGCTCCAGGCGTACGTGCAGGCGCTGACTGCCAGCCGGGACCAGTTGCGTGGTCACCTGGCGATCCTGGGCGACACGCTGTCGAGCACCCATGACCTGCATCGGATCCTCCAGGTGATTCTGCAGACCGCGTTGTCGGCGACCGGCGCGCGGGCGGGTGTCGTGCTGCTCATCGATCAGGCGGAGGGGCGGCTCGTGGCCCGGTGCGCCGAGGGGCTGACCGGGCGGTGGGACGTGCCCGAGGAGGATCTGCCGTCGCTGCGGGTGCCGGTGGGCCAGGGCGTTCTGGGTGCGGTCGCGGCCAGCGGCGAGCCGAGCCGGGGCGTCTGCGGGGTCGGGGGAGGGCCGGTGGACGAGCCGGTCTGCCGGACGTACGTGGCCGTGCCGATCTGCGCGCCCGCGATGGTCGGCGATCCGCTCGTTCCTGCGGACACCAGCCTCGGGGCGGACAACAGCTTCGGGAGCGACAGACCCGGACATGACAGTGCGGGGCGTGACGGCGTGGGGCGCGATGGCGTGGGGCGTGACAGTGCGGGGCGTGACGGCGTGGGGCGCGATGGCGTGGGGCGTGACAGTGCGGGGCGCGATGGCGTGGGGCGCAGCGGCTCGGAGGGCCAGGGCTCAGAGCACGGTGGCCTTGGGCGCGGTGGGCCGGAGGGCGGCGGGCTGGAGGGCGGCGGCGAGCCGGTGACGTTGGCGGGGAAGCCGGCGACGCTCGGGGTGCTGGCGCTGTACGACCGGCTCGGTGCGGACGAGTTCGACGATGCCGATCTGCTGACGCTGCGGACCTTCGCCGGGCAGGCGGGCGTCGCGGTGCACAACGTGCGGGTGCACGAGGAGGCGCAGCGGCTGTCGTTGACCGATCCGCTGACGGGGCTGTGGAACTACCGGTACCTGCGTGAGTCGTTGCGGCGGGAGGTCGAGCGGGCCAGTCGATTCGGGCGGATGCTCACGGTGCTCGTGCTCGACCTCGATCACTTCAAGCAGGTCAACGACACATACGGGCATGCGGCGGGGGACGTGGTGCTCGGGGAGTTCGCGCGGCGGATCCGGGCCGGGCTGCGGGAGGTGGACGTGGCGTTCCGGCAGGGCGGCGAGGAGTTCGTGGTGCTGTTGCCGGAGACCGACGCCTTCGGTGGGGTCATCGTGGCGGAGCGGCTGGGGGCGGCGGTTCGGGATCTTCCGGTGCGGATCGACCCGCGGCGGGTGGAGGTGGGTGTCGATCCGCGGCGGGGGCGGGCGGAAGGCGAGCGGTCGCCGCGGGAGGGCACGGTCGTAGATCGGGTGAGGATCAGCGTGTCGATCGGTATCGCCGTTTATCCCGAACACGGACATACCGCCCAGCAGGTGCTGGATGCGGCCGATGATGCCCTCTACGCCGCGAAAGCCGCAGGTCGGGACACTTATCGACTGGCTGAGGCGGTGCCGTTACCGGCCGGTGGTGTGACCGATCCGCTGGTTTCGGAGGGAGTGCCGGAGGGGCATTTCGATCACCAGGGATCCACGTCGGGCGCGTCCGGCGGGCCACAGCCGCCGAGACAGGCCCGGGGCCGATAGTCTCGCCGCATGTCCGGGCACGAATTGAGCGAAGGAACGGTGACCCTCAGATGACCACGCAGGCGCAGGCGACTGGCCGTCGAGCCGTCAAGGCCGTCATTCCGGCCGCCGGGCTCGCCACCCGTTTCCTTCCGGCGACCAAGGCGGTGCCCAAGGAACTGCTGCCGGTCGTGGACCGCCCGGTGCTCCAGTACATCGTCGAGGAGGCCGCGGCCGCCGGGATCACCGACGTGCTCCTGGTGACCGGCCGGGGCAAGACGTCGATGGTCGACCACTTCGACCGCCGGCCCGACATCGAGCAGCGGCTCGAGGAGAAGGGCGACACGGCGCGGCTCGAAGCGGTACGCCGGACGAGCGACCTCGCGGACATCTACACCTGCCGGCAGGGCGAGCCGCTCGGACTCGGGCACGCGGTCGGCACGGCCGCCTCGCACGTGGGGGACAACGCTTTCGCCGTACTGCTGGGTGATGAGTTCGTGGAGGAGGACAATCCGCTCCTTCCGCAGATGCTCGACCTGCAGGCGCAGACCGGGGGCATCGTGCTCGCCTTCATCGAGGTAGCGCCCGAGGAGACCAGCCGCTACGGCATCGCGTCGGTGCGGCCCTCCGAGCACGGCGAGGACATCGTCGAGGTCACCGGGCTCGTCGAGAAGCCGGCGCCCGAGGAGGCGCCCAGCAACCTCGCGGTCGTGGGGCGCTATGTGCTGCCGGGGAAGATCTTCGAGGCGATCGCCGAGACCAAGCCCGGCAGCGGCGGGGAGATCCAGCTGACCGACGCGATGGCCCAGCTCCTGGCCGAGGGGACGCCGGTGCACGGCATCGTCTACCGCGGCCACCGCTACGACACGGGCATGCCGCTCGGCTACCTGCAGACGGTCGTCGAGCTGGCGGTCAAGCGCCCCGACCTCGGTCCGCAGTTCAAGGAATGGCTGGCCGACTTCGTCGGCGGCGGTGCGAAGGGATGACGGCCACGGCCGATCCCGAGGCGGCCGCCAACGAGCTGATGCCTCTCGCCGAATACCTGGGCAGCGTGCTGCGCAGGTTGCGGGCGCTGCCTCCGCTCGACCTCGACCTGACCCAGGCGCACGGCAACGTGCTCGCGCACGACGTGCTGGCGCCGCACCCCTACCCGGCCTTCGACCAGGCGGCGATCGACGGGTACGCCGCCCGCTGGGAGGACATCGCCGCGGCCGGGCGCCTGGGTTCGCACCCGTCCTTCGGGACGTTCGATGCCGGGCCGCGGCCGGTGCGCCTCAACGTCGTGGGCGACCTCGGCGCGGCCAGCTGGCGCCCGGTGCGGCTCACCCCGGGGACCTGTTTCTCGGTGGCGGCCGGGGCGCCGCTGCCGCTCGGCGCCGACGTCGTCGTGCCCGTGCACTGGACGGATCAGGGCATGGCGGCGGTCGAGATCATGTACGCCCCGAAGCGCGGCTCCGGCGTCCGGCGCGCGGGCGACGAGCTGCCGGTGGGGCGGGTGCTGGCGCCGGCCGGCTCGTACGTGACCCCGGCCATGGTCGCCGTGTTCGCCGCGTCGGGCATCGGGCACGTCGTCGTGCGCCCCAGTCCCCGGGTGGTGGTCGTGGCCACGGGCGATGAGCTGGTCGACGTGGGCCGGCCCAGCCAGCCGGGCCAGATCGTCGACGCGAACTCGCACGCTTTGACGGCCGCCGCGGTGGAGGCGGGCGCGCTGGCGTACCGGATCGGGATCTGCGACGACGACCCGGAAAGCCTGCGCGGATTGCTCGAGGACCAGACGCTGCGGGCCGATCTGATCATCACGACCGGCGGCACCGGTACGGGCCCGGGCGACATGTTGCGCCGGGTGCTCTCGCGGCGCGACCACGGCCGGGGCGGCGCGGTCGAGTTCACCGATGTGGCGTTGTGCCCCGGGGCGACCCTCGGATTCGGTACGGTCGGCGGCGAGGAAGTTCCGGTGGTGTGCCTGCCCGGGGAGCCGGGCGCCGCGCTGATCGGCTTCGAGGTGCTCGCGTGGCCGATCATCCAGCTGCTCGCGGGGGCCGAACCGGTCTTCCGCCCGGCGGTGAAGGCCCACCTGCTCGAGACCGTCTCGTCCCCGGGCGGCCTGCGCGAGTTCCGGCCCGCGCACGTCGCTGAGCGGCGCGGCGGTGGCTACACAGTGCAGCCACTCGCCGGGGGGCCGTACACTCTGTCGGGCCTCGCCGAAGCCAACGGCCTGTTGGTGCTCGGCGAGCGGGTCACCGCGGCAGCCGCCGGGTCGACCGTGGACGTGATGCTGCTCGACCGGAGGCGATGATGTGGGGGTCCACGCCCGGATGGCCAGCCGTCCTGGCCGACGGGCCCGTGCTGCTCCGGCCCTATCGGCGCGGTGACGCCCGGGCCTGGTCCGAGGTCCGCATCGCCAACCAGAAGTGGCTCAGCCCCTGGGAGTCGGCGCCCCCGGGACCGTGGGCCGAGATGAATTCCACCCGCGCCTACCTGTACGTCTATCGCGACATGAAACGTGCGGCCGGCCGCGGCGACAGCATGCCCTTCGCGGTGTGCCTGCGCGAGAACGGCGGCGAACGGCTCGTCGGCCACCTGAACCTGGGCAGCATCGTGCGGCGCGCGTTCGCATCGGCGTACGTGGGCTATTGGGTTGATGCCCGGGTCGCGGGCCGCGGGGTGATCCCGACGGCGCTCGCGCTCGCGGTCGACCACGCCTTCGGGCCGGGCGGGCTGCACCGGGTCGAGGTCAACATCCGCCCCGAGAACGGGCCCAGCCGCCGCGTGGTGGAGAAGCTCGGCTTCCGCGAAGAGGCTTACCACCCGCGCTACATGCACATCGACGGCGCGTGGCGGGACCATCTCGGCTACGCGATGACCAGCGAGGAAGTGGCGGCCGAGGGCGGCCTGCTGGCCCGGTGGCGCCGGCTGCGTACCGCCGCGACCTGACCGGCCCCGCACGTCCGGAAGTCCCGGATTTGATCATGTGATGACCGACATGTCGGCGCGCCGCGCCGATATCCGCTGCTCGCGCCCGTAATCTCGGGGAGATTGCGACTTTTTCGTGACCGGGTGCCCACTGCCCGGCACGCTCAGAGGCTGACGGGAGGGGTGAGGGTGCCGACCTCGGTGCTCCTCGCTGTCCTCGCCGCCGCCGGGTTGCTCGCCCTCGCACCGGCCCTCGTCCGCCGGTACGACGCCACCGAGCGCCTCGCGGCGGAGCGGGCGTCGTCGACGGCTCGGGTGCTGCAGCGCCGCCGTCGGCTCCGTACTGTGCCCGGACGCCGACCGGTCAACCCCGGACGCCGGTACATGGTTACGTCGCGGACCCTAACGGGTGAATCCACGCCCGCCGCCACCGCCCCGGTCTCCGCGGCACCGGTCTCACCCGCGCCGACCGGCGAGCGCCGGCTGCGGGTGGTCACTTCCCGCCGCCCGGCCCGCCGCCGTCCACCCGTACGCCGCCAGACCCCGGCCGTCGTCCGCCGCCGCCGCGTCTTCGCCGCCCTCCTCCTCCTCAACCTGATCGAGCTGGTGGGCATCCTCGCGGTCGGCCCGGGCTTCTGGATCAGCTTCGCGGTGACCGCCACCCTCCTCGCCGTCTACCTCGTGCACCTGCGCAACCGCGCCGTCGCCGACCGGCGCCGCCGCCGCTTCGAAGCCCGCGAAGCCGCCTGGCTCGCCGCCCGCCAGGCCGAGGTCCGCCGCGAACAGGCCCGCCGCGCCGCCGCCCGCCGCGAAGCCCAGCGCCGCCTCGCCGCACAGAAGGAAGCCGTCCGCCGTACGGCCATGGGCCTCGACCGCGACCCGAACGACGACCTCCCCGTCGCCGTCAACGGCGCCTCGGTCTCCTACCGCCGGGCCGGAGGTCTTCGAGGCCGCGCCTACGAGGCGGGCGGGCGTGGGGGCTCCTACTCGGCCTGATTGCCTGGTCAGCGGGGGTGCGACGCGCTCGGGGGGAGGCGATTCGCGAGGCGTGCCGGGGACCTGTTAGATTATCTCTGGTCCTGCGGGGCCGGGGGGCTGTGGCGCAGTCTGGTAGCGCACCTCGTTCGCATCGAGGGGGTCTGGGGTTCAAATCCCCACAGCTCCACCCATACACACTCTGGCCAGCGGAAACGCTGGCCGGAGTTCGTTGGGCACAAAGTCGGCACAGCTCAAAGCCGGACGGGCCTTCACCGCGAACCGCCGATCCTAGCCTCAGCCAGCGCCGAGCCGATGAGGTTGCGACACCGGTTCTTATTCGGCCACCAGTGGACGTAGGTCTCCAGCGTTGTGCGCAGGCTGGCGTGCCGTAACGCTTTCTGCACGTCTGCGACGATCAGCGCACGGCACCTCGGTCGGCTTGCTCGGGGGGAACGTGGATCTACAGGGGCTACCCCTGCCACTCGTCGCGCACTCCAGACGATGTTCGGCATGTCGCTGGAGGATCTGCTTCGCCCATACGTCCTGGACTCCGGAATAGCCGCGCCGGCTACCGACGGCTCATTGGTGCTGCCGTCACCGGCAACGAAAGGAGCATCCTCGCCATGGCAGCCGATCGAGCCCGACGTTTCGCACTGCTGACCTCTGAGAGTACGACCGTGAAGCGGTTGACCAGCTACGAGACGACGTGCAGCGTCTCGCTCTGGCGTACCCGCAGCGGCCTCTGACCGAGCTGCTCGGGGACCTCGTGGAGACGCAGGACACCTTGTTCACGCTTCTGGAGCGGCGGCAGAGCCCGCAGCAAGCCCGTCAGTTGCACTTCCTCGCCAGTGTGACCAGCGGCCTTCTCGCCAAAGCGTCCCATGACCTGGCAGACCCGCATGCGGCGATGCTCCAAGCGCGTACCGCTGTCCTCTGCGCCGACCAGGCCGATCACAACGGCCTACGGGCCTGGCTTCGCGGTCTCCAGTCCCTCGTTGCGTACTGCTCAGGCCGCTACGCAGAGGCCGTCCGGTACGCCGAGATGGGCAGCGACTTCGCTTTTCGCAGCAACGGCACGACGTCGGTGTGGCTTCCGGTCAGTGCCGCCCGCGCCTACGCGGCACTCGGCAACGGTGAGAAGACGATCAGCGCCATCCGAGCAGCTGAAGAGGCGTGGAGCCACGTCGAACCGGATGAGATGGACGAGCTCGGCGGCATCTGCACGTTCAACCAGCCGCGGACGCTGTACTACGCGGCTGATGCTCTTGCGTGGCTGCCGAGCGAGACTGAGCAGGCCATCGGCTATGCCTCCCGCGCGGTCAATGCCTATGCCGACCCCCACGAGCCCTCTTGGGCCTTCGGCGACCAGGCAGGCTCACACTCAGACCTGGCCGTCGCCCGGATCGCATCTCGCGACGTCGAGGGCGCCGAGGAGGCGTTGTCCCCAGTCCTGTCGCTGGAGCCTTCCCAGCGCATCAACGGCATCGTGAACTCCGTTCAGCGGGTCCACCAGGCCGTGAGCTGAGCAGGACTGGCCGGTGGCGCCCAGGACCTCATCGAGCGCATCGAAGACTTCACCGCCACACCGCTGAAGGCACTACCCAGGTAGGGCAAGATCGGGGTCATGCACCCTGTAGAACTCGCCGGCCGCGCCGTCCGACTCCGGGAATTCCGGGAGGACGACGCGGCCGCTTCTTTGTCCGTAGTCGGTGACACACGAGTCACTCAGTGGCTGTCCTTCGACAAACCGAGACGCAGTCGGCGCAGCACAGATGCTCAACGGGATTCTTGAGCGCGCCGTCCTCGAGTCCCGCTCTGAGTACTACCTCGCCGTCGAGGTGCAGGGCGTACTCGCCGGTTTCTGCCGCCTCGGTTTCAACGGCGTGAAAGCCGCGAAGCTGGGCTACGCCATCGGTGCCGACCACTGGGGCAAGGGCTACGCCACCGATGCGGCGCGCACGATGGTGGACTTCGGGTTCAACGAGTTGGGGCTGCACCGCATCTCGGCCGCTATCGGACCTGACAACCATGCCTCCATAGCCGTTGTGGAATGTCTAGGGATGCAATACGAGGGCCGGATCAGGGATCACGTCCACACCAATGGCGCGTGGAGAGACTCTCTGCTCTACGCGGTCCTGTCCCACGAGTGACAGTTCGACCGCTCCTGACAGCCGGAAGCCTGCCTGCTACTTCGTTCGCGAGTCGAGGCGGCAGGTTTCAGCCTTCTACCGCCAGGCGACATACTCTCACAAGTCTCGCTTAATCCTGTGGCGGTGTCCGAACTCCTACTGCCTCAATCAGGCTGGCCACGCCCGCGATTTCACTTCGAGCATTCGAACCGTACGCTTTATATGCCAGGTAAATAGAAAGCTCGACCAAGCCGACAAGTGTTCGGCCCTGCTCGATCGGGTTCAGGAGTTCAAACTCATCATCATCATCTTGACCGCGCCCTTCTGCATCATCGATAGCTGCGAGGAGGAGGCGGGCGGCCTTAAGCGCCGATCCGTCGTCGGTCCAGAAGTTTTTCTCAGGCATCGTATCTCCTTAAGTCTGCTGCGGTTCCCGCTAAGCGAGGCAGGTCCAATCATAGGAGGACCGGAGTAAGGGCGCCTTTCCCGACGCCGAACTCAACGGCGGAATGATCTGGGGTCGATCCCACGACTATAATGAACCCACAGGCCAGACGCCTGGCCGGGCCGCACTGAATAATCCTCATAAGTTCCCCTGCGGAAGCGTTCCTTGTGAGAACTTTCTATACGGGTTCAAGGCGGCCCGCTTCGCAGGCCGCACGCGCCGTCTGAGCAGGGCCGCGCTACGCGCGCCGCTCGGCCACGGCGCCCGGCCGCTTCGCTGGGCGCCTACCCGGCGGTTCCAGCCCTGCGGCAGGCGCGACATACGAAGAAGTCCTTGGACCGCCGAAAGGCCGGCATCAGTCCAAGGGCTTCAGTTCGATCGAGGTACGTGAGCCGGTTCTGCCTCCGGCGGGGGTCTCTGACCTCTGGGATGGGTGGTGCCATCCCGTCAACCTTCGTCCAGGCGAAGCCGAGCAGACAGGGCCTGCCTGGGCAAGGTCGGTCAGACGTAGGGTGCTCCACCTTGCCCAGGCAGGCCCTGCCCGCACCACGATGTGTGGACGAAGGCCGACGGGATGGCCGGGGGCGTTAGCGCGACGTCGATGGCGCGGGCTTCTCCGACCCGAAAGGTACTGGCGTGACCGCCTCGACCCCAGACGGATCGGGCTTCGGCCGTGCCGAGCCGGTGAGGCAGCTCTTGACGTATGCCTCCTCCGCCTGTGCGCGCCATTCATCAGAAACGTACCCGCTGTCGTCTGACGGAATGGACGCCTTTAGTAGCACCCAGCCCTTTCCGCAGGCGTCCTCGCTCGGGTCGGTGCCCTGATTCTGTAGCTGTTGCCGATACGTGATGCCCTTGGCGGACATGTCATCCAGGAACTTCATGCGCTCGTCGTAGGAGGCCGTGCATGCCAAGAGCGACAGCATGGCGGCGGCCGTCAGCGAGACAGCCGGTGCCCGGAGATTCATGAAGGTGACAGTAACGAAGGGGTTGCATGGCATCTACCGTGAGTGAGATTCATTCATTCCCCCGTCCGTGTTCTTCTGACCTGAGCTGTGGCGCCGGGGTGCGAGGTGTGGGGGGTACAGCAGCGGAGTACAGCAACGAACCAGGCCGCAACAAGCCGAGCCCGTCCGGATCAATGGGCTGATCTGCACATGGGTGTGAGCCGGACCGTGCTGCCGCGAATCCATAGATACAGGGTCGATGCACACCAGGCGTCAAGGCGAGCCTGTTCAACCGCGGACTCCGTTGCTCATCGACGTGTGGCAAGGTGGCTGGCGGTCGCTTGGGGGAGGGTTGGGGGATGAAGAACGTCTACAAGATCACGTATCCGAACGGGAAGATCTACGTCGGCAGTGACCTGACAGGGACGCTCAACTACTTCGGCAGCGCCGACAGCAGGCTCATCGAGCCTGACTTCACGCCTGACGAGCGGCGTGATTTCGTCATCCGTAAAGAGATCCTTTGGGAGTCCGACACTGCATCAGACGCTGAGGTTAGACGCATCGAGATCGAGTACATCAACTCCTTGCAGTCGAACGACCCAGCTCGCGGCTACAACAGGAGGCCGGCATGGAGAGGAGCTGCCTCCGAAGCCCGCCCTGCATGATCGTCGGGCACAAGCTCGGCACAACAGAGCACGTACAGCACCAGCAAACGCTGTCAGGCGTCGGAAGCTCCCGGCCAGGTCAGACGATCTATGTGTCCGACTGCTCACGTTTCCCCGGGCCGCAGGGTCTATGGGGTTCAAATCCCCACAGCTCCACGTGAGTCGGTGGCCTGTGTCCGCGGAAAGCGCGGACATGGGCCTCACGTCATTTCTGCTCCGGGGGCCGAGCCCCCGGACGCCCCACGGTGCGGTGCTTGCGGTTACCTCCGGTGGTTGCGCTGGGCGGGTGAGTGGACGACCCCGTTGTGGTTGCGCTGAGCGGGTGAGTGGGGTGGCAAACGGTGAGCCAGGCCGGCCTTCGAAGGCCGTGTGCCTGCTAACCGCCCGCCACGTCTAGTGGCTGGATACCGGCTGCTCCTCCCACTGCAGGTTGCCGGGAACGTCGAGCCAGAACCGGTGTGCTCCAGCCACGGTGACGGTGAGCCCGAGACGGTCACGGGTGGGGTTTCCTGCGCCGGCCCACTGGTCGTAAGCGGCCTCCACGTCGTCCCATAGGCGGCGCGGGCCGTACTGCTCCACTCGGACGGTGGCATCCTCGACCATGGCCCAGGATCCATCGTCGGCGAACAGCCACAGTTGCTCCACGCCGCCCTCGGGCGTGAACCCGAGACCAGTGACTCCCGGTACCTGAAGCGCGATCCACAGACCCGCGTCAGGTTCATGCAGAACCGAGCTGGCAACAGTGGCTGTGCGGCTCTGGCCGGTCTGCTTCACGGCTGCGCCGAGTCGTTGCGCGGCGATGCCGGCCGAGCGCACCGGCATGAAGCCGGCGTAGCTCGGCAGAAAGAAGCCTTGTGCCGTGTTGCGGGCAACCTCCAAGCGCACAAGCGGGCCGCCGCCGAGGTCACGCCACAGGCTCGCCACGATGCTGCCGCCGTCGCGCACTTGGGCCAGCCAAGCCGGCGGGATGCGCGGCACGGACACGGTGGCGATCACCCGGTCGTACGGAGCGCCGCCCGGCCAGCCCCGCTCACCGTCTCCCACGATCAACGTCGGCAGGTGGCCGGCATTGACCAGGTGTCGTGCGGCCAGGTCGCTCACCGTCTTGTCAACCTCGACGGTAGTCACGTGATCGTCTCCCAGGCGGTGGCATAGCAGCGCGGCGTTGTACCCGGTGCCGGTGCCGATTTCCAGCACCCGCTCGGTGCCCTGCAGGTGCAAGGCGTCGAGCATCAGCGCCATCAGGCTCGGTTGGGTCGAGCTCGATGTGGCCTGGCCACTGAGCGGCCACGCGTCCGGGTCGGGGCTCACGTGCCCGTCGAGCTGGGTGGCCAAGGTCGTGTCGGAGTAGACCTGATCCCAGTACCGGGCGTCGGCCGGGCCGACCGGCTGCCACTTTCCGTCGGGCAGGCGCTCGAAGAACCCGGGAAGGAAGAAGTGCCGGGGCACCCGAGCGAACGCCTCACGCCACGCAGGATCGGACAGGTGCCCGGTGCTCTGCAGCTCCTGCACATAGCGGCGTACGTCAGCCGCCCGCTGATCCGTCATCACTTCTCCTTCTCGAGAGCGTCAGCCAGCGCCGACGCGATCGGTAGCCCTGTCTCGTCTTCGATCCACGCCCATTGCCCGTTCGGGTTCACCTCCAGAAACACGTACTCGCCGCCAGGAGTCGCGATCAGGTCGAAGGCGCCGAACCGCAACCGCAGGCGCCGCAGCACCGTCCGCAGCTTCGCGGCGACGTCGACAGGCAAGTCGTACGTGCTGTAACGCAAGTTGTGGTAGTCCGACCGCCAATCCGTACGCCCCTTATCGGTGGTCGCATCAATGCGAGCCGTGAAGAGGTGACCATCGACCGCGGTGACGCGCAGCTCGTACGCCTTCGGGATCTGCTGCTGAAACAGGTGCGCGGTGACGGATATCGAGTCATCCAACGTGCGCGGGTCGACAGCGCTGGCATAGATGACGTGACCACTGTCCAAGATGCCCGCCGTGAAGGGCTTATAGACAACCGGCCCGCAATCTTCCGCGAAAGCACGCGCCTCGGCGGGAACGTTGGTCACCAGGGTTGCCGGCACTCGCAACCCAGCAGCTGCCGCCACCGCGAGTTGCAGCGGTTTGTGGTCCGCCGCCCGGATGTCATCCGGGTGATTCAGCCACGGTAGCGCCGACAACACACCCCGCAGCCCAGCGACGGCTTCTCGCCTCACCCATGTCGCTTCAGGCACATCGCCTGGGATCGTGATCGGTGTCGGCCGCCGCCACCAGGCGCACGCCACGTCGCTCAGGTTCAGCGTGCGTGACCCGGTGCGCAGGTGCCCGGTCCAGCCGGAGCAGAAGCGGGCACCTAGCATTATCTCAGCGGGGAACGTAGCAGGGTCGCAGCGCACCACCGGCACGTCCCGGCGGTGCAGTTCCATGATCACCGCATCGGCGGTCACGTCGAGATCGCCGGTGAAGACTGCTACCGTCCGCCCGCCCATTGCCGGTCAGTCCTCGGTCTGGTCTTGGTCGGCGTCGGCGCCGCCCTTGTTGTCCTGCGTCACCGTGCTGGTGGACGTCCGGCCCGTGGAGTGCCTCAGCGCGGGGACAGGCACACCCTTGGCCGAGATCATGTTGATCTGCCGATCCGGGTCGAACCGGATCGCTGCCATGTCGACCGGCATCGGCTGAGCCGGAACTGCCTGACGTACACCGAAGGCGAGGGTCATCGGCCTTCCTTCCTTTGATGGGGCACATATGGGAACCAGAGATGCCGGTCAAATCCCGATGCAACGGATCGATGGCGCGCTGTTTCAACTCGCCAACGGAAGCGGGTCTTGACTCACGCGCCGGACGTTGATCAGCTCGGACCGGCTCGCCCTGGGTGACGCGCCGGCTGGCGTAAGCTCCTCGAAAAGATCGCCACGGCACTCCCCCGCCGCCAGCGCGGCCTCAGCGGCTCGCACTCCAAGCGACATCCCTTTCCTTTGATGCAATCACGGTACGATCAACCGCAAAGGCGTAGAACTGACGACCAGTACGAGTAAAAGTCAAGAGACCAGCATTTGGGGAGGGGTCTCATGCCACGCGGAATCGCTACCCCGACTGGCAGTCAGGGTTCACGTGCGTCGGGCCTTGTCTCGGGCTCCGTACTACGGCTGGCGCGGCGGTCGACAGCAATGACGCAAGAGAGATTCGCCGAAGAGCTTGCCGTCGACGTCAGCACCATCCAGGGATGGGAATCCGGACGTCGGCCGCTCCCCGCCATCGGCGCCGGCGACTTCTTCCAACTGTGCGGACGCCTGTCCCGCATGGGAGCCCCCGCCTCCACGAGGCGTCACCTGCGTGAGGCAATTGAAGCGGATCAAGTGTTGGCCGTGGGAATCACCGCTGGTGATGCATGGGTGAATCCGGACAGTCACCCCTTGGCGGCCAGCGTGCATCGCTGGACAACCACCAACCTGATCCTGTGGCCGATCCTCGGCAAGACGCCACGGCACCTGCAGGAGTTCGTGCCTCGGACGCCCCGGCGTGGCCCTGCACCCGCCCAGCCCTCGCTCAGCTACGAAGAGCGCACCCGCTTCCTCGACCATCTGCTCACTGTTGCCGAGCGAGCCAAGCACGCTGATGAGGCTTTGCTCCGCCGTCAGGCCGTCTACCTACTTGGGTTCGACGGCAGACAAGCAGCGGTCGACTGGCTCAGGAACGAGTGGACGCGCGCCGGCCGCCGCCGGCCGACAAGCGGCAACATCACGGAGCTCTTGGAGGCTCGTTCTGCCTCCGTGGCCCTTGCCATGGCGGGCGACAGTACCCACCTGCACGACTTTGTGGACCACATGACAGATCAGTCCGAAGAGAGAGCGAACCTCAACTACTGGGCTTACTGGATAGGAGAGCTGAGCGACGAACAAGCAAGCGACTCCTTCATGTTGAGCGCCGACACCCGTTCGTGGACAGGCCACCGGATGCTGGAACACCTCCTTCAACGCCTGGACCCCGCTTCGCCGCACCTGCCCTTGAACCTCTCGACCCTGCACGCTCTTGTGGCCTCGCGTCCCTCCTTGCTGAGCGGCCGGCCAAACGCACGCGCATCGATCACTCGTGTGCTCGATAGGCTCGCCTCCAGCGACACGCTGACAGGCACCGGGCGCGGCCAGCTCGCAGGGCTCCAGTACGCAGTACGCATTGCTGATCGGTAGAGGAGGCCACAGATGTCAGGGGATGCCGAAGGGCTCGCCGAATTCGGCTACGAACTCGGCCTGTTGAAGCGCATCCGCCGATCCGGCTGGTGGCACGCAGGCGTACGCGACCCAGAATCGGTAGCAGAGCACACCATGCGTGCCGCTCAACTGGCCGCCTTGATCGCGGCAGAAGAAGGAGCCGATCCTGACCGCGCCGCATTCCTCGCGCTCTGGCATGACAGCCAAGAGACGAGAACCGGCGACCTGCCCCATACCGCTACGCCGTATTTGACGAAGCCCGATCCTCGTCACATCACCGCCGATCAGACGGTAAAAATGCCTGAACGGTCACGTGAAATGGTGCGCGGAGCCGTCGACGAGTATGAGGCCCGCGAGACGCTGGAAGCCTGGTGCGCAAAAGACGCGGACAAGCTGGAGATGTTGCTGCAAGCGGTGGAATATCGCGATGTCGGCTTGAAGCGGGTAGACGGATGGATCGATTCAGGCCGTAAGAATCTGCACACTGAGACCGCCCGTCGAATCGCAGAGGCAGCTCTCGTTCTGTCGCCCTTGTCTTGGCGTGACCGCTGACCGCTGGCCCCTGGTCGCGCTGCGGGAATGAATCAGCGCTGATCTCGGCCAAGAAGTGTGTTCGCCTCACGTCATTCCCGCGGCGGGCGCCGAGCCCTCGGAGGTTCCACCGTGCGGTGCATGCGACTAGACCGTCCGGTCGCGCTCGGCGGTGAGTGAGAAACCCGCTGACCGCACTGCGGGTGGCGTCTTGTGAGCGGGCAGGGGCTCGTCTGCTCGCGAGAGACAGCGAACGCGCCGTGGCCGATGTGGTGAGGGTCGCTCGGGGGGCGTTCGGATCTTCGGGTGGAGAAGTTCGGCTGATGTGTCCACTGTGTCCGGGCGCGGCGGTGGCTAGCGTGGCTTCTTTCTTTCGCTGACCACTGTGAGGACCGCATGACCGTTGAGGCGGAGCTTGATGCCGAGCTCGCGATTTCCGTCGATTATGTGCCCGGGGTGCGGGGCCACTGCGTGCTGGCGGTCGGGGCCGATGCCGACGGGCGGGAGTCGGTTGCGGTGTGGAAGCTGGGGCCTTCGGGGCGCGCCGGCGGGTCGTGGGTGGTTGCGCTGGAGGACACCGACTTTCTCGTACGCGTGATCGCGGCGCAGCAGGGGCGGTGCCTGGTCGGGTGGACGGCGGACGAGCCGCTCGCGGTGCTGGACCGGTTGCCCGCAGAGTCGGCGAAGGCGCTGGCCGACAGTGTTGTGGTGATTCCCGACCTGCTCGCGGAGACCGCTGAGCACCGGCGGCGCTACGAGGACGCGGTCGAGGCGCATCGGGCGACCACCAAGTCGAAGATCGCGCCGCTCGCGTGGGCCCGGGAGCTTCCGGCGGACCCGCGCGGTGAGCTGACGCCGCAGCTCCGGGCCGCCGCCTCACCCGTGGCCGCGGCGGCCATCGGGCTGGCGGGAGCGCTGGAGCGAGCCGTCGACCTGTGGCAGGAGACCGAGCAGGCCCGCTACCGGCGCCCGTACCTGCGGAAATTCGGCGAGCCGCAGCCGCTGCCGCCGCGCTGGCTCGCCCGCGCCCGAGCCGTCGCCGCCGGACAGGCCGAGTAAGGCCGGTCACGCGGCGGGCCGGCGCGCGACGAGCCAGGTCGTGCAAAAGGCGCCGCGCGTAACGGGCCGCGTCGCGCGTCGATGGCCAGGTCGCGCAAACGGCTGGGGGAGGAAGAAGTCAGAGCGGGGCGTCGACGTAGAGGCAGAAGGGGTGGCCGTCCGGGTCGAGCATGACGCGGACGGATTCCTGGGGCTGGTGGCCGGCCTCGGTGGCGCCGGCGCGGGTGGCGGCGCGGACGGCGGCCGGGAGGTCGGGGACCTCGATGTCGAGGTGCATCATCATCTGCTGCTTGTGGGACTTGTTGGGCCAGGTGGGCTGCTCGTAGTCGGGGGAGCGCTGGAAGGCCATGTACTCGATGTGGTCGCCCAGCGGGGAGAGGGCGACGAAGTCGGGGTCCTGCTTGACGATTTTCCAGTCCATGAGCTTGGCGTAGAACTCGGCCAGGGCGAGAGGGTCGGGTGTCTCCAGCACTACGCCCCAGAAGTGCCTCGAGTTGCGTCCCAGCATCCGTGCAGTCTGCCCGCGCCGGGGCGGGAGGGGCAGCCGGGGACACGACTCTTAGCTGTATCGATATGTGGGTTCGCTCCCCGGATGCAACCTTGGTCCGGCTCGGAAACGCCGCGGCCGGGCCGATCCCCACGAGCATGACCAACATGAACGAGAAGCTGATCGTCGTGGCCGAGGACGACTCGGATCTGCGGGACATGCTGACGTTCGCGCTCGAGCGGGCCGGGTACACGGCGGTCGGGGCGAAGGACGGGCACACCGCGGCGCGGATCGTGCAGGTCGCGCGGCCGGTGGGGATCGTCACCGACGTACGCATGCCCGCGCTGAACGGCATGGAGCTGTGCCGGCTGGTGCGCGGCAACCCCGAGGTCAGCAACGCCGCCGTTCTCATGGTGTCGGCGAACGCGCACCTGCACGACATCAACGCCGGGCTGAGCAGCGGGGCCGACGGCTACCTGCCGAAGCCGCTGTCGCCTCGCCGATTGGTCGAGGAACTTGAGCTGGTCATCGAGAGGCGCCGCAACGCGCAGTCGTGATACAGAAAGCGCGCGATGTCCTGTAACCGTCGGTGACAGGCATACGACCGTTCGGTTGACCCGACCCCCCAGCGCCGGATCATGACGGCATGGCCTCCTTCATCGCTCAGCTCAGCGACCCCCACCTCACCGCCGGCGTGCTGGGTCACGGCCCCGCCGCGGGCCTCCAGCTCGCCCTCGCGCGCGTCATGGCGCTCGATCCGCGCCCCGACTGTGTCGTCGTCACCGGCGACCTCACCGACCACGGTCTGGAGGAGGAGTACGAAGCCCTCCAGCAGGTCATCGGCGAGTTCCCCCTGCCGCTGCACCTCACGACGGGCAACCACGACGACCGCGAAGCCATGATCAAGGCGTTCGGCGGCGAGCCGTTCTACGTGGTGGACTACGCGGGGTTCTCGGTGGTCGGGCTCGACTCGCTCATTCCCGGTTCGCCGGCCGGACGGCTCGGCCCGGAGCAGCTCGCGTGGCTCGACCGGGTGCTGGCGGCGCGGCCGGGCGTACCCGTGATGGTGGGTCTGCACCACCCGCCGCTGCCGATCGGCATCCCCTTCCTCGACGGGATGCGCCTGCTGGACGGCGAGGAGCTGCGCGAGATCGTGGCCGACCGGGGCAATGTCGCCCGGATCATGGCCGGTCACGTGCACCGGCCGATCACCGCGGGCTTCGCCGGGACCGTCGTGACCGTGTCGCCGAGCACCTGGCGGCAGTCGGGTCTGCTGCTCAACTCGGACGCCCCGCCCGGCTATGTCGCGGAGCCCACCGGCTTCCTGCTGCACCTGCTGGACGACCCCGATTGCGTGACGCATACAGTACAGGTCAGTCACGCTGGGGCGCTGCTCGGCGCATACTGACCACCGCTCGGCGCAGAGATCATCAATCAACCCCTTCCCCCGCTGTACGGTCGATGTCCGCCAGTGGGAAGGGGACGACGATGCTCGACCATGTGATCCTCGGGGTGCACCACCTCGACGAGAGCCGGCATTTCTACGAGCACGCGCTGCGCCCGCTGGGTGTGAAGGTGATCGCCGAGGAGCCCGAGCTGATCGGCTTCGGCGACGACAGCGGGCGCCCCTTCTTCTGGCTCGCCGTGCGGGAGGCCACCCACCGGGTGCACGTGGCCTTCACCGCGCCGGACCGGGCCGCCGTCGACGCGTTCCACGCGGCCGCGCTGCACGCCGGCGGGGTGGACAACGGGCCGCCGGGGCTGCGGGCGCATTACCACGAGAACTATTACGCGGCCTACGCCTTCGACGCCGACGGCAACAACATCGAGGCCGTCTGCCAGCGTCCTGTCTGAAATGCCAGCATAGCTACTTTCGGGTGGTATCTCTGAAGTCAACCTTCGGAGAGGTGGCCGCCATGCCCGCACCCCTGCCCGCGAACGAGACCGACCGGCTCGCCGCGCTCTACGAGCTCGACATCCTCGACACCGCCCCGGAGAAGGACTTCGACGACATCGTCGCGCTGGCCTCGGCCGTGTGCGGTGTCCCGATGTCGCTGGTCAGCCTGGTCGACGCCGACCGACAGTGGTTCAAGGCGCGGCGGGGCACGGACCTGACCGAGACGTCGCGGGACATCTCGTTCTGCTCGCACGCCATCCTCGGCAAGGACCTCCTGGTCGTGCCGGACGCCACCCAGGACACCCGCTTCGCCGGGAACCCTCTGGTGTCCGGCGAGACCGGCATCCGCTTCTACGCCGGGGCGCCGCTGATCACCACGGACGGGTTCGCGCTGGGCTCGCTCTGCGTCGTCGATTCCGCGCCGCGCCGGCTCGACGTCGAGCAGCTGCAGGCGTTGCGGGCCCTGGCGCGGCAGGTGACGTCCCAGCTCGAGCTCCGGCGCTACGCCGTCGCGCTGGCCAACACCACGGCCCGGCTGCAGGAGCTGGAACGCCGCAAGGACGACCTGGCCGGCCTCGTGGGCGGGAAGTTGCGGGCGCCGCTCAAGCTCATGCGGACGTACCTGCAGGAACTCGGGGAGACCGGCACCCACGACCTCGCGCTGGCCGATCTGGTCGGCCGCGCGACGGCCGCGCACGTGCGCGGGCTGACCGATCTGCTCGACCACCTGCAGTCGCTCGCCGACGCGGGCCACGGCTCCGACAGCCTGCACATGCGGCAGATCGACCTCACCAAGCTGACGCAGCGGGCGGTCGAGTCGGTGCGGCCGATCGCCGCCACCAAGCACATCTGGATCCTCAACCACGCCGACGGGCCGGCGCTGCCGATCATCGCCGATCCCGTACGCCTGGAGCAGGTCCTCATGCAGCTGCTCTTCGCGGCCGTGAAGTACACCCCCGAGGGTGGCCGGGTGCGCGTCGGCACCGAGATCGAGTCGGGGCCGACCGTGCGGCTGGACGACATGGACATGCCCGACGGCCTGCGGCCCGACCTGTTCCCGCATCTCTACTACGGCGCCATCGCCAACCCGGCCGTCGTGCCGGGGCCCGACCGGGGCCTGGCGGTGGCCAAGCGGATCCTCGACGCGCACCACGCCACGGTGGCCCTCTCCGACCGGCCCGGTGACGGCACGTCGCTGCACGTCGTGTTCCCGTTCGCGGAGAACGAGCTGGAGCTGGTGGGCGTGTGACCGAAGGGGCCCGCCCGCGCCCGGCTGCAGATCGGGCGGGACGGGCCCCCTGGTCAGGCCCCGCGCGTGTACGCGGGACCGGACTCCCCGGCCGGGGGCGAGCCGGCCTGGGGGTAGCTGTCGTGACCCTCGTACTGGATCGGGACCGGTGGCCGCGCCGTGGCCCGGCCCGTCGGCGGGAACACCGCGGTCGCGCTCATCTGGTCGCGGCTCGGCGGCCACGTGTCGATCGGCGGCGCGACGGACTGCTGCGGCAGCACCGGTCGCGGGCTCTCCACGACCGGGGCCGAGCGCACGCCGTTGAGGCCCACGCGGTGCAGCTTGTGCCAGCGCAGCCGGCCACCGGTGAGTGCGGTCACCGCCGACTGGATCAAGACCAGATACATCAATTGCCGGTACGCGAACTGCTGCAGCGGGAGTCGCCACAGCGGCACCATCGACTCGCGGTCGAAGCGGAACGCCACGGCGGCGGTGAACAGCTGCAGGGCGAGCATGGCCAGCCACGCCTGGAGAGTCGCGCTGAGCTCCCAGAAGACGATGCCGTAGAGCAGCATGATGTCGACGACCGGCGCCAGCATCGGCAGCGCCACCCCGAAGAGGGCGAGGAACGGCAGTCCCACGCGCCCGAACCGGCCGGACGGCCCGGAGTCGCGCAGCGCGTGCCGGTGCTTCCACATCGCCTGCATGGTGCCGTAGCTCCACCGGTAGCGCTGGCGGTAGAGCTGCTCCAGCGTCGCCGGCGCCTCGGTCCACGCCTTGGCCCGCTCCTCGTAGACGACCCGCCAGCCCTGCCGGCACATCGCCATGGTCACGTCGGTGTCCTCGGCGAGCGTCTCGTCGCTGACGCCGCCGACCCCGGCCAGGGCCTCGCGCCGGAACGCGCCGATCGCCCCGGGCACGGTCGGCATGCAGTTGAGCACCTCGTAGAGCCGGCGGTCGAGGTTGAAGCCGATCACGTACTCGATGTGCTGCCAGCCGGCGACCATCTTGTCGCGGTTGCCGACCTTGACGTTGCCGGCGACCGCGCCGACGGACGGGTCGGCGAAGGGCTGCACGAGCATCCGGATCGAGTCCGGCTCGAAGATCGTGTCGCCGTCCACCATGACGATGAGGTCGTGCCGGGCCAGGGCGACGCCGGTGTTGAGGGCGTTCGGCTTGCCGCCGTTGGGGACCCGGATCACCCGTACGTTCGGCAGGTGCATCCGCTCCACGATCGCGGCCGTGCCGTCGGTCGAGCCGTCGTCCACGACGACCACCTCGATGTCCGGGTAGTCGCCGCCGGCCAGCGAGCGGACCGCGGCCTCGATGCCCTCCTTCTCGTTGTAGGCGGGCACGATGACGGAGACCGGCTCGCTGACGGGCGGGCCCCAGCTGAAGGTCTTCTTGCGGCGCTGCCGGGCGTGCCGGGTGGCGAGCGCCAGCAACAGCGCCGTACGACCGATCGTCAGCAGCCCCACGACCAGGAACAGGCCCGCGATCAGCCACACCATGCCGTCGGCCAGGCGTACGGTCCAGATCAGTGCCGTGCCCCGCCAGCGGTCGGTGCCCTCCGCCGCCGGGTTCTCGGCCAGCAGGGGCACGCGGGCCTGCTTGGCCTGCTGTTCGATGCCGAGGTTCATGCCCTCGGTGACCGTGGTGAAGCGCCAGCCCCGCGCCTGCATCATCGGAATGAACTTCCGCAGCGCCGCGACGGTCTGCGCGCGCTCGCCACCGGCGTCGTGGAAGAGCGTGACCGCGCCGGCGTCGCCCCGTGGCGTCGCGTTGGCGATGATCCGGTCGACGCCCGGGCGCTGCCAGTCCTCGCTGTCCGTGTCGTTGACGACGACGAGATAGCCGTCGCGGCCGGCGGCCTTGACGATCTGCCAGTTGACGTCGTCGATGGCGTCCGGCTTGGACGAGTACGGGAAGCGGGCCAGATTGGTCCGTACGTTCGCCGCCCGCGCGATGGCCACCTGCGTCTGCGACAGCTCGAGGCTGCGCCGCCACGGGGCGATGCGCTGCAGGTTGGGGTGCGTGAACGTGTGCAGCCCCAGCTCGTTGCCCTCGTCGGTGATCCGCTTGGTGAGCTCGGGGTGCCGGGCCACCTCGGAACCGACGACGAAGAAGGTCCCGTGCGCGTCGAACTCCCGCAGCACCTCGAGCACCTTCGGCGTCCACACCGGATCGGGGCCGTCGTCGAAGGTCAGCGCGATCGTCTTGTCGGGCAGCCGGCTCGAGCTCGCCTGGCCGCCCGTGGTGTTGATGATCGGGCCGCCCTCGCGGATCGCCTTGGGCACGCCGGCCTGATCGCCGACCTCGGAGTCCTTGTGGTCGCCCTTGAACTCCGCGTTGATGTACGCCTGCACGACCAGCACGCCGACGAAGAGCACCAGCAGCAGGACGCCGAGCATGACGCGGGGCTGGGGCAGGACGCGGCGGCGGGACCGGCTGCGGTTGCGGTTGCGCCGGGTCGTCACAGGGCGACCTCGATGTCGATGTCGATCAGGGCGGAGTCGCTGTCCTCGTCTCCGCTGCCGCTGTCGTCCGCGTTGCCGCCGTCGTCTCCGCTGCTGCTGTCGTCCGCGTTGCCGCTGTCGTCTCCGCTGCCGGCACCGTCGTCGCTGCTGTCGGTGTCCTTCGGCGGGGCGGGCGCGGGCGGGATGTCGACCGAGCCGGAGCCGCCGCCACCGCCGCTCGTGTCGTCGCTACCGCTGGTGTCAGCGCCGCCGCTGGTGTCGCCTCCGCCGCCGCCGCTGGTGTCGCCGCCGCTGGTGTCGCCTCCGCCGCCACCGCCGCCGCTTGTTTCGCCGCCTGTGTCACCGCCGCCCGGCGGGGCCGGGGGCACGACGACGGGCGGCTGCGAGGCCGGCGGCGTCGACGTGCTCGGCGACGACGAGACGGGCGGCTTGGTCGTGCTCGACTCGATCGGCCGCGCGCTCGGCGTCGGCGTGGGCGCCTTCGTCGTCGGCCGCGGCGTCGGAACGGCCGCGGTGGTCCGGCGCGGTGCCGCGGAGGCACTGCGGGAGCTCGGACGCGACCCCGCCGTGTCCCGCACGGCCGGCGCCGCCCGCTGCGGGAACGACTCCAGCACCGGCCGGGCGCTCGGCGTCGCGCTGACCGGGGCCGGGGTCGGCGTCGGCTTGGCCACGACGGTCTTGTCGCCGCCGCGCACGAGGTCCGGGAGGGGCAGCACGACGTTCGAGCTGACCGGACCGCCGGCCAGGCTGACGCTGATCAGTCCCCCGTAGACCATGCAGAGGGCACCGAAGCCGTACGCGGCCCGGCGCAGCAGCCGCCGACGACGGCCGGTCGAGTCCACGAACACCGGCGAGGGCTGAGCGACGACGATCACCTCGGTGGTGTCGGGGCCGTCGGCGTCGGAGGGCGCTTTTCCATGCTCCTGCAATGTCACGCGGCGAGCTTAGAAACATCTATTGAGATCATGATTGGCGTCACCGGAAAGGATGACGACCAAAATGCGGGGTGACTTCGACCGAAACGGTGACGTCCCGGGTTTGACCTGATCATCGCCCTGTGATCCATCATCCGGGCGGCTCGCCCTGAGCAGGGAAGAATGGCCCGCCCGGTCAGAGGTTACGCT
Source organism: Symbioplanes lichenis (assembly GCF_030709675.1). GTDB lineage: Bacteria > Actinomycetota > Actinomycetes > Mycobacteriales > Micromonosporaceae > Actinoplanes > Actinoplanes lichenis. The sequence continues at coordinate 192,166 of NZ_JAUZQD010000005.1, forward strand.
TTCGGGGCCAGAAAGTTGCTGTCATATCCCCGACTGCCCCGCAACCATTCCGCGAATCAATTTCACAATGCTTATTATGGCCTTCGAGGGCTTTTGTCCGGATTGACCCGTGTCTCGCACGCCGTGGCCGCACCGTCGCTCAGGGTGCGTGACCAGGTGAAGTATCGACAACTGAGTAAGTCCACTTGTTGTGTCCGCCCAGGACGCTCGTTAAGCTTCGAGGTGCGCGCCCCTATCGCCCGCTTCCCCCGTGGCAGGCGATCGGGGCGTTGCCTATTTCTCCGGCCGGACGATCCCGCACTTTACCGGCATTCTGGTCCGCCCCCACCGAGCGCTCGCGCCTCGCCTCCCGGCTCACCAAGCCGACGGCGACCCCGGCGACGGCGGTTGCCGGGTCCGCGGGGGACGGGCGGCGCGGGGCCGGACCACAGGCCGATGCCGCTCCGGCGCTGCTTTCTCCCGAGGATCCGAGCTGTCGTGATGCGGCCGGCCGGTCAGATCCAGCGGCCGCCCAGCCACATCCGGGACGACCAGTCGTCGTAGGGGATCAGCTGCCCCACGAAGATGGGATAGAAGTAGGCGAAGCAGAGTGCGACCAGCAGCAGGTAGACCCCGGCGACGATCGAGCCGATCATCTGGCGGTCGCTGCGGGCCGCTCCGGCCGCCGTGCCGCCCGGGGGCGTCATGATGGCGCCGAGGACGTAGACGACGGCGAGGATCAGGAAGGGCAGGGCGGGCAGGGCGTAGAAGGAGAACATCGTGCGCCCGTCGGCGACGGCGAAGTAGAACCACGGGAGCAGGCCGGCCATGACGCCCGTACCGATGGCGAGGGCGCGCCAGTCGCGGCGGGCGATGCCGAACCAGACCAGCGCGGCGAGCGCGGGCAGGAACGACCACCACAGCAGGGGAGTGCCGAGCAGCAGCACCTCGGCGGCGCAGCTGGACGAGCCGCAGTTGCCGCTGTTGCTCCAGGAGAAGGCGACGGGGCGGCCCAGCAGCAGCCATTGCCACGGCCATGACTGGTAGACGTGGCGGTCGGTCAGGCCGCTGTGGAAGGTGTACGCCTCGTGGTGGTAGTGGATCAGGTTGAGCAGGGCGCCGACGATCGGCGGCTCGCTCATGCCGTTGGCCTCGCGGTAGTGCCGGAAGTAGCCGTCGTTCGTGACGAACCAGCCCGTCCACGTGGCCAGGTAGGTGAGCACGGTGAGCGCGAAGCTGAGAATCAGCCAGCCGAGGTCGCCGAGCAGCCCGGAGCGGGCCCAGCGGCGGACCCCGGCGGAGCGGCGGGCCTGCATGCGCCAGACGACCACGAGCGCGGCGAAGAAGGGCGCGAAGAACAGTGCACTCCACTTCACGCCGCAGGCCAGGCCGAAGGTGACGCCGGAGACGAGCAGCCACCACGGCACGACCAGCGGGCGCTTGTGCTCCGGGCTCCAGCCCTCGTCGAGCGCGCGCAACAGCCGGCGGCGGTAGTGGTCGCGGTCGAGGACCATCGCGGCGAAGGTCATCAGGATGAACAGGCCGAGGAAGATGTCGAGCAGCGAGGTGCGCGACAGCACGAACTGGAAGCCGTCGAGGGTCATGAGCAGGCCCGCGGCGCCGGCCAGGACGATCGAGCGGAACATCCGGTAGGCGACCCGGATCAGGATCAGGATCATGAGTACGCCGGCGATCGCGGCCGGGAAGCGCCAGCCGAGCTCGTTGTTGCCGAACGCCTTCTCGCCGAACGCGATGAGCCACTTGCCCAGCGGCGGATGCACGACGTAGGCCGGGCCGTTGACCTTCTCGTCCCACTCGACGCCGTGCTGCAGCATGTCCCAGGCGTCGGTCGGGTAGTACACCTCGTCGAAGATGTACCCCTTGGGGTGAGTGATGCCGACGAGCCGCAGCACCGTGGCGATCGCCACGATCACGCCCGTGACGAGCCACGAGTAGGGGTTCAGCCAGTTGTCGAGCGTGGTCAGCCGCCGGCGCACGGCCTCGGGCACGCCGCGCACGCCCGTGGCCGCCGTCGCGTCCGGGCTCTCGTCCGCGGGCGGGCCCGGGGTGTCAGTCTCCGCTGTCGCCGAAGTCACCCCGCGATCGTAGGCGGCCCGTCCATCGCACCGCCCGGCACGTCCACGCCGCGCGGTGTGATGGACTCAGGGCGTGGACCATGGTGAGCCGGGACGAGTCGTACTGGTCGGAGCCCCGCTGGGCAACATCGGCGACGCGTCGGCGCGGATGCGCGAGATCCTCGCGTCCGCCGACGTCGTGGCGGCCGAGGACACCCGTCGGCTGGCCCGGCTCACGAAGGATCTGGACATCACCGTGGCCGGGCGGATCGTCTCCTACTTCGAGGGCAACGAGGAGCGCCGCACGCCCGACCTCGTCCAGGCGCTGCGCGAGGGCGCGGTCGTCGCGGTGGTCACGGACGGCGGCATGCCCAGCGTGTCCGACCCGGGCTACCGGCTGGTCCGCGCCGCGCTGGACGCCGGCTTCCCGGTGTCCGCCGCGCCCGGCCCGAGCGCGGTGACCACGGCGCTGGCCCTGTCCGGGCTGCCCAGCGACCGCTTCTGCTTCGAGGGCTTCCTGCCGCGCAGCGGGTCCGGCCGCCGCTCCCGGCTCCGTGAGCTGGCCAAGGAGCCGCGCACGCTGGTGTTCTTCGAGGCGCCGCACCGGATCACCGGCATGCTGCAGGACGCCGGCGCGGTCTTCGGCGCGGAGCGGGAGGCCGCCGTGTGCCGCGAGCTGACGAAGACGTACGAGGAGATCCGCCGCGGGCCCCTCGGTGAGCTGGCGGCGTGGGCCGCCGAGAGCGAGCCGCGCGGGGAGATCACCGTCGTGGTGGCGGGTGCGCCCGCCGGTCCGGCCGAGCGGCCGGCCGACGAGGAGCTGCGCGCGGCCGTGGCGGAGCGCGAGGCCGCCGGCGTCTCCCGCCGGGACGCGATCCAGGCCGTCGCCGACGCGTACGGGCTCCGCAAGCGCGAGGTCTACGAGCTGGTCCACGCCCGGTAGGCCGACGCGGCTCAGTAGGTCACGAAAAGGAACCCGCCGAGCAGCAGCAACGGGCCGGCCAGGCTCATGAGCAGCGCGTTGCGCCGGGCCCGGGCGGTCTCCAGGCGGCCCGTCCCGGTGAGCAGCGCGATGCCGAGACCGCAGAGCAGCACCAGCAGGAAGCCCAGCGTCCAGCGCAGGTGCATGAGCAGGCCGGTGTCGCCCACGTACGCCTGCCGGCTCGACGTGCTCACCATGCGCGCGGGCGTCGCGGTGCCCCCGGCGCGCTGAGCGGACCCGACGCCGAGCAGGGCGACGCCCTCGACGGCGGTGGCGCTGCCCGCGGGCGTGAAAGTGCCGGCGCACCGCTGGGAGACGCCTTCGCCGACGCATCGGGCCACGGTGGCCGTACCGGTGCGTCCGTGACCGACCGCGAGCCAGAACGGCTCGGCGCTGACCCAGGAGAAGAACGCCGCGACCAGCGCGAGGGCGAGCAGGGCCACGAGCCCGGTGGCCGGCCGGCGCGGGTCCCGGATCTTGCGCCGTGGCGGACGCGGGGCGGCCCGTTCCTGCGGCGTGGTAGTGGCGGCCCGCTTGGCCCGTTCCTCCTCGGAGAGCCAGAACGGGGAGGTCTCCAGCAGGGCGGCGGTGCGCTCGGCGCGTACCCGCTCCTGCAGGGCCTGGTCCGCCCGGGCCGCGTCCTCGCGGGCCCGGCCGGGACGCGGACGGCTCGGCGGGGCCTGGCCGGGCACCGGGCCGCGGTCCAGGGGCACCGTCGGCCGGTTGCGGTCGGGCTCGGGCAAGACCATCACCTCCTGTACGTCCACCGCGTCGCCGTCGATCGTCACGTCCGCGGGCCGGGGCGGCCGGGCGCCCTCGGCCGGCCGCGCGTCTTCGACCGGGAGCGCGGCGAGCAGGTCCACGATCGTGGGCTCGGGCTGATCGGTGACCGGCGGCTCGGGCCGGCTCCGGGGCTGGTAGGCCGTGGCCGTCCCGCCCGGGTTGAAGCGCTCGGCGCCGACCTCGTCGTGCGGGTGCTCGACGTCTCTGGGCCCGTCGGTCCGGCGTACCCGGGGGGCGCGTTTCGGCTTGGGTTCCGCGGGCTTGCCGGTGAGGGCGGCCGCGGTGTCCTCCATGCCGGCCTCGTGCGCCACGCCGGCCGGACCGCTGTGCTCGGCCGGCTTCGGGGGCGTGAGCGTGGCCGGGCCGCTGTCGCCGCGCCACCACGCGCCGGTGGCCGGGTCGGACCAGGTCCACGGATTGCCGTGGCTGCGTGACGTTTCCCCAGGTTGAGGCGCGTCTCCCGTCATGTGGTCCATTGGACTACGGGGCTCGCCACCATCCACGGACATAAACGGCGTGTCGGACAAAAAGGGTGAGCGCCCGGCGGTTCGCGAGAGTCACTACGCTTGTTGTCCATGAGTCACGTTCTCGCCGCGGTCGCCTGGCCCTATGCCAACGGCCCGCGCCACATCGGTCATGTCTCCGGCTTCGGGGTGCCCTCCGACGTTTTCAGCCGGTACATGCGCATGGCGGGTCACGACGTGCTCATGGTCTCGGGCACCGACGAGCACGGCACCCCGATCCAGGTCCAGGCCGACGCGGAGGGGGTCACCGCGCGCGAGCTCGCCGACCGCTACAACCGCGTGATCGTCGAGGATCTGCACGGGCTCGGGCTCTCCTACGACCTCTTCACGCGCACGACCACCCGCAACCACTACGCGGTGGTGCAGGAGCTCTTCAAGGGCCTGCACGACAACGGCTACATCGTCGCCAAGACCACGCTGGGTGCGATCTCGCCCTCCACCGGGCGTACGCTGCCCGACCGCTACATCGAGGGCACGTGCCCCATCTGCGGCTACGCGAGCGCACGCGGCGACCAGTGCGACAACTGCGGCAACCAGCTCGACCCCGAGCAACTGATCAACCCGAGGTCGCGGATCAACGGCGAGACACCGAAGTTCGTCGAGACCGAGCACTTCTTCCTCGACCTGCCCGCCTTCGCCGAGGCGCTCGGCCGGTGGCTCGACACGCGGCAGGGCTGGCGGCCCAACGTCCTCAAGTTCTCGCGCAACCTCCTCGAGGACCTCCAGCCCCGGGCGATCACCCGCGACCTGGAGTGGGGCATCCCCATCCCGCTCGAGGGCTGGCAGGACCGCAACGACAAGCGCATCTACGTGTGGTTCGACGCGGTCACCGGCTACCTGTCGGCGTCGATCGAGTGGGCCCGGCGCTCCGGCGACCCCGACGCGTGGCGCCAGTGGTGGCAGCGGCCGGAGTCGCTCGGCTACTACTTCATGGGCAAGGACAACATCGTCTTCCACTCGGTGATCTGGCCGGCCCTGCTGCTCGGCTATTCGGGCGAGGGCGACAAGGGCGGCAAGCCGGGGTCGCTGGGCGAGCTCAACCTGCCGACCGAGGTGGTCTCCAGCGAGTACCTGACGATGGAGGGCAAGAAGTTCTCCTCGTCGCGCAAGGTCGTCATCTACGTCCGCGACTTCCTCGAGCGCTACGACGCCGACGCCCTGCGCTACTTCATCGCGGCGGCCGGTCCGGAGTCCAACGACACCGACTTCACCTGGGCCGAGTTCGTCCGGCGCAACAACGACGAGCTGGTGGCCGGCTGGGGCAACCTGGTCAACCGGTCGATCTCGATGGCCGCGAAGAACTTCGGCGCCATCCCCGAGGCCGTCGACCTGACCGACGACGACCGGGCGCTGCTCGAGGTGGCCCGGGCGGGCTTCGCGACGGTCGGCGACCTCATCGGCAAGCACCGGCAGAAGGCCGCGATCGGCGAGGCCATGCGTGTGGTCGCCGAGGCCAACAAGTACCTGTCCGACCAGGCGCCGTGGAAGCTCAAGGACGAGGCCTCGAAGCCGCGCATGGGCACGATCCTGCACGTCGCCCTGCAGGTGGTGCGGGACGCCAACACGCTGCTGACGCCGTTCCTGCCGCACTCCGCGCAGAAGGTGCACGAGCTGCTCGGCGGCACCGGAGTGCACGCCCCGATGCCGCGCATCGAGGAGGTCGAGGACCTGGACGGAGGGCCGGCCTATCCGGTGCTGACCGGCGACTATGCCGGGGGCGCGCGCTGGGAGTCGGTGCCGCTGGTGGCCGGGACGCCGCTGGCCGCGCCGAAGCCGGTCTTCCGCAAGCTGGACCCGTCGGTGATCGAGGAGGAGCTGGAGCGGCTCGGCTCCTGATCCCCTCTTCCGCGCGATCGCGCGGCCTCGGCTCGCTCCTCCGCGCGGTTGTCTGGCCTCGGCCGAACGGCTGGTTTCTGTGGCCAAGCTGTGGGCCGAGCCCGCCGCGGTCACGTATTTACGCACGTCAGCCCGCTGGTGCCGGAAGGCGCCGGCGGGCTTTGTCGTGGGCGCCGCGGAACGGGATTGATGAGGGTGGCTCGGATCTAGTACGTTCAGCGCCGACCACGGGGGAACGGTTGCGTTTCATCGGTACGGGCGCGTTTCGTCCGTCCTGACCGATTGAGGCGCTTCCACCGTCCAAGGTCACCCCTCACGAAGGAGTTTCCTTGAACGCACGACTGAAGCGCCCGCTGCTGGCCGTGGTGGTCAGTGGCGCGCTGCTGGCCGGCGGTCTCGCCGTCGGCACGCCGGCCTTCGCCGACGAGCGGGACTCGGCCACCGACGTGGCTTCGATCCTCGCCGACGAGCCCACGCCGAGCGACCCGGCCAGCCCGACGCCGCCGCCCGCCGAGAGCCCGACGCCGGACCCCTCCGACACCACCTCGCCGGAGCCGACGCCGACCGACCCGGTGCCGAGCGAGCCCGCGCCGGGCGAGACGACGACGCCCGCGTCGCCGGAGCCCTCCGTCACCTCGCCGACGCCGGAGCCGACCGACTCCACCACGCCGCCGGCGTCCGAGGAGCCGAGCACGCCGCCGACGACCACGCCGCCGCCCGCGCCGGACACCCAGAAGCCGACCGGCTCGTTCACGCTGAACACCGGCGCCATCTGGATGGGTCAGCGGGTCACGCTGACCCAGGGCACCATCAAGGACAACAACCCGGTGACCGACGTCAAGCGCGTCGTCAGCTGGGGTGACGGCACCACGAGCACGCTCAAGGCGGGCCAGGCGCCGATCAACAAGCAGTACACGGTGGCGAAGACCTACACGATCAAGTTCACGGTCACCGACAAGGCCGGCAACTCCAGCTACACCAGCAAGACGGTCAAGGTCACCAAGCCGGGCACCTGGAAGCCGAGCGCGTACAACGTGTGGCCGGGCCAGAAGCTCAGCTTCAAGCTGACCGGCGTGCCGGCCGGCACCCAGAAGATCTGGTTCGACTGGGGCGACGGCTACAAGGGCTGGATCGCCGGGAAGAACCAGACGATCTCGGGCTACTACTACCACCGGCTCAACGGCGGCCTGATCAAGGGCAAGGTCACCGTCCGGGCCACGTTCTACAACAAGTACGGCGCGTCGTCGGCGCTCTACGTGACGCAGATCAACGTCAAGACCGACTCGTGGAAGCCGACCGTCAAGGTCACCAAGCCGGCCAAGTCGACCAGCGCCAAGGCGTGGCGGACCGTCAAGGGCACCGTCGCCGACAAGGGCTCCGGCACCCCGTACGTCTATGTGTGGGTCAGCCGGATCGTCGGCAGCAAGGTCTACTGCTACACCCCGCAGAAGAAGTGGAAGCGGGTCTACACGCAGGAGCAGTACAACAACTGCGCCGGCCTGTCGATCAAGCCCAGCAAGGGCAAGTGGTCGGTCAAGCTGAGCAGCCTGCCCAAGGGCGGCACGATCTACGTCGACGCCATCACCTGGGACTGGGCCGACCACCAGAGCAAGTGGTCGTCCGTGAAGGGCAAGATCAGCAAGTCCTGACGGACGAGCGGCACGAGGAAGGCCCGGCGAGCGCCGGGCCTTTTTCGTGTTCCGGGTCAGATGGCGTACGCGAACTCGGCGATGTGGTGGTCGGCCAGCTCACGCACGGGGGCCCACACCTCGTACACGCCGCGTTCGTAACAGCGGGCACCCACCGCGGCGATCGTGTCCGCGTCCGGGTGGGTCAGCCGGAGCCGCGCCCAGTTGTCGTCGCGCTGCAGCACCCAGGCCGGGACAGTGCGCCAGCGGGCCAGCTCGGCCCGGCGGCTCAGCGTCTCCACCGGATAGCGGGCGGCCCGGGTCAGCGCCCGGACGCGGAACTCGGACGGCGGGTCGGCGACCGCCTGGTACTCGTGCTCCTTGATCCGGCCGATCAGGCGGGCCGAGCCGGCGTCGGTGCAGGGCACGTACTCGCGGTCGGGACTGACGCCCGGGATGCCCTCGAGCAGGTGCCGCCAGCGCGGGCCGGCCAGCCGCAGCCAGCCGTGCTGCTCCGGCTGATAGGTGTAGAGGACCACCTCGTCGCCGGTGCCCGGATAGGCGACCAGTTGCGCGTTGGCCGGCGTGGGCAGATCGGCGAAGCCCGCGGTCACGAACTCCGGGATCAGGTCGTCGCTGCTGGGCGTGAAGCCGGTCCCGAGCACCATCGAGCCGACCCGGGAGTGCGCGGGGATCGCGGCGAGGCCGGCCTGGGTCGCGCCCATGGGGATCTCAAAGTCGCTCGGGTCGGTGGCCCGCCAGCGCAGGGCGTAGGCGACGGAATCGCCCTCGGGCACGCCGTCGGTGCGGAGGATGGCGAGCTCGTCGGGCGTCCGCAGGTGCGCGATGTCACAGGCCCGATAACAGAAGCCGTACGGCAGCCAGCCGGCCAGATGCCCGGCCAGCTGGGCGGCCGAGAGCAGTTTCATCATGCGGGTGCCGCGGTGCACGGCAGCGGTGGCCCGGATTCCCTGCAGCACCGGATCCTGCTGGTGCCCGGCGGACTGACTCAGCTCCTGGACCCGTTCCCAGGAGAAGTCGCGGCGTAGTGGTGCCATCAGAGGTGGTTCCAGTGGATCGACGTCCACCTGGGCATCCCCGGTCACGGTCACACGCGGCAACGTAGTGGTAGCTGGTTAACGGAAGGTTACTCACATCGCCGGGGCGGAATTCGTGATGTGTGATCCTTGGAGCGATGACCACCGAACAGCCTTCCGCGAAGCGCGCGGCCAAGGCGGCCCGCCGATCGGGGGAGTTCCCGCCCCCGCCCGAGCCGCTGGCCGTGCCGGTCTTCGACAGCCACACCCATCTCGACATCACCATCCACGAGGCCGGCGTGCCCGGTGACGCGTCCGACCCGGTCGAGGCTCTGATCAGCGCCGCCGCCAAGTCCGGCGTGGACCGTCTGGTGCAGGTGGGCGTCGACGTCGCCTCGTCGCGGTGGGGCGCCGCCCTGGCCGCGCGGCATCCGGCCGTACTGGCGGCCGTGGCTCTGCACCCGAACGAGGCGCCGCGCCTGGCCGACCTCGACGAAGCCTTGCGCGAGATCGAAGCCCTGGCCGCCGAGCCGAGGGTGCGCGGGCTGGGGGAGACGGGCCTGGACACCTTCCGGACCGGCGAGGACGGGCGCGCGGCCCAGGAGCGCAGCTTCCGGGCGCACATCGCGATCGCCAAGCGGTACGGCAAGCCGCTCATCATCCACGACCGCGACGCCCATCAGGATGTCCTCCGGGTTCTCGACGAGGAGGGCGCCCCGGACGTCGTCGTCCTGCACTGCTTCTCCGGCGACGCCGAGTTTGCGGCCGAGTGCGTACGGCGGGGCTACTGGCTGTCGTTCGCCGGCACGGTGACCTTCGGCAGCGCGGGCAACCTGCGCGAGGCCGCGGCCCTGACGCCGTCGTCGCAGATGCTCGTGGAGACGGATGCGCCCTATCTGACGCCGGCGCCGCTGCGGGGGCGGCCCAACGCGTCGTACCTGATCCCTGTCACCATGCGGGCGCTGGCCGCGACGACCGGGCGCGACCTGGACGAGCTCTGCGCGGCCGTCTCCGCGAACGGGGAGCGGGTCTTCGGCCCCTGGTCCTGACCTGTGTCTTCCGGCCCCTGGTCACGGCGCGAGCAGATAGGCCGCGCAGTCGAGCTGGTCGCCCAGGCCGCTGAGCAGCTTGGTGAACGTGGTCGGGGCGGCGTTGATCGGCCCCCGCGACACGAAGCGCACCGCCCAGCGGTTGCCCGACGCCACGTTGAAGATGCGGTGGACGACCAGCGAGCCGCGATCCTCGGGCTCGACGCTGGTCACGCCGCGGTACCACCACTCGCCCTGCTGCGCGATCGACCGGGCCGCCCGGTCGATCGTCACGGTCAGCACGCTGCCGTCGCGGGTGACGGTGAACTCGTCCCCCCGCTGCGGCCGGGCCGTGCCGGTGGCCGCGATCGGCGACCGGCCGCCCGGCCGTGCGTCGAGCAGCACGGCGGCCACCTCGTCGGGCGATGCCTCGACCACACCCCGGAGCTCGAGCAGCTCGGTCATGGGTCGGTTCTACCCTGCCCGCGCCACCTCCTGCTGTCCCAGGTGCGCAGGCCGGGCTTTCCGGAGCTTTTCCCCTCCGCGGACCGGCCCGCCGGGGGCGCCGTAGGCTGTGGCGTCATGGCTGACGCACTGCTCGGCCCGGCGGAGATCCGGGAGCTGGCCGCCCGCCTCGGGGTCGCGCCCACGAAGAAGCTCGGCCAGAACTTCCTGCACGACCCCAACACCATCCGGCGCATCGTGGCGGCCGCCGGGCTGCGCGCCGACGACGTGGTGCTGGAGGTCGGGCCGGGCCTCGGCTCGCTCACCCTCGGACTGCTCGGCGCCGCCGCCCACGTGCACGCCGTCGAGATCGACCCGGTGCTCGCCGCCGCGCTCCCCGGCACGGTCGCCGAGCGCGCTGACCCGGCCCGGCTGTCCGTGCACCTCGACGACGCCCTCAAGGTCGCCGCGGACCGGTTCACCCCGGCGCCGACGATGCTCGTGGCCAACCTGCCCTACAACGTGGCCGTCCCCGTGGTGCTGCACCTGCTGGCCACCCTGCCGACCCTGCGCGGCGGGCTGGTCATGGTGCAGAAGGAGGTCGCCGACCGGCTCGTCGCCGGCCCCGGCTCCAAGGTCTACGGCGTCCCGTCGGTGAAGCTCGCGTGGTACTCCGAGGCGCGCGCCGCGGGACGCGTACCCCCGGCGGTGTTCTGGCCCGTCCCCAACGTCGACTCCGGTCTGGTGGCCTTCACCCGCCGGGATCCGGTCGCCGACGTCCCGCGCGCCGCCGTCTTCCAGGTGGTCGACGCGGCCTTCGCCCAGCGGCGCAAGACGTTGCGGGCAGCACTGGCCGGGTGGGCCGGTGGCGCCGCCCAGGCGGAGGAGATCCTGGTGGCGGCGGGCATCAGCCCCCAGGCCCGCGGCGAGTCCCTGACCGTGGAGCAATTCGCCGCCGTCGCTGCTGCCGCCGCGGAGCGTGGCCTCGGCGGTAGGCTGAGCCCGTCCGGCAGGCAGCACGAGGAGGTGAACCCATGACGGGTCTCGCCTACGCGTGGGCGCCCGATCCTGTCAGGCAACGCGACAGCAGTTACTTCCTCGATGATGTCCTCCTGCTGCCGGACAGCGCTCCCCGCGTTGAGCTGCGGCATGGTGTCGCATCGCCGCTCCCGCGCCCGAATGCCGGCCATCAGCAGACGGCCGCGCTGCTGTGGTTGTTCTTCCGCCACAATGCGCCGGAGGGCTTCACCGCCGTCACGCGGATCGGATTGGCAGCCGGCCTCCGAGACACGTTCGAGCCCGACGTGATGGTGCTCCAGGTGCCGGTCGGGAAGGACAATCACTTCGTGCGGCCGGAACAGGTCCAGATCGCGGTTGAGGTGGTGTCGCCCGGCACTGAGGAGCGTGATCGGCTCCGCAAGCCCGCTGACTACGCGTCGGTGGGCATTCCGCATTTCTGGCTGGTCGAGCAGCAGCCCCTCCAGGTGCTTGCCCACGACCTTGTCGACGGCGGTTACGTTCAGGTCGCAAAGGCAGAGCTGGAGGATGTGCTGATGTTGAGCGCGCCGTTCGAGATGCGGCTGCCGGTGCGGGACATCGCTCCGTGACGGAGGCGTGGGGGCCGGACGACGACAAGCCGCGGCGGTTCGCCGGGCCCGTGCGGGTGCGGGTGCCGGCGAAGATCAATCTGCATCTGGGCGTGGGGCCGCTGCGGTCCGACGGGTTTCATGAGCTGAACACCGTCTATCACGCGATCAGCCTGTTCGACGAGCTGACGGCCCGGCGCGGGGACACCCTGGCGCTCACCATGGAGGGTGAGGGCGCCGGGGAGCTGGAGCTGGGTGAGGACAATCTGATCATCCGGGCGGCGCGGGCGCTGGCGCGGAAGGCGCGGGTGCCGGCCCACGCGCGGCTGCACCTGCGCAAGGCGATCCCGCTCGCGGGCGGGCTGGCCGGCGGGAGTGCCGACGCGGCCGCCACGCTGATTGCCTGCGACCTGCTGTGGGGCACCGGCTACAGCAAGGACGAGCTGGCGGAGATCGGGGCGGAGCTCGGCTCGGACGTGCCCTTCCTGCTGCACGGGGGCACCGCGCTCGGCACCGGGCACGGCGAGGCGGTCAGCCCGATCCTGGCCCGGCCGGTCACCTGGCACTGGGTCGTCGCGCTGGCGGACGGCGGGTTGTCGACGCCGGCGGTCTATCGAGAGCTCGACCGGCTGCGGGCTGCTCCCGACGGTCCCACGCCGCTGGAGAGCGCCGACGCGCTGATGACGGCCCTGCGGCAGCGCAGGCCCGAGGTGCTCGGGGCGGTGCTGGGGAACGATCTGCAGGCGGCGGCTCTGTCGTTGCGGCCGGGGCTGGCGGACGTACTCAAGGCTGGTCAGGCGGCCGGAGCGGTCGCCGGGATCGTGTCGGGGTCCGGGCCGACGTGTGTCTTCCTGGCCCGGGACGGCGCGCACGCCGAGAAGCTGGCGCAGGAGCTGTCGGCCTCCGGGGTCTGCCGGACCGCGGTGACCGCACGTGGACCCATGCCCGGTGCCCGCGCCGTCTGACCTACGCTGGACGGCATCGTGGCCAACATTGTGAATCTCGACCGGGTGAACAAGGGGTACGGCGCTGCCGGCCAACTGCTCACCGACGTCTCCCTCGGACTCGACGACGACGCCCGGGTCGGCATCGTCGGCCTCAACGGCGCCGGCAAGTCGACGCTGCTCCGGATGCTCGCCAAGCTCGAGGAGCCCGACTCCGGCCGGGTCACCCACCGGCGGGACCTGCGCGTCGCCGCCCTCCCGCAGACCTTCTCGCTCGCCGCGGAAGCCACCGTGCGCGACGTGGTGCTGGGCACCGCGTGGCTCGCCGAGGGCATGGGCGCCGAGCACGAGTGGGCCGGTGACGCCGGGGTGCGCGAGATCCTCGACGGTCTCGGCATGGCCCACCTGGGCCTCGACACGCCGGTCGGGCCGATGTCCGGAGGCGAGCGCCGCCGGGTGGCGCTGGCCGCCCTGCTCGTCCGCGAGTCCGACCTGCTCATCCTCGACGAGCCGACGAACCACCTCGACGTCGCCGGCGTGGACTGGCTCGCCCGCTACCTGCTCGGGCGGCGCGGCGCGCTGGTCGTCGTCACGCACGACCGATGGTTCCTCGACGCCGTCTGCACGCTCACCTGGGAGGTCGTCGACCAGCAGGTGTACGCGTACGAGGGGGGCTATGCGGCCTGGACCCTCGCCCGGGCCGAGCGGCTCCGCGTGGCCGCCGCCGTCGAGGCCCGCCGGCAGAACCTGCTCCGCAAGGAGATCGCCTGGCTGCGCCGCGGCCCGCCCGCGCGCACCTCGAAGCCGCAGTTCCGCATCGACGCCGCCAACGCGCTGATCGCCGACGTGCCCCCGGTGCGCGACACGGTCAGCTTGCAGCGGCTGGCGACGACCCGGCTCGGCAAGCAGGTGTACGACCTGGAGAACGTCACGCTGCGCGCCGGCGACAAGACCATCCTCGGTGACCTCACGTGGCAGGTGGGCCCGGGCGACCGGATCGCGATCCTGGGCGCCAACGGGGCCGGCAAGACCACGCTGCTGCGCCTGCTCGCCGGGGTCACCACCCCGGACGGCGGCCGCCTGGTGACCGGATCGACGGTCAAGCCGGCGTTCCTGTCGCAGGAGCTCAAGGAGCTGCCGGGCGAGTTGCGGCTGCTCGAGGCGGTGGAGGAGGTCGCCAAGCGGGTCAAGCTCGGCGACCGGGAGCTCTCCGCGGGCCAGCTCGCCGAGGTGTTCGGCTTCACCGACAAGCGCATCTGGACCCCGGTCAGCGACCTGTCCGGCGGCGAGCGGCGGCGGCTCCAGCTGCTGCGCCTGCTCGCCACCGAGCCCAACGTCCTGCTGCTCGACGAGCCGACGAACGACCTGGACACCGACACCCTCGCGTCGCTCGAGGACCTGCTCGACTCCTGGCCGGGCACGATGATCGTCGCCAGCCACGACCGCTATCTGGTCGAGCGGGTGACCGACACGGCGTACGGGATGCTCGGCGACGGCCGGCTGGTGCACCTGCCCGGCGGTATCGACGAATACCTCGCCCGCGCGGTCGGCATGCCCCGGGCGACGGTCGCCGCGGGCCCGGCCCCGAGAAAGGCCCCCGGCCTGTCCGCGGCTGACCTGCGGACGGCGAAGAAGGACCTGAACCGGTTGGAACGGCAGCTCGGCAAGCTCGAGGAGCGGATCGTCAAGATCAACGAGCAGCTGGCGCAGCACGGCAGCGACTACGACAAGATCATGGAGCTGGACGCGCAGCTCAAGGCCGTGCAGGGCGAGCGGGCGCAGGTCGAGGAGGCCTGGCTGGAGCTGGCCGAGCAGGTCGGGGACGCGTAGATCCGGGGGTGCTCCTGCGATCGCAGGCGCGATGCGCGAGAATCTTGCTGACGCATAACGAGCTTGGAGACGGAACCATGGCGCACACTCCGGTGAATCACCCCCTGCGGCCGCTCTACCGTGCCCTGGGCGCGGCGGCCGGGGTCTACCTGATCGTCTTCGGCGTCATCGGCCTCATCATCACCGGCGGCGACGGCCTCTTCGGCAACCCCGACGACCTCGTGCTGGGGCAGCGCTCCAACCTCTTCTGGTCGATCGTCTCGCTGCTGATCGGCGCGATCGTCCTGATCGCCGCGGTGATCGGGAAGAACGCGGACGTCGAGGTCGACAAGTACTTCGGCTGGGGCCTGGTCGGCGTCGGCAGCTACTGCCTGGCCGTGAGCCGCACGGACGCCAACTTCCTCAACTTCGGCATCGCCACGGTCATCGTGACCTACCTGGTGGCGCTCGTCCTCATCACCGCGGGCCTCTACAGCAAGGTCGCCCCCGAGGAGCGCCAGGGCGCCCCGCGTCAGGTGCGCGAGGCGCGTTCGGCCTGATGGCTCACTATCCGATCAACCACCAGCTGCGCCAGCCCTACCGGGCGCTGGCCGCGGCGTCGGGCCTCTTCGTCGCGATCACCGGCGTGATCGGCATCATCGCGACCGCGGGCAACGAGTTCTTCGGACACGCCGGTGCCGAGCGGGCGCTGGGTCAGCTCCTGAGCCCGGCCGGCGCCTGGGTGTCCACGCTGGTCGGGCTGCTCGTGCTCGCGGTCGCCGTCCGCGGCGGCAACCTGCACCACCGGGTCAACCTGGTGCTGGGCTGGGTCATGCTCGCCGTCGCCATGGTCATGCTGGCCATGCTGCGGACGGACGCCGACGTGCTCGGCTTCTCCGTCGCAACCGTCGTCGTGTGGACCGTGCTGGGGCTCGTGGTCCTGACCGCCGCTCTCTACGGGCAGGTCGGCAGCGAGGAGCAGCAGCACGCCGAGCAGGAGAGCACGCTCAGCAGCACCTAGGGCATCTCTCGCGTCAGCAGGGTGGGCCTCGCCTCCAGATGGGACAGGCCGTTCCAGGCGAGGTTCACCAGCTGCGCGGCCACCTCCTCCTTGCGCGGCCCCGGCGCCTCCGGCCACCACTGGCCGACCAGGGCGACCATCCCGACCAGCGCCTGCGAGTAGAGCTCGGCGAAGCCCGGCTCCAGCCCGCGGCTCGCGAACTCGGCGCCGAGGATGTGCTCCACCCGGTGCGCCACGTCGCTCATGACGCTCGAGAAGCTGCCCGCTTGCTGCAGCAAGGGCGATTGCCGGACGAGTACGCGAAACCCGTGCGGCTCCTCCTCGATGTAGTCCAGCAGCGCCAGCGCCGCCTGCTCCAGCAGCTCCCGGGGATGTCCCGCGGTCAGCGCCGCGACGATCCGGTCGAGCAGGGCGCGTACCTCCCGGTCGACGACGACCGCGTAGAGGCCCTCCTTGCCGCCGAAGTGCTCGTAGACGACCGGCTTGGACACCTCGGCCCGGGTGGCGACCTCCTCGACCGAGGTGGCTTCGAATCCGCGCTCGGCGAAGAGGCGGCGGCCGATGGTGATCAGCTGTTCGCGGCGCTGGGTGGCGGACATGCGTACGCGGGGGGTGCGCTCGCCCGGCGCGGTCTGCTCGCTCACTTGGCCATCCTGCCAGTCCCGCCGGTCCGGTCGGGGGGCTGCTCCGGTGGGTCCGGTGTCGCGTCCCTCCGCCGTCGGCGTCGCGTTCTTTCGGCGCCGGTGTCAGTGCTCGGCTCGCGTCTGCTCGGGCTTCACCGGTCGTTCATGCGGGGCCTGCACCATCGGACTCCTCCGCCCGGGGGGACTCCTCCGCCCGGGGGGACTCCTCCGCTCGGTGGGGGAAAGACGCACAAGGCGTCCACCGCCGGCGCGTACGTGCGGGATGCTTACCGGAGACGTCCGGACGAACGGGAGTGGGATGCGAGGGGTCGGCTTTCCGCGGCGTGGCGCGGGGGACGCTACTATGTGAGCCGCGTGCATTGCCCCGGCCGGAATGTCCGCTCTGCACTCCCGGATCGTCTAATGGTAGGACCGCGGCTTTTGGTGCCGTTTATAGGGGTTCGAATCCTCTTCCGGGAGCCTTTTCTCCGCGGCTGAGTCGTCGCCGCCTTCTTCGACATCGCACCACTGCGACCCCTGGAGTTATGCGTGAGCCAGTCTCCGAGCCGTACCGTCGTCGTCCTCGCCGCCGGTGAGGGCAAGCGGATGAAGTCCGCGACGCCGAAGATGTTGCATCCGCTGCTCGGGCGGACGCTGCTGGGCCACGTGCTGCACGCCGCCGAGGCGGTGCGGGCCTCCCGGACGGTCGTGGTGGTCGGGCACAAGGCCGACCAGGTGCGCGCGCACCTCGCCGAGATCTCGCCGGGCGCGACGCCGGTGCTCCAGGCCGAGCAGAATGGCACCGGGCACGCGGTGCGCATCGCGCTCGACGCGATTCCCGAGGCCACCGGCACCGTGGTCGTGCTCAACGCCGACGTGCCGCTGCTGCGCCCGGAGACGGTCGACGCGCTCGTCGCCGCGCACGAGTCGGGGCAGCGCGGCGCGACCGTGCTGGCCGCCGAGGTCACCGATCCGACCGGGCTGGGCCGCATCGTGCGCGACGCCGCGGGCGACCTCGAGCGGATCGTCGAGGAGCGGGACGCGGCGCCGGAGATCAAGGCGATCCGGGAGATCAACGCCGGGATCTACGTCTTCGACGCCACGCTGCTGCGCGAGGCGCTCGGCAAGCTGACCACCGACAACGATCAGGGTGAGGAATACCTCACCGACGTGTTCGGGCTGCTCGCCGCCGTGGGCCACCCGGTGGGCGTGCACGTGGCCGCGGACGCGCTCGAGACGCTGGGCTGCAACGACCGGGCCGAGCTGGCGCGGCTCCGGAGCCTGCTCCGCGACCGGATCAACACCGCCTGGCTCAAGGCGGGCGTCTCGATCCTCGACCCGGCGACCACCTGGATCGATGTCACGGTGACGCTCGAGCCGGACGCCGTCATCGACCAGAACTCGCAGCTGCAGGGGGCGACGGCCGTCGGCGCCCGGGCCGTGGTCGGGCCG
The DNA here is from genome assembly GCF_030709675.1 of Symbioplanes lichenis. Lineage (GTDB taxonomy): Bacteria > Actinomycetota > Actinomycetes > Mycobacteriales > Micromonosporaceae > Actinoplanes > Actinoplanes lichenis. The sequence continues at coordinate 209,917 of NZ_JAUZQD010000005.1, forward strand.
GACACGACGCTGACCGACACGGTGGTGGCCGAGGGTGCGACGGTGCTGCGCACGCACGCGATCGGGGCCGAGGTCGGGCCGGACGCGACGGTCGGCCCCTTCTCCTATCTGCGGCCGGGCACGCGGCTGGGCCGCAAGGCCAAGGTCGGCGGGTTCGTCGAGACCAAGAACGCCGAGCTCGGCGCCGGCGCGAAGGTGCCGCATCTCTCATATGTGGGCGACGCCACGATCGGCCCCAAGGCGAACATCGGGGCGGGCACGATCTTCGCCAACTACGACGGGGTCACCAAGAGCCACACCACGGTCGGCGAGGCGGCCTTCGTGGGCAGCGACACGGTGCTGATCGCGCCGGTGGAGATCGGCCCGGGGGCCTACGTCGCCGCGGGCAGTGCCATCGGCCAGGACGTGCCGCCGGGCAGCCTGGGCGTGACCCGGGCGCCGCAGCGATCGGTCGACGGCTGGGTCGCGCGCAAGCGCCCGGGCACGGTGTCGGCCGAGGCGGCGGAGCGGGCCGGGCAGGCGGCGGAGGAGCCCGGCGACGGTGCGTGAGGGCCGGGCGGCGGCCTGATCTACTGTCATCGATGGAACGGGATTGAGGTCAGCCGGGCCGGGGGCGCGCAAGCTGGGGTGAGGCATCCCACGCGAGGCCTCCGGCATATGGCGGGCAGCCGTCCTCGGGTCATACTTCAGGTGACACACCCCCTCGATTGCACGGGAGCGGACGAGCCCATGGGCAGCATCGTCGCGGAGAACCGTAAGAGTTTGATGCTTTTCTCCGGCCGTGGTTTCCCGGAGCTGGCCGAGGAGATCGGCCAGGTGCTGGGCGTCGCGCCGACGCCGTCCGACTCCTACGAGTTCGCCAACGGTGAGATCTTCGTCCGATACCGCGACTCGGTGCGCGGATCCGACGCCTTCGTCGTCCAGTCGATGACCGAGGGCATCAACCGCTGGGTCATGGAGACCCTGATCATGATCGACGCCCTCAAGCGGGGGTCGGCCAAGCGGATCACCGTCGTGATGCCCTTCTACCCCTACTCACGGCAGGACAAGAAGCACCGCGGCCGCGAGCCGATCTCGGCCCGGCTGGTCGCCGACCTGCTCAAGACGGCGGGCGCCAACCGCATTCTCACGGTCGACCTGCACACCGCGCAGATCCAGGGCTTCTTCGACGGCCCGGTCGACCACCTCTTCGCGATGGACATCCTCGCCGAGCACGTGCAGCGCAAGTTCGAGGGCCGGCCGCTGACCGTCGTCGCGCCCGACTCGGGCCGGGTGCGGGTGGCGGAGCGCTGGACCGACCGGCTGGGCGGATGCCCGCTGGCCTTCATCCACAAGACCCGCGACCCGCTCAAGCCCAACCAGGTCGTCGCCAACCGCGTGGTCGGCGAGGTCGAGGGTCGCGTGTGCCTGATCGTCGACGACATGATCGACACCGGCGGCACCATCACCAAGGCCGCCGACATCCTCTTCGACTCGGGCGCGGCCGATGTGATCGTCGCCTCCACGCACGCCCTCCTGTCGGACCCGGCGACCGAGCGCCTCAAGAACAGCCGCATCTCCGAGCTGGTCGTGACCAACACGCTCCCGCTCCCCCCGGAGAAGCGCCTCGACAAGATCACGGTCCTGTCGATCGCCCCGCTGCTGGCGCGGGCCATCCGCGAGGTGTTCGACGACGGCTCGGTGACGACGCTGTTCGGCGGGCTGAGCTGACCTTTCCGCGCGGCTGACCTTTCCCGCGCGGCTGATCCTTCTCCGCGCGGCTTACCCTTCCCGCGCGGCTTACCCTTCCCGCGGCTGGCGTTGATTCCGGCGGCGGGGCGCGGGTTCCTGCTGGTCGGCCTGCGTTCCTGCGGCTGGCGCTTCCGGTAAGAGGCGCGGGGCCCGGGCATCGCCACCCCGAGCGTCGTTTCCACGCTCTTCTCTGCGGCTGTCGGTGCGCAAAGTGGATGGGCAGCGGTGCGTGGATCGGACGACGGCGGTCTCGATCCGGTGCCGGCCGAAGGTGGCACGGTGCCGGAGTTTTGTGACCCGCTGGGCGGTTAAGGGGAGACATGCCGGTTCACGGGGTGTTGCCGCACCGCTCCGGCCGGTACCGTGCATCTTGCATCGGGCGGGTGAACTTTTCGCGGGAAGAGCGAGCTGACGGGACCCGCCGGTCGTCGTGCGCGCGGGGCAGGTAAGCTGGTGCGGTTGCCACGGCGAGGGTGCCACGCGGTCTGCGGCAGGTTAGCGGAGTTCGCTTGAGGCACCGTGATCGACGCGGTGTTCCGGGCCTGTGCCCGTGCGCCCCTTGCCGAGCAGATGAGCACCACCCCACGCTCGGCCCCGCCGAACACAGCCCGCAGCCCGCCGACTTAGACGCAGCCCGATCAGATTTTCAGGAGTTTCCCCGTGTCCGAGGTAAAGATCAGCGCCGAGCCCCGTACCGAGTTCGGCAAGGGTGGTGCCCGCCGCACGCGCCGGGCCGGCCTCGTGCCCGCCGTGCTCTACGGCCACGGCGAGGCCCCGCAGCACATCGCTCTGCCGGCGCGGGAGTTCGCGGCCGCGATCCGGCACGGCGGTCTCAACCAGGTGTTCACCCTCGACGTCGCCGGTGGTTCCGCCATCCTGGCGCTGCCGAAGGCGATCCAGCGCGACCCGATCAAGGACACGTTCGAGCACGTGGACCTGCTGATCGTCAAGCGTGGCGAAAAGGTCCAGGTCGACGTCCCCGTGACGCTGACCGGCGAGGCCGCGCGCAACACGCTCGTGGTGAACGAGAGCAACACGCTCGCCGTCACCGCCGAGGCCATGCACCTGCCGGCCGAGCTCGAGGTGTCCATCGAGGGCCTCGAGGCCGGCTCGCAGGTCACCGCGGGCGACGTCACCCTGCCGCAGGGCACCGAGCTGGCCGTCGAGCCCGACTTCGTGCTCGCGATCATCTCGCAGGCGCAGACCGCCGAGCAGCTCGAGGGCGGCGAGGCCGGCGAGGGTGAGGCCACCGAGGCCGAGGCCACCGAGGAATCCGCCAGCTGATCTGAGCCCCACCAGGCACAGAAAGGCCGGCCTGAGCCCCCGGGCTGCCGGAAGATCACGACAGGGAAAGTGCCACGCGGCACTTTCCCTGTTTCCGTATGAGGAGAGAGCAGGTCATGACCGACGACGCGCCGTGGCTGGTGGCCGGGCTGGGCAATCCGGGCCGGGAGTACGCGGGCAACCGGCACAACGTCGGCTTCATGGTGGCCGACCTGCTGGCGAGCCGGGTCAGCGGCAAGTTCGGCCGGCACAAGCGGGCCGTCGCCGAGGTGGCCGAGGGCCGGCTCGGGTTCGGCGGCCCCAAGCTGATCCTCGTGAAGCCGCTCACCTACATGAACCTGTCCGGCGCCCCCGTGTCGGCGCTGGCGCAGTTCTTCAAGGTGCCGCTGGAGCACATCATCGCCGTGCACGACGAGCTCGACGTGCCGTACGGGCAGGTGCGCGCGAAGCGTGGCGGCGGTGAGGGTGGTCACAACGGGCTGCGGTCGATGTCGAAGTCGCTCGGCAGCAAGGACTACGCCCGGGTGCGGGTCGGCATCGGGCGGCCGCCGGGCCGGCAGGACGCGGCCGACTTCGTGCTGGCCGACTTCTCCTCGACCGAGCGCAAGGAGCTGGACTTTCTCGTGGATCGGGCGGCCGACGTGACGGAGGCCGTGATCCTCGAGGGCGTCGAGTGGGCGCAGAACAAATACCACGGAACGTGACGAATCACCCGCGGAACGAATAGATTAATTCGCCCGTTTTGCCCTTCTGCACTCCCGTGTCGCCGCACTTGGTTGGCGCGTTGGTCACATAGCGCCCGGATGGTGCGTGATCATCGGCGGCGCAGGGGAGGTGCGAGATGACGGAGGGGCGGGAGACCGCGCTCGACGAGCCGACCGTGACGCTGCCGACTGTGCAGAAGCGCACGGCGGATCGCGGGCAGGACGTTCCGGAGACCCACGGCCCGGCGAACCATCCGCCGGCGAACCACCGGCCGCACCGGTCGGTGCCGCACCGGGACCGGGCGCGCAACAACAAGATCCCGGCGTCCCGCGAGGCGGCCGACCCCAACGCGGCGCCCCGGACCTCGGAGGTCGAGCGGACCCGCAACCGGGCGGTCGACCGGCACTGGTCCGAGCGGCAGAACCGGTCGATGGCGGCCCGCCCGGCCACCCGGCCGTTCGTGCGGGTGCGGGGCAAGCACGCGGCGATGTCCCGCCGGCAGCGGTGGGAGCGCCGGTACGTGCGCTCGCTGGTGCTCAGTGACCTGCTGGCCGGAGTGGCGGCCGGCGCGATGACGTTCGCCGTACGCTTCGGCGACGAGGTGACCGCGTACAACCGGGGGTATCTCCTGCTCTCGGCGCTGCTGCCGGTCGCGCTGCTCGCGGTGCTGATCGGCAGCCGGGCGTACGAGCGCCGCTTCCTCTTCGTCGGCACGGACGAGTACCAGCGGGTGATCCGGGGCGGCGTGGGCCTGATCGCGGGCGCGGCCGTTGTCTCGTACGCCCTCGAACTGGACCTGGCCCGCTCCTATGTCCTCGCGGCGCTACCCACGGCCGTCGTTTCGGCGGTCGTGTTCCGGTTCGCCCTGCGCAAGCATCTGCACCTGGAACGGGAACGGGGCGCCAGCCTCCGCCGCGTCCTCGTGGTCGGCCACGAACTGTCCGTCATCGGCATCACGCGTCAGCTCCGGCGTGAGCGTTATCACGGTCTGGAGGTCGTGGGCGCATGTCTGCCGCCGCGGCACGACGGCGTGGTGGACCTTCCCGTGTACGGGACGTTCGACGACGTGGCCGACGCGGTGGACGCCGCCGACGCGGACACCGTGGTGGTGCTGAGCTGTCCGGAGCTGGACGGCGTGGCGCTGCGCCGGCTGGCCTGGCGGCTGGAGCGCGACGAGGTCGATCTCATCGTGGCGAGCACGCTGATCGACGTCGCCGGTGCCCGCACCACGATCCGGCCCTTCGACGGCCTGCCGATGCTGCACGTCGAGCACCCGCGGCTGCACGGCGGCGCCCGGATGATCAAGGATCTGGTCGACCGGCTCGGGGCCCTGGCATTGCTCGTGCTCTTCGGCCCTGTCCTGTTAACCGTCGCACTCTGTGTGATGCTCACCTCCCGGGGCCCGGTACTCTTTCGGCAGGTTCGGGTCGGGCGGGACGGCAGTGAGTTCCGCATCTTCAAGTTCCGCAGCATGTACGTGGACGCCGAGGCGCGGCTCGCCGAGCTCCGGCACCTCAACGAGCACGACGGCGTGCTCTTCAAGATCCGTGACGACCCGCGTGTGACCCCGGTCGGCCGGTGGCTGCGCCGGTTCTCGCTGGACGAGCTGCCGCAGCTGCTCAATGTCGTGCTGGGCCAGATGTCGCTGGTCGGCCCGCGGCCGCCGTTGCCCGCGGAGGTCGCCGCCTATGCCGACGACGTGCGGCGCCGGCTGGCGGTCAAACCGGGCATGACGGGCCTGTGGCAGGTGTCGGGACGATCGGACCTGTCGTGGGAGGAAGCGGTCCGGCTGGACCTGCGCTATGTGGAGAACTGGTCGCTCAGTTTGGATCTGGTGATCCTTTTGCGGACGATGACCGCGGTGGTCCGGTCCTCCGGGGCGTACTAGGCATGAGAGGCGAGGCGAGACGATGAGCGAGCGGACAGGGACGTCGGCGCGCATAGCGGGGCAGCGTGAGCCCGAGTCCGGTGGCACGCCGCCGGTCAACGACTCGGCCTTCGCCCGCTGGCTGGCCGACCGGGCCGGTCAGGTGCTGCTGCAGGTCCGCGCGGAGCTGGGCCACGCGGACGGCAAGGCGCTGAAGACGGCCGGCGACAAGGCGGCCCACGACCTGCTCCGGGCTGAGCTCGCCCGCTGGCGCCCCGCCGACGCCGTGCTGTCGGAGGAGGACGACCAGTCCCGCCTCGCGTGGGCCGACGGCCAGGATGTCGTACGCCCCGACCGGCTCGACGCCTCGCGCGTCTGGATCGTCGACCCGCTCGACGGCACCCGCGAGTTCTCCGAGGAGGGCCGGGCCGACTGGGCCGTGCACGTGGCGCTCTGGACGGCGGAGTGCGGGAGTGCGAGCTGTCTCGCCGCGGGCGCCGTGGCGATGCCCGCCCAGCACCGCACGCTCGCCACCGACCACCCGCCGGCCTATCCGCCGCTGCCGCTGGCCGCCGCGACCGGGGGACCGATCCGCATCGCCGCCAGCCGCACCCGCCCGCCCGCCTTCGTGACCGCGCTGGCCGAGGAGCTCGGCGCCGAGCTGGTCCCCATGGGATCGGCCGGGGTCAAGATCGCCGCGGTGGTCAGCGGGGAGGCGGACGCCTACATCCACGCCGGCGGCCAGTACGAGTGGGACAGCGCCGCCCCGGTCGCTGTGGCGCTCGCCACAGGGCTGCACGCTTCCCGGATCGACGGCAGCGCACTGGAATACAACCAGGCCGACCCGAAGCTGCCCGACCTGGTGGTCTGCCGTAAGGATCTCGCTCCTCGGTTGCTCGCAGCGCTGCAGCGCCACCTCCCGTAACCTGAGCTGCCACGGAAATCGAAAGGCTGGGGAACCTGTGAGCCAGGCGAAGCCCTATCGCGTCTCCCATCTCGACGCTCTCGAGGCTGAGAGCATCTTCGTGATGCGCGAGGTCATGGCCGAGTTCGAGCGGCCGGTGCTGCTCTTCTCCGGCGGCAAGGACTCGATCGTCATGCTGCGGCTGGCGGAGAAGGCCTTCTCGCCGGCGCGCATCCCGTTCCCGGTCATGCACGTGGACACCGGGCACAACTTCCCCGAGGTCCTCGACTACCGGGACGCGCGGGTCGCCCAGCTCGGCCTCAACCTGGTGATCGCCAGCGTGCAGGAGGCGATCGACTCCGGCACGGTGCGTGAGCTGCCCGACGGCACGCGCAACCGGATCCAGACCCCGGTGCTGCTCGCGGCGGTGGAGAAATACCGCTTCGACGCGCTCTTCGGCGGCGCCCGGCGCGACGAGGAGAAGGCCCGGGCCAAGGAGCGGATGTTCAGCTTCCGCGACGAGTTCGGCCAGTGGGACCCCAAGAACCAGCGCCCCGAGCTGTGGTCGCTCTACAACGGGCGGCACCACCCCGGCGAGTCGATCCGGGTCTTCCCGCTCTCCAACTGGACCGAGCTGGACGTCTGGCACTACATCGCCAAGGAGCGCATCGAGCTCCCCAGCATCTATTACGCCCACGACCGCGACGTCGTGGAGCGCAACGGCATGTTCTACGCGGTCAACGAGTTCATCGTGCCGCGTGACGGCGAGACCGTGGAGACCCGCCGCGTGCGCTACCGCACGGTCGGCGACGCCTCCCAGACGGCCGCCGTGCTCTCCGACGCGGACACCGTCGAGAAGGTCATCGACGAGGTGGCCGCGACCCGGATCACCGAGCGCGGCGCGACCCGGGGCGACGACAAGGTCAGCGAGGCCGCCATGGAAGACCGCAAGCGGGAAGGTTACTTCTGATGAGCCAGTCAGTGCTGGAGCCCGAGGCCGCGGCGGCCCGCAACATGGACATCCTGCGGTTCGCCACCGCGGGCAGCGTCGACGACGGCAAGTCGACCTTGATCGGCCGGCTGCTCTACGACACCAAGACGATCTTCGCCGACCAGCTCGAGGCGGTCGAGGCCGCGAGCGCCTCGCGCGGCGACGAATACACCAACCTCGCGCTGCTCACCGACGGCCTGCGGGCCGAGCGGGAGCAGGGCATCACCATCGACGTGGCCTACCGCTACTTCGCGACGCCGCGGCGCAAGTTCATCATCGCCGACACCCCGGGGCACATCCAGTACACCCGGAACATGGTCACCGGCGCCTCCACCGCCGACCTGGCGCTGATCCTGGTCGACGCGCGCAAGGGCCTGGTCGAGCAGTCCCGCCGCCACGCGTTCCTCACCAGCCTGCTGCGCGTGCCGCACCTGGTGCTGTGCATCAACAAGATGGACCTCGTGGGCTGGGACAAGGAGGTGTACGACCGGATCGCCGACGAGTTCACCTCGTTCGCGGCGAAGCTGGACATCACCGACCTGACGATCATCCCGATCTCCGCGCTCGAGGGCGACAACATCGCCTCTCGCTCCGAGAAGAGCCCCTGGTACGAGGGCCCGTCGCTGCTGCACCACCTGGAGCACGTGCACATCGCCTCCGACCGCAACCTGGTCGACGTGCGTTTCCCGGTGCAATACGTGATCCGGCCGCAGTCCACCACGGTCACCGACTACCGGGGCTACGCGGGTCAGGTCGCCTCCGGCGTGCTCAAGCCCGGCGACGACGTGCTCGTGCTGCCTTCGGGCATGACCAGCAAGATCGCGGCGATCGACACCGCGGACGGGCCGGTCGACGAGGCCTTCCCGCCCATGTCGGTGACCGTCCGGCTGACCGACGAGATCGACATCTCGCGCGGCGACATGATCTGCCGGCCGCACAATGCCCCGGCGGTCGCGCAGGACATCGAGGCGATGGTCTGCTGGATGGACGAGACCGCCCCGTTGCGCGTCGGCGGCAAGTACACGATCAAGCACACCACTCGCACGGCCCGCACGGTCGTCCGCGGCCTGCAGTACAAGCTGGACGTCAACACGCTGCACCGCGACGAGGACGCGCCCGAGCTCAAGCTCAACGAGATCGGCCGGGTCCGGCTGCGCACGACGGTGCCGCTGCTCGCCGACGAATACCGGCGCAACCGCACGACCGGCGGCTTCATCCTGATCGACGAGGCCACCAACCGTACGGTCGGGGCCGGCATGATCATCGAGGCCGCCTGACCCTTCCGCGTCGCCCGGCGCCCGTCCCGCTCGTCGCGGGGCGGGCGCCGTCGTGTCCGGACATAGCGGGCATCGGCTGGTGTCGATCACCTGGGGTGTAGCAGGCTCGGGACATGCGACGGTTCCCGGTTGTGGTCATCGCGATGCTCGTGCTGCTCACCCCGGCTGCGGCGAACGCTGCGACCCTCCCTCCGCGTGGAGAGAGCGCCGCGCCGCAGGGTGAGGAGACTGAGCCGCGCGAGGAGGGCGCCGCGCTGCGTGGAACGGGTGGCGTGGGGCCGGCGGGGGCGGGGCACAACCCGGTGTCGGCGAGCTTCGCGGACACGTTCGCCGACCCGATGGTCGTGCGCGGCGGCGACGGCTGGTTCTATGCCTACGGGACCACCGATCCGCTACGGGAGGGCGAGCGCACCCCGCACCGCATCCCGATCGCCCGCTCGAAGAACCTGACGACCTGGGCGTACGCGGGGGATGCCTTCACCCCGGACCAGCGGCCCTCTTACGCCGCCGCCACCGCGTCCTACTGGGCGCCGGACGTGCGCCGGATCGGTGGCCGCTGGGTCATGTACGTCACCGTCACCGAGACGACCACCGCCCCCGGCGCCTCGGCCATCGGGGCGGCGACCGCGCCCACCCCGGCCGGTCCGTGGACCTTCGTGGACGAGCCGGTCGTCGCGCCCCGGCCCAGCGGCGACGGCGGCTGGTGGTGGACCTTCGACCCGGCGCAGGTGACCACTCCGGACGGACGCCGGTTTCTCTACTACGGCAGCTACTTCGGCGGTGTCTGGACCAGCGAGCTCACCGCGGACGGCCTGCACCTCACCGGTACGCCCACCCGCGTCGCGATCGACAACAAGTTCGAGGGCTCATTCGTCGTCCGGCGCGCCGGCTGGTACTACCTGTTCGCCTCGTCGGCCAACTGCTGCGCCGGGCCCACCACGGGCTACTCGGTGTCCGTGGGGCGGTCGCGTGACCCGCGTGGCCCGTTCGCGGACAAGCTCGGCCGCCCGTTGAACACCTCCCGCGCCGGCGGCACCCCGGTCGTCGCGCCGAACGGCAACCGCTGGGTCGGCACCGGGCACAACGCGGTGATCAGTGACGGACACCGGGATTGGTTCGTCTATCACGCCATCGACCGCGGGGACCCGTACCTGGACGAGCCGTTCGGGATCAACGAGCGGCCCATGCTGATCGACCGGCTGGACTGGATCGGGGGCTGGCCGACCGTACGGGGCGGTGCCGGGGCTTCCGACGGCCGTGACTCGGGAAGCGCCCACGAGCCGCGCCCCGGCCGCCCCCTGCCCGCCTGGTCCGACGAATTCTCGAGCCGGTTGAGGGGCTGGAGCTTCGTCCGCCCGGATCCCGCGGTCGGGATTGCCGGAGGGCAGCTGCGGTGGCCCGTGCAGGATGCCGACCTGACCGGTGACTCGAACGACGCCGGGGTGCTGCTCCGGTCAGCGCCGCCCGGCGACTGGCTCGCCGAGACCAGGCTCACGCTGCCATTGGGCGAGGACAGCGTCCGCAACTATCAGCAGGCGGGCCTGATCGCCTATGCCGGCGACGATCTCTTCGCCCGGCTGTCCGCGGTCGCGATCGGGAACACGCGGCAGGTCGAATTCGGTCACGAGATCCCCTATGCGGGCACGACCTCGTACGGCGGCACGATCGCCGGCCCGCCGGGCCTGACCACCACGTGGCTGCGCCTGGCCCACCGGGTCGATCCGCGCAACGGCGAGCACGAGTACCGCGCCGGGGTGAGCCGCGACGGCCGCACCTGGACGTGGGGCGGCGTGTGGACGCTGCCGGCGGGCCCGCAGCCGCGCATCGGGCTCGTGGCGCACGGCGGCGCCACTCCGCCCGTCACGGCTTCCTTCGACTACCTGCGGTTCAGCGGTCTCGCTCGGTAGCTTCCTCGATCGCCTCGGAGACCGACCCGGTGATGTCCCCGGCGGGCACGGCGATGCTCTCGGCCTCGTCGTGCAGCTGCTTGTTGTGGTCCCGGGTCGGCTGCGGCTCGGGCGCGGTGCCGTCGCCCGCGAAGCCGAACTCGTTGGGCTGGTTCTCTTCCCGCTGATCAGTCATGACCGTCGCATACCCACGCCCAGCCCCCGCTATGCGACGCCGCCATCCGCCACCCGTGAAAGCGCCGGCCCGCACAAAGCGCCGAAAGCGCCGCCACGCGCGAAGCGCCGAAAGCGCCGGGCCGTACAAAAGGATGGCGAAAGGCAGCGGCCGGCACCCTCGGAGAGAATGCCGGCCGCGGGGAAAGAACTCAGAGCTTGCGCGCACCCGGCCCCGGCGTAGCCGACCAGACGGTGGGGGCGGTGAACCCCTTCTCCGCGTACGCCCGCTCGACCGCCGCCGTCGTCGAAGCGGCCTGGTCCGCGTCGACCAGCGCCAGCACGCATCCGCCGAAGCCGCCGCCGGTCATCCGCGCCCCGTAGGCCCCCGCCGCCAGCGCCGCCTCGACCGCCACGTCGACCTGGGCGACGGTGATCTCGAAGTCGTCGCGCATGGAGGCGTGGGAGGCGGTGAGCAGGGGGCCGATCTCGCGGACCCGGCCCTCGCGCAGCAGGGCCACGGTGTCGAGCACCCGCTGGTTCTCGGTGACGATGTGCCGGACCCGGCGCTTGATCACGTCGTCGTCGAGCCGGGCCAGCGCGGCCTCCAGGTCGCCGATCGCGACGTCGCGCAGGGCGGGGACGCCGAGCAGGCGGGCGCCCTCCTCGCACGACTTGCGCCGGGCGCCGTACTCGCCGTCGACGTGCTGGTGCGGCGCGTTGCTGTTGATGATCAGCATGGCCAGCCCCGCGGCCGCCAGGTCGAACGGGATCTGCTCGACCTCCTCGGAGCGGCAGTCCAGGAAGAGCGCCTTGCCTTCCTGGCAGCGGATGGAAGCCGACTGGTCCATGATCCCGGTCGGGGCGCCGACGTAGACGTTCTCCGCGCGCTGGGCCACCGCGGGCCGCTTGTCGACGGGCAGGTCGATGCCGCCGAGGTCCACCAGGGCGGTCAGCACGGCCGACTCGAGCGCGGCGGAGGAGGAGACACCGGCCCCCAGGGGTACGTCCGACGACAGCGCGATGCGCGCCGGCGGCACGTCGAATCCGGCTTCGCCCAGCGCCCAGACGACGCCGGCGATGTAGGCGGCCCAGTCCTTGACCTCGCCCGGCTCGGTCACACCGAAGCTGACCGGGGCGTCGGCGAAGTCGGAGCACACGGTCCAGCCGGGCTCGTCGTGCCGGGCCGCGGCGGCCACGACCTGCTGGGGCAGCGCGAAGGGCAGCACGAAGCCGTCGTTGTAGTCGGTGTGCTCACCGATCAGGTTGACCCGCCCGGGCGCCGCGTAGAGCGCGGCCGGCTCGGTGCCGTAGGTCGAGGTGAAGGCCGCTGCGGCCGAGGACGCGACTGTCATGTGCTTGATCCCATCACGCCAGGTTGTGCGACCGGTAGAACGCCCAGGCGTCCCCGATCATGTCGGCCAGGGTGTTCTTCTCCGGGACCCAGCCCAGCTCGTCGCGGGCCCGCTGCGACGAGGCGACCAGGGTGGCCGGGTCGCCCTCGCGGGGCGGGGCGATCTCGAGCGGAATCTCCGCGCCGGTGACCTCGCGGGCCGCCTCGACGACCTGGCGGTTGGAGAAGCCGTTGCCGTTGCCCAGGTTGTAGATCTTGTGCTCGCCGGCAGTGGCCGCGTCGAGGGCCAGCAGGTGGGCGCGGGCGAGGTCCTGGACGTGGATGTAGTCGCGGACGCACGTGCCGTCGGCGGTCGGGTAGTCGTCGCCGAAGAGCTGCAGCTTGTCCCGCCGGCCCGCGGCGACCTGCAGGGTGATCGGGATGATGTGCGTCTCGGGGTCGTGCCGCTCGCCGACCTGGGTGCCGTCCTCGCGGATCAGGGCCCCGGCGACGTTGAAGTAGCGCAGCGACACCGCGGCGAGCCCGTGCGCGAAGGCCTCGGAGGTGAGCGCGTAGTCGAAGGCGAGCTTCGTGGCCCCGTACGTGTTGGTCGGGGCCTTGGCCGCGCCCTCGGTGATCGGATTCTCGCTGGGGTTGCCGTAGACCGCGGCGGTGGAGGAGAAGACGAAGCGGCGGACGCCGGCCGCCCGGACCGCGTCGAGCAGCGCCAGGGAGCGCTTGACGTTGTGGTCCCAGTAGAGCTCCGGCTTGTGCATCGACTCGCCGGCCTGGATCAGCCCGGCGAAGTGCAGCACCGCGTCGAAGCCGGCGCCGGGGGTGAGCACGGTGGCCGCGTCCTTGATGTCCGCCTCGACGAAGGTCGCGCCCGGGGCGACGGCCTCGCGGTGCCCGTTGCTGAGGTTGTCCAGGACGGTGACCTCGTGCCCGGCCTCCAGCAACAGCCGGCTGGTGACGCTGCCGACATAGCCGGCGCCTCCGGTGACGAGCAGTTTCACGACATTGACCTCCGGTTCACGCCACACCAGCCACGCCCAGCGTAGGCGGGCCTGCTGTGCTCCCACCCGGGGAACCCTGTGTTCGAGATTCCACCAAAATCGATCAGAAGTCAACATGGTTGAACATTGCCCGGCACGCAAAGCCCGGCGAGCCCCGACTGAGGGAAAAGTGCAATGATGGCGCTCATGTCCGACGCCGCTCACCGTCCCCGGGTGCTCTCCGGCATCCAGCCCACCGCCGACTCGTTCCACCTCGGCAACTATCTGGGCGCGGTGCGCAACTGGGTCGCGATGCAGGAGACGGCCGACGCGTTCTACTGCGTGGTCGACCTGCACGCCATCACGGCCGGGCACGACCCCGTGGCCCTGCGGAACAGGACGCGTCTCTCGGTCGCCCAGCTGCTCGCCGTCGGGCTCGACCCCGAGCGCTGCACCCTCTTCGTGCAGTCGCACGTCCCCGAGCACGCGCAGCTCGCCTGGGTGCTGAGCTGCATCACCGGCTTCGGCGAGGCCGGCCGCATGGTGCAGTTCAAGGACAAGTCGGCCAAGCAGGGCACCGACAGCGCCAGCGTCGGCCTCTTCACCTACCCGATCCTGCAGGCGGCGGACATCCTGCTCTACCAGGCCGACGCGGTGCCGGTCGGCGAGGATCAGCGGCAGCACCTCGAGCTCACACGCGACCTGGCGCAGCGCTTCAACAGCCGGTTCGGCAAGACCTTCACGCAGCCCGAGGCGTACATCGTCAAGGACACCGCGAAGATCGTCGACCTGCAGGACCCGACCTCGAAGATGAGCAAGTCGGCGTCGTCGCCCAACGGCATCATCGAGCTGCTCGAGGAGCCCGGCCGGTCGGCCAAGAAGATCAAGTCGGCGGTCACCGACACCGGGCGCGAGATCCTCTACGACGAGGTGAACAAGCCGGGCATCAGCAACCTGCTGACGATCTACGCGGCGCTCACCGGGCGGACCATAGACGATCTGCTCGAGGCGTACGACGGCCGCGGTTACGGCGATCTCAAGAAGGACCTCGCCGAGATCGTCGTCGAGTTCGTCAAGCCGATCCAGGAGCGCACCCGGGCCTACCTCGAGGACCCGTCGCACCTCGACAAGGTGCTCACCATCGGGGCCGAGAAGGCGCGGGCCGTCTCCGCGGCGACCCTGGCCAAGGCCTATCAGAACGTCGGCTTCCTCGCGCCGGCGCGCGGGGCCTGAGGCCGGTGGGCCCGCTCGACCCGGCCGTCACCCGCATCGGGGTGGCGATCGACATCCCGGAGCCGTGGGGGCCGCTGCTCACCCGGCGCCGGGCGGAGGCCGGTGACCCGCAGGCGGCCTGGACCCCGGCGCACGTCACGCTGCTCGGTCCCACGGAGATCGAGCCCGAGGCGCTGCCCCGGATCGAGAAGCACCTCGAGGCGGTGGCGACCGAGCACCGGCCGTTCACAATCCACCTGCGCGGCACCGGTACGTTCCGGCCGGTCACCGAGGTGGTCTTCGTGACCCTGGCCGCCGGCATCAGCGAGTGCGAGCTGCTCGCCGAGGCGATCGTGGCGGCCGAGGAGGTGCACCGCGACTCCCGGTTCCCCTATCACCCGCACGTGACCGTGGCCCAGGACGTGCCGAGCGCGGCGCTGGACGCGGTCTTCGACGACCTCGCCGAGTTCGAAGCGCGGTTCGAGGTGCCGGGGTTCACGCTGTTCTCGCACGACCTCACGGACGGCGAGCGCCCGTGGCAGCGCCGCCGCGAGTACACATTGGGTGGCCTGCGCCACCCTTAGTGGATCTTTCGGTACGGTCGGGCGCGTGAACGCCATCGACCGGGCGTACGCGGCGGTCGAGCAGCGCATCCTCGCTCTGCGGCACCGCTCGCCGTACTTCGACCACTTCGCGCGGGCCGTCCTGCGCTACGACGAGGTGCTCGGCGGGCGGCTCGCCGCGGCGATCGCCTACTACGGGTTCTTCGCGGTCTTCGCGCTGGCGCTGATCGGCTACTCGGTCTTCGGCTTCCTGATCGACTCCAACGTCGGGCTCTTCGACATCGTGCAGCGCTTCCTGCGCGAGAACCTGCCGTTCCTCGACATCCAGGCCATCCTCGACAGCGGCAAGACCGTCGGCATCGTGGGCCTGGTCGGCCTGGTCTTCACCGGCATCGGCTGGATCGAGGCGATCCGCTCGTCGCAGCGGCTGATCTGGCGGCTCAACGAGCAGCCCGGCTACATCGGCGTCCGGCAGGCCGTCGACCTGCTGGTGCTGGTCGGCATCCTGCTGCTGCTCATCGTCTCGGTGGGCGCGGTCTACGGGCTGGAGACGCTGCTGACCTGGGTGGCCGACGGCCGGGCGGGCACGGTGCTGTCGGTGATCAGCACGCTGCTCACCCTGGGCATCGACATGCTGCTGGCGGCGGCGTTGCTGGCCGCGGTGCCCCGGCTGCGGATGACCGTACGCCGCATGGCGCCCCCGGTCCTGCAGGTCGGCATCGGCATCTACCTGCTCAACACGGTCGGCAAGTCCTTCGTCGGCCTGATCCAGCGCAACCCGGCGTACGGTCTGGTGGCCAGCGCCGTCGGCGTGCTGGTCTACCTGTACGTCTTCAACCAGTTGCTGCTCTTCGGGGCGTCGTGGGCAGCGACCAGTCCGCACGGTCGCGTGGTCGACCTCTCGGCGGACGATAAAACTGCCCCGGTGGGACAAAATACCTGGATTCGGCACAACCGCCCGGAATGATGAGGCCCGTGGGCACACTCGTGACGCTGCACCTGCCGCCGGACTCACCGGTGGCGCACCTGCCGTGGATCATCACCATCGGCGCGCTGAACGACGACGAGGAGTGGGAGCCGCTGGTCTGCGGCCCCTACGAGCGCCCGCACGCGCTCGCCCTCGCGCAGGCCGTCGTCGCGGACGAGGAGCTGATGGCCGTCGTCGAGCCGCTGCTGCCGCTCGCCGACGCCGAGGCCATCCGCAAGGAGGTGGCGCTGGCCAAGACCGGGCAGCCCGACGATCTCGAGGCGGAGAGCTTCGGCGACGAGGAGCCCCGGCACACCACGCCCGGCCGGCCGCCGTCGGAGGCCGAGGTCCGCGAGGGCTTCGCCCGCATCGCCGCCCAGCTGTCCGGCGGCTAACGAGCGAGCAGCGCGTGGAGTCCGGCGAGGTAGGTGGCCTTGTCCGGCGTGCCGATGAGCGTGCGTTGCAGGGCGAATCCGGGCAGTGAGCCGAACAGTACGGACGCGACCGCCTCGGGATCGGTGCCCGCCGGCAGCTCACCGCGCTCGACGGCGCGCCGGGCGACGGCCACGAAAGGCGTGCGCATCTCGCCGTAGCGCGCCTTGACGATCTCGGCGATGGCCGGGTCGCGCATGGCCTCGCCCCAGACCTGGATGCCCAGCGGGAACATGCCGCCCGGGCCGACCTGCGCCTCGACCAGATCGAGGGCCTGGCTCATGGCATCCAGCAGACCCAGCTCCGGGTCCTCCGACACCTGGGTGAGGCCGGTGGTGATGCCGCCGGTGAACGTCTGCGAGATCGCGTTGATGATCTCCGTCTTCGACTTGAAGTAGCGGTAGACCGCGCCGACCGAGAGCCCCGCCTCCTGGATCAGGTCCTGCATCGACGTGTTGTGGATCCCGTTGCGCAGGAAGCAGGTGCGGGCCGCGGCGAGGATCTGCTCGCGGCGGGCGTTCATGTGGTCCTCGGAGACGCGGGGCATGCGCCAACTTTAAAACGAACGCTCGTTCGTTGACAGCGGGCGACGCCGGGGCGCATGCTCTCCGCAAGAGAACGAGCGTTCGTTTTAAGGAGATCGCCATGTCCGCCACCCGACGGCCGGTCACGCTGGCCGTGCTGCTCGCTGTCGCCGTCGTCGCCGTGCAAGCCCTGCTGGTGCCCCTGTTCGCCGGCCCGGCCACCCATCTCGCCCCGCGTGACCTGCCGCTCGCCGTCGCCGGTCCGCAGCCCGCCGCCGGACAGCTCGCCGCGCGCCTCGAGGCGGCCCGGCCCGGCGCCTTCGACATCAGGATCGTGCCGGACGGCGACGCCGCGCTGCGCGATCACGAGGTGTACGGGTCGATCGTCCTCGGCGCGGCCGGCCCGGAGATGCACATCGCATCCGCCGCCAGTCCCGCCGTGGCGACGCTGCTCACCCAGGCGGCGGCCGAGCTCGCGCCCGGGCGGCCGGTCACCGACGTGGTGCCGACCATGGCCGCCGACCCCCGGGGTGCCGGCTTCGGCGCGGCGTTCCTGCCCCTGGCGATGACGAGCCTGGTCGCCGGGCTGCTCGCCTTCCTGCTCGTCCGGCGGCGGGCGGCGCGGTTGCTGGCGGTCACCCTCTTCGCGACCGGCGCGGGCCTGGCCGGTGCCGCGGTGCAGCAGTTCTGGCTCGACGTCCTGCCCGGCAACTACTTCGCGGTCGCCGGGGGACTCGCGTTGTTCGCGCTGGCCGTCGCGGCCACGGTGTGCGGGCTCGGTGCGGTGGCCGATCGCCCCGGCGCCGCCCTCGCCGCGGTCACGATCTTCCTGATCGGCAACCCGCTGTCCGGGGTGACGGCGGCTCCCGAGTTGCTGCCTCAGCCGTGGGGCGCGGTCGGGCAGTACCTGCCGATCGGTGCGGGGTCGAGCGTCGTGCGGGCGGTCGCGTACTTCGACGGGGCGGGGGCCGGCCTGGCCTTCGCGGTGCTGGGGGCGTACGCCCTCGGTGGTCTGCTGCTCGTCGCGGCCGGGCGCCGCGGCACGGACCTGGCCTCGCGGGGCCTCGCGGGCAAGACGCCGGAGGCGACGCCGCAGCCGGTGCCGGCGGCCTGACGGCGCATACTTCAGCGGTGATGCTCTCCCGGCGGTGGTCCGCCTTCCTGATCGCGGTCGGCGTGTGGACCTGGCTCATCTGGCCCCGCTTCGGCCTGGCGATCTGGCGCGACGAGCGGTCGTTCACCGACGGATCGCCGACCGCGTTCCTGACGATCCACGCGCTCCTCATCGGGGCGTCGCTGATCATCGGGACCGTGGTCGGCGTGCTCGGTGTCCGCGGCTGGCGAGCGGCCCGGCCCCGCCCGCGCGTCACCGACGATTCGTCGGTCGTTGGGGCCGGTGCGCCGAAAGATTAACGGCGTGTTACGCGAAAAACGGACGATTTGGTGCCTTCTGCAACGCCGGACAGTCCGGATCGGACCGGCGATTGCGGACAGGTAACGGTGCGCCAACAGTACGGCCGGATTTCCTGCCGTCGCCCTGGCCTGCGGCTACGCTCCCGTCCTGTGACGCACCGCGAGCGGCGGTGCGCTGTGGAAGGAGGGCGTGTTGCGCCCAGTACGTGCCAAGCGAATCGTTGCGATTCTCGCGGCGGGTGGGCTGACGCTCGCCGCCGCGGCCTGTGGCGACGCCCCTGAGGACTCCCCGTCCGGTTCCGGCGCGAGCGCCGCCGCGGCCTACAAGGCCTGCATGGTCACCGACACCGGCGGCATCGACGACCGGTCCTTCAACGCCTCGGCGTGGGCCGGCCTGCAGGCCGCCAAGGAGTCGGCGAGCAACGTCGACCCCAAGTACGTCGCGTCGACCGCCGAGGCCGACTACGAGCCCAACCTGCGCCAGTTCGTGACGCAGAAGTGCAACTTCATCCTCTCGGTCGGCGGCCTCATGGGCGACGCCACCAAGAAGGTCGCCACGGAGAACGCCAACCAGCAGTTCGGCATCGTGGACAGCGCCATCGCGGACGCCAAGAACGTCTACCCGATGCAGTTCCGCACCGACCAGGCCGCGTTCCTCGCCGGCTACCTCGCCGCGGGTTACTCGAAGTCGGGCAAGGTCGCGACCTACGGCGGTCTGAAGATCCCGCCGGTCACCGTCTTCATGGACGGCTTCGCCGACGGCGTGGCGTACTTCAACCAGCAGAAGAGCAAGAGCGTCCAGGTGCTCGGCTGGGACAAGGCCAAGCAGAACGGCACCTTCGCCGAGAACTTCGGCGACCAGAACAAGGGCAAGGCGATCACCAACACGTTCGTCGCCCAGGGCGCCGACGTGATCATGCCGGTCGCCGGCGGCACCGGCCTGGGCACCGCGGACGTCGCCAAGGCGTCCGGCGGCAAGACCACGGTCATCTGGGTCGACCAGGACGGCTGCAAGAGCGCCGAGCAGTACTGCGACGTGTTCCTGACCACCGTCGTCAAGAACATCAACGAGGCCGTCAAGGAGGCCGTGGCGCAGGGCGCGCAGGGCCAGGCCCTCAACGCGACCCCGGGCTACCTGGGCGACCTGAAGAACGACGGGGTCGGCCTCGCGCCGTACAACCAGTTCGACAGCAAGGTCGACGCGACCCTCAAGTCCGAGGTCGAGAAGCTCAAGGCCGACATCATCGCGGGCACCGTGAAGGTCGAGTCGCCCAACGCGCCCAAGTGACGCTGCTCCACCAGTAGTTCCCGCCGCCGTGCGGGTCGCGGGAGGCACATCCTCCCCGACCTGCGCGGCGGCTCTGCTCCGGCTGTTATAACGTCCCTCGCGTTACGCATCGGCACCTCGCCCCCAGGAGATCCCGCTGAGACTCGAGCTGCGTGGCATCACCAAGCGCTTCGGCGACCTGGTGGCCAACGACCACATCGACCTGACCGTCGAGCCCGGCGAGGTCCACGCCCTCCTCGGCGAGAACGGTGCCGGCAAGTCCACCCTGATGAACCAGCTCTACGGCCTGCTGCAGCCGGACGAGGGCGAGATCCTGGTCGACGGCGAGGCGCGGACCTTCCGCAGCCCCCGTGACGCCATCGCCGCCGGCATCGGCATGGTCCACCAGCACTTCATGCTGGTCCCCGTCTTCACCGTGGCGGAGAACATCGCGCTCGGCTCCGAACGGACCCGCCTCGGCTTCCTCGACCGGCGCCGGGCCCGCCGCGAGGTGCTCGAGGTCTCCGAGCGCTACGGCCTGCCCTGCGACCCCGACGCCCTGGTCGAGAACCTCCCCGTCGGCGCCCAGCAGCGGGTCGAGATCGTCAAGGCCCTCACCCGCGACGTCGACCTGCTCATCCTCGACGAGCCGACGGCGGTGCTCACCCCGCAGGAGACCGAGGAGCTGCTCACGGTCATGCGCGGGCTCTGCGCGGCCGGCAAGTCGATCGTCTTCATCACCCACAAGCTCAAAGAGGTCAAGGCCATCGCCGACCGGATCACCGTGATCCGGCGCGGGCAGACCGTCGGCACGGCCACCCCGGACACCCCCGAGGACGAGCTCGCGGCCCTCATGGTCGGCCGGGCGGTCTCGCTCGAGGTGGCCAAGGAGCCCGCCGAGCCCGGCCGCGAGGTGCTCAGCATCACCGGCCTGGTCGTGGACGACGACCGGGGCGTGCGCGCCGTCGACGGCGTCGACCTGACCGTACGGGCCGGCGAGGTGCTCGGCATCGCGGGCGTCCAGGGCAACGGGCAGACCGAGCTCGTCGAGGCGGTCATGGGGCTGCGCCCGGTGCGCACCGGGTCGATCCAGGTCGACAACGAGGACCTCACCGCCATGAGCACCAAGCAGATCCTGCGCTCCGGCGTCGGCTACGTGCCCGAGGACCGCAGCCTCGACGGGGTGGTCAAGGAGTTCACCGTCGCGGAGAACCTGGTGCTCGACCAGTACGACCGGGAGCCGTACGGGAACGCCCTGCGCCTGGACTCGGCAGCGGTCGGCACCAAGGCGCGCGAGCTGGTCGACGAGTTCGACATCCGCGCCTCGTCGACGGGCACCGCGGTCGGCACGCTCTCCGGCGGCAACCAGCAGAAGGTCGTCGTGGCCCGGGAGATGTCGCGGCCGCTGCGGCTCTTCATCGCCAGCCAGCCGACCCGCGGCGTGGACGTCGGCTCGATCGAGTTCATCCACGGCCGCATCGTGCGCGAGCGGGACGTGGGCACCGCGGTGCTGGTGGTCTCGAGCGAGCTGGACGAGGTCGTGGGGCTCGCCGACCGGATCGCCGTGATGTACCGCGGCAAGGTGCTGGCGATCGTGCCGCCGGACACTCCGCGCGACAAGCTCGGCCTGCTGATGGCCGGGATCACCGGCGACGCGCCGGCCGCGCCGGTTTTCGAGGCCGGCGATTCGCCCGCTTCCGCTGATGAGGGGACAGAGTGACCACCGAGGAAAAGGCCGCGCCCCCGGCGGAGGAGAAGCGCGAGGATTCCTTCCTCAGCCACTTCCTGCACAACCTGTGGGCGGCGAACACGGTCACCGTGACGGTGCTGTCGATCGTGCTGGCCATGATCATCGGTGCGGTGCTGATCATCGTCTCCGACGAGAACGTGCTCAACACGTTCAGCTACTTCACCGCCCGGCCCAGTGACGCGCTCACCGCCAGCTGGGACATCGTCAGCAACGCGTACGCCGATCTCTTCAAGGGTGCGATCCTCGACCCGGCGGCGATCTCCGCGGCGGCGGACGGCAGCGGCACCTGGAAGCAGGTGTTCTTCCCGATCTCCGAGACCCTGACGTACGCGGCCCCGCTCGTCTTCACCGGCCTGTCGGTGGCCCTGGCGTTCCGCGGCGGCCTGTTCAACATCGGCGGCCAGGGTCAGGCGATCATGGGCACGGTCCTGGCGGGCGTGGCGGGCTTCGCGCTGCCGCTGCCCCCGGTCATCCACCTGATCGCCGCGCTGCTGGCCGGCGCGATCGGCGGGGCGCTCTGGGGCTTCGTGCCGGGCATCCTCAAGGCCCGGACCGGCGCCCACGAGGTCATCGTCTGCATCATGCTCAACTACACGGCCAACCTCTTCCTGGGCTGGCTGATCCTGCAGAAGGGCGTGCAGCAGGAGGGCCGCTCCGACGCGATCAGCGAGACGGTGAAGGGCTCGGCCCAGCTCCCGTCGTTCGGCGGCGAGCTGCGGGCCAACCTCGGCATCGTGCTTGCCGTCCTGGCCACGGCCGGGGTCGCGTGGCTGCTGAACCGCTCGGCCTTCGGCTTCGAGCTGCGGGCGGTGGGCGCCAACTCGCACGCCGCGCGGACGGCGGGCATCAGCGTCGCCAAGACGTACACCCTGCTCATGGTCGTGGCCGGCGCCCTGGCCGGCCTGGGCGGCGCGACGCAGGTGCTGGGCACCGCCTATGCGCTGACCCCGGCGGTCGCGGGCAACATCGGCTTCGACGGCCTGCTCGTCGCGCTGCTCGGCCGCAACCGGCCGTGGGGCACGCTGTGGGCGGCGCTGCTCTTCGGCGCGCTGCGCGCGGGCGGTAACCGCATGCAGTCCTTCTCCGGCATCTCGCTGGAGCTGGTGACCGTGCTCCAGGCCCTCATCGTCATCTTCATCGCCGCCCCCGCGCTGGTGAAGGCCATCTTCCACCTCCGCGCCGCCCGTGCCGCGCGGCTCGGAACCTCGATCGCGAAGGGCTGGTGACCGGGGTGTCCACCGCAACCGTGGAACGGCCGGAGACCTCGGCCGCGGCCCCGTTCTGGGACCGGCAGCGCCGGCTGGGCGTCGGCGTGGTCGTCATCGGCCTGCTCGCCGTCGTGCTCTTCGGGGCGCTCGCGCCGTCGGAGACCGCCCGCTTCACCCTGAGCGACGACGCCGAGGGCGCCGCGTTCAGCATCAACGGTCAGCTCGGCGCGATCCTCTTCGGCGTGATCGCGCTGGCCGCCGGCGGGGTGCTGCTGGCCGGCCTGTGGCGCCGCTTCCAGACGAGCATGCTGTCGCTAGGCATCCTCGCCTTCGTGCTGTCCTTCCTGTGCTGGCAGGTGGCGGGCAAGTTCCTGCCGCTCGTCGACACCGTCAGCGGCACGCTCGAGCTGGCCGTGCCGCTGATCCTGGGCGCCCTCGCGGGCGTCCTGGGCGAGCGCTCCGGCGTGATCAACGTGGCCATCGAGGGCCAGTTCCTCATGGGCGCCTTCTTCGCGGCGCTGGTCGGCACGATGGCCACCAGCGTGTGGGCCGGCCTGTTCAGCGCGGCCGTGGGCGGCGTGATCATCGCGGGCATCCTCGCCGTGCTGGCCATCCGCTACCTGGTCGACCAGACCGTCGTCGGCATCGTGCTCAACCTGCTGGCGCTGGGCGTGACCGGCTTCCTCTACGAGCGGCTCATGCAGCCGAACGCCCAGTCCTACAACCAGCCGCCCAAGATGCCCGAGTGGCGCATCCCCGGCCTGGCCGACATCCCGGTCGTCGGCCCGGTCCTCTTCGACACCAACCTGCTGGTGTGGCTCGCGCTGATCCTGGTCTTCGTCGTGCACTTCGCCCTGACCCGGACCCGCTGGGGCCTGCGCACCCGCGCGGTCGGCGAGCACCCCACGGCGGCGGACACGGTCGGCATCCGGGTGCGCGGCCTGCGCTACCTGAACGTGCTGCTCGGCGGGCTCATCGCGGGCGCGGGCGGTGCCTACTTCACGCTCGTGGCCACGGGCAGCTTCAACAAGAACATGACGGCCGGCGCCGGCTTCATCGCCCTGGCCGCCCTCATCTTCGGCCGGTGGACACCCTTCGGGGCGTTGGGCGCGGCGCTCTTCTTCGGCTTCGCGCAGAAGCTGGCGACCTATCTGAGCGCGGTCGGCAGCCCGGTGCCGAGCCAGTTCCTCAACATGCTGCCCTATCTGGCGACGATCGTGGCGGTCGCCGGGCTCGTCGGGCGGGTGCGGGCGCCGGCCGCCGACGGCCAGCCCTACGTGAAGAGCTGACCTGGCAGAATCGGCGTCATGGAGATCGACTGGGGAGCATTGCGGGCCGCGGCCGTCGAGGCGATGCGGCATGCGTACGCGCCCTACTCCGACTTTCCCGTGGGAGTCGCCGCCCTGGTGGACGACGGCCGCGTGATCGTCGGGTGCAACGTGGAGAACGCGTCGTACGGTGTCGGCCTCTGCGCCGAGTGCGGGCTGGTCAGCTCGCTGCACGCCACGGGGGGCGGGCGGCTGGTGGCGATGTCGTGCGTCGACGCCAACGGCCAGCCGCTGATGCCGTGCGGGCGCTGCCGGCAGCTGCTCTACGAGCACGGGGGCAAGGACATGCTCGTCGAGGCGCTGCCCCGGCCGCTGACGATGGCCGAGCTGCTGCCACACGCCTTCGGGCCGGACGACCTGGAGAAGGTCAACGGGCCGGCGGCGGTGCCGGACGTGCCGGTGCAGCTGGCCAAGTGGCGCGGGCGCGGGACGGTGTTCGTGCACCCGGACCTCTCCGGCGGCGCGCAGGTCTGGACCGGCTACTGGGAGCGGTCCGGCGGCAGCCCCGAGGAGAGCGACGCCGAGAAGGGCGTCCTCGAGGAGGGCCCGAACTTCGCCAGCGCGGCCGAGGCGGTCACGTGGGGGCGCATCCGGACCTCCCGGATCGTCGTCGTGGACGCCGAGGGTGGCCTGTTCTGGGCCGGCGAGGGCGAGGCACCCGAGGGCATCGGTACGAGGTGGGAAGAGTGAGCGGGGAATTCGCGGCGGTCGACGTCATCCGGGCGAAACGGGACGGGCACGCGCTGTCCGACGCGCAGATCGACTGGGTCGTCGACGCGTACACCCGGGGTGTGGTGGCCGACGAGCAGATGTCGGCGCTGGCCATGGCGATCCTGCTGCGCGGGATGTCGGGCGGCGAGATCGCCCGGTGGACGGCGGCGATGATCGCGAGCGGGGAGCGGCTGGACCTCTCCGCCGTTCCCCGGCCGACCGTGGACAAGCACTCCACGGGTGGCGTCGGTGACAAGATCACGCTGCCGCTGACCCCGCTCGTGGCGGCGTGCGGGGCGGCCGTACCGCAGCTGTCCGGGCGCGGGCTCGGGCACACGGGCGGGACGCTCGACAAGCTGGAGTCGATCCCCGGCTGGCGCGCCCGGCTGAGCAACGAGGAGTTCGTCGGGCAGCTCAGCGACGTGGGCGCGGTGATCTGCGCCGCGGGGGAGGGGCTCGCCCCGGCCGACCGCAAGCTCTACGCCCTGCGCGACGTCACCGGCACGGTCGAGGCCATCCCGCTCATCGCCAGCTCGATCATGAGCAAGAAGATCGCCGAGGGTACGGGCGCCCTGGTCCTCGACGTGAAGGTGGGCACCGGCGCGTTCATGAAGGACGAGGCCGACGCCCGGGAGCTTGCCCGCACGATGGTGGAGCTCGGCAAGGCGCACGGTGTGAAGACCGTCGCCCTGCTCACCGACATGAACACGCCGCTGGGCCTGACGATCGGCAACGCCGTCGAGGTGGCCGAGTCGGTCGAGGTGCTGGCCGGTGGCGGGCCCGCCGACGTGGTGGAGCTCACCGTGGCGCTGGCCCGCGAGATGCTCGACGCGGCCGGGATCGACGCCGATCCGGCGCGGGTGCTCGCGTCCGGCAAGGCCATGGACACCTGGAACGCCATGATCCGGGCGCAGGGCGGCGACCCGGCGGCGGCGCTGCCCGTCGCCCGGGAGACGGAAGTCCTGCGGGCGGCCGAGGACGGTGTCGTCGCCACGGTGGACGCGCTCGGCACCGGACTGGCGGCGTGGCGGCTCGGGGCGGGACGGGCCCGCAAGGAGGACCCGGTGAGCTTCGGCGCGGGCGTGGTGCTGCACAAACGCCCCGGCGACGCGGTGCGGGCGGGGGATGTGCTGCTGGAGTTGCGTACGGACGAGGCCGCCCGGATCCCGGCGGCGCTGGCCGACGCGCGGGCGGCGGTGACCGTGGCGCCGGGCGCGCCCACCCGTGAGCGGCTGCTGATCGACCGCATAGCCTGACCCGTCATGAAGGCCGCCCCCGATCCCCGCGCGGTCCGCGACGCCAGCCTCGACGAGCTGGAGCGACTGGGCCTGCCGTTGCCGCCGCCGAGCTTCCCGCTGGTGTGGGAGCCCGGCGACGGCATCGAGCTGCGGCCCGTGGCGGAGCTGGAGGCGCGGGCGGCGGTGCTGCACGTGGTCGTCGCCTGCTGCTTCGGCTTCCCCACCGAGGCCGCGATGAGCTGGCTGCTCAACTCGAAGATCGTCGACTGGGTCACCCCGCCCGAGTGGCAGTTCGTCGCCGGGGACGTGGGGGACCACCGGTCGTTCGTGCTGCACCACGACGCGGTCTTCGCGCTGGCCTGGCTGCTCGGGCTGAGCCGGCACCTCGACCCCACCGCGCCGCCCGAGCCGCAGATGATGACCCGGATGCCGGACCTGCCGGGCAACGAGCTCTTCAACGACTGGCGGTCCCGGGTGCTGCCGGCGCCCCGGGACGCGGTCGACGCGGCGGTGCTGCTCGACCTCTACTACTGCCTGGACTGGGCGTTCCAGGAGGCGGAGCGGACCGGGGCGCCGCTGCCCGGCGAGGTGGACAGCAATGCCATCGGACAGCGGCGGTGGGCTCTCGAATGGGCAGTGATCTTCACCGGTCCGTACCACGAGGGTCCGCCGGAGTGGGAAGAAGTCGACCTGTCGGTCTAGATCGCCTGATAAACGGTTATTTCCACGGCCGCCGTTGTGGTCAGGCCGGCGATCTCGTCCCGGTGTACGTGCCGGGCGCTCGGCGTCATCCCGACCAGGGTGCGCGCCTCGGCGGCGGTGAGGTCGAGCAGCCGGCGGTGGGTGCTCGTGCTCTTTGTTGCGAAATCGCCGCCGAGCGACCCGGCGACGCGTTCCGCCTTGCCGGGATCGACGCGGATCAGGTCGTGCGCGGCGATCAGCTCGCCCAGATGATCCTGGGCCGGGGTGACCACGATCAATGTCCCGCCCGCGCGCAGCACCCGGCGGAACTCGGGGCCGTTGCGCGGGGCGAAGACATTGAGCACCAGCGCGGCTGACGCGTCGGCGACGGGCCATGGGCGCCACAGGTCGGCGAGCGCCGCGGCGGCCCGGGGATGCGCGCGGGCGGCCCGGCGCAGGGCCGGCTTGGAGACGTCGAGCCCGAGTCCCGTGGTGTTCTCCCACGCGTCGAGGAGCCGGGCGAGATAGTGGCCCGTGCCCGTGCCCGCGTCGAGGATCAGCCCCGCCGGGCGTACCTGGGAGATCAGGGCTTCGGTGATGAAGTCGTAGTGACCCGCGCCCAGGAAGGCCACCCGGTCCGCCACCATCTCGGCCGAGTCGCCGTCGTGCGGGGAGCGGCCGGTGGTGAGGTTCACGTAGCCCTGCCGCGCGATGTCGAAGGAATGCCGCCGGGGGCAGCGCAGGATCGCCGGGTCCGGGCGGGCCAATGTGTCGCCGCACACGGGGCACCGCAAATACGGCAAGGCTCCATCGATCATTCGGTACTTACCTCTAGCATCTGGTGATGGCTGTCATTTCCCACGCCGACATCGTGCAGGCGCCGAAGGCCCTCCTCCACGACCACCTCGACGGCGGGCTGCGGCCGGCCACGATCGTGGAGCTGGCGGAGGCCGTCGGGCACGAGCTGCCCGAGACCGACCCGGCGCGCCTCGGGGAGTGGTTCGTCGCCGCGGCGGACTCCGGGTCGCTGGAACGCTACCTGGAGACCTTCGCGCACACGGTCGCGGTGATGCAGACCGAGGAGGGCCTGCACCGCGTGGCCAAGGAGTGCGCGCTCGACCTGGCCGCCGACGGCGTGGTCTACGCCGAGATCCGGTACGCCCCGGAGCAGCACCTCGAGCGCGGCCTGACCCTCGACGCGGTCGTCGACGCCGTGCACGCGGGCTTCCAGGAGGGATGCGCCGAGGCGGCCGCGGCCGGGCACCGCATCCGGGTCGGCACCCTGCTGACCGCCATGCGGCACGCCGCGCGCTCGCAGGAGATCGCCGAGCTGGCCGTGCGCTATCGGGACACCGGCGTGGTGGGCTTCGACATCGCCGGGGCGGAGGCGGGCTTCCCGCCCACCCGGCACCTCGACGCCTTCGAGTACCTGCAGCGGGAGAACTTCCACTTCACCATCCACGCGGGCGAGGCCTTCGGGCTGCCGTCGATCTGGCAGGCGATCCAGTGGTGCGGGGCGGACCGGCTGGGCCACGGTGTGCGCATCGTGGACGACGTCACCGGCGGGAAGCTGGGCCGGCTGGCGTCCTACGTCCGGGACAAGCGCATCCCCCTGGAGCTGTGCCCCTCCTCCAACGTGCAGACCGGGGCGGCCGAGTCGATCGCGACGCACCCGATCAAGCTGCTGCACGACCTCCGGTTCCGGGTCACGGTCAACACGGACAACCGGCTCATGAGCGGCACTTCCATGTCGCGGGAGATGGCGCTGCTGTCCGAGGCGTTCGGATGGGGCTGGAGTGAGCTGCAGTGGCTCACGATCAATGCGATGAAATCCGCCTTCATCCCGTACGACGAGCGGCTCGCGCTCATCAACGACGTGATCAAGCCGGCGTACGGGAAGTTGGTCCAGTGATGTCCGGATTGACAGGGCATTAGCGACACGGGCGTACTTTCGTCCGGCGAAACTGGCGATTCGGTCAGCCGGATCAGCCGTTCGGTCAGTCTCGTCCCTACAAACACTGCACAATCCGGCATCTTGCCTTGCCGTCGGCGTCCCCGCGAGCCATCGTCTGTGCTGCCGCGATCGCAGATCGATCCGGCCGGAGAGGCCATCGTGGGGACCCCGCAAGGCCCGCCCGAAAGAGTGACGCTTAGAGAAGCACCAATATACGAGCAGTGATGATCCACCGGCGAGGTCCTTCCCTTGGGACGCGACTTCGCATCACACAAACGGTCCGGGTCAGGCTGCTCTTTCTCTTTGACACTCGTCGTGATGGAATCTCGGGGGCCCGACCCGGTGTGTCGGCCGTGTGCGGTGCCCGGTGATCCGAAAGCCGGGTCCGAATCAGGAGGACGGTGACGTGAGCAAGCGCCCTGAGACGGCGAACGCGGTCATGTCGCGTCTCCGCCGGCCGGCCGGCCGGTTGCGGGATCTACCGATCTGGTCGAAGCTCGGGCTGATCATGCTCGTGCCGACGTTGGCGACGATCATCGTCGGCACCAACGGGCTCATCGACCACATCGACGAGGCGGACAACGCCGAGAACGCCCGCACGCTGTCCGTGCTCTCGCAGGCCGCCGGTGGACTTGTCGACCACCTGCAGAACGAGCGCGCATTCGGCGTGGAGATCGCGACCACCCCGAAGAGCAGTGCCGACCGTACGTCCGCAGGCACGTCCTACGGCCGCGAGCACGCGAAGGTCGACGAGGCGAAGAAGAACTACTCGCAGCAGAAGAGCACGCTCAAGGACCTGCCCGAGCAGGCCCAGATTCTGCTGACCCGCCTCGACCGCAACCTCGAGGAGCTGCCCTCCATCCGCAGCCAGGCGGCGAACGGCGACCTCGGTGCCGACGACGTCGAGACCGCCTACCGCCCGCTGATCGACGACCTGCTGACCGTGCGTGACGTCGCCGCCCAGCAGGCCAACGACACCGACCTGGGTGGCCGCCTCCGGGTCGTCGCCGCGGTCGCCCGGGCCAAGGACTACATCTCGCAGCAGCGCGACGTGGGCCACATGACCCTCGGCGCCGGTGACTTCAACGCCACCATGCGCAAGAAGTACCTGACGACGGTGGCCGGCTACGACATCGCCGACTCGACGATGCGCCAGGTCGCGACGACCGACGACCTCAACCTGATCGACAAGGTCATCAGCGGTCCGGCCGAGCGGGCCGCCACCAACCTGACCCAGCCGCTCGACGGCCTCAGCGGTGACAACACGAAGAAGATCCCGTTCAACCGGGACACGTGGGAAACCGCGATGATCGGCTACAACGACCTGTTCCGCAGTGTGGAGAACAGGCTCGACGCCCAGATCGTCGACCAGGCCACCACCCTGCGAAACGACGTGCAGCGCCAGGTCATCATCGAGTCCAGCCTGCTGCTGGGCATGCTGCTGCTGGCCATCGCGTTCGCGTGGCTCGTCGCCCGGTCGATGGCCCGCTCGCTGCGCGAGCTGCGCCAGGGTGCCCTCAACGTCGCCCAGTTCGGCCTGCCCCAGGCGGTCGAGCGGCTGCGGGACCCGGCGCTGAGCGGCTCGCTCACCCCGGCCCAGGTCGCCGACCAGGTCGCCGAGCCCCTCCCAGTACGCAGCCGGGACGAGTTCGGGCAGGTGACCGAGGCGTTCAACGCGGTTCACCTCGAGGCGGTGCGCACCGCGGCCGAGCAGGCCGCCCTGCGGGCCTCCGTCGCGACGATGTTCGTCAACCTCGCCCGCCGCTCCCAGATCCTGGTCGACCGGCTCATCGGTCACCTCGACCGGCTGGAGCGCGGCGAGGAGGACCCGGACCGCCTGGCCGAGCTCTTCCAGCTCGACCACCTGGCGACCCGGATGCGCCGCAACGACGAAAACCTCCTGGTGCTCGCCGGTGCCGACTCGACCCGCGTGCAGCGCGAGCCCGCCGCCCTCATCGACGTGCTCCGTGCCGCCCAGTCCGAGGTCGAGCACTACACCCGCATCGAGTTCGGCACGATCGACCGGGACATCGAGGTGGCCGCCCACGCGGTCAACGACATGGTCCACCTGGTCGCCGAGCTCTTCGACAACGCGACCGCGTTCTCCCCGCCGAACAGCCACGTCATCGTCGAGGCGCGCCGCCTGGGCGACGGCGCGGTGCTCTCGGTCGAGGACCGCGGCATCGGCATCAGCCGCGAGCAGCTCCGCGATCTCAACGAGCGGCTCGCCAACCCGCCGATGGTGGACGTCGCCGTCTCCCGCATGATGGGCCTCGTCGTGGTCGCCCGCCTGGCCAACCGCCACGGCGTGCGGGTCGAGCTGCGCCCGGCCGACAGCGAGCGCGGCACGGTGGCCGACGTCGGCCTGCCCGTGAGCGTGCTCGTGGTGTCCAGCGCGGCCGGCCGCCTGCCGTCCGCCGAGAGCGGCTTCGTGCCCGACGACCAGCCTCGTCCCGCCTTCGCCGAGCCGCCGCTGGCGCTCGAGAGCGGCAACGGCCGGGGTGGGTTCGGCGGCGGCCGTCCGTTCGAGCCGCAGTCGCCCGGACCCAACGGCGGCATGATCGGGGCCGGCGCCGGCCGCTCGGTGCCGGCGTGGTCTGACCTCACCGGCGCGCCGACCGGCAGCTTCGACGCCCCCACCGGCTTCGGTGGCGGCGGCAACGGCTTCGGCGGCGCCAACGGCAGCAACGGCTTCGCCGGGGTCAACGGCGGCGGCGCCAACGGGTTCGGCGGCGCCAACGGCTTCGGCGGCGGCAGCAACGGCTCGCAGGGGGCCAACGGCTTCCACGGCCCGCGCAGCAACGAGCCGATCCCGCCGCTGCCGCAGACCGGACCGCAGGGCTTCGACAACCTGCCGCAGCGTCGCAACGGCGAGAACATGCGGCCGGACGAGACCGTGTCCTTCGGGCACACGATCCCGCGTCAGCTGCCGCCCAGCCCGGAGACGCAGGGCCGTCCGCCCTTCGTGCCGCCGGTCTCGGCGCCCCCGGTGCCGCCGATCTCCGCGCCGCCCGCGCCCTCCGCGTTCGCCGGCCCGGCCTCGGCCCCGCCCGCCCCGGGTCAGCCGATCTCGGCGCCGCCCGTCCGGCCGCAGTCGGCCCCGCCGACCTCGGGTCAGCCCGCCTTCGGGCAGCCCGTGAGCCCGGCCCGGCCGCAGTCGGCCCCGCCCGTGCCCTCCGCGCCGCCGGCCTGGCCGCCGGTGTCGGCGGAGCGCGACCAGAACGCCCCGCACGTCCCGGAGAGCCTCGCGGCCGCCCTGGACATGACGGCCGAGCTGCCGCGCTACCGGCCGAACGGCACGGGCCCGCAGCCACAGGTCGCGCCGCCCGGCGTCCCGCAGAACGGCACCCCCGTGGCGCCGGTCACGGCGCCGCAGCAGACCAGTGCGGCCGCGCAGATCGCCGCCGCCCAGGCCGCCGCTCGTCAGCGCGCCGCGGGTGACGTCGAGACGCAGTTCGCGGACGAGACGATGGAGCTGCCGATCTTCCGGGAGCTCGAGTCGGCCTGGTTCATGACGGCGAAGCCGGCCAAGCCGAAGACCGCGCCCGAGACCGAGCCGCAGGCCGGCCCCTCGGACGAGTCGGTCCTGTCGGCCCAGCGGATTCCGACCGGCGAGCCGGTCCGCACGCCTCCGCCCGCCGCCCCGGCCCCTCAGCCGGAGCCGGCGCCGGTGGTCCAGGCGCCGCCCGCCCCGGTCGTCCAGGCGCCGGTCGTCCCGGCCGCCCCGGTCGTCCAGGAGCAGGTCTTCGCCGCCCGGGACCCGGAGCCCGTGGGCGCGGTAGCGTCGAGTGGTGGCCTCAACGGTGGCGGCATGAACGGCGCTGCCGGTGGGGGCGCCGACGCCAACAACCCGTGGCGCACGGCGGCCGACGACGGCTGGTCGGCGGCCCGCAAGGCGGCCGAGATGCCCGTCGACACCACGACGGGCGCCGGTCTCCCGCGCCGCACGCCGATGGCACAGCTCGTGCCGGGTGGCGTCGACCGGGCCGAGACCTCGGTGCAGCGCCGCACTCCCGAGGCGGTTCGCGGGCTCCTGTCCGCCTACCACCGCGGTGTGCAACGGGGTCGCACGAAGGAAACGACCAACCCGGAGCTTTCTCCGGGAGGGCAGCAGTCCTCGCAGGCTGGCAAGGAGCATGAGGCATGACAAGTACGCAGGATCTTGGTTGGCTCCTCGCCAACTTTGCCGACCGCGTTCCCGGGGTGGCGCACGCGATCGCGGTCTCCGCCGACGGTCTGCTGCTCGCGGCCTCGCGGGACCTTCCCCGCGACCGTGCTGACCAGCTGGCGGCCATCGCCTCCGGCCTGGTCAGCCTGACCCAGGGCGCCGCCCGCTGCTTCGAGGGCGGCGCGGTGCTCCAGACGGTCGTCGAGATGGACAACGGGTTCCTCTTCCTGATGTCGATCTCCGACGGTTCGTCGTTCGCCGTCCTCGCCGCTCGCAGCTGCGACGTGGGCCAGGTGGGCTACGAGATGGCCCTGCTGGTCGACCGCGTGGGTGAGGCCTTGACGCCGGCGCCGCGATCGGCCGCCGGGGTCCTCGGCTGAACGGGTGAAGATCCGGATCCGTCCGGTATCTGTCCAAAACCTTGACAACGCGAGAAACTTCTATGGGCCGAGGGATGAGGTGAGCGGTGACGATGCCTGAACGTGATGAGCCGACCGGCGCGCTGGTCAGGCCGTATGCCGTGACCCGTGGCCGTACCCGGCCCAAGCTGGAGATAGCGCTGGAAGCGCTCGTCGAGACCACCGTTCGTGGCCGGAGCACCGGTACGGGCCGCGGCGGGAGCGAACACCAGTACATCGCAGCGATGTGTGACGGCGGCCGTGTTCAGTCGCTGGCAGAGATCGCCGCACGCATGCAACTACCGCTCGGGGTGGCCCGGGTGATCGTCGCCGACATGGCCCATGACGGGCTGGTGGCGGTCTACGAGCCCACATCGCTCGACGATGAGACCGATGCGGTGGGTACGGAACTGCTGGAAAGGGTGCTGAGTGGACTTCGCAGGCTCTGACATGTCGCGCCGGCCGACAGCCGGGCGCGTGACCTCGGCCAAGATCGTGATTGCCGGTGGGTTCGGTGTCGGTAAGACGACGCTGGTGGGGTCGGTCTCGGAGATCACTCCGCTGACCACCGAGGCCATCATGACGTCCGCCGGCGTGGGTGTCGACGACAACCGGCAGGTGCCGGGGAAGACGACAACCACGGTGGCCATGGACTTCGGCCGCATCAGCATCGACCGGGACCTGATCCTGTACCTGTTCGGAACGCCGGGCCAGACGCGCTTCTGGTTCATGTGGGACGAGCTGGTGCGCGGTGCCATCGGGGCGGTCGTCATGGTGGACACGCGTCGGCTCGCCGACTGCTTCGCCGCCATCGACTTCTTCGAGCACCGCCGGCTGCCGTACCTGGTCGCCATAAACTGCTTCGACGGCATGCAGTATCACAACGCCCAGGACGTGCGGGACGCGCTCGCGATCTCGTCCGACGTCCCGGTCGTGAGCTGCGACGCCCGCAACCGCGAGTCGACGAAGAACGTGCTGATCTCGCTGGTCGAGTACGTTCTGACGATGCGTCGCTCGCGCGCGGTCGCGCCGGCCTGACAGTTCGTCGCGGGTCCCGCTCTGGCGACAGAGCGGGACTTTTGCGTGCCCGCCGGGGTGCCGGCGGATGCTTCACGGCCGTTCCGGGACGGCCGTGCGTTCGTGCTGCCCGCCGTCGGCCCGCGGGCGCGCTGCTCCTGCCGGCCGTCGTCGAGCGGCTGCTGCCCGCCTTTGGCCGGCCGCTCCTCGCGCCGGCCGCCAAGGGCCGGTCGCTCACGGCGCCACCCTCTTGGCCGGGCGCTCTTGGTGCTACCGCCCCGAGCCGTAGCAGTGACCGGGCGCCGATCGGGTCGTGCCGACCTGAACCGCTCGCCTACCGGGATGGTGCCCGGCGACTCCGAAAAGGGGCTCAGTTGGCCTCTCCGGGCGTGAACGGTCAAACCCGCACCCGGCGAGCGTCATAGGGCCACAGCGGCTCTGGCGCCGCCTGAGGGCTTTCCGTCGGCCGAGCTTCGCGCGGCGGCGTTTGATTTCGGCGGTTCCGCTCGGCCCCACCCGGGCGGCGCGATCTGGCCAGGCTTGGCCGAGGTGAGCGGAAGTCATTTCCCGGATCCGGGCGGCGGGGATGTCAAAGGTATCCGCCGGTGGCCGGTGCGGGAACGGGGAAGTCCGTGCTTGCCCGGTCGGTGCCCCGGAGCAGCAGGAGTTCTCCTTGCGCGCCGGCCGTCGTTGCCAGCCACAGCGTGCCGGTGGCGGGGCAGCGGGCGAGGGTGGCGTCGGGGAATCGTTCGTTGTCCCAGGTGGCCGGGGCGGAGGATGTCAGATGGCGGTTCAGATAGGCGGCGGCATAGCTGCCGACGAGTGCGCTCGTCCGCCAGCATCGGCAGTCGCCGGCGTCGGAGAGGCGGCGGCGGTCCGCCTCGTGTCGTACGCGGCGTGCGGACTGCCAGTTGTGCCGCCGCATGATGGCCATCAGGCCTGAACCGATCGCGGTCAGCACAGCGGTCAGTACGGCGAAGAGGCCGCCGCTGACGACAGCGTGGGATGCGGTGCGGGCGATGGCGTCGGCGCGGCCGACCACGGCTCCGGCCAGCGCGCCGGCGATCGGCACTGTCGCGGTCAACACCGCTGCTACCACGATCGCGCAGGCGAAACGTTGTTCGGTATCCAGTAACCGAGCCGCAGGGCCCTGCCGAAGTCGCGAACCCGCACGCCACGCGGCGCTGTCCGCCGTAGTGAATCCGGGCACGGAGGCCGCGGCAAGGCGATGGACCAGCAGCACCGGCACCATCCCGATCAGGACCAGCGGCGGAAGGTCGGACCACACCGCAGCGGCCGCGGCCAGGGCCAACAGGGGCAGGTGGACCCACGCGAGTAGCGTCTTGCGGCGCCGGTAGCAGCGCATCGCCACCCGGGAAACAACGGCCTGCACGGCGGCCTTCAGCGCTGGAGCTTGCGGGAGTCGCTGAGACGCAGCATGAAGGAGCAGAGCTGAACCGGCGTTGTCCCCGCGTCGCCGGAGGTGCGCGGCGGCGGACAGAACGGGCTGCGGGTACTCGGTCAGGTCGGGATCACGGGCCAGGAACTCCTCGACCACGTCGATCAGGGTTTGCGCCGCTGACGCGGGCTCCTTCGGGTCGCGCCGCGCGACAACAGCGGCACAATATCGGGCCAAGGTGAACCGCGTGACGATCTGGTGCCCCTGCACCAGCGTGGTCCAAGCCTGGTCGGCCGGGCCGTAGTCTCCACGCTGCTCGGCTGCGGCACCGACGAGATACAGCAGCTCCCAGGACCCCGGTAGCGCAGCGACCGCGGAAAGTAACCATCGGTAGGCGCCAAGGTCGCCGTCGGCAGCTCGGCACGCAGCCAGAAGCAGATGCGGCCAAGACGCCATCGGCTCGGCCGGAAGCTGCGTGATGTGCTGCTGCGCCAGCAGCGTCAACGCGTCTCGCGGACGCCCGGCGAGCAGCAGAAGGCGGGCCAGGACAAGCGGGGTCCCGTCTCCGTCAGCGGACCGGTCGGCAACTGTCCCGAGCTCGAGCGCCGTGCGAAAGGCGTCCACGTCGTCGGCTGCCCTCGCCCAGTGCGGCACAGACGCCTTGATCAGCTCTGCCGTGCTGGGCGCCAC
This sequence comes from Symbioplanes lichenis, assembly GCF_030709675.1. GTDB lineage: Bacteria > Actinomycetota > Actinomycetes > Mycobacteriales > Micromonosporaceae > Actinoplanes > Actinoplanes lichenis. Next base: position 245,984 of record NZ_JAUZQD010000005.1, read on the forward strand.
GGTCGTCATCGGCAGCGCTGTACTTTCCACGGGCCGCACCATCGGCAACGCCGAGCGCCACCTGAGCACATCCACCGTGGCGGGCTCGGTGGCGCGGGCCCTCCGGTGCGCGGTCCAGAGAGTCAGCAGCCCGGCACTTGGTGAATGCCGGGCTACGAGACGAGCGACCCGCGGGCTGTTACGCCGTGGTCGTGCGACGCCGCGGGCTGCTACGCCGTGGTCGTGCGACGTAGGGGACTGTGGCGTCGTGGGGCGGGCGGGTCAGCGGCTCGGGAAGCCCGCGTTGCGGACGTCGTCCTCGGGCTGGCCGTCGCGGCTGAAGTCCCAGCCGCCCGCCGACTCGCGGCCCGGGCGGCCGCCGATGGCGTAGCCGCCGATCTCCTGGCCCCGGCGCCAGCCCCGGAAGTAGCCCGTGGTGTGGGCGGCGATGCTGGCGGCGTCGCGGACGATGCGGAGGGGGCGCTGCTCCTCGCGCTGCGGGGAGCCGGGGACCAGGTTGGCCCGGGGGACGCGCTTGGGCAGGCCGGCCGGGGTCTCCTCGGAGATCTCGGGGGCGGCGGCCTTTTCCGCGGCGCGCCAGCCGCTGTCCATCGGGCTGGTCCACTCGACGTTGTCGGAGGACGGGTCGCTGTGGCCGGTGAACCAGGCCGAGCGGGCGGCGGCGAAGATCAGCAGGTCGCCGTCGCCCTCGTTGGCCGCGACCGGCGGAGTGGTGCTGCGGTCGAGGGCCGTGAGGGTGGGGGTGCGGCGGGCCTGGGCGCGGCCGTTGCGGCCCTCCACGAGGCGGAGCGACGGGGGGTCGGCGCTGGCCGGGCCGGGGTCGCCGAAGCCGTTGACCCCGTCGACCAGACGCAGGGCCGCCGGCTCCTTGGGCATGTCCTGCCACGGGGGCTTGACGCGGCCCTCGGCCGGCGGCGCGGCGGGGGCGTCGTCGCCCTGGTTGAGCAGGGGCCAGTTGGCGCGGGAGCCGGGCTCGGACGGCTCGGCGGCGGCCCGCTGGGTGGGCATGGGCAGCGAGAAGTCGGTCGCGCCGGTGGCCGCGGGGGAGACGCCGGGGCGGGTGTTCGGGCGCGGCGGGATGACCGAGCGCTGACGCTCGGCGCGGGCGCTGTTGAGCGCGGCGTTGGTCAGGGTCGGGCGGAAGGGCTCGCCGGCGTCGGCCGGGGGCACCGAGCCGGGGCGGGTGCCCGGGGTGATCGGCGTCATGCCCGGCGGGGGCGGCGGCACGGAGACCGGCCGGCTGGGCGTGCCGCTCGTCGGCCGGGTCGGCAGGCCACCCTCCGGGCCACCACTGGTGGGCCGGGACGGCATGCTGCTGGTGGGCCGCGTCGGCATGCTGCTCGTCGGACGCGTCGGCAGGCCACTGGTCGGCCGGGTCGGCATGCTGCTGGTCGGGCGCGTGGGCAGGCTCGCCGCCGGGGCCGCGGGCATGCCGGGCGGCGAGGCGAGCGGGCGCGGCGCCAGGGGCGGCGTGTTGAGCGGGTCGGGGGCGAGCGGCGGCGCGTTCAGCGGGTGGGGGGAGATGGGTCCACCACTCGCGGCGGCCGGCTCGGGGCGGGTGCGGCGCAGGCGTGTGCCGGTGTCGCCGGCGCGCATCGACTGCAGCGACTGGATGCCGGTCGAAGCCGGGTCGGCGGCCCGGCGGGAGCCCGCCTGGCGGCGCCCGGGGGCGAGACCGGCCGCCTGCTGGCTGACGCGGGCGGCGAGCGTGCCGACGAGGGCCTCGCAGGCAGCGTCGCACGACTTGACGGCGCCGATGGCGTGGCGGACGGTGTCGGCCGCGGCCGGGGCGAGCGACTTGTTGACGCCGCCGCGGCGCGGGGACTCGCTGACCGCCACGACCAGCGCGGTCAGGGCGGCGACGACCTGGTCCTCGGTGCCGGCGCCGGCCCGGGTGAGCTCGGCGGCGACCTCCTCGGCGACCCGCTCGGGGTTGCCGTTGGTGGTGAGCCGGCCGGGCTCGGGCAGCGCGTCGAGGACGGCCAGGGCGAGCGGGTGGGACGGGTCGGGGTAGGCCCGCAGCGCCGCCGGATAGAGCTCGCGCAGCACCTCGCGCAGCGCCAGGGCGGCGGCGTGGCGGCCGTTGAGCATGGCCACGTGGGCGGCGAGCACCGGCTTGTAGCTGGTGAGCTCGCGCGGCGCCGGGATGGTGACGGCGGCGATGGCGCCCGCCTGCAGGGCCCGGGCCAGGCCCACGGCGCGCCGGGCGGCCGGGGGCGCGGCCCGCTCCTCCGGGGAGTCGTCGTCGGCGAAGCGCTCCGCGAACTTGTCGGCGGAGTCGTCGTCCGCGACCACGAGAGGACGCCCGGCGGCGGTCAGCAGCGAGGTGACCATGTGGTCGTCGCTGTCGGCGGCCACCGCGGACTCGGCGAAGCCGCTCGTCCTTTCCACGAGCAGCGTGCCCAGCTGGGCATAGCCCGCCGGGTCGTCGCTGATCTCGTGGACCCCGAGCAGCCGGCCCGCGTCGTCCACCACGGCGATGGTCAGTGCGGAACCGGCCGAGGCCGCTCGCACCCTCTCATCAGCCGACGCCAGACCGCAGTAAACGCGCACGAGCGCCACGGCGTCGTCCTCCTCCCCGGGACTGCGAATGTCAGGCCAAGGACCGATGGTCCCTGGTGAGGGGTCAGTCGCGCCAGTCCACGGCCGCGGAGATCTTGCCGATCACCGAACGCCACCCCAGACTCGCCTGCTGTGCCCCGATTTTACGGAGCTTGCGGCGACCGAAGAAACCGCCCATTCCGCCACTCTCGGCCGACCGCAGGGACTCGTCGAGGTCGTCCAGCGGTGACCCGGGCGCGAGGGCCAGGATCACCGGCTTGAGGCGGAGTGCGTGACCCAGATCACGGGCGACCTCGCCCGCCCCGATGAGCAGCGGCAGATCCCACGTGTCGTGCCCGCCGCGCAGGTTTTCCACCACGAGGTCGAGCTCGTAGCGGTCGTCCGCCGCCGGGTCGATGTCCGACGACTGTACCCGCTCGGCGACGATCGGCCAGGTGTCGAGCTGGGCCAGGTCGTGCGGCGCGCCCGAACGGAGGAACGACACCAGCGACTCGGGCGTCTTGAAGGCGAGGAGCTTGCCGCGGTGGCTGAGGAACATCGGAACTTCCTCGTCCGACGCCTCCTCGGCCGCCTCGGCCTCGGGCTCGTCGTCCTTGAAGTCCTCGGGGTCGGGCTCCTCGACCAGCTCGCCGTCCTCGTTGCGCAGCTCGGTGCCGGACGACTTCTTGCCCTTGGCGTCGGCCTCGCCCTCGGCCACCAGCGCCGCGAACTCGTCGTCGACGAAGACCTCTTCCTCCTCGGCGGCGCGCGCGGCGGCCGCGCGCTCCCGGGCCTCGAAGGGGTCGTCCTCGTCCGCCTCGATCTCGGTGGGCGTGAGCTCGGAGGCCTTCCGGTAAGCCCGGAGGGTCAGCGCCACGCCACCGGGCATCGCGATCTCGACCGGGGTGATGCGCACCTCGTCCCACAGCTCACGACCGGAGGGGCTGGACGCGCTCTCCTCCACCGCCGCCTCCGCGGCCTCTTCGGGCGTCTGGCTGGCCACGCTGACCTCCGGGTTGGTTCTCTCGAGCTGTTCGGACGGGTGAGTCTGGGCACACACCTTAGTGGCCTGTCCTGTGAGCCGCCCGACCGCGGTCACGAACCGCCGCCGGAACGGCTCAGAAGCCCTTCGTGTGCCAGACCGTCTTGATCTCCAGGAACGCCGTCATCGCCTTTACCCCGGGATCGGCGAAGAAATCGATCTCGGTCCCGGCGGGCCGGCGCACCCGCTTGAGGCTGCCCGCCGCGGTCCGCTCGAGCTCGGTGGCGAGCGCCGTGTCGCTGACCCCGGTGAGGTCGAGCCCGTTGACGTCGTCGTGCGACGCCAGCCACGGCGCGGTCTCGGCGGGATCGCCGGTCAGGAGGTTCACCACCCCGCCGGGTACGTCCGACGTGGCCAGCACCTCGGCCAGCGTGATCGCGGCCTGCGGGGCACCGGCGAGCACCACCACCGTGTTGCCCGTGACGATCGCCGGGGCGACGACGCTGACCAGTCCCAGGAACGACGCCGGCGCGACCACGGCGACGACGCCGGTCGGCTCGGGCGCGGAGATGTTGAAGTAGGGCCCGGCGACGGGGTTGGCGCTGCCGTGCACCTGCGTGATCTTGTCGGACCAGCCCGCGTACCAGACCCAGCGGTCGACGGCGGCGTCCACCTCGGCCGCCGGGACGCCCACCGCGGCGAACTCCGCGCGCCGGGCCTCCAGCATCTCGGCGACGCGATAGAGCACCTGGCCCCGGTTGTAGGCGGTGGCGGCGGCCCACTTCGGCTGGGCCTTGCGCGCCGCGGTCACGGCGTCGCGGGCGTCCTTGCGCGAGGCGAGCGCCACGTTGTCGCCGTCCACGAGATAGGTCCGTCCCGACTCACTGCGGGGGAACGCCCCGCCGATGAACAGCTTGTACGTCTTCCGCACCGCGAGCCGCGCGGAAGTCCCGGCACCCGGGGCCGTCGAAGAGGCGGCAGCCGGCGACAAGTCGGCGGTCGAAGAGGCGGCAGCCGGCGACAAGTCGGCGGTCGAAGAAGCGGCGGCCGGCGACAAGGCAGCCGGAGACGCCGCGGCGGGTGCGTCCGGCGAACCGCTGGAGGACGCGGCGGCCCGCGAGGCAGCGACGGAAGAGGACTTCTTAGGCAAGGTAGGCCTCCAGGCCGTGGCGACCGCCTTCACGGCCGTAACCGGACTCCTTGTAGCCACCGAACGGCGACGCGGGGTCGAACTTGTTGAACGTGTTGGCCCACACCACGCCGGCCCGCAGCTGGTCGGCGACGGCCAGGATCAGCGAGCCCTTGTCGGACCAGATGCCGGCCGACAACCCGTACGGCGTGTTGTTGGCCTTCTCGATCGCCTCGGCCGGGGTGCGGAAGGTCAGCACGGACAGCACCGGCCCGAAGATCTCCTCCCGGGCGATCCGGTGCGCCTGCGTGACCCCGGTGAAGATCGTCGGCGCGAACCAGAAGCCTTGACCCGGCAGCTCGCACGGCGGCGACCAGCGCTCGGCGCCCTCCGCGGAGCCGGCGTCGGCCAATGTGCGGATGCGGTCGAGCTGCTCGGCCGAGTTGATCGCGCCGATGTCAGTGTTCTTGTCCAAGGGGTCGCCGACGCGCAGGGTGGCCATCCGGCGCTTGAGCGACTCGAGCAGCTCGTCGCGGATCGACTCCTGCACCAGCAGCCGCGAGCCGGCGCAGCACACGTGGCCCTGGTTGAAGAAGATGCCGTTGACGATGCCCTCGACGGCCTGGTCGATCGGCGCGTCGTCGAAGACGATGTTGGCCGCCTTGCCGCCCAGCTCCAGCGTGAGGCGCTTGCGGGTGCCGGCGACCGAGCGGGCGATCTGCCGGCCGACCTCGGTCGAGCCGGTGAAGGCGACCTTGTCGACGCCCGGGTGCTCGACCAGCGCGCGGCCGGTGTCGCCCGCGCCCGTGACGATGTTCACGACGCCGGGCGGCAGGTCGGCCTGGCGGCAGATGTCGGCGAAGAAGAGCGCCGACAGCGGCGTGGTCTCGGCCGGCTTGAGCACGACCGTGTTGCCGGTGGCCAGCGCCGGGGCGACCTTCCACGCGAGCATGAGCAGCGGGAAGTTCCACGGGATGACCTGCGCGGCCACGCCGAGCGGGCGCGGGTCGGCGCCGAAGCCCGCGTATTTCAGCTTGTCGGCCCAGCCCGCGTAGTGGAAGAAGTGCGCGGCGACCAGCGGCAGGTCGACGTCGCGCGACTCCTTGATCGGCTTGCCGTTGTCGAGCGACTCGAGTACGGCCAGCTCGCGGGAGCGCTCCTGGATGATCCGGGCGATCCGGAAGAGGTATTTGGCGCGCTCCGAGCCGGGCAGCGCGGACCACGGCCCGAAGGCGCGGCGGGCGGCGGCCACGGCGAGGTCGATCTCCTCGACTCCGGCCGACGCGACCTCGGCCAGCACCTCCTCGGTGGCCGGATTGACCGTCTTGAAGGAGCCGGCGGCCGACTCGCGGAAGGAACCGTCGATGAAGAGCCCGTACGACCCGGCGATGTCGACGACCGACCGGGACTCGGGAGCGGGGGCGTACTCGAACATGGCGCCTCAGTCCAGCGTGAAGTAGTCGGGGCCGGCGTAGTGGCCGGTCGTGAGCTTGGTGCGCTGCATGAGCAGATCGTTGAGCAGGGACGACGCGCCGAAGCGGAACCAGTCGGGATCGAGCCAGTCGTCGCCCGCCGTCTCGTGGATCATCACCAGGTATTTGACGGCGTCCTTGGTCGTCCGGATGCCGCCGGCCGGCTTCACACCCACCTGACGTCCCGTTTTCGCCCGGAAGTCCCGCACCGCCTCGAGCATGACCAGCGTCACGGGCAGCGTGGCCGCCAGCGGCACCTTGCCCGTGGAGGTCTTGATGAAGTCGGCGCCGGCCAGCATGGCCAGCCAGGAGGCGCGGCGCACGTTGTCGTAGGTGCCCAGCTCGCCCGTCTCGAGGATGACCTTGAGATGCGCGGCGCCGCAGGCCTCCTTGACGGCGACGATCTCCTCGAAGACCTTGTCGTAGTGCCCGGCCAGGAACTCGCCGCGGCTGATGACCATGTCGATCTCGTCGGCCCCGGCGGCGACGGCGTCGCGGGTGTCGGCGAGCTTGACGTCGAGCGGCGCCTGCCCGGACGGGAACGCGGTCGCGACGCTGGCCAGGTGCACTCCGCTGCCGGCCAGCACCTCCGCCGCGGGCGGAACCATGGCCGGATAGACGCAGACGGCGGCGACCGGTGGGCAGGACGCGTCGGCCGGGTCGGGGCGCAGCGCCTTGGCGGCCAGAGCCTGCACCTTGCCGGGGGTGTCGGCGCCCTCGAGCGTGGTCAGGTCGACCATCCGGATCGCCAGGTCGATGGCGGCGGCCTTGGCGGTCGTCTTCACCGAGCGGGTGCCGAGCGCGGCGGCGCGGGACTCCAGGCCGACCTTGTCGACCCCGGGCAGCCCGTGCAGGAGGGACCGGAGATCGAGTCCGGCCGGAGTCGTCACAGTCATGAGAGGAATTCTACGCGGCCCACCGACAGTTGATCTTGGTGAACCCCGGTAGGTTGTCGGCGTGGACGTACTCGTCGTAGATCACCCGCTGGCTCAGACCCGACTCACCGCGATGCGCAAGGCCGAGACCGACCCCGGGGTCTTCCGGGCGGCCCTGCACGAGCTGACGACGATGGTGGTCTACGAGGCCGCGCGCACGTTCGCCACCGAGAGCTACCCGATCGAGACGCCGGTCGCGCCGACGCAGGGCAGCCGCCTGGCCAACCCGCCGCTGATCGTGCCCGTGCTCCGCGCCGGCCTCGGCATGGCGGACTCCGCGCTGGCGCTGATCCCCGAGTCGTCGATGGGCTTCGTGGGCCTGGCCCGCGACGAGCAGACCTTCGAGCCGCGGGCCTACATGGAGTCGCTGCCGGCCGACCTCTCCGGCCAGCCGGTGCTGGTGCTCGACCCGATGGTGGCGACGGGCGGCTCGCTGATCCACTGCTGTCAGCTGCTGGTCGACCGCGGCTGCACCGACATCATCATCGGCTGCGTGCTGGCCGCTCCCGAGGGCATCGCGCGGCTGCGCGACTCGGGCCTGCCGTTGCGCCTGGTCACGGCCAGCATCGACGAGGGCCTGAACGAGAAGATGTACATCGTCCCGGGCCTCGGCGACGCCGGCGACCGCCAGTTCGGCGGACATCGCCGCTTCTAAGCAGAAAACGACCAGGATTGGGCTCGGCCGTTCGCGAAGGGCATCACCCCGTGGAACGGCCGCGGCTCCGAAGCGAAGACCAGCGGCAGGAAGTGCCGGTCCGACTCCCACATCGGCAGCTCCCCGGCCAGCACGGCGGACACGTCCACCCAGTGCAGGCTGCCCTCGTCGTTCCCGGTCAGCGGCGTCCCGCTCCACGCCGGCACGCGGAAGAGGAAGCCGAACCAGTTCGCCCCGTCACGCCCGAAGCCCGGCCACGAGACCGTGCCCGCGAAATCGACGACGTCGCAGGTCAGCCCCGACTCCTCGAGGATCTCCCGGCGCATCCCGGCGACCACGTCCTCGTCCGGCTCCAGCTTGCCGCCGAGCCCGTTGTAGTACCCGAAGTGCTGGTCGTCCGGGCGGGCGTCCCGCCGGATCATCAGCACCTGCTTGCCGTCCGCCGAGAGCACATAACCGAGCGTCGCCAGGATCGATTGCACGGCTGAGTGTAGAACCCGGCAAATCACCGCAACGAGCCACGACCGGGCCATAACCTGTCGTAATGAGTTCGGTGCTCAGCGTCGTCGTGCCCGTCTACAACGTGGCGCCCTATCTGGAGGAGTGCCTGGCGTCACTGGCCGGGCAGTACCGCGACGCGCTGGAAGTCATCGTGGTCGACGACGGGTCGACCGACGGGAGCGCCGCGATCGCCGAGCGCTTCGTCGCCGGGGACAGCCGGTTCCAGCTGATCCGCCAGGCGAACGCCGGCCTCGGAGCGGCCCGGAACGCGGGCACGGCTCAGGCGACGGGCGAGTTCCTGATGTTCGCCGACAGCGACGACGTCCTGGCCCCGTACGCCGCGGAGCTGCTCGTCGGCAGTTTGGAGCAGACGGGCTCCGACTTCTCCTGCGCCAATGTGCTGCGGCTGACGACCCGAGGGCTGAGCCAGTCGCCGATGCACCGGGCGCCCTTCGCCGTGACGGCCCTCAGCACGCACGTCAGCCGGATGCCGGTGCTGCTGGGCGACCGTACGGCGTGGAACAAGGTGTTTCGCCGCACGTTCTGGGACGCGCACGGCTTCCGGTTCCCCGAGGGCGTGCTCTACGAGGACATCCCGGTGACCGTGCCCGCGCACGTGCTGGCCCGAGCGGTCGACGTGCTGGCGGCGCCGGTCTACTACTGGCGCGAGCGCGAGGGCCCGGACAAGTCGATCACCCAGCGCCGGGAGGAGCTGCCCGCCTTCATCGACCGGCTGACCAACTGCTGGCAGGTCAGCCGCGTGCTCGGCGAGGCGGGTCACCACGGCCTCAAGCGCCGGTACGACGAGTCGGTCCTGCGCAGCGACCTGATGCTCTTCCTCCGAGTGCTCCCGCGGGTCGACGCCGAGTACCGCGAGGTGTTCCTCGAACGTACCAATGCCTACCTCGACACGATCGACGCCGAAGCGATCCTGGAGCTGCCGGCCGTCGAGCGCGTGCTGTGGACATTGGTCCGCAACCGCATGCTTCCGCAGCTGCTCGACATGGTCCCCGAGCTACGCCGCCAGCGCCGCATCGCCCGCCGGGGACTGCGCCGCTACCACGACATGGACCTGCTGCACGCCAAGCTGCCCCAGCTACCGCCCGAGATGTTCCTCGCCGGCACTCCCCGCCCGCGCAGCAAGGTGCACGACGTCACGTGGGACGACGGCAAGCTGCGCATCCGCGGGCACGCCTTCATTCCCGGCCAGCCCGCGAACCTGCCGTTCAGCACGTCGCGGCTGATCTGGATGAAACAGGTGGGCGGCGGCCGCACCACGCGCCGGATCCCGCTGGTCACGCGGCGGTGCGTCGATGCGACGGCGGACCACGGTTCGGTACGGACCGCGTACGACTGGTCGGGCTTCGAAGCTCTTCTGGATCCCGAGGCCCTGCGCACCGACGGGGGCGAGTGGCGCGACGGGGACTGGACCGTGGTCGTCGGCGTGGTCGGGCTGGGCCGCAAGAGCAAGGGCGCGCTGGAGATCGGGCAGCCCGCGCAGCCGGTCGCGCTGACGCCGCTGGACCGCGGGGACGTGCGGATCGTCCCGCACATTGCCGAGGGGCGGCTGCGGCTGCGGGTCGAGCGGGTGCGGGCGTGGGTGACCGGGCTGCGCGCCGACGGGGACGACCTCGTGGTGGAGGGCACGGGCGCCATGAGGGAAATCACGCTGTCCCGGGTGCCGGGCGTCGTGTGGCGCCGCTATCAGGCTGAGGGCGAGGGAGAGCGCTTCCACTTCCGCATCCCCGCGTCGGATCTTAGTTGCGCGGTGCCGGCGCTTCGAGTCGGTGAGCCGGCCGATCGCTGGACCATCGGGGCGTGCGCCATGGCGGGCGAGGTCGCTCCCGTCGAGATGCGGAGACGCACCATGCACCTGCATGCGTCGCGCACCGGCGAGGCGGTGCTGATCGCGCTGCCGACCGGTCCGGTGCTGACGGGTCTCTCGTCCGAGGGGCGCCGGTTCCGGTTCAGCGGCCGCCTGCACGGCCGGTCCGCGGAGGGCTTCCAGCTGATCCTGCGTACGGGCAACGGCCGCGACCTGAAAGCCTTCCCGGTCACCCCGGACGGCGACTCGTGGGCCGTCGAGGTCGACCCGGTCGCGATCCCGGCCTTCGGGGCGGCGGTCCGCATGCGCGCGGGCACGTGGCAGGTCCTGTGCCGCACCGGTACGGGCCCGGCCGAACCGCTGCCCGCCACGGCGACCGCCATCGCCGCCCTGCCCCTGCCGCTCGCCGGGGACGCCCCGCGCACCTCCCTCGAATGGCTGGGCGACGAGCGCGTGGTGCTCCGCATCCGGTCGGCGCTCGCGGACGAGGAGCGTGGCAAGCATCACCAGGCCGAGCTCCGCACGCGGCACTACCCGGCGACCCGCAAGCAGCCCCTGCGCGAGGTCGTCCTCTACAACAGCTTCACCGGCCGCCAGTACTCCGACAGCCCCCGCGCTGTCCACCGCGAGCTCCTCGCCCGCAGCCTGCCGCTCGAGCACCAATGGGTGTCCGTCGACGGCCAGGCGCCGCTGCCGCACAGCGCCGAGCCCGTGGCCCTGTGGAGCAAGCGCTGGTACGAGTCCCTGGCCACGTCCCGCTACATCGTCACCAATCAGCATCTCCCCGAGTGGTTCCGCCGCCGGGACGGTCAGGTGGTCGTGCAGACGTGGCACGGGACACCGCTCAAGCGCATCGGCTTCGACATCGAGGACGTGCAGTTCACCGATCGTCGTTACCTGGAGAAGCTGACCGAGGAGGCGCCGAACTGGAGCTTCCTCGTGTCACCGAACACCTTCAGCACACCGTTGCTGCGCCGCGCCTTCCGGTTCGGCGGGGAGATTTTGGAGATCGGTTACCCCCGCAACGACGTGCTCTTCGAGGACCGGTCCGAAATCACCGAGCGGGTCCGGGCCGCCGTCGGCCTCCCGCCCGGCCGCAAGATCATCCTGTACGCCCCCACGTGGCGCGACGACGAGTACGCCGGCGGCGCGTACCGGATGAGCCTGCAGCTCGACCTGGCCGACGCCGAGGCGCGCCTCGGGGCCGACCACGTGCTGCTGGTGCGCCGCCACCCCAACGTGATCGACGAGATCCCGGGCGCCGGTGACGGCTTCGTCCACGACGTGTCGGGCTATCCGGACATGGCCGACCTGCTGGCCGCGGCCGACATCCTCGTCACGGACTACTCGTCGGTGATGTTCGACTTCGCCAGCACGGGACGGCCCATGCTCTTCTTCACGTACGACCTCGCCTACTACCGCGACGAGCTGCGCGGCTTCTACTTCGACTTCGAGGCCGAGGCGCCGGGCCCGCTGCTCGCCACGTCGGCCGAGGTGGTGGACGCCGTCCGGGACATCGACGTCGTGGCCGGGCGCTACGCCGACCGGTACGCCGCGTTCGCCGCGAAGGCCAGCGACCTCGACGACGGGCACGCGGCCGCGCGGCTGGCCGACCGGATGCTGGGGGCCGCCCGATGAGCGTCTGGCGCCGGACAAAGAAGGTCATCAAGAGCCGGCTCGAGCCCGATCCGCGCCTGCTGAAGGCGGCCGAGCAGACGAACTCCCTGCTCTACGACATCCGCTGGGAGCTCAAGGAGCAGCGCAAATATCTCGAGGCGTTCCGCGCCTTCGCGTCCACCGCGATGTTCGCCGAGATCCGCGAGTTCACCGAGGCGCAGCAGCTGGGCTTCGAGGACACCATGCGCCGCGTCGCGCACGACCGGGTGAGCCTGGCCCGCTTCGGCGACGGCGAGCTGAAGATCATGCTCCGGCCGCAGTACAACCTGCGCTTCCAGCCGTGGTCGGCCGGGTTGGCCGGGGACCTGCGGGCGGTGCTCGAGATGGACGGGTACGACCCGGAGCGGTTGCTGGTCGGCTTCCCGTACACCTTCCGCGACGCGCACTGGACCTCCGTCTGGCTCGACATCTGGCCCGAGGTCAAGCCGTTGCTCAACCCGCACGTCCAGTACGGGACCGCGCACGTGTCCCGGCCGATCTACTTCTCGCATCTCGGCCACCGGGGCGCCCAGTTGTGGCGGGACGTGTGGGACGGGCAGCAGGTCGTGATCGTCACCGGGGAGGGCTCGCGCTTCCACCTCGAGCCGGCGCTCTTCGGCAACACCAAGTCGATCGACTTCGTGTACTCGGCGGCGAAGGATGCGTACTCGGACCTGCCGCGTCTTCTGGACAAGCTCGGCGACCACGATCCCGACAGGCTGTATCTCCTCGCTCTCGGACCGTGCGGAACGCTCGTCGCCGCGTGGCTCGCGCAGCGCGGCCGCTGGGCGGTCGACATGGGGCATATCAGCGAGAGCTGGGCAAACGTGTTCGCGGGCGGCGCCTGGCCCGAAGCGCTCGAGGTGGTCCGCAAGTAGTCCGATCCCCGACCTCCGGCCATTGCGCCGGTGACACCGGCCACTATCGTTTGCGACATGACCTCCATCGCGCTCGCTGAGGAACTCCTCCTCCTCGCGTATGACGACCGGACCGGCAAGGCGACCGGTTCCCGCATCGGACTCGACCTCGGCATGGCCGCGGCGGTGCTGGTCGACCTCGCGCTGGCCGGTCGGGTCGCGTACGTGGCCGGGAACCTCGTCGTCAACGACCCCACCCCGACGGGCGACCCGATCGCCGACCGGATCCTCGAGAAGGCCGCCGCGGACGACCCGCACACCCCCGCCCAGTGGGTGCAGCGTTTGCGGCACCGCCTGCGCCAGCACGTGCTCGACGACCTCATCGCCCGCGGCGTGGTCCAGGACGTGGACGAGACCCAGATGGACGGCTACGTCCACGTCCACCGCTATCCGACCTGCGACCCGGCCTTCGAGGCGGAGATCCGCAAGCGGCTGGCCGACGCGCTCACCACGAACGAGATCCCGGACGAGCGCACGGCCGCCCTCTGCACCCTGCTGGTGGCCACCCGCATGGAGCCCGCCCTGCGCCTGCCCCCGGAGGAGGCGGTGAAGGCCCACGAGCGCCTCGAGCAGATCGCCAGCGGCGCCGGCTTCTCGGGCACCGGCAACCTGGAGGACTCGATCGTCCGCCCGAGCGTCGCCCTGGTCGTCGCCACCCTGAGCCGGGCCATCACCGCCGCCCTCGGCGTCCCCAAGGTCATCTGACCCCCGCCGCAAGCGAGCGGCCCGGCGCGGGGAGGACGCGCCGGGCGCCCGCGTCAGCGGCCCAGGGCCCGGGTGACCTCGCCGCGCAGCTGGGCCATCTCGGCGCCCGCCTTGAACTGGGCGTTGATCAGCTTGCCGGTGACCGGGACGATCACCTCGAGGTAGGCCTTGAGCTTCGGCTCGGTGCCCGACGGGCGGACCACCACGCGGATGCGGTCGGTGCGCAGGGTCACCACGTTGTCGGCCGCGCGGTCCTCGACGGCGGTGACCGGCTCGCCCGACAGCTCCTTGGGCGGGTTCGCGCGCAGGTGGGCCATCATGGCGGCGATCTCGTCGAGCCGGTCGACGCGGATGGAGACCTGGTCGGTGCGGTGGACGCCGAACTCGGTGTCGAGCTCGTCGAGCCGGCTCAGCAGCGTCTTGCCCGCGGCCTTGAGGCTCGCGGCGAGGTCGGCGACGACGAGGGCCGCGGTGATGCCGTCCTTGTCGCGGACCAGGCCCGGGGCGACGCAGTAGCCGAGCGCCTCCTCGTAGCCGAAGGCCAGGTCCTCGTCGGCCCGGACGATCCACTTGAAGCCGGTGAGGGTCTCCTCGTACGCCACGCCGCGCGCCCGGGCGAGAGCGCCGAGGCGGCTGGAGGAGACGATGGTCGTGGCGTAGGTGCCGGGGGTGCCGCGCTGGATCAGGTGATCCGCGAGGAGGACTCCCAGCTCGTCCCCGGTGAGCGGGCGCCAGCTTTCCCCCAGGGGTACGGCCACCGCGCACCGGTCCGCGTCGGGGTCATTGGCGATGGCGAGATCCGCGCCCGTCTCGGCCGCCAGCGCCAGCAGCAGATCCATGGCGCCCTTCTCCTCGGGGTTGGGGAAGGCGACGGTCGGGAAGTCGGGGTCGGGCTCCGCCTGCTCGGCCACGACCGCCGGAGTGCTGAACCCCGCCGCGGCGAAGGCCGCCGTCAGCACCGGGCCACCGACACCGTGCAGCGGCGTGTACGCGACAGTGAGCTCCCGGGGGCCGCTCCCGGCGACCGCGGCGGCGCTGGTCGCGTACCCCTGGATGAGCTCTTCGCCCAGCACCTCGCCGGGGTCGCCCAGCGGCACCTCGGTGACCGAGGTGACCGCCCGGATGGCGGCCTCGATGCCCGCGTCGGCGGGCGGGACGATCTGCGCGCCCGCCCCGGCCGGTCCGCCGAGCTGCGCGCCCAGATAGACCTTGTAGCCGTTGTCCTGCGGCGGGTTGTGGCTCGCGGTGACCATGACGCCCGCGACCGCGCCGAGCTCCCGGACGGCGTAGGCCAGCACCGGCGTGGGCAGCGGGCGGGGGAGTAGCAGCGCGGGCCGGCCGGCGCCGGTGGCCACCCGGGCGGTCCGCTCGGCGAACTCCCGGGAGCCGTGGCGGGCGTCGTAGCCGATGACCAGCGGGCCCTTGCCGTCGCCGGCGGCGAGCCAGGCGACCAGGCCGGCGGCGGCGCGGGTGACCACGGCCAGGTTCATGCCGTTGGGCCCGGCCCGGAGCCGGCCGCGCAGCCCGGCGGTGCCGAAGGTGAGCGGGCCCGCGAACCGGTCGGCGAGCTCCGCCTCGGTCGCCGGGAGCCGGTCCAGCAGGTCCTGCAGCTCGGCCCGGCCGGCCGGGTCGGGGTCGTCGGCCAGCCAGGTCGTGGCCAGCGTGCGGAGGTCGTCAGTCGCCATGCTCTGTGGATAGCACGGCGGCGGACCCGGCGCGGCCGAGGGGCCGAAGCCCCCCGGCTCAGCCGATGGTGAAGCTCTTGACCATGGCGTCGAAGACCGGCCGGCTCTCGGCGAACTGCTCCTCGGTGCTGGTCATGTAGAACGAGTAGGCCTTGCCGTCCTGGATGACCGCGCCCCACAGCCCGTGGCGGGTGGTGGAGCAGGTGTATTCCAGCACTCCGCCCGGCTGCCCGTTGACCTCCTGGTTGGCCAGGCCGACCCGGGCGTAGGGCTTCGGGCAGCTGGAGCCCTTCTTCTTCAGGCCGCTCTCGGCGACCTTGAGGAAGCTCTGCGGCGTGGCCTTGGACGAGGCGTCCTCGATCAGCAGCCGGACCTTGCGGTCGTTGTCCGGATCCACGAAGTCGACCCAGGTGGCGCCGCTGGCCGTCTTCTTCTCCCAGCCCTGCGGCACGTCGACCGAGGTGCCCCGGCCCTTGTACTGCTGGGTGGCCCCGGCGGCCGCGGCCGGCGCGGAGGCCTGGGGTGCGCTGGTGTTGGTGGTCTCGGGGTCGCCGCCGCCGGTGGAGACCAGCACGATGACCAGCACCACCAGGAGCGCGGCGGCGCTGGCGGCGATGATCTGGGTGTTGCGCGGCCAGCCCTTGACCGTGGTGACGGCCTTGGCGGAGGTGTCGCGCACGGCGGTGACCGTCTGGTCGATCATCCGCTTGCGCTTGGCGCCGGGGCTCATCACCACGGTGCCGCCCGCGCCGGGCGCGGGGGACATCGGGTCGCGGGCGGCCCGGGCGCCGTCCCACTGCCGGCGCGGCGGGAGCATGGCGGTCGCGTCGGCGGAGCCCGGGGCGGGCGGGATGACCGAGGTGCGGTCGCCGCTGCGGGCCGGGGGCGGCGGGTAGGCGCCGGTCTTCACGTCGGCCGACGGCGTCGCCGGGGCCGGCGAGGACGCGGGGCGCTCGCCCTTCTTGATCTTCGCCAGGTGCCCGGAGAGCGACTCGCCGGGCGCGAGCATGGCCCGGCCGCCGATCTGCCCGCTGGGCTTGGGCGGGGCGGGCGGGATCGGCTGGGTCTCGGCCGCCGGCGGGCGCTGCGCCGGGACCACCGAGTAAGGGTCGGTGTGCAGGTGCGGCGGGGCCTTGCTGGCCAGCGGGCCGGCCAGCTGCTGGCGGAGCATGGTGCGCGCGGTCTGCACGTCGAAGCGGCGCGCCGGGTCCTTCTCGAGCAGGCCCATCAGCACCGGGGCCAGCGAGCCGGCCCGGACGGCGGGCGCCGGCGGGTCCTCGACGACGGCGTGCATGGTCTCGATGGGGTCGCCCTTGTCGAACGGCGGCCGGCCCTCGATCGCGGTGAAGAGTGTCACGCCGAGTGAGAAGAGGTCGCTGGGCGGGCCGAAGTCGCTGCCCATCGCGCGCTCGGGCGAGATGAAGTGCGGCGAGCCGAGCACCATGCCGGGCGTGGTCAGCTGCACGTCGGTGGGCATCCGGGCGACGCCGAAGTCGGTCAGGACGCAGCGGCCGTCGGTGCAGATCAGCACGTTGGCCGGCTTGACGTCGCGGTGCAGCACGCCGTGCGCGTGGGCGACCTCGAGCGCGCCGAGCAGGGCGATGCCGATCTTGGCGACGACCCGCGGGTTGACCGGGCCGTCCTCGATCACCATGTCCGCGAGGCTGCGCGCCTCGAGCAGCTCCATGACGATCCACGGCCGGCCGTTCTCGTGCACGACGTCGTAGACCTGCACGACGGCGGGATGCTGCAGGGCGGCGGCGGCCCGGGCCTCGCGCATGGTCCGCTCGTACATGGCGTCGCGGTCGCTGGGGGCCAGGCCGGGCGGGAGGATGACCTCCTTGATCGCCACGTCGCGGCGGAGCAGCGTGTCGGCGGCCCGCCACACGGTGCCCATGCCGCCGTGGCCGACCGCGGCCCGCAGTGTGTAACGCCCGCCGATGAGCGTGCCCGGGGCTGCGCGTCCGCTGGTCGGAGCGGTGTTCCCACTGCTCCACGTCGGGATCTGAGTCACAGAGATGCCACCGAAGGGGTTTAGGGGCGGTCGGCCAACCCCGCTATCTTGCCCGGTACCCCCCGGTTTCCGGAAGTCGGTCGCCCACTGTTTGCACAAGCTCGACAGGGCGTGATTGTCTCGTTGCATTGAGTGGAACTTTTCGGACTCTGAGTGCAAAAAGGCTCACCCTTTAGGATCACGGGTGTGAGCGCAGAGTCTGGGTTCGAGATCAAGCCGGTCTATGACAGTGGCGACCTCCCCGACGACGTCGGGGAGCGGCTCGGGCGGCCGGGTGAGTACCCCTACACCCGCGGCGTCTATCCGACGATGTACACCAAGCGCCCCTGGACGATGCGGCAGTACGCCGGCTTCGGCACCGCGGCCGAGTCCAACGCGCGTTACCACCAGCTGCTGAAGGCCGGGACCATGGGCCTCTCCGTGGCCTTCGACCTGCCCACCCAGATGGGGTACGACTCCGACGACCCGATCGCCCACGGCGAGGTCGGTAAGGTCGGGGTCGCCATCGACTCGATCGACGACATGCGGCGCCTCTTCGACGGCATCCCGCTCGACCAGGTGTCGACGTCGATGACGATCAACGCGCCGGGCTCGGTGCTCCTGCTGCTCTATCAGCTGGTCGCCGAGGAGCAGGGCGTCGCCGGCTCGGCCCTGCAGGGCACGATCCAGAACGACATCCTCAAGGAATACATCGCCCGGGGCACGTACATCTTCCCGCCCAAGCCGTCGCTGCGGCTGGTCGCGGACACGTTCGCCTACTGCCGCACCGAGATCCCGCGGTGGAACACGATCTCGATCTCCGGCTACCACATGGCCGAGGCGGGGGCCACGCCCGCGCAGGAGATCGCCTTCACCCTGGCCAACGGCATCGAGTACGTCCGGGCCGCCGTCGCCGCGGGCCTGGCGGTCGACGACTTCGCACCCCGGCTCTCGTTCTTCTTCGTGGCGCGCACCACGCTGCTGGAGGAGATCGCCAAGTTCCGCGCCGCGCGCCGCATGTGGGCCCGGATCATGCGCGAGGACTTCGGCGCGACCAACCCGAAGTCGCTCATGCTCCGCTTCCACACCCAGACCGCCGGCGTCCAGCTGACGGCTCAGCAGCCCGAGGTCAACCTCGTCCGGGTCGCGGTCCAAGCCCTGGGCGCGGTCGCCGGCGGCACGCAATCACTGCACACCAACTCGTACGACGAAGCGATCGCCCTGCCCACCGAGAAGGCGGCCCGGCTCGCGCTGCGCACCCAGCAGGTCCTCGCGTACGAGAGCGGGCTGGTCGAGACCGTGGACCCGTTCGCCGGCTCCTACGTGATCGAGGCCATGACCGACGAGGTGGAGGCGGCGGCCACGGCCCTGATCGAGCGGGTGTTCGACCACGGGTCCGCCGTGGAGGCCATCGAGCAGGGCTTCCAGAAGCAGGAGATCGAGTCGTCGGCGTACCGGATCGCCCAGCAGATCGACAGCGGGGAGCGCGTGGTCGTCGGGGTCAACCGATTCGTCTCCGACGACGACGAGCACTACGAGCCGCTGCGGGTGGACCCGAAGATCGAGGCCGACCAGGCCGCCCGGCTCGCCGCGCTGCGCTCCGACCGGGACGGTGCCGCGGTCGAGGCGGCCCTGGCCGATCTCCGCAAGGCCGCCGAGGGCACGGAGAACGTCCTGCCGCCGATGCGCGAGGCGTTGCGCCGCCGCGCCACTGTGGGAGAGGTCTGCCACACCCTCCGCGGGGTGTGGGGCGTCTATCACCCGGTAGAGCATTTCTGAACGCGGTGGAAATCCGTTGCGAGGGTATTCGTAACGGACAGCTACGAGTTTGGGTCTAAGCTGTCGCGCGTTGCGGAACATGGAGAGACGAGACGACGGAAGCGATCATCACGTGTCGAGTGCAGTGAAGGCGTCCGAGGGCGCCCCGGCGGCGCCGTTCCCGGGCCCGCCCCCCGGAGCCGAACCCCTGCCCGGTCAGCTGGACCGCTGGCTCACCGCGCACGGCACGGAGCTGGTGGCGATCCGCCGCCACATCCACGCCCACCCGGAGCCGTCCTACTCCGAGTTCGCGACCGCCGAGCTGATCGCCCGGGAGCTCGCCGCGGCCGGGCTGCGCCCCGAGCTGCTGCCCGCCGGCAACGGCCTGATCTGCGACATCGGCGAGGGTGACCGGGTCATCGCCTTCCGCGCGGACCTCGACGCGCTGCCGCTGCCGGACACCAAGGACGTGCCCTACCGCTCGACCGTGCCCAACGTGACCCACGCCTGCGGTCACGACGTGCACACGACGGTGATGCTCGGGCTGGGCCTGGCGCTGGCTCAGCTCAACGAGGCCGGCGAGCTGCCCGGCCGGGTGCGCCTGATCTTCCAGCCGGCCGAGGAGGCGGTGCCCTCGGGCGCCCCGAGCGTGATCGAGGCCGGCGCGCTCAAGGACGTCGCCGCCGTGTACGCGCTGCATTGTTACCCACAGTTGCCGGCCGGGCTCGTGGGCGTACGGTCGGGGCCCTTCACCGCCGCCGCCGACACCGTCAGGGTCCGCCTGACCGGGCCGGGTGGCCACACCGCCCGCCCGCACCTGACCGCCGACCTCGTGCACGCCCTCGGCCGGGTGATCGTCGACGTGCCGTCGCTGCTGGGCCGCCGGGTCGACCCGCGCGCGGGCGTCTCGATGGTGTGGGGCGCCGTGCACGCCGGCCAGGCGTTCAACGCGATCCCGGGCGAGGGCGAGGTGCTCGGCACGGTCCGCATCCTCAACCGTGAGGCCTGGCGCGAGGCGCCCGAGCTGATCACCCGCCTGATCCGTGACGTGGTCGCGGCGACCGGCGCGGAGGCCGAGGTCATCTACACCCGCGGCGTCCCGCCGGTGATCAACGACCGGATGGCCGCCGCCGTCATCGCCGGGGCCGCGGGCGCCGCGCTCGGCGCCGACCGCGTCGTCGAGGCCGAGATCAGCATGGGCGGCGAGGACTTCGCGTTCTACCTGGAGCATGTGCCGGGCGCGATGATCCGGCTCGGCACCGGCACGCCGGGCGCGGAGAAGCATCAGGACCTGCACCAGAGCGGCTTCGACGTGGACGAGCGCTGCATCGGGTACGGGGTGCGGGTGATGGTGCACACAGCGCTGGCCGCGCTCGCCACGGCGGCCTTCTAGACGGTCTTGGCTTTTCTCCGGCGCACGACGATCACGGCGACGGGGATGGCGAGGATGACCAGCCACGGGAGCAGGAAGCCCACCGCGACTGCGACCACGTTCAGCGAGGTCAGAAAGCCGTGCCAGCCGCTGCTCAGCCCTGATTCGCTCGCCGGGGCCGTCTCCGTCGAAGGGTCGAGCAGGACGAGCGTGATCGTGGACAGCGCGGTGAGGTCGGCCAGCCGGCGCTGCTTGGCCTGCAACGACGCCAGGTCGGACTCGCGGGTCGCCACCTCGCGCTCCAGCATCACCAGGTCCTCGAGATCCTTGGCCCGGGCCAGCAGCGTGCGCCCGCTGTTGACCCGGGCCTGCTGGGTCTTGATCCGGGCGTCCAGGTCGACGGACTCCTCGGTGACGTCCTCGGTGCTGATCGCCCGCTTCTCCTCGGTGCCCAGCCCGGCGAGCTGGTCGACGACGCCGCCGAAGCTCGCCGCGGGCACGCGCAGGGTCAGCGTGGCGTCGGACGACCCGTTGGCCCCGTTGCTCGTGCGCTGGTCGCCGCCGACGAAGCCCTTGGCCCCGGCGACGATTCCGGTGGTGCGCGCGGCGGCGGCGTTGACGTCGTCCACGCGTACGGTGATGGATCCGGTGTAAACGATCGCGCGCTGGTCGACGCTCAGGTCGGGCGCCTTGGCGGGTCGGTCCTCGGCCTTCTGAGGCGCGGCCTGATCCGCCACGCCGGCCGCTCCCGACGTCTCCGCCTGATCGCTGGCACCACTGCTGCACGCCCCCAGCGCCAGCACCAATGCCAGTCCCGCTGCGATTGTCGTTCCGCGCATCGCTCCTCCGCTCCCCGTTCCGGTCTGCCCGCTGGGACGTGCGGCGCCCCCGGGGCGGTTCCGGCAGACTGCACTCTTAGTGGTCACGATTCGGCAGCGGAGGAAGCCTGTGCGCATCACGAAATACACCCACTCCTGCCTGCGCTTCGAGGGCGACGGGGTGCTCGTCGCCGATCCCGGTGCGTGGAGCGAGCGGTCCGCGCTGAACGACGCCGACGCCGTGCTGATCACCCACGAGCACGCGGACCACCTGGACGTGGACGCGCTCGCCGACGCTGTCGCCCGCCGGCCGCGGCTGCGCGTCTTCGCCCACCCCGACGTGCTGCCCACCCTGACGGCCTTCTCCGACGTGGTCACCCCGGTGCCGCCCGGCACGCGCTTCGAGGCCGCCGGCTTCACCATCTCCTCGTACGGGGGACAGCACGCCGTGATCCACGAGGACATCCCGCGCGTGGCCAACCTCGGGTTCCTGGTCTCGGACGGCGCTCAGTCGGTCTACACGCCGGGCGACTCGTTCACGGTGCCGGATGAGCATGTGGACACTTTGTTCGTACCGCTCAACGCGCCCTGGATGAAACTGAGCGAAGCGATCGACTTCGTGCGGAAGGTCAAGCCCGGGCGGGCGTACGCGCTGCACGACGCTCTGTTGACGGCCACCGGCGCCGGCGTGTCCAACGGGCACCTCGAGCGGCTCGGCGGAGTGTCCTACGCGCAGCTGGCGCCGGAAACCACGCTGGGCTGAGGCGTGGTCGTGGACATGGACGAGCTGGCCCGGCGGCTGTACGAGGCTCCGCCGGACGGCTTCGTCGCCGCACGCTCCGCGGCCGTGGCCGACGCCAAGAAGTCCGGTGATCCGCAGGCGGCCAAGCAGATCGCTGCCCTGCGCAAGCCGACCGTGGCCGCGTGGCTGGTCAACTTGCTCGCGCTGCGCCGGCCCGAGCTGATCGACGAGCTCGTGGAGCTGGCGACGGCCCTGCGCGACGCCCAGCGTGGGTTGCGGGGCGACGAGCTGCGAGAGTTGTCGGTGCAGCGGCGGCAGGTGGTGTCGTCGCTCGTCGCCGAGGCGCAGAAGCTGGCCGTGGCCTCGGATCCGGCGTTGAAGCGGGTCAAGCTGCCGACCGGCGAGGTGGAGGCGACGCTGACGGCCGCGCTGGCCGAGCCGGAGATCGCGTCGCAGGTGCGGAGCGGGCGGTTGGTGAAGGCGGCGACGTACGCGGGGTTCGGCGAGGTGCCGCGGCCGCGGTTGCGCCTGGTCACCGACGCTGAGCCTGCGTCGGCCGAGCCTTCCTCAGCCAAGCCCGATGTGGATCCGGCGCTGGGTGACTGGTCCGCGCCGGTCTCCAAGCTGGACGAGCGGCGTCATCGGGCCGAGGAGAAGGCGCTGGACGATCGGCGTCGCCGGGCCGAGGAGAAGGCGCGGGCCGAGCGGGAGGCGCGGCGGCGGGAGCTGAAACGGGAGCTGACCCAGGCCCGGCGGGCGGAGGAGAAGGCGACCGCCGCGCTGGAACAGGCCCGCGGCGCTGAGAGTGACGCAGGCCACTCCATCGATGAGATCGAGGAGCAGATCGCCGAGCTCGAACGGCAGCGGATCGTGGCGCAGGCCGAGCTGTCCCGGCGCAAGCTGGCGCGACGCTCCGCCGAACGCGATGCATCGGCCGCCCGGCGGCGCACGGGCGACGTCGAGGCAGCCATCGAAGACCTGGACGCCGATGAACCGGTCTAGCCGCCGGTTTTCCTGAACACCGGATGAAGAGCAGAATCGGGCGGTGACCCCCGAACAGGCAGCCGCCAAGGCCCGTCCGGCGCTCGCGACCGTCGCCCGGGCGTTCGCCGAGTCGCCTCGCACGCTGCAGCGCGCCCGGCTGCTGGGCCTGTCCGGCTGGGCCTACCACGTGTCCGCCCGCGCGGGCGCCCTCGGCGACGTCCGCCCCGAGACGGTCGCCGCCGCCGTCGGCTTCATCGCGCCCGACGCGATCAACGACGGCTGGGAGGCCGCCGCCAAGGTCACCCCGCCCACCGAGGTGGCCGGCTGGCACCTGCACGAGCTCCGCCAGTGGGGCGCCGCCGAGCTGGGCTCCTTCCCGCGGCTCGCGCGTCTGTCCGAGCTGGCCGGTCGGGTGGTGTCGGCCGTGGACATCTCCGCTCTGCCGCTCTTCGCGGCGTGGCGAGCCGTGCCCGTGACGTCCGAGACGCCGGGCGGGCAGGCGGCGCACCTGCTGTTCCTGCTGCACGAGCACCGGCTGGGCGTGCAGGTGGTGTCCGTGCGGGCGAGCGGCATGACACCGCTGCAGGCGATCATCGCCGGGCCCGACGGGGAGACCGAGGCCGTCGCGTTCGGGTGGCAGCCGCCCTATCCGCCGGCCGGGCCGCTCGTGCGCCGCCGGATGTGGGCCGAGTCGATCGCGGACTCGTTGAGCGGGCAGGCCTACGCGGCTCTCGACGGGCCGGAGCGGGTGGAGTTCTGCGGGCTGCTCGAAAGTCTGTCGCACCGGCTGACCTCCTGAGGCAGGCTGTCGGCGTGTCCTCCGACCTGCCTTCCGGCGTGCCCGCTGACCGGCCCTCCGTCTCGCCCTCCACCTCGGCTTCCGCTTCACCTCCCGCCTCGCCTTCCGGCTCTCCCTCCACGTCGCCTGCCGTCGCGTCCTCCGCCTCGCCTGCCGTCGCGCCTCCCGCCTCGCCTGCGGTTTCGCCCTCTGGCCTTTCCGCCGGGGCTCTTCCCGTCGGGGCTCCTCCCGCGGGGCCTCTTCCCGCCGGGTCGCTTCCCGTCGGGGCTGCTCCCGCGGGGTCTCTGCCCGCCGGGTTTCTTCCCGCCGGGTGGAGCACGCGGCGGCCGACGCTCGACGATGTCGATGAGCTGCTCGCGCTCTGCCACGCCAGCGACCTCGCCTCGGTGGGGGAGCCGGACTTCACGCCCGACGACATTCGCGAGGGCTTGACCGGGCCGAACACGGACATGAGCCGGGACTGCTGGGTGGCGCTGGACACGGCCGGCGCCATCGTGGGCTGGGGCTATCCGGGCAATGCGGACCGTGGCGACCGGGATTTTCTCGAGGTCTACGTGTGGCCGGGGCGCGGGGAGCCCGCTCTGCGGCCGCTGCTCGACCTGCTGCTCGCGCGGGCGGCCGAGCGGGGAGCCGCCTTCGGGCATGACACCTATCACGTACGGGCGGGGGCGGTCCCGACCGAGCAGGCGTGGATCGCGACCCTGACTGACGCGGGGTTCAGCTTCGTCAAGCAGCACGCGCGGATGACGGTGGCGCTCGATGCCCTGCCCGCGGCGGTCGACGGGGACCAGGTGGCCGGGCCCGCGGCGGTCGACGGGGGGACGGTGGCCGGGCCCGCGGGCTTCGTGTCGCCCGGTGGCGTGACTGTGCGCCCGGTGTTGCCTTCGGAGCTGCGGCGCTTCCACGCGACGATCGAGGAGGCGTTCCGGGACACGGATCATCACGCGACCGACTACGAGACGTGGCTCGCCCGGGTGCACGCCGAGACGAGCGTGTCGTGGGACGAGTGGCTCGTCGGGCTGGTCGACGGGGAATGGGCGGGCGTGCTCCAGTCGTCGGACTCGTCGGCGGGCGACGGCGAGGGGTGGGTGCGATCGCTGGCGGTGCTCCGGGCGTACAGGCGGAGGGGTGTGGGTGAAGCTCTGCTGCGGCGGGCCTTCGCGATCTATGCGGCCAAGGGGCGGTCGAAGGCCGGGCTGGGCGTGGACATGGCGAATCCCACCCGGGCCGCGCGGCTCTATCACCGGGTCGGCATGACGCCGCTCTATCGGGCCGACATCTATCAGCGGACGGTCCAGATCTCCGGCGTCGACGTGCGGGCCGGGCGGGGCCGCACGTCCTGACATAGCGGACGGTCTAGATCTCCGGCGTCGACGTGCGGGTCGGGCGGCGGCGCAGCTCCTGGACATAGTCGTCGGGAGCGCCGGCCTTCTCGGCGGCGTTGGCGACCTCGGAGAGGTACCACGCCGTGGGCATGCCGCCCTCGTAGCCGTCGAAGACGAACACCCCGGCGCTGACGTCACCCTCCAGCGTCGACACCCGCACGGTGAGCTTCTGATAGGTGCCCGCGGTGACGCCCTCGAGCTCCTCGAGCTGGGCCGCGTCCCACTGGTGCACGTCGTAGAGCGCGACGAAGACCCGGTCGCCGGGCGACGGCACGATCGTGGTGACAGCGCCCTCCCAGCCCAGCTCGCCCTCGCCGGCGAAGGTCAGCCGCCAGCCCTCGACCCAGCCGACCCCCACCATCGGGGAGTGCGGACAATAGGCCCGCATCCGGGCCGGATCGAGGTTTGCACCGTACGCGGCGTAATGACCCACGGCGATGACGATAGCCCGACTCATGGTTGGTGGAGAATAGAAGCCGTGCGTGTCGAGCTTCTTCGGCACGAAGCTTACGGTACGTGACGTTGGAGGTTGTTTCTCGTGAGCCGCATCGTGATCATCGGTGGGGGCCCCGGCGGGTACGAGGCGGCGCTGGTCGCCGCGCAGCTCGACGCCGACGTGACCCTCGTCGAGGCCGAGGGGGCCGGTGGTGCGTGCGTGCTCTCCGACTGTGTGCCCTCCAAGACGTTCATCGCCAGCTCGGAGATCGTCACCGGCTACCGCCACAACGACCGCTTCGGCGTACGGTCGGCGGGCCTCGACGCCGTCTCGGTCGACGCCGCCGCGGTGAACAAGCGGGTCAAGCAGCTCGCCCTGGCCCAGTCCGGCGACATCCAGGCCAAGCTGGTCAAGGCCGGCGTCGACGTCGTGCACGGCACCGCCCGGCTCGGCGAGGACACCCTCGGCCACACCCACCAGGTGCTCATCACCCCGCACGGCGCCGACGAGTACGCGGTCGACGCCACCACGGTCCTGATCGCCACCGGCGCCACGCCGCGGGTCCTGCCCACCGCCGTCCCGGACGGTGAGCGCATCCTCAACTGGCGTCAGGTCTACGACCTCGAGGAGCTCCCCGAGCACCTCGTCGTCATCGGCTCCGGCGTGACCGGCGCCGAGTTCGCCAGCGCCTATCTCGCCATGGGCGTCCGCGTGACGCTCGTCTCCAGCCGCGAGCGCGTCATGCCCCACGAGGACGCCGACGCCGCCATGGCCATCGAGCGCGTCTTCCGCGAGCGCGGCATGGAGATCCTCAACCAGTCCCGCGCCGACTCGGTCGTCAACACCGGCTCCGGCGTGACGGTCACGCTGTCCGACGGGCGTACGGTCGAGGGCTCCCACGCCCTCATCACGGTCGGCGCGGTGCCCAACACCGCCGACCTGGGCCTCCGCGAGTACGGCGTCGACCTGGGCCCGGGCGGCTATGTGACCGTCGACCGGGTCTCGCGCACCAACGTGCCGGGGATCTATGCCGCCGGCGACTGCACGGGGGTCCTCGCCCTGGCCAGCGTCGCCGCGATGCAGGGCCGGATCGCCGTCTGGCACGCCATGGGCGAGGCGGTCGCGCCGCTGCGCCTCCGCACGGTCTCCGCCAACGTCTTCACCGACCCCGAGCTGGCCACCGTCGGCGTCTCCCAGAACGACGTCGACCAGGGCAAGGTGCCGGCCCGGCAGGTGATGCTCCCGCTGACCGGCAACGCCCGGGCGAAGATGGCGGGGCTGCAGGACGGCTTCGTCAAGCTCTTCTGCCGGCCGGCGACGGGCCAGATCGTCGGGGGCGTGGTCGTCGCCCCGAAGGCCAGCGAGCTGATCCTTCCCATCACCATGGCCGTCGAGAACAACCTGACCGTCGACCAGCTGGCGCACACCATCACGATCTATCCGTCGCTGTCCGGCTCGATCGCCGAGGCGGCCCGGCAGCTGATGCAGCACGAGCTGCAGTAACGCGGCCCGGCTCGCCGCGCCTACGGCATGGGCGTCGCACGTTTCGATGCGGCGCCCTGTCCCGGGCCGTCCC
The DNA here is from genome assembly GCF_030709675.1 of Symbioplanes lichenis. GTDB lineage: Bacteria > Actinomycetota > Actinomycetes > Mycobacteriales > Micromonosporaceae > Actinoplanes > Actinoplanes lichenis. The sequence goes on from NZ_JAUZQD010000005.1 coordinate 272,850, forward strand.
TTGATTCCCGGTGTCCGCCCGCCTCGCCATGGTGCCCTTCGCCGGCCCTTTTCCGCGTGGTGCCGTTCGCCGGCCCTTCTCCGCGCGGTGCCCTTCGCCGGTCCTTCTTCGCGTGGCGCCCTTCGCCGGCCCTTTTCCGCGCGGTGCCCTTCGCCGGCTTCTTCCCGGTGCGGCGCCCTTTCGGTGGCGCGGCGCTTTGCTGCTCGGCGCCCCGGGTTCAGCAGCGGGCCGGGCGATCAGCGGTGGCGGGCGATCTTCGGTGCGGGCGGGTCAGCGGTGGGCGGGGCGGTCGGGGAGGGACGGGGCGTCGTGGACGGGCTCGTCCTCGGTGGCGGCGTCGTCGGCTTCGAGCTCCTCGGCCAGCTCCTCCGTGAGCTCCTCGTCGACCGCCTTGCGCCCGCCGAAGAGGGCCAGGATCCAGCCGGCCGTGCCGAAGATCACGGCCGCGGTGGCCGCGATGGCGAAGAGCCGCCAGGCCGACTGGGTGATCGCCGTGCCGCCGACGTGACCCACGAGGCCGCCGTAGGTCGCCCAGGCCACGGCGGCCCCGCCGTCGTACAGCAGGAAGAGCTTGAAGGGGTAACCGGTGCGCCCGGCGTGCCACCCCGCCGCCATGCGGCCGCCCGGGACGAAGCGGCAGAGCAGCAGCACCAGCGGCCCCGGCCGGCGCAGGCCCCGGGTGAACCGCTCGGCGGCCCGCTTGGTGCGCGACTCCTTGTCGCCTTCCTCCGGCTTCGCGTCCGACTTCGGGGAGAAACGCCGGCGGATGGCGGCCAGCTTGCCGCTCAGCCACCGGCCGCCGCTGTGACCCGCGGCGCCCCGGCCCAGCATGAAGGCGATCGAGTCGCCCGCGAACATGCCCAGCGCCCCCACCGCGATGACCAGCGGCAGGTTGAGGTTGCCGTAGACGGTCAGGGCGCCCGACGTGATCATGATGGCCTGGATCGGCATGACCGGGACCATGGCGTCGACGGCGATGAACCCGAAAATGGCAAGGTAGGCCCACGCCGGTGTTGCCAGAATGGTCAACAGGTCCGTCATCGGGTCGGTCACCTCACGGGCTCCAGGGTCCACGGCATTGTCCGCGGGCGCACCTGAGAATGGGCTGAGTACAGCATGCGCCCTGATCAGGCCCAGCTGACGGTGATGCCCGACACGCTACGTCCTTCGCCGGCCACCGGGGGTCCAAGACGCGACACCAGGCGACGACTGTCTCACACCGTGCCGCCGGGTGCTGCCCCGCTTCTGGTGCGGCCGCCGCGCGCGTACCTTGGTAGCTGCCACGCACACCGGGTCCCCCGTTCCTGGTGTCGGGCGAAAGGCGCCCACCTGGTGCAACCGGGCTTGGAGCGCCCGGGCCGTCGGTAGGTCCCGTACCGACGGCCCGTCTTTACCAAGCTGATACCTACGCGCCCATTTGTGCAACACGTCACTCCTACGATGACGTGTCCCAAAGCGCACGCTCCTTGCCCGTCGGGGCGCGACCGCGCGTGCTCGTCGCCGATGATGGCGGCACGGCTCCCGAGGGCGGCGGTGGACGATGAGCCCGGGGCGGCGGGGCGGCGGGGCTCTGGCGGGGCCGACGCGCCCGGGACCGTGCGTTCGCGCTGGTTGACCAGCCACTGCCTAGTTAGGGTCGGCCCATGGTGAGGGACACCTACCACCACGGCGACCTGCGGCGTGTCCTGCTGGCCGAGGCCGCCCGCGCGATCGAGGAGGCGGGCCCCGCCGCCCTGAGCCTGCGCGACATCGCCCGGCGCGCCGAGGTCTCCCACGCAGCGCCCACCCATCACTTCGGCGACAAGAAAGGGCTGCTCACGGCCCTGGCGGCGGAGGGCTTCACAGGGCTGGCGGCGGCTCTCGAAGATTCCTGGGTACGCGACCGGAGCCGGCTCGAGCTGGGCGTCACCTACGTCCGGTACGCCGTGGGACACCGGGCCCACTTCGAGGTCATGTTCCACCCGGACCTGTGCCACGCGACCGACCGGAGTCTCCTCAACGCCCGCGGCCGGGTGACCCGCGCGCTCCACCTCGGCACAAACCCGGCGACCGACACCGCCACGAACCCCGAGACCGCCGGGCTGGCGTTGTGGTCGGCCGCGCACGGGCTGGCGACCCTCTGGAACGGCGGCGCCCTCCCGGCCTGCCCGGCATCCCCGGACGACACCGCCCGCGCGGTCATGGCCAAGCTCACCTGACGCGCCGCGCCCCGCCGCTCGGGCTTATGCGTCGATGGCGCGAATGGTGATGGCAGAGCTCACTTCGGCGGGCGGGTCCGGTGCCTTACGGCGCTGTCGGGCTGATGGCTTGCGGGCCGGGTGCGGTGGCTCGCGGTTCTGTCGGAGCGGGCCCGGTAGCTCCATGGCCTGCGGGACGGGCGCGTGCGGTGGCTCGTGGCGTCCGGGGCTGGGCCGGGTGCGGTGGCTCGTGGCGTCCGGGGCTGGGCCGGGTGCGTGGCTCGTGGCTTGCAAGGCGAGCGGGCCCGGTGGCTCGCGGCGTCCAAGGCCGGGCCGGGTGTGGTGGCTTGCGGGGCGGGCGGGTCAGTCGTCGATGGTGCAGATGGTGGTGCCGGCGGTGATGGTGGCGCCCACTTCGGCGGACAGGCCGTGGATGGTGCCGGCGCGGTGGGCGTGGAGGGGTTGTTCCATTTTCATGGCTTCCACGACCACGATGACGTCGCCCTCGGCCACGGTGTCGCCGTCGGCGGCGGCCACCTTGACGATGGTGCCCTGCATCGGGGCGGTCAGGGCGGCGGCGCCTGCCGTCGCGGCGGTGGCCGACCGGGCGCCCGTGCGGCGGGACTTCGGACGGACCGGCGCGCTGGTGGGCGTACCCGAGGAAGTGAGACCGGCCGGGAGGCGCACCTCCAGGCGCTTGCCGCCGACCTCGACCACCACCGTTTCCCGCTCGGGGGTCTCGGGCGCGGCGGCGGCCGGCGCGGTGAAGGCGGGGACGCCGCCCGCCCACTCGGTCTCGATCCAGCGCGTGTGGACGGTGAACGGCTCGGTGGTGAAGGCCGGGTCGCGCACGACGAGGCGGTGGAAGGGCAGCACGGTGGCGATGCCCTCGATGATCGTCTCGTCGAGGACGCGGCGGGCGCGCTCGAGGGCCTCGGCGCGGGTGGCGCCGGTGACAATGATCTTGGCGAGCATCGAGTCGAAGTTGCCGCCGATGACGCTGCCCGTCTCCACGCCCGCGTCGACCCGGACGCCGGGGCCGGAGGGCCAGGTCAGCGCGGTGACCGAGCCGGGCGCCGGGAGGAAGCCGCGGCCGGCGTCCTCGCCGTTGATGCGGAACTCGATGGCGTGCCCGCGGGGCTGCGGGTCGTCGGTCAGCGCGAGGGGCTCGCCGGCGGCGATGCGGAACTGCTCGCGGACCAGGTCGAGGCCGGCCGTCTCCTCGCTGACCGGGTGCTCGACCTGGAGCCGGGTGTTGACCTCGAGGAACGAGATGGTGCCGTCCTGCCCGACGAGGTATTCGACCGTGCCGGCGCCGTGATAGCCGGCGCCCCGGCAGATGGCCTTGGCGCTCTCGTGGATGCGGGCGCGCTGCTCGTCGGTGAGGAAGGGCGCGGGGGCCTCCTCGACGAGCTTCTGGTGGCGGCGCTGCAGGGAGCAGTCGCGGGTGCCGACCACGATGACGTTGCCGTGGGTGTCGGCCAGAACCTGTGCCTCGACGTGGCGGGGCCGGTCGAGATAGCGCTCCACGAAGCACTCGCCGCGCCCGAAGGCCGCGATCGCCTCGCGGGTGGCCGACTCGAAGAGGGCGGGGATCTCCTCGAGCGTGCGGGCGACCTTGAGGCCGCGGCCGCCGCCGCCGAAGGCCGCCTTGATCGCGACGGGCAGGCCGTGCTCGCGGGCGAAGGCGACGATCTCCTCCGCGTCGGCGGCCGGCTCGGCCGTGCCCGGGACCAGGGGCGCCCCGGCGCGCTGGGCGATGTGGCGGGCCGTGACCTTGTCGCCGAGGTCGCGGATTGCCGCCGGGGTCGGGCCGATCCAGGTCAGGCCGGCGTCGAGCACCGCCTGGGCGAAGTCGGCATTCTCACTGAGAAAGCCGTAGCCGGGGTGGACGGCGTCGGCGCCGCTGCGCGCCGCGATGTCGAGCAGCTTGTCGATGCGCAGATAGGTGTCGGCGGCGGTCTCGCCGTCGAGCGCCCACGCCTCGTCGGCCAGCCGCGCGGGCGGGGCGTCACGGTCGCTGTCGGCATAGACAGCGACGCTGGTCAGCCCCGCGTCCCGGCAGGCCCGGATGACGCGGACGGCGATCTCACCACGGTTGGCGATCAATACCTTGCGCACGGCCTGAGCTTAACGGCACCCCCCGACAAAAGCGCGTGGACGACCTATGCTGCGCACGAGCGCGCCGACTACGGGGAGCGACATGATCGAGACCAGAGGACTGCGCAAGACGTTCATCACGAGACAGGGCCGGGAGAAGAAGACCGTCGAGGCCGTACGCGGCGTCGATCTCACCGTCGACGAGGGTGAGATCTTCGGCTTCCTGGGCCCCAACGGGGCCGGCAAGACCACGACGCTGCGGATGCTCGCGACGCTCATCGAGCCGGACGGGGGTGACGCCGTCATCGCGGGCGCCGACCTGCGCCGGGACCCGGGCGAGGTGCGGCGCCGCATCGGTTACGTGGCTCAGGGCGGCAGCACCCAGGACGAATCCATCGCGCGGGAGGAGCTGGTGCTCCAGGCGCGGCTCTACGGCGCGTCCAAAGCGGAGGCGGTCGCGCGCACCGCCCGTACGCTGGAAGCTTTTCAGTTGTCGGAGTTCGCCGACCGCAAGTGCAAGACCTACTCGGGCGGTCAGCGGCGGCGGGTCGACATCGCGCTGGGCATCATCCACCAGCCGCGGGTGGTCTTCCTCGACGAGCCGACCACCGGCCTCGACCCGCAGAGCCGCGCTCACATGTGGGACGAGATCCGCCGGCTGCGCGCGGACGGCATGACTGTGTTCATCACCACGCACTATCTGGAGGAGGCCGACGCGCTCTGCGACCGCGTCTCCATCATGGATCATGGAGACCTGGTCGCCTCCGGTACGCCGGCGGCCCTCAAACGCGAGATCTCCGGCGATGTCGTACGCATCGGAGCGCCGTCGCCCGCGCGGGCCGCCGAGGCCCTGGGCTCGGCCGACTTCGTGCGCAAGCTGGAGACTCAGGAGGACGGCATCCGCCTGTACGTCGACGACGCCGCGACCGCGATCCCGCAGGTGCTCCGGTCCCTCGACGCCGCCGGGGTCGAGCTGACCAAGGTGGAGCTGCACCGCCCGAGCCTGGACGACGTGTTCCTGATCAAAACCGGTCGATCGCTGCGGGAGAGCTGAGCCGTGAAGCTGCTGCGCGACACTTATCTGATCTTCTGGCACCAGATGCGGGCGCTGCTGCGCAACCCCGTGTGGATCATCGTCGGCGTGTTCCAGCCGGTCATGTACCTGCTGCTCTTCGCGCCGCTGCTCAAGCCGGCCCTCGGGGTGCGGACCAACGCCGAGGCGTACGAGATCTTCGTCCCGGGCCTGCTCGTGCTGCTCGCGATCTTCGGCGGGCTGTTCCAGGGGTTCGGTCTCATCGCCGAGTTGCGGGCCGGCGTCATCGAGCGCTCCCGCGTTACGCCGGTGAGCCGTCTGGCGCTGCTGCTGGGGCGGTCGCTGCGGGACACCGTGTCACTGCTCGCTCAAGCCGTCATCATCACGCTGCTCGCCCTGGTGTTCGACCTGCGCGTGTTCCTGGGCAATCTGCTGCTGGCGTACCTGATGCTGGCGCTCATCTCGCTCATGACGTCGGCCGTGTCGTACGGGGTGGCGCTGGCCGTCAAGACCGAGGACGTCCTGGCGCCGATGATGAACACGGTCGCCCAGCCGGTGCTGCTGTTGTCCGGGATCCTGTTGCCGCTGACGTTCGCGCCGGGGTGGCTGCAGGGGATCGCGGACTGGAACCCGTTCTCGTGGGCCGTGGACGGGGTGCGGGCTTTGTTCCGGGGCGATCTCGGGGCGCCGGCGGTGTGGCAGGGGCTGGTGATCATGGCGGTGCTGGCGGTGCTGGCCGTGGTGTGGGCTGCTCGGTTGTTCGCTCGTAGCGTGCGGTGAGCTTCCGGCTCCGGGCGCTTCGCTGTCGGTTCGGTCTTGCCGGGGCGCGTCGGGCCGGCGCGGCTCTTGGCTATGGGGTGGTCGGCAGGTCAGGTGTGCTCGGGCTGCCGGCCAGGGCGACGTCGGGGGCCGGTGTGCGGGCGGCCAGCACGGCGACGGTGGCGGCGAGCAGGGCGGCTGCGACCAGGGCGAGCAGGGCCGGCACCGGACGGGCGGCCACGAGGACGGCCACGTCGGCGAGGGCGACGAGCATCCACAGGGCCAGCGTCGGCTTGCGTCCGGGTCGTCGGATCATGGGGCACCTCCATCCGTGGTCACCGATCAGTACCCGGTGGACGGTGATCCCATGCTCACATCGGCTTGAACCCGTCGTAGATGACCTGAAGATCCTTCTTCGCGGCGTTCCAGTCGCCCGGCGACACGTACCAGTTGATGCTGAACGCCCGCTTCGGCCCGGTGATGAAGTTGCGCTTGACCGCGTGCTGCCGGTTGCCGGTCGTCGTCGTGTAGAAGAACTCCCAGTCGGCCGCCGACGTGGCGATCGGATACTTCACCGCGGCCAGCCGGACCAGCTCATACTGGCTGTAGTTCTTGTTCCGCTCCTGCTCCTGCCAGTCCTTGAGCGCGTCCGGCTTCGGCTTGTCGGTCTGCGCGATGATCAGGAGCCGGTTGTCGAACTCGAAGTAGATCTCTCCGCTGCCGCGCGGGTCCCCGGTCACACCCTTGGGGAGCGGGACGGAGAAGCCGGTGCTCGCGCCCCCGTACATCTGCCAGCCGGCCGGAAGCTTGAACCCCGTCGCCGCCGGGCTGCTGGGCGGTGCGCTGCTCGCGGGCTTCGTGGCGGCCGCACTCGTCGCGGGGGCGGGGCTGCCGCCGCCCTTCTGCCCGCCGCCCGCCGCCGGCTGCTGCTGCTGCGGGGCCGCGCTGGTCACAGGCGCGGCGGCGTTGTCATCGTCGCCCCCGAACAGCTGCGGGATCAGAACAATCAGAAGCACCAGGAGTACGGCCAGGATCCCGATCCCGATCGCGGTCTGCCGACGCGTCAGCGTGACCCCGAAAACCGTCAGCCCCCGGCGCCCGGCCGACGGCTCACGCAGGTTCATCGGCTGCCAGGCCGGCCTGTTCGAAGGCGCCAGCCCCGGCGCTCCGGAGATCGGCCGAGTGGCATTCGGCAGCTTGCTGGTCGCATCGGGCACATCCCGCCCCGCGAGCCCGCCACTCCCCAGCCCCGCCGCCGCGATATTCCGCCGCGGCGGCCGGCTCCCCGCGATCTTGGGCGTGTTCGCCCCCGGCATGACCCCGCTGGTCGAAGGGTCAACGCCAGTGATCTTGCTGGTGGCGGCCGGGGACGGGGTGTCGCTGGTCCTGCCCCCGCCCGCCGCCGAGTCGGTGCCGGTGGTCTTCGGGGCGCCGGTCTTTGCGCTGCTGGTGGTCTCAACGGAGCTGGTCGACGACTTCGCGCCGGTGGCGTCGGCGACCTCTGCCCCGGAATTCGTGCCGTGGGACTTGGCCCCGGCCGGCGCGACGTCGTCCGGCTTGGGGTCCGCCGGCTTGGCGTCGGTCGGCCCGGTGCCGGTCGACTTGACGTCTGCGGGTTGGATCTCCGCAGGCGCGCCGCTCGTGGATGCGCTGCTGGCCGCCGGAGTCGCGCCGGTCGGCTCGGGCTTGCTGCTCGCGGGCGCACTGCTGGCCGCTGAGGTTGTGCCGGTCGGCTCGGGCGTGGCAGCCGGCTCGGCGGACGTTGACGTGCCGGCGAGCTGCTTGTCGCTCGCCTTCTCGCCTGCTACCTCGGTCGCTTTCCCGTCCGGCATCTCTTCCGGGAGGGCGGTGCTGGGCGCGCCGTCCGTAGCCGCCGAGCGCGACGATGCCGCCTCAACGCCGTCCGGGGTGCTGCCGGTCGCGGAGGTGGAGTCGGCCGACCCGTTGCTCGCCTCTCTGTCGCCGGTCTGCCCGCTGTCCGGGGCCGTCACGCTCGGGGAGGGGGCGGTGTCGGCGTCTACCGTGGCTGCGACGGCCGACGCGTCTTCGGCGGGTGCGGTAGCGGCTTCATCTTCGAGGGCTGTGTCGGACGCGGGCACCTCGGCGGCAGCGGGCGTGGAGGTGCTGCTCGTGGACGTGCCGCTCGTGACCGTGCCGCTCGGGGACGCGGCCTCCGCCGCCGAGCTGTCCGCCGTGGAACCGGTTCCACCGTCCGTGGTGGATGCGGCTTCACCGGCTGCGGTGGGTGTGGCTTCTGCGTCCGTGGTGGATGCATCGGCGTCTGCGTTGGCGGCCGGTGAGGCGGCATTCGCTTCGGACGTGGCGGCTGCGCCGACTGGCTCGTCCAAGGGCGCCTGCTCGTCCGGAGGCGCTTGCTTGATCGACTGCGCCTGGGACGAGGTGCTGCTCTCGGCGCCGTCGCCTGCTGCGACGTCTGTTGCTGCGGCGCCTTCTGCGGTGGCATCTCCTGCGGTGACGACTTCCGCGGGGACACCTTCTGCGCTGACGCCTTCTGCTGCTGCGGCGTCGTTCGGCGTGTCGACAGCGCCGGAAGTGTCGGCCACTGCGCCCGCCGGAGCGTCGGCTGTCGCGTTCTCGGCGGGTGGGCTTCCGGCTTTGGTGCTTCCAGCCGTCGTGCTTTCAGCTGTGGCGCTTCCGGCTGTGGGGCTTCCGGCCGTTGTGCTTGCCGTCGTCTTGCCCTCGGTGGTCGGCGAGGGGACAGCTGTGGTCGGGACCAGCGATGTCGGCGGGATGGCCGTGTCCGGGGCGGCTGCGATCTCCGGGGCGGCCGGCGCCTCCGCGACAGCCGATGCCTCGGGGGCGGCCGGGGGCGTGGGCGTCGCGGGCGCGGGGACCGGCTCGGCGACGGGTGCCGCTGCGGCCGGCGCGGCGACGGGCGGCTTCTTCGACTTGGTGGCCGTCAGGTCTGTCGTGGTGGCGGCGGCCGGCTTGCGGGGAGCCGGCTGCACCCGGGTCTCGGCTGCCGGATCGGTCTGCGGGCGACCTCCGGCCGCCGGCTGCACGCGAGTCTCGGCCGCGGGGCTGGCCTGAAGGCGTGTCTCGGGCGCGGAGCCAGGCTGGAGGCGAGTCGCGGGGCTGGGCTGGACGCGCGTTTCGGCGGCCGGGTTGGCCTGCACGCGGGTCTCGGCGGCCGGGTTGGGCTGGATGCGGGTCTCGGCCGCCGCGTCGGGTGGGGAGCCGGCCGGGGTGCCGGGGACCGGGAAGTGGGCGCCGGTTCGCTGGCGGAGGGCTGCGGCCACCTCGTCGGCGGTGAAGGAGCCCAGGCCGCCGCCGGCCCCGCGCATGGTCGCGTCGAGGGCGGGGTTGTGCGGGGTGTCGGCGGGCGGGCGCTTCCCCGCGGGCGGCACCGGCGGGGCGTCGAGGCGGGTGGCGTCGAGCGGGGGCTTGGGGCCGTCGATGCGGGTCGGCGTGTCGGCCGGGCGGGGCGTGCGGCCCACTGCGGCCTTGCCCGGGGCGAAGATCGGACGCTCCTGCGGGTTGCCGCCCGGCTGCGGCGTGCCGGCCCGGCCCTGGGCGGGACCGGCCGGGCTGGCGCCTGCCTGCGGCGTGCCGGCCCGGCCCTGCGCGGGGTTGGCGCCGGACGGGCCTGGGCGGTGCTGAGCCGGGTTGGCGCCGGGCGGGCCCGGGCGGTGCTGAGCCGGGTTGGCGGGCGTGGCGGCGCGGCCCTGGAGCGGGTTGGCCGGGCGACCCGGGGCCGTGCCGGGGGTCACCGACGAGCGACCCGCGGGCGTGGCGCCGGGGCGGCCGGGCGGCGTGGCGCCGGGGGCCCCGGACTGCGTACCCGGAATGGGGGTGCGGCCCTGCGCGGCGGGTGGGCGGCTCTGCGCGGCCGGGGGCAGCTGCTGGCCGGGCTGGCGGCCCTGGGCCGCGGGAGGGTGAGCCTGGTCGGCGCGGCCCTGGGTGACGGGCGGGCGCGGGCCGGGGACGACCGGAGCGCTCGCCGAGATGCCGGGGACGATCGGCGGGCGTTCGCGGCCCGCGCCGGGGCGGCGCATGGTCGGGCTCATCGGGAAGCTGAGCTTGGAGCGTCGGCCGGCGGCGCGGAGCAGCAACCGCTCGGCCTCTTCGGCGTTGATGCGGTGCGCGGGGTCCTTGCGGAGCAGGCCGTTGAGGACAGGCTTGAGCGGCCCGGCGTTGCGGGCGGGCGGCGGATTTTCCGTGGCGAGGGCGGCCAGGGTCGCGATCGCGGACGGGCGGGCGAAGGGCGAGGCGCCTTCCACCGCGGCATAGAGGGTGGCGCCGAGGGACCAGAGATCGGCGCCGGGGCCGGCCGTGCCGTCGCGGGCGCGCTCCGGCGCGATGTAGGCCGGGGAGCCCAGCACCAGACCCGTGCGGGTGACATTGGGGTCGCCGGGAACCGTCGCCAGGCCGAAGTCGGTGAGCACGACGCGGCCGTCCTCGCCGATGAGCACGTTGCCCGGCTTGACGTCGCGGTGGACCACGCCGGCGCGGTGGGCCGCCCCGAGGGCCCCGAGCACGCCCAGGCCGATCTCGGCGGCGCGAACCGGATTGAACGGCCCGTCGGCGGCCAGGATGTCCTGAAGGGAGCGCGAGGGGACGTACTCCATCACGATCCACGGGTCGGCGTCCGTGCGCAGGACGTCGAAGACGCGCACCACGTTGATGTTGTTGAGCCGGGCGATCGCCCGCGCCTCGCGCAGGGAGCGCTCGCGCATCTCCTGCCGCTCGTCCGGCGTCAGGCCGGGCGGTGGCACGAGCTCCTTGATCGCGACGTCGCGGTGCAGGACGACGTCGGTCGCCCGCCAGACACGACCCATCCCGCCCTGACCGAGCGGCGCGACGAGCCGGTAGCGGTCAGCGACAACGAGCGGGGGGGAAGTAGACATCACGCAGAAAATACCCGGTCCTGTCGAGCGGCAGCGAATCGATCAGCCCTGTGTGGGATGCGTGTCACCGCGTCACGCTGAGTGAGACCGTACGCTTGATCGATGGATGAGGAACCGCTGGTCAGCGTGGTTCGCGGCGAGCCCGCCCCGGAAGAGCTGGCCGCCCTGGTCATCGCCCTGTCCGGCCGCCATGACTCGCCAGCCCCGCAACCCCGCGCCACGCTCTGGACAACGAGCGGACGCCCGGGCGGGTCGCCCCCATCATGGCGCGCGTCGGGTCTGCCGCGTTAGTTATCCACAGGCGCGAGTTATCCACAGGCTCGCCTTCGGGACTCGAAGGGATCTCCTCTTTCTCGCTAGCCTCGGCCCACGGCGGCGATCCGGCCGCCCGGCCCGCGGCGGGAGGTGCGGCAATGACACCGGAGGAGGACCTGCGCGACCAGGTCTCGGTCGAGGTCGACATCGAGGCGATGGAGGACATCGCCCGTGCGCTGGCGGCCGAGGTCGCGAAGGGCTTCGGTCCCCACCTCGACCACGTGACCGCCATGATGAGCACCCGGCTGCCCGCGGGCGACGAGGCGTTCCCCGAGCTGCGCAGCTTCCTGCACCAGCACGCGACGGCCCAGGTGCGCACGGTCGCCAACGCGGTGGGTTTCGCCCCCGCGACCGTACGCGTGGCCTGGGCGGCCCACGACGTCAGCGAGCGATATCGGGGCGCCGACGCCTTCGCGAGCGCGCGTGTCGGGGACATCGCCGCCGCCTTCGAGGGCGCGTCGAGTGCCGTGAGCGGCGGAGGCCGGCCCGCGTCGTCGGGCGCGGCGCGGTTGGCTGAGACGTTCGGCGGAGATTCGGGCGCGGCGCGGTTGGCTGAGACGTTCGGCGGAGATTCGGGCGCGGCGCGGCTGGCCGAGGCGTTCGGCGGAGATTCGCCAGAGGGGGACGGGGCCGGGACTGGCGACGGGCGGGTGGGGCGCTGATGGAGTTCGACGGGGGCGGGGGCTACGGCGGGACCGATTGGCAGTCGCGGGATCTCGGGGACGTGTGGTCGGTGCTGCGGGATCAGCGGACCGATGCGCACTTCGGCGTGGTGGCCGGCTGGCGGGAGACGGCGGAGCTGGTGGAGACGCATCTTCGGCGGGTGACTGCGTACCGGGATGATCTGGTCGCGGTGTGGCCGCCCGCGCGGAGTCCGGCGGCTGCGGCCTATGTCGGGCGGCTGGATCGGTTGATCGCCGATCTTCGCGAGACCTATGAGGTGGCCGTGGCGAACTACTCCGCCTTCGGTGCCGGGGTGTCGGCGCTGGCGGAGGCGCGGGCGAAGATCGAGCCGCTGTACCGGGAGTGGGTGCGGGCGGCCGGCGCCACCCCGGCGCCGGGGCCGGCGGTCACGCGGTCGCCGGCGACAGGCTCGCGCGGTGCGGCAGCGGCACCCGGGATCGGATCGAGTGCGGCTTCGACTTCCGGCGTCATGTCCGGGACGGGAGCGGCGGGTGCTCGGGCTGTTCCTAGTGCTGCGCGGGCTGTGCCGAGCGTTATCGGTGCGCCGAGTTCGGCGTCAACGGCCGGGGACATCGCGGGTGGGGGCCTGGGAGCGTCGGTCGCCGCGGCGGCTGCGGCTTCGGTTGCGGCCGAGCGGGAGCGGCTCAACAGATTGGCCCGACCCGTCATGTACGCGCTGAGCAGCACTCTGATCAGCGCCGAAGCCAAGCTCCGGGTGCCGTCGGCCGACGTGGCGATGGGTGACGCGTTGTCCTCCGGCGGCGGGGCGGGCGTGGGTGCTCCGGGGGCGGTTCTTGCTGACGGTTCCTCGGGGCGGGTCGGTGCTGGAGTTGGACAGAGTGCGGTGGGCTTGGCGGGAGGGGCTGCGCTGTTGCCGGGCTTGGGGAGTTCGGCGGGGGTATCTGGCGGCTCGGGGACGGGATTGAGCGGGGTTGGGACGGTGCCGGGAGCGGCAGGGGCAGGAGTGGCGAGCCCGGGCGCTGGGGCGGGGCTGGGGTTGATTGGAGGGCCGGGGTCGGTTGGGGCGCCCGGTGGTTTCCGAACTGGACGGGCGGACGCAGCGGGGCGGCCCGGGGCGCCGGGGAGGTGGGGACTGCCTGGTCAGCGAGGTGGCTCAGGAGCGTTCGGGCAAGCGGGTGGGGGAGGACAGCCTGGCCGGCCGGGTGTGGGGAGCCGGTCGGGTCTGCCGAGTCAGCCTGGGCAATTCGCGCAGCCTGGGGTGCGAGGGCCCGAGGTGCCGGACGGGCCGGGGAGCCGAGGGCCGGGGAGCTGGACGGGGACACCAGGTGCGCCAGGCGAGCCGGGTGGGCCGGGGAGGTCGGTGCCGGGGCGGTCGGTGTTGCCGTCCGGGTATGTCGTTGGTGGGAGTTCCGGGAGCGGGGCGGCTGAGCATGTGCCGTTGCTGGCTCAGGGGCGGCCGGCGGGCGGGGCGCCGGCGGAGGAGCCCCGGCGGCCGGCGGGGTGGAGGCCGGGTGAGGAGGTGTGGGAGGTGCGCCGGGGTGGTCCGGCGGTTATCCGGTCGCCTGCGGCCGGGGACTTCGACCCGGGGCCAGTGATAGGGGGATTGCGTGACGGGTGGTTCGGCCGGTGGGGGCTGGGTTCTTCGACCCGGGGCCGGCGGTCGGGCTAGCGTAGGCGGCTGTGACGCATGCTTCCGGCTATCGGCTTGTTCTCGCTTCTGCCAGTCCGGCGCGGCTCGGGTTGTTGCGGGCGGCCGGGTTCGATCCTTCGGTGCAGGTCAGTGGGGTTGACGAGTCGGTGGTGGTGACGTCCGACCCGGCCGAGTTGAGTCTTTCGCTGGGGCGGTTGAAGGCGGAGGCCGTGGCGGCGACGTTGCCGGCGGAGGCAGGAGTGCTGGTGCTGGGGTGTGACTCGGTGCTGGCCTTCGACGGGGAGATTCTCGGGAAGCCGCGCGATGCCGATGAGGCGACCCGTCGGTGGCGGGCGATGCGGGGACGGTCGGGGGTGCTGCACACCGGGCATCACCTGATCGAGTTGAGTTCGGACGGGGGCGCAGCCCGGGCGGTCGGGGAGAGCGCCGGGACAGTCGTGCATTTCGCGAATGTGAGTGACTCGGAGATCGCGGCCTACGTGGCTTCGGGGGAGCCGCTCCACGTGGCGGGGTCGTTCACCATCGACGGGCTGGGCGGGGCGTTCGTCGAACGGATCGAGGGCGATCACGGCAACGTGGTGGGGCTTTCGCTGCCTCTGTTGCGGCGCTTGTTGCGTACCTTCGGGGTGAGCGTGGCCCAGCTCTGGAAGCAGTGACGCGCCTGCTCCGCGGGTGTGGACGGGGGCGTCGCACAAGCTCATCGGCTACGCTCCCGGGCTGTGTCGATCGACTCGCTGCCTGACCTCTGGGACACGCTCATGAGCGCCCAGCCCGATCCTCCCGGCGTGCTCGTGCTGGTCACGGCCGTGATCGGGTTCGCGGCGGTGGCCTTCCGGCCGGTGTGGCGGATCGCGCGGAACGCCGTGACCATCGCCCACGAGGGCGGGCACGCGCTGGTGGCGTTGCTGACCGGGCGGAAGCTGCGGGGCATCCGGCTGGAGTTCGACACGTCCGGGCTGACGCTCTCGGCGGGGCGGCCGACCGGGCCCGGGATGATGTTCACGCTGCTGGCGGGCTACATCGCGCCGTCGCTGGTGGGGCTCGGCGGGGCGTGGCTGCTCGGCGGGAACAGGATCACGCTGCTGCTCTGGCTCGCCGTCGTCCTGCTGCTGCTGATGCTCATCAACATCCGCAACCTGTTCGGCGTGCTGTCGCTGGTGGTGACGGGGGCGATCGTGCTCGCCGTCTCCTGGTACGCGTCGCCGCAGGTGCAGGCGGTTTTCGCGTACGCCTCCGTGTGGTTCCTGCTCTTCGGCGGGGTGCGGCCGGTCTTCGAGCTGCAGAAGTTGCGCAGCCGGGGCCGCATGCCCGAGTCCGACGCCGATCAGCTGGCCGGCGTGACCCGGGTACCCGCGCTCTTCTGGGTCGGCGTCTTCCTCGTGGTCGACCTCGCCGCCCTGGTCGTGGGCGCCTTCCTGCTCGCGGGCCAGTGGCTGCCGGAGCTCAGCACCGCCTGACGATGATCAGAGCGGGATGTTGCCGTGCTTCTTGGGCGGCAGCGTTTCGCGCTTGGTGCGGAGTGTACGCAGGGCGCGGGTGACCTGGGCGCGCGTGGTGGACGGGGCGATCACGGCGTCGACGTAGCCTCGTTCGGCGGCGATGTACGGGTTGGCGAGCGTGTCCTCGTACTCCTGGATCAGCGAGGTGCGCAGCGACGCCGGGTCCTCAGCCGCCGCCAGCTCGCCCCGGTAGAGGATATTGACCGCGCCCTGGGCGCCCATGACCGCGATCTGCGCCGTCGGCCACGCGAAGTTCATGTCGGCGCCGAGGTGCTTGGAGCCCATCACGTCGTAGGCGCCGCCGTACGCCTTCCGCGTGATCACTGTCACCTTCGGCACGGTCGCTTCCGCGTACGCATAAATGAGCTTGGCCCCGCGCCGGATGATCCCGTCCCATTCCTGGTCGGTGCCGGGCAGGAAGCCGGGCACGTCGACGAAGGTCAGCACCGGGATGTTGAAGGCGTCGCAGGTACGCACGAATCGCGCCGCCTTCTCGGACGCGGCGATGTCCAGGGTGCCCGCGAAGTGCATCGGCTGGTTGGCGACGATCCCGACCGGCCGGCCCTCGACGCGTCCGAATCCGATCACGATGTTCGGCGCGTAGAGGGGCTGGATCTCGAGGAAGTCCTCGACCACGGCCTCGATGACCGCGTGGATGTCGTAGGGCTGGTTCGCCGAGTCGGGGATGAGCGTGTCGAGGGCAAGGTCGTCCACCGACGGTTCGAGGTCGGCAGCGGCTTCAACAAAAGCAGGCTCGTCGAGGTTGTTGCTCGGCAGATAGGTGAGGAGCGCGCGTACGTAGTCGACGGCGTCCTCCTCGTCCGACGCCAGATAGTGCGCGTTGCCGCTGCGCGTGTTGTGCGTACGCGCGCCGCCCAGCTCCTCCATGCCGACGTCCTCGCCGGTGACCGTGCGGATGACGTCGGGTCCGGTGATGAACATGTGCGACGTCTGGTCGACCATGACCGTGAAGTCGGTGATCGCCGGCGAGTAGACGGCGCCGCCCGCGCACGGGCCCATGATCAGTGAGATCTGGGGGATGACCCCGCTGGCTCGTACGTTCCGGAAGAAGATGTCCGCGTAGAGCCCCAGCGCGACGACGCCCTCCTGGATGCGCGCGCCGCCGGAGTCGTTGATGCCGATGATCGGGCAGCCGATCTTCATGGCGAGGTCGAGCACCTTGACGATCTTCTCGCCGAAGACCTCGCCCAGCGACCCGCCGAACACCGTGAAGTCCTGCGAGAACACGCACACCTGACGGCCGTCGATCGTGCCGTGACCGGTGACGACACCATCCCCGTACGGCCGGTTGCGCTCGAGCCCGAAATTGGTCGACCGGTGCCGCGCCAGCCCGTCGAGCTCCACGAAGGAACCCTCGTCGAGCAGCATCTCGATCCGCTCGCGCGCCGTCTTCTTGCCGCGCGCGTGCTGCTTCTCGACGGCGCGCTCGGAGCCGGCGTGCACGGCATCCTCGGTGCGCTGCGTCAGGTCGGCCAGCTTGCCGGCGGTGGTGTGAATGTTCTCCACTGCGCTCACCGGATGATCGTATCGAGCGGTGGGCACCGATGCGCCCCGGAGCGCAAGGGGCCGAACGTTTCGTTCCTATTGCACCATTCGTTACATCCCCCGTGACGACATGGATGACCCCCGTCGGCGTGGCCTTGATCGTCGGTGGCATCACCACGCTCATCGTTTTCCGCAGGATCCTGTTCGAGGCGTCCGGCCCCGAGCGCCGCCGCGGCACGACCGAGCGTGGCCGGCAGCGCCGCGCCAGCCGCCGGACCCCGGCCGAGCCGAGCCCGGGCGCGCGCGACCGCCCGACCCCGGCCGAGCCGGGCCCGCGCGACCGCCGGACCCCGGCCGGGCCGAGCCAGGGCCCGCGCAGCCGCCGCCGCGGCGCCACCCGCCCCCACCGCGACAGCGCCACGCCGCCGGCCGCCCGCCCGGCTCCGGCGTCGAACGCGCAGCTCGACCTGCCCCAGCGGCCGGCGATGGGCACGCAGCTCGACCTGCCCCAGCGGACGGCTGTGGGCACGCCGCTGGACCTGCCCAAGCGGCCGGCAATGAGCGCGCCGCTGGACCTGCCCAAGCGGACCCCCATGAACGCGCAGCGCAACCCGCCCGGCATGAACGCCCAGCGCAACCCGCCCGGCCTGAACACGCGGCCCCGCCCGGCGGCGATGATCGATGTCAACCAGCGGATGCGCCCGCTCGACGCCGCCCCCGCCCGCCTCCCGGACGCCGAGACCCTGCACGCCCCCGGCCGCATCGTCCGCGAGCGCCTCAACGTCGAGCGCAGCACCGGCACCCGCGTCGACCGCAACGCCGAAGGCCGCGACCGATGGCCGCTCAACACCCGCTCCGAGCCGGACGACGCGGCCGCCATCCGGCCCTGGCGGCCGGAGGAGAAGAAGCAGGACGACCAGCCCCGGTACGGCGACCGCGTCGACGGCTGGGTCCGCCCCGAGTACCGCGACGAGCCCGTGACCGGCGACTACTGGACACCCGCCCCGGACGCGGGCTACGGCTGGCCCGTCCCGGTGGAACGCCTCCCGCAGGTCCCCCCGCCCGTCGCCCCGGCCCAGCCGGAAGCCGAGGCGGAACCCACGGCGATGCTCCCCCTGGACTGGCGCCCCCGGTCCACGGAACCGATGTCCCCGCTCCCGCAGCGGGTCCCCGTCGAGCCCCAGCCGGTCGCGGGTCCGCTGGCCGGCCGCCCCGAAAGCGTCGAAGGCCCGCTGGCCGGCCGGCCCGAGAGCGTCGCGGGCCCGCTGGCCGGCCGCCCCGAGAGCGTCGAAGGCCCGATCTGGACGGTTCCCGACCTGCCGGAAGCGGCCCTGCCCGACCTCAGCTGGGCGCCGCAGCGGGAGGAGCTGCCCCGCCGCCAGCTCAGGATGCGCCGCCAGCGCGCGGGAGAGCAGCGTCCCCGCCCGCGCCCGAGTCCCCGCCCCCGGCCCGGCGCCGATCCGGTCGAGCCCGCCGACCCGCGCAGCACCGTCTACCGCAGCCGTCACGCGGCCGAACCGACGTGAGCTGCCCCGGCTAGGGTTTGGTCATGTCCGCCTCGCCGTACTCGGATCTCACCCGGCCGCCGCTGGGCGCCCGCTCGCTCCAGCGTGCGCTGGTCGTGCCGGGCGGCTTCTGGCGGCGGCTCGACGTGGTCGGGGAGACCGGCTCGACCAACGCCGACGTGGCCGACGCCGCGCGGGAGGGCGCCGGCGAGGGCCTGATCGTCGTCGCCGAGCAGCAGGTGGCCGGGCGTGGGCGGCGGGACAGGCAGTGGGTGTCGCCGCCGCGGGCCGGGCTGACGCTCAGTGTGCTGCTGCGGCCCGGTGCGGCCGATCCGGAGCGGGACTGGCCGGCCGTACCGCAGCGGGCCTGGGGTTGGTTGCCCCTGCTGGCCGGGGTGGCCCTGCTCGAGGCTGTGCGCCGCGTCGCCGAGGTCGACGCCGCCCTCAAATGGCCCAACGACCTCCTGGCCCGGCCGGAGAAAGACCCGGGGGAGTACGGCAAGACCGCCGGCATCCTCGCCGAAGTCACCGGCGACGCGGTCGTCGTCGGCATCGGTCTCAACGTCTCGACCAAGGCGGCCGAGCTTCCGCCGACCAACGGCCTCCCCGCCACCTCCCTCTTCGAGGCGGGCGCCACGAGCACCGACCGGGACCCGCTGCTGCGCGCGCTGCTGCGGAGCTTCGACCGCTGGTACGGCGGCTGGCGCGAGGCGGGCGGCGACGCGGAGATGTGCGGGCTGCTCGCGGCGTACCGGCGGGACTGCGCCACGCTGGGCCGGCCCGTGCGGGTGCTGCTGCCCGCGGGCGGCGAGGTGACCGGCGAAGTCACCGATGTGGACCGCGACGGCCAGCTGGTCATCCGTACCGGCGAAGGCGCCGAGCGTCGCGTCTCGGCGGGTGACGTGCTGCACGTCCGGTAAGAAGAACACGCGCCGGGGAAAACCGTCCGGTGAGAGAAACACGCACCGGGGAAAACCGTCCGGTGAGAGAAACACGCGCCGAGAAGAACCAGGGGAAAAAGCACCGTACGCTGACGGCGTGCCCTTCCCGGACGAGGTCCTGACCGAGGAGGAGGAGGTCGTCCTCCACCTCCACCCGCACGCCAAGGCGGCCGTGTGGCCGAGCATCGTCCTGCTCGCGACCCTGGCCGTCTTCATCATGACGTGGGTGATGCTCCCCCGGACGACCGGCGGTGCCATCGGGGTGTGCGTGGTCGGCGCGATCACGCTCTGGGTGGCCGTGCGCCGGGGCGTCTGGCCGCTGCTGGTGTGGCGGACCACGCACTACGTCTTCACGGACGAGCGGATCCTGCTGCAGGACGGGGTCGTGGCCCGGGAGCGGCGGGATCTGCCGCTCAACCGGGTCAATGACCACGTGACGAACCAGTCGCTGCTGGACCGGGCGCTGGGCTGCGGCACCCTCACCGTCGACTCGATCGGCGAACAGTCGGCGGTGCTGGTGTCGGTGCCGCACGTGCACCAGGTGCAGACGACGCTCTACGAACTCATCGAGACCGACCGCGAGCTGCGGCCGGACGACGATGAGGACGAGGAGGAACCGGAACCGGAGGTACGGGTCAGACAGCGCGGCGCTGCGCGTCGATCTCCTGCGCGATCTCCACGTCCAGGCGGTCCTCCGCCTCGGCGCTGAGCTCGGCCAGGCCCGCGGCGACGTCCATCTCCGCGACGGCGGCCTCGTGCCCGTCGACCGGGGGCTTGAGGAAGACGAAGGTCCGGTAGGCCCAGAAGCGGAACACCGTGGCGACCACGATGCCGATCAGGGTGACGCCCATGAACAGGACGGCGTCCTTCTCCTCGGAGAGCCCGAAGCCGTACTTGCCGATCGTCACGGCCCCGGACTGGATGACCATGCCGACCAGGTTGAAGCCGAAGAACAGCGTGTACTCCCGGCGGAGCGCGCTGCGGGTGTGGTTGCGGTACGTCCAGTAGCGGTTGGCGAGGTAGGCCAGCGTGGTGGTCACGACCGTCGCGACGACGCTGGCCTTCACGGCTCCGATGGGCAGCAGGGCCCAGGTGATGGCCATGTAGAGCAGCGTGTTGGCGGCACCGATCGCGCCGAACGCGAGGGCCTCGGGAGCCAGGCGGCGCAGACGTTCCGACAGCGGGCGAGCTGAGGGCATTGGGCAACCTTACGGGGGGAAGGGCGCGGACGAGGAATCGAGCCGGAAGGCGCGATCGTCGTCACATGCGCGGGACAGCCCGGGGCGCTGACGCGTGCGGGGGCTGCTGCGGTGCCGCCTCACCGGCCGGCGGGGCCGGGTCCTGGGGTGCGGCCGGCCGGGCCGGCTCGGTGCCCGGGTGCTCGCCGAACACGAAGCGGCGGTAGGACCAGAAACGGAAGAGGGTGCCGATCGCGGTGCCGACCAGCTGGCCGGAGATGTTGTCCGCGAGCGGGGTCTGGAACTCGGGCCAGATCGAGCCGAGCCCGTAGTGACTGATCGCGAGGCAGGCCAGCCCGATGCCGAGACCCACCCCGTTGAGCAGGAAGAACAACGTGTACTGCCGGGCCATGTTGCTGTGCGAGCGGTGCCGCCAGGTCCAGAATCTGTTGCCCGCGAAGGCCACCGTGGTGGCGATCAGGGTGGATCCGGTCTTGGCGAGCAGGGACTCCGCCCCGGCCTGCAGGAACACGTTGAAGAGAGCGAGGTCGATGGCGAACGCGATGCCGCCGACGGTGCCGAACTTGCCGACCTCGCGCACCAGGGCCCCGAAGCGTGCCCGCAGCGCGGGCATGATCGTGGCAGCAGGCACGTCCCCGAGAGTACCGGGGCGGGTCACGTACCGCTGTTTTCGTTCGCGACTCTTAATCTGCGGGGCTCGCGGGTTGCCGTTGGCGGTACTGACGGTGACCTACTTGGTCAATTTCCGTAACCTCGGCGAGCTGCGCGCGGCAGTCGGCGCACCAGGACAGGTGCGATTCCAGCCGTACGGAATCCCGCTGCGCGAGTCGTCCGCGCACCCGTCCCCCCAGCCGGTCGCCGGCCCAGCGGCACTCGGGCGTGTCCGCGGCCGCCACGTGCTGCTGGAGATAGAGCCGGCGCAATCCTTCGCGCGCCCGGTGGGCGAGGACGGCGACCGCGTTCGGCGTGAGGCCCAGCTGCGGGGCGACCTCGGCGGGGGTGGCGCCCTCCACCTCGGTACGCCACAGCACGTCACGCCACCGGTCGGGCAGCGCGCGAAAGGCCTGCGCGGCATAGGTGCGCTCGAGCCGGTCGAGGGCCGGGTCGAGGAACGGCTGCCCGGAGTCGTACCTGGTCAGATCGTCGGTGAACTCGAGCCGGCGGTCGCGCCGGGCCCGGTGGTAGGACACGTGGCGCAGGGTCGTGTTCACGTAGGCACGGAACGCCACGAGGGGTCCCCGCCCGGCACGCAGGGTGGCGAACACCTTGGCGAAGGTCTCGGCGACCAGGTCGTCGGCGTCCGCGGGGTCGTGCACCAGGGCGCGGGCCAGCGTGCGGGCCGCGGCCCGGTGCCGTTCGTAGAGAACGCCGTAGGCGGCGGTGTCCCCGGCCCGTACGGCCGCGAGCAACGCGGTGTCACTGTCTGAGGTCATTCCGCCTCCTGGCGCGAGGAGTGGGAGCAAAGACCAGCTTAAGGCGTTTTGTCCATTTTGTGAAAGTGGGAGCGCTCCCTGAGCGGACGTGCGGCAAACCGCGAAGATTCGAACGCCACTGCGCAGCTCGACCGAAGAAAAAGCGGAGAAAGTCCACTGGAGCCGAAGAAATCACGGTCGGAGCCCCTAGGCTGACGGAACTTCCGGCGAAGGGAATCGCTCATGACCGATCATGTCCGCCTGCTCGACTGGGTCCGCGAAGTGACAGCCCTCACCCTCCCCGACCGTGTGCACTGGTGCGACGGCTCCGACGCCGAGTGGGTCCGCCTCACCGACGAGCTCGTCGCCGCCGGCACGCTCGTGCGCCTCGACCCCGGCCGCCGGCCGAACTCCTTCTGGGCCCGCACCGACCCCGGGGACGTCGCCCGGGTCGAGGAGCGCACCTTCATCTGCTCCACCGATCCCGCCGACGCCGGCCCCACGAACAACTGGATGGCGCCGGCCGAGATGAAGGCCACGATGACCGAGCTCTACCGCGGCAGCATGCGGGGCCGGACCATGTACGTCGTCCCGTTCTGCATGGGTCCCCTCGACGCCCCGGACCCGATGTTCGGCGTCGAGCTCACCGACAGCGCCTACGTCGCCGCCAGCATGCGGATCATGACCCGGATGGGCACCGCTGTGCTCGAGGCCATGGGCACCGACGCCGACTTCGTCCCGGCCCTGCACTCCGTGGGCGCCCCGATGTCAGCGGCGGCGTGGCCGTGCAACGAGACGAAGTACATCTCGCACTTCCCCGAGACGCGCGAGATCTGGTCCTACGGCTCCGGCTACGGCGGCAACTCCCTGCTCGGCAAGAAATGCTTCGCGCTGCGCATCGCCAGCGTCGCCGCCCGGGACGAGGGCTGGCTGGCCGAGCACATGCTGATCATGAAGCTGACCTCGCCGGCCGGGCGGGTCCGCTACGTGGCCGGGGCGTTCCCGTCGGCCTGCGGCAAGACCAACCTGGCGATGCTCGAGCCCACGCTGCCGGGCTGGAAGGTCGAGACGGTCGGCGACGACATCGCGTGGATGCGCTTCGGCTCCGACGGGCGGCTGTGGGCGACCAATCCCGAGTACGGCCTCTTCGGCGTCGCCCCGGGCACCGACGAACACACGAACCCGAACGCGATGCGCACCCTGGCCCGCGGCAACTCGATCTTCACCAACGTCGCCCGCACCGACGACGGCGACGTCTGGTGGGAGGGCATGGGGGAACCGCCCGCGCACCTGACCGACTGGCGCGGCGCCGGCTGGACCCCGGAGTCGGCAACCCCTTCGAGCCACCCCAACAGCCGCTTCTGTACGCCCATCAGCCAGTGCCCCGTCCTGGCCCCCGAGTACGACGACCCGCGCGGCGTCCCCATCGACGCGATCCTCTTCGGAGGCCGGCGCCGCACCACTGTGCCGCTCGTCACGGAGGCCCGCGACTGGGTCCACGGGGTCTATCTCGGGGCGACCCTCTCCTCGGAGACGACCGCGGCGGCCGCCGGTCAGGTGGGCGTGGTGCGCCGCGACCCGATGGCGATGCTGCCGTTCATCGGCTATCACGCCGGCGACCACTTCAACCACTGGATCGAGCTGGGCAAGGCGACCCCGGACAAGCTGCCGAAGGTGTTCTACGTCAACTGGTTCCGCCGCGGCGGCGACGGGCGCTTCCTGTGGCCCGGCTTCGGCGAGAACATCCGCGTCCTCAAGTGGATCACCGAGCGCCTCGACGGCACCGCGCCCGCCGTCGAGACCCCGATCGGGCCCGTGCCCCCGCCCGAGGCGCTCGACCTGACCGGCCTCGACCTCGACCCGGCCGACCTGGCCGCCGCCCTGACCGTCGACCCGGACGAGTGGCGCGCCGAGCTCCCGCACGTCGAGGAGTGGTTCGCGAAGTTCGGCGAGAAGCTCCCGGCCGTCCTCTGGTCCGAACTCGACGCGCTCAAAGCACGGTTGAAGGACGGGTAGCCCGGGCAATTTCGGCTCATGACCACCGTCGGGGCGCCCGTGATCGCCGACTACGGGCGCCCGCGCGTCGTCCGGGTGCTGACCTTTCTCCTGGTCGCGACGGCGGCGGCGACCGCGGTGGTCGAGCTGCTCAACTACTGGTACGCGCCGGAGCACGGCTTCGGGCTCGCGGTCCGGACGGGCTGGGCGCTCCTGCGTACCGTCGGCTGGTTGGTCTTGATCTGGCACGTCCGCCGGGGGCGGGCCGCCGCGCGTCCCCTCGGGCTGATCCTGGCCGTCACGACGATCTTCGCGGTCGGCCGGCTCGTGGTGCCCCGCAGCGGCACGCCCCCGACGCCGGGCGTGCTGGGCTTCGCCGTCCTCGTCGCCCTGTGTGTGCTGGTGGTCGCGCTGCTCTACCGGCACCCGGGCGTCCAGACTCACCTGGTCCGGCACCCGAACAAGCTGGTCGTCACCCGCGAGGGCCTGCGCTGGCAGGAGGCCACGCCGAAGCGCCCGCCGCTGGCCGGCTGGGCGATCACCGCGCGCGTGGCGGCCTTCACCTTCAGCCCGCTGATGCTGGTGCCCGCGCTCATCTCGGTCAGTGAGCTCGGCCACCGTCCGCAGTGGCTGCTCGCGGTCGTCTTCTGGTTCGGCGCGGGCATCGCGGCCAGCTACGCGGTGCTGCTCGCGACCGCGTTCCTGATGCGCGGCAAGGCGTGGGCGTCCGGTTTCCTGGCGTGGATCACCGTCGGCGTGCTCGTGATCGATCTGCCGCTCTGCTATCTGCTGCTCGGCGTCGACGGCCTGATCCGCGACGGCGCCCCGCTGGTGGCCGCCGCGCTGCTCACGCTCTTCGCCCTGTGGCGCGTACGGCGGATGACGTCATGATCTGGGACGTCGCGATCGCCGGGGCGGGCCCCGCGGGTTGTGCCGCCGCGATCGCCGCGCGCCGGTCCGGTGCCTCAGTGGTGCTGCTGGATCGATCGTTCTTTCCGCGCGACAAGCCGTGCGGGGACGGGATCGCCGCCGAGACCCTCGACGTGCTGGCGGACCTGGGCGTGACGGGAGTGACCGACGGCTACCCGCCGGTCGAGCGGCTGCGCCTGGTCGCGCCCGGCGGCGGTGACGTTTCTCGCCGGCTGCCGCGCCCCGCGCACACCGTGCCACGCCGAGTCTTCGACGCCCGGCTGGTCGCGGCCGCCGTCGACCGGGGCTCCGAGCTGCGCCGGCACACCGTTCACGAGATTACGGTGGAACCCGGCGCGATCACCATCGACGGGACCTTGCGAGCGCGCGTCCTGGTGGGTGCGGACGGCGCCGGTTCGACGGTACGACGTCAGCGGGGCGACCGCGTCAACCCGAGCGGCCATCTCGCCCTGGCCATCCGGGGCTATCGGCCGGCGACGGTCACCGAGCAACTGATCAAGACCACGTCGGCGCGCTGGCCCGCGTACGCGTGGGAGTTCCCGATCGGCGACGGCACGGCCAACGTCGGGTACGGCGAGGTGTTACGGGGCACGCCGCTCACGAAGGCGTACCTGGTGGAACGGCTCGGGCAGCTCCTGCCCGGCGCCGAGCCGGAGAGCCTGCGCGCGCACCACCTGCCGTTGTCCACCCACCGCCCGGCGCCCGCCCGCGGACCCGTGCTGCTCGCCGGCGACGCGCTCTCGCTGATCAACCCCTTCACCGGCGAGGGCATCTTCTATGCGGTGCTGTCGGGGGCCCTCGCCGGGGCGGCCGCGGCGGCCGGGCCGGACACCGCGGGCCGGCACTACACCCGCGCGTTGCGGGCCCGGCTCGGACGTCATCTTCGTCACTCCGGCTTCGCGACGCTGCTGACCCGGCAGCCGCGCGTCGTGGACGCCGCGGTGCGCGCCGCCCGCCGCGACGAGCGGATATTCCACCGTATGGTGGATCTGGGGCTCGGTGACGGAGTTTTCGATCTTCGCACTATCGGGCGCATCGGGGCCGAGATCGTCCGGTTGGTCCCGCCGCCCTCTTGAGCCCGCGCGGGCTGCCGATAGGCTTGGGCGCGATGAGTGTGCGGTCACTGGTCTACTCCCTCTACGAGCGGCGGCTCGCCGGCCGGCTGGCGGGCAAGCCGGTGCCCCAGCACGTCGGCGTCATGTGCGACGGCAACCGGCGCTGGGCCCGCGAGATGGGCTACGTCGACCCCAACGACGGGCACCGGGTCGGCGCGACCCGGGTCAAGGAGCTGCTGGGCTGGTGCGACCAGGCCGGCATCAAGCACGTGACGCTCTATCTGCTCGCCACCGACAACCTGCAGCGCCCGGCGGCCGAGCTCGACCCGCTGCTCACCATCATCGAGGACCTCGCCACCGAGCTGGCCGAGGAGGGCAACCCGTGGCGGCTGCGCATCGTCGGCGCGCTCGACGTGCTGCCCGCCCACACCGCGGTCGCCCTCAAGGCCGCCCAGGAGAAGACCCGCGACCGCACCGAGGGCGTCGAGGTCAACATGGCGGTGGGCTATGGCGGCCGCCGCGAGATCACCGACGCCGTGCGCTCGTTGCTCTACGAGCACGCCGCAGCCGGCCGCACCCTCGAGGAGCTGGCCGAGATCCTCGACGTCGAGCACATCGCCGAGCACCTCTACACCGCCGGGCAGCCCGATCCCGACCTGGTCATCCGCACGAGCGGGGAGCAGCGGCTGTCGGGCTTCCTGCTGTGGCAGTCGGCGCACTCGGAGTTCTACTTCCACGACGCCAACTGGCCCGATTTCCGGCGGACAGACTTCCTGCGGGCGTTGCGGTCCTATGCGGGCCGCCAGCGTCGTTACGGCGCCTGAGCCTGCTGCTTTTCTCCCCGCTGTCGCCCGCTTTCCCGCCGCCGCTCTTTGTCCACCTCCTGGCCTTCGCCTACCTCCTGGCCTTCGCTCACCTCCTGGCCCTCGTCGGCCTTCCTGCCTTTGCGCGCGATTTCTTCGCCGCCTTGCCGGCCTTTCGCCGAGGCGGTGCGGCGGTGGTTGGCGGCGGCGAGGACGGTGATCACGATCACGATGCCGGCCCACTCGTGCGGCCGCAGCGCCTGTCCGAGCAGCACCAGCCCGCTCAGCGCCGCCAGCACCGGGTGCACGCTCATGAACATCCCGAAAACGCGCGGCGGCACATGGCGAAGAGCGATCAGATCCCCGGCGTACGGGACGGCACTGAGCACCCCGGCCACCGCGGCCCACAGCAGCGCCCCGGCACTCCACCGGCCCTCGACGGCCAGCACCACGGCGAGCGGCAGATAGCCGAGCGCCGACAGTGACGTCGCCACGGCCAGCCCCTCCACTCCGGGCAGCCGCGCTCCGATCACCCGATTGAGCAGGATGTACGCCGCCCAGCACCCGGCCGCGAGCAGCGCCACGGCGATGCCCGTCCAGTCGCTCGCCGGCCCGGGCAGCACCAGCACATAGACCCCCGTCGCCGCGGCCACCGCACAGGCCAGGTCGGCGCGGGTCCGCGAGCCGAGCAGTGCCACGGCCAGCGGCCCGAGCACCTCCAGCGTGACGGTCAGGCCCAGCCCGATCCGGTCGATCGCCGTGTAGACGCTCAGGTTCATCACCGCGAACACCGCCGCGAGCAGCAGCACCGGCCACCACTGCGCCCGCGTGAACCGGCGCGGGTCCGGGCGCGCCACGGGCAGCAGCACGGCGGCCGCGACCAGCTGCCGGACGGCCACCACTCCGGCGGGCCCGACGGCGGCGAAGGCATGGGCGCCCGCCGCCGCCCCGACCTGGTTGGCGGTCGCGCTGCCGAGCATCGTGGAAAGACCCTTCATGGCTCCCAGGCAACGCGGCGCCGGGGCGGAAGGGAAATGCGTACGCCGCCGCACTTATACGCTGCACGTATGGATGTCCGGGTCGGCCAGCTCCGCGCGCTGGTGGCAGTGGTGGACGCGGGCACGTTCACCGACGCGGCGGCCCGGCTCGGACTTTCCCAGGCGTCGGTCTCCCGAGCCGTCGCCGCCCTCGAACGTCACCTGGGCGTCTCACTGGTCCGGCGTACGACCCGGCAGGTCGAGCTGACCGCGGCCGGCGTTCGGGTCGCCGCGCAGGCCCGCCGCGTACTCGATGAAGTGGCCCACCTGGAAGCGCTCGTGACCGACCGCGGCGAGATCCGCGTCGGCTTCTCCTGGGCCGCGCTCGGCCGGCACACCCGGCGCCTGCAGAAGGCGTGGGCGACGGCTCATCCGGCCCAGCCGCTGGTCTTCGTGCAGGTCAACGAGCCCTCGGCGGGCCTGGCCGACGGCTCCGCGGACGTCGCCGTGATCCGCCGTCCACTCGACGACCCGCGCTTCGCAACGGCCGAGATCGGTCAGGAGCCCCGCTACGCCGCGGTCGCCACGGACAGCGCCCTCGCCCGGCGCCGGACGTTGCGCCTCGAAGACCTGGCCCGCTACACCGTCGCGATCGTCCCGCGGGTCGGCACGACGACCGAGGAACTGTTCCCTCCCGGCGCCCGGCCCGGCTCGCTCCGGGAGACGGGCGCGATCGACGAGTGGCTGACCCTCATCGCCGCGGGGCAGGCGGTCGGCGTCACCGCGTCGTCCACGGCGCACCAGTATCCGCGCCCCGGGGTCGCTTACCGGGCGCTGCGCCAGGCGCCGCCGATCTCCGTACGGCTGGCCTGGTGGAAAGATGATCCACCCGCCTGGCTGGACGAACTCCTCGGCCTGGCCCGCTTCTGACCGTGATCGTGCTTGCCCGTGCGCTCGTTGCCGCCCGGCCCCGCCCGGCGTGGCGTCGCTCCCGCCCGGCGTGGCGTGGCTTCCGCGTGGCGTGGCGTCGCTCCCGCCCCGCCCTCGTACGGCGTGGGCTTGGCCTTGTGCCGCTCGGTCAGCGGGCGAAGGTCGGCAGGGCCTCGGTCAGGAAGGCGGCGACGGCCTCGGGGGACTCGAGGGTCAGGTCGGCCGCGTTGGAGACGTCGGCGCCGGTCTCCGGGTTGGCGACCGCCACGCACACGCCGATGAAGGCCGGGTCGACGGCCTCGCGGGCGCGCAGCGCGTCGAACGCCTTGATGTCGGACATGTCGTCGCCGAAGTACCAGGCGCAGCCGGCGTCGAGCACGCCCTCGCTGATGACCATGCCCTTGTCCTGGTCGACCGGCGGCTTGAGCTCGACGACCATGCGGCCGCCCTGGGTGCGCAGGCCGATGCGCTCGGCCTGCTCGTGGGCCCACCGCTCGATCTCGGCGCCGAGCTGCGGCGCCGTGCGGTAGTGCAGGGCGACGGAGAGCCGCTTGTATTCCACGAAGGCGCCCTCGGGCAGCTCGGCGCGGGCGCGGTCGGCCAGCTCGGCCATCGCGGGCACCCACGGCTCGGCGGCGGGCTCGGTGACCACCTCGCCGTCGTGCCAGACCTCCAGGCCGTAGAGCCCGTAGAGATCCACGTGCTCCAGGGACTGGAAGCGCGAGCGCAGGAAGCTGACCGGCCGGGCGGAGACGATCGCGACGCGGGCCACCCGGGTGGCCAGCTCCTCGAGCACGCCCAGCACGGAGGGGACCGGCTGGGAGGCGTCGGGGTCGTCGGTGACGGGGGAGAGCACCCCGTCGAAGTCGAAGAAGAACGTCGTGTCCTTGGCTCGCGAGGCGGTGAGCTGCAGGGCCTCTGCGGCGCTGAGGGGATGCGCGGGACGCGGGGACTCTGGCACGTCCCCCAGACTACCCGGCATCCGGCCCGATGCATCCTGACGAATCCACAGGTTGCCCCCCCGTTTGCCCGCGCGTCGGATTCCCGACTCCCGGCGCGTTTGTCCTTGCGGATGTGGCGAAGCCGGTACTACCGCGGGCGGCTGATGACCGCTAGCGTTCTTGTCATGGCACAGGGTAATCCTGGGCCAGCCGGCCGGCCCGGACCTGCGACAAGTGCGCCACGGGGCCCGCATCCCGACCCCGTGTCATGTGACGGGCGCCGGACCTTGGCGGACCGCGGGCGGCTCGGGTTGCACGCCCGCTGGAGCAGGCCTGTGACATCTCGCCGTACTGAAGCCGGGGCCGAGACGACCAGCACTCGCGCCTCTTCGGCACGCCGCAAGACCCGCGACCGTCACCTCGATGCGGAGCCCGCCCCAGCCGGCAAGGTCTTCGTGCTCGACACGTCGGTCCTGCTGTCCGACCCGGGGGCGTTCCGCCGGTTCGCCGATCACGAGGTGGTCGTCCCCCTCGTGGTCATCTCCGAGCTGGAGGGCAAGCGGCACCATCCCGATCTCGGCTGGTTCGCCCGGCAGTCCCTGCGGATGCTCGACGAGCTGCGGATCAAGCACGGCCGGCTGGACCAGCCCGTGCTCTGCAACGACGAGGGCGGCACCCTGCGGGTCGAGCTGAACCACGCCGACCAGAGCGTCCTGCCGCACGGCTTCCGCAACGACTCCAACGACACCCGCATCCTCTCGGTCGCCCTCGGGCTGGCCGCGGAGGGCCGCGACGTGACGCTCGTGAGCAAGGACATGCCGCTGCGCGTGAAGGCGGCGTCGGTCGGCATCGCCGCCGACGAGTACCGGCACGGCCAGGCCAGCGATCCCACGTGGACCGGCATGGCCGACCTCAAGCTCGGCGAGACCGAGGTCAGCGGCCTGTACGCCGGCGAGGAGCTGGAGCTGGAGGAGACGGCCAACCTCCCCTGCCACACCGGCCTCGTCATCCACTCCACGAAGGGCTCGGCGCTCGGCCGGGTCACCGCGGAGAAGACCGTGAAGCTCGTGCGCGGGGATCGTGAGGCCTTCGGTGTGCGCGGCCGGTCGGCGGAGCAGCGCGTGGCCCTGGACCTGCTCATGGACGAGTCCATCGGCATCGTCTCGCTGGGCGGCCGGGCCGGCACCGGCAAGTCGGCGCTCGCCCTCTGCGCCGGCCTCGAGGCGACGATGGAGCGGCAGCGCCACAAGAAGGTGATCGTCTTCCGGCCCCTCTACGCCGTCGGCGGCCAGGAGCTCGGCTATCTGCCGGGCGACGCGTCCGAGAAGATGTCGCCGTGGGCGCAGGCGGTCTTCGACACCCTCGGCGCGGTGGCGCACGCCGACGTGGTCGAGGAGGTCATGGCGCGTGGGATGCTCGAGGTGCTGCCGCTGACCCACATCCGCGGCCGGAGCCTGCACGACGCCTTCGTGATCGTCGACGAGGCGCAGTCGCTGGAGCGCAACGTCCTGCTGACCGTGCTCTCACGGATCGGCCAGGGCTCGCGGGTGGTCCTCACCCATGACGTCGCCCAGCGCGACAACCTGCGCGTCGGCCGGCACGACGGCGTGACGGCGGTGATCGAGGCGCTGAAGGGCCACCCGATCTTCGCCCATGTCACCCTGACGAGGTCCGAGCGCTCGCCGATCGCCGAGGTCGTCACCGATCTCCTCGAGGAAATCCCGCTCTGACGCTGAGTAACCACCGAGGCGGGGACTCTCCGGGGTCCCCGCCTTACTTTTCGCTCTTGGATGACTACTCATGGTGAAACGGCTTATACCGTACGGGTGAGCGAGTACTCCCAGCTTTGTCCAGTTTGATGCGCAAACATCCTGTGATTAGGTTCACAGCTTGGCGTTGTCGTTTCAC
Source organism: Symbioplanes lichenis (assembly GCF_030709675.1). GTDB lineage: Bacteria > Actinomycetota > Actinomycetes > Mycobacteriales > Micromonosporaceae > Actinoplanes > Actinoplanes lichenis. The sequence continues at coordinate 303,999 of NZ_JAUZQD010000005.1, forward strand.
ATCGCCTTCACGGTGAGCCATGGTGGCTGGCGAGCATCGTTCGCATGGTAGGGGCAGTCGGAGATCGACTGGGGCCCATGTCTTGACGCTATGCGGCGACGCTCGCGGCACGCGGAGCCGCCGGCCTCGAGCCGGTGGTGGCGTGCCGCGTCTTTGCCCCCAACGAGAGGACACTCGTGAATCGGCTCTGGGGCCGGGTCAGCATCCGCGCGGCATCGGTCGGCCTGCTCGTCCTGGGCGTGGTCGGCGGCGTCTACGTCGCGAAGGACCGGGAAGTCCAGCAACCGAAGCAGCAGGCGCAGCTGGTGTTCCAGGCGACTGTCGACGAGAGCTCGCTGCTCAAGGAGCGGCAGAGCCAGCACGCCGCCGACCGGGCCTACCGGAACCAGGCGGGCAGCGAGGCAGCCGTCGAGGCCGCCGCCGCGGCTGCGGCCGCCGCCGGCAAGGCGCGGGCCAGCGAGAAGAAGGTCATCGCGGCCGAGGCGGCCAAAAAGAAGGCCGAGGAGGCCAAGGCCAAGGCCGAGGCGGCGAAGAAGGAAGAGTCCTCGTCCGGGGGCAGCACGGTCGAGGTCGGCGACATCCCCGCCTCGTGCGGCGAGTTCAGCGGCAATCGCGCCACGGGCTGCGCCCTGATGCTCGACGCCGGCTTCGGGATCGACCAGTTCTCCTGCCTCAACAAGCTGTGGAACAGGGAGAGCGGCTGGGACGAGGGCGCCTCGAACCCGAGCTCCGGCGCCTACGGCATCCCTCAGGCGCTGCCCGGCAGCAAGATGGCCACGGTCGCCTCCGACTGGCGGACCAACGCGGCGACCCAGATCAAGTGGGGCCTGGGCTACATCGAGGGCCGTTACGACAGCCCGTGCGGCGCCTGGAACCATTCCGAGAGCGTCGGCTGGTACTGAGTCTTTTCTTGCCGGGAGGGGTGCGTGCTTCGGCGCGTACCCCTTCTTGCGGTGTCAATAGTGGTGAAATGTCCGCATGGTCCGGAAAGTCGCGCTCCTTGTCGCCGCCGTTCTGCTGACCGCCACCCCCGCCTCCGCCGCGATGCACCTGCGTGGAGTGGTCGGAGGTGACGTCGCCGGCGCCGGCCAGTTCCCCTGGATGGTGCGCCTGTCGATGGGCTGCGGCGGCGCGCTGACCGCGCCCCGGGTAGTGCTCACGGCCGGCCACTGCGTCACCGGCACCGGCAAGGACGAGACGATCAAGGCCGTCGCGGGCGTCACCCGCCTCGGCGACCCGCACGCCCGCACCGCCCACTCCGTCGAGGTGATCCGCGCGACCGGCTTCCGCGACGAGACCCACGGCGACGACTGGGCGCTGGTCAAGCTCGACCACGCACTCGGGCTGCCCACGCTCGGCCTGCCTCCGGCCACCGGGCCGGCGGGCCCGCTCACCATCATCGGCTGGGGCCAGACCAGCGAACATTCCACCCGCCAGGAGAAGAGCCTGCGGTACGGGACGGTGCGCGCCGTTCCCGACCGTACGTGCGCGGCGGCGTACCGGAAGATCGACATCGCCCTCGTGCCCGCCGAGCAGCTCTGCGCCAGTGGCAAGGGCGTCGACACCTGTCAGGGTGACTCGGGTGGTCCCCTGGTCGGCCGGTCGGGCGGCGCCTGGGTGCAGGTCGGCATCGTCAGCTGGGGCCTCGGCTGCGCCCGCCGCGACTTCCCCGGCGTCTACACGCAGGTGGCGACGTTCCGTGCCGACATCTCGGCGGCCACGCGCAAGCTGAGCTGACGTTTCGCTACCTGATTTGGCGTGGGTGGCTTCCGTCGGTAACCATCGAGGCATGAGCTATGCGTCGGAGGAAGCCGCCACCAAGTTCGGCAGCGAGGCGTTCTTCGCGTCCATCGGGCGCGCCTTCGTCGCCATGTGCGCCGTCGTCCCGATCCTGTTCCTCATCGAGGCCATCGATGTCGGCCTCGGCGCCGGCCACCTCGACGTCGCCGGCGGCATCATCCCGCGCCGCGCGGACGGCCTCGACGGCATCCTCTTCAGCCCGTTCCTGCACGCCGGCTGGGACCACCTCTACGGCAACAGCGTCCCGCTCATCCTCGTCGGCACCTTCGCCCTGGCCGGCGGCACCCGCCGCTTCCTCTGGTCGACCCTGGTCATCATCCTGGTCAGCGGCATCGGCGTCTGGTTCATCGGCGACCCCGACAGCGTCGTCGTCGGCGCCAGCGGCGTCGTCTTCGGCTACCTGGGTCTGCTCTTCGCCCGCGGCTTCGTCGAGCGCAGCTGGTGGAACCTGGGCGTGGCCGCCTTCATCGGGCTGCTCTACTGGTACCAGATCTACAACATCCTGCCGACCGACCAGCCCATCTCCTGGCAGGGTCACCTCCTCGGCCTCCTCGGCGGCGTCGCCGCGGCCATCGCCTTCCGCCGCCGCCGTCCCAAGCCCACCCCCTCCCTCTACGGCGGCGACGCCCCCACCCTCACCGACTTCTGACCGGTCGCGGACCCTGCCGGGCGCGTCATTCCCATGATGACAACTGGCCATGGAAGTGCTGGTGATGCCTCATCAACACCCATCGTCGGAGCGGTTGAACCGCCGTTCCCCAAGGCTACGGTGACAGCATGACCGCGGTGCCTGAGTGGATGCGACCGCCTCGCCCTGAGGGCTGGTTCGCCGACGATCTCGATCAGCTTCCCGAAGCTCCCCGGCACACCGAACTGATCGATGGAGCGCTCGTCTTCGTGCTGTCTCCGCAACGGGCTTGGCACGCCCGGCTCATCGACGGCTTGGTTTCGTCCCTCAGGCGAGAGGCGCCGGCCGGTCTGGAGGTCGAGCGGGGGAGATCACGATCCGGCTGGACAAGCGGAACCGTCCCGAGCCCGACTTCCTGGTGACCACGATCTCCGATCCGGATCTCACCTTCCTTACGCCTGACCAGGTGTTGCTGGTCGGCGAGGTGGTGTCGCCGGAGTCCGCGCACCGCGATCGGACGGTCAAGCTGCGCAAGTACGCGGAGGCCGGCATCGCGAACTTTTGGCGTGTCGAGGAGGAGTCGGGGTTGCCGGTCGTGCACGTCTACGAGCTCGACGAGCCCACCCAGTCCTACGTGGCGACCGCCATCCACCGGCACGAGCTGCGCACCACGAGGCCGTTTCCGATCGAGCTCGATCTGGACAGCCTGGTGCCCGGTCGCCGGAGCTGAACCGGGCACGCGCTCTCTCGCCCGGCGGTCTCGGATTCCCTCGGCCGGCTGTTCGTTGGACGCGATTTCTCGCCGCTGGTTCCGTCAGACGTTGAAGCGGAACTCCACCACGTCGCCGTCTTTCATGATGTAGTCCTTGCCCTCCATGCGAACCTTGCCCGCGGACTTGGCGGACGACATCGAGCCGGCGGCCATGAGGTCCTCGAAGCTGACGATCTCGGCCTTGATGAAGCCGCGCTGGAAGTCGGAGTGGATGACGCCGGCCGCCTCGGGCGCGGTGGCGCCGACCGGGATGACCCAGGCGCGGGCCTCCTTGGGGCCGGCCGTCAGATAGGTCTGCAGGCCGAGGGTGTTGAAGCCGACGCGGATGAGCTGGTCGAGGCCCGGCTCGGTCTGGCCGGTCGACTCGAGCAGCTCCTTGGCCTCGTCCTCGGGCAGGTCGATCAGCTCGGACTCGATCTTCGCGTCCATGAAGACGGCCTCGGCCGGGGCGACCAGGGCGCGCATCTCGTCGAGGAACGCGGCGTTGTTGAGCTCGGCCTCGTCGACGTTGAAGACGTAGAGGAATGGCTTGGTGGTGAGCAGGTGCAGCTCGGCGAGCTGGTCCAGGTCGATGCCGGCGGCCTGCGCGCCCGAGTAGAGCGTCGTGCCGTCGTTGAGCAGCTTGAACGCGGCCTCGGCGGCGGCGACGGCGGGCGCCCGGTCCTTCTTGAGCTTGGCTTCCTTCTGCAGGCGAGGGAGGGCCTTCTCGACCGTCTGCAGGTCGGCGAGGATGAGCTCGGTGTTGATCGTCTCGATGTCGTCGGCCGGCGCGACCTTGCTGTCCACGTGCAGGACGTTGGGGTCGGAGAACGCCCGGACGACCATGCAGATCGCCGACGCGTCGCGGATGTTCGCGAGGAAGGCGTTGCCGCGGCCCTGGCCCTTGGACGCGCCCCGCACCAGGCCGGCGATGTCGACGAACGACACCGGCGCCGGGATGATCTTCTCGCTGCCGAACATGGCGGCCAGCTGGTTGAGCCGCTCGTCGGGCAGGCCGACCACGCCGACGTTGGGCTCGATCGTCGCGAACGGGTAGTTCGCGGCGAGCACGTCGTTCTTGGTCAGGGCGTTGAAGAGGGTGCTCTTGCCGACGTTGGGCAGGCCGACGATCCCGATGGTGAGGCTCACGGGAGACCAGTCTACGGCCGCACGCCGCCCGCCCGGAGGCCCAGGTGCGCGAACCCGGCCACCAAGCCGCTCATGAAGCCCTACCGCCGGTGAGGCGCTGCGGTGCGGACGTCGCAGTTGCGTGGAGGCAATCGCCAAGCGGTCGCACTCAGCCTGGCCAGCGGCATGACCGCAACTGCCGGGCAATTGCACGCGGCGCCCGCAGTTTTGCCGCCGCAGTTGCCGATCACGTGCCTGTCGCGGTTGTTGCCGGGCAATTGCACGCGGTGTCCCGGGTTGTGCCGCCGCAACTGCCAATCAGGTGCGCGTCGCGGTTGTTGCCGGGCAAGTGCACCAAAGCGGTAGTTGCCGTGCAGGTCGGCGTGGCACCTGCTCGGTAGTTGCCGTGCCCGTTATGCGGGCTTTGGTGCCGTGGTGTCGGGCAACCGTGGCCCGGCGGGGTTGGGACCGGTCAGCACGCCGCCCTCGACGGGGAGGGTGTGGCCGGTGATCCACGCGGCGTCGTCGGAGCCGAGGAAGGCGACCGCCGCGGCGATGTCCTCCGGCTCGCCGACGCGGCCGAGCGGGTACATCGACTCCAGTTCCTCCAGCACGCCCGGCTGAGAGTCCCAGTTCGGTGTCCGGACGGTGCCGGGGGCGACGACGTTGAAGCGCACACCGAGCGGCCCGTACCGGGCGGCGTAGTTCTGGGACATCGCGATCTGGCCGGCCTTCGCCGCGGCGTACTCCACGTTGCCGAAGGCGGAGATGCCGTTGACCGAGCTGATCGTGACGACGTTGCCGCGGGTCCGCATCAGGTGCGGGATGGCGGCCTGAATGCAACGGGCGGCGCTGAGCAGCGTGAAGTCGAGCTGACGGTGCCAGTCCTCGGCCGAGGTGTCCTCCGGCATCGAGGTGACGATGCAGCCGCCCGCGTTGTTGACCACCAGATCAAGCCGCCCGAACCGCCCAACCGCCGCGCCGATCGCGGCGTCGATGTCGGCGCGTGAGGTGACATCGACCTTGACCCCGAGCGCGTGCTCAGCGCCAAGCTCGTCGGCCAGCGCCGTCACCGCGTCCTGCTGCAGGTCCGTGACAACCACCGCGCCACCCTCGGCAGCGATCCGCCGGACAACGGCTTCCCCGATGCCCTGCGCCGCCGCCGTGACAAACGCAACCTTCCCCTCGAACCGCCGCATCACCACTCCTCCCCATCCGTCGCCGCCAACCTCCGCAATTGTCGCGACGTCCGCTCCTGGCCGCAGAAGTGGCGCACCCCGCCGAAGCTCAGCGACATCGGGCGTGCTGCGACGCGCGAGCGAGTCCTGTTGTTGCCCGGCAAGTGCGCGTTGTTGCCCGGCAGGTGCGTGAGCGCAACTGCCAGGCAGTTGCACACTGCGGGTGCAGGGGCGCGCACCGAGCAGGAGTAGGACGGCACGGTCATGTCCGAATCCCGCCAGCCACCGGGGTGGTCGCCGGGGCAGACTCGACGGCATGAAGCTGGACTTCGAGCGGTGTTACCGGGCGGTCGACAGCCGTGACCCGCGGTTCGACGGGTGGTTCTGCACGGCCGTGCGGACCACCGGCATCTACTGCCGGCCGTCCTGCCCCGCCGTCACCCCCAAGCGCGAGAACGTCGACTTCTTCCCGAGCGCCGCGGCAGCCCAGCGAGCCGGCTTCCGCGCATGCCGCCGCTGCCGCCCCGACGCCGCGCCCGGCTCACCCGAGTGGGACGTCCGGGCCGACGTCGTCGGTCGCGCCGTCCGGTTGATCGGCGACGGCGTCGTGGACCGCGAGGGCGTACCGGGCCTGGCCGCCCGGCTGGGATACACCGAGCGTCACCTCCACCGCATGCTGTCGGAGGAGCTCGGCGCCGGCCCGCTCGCGCTGGCTCGCGCCCAGCGCGCCCAGACCGCCCGCATCCTGGTGGAAACGACCTCGCTCAGCTTCGCCGAGATCGCCTTCGCGGCCGGCTTCGGCAGCGTCCGCCAATTCAACGACACGATCCAGGACGTGTACGCCCGCTCACCCACCCAGCTGCGCACCACCCGCCCCAGCCGCCTGACCGAGGCCGGCACGATCACGGTCCGGCTCGCATACCGGGCGCCCCTGCACGCGGAAGCGCTGCTCGGCTTCTTGCGGGCGCGCTCGCTGCCCGGCACCGAGGACGTGGACGCCACGACGTTCAGCAAGGCGCTGCAACTGCCGCACGCCACCGGCATCGTCGCGCTGACCCCGGCCGAGCGGTTCGTTTCCGCGACACTGCGGCTGGAGGACGTACGAGATCTGGCGCCCGCGGTGGCCCGTTGCCGGCGGCTGCTCGACCTGGACGCGGACCCGGTCGCCGTCGACGACACGCTGGCCGCGGATCCCGCGCTGACAGCGCTTGTCCGGTCCGAGCCCGGTGTCCGGGTGCCCCGCGCGACCGACGGCTTCGAACTCGCCGTCCGCGCAGTGGTCGGCCAGCAGGTCTCGGTCGCCGGCGCGCGCACCACTTTGCGCCGCCTGCTCCGAGCCGTGCCCCCGGCACCTGACGCCGAGCCGTCGCCCGAAGGCGAACCGCTCCGCCCCTTCCCCCAGGCCGCCGTCGTCGCGAACCTGCCCGACGCGGCATTCCGCATGCCGGCCGCCCGCCGCGCGAGCCTGCGTGCACTTGCCGAGGCAGTAGCCGACGGCAAGCTCTCCCTCGACCCGGGCGCCGACCGTGACGAGGCCGTCGCGCACTTGCAAGGCCTGCCCGGCATCGGCTCCTGGACGGCCGGATACATCGCGATGCGCGCGATCGGCGACCCGGACGTCTTCCTGCCCACCGATCTCGCAGCCCGGCGCGGCGCCCGCGCGCTCGGCCTGCCCGACTCACCCGCCGCGCTCGGCTCCCGAGCGGCAGCCTGGCGGCCCTGGCGCTCGTACGCCCTGATGCGACTCTGGAGGTCAGCATGATCCGCAGCACCACGCTGGACACCCCGGCCGGCCCTTTCACCTATCTGACCAGCGACGCGGGCGCAGTCCGGGCAGCCGGCTTCACGACGTCGGCGGATGCTCTGCTGCCGCTCGTGCACCCGAGCCTGCGAGACGAGGTCCGGCCCGCAACCGCACCGGGCCCGGCGGGCGAGGCGGTACGCGCATATCTGACAGGCGACCTCACGGCCCTCGACAGTGTCGTGGTCGAGCAGCACACCACCGGCCCCTTCACCGAGTACGCGTGGCGGGTCATGCGCGACATCAAGCCCGGCGCGCCGGTGACTTATCGGGGCTTCGCCGAGCTGGCCGGACGGCCGGCGGCGATCCGGGCCGCCGCCGCCGCGTGTGCCCGCAACGCCGTGGCGCTCTTCGTCCCGTGCCACCGGGTCCTCGGCACCGACGGCACCCTGCGGGGCTACCGGTGGGGGCTCGGGGTCAAGACGTGGCTCCTCGATCACGAACGCGCCTGAAAGTTCCTGGCACCGGGCCGTGCGGGGCTCTAATGTCGCGGGATGACCGACACGGAGAAGTTCGCGCGCGGTCTCCCCGAGCGGCCGTCCCTGGACGGGCTCGAGGAGAAGTGGTCGCGCCACTGGCAGGAGGAAGGAACGTATGCGTTCGACCGCTCGAAGGAGCGCGCGGACGTGTACGCGATCGACACGCCTCCGCCGACCGTATCGGGCGAGCTGCACATGGGGCACGTCTTCTCGTACACCCACACCGACACGGTCGCGCGGTTCCAGCGGATGCGCGGCAAGGCCGTCTTCTACCCCATGGGCTGGGACGACAACGGGCTGCCCACCGAGCGCCGGGTGCAGAACGTCTATGGCGTCTACTGTGACCCGTCGCTGCCCTTCGACCCCGAGTGGCAGCCGCCGGCGAAGCCGCCCAAGCCGGCCGTCGGCGTGTCGCGGCGCAACTTCGTCGAGCTGTGCAACCGGCTGACCGCCGAGGACGAGAAGGCCTTCGAGGCGGTGTGGCGGCGGCTCGGCCTGTCCGTCGACTGGGGCCTGACCTACACGACCATCGGGCGGCGGGCGCAGGCCGTCTCGCAGCGCGCCTTCCTGGACAATCTCGCGCGCGGGGAGGCGTACCAGTCGGAGGCCCCCACGCTGTGGGACGTCGGCTTCCGCACCGCCGTCGCGCAGGCCGAGATCGAGGATCGTGAGCGCCCGGGTGCGTACCACCGGCTGCGCTTCCACGGCCCGGACGGGCCGGTCGAGATCGACACCACCCGGCCCGAGCTGCTCCCGGCCTGTGTCGCACTGGTCTGCGCGGAGGGCAACCCCCTGGTGGGCCAGACCGTCCGCACGCCCTTCTTCGACGTCGAAGTTCCCGTGTACGCCCACCCGCTCGCCGACCCCGACAAGGGCACCGGCATCGCCATGGTCTGCACGTTCGGTGACCTGACCGACGTGACCTGGTGGCGTGACCTGCAGCTCGACACGCGCGTGGTGCTCGGGCGCGACGGCCGTTTCCTGCCCGACCGCCCGGCCGGGGTCCCCGAGGCCGCCTATCAGCAGTTCGCCGGCCTGACGGTCAACGCCGCGCGGCGCGAGATCGTGCGCATCCTGACCGAGACGGGTGACCTGCTCGGCGAGCCGCGGCCGATCAGTCACCCGGTGAAGTTCTACGAGAAGGGCGACTCGCCGCTGGAGATCGTCACCAGCCGCCAGTGGTTCCTGCGCGACGGCGGCCGGGACACCGCGCTGCGCGACGAGCTGCTCAAACGGGGCCGGGCGCTGCAGTGGGTGCCCGAGCACATGCGGCACCGCTACGAGCACTGGGTCGGCGGCCTGACCGGCGACTGGCTGATCAGCCGGCAGCGCTTCTTCGGCGTGCCGTTCCCGGTCTGGTACAAGCTCGACGACGCCGGCGAGCCGGACTACGACCAGCTGCTCATGCCGGATGTCTCGGCGCTGCCGGTCGATCCGTCGTCGGAGTGCCCGCCCGGCTACGACGAGACGCAGCGCGACGTGCCCAGTGGCTTCACCGCCGACCCGGACGTCATGGACACCTGGGCGACCTCCTCGCTGACGCCGCAGATCGTCGGCGGCTGGGGCGAGGACGAGGACCTGTTCCGCCGGGTCTTCCCGATGGACCTGCGCCCGCAGGGTCAGGACATCATCCGCACCTGGCTCTTCGACACGGTGGTCCGCTCGAACTTCGAGCACGACACGCTGCCGTGGCGCACGACCGTCCAGTCGGGCTGGATCCTCGACCCGGACCACAAGAAGATGTCCAAGACCAAGGGCAATGTCGTCACCCCGACCGCGCTGCTGGAGCAGAGCGGCTCGGACGCGGTGCGTTACTGGGCGGCGAACGGGCGGCCCGGCGCCGACCTGGCCTTCGACCCGTCGCAGATCAAGGTCGGCCGGCGGCTCGCCACCAAGCTGCTCAACGCCTCCCGCTTCGCCCTGGGCCTCGGCGCGGCGGACGCCCTGCGGCAGCCGGTCACCGCGGCGCTGGACCGGGCGATGCTGGCCCGGCTGGCCACCGTGGTCGAGGAGGCGACGCAGGCCTTCGACGCCTACGACCACACGACCGCGCTCACCGTCACGGAGTCGTTCTTCTGGACGTTCTGCGACGACTACATCGAGCTGGTCAAGGACCGCGCCTACGCCCCGGGGCCCGCGGGCGACTCGGCGCGCGCCTCCCTGGCGGCGGGCCTGTCGGTGTTGCTGCGGCTCTTCGCGCCGTTCCTGCCCTTCGCCACCGAGGAGATCTGGTCCTGGTGGCGTTACGGCTCGGTGCACCAGTCGACGTGGCCGACCCGCTACGAGCTGACCCGTGTCGCCCCGGACGGCGACGCCACGCTGCTCGACCTGGCGGGCGAGGCGCTGCGCCAGATCCGCAAGGCCAAGTCCGACCGCAAGCTGTCGATGAAGGCGGAGGTGCCGCTGGCCGAGGCGCTCGGCCCGGCGGCGCTGCTCGACCGGCTCGCCTCGGTGGAGGGTGACGTCAAGGCGGCCGGCCGCATCGGGAAGCTCGACATGCTGGCCGACCGCACGCCGGAGCTGGTCATCGTCTGCGGTTTCTAAACCGTCCAATGTGTAGCCGAGCGGTGCCCGGGGTACGTCCCGGGCACCGCTTGCCGCACGTGGACGGGGGTTCACCACGACCGGCACCGACCCGATTCCGGACAGGGCCGAGCTGCGCGAGCGCGCGGCGAAGCGCGTTCGCATGTTCTCGCTGGTGCCCGCCATTGCCGCCGCCGCGACGGTCCTGGCCTTCGGCCTCGGCTTGTCGGCCGACCGCTCCCTCGGCGCCCGGGGCTGGACCTTCATCGGCGTGGGCCTGCTGCTGGTCGTCGCCGGGGCCACCGCCGTCGTGCTGGTCATCCGGCGCCGTCTCGACAATCCCGAGCTGGTGGCGGGCCTCGACCGGCCGTCCCAGCGCGACGTGGCCCGCGCGCTGCGGAACGGGCGCACGGACGACCCGCGGATCGACGCGATCATCCGGCAGAGCGCCCCGCGGGTCATCAGCACGCGCTGGGTCATCGTCGTCTTCGCCCTCGTGGCGGCCCTCGACGTGTACCTGGCGGCCGAGGAGATCGCCGACCGGGACTGGAACGGACTCGTCCTGCGCCTGGCTTCCGCTGTCCTGTTCACGCTGTTCGCCGCCTATCAGTGGACCCAGGTGCGCCGCTACCGCGCCTACGTTCGCCAAGAAGGGCCTGCGTGGCCCGCGGACACGGCAGCATAGGAGCCATGTCCATCCCGCCGGAGGAGGTCGAGGCGCCCGCCCGGGACGCTGTGCTGTTCCGCTCGCACCCGCTGCGGACGTTCGCCGTCATCTTCGCCGCCCTCCTCGTCTCCTACGTCGCTGTGTCGCCGCTCGTGGCCTGGCTGCTGGGCGCTCCCGCCGAGTCGTGGTGGGAGACCCTGGTGGAGGGGCTGGCGATCGCCGTGATCACGTCCGGCCTCTACGGCGTGACCGCGCGCTCCTCGCTGCGGACCTGGGTGCGGTCGTCGTCGGCCGGCCTGGAGCTGGCCGCACAGGGCAGCGACCCCGTCCTGCTGGCCTGGCCGGACATCGACCACGCCGTCATCCGCCGTGACGGCTTCCGGATGATCCTGGACGTCACGCCGGTGGACCTGGACCGCGTCCACCCCGTCTCCGAGGAGGACGAGGGCTGGCCCGCGCTCCTGCAGGAGCCGGACGGCAGCACGGCCTTCACCGCCGACCTGACCCAGGTGTGGCCCGGCCCCCGCGCCCTGCGCCGCGAGCTGGCCCGTCACCTCGGCTAGCGCCGGCCCCGTCCCGGACGGGCGCTAGAAGGGCAGCGTCGGCTTCGCGTCGTCGAGCAGCTCGGGCGCCTGCGGCTGCCGGGGAGTGACCTCGACCTGGGCCGGGGCGGCCAGCTCCTCGTCGGAGACGCCCATCTCGGCCAGCTTGCGGGCACTGACCAGCACCCGGGACTCCAGCGATCCCACAGCCCGGTTGTACGCCGTCACCGCCCCGCCCAGCGACGAGCCCAGCTTGCCCACGTGGTCGCCGAGCGTGGCCAGCCGCCCGTACAGCTCGCGGGCCAGGCCGTGCACCGCCAGCGCGTTGCGGGCCAGCGCCTCCTGTCGCCACGAGTAGGCGACCGTGCGCAGCAGCGCGACCAGTGTCGCCGGGGTGGCGAGCACGACGTTGCGGGTGAAGGCGTGCTCCATGATGCCCGGGTCGCGTTGCAGCGCGGCGTCGAGGAACGGGTCGGCCGGCACGAACAGCACCACGAACTCGGGGCTCTGGTCGAACGCCGTCCAGTAGGACTTGGCCGCCAGCGCGTCGACATGGCCGCGCAACACGCGGGCGTGCTGGTCGAGGTGCCCGTCGCGGGTGCGCTCGTCGCGGGCCTCCATCGCCGACAGGTACGCGTCGAAGGGCGCCTTGGCGTCCACGACCACCGACCGCCCGCCGTGCAGCCGCACCACCATGTCCGGCCGGACGACCTGCCGATCGTTGACCGAGGTCACCTGCTCGGCGAAGTCGCAGTGCTCCAGCAGCCCGGCCGCCTCGACGATGCGCCGGAGCTGGTGCTCACCCCAGCGGCCCCGCACCTGAGGCGCCCGCAGGGCCGCGACCAGCTGTTTCGTCTCCGTGCGGAGCTCGCCCGAGACCAGGCCCATGGCGCGCACCTGCTCACGCAGCTCCGCGTAGGAGTCGACGCGGTCCCGCTCCAGCTCGGCGACCCGCTCCTCGTAGCGGCGCAGGGCGTCGTGCAACGGCGCGACACCGCGGGCGACCGCCTCCTGCGACTGGGCCGTGGACTCGTAGGAGAGCGCGCGCAGCGACTGCTCCATCTGCTGCTCGCCCTCGCGCCGGGCCTGGACCGTCGCCTCCAGCCGCGCGATGTCGGCGGCGGCACGCAACCGTGCCGCCAGCCAGCCCAGGGCGGCGCCGACCGCCAGACAGAGGAGCACGACCGCCAGCGTCGAGAAGGTCACCCTGCGAGCTTGCCAGAGGGGTACGACTTTCCCGGCGCGGGTACCGTCGGATACATGAGCGTGTTTCTGCTGCTGGTCGTCCTCGTGCTGCTGGTCGCCGTCGCCGGGATGGTGGTGGTGGCCCGTCGCGGCGGCGCGGCGCGTGAGCAGCAGCGCCTCGACGACGCCCGGGCCGAGGCCCAGCGCTGGTACGAACGCCTGGGCGGCCAGGTCATGAACCTCCACGGCGACGACCCCGCGGCCCGCCAGGCCCTGGCCGACGCCGGTGAGCGTTACAACGCAGCCGGTGGTCAGCTGCAACAGGCGAAGACGGTCCGGCAGTTCGAGCTGGCCCGCGAGTCGGCCCTGGAAGGGCTCGCCTACATCCGGGCCGCCCGCACCGCTATGGGCCTGGACCCGGGCCCGGAGCTGCCCGCCCTCAGCGCAACCCAGGGCGCCGGCCAGCTGACCAAGGAGCGTGAGGTCACGGTCCAGGGCCAGCACTACAAGGCCGGGCCGCAGCCGGGGCCGGACATGCCTTACTACTACCCGGGAGGCCGCGTGCAGGGCCGCCCGGTGCCGGCCGGCTGGTATTCGACGCCGGTGTGGAAGACGGCGCTCGGCGCGGGCGCCGGCGTGCTCGGCGGCATGCTGATCTTCGACGCGCTTTTCTCGCCGGCCTTCGGCGACATGGGTTACGGCGACGGCTATCAGGACGGCTTCCAGGACGCGGCCGGCGACTTCGGCGGCAACGACTTCGGCGGGGACCAGGGCGGCGACTTCGGAGGCAACCAGGCCGGCGACTTCGGCGGTGGTGGCGACTTCGGTGGTGGTGACTGGGGTGGCGGCGGAGATTTCGGCGGCGGGGACTTCGGCGGCGACTTCTGAGCCGTCCGCGCGCCGGGCACGAGTAGAGCAGGACATCATCGGTTCCCCCGTTCGTCGGAGACGGGGGAACCGTATGTTTTTCCGCCTCCGGCCGGCGGCGGGCCTGTGGATAACCGCGGCCTGTGGATAACTCATCGGACCGCGGGACGGGTCGCTACGCTTCACGAACCCGCGGGCATTCCGGCACCGCGGAGATCACACGACCCGCGGGCAATCCGGCACTGCGGAGATCACACGACCCGCGGGCAATCCGGCGCCGCGGAGATCACACGACCCGCGGACGCAGGCCACTGGCCGCGAGGGAAGGGAGAGCTATGACGTACAGGAAAAAGAGCGTCAGCCCCGCGCAGCCGCCGCGGCCCGCATGTCGCGCCGCAACTCCTGGGGGAGGGAGAAGGTCAGCCGCTCCTCGGCGGTCGTGAACTCGGTGACCTCGCCGAAGCCGCGGTCGGCCAGGTGGGCCAGGACCTCCATGACCAGCTCGTCGGGCACGCTCGCGCCCGAGCTCACCCCGACGGTCGTCGCGCCCTCGAGCCATTCGTCGCGGATCTCGGCGGCGTAGTCGACCAGGTGGCCGGCCCGCGCGCCGGCGCCCAGGGCGACCTCGACGAGGCGGACGGAGTTGGAGCTGTTGGCCGAGCCGACCACGATGACCACGTCGCACTCCGGCGCGATCTCCTTGACCACGTGCTGCCGGTTGGACGTGGCGTAGCAGATGTCGTCGCTGGGCGGCGACTGGAGCAGCGGCAGCCGGGTCTTGAGCCGGGCGACGGTCTCCATGGTCTCGTCCACGGACAGGGTCGTCTGGGAGAGCCAGACCACCTTCGACGGGTCGCGCACCACGACGTTGTCGACGTCGTCGGGGCCGTCCACCAGCTGGATGTGCGCCGGGGCCTCGCCCGCTGTGCCGATGACCTCCTCGTGGCCCTCGTGCCCGATGAGCAGGATGTCGTAGTCCTCCCGGGCGAACCGCTTCGCCTCGTGGTGGACCTTGGTGACCAGCGGGCACGTCGCGTCGATGGCCTTGAGGTTGCGCTCGCGGGCCTGCTCGTGGACCTCGGGCGCCACGCCGTGGGCGGAGAACACCACGGTCGCGCCCTCGGGCACCTCGAAATTCTCCTCGACGAAGATCGCGCCGCGCGCCTCGAGCGTGCTCACGACATGTTTGTTGTGCACGATCTGCTTGCGCACGTAGACCGGGGCGCCATAGAGCTTGAGCGCCTCCTCGACGGTCTGCACCGCACGGTCGACGCCGGCACAGTAGCCCCGCGGCTTCGCGAGGAGCACACGCTTGCGGACGGGGGCAGCGGCATTCGAGGTCACCCGGCAATGGTACGCACCCCGCGCCGCATGTCGCCCGGCTGCGACGCGTACCACAGCCACCCGGCGCCGGAAGCGCGAGAAGGGCGTTTTGGCCCGTAAGGGGGCGGTTGCGGGTGATACTCGGGCCATGAGCACCGTCGGCGACGTGGATCCCGCCCTCGAAGAGGAGGAAGAAGAGGCCCCCGGCCTGTGGGGATCCTTCGGGGCGGCCCTGCGGCTCATCGTCGGCTGGTTCTCCGTCGCGATCGGCATCCTCAACCTGGTCGTCGAGATCGACCGCTCCGACGCGACACCGGACGGCGCCTACCTGCTGTTTCACGCGGTGTTGCTGGTGGGTGGCGCGCTGCTGATCGGCCTCGGCTGGTTCGACCCCAGACCTGGCCTTCCCGGGTACGCCGCCGGGGCCGCCGTCCTGGTCGCGGGCGTCGTGCTCAGCGCCTTGCCGCGGAACAACACTGTCTGCTGCATGAGCGCCTTCGACGAGCGGCACGGCTACCCGTTCACTCTCATCGCCCGCAACGCCGGCAGCCGGTGGCACGTGGACAGCCAGCATCTCCTCGCCGATCTGCTGTTCTGGGGCTTCCTCGGGCTCGTGGCCCTGCTCGCCGTCTCGCTGCTACGGCGCGCGACGCAGCAGGACACGCGGCGCCGTGGCGCACACCACCACCCGCCCCGCTGAGGAGGCGCCCGTAGGGTAGGCGGGTGACCGAGCCCGAGCCGAAGTCGACCGCCGACGCGCCCTGGCCCGTACGCGTGGTCAGTCAGAAGGTCGGCGCCTGGGTGGCCCGCCTGGGCTGGGTCTGGGTCGACGGACAGGTGGCGCAGATCAGCCGGCGCCCGGGCGCGAGTGTGGTCTTCCTGACCCTGCGCGACCCCTCCGCCGACCTCAGCCTCACCGTGACCGCGCACCGCGACGTGCTCGACGCCGGAGCCCCCAATCTCGCGGAGGGCGCACGGGTCACCCTGCACGCCAAGCCCGAGTACTACCCGGCGCGCGGGTCGCTGAGCCTGCGCGCCGACGAGATCCGCCAGGTCGGCCTCGGCGAGCTGCTGGCCCGGCTGGAGCAGGTCAAGAAGCTGCTGGCGGCCGAGGGGCTCTTCGCGCGCGAGCGCAAGCGGCGGCTGCCGTTCCTGCCGCAGCGCATCGGGCTGATCACCGGCCGCGCGTCCGCCGCCGAACGCGATGTGTTGATGAACACCCGCCGCCGCTGGCCGAGCGTCGACTTCCGCGTGATCAATGTGCCGGTGCAGGGGCCTACCGCCGTGCCGCAGATCATCGACGCGCTCAAGGTGCTGGACAACGACGAAGGCGTGGACGTCATCGTCGTCGCGCGCGGCGGCGGCAGCGTCGAGGACCTGCTGCCCTTCTCCGACGAGGCGCTGTGCCGGGCCGTCTTCGGCTGCCGGACGCCGGTGGTCAGCGCGATCGGGCACGAGACGGACGCGCCGCTGCTCGACTATGTCGCCGACCTGCGCGCCTCGACGCCGACCGACGCCGCCAAGCGGATCGTGCCGGACCTCGAGGAGGAGAGCCGGCTGATCGAGCACGCCCGCCGGCGGCTGGACCGCGCCGTGCTCACGCAGATCGACCGCGAGACCCACCGGCTCGAGGCCTGGCGGTCGCGGCCGGTCCTGGCCCGGCCGGAGACATTGATCGACCAGCGGTCGGCCGAGGTGGGTGCGCTGCGGGACCGGGCGACCCGCAGCCTCGACCATCGCGTACGCCGGGCCGACGACGAGTTGCGGCACACGCTGGCCCGGCTGCGGGCGTTGTCACCCGCGGCCACCCTCGAGCGCGGTTACGCGATCGTGCAACGTGCGGACGGTCACGTGGTCCGCAGCGCCGCGGAAGTCAGCCCCGGCGACCAGCTGCGCGTGCGGCTGGCCGAAGGAGAACTGCACACGGAAGTCCGGGAGGGCTGATGAGCGACGAGAAGCTGAGCTACGAACAGGCCCGCGCCGAGCTGGCCACGGTCGTCGAGAAGCTGGAGCAGGGCGGGGCCTCGCTGGAGGAGAGCCTCGCGCTGTGGGAGCGCGGCGAGAAACTGGCGGACGTCTGCCAGACCTGGCTGGACGGCGCCCGCGACCGCATCGAGACCGCCCGCGCCGCCCGCGGCGAGTAGAAGGCGCCATCCGCGGCGGGCGAAAACGCGTCGTCGCGGGGCGGGCAAGAATGCGCCGCCCGCGACGAACAAGAAGGCCCGGACCGCTCGGCCCGGGCCTTGCTCGCGCACTGCGGATCTACGAGTTCAGCATCTCGTACGCGGAGTCGGGCGCCTCCTGCACCTGGTCGGCCGGCGGCGCCTCCTGCTGTGCCGCGCTGCCGTACTGGGAAACCTCGACGGTCCACTTGCCCGCCTCGGCGTCGCTGGTCTTGGGCATGTCCAGCACCAGCTTGGTGAGCCGGCCGTCCCCGTCGAGCGTCGCCTCGAAGGGCACCGCCTTGCCGGCCGTCGCGTCCACGCCCGCGAAGGCGCTCTGGCCGAGCAGGTGAGTGTCGTCACCGGCGGCCGTGACATCGAGCTTGCCGGTGATGACGTCGTCCTCGCGCTCGGCCGTGGACGCCGTCTTGAGCAGGTCCGAGACGCCGGTCAGGTCCGGGTTCGCGAAGTCGACCTTCAGCTCCGCGTTCTCGGTGACCTTGCTCATGTCGACCTTCATCCAGGTCTTGCCGCTGAACATGTCCACCATCGACTGCAGCCCCTGGACCAGCTTGGCGTCGGCCGGGTCCGTGCCGCCCGCCGCCTGCATGGCCTGCAGCTGCTTGGCGGAGTCGCCCATGTCGGCGGTCAGCTTCATGAACCGGTCGGGCTCGACGAAGCGCAGGTTGACCGTGGCGTCGCCGTCCGCGGTCTTCGACACGTAGTCGATCGAGGCGGTGTGGCTCGGCTTGTGCACGACGCTCTTGGCGCTGCTGCCGCCGGGCATGGCCACCGAGAAGTTGTAGTTGCCGGCCTGAAGCCCGGAGGTCGACTCCTGCAGCTCCGTCTTGGGGTCGTCGCCGGTGCAGGCGGTCAGCCCGAGGGCGACGACGGGAACGAGGACGGCGACGAGCCGACGATTCATGTGGGGTGCTCCGAAGGCAGTGCGAAACAGACTGCGGGAGCGTAGAGGATGACCCCGCCGGCGCGCTGCCCCGTTCCGCTCACCGCATTCCGGCGAATCCAGCGCGGCGACTGGCCACGCCACCCCGGCTCGTTACGGCAGGGCGGCGGCGAACTTCTCGAGCTCGTCGGACTTCGCGGAGCCGATGACGAGGATCGTGCGCCCCTTTTCCAGGAGCACCAGCGCGGTTTCCCCCGGGCGGCCGTCGTATTGCTGCCAGGCGCGCGCTCCCACCCGTACGGTGGCGGTGGCTTGGGGGTTTTCTCCCAGCTCGGCGGGGATCAGCGTCGCCGTCGGCACGCTGCTCTCGACCAGCAGGACGGGGCTGGCGTCCGGGTCGGAATAGCCCAGGCGCAGGGTGGCGCCGGTGCTCTCCCGCTTGAAGGTGGCGCTCTGCACGTGCCAGTCGTCGCTCAGCCCCTGCGGCTCGCTGACCGGGAACAACGCCGCCGCGCGGGCCGACTCGAGGGTCGGCCGGGCGTCGTAGGTCACCGGCTTGTTGCCGTCGAGGAAGAACTGGTAGAAGAAGATGCCCAGCGCGATGGGAACGAGCAGGACAGCCAGGGACAACGCCATGTCGCGAGGGCGGCGCTCGCCCCGCTTGCCGAGGGCGGGGGCTTCGGTGCTGGACACTTCACCATTGTTACCCATGTCGCTTCCCCAGCGACTTCGCCGGTCACACATGTGAGGATCGGGACACCAACCAGCCCCGCAACGTCGCGAGGAGGCCATCGTGCCCGTCTCCGCCAACCCTCAGGACCTCGACCGCAACATCGCCCTGGACCTCGTCCGGGTCACCGAGGCGGCCGCCATGGCCGCCGGCCGCTGGGTCGGCCGCGGCGACAAGAACGGCGGCGACGGCGCCGCGGTGGACGCCATGCGCAAGCTGATCAACTCGATCCAGATGCGCGGCGTCGTGGTCATCGGCGAGGGCGAGAAGGACGAGGCGCCCATGCTCTTCAACGGGGAGCAGGTCGGCGACGGCACCGGCCCCGAGGTCGACGTGGCGGTCGACCCGGTCGACGGCACCACGCTGATGAGCAAGGGCATGCCGGGGGCCGTCGCCGTGCTCGCGGTCGCCGAGCGGGGCGCGATGTTCGACCCCAGCGCGGTCTTCTACATGGAGAAGATCGCGGTCGGCCCGGACTGCGCCGATGTGATCGACATCAACGCCGGCGCCACCGAGAACCTGCGCCGCATCGCCCGCGCCAAGCGGTCCGACGTCTCCGACGTGACCGTCTGCATCCTGGACCGGCCGCGGCACCAGGCCCTGGTCGACGAGGTACGCGCGGCGGGCGCCAACATCAAGTTCATCGCCGACGGCGACATCGCCGGGGCCATCTCCGCCGCCCGGCCGGAGTCCGACGTCGACGTCCTCATGGGCATCGGCGGCACCCCCGAGGGCATCACGGCCGCCTGCGCGATCAAGTGCCTCGGCGGCGAGATCCAGGCCAAGCTCTGGCCCCGCGACGACGCCGAGCGCGAGAAGGCCATCGGCGGCGGGCACGACCTCGACCGCGTCCTCACCACCAACGACCTGGTCACCGGGGACAACTGCTTCTTCGTCGCCACCGGCGTCACCTCGGGCGACCTGCTCAAGGGCGTCCGCTACCGCTCCGGCGGCGCGCACACCCAGTCGATCGTCATGCGGTCCAAGTCCGGCACGATCCGGGTGATCGACTCCTACCACCGGCTGGAGAAGCTGAAGCTCTACTCGTCGATCGACTTCGACGGGCACCTGCCCGCCTGAAATAGGGTCGGCGCATGAACTTCTACGTGCGAACCGCCTCCACGGCCGTGACCCAGGGCCTGCTGACCGGCATCTGGGTCGGCGCCGGCGGCCTCTCCCCGGCCCGGCGCCGACTGGTGCGCGCCGGAGCCGTGGCTGGGCTGGCCGCGGCCGCCCTCGTCGGCACCGGCGCCGCTCGGACCGGCGCCTCCGGCCGGGACGTCAAGCGCTCGCCGGACGAGGGGTGGCTCGACGAGGCCGCCGATCTGCAGGAGGCCGTGCTGCACACCGACGCCGAGCTGCGAGGCAACGCCGCGCGGCAGGAGATCGCCGACGCCCGGGCGGCCGCCGAGCTGAAGATCGCCGACGAGCCCCCGATCGACAAGCGCAAGCTGATCGCCACCGGCGTGGCGTTCGCGATCTCCGGCGGCGCGATCGTCGGCCGCCGCTTCCTCGAACGGCGGTGGCTGGCGCGGCTGGAACGGCAGGGGCATCCGCACCCCTACCGCGCGCTGGGCGTGCGCATGGGCGCGATCTCCGGCGCGTCGGCTCTCGTGAGCGGGCTCACCAACCGGAATTGACCTCAAGTGCGCTTGAAGTTTTAGCGTGCTCGCATGATCTTGCGGCGGCCGTACACCCTGACCACTGCGGGGGCGTGGAGTCTCGTCTTCCTGGCCGCCTTCGAGTCGCTGGCCGTCACCACGGTCATGCCGCAGGTGACCGCGGAGTTGGGCGGGCGCGGACAGTACGCGCTCGCCTTCTCCTCGGCGCTCGCCACCGGCGTGATCGGCATGGTCGGCTTCGGCGGCTGGGCCGATCGGCGCGGGCCCGCCGCCCCGCTGCTGACGGCGGTCGCGGTCTTCGCGCTGGGTCTCGTCATCGCGGGCACGGCGACTTCCATGCCCGCGTTCATCGCCGGGCGGCTGGTGCAGGGGCTCGGCGCGGGCGGGCACACTGTTGTCCTGTACGTGCTGGTGGCGCGCGTCTATCCGCCCGACCTGCACCTGAAGGTCTTCGGCGCGTTCTCGACCGCGTGGGTGCTGCCGTCGCTGATTGGGCCGTTCGTCGCCGGGCTCGTCGCCGACGCGGTGGGGTGGCGGTGGGTGTTCCTCGGGGTGGTGGCCCTGGTCGTCGTCGCCACGGTGCTGATCCTGCCCGCGCTGGCCGGGCACACGACCGGTGAGCCGGGACCGTTCGACATGCGGCGGCTCGTGACCGCGGCGGTGGCAGCTGTGAGCGTTGTCGCTATGGGAGCTGTTGCCTGGTATTGGATGCCGGTCGCGCTCGCGGTGACACTCGTGGCGTTGCGGCCGTTGGTGCCCGGCGGCACGTTCCAGCTGCGGCGCGGGCTGCCTGCTGCGGTTGCGCTGCCTGCGTTCGCCGGCGGCGTGTTCATCGGTACGGACGTGTACCTGCCGTTGTTGTTGCAGGAGAGGTACGGGCTGCCGCCGTGGCTGTCGGGCATCACGCTCACCGTGGGCGCCGTGGCGTGGGCGGGCGCGTCGATGATGCAAGGCCGGCTGGGGGAGAGGCTGAACGCGGGCACCGCCGTACGGGCGGGCGCGCTGCTGCTGGCCGCCGGGGCCGGCGTGGTGCTGCTGACTGTTGTCGCGCATCTGCCGCTGGCGGTGGCGGTGGTGGGCTGGTTCGTCGCCGGGGCGGGCATGGGCACGATGTACCCGCGGATCAGCGCGCTCGTGCTCGGCTGGTCGGCGCCGGGGCAGCAGGGCTTCCACACGGCGGCCAAGAGCATCTCCGAGACGATCGGCACGAGCGCGACGCTTGCTGTTACGGGGCTCTTGGCGGGTGCGGGTCCGTTCCTGTGCACCGCACTATTGAGCGTGGCTCTTGTGGCTGTTGCCATGCGTGTGCAACAACCAGTTGCCGCTGACCAGGCAACGCCGGTTCTGCAATAGCCCCACCCGCTGCAGTTGCCAAGCTTTTGCAACAACTGACAGTCGCGGCGCGGGCAATGGCCAGGCAGTTGCGGCGCGGGCACCTGCGGGACAGTTGCGGCGCGGGCAACTGCGGGGTCAGTGCGGCGCGGGCAACTGCCAGGTAGTTGCGGCGCGGCAACCGCCAGGCAGTTGCGGCGGCTGCGGTTGGTGGCGGGCGTTCGCCGCGGCCGGTCAGCGCAGGGCGGGGAATACCGAACCGGCGATCACCGCGCCGACGAGGGCGCCGGCTACGACCTGGGCTGTCGTGTGGGCGGACAGGCGGACCCGCGCCCAGCCCGCCAGCACGACCAGCGGCACCGTGAGCAGCAGCAGCGGGCCGTACAGGGTAACCAGGGTCGCGCTGGTCCCGGCGGCGACGCCGGCGTGGATCGACATCTTCCACCAGCGGGTCACGGCCGTGTAGACCAGCAGTCCCGTGCCGCCGGCGGCCAGCAGGGCGACCACGTCACGCGGCGCCCCCAGCAGGATCAGCGCGATCAGGCCCAGCGCCACCGAGGCGACCCCGACAGCCAGCGGCACCATGCGGTGCTCGCGCTCGGGGATGTGGTGGCTGGTCAGCTTGCCGCGGCGGACGCCCCGCAGGACGTACACCATCGGGAGGCCCGCGGCGAAGAGCGCGCCGGGCAGCCCCCACCAGCGGGAGACGCCCGGTGCGGCCCCGGCGTGCCAGCCCACCAGCAGCATCAGCGTGGCGACCAGCACGGCCGGGGCCAGAATCTCGGTCACGATCCGGGCGGTACGGTCCCACAGCACCGCCCCATGATCTCAAAGGCCGGCGGCGACCTCGTCGAGGGCGTCCAACGACTCCTGCATGCCGCCCTCCATGCCTGTAGAGAGCACGGCGTCGCGGTCGGCCTGGTCGCGGTACTCGCAGAGCATCCGTACGGTGGTCCCGCCCGTCCCGCCGGGAGTGAACGTGACCGTGACGACCGACGCGTGGTCGTCGGGGTCCGGCAGGCCCTCGTAGATCTCGGTGTTGACCAGCCGCGCCGGCTCGTCGATCTCCCTGTACTCGCCGCGGAAGGCGACCTCGTGCCCGCCCGCGTCCATCACGTAGCGCCAGCGGCCGCCGACGCGCAGGTCCACCTCGGCGCTGGTGACGGTGCCGCGCTGCCCGGCCCACCAGCGCTTGATGAGGTCCGGGGTCGTGTAGGCCCGCCAGACGAGCGCGGGCGGCGCGCCGAACTCGCGGGTGATGAGGATCTGGTGGGCCTCCGGCGTCGCGACCTTCGCCGTGCCCTTGGTGGTCGTGGTCATGATTCACCCTCCGTGGTGTGCTGGTCGTCCGGGCGGCCGCCCGAAAGCGGGGCGTGCGGCCGGGAGTCCGAGGCCAGGTCGTCGAGAACGTCTTCCATGGCGTCGAACCGGTCGTTCCAGGCCTGCTCGTAGCGGCTGAGCCAGGCGTGCAGCGGCTGCAGCGGCGCGGCGTGCACCCGGTAGAGCCGCTGCCGCCCCTCGTCGCGCACCCGGACCAGGTCCACCTCGCGCAGCACCCGCAGGTGCTTGCTGACCTGGGGCTGGGCCAGGCCGAGCAGCTCCGCCAGCTCGCCCACCGGCCGCTCGCCCGCCATCAGGAGGTCGAGGATCTGCCGGCGGCGAGGCTCCGCCACCGCGTTGAACGCGTCCGTCGTCGTCGCTGCCCGAGCCATGCGCCAATCGTATACCCATAAGGGAATACGTTAAGGGACGTCCCAGGTCGGCGGCAGGGGCGCGGGGCCGAGGTCGCTGGTGAAGTCGCGCCACGCGCCGTTGAAGGGGAACTCCGCGGCGTCGATCAGCTTCGTGACCCGCTCACCTTCGGCGCGGATCAGGGCCGCTTGCGCGGGCGGGTACGCGTCCGCGAGGTCCTCCTCGTCCTTCCAGCGCCACTCCCGCTCCGGCGTCACCAGCAGGTCGAGCACCTGGTCGGACGAGTCGACACCGCCGGGGCGGCGCCGGGCGGGCGTCTCCAGGTTCACGTACCAGCCGGTGAAGGTGCCGTCGGCCCGCCAGCTCCACGACACGGCGTGCGCGGCGTCGCGCGGCAGGAACACCAATGACTTGAAGTGTTCCCGGGGCGCCGGCGACAGCATCGTGGTCATCGCGAGCTCGTCGGCGATGGGCAGGTCGCGGGTCGGCGTACCGGCAAGGGTCGTGCGCCGCATGGCCGCCGAGCCGATGTCGCTCCACAGCAGCAGGCCCCGCTCGTCGTCCGCGATGACGAAGGCGGCGGAAGCCGCGGCTATGCGGCCGTCCGGATGCAAGAAGCGGCGGACAACGGCGATGCCAGGAGTGAAGCGAACATCGGCGGCGCCAGGAGTGAAGCGAACATCGGCGGCGCCAGGAGTGAAGCGGTCAGCGGCGGTGCCGGGAGCGAAGCGGTCAACGGCGGTGCCGGGAGTAAAACCAGCGGCAGCATTGCCGGGGGCAAAAGGTGCATCACTTGTCACAGGCGGCACTGTGACATGCCTGCCCGCCCGACTCGTTCATGCCCTCCAGCGCGGCCGCCAGATCCCCCAGATCGAGCCGGCCGAGGTGGTCGAAGATGCGCCGCCGTACGCTCTCGAGGTGGTCGGGCCACGCCTCGCGCAGCCGCTCGAAGCCCGCCTCGGTCAGCTGGACGTCGAACCCGCGACCGTCGGACTCGCAGCGCCGGCGGGACAGGTGGCCGAGTGACTCCAGCTTGCTCACCAGCCGGGTCATGCCGCTGAAGGACATGTCGCACCGGTGCGCCAGTTCGCTCATGCGCATGACGTTGCCCGGAGTCTCCGACAGGTGGCGCAGGGTCTGGTACTCACTGAGGGACATGCGCTGCGTGCGTTGCAGGTCGGCGTCGAGCATCTTGGGCATGACCACCATCAATCGGCCGAACGCGCGCATCACCGCGAGCTCGGAGCCGTTGAGGGGTGTGGGCTGCATGACAAAGATCCTACGACCTTGACACCAGGCGCCGACAGAGTATTTCCTTGACGAAGCAAATTAATTCGCACACCTCGGGAGCTCCGCGTCATGACCAAGATCGGCATCATCATCGGCAGCACCCGCCCGGGCCGTAACGGCGAGGCCGTCGCCAAGTGGGTCCACGAGCTGGCCTCGCAGCGCACCGACGCGGAGTTCGAGCTGGTCGACCTGCTCGACTACAAGCTGCCGCACCTCGACGAGGCGATCCCGGCGTCGATGGCGCAGTACTCGCAGCCGCACACCCAGGCCTGGGCCGCGAAGATCGCCGAGTTCGACGGCTTCATCTTCGTCACCCCGGAGTACAACCACGCCACCTCGGGCGCGCTGAAGAACGCGATCGACTTCCTCTTCGCCGAGTGGAACAACAAGGCCGTCGGCTTCGTCGGCTACGGCTCGGTCGGCGGCGCCCGCGCCATCGAGACCCTGCGCCTCATCGTCGGCGAGCTCATGATGGCCGACGTCCGCGCCGCCGTGACGCTGTCGCTCGCGACCGACTTCGTGAACTACAGCCAGTTCACCCCGGGCGCCCACCAGGCCGGCGCGCTGACCACGGTGCTCGACCAGACCGTGGCGTGGAGCAAGGCCCTCGCGCCGCTGCGCCAGGCCTGATCCGCGGCGGGCCCCGGCCCGCTCACCGGACCCGCGAGCCGCCGGCGTGCAGGCAGAGTGCCGCCGGCGGCTCGCGTCTTCATCAGACGTTCCCGGGCCCCGAGGTGAAGACGACGACCGTGTCCGGCGGCCTGTTCTCCGGCGCCGGCAGCAGATCGTGCATCTCCCAGTCGTCCCCGGCGACAGCGGTCGCGACGCCGGTCCAGAAGGCCTCGACCCCCGGGTTGTACCGCTGGAAGCCGATCCGCCACCGCCCCGGGAAGAGCGCGATCGTCCGCAGCGCCTCCTCCCGGCCGACCCCGCCGCGCCGCAACGCGCGGACGACGAAGAACCCGTCGATCGCCGTGCCGCCGCCCTCGGCCGCCATGGTCAGCACGAAGCCACCCAGCCGCCCGGCCACCTCGATGAGATACGCCCGGCGCTCCGGATCGTCGCCGGCCAGGAACCTGTCCAGGGGCCGGTTGTTGAAGGTGCCGTCGTCGTTGGGCAGCAGCTCGTACGGCTCGGAGAGGTCGTGCCGGTAGAGCTGGCCGAGATTCTCCAGCACGGCGCGGTGCGACCGGTCGACCTCGACCAGCGTGACCGGGCGGTAAGTCAGCGACATGCCTCGATCTTGCCCCGGCTCAGAAGACGACCACCGACCGGGCACCCTCGCCGCGGGCCATGCGGTCGAAGGCCGCGGGTACGCCGGCCAGGCCGATCCGGTCGGTGATGAGGTGATCGAGCCGCAGCTCGCCCGCCACCACCTCGCGAGCCAGTACGGGCAGTTCCACGTCGGGGTCGGACGAGCCGTAGACCGACGACCGCAGAGTGCGCGCCGACGAGAAGATGTCCAGGGCGCTCAGCTGCAGCATGTCGTCGCCGCGGCCCATACCGACGACGGTGACCTGGCCGCCCCGGCGGGTGGCCCGCCACGCCGAGCGGATCGTCGCCGCCCGGCCCACGCACTCGAACGCGTGGTCGGCGCCGCGGCCCCCGGTCAGGGCGCGGACGTCCTTGGACAGGGTGTCGCCGGCGACCACGAAATCGGTCGCGCCGGCCGCCGCGGCCAGATCCTTCTTGGCCGGTGACACGTCCACGGCGATCACCGCGGCCGCCCTGGCGGCCCGGGCGGCGGCGACCACGGACAGCCCGACGCCGCCCAGGCCGATCACCAGGACCGCGTCGCCTTCGGACACGCCGGCCGTGGTGCGGACCGCCCCGGTGCCCGTGAGCACCGAGCAGCCCAGGAGGGCGGCGCCGGCGTGATCCAGAGCAGCGGGCACGGGAATGACCGCGTGCGCGGGCACGACGACCTGCTCGGCGAACGCGCCCAGCCCCAGGGTCACGTACACGGGGACGCCGTCCAGGGTGCTGCCGTTCTCGAGCGCCGCCACGTTGGCCGTGGAGCACAGCCAGGGCTCGCCGTGCGTACAGAACCAGCACTCGCGGCACGGCGGCGCCCAGTTGAGCGCGACGTGATCGCCCACCGCGACCCGGGTCACGCCCGCGCCCACCTCGGCCACCTCGCCGGCCGCCTCGTGCCCCAGCACCAGCGGGTGCGGCGGCGTGAGGGTGCCGTTGACCATCGACAGGTCGCTGTGACACACGCCGGCCGCGCGGATGCGCACGCGCACCTGCCCGGGGCCGACCTCGGGCAGGTGGATCTCCGCGACCTCGGGCGGGGTGCCGGGTTCACGAACCACCAAGGCCTGCACGTACGCCGTCACAGCTGGATCGCCTTCGTCTGCTGGAACTCCGCCAGCCCGTACGCCCCGAGCTCGCGCCCGACGCCGGACTGCTTGTAGCCACCGAACGGCGCGACCGGGTTGAACGCCGCCCCGTTGACGTCGACCGCTCCGGTGCGCAGCCGGCGCGCGACGGCCAGAGCCCGGTCGGGTGGCCCCCACACGGCGCCGGCCAGCCCGTACCGGGAATGGTTGGCGATCTCGACCGCGTGGTCCTCGCCGTCCACCGGGATGATCGACAGCACCGGCCCGAAGATCTCCTCCTGGGCCAGCTCGCTGTCCGGATCGACGTCCGCGAACACCGTGGCCGGAACGAAATAGCCCTTCTCCGGAAGATCGCCGCCCTGGTACGCGAGCCGCGCGCCGGCCCGGTCGATGAACCCGAGCACCCGTTCCCGCTGCGCGGCCGACACGAGCGGCCCGAGCCGCGTCGCCGGATCGAACGGATCCCCGGTTTGATAGGTCCCAGCGGCCGCCGCGGCCAGCTCGACGGCTTCGTCGTAGAAGGAACGGTCCACCAGCATGCGGGTCAGGGCCGTGCACGTCTGACCGGAGTTGAGGAACGCGTTCGCGACGCCCACCTTCACCGCCTTGGGCAGGTCGGCGCCGGCCAGGATCACGTTCGCCGACTTGCCGCCCAGCTCCAGGGCGACCCGGGCGATCCGGTCGGCGGCGGCGTGCGCGACGGCCCGGCCGGTCGCCGTGGACCCCGTGAAGGAGACCATGTCGACCTCCGGGTGCCCGGCGAGCGCGGCGCCGACCTCGGCGCCGGTGCCGGTGACCAGGTTGAGGACCCCGCCGGGCAGCCCGGCCTCGTCGGCCGCCTCGACCAGCAGGTACGCCGTCAGGGGCGTCAGCTCGCTCGGCTTGAGCACGACCGTGCAGCCGGCGGCGAGGGCGGCCGCCACCTTGGCGACGACCTGGTGCAACGGATAGTTCCAGGGCGTGATCGCGCCCACCACGCCGACGGGCTCGTGCTCGACGCGGGAGTGCCCGATCGTCTCCTCCGGCGCGGGCGTCGCGGCCAGGTCGGCGTACCCCTGGAGGACCGTGAGCGGCAGTCCGGCCTGGACCGCCTTCGCGATCTTGAGGGGCGCGCCCAGCTCGAGCCCGACCGTGCGGGCGATCTCGTCGGCCCGGCCGGCCAGCGCCGCGTGCAGCTTGCCCAGCACGGCACCGCGCTCGGCGCGCGGGGTGGCGGCCCAGCCCGGGAAGGCCGCCCGGGCCTCGGCCACGGCCCGGTCGACGTCGACGGCGGTCCCGGCCGGGACGTGCGCGATGACCTCCTCGGTGGCCGGGTTCTCCACCGGGATCGTCGCGTCCGAGTCCGGTTCCGCCCAGCGGCCGCCGAGGTACAGCTTGTCCCGCTTCATCGCAGCGCTCCCTCTTTCATTGCCATGAGACCGGTGATCGTCGTGTCCAGGCCGAGCGCGAAGGCGCCCTCGTCGACGCTGCGCTGGTGCTCGGCCAGCAGGTGCGCGTCGGACAGGTGGGGGTACCGCCCGGCGTAGAGCTCGGGGTCCTCGTCGAAGCCGCGGGCGAAGGAGCCCAGGGCGGCGCCGGTGACCAGATAGCGCATCAGCGCGCCGATGTGGGTCGCGCGGGCGGGCGGCCAGCCGGCGCGGATCAGGCCGCCGTAGACGGTGTCGGCCATGGCCAGCGCGGCCGGGCGCCGGCCCGGGCCGCGGGCCAGCACCGGCACGATGTGCGGGTGGGCGGCGAGCTCCGCGTGGTAGCTGTGCGCCCAGAGCCGCAGCGCGTCGGCCCAGTCGTGGGTCGCGAAGAACGAGACGTCGACCCGCGCGACCACGGCGTCGGCGACCGCGTCGAGGATGTCGCCCTTGGTCGGGAAGTGGTTGTAGAGCGACGGCCCCGCGACCCCCAGCTCGGTGGCGAGCCGGCGCACCGACACCGCGTCGAGCCCCTCGCTGTCCACCAGCGCGCTCGCCGCCTCGACGATGCGCTCGCGGGTCAGCAGGGTGTGCCGCGGCCGGGCCATTTAACGCTCCTGAAACTCTTTACTCGGGAAAACTTACGCCGCTAGTTTTATCACGTGGACTTCTCCCTGAGCGACGAGGAGCGCGCGGTTCGTGACACCGCCCGCCAGTTCATCACCCGTGAGGTCATGCCCCTGGAGCAGGAAGCGCTGCGCCGGGAGCGGGCCCATCAGCCCGGCCTGGACCGCAGTGAGCTGCGCGAGCTGCAGCTCAAGGCGAAGAAGTTCGGCTTCTGGGGGTTGTCGACCCCCGAGGAGTACGGCGGCATGGACCTGCCGGCCGTGCTGCAGTCGCTGATCTGGACCGAGATCGGCCGCACCTTCGTCCAGTTCAAGTTCGGCGGCGACGCCGACAACATCCTCTATTTCGCCAATGAGGAGCAGAAGCGGGAGTTCCTGATCCCCACGATCGAGGGCGACCGGATCTCCTGCTTCGCGATCACCGAGCCCGGCGCCGGCTCCGACGCCGCGAACATCAAGCTCAGCGCCCGTCAGGACGGCGGCGACTGGGTGCTCAACGGCGAGAAGACGTTCATCACCAACGGCAACGACGCGGACTTCGTCATCGTCGTCGCGGTCACCGACAAGGAGAAGGGCGTGCGCGGCGGCGGCACGACGGCCTTCCTGGTCGACCGGGAGATGGGCTGGCGCTCCGAGTTCATCCAGACCATGGGCGAGGGCGGGCCGGCCTCGCTGATCTTCTCCGACGTGCGGGTGCCGGCGCGCAACATCCTCGGCGAGATCGGCCAGGGCTTCGAGCTCGGCATGAAGTGGATCGGCAAGGGCCGCTACCTCATCCCGTCGCAGGCCCTCGGCATCGCCGAGCGGGCGCTGGGCATGGCCGTCGAGTACGCGAACACCCGCGAGACCTTCGGCCGCAAGATCGGCGAGAATCAGGCCATCCAGTGGATGATCGCCGACTCGGAGGTCGAGCTGGAGGCCGCCCGCTGGCTGATCCTGCGCGCCGCGTGGACGGTCGACCAGGGCTCGGACCCGCGGCATGCCTCCTCCATGGCGAAGCTGCACGGCGCCGCCATGGTGAACAACGTCGTCGATCGGGTGCTGCAGATCCACGGCGGCATGGGCTACACCCGCGAGCTGCCGCTCGAACGCTGGTACCGGCAGGTCCGGCTGATGCGCATCTACGAGGGCACCGACGAGATGCAGCGGCTCATCATCTCCCGCGATCTGCTGCGCGGGTACACCAAGATCGGGGGACACCTCGCATGACGATGTTGTCGCTGGCCACGATCCTCGCGGAGAGCGCGCGACGCTATCCGGACAAGGTCGCGGTGGTCGACGGGCCGCTGCGGACGACCTATGCCGAGCTGTGGCAGCAATCTTTGGCGTACGCCGCCGGCCTGCGCGAGCTCGGCGTCGGCCCGGACGACACGGTGGCGGTCCTCGTCCCGAACGTCACCGACTTCCCCCGCGTCTACTACGCGGCCCTCGCCGTGGGCGCCCGCATCGTGCCGGTGCACCTGCTGCTGACCGCGGAGGAGATGGCGTACGTCCTGCGCGACAGCGAGACCGATCTCCTCGTCGCCCACTCCAGCCAGCTCCAGACGGCGGCCACCGCGGCACACAAGGCCGGGGTGAAACTGGCCAGTGTCGGGCCTCTGCCCGCGGATCTTCCCGGCGCGCCGCCGAGGCTCGAGGACGTGGCGGCGGCCGTCGCGCCCCTGCCGTCGTATGTATCGCGCGAAGCGGAGGACGTCGCCGTCGTCTTCTACACCAGCGGGACCACCGGGGAGCCGAAGGGCGCCCTGCTCACCCATCTCAATCTGGTGCTCAACGCGACGGTCAATTGCTTCGACTCGAACGACGCCCGCCACGACGACGTCGTGATGGGGTGTCTGCCGCTCTTCCACACCTTCGGGCAGACGGTCGGCATGAACGGCGCCTTCCGGCTCGGCGCCACGCTGGTGCTGCTGGCCCGGTTCACCGGGGAGGCCGCGGTCGCCCTGATGGTGCAGGAGCGGGTCAATGTCTTCCACGGCGTCCCCACCATGTACATCGCGCTGCTGGAGGCCGCGGCCAAGGCCGAGAGCCTGCCCGAGCTGCGGCTGTGCGTCTCCGGCGGGGCATCACTGCCGGTCGCGGTCCTGGAGAAGTTCAACGAGACCTTCCACGCGCAGATCTACGAGGGCTACGGACTGTCCGAGACGTCGCCGTCGGCCACGACCAATCAACCCATCTTCGGCGTACGGGCGGGCACCATCGGGCATCCGCTCTGGGGAGTCGAGGTGGAGATCGCGCGCGCCGAGGTCGACGAGCGGATCGAGTTGCTGCCCACCGGGGAGCTCGGGGAGCTCGTGGTCCGGGGGCACAACGTCTTCGCCGGCTATCTCAACCGGCCCGAGGCCACCGCGGAGGCGCTGGTGGACGGCTGGTTCCGGACCGGTGACCTGGGCCGCAAGGACGCCGAGGGCTTCATCACCATCGTCGACCGCAAGAAGGACCTCGTCATCCGGGGCGGCTTCAACGTCTATCCCCGCGAGATCGAGGAGGCGCTGGCCCGGCACCCCGCCGTCGTGCAGGTGGCCGTGATCGGGGTGCCCGACTCCCTGCACGGCGAGGAGATCTGCGCGGTCGTGGTCAAGGACCGGGCCGAGCTGACCGCGGACGAGCTGATCGAGTGGTCGAAGGAGCGGCTCGGGCGGCACAAATATCCGCGGCAGGTGCGCTTCGTGGAGCAGCTGCCGATGGGGCCGAGCTTCAAGGTGCTCAAGCGCGAGCTACGCCGGACGATCGGCGGCACTCAGTAGGGCGGGCAGCTCCGCCACGATCGGCTTGTCGGCCGGCAGCCAGGGCACGGTGTCCAGCTCGCCGGCCGTCAGCCATTTCATCGCCGTGTGCTCCAGCGCCCGCGGCACGTCGCCCTCCAGCAGGTCGACCGCGAAGACGCGCAGCACGGCCCGGCCGTGGGCCAGCGGGACGTCGGGACCCACGCGGGCGCCGACCGCCACCCGGACACCGAGCTCCTCGAGGCACTCGCGGGCCAGGGCCTGCTCATCGGTCTCGCCGGGCTCGACCTTGCCGCCGGGGAACTCCCAGCGACCGGCGACCTCGGGCGGGGCGGACCGTTCGCACGCCAGCACCCGGCCGTCGGTGACGATCACCGCCGCAACGATCACTCTGGGTGATGGGCGGCCGGTGACATGCTGTCCATGGGGCACGACAGACAAGCGTGCCACAAAAGTTGACCGAAGAGGTTGAACAGGAACGTCCCGATCGTCACGAGAACACGGATATGTGGGCGTGGACATCGTTGACGTGGCAGACAAGACTGTGAAGCACCGACCATGACGACACGGCGACAGTTTGGCCACAAGCCGGCAACGACGCCCGGGAGGTGCACTCGATGCGGGCCTGGAAGTCACGGACCACCCGCTCCGACTATCTGAGCGACGCCATTGCGGTGCTCGGCGGCTGGACGCAGGACGGCGTTCAGCTCAAGCGCGTGCTCGCGTGTGACGACAGTCAGCATGCCGCACTCACGGAGCGAATCAAGGTGGCGGCCGACACACTGCACCTACGGCCCCGCATCAACCGGACCGAGGGTCAGACGCTGATCCTGCTCGGGGAGACCGACGGCGAGGCGATCACGGACGGTGAGGTCGCGCTCGCGGCGCGGATCGAGGACGCGTACCGGACGGTTGTGGGTCCTCAGTAATCTTGGGTGCCATGACGGCACCCGTGTACGACAGCAAGGGCCAGTACGAGCAGATCGTCTCCGGTCTGCTCGAGGGCGAGCAGATCATCGCGGTGTACGACGCGGTCGGCGTCGGCACCGGGTTCATCGGGCTGACCACGCGCCGGGTGATCATCCAGGACAAGTCCTTCGCCGGGAAGCGCTTCGCGATCACGAGCATCCCCTACTCGAAGATCAGCAGCGTGAGCGTGGTGAGCAACAAGAGCTTCGCCGGGCAGTACTTCTCGACCGGCACCATCGCCATCACGGTCGGCCAGCACGTCTACGAGGTCGAGTTCCGGGGCTCGGACAAGACCCATCACGTGCACAACGTGATCTTGCACTACGCGTCGTAGTTTTTTCAGTTGAGACAAAAGTCCGGCGCCATCCATCGAAAGTCGTCGCTGGGCTGTTACACGTACGCAATGAGAATTCGCTCAACCGCTGCGGCGGCCCTGCTCGTGGCGGCGTCACTTGTCACCGGGCCGGCCGCCGCCCACGCCTCCGACGACCCTTCTCAGATCCTCGTCTTCTCCAAGACGGCCGGCTTCCGGCACGACTCCATCCCGGCCGGCGTCGCGGCGCTCAAGTCGCTGCCCGGCTTCCAGGTGACCGCCACCGAGGACGCGGGCGCCTTCACGACCCGCAACCTCGCGAAGTACGACGCGGTGGTGTTCCTGAGCACCACCGGCGACGTGCTCGACGACAGCCAGCAGAAGGCGTTCGAGCGCTACATCGGGCGCGGCGGCGGCTTCGCGGGCATCCACGCCGCGGCCGACACCGAGTACGAGTGGCCCTTCTACGGCCGGCTCGTGGGCGCGTACTTCCAGCAGCACCCGGCCATCCAGGAAGCCGACGTCGTACTCGAGGACCGGGCCCACGCGGCCACGGCCCACCTGCCGCAGCGCTGGCACCGCACCGACGAGTGGTACGACTACCGCACCAACCCCCGGACCACGGCGCACATCCTCGCCACGCTCGACGAGAGCACGTACACCGGCGGGGTCATGGGGGCCGACCACCCGCACGCCTGGTGCAAGACGCTGGGGAGCGGCCGCTCGTTCTACACCGGCGGCGGGCACACGATCGAGTCGTACGCGGACCCGGCCTTCCTGGCCCACCTGCGCGGCGGCATCGAGTACGCGGCCGGGCTCGTCAACGCGGACTGCCGGCCGGAGAACGGCTACACGACGCTCTACGACGGCGACACCACGGGCTGGTCGCAGGCCGGGCCGGGCAGCTTCACCAACACCGACGCCACGCTCACCTCGACCGGCGGGATGGGGCTGCTCTGGTACAGCGCCGCATCCTTCGAGAACTACTCGCTCAAGCTCGACTGGAAGATGACGGGCGACGACAACTCCGGCGTCTTCATCGGCTTCCCGCCCTCCGACGACCCGCGGTCCGCGGTCGACAAGGGCTACGAGATCCAGATCGACGCCACGGACGCCGCCGACCGGACGACCGGGTCGGTCTACACGTTCCAGGCGCCGCGGGCCAAGGCGCGGGACAAGGCGCTCAACCCGCCGGGGGAGTGGAACACGTACGAGCTGCTGGTGCGGGGGTCGCGGCTGCGCGTGTACCTGAACGGCGTACTGATCAATGATTTTGTGTCCCGGGACCCGGCGCGGTCGCTGGCCGGGCACATCGGACTGCAGAACCACGGCGCCGACGACGAGGTGGCCTTCCGTCACGTGCGGATCAAGGAGCTGCCGGACTGCTGAGCACGTGGGTTCTTCCGCGTGGCGTTCAGTGGGCTTGGCTGAGCACCCGGGTGGGCAGCGGCGTCTCGGTCACCGTGCCGTCCGCTGCCCGCTTCAGCTCGTACGCCTGCGGGCCCTCGCGGTCGGCGACGGCCTCGACCATCGTGGTGCCCCGGTAGACGAGCCCCGCGTGATCGTCGGTCGCATAGCCGTCGGGCAGCGTGCCGTCCGCGATGAACTCGTGCATCTTCGGCCGGCGCTGGTCCTCGCTGTCGTAGTGCACCCCGTTGCTGTACGGCAGCCAGCCCAGCCCGTCCGTGAACGCGCGCAGGTCGTAGCCGAAACTGTCCGTGCTGCCCCCGGTGTGCCAGCAGATCGAGCCCGCCGACACGCCGCCCAGCACGACGCCGGACTGCCACGCCTCGTACAGGATCTCGTCGAGCCCGTGCACCCGCCACACTGCCACCAGGTTGGCCACGCTGCCGCCGCCCACCCAGATCACGTCCTGCTCGAGGAGGAACTTGCGCATGTCCCGGTGGTTCGGCATCGGGAACAGCTGCAGATGCGACGCGCGGTAGCGGCTCTTGGCGAAGGCCGCGTAGGTGTAGCCGATCCGGAACTCCTGATCACCGGTCGCCTGGTGCAGCATGCAGAACCGGGCGGTCTCCCCGGCCCCGGACAGCTCCGCGGCCAGGTGGTGGATCGGCCCCGGCGTCAGGTCGAACAACCCGTGCTCCCCGACGGTGAAGCCGGCGCTCGTGGCAAGGATGGTGGGTTCGGCAGCGGTCACCGGCCCATCATCGTGCACGCGTCGGCCGTGTCCAGCACCAGGTCGGCCGCGGCGTCGATGTCCCCGCCCGCGAACATCGCATCGACCCTGGCCTGCCATCCGACCGGCGCACCGGGCAATGCGGCCGCCGACGCCACGGCGCCCTTCTCATTGATCAGCCAGCTTCTCGCCGCGCCGTGCAGCGCGTGCGCGCACACGCCCGTGAGCCGGAAGAGACAACCGGCGATGTAGGCGGTGTCTTTCCGGGACACGGCCTTCCGGGCGAGCCGGACGAGGAAGTCGCCCTCCCACAACCCGTCGACGAGGGCGGCCCGCAACGGCTCCGGGTAGATCTGGGCCTCGTCGTGCAGGGCAGTCACCGTTCCGGTCCGGTCGCTCAGGATCTTGCCCAGGGCGACTTCCCCGGCGTACGCGAAATCGGGCACACCGAGCGGATGGCCACCCTGCGCGTGAAACTCGTAACGCCCCGCCTGCGCATCGGTCCACGCCTGCCCGACCCGGGCGACATCACGATAGATCCAGTCCACGGCACTGCCGTCCACGGTGAGCCAGCCGCCGCCGTCCACCCACGGGCCCCACTCGCCGGGCCGGGTGACCTGGGCTTCGGGGCCGCCGAACTCGCGGGCCGCATCCGCCAGCGCCGCCATGTCGAGAGGGTGGCGGTAGTAGACGCCCAGGTCGGTGTCGGACTCGGGAGTGTGGGTGCCACGAGCACGGCTGCCGCCGAGGAGTACGGCCTCCACACCCGGGACGCTGGTCAGGCGGGCGGCCATCTCGTGGAGGCGGGCGTCGGTCACCATGCCTGGCTCGCTTTCTCGTTGACGGCCTCGAGGAGAACTCGCGTGGAGTGGGAGACGAAGCTGCCCTCTTCCTCGATCCTCTCGTGGATGGCCCGCAGTTGCGGACGATGCCGCTCGATCGAGAAACCGGGAACCGTCCACACCACCTTCCGCAGGAAATAGGCGACCGCGCCGACGTCGAAGAACTCCACCCTCAACCTGGCCGGCCGCGCCTGCAGCACTCGCAGCCCCACGGCCTCGGCCGCCGCCCGCAGCTGCCCGGGCGTGTTCCGGGCCGGCGGCGGCAACGGCCCGAGCACGGCCTCGGACAACTCCCTGTTGGTGCCCGCCCCGATCTGCTGGGAGAGGAAGGTGCCGCCCGGCCGCAGCACGCGGGCCACCTCGGCCCAGGGCGTGTGCTCGGGATGCCGGCTGACCACAAGATCGAACACGTTCCCGCCGAACGGCAACCAGGGCCCGGCCGCCGCCTCGATCACCACCCCGCCGACCGCCCGCAGGTTCTTGGCCGCCACCGGGACATTGGGTCGCCACGACTCGGTGGCCACCAGCCGCGGGGGTGGCTCCGGCACGGTGGCCAGGACTTCCCCGCCGCCCGTCTGCAGATCGAGGGCGGCCTCGGCTGTGGTCATGGCGTCGCCCAGGAGGCGGGCGTAACCCCAGTCCGGGCGCTCCTCGGTCGCCCGGCCCTCGAACCAGGAAAAGTCCCAGCCCTCCACCGGCACGGCCGCGGCCTCATCCACAAGCGCATCAAAGCGGTCCACGAGTCCGCAGTCTCCACCCGCCGCCCTCCCCCGAGCGACCAGTTTTCGCCCCGCACCGCCCCGCCCTGCCCGCCGTCGCTGCGGGGTGCCGCTAGTTGTTGCCCGGCAGTTGCACGCGGCTGTAGTCGCCGGGTGTCTGCGTGCTGTTGCTCGGCAGTTGCCCGGGGGCCTGGCTGCTGAGCGTCCGCTTGTTGTTGCCAGGCAGTTGCCCGTTGCTGCTACTGCTCCCGTGCGTCCGCTCGCTATTGCTCGGCAGTTGCAGTTGCACGCCGCCATCGCCGCTGAGCGCGCGCTTGTCATTGCTCGGCAGCTGCCCGCGGCCGCCGTTGCCTGGCAGTTGCGGGCGGGCGTTGTTGCCGGGTGCCTGCTTGTTGTTGCTTGGCAGTTGCGCGCGGGCGCTGGTGGTGGGCGCTTGCGCGCTGTTGCCCGGCAGTTGCCCATCGGCGTTGGTGGTGGGTGCCTTGGGGGCGGGGGCCTGCTGGTTGGTGGTGCGGGGTTGTTGCTTGTCCGCGTTGGTGCCGGGTGGCTGCTTGTTGTTGCCTGGCAGTTGTGTGACGGTGGTGCAGGGGAGGGTCACCTGCATGGCGGTCAGCTGGTCGTCGGTGAGGAGGCCGATCTTCCGGCCCAGCAGTTGCTCCTCGGCCGGGGTGCTCTCGTCGCTGCACGCCGCGTGGCGGGCTATGGGGCGGCACTCGGCGCCCGGACCGCAGCCTCCGGCCCAGCCTCCGCCCGCCCGGTAGCCGCCCGGACGTCCGGCGCCGCCGTCAGCCCCGGGCGCCCGGTTGTTGCCGTGCCATTGGTTGTTGCCGGAGCGGGCGCGGTTGCCGGGGCCCTGGTTGGCGCCGAACTTGCGGCCGTTGCCGATGCCGATGTTGTTGCCGGATCGAGTGCTGATGCCCTGGCGGCCGTCCTCACCGGGGCGGTTGCCTCGCCAGCCGTGACCGTCGCGCCCGCCGGGGCCGTGACCGCCGCGGCCGCCGAAGTCGCCGCGGCCGCCGTTGTTTCCGCGGCCCTTGAAGTCGCCCCGGCCGCCGTGGTCACCGCGGCCGCCGAAGTTGCCCCGGCCGCCCGGGTTGCCGTTGCCGGACCAGCGGTTGTTGCCGTAGGCGACCACGCGGTTCTGCGGCTCGCGGGTGACAGTGGAACTGACCAGACGCCGATTGGTCTCGCGGCCGTCGACGTAGGTGACGTCGTAGCGGAGGACCCGTTCGCCGGGGACGCCCTGGCTCTGGACCCGCTTGGTGCCGCGCGGCAGCGACGGGTCGCGTACGAGCTGCGTACGGAAGGGGATCGTCTGCGTTTCCGTGACCTGCTCGGTGCGGGAGCCGGTGCTTCCGGCCGGGGTGGATCCGGCCGGGGACTCCGGCGTGGTGCCCGTCGTGCGGGGTGCGCGGGTCGCCGTACGGTCGGCTTGCTGCGCGGCGCTACGACTACCGGTGCCGTCGTCGGCGAGAGCCGCGCCGGGGGCGCCGCCAGGAACACCGCCGGTGCCGGCGACGCGACCGGCGCCGGCTGGTCCGGTACCGGCCGTTCCGGCGCCGGCGGCCCCGGCGGCTGCGACGCCGGGGACTCCTGTGGCGGTGCGGGGTTCGCCCGGGATCTTCAGGGGCGCCGTCACCGCCGTCCCGCCGGTGCGTTTCGGGTCGTCTCGGCCGGTCAGCGCGGCGATCCCGCCGGCGGCGCCCGCGACGACGGCGAGGACGCCGAGGCCGGCGGTGGTCATGCGGACGCCGAACGGGAGCCGGGCCCAGAACGACTTTCGCGGCATTTCGAGGCAATGTTGCCAGGAATCGCTAGATGTCGGGTTTGGCACCAAAACATTGTGGGGGTCGAAGCTGCGAGCGCCACTGTCCGGACCGCGCCCGAACGGATGACCGTGGCCTCGACCGACGGGTATGCGACACCACCCGACCCGCTGGGCGACGACTTTCGGATTCCGGTCGTCACGCTACGAGAATCCTCCAGCACGTTCCCGTGACCGCGCCGACGCGGACGCCAACGCCAACGCCTGCACCGACGCGGACAACGACTGCGCGGCGCCAACGCCGACGACGACGGCACCGACTAGGACCAGCGCCGCCGATGACGGCGGCGGCTGTGGACGCGTCTGTCCGTCAGAAGCAGTCACCGGGAACCCACCCGTCAAGACAAGTCACCAGGAGGTCCGGTGCGCAGAACAGTCAGCATCCTCGCGGCAGCGGCATTGGCCCTCGGCGGCACCCTCGCCGTCAGCTCCCCGGCCTCGGCCGCCACGCCCACCCTGCGGTTCCACGGCGCCCAGTACGACTCGCCGGGTACCGACAACCGCAGCAACGCCAGCCTCAACGCCGAGTGGATCTCGCTCGTCAACACCGGCAAGAAGGCTGTCAATCTCAACGGCTACACGGTCCGGGACAAGTCGGGCCGGGTCTACAAGTTCGGCAAGGTGTCCATCCCGGCCAAGGGCGGCCGCATCTGGCTGCACACCGGCAAGGGCACCAACAACGCCAAGAACCGCTACTGGAACAGCGGCAACTACATCTGGAACAACACCGGCGACACGGCGTACCTGCGCAACGCGTCGGGTAAGCAGGTCGACACCTGCTCCTGGAAGTCGAAGAAGAATCGCACCTGGGTCGCCTGCTGACCACCCGGTGACACGTTGCCCGGCAGCTGCGCACGGCAACTGCCGGGCAACAACGGCGCGCGGCAACTGCCGGGCATTAACCTCGTGCTGCAACTGCGGGGCAACAACCTCGTGCGGCAACTGCCGGGCAACAACCTCGTGCTGCAAGTGCCGGGCAACAACAGTGCGCGCGGCAACTGCCAAGCAACGATCGCGCGCGGCAGCTGGCCTGCAAGTACGGCGCGTTGCAACTGCCGTGCAATAGCTAGGCGCGGCAGGTGCCGGGTAAGTACGGCGGGCTCTGCAACTGCGGGGCAACAACCGCGCGCGGCAGCTGCCCGGCAAGAGCGGCGGACGGCGGCGGTGGGGGATGAGGGCGCGGCGGCGGGGTGGGTCAGGGGCGGAGGGTCAGGAGGGCGGTGATGGTTCGGGTGAGGGCCGCCTCGGCTTGGGCCGGTGTCAAGCCCATGGCGTCGCGCATTGTGCCCCAGGAGGGCCACATGCTGGCGGCGGTGAGGGCGTCGAGCAGCTGGGTGTCGCCGGCGAGTTCGGGCTTGAAGAGGTCGGCGATCTCGTCGCGGACGCGTTGGACGTGGCTGCGGCGATAGCTCTGGAGGGCCTCGGAGAAGGGTTCCTTCAGGGACGAGGCCTTGGCGGCCGGGGCGATCGCCTCCAGGAGGCGGGCGCGCTGGCGGCAGTAGGCGGTGATGCGGTCGGGCAGGGGGAGGCCCGCGGGAATCGGCTCGTGGGCGGTGTCGCGCTGGTCGAGGATGAGCTGGCCGCTGGCGGCGAAGAGGGCCTCCATGTCGGCGAAGTGGCTCCACAGGGCGCGCAGGGAGACGCCGGCCTGTTTGGCGATGCGGTCGGCGGTCGGGCGCAGGTCGCCGGAGCGGATGAGGGCGACGTGGGCCTCGACGATGGCCGCGCGGGTGCGTTCGGAGCGGGCCGTGCGGCCGTCGATGCGCTGCGGTGGTCGGGGCGAGGCGGCCGGCATCACTGTCCTCCATGTCGACGGAGTTCGCGGCGGGCGAGTGATCGCTTGTGGACTTCGTCGGGACCGTCCGCCAGTCGCAGCGTACGGGCGGCGGCCCAGAGGCGGGCGAGCGGAGTGTCCTGGCCCAGCCCCGCGGCGCCGTACGTCTGGATGGCCTTGTCGAGGATGTGCTCGACCGTGGCCGGGACGACGATCTTCATGGCCTGGATCTCGGTGTGGGCACCTTTGTTGCCGACGGTGTCCATGAGCCAGGCGCCCTTGA
Source organism: Symbioplanes lichenis (assembly GCF_030709675.1). Taxonomy (GTDB): domain Bacteria; phylum Actinomycetota; class Actinomycetes; order Mycobacteriales; family Micromonosporaceae; genus Actinoplanes; species Actinoplanes lichenis. The sequence continues at coordinate 344,565 of NZ_JAUZQD010000005.1, forward strand.
GGACGAGCAGCCGGGCCTGTTCGACGCGGACGCGGGCGTCGGCGATCCACTCCTGGACCACGCCCTGCTCGGCGAGCGGCTTGCCGAAGGGTGTGCGGGTCAGGGCCCGCTTGCACATGAGCTCGATCGCGCGTTCGGCCATGCCGATGAGGCGCATGCAGTGGTGGATGCGCCCGGGGCCGAGCCGGGCCTGCGAGATGGCGAAGCCCGAGCCTTCCTCGCCGATCAGATTCGCCGCGGGTACGCGTACCTCGTCGAAGACAACCTCGGCGTGACCGCCGTGGTCTCCGTCGTCGTAGCCGAAGACCGTCATGCCGCGGCGCACCTCGACGCCGGGGGTGTGCCGGGGCACCAGGATCATGCTTTGTTGCAGGTGGCGGGCGGCGGACGGGTCGGTCTTGCCCATGACGATGAAGATCTGGCAGTTCGGGTTCATGGCGCCCGTGATGTAGAACTTGCGGCCCGTGATCACGTAGTCGTCGCCGTCGCGGGCGATGCGGGTGCCGATGTTCGTGGCGTCGGAGGAGGCGACCTCGGGCTCGGTCATGGCGAAGGCTGACCGGATCGTGCCGTCGAGCAGGGGCCGCAGCCAGCGTTCCTGCTGCCGGGGACGGCCGAACTCGGCCAGCACTTCCATGTTGCCCGTGTCCGGGGCGGCGCAGTTGAGGGCGGCCGGCGCCAGGGCGGGGCTGCGGCCGGTCAGCTCGGCCAGCGGCGCGTACTGCAGGTTGGTGAGGCCGGCGCCGTGCTCGCCGGGCAGGAAGAGGTTCCAGAGACCGGCCAGCCGGGCCTGCGCCTGGAGGCGGGACAGCAGCGGCGGCGGGGACCAGTCGCCGGCGTACGTGTCGTGGAACTCCTGCTCGGCGGGGAGGACGTGGTCGTCGAGGAAGGCGGTGAGGCGCTTGCGGTAGTCCTCGGTCTTCTCGTCGTACGCGAAATCCATCAGTCCGTCTCCAACTGGGCGAGGCCCTGAGCGATCAGCGGCGCCACGAGGGCTCCGACGGTGTCGAAGCCCGCGCCGACGGTCTGGCCGTGGACGTAGCGGTAGTGGACGCCTTCGAGGATCACGGCGAGCTTGAACGCGGCGAAGGCGATGTACCAGCTCAGCGTGGACAGGTCGCGGCCGGACCGCCGGGCGTACCGGTCGATGATCTCCGCCTGCGAGGGGAGGCCGGGGACGTCGACCGGGGCGAAGAAGGGGCGCCGGGAGTAGACCAGCATGAGGGCGACGTCCGAGAGCGGGTCGCCGAGCGTCGACATCTCCCAGTCGAGGACGGCGTTGACCTGCAGCTTGTCGCCGATCAGCACGTTGTCGAGCCGGTAGTCGCCGTGCACCACCGTGCCGCGTCCGCCCGCGGGGATCTCCGCGGCGAGGCGCTCGTGCAGCTCCTCGATGCCGGGCAGCTCGCGGCTGCGGGAGGCGTCGAGTTGCTTCTTCCACCGGCGAACCTGGCGCTCGTTGAAGCCCTCGGGCCGGCCGAAGCCGCCCAGCCCGATCTCGGCCGGCACCAGCGCGTGCAGGTCCGCGAGCGTGTCCACCAGCGACAACACGAGGGTGTGGAGAGCGTCGGCATCGAGAGTGGTGGCGTCGCGGTAGATCGTGCCGTCGACGTGTTCCATGAGGTAGAAAGGCGCGCCGATGACGTCCGGATCGGTGCACAGGCGGACGGGACGCGGCACCGGGAAACCGGCCCGAGACAGGGCGTCGAGGACCGTGTGCTCGCGGGTCATGTCGTGGGCGGTGGGCAGGACGTGGCCCAGGGGCGGCCGGCGCAGGACCCAGCGGTGGGTGCCGTCCGTGACCGCGTACGTGAGATTGGACCGTCCCCCGGCGAACATGGTCGCGCTCAGCTCGCCCGTGCCCAGGAACGCTTGGAGAGCGGCCAGGTCGAGGCCCTTCACGACAGTCCCTCGAAGCTGCGCTGGATCTTGTTCATGCCGCCGAGCCAGCGGTCGGTCTCCGTGGCGCGCAGCCGGTAGTAGTCGGCCACCTCGGGGTGCGGCAGGATGAGGAAATTGTCCGACTTCAGGGCATCGAGGACGACGTCGGCGACGGCTTCAGGAGAGAGAGCGCCTTCGGCCAGGAGGGACTTGCTGGCGCTTTCGCCGTCGCTGTTCAGCATCGCGGTGTTGACCCCCTGCGGGCACAGCGCCTGCACGGTGATGCCCCGGTGGGCGTAGGTCGCGCGCAGCCACTCGGCGAAGCCCAGCGCGGCGTGCTTGGTGACCGAGTAGGGCGCACTGCCGAGCAGGGTGAGCAGACCGGCGGCGGAGACGGTGAAGAGGAGACGGCCCCCGCCGGCGCCCAGATAGCGGGGCAGGAGCGCGCGGGCCGCGTACACGTGGGACATGACGTTGACCTGCCAGGCCCGCTCCCACTCGGCGTCGGGCGCGTCCGGGGCGCCCCCGGTCAGGATCCCGGCGTTGGCGCAGAAGAGGTCGCAGCCGCCCAGCTCCGACCACGCGGTCTCGACCAAGCGGTGCACGTCGGCCTCGTTGGCGGCGTCGCCCGGGACCGCGATCCCGCCGATGTCGGTGGCCACCGCGTCGGCCGCGGCGCCGTCGACGTCGTTGACGATCACGCGGGCGCCGCCGGCGGCGAACCGGCGGGCGAGGGCGGCGCCGATCCCACCGCCCGCACCCGTCACGACGACGTTCCTCATCCCATGTTTCCCGTCAGCGTGCTGCCGCCGTCGATCACGATCGTCTGCCCGGTGATCCAGGCCGCGTCGGGCGAGCTGAGGAAGGCGACGGTGCCGGCGACATCTTCGGGTACGCCCAGCCGCTGCAACGGGTACGTGGCGGCGACCTGCTCCTCGCGGCCCTCGAACAGCGCCGCCGCGAACTTGGTCTTCACGACGGCCGGGGCCACCGCGTTGACGCGTACCTTGGGGGCGAGCTCGACCGCCAGCTCCTCGGTCAGGTGGATCAGCGCGGCCTTGGTGACGCCGTAGAAGGCGATGCCCGGCGCGGGGCGCACCCCGGAGACCGACGAGATGTTGACGATCGACCCGCCGTTGTCCGCCAGCCCGCCGCGCAGGGCCTCGTGGACCCAGCCGAGCGTGCCCAGCACGTTGACGTCGAGCATCTTGCGCGCGGCGCCGAGGTCGAGCGAGGCCAGGGGCCCGTACGCCGGGTTGATCCCGATGTTGTTGACCAGGATCGACAGCGGCCCGAACGCCCCGAGCACGGTGTCGACCACGGCGGCGCGATGGCCGGCGTCGTCGCCCTTGCCGGGCACCCCGATCGCGACGTCCGGCCCGCCGAGGTCCTTGACAGCAGTCTCCAGGGCCGCCGCGTCACGCCCTGTGATGCAGACGCGGGCACCCTCCGCGACGAAGCGCTGGGCGATGGCGAAGCCGATCCCCCGGCTGGCGCCGGTGACGAGGGCCACGGCCCCGGACAACTGCGACATCATGCCTCCAAATATCCCGCAAGATTTCTTGAGCGTTTCAGCCCTGTCAAGAGGCCGCCGGAATGCCGTTCGCGGGCGGGGCGGCGGGCGCCGACGTGTACGCGTTGACCGGCCCGTCCTCCGAGTCAGTCTCGTACGCGGTACCGAAGTACGCCTGTTTTCCGCCCTGCACGCGGCTGAGCTGCTCCCCGCCGTACCCGGAATGGTCGTCGGCGGAGAAGCGCAGCGGGACCAGTCCGGGGCCCTGGAAGCCGCCCTTCTCGACCGCGCCGATGAGGCCGTCCCGGGTCAGGTCCTGGCCGGCGGCCAGCAGGCTCTGCACGAAGAGATAGGCGACCGACATGCCGTAGACCGTGTTGTTGTCGAACTCGGCGCCGGGGTTGTACTGGTCGTGCGCCTTCTTGAAGAGCTGGATCCACGGGTTGGCCGTGTCGGTGGCCAGCGGCAGGTAGTTCGCCGACACCAGGCCCTCGGTCAGCGCCGCAGCCGGCCCGAGCTGCTTGCTCAGCGTGGTGAGGTCCGCGCCGACCTGCGAGACGACGAACTGCGGCTTGAAGCCGATCTTCGCGGCGGTGCCGAGGCTGAGCGCCGTGAAGCCGGGCACGGTGGCCAGCGCGACCACCTGACAGCCGGCCTGCTTGAGCGCGCCCATCTGCGGACCGACGTTGGGGTTGCTGGTCACATAGCTCTGCTTCGCGGCGACCGGGCCGAGGATCTTCTCGTAGCCGGCGAGGGCGTCCCGGCCGAAGTCGTCGTCCTGGCCGAGGAAGCAGACCTTCTTGCCGGCCTGCTCATTCTTGATGTAGGTGCCGAGGATCTTGCCCTCGACGGTGTAGTCGACGTTGAAGCCGAACGTGCCCGGATATTTGTCCGGCTGGTCCCAGCTGCGGCTGCCCGAGGCGACGAAGAGGTCCGGCACCCGGTTGGTCTTGAGGAAGTCGAGCACGCCGGTGTGCGTCGGGGTGCCGAGGCCGTTGAGGATCGCGAAGACCTTGTCCTGCAGCACCAGCTCGCGCACGACCTGCTGAGTGGTGGCCGGGTTGTAGGTGTCGTCCATGATCTTGTAGGTGATCTTGCGGCCGTGCACGCCGCCGGCGGCGTTGACGAAGTCGAAGTACGCCTTCGAGGCGGGCGCGATCTTGGAGTAGCCGGCCGCGGCCGGGCCGGTGAGCGGCATGTGCGTCCCGACGAGGATCTCGCTGTCGGTGACGCCCGGCGTGCCGGAGCTGCTGCCCCCGCCGCCGGAGTCACTGCAGGCGGCGGCGAGCGTCACGACCATGAGCAGGGGCAAGAGGCGTTTCATGCTTTCCTCCTCCGAGGGATTCTGATGGCGGCGATCCCGCCGGGAGCGGCGAGCATCACCGCGACGAGCGTCAGTCCGAAGAGGGCCAGCGGGAGGTTGCCCTCGAGCCGTTGCACCTCGATGCCGTCGGTGACCGAGTGGGCCAGGGCGGGCAGCGCGACGAGCAGCACCGCGCCCCATACCGCCCCGGCGAGCCGGCCCAGCCCGCCGATCACGACGGCCATGACCAGGAAGAGCGACAGGGAGAGCGGGAAGGCGCCGGGCGAGACGCTCTGCGAGAGCACGGCGAACAGCGCGCCGCCGAGCCCGGCGCAGGCCGCGCTGATCACGAAGGCCAGGACCTGCGTACGGGCGACGCTCACGCCCGCCAGCCGGGCCGCCGTCTCGTCGTCGCGGACCGCGCGCAGCTCCCGCCCGAAGCGCCCCCGGATCACCAGGGTGAGCAGGAGCATCGTGATCAGGGCGCCGCCCCAGGCGAGCCACGCCTGCCACTGCTCGACCGTCACGGTCGCCGGCGGCGGCTCCAGCGCCACGGGCAGGCCCTGGTCGCTGTTGAAGGTGCCGTCGAACGTACTGGTGATCGCGGGCACCACCACCGCGACCGCGAGCGTCAGGCCGGCCAGGTAGGGGCCGCGGAGCCGGGCGGCGGCCAGGCCGATCACCGCGCCCGCCGCGGTGGTGAGCAGGACCGCCGCGGCGAAGGCGAGCGTCAGGGGCCAGCCCGCGTTGCAACAAAGGGCGAAGGTGTACGCACCGGTGGCCATGAGAGCGCCGTGGCCCAGCGACAACTGTCCGTTGAGGCCGGTGAGCACGGTCAGCCCGGCCGTCACGCAGAGGTACGCCCCCACGGTGGCCAGCTGGTACGTGCGGAACGGCGGCAGTGTGAGGGTGAGGACGAGGATCAGCGTGACGCCGGCGAGCGCCCACACGCCTGTCACCCGACGCGGCTTGGTCAGTCGCAGTGCCATGCTCATACCGTCCTGGCCTTTCCTCGCGAGAACAGGCCGCCGGGACGGCCGAGCAGGACCACGACCAGCAGGACCAGGACGGCGATGGGGGCGACCGTGGCGCCGAGGTAGCCGCTGACGTAGGAGACGATCAGCCCCACGACCAGCCCGCCCGCGACCGAGCCGGGGGCGCTGTCGAGCCCGCCGACGACCGCCGCGGTGAACGCGCTGACGAAGACGACGTCCATCGCGTTCGGGTGCAGGCCCAGCTCGGTGGGGAGGACGAGCATCCCGGCCAGCGAACCCACGCCCGCGGCGAGGGCCCAGCCCAGGGTCAGCATGCCGCCGACGTGCACGCCGAGCAGCCGGGCGACGTCCGGGGCGAAGGCCGCGGCCCGCATGCGCAGGCCCACGGCCGTACGGGTGAAGAGAAGCGCGAGCAGCACGCAGACCGCGCCCACCGCCGCGAAGACGAACAGGTCGAAGCGCGACAGCAGGGCCACGCCGCCGACGGTGAACGCGTCCCGGCTGAACGGCGCCGCGGCCGGCCGGTACTCGTTGCCGTAGATCATCCCGAGCCCGCCCTGGATGACCAGCACCAGCCCGAGGGCGACGACGACGCCGTTGAGATGGCTGGAGTGGTCGACGAACCGCATCACCACCCGCTCGGTGACCGCGCCCAGCGCGAGGCCGGTGACGATCGCGACGGCGAAGCCCAGCCAGTACGAGCCGGTGGCCGACGACACCGAGAAGCCGGCGTACGCGGTGGCGACGGCCATGGCGCCCTGCGCGAAGTTGACGATCCGGGTGGCGCGCCAGATGAGCACGAGGGCCAGGGCGAAGGCGGCGAAGACGGCGCCGCGGCTGAGCCCGTCGAAGGTCAGATAGACGAATCGGTCCACGTCGGAACCCGCTCTTTCAGAAGCCGAGGTAGGCGTGCCGGAGGTCGTCGTCGAGGGCGGTGCCGCGGCTGACGACGCGGCCCAGGGCCAGGACCACGGCCTCGTCGGCGACGGCCAGGGCGCTGCGGACGTTCTGCTCGACGAGGAGCACGGTCAGGCCGGTACGGTCGCGGAGGTCGGCCAGCAGGGTCATGATCTGCGCGGTGATCTTCGGGGCGAGGCCCAGTGACGGTTCGTCCAGGAGCAGCAGCTTGGGCCGTCCGACCAGGGCCCGGCCGAGCGCGAGAAGCTGCCGTTCGCCGCCGGAGAGCTGGTGCCCCGGGAAGCGGCGGCGGCGGGCGAGCGGCTCGAAGAGCTCGTACACCTCGTCGAGGGCGCGCCGGGCGTCCGCGCGGTCCTTGCGCCACAGGCCGCCGAGCCGCAGGTTCTCGTCCACGGTCAGCTCGGTCACCACGCCGCGGCCCTCGGGAACGTGCGCCACGCCGCGGCGGACCATCTCCTCGGTGCGGACCCCGCGCATGTCCTGCCCGTCGATCAGGACACGGCCCTTCTGCAGAGGCAACAGCCCCGAGAGGGTACGCAACAGCGTGGTCTTGCCCGCACCATTGGCGCCCAGCACGGCGACGACCGAGCCGGCGCGCACGTCGAGATCAATGTCCTCGAGCACGGGGATGCCGCCGTAGCCGGCCGTCAGCTTCTCGACGCGCAGCATCACTCTTCTCCCAGGTAGGCGTCGGCGACCTTCGGATCGGCGCGGATCTCGTCGGGGGTGCCGTGGGCGATCGGCTTGCCGAAATCGAGGACCAGGATCTCGTCGCAGACCGCCATCACCAGGTCCATGTGGTGCTCGACGAGGAGGACGCCGCAGGTCAACTCCTTGATCAAGGCGGTGAGCCCGGCGATCTCCTCGGGGCCGAGACCGCCCGCCGGCTCGTCCAGCAGGAGCAGCTTCGGCTCGGAGGCCAGGGCGCGGGCGAGGGCGACGCGCTTGCGGACCGCGTACGGGAGGGTCATGGGTCTGGTGTTCAGGTGCTGGGTGATGCCGCACCGCTCGAGCGCCGCCTCGGCCGTGGCGGGGTTGGCGACCTGCACGTTCTCCCGCACGGTGAGGCTGGGGAAGAGGCCGACGCCCTGCAGCGTGCGGGCGATGCCGAGCCGGGTGAGCTGGTGCGGGCGCGGGCGGAAGCGCCGGTCGCCGAGGGTGAGGTGACCCGCCGAGGGGCGCACGAAGCCGCAGACGACGTTGAAGAGCGTGGTCTTGCCGGCGCCGTTGGGACCGATCACCCCGACCGTGCGCCCCTCGGGGACCGTCAGCGTGACGCCGTCGAGCGCGGTCAGGCCGCCGAAGCGGACGCCGATGTCGTGCAGAGCGAGGGCGGTCATCAACACCCCTCTGTGTGTCCTCTTTGGAAATTGCAGCCTGAGTGTAGATTCTTGTGACGAGGAGTCAATGGCCGCGAAACATTGACGACAACTAGTGCGTCTTCCGGCGTTTGCGACGACGGCACGGTCCCGTCTCGTCCGTTCAGATGATCTTGCCGGGCGGCGGGGGCGCCTATCGTGGCTCGGTGCGCAATACAGTCATCCGGGCCGGGCTGGCGGCCGTCGTGCTGGGCGGGTCGCTGGCGGCCTGGGGTCTCACCACGGGGACCGCCTCGGCGGCTGCGGGGCCTATCGCTCTGCCCGAGTCGGCGGGGATTCCGCTGCCGGCCGCGACGGTGTCGTCGCCGGGGGACATGGTCGTCGACGGGCCGCGGCACCGGGTGCTGATCAGCGATGCCGACGCTGGTCAGGTCGTTGCGCTGAGCTATGCGGGGGTGCGGCAGGCGGCCGTCGACGTCGTGGGCGCGGGGACAATGACCATGTCGCCGGACCGCAGCCGGCTCTATGTCACTTCCAGTGAGCCCACCGACCTGGCCGCCGAGCCGCAGATCCTGGGGGAGCACGAGATCGTGGTCCTCGACGTCGCCACTCTCACGGTGCTCGAGCGCTATCCGCTCGGCCGGGCCCGGACGCCCACCACGGTCGTGCCTGCGGGCGGCAAGCTGTGGTTCAGCTACCGGGAGGTCGGCGGGTACGGCAACTGGGGCTCGATCGACGCCGACGGCGTGCACGTGCACGCTGCTTCCCCGATCGACATCGCCCAGGACTCGTTGCTCGCGGTCTCGCCCACCGACCCCGACATGCTGGCTGTGACCGGCCGGGCGCTGACCGAGAGCGACCTCGTCCTGTACGACGTGTCCGGCGGCGTGGAGCGTGAGATCGCGCGGAACAGCCAGGGCGACGACGGCATCTCGAACTACAGCGGGCTCACCTTCACGGCCGACGGCAAACAGGTGTTCCTGGGCGGCTACGGCGGCAAGGTGTTCCGGTCGGTGCCCGGCCTGGTGCTCGACGGCATCGTGAACATGGGCGGCTTCGCCTCGGTCGACAGCACCGCCGGCGCCGGGACAATGGTCACCGACACGTGGGGTGCGGCGTCGCTCTACCCGCCCGGCGCCGTGACCGCGTCCCAGCAGTGGAACTTCCCGCTCACCGGCCGCTACCCGTACAGCCCGAGAACCGTCGCCTGGGAGCCGGGCGGGGCGCGGGCGTTCGTGATCTCGTACAACACGATCGGCGAGCACCTGTTCTGGGAGCTGGACGCCCCGGCTGCCGCTGCCACGACGCTCACGCTGACCGGCCCGGCGACGTCGGCCCGCGGCGCCGCGCTGGCGCTCAAGGGGACGGCCAAAGGCATTGCGGGCGCCTCGATCGCCGTGGTGCGCAAGGACCTGGAGAACCCCGCGGGCGTCAGGCTGCCCGCGGTGCCGGTCGCCGCCGACGGTACGTTCACCGTGTCCGACAAGCCGGCGGTCGGTGGCACTGTCGCCTATGTCGTGTCCTATGCGGGCGACGCTCTGCACAAGCCGGCCACCGCGTCGGCCGCCGTGGCGGTGTCCCGGCTGACGCCCGCCGTCACGATCAGTGGCAACGGGGTCGTGCACGCGTTCAACTCGACGGCCACGTTCACCGCGCACCTGGGCGCCACGTACAAGAACCGTACGGTGGAGATCTGGGCCGACCCGTACGGCGCCGACCAGCCCAACCGCCTGGTGCGCAAGGCCACCGCCGACAGCAAGGGCAACGTGACGGCGTCGCTCGCCCTGCGCCGCACGACGACGGTGTCGGCCGTGTTCACCGGGGACGCCCGCTACGCCCCGCGCACGGTCAAGGCGGTCGCCGCCACGAAGGTGTCGGTGTCGACGACGCTGGTCGGGACGTACAAGACCGGCTACTTCCGCAAGACGGTCAACCCGCGCGTCGTCACGGCCATGTCGGACTATCCGAACCGGAAGCAGAAGCTGTTCTTCGAGTCGTACACGGGCGGCAAGTGGAAGGCGTGGCGCAGTGCCGTCCTTCCGGCGGACTCCACGTACACGCTGACCGGCACGCATGCGACGGGGGTTCGCTACCGGGTGCGGTCGGCTTATGTCAGCGGCAGTGTCGCCGGGGACTCGGTGAATTACACGACGTACGGCGCGTTCCAGTACTTCGCCTTCACGAAGTGACCTTTGTGGTTCGTTTGAGGCCGTTTCACCAGGAGACCGGGCCCTCCCGGTCGAGGAAACGTCCGCTCGGGCCGGCGGTGTCGAACACCGCTGTCACGACGGCGTCGCTGCCCTCCTCGACCGGGTGCCCCGAGCCGCCGGTGAACTCGGTCGCGGTCAGCCCCGGATCGATCGCCGTCACGATGACGGACGGGAGGCTCTTCGCGTACTGCACGGCCAGCATGTTGAGGGCCGCCTTCGACGCCGGATAGGGCAGATGCGCGATCTCCGCGTAGTCGTCGCCGGTCGACTGCAACGTCAGGGAGCCCATGCCCGACGAGACCATGACCAGGCGAGGCTGCTCGGACGCGAGCAACAGCGGCAGAAACGCCTGAGTCACCCGCACCGGCCCGAGCAGATTGGTCTCGAACACCGCCCGGAAGTCGCCGGGCCCCACCTCGGCCGCCGGAGCCCACGTCCCCGGAACGCCGGCATTGTTGACCAGCACGTCCAGGGTGTCCCCGACCTGCCGGACCGCGGCCCGCACCGAGTCGTCATCGGTGACGTCCAGGGCAACCGCCCTGATGTCCAGCCCCCGGGTGGACTCGTCGGCGGCCAGCCGCTCGGCCAGCCGGCCGGCATCGCGAGCCCCGGCAAACACCGTCCCGCCGCGCGCTGCCACCCGCTGCGCCGTCGAAAACCCGATGCCCCGCGAAGCCCCGGTAACCAGAACGCTCGTCATCGGCCGACGCTAACAGCGCAAAGATCAACCGGCATCCGCACAGCATCCCCCCGCCGCGACTGCGGGACATTGATCCGGTCGCAAGCCAGCGATGTGGTCCGGGGCGCGCGCGTGGCTCCGGGCCGGTCCGGCGTGCGCGGGGCTGCGGGTGGTCCGGCGTGCGCGGGGCTGCGGGTGGTCCGGCGTGCGCGGAGCGACGGGATGGTCCGGCGCGGGCGCGGGCGCGGGCGCGGGCGCGGGCGCGGGGGCGGGGGCGGGGTGCCGGGCAGTGGTGTGGCTCGGAGTGTGCGTGGCGTGTCGGGGTCTGGCCCGGCGTGGCCGCACGAGGAGGCGATGGTCGTGGGGCATGCCTGGTCGGCGCTGGCGTAGGGCGGTGGCGTGGTCCGGAGCGAGTGTCGGCGTCTGGCCCGGCGTGGCGGCGAGGGAGTTGGCGTGATCGGCCTGGGCGCCGGCGCGAGGTGTCGGGGTGGCCGGACGCGGGCGTAGGGAGTCAGGCGACGTTGATGGGGCGGAACTGGACGCTGACGCGGGGGCCGACCGGCTTGGCGGTCTTGGGGATGGCGTGCTCCCAGGTGCGCTGGCAGGAGCCGCCCATGACGATGAGGTCGCCGTGGCCCAGCGGGAAGCGGAGGGTCTCGGCGGTGGGCCGGGCGACGTCGTGCGAGGCGGCGGCGCGGAGGCGGTCGATGTCCGAGGCGGCGCGGAGGCGGTCGGCGGCGGTGGAGGAGGTGGGGGCGACGCCGGGGCGGGGGCGGAGGACCAGGTTGCGGGGGGAGCCGAAGGAGACGATGGCGACCATGGTGTCCTCGCGGGAGGAGCGGCCCAGGGTGTCGCCGTGCCAGGCGACGGAGTCGCGGCCGTCGCGGTAGAGGCACATGCCGGCGGTGACGAAGGGTTCGCCCAGCTCGGGGGCGTAGTGGGCGGTGAGGCTGTCGCGGGCCTCGGTGAGGAGGGGGTGGGGGAGGCGCTCGCCCCGCCCGTACCACCGGAGAAGCCGGGGCACGTCGACCACGCCGTCGTACATGGGACGGCGCTCGGCCTTCCAGTCGACGTCGTGCAGCAGGGTGTCGAAGACGGCGTCGGAGCTCTGGACGAAGCCGGGCAGCACGTCGACCCACGCGCCCGCGGCCAGGTGGTGGCGCACGAGGCGGCCGGGCAGGGGCTCGAGCGTGGCCCCCGCGCCACCCATCATGTCGAGCATCGACGGCTGATAGCTGCTCACGGCGGCCACACTACTCCGGTTCGAACACCCGTGCGAATCAGTCCTTGTCCGGCTCCGGCGGCCGATAGGTGACCTGCGCCAGGGGGAACTGCTGGTCGTCGCCGAAGGGGGACGGCCCGCCCGCGTTCGTGGCCAGCAGCTCCGCCACGTCCATCCGGCCGTCCGCACCCACCGGCGGCGCCTCGGGCAGACGCACGTGCCCGTCGCCCAGGCCGGAGGCGACATCGGTCACGCCGGCCGTGGAGCTGGGGGCCATGGAACTGCCCGCGGGAGCGGGAGTGCCGAGCGGTTTTCCGTCCACGCCCCGGCTGGGGATGCCGCCCTCGCCGACGGGCGCCGGCGCCGCGCCGGGCACCTGGTCGCGGCGCAGGATCTTGCGCCCCAGCCAGACCAGGGGGTCGTAGCGCTTGTCCACGACGCGTTCCTTGAGGGGGATGATCGCGTTGTCAGTGATCTTGATGTGCTCGGGGCAGACCTCCGTACAACATTTGGTGATGTTGCAATAGCCGAGGCCTTGCGACGCCTGCGCGTACTCCTTGCGGTCCGATCGGGCATCGAGCGGGTGCATGTCGAGCTCGGCCGCGCGGATGAAGTAACGCGGGCCGCTGAAGGCCGCCTTGTTCTCCTCGTGGTCGCGTACGACATGGCAGGTGTTCTGGCAGAGGAAGCACTCGATGCACTTGCGGAACTCCTGCGAGCGCTCGACGTCGACCTGCTGCATCCGATAGTCGCCCGGCGCCAGCGACGGCGGCGCGAAGGCCGGGGTCTCGCGGGCCTTGACGTAGTTGAAGGAGACGTCGGTCACGAGGTCGCGGATCACCGGGAAGGTGCGCAGCGGCGTGATCGTCACCGTCTCGTCGTCGCCGAAGGTCGACATGCGGGTCATGCAGCCCAGCCGCGGCTTGCCGTTGATCTCCATCGAGCACGAGCCGCACTTGCCGGCCTTGCAGTTCCAGCGGCACGCGAGGTCGGGCGCCTGGGTGGCCTGCAGCCGGTGGATGATGTCGAGCACGACCTCGCCGTCGTTGACCTCGACGTCGTAGTCGCGGATCTCCCCACCGGACTCGTCCCCGCGCCAGACCCGGAAGTGACGGTCGGTCATGCCAGCTCCTCGTCGGTCATGTACTTGCTCAGTTCGCCACGGTCGAAGAGCTCGAGCAGCTCGGGCGGCATCGTCGGAAGGGCCTTGCGGTCGAGACGCACGTCACCCGCTTCGTCGAGCGAGCACACCAGGTTGACCTGCCGCCACTCGGCGCTCATCGCCGGGAAGTCCTCCCGGGTGTGGCCGCCACGCGACTCCTCACGTTCGAGCGCCGCCCGGGCCGTACATTCGGAGACAATCATCATGTTGCGCAGGTCGAGCGCGAGGTGCCAGGCCGGGTTGTAGCGGCGGCCGCCGGGCGCGCCGACCTTCGCGACACGCTGCTTGAGCTCCTGCAGCCGCTTCAGCGCGTCGGTCAGCTCGCCCTCGCGCCGGATGATGCCGACCAGGTCGCCCATCACCGCCTGAAGATCCTGCTGCAGGGTGTACGGGTTCTCGCCGCCCTCCCGCGACAACGGCGCCAGGGCCGTGTCCGTCGCGGCCTCCACGTCGGCGGGCCGGAGCTTCGGGCGATGGTCGAGCGCCGAGACGTACGCGGCCGCGTGCTCACCGGCCCGTTTGCCGAACACGAGCAGGTCGGAGAGCGAGTTGCCGCCGAGCCGGTTCGAGCCGTGCATCCCGCCCGAGACCTCGCCCGCAGCGAAGAGGCCCCGCACCGTACCCAGGGCGGCGGTCGTGTCGGGGTCGACCTCGACGCCACCCATCACGTAATGGCAGGTCGGGCCGACCTCCATGGGCTCCTTGGTGATGTCGACGTCGGCCAGCTCCTTGAACTGGTGGTGCATCGACGGCAGCCGCCGCACGATCTGCTCGGCGGGCATCCGGGTCGAGACGTCGAGGAACACGCCGCCCGACTTGGTGCCCCGGCCCGCCTTGACCTCGCTGTTGATGGCGCGCGCGACCTCGTCCCGGGGGAGCAGCTCGGGCGGGCGCCGGTTGTTGTCCGGATCGGAGTACCAGCGGTCGGCCTCCTCCTCGGTGTCCGCGTACTGCTTGCGGAACACGTCGGGGACGTACTCGAACATGAAGCGCTTGCCGTCGGAGTTGCGCAGCACGCCGCCGTCGCCGCGGACCGACTCGGTGACGAGGATCCCCTTGACGGACGGCGGCCAGACCATGCCGGTCGGGTGGAACTGCAGGAACTCCATGTTGATCAGCGTCGCCCCGGCCCGCAGCGCGAGGGCGTGCCCGTCGCCGGTGTACTCCCAGGAGTTCGACGTCACCTTGTACGAGCGCCCGACGCCGCCCGTCGCCAGCACCACCGCCGGCGCCTCGAGCAGCAGGAACTGCCCCGACTCGCGGTAGTAGCCGAACGCCCCGGCGATCCGGTCGCCGCTCAGCACCAGCTCGGTGATCGTCGTCTCGGCGAAAACGCGGATCCGCGACTCGTAGTCACCCGTCTCGGCGTGGTCCTCCTGCTGCAACGACACGATCTTCTGCTGCAGCGTGCGGATCATCTCGAGCCCGGTACGGTCGCCGACGTGCGCGAGCCGCGGATACTCGTGGCCGCCGAAGTTGCGCTGGGAGATCTTGCCGTCCTTCGTCCGGTCGAAGAGCGCGCCGTACGTCTCCAGCTCCCAGATGCGCTCGGGAGCCTCCTTGGCGTGCAACTCCGCCATCCGATAGTTGTTGAGGAACTTGCCGCCCCGCATGGTGTCGCGGAAGTGCACCATCCAGTTGTCGCGGCTGTTGGCGTTGCCCATCGCCGCGGCCGCCCCGCCTTCGGCCATGACCGTGTGGGCCTTGCCGAACAAAGACTTCGAGATGATCGCCGTACGTTTCCCCGCGAGCCGCGCCTCGATCGCCGCCCGCAGTCCGGCGCCGCCCGCGCCGATGACCACGACGTCGTACAGGTGCCGTTCGATCCGTTCCGTCACGTCACCCTCCTTCAGCTGACGAATCGCAGGTCGGGCCACCAGCCGGCGGCGACTGCCATGACGTAGAAGTCGGTCAGGGCCAGCGTGCCGAGGGTGATCCAGGCGAGCTGCATGTGCCGCGTGTTGAGCTTCGACACGAAGGTCCAGAAGCGATAGCGCACCGGATGCTTCGAGAAATGCTTGAGGCGCCCGCCCGCGATGTGCCGGCAGGAATGACAGGACAATGTATACGCCCAGAGCATCACGACGTTTCCGAGCAGGATCACGTTGCCGAGCCCGATGCCGGTCTGGAACGCGCGGGCGGCGTCCCAGGTGTTGATGACCGAGATGATCACGGCGGCGTAGAAGGCGTACCGGTGCGCGTTTTGAAAGATCAACGGAAAGCGCGTCTCGCCGGTGTAGCGCGCGTGGCCGTCGGGCACCGCGCACGCCGGCGGGGACAGCCAGAAGGCCCGATAGTAGGCCTTCCGGTAGTAGTAGCAGGTCAGCCGGAAGAGCAGCAGGAACGGCAGGGTGAGCGCGGCCTCGGGCAGCAGCCAGAACGTCGGCAGCGGTGTCCCGAACTCGGCGGCCCCCTCGACGCACCGGTCGGTGAGACACGGTGAGTAGAACGGGGTCAGATAGTGGTAATCCTCGACGTAGTACCACTTGTGCATGAACACGCGAACGGTCGCGTAGATCACCCAGGCGCTCAACCCGACGAACGTGACCAGGGGCGGGAACCACCACCGGTCCGTCCGCAACGTCCGCGCCGCGATGGCCGCCCGGGATCGCCCCGCCTCCGGCCTCGTCGCCGTCGTCATCAATGTTCTCCCTGCAGCATCGATCACCTACGGGCGCGCAGGATCGACCCACTTGCAGCCGGGATTTGTGCGTCCGCAATGTGTGGCACACGTTACAACGAAGGTCAGGATGCTGTCTGTATCAGACTTTGGCGAAGATCAATTGCATGGCGCGTTTCCCGGAATTGATCTTCCGGGTGATCTCTCGGAGGGAGCGTCAGAGGTCGGGGGCCTGAAGCCGCCGGATCGGTCCCGCGCAGGGGCCGGGCGACAGGCGGACGAGCTCGCCCGTGACGGCCTTGCCGTCCGCACTCTTCGGCGCGACGAAGAAGGCCGGGGTCTTGGACGCGGCCTGGGTGTCCAGCGCCTCCGCATAGGACGTCCGCGCGTCGAGCAGCTGCCGCCACCCGTCGACCGCCTTGCCGTCCCGCACCTGCGGCAGATAGAGCCGCAACGCCGCGTTCTCGTCCCGTACGGCGGTAGCCCTGGCCTGCGGCGACGCCGTAGCGCCGGGCGGGGTGAGCCGGTTGAGCCGCTGCTCCAGCTCGAGGCAGGAGGCGTCGCGCAGCTGCCGTTCCTCCCGGGCGTCGTCGGCGTCGTCGCGGAAGCCGGAAACCGCGCCGAGCACCGCGAGCCCACCGGCGCAGAGCGCGACGACCACGAGGGCCGCCCCGGCAACAATGGCCCCGACGAACCACCGCCGGCGCCGCCGCTTGCGCGGATCCGTCTCCGGGCCCCCGAACGCGAACCGCGCCGCCCGGCCCCGCCGCCCCGAAGTCGCTCCCGCCGCTCCCGCCGTGGTCGTGGCGTCCTCGCGGGTCCCGCCGGCTCCCACGGCGGCGCCCCCGTCGGTGGGATCGCCGACGTGCAGGTCGTCGCTGTCGCCCGCGTCCCGCCCCGAGCCGGTCGCGGCCCGGGCGCTGGCGTCGGCGGCTCCCCCGTCGGTCGGATCGCCCGCACCGGCCGGTCCGCCCGCGGGCCCGGACGGATCGAGCGGAGACTGCTGGTCACGCGGCGCGTCACTCACCGGCCCAGTGAAGCACGCCACCACACGCCCCGCCCGCCGTCGATCTCCCCGCGCGCCCACTCGGTGGCGGAGGAAGCTGCCCGCAGCCGGCCCCACCGCCGGACGGTGTGCGGGCGCGCGCCGCCGATGGCGTGAGGCAATCCCGCCGATCGAGCGGAGGATGTCCCGCCGATCGAGCGGAGGATGTCCCGCTGATCGAGCAGAGGACGTCCCGCCGCCCGTCGGGTCGACCCGGCCGCTGCCCCGTGGCGCGAGCCCGCCCCCGGGAGGCGGCGGCGGTCAGCCCGAGGCGTTGCCCGTGAGGTTCCAGGCGGCTAGGTGCAGGGCCGGCGCCGTGTAGCGCACGCCCGACCACCGGTCCGGCAGCGGCAGCGCGTCGGCGCCGACGGCGAGGACCGCGCCCGGGGCGAGCGCCTGCGGGTAGGACTGGGTGAAGCGCATGTTGCTCACCGCCGCGGTCACCTCGCCGTCCTCGACGAGCCAGACGCCGTTGCGGGTCAGGCCGGTGAGGACGAGGCTCTTCTGGTCGAGGACGCGGGTGTACCAGAAGTCGGTGATCAGCAGCCCGCGCCGCATGCGGGAGACGAGCGCGCGGGCCGACGCGGCGGTGGGGCCGATCGCCTCCTCGGGGACGGCGTTGGTCACCGGGCCCGGGCTCAGGCGCAGATTGGTGGCCATGGGACCCCACGAGCGGGAGGCACCCGAGGCGTGCCCGGTCGAGACGCCGCCCGCCTCCGCCGCGGACGTGCGGTCGTGGCTGACCGCCTGGGTCACGCCGTCGCGGACGAGGACGAGGGTGTCGCGCGGGGTGCCTTCGAGGTCGAAGGGGAGGGTCGCGCCGAGCGGCTCGTCGGTGATCGTGATCTTGTCGTCGAACTGGTGGGCGCCCAGCTCGGCGAACGACTGGTGCTGCGCGAAGGCCTTGCCGTTGAAGCCCCACGTGGCCAGGTTGTCGAGGACGTCGGACACCGCGGTCGGCTCCAGCACCACCTCGTAGTGACCGGGCGGCAGCTCGATCGGCCGGCTGCCGGCCCGGGCCTTGGCCGCCGCCCGGGCGCCCAGCGGCCCGCCGTCGATCGCGGCGAGCTTGCCCCCGGCCAGCCGGGCCACCCCGTCGGCGCCCTCGAAGCGGGCGATGCCGTCCATGGCCGCCTCGGCGGACCGCCCGGTGACCGCCTGACCGGCCGAGTTGGCGAATCCGCCGGAGACATAGGTCGTCCGGCAGAAGCCCGCCGTCTCGAGGCCGCCCGCCGCGTCCACGAAGTCGCGCACCCGGGCAGCCCGCTCCCCCGGACCGGCCGCGGCGGTCGCCTCGTCGAAGGCGCCGGAGGGCCGCAACGGTGTGGGCGCGGTCAGCCCGGCCCAGTTCGGGTCGCGCGGGGCCAGCCCGGCCGCGGCGACTGTGCGCTCCACGAGGGACGTGAGCCCCTCGGCGCTGGTCACTGTCGTCGACCCGCCTGCCGTGCGCCCGTCGAGGTGCAACCGCAGCTGCACCGAGGTGGTGGCCTCGGCGACGTTCTGGTGGATCGCCGAGTTGGCGAAGCGGGTCAGCGCGTCCGCCGAGTGCACGGCCACCACTTCCGCCTCGGCGCCCGCGCCGGCCTGCTGCCGCACGAGCTCCACGACCCGCCCCGCGAGATCCAGCTCCGCACTCATGCGCGCACCCCCACGCGTACGTTGGTGAAGCGGGCCGGCGCCGCCGGATGGCCGGTGTGACCGACCTGGCCGGGCTGACCCTTGCCGCAGTTGGGTGTGCCCCACGCGACCGTCTCGGACGAAAGCATGTCCATCGACTGCCAGAACTTCGGGCCGATGCCCGTGTAGGTCGGGTTGCGCAGCATGCGGCCCCGCTTGCCGTTCTTGATCTCGTAACCGATCTCGCAGCCGAACTGGAAGTTGAGCCGCCGGTCGTCGATGGACCAGGACCGGTTGATGTCCATGAAAATGCCGTCGTCGGTCGCGGCGATGATCTCGTCGAGCGTGTGCGGCCCGGGCTCCAGACCGACATTGGTCATGCGGACCATGGGCAGCCGGGCCCACCCGTCGGCGCGCACGCTGCCCGCATAGTCCAGGCCGGCCATCGCCGCCGAGTCGCGCCCCGCGAGCACGCCCACCCAGATGCCGTCGCGGACCGCGTCGCGCTTGACGGCCGGCGAGCCCTCGTCGTCGAAGCCGAAGCTGCCCAGCGCCCCCGGGATGCCCGGGTCGATCGTGACGTTCATGAGGTCGGAGCCGTAGCGCAGGCGGCCCAGCTGGGCCAGGTCGAGCCAGGACGTGCCCGCGAACGCCGCCTCCCAGCCCAGGATGCGGTCGAGCTCGATCGCGTGTCCCACGGACTCGTGAATCTGCAGGGCCAGCTGCTCGCCGCCGAGGATCAGCGTCGTCTCGCCGGCCGGGCACAGCGGGGCGGTCAGCAGCGCCCGCGCCTCCTCGGCCATCCGGGCCGCGTTGTCGGTCAGGGCCAGCTCGTGGACCAGCTCCCAGCCGCGCGTGCCGTATTGCCCGCGGTGCGACGGCCACGACCGGCGCTGGATCTCGCCGTCGCCGAACGCGCTGGCCGTCACCCCGGCGCCGCACTCGCGGATGTGCTGGTCGATGCGGTGGCCGTCGCTGGAGACGAACCACTTCCGGGTGTCCCAGATCTGATAGATGCCCTCGGCCAGGTCGGCGCCCGCGTCCCGCGCCGCGGCGGTGGCCGCCACCAGCAGGTCGCCCTTCTCCGACAGGGGCACCGACAGCGGATCGATCTCGCACGCGCTGGCCCAGCTCGCCGTGACCGGCTCGGAACGCACCAGGTCGATCGCCGGGCCGGGCACCCGGGCACTGGCGGCGGCGATCTCGGCGGCGCGGCGCCCGGCCGCCCGCGCGGCGGCGTCGTCCAGGTCGGGGACGGCGAAGAAGCCCCAGCTGGACCCGACCAGCGCTCGCACGCCGATGCCCGCGCTCTCGCCCGAACTCAGGTCCTCCACGTCCCCGTCGCGGGCGCTCATGCTCTCGGTGCGCCGCAGCATGACGCGCGCGTCGGCATAGCGGGCGCCCGCGTCCAGCGCCGCCTGCACCGCCGCACCGGCCTCGTCGAAGTGATCCACACTCATGGGACGACCCTATGCGACGGGTACGACGAAAACAGCTCAGCTCGTCTCGGACGGCCGGGACCGGTACCGTTCCGGAGGAGATCGGCTGGTGGACGGAGGTGGCACGTGACGTCGGAGCGCCTGCCCGCCGTCGTCCAGCCGCACGGGCCGTGGGCGGCGCTGGCCCTCGACGTGCACGATCTCACCATCCAGGGGCGCCACGCCGAGACGCTCGCCGCCGCCGACCGTGCGGAGTGGACCGCCACACTGCTCGGCGACCTGCGCACCGTCCGATCGATCCGGCTGGCCCGGATGTACGCCCTGACCGCGCTCGGCCGCCTCCAGGAAGCGCTCACGGCCGGCGAGCGCCTGGTCGCCGACACCGGCACGTGCGGCCCGCGCGCCACGGACGCGAAGATCCTCGCGGACACCGCCGAGGTGCTCATCCGCATGGGGCGTACGGATGACGGGCTGTTGCATCTCGCCCGCGCCCTGCTCGTCGTCGACACCGTGCCCACTGGCAGCGTCCGCCGGTTGTCCGCGATGTCCTCGCTGTGCGAGGCCGCCCGCGCCGCCGAGCTGTTCGAGCTGGCCGACGAGTGTCTGCGCGGCCCGGTCGACGTGCTCGACTTCAGCGACATCTACCGGTCGTCGTTCGACCTGCAGCGCGCCGAGCTGCGCCTCGAGTGGGGGCTGCGGCTGGAGCAGGTGGGCCGGTCCGCTGAGGCTTCCCGCCTGTACGCCTCCAGCGTCGCCCTCCTCGAACACTGGACCGATCGGCTTCCCGGGGCGCCCCTCGCCGCGTCCCTGCTCGCCGTCGGCCTGGCCAAGACCGGCCGCCCCGACGAAGCCGTCAAGATCGTCGCCGACCTGCTCGTCCCCCTGCGCACCGCCGGCCAGCACCACGAGGCCCGCCTCCTGCACCTGGCCCACGCCGTCGTCCTGCGCGCCGACGGCGACCTGCCCGGCGCCCGCCGCGAGCTCGTGGCCGCCGACGAACTCGCCGTGCAGCCCAGCCAGCGCCTGATCTTCAAGTACGAGCTGGCCGCCCTGGCCGCCGCCCAGCTCCCCGGCGAGACCGCCCAGCCGCTCCTCGCCGCCCTCGACGCCCACGCCCAGGTCCTGTGGCAGCTGCGCCTCGACCGCCGCAAGATGCTCCAGCAGGCCTATCGCCGCGTCGAGCTGGAGGCCGCCCGCAGCCGGGCCGACCTCGCCGCCACCTCCGACCCGCTCACCGGCCTCGGCAACCGCCGCCTCTTCGACCGCCGCCTGGCCGCCGCCACGGGCGCCCTCCTCCTCATCGACGTCGACCACTTCAAGTCCATCAACGACGACTTCTCCCACAGCGTCGGCGACCGCGTCCTCGCCGAGATCGCCGCCGTCCTCCGCACCCACTGCCGCCGCGACGACGACGTCGCCATCCGCTTCGGCGGCGACGAGTTCGCCATGTTCCTGACCGCCACCGCCCCGGACGCCCGCCGCGTCGCCGAACGCGTCCGGGCCGTCCTCCTCACCCGCGACTGGACGGCCATCGCCCCCGGCCTGCGCGTCACGGTCAGCATGGGCCTCGCCACGGGCCGCCCGGGCGAGCCGGGCCACACGCTCTACGACCGCGCGGACGCCCAGCTCTACGCGGCCAAACGAGCCGGCCGCAACCGCCTCTCCGCCGCCTGACTCCGGATCACCGGGGCGGGCTCATCTCGCTCGTGTCGAGACGCACGTCGACGGGGTCGGTCAGGTGCAGGACCTGGCCGTAGGGCGTGACTGAGTGCTGCACGTAGTGCTCGCCCTCGAGGCGGTAGAGCTGCAGGTCGTTGGACTGCTCGACCAGCAGGTACCACGGGATTCCCGCCTCGGCGTAGAAGCCCATCTTGAGCACTCTGTCGTTGACGGCGTTCGACGGTGACACGATCTCGCAAGCCAGCAGGACCGCATCGGCCTCGACGAGCGAGAAGTGGTGGCCGTCGGTCTTGACGACTGCCACATCAGGGATACAGATCCGGCCAGTGCGCAGCCGGACGCCGATCGCCTTGAAAGCGTCGAGACCGATCCGGCGCGCGGCCCGCCGTATGAGGTAGGCGATGTCGAGCGAAATGTCTTGATGGCGGCCAGAGGCTGGTGGGGCCACGTGGGGAATCCCGTCGAAGAGTTCGATGCGCTCGGAGGTCTGGTCCAGAGCGAGATACTCGTCGTCGGTCAACCGGGTGACTGGCCCTCGATACGCGGACGTCATGGGGTCAGATCCTGATCCATCGTCGTCCGGATGTCTTGTCACATGTCAACCTGTCATAGGTTGAGGCCCGTCACCCGCACCAGTTGCATGACTGACTGCTCAACGTACCCCTGCGACGACAGCATGTTGCTGTGCAGCAGGCCGCGGTCGGGCTCGGCGACCAGGTAGCACGGGATGCGGGCCTGGGCGTACGCGTGCATCTTCAGGGTCCAGTCCACGGTGGCGCTCGCGGCGGACGTGATCTCGCAGACCAGGCGGACCGAGGTGGCCTCGACCAGCGGGGCGTCCGGGTCGATGGCGCCCGCGATGATGAGGTCGGGCACGGTGATGCGGCCCGGGGCGAGGCGGACGGGGACGCCGGTGATGACGTTCAGGTCGCTGCGGCCGGCGCGGAGGGCGTTGGCCAGGGCGCTGAGGATCATCTGGTGGCGGGGGGTGTCGCGGGGGCAGGTCAGGACGTTGCCGTCCCAGAGCTCCGAGACCGCCGACGTCTCGCCCAGCTGGAGGTAGTCGACCTCGGTCACGGGCATGGCTTCCAGGGGCAGGCTGCGGCCGATCAACGCTGACGTCATGAAGGCTCCCTCAGGAATTCGAGTTCTTTCCACAGCCCCCCGGCGGGGGATAGGAGCAGCTCGGGGCCGGGCGGGGCCACCGCGTGGTGCTCGTAGATCTCGGGGTTGTCGGTGCGGGACCCGAGGTAGCGCTCGGCGAGGACTGGCGGCAGATCGGCCCAGTCGAGCACCGGGTCGAGGGCGATGCCGCGCCGGAAGACGGCGGGGCGGCGCTGGACGGCGAGGATCGCGAGCCAGCCGCCGAGGCCGGTGCCGCGGGCGGCGACCCGGGTGAGGTCGAGGTCGGGGTGCTTGCCGGTGAGGGCGTGAAGGGCCTCGACCTGGTCGGTCAGCGCGACGTCGGCGAGCCGGCGGTGGACGACCTTCTCGAAGCTGGGGGCCACTCCGGGCGTACCCCGGGAATCAACGCTGACCACCGCGAAGCCGGCGTCGGCCCACCGCTGCCGGTCCGCCCACGCGGCCGGGTCGGCGACCACCTGCTGGTGGCCCGGGCCGTCGCCGAGCTCGACGAGCACGGGGAGCGGGGTGCCGGTGACGTGCCCGGGCGGGTAGAGCACGCCCGTGGGGAGGCGCCGGTCGGTCACCCGGTCCAGGATCGGGCGAGGGGACGACGGTGCAGGGACGGGGAAGAGCGGGACCTCCGCCGCGCCGCGCCGGACGACGCCGTCCACCACCAGCACGTCACCGCCGACGAAGGCTTGATGGCGGCCGGGACCGCTGGTGAGGCGGCGGGTACGCGCCCCGCTCCCGCCCGTCGTCGTCCGGATCGCGAAGACGTGGTGCTCGGCGGGGTCGCCCTCGCTCGCCTCGACGATCAGCTCGTGGGTGTCGGCGAGCACCCCGGCGACGCGGCGCACATAGAGCTCGGGCTGGGTCAGGAGGCTGCCGTCGGCGAAGAGGCACCGGGCGTCGAAGCCGTCGTGGGCCAGCTCGCCGCCGATGACCACGCGACCGTCGGGGAGCAGCAGCGGGGTGCCGGCGACGGGCTCGACCCAGCGGGCGTCGGCCAGCTCGGCGTGCACCTGGGTCTCGCCGGTGCGCGGGTCGACGGAAAGCACCAGGCCGTGCTGCTGACTGCGGCGGAGCACGGTGATCAGGGGGTGCCCGGCGGTCCAGCGCACCCCGGCGAGGTAGGGATAGGTCTCGCGGTCCCAGTGCACGTCGACCCACCCGCCGTACAGGTCGAGCAGGTGCAGGCTCACCCCGGCCGCGTGCCGGGCGGCGAGGATCTGGCTGCCGTCGGGGGACCACCACCATCCGCGCGTACGCCCGAACCAGCCGGCCGCGGGGTCGGCGACGCCCCAGGTCACGCCCGAGCCGGGCTCGCCCGCGAGGAGCTGGTCGGGCAGGCCGGGGCCGGTGACGCGCAGGGTGCCGTCGGGCGTGGTCCAGCCCACGTTGTGGCCGGCCGGGTCGGGGCGCGGGCCCACGACCGGGCCGGTGGCCGTGAAGGAGGCGCCGGAGCTCTCCAGGCGCCCGTCCCGCGCCCAGGTCAGCACGGACAGGTCGGCCGACCCCGCGAAGGCTTCGACGCCCTCCGCGACAGTCGTCAGCTCGCCGGTGGCGACCGTCATGACGCGGAGCGCCGCGGCGTGCAGGAAGGCCACGCGGGCGCCGTCCGTGCCGACCGTCACGGCCGGGGAACTTCTCGGATGCTCCACGACTCCCAGCATCGCTGATCGGGCCCTCGTCGCGGGGGGCAAACAGCAGACGCGGCGGCGGGGCGGGGCGCGCGTAAAGTGGCGCGGGTGACCGATCAGCTGCCCGCGCGCCGCCTCATGCTGGTGCATGCCCACCCGGACGACGAGGTGACCGGCACCGGCGCCACCATGGCCCGGTACGTCGCCGAGGGGGCCCAGGTGACGCTCGTCACATGCACGCTGGGCGAGGAGGGTGAGATCCACGTGCCCGCGCTGGCCCAGCTCGAGGCGCGCCAGGCCGATCAGCTCGGCGGCTGGCGCATCGTGGAGCTCGAGCGGGCCTGTGCCGCGCTGGGTGTGACCGATCACCGCTTCCTCGGTGGCGCCGGCCGCTACCGCGACTCCGGCATGATGGGCCTGGAGACCAATGACCACCCCCGGGCCTTCTGGCAGGCCGACCTGGAGGAGGCGGCGCGCCTCTGCCTCGAGGTCATGCGGGAGGTGCGGCCCCAGGTGCTGATCACCTATGACGAGAACGGCTTCTACGGCCACCCCGACCACATCCAGGCCCACCGGGTCGCCATGCGCGCCGCGGAGCTGGCCGAGGCCGAGGGCTTCGGGCCGGAGAAGATCTATTGGACGGCCATGCCCAGGAGCGTGCTGCTCGGCGGCATGGAGGCGTTCAAGGACATGGACGACAACCCGTTCGCGGACGCCGAGACCGTCGACGACCTGCCGTTCGGTCACGACGACGACGAGATCGCGGCCCGCGTCGACGGCACCGACTTCTACGAGCACAAGGTGGCGGCCATGCGCGCGCACGCCACCCAGATCCCGGACAATTCCTGGCTCTACGGCATCGCGGGCGACTTCGGCGGCGAGTTCATGGGCGTCGAGTACTTCCGCCTGGTCAAGGGGGCCCGGGGCGAGACGTCCGGCCCGCACAAGTGGGAGGACGACTTGTTCAGCAACGTGGTGACCGGTGCCTGAGCAGGCGGTCGAGACCCCGCCGGAGGCCGTGCCGGCGCCGGAGCCCCCGCGCCCGCGGCCCGGCCTGAACAAGCTGCTCGTCGTCGCCGGTGTCGTCGTCTCGCTGATCGCCACGGCGTGTTCGGCGGTCCTGGAGCTCTTCCTGACCCCGCTGCGCGTCGGCGGCGTGCTGACCGGCGTGTCCGTCGTCGCGGCCGTGGTGGTCAACTGGGCGCTCTGCTGGTTCGCGCTGACGACGACCGGGCGGCGCTGGTCCGTCGCCCCGCCGTGGGCGCTCTGGACGCTGATCATGTTCCTCGCCGTCGGCACCGGCCGCCCCGAAGGTGACCGCCTGGTCGCCGGCAACGACTGGATCGCCCTGGTCACGGTGCTCGCGGGCAGCCTGAGCTTCGCGGTTTACACCTACCGGCTGATCTTGAAGGGGCCGACAGTCACAAAGTCGTGACATCTGGTCGCGGCGGTTGGCGGGCCGGGCCCTCGCGTGCAGACTTGCGCGCATCCCCGCCGCCGCCGGTGAAGGTGACCAGTTGACCTCCACGCCCGAAGCCCCCGACGCCACGACCGCCGCCGAGCCGACCGTGCCCCTGCCCCGGTCCGCCGGCTCGCCGCTCGCCCTGCCCAGCGGCCCCGTCGCCGCCCCGCGCGTGTCACCCGCCGCGCCGGGCGTGTCCGTCGACGCCCCGGCAGCGCCGCCCTTCGACCGCCGCCGCCTGATCGCCGTCGCCACCGTGGCCGCGATCGTGGTCGCCGGCGCCGCCGCGACCGCCTGGGCCTACACCGGCGACGTGCCGCGCGGCGTCCAGGTCCTCGGCGTCGACCTCGGCGGCAAGTCCCGCACCGACGCCGAGCGCACCCTCACCGAGGCCGTGGCCGCCCGCAACCTCGCGACCCAGGAGGTGCGCGTCGACCTGGACGGCAAGACCGTCACCGTCCCGGCCGCCGACGTGGCCCTGTCGCTCGATGTCGACCGCACCGTCGGCGAGGCCATGCGCTCCGGCGGCCCGAGCCTCTTCGGCCCGCGCGAGGTGACTCCCGTCGTCGACCTCGACGAGGCGAAGCTCGAGGCGGCGCTCCGCAAGCGCGTCGACCCCGAGAAGCTGTCGCTCAAGAAGCCGGCCATCACCTACTCCGGCACCACGCCCAAGCCGACCTACCCCGCGGCGGGCAACGGCATCGACGCGGCGGCCGCGGCGACGGCTGTGCGGGCGGCGTGGCCGGGCGGCGGGACGGCCCGGGTCGACCTCGTGCCCCGGCCGGCCGCGTCGACCAAGGAGGACGTGGACGCGCTGGTGGCGGATCTGGCGCGGCCCGCGGTGGCCGCCCCGGTGACCGTACGCGTGGGTGGGAAGTCCTTCTCTCTGTCGCCCCGGGCCATCGCGAAGGGCCTGGTCTTCCGGGCCGACGACACCGGCCGGTTGAGCCCCGCCGTCGACGGGGCGAAGCTGCGGGCGGCCGCCGCGGCCGAGTTCGCCAAGGTCGAGACCGAGCCCGTCGACGCGAAGGTCACGCTGTCCGGCGGCAAGCCCGTCGTGGTGGCCGCGAAGCCCGGCGACCGGGTCGACCTGACGACGCTCGGCTCGTCGCTGCTGGCGGTGCTGCGCAACCCGGCGCCGCGCGAGGTGACGGCGAGCCTGACCGAGAAGCCCGCCGACCTGACCGCCGCCGATGTCGCCCGGCTCGGCATCAAGGAGAAGGTGTCGAGCTTCACCACGAAGTTCACCGGCGGCGCGAGCTCGCCGCGCAGCCAGAACATCATGACCATCGCCCGCGAGGTGGACGGCGCGATCGTCAAGCCGGGACAGACGTTCTCGCTGAACAAGCACACCGGCGAGCGGAGCTACGCCCAGGGCTACCAGGACGCGCCGGTCATCGTCGGCGGCAAGCTCGAGCCGGGCGTCGGCGGCGGGGCGTCGCAGTTCACGACCACGCTGTTCAACGCCGCTTACTACGCCGGGCTGCAGGACGTCGAGCACAAGCCGCACTCGTTCTACTTCGACCGCTACCCGGCGGTGATCGAGTCGACGATCTTCTACCCGACGCTGGACCTGCGGTTCAAGAACACCACGAAGTACGGGATCCTGGTCGACACCTCGTACACCAGCAGTTCGGTGACCGTCACCATGTGGAGCACGAAGGTCTACGACAGCGTGAAGACGGTCTACAGCCCGCGGCGCAACATCACGTCACCGCCGACCGTGCACCGCGAGCCCGGCCCCAAGTGCATAACTAGCAGCGGACTCCCAGGCTTCACCCAGGACGCTTGGCGCGTCATTCGCCAGGATGGCCGGGAGATCGAGCGCGAGAAGTTCACTTGGCGCTACGATCCCGAGCCACGATTCGTCTGCGGGCCCGCCCCGCGGGAGTAGCTGGGAGGAACCATGCCGCGGCACCGGGGAACGTCGATCGTGCTGCTGGTGGCGACCTTGTTCGCCGTCAACGTCGTCGCCCGTCTGATCATCCGCTTCGGCTTCGGCGACGACGACACCGCGCAGAGCGGCGCCTCGATCGCCATGTTCGGCGTGATCGGCCTGATCCTGGCCGTGGTGACCTTCCTCCGCGCCCAGCGGGTCGCCCCGGCCGAGTGGCTGCCCGAGATCGGCGGCGGTGCGCTCGGCGGCATGCTGCTGACCGTCATCGCAGGCCCGTTCATCAGCGGCGCCAACCCGTTCACCGCGGCCGGCGACTACTTCTTCTCGCAGATCGCGCTCTATGTGGCCTTCGCCGTGCTGGGCACGCTGATCGGCTTCTGGGTCGCGATCATGCTGGGGCGCGATTTCCGCTCACGCTCGCTGAAGGCCTATCAGTCGGCCCGGGCGCGTCAGCGCAAGGTCGTGCGGCGCTGAGGCCGTTTCTCATTCACACGTACGGGCGCGATGTCTCGCGTTCGCCCGGGGCGGGCCGCCGCAGTGGCGGCGCGGCCTGCGCGGTGGTCCCGGCGCGTGCAGCGCGTCACCCAGATTCGGTGGGCACGGTCCTGCTACGGGCGCGCGCCCTTCCGTGTGCCCGGTCGCGGGTTCACGGTGCTTCGCGGGTCAGATAGGTGTGGTGCGTGACGAAGCCCAGCCGCTGATAGAGGGCGACCGCCCCGGTGTTGCGCTCCTCGACCTGGAGGTAAGCCCGGGGCGCGCCCCGCTGCAGCGCCCACTGCCCGAGCGCGCGCGTCACATGCGCCGCCAGCCCCTGCCGCCGTACCTCCGGGGCGGTCTGCAGCAGCGCGATGCCCAGCCACCGGGGAGCATCGGCCGTGCTGCTCGTCACCGCGCCGCGCGCCACGGCGACGAGGGTGCCGGCGGCGTCGCGGACGTGGACGAAGACGGCCTCGGGCGTACCCGTCAAGATCCGTTCCGCCGCCGCGGGGAGCGTGCCCTTGTGCTCGGCGACCATGGCGTACCAGTCGTCGGACGGGCGGTCGGCCAGCTCGGCGGGCGGCAGATCGGTGCGGGCCGGGATCGCGTCGACCAGGGCGTCGACCCGGGTGGTCTGCACCAGCGTGAGCGGACGGGACGACCAGCCGCGCTCGTCGAGGGCGGCGCTGACCGGGGCGGCCAGGGGCATGGGCGTGTTGATGAGCGCGCGGCGGCCCCGGGCGGCGTACCACTCCTCGACGGCGTCGACGGCCGCGCCCAGCGTGCGGTCGGGGTCGCCGATCGGCAGGGCCGAGTTGGCCCGGCCGGTCCAGCCGTCGGCCGAGCGCAGCAGCCAGGAGCCGAGGCGAGCCTGCACCGGGGCGGGCCAGGCGGCGTTGGCGGCCAGCTCGAGATCGACGACGTCGGCGGCGGGCGGGCGGCGCGCCGGGGGCACCCGTTTCGCCCGGTGCACGTCTTTGAGCGGCACCCGCAGCGGGCCCTTGGCGGTGGCGAGAGTGAGTTCGGTCTCGGTCAGCTCGACCAGCTCGCCCAGCGCGTCCGAGAAAAGGGGCCGATCCTGGGAAACACCCACAATCCGGCGCACCACGACCCGGTGTCCCACATCCTGCCGTCGGAGCACGTGCCACCTCCCTCGGGCGAGATACTAGGCTCTGCCCGTACCGTCTTGCTTTCCCGGCGGTCGGGGTGTGAGGTGCCCGACGGGCGTGCTTGCTCATCCGGCGCTCCGGCTGTGAGTCGCCTGACGGGTGTGCTCGCTTCCCGGCGCTCCGGGGTGTGAGGTGCCCGACGGGTGTGCTCGCTTTCCGGTGCTTCGGGGTGTGAGGTGCCCGGCGGGTGTGCTCGCTTTCCGGTGCTCCGGGGTGTGAGGCGCCCGGCCGGTGGGGAAGGCAGACGTGCGACCACTGAAATGGGACATGACAATGCTCGTGACAGGCGCCGGCCTGGCGCGAGGAGTTCGGCCCGGAAGGACTGACCCGTGACCTACATCATCGCTGAGCCCTGCCTCGATGTGCTCGACAAGGCGTGCATCGAAGAGTGCCCGGTCGACTGCATCTACGAGGGCAACCGGATGCTCTACATCCACCCCGATGAGTGCGTCGACTGCGGGGCCTGCGAGCCGGTCTGCCCGGTCGAGGCGATCTTCTACGAGGACGACGTCCCGGAGCAGTGGAAGGACTACACGAACGCGAACTACGAGTTCTTCGAGGACCTCGGGTCGCCCGGCGGCGCGTCGAAGCTCGGCAAGGTCGACAAGGACGCGACGTTCATCGTGGCCCAGCCGCCGAAGGACGCGCACTGACCGTGCTGTCGGCCGCGCTTCCCGACTTCCCCTGGGACCTGCTGGAGCCGGCCAAGGCCGTCGCCGCCGCGCACCCGGACGGGATCGTCGACCTCTCGGTCGGCACGCCCGTCGACCCGGTGCCGGCGGCGATCCAGGCTGCGCTGGCGTCCGCGTCCGACACACCCGGCTATCCGCTGACCGCGGGCACGCCGGCTCTGCGCGCCGCGATCTCCGCCTGGCTGCGGCGCGCCTGCGGTGTCGGTGTTGCCGCCGGCTCGTCTCCGCGTGACATTTCGGGCACATCGGGCATTGCGTCGCCAGGGTCCGCTTCGCCGGGGTCCGCTTCGCCGGGGTCCGCCTCGCCGGGGTCCGCCTCGCCGGGCGGCCGGGTCGCGCCCGGCGTGCTGCCGACGATCGGCTCCAAGGAGCTGGTCGCGTGGCTGCCGACGCTGCTCGGCATCGGGCGCGGCGACGTCGTGGTGATCCCGCAGGTCTGCTACCCGACCTATGAGGTCGGGGTGCGGCTGGCCGGCGCCGAGGTGGTCCGCTCCGACTCGCTCACCGCCCTGGGCCCCGACCCGCGCGTCAAGCTGGTCTGGATCAACTCCCCGGGCAACCCGCACGGCCGCGTCCTGCCCCGCGAGCACCTCCGCAAGGTGGTCGCCTGGGGCCGGGAGCGCGGCGCGCTGATCGTGAGCGACGAGTGCTACCTGTCGCTGGGCTGGGAGGAGACGCCGGTCTCGATCCTGTCCGACGAGGTCAGCGACGGCGATCACACGGGGCTGCTCGCGGTGCACTCGCTCTCGAAGCGGTCCAACCTCGCGGGCTACCGGGCCGGCTTCGTCGCCGGGGACCCCGCGGTGGTCAAGGAGCTGCTGGCCGTCCGCAAGCACGCCGGCATGATCGTCCCCGCCCCCGTCCAGGCCGCCATGATCGCGGCGCTGGAGGACGAGGAGCACGTGGCCGGGCAGCGGGCCCGCTACGAGTCCCGCCGCTCCGCCCTGCGCGCGGCGCTCACCGGCGCCGGGTTCCGCATCGAGCACTCGACCGCGGGCCTCTACCTGTGGTCGACCCGTGACGAGGACTGCTGGAAGACCGTCGACTGGCTGGCCGAGCGCGGCATCCTGGCCGCCCCGGGCGCCTTCTACGGCCCGGCCGCGGCCCAGCACGTCCGCATCGCCCTCACCGCCACCGACGAACGCGTCGCCGCCGCGGTCGCCCGCCTCCGAGCCTGATCGCCCGGGTCCCGTCCCCGCAAGGGCGGGCCCGGGTCTTCTCGCCCGCACGCTGTCGCCGGAGGCTGCTCAGTCGGCCCGCGTGCTGTCGCCGGAGGCTGCTCAGTCGGCCCGCGTGCTGTCGCCCGCGTGCTGTCGCCCGCGTGCTGTCGCCCGCGGCTGCTCCGGCGGCCCGCGTGCGCGTGTTGTCGCCGGTGGCCGCTCACCCGTTCTTCTCGTCGTCGCCCGGCTGGTCCGCGCGCTGCCCCGGGATGCGGGCGCCGTCCTCGGTGGCGGCAGGCTCATCCACCGCTTCGTCCGCCGTCTCCGGGGCCGCGTGCGCCGTCTCCGGGGCCGCGTGCGAGCCGGTCGCCGGGGCGTCACCGGCGGCGGGCTCCTCGGTGGCGGGCGCCGGCAGCTCCTTGCTCACCTGCGGCTGGTCCACCCAGAGCGCCCGCAGCTGCCCCTGCATGAAGGTCGTCAGCCGCGCCCGGTACTCCCGGTCGAACTCCTCCAGGCACTCGATCTGCCGCTGCAGGTCCTCGCGCCGGGTGCCGAGGCTGCCGACCACGTCCTCGTACCGCTGCTGGGCCTGCGCCCGCAGCTGCTCGGCCTGGTCCCGCGCCGCACTCGTGATCTTGTGCGCTTGTGCCCGCGCCTCCGACACGATCTTGTCGGCCGACCGCCGGGCCTCGTCGTTGCGCTGCCGCACCTCGCGCGCCGACTTCTCGGCGTTCCGGCGCGCCTCGGCGAGAACCTGGTCGGCCTGCCCGCGCACCTCCCGCGAGTGCTCCCGGGCGTCGTCGGCGATCTTCTCCGCGGCGGCCTGCGCGTCCGTCCGGATCTTGTCCGCCTGCCGGTGCGCGATGGCCACGTGCTCCTCGGCCGTCCGCTGGGCCAGCGTCAGCACCTGCAACGCCTGGTTGGGCGGCATCACCGCGGGCACCACCATCGGGTGCTCGGACGTCTTCGTCTCCGGGGACTGCGCCTGCAGAATGACCTTGAGGCGTTCCGCCGCCTGGTTCTCGCTCACGTGGGACCTCCTGTGACGTCGGTGCGGCCGCCGCTCCGGGCCGGTCAGCCGCTCTAACGGGCCAGTGGGCGTGCACGGCGTGGTCCTGCCCGATTTTTGTCACCTGCGTCTCCCCGCGCCGAACCCCGCGGGACGGGCTAGCGTCGGGGCATGGCTGAGCAACCGATGATCGTCGTCCGTGGCGAGTCCGTGCGGGAAGTGCCGCCGGAGATCGCCCAGTTCTCGGTCACCGTGAACGCCCGGGACAAGGACCGCGAGACCGCCCTCACCCGGCTCGCCGAGCGCTCCGCCGAGCTGCGCACCCTGCTCGACGACCACGGGGACGTGATCGAGCGGCGGGAGACGAGCGGAGTCCAGGTGCGGCCGGAGTTCAAGAAAGGTGAGCGCGTGGCCGCGTACGTGGGCAGTGTGAGCACGACCGTCACCGTGAGCGACTTCACCGCCCTGGGTGAGCTGCTCCTGCGGCTGGCGGATGCCGACATGACCACCGTCTCGGGCCCGTGGTGGCAGTTGCGGCCGGGCAGCCGCGCGGGTGCCGGCGTGCGTCAGGAGGCCGTGACCGATGCGCTGAGCCGGGCCCGCGAGTATGCGGCAGCAGTCGGCGCCGACGTCGACCGTCTCGTCGAGATCAGCGACGAGGGCGTCGGTGGCGGCGGTCCCATGATGCGCAGCATGGCGTTCGCGAAGGACGCCGGCGGCGAGGAGCTCGACCTCGACCCGCAGCAGCAGACTGTGCACGCCTCGGTGACGGTGCGAGTGACGATCACCGAGCCGGCCCTGCCCGCCTGATCCGGAGGTTTCGCCACGCGGGGCGGGGTGGATCGGACAGACTCGGGCCATGCGTCGTTTGCTGCTCCGGATCGCCAACGTGAACCCGGACAGCGTGACCACGCATTCCGACCGGGTGCTGTACTGCTCGATCGGGATTTTCATGATCCTTTACTTCGGGTACGGGACGGTCGGCGGCGCCGCGTTCGTCGATGCCAGTTCGAACTACACGCACCCGTGGTGGCAGTGGCTGGTCGGCGCGGTCGTGGCGAGCGGGGTCATCGCGTACGACCGGGCGGTGGTCGGCCGGGTGGCGATCAACTACCAGAATCTCGAGTCGCCCGACCCGGCGGATCTGCTGCGGAAGCCGACCGTCGGGCTCTACGCCGGGCGGCTGTGCCTGGCGTTGCTGTTCGCCGCGCTGATCACCGAGCCGTTGATGCTGGCCCGCTATCAGGGTGAGATCGACGCGCGGCTCAACGAGGTGCACAACGAGCAGATCAGCGAGATCGAGGTCAGCGGGGCGATCGCCGCGTACGACGCCCGGCTGCAGATCCTCAA
This sequence comes from Symbioplanes lichenis, assembly GCF_030709675.1. Taxonomy (GTDB): domain Bacteria; phylum Actinomycetota; class Actinomycetes; order Mycobacteriales; family Micromonosporaceae; genus Actinoplanes; species Actinoplanes lichenis. The sequence continues at coordinate 378,149 of NZ_JAUZQD010000005.1, forward strand.
GCGCGAGACGGCCGCCGACGATGCCGCGGTGCAGGCGCTCAACACCCGGGCCGCGGAGAAGCGGCGGGACGCGCGGCAGCTCTACCAGCAGGCGCTCGCCGACTCGGAGGGCGACGGCGTGTCGCGCAAGTCGGGGTGTCCGGCGGGCGGCTACTGCGACAAGCTGGTGCAGCGCTCGCGGGGGCTCGACGATCAGGCCGCCGCGCTGGACAAGCAGGCCGCGGAGCTGCAGCAGTCGCAGCAGGAGGCGCGCGATTCCCGCGCCCGGGAGGCGGCGGATCTCACTGCCAAGATCAGCAACCAGCGTACGGCCAACGCGGACGCGATCCGGGCGGACTCCGGCTTCGGCGCCCGCACGGCGGCCATGTGGTACCTGGTGAGCAGCGACTTCTGGGGCATCGGCGTCTTCTACATCGGCATCGCCCTGTTGCTCGTGGCCCTGGACTGCGCGGCCGTCGGGCTGAAGTTCGCCTCGCACGGGAACGCCTACGAGCGGATCGAGGCCCGCGCCGCCCGGGGCCAGGAGCACGAGGCCGCCATCGGGTACGAGCAGGGCCTGCGCGACGCCCGTCGCTATGCCGAGGCGGCCGCCCGGGTCATGGCCGAGAGCATCGGCAAGGCGTCCCGGGACGAGGAGCTCGCCGCGATGGCCATGGAACGCGCCCGCGTCCACCTATACGACAGTGTCGCGTCGAGCGCCCTGCCGCCGCTGTCGCCCGTGGCCTTCCTGGAACGGCACCCGGCCGATCGCCCGGCGACGCGCGCGGTCCGTGAGGTGGCGGAGCGCGAAGTGGCGGATCGCCTCCGCGCGTGACGCGGGACGGGCCGGCGAGCCCGGCCACCGGCTACCATGTCACTCCGGCGCACCGCCTGCCCACGCTCTGTCATCGGCGGCGCGCCTGCTCCACCGACGGGCTCCTCACGTGAGGGGCCCGTCGTCGTTGAAAGACCCGTAAGCCGTTTATCTCTTTCAGGGGAGCGGCGCGCCGATCGGCCTAATCCTTCCGGAGACGCAGTTTCCCGGGAGTCCCGCCCGGTGCAAGGTCATTCATTTCCGGCGGCCCCGCCGGCACCTCTCCGGCCGGTTGCCGGGCCGCCAATGTGCTAGCGCCATGACGCTGCTGGTCAGCCGCGTGTTCGAAACGCTTGGTAGACGGCCGTGAAAACACCGCGTCCACCGGGGGGATTAGTCCGGCGGGCGCGTTCCCGGGGGCCGGAAGAACGATCGACCCACCCACGCCGATCGTCCATCTTTGTCGCAGCGCCGGAACGCTTCGAGCCCCGGCCGCACCCGATTTCTTCTGCGCATCCCACCGCCGGCCGACACCGGCGGGGTGGCCGTGCGCGACCGATTGGTTCCGGGAGGAACATCCGATGAGCAAGACCGCCAAGCGTTCCGCCGTCATCGCCACCGTCGCCGCCGTCGCGGTCGGCGGGCTGGGCGTCACCGCTTGGGCCGCCGGCTGGTTCGCGGAGGGCACCGCGACCGGTACGGCACAGAGCTCCGACATTCAGCCGCTGGCGGCGACGATCACTCTCGACGGCAAGGTCTTCCCGGGCGCGAGGCGCAACGCCACGGTGAGCGTCACCAACCCCAACGACTTCAAGGTCGCCCTGAACAAGGCCGAGGCGCCGACGTTCTCGGCGAAGAAGACTGACGGCACGGAGAACGCCGCCTGTGCCGGCACGTTGAACGCCAACGTCGTGAAGATCACCGGCTTCAGCGGCTCGCCGACGATTGCCGCGGGCGCCAAGGGTCAGGCGATCACCCTGCCGGTCGAGATCGGCGACCTCGACCAGAAGTGTGCCGGATCCCTGCTCACCGTGACCATGAAGTTCGGTGGCACCAGCACGGTCTGAACCTCATGACTCGGTGGGCGGAGAGGGGCTCCGCCCACCGTCCTACTTCCGGAAGGAGACGGGTGTGCCGTACTGGCGAATCAGTGCCGTCGCCGCAGGTCTCGTGGCCGTCGCGCTGGCCACGGGCGGGACGGGCCCAGCACCCGAAGGCACCATCGAGCTGGCGTCCCGCGGCACCCCGGCCTCGCACGGCGGCACCTTCTCGGTGCGGGCCCGCCCGGTCACCGGTCTCTTCCCGGGAGTGGTGAAGCCGATGGTGGTGACGCTGCGGAATCCGTACGACTTCGATCTGCGCGTCACCACCATCGGTGGCAAGGTCACGGACTCGTCCAAGCGCTCCTGCCGCCCGGGCACCAGGACCGTGTCGGCGCGACCCTATGCCGGGCGGCTCCCGGTGGTCGTGCCGGCGCGCAGCACCCGGGAGGTGGGCGCCGTGCCGATCGCGATGGCGGCGGACGCGCCGGAGCGGTGCCGGCGGACCACGTTCGAGGTGCTGCTCACCGGCCGGGCGACGAAGGCGGGCCGATGAGAACCGCGAAGACCCTGGCCACGGTGGCGGTGGCCGTCGGTGTGGCACTGGGCGGCAGCGTCTACGCCTTCGCCGGCTGGTCCGCCGCCACGCCCGCCGCGGTCCTGCGGATGCGCACGGCCGAGATGCCGGCCGGTGCCGTGCCCAGCGTCGCGAAGGCCGGCAAGAACGCCGTCGTCACCTGGGCGCCGTCCATCCTGGCCGCAGGGGTACGGGCCCAGCACTACACCGTCATCCGGACAGGCGCCGGCGGCCCGGTCGTCGTCTGCCCGGAGGTGACCACGACGACGTGCCGTGACGTGGCGGTGCCGGGCGGGACGTGGTCGTGGCAGGTCCGCCCCGCGTACGAGCACTGGGTCGGCGATCTCAGCGGCCCGAGCGTGCCCCTGACCTTCGCCGGTCCGCCGGAAGTCGCGGCGGTGGCCCGCATGGGCTCGCCGTCGTCGTCCCCGCTGCCCTCCACCAAGCCGTCAGCGAGCCCGGCGGTCACCAGCACTCCCACCGTGTCGCCGCCCTCCGCACCAAGTCCTGACCCGGTGGACGAAGAACCGTCGCCGAGCGCGGTGCCGTCCGAGCCGGAGCCCGTCGACCCGCCGCTGCCGAGCGCCAGCGCCAGCGCCGGCGCCGGCATCGGCGAACAGTAAATCCCTCCCCGGGTCGCAGCCCCGGTCTCCCCGCACCACGGAGACCGGGGCTGTGCCGTGCCAACTTCTCGCACTCTTCATGCACCATCTGCACGGATCGCCGCCCGCGTCGCACAAACCCACTCCGGCGGATTAGGCCGGTCGGCAGCGAATGCGCGCACGATCCCCGGATGCGGCGGGACCGGCCTTTTGCCACAGTGGTCGGCGGGGCGCATTTCTCCCCGGCGCGCAACTTGCGATTTGCGTTTCCCCGCGCCGTCGGCTAACGACCCCCGCTAAAACCTTTCAGCGGACCCGCGAAAACGGTCGTCACGGCCCTGGCCCCCGGGGGCCGTCCCCCTCGCGGATTAGGCCGCTCGGTCGCTCCTGCCCATTTTCTGCCCGTTCCAGTACGGACGGTTCACCGATCGCCGTCGCAGCCGCTTTCGGGCACCGTGGTTCACGGAACCCGTACCACCGTCGTGCAGGAGGAAGCCCCCATGCGGACCGAGGATGGAGCACCCGTCACCCTCGAGCGCGGCGAGGAAGAGACGGTGGAGCTGGGCGCCCGCAAACGGTCCCGCTTCGACCGGCGGACCCGGATCATCCTGGGCGTGGCGGCGGTCGCGGCGGCGGCGGTCAACGCGGGCGCGGGCTGGACCTACTGGCGGCTGACCGATGACGAGCCCGCGGCCGGCAACGCCCAGGACAGCGTCGTGCTTCAGCTGCGGGGCCGCTCCGACTACGCCGTACCGCTGCGGCCCGGCGCCGCCGGCGACCTGACCGTGACGGTCGCCAACGTCAACGGCTTCCCGATCCGCATCACCGAGGTCCGGCCCGGCATCGGCAACGCCGTCGCCGACGCCGAGCACCGCGACGCGGGCTGCGAGCGCACGGGCGTCGCCCTCACCCGCCCGGCCTTCCCGGTCGACTGGCGGGTCGCCGCCAACAATGTCGCGGTCTTCTCGGTCCCCGGCGGCGTCACCATGAGCACGAGCGCCGACCCCGCGTGCCGCGACGGCTTCTTCACGGTTCCGGTGCAGGTCTCGGGCAGCAGGGGCTGACCGTCCGCGTCTCGCTGTCGTAGCTGCGCGCGGCGACGAACATCCCGCGCGCCGGTGCCAGCCCGCGCAGCACCGGCTCGTACACGGTGGGATCTTTCACCCGCAGGGCCAGGCTCACGTGCGGCACCCAGGGCTGGTCGTTGCCCATCGCCTCGGCCACGGCGGCCCGCATGGCCTCCAGCTCCGTCCCGGCCGCCACCCGCCACGCCACCGCGTGCCCGAAAAAGATCACATCATCGAGTACGGCCGGCAGCGGCAGCCCGGCCACCGCCGCCACTGCCTGCGGGGTCAGCGCGGCCCCCGTGGCCAGCGTCAGATGCGGCCGGTTGGTGGGGTGCTCGTGGGTGGCCAGGCTCTTCAGCCCGGCCGCCCGCAACCGCTCCCACACGCCCCGGACGGTCCGATCCACGTCATCGTCCAAGGTCAGCTCGACGGAGTGCACCCGGATCACCGTAGAAGAACCCGGATAACAGTGCGAGCCGGTCCACCGCAGCCGAACCACGCTGTCCTGCGGCTTTCCCTCGATCGAAGTAGCCGGTTCGGGCCAACATCACCCTGCTCATCAGGGGAAACGCGTCCAACTTCTCCGCAACTGTCCTAACTTGAGCGACGAGTCACCACCGCATCGCTCAACGAAGGGCTGTCCATGCTCGGGTCCGGCGCACGCCATGCCCACTCCGCCGCCGTACTCGAGGGTGCGGCGCACACCGGAAGCGGCAGGGCGCCGCGCGTGACGGTCGTCATGCCGACGCTCAACGAGGCGCGGAACCTGCCGCACGTCCTGCCCCTGCTGCCGCCGGTGGACGAGCTCGTCGTCGTCGACGGCGGCTCCGACGACGACACCCTGGCCGTCGCGCGCATGCTGCGGCCGGACGCCGTGCTCGTCCGGCAGAACCGCCGGGGCAAGGGCAACGCGCTGGCCTGCGGGTTCGCGGCGGCGACGGGGGACATCATCGTCATGATCGACGCGGACGGCTCGACCGACCCGCGGGAGATCCCGCGCTTCGTGGCCGAGCTGACCGAGGGCGCCGACTTCGCCAAGGGCAGCCGGTTCGTGGCGGGCGGCGGCAGCAGCGACATCACCCGGTTGCGCCGGCTGGGCAACCAGTTCCTCAACGTACTGGTCAACGGCCTGTTCCGGACCCGGTACAGCGATCTCTGCTACGGCTACAACGCGTTCTGGGCGTACTGCCTGCCGGTGTTCGAGCTGGACAGCACGTCGCCGGCCCCGGCCGGGGGCGCCCGGCTGTGGGGCGACGGCTTCGAGATCGAGACCCTGCTCAACGTCCGCGCGGCCCGGGCCCGGCTGCGCCTGGTCGAGGTGCCGAGCCACGAGCACGCCCGCATCCACGGCGCCAGCAACCTGAACGCGGTCACCGACGGCCTGCGGGTGCTGCGCACGATCTTCCGCGAGGTCCGGCGTCCCCGGACGGCGCCGGAGGCGGCCTATCTGGCCGGGCACCGGGACCACGCCGCCGAGCACGGGCAGTGAGCGGGGACCGGGCGATGGCACGCGTCATGATCGTGGGATCCGGCTGGCGGTTCACCAGCGGCATCTCGTACTACACCTGCCGGCTGAGCAACGAGCTGTCCGCCGAGCACGAGGTGGCCGCTCTGCTCATGCGGGGGCTGGTGCCCGAGCAGGCCTATCCCGGCCGGGCCCGCGTCGGCCGGGAGGTGCACAGCGCGACCGACTATCTGCCCGAAGTGGACGTCTACGAGGGCGTGGACTGGTCGTGGGGCCGGTCGCTCCTGGACGGCCTGCGGTTCCTGCGCGACTTCCGGCCCGACGTCGTGGTGTTCCAGTGGTGGACCGGGGCGGTGCTGCACACCTATCGGATGCTGGCCGCGCAGGCCCGCCGGCTGGGCGCCCGGGTGGTGGTCGAGTTCCACGAGGTGCAGGACACCGGCGAGATCAAGGTGCCGCTCGTCCGCGACTACGTACGGTGGGGGCTGCCCCGGTTGCTCGACAAGTGCGACGGTTTCGTGCTGCACAGCGACTTCGACCGGGACCTGTTGCGGTCGGCCTACCGGCTGCCCGGGGTGCCGACGGTGATCGTTCCCCACGGCCCGTACGACCAGCACCGCCCGCCGGCCCCGACGCCCCGCCCCGGCCACGAGCCGGTCCGGCTGCTGTTCTTCGGGACGATCCGGCCGTACAAGGGGCTGGAGGACCTGGTGTCCGCGTTCGACCTGATCGCGGCGGAGGAGCCGGACGCGTACCGGCTGCGGGTGGTCGGCGAGACGTGGGAGAACTGGCAGCTGCCGCTGGACCTGATCCGCCGCTCCCCGCACCGGGAGCTGATCTCGCTGACCAACCGCTACGTCGACGACAAGGAAGTGGCGGCCGCCTTCGCCGGGGCCGACGTCGTCGTCCTGCCGTACCGGCGCTCGTCGTCCTCCGGCCCGCTGCACATCGCCATGGCCGCGGGGCTGCCGACGGTGGTCACCGGGGTCGGCGGGCTGGTCGAGGCCGCCGCCGGGTACGCGGGCGTCGTCCACGTCCCCCCGGCCGATCCCGTCGCGCTGGCCGCGGGCATCCGCGCCGCCGCGAAGCTCAAGGGCCGCACGTTCGCCGACGCTCGCTCGTGGGACGACACCCGCGCGGCCGTCCGGGCGCTGCTGGGCGAGCTGGGCATCGCCACGCCGGTGCGGACGGGTGGCGCCCGGTGAGGATCGCTCTCGTCAGCAAGCGCTACCCGCCGCACACCGGCGGGGTGGAGGAGCACGTCAGCGCGCTCGCCACCGAGTACGCCCGGCAGGGCGACGACGTCGTCGTGCTCACCTACGGCACCGGGCCGCGCCCGGCGCAGGACGTCGTCGACGGTGTCGAGGTCCGCCGCTTCCCGCTGTCGTGCACAGTGCCGAACTTCGAGTACTCGCGCGCCCTCGCCGAGCACCTGGGCATGGTCCACGGCGGCTTCGACGTGGTGCACGCGCACAGCTATCACGCGTTGCCGGCCCTTTCCGCCGCCCGGGTCCGTCCCGCCTCGTTCGTCTTCACGCCGCACTACCACGGCACCGGGCACTCGGCGCTGCGCAGTGCCCTGCACCGGCCGTACCGGCTGGTGGGCCGGCAGATCGTGGGCCGGGCCGGGCGCGTCGTCTGCGTGTCGGCCGCGGAACAGGCCCTGCTGCTGCGGCACTTCCCGGAGGCGGCCGGCCGGTGCGTCGTGGTGCCCAACGGCATCCGCCGCCCCGACCCGGCGCCGGACCTGACCCGGCATCACTGGGCCGCGGAGATCCGCCGGTCGGACCTCGTGACGGTGGGCCGGCTGGAGAGCTACAAGGGCGTGGACCACGCCATCACCGCCCTGGCCGGCCTGCCCGGGCGGACGCGGCTGCACGTCCTGGGCGAGGGTCCGCACCGCGCGGCGCTGGCCGTCCGGGCGGCGCGCAGCGGGCTGAGCAAGCGGGTCTTCTTCCACGGGCGACTGCCGCGGCCCGCGCTGGACGCCGCCCTGCAGCGCTGCGGCGCCGTGCTGAGCCTGAGCCGGCACGAGGCGTTCGGCCTGGTGCTGGGGGAGGCGCTGGCGGCCGGCGCGAAGGTCGTCGCCTCGGACATCCCGGCGCACCGCGAGCTGGCCGCGCCGGTTCCCGAGCGGGTGGCGCTCTGGGCGTACGGGGAAAAAGGTCTGGCCGCGGTGATCGCCGAGCTGCTCGACCGCCCGGCGCCGGGCACCGCCGTCGCCCTGCCCGGCTGGGCCGACATCGCCCGGCAGACCCGCGGCCTCTATGCCGAGGCCGGCACCGGCGGGGCGGCGACCGCGCTCCGATGACCGCACCCTCCCTCCTGCGGCCCGAGCAGTTCGCGGCCACCGCGCGGTTGACGGTGACCTGCAGCCACGACCGGGCCGAGGCGGCCGCCGCGGACGCCGACTGGGACCGGCTCTACCGCGAGTCGGCGAGCACCAACCCGTTCCTGCACCCCGCCTGGGCCCGGGCCGCGGCGGGACAGGCCGCCGAGCCGTGGCACATCCGCGTGCACGACGCCGGTGCCCTCGTCGCGGTGGCGGCGCTGGAGCTCGCCACCGTGTTCCCCGGCACGCGGGTGCTGCGCGTCGCCGGCGCCCACCGCTACAGCGCCCTGCTCGAGCTGCCGTCGCTACTGGTCCATCCCCGGTACGTCCGGAGCGCCACCCGCGCGATCGTCGAGTACCTGATGTCCCGGGCGGGCCGGTGGTCCTGGGCCCAGCTGCCCCTGAGCGAGCACACGGCGTGGTTCGAGCCGGACTGGCTGCCCGGCGGCACCGGCCTGGTGACCGAGCGGCTCGTGCGGGCCGAGGTGATCCTCGCCCTCGGCGACTGTGCCCGCCTGCGCAGCCGGAACCTGCGCGAGAGCGTCCGGCGCTCGCGGAACCGGCTGACCCGCGACTTCGGGGCGCAGTGGAGCATCGTCCGGATCACCGACCCCGTACGGCTGCCGTCGTCCGTGGACAACCTGATCCGGCTGCACCACGAGCGGAGCGTGCTCACGGGGCGCAAGGGGCATCCGGACCGGCTCGCGGTGCCGGCGCTCCGGGCGTACCTGGATCAGGTGGCCGGGATGCAGCAGGCGGGAGGCCCGGTCCTCAGCTGTTACGAGCTGCACGCCGGGGGTGACGTGATCGCGCAGCTGCTCGCGCTGCACGCACCCGCCGCGACCTACTGCGGCCCGTCCGGCTTCGGCGCGGCCGCCTGGCCCTACTCGCCCACCACGATGCTGCAGTGGCAGGCGTGCGAGGACGCCCGGGGCGAGGGCTGCCGGTCCTTCAGCCTGTCGACCGGGCCGGACCGGGCCAAGCTGCGCTGGAGCAGCGACGTGCGGATCCATCCCGAGTTCGCCGTGGTCGCGCCGCGCCGGGGAGCCCGCATCGCCTACGCCTGTTACGCCCAGGCCGCCGCGGCCTCCCGCCTGCACCGGCAGTTCCGCGGATGACGACGACAGCCGCCGCGCCCACGCCGGTCGCCGTCGCGAGCCCGGCCCGGGACCAGCTGCGCTGGATCGCCGTCTCGGCGCTGGCGGGCATGACCGGGCTGGTGCTGGTCTGGTGGTCCTACCGGCTGACGTTCGCCCCGGGCGGCCACCACTACACCGTCTTCTGGATCGGCTGTCTCGTGGCGGGACTGCCGCCGGCGGTCCGGGCGGTCGCGGGCGCCGTCCCGGCCTGGGAGCGGCTGACCCAGGTGGTGCTGCTGTCGGTGTTCCTCATGGGACCCAAGCTGCTGCGCACCCCGGACCGGCCGCTCTACCACGACGAGTACGCCCACATTGTCCAGGCCGAGCACCTGCGGGCGACCGGGCACCTGTTCGCCGACAACTGGCTCGTGCCGGTCATCAAGTCGTACCCGTCGCTGCACACCGTCACGGCGTACCTGATCGACCTGTCCGGACTGCCGGGCTGGCGGGTGGGGCAGGCGGTGATCCTGCTGGCCCACGTGCTGGCCGCCGTGGGCGCGTACGCACTGGTCGCCGAGCTCTGGCACAGCGAGCGGGCGGGGGCGGCCGGGGCGGTCACGTACATGCTGAATGCCGGCTACATGTACTTCGACAGCCAGTTCTCGTACGAGGGCCTGGCCCTGGTCTTCTTCGTGTGGACCGGTTACCTGGCGGTGCGGATCAGCCGGGGCGGCGGGTGGCGGACCGTGCCGCTGGCGATCCTCCTCGGCGCGGCGCTCGTGACGACCCATCACCTGACGGCGATCGCGCTCGTCGTGCTGCTGCTTCTGCTCTGTGCGTCGGCCCGCCTCAAGCCGCTCTTCCTGCTCACCGGCGCGATCACGTGTTTCCTGGCGTTCTGGCTGCTCGCTGTCTCGCCGTACACGCTGCAATACCTGTCGCCCTACCTGGGCACCGGGCTGAGCCAGCTCGCCGGCATCGTCTCGTCGGGATCCGGCGGACGGCAGCTGTACGCCGCGAGCACCACCCCGTTCTACGAGCGCGCCGCCGCGTTCCTCGCCATCGCCGTGCTCGCCGCGGTGGCGATCGTCCACCTCGTCCGGTCGCGGTTCCTGCGCGCCGACGCCGGGGCCCGGCTGGGCTGGGTCCTCTACGGCGGCCTCTACTTCCTGTCGATCCCGCTGATCCTCAGTCCGATGGGCGCCGAGGCGGCCCGCCGCACGTGGGCGTTCACCTTCTTCGGCGTCGCCGTGCTCGTCGGCGGCCTGTTCCACGCGGGCCGCGTGCGGCTGGTCGCGGCGGCGCTCGGGTTCGTGGTGGTGCTGGTCGGCAACGTGTCGGCGGGTCAGAACGAGTACTACCGCTTCCCCGGCCCGATCGTCTTCGGCACCGACACCCGCGACGTGAGCGCCGAGACCCTGGAGCTGGCCCGGTGGCTGCGGGCCGGGGTGGCGCCGGGGGAGCGGATCGCCACCGACCGCTTCAACGGCCTGCAGCTGAGCTGGTCCGGCGGGCTCGACGTGGTCCGGGCCACCGGGGACCTGCCCTACTGGGAGCTCTATCTGGAGGATCTGCCGCCGTCGGTCCGGCTCGCCGACGAGATGCGCCGCCGCGACGTCGCCTATCTGGTCCTCGACGAGCGGATGACGAGGAGCCTGCCGGTGCTGGGCATCTACTTCCAGCCCGACGAGGCGTTCACAGTGCACGAGCCGCTCGACCCCGGCCGGTTCGACCGCTACTTCGACCAGCCCTGGGCCTCGGTGGTGCTCGACAGCACCACGGTCCGGGTGGTCCGCATCGACCTCGACCTGTTCGCCCGGAGCGCCCGATGAGATTCCCGCATCTGTCCTGCCTCGCCGCCGGCGCTGTGATCATGGAACTCGGAGTGCTCTTCCGGGGGCCGGTGGGGATCCTCGCGGCCGTCGTAGCGATGGTGTTGCCGGGCTGGCTCGTCTCGCGCCGCCTCGCCCTGGTGACCGGCCTGGCCCTGATCGCCGCCGCGGGGCTGGGCAGCTGGGCCCTCACCGGGGAGTTCCGCGCCTGGCTGGTGACGCTGCTGCTCGTGGCGGCCGCGGCGGGACCCGCGTGGCGCCGCGACCGGGCCGGTGCCGCCCTGCCGCGGATCGATCGGCGGCATCTGGCCGCGGCCGGCGCGGTCGCGGCCGTGACGGCGACCGCCTTCGCGCTGACCACCGTCGGCTCGGTGCTGCCCGACGACGACTTCTTCCAGGCCCGGCTGACGGCCCCGCAGCCCGGGAAGATCGCGGTCGAGGTCGTCAACCACTCGGCGGCCGCGAAACCCGTGGTGGTCGCGACGTCCTGGGGCTCGGCCACCGAGATTCGTGTCGAGGCGGGGGCCACCACCGTGCTGCGGCTGCCGTTCCCGTGCACGGGCCGCATCGACGTCACGGTGACGGCGCCCGGCGTCTCCCGGCGGCTCACCCGGGAGGTGCTGCCCGGTGACTGTTGATCAGCTCAAGGAGCTCGCCGGGGCGGCCCGGCGCGATCCGGCGGGGGAGCTGGCCCGGCTGTGGGCCAACAGCCTGATCCGCAACGCCCTGCAGCTCATGTCCACGACGGTCGCCACGGCCGGGCTCGGCTACGTGTTCTGGCTGCTCGCCGCCCGGCTGGCCACCCCGCACGAGGTGGGCCTGGGCGCGGGGCTGACCTCGGTGGCCACGGCCGTCTCGGTCGCGGTCCACCTCGGGGGCGGCATGGTGCTGGTCGAGCGGCTGCCCCGGCACGAGCGGACGGGCGGCTGGTGGCCCCGGCTGCTCGCCGTGCTGGGGATCGAGCTGGGCGCCACCGTGGGCGTGGCGCTGGCGACCGCCGCGGTGCTGGGCGGGCACTCCGGCTTCGCCGAGGCGCTCGCCACCCCGGGCCGGATCCTGGTCTTCACGGTCGGCGCGGTCGCGTGGACCGGCGTCAACGTGCTCTCGTACGCCTTCATCTCGCTGCGCCGGGCGGGCCGGGGCCTCGCGGTCAACGCCACGGTCAGCGCCGCCAAGATCCTCATCTTCGTCGGGAGCGGCGGCGTCTTCACCAGCTGGGCGCTGGCCGGACTGGCCGGGCTGCTGGTGGGGGCCGTGCTGCTCCCGCGCTGGGGCGTCCGCCCGCACACCCCGCCCGCGTTGCGCCGCGAGGTGCTGGGCAGCTTCTTCTGGCACCACCTGACCAGCTGCGCCGGGGTCCTGGTGCCGCTGCTGCTGCCCGTCCTCGTGGTGATGCGGGTGTCCGCCGAGGACAACGCGTACTTCTACACGACCTGGATGCTCGGCGGCATCTTCCTCACGGTCAGCCAGTCCGTGTCGTCGGCCCTCTTCGCCGAGGGCTCGCTGGCGGCCGCCGAGGTGCAGCGCAAGCTCGGCACCGCCGCCCGGCTCATCGCGGCCCTGCTCGCGGTGCCCGTCCTGCTGGTGCTCACGGCCGGCGCCCAGATTTTGCACATCTTCGGCCCGGGCTTCGCCGAGCGCGGCGCGCTGCTGCTCTTCGCGCTGGTCGGGGCGGCGGTCCCGGACGGCGTCACCAGCCTGGCGGTCGCGGTCCTGCGCGTACGCCGCCGCCTGCGCACCGCCGCCCACCTGAACCTCGCGATGTCCGTCGTCACCCTGGCCGGCGCCTGGTTCCTCCTGCCCCGGCTCGGCATCGTCGGCGCGGGGCTGGCGTTCCTGGCCGCCCAGTCGCTCGGCGCGCTGGCGGTCCTGCCGTTCCTCCTCTCCTTCCGATCCCGTGGAGTGGCCGCATGAGGGTCCTGCTCGTCTCCGACATGTACCCGCCGTTCCCCGGGGGCCTGGAGGCGCACGTCGCACGGCTGGCCCGCCACCTGATCACTCGCGGTCACGAGGTGGCCGTCGTGTCGGTCCGGCACCCCACCTCGGACATCTCGCCGGCAATCGCGAGCCCGCTGCTGCTGGATCTGGTGCCGGGCCTCTACCGGGCCGGCCGGCCGTTCCACCCGCCGTGGCCCGATCCGCTGTTCCGCCGCACGCTGCGACGCACCGTCGACGCCTTCCGCCCCGACGTCGTCCACGCGCACGGCTGGTGCGTGTTCTCCGCCGTGGCCGCCGCGCGGGACGTGCCGGTGGTCACCACGCTGCACGACTACGGGCTGCTGTGCCCGGCGAAATCCCTGTCCTGCGGCGGCCGGAGGTGCACCGGGCGGCTCTGCTGCGCCACGTGCGCCGGGTGTGAGCAGGGGATGGTGCGACGGGTGGCGCTGGCCGGGGCGCTGCGTCTTCGTACACCGGCTCTGGTCCGGCGGCTCGCCGCCATGATCGCCGTCAGCTCGTGCGTCGCCGAGACGCACCTGGCGGCCGGGGTCGGCGACCCGGACCGGATGCACGTCGTCCCCAACTTCGTCGACCTGCCCCCGGCGCGGCCCGAGCCGGTGCCGGCCTCGGGGCGGGTGCTCTTCGTCGGGCCGCCGGACCGGCACAAGGGCCGGTCCGTCCTGGAGCAGGCGTTCACCCGGGACTGCCTGCGCGATCGCGAGCTGCGCCTGGTCGGCGACGCCGCGGCACGGTCGGCGGGCAACGTGGTCGCGGTCGGGCGGCGGTCCGGGGCCGACCTGTGGCGGGAGTTCCACGAGTCCTCGGTCGTCGCGCTCCCGGGCGTCTGGATGGACCCGTGCCCGACGGTCGCCCTGGAGGCCATGGCCCTCGGCCGCCCGGTGGTCGGCTCCGGCCTCGGCGGGCTCACCGACATCGTCGAGGACGGGGTGACCGGCGTGCTCGTCCCGCCGGGCGACCCCGACCGGCTGGCCCGGGCGCTCGCCGGGCTCACCGCGGACCCGGGGCGGCTGGCCGGTTACGGCACCGCCGGGCTCGCCCGCGTGCGCTCCCGGTTCAGCCCGGACGCGGTGGTGCCCCGGATCGAGGCGATCTATCGGGAGGTGGCGACCTGACCTCCTCCAGCGCTCTGAAGGCGAACGAGTCGTGGTGGGTGGTGGTGGCCGTCGACCCGGTCGCCGTGCGTCTGCTGCCGGTCCTGCTGCGCTTCCGCCGGGTCACCCCGGACGTGCTCACCGGCGTCGCCCTGCTGCTCGGGCTCGGCGCCGCCGCCAGCACCCTGACCGGGCACGTCCGGCTGGGCGCGCTGCTCTTCGAGGCCCGCTTCCTGGTCGACTGTCTGGACGGCAAGGTGGCCCGGATCCGGGGCACCGGCACGGCCTTCGGCGCCTTCTTCGACCGGACCGCCGACCTGGTCGGCGTCCTGCTCAGCTATGTGGCGCTGAGCGTCGTGGCCGTCCGGGCCGTGCCCGGCCACCAGAACCTCATGCTGCTCCCGGCGCTGCTGTGTGCCGTCGCGGCGGCGGCCGAGTTCCTGCTCAAGGGGGCCAAGGCCGGGGCGGGCGGGCCGGCCGGCGGGCTCGGGGACACCGCGTGGGGGCGCTGGTGCTCGGCCCGCCGGCTGGCCACGCGGCCGTGGACCGTGGAGGCCGAGACGCTCGCGCTCTTCGCCGTGCCGTTGCTGGTGCCCGGCCTCGCGTGGGCCGGGCTCCTGTGCGCCGCGGTGTTCTACCTGATCGCCGCCGCACACGATGTCACGCTGGCCGGGGTCATCCTGCGCTGAGGGCGAGTCCTGCATCGTCGAACCAGACCGTGCCGGTGTTGTCGCCCGACTTGAGGTGCATCTGGACCGAGGCCGCGCCGGCCGGGGCGACGCCCGAGGTCTGGAGCAGCGTCCACGCGGTGTCGCCGGCCGGCAGCGCCGCCGACGAGTTCTGGCCGAGGTAGGCGCCGGCCGCGTCGAACCACGCCAGGGACAGCTGGGTCAGGCCGGTGGCGGCCGCCCCGCGGGCGTACACCTGGGCCTTCCAGGTCTGTCCGCCCCGGACCGGCGTGATCGGGGAGATCTTCAGGCTGGGCAGCGCGTTCGCGGAGCGGGTCGTGCCGGAGAAGGCGATCGCGCCGGTGCCGGTGCGGGCGCCGGTCGCCGTCCACGTCGCCGTGCCGAACTCCGGCGACGAGTTCAGCCAGGCGCCGATGCCGTTCTCGAAGCCCAGGTTGAGCAGGCTGTCGTCCAGCGGCTTGCCGGCCCAGTAGTTCTTGACCACGGCGGCGGCGGGCTTGGCGGTGCCGTCGGTGCGGTAGAGGCCGTAGGCGTACTCGGCGGCGGGGGTGTCCGACGACGGCCCGGCCGTGCTGGTGAAGTCGAAGAGGGTCCACGGCGCCACCGAGGGGATGCCGGCCTGGCGGGCGGCGGCGAAAACCCGGCCCAGGTACGCCGCCTGCTCGCCCTCGTTGAAGAAGAGGCTGCTGCGCCCGGCCTCGCCCAGCACCAGCGTGGCCGGAGCGGCAATGCTCTTG
This sequence comes from Symbioplanes lichenis, assembly GCF_030709675.1. Classification (GTDB taxonomy): domain Bacteria; phylum Actinomycetota; class Actinomycetes; order Mycobacteriales; family Micromonosporaceae; genus Actinoplanes; species Actinoplanes lichenis. Next base: position 393,412 of record NZ_JAUZQD010000005.1, read on the forward strand.
GCCTCGCTCAGCTCCGCGTAGGCCGACGCCGAGTCACCGTAGTAGTGGTAGTCGTAGTAGTCCGGCGGGGTGGTGGCCAGGGCGGCCTTCAGCTTGCGGAAGCCGTCGATCGCCTTCGAGCCCGGCGTGGTCACGGTGACCGGGGTGGCGGGCAGCACCTTGCGCAGCACCGGGATCATCTGCCGGGCCCAGCTCATCTCGGCGGCGCTGTCCGGGTTCATCTCGTTCTTGAGCTCCACCGAGATCAGGCGGCTGTCGTTCCGGTACGGCGTCAGCAGCGCCGTCGCCCACTGGGTGCTCTTGGCGACCTCGTCGTAGCGGCCCCACCAGTCGAAGAGGGTCAGCTTCACGGCGAGCTTGTTCGTGGCCGCCAGCGCGAAGAACTTCGCCAGCCGGTCGGTGTAGGTGGCCGTCGGCGCGGGCCAGCCGAACGTGTCGGGGAAGACGATCACCCGGACGCTCGTGGCGCCGAGCGCCGCCGCGCGGGCCAGGTCGGCGTTGATCTGCGCGGGCTGCCAGTTCGACCACATGGCCGACCAGCCGGCCGCCGCGGGGTAGTAGTTGATCTGCTTGGTCACCGCGGTGGTCGCGAGGTTCCGGGCCTTGAGCTGGGCCGTGGTCGCCTTCGTCGCCGCGTGGGCGGCCGTCGCTCCGGGGACCATGCAGCCCATCATCGCCGCCAGCGCCATGCCGTACCGCAGAACTCGGGCCGTCATCGAATCCCCCTCGTCGTCCGTCGCCTTCGAGGGGCCTGTTCGACGCGGACGGGCGCGGGCCGGGTTGACGACGGGGTGCGGGCGGGTAGCGGGTCCCACTACGCTGCCGCGCATGGAACACCACGTCCGCCCGGCCGGCCTGCCGCCGACGCACAACTACAGCCACGCGGTGTCGTTCACCGGCACGATGGTCGTGGTCTCCGGGCAGGTGCCGCTCGACGGCGACGGGCGGCTGGTGGGGGCCGACGACGCGGCCGAGCAGACGCGGCAGGTCTTCCGCAACCTCCAGGCGGCCCTGACCGCCGCGGGGTGTGACCTGAGCCACGTGGTCAAGCTGACGGTGTTCCTGGTCAACATGGGCGACCTCGCCGACTTCCGCCGGGTGCGCGACGAGCTGATCGACCCGGCCCGGCCCCCGGCCAGCTCACTCGTGCAGGTCAGCGGGCTGGTGCACCCGGATTTCCGGATCGAGGTCGAGGCGATCGCGGCCCGCCCCTGAGCCGGTCGCGGCCGGGCCGATAGTCTCCCCCGTACGCGGAGCGGCGCGGGCTGCCACCGTGGGGACGCCAAGCCGGGGGGATGCCGTGGACTGGACGATGGTCGAGCGCCTGCTCGATCTCGCCCGTGCGCACCTCGGCTGCGAGCTCGCCGTGCTCTCCGACATCGACGGCGGGCGGCAGGTGGTCCGGGCGGTCAGCGGCGACACCGACCTGTTCGAGCCCGGCTCGGTGCTCACCGACTCGTTCTGCCTGCGCGTGTTCCACGGGCTCCTGCCGGCCATGGTCACCGACACGCGGCGGGACTACGCGACCCGGGACCTGGAGATCACGACGCGGCAGGGCATCGGCTCGTACGCGGGCGTGCCGTGGCAGAACGAGGACGGCACGCGTACCGGGGTGCTGTGCTGCCTGAGCCGGACCCCCGATCCCCGGCTGGGCGACGACTCGATCCGCTTCCTCGGCCTGCTGGGCGGCCTGATCGGCGAGCAGGTGGACAGCTCCGCGGCCCAGCCCGAGCACGAGGACGTACGCGCCCTGCGTGACGTCCTCCGCGAGCGCGCCCTCCGGGTCGTCTTCCAGCCCGTCGTCCGGCTCGCCGACGCGACGACCGTCGGCTACGAGGCGCTGGCCCGCTTCGATCTGGCGAGCTTCCCGACCCCGGCCCACGCCTTCGCGGCGGCGGGCCAGACCGGGCTCGGCGTCGCCCTGGAGCTGCTGGCCATCGAGCGCGCCTTCGAATCGCTGCCCGACGTGCCGCCCGGCCGCACCCTCGGTGTCAACCTGTCGGCCGAGGCGCTGCTCACCCCGCTGGTGCAGGAGACCGTGCTCGCCCACGCGGGCAGCGACATCTGCGTCGAGGTCACCGAGCACACCCAGGTCGAGGACTACCCGGCCCTCAACGAGGTCACCAACCGCCTCCGCGCCGCCGGCGTCCAGATCGTCGTCGACGACGCGGGCGCGGGCTTCGCCAGCCTCCAGCACATCCTGCAGCTGCGCCCCGACATCATCAAACTCGACATCAGCCTGACCCGCGACATCGACCGCGACCCCGTCCGCACGGCCCTGGCCCGCTCCCTGGTCTCCTTCGCCGGCGAGGTGGGCGCCCGCCTGGTCGCCGAGGGCATCGAGACCGAGGCCGAACACGACAAGCTCCGCGCCATCGGCGTCGACCTGGGCCAGGGCTACTACCTCGCCAAGCCCGGCCCGCTGCCCTGAGTCAGCGGCGGAGGGTGGCTCGGACGAAATCGCCGGGCTCGGCGCCGGCTCGAGTGACGAGCTCGCCGTCCGGCGACCAGATGCCCGAGCGGCCCGCGTTGTCCACATAGCCGTCGCCGGTCGGCCCGGCGAAGCTGGCGATCGCCACCCACACGCCGTGCTCCGTGCTGATGCGCCGGGCCCGCTGCTCATGCACGACCGCGTCCTCGGCACGATCGAGAGCACCCGCCACGTACGCGTCGATGCCCAGCGCCGCGGTCTGCTCCTGATGCGCGGGCACGCCGGTGTCCTTGCACAGGGCGAGGCCCAGCCGCCAGCCGTCCACTTCGAGCACCGCGGGGGCCGGGCCCGGGCGGAAGTGTCCCGGCTCGTGCCCGGCCAGGTTCATCTTCCGGTACGCAACCCGCGCGCCCGCCCCGTCCACAGCGAGCAGGGCCAGGAAGCGCTCCTCGACGGGCGCACTCGCGACAGCCACCGTGCCGGTCTCCGCGCACGCCTCGATCAAGGGACGCAGGCGCGGGTCGTCCATGGCCACGGCCGGGGCGTCCAGTTCGTACCCGGTCAGGGAGAGCTCGGGAAAGATGACCACCCGGGCCCGCGCTGCCCGGACCAGGTCGGCGTGCGCCCGGGCGTTCGCCTCGACGTCCAGGGCCCGGCAGGCCGGCTGAGCCGCGGCCAGCACAAGCTCAGCGGCCGCCCGGTCCTCCGGCCCGGGAGGCCCGTGGGGATCAGCGGTGGCCACGCACGCCTGCCCGCGCCGCGCCGGCCAGGGATGCCTCGAGGCGGGAGGCCTGCACGAGGAAGCGGTGCGCGGTCGCGGTGAAGTGCCCGTACGTCCGGATCAGCGCGTCCATCCGGCGCAGCGCCCGGTCGTACTTCTCCACGCTGAAGTCGCGGACCTGCCACGGCACCGTCCGCAGCTGGTAGACGACGGCCCCGATGTCGTGGAAGGTGAGCGGCACCCGCTCCTCGCGCACGTCCGTGACCGTCAGCCCGGCCGCCGCCAGCGCCCGGACCGCGGTGTCGGCGTCCCAGGCGCGCGGGTGCGGCGGCGGCGCGCCGAGCTCGGCGTTGAGGTCGGCCAGGTCGTCGCTGCCCACCTGCTGGCTGAGCAGCGTGCCGCCGGGCGTGAGCAGCCGGGCCACGTCGTCGGCGGGCAACCGGCCGTGCCGGCTCAGCACCACGTCGAACTCGTTCTCCCCGCCGGGCAGCTCGGTGACCACCGACACCCCGAACGGCCGCAGCCGGTCGCGCGCGACGGGCACGTTCGGCGCCCAGCTCTCGACCGCCACCGTGTGCGCGGGCAGCGGCGCCAGCTCGGCCAGCAGCTCACCGCCGCCGGTGTCCAGGTCGAGCAGGCTGCCCGCGTGCCGGACCAGGGGGCGGGCCAGCTCCGGGAACGCCCACGAGGGGTCCGAGCCCACCGCCCGCCCGTCCATCCAGGCGAATTCCCACCCCGTGATCGGTACGCCGGCCGCCTCGCTCACGAGCTGCTCGTACTGCCGTGCGAAACCCATGGCAGCGACGGTAACCGGACGACCACGCAGGGCGCGACCGGGTTGGCCGCACGTTTACCATCCGGTGATGCATCCGCCGCCGGGCCGGTACGCAACCGCTCAGGCGACCGCCTCAGCGTGGACCCCGTCAGGCGCAGAGGCCGCCGATGATCTCCGCGATCGCGGCCGGCTCGTGGCGCAGGGTGGCCCGTCCGACGCTCAGCTCCACCCGGACGACCCGCGGGTCGCCGGTCGTGAACGGGCGCGGCCACACCCACAGGCCGGTCTCCTCGGCCAGCCGGGCGGCGCGGGCGCGGAAGCCCTCCTCGGTCGTGCTGAGCAGCAGGTGCATCATCGGCGTCTGGGGCGGGCCGGGCACCACGTGCACCTCGGGGATCGCGTCGAGGGCGGCGGCGATCGCGAGGGCGTGGGCCATCCGGGCGGGCATCTCGGCCAGGGCGGCGTCGACCAGGCTCAGGGCGGAGGAGGCCTGGGGCCACAGGGCGTACAGGGTGCCGCCCAGCCGGGAGCGCCACTCGCGCACCTGGGCGACGTCCTCCTCGGAGCCGGCGACGCAGCAGCCCGGGAGCGCGCCGACGCCCTTGTAGAACGACACGTACACGGTGTCGAAGAGCGCGGCGATCTCGGCGGGCGTCCGCGCGTACCCGGCGCTCGCCTCCCAGATCCGCGCGCCGTCGAGGTGCACGGCCGCGCCCCGGCCGCGGGCCCAGTCGGTCTGCGCGACCAGGTCGTCCCACTCGGGGAGCTGCCCGCCGAGGTCGCGCTGGGGCAGCTCGAGCAGCAGCGCGGCGAACGGCTCGGCGGTGCCGGTGAGGTCGTCGAGGGTGAGCAGCCGCTCGGCCTCGCCCACGGCCCGGCCGGTGAGCTGGTGCAGCCGCTGGTGGGCCTGGCCCTCGTGCTGGTCGAGGTGACAGTACGGATGCCAGAGCACCGTGCGGACGCCCCGGCGGTCGGCGTGCACCCGCAGCGTCGCGCCCTGGGCCATCGTGCCGCTGGGCAGGAACACGGCGGCGGGCTTGCCGAGCAGCTCCGCGATGTGCCGCTCCAGCGTCGTCACGGCGCCGCCGTCGCCGTACACGTCGTCGCCCGCGTCGGGGTCGATCGTGGCCAGCAGGTCCCGGGGGCGGCCGAGGCCGTTGCCGAGGAAGGTGTCGGTGCAGGCGGCGCGCCGCGCGCGAGTCTCGTCATCCACGCGCTCAGTGTGCGCCGCCGCGATCTCCTATTCGCGTACGGGCATCAGTAGCGACCATCCCGCCCCGCCCCGCAGCACCAGCGGCTTGATCGGCCCGTCCAGCCGCAGCTCCAGCTGACCCGGTCCGCCGGCGTCGAGCGCCTCCAGCAGGAATTCCCGGTTCACCGCCACGTGGCCCGCGCGGTCGGCGGCCCAGGCGTCCCGCGCGACCGTCCGGACGGCGCCGGTGTCGTCGACGGCCAGGATCGCCAGTTCCTCCGTCGCCGCCGCGGTGACCGCCGCCCGCAGGGTCGCCGGGTCGACCGTGATCCGGCGCGGGTTCTCCGCCGGCAGCTCGGTGACCCGCCGATAGTCGGGGAAGTCCACGTCGAGCGGCGTGACCGACAGGCGCCCGGCGCCGGTCTCGACGTCGAGCGCGCCCGCCACGGTCAGCGTGACCATCCCGGTCAGCAACGGGCGCAGCGCGTCGGCGAAAGGCAGCGGCGCGACGACGCGGACGGGCGGCCCGGACACCGTGGCGCCGGTCGAGGCGACGGCCAGGCGGTAGCGGTCGGTCGCCACGAGTGTGATCGTCGCCTCGCCGGCCTCCAGGAGGACACCGTTGATCATCGGCAGGTCCGGATCGGTGCCGGCGGCGAAGCGGACGAAATCGAGGGCCGCGGTCAGCTCCGCCGCCGGCACCGTGACGGTCGTCATGGTGGCCCCGCCCAGGAGCCGGTGCAGCCGGGCGAGCTCGCGCCGGGCGTCGGCGAGCCCGTCCTCGAGCCGGGCCAGATGCGCGTCGAGCAGCTCGCGCACCACCTCGGGCCGGTCCAGCGCCGCCACCGCCCGCGCGATGCCCGCCACCGGCATCCCGACCCGCCGCAGCCCGGCCACCAGCCGGGCCGCCCGGATCTGCGCCTCGCTGTAACGCCGGTAGCCGGTCGCCGCGTCGACCTCGGCCGGCACCAGCACCCCGGCCCGGTCGTAGAACCGCAGGGCGCTCACGCCCAGCCCGCTCGCCCGGGCCACCTCGCCGATCCCCCGCATGCCGCTCTCCACCCCGCCACCCTGCCGTCTCGACCAGGTCGAGAGTCAAGTCAGAGGAGCAATCCGACGCCGAGGGCGGCCATGACCACGGCGATCAGGCCATCGAGCACGCGCCACGCGCCCGGGCGCCGCAGGACCGGGGCGAGCCGCTGCGCGCCCAGGCCCAGGGCGCTGAACCACACGGCGCTGGCCGCCGCCGCGCCCAGCCCGAAGGCCCATCGCGGCGAGTGCTGCTGCGCCACCGAGCCCAGCAGCAGCACGGTGTCCAGGTAGACGTGCGGGTTCAGGTAGGTCATCGCGAGGCAGGCGAGGACCGTGGCGCGCAGGGTCGCCGGGCCGCCGGCCGTGGGGGTGAGGCTGCCCGGGGAGATCGCTCGTTTCGCGGCCAGGAGGGCGTACCCGATCAGGAAGACGGCCCCGGCCCAGCGGATGACCGTGACCACCACCGGGTTGGCCGTGACCAGCGCGCCCAGGCCGGCGATGCCCGCCGAGATCAGCAGCAGGTCGGACGTGGCGCAGACCGCGACGACCGCGAGGACGTGCTCGCGGCGCAGGCCCTGGCGCAGCACGAAGGCGTTCTGCGCGCCGATCGCGATGATCAGCACGGCGGAGGCGGCGAACCCGGCGAGGGCGGAGGTGAGCACCCCTCGACGCTAGGCCGGATACTTGGTGTACTCCAGTTGAAGATTCTTCAGGAACATGAGGAAGCCTTATGGATCAGGTGCAGCTCGCGACCTTCCAGGCCGTGATCGCGGAGGGCAGCTTCGACGCGGCGGCGAAGGCGCTGCACGTGACGCCGCCCGCCGTCAGCCAGCGCATCAAGGCCCTGGAGCAGGCCGTCGGCCAGGTGCTGGTCCGCCGGACGAAACCGGCCGTGCCGACGGCGGCCGGGGAGACCCTGGTCCGGCTGGCCGGCCAGATCGCCCTGCTCGAGCGCGAGGCACTCGACGCGGTGCGGGGCAGCACGCGGACGAAGATCGCCGTCTCGGTCAACGCCGACTCGCTGCACTCGTGGTTCCTCCCGGCGCTGGCCGGCCTGCCCGACCTGGCCTTCGATCTGCATCAGGACGACGAGGACTACACCGCCGACCTGCTGCGCGCGGGCACGGTGATGGCCGCCGTCACCACCCAGCACGTGCCCGTCCAGGGCTGCCGCGTCGAGCGCCTCGGCGCCATGCGCTATCTGGCCGTGGCCGCCCCCGGCGTCTTCACCGGCTTCACGACGACGCCGATGATCCTCTTCAACCGCAAGGACCAGCTGCAGCACCGCTTCCGGGCCGCCGTCACCCACCGCACCCTCGACGACCCGCCGATCCACTACGTCCCCGCGGCGAGCGCCTTCGTCGAGGCCATCCGGCTCGGGCTCGGGTGGGGGATGGTGCCCGAACACCTGGTCACGGACCCCCTGACCGAGGTCGCCCCCGGCCACCACCTCGACGTCCCGCTGCACTGGCAGTGCTGGCGCATGGAGTCGGCGGCCCTGACCGCCCTGACCGACGCCGTCAAGCACGCCGCCGCGCGCGCCCTACGACCGTAAGGACGACTCGATGTGGTCGAGGGCGGCGTCGATCGACGTGACCACGGTGACCTGGGCGAGCGCGGCCTCGCGGACGAAGGCCGTGCCGGTGATGTCCCGCAGCCAGGTCCACAGGCCGGTGTAGAAGCCCTCCGGGTCGAGCACCACGATCGGCTTGCGGTGCAGGTCGAGGGTGGCCGTGGTCCAGACCTCGAAGAGCTCGTCGAGCGTGCCGAGGCCGCCCGGCAGGGTGACGAAGGCGTCGGAGCGCTCGATCATGATGTTCTTGCGGGCGCCCATGTCGGCCGTGACGACCAGCTCGTCCGAGGCCGTGTCGGCGACCTCGAGGTCGACCAGGGACTGCGGGATGACGCCGAGGGTGTGCGCGCCGCCGGCCCGGGTGCCGTCGGCGACCGCGCCCATCATGCCGACGCAGCCGCCGCCGGAGACGAGCGAGTGGCCGCGCGGGCCGAGGGCCTTGCCGAGGGCGGTGGCCAGGTCGAGGTGGCTCTGGTCGAGGCGGTTGGAGGAGGCGCAGAAGACGCCGATCGCCGCCACGTCACTCCTGGCCCGCGGCGAGGGCCTTGTCGGCCTCCACGATGTACTGCACGGCTTCCTCGACGTCGTCGGTCAGCATGATCAGCTCCATGTCGTCCGGGCTCACCTTCCCCTCGGCGAGCAGGCGCTGCTTGATCCAGTCGAGCAGGCCTCCCCAGTATTCGGTGCCCATGAGGACCACCGGGAAACGGGTCACCTTGCGCGTCTGGACCAGCGTGATCGCCTCGAACAGCTCGTCGAGGGTGCCGAAGCCGCCGGGCAGGACGACGAACGCCTGCGCGTACTTGACGAACATGGTCTTGCGGACGAAGAAGTAGCGGAAGTCGATGCCGATGTCGACCCAGTCGTTGAGGCCCTGCTCGAAGGGGAGCTCGATGCCGAGGCCGACCGACATGCCGCCGGCCTCCGTGGCCCCGCGGTTGGCCGCCTCCATCACGCCCGGGCCGCCGCCGGTGATCACCGCGTAGCCCGCCTCGGCCAGGGCGGCGCCCAGGTCGGCGGCCATCTCGCACTCGGGGCTGTCCGGCCGGCTGCGGGCCGAGCCGAAGACGCTGACCGCGGGCGGGAGGTCGGCGAGGGTGTCGAAGCCCTCCACGAACTCCGACAGGATGCGCAGGGCCCGCCACGCGTCCTTGGTCTTCCACTCGCCGCGGTGCTCGGAGTCGAGGAGCTTCTCGTCCGCCGTGCTCGGCGGGATCGACTCCCGTCGCAGCGTGACAGCGCCGCGATGACGCTCCCGGGGTACGCGGCCACGGTCGGCAGGACTGTCCGTCATGGCACCCACCGTAGTGCGGACGGTCCGTAACCGGTGAATAACCAGATGGGTTTGGCCAAGAGGATTGCGGCGTGGCGACCTTTTTGCCAGATTGAAGCAACGGACGGTAGCTCTGCTGTCTCCGTCCGTTTATCAACTTCCCCTCCCGCACGCACGGAGCCGCCCGTGACGACCCGCTATGAGCGCATGAAGATCCAGCGCCGCATGCAGCGGCGCATCCGCCTGGTGGTGGAGGAGCGCCGCATCGCGCTGGCCCAGCGGGGCCGGCCCGCCGAGGCGGCCGCCGATCCCGACGACGGGGACCCCGTCAGTACGCGGTGAGCCACCGGTGCAGCGTCGCGGCCCCGTCACGGATCTTGCCGATCTCCACGTGCTCGTCCGGGGCGTGCGCCAGGCGGGGATCGCCGGGCCCGTAGTTGAGCGCCGGGATGCCCATCGCCGCGAACCGGGCCACGTCCGTCCAGCCCAGCTTGGCCTCGGGCTGCTCGCCGACCGCCGTGAGGAAGTCGCGGGCCGGCTCCGCGCCCAGCCCCGGCAGCGCCCCCGGCGCCGAGTCGGTCACGTCCAGGTCGAAGCCGCTGAACACCTCGTGCAGGTGCGCCAGCGCGTCCTGCTCGGAGCGGTCCGGGGCGAAGCGCAGGTTGACGTCGATCGAGCATTCGTCCGGCACGACGTTGCCGGCCACGCCGCCCGAGATGCCGACGGCGTTGAGCCCCTCACGGTACGTACATCCGTCGATGGTGACCGTCCGCGGCCGATAGTCGTCCAGCCGCCGCAACGCCTCGCCCGCGGCGTGGATGGCGTTGACCCCGCGCCAGGCCCGCGCGGTGTGCGCCCGCTTGCCATGCGTACGGATCGTCGCGCTCAGGTACCCCTGGCAGCCCGCCTCGATCACCCCGTACGTGGGCTCGAGCAGCACCGCGAAGTCCGCGCGCAACCACTCCGGGTGCGCCTCGGCGGCCAGGTGCAGCCCGTTGTAACGGCTCTCGATCTCCTCCGCCTCGTAGAAGAGGTAGGTCAAGTCGTAACGGGGATCGGGCAGTGTCGCCGCCAGGTGCAGCGCCAGGGCGACGCCGGACTTCATGTCGGCCGTCCCGCAGCCGAAGATCAGATCGTCCACCACGGTCGACGGGAAGTTGTCGTTCAGCGGCACGGTGTCCAGGTGCCCGGCGAGCACGACGCGCTGTTCGCGGCCGAGATCGGTCCGGGCCATGACCGTGTTGCCGTGACGCTCGGTGCTCAGGTGCGGCGCCTGCCGCAAGACGTCCTCGACGCAGTCGGCGATGACCTTCTCGTCGCGGGACACGGACTCGATGTCGACCAGGGTGCGGGTGAGCACCACCGGGTCGACCAGCACGTCCGGGGTCAGCGGGTTCGCCATGAGCCGCACATTACCGTCCGAACATGAACCCGAAACGGAACCGGGCGGACCGGCCCTAGTAGGGTTGTCCTGTGACCACTGCGATCTCGACCTCGCCCGCGTGGGGCCTCGGCCTCGCCACCGTGACCTCGGACGGGACGGTGCTCGACACCTGGTACCCGGCCGGCTTCCTCGGCCTCGGAGCGCTGCCCGCCGAGCCGCCGACGCTGCCCGCCGGGCTCACCGGCCCCAAGGCACTGTCCGGGCTCTCGACCGTCGAGGTGCGCACGGAGATCGCGTCGCTGGCCGACCCGATCAAGGACTCCGCGGACGCGTACCTGCGGCTGCACCTGCTCTCGCACCGCCTGGTCAAGCCGAACGAGCAGAACCTCGACGGCATCTTCGGCGCCCTCGCCAACGTCGCGTGGACCTCGGCCGGCCCGTGCCCGCCCGACCGCGTCGACGAGCTGCGCCTGATCGAGCGCGCCGCCGGCCGCCACCTGGCCGTCCACGGCGTCGACAAGTTCCCCCGCATGACCGACTATGTCGTGCCGTCCGGCGTGCGCATCGCCGACGCCGACCGGGTCCGCCTCGGCGCCCACCTGGCCAGTGGCACCACGGTCATGCACGAGGGCTTCGCCAACTTCAACGCCGGCACGCTCGGCACGTCGATGGTCGAGGGCCGCATCGTCCAGGGCGTCGTCGTCGGCGACGGCTCCGACGTGGGCGCGGGCTCGTCGATCATGGGCACGCTCTCCGGCGGCGGCAAGGACAAGGTCCGCATCGGCGAGCGCAGCCTGCTCGGGGCCAACGCCGGCATCGGCATCTCGCTCGGCGACGACTGCGTGGTCGAGGCGGGCTGCTACATCACGGCCGGCTCGAAGATCACGCTTCCGGACGGCCGGGTCGTCAAGGCCCGCGAGCTGTCGGGCGTCGACGGCCTGCTCTTCTGGCGCAACTCGGTCACCGGCGCGCTCGAGGCGAAGCCCCGCCAGGGTCAGGGCATCACGCTCAACAGCGAGCTGCACGCCAACTAAGAAGGCTGTCCCCTTTCTCCGTGGTCGCGTAGAGGACCGATCGGCCGTTCCGGCTGCGGCTGATCAGTCCCGCGCGGGCGAGCACCTTGAGGTGTCCCGCCACGCCGCCCAGGCTCATCCCGAGCCGGGCGGCGAGCTGGCTCGTGGTCGTCGGCACGGTGAGGGCCCGCAGCACCGCCGCCCGGCCCGCGCCGAGCAAGGGCGCCAGCCCCGGATGCGACACGTCGGCATCGCTCAAGATGTCGGCGACGCCCCGGGCCCGGTAGGCGATGGTGACCGGCCGCTCGGGGTCGGTGCTGATCGCCAGGTTGCCGAAGACCGTGGGCACGAGCATGAGACCCCGGTCACCGGAGTGGTGGTCGCCGACGCTCTGCTTGATCTCGATCGTGCTCTCCTCGGGCCGCCAGCTCAGCCGCGGGTGCAGGCCGTCGAGGCCGGCGGCCCAGCCGAAGGCGGCGATCCGCCCCGCCCGGTGCATGATGTCCCGCTCCAGCACCGCCCGCAGCCGGGGCCAGTCCGGCTCGACGAAGGCCGTCCACGCCGCTTGCAGGGCGTCCGCGAGCCGGTCGACGACGTCGTCCGCGTCGAGGATCCGCCGGGCCTTCTCGGACGGAGTCTTGTGTCCGCGCAGGTTGCGCGCCAGCTCGGCCCGGGCTCGCGCGAGCGGCGTCGCGCGCAGGGCGGCCAGCTCCTCGGCGAACTCGCGGCGCGGGCCGAGCGGCGGCGGGTGCAGGAAGTCGGCGTTCTCCGTGCGGCGCTGCAGGCTGATCAATGCCTCGATCGCCGGCTCGGCCCGCCGCACCTCGGCCAGGCGCGGCCGCGTGCGCACGACCCAGTCCCGCAGCGCCCCGGCCGGCAGCGATCCTGTGAGCAGGAACATGGCGCCCTCCACCTCGAACAGCGGAGAGATCGCATAGCGGCACCCCGCGACGTCCGCGGGCGAGACCCGGATCAGCATGTTTCGCTCACCACCGAAACCTTAGCCCGCGTACGCCGCCCGCTGTGATCGTGAGCCCATGAGCTCCGCCGCCCCGCCCCGCGCCCGCTATTCGGACGTCTTCGCCGTGCCCGCCTTCCGAGTGGTCCTCGGCGGCTTCTCCCTGATGCTGATCAGCGACACGGTCAAGATGCTGGCGCTGTCCGTCCTCGTCTACGCGAGCACCGGCTCCCCGCTGCTGGCGGCCGTCGCGTACGTGTCGGGCTTCCTCCCGCAGGTCTTGGGCGGCACGTTCTTCCTGGCGCTGGCCGACCGCTGGCGCCCCCGGCGGCTCATGGCCGGTTACGACCTGGTTCGCGCGGCCGTGGTCATTGTCCTCGCCCTTGGGGTGCTGCCTCCGGCGACCGCGATGCTGCTGGTCTTCGCCGCGAGCACGTTCGCCCCGGTGGCGCAGGCCGCCCGGGCCGCCCTCACCGCCGACCTGCTGACCGGCGACGCGTACGTGCTGGGCCGTTCGCTCTTCTCGGTCGTCTCCGGCGCCATGCAGGTTCTCGGGGCGGCCGTGGGCGGACTGCTGATCACGGCGACGGGTCCGTACGGTGCGCTGTGGGTCGCGGCGGCCGCGTGCGTCGCCTCGGCTGTCCTGTCGCGCTGGGGCCTGCCCGACTTCGCGCCCCGGACGGTTCCCGCGCACGGCACGATCAAGGCGACGTGGCAGGTCAACGCGTCACTGCTCCGCACTCCGGCCATCCGGCGCCTGCTGCTGGCCCAGTGGTTGCCGTCGTCGCTGGCCGTCGGGGCGGAGGGCGTGGTGGTCCCGTACACGGCGTCGCTGGGCCGGGAATCCGCGGCCGGCCTGCTGCTCGCCGCGGCCGCCGCCGGCATGCTGCTCGGCGACCTGGTGATCGCGCGATTCGTCGCACCGGCGGGGCGCGAGCGACTGACGCCGTGGCTCGCTGTCCTGCTGGGCGCGCCGCTGATCGCGTACATCGGAAATCCGGGTCTGATCGTCGCCGCCGCCCTGCTCACGGTGGCGACGTTCGGCTCGGCCTATCAGCTGGGGCTGGCGCGGCGCTTCCTCGAGGCGGTGCCGTCCGATCGGCTCGGCCAGGCGTTCGGCCTGGCCAACACGGGCATCATGGTGGCGCAGGGCCTGGCCGTCGCGGGCGCCGGCGCCCTGGCCGAGGTGGTCCCGCCGGGCGTGGCGATCGCGGTGGCCGGCGCGTGCTCGGCCGTCGCCGCGCTCGCCCTGCATCGCACCCTGCGCCCACAGTCCGTCGAAGGGTTGACAGCCGACCGGCAAGTCGGTCCGATGGCCGGGTGAGGGCTAACGCCCATCGCTTGGTCGAGACCGAGCAGCGGCGCGGGGCGGTCGTGATCGCCATCGGGTCGGGAGAGGCCCTGCCGGGATTGTCGTAGGGGCGTGGTCTCATTGGTGCCGTGACCTCGACCCCTGCTGCCGTGCGGCGGCCCGCGTACAGGCTCGTGCGCCGCAGTGCGCCCGCCGCCGACGTGCTGCGGGCGGACGAGGTGCAGCGGCATGTGATCGAGCACACCGAGGGGCCGCTGCTCGTCGTCGGGGGCCCCGGGACGGGCAAGACGACCACGCTCGTGGAGGCGGTCGCCGCGCGGGTGGCGTCCGGGGTGGATCCCGAGCGCATCCTGGTGCTCACGTTCGGGCGGCGCGGGGCGGCCGCCTTGCGCGACCGGATCGAGGCGCGGCTCAGCGGGACGGCGTTCCACGAGCCTCTGGTGCGGACCTTCCACGCGTACGCCTTCGGGCTGCTGCGCCGGGCCGCGGCCGAGCGGGGCGAGCCGTCGCCGCGGTTGCTGACCGGGCCCGAGCAGGACCTGATCATCCGTGAGCTGCTCGAGGTGGTCGGCGACGACGAGGCCACCGACACCGTGGGCTGGCCCGACGCCCTGCGGCCGGCGCTGCCCACGCGCGCCTTCGCGCAACAGCTCCGCGACCTCATGCAGCGGGCCGCCGAGCGCGGGGTGACGCCGGTCGAGCTGGCCCGGCTCGGCGAGCGGCTGGGGCGCGACGACTGGCCGGCGGCGGCGCGGTTCCTCCGCGAATACGTCGCGGTGCTCGCGTTGCGCGACGTGACGACGCGGGGCTCGGCCGCCTACGACCCGGCGGAGCTGGTGCGGGCCGCGGCGGGGCTGCTGGCCGACGACCCGGCGCTGCTCGAGGCGGAGCGGCGGCGGCTGGAGCATGTCTACGTGGACGAGCTGGCCGACACCGACCCGGCCCAGATCGAGCTGCTGAGCCTGGTGGCGGGGGGCGGCAAGGCGCTGGTGGCGTTCGGCGACCCGGACTCGTCGATCTACGGCTTCCGGGGCGCGGACCCGGAGGCGGTGGACGGGTTCCCGGCGCGCTTCCGGACGGCGTCGGGGGCGGTCGCCGAGACGGTGACGGTGCACACGAGCTATCGGGCGGTGCCGGCGCTGCTCGAGTCGACGAGCCGGGTGGCGCGGCGGATGCGCGGGCGGATGCGGCACCGGCCGTTGCACGCGCCACCCCCGCTGCCCGCGGCCTCCGATGCGGCCCCCGCCTCTGGCCCGGCTGACGCTTCCGACGCGGCTTCCGCCTCTGGCCCGGCTGACGCTCCCGACGCGGGCGCGGCGATTCCGGCGCCTCGGGGCTCGGGTGATTCGTCCGAGTCCGGCGATTTGTCCACGGGGGAGGCCGGCGACTCGGGCACCTCCAGCGCGGCGGAGCGTGGGGCGTGGGACGGCGAGGCGCGGGCCACCGTGCGGACGTTCCGGTCGTCGACGGGGGAGACCGCGTACATCGCTCATGCCCTGCGGGAGGCGCATCTCCTGCACGGGGTGCCCTGGTCCCGCATGGCGGTCCTGCTCCGGTCGACCAGCCTGCAGCTGCCGTCGCTGCAGCGGGGCCTCGCCGCGGCGGGCGTGCCGACGGTGACCCTCGCCGAGGACCTGCCGCTGCACCTCCAGCCCGCCGTCGCCCCGTTCCTGCTGCTCCTGCGGTGTGCGCTCGACCCCGAGGTCCTCGACGAGGAGGCCGCCGTCGCGCTGCTGCACTCGCCGCTGGGCGGGGCCGATCCGCTGGCCGAGCGGCGGCTGCGGCAGGGTCTGCGCGCGCTGGCGATGGCGGCGGGCGACCGGCGGCCGTCGGGGGAGCTGCTGGTCGACGCCGTACGCGACCCGGCCGGCCTTGACATGGTCGAGCGCCGCTGGGCCCTGCCCGCCCAGAATGTGTCACGGCTCATCGAGACGGCGCGCCGGTCCGCGGCGGCGCCCGGGGCGACGGCCGAGCAGGTGCTCTGGGAGGTGTGGCGGGCGAGCGGGCTGGCCGAGAAGTGGTACGCCCTGAGCACCCGCGGCGCCCCCGTCGAGCCCGGCGGCGAGGGCGGTCGCGCGCGCCAGTGGCGGGCCGAGGCGGCCGATCGGGATCTCGACGCGATGGTGGTGCTGTTCGACGCCGCGGCGCGGTTCGTGGACCGGTTGCCGGGGGCGCGGACCGAGGTCTTCCTCGACCACGTGCTCGGGCAGGAGCTGCCCGCGGACTCGATCGCGCCCAGCGCCGACCGGGGCGACGCCGTGCGGCTGCTGACCGCGCACGCCGCCAAGGGGCTGGAGTGGGACGTCGTGGTGCTGGCCGGCGTGCAGGAGGGCATCTGGCCCGACCTGCGATTGCGGGGCAGCCTGCTCGGGTCCGAGCGCCTGGTCGACTTTCTCGCCGGGCGGCCCGCGGCCGGACCGGCGGCCGTGGTCGGGCAGACGTCGGCGCTGCTCGACGAGGAGCGGCGACTGTTCTATGTGGCGACCACCCGCGCCCGGCGCCAGCTGCTCGTGACGGCGGTCGCCTCGGCCGGCGTGGGCGGCGCCGACGGCGAGGAGCAGCCGAGCCGCTTCCTGACCGAGCTGGCTTTGCCCGTGCGCCGCGACGACACCCCGCCGGAGGACCCGGGCGACACGCCGCCCCCCGGCGACACGCCCCCCGACGGCCCCGGCCCCCGCGACACGCCGCGCCTCGGCGACACTCCGGGCGGCTCTTCGCAGGGCGACATCGCGGACGACGGTGATCCCGGACCGGTCGAGCCGGATCCCGGCTACGACCCGGACGAGCCCGCGCCCGATGACGACGACTCCGGGACGCTGCGAAGCGAGCCGGCCGACGACTTCGAGGTGCCGCTCGGCCAGCCGCCCCGGGCGCTCACTTTGTCGGCTCTCGTCGCGGAGTTGCGTACCGTCGTGGTGTCGCAGGGGGAGACACCCAGCCGGCGGCATGCCGCGGCAGTGCAGCTCGCGGAGCTGGCCAAGGCCGGCGTGCCCGGCGCGCACCCGGACGAGTGGTGGGGGCTGCGGCCGCTCTCCGACGACCGGCCGCTGGTCGATCCCGGGCAGCCGGTCAAGGTCACGCCGTCCGCGATGGAGAGTGCCATGCGGTGCAGCCTGCGCTGGCTGCTCGAACGGCACGGTGGCGCCGCGCCCGCCGGGCCCGCCCAGGGCGTCGGCAACCTGGTGCACGCCGCGGCGATGCTGGCCGAGGACGCGAACGCCGACCGGGAGCGCCTGGTCGAATATGTCGCCGCCCGTTTCGACGCGATCGAGCTGGCGGCGCGGTGGCTCGCCGGCCCCGAGCAGGAGCGCGCGCAGGGCATGGTGGACAAGCTGCTGCGCTGGCTGGCCA
This sequence comes from Symbioplanes lichenis, assembly GCF_030709675.1. Lineage (GTDB taxonomy): Bacteria > Actinomycetota > Actinomycetes > Mycobacteriales > Micromonosporaceae > Actinoplanes > Actinoplanes lichenis. The sequence goes on from NZ_JAUZQD010000005.1 coordinate 410,427, forward strand.
AGAACCCGCGGCGGCTGCTCGCGATCGAGCACGAGTTCACCGTCCGGCTGGACGATCCCGACCGGCCGATCCAGCTCACCGGCCGGGTGGACCGGCTCGAGGTGGACGAGCAGGGCCGGCTGGTCGTGATCGATCTCAAGACGGGCCGCACCACGACGGTGTCCGGCGCCGATCTCGAGGAGCACGCCCAGCTGGCCGGCTATCAGGCGGCCGTCGACGCCGGGGCGTTCGACGAGCTCGGCGCCGGGACGGGCAGCGGCGGGGCGGCGCTCGTGCAGCTCGGGCCGGGCAAGGAGGCGCGCGAGCAGATGCAGCTGCCGCTGGCCGAGTCGGAGGACCCGGCCTGGGCGTACGCGATGGTCCGCCGCACCGCCGACACGATGGCCGCCGCGACGTTCTCCGCCGTGGCCAACTCGAAGTGCCGGGTGTGCCCGGTCCGCAGCAGTTGCCCGATCAGTGGCCATGGCCGCCAGGTAGTGGAGCCGTGACGCAGCCCTCCCTCTTCCCCGACGCCGCTCCCCGCCCGCGCCGCCGCGCCGACGCCGGCCCCCGCTACACCCCGGTGGAGCTGGCGAAACTGCTGCGCCTGCACGCGCCCACCCCGGAGCAGGCCGCGATCATCTCGGCGCCGGTCGAGCCCGTGCTCGTCGTCGCGGGCGCCGGCTCCGGCAAGACCGAGACGATGGCCTCCCGGGTGGTCTGGCTGGTCGCCAACGGGTACGCCCACCCCGACGAGATCCTCGGCCTCACGTTCACCCGCAAGGCCGCCGGCGAGCTCGCGCACCGCGTCCGGGTCCGGCTGGGCCAGCTGGTACGCCGCCTCGGGCGCCAGGACGCGCTGGCCGGCGAGCCGACCGTGGCGACCTACCACTCGTACGCGGCCCGCGTCGTCACCGAGCACGGCCTCCGCGCCGGCTACGAGCCGTCCGCCCGGCTGCTCACCGAGGCGGCGCGGTGGCAGATCGTCGACTCGATCGTCCGCTCGTACACGGGGGAGATGACCGGGCTGAACCGCGCGCCCGGCACCGTGACCGACGACGTGCTCGCGCTCTCCGGCGAACTGGCCGAGCACCTGGTCACGCCGGACGACCTGGCCGCGTGGACCGGGCGCTTCTTCGCCGACGTGCAGTCGCTGCCCGGCCGCGTCTACAAGGACGTCGCCGACATGCTGGGCCGCCAGCGGCACCGGCTGACCCTGCTGCCGCTGGTCCGCCGCTACGAGCAGCGCAAACTCGACCTCGAGGCCATGGACTTCGGCGACCAGATGGCCCGCGCCGCCCTCGTCGCCCGCCACCACCCCGAGGTCGGCGCCATCGAACGCGGCCGGTTCAAGATCGTGCTCCTCGACGAGTACCAGGACACCAGCCACGCCCAGGTCGTCCTTCTCAACGCCCTCTTCGGCGGCGGCCACCCGGTGACGGCGGTCGGCGACCCGTGCCAGTCGATCTACGGCTGGCGGGGCGCCTCGGCGGGCACGCTGGACCGCTTCCCCGCCGAGTTCACCGGCCCCGGCGGCCGCGAGGCCTGGGTGCTGTCCCTGACCCGCAGCTGGCGCAACCGCCCCGAGATCCTCCAGGTCGCCAACACCCTGTCCCGCCCGCTGCGTGCCGCCGGAGCGCGCGTCGCCGAGCTCATCCCGGCCCAGCGCGTGGCCGACCAGGTGGGCCGCCGCACGGTCGCCTGCGCACTGCTGGAGACGTACGCGGACGAGGCCGGCTGGATCGCCGACAGCATGCTGGCCGCCTGGCGCGCCGCCGCCCGCCTCCCCGACGCCCTGCCCGGTGACATCCCCGTCGACCAGCGCCCGACCAGCGCGGTCCTGGTCCGCGTCCGCAGCCAGATCCCGGCCCTCGAGGAAGCCCTGCGCGCCCGCGGCCTCCCGGTCGAGGTGGTCGGCCTGGGCGGTCTCCTCGACACCCCGGAGGTACGCGATGTGGTCTGCACCATGCGAGTCCTCGCCGACCCGACCGACGGCGCGTCGCTCCTCCGCCTCCTGACCGGCGCCCGCTGGCGCATCGGCCCCCGCGACCTGGTCGCCCTGCACCGCCGCTCCCGCGCGATCGCCGCAGCCCGAGCGGCCGCGAGTGGCTTGTCGGCGCCGCCCGATGAGAGCGTTTTCGGGGGCGTTTCGGGGGAAAGCGCTTCCGCCGGTGGGGCTGTTGTTGCGGGCGCCGGCGCTGGTGTTCCTGCGGGAAGCGCTTCCTCCGGGGCGCCCGCCACTTCCGGGGCGCCCGCTGCCTTTGAGAGCGCTTCCGTTCCTGTGCCTCCGCCGCCGGACGACATCGTGGGTGATCACCTCGACGACGCGACGCTCGTGGAGGCGATGGCGGACCTCGGGGCGGCGCAGCAGTACTCGCAGGAGGGCTTCGCGCGGCTCCGGGCGTACAGCAGGGAGCTGGCCGAGCTGCGGCAGCGCCTGGACCAGCCCCTCCCCGACCTGGTCGCCGACATCGAGCGCACCATCGGCCTCGACGTGGAGGTCGCCGTGCGCGGCTGGGCGGCGGGCGACGCCGGGCTGGCCCGCGGGCACCTCGACGCGCTCGGCGACGTCGCGGCCCGCTATGCCGGGGACACCGACGGGGGGACGCTGGCCGGCTTCCTGGCCTTCCTGGACGCGGCCGAGGAGGAGGAACGCGGTCTCACTCCGGGCCAGGTCGACGTCGTCGAGGGCGCGGTGCAGATTTTGACCGCCCACGCGGCTAAGGGCCTCGAGTGGGACATTGTCTCCGTCGCCGGCCTCACCAAGAACGTCTGGCCCGGCATGACCCGCGGCTCGGACAACTATCTGGGCGGCATCGGCGTGCTGCCGTTCCCCCTGCGCGGGGACGCCGGCGGCCTGCCGGAGCTCGACCTCGGGGAGGCCGTCGACCAGAAGGACGTCAACGCGGCGCTGACCGCTTTCGGAGGGGCGTGGCGGGAGCACGATGAGCGGGAGGAGCGCCGGCTCGCGTACGTGGCGGTGACCCGGCCCCGCCGGCTCCTGCTCGCCTCCGGCTACTGGTGGGGCGACGGGGTGAAGCGGCCGCGCGGACCGTCGGTGTTTCTGTCCGAGATCCGGGCGTCGTGCCTGGAAGGAGCCGGTCAGGTCGAGCACTGGGCGCCCGAGCCGGCCGCCGACGCCACCAACCCGAGCGCCGAGCAGGTCGCCTCGGCGGAGTGGCCCTCGGACCCGCTCGGCGCCCGCCGCCCGGCCATGGCCGCGGCCGCCGACCTGATCCGCCGGATGATCGCCGCCCCGGACCCCGCGAGCGCGTCGGTCGTCACCGCCATGTCCGCAGCTGCCGCCTCGGCCGCCGCCGCTGATGCCGCCGCTGAGTTCGTCGAGTTGGCCGAGGCGGATCCTGAGGTCGCGGCGCGCGCCGGGCTGGCCGCTGACCTGGTCGGACTGCCCACCTCGGGCGCCGATCCCACCGATCCCACCGATCCCGCCGAAGCTGCCGGCCCTTCCCCCGCCGCCGGTCCGGTCGACCCCGACATCGAGCGCTGGCGGCGGGAGGCTGCCCTCCTCCTCGCCGAACGCGAGGAACGCGCCCGCCGCGAGGGCCCCCTCGACGTCGCGATCCCGTCCCACCTGTCCGTGTCGCAGCTGGTGGTGCTGCGGCGAGACCCCCAACTGCTCGCCCGTACGCTCCGCCGCCCCCTGCCGCACCGCCCGGCCCCGCAGGCCCGGCGCGGGACGGCGTTCCACGCGTGGCTCGAACAGCGCTACGGCACCGTGCGCCTCCTCGACCTCGACGAACTGCCCGGCGCGGCGGACGACGACGCGGCCGCCGACGAGGAGCTGGCCGCGTTGCAGGAGGCGTTCCTGGCCGGGGAGTGGGCCGGCCGTACGCCCCTCGACGTCGAAGTCCCCTTCGCCACCACCGTCGCCGGCGTCGTCCTCCGGGGCCGCATCGACGCCGTGTTCGCCGAGCCCGGCGGCCGCTACGACGTGATCGACTGGAAGACCGGCCGGCGCCCCGCCACGGCGGACGCGGCGGCGGCCACGGTGCAGCTGGCCGCGTACAGGATGGCGTGGGCGACCCTCGCCGGCGTGCCGGTCAGCCGGGTCCGGGCGGGCTTCCACTACGTGCGGGAGGGGGTCACCGTACGCCCGGCCGACCTCCTCGACGCCGACGGCCTGGCCGCCCTGATCACCGACCTCCCCTCGATCTAGCGACCCACCGCCTGGCGACCCGCCGCAGCCGCAGCTCAGGCCGCCCTCGGAACCCACCGCGCTCTCATGGCCCCCCGTGGCGTCCCTCGGAGAACCCGCGGCGGCGTCGTTCTAAAGTCCCGCCGCAGCCAAAAGGTGGAGGAGGGCCGCCGCGTACGCCTCCTCGACCGTCGCCGCGCCGAACGTCCGGCTCTCACCCAGCAGAGTGATGTCCGCCTCCCACCCCGCGCCAGTGCGCCGCAGCGTCTGGAACGTCGCGCCGAGCAGCTCGCGCAGCTGGTCCTCGCGGGGCAGCCACAGCGCCTCGTCCAGCTCCACGTCGTCGAGCGCCCACTCGGTCGTGCCGTTGAAGCCGATCACGCGCCCCTCCGGCAGCGTGTGCACCTCGATCGTCATGTTGCTCAGGACGAACACGTCCTCGTCGAGGTCCCGATCCGGGATCGCGAACCGGTCGCCGGGACCCGGTTTCCACTCCAGCCCGGCCTCCCTGAGCTGCCGTGCCAATTGCACGCTGATCACGGGCGAACCCCCCTTTCCGTGCTAGGCTCCCAAGCGTTGTCAGTTTGGTTCCCAAGTACTCAGGAGCGCCTGTGGGGAAGTCTGCCCGAGGCGCTCTTTGTCGTAACCCGGGTTTCTCCGGTACGGGCGATCAGTACGGCGACACGAGACCCACAGAAAGCGGGTCTTACCACCTCGCTCAGGTCCATAATGGCCCGGAGCGATCGACCGTCGAGGAGACGAGCATGGTTACCGGCGTTGTGAAGTGGTTCAACGCGGACAAGGGCTTCGGGTTCATCACCCCTGACGACGGCGGCGCCGACGTCTTCGCCCACTTCTCCGCGATCCAGATGTCCGGCTACCGCAGCCTGGACGAGAACCAGCGCGTGGAGTTCGAGGTCACCCAGGGCCAGAAGGGCCCGCAGGCCGCGAACATCCGCGCCGTCTGAGTCCAGCCCCTGCGCTGACGCCCGACGCCGGCACCCGAGAGCGGGGTGCCGGCGTCGCCGCATTCTCACGCCCGTCACCGGCCCGCCCGGCCCGCCGCGTCACGGCCCGTCGCCGGCCGCGACGTCGCGCTGCCCGGGCCGCCGGTGACGGAGCGTCCCGCGAGGTCGCGCTGCCCGGGCCGCCGGTGACGGAGCTGTCCCGCGAGTCGTGCTGCCGAGGGCGCTGGTGGCGGAGCTGTCCCGCGACGAAGGCCGGGACACCGCACAACCGAAGTGGCCGCCATCGCGCGAGCGGACGGTCACCGCGTGACATCACGCCGTCCGAACCCGGCGAGCAGTCCCGAGGCGCTGTGATCAGCCCGACCCCGACCGCCGGCGACGAAAGCGCGCGAGCCCCGGAAAAATCTGCGCCCGGCGGACGACCGCCCGCTCAGGCGCCGCCGGTCTGCAGCCGCGCCGTCCCGCCCGCGGTCTCCGGCAGCGGCGCCGTGCCGCCCATGTGCGCCGGCAGCCACCAGCGATCCTCCGGCCCGGCCGGCTGCTCCGGATACTCCTGCTGAGCCGTGTCGAGCAGCGCGCTCAGCCGCTGGTGCAGGGCGAGCGTCGTGGCGTCCGCGGTCGCGCCGGCCGGCGTCGGGATGGGCTCGCCGATCTTGATGAGGACCGGGACGTGGCGCTTGGTGAGCTCCTTCTTGCGGCCCTTGGTCCAGAGCCGGTGGGGGCCCCAGACGACCATCGGGATCAGGGGCACCTTGGCCGCGTGGGCGAGGCGGGCCGCGCCCGACTTGAGGGCCTTGACCGTGAAGGACTCGCTGATCGTGGCCTCGGGGAAGACGCCGACGACCTCGCCCCGGCGCAGGGCCTCCTCGGCCTCGCGGAAGGCGCCGGTGCCGGCCTTGCGGTCGACCGGGATGTGCCGCATGCCGCGCATGAGCGGCCCGCTGACCTTGTGGTCGAAGACCGACTTCTTGGCCATGAACCGGACGAGCCGCTTGGCCGGCTGGGCGCCCAGGCCGCAGAAGATGAAGTCGAGATAGCTGACATGGTTGCTCGCGAGCACCGCCCCGCCGCTGGTGGGCACGTGGTGCGCGCCGTCGACCTGGATGCGCAGGTCGAGCACTCGGAACAGCGTCTTCGCAGCGCCGACGACCGGGGGGTACACGATTTCCATCGCATTACGGTAGCCGTAGCCGCTGCATCTTTCCTGTGAGCGTGCAACCAAATCGGCGCCGGATGCGTCTTATGGATGACTGCGCCGAGGCGCCGGAGGGGTTCAGGCTGAGGGAGACCCTGCGGCGGCACTTCCGGGAGGCCCTGCAATGAAGCCCGTGTCCGCACGCCGCGAGCTCGCCATCGTGCTCGCGCTGGCCGTGCTCGGCCTTGTCCTGGTCTCGGCCGTCGCCTTCACCCCGTGGTACGAGCCCACCGGCCACGCCGGCGCCGCCGTCGTCCACACCGTCCCACCCGCACCCCCACCCGCAGGCTGACCAAGCAGGCCACAAAGCAGGCCGACAAAGCGGGACACAGAGCAGGCCGGCGAAACAAGCGGAGACCCGCCGCACAAGCCCGCCCGAGGAAAACCCCCGCCAGTGGTGTTCACTGGGATGATGTCCGACCCGATCACCCCCACCTGGTCCCGGCCCACCGGCCCGTGGGCCTCCGGCACGGTGACCGGCGTCCCCCCGATCGAGCCGCCCCCCACCGAGCAGCCACCCGGCCCCGGCCCCGACCCCGAGCAGCGCCGCCGCCGGCAGATGCTCCTCTTCGGCGGAATCGCGGGCGGCATCGTGGCGATCGGTCTGACGATCATTCTCATCGTGGCGCTGGCCTCGGACGGCGACGCGTTCTCGAGTAAGGCGCAGGCCCCCACCGACGTACGCCCCCCGCTCGCCCAGATGTGCCCGGCCCCCACCACGATCCCCGGCGACCCGGCGCCCGCCCCGTCCGCGCCGGTGCCGCCGGCCTCGGGGGAGCGCACGGTCGACGAGGAGGCGGGCATCTCGTACAAGAAGTACGGCGCCCCGTGGGAGCCGTGGACCACGATCTGGCGCGCCGGGACGCTCGAGGTGCCGTACAAGGTGGGTCAGCACTTCGTCACCGAGCAGTACAGCGGCGGTACATACCACGCGTCGATCCTGTCCGCGGCGGTGCCGGCGGCGGAGAACGACGCCGTGACCCTCAACCTCGAGTGCGTGGGCCGGCAGGTGGCCGCCGACGTGCGCGCCGAGTACTACCCGCAGCCGAACACGATCGAGCAGCTGCGCGACGGGCTGACGACGCTGGGCGGGCGGCCGGCCTATCTCAGCGAGTTCCGGCTGCACTTCCAGTCGCCGGGGTTGCAGGCCACGGCGGAGCGCTCGGCCGTCGCCGTCATCGACGTCGGCAAGCCCACCGCCGCGGTCCTCTACCTCTCGATCCCGAACACGCACGCCCAGTTCGAGCCGGTCATCGCCGAGGTCCTCGCGAGCGTGCGACCGCTCTAGCGCCTGTTCGGACGGGATCGCCGGGCTGCGGCCGGCCCACCTTCCGCCTGGCCGCACGCCGCGAACACCCACATACCACCGGTATGAGGGCGCCCGCGGCGCACACCCAGACGAAACCTGGACTCGGCCTCGCTCCGACGCCCCGTCCGAAACAGGCGCTAGGAGCCGGTGAGACCCCAGCGCTTGCGCAGCGCGTTGTCGGCGGCGTTGAAGAGCACGTCGATCAGGATGCCGATCACCAGCACCACGATGATGAAGCTGATGACCAGCGAGGCCTCGCTGAGATCGCGCGCCTGCTGCATCCGTACGCCGATGGACAGCGCCCCCGGCACGATGACCAGCAGCTCGCCGGCCATCAGGCTGCGCCACGAGAACGCCCAGCCCTGCTTGAGCCCGGAGATGAACGACGGCAGCGACGCGGGCAGGATCAGGTGCCGGTACTTGGCGAAGCCCGACATGCCGAGCACCTGACCCACCCGCAGCCACGTGCGCGGGACGTAGTCGATGCCGCTGATCAGCCCGTTGGCCACCGAGGGCGCCGCGCCGATCACGACGACGAAGAGGATCGCACTCTCGCTGAGCTGGAAGAGCAGGATCGCCAGCGGGAACCACATGATCGACGGCATCGTCTGGAGGCCGGTGATCAGCGAGCCGATGGCCGCGCGCAGCGGGGCGAAGCGGGAGACCGCCGCGCCCACGACCGTGCCGATGAGCACGGCCAGCGCGAAGCCGGTCGCCGCGCGGGTCATCGTGACCCCGACGCCGCTCCAGAAGTCACCGGTCGTGATCAGGTCGCCCAGGTCCTGGAAGACCGTGGCCGGGCCCGGCAGCACATATTCCGGCTTCCACTCGGCCCACACCACCGCCTGCCAGGCGAGCAGCACGATGGCGATCGCCAGGAGCTTGGGCCAGGCGCTGCGCCAGACGCGCTTACCCCTTGACCCCTTCTCCGTACGCCCGGAGCGCTCGAGCGCGTCGAGCCCGGCGACCCGGTCGGCGGCGGCGTCGGTGGTCACCGGAGCGGGCAGGACTGTGACCCCGGTGGGGTCCTGCAGGCCTTCGAGGCCGGCGCGGGCCGAAGGATAGTCAGGCATGACGGGCGACCTCCGCGCGGAGCCGGTCGGTGATCTCGGCGGCCTGCCCGGCCACCTCGGGGGAGTCGATGCGGCGGGGCCGCTCGTGGGTGACGGCGAAGTCCTCGATGACCCGGCCGGGCCGGCTGCTGAGCAGGATGACCCGGTCGCCCAGCCGCACGGCCTCGCGCACGTTGTGCGTGACGAAGAGCACCGTCAGCTGCTGCTCGCGCCAGATCCGCTCGAGCTCGTCGTGCAGGATGTCGCGCGTCATGGCGTCGAGCGCGCCGAACGGCTCGTCCATGAGCAGAATGTCGGCCTCCTGGGCCAGCGCCCGGGCCAGAGCCACGCGCTGGCGCATGCCGCCGGAGAGCTCGTGCGGCCGCTTCGCGCCGAAGCCCTTGAGCCGCACGATCTCGAGCAGCTCCTCGGCCCGCTGCTTGCGCTGCGCCTTGCTCACGCCGCGCAGCCGCATGGGCAGCTCGACGTTGCCGGCGACGGAGAGCCAGGGGAAGAGGGCGGCCTCCTGGAACATCAGCGAGACGTGCCGCCCGCCGATGTCCAGGGTGCCGCCGCTGATCTGGTCGAGCCCGGCGACGAGGGACAGGAGCGTGCTCTTGCCGCAGCCGGAGGCGCCCAGCAGGCAGACGAACTCGCCCTTGTTCACGGTCAGCGACACCTTGTCCAGAGCGAGCAGGGCGTTGCTGCCGCTGCCGTACTGCTTGGAGACGCTGTCGAGGCTGACGACCGCCTGGTCGCTGCGTACGGAGAGCATGGTCATGAGCTTCTGCCCCTCAACCGGTCAGGAGTCGCTGACGGCGGGCTCGCCCGCGGCGGTCAGCACCTCGTTCAGCGGGCCCAGGTCGTAGATGCCCTTGAGGTCGACCGGCTTGAGCAGCCCGACCTCCTCGGCGTGCTTGGCGCTGGTGAACAGCGACGAGGCGATCGGGTCGTTCGTGAACTCGAGGTTCTTGAACGCCGCGGCGAGAATCTCGTCCTTCAGCGGCTTGCCGGAGAGTGCGGCGATCTGCTCATTGGCGGCCTTCTGCGCGCCGGCGTTGTCGGTCTTGATGTACTTGACCGCCGCCACGTGCCCCTGCAGCAGCTTCTTGACCGTCGCCGGGTACTTCTTCAGGAACTCCTGGGTGACGATCAGGTGCGTGGTGACGAACTGCCCGTTCGGCCACAGGTCCTTCTCGTTGACCAGGATCTTGCCCTTGGACTCCTGGACCATCCGGCTCAGGTTGGGCTCGGGCACCCAGGCGCCGTCGATCGCGCCCTGGGCGAAGGCCTGCACGGCGGTCGCGTTGTCCTGCGGCAGCACGGAGACGTCGCCGCCGCCCTGCTGGTCGGCGTTGAGGCCGTTCTCCTTGAGCCAGGCGCGCAGCGCGACGTCCTGGGTGTTGCCCAGCTGCGGCGTCGCGATCTTCTTGCCCTTGAGATCGGCCGGGCTGTTGATGCCCTGCTTGACCACCAGGCCGGCGCCGCCCGAGGTGCTGCCCGCGATGATCTTCAGCGCGGTGCCCTTGGAGGTGGCCCAGCCGTTGATGGCCGGGTTGGGCCCGATGTAGGTGGCGTCGATCGCCCCCGAGAAGAGCGCCTCGATCGCGGCCGGGCCGGCGTTGAAGGTCTTCGTCTCCAGCTTGGTGCTGCCCAGCGACTGCTGGAAGAGGCCGTTCTTGACGCCGATCAGGGCCGGCGCGTGCGTGATGTTGGGGAAGTATCCGAGCCGGAGGGTGCTGGCCTCGCCGCTCGCCGAGGAGCCGCCGTCGTCGTCGCCACCGCAGGCGGTGAGCGTTGCCGCGGCGACGAGGGCGGAGGCTGCTACAGCTAGCGCGCGGAGGGTACGGGAGCGCATCCGGAACTCTCTTTCTGAAAAAGTTGCGCAAGGGTGCGGTGATCGACGACGCCTTCGATGGCCTCCTCGACCGCCACCCAGACGTCCCGCAGGCCGGTCGCGACCCCGTGGTACATCGTCGTGGCGGTGGGCAGGCCGCGAACGGTGGTGAGCGCTCCGCCGACGGCCCGGACCACGTCACCGACCGTGATGTCCTCGGCCGGGCGGGCCAGGGCGTAGCCGCCGTCGACGCCCCGGTGGCTGTGCAGCAGCCCGGCGCGGCGCAGGTCCAGCAGGATGCCCTGCAGGAAGCTCAGCGGGATGTCCTGGGCCGCGGCCAGCGTGGCCGCTTTCACCAGGCCCGGGTGCTCGGCCGCGACGGTCAGCATGGCCCGGACGGCGTAGTCGGTGCGTGCCGAGACGTACACGTGGCATGTCCTCCCGGTCCGGCGGAGCCCAAAGTCGGCTTTCTCTATCTGTTGGATGGGAATAGTGGACGAGGTGGGGATGGCGCGTCAACCCCTGACCGCATCCTGAGAGCGTGGCGGTACGCAAAGTCACCCGGATGCGAGACGCACCACGCCGGGACAGGCGAGCCGTCCGGGAATCGGCGGGATAGATTCGAGCGGTGGCGCGCAAAGTGAAGATTCCCGCGACGAAGTATCCGGTCGAACGCCTCACCCTCGACAACGGCTTGCGGGTGGTCCTCACGCCCGACCGCAGTGCCCCCGTCGTCGGTGTGGCCGTGGTCTACGACGTCGGCATCCGCTCCGAGCCGGAGGGGCGCACGGGCTTCGCCCACCTCTTCGAGCACCTCATGTTCCAGGGCTCGGAGAACCTCGAGAAGCTGGCGCACTTCCGGCACGTGCAGGGCGCCGGCGGCAGCTTCAACGGCTCGACCCATCTCGACTTCACCGACTACTTCGAGGTGCTGCCCGCGGGCGCCCTCGAGCGGGCGCTCTTCCTCGAGGCCGACCGGATGCGCGGCCCCCGGCTCACCGAGGAGAACCTGCGCAACCAGGTCGACGTGGTCAAGGAGGAGATCCGGGTCAACGTCCTCAACCGGCCCTACGGCGGGTTCCCCTGGCTCAAGCTGCCGGCGGTGATGTTCGAGACCTTCCCCAACGCCCACGACGGCTACGGGTCCTTCACCGACCTGGAGTCCGCCACGGTCGACGACGCCGCCGAGTTCTTCCGGAAGTACTACGCGTCGGGCAACGCGACGCTGGCCGTCGCCGGCGACTTCGACGTGACCCAGGCGACGGAGCTGATCCAGCGGCACTTCGGCGACGTGCCCGCGCGGCCCCGGCCCGAGCTGCCCGGCTTCGACGAGCCGGGGCTGACCGCCGAGCGCCGGGAGAGCTATGTCGACAAGCTCGCTCCCCTGCCCGCGGTCGCGTCCGGCTGGCGGGTGCCCGATCCGATCGCCAACTTCCAGGACTATCTTCCGTACGTCGTCCTGGCCGAGGTCCTCACCGACGGTGACGCGTCCCGGCTGGTCGAGCGGCTGGTCCAGCGGGATCGCATCGTGACCAGCGTCGGGGGCTACATCGGCTTCATGGGCGACGAATATCAAGTGCGCAACCCCACCGCGTTCCTGCTGCAGGCGCACATGCCCCCGGGCGGCGACGCGGACAAGGTGCTGCGGGTGGTCGACGAGGAGCTGGACCGCCTGGCGACCGGCGGGCTCGCGCCCGGCGAGCTGGCCCGCACCCAGGCCCGCATGGCGACCCACCTGCTGCGCGACACCGACGCGGTGCTCGGGCGGGCCCTGCCGATGGCCGTGCTGGAGCTGCAGCGCGGCCGCCCCGAGCTGCTCAACGAGCTGCCGCGGCTGGTCGGCGAGGTCACCGAGGAGCAGATCGTCGCGGCTGCCGCCGCCCTGCGGCCCGAGAGCCGCGCCACCGTCGAGGTCATCGCGGGAGCGAACGCATGAGCAAGCACACCCTGCCGGACCTCGTGCCGGACTCGAAGATCCGGCTGCCCAAGCAGGCCGAGCGCACCCTGGGCACCGGCCTGACCGTCATCGCCGTGCGCCGGCCCAGCGTGCCCCTGGTCGAGCTGCGGCTGCGGGTCCCCTTCGGCCGGGCGCCGCTGGCCCGCGCCACGCTGCTCTCCCAGGCCCTCTTCACCGGCACGACGTCCATGTCGAGCATCGACATCGCCGCCGAGCTGCAGGCCGTCGGCGGCGGGCTCTCGGCCGGGCTCGATCCCGACCGGCTGCTCGTCACCGGCAACTCGCTCGTCTCCGGGCTCGACCGGATGCTGGAGATCCTCGCCGGGGTGCTGACCGAGCCGGCGTACCCGGCGGACGAGGTCGGCACCGAGCGCGACCGGCTGGTCGACCACATCCAGGTCGCGCAGAGCCAGCCGGCCCACCTGGCCCGGACGGCGCTGCTGGAGCGGGTCTACGGCCGGCACCCCTACGCCGTGCAGACGCCCACGCCCGAGCAGGTCCGGGGCGTCCGTCCGGCCCAGCTCCGCGCGCTGCACGCCGACCGGGTCCGCCCCGAGGGCGCCGTGCTTGTGCTGGTCGGCGATCTCAACCCGGAGAAGGCCATCGACGCCGCCGAGCGGGCGCTGAGCGGCTGGAAGGGCACGGGCAAGGACAGCACCGTCCCGCCCGCCCCGCCGCTCGAGCCGGGACCGCTGCTGCTCGTCGACCGCCCCGGCTCGGTGCAGTCGTCGCTGCGCATGGCGCTTCCGGCCGTACCGCGGACAGACCCGGACCATCCGGCGCTGCAGCTCGCCAACATGGTCTTCGGCGGCTACTTCTCGTCGCGCTGGGTCGAGAACATCCGCGAGGACAAGGGCTACACCTACGGCCCGCACACCTCGATCGAGCACTTCCTGGCCGGCTCGACGCTGGTCGTCGCGGCCGAGGTGGCGACCGAGGTCACCGGTCCGGCGCTGCTGGAGACGATCTACGAGCTGGGCAAGATCGCGAGCCTGCCGCCGGGTGAGGAGGAGCTCGAGCAGGCCCGCCGGTACGCCCTCGGCACCCTGCGCCTGAGCATGTCCACCCAGGCCGGGCTGGCCGGGCTGGCCAGCATCTACGCCAGCTTCGGGCTCCGCCTCGACCATCTCACCGCGTACTCGGCGGCGCTGGCGGCCGTGACCCGCGAGCAGGTCGCCGAGGCCGCCGCGAAATACCTGGCGCCCGCGCGGGCCGTCACCGTGGTGCTCGGCGACGCGGAGAAGGTCGAGGGCCCCCTGAGCGCCCTCACGAGCGTGGAGCGCAGCGCCGAGTGAGCACCGCGGAACAGCCCGACATCGGCGAGCAGCCGGGCCTGGACGGTCCGCCGCTCGCGCGGACGACCCTGGACCGGGCGGCCGGGCACCGGACGGATCAGGCCTGGCTCGACGAGGCCTGGGCGACGGGGCTCGTGCTGGTCATCGACATCGCCGGCGGCGGCAAGGTGCACGTGACCGACAAGCCGTCGCTGGTGCTCGTGGGGGCCGATGCCGCACCGGAGGGGGAGCGGCTGTTCCTGGGCGTCGACGCTCTCGGCGTACCCATCTTCGCGGTGTCCTCGTCCTTGCCGGAGGCCCCGGAGGGGGCCGAGGCCCGCACCCTGCGGGACATCGGCGACCGGCTCGACCCGCGCGACGCCGGGATCCTGACGACCGCCGCGGCGCTGGGCAACTGGCACGCGTCGCACCGGTTCTCGCCGCGCAGCGGGCAGCCGACGACCGTGACCGACGGCGGCTGGGTGCGGGTCGACCCGGACGGGCGGCAGATGTGGCCGCGCACCGATCCGGCGATGATCGTGCTGGTCCACGACGGGGTCGCCGGGCCGGAGGGGCGCTGCCTGCTCGGGCACAACGCCAGCTGGCCGGCCGTCGGCGGGGTGCGGCGCTTCTCGTGCCTGGCCGGGTTCGTCGAGCCGGGCGAGTCGGCCGAGGCCGCGGTCGCCCGCGAGGTGCGCGAAGAGGTCGGCATCGCACTGCGCGGCATGACGTACGAGGGCAGTCAGTCCTGGCCCTACCCGGGCTCGCTGATGCTGGGCTTCACCGCGTCGGCGGACGCCGCGCAGCCGTTCGTGCTGGACCCGGCCGAGATCGACGAGGCGCGCTGGTTCACCCGCACGGAGATCGCCGCCATGATCGACGGCGGTCTCCCGGGCGTGGGCTTGCCGATGCGCTCCTCGATCGCTCTCTATCTGATCGAGCGCTGGCGGGAAGGTTAGGCGCTGGCCGCGGCCAGGTGCTCCTTGACCTGCACGATCGACGGGTTGGTCATCGCGGTGCCGTCGTCGAACTTCATCGTGGGGACCGTCTGGTTGCCGCCGTTGACGCTCATCACGTATTCGGCGGCGGCCGGGTCCTGCTCGATGTCGATGACGTCGTACGCGATGCCTTCCCGGTCCAGCTGCGACTTGAGCCGGTGGCAGTAACCACACCAGGGCGTCGAGTACATGGTCAGCATCGGTCTGGTCCCTTCGAAGAAGTCACATGGCACTGTGCCATCCCGTGAAACGCGGCGCGGCGGTGTCATGATTCCCGGTTGTGACTGCGGAACGTGTTCTTGCCGGGCTCGACCCCGATCAGCGTAAGGCGGTGACCGCCCCCGCGGGGCCGGTCTGCATCCTGGCCGGGGCCGGAACAGGTAAGACACGAGCTATTACCCACCGGATCGCCTATCGCACTCTTTCGGGCGAGATCAGCCCCCGGCACGTGCTGGCGGTGACCTTCACCGCCCGGGCCGCCGCCGAGATGCGCGCCCGGCTCACCGAGCTGGGCGCCGGGCGGGTGCAGGCGCGCACGTTCCACGCCGCCGCGCTGCGCCAGGTGCGCTACTTCGCGCCCCGGATCCTCCAGGGCCGCGCCATGCCCGAGCTGGTGGAGAGCAAGGCCCGGCTCGTCGCCGCGGCGGCCACCAGCGTGGGCGTGCGCGCCGACCGCACGGTGGCCCGGGACCTGGCCGGCGAGATCGAGTGGGCGAAGTCGTCGCTGGTCGAGCCGGGGGAGTACGCCGTCGCGGCCACCAAGGCGCTGCGCGAACCCCCGTTCGACGTGGCCAAGGTCGCCGACATCTTCACCGCGTACGAAGTCCTGAAGCGTAAGCAACAGGTCATCGACTTCGAGGACCTGCTGCGCGCCGCCGTCTGGGGCATCGAGGACCATCCCGATGTCGGCGAGCAGGTCCGCTCGCAGTACCGGCACTTCGTCGTCGACGAGTACCAGGACGTCAACCCGCTCCAGCAGCGGCTGCTCGACGCGTGGCTCGGCGGGCGCGACGACCTGACCGTGGTGGGCGACGCGTCGCAGACGATCTACTCGTTCACGGGGGCCACGTCGTCGTACCTGATCGACTTCCCCCGGCAGCGCCGCGAGGCCGTCGTGGTGCGGCTCACCCGGGACTACCGCTCGACGCCCCAGGTCGTCGGGCTCGCCAACGCCGTCATCAAGCAGGCGCGCGGCACCGAGGCGAAGCTGCGTCTCGAGCTGATCGGGCAGCGCAAGCCCGGGCCCGAGCCGGATCTCAAGATCTTCCCGGACGAGCCGGCCGAGGCGCTGGCGGTCGCGCGGCGGTGCAAGGAGCTGCTCGCGGCGGGGACCCCGGCGAGTGAGATCGCGATTCTGTTCCGGACGAATGCGCAGTCGGAGGCGTACGAGGAAGCCTTGGCCGAGGCCCAGGTGCCCTATGTCGTGCGGGGCGCCGAGCGGTTCTTCGAGCGGACCGAGGTGCGGCAGGCGATGGTGGCGCTGCGGGCGGCCGTACGGTCGACGCCCGGCGAGACCCCCCTGGTCCCCGCCGTGGTCGATGCCCTCGCGGCGACCGGGTGGTCCCGCACTTCCATCCCGCCGGGCGGGGCGCAGCGCGAGCAGTGGGAGGCCCTCGCCGCCCTGGTCACCCTGGCCGAGGAGTACGCCCGGAGCCCCGCGCTGGAGCCGATAGGGCAGGCGGGCGCGGTGCAGCGGGACGTGACCCTGGCCGCCTTCACCGAGGAGCTGGCGCGCCGGGCCGAGCAGCAGCACGCGCCGACCGTGGAAGGCGTGACGCTCGCCTCGTTGCACTCCGCCAAGGGGCTCGAGTGGGACGCCGTGTTCCTGGTCGGGCTGGCCGACGGCACACTGCCGACCGCGTACGCGAAGACGCCCGAACAGCTCGAGGAGGAGCGCCGCCTGCTCTATGTCGGCGTCACCCGGGCGCGTGAGTGGCTGTGGCTCTCCTACGGGCAGCTGCGGGGCAACGGCGGCCGGACCCGGCGGCCGTGCCGGTTCCTGCCGCAGCTCACCGACACGCGGCACCGCACCTTCGAGAAGGCGGGTACGGCCGGCGGTCAGAAACCCGTCAACCGGCGCGTGGTCATCGTGTCCTGCCGGGTGTGCGGCACCACGCTGCTCAACGGCACCGACCGCAAGCTCGGCCGCTGCGCCACCTGCCCGTCCGACCTGGACGAAGAGCTCTTCGAGCGTCTGACGGCGTGGCGCGCGCGGACCGCGGCCGAGCAGAAAGTCCCCGCGTACGTCGTCTTCACCGACGCCACGATCGTGGCCATCGCCGAGCGGCGCCCCGCCACCCCGCCGGAACTGCTGGCCATCGCGGGTATCGGACCCCGGAAACTGGGCCAGTACGGGGAGGCCGTCTTCGCCCTCGTTGCGGGATCCGGAAACTTTGAAAGTTAGCCCGTTAATTCGTTTGCCTCGCCCCCGCGAAGCGCATAGCCTCAGTTCACACCTGGTCGAGCGGCCTGCTCACCAGGGGATTGCACCATCGAGCGCACCACGACACGGAGAAGGGAAGTGAACACGATGAGGCTCATCAACGAGATCGAGCGTCCGTCGGTGTTGCTGCCGTCCTCCGTGTGCGCTCCGTCCGCCTCGTGGCTGCCGGTGTCCCCGGTCGCCGTGCTGCCGGTGTCCCCGGCCGCCGAGCGGGCTCACGTTGCGGGGGCGCACCAGGTCTCCGGCGCTTACCAGGCCCCGGTCCAGGCCGAGCTGGGTCAGGAACTGGCGACCGTCGGCGGCGGCTCCTACGGCAGCGGCATCAGCACCACTGGCACCACCACTGGGTTCAAGGGCAGCAATGGCTTCGATCTTGCGATGAAGCGTCGCACGGGAGATGCCCGCGGTGTCCCGCCTCGAGGAAGGCCGGTCTGAGCGACTCAGACCTCCGGCTCACCTCGAGGCCGCGGAACCCTTAACCGGGATCCGCGGCCTTAATTTTTTGCCGGCCCACCGGCCGGCGACGAACACGATCCAGAAGATCGATTCACAGAGAGAGGTGACCGGGCTTTATGAGTCTGGCGCTCGCTTCGCTCGACGTGACCGTCGAGACCGAGGCAAACCTGCCCTGTCGGAAGTTCGACCCGGACCTGTGGTTCTCCGACCAGCCCGCCCAGCTGGAGCTGGCCAAGTCGCTCTGCGGGGACTGCCCGCTGCGCGTCGAGTGCCTCGCCGGCGCGGTCGAGCGGGCCGAGCCCTGGGGAGTCTGGGGTGGCGAGATCTTCGAGCGCGGGGCCGTCGTGCCCCGCAAGCGGCCCCGCGGCCGCCCGCGCAAGGTCGACGTCGCCCGCGACGCCGAGCTCGCGGTCGAGGTGGAGGAGCGGCTCGCGGCCACCGGCCTGGAGTCCCGCAACTCGGTTCGCCTGGCGGCCTGACATGACCACCCTTCCCCAGCCCCTGATCAAGAAGCCGGAAACCGAGATGTCGCTGAACGGAGCCCCGAAGGTGAAACTCATCCAAGAAGCGCTGGCCCGAGCCCGAATGCGTCGGCCTCAGGCCGACCACACTCCTGAGGCACACCGTCCCGCTCGCCAGGTAGCCATGGAGGCCCGTCGCCGGGCCGCGCGCGAACTGGGCGGACGCTACTGATCCCACCCCACACCGAGAGACCCCGCCTGCGGCCGGCGCCGCGGGCGGGGTCTCCGCTGTCCGCTGATTGAGTCCCTCGCTCGCCTGGGTCCTGTGCGATTTCCGCGCGCCCTGGCCCAGGCCCGTTCAGCTTTCCGCTCGCCCGGGCTCTTGGAGCTTTCGCTTACCCAAGCCCGCCGGCCGGGTTCGACCTCTCGCGGCTCATCCTTCCGTCTGCTCGCCGCCGCTCTTCTCTCACCCGCTTTTCTCGTCTCCTCACGCCACGGGGGCGAAGCCGGGGAGCCACTTCTCGAGGATCGCGCGGTAGGGCGCCTTGGCCTCGAGCTGGCAGAGCACGCCGATCGAGCCGAGCGTGACCCGATGGATGAGCAGGTAGGACGGCGGAAGGTTGAGCTTGCGGCTCAGCTGGAAACCCGGCGACCGGGGGCTCGACAGGCGTGTCGCCTCAGCGCGGATCCAGCTGCGGGTGAAGCGGAACTCGTCGGTGGCGACCGGCTCGAGCATGGGCAGCAAGAAGTCGAGCACGCCCTGGGCGTCGAGATCGTCGTCGGGCCGGATGAAGCCCTCCTCGCGCAGGCCGTCCGCGACCCCGGCGGCGTCGCCGTCGAGGGCCAGCCGGACCAGGCGGCCGATGGGCTCGGGGTGTCCCTCGGGCAGGCGGGCCACGGCGCCGAAGTCGATGACCCCGAGCCGGCCGTCGGGCAGGATCCGGAAGTTGCCCGGGTGCGGGTCGGCGTGCAGCAGCCCGGCCCGCCCCGGCGCCGAGAAGTGCAGCACGGCCATGAGCCGGCCGGCCTCGTCGCGCTCCTCCTCCGTACCATCGCTGATGACACTGGCCAGCGGGCGGCCCTCGACCCACTCCGAGACCAGCACCTTCGGCGCGGACGCCACGACGCGGGGGACGAAGATCTCAGGATCGCCGGCGTACGCGGCGGCGAAGGCCTTCTGGGTCTCCGCCTCCATCGCGTAGTCGAGCTCCTCGGTCACCCGCTCGCGCAGCTCGGTCAGCAGCGGCTTCATGTCCATGCCGGGCTGGATCACCTTGAACATCCCGGCCAGCCGCCCGAGCTGCTTGAGATCGGCGATCAGCGCCTCCCCGGCGCCCGGATACTGGATCTTGACGGCCACGGGCAGCGTCTTCGGCTTCGCCCCCTTGCGCGACGGCGGCAGCTTCCACACGGCCCGGTGCACCTGCCCGATGCTGGCGGCCGCGGCCGGACTGTCGTCGAACTCGGCGAACTTCTCCCGCCAGTCGTCGCCCAGCTGCTCGGCCAGTGCCTTGTGCACGCTCGCCGTGGGCATGGGCGGGGCGGCTTCCTGCAGTTTGGTGAGCGCCTGACGATAGGGTCCGGCCATCTCCTCGGGCATGGCCGCCTCGAAGACGCTCAGGGCCTGGCCGAACTTCATGGCCCCGCCCTTGAGCTGCCCGAGCACGCTGAACAGCTGCTCGGCAGTGCGCTGCTGAATGTCCGCCGCAATGACGTCGGTGGCGATGCCGGTGACCCGCTTGCCCAGCCCCAGCACGGTACGCCCGGCGAACCCGAGCGGCAGCGCAGCAAGCTTGGCAGTCCGGGACGCCGCACGACGCGGTATATCGCTCACCAGATCATTGTGACCGACATGACGGCGATCGACCTCCTCGACTGCGTCCACCACCCACCCGACCGCCCGGAATGCACGCCTAGCACGCCTCTGTCGTTTTTGCGCGACCGCCCCCGGCCGCGAACACCCCACGCCACGCCGCCAGCCATCCGACCCGCGAGCCCCGGCAAGCAGCCCGCCGACCTGCGCGGACGCGTGTCCCCGAACAGCTGTCCTCATCGCTCGCGCGCCACTTCGAACTCCATGGCTTGTTCGTCACAGCCCGCTTCTCCACGCATGCGTCACAGGCGGCGGCGCGGCCTGTTGAGCAGAGATGGATTGCCCAAGCGCTGCACCGGCGACGGGCGCTGTGTGTCGCGGGCGAAGGCAAGGCGGGGTATGGGCGAGCTCCTGAGGTTGAGCCCAGCTTGGGTGAGGCGCGGGCGCAGTCAGGAGTGGGGTGGGTTGCCCAGCTTGTGGCGCGGGCGTTGGAGGCGGGGTGTCAGAGGCGGCGGGGTGAGGCGCGGGCGCAGTCAGGAGTGGGGTGGGCTGCCCAGCTTGTGGCGCCGGCGTTGGAGGCGGGGTGTCACGGGCGGCGGCGGGATGAGGCGCAGGCGCAGTTGGGGTGGGGTGTCCAGGTGCGGCGGCGGATGCGGCTCGGGGACCAGATCTCGACCTCGGCGCCGAGGGACTCGGGCTCGCCGCCGTCGATGAAGAGGAGGGCCTCGGCGACCACGTAGCCGATCGCTGCCCAGGCGCCTGCCACGCTGAGTGGCTCCTGCCCCGGGCGCTGATTGGGCACCGCGTAGGGATCGTCCATGGCGGTGTGCCCGTCCGGCCACGCGGCGGGCAGCGTGAAGTCGCCTTCCGAAGCCGCCCACGCGGAGGACGGCGAGCCGCTCGCATCAGGGAAGTCAGGACCGAGCGTGGTCGCATCACTGGAGGCGTGGGCGCGCGCGGCGGTGGGCGGGTCGACGGGCTCGGGGGAAGGCGGGGCGGGCGGCTCGGGGACAGCGCGGGCGGGCGTGGTGGGCGGCGGGCCGGCGAGGGCGGCAGAGATCGGGTCGGGGCAGTCGGGGGGAAGCGGGTCGGGGAAGTCGAGGGGAACCGGGTCAGGGGTGATGGGGTCGGGGAAGTCGAGGGGGACCGGGTCGGGCGAGATCAGCTCGGGGAAGTCGGACGAAAGCTGGTCGGGCGCGGCGGTTGGCGGGAGGAGGCGGAGGGCCTCGCTGGTGGTTTCGTTGCGGTAGAGGACCAGGCAGTTGAGGCAGGGGCGGCCGGTGGCGGGGACCAGGGGGCCGATCACGGTGGTGGCCTCGCGGACGGTGACGGGGAGGTAGGGACGGCGGCGCTGGAGGTGGGAGAGGGCGAGGAGGGCGACGGGCTTGTCGGGGGCGAACTGGATGGTCAGGGCGGGGGCGGCGGAGCGGATCGGGCGGGTGTCGGTGGCGGGGGCGGCGGCCTCGACGGCCTCGGTGACGGCTGTGGCGCGGGGGGTGCCCACGGCGGACGGGGGCAGGGGAGCGGTGATGCGGTCCTCGTCGGTGATGGTGCCGGCGAGGTCGGCGTGGATGTGACCGATGCCGGCCTGGGCGAGGGCGACCGCGATGCCGGCGGCGAGGCGGCTGCGGCCGGCGACGACGACCTTGGCCTCGCGGCGCTTGCGGAGCAGGGAAGCGGGGCTGGCGGTCTGGCCGCGGGACGGAGGACGGCGGCTCAGCCGGGGCGGGCGCAGGGCCAGGGCGGCGGCCTCGCCGGACAGGAGGCGGCGGCTGGCGGTGTCGAAGGTGGGCGGGATCAGCCGCTGGGCCGGGACGACCAGGCCCGCCTCGGCCAGGACCTCGAGCAGCGTGCCGGCCTCGGCCGGGGGAATGCCCAGGTCGGCCGCGAGGTGCAGGAGGGTCCGCTCGGGGCGGGTGCCGTCGAGGAGATCGAGCAGGTGGGCCAGGACCGGGTCGGGCAGGTCGACCAGGACGGCATAGGCAGGGTCGAGCCCCAGCTGCAAGGTGTGTACGCCGCGCCAGATGCGCGGGAGCCCCGGCAGCAGGGTGGGACGTTGCAGGGAGGGGCGCGTCATGGGTGACACGGTGTCACGTCCGGCGCGCGGGCTGCTTTCGTTGTCCACAGGGCTGCAGGAGCTCGTGCTCGGTTATCCCCAGGATGTCCGAAGTTATCCACAGACCCCGAGAAGCGGTGGATAACTACTCAACGTTTTGGTTTAGCTACTAGCCGCGCATCGGCCGGCGCCCAGAACTCGAGCCGGGAGCGGACCCCCGGGAGGGTGAAGCGAACTGGCGACGGCGGGAGCGATCGGTGACCGCTCCCGCCCAGCCGTGGGACAGCGCTCAGGCCTTGGCCTTGCCCAGGATGCGGTTGACCGTCGTGCCGCAGACCGGGCACTTGCCCTTGGCCATGTTCATGCCGGTCTTCGAGACCTCGACAGTGCCCTGGAAGTCGCGCTTCTCCTTGCACTTCACGCAGTAGCCGTTGTACGTGTTGTCGGCCACGGTTCCTCCTCGTCATGTTGTCGGCCGGGTCGGCCCGGTGCCTCGATTGCGATCGGATCGGCGACCTCGACCGCTCGCAAGGCGTGCTCGCGACGGCAGCCGCGATCTGTGTTCGGCGCTGGACCGCTCCGCGACCAGCGGATATGGCCACCCCGCCAGGGGCGGACACTACCCACGTCCGGCCCTTTCCATGTCAGCGCGGCGTCGGCGGTGTCGTCGACGTCGTGAGTTTGCCCGCCCGGATGACCCATATCGGGCAGATTGGGGTGGACACGCCGACGAATTACTTCAGAACGGCAGGAAAGGGACGTCTGGGACGTCGTCAGGGCGAATTTCGGGCGTTCTGCGAGGACTTGCGCCGCATCTGTGCCGAGTGGAGCGGCGTGACACGATGTGGCGCATCTCATGATGGCTTTTGTCGGGTTCGCGCGAGGCGAGGCAAGGCGTGACCTTCAAGGGTCAGGACGACCACGCCTCCGGGGCCGGCGGGTCCGCGCGTCGGGATCAGGGTGACCGGACCCCGGCGCCCAAGGTCACCACGAATGCGATTCGCATCGATAAGTGATCTTGAAAGGACGCCCGGAACAGAAGCGGATCTTGGTTCCTGTGGGGCAGTTGGGGGTAGGACTGACAGCGAGTTAGCCTGGGTTCGAGAGGGCCAGTGTTGCGCCCGTGGAAAATATTTTCGGATTTTCCGGGACGATTCTCACATTTAGGGCGCGTGTCATTTGCCGTACCCTTGCGGCGACCTGGGCCCGACGGATTAACGTCGCAATGTGAAGCCGAGTCTGGGCTGCGCGAGCCGGTAATGGCCAGGACGCGCAAGCCTGTCGTCGAAGTGCGGCGCAGTCAGCGTCGTCGTCGCACGGTGTCCGCGTACCGGGAGGGCGAGCGCGTCGTCGTCCTCATTCCCGACCGCTTCTCGCGCGACGAGGAGACCGAGTGGGTCGCGCGGATGCTGGATCGCCTGGCCGCCCGTGAGGAGCGCGTGCAGCGCACGGACAGCGAGCTGCTGCTCCGCGCGCGCCGGCTGATCACCCGCTATCTGCCCGACCACGAGAGCCGGGTGCACCCGGCCAGCGTGCGTTGGGTCACCAATCAGAACGGCCGCTGGGGGTCGTGCACCCCGGACGACGGGACCATCCGGATCTCGCACCGCATCCAGGAGATGCCGGACTGGGTCATCGACTACGTGCTCCTGCACGAGCTGGCCCACCTGGTCGTCCCGAGCCACAGCGCCGCCTTCTGGGACCTCGTCAACCGCTATCCGAAGGCGGAACGAGCCCGCGGCTACCTCGAGGGCATCTCCGCGGCCACCGGCCTGGTGCTGGCCGACGATTGAAGCCCGCGGCGCAGCGCGGAGGCGCGGGGCCGGCGGGCGCGGCTAGTGTCGGGGTGTGACCAAGCGAGTCGTGGTGGCGCTCCTCACCCCGGTGACGTGGAGTCCCCCCGGGGTGGACCTGAGCAAGTGGCGCGCGGCGCTGGCCGAGGATGTCGTGGACCTGCTGGCGCGGCTGGCGGAGGCGCAGCCGGCCATTGCGGCGACCCGGGAGGATCTGGCGCTGGCGGAGGAGATCGCCTGGCCGGGGACGCCGATCTACGAGGTGGCGACGGCCACGGTGGGACCGGTGCTGCGGCGGGCGGCCGAGGACGGCTACGACCAGGGCGCCGTGCTGGCCGCCGACGCCGCCGACCTGCCGGGGATGATCCTGGGCAAGCTGCTCCGGCCGCTGGGCAGCAAGCCGGTCGCGGTCGCCCCGGCCGGACGGGACGGTGGCCTGCTGGCGGTGGCCGCCACGCTGCCCGCCCCGGAGTGGCTCGCCGACCTCGATCTGGACACGGCCACCCCGATCACGGCCCGGAGGGGCGCACCCCAGCCGAGCCTCGTCGAGTCGACACCCGAGTGGCGGCGCCTGCGCGGGCCGGCCGACCTCGCCACCCTCGACATGGCCCTCGAGGGCTGGGAGAACACCCGAGCCCTGCTGAGCGGCTGACCGAGCGGCGGGATCACGAAAGCGACCGCCCCGGCACGAGCGAAACCGGCGCGCGGGGTTGAGGGGCGCAACCACTCACGCAGGTCGCCCGGTGGGGTTTCGCGATCTGGACGCGTCAGCGGCCAGCGAAACCACGCCGGGCCCTCGGCGGGAGCGACGGTCCGTACCCACCACCCCGCTACGACAAAAAGCTCTTAATCCTTGGAATCTCCGTCGCCCAGTCCCTCGAGCTCGGAGATGTCCCAGTCGTCCTTGGCGGCGGCGAACTTCTGCGGGTCGGCGAAGTCCTCGTCGGTCGGCAGCAGGTCGGGGTGGTCCCAGAGCGCGTCGCGGCCCTGCACCCCCCGCGCCTCGGTCACTGCCACCCACAGCGCACCCGCCTCGCGCAGGCGGCGCGGGCGCAGCTCCAGGCCGACCAGCGCGGCGAACGTCTGCTCGGCGGGCCCGCCGGCCGCGCGACGGCGCCGGAACGCCTCGCCCAGCTGGACCACCGACGGCAGCCGGTCGCCCGCGGCCAGGTCGACGACGTGGCCGACCCAGCCCTCGACCAGCGCGAGCACCGTCTCCAGGCGCACGAGCGCGGCCTTCTGCTGCGGCGTGTCCTCGGGCGTGAAGATGCCCTCGAGCGCCATGGCCTGCATCGACTCGGGGTCGCTGGGGTCGACGCGGCTCATCGCCTCCTCGATCGCCTCGCGGTTGACCGTGATGCCGCTCGCATAGGTCTCCACCGCGTTGAGCACGTGCGCCCGGAGCCAGGGCACGTGCTGGAAGAGGCGCTGGTGGGCGGCCTCGCGCAGCGCGACATAGAGCCGGACCTGGTCCTCGGGGATCTCGAGGCCGTCGCCGTAGGTCTTGATGTTGGCCGGGATCAGCGCGGCGGTGCCGGCCGGGCCCAGGGGGAGACCGATGTCACCCGCCGAGAGCACCTCCGCGGCGAGCTGGCCCAGCGCCTGGCCGAGCTGGCCGCCGAAGAGCGCGCCGCCGAGCGTGGCGACCATCGACTGCATCGGGCCGAGCTGGGCGCGGGCCTCCTCGGGCACGAGGTCGCCCATCGCGCCGACCATGCGGCCGGCGATCGGGTCGCAGAGCTTTTTCCACACGTCGAGCGTGTTGTAGACCCACTCGTTGCGGTTCCACGCTGTCGCGTCGCGGATGCCGGAGGGCATCGCGGACGCCGGGTCGAGCCACAGGTCGGCGAGGCGCAGGGCCTCGGTGACGGCACTGTGCTCGTACATGCTCACCGCGGGGTCGCCGGTCGCGCTCAGCTGGCTGGCCGCCACCTGGCGGGCCAGATCCCAGTTGACCGGGCCACTTCCGGGCGCGGCGAACATCTGCTGCAGCTGATTCATGAACTGCTGCATCTGCTGCGGGTCGGAGGGATCGGGCGGCTGGGCGCCCGGCAGGCTGAAGCCGAACGGGATATCAGGCACGTCCCCAACGGTACGCGCGTCAAGCCCGCAAATGCGCCATGCCGGTGTCAGCTCAGAGAGAACTCAGGGACGGTTGGTACGGTCACGCGCATGAGACGTCGCGGTGTCACCGTCATCCTCGGCGCCCTGATCACCGCACTGCTGGCAGTCGGAGTCATGGCCTTCCCCCTGCCCTACGTCGTGCTCAAGCCCGGTCCGACCGTCAACACGCTCGGTTCGGACAACGGCAAAGAGGTCATCCAGGTGACGAAGGCGCAGACCTCCACCAGCGCCGGCCAGCTGCGCCTGACCACCGTCGGGGTGCAGCCGAGCGTCGAGCTGGTGTGGGCGATCCGGGGCTGGTTCAGCGACGAGCAGGCGGTCGTGCCGCGGGATCTCATCTATCCGCCGGACCAGAGCGAGCAGCAGACCGAGCAGCAGAACGCCGAGGAGTTCAAGTCCTCGCAGACCAGCGCGGAGACGGTCGCGCTGCGGGAGCTCGGTTACCCCATCCAGACGTACGTGACGGAGGTCGCATCCGGCGGCGCGGCGACCGGGGTCCTGCAGAAGGACGACGTGATCACCGCCGTCGACGGCGCCGAGGTCACGAGCCCCGAGAAGCTCACCGAGCTGGTGCAGGCCAAGCCCGCGGGCACCGCGCTGACGGTCACCTACTCGCGCGGCGGCAAGTCCGCGACCGCGAAGATCACGACCAAGGCGGCCGAGGACGGCAAGACCCCGCGGATCGGCGTGTCGATCGACAAGAAGCAGCCGCACCCCTTCACCGTCGCGATCGACCTCGACGAGATCGGCGGCCCCAGCGCCGGGCTCATGTTCACGCTGGGCATCATCGACAAGCTCAAGCCCGAGGACCTGACGGGCGGCAAGATCATCGCGGGTACGGGCACGATCGACGACGAGGGCAACGTCGGCCCGATCGGCGGCATCCCGCAGAAGCTCGTCGGCGCGAAGCAGGCCGGCGCCCAGATCTTCCTCGTGCCCGCCGACAACTGTGCCGAGGCTCTCAAGAACTCGGTCGACGGCCTGCCGATGGCGCGGGTCGCGACGGTCGACGACGCCCTCACTGCCCTGAGCACCTTCACGTCCGGAGGCACCCCGAAACCGTGCACGGCCTCCTGAAGCGGTCGCAACACCCTAGAGTGATACACCGGTCCTGATTTTGTGGGGTTCACGTTGGTCATGCGTAACAGTCCTCTGCCGAGGATGAGCCGGCGCGGTCGCGTGACCGTCGGCGTCCTCGTAGGGGTATTCCTCTTATTCACGCTGCTCGGCTGGGGCATCGACAAGTACACCGACTACCTGTGGTTCCAGGAGGTCGACAAGACGTCGGTCTTCACGGGTGTGCTGGTGACGCGGCTGCTGCTGTTCCTGGCGGTCGGCCTGGCCGTGGCGCTGGTGATCGTGGCGAACCTGTACCTCGCGTACAGGCTGCGCCCGCTGCTGCGCCCGCATTCCGCCGAGCAGGCCACCCTCGAGCGCTATCGGATGGTGATCCAGCCCCGCTTCGGCACCTGGATCGCCGTCGTCGGCATCGTCATCGGCTTCTTCTCCGGCCTCTCCGCGCAGAACCGCTGGAAGGACTGGATGCTCTTCCAGAACTCCCAGCCCTTCGGCGTCGAGGACCCGCAGTTCAAGGTGGACGTGGGCTTCTACGTCTTCGAGTACCCGATGCTGCGCTACCTGCTCGGCGTCGCCTTCACCGCGATCGTGCTCTCGGTCATCGGGGCGCTCGCCGTGCACTACGTCTTCGGCGGGGTGCGACTGCAGGGCGTCGGCGACCGGATGACCGCGGCGGCCCGGGCCCACCTGACCACCCTGGTCGCGGTCTTCGTGCTGCTCAAGGCGGTCGCCTACATCCTCGACCGGCGCGCCCTGCTGCTCGAGCAGCACGTCGCGCCCAACCTTTACGGCGCCGGTTACACCGACGTCAACGCGCTGCTGCCGGCCAAGGAGATCCTGGCGTACATCTCGATCGTCGTCGCGATCGCGATCATCGTCTTCTCCAACGCGGTCATGCGCAACCTCGTGTGGCCCGGTGTCTCGCTGGCGCTGCTCGCGGTCTCCGCGGTCGCCATCGGCGGCATCTACCCGCTCGCGGTGCAGAACTTCCAGGTCAAGCCGAGCCAGGCGGACAAGGAGGCGCCGTACATAGCGCGGTCCATCGCGGCCACGCGGGCCGCCTTCGGCCTGACGGACACCAAGACCACGGCGTACGACGCCGACGTCGTCACGCCCCCGGCCAACCTCGCCGCCAACAGCAGTGCCCAGAACGTGCGCGTGATCGACCCGCAGCTCGTCTCCGAGGCGTTCACGCAGAGCCAGCAGGTCCGCGGCTTCTACGACTTCGGACCGAAGCTCGACGTGGACCGCTACACCATCGCCGGCAAGACCCAGGACTACGTCGTCGGCGTCCGCGAGATCAACGACCAGGCGCTCACCGAGCAGCAGCAGAACTGGCTCAACCGCCACACCACCTACACCCACGGGTACGGGCTCGTGGCGGCGCCGGCCAACACGTCCTGCGGTGGTCTGCCGGTCTTCGTCTCGGGCTCGCTGGGATCCACGGGCACGGCCACGAACTGCGCCTCCTCGTCGACCGACCAGATCAAGGTCGACCAGCCGCGCATCTACTACGGCGAGCAGTCCACCGAGTACGCCATCGTGGGCCAGACCGACGAGAACAAGAAGGTCGAGTTCGACCGTCCGCAGCCCAACGACGCGAACGCCGAGCAGCGCTACACCTACGACGGCACGGGTGGCGTGCCGATCGGCTCGTTCTTCCGCCGGCTCGTCTTCGCGATCAAGAACACCGAGAGCAACTTCGTGCTGTCGGACGCGGTGAACGACAACTCGCGGCTGATGTACGTACGGGATCCGCGCTCGCGCGTCGAGAAGGTCGCGCCGTTCCTCACCATCGACGGCGACCCCTACCCGGCCGTGGTCGACGGGCGCATCACGTGGATCCTCGACGGCTACACGACGTCGGCCAGCTACCCGTACTCGCAGCGCATCAACCTGCAGGAAGAGACCACGGACGAGCTGACGGGCACGGGCACCTTCGCCCTCGCCCGCGACAACATCAACTACATGCGCAACTCGGTGAAGGCAACCGTCGACGCGTACGACGGCACGGTCACCCTCTACGAGTTCGACGACCAGGACCCGGTGCTCAAGGCCTGGAACAAGGCCTTCGGCGGCGACCTGATCAAGCCCAAGGCGGAGATCCCCGCGTCGCTCGAGGCCCACTTCCGCTACCCGGCCGACATGTTCAAGGTCCAGCGCAACCTGCTCACCCGGTTTCACGTGACGCAGCCCGGTGACTTCTACTCCGGCAACGACTTCTGGGCGGTGCCCAACGCGCCCGACGGGTCGGAGCAGACCAAACAGCCACCGTTCTACCTCAACGTGCAGCTACCCGAGCAGGACAGCACCCGCTTCCAGCTGACGTCCGCGGTCACCCCGAACAACCGCGACAACCTCGCGGCGCTCATCTCGGGCTCGTACGTGGACGGGAAACCGCAGCTGGAGATCCTGGAGCTGCCCGACGAGACGGCCATCCCCGGACCGGCCCAGGTCCATCAGCGGATGACCAACAACGCCACGGTCAGACCCGAGCTCAACCTCCTGCAGACCAACAACCAGGCCCAGGTCCTCTACGGCAACCTGATCTCCCTCCCGGTCGGCGACGGCATGCTCTACGTCGAACCCGTCTATGTGAAGAGCGGTCAGAACGCCAACGCGGCCCCCCTGCTGCAGAAGGTCCTGATGTCCTACGGCGACGGCGGCCGGTACGTCGTCCTGGCCGACACCCTGTCCGACGGCCTCGAACAGCTCGTCGCCCTGGGCAAGAGCCAGGCGCCCGCGAACACCAACCCGGGCCAGACCGGCACCACGCCCCCCGCCACGGGCACCAACCCGCAGCTCACCGGCGCCCTGGCCGACGCGGCAACGGCCCTCGACAAGGCGATCGCCGACGTGAAGTCGGCCCAGCAGGCGAACGACTGGGTCCGCTGGGGTCAGGCCATGGCCGCCCTCGACACGGCAATCAACAACTTCCAGAACGCCCGCAACGCCGCCGGCACGACAACCCCGCCGTCGGCCGGCCCGTCCGCCCAGCCCTCGGCCCCGGCATCAACCCCGGCCTCACCCCCGGCGTCGGCTCCCACGCCGGCGGCCAGCGGAGGCTGAGCAGCAGTTCCACGCACGATAGGAAGCGGCCCCCCGGAGTTGTCCGGGGGGCCGCTTTCCCGTGTGGGCCACGTTACGAACCCCCGTTTTGCAGCCGCTGACCCCCGCGAGGTAGTCTTTACCTACCGACGCGGGGTGGAGCAGCTCGGTAGCTCGCTGGGCTCATAACCCAGAGGTCGCAGGTTCAAATCCTGTCCCCGCTACGTGGCCGGGTGGCCTGTGTTTGCAGCAGAAAGCGCTGCAAACACAGGCCACTTCGCATTTACCCCGGGGGGCCGAGCCCCCCGGACCCCCACGGTGCGGTGGTTGCGCTGGGGGGTCTGCTGCCGGTTGGTGGGTGGTGGGGGCGGTCGCTTCGCTCCGCCCCTGGGCGCCGTTGGTGGGGTGGTGGGGGGTGGGTCGAAGTCGTTTGTTTGGGCTCTGGGCCTGTTGGTGCAGGTGGTGTGGCGTTTAGAGTCGGCTGCGTGGGGTTATGAGTGCTCGAGATAAGGGTGTTTCGAGATGATCATCCTGGGTGTTGCCGCTGTGATTGTTGCGGCGCTGCTCGTTGCGCTGGGCATGGACTTCAACGCTCGTAAGCGGGGGACGAAGGCTTCTCCGCCTCAGGACCCGTCGGCCGCGCCTCTTACTGAGCGGACGTACTGGGGCTACGCCGCCGTCGAGTAGGGCCGTTCGCGCACCCGGTCGGCCGCTCCTCGATCCGAGCTTGCGCTGGTTTGCCTTGGATGTGTACGCCTTGCCGGCCGGGGCCCGGTCCGGGCCCACCCGTGGCCGACCGCCGTCGAGGCGAGGTGCTCGGAGGGCCCAGAGCAGGCTCGTCCGTGACCCCGCCAGGCAGCCCGGTGAGGGGGTCACGAGCACTCCGGTATGTGATCCTTCCCGCTTACCCCCCAAACCCGGTATCCCCTCGGTCGTCGGCCGCGAAAGGTGTGAGCGGGCTGGCGGTGGTGCCGCCACTGAGCAGTGAGCCGGCGGCGAGTCGCCCAAGGCTGGCGGCACCAGCGGCAGTCTGCTTGCCTGAGAGTGGCCGATGACCGAGGGGACACCGGGTTACCCCATCCCGAGGTTTGAAGGCCCCGCCGGAGGCATTGCTTTCCCTGAAGTGCGGGGGCACCCAGCACGGGGTTTGTTCACCGAATGGCGCGCACCGGCTGGCCCCGAAAGTCCTCTGTGGACACCATGAGAACCATGCGTCGACTTCTCAGCGCCATGGCGACAGGAACCCTGCTCGCGGCCGTCTGGAGCACGCCCGCCCCGGCCGCACCCCCGACCGCACCCCCCAAAGGAAACGGCTGGGAGCTGCGGCCCAGCCCGTCCTTCGACTACGCCCCCGGGGTCGTCTGCGACTTCGGCATCCACGCCGACCCGATCGAGGACGAGGTCTACTACCGGACCCTGACCCGCTGGCCCGACGGCTCGGTCCGGACCGAGGCGGCCACCGGACCCCTCGTCTATCGGCTGACCAACGTCGCGACCGGCGCCTCGACCACGGGCGACGCGAGTGCGAGCGGTGTCAGCCTCCATCATCAGGACGGCGGGCTGACCGGCTGGTCGCACGGGCCGCTGCTGCTCGGGGTTCGCGCCGGGCTGGGCAATCTGCCGCGCGGCTTCTACGAGATCGACGGCCCGGCCTGGCGGCTCGACATCACCGCCGCCAATTACCGCACGGTCTCCGGCGCCTATCGGATCACAAAGAACTTCTGCGTAGCGCTCTCCGGTTAGCGGCACGAGGACCACAAAGGGTCGATAGACTCGGACGGTACAAAACCGCCAGATCGGACACCCTGCATGGCTGCGCTGCTGTACCGGCTCGGGGCCTGGTGTCACCGCCGGCGGAGCTGGGTGGTCGGGGCCTGGGCCGGCCTGGTGCTGTTGATCGCCGGCGCGGCGGTGGCCGGCGGCGGCCACGGCGTCGACAGCTTCTCGGTCCCGGGGACGGAGTCGCAGCGTGCCCTCGCGGAGCTGCAGCGGGACCTGCCAGACGCGGCCGGAGCGGCCTTGACCCTCGTCGTACGCGCCCCGAGCGGCCGATCCCTCGACAGCGACGACATCGAGGCAGCCGTGGCCCGCGTGACGACCCGGGCGGCGGCGTTGCCCGGGGTGGTGACGGTCGCCGACCCGTACGCGAACGGGCGCATCGATCGGACCCGGACCGTCGGCGTGATCGAGGTCCGGTACGCGCACGCCGTCTACGAGCTGACCCGCGCGGAACGATCGGCCTACGACGAGCTGGCCGGCACCGAAGGCGGGCTGGAGGTCGTCCCCGGCGGGCTTCCCGTGGGCGCGCCGCAGGTCGGCGTACGCGAACTCGGTGGTCTGGCCGTTGCCGTCCTGCTCCTCGCCGTCCTCGGCTCGCCGGTGGCGGTCGGCACGACGCTGGTGACAGCATGCGCCGGGGTGGCGCTGAGCATCGGCGCGGTCTTCCTCGTGGCGCGGGTCGTCGACGTGTCGGCCGTCGGGCCGCCGCTGGTGGTGATGGCCGGGCTCGCGACCGGGCTCGCCTTCGCCGTGCTGGTCGCGGCGCGGCACCGGAGGTTCCTGGCCGGCGGGCTGCCGGTGGGGGAGTCCGTGGCGCGCGCGGCCGGGACGACGGGGCCGCCGGTGGTCGTGGGCGGGGCGATCGTGGTGGTGACGCTCGGCGGGCTGGCCGTGGTGGACGTGCCTTTCCTCACGGTGATCGGGCTCGTCACGGCCGGCGCCGTCGTGGTGGGTGTCGCGGCCGCGCTGACGTTGCTGCCGGCTCTGCTCGGCATCGCGGGCACGCGCGTGCTGCAACGCCGGGGAGGGCACGCGCGCACGGACGACGAGGGCGAGCGGGGCGTGCGGTGCATCCGGGCGGTGCGGCGCTTCCGAGTGCCGGTGCTGATCGGGCTGGTGCTGGGCGTGAGCGCGTTGACCGTACCGGCGCGGGGGTTGCGGCTGGCTCTTCCGGACAACGGCAGTGCGCCGGCCGGCTCGCATCAGCGGGTGGCGTACGACCTGATCGCGGCCGCCTTCGGGCCCGGCGCCAACGGCCCGCTGCTGGTCGTGGTGCGCGGGCCGCGCGGTGACGTGGTGTCGGCGCTGACCGGGCGGGTGGTGGCCGCCGTGCGCAGGGTGCACAACGTCGCCGCGGTCGAGGCCGGTCCGGGCGGGACGACCCGGGTGGTGACCGTCACGCCGGTGACCGGGCCCGGAACGGCGGAGACCGTCGAGCTCACCGGCCGGCTCCGGGCGGTCGCCGAACCGCTGGCCGAGGGCACGGGCAGCGTCGCCGTGACCGGGACCACGGCCGTCGGCGTGGACGTGTCCCGGCGGATGACGTCGGCCCTGCCCGAATATCTGCTGCTGGTGCTGGGCGCGTCGATCCTGCTGCTGCTCGTGGCCTTCCGCTCGCTGCTGGTGCCGGTCGCGGCGGCGCTGGGCTTCCTGCTGACCACGGGCGCGACGCTCGGGCTGACCACGGCGGTGGACGCGCCGGGGCCGTTGACCAGCTTCCTGCCGACACTGCTGGTGGGGGTGCTCTTCGGGCTGTCCATGACGGTCGAGGTGTTCCTGGTCTCCCGCGTCCGGGAGCGGCTGGCCCGGGGCGAGGACGCCGTCGAGGCCACGGTGGCCGGCGTCGGGCTCGGGGCCGGGCCGGTGGCCGTGGCGGGACTGGTGATGGCGAGCGTGCTCGGGGGCTTCGCGCTGATCGGGGACCCGACGGTACGGGCGATCGGCTTCGGCCTCGCGGTGGGCGTACTCGTCGATGTGTTTGCCGTGCGGCTGGTCCTCGTGCCCGCGGCCCTGACCATGCTCGGGGCGCGGGCGTGGGAGCTGCCGGCGTGGCTCGACCGGATCATGCCGCACGCCATCCTGGACAGCGTGGACCGCCGCCGGGGCGGGCGGCACGTGGCTCCGCTCAGGGCCTGAAGCAGGTCCCCGCGGCGACGCGCTCCTCGTGCACCCGGTGGGCGCGCTCGAGCAGGTTCATCAGCTCGTCCTCCTGGCGGATCCGGGCCCGGTACTTCTCCGGGAGCTCCCGGATGTTCGCCTCCTCATTGACCAGCTTGTGATAGACGTCGTCGCAGTACTGCGGGTCCTGGTCGATCTCGAGGAACTCGCGGGCGTGCCGGCGGGCCTCGGCGACATAGGTCTGGGCCCGGCCCTTCGGGCTCAGCAGCGACGCGATGACCGTGATGATGAGCACGCCGATGATGAAGCCGAGCGACATGCCGGTGCTGATCTCGATCACGTCGATGTGCTCGCCGCCGTTGATGAACGGCACGTTGTTCTCGTGCAGGGCGTGCAGGATCAGCTTGACGCCGATGAAGGCGAGGATCGCGGCGAGCCCGTAGGAGAGGTAGACCAGCCGGTCCAGCAGGCCGTCCAGCAGGAAGTAGAGCTGACGCAAGCCGAGCAGCGAGAACGCGGTCGCGGTGAAGACGACGTAGACGTTCTGGGTGAGGCCGAAGATGGCCGGGATCGAGTCGAGGGCGAAGAGGATGTCGGTGCCGCCGATCGCCACCATGACCAGCAGCATCGGGGTCATGACCCGCTTGCCGTCCTGGGAGGTGAAGAGCTTGTCGCCGTCGTACTCGTCGGAGGTGCGCAGGAAGCGGCGGGCGAGACGGATCACCACGTTGTCGGCCGACCGCTCGTCGTCGCCCTCGCCCTTGAGCAGGTTGCCCGCGGTGATCAGCAGGATCAGGCCGAAGAGGTAGAAGACCCAGGCGAACGAGTTGATCAGCGCGGCGCCCAGGAAGATGAAGCCGGTCCGGGCGATCAGCGAGAAGACGATGCCGAAGAGCAGCACCTTCTGCTGGTCGGCGCGCGGGACCTTGAAGCTGCCCAGCACCACCAGGAAGACGAAGAGGTTGTCGACCGACAGCGCCTTCTCGGTCACGTAGCCCGCGAAGTACTCGGCGCCCATGTCCGTGCCGCCGAAGATCAGCGTGCCGAGGCCGAAGAGGACCGCGATGCCGACATAGATCGACGACCAGATCGCCGCCTCGCGCAGGGTCGGGATGTGGGCCTTGCGGACGTGGAAGTAGAAGTCGAAGGCGACGAGGCCGAGGATGGCCACCACCGTCAAGATCCAGACGAGCCCGGACACCTGCATGTAAGGACGCTCCACGGTCTCGATCGATCGGCTTGATCGCCATCAGTGTAGGTGGTGTGTCCGGGCCAGTTTCCCTGGTGCGGGAGGGAAGAAACACTGCAGCCGTACGGGCCCGACCGTAGGCTCGCGGCGTGCTCGCGTGGATCCTTCTCTCGCTCGGTGTGCTGCTCGTCATCGCCTGTGTCGTGGTGGCCGTCTGGTTCAAGCGGCGGGCCCCCGAGCCGACCAAGTCGCCGGCCCAGCTGTGGACCGAGACGGACCGCTACTACTACGCCGAGGACCTCCCCGAACACGGCGTGACCCCGGAGGCCGACCGGCGCCCGCTGCTCGTGCTCGGCGGGATGGCGGTCCTCGCGGTCGTGGCCCTCGCCGCCGGCGGGACGCTCATGCTGCGCACGGACCAGGACCAACCCCTTGCTTCGAGTACGCCCACAGCCTCGCCGCCCCCGATCGGCTCCCGCATCACGGCCGGCGAATCCGGGCTCTGCCTCGCGGCGGAGTACGCGGGCGACGGCGCGCCGGTGTCCCTGCGCACCTGCCAGGCGACCGAGACCCAGCAGTGGCAGCCGGTGGACGACGGCACGATCCGCATCGGCACCCGTTGCATGGACGTCGCCGGCGCCGAGACCAAGATCGGCACGATCATCCAGCTGGCGGAGTGCAACGGCAACGCCGCTCAGCTGTTCCGCTTCGAGAACGGCAAACTGATCAGCGGCCTCAACGGCAACTGCGTCGACGCGCGCTCCGGCAAGGTGGCGCCCGGCGTGGGCGCGGTCATCCAGCGCTGCGCCGCGGTCGGCGCCCGGACGTGGCAGCAACTGTCCTGACCGCGGGCCGCCGGGCCGACTCCAGCTGACTCTCGGCCGTCAGCCGCCGGGCCGACTCTGGCCCACCGTCGGCCGTCGGTCGCCGGGCCGACTCCAGCTGACTCTCGGTCAGGAAGAGGGCGCCCTCCAGCTTGGCGCCCCGCAGGTCGGCCCCGCGCAGGTCGGCGCCCGTGAAGTCGGCCAGCCGCAGATCCGCGTCGCGCAGATCGGCCCCGATGAGAAGGGCGCCCCGGAAATTCGCGCCCCGCAGGTCGGCTCCCCGCATCCGGCGCCCGATGAGATTCGCGCCCCGGTGATCGGGCTTCCGAGTGCCGGCGCGGGCCAGCTCACTCGCCTTCACGAGCAGCGGATTGACCCTCTGCCGATGCGCGTCCAGGTCGAGCGCGCGCAGGGCCTCGGGCGTCCCCCGGGTCAGCGCCTCGGTCTCGTCCCGCGCGGCTCGCAGGCGGTCGTGGAGACGGTGCGCCGCGGGCAGGTCCAGCGCGGTGGTGACGTACCAGAGCAGCTCGTGCAGTTGCCGCATGATCGGCAGCGTCGCGAACATCGCCCCGGCCAGCCCCGGCTCCTCCCGCCAGCTGCGCCCGCCGAATGTGACCTGAGTGACCTGCTGCCCAGCCCCGAAGCAGTCGAAGACGACGCACCCGTGAAAGCCCCGCTCGGGCAACTCCTCGTGAATCCCGCACCGGAAGTCGTCGCCCAGGTTGGGACACGCTCGCCCGGCCGGCTTGTCGATCGCGAAGTCCGACGACCGCGCAAACGCCGGCGCCACACAGCAGAGCCCGGCACACTGGCCGCAGTCGGCACGCAGTTCGGTCACCCACCAACCGTACCGCCGGTCACTCTGAGTGCTACCCCGAGTCGTCCGTCCGGCCGAGTCCCTGCTGATCATAAGCACCCTAAGCTGCAGCGATGACCTCGCTGATGCGTGCCCGCGCTACCGCGCTAGCCGTAACCCTCGGTAGCCTCTCCGCCCTCGCGCTGGCGGCCCCCGCCGCCGCAGCCGAAGCCCCCACCATCACGGTGCCGGCCAGCCGCCAGGGTTACGGCCCCATCACCATCAGCGGTACGGCCACCCCGGGCGCCACGGTCCACCTCTACGAATCCGCCTACAAGTTCCGCGACTTCTACCCGGCCCCCGACTACGACAACGGCGGCTACATCACCACCACCGCCACGAGCGCCGGCCGCTACACCCTCACCCGAATCCTCGACTCGGGCTTCTACTTCTACGTCAAGGCCGACGGCCTCGACTCTCCGCAAAAGCCGGTCGCCATGGGCATCGTCCCCACCCTGACCGTACGATCCGCCGTCGCCACCGTGACCGCCAACCCGGCCCAGCCCGGCCTCCACGTCCACGTCCAGCGCCTCACCGGCACCACCTGGACCGACATCGCCACCGGCGAAACCTCCGACCCGGCGGCCACCTTCTCCACCCCGGTCGCCCCCACCGGCACCTACCGCGCCGTCATCGACCCCGACACCGACAACAACCTCCTCCGCGGCACCTCCCCCACAGTGACGGTCGGCACCCCAGCCCCAGCCGCCCCGACCACCGGCGCGGTCCAGTTCACCAAGATCCAGTACAACTCGCCGAAGGCCGGCCTCAACAACGAGTGGGTCCGAGTCACCAACAAGACCAAGGCAACGGTCGACCTCAAGAACTGGAAGATCCGAGACGCCGCCAAGACGACCTACACCTTCACCACCAGCTACAAGCTCGGCGCCGGCAAGGACATGTACATCCACACCGGCAAGGGCACCAACGGCAAACCCGACATCAAGCACCGCTACTGGAACCGCACCGCCTACATCTGGAACAACACCGGCGACACGGCAACCTTGCTGTCCCCAGCAGGCAAAACAATCGACACCTGCAAGTGGTCCAAGGGCACCGGAACCACCTACTGCTGACCCAATTTGGAACCCACCCCACCCCCCGTGCTAGCGTTTACCTACCGACGCGGGGTGGAGCAGCTCGGTAGCTCGCTGGGCTCATAACCCAGAGGTCGCAGGTTCAAATCCTGTCCCCGCTACGTGGCCGGGTGGCCTGTGTCTGCAGCAAACACCGCTGCAGACACAGGCCACTTCGCATTTACCCCGGGGGGCCGAGCCCCCCGGACCCCCACGGTGCGGTGGTTGCGCTGGGCGGGGCGCTCACCGGTGGTGGGTGGGGGAGGCGGTCGCTTCGCTTCGCCTCTGGTGCGGGGCTGCCACTGGTGACGGGGTGCTCGTGGGGCGCACACTTTTCGGGCGGGTTGCGCGGTGGGCGCTGGGCGCTCAACGGGCGTGGGGTGGGGGCGGTCGCTTCGCTGCGCCCCGGGCTCGACTTCTGGTGGGGCACCCAACTCGCGGTGGTGTTGGTTGTGGTTACGCGGGTGTCGGTAACCCGGTATCCCCTCGGTCGTCGGCCGCGAAAGGTGTGAGCGGGCTGGCGGTGGTGCCGCCACTGAGCAGTGAGCCGGCGGCGAGTCACCCAAGGCTGGCGGCACCAGCGGCAGTCTGCTTGCCTGACAGTGGCCGATGACCGAGGGGATACCGGGTTTCATCCATCCCCGAGGTTTGAAGGCCCCGCCGGAGGCACGCTCTTCCCCGCCAGAGGCGAGTTCCTCCTACCGGGCGCGCCGAGGTTTGAAGGCCCCGCCGGAGGCACGCTCTTCCCCGCCAGAGGCGAGCCCTTTCCACCAGGAACCCCGAGGCTTGAAAGCCCCACCGAAGGCAAGCTTTCCCCACCGGGCAACCCGAGATTTGAAAGCCCCGCCGAAAGCCTCGAAGGCCACGCCGAAGCAAGCTTTCCCCGCCGGCGACCCCGAGCTTTCAAGGCCCCAAAACACTACCCACCCAAAGCCATCCCCCCGTCAACCCCGACCGCCTCCGAACCACCAACCCCCCAACTCCGCACCAACGGCAACATCCGAGCCGTCACCGACCCCGGCTCGGCCGTATAAACAACCAACCGCTGATCGGCACAGTGCGGCAGACACACACTCTCGATCCCGAACTCGAGAACCCCGGCCGCCGGATGATCCAGCCGCTTCGTGACCGAGGTGCGGTCGGTGACGGTCTGATCGGTCCACCACCCGGCCACCAGGGAAGAACCGGCACGCAGCTCCTCGATGAGCGCACCGAGCCTCCGGTCCTGCGGGTACCGCCCCGTCTCATAACGCAGCCCGCCGACCGCGGCCCGGGCGAACTCCTCCCAATTGACGATGCGGTCCTGGGCCGCCGAATCGAGCAGCAGCCAGCGGACGAAGCTGCGGCCGGGCGGAAAGGGCTCGCCGAGGACAGCGTCGAGCAGCGGGTTGCGGGCCAGAACCTCCGAACGGCGGCCCAGCAGCAGCACCGGGACGTGATCCAGAGCGGTCATGATGCGCAACAAACCCGGCTCGGCCCGCTGCGGACGCTCCGCCGAGGCGCGACGCGGGGCGGGGCTGGCCAGGGCGCGAAGATGCCGCCGCTCGTCCTCGTCGAGGCGCAGAGCCCGGGCGAGCGCGTCGCAGATGTCGTCGCTCAGGGTGCTCTGACGGCCCTGCTCGAGCCGGCTGTAATGATCCGGGCTGATCCCGGCGAGCACGGCCAGCTCGTCCTTCCGCAGGCCCGGCACACGGCGGGCGCCCGGGAAAGCGGTGATCCCCGCCTCCGCCGGCGTCAGCCGATCACGGCGCGACCGCAGAAAGGATCCGAGCGCCGTGTTGGGTGGATTGGGCACCCACCCAGCCTAGGCAGCAACCCCACGCGCAGCCTGGTCATGCCGTGACCAGCCTCCGCTCGCCCTGGCTCCGGCGCCTGGACAAGCCTTGAATCCACGCCATGGACAACGAACGACTTCGGGTCGGCATCATCGGAGCGGACACCCGGGCAAGCTGGTCCCAGGTGTCGCACGTCCCCGCCATCCAGGCCCTCGACGGCTTCGAGCTGACGGCGGTCGCCACCCGCCGCGAGGAGAGCGCGCGTGAGGCCGCCGCGGCCTTCGGCGCCCCCCACTGGTACGCCGACCCCGCCGCCCTGATCCACGACGACGCCGTCGACATCGTCACGATCGCCGTCCGGGTGCCCGCCCACCACGATCTCGTCCTCGCCGCGCTCGACGCCGGGAAGACCGTCTACTGCGAGGCCCCGCTCGGGGTGTCGCCCGAGCAGACCCGGGCCCTGGCGGCGGCCGCCGGACCGGGGCGCCACGTCATCGGGTTGCAGGGCCGCCTCAACCCCGCCGTCCGCCGGGCCGCGCAGGTGATCGCCGGGGGCGGGATCGGCCGCCCGGTGCAGGCCCGGGTCGTGTCGACCTCGTCGGGGTTCGGGCCCGTGACGATGTCGGCCTACGACTACTTCGAGCGGGCGGACGCCGGGGCCAACCTGGTCACCATCACGGCCGGGCACACCCTGGACATCGTCGAGGCGCTGCTCGGTGACGTCACCGAGGTCGACGCGCGGGCCGAGACGGCGTGGCCCCGGCCCACCTTCGCCGACACCGGCGAGACCGGCGTACGGGAGGTGCCCGACCACGTGGACGTGCTGGCCAGGACCGCCGGCGGGACCGTCTTCACGGCGAGCGTGCTCGGGGGCGTGGCGCCCGGCGACGCGACGTTCCGGTTCGAGCTGCGGGGCACCGAGGGGTGGCTCACGCTGACCGGCGGCTCGCTCTACGGGGTGCAGGGCGGGGATCTGACCCTGACGTCCAGCGCGTCCTTCGAGGCCCCGGACGCACCGGCGGCCCCGAGCCTCGCGGCCGGGCCGGGGCTCAACGTCGCCGAGGCGTACGCGAGCCTGGTCCGTCCTGATCTCACGACCCCGGACTTCGCCCGTGCCGTGCACAACGCGGAACTGACGGCCGCCGTCGCCCGGGCCGCCGCGACCGGGAAGCGCACGTCCCTGTGAGGGCGCCCCTCAGAACGCCTCGGCGAGGAGGGGCAGCAACGGGTTCGGGTCCGTGGGCCGGTGCGCCAGCACGACGCGGGCCGGGGCGACGCCCTCGATCGGGATCGTGGTGAGGTCGGCGCGGAGCGAGGGGCGCCGGTCGCCGGCGGGCAGGACCAGGACCGAGCGGCCCTCGGCGACGAGGTCGAGCTTGTCCTCGAAGGACTCGTAGTCGAAGGGGGCGTCGCGGACCGGGGCGCCGCCGGGCCGGGGCTCGAGCCGGCTGAACTCGACCCAGGCCGGCACCGCGCTCGGGCACTCGGGGAAGGCCTCGCCGCCGAGGTCGCCGACGGTGACGGACTCCTTGCCGGCCAGCGGGTGATCGGCCGGGACGACCAGGACGCGCGGCTCGGTCCACAGGTCGACGACGCGGAGCCGGTCGGCCGGGAACATCAGCGGGGCCCGGGCGACCAGCGCGTCGACCCGGCGGTCGGCGAGCGCGCGATGGTCGTCCCACGCCACGTGCCGGGTCCGGATGCGAGCCGTCGGGTGGCGGTGCCGGAGGCGGCGTACGGCCGGGGTGATCACCAGATCGGCGGTGTAACCGATCGTGAGCTCCTGCGGGCCCGCGGACTCCCGGGCCGAGAGGGTCGCGGCGTGCGCCGCTTCGAGCAGCTCCCGGGCGCGGGGCAGGAAGGCGCGGCCGGCCTCGGTGAGCGTGCTGCCGTGCGGGGTGCGGTCGAACAGGCGCACGCCGAGGTGGGCCTCGAGCCGCTGGATCTGCCGGCTCAGCGACGGCTGCGCGACGTGCAGGGCCGCGGCGGCCCGGGCGAAGTTCGACTGCTCCGCGACGACCGTGAAGTAGCCGACGAGGCGCAGATCGAGGTCGGAGCCGGGCACGCGCACCCATCGAGCGTACTCACATGCTTGTGCGGCATGACGGGTTGCCGAGCAGGTCTTGGACGGTGCGGCCCGGGCGGCAGTTGACTGCGGGCATGGGAAATTACGAGGGGAAGCGCATCCTTGTCACCGGCGGCACGAGCGGCATCGGCCTGGCCGTGGCGCGGCTGCTGACGGCCGGCGGCGCGCGGGTGATGGTGACCGGGCGCGCCGCGGACACCGAGATCGAAGGCGTCATCACGGTACGCAGCGACGCCACGTCGCGGGCCGACAACAAGGCGCTCGCCGCGCGGGTCGGGGAGACCTTCGGCCGGCTGGACGCGGTCTTCCTCAACGCGGGCATCACGGGCAGCCAGACCCCGTTCGAGGAGGCGTCGGAGGAGGACTTCGACACGGTCTTCGCCGCCAACGCCAAGGGGCCGTACTTCACGCTGCAGCGCCTGCTGCCGCTGCTCGACCAGGGCTGCGGCGTGGTGCTGACGACCTCGGTGGTGAACGAGATCGGCCTGCCGAACACAAGCGTCTACGCGGCGAGCAAGGCGGCACTGCGCTCGATGACGCGCACTCTCGCCCGGGAGCTGCTGCCCCGTGGCGTACGCGTCAATGCCGTGAGCCCCGGCCCGATCGACACCGGCATCCTGCACCGCAGCCTGCCGCCCGAGGTCGCGGACAAGCTGGTGGCCGGCTTCAGTGCGTCGAGTCCGATGCGACGCATGGGTGAGGCGGACGAGGTCGCCCGGGCCGCCGCGTTCCTCGCCTTCGACGCCACCTACACCACCGGGCTCGAACTGGCCGTGGACGGCGGCGGCACCCAACTTTGACCCGCCGCCTCAGCAGCGGTAGTAGCCCGACACGTGGGTGCCGTCCTTGCGGTAGTAGGAGTTGACCCAGGTGCACCCCGCGTGACCGCTGCCGCCCCATGTGCCGTCGCCGCCCTGGTCGCCGCTGGCGCCGTCGGGCTGGACGGGATCGGTGGCCGGCTCCTCGTAGGAGGGAGTCGGTTCCACCGGAGGAGGCGTCGGCTCCACGCGGGGGTGGGTCACTTCCACGTGGGGACGGGCCGTCTTCACGTGGGGACGGGCGGGCTTCGTCCGGGTGCGAGCCGGTTCGGCGGTGCGGCGGCGGGCCGGCTCGGTGGGCGAAGAGGGGCGGCTGTCCGACCGGCCTCGGGACTCGTTGGGTGTGGACCAGCGGCGGGTGTCGTCGTAGCGGCACACGCTCCGGTAGGTGGCGGCTGCCACGCGATGCTTGCGGGCCTTGGCAGCGCAGCGGTCGAACCGGGCGACCGTCACGCCGAAGTCCCAGTCGGGCGAGATCTCGCACCATTCCCTGGCGTCCTCGCCGAAGTAGGCGACGGCGGCACTTCCGGCCCCGCGGGCTACGCAATCCTCGTTCCCGGGCGTGGTGGTGGCTTCGGGCGTGCCGATCCGGGCGAGGACACCGGCCGTGGCGGTGGGCGCGACGGTGGCGGGAGGACCGGCGGTCACGTCCCCGTCGTCGTCGCCGGTGAATCGGTTGGCGCAACAGACGACGATCAGCACGAGGACGATGAGGGGCAGAGCCCACCGGGTCTTCGTCGAGGACGTGGGTTTCATGACAGGGCGTCCGCTCCGTTGATCGATGCCCCGGCGCCCGGGGACATGCTGATCAACGAGCGGTCCGCGCGGCGCGGGCCTCGACCGAACGGGCTGTCGTCGTCTCCGGACGGGGCTCCGGCCCTGGTCGGACGGTGAGCGGAGGTCAGGCGGCGCTGCGGTCGGCCGGGGTCCGGCGGCGCAGGGCCGGGGTGGTCACGGCCGGCGGGACGTGGGCCTGGTCGAGGCGGGTGACGTCGGTGCCGGGCGGCACGATCTCGTCGATGCGGTCGAGGATGTCGTCGGTGAGGGCGACGCCGACGCCCTTGAGC
Organism: Symbioplanes lichenis; assembly: GCF_030709675.1. Classification (GTDB taxonomy): domain Bacteria; phylum Actinomycetota; class Actinomycetes; order Mycobacteriales; family Micromonosporaceae; genus Actinoplanes; species Actinoplanes lichenis. The sequence goes on from NZ_JAUZQD010000005.1 coordinate 454,011, forward strand.
AGGTCGTCGAGCTGGTCGAGGGTGCGGGCGCCGAGCAGGGTGCTGGTCACGCCCGGGTGCGCGACGGTGAAGGCCAGGGCGAGGTGGGTCAGCGGCAGGCCCGCCTCGCCGGCCAGCGGGATCAGCTGCTCGACGACGTCGATGCGGCGCTCGTCGGTGAGGTGCCGGAAGAAGCGGGCGCGCCTGAGGTCGTTCGGCTCGCCCCGGCGGACGCGGCCGGTGAGCATGCCCTGGCCGAGCGGGCCCCACACCAGCGTGCCGAGGCCGTAGCGCTGGGCGGCGGGCAGCACGTCGTTCTCCGCGCCGCGGTTGAGGATCGAATAGGGCAGCTGCTCGGTGTGGAAGCGCTCGAGGCCGCGGCGCTCGGCGACCCACCGCATGTCGGCGATGTCGGTGGCGGGGGTGTTGGCGGAGCCGATCGCGCGCACCTTGCCGGCCCGGATCAGGTCGGTGAGCGCCGAGAGCGTCTCCTCGATGTCGGTGTCCGGGTCGAGCTGATGCACCTGGTAGAGGTCGATGTGGTCGGTCCCGAGCCGGCGCAGGGAGGCCTCGACCGCGGTCATGATCCAGCGGCGGGAGGTGCCGCGCTGGTTGGGGTCGGTGCCGGTCGGGCGGCCGAACTTGGTGGCGAGCACCACGGTGTCCCGGCGTCCCCGGAGGGCCCGGCCGACGACCTCCTCCGAGTCGCCGTAGGCGTCGGAGGTGTCGACGAGGTTGATGCCGGCGTCGAGCGCCCGGTGGATCACCCGGATCGAGTCCGCCGGGTCCGGGTTGCCCACCTGGGTGGCGAACATGAGCGCGCCGAGTGCGTACGGGCTGACCTTGATGCCGGTCCGGCCCAGGGTGCGGTGGTGCATGAGCGTCTCCCCGCGATATCGTGCCTGAAGCGGAATGTCTTTCCGGAACTATACGGAAAGCTCTTCCGGAACAGCAAGGGGAGGCGGGATGCGCACCGACGCGCGACGCAACGTGGAGTCGCTCCTCGAGGCGGCCAAAACTGTGTTCGGCACCGCGGGCGTCGACGCACCGGCGAAACAGATCACCGATCTGGCCGGCGTGGGTGTCGGCACGCTCTACCGGCATTTCCCGCAGCGGGCGGATCTGATCAAGGCGGTGATCGAACGCGAGATCGACGCCTGTGCCGACGCCGCTCCGGCGCTGGCCGGCGAGCTTCCGCCGGGCGACGCGCTGGCTCGCTGGCTGGACCGGCTGGCCGAGCTCATCGCGACCAAGCGGGGCTTCGCCGCGGCCCTGCACTCCGGCGACCCGGCCTACGCGGGCCTGCCCGGCTATCTGCTGGAGAAGCTGGCCCCGGCCCTCGGCTCCCTGCTCGACGCCGCGACGGCCGCCGGGGAGATCCAGGCCGGCGTCACTCCGCGCGACCTGCTCTATGCGGTCGCGAAGCTGGGCGCGCCGCTTCCGGGCGAGGAGCCCGGCTACGGCCGGCGGATGGTCGCGTTGCTGGTCGGCGGGCTGCGGCGGGACTGATCAGATGCCGTGCGGGCGGGTGGGGTCCGGCTCGCGGTCGGGGCGGCGGACGGTGGCCTTGCCCCGCGCGGAGTTGGCGTTGAAGCGGGCGGTCGCCCGGCGGACGCGCTCGGCCCGGGCGGTGAGCTCGGGGCCGCGGTCCTCGGGCTCCGCGAGACCGTCGTCGTCGTGGGCGTCGACCAGGTCGGCGAGGCGGGCGGCCACGTTGGCGGCCCGGGCGGCGAGGTCGGGGTGGGCGTCGTAGGTGGCGACCTCGCCGGCCGCGTCGCGCAGGGCGCGGGCCTGCACCGCGGCCGAGTAGGGAGCGCGGACGGCCGCCGTGCCGACGGCGGAGTCGGGCAGCGGGTCGAGGATCTCACCCTCGAGCACGGGCGGAGCATCGAGCGCTGAAGAAGCACCGTGCACCGGAGGACCGTCGAGCGCCGAAGCGGCGTCGGAGGAGGGCGGCGCGGAGACCGGCCCGGGGTCGGCCTGGGCCTGGCGGGGCACGGCCAGCGCGCCGAGCAGGGAGACGGTCTGGCCCTCGCCGCCGTCCGTGCCCGCGAACTCGGGGCCGATGAGGTTTTTGACCAGCTCGCGGGCGTCCTCGACCGAGATGCCGAGCTTGCCCGCGTTGTCCACCCGGTAGCGGGCGATGGCGTGCCGGACGACGTTGGCGAGCTTGTCCGCGTCGCTGGTCTCGGTCAGGTCGCCACCCGCGAAGACCAGGGCCGGGAACGAGCCGTCCGACCCGCCGCAGACGAGCTGGAGCTGGGCCACGGCGGCGGTGCGGCCGTCCTCGGTGCGGGCCGGCTGGACCCGGATGTGCTGCGGGAAGACCCAGGACATCTCGCTGGAGCGCACCTCGAAGTCGTCGGAGGTGTGCGCGTAGACGATGCGGTGGTTGGTGACGAGGACCTCGGTGGTCTCCGGCAGCGTCCACCGGGGCAGCGAGGCGGCCTGGTCGAAGGCGTATTCCGCGACGGCCGACCGGCCGCGCCACAGCGACCGCTCACCCTCCGGCAGCGGACCGAAGACGTCGGGTGCGTGGGCACCGGCGGGTTCGTCCGCGGGGTTGGGGTGGGCCATTCCTTGATTGAATCCTTCAGAGCGGGATCGGACAACCCACTGAGCGATCATTTCATGTGATTCGTGCTGGTCAGGGCCCCGAGTCCGAGACACGAGTCACGACCGGCCGCTGAACAGGCCCTCCGGTGGCGGGGGCGACGGCACGGCTTCGGCGTCGCGGACCGGGGCGCGGCCCCCGGCGAACCGGTCGAGGTCGGTCTCGACCCGCCCGGGGAACCAGTCGCCCGCGGCCCGGCGGCTCAGCTGGTCGACCGGGAGCGGGGTGCGGCCGGCGACGACGACGAGGTTGCCGAAGCGGCGCCCGCGCAGGACGGCGGCGTCGGCGACGAGGCAGGCCTGCGGGAGCGCGGCGCGGATCGTGGCGACCTGCGTGCGCGCGTACGTCAACGGGGGCCCGTCGGCGACGTTGGCCACCAGGAGCCCGGCCGGGGCGAGCACCCGGGCGACCTGATCCATGAACTCGACGGACGCCAGGTGGGCTGGGGTGCGCGCGCCGGCGAAGACGTCGAGCACCACGAGGTCGTACCCGGCCTCGCGCATGCCCGACACGGCCTCGCGCGCGTCGCCGACCCGGACCTTCAGCTTGGCTCGCGGGTCCCAGGGCAGGGCCGAGCGCACAAGGTCGACCAGCGGCCCGTCGATCTCCACGACCCGTTGCGGGGAGCCGGGGCGCGTCGCCGCGACATAGCGGGGCAGGGTGAGCGCACCCCCGCCGAGGTGCAGGACCCGCAGCGGTACGCCCGGCGGCGCGGCCAGGTCGATCACGGCGCTCATCCGCCGGACGTACTCGAACTCCAGGTGCGTCGGATCGTCCAGGTCGACGTGCGACTGCGGGGCGCCGTCGAGCAGCAGCGTCCACGCGCCGGGCCGGTCGCCGTCGGGCACGAGCTCGGCCACGCCGGAGGCCACGACCTCGGTCCGGCGGGGGGACTGCCTGCGCTGAGCCATGACCGACAAGTATGTCGGTTGCGGTCGGGGAGCACCGCGCGGGGAACCCGATGATCTTGGCGCGACCGGCCGACTGGGCAGCACGTGACGGCCACCACCGACTTCCTGCCCGGCGACCCGCTGCTGCACCTGCTGCGCCGGGCGACGTACGGCCCCACGCCCGCGGCCGTCGCCGACATCCGCCGCCTCGGTGCCACCGCGTGGCTCGACCGGCAGCTCAAGCCGGCCACGATCCCCGACCCCGTCGCGGACAACCTGGTCGCGCGTCTGCCGATGAGCGGGATGAGCATCGACGCGATCCGCACCCGGGTCCGCAAGGGCGCGCTGCAGGAGTACGCCTGGGACGCCATGTTCGAGACCGGGTACGCCACGGTGGCCCGCGCGGTGTGGAGCGAGCGCCAGCTGTTCGAGGTCATGACCGAGTTCTGGTCGAATCACCTCAACGTGACGTGCCCCTCGGGCGACGTGTGGGACAGCCGCTCCGACTATGACCGGACGGTGATCCGGGCGTACGCGCTGGGCCGCTTCTCGGACATGCTGAAGGCGAGCGCCCGGCATCCGGCCATGCTGACCTACCTCGACAACCGGTTCTCCACGCGCGCGGCGCCGAACGAGAACTACGGCCGGGAGCTGCTGGAGCTGCACACCGTCGGACTGGGCTACTCGGAGTCCGACGTCAAGAACGCGGCCCGGCTGCTCACCGGGCTGACCGTGCGCTGGGACACCGGCAAGTACCGCTACGACGCCGCGCAGCACGCCACGGGCGCGGTGCAAGTGCTCGGCTTCAAGCACGCGAACGCCACCGCGGCCGGGGGCGAGGCCGCCGCCCTCGCGCTGCTCGACCACCTCGCCGTGCACCCGGCCACGGCCAAGCGGATCGCCACCAAACTCTGCGTACGCTTCGTGGCCGACGACCCGCCCGCGTCGCTCGTGACGAAGCTGACCAAGGTCTACCTCGACAACAAGTCGGCGATCGCCCCGGTGCTGCGGGCGCTGTTCACGTCGGCGGAGTTCGCGGCGGCCGGGGGCGCCAAGACGCGGACGCCGTACGAGGATGTCGTCGCCACCGTCCGTACCCTCGGCTTCGGCCCGGACCAGACCGGGATCAAGGGCGTGCAGGCGCTCTACTGGATCACCGAGTCCGCGGGGCAGGCGCCGCTCGCGTGGGCCCCGCCGAACGGCTATCCCGACGTGGCGACCGCCTGGGCGAGCCCGTCCGGCCAGGTCATCCGCTGGAACGCCCATCTGAACATCGCGGCCGGCTGGTGGCCGGCCACGCTCGTGCGGCCGGCTTCCCCCCTCAAGGAGTACGCCGGGAGCACGCTCCCGGCCACCTACGGCGCCCTGATCGACACCGTCGCCACCCGGCTCGTCGGCCGGGCCCCGGCGCCCGCCCATCGGGAAGCCCTGGCCGCGTTCTACGGCAAGTCCCCGGCGAGCCCGCTCAAAACGAGCGACGCGGCGGCCGGATGGGCGTTCCCGTACCTGCCCGCCCTGCTCCTCAACAGCCCCTACTTCAGCCTGAGGTGACCGTGACCAAGTTGACGGACGTGTGCGGCTGCCCGGTCAGCCGGCGCAAGGTGCTCGCGGCCGGCGCGGCCGGGGCGTTCGCCGGGCTCGTGGGCGACCAGCTCGCCACGCAGCTGGCCTTCGGCGCGCCCGGGTACACCGGCGACGTGTTCGTGCTGCTCTCGCTGCGCGGCGGCTTCGACGGGCTGTCCGCGATCGTGCCGGCGGGCGACCCCGCGTACTACGCGGCGCGGCCGGACATCGCGGTGCCGAAGGCGCGACTGCTCGGCGGGGACGGGTTCTTCGGGCTCAATCCGGGGCTGGCGGCGCTGGTTCCGTACTGGAAATCGGGGGTGTTGGGGGCCGTCCAGGCGGTGGGGCAGCCCGCGCCGAACCGGTCGCACTTCTCCGCCATGGAGGAGCTCGAGCGGGCCGCGCCCGGCACCAGCGTGCGCACCGGCTGGCTGGACCGGATGATGGGCTCGCTCGGCGCGGCCGATCCCTTCGGCGCGGTCTCCGTGGGCAGCGCCATGCCCGCCCGCGTCCTGGCCGGACCCGCCCCGGATCTGGGCCTGACCGCGATCGACGACTTCGCGCTCAGCGGCGAGGACCCCTCGCGCCCGATGGCGAGAACCATGGCCGCCCTGTACGCCGACGCGCCCCCCGCCCTCGCCACGACGACCCGGATGACGACCGCCGCCCTCGCCACCACGGCCACCCTCAAAGCGGCCGGCTATCGGCCCGCCGACGGGGCCGCCTATCCGGACACCGAGCTGGGCCGGGCCCTGCGCGACGTGGCGCGGCTGGTCAAGGCGGACGTGGGCCTGATGAGCGCCTGCGTCGACTCCGGCGACTGGGACATGCACGAGAACCTGGGCGCCGCCGTCCCCGGCCGGAAGATGTTCGACCACCTCACCGCGCTCGCCACGGCCCTCGCCGCCTTCGCGGCCGACCTCGGCCCCGCCGGCCTGGGCCGGGTCACCCTGGTCACGATCAGCGAGTTCGGGCGGCGCGTGGGGCAGAACGGGTCGGGCGGCCTGGACCACGGCTACGGCAACGCGATGCTCGTGCTGGGCGGAGGCGTGCGCGGCGGCCGGGTCCACGGCCGCTGGCCCGGTCTGGCGCCGGCGAACCTCGTCGACGGCGACCTCGCCGTGACGACCGACTACCGCGCGGTGATCGGGGAGATTCTGCGGGCCCGGTGCGGCGTGAGCGACCTCGGCGGCGTCTTCCCCGGGGTCAAGCCGAGCACGCTGGGTGTCGTTCGCGCTCGCTGACCGGCCGGTCGCCGGCCGCCGCGCGCAGCACGCCGAAGCGGGCCCGGGTCACGTCACCCTCCCGCCGCAGGGTGAGGCCGTCGCAGAGCTGGTGCACGAGCCAGAGGCCCATGCCGCCCGACACGCCCGGCACCGGCGGCAGATAGCCGGCGAACGGCTCGGGTGCCCTCCCGCCGGTGTCGGTGACCTCGCACACCACCGCGTCGGGCAGCACCCAGACGGTCAGCTCCCGCTCGGTGCCGCCGTGCCGGACGCTGTTCGTGGCGAGCTCACAGACGGCCAGCACCAGATAGTCGAGGCGGCCGGGCGGCAGCCAGCCGCCGAGCACCGCCCGCTCGCGCACGGTGGCGCGCAGCCCGGCGACGGTGTCCGGCACCGGGGCGACGAACGCCGGCGGGCCCGACACCGGCCACGGCTGGTCCAGCACCTCGGTCAGCACGCGGGCGGGCTCGTACGTGGTGCTGTCGCGCCAGCCGTCGCGGTGCACGCGCGGATGGGTGCGGCCGGGCACGTCGAGCAGGTGCGGGGGGAGGGAGCGGAGGTCGTACGGGCAGAGCAGGGTGCCGTCGAAACGGGAGAGCGCGCGGTTGAGGGCCGCCTCGTAACGGGTCCACGCGGCGGCGGGGCCGGTCCACGGCGTCTCGCCGACCAGCCGGGTCGTGCGGCCGCGGGACTGCCCGGAGCGCAACAGCTTGACCCAGCCGGCGATCGTGCGGACGGGTCTGGCGTACCACTCGTCGGCGGGCAGGAACCGCACCGACCGCGCGTCGCCGCCGAGCGCCTCACGCACCAGCCCGGCGCGATCCGGCGCCGCGGCCACCGCCACGGACTGCTCCCGGGCCAGTCCCTCCCGTGCGAACAGCGCGAGCGCCGCCGCATAGGACGCGTCGCTGTCGTAGAGGAACGCCGAGTGGACGAAGACCACCGAGCCACCTCCGAGTGCCGCCGATCGACCACGGTAACACCGGCTGTAACCAGGACCGCAGCCCGAACGGGCGGCTTGCACCGCTGCGGGTGAATACGTGCCCCGGAATCCGTGAACGACCCGTCCCGGCCGGGCCGTCCGGTTCAGACTCGGGACCAGGGTTTTGTCCACGGCGCGAACGGGAGGGCCGGAGATGCCGGGCACCGGAACCAGCATGCTGGCCGAGATCATCGGCCAGATCCCGAGGCGACCGGCCGACCCGCCGCCCCCCGGGGAGATGCCCGCGATCCTGGCGGCGGCCAGCGACAAGGCCGGGCCGCCTTTGCGCATCCGCCGTCATGAGTCGGCCGAGGGGCCCGCGTATTGGCGCTGGGACTGCGCGAGTTGTGGGGAGTATGGCGGCGGCCGTCATCACGGCGACGCGATTCAGCGGGCCATGCGGCATTGTGGTGAGCATCCGGAGCATGGGTCGTCGCTGTTGCCTCCGGCCCGCTGCCGCGAACGCGACCACCGGCTGGCCGTCCACCCCATGCTCTTCGCCCTCGACGACGACCCGCCGCCGGAGCCTCTTGCCGTCTGACGGCGCTTGGCGGGTTACTCCGGTCGGCTTCTCGCTCGGCCGGCCGTGCACCGGCGAATCAACGCGCGTCCTCGGTGATCAAGGATCATCATGACGGCCATGGAGCCCACACCGACGCAGCGTGGACCAGGCCGGGTCATCTTCCTGAACGGCGCCTCCAGCTCAGGTAAGTCCACGCTGGCCACGATGCTGCAGGCGGCCTTGGACGAACCCTTCCTCCACGTGTCCGCCGATCAGTTCGTAGCCGCGGGCATGCTCCCGGAGCGGCGCGAGGAAGGGGGGCCCTTCGACTGGTGGCACGAGGTCCGGCCTCGCTTCTTCGCGGGCTTCCACCGATGCATACCGGCCCTCGCCCAGGCCGGGAACGACCTCGTGGTGGAGCACATCATCGAGTTCGGCACGTGGCGCACCGAGCTGGCCGCCCTGCTCACCGACATCGACGTGTTCCTGGTCGGCGTGCACTGCTCCCTCGACGAATTGCGGGCCCGCGAACGCCTGCGCGGCGACCGCCGACGGCTCGCCCCGAGATCGGTCAGGCTGTACGTGACCTGGGGTGGGACGGTCGGCGCGGCGTCGCGGGTGATCAGGCCGGCGCGGGCCATGGCCTTCAGCTTCTGGGCCAGCATCTTCTCGCTGATGCCGTCGAGCCGGTCGCGCAGCTGGGCGAAGCGGTGGGGGCCCGTGATGAGGGCGGCCAGGATCAGCGTCGCCCAGCGGCTGGTGGCCTCGTCGAAGATGCCGCGGACCGGGCAGCCGTCGCCGTGCAGCAGCCGCAGGCCCTCGCCGCCCAGGACGACATCGACGGCGGCTCGATCGTCAACGTGCGCCAAGAACGCGCGGAAGCGCGTCGGGCGGCCGGCGACAAGAACGCGCGGACGCGGAACGGCCCGGCTGCGATCGGGTCGCAGCCGGGCCGGGAGCCGCGGCGGGTCACTCCTGGGTGTCGCCCGCGCCGGTCCGGGCCTGCGCCTGGTCGACGCCCTTGTCGATCTGGTCCGAGTACTTGTTGCCGCTGCGGTCGTCGACCTGGTCGCCGGCCTTCTCGATGCCCTGGTCGACCTGCTCGTCGTGCTTGTCGGCGAAGTCCTTGGCCTTGTCCATGAAACCCATGGCGTCGTCCCTTCTCGGTGCCGTTCGTGCAGACACCATTGCGGTTCCCGGCAGCGAGCAGGCAAAACCTCAGCCGCGTGTGGCGAGTACCTCCGCGACCCGGCGCATGCGGGGATCTCCGACGATCTGCTCGAGGGCGGTCTTGAGCGGCATGCGCCAGTTCGGGTACTCGTCGGTGGTGCCGGGCAGGTTGGGCTGGTCGAGCTCGCCCAGGACGTCGTAGAGCGCGGCCGTGACCAGGCGGGACGGCGTGCGGGCCAGGAAGGCGTGCATGGCGAGCACGATCTCGTCCGGCGTGCTGTCCGCGGTGATCAGGCCGTCCTCGGTGAGGCGGGCCAGGAGCTTGGCCCGGTCCTTCTCCGCGTACGCCCGCTCGTCCTCCACCGATCCGGCCAGCTGACCCAGCTCGGCCCGCACGCGGACCTGCTCACCGGCCAGGAAGCCGCCGGCCGTCGGAAGGTCGTGGGTGGAGATCGAGGCGAGGGCGTTGCGCGGGTACTCGGCCGCGGGCAGGTAGTTCTCGTCGGGGTCGTTCTCGTAGTCGCGGGTGAACCAGAGGACGGCCGAGCCCAGCATGTTCATGCGCTCGAGGGTCTTGGTGACCACCGGCTGGACGGTGCCCAGGTCCTCGCCGATCACGACGGCGCCGGCCCGGGTGGCCTCGAGGGCCAGGATGCCCAGCATGGCCTCGGGGTCGTAGTGGACGTACGTGCCCTCGGCCGGGCCCATGCCCGGCGGCACCCACCACAGCCGCCAGAGCCCGGCCACGTGGTCGACGCGGAGGCCGCCGGCGTGCCGGAAGATGCGGCGCAGCATGTCGCGGTAGGCGGCGTAGCCCGTCTCGATCAGCTGGTCGGGCCGCCAGGCGGCGAGCCCCCAGTCCTGGCCGAGCTGGTTGAAGGCGTCCGGCGGCGCGCCCGCGTGCACCCCGGCGGCGAGCACGTCCTGCAGCAGCCAGCCGTCGGCGCCGGACGGGTCGATGCCGACGGCCAGGTCGTGCACGACCCCGATCGGCATGCCCTGCTCGCGGGCGGCCTCGTTGGCGGCGTCCAGCTGCTCGTTGAGCAGCTGCTGGAGCCAGACGTGGAAGCCCACGCGCTCGTCCTTGCGCGCGGCGGCGACCTCGGGCGTGTCGGGGCGGCGCAGCTCGGCCGGCCACTCCTGCCAGTTGGCGCCGTGCCGCTCGGCGAGGACGCAGAACGTCGCGAAGTCGGTCAGGCCCGGGTCCGCGTCGAGATCGACCTCGCCGGCCGAGGGCCACAGCAGCTCCAGGGCCGCCCGCTTGGCCGCCCAGACCGCGCTGTAGTCGATGAGCCCGTCCGCGGCGGGCGCCGGCTTGAGGGCGTCCACTTGCGCCCGCAGCTCGTCGTCCGCCCGCGCGTACGCCTCGGTGTCGGCCACCCGCAGGTAGAGCGGGTTGGCGAAGCGCCGGCTCGACGGCGAGTAGGGCGAGGCCGGTACGGGCAGGGTGGGCGTCACCGCGTGCAGCGGATTGAGGAGTACGAGACCCGCGCCGTGGCTGTGCTCCACAAAGGTGCGCAGGTCACCCAGGTCGCCCATGCCCCACGACGCCGCCGAGTGCAGGCTGTAGAGCTGCAGCATCCAGCCCCACGTCTCGGGCGGCTCGGGCAGCTCGACCGGCACCACGACCAGCGTGACCTCCTGGCCGCCGGTGCGCAGCCGGTGCCAGCCGAGCGGCAGGTCGCCGGGGATCCCGGTGACGTCGCGGGTGGAGCCGTCCTCGAGCACGATCTCGCCCGGCTCGGCCAGCTCGCGCGAGTCGCCCCGGCGCACGACCACCGTGCCGGGCAGCTTGTGGTGCTTGCGGGCCTCCGCGATGGCGGCCAGCTCCCGCTCGATCGCGGCCGGACTGCTCGCGTCCACCCCGAGCAGGCCCAGCACGCCGATCACCGACTCGGCCGACACGTCCTTGCGCTCGCGGTGCCAGTCCTCGTACCAGGTCGCCACCCCGTGCGCCTCGGCCAGCGCCGTCAGCTCAGCGTCCACTGCACTCCCATCCCCCACGAACCCTTTGCCCGAAAGTCTGCACTACCCGTCCTGTTCCGGAACGAACCTGGCATCCCCGGCAGGGCCCGGACGGGCGAACCTTGCGGGCCTCCGCCAGACTGGACGCATGTCTGGAGTGACGAAATGGTGGGCCCGGCTGACCGCGGCCCTGACCGGTGCGGCGCTGACGCTGGTGATCCCGGTGCACGCCTGGGCCGCGAGCAAGGGGCTCGACACCGTCGCCGTCGAGGCGGCCAAGTCGCGGCGCCGGCGGGGCGGCTTCGGCTTCTTCCCGATCTTCGGCGGCATCTGCTGCCTGCTGGTGGTGGCCGCGATCGTGCTGGCGTTCGTGTTGATTTCGCGGAACCGCAAGCGGCGCTGAGGTCCGCCGCCTACCTTGCATAAGGTGGGGATCCGAGCAAAATCGGTCGCGCTGGTCGTGGGCGTCGCTGCAGTCTGCATGGTTCCGCTGGTCATCTCGGTGACCGCGGATGCCGCGCCTGATCTGTTGCTGACGCGCGACCGGCCCGTCCTGGCCAGCAGCACGAAGACCGCGGGCGTCGCCGGCCGGTTCGCCGTGGACGGCGACATGACCACCACCTGGCTCAGCGGCTCACCGGCGGGCAGTCAGTGGCTGCGCGTCGACCTGGGCCGCAGCCAGCGGATCACCCGGGTGCGGGTCGGCTGGGGGCCGGAGTTCGCCCGCTCGTACGCGGTGCAGGTCTCGGACGACGGCGCGAGCTGGACCGATCTCTACCGCACCGGCGGCGGCGACGGGGGCACGGACGACCTGAAGAAGCTCTCCGGCGCCGGGCGCTACCTGCGGGTGCTGGGGACCCAGCGGGACGGGACCGGCTACGCGCTGCGCGACCTGCGGGCGTACGGGCCCGGGCCGGTCGCCCCGGCCACCGAGTCGGCCCCCGGGACGTCCCTGGCCGTGCCGGCCGCCGCGGCGGGACTCGCCCAGGCGGCGAAGAAGGAGCTGGCGTTCAAGCTCGTGTCCAGCGCCGAGAATTCGACCGTCGCCTGGCGCAAGCAGTTCGGCTACATCGAGGACATCGGGGACGGGCGCGGCTACACGGCCGGGATCGTCGGCTTCTGCTCCGGGACGTCCGACATGCTCGCGGTGGTCACCGAGTACACGCGCCGGAAGCCGAAGAACGTGCTGGCGCGCTATCTGCCGGCGCTGCGCACGGTCGACGGGTCGGACTCGCACGCGGGGCTCTCGGGCTATCCGGCGGCTTGGCGCACGGCCGCCGCGGACCCGGTCTTCCAGAAGACGCAGGAGGACGAGCGTGACCGGATGTACTTCGACCCGGCCGTGACCATGGCGAGCACGGACGGCGTACGGGCGCTGGGGCAGTTCGCCTACTACGACGCCGCGGTCATGCACGGCGTCTCGGGGCTGCGCGGCATCCGGTCGGCGGCGCTGCGCAAGGCCAAGCCGCCCAAGCAGGGCGGCGACGAGATCAAGTGGCTCTCCGCCTTCCTCGACGCCCGCGTGGCGGAGATGAAGAAGGAGGAGGCCCACAGCGATGTCAGCCGGGTGACGACCGCTCAGCGGGTGTTCCTCAAGGCCGGCAACCTCGATCTGAACACTCCGCTGAGCTGGCGCGTCTACGGCGACTTGTTCCGGGCTTAGATCTTCGACCACTTCTGGTTCGAGGTGCCGCCGCAGTCCCAGAGCTGGAGCTGGGCGCCGTTGTTCGCGTTCCAGTCCTTGATGTCGACGCACTTGTTGGCGGAGATGTTCACCAGGTCGCCGGCGCCCGAGAGGGTCCAGCGCTGCACCGGGTTGCCGTTGCAGGTGACGATCTGGATCGGCGTGCCGTTGGTCAGCGCGCCGCCCGCCGGGTCGAAGCACTTGCCGAGGGCCCGCAGCGTGCCGTCGGACTGGAACGTCCACTTCTGCGCGTTCGAGCCGTTGCAGTCCCAGGTCTGCAGCCGGACGCCGTCGTTCGCGGTGCCGTTCGGGATGTCGATGCAGCGGCCGCTGAACGTCGACTTGAGCGCGTTGCCGGTGGTCGCCGGGGGCGGGGTGGTGCTGCCGCCGCCGTCGTTGGTCCAGCCGGACACGCGGACCCAGTCGACGAGCATCGTCTGCGGGAAGGAGGTGCTCGCGTCCGGGTTGCCCGGCCAGTTACCGCCCACGGCCACGTTGAGGATCATGAAGAAGTTGTGGTCGTACACCCACTGGTTGCCGTTGATCTTCGACGGGTCGACGCTGAAGTACTGCTGACCGTCGAGGAACCACTTGATGAGGTTGGGGGACCACTCCACGCCGTAGGTGTGGAAGGCGTTGCTCAGCGGCTGGCCGATGTCGCGGTTGCCGCCGATGCCGCCGGCGCCCGAGTAGCCCGGCCCGTGCACGGTGCCGTAGACCTTGTTCGGCTCCTTGCCGACGTTCTCCATGATGTCGATCTCGCCGGTGGCGGGCCAGTTGTTGCCGCCCAGCATCCAGAAGGCCGGCCAGATGCCCTGACCCTTGGGGATCTTGATGCTGGCCTCGAAGCGGCCGTAGGTCTGCGAGAACTTGTCCGCGGTCAGGATGCGGCCCGACGTGTACTGGCACGTGCCGTACCAGCACTGGGCGTTGTTCGGGTTCTCCTTGCGGGCGGTGATCGCGAGGTGACCCTGGCCGTCCTGGTAGACGTTGCTGGTCGACGTCGTGTAGTTCTGCAGCTCGTTGTTGCCGAAGCCGCTGCCGCCGGTGTCGAACTTCCACTTCGAGCCGTCGACCGACGAGCCGGCCGCGCCGTTGAACTCGTCTGACCAGGTGATGCCGCCGATGGCCGCGTCGGCCGCGTCGTTGCGCGAGGCGGCGTAGAGGCCGCCGCTCAGGGACACTGCGACGACTGCCGCAGCCAGGAACATGCGTGTCTTGCGCATGGGGATGTTTCCTCCGGGGGAAGAGGACGGGGACTGGACGCAGTCTTTACAGATTGACTGCCGCCAGTCAAGGGAGACGGCCCTCGACCCCCGGGATCACGCTTTTTCTAGAGTTTTTTGAACAGAGCCGGGAGTGCGGTCGGCTCCCAGCCCGGCAGCGAGGTGTGCGCCTCGAGCACTTCGTACTCGGCGCCCTCGAAGCTCACGACGTCGCCGGCCTGGTAGTCCACGAACGTCTTCCAGGCGGGGGCCGCGGTCTCCGACGGGGTCGGCGAGGCGGACGGAGATTCCGACGGAGATTCCGACGGAGAGGGAGACGGCGACTCGGAGGGCGACGCCGACGGTGACGCCGACTCCTCGTCGAGGCCGGAGACGCGGACGAAGTCGACGAGCATCTCCGCCGGCAGGGGCGCGTCGTCGCCGGGCACGCCGAGGCTCAGGGCGAGCCGGAACGCCTGGTCGGTGGGCACCTGCGAGAACTCCTGGACGGTCTCGCCGTCCACGGCCGCTTTCAGCGAATCGGGGGTCCACGTCACCGCGTACGTGTGGAAGTCGCCCGGCTCCGCCCGCTCCAGCAGATTGATCGTGCCTGCCCGGGTGACCACCTCGAAGGCCGGCGCGAGCCCCTCGGGCACCCGGATGCGCGCCTCGATCCGCCCGGACTCGCGGCGGAAGACGTCCTTGGTCGTCAGCTCGGCGGTGACGATGCCGCGCCGGCGGCTGTCCCGGGCGGTGAGCACGAGGTTGCCGTCGCCGTCGAGGCGCGCGCCGCGCGTGCTGATGTCGAAGCCGTCGCGCTCGGACAGCGCCCACAGCCCGGGGTCGACCGTGCTGCCCTCCCCGCCCTGGAAGTCGTCGGCGAACGTGTCGGCGAGGTCCCCGGCGGCGGGGAGGCGGCCGCGCTCGGAGGCGTCGGCGCTGTCGTTGCGGGTGGGCAGCCACACGGCCGTGGCCAGGCCGGCCGCGGCGACCACGAGGGTCACGGCCAGCCGGGGCCGCAGCGGGCGGGCGGCCTGCTGCGGTGCGCTGTGGCGCGCGGACTGCGGCGCACTGTGTCGCGGCACGGGTCAACCTCCGGGGGCGGTGAGGTCAGAGCGTCGGCGGGGCCGCGCGACGGGACGGGATCGTCATGTCCGTCAGCAAGAGACCTAAGAAGATTCCGGCCCGTACGTCAAGTCCGGTACCCCGAATTTAAAAAGAGATTCAGGTTCTGGTGGAGATCCTGACCGCGGTTCCCTCGGGACCGGTGGTGATGTCGCAGGTGTCGGTCAGCTCCCGGACGAGGTAGAGCCCCCAGCCTCCGGGCTGGTCCGGGGCCGGTCGGTCCGGGGTGACATCAGCCAGTCCGGCGCCGCGGTCGCTCACCTCGCACACCACGGCGTGGTCCTCCTGCCAGACCGTGACGTGACCGGTGCCACCCCCGTGGCGTACCGCGTTGGTGAGCAGCTCGTTGACCGCCACCACGAAGTCGTCCAGCCGGTCCCCGCCCAGCCCGGACCGGCCGGCGCAGGCCGCGACGGCGTGCCGCACGGCGGTGACACCGCCTGCGTCGAAGACCTCGGAGATCAGCAATTCGGTACCGATGCCTCGACGGTAAGCGACGTCTGATCATTTCGCCGGGTGAGTAGGGTCAGCCCATGGCGGAATCGGCATCGACCTCGCAGACCCTGCAGACGTCGCTGTGGCGCGCGATCGCCGTCTACCGCATCGCCGCGCTCGTCTACGTGACCGCGCTCGTCGTCAACAACATCGGCGTGTACGCGCACCCGGCGCTCGCCTGGCCCGTCCTCGCCCTGACGGCGGGCTGGACCGTGTTCACGACCTACGCGTACGCCGACCCGGCCCGCCGCCGCCCGCCGCTCTTCCTGGCCGATCTGCTGATCACCATGGGCGTGATGGCGTCCAGCGGCTACATCGTCGGCGCCGAGGCGCTCAGGGCGGGCAAGCCCACGCTCGCAGTCGCCTGGCACGTGGCGCCGGTCATCGCGTGGGCCGTCGCCGGTGGCCGCCGGTGGGGCATCACGGCCGCCCTGGCGATGGGCGCGACCGATCTCGTCGTGCGGAACCACTGGGACCAGGCGGCGTACACGGGCACGGTCCTCATGCTGCTCGCCGCGCTCGCCGTCGGCTATCTCGTCGGCGTCGCCCAGGCGTCCCAGCAGCGGCTCGAGCGCGCGATCCAGCTCGAGGCGGCCACCCGGGAGCGGGAGCGGCTGGCCCGCGACATCCACGACTCCGTGCTGCAGGTGCTCGCGCTGGTCAAGCGGCGCGGCGCGGGGCTCGGCGGGGAGGCGGGCGAGCTGGCCCGGCTGGCCGGCGAGCAGGAAGCGGCGCTGCGCACGCTCGTCACGGGACGCTCGGCGGAGGCCGTGGACGAGCACGCCGAGGTCGATCTGATGACGCTGCTGGAGCCGTACGCGTCGGCCACCGTGTCCGTCGCGGCGCCCGCCGGTGCCGTACGCCTGCCGTCCGCCGCCGCCTCCGAGATCGCCGCGGCCGTGGCAGCGGCGCTCGACAACGTGACCCGGCACTGCGACCCGGGCACCAAGGTGTGGGTGCTGGTCGAGGACGAGCCGGCCGCCGTGACCGTCAGCGTCCGCGACGACGGGTGCGGCATCGCCCCGGAGCGGCTGGCCGAGGCGGAGTCGCAGGGGCGGCTCGGCGTGGCGCAGTCCATCCGGGGCCGGATCGGTGACCTCGGTGGCACGGTGACCATCACGTCGGCACCCGGTCAGGGCACCGAGGTGGAGATGACCGTCAGTAGGGTGAGGGCGTGAGCGTGCGGGTCATGGTGGTCGACGACCACCCCATGTGGCGGGACGGCGTGGCGCGGGACCTGGCCGCGGCCGGTTACGAGGTGGTCGCGACCGTCGGCGAGGGGCAGCAGGCGGTGCGGATCGCCCCGGCGGCCCGTCCCCAGGTGGTGGTGCTCGACCTTCAGCTGCCGGACATCTCCGGCGTGGAAGTGATCAGCGGGCTGCTGGCGGCATTGCCGGGCGTCCGCGTGCTGATGCTCTCGGCCAGCGGCGAGCAGCAGGACGTGCTCGACGCGGTCAAGGCGGGCGCCACGGGCTATCTGCTCAAATCGTCGGGCCAGGCGGAGTTCCTCGACGCCGTGGCGCGGACAGCCGCGGGCGACCCGGTCTTCACGCCCGGGCTGGCCGGGCTGGTGCTGGGCGAGTTCCGCCGGCTCGCCACGGAGCCGGCCGGGGAGGACCCGGGCACGCCGAAGCTCACCGAGCGCGAGACCGAGGTGCTGCGCCTGGTGGCCAAGGGCCTGTCGTACCGCCAGATCGCGGAACGCCTGGTCCTCAGCCACCGCACGGTGCAGAACCACGTGCAGAACACGCTCGGCAAGCTGCAGCTGCACAACCGGGTCGAGCTGACCCGCTACGCCATCGAGCAGGGCCTGGACTAGCGGTAGCGGGGCGCGTTGGTCTCGTGCATCGCGGCCTCCTCGGCCGAGGCGCCGCCGCCGGCCGCCCCCGCGTCGTAGGCCACGCTGTCGGGCTCGTCGTCGTAGCCGTAGCCCTCGTCGGTCTCGACCAGGCGGCCGACCGTGCCCGGGCTGTCGCTGTCGAGCTGGCCGTCGTCGTAGAGCGACACCGGCGAGTTCGGGTCCGACGTCGGGCTCTCGCCCCACACGTCGGCGTCGAGCTGCCGCTGCTCGGAGTCGTCCACGGTCTCGTCGAAGGGGTCCCGCTTGGCCGGGATCGCCTCCTCGGCGCCGAAGTCGGGCTCCTCCTGGTGCAGGCGGTACTCCAGGGACTCGCCCGCGCGCTGCTCCTCCGCGGTGTCGCCGTAGCGGTTCGCGCCGCCCGGTCCCACGCCCGCGAGCGCCGCCGGGTCGGGTCCGTCGGCCTGGCGCCCGCTGTCGACCTCGTCATAGGCGTTCGAGTCGTCGTCGGCCGTGCCGGGCAGGCCGGACGCCTCCGGGTCGGACACCTCGGTCGGGTAGTCGTCGTCTCGCATGGTCGCAGACTACCCACGGGCGGGGCCCGTCATGCCATCACCGCGCGGGCTCGTCGCCGCGGCCGGGAGCCGGACTCGCGGGTTGGCTCGTCGTCGCCGGGAGCCGGGGCCGGGCCGGCGGGCGGGCTCAGGCGGGCCCGAACCCCGCGGCCTGCTGCGCCTGCTCGTGCGCCCGGGACAGCGCGGCCCACACGACCTTTCCGCCGGGCAGGGCCAGGGCGCCCCAGCGCTCGGCCACCGAGTCGATCAGGAGCAGACCCCGGCCCCCGTACGACGTGACGGGCACCGGGCTCCCGGTGAATCGCGGAACCGTGGCGGACCGGTCGCGCACGGCCACGAGCAGCCGCTCGCCGCGCCGGGAGGCAAAGACGGTCATCGCCGTCCGGGAGTGCGCGACCACGTTGTTGACCAGCTCGGTGACCACGATGCACGCGGGACCGGCCAGCGCCACGAGGTCCCAGCGGGCGCACGCCTCGGCGATGAGCTCGCGGGACCGGCGGGCCGCCCCGACCACCGGCTCCAGCGCCAGGCTCAGGAAGTCGGCCCGGTGCGGCCGGCCCAGCCCCGCCAGCGCGGCCTCGACGTCGGGCTCGGCGGGCAGCCCGGTGGCGTGCCAGCCGTCCTGCTCCGCGCCGGTGCAGAGGACGAGCCGCGCGCCCGGCCAGTCGGCGGCCTCCCGGGCCACGTCGGCCAGGACGCCCGCGGCCTCGCGCCGCCCGAGCGTCAGGTCGCGCACGTCGACCACCACGGCCTCGGGCTGGTCGCCGAGCACGCCGAGCAGCGCCGCCCGGAGCTGCGGGGCGGAGCCGGCGTCGAGGATGCCGTCCAGCCGGACGACCGGATAGACCCGGTCGTCGTCGACGCGATGTCGGACCTCGCTCGGCATGATGACTCCATAGTGCTCAACGCGGGAGATTCTCGCATCAACGGCGCGGGGGCGGTTTCCGGGAAGGGCACAAGTCGTGCGATAAACGGAAATTGACTATCGAGAGGTACCCCGTCGGCGCGGGGTCATGCGGGCCGGCCCTGAGTGGGCGACGGGGTGCGAGACCGGGCGCGGCGTGCGGCCGGCGCTCAGCGGGCGGCGGGGTGCAGGACCGGCTCGGCGTGCGGCCGGGTGTGATGGTGGTGCTGCGGCTCGGCGTACCGGGTCAGGGCCACCACCGCGGCCAGCGTGACCACGAAGCCGACGCCCGCCAGCCACTCCCGGCCGGGGTGGATGCGGTCGCCGAGCAGCATCAGGCCGACGATCGCGGCCGGGACGGCCCCGGCGGCGTCCATCGCGGCCACCGCCGCCGTGGTCGAGCCCCGCTGCATGGCCAGGCCGAGCAGGAGCTGGCCGACGATCGAGTGGGCCACGAGCAGCCACAGCAGGGGGCTGCCGCAAAGGCCGGCGAAGGAGTGCTCGGTGGCCAGGGGCCGGGCCGCGATCGCCGCCGCCGAGAAGGCCACGCCGGCCAGGGAGCCGAGCACGACCGAGCCGAGGGCGCCGTGGAGGCGTACCGAGAAGAAGCCCAGCACCGCCAGCAGCGCGAGCGCGACGGCCAGGCCGGCCAGCCCCGCGGGGCCGAGCTGGCGGGCGGGGGCGGGCTGGGCCGAGACGACGAGCGCCGTGATGCCCGCCAGCAGGAGCCCCAGCAGGGCCACCTCGGCGGCCGGCAGGCTCCACTTGAGGAGCAGGACGCCCAGCAGCGCGGTCACGCCCAGGCCCGCCGCCACGCTCGCCTGCACCAGGAAGAGCGGCAGGTCGCGGCGGGCGAGGAAGGCGAGCACGAAGCCCAGTACCTGGCAGCCCAGGCCGAGCAGATAGGTGCGGTGACCGGCCAGGCGCACCAGCAGCTGGGGGTCGAACGTGTGATGCACGGTGGTCCGCGTCGCGGCGACCGACTGCAGCAGGTTGGCCACGCCGTACGCCGCGATCATCGCGGCGAGGAAGATCCAGCCGGCCGACATCACGGGGCAAGTTTATGGCGTTGTCAGCGCCGCCCGCGGGCGAGCCGCTCCAAAACGTCCTCGTGCAGGTGGCCGTTGGTGGCGATCGCGCTGCCGTCGCCCGGGGCCGGGCGCCCGGTCAGGTCGGTGATGCGCCCGCCCGCCTCGGTGACGATCGGGATCAGCGCGGCGACGTCCCAGAGCGAGAGGTCGGGATAGACCATCGCGTCCACGGCGCCCTCGGCGAGCAGCATGTAGCCGTAGAAGTCGCCGTAGCCGCGGCTGCGCCACGAGTCGCGCATGAGGCCGAGCATCGGCTCGAGATAGCCGGCCTTCTCCCAGTCGGGCAGGCTCGCATAGGCCAGGCTCGCGTCGGCCAGCCGGCGCACCGACGACACGCCGACCCGGGTGGCGGTGCGCTGGTGCTTGCCCGCGAAGGCGCCGTGGCCGGTCGCGCCCCACCAGCGCCGGCCCAGCGCGGGCGCCGACACCAGCCCGGCCACCGGGCGGTCGCCCTCCAGCAGGGCGATCAGCGTGCCCCAGATCGGGACGCCGCGGATGAAGTTCTTGGTGCCGTCGATCGGGTCGATCACCCAGCTCCGGTTGCCCTGCCCGGCGGGCGCGGTCGTGCTGCCGAACTCCTCGCCGATCACGCCGTCGCGGGGCCGGGCCCGCGCCAGGGTGGCCCGCAGTGCCTGCTCGACCGCGGTGTCGGCGTCCGAGACCGGCGTCAGGTCGGGCTTCGACTCGATCTTGAGATCGAGCGCGCGGAAGCGGTCCATCGCGATCGCGTCCGCGGTGTCGGCCAGCAGGTGGGCCAGGGCCAGGTCATCGGTGTACGGCACCATCACTCCATCTGGTCGCGCGGGTCGAGATCGCCCGCCCGGCTGCTCAGCAGGCGGCGGTAGGACGCCAGCCGCCTCGGATCGGCCTTGCCCGCCGCCACCCAGGCGTCCAGCGCGCAGTCGACGTCGGCCGCCGTGTGGCCGCAGTTGGGCGGGCAGTCGACCGTACCCTCGACCAGGTCGGGGAAGCCGTGCAACAGGCTGTCGGCGCTCACGTGGGCCAGCCCGAAGCTGCGGATCCCCGGGGTGTCGACGATCCAGCCCGGGTCGCCCTTCTTGCGCACGCGGGGCAGCCGCAACGCCACCGCGCTGGTGGACGTGTGCCGGCCCTTGCCCACGGCGCTCACCACGCCGGTCGCCCGCAGCGCGTCCGGCACCAGCCGGTTGACCAGCGTGGACTTGCCGACGCCGGAGTGGCCGACCAGCACCGAGATGCGGTCGGCCAGATGCTCGCGCAGCTCGGCGAGGTCGCTGCCGGGCTCGACCAGCACGTAGGGGAGGTCGAGCTCGGCGTAGTAGCCGAGGATCTGCTCGGGGCCGGCGAGGTCGGCCTTGGTGAGGCAGAGGAGGGGCTCGACGCCGGCGTCGTACGCGGCGACCAGGCACCGGTCGATGAAGCCGGTCCGCGGCTGCGGGTCGGCCAGCGCGCTCACGATGACCAGCCGGTCGGCGTTGGCCACGACCACCCGCTCGAGGCGGCCCTCCGGCGTGGTGTCGTCGTCGTCCGCCGTGCGCCGCAGCACCGACGTGCGCTCGCTGATCCGGACGATGCGGGCCAGCGCCCCGGGCGAGCCGGACACGTCGCCGACCAGGGACACCCGGTCGCCGACCACGACCGACTTGCGGCCCAGCTCGCGGGCGCGCATGGCGGTGATCAGCTCGTCCTGGCTCTCGGCGTCCTCGCGGACGCAGCCGTAGCGGCCCCGGTCCACGGTGATGACCAGCGCCTCGACGGCGTCCTCGTGCTTGGGCCGGGTCCTGGTGCGCGGGCGCGACGACCGGCCCGGCCGGACCCGGACGTCGTCCTCGTCGTACTCCCGCTTGCGTGCCGGCAGGATCAGCTCCCTGTCGTCGTCGCCGGCCCCGGGTCCGGGGCGGTCACCAGGCCGGCCCACAGCTCGGGGAACTCGGGCAGCGTCTTGGACGTACACGCTACGTCGGTCAGCTCGACCCCGCTCACCTTGAGCCCGATCACCGCCGCGGCGTGGGCCATCCGGTGGTCGGCGTAGGTCTCGAAGGACGCGCCCCGCAGCGGCCCGGGCGTGATGTCGAGCCCGTCGTGGTGCTCGGTGACCTCGGCGCCGACCTTGCGCAGCTCGCGGGCCAGCGCGGCGATCCGGTCGGTCTCGTGGCCGCGGATGTGCGCCACGCCGCGGATCGAGGACGGCCCGTCGGCCAGCGCGGCCAGCGCGGCGATCACCGGGGTCAGCTCGCTGACCTCGGACAGGTCGGCCTCGATGCCGTGCAGCCGGTTGGTGCCGCGCACGGTCAGACTCTCCTCGCACTGCTGCACCCGGGCGCCGATGCGGGTGAGCAGGTCGGTGAGGGTGTCGACGGGCTGCCAGCTCTCCCACGGCCAGCCCGACAGCGTCACGGCGCCGCCGGTCACCATGGCCGCGGCGAAGAAGGGCGCCGCGCCGGACAGGTCGGGCTCGATCGCCCAGGTGTGGCCGTGCAGCGCGCCGGGCTCGACCCGCCACACGTCGGGCACGCTCTCGTCGACGACCGCCCCGGCGGCGCGCAGCATGTGGGTCGTCATGCGCAGGTGCGGCGCGGACGGCACGGGCGGACCCTCGTGCCGGAGCACCAGGCCCTTGGTGAAGCGCGGCGCCGAGAGCAGCAGGCCCGACACGAACTGGCTCGACCCGGACGCGTCGATGACCGCTTCGCCGCCCTCGATCCCGCCCGTCCCGTGCACGGTCAGCGGCAGGCCGCCGGTCTCCGCCGCGTCGAGGGTGGCGCCGAGGGCCCGGAGCGCGTCGAGGATGGGCCGCAGCGGCCGGTTGCGCGCGTGCGGGTCGCCGTCGAAGGTCACCGTGCCGTCGGCCAGCGCGGCCACGGGCGGCAGGAAGCGCATGACCGTGCCCGCCAGCCCGACGTCCACGGTGGCGGGCCCGCGCAGGGCTCCGGGCGTCACGGTCCAGCGCTCGGCGTCCGTGGTGTCGACCGCCGAGCCGAGGGCGGTCAGGGCGGTGGCCATCAACGTGGTGTCGCGGGCCCGCAGCGGGCGCACGATCGTCGAGGGGCCGTCGGCGAGCGCGCTGAGCACCAAGGCGCGGGCGGTCATCGACTTGGAGCCGGGCAGGCGCACGGGCGCCGTGACCGGTCCGGTGGCCACGGGCGCCGTCCAAGGGCGGGCTGCTGCTGTCACGACCCTCATTCTGCCGGGTAGGTGTGACACCGCTCGGACGGGTCAGCGGGTTGCCGGCCCACGGCGTACTGTCGGGCCCATGTGCGGGCGTTACGCGACGACGAAGAGCGAGGCCGACCTCAGCCGGCTCTTCGACGCCGTGCCGGTGGCCGAGGCGCCCGCCGCGAGCTGGAACGTCGCGCCCACCGACCCGGTGCCGGTGATCCGGGTGTCGGGCACGCACGCGGCCCGGGTCGTCGACACCGTGCGCTGGGGGCTCCCGGGGCACAAGGGCGCCATGATCAACGCGCGGGCCGAGACGGTCGACCGGCTGCCCGCCTTCAAGTCGTCGTTCGAACGGCGGCGCTGCCTGGTGCCGGCCGACGGCTGGTACGAGTGGGTGCGCGACGGCAAGCGGAAACAACCCTTCTACATGACGCCGCGCGACGGGTCGGTGCTCGCGTTCGCGGGGCTCTGGACGCGGCGCGAGGACACGATGACCTGCGGCGTGATCACGACCGCGGCGCTCGGCGGGCTGGTTCGCGTACACGATCGGATGCCGTTGATCCTCCCGCCCGAGCGGTGGGACGAGTGGCTGGCCGCGGAGAGCGCGGACCCCGGCCTGCTGCGGCCGCTCACGCCCGGCGATCTCGACACCCTGATCGAGGTACGCCCGGTGGGCGCCGCCGTCGGGAACGTGCGCAACAACGGGCCGCAGCTGACCGCCCCGGCCGCCGAGGTTCTCGAGGATGTGCTTTTCTGATCTTGCCGATCGGTGAACGGCCGTGGGCGCGCTCCCACGGATTGCGAAAACGGACGATGTCCGAAGTTGCCGGAACGCCGCCCGTGGTGACGCGTTTCGCCCCGGTATCGTGCGTTCCGTAACTGGAAAGTTTGTTGGGAAATAGATAAGCCCCTTGTTCCGCCCCTTCTCCGTGCGATAGAAAACTGCGCCGGCGTGGTGACGGGTTCGTACCGTGCGGACCACGGCACCACAGCCCCGCCGGCACCCACGGGGGAGGTGGGCTGATGACACGCGCACGTATGCCGCGGCCGCACGAGGTCGCTATCGCACGCCGTGATCCACGGCTGCTGGAGGCGCTCGGCGAACGCCGGTCCGACGAGGCCTGGCGCACCCGCGGCGCCTGCCGCACCGTCGATCCGGAGACGTTCTTCCCGGCGCCCAACGAGCCGACCGAGGGCGCCGTCGCGCTCTGCGGCTCGTGCGAGGTCCGGGGGGCCTGCCTGGCCTGGGCCCTGCAGGTCGGCGACTGCCACGGCGTCTGGGGCGGCACGACGCCCCGCGAGCGGCGGGCCATGCTGATCGCCTGGCGGGAGCGGGTGCAGCCGAACGGCGACCCGGTCGACGACGGGACCGACGAGGCGGACCGCAAGCTGCTCACCCTGGAGCCCACCGCACGCTAGGTTCGACCCGTGCAGGAGCTCGAGATCACCACGCCCCGGGGCACGGCGCGGGTCCGCATCACGGATCCCGCCGGCGCTCCCGGGGCGTCGCTCGTCCTGGGGCACGGCGCGGGCGGCGGCGTCGACGCGCCCGACCTGACCGCCGTCCACGACGCCGCGGTCGCGGCCGGCCTGCGCGTGGCCCTGGTCACCCAGCCCTACCGCGTCGCCGGCCGTCGCGCCCCCGCTCCGGCCACCCATCTCGACGAGGCGTGGACCGCTGTGGTCTCGTCGCTGGCCTCTCCGCTGCCGCTGATCGTCGGCGGCCGGTCGAGTGGTGCCCGCGTGGCGTGTCGCACTGCCGTGGCCGTCGGCGCGGCCGGGGTGCTGGCCTTGGCCTTCCCCCTGCACCCGCCGGGCAAGACGGACAAAAGCCGCGCTGCGGAGCTGCCGTCGTCGCTGCCCACGCTGGTCGTGAACGGCGACCGGGACCCCTTCGGCGTGCCTGTGGCCAGCGCGAACGTCTCAGTCGTCGTGCGTCCGGGCGCCGTGCACGACCTGCGCAAGGACCTCCCCGGCACGGCCGCCGCCGTTGTCGACTGGCTGCGCCGGAATGCGTGGGCCCACTGATCGATGCCGGTCGGAATGCGGACAGCCCGTTCGTGGTTACTACCCCCGGAAGGCTGTACGTCGGAAGGGGTACTTGAGGTGCATGCCGGAACAGGTTTCGCCGAGCGGAGCGGCCTGCCCGCCCGCAAGGTGCAGGAGCTTCTGCATTCGCCGGAGTGGCCCGCCGCGTCGCTCCCGGCGGTCACGCCATCGGTGAGTGTCAGCACACCGGCGGTTTTCGAAACCGCGAGCGGGGCACTACCCGTATCCTCGGCGGGGCAGTCGAGGGGAGAGGTGCGGGTGACGCCAGCAGAGCGGACCAGCAGGACCAAGCGGAGTGCACGGACCGACGAGGACCGGGCGCGCTTCGAGCGTGACGCCATGCCCTTCGTGGATCAGCTCTACGCTGCCGCGCTGCGCATGACGCGGAACCCGGCCGACGCCGAGGACCTGGTGCAGGAGACGTTCCTCAAGGCGTTCTCCGCCTTCCACCAGTTCGAGGAGGGCACCAACCTCAAGGCCTGGCTCTACCGGATCCTGACCAACACCTACATCAACTCCTACCGGCGCAAGCAGCGGCAGCCCGTGCAGGCGCCCACGGAGGAGATCACCGACTGGCAGCTCGCCTCGAGCGAGTCGCACACGTCGCAGGGTCTGCGCTCGGCCGAGACCGAGGCGCTGGACCGGCTGCCCGACAGCGACATCAAGGACGCGCTGCAGCAGCTGCCCGAGGAGTTCCGTCTCGCCGTCTACCTCGCCGATGTCGAGGGTTTCTCGTACAAGGAGATCGCCGACATCATGGGCACGCCGATCGGCACGGTCATGTCGCGCCTGCACCGCGGACGCCGTAACCTCCGCAAGATGCTGGAGCAGTACGCCGCCGACCGGGGCGTGACCCGCACGTCCGACGCGTCCGCTCCCGCCGCCCAGGAGGCCTGAGCGACATGAGCGACGACGACAAGGACAAGGCCGACTGCGACGTCGTGATCAGCGAGGTCTATCTCTACCTCGACCTCGAGTGCAGCGACGAGCGGCGCGCGCTGATCAAGCATCACCTCGACGACTGCTCCGACTGCCTGCGCGAGTACGGCATCGAGCATGAGGTCAAGGCGCTGGTCGCCCGCTGCTGCGGGGCCGAGACGGCGCCCCGGGAGCTGCGCGAGCGCATCAAGATCAAGCTGAGCGAGCACGTCGTCGAGGCGGAGAGCCACGAATACCTGCCGTAACCAGAGGTCGTGACGTCGAAGGGCCCGCACCGATCACCGGTGCGGGCCCTTCGTCATGCCACGGCTCAGGAGTTGGGACGCTTGCCGTGGTTCGCGCCGCTCTTCTTACGAGCCTTCTTCTTCCGGGCCTTCTTCGCCATGCCGCTCTCCTGTCGTCGCTGCTTCTCCGGACCCGCCGCACGGCGCCGCCGCCCGCCGGGTCCGAGCTCGATCCGGACCGGCCGCGGCGGAACCGCGTGACCTGTCCGACCCGCCGATGGTAGTCGCCCCGAGTTGCCCGTCCGGCCGCTGGGCTCGTACCCGGAAATCATGATTGGATGAGGTCCCCAGTGACTGGTGGAAGGACGGCACCGTGGCCGACGAGATCCGTGCTGAGATGGTGGCGAACGTCTGGAAGGTCGTGGCCGCCCCGGGCGCCGAGGTCGCGGAGGGCGACACCCTCGTGATCCTCGAGTCCATGAAGATGGAGATCCCGGTCCTGGCCGAGTCCGGCGGCACGCTCAAGGAGCTCTCCGTCCACGAGGGCGACGTCGTCCAGGAGGGCGACCTGATCGCCGTCATCGAGTAACAGCTCGGAGCAGTGAGCGGGCCGGCGGCCGGGGATGTGACGGCTCGGAGCAGCGAGCGGGTCAGCGGCCGGAGAACCAGCGGCGGAGGCGGCCGCGCTGGCGGGGGACCGGGGCGGCGACGCTTTCCAGGTCGCGGACCAGGGCGGACGCGCGGTCCCGGGCCTCGCGGCCGAGGTCCGGGGTGGCGAGGGCGAGCTGGGCGACGGACCAGGCCAGGGCGTCGCTCGTGTGGTCGGCGAGGCGGGCCGCGGCGGCGTCGTCGAGGCGGCGGGTGGCGAGGGCGGCGACGTCGGAGCGGGCGGCCGGGTCGACCCAGGCGTAGGTGACGAGGGCGAAGAGGGCCGCCTCGGTGATGGGGTCGAGGCCGCCGGTGGCGAGGTCGACCAGGTGGCGGCGGCGGGTGGATTCGCTCCAGGGCTGGTCGGTGTCGTGGTGGAGGAGTCCGAGGCAGGCCCAGACGCGGGCGCAGCGGGCCCAGAGAGTGGGGTCGTGGGCGGCCAGGGCCCGGCCCACCTCGTCGTCCGGGGCGGGCGGGGGGTCGGCGACGAGGGCGAGGAGCTCGGCCGGCTCGACGAGGACCAGGCCCAGGGCGGCGTCGTAGGCGGCCGGCGGGTGGGGCCACAGGGGATGGGCCAGGCGGTGGAGGCGGGCAACGGCCTCGGGGCCCGCGCCGGTGTAGGCGAGGGGTGAGCCCTTGGCCAGCGGGACGGCGGTGAGGCGGGCCGGGTCGACCGGGGTGTCGGGGGCGGACGGGACGCGGCTCAGCCAGGGCTGGTCGGCGCAGCACTCGGCGAGGTCGGTGTGCTCGTGGCTGTCGTCCGGATGGTCGCGCTGGAAGTCGGCCAGCCGGACCAGGTGGGTGAGGTCGCCGTCGGCCTGGTAGCGCAGGCGGTGGCCGGTGTGGACGGCGCACTCGAAACCGGGGTCGAGGGACAGGGCGCGGTCGATCCAGAGGAGGGCGTCGTCGAGGCGGCCGGCGTCGGCGAGCGTGCCGGCGATGTCGGCATAGACGGAGAGGTCCTCGGGGTCGTACATGACCGCGCGGCGCAATGCGGCCAGGGACTCCGGGATGCGGCCGGCGCTGCGGTAGGCGTACCCCAGCCAGATCTCCGCCAGTTTGGAGGGCCGCAGCCGGGTCCCCCGCAGCGCCCACTCCACCGCCAGGTCCGCCTCGCCGAGCCGGCGGGCCAGCGCCGAGCCGGCGCCCAGCAGCATCGCGTGGTCCGGGTGCGCGGTCACCGCGTGCCCGACCAGCGTCAGGTACGGCCGGAGCGCCGCCAGCCCGCCCTCCGGCGCCGGGTCCCCGATGGCCGTGCAGAGCTGCATCACGACGCGCGCGAGGATGCCGGGCTCCATCCGGACGCCCAGCCCCGGCTCGCTGACCCAGGGCACGCCCGCCCAGTCGACGCCCGGGGTGTGCCCGCTCGCGGCGGCCAGCAAGGGGAGGCCGTCCTCGGGGCGGCCGGCGGCGGCGAGCAGGTGGGCGCGGGCGACGACGGTGCCGACGAAGGCGTGCTGCTCGAGCGGGAAGAGCTCCAGGGCGCCGTCCGCGCGCTCGGCGAGCAGGCTCAGCAGCTCCTGGATCTCGGGCAGGGTGGGGGCGTGGGCGATGGCGCCGGCCACGTGGTCGGCGGCCCCGGCGAGGTCGCCGCGGTCGAGCGCCGCGCGGGCATGCTCCAGCTCGCGGGCGGCGGAGCGCCGGGCATCGTCCATGGCCGTGCCTTCCTCGCGCGCGTGGCCGATGCCGCCGGTGACATCGCGCGGAACACGCCGGGTGGCATGCCGGAGCACGCCGAGAAGCCATTGGCGAGCCTAGGCGAAGCGCACCAATATGTCAGTCCCCGAATGCTGCGCGTTCATGCTCAGAACGTTGCGGTTCCGCGCTCAAAAGTGCAACACTGCGCAGCGTACGAGCAGCAGGCGCGACAGGGGAGGACCAGTGACGCAGCGAGGCCAGGGGATGGCGGCCGACATCGCGGAGCAGCCGGCGGGATACGCGCGGCTGCTCGAGGGGGAAGCCGCCGCCGCGATCGCGAAGGTGGCAGCCGCGGTCGCCGAGCAGCGCCCCAAGCACGTCGTGTTCGTCGGGCGGGGCACGTCGGACCACGCCGCGCTCTACGGGGCGTACCTGACGGAGATCCGGCTGGGCATCCCCGTCGGACTCGCCTCGCCGAGCGCGATCACGCTCTACGGAGCGCGTCCCGACCTCACGGGCGCGCTCGTCGTGGGGGTCAGCCAGAGCGGCGGCTCACCCGACCTCACCGAGGTGCTGAAAGTCGCCCGGGAGAGTGGTGCTCTCACCCTGGCGGTGACGAACAACCCCGGCTCGACGCTCGCGGAGACCGCCGAGCTGAGCATCGACGTGGCCGCCGGGCACGAGCGCGCGGTCGCCGCCACGAAGACCTACACCGCGGAGCTGCTCGCGCTGCTGCTGCTCGTCGAGGGCATCCGCACCGGCGACGGCACGCCCGGCGCCGAGGAGCGGGAGGCGCTCGGCCGGCTGCCCGAGCTCGCCGAGCGGACGCTGGCGGAGCACGGCGCCGAGGAGCTGGCGCAGCGCTACCGGTTCGCGTCGCGTCTGGTCACCACGGGCCGCGGGTACGCGTACCCGACCGCCCGTGAGACCGCCCTCAAGCTGATGGAGACGTCCTACCTGCCGGCGCTCGCCTTCTCCGGCGCCGATCTGCTGCACGGGCCGCTCGCCATGACCGACCCGGACGTGCCGGTGCTCGCGGTCGTGGGCAACGGCCCCGGCGGCGGCTCGATGGCGGAGGTCGTCGCCCGGCTCGGGGAGCGCCGGGCCGACGTCGTCACGATCGGTGCCCATGACATCGCGGGCGCCGCGGGCCGGCTGGCCGTGCCGGAGGTCGACGAGCGCTACGCGCCGCTGCTCGACATCCTGCCGTTGCAGCAGCTCGCGCTCTCGCTGGCGCTGGCCCGGGGCGAGGACCCGGACGCGCCGCGCGGGCTCAAGAAGGTCACCGCCACCCTCTGAGCGCACGGTCCCGGGCCGACGTGGCACGCTTGAGGCGTGTCCACGCTGCGTGACCTCGCCGACGAGCACACCGGGCTCGGCCCGGCCGGCATCGACCACCTGACCCGGCTCGCCGGCGACTGGCAGCTGCTCTCCGACCTGTCCTTCGCCGACCTGCTGCTGTGGGTGCCGGTCCGGGGCGAGCCGGGGCAGCCGCGGGCCTTCCTCTGCGTCGCCCAGGTGCGCCCGACGACCGCCCCGACGGCCTACCAGGACGACCAGGTCGGCAAGATCGTCGGCGGCCCCGAGGTGGCGCATCTGGACATCGCCTATGCCCAGGGCCGCATCTGGCGCGAGGGCGACCCCGTCTGGTACGGCGACACCCCCGCCCGCCACGAGGCCATCCCCGTGCGGATGCGGGTCGACGGGGGCGGCCCCGAGATCATCGGCGTGATCGGGCGGGACACCAACCTCTCCACCGCGCGCACGCCCAGCCAGCTCGAGCTCAACTATCTGACCACGGCCGACGACCTGGCCCAGATGGTCGCCGACGGCACCTTCCCGCCCCCGCCGCACCCCGGGGAGACGACCTCCGCGCCCCGCGTCGGGGACGGGCTGGTGCGCCTCGACGCCTCCGGCAAGGTCACGTACGCGAGCCCGAACGCCCAGAGCGCGTACCGGCGGCTGGGTTTCAATGCCCACCTGGTCGGCGAGGAGTTGTCGGTGCTCTCCAGCCGGCTGGCCCACGACCCGCTGGAGGGCACGGACGCGAGTGAGCGGGTCAACGCCGCCCTGCGGGGTGAGGCACCGCCGCGCATGGAGGTCGAGGCCCGGGGCGCGACGGTGCTCATGCGGTCGCTGCCGCTGATGCCCGCGGGCGTACCCATCGGGGCCCTGGTCCTGGTCCGCGACGTCACCGAGGTGCGCCGCCGTGACCGCGCCCTGATGACCAAGGACGCGACGATCCGGGAGATCCACCACCGCGTCAAGAACAACCTGCAGACCGTGGCGGCGCTCCTGCGCCTGCAGGCCCGCCGGGTCGACATCCCCGAGGCGCGGATGGCCCTGCAGGAGTCCGTACGCCGCGTCGCCTCGATCGCGCTCGTCCACGAGACGCTGTCGATGTCCGCCGACGCCGACGAGTCGGTCGAGTTCGACGGCATCGTCGACCGCGTGGCCACCGCCGCGACCGAGGTCGCCGCGACCGAGATCTCCGTGAAGATGCGCCGCGAGGGCACCTTCGGCGTGCTCCCCGCCGAGATCGCCACCTCGCTGGTGATGGTCCTCAACGAGCTGCTCATCAACGCGGTGGAGCACGGCTTCCCGCCGCCCGACGAGGACGCCGTCGCCCCGGACACCTCCGGCCTCCTCCCGCCCGCTCCCGCCGAGCCGGTCGGCGAGGTCGTGGTGTCGGCGCACCGGTTCCGCAAGCAGCTGCACGTCACGGTGGCCGACAACGGGCGCGGGCTGCCCGAGGACTTCCGGGCCGAGGCGAGCGGGCGGCTCGGCCTGCAGATCGTCCGGGCGCTGGCCACCGGCGAGCTGCGCGGCAGCATCGAGCTCCGCAACCGCGCGGGCGGTGGCACCGAGGCCGTGCTGGTCGTCCCCCTGGCCAAGCGCTAGGGACAGACCCTAGTCGAGCGGCGTCAGTTCGACCCGCTTGATCAGCTGCTCGACGGCCTCGCCGCGGCCGGTGCCCAGGCCGTGGCGGGTCACGTTGAGGGCGCCCGCCGCCGCGCCCGTCCGCAGGGCCTCCTCCATGTCGCCGCCGCGAGCCAGGACGGCGGCCACGCCGGCCGTCATCGAGTCGCCGGCGCCGCGGTGGTCGACGACTTGCAGGGCGGGCAGCGTGACCAGCAGCGGCTTGTCGTCCACGAGGGCGAGCGCGGGCTGGTCGGCCCGGCTGATCAAGACCTGCTCGGCGCCCTCGTCGCGGAGCTTGTGAGCGGCCTCGACCAGCGCCTCGACGCTGTCGTCGGCGGCGCGGCCGTCGTCGAGCAGCTCCTCGTGGCTGACCTTGACGACGGTGAGACCGCCTGCGAGGGCGGCGTCGAGGTGGTCACCGGAGAGATCGGCGACGACCTTGCTGCCGTGGGCGCCCAGGTCGGCGGCGAGGCGGCGGTAGACGTCCGGGTCGATCACGTCCGGCCCGGCGGCCCCGCTGAGCAGGCTGACCTCCGATTGGAGGCCCTCGGCGAGGGTGAGCGTGCAGAGCTCGTCGAGGTCGTGCCGGACCAGGGCGGCACCGGGGTGCTCGGCGATCGTGGAGCGGCTGCCGTCGCGGCGGTCGTGGACGTACCAGCCGCTGCCCGACTCGCGGGCCACCGGGCGTACGGTCAGGTCCTCCTGCTCCAGGAGCCGGCGGATGATGTCGCCGGTCTCGCCGCCGGCGGTGATGCAGACCGTGACCGGGACGCCGAGGGCGACCACCATCCGCGCCTGCCAGATGCCCTGGCTGCCGGGGTGGACGTGCAGCTCCACGTCGCCGGCCTGCTGCTCGATGGTGACCGTGAGCTGGGGAGCGGGGGCGAAGACCGTGACCGTCATGCCACGGAGAGTTGCCCCGCATGTCCGGGGTACAACCTGAGACGTTCCTGAGCGTGCTGGTCAGGAGCGGACGAAGAGGGCGATCGTGAAGCCCTCGATCCGCGTCACCTGCAGCTGCCGGTACGAGCGGGCGAGCACCGCCTGCGTCGCGGTCGTCAGCTGGTCGGTCACGCCTGCGCGGCGGCCGGTCTCGAGGTTGTCGGCGCTGAGCGTCCAGACCCGGTCCGCCGTGAGGCAGGCGGCGGGGTCCGGGCACTCGGTCGCCCACAGGGAGTCGTTCTCCTCCGGGCCGGCCACGCGCAGCGCGTCGTCGGGCAGGTCGTTCCCCAGGTAGTAGCGCAGCCCGATGTCGGTGAACTGCCAGCCGTCGCGCGGGGCGTAGACGATCGCGTCTCCCTCCCGCGCCCCGGCGTGGATCACGGCGGCCGCCCCGCGATAGTCGAAGGGCGAGTGCGTGCGGCGGATGTCGTTCTGGACCGGCAGCCCGATCAGGGCCAGGACGATCAGGACCACCAGCGCCGGTACGGGCCGGAGCAGCGCGAGTCCTCGCCCGGCGAGCGCCACGAGCAGCGGCACCACGAAGAGCAGGTAGCGCCCCACGAACATGGGCGTGATCAGCTGGTCGACGGCGAACAGGACGAGTACGGGCAGCACAGCTGTCAGCAGCAGTCGCCGGTGTGACGCGACGACCGCCAGCGCGCAGACAGCACCGCCGAGGACCCCGGACAGAAACAGTGTCTCCGGAAAGTTGGCCAGGGTCGTCAAGTCGGCGCGGGACAGCCAGTCGAGTTGCCGGTCGCGCTGCCCGAGGCCGAGCAGAGTGAACGGGACGACGACCGCCACAGCGGGCAACACGGCGGCGAGCCAGGCCTTCTTGCGGCCCGCGTGGCCTAGAAGGATCAGCAGGGCGAGCTGGTGGGCGAGACCCAGGGCGGCGACGCTGAGCCCGTACGCGGTCCAGCCGCCTTTGTCCCGCGCCCGGAGCAGCAGCAGGGTGGCCAGGGCCGCGAAGCACATGGCGAGGGCGTAGCCGCGCGCCTCCTGCGCGTACCGGGAGATGACCGGGAGCACCGCGAAGAGCAAGCCGGCGAGCAGGGCCGGGAAGGGTCCCCACAGGCGCCGGGCCAGCAGCGCGGTGCACGCGGCGGCGGCGGTCATCGCGACCAGTGACGGCAGCCGCAGGGCCACCGGCGAGTCGCCGACGAGGGCGATCGTGCCGTGCACGAGCAGGTAGTACGGCACGGTGACGCCGTCGATGTGCTGCCCGAGCGCGAAGATCTCGGGTACGGGCCGCCGGGCCGCACTCCACGTGGCCAGCTCGTCGCGCCACAGCTGCGGAGTGGCTGCCTGGTACGCCGTGACAAGCGCCGTCAGGACGGCGGGCGCCAGCCAGCACAGGTTCCTCCGCACCGATCCAGGCTGGCAGGATTTCCTGTGTCCTACGGCACCTTGCGCTCGTACAACGCGATCGTGCCCAGGGGTAGCAGCCAGTAGCCGGTCCGCTTGTACTCGGCCTTGAACTTGGCCCGCAGCTCGTCGCCCGCGTTGGACATCGGGTCGCCGGCCTGGCGCGCGCCGACGTACCAGACGCGGTCGGTGGTGAAGCAGGTCAGCCCGGGGCACTCGACGCCGTCCAGCCCGCCCGCCTCGGCCGCGGGCTCGCGCAGCAGCAGGTCGTCCGGCTTGACGGCGCTGTCCCGCAGCTCGTAGTCGAGCCCGGCGCGCAGCGACCACGTGCCGATCCGGCCGTAGACGACCCCGTCGCCCGGCTGGAGCCGCGACTGCACGATCGCCGCCGCTTTCCGGAAGTCCATGCCGCCGTGCGACGCGGGACCGCGGAAGGTCTGCTGCATCTCGAAGCCCATGGCGGCAATCAAGATCAAAGCCGCGACGGTACGCCACCGGAGCCCCCGCAACGCGACAGCGGCCAGCAGGGCGAGCGGCGCGATGACGAAGAGCACGTACCGGGGGACCCAGAGCGGTGACGTGACGAACGAGACCGCGATGAGCAGGATCGGCGGGATCGCGGCCAGCGCCCCGAGCTCGCCCGGCAGTGCCGGCCGTTCCCATCGGGCGGCGAGGGCGAGGCCGATCACGAGCAGCCCGGCCGCCGGCGCCCCGAAGATCATGCCGGGCGCGATGAGCACCTGGTGCAGGTCGAGCGGCGCGATCCACTCGAGCTGGGTGCCGCGCTGGGTGAGACCGAGATAGATCAGCGGCGAGACGAGGAGCAGCGCGGCGGCGACCATGACGGCCCACCGGATCGGGACCCGGGCGTCGCGCCGGCGCAGCGCGACCGTGACCACGTGACCCGCGAGGACAAGGAAACCGATCATGTGCGTGGCGCCGAGCAGGGTCAGGGCGGCCCCGTAGGCGGCCCAGCGCCACCAGGTGGGGCGCTCGACGGCCACGTACAGGAGGAGGGTGGCCAGGACCGCGAAGAAGAAGGCGATCCCGTACGCCCGGGCGTCCTGGGCATAGCGGGAGAGCTGGGGCACGGCGGCGACGATCAGCCCCGCGGTGAGGCCGGTCCCGGGTCCGAAGAGTCGCCGGCCCAGCTCCCCGACCAGCCCCGTGCCCAGCACGACGGCGATGAGCGACGGGAGCCTGATCGTCCCCACGGCGTCGCCGAACGCGGCGGTCCAGAAGTGGGTGAAGAGGTAGTAGGGGGCGATGACGCCGTCCATGTTCCCGGCGAAGTCGAGGATCTGGGCGGGCGTGCGCATGGCCGCCGACCAGGTCGCGTGCTCGTCCCAGCCGAGCGCCGGGCGGGACAGCCCGATCCCGCCCACCACGGCCATCGCGATTGCCGGGAGCAGCCACGGGTAGACCAGGGACCACCGGCGTGGGGTCGGCAGCTCGGGCGCGGCCGGCTCGGCCTTGATCAGGGTGGTCGCGGTCACGGTGTCCGGTTGTACCGGGGGCGCCTTAATTCATCGGGCCCGATGGGCGGCCGGAAGGTGAACGAACGGAGCGTGGCTGCCGCCACACTCCCGGAATCTGGACCCCTCTGGCCGAGAATGCTTTCCCGTGAGAGGCTTGCCGACATGACCGCTGCAGTTGACCGCCGCTTCGTGGCCCGGCGCCACGTGGATTACGGCCGTGTCCGCAGCGCGATGTGTCCGGCTTCCTGACGCCGCCCGATCGCTTTCCGGGCGCGCGAGACGCGCCGGCACCCACCTGACACTGATGTCGCGGGACCAGCCGTGCATGTCGTCGCGTGCCCTCGATTACTCGGAGGAACGCCGACATGGCGCCCAGCAACACTCCCGCGGCCCCCGCCGCCCGCCCCCGCAAGGCGCGA
Organism: Symbioplanes lichenis; assembly: GCF_030709675.1. GTDB lineage: Bacteria > Actinomycetota > Actinomycetes > Mycobacteriales > Micromonosporaceae > Actinoplanes > Actinoplanes lichenis. The sequence goes on from NZ_JAUZQD010000005.1 coordinate 489,544, forward strand.
GGCGAGGGACAGTGGGCGCTCGGACACCGTGAGCCGCTGAACCCCAACGAGCGGATCAAGAAGGACGACAACCCGCTCAACGTCCGGGCGCGGATCGAGAACATCTACGCCCACACCGGCTTCGCGGGGATCGACCCGCAGGACCTGCGCGGACGTTTCCGCTGGTGGGGCCTCTACACCCAGCGCAAGGCGGGCATCGACGGCGGCCGCACGGCCGTGCTCGAGCCGCACGAGCTGGAGGACGAGTTCTTCATGCTCCGCGTCCGCATCGACGGCGGCGCGCTGACCGTCGCCCAGCTGCGCACGATCGCGGAGATCTCGACCGAGTTCGGCCGGGACAGCGCCGACCTCACCGACCGGCAGAACATCCAGCTGCACTGGATCCGCGTCGAGGACATGCCGGAGATCTGGCGCCGGCTCGAGGCGGTCGGCCTGGAGACCACCGAGGCGTGCGGCGACTGCCCGCGCGTCGTGCTCGGCAGTCCCGTCGCCGGCGTCTCGCCCGACGAGGTCCTCGACCCGCAGCCGGCCATCGACACCATCGTCGAGCGGTACGTGGGTGACCCGCGCTACTCCAACCTGCCGCGCAAGTTCAAGACGACGATCTCGTGGCTGGCCGACACGCCCTACGAGACCAACGACATCGCGCTGGTCGGCGTCGAGCACCCGCAGCACGGCCCCGGCTTCGACCTCTGGGTCGGCGGCGGCCTCTCCACCAACCCCCGGCTGGCCGAGCGGCTGGGCGTGTGGGTGCCGCTGGAGGACATCCCGGACGTCTGGGAGGGCGTGGTCGGGATCTTCCGCGACTACGGCTACCGGCGGCTGCGCAACCGGGCCCGGCTGAAGTTCCTGCTGGCCGACTGGGGCGTCGCGAAGTTCCGCGAGGTGCTCGAGAAGGAGTACCTGGGCCGGGCGCTCATCGACGGGCCGGCACCCGTGCTGCCCGCGAAGCCGATCGATCACATCGGCGTGCACAAGCAGAGGGACGGCCGCAACTACGTCGGTGCCGCCCCGGTCGTCGGCCGCTCCTCCGGGACGCAGCTCGGCAAGCTGGCGGACCTCGTCGCGGCGCACGGGTCGGATCGGGTGCGGCTGACGCCGTACCAGAAGCTGTTGGTCCTGGACATCGCCGACGACCAGGTCGAACCCTTCGTCGCGGGCCTGCGCGGCATCGGGCTGGAGGCCCGGCCGTCGGCCTGGCGCCGCGGCACGATGGCCTGCACCGGCATCGAATACTGCAAGCTCGCCATCGTCGAGACCAAGGCGCGCGGCGAGGAGCTCGTCGCCCGGCTCGAGGAGCGGCTGCGCGACTTCGACGCCGACATCTCCATCCACATCAACGGCTGCCCGAACGCCTGCGCCCGCACCCAGGTCGCCGACATCGGACTCAAGGGTCAGCTGGTCATGAACGCCCACGGCGAGCAGGTGGAGGGCTTCCAGGTCCACCTCGGCGGCGGGCTCGGCATGGCACAGGGCCAGACCGCCGGCTTCGGCCGCAAGCTGCGGGGGCTCAAGGCCACCGCGGAGGAGCTTCCCGAGTACGTCGAGAGGCTCGCTCTTCGCTACCTGGAGGGGCGCACGGACGGCGAGACCTTCGCCGACTGGGTCGTCCGGGCTGATGAGGAGTTGCTGAAATGAGTGACGCCAGATCCACTCCGCTGTACTGCCCCTACTGCGGCGACGAGGACCTCTATCCGAACGAGGCTTCGCACGGGGCGTGGGAGTGCCACTCCTGTGCCCGTGTCTTCACCGTCAAGTTCAACGGGTTGCTGTCCAAGGGAGTGAACCGATGATCGTCGCTCAAGACCTCGGCCTGGTGTCGCTGAGCGCGCCGGTTGCTGCCGGCCGCCGTACCGCTGCTGAATTGCAGTCGCTGGCTCTTGAAGGCGCTTCGTTGCTGGCCGACGCGCCGGCCGAGGAGATCGCGCGCTGGGCCGCGTCGACGTTCGGCTCGCGGTTCTGTGTGACCAGCTCCATGGCCGACGCCGTCGTCGCCCACCTCTTCTCGCGGGTCGCCCCCGGCGTGGACGTCGTGTTCCTCGACACGGGGCTGCACTTCCCCGAGACGCTCAAGGTGCGCGACATCGTCGCCACGACCATGAACGTCAACGTACGGTCGATCCGCCCGCGGATGACGGTCGGCCAGCAGGACGGGGAGTTCGGGCCGCGCCTCTTCGCCCGCAGCCCCGACGAGTGCTGCTTCCTGCGCAAGGTCGAGCCGCTCGAGCGGGCCCTGTCCGATTACGACTCCTGGGCCACCGGGCTGCGCCGCGACGAGTCGCCGACCCGCGCCAACACGCCCGTCGTCGCCTTCGACGCCAAGAAGGGCAAGGTCAAGGTCAACCCGATCGCGGCGTGGACCCAGTCCGACGTGGACTCGTACATCGCGCGCTGGAACGTGCCGGTCAACGAGCTCTTCAAGAAGGGGTACGGGTCGATCGGCTGCTGGCCGTGCACCCGCCGTACCAAGGCCGGGGAGGACCCACGCGCCGGCCGCTGGGCGATGTTCGAGAAGACCGAATGCGGCCTCCACGTCTAGCCGTCACGCTCGTTGCCCACGGGTCGCGTGATCCGCGGGCGGCGCAGGCGACCGAGGCGCTCGCCCGGGCCGTCGGGGCGCTGCACCCGGCGTGGGACGTGCGGGCGTCGTACCTTGATCACAGCGTGCCCCGGCCGCGTCAGGTGCTCGCCTCCTTCGCCGCCGCCGGACACCGGCGCGCCGTGCTGGTGCCGCTGTTGCTGACGGCCGCCTTCCACGGGCGGGTGGATGTGCCGGCGGAGATCGCGGCGGCGCCGGCTTCGCTCGACGTGGCGCTGGCTGACGTGCTCGGTCCGGTTGGTGGCGTGGTGCCGTCGCTTCTGCTCGACGGTCTGATCACCCGGCTGGGTGACGCTGGTCCCTCCGGCTGGCTGGGTGACGCTGGTCCCTCCAGCTGGCTGGGTGACGCTGCTCCCTCCTGCTGGCTCGGTGACGCTGGTCTTGACGGCGTTGTGCTGGCTGCTGCGGGGACGCGGGATGCCGGGGCGCGGGAGACGGTGGCTGCGGCCGCTGCGGCGCTCGGAGATCGTCTGGGCGTGCCGTGCCGGGTCGCCTATGCTTCCGCCGCGCCGCCGGTGTCCGGTGATGCCGTGCGCTCGTTGCGGGCCGCTGGGTGCCGGCGGATCGCCTTGGCGTCCTATTTCCTCGCACCCGGGCTGTTGTGGGACGCGACGGTGGCCTCGGCGTCGGACGCGGGCGTGTCGTACGTGGCTTCGCCGCTCACCGACACGCCGGCGCTGGTGTCGCTCGTTGCCGCGCGGGTGCTGGCGGCGGTGGCCCGGCCGGCGGCTGTGCCCGCGGCCTGATTGACGCTTCGTCCCGTTCCTGCTTCGCCGCGCCGTTTTCAGGATCTCCTCAGCGGGGCGCGATCCTGTTGTGGCTTCCATTCATGTTCTCATCGCACTCTCATCCACCGTGACCGCAACTGATCGCTGCGTCACCGGACGACGATTTCGAGATCATTTCGCGAAGATCGTGCGGGGGACGGTGATCGCATTCCTGCACTCGGTCACCATTGCGTGGTGTAAGCGATCGTTAACGGAGGATCGATGCCCGGACAGCACGACGCCCCGGCGCCGACTACGGCCCGGGGCGTGAATGCTGGGAGAAATGAGATTCAGGCGGTGCGGGTTTCCGGCGGTCGCCGCTTCAGGCGGTCGGCGCCGACACCCGGAGGCCACCACGACGCTTGACCGCGCGCCGCTCGTCCTCGCTCATACCGCCCCACACGCCGGCGTCCTGACCGGACTCGAGCGCCCACTGCAGGCACGACTCGGTCACGGGGCACCGCCGGCACACGGCCTTGGCCTGCTCGACCTGCAGGAGCGCGGGGCCGGACGTCCCGATCGGGAAGAACAGCTCCGGGTCCTCGTCGCGGCAGATCGCATCGTGGCGCCAGTCCATGGCGGCAACACTCCTTGTTTCGGGTGGGGTGAACGAAATGGTGCTGACCAACTACTACTTACTCTTTATCGGCATCCGCAGTGGCGAAGGACGGACAGCGTTCGTCTGATCACCGTTGCGTGAGCGAGCTTTTGTGCAGGAAGTCGTTCGGCGCTTCTGGATAAAGAACGCGGGCGAGCGGCATCCGGTTACTTCTTATCGCTTGTGAATGCTTTCACGAACTCCCGCGATGTCAAGGGTAGCGCCGGGACTTTCTCCCGTCGGGTGAGCTAGCTCACGACCCCTTTGTCCGGTTTGCGAGAGAAGTTCGGGGGTCTCTCGCGGACCGGCGGATGAACGCTCCCATCAATGTAGTACGGTACCGGCCGCTCTGCCGAGCTTTTCCCGGCGATTGTGTGACGGATCGTGATGCGCGATCCAGGACGGGTACCCCGTTCTCAGCAGATCACTCGCAGCGCTTCGGGAACGGACAGAAAGTGCACCTTCTGGCGTTCTCCCAGGTAGTCCCCGTCGAGCTGGAAGGACTGGGGCCGCGCGGCGACCACCGTGAACTCCTCCTGATCATGCAGGCGGAGCACGTTGCGTCCGTGCGGATCGGCGTTCCGGGAGGTCATCTGCGTCACTGTGCGTGTTGTGGTAGCAACACCCAGGCTACGAACGGCCAGGACGTCGAGCCCGCGGTCGAACGACGCCTGCGGGTTCGGGTTGATCGGACGCTCGCCCACATAGGTCCACGGCGCGGTGTTCTGGATGATCACGGTCCCGAGACCCGATTCCGGCTCCTCGCCGGGACGCTCGATCGACAACGGTGGCGCCTTCCGGTCCTCGCCCGAAAGCACCTGGCCGATCAAAGAGCGCACATATAGCGCCGGAGTGGAAGTGCGACCGCGCAACCGGGCCTGTTCCACCCGTCGGGTCACCGCCGCGTCCAGTCCGAGCCCCGCGGTGAAGGTGAAGTAGCGGTCGTCCGCACGGCCGAGCCCGATCACCCGGTGCCGGCCCGACGTCAGGCCGTCGATGATCACGCTGGTGCCCTCGGCCCAGTCGCGGGGCAGCCCGAGCGCCCGGGCGAAGACGTTGGTGGACCCGCCGGGGACCACCGCGAGCGCCGGCAGCCGGAAGGCCGGCGACGTGCCGTGCGAGGCGAGCCCCGGCGCCGAGGTCATCAGGCCGTTGACCGCCTCGTTGACGGTGCCGTCCCCGCCCAGCGTGACGACCACGTCGACCCCGCTCTCGGCGGCGGCCCGGGCCAGCCCGGCGGCGTGCCCCCGCTTGCGGGTGTACTCCACCGTCAGCTCGACCTGACTGCGCAGCGCCCGGACCAGCACGTCCCGGCTGCGCTCGTTCGTCGTGGTGGCCTTCGGATTAACCACCAGTAACGCTCGCATGGGCGGCACTGTACCCCGGAGGTGCCCCCGCGCCGGGCCGGTATCGTACCGTTGTGACCCCTGCGGATGTAGCTTCCCCGGCAACTCTGGTCTGGGCGGTGCGCCTGCTGTTCGTGCAGGCCGCGTCCCTGGTGCTGCTCACCGCGTACCTGGTCGCGCTGGACCTGACGGACGCGGGCGAGCTGGGCGTTGCGATCTCCCTCACGGTGCTGGCCGCCCTGGGCGCTGGTGTCGTCTTCCTGATCGCGCGGGCGCTCGCCCGGCGCTCGGCCCGGGCCCGCGGCCCGGCGATCGTCGTCCAGCTCTTCCTGATCGCGTCGGGCGGGTTCCTGCTCAATGTGGGGCCGGCGTGGGCGGGGGCGCTGTTGATGGGGTTCGGAGCGGTGGTCGGGGCGCTCTGCCTGCTGCCGCCGACCACGAAGGCACTCGGGCTGAACTGACGGCTGCCCGGTGGCGTGCCGGCGTGGGCCGGCTGTGCCGACTTGATCGGCGCGGACCGATACTCGCTGATCAGGGCTTACAGGCTCGGCCCGAGGGCCTACCCTGGGTGGGCGGATCACAAGGGGGTGAGGGCAGATGACCGGATCGACGGTGCGCCCGCCGGCTTATCAGCTCCTGGCGGACGAGCTCCGGGCAGACATCACATCGGGGCGGCTGCAGCCCGGCGAGCGCCTGCCGCCGGAGCCCGAGCTCTGCGTCCGCTCGGGCGTGAGCCGCAGCACCGTCCGCGAGGCCCTGCGCCTCCTGGCCAGCCAGCATCTCATCGTCACCACCCGCGGGGTCACCGGCGGCAGCTTCGTCGCCCACCCCGACGCCGAGCAGCTCTCCGAGGCCCTGTCCACCGGCCTCACCCTGCTCACCAACGCCGCCGAGGTCGGCTTCGCCGATCTGCTCGAACTGCGCCGCGCCCTCGAAGTGCCGGCGGCCGCCTTGGCTGCGGAGCGCCGCAGCGAGACTCACCTCATCGAGCTGCGCGGCGCCCTCTTCGACCCGCACCTCGACGAGCTGTCCACCATGATGGCCGCGCACACCGCCTTCCACTCGGCGATCGCGTCGGCGACCGGGAACCCGCTGTTCGAACTGGTCACGCGGCCGCTCTACCAGGTGACGTACGGCGAGGAGGTGGTCGGGGCGCTGCCGGAGGGCTACTGGAGCCGGATCGACACCGATCACCGGGAGATCCTGGCCTGCGTACGGGGGCAGGACGTCGCGGGCGCGAGAGAGGCCAGCCTGCGGCACCTGGACTACATCGCCGAGGCCAACAAGCGCTGAGCCGCCGGCCGGCTCGGCTGCTTCTGTGTCGCTTCCTCAACTGTCAGACGCGTCCTCGAACGCCGCGTGGCATCCTCGGCCGGCACTCGCGGCTCTTCTTCGCTTGCTTCCGGTCTTCTCTTGCTTCCGGGATGCCGGCCGCCGTCGTGGTGCCCCGGCCGCTCGACGTCCGGATTGATTCCGCCGTCTGCTTGCGTGCGTGGGGGCACCCTCGTCTGTCAGCGTGCGGGGCGGTCGTGCCCGTCACATCCTTGTGGGCGGACGCGGTTTCGTCGGGCCCGTCAGATCTCGGTGCGGCGGGTGAGGAGGCGGATCGTGGCGTGGCGGCCGTCGGCCTCGGCCTCGGCGGAGGTGGTGAGCGCCGTCAGCACCTTCCACGCGAAGGAGGACTCCGAGGGCAGCTTGGCGCCGCGCACGATCGAGACCGTGACCTCGACGGTCAGGGCGTCCTCGGTCACGGCGAAGCGGCACTCCAGCTCGGCGTCGCGCGTGGCGATCGCCAGGAGCATGGCGCAGGCCTCGTCGACCGCGATGCGCAGGTCCTCGATCTCGTCCAGCGCGAAGTGCAGGCGCGCCGCGAGGCCGGCCGTGGCCGTGCGGAGCACGCCCAGATAGCCACCGTCCGCGGGCACCGTGAGCAGGACGACATCGTCGCCGAACGCTGGTTCCGATTGCGTAGTCTGCAGCTGAGTCACCGACCCCATCCTCCCGATGGTCGTGACTTTAGCGCCTGACGGGGGTGCCGTGCCCGCCGAGGCGCCCAGGACCGGATCCGGTCAGCCGATCGGGCCGCCCGTTCCGTCGTGCACCGGCAACTCTCGGTGGCCGGCATCAACTCTTGCTCGCCGAGCATGGGCCGCCCTGACGGCCGCCCGCCCGCTGCGATCGGCGACGGGCCTTGGCCGGCGCCCGCACGCCTTGATCGGCGGCGTAAGGGGCGACCGGGCCGGGGAAACGCGACGGCCGGCGCGCCACGGGGACGCTCCGGCCGTCGCGACAGCGGCACTCAGGCCTGCTTGGTCTCCCAGAAGATCTTGGAGATCTCCTCGATCTTGGCCAGGAGCTGGTCGCCCACGGCCGGGTCCATCGAGCCCTTGGCACCGGAGGCGCCGGCGAGCTTGGTGGCCTCGTTGAACAGCTGGTTGAGCTGCGGGTACTTCTCGAAGTGCGGAGCCTTGAAGTAGTCGGTCCAGAGCACCCACAGGTGGTGCTTGACCAGCTCGGCGCGCTGCTCCTTGATGAGGATGGCGCGGGTGCGGAACTCGGGGTCGGTGTTCGCCTGGTACTTCTCGGCGATGGCCTTCACCGACTCCGCCTCGATGCGAGCCTGCGCCGGGTCGTAGACCCCGCACGGCAGGTCGCAGTGCGCGCTGACCACAGTGCGCGGCGTGAAGATACGCGGAAGTCGCATCAGGACCCCTCCATACGTTTGCGATGATCCGACGCTGACACTACCCCTTACACGGGGACGCACACGCGAGCCGGGATTGATGCCATGAGGTTGCAACTACCGTTCTTCCCCGTCCTGGTGCACGGGCCGTCCATGGCGCCCACGTTGCGTTCCGGAGATGCGCTGCTCGTGTGGCGTACGCGGAAAGCAAGCGCGGGCGACCTCGTGGTCGCACGCTTCCGCTCGCGGCCGGACCTGCTCGTGGTGAAACGGGTCGTCCGCCCCGAGGACGGCGCCTGGTGGATCGAGGGCGACAACGAGTTCGTGACGGACGACTCCCGGACCTTCGGCGTCGCGGACGTCCTCGGCCGGGTGGCGTTTCGTTACTGGCCCCGCCCGGGGCGCGTGGGCTAACGTCCTGAGGAGCCGCAGCACACCGAAGTCTTGCGGCTCGGCATCCGGGTGACCCCCGCATCGCACGCCGTCCCGCGCAGACTCGCGCCCCGGGCCGGCTGGCACACCGACATCGAGGATTGCTCCGCGCGGCCCAGGACGAGGCGTTCGCCTGTGGCTTCGCGTCGGCCGAGGCAGGCCCCGAGCAAGCCTCACCCGATGCGTGTCTGGAGTCACTGTGTCCTTCTTCAGCTTCGAGCTCGACCCTGCCCTGGCCGCCGATCCCGTCTTCGAACGGCACCAGCGCGGCAAGATGGCCGTCGCCGCGACCGTCCCGCTGGCGAGCCGCGACGACCTCTCCCTCGCGTACACGCCTGGTGTGGCCCGGGTCTGCACGGCGATCGCCGAGGACCCGTCGCTCTATCGGGACTACACGTGGACGGGCAACGCCGTGGCGGTCGTCACCGACGGCTCGGCCGTGCTGGGCCTCGGCAACATCGGCCCCCAGGGCGCGATGCCCGTGATGGAGGGCAAGGCCGTGCTGTTCAAGCAGTTCGGCGGCGTCGACGCGGTGCCGGTGTGTCTCGACACACAGGACGTCGACGGCATCATCGAGGTGGTCCGCGCCATGGCGCCCTCCTTCGGCGGCATCAACCTCGAGGACATCAGCGCGCCCCGATGCTTCGAGATCGAGCGCCGCCTCGACGAGCTGCTGGACATCCCGGTCTTCCACGACGACCAGCACGGCACGGCCGTCGTGGTGCTCGCCGCCCTGCACAACGCCGTGGCCCTGCTCGGCCGGCGCCTCGGCGACCTCCGCGTGGTGATCAGCGGTGCGGGGGCCGCGGGAGTCGCCATCACGGACATGCTCATCGCGGCCGGCGTGCTCGGGGCGAACATGATCGTCTGCGACTCGCGCGGCATCATCCACGCCGACCGGCCCGGGCTCGGCCCCGTGAAGGAGGGGCTGGCGGCGCGGACGAACTACTCCGGGCGTACGGGCGGGATCCAGGAAGCCCTCATCGGCGCCGACGTCTTCATCGGGGTCTCGGGCGGCTCGGTCCCGGAGAGCGCGCTCGCCGGCATGGCGCCGGAAGCGATCATCTTCGCCCTGGCCAACCCGACGCCCGAAGTGCCACCGGCCGTGGCGCACAAGTACGCGGCGATCGTGGCCACCGGGCGCAGCGACTTCCCGAATCAGATCAACAACGTGCTCGCCTTCCCGGGGATCTTCCGCGGCGCCCTCGACGTGCGGGCCCGTCGCGTCACCGAGCGCATGAAGGTCGCGGCCGCCGAGGCGATCGCCGAGATCGTCTCGGACGAGCTGCGCCCCGACCTGATCGTGCCCTCCGCCCTCGACCCGCGTGTGGCGCCGGCGGTGGCGGCTGCCGTCGCCCGCGCGGCCGAACGTGACGAGGTGGCGCAGCTGCGTCCAGTCTCTCCAGCTCCAGCCTCGCTGCCCGTGCACTGACATCTCGTTCCGCACCTCCTCCGACGGCTTGTCCCGTGTCTTCGTCCGGCGTCCATCTTCCACCGGCTTCCGCCCGCGACGGCGGTTGTCCACAGGCCTCGGAGTTATCCACAGGCCCGCGGCGGCGGGTGGCGCCGGTCTGGCGCGGTGACTAGCGTTTCGGGCATGCGCGCCGCCTATGCCAGTGCCGTCAAACCGGACGAGCCCCTCGCCGCTCTCACCGTCGGCGACCTTCCCGAGCCGTCGCCGCCGGCGGGCTGGGTGACCGTCGACGTGCGGGCCAGCTCGCTCAACCACCACGAGCTCTGGTCCCTGCGCGGCATCGGCCTGCCCGCCGACCGGCTCCCGATGATCCTCGGCTGCGACGCGGCGGGGGTCGACCCCGCGGGCAACGAGGTCGTGGTGCACGCGCTGATCGAGGACCCGCAGGACCCGCGCGGCTTCTCCCTGCTCTCCGAGCGCTGGCCCGGCACCCTCGCCGACCGCGTGGCCGTCCCGGCGGCCAACCTCGTGCCCAAGCCGGCCGGCATCTCCTTCGTCGAGGCGGCCTGCTTCCCGACGGCCTGGCTCACCGCCTGGCACATGCTCACCACCCGGGGCCGCGTCGACTCGGCGGAGGCCGTCCTGGTGCAGGGCGCCGGCGGCGGCGTCGCCACGGCCGCGGTGATCTTGGCCGCGGCGCTCGGCAAGCGGGTCTATGCGACGAGCCGTGACGAGGCCAAGCGTGACCGCATCGCCGCCCTAGGAGCCATCGCTGTCGAGCCGGGCGCGCGTCTCCCCGAGCGAGTCGGCGTCGTCATCGAGTCCGTCGGCGCCCCCACCTTCGAGCACTCCCTCAAGTGCGCCGCCCCCGAGGCCCGCATCGTCGTCTGCGGCGCCACGGGCGGGCCCTTTCCCAAGATCGATCTGCGCCGCGTCTTCATGATGCGCCTCGAGATCCTGGGCAGCACGATGGGCACGGCGGCCGAGCTCGCCGACCTGCTCACCTTCTGCGCGACCGAGGGCATCCACCCGGTGATCGACTCGACGTACGGCTTCTCCGCCGTGACCGAAGCCTTCGCCCGCCTCCATTCCGGCGAGGCGTTCGGCAAGATCGCGATCGACCACTTGCACTGACCCTCGTCGCTTGCGGGCGGGTTGGCGCTGCGTCGTGCTTTCATCGTGCGCGCCTGGTCCATTGCGTGGCCCGTCGTGTCCGGCGCGCCGGGTTGTGCCTTGGACGAGCGTGCCGAGTCCTGTCCGTGGCTTGCGTGGCGCGCCGTGCCTTGGACGTGGGCGCCGGGTTCTGTCCGTGGCTTGTGTGGCGCGTCGTGTCCGGCGTGACTGGTCGTGCCTTCGGCATGCGCGTTCCGGTCCTGTCCACGCCAGGCGCGCCGCAATCTGCGCCAGCTGGGCCTGTCCCGCCCTTTCGTTCAGGTTCGGCGCGAGCCGTCCGGTGCTCCTTCCTGCTCGGCGCGCGCGGGCGGGTCAGGGGGTGGCGGGGCGCGGGGCCGGGGCTTGGCGGGCGGTGGGGCTGGTGAGGCGTGGGCTCAGGAGGGCGGCGCGGAGGCGGGCGACGTCCCAGGCGTCCTTGTCGCGGCGGGGTGCGCCGGGCACCCAGACAGGCATCATTTCCTTGATCTCGATCTGCGCCCGCGGCCCCACGATGCGGCAGGTGACATTGCCGAGCCGGCACGGCTGCCAGGTGAGCAGGTCGGCGGGCCAGCGTGCCCCGGCGTAGGGTCCGCCGGCCACGGTCGGGCAGCCGTCGGTGTCGCGGCCGAAGAGCGCGAAGCTGACCTCGATGCCGTCGGCGGTCAGCAGGTCGCGCTGCTGTTCGGGCGGCGGGCCGGGGTCGTCGCGGTAGCCGTTTTCGTGCAGCGCTGACACCAGCGGAGCGGCGTCGTCCGCCGCGCAGAAGAAGTCGATGTCGCGGTGGGGGCGGGTGACCTCGCCGAGGAAGAAGTCCATGGCCCAGCCGCCGCGCAGCCACACGTCGATCCCGGTGGCGGCGGCCACGCGCACGATCTCGGCGATGACGTCGAGCTGCCGGCGGGAGTCCACTCCGTCAGGGTAGGGCGCGCCCGCGGACACGAAGGGGTGAACAAGCCGCCGCGAGGCCCCCCTCGCCCGGGTGTCACATGCCCACACGGGCGTTGCGCCTGGTAGGGGCCCGGTAGGTGGTGTCGGCCGCGTGCGGGGCTTCGCTATGGTCGTGGCCATGTCTGACAACAGCGTCGATCCGAGTGGCAACACCGAGGCCTTCCGGGCCTTCACGCACAGTGCCCCACCCGAGGAACCCGCTGCCGCCTCCAAGACCCCGCTGATCATCGGCGTCGCGGTCGTGGCGGTCGTCCTCGTCGCGGTGCTCGCCTGGCTGGTCCTGAGCTGACCCGAGGCTGAGCCACCCGGCTGCCTAACTGACCGGCCGCCCCTCACCCCACCGGGCGCGGGGCGGTCGCCGTTCTGCCCTCGTGCGTCGAGCACTGCAAGCGGCTGAGCCCCACAGGCCGCCTGTCCGCCACATCAGCTGTGCGAGCGGGGACAAGGGTCAGAGATCGCCCGTCTGCGAAGCCAGCAGCTGACCGGCGCCGGGGAAGCGCAAAGTCCGCTCAACACCCGAGGCCGGGAGAAGCTCAGCCCCGCGCCAGCGCCTCCTCGGTCTGCCGGGCGATTTCCGCCTCCTCGTCGGTGGGGACCACGCACACCGCGATCCGGCTGCCCTCCGTCGAGATGATCGTCTCGCCGCGGTCGTTGCGGGCGGGGTCGATCTCGATGCCCAGCGGCGCCAGGCCGGACAGGGCAGCCGCGCGCACGGCCGGGGCGTTCTCGCCCACGCCGGCCGCGAAGGTGATGGCGTCCACCCGGCCGAGAACCGCCAGATAGCTGCCGACGTACTCCTTGATGCGCCGGCAGTAGAGGTCGAAGGCCAGCGTGGCCCGCTCGTCGCCCTCAGCGCGGCGGCGGGTGACGGCTCGCATGTCGTTGTCGCCGGAGACGCCCTGCAGGCCGCCGAAACGGGTCAGGGAGCGCTCGATCTCCTCGATCGGCAGGCCCGCCTCCCGGTGCAGGTGGAAGATCACCGACGGATCGATGTCGCCGCTGCGGGTGCCCATCACCAGGCCGGCCAGCGGGGACATGCCCATGGACGTGGCGACGCTGCGGCCACCCTCGACGGCACACGCGCTCGCGCCGTTACCGAGGTGGAGGGTGATCACGTTGGTGTCCGGGACCGGGCGGCCGAGGATTTCCGCGGTGCGCCGGGCCACGTACGCGTGGGAAGTCCCATGAAACCCGTACCGCCGGATCCGCCAGCGCGCCGCCAGCTCCGCATCGATCGCATAGGCCGTGCCCTCGGCCGGGATCGTCTGGTGGAACGCGGTGTCGAAGACGGCGACCTGCGGGATGTCGGGCAGCAGCTTGCGGGCCACGGCGATGCCGCTGAGGGCGGCGGGGTTGTGCAGCGGCGCGAGTGGCACGAGGCTGTCGACGGCCGCGACCATGTCGTCGTCGACCACCGTGGCCGCGCTGAACAGCTCGCCGCCGTGGACGACCCGGTGGCCGACCGCGTCGAGCCCGGTGAGGTCGATCTCGCCCATGACGCGTTGCAGGGCTGCGGAGTGGTCGGCAGCCTCGCCCCCGGGCTCGCCGATGCGCTCGACGAGTCCCTTGGCGACGATCTCGCCCCCGTTGAACAGCGTGTACTTGAGGGACGAGGAGCCCGAGTTGAGCACGAGAGTCTTCATGCGCCGGCCTGGATCGCGGTGATCGCCACGGTGTTGATGATGTCCTTCACTGTCGCGCCGCGGGAGAGGTCGTTGACCGGGCGGCGGAGACCCTGCATGACCGGGCCGACGGCGACCGCGTTGGCGGAGCGCTGCACAGCCTTGTACGTGTTGTTACCCGTGTTCAAGTCGGGAAAGACGAACACTGTCGCCTTGCCCGCCACCGCACTCTCCGGCAACTTGGTGGCCGCCACGGCGGGGTCGATGGCCGCGTCGTACTGAATGGGGCCCTCGACCGGCAGCTCGGGATGCCGCTCGCGGATCAGGGCGGTGGCCGCGGCGACCTTCTCGACGTCGGCGCCCGCCCCGGAGCTGCCCGTCGAGTAGGACAGCATCGCCACGCGGGGCTCGAGCCCGAACGCGGCGGCCGTGTGGGCCGACGAGACGGCGATGTCGGCGAGCTGGGCGGCGTCGGGATCCGGGTTGACGGCGCAGTCGCCATAGACGAGGACGCGGTCGGCCAGCAGCATGAAGAACACGCTGGACGCCACCGAGACCTCGGGCACGGTCTTGATGATCTCGAACGCGGGGCGGATCGTCGCCGCCGTGGTGTGCGTGGCGCCGGACACCATGCCGTCGGCGTGCCCGAGGGCGACCATCATCGTGCCGAAGTAGTTGACGTCACGCACCACGTCGTAGGCCAGGTCGAGCGTCACGCCCTTCTTCTTGCGCAGCTCGGCGTAGCGCTCGGCGAAGCCGTCCCGCCACTCGCTCGTGGCCGGGTCGACCAGCCGGGCCGCACCGATCTCCACGCCCAGCTCGCGGGCGCGGCGGTTGATCTCCTCCGGGTTGCCGAGCAGAGTGAGGTCGGCGACACCGCGGCGCAGCAGCGTCTCCGTGGCGCGCAGGATCCGCTCCTCGGTGCCCTCGGGCAGGACCAGGTGGCGGCGGGTGGCGCGGGCCCGGTCGATCAGATCGTTCTCGAACATGAGCGGCGTCACCCGCGCGGACCGGGTCACGTCGAGCAGGCGGCTCAGCTCGGCCGTGTCCACATGCTCGTCGAAGACCCCGAGCGCGGCCTGCACCTTCCGCGGCGTCGACGGGCTCAGCTTGGCCTCGATGCGGTCGGCCGCGTTGATCGTGTCGTAGCTGTCGGACCGCACAACCAGCATCGCCAGCCCGGTGTTGAGCCGCTCGATCACTTGCACGGCCCGCGGGTCGGGGAACTCGCCGAGGGTCAGCACGAGCCCGGCCAGCGTCACGTTGCCCGCGGCGTGCGCGGCGCTCGCGGCGACCAGGAGATCGGCCCGGTCGCCCGGGGTGATCAGCAACGCCCCGTCGGTGAGGTGCTCGAGGACGGCTGGCACGTGGGCCGCACCGACGACATAGTCGAGGACGTCACGGTCGAGCGCCGCCTCCCCGCCGGTCACCACGGTGGCGTCGAGCGCGGCGGCGACCTCGGCCACCGTGGGCGCTGCCACGGCGGGCACCTCGGGGATCGCCCACACCGGCACCGGCACGCCGTTGGGCACGGCAAAGCCCTCCGGCACCCGGTTGGCGATCACGGCCAGCACCGTCGCGCCCAGGTCGGTGAGCGCGTGGTACGCCGCCCGGGCCGCCCCGCTCACGTCGCCCTTGCGCCCCTGACCGCTGACGACGGGCACCACCACGCTGCCGAACTCCACCGCGAGCCGCGCGTTGAACCCCAGCTCGCGCGGGATCTCGTCACCACCGTCGTCCTGCCGGACCGCGAAGTCGCTGCCGATCACCACGACCGACGAGCACTCGCGCTCGACCTCGCGATAGCGCTCGACGATGCGGGAGATCAGCTCCTCCCACCGGCCGTCGGCCACCAGCTCGGCCGCCTCGGCGGAAGTGACCCCGTACGACGCCTCGTAGCCGGCGCTGACCGGATAACGCTCGGTGAGCAGGGTCAGCAACGGATCCCGCCCCGACGCCGGCACCAGGGGCCGGAAGACCCCGATGCGCGCGACCTGGCGGGAGAGGAGCTCCGCGAGCCCGAGGGCCACGGTGCCCTTGCCGACACCGGGTCCGAGCCCGGCCACATAGACGCTTGCCACGTGCCCAAACTACCGGCCGCCCCAAGATCATGCCCGGGGTCGCCCGGCCCTGTGGACAACGGCCGAAGGTCCCGGACAGCCCTGTGGACAACGGCCGCGGAATTGCGGCGGGCCCGAGTATCGTCCCGGGTGGGGGCGGCCGGAGGCCATGACCCCCAGACCCGGAGGCCACGAGCGGGGAAGGCCGGAGGCAGCGGCAGCGCCGCCTTCAACGGCAGCGCGCGGGGGGCCAGGACCGCGAAGCGGAAGGCCAGCGACTCAGAGCAAAGACCGCAGATAACTGTCCGGAGACTCGAGAAAACGCCGCCAATGCGCCACGATCTCCAGCGACGACCACTCGACCCGGCGAATGC
Source organism: Symbioplanes lichenis (assembly GCF_030709675.1). GTDB lineage: Bacteria > Actinomycetota > Actinomycetes > Mycobacteriales > Micromonosporaceae > Actinoplanes > Actinoplanes lichenis. Next base: position 505,539 of record NZ_JAUZQD010000005.1, read on the forward strand.
CGTGCGCGCCGAGCTCCAGGATCGTCGCCCCGGGCAGGGCGGTCAGCACCGGCGAGTGCGTCGCGATCACCACCTGCGCCCCGTCGTCACGCAACGCCTGCAGACGTGCGAGCAGCCCCAGCGTCGACGTGAAGGACAGGGGCGCTTCGGGTTCGTCCATCAGATAGAAGCCGTACCCGTGGAACTTGCGGTCGAGGAGCTCGAGGAACCCCTCACCGTGGCTGCGTTCGTGCAGGTCGGCGTCGGGGGAGCCCGGCAGGCCCTCCAGGTACGTGTAGAGGCCGTGCATTGTCTCGGCCCGCAGGAAGTACGCGGAGAGCGGCCGCCCGGGTGTGCGGATCACCTTGAGGAGCCCGCCGAGCGGCGACTCCGTGACGCGGCTGCTGTGCCGGACCGACCGGCTGCCGCCCTCGGGGTTGAGGCCGTGCGCGTCCGCGAGCGCCTCGATGAGCGTGGACTTGCCGGAGCCGTTCTCGCCGACGAGGAAGGTCACTCCGGCGGGGATGTTGAGACCGTGCGCGAGCACTGCGGCGACGGCCGGGATGCGGGCCCACCAGGCGGACTGGTCGACGTCGGCATCCGCGGCCAGTTCGACGCGGCGGATCGGGCGGTCGATCAGGACTCGTCCTCGTCGTCGTCGCGGGCCAGCCAGGTGGCGAAGCGCTCGATGGGCGTCTCGAACTCCGGGTTCTGGTCGACGAAGACCTGCAGCTGGGACGCCACCCATTCCAGCGTGACGGACTCCTCGCCGCGCCGCTCGACCAGCTCTTCGATGCCACGATCGGTGAAGTACATGACCGGATAGTAAAGGCGCCGCCCCGCGAACAGATCACGGGGCGGCGCCGGCAGAACGACTACTGCTTGGGAAGGGCGGCCTCGATCAGCGCGGCCTGCTCGGCCTCGTGCATCTTGGCCGAGCCGACCGCCGGTGCGGCCGCCGCGGGGCGCGAGACCCGCCGCAGCCGTACGCCCTCCAGGTGCTCCAGCAGGTTGAGCGCGACGAACGACCACGCGCCCTGGTTGGCCGGCTCCTCCTGCACCCAGGCGAAGTCCTCCGCGTTGGGGTACTGGTTGAGGACGGCCTTGAGCTCCTCGACGGGCAGCGGGTAGATCTGCTCCATCCGGATGATCGCGGTGTCGGTGACGCCCCGCTCGGCCCGGGCCTGGAACAGGTCGTAGTAGACCTTGCCCGAGCAGAGCAGCACCCGCTTGACCGAGCCGGCGTCGAGCGGCGTGCCGTTGATGCCGGCGTCGGCCAGGATCGGCTGGAAGGTGCCGGTGGTGAAGTCGTTGACCGGCGACACGGCGAGCTTGTGGCGCAGCAGCGACTTCGGCGAGAAGACGACCAGCGGCTTGCGCTTGGCCGAGAGGGCCTGGCGGCGCAGCAGGTGGAAGTAGTTCGCCGGGGTGGTCGGGTTGGCGACCCGCATGTTGTCCTGGGCGCAGAGCTGCAGGAAGCGCTCCGGGCGGCCGGACGAGTGGTCCGGGCCCTGGCCCTCCATGCCGTGCGGGAGCAGCAGCACCAGCGACGACTGCTGGCCCCACTTCACCTCGCCGGAGGAGATGAACTCGTCGACGATCGACTGGGCGCCGTTGACGAAGTCGCCGAACTGGGCCTCCCAGAGGACCAGCGCGTCCTTGTTCTCGACCGAGTAGCCGTACTCGAAGCCCATGGCCGCGTACTCGCTGAGCAGCGAGTCGTGGACGAAGAAGCGGGCGTTGCCGGTCGCCAGGGTGGACAGCGGCAGGAAGTCGTCGCCGGTCTTGGCGTCGACGACCGAGGCGTGCCGGGAGACGAACGTGCCGCGGCGCGAGTCCTGGCCGGCGAGACGGACGGTGACGCCCTGGGCGAGCAGCGAGCCGAAGGCGACCAGCTCGCCGAAGCCCCAGTCGATGCCGCCCTCGACGGCCATCTTGGCCCGCCGGTCGAGCAGCTGCTGGACCCGCTTGTGGGGCGTGAAGCCCTCGGGCAGGTCGAGGTGGGACTGGCCGACCGCCTTGACGACGGCGGCGTCGACGGCGGTGTCGACCTGCGGCTCCGGCTCGTCGGCGACGGACGGGCGCACCCGGGGGGCGGTGCCCGCGGCGTCGCGGGTGGCCTTGAACACCTGCTCCAGCTGGGACTGGTAGTCGCGCAGCTGGTCCTGGGCGTCCTCGACGGTGATGTCGCCCCGGCCGATGAGCTCCTCGGTGTAGAGCTTCCGCACCGAGCGCTTGGTGTCGATGATCTCGTACATCCGGGGGTTGGTCATCGAGGGGTCGTCGCCCTCGTTGTGGCCGCGCCGGCGGTAGCAGACCAGGTCGATCACGACGTCCTTGTTGAACGCCTGGCGGTATTCGAAGGCCAGCTTGGCCACCCGGACGACGGCCTCGGGGTCGTCGCCGTTCACGTGGAAGATCGGCGCCTGGATCATGCGCGCGACGTCGGTCGAGTAGAGCGACGAGCGGCTGTATTCCGGGGCGGTGGTGAAGCCGACCTGGTTGTTGACGACCACGTGCACCGTGCCGCCGGTGCGGTAGCCGCGCAGCTGCGACAGGTTGAGCGTCTCGGCGACCACGCCCTGGCCGGCGAACGCGGCGTCGCCGTGCACCAGCAGCGGCAGCACCGTGTAGCCGTGCAGGCCCAGGTCGAGGCGGTCCTGCTTGGCCCGGACGATGCCCTCGAGCACCGGGTCGACGGCCTCGAGGTGGGACGGGTTGGCGACGACGCTGACGGTGGTGCTGTTCTCGCCGTCGGGCGTCGTGTACTTACCGGTCTGACCCAGGTGGTACTTGACGTCGCCCGAGCCGTGGGCCGACCGCGGGTCCATCTGACCCTCGAACTCGTTGAAGATCTTCTCGTACGGCTTGCCGACGATGTTCGCGAGCACGTTGAGCCGGCCGCGGTGGGCCATGCCGATGACCATCTCGTCGAGGCCGGCCTTCGCCGCGTCCTCGAGCACCGCGTCGAGCAGCGGGATCAGCGACTCGCCGCCCTCGAGCGAGAAGCGCTTCTGGCCCACGTATTTGGTCTGCAGGAAGGTCTCGAACGCCTCGGCCGCGTTGAGCCGGTTGAGGACGTGCTTCTGCTCCTCCGGCTCGGGCTTGGTGTACTTGATCTCGATGCGGTCCTGGATCCAGCGCCGCTCCTCGGGGCCCTGGATGTGCATGTACTCGATGCCGACCCGGCGGCAGTAGGTGTCGCGGAGCACGCCGAGCACGTCGCGCAGCTTCATCTTCTGCTTGCCGGCGAAGCCGCCGACCGGGAACGTGCGGTCGAGGTCCCACAGCGTCAGGCCGTGCTGGAGCACGTCGAGATCGGGGTGGCGCCGGATCTTGAACTCGAGCGGGTCGGTGTCGGCCATCAGGTGACCCCGGACCCGGTACGCGTGGATCAGCTCCACGACCCGGGCGGCCTTGTCGATCTGCCCCTCGGACGTGTGCGCCACGTCGCGGACCCAGCGCACCGGCTCGTACGGGATCCGCAGCGCCGTGAAGATGTCGTCGTAGAAGTTGTGGTCCCCGAGCAGGAACTCGTGCATCGCCTTGAGGAACTCGCCGGACTGCGCGCCCTGGATGACCCGGTGGTCATAGGTGCTGGTCAGCGTGGTGACCTTGCTGATGCCGTGGTCGGTGAGCATCTCGTCGGACATGCCGGCGTAGGGCGCGGGATATTCCATGGCGCCGACGCCGATGATCGCGCTCTGCCCGGTCATGAGCCGCGGGATGGAGTGGACCGTGCCGATGCCGCCGGGGTTGGTCAGCGAGATCGTGGTGCCGGCGTAGTCGTCCATGGTCAGCTCGTTGCGCCGGGCCCGGCGCACGATGTCCTCGTAGGCCTGCAGGAACTGCCGGAAGTCGAGCTGCTCGCAGTTCTTGATCGACGGGACGACCAGCGAGCGCGAGCCGTCCTTCTTCTTCATGTCGATCGCGATGCCGAGGTTGATGTGGTCGGGCTGCACCAGCGCCGGCTTGCCGTCGACCTCGGCGAAGGAGTTGTTCATCTCCGGGTTGGCCATGACCGCGCGGACCAGGGCGTAGCCGATGATGTGGGTGAAGCTGACCTTGCCGCCGCGGCCGCGGGCGAGGTGGTTGTTGATGACGATGCGGTTGTCGACCATGAGCTTCGCCGGGACGGCGCGCACCGACGTGGCGGTGGGCACCTCGAGCGAGGCGTCCATGTTCTGCACGATGCGGGCGGCGACGCCGCGCAGCGTCGTGGTCTTCGCCCCGGTGGGCGCGGCGACGGGCGCCGGCTTGGGGGCCGCCTTCTTCTCAACGGGCGCCGGGGCCGGGGTGGGCACGGTCGGCTTGACGGGGGCCACGGTGGTGGCGGCGGGCGCGTCGGTGCCGGCCTTCTCAGCGGTGGCCTTCGCGTTGGCGGCGGTGGCCTCGTCAGGCGTCACGATCGAGCCCTTCGTGGCCGTCGCCGGCTTGTAGTCGGCGAAGAAGTCGTGCCACGCCGGGTCGACGCTCGCGGGGTCGGCCAGGTAGCGCTGGTACATCTCGTCGACGATCCACTCGTTGGGACCGAAGTCCGCGAGTGGATTCTCATGCGAAGTCTGCTGGGTCGACACTTCCGTGTTCGCCTCTTTCACCATGTTGTCAGCACGCGACGTTCGTCACAGCATGGACGAATGATTCGGCGTCAAGGCTACGCCGTGGAATGCGCGCGGCCATGCGCACATCCGGTCTGACTGCACGGTGATGTGCCGGATACGTCAGGTGATGTCGCGTTTTCTCGTGATCACTGTGCCCACGGCGCCGGCGAGCACCGCGTACAGGACCAGGATGACCGCCCCGAGCCAGCGCGGCGGGCTGCCGGGCAGGCTCGCACCCGACACGAGCAGCTGCGACGCCAGCGGCGGGATCAGCACCTGGAGCTTCGGGAACCACTCGCCGAAGCTGTCGCCGATCAGCAGAAAGAACGTGTTCGAGCCGAGGTAGCCGAGGACGTACACCACGCTCAGCGTCACCGTGGCGCCGATCTGACTGCGGATCAGCACGCCCGCGCCGACGCCGAAAACCGCCCAGAGGGCGTACGCCAGGGCGTTGAGCAGGATCGCCTCCCACACCGCGCCGGAGCCGAAGAACGGGCCCGAGTCGTACGCGGCCAGGATCAGCGCGCCGAGGACGAGGTTGAGCAGCGTGCTCACCAGCCAGAACGCCAGCCCCACGAGCACCGCGGCGACCAGTTTCGCGCCGACGACCAGTTCGCGGCGCGGCGTCTGCAGGAACGCCGTGGTCGCGGTCTGCTGGAAGTACTCGCTGGTCACCACGATCGCGGCGAGCAGCATGACGACGAGCAGGCCGAAGAACTGGCCGTTCGTGTAGAGGTTCGCCGCGATGTCCGACTCGTGCAGGACGAAGTCGCCGGTGGCCGGGTCGACCTCGATGCTGCTCCCGGCGTCCAGGCCCACGCTCGTGGCGAACCAGTTGACGGCGAGCGTGAGCGCCCACAGCGCGAGGAAGACCAGAGCGAAGATCCACCAGGTGCTGGTCGTACGGAGCTTCAGCAGCTCGGCCCGGATGAGCCTCATCGGATCCCCGCCCTTCCGGCGGTCAGCTGGAGGAAGACCTGCTCGAGATCGGCCCGCTCGCCGGTGAGCTCGTGCAGCTCGACGCCGGCGGCGAAGGCCACGTGGCCGACGTGGGCGACCTCGAGCCCGGTCACCGTCAGCGCGCCGTCGGGCAGCTCGGCCACCTCGGCCTGCTCCTTTTCGAGGGCGGCGAGCAGCTCGGCGGGCTGCGGCGTGCGCACGCGCACCTGCAGCGTGCCGCTCAGCGAGGCGAGCACCTCGCCGACCGGGCCCTGCCGGATCAGCTGCCCGGCGGCGATGATCACCACGTCGTCGGCGAGCAGCTGCATCTCGGCCAGCAGGTGGCTGGAGACCAGGACCGTACGGCCCTGCGCGGCGAGCGCTTTGAGCAGGTCGCGCATCCACCGGATGCCCTCGGGGTCGAGCCCGTTCGCCGGCTCGTCGAGGATCAGCACCCCCGGGTCGCCGAGCATGGCGGCGGCGATGCCCAGCCGCTGCTTCATGCCGAGCGAGTAGCCCTTGAACTTGCGGTTCGCCGCCGGGGTCAGGCCGACCCGGTCGAGCGCGAGATCGGCGGCGCTGTCGGGCAGCCCGGCCGCGGTCGCCATGACCCGCAGATGATTGCGCCCCGTACGCCCCTTGTGCGCGCTGGACGCCTCCAGCACCGCCCCGACGTGCCGGATCGGCTCCGTGAGCTCGACGTAGGGCGTCCCGGAGAAGGTCGCCGTGCCCGACGTGGGCCGGACCAGGCCGAGCATCATGCGCAGCGTCGTCGTCTTGCCCGCGCCGTTGGGCCCGAGGAAGCCGGTGACGCGCCCCGGCCGGACGGTGAACGACAGATCGTCGACCGCGCGCAACTGTCCGTATTGCTTGGTCAGGTGGGAGACGACGATCTCCCCGGGTACGTCCGTCAAGTCGCCGTCCCTCCATCGGTTCCGATCAACCTAGTGGGGGCGTCAAGCGCGTTCAGTTCACTTCGCCGACATCAACCGCCACCTGATCCGACACGCCGACGGCAGACGCGAGCGTTACACAGGTCACATGACGGTACTCATGACCGCCGCCGCACCCACGGGGACCAGCGGCTACTCCCTCCTGATCGCGGACAGCGCCGATCAGGTGGCGGCCGCCCAGCGGCTGCGCCACGACGTCTTCGCCGGCGAGCTCGGCGCGACTCTGGTAGGCGCGACCGCGGACGGGCGGGACGTCGACGCGTTCGACGACTTCTGCGACCACCTCATCGTGCGCTCCGACGCGACCGGCGAGGTCGTCGGCACGTACCGGATGCTGCCGCCGCGCGCCGCCGAGCGAGCGGGCCGCCGGTACGGCGACGCCGAGTTCGACCTGAGCGGCCTGCGCCCGCTGCGCGACCAGCTGGTGGAGACCGGCCGCTCCTGCGTGCACCCGGACCACCGCTCCGGCGCCGTGGTCAACCTCATGTGGGCGGGCATCGCGCGCTATCTGCACCTGAACAACCTGCGCTGGCTCGCCGGCTGCGCCTCCGTGCCGCTGGCCGACGGCGGCGCGCAGGCCGCCGGCGTGTGGGCCCGGGTCCAGGCGAAACACCTCTCGCCGCCGGCCCTGCGGGTCACGCCGCGCCGGGACTGGGCCGCCGCGGCCGGGCTCGCGGGCGACCCCAGGATCCAGCCGCCGCCGCTGCTCAAGGGCTACCTCCGGCTGGGCAGCTGGGTGTGCGGGGCGCCGGCGTACGACCCCGACTTCGACTGCGCCGACTTCTACATGTTGTTCTCGATGGACCGCATGGACCCCCGCTACCGCCGCCACTTCCTCGGGGCGACGCGATGATGTGGCGGCCGGAGTCCGGCTGCGGGCCGCACTGTGTGCCCGGCGGCGACGACACCGCGCCCCGAGCGGTGCAGGCCGTCCGGATCTGCGCCGCGGCGGCCGTACTCGTCAGCGGTCTGATCATTGTCCCGATCGGACGCGGCGCCGCGGTCCGCTGGGTGGCCCGCCACCTGCTCGCGGCCCTGGGCGTCACGGTCAAGCGCCACGGTCTCGCCCCGCGCCCCGGCAGCCTGCTCGTCGCCAACCACGTCTCGTGGATCGACGTGCTCGCGCTGCTGACGGTCACGCCGCTGAGCCTGGTGGCCAAGAAGGAGGTCGGCGGCTGGCCGGGCGTGGGCGCCATGGCCAGGGCGCTGGGCGTCATCTTCATCGATCGCGAGCGGCCGAAGCTGCTGCCCGATGCCGTCGGCGCGGTCGCCGCCAGGCTGCGCTCCGGGCGTACCGTCGCGGTCTTCCCGGAGGGGACGACGTCCTGCGGGACCCGCCCGGGCCGTTTCCGGCCGGCGATGTTCCAGGCCGCGGTCGACGCTGCGGCTCCGGTGGTGCCGATCACCCTGAGGTACGCCACCCCCGCCGCGAGCTTCGTCGGCGACGAGACCCTGTGGCAGTCCGTACGCCGCGTCGCCGCCCTGCGCGAGCTCACGGTGACCCTCACCACGTCGCCCGCCCTGCGTCCCGAGCCGGGATGCGGCCGCCGCTCGCTCGCCCGCGCCGCCCAGGCGTCCTCGGGCCTGCCCGCCGCACGCTTCGGCCTGGCCGCGTAGAAAGACGCCGGGTAGAACGCCGCCGGGCAGGCCGCCTAGGTCGCTCACAGAAAACTTTCAGGGAGTGCGCAGCGGCAGTGCAGCGGCCTGCGTGAAGATGGGGCTTATGGCCGCCACACAGACGCAGGGGAAGCAGAGCGAGGCGAAGCTCCTCGTGGTCGAGGACGACGCGAACATCCTCGAGCTGCTCTCCGCCAGCCTGCGCTTCGCCGGGTTCGACGTCAGCACCGCCACCAGCGGCAGCGCCGCCGTCACCGCGGCCAAGAACGCGACGCCCGACCTCGTCGTCCTCGACGTGATGCTGCCCGACCTCGACGGGTTCGAGGTGATCCGGCTCATGCGCGAGGGCGGCCAGCGCACCCCGGTGGTCTTCCTCACCGCCCGCGACGGCACCGACGACAAGATCCGGGGCCTGACCCTGGGCGGCGACGACTACGTGACCAAGCCGTTCAGCCTCGAGGAGCTCACCGCCCGCATCCGGGCCGTGCTGCGCCGCACGGCCGGCGGCGACGAGGAGCCGTCCCGCCTGGTCTTCGCCGACCTGGAGCTGGACGAGGAGACCCACGAGGTCTACCGGGCCGGGCAGCGCGTGCAGCTCTCGCCGACCGAGTTCAAGCTGCTGCGCTATCTGATGCTCAACGCCAACCGGGTGCTCTCCAAGGCGCAGATACTCGACCACGTGTGGAAATACGACTTCCGGGGCGACGACAACATCGTGGAGTCGTACATCTCCTATCTGCGGCGCAAGGTGGACAACGTGCAGCCGCGCCTGATCCACACGCTCCGCGGCGTCGGCTACGTGCTGCGCAAACCCGCGGCCTGAGCCCCGAGGTGACCCTCGCCGACAAGGTCCGCGGCCACGTCCCGCTGCAGACCGGTCTCCGCCGGGTGCCCCTGCGCACCAAGCTCGTGGCGGCCGTCCTCGTGCTGGTGTTCGCGGCGCTCACGCTGATCAGCGCGGCCAGCACGTACGCGCTGCACCGCTACATGATCACGCGGCTCGACGAGCAGCTGATCCGCTACACCGAGACGCTCAAGGACCTGCGCTGGAACGAGCGCGTGGTGCTGCCCGACGACTACTACGTCTTCGCGACGACGGTGGACGGCATCGGCAGCCCCGACGATCTCTACTACGACAAGAAGAGCCTCGGCGCGACCCAGCTCCCGCCCCTGGTCAAGGGGCTCGACGAGGTCACGGAGAAGGCGGATCACACGTACACCGTCTCCTCGATCGACGGCACGGTGCACTGGCGGATGCTGATCAGCTACACCGACAACGGCACGGTGCTGCACGTGGGCCAGCGCCTGGTCGGCATCGACGACGCGATCAGCCGGCTGGTCTGGGTCGACATCCTGGTCGGCGCGGGCGTGCTGTTCGCGCTGGCCGCGATCGGGGCCGCGATCGTGCGGCAGAGCCTGGTCCCGCTCGTGCAGATCGAGCGCACCGCGGCGGCCATCGCGGCGGGCGACCTCACCCAGCGCGTGCCCGACCCGGAGCCCGACGAGGGGAAGCCGCGCACCGAGCTGGGCGGGCTGTCCCGGGCGCTCAACGCGATGCTCGCGCAGATCGAGGCGGCCTTCACGGCCCGGGCTCTCTCCGAGACGGCCGCACGGGCGGCGGAGTCGCAGGCGCGCGACGCGGCCGAGGCGGCGCAGGCGTCGGAGGCGCGCGCGGTGCGGTCCGAGGGCAAGATGCGGCAGTTCGTCGCGGACGCCTCGCACGAGCTGCGCACCCCGCTGACCTCCATCCGCGGCTTCGCCGAGCTCTATCGGCAGGGCGCGGTGGCCAACCCCGAGGACACCGCCAAACTGGTACGCCGCATCGAGGACGAGGCGTCCCGGATGGGTCTGCTCGTCGAGGACCTGCTCCTGCTGGCCCGCCTCGACCGCGAGCGCCCGGTCGAGCTGGCGCCGGTGGAGCTGCCCGTGCTGGCGCTCGACGCGGTGCAGGCCGCCCAGGCCACGGCGCCGGAGCGCACGATCGAGCTCGAGGTGCGCGACGTGCCGGAGAAGCTGGTGGCGTACGGCGACGACGCCCGCCTCCGTCAGGTGATCGGCAACCTCATGACGAACGCCCTGGTGCACACGCCCCCGGAGGCGTCCGTGAAGCTGTCGTTGTCGACGGCACCCGGCAACCGGGCTGTGATCGAGATCTCCGACACCGGCCCGGGGCTCTCGCCGGAGCAGCGTGACCGGGTGTTCGAGCGGTTCTACCGGGCCGACGAGGCACGCACCCGGCGCACCGACCGGCAGGCGACCGGGACGGGACTGGGGCTGGCGATCGTCGCGGCGATCGTGCGGGCGCACCATGGTTCCGTGGAAGTTGTCAGCGAGCCGGGCGAGGGCGCCGCTTTCCGGGTCACTTTGCCCGCTCTCGTCCCGGACGAAAGCTGACACAACCGGGCATCCGCCATTCTCAGAAAACACCCAGGGCAGCCACAGGTCTGTCGGAGCGGGCAGGAGCAGTGTGGACCACATGAACGAGCACGAGACCCCGCAGCGGCACGAAGACTCCTCCGCCGAGGAGCAGTCGCACCGGCCCGCGGACGCCTCCCACGCAGGCAGCAGCCCGGAGCGGGGGACGTCCGACACCACGGCGCAGCAGAGCGCCCTGACCCCTGAGCAGTCCGCCCCGCCGCAGGCCCCCCCGGCGCCGCCGGCCCAGCCCGGTCAGTGGCAGGGCTCGCCGTGGGCGCAGGGCGGCCAGCCGCACTACGGCCAGCAGTGGAGCGGGCAGCAGCAGTGGCCCGGCCAGCAGCACTACCCGGGCTACGCGCACGGCTATGCCGGCCAGCAGCCGCAATACGCGATCCCGGCGGGCGGCTCCGACCAGACCCAGCAGCAGTGGAGCGGTCAGCCCGCCCCCGAGGGCCAGCAGCAGTGGACCGGCCAGCCCGGCGCCGAGGGTCAGCAGCAGTGGGCGGGTCAGCAGGCGGACGCGCCGATCTGGGCGACGGGCGTGGGCACGACCGAGCAGCGTGACCCGGAGAAGGCGCGGCGCGGCCGGCGCATTCTCGTCACTGGCGCGGTCGCGGTCCTGATCGCGCTCGGTGCGGGCGGGGTCGGAGCGGCCACCGCGCTCGCGTTCGACGACAACAACGGCTCCTCGTCCGTGCAGACCAGCAACTCGGCCGTCACCCGGGTCGTGGACCGCTCGTCGCTGGCGCAGATCGTCGCCTCGGTCAAGGACCAGGTCGTGTCGATCACCACCGACAGCGGCGAGGGCTCCGGTGTCGTGCTGACCTCCGACGGCTACATCGTCACCAACAACCACGTGGTCTCCACCGCGCAGGGCAACACGGTGAACGTCATCTTCGCCGACGGCAAGAAGGTGCAGGCGACGATCGTCGGCACCGACGAGCGCACGGACCTGGCGGTCGTCAAGGCCACCGGCGTCTCCGACCTCAAGGCCGCGACGCTCGGCTCCAGCGCCAACATGCAGGTGGGCGACACCGTGCTCGCGCTCGGCAGCCCGCTCGGCCTGGAGGGCTCGGTCACCGAGGGCATCATCAGCGCCAAGGACCGCACGATCCAGTCCAGCAGCGAGGACGACCAGCAGCAGACCCCGCAGAACCCGTTCGGCGGCGGCCAGCAGCAGCAACAGCAGTCGGCGAGCACGACGATGTCGGGCCTGCTGCAGACCGACGCCCCGATCAACCCCGGCAACTCGGGCGGCGCGCTGGTCAACACCAACGGCGAGGTCATCGGCATCAACTCGGCGATCTACACGTCGGGCCAGAGCACCGGCAACATCGGCCTGGGCTTCGCGATCCCGAGCGACAAGGTGGAGACCGTTGCCAACGCCCTGATGAAGGGCGAGAAGGTCAGCCACCCGGCCCTTGGCGTCAGCGTGACCGAGGGCGAGGACGGCGGCGCGCTGGTCAGCTCGGTCACCGCGAACAGCGCGGCGGCGAAGGCCGGCCTCGAGCAGGGCGACGTCATCAAGACGGTGAACGGCAAGACGATCAACGACTCGGACGACCTGGTCGCGATCATCCAGGCGGCCAAGGTCGGCGACAAGGTGACGATCGTCTTCACCCGCAACGGCCAGCAGCAGACGGTCAGCGCCACGCTGGCCGAGGCCAGCTGACAGACCTGATCCGTGCCGTCCGGGCCATCGGGCGGCACTCCCGGCGACGGGTGATCGTGACCGAGGGGGTCGGTCATGGTCACCCGTCGCGGCTTTGTGGGTGCTGTGGGTGATATCTCCCCGCGGATGCACAAAATGAGGTCTCGCGTCAGGGGGTGCTCACCGCCTACTCTCCATTCGCCGTGAGAAGACTGCGCCGGCCCGATCAAGGGCAGGGCGGCCGGATGGGGAAACAGAGTGACTGACGTCGAGATCCGGAGCAGTGCCTGGGACGCCCTGTCCGGGCCGGGTGACACGCCGGGGCCCGCCGGCTTCGGGGGCGTCGTCGCCGATCGCCTCGATCCGTCGCGGGCGCGGCCGGCGCTGCGCTCCGGGATCGAGGCCGCCGAGCTGACCGGCGTGCGCGGGACCCCGTACGTGATGCTGCGCTCGCCCGACGAGGCCGGCTCCGGCTATCTGCGCCTCACGCCCGAGGAGTGGCAGCTCGCCCTGCTCATGGACGGCACCCAGACGGTGTCCCGGCTGGTCGCCGAGTTCGCGCGGCTCGCCGGCCGGCTCGCCCCGGACCAGGTCCGCCGGGTGGTCGCCGACCTGGCCGCCAACGGGATGCTCGACGAGCTGCCCGACGACGCGTTCCACCAGGCGCCGGTCGACCAGGCCCGGCACTCCCGGCCCGCGCCGCGCCGCCGCGGGCTCTCCTTCGCGGCCGATCCGCTGGTGACCTTCCTGCACCGGGCCGGTGGCCGGATCCTCTTCAGCAAGGCCGTCGTCCTCGTGGGCGCTGTTCTGTCGCTGGCCGGGCTCGTGCTCTTCGCGGCGACCTGGTGGCGGGGCAGCCGGCCGCTGTTCCTGACCGGCGGCTCCTATCTGGCCGGCGCGCTCACCCTGATCCTGCTCGCTGCCATCGCTGTCATGCTGCACGAGCTGGGGCACGCCCTGGCCACCAAGCACGCCGGACGCGAGGTCGGCCGGGCCGGGATCGCCCTCCGCTCGGGCCCGGCGATCTATGCCGACACGTCCGACGCGTGGATGGCGGGCCGGGGCGCCCGGGTCCGGGTCACCGCGGCCGGTCCGGCGACGTCGCTCGCGCTCGCCGGGGTGGTGCAGCTGCTCGCCGTGGCGCTGCCGGCCGCCGGTCCGGTCGCGTTCAAGCTGGCCTTCGTCTGGTACCTGCACCTGTTCCTGCAGCTCAACCCGTTCCTGGACCGGGACGGCAGCCGGCTGCTCATGGACTGGCTCGAGATCCCGCACCTGCGCGGCCGCGGACTGGCCTGGTTGTCCGCCCGGCTGCGCGGCCGGCCGCCGGCGTGGAGCGGCCTCGACCGCGAGGGCAAGATCATCGCGCTGTACGGCATCCTCGCCGTCCTCTGGACCGTCGTCGCCCTGAACATGGCGTGGCAGCTGTGGTCGGACCGGCTCCGCGGCGTCACGACCGGGCTGTGGCACGGGAGCGCCGGCGGGAAGCTGCTGCTCGTGGTGATCGTGCTCGGATTGTGCGCCCCTGTGCTCGTACCCGGGATCAAGCGGCTGGGCCGGACCGTGCGCAAGGCGCGGCAGCGGGCCGCGGAACGTGATCGGGACGCGGATCTGCCCCGGCGCATCGCCGCGCTGCACCATTCGGAGCTCGGTGGCCTGCCGCAGGCGGCGCTGGAGAGCCTGGCCGCCCGCGCCCGCTGGATCCGCCCGCCGTCGGGCACGCCGCTCGTCGTCTCGGGCAGCGCGCAGCAGGCGGTCTATGTGGTCGTGGAGGGCGCGGTGCAGGCCCGCAAGCCCGGCGACCCGGGCGGCATCGTCCGGCACCACGTCGGTCCCGGGGGCGTGGTCGGGCTGGCCGACGCGTTGACCGGGCGCTCGATGGCGCTGGACTGGTTCACCGCGGGGACGACGCTGCTGGCCGTGCCGACGGCCGCCGTGGCCACCGTGATCGGGCCGCTGCCCGGACCGCCGCCCGCCGAGCGCGCCGAGGCCGAGGCCCTCTTCGCCGACACGCCCGCCCTGGCCGGACTGGCCGGGGACGAGCGGCTCGCCCTCATCGCCTCCGCCCACCCGGTCGGGCTGCCCGCCGGGGCGCCCGTCATCCTGGCCGGCCCCACCCACGCGGTGGTCGTCGAGTCGGGAGTCGTCGCGATGCCCGACGGCGTCGAGCTGCGCCGGGGCACGCTCATCGGCCCGGTCGGCGACGGCAGCCCGGGCGCGGTCGCCGAGACCCGCACGCCGTCGCGGCTGTGGATCATCCCGGACGCGGCCGGCCTGCCGCCGCTGGTGGGCGACCCGCGCCGGATCGCCGGCGGGGGAGTGCCCGTGTCCGGCATGGCGACCGGGGCGGCCTACCCGCCGCTCGCCGCGCCGCCCGGCCCGCCCGAGCACGGTGAGAGCTACGACACCGACCGCCGCTTCGAACGGCGCATGTGGTCGGCCGCCCTGCTCGTCGCCCTCGGCGCGGTCGGCATCACCGCCGTCAGCTTCGCGCCCGCCCCGGCGTGGGCCGAGATGCCCGCCGACCGGGCGATGCTGGTCACCGACGAGGGGACGCTCACGGCGACCGTCGACGGCACCGGGGTGGATCTGGCCGCGGGCGAGCGCCGCTATGTCGAGGCGGGTGCCCTGATCGAGGTTCCGAAGGGGGCCACCGGCCGGGTCACGTTCCCGGGCGGCGGCGCGGTGGTCTTCTGCGGCGGGAGCAAGGCGAAGCTCGGCGACCTGCGCGTCGACGGCGGCCGGCAGCTGACCCCGCACGGCGCGCTGACGGTCCGCGGCGGGCGCGTGCTGGCCGACACCGCGAGCACGAGCGGCGCGTACGAGCCCCTGGTGCTCGACGTGACCCGCCCCGCCGACGTGGTGACCAATCTCGGGGCGTCCTGGTTCGCCGTGGATCCCGAGGCGGTCGCCATCGCCGCCGGCCGTGTGTACGTCGACGGCACTCCGACGATGGCGAACGTGACGTCGTTGTCGTGCTCGGACGGCGTACCGGTGGAGCCGCCCGCGGGGACACCGAGCGCGACCCCCGGTGCTTCGCCCTCCGCACCGCCCACGTCGGTGCCGCCGTCCCCCTCGGCCTCGGCGTCGCCGTCCTCGTCGCCCACCCCGGTGGAGACGGAGGAGACCGAGGCCCCGGCGCCCGATCCGACCACCACCACGACGCGGGCCCCCGAGCCCGAGCCGGAGCCGACCCGGACGACCAGCTCGCCGCGGCCGACCTTCACCCGGCCCACGTCCCGGCCGGCGCCGACCCGGACGACGCCCGCTCCCGCGCCGACCTCGACCTCGGCTCCCACTCCGCCGACGGAGTCGAGCGCTTCGGCGTCCGCCTCCGCGCAGGCGTCCGCGTCCGCCTCTGGACAGAGCAGTTAACAAACCTAATAATTGGCCATCGGTCTATATAGACTCGGAGGCCATCCCCCATGCGCCGATCCATCCCCCTCGCCCTCGCCGCGGTGCTCGCGGCGGGCGGTGCCGCTGTCTATGTCTCCTCGTCCGCCAGCGCCGCCGTGGCCTGCGCTCCCGCCTGGAGCGCGACGCAGGTCTACAACGGCGGCAACCAGGCCTCGCAGTCGGGCCACAACTACACCGCCAAGTGGTGGACCCAGAACGAATCGCCGGCCACGCACAGCGCCCAGTGGGACGTGTGGGCCGACAACGGTGCCTGCGGCGGCGGCACCACGGACCCGACCACGCCGCCCACGACCCCGCCGACCACGCCTCCCACCACTCCGCCGACGACACCACCCACCACTCCGCCGCCTTCCGGTGGGGCCCTGCCGAAGCACGCGCTGATCGGCTATCTGCACGCGAGCTTCCTCAACGGCTCGGGCTATCTGCGGATGGCGGACGTGCCGGCCGACTGGGACATCATCAACCTCGCGTTCGGCGAGCCGACGTCCCCGACCTCGGGCGACATCCGCTTCTCGCTCTGCCCTGCGGCGGAGTGCGCCGGCGTGGAGAGCGAGGCCGACTTCATCGCGGCGATCCGGGCCAAGCGCGCGGCGGGCAAGAAGGTGCTGCTGTCCATCGGCGGCGAGAAGGGCCAGGTCCAGCTGACGACAACCACGGCCCGCGATGCCTTCGTACGGTCGGTGAGCGCGATCATCGACAAGTTCGGCCTGGACGGGGTCGACATCGACTTCGAGGGTCACTCGTTGTCGCTGAACACCGGTGACACCGACTTCAAGAACCCGACCACCCCGGCGATCGTCAACCTGATCAGCGCCCTCAAGTCGCTCAAGGCGCGCTACGGGGCGAACTTCGTGCTGACCATGGCGCCGGAGACGTTCTTCGTCCAGCTCGGCTACCAGTACTACGGCTCGGGCCCGTGGGGCGGCCAGGACCCGCGCGCGGGCGCCTACCTCCCCGTGATCTACGCGATGCGCAACGACCTGACCGTCCTGCACGTCCAGGACTACAACAGCGGCTCGATCATGGGCCTCGACAACCAGTACCACTCCATGGGCGGCGCGGACTTCCACATCGCCATGACCGACATGCTGCTCGCGGGCTTCCCGGTGGCGGGCAACACGGCGAACATGTTCCCCGCGCTGCGCGAGGACCAGATCGCCTTCGGCGCGCCGTCGTCGGTGAGCGCCGGCAACGGGTACGTGGCCCCGGCCGCGATCCAGCAGGCGGTCACGTGCCTGGTCAAGGGCACCAACTGTGGGGGCTACACGGTGCGCAGCGGGACGAACCCCAACTTCCGCGGGCTCATGACGTGGTCGATCAACTGGGACAAGTTCTACAGCTGGGAGTTCAAGAACGCGCACGAGCCGTTCCTCAACGGCCTGGGCTGAGGGTCCGCCTCACCCACGTGGAACCATGAGCGCATGGGTGAGGTGGCTTTCGTACTCGGTGGTGGCGGCGTCCTCGGTGCCGTGCAGGTGGGCATGCTGAGGGCGCTGTTCCGCGCCGGCTACCGCCCCGACGTGGTGATCGGCACGTCGATCGGGGCGGTCAACGGCGTGCTGGTCGCCGCCGACCCCAGCGAGGCCGTGACGGACCGCCTGGTGCGGCTCTGGTCGTCCCCCGAGGCCGCCGACGTGTACGGGGACAGCATCGCGCGCCAGGTCCGCCGGTTCGCGGCCCGCACCCACCTGCACTCGCCGCTCCCGCTGCGCCGGCTGCTCGGCTCGGAGATGGGCGAGCAGGCGACGTTCGCCGACCTGAAGATCCCGTTCCGGTGCTGTGCCGCCAGCATCGAGCGCGCGGCGGAGCACTGGTTCGACAGCGGGCCGTTGATCGACGCGGTGCTCGCCTCGTCGTCGGTGCCCGGGCTGCTGCCCCCGATGGAGATCGGCGGGGAGCACTTCGTGGACGGGGGCATCGTCAATTCCATCCCGGTCGGGGAGGCCGTACGGGTGGGGGCGAAGTTGATCTTTGTCCTGCAGGTCGGGCGGATCGAGCGCCCACTGGCGGTCCCGCGCCGGCCGTGGGAGGTTGCCCAGGTGGCTTTCGAGATCGCGCGGCGCCACCGGTTCGCCCGGGACATTGCGTCGCTGCCCGACGATGTACGGGTGCATGTGCTTCCGACCGGTGGCGGTGAGACGCGCGACGACTCCCCGTGGGCGTACCGGGACATGTCGGCCGTGGGCCGGCGCATCAGCCGGGCCTACACCGCCTCCCGGCGGTACCTCGCGGCCAATGTCACGCCGCCGGCGTCCGCATGATGCCGCCGCGCTGGATCCGGCACTATCTCTTCGCTCCGGTCGTCGTCGTCCTCGCCGTCGTCCTGCTCACCACCCTGCCCGTCTGGCTGCTGCTCGCCCTGGCGGCCTCGCCCCTGGTCCCCGGCCACCTGCGGGTGCCGCGGCTGATCTTCCTGGCCATCGTGTACGTGGTCTGGGACGCCGCCGCCCTGGTCAGTCTCGCCGTCCTGTGGCTGGCGTCGGGCTTCGGCTGGAAGAAGCGCTCACCCTTCTTCCAGCGCGCCCACTACGTGCTGACCGGCAAGTTCCTCGGCGCGCTCTTCTGGATCGCCAAGTGGTCGCTGCACCTGACGATCGACGTGGTCGGCACCGACCCGGACACGGGCATGCCCGGCCGCCCCGAGATCGTGGTCAGCCGGCACGCGGGCCCGGGCGACTCCTTCATCCTCATCCACGCCCTGGTCAACTGGTTCGACCGCGAGCCGCGCATCGTGCTCAAGGCCACCCTGCAGTGGGACCCGGCGATCGACATCCTGCTCAACCGGCTGCCCAACCGCTTCATCTCGCCCGGGCGCCCCGGGAACGGCGACCTCGAGCAGGTGGTGGGCAGCCTCGCGCACGGGCTCGATGACAACGATGCCTTCGTGATCTTCCCGGAGGGCGGCAACTTCACCCCGCAGCGCCGGACGAAGGCCATCGCCTGGCTGCGCAAGCGGGGCATGGAGGACATGGCCGCACGCGCGGACAAGATGCAGAACCTCCTCCCGCCGAAGCCGGGCGGCCTGCTCGCGGCGATCGACGCGGCGCCGGACTCCGGCGTCATCTTCGTGGCCCACACCGGCCTCGACAAGATGATCACCGTGGCGGACGTGTGGCGGGAGCTGCCGATGGACAAGCAGCTGGTCATGCGGTTCTGGAGCGTCCCGCCGTCCGACATCCCGGCCGGCGAGCAGGAGCGGGTGGAGTGGCTCTACGACTGGTGGGCGAAGATCGACACGTGGATCGAGGAGAACCGGCCCGCGCCCCGGCCGTGGAGCGCACGTCCTTCCGCCTTTCGCCCTTAGGGGAATCGGTGGGCGCCGGCCCGCTTCCCGGGGCAAGGTAGGAGAGTCTTGAAGCCGGGCCGGTGCGACCGGGTCCCGGACGGTACGAGAGGGTGGGTCCATGAGTCTTGACGAGCTGGTGATGCGGGGCGGCGGCGCATCCTTCGACGACCAGGTCTTCGACCGACTGCTGCGGGAGCGCATCATCTTCCTCGGCAGCGAGGTCAACGACGAGGTGACCAACCGCATCTGCGCCCAGATGCTCCTGCTGGCCTCCGCCGACAGCGAGAAGGACATCGCCCTTTACATCAACTCGCCGGGCGGCTCCATCAGCGCCGGCATGGCGGTCTACGACACGATGCAGTACATCAAGAACGACGTGGCCACGATCGCGATGGGCATGGCCGCCTCGATGGGGCAGTTCCTGCTCTGCGCCGGCACCCCGGGCAAGCGCTACGCCCTGCCCCACGCGCGGATCATGATGCACCAGCTCTCCGGCGGCATCGGCGGCACCGCGGCCGACATCGCCATCCAGGCCGAGAGCATGCTCCACATCAAGAAGGTCATGAACGAGCGCATCGCCTTCCACTCGGGTCACACCCCCGAGGAGATCGAGCGCGACTCCGACCGCGACCGCTGGTTCACGGCCACCGAGGCCAAGGACTACGGCCTGGTCGACCACGTGATCTCGAAGGCGGCCGACGTGCCGAACTCGTCCGCGCTGGTCTGATCACTTCATCGTTCTGACGAGGGCGCGCGGGTCATCCGCGCGCCCTCGGGTGTTCCTGGCGGGGCTTCGGGGTAATAGCCACAGCATTCCCCCGAAGGTTCGAAGGAGGTGCTGACGTGAGGATCCCCACGTTCTCCCGCCAGACCGGCACCACGACCGAGACCGGCGACCGAGCTCCCGTCGGGGCGCGTTCCGACGCGCCTGCTTCCGTGTCCGCTTCTTCTCCTGGTTCTTCTTCGCCCGCTTCTTCTTCCGGCCGGGCTGCTTCCGCGGCTGACAATCGGGCTGCGGCGGCTGAGCGGCGGGCGGCCACGGAGAATCGTGCGCACACGCCCGCGCATGCCGCGGACGATCCGACGACTGTGCGGATGGATGCGGTGCGGGAGCACGACACCCTGACTGACGCTCGCCCCGGGGCGCGTCCCTCCGACCGGCCGGCGCCTCCCGTGGCGGGGCCCTCCGAGCGGCCGGCTCCCGTGCCTGTGGCGGCCGGGCCGAAGCCGCGGGCCAGCCTGCTCGCGACGCTCGGCCTGATCACCGGGGTGGGCGCGGCGCTGCTCGTGCTCTCCGGGCCGCTGCTCGGCTATGGCATCGGCGTGGCCGGCCTGGCGCTGGTGCTCTCGCTGGCCGGCATCCGGGCGACCCGCAAGCGGCACATCGCCGGCAAGACGGACGCCCTGATCGGCATGGTGCTCGCCCTCGGCGCGATCGTCGTGGGTGTGCTCGCCCTGACCGGTTCGCTGTCCTGGCTCGGCACCGACACGCAGCCGGTGAACTCGCTGCGAGAGTGGCTCGACACACAGTTTATCGACCGCTTCTGACGGGTATCAGACATATACCGGCGGCGATGCGCCCCGGTGAACCCCTCGGAACCGGGCCGGCCAAGAGCCGGTCCGCCCCGAAACCGTCCGGTGGTGCACCGGACCGAGCGGAAACACGCCGATCGGCGACCATCGTCGACGATTCGGGGCTGGAACCGCATTCGTTGTGCGGGGGCGGCGGTTCGCCGCCCCCGACGCGACTCCCCAGGGCCTGCTGAGCGGGCCCTTTTCGCATGTCGGGGGCTCTTTGCCGGCCCACTCGCTTCTTTCAAGCTGCGGCGGCTTGACCTCTTACGCCCGTTGCGGCTTGAACTCCTGGCGCGCGACGGCTCGGCCCCTCCGCCTTCGGGTCCTGCACCGATAGCGCTCTTTCCGCCCCAGTGGCCCGGCGCCCTTCCGCCCACGGTCGCTTCGCGCGCTGTGGTGCGGCCGGCGTTCTGTGCCCACGGTGACTCCGCCCGGCGCGCTCAGCCTCGGCCTTCCTCGCTCGCCACTTCCGCCCGGGCCACTTCCGCCCGGGTTACTTCCGCCCGGGCCATTCCGCCTGGCTGTTTCGTCCGGTTCTCCGTCCGGTTTCTTTCGTTGCGGCTTTCGGGCGGCGGGTCAGCGCTCGAAGCGGCGCATGGCCATGGTCGGGGCTTCCGCCATGACCGAGTGGGGCTGGACGACGCCGCCGGTGGCCCACAGCTTGGCCCGGCCGACGTGGACCTGGGCGTAGAGCTCGACCACGTCGTTGGGCCCGAGGGCGCGGGTCTCGTCGCGGTTGAGGGTGATGCGGTCGTCGTCGTCCGGGGAGCCGCCGGGGCGGATGCCGGTGCCGTTGGTGCTGACGTCCTGGGCGCTCAGCTCGCCGCCGCGCAGGGCGAAGCGCACGTGACCCCGGCTGATCCACTTGCGGGCGTCGTCGGTGAGCCACTGGCCGAGCATGACGCCGCCGCCCTCGGGGGCGCGGCCGACCACGACCGGGGTCTCCGTCGACACCACGAAGCGCTGGCGGACCACGCCGTCGATGCGGACCGACAGCACCTCGACGGGCGGGCGCGGGCCGGCGTCGCGCAGGCGGGTGCCGTGCCGGGGGCAGGTGGGCACGCCGGCGCGCAGGGCGGGCGGCGGCTGGGAGACCGGGCTGGTCGTCTTGCGCATGTCGGCGAAGGGGCTGTCCGGGTCGCCGCCCCCGCCGTAGGCCGTGCAGGTCTCGGGGCAGCCCCACACGCGGGACAGCAGCTTGCGGCCCAGCGGAGACGGCTCCGCCACGGGGGCGGGGGCGCCGTGGCCGACGCGGGCGGTCAGGACCGGGCCGCCCTGGCCGGGAACCGCGGCGAGGATCCGGCCCGGCTCCTGGACCCACGGGTGCCGGTCGGCGAAACGCTCGGCGCGGGTGCGCGTGATCACGGGCAGCCCGAGCAGCTCGGCGACCTCGAGGACGCGATTGTCGACCTGCGGGACGACCTCGACCACGCCGTCGTCGGCCCAGCGGCGGACGACCATGCGCTCGTTGGACGTGAGGTCGGCGTCGGAGAGCAGCCCGCGCGGGACGACGGCATAGACGGGAACATTTTCCTCGGCCACGTGCCGGCTGAGCGCGTCGATCACCAGGCCGAGGCGGAGCATGCTCGCCGGGCGGCCGCCGTCGAAGTCCGCGTAACGGACGATCTCGGCCAGGTCGATCACGGCCCGGGCCAGGGCGGGGTCCGTCGTGAGTTGCCGCTCGATGGCGTCGAGGACCTTGCTGACCTCGAATCTCAACGTGGCCTCCCGTCGTGGGCACTGGGGCTGACCGGGCGATCGTGCCGCCGGCTGACCGGGCCAATCATGCCGTCCGCACCGGGCCCGCGGCCAATCAGGTGCACGATCAAGCCGTTTCGTCCGTTCGGGCGCCCGGCTGAATGGAGAAGATCGTCACTCTCCGCGTCTGTGCTGCCGACAATGTGCACGGCTCCGGCCGGTCAGGGGCACCGATCGGGTGATGTGGGTCGATGAGGCGCCCGGCGACGTGTGGTGCTGCTCACGGCCGTACGGGGCGTCGCGCCTCTGTCCTCGTACGCGGCGAATGTGGCGATCGTGGCACCCGCGGCGCCGGGAAACGGAGTCGGTTTCCGTCGCACCTCTTCGCTACGGTGGGCGCCGACATCGACGAGCACGGGGGAAGGACGCACATGAGGACTCGACGGCCGTTGATCGCCGGGCTCGCCCTGGCCGCCGCGCTGGCCCTGACCGGCTGCGCGACGGGCGACACCACGACCACGGGATCCGGCGCCGGTGTCGGGGCCCGGGCGGGCGGGGCAGAGCAGTCCGCCGAGCTGGAGCTGGCCGCCGCCACCGCCAAGCTCGCGGAGGACACCATGAAGGTCGACATGGACATGGCCGGCGCCATCTCCATGCAGGGCAAGGCCGACGGCCGCACCGGCGACGCCGAGCTCACCATGGACATGGGCGCCGCCGCCCAGGGCAGCACGATGGTGATGCGCAAGGTGGGCGACGACATCTACATGAAGCTCGGCGGTTCGCTGGCGAGTGCGTTCGGCGGCAGCTCGGGCAAGGACTGGATGCACATCGACGCGGCCAAGGTGGCCAACAGCAGCCTCAGCGTCTCCGACGAGGGCGACCCGGCCGGCACCAAGGCCCTCCTCCAGGCCGCCACCGGCGTCGAGCGCGTCGGCACCGACGGCTTCAAGGGGACGCTCGACCTCACGAAGTCCGAGAAGTACAAGGACAACAAGGAGGCCCTGAGCGCCCTCGGCGACAAGGCCACCAAGGTCCCCTTCACGGCGAAGAAGGACAGCCGGGGCCGTCTCGTCGAGGTCGCCATCGACCTCAGTGGCATGGGCGCCGGCAGCGGCACGATGACGGCGAAAGTACCACGACTTCGGCACCGCAGTCGACATCAAGGCCCCGCCGGCCGCCCAGGTCCAGGAGATGCCGAGCCAGCTCACGAGCATGTTCGGCAACTGACCCCAGCTGCCCGATCGCCGCGGCGCTCTCGGGCTCCGGCGGCGGCTTCGGCGCTGGGCTCCGGCGGCGGCACTTGGTTGCTGCTGGGGGTGGTTGAGCACGACAGGCACCGCGTTCCGCGCTCCGGATGCGGTGCCTGTTTTGTTCGCCGGCTCGTGGGTGGGGTTACGGCGGCGGTGGGGATGGCTACGGAGGGTGGTGGGACGGGTGTGTCCTATGTGGTGCCGTTTGGCGGGTGAGGGAATCGGGCACTTGCGGGGCGGACCGGCGTCAGACCGGCGCGCGGCAGGCAGGGAGGACTCACATGCGGACGCCACGATGGGCTGGGCTCGGGCTCGCTTCGATGGCTGCGGTGGCGCTCGCCGCGGGCGGTTGCTCCACGGACAGTGACGGGACGCCGAGTGCCGGGGCTTCGGGTGAGGCGTCCGTGGCGCCGGCTCCGGGTGGTTCGTCGAGCGTGGGCGCCGCCGATCCCGCCGCGGCGGAGGCCCTGGGTGCCGCCACGGCGAAGCTGGGCAACACGAGTTTCAAGATCACGGCCACGTCCGGCTCCGGCTTCAAGGTGGACGGGCTGATGGACCCGCCCAACAGCGCCGGCACCGTGACGCTCACGGCCACCGGGCAGAACACCGAGGTGCAGGTCAAGTCGCTGCTCGTGGGGCAGGACCTCTACGTGAAGGTGCCGGGCATCACCAAGGGTGACACCTGGACCCACGTCGACGTGTCCCGGCTGCCCGAGGGGGCCAACGTGGGTCTCCGGCCGGGGCAGATCGACCCGGTCAACACGTCGCAGCTGCTGACCTCGACCACCGACGTGCGGCAGACCGGCACTGGCAGCTACGCCGGCACGCTCGACCTCACCAAGGCCGCCAACGTCGCGGGCGTGGACCAGAAGGCCATCTCCACCTGGGGCGACCAGGCTCAGGACGTCCCCTTCACCGCGGGCGTCGACGACCAGGGCCGGCTCTCCGCGCTGACGATCCAGCTGCCCGCGGTCAACGGCCAGCAGGCGCAGCCGCTCGAGGTGCTCTACACCGACTACGGCACCAAGGTCGACGCCCAGCGGCCCGCGGCGACGCAGATCACCGAGGCGCCGGAGCAGTTCTACTCCAGCCTGGGCAAGTAACGCAGACTCTGCTGCTCACCCCGAGGGGCGGGACCACGGACATGCCGTGGTTCCGCCTCTCGCTTTGTGCGGCGAGAACGGACGAGTGCGGCGAAAGAGCGAGTGCGGCGAAAGAGCAAGTGCGGCGAAAGAGCAAGTGCGGCGAAAGAGTGGGTGCGGCGAGACGATCGGTGCGCGGCGGGCGCGGCGGTGCGACGAGAGCGAGCGGCTGCGGCGGCGACTTCCGAGCGGCGTGGCAGGTCGAGCGGCGTGCGGCGGGCACGAGCCCCGAGCGGCGGGGACGAGCCCCGAGCGGTGGGGATGAGCCCCGAGCGGTGGGGATGAGCCCCGAGCGGCGCCGGCGAGCCGCGAGCGGCGGGGCGTGATCGCGGGGTCCAGCCCCGAGCGGCGGGGCGCTTGGGCGGGCGGGGGT
>NZ_JAUZQD010000050.1 GCF_030709675.1 Symbioplanes lichenis
CGCCGCCTGACCCTGTCGCCGCCCTCGACCTCGGCGCCCGGCCCGCGCCGATCGTGGCCGGGGGCTCAGGGGGCGGGGCGAGCCCTATTGTGGGGGCATGCCCGGAACCCCACCCACCCGGTTCGTCTACCTCGGGCCCGAGGGCACCTTCACCGAGCAGGCGCTGCGCACCATCCCGGCCGCCGAGCACGGGCTGCGCACCCCGGCCCGCAGTGTGCCCGAGGCGCTGGAGGCGGTGCGGTCGGGCGAGGCCGATGCCGCCCTGGTCCCGCTCGAGAACTCCGTCGGCGGCTCGGTGCCCGTCACCCTCGACGAGCTGGGCACCGGCAGCCCGCTGGTGATCACCCGCGAGGTGGTCCTGCCGGTCGAGTTCGTGCTGGCCTCGGCGTCGGCCACCCCCCTTTCCCAGGTACGCACGGTGGCCGCGCACCCGATGGCCTCGGCCCAGTGCCGGGGCTGGCTGGCCGCGACCATGCCCGACGCCGTCGTGGTGGACGTCCTCTCCAACGCCGCCGCCGCCGTGGCCGCCGCCGAAGGGGAGCACGACGCGGCCATCTGCGCGCCGATCGGGGTGCCCCGCAACCATCTGACCGTGCTCGCCGACAAGATCGCCGACCGCCCCGACGCCGTGACCCGCTTCGGGCTGCTGACCCGGCCGGGGCCGCCCGGGCTGCCGACCGGTGACGACGTCACATCGCTCGCCGTCTCGATCCCCCACGACCATGTCGGCGCCCTGCTCGCGGTGCTGACCGAGCTGGCCGTCCGGGGCATCAACCTGTCCCGCATCGAGTCCCGGCCGACGGGCGAGCAGCTGGGCGTCTACGTCTTTTTCCTGGAGTGCTCGGGCCACGTGGCGGAGCCTCGGCTGGGCGAGGCGCTGCAGGGCCTGCGCCGCATCTGCGCCGAGGTGCGCTTCCTTGGGTCGTACCCCCGGCACCGCTGGTCGGAGCAGGCCGGCGGCGAGCAGCCCTCGCAGCCCGGCCTCACCAACGAGGACTTCGCCGACAGCGCCGCCTGGCTCGCCCGCCTCCGCGCCGGCGAGATCGCCTGACCCTCCGGCCCCGCGCCGGCGGCCACCCGGCCCCCCACCACGCCGGCGGCCACCCGGCCCGCCCCGCGCCGACGGTCGCCCGGCGG
>NZ_JAUZQD010000051.1 GCF_030709675.1 Symbioplanes lichenis
TCACCGTGGGGCGGGCGTCATCCGCACCCGCCGGCCCGTAGTGACCGCCTCTGGTCCTGCTGGCGTCACCGCGCGGCGGGCGCCAGCCGCACCCGCCGGCCCGGCCGGTCCACCTCGGCGACCGTAACCGCGAGGACATCTCCCACCGCCGCGTCCCGGCGCAGCTCCGACGCGGGAAGAAGCCCCACGATGCCCGGCGCCACGCGAACGAAGACCCCGAGGGGCGCCACCTTGACGACAGGTCCGGACAAGACGTCGCCCACCCGACCCGAGAAGGCAACAAGCGGATCCTCCCGCAGCGCCTTCAGCGAGAGCTGCACCTGCCCCCGCGCGGGATCGTAGTCGAGCACCGCCGCGACGATCGGCTGACCGGCGCCCACCACGTCGGCCGCATCGTCGAAGTCCTCCCAGGCCAGCTCCGGAATGCGGATGAACCCCCGGCCCGTCCGATCCGCCGGATCCCCGTCGAGGCGGACGAAGACCCCGAAATTGTGGACCTCCGAAACGATCCCGCGAATCACCGTGCCGGGTTCCGGTGAACTCGAGGACATCACAGAACCCTACCGCCGAGGCAGCCACCACCATGATCCGGCGCACGCCCCTCCCGCCGTCGCGCGACAACGTCCGCCGGCGCAGCCCCTGGACGGCGCCATCATCCACGACATCCGCCTCGCCGACCTCTTCAGCCTCGCCGACCTCCAGCTTCGCTGATCCCCCAGCCTCGCCGACTTCCAGCTTCGCCGATCTCCCAGCCTCGCCCAACTTCCCAGCTGAGTCCGGCGCCGAAGGAGGGCATGACGCGTGGCCGCCGAACTTGGTCATCCCGCCAGTGGCGGAGGCGAGTACGGCGGGGC
>NZ_JAUZQD010000052.1 GCF_030709675.1 Symbioplanes lichenis
CGCCGTCGGTACGAACCCGGGCGTCGACGAGGCGAACCCGCGCTCGGCCAACAAGCACGGCCACATCTTCGAGATCACCGAGGACCGCGGCGACCACACGGGCGACACCTTCACCTGGTCACTGCCCATCGTCTGCGGCGACCCGGCCGACGCGGGCACGTACTTCGGCGGCTACGACAAGACGGCCGTCTCTCCCATCTCCTGCCCGGACAACGTCGCCTTCGACAGCGCCGGCAACCTCTGGATCTCCACCGACGGCAACGCCCTGGGCAGCAACGACGGCCTCTTCGCCACCCCGATCGAGGGCCCGTCGAAGGGGCACCTCAAGCAGTTCCTCACCGTGCCCCTGGGCGCCGAGACCTGCGGCCCCTTCATCACCACCGACGACCGCAGCGTCTTCGTCGCCGTCCAGCACCCCGGCGAAATCACCGGCGCCAGCCTCGAAAACCCCGCCAGCACCTGGCCCGACGGCGCCTACGCCCGCCCCGCCGTAGTCGTCACCTGGCGCCCCGACGGCAACCCCGTAGGCAGCTGACCTCCCGTCCCAGGGCAGCAGGAAAGCTCGCAAGCCCACCCGGCCGTGGCCAGATCCCGTGCTCGAGGCGGATGCCAACGTCGATTCGCCTGGCAGCGTCAGTTCGCAAGGCAACGTCGATTCGCACGGTGGCGTCGGTTCGCCTGGCGTAAACAAGCGAAGGCCGGTCGGCAGGGATCTGCTCCCACCGGCCGGCCTTCGTCCCACACGCGCCCTCTGTCGGAGAAGGCGCCCCCAAAACGAAAACGCCCGTCCCCGAGCCTGTGAAGGCTCAGGAACGGGCGTTTCCTT
>NZ_JAUZQD010000053.1 GCF_030709675.1 Symbioplanes lichenis
AGTCGCGTGTTCTAGACCCGAAGCGGGGTGATCTAGCCATGGGCAGGTTGAAGCGTGGGTAAGACTGCGTGGAGGACCGAACCCACCAACGTTGAAAAGTTGGGGGATGACCTGTGGTTAGGGGTGAAAGGCCAATCAAACTCCGTGATAGCTGGTTCTCCCCGAAATGCATTTAGGTGCAGCGTCGTGTGTTTCTTGCCGGAGGTAGAGCACTGGATGGTCTAGGGGGCCTACAAGCTTACCGAAATCAGCCAAACTCCGAATGCCGGTAAGTGAGAGCGCGGCAGTGAGACTGCGGGGGATAAGCTTCGTAGTCGAGAGGGAAACAGCCCAGATCACCAGCTAAGGCCCCTAAGCGTGTGCTAAGTGGAAAAGGATGTGGGGTCGCTTAGACAACCAGGAGGTTGGCTTAGAAGCAGCCATCCTTTAAAGAGTGCGTAATAGCTCACTGGTCAAGTGGTTCCGCGCCGACAATGTAGCGGGGCTCAAGCACACCGCCGAAGCTGTGGCATTCACATATTAACTC
>NZ_JAUZQD010000054.1 GCF_030709675.1 Symbioplanes lichenis
CCGTTGTCGGACAGCCGGCGGACCAGTTCGAGGACCTGGGCGGTCTGGGCGACGCCGAGGGCGGCGGTGGGTTCGTCGAGGATGACGACCCGGCTGTTCCAGAGCACGGCCTTGGCGATGGCCACGGTCTGGCGCTGGCCGCCGGAGAGGCTGGCGACCAGCTGCCGCAGGCTTTTGACGGTACGCACGGACAGGCTGGCCAGGGTTTCGCCGGCCATCTGTTCCATGGTCGGCTCGTCCAGGGTGATGCCGCGCATCTTCTCGCGGCCCAGGAACATGTTCTGGACGATGTCGAGGTTGTCGCACAGGGCGAGGTCCTGGTAGACGACCTCGATGCCCAGGGCGGAGGCGTCGCGGGGACTGGCGATCGCGACCTGGTTGCCGTCGAAGGTCACCGTGCCCGCGTCGATGGTGTAGATCCCGCTGATGCACTTGACCAGGGT
>NZ_JAUZQD010000055.1 GCF_030709675.1 Symbioplanes lichenis
GGGTTGTGGGTTGGTTGTTGGTTGAGAATTGCACAGTGGACGCGAGCATCTTGTTTTCTGTGGTTAAGTTGTCAAGGGCGAACGGTGGATGCCTTGGCACCAGGAGCCGATGAAGGACGTGGGAGGCCGCGATAGGCCTGGGGGAGCTGTCAACCTAGCTGTGATCCCAGGGTGTCCGAATGGGGGAACCTGGCACGAGTCATGTCGTGTCACCTGTATCTGAATTCATAGGGTGCAGGGGGGAACGCGGGGAAGTGAAACATCTCAGTACCCGTAGGAAGAGAAAACAACATGTGATTCCGTGAGTAGTGGCGAGCGAAAGCGGATCGAGCCTAAACCG
>NZ_JAUZQD010000056.1 GCF_030709675.1 Symbioplanes lichenis
TGTCGGGTTTGGTGCGGTCGTAGTTGCTGAGGAGCCGGTCGCTGTCGGTGGTGATGGTGAGGGTGGGGTCGAAGACGGTGAAGGTTTTCGGGTCGGCGTTGTAGCGGTTGGCTTCGACTGATGTTGCGAGGCCGCGGCCTTCTTTGGAGGTGTAGGTCAGCGTGGTGGAGTTGTTGGACTGCACCCCGAAGGTGATGTTGTTTTCGAGGCGGTTCTGGTCCAGCCGGATGAAGGTGTTGGGTTCGGGCAGATAAACCGCCCGCGGATCAGCTTG
>NZ_JAUZQD010000057.1 GCF_030709675.1 Symbioplanes lichenis
GTGCGGTGGGGGTCCGGTCGATGGGTGCTGGGCGGTCGCTTTCTGATGGTGCGAATCCGGGTGAAACCGGATTTGACGGGAGGAAAGAGACCGGGTAAGTTTTACCGAGTGCCCCGGGGGCGGGCCGCGCGAGCGGGTCGCTGAAGGTGTGCGGTTGTTCTTTGAGAACTCAACAGGGTGCTTGATAAGCCAGTGCCAATTAGTAATTCCCTGGCCTTTTTCGGAGGGCTAGAATTCCTTTGGCAACACTTA
>NZ_JAUZQD010000058.1 GCF_030709675.1 Symbioplanes lichenis
CTTCGCGGGTACGGGAATATCAACCCGTTATCCATCGACTACGCCTCTCGGCCTCGCCTTAGGCCCCGACTCACCCAGGGCGGATTAGCCTGGCCCTGGAACCCTTGGTCATCCGGCGGAAGGGTTTCTCACCCTTCATTCGCTACTCATGCCTGCATTCTCACTCGTGCAACCTCCACGGCTGGATCACTCCGCCGCTTCCCCGGTAGCACGACGCTCCCCTACCCATCCACACACCTG
>NZ_JAUZQD010000006.1 GCF_030709675.1 Symbioplanes lichenis
GGTGGTGCCGTAGGGCGCGTTGGCCACCCGCGAGGTCAGCTCCGGCTGCGGGACCGCGGTGACCAGGGTCGCGTAGGCGGTCGACACCTCGGTGGCGTTGTCCTTGACGAAGGCCCGCCAGACATACGACGTGCTCCACTTGAGCTTGGCCGCGGGGATCGTGTACGCCTGCTTGGCCTGGTACGCCGTCGTGGTGCAGCCGGTCGGGGCGCCCGCGGCGGTGATCCCGCAGTACTCGAACTTGTACTGCAGCGTCTGCTTCGGCGGGGCGTCCAGGTCAACGGCCTGCGCCCACAGTTGCGGCGTGAGGATCGGCGCCTGGTAACCGTTCGGCGGGTAGAGGTCGCCGACCACGGGGGCGATGTTCTGCACACTCAGCGCGATGCGGGCCGGGGGCACCGCCTCGTCGGTGAAGACCTTGCCGCCGGTCGTCGCCATGCTGAAGTCGAGCAGGTAGTCCCCGATCGGCAGCGCCTTGATGGTCGCCTCGATGCTGGTGGTGGCCCCGCGCGCCAGCGTGCTGCCGAGCGAGCCGGCGACGTACTGACCGATCTTGGCGCTGGTCTTCGCGTTGTAGAGCCGGTAGACCAGCTTGAAGCCGCTGGGCGTCCAGTCCATCGCGCTGGTGTTGGTGACGGTCACCTTCACCTTGCCGGCCTGGTTCTGCAGGACGGCCGGCTTGGGGGTGGGGCTGGGGATCGAGTACTTCGCGTTGTACGGGGTGTGGGTCACGTACAGCTTCGGCGGGTTGGCCGAGCCGGTGCCCGCGATGGTCTTCCAGGAGCTCTCGTCGCCGACGGGCGCCCGGAAGGAGATGCCGTTGTTCGCCTTGCCGTTGACCCAGCCCTGGACCAGGTCGCGGCCCTTGGCGCCGAGGTCGAGCACGGTGCCGGTGACCGGGCACTTCGACGCCGACTCGCCGAGCCCGACGTAGCCCTGGGCGAAGGACGAACTCGCCAGCGCGGCACCGACGGCCGGGCCCGGGTAACTGGTGTCGGTGGACGACGACCACGAGCCGGTGACCGGGTGCACGCTGAGCTGGCGGGGCTTGCAGGAGGGGGCGTCGTACGCGGCGAAGCTGAGCTGAGCGCTGAAGATGGTCTCGTGGTCGAGCCGGGACACCAGCCCGGGGAACTTGACGTAGGACGCCGAGCTGACGCCGTTGCGCCGGCCCACCGCCAGGTCGCCGCCGCCGTGCGACGAGCCGCCCTGCACGACCAGGCTCTCGGTCGCGGCACCGTTGGCGAGCACCGGCGGGTCCAGGCGCACGGGGTACGCGCGACCGGGCTCGTCCAGCCACGCGTCGCTCGCCGTCATCCGCAGCGCCGGGCCGCCCT
Source organism: Symbioplanes lichenis (assembly GCF_030709675.1). GTDB lineage: Bacteria > Actinomycetota > Actinomycetes > Mycobacteriales > Micromonosporaceae > Actinoplanes > Actinoplanes lichenis. Next base: position 1,338 of record NZ_JAUZQD010000006.1, read on the forward strand.
CGTGCTGGATCAGCTCGTAGGCGACGGCGTCGGACACCTGCTCCTTCGCGTCGGCGAGGAAGCCGGCGGGGATCGTGGCGACCGGGGCGCCCTCGCCGTTGCGCAGCAGCACCTCGCCGTTCTTCAGCGCCGCGGTCAGCCCGGTCAGGCGCAGCGGGAAGACGAACGACCGGGGCGCCGCGGCCGAGCCGAGGACCAGCGTCTCCTTGACCCCACCGGCCTGGGCCTGCAGCTCGACGTCGGTCTGCGGCCACACGCCCCGATAGGTCGCGGTGTCGCCGGTGACGGTCCCGGTGACCGGCGCGGCGTCCGCGGCGCCGTAGGCCAGGGTCCCGCCGCCCGGCAGCGTCACCCGGACCAGCTCGGCGGCGTCGGCCCGCGCGGCCAGGTGCAGGCCCACCGAGTCCGCGGTACGCCGCCAGCCGCCCGCGGGATCGGCCGCGAGCGTCGAGTCGATCGGCGCCCAGCTCCCGTCGCCCCGGCGATAGTTGAGCGCCGACGCGGAGAACTCCGTGGTCCGCGTGCCGTCCGCGTTGGCCCAGGTGCGCTCGTGGGCGGAACGCTCGGCCGGCAGCTCCTGGCTGCTCGCGGCCCGGAACTCGCCGGGGGCCCGGCGCGGCGGAGTGACCATCGCGGCGACGTTGGCCGGGGCCTTCGGCGCCTTGAGCACGGGATAGCGCGCCCGCGTCGACTCCGGCCGATAGGTGTTGCGCGGGCCGTCGGCGACCGGGTTCAGCCCGGCGGCGTCGTCCCAGCGCTGCTGCGGCACCGGCCGGTCGTCGGCCGGCGTCTCCAGGGCGACCGGCCGGGGGTGCAACTGGACGGTGGTCGTGCCGTTCTGGGCGACGGACACGCCCAGCAGCACCGCCAGGCCGACGGACAGCCCGATGTGGACCTGTTTGCGGGCACGGCGAAGACCGGCTCGTGGCATGTGTGAACTTCCCCCGTGAGCACGCCCCATCGACGGATCTCGGTGGAGCGCCGCAAACATGCCAGCTTTGGAGTCACCTCGCAACCCCGCGTAACCATAGAGCCATGTGAAATTGGTGTGACAAGAATGACAGGCGACCCGGCGCTACTGTCCGATGTACGCCTTCAGGTGCCGGCCGGTCAGCGTCTTCGCCGACTTCACGAGCGCCGCCGGGGTGCCCTCGAAGACGACCCGGCCGCCGTCGTGACCGGCGCCCGGCCCGAGGTCGACGATCCAGTCGGCGTGGGCCATGACGGCCTGGTGATGCTCGATGACGATGACCGACTTGCCCGCGTCGACGAGCCGGTCGAGCAGCGCGAGCAGGTTCTCCACGTCGGCGAGGTGCAGGCCGGTGGTCGGCTCGTCGAGGACGTACACGCCACCCTGCTCCCCCATGTGGGTGGCGAGCTTGATGCGCTGGCGCTCGCCGCCGGACAGGGTGGTCAGCGGCTGGCCCAGCGTCAGATAGCCCAGGCCGACGTCCGCGAGCCGCTCGAGGATCTTGTGCGCGGCCGGCACCTTGGCCTCGCCCGCGGCGAAGAACGCGACGGCCTCGGCGACCGGCATCGCGAGCACCTCGCTGATGTCCCGCCCGCCGAGGTGATAGTCGAGCACCGACGCGTCGAAGCGCTTGCCCTCGCACTGCTCGCACGTGGTGGCCACGCCGGCCATCATCGCCAGGTCGGTGTAGATGACGCCGGCGCCGTTGCAGGTCGGGCAGGCGCCCTCGGAGTTCGCGCTGAAGAGGGCGGGCTTGACCCCGTTGGCCTTGGCGAACGCCTTGCGGATGGGCTCGAGCAGACCCGTGTAAGTGGCCGGGTTGCTGCGCCGCGAGCCCCGGATCCCGGTCTGGTCGATCGCCACCACGCCGTCGCGCCCGGCGACCTCGCCGTGGATGAGGCTGCTCTTGCCCGAGCCGGCGACCCCGGTCACGACCACGAGGACGCCGAGGGGAATGTCGACGTCGACGTTCTGCAGGTTGTGCTTGCTGGCATTCCTGATGGGCAGTGTGCCGGTGGATTCGCGTACCGCCGTCTTCAGCGTCGCCCGGTCGTCGAGATGCCGGCCGGTGAGCGTGTCGGCCTTGCGCAGCCCGTCGACCGTACCCTCGAAGACGACCTCGCCCCCCGCGGTGCCGGCGCCGGGCCCCAGGTCGACGACGTGGTCGGCGATCGCGATCGCCTCGGGCTTGTGCTCGACGACCAGCACCGTGTTGCCCTTGTCGCGCAGCTGGATCAGCAACTCGTTCATCCGCTGGATGTCGTGCGGGTGCAGGCCGACGGTGGGCTCGTCGAAAACGTACGTGACATCGGTCAGCGACGATCCCAGGTGCCGGATCATCTTCGTCCGCTGCGCCTCTCCCCCGGACAATGTGCCGGCGGGCCGGTCGAGACTCAGATAGCCGAGCCCGATCTCGGTGAACGAGTCGAGCGTGTGTCGTAGCTTGCCGAGCAGCGGCGCCACGGACGGCTCCTTCAGCCCGCGCACCCAGTCGGCCAGATCGCTGATCTGCATCTTGCAGGCGTCGGCGATGCTGATGCCCTTGATCTTCGAGCTCCGGGCCGCCTCGCTCAGCCGCGTGCCGTCGCAGTCGGGGCACGCCGTGAAGGTGATCGCCCGGTCCACAAACGCGCGGATGTGCGGCTGCATCGCCTCCCGGTCCTTCGACAGGAACGATTTCTGAATGCCCGGGATGAGGCCGGAATAGGTGAGGTTGATGCCCTCCACCTTGATCTTCGTCGGTTCCTTGTGCAGCAGGTCGTGCAGCTCGCGCTGGGTGAACTTGGCGATCGGCTTGTCCGGGTCGAAGAAGCCGCTCTGCCGGAAGATGCGCCCGTACCACCCCTCCATGCTGTAACCCGGAATGGTGATGGCGCCCTCGTTCAGGCTCTTGCTCGCGTCGTAGAGGGCGGTCAGATCGAAATCGGTGACCGCGCCGCGCCCCTCGCACCGCGGGCACATGCCGCCCGTGATGCTGAAACTGCGGCGCTCCTTGGTGGTGACGCCGCCCTTCTCCACGGTCACCGCGCCCGCGCCCGAGATCGAGGCGACATTGAAGGAAAAGGCCTGAGCACTTCCCACGTACGGTTTTCCGAGCCGGCTGAACAAGATGCGCAACATCGCGTTGGCGTCGGTGGCGGTGCCGACGGTGGACCGCGGGTCGGCCCCCATCCGCTCCTGATCCACGATGATCGCCGTGGTCAGCCCGTCCAGCACGTCCACCTCGGGCCGCGCCAGCGTCGGCATGAACCCCTGCACGAAAGCGCTGTACGTCTCATTGATCATCCGCTGCGACTCGGCGGCGATCGTCCCGAAGACGAGCGAACTCTTCCCCGACCCGGACACCCCGGTGAAAACCGTCAGGCGGCGCTTCGGCAGCTCGACACTGACATCTTTGAGATTGTTCTCCCGGGCCCCCTGCACCCGAATCAGATCATGGCTGTCGGCGACATGCATCGTCTCCCCCTCCGGCGGCTTCGGGCTACGTTAGCCCTGCCGCCGGAGGGTGCGCTTCTCGAATCCTGATCGTCACCCGGTCACCAGCCGTTACCGATCTGGACGCGGGGCTGGGTGCTGTAGCCGCGCTTCGACTCGCCGGGGTAGAGCCACAGGTCGCCGTCGCCGTCGCGGGTCACGATGTCCTGGTGCCGGTCACGGTCCCAGTCGGCGACGCCGGCGAAGTCGTAGCCCTGCCAGCCGTTGCCGATCTGGACCCGGGCGGCCGTACTCGGGCGGCGCTTGGACTGACCCCGATAGAGCCACAAGTCGCCGCCGCTGTCCCGCGCGACGATGTCCTGATGCCGGTCGCGGTCCCAATCTTCGACGCCCGCGAAGTCGTACCCCTGCCAGCCGTTCCCGATCTTCACCGGCCGGGCCGTGCTGTAGCCGCGCCTCGACTGCCCGCGATAGAGCCACAAGTCGCCGCCGCCGTCGCGCGCCACGATGTCCTGATGACCGTCGCGGTCCCAGTCCGCGATCCCGGCGAACGTGAATCCTTGCCAGCCGTTGCCGATCTGGACCCGGGCCGCCGTACTCGGGCGCCGCTTCGACTGACCCCGATAGAGCCACAGGTCACCGCCGCCGTCCCGCGCGACGATGTCCTGATGACCGTCGCGGTCCCAGTCCGCGACTCCGGCGAACGTGTAGCCCTGCCAGCCGTTCCCGATCCGCGCCCGCGCGGCCCCGCTGTAGCCCCGCCTCGACTCGCCCGGATAGAGCCACAGATCGCCCGCCGCGTCGCGGGCTATGACATCTTGATGCCGGTCCCGGTCCCAGTCCGCGATCCCGGCAAAGGTGTACGCCGGCACGTAAGCCGCCGCCGGCGACGTCATCGTCCCCGCCGCCACCACAGCCGCCACCAGCGCTCCCGTGAGCCTCCCTGCTTTCATGTCTTCACCCCCGTGTCGTCGCCCCGCGGCCACTCCGCGGAGCTGACGTGACCGAGGGTAGGCCCGATCCCGCTCAGACCCGGGCGAGAGTCACTTTTCCGGCCTAACGGGGGCAGGTGCCCACGGCCCGGGCTGCTCAGGCTCCTCGTTTTGCTCAGGAGCCAGCCCGAACCCGTACGGCAGGTAAAGCAGTGCGGCCCGCCGATCGTCATGCCGCTCCACGCCGGCCAGCTCGGCGGCGACTTCCACGAAGCGCCGCTGCTGGGCCGCCGGTAGCTCGCCGAGCTCGTACGCCACGCTTTCCAGCAGTTTCACGGCCACGTATTCCTCGACGTCCTCGTCCGGGCAGGCGTCGAGCCACCAGATCAGGTCGTTGAAGAGTCCCACGGCGAGCGGCAATCCGGCCGGCGCCCGCTCGATCAGCCAGTCGTTGCTGCGCCGGAACGCCGCCACCGCGGCCGGATCGACCTGCTCGGCCGGATAGTCGCCCAGCCACTCCAGCACGTCGAACACCTGGGCCCGCAGCATGCCAGCAAGATCGTCATCGGAACTCATGGCCCGCGAGCCTACGCCCGGCGCTCCCGGACCGGCGGCGCGATCTCGCTCAGCGACAGCAGCACCGGCAGCGGCGCGACCCCGGGCCCGCCCGCCCGCACCCACGCGACGACGTCGTCCTCCACGCCGCCCTCCACGAGCCCAAGCCACACCGGCCGGGCCCCGCCCCGCCGCGCGGACGGCGACGGCTGCACGATCACGACGTTGGCCTGCGAGCAGACGTCGAGGCACCGGCTGAGCCGCACCCGGTGCCCGGCCGCCGCCCGCAACCGAGCCGCCTGCCCGGCCGGATCGACGGGCCGTCGCCCGACCGCCACGCACTCCCCGCACACCGTTATCGCACACGCGCTCACGGTCCCACCATAGTCGCCGTGTGAGTCGGGACCGATTTCCTCCTGGCTCAGTAGAAACAGAGGAACCAGGCGTTGTATCTATTCTCCTTATTGTCCTGCGCGACTTCCTTCTTTGTTCGCAACGGGTCGCCCACGACCGTCTCCAGCTCGTCTTCCTCACGGTCGCTCGCCTTCGCCGCTTCGTAGTCCTCGTCGAAACAGGCCTTGTCAGCCTTTGACGCCGCGGCCACCGTGGCCTTGATCTCCGCGTCGGTCGGCTCGTCGCCCGTGGACGGGGACAAGTCAAGCTCCGCGACAAGGGACCAGGTGCCACAGCCGCGCGTAACCACCCCGTCACCTGCCGACCAAAGTTCGATGGTGACACCGCTGGGCGCATAGGAGACGAAATCGTTCGCCTTGGTTCGCCCGCCGGAGTCGGTCTCCTCCCAGTAGCAGTTCGAGACGCCCGGCGAGGTTCGGTAGGTTCCCGTCTTGATGTCCTTGTTCACCACCCACGTCCCCGAGCCGAAGGACGAGCCCGGTCCGGTGACAGCTGGCGTCGGTGCGGGCGCTGTGGTCCTCGACGTGGTGACCGCTGCCACGGTCCCAGCATGGCCTCGCGACACAGGCTGCTGCGCCGACGATCCGGCCCTCAGAGCCACGACCGCGCTGACCATGGCGACTAGCACCGCCGCGGCGACGGCCAGCGCGCGGGCGGGCACTATCGCGCGCCGAGTGCTCGGGTGACGATGAGCCGGCATCGAACTCCGATCGGGGAAGCGACTACTCCGCCCCTGCGATCGGTCGTCGGCGGGACCACCTGAGCGTCCGGGCCGGTCGGAGCACGGCCCGCTGATGCACAGCGGGCCAGGAGCCGACGGCGGATGCCGGCCCCCGGCCGCCGTTCAGTGACTTTCGACCTGGACCCAGCGCGCCTCGGACGGCACCCCGCCCGCGACCACGGTCAGCATGTAGAACCCCGGCGGCAGCAGGTTGCGCGACGCCGGGATCGACACCGTCAGCCGGCTGTTCTCCTGTCCGGTGATCGGCACGTCGACCAGCCGCTGGTCGGTGTTGAGGCAGTGCGTGGTGCTGCCGGCCCGGGTGAGGTTGACGAACTCGACCTCCCCGGCGGACGGGCAGATCAGTGACACCGTCTCGCCATGGTGCACGTGGTCCGGCGCCTCCATGACGACCGGGCGCGGGCCCCGGAAGAGGTACGGCGGGTAGTACCGCTCCAGCCGGTACTCCTCGTCCCCCCGGGCCGGGTTCGAGCCGGCCGTGACGACGCTGCCGTCCGCGAGCAGCAGGGCCACCGAGTGGTAGAGCCGGATCACGCGGGCGTGCGCGTGCAACGTCCACGTGCCGGTCGCCGGGTGGTAGATCTCGGCGCGCGTGGTGGCCCGCGGCCGGTCCTCGTCGCCCTCGCTGCCCCCGGTCACGAGCACGGTCCGGTCCGGCAGCACCACGGCGACGTGGTGCATGCGCGGCTTCTCGAGCGGGTCTTCCTGGCGATAGGCGGGGTGTTGCGCGTTGAGTGACACCCGGTTCACGGCGGCGATCGCGTGGCGGCCGTGGTGCCCGAAGTCCTCGCCCCCGCCGACGAGCAGCACCTCCTGGTCCTGGGCCGGGGGCAGCAGCACGCTCGTCGCCTGGTTGCGGTGATCGCGCGAGGCGTGCCCGTCGAGCCCGGGGACCTGGGTGAACTTGCGCGCCACGAGGTCCACGATCGCCGGGCCGAGGTTCTCGTTGCCGCCGTAGCAGCCGCCGGAGAAGAAGATCCGGCCGTCGGCCATCAGGAACATCTGGGCGTAGAGGGGAACGCGCCGCGTGCTGTCGTGCGGGTCCGCGTCCCACTCGCGCTGGTCGGGCAGCGCCGACCAATGACCGGGAGACCAGATTTCCGGTACGAGATTCAGCAGCGAGTCCTCGCCGAGCCCGGTGAACGTGGCGACATGCCCGTCGGCCAGCGTGACCAGCGTCGGGTACCACCGGCCGCCCGCCATGTCCGGCTGCCGGTCCCACGTGCCGGCGGATGCTTCGTACACCCACGCGTCCTTCAAGCCCCGGAAGGGATCGTACTCGCGGGTGCCGCCGGCGACGAGGAGTCCGCCGTCGGGGAGCTGGGCGTGGCCGGCGCAGAAGAAGTCGGCCGGCACGTGGGCGTCGGTCACCTCGTGCGTGACCGGGTTCCAGCGGGTGCCGCGGAAACCCCCGCCGATGTTCGCGGGGTTGTTGCTCGTACCGGAGAAGAACAGGACCTCGCCGGTGTGCAGGGCCGCCGCGTGGATCGCGAGGCTCTGTGACGTCTCCGCCTCCAGGCGCCACACCCCGTCGCGGGCGGCCGTGCCGGTGTCGAGGGTCAGGTCCACCGTGCGGTAGAAGCCGAGGTTGGGTCCCATCGGGGCGTCCGCCGCGACGATGACCAGCCCCTGGTGCAGGGCCACGCCGGCGCCCTGGTTCTCCCAGAAGAACCACTCGGGCACCGCCGTCCACGCGCTCCAGCCCTGCTCGGCGTGGCCGTCGGCGCCCAGCCGCCAGCCGATCTGATAGAAGGCGAGGTTCTCGCCGGCCGGGTTGTCGACGGCGAGCACGAGCAGCTCGGGCCGCCCGTCGCCGTCGAGGTCGGCCACGGCGATGCCCGCGCCCTGGTTCTCCCACATGAACCAGTCGGGGACCACGCGCCAGGCGTCCCAGCCGCCGTGCACCCGGCCGTCCGCGCCGAGCGCGTGCCCGATCCGGTAGTAGCCGGCGTTGGCGCCCGGCGGCGCGTCGACCATGAAGACGATCAGCTCGGGGCGGTCGTCGCCGTCGAGGTCGGCGACCGCGAGGCCGGCGTCGGCGTTCTCCCAGGGGAACCACTCGGGCACGTCGAGCCACTCGGTCCAGCCGCCGGTCACCTGACCGCCGGCGTCGAGCACCCGGCCGACGCGGTAGACGCCGCGGTTCTGGCCGGCGGGCGCGTCGATCTGCAGCACGATCAGCGCGAGCGCGCCGTCGAGGCGGGCGACCGCGATGTCGGCGCCCTGGTTCTCCCAGGCGAACCAGTCGGGCACGGCGATCCACGGGCCCCAGCCGCCGGTCACCTCGCCGTCCGCGTCGAGGTCGAAGCCGACGCGGTAGAAGCCCTGGTTCTGCTGCGGTCCGGCGTCGACCCGCAGGACGATCAGGTCCGGGCGGCCGTTGCCGCTGACGTCGGCGACGGCGGTGCCGGCGCCCTGGTTCTCGAAGGACTGCCACTCGGGGATGTCGAGGAACTTGGTTGCCATGATCAGCTCACTCTCAGCAGTTCCAGGACCTGGATCTGGTACGGCTGCAGGCCCACGCCCAGCCCGGTCTCCAGCAGCGTCTTGGCGGGCTCGGGGCGCCGCCACAACAGCCGCTCCGGATCCAGGCCCAGCAGGTCCCGGACCTGGATGTGGGCGTCGGGCTCCCGGTCGAGCCAGGCGCGGGCCTGCTCGCCCAGTTCGGCCGTACCGGTGAGCCAGTCCTGTCTGTCCAGGTTGGAGAAGCACAGCAGCGGCACCGCGGTGGGGTCGTCGCCGCTGCGGGAGAACGCCAGCAGCCGGTCGGGACGGGCCACCTCCCGCCACTGCAGGCGTGCGCGCCGGGTGCCGCGCAGGGCCGGATGCCGGGTACGCAACAGCCCGCCCCGCGCGATCCAGAACGCCAGCTGCGTGTTCGCCCCGGGCAGCGTGTTCTGCCGGAACTGCCACAGGGTCGGGATGCCGCCCCGGGCCTTGAACCGCAGCTTCTGCGACTCGGCGTACTCGTCGCCGGCCAGCATCGTCATCGGGCCGCCGAGCAGGTGCATGGTGATGACCGCGTTGCCGTACGCGAGCAGGTCACCGGCGAAGAACTCCGCGCCGCGCACCTCGTCGTGGTTGCCCGTGCCGGTGAACTCCTCGGTCAGGAACGGGTTGCCGACCCACGAAAAGATGCCCTCCACGTTCTGGTGCGTGAAGGCGTCGAGGAGTTGCTCGTACCCCTTGGACTGGATGACGTCGCCCACCCGGGCCGAGTAGTCCTTCCGGTCGTGGTCCTCGGGCACGATCAGCAGCGAAGCGCCGGGCCCGCGGGCCTCGCGGACCTTCATCTCGACCCACGGCAGGGTCTGCTCGAAGAACTCGTACGGCATCCCGAGCGCGTGGTCGATGCGGAACCCGTCGGCGCCGAGGTCGGTCGCCGCCCAGGCCATGGCCCGCCCGATGTACGCGAGCACCCGCGCGTTCTGCTGCGTCCGCGCGTGCCAGATCCGCTCCCCGGGGTGCCCGCCGTGGTTCAGGTGCTTCACGTCGGGCCACGTCCCGTACCAGTCGGGTGAGTAGGTCTCGCGCACGTCGGCCGCGCCGAACGGGTTGTAGTGCCCGTCCGGGAAGCGCCCGGCGTACATCTGCGGCAGCATCCACTCGGCGTAGTTCTTGATGCTCTCGTCGACCGGGCCCTCGAGCCGCTGCCGCACCTGCCCGAGCTGCCCGTCGTCCACGGCTACCTGGCTGTAGTCGCGGCGCCGGACGTCGCCGTCCGGGAAGTGGTCGCGGAAGACGAAGTTGTGCCCCACGTGGTTCGGGGCGATCTCGAAGAGCACCTTCATGCCCAGCTCGTGCGCCCGGTGCACGAGCCGGCGCATGGCGTCGTTGGCCACGGTGCGCTGCCGGTCGAGGTCCCAGGCCGGGACCGCGCGCGCCTGCTCGGACAGCTCCGGGTCGATCGCGAACCAGTCCGTGCTCGCGTAGTCGCTGCCGGCGTCGTCGACCGCGGCGAGCCCGTCCCACAGGTCCAGCCGGTAGGGGACCTGCAGCCACACGCACCCCACGCCGTCGGCGGCGAGCTTGTCGAGGGTGTAGAACCCGCCGTCGGGGCGCAGCATGTCGTCGATGGTGGAGATGTCGGTGCTGTCGGAGCGGGCGTTGGCCTTGTCGATCGGGACCTGCCGGACGTACAGGCTCGCCACCTCGGGGTCGCGCACCCGGAAGACCAGCCGGTTGCCCAGGTCGTGCGGTCGCGGTGCGCCGTGGTCGGGCGCCCAATGACGTACGCCGCCCAGCTCCACGAACGCCGTCGCGACGTACGTGCCCCGCTGGGCCGGCGGCAGCGTCACCCGCCACGCGGCCTGATGCTGGTCCTCGGGCTCCACCGGCGTCATCGGCTCGGCCCGGAACTGCCGCGGATCCGGCGCGTTGTAGTTCGTCCACACGAACCCGGCGGCACCGTCCAGTTCGGCCGGATCGGTCGCCGTGGCGCCCAGCCCGACGGTCAGCTCCTCCCCCGGACCCAGCTCGACCCGGTCGGTTCCCGGGCGTACCTGTGCGGTCCCGAACCCCATCGCCACGATCACGGCCGGCCTCCTCCTGCTCAGGCATTCGCCCCCAGGATTCGCCCGCGCTGGTCCCGTGTCTTCCGGCAACTCCCTGATTCGGCGTGCCTATCCGGCCAGGTACGTGCCCAGGGCGTCGAGCAGTCCGCGGGTGCCCTTCTCACGGCCCGGCCCGTCGGCCGCGAACCGGTCGTAGAAGACGCCGTACTCGGCGTGCGTGAACCGGGTGCCCTCGGCGAGCGGCTCGAACTCCAGCGCCGCCACCGACGTCGACATGTGGATCCCGTCGAGCCACATGTCGTACGTGGTGACGATGCGCACGTGCTCGACGATGTCCGCGTAGTCCGCCACATAGCGCGAGACCGGGCCCTCGTGGAAGGTGCCCTCCGCGATGTCGCGGCCGCCGGGGCGGAAGTCGAACGCCCACTCGGCGGGCTCGACCGCGTCGCCGCCACCCCACCAGGCGCGCTTCCGCCGCTCCTCGGCGAAGGCGGCCCAGACGTGCTCGACGGGGACGGGATAGTCGCGGGTCAGGGTGAACCCGGCGTGGGCGAGCCGGCGCTCGATGGTCATCGGCGGGTCCTATCGCGTGAAGGTGACGTGGATGGTGCCGCTCTCGGCCACTTCGCTGGTGACCTTGTGGGTGCGGTCGAGGCCGCGCAGGTCGTCCCACAGCCGGCCGCCCCGGCCGAGCAGGACCGGCGCGATCATGACGTGCAGGTGATCGACCAGCCCGGCGCGCAGGAAGTCGCGCGCGGTGCCGACCCCGCCGCCGACCCGGACGTCCTGCCCGCCGGCCGCCTCGGTGGCCTCGGCCAGCACGTCCGCGATCGCGCCGGTGCGGAAGTGGAACGTCGTGCCGCCCGCCATCGGTATAGCCGGGCGCGGCGCCGTGTGGGTCAGCACATAGACCGGCGTGCCGAACGGCGGCTGCTCGCCCCACCAGCCCTGCCACTCCGGGTCGCCGGGGTGCGCGTGCAGGCCGAACATCGCCGCGCCCATGATCTCGGCCCCGATGCCCTCGAAGTGCGCGGCGGCGTAGGTGTCGTCGACGCCGGTCGTCCCGGCGCCGCTGGTGTCGCCCAGCACCCGCTCGCGGAACGTGCGGGTCGCGGCGTAGGCCGCCGTGAGGCTTCCCCAGTCGGCGCCCATCGGATTGTCCGGGGTCGGGTCGCTCGAGGCATAACCGTCGAGCGAGGCGAAGAGGTCGATGCGGACACGGGTCATGTCAGGTCTTCTCCTCCAAAGAGCGGGTGAGATGGATGCCCAGCCGGTCGGCCTGGCGCTCGGCCGGAGTCCGTTGCTCGTCGAGCCACAGGTGCAGGACGTCGAGGGCGCCCGGGCGCAAGCTCACGGTGCGGACGCGGCCCTGCTTCTCCGAGGTGACCAGCCCCGCGGCCTCGAGGACGCGCAGATGCTGCATCAGCGACGGCAGCGCCATCGAGAAGGGCGCCGCGAGCTCGGACACGACGGCCGGCGACTTGGCCAGCCGCTCCACGACGGCCCGGCGCGTCGGGTCCGCGAGGGCGCGGAGCACGGCGTCGAGCTCGTCGTGATACTTAGGCACGCGCCTTACTATTGCCGACGGGGCCGCCCCGGTCAACCACCCCGGCCGGTCAGGCCGGCTGGACCAGGGCGATCAGGTCCTCGTAGAGGCGCAGGTTCTCGTCGACGCTCTCGGACGGCGGGTCGCCCAGGATCACCTCGGTGACGCCGGCCTCGGCGAGCGGCTTGAGCTGCTCGGCGATCTCGGCCGGGGAGCCGCCGAGGAAGGGCCGGTCCGGGCCGAGCGCGTGCGCGCTCATCGGGGCGTAGGCGCGGACGACCACCGGCAGCGCGGACGGGTCCCGGCCGTTGGCGGCGGCGGCTTCCCGGAAGGTACGCACGGCCGCCGCGACCTGGTCGAACGAGAACCCGGACGGGTTGATCCCGTCGGCGATCCGGCCGGCCCGGCGCAGGCCGCCCTCGGAGTTCGCGGCGAGCAGGATCGGCAGGTGCTCCTGGACGGGCTTGGGGTTCACCTCGGACGCCTCGATCGCGTAGAAGCGGCCCGCGTGCTCCACCGGGTCGGGACCCCAGCAGGCGCGCAGCGCGGCGACGAAGTCGTCCATGCCCGCGCCGCGCCGCTGCAACGGGACGCCGGCGGCCGCGAACTCCTGGGGCAGCCAGCCCTGGCCGAGCCCGGCGACGACCCGGCCGCCGCTGAACTGGTCGAGGGTGGCCAGGCGGCGGGCGAGCATGACGGGCGTGTGCAGCAGCGCGACGAGACAGCTGGTCCCGAGCTTGACCCGGGTGGTCGTCGCGGCGACGTGGCTGAGCGTCTCGAGCGGCTCGTAGGTGAGCCGGTAGGCCTCGGGCAGCCGCTCCAGGGCGCCGTCCGGGCCGGGCAGGGCCGGGGCGATCGGGCGCAGCAGGCGTTCGTACGTGTAGACCGTGCTGTAGCCGAGCTCGTCGGCCGCCCCCGCGACGCGGACGATGGTGTGCGGCGACGCCAGGGGGCCGGAGGTCGGCAGCGCGATTCCGAGTTCCATCCCGGCAATCTCGCACCGGCCGCCCGCCGGCCCCCTGGGTCTGTCGGCTCCCCGACTGTTACTTGGGCCGCGCGGGCCCCCGCACCGGCCCTTCCCGGCGGCGCGGGGGCTCGCGCCCGTCCTCCTTGGCCGCGTGGGCCCCCGCGCCGGCCCTACTTGCCCGCGTGGGCCCCCGTGCCGGCCCTACTTGGCCGCGTGGGCTCCCGTGCCGGGCAGGTGGATCTCCTCCGGCTCCGGCGGGAGGTCGCTCACCCCGTGGGCGACGGCCTCGTCGTGCCGCTTGCGCGCCGACGGCAGGGCCAGGGCGGCCCCGATGGCCAGGACCGCGACGCCGGCGCAGGTCCAGAAGCCGTACGTGAAGGCGTCGTCGGTCGGCAGGCCCTGCGGCGTCGTGTGCGAGGTGATGACCGCGGCGACCACCGCCGTGCCGATGCTGCTGCCGATCGTACGGGCAATGGTGTTGACGCTCGTGGCCTCGCCGGTCTGGGCCGCCGGCACCGCCTCGATGATCGCGTTGGACATGGCCGCGAAGGCGAAGCCGATGCCCGCGCCGGTGAGGATGCCGGACGCCAGCACCTGCCAGATCTGGCCGTGCGCGAGCGCGGGCAGCGTGAAGGCGGCCACCACGAAGACGGCGCCGAGGAACATCGGCAGCTTCGGGCCGTACTTGCGGTTGAGGATGCCGGCGATCGGACCGAAGATGACCATCATGACGACGGTCGGGAGCAGGAAGAGACCGGCCTGCGAGACCGACTTGCCGAAGCCGTAACCGGTCGCCGCCGGCAGCTGCAGCAGCGTCGGGACCAGCAGGAACGTGCCGAACATGGCGAAGCCCAGGATGAGGGCGACCAGGTCGGTGGCCCACACGCCGCGGATCTTCATGAGCCGCATGTCGATCAGCGGCTCCTTGACCCTGAGCTCGGCGAAGACGAAGCCGATCAGGCCCACCACGCCGAGGATCAGCAGGCCGACGGTCTTGCCGTCGCCCCAGCCCCACGCCTGGCCCTTGCTGATCGCCAGCAGCAGCGCCACCAGCGACACCGACAGGATCACGGTGCCGAGGATGTCGAGCTTGCCCGGCGTACGCACCGGGGACTCCTTCATCCCGAAGATCGCGCCGATCAGCGCCACGATCACCAGGACCAGCGGCAGCCAGAACAGCCAGTGCCACGACAGGTGCTCGACGATCGGGCCCGCGGCCACGATGCCGATGCCGGCGCCCACGCCGAAGATCGCGGAGATCAGGCCGACCGTGGTGGCGACCCGCTCGCGCGGCAGCTCGTCGCGGACGATGCCGATCGACAGCGGCAGGATCGCGCCCGCCGCGCCCTGCAGCACCCGGCCGGCGATCAGCACGGCGAGGTTCGGCGCGAGGGCCGCCACCACCGTGCCGGCCGCCAGGATGGCGAGCACCGCGATGAGGACCTTGCGCTTACCGGCCATGTCACCCAGGCGGCCCAGGATGGGGGTCAGGACCGAGGCACTGAGGAGGTACGCCGTGACGACCCAGCTGACATCGCTGGTCGACACCTCCAGCTCGCGCCCGATGGTGGACAGGGCCGGCGACACGAGCGACTGGAGCACCGCGAACGCCAGGCCGCCCAGCGCCAGGTACAGCACCAGGAGCCCGCCGCCCTTGGCGTGGTCCTGCTCCGGAACGGTCCGGTTCTCGATGGTGGAGGTCATGATTCCTTCAGCGGTCGATGTAAACGCGTGCTGACTTATTATCGACCGCGGACCGGCTAAGTCAACAAGTGCTTACGTGGCGCGGGTCACTGTGTCATGCACGCTTTGCGGTCCCCTCTGCCGCGGGATCGCCGGCTTGGCCACACGCGGCACGAGCGCGGCGACCACGGCCAGCAGAGCCACCGCCACCAGGGCGTCCAGCCAGTAGTGGTTCCCGGTGGAGACCACGACGAGCAGCGTGATCACGGGATGGGCGAGCCACAGCCAGCGCCACTTGGCGGCCGGGCCGGCCGCGGCCATCAGGGCGAGCGCGATCACGAGGGCCCAGCCGACGTGCAGGGAGGGCATGGCGGCGTACTGGTTGCTGATGGTGTCGGTGTCCGGCGGGCCATAGACGGCGGGCCCGTACAGGGAGCCGGTGTCGACCATGCCCGTGCTGTGCATCAGCCGGGGCGGCGCCAGCGGGAAGGCGATGTGCAGCGCGAGCGCGGCCGCCGTCAGCCCGGCCAGGATCCGGCGGGTCCGGAGATAGACCTGCCGTCGCCGCAGGTAGAGGTAGATGAGGCAGATGGCGGTCGCCGGGAAGTGCACGTACGCGTAATAGCTGTTGGCCGCGACCACCAGCCAGCCGTGGTCCAGCAGTGCCTGCTGGAGCCCGTGCTCGCCCGGCAGGTGCAGCAGGCGCTCGAAATCCCAGACGCTGCCCGCGTTGGCCATGGCCTCGGCGGTGTGCCCGGTGGTGAGGATCCGCCCGGCCTTGTACGCCATGAACAGCGCGACGACCAGCAGCAGCTCGCGCAGCGCGGCCCTCCCGCGGACCATTGTGGAGCGTTGCGTCAGCGCTCTCGTCATGAACCCCTCCCCCGCCGTCCCCCGCTGGGGTAAACGCTTGCTGACTTACAACGTAGTAACCCGCCGGTCGTTGTTCACTACGATGTGAGCGGGAGAACACCTCCCTCCCGTATCCTCGTTCCCCCTCGCAAGTCAACGACTGTTTACACTTCGTTGCGGGCGCGTTACGCTGCAGGGAGGAGATGAGAGGACGGTCAGTGGCTGCACGATCCGCCGCACCCGGCGCCCAGGACGCGCCCCCGGCCGGCGCCTGCCCCGCCGAGGCGCCCCGGCGCCGGCGCAACGCCTCCCAGACCCGGCAGCTGCTGCTCGAGGTCGCCAGCACCCGCTTCGCCCGCGACGGCTACGCCACCACGACCGTCCGCGACATCGCCGACGCGGCCGGCGTCAACGTCGCCCTGATCAACCGCTACTTCACATCCAAGGAAGGCCTCTTCGAAGCCTGCCTCACCAGCGCCTTCCTGGCACTGAAGAAGGAAACGACAGGCATCTCCCGCACCCGCATCGCCGAAGGCATCGCCCGCCGCGTCCTCGGCTCCGCCAGCGACGAAGGCCTCCACGAAGCCATGCTGTTGCTGCTGCGCTCCTCCGGCGACGAACGCATCGACGGCATGCGCCGAGCCCTCCTCCACTCCATGAGCGAACGCCTCGCCGAAGCAGTAGCCGGCCCCGGCACCTCCACCGACGACGCCGTCCTCCTCCGCGCCCAGATCATCCTGGCCACCACCCTGGGCATGACCATGCTCCGCGCGTCCCTGTCCACCGACCCCCTGGCCTCCGCCACCGAGTCCGACCTGGTGGGCCCCCTGGACGACCTGGTCCGCGCCCTCCTCCCGCCCCAAGACTGACCCGGCAACCGGTGACCTGCAGCATTCCCCGGCCTTTGTCGAAATATAAGTCGATGTTGCCCGAGCCGCCATCGCCCAGAACAGAGCTGCGCATCCAGCCTTGCCGAGCGACCTTGATCCTGCCTTGAAGCGTTCCTCGATAAGGGTGAAAAAGCATCCTGTCGTCGCAGGAGCAACACGTCGAACCGGTTGCGTAGTTCAGTTGGCATGAGTTCGGAGTCGTCTTTCATGGCCGGACCGAAGCGGACCTGGGGAGCGAAGTGGGCGCACAACAAACCTGGAGTATTGCCGCGTCCATCGCCGCCGTCATAGGAGCCGTCGTTGTAGTCTGCGCCGCCCTGCTCACGATACGCCAGCTGCGCGAGATGACGAAGGCGCGGCATTTGGCAGCAATGCTGCAGATCTACGAACTGATAGGTTCACCGGATGCCCGGGCAGCCCGACGGCGCATATATCGCGAACTCAAGTCGGAACCCTCGGAGGTGACGAACCGTGAACGAGAAGCCATCGACGACGTGGCCATAATTCTTGATCGAGTCGGCCTCCTCGTCAAAGCCGAACTCGTGCCTGCAGAAATTCGCCCGCCGCGCCGAGGCTTATATCGCCAAGAGAGATTCATCGATGACGCGGCACGCAGCGAACTCGGTCTCATAGCTCAACCAAGAAGATTTTGATCATCACTGCAGCGGTCCTATTTCTCCCATTTCCGCATCGCGCTCGCCCGGGCAGCGCTCATCGCGACGATGACCCCGGCGAGTATGGACCCGCTGCCCGTGACCCTGCTGGTCGTCTGCCCCGCGCCCGACGTGGCCGCGGCAGTCGTGGACGCACGCACCGCCCGAAGTGCCACCCGAGCCGACATCGCCACAGCACGCCGGCCGCCGTCGTTCTCGCCGTCGCGAGCGCGTCCGGCGCTATGGCGGTTCAGCGGGTGCGGGGCGTCTGGTCCATCGCCGCGGAACTTGTCTGCCTTGGCGTTGCCGGTCCGGCTCACCCTGAAGGGGCGGAAAACCGAGGCGGCGCTGGGCGGACGGTTCGGGCAGGCCGGCCATGTCGATGCCGGCCTGGTGCGGCAGCCGCCCGGCCGCCGCAAGGGCCGCTCCGGTCAGTAAGTGATCCAGTAACGCCGCTTACGCCCGACAGCCGTGTCCCGCACGTCCTCCAGCACCCCACCGGCCCGCTCGATGATCCGCGCGGACGCGCTGTTCTCCGGCGAGCACGTCAGCAGGACCCTGTCGAGGCCACGCGCCCGCGCCCGGCCGAGGACCGCCGCGAGCGCCCACGTCGCGATGCCGCGCCCCCGGTAGCCGGGGCGCACGCTGTAACCGATGTGCCCACCCGCGTCGAGCAGCAGCGGATGATCGAGGTGGTGCCGCAGCTCGACCGACCCCAGCACGGCGTCGCCCTGCGTGACCCACCAGTAGGTCGAGTGCGCGACGTGATCCGGCGGCAGCGGCTTGTGCGGGTCCGCGCAGTCCCGCAGCTTCGCCACCCAGGCAGCGGGCGGCGCTCATCACCTCGATCGGCTCGGCGAGCCTCGAGCCGCTGACCGTGACCCTGCTGGTCCTTTGTCCAGCGTTCGACGGGGCCGCGGCTGTCGGGGCTTCTCCTCCTCGCCGCGGTGCGGCTCATGCTGAAGGGGCGTAAGGCTCAGGCGGCGTGACGGCGGACGGTTCGATCAGGTCGGCCATGTCGATGCCGGCCTGGTGGAGCAGCCGTTCGACCGTCGCGATGACCAGCCCGTCGATCGTGTTGTCGCCGTGAATGAGCCGGTAGAAGCGGTCGCGGCCCCGGCGCACCGCCTCGACGCGCCAGCGGCCGTCGGGCGTCTGGAGGGCGCCTTCGATCGTGCCCTGGGACGGTGGGGGGATCACCGGGCGGGCGGGCCGGTCGGTGCGCAGGCCGCGCCAGACGGGGTGGCGGAGGCGGCCCTCGGGGGTCCAGGTGCGGAAGGCGACCTCGCCGATGAGGACCGGTTCGACCCAGTGGGCGTGGCGGGCGTGCTCGCGGGGGACGTCGGGCAGCGGCGGGGTGGTGCGGGCCAGCGGTTCGAGGCGGCGGGACAGGGCGCGCAGGCCGGCGTCGGTGAAGCCCGTGCCGACGTGGCCCGCGAAGGACAGCCGGTCGCTGTCGTCGAAGACCCCGAGGAGCAGCGAGCCGAGGGTCCCGGCACGTCGCCCGGCGCCGGCTTTCCAGCCCACGACCAGCACTTCCTGCGTACGGATGAGCGGTGTCTTGGTCCAGTCCGCCGACCGTTTCCCGGGCCGGTACGGGGCGTCGCGCCGCTTGGCGACGACGCCCTCCATGCCCGCCAGCGCGGCCACCTCGAGCACGTTGTCGCCGCCGAGCAGATGGGAGGTCCGGACGGCCGTCCCGCGCAGGCCCAGCTCCTCCAGCACCGACCGTCGCACGGACCACGGCGACTCGCGCACCGGGGACCCGTCGAGATGCAGGACGTCGAACACGTAGTAGACGACCGGGACCGTGGCGAGCAGGGCCGGCGACGGCAGAGCCACGTGCATGCGCTGTTGCAGGCGGGCGAAGCTGGGCCGGTCGCCGGGCTCGAGCGCGACGATCTCCCCGTCCAGCACGGCGGACCGGTCGCCGAGAAGCGCGCCGAGCTCGGCCAGCTCGGGGTACGTACCCGTGACGGTGTTGTTGTTGCGCGACAGCACCCGCAGGCCGGCGCCGTCGACGTAGCTGATCGCGCGGACGCCGTCGTACTTGAACTCGTAGGCCCAGGACGCGCCGGCCGGCACCGGGCCGCCGGCGGCGAGCATCGGCGGGATCAGCTCGGGCACCTCCACCTTCCCAGTGACCCTCACCAAGAGCATCGGGTCAACCGGAACGACGAAGATCACCAAATCACACCGATGTCATTCTCACGCCGCCGGCAGCGTCACCGCCACGGTGGTGCCCTCGCCCAGCACGCTGCGGACCTCCACGGCGCCGCCGTGCTGCTCGACGATGGCGCGGACGATGCTCAGGCCGAGCCCGGCGCCCGGGATCTCGGTGCGTTCGGCCTCCGCGCCCCGCCGGAACGGCTCGCACAGGCGCGCCGCCTCGCCGGGGGCGATGCCGATGCCGGTGTCGGCCACCTCGATGATCGCGCCGGTGCCCGCCGCGCGGACGCGTACGGTGATCGTGCCGTGCGGGGTGAACTTGACGGCGTTGAGCAGAAGGCGGTCCAGGGCCTGGCGCAGCCGGTGACCGTCGGCGCAGGCGATGACGGGCAGCTCGGCGTCGACCACGACCCGCAGGCCCTTGGCGGCGGCCAGCACCTGGTTGCCCGCCGCCACCTCGCGCGCCAGGGTGCTGACGTCCGTGGCGGAGCGGTGCAGGCGGATCGAGCGGGCGCCCAGCTCGGCCGCGAGCAGCATGTCGTCGACCAGGCTGGTGAGCCGGTCCGAGTTGCGCCGGATCCGGTCCAGGAAGGTCGCCGCGGTCGCCGGCGGCAGCCCGTCCTCGAGCGCCTCCAGATACCCGTTGATCGAGGTGAGCGGGGTCCGCAGCTCGTGGTTGACCCGCGCGATGAACTCGTCCTTGAGGCGGTCGGCGGCGCGCAGCCGGTCGTTGGCGGCGACGGCGCTCCGGGCGTACTGGCGCAGCTCGAGCTGGCCCATGACGTGCCGCGCGAGGGTACGCAGGCCCTGGCGCTGCGCGGGAGTGAGCAGCCGCGGCCGGTGGTCGATCACGCAGAGGCTGCCGAGCGGCTGGCCCTCGGGCGACACCAGCGGCGCGCCCGCGTAGAACCGGACATGCGGCGCGCCGAGCACCAGCGGGCTCGTGGCGAACCGCGGGTCGGCGAGCGCGTCGGGGACCTGCATGACGTCGGCGCTGTGCATCGCGTAGGCGCAGAAGGAGCCCTCGCGGGCCGTCTGGCACACGTCGAGCCCGACGCCGGCCTTGAACCACTGCCGGTCGCTGTCGACCAGGCTGACCAGGGCGATCGGGGCGTCGCAGAGCTGCGCGGCGAGCGCCGCGATGTCGTCGAAGTCCCGCTCACGCGGCGTGTCGAGCACGTCGTACGAGTTCAGGGCGGCCAGTCGCTCCGGCTCCCGGCGGTCCAGCAGATCCAGCATCAGCGGCGATCCTTCGCAAGCTCGAGGCGCAATCCGTTGCACCTGACTTCCCGATCCGTCTGACCAGTCGGCGCCGCCGCGCGGCCGCTGAACGCGAACGGGGTGCGAGGTGGTTGCGCTATGCGGCCACGGCCACCTTCGGCGCGTACGGCTGACCGGCGCGGTGGTGGCGGCGGCACAGCACGACGTAGCCGACGTCGGCGTCCATGTCGCCCACGACGACCGTGTCGCCGTCGCGGACCATCTCGCCGCCGACGACGCGGGCGTTCATCCGGGCCTGCTGCCCGCACCAGCACATCGGGTAGACCTGCAGCGACTCGACCACGTCGGCGAGCACCACCAGCCGGGCGGAGCCGTCGAACTGGCAGCCGCGGAAGTCCGACAGCAGCCCGAACGTGAAGACGTCGATGTCGTGCTCGTCGACCAGGGTCGCGAGCTGGTCGACCTGCTCGACCGAGAGGAACTGGGCCTCGTCGACGATGACATGGTCGACGGGCGCGCCCGGGGTGGACAGCACCACGTGCGCCAGATCCGTCGTCTCGCCGAACTCGAGCGCGTCCGCGGCCAGGCCGATGCGCGACGACACTATCCCGGCGCCGGCCCGGTCGAGGCGGGTCATCAGCAGGCCGGTGCGGCCGCAGGCGGCGTACGTGTGCCGGTACTGCAGGACCATCGTGCTCTTGCCGCTGTTCATCGCCGCGTACCGGTAGTGCAGTTGTGCCACCGCGCGTTGCCTCCCCCGAAATCGTGCCCGGGGGATC
The DNA here is from genome assembly GCF_030709675.1 of Symbioplanes lichenis. GTDB lineage: Bacteria > Actinomycetota > Actinomycetes > Mycobacteriales > Micromonosporaceae > Actinoplanes > Actinoplanes lichenis. The sequence continues at coordinate 22,661 of NZ_JAUZQD010000006.1, forward strand.
CTATCTATTCAACATCGTCGCTCACGTCCAGGTCCGTGCCGCCCGAGCTCACGACCTGCACCGGGTACGCGTCCCGCCCCCCGGATCGCCGCAAGGCCACCCGGGTGAACCGGCTGAGGATCGCCTCCCGGTCGGGCACGTGCGCCGCCGCCAGGGCCCGGATCGCCCGCCGCACCTCGTCCTCGGCGAGCCTCACCGCGCCGCCTCCCAGCCGTCGAGCTCGACGCCGCCACCGAGCAGGTCGGCCAGTTGCCGGGCACCACGCGACGTGGCACTCTTCACGGCGCCCACGGAGATGCCGAGGACGCCGGCCACCTCCTTCTCGGAGAGGTCGAAGGCGTACCGCAGCACCACGCAGGCCCGCCGCCGGTGCGGGAGCCGCCGCAGGGCGCTGCGCACGTCGAGCACCGCGGGCACGTCGGACTCGGGAGTGCGCCGGAAGGGCTCCAGCAGCCACAGGCGCTCGCGGCTCTGCCGCCGGACCCACTGCCGGGCGAGGTTCATCACGATGCCCCGGCCGTACGCGCCCGGACTGTCCGCGCTCTCGACCCGCTCCCAGTGCCGCCACACCTCGGCCAGCGCGTCCGCCGCGAGGTCGTCGGCGGCCGTGGCGTCCCCGGTCATCAGGTACGCCAGCCGGGAGAACGCGGCGTGGTGACGCTCGAAGTACGCCGCGAACGCGTCGTCGCGCATCGGCACCCTTCTGCTCGGGACCTCCACTGCGGCATCGACGACCCTGCGCGTCTGTGTGGCGTTCACAGCCCTCTAGTGGCCGGTCGTCACCACAAGGTTGTCTCGATGACGGATGTCACATTAGGCGCTGATGCCGTTCCCCGCCGAGTAGCGCTCCGTGGCGTACGCCTCGGGCAGCACCTTCGGACCCTCCTTGGCCATCAAGGTGTCCCGCACGTTCTTCTGCACGGCGACCGCAGCGAAGAGCGTCAGCGCGAACGACAGCCCGTAGAAGCCCTTCTCGCTCAGCGTCATGCCGCTGTTGACCAGGCCGACCGCCAGCATGACAAGCGCCAGCACCACCACACCCCAGGACAGACCCTGATAGAGCGCCGAGACCGGCAGGCCCTCGGCCCGGTCCCGCACCGACTTCTGCAGAGACACCGCCGCGTACGCCCCGAGCACCAGCACCGCGGCGTAGAAGCCCTTCTCACTCGCGGTCATGCCGGCGTTCCAGAGCCCGACGACGAACGTGACGACCCCGAGCAGCAGGGCCGCCCAGGAGGAACCGACAAAGGCGGGGGTGGGCTTGCTCATGACGCATCTCCTTCGGGCTGTGGTCCGACCAGCCTCGCCGACCGCCGCCCTCCGCTCCTGAGTATCGGTACTCAACCGGGGTAGCGTCGTAGCCGTGCGTGACCTGCTGCCCGATCTCGTCGTCGCCCCGATGGCCGGCGGCCCGTCCACACCCGCCCTGGTCACCGCCGCCGCGCAGGCCGGAGCCCTGGGCTTCCTGGCCGCCGGCTACCAGACGCCTCCGGCCGTCGAGACCGCGCTGCGAGCCGTCGCCGGAGTCCCGCACGGACTGAACATCTTCGTCCCCACGCCGCCGGCTGCGCCCGAGCCGATCGAGCGCTACCGAGACCTGCTGCAAGCCGAGGCCCAGCGCTACGACATCGAGCTCCCACCCGTCCGCCTGTCCGACGACGACCACTTCGCCGCGAAGATCGAGCTGGCCGAGGCGTACCGGGTGCCGCTGGTCAGCTTCACCTTCGGCGTCCCGGACCGGCGGATTGTCGCCCGTCTCCAGGCTGCGGGCTGCCGGATCCTGATCACGGTGACGTCCGCTCGTGAGGCTGTCCAGGCGGTCGCCGTGGCCCCGGACGGCCTGATCGCCCAGGGCGGCTCGGCCGGAGGTCACGCGGCAACTCTTGATGCGGCCCGGTATCGCGGTGATTCTTCTGCCGGGTCGGTGCTGGCGGCCGTACGCAAGGTCACAGATCTGCCCGTCATCGCCGCCGGCGGCACGGGCAGCGCTGCCGACGTGGCCGCCCTGCTCGACGCCGGGGCCGTCGCCGTGCAGGCGGGAACGGCGTTCCTCCTGGCCGACGAGGCCGGCACCCGCCCGGCTCACCGTGCCGCCCTCTTGGCCGGGGAAGAAACCGTCGTCACGCGCGCCTTCACCGGCTGGCCCGCCCGGGCCCTCCGCAACCGCTTCACCGACACCTACTCCGCGGCCGCCCCCATCGGCTACCCGGCCGTCCACCACCTGACCGCCCCCATCCGAGCCGCCGCCGCGGCCCGGGGCGACGCCGAAGCCCTCAACCTGTGGGCGGGCACCGCCTTCGCCACCGTCCACCCCGGACCCGCCGCCGACATGATCGCCCGCCTGCGTCAGCGGACGTAGTGGCGCAGCCGCACCGCCTCCCCGCGCGGCCCCGTCCAGTCCGCGGTCGTCGTGTGCGTGTACCGCCAGCCCGTCGCCTCGTAGAACGCGATCGCGGACGAGTTCGGCTTCTCGACCACGTCGAGGATCAGGCGGCCGCCGGACCAGACGGTGACGTGGTCGAGGAGGGCGCTGGCGACCCGGAGGCGGCGGGCGGCCGGGGCGACGAACAGGCGGGTGACCTCGCGGCCGTTCTGCACGGCGACGTGCCCGTCGATGACGCCGGGGGTGCTCTGGGCGACCCAGGCCTGGTCGAGCTGCGGGTGGTCCAGCCACGCCCGGGGGTCCGCCGGCCACTTCATCGGGTAGCCGCTGGCCAGGCGCACCTCGCGCAGCACGTCCACGCACTGGTCGAGGTCGTCGGACCGGCGGGCCCGGATGGTCAGGGGACGGATGCTCAGGTCGCTCACCCGAGCAATGATGATGCACCGCCCCGCCGGCGTGGTGTGATGCTGCTGACCATCGACGGGGGACGAGGGTGGCGCCGAGTTCCGGGGACCGGCCGGGCGGGACGACGACCGGCTGATCGTTTGGGGGCGGCGGCTCGGGGAAATCGGACGGCATGCAGCCCATCGACACGACGCCCATCACCCAGGTCGAGCCCGGCATGACGGTGGTCGACCCCACCGGCGCCAAGGCGGGGACCGTCACGGCGATCCAGCAGCCCGGCACGACCACGCGCCCCGACCTGGCCGCCGGGATCGCGGAGCGGCTGATGGCCACCGGTTACGTGCGGATCGACGGGACGGGTGAGCTGTCCAACGACACGTACGCGTCCGCGGAGCAGATCGCCGCCGTCGCCCCGGGCACGGTGTCGCTGCGGGTGAGCCGGGGCGAGCTGTTCCGTACCGAAAGTTAGTGCCGGAAGCGGGCGACCACCTCGCCGAGGTCCGCGGACGTCCGGGTCAGCTGCGCCACCGTCGCCGTCGCCTGGGCGACTCCCTCGTCGGTCTCCCGTGCCGCCGACGCCACGCCGGTGATGTTGCGGGCCACCTCGCCGGTGCCGGTCGCGGCCTCGGTGACGCTGCGGCTCATCTCGGCGGTCGTGGCCGTCTGCTGCTCGACCGCCGAGGCGATCGTGGTCTGGAAGTCGCTGATCCGCGAGATGACCCGGGTGATCTCCTCGATCGCCTCGACGGCGCTGCCGGTGTCGGTCTGGATGGCCTGGACCCGGCGGGAGATGTCCTCGGTGGCCTTGGCCGTCTCCTGGGCCAGGTCCTTCACCTCGCCGGCCACGACCGCGAAGCCCTTGCCCATCTCCCCCGCCCGCGCCGCCTCGATGGTCGCGTTGAGCGCGAGCAGATTGGTCTGCTCGGCGATCGAGGTGATGACCTTGATCACGTTGCCGATCTCGGCCGAGGACTCGCCCAGCTTGGTCATCGTGGTGGCCGTCGTCGCGGAGAGCTGCACCGCCGCGCTCGCCACCTGCGCGGCCTCGGCGGCGTTCTGGGAGATCTCGCGGATGGCGGCGCCCATCTCCTCGGCGCCCGCGGACACGGTGTCGACGCTGCGGGAGATCTCCTCGGCGGCCGAGGAGACCACCTGCGCCTGGGCGGTGGTGCGGCCGGACGCCGCGGCGATGGTCCCGGCGACCCCGGTCATCTGCTGGGACGCGCCGGCCAGGGTGGCCGCGGAGCCGCCGATCGCGGCGACCGTGTCGCGCAGCTGGTGCACGGCCCGGTCGAGGGCCTGCGCCATGCGGCCGGGCTCGTCGCGGGTGGTCAGGCCGGCCGTACGCGTGAGGTCGCCGTCGGCCAGGCCCTCGCACACGTGCTGGACCCGCTGCAGCGAGCGGATGATCCGGCGGGCGACCAGGATGCCGAGGCCGAGCGCGGCCAGCGAGCCGGCGACCAGCACGACGATCGAGGTGGCGCGCCCGGTCACGTAGTCGGCGCGCGCCGCGGCGGCCGTGCTCGCGGCGCCGGCCTCCTCCGTGCTCTTCATGCGGTCGAGGTCGCCGCCGACCTCGTCCATCAGCGGCATGACCTGGTTGTCGCGGATGCTCTCCCACGCGGTCAGGTCGTTGCGCTCGCCGGCCGGGATCAGGCTGCCTTCGACCATGCCGCGATAGGCCTGGAAGTCGTCGGCCAGCTCGGCCAGCTCACCGTCGGGGACGGCCGGGCCGCTTCTCCGGTACGTCTCCAGCGCCGCGACCAGCGCCGCGATGTCCTCGGCGAACGCCGCCGCGAAGGGCGCCTTGCCGGCCGGGTTCCGCGAGATCATGTGGTTCGCGGTGTCGAGCCGGGCGTCGGCGAGCAGCGCCCGGATCTCGCCCAGGGCGGCGATGCTGCTCACGTTGTCGCGATAGATCCGCTCGGAGGCGGCGCTCGCCCGGGCCAGCGCCACGAGGCCGATGACGCCGATGACGACGCCCACGACGACCGCCACGCCGATGGCCGACACGATCTTGGTCCGTACGCTGAGGTTCGCGACTCGGGAACGCATGCTAACGACGATATGACCCGATGGCACCGCCTCTGGCCGGAATTACACCTTCTTGCCCCATACAGTGATCAGGTCAGGCGCGCCCCTCGAGGGCCTGCCGGATGCCGGCGAACATGCGGAACACATCCATCCGCCCGTCGAGGAAGCCCCGCCGGTAGTCGGCCCCGGTCACCGGGTGCTCGGCGCGCACGGCGTCCCGGCTGCCCTCGAGCGCGTCCGCCCGGCCGGCCCCGTACGCCAGCAATGCGTCCTCCATCAGCACCTCCCCGGCCCCGCCCGCAAGCGCGCACGTGGAAGCCGGCGCCTCCCCGCGCGCCACCCTCGCACGCGCGGCCGGACGGCGGGCACCGGCCGATCGCCTGATCAGTGGTGGTACTGGTGGACGACCGCGTGGCCCTTCCCCCGGCCGATCAGCCAGCGGTTGACCGGCGTGGTCAGCACGAAGGCCACCGCGAGCGAGCCCGCGAGCGACGCCCAGAAGAGCACGCTGGTCAGCCCCGCGTCCATGGCCCCGGGCACCGCCACGACGACGGCGTTGTCGATGATCTCCATCACCGCGATGGAGACGGTGTCGGCGGCGAGCGCGACGCGCAGGGCCGAGCGCAGGTCCACCCCGGCACGCAGGACGCCCCGCATGGTCAGCCCGTAGCCGAAGACGAAGGCCAGGACGATCGACAGGACGACCGTCGCGGCGTTGTGCAGGCCGGCGGACGTGCCGATCACCATGCCCAGCACCTCGCCGATCGCGCAGCCCGTGAGGCAGTGCAGGGTGGCGGAGATCGCCGTCCGCCACGAGGAGTCGTGGTCCATGTCAGGAAGCATACCCCCCGGGGGTACGCAATCCATCGACGAGAATCGCGCTATCGGCTGACGGCGCGGGTCAGTACGCGTGGATGACCGCCGACATGTCCTCGTCCCCGTGGCCCGCGGCCGACGCGGCGCCGACGCGGTCGATGACGGCCTCGATCAGCGTGGTGTCCGTGCCCGCCGCGCGCATGGCGTCGGCGATCAGGCGCTGGTCCTTGCCGACGCCGTCGAGGGCGAAGGCCGGGTCGAAGTCGCCGGCGATCATGGCCTTGCCCTTCGCCTGGACGTACGGCGAGTCGACCGCGCCGCCCGCGACCGCCTCGAGGAACTGCGCGGGGTCGAGCCCGAGCCCGCGGGCCAGCGCGACCGACTGGGCGACGCCGTTGACGACGACGCCGATCCACGCGTTGGCGACCAGCTTGAGCTTGCTGCCGTCGCCGGGCTCTTCGCTCACCCACTGGGTGCGCGCCCCGATCGCGTCGAGCACCGGCGCCACCCGCGCCCGCAGCGCCGACGGGCCGGAGGCGAGGACGACGAGCTGACCGTTCTCGGCGGGCTGTTTGGTGCCGAGGACCGGCGCGTCGAGGAAGTCCACGCCCGCGTCGGCGGCCAGCGCGGCCAGCCGGGCGACACCCTCGACGCCCACGGTGCTCGACTGCACCCAGACCGCGCCCGGCTTCCACGCGGACAACAGGGGCGTCACCGTGGCGGCGACCGAGTCGGCGTCGTAGAGCATGGTGATCACGATGTCGGCCCCCGCGACGGCCTCCTCGGGACTGGAGGCCACCGTGGCGCCGTCGGCGGCCAGGGGTGCGGCCTTGTCCGCGGAGCGGTTCCAGACGGTCACGTCCAGGCCCGCCCGCAGCAGGCTGTGGGTCATGCCGGTGCCCATGATGCCGGTGCCGAGCACCGCGACGGAGAGAGTCATGCCGTCGTCATGCCCGCCGGCGGCCGCGTTGAACGCGCCGGTGCCGCCCGATGACCTTCGCCACAGCGGGGTGCCGGCTGCCGGCGACACCGAGGGCGACGAGCGCCGCCCCGGCCAGCACCACGAGCAGGCCTCCCCCGGCCAGCGTCATCACGTCGGCACCGGTCAGCGGCAGGCTGACAGCGTCGTCCGGATCGTCCGTGCCGGTCACCGAGATCGTGATCGTGCCGGTGGACGCGTTCCCGTCGGCGTCGACCACGGTGTAGGTGAAGGAGTCGGCGCCCACGTAGTCGTCGACCGGCGTGTAGGTCACCGTGCCGTCCTTGTTCACCTTCACGGTGCCGTGGCGGGGCCGGCTGACGCTCTTGAGGATCAGCTTGTCGCCGTCGGCGTCGGTCGCCTTGTCCAGCACGTCGACGGTCGTCTTCGTACTCCGGGGAATCTGCACCGCGTCGTCACCGGCCTGCGGCGCGGCCGGCACGCGGACGTCGATGCTGCCCCGGGCCTCGTTGCCGTCCTTGTCGCGCACCACGTATTCGAAGGAGTCGCGGCCGGTGAATCCCGGCTTCGGGGTGTAGGTGACCGTGCCGTCGTCGTTGAGGACCACCGTGCCGTGCGCGGGCTGCGTGACGCTGATCAGCTCGACCGGGCGGCCACCCTGGTCCTTGGCGGGCATCATGACATCGACGGGCTCACCGGGTCCGGACTTGACCGCCTTGTCGGGTACGGCCGGCGCGGGCGCGACGGTGATCGTGACCGTCGTCGTGGCGGTGCCGCCGAAGCCGTCGCTGATCGTGTACGTGAACGTGTCCTTGCCGTCGAACCCCGCCTCCGGGGTGTACATGAAGCCGGCCGACACGGTCCCGTGCGCCGGCTGCGTACGCGAAACGATCGTCAGCTTGTCCCCGTTGGGATCCGTGTCGTTGCGCAGCGCATCCACCGTCACCGGCTTCAGATACGGCGTGCCGGCCGCATCGGGAACAGCCACCGGCGCCGCGTTGGCCACGTCGACGGTCACGAGCGCGGTGGACGGCTGCCCGTCCGGGTCGACCACCGTGTAACCAAAGCTGACCGTGCCGCGGAAACCGGCCGGCGGCGTGTAGACAACTGTCTTTCCGTCGGTCGTGACAGTTCCCCGCGTCGCCCCGGAGGAGTCGAGCGGCGGGTACACGGTCTTGACGACAAGGGCGTCACCGTTGGGGTCGGTGTCGTTGCCGAGGACATCGATCGTCACCGGGGTGCCGGCGGCCGCGGACGCGCTGTCCCCGGACGCCTGCGGGACGTCGTTGTCCACCAGGACGGTGACGACGGCGGTGTCCGTACCCCCGTGTCCGTCACTCACCGTGTAGGTGAACGTGTCCGCGCCCTTCCACGTCCCCGCCTTGTAGGTCACGACCCCGGGCGCGGTGATCTCCGCCGTGCCGTGGGCGGGCCGGGTGACGCTCACGACCCGCAGCGTCTGCCCGCCGGCGCCCACGTTGGCGTCGGTGTCATTGAGCAGCACCGAGACGTCCACAGAACCGCCGGGCTTGGTGCTGTAACCGTTGTCCGGCGCCGCCACGGGCGCCGCGTTCGCCACGGTGACATCGACCGTGGCGGAGCTCGTGCCGCCGGCCGGGTCGGTGACGGTGTAAGTGAACGAGTCCGGGCCGCTGTAGCCGGTCGCCGGCGCGTACACGATGGTGCCGTCCGGGTTGACGGCGATCGAGCCGTGTGCGGGCGGCGCGCCGGCGCTCACGGTGAGCGTGTCGTTCTCGGCGTCGGTGTCGTTGGCGAGCACGTCGATCGTCACCGACTGGTTCGTCGGTGTGCTGCGCGGGCCGTCGTCGGTGGCCACGGGCGCGGCGTTGACGGTGACCGTGACGACGCCGTTGGCGGTGCCGCCGTTGCCGTCGCTGACCGTGTAGGCGAACGTGTCCGTGCCGTGGAACCCGGCCGCCGACGTGTAGACGACGGCGTCGCCGTCGGCGGTCACCGTGACCGTGCCATGCGCGCCGGCGGTCACATTGATCACCACGAGCTGGTCGTGGTTCGCGTCCGTGTCGTTGGCGAGCACGGTGACGCGCGTCGCGGTCTGCGGCTGCGCCCGCACGGCATCGGGTACGGCCACCGGCGGCGCATTTAGCACGGTGATGTTGATGACCGCGGAGTCGTAGCCGCCGCGCCCGTCCGTGACCGTGTAGGTCGCCGTGTCCGTGCCGTGGAAGCCCGCGTCCGGCGTGTACGTGACCGTGAGCCCGTCGGTGGACACGACGCCGTGCGCGCCTCCGGTGACCGCCGTGACGGTCAGTGGGTCGTTGCCCGCGTCGCTGTCATTGGCCAGCACCGGGATGTCGACAGCCGTGTCCGTAGGCGTGGTCGCGGCGTCCGCCCCGGCGACCGGCGGCGTGTTCTGCACGGTGATCGTGACCGTGGCGAGCGCGGAACCGCCGTGGCCGTCGCCGGCCGTGTAGGTGAACGTGTCCACCCCGAGGAACGTGAACGGCGGCGTGTAGACGAGCTGCGTCCCGGAACGCACGACCGTGCCGCCCTGCGCGCTGACCGCGTCGAAGGCGGTCACGGACAGCACGTCGTCCGGGTTCTCGTCGGTGTCGTTGAGCAGCACCGGCACGGTCACCGCGTGACCGGCCTCGATGGTGCGCGCGTCGCCGGTGGCCACGGGCACGGCGTTGCCGACCGTCACGGTGACCGTCGAGGTGGCCGTGCCGCCGCGACCGTCGCCGACCGTGTAGGAGAAGGTGTCCGTACCGGAGAAGCCCTGGTCCGGCGCGTAGCGCAGGGTGCCGTCGGGCTGGGAGGTGACCACGCCGTGCCCGGCCGGCCCGGCCGAGGTGACGGTGAGGGTGTCGTTGTTGGCGTCGGTGTCGTTGGCCCGCGCGTCGACGGTGACGGCCTGGTGGTACGGCGTGGTCGCGGTGTCGGCCACGGCGACCGGCGGCGCGTTGGCGACCGTCACCGTCAGGGTCGCCGTCGAGGTGCCGCCCTTGCCGTCGCTGATCGTGTAGGAGAGCGTGACCACGCCCGAGAAGGTCGCCGGCGGCACGTAGGTGATCGTCGAGCCGTCGGTGCTCGCGGTGCCGCGCTGGGTGCCGCCGCTGTCCCGGGGCACGGTGATGCCCGTGATGGACAGCGGGTCGTTGTTGGGGTCGGTGTCATTGGTGCGCACCGGGACGGTCACATTGGTCAGATACGGCGTCGTCGCGTTGTCGTTGACGGCCGTGGGAGCCTGGTTCGCCACGGTCACCGTGACGGTGCCGACCGAGGTGCCGCCGTCACCGTCGCTGATCGTGTACGTGAACGAGGTGCTGCCCCCGAACGAGGTCGACGGCGTGAAGGTCAGCGTGCCGTTGCCGTTGTTGACGACCGTGCCCGTGGCGGCGCCCCCGGACGGCTGGGTGATCGACGTGACGGACAGCGTGTCGCCGTTGGGGTCGGTGTCGTTGGCGAGGACATTGATCGTGGCGGCGGTGCGGGCAGCCGTACCCGTGCTGTCCGCGACGGCCGTGGGGCCCGCGTTGGCGACCGTGACGGTGAGCGTGCCCGTCGCCGTTCCTCCCCGCGGGTCCGCGACCGTGTAGGTGATCGTCTCGACGCCCTTGAACCCCAGATTCGGCGTGTACGTGATCGTGTTGTCGCCGTTCACCACGGCGCCACCGTGGGCCGGGGTGTTCACCGACTGCACGTGCAGCGCGTCGCCGTCCGGGTCGGAGTCGTTGCTCAGAACCGTGCGCGTGACGGCGACACCGTTCGTGGTGCTGCCCGTGTCCGCGCCGGCCACCGGGGCGCGGTTGACGGCGAGCGCGATCGAGGCCGTGTTGCTGGCGGGCACGGAGTCGGCGTACTTGCCGGTGACCGTCGCCGTGGCGGTCGACGGATCCGCGGCGGAGTTGCCCGCCGTCGCGTCGATGTGGGTGGTGACCGTGGCGCCCGTGGCGATGGTGCCCAGGGCGCAGGTGACGACCTGCCCGGACACGGCACACGCGCCGCCGGACGACGGTGTCACCCCGGCGGGCAGGGTCAGCGTCAGCACCGAGTTGAGCTGCGCGTCCGGGCCGTTGTTGACGACGGTCAGGTCGTAGCCGACGGGGTCGGGCGTGCCGTCCTTCTGCACGCGGGCCGGGGTGACCGAGCCGGTGACGGCCAGGTCGGTGGCCGCCGCGGTGACGGTGATCGTGCTGATGTTGCTCGCCTGGTTGACGGTCAGCGGCGGGTTGGAGCTCGCGCCCTTGGCGGACATGTTGGCGACGTTCGTGATGACGTAGCCGCCGGGCGTGTCCGGGTCCACGCGCACCTGGTACTTGATGACCGTCGTGGATCCGATCGGCAGCGCACCGCCGGCGGACGCGGTCGCGCCGGATCCCAGCCGGAAGGTCGCCGTGCCGGCCGAGAAGTCGGCCTGGTCGTCGCCGGAAGCGTCGGTCCGGGCGGAGCCGTCGACCTGGAGCGAGCCGGGGACATAGACCGTGCCCGCCGGGATCGCGTCGGACACCAGCAGATCCGTGGCGCCGTCGTTGCCCTCGTTCTTGACCGTCACCGTGTACTCGATGACGTCGCCGGGCTTCACCGAGCCGCCGTTGAGATCGGTGGGCGTGACGACGGCGTCGATGTCGGGGGCGAAGAGGTCGGTCGCCATCGTGACGACACCCGGATAGAAGGTGTCCTGCGACGTCGACAGGTTCAGCGTGGCGCTCGTCTTGCCGTTGCCCAGCGCGGTGGTCGTCGTCACCTGGTCGATGTCGACGGCCATGAGATTGGAGAAGTTCGGGTTGCGCGCGGTGTCGCGCACGCCGTCGTCGCTCACGCTGGAGTTGAAGTAGTTGTTGGCCGGGTTCGCCGCGTCGGACAGCGTGACGCCGTCCAGCTTGAGCGCGTCGCCGGTGATGCCCAGGTCGCCCTCGTACGCGACCGTGCCGATCTTCGACTTGACCGTGCCCGTGGGCGGCGTCTGGAAGCCGCTGACCGTGATGTCGACGCTGGGCGTGGCGGGCGTGCCCGAGCTGTTGATGTAGCCGAAGCCGTCGAAGATGCTCAGGTTGCGGACCGGCTCCGCCGGGTTCCGGTACGCGATGACGAGCGCCCAGCCCGCGTAGCGCGAGTCGTTCTGGGTCGCCTGCACGTTCGCGACCGTGTAGACGCCGCTGCCGGCCGCCGCCACCCGGGACGTGACGTCGGCGAAGCCCTGGTAGAACTCGCGGCCCGTGATGGTCGCGCTGTCGACGCGGCTCGCGGTGATGTCCGCGTACGCGCCGCCGGGGACCTTGAATTTGACCTTGTCCTTGTCCGCCACGCTCGGCGTGGGGATGGGCACGGCCCCGTTGTTGGTGTTCGTGGCCGACTCGGTGTCGCCGCTCCAGTAGAGCCCGGCCCACAGCACGCTGCTCCCGGAGGCCAGGGTCAGCGTGCTGCTGCTGGAGTTGAACGTGCCCGCGTCGCCGTCGATGTCGACGTACCGCATCTCGAAGTTGTCGTTGTTCGTCGTCGTGCCGTTGGACCCGTTCTGCGCGGCCGTGCATCCACTCGCCGTGGTGTCGCACGTCAGCAACGTGTTGCCGCGCAACAGGATGCCCCCGTTGGTGTTGGTGCCGAACCGCATGCCGAACGCGGTCGTCACGTCGGCCTTCGCGTCCGGGCTGAACACCAGGGCCATGCCGGCCAGGAGCAGCACGATGACGTACAGGGCGAGTTCCCGGTCCGGAGACCGGCGTGTCCGTCGTCGCTGCATCGTGTGTCCAGGCCCCAGCCGCTCGCATCCACCTCAGGGCGGAGGGTCCCTGAGTTCTCCGAGTCTGGGGACCGCCGGGTGCAGTCCGGGTGCAGGACGACTGCACCCGGGATGCAACGCGCTACCGGCGGCGCTCCGCCGTGGTGACCACCACCAGCAGACCCGCGACGAGCGTGACCGCGGCCGCGACCCGCAACGCCGTCGCCGCGGCCGGGACGAAAGCATCGATGACGGCGGCGTGGTCGGTGGTCGCGGCCAGGGCGGCGGCGACGGTCCGGGCCCCGGTCACATGCTCACTGAAAACGGCCGTGGTCACGGTGCCGACGACGGCGACGCCGAGGGCACTGCCGAGCTCGCGGGTGGCCGACTGCAACCCGCCCGCCACGCCGGCCTGCTCGGCGGGCACGGCCGCGGTCAGCTCGGCGGTGAGCGCCGGCAACGCGAGGGCGAAGCCGAGACCGACGACGACCGACCAGGCCGCGTACGCGGGGTAGGGCGCGACGGCCGTCCAGGACAGCCCGGCCAGCCCGGCGCCGATGGTGACGAAGGCGGCGGCCAGCGTGCGCGGGATCCCGATCCGGGCGACGAGACGCGGCACGAACCGCGAGCCGACGAGCAGCGGGACGGCGAGCGGCAGGATCGCCAGGCCGGCCCGCAGGACCGAGTAGCCGCGGGCGTACTGCAGCAGTGAGGCGTTGAGGAAGAACAGCCCGAAGCCGCCGAACCACGTGACCAGCATGCCGAGGCTCGCGCCGCTGAGCGCGCGGATGCGGAACAGGCGCGGGTCCAGCAGGGGATGCGCCGCCCGCAGCCCGGAGCGGACCCACAAGACGCCGAGTACGACACTCAGCCCGAACGCCCCGAGCACGACCGGACTGGTCCACCCGCGCTCCGGCCCCTCGACGATGCCCCCGAGCAGCGCGACAACCGTGGCGACGAACAGCAGCGTGCCGGCCGGGTCCAGGGACCGATCGTGGCGACCGCTACGCCGGACTCCCAGCGCCACCCACAGCGCACAACCCAGGGCGATCGGCACGACGACCGCGAAGAGGGCCCGCCACGAGCCGGAGCTGAGGACCGCCCCGCCGCCGAGGTTGCCCACGACGCCGCCGAGGCCGGAGACCGTACCCCAGATGACCAGCGCCCGGCCGCGGCGCTCGGGCGCGGTGGCGTGCACGAGAACACCGACGCAGTTGGGCAGCACGAGGGCCGCGCCGACGCCGGTGACCACCCGCCCGGCCAGCAGCACCGCGACGGTCGGCGCGACCGCGGACAGCGCGGCGCCGGCGGCGAACACCAGCAGGCCGGCGAGGAGAATCCCCTTCCGCCCGAAGCGATCCCCCGCGGCGCCGCCCGGAATGACAAGACACGCGAAGACGACGACGTAGGCGTCGACGATCCACAGCAGCGCCGCCGCCCCGGGACGCAGGTCGCTCGCGGCGATCAGCGGGGCGGCCAGATTGATCGCGGCCACCAGCCCCACCACCAGCAGCGTGCACACCGACACCCCGACGAGCACACCCCGACCGGTTGCCACGGGCCGGTGCGGCTCGAGGACATCATTTCGAGTCATCATGTCTCGGAACACTAGCCTAAGCGAGGCACGGTGTCTCGTAATGGAGGTCACAAAATCGGCACATGGTGTCTCGGTATGCTGACGGCATGACCGAGCGAAGCGGCGCCGGCCGCCCGCGCAGTGAGCAGGCCCGCCAGGCCGTTCTGCACGCCGTCGACGACCTGCTGCTCGAGGTCGGCTACGCGGCGATGACGATGAAGGGCATCGCCGAGCGGGCCGGCGTGGGACGCCAGACGGTCTACCGCTGGTGGAACACCAAGGCCGAGGTCCTCTTCGAGGCCAGCGTGCTCGACGCCGGCAAGGAGCTGACGATCCCGCCGGCCGGCTCGCCGCTCGCCGACCTCACCGCCTATCTGGACGCCCTCGTCACCTTTCTCGCCCGCTCCCCCGCCGGCGCCGCCTATCGCACCCTGCTCGCCGCCGCCCAGCACGACCCGGCCGTCAAGGACCTGATCGCCACCAAGGACGTCCTCGACGACAGCGCCCGCACCGTGCTCGACCGGATCGGCTCCCCGCTGCCCGCCGACCAGGCCGTCGCCCGTCTCACCGGCCCGGCCGTCTACTGGATTTTGAGCGGCCGCGACCCCGCCGCCCTCGACACCAAGGCCCTGGCCCGCGACTTCCTCGCCGCTACCTGATCGGACCGGTGTCGTGGGTGGCCATCTGCCGCCCGTCCAGCGTCAGCATCGTCCGGACCGTGTACGGCCCCTTCTTCTTCGGCAACGGCAGCCAGAAGTTCACCACTCCGCCGGTTCGGGCCGCACCGGAACCAAGGCGCGACCTTGGAACTGACTCATCACGCCCTCCTCTCCACCTGGGACGAGGAGCGACGCACGGGACGAGATACCCCGGACACGCGGGGTAACCGGAAAGGGTCAGACCGCGTCGTCCATGCGGATGTCGTCGACCTTGACGTCGACGCCGGCGACCTGGAGGCCGTAGTTCTCGACCTCTTCGATGATGCGGATGCGGACCAGGGAGGTGACGTCGCTGACCACCTCGCCGGCCGCGATCACCAGGACGACCGTGATGAAGACATCTGTGCCCTGGACCTTGGCGGAGACGCCGCGCCGGGCGTCGCCGACCTCGTCCAGGCCGACCTTGTCGAGGACGGCGTTGAAGAAGCGGGCCACGTCGCCGCCGAGCTCGGCCACGCCCGGGACCGAGCGGGCGGCCGCGGCGGCGATCTTCTCGACGACCTCGGGGTGGACCTTGGTGGCGCCGCGGAAGGGGGCGGCCTCGACGACCAGCGCGCCGCCCTCGGCCGGGGGCACGCTGGGGACCACGGCCGGCAGGAACAGCTCCTGGGTCTGATCGGCCCGGAATTCCTCGGTCATGCCCGCCCCCTCGCCATGGTCCACTTCGGCCACGCGGCAGCCTACCCAATGGCGAAGCCCGGCCGCGCATCGCGACCGGGCTTCTGATCTTGCCGGGGTGACCAGCGATTGTCCTGCCCATCGTC
The DNA here is from genome assembly GCF_030709675.1 of Symbioplanes lichenis. Classification (GTDB taxonomy): domain Bacteria; phylum Actinomycetota; class Actinomycetes; order Mycobacteriales; family Micromonosporaceae; genus Actinoplanes; species Actinoplanes lichenis. The sequence goes on from NZ_JAUZQD010000006.1 coordinate 37,999, forward strand.
GGCAGGCCAGATCCCTGGTGCACCGGCGCGCGCGGCGCGTCCGGGCCGACGCCGAGGTGGGTCAGTGCGCCATCGCGGGCGGCGCGTCCGGGTCGACGTCGAGGGGGCCGGTGCGGAAGAGCACCGCCGCCACGATCGCGGCCAGCACGAAGAAGCCGGCCGACCACCAGAACACCGTGTGATAGCTGGCCAGCTGCGCCTCCATGGCGAGCGTGGGCGTCGGGGTCTTGCCCTCGGCGAAGTCGGTGGCCGCGGTCGCCGCGAAGGAGCTCAGCAGCGCGGTGCCGATCGAGCCGCCGATCTGCTGGACCGTGTTGATCATCGCCGAGGCGACACCGGCGTCGCGGTGCTCGACACCCGAGGTGGCGGCGTTCTGCGTGGGCGCGAACACCAGGCCGAGCCCGAGACCGACAACGATCAACCCCGGCAGGACCCCCGACGCGTACGTGGAATCGAGGTCCAGCCGCGTGAGCCAGAGCATGCCGGCCGCCGCGATCAGGGCGCCGAGCGGCACCAGGGGACGCGGGCCGATCCTCGGGGTGAGGATCGAGCCGGCCGTGGTGGCCGTCAGCATGATGCCGCCGAGCATCGGGAGGAAGGCGAGCCCCGTGCGGACGGGCGTGAATCCGAGCACCGCGGTCAGGTAGTACGTCAGGAACAGGAAGATGCCGAACATGCCGGCGCCCGCGATCGCGATGGACGCGTACGAGCCGCCGCGGTTGCGGTCGAGCACCACGCGCAGGGGCAGCAGCGGGCCGGCCACGCGCCGCTCGACGAGGACGAAGGCGATCAGGACGACGACGCCGACGACGATCGGGCCGAGCGTCCAGCCCGCGGTCCAGCCGTCGGTCTCGGCGTTGGCCAGGCCGTAGACCAGGGCGACCAGGCCCACCACGGCGGTCAGGGTGCCGGCGATGTCGAGCTTGCCGTGCTTCTGGACCGGCTCGTCGTGCAGCTTGACGAGGGCGCCCACCACGGCGATGGCGGCGATCACGAGGTTGACGTAGAGGCACCAGCGCCAGGACGCGTACTCGGTCAGGACGCCGCCGAGCAGCAGGCCCATGCCGCCGCCCGCGCCGGAGATGGCGCCGAAGATGCCGAAGGCCTTGCCGCGCTCGGCGGGCTCGGTGAACGTGGTCGAGAGCAGCGACAGCGCGGCCGGGGCGAGCGCGGCGCCGAAGGCACCCTGCAGGGCCCGGGCGACGATCAGCAGCTCGAGGTTCTGCGCGGCGCCGCCGAGGGCCGACGCCAGGGCGAAGCCGACCAGGCCGATCAGGAACATGCGCTTGCGCCCGACGAAGTCGGACAGGCGCCCGCCCAGCAGGAGCAGGCTGCCGAAGGCCAGGGCATAGGCCGTGACGACCCACTGCCGGTCGGCGTCCGAGAAGGCCAGGTCGGCCTGGGCGGTGGGCAGCGCGATGTTCACGATCGTGGCGTCGAGCACCACCATGAGCTGCGCAAGAGCGAGCACGACGAGGGCCCACCAGCGTCCGTCGTCCTTGGCCGAATGCTTCGGCACCGGCGTTTCGTGCCGATCAAGAGCCGTTGTCATGCGTTTCCTACTCCCGGCGAAAGTTGAGGTTCGTCCTCCACTTCGGCAGCCTAGCCGGTCAAGTTGAGGAATCACCTCCACTTGGATGTAGTCTTCGTTACATGACAGGCAGCACGGTCCCGGTCACAGCGGCGGACGAGACCCGTCCGCTGCGGCGCGACGCGCAGCGCAACCGCGAGCGGATCATCGCCGCCGCGCACGAGGTCTTCGCCACCCGCGGCTTCGCGGCCACCCTCGACGACGTGGCGCACCACGCGGGCGTGGGCGTGGGCACGGTCTACCGGCGCTTCCCGACCAAGGAGGAACTGGTCGCGGCCGTCTTCGCGGACCGCATGCAGGACGTCGTCGCCCTCGCCGAGCGCGCCCTCGCGACCGAGTCCGCCTGGGACGGCCTGATCCTGCTGCTCACCGAGTCGGTCCGCATGCAGGCGCGCGACCGCGGCCTGCGCGACCTGCTGCTCACCGTCGACAAGAGCAACCTCCCGGCACTCAAGGGCCGGGTGCCCGAGCTGGCCACCGCGGTCATCGAGCGGGCCCGGGCCGAGGGCACACTGCGCCCCGACTTCGAGCCGACCGACCTGCCGATGATCTTCACCATGCTCAGCGAGGTGGCGCGCACCTGCGGCGACATCCGCCCCGACGCGTACGAGCGCTATCTCACCCTGATCATCGACGGCCTGCGCGCGGGCTCCGCCCGGGGCGACCTCGGCGCACCCCTGACCATCAGCTGCGTCCAGGACGCGCTGACCAAATGCGTCCCGCCGCTGGAGCCCCGCCGCCGCTAGAGGGCCACACTTCTCTACCCCGCGTCCGCCTGACGGAAAGTCGCGGGTAAGCGCTTGCCCGGACGCTGCCCCCGGCCGTACCGTCGAGAGCCATACGTATCGAAGCGCTTCGATTGGTGGCGACGGGATGGACCGGCGGACGGTGTTGGCGGGGTCGGGGGCGGCCGTCGTGGCGGGGCAGCTGGCCCTCGGAGCGGCAGCCGCGGCGGCGGAGCCGGGGTACGACGCGAACCTCCGGAACGACCCGGGCCCAGGGAACGACCCGAGCCTGCGGAACGGCCTCGATCCTCGGAACGACCTCGGCCCCCGGAACGACCTCACCCTCTGGTACGACGAGCCGGGCACCGACTGGGAGAGCCAGGCCCTGCCGATCGGCAACGGCATCCTCGGCGCCTCGATCCTCGGCGACCCGGCGGCCGACGCGATCGTGCTCAACGAAAAGACGCTGTGGACCGGTGGCCCCGGCTCGCCGGGCTACGACTTCGGCAACTGGCGCACGCCCCGCCCCGGCGCCGTCGCCCAGGTCCAGCGGGCGATCGACGAGCGGGAGCGGGTGCCCCCGGAGGAGGTCGCCGCCGTTCTCGGCCAGTCCCGCGTCGGCTACGGCAGCTACCAGTCCCTCGGCACGCTGACCCTGGCCACCACGCCGGGGCCGGTGGAGAGCTATCGACGGGAACTCGACCTCAGCACCGCCGTCGCCCGGACCCGATACGTCGCGAACGGGATCCGGTACACCCGCGAGTACTTCGTCAGCCACCCCGACCAGGTGCTCGTGGTCCGCCTCGCCGCCGACCGCCCCGGCGCCGTCGACGTCGCTGTATCCCTGACCGTCCCGGAGGGACGCACCGCGGCGACGACCGTGTCCCGGGGCCGGCTGACCGTGTCCGGGGCGCTCGACGACAACGGGCTCCGCCACGAGACGCAGATCCAGGTCGTCACGCGCGGCGGCACCCGGACGGACGAGGCCGCGGGTGTCACGGTCAGCGGCGCGGACTCCGTACTCGTCATCGTGGCCGCGGGCACGGACTACAGCGACCGGTATCCCACCTATCGCGGGCCGGATCCACACCCGCGCATCACGCGGACCCTGCAAGCCGCGCTGCACCGGCAGGACCAGCTGCGCGACGCGCACATACGCGACCACCGCGCGCTGTTCGACCGCGTACGGCTCGACCTCGGCCGCCGGCCCGCGGATCGGCCGACCGACGAGTTGCTCGCCGCGTACCAGGGCGACGATCCCGCGCTCGAGACCTTGTTCTTCCAGTACGGCCGTTATCTGCTCATCGCGTCCTCCCGCGCCGGCACGCCGCTGCCCGCGAACTTGCAGGGCGTCTGGAACCCCTATGCCGCCGCGCCATGGAGCGCCGACTACCACGTCAACATCAATCTGCAGATGAACTACTGGCCCGCGTACGCGACGAATCTGAGCGAAACGACAACGCCGCTGCACGATTTCGTTCACGCGTTGCGCGCGCCCGGCGCCGTGACCGCCCGCGAGATGTTCGGCGCGAGCGGCTGGGTCGTGCACAACGAGACGAACCCGTTCGGCTTCACCGGCGTGCACGACTGGCCGACGGCGTTCTGGTTCCCCGAGGCCGCCGCCTGGATCGCCCGTCACCTGTACGAGCACTACCTGTACACACTCGATCAGACGTTCCTGCGCGAACGCGCATACCCCGTGCTGCGCGACGTCGCCCGGTTCTGGCTCGACGAGCTGCACACCGACCCCCGGGACGGCCGTCTCGTCGTCTCGCCCAGCTACTCCCCCGAGCACGGCGACTTCTCCGCCGGCGCGTCCATGTCGCAGCAGATCGTGCTCGATCTGTTCACGTCGGTGTCCCACGCGGCCGGAGTGGTCGGCGACGGACGGTTCAAGAAAGAGGTCCAGGCGGCGCTGCAAAGGCTCGACCCGGGCACGCGGATCGGTTCGTGGGGCCAGCTGCAGGAGTGGAAGGGCGACTGGGACGACCCGGCCGACGACCACCGGCACGTGTCCCACCTGTTCGCCTTGCATCCCGGCCGGCAGATCACGCCGTCGGGCACGCCCGCGCTCGCGGCGGCCGCCGAGGTCTCCCTGCGCGCCCGCGGCGACGGCGGCACCGGCTGGAGCAAAGCGTGGAAGATCAACTTCTGGGCGCGGCTGCACGACGGCGACCACGCGCACCTGATGCTGAGCGAGCAGCTGCGCACGAGCACGCTGAGCAACCTCTGGGACACCCACCCGCCGTTCCAGATCGACGGCAACTTCGGTGCCACCGCCGGAGTCGCCGAGATGCTGCTCCAGAGCCACGCCGGTGAGCTGCACATCCTGCCCGCACTGCCCACGGCCTGGCCGGAGGGGCGCGTCACCGGGCTCCGCGCCCGCGGCGACCTGACCGTGGACATCACCTGGGCGGACGGCGCGGCCACCGAGCTCACCGTCCGGGCCGGGCACGGCGGCCCGGTCACCGTCCGCAGCTCGCTCGTTCCCGGCGGGCTGCACACCTTCACCGCCCGCGCCGGCGGGACCTACTCCTGGAAGGGATCTTCATGAAGACCGTCCTCCGCGCTCTCACCGCCCTGGCCGCCACCGTGGCCCTGGTGCTGACCGCGGCCCCCGCCCAGGCCGCGGTGTGGTCGTCCACCGACCGGTGGGGCACCTGGTCGAGCAACGGGTACACGCTCTACAACAACGTCTGGGGCTCCGGCTACGGGCCGCAGACGATCTGGGCCAACTCGGCCTCGAACTGGGGCGTCTGGGCCAACCACCCCAACACCGGCGGCATCAAGAGCTACCCGAACGCCACGAAGTACATCGGCAAGAAGGTCAGCGCGCTCGGCACGACCACGAGCAGCTTCAATGTGACCGTGCCGACGAGCGGGGTCGCCTTCACCACCGCGTACGACATCTGGAGCTCGGACAACGCCCACGAGATCATGCTGTGGATGAACAAGTACGGGGCCGTCGGTCCGCTGGGCACGTTGCAGACCACCGCCTCGGTCGGCGGGCACACGTGGCAGATCTACCGTGGATCCAACGGGGCGAACCAGGTGTACTCGTTCGTGCGCACGTCGAACACCAGCAGCGGCACCGTGGACATCCGCGCGATCGCGCAGTGGATCCGCACGCAGGGCTGGTTCGGCGACGTGACGATCGGCAACGTGCAGCTGGGCTACGAGATCACGTCGGCCTCGGGCGGCAAGGACTTCGTCACCAACTCGTTCTCGGTGACGGGCTGAGCCGGAAGCGCAACGCCGCGCCGGGAGAAAGTCCCGGCGCGGCGCACAAACCCGAACGCTCACTCCCCGGAGCGCACGGCGTGCAGCGCGGCTTCGAGGGTCGGGTCGAGGTACAGCAGCCGGTCCAGGTTGCTGATCTGCAGCGCGGTCAGCACGATCCCCTGCGCGCACGCCACCCGCAGCACGCCCCCGGACGCGGCGGCCCGCCGGTGCAGCCCCACGATCAGGCTCAGCCCGCTGGAGTCGCAGAAGGTCACCCGCCCCACGTCGAGGACGATCCGGTCCCGGCCCCGCCCGAGCGCGTCGTCGGCCGCGACCGCCAGAGACTTGACGGTGTCCCGGTCGAGCTCGCCCGACGCGGTCAGCACGACGATCCGCGCCTCCGCGTCCTCGGTGCGCACCACCAGAATGTCGTCGTTCACGCGTCGTTCCCCCTGTCCGCCACCGGTACGGTCCGCGCGGCCGCCGCACCCGACCACTGCACCAGCATCAACGTCGCATCGTCCGCGAGGGCGCTGCCCTGGTGCTCCGCGATCGCGTGCGCCAGCCGCCGCACCGTCTCGGGCGCCGGCAACCCGGCGTCGGCGTGCCGTTCCACCAGGTCGACCAGGCGCCCCACCCCGAAGCGGTCGCCGCCGGCCGTCCGCGCCTCGGTCACGCCGTCGGTGTGCAGCAGCAGCCGGTCCCCCGGCTGCAGCATCTCCACGGCGACCTCGGTGGACGTGGCGACCCCCGCGGACGAAGCAACACCCAGCGGCAGCCGCACCCCGCCGGTCAGCTCCCGCACCGACCGCCCGCCCCGCAGCACCAGCGGCCGCGGATGCCCCGCGTTGCAATAGCGCAACCGCCCGCTGTCCACGTCCAGCTCGGCCAGCACCGCCGTCACGAACCGCACGTCGGCGAACTGCTCGGCCAGCGCGGCATCGGCGGCCCGCGCCTGCTCGGCCAGGTCACCTCCGGCCCGGCGGGTGGCCCGGATCGCGGCCAGAGCGACCGCGCAGGCCAGCCCGGCGGCCAGACCCCGCCCGACCGCGTCCATGATCACCAGGTACGCCGTCGAGCCGTCCAGCACGTAGTCGAAGCCGTCCCCGCCGACGTCGTAGCAGGGCCGCACCACCGCGCTGATCACCACGCTGTCGCTGCTGGCGGTCAGCGGGGGCAGCAGCCGCCAGAGCAGCTCGGACGCGGGCGACATGGGCTGCGAGCGCCGGACGACGTCGAGGTGGTCGCTGCGCGGGGTGGTCGTGGCGATGAGGTGCCCGATCAGGCCCGCGACCAGCTCGCACCGCTCGACCTCGCCGGCGCCGGGGACCCCGGTGAACTCCATGACGCCGATCCGGTCCGTGGCGTCGACCATGGGGACGTACCAGTGGCCGTCGCCGGCGGGCAGGCTCCGCACCCGGGCAAAGGCCCGGCCCGCGAGCGACGAGTCGATCGGCAGCGGCTCCGCGGGTTTCGCGCCGGCGGAAGGCAGCTCCCGCAGGGTCACCTGCTCGTAGTCGGCGAGCCAGATCCGGCTGCTCAGCCCGACCGGTTCCAGGGCCGCGGAGACCTGGGCCGCGAGCCGCTCCGGGCGCCACAGATGCGCGGCCGCGAGGATCTCCCGCAGGGCCGCGAACCAGCGCGAGTCACCGTCCATGGTCCCAACCTAGAGGCCGGGGATCCGCCTGACCCGCCGGGGCCACCGGGACTGCAAATTTCCTGCACGTGCCCGCCCGTTGACCCGGCTCCCGGGCCGTGTGACCGTGACCGGGTAAGCGCTTTCCCCCGCCCCCGGAGGCCTCCCGCCGTGCCCTCGAGCCTGTTGACCGCCGCCCTCGCCGCCGTCCTGACCCTGCCCGCCGGGGTCGCCACCGCTGCCCCCGCCGTTCCTGCCGTGGCCCGGGACGTCCTTCCGCCGGGTGACGGATGGGCGTCGGCGGGCCCGGGGACGACCGGCGGCGCGGCCGCGGACGACGCCCACGTCAGCGTGGTCCGCACCCGGGCCGAGCTGCTGGCCGCTCTCGGCGACGGCACCGGCGCCACGCCCCGGATCGTGGTCGTCGCGGGCCGCATCGACATGAGCGCCGACGCGTCGGGCCGGCCGCTCGACTGCGCCGCGTACGCCGATCCCGAGTACGACCTGGCCGCCTTCCTGGCCGCGTACGATCCCGCGGTCTGGGGCCGGACGGCCAAGCCCAGCGGCCCCCTCGAGGACGCCCGGGCCCGCTCGGCGCGTGTCCAGGGCGCCCAGATCCGCATCCCGGTCGGCAGCAACACCACCCTGATCGGGGCCCGGGGCGCCCGGATCGACCACGGCAGCCTCACCCTGACCAATGTGAGCAACGTGATCGTGCGCGGCATCGAGTTCACCGACGCGGCCGACTGCTTCCCGGCCTGGGACCCGACCGACGGCGCCGAGGGCAACTGGAACTCCCTCTACGACCTCGTCTCGCTCAGCGGCGCCACGAACGTGTGGCTCGACCACAACACGTTCAGCGACGGCAACAACCACGACGCCGATCAGCCGCTCCACTTCGGCCGGCCCTACCAGGTGCACGACGGCGCCACCGACTTCATCCGGGGCTCCGACCTGATCACGGTGTCGTGGAACGACTACTACGACCACGACAAGACGATGCTGATCGGCTCGACCGACACCCCGGGCGTCGACGTGGGCAAGCTGCGGGTGACCATCCACCACAACCGCTTCGGCAACGTGATCCAGCGGGCGCCCCGGGTGCGCTTCGGGCAGGTCGACGTCTACGACAACTACTACACGGCCACCGACGAGGAGTATCAGTACTCCTTCGGGGTGGGCGTGCAGTCGGCGATCTACGCGGAGAACAACTACTTCGTCCGCAGCGCCGATCTGCCGGTCGCCGACATCGTCAAGGACTGGAAGGGCACGCGCATCACGACCAAGGGCACCCTCGTCCGTACGGGCAGCGGGCCCGCCGTCCCCGTGGATCCGGTCGCGGCCCACAACGCGGCCTACGACCCGGACCTGGATCCCGACGCCGGCTGGGTGCCGACCTTGCGGACCGGAGTGGATCCGACCGTCGCGGTGCCGGTCGTGGTCGCCGCGGGCGTGGGAGCCCGGCGCCTGCCGAGGTGAATAACCTTCTCCCCTCCCGGGTACGCACGCACGGCGCACCGACAACCCCCGGTGCGCCGGAAGGGGAACACTCGTGCGTGCGTACCGGATCCTGGCCTCTGCCCTGCTCGTGGCCCTGACCAGCGGTTGCGTGGTCGTCTGGGGCGAGGACGGAGGCTCGTCGCAACGGCCGGCGCCGACCGGCGGCAAGGACGTGGTGACCCCGGCGCTCAAGGACGTCGAGCGCTTCTGGCAGGGCAAGTTCCCGGCGCTGGCCGACGGCAAGCAGTTCCAGCCGGTCCAGGGCGGCTTCCACCCGTACACCAAGCAGGATCCACCCCCCGCCTGCGGTGACCAGCCGGGCGAGTACCAGCCCAACGCGTTCTACTGCCCGGCCGGGGACTTCATCGCGTGGGACGCCCAGGTGCTGATCCCGCAGCTGCAGAGCCAGTTCGGCGACCTGCTCGCCGGGGTCGTCATGGCCCACGAGTACGGGCACGCGATCCAGACCCGGCTGGGCCGCACCGACGATCCGACGGTCGTCCTCGAGCAGCAGGCCGACTGTTACGCCGGAGCGTGGACGGCCGACGTGCTGGCCGGGAACTCGACGGCGTTCAAGGACGTCACGCCCGAGCAGCTCGACAACACCGTCGCCGGGTTGCTGCTGCTCCGCGACCAGCCGGGCACCTCGGCGGCGGCGGAGGGCGCGCACGGCAACGCGTTCGACCGGGTGCGCGCCTTCCAGGACGGCGTGGAGGACGGCGTCGCCACGTGCGCGGGCTACGACGCGAACAACCTGCCGGTCACCGAGGTGCCGTTCCGGACCCGTGACGACGCGGCCAGCGGCGGCGACCTCGAGTACTCCGAAGCGGTCAACTCGCTCGCGCAGGACGCCCAGACGTACTGGACCAGCACCTACCCCGATCTCACCGGGCAACCGTGGCAGCAGCTGCGGGTGACGGCCTTCGAGGGCGACGCGCCCGCCTGCCAGTCCCCCGACGAGGCGGCCCCGAACCGGGCGTTCTACTGCCCGGACGGCGACTTCGCGGCCTTCGACAACGAGGAGCTCGGCCCGCAGCTCTACCGGCAGATCGGCGACAACGCGATCGGCATGCTGATCGGCGACCTGTTCGCCCGGGCCGTCCAGGACCGGCGCGGCGTCTCCACCCGCGACCGGGCCGGGCAGCTGGCCGTCGACTGCCTGGCCGGCTCGTGGACGTCGAGCATCCTGACCCGCGACCCGTCGGACGGGCTGACGCTCTCGCCGGGCGACCTGGACGAGGCCGTGACCGCGCTGCTGGCCTTCGGCCGGGCGGGCGACGGGTCCGGGACGACGGCCTTCGACCGCATCGCCGCCTATCGCGACGGTGTCCTGGAGGGCCTCACCGCCTGCCAGTGATCCCGTCACTGTAGGCCGCGCGCCGGTGGCCGGGGCGATTATCGGTGAAGCTCCGGCCACCGCGACGGGGATGGGATAGACCGGTTCCCGGACACCCACGGGGATCGGAGTGAGCGTGAAACGCAGGACAGTGCTGACCGGCCTGGCCGCGGCGGCCGGCGCGGCGGCGGGGCTCGGCCTCCCGGCGACAGCCCGCGCGGCCGGCCCGGCCCCCTTCGACCTCGACGCGTACGAGGTCCGCGAGACGACCGTCGCGGGTGACCGGGTCGTGCGGTACCACTTCTGGCGGGCCGTCCCGTACGTGGCCTCCCCGGTCGACGTCGTCCACCAGAGCCTGAACATCAGCGTGCCGGTCAAGATCGACGGCCGGGCCGTGGACGCGAAGCAGGCGCCCATCCTGCTCGCCAACGCCGTCGCCGGCTACCTCCCCTCCTCGGTCGCCGACGCCACCGGCATCGGCGGCGGCGCCACGAGCACCCCGCCGGCCGACCCCGACGAGGTTCCCGAGCCCGAGCCCGAGCCGGACCAGCCGGGCGAGGCGGGACCGGCCGAGCTCGCCCTCGCCGCGGGCTACGTCGTCGTGGAGGCCGGCGTCCGCGGCCGCACCCTCGTGGACGACGCCGGCACTTTTTACGGCACGGCGCCGGCCGCGATCGTCGACCTCAAGGCGGCAGTGCGGTACCTGCGCGCGAACAAGGGCCGCGTCCCCGGCGACACCGACAAGATCGTCGCCACCGGGGTGAGCGCGGGCGGCGCCCTGGCGGCCCTGCTCGCGGCGTCCGGGGACAGCCCGCTCTACGAGCCGTACCTGCGCCGGCTGGGCGCCGCCCCGGCGAGCGACGCGGTGTTCGCGGCCGGGGCCTGGTCGCCGGTGACCGATCTCGAGCACGCGGATCTCGCGTACGAGTGGTGCTGGGGTGACCTGCCCACCGAGACCGGCGAGACGGTCGATCCCGACATCACTCAGGACCTGCGCATGGGCTTCGCCGACTATCTGTCGGAGCTGGGCCTGCAGGGGCGGGACGGCTTCGGGCCGCTGACCGCCGCCACCTACGACGACTATCTGCTGCGCGCCTATCTGCGCCCGGCCGCGACCGCGTACGTGAACGCCCTGCCCGAGGGCGACCGGCCGGCCGCCCTCGACGCGAGCCCGCTGCTCGCCGATCCGGCGTTCACCTGGTCCGCCTTCCAGCAGCACGTGGGCTCGCGGCGGAAGGGCGCGCCCGCTTTCGACGCGCTCGACCTGTCCACACCCGAGAACAACCTCTTCGGTACGGGCACCATCCCCGCGCGCCACTTCACCACCTACAGCCTGCGCCGCGCGACCGCCAACGAGTACGCCCGCCTGGACGCCGACGTGGACGCCAAGCTGGCCCTCATGAACCCGATGCCGTTCCTCACCGCCCGCCACCCCGCCCGCGCCCGCCACTGGTGGCTCCGCACCGGCACCCGGGACACGGAGACCTCGCTGACCACCCTGACCAGCCTCGCGACCGCCGCCGAGAACGCCGGGGACGACGTGGACGCCGAGCTCGTCTGGGACGCGGGCCACGGCGCCGGCGCGGACGCCCCGGCCTTCCTCGACTGGATGGCGGGCATCACCGGCCACCCGCTGCGCTGACCGTCCTACTCGGCCCAGTCGCCGAGGGTCCAGTCGCGCACCTCCGGCATGTCCTCGAGGTGCTCGACGACGTACGTCTCGTGCCGCGCGAGCTGGGCCTCGCACCACGCCTTGAGCTCGGTCGCGCCGCGGGGCAGCCGCTTGGCGTTGTTGATCGCGTCCATGACCAGGTGATAGCGGGACGCCTTGTTGCGCACGGTCATGTCGAACGGCGTCGTGGTGGTGCCCTGCTCGATGAAGCCGCGCACGCGGAAGCGGTCGGCGTCGGGGCGCCCGTGGACGAGCTGGTGGATCGCCCCCGGGTAGCCGTGGAAGGAGAACACGACGTCGACCGTGTCGGTGAAGAGCTCGGTGAACATCGTGGAGCTCATGCCGTGCGGGTGGTCCTTCGGGCGTACGAGGGTCATGAGGTCGACCACGTTGACGACCCGGACCCGCAGGCCGGGCAGCTTGTCCCGCAGGATCCGGGCCGCCGCGACCGTCTCCATCGTCACGACGTCGCCCGCGCAGGCCAGCACGATGTCGGGGTCGCTGGTGCCGTCGTCGGTGCCCGCCCAGTCCCAGATCCCGGCGCCGCGCGCGCAGTGCTCGACAGCCTCGTCCATCGTCAGCCACTGCAGCTGCGGCTGCTTGTCGATGACGATCAGATTGAGGTACGAGCGGGACCGGAAGCAGTGGTCGGCCACCGACAGCAGCGTGTTCGCGTCCGGCGGCAGGTAGACGCGGGCCACGTCGCCGCGCTGGGTGAGCGCGACCTGGATGAGCCCCGGCCCCTGGTGCGAGAAGCCGTTGTGGTCGTTGCGCCACGCCGTGGAGGTGAGCAGGATGTTGAGGCTGGGCACCTTGGCCCGCCACGGCAGGCGCGCTGCCTCCTGCAGCCACTTGCCGTGCTGCACGGTCTGTGAGGCGCTGACCATGGCGAAGGCCTCGTAGGTGGCGAACATGCCGTGCCGGCCGGTCAGCGTGTAGCCCTCCAGCCAGCCGTGACAGTTGTGCTCGCTCAGCACCTCCATGACCCGTCCGTCGCGGCCGATCCGCACGTCGGCGTCCTCGACCCGCTCCATGAAGCCGCGGTCGGAAGCCTCGAAGACCGCGCCCAGCCGGTTGCTGTTCGTCTCGTCGGGGCAGAACAGCCGGAACGTGTCCGGGTTGCGCCGGTAGATGTCGCGCATGAACTCGCCGAGCCGCCGGGTGCTCTCCGCGCGCTCCTCGGCCGGGCTCTTGACCTCGACCGCGTAGTCCCGGAAGTCCGGCAGGTCGAGATCGCGGGTCAGCCGGCCGCCGTTGGCGTGCGGGCTGGCGCTCATCCGCAGGTCGCCCTCGGGAGCGGCGGTGACGATCGGCTCGACGGGCCGTCCCGCCGCGTCGAAGAGTTCCTCCGGGCGATAGGACCGCAGCCACTTCTCCAGGATCGCCAGGTGCTCCGGGTTGTCCCGCACCCCCGACAGCGGCACCTGATGCGAGCGCCACGTGCCCGTCACTTGGACGCCGTCGACCTCGTCGGGACCGGTCCAGCCCTTGGGCGAGCGCAGGACGATCAAGGGCCATTGCGGGCGTACGCCGTCCCAGTCGCCGTTGCGTGCGGTGTCCTGGATCGCGCGGATCCTGTTCCACGCCCGGGCCAGGGCCTCGGCGAAGCGATGATGCATCCCGGGCAGGTCCGCGCCCCCGACCTCGATGACGTCGTAGCCGTGGCCGCGCAGGAGGGCGCGTACCTCCTCGGGATCCTTGCGGGCCAGCACGGTCGGGCCGGCGATCTTCGCCCCGTTGAGGTGCAGGATCGGCAGCACGGCGCCGTCGCGGGCCGGATTGAGGAAGGAGACACCCTTCCACGAGCCCTCCAGCGGCCCGGTCTCGGCCTCGCCGTCGCCGACGACCGCGATCGCGAGCAGATCCGGGTTGTCCATGACGGCCCCGAACGCGTGCACGAGCACATAACCCAGCTCACCGCCCTCGTGAATCGATCCGGGCGTGGTGACGGACACGTGGCTCGGAATGCCGCCGGGCGCGGAGAACTGCCGGAACAGCGTCGTGAGCCCGGCCTCGTCCTGCCCGACGTGCGGGTAGACCTCGGAGTACGTACCCTCCAGATAGCCGGCGGCGACGAGCGCGGGCCCGCCGTGACCGGGCCCGGCCAGATAGATCGCCTGCTGCCCGGTCTCCCGGATCAGCCGCGACACGTGCGCATAGACGAAGGCCAGCCCCGGGCTGGTCCCCCAGTGCCCGAGCAGCCGCGGCTTGATGTCCCCGGCCGTCAGCGGCCGCCGGAGCAGGGCATTGTCCCGCAGATAGATCTGCCCGATCGTCAGATAATTGGCGGCGCGCCACCAGGTGTCCAGCTGCGCGACCTCCGCCTCGTCCAGCGTGGTCCTCATCTGCGTGTCGACGGTCACGGTCGGTCCCCTCGGCTCTCGGGTGGGTCCCCCCGACCGTACGGGCCCGGGCCCGTCCGGGGCAGGGACCAAAGTCCCCCGTCAGTTACACCGCCATCCCAATGGCCATCGAGGGTGTGACCGCTTGAACTGTCACTCCTCCGTTCGCTTTTGCCCTGCTCTCTCCTCGACCGTGGCCTCCGACCTCCCGTGAGTCGACCCCGAACGTTGTCTGATAAGGGACGTCGCCGTTGGCTCGGCTTCCGCGAAGTCGCCTTCTAGAACCGGCAAGCCGGGATCATATAGCGGGTAGTGCGAGGAACAAACCCACAGCAAATCTCCTGCCGCCGAATGGACCCTCCGTAAGCCACCGAATGACTGCTGAGGATCGATAAGGAACAACTGACGACGAAAAGCTCGGAGGCTCTCCCCCTCCGCCACAGAAAGTGATGTACGCGCTGGCAGCAACGCTGCCTTGTCGCCTTCCTCCACTGCAGGCGGAAGCTCCTTGAGCACACCACTCATCCCAGCAATCTCCGTCTGCGCGAAGCCAGAGTCGACAGACACCAACCCGGTGTCCACAACGGTCCCAGAAAGAGCTCCAATCAGCCGCAGAGAGCGCAGAACAACTGACGCGTACGGTTTTACCGCCGACCACCACTGGCGATCCACCGGAAAGTCGTAGTGATGGTCTACCGGATGCCACTCTCCCGGGTGCTCACACCAAAGGGTGAGTCGCACAGGCATCTGCCCCACCCTCATGACAGATTTTATGGTCCGCTTGCCTTCCCGCAGAGAAAATATCCGCGGGCAATCGGTCACCTCTGTGCCGACCGCCTTCAGGACCCGGCGGACCGAGTTGGCGGAGTCCGCGGCGAGTGCCTCGACCCGACTGACCCCTCCTGATACCTCCACAAGCTGCTCTTGCAATCGTTCGAACTCCTCCTGTCGCGGTGCGCCCGTATTCGCAAAGCCAGTCAGCAAGGCGGCCACGTCGTGGTCCTGCACGCAATCCTGACAAGGAAATAAGGTCCCGCCTCGTTGGCGATACCGGAGCAACGCGTCCAAGCGAAATTGTCCGTTGCAGGGCGATCCGGCCGAAGTCCGAGTCGGACATGGCACAGAGAGCCGATAGTTAAGACCTGGCCAGCGGGAACGCACCAAATCTTCGACACTGTCCCGCAGGACATTGAAGAAAAGGTCTGGAGATGGTGCACGAACGTCTATATGTAGCCGACGCTCGTTACGTAGCTCAATCAATGCCTCGGAGCTGTAGGCCGCGACGGGATGCCGCAGAAGGACTCCAGTACGCCACTGATGTCCGGTCGCCGCGCGGTGATGGCGCACCGTCAGCCATGCGACGAGCCCAGGCGCCGGCTCGCTCAGCTCGCAAACCAAGGAAAGCGACCTCAGTCCTTCCGGTAGGGGCGAGGTTCGCGTCCACGAAAGCTGGGGCCGGTCGGCAGGAACCAACTGAGCCACCAGACTCCTCTGCTGATCGACCTCATCAAGGCGATACGAGACGTCGAACTTCTCCATGAGCCTAAGGAAGTAAGGATGATGCCGCCGTTCGTACGACTGCTTCCCGGCCTCGTTGTCCAGCCAGATATCTTTGAGCCGACGGTGGTCCAGGACCCCGCCGGATTCACGAGTCGTCGCGTCTTCGAGCACGTAACCGATGGCCTTGGTCAACCACTCGGGATTGAGAACAACAATGTCTTTCAAACCTTCGTCGTCACCATAGTAGATGATCTGTCCGAGATCGTGCAGGAGTTCGGCGAACGTTACGATCTCGAAGCCACCTAGACCCCGCAGGGCACAGATCTTCGAAAATTCATCATAAGATATCTGGGGTGCTGTTTTCGCCAGTCGCAGCACGTCGTTTCGCGCGTCGATCCAACGACCACTCAGCAACTGTCCCACCTGCGGAAGATTTGCCGCCTCTGCGGTGATAGTGCTACGCAACTGCGGGATTCCAGTCCCTGACTGATTATCTACGGCAATGTTCCCCTGGAGCATCCCGGGAAATTCTTCTCGCAACGCCGGGTAATTTATCTCCGGTCGCCTTTCATCGCCATGGGTGGCGACTAGAAGAGTAGGCGCCTGCGAACCGACACGCAGACGGATCCGGCGCAGCCAGCCTTCCACCTCGTTCTGCTCGACGCCTTCCCTCGGATTCCAGACGACCAGGTACAAAGCCCGGTCACTGAAGAAAAATTGATGTGTCACACGGTAGACTTCTTGCCCGCCGAAATCCCAGGCGCGCAGCGTGAGCGGAGCAGGTAGATCTGATTTCACAAATTTGAGTGTGTGAATTTCAATTCCGTGAGTGGTGGGACGATTGACCACAAAAGGCTCATTCAACAGGGCCGACACCAGTGAACTTTTTCCCACATTACCCTCACCTACGAGCAACACTTTCGCCTCATACATAGGGTATGCGTCACCCAGGCTCTCCAGGTAAGTAGCGAGTGCTGCCGCGCCGCGGGAGACAAGACCCTGATAGGTGACCGGCAGCGGAGTGTCCACAATGCGCACCTGCAACGCTGCCCGGAGCAGCGGAGCCAAGCGGCGTGGCAAGTCCTGAATCTGCGAGTAGCTCAGATTAAGCAGTTGCAGGTTCGCTAGGTCTCCGACACTTGATGGCAGCTGCCTGATGCTGCTATGTGCGAGGTTCAAAGTCTGCAAAGATCGCACAAATCCGATCTCGTCCGGAAGGGAGTCGAATCCGGAGCTTTCCAAGGACAGTGAGCGCAAAGCCGGCATCTCGCATACTACCGCTGGCAAACTTTGAAATTTTTGCTTTCCGCTCAGATCTAGGCTCGTGAGGTGCTTGAGATCCGCTAGTTCGGACGGGAGGCTTCTCAACTCGTTGTAATCAAGCCGGAGTTCTTCCAGGCTGGAAAGTTCTCCGATCCACGACGGCAGTTCGCTCAGCCGATTTCCTTGTAAATGCAAAACTTTGAGGCGCCTCATACGGCGCACTTCAGCCGGAATCTCCTTGATATCAGTGTAGGCGAGGTCCAGAGAGAACGCCGCATCCGCGAATGCGGACTTGAGGCCGTCCAATCCTTTGATCCAGGATAGGGCCGTGGGAGAGGCGGGAATGCTATCGCTCGAGTTGTGCGTCAAGATCGACCTTTCTCTGCGCCGTGAGCTGATAATACCGAGTGATGCAAAGAGCGGCACCTAGCATCGGCACCATGACGAGGTGCCCCTGACAGGGAGACGCGGCAGAAACGTTCAGTCCACCGCACACTCGCGCAGGAAAGATCGACCTTCGCAGTCACCGTGACAACTCCGGCCAGGCGGCGCTGGGCAATTGTCCGGAGCTGCCCTTCCAGGAGTTCTATCTGTATCGGAACGCGAACTTGAGTGACTGATCCGAGCACTGGCCCGGCAACGGCCCGGCCGCGCTGGACCCGGCTGTCCTCGGCCGCCTGCACCCCGGCGGCAGTGAGCTGCGCGATGCCATGTCTGGCGCCTGGGCGCGCGCACGCGCCAACGATGCCGAGTACCGGCAGCAGCGGCCGCCGTTGCAGGTGACCGGCGGGTGGTGGTGCTGCTGCTGCTGCTGCTCGACGATCAGCCCATCACCGGCACCACCGTGTGCTCGGCGGCGCGTTTCCTGCAGGGCTCGAAGCCGAGCCGCCTGATCGCGGCCGCGCCCGCCCCGGCCCGCGCCATGCTTGCCCACTGCGCCGACGACATCGTTCGGCGACGCGCCCGGGCGACGCTCGCCGCCCCGACCCCCGGGACGCCCCGGGCAGCCTGGCCGGGGCGTCCAGCAGCCAGGGCGGCCTCCCGTGATGGTCCGGCGGCTCAGGCTCCGGTGGTGAACTGGAAGAGGTTCTGCACGACCGCCGCCAGTCGGCCGCCGGCATAGTCGAGGGCGGCACCGATCGCGCCGTCGCCCAGCCCCTGGTGGCCGAGGACATGGAGGGTGTCGTCGGCGGTGCCCATCCAGAGGGCGCCCTCTTCCGTGCCGGCGAACCAGCACGGTCCGCCGGAGTAGCGCCCCCATTTCACATCGAAGTTGAAGGACTGGATCTCGGCCGGGTCGATGATCAGGTTGACGCGGTCGCGCAGGGTCAGGGCGCCGGTGGCCGGGTCGACCGTGAAGTACCACAGGTTCGCGTCGTCGGCGCCGACCGAACAGTTCGCGACCAGCAGCTTGGTGCCGAGTACCGACACGCTGTTGATGCCCCGCTGCGCCGACGGGTTGAAGACGGTCTGGGACAGGACCGTGCCGGAGGGAACTCGGACTACGGAGACGTACCCGTCATCGGAGCCGGCCACGACGGTGGTGCCGGGTCCCGCTGCGACGAGCGGGGTGAGCCCGTAGATCGTGTGCGAGCCCCACGGGTTGACCGGCGCCGGATTGCGTACGTCGATGGTCGTGGCGAGCCGCAGCGTCCCGGCCCGGGCATCGTGCGACCACAGCGAGAGGAAGCCGGAGCTGTGACCCACCACCAGCGTCGGCGCGAGCCAGGCGCCGCTCGTGGCCGCCCCGAGCGCCGGGTCGTAGGGCACCGTGGCCCGCAGCCGCAGCTCCGTCCAGCTGCCGCCGGTGGCGCGCCAGAGCAGCAGGGAGCGGTCGTCGTTCGAGGTGGCGAGCGCGTCGCGGCCCAGCTTGGTGACCATCTGGACGCCTTGGCCGGCCGGGTTGTTCACCGCCTCGGTGATCATCGGCCCGGTGAAGGGCGCGGTCTCGAAGTCGAACACGCTCATCGTGCCGTCCCACCGGCCGACCACGAAATGCTCGGCGTCGAGCCAGCGGACGACCTGCGCATAGTTGTAGGTGGTGGCCAGCTGCGTGAGCGGCAACTCTTGTCGCGCGGTGCCCGCCTGCAGCGCCTGCCGCGACCGGATCGACGGCGGTACGGGCGGCTCCCCGCCGTGGCTCGGCAGACGGGCCGCCGCGGGATGTCCGCCCGCGGCTCCCGGGAACAGAGCGAGGGCACCCGCACCCGCCAGCAACGACCGCCGGTCGACTCGTGCACGCTTCTGGGAATCCACAACGGCTCCTCCTTCCAGAAAAAGAACCGGGGAAGGAAACGGTAGCCCGTCCGTGGCTTGTTCTCTGTGGACGGAGGCGGAGAATGCGGGAATGAGTGACGAGGAGCGGCCACGGCCCATGGTGCTGCAGCCCGTGGCCAATGTGCTCGTGCGGGGACTGCTGAGCACCCCGGGCGTCGCGCGCGGCATCGGGAAGCGGCTCATCACGCTGTACGTGGTCGGGCGCAAATCCGGGAAACGCTACACCGTGCCGGTCGCCTACACCCCGTACGAGGGAATGCTCTTGATCGGCACGCCCTTCGCCTGGGGGCGGAACGTGCGGCCGGGGCAGCCGCTGGAGGTGCGTCATCTAGGGCGGAAGCGGGTCGCCGACGTCGAGGTGGTGAGCGACGAGGCGGGGGTCGTGCGCGACTATGCGGTGATCGCGCGGGCCAACAAGAACTTCGCCGGGTTCAACAAGATCGGTTTCGACGAGGCGGGCGAGCCGCGGGCGGCGGACCTGCACCGGGCGTGGACCTTCGGCGCCCGCGTGCTGCGGCTGACCTTACGCTGAGGCGGTGCCGCCCGACCGCCTGCATCGCGTCGCCGTCCTCGTGCTCGAGGGCGCGAAGCCGCTCGACGTCGGCATCCCGGCTCAGGTGTTCACCACGCGCGCCAGCATGCCGTACGAGGTCCGCGTCTGCGGCGCCGCGCCGGGCCCCGTGACGGGCGGTGACGGCCTGTCCTACCACGTGGCGCACGGGCTGGACGCGCTCGACTGGGCGGACATCGTGTTCCTGCCCGGATATCGCTTCCCCGATCGGGAGGACCCGCCGCCGGCCGTGGTGGACGCCTTGCGGGCGGCGCACGACCGGGGCACCCGCCTGGCGGCGATCTCCACGGGCGCCTTCGCGCTCGCGGCGACCGGGCTCCTCGACGGGCGGCGCGCCACGACACACTGGCACTACACGCGGGCGTTGCAAGCAAAGCATCCGCTGGTACGGGTGGACGAGAACGTCCTGTTCGTCGACGAAGGCCGGGTGCTCACGTCGGCCGGCGCCGCCTCGGGCATCGACTTGTGTCTGCACATCCTGCGCGGCGACCTGGGCGTGGCGGCCTCCAACCATGCGGCGCGGCGGCTCGTCGCGGCCCCGTACCGCAGCGGTGGCCAGGCCCAGTACGTGCCGCGCAGCGTGCCGGAGCCGCTGGGTGAGCGCTTCGCGGCGACCCGCGAGTGGGCGCTGCACCGCCTCGGCAAGCCGCTGACGCTGGAGATGCTCGCCGAGCACGCGGCGGTCTCCGCCCGGACCTTCTCGCGGCGCTTCGCCGAGGACACCGGCTACACCCCGATGCAGTGGATCCTGCGCGCCCGCGTCGACATGGCCCGCGAGCTGCTCGAACGCTCCGAGCGCAGCATCGAGCAGATCGCCGCCGACGTGGGGCTGGGCACCGGCGCCAACCTGCGGCTGCACTTCCAGCGGGTGCTCGGCACGACCCCGAGCCAGTACCGCCGCACCTTCAAGCTGGCGTGATCCTTGCGAACCGTGGCGCTCGCGCCGCTGTCCGCCCGGCCCGCCGGCCCGCAGGCTGGTGACATGACTCGCATCGCCGTCAACGGATTCGGCCGGATCGGGCGCAACGTCCTGCGGGCCCTGCTCGACCGGGACAGCAAGCTCGACCTCGTCGCCGTCAACGATCTCATGGACATCACCACGATGGCGCGCCTGCTCGCCTTCGACTCCACCGCGGGCCGCCTCGGCCGCCCGGTGTCGGTGGACGGGGACACCCTCGTGGTGGACGGGCGCCGCATCAAGGTGCCGGCCGAGCGCGACCCCGCCGACCTGCCCTGGTCCGAGCTGGGTGTCGACATCGTCCTCGAGGCCACCGGCCGCTTCACCGCCGCGAAGGCCGCCCGCGCGCACCTCACCGCCGGCGCCCGCCAAGTGCTGGTCGGCGCCCCGTCCGACGGCGCCGACGTGACGATCGCGCCCGGCATCAACACCGAGGCCTACGATCCGTCCGCCCACACGATCATTTCCAACGCCTCCTGTACGACCAACGCCCTCGCGCCCCTCGCCAAGGTCCTCGACGACCTCGCCGGCATCGAGCACGCGTTCATGACGACGGTGCACGCCTACACCCAGGAGCAGAACCTCCAGGACGGCCCGCACCGGGACCCGCGCCGCGCCCGGGCCGCCGGCGTCAACATCGTCCCGACCACCACGGGCGCCGCCAAGGCAATCGGCCTCGTCCTGCCCGCGCTGGCCGGCAAGCTCTCCGGCGACTCGATCCGCGTCCCGGTCCCGGTCGGCTCGATCGTCGAGCTCAACGCCACGGTCGCCCGCGAGGTGACCCGCGACGACGTCCTGGCCGCCTACCGGGCCGCCGCCGACGGTCCCCTGGCGGGCATCCTCGAGTACTCCGACGATCCGCTGGTCTCCTCCGACATCACCGGCAACCCGGCCTCGTCCATCTTCGACTCCCTCCTGACCCGCGCCGACGGCCGCCACGTCAAGGTGGTCGCCTGGTACGACAACGAGTGGGGCTTCTCGAACCGCGTCGTCGACACCCTGGAACTCCTCGCGGCATAACCACTTCCGAGGTACGCCGTCCCGCCCGTCAGGAACAGCCGGACGACGCGGGACGGCATCCGCGTTTGCCATCCGTTTTGTCCGATAATGAGAGGGTTGAATCCACCCCTCCCCAGGAGCCCGTACGTGTCCGTCAGGCGCATCAGCAACGCAGCCGCCGGTTGCCTCCTCGTCCTCGCCACCACAACCGCCTGCCGCGCAGAAGACGCAGCTCCCCAGGAGGCACCGCCGGCCGCCGGCACGCCCAGCACCGGGATCGACGGCTCCGGGCTCCTGATGGCCTCGTGCGACACCGACGGGGTCCAGCTCACCCTGCTCGATCCCGGCACAGGGTCGCCCAGCGCCCGGCTCGCCGTGCCCCGGGCGATGAACTCGGACACCGCGGGCATCGTCAGCAGCGCCCTCACCTGCAAGCGCGACACTGCCGGCACTTACTCGGACGACTGGCGCTACGTCGTGGCCCAGGGGCAGGACAACTTCGG
Organism: Symbioplanes lichenis; assembly: GCF_030709675.1. Taxonomy (GTDB): domain Bacteria; phylum Actinomycetota; class Actinomycetes; order Mycobacteriales; family Micromonosporaceae; genus Actinoplanes; species Actinoplanes lichenis. The sequence goes on from NZ_JAUZQD010000006.1 coordinate 60,094, forward strand.
CACCAGTCACCACGTCGGCGTCATGGACCTGCGGGACGGCGGCTTCCTCGACGTGACCGCGCTGACCGAGCCGACCGGGTTCTCCGCCGTGTCCGCGTACGACCAGGAGCCCTGGCTCAACGGCACGGTGCTGTCCTGGGTGCGCAACCGCTCCGAGATATGGCGCTACGACCTCGCCTCGGGCCGGGCCGAACAGCTGCCCGGCGTGCCGGATCTGGAGCCGAAGACCAGCGACCAGGTCATCGAGTACTCCGCCGACGGCACGCACGGCGCCTCCGCCCGTTGCCCGGTCGGAGACTGCGACACCGGCGGCAACCTGTTCGTCTTCCCCGCCATGCCCCCGGACGACTCGGTGGTCCAAGCGCTGGAGCTGACCGGGCACGAGGGCACCACCGTGTCCGTCGGCCCGTGGGTCGACGACCGGCGCCTCATCCTGGGCGACGGCAGCGGCCAGGTCATCGAGATCACCGACCTGGCCGAGCACCTGAGCCCGGCCGGCTCCAACGTGGCCGCGACGGACGTCACGCCGCTGATCCCGCCGAACAACCACCTCAACTACGACGTCACCCCGGCCCCGGACGGATCGGCGGTCGCCTTCCTGTCCCGCGACGACACGGGCACCGTCACCGCCTACCAGGCCCCCACCGACGGAAGCCGCCGGCTGACGGAAGTCCCCGTGGGCGCCGCCGTGGCCGCCGGGGCCACCGGAATGCCGCGCCTGGTCAGCTGGCGTTAGCAAGGGCGGCGGCCATGGCCTCTCGATAGCCGATCGGCGGGCGGGACAGCAGCGACCGGATCGGTGACGCGTCGCCGACCAGGTCGGCGTCGGAGCCGGGGCCGACGAAGCCCGCGACCGCACCCTTGGGCATGCCGGCCGCCCGCTCCAGCACCGGCGCCAGGGCGGCGACGGCCCGGCGCGGGAGGTAGAGCTTGAGGGGCGGGCGGCGGCCCAGGTGGGCGGCGGCCTCGTCGATCATCTGGCCGACGGTGAGGATGTCGTCGGAGCCGACGTCGAAGTGCCGCCCGTGCGCGCGGGGCTCGTCCATCAGCTGCACCAGCGCGCCCGCCAGGTCGTCGACGGCGACGGTGCGGAAGCGGGTGCGGCGGCCGGCCATGATCATGGCGACGGGGGTGCGGGCGCCGCGTTCGATCATGCCGAAGCCGTCGCCGCCGTGGCCCACGATCATGCCGGGGCGCAGGACGGTGACGTCGAGGCCGCTGGCGAAGAGCATCTGCTCGGTGCGGGCCCGGCCGCGGCCCCAGCTGCTGGCGGCGTCCGGGGCGGTGCCGATCGCGGTGAGATAGAGCAAGCGGCGCACCCCGTGGCGGCGGGCGGCGTCGACCACGTTGCGCAGGCCGGCCTGCTCGACCTCCATGAAGTCGACGTCGCGCCGGGACTGCCGGGACAGCGTGTGCACCAGGAAGTGGACCGCGTGCACCGACTCCGCCGCCTGCTCCACCGCAGCCGCGTCGAGCATGTCGCCCTGGACCAGCTCGACCCGGTCACCGGCCAGGTCCCGCGCGCGCTGTGGGTCGCGGACCAGGCAGCGCACCCGGTGATCGGCCGCCAGCAGCGCCGCGACCAGCCGCCGGCCCACGAATCCGGTCGCTCCCAGCACCAGCACCGGTTGTTCCATGACAGACCCCAAACGCTTGACGACATTGCGTGTCGTCACTCTGCCTGATGACACTACATGTCGTCAACTAGACTGGGGGCATGAGCCGATGGGAGCCCGGAGCGGCGGAACGACTGCAGGCCGCGGCGCTGGAGCTGTTCGTCGAGCATGGCTTCGCGGCCGTCACGGTGCCGCAGATCACGGCCCGGGCCGGGCTGACCACGCGGACGTTCTTCCGGCACTTCGCCGACAAGCGCGAGGTGCTCTTCGCGGGCGAGGACGCCGTGCCGCCGGTCATCACGCGGTTCTTCGCCGAGGCGCCGGCCGGCCTGAGCACGATGCAGCTGATCGAGCGCGGGCTGTGCGAGGTCGTCGCGCCGCGCTTCGCGGGGATGCGCGACCAGCTCCGCGTACGCCGGGAAGTGGTCCGCTCCGACGAAGGCCTGCGCGAGCGGGAGCTGCGCAAAGGGGCGCTCGTGGCGGAGGCCGGCGCCGCGGGCTTCCGGGCGCGGGGGCTGGGCGAGCTCGAGGCGGCCGTCGCCGCGCAGCTCGCCGCCACGATCATCGGCACGGCCGTCGCCCGCTGGCTCGACGAGCCCGAGGAGCGGCCCCTGACCGACATCGTCCGGGAGACGATCGCGGCGCTGAAGGATGTGGTGCAACACTGACGCCGCGGGCAGCGTCCAAGAGGTATGGGCGACGAGCAGCACCACCTCGCGGAAGCACTGCGCACCGCGGTGCCGTTACGGCAGGCGCCGACCCGCGGCCAGCTGGAGTTCTTCGTCGCCGCCGGGCGCCGGCGGGTGCGGCGGCGCCGCGCGTGGTTCGCACTGCTGCTCGTCGCGGCGGCCCTGAGCGGCCTGGTGCTGGGGACGACGCTGTGAGGCCCCCCGCACAAGCGAGGGGCCTCACAAGCGTCAGCGCAGCGGGATCAGCTGCGCCTCGTCCTTGCTGCGGTTGTCCGGCGTGACGACCATCCAGCCCCGGGCCGGGCTCTTCGCCAGCTCGGCCTTCGAGACGGTCACCGTCGTGGTGGCCCGCCGGTTCGGGGCGACCGGGACGACGGCGCCGGTGTTGACGGCCGGCGTGAACGCGTTGAAGGACGCGGTCCCGGCGATCTCGTCGTCCTGACCGTCGATGATGCCGAACGTCGCGGCGTGATACGTGAACCGCGGGTTCGTGGCCGACAGGCACGGCGACCCCGGCTGACACAGCTGCGAGACCAGCACGGGCAAGGTCACGGTGCTGCTGTCGTACGGAGCCTCGGCGAAGAACTCCAGCGTCATGTCCTCCGTCCGCAGGTCCACCACGGCCGTCACCAGCTGCCCGGTGAGGTCACCGGTGGTCAGCAGCCCGTAGTCGACGCCGACGACGTTGTAGTCGTCCACCTTGTCGCCGTCGACGTCCACGTAGACGTCCCACTCGTTGCGGGCCGCGTTGCCGAAGCGCCCGTGGGTGTTGAGCGCGAAGGCCAGCGTCCCGTCCGGGCGGCGCTGCGCCCCGACGGCGCGCAGGTCGGCGGCGCCGGCCCCGGCGTCCTTGGCGTCGCTGAGACCCCACGCGAAGATCTCGGCCGTACCGCTGATGGCGCCCTTGACGTTGGTGAGCGTGGCCGTGGCCTTGCCCGACTTCTGCAGCGCCCGCCGGTCGAGCTGGGTGCTGACCTTCGAGACCGACTGCGGCACCAGATAGTACGGAACCCGCAGCGCGACGCCCTTGTTGCTGCCCGCCACAGGGGCGAGCTTGATCAGGCCGGCCACGTCGTGGAAGGCGCTCGCGTCCCCGGCCGTCGCCGCCGGCACCGCGAGGGTGACGGCGACCGAGACCGATTTCCGCGCCGGGACGGTGATCTTCTTGGTCGACGGCTTGACGGTGTGCGGGCTGCCGGCCGCGCGCTCGGTGCCGACGGTGAAGGTCGCGGCCTTGGCGCCGAGGTTCTTCACCGTGACGGTCTTCGTCGTGCGGTAGTTCTTGTCCAGCTCGCTGAAGCCGTAGTTGAGCGTCGCGGTTCCGCTGTCACCGAGCGCGACGACCTGCGTGTCCACCGCGCCGGGCGCCTGGATCAGGCCGGCGCCGTTGACCCGGGTGGTGTAGCCGGTGACCCGGGCCGGGTCGGACGTGTTGACCATGGCGGCCTTCAGGTCGGCCACCTTGGACCAGCCCTTGTGCGCCTGCTTGACCAGTGCGGCCTGCCCGGCGGTCATGGGCGCGGCCATCGAGGTGCCGGACATGGCGACCGGGGCGGTGCCCGTGCCGACGGCGGCGGAGAAGATGCTGACGCCCGGGGCGGTGACGTCCGGCTTGAGCCAGCTGTCACCGGTGCGCGGGCCGCCGGAGGAGAAGCTGGCCGTACCCAGGAAGTTGGGGTTGGTCAGGTTCTTGTTCGTCAGCGTGACCGTCGAGCCGTCCGCCGCCAGCCACGTGGCAGCCGAGGTGTTGGGCGTGCCGAGGAACGGGATGGTGACGTTCGCCGGGGCGCCCGTGTCGGGGTTGCTGGTGATCGGACCCTCGTAGGGCGGGTAGTTGGCGTCGTTGTTGACCTGCACGACCGCGGCGGCGCCGGCCTCCTGGCCGTAGATCGCCTTGGCCACGCGGCCGCAGGTGCCGCGGGCGACCACAGCGAGCTTGCCCTGCACGCCGGCCGCCTGGAACTCGGCGGTGCTGCAGCCGAGCCCGATGCCCCCGGCGCCGTTGCCGACCACCTTGATCGGCAGCGTCGTCCCGTCGGTGAAGGTCGCGCCGTTGGCGTTGATCGCGTCCAGCGTGGCCCCCGTGCCCAGCGCGAGCGACGCACCCGGGAAGGCGGACGTCGGGTCGCTGGCGGCGACGCTGATCGTGCTGGTCGCGGTGGAGGGGCTGCCCACCAGGTACGGGGCCGGGCCCGAGTTGCCCGCGGAGGCGACCACGATCGTGCCGTCCTTCGACGCGTTGTCGGCGGCGACCGACTCGGGCGCGTCCTTGGTGCCGAACGGCGAGCCGAGCGACATGTTGATGACGTCCATGTCGTGCTCGACGGCCCAGTCGATGGCGTCGACGGTCATGTCCGTCGAGCCCTCGCAGCCGAAGACGCGCACCGCGTACAAGTCCGCCTTCGGCGCGACGCCCGGGCCCACGAGCCACTTCCCGGAAGCGATCGTCTTGCTGTCGTACGCGCCGCTGTAGGTCTTGCCGTCCGCAGTGACGCCGTAGCCGGCCGTCGTGCCGGCGACGTGCGTGCCGTGGCCGCCGCAGTCCAGCGGGTTGCTGTCGGGGTGAGGCACGGGCTGGTAGTCCGCGCTGGCGGGGTCGGCGTTGTAGCTGTCGCCGACCAGGTCCACGCCGCCCTTCACCTTGGCCGCCTTCGGGCCGAAGAGCGCCGGGTCGGCCGCCGTCGTCTCCGCGGCGTGCGCCTTCTCGTACGCCGCCGGGGTGCCCGGCCCGCCGAAGTCCGCGTGCGTGTAGTCGATGCCGGTGTCGATGACGGCGACCTTGACGCCCTCGCCGTGCAGCTTGTCCGAGCCGCCCCACACCGCGGGAGCGCCGATCAGCGGGACGCCGTTGGTGTTGTCGGGCTCGACGGCGCGGACCGGGTGCACCGCGACCACGGCGGGCTGCGCCGCGAGCGTGTCCACCTGGCTGCGCTTGATGCGCACTTTGACGCCGTTGTAGGCGTGCTGGTACGAGCCGAGCACCGTGCCGCCGAGCTGCCGGGCCTTCTGCTCGACGGGCGCCTGCGCCTGGTCCAGGGCCGCCGCCTTCTGCTTCTTCTGCGTGCTGGTCAGCGGGGTCGCGGCGGCGACGTCGGCCACCGCGACGGGGTCGCCGCCGAGCTCCAGCAGCACGGTGACGGGCTCGTCCGCCATGCTGGGCGGCAGGTTGACGGCCTTCGAGCCGGCCGGGACGGGCGTGAAGCCGTGGCCCGCGCCCGCCGGGGCGGCCGACGCCGCGGACGGGACGGCGACCGCGCCCAGCGCGGTCAGCAGGATGCCTATGCCGGCTGCCCGGGTGAGCCGTGTACGGCTGCCCCCGGTCCGGCCCATGGTGTCGCCCACGAGGGCTGCCTCCTTGTTGTCACAGTGCCGCGCGTCCCGCGCCGGGCCGCCACTGTGGAGGCGGGCACGAACACATCGTCGGCGGCCGATCAACAAGGGATCTTGCAGCAGCCGTGTTTCCGGCACCATCCCCTACGGGCATCAATTTCCACTCCTGAACACATGCGCTTACGTGCATGACTTGTGAAAGTTAAGATCATCGCTGTGAGAGCGCGCCTGGCCGCCGAGTCGGCCGCCCAGGTCCTGCTGCTGACCGCGACCTGGCTGGTCGTCGACAGCGCGCTGCGCGGGGCGAGCAGCGGGATCGTGTCGGCTGGCCGGACGGCGTTCACGGTGATCGGGCTGCTCGTGCTGACGCGCTTCTCCCGGTCGCCGGCGGCCGGTGGCTATCGGTGGGGGCAGGTCGTGCTGCTCGCGGGGACGGGCGTCACCGCGTACACCATGCTGTCGACAGTGGCCATCGCCCAGGCCGGACCGGCGCTGCCCAGCCTGGTGCTCGCGCTGGCCCCGGCCGTGGTCCTGGCCGCCGAGAGCGTGCTGGGCCGCACCTGGCCCCCGCTCGCCACGATCGCCGGCACGGCCGTGGCGATCATCGGCGCCATCCTGTACGTGCTCCCGCGGCTGGCCGGCTCCCTCGGCGGCGGCGTGGTCCTGGGCACGGTGTGCGCGGTCGCGGCGATGCTGTCCATGGCGTGCTACGGGCTGGCGTTCGCCCGCGTGAACAGGGGTTACTCCGGACCGACGGCGCCGCGGATCCTGCCCGTCTTCGCGTGGGGCACGGTGCCGCTCGCCCTCTGGGCCGGCGGGGACGTGACGACGGGCGAGCGCGCCGGCTGGGCCGCGATCGGGCTGCTCGCCTTTCTCGGCATCGTGATCTACGTGCCGGCGTACCTGGTGCAGCACCGCATCATCCTGGCGGCCGGGGCGGCGTACTCGGCGCTGCTCGGCCTGGCCGTGCCACCCCTGGTCGGCGTGTCCTCGGCGGCGCTCGGGCTCGGGCCGTGGCCCACATCGCCGCAGGTCGTGGGCATGATCCTCACGCTGGGCGGAATGGCGCCGGTGATCCTGCGCCGCTCGCGTGGCGTGCGGATGCGAGACTGATCGGGTGGGAGCGGCGATCATCGTGAGTACGGTCGCCGCGCTCCTGCTGCCGGCGGCACCCGCCGCCCCTTCCCCGGCCACGGTCTGCACCATCGACGACGACCGGCTCGACGAGCTGTCCGGGCTGGCGGTCACCGCCGACGGTTACGTGGCGGCCAACGACGGCAGCGACCACCCCTCGCACCGGCGCATCTTCTTCCTCGACCGCGAGTGCGCGGTGGAGCGTACGGTCAAGTTCCCGGACGAGCCCACGGACACCGAGGACCTCGCCGTCGCCCCGGACGGGACCGTCTGGATCGGGGACATCGGCGACAACGGCTCGGCGCGCAAGTCGATCGGGCTGTGGCGGCTGGCGCCCGGCGCGAAGAAACCGGTCTACTGCAAGCTGTCGTACCCGGACGGGGCCCACAACGCCGAGACGCTCGTCCTCGACGGCGACGGCACCCCGATCGTGATCACCAAGGATCCGTTCGCGGGCGACCTCTACGTGCCCGCCGGCGAGCTGTGCACGGGCAGGACGACCCCGTTGCGCGCCGCCGGGTCCGTGCGGATCCCGGTCACGACCACCCCCAATCCGTACGACCTGGCGGGCCACTTCGTCCTGACCGGCGGCACGAACGCGCCCGACGGCACCAAGGTCGCGATCCGGACGTACGCCGACGCGTTCGAGTTCCCGGTCGTCAACGGGGACGTGATCGGCGCGCTGACGTCCGGGTCGCCGCGGTCCGTGGCTCTGCCGGACGAGCCGCAGGGGGAGGCGATCGCGTACAGCCGGGACGGGTCTGCCCTGCTCACCGCGTCGGAGGGGACCAGGCCGGAGGTCCTGCGCTACCCGTCGGCCCTCCGGACCACCACCCCTCCGCCCTCACCTGCTCCTGTGTCGCCTTCTCCTGCGCCGCTCTCTGGTCATGATCGTTCCCGGGGTCTTGCCGTGCCCGCCGTCGCGGCTCTCCTCGTCGCCGCGCTTGCCGCCGCGGGCGTCGTCATCGCTCGTCGTCGCCGCACCTGAGCGCCCCGCCGCATCGCCCGGCCGTAAGCTCGGGGCATGGCGTGGGACACCGAGGCGACCCGGCGGCGGCTCAAGGAGGCGGCGGTCGCCGAGTTCGCCGAGCGGGGGCCGGACGGCACGACCATGGCGCGCATCGCCGAGCGGGCCGGCATCAACAAGGAGCGCCTCTACAAGTACTTCGGCGACAAGCAGCAGCTCTTCGCCACCGTCCTGACCGAGGCGCTGGACAACCTCGCGGCGGGCGTCGCCCTGCACCCGGTCGGGCTGCACGACATCGGCGAGTTCGCGGCGCGCACCTTCGACTACCACGCCGAGCACCCGCACCTGTCGCGGCTGCTGCAGTGGGAGGGCATCCAGGCCGGGTTCATCGCCGACGAGGCAAGCCGGACGAAGCATTATCGGGAGAAGGTCGAGGCCATCCGCGAGGCCCAGCGCCAGGGCCTGATCGATCCGGACGTCGACCCCGCGTACCTGACGTTCACGCTGATCGCGCTGGCCGCCTGGTGGCACGGGCTCCCCCAGCTCGCCTTCATGCTGACCGGCGCCGACCCGGCGTCGCCCGGCGAGCGGGCCCGGCGCCGCGCGTTCGTGGCCCAGGCGGCGTCGCGACTGGCCGCCCCGCGCGCCTCCCCCCACTCTGACCTGGAATGAGTCAAGATCTGGAGATGATGCCCGAGGATCTCGACACGTCCACGCTGACCGACCGCCAGCGGAAGATCCTCACCGTCATCCGCGACTGGGCGGTCCGGTACGGCTACTCGCCGTCCACCCGCGAGCTGGGCGACGCCCTCGGCCTCTCCCCCTCGACGGTCGGCCGGCACCTGCGCGTGCTCGAGGAGTGGGGCTTCCTGCGCCGCGGCCGGACGGCGTCGCGCCCGGTGGACGTCCGCATGTTCCTGGGCACCGACGGCGACGGCGAGAAGAGCGCGCCCGACACGGTCGGCGTCCCGCTGGTCGGCACGATCGCCGCCGGCACGCCCATCCTCGCCGAGGAGACGGACGTCGAGACCCTGCACCTGCCGCGCGAGCTGGTCGGCCGGGGCACCGTCTTCTGCCTGCGCGTCCAGGGCGACTCGATGATCGACGCGGCCATCTGCGACGGCGACACCGTGGTGGTCCGCCAGCAGCAGGACGCCTACAACGGCGACATCGTGGCCGCTTTGCTCGACGACGAGGCGACCGTCAAGGTCTACCGCCGCCGCGGCGGCCACGTGCTCCTCGAGCCGCGCAACCCGGCGTACGAGCCCATCGACGGCGACCACGCGGTGATCTTGGGCAAGGTGGTCTCGGTGCTTCGGCGCATCTGAATTAGCATGGCCGGGTCCTGGATTCGGCGGCGAGACGAGGCGGCATGCGGTTCTTCGGGCTGGGGTCGCGCAAGCGGCAGGTCGAGCACGATCCCGATCGGCAGCGGGCGCTGCTCGCGGAGGCCCGGCAGCGCTTCGGCCGCCAGGCGCGCGTGCCCTTCCCCGACCAGTCGGCGGAGCTCCAGCGGCTGCTCACCGGCGACGACGGGCTCGCGGTGGCGGCGCACATCATCCACGAGGCGGCCGACACCGCCCACGCCGACCTGCGCAGTCAGGTCGCGGAGCTGCACCGGCGCACCGGGCACGCGCTGACCGTCGACCGTCGCAACTACCGTCCGTTGTGGTCGGCCGCCGGGGGTTACTTGCGCTGGTCGCTGTTCGAGCTGCCCCTGCATCCGTACGCCCAGATCGCCGCGAGCGTCGCGGTGCTCGACGCGGACGCCAAGCGGGCGGTCCGCCTGGCCGACCCGGAGCCGCTGCTCGCGCGCATGTTCGAGCTGCTCGACCTGACGATCGCCGGCTGGGAGTTCGGGCGGGTGCGCGTCGACACCGATGCCGCGTCGCTGGCCGAGGGGCTCATCTTCGCGACCCGCACCCTGCGCGACGCGATCGACCCGCCGCCGCTGCCGCCGCCGGTGCGCGAGCTGATGCGCCGCAACAACACCGTCACCGTGTACGACACCACCTCCGAACGGGTCGCCGGCGGCTTCAACCCCGGCAAGACGATGCGGGAGTGCCTGCTGGCCTGATCCCCTTCCCGTTCCCGGTCAGCTGGTGCGGGTCCATTGCTGATTGGTGCCGCTGCCGCACGTGTACTGCTGCACGTCGGCGCCGTCGGCCGTGGACGCGTTCACCACGTCGAGGCACTTGCCGCTGTGCCGGGCGCGCAGCTGGTAATAGCTTCCGGTGGCGACCCATTGCCATTGCTGATTGGTGCCGGTGCCACACGCGTACTGGATGATGTTCGCGCCGTCCGCTGTCGAACTGCCCGCAACGTCGAGGCATTTGCCACTGTGCTGGGCGACGATCTGGACGTAGCCGCCGCCGGCGTCCCGGAACTCGAAGCGCTGGTTCCCGCCGCTGTTCCAGGCGTACTGCTTGACCTCGGCATTGTCGGCCATCGACGCGCTGACCACATCCAGCACCTTGCCGCTGCCGCGGTTGGTGACGCGGTAATAGGTGGCCGGATTGCCGGTGACCGTGCCCGCGGCGGCGTCGATCGTGATGGTGGGATACCACGTCAGCGACATCGACGTGCTGCTCGGGAAGCCCATCGGCAGCCAGACGTAGCGCGAATCGTTGACCGGACCCGACCACGCCCCGGCCCACCGGTCGCCCATGTAGAGAAACGCGTTGCCCACCTGCAGCACATAGGCCGGCTGGGAGCCGAACGTGGTCGAGTCGCCGACGTTGGTCCAGCCCGACCAGGGCCCGCCGATGCTGGTGGCGGTCGCGTACCTGGCCTGGTTCGGGTTCCAGCCGGAGGTCCCCGACGTCAGCATGAAATAGACGCCGTTGCGCTTGAACAACGCCGGCGCCTCGCGGGTCGCGTTGTCCCAGAAATTGCCGACCAGCGCGGCGATCTGGAGATAGTCGGCGGTCAGGCGATAGATCTGCAGGTCCCGGTTCTCGTCGGCCGCCGAGATCATGTAGGCGGTGCCGCCCTCCTCGTACAGCGTGATGTCCCGCGACATGTGCTGATTCAAAGGCCGGAAACTGCCGTGGTACGTGTAAGCGCCGTCGATGGTCGCCGACGACGCGACCGCCGCCCGGGCCTCGCCGTAGTCGGTGCCGTTCTCCTTGTGCATCCACATGACGTACCGGCCGGTCGCCGCGTTCCAGACCACCTTCGGCCGCTCGATCTTCGCACTCGCCAGCTCGCCCGCCGAGGACGACGTCAGCACGTTGTTCCGGAACTCCCACGTCCGCAGATCGCTGGAACGGTAGACGGAAACGGCCCGGAACGTGTCATCGGCGTTCCGGTTCTCCCCGAACCAGTACCAGTAGGCGCCGGCCTTGAGCACCCCGCCCCCGTGCGCGTGGACCCCGGCGCCGGTCGTGTCCGTGAACTGCACGCCGTTCGTGATCGTGACCGGCGCCGCCTGAGCCGGGGCCGGCAGCAGCGCCACGATCAGGGCCGTCACCACGGCCGTCACAAGTGTCTTCACGGGTGCACCTTTCCTGCCGGGCGCGTCGCGTACTCCCAGAGGCGGTTGTGGGTGGGGTCGTCGAGGTCACGGCCGGGCTCGATCGGCGCGGCGAAGGGGCGGCCCGTCGTGGCGGCCGGGGCCCACGGCGCGTCGGCCACGAAGCCCGGGCCGATGCGGCTGTCGCGGAGGACGAGCTGGCCGTTCGGGCTCGTTCCGGGAACGTAGCCAGTTGTGCCCGCGCCCTGGTCCCACGCCCGGCCGAGGAAACCGGTCGGTGCGGCCTGATAGCCCGCGTCGGCCGTGATGAGCGAGCGCGTGACCAGGAACCCGAAGCGCCACTGCGGGAGTGTGCTCGGGGCGAAGATGATGCCGCCGCTGTCCTTGCGCGTGGAAACGAGGTGGAATCGGTTCCGGTCGAACACCGCGCTCGCCCGCCCGAAGACGAAGTCGGTGTCCCCCTCGAGGTAGCTGTCCCGCACCACGACCCGGGCGATCCGCGTGGCGTCCTCGGCGTTCGCGTAGAAGGTGTCCTGCCGCCCGATGAGCCGCACGCCCTCGAGCAGCGTGCGGTCGGCATCGGTCCGCACCGCGAGCGCCTGGTGCGTGCCCCGGTCCACCGTGTCGAGCAGCGTGTTGACGACGGTGAGGTTCTTGAGCTGCAGGTCGGGGGCCTGCGACCAGAGCACGGTGGCGCAGAGCCCGGCCGTCGCACTGGTGCGGGTGGCACACGACTGGAACATGGTCCAGGCCGGGTCGCCCTCGGCATAGCGCCCACCGGCATTGACCAGCGCCGCCCAGGCCGCCGGGCTGATCGTGGCGTCCACGCTGAACTCCAGTCGCACCTGCCCCGGCGCCCCGGCCCCGTAGACGGTCAGCGGCGGCGAGCCGGCCGGGATGAAAACGGTTCCAGTGTACGTACCAGGCAGCACGGCGATGGTCCGGCGAGCGGTGCCGCCCTGCTGGTAGGCGCGGTTGACCGCCTCCTGGATCGTGCGGAAACCGATTCCAGCTCCCGTCCCACCGCTGCCCGCGCCCACCCCTCCGGTCCCCGCGCCCACCACGAAGTCCGGCCGCCCGGTCCGGATCGGTCCGGGCCGCCAGGGATTCTCGACGGGCGCCGCGTACGTACCCGACCACCGCAGATAGTTCTCCGCCACATAGGGCGCCGCCTCGGCCGCCGACAACACCGGCCGCGTCACCGTCCCCGGCGGCGGCCCGGGAACCGATTCCACCGCCGACCCGGCACCGACCGCCGCCGGCACGGGTGCGGCTGCGACCGGCGCAGCCACGGACAGGGCCAGCGCGGCCGCAGCGGGGGCCGTCCAGCGTATGAGCCTCATCGTCGCTCCTCGGCGAGCCTGGTAAGCGCTTACCCGCCGCATCCTACGATCGACGAACATCAATAACAACAGGCTGTTCCTCAGCCGAAGTAGCGGCGATCCGACTGCGTAGAAACGACACACCGATCTCGTCAGAGCCGGTGACACTTCGTCCTTCCGGGGTATCCCTTCCGGCCGCAGCCCCGAGTAGCCAGGAATGATGACCGACCGCACGGGCATGCGCGACACCGGAGAGTCACGGCGCACTGCCATCCTGCTGGTGGCTCTGGCCTTCGTCTTCGTTCCGATCGCGTTCAGCGACGACTTCGTCGAGGCCGCGACCGAGGACACCTCCCTCCGCTACTCCTACCTCGTCCCGATCGACGCAGGCGGCATGATCCTGCTCTTGGGCGTGTCCCTTCTCGTCCACGGGTTCCGGTTGCGCCGAGTGTCGTACCTGTCGTGGGCGGCAGCAACGGTCCTCACCGTGGCATTGGATACTTTCCTCGTCCTCGGACCACACTCCCCGGCCATCGACATCTCTCTGGCATCCTCTTACATCGTCGCGCAGGCACTGGCGCTGAGCGCCGTGGTGCAAGCGAGCCCGGCTCTGTACTGCTCAGGACGGCGCCGCTCAGCCCAGCGTCCCGAATGGCGGCGACTCCGCGGCGGGCTACCTATTCTCGCCGGTACCTTCGCCGCTTATCTCGGTGGTGTCTATTGGGACTGGGGGCTGAGTCAGGGGGCGGTTCGGAGCTGGGAGGACGCCACCAGGGAATACGCCAAGGTGCTCGGACGGCTCACGGGCGGCGACATCAGCACCGTACCGATCGATGCCGAGGTCTTGGGCGTCATCGGCTCGATGTGCGGCGGAGCGATCTCCCAGGAGTACTTCGCGCAGGTCAGCCAGATTATTCCATTGCTCCTCATCGCTCTCGGAGTCGACGCGAAGTTCTTCCAGCGGGCGAAGGATCCCACGGAGCGCGCGATGACGATCGTGGCCGTCGTGGCCCTCTGTGTCGCGGAGGCCATAGCGATTTCCGCGCTACCCACCCCGAACGACCAATGCGACGGCGTGCTGTCCGAGTGGCACGAATACGCCGCCTTCGGGCTCACCATCGCGGCCTGCGTCATTGCACTCGCCACTCTCGGCTGGGCACTGCTGGTGCGGGATGACGCTCCTCGCCGCCGCGCCGGCGACGTACACCGCGGGCGCCCGCGCGAATAGGGGTATGGGGCACGGTCGGCCGCTCGGAGCGGCCCGATAGCCTCGCGGTGCGCACACGAGAGGACCCCGCACCTTGAGCCACACCGACGACCTCGCCCTTCTGCGTGCGTACGAGCCGGCCATTCGTTACACCGACGGCGAGTTCTTCTTTCCGGTGTCGGCCGAGCGTTACGTCGCGTGTGCGAGCCTGTGGCGCGACGAGCCGGGCGGGCCGTCCGCCGAGGTTGTCGCCGCGCAGGAGCTCGATCTGGCCGCGCTCGCCAAGGCGGGCGGCGCCGAGCACGGCCTGCACCATTCGCTGTCGGCCGTCGCGCGCAGCGAGGGCCCGGCACTCATTCCCCTGCGGGAGCGCCCGCCGCACCTGCACGGCGCCAGCCGGTTGGCTTCGGTCGGGCTGACGGCGCGGTTTGTGGACACGCTCAACCGGGCGTCATTGATCGTGCGGGGCAGCGTACCCGGCGGCAGCGCGGCACGGTCTTTCCTGATGCAACGGGACCATCTGGCGCCGGAGCGGCCGACGTATCACGGGCGGGTGCTGCGGGACAGCCCGTGGATCGTCCTGCAGTACTGGTTCTTCTACAGTTTCAACAATTGGCGCTCGGCCTTCGGCGGGGTCAACGAGCACGAGGGCGACTGGGAGCAGGTGACCGTCTATCTCGACGGGACCGGCGTGCGCGACGAGACGGGGCTGCCGCCGGCGCGCTGGGTCGTCTACTCCGCGCACGACGAGACCGGCGACGATCTGCGGCGGCGCTGGGACGACCCGGATCTGACGCTGGTCGGCGGGCGGCACCCCGTGGTGTTCGCGGGGGCGGGTTCCCACTCCGGCGCCTATCTTCCGGGCGACTACCTGATCACCGTACGCCCCCAGCGCCTCAGTGGTCTCGTGACCGTTCTGCGTACGCCCGCCCGCTGGCTCGCCCCCTGGTCGGCGCACGAGGCGGAGGGGCTCGGCATCCCGTACGTCGACTACGCCCGCGGTGACGGCCGCACGATCGGCCCGGGGCAGCCGGAGGGGTGGGACGCCGTCGTGATCGGTGACGACACCGCCTGGGTCCGCGACTACCGTGGCTTGTGGGGCCACGACACCCGCGACCGGCTCGGCGGCGAGCGCGGTCCCGCCGGTCCTCGTTACGAGCGCGACGGCACCGTACGCAAGTCGTGGGCCGACCCGGTCAGCTGGGCCGGCCTCGCGAAGGTCGCCCCCAACCCGGCCGCCGCCAAGGCCCTGATCGCCGTCCGGGCCGACCGCGCCGCCGCCCGCCTCGCCGAGCTCGACACCGAGATCGACGCCCTCGCCGACGATCTGCGCGTCACCGCGGCGGGCCTCGCGTCGTCGGCCCCGGAAGTACGCGCCCTGGCCGGCCGCGAGCAGCACCTGCTCCAACTCCGGATGGAACGGACCCGCCTCGCCGACGAGCAACTGCGTCTCGCCGAAGCACCCGAGCCGGAGCACCCGCACGCCCATCTGCTGCACCGCCGCGTACCCCTGCAGCAGTCCACCGGTCTCCGCGGCCGCCTCATCTCGTGGTGGTCGGTCATCAGCACCCCGCTGATCCTGTGGGCGATCGGCGCGGCGTTCTCCCCGTTCAACCACAAGCTGTCGCCGGCTGACGTCGCCGGCATCTGGCTCGTCCTGCTGCTGACGGTCGAGGGCCTGATCCGCGGCAAGCTCGTCGCGGTCGCCCTCCGCCTGGCCGCGGCCGCCGCCCTGGTCGCCATCCTGATCCTCCTCTGGTTCACCGGCCGCTACGTCTTCACGGTCGGCTTCTTCGCCGCCGCCCTCCTCGTCCTGATCGTCAACCTCCGCGAAGCCCTGCGCCGCTGACCCGACGCGCCGCGATCGCCAACCTCCGAAAAACCGTGCGCGGTCGAGAGAACGAACTGCGAAACGCGGTGCCGCGGAAAGAGCTCGGCGAAGCCCTGCGGCGCCGGCCACGACGCGCCCTCACCGTCGAGCTGGGCGAAGCTCAGCCCTTGAGCACGGCGCCCTCCGAAGCGGCGCGAGACGAGGCGACGCGTGGCGAGGAAGGCGACGCGAGAGGGGGCGGGACGAGGCGCGGGTGGATACCGTGGCGACCATGACTTGGGAGCTTGCGGGACAGCTGCACGAGGCGACGATCGAATCGGAACTGCTGCGGGGCAATCCGCTCGGCGACCCCCATGTGCGGCCGCTGTGGGTCTACACCCCGCCCGGGTACGACGAATCCGACGAGCGTTGTCCCGCGATCTACGTGATCCAGGGCTACTCCGGCGAGCTGGCGATGTGGGGCAACAAGACGCCTTTCCGCACGCCGTTCCCCGCGACCGCGGACCAGGTGTTCGCCGAGGGGCGGGCGCCGGGGTGCATCGTCGTCTACGTGGACGCGTTCACCGCGTACGGCGGCTCGCAATTCGTGGACTCGCCGGGCACGGGGGCCTATCACTCGTACCTCTGCAATGAGGTTGTCCCCTGGGTGGACGCGCGTTTCCGCACCATTCCGGCGGCGGCCTCGCGGGCGATCTCCGGGAAGTCGTCCGGTGGTTTCGGGGCGATGATCACGCCGATGCTGCGCCCGGATCTGTTCGGCGCGCTCGCCACTCACGCCGGCGACGCCCTGTACGAGTACTGCTATCTCCACGAGTTCGCCAAGGCGGCCCGGGCGTTGCGCGAGTACGACCACGACATTCTCGCGTGGTGGAAGCAGTTCCGGGAGCGTGTGGCGTTCACCGAGGACAACGACATGCTGCTGTTGCTCATTCTCGGCTGCACGGCGGCGTTCTCGCCCGGCGCGGACGGCACGCCGCAACTGCCGTTCGACCCGCGCTCGGGCCGGCTGATCCCTTCGCTGTGGGAGCGCTGGCTCGACTGGGATCCCGTACGCATGGTCGAGCGCCACGCCGACGCACTGCGCAACCTGTCCGCGGTGTGGATCGACGCCGGCACGCGCGACGAATGGTTCCTCGACCTGGGCGCCCAAGCGTTCCGCGACGAGCTGGCCCGCATCGGGCTGCCCGACGAGCGCGTCCACTTCGAGCTCTTCAAGGCGGGCCACGGCGGCATCGACTACCGCTACCCCCTGGCCGTCGAATGGCTGGCCCACCGCCTGGCCCGCTGAAGCTGGCACGCCGCCCGGCCGCGCCACGAACCCGTCAGATGTCGAGCGACGCCTCGATGCGGCGCAGCTGGTGGCGCGCCAGGCCCAGGTTCGCCCGGCTCTTCACCAGGGCCACGTAGAGGAACAGGGAGTCGCCACCGCGGGTCGAGCGCAGCGGCCGCAGCAGGTGGTACTCGGTGCTCAGCGTCATGAGGATGTCCTCGATGCCGTCCTCGAGGCCGATCATCTCCAGCGTCCGGAGCTTCGCGCGGACGACGTCGGTGTTGCCCGCCGCGGCGACGGTCATGTCGCGGTCCGGGCCGCCGCCGGCGATGCCGAGCGTGAGGCCGCTGCTCACGTCGACCAGGGCGACGCCGATCGCGCCGTCGATGGTCATCGCGTCGCGCAGGGCGGTGTCGATGTCAGCCATGGTGGTCCTCCCCCGTCTGTTGCAAGATCAGGACCATAGCAGGCCGAAAATGCATCCTTTGATCGAGGTGAGAGAATAACCGCAGCTCACGACCCGTGGTCATGGGGCGCTTACGGGGAGGCGGCACGGCGGGGTGCACCATGCGCATACGGTATGGCGGGGACTGCGCCGTCCCGACACCGACGAACGATCCTGGAGACACGCACCGTGACGACCGAGGACCCCGGGGCCGAGCGGCCCGGGACCGGCGACCGGCAGCTCGCCCGGCAGTTCACCCCGCAGGAGACCCGCGCGTTCCTCTACCCGGGCGACGATCTGACGCACTTCATGATGGTCTACAAGTTCGGGCTGGCCGAGATCCAGACGAAGATCACGATCCTGGCGGAGGAGCTCGCCCACAAGGGCCGGGGCAACCCCATCGAGCACGTCAGCCCCCGGCTCAAGACGGCGTCCAGCATCGCGGCCAAGGCGCAGCGCATCGGCTGCCCGCTGACCTACGACGACGTCCGGTCCCGGATCCGCGACATCGCCGGCATCCGGATCGTGTGCAGCTTCGTCTCCGACGTCTACACGGTCGCCGACATGCTGACCCGCCAGCCGGACATCAACCTGGTCGTCACCAAGGACTACATCGCCGAGCCCAAGCCCAACGGCTACCGCAGCCTGCACCTGATCGTCGAGATCCCGGTCTTCCTCTCCGACCGCGTCGTCGCGGTGCCGGTCGAGGTGCAGCTGCGCACGGTGGCCATGGACTTCTGGGCCAGCCTCGAACACAAGATCTACTACAAGTACGACCCCGACATCCCCGCCGCCCTCCGCGAGGAGCTGGCCGAAGCCGCCGAGGACGCCGCCCGCCTCGACAAACGCATGGAGCGCCTGCACGCCGAAATCCACGGCCCCCGACGCTGAAGCGGCCCGCGCTGAAGCGGCCCAGCACCGCGGCGGCCCAGCGCTGAAACGGCCCAGCACCGCGGCGGCCCAGCGCTGAAACGGCCCAGCACCGCGGCGGCCCAGCGCTGAAGCGGCCCGGCGCTAAGCCTTGTCCAACCTGGCCACTCGCCGCGGCCCGGCCGTGCGGCGGTAACTCGCGTCGAGCAACTCGCCGATCTCACCCCAGTCGGTGCCGTCGCTCAGGTCGACCCCGATCCACCCCGCATGCCCCACGTACGCGGGCACGAAGCACCGCCCCTCCTCCAGCAGCGCCGCCCGCTCGTCCTCGCCGGGCAGCACGAGCAGCGCGCAATCGTGCCGCTCCAACCCGTCCGGCGTCTTGCGCGAGCCGCCGTAGTGCGCGAACACCTTCGTGGTGTAGAACGACGGCCGCCCGTGCGAGATCTTCTCGGCCGCGTCGGGGAACGCCAGCGCGAGCTCCCGCACCCGGCCCAGCAACGGATCGGCGTCGTCGAACATCACCGGGTGGCCCATGCGGGAATCCTACGGCGCGTCTGGCGGATCACGGCGTCGCCGAGGCGAGGCCCAGGTTTCGCGTGGTCCGATACCGGGGTTGTATCGGGCCGCCCGCACCGCGCAGCGAGGCGGAAGCTGGGTCCGCCGCAGGCCGTCGTGATCCGCCAGACGTGCCCTAACGGCGGATGTCGGCCGGTTCGTGGCTGACGGGCAGCCCGGCGGCGAGCCACGCCTCCACGCCGCCGATCATGTCGGTGGCCGCGTGCAGCCCGACCGCTTGCAGGCTGGCCGCGGCGAGGCTCGAGCTGTAGCCCTGGCGGCACACCACGATGACCTGCCGGTCGTACCCGGTCGCCTCGGGAATCCGGTTCGGCGAGGCCGGGTCGAGCCGCCACTCCAGGACCGTCCGGTCGATGACGAGCGCCCCCGGCAGCTCCCCCTGCTCACCGCGCTGCACGTCGGTGCGCGTGTCGACGAGCAGCGCCCCGGCCCGGACAGCCGCCGCGACCTCGTGCGGGCCGAGCCGCCGCAGGCCCTCGCGGGCCCGGCCCAGAACGTCGTCGACCCCGCGCGTCTCCATGATCATGACGCCATGATCGCACGGCGGTGGATGGGGAAACGGTTGTGCCATCTACGGCCGGGAAACACTATTCGGGGGAGAGGGCGGCACAGCGGGCCAGCCGCGCGGCCAGCTCGCGGACATGGTCACGCAACTCGTCCGGCCGCTCCACCGTGAACGGCAGGTCGAGCCCGGCGAGCACGGCCGGCACCCAGTCGAGCCGCTCGGCCCGCAGCTGCACGCGGGTCCGGCCCTCGCCCGCCTCGGACGCGGTGGCCACGCTCCCCGGCAACCGCCGCCGGACCACCTCCACCGGCCCGTCGACCAGGACCGACACCTCGTGGCGGTAGCTCGCCCCGGACGTCACCTGCTCGATCGCGGAGAAGCCGTCCGGCACCGAGAAGCTGCCAGCGACCGCCGACGCCGAGGACACCCGGTCCAGCCGGAACGTGCGTACCTCGCCGCTGGCCGAGTCGGCGCCGGTCACGTACCAATGGCGGTTGTGCGCGACGATCCCGTACGGATGCAGCGTGCGCACCCGCCCGTTGTACTGCATCTCCACGGGCTGCCGGTCGCGCGCCGCCGCGGCGAAGGTGAGCAGCAGCGCGGGCGCCCCGGCCGGAGGCGCCGTGAACTCCATGGCCGCGAGCAGCCCCTCGAGCCGACCGGCGAGCGCCCGCGGCAGCACCCGACGCACCTTCGCCGCCGCCGAAGCAGCCGCCGGCAAAGAAGCCGAAGCAGCCGCGGGCAAAGGTGCCGAAGCAGCCGCCGGCGAAGGAGACGAATCAGCCGCCGGCGAAGGAGACGAATCAGCCGCCGGCGAAGAAAGAAAAGGCGGCGCGAGGCTGACCAGCACGGCCAGCGCCTCCTCGTCGGTCAGCATCAGCGGCGGCATCCGGAACCCCGGCGCCAGCCGATACCCGCCGTACCGCCCGCGTACCGACTCGACCGGCACCTCCAGATCGATCAGGTGCGCGATATAGCGGCGCAGGGTCCGCTCGTCGACGCCCACCCGCGCCGCCAGGTCAGCCGCGGTCCGCGTGCCCCCGGACTGCAGAACCTCCAGCACGGTCAGCACGCGCGCCGTCGGACGAGTCACTACCCCACCCTAGAGGCGACGATCGGAACCCGAGGCAGAGGCGGCGATCGGGAACTCGAGCCGCGTGCTTCCGGAACGCACGGCGATCACGTCGACGCCGAGGTAGCGCTCGTGCGGGCGCGTGACCACCTCGTCGATCCGGGCGCACGGCAGCACCGTACGGGCCATGGAGATGTCGTCGGCGTCGCGGGTGAACCACTCCCGCCGGTGGACGAGCACGATCTCCCGCTCGTCGGTGACCGCGATCCCGGCCTGCAGGTGCAACGGCCGCGCCTTGCGATAGAGCCGTTCCCAGGCCGAGGCCGGGGTCACGACCTGGCGCGAACCCACGTTGAGCAGCCGCATCCGGGGCTCCTGCCGCACCAGGTCGTCGTAGTCGTTGAGCAGCCCGGTGTCCTCGCGGCCGAGCCCCGGCGCCGCGGCCGGTCCCGGCTCCCCGGCGGCGAGCGGCGACCCGGCGGCGGGCGGCGACCCGGCGGCGGGCGGCGACCCGGCGGCGGGCGGCGACTCGGGCAGGTAGGACTCGCGGAGCAGCCCGATCAGCCGCTGCACGGGCGCGCCCGCCGAGCCGTTGTACGGAACCACGACGGCCGGCGCGTCCACGAGGTGCACGGTGAGCCGGCCGTCGAGCAGCCGGGTGCTGTCGGCGAGGGCGGCGATCCGGTCGAGCGGCACCCGGATCGTCTCGTACGCGTCGTCCTGCCGCCGCAGCACGGTCAGCGTCTCGTCGTCCAGGGCGATCAGGTGGTCGTACAGGTGCATGCCGGGGTGGGCGTTGCGCCGCTCGATGTTGCGCGGCACCTTGAGCACCAGGCGGCACGCGGCGGGGTCGATGCCCGCGTCCCGATAGAGCCGGGGCAGGTCGTCGACGGTGCGAACCTCGTCGATCCAGGGCCCGAACGCGTCGAACTCCGCGGTGCTGATCATGGTGAAGAGTATTCGCTTGAAGAGTCAACCTGGTCAACCGCCCGGCCGTCGGCGAACGTCAGGATCCGGTCCGCCGCGGCCGCGGTGGCCGGTCGGTGGGCGATCGCGATCGTCGTGCGGCCCCGCGTGAGCACGGCGAGCGCCCGCTGCACCGCCGCGTCCGTCACCGGGTCGATGCCGGACGTGGCCTCGTCGAGGACGATCAGGTCGGGGTCGGCGAGAGCGGTCCGGGCCAGGGCCACCAGCTGCCGCTCCCCCACCGACAGCCGCTCGCCGCGCTGCCCCGCCGGGGTCTCCAGCCCCCGGGGCAACGCCGTGAACCACTCGTGCAGGCCGAGCCGGTCGAGGACGCCGATCAGGTCCTCGTCGGTGGCGGCCGGGCGGCCCAGGCGGATGTTCGCGCCGATCGTGGCGTCGAAGAGGAACGGGTCCTGCGGCACGCTGACGACCCGCCCGGCCAGCGACGCCGGCGCGAGGGCGGACAGCGGGACGCCGCCGAGCGCCACGACACCGGCGGCGGGCTCGAGGCGGCGGGTGATCAGCTTGGCGAAGGTCGACTTCCCCGATCCCGTACGCCCCACGACCGCCACGTGCTCGCCCGGAGCCACGTCCACGGTCACGTCGTGCAGGACGAGCGGCCCGTCGTAGCGCGCGGACACCCCGGTGAGCCGCACGCCGACGGGACCCTCCGGCAACGACACATCCCCCGACGACGGCGCCGGGGCCGCCAGCGCGCGGGCCCGCCGCCACCCGGTCAGCGCGTTCTGCGCCTCGCCGAGGCTCTGCACCAGGAATTGCAGCGGCCGCACGAAGAACGTCACCAGGAACACCATCGCCAAGATCTGCCCCGCGCTCAGCCGCGGCCGCGCCGGATCGCCGAGGACGGCCCACCACACCCCGCCGACCAGCACCGCCACGGTCATCGTGGAGATGGCCAGCTCCCCGAGCGACGTGTTCGCGTGCAGCGGCACGAGCGTGCGGACCAGGCTGTCCCGCGCGCGGTCGACGGCGGCGTCCAGCTTTTCCCGCGTACGCGGCTCCGAGCCGGTCGATCGGATCACCGCCGCCCCGGCCAGCGACTCCGCCACGGCCGACTGCAGCCGGGACAGGTCCTGACGCGCCCGGCCGAAGCGGCGCGCGATGAGCCGTTGCAGCGCCGCCATGCCCACGAGCAGCAGCGCGGTGATGACGAGGACGGGCAGCGCGAGCTGCCAGCTGTACGCCGCCAGGATCACCGTGGCGATCACCAGTTGCGCCGCGTTCGTGAGGAACTGGATCCCGCCGCCCTGCAGGAAGGTCGTCACCTGGTCGACGTCGCTGGTGAGCCGGGTGACCAGGTCGGCGCTGGGCGTCCGGTCGAAGGTGGCGGCGGGCATGGCGTGCACCTGGCGCAGCCCGGCCCGGCGCAGGTCGGCGAGCGCCTGTTCCACCTGTCCGTGCAGCCGCCGGTTGAGCACCGACGAGGACACTCCCGCGACCACGACGGCCCCGGCGCCCACAGAAACAGCCACCCCGGCGGTACGCAACCCCGAGTCGACCGCGTACTGGATCGTCATGGGCGCGACGATCCGCCCGGCGCCCGCGATCAGGGCCAGCAGCCCTGTCAACCACGTCCTACGCGGCACGGACACCACCGGACAGCTCGACGGCCTGATCGGCGAAGTGCACAGCATCCGGCCGGCTCGTGGCGAGCAGCAAGGTGGGCCCGCCGTCGTGCACCAGGGCGGCCAGATTGCCGAGCACCTGCCGCTCCACCCCCGGGTCCAGCGCGGACGTGGCGTCGTCGAGCACCAGCAAACGCGGCGCCCGCAGGATCGCCCGGGCCAGGCAGATCCGCTGCCGCTGCCCGCCCGACATGGTCGCCCCGCGCTCGCCCACGACCGTATCGAGCCCGTCGGGCAGCCCGCGCACGATCTCGTCGGCCACCGCGACGCGCAGCGCCCGCCAGATGCTCAGCTCGTCGCGGGCCCCGGACAGCGTCAGGTTGTCCCGGATCGACTCGGCGAACAGGAACGGGCTCTGCGACACCACCGCCACGGTCGCCGGCACCACTCCTCGCGCCAGCTCGCGCACGTCCACACCGTCGAAGAGCACAGTGCCCTCGGTCGGCGTGGCCTGGCCCCCGGCGAGGTCGAGCAGCGTCGACTTGCCCGCGCCGACCAGGCCGGTGACCACGGTGATCGAGCCGGGTTCGAGCACCAGGCCGGTCGCCGGAAGCCGGCCGGCCACTCCGGCGCCGCGCAGTTCCACCCGCAGCGGGTCGCCGGAGCTCAACGTCGCCGGGCCGAAACGACCGACTGCCTCGGACAGCACCGCCTGCACCCGCGCGAGCCCGGCCGAGGACATCGGCAGCATCGAGAGGAAGCGGCTGATCACGTTGAGCGGGATGGCGATGGTGATGAGCAGGTAGACCACGCCGACCAGGTCGCCCACGCCGAGCGCCCCGGAAGCCACGCGCGGGGCGCCGACGGCCAGCACGGCGAGGACGGCGACGGTGGGCAGCAGCTCGAGCATCGGGTCGAAGACCGAGCTGACCCGGGCCATCCGCAGATCCGCCGTGCGCAGGCGCTCGACGACGGCGCCGAACCGCGCGTCCTCCACCGCCGCGAGCCCGAGGCTGCGGACGACCGCGCCGCCCTCGACCGACTCGTGCGCGACCGCGCCGACGGCCCCGCGCGCCGCCTGCGCTTCTCGTGCCCGGGGGGCGAGCTTGCGCTGGTACGCGACGTTGAGCGCGAGCACCCCGGCGACCAGCACCGCCCCGACCACCCCGAGCAGCGCGTCGCGCAGCGCCAGTTGCGTGAGCGCCAGCAGCAGCATGAAGACCATGCCCAGCGCGAAGTAGGCGAACTGCATGGGTGACCACAGCGCGTCGACGTCCGAGACGGCGTGGGCGAGCAGCCGGCCCGGCGACCGGCTGCGGTGCCAGTCGAGGTCCAGATCGAGATAGCGGCGGACGACGGCGCGCCGGGTCTCGGCCTGCGCCCGGTACTGCACGCGGCCGGTTGCCACGCCGCGCACGAAGATGGTGCTCCACCGGACGGCCGAGATGCCCAGGACCAGCCCGGCGCTCAGCCACCACGCGCGGCCCGGCACCGCCTCCCCGGCCAGCGCGGGCACCACGAGGTGGTCGGTGGCCCACCCGACCGCCTCGGCGCCGGCCACCATCGTGGCGCCGTTGAGCAGTCCGGTGACGGTGGCGAGCGTGGCCGGGCCGGGATGGGCGCGGGCGGCGGAGAACTGGGCGGCCAGCGCCTCACGCACCGGCGTCCCCCGCGGGGACGGCCCGGCGGCCGGGGATCGCGTCGATCAGCTCCCGCGTGTAAGCGCTCGCCGGCGCGGTGAAGACCGACGCGACCGGCCCCTCCTCGACGACCTGGCCCCGGCTCAGCACCGAGACGGTGTGCGAGATCTCGGCAACCACGGCGAGGTCGTGCGAGACGAAGAGGTACGACAGCCCGAGCTCGCGTTGCAACTCGGCCAGCAGCCGCAGGATCTGCTCCTGGACCAGCACGTCGAGCGCGGACACCGGCTCGTCGAGCATGATGAGGTCCGGGCGCAGGGCGAGGGCCCGGGCGATCGCGACGCGCTGCCGCTGGCCGCCCGACAGCTCCGCGGGCAGCCGATCGAGGTACGCGGCGGGCAGCGCGACCTGATCGAGCAGCTCCTTCGCCCGGGCCTGGCGCCCGCGCCGGTCGCCGAGGCCGAAGGACACGAGCGGCTCGGTGATCGACTGGCCGACGGTGAACTTCGGGTCGAGCGTGGCGAACGGGTCCTGATGCACGAGCTGGACCTTGCGCCGCAACGGCCGCATCCTGCCCCAGCTCAGGCCCGCGATCTCGGTGCCGTCGAGCCGGATCGAGCCCGCCGTCGCCGGTTCGAGCCCGAGCGCCACCCGCAGCGCGGTCGTCTTGCCGCTGCCCGACTCGCCGACCAGCGCGTGCGTCCAGCCCCGGGGCACGGTCAGGCTGACGCCGTCCAGCGCGGTGAAACCCCCGGGAAACGTTTTCCGTACGTCGGTCAGTTCCAGGATCGGTGCGGGCACTGCCTTGTCGCGTACGTCGTGCCGGGGCACCACGTGACCCGCGTGCGCGAGCCTCGGCGCCGCCGCGATGAGCTGCCGGGTGTAGGGCTGCCGCGGCGTGCTCAGGATCGTGGCCGGATCGCCCTCCTCGACCTTGCGGCCGTGCTGCAGGACGACGACGCGGTCCGCCCGGTCCGCGGCGACGGCGAGGTCGTGCGTGATGACGAGCAGCGAGATGCCCTGGTCCCGGACGAGCCCGCCGAGATGGTCGAGGATCCGCTTCTGCACGGTCACGTCGAGCGCGCTGGTCGGCTCGTCGGCGATGATGAGCTTCGGGCGCCCGGCCAGCGCGATCGCGATGAGCACCCGTTGCCGCAGGCCGCCCGAGAGCTCGTGCGGATACTGGCGGGCCCGGGCCGCCGCGTCCGGCACGCCCGCCTGGTCGAGGAAGCCGACTGCTTCGGCGTACGCGGATCGCTTGGGGATGCCCCGCAGGCGCACGGCCTCCGCGATCTGCTCGCCCACCCGCTTGGTCGGGTTGAGGCCCACCATCGGGTCCTGCGGGATCAGGCCGACCACCGAGCCCCGCAGCCGGCGCAGCGTGCGCTCCTTGGCGCCGGCCGTCTCCACGCCGTCGATGCGCGCGGATCCGGCGGTGATGCGGCCGTTGGCGGGCAACAGCCCGATGAGCGCGTTGGCGGTCGTGGTCTTGCCCGAGCCGGACTCGCCGACGAGCGCCACGACCTCGCCCTGGGCCACGGTGAGGTCGAGCCCGATGACCGCGGGCCGGACCGTGCGGTGCCGGACGTACCCGGCGTCGAGGCCTTTGATCTCCACCAGCGTCATCGCGCGAGCTCCTGGAACGTCTTGGAGATGTGGTTGAGGCTGAGCACGAGCAGCGCCACGAACAAGCCCGGCAGCAGGCTCAGCCACCACGAGGTGACGAGGTAGTTGCGGCCGTCGGCGATGAGCGTGCCCCACTCGGCGGCGGGCGGGGCGGCGCCGAAGCCGAGGAAGCTCAGCGACGCGATCGCGATGACGGCCACGCCCGCGTCGAGCACCGCGAGCACCGCGACGGGACCCCACGAGTTGGGCAGGATGTGCCGGATCAGCACGCGGCCCCAGCCGGCGCCACCCGCGCGCGCCGCTTCCACGTACGGGAGCGTCTTGACCCTCAGCACCTCGGCCCGCGTGGTGCGCGCGAAGCCGGGCACGATGCCCACGCCGACGGCCACGGCGACCGGGATGGTGCCGTAGCCGAGCGCGGTCACGATGGAGAGCGCGAGCAGCAGGCCCGGAATCGCCAGCAGCACGTCGATGAACCGCATGAGCAGGGCGTCGGTCACACCGCCGAAGAAGCCCGAGACGATGCCGAGCGTCAGCCCGACGACGAGGGCGATGGCCAGCGCGATCAGCGTCGCCTTGATGGTCAGCGGCGAGCCGTAGAGCACCCGCGTCCACAGGTCGCGGCCGTAGATGTCGGTGCCGAAGAGGTGGCCGGCTCCCGGCCCCTGCATGGCCGAGGCCGGATCCGTCTGGTACGGGTCCCGCGACGTGAACAGGCGCGGGAAAAACGCTGACACGAGCACGAAGACGACGTAGAGGCTCGCGATCAGGAACAGTGGCTTCCGGGTGAGCTGCGTCAGGTGAGCGCCCCGGCGCACGGGCTTCTCGGCCGGTGCCGGAACAACGGCAACCGGTTCCAGGAGTTGTGCGGTCACATCGCTCCCTTGTGGACGAGATGGGAGATTCGCGGATCCAGCAGCGGATAGAGCAGGTCCACGATCAGGTTGACCGTCACGAACACCGTGGCGGCGAGCGTGACGACCGCGAGCACGACCGGCACGTCCTGCGCGAGCACCGACTCCTGGGCCAGCCGGCCCACGCCCTCGCGGGTGAAGACGGTCTCGACGACGATCGAGCTGGTCACCGTCACGCCGACGATGACGCCGAGGATGGTCATCGCGGGCAGCGCCGCGTTGCGGAAGGCGTGCTTGAGGTGCACTGCCGAGCGCGACAGCCCCTTGGCCCGGGCCGTGACGATGTAGGGCTGGCGCAGCGTCTCGTCGAAGCTCTTGACGAGCACCTGGGCGAGCACGGACGAGGCGAGCACCGAGATCGTGACGACCGGCATCACGAGCGACGACGGGCCCTCGTTGCCCAGGGCCGGGAACCAGCCCAGCTGGAACGAGAAGAACTGGATCAGGAACAGCGCCACGAAGAACTGCGGGAACGACGCCCCCACCGCGGGCAGCCGGGTCAGGGCCACCCGCAGCGGGTTCCAGCGGAAGAACGTGGCCAGGTACGCCAGCGCCGAGCCGGCCACCAGCGACACCACCGCGGCGGCCGCACTGAGCTGCAGGGTCGGGCCGATGCGCTGGGCGATCAGCTCGGTCACCGGCACCCGCTGGGTCAGCGAGGTGCCGAGGTCGCCGTGCAGCAGGCCGGTCAGGTGGTGCCAGTACTGCGCCCCGATCGACCGGTCCAGCCCGAACTGGGCCTTCATCGCCGCGACCTGCTCGGCGGTCAGGCTGTCGGGCTGGATGCCGGCCGCCGCGAGCTGCAGCTCCATCGGGTCGCTGGGCAGCAGGTAGAGGATTGCGAAGGTCAGCGTGTACGCCGCCCAGAGCACGGCCACGGCCTGGGCCACGCGACCCGCCACGTACCTGGTCACGGGCGGCTCACCCCTTCCAGACGTCGTTGAGCTTGAGGAACGCCTCCGAGGTGAACGCGAACCCGTGGACGTCCTTGCTGACGCCGGCCTTCTGCACCCGCTCGAACAGCGGGATCATGAGGGCCTGGTCGATGAGGTAGTCCTGCAGTTGTCCGTACGCCTGCTCGGCCTGCTTGGTGTCGGTGGTGCCGACCGCCTGGCCGAAGAGCTCCTGCACCTTGGCGATGTCCGCGGCCGAGCCGAAGCGCTGCGCGAGTCCCTTGGAGTTGGCGACGTCCGGGTTGAGGATGAACTGCAGGGCGCCGGGGTCGGCCCGGGTGAAATAGGTACCGGTCAGGTCGTACGTGCCCTCGGTCAGATAGGTCGCCGACTGGGCCGTGGTGAGCTGGCGCAGCTCGAGCTTGATGCCGACCTCCTTGAGCTGGGCCTGCAGCAGCTCGGGACCGCCGCCGGCCGCCGTGGTCAGCGGGTAGTCGAGCACCAGCTGCTTGCCGTCCTTGGCCCGCACGCCGTCGGCCCCGGGCACCCAGCCCGCCGCGTCCAGGATCTGCTTCGCGCCGGCCTGGTCGAAGGCGATCTTGTCGCCGAGCGGCTTGAAGTAGGGCGTGGTCGTGTCGAAGAGCCCCTGCACCACCGGGTAGTCGGCGCCGAACAGCGTCGACGCGTACGTCTTGGCGTCGATCGCCTTCACGATGGCCTTGCGCACCGCGGGGTCGCTCAGCGGACGGCCGGCGCTCGTGTTGGCGTAGAGCGCCGAGGCGGGACCCGGCAGCGAGCGCTGCTCGATCATGTCGCCGGACTTCTCGATCAGCGTCTGGTCCTGCGGCGAGAACGGGTTGCGCGGCCACGCGATGTCGCTGGCCCCGCTGACCAGGTTGCCGGTGCGGACGCTGTCCTCGGCCACGTAGTTGAAGATGACCTTGTCGAGCTTCGCCTCGCCCCGGTTCTGCGACGTCTCCGAGCCCCAGGTGTAGCCGGGCCGCTTGGTCAGCACGGTCTCGACCTTGGGCGTGTAGTGGTCGAGCTGGAACTGCCCGGAGCCGACGACGCCCTTGCCGGTGCACCGCTCGGCCGGCTGTTCGCCGAACGCGGCCGGGTCGACGATCGCGAGGTTGGTGGTCGAGGTGGCCTGCAGGAACGACGAGTTCGGCTTGCTCAGCGTGAACTGGACGGTCGTGGCGTCGACGGCTTTCGCACCGCTCAGGCCCTGGATGTACGAGGCCCCGTAGGCGGCGCCGTTCGTCTGCTTCACCGTGTCGATCCAGCCGAGCGCGTTGTCCGCGACCGCCTGCGCGTCGAGCGGCTTGCCGTTGGCGAAGGTCACGCCGTCCCTGAGGTGGAACGTGTAGGTCAGCCCGTCGGCGCTGATCTCCCACTTCTCGGCCAGCCAGGGCACGATCTTCCCCGTCTCGGGGTCCTGGTCGGTCAGCGAGTCGGCGAAGTTGCGGATGATCGACCGGTGCTCGATCCAGTAGACCTGGAACGGGTCGATGCAGGAGAAGTTCGCGTTGTCGGGCCAGAAGCTCACCTTGAGGGTGCCGCCGGCCTTCGGGGTGCCGCCGCTCGCGTCCGCTCCCCCGCCGCCGCAGGCAGCGAGGCTTCCCGCCAGGGCCAGGGCGGCGGCTGCTGTCACGAAACGTCTCATGGGGTTCCTCACTGGTTGAGCACACGACGACCGGCTGCGAGCAGCGCGGCGTCTTCCTGGGGCGGGTGGACGCGGATGCAGAGCGCGTCGCGCAGATGACGTTCGAGGGAGTGGTGCCGGGAGAGGGCCGGGTTGCCCAGCGCTGCCACGGCCGTCTGCGTCGCCGCGATGACCGCGCGGGCGATGGCGACCTTGATGACCGACAGCTGCAGGTTCACGTCCTGGTCACCGGCCTCGATGCGCAGCAGGGCGCCGTGGAGGAGAGTTTCGGCCTGCGCGATCTGCAGGTCGATCTCGCCGGCGACGGTTTGGATGCGCTCGGTCTCGGCGATGGGCTTGCCCAGGGCGGCGGGCACGCGGGTGCGGGCGAACTCGGCGAACGCCTTGCGTGCGGCGCGAGCCACGCCGGTGTAGAGCGCGGGGTGCCCGAAGCTGCCCGGTCCCGCCGCGGCGGCCGGATCCCGGTAGACGCCGTCGGCGCCGCGCGGGATCTCGGTGAAGGCGTCTCCCGGAACGTGCACGTCGTCGTAGATGACGTCGTGGGTGTTCGACGCGCGCAGACCGAGGTGGTCCCACGTCTCGATCCAGGTGATGCCCGCCGCGTCGCCCGGGACGACGATGTGGCCGACCTGGTCGCCGGCCGTCACCCACACGACGTGGTAGGCCAGGCCGGCGCCGCCGGTCGCGTAGGCCTTGCGGCCGTTGACGACCCAGCCGTCCGCCGTGCGCGTGGCGGTGGTCTTCGGCAGGCCGCCGCGGGCCGGGGCCCCGAGCTCCGGCTCGGCGCGGATGGCGTTGGCGAGCGTGGAACCGGTTCCCGACCGTTCCAGGAACTCCCGATAGGTGGCGGCGGGCCACGTCGGGTTCTTGGCCTGCCCGGCGTGGGTGATCAGCGTGTTGGCGGCGAGGAGGGCCACCGAGGCGTCGCCCTCGCCGAGTGCGGTCAGGATGCGCGCGGTGTCCCGGGCGTTGACTTCGGGCCCGCCGAACTGCCTGCCCACTGTTGCGGTGAGCAGCCCGGCGCGATGGGCGGCGTCCAGCCCCTTCTCGGGGAAGGCGCCCGTCCGGTCGTACTCCGCGGCGGTCTCCGCGATCTCGGCCGTGACGGCGGCGAGGGCGCCGTCGCTCAGGTCGGGGGTGATCATGCCTGGGCCAGCCGGGCGTACTCCGGGGCGTAGTTGCCGGGGTGCTCGGCCTGCAGCGTGCCGCGCTGCCCGGTGGCCTGGCGGTGGGCGAGCTCCTGGCGGACCAGCGGCAGGATGAAGCGGCCGTAGTCGACGGCGTCGGCCAGCGTGTCGTAGCCGCGGATCGAGACCAGCGACGCGCCCTGGTCGATGTAGTCGAGGATCGCGGCGGCGACGGTCTCGGGCGACCCGACGAGCGCGGTGCTCGCGCCCGCGGCGTTGGTGACGGCGGCGGTCCGGGTCCAGAGCGCGCGGTCGTAGAGCTCGGCCCGCTCGGCCTGCCGCAGCGCCCGCTGGGAACCGACGTTCTGCGGCGTGGCACCACCCCAGCGCGGGGCCTTGGCGTGCGTGGCGGCGACCCGCTCGACGTACTCGTGGGCCTTCTTCCAGGCCAGCTCGTCGGTGCGGGCGATGATCGGGCGGAAGGTGACCCAGATGCGGGGCAGCGTGGTGCGGCCGGCGGCGCGGGCGATGGCGTGCACCCGGTCGATCTCGCTGCGCAGGTCGGCGAGGGGCTCGCCCCAGAAGCTGAAGATGTCGGCCTTCTCGCCGCCGACCTGGAACGCCTCGTCGGACTGGCCGCCGATGGAGATGGGGATGGGCTTCTCGTACGGGGCGAACCCGGGGCCGAACTCGTCGAACTTGTAGAACTCGCCCTCGTGGCTGAACGGCCCCGGCTCGGTCCACGCGCGGCGCAGCAGGTCGATGTACTCCGACGTGCGGGCGTACCGGCGGTTCTTCGGCAGGTAGTCACCCTGGCGGGCCTGCTCGGCGTCGTTGCCGCCGGAGATCAGGTGCACGACCGCCCGGCCCTCGGTGAGCTGGTCGAGCGTCGCCAGCTTCTGCGCCCCGACCAGCGGGAACGTCGTGTTGGGGCGGAGCGCCACGATCGGCTTGATCCGCTCGGTCAGCTGCCCGACCGCGCTCGCCGTGACGAACGAGTCCGCACTGCCGGCGCCGTAGGGCAGGAGCGTGTAGTCGTAGCCGCCGTCCTCGAGGGCTCGCACATACTTGCGGAAGTAGGCCAGGTCGATGCCCCGGGACGGAACCGGGTTCAGCTCGGTCGACGGGTTCAGGTGGGACAGGCTGATGAACTCGGCCTCCGGCGCGGCGGTGGCCGGAATGCTGGTGTCGGTCATGGGGATCCTCACTGTCAGCCCCGGGATTCGCAGGGAACGCGGCGCCGGATTCCCCTCATTGCCCATCAAGCTAGTAGGCTTTTGGCCCCGGGTCCAATGACGGATCACGATCACGCCCGATCACGAATCCTTATCGGAGCCGTGCTAGACCTGATCGGTGACGCATTTCGAGGATCTGGCCGCCTACGCGTATCAGGACGAAGAGACCCTGAGCCTGGACGACGGCTACCTCGTCTACCGGCCGCGTTATGCCCGGCTCGCCGTGGGCTGGCTCGACCCGGCCTTCCCCTTCCCGACCGGCCCGGCGCCGGAGGGCTTCGCGGCCGCACTGCTCGACATCGTCGCCGGCCGGCGCGTCAACGCCATGCGCGGCTGGCAGGACTGCCCCTTCTGCCCGGCGCCGTCACCCCGCCGGGCCGTCGAGGCTCCCCACCCGTCGGGCCCGGTGTTCCTGGGCAACGCCGAGATCCGCGTGCCGGGCGGCCCCGGCAAGATGTACGCCGCGCCGAACCTGATCTGGCACTACGTGACGGCCCACGACTACCGGCCGCCGGAGGTCTTCGTGGCCGCCGTCGAGCGCTACGACCCGGCCTGGACGTCCGGCGCCTGGATCCCCGACGACGCCGAGCGCGAATGACCTCTCACCCTCCGGCCGGCGGCGTTAGGTTTTTCGTCCGAGTTGACCCTCGACTTCGTGGAGGGTCCATGCTGGGCCCATGCCGGACGACGACATCATGACCGCGGTCAGCGCCGCCCTCGCGCAGGGCCAAGCGGGCGACCGGGCGGGCGCCAGGCTCGCGCTGGAGACCCTGTGGGACCGCACGGGTACGGACGGGGACGCCCTGCACCGCTGCACCATCGCGCACTGCCTCGCCGACCTGCAGGAGTCGGTCGCCGACGAGCTGGCGTGGGACCAACGGGCCCTCGCCGCGGCCGGCGTGCTCACCGACGAGCGCGCGCAGCAGCAGGACCCGCGCTGGACCGTCCAGGCCCTGCTGCCGTCGCTGCACATCAACCTCGCCGACGCGTACCGCCGCTCGGGCCGCTTCGCCGAGGCCCGGCCCCACCTGACGGATGCGGTCGCCGCCACCTGCGCGCTTCCCGACGACGAGTACGGAGCCACGATCCTGATGGGCATCGACAAGGTGCGCGCCGCCCTCGACGCCGGGTCCACCGCCCCGCTGCAGCCCTGATATGTCCGGCTGGGCTCCCGTCCTGCTCCTCACGTCCCGCGCCGAGATGCGTCTACGCCGGCGACTCCCCGGGCGACGCCGTGGCCGCCGCGGGTGCGGGCATCCCCTTCATCGCCTGCCTCCGGAGCGGCGTCCGCCGCCTCGGCGACTTCGACCCCCGCCACGTCGCGGCCGTCATCGAAACCTTCCCCGACCTCCCCACCGCCGTCGACCGCCTCGACCGCAGCTGAGCGGCATCCGCCGACGGCTCGCCCGGCGGGCTGCGCTCAGTCGCAGGAGAGGCGAGCGGCGGCCCAGTCGGCGTGGTCGTTCCCGTTGCCGTCGCCGGCGTCGGTGACCTGAAGGCGCAGCGTGCGGGCACCCGTCACGTCCAGGTCGAAGCGGTGCGCCAGGCCCGTCCCGCGCATGGTCGGCGACACCGCCGCCCGGACGCCGTCGAGCCACACCTCGAAGATCACCGAGCCGCCGCTGCCGGTCTCGTCGTCGACGCCGGTATCCGCCCGGAAACGGTTGCAGTTACCGTCGATTGGCACGTCCACGGTGGACAAAGCGTGGACGCCGAGGCCCTTCTCGTACTCCACGCCCGCGATCGTCAGCGTGTCGCCGTCGCCGGCGGCCTGCTCGCCGTTGCTGCGGTCCTTCTCGACCGGGCCCCAGCCGTTGGCCACCGAGGCGAACGCCCGGTCGCTGAGCCAGCCGTAGCCCGGCGGCAACGGCGTCCGCACCACGGCCGTCGCCGTTGTCGACGTCGGGAACGTGCCCCCGGCGTCCACGGTGGCCGTCAGCCGGTGCGTGCCGATGTCGGTTCCGGGCGGCGCCGTCACCGTGAAGGACGCGGTTTCGGTGCCCGTGACGGCGCCGAGCTCGACGAGCGCGGGGCTGACCGTCCAGCCGTCCGGCGCCGCCAGGCGTACCGTCGCGTCGGTCAAGCCCGAGGCGCAGCGCGAACTGACATCGACTGAAACCGGTTCCGGCGTTCCCGGAACGGCGGTGCCGTCGGTCGTGACGGTCACTCCGGGCGGGCACGGCGCCGGCACGTCGGAGTCCGGGACGCCGCCCGTCCGGGCCTCCGCGGCGGTCAGCGGACGCAGGACCAGCTCGTGCCGGTAGGTCTCGGTCGGTGCGAGGCGGAACGGCGCGAGAACCGAGTTCGGCGTCTCGCCCATGCCCGTCTCGCCCGCCTCGGCGTGCAGCGTGACCCAGCCGCGGTTGCGGACCAGGTCCAGCTGGTGGTCGTACTCGGCGCGGTCGAGGTCGTCCCAGGCGGTGACGCTGACGTCTTCCATGCCGCCGACGAGCAGCCCGGCGCTGCCGTCGGTCAGGGCCGCCCACCGCGCGTCGTGGTGGTTGCCGTACGCCTGCGGCCGCGAGTACCGCACATACTGCTCGTTCACCGTGCTGCGATAGACGCCCAGCGGGGCGCCGCTCTGCCGGTCGTTGTAGTTCTCGTGGGGCCCGCGGCCGTACCAGGCGAACTTCTGCATCCGGTCCGGCAGCTGCAACGACACCCCCACCCGCGGCAGGTACGGGAGAACGGCCGCCCGCGCGTCCGGCACCACCTCGTGCGTCAGCGTGATCGTGCCCCGCTTGTCGATGCGGTACGCCATGGTCTGCGCGAACGACACGCCCTTGCCCGCGACCGTGCTCTCGACGTCGACCACCACGGCGTTCCCCTCGGTGCGGGTGGTCACGCCGGTGACCGTGGTCGTGAGGTCGTCGAGGCCCAGGTCGTGCCAGATGCGCCGGTCGTCGGTGCCCCAGTCGTAGGTCTCGTTGCTCGTCGGCGGCCGGTAGACGTCGAGAACCGGGCCACCGTGCAGGAGTTCGCGTCCGCCGGCCCGCATCGACGCCAAGGTGCCGTTGGTGAAACGGTAGGTGAAACCGGTTCCCGAGATTGTCAGTTCGTTCCCGTTGGTCGCCAGCCGCGGCGCCCCCGGCACCGGAACAGGCAGGATGCCGGGAACAGCCTGACCTCCCGCGCTGAACTGGTCATAGCCGAGCACCCAGTCGCCCTTCGCGGCTGACACGTTCAGGAACCGTTCCCGGTCGTTCGGGTTCGCCGGCAACGGGCCGGTGTCGAGCTCGACGGTGGCGCCGGGAGCCAGCCGCACGTGCCGGCTACCGCTCCGCAGCGTCCGGCTCTGTTCCTTGAGCGACCAGCGCACCACCACGTCCAGCGCGCCCGCCTGCTGCTCGTTGAAGGCGCGCACCTTGGTGCCGTCGCGCGTGAACCGGATCGGCGCCTGCGCCCACGCCATCTCCGCCGTTTCCGGCTGCACATAACGGTCCGAGCCGACCAGGCCGTCGGTGCCGGACAGGCTGATGCCGAGGCTCAGGAAGTCGCCGCGGCGAGAGTAGCTGTCGAAGTCGAGCGCCAGCACGGCGTCGCCGGCCGGATCGCGGGCCAGCTCCGGGGCGGACAGCGCCCGGGCATAGACGCGGGCGTCGTCGATCAGGCCCCGGCCGGTCCGGATGCTCCACAGGTCGTTGTCCTGCTGGGTCTCGGCATTGCGGCCGAGGTTGACCTCGAACAGCCCCGGGTCCACGGCTCCGGTGCGCGGCGTGGTGGCCACCTCGGCGCCGTCGATCGCGAGTTTCAGAGCGGTTCCGTCGTAGGTTCCGGTGACCCGGTGCCAGGATCCGCCGTACCAGTTCTCCGGAACATCCGCGGCCGCCGTGGAGTCGCCGATGCGGAACTCGAGGGTGTTCTCGTCGCGCATCTGGAGGCCGTACGCCTGACCCTTGGTGAGAATCGGGAAGCTGCCCGCCCATTCGCCGGGCTGGACCCACGCGTCGAGGGTGAGCGGACCGGTCAGATCCAGGCGCTCGTCCCGGAACACGTCGACGAAATCGTCCAAGCTGGACAATCGGACGGCCTGGCCGCGGCGGCCCGGTGCGGGCGCCGGCTTGCCCACGAGGAACGTCTGGATTCCGCTCGCCGAGTCCGGGGTGAGAATCAGCGGCTGCCGCAGATTCTGCTCGGCCCAGTCCCAGATGAAACCGCCCTGCAGTTCCGGATACTCGCGGGCCAGCGCCCAGAACTGGTCGAAATTGCCGAGGCCGTTGCCCATCGCGTGGGCGTACTCGCCCATGACGACCGGCTTGGTGCTGCTCTGCACACGGCTCTCCAGCCGGGCCGGCGTCGGATAGCGCGGCCCGTCCACGTCGGCGAAGGGCGCGTCGCCGTCGGGGTTGTTCGACTGGTGATAGAGCAGCCGGGTCGGCTCGTTCGCGTCGGCCCACGCGGCCATGGCGTGGTGCGCGGCGCCGAGCCCGGCCTCGTTGCCGGTGTCCCAGAAGATGACGCTCGGATGGTTCTTGTCGCGCTGAACCATGGCCTGGAACCGGTCCGCGAACGCGGCCTGCCATTCCGGGCGGTCGGCGAGACAATTGTCCGGGCACGTCTCGTGGCTGTGCGTCTCGATGTCGACCTCGTCGTCCACCCACAGGCCCTGCCGGTCGGCGAGGTCGTAGAGGTAGGGGTCGCTCGGGTAGTGCGACGTGCGGACGGCGTTGAGGTGCAACCGCTTCATCAGGGCCACGTCGTCCCGTTGCTTCTGCCGGGTCACGTGCCGCCCGGTGTCGGGATCCGTCTCGGCGCGGTTGGTGCCCTTGATGAGGATCCGCTTCCCGTTGACGAGGATCTGCCGGTCGCGTACCTCGATCTCGCGGAAGCCGACCGGCTGCGCGGTGGTGTGCAGCGGTTTCCCGCGCGCGTCGAGGAGTTGCAGGACGAGGGTGTAGAGGTTCGGTTCCTCGGCGGACCACTTCGCCGGGTTCCGGACGACCGCGGTGAGGTCGCCCGGGCCCGACATCGTGGCCACCGTCCGGCCCTTCGCGTCCAGCAGAGTGCCCCGGGAAACGGTTCCACCTTGTTTCAGTACGGCGACATGCAAGGTGGCGTCCCGGTA
The DNA here is from genome assembly GCF_030709675.1 of Symbioplanes lichenis. GTDB lineage: Bacteria > Actinomycetota > Actinomycetes > Mycobacteriales > Micromonosporaceae > Actinoplanes > Actinoplanes lichenis. Next base: position 97,124 of record NZ_JAUZQD010000006.1, read on the forward strand.
GGCGGCGTCCAGATCCGTGGTGATGGCGGCGTCCTGCAGTCGCGCCTCGTTCGTGCGGTAGAGCCACACGTCGCGGAAGATGCCCGAGTAGCGCCACTGGTCGACGTCCTCGAGGTAGGCGCCGCTCCCCCACCGGTGCACCTGCACGGCGATCGTGTTGCGGCCGGGGCGCAGCCGCTCGGTGACGTCGAACTCCGCCGGGGTGTAGCCGCCCTGGTCGTACCCCGTGTAAGCGCCGTTGACCCACACCAGGTAGTTGCTGGTCACGCCCTCGAAGCGGAGGAACACCCGGCCGCCGGCCCAGCTCGCGGGCAGGTCGAAGGTCTTCACGTACGCCCCGGTGGGGTTGACGTCGCGCGGCACCTTCGGCGGATCGTCCGGGGCGATGTCGGACGGGATGTTGCGGAACATCGGGTGGTCGATGAAGTCCGACTGCCACGTGTGCGGCACTTGCGCGGTGGGCCAGCCCTTCGTCGCCGCCCCGCCGGCCCGGAACGCGTTGGGCACGTCGTCGGGCCGATCGAAGATCTTGAGCTGCCACGGCCCGTCGAGGCTGCGGGTGTACGGGTTCGGCCGGTCGTGCCGGGTCACGTCCGCGGCGGCGGCGCGCGCGTCCGGATAGGGGCGCAGGTCGGCGTGCGGCTGCACCTGGCCCTCGCCGGTCAGCCCGGGATCCTCGAGATAGCGATAGACATCCGCCACCGTCTGCGGCCCGTCCCCGACCGCCCGCGTCACATCAACCGTCGCCGCAGCCCCCACCCCGGCGCCGGTCGTCGCGGTGCCACCGGCGCCACCTCCGGCTCCGGCCGTTGCGGCGCCGGCCGGGAGCTGGCCGGGATGAGCGAGAAGCAGAGCAAGCGCGGCACTCGACATCCACGACACCGGGGACTCCTTCGTTCGCCTCATCGAACACAATCAATGTCGGCGCCCGGTGTCAACCACTCTCAGCGGAAAGCGAAGAGCCGCGGCGGCAACAACGCCGCCCTCCCCGACCCGGCCAAGCGACCCATCCCCACCCGGAACCGCGCGTCCCCCGGCGCGGCAAAGGCAAGCTCCTCGAACCCGTGCCGGGCAAACACACCCCGGACCGCGAGACTGGGATCCACCTCGCCGCCCCCGCCCCCGGGTCCAGATCACGTATCCACCGGGTACCAGCAACGCGGGCAGGGCGCCGATCGTCGTCTCGACGTCCCCGGCGCTGATGTTGCCGAAGACGCCGCAGGCCAGCAGCACACGCGCCGGGCCCGCACCGCGATAGCTCTCCGCCCGCCCGGCATCCGCAGTCCGCACCTCGACGCCCGGTCGACCACCGACAACACCCGGCCCGGCCGCCGACCGCGCACGGGCGCTCAGTGAGGGATCCAGCTCCACCAGAACGGCACGCACTTGCCCGCCCCGGGGATGCGATGCGAGCACAGGCAGCACATCCCGCCCGTCACCCGCGCACATGCTGACGAGCCGCCGTCCACCGTCCGGGTCCATGGGCGCCTCGTCCAGCGCCCGGCGCAGGTAGCCCTGGACCACCGCCAGCCGGCGGGACAACGAGGAGTCCGGATCGGCATAGTCGGCGTGCCATCGCACCCAGTCCGTCGCCATGGCGTCATCCTGCCATCGCCCGCCGCCGGCAAGAGCGGACGGAAGGAAGAGGCCCGCGCCACCCGCGCCCAGGGGAAGGCGGAAGGAGGGCTAAATCAGCAGCGCTCACCGGGCCCGGCACCGCCGCAGGCCAGACCCGGGACATGCGCGGCGGCGACCGCGGTGGCGAGCCGGCGCAGGAGCTGCTGATCCTCGGCACTCAGGCTGTCGGCGATCCCGGGCAGCCGCTCGGCCACGTCGGCGTAGAGCGACTCGGCGATCTTCCGCCCGGCCGGCGTGAGGTCGAGGGCGATCACCCGCCGGTCGCGCTCGGGGCTGGACCGCTCGACCAGGCCGCGGCGCTCGGTGCGGTCGACGAGCTGGCTCAGCGCGTTTTTCGCCATGTCCATCGATGCCGCCAGCTCGGCCATACGGTAGGGCCGGTCCTTGACCGTGCACAGCAGCTGCGCCTGGGCCGTGGTGAGGTCGTGCTCGGCGCAGATCTGCGCGTAGCGGCGCTGAATCACCAGGGCGAGCCAGACCAGCATGTCGCCGAAACCCTCGTGCTGCGCCACGTCCGCGTCTCCCTCGTCACATCGTCGCGGGCCCAGTCTACCTTGCAGAGATTCACACCATGAACTACTTTGGTTCACGCCATGAACCAAACGAGCGAGGGACGACGGCAATGACGACAGCTTTCGATGCGTACGACCTGAGCGGCCTACGGCTGGCCAACCGCATCGCGATGGCTCCCATGACGCGCAGCCGCGCCTACGGTCCAGGGGCCACCCCGACCGAGCTCATGGCCACCTACTACGCGCAGCGGGCCGGCGCGGGCCTGATCATCACGGAGGGCACCCAGCCGTCGGTGGTCGGGCAGGGCTACACCAGCACCCCCGGCCTGCACTCCGAGGACCAGGTGGCGGCCTGGCGCGTGGTCACCGACGCCGTGCACGCCGCGGGCGGGAGGATCTTCGCGCAGCTCATGCACAGCGGCCGGATCGGGCACCACAGCCTGCTGCCCGGCGCGCTGACGCCGGTCGGGCCGTCCGCGGTCAAGCCGGCCGGGCAGGTGTTCACCGATCAGGGCCTGCTGGAGATGGAGACGCCGAAGGAGCTGACCGGGGCCGAGATCGCCGAGACGATCGCCGACTTCGCGACCGCGGCCCGCAACGCGATCGCGGCCGGCTTCGACGGAGTGGAGCTGCACGGGGCGAACGGCTATCTGATCCAGCAGTTCCTGTCCTCCAACGCCAACCAGCGCACCGACGGCTGGGGCGGGGACATCGCCGGCCGCATCCGCTTCGGCGTCGAGGCCGCCACGGCCGTCGCGGACGCGATCGGCGGCCACCGGGTCGGCTTCCGGATCTCGCCGAGCGGCACCAACGGCGACATCGTCGAGCAGGACACCGATGAGCTCTACAGCGCCCTGGTGGCCGGGCTGGCGCCGCTCGGCCTGGCCTATCTGCACCTGGTGGAGAGTGCGGACCGCGACCTGACCCGCCGGCTGCGCAAGGAGTGGCCGGGCACGCTGCTGCTCAACCCGTTCACCCATCCCGAGCCGACCGGCCCCGAGGCGCTGAGCCTGATCGAGGACGGCACCGCCGACGTGATCACCTTCGGCGCCCTCTTCCTGGCCAACCCGGACCTGCCCGCCCGCCTCGCGGCCGGAGGCCCGTTCAACCAGGCCGACCGGGCCACCATGTTCGGTGGCGACCACCGCGGCTACACCGATTACCCCACCTTGGACTGACGCTCGCGCACCGGGCCGCCGGCGGGTTGGCGGCCCGGCCGCAGCAGGAGGTACGCGAGCCCGGCGGCCACGAGCAGCAGGACGGGTACGAACCACGCCCACATGTCGTCGTACCAGTGCTGGGCAGCCGGCGCCGGTGCCGCCTCCGTCTCCGCCGCCGCGAGCAGCTCGGGTTTCGGCCGGTCGGACGGGGGCTGCCAGCCGGCCGGGGCCGCGGTCGGCGCCCCGGTGTAGCTGAAGCTCATCTCGCCCTTGACCAGGTCGCCGTCCGACGCGACGGTGTGGTAGCGGACCACGTACGTACCCGCGGCCGGCCAGTGCGCCACCTTGATCCGCACCGGGAAGCCCGTGCGGTACTCCATCGGCTGCCAGACCCCGTTGACCTCCTGGAACTCGCGGGCCGGCGTGGCCAGCGGCATCGGCTGCGCGTGCGACCAGCCGTCGTCCACGCGGGCGCCGCCGGGGGCAGTGACGGTGAAGTACGCGTACGGCGCCGGCTTCTCGGTGAAGGTGAGCGACACCGCGTCGACGGGCTGGGCCGAGGCGCTGCCCTGCGGCGGAGAGGAGCCGACGAGTCCGCCGTGGGCCGCGGCGGGCAGGGGCCCGAACAGCGCCCCCGCGAGCGAGCCGGCGAAGAGGACCATGAGCAAGCGCCGCATCGACGAAGGGTAACCCGTGGCGCCCGCCGCGGAATAGGACCCGTTCGATATGGCGGCGCCGAGATCACCCACAGGTCATTCATAGACATCGATGCTTGGCTGCGTCCTTCACCGATCGCCACAAGCGGGAAGGAATGCTCATGCCTCACGATCAGGACAATGCGGCGTACGTGCGCCGCGTCCACGACAAGGGACTCGCCTTCGATCTCGGCACCATGTCCCGGCGCCGGATGCTCACCGTGCTCGGCGGAACCGGATTCGCCCTCGCCGGCAGCGCCCTGTTAGGCCGGTCAGCCGAAGCGGAGACGGTCGCCGCCGCGTGCCTCGAGGAGGTCGAGTCGGAGACGGCCGGACCCTACCCGGCCGACGGCTCGAACGGCCCCGACGTGCGCACACTGGACGGTGTCGTCCGGCGCGACATCCGCTCGTCGTTCGGGACGTCGGACACCGTCGCGGGAGGCGTACCGCTGGATTTCTCGCTCGTGGTGCAGGACCTGGACTGCGCTCCCCTGGCCGGGGCCGCGGTCTACGCCTGGCACTGCGACCGCGAGGGGCGTTACTCGCTCTACTCCAGCGGCGTCACCGACGAGAACTACCTGCGCGGCATCCAGGTCACGGACGCGACCGGGCTGGTGACCTTCACCAGCATCTTCCCGGCGTGCTACTCGGGGCGGTGGCCGCACATCCACTTCGAGGTCTACTCGTCGCTGGAGGACGCCACGACCGGCGCCGGGCCGATCCGCAAGACGTCGCAGATCGCGCTGCCCGAGGACGTCTCGGACACCGTCTACGAGCAGGCCGACGGGTACGAGCAGAGCGTCGTCAACATGAGCCGCATCTCGCTCGCCACCGACATGGTGTTCCGCGACGACCTGGCCGCGCGGGAGATGGCCACGGTGACCGGGGACATGACCGGCGGCTACGTCGCGACGCTGACCATCACCGTGGATCCGGCCGGCGAGGAGACGGGTGGCGGTGGCCCGGGTGGCCCGCCGCCGCCTCCGGCCGCCTGACCGGCGATCTTCTCCCGTTTCCAATACACTCGTATTGGAAACGGGAGGGAAGCCATGGGTGGAAAGGCAACAGGGCTGGCGCGGCTGGCCGCACTCGGTGAGCGCGTGCCCGAGTTCTTCTGCGTAGCCCCGGACGACGGACCGGCGGCGATCCTGGCTGGCTACGAACGACTGGGATCGCCGCCGGTCGCGGTGCGGTCCAGCGCCACGGCCGAGGACCTGCCGGACGCCGCGTTCGCCGGACAGTACGACACCGTGCTGAACGTCTCCGGTCCCGAGGCACTGCTGGCGGCGGTCGAGACGTGCCGGGCTTCGCTGCACAGTGCGCGCGCGGTCGCGTACCGGGAAGCTCGTGATCTGCCGGAAGGCCGGATGACAGTCGTCGTGCAGCGCATGGTCGACGCTGTCGTTTCGGGTGTGCTCTTCACGGCCGATCCGGTGACCGGTTGCCGCACCACGATGCGCAGCGAGACCGATCCGCTGCCGCCCGGGCTGGCCGAGATCGGCGCTCGCGTGCAAGCCGCGTTCGGATGCCCGCAGGACATCGAGTGGTCGGTCGACCGGCAAGGTCAGCTGTGGCTGCTGCAGTCGCGGCCGATCACGACGCTCTTCCCGGCGCCGCCGCCGTCCGCCGAGCCGCGCGTGTACGTCGAATTCGGTCACGTGCAAGGAATGCTGCGGCCGGTGACGCCGCTCGGGCTGTCCACGCTGCGCGACCTCATCGCCGGCATGCTCGCCCCGCTCGGCCTGCGCCCGGACATCGTGGACATCGGCGGCCGGCTCTACGGCGACCTGACCGACCTGGCCCGGCATCCCACCGCGCGCCGGCGCCTGGTCGATCTGCTCGCGGTCGACTTCGGCCCGCGGGCCCAGGCGGCGATGCGGCACGTCCTCGCCGACCCGCGCTTCGCGCCCCGGCCCGATGCGCCGCGGCGGCCGCCGTTCCGGATGCCGCCGGGTGCGATCACCGGCATTCTGCGGGCTCTGGCCCGGCCCCGGGATGCACGCGCGCGGGTCCGGGATACCGTCGAACGCTTGCGGGTCGCGTCGCTGCCACCTTCGGGCGATATGTCCGCGGCCGAGCGGCTGGACTGGATCCACCACGCCGAGGACCCGCGGGCCGGCGATCTGATGTGGCCGATCGCCGCCGGGATGCTGGCGTCGGCGCTGCCGGGCAAGCTCACGCGCGGCCGGATCACGCCCGCCGGGATCCACGCCACGCTCGCCGGGATGCCGCACAACGTCACCATCGAGATGGACCTCGCATTGTGGCGGCTCGCGGCCGGCGCCGGCGAGCACCGGGCGTTGCTGCGGGACACCGAGCCACGCGAGCTGGCCGATCGTCACGCGCGCGGGGCGCTGCCGGACTTCGGGCTGCGGGGCTTTCTCGACACGTACGGCCATCGGGGTCCCGCCGAGGTCGATCTGGGCGTTCCGCGGTGGTCCGAGGATCCCACGCCGGTGTTCGCGGCCCTGGCCGGCTATCTCCGAGTGACGGACCCCGAGCAGGCCCCGGACGTCCGGTTCGCCCGGGCCGCCGCCGACGCCGAGCGGGCGTTGCGCGCCGTCCGGGGGCCGAGCCGGTTCCTGCTGCGGCGGGCGCGGGAGCTGGCCGGGCTCCGGGAGTCGGGCAAGTTCGCCGGGCTCTACCGGCTGTGGGCGATGCGCGAGCAGTACCTGCTCATCGGGGCCGACCTGGCCGCCGAGGGCCTGCTCGACGCGGCCGGCGACATCGTCTTCCTGACCCCGGACGAGGTGCGCACCGCCGTCCACGAGCGGGCCGACCACCGGGCCATGGCCGCCGCCCGCGCCCGGGCGCACCGGCGGGAGCTGCGGCGCCGGCATGTGCCGGTCGTGCTGCTGTCCGACGGTACGGACGTCGAGGCGACCCTGCCCGCGCCGGCTCCCCCGGGCTCCCTGGTGGGCGTGGGCGCCTCCGCCGGCCGCGCGTCGGGTCCCGCCCGGGTCGTCACGGATCCCGCCACGGCCCGGATCGAACCCGGCGAGGTGCTGATCGTATCCACCACCGATCCGGGCTGGACGCCACTGTTCCTCACGGCGGCGGCGCTGGTCACCGAGACCGGCGCGGTCATGGCCCACGGCCCGACGGTCGCCCGCGAGTACGGCATCCCGGCCGTCATCTGTGTCCCGGACGCGACCCGGCGGATCGTCACGGGCGACCTGGTCACGGTCGACGGCTCCGCCGGCACGGTGAGCCTGGGCGAAACGTTACGCGCATAGCCCTGGTATTCGGCGCCAGGACGTTTTACTCTCGAAAAGAAACGTTTCGCTCTCTCTCGAGGAGGTGGCCGGTGTCGTCGTACAAGGACATCCAGCGCCTGACCGGGTTGTCGCTGGCCACGATCTCGAAGTACTTCAACGGCCGCACGGTGCTCGACGAGAACAGGCGGGCCATCGAGGAGGCCGCCGAGCAGCTCGGCTTCCGGCCCAACACGATCGCGCGCAACCTGCGGTCGGGGCGGTCGCGGACGGTGGGCGTACTCCTGCCGGCCCTGACCAACAACTTCCACCTGACGATCATCGCGGGTGTCGAGAAGGCGCTGCACGACGCCGGCCTGAGCGTGCTCGTGGCCGCCAGCCCCGAGCCCGGCGACGCGGTCGGCCTGCTCATGAGCCGGATGGTCGACGGCATCATCACCGTCCCGCCGCCGCACGACGTCCCGGCCCTGGCCGCGGCCGCCGCCGGCATCCCGGTCGTCCAGGTCGACTGGCAGGCCGACGGGCTCGCGACCGACGGCGTCTTCCTGGACAACCGGGGCGCCGGGGCCCTCGCGGCGCGCCTGCTGATCGACCACGGCCACCGCCGCATCGGCCTCGTCGGCGGCACACCGGACGTCTCCACCCACCGTGAACGCTCGGCCGGCTTCCGCGCGGAACTGGCCGCCAACGGCATCACCCCCGACGACACGCTGCTGACCGCCGGCGCCTGGACCGTCGCCGGCGGCCAGGAGTCGATGCGCCACGTTCTCGCCGCCCGCGACCGGCCGACTGCGGTCTTCTGCGCGAGCCACGAGCTCACCCTGGGGGCGTTGATCGCGCTCAACGACTCGGGATTACGGCTGGGGCGGGACCTGTCACTCGTCGGCTTCGACGCGCGGGAGCTGGCCATGGCGACGCTCCCGCGGCTGAGCATCGTCGAACAGCCGACGCACGAGATCGCCGCCCGGGCGGCCGAGCGGCTGCTGGCGCGGCTGGCCGACCCCGGCGCCGACCCCGAACCGGTCCTGGTCACGGTCGATCCGCACTTCGTGCCCGGCGCGTCCGTCGCTCATCTCGACGGCTGACCAGAAAGAAGACTTCCTGTGGCGACCCTGCTGGCGCCGGCCCCCGTGCGGCCGGTGCACTACCCCCGTGCGGCCCTGACCGCCCTCGCGCTCGGTGCCTTCGGCATCGGCATCGCCGAGTTCGCCGTCACCGGGCTGCTGCCGTCGATCGCGGCCGGGTTCGGCTCGAGCGAGGCGAGCGTCGGCACGGCCATTTCCCTGTACGCCCTCGGCGTCGTCATCGGCGCCCCGCTCATCACCGTCGCCGGCGCCCGGGTCCCGCGGCAGCGGCTACTTCTTGCAACCGTGGCACTCTTCGCGGTCGGCAACGGCGCGGCGGTCGTGGCTCCGAGCATCGTGGCCTTCGACGCGGCGCGGTTCGTCGCCGGGTTGCCGCACGGGGCCTATCTGGCACTGTCGGCGGCGACCGCGGCGTCGCTCGTCGAGCGGGAACGGCGCGGCCGGGCGACCGCGTTCGTGGCGATCGGGCAGACGATCGCCAGCATCCTGGGCGTACCGCTGGCCATCGGGCTGGGCCAGGCAGTGAGCTGGCGGGCCGCGCTCGCGCTCGCCGTGGTCGTCTTCGTCGTGGCGTTCGGGGCGATCCTGCGGCACGTGCCCTCCCGGCCGGAGCCGGCCGCCGCCGGACCGCGGGCGACGGTGCGGGCGTTGCGGAACCCCGTGCTGTGGTCCGGGTTCGCGATCACCGCGACGGCGTTCGCCGGGATCTACTGCGTGTTCAGCTACATCGCACCGATCACCACCCAGACCGCCGGGCTGGCGGCCGGGGCGATCCCGTTCGTGCTGATGGCGTTCGGGGTGGGGCTGACGCTGGGCGCGGTGGCCGGCGGCCGGCTCGCCGACTGGGACGTCGTCCGCACCGTGCCGCTCGCCTGCCTGGCCGGGGTCGTCGTGCTCGCGGGCTTCGCCGCCGTGATGAGTGAGCCGTGGGCGCCGTTCGCCGGGGCGTTCGGGCTGGGCCTCGTGCTGCAACTGCTGTTGCCGTCGTTGCAGCTGCGGCTGATGGACGCGGCGCCCGCCGTCCCGGCCGTCGCGGCGGCGGTCAACCAGGCCGCCATCAGCTTCGCGAACGTGCTCGGCACGGCGACCGGCGGCGCGCTCACCGCGGCCGGGCTGGGCCACGCGTCGCACGGCTACACGGCCGCCGCCGTGGCCGCCGCCGCAGCTGTGCTCTCTTACCTGCTGCGCCCGCGTGTGCGAGGCTTGGTTTCATGATCAACGAGCTGCTCGCCGATCCCCGGCCCGGCCGTGGCGCCCTCGCGGCCCGCGCGCACCTGCACTCGGACGCGCCGCGCCAGTCGCTCGACGGCACCTGGCAGATCCGGCGGCACCCGACGCCGCGGCACGTGCCGGACGACGGCTGGCAGCAGCCCGGCGCCGCCCTGACCGCCGCGGACTGGTCGCCGGTCGAGGTGCCCGGCCACCTGCCGCTGCAGGGGTACGGCTCCCCCGTCTACGCCAACGCCGACTTCCCGTTCCCGCTCGACCCGCCGCACCCGCCGGACGACAACCCGGTCGCCGACCACCGCACCGAGTTCGAGGCCGCCGCCGAGGTGCTCGCCCACCCCGCGGTCCTGCGCTTCGAGGGCGTCGACGGCGCGGCCACGGTCTGGCTCAACGGCACCGAGCTGGGCACCCTGCGCGGCAGCCGGCTGACCACCGAGTTCGACGTCACCGGATTCCTGCGCGCCGGCGGCAACGTCCTCGCCGTGCAGCTCGCGCAGTGGTCGGCGCACAGCTATCTCGAGGACCAGGACATGTGGTGGATGCCCGGCATCTTCCGCGGCGTGACCCTGCTCGCCCGGCCCGAGGGCGGCATCCGCGACGTCTTCGTGCACGCGAGCTACGACGCCGGCGCCGGCACCCTGCGGATCGAGGCCGACCCCGCCACCGCCACCGTCGACCTGCCCGAGCTGGGCCTGCACGACGCCGCCACGGGGGTGGACCATCACCTGCCGGCGGTCCAGCCCTGGAGCGCCGAGACCCCTCGCCTGTACGCCGCCCAGGTGCGCACCGCGACCGAGACCGTCGACCTGCGCGTCGGCTTCCGGACCGTGCACGTGGAGGACGCCACGCTCAAGCTCAACGGCGCTCCTCTGCTGCTCCGCGGCGTGAACAGGCACGAGCACGACCCGCGCCGCGGCCGGGCGGTGGACCTGGCTACCGCGCGCGCCGAGCTGCTGCTCATGAAGCAGCACAACATCAATGCCGTACGCACGTCGCACTACCCTCCGCATGCCGGCTTCCTCGACCTCGCCGACGAGCTCGGCTTCTACCTGATCCTCGAGAACGACCTGGAGACCCACGGTTTCGTCGTGCAGGACTGGCGCGGCAATCCGTCCGACGATCCGGCGTGGCGTGACGCCATCGAGGACCGGATGCGCCGCACGGTCGAGCGCGACAAGAATCACCCCAGCGTCCTGATCTGGTCCCTGGGCAACGAGGCCGGCACGGGCGCCAACCTCGACGCGGCGGCCCGGTGGACCAAGGACCGCGACCCGGACCGCCTGGTGCACTACGAGGGCGACCGCCGCTCCCGGCACGTCGACCTCTACTCCCGCATGTACGCCCTCACCAGCCAGGTCGAGGCCATCGGGAAGTTCGAGGACACCGACGGCGACGAGCACCGCGACTCCCTGCCGTTCATCCTCTGCGAGTACGCCCACGCGATGGGCAACGGCCCCGGCGGCCTCAGCGAGTACCAGGAGCTGTTCCACACGTACCCGCGGCTGGCGGGCGGCTTCATCTGGGAGTGGGTCGAACACGCCCTCGACGGCGGCACGACGGCCGGCGGGCGCCCGATCCAGCTCTACGGCGGCGACTTCGGCGAACGCGTCCACGATGGCAGCTTCGTGGTCGACGGGCTGGTCCACGCCGACAAGACCCCCGGCCCGGCCCTGGCCGACGTCGCCCGCGTCTTCGCGCCGGTGTCGCTCGACCTCGCCCCGGACCTGTCCACCCTGACGGTGACCAACCGCCACCACGCCCTCGACCTGTCCCACCTCGAAGCCGTGCTCACCGTGGACGAGGTGGCCGTCCCGCTCGACCTGCCCCCGGTGACGGCGGGCGCCACCGCCGTCGTCGCGCTCGATCTGACGCTGCCCGCGACTTCCCTGCGGCAGGTCGTCACGGTCTCGCTGCGCCGCAGGGAAGCCGGCGACGGATGCCCGGCCGGGCACAAGGTCGCCTGGACCCAGCACCTCGGCGACCGCAGCGACTCGTTCCGCGCGACCGGCGACGGCCGGCTCAGCTCGCTCGGGGACGGGCTGCTGCGTTTCGGCCCGGCCCTGTTCGACGAGCGCACCGGGATGCTCGTCCAGCTCGACGGTCTCCTCGTGCACGACCTGGCGGTGAGCCTGTGGCGCGCGCCGACCGAGAACGACCGGGGCACCGGCTGGGACGAGCGAAATCTGCCGCCCATGGCCGTACGCTGGGCAAATGCTCGTCTCCACGACCTGCGGACGCGTCTGATCGACATCACGACCGACGGCGACGCGCTGGTGGTGCGCACCCGCAGCGGCCCACCGGTGATCGGCGCCGGCGTGGACGTGACGTGGCGCTGGACCACCGACGGCGCCGCCACGACGCTGGACCTGTCCCTGACCCCGTACGGCGAGTGGCCGTGCGACTGGGCGCGCGCCGGGATCGACCTGCGCCTGGACAAGCCGGCCACCGAGGTGCACTGGGACGGCTGGGGACCCGGCCCGCAATACCCGGACACCGGCCAGGGCGCCCGCTATGGCGCGTTCACCCTGGACCGTGACGCCTTCGCGGAACGAACGATCCGGCCGCAGGAGCACGGCGCCCGGCGGGTGGACGTGGCCCTCATCCGGCTCGCCGGCCCGCCCTCCCTGGTCGTGAGCGGCGATGCGGTGCCGCTGACCGTCCGCCCGTGGAGCCGGGACGTGGTGGCCGCCACCGCTCACGACCACGAACTCCCCGCGGCCACCGAGACGTGGGTGTCGCTCGACGCGGCGTCCAGCGGCGTCGGCACCGCGTCGTGCGGCCAGGGCGTCCTGCCGGAGTACCGCCTCACGCCCTCGCCCCAGCGGCTGGTGGTGACCCTCCAGGCCACCGTTTGATCGCTTTGCGCAACGGCCGCTCCTCGGCTGGCCCTCGCCCCGGACCACGCCCACGGGCAGTGGCAAGCGTTCGACTGAATGGTGGTCCAGAGGCGTACCGCAGTGGGCCGGGAACGCGGTGAGATAGATGTATGCCGCTGCTTCCCGAGCCCGGGCCGATCCGCGTACTCGCGTGGGCGACGCTGGTCAACACTGTCGGCACCGGACTGTGGATGGCGTCGAGTGCGCTCTTCCTGACCCGGTCGGCCGGGCTGTCGGTGGCGCAGACCGGGCTGGCGCTGACGATCGTGGGGCTGGCCGGGCTGGTGACGAGCACGCCGGCGGGCTATCTGGCGGACCGGCTGGGCCCGCGCGGGGTGGCCGTCGGCTGTCTCGCCGGGACCGGCTTGTGCGAGCTGGGGCTGCTCGGCGTCCGGTCGATGGCCGGGTTCCTGCTGGTGGCGGTGCCGATCGCGGTGCTGGACATGGCTCAGCGCGGGGCGCGCGGGGCGATCCTCGGGCGCGGGGTGCCGGGCGACCGGCGGGTGTACGCGCGGGCCTACCTGCGGTCGGTCACCAACGTGGGACTGACGGCGGGGGTCGGGATCGCGGGCATCGGGCTGGCCGTGGACACGCGGGCGGCGTACCTGGCGCTGATCGTGGGCGACGCGGTGACGTACCTGGTGGCGGCGGCCCTGCTCACCCGGCTGGCGCCGCTCGCGCGGGTGGCGCGTACGGGATCGGGGCCTCGGCTCGTCGCCCTGCGGGACCGGCCGTTCCTGGCGTTCGTCGCGCTGGACGGTGTTCTTGCTCTCAACTTCAGCCTGCTCGAAGTCGTGCTTCCCCTGTGGATCGCGGTGCGCACCGACGCGCCGCGGTGGATGGTCTCGGTGCTGTTCGCGGTGAACACGGTGGCCGTGGTGCTGCTGCAGGTGCGCCTCGCCCGCGGCACCGACTCCGCCGGCGGGGCAGCCCGGGCTTCGCGACGGGCGGGGTTCGCGCTGGCCGCGGCCTGCGCGCTGCTGGCGCTGACGGAGGGTACGGCCGGAGGGGCGACCGTCGCGTTCCTGCTCGCCGCCGCCGTGGCGCACGTGACCGCCGAGATGTGGTACTCGGCGGGCGGCTGGGGCGTGTCGTTCGCCCTCGCCCCGGAGCACGCGCACGGGCAGTACCAGGGCGCGTACACCATGGGTCAGCAGGTGGGCGCCGTGATCGGCCCGGTGGCGATCACCTGGCTGACCGTCGGTCACGGGGTGCCGGGCTGGCTGGTCCTGGCTGTGGTGTTCGTGGCGGCGGGCTGCGCGATCCCGCCCGTGGTGCGCCGGGCGGCCGCGGTTTGCCTCGTGCGCTGAACCGGGTAAGAATGCCGCTCGTGCTCATCGCCCTGCTGCTGGATCTCGCCAACATCGTCGGCGGTTTCCTGCTCGCCATCGCCCTGCTGCGCCGGCTGCCCCGGGTCGGCGACGATCTCGCCCGCGGGGCCGCGAAGGTCGCGCCGCTGGGCTGGGTGGTCGGCGTCGTCGCCCTGGTGACCGGCGGCTACTACCTACTCAGTCACCTCTTCTCGGGGCAGGGCCTGTTCATCTTCGAGATCGTCGGCATCGGCGTCGGGCTGGCGCTGCTGTGGGACCGGCTGACCGGCCGGGGCGGGCGGCCTTCGCGGGAGTCCGGCCCGTCGGGCGTGGGGTTGCTGCTGGCCATCTTCGGCCTGCTCGCGATCATCGTCGGCATCCAGGGGCTGTTCACGCCCGACGGATGATCCAGGTGCCTCGATCGGTGGGGCGGTGTATACCTCGGACGGACGGCTCGTTCTCTCCGGGAGGCGCATCGTGGCGTACGTACAGCTGCTCTCCGCCGGTGTCCTGACGCTCGCCCTGGCCGGGGTGCCCGCCGCCGGATCCGTCCAGCAAGCGCCCGGCGCGCCCGGCGTCGACGAGCAGTACCTGCCCGCGGACAAGTCCGGCATCGGCACCTCGCACACCCTGGCCAGCAAGGTGTGGTTCACCGTGCAGAAGGAGGGCGGCCTCGGCGAGATCTACTTCCCGACCGCCGACGCGCCCAGCGCCCGCACGCTTGACTTCGTCGTGAGCGACGGCCGGACGGCAGCCCGGGCCGCGACCGCCGCCGACGTGCGCACCACGATCACCGACGAGCGCAGCCTCAGCTTCCGCCAGACCTTCACCGAGCGGCACGGCCGCTGGCGCCTCACCGCGACCTACGCCAGCGACCCCGCCCGCGCCACCGTGCTGGTCGACGTGAATTTCGCCGGGCGCGACCGCTACGACCTGTTCGCCGTCTACGACCCGGCGCTCGCGAACACGCGCGGCAACGACAGCGGCCGCACCGCCCGCGACACCCTGCTCGCCACGGACGGCGCCACGGCCAGCGCCTTCGTCGCGAAGTCCAGCGGCTTCCGCGGCACGAGCGACGGCTGGACCGATCTCCTGGACAACGGCCGCCTCGACCACCGCTACACCTCCGCGGGCGCCGGCAACCTGGTGCAGACCGCCGCCGTACGCCTCCACCGCGGCCACGCGACACTGGCCCTCGGCTTCGCCTCCACCGCCCTGCCGACCGCCCCGGCAACGTCCCCCGCCCCGCGACCAGCCCGTGTCGCAGCCACAACGCCCGGCGCGGCGCAGAAGTCAGCGACCGGAAGCAATGCGCCGAAAGCCGGCGTGACGGCGGGGCCGACGAGCGGGGACGCGGCGGCGATGGCAGTGACCACGGCGACGGCGAGTTTGCGGCGCGGGTTCCCGGCGATCGCGCGCGACTATGCGTCCGGCTGGCATGCCTATCTGGACGGCCTGAAGCGCCCGCCGGCGACGCTGCGCACCGACCGGGAGCGGCAGCTGTGGCGCACCTCGGCCCTGGTGCTCGCCGCGGCGGAGGACAAGACCTATCGCGGAGCCTTCGTGGCCGCGCCCGCCATGCCGTGGGCCTTCGGCACCGACGACCCGTCCGGCCCCTATCACCTCGTGTGGTCCCGTGATTTGTATCAGGTCGCCACCGGCCTTGTCGCCGCCGGAGACGTCGCCGGGGCGAAACGGGCCCTGGACTACCTCTTCCAGGTACAGCAGGCTGCCGACGGCTCCTTCCCGCAGAACTCGAAGGTCGACGGCACGCCGTTCTGGGGCGGCCTGCAGCTCGACGAGGTGGCCCTGCCCATCGTGCTCGCCCACCAGCTCGGGCGCACCGACGGCACCACCTGGGATCACATCCGGGCCGCCGCCGACTTCCTGGTCGGCTACGAGCAGGCGCCCTGGTCACCGCAGGAGCGCTGGGAGAACCAGTCCGGCTGGTCGCCCGGCACGATCGCGGCCGAGATCGCCGGACTGGTGTGCGCGGCGGACATCGCCCGACGCAACGGCGATGCCACGCGCGCGGAGCGCTATCTGGCCACGGCCGACGACTGGCAGGCTCGCGTCAAGGACTGGACGCTCACGACCACCGGCCCGTACTCGGACCGGCCCTACTTCCTCCGGCTCACCAAGGACGGCAACCCCGACGCGGGTACGACCTACACCATCGGTGACAGCGGCCCGGTGAACGTGGATCAGCGGCGCGTCGTCGACCCCAGCTTCCTCGAGCTGGTCCGGCTCGGGGTGCTGCCCGCCGACGACCCCGACATCGCGAACAGTGTCCGCGTGGTGGACGCCCAGCTCGGCGTCCGAACCCCGAACGGCTTCTTCTGGCACCGGGCATCGTTCGACGGGTTCGGCGAGCAGGCGGACGGCTCCCAGTGGGAGTACGGGCAACCGGACGGCTCCCTGCTCAGCCGGGGCCGCCTGTGGCCGCTGCTCAGCGGTGAGCGCGGCGAGTACGAACTCGCGCTCGGGCAGCCCGCGCAGCGCCGCGTGACCGACATGGCCCACGTGACCGGCCCCGGCGGCATGCTGCCCGAACAGGTCTGGGACGACCAGCCGCCGCGCGGCAAGATCCCCGGCACGCCCACCTACTCGGCAACGCCCCTCGCCTGGACGCACGCCCAGTTCCTCCGCCTCGCCCGCGACGCGGCAGCCGGCCGCATCCTCGAACAGCCCGCAATCGTGGCCGACCGCTACGCCCGCTGACCGAACGCGCAAACCGCTCAGTGCCCGATTGAGCGCTCGCCCCGGCCGCCGCGAGGAGCCCGGCCGGCAGGAGACGCGCCCGCGGGCGGACGTCTCCGCTCAGCTGAGCACGTCACCGAGGCGGCGGGGTAGATCGCGGGTCAGGTCGTCGCACCCGTGGGAGCTGAGCGCACGGACGTGAGCGAACGAGCAAACGCGCACCGCGCGGAATGAGCGACACGCGCGTTAGCCCGGCCGCGATTGGGAGATCATGGGTGGGTGAACTTCCGATCGATCTACCAGCACGGGTTCGCCCGCATCGCCGCGTGCACCGGCCACACGACCATCGCCGACCCGCCCGCCAACGCCGCCGCGATCCTGCGGCAGGCCCGGGCGCTGGACGCCGAGGGGGTGGCGGTCGCGGTCTTCCCGGAGCTCGGGCTGTGCGGCTACTCGATCGAGGACCTGCTGCTCCAGGACACGCTGCTCGACGAGGTGGAGACCGCGCTCGGCGAGGTCGTCGCCGGATCGGCCGGGCTCATGCCCGTACTCGTCGTCGGCGCGCCCCTGCAGCACCGCAACCGGCTCTACAACTGCGCGGTCGTCGTGCACCGCGGCCGGATCCTCGGCATCGCCCCTAAGTCGTACCTGCCGAACTACCGCGAGTTCTACGAGAAGCGGCAGATCGCGGGCGGCGACGACGAGCGCGGCGGCACCATCCGCCTTTTCGGCACCGAGATCCCCTTCGGCCCGGACCTGCTGTTCGCCGCCGACGACGTGCCCGGCCTGGTCGTGCACGCCGAGGTGTGCGAGGACATGTGGGTGCCCGTGCCCCCGAGTGCCGAGGCCGCGCTGGCCGGCGCCACCGTGCTGCTCAACCTGTCGGGCAGTCCGATCACGATCGGCCGCGCCGAGGACCGGAAGATGCTGTGCCGGTCGGCATCGTCGCGGTGCCTGGCGGTCTACGCCTATGCGGCCGCCGGTCTGGGCGAGTCCACCACGGACCTGTCGTGGGACGGGCAGACGATGATCCACGAGAACGGCGTGCTGCTGGCCGAAAGTGATCGGTTTCCGCAGGAGGACCGGGCCGCGATCGCCGACGTCGATCTCGATCTGCTGCGGCAGGAGCGGCTGCGGATGGGGTCGTTCGACGACAACCGGCGTACGCACGCCGCGCGCACGAGCGATTTCCGGCGCATCGCGTTCCGCCTCGACGCGCCCGACTCCGATCTAGGGCTGCGCCGGCGTGTCGAGCGGTTCCCGTTCGTGCCCGCCGACGTGCAGCGGCTCGCGCAGGACTGCTACGAGGCGTACAACATCCAGGTCGCCGGCCTGCAGACCCGGCTCGCGGCGATCGGCAACCCCAAGGTCGTCATCGGCGTGTCCGGCGGGCTCGACTCGACGCACGCGCTGCTCGTGGCCGCGCAGGCGATGGACCGGGCGGGCCGGCCGCGCACCGACATCCTCGGCTTCACGCTGCCCGGCTTCGCCACGAGCGAGGGGACGAAGTCAAACGCGCATTCGCTCATGCGTGCACTGGGCATCACGGCCACCGAGCTGGACATCACGGACACCGCGCGGCTGATGCTCAAGGAGATCGATCACCCGTTCGCGGCGGGCGAGCCCGTCTACGACGTGACGTTCGAGAACGTGCAGGCCGGATTGCGTACGGACTATCTGTTCCGCCTCGCGAACCAGCGCAACGGCATCGTGCTCGGCACCGGCGACCTGTCCGAGCTGGCGCTGGGCTGGAGCACGTACGGCGTCGGCGATCAGATGAGCCACTACAACGTCAACGGTGGCGTACCGAAAACGCTCATGCAGCACCTGATCCGCTGGGTCATCACGAGCGGCCAGTTCGACGCGGCGGTCAACGACGTGCTGTCGTCGGTGCTCGACACGGAGATCAGCCCCGAGCTGGTCCCCGGCGCGGAGCTCCAGTCGACCGAGAGCAAGATCGGCCCGTACGCGCTGCAGGACTTCACCCTCTTCCACGTCCTGCGCTACGGCTTCCGCCCGTCCAAGATCGCGTTCCTCGCGTGGCACGCCTGGCACGACGCGGCCGCCGGAGCGTGGCCGCCGCACTTCCCCGAGCACAAGCGCAACGCGTACGACCTGCCGACCATCCGCCAGTGGCTCGAGGTGTTCTGCCGGCGCTTCTACGGCTTCGCCCAGTTCAAGCGCTCGGCCATGCCCAACGGCCCCAAGGTCAGCGCCGGCGGCTCGCTCTCCCCGCGCGGCGACTGGCGCGCACCTTCCGACAGCTCGGCCAAGGCCTGGCTGCGCGACCTCGAGCGCTGGGACCCCTTCATGAAGTGAGAGTCCTCCGCAGGGCCCCGGCCACGTCGGCGGCGGCGGCGAGCTGCTCGGGCGTCAGCGCGTCGACGAAGAGCTCGCGGATCGCGCGCAGGTGGGGCGCGGTGGCCTCCCGGAAAGCCGCCGCGCCCGCCGGCGTCAAGGTGATCAGAGCACCACGGTTGTCGTCGGTGGCGCGGCCCCGGCTGATCAGGCCGCGGCGCTCCATGCGGCCGAGATGGTGGGACAGCCGGCTGCGTTCCCAGCCGACGGCGAGAGCCAGGTCCGACGATCGCAAGCGCTGGTCGGGAGCCTCGCTCAGCGCCAGGAGTACGCCGTAATCGCCGGCCGAGAGACCGGAGTCGCTCTGGAGCCGGGCGCCCACGGCGGCGCGCAGGGCCTCGGTGGTCTCGATGAACTCCCGCCAGATGTGCAGCTCGTCACGTGTGGGCAGTCTCCTGGGCATAAGTGGGCGCCCTCCTCTGTTTGACGTGTCAATCGTACAAGTTGACATGTCAATCACGTGGAGGAGCGGTCCCATGAGCGAGCTTCAGCTCGGCCTCGACACCTTCGGTGACGTACCCGTGGACGACAACGGCGCCCCGGTGACCCAGGCTGCCGCGATCCGCCAGGTCGTCGACGAGGCGGTGCTGGCCGACGAGCTGGGCATCGATGTCATCGCGCTCGGCGAGCACCACCGGCCCGAGTACTCGATCAGCACGCCCGAGACCGTGCTGGCCGCGGTCGCCGCCCGTACGCAGAGAATCAAGCTGGCATCGGGGGTGACCGTCCTGAGCTCGGACGACCCGGTGCGGGTGTTCCAGCGGTTCGCGACCGTGGACGCGATCTCGCGCGGGCGGGCGCAGGCCATCCTCGGGCGTGGGTCGTTCACCGAGTCGTTCCCGCTGTTCGGGTACGACCTCAGCGACTACGACGTGTTGTTCGAGGAGAAGCTCGATCTCTTCGTCCGGCTCCTCGACGAGAAGCCGGTCACGTGGGAGGGCACGACCCGGGCCGCGCTGACGGGCGCCGACGTCTATCCGAAGACGGAGTCCGGGCGGCTCGACACGTGGGTCGGCGTGGGCGGCTCGCCGCAGTCGGTCGTGCGGACAGCCCAGCACGGCCTGCCGCTCATGCTGGCGATCATCGGCGGCGACCCCGCGCGGTTCAAGCCCTACATCGACCTGTACGAGCGGGCAGCCGAGCAGCTGGGCACGGTTGCGCATCCGGTGGGCATGCACTCCCCCGGGTTCGTGGCCGACACCGACGAGGAGGCGAAGGAGCTGTTCTACCCGTCGTACAAGGTGATCCGCGACCGGATCGGTGCCTTGCGCGGGTGGCCGCCGTTGCGCCGGGCGGAGTTCGACGCGGAGGTGGCGCACGGCTCGATGTACATCGGCTCCCCGGAGACGGTGGCCCGTAAGATCGCGGCGGCGGTGCGGACGCTGGGCGTGGGGCGCTTCGACCTCATCTACACCGCGGGGGAACAGCGGGTCGGCGCCCGTACGCGGGCGGTGGAGCTTTTCGGCAGCAAGGTGGCACCCATGGTTCGTGACCTGGTGGGGAGGGCGAAGTGACGACGATCGGCATCCTCGGCGCCGGCAAGGTGGGCACGGTGCTGGCGCGGCTGGCCGTCGCCGCCGGGTACGACGTGCTGATCGCGGGGTCCGGCGACCCGGCGAAGATCGCGCTGATCACGAGCGTGCTCACGCCGGGCGCCGTCGCCGTGACCGCGGCCGAGGCGGCCGCCCGGGCGGACATCGTCGTGCTGGCGCTTCCGCTTGGCAAATATCGGACAGTTCCCGTCGAGGAGCTGCGCGGCAAGCTCGTCGTCGACGCCATGAACTACTGGTGGGAAGTCGACGGAGTGCGCGACGACCTCGGATCGTCCAGCGAGCTGGTGCAGGCCTTCCTGCCGCAGTCACGCGTTGTGAAGGCGTTCAACCACATGGGTTACCACGATCTCGAGAGCGGCGCGCGGCCGGCGGGAGATCCGGGGCGGCGCGCGATTGCCGTCGCCGGCGACTCGTCGGTTTCCGAGGTGGCGGCATTCGTCGACAAACTCGGATTCGACCCGGTGATGGCCGGGCCGCTGACCGAGGGCGTACGGATGGAGCCCGGCACGGAGCTCTTCGGGGCCAACACCGACGCGGCGTCCGTACGGGCGATGCTATCGCGTTTTTCCGCTTCGTCGCCGCCGCTTCCCGCGTCGCCGCCGGAGCCCGCCACTTCGGAGAGTGTTCGTATCGTTACGCAATCCGGTGACGCTTGGTGACACGCGAAATGTTGCATGTGGATCACGTGGCTTAAGCGACACTTTTTCGCGATGGCCTCCCCTTCCGTGGGCCGGTAGGATCAGCTCACCCGGTGGCGCCGAGTATCTGTCGACTCCTCGTGACACGCTGCGTGACGACTCTGGGTAACGGGGAGGAACAGCAAAATCGGGGAGGTGCCCGTGGTGCGGATGCTCGCGGGACGCTACAGGGTCGAAGAGGCCGTGGGACGCGGGGGCAGCGCGGTCGTGCACCGCGGCTGGGACCGCACGCTCAAGCGACGGGTGGCCGTCAAGGTCTTCTCGTCCTACCGGGCCGACGGTGACGAGCCGTCGGCCGAGGTGCTGCGCGAGGCACGGACGGCGGCGGGGCTCAACCACCCCAACGTCGCCCGGGTCTACGACTACGGCGAGGCGACCGAGGGCAGCCACCGCGTGCCCTATCTCGTCATGGAGTTCATCGACGGCGACACGCTGGCCGACCGGATCGCCCGCGAGGGCGCCCTCCCGTGGCCCGAGGCCGCCATGATCTGCGCCGCCACCGCCGCCGCGCTGGCCACTGCCCACGAGCGCGACCTCGTGCACCGCGACATCAAGCCCCGCAACGTGATGCTGCCCTCCGGCGGCGGCGTCAAGGTCGTCGACTTCGGCATCGCCGCCGCCGCGGGTCAGAACAGCGTCGACACCCAGGGCAACCTCTGGGGCACCCCGGTCAGCCTCGCGCCCGAGCAGCTGCGCGGCGAGCCGACCTATCCCGCCGCCGACATCTATGCGCTGGGCCTGGTCCTCTTCGAGTGCCTGGTCGGCCGCGCCGCCTGGCAGGGCTCCAGCGTGGGCGAGATCCTGGCCCAGCGCCACAACAACCCGGCGCCCCGCCTCCCCCGCATCTCCGGCCTGCCCCGCGAGATCGTCAAGCTCTACGAGGCGTGCACCGCCGACAAGCCCGAGCAGCGCCCGACCGCCGCCGAGGCCCGCGCCGTCCTGCGCCGCGCCGCCGGCCTCGTGCCGACCCTGCGCCCGCAGATCTCCCTGCTGCCCGCCGTCCCCCGCGCCGCGGGCACGCTGGTCACCGCGGCGCCCGCCGCCACCACGGTCGCGGCGCCCGAGACCCCGGCCGCCCCGTCGCGCCCGGCCGGCCTGCTGCCCAAGTACGTCCTTTCCCGCTCGCGCCCGCCGGGCTCGCGCCCCCAGCAGCAGCGCTCCCGCCGCCGCGCCGCCGCCGTCGCCTCCATGGCCGTGGCCACCGCGGTCGTCAGCGTCCTCGGCCTCCAGCTGGCCAACGGCACCGCCAACCCGGGCGGCCGCACAGCCGAAGCCGCCGTCGACGGCGCCGCGATCGCCCCCACCCCCCAGCCGATCGACACCCCACCCCTCGGCTCCGCCTCACCCCGCGCCACCACCCCCACCCCGACCGCCACCACGACCGCCCCGGTCTACGCGGTCCCGGTCGACCGCACCACGCGCGACCACGACTCGGACAACGACGACGACTACGACCCCACCAAGCCGCCGAAGTCCTCCAAGCCCACCACCAAGCCCACCGACGACCCCACCGACCCGTCGGAAAGCACACCCCCCACCTCCCCGGACCCGTCCACCCCCACGGACGACGACCCGACGGACGACCCCACCACCGACCCGACGGACCCGGACGAGCCCCACGACCCGGAAAGCACCCCCACCCCCGACGACCCCACCGACGACCCCACCACCGACCCCGAAACCACCCCCACCGGCGACCACACCACCCCACCCACCGGCGACGGCGGCGTCAGCGGCAACAGCACCGGCAGCAGCACCGGCACCGGCACTGGCACTTCGACCGAGTCGTAGCCCCCGCCCACGCCCGGCGACAGTGGCGCCGTGGCCGGCAGCGCTGGGCTGGGTTGGGCCGCGCTGGGCAGGGCTGGGCTGACCCAACGCGCGGCGCCCGCGTGTGGTGGCGTGCGGGTATTGCAGCGCCCATGAGGTGGCACCCGCGTCCAGTGGGCGCGCCAGTGTGGCAACGCCCGCACGCGGTCGCGCCCCGCACGCGGTGATGCGCGAACGTGGTGGCACCCCGCACGTAGCGGCGCGCGAACGTGGTGGCACCCCGCACGTAGCAGCGCGCGAACGTGGTGACGCCCCGCACGTAGCGGCGCGCGAACGTGGTGGCGCCCCGCACGTGGCGGTGCGGGCGTGTGGTGGTGCTCATTTGTCGCGGTGCCCGCATGGTGCACAGCGGCCTGACGTGACAGCGCCCGCACAGTGCACCGTGTGGGAGACGCCCGCGCCGGACCAATACCGCATGGGCACACCATCAAGGGCGCCTACGCCGCGCCACCACACGGTTGGTAGCAACCATCAGATTCGAGAGCGTTCCTAGAGGCGGTCGCCTCACGAGGCGAAGTCCCCCCGAATCAGAGAGCCCCTCCGACCCCAGCCATCCCGTCCGCCGTCGACCCACCCGAAGGGGTGCAGGCCGGCGCCGGGGCCGCCACTGACCGCAAAGCGCAACCAATCGGCCCAAGCCTGGCGGCCCCGGCGCCGGTCTGCAAGGCTCCCCTGGGTCGACGGTGGCCGGGATGACTGGGGTAAACCCCATCCCCGAAGCCAGAGCCCCCCGCCGGAGGCAAACTCCCCCGACCAAAGCCTTCGCCAGAGTCACGCTCAGCCGACCAAAGCCCCCGCCAGAAACACACTCTGCCGACGCAGCGCCGACGGACTTCGACTCAGCCCCGACCGGCTCGCCACTCGGCCGCCAGCAACCCGTACCGAACAGCATCAAGAAACCGGCCATTCACCCAGGCCGCCTCCCGCCGCACCCCCTCCTCGGCGAACCCGGCCGCCCGAGCCGTCCCCCGCATCGCGTCATTGTCCGCAAGCGTCTCGATCTCGATCCGATGCAGCCCGCGCACATCGAACCCGTACCAGCACAGCACCGCCACGACATCCGCCCCGAACCCCCGCCCCCGCGCACCCGGCCGCAGACTGATGCCCAGACCGGCGTTCCGGCTGAGCAGATCAATGCGATGCAGCCCGCACTGGCCGAGAAGCTCCCCACTCCCCAGCTCCACCACGGAAAACCGCGCCCGGCTCACATCATCTTCCGGCGCCAGCCCGCACGGATCGGCATCACTCCCCGCCGTCATCGGCATCCACGCCCGGCTCGTCCCGCGCGCGAACGTCAGCACGTCACCGTGCAGCTCCTCGTGCAGCACCGGCACGTCCGCCGCTTCCCGGGCCCGCAGCCCCACTTTCTCACCACGCAGCATGCGCCGCTTTCTATCGCCCGCGCACCCCGCCCAGCAATCGAATTCCCCCGAGCTCCGCCCACCGGATCCCCCGCACCGCCCGCCGGATCCTCCCTGGCCGCCACCGAAAAGGCACCCAGACGAAGGCGCGCAAACCAAGGCGTGCAAACCAAGGCGTGCAAACCAAAGCGTGCAAACCAAAGCGCGCAAGCCAAAACGCGCAAGCCAAAACGCCCAGACCAAGGCCGAAGAGCTGAAGCGAGCGGCCGGCGCCAGGAGACCGCATACACCGCGGATTCCTTTACCGGCAGCCGTCGCCGGGCGCCCGCCGACGCTGAGTACCCTGATCAGCGTGAACAGCCGGCCGGTGAAACGTGCGCCCGTCCTGGCCGACGTGGCCCGGGCGGCGGGCGTCTCCGTGCCCACCGTCTCTCGGGTGCTCAGCGGGTCGACGCCGGTCAGCGCGGACAAGGTGCGCCTGGTCATGCAGGCCATCCAGGACCTGGGCTATCACCCCAACGCCGCCGCGCGGGCGCTGGTCACCGGGCAGCGGTCGATCATCAGTGTGCTGACGGGCGACACGACCCGCTACGGGTACGCGACCACGATCCAAGGTATCGAGGAAGCCGCCCGGGCCGCCGGGCTCGTCGTGGCGATCACTGTCATCGACCGGCCGGACGAGCAGTCCGTACGGGCGGCGGTGGATCTTGCTCTGACGCAGCCGCTCGCGGGGGCCATCGTCCTGGAGTTCGACATTCAGGGCAGCCGGGCCCTGGCCGCCTTGCCGGACACCCTCGCCCTCGCGGCGGTCTCGTCGTCGAGCAGTGCCCGCAACGTGCCCCGGGCGCTCTTCGACGATCACGCGGGCGGGCGCAAAGCGACGGACTACCTGCTGTCGCTGGGCCACCGCACTGTCCACCACGTCGCCGTGCCGGGCTCGGGGCGCCCGAGCGGCCGCATGCTCGGCTGGCGCGAAGCCCTCCGCGACGCCGGCGCCAAGGTGCCCAAGCCGCTCGAGACCGACTGGTCCGCCCGTTCCGGCTACGAGGCCGGCGTCAAGCTCGCCCAGCGCGCCGAGGTGACGGCGGTGCTGTGCGGCAACGACGAGGTGGCCTTCGGCGTGATCAAGGGCTTGCAGTCCCAGGGCCGCCGGGTGCCCGAGGACGTCAGCGTCGTCGGCTTCGACGATCATCCGCTCGCCCAGCTGTGGACGCCCGCCCTGACCACGATGGGCCAGGACTTCGCCGCCCTCGGCCGCACGGCGGTCGGCTTCCTGTTGGGCCGCCTCACCGGCGAACCCTACGAAGCCCCGCGAGCCGACCTCCACCTCGTGGTCCGGGAGAGCACCGCCGCCCCGCACGCCTGAAACCCGCGCGCAAGAGGCCGGACCGACGCGCCAGACCCAACCGCGATCTGGGCCCTGGCGACAGCGCGCCGCGCGCCATGGGAGTGCGCCGCGCGCCATGAGGAGGGGCGCTATTCAGCGCGCCCAGCCCAGTCGGCGATGGTGCGCGGCGACGGCGGCGCGGCGATAACGGCGGCGCGAGGGCGGTGGCGACGCGGTGACGGCCGCGCGGTGACGGCCGCGCGGTGACGGCCGCGCGGTGACGGCGGCGGCGTTGCGGGGCGAGACGAGGAATCACGCGACCCACGTCACGGCTTGCGAGACCGAAGCCACACCACCGGCGCGACGCAGTCACACCACGCCACCCCGAGCCCGTGATGAAAACGTTATCACGCGACTTCGCGAAAAACTCTTGTAACAAACCCTGATAAACGTTTTCATGGCCCCAAGCCCCGCTGAGCTGGGATCGAGCGAAGGGAAGCCATGACAGGCACGTTAATCGAGTGGGCCGCGGGAGAGATCCGGCTCACCGTGGACATCCCGGCCGACGCCCCCGCGCGCCTCGCCGGTCTGAGCACCACCACCGGCGACCACCAGGTCACCGATCGGCTGCAGCCGCTGGTCGAGCTGCTCGTCCTGGGCGAGGGCCACTCGCTCACCAACACCCGCTTCTCCAACACGCTGGCCGGCAACCGGTTGCGCTACGCCGACCACACGGCCACGGACACCGAGCTGCGCATCCGGCAGAGCGACCCGGTCACCGGCCTCGAAGTGACCACCGTCTTCCAGGCCGAGCCCGGCGTCCCGGCCACCAGGACGTGGACGGAGGTCGTCAACCGCGGCGCCGTCCCGAAGGTGATCCAGATGGTGTCGTCGTTCGCGGCCTCCCCGCCGGGCGACCGCGACGTCAACCTCATGCGGGCCCGCTCCGACTGGTGCGCCGAGGGCCGCTGGGCCACCATCCCGCTGCGCGGCCCCGACGGGCTGGCGGACATCAACAGTGACCTGCACTTCCACGACGGCCGCGGGCAGCACGTGACCAGTGCGCGCAGCACGTGGTCGTCGGCCGAGTTCGTACCCGTCGGGATTCTGCACGACACGGCCACCGACGTCGCCTGGGCGTGGCAGATCGAGCACAACGGCGGCTGGCGCTGGGAGGTCGACGGGCGGCGTGACCACGACAACGCGTACGGGCTGATCGTCACCGGCCCGAACGACAGCGACCACCAGTGGGCCGTCAAGCTGGCCGGGAACGAGCAGTTCGTGTCCGTACCCGTCTCAGTTGCCGTGTCGGACGACGGCTGGCAGGGCGCGCTGGCCGGCCTGACCCGGCAGCGGCGCGCGTCGCGGCGGCCGCACCCGGCGGACGACGGCCTGCCGTTGATCTTCAACGACTACATGAACACGCTGATGGGCGAGCCGACCACCGAGCTGCTGCTGCCGCTGATCGACGCGGCCGCCGCGGCGGGGGCGGAGTACTTCTGCATCGACGCCGGCTGGTACAGCGACGAGTACTGGTGGGACAGCGTCGGCGAGTGGGAACCGGCCACGGGGCGGTTCCCGGACGGCGGGCTCAAGGCGGTGCTCGACTACATCCGTGGCCAGGGCCTGCGACCCGGGCTGTGGCTGGAGCCTGAGGTCGTCGGCGTCCGCAGCCCGATCGCGGACAAGCTGCCGGTCGAGGCGTTCATGAGCCGGCACGGCGAGCGGGTGGTCGAGCACTCGCGCTACCTGCTCGACCTGCGGCACCCGGCCGCCCGCGCACACCTCGACGAGGTCGTGGACCGACTGATCAACGACTACGGTGCGCGATATTTCAAGCTGGACTACAACGTGACGCCCGGGCCGGGCACCGACCGGGACGCGTTGCAGCCGGGCACCGGCCTCCTCGAGCACAACCGAGCCCACCTGGCGTGGCTCGACGGCGTTCTCGACCGCCACCCCGAGGTGATCTTCGAGAACTGCTCCTCCGGCGCCATGCGCTCCGACTACGCTCTGTTGTCGCGGCTCGATCTGCAGTCCACCTCGGACCAGCAGGACTTCCGCCTGTACGCGGCCATCGCGGCCGCCGCGCCCGCGACGATGCTGCCGGAGCAGGCCGGCAACTGGGCGTACCCGGAGGCCGGGCAGACCGACGAGGAGATCGCCTTCACCATGGTGAACGGCCTGGCCGGGCGGCTCTATCTGTCGGGCTACCTCAACCGGATGGGCGAGCGGGAGCTGGCCCTGATCCGCGAGGCCGTCGAGGCCCACAAGCGCATCCGGGCCGACGTCAAGCGGGCCGAGCCGTTCTGGCCGGTGGGGCTGCCGGCGTGGGACGACGACCTGATCGTTCTCGGACTGCGGGCCCCCGATGCCACGTACTTGGCGGTGTGGTGGCGGGGTGCGGAAAGCACCCAGGTCTCGCTCGACGTCGCCGGAGACGCGCAGGTCGTGTATCCCGCTCACCTCACCGACTGGCAGCCCCGGACGACCGGCGGACACCTCGAACTCACGACCACCCCCGGACCGGCCGCGCGCCTGTTCCGCCTCGACCCCACCCCCCGACAGGAGAGCTGATCATGAACAAGCTCCGCACAGCGATAGCGGTCGGCGCGGTCGCCGCCCTGCTCACCGGCTGCTCCGCCAACAACCCCGGCAGCGACACCGGCAGCGGCGGCGTCACCTGGAACGACCCGACGGCCAAGCTCGACGACGTCACGCTCACCTTCTGGACGGCCACGCAGACGGCCACGATGGCCGACGGTGTCATCAAGGCGTTCGAGGCGCAGACCGGGGCGAAGATCAACAAGGTCATCATTCCCGACGTGTACGAGACCAACGCGCCCACCAAGCTCGCCACCGGCGCCAAGCCCGACCTCGCGACGTGGCAGCCGACCGGGAGCATGCTGGCGCTGCTCAAGCCGGCCACCGGGCTGCAGCAGCTCGACGGCGCCCCTTGGCTCGCGCAGCAGACCCCGGCGATCCAGCAGCTCGGCAAGGTCGACGGCCACAACTACGCGGCGTTCGTCAACGTGCCGTCGACGCTGGGCATCTTCTACAACAAGGACGTCTTCGCCAAGGCCGGCATCACTGACCCGCCGAAGAACTTCCAGGAGCTGCTGACCGACGCCGGCAAGATCAAAGCGTCGGGTACGGCCCCCTTCTTCGGCGCCGCCGGCGACCAGTGGCCGACACAGTGGTGGCCGCAGGTGCTGCTGGCCGAGCAGTCCAAGGACGGCATGTGGGACAAGGTCAACTCCAACGAACTCAAGTTCACCGACCCGCCGATCATCGACGCCATCAAGCAGTTCAAGCAGATGAACGACGACGGGCTGTTCAACGCGGACAACAAGACGTCGAAGTACACCGAGTCCGGCCCGGCGCTGCTCGACGGCAAGGCCGGCATGGTGCTTCAGCTGACCTCGTTCACGTCGCTGCTGCAGTCGACGGCGGACACGGCGACGATCGACAAGAAGATCGGCTGGTTCCCGATCAGCCAGGACGGCAACGTCGCCACGTCGGTGCCCGGTGGTGACAACGCGCTGGTCGCCATGAAGACCGGCGACGCCAAGCGGGAGGCGGCAGCCCGGCAGTTCCTGAGCTTCTGGCTCCAGACGGACTACAAGGACTACCTGACCGCCGCGAAGGGCGTCTCGATCGAGCCGTCGGTGCCGACCCCGGACGGCGTACCCCAGGTGGCGAAGGACGCGTCCGCCGCGCTGGACACCGCCGCGGGCTCGATGCAGCAGAACGCCGCCGTCAACCCCGACTTCTATGTCAACCTGGCGAACATGGTCAACGGCACGATGACCCCCGAGCAGGTCGCCCAGACCACGCAGGCCCAGTTCGCGCAGCTCGCCCAGGCCCTCGGCATCCAGGGCTTCTGAGGTGACAGCGCCATCCGTACGACGGGGCCCCCTCCTGGGAGGGGGCCTCTACCCCACCTGGTTCCTCGCGCCCGCGTTCGCCATCCTGATGGTGTTCTTCTTCCTGCCGACGCTGTTCAACTTCATCTACGCCTTCACGAACTGGTCGGCCTTCCACGACGACATCGCCGGCGTCGGCTTCGCCAACTTCGAGTCCGTGCTCAGCAACGGCTCGCTGGTGTCGTCGCTCAGGATCACCATCGTGTACGCCGTCCTGGTCGCGATCCTGCAGAACGGCATGGGCCTCGGGCTCGCGCTCCTCCTCGAACGCGACACGCGGCTCAACCGTTTCGCGCGGGTCGTGTTCTTCGTCCCGGTACTCATGTCGGCGCTCGCGGTCGGCTACATCTTCCAGGCGCTCCTCAAGCCCGACGGCGCGCTCAACGGCCTGCTGCACGTCTCGGTCCCCTGGCTCGGCAGCACCACCTGGACCGTCGTCACGGTCGCCTTCGTCAACTCGTGGAAGTGGATGGGGCTGGCAATGGTGATCTTCCTGGCCGGCCTCAAGACCATCCCCGAGGACGTCCTCGAAGCCGCCCGCCTCGACGGCGCGGGCGTCTGGAAGACCTTCACCCAGGTACGGTTCCCGCTGCTCGCGCCGGCCGTCACGTTCAACGTGGCGACCGCGCTGCTCGGCTCGTTCAACGGCTTCGACACGATCCTCGCCACCACCGGCGGCGGCCCGGCCCAGACGACCGAGGTGCTCAACATCTACATCTTCAAGGTGTACGGCAACGGCCTCTTCGCCCAGGCGACCACGATGAGCCTCGTCCTCTTCCTGATCGTCACGATCCTGGCCTTCCCCGTCATCGGGTATCTGCGCAAGAGGGAGCGGGTGCTGTCGTGAAAGGCTCGGTGCTCTGGACGCGCGTGCTGCACCCCGTGATCGTGGTCGTCCTGCTGGTGACCGCGATCGGGATCCCGCTGTGGCTCGCGCTGATCACGTCCTTCAAGTCCCAGGGCGAGGCGAACATCCCCGACCTGACCCTGCCGTCCTCGTGGCACGTCTGGGACAACTACCGTCAGGCGTTCACGCAGGGCGACATGCTGTGGGCCCTCTTCGGGAGCCTGCTCGTCATGATCCCGGCCGTGCTGGGCGTGCTGATCTTCGGCTCCCTCGCGTCCTGGGTGCTCGCCCGGCGTACGGGGAAAATGGTCTCGATCCTCTACTCGGCGGCCATCAGCGGCATCATCCTGCCGCCGGCCGTCGTGACGATCGTGCTCCTGCTCAGACAGCTCGGCCTGGCCAGCACGCCCTTCGGGATGATGTGCGTCTACATGGGCATGTACATGTCGCTGGTCGTCTTCTTCATCACCGGCTTCATCCGGACCATTCCGCTGGAGCTCGAAGAGGCGGCCCGCATGGACGGCGCCAAGCCGCTGGGCATCTTCCTCAAGGTGATCCTGCCGCTGCTGCGCCCCGTCATCGCCACGGCGACGATCCTCATCTGCCTCTACATCTGGAACGACGTCTTCTACTCGTTCTTCGTGCTGGGCGGCGGATCGGTCACGACGCTGCCGCTGAACCTCTACTCGGTGGCGAGCAGCAACCTCTACCAGAACAACTGGAACCTGGTGTTCGCGTACGTGATCCTGATGAGCCTCCCCCTCATCGTCATCTTCGCCTTCGCCCAGCGCCGCATCATCTCCGGCATCACCGGCGGCGCCGTCAAGTAACCCCGGCGCCCGGGTGGCGCGCCGTTCCGACGGCGCGTCCCCGCCGCCGGGAACCGCCGGCCCGTCGCCGGAGTCGAGCAGCCAGAAGTCATCCACGGTCAACGCTTCCGGCCCCGGCGCCGGATCCACCAGGAGTTCCACGGTCACCAGGGACTGTCCCTTCGCGCGGACCGAGGTCGTCGCGGTCACCGTCTGCGGCGTGACCCGGAAGTCGCCGGGGCCAGTCCGATCAGCAGCACGAAGACTCCGACGTCGACCACCAGGATGGCGAGCGGCCTGCCGGTCAACGTCCCGCGACCCTCGCCGTCCACGCCGCCCCCCAAGATCGATCCAACGACAGGCCCTCGGGCACGACCGCGTCAGGCGACGCGGGTGTCGTACTTGTCGCGGTTGGCGAGGACCTCGTCCATGTTGTTCTGGGCCCAGCTCTTGATGCCGCCCATCATCTCGCGCAGGGAGAGGCCCAGCTCGGTCAGCTCATACGTGACCGTCACCGGCACGGTGGGCTCGACGGTGCGGGTGACCAGGCCGTCGCGTTCGAGGTTGCGGAGGGTCTGGGTGAGCATCTTCTGGCTGACGCCGGCCAGCAGGCGGGACAGCTCGGAGTAGCGCAGCGGGCCGGGCTCGCCGGGGCCGGTGTCCGGGCGCCAGCCGCCGAGGGCGGTCACGATCAGGGTGACCCACTTGTCGGCGATGCGGTCGAGGAGCTTGCGGCTCGGGCACTGGGCGAGGAAGGCGTCGTACTCCGCCTTGGCCTGGGCGCGCTTCTGCGCCGCCGTCGTCGTCGCCATGAGTGCCTCCTGGTGCTTGCCGAGCCCGCGAGTACCTGCTTCCCAAAAGAAAGTTACCGCACCGCCGGCAACGGCCGTCACCTTTGCGTTCATCGATCGCTCATTGCAACGGTACGAAGGGATAAGTTGCTTTACGTTCATAACCATTGCAACAACTTCGGCGCTTCTAGCAGCCAGGACGCCAGGTCAACGCAATATGACTGTTGCCCATCCAGTGAAGGCAACGTAGCGTTTCTGGTGTTGGAAACATGGCATCGAAGGGGGTCGCGATGACTGCTCAGGAGCAGGTGGGACGCATGACGGGGAACAGCGATGTCCCGGCCGCATCGGCGTGGTCCGGCATGGTGGCGGTCGAGGACACGGCGCTGGCCGTCACCGACAGCGGTGGGGCCGGCGTGCCGGTGGTCTACCTCAACGGGCAGTTCGCCACCCAGGGGTACTGGCGCCGGGTCGTCGCCGAGTTGGGCCCCGGGTGGCGGCACATCACCTACGACGAGCGGGCGCGCGGCCGGTCGCGCCGCTCGGCGGACTACTCCTTCGAGGCCGCCGTGCGGGACGTCGACGCCGTCCTGGCGGCGCGCGGGGTGGACCGGGCCCTGGTGGTGGGCTGGTCCTACGGAGCGGTGGTCGCCGCGCACTGGGCCCGGCGCAACCCGGACCGGACGATCGGCGCGGTCATGGTCGACGGCGCCTTCCCGCACGACTGGCTCGACGAGGCCATGGAGCGACGGATCCGGAAGCTGTTCCGGCGGATGGGCTGGTTCCTGCCCTTGATGCGCCCGACGGGTCTGACCCCGCGGATGACCGCCGCCCAGCAGGCCGACAGCAACATCGAGCTCGGCCGGCTGTCCCGCGAACGCGAGCTCGGACCCGTGCTCGACGCCATCACCGTCCCCACCCGGTACGTGGTCGCCTCGGGCTCTTCTCTCGGCAGTCGCGGTGACGAGCAGGAACGGATCCGGGCCGGCCTCGACGCGGTCACCGTTCGCAATCCGAACATCCGCGTCCACGCGAAGGTCGCCAGCAACCACGGTGCTCTGCTCAAGAAGGACTTCCCGGTCATCGCCGGCGCCGTCCGCGACGTTGCCGCCCACGATTGACCCGAGCCACCAACGTCTTTGTAGGTTTCCTACAAAGCTGCCCCGATGGCCCGCGCTGCGGACGACATGGCGCGGGCGCCCGGGAGGAGGAAAGGTGGAGTCAGCAGCGTTCCATCCTCAGAAGGGCCAGCTCTGGTGTTCAGCCGTGTCGCCATCGTCAACCGCGGTGAGGCCGCCGTCCGGCTCATCCACGCCGTGCGGGATCTCGCCGCGGAGACCGGACAGCCGATCGAGACCGTCGCCCTCTACACCGACGTCGACCGGACGGCCACCTTCGTCCGCGAGGCCGACCGCGCGATCGATCTCGGCCCGGCGTCCGCCCGGCCCTACCTGGACCTGAAGGTCCTGGAGCACGCGCTCGTGGAGTCCGGCGCCGACGCCGCGTGGGTGGGCTGGGGCTTCGTCGCCGAGGACCCGGCGTTCGCGGAGCTGTGCGAGAAGATCGGCATCACGTTCGTCGGGCCCAGCGCCGACGCGATGCGCAAGCTCGGCGACAAGATCGGCGCGAAGCTGATCGCCGAGGAGGTCGGGGTGCCCGTCGCGCCGTGGAGCCGGGGCGCGGTCGAGAGCCTGGAGGCGGCGACCGAGGCGGCGGCCGGGATCGGCTACCCGCTGATGCTCAAGGCCACGGCCGGCGGCGGCGGGCGCGGCATCCGGGTCATCCGCAGCGCGGACGAGCTGGCCGACGCGTACGAGCGGACCTCGCAGGAGGCGGCGCGCGCGTTCGGCAGCGGCATCGTCTTCCTGGAGCGCCTGGTCACCGGGGCCCGGCATGTCGAGGTGCAGGTCATCGCCGACGGTCAGGGCACGGCGTGGGCGCTGGGCGTGCGCGACTGTTCCGTGCAGCGGCGGAACCAGAAGGTCATCGAGGAGTCCGCGTCGCCGGTGCTCCCGCCGGCGCGGGTCACCGAGCTCAAGGAGTCGGCCGAGCGGCTGGCCGTGCGCGTGGGCTACCGGGGCGCGGCGACGGTCGAGTTCCTCTACCACCCCGGCGACGACCTGCTGGCGTTCCTCGAGGTCAACACCCGGCTGCAGGTCGAGCACCCGATCACCGAGTCGACGACCGGCTTCGACCTGGTCAAGGCGCAGCTGCACGTGGCGTCGGGCAACCGGCTGGAGGGCACGCCGCCGGCCGAGCGCGGGCACGCCGTCGAGGCGCGGCTCAACGCCGAGGACCCGGACCGCGACTTCGCCCCCTCCCCCGGCCGCATCGTGCGCCTCGACCTGCCCGCCGGCCCCGGCATCCGGGTCGACACCGGCGTGAGCGAGGGCGACACGATCCCGGCCGACTTCGACTCGATGATTGCCAAGATCATCGCGTACGGGTCGGACCGCGAGGAGGCGCTCGCCCGCCTGCGCCGCGCCATGGCCGAGACCACGGTCGTCATCGAGGGCGGCGCCACCAACAAGAGCTTCGTGCTCGACCTGCTCGACCAGCCGGAAGTCATCGACGGCAGCGCGGACACGGGCTGGATCGACCGGGTCCGCGCCGAGGGCCGCCTGGTCAGTCACCGCCACTCGGCCGTCGCGCTGGCCGCCGCGGCCATCGAGGCGTACGAGGAAGAGGAGCGCGCCGAACGGCAGCGCCTGCTCTCCACCGCTTTCGGCGGACGCCCGCAGGTCCAGCACCGCAGCGGTACGCCGCTCGATCTCAAGCTGCGCGGCGCGAGCTACCGCATCCGCGTCGCCCGGGTCGGCGCCCACCGCTTCCGCGTCGGCATCGAGGCGGGCGGCGACGTGCGCACGGCCGACGTCGAGCTCGACCGCTACGACACCCACGCCGGCCAGATCACCGTCAACGGGCGCCGCCACCGGCTGCTCACCGGCACGCACGGCCCGATCCACCTGGTCGAGGTCGACGGCGTCACGCACCGGGTCAGCCGGGACGAGGGCGGCGTGCTGCGCTCCCCGATGCCCGCGCTGGTCGTGGCGACGCCGCTGGCCGTGGGGGCCGAGGTCGAGGCGGGGGCCCCGGTCCTCGTACTCGAAGCCATGAAGATGGAGAACGTCCTGCGCGCACCCTTCCGCGCCCGGCTCAAGGAGCTGGTCGTCGCGGTGGGCAGCCAGGTCGAGAGCGGCGCCCCGCTGCTGCGGCTGGAGCCGCTCGGCGACGGCGCGGAGGCCGAGCAGGCGGCGGGCGAAGCGGTCGAGCTCGATCTCCCCGCGGACGGGCCGCACTCCCGCGGTCTCGAGGATCTGCGCAACTTGCTGCTCGGCTATGACGTCGACCCGATCGACCAGGGCCGGGTGCTGGCGGGCTTCCTCGCCGCCCGGAGCGGTCAGCGCTCGCTGGAGGGCGAGCTGGAGCTGCTCTCGCTCTTCGCCGACCTGGCCGAGCTGAGCCGCAACCGGCCCGCCGGCGAGGACGCCGCGAGTGACACGCACGTGCACAGCGCCCGCGAGTTCTTCCACACGTACCTGCAGAGTCTCGACGTCGAGCGCGCGGGTCTCCCGGCGTCGTTCCAGGCCAAGCTGACCAAGGCGTTGCGGCACTACGGCGTCAGCGAGCTGGAGCGCTCGCCCGCGCTCGAGTCGGCCGTGTTCCGCATCTTCCTGGCCCAGCAACGCGCGGCCGCCGACGTCCGGATTGTGACGACTGTGCTGCGCACGTGGCTGCAGGAGGCCCCGCCGGAGGACGCGCTGCGCGAGCCGACCGGTCTGGCCCTCGAGCGGCTGATCGGCGCGACCCAGGTCCGCTTCCCGGTGGTCGCCGACCTCGCGCGCGGCGTCGTCTTCGCGTGGTTCGCCCAGCCGTTGCTGCGCCGCGAGCGCGCCCGGGTCTAT
Organism: Symbioplanes lichenis; assembly: GCF_030709675.1. Taxonomy (GTDB): domain Bacteria; phylum Actinomycetota; class Actinomycetes; order Mycobacteriales; family Micromonosporaceae; genus Actinoplanes; species Actinoplanes lichenis. The sequence continues at coordinate 132,947 of NZ_JAUZQD010000006.1, forward strand.
GCGGACGTGCGCCGCAACCTGCGCCACCTCGACGCCGACCCGCAGGCGGCCGACCGCGACGAGCGCGTCGCCGAGATGGTCCGCAGCACCGAGCCGCTGGTCCGGCTGCTCGGTCAGCGGTTGCTCCGCGCCGACCTGGACAATTCGGTCATGCTCGAGGTGCTCAACCGCCGCTACTACGGCAACAAGAACCTCACCGCGCTGCGCACGACCGACGGGTTCGTCGTCGCCGAGCGCACGGACGGGACCATCGTGTCCGCGGCGGTGCGCTTCGACGCGCTGGGCGGCGCGCTCGACGGGCTGGCCGCCTTCGGCGACGCGGTGGCCGCCGACATCTACGTGGCCTGGGAGAGCCAGTCCGAGGACTTCGACGCCATGGCCGCCGCCCTCCAGGAGGTGCTGCGCGAGCACCCGGCCGAGGCGGGCCGGATCACGTTCACCGTGGCGGGGCGCAACGGCGCTGTGATGCACCACCACTTCACGTTCCGCGACGGCGTCGAGGACCGGCTGATCCGGGGCATCCACCCCTACATCGCGCAGCGCATGCAGCTGGAGCGCTGGCACAAGTTCGACCTCACCCGGCTGCGCGCGGCCGACGAGGAGGTCTACCTCTTCCAGGCCGTCGCGCGGGGCAACCCCTCCGACGACCGGCTCGTCGCCTTCGCCCAGGTCCGCGACCTGACCGAGCTGCGCGAGCAGGACGGCCGCCTGGTGGCGCTGCCCACCGCCGAGGACACGATCGCGACGTGCCTCGACTCGCTCCGCCGCGCGCAGGCTCGGCGGGCCTCCAAGCAGAGGTTCAACACCAACCGCATTGTCCTGTACGTGTGGCCGCCCATCGACATCACGCGGGAGGAAGTGGAGACGCTCGCCGCCCGGGTGCTCCCGACGACGGCGGGCGCCGGTCTCGAGGAGATCCAGTTCATCGCCCGCCGCCGGGACCGCGACACGGGCGCCCTGGTCAAGACGTCGGTGCGGATCGCGCTGGGCGTGACGGGCGGTGCCGAGGTGACGTTCGGCGAGCTGACCGACGAGGCCGTCGAGCCGCTGGACGACTACCGGCTCAAGGTGCTGCGGGCGGCGGCGCGCAACACCGTCTACCCGTACGAGCTGACGGGGTTGCTCGGGTCCTTCCGCGAATTCGACCTCGCCGCGTCGGGGGTCCTGGAGCCCGTCGACCGGCCGAAGGGGCAGAACAAGGCGGCGATCGTCGCCGGCGTGGTCACGACGCCGACGTCGCGCCACCCCGACGGCATCACGCGCGTGGTGCTGCTCGGCGACCCGACCAAGGCGCTGGGCGCGCTGGCCGAGCCCGAGTGCCGCCGGATCATCGCCGCGCTCGACCTGGCCGCAGAGATGCGGGTGCCGCTGGAGTGGTACGCGCTGTCGGCCGGCGCCAAGATCTCCATGGACTCGGGCACCGAGAACATGGACTGGGTGGCCGCGGCGCTCAAGCGCATCGTCACGTTCACCCAGGACGGCGGCGAGATCAACATCGTGGTCGCGGGCATCAACGTGGGCGCCCAGCCCTACTGGAACGCCGAGGCCACGATGCTCATGCACACGCGCGGCGTCCTGATCATGACCCCGGACTCGGCGATGGTGCTGACCGGCAAGCAGTCGCTCGACTTCTCGGGTGGCGTGTCGGCCGAGGACAACTTCGGCATCGGCGGCTACGACCGGGTCATGGGGCCGAACGGGCAGGCACAGTACTGGGCGCCGACCCTGCCGGCGGCGCGCGACATCCTGATGTCCTATTACGATCACTCGTACGTGCTGCCGGGCGAGTCGTCGCCGCGGCGGGCCGTGACGTCGGACCCCGTCTCCCGGGACGTCTCGGACTACCCGCACGCTTTCGGCTCGGACTTCACGACTGTCGGGCAGATCTTCTCCGCCGAGCACAACCCGGACCGCAAGAAGGCGTTCGACATCCGGACGGTCATGCGGGCCGTCAGCGACCAGGACTTCCCCGTGCTCGAGCGCTGGGCGGGCATGGCGGACGCGGAGACGGCAGCCGTGCAGGACGTGCACCTGGGCGGCATCCCGGTCACACTGCTGGGCATCGAGTCGCGATCGGTGCCGCGGCGCGGCTTCCCGCCCACCGACGGGCCGGACACGTACACGGCGGGCACGCTCTTCCCCCGCTCGTCCAAGAAGGCGGCGCGCGCCATCAACGCGGCCTCGGGCAACCGCCCGCTGGTCGTGCTGGCCAACCTGTCCGGCTTCGACGGCTCCCCCGAGTCGATGCGCAAGCTGCAGCTGGAGTACGGCGCCGAGATCGGCCGGGCCATCGTCAACTTCCAGGGCCCGATCGTCTTCTGCGTCATCTCGCGCTACCACGGCGGCGCGTTCGTCGTCTTCTCGAAGGCGCTCAACCCGAACATGACGGTCCTCGCGCTGGAGGGCTCCTTCGCCTCGGTGCTGGGCGGCGCCCCGGCCGCGGCGGTCGTCTTCTCGGGCGAGGTCAAGGCGCGTACGGCGGCCGACCCGCGCATCCGCGACCTGGAGGCCCGCGTGGCCGCGGCCACCGGCACCGACAAGGCCGCGCTGACCGCGGAGCTGGACGAGCTCCGCGGCTCGGTCCGCGCGGAGAAGCTGGGCGAGGTCGCCGCCGAGTTCGACCGCATCCACAACATCCAGCGCGCGGTCGAGGTCGGCTCGGTCGACGCCGTGATCAGCGCGGCCGAGCTCCGCCCGAAGATCATCGAAGCCATCGAGGCGCGTCTGCGCTGACGGCTTCTGCTTCACGGCCCTGTCCCGGTGCTCCGGGGCAGGGCCGCTTTCTGTCAGAAGAGCCGGCCCCGGTAGGGGTGGGTGCGGCCCCACTTCTCCTCCCACCAGAGCAGGTCGGCCTGCCATCTCAGGAGGTCGGGACGGTATGCCCGGACGGATACTCGCTCCGGCTGAGAAACCAGGAAACGCCAGTAGTCCTCGATCGACGCCCGGGCGACATCGGCCGGGAACGCACCCTCGGCGCCGGGCACCCACAGGTTGGTGATCAACAGCTCCGCCGGGCTGAACGACACGGCGTAGTTCTCGCTGCTCCATTCCTCGAACGGCGGCTCGCCGCGGGCGACCTCGTCGGCCATCGCCAATGCGTCCAGGGTGACCAGGAAGAACCGGTCGAGGTCGGCGGTCAGCCACTGGCCCAGCAGGTCGTACCGCTGGTCCTCGACCTGGTACACGGGCAGGCCGTACGTGGGATCGATCCCGAAGCTGACAACACCCACCGCGGTGCCTCTCGATGCGCTAGGGAACGGGCCAGCCGTGCGTGAAGCCACCGGCCTGGTCGTAGAAGCCTCTTATCGTGACGCCATTGTAGGTACCGGCCCACATGTTGCCGGGGAGCGGTGTCGCGTTCTTGAAGGCGCCGGACACCGCGTTGTCCACCTGCGCCGGCGTCCAGTCGTCGGGGAAGAAGGTACTGATCCCGCCGTTGCCGGCTTTCGGCTTCCAGGCGCCGGTCGGCGGGTTCAGGGTCGGGTCGAAGAACTGGGGTTGCGCCTCGTACACGCCATTCGGATAGGTGATCTCCGAGCCGGGCACGAGCCGGCGGCCGGGGAAGTCCTCGCCGCCCGGGCGGTAGTGGTAACCGGAGCCCTTGGACTGGCCCGGCCGCACATGGCCGCCGCCGATCGTGTGGGTCGTGAAGTGCGGACTCATCCGATCCGGGCGGGCGCGCTTGCGCGTCTTGCGGAGGAACCGCAGCGCGGCCCGCATGAGCCGGCCGGAGCCCCGGGCCATGCCTGGTCACCCGTCCAGAAGCTGCGCGATGGCGTTCTCGACGAGACTTCCGACGATCGACCGGGTGAGCTGCTGGAAGATCGGAATCTCGATGAGGCTCGCACCGAACGTCGGGGCCGCCGTCGCCACCGCCTGGGCGATCTGCACCGCCAGGATGGCGAGCTGGGCGATGATCGCCATCTTGAGGGCCAGCACAATTCCGCCGCAGACCATCAGGCCGGTGCCGGTCAACGTGGCTGCATTCGCGCCGTCGACGAGCACCGTGGCCGGGCTGTCCGGCCGGGCCCACCAGTCCTGGAACGCGGCGACGGCCTCACCTTCGTGCCCGGTCCAGACCTCGGAGGCAGTCGACGCCGCGTCTGACACGATCGCCTCGAGACGGCCGGAGAACGACATCCACGCGCGGCCCATCTCGACCAGCGCCGTCTCTTCGGCCTCCGGCCAGTCGTATCCGAGGATGCCGAGCAGCGACCGCAGTTCGCCCGGTATCTCCAGGCCCATCGGTCAGTCCTCCCGCTCGGTGAGCAGACCACGGAACCGGCGGCTGACGTCCTCGTCGCCCTCCACGTACTGCACGCTCATGTCCACCACGTCGGCGCCGGCCGCGGCCAGCTCCTCCAGGGCGTCCTGATAGCACTCGAACGCCCACGACGACACCTCGTCGTGGGCAGCGCCGATCAGCGAGCCGATGTCGTCACTCCCCCAGGGCGACCCGAACCCGGCCAGCTCGGCCCGGAAGGCCACCAGCTCGGAGGAAAGCCGTGCGGCGACGCTCTGCAGCGCGGCCCCGGAGGCCGTGAGCCGCTCGGGGTCGATCGCGAAGCCGGTCATCGTTCACCGGCCCGGCGGGTGAGTTGCTCCTGTGCTTCGACCAGCGACGCGGTCAGCTTCGCGAACTGGCGCTCGGCATCGAACTGGATGTCCTTGAGCCGGCCGGTCAGCGCATCGAGGTCGGCCGGGGCAGGGGCGACTCGATCCTGCAGGTCGGCGAGCGCGGCGTTGACGGCCGACATGATCTCCCGCGTCAGCTCTCCGGCACTCAGCCGGAGCACCGAGGGCTCTACCTCCAGGGCCGCTATCCGCCCCGGCAGCGCCGCCCAGGCGCGGACCCGGCCGTCGGCGGCCTCACCCGTACCGATCGGTGGCTCTCGCTCGTCCTGGTCGCCGGGCAGGGCCTGGGTCCGGCCGAGCGCGGCCACCACATCGGCCAGCGTGCGGTTCAGACCGGAAGGATCGATCGGGTCGGCCATCGTCAACCTCCTTGCGCGTTCTCCAGGGCCGTCGGGTTGCAGACCTTCCAGGCGCCGCCCTCCTTGCCTCGGCCGCCGCGCGGACGGGCGGGCGGTCGCGGTGCTCCTTGACGCGCTCGAAGGCGACGAGCGACGTGACGCCGCAGCAGCACAGCAGCACCGCCGCGCTCACGGCGAGGCCACCCCGGTAGCGCCGGAGAACATCAGTGAGATTCGCGGGAGACCCGGTCACCGCTGGATCCCAGCAGGAAGTCGCAGTCGGCACCGGTGTCGGCCTGGGTGACGGTGTCGACGTAGAGGCGTTCCCAGCCGCGGACCGGGGCGGCGTAGCCCTTGACGGCCTCGGGGGCCGGGTCGCGGTCGAGGAAGGCCGGGTCGTCGACGTCGAGGCGGCGGTTGGGGACGTCCAGGGTGATGTAGTCGCCGGTGCGGACCTTGGCCAGGGGGCCACCGGCGGCGGCCTCCGGGGCGACGTGCAGGACTACCGTGCCGTACGCGGTGCCACTCATCCGGCCGTCGGAGATGCGGACCATGTCGCGGACGCCCTGGGCCAGGAGTTTGGCGGGCAGCGGGAGGTTGCCCACCTCGGGCATGCCGGGATAGCCCTTGGGGCCGCAGCCGCGCAGGACCAGCACCGAGTCGGCGGTGACGTCGAGTGAAGGGTCGTCGAGGCGGGCGTGGACGTCCTCGACCGAGTCGAAGACGAGGGCCGGGCCGCGGTGGCGCAGCAGGTGCGGGGAGGCGGCGGCCGGTTTGATGACCGCGCCGGAAGGGGCCAGATTGCCGCGCAGCACGGCGATGCCGGCGTGGGACTGCAGCGGCTGTTCCCTCGGGCGGATCACCTCACGGTCATAGACGCGCGCGTCGCCGAGGTGGTCGACGAAGGGGCGGCCGGTGACGGTGAGGGCGGCGGGGTCGAGCAGGTCGCGGATCTCGGTCAGCACGGCGTGCAGGCCGCCCGCGCGGTAGAGGTCGTCCATGAGGAAGCGGCCGGCGGGCAGGAGGTCGACGAGCAGGGGCACGTTCGCGCCGGCGCGGTCGAAGTCGTCCAGCGTCAGGTCGATGCCGAGACGGCCGGCGATGGCGAGCAGGTGGACCACGGCGTTGGTGGAGCCGCCGAGGGCGGCGAGGGCGACGACGGCGTTGAGGAACGAGGCGCGGGACAGGACGGTGCTGGGACGGCGGTCGGTGTGGGCGAGCTCGACGGCGAGGACACCGGTGGCGTGCGCGGCCTCGAGGAGCCGGCTGTCCGGGGCCGGGGTGCCCGCGACCCCGGGCAGCGTCACGCCGAGGACCTCCGCGAGCAGGCCCATCGTGGAGGCCGTACCCATGGTGTTGCAATGGCCCTTGCTCCTGATCATCGAGGACTCGGAGCGCTGGAACTCGAGCGCGCTCAGGGTGCCGGCGCGGACCTCCTCGGAGAGCTTCCACACGTCGGTGCCGCAGCCGAGCGGCACGCCGCGGAACGTGCCGGTGAGCATCGGGCCGCCGGGCACGACGACCGCGGGCAGATCGACCGACGCGGCCCCCATGAGCAGGGCGGGGATCGTCTTGTCGCAGCCGCCGAGCAGCACGACGCCGTCGATCGGGTTGGCCCGCAGCATCTCCTCGATCGCCATCGCGGCCATGTTGCGCCACAGCATCGCGGTCGGGCGCACCTGCGTCTCGCCGAGCGACACGACGGGCAGGTTCAGCGCGATGCCGCCGGCGCGGTGGATGCCGTCGGCCACGCTGCGCGACACCTCGTTCAGGTGGGCGTTGCACGGCGTGAGGTCGGAGGCGGTGTTGGCGATCGCGATGTGCGGGCGGCCGTCGAAGGCGTCGGCGGGCAGGCCGCGGCGCATCCACGCGCGGTGGATGTAGCTGTTGCGCAGATCGCCCGCGTACCACTCGGCGCTTCTCATCGGCGGGCCACCGCGCCCAGGATCATCGGGCAGGGGGTGACCTCGTCGTCGAGCTCCGGATGCCAGTCGCTGATCGGGACCACGCCCGGCAGCAATGGATCCCAGCCGTCGAGCAGGTCGGCGATCTGCTGCGGGCTGCGCACGAAGAACGGCAGCGGAGTACGCCGGTAGAGCTCGCCGACGCCCTCCACCGACTCCGCCGCGTCCTCCACCAGCGTGCCGTGGGAGATGGCGACATGACTGCCGGGCGCGAGCCGGTCCCGCAGGCGGGCCACGAGCGCGCCGGGCTGATCGTCGTCCGGGACGAAGTGCAGCACGGCGACGAGCAACAGACCGACCGGCAGATCAAAATCGATGACCCGGCGTACGTCCGGATCGTCGAGGATGCCGTCCGGATCGCGCAGATCGCCCCGTACGAACACCGCGCGCGGGTTGTCCGCGAGAAGTTGCCGGCCGTGCCGCACCGCGACGGGATCCAGATCGACATAGGCGACCTGCCGGTCGGGGACGATCTGGTGCACGTTGCCGACCGACGGGATCCCGGAGCCGATGTCCAGGAACTGCCGGACGCCCTGACCGGCCAGGAAGCGCACGGCCCGGCCCAGGTACGCGCGGTTGGCGTGGGCGAGCCGGGAGACGTCCGGGAAGAGCTTCTCGGCCTCGCGCAGCATCTCCTGGTCGACCGGCAGGTTGTGCGTACCGCCCAGCGCCGCGTCGTAGACGCGTGCGGCGTTCGGCACCATCATGTCCACCTCGGCGGGCACCCATTCAGGACGATCCATGCCCTCACCCTAGGCAGCTGTGGTGATCGTCTCCAGGGTGCGGGCCGGGTGCGGCATGCCGGAGCGTCGATGGCACGGTCTGCGGATGGATTTGACCGTGATCCTCGGCCCGATGAAGGGCGGCAAGTCGCTGGAGATGATCAGCCTGCTGTCCCCGCTGCGGCACGCCGGCGTCCCGCACCGCATCTACCAGTCGGCGCGGCACGGGCGCGACACCGCGGTGACTTCCCGCTCGGGCGGCAGCCTGCAGACGGTCAAGGTGACCACCCTCGCCGGCGCCGCCGAGCCCGGCGTCGAGGTCATCGGCGTCGACGAGATCCACATGTTCACGGTGGCCGACATCGCCGCCCTGGGCGAGGCGGTCCGCCGCGGCGTCAAGGTCGTCGTCGCCGGCATCGACCTGGACCACCGCGGCAAGCTCTTCGCCCCGGTCACCGCCCTCCTCGAACTGGCCCCGGAGAAGGTCATCCACCGCCGCGCGGTCTGCGACGTCTGCCGCTCCCTGGACGCGACCCACACCCAGGTCCTGGAGCACGGCGAGCCCTTCCTCCGCGAACTGGCCCCGTCGACCGCCCTCCCCGACGACGGCACCTACACGTACGAAGCCCGCTGCCGGCGCTGTGTGGTGCTGCCACTCGACTGACACCGCGCAGTCTTGGCACGATCGGCACGAGGGGTGTGACGCGCGGCGCCAGGAGTCCACAATGGCCGGATGAGCGGACTGCGGCGGCTGGCGGCGACGGCGACGACCTTGGTGCTGGCGGGGTGTGGTGGGTGGTCCGTGGCGCCGACTGACGTCACGGCGACTACGGCGACGTTGCGGGCGCAGGCGGCTTGTGCGGCGGAGACGACGGACAATCCCTGTACGTTCTGGTGGCAGTACTGGGCCGACGGGGCCGGCGGGGTCACCAGCACCGTGCACCGGGAGTGGAATCAGAGCACCGGCGGGAACTACGCCGACGTGGACCAGGCGGTTACCGGGTTGTCGGCGGACACGGTTTATCGGTCGCAGTTCTGTGGCTTCGGGGACAGCAACGTGCCGCAGCCGGGGACGTGCGTCGGGCAGCGCAGCAATCCGGTCAGCAACCCGGGGCAGCAGCCGGACGCCGGCGACCTGAGTGCGACGCAGAACTTCCGGACCGCCGGGAACGGGAAGGTGGCGACGGTCGACGCCGGGCGGCCGTTGTCGACGGCGGACACGGCGGATCGGCGGATCTCGCGGGATGCCGGGCTCAGTGCCGCCTATTCGGCGACGGAGAGTGTCTGGCTGTTCGGGGACACGGTGCAAGACACGTTCATTCCGGGGACCACAGCCGCCGCGGGGCCGTACACGCCGGGGCAGGCGCCGGACGCGCTGCGGGAGTTGCCCACTCCCCCGCAGGCACCCGCGCCGGGGCGGACCAGTCCGGCGCCGTTCCTGCCGACTCCGGTCAACCTCGGGTGCGGCGGAGGGTACCCCGCGTCGTGGCCGTCGGGGGTGGTCGCCGTGCCGGGGACGCAGACGGTGCTGATCACGTACGCGGAAACCTGCGTCACCGGGCCATTGCCGGCGGTGCGCCTGAGCCTCGCCCTGTACGACCCGGCCACCAACCGCATCACCAGGACCGCGACGCCGTTCGTGGCCGCCTCGGCGCAGACCGGGCTGCCCACGGCGCGACGGCTCGGATCACCCGTGTACGGCACCGACGGGTACCTCTACCTGTACGCGTACGACGCAGCCGGGGTCCTGGCCGCCCGTGTTCCCGCCGCGAGCTGGGCGACCGCCTCGGCCTACCGCTGGTGGAACGGCTCGGGCTGGTCGGCCGACAGCGCCACGGCGACCGGCGTCACCGCGCTCCCCTACGTCGGGTCGGTGCACGTGGCGAACTACGGCAGCCGGTACGGGATGATCGTGCAGACGGCGTTCGGCAGCGGCGACTTCCGTATCTTGACGGCGGCCACGCCGGCCGGCCCGTGGGTGCCCGGCCCGGCGGGTCAGGTGCCGGAGGGGTGCCCGCCGCCGACGGGCTGCTACGCCATCGCCGGGCATCCCGAGCTGTCGCCGGCCGGCACGCTCTGGTTCTCCTGGCTCAGCGGGGCTGACCTGAACGAATTCGGTCATCTGCGCCTGGGGTCGATCGCATGGTAGCGATCAGCTCGGCGCGGCTCGGGCCGGGCGCGGGGGCCGGGCGCCAGCCGGACTCGTAGAGCTCGCGCGCCCGCGGTTCGGCGGCGGCCAGGGTCGCGGGCAGGCCGGTCATCGACAGGAAGGGCAGGACCAGGGGCATCAGGGACTTGTCGGCGTCGGCGGCCGCGGTGATGTGGCCGGAGGTCAGGGGGCGGGACAGGTCGACGTCGAGGCCGGCCAGCTGGCGTACGGCATCCGGGTCCCACGCCTGGTGATCGTCGAACCACGGCCGGATCGCCCGGGTGCACCAGTCGTCGAAGGCGAGACTCAGCGAAACCAGGTCGGCCGGGTGCTCGGTGAGCAGTTCGACGAGCCGGCGGGCCTGCAGCAGCGACGTGGCGATGCCGCGCCCGGCGGTCGGGTTCGTGGTGCAGACCGCGTCGCCGGCGTGGATCAGGCCGGGCAGGGCCACCTTGCCGTCCGGGCCGAGCTGCCCCCGGTACGTGTTCCGCAGTCGCACCCCGGGCAGCACGCGCGAGACCGGGCGGGTGCGGGCCGGGTCGGTCCACTCGGCGAGGCCCGGGATCGTGCGGACGACGGCCTCGTACGCGGCCGGGTGCCGGACGGCGGCGAGCTCGGTGTCCGTGGTGAGGTGCGTGAACGAGACCGAGACCGTGCGGTTGTCCTGCAGGAACACCACGCCGATGTAGCCGTCGAACCGGGAGATCAGCCCGACCGCCGCACTGGTGGGCCCCGGCGCGGCGCCCGGCAGCAGCTGGTACTCCCGGGCGACGTACGAGACCCCGCAGTCGCTCTCGACGACGGGGGCGCGCAGGGCGTCGGCGACGTGGCCCGCGCGGCCGGAGGCGTTGACGACCAGGTCGGCGGCCAGCGGCGCGCCGTCCACGAGCAGGCCCGCGGCGCGACCGGCGGCGGGCAGGACGTCGTCGGCGCGGCCGGTCACGAGGGTCACCCCCTTCTCGCGTACGGCCGCCGCCCGCAGCACCCGCTCGAACAGCGGCCGCCCGCAGGTCAGCCCGACCACCTGCGAGCCCCGCACGGTGAGCGACGCCCCGGCCGCCAGCAGGGCGTCCTTGACGTCGGGCAGCTCGGCCTCCAAGGCGTCCGCCACCTGTTGCCGCAGCCCGTGCGGATGGTGGAACTGCATGACCCCGCGCCGGTCCCACGTGCCGTCGGGGGCCGGGCCGGGATCGCGATCCACGACCGTGACCCGATGACCCCGGCGGGCGAGCACCATGGCCGTGTAGAGACCCGTCGGCCCCGCGCCGACCACCGCGACATGCATGGACCGCAGCCTATCGAACGTTAAGTGATCATACCGTCACGGAAAGAGCATCACTCTCTTTCGGTCAATTTTGAGGTGACGCTTCTAGGCTCAAGCAATGGAGCGTCCCGAGATGACGGTGCTGGGCACTGATCCGCCCCCGGAACAGGACAAAAAGCCCGCCCCCGTCACTTTGCGCCGCCGCATCGGCATCGGCCTGGTCGTCGCCTGGGCGCTCGTGCTCACCGTCGTCGTCTTCACCCGCGGCAGCGACAGCGACGAGGAGCAGGCCGCACCTCCGGCGAGGCCGTCCCCGTCGGCGTCGCAGGGGCCGCTGACCACCGGCGAGGTCTATCAGACGCTGCTGCCGTCCGTGGTCCGCATCGAGACCACCCGCGGCGCCAAGGCGAACGCCACCAGCATGACCGAGTCGGCCATCGGCACCGGCGTCATCGCCAACGCCGACGGCTCGATCCTCACCGCGCTGCACGTGGTGGCGAACGCGAGCGCCATCAGGATCTCCTACACCGACGGCACCACGTCGCCCGCGAGCGTGGCGAGCAGCGACCCGGACAACGACATCGCCGTGCTCAGCCCGCAGAAGGGGCCGGAGACGCTGGTGCCGGCGACGCTCGGCGGCGGGGTGCAGGTCGGCGACAAGGTGGTGGCGATCGGCAACCCGCTCGGCCTGACCATGAGTACGAGCGACGGGGTCGTCTCCGGCGTCGACCGCGACCTGGCCCGCGACCAGGAGGGGGCGACGCAGGGCCTCATCCAGTTCGACGCGGCGGTCAACCCGGGCAGCTCGGGCGGGCCGCTGATCAACGACGGCGGCGCCGTGGTCGGCATCGTCGTCTCGCTCGCCAACCCGACCAGCGCCGGCACCTTCATCGGCATCGGCTTCGCCGTCCCCATCGGCACCGCCCTCGGCGGCGGCGGCGAGGGCGACGGGCAGACCCCGCCTCTCTAGAGACCAAAGGACAACCGCATGACGTACGCCCAGAGCGATGCCGGCCCGATCGAGAAGGTCCTCTACGAGGTCAAGAAGGCCATCGTCGGCCAGGACGTCCTGCTCGAACGGCTCATGGTCGCCCTGCTCGCCCGCGGCCACGTCCTGGTCGAGGGCGTGCCCGGGCTGGCCAAGACGCTGGCCGTGAAGTCGCTCGCGGAGGCCGTGGGCGGGCAGTTCCACCGGGTGCAGTTCACGCCCGACCTGGTGCCCGCGGACATCCTCGGCACCCGGGTCTACCACCAGCCGACCGGCGAGTTCCAGGTCTCGCTCGGCCCGGTCTTCACCAACCTGCTGCTGGCCGACGAGATCAACCGCGCCCCGGCCAAGGTGCAGAGCGCGCTGCTCGAGGTCATGCAGGAGCGGCAGGTCACCATCGGCCGCGAGACGCATCAGGTGCCGAACCCGTTCCTGGTGCTGGCCACCCAGAACCCGATCGAGAGCGAGGGCACCTATCCGCTGCCCGAGGCGCAGGTCGACCGGTTCATGATGAAGGTCGTCATCGGCTACCCGAGCGTGACCGAGGAGTTCGTGGTCGTCGAGCGCTCGCTGAGCCCGGCCGCGACGATCCAGCGGATCATCGACCCCGGGACCCTGGTCACCCTCCAGCAGCAGGCCGACCAGGTCTATGTCGACCCCAGCCTGATCGAGTACGCCGTCCTGCTCGCCCACGCCACGCGGGACCCCGCCCGCGCGGGTCTGCCCGACCTCGCGCGCTACGTGCAGTTCGGCGCCAGCCCGCGCAGCTCGATCAGTCTCGTGCAGGCCGGCCGGGCGCTCGCCTACCTGCGCGGCCGGGAGTACGTGGTGCCCGAGGACATCGACGACCTGGCCCTCGACGTGCTGCGTCACCGGCTCGTGCTCAGCTACGAGGCGCTCGGCGACGACGTCTCCCCCGACACGATCCTGCAGAAGATCGTGGCCAACGTGGCGGCGCCCGAGCCCGCCGGGCGGGGCCGCTGACCCATGGCGGGAGCACCCGAGAAGCTGCTGCGCCGCCTCGAGTGGCGCCTGGGCCGCCGGCTGGACGGCCGGCTGCAGGGCGCCTATCGCACGGTGTGGCACGGGACCGGCATCGACTTCACGGACCTGCGCGCCTACACGCCGGAGGACGACGTCCGGCACATCGACTGGAACGTGACCGCGCGCCTGGACGAGCCGTTCGTCCGCCAGTACACCGAGGACCGCGAGCTGACGGCCTGGCTGGTGATCGACCGCTCGGCGTCCATGAGGTTCGGGATCCGGAACGGGAAGGCGGGCGTCGCCACCGAGCTGGCGGTCAGCCTGAGCCGGCTGGTCGCGCAGGGCGGCAACCGGATCGGCGCCATCCTGTACGACAACGCGGCGCACGCGGTCATCCCGCCGCGCCCGGGCCGGGACCAGGTGCTGACCATCACCCGCGAGCTGCTGCGCGAACCGGCCGCGTCGACGGGGACCACGGACCTGGCCGCCATGCTGAAGCTGGCCGCGCTGACGACCGTACGCCGCCGCAGTCTGATCTTTGTCATGAGCGACTTCATCGGCGAGCCGGGCTGGGACCGCCCGCTCGGGCAGCTGGCCCACCGGCACGAGACCGTCGTGATCCGGGTGACCGATCCGGCCGAGCACGAGCTGCCCGACCTGGGCCTGATCCTGGTGCAGGACGCGGAGACCGGTGAGCAGGTGCTCGTCGACACCAGTGACCCACTGCTGCGCGGCCGCCTCGCCGACCAGGTCGGGGCGCGCGAGGACGAGCTGGCGGAGAGCATGCGCCGCGCCGGGGTCGCCCCGCACCACGTGACCACCGACCAGGACCTGCTCGGCGCGCTGCTCGCCATGGTCCGCCGCTCGGGAGTGCGCCGATGAGCTTCCAGCAGCCACTGATCGTCGTGGTCGCCGTGCTCGTCACGGTGGCGGCCGGCTGGGCGTACACGCTGGTGCAGCGCCGGCGGACCGCGGCCTGGACCGGCGCGGGGTTCGCCCCGAACCGCTCGCGCCGGGCGGTGCTGCGGCGCCATCTGCCGTACGTGCTGCTGCTCGTCGCCCTGCCGGTGCTGCTCGTCGGTCTGGCGCGCCCGCAGGCCGAGGTCGCGGTGCCGCACCGCGCCGGGACCGTCGTCCTGGCGTTCGACGTGTCGAACAGCATGTCCGCGACCGACGTGCAGCCGAGCCGGCTGGGCGCCGCGCAGGCCGCCGCGAACGAGTTCGTCGCCGCGCAGGCCGACAGCGTGGACATCGGCGTGCTGCCCTTCGGCGACCAGGCGCTGCTCACCCAGGCCCCGACCGACGACCGGCAGGCCGTCTCCGCGGCGATCGCCCGGCTCAAACCCGGCGGCGGTACGTCACTGGGGCAGGCGATCCTCGTCGCGCTGGGCGCGGTCGTCGGCAAGCCGGTCGCCCTGCCCGAGGCCGGCGCGGCGGCTCCTTCGCTCGGCTACTGGCCCTCCGCGACAATCGTGGTCTTCTCGGACGGGCAGGAGACGGGCGGGCCGGACGTCGAGGCAGCCGCGGAACTGGCGGCGGCGGCCGGGGTCCGGATCCAGACCGTCGGCGTGGGCACCGCGCGGGGTGCCACGGTCGAGGTCGACGGCTACCAGCTCAACACCGCGCTCGACGAGTCTCTGCTGAGTGCGGTCGCGCAGGTGAGCGGGGGCGCCTACCACGCGGCCGGCGACGCGGCGGCGCTCAACGACACGACGAAGTCGATCGACCTGCGGCTGACCACCGAGAAGGAACCGCTCGAGCTGACCGGTCCGATCGCCGCGGCGGGGTTGCTGCTGCTCGTCGCGGGCGCGCTGCTCGGCCTGCTCTGGCACGGGAGGTTCGTCTGATGTCGTTCAGCTGGCCGTGGGCGCTGGTCGCCCTGCTGGCCGTACCCCTGTTGCTCCTGGCCCGGTGGTGGCTCAACCGCCGCCGCAAGCGGGCCGCCGTGATCGTGCCGAGCATCGCCCTCATCCGCGCCGCGCTGCCGGGCCGGACCGCCTGGCGCCGCCGCGTCCCGGTCTGGCTCTTCCTGGCCGGCCTGCTCGTGCTGGCCGTGGGCGCGGGCCGCCCCCAGGCGTCCGTGTCCGTGCCGGCCAACGACACGTCGATCCTGCTCGCGATCGACGTCTCCGGCTCCATGTGTACGACCGACATCGCCCCGAACCGCATGACCGTCGCCATCGACGCCGCCCGCGACTTCGTGAGCAACCAGCGGGACGGCACGAAGATCGGGCTCGTCGCCTTCTCCGGCATCGCGGGCCTGCTCGTCTCCCCCACGACCGACAAGGATCAGCTGCTCGACGCGCTCGACACCCTGACCACGGCTCGGGGCACGGCCATCGGGCAGGCCATCCTCACGTCGCTCGACGCCATCGCGGAGACCAACCCCGACGTGGCGGCGACCGGCGTGGACCTCGGCGACGTCCCGCCGGGCCCGGACGGCGACTACGAGCCGGACACGATCGTCGTGCTGACCGACGGCGCGAACAGCACCGGCGTCGAGCCCGCGGTCGCCGCCGAGCAAGCGGCCGCGCGGCGCGTACGCGTCTTCACCATCGGCTTCGGGACGACGAACCCGGCGCCCATGGTCTGCAGCCCCGACCAGGTCGGCAACGACTCCTTCGGCGGCGGGCGGTTCGGGGGCGGGGGCTTCGGCGGCAGCCGCATCCAGGAGATCGACGAGGAGGCGCTCACCGCGGTGGCCGACACCACGGGCGGGCGCTACTTCAAGGCCGAGGACGCGGGCCAGCTCGACGACGTGCTCGGCGACCTGCCCAAGGAGTTCGGCCTGCACCGCGAGGACCAGGAGATCACGGTCTGGTTCATCCTCGCCGGGGTGCTGCTCGTCTTCGGCGGGATGGGATTCTCGCTCTGGCCTCGCTAGGCAGGTGCCCCTTGGGCCATGCAGTATGCATTCATGGGGATCGAAGAGTTGCTGGCTCGGTGGGGTCAGGGCGCCCAGGCGCTCGCCCTGCTGAGCGCGGCCCAGGAGCTGTCCGGATTCTTGCGGGAGGAGCGGGACGTCGCCGCCGTGGCCGCGTTCGCGGGGCTGACCACCGGCCGGGCCGGCGACGTGCTCGCCGCCCTCGTCGCCCACGACCTGGCCGAGGAAGTCGCCCCCGGCCGCTTCCGGATCGCACCCGGCCTCGCCGCCGCCCTCGCCGACGACGCCCCCGGCGACCTGCCGGCCCGGATCGCGCAGGCCACGCTGCTCACCCGCCAGACCGAGGCCGCCGTACGCACCGGAGTCGTCACACTGTCCGCCGAGGACGCCCTCACGGTGGCCCGCGCCAACGCCTTCCGCCCCGGCGACGGCGCCCGCGCGGTGGTCACCAAGATCTTCGAAGCCGTCCCCGAGGTCGCCGCCGCCATGGCCCACGGCCGCATGCTCGACGTCGGCAGCGGCGTCGGCGGCTTCGTCCTCACCGCGGCGGGCATGCTCCCGGACATGCGCGCCACCACCCTGGAAGTGGTCCCCGAGGTGGCGGCCGTCGCCCGCTCCCGCGCCCGAGCACTGGGCGTGGACGACCGCGTCGACATCCGGGTGCAGGACGCGCGCGACTTCGACTCGCCGGACGCGTACGACATCGCCTTCTGGGCCCAGCCCTTCTTCCCGCTCCCCGCCCGCCCGGCCACCCTCGCCATGATCCACCGCAGCCTGCGCACCGGCGGCCTGCTCCTCCTCCAACAGCTGGACACCGCCCCGGCCGGACGCGCCGAACTGGCCAACTTCGCCCTGCGCCGCATGGTGGCGCACGCGCAGGGGCTCCCCTTCGCCCGCCCGATGGCCGACCTGGTGGCCGAGGCCGCCCCGGCGGGATTCTCTCTGATCCGCGAGCTGGACGAGGACTTCGGCCGCATGGCGCTGTTCAGCCGCTGACCTACCTCGCGCCGACATGGCGCACTGGCTCGCGCGAACTCAGCGCTCATGCCATGTCCGGATCTGCCGATGACAGTGAGGCGGTGATCGAACGCGTGCGGCCCGCGTCGTGGCCCCGCCTCTCCGGGCTCCACCCCCTGGCCGCAGAATGCACCGCACCGCCTTGCGGGATTGCCGACGTGCACCACTTGCCATTCAATTTTGTGTGACGCCCCTCATTCAGTCACCACTTCCGATCTTGAAGTCGCGGGAGAAGAATCAAGTAATGAGGTGGGTTCAGACGGAAATATTCTCGGCCGTCGAATTAGCGTGGCTGCGCGACTCGACACGGCGGCGCAACTATTCCGCGGAGAAGGAGGGCTTCCGGCGTGCGCACGGGGTCCGGCGAGCGTTCGGAAAGGCTCTGCGCCATGCCGCCCGGATGCGGCGCGATGCCCCTGAGGCCCGGACGCCCGACGGTAAGCTGCGGTGGATCGAAGCCGCGCGTGCGGACTTCCGTGAGGCGAACAGAAGGCGAGCACAAGCGGGCGCCGATGACGAGCGTGACCGCAAGCGTGCAACCGGTGACCTGTTCGACTGGGCTCGTTTCACGAACCGGTGGCGAGTGAACCTTGCCGCCGCCTTCTAGTCGTATTCACATGCGTCGGTGCGAACGAGCGCAATGGGGAGCACGCTTCCGTGACATCGCGCGAAATACGGGCGCGGTCCTCGGCAAACCAATGATGAGAGCTCATGAGATATGCGCGCTGAGCGCACCCCTCTGCCACCGACAATGAGCGGCGTGACCGGCTACGGACGTTGCTCGAGCTGTAAGCGCCGCCGGCTTCGTCGCTGCGTCACTGCCCAGTGAGGCCGCGGCCGGCAGCGATCCGGTCCACCGCCTGCTTCGCCTCGAGCAGGCTCGACCCGGTTTGCTTGCGGTAGGCGCGGACGGCCTCGATCGTCCGCCCGTTCTCCAAGTGGTGGATCACCTCGGATTCTTCCGGCGCGGCGATACCAAGGTGGCCCATCACCAGATCAAGTTTGCGCTGCACGGCCGCCAGCTGGGCCGCCGAGCTGCGCCGTTCCTGAAGCCAGGCCCCGGATGCCGCAGCGACCGACCCGATGCCGGCGATGACAAGCAACGCTGTTTCGAAACCGCTCATCGACCCATCGAACCAGCCTTCCGCCAGTCGAGAGTCCGGAGTACCCGCAAGGACCGGGCGGTCCGGGCGATGCTGACTGCTTCCGGCGCACTGCCGGGCGACCGGGACCCGAGGTCCGGCCGACCAGGACGCACGGATCCGCCGCTGACAGCGGGATGGTCAGCGATCGCTTGCGGTGAGTCGGGTGTCGGGGCGTCGCTCCGGACGCGGGTTGACCGAGGCGGACGGGCACCCTCCGGCGCCGCACTCCTCATCGGGGTCGGCCGGGTCGTGCTCGAACTCGTAGTGGAAGCAGACGTAGTGCATGTCTTCGAAGACCTCGCACTGATCGCGGGAGACCGTCACCTGGCGCCCGCACCGTCGGCAGGCCGGTGTCGGAGACTCGTCGCTCACCAGGAAATCCTCGCACGAAACCGTCCCAGCCGAAGACGGCGCACTGATCTGCCGCGACAAGTGCGTGCGGAATGATCGACTGCGCTTGCCGGGAAGGTCGCGGGGAGGAGCTGCCAGGCGGCTGGAGGGTGCGGGAGCATGGGCGGTCCCGTCACGCCAGGACGACGGAGTAGAGGGCGGTGTCGGCGGCGAGGAAGAGGCGGTTGCGTTTGGGGCCGCCGAAGCGGATGTTGGCGACGACGTCCGGGACGAGCAGGCGGCCCAGCAGCGTGCCGTCCGGGTCGTAGCAGTGCACGCCGCCGCCCATGGCCGCGGCCCACAGGCGGCCGCCGGCGTCGGAGCGGATGGTGTCGAAGGTGCCCGAGCGGCATGTCGCGAAGACCCGGTCGGCGCCGATCGAGCCGTCGTCGCGGACGGTGAGCTCGCGGATGTGGGTGGCGCGGCTGTCCGAGAGGCTTTCGTCGAGCGAGAAGACCAAGCCGTTGGGCCGTCGAAGCTGTCGGCGACGACCGTCACCGATCGTCGTACTTAGACAGGGCCCTCGGCCCAACAGCACCCGTCGGAGAGCTTCTCCAGCCGGGAGTCGCCCGCCGTGCACTTCCCGGTGCGGAACCGGTCGTCCAGGATCTCGTAGAGCGGGTCACGAGCCACCGGGCGACCGTACACCCGCGACGGACGGGGCCGGGACCGCGGCGGGCGCCCATCGCGACGGGCGGCATCCGGTGTGGTGCAGGAACACCGCCGAGAAGTGGGGCGTACCGGAGAAGCCGCAGTGGGCGGCCACGGCCGTGACCCGGCAGGCCCTGCTTCAGCAGGCGTTGCGCCTCGCGGACCCGCAGCAGCGTCAGGTGCCGGTGCGGTGTCCGGCCGACCTCGCGGCGGAAGACCCGCACGAAGTGGTACGGGCTCAGCCGCGCCACGCCCGCCAGCTCGGCGATCGTGAGCCGGTGCCCCAGCCGCTCGCGCATGTGGGCGACCACCCGGCGTACCCGTGGGTCCATGCCGTCGATGGTCGGGCGGACGGGCAGCGGGCCACAGCCCATCCGCTGCCCGTTCGGTGCCCATCCTCAGCGCGCGGCCCGGAAGGCGCTCCGCAACTCGTCGACCAGCACGTCCGGGTGCTCCCAGCCGGGGTAGTGCCCGCCGCGCTTCTGCTCGTGCCAGGCTGTGATGTTCTGGTAGCGGCGCTCGGCCCAGCGCCGGGCCACGGGGAACGGCTCGCCGGGGAAGAGGGTGAACGCGGTCGGCACGGTGACCGGCTGGGCGTTCTGCTCCTCGGCGCTGCGGGGCGACCAGCGCGGGCCGGACTCCCAGTACCAGCGGGCGGTGGACGCGCCCGTCCTGGTGAACCAGTAGAGGGCGATGTTGTCGATCTGGCGCTCCTGGGAAACGCCCCGGTTGTCGGCGAAGGCGTCGAGGTGTTCGCCGAGCCACGCGGCCAGCCCGGCTGGCGAGTCGAGCCACGCGTAGCCGAACGTCTGTGGCCGCAGGCTTTGCGCCAGCACATGCACCATGCCGCTGCGGACGAACCGGTCGCGCTGGGCGATCATCGCTTTCTCGGTCTCGTCGGCGGTGTCGGCGTCCGAGGGCAGTG
The DNA here is from genome assembly GCF_030709675.1 of Symbioplanes lichenis. GTDB lineage: Bacteria > Actinomycetota > Actinomycetes > Mycobacteriales > Micromonosporaceae > Actinoplanes > Actinoplanes lichenis. The sequence continues at coordinate 153,003 of NZ_JAUZQD010000006.1, forward strand.
GAGCCGCGAGCGGCATGGTGAGGTGCAGGCCGGCGACCCGTTCGGGCACGATGCGGGCCAGTTCGGTGCTGACGAAGGAACCCCAGTCGCCGCCGTGCGCCCCGAAGCGTTCGTAGCCGAGTTCCGTCATGAGCGACGCCCACGCGGAGGCCGTACGCCCGGGATTCCAGCCTGTTTCCCGCGGGCGCCCGGAAAAGCCGAAGCCGGGCAGCGCCGGGACGACGACGTGGAAGGCGTCCGCCGCCGGGCCGCCGTGCGCGACCGGGTCGGTCAGCGGGCCGATGACGTCCTCGAACTCCAGCACCGAGCCGGGCCAGCCGTGCGTGAGCACCAGCGGCAGCGCGTCCGGCTCCGGCGAGCGGACGTGCCAGAAGGCGATGTCGAGCCCGTCCAGCCGGGCCTTGAAGTGCGGGATCGCGTTCCACCGGCGTTCGAGCGCCCGCCAGTCGTGGCGCCGCCACACGTCGAGCAGCGAGCGGAGGCGGTCCAGCCCGAAGCCCTGCGTGAGCGCGCTGCTGGCCCGGACCGTCGACGCGGCACCGACCTCGCGGCACCGGACGGCGCTCGAGGTGTGCGCGCATCTGCCGGTCACGACCGAGGAGCTGCTGCGCGCGGTGGCCGGGGAGGACGCGGGCGAGCTGTTCAAGTGGCTGCGCACGCTGTCGTTCGTCGAGGAGGGCCCGTACGGGCTGTATCCGCACGACGTGGTCCGCGACGCGCTCGACGCCGACCTGCGCTGGCGCGATCCCGGCGGCTACGCCGAGCTGCACCGGCGCCTCTCCGCGGCGACCCTTGCCCGGATCCGCGCGACCGCCGACCGCGGCGAGCGCCTGCGCCTGATCACCGGCTCGATCGTGCTGGCGGGCGGCCGCTCCCGGGTGGAGACCTGCAGCACTCCCCCGGCGACACTGCAGGCGTACGTGGATGATCTGCGGCCCGGTGACCGCCCGGCGATCGAAGCCATGACCGGCACGTGGCAGGGGGCCGAGCAGGCCCGGCAGGCCGGCTACTGGATGGCGCGGGACCCGGGCGCGTTCCGGGTCTTCCGCACGTTGTCGGGCGAGCCGCGGGGCTACGCCGCCTGCCTGACCCTGGACGGCACGAGCGCGGACCCCGCGGCGGAGGCGATGTGGCGGTACGCCCAGGAGCAGGCGCCCCCGCGTCCCGGCGAGGTGATCCGCGCGTGGCGGTTCTTCGTCGACCGGGAGCACGGGCAGCGGCCGTCGCCGTCGACGACCCTCTTCGCCGCGTGCCAGACGCTCGACATCCTCACCCTGACCGGCGTCGCGTGGACGCTGAACGGCGCCTACGCGGACGCCGGCCAATGGGGTCCCACGATGGAGAATCTGGACTTCTGGCCCGCGTTCGACGGCGCTGAGCACCCGGTGTTCGCCCACGACTGGCGGCGCGTCGACGTCGCCCAGTGGATGGCCGTGGTGCAGGCCCGGCAGGACGGGGAGCCGACGCGGGCGACCGCGGCGGACGCCGGTGCCGTGGTGCTCAGCCGCGCGGAGTTCGACGCCGCCGTCCGGGCCGCCCTGCGCGACTTCGACAACAATCCCCTGCTGGGCACGCGCCTGAGCCCCCTCCGCGAGCTCGTCGAGGAGGCGGCCGCCACGCTGCCGCCGGCGCTGAACGACCTGGTCGACCGCACGTTCCTGCACCCCGTCACCACTCAGGAACGGGTGGCCGAGACGTTGCACCTGTCGTTCAACACGTACCGGCGGCACCGCGATCAGGCCGTCGCCCGCATCACCGACTGGCTCTGGGCACGCTCGTAGCCCGCAGCTGCTCGCGCAGCCAGTGATAGCTCGCGCGCGGGGTGCGCGTACCCGTGGGGTAGTCGACGTGCACCAGGCCGAAGCGGGGTCCATAGCCGCGCGCCCACTCGAAGTTGTCGAGCAGCGACCAGTAGAAGTAGCCCCGCAGGTCGACGTCGGCCGCGGCCGCCGCGGCCACGTGCGCGGCGACGAACTCAATGCGCTTGGGGTCCGGGCCGGTGTCCTCGCGCAGCTCGGCGACGCCGTTCTCGGTGACGTAGATCGGCGGCAGGCGCGGGAACCGGTCGGCGAGACCTCGCAGCGTGTCGTGCAGCCCCTGCGGCTCGATCGGCCAGCCCAGGTCGGTGACCGGCACCCCCTCGCGCGGCACCGACCGCACCCCGATGTCGCACGCGCTGCGCAGGGCGGGGTCGGGCTGCTCGTGCGGGGCGTCGGCGGCGTGGATCCGGTAGTAGTAGTTGACGCCGAGGAAGTCCAGCGGCGCCCCGATCAGCGCGAGATCGCCGTCGTGCCGGAACGACAGGTCGCTCACGCCGGCATAGAGATCTTCGAAACCTGACGGGTACGCACCCCCGAGCACCGGATCGGTGAACTGCCGGTTGAGCATCAGGTCCATCCGGGCCGCCGCCGCCCGGTCCGCTTCGCTGTCGGTGGCCGGCACGGCCGGGGACAGGTTGAGCGTGATGCCGACCCGCGCGCCCGGGGAGGCGGCCCGGATCGCCGGCACCGCCAGACCGTGCCCGACCAGCAGGTGATGAGCCGCCGCCAGCGCGCCGTGCCCGTCCCGGGCGCCCGGCGCGTGCCGCCCCTCGGCATAGCCGACGATCGACGAGCAGTAGGGCTCGTTGAGCGTGATCCAGTCCTGCACCCGGTCGCCGAGCCGGGCCGCGACGACGGCCGCGTACTCGGCGAAGTGGTGGGCCGTGTCCCGCACCCGCCACCCGCCGCCCGCGTCCTCGAGCGCCTGCGGCAGGTCCCAGTGGTAGAGCGTGACGAACGGCCGGACGCCCCGCTCGCACAGGGCGTCGACCAGCCGGTCGTAGTAGTCGAGACCGGCCTTGTTCACCGTCCCCGCCCCGGCCGGCAGGACCCGCGGCCACGACACCGAGAACCGGTACGCGTCCACGCCGAGATCCCCGAGCAGCTGCACGTCGTCGCGCCACCGGTGGTAGCTGTCGCACGCCACCGCGCCGGACGCGCCGCCGACGACGGCCCCGGGCGTACGGCAGAAGACGTCCCAGATCGACTCGCCGCGCCCGTCCTCGGCGGCCCCGCCCTCGATCTGGTACGCCGCCGTGGCGGCCCCCCACACGAAGCCGTCCGGCATCTCTGTCAGTTGCATGGTGTTCAACCTTTGATCGCGCCTTGCATGATGCCGCCGACGATCTGGCGGCCGAGGAGCATGAAGATCACCAGGATCGGGAGCGTGGCGAGCAGCGTTCCCGTCAGGGTGAGGGTGTAGTCGGTGGTGTAGCCACTGGCCAGCGACGACAGGGCGACCTGGACCGTCGGGTTGTCCTGCAGGACGACCAGGGGCCAGAAGAAGTCGTTCCAGGCCTGCATGAAGGTGAACAGGCCGAGCACCGCCGCCGCCGGGCGCGCGGCCGGCAGCACGACGTGCCAGTAGAGGCCGAAGGTGCTGCAGCCGTCGACCCGGCCGGCCTCCAGCAGCTCGTCGGGCACCGCGCGGCCCAGGTACTGCGTCATGAAGAAGACGCCGAACGCGGTGACCAGCCCCGGGACGATGACGGCGGCCAGGTGGTCGGTCCAGCCGAGCTTGGCCATGAGCAGGTAGAGCGGGATGATGCCGAGCTGCTGGGGCACCATCGACGTGGCGATGGCCAGGGCCAGCAGCACCTTGCGGCCGCGGAAGCGGAGCTTGGCGAAGGCGAAGCCGGCCAGCGTCGAGAAGAACACCACGGAGACGGTGACCGAGCCGCTGACGATGAACGAGTTGACCAGGGCCGGCCCGAAGTCGGGCGAGTCGAAGACCCGGGCGATGTTGTCGAAGAGGTGGCCCCCCGGCACGAGCACCGGGGGCACCTGGGCGACGGCGTCGCTGGTCTGCGACGCGACCACCAGCGTCCAGTAGAGCGGGAACACCGAGCCGGCGAGGACGGCGAGCAGGGCCGCATAGGTCCAGACCGAGGCCCGGCGCGGATAGCCCGACCGGCGCTTCCTCGACTTCGCGGGCACCACCGGGGCCGGTTTTGTCCGTTCGGCGATGAGCGTCATGGCTACTCCTCGTTCGCGATGCGCCGGGTGAGCAGGAAGTTGGCGATCGCGAAGATGGCGATGACCAGGCAGAGCGTCCAGGCGATGGCGGAGGCGTAGCCGAACCGGAACTCGCGGAAACCCTGCTCGTACATGAACAGCGCGGCGGTCTGGAACTGCCGGTCCGAGCCGCCGGTCGGGGTGGAGGTGCCCGCGAAGAGCAGCGGCTCCGCCATGATCTGCAGGCCGCCGATCGTCGAGATCACCGCGGTGAACATGATGGTCGGGCGCAGCTGGGGCACGGTGATGCGCCAGAACTGCTGCCGCTGGTTGGCGCCGTCGAGGTCGGCGGCCTCGTACAGGTCGTGCGGGATCGCCTGCATCGAGGCGAGATAGATCAGCGCGTTGTAGCCGGTCCAGCGCCACGCCACGATGAGCGAGATCGCGAGGTGCGAGCTCCACGTGTTCGCCTGCCAGTCGACCGGGCCGACGCCGACGACCCCGAGCAGCCAGTTGATCATGCCGAAGTCGCGGCCGAACATCTGGGTGAAGACAATCGTCACGGCCACGATGGACGTGATGTTGGGCAGCAACACCCCCATGCGCAGACTGGTACGCGCCCGGAGCCGATGGTTGAGCAGGTGCGCGATCCACAGCGCCGCCAGCAGTTGCGGCACCGTGGACAGCACCCAGATGCTCAGCGTGTTGCCGAGCGCGTTCCAGAAGTACGAGTCGTGCAGCAGCTCGCTGTAGTTCGCCAGCCCCACCCAGGTGTGCGCCCCGGCGTCGACCAGGTCCCAGTCGTTCAGCGAGACGTAGCCGGTGTAGAGCAGCGGCCACAGCCCGAACACCCCGAAGAGCAGGAAGAACGGCACGATGTAGAGGTACGGCGACCCCTTGGTGTCGAGCCGGCTGAGGGCGGCCCTCACTTGGCGAGACGCTCGACGTCGCTGACCGTCTGCGTCCAGGACTGCTCGGAGTTCTGCTTGCCCTGCTCGACGCGGATCAGGCCGTCGCGGATGGTGGTCTGGATGTCACCCGTACGCGGGCCCTGGTACTGCGGCTTGAGCTCCTTGGCGGCGGTGGTGAACAGCTTGCCGACCGGGGCGTTGTTGAAGAACGGGTCCTTGTAGTTCGCGATCTCGGGCTTGTCGTAGAGCGCCGGGATCGAGGGCAGGAGACCCTGCGAGGTGAAGTTGCGCGCCTGCTGCTCGGGCGCCGTCAGCCAGGCCGCGAGCTTCTTGGCCTCCTCGGCGTGCTTGCCCTGCTTGGGCACGGTCAGGTACGAGCCGCCCCAGTTGCCGCCGCCCCCGGGCACCGAGGCCACGTCCCACTTGCCGGTGAAGGCCTTGGCCTGGTCCTTGATCTTGGTCATCATCCACGCGGGGCAGGCGATGGTGGCGAACTGGCCCTTGGCGAAGCCGTTGTTCCACTCCGGCGAGCTCTCGACGAGCTTGGCCGACATGTTGCCCTGGATCGCCCGCACGACCAGGTCCCAGGCCTTGCGTACCTCCGGGTTGGTGCCCACGACGACGGTGTTGTCGGGCGCGTAGAAGCCCTCCGCGGCCTGGCCGATGACGGCGTTGTAGAGCGCGCCGCCACCGTCGAAGAACGCGGTGCCGGCCGGGGCCTTCTGCGTGTACTTCGCGCCGACCTCGAGGTACTTCTCCCAGCCCGCGGCCCAGGACGCGGAGACGGCGTCGCGGTCGGACGGGAGGCCGGCCTTTTCGAAAAGGTCCCGGCGGTAGCAGATGGCGAGGCCGCCGACGTCCGTCCCGTACCCGATCTGCTGGCCGTCCTTGGTCAGCGAGGCCTGCCACTTCCAGGGCAGGTACTCGGCCTGGCGCTCGGTGCCGAGGTCCACGAACTGCTTGCCGGCCTCGCGCATCTGGGCGATGAAGCCGGTGTCCACGCCCTCGATGTCGCCGGCGCCCGAGCCGGTCGCGAGGTGGGTGGCGAGGTTGCGGTGGTGGTCGTTGTAGGCGGCCGTGTGCTCCTGGATCTTGATGCCGGGGTGGGCGGCCTCGTACTCCTTGTAGAGCTGCTCGTAGCCGAAGTTGCCGAACAGGTTGACGTCGAGCGTGACGTCGCCGCCGCCACCTTCGCCGTCGCCCCCGGAGCCGCAGGCGGTGACCAGCATCGTGGCCGCCGCGAGCACGCCGACCGTACGGAAGAAGCGCATGCCAAAGGTCCTCTCGCGTTGATGTAACCGGTTACATCCGGCTCGCGGAGATCGCTTAACCGGTTCGGGAGATTGATGGGGACGAGTGTGCCGTCATCACCCGGGGTCCCGTCAAGTAACAAGCCGGTAACGAGATCCACAGGATTGACGCTGTTTTGAAACCGGTTACACTTCCCGCGTGTCGAGCATCCGGGAGGTCGCCCGCCGGAGCGGCGTCTCCGTCGCCACCGTCTCCCGGGTCTTCAACGCCCCCGAGGTCGTCAGTCAGCGCACCCGTCAGCTCGTCCTCGCCACCGCCGCCGAGGTCGGCTATCTGCCCAACGAGTCGGCCCGCACCCTCGCGACGAAGAAGTCGCACATGGTCGGGCTCGTGTGGGACACCGACCACCGCCGCCCCGGCTGGCGGCACCCGTTCTTCCAGGACATCCTCGTCGCCCTCAAGAGCGCCCTCAGCGCCCACGGCCTGCACCTGCTGATGCTCGCCCCCGACCAGACGCCCGGCCTCGACGACCGGCAGCGCTTCCTCCGCGCGGTGCAGCGCCACAGCGTGGACGGCGTGGTCATCATCGACAACGGCAGCCGTGACCCGGCCGTCCTCGCCCTCGTCGACGCCGCCGTGCCGTGCGTCGCCCTCGACCTGCGCTTCACCGGGCCGACCTGCACCCACATCACGTCGGACAACGCCGGTGGCGGCCGCCTCGCCGCCACCCACCTGATCGAACGCGGACACCGGCATCTCGCCACCATCACCGGCCCGCCCCCGACCCTGCCCGCCGCGGAACGCCTGGCCGGCTTCCGCGACGCGCTCACCGAGGCGGGCCTGCCTCTCGCCGACGACGACGTGGTGGCGGGCGACTTCTATCTCGACAGCGGCTACGCCGCCATGCAACGCCTGCTCGCGCGCGACCCCCGGCCCACCGCCGTGTTCGCCGCCGGCGACGAGATGGCGGTCGGCGCCATGAAGGCGATCCACGAGGCCGGGCTGCGCATCCCGGCCGACATCGCCGTGGTCGGCTTTGACGACATCGAGGTCGCGGCCCTGATCCCGCCCGGTCTCACCACCGTCACCCAGGACAAGACCGGCTTCGGTACGGCCGCCGCCGAGGCCGTCATGACGATGCTCCACGGCGCGGCCACTCCCCCGGCGCCGACCACGCTCCCGACCACGCTCGTCGTCCGCGGCTCGACATGATCTTCGTCGTCCAGCGCCACCGCGCCCGCCGGCTGCACTACGACTTCCGGCTGGAGCTGGGCGGCGTCCTCGTCAGCTGGGCCGTCCCCAAGGGCCCGACCCTCGACCCGGGCGTGCGCCGGGCCGCCTACCGAGTCGACGACCACGAACTCAGCTACGGCAGCTTCGAAGGCGTCCTGCCCGCGGGCCGGTACGGCGCCGGCGACGTCATCGTCTGGGACACCGGCCCGTGGCACCTGGCCTCCGGCGCCCTGGAGGACGGCGAGCTGCACTTCGACCTCGACGGCGACAAGCTCCGCGGCCGCTTCGTCCTCGTCCACACGCGCACGTCCCCCGCGGGAAAGGAGGAGTGGCTCCTCCTCCACAAGCGTGACGATCACGCGGTCGCGGGCTGGAACGCCGAGGACCACCCGCGCTCGGTCCTCACCGGTCGCACCAACGACGAAGTAGCCGCCGGCGCCTGACAGGATTGCCGTTGTCTCAGCTGAACGCTTTCTTCGCGCTGCCGGCGCCCGCGGTGTTCGTCGGGCGGCAGGAGTTGCTGGCCGAGCTGGCGACGGCCGGGCCCGTGGTGCTGCTCAGCGGGGAGCCGGGCGTGGGCAAGAGCCGGCTGGTCGTGGAGTCCCTGCAGGACAGCGGGCTGCCGGTGATCGTGGCGCACTGTGACGATCTGCGGGAGCCGCAACCGCTCGGGCCGCTGGTCGACGGGATCCGGGTCGCGCACGCCACCGGGACGTTGCCGCCGTTGCGGAGTCCGGATCCGGTCACCGGGGTGCTGGCGCGGCTGCTGCCGCCGCTCGCCGACCGGTTGCCACCCGCGCCGGCGCCGCTCGGGGACCCCGACGCCGAGCGGACACGGTTGCTGCGCGCGGCGGCGGCACTGCTGGCGGCCCTGGCGCCGGTGGCGGTGGCCGTCGAGGATCTGCAGATGGCGGACCGGGCGACGCTGGAGCTGCTCGATCTTCTGGGTGCTCGGCCCGTACCCGGCGTGCGGGTGGTCATCACCATGCGCGAGGGCGAGGCGCCGCCCGGGTGGCAGCCGGGTCCCGCCGTGCGCACGCTGCGGGTGCCGCCGCTGTCGCGGGCCGAGGTGGGGCTGCTGGCGGCCGCGCTGCTCGACCTGAGCGAGCAGCCCGGCACGTTCATCACCCACCTGTACGAGCGGACCGCCGGCGTCCCGTTCCTGGTCGAGGAGGTCGTACGCTCGCTCGTGGCCGACGGCGACATCGACCGCATCCGGCAGCATCCCGACACGCTGGCCGACGTGGCCGTGCCCGCCCTGCTCCGCGACGTGCTGCTCGGGCGCCTGCGCCACCTCGACGAGCCGGCGCGCGAGATCCTCGGCGCGGCCGCCGTGCTGGGCCGGGCCGACGCGCGCGCCCTGGCCGCGATTTCCGGCACCGACGGGCGTACGGCCGCCGCGGCGCTCGCCCGCGCCGAAGCGACCGGGTTCCTGCACGAGCGCGACGGGCAGCTGTGGTTCCGGCACACCCTCGCCCGGCAGGTCATGCACGAGCTGTTGCCGCCGGTCACGCGGCGCCTGCTGCACCTGCGCACGGCCCACCTGCTCGAACAGCACCAGCCCCGCCCGTACGCCCGGCTGGCCCACCACTATCGCGAGGCCGGCAGCCCCGCCGACCACGTCCGCAACGCCGAGGCCGCGGCCGATCTGGCGACGGCGCGGGGTGACGACGCCTCGGCGGCCCGCTTCCTGCTCGGCACCACCGGGTACGCCCGGCTGCCCCGCCCGGTCCGCGTCCGGCTGGCCGCCAAGCTGGGCCGGTCCGCCATCGAGAGCGTCGCCCAGGCCTCCGCCATCCCGGTCCTGCGCGACCTGCTCGCCGACCGCCGGCTGCCCCCGGGCGCCCGGGGCGAGCTCGGGCTGGCCCTGGGCCGGATGCTGCGCCAGCAGGGCGAGGCGCGGGCGGGCTACGAGGAGATCGAGCGCGCGGTGCCCTCCCTGCGCCACCACGGCCGGCGCGCCCGGGCCCTCGCCGTCCTGTCCGCCCCCGACACCGTGGTGGGCCGGCACCTCAGCGAGCACCAGGCCCGCTGCACCGAGGCCGCCGGGGCCGCCGCCCTGTCGGGTGAACCGTCCGCGGTCCTCGCCGTCGAGATCGCCCGCCTGTCGCTGCTGCTCGAAAGTGGACACCCGGCGGCGGCCGGGGCGATCACCGCGGCCGTGGCGTCACTGGCCGGCAACTCCCGCGAACGCGCCCGCGCCTGCCTCAACTGGGCCCAGGGCGCCTTGCACATCGGTGACATGTCGCTGGCGGAATCGCTGCTGGCGACCGGTGCCCGCGCGGTCGACGACGCCGACTACGAGCGGCTGCGGCCGCTGGTGGAGCTGACGACGTTCGGCCTGGATCTGGTCACGGGCCGGCTGTCCGGGCTGGAGGAGCGGCTGCTGCACTTTCTCGCCCGCCCGTACCGGCTGCCGCTGGCCATGGCCGACGCCCGGCTGTACCTCGCCCGGGTCCGGTGGCTGCAGGGCTCGGCCGACGTCGCCGAGCAGGGCCTGCGCGAGGTCATCGCCGAGGCCGCCCGCGTCGGGGCGGTCTGGCCGCTGATCCCGGCCCGGACGGCGCTCGCCGAGCTGCTGATCGCTCGCGGACACGACGCCGCGGGCCGGGCCGAGGCGGCTGCCGCCCTGGCCCTGGCGGAGGCGAAAGGGTTGCCGGCCTGGGGCCGCACCGCCGCGGCGCTGGGCGTCTCCTGAAACTCGGGCGCGCTGGATGCGCTGAGCCGGTCCTGGGGGCGTCAGGCGAGCTGGGTGCGCCGGGCCGGTCCTGAGGACGTCAGGCGAGCTGGGTGCGCTGGGCCGGGATGATCGCGGGGACGCGGAGCTGGGTCGTGAGGGTGGCCGGGCGCGGGGCCGTGCGGGCGACCGGCGGGCGGCCCGCCAGGAGCAGCGGGCGGAGGTCCGGGGCGACCAGGTGGGCGAACGCGGCGGGGCTGATCACGCGGAGGGAGGCGTTGAGGTGCTCCAGGACCACGCGGGCGAGGAAGGCGTTGGTGGGCTGGTCGACGTACAGGATCGAAGCGACGCGGCCGAGGAAGGCGCGGCAGGTGGCCGGGGTCTCGGTGCGGGCGCGGGTGTCGAGGCGGACGCGGAGCTCGGCCGGCAGGTGCGGGGCCAGCAGCTCGGACGCGCGCAGCGGGAGGACGTCGGCGAGGGCGCCGGTCACCCCGCTGACCACGCGGAGGCTCTCGCGGCGGCCGTGGAGCCGGGCCCGCTGCTCGACACCGGCCAGGAGAAGATCGATTTCCACCGCGACGTCCTTCCAAACCTTCGGGGGTGGTTGTTCTGTGCCCCTCGGGAAAAACGTCAAACGGCAATGAGGCGGACGTCACTCGTCGATCGGCGGGGGAAGCGCCGGCCGGGCGCTCCCCCCGGGCGTCAGCGCACCTGCTCGGCCTTGAACTGCAGGCGCGGCGTGGCATAGAACTCCTGGGCCTCGATGAGCTGCAGCTCGCGCTCGCCGGACTTGTACGTGGTCTCGATCAGGTCGAAGACGCTGGAGGCGGTGCGCTCCAGGGCCACCGACGCGTCGCGGGTCGCCACGTAGTGGGCGGTGAACAGGGCGGCCGTGACGTCGCCGGAGCCGTTCGCCTTGAACGGCAGGTGTGGGGTGTTCACGAGCCAGGCGCCGGCGTCGTCGACGACCAGCATCTCGATCGTGCCCTGCTCGCGGTCGGGGCGTTCGACGCTGGTGACCAGGACGGTCGAGGGGCCCATGGCCCGGGCGAGGTCGGCCGAGGCCAGCGTCGACTCGATGCTCGCCGGCTCGGTGCCGGTCAGGAAGCCCAGCTCGAACTGGTTCGGCGTGATGATGTCGGCGACCGGCACGACCCGGTCGCGCAGCAGCTCGGGGATCTCCGGCGCCACGAAGCAGCCGGACTTGGCGTTGCCCATGACCGGGTCGCACGCGTAGACCGCCGCCGGGTTCGCGGCCTTCACCCGGCGCACCGCGTCGACGATGACGTCGCCGATGCCCACCCCGCCCTGGTAGCCGGACAGCACGGCGTCGACCTGCGGGAACACGCCGCGCTCCTCCACGCCGAGCAGCACCTCGGCCACGTCCGCCGGTGGGATGAGCGGGCCGCGCCAGGCCCCGTACCCCGTGTGGTTGGAGAAGTTGACCGTGTAGACCGGGACGACCTCGACGCCGATGCGCTGCAGCGGGAAGACGGCCGCGGAGTTGCCGACATGGCCGTGGGCCACCGCCGACTGGATGGACAGAATCTTCATGTCCTCACCCTAGAACTCGCGCGTCTCAGCTCGTCAGGAACCACAGCGCCGATGTCAGCCAGGCGGTGAAGAGGAGGCCCCTGGCGGGCGTCGGTCGTGCCCGCGAGCGTCGCCCCCCGCTCCCCGGTCAGCGCCGGCGTGCCGCCGGACATCGCGCCGCGCAGCCGGGCCTCGGCCCGCTGGTCCGGAATCGGACAGCGCCACCGTCGCACCCTCGTGCAGGCGGCGTCCCCGGCCGGCGTCGAGCTGGGCACCGGCCGGCCGTCGACGACGACCGTCGCGGGCGGCTCCGCCCCGCCGAGCGCGGCCCGTACGAGATCGCCGAGCGTGGCGTCGCGGCTGCGCAAACGCGCGTCCAGCTCGAGCTCGGCCCCCGCGTCGCCGGCGTTGAAGATGATGTGCACACCCACCCTCGGTCGTCGCGCTGGGCTCCGCCGAGGGGGACCGATCATCCGGGCCCGGGGTCCGCTGTGGAGTCGATGGACTTGATGTTTTTCCCGGCACCAGGCTGGCTTCCATGACATCACAGCCGAGAACGCTGAGCGACGCGAATCTCTTCGACTTCGCGGGCCCCATGCAGATCAACTACTCGAGCTCCAGCATCAAGGGCGTACCCCTGCTGTCCTACCAGGACGCCCAGCTCAACCTGAACTTCGAGAACGAGGACATCACCCGCGTCGCCCTGGCCGGCGGCGAGGAACTGGTGACCGTGACGCTCGAGCAGGCGGTGGACGCCTTCGTGCGGACCCTGACGCTGGTCATCCCCGGCGTCCGCGTGGCCATGGGCGACGTCGTCGAGTTCGAGACCATCGCCGTCGAGACCGTCGACCGCTCACAGGCCTTCGTGGCCCCGCCCGGCCCGGCCGGCGCCCTCCAGACCTACCTGGTCCACCAGATCCGGGGCTCCGCCCAGGCCGTCAACTTCTGATCCACCGCACCGTCCCCAAGCCCGCGCCCGAGCGCCGTCGAGCGCGGGACCACGTCACCAGCGGACGCCGTGGGCGGCGTAGGCGGACCAGGTCAGGGGGTGGGCCTCGGGGTCGCCGGCGCGCCAGTGGGCGAGGGCTTCGAGCTGGGCCGTGCGGACGGCGGCGGCCGCGTCGGTGGTGTGGTGGAGGGCTTGGGTCAGGGTGGCGGCGAAGGACGCGGCGAAGGGGGTGTCGGGGATCGGCCAGTTGGTGGCGATCACCTGGCGGGCGCCCGACCAGAGGACGGCGGCGGCCAGGGCTGACCATTCGCCCGCGCCGGTGCCCGGGTCGCCTGTGGTGGTGGAGGCGGTCAGGAGGGCGCGCGCCGGGAAGGGGCACGGGTCGGTGAAGAGGCGGGTCGCCGTCAACTCGCCGTTGCGCAGCTGGAGGCCGGCGTCGAGGCCGGCGCCGGCGTGGCCCGCGAAGGAGAACAGGCTCGGGTGCGACGGGCCGAGCCGGGCCAGGGCTTCCCGCAAGGACTGTTCGGTGGCGCCGCCCAGCACGGCGGCGGTCTCGGGCGGGGCCTGGCGGGCGTGGGGCAGGTCGCCGGTCGGGTCCACGCAGGCGAGGCTCACCGGCAGGTCGGGGGCGGGGAAGGTCGGGTGCCTCGCCACGTGCTCGGCCAGCACGGCGGGCGGGCCCAGGCGCAGCACGGCGGACTCGATCAGGCGGGCCGGGAAGCGGTCCGGGGACACCGGTTCCGCCCCGAGCGACGCGACCGGCAGGGCGGCGAAGAGCGTGCCGCTCAGCACCAGCGACAGCGGATCCGTGCGCCGGCCGCGACGGCGGAGGGCCCGGAGCAGCACCGGCGGGACGAGCAGCCGGCCGAGCTCGGCGGACACCGCTTCCTCCGTACGACAGGAAGCCGTCTCCAGAAGCTCCTGCAGCAACCGCCCGAGGTCGGTGTCGTCGCCCGCCTCCAGCAGGCCGCAGTCGGCGACCCCGTCGGCCAGCACGCTCCAGTAGATCCGTTCGTTGAACGCCCACGCGCCCCACCACCAGGCGCCCGGCCCACCCGTACGGTCGATCAGCTCGCGCAGCTCGAGCGGCGCGCCGGCCGCGGGGCGCAGCGGGCCGAGCCGGGAGACGCCGTCCACGGTGACCGTGCGCACGGTGGTGCCGAGCGCTTGGAGGCGGGCGCACTCGATGAGTTCGGCGGCCAGGGCGGCGTCGCCGTGGCGGCAGGCGGTGACGAGCGCGATCTCGCGGGCCGCCTCGCTGCCGGCGGCCGTGAGACGCCGGGCGAGCGAGGATTCCGTACGCACGGCGTGCTCGTCGCCCCACGCCACCGCGCGCAAAGCGTGGTCCCGGGCCCCGGCCAGGTCTCCGGACCCGAGCAGATATCCGGCGCGGTGCAGGTACGCGTCGGCGCACAGTCCCGGATCGCGGGTGCTCGCCGCGGCGGCGACCGCCCGCGCGGAGGCGTCGTCGCACCACTGCGGGAACCGTTCGCCGCGCCGCCTCGGGTCGCCGAGCATGCCGAGCGCGGCCACGAACTTCGCCACGTCGCGGGTCGCGAAATGTTCCGCCGCCCGCCGGACCCGGGAGAAGCCGTCGGGCGCCGGGCCCCCCGCGGCGGACGCCACCACGGGCCTGCGGGCCGGCTGGGCCGCGCGGCGCAGGTCGCTGATCCGCTCACGCCACTCCGGCCGGTCACCGAGCGACTGCTCCGCCCGATCCAGGTACGCGACCGCGCCGTCCCCGAGCCCGAGCCGGCTGAGCGCCACCGCCGTGTCCAGCATCGCCCGCCCGTACTCGACGCTGTTGCGGGCGTCGTGGCCGAGCAGCTCCTCGGCCCGCGCGAAGGCGTCGAGGGCGCTGTCGAAGTCGCCCTCCTCCAGGTGGATCAGCCCGAAGAGATGCTGCACGCGACCCAGATCGCCGCGCCGGCCGGCCGAGTCGGGGGCGGCGGCGAACAGCTGCTCGGCCTTGCGCAGCCGGTCGGCCGCCCGGCGCAGCTCCCCCTGCTCGAAGGCGCGGACGGCAGCCCGGGCCACCGCGGTCGCGCGCAGACCCTCCAGCACCCCTCCACTTCACCCTGTCCCCGGAGCGGAAGGGAGACGCCGTTCGGCGGAGCCGTTCCGGCAAAGGCAGCCGGGGCCGGGCAGGCGCAACGGGCCGGGGGTGCGAGACACCCCGGCCCGCCGCGGGTCCGGTGGTCAGCCGAAGATCGAGGCGACCCATTCCGGGTGGTCGATGAACGGGTTGCGGTTGTGCTGGTACGAGGCGTAGATCACCTGGTTGCGGTTGCGCTCGAAGGCGTCCGGCGGGTCCTGGGTGTTCCAGGCGAGCAGCTTGGAGAGGCGGCCGAGGCGGGGCGACGTGCCGTTGCTCACGGAGTCGTTGACCTCGAGGTCGGGCCACGCGTCGTCGCCCTGGTAACGGACGGCCATGTAGAAGATCATGCGCGCGACGTCGCCCTTGACGGCGTTGCGGGGTTCCCACGAGTCCGAGTCGGTGTAGTTGCCGGTGGCGCCGCTGACGGCCGTACCCCCGGTGTCGAAGTCCTTGTTGTCGCGCAGCGCGTTGACGGTGACGTCCTCGGGGCGCAGGTGGTGCAGGTCGGTGCCGGGCCCGTTGGCCGTACCGAAATCGCCGTGGGACTTCGCCCAGACGTGCTCGCGGTTCCAGTCGCCGCTGTCGCCGCCGTTGAGCGACTTCGAGCGGCTCAGTCCGGAGTAGAGCAGGATCACGTTGGACGAGTTGTTCGGGTCCTGATCGGTGACCTTCAGGGCGTTCCACACCGCGTCGTACGACAGGGTGGTCACGCCCGAGCTGATGATCGTGTGCAGCGCGGTCTTCAGCGCCGCCCCCGACTTGCCGCTCGCCGCCGCGTAATAGGCGTCGGTGCCCCCGGTCGGCGGCGGCGTGGTCGGCGTGGTGCTGCCGCCACCCGCGGTCATGGCCGTCGGGGATTTCAGGCCCGCATGCGAGAAGTACGCGGTGAGGGTGCCCGTGACGGTGATCCGGCCGGCCATCAGCCCGGGGTTGCTCAGCAGCCCGAAGGACGACCGATAGGCGCTGGTCACCTGGATGTAGAGCATCGAGCCGGTGGCCGTCGTGCTCGCGCTGTCGGCGATTGCGATGGCGGTGTCGCCGGTGAAGTTGCTCGTCCGGACGGTGCTCGTGGCGGTGGGCTCGCCGACGACGTAGCCGGTGACCGTGCCCACGGCGCCGGTTTGGCTGCTGATGGCCTGGGCCACGGTCAGCGTGGCGGCCGCGTCCGAGGGCCGTGTGACGGTCAGGCCGAGGAGTGCCAGGACGGCGGTCAAGGGGACGAGCCAGAGGCGCCGGGACATCGCAGCTCCGTTCACCAGCGGGTATAGATGCCGGTGAGCATAAAGGCGGCCGGGGCCCGGCGTGGCCATATCAGCCACGTCATAAGGCCCCGGCCATCAACAATTCAGCTGGTCGGGAAGTTGTCCGCCGTACTGATGCGGCTCTTCAGCAGCTTGCCCGAGTCGGACAGGTTGCCGAACGCCCCGCTGGAGCAGGCGCCGGACTGCAGCGCCGCGGTGGCCTCCGCCTTGTCGGCCCACGACCAGTTCGCGTAGCTGATCTTCAGCTTGTCGAGCAGGTCGAGCCAGGTGGTGGTGCTGGCGGTGTCCACGGAACCGTTGCCGTCCGCGCTGCCCGTGCCGAACTCGGTCACGAAGAGCGGCAGCTTCTGCGCGGCGGACTGCACCTCGGCGCGGTAGTTGTCCTTGTGCGACGCGGCGTAGAAGTGGAAGGCGTACATGATGTTCGTCGCCTTGACCGGGTTGGCGATGATCTCACTGGAGGACGAACCGTCGGAGACACCCAGCGAGGACCAGCCCCGGGTGCCGACGATGACCACGGCGTCCGGGTCGTTGGCCCGGATGACCGGGATGACCTGCTCGGCGTAGCTCTTGATGCCGGTCCAGCTGACGCCGTTGGGCTCGTTGGCGATCTCGTAGATGACGTTCTTCTTGGCCGCGTTGCGGGCGCTCACCGCCGCGAAGAAGGTCTTGGCCCGCTCGAGGTTGTAGTTCGGGTCGCCGGGGTTGAGCGTGTGGAAGTCGACCAGCGCGTACATGCCGCGGGCCTCGGCCTGGTCGACCAGCGTGTTGACCTGGCTGGTGAAGCCGGCGGGGTTGGTCTCGTAGCCGCCCTCCTGCACGTACATGGCGATGCGGAACAGGTCGGCCTTCCAGTCCGTGGCGAGCGTGCCGAGCGCCGACGCGGTGTAGCAGTTCGGGAACCACTGCAGGCCGTGCGAGCTCATGCCGCGCAGCTGGATCGCCTGGCCGTACTGGTTGCACAGGTTGACGCCGCAGACGCTCAGCTGCCCGTTGATGCCGACCGGGGTGCCGGTGGCGGCGGTCTTCGACGGCGTCGGCGCGGCCGTCGTGGGCTTGGTCGTGGCCGGCACCGTCGTGGGAGCGGTGGTCGGCTTCGTCGTCGCCGGCGTCGTGACCGGCTTCGTGGCCGCCGGGGCCGTGGCCGCCGGGGTCGTCGTCGCCGGCGTGTTCACGACGCCGCAGTCCGCGCCGTTCACCTTGCAGGACGTGGGACGGCCGGTCCCGTTGACGACCATGCCGAACTCGGCCGACGCGCCGGCGCCGATCGACGCGTTCCACCCGGCGGGCGTGAACGTGTACGTGCCGCCGGACACCGCCTGCGTGGTGTTCCACGCGTTGACGACGGTCGTCCCGGCCGGGAAGGCGAGCTCCACGCGCCACGTGGACAGGGTCTTCGAGGTGTCGTTCTTGACGACCACACTGGCCTGGTAGCCGGTGTTCCACGCGTTGGTGACGGTGAAGGCGGCGGTCTCCGCGGACGCCGGCAGCGCGATCAGCGCCACCGCCGAGGCCGCGGCGGCAACCGCGCCGGCCACGAGGAGTTTGAGCTTCTTACGGCGCATCGAGCGAACTCCGTCGAGAAGAGGGGGGCAGGGCCCGGCGACTGTAACCACACCCCTCGCGACCAGGCAAAATAGCCTAAAACTTGGCTTAAATCGGGGCTCCGGGCAACCTTTGGCGGTTCGGCGGCCACCTAGGAGTCAGCGTGGGCGCAGTCGAATGGTGCCGCAGCGCCACCAGGTCCACGCCCTGCTGCCCGGCGGCCGGGCCCAGATCGAGCGCTGGCTCCCGGGCTTCACCGCCGAGGCCCTCGCCGCGGGCGCCACCCTGTCGATGCCCGCCGGGATCGAGGCCTGGGTCGACGAGGAACGCGCCGTCACCACGCCCAGCGCGATCCTGCTCAACGCGACCCGGCCCTTCCTCGAGGCCCACCTGCGCCGCCGCGCCCTCGCCCTGCCCGACGTCACGGCCACCACGGGCGCAGTGACCCCCACCCGGCGCTCACCGCCGCCATCTCCCGCTGCTCCCCCACCTACCCCCGGCAGCACATCGGCGCGCTCAACGCCGTCGAGGACAACCGGAGGACGGTGTTGCTGGCACGGCCAAGGCATGAGCTCGGCCGCGCTCCAGGCGTCGTGCCTGTCCGAGTACCTCTGCGGGCACCCCGACCTGACCGAGCCGGCCACCGCCTTCTTCCGCCTCCAGGCCGCCCGGGCCGTCCTCACCAATCTCCGTCACCGCCGCGCCCCCGAGCCGGCCCTCCCCGGCCCCGTTCCCGCCCGCACCGCGTAAGAGAGGACCAGCGGACCGTCCAGACGCTACTTCGCCCGGATGCCGTGGTAGTAGAGACGGCTGACGAAGTGGCGTTCGACGGCGTCGTAGACCCGCAGGGAGTAGCGGAAGTGGCGGCCGGACGCGAGAAACACGAGCAAGCCGTCGCGCAGGGGACCCAGCACGGTCCCCTGCGCGTGCGACGGCGGGCGCCAGGCGCGGGTGCTCCGGCCGCGCAGCGACGCCACGATGTTGCGGGCGGCCAGCTGAGCGCCGAAGTTGCGGGCGGTGGCGCGCAGGGGGTCGCTGGCGGCCACGTCACCGACGGCCCAGAGTCCGGGGTGACCCGGCACGCTCAGGTCGGCCCCGACCGGGACGAAGCCGTCGGCGTCGAGCAGAGCGGAGGGCAGCCACTCCGTGTTGGGACTGGTCCGGCCGGTCGCCCACAGCACGAGCGCGGCCTCCGCCGGGGGCTGACCGGTGGTGAAGCGTACGGGTCCGGCGGAGGGGGCCAGGCCCGTCGCCGCGGACCGCCGCCCACGATCGCGATCGACCCGGCCGCCGCCCATCGCTCGGGACGGGCCAGCCGCAGGCCGGCGTCGCGGCCGCTGAGCCAGGACGGCGTGGTGGAGATGCCGACCAGGTCGAGGTGGCGATGCTGCCGGGCCAGCGCGATCGCGGCGATCAGCCCGGTGTCACCGAGCCCCGCGACGACGACCCTGCTCCGATCCGCTGCCGCCGACATAGTTGACCATCATTTCGCATCGGGCACCGGCGCGGGCTTGCGGGTGGGCGCGTACTCAGGCGACGCCGGTGAGGTTGGCCGCGGCGACGGTGACGAGGCCGGCGCCGAGGAGGGTGACGCCGGTGGCGGCGAGGACGGGGGTGATGCGGCCGGCCAGGTGGAGGGCGCCGAGGGAACGGGCGCTGCGGGTGACCAGGGTGCTGCCGGCGACCGCGAGCACGCCGACGGTGAAGAGGACGACGGCCATGCCGAGGCCGAAGGTCAGGACCAGGAGGAGGGCGAAGGCGCCGCGGCCCAGGAAGAGGCCGGTGGCCAGCACGAGGAAGGCCGCCGGGGACGGGGTGAGGCCGCCGGAGATGCCGAGCAGCAGCAGCCCGGGGCGCTTCGATGGTTCATGCCCATGGCCGCCGTCATGAGAGTGGTCGTGCGAGTGGCCGCCATGAGAGCCGTGCGAGTGGGAATGGCTGCCGTGCGAGGAAAACAGGTGGCGGCGGAGCATCCAGATGCCGGTGCCCAGCACGAGCAGCCCGGCGGCGATCTGCAGCCACGTGGTCAGTGCCTCGAGGCCGATGTGGTCGGACAGCGACAGGAACGTCCACGCCACCCCGATCACCAGCACCGACACCGTGTGCATGACGGCGACCGACCCGCCGAGCCACGCGGCGTCGCGGACGCGGCCCTTCGAGCCGGCGAGGTAGGCCGCCGCCAGCGTCTTGCCGTGCCCGGGGGCCAGGGCGTGACCGGCGCCCGCGACGAAGGCGAGGAGGAAGGCGAGCGGGGTGACGCCCGGGGTGTGGACCAGGTCCTGCATGCGGTCCGAGGCGGAAGTGACGAAGTCCATCATGCTGCTACTCGCTGCCTGCGCAGCCGGCGCGCCACGAGGACGGCACCGGCGATCGTGAGAAGGAGGACGCCGGCCACCGCGGCCAGCTGGAGAAAGGCGCTGCGGGCGAGGCCCGGGCCGGCCGGCGTGGCGGTCGCTGTCCAGGTGTGGGTCTCGGTGCGGCCGTCGTACACGGCGCGTTGGCCGTCCGGGCCCGTCGCCAGGGTGCGGTAGGCCGGGTTGAGGTCGGTGAGCATCCGGACCCCGACCCCGGCCGCGGTGACCGGGCCGGGGCACGTGAAGTCGGCGGTGGCTCCCTTGAGGGCCAGGGCGAGCACCGGCTCGACCACGCCGGTGCACGGGCGTACCCCGTCAGTCACCGTGATGCGCTCGAGCAGATAGCCGGAGAACGTGGCGGAACCACCCACGACGCCGGGGTCCGTGTAGACGTGGTCGACGGTGCCGTCGGCGTGCAGGCGGTGCGCCGGGAGCAGGCCGAGCGACACGCCGAGGGCGGTCAGGTCGTCGGGCCCGCCGACGCGCCACCGCACGTGGACGATCTCGGGGCGCTGCTGGTCGAACGTGACGGCGACGGTCTGCGGGTCGCCGAAGGGGTGGGCCGCGGCGGGCCCGGCCGGAAGGACCGCGGCGCCGGTGACCAGGGCCGTGGCCACCAGCGCGCGGAGGATGAGCGATACCACGGACGGAGTCTGCGGGCCCTTGATGATCTTGGAGGAAGCCTCAGGTGAACATCAGGCGTCGGTCAGCGGCCGCAGCTCGTCGGCGTAGCTGACCGACTTGCGGCGCAGCACCCCGCCCGCGCTGATGGAATACTGCCCCATGCGCCAGAGCGGCGGCGAATAGGCGTGGATCGACACCGACCCGTCGACCGCGCCACCCATGCGGTGAATGTGCTCGGGTCCGAAGGCGAAGACCCGGCCCGCCCCCACCGTACGGGACACCGCCTCGCTCCCCATCCGCGGCGTGGCCTCGGTCACGGCGCCCCGGGTCACCGCCACGGCACCGCTCGACACGTCGTGGTCGTGCCAGCCGGTGTCGTCCTCGACGTTCCAGCACAGCACCCAGACGTCGATGTCGCCGTCGCGATAGAGCGACGCGTAGTGCCGCTTGCCGGTGTCGTGCCGCACCAGCGACTCCCACACCTCGGGGCGCTGGGCGAGCTCGGCGACCCACGCGTGCAGCTCCTGGGGCGACAGGACGCGACCGGGGAGGGCGGGCAGGGACGCGGGGTCGGTGACCGCCACGGTGTCGTTCATCTCGGGTCTCCGTACAGCAAATGGCGGGGGTTGGCGGTGAAGACGGCATGTGTGAACGCGGCGCCGAAGTCGCACTCCAGACGCGACGCGTAGGGCTTGTCCGAGCCGTGCACGATCGGGTCCACGCCGACGACGCGGACGAGGGCGTCGACCGCGCGCGGGCCGTAGGACGAGGTCTCGTAGTAGACGTACGGGTCGAGGGGGCCGAGGGCGCCGCCGCGCGCGGTGAGCCGCTCGTGGTGCAGGGGAGCCAGCCCGGCGAGGGCCACGAAGGCGATGCGCAGCCTGGGGTGTTGCCGGCGGCCCGCGATGTGCCAGGCCAGCCAGGACTGGTGCAGCTGCGACACGTACGGCACGAGGGCCGGCCACCACCCGGGCAGGCCGGGGTCGCACGCCGGCGCCGGGCCGGGATGGATCAGGACCGGCTTGCCCGCCGCCTCGGCCGCGGCCAGCACCGGCCCGCTGCGCTCGATGTCCACGGGGCAGGTCAGCGCGGTCGCGGGCAGCTGGAGACCGGCGATGCGATCCTCGCTGAGCGTCTTCGTGAGCGCGTCGACGTCGGGCTCGGTGACCGATGCCGCCGCCCACACCCGGAACGGGTCGCCCAGCTCGAGCGCGCTCTCGTGCCAGATGTCGATCAGCTCGGCGCCCTCGTCGCCGGGCAGGTGCTCGATGCCGAGCGGGCTCGACAGCGACACCACGACCTCGTCGAGCTCGTCCCGCCGCCGCCGGTCGACGTCGTGCGCGGCGGGATCGACCTCATAGGGCGGCTCGCCGGCCAGATGCAAGGTCCACCCTCGCAGGTACGGGAACGAGCTGCGCCGCCGCAGCGCCTCCACCAGCCGCGGGGGCCACAGGTGCTGATGACAGTCGACCAGCATCTCGACCTCCGAGCCGTAGGGAAGCGCTTCACTCAATGCATCGAGTGAAGCGCTTCCGTTCCGGAAAAGCAAGCCGGTGTTAGTCTCGGCGAGTGGCAGGTCAGCAGCGGCGCCGGACGCTTCAGGACCTGGCCAGTGCGGCGGGGCTCTCCCTCGCGGCGACGTCCTACGCGTTGCGGGGCAAGCGCGGGTCCCCGGCGACGATCCGGCGGGTGCGCGAGCTGGCCGACGAGCTCGGCTACACGGTCGACCCCATCGCGCGGGCCCTGGCCAGCGGGCGCACGGGCGCCGTCGGGGTCAGCGGCTCCCTGCGCGACCTGTGGCAGCAGGAGCTGTCCGTCATGCTCACCCGCGAGCTGCGCCGGCACGGCCGCAACGCCACGATCGCCGACGCGGACGCCGACCCCGGGCGCGAGCGGCTCATCGTCGAGCAGTTCGCGGCGCAGCGCGTCGACGGGGCGCTCGTGTCGCCGGTCGACCCCTCCGCCGCGTACTGGCAGATGCTCGGGCCCGAGGTCGCGGTAGTGTCCATCGGGGACGCGCTGACCACACGGCCCGGGTCCGGCAGCGTGCTCTTCGACAACGCGTACGGGGTGACGACCGCCCTCGAACATCTGGCCCGCCTGGGTCACCGCCGCATCGGCCTGCTCTGCCCGGCGCTGCCGTCCACGCCCGGCCGCCCGGCCCAGCTGCTCGCGGAGGAGATCGCCGCGAAGCTCGGCGTCGGGCTGGTCGCCGTCGCCGCCCCGGCCGCCACCACCGACGCGATCGACGTGGCCGCCGGCCTGATCACCGGCGCGGAGCGCCCGTCGGCCGTCTTCTGCCTCAGCGACTCGCTGGCCTTCGCCGTCTACCGCGCCGCCCGCCACGCGGGCGTGCGCATCCCGGGCGACCTGTCGGTCATCGGCTACGACGACCACCAGCTGGCCGTCCTCGTCGACCCGGGCCTCACCACGCTGGCCTGGGACGAGGACGCCATCGTCGAGGCGGCCGTCAATCAGCTCACCGGCCTGCTGGACGGGCCGGTCCCGAGCCCGCCGCCGTTCCGTCCCGATCTGGTCGTGCGCGGCTCGACCAGCCCGCCGTCCGCTTAGCCGTTCGCTTCGCCATGAGGCCAGCCTGCCTTCAGCAGTGCACTGATCGCGTCCAGGTCGCGGCCGAACGGCCGGTCTCCGGTGCCCGGCGGCAGCACGGCGGCGACCTCGTCCAGCGCGGCCAGCGCGGCCCGGTCCAGTCCGGCGGGTGGTCCCCCCAGCCGCACGGCCTGATGGACGGCCAGCAGCTCGCACGCCAGCCCGTCCCGCACCCCGGCGACGGCCTCCCCCAGGCACTCCGCCGCCTCGAAGCCGAAGCTCTGCACGTCCTCCTGCCCGAGTGACGTCTCCATCGCCCCGCCCAGCGCCGGCACCGCGAACCGCCGCAGCCGGTGCGTGACGCCGACCGCCCGCTTGTGCACCGCCACCAGCCCGGCATGCCGCCCGGGCGCGTCGGAGAGCTGCCGGGGCAGTCCGGTCACCTCGGGGTCGAGCAGCCGGTGCAGCCGTGCCGTCCCCAGCTCGGCCAGGTGCAGCAACGCCGTGGTCAGCGCCCCCGCACACGCGACCAGATCCGTGCCCGCGAACCCGGCCGTCCCCACGAACCGCCCGTCCAGGTGCGCCGGCGAGTCGGTGACCGCGGCCAGCGCCCGATCGGCCGCCGCTTCGAGGGCCGCGACCGCCCGCAGCGCCACCGCGAGCGCCGGAGCCGTCACGCGGAAGGAGACGGGCGCCTGCAACTTCCCCTCGGACTGCTCGTGCAGCAGCCCGCGCAGGGCGTCCAGCACGGTGGCCAGCTCGGGGCTGTCGGCCAGCGCCGGGTGCAGCGGATCCCGGCTGGCCCGCGCGACCGCGTGCGACGCCGCCGTCACGAGCAAGGCCTGCTTTAGCAGCACCCGGGACGCGTCCGCGGCGAGGATCGCCAGCCCGGTGAGCCCCGGCACCCCTTCGAGGAAGGCGACACCCTCCTTGGCCGCGAACGACCGCGGGCTCAGCCCGGCCGCGGCGAGCGCCTCCGCGGCGTCGATCGCGGTGCCCGTGGCGTCCAGCACCTGACCCGTACCGTTGAGGGCCGCGCCGGCGTGCGCGAGCGGGATGATCTCGCCGGCCGCACCGCTGCCCCGCGCCGGGACCGCCGGCACCACGTCCGCGTCGAGCAGCGCGGCCAGGTGCCGGCACAGCTCCGGCGAAGAGCCGGCGGCCGGGTGCAGCAGGGTCCGCAGCCGTACGGCGAGCAGCGCGCGGGCCTCCTCCCGGCGCAGCCACGGCGCCGAGCCGACCGCGCGGCCGGTCATCAGGGTGTCCTGGTGCCGCTGCTGTGCCTCAGCGTCGAGCCGGACGCCGGCCAGCGCGCCCATGCCGGTGTTGACCCCGTAGACGGGCTGGTCCCCATCAAGGTCGCGCAGCACCCGGCGCCGGTTCTCCCCCACCTCGGCCAGCAACCCGTCGGCCAGCGTGAGACGGCTCTCGCCCCTCGCCACCGCGGCGATGAGGGCGCGGTCCAGCTGCTCGGCCCTGGTGACAATCATCGGTAGCGCAGCATCGTGCCGGCGTCGGCGGCCTCGGCCCGGGTCAGCACGAGATGGGCGAGCGCCACGTCCAGGATCGACAGCCCGCGGTGCCAGAAGAGGATCCGCTCGTCGGGCCGCTCACGCCCCGGCTTCTGCCCGCTGACGATCTCGCCGATCTCCGCGTACAGGCTCTCCTCGCTCAGCCGCCCGCTGTCCACGTGCGCGCGCAACGCCCCGAACCGCCCCGACCGCGACTCCCGCCAATCGTCGACGACGACTTTGTCCATGACGTCGAGCAGATCAAGTTCAACCGCGCTGATCGTGCCGTACGGGACCACGAACGCACCGGGCTTGACGGCACTCGTCCGCAGAAGCGGTGCGGGCTTCTCCAGCCGCGACGCCTCGACCAGAATGTCGGCGCCGTCATAGGCCTCGTCCGCCGTCGCCACCGCCCGCACCGGCGTCGTCGTCGCCGCCCGCAACCGCTCGGCGAAGGCCTCACGTGACTCGGGCCGCCGGCTGGTGACCCGAATCTCGTCCAGCTCGAACAGGCTGTCGAGCAGCGTGACGTTGGCGAAGGCCGTGCCCCGGGCGCCCACGTGCCCGAGCACCTTCGCATCGGCCCGAGCCAGATACTTCGCCCCGACGGCGGTCATCGCCCCCGTCCGCATCTCCGTGATCCACGTCGCGTCCATGATCGCAAGCGGCACCCCGGTCGTCGGGTCGTAAACCGTCATGAGCGCCAGCTCACTGGGCAACCCCTTGGTGTAGTTGGGGACGAAGTCCCCCACCACCTTGATCCCGCTCAGCCCACGCTCACCGAACGTGTTCACATGCCCGCGCAGAACATTGAAATGCCCGGCCCCGCCGTTCTCCGGCACCAGATGCACCCGAGGTTCGAAAACCGTCTCCCCCCGCCCGTGCGCCGCCACCACCGCCTCCACGGCAGCCACCGCGTCGGCCGCGCCGATGCCCAGCCCCTCGACATCAGGTCCGGACAGAAAGCGCAGCCAGATCATGGGGTGGGTCCTCTCGCCGGCAGAACAGGGGCCGCCCACCATGCTCCCGGTCTTTCCCCCGCCCGGCCACCGTCTTGTGATCTTTCTCAGCCCCTGACCCGGGAGCTGACGACATTGCCGAAGCGCAGCGCGAACGGCTTGTCGGTGAGGTCGCCCCGTTCGGGCCATCCGGCGATGATCAGCCCCTCCGCTGGCGCGGCCGGCTCCTTCTCTCCGTCACGTCCCGCCCGCGCCAGCCACGCGTTGACCATCGCACCCCTCCCCCGTCGCCCGGGGGAGTCCACCGGATCACCACTGTCTCAAGTGGTGTGTCGGGGGCTTTCGAAGCTCCGGTGCGGCGTCTCGGGCGGCCGGGTGGAGCGACTGCTCGTGGAGGGCGCCGCGGACGCGTGGGAGACTTTGGGCATGATCGATTGGCCCGGGTTTCTGGCGGCGGTGACGCTGGTGTCGCTCATTCCGGGGGCGAGTCAGCTGCTCGGGTTGCGCAACGCCGTCCGGTACGGGCCCGGGCGGGCGCTCGCTGGGATCTTCGGGCGGTTGGCGGCATTTGTCGTGCTGATCG
Source organism: Symbioplanes lichenis (assembly GCF_030709675.1). Classification (GTDB taxonomy): domain Bacteria; phylum Actinomycetota; class Actinomycetes; order Mycobacteriales; family Micromonosporaceae; genus Actinoplanes; species Actinoplanes lichenis. The sequence continues at coordinate 179,038 of NZ_JAUZQD010000006.1, forward strand.
GGCTCGTGGTGGCCGGGCTCGGGGCCGTACTGGCCGCCTCGGCCACGACGCTCGAGATCGTCAAGTGGGTCGGGGTTGTCTACCTGGGCTGGCTGGGCGTGCAGAGTGTGCGGAGCGGGCTGCGGCCGGCCGGCGACGATGACGCGCGGATCGTGGCGGGGCCGCGGCGCGGGGTCGGGGCGATCGTGGTGAACGAGTTCGTGGTGGCGATGAGCAATCCGAAGGCGCTTCTGTTGTTCGCGGCGTTGCTGCCTCAGTTCACCGACACGTCGGCGCCCGGGGCGGGGTGGCATCTGGCGGTGCTCGGGGCGGCCTATCTGGTGGTCGAGCTGGTTGTCGGGCTGGGCTACATCGGCGTGGGGCGGCGGATCGGGGCGACCGGGGTGCCGGCTCGCACGCAGCGTCGCGTCGACCTGGGCGCCGGGGTCACGTTTCTGGGCCTGGCGGGGCTGCTGGCGGCCGACGACCTGGCCTGAGGGACGGTTGTCACAGCTCGCCCGCGGCGACCTCGGCCAGGGCGGGCAGCATCGCGGCGGCGCTCTCCAGGTCGGCGCCGAGGGGGCGGTCGTCGTCGACACTCTCGAGGCGCTTGCCCGCCAGCTCGTACGCGTCCCGGGCCGGGCCGGTGTCGGGCAGGCGGCCGGGGGCCATGCGCAGGGCCCGCACCGCGGCGATCAGCTCGATGCCCAGCAGCACCGGGGCGAGGCCGGTCATCGTGCGCAGCGAGCGGGCGCCCTGGGTGGCGAAGCTGGCGTGCTCCTCGAGGCCGAGCGAGATGGTGAGCGTGCCGGCGGCGGTGGGGGTCATGCCGACGCGGATCTCGGTGAGGACGTCCTGGACGACGTACTCGCCGATCATCAGGCCGGAGCTGGCGGCCGGCCCGGCGGCCAGGAAGGCGCGCAGGCCGGTCAGGTCGGGCCGCATGAGCAGGCCCAATCGGGCAGAGGACAGGGAGAGTACGGGCAGGAAGGCTCCGCGGACGGCGTCGAGCCCGGCCGCGAGGGTCGCCGTGTGGAACTGGCCGTGGTGGCGGACGCCGACATCGGTGACCAGCGGGTTCTCGGCGGCGGCGTTGAGCTCGGCGACCAGGACGTCGTCGAGGTTGCGGGCGGCGTTGACGGCGGGCGCCATGACCTGCGGGAGGACGCGCAGGCCGAAGGGGTCCTGGATGCGGGCGGGGGCGGCGGCGCCGAGGGTGAGGCGGCGCATCAGGGCGGCCACCTCGGCCTGGGCGGGGTGCGGGCGGAGCAGGTGCACGGCCGGGTCGTACGCCTCGGCGTTGCCCCGCAGGGCGTGGAAGGCGAGCGCGGCGACGACCGCGGCGGCGCGCAGCAGCGTGCGAACCTCGTGCAGGGCGAGGGCCGCCGTGGCCACGGTGAGCGCGCTGGAGCTGATCAGCGGGAGGGCGTCGGTGGCGTCGATGGTGGTGACCGGGCCGGGGCCGGTGCGCCACGGCCGCTCCCCCGCCAGGGTCAGGCCCAGCTCGGCCAGGGGCGCCAGGTCGGCCGTGCCGATGGCGCCCCAGGAATGCATCGTGGGCACCGCGCCGGCGCGCAGGGCTGTGGCGAGGGTCTCGGCGACGCGGCGGGAGATGCCGGAACCACCGGCCAGGATCTGGTTGAGGCGCGTGGCCATGGCGGCCCGGGCTGTAAGATCGTCTTCCACCGGGCCGACGGCGGCGCAATGACTGCGCAACAGGCGGAGGCCGTGGTCGCCGTCGTCACCGGCGCTCTCGTGACGATTGGCGCCGACACCGGTGTTGGCGCCGTAGACCGCACCGTTCGTTCGGGCGGCATGCAACAGGGCGTGCCGCTGCTCGATGCGGCCGAGGGCGACAGTGTCGATCTCGGCCTCCCGACCCCCGGAGGCGACCGCGACCAGACCCTCGACCGTGAGGGTCCGCCCGTCGAGGCGAACGACCATACCGCCCTCCAGCTGCGATATTAACGAACCGTAAAGGCTCCGGCGGAACGTTGACACGTTATTCACTACGCCGGAAGTATGAATAGCCGTATTCACCGACCGCCAGCACTCGCCGGGAGCGACATGATCACATTTGACGACGTCGTGAAGGTGTATCCCGGCGGGAGCACTGCCGTGGACCACCTCTCGCTGGAGCTGCCCACGGGCAAGACGACCGTGTTCGTCGGCCCGTCCGGCTGCGGCAAGACCACGTCGCTGCGCATGATCAACCGGATGGTGCACCCCACGTCGGGCCGCGTGCTCATCGACGGCCAGGACGTCGCGGGACAGGACGAGGCCCTGCTGCGGCGGGGCATCGGCTACGTCATCCAGCACGCGGGGCTCTTCCCGCACCGCACGGTGCTCGACAACGTGGCGACCGTACCGATGCTGACCGGGAAGACGCGCCGTGAGGCGCGGACGGCGGCCCTGGGCCTGCTGGAGCGCGTGGGGTTGTCCGAGGAGTTCGCGAAGCGCTACCCCGCGCAGCTCTCCGGCGGCCAGCAGCAGCGCGTCGGCGTGGCCCGGGCGCTCGCCGCCGACCCGCCGGTGATGCTCATGGACGAGCCGTTCAGCGCCGTCGACCCGGTCGTGCGCGAGGGGCTGCACAAGGAGTTCCTGCGCCTGCAGGAGGACCTGGGCAAGACCATCGCGATGGTCACCCACGACATCGACGAGGCCATCAAGCTGGGCGATGTCGTCGCCATCTTCCGCCAGGGCGGGGTCCTGGCCCAGATGGGTACGCCCCAGGAGCTGCTCGACCACCCCGCGGACGACTTCGTCGCGGAGTTCGTCGGGCGGGACCGGGGCTTCCGCGGGCTCTCCTTCGACTCCGCCGCCGACCTCCCCGTCCGCGAGCTGACGCCGGATCTGGTCCTCGACGACAAAGGCCGGCCGGAGGGCTGGCGCGTCGACGGCGGGATCAAAGCGCTCGGCGGCACGTTCACCACGGCCGACTCGCTGCGCCAGGTGACCGACCTCGCCATCATCTCGCCGGTCGGCATCGCGGTGCGGGTGGACGAGAGCGGCGCCGCCGACGGGCTCGTGCGCCACCACGACCTCGCCGACCACCTGGCCGCGCGGCGCGGGCGGTCCGCGTGATCACTTATCTGTCCAACAACGGCGACACGGTGCTCGCCGCGCTGCGCCAGCACATCTGGCTCGCGCTGGTGCCCGTACTCCTCGGCTTTGTCATCGCCCTGCCGATCGGCTGGCTGGGCGTGCGCTTCCCGTGGCTCTACCACCCGCTCGTCAACGTGGCCGGGGTGCTCTACTCGATCCCGTCGCTCGCGCTCTTCGTGTTCCTGCCGGTGCTGCTCGGCACGAAGATCCTGTCCCCGCTGAACATCGTGGTCGCGCTCACCATCTACACCGTCGCGCTGCTCGCCCGTACGGTTGCGGACGGTCTGCGGGCCGTCGACCCGCTGATCGTGCAGGCCGCGTCGGCCATGGGCTACCGGCGGTTCAAGCGGCTGACCGACGTCGAGCTGCCGGTCGCGCTGCCGGTGATCCTGGCCGGCCTGCGCTCCGCGACCGTCGCCAACATCAGCCTGGTCAGCGTCGGCGCCCTGATCGGCGTCGGCGGCCTCGGGCAGCTGTTCACGCGCGGCTTCCAGCTGTTCTACCTGGAGCCCATCTTCGTCGGCATCATCCTGTCCGTGCTGCTCGCGGCGGCGGCCGACGGCATCATCGTCCTCATCCAGCGCGCCCTCACCCCCTGGACCCGCGCATGAACCTCTCCTACCTGTTCGACGCCGCCCACTGGGACCCGTCGGCCACGGGCAGCTTCCCGGACCTGCTGCTGGCCCACCTCGGCTACGTGGCGCTCGCCCTGCTCATCGGTACGGTCATCGCGCTGCCCGTGGGTCTCTACATCGGCCACACGGGCCGGGGCTCCTTCATCGCCATCAACGCCGGCAACGCGGGCCGCTCGTTGCCCACGCTCGGCCTGCTCATGCTGATGGTGACGCTGCTGGGGCTGGGGCTGCTGCCCGTCCTCATCGCCCTGACAGTGCTGGTGATCCCGCCCATCCTCACGTCCGCCTACGCCGGGATGCGCACCCTCGACTCCCAGGTCGTCGACGCGGCCAAGGGCATGGGCATGCGCCCGTGGCAGGTGCTCACCCGGGTCGAGCTGCCGATGGCACTGCCGGTGCTCTTCAGCGGTTTCCGCAGCGCCGCCCTCCAGGTGGTCGCGACGGCGACCGTCGCCGCGGCGGTCGGGCTCAGCGGGCTCGGCCGGCTCATGATCGACGGCCTCGCCGTCAACGACTACTCCCGGGTGCTGGCGGGGGCCATCGTCGTCGCCCTCCTCGCCGTCCTGCTCGATCTTCTGCTCGCCCAGGTCCAACGCTGGATCGTCTCTCCTGGCGTGTCCAAGCGCTTCTAGCTCCTACCGGAAGGCATTTCATGTCCCGCATTCGCCTGGCGGCAACCGCTGCCGGACTTGCCACCGCCCTGTTGCTGTCCGCCTGTGGGTCGGGTGACGACCCCCTCGCCTCCGACGACAGCGGCGCCTCCTCGGCGCCCGGCACCGTCACCGTCGGCTCGGCCAACTTCGCCGAGAGCGAGCTGCTCGCCGAGATCTACTCCCAGGCCCTCGAGGCCAAGGGTGTCACCGTGAAGCGCCAGTTCAACATCGGCGCCCGCGAGCTCTACCTCAAGGCGCTGCAGGACGGCTCGATCGACCTGCTCCCCGAGTACAACGGCGCGCTGCTCTCCGCCCTGCAGACCGGCGGCGCGCCCGAGGGCGTCAGCAAGCCCGAGGACGTGCTCGCCGCCCTCAAGAAGGTGCTGCCCGCCGGCACCGAGGTGCTCGACCAGAGCGCCGCCGAGGACAAGGACACCCTGACCGTGAGCCAGGAGACGGCCACGAAGTACAGCCTCAAGACCATCGACGACCTCAAGCCGGTCGCCGGCCAGCTGGTCATCGGCGCCGGCCCCGAGTGGCAGGAGCGCTACCAGGGCCTCAAGGGCCTGGAGGAGCTCTACGGCGTCAAGTTCAAGGAGTTCAAGCCGCTCGACGCGGGCGGCCCGCTGACCGTCAACGCCCTCAAGAAGGGTGACATCCAGGTCGGCAACATCTTCTCCACCGACTCGTCCATCAAGACCAACAACTTCGTCGTCCTCGACGACCCGCGCAACCTCTACCTCGCGGAGAACATCCTCCCGCTGATCCGCACCTCGGCCAAGACCGACGCGGTCGCCGGGGCGCTCAACGCCGTGTCGGCCAAGCTGACCACGGAGAACCTCACCACCTACCTCGCGCAGGTGCAGGTGGACAAGAAGGACACCGCCACGGTGGCCAAGGCGTTCCTGTCGGAGAACGGTCTCTGATCGTTCCCCGACGACAGCGGCCCGGGCGTTCTCGCCCGGGCCGCTTTTCCGCAATCTGGTGAATGCGGCCGCCGGGCCGGCGCGGCTAGCGTCGTGATCATGAGAGCTTCGTACGACGTCGAGGTCGAGTCGCCGGCCACCCCGGAGCGCGTCTGGGCGCTGCTGACCGACGCGCCCAGCTGGCCGGCCTGGGGCACCGTGGACGAGCTCGTCGCCGAGACGTCGAGCGGGGTCGGCGCCGTCCGGACCTTCCGCACCGGCCGCGTCGTGACCAGTGAGCGGATCGTGGAGCTGCGGCCGCCGTCGCTGTTCGCCTATGTCGACGCCGAGAACCCGTACCTGCGCGACTATCGGGCCGAGATCCGGCTCAGCCCCGCCGCCGCGGGTGGCACCACGATCCGCTGGCAGGGAAGCTACACCGTGGGCCTCGGGGCGTACCTGGTCATGCGGCCGGTGATGAGCCGGACCATGCGCCGGATGGCCGAGGGCCTCGCCCGGGCCGCATAGGCTCTGCCCGTGGACCGCAGCGAGCGCTTCGACCAGGGCGGCTACGCGAATTTCGACACGGATCGGCACGTCACCCGGCGGCTGTCGAGCTGGGCGGACGCGGGCTGGCGGTCGCTGCTGGTGCAGCGGTTCGACCACCGGCCCGCCGCCGACGTGATCGACCTCCCGGCGTCGACCGACACCCACCTCTGGGTGATCACACAAGGCGCCGGCGAGATGCGCGTACGGTCGGCCGACGGCTGGCAGCGGCACGCGATCGCGCCGGGCCTGCTGGGCCGGGCCACCCCGGGCGTGCCCACCGAGCTGCGCTACACCGCGTCCGCCGCTCTCAGCAGCGTCCACGTGCACCTGCCCGCCGACGTCGTCGACCGGGCCCGCGCGCAGACGCGGCCGGCCCGGCAGTCCGGCCCCGACTCCTTGGAGGCCGTCCTCGCTCGCCGGCTGACCTCGCTGGCCGACGCGGCCGAAAGACGCGCGGACCCGATGTACGGTGACACCGCCGCCGAACTCCTGGCGGTGCGGCTCGTCACCGGGGACGGCCGGCGACGGACGGACGAGCCGGCGGGCCGGGAGGACGCGCGGGTGCGGCGGGCGCTCGCCCTCATGCGCGAGCGCCTCGGCGACCCGCTGACGCTGGCCGATCTCGCGACGGCGGCCCGGCTGAGCCCCTATCACTTCCTGCGCGTCTTCAAGCGGGCCACGGGCGAGACGCCGGGGCGGCACCTCACCCGATTACGCGTACGGGAGGCAGCCCGCCTGCTCGACGCCGGCGGCTCGGTCACCGCGGTCGCCGCCCGGTGCGGGTTCTCCAGCCCGTCGCACCTGTCCACGGCGTTCCTGCGGGAGGTCGGCGTCCGCCCGTCGCAGTACCGTGTCTCCGGCCCGGAGTGAGGGCCGGGGCGCCTACACTCGCTGACCATGGGACTGCTCACCTTCAGCCTCAACGTCACCCTCGACGGTTGCGTCGACCACCAGGAGGGGATCGCCGACGACGAGACGCACGCCCTCTTCACCCGGCTCATGGACGAGAGCGGCGCGATGCTGTGGGGCCGCGTCACGTACGAGATGATGGAGAGCCACTGGCCGGCCGTCGCCCGCGGTGACGTGGAGGCGCCGCCGGCCTGGCGCGAGTGGGCGGTCAAGCTGGACGCCAAGCCCAAGTGGGTGGTGTCGTCGTCGCGCTCGGACTTTCCGTGGGCCAACAGCCACCACATCGCCGGTGATCTGCGCGCGGGCGTGCAGAAGCTCAAGGACGAGACCCCGGCCGGGGTGCTCCTCGGCAGCGGCGCGCTGGCGACCGAGCTCGACCGACTGGACCTGATCGACGAGTACAGGCTGCTCGTCCAGCCCCGGATCGCCGGCCACGGCCCGACGCTCTTCCAAAGCGGGCTGCCCGCCACGCGCCGGCTCGAGCTGATCTCGGCGGACCCGCTCCGCAACGGCGCGGTCGCCATGCACTACCGCCGCGCGCGCTGACCTCCGCTCACCCGCTGATCTTGGCGACGATCTCGACCAGGTTGCCGTCGGGGTCACGCACCAGAGCGTTCCTGTTGCCGTTCCCGGCGTCGTGCGGCTCCTTGAGCACCGGCACCCCGGCCGCCCGCAAGGCCGCGACCGCCGCGTCCACGTCGCCGGTCCACACGACGATCACCATGCCGGGGGCGCCGGGCGTGGCGTCGACCTCGTGCACCCGCCGGGCGGCCTCGACCGTGCCGAGGGCGAGCGTGAACCCGCCGAGCCGGAACTCGACATGCTCCGGCCGCCCGTCGGCCGGCGTCCGGAACGTCTCGGTGAACCCGAGCAGATCACGATAGAACCGCAGCCCGGCGTCGATGTCCCGGGTGTAGAGGTTGACGAGCGCGTCCGTGTACCCGGGCGGGCGGGCTCGCCCGGCCCGGGCGCGGGTCTTGATGGCCTGGATGACGTCGGTCTTGGCGTAGGCGTAGTCGTTCATGTCGTCCCAGCGCCGGCTCATCAGGGCTCGTTTCACGCTCTCGTAGAGCTCGCGGTCGCCGGCGTCGGCGCGGAGGTGGTCGCGCAGGAGGAGGTAGTCGTGCACCGCGGCGACTCCCCGCTCGTAGATGTGCACGTGGACGTCGCGGGCCGGCGTGCGGACGAGGCGATGGCCCGGCTCGCGGACCCGCAGCTCGTAGCCGGCCACCAGCAGCCCGGGCAGGTAGTCCTCCTCCGCCGTGATGTCGGGCACCGCGACGACGATGTCGACGATCGGCTTGGCCGCCAGGCCGGGGACCGCCGTGGATCCGATGTGCTCGACGTCGACGTCGACGTCGACGTCGGCGCCGGCGAGCGCGTCGAGGATCCGGCGCCGGTGCTCCTGGAAGTTCGCCGCCCACCGGGGGTCGTAGCTGTGCAGGGACAGCTCGAGGGCCTCGGGGCCTCCGATGATCTCGGCCGTCGTGACGTCGGGCCGGCGCGGGCTGGTCATGAGCGGGTCCTTTCCGGCGGGTGCCAGCCGTGCTCGAGGACGGTGAAGATCTCGTCGATGGCGGCGCCCAGGTCGGGGCGGCCCCGGGTGAGGGCCGGGATGTCGAGGACGAAGCGGGCCAGGGCGAGGCAGCTGAGGTCGCCGGGGGGTGCTCCCGCCTCGGCCGCGATCGCCGCGCCCAGGGCGGCGGTGTGGCGGGTCCACATGCGCTCGCCGTGGTCGCGGAGGGCGGGGGTGGCGTCGATCAGCGCGAAGAACTCGGCGGCCCGGGGGTGGCCCGAGGTGGCCGTCCAGCCCGCGCGGACGTGCTCGCGCAGGGCGTCGAGGATCCCCTGACCGGGCCGGCGGTCGCGGACGGCGGCGACCAGCTGCGCCTCCCGGTCCTCCTCGCGGTCGAAGACCAGGGCCTCCTTGCCGCTGAAGTGCTTGAACAGCGTGGTGGTCGACACGTCGGCCGCCTCGGCGACATCGCGGATGCCGACCTTCTCGTAGCCGTGGGCCAGGAAGAGCTCCAGCGCGGCATCGGCGATGGCCTGCCGGGTCGCTGCCTTCTTGCGTTCGCGCCGGCCGGGGGCAGGGGTGGTCACGCCGTGACCTTACCCGATCCATCAGTTGAACCGTTGCACTTTTGCATTCGTTCCACTTTACTGGAGGCATGACACGCATCGACATCATCGGCGCGGGGCCCGGCGGCCTGACGTGCGCTCGCATCCTTCAGCGGCGGGGCCTGCGGGTCACCGTGCACGACCGGGACGCCGGCCCCGGCGCCCGCGACCAGGGCGGCACGCTCGACCTGCATGCCGACAACGGGCAGATCGCCCTGCGCGAGGCCGGCCTGCTCGACGAGTTCTTCCGGCTGTGCCGCCCCGAGGGACAGGAGATGCGGCAGCTGAGCCCGTCCGGCGAGCTGCTGTTCCGCCTGGAGCCCGAGCCGGGCGAGCTGGTCAAGCCCGAGATCGACCGCGGCGACCTGCGCGACCTGCTGCTGCGGTCGCTCGAGCCCGGCACCGTACGCTGGGGAAGCGCCCTCACCGCCGTCGGCGGCCCGGCCGACGGGCCCCGCACGCTGCACTTCGCCGACGGCTCGACCGTGGAGACCGACCTCGTCGTCGGGGCGGACGGCGCGTTCTCCAAGGTGCGCCCGGCGGTGTCGCCGGCCGTGCCGCAGCACACCGGCGTCAGCTTCCTGGAGGCGTGGTTCGAGGAGGTCGACACCCGGCATCCGGAGCTGGCGGAGCTGGTCGGCCCGGGCAGCGCCGCGGCGGCGGACGGCGAGCGGGGCATGTTCGCCCAGCGCAACAGCCGCGGCCGCATCCGCGTCTACCTCATCCGGCGGGCCGGCGAGGCAACCGAAGCCGCATTGCTCGACGAATATGCCGCCTGGTCGCCCGGCTGGCGGCGCGCGATCAGCGACCACGACGGCCCGTACGTGCACCGGCCGATCTTCGCCCTGCCCGTCCCCCACACCTGGGAGCACGTGCCGACCGTCACGCTGCTCGGCGACGCCGCCCACCTCATGCCGCCGCTCGGGGTCGGCGTCAACCTCGCCATGCTCGACGCGAGCGAGCTGGCCGTGGCGCTCGCGAGTCACGACAGCGTGGCGGCAGCCGTCCGGGCCTACGAGGAGACGATGCTGCCCCGTTCGGTCGAGACGGCCACACTGCTCGAGGGCGGCGCCGAGCAACTGCTGTCGGCGGAGGTGCCCGACTTCGCGCGGGACTGAGGCCGGCGGACGAGGTGCCAGTAGGTGAGGCCGGCCGCCCGGAGCAGACGGGCGAGGATGGAAGCGACAAAACCGGGCATGCCCCAGTTCAACGGACGGCACCCGGCACGGTGACGGACGGGACGTCAAGTGCGACTTCGGTCACCCGGCCCTGCAGAATGTGATCACGCGAACATGGCCGCTAGACCCACCGGTCTCATAGGGTTGACGCCTCAAGCACCAGCCGCGAGGACCAGGAAAGACGAGGACCCCATGAGCCAGGCCGAGGCGCACGACAGGTGGCGTGAGGCACGCCGCCGCAAGGTCACCGCGCCGCAGGGGAACCTCGCGCTGATCGACACGCGCTGGGGCGAGAGCGACGCCGAAGCGGCGCTCGCGGGGCAGCCCGGGACGGTCACGGCCACCCGGCTGCGCCGCAAGGACCTGATCACCGGTCTGGAGCAGGAGGGCGTCCGGCTGTGGGACGCCGACTCGCCGGCGATCCGGGCCTTCACGGGCATCGACACGTACGCTTACGACCCGGCGTGGGTCCTCCCGGCGCGCTTCACCGAGGTGTCCGAGTCGCGTCAGCTGCCGTTCGAGCACCTGCGCGACGAGGGGCGCACCCGTGACCTGGTGGTGCCCGGCGACATCCACGTCACGATCGCCGGCGCGGACTACACGCTGAGCGCGTTCGACGACGACGGCACGCTGCTGCTGGTCTTCGGCGATCCCACGAACGGCACGGAGACGTACGCGACCGGGCGGTTCCTCTTCGTCCCCCGAGAGCCCGGCAGCGACCGCGTGACCCTCGACTTCAACCGGGCGTTCGTGCCGCCGTGCGGATTCTCCGACCACTTCAACTGCCCGATGCCGCCCCGGCAGAACCGCATCGCCGTGCCCGTCGAGGCCGGCGAGAAGCTTCCCATTTTCAGCAAGGAGAACGACCCCCGATGAGAAAGACACTCGTAGCGGCCGCCGCCCTGAGCCTGACGCTGGCGCTCGCGGCCTGCGGGGGCGGCGGGAGCGACGGCACGGCGAAGGCCGGCGACGCCGCGACCATCCAGATCGGCTCGATGTACGAGCCGCAGAACCTCGACAACACCGCCGGAGGCGGCCAGGGCGTCACCGAGGCGCTCAACGGCAATGTGTACGAGGGCCTGTTCAAGCTGACCGACGACGGCAAGGTCGAGCCGCTGCTCGCCCAAGACCAGAAGGTCAGCGACGACGGTCTCACCTACACGTTCACTCTCCGGCCGGACGTCGAGTTCCACTCGGGCAAGACGCTGACGAGCAAGGACGTCAAGGCGAGCATCGAGGCCGTGACGGCGGAGAGCTCCAAGTCGGCCCGCAAGTCGAGCCTGCCCGAGATCAGGTCCATCGAGACGCCGGACGACGCGACCGTGGTCGTGCGGCTCGCCACGCGGTCGATCTCGTTCGTCTACAACCTGAGCTACATCTGGGTCTTCAACGGCGACGCCACCGACCGCACGACGAAGGCCGACGGCACGGGCCCGTACAAGCTGGGTGACTGGAAGCGCGGCTCGACGCTGACGCTGACCCGCAACGACGCCTACTGGGGCACCAAGGCGAAGAACGCGGGCGTCGTCTTCCACTACTTCACCGACGCGACGGCGCTCAACAACGCGCTGCTCACCAACGCGGTGGACGTGGTGACGAGCGAGCAGAGCCCGGACGCGCTGTCGCAGTTCGAGGGCAACAACGCGTACAAGGTGAACAACGGGCAGTCGACCACCAAGCTGCTGCTGGCGTTCAACGACAAGGTCGCGCCGTTCAATGACGTCACGGTGCGGCAGGCGATCAGCGCCGCGATCGACGACAAGAAGCTGCTCACCTCGATCTGGGGCGAGTACGGCACGACGATCGGCTCGATGGTCCCGCCGAGCGACCCCTGGTACGAGGACCTGACCTCGGTCAACGCGTACGACCCGGAGAAGGCCAAGCAGCTGCTCGGCGGCAAGACGCTGACCTTCACGCTCGACACGCCGAGCTACGACCCGCACCCGACCGCGGCGACCTTCATCAAGTCGGAGCTGGCCAAGGTCGGTGTGACGGTGAACATCAACACCATCACCGCCGACGAGTGGTACACGAAGGTCTACCAGAAGCACGACTTCCAGGCGACGATGCAGGAGCACGTCAACGACCGGGACGTGGTCTGGTACGGCGACCCCGACTTCTACTGGGGCTACGACAACAAGCAGGTCACCGGCTGGATCGACCAGGCCGAGCAGGCGAAGACGGCCGACGAGCAGACGGCGCTGCTGAAGCAGGCCAACCGGAAGATCGCCGAGGACGCGGCCAGCGACTGGCTCTACCTCTACCCGCAGATCGTGGTCGCCTCGACGAAGCTGTCGGGCTACCCGGTCAACGGGCTCAACTCGCAGTTCTACGCGTACGGGATCACCAAGAGCTGATGATCGCGTACCTGCTGCGGCGGACCGCGATCCTGCTGGGATCGCTGGTCCTCGCGGCCGTGGTGCTGTTCGTGCTGCTCCGGCTCCTGCCGGGCGACCCGGCCAACGCGCTGCTGGGGGTGGGCGCCACCCCCGAGCAGATCGAGGCCGCCCGGCGGGAGCTGGGCACGGACGCGCCGCTGGCCACCCAGTTCCTGCGCTGGCTGGCCGACGTGGCCACCCTCGACCTCGGGAAGTCGCTGGTCAGCTCGCTGCCGGTCGGCCCCGAGATCGTCGCGCGGCTGCCCGTCACCGTGCCGCTGACCCTGTCCGCCTTCGTGGTGGCCGTGCTGGTCGCGGTGCCGGTCGGCGTGCTCGCCGCCACGCGCGCCGACCGCTGGTACGGCCCGGTGCTCAACGCGATCGCCCAGCTCGGCATCGCCGTACCGGCGTTCTGGGTGGGGTTGCTGCTCATCACCGTCTTCGCGCTGCGGTTGCGCGTGCTGCCCGCCGGCGGCTTCCCGCCGGACGGCTGGGGCGACTTCGGCGCGGCGGCCCAGTCGCTGGTCCTGCCGGTCGTGACGGTCGCGCTGGTCATGTCGGCCTCACTGATCCGGTACGTCCGGAGCGCCACCCTGGACGTGCTGGGCTCCGACTTCCTGCGCACCGCGCGGGCGCTCGGCGCGTCCCCGGCCCAGGCGCTGTGGCGGCACGGGCTGCGCAATGCGGCCGTACCGGTGCTGGCGGTCCTGGCCATGGAGCTCGCGACCACGTTCCTCGGGGCGGTGGTCGTGGAGAGTGTGTTCGCGCTGCCGGGCCTGGGCGGGCTGCTCACGCGCGGGATCAGCCAGCACGACTATCCGGTGGTGCAGGGCGTGATGCTCGTGAGCACGGCCACGGTGCTGGTCGTCGGCTTCCTCGGCGACCTGGCCCAGCGCCTCGCCGACCCCCGGCTGCGGGTGCGCCCGTGAGCCTCGATCCGGAAACACTGTCACCGCCGGCGCCGGCCGGCACCGCCCCGCGGAAGGCGCGCCGCCGCCTGTCGTGGCACCTCGTGCTCGGCCTGATCCTGGTGCTCGTCGTCGCCGGGGCGGTGCTGGTGTCGTACGTGTGGCTGCCCTTCGCTCCCGACGACACCTCCGGCGGCCGGTTGACGCCGCCCGGGGGCGACCACCTGCTCGGCACCGACAAGCTCGGCCGCGACCTCTTCACCCAGCTGCTGATCGGCGGCCGGATCGCGCTCGGCACGGCCCTCGGCGCGGTCGCGGTCGGCGGCGTGCTCGGGGTCAGCGCCGGGCTGCTGGCCGGCTTCGCCACGCGATGGCTCGACGACGCGGCCGCGGTCGTGCTCGACATCCTCATCGCCTTCCCGACGCTGCTGCTCGCGATGCTGATCGTGGCGGGTGCCGGAGCTTCCCTGGGTACGGCGATCCTGGCCATCGGGCTCGCGATGGCGGCGATCGTGGCGCGGCTGACGCGGGTCCTGGTCAAGCAGGTCCTCGCCCGCGACTACATCACGGCCGCCCGGGTCGCCGGCGTGTCCTGGCCCCGCATCGTCGCCGCCCACGTGCTGCCCAACATCGCGCCGGTGCTGCTGGTCAACCTGGCCCTGCAGGCGGGGCTGGCGGTGCTGGCCGAGGCGAGTCTGTCCTATCTGGGCCTGGGCACCCCGCCGCCGAACGCCTCGTGGGGCCGCATGCTCTTCGAGGCGCAGGCGACCGTGCTCACCGCCCCGGCCGCGGCCCTGGCGCCGGGCATCGCGCTCGTCGTCCTCGTGATCGGCATGAACCTCACCGCCGACGGCCTCCGCGACCTCACCGACCCCCGGAGGCGTCGATGACCCTGCTCACCGTGGACGGCCTGACCGTCGGCGACTCGCTCGTGGCGGACGTGTCGTTCACCGTCACGGCCGGCGACCGGGTCGGACTGATCGGCGAATCGGGCTCGGGCAAGTCGCTCACGTCGCTGGCGATCCTGGGCCTGCTGCCGCCGGGCCTGCCCGCCTCCGGCAGCGTCCTGCTCGACGGCGTCGACATGCTGCACGCCCCCGAACGCCGCCGCACGAGAGTCCGCGGCCGGGTCGCCGCGGTCGTCTTCCAGGAGCCGCTCACCGCGCTCGACCCGCTGATGCGGGTGGGCCGCCAGATCGCCGAGCCGCTGCAACGCTTCCAGCGCCTGCGCGGGCCCGCGCTGCGCGACGCCGTGCACGCCGCCCTCGACGACGTCCGGCTCACCGACACGAGCCGCATCGCCCGCGCCTATCCACACGAGCTCTCGGGCGGGCAGCGGCAGCGCGTGGCGATCGCCATGGCCCTGGCCTGCCGGCCCCGGCTGCTCGTGGCGGACGAGCCGACGACGGCGCTCGACGTCACCGTGCAGGCGGAGATCCTCGACCTGCTCGACCGGCTCGTCACCGAACGCGGCACGGCGCTGCTGTTCATCACGCACGACCTGCCCGTCGCCGCCCGCGTGATCCGGGACACGCACGTCATGCGGTCGGGGCGGATCGTCGAGTCCGGGCCGATCGGGTCGCTGATCGCGGCGCCGGCGCACGACTACACCCGTACGCTCGTCGACAGCGCGCGCCGCTTCGACGCCGCGCTCGAAAGGACCGGCCGTGACTGACGCCCTCCTCGCCGCGTCTCACGCCGGCTTCTCCTACCGCGGCGGGACACCCGTGCTCGACGACGTGTCGCTCGAGGTGCACGCCGGCCGCAACGTGGCCCTGGTCGGCGAGTCCGGCGCGGGCAAGTCGACGCTGCTGCGCCTGCTGCTCGGCCTGGCCACCCCCACGTCCGGAGCGATTCTGTTCACGGGCGCTCCCCTCACCCGGGGCCGGATGCGCGACTACCGCCGCTCGGTGCAGGCGGTCTTCCAGGACCCGTACTCGTCGCTCGACCCGAGGCAGCGCATCGGCCGCATCGTCGCCGAACCGTTGCGCGGCCTCGGCCTCGGCACCGACCCGGCCCGCGTCACGGAAGCCCTGACCGCCGTCGGCCTCCCCGCCGACACCGCCACCCGTTACCCGCACGAGTTCTCGGGCGGCCAGCGCCAGCGCATCGCCATCGCCCGCGCCATCGTCTGCCACCCCAAGGTCCTCCTCGCCGACGAACCCGTCAGCGCCCTCGACCTCACCACCCGCATCCGCATCGTCGACCTCCTCACCACCCTCTGCGCCGACCGCGACCTCACCATCCTCCTGGTCTCCCACGACCTGGGCGTCGTCGCCGAACTCTGCCACCACACCGCTGTCCTCGAACGCGGCCGCATCGTCGAACAAGGCGCGACGTCCTCCGTCCTGGGGGCACCCTCCCACCCGTACACCCAGAAGCTCCTCGCCAGCGTCCCCCGCCTCCCGCAAGCCTGACCGCCCGCCGCCGGCGTCACGGCTGCGCTGTCCGACAATGGGTCGCATGAATCGGCGGCGGCGCAAGAAGCTGCAGAGCAGTCTCGTGGAGGCGGCCGGGTGGGGCTCGGCCCGATGGGTGGCCCGGCTGCTCCGGGCGGGGGCCGACCCCGACCGGCCCGATCACCACGGCAGCACCCCGCTCTATCGCGCGAGCGTGCAGAACATGGCCGACAACATCCGCGTCCTCACCGCGGCCGGCGCCGACCCCCGTCGCGAAAGCGGCGCCGGCGACGAGGGACTGCCCCTGTGCGGCGCCGCCTGCTGGGGCCACGAGGCCGCGGTCCGCGAGCTGCTGGCGGCCGGCGCCGACCCGCACCAGCGCGAGGACCACGGCCAGGGCCGCACAGCGATCGACTGGGCCGAGGCCGGCCACCACCACGAGGTCCGCGCCCTGCTGACGGACACCGGGGCGCCGAGCAGGTCGGCGAAAGCTCAGGCTTGCAGG
This sequence comes from Symbioplanes lichenis, assembly GCF_030709675.1. Taxonomy (GTDB): domain Bacteria; phylum Actinomycetota; class Actinomycetes; order Mycobacteriales; family Micromonosporaceae; genus Actinoplanes; species Actinoplanes lichenis. The sequence goes on from NZ_JAUZQD010000006.1 coordinate 195,262, forward strand.
TAGGTCCAGTGCTCGATCGTCGTGAAGCCCATCGAGCGGTACAGCGCCAGCCCCATCTTCGACGGCTGCAGGTACGCGACGGTCACCCCGGCGGCGAAGGCCTCCCGCACGGCGACCTCGGTGATCAGCCGCCCGTAACCTTGGCCCCGGTGCGCGGGCGGGACGGCGATGTTGAAGATGCCGGCGAAGGGGCCCGTGCGCAGGCTGTACGCGGTGGCGACCGGCTCGCCGGCGGCTTCGGCCAGGTAGGCCGTGGCGCCCGGGGCGTCGAGTACCGGGCCGCTCATCAGCGTGTCGAACGGCTCGCGGGGGGCGCCGAAGCCGGCCGCGAGCGTCCCGGCGTAGAGCCGCTGCTCGGCGGAGGTGACCCGGCGCACCGTCACGCCGGTCGCCTTGGGCCGGGCCTCGACCTCCGTGGCGATCATCAGCGGGACTTCCCTGCTGGGGTGGAGTTCGTACTTCTCGCCGAGAGCCACCACCGCGGGCTCGGCTTCGCCGCGCACCTGGATGGACCAGGGCAGGCCGGTGGCGGGCAGGCGGGCGGCGAGGCGGGCCAGCTCCGCCGGGTCGGCCGATCGGGCGCGGGTGAAGACGCCGTTGAGGCCGGCCATCGGCGCGCCCGAGACGAGCAGCTCGGTGCCGTGGGCGCCGGACTCCGCGAAGCCGGTCGGGGACGCGGCCGCCAGCACGCCGATCGCGTCGAAGAACGCCGCCGCCGTCCGGTCGGCCAGGGTGAGATCCACCCGTGCAGCATGCCACGGCGGACCCGAGCCGGCCTTTCCGGCGACGAGCGCGGAGGACAGCACGACGCCCGGCAGGGCGAGCAGGACCACCGGAGCCGTTGACCGATCGCCGCCCCGGAGTGAGAGTGAGACATGTCGATGGAAACGACCCACGGGTACGCGTACGACAATGACAGTGAGCAGGCCGAGGCCCACCACCGGGCGCTCGCCGACCTGCTGGACCGGCAGACGCAGTGGCGTCTCGACGAGCTGATCGACCTGACCGGGCGCCGGTGCCTGGAGGTCGGCGCCGGCGGGGGCAGCGTCGCGCAGTGGCTCGCCGACCGGGTGGGCCCGCACGGCAGCGTGCTCGCGACCGACCTCAAGCCCGAGCACATCCCCCGCAGCCACCTTTTGACCCCGCTGCGGCACGACATCACGTCCGGCGAGCCGCTCGGCCGCTTCGACCTCGTGCACGCCCGGCTGCTGCTGGGCCATCTGCCCGCGCGCGAGGCGGCCCTGCGCCACATGGCGGACGCGGTGGAGCCGGGCGGCGTCCTGATGACCGAGGACTTTCTCCCGACCCCCGACGACGAGATCGTCGCCTGGGCGCCCGACCCCGGGACGGCCGAGCTGGTCGACCGCTACAACCGGCTCCAGATGGGCATCCTGGAACGCCACGGCGCCGACCGCACCTGGTCCCGCCGGGCGGCCGCCGCCTATCGCGACCTGGGCCTCGCCGACATCGAGGTGACGGCGCACGGCGCGACCTGGCGCGGCGGCGGGCCCGGCTGCCGGCTCCTGCTGGCGGGTCTGGGCCAGCTGCGCGCGCCGCTCGAGGCCCTCGGCATGACCGCCGCCGAGCTCGACCAGATCGCCGCCGCGCTGCGGGATCCCCGCCTGGTCCTCAACGGTTACCTGGTCTATCTCACGAGCGGACAGAAGCCCTTGGACTGACGTCTCGATCCGAACCGGAGCACCCGGAATCTCGACACCCATGGTTGGATTCGAAGGTGCAGAGTCGTCGTCTTCTCCGCAGGAGGCCCAGGTGAGCCGCGGCGGCCGGTTCTTCTCCGCCGGACTGGTGATAGCTGGGACGCTGCTTCTGCTCGATCGGACGGTGCCCGCAGTCGATCTGACCGCGCTGGCCGCTCGGTGGTGGCCGGTCGTTCTCATGACTCTGGGGATCGCCGGTTTTGTGCGGCTGCTGCCCACGCCGGACGCCATGATTGGACCGCTCCTTCTGCTGCTCACCGGAGGCGCGGCACTGCTTCTGACCCTACAACCGGTGCCGTTTTGGGCGCGGCCGTTGCTGTTGCCCTTGCTGCTCCTCGCCGCCGGCGTCGTTCTCCTGCTCCCTGGTGCCGCCACCCGGCCCGGGGATGCCGGTGGCGGCCTCGTGCGACGCGAATACGTCCTGGTCGCCCGACCTGTGGAATGGGACCCGGACAAGCATCCCTTGCTGGACGTTCGCACGCTGGCCGGCGGTTGCGTGCTGACCATCCTGCAGCCTCCAGAACGCCTGCCGGAGGAGCCTGCTCCGCGCTTGGAGCTCAGGTCCGCACTCTGCGGACTGGACATCGTCGTGCCGCGCGGCCTCAAGGTGCACGTCGACGTGCGGGGGTGGGGTGCACGGTCACGGATCGACACGGCCCCGACGAGACAGGACGCGGCGGACGTCACGATAGTGGCGTTGTCAGCCTTCAGTTCCCTGCGCGTCAGAGTCGCCGTCTAGGTCGCCGCCGACGGAGATCCTGCAGGAAAATCGCCATGTCACTGTCCGCGCGAGCATAAAGAAAGTTCACGGTGCGGTCGCCAGCCCACAGGGCGCCCAGTTGCCGGTTGATCGCTCTTTCGCCCTCCATGTCAGCCGGCATGTCGAGGCGCATTTCTTGATGCAGTCGCGCGCGGTAGACATCGACGGCAGCGGTCACGGTGATGCCGTAGTTCTCAGCCGCGGAGAGGGCCGATTGGTAGGCGATCACAGCCCCCACCAACAGCGCTCCGGGCAGGAGCCACCACACCGGATAGGAAACTAGCAGACCGACCGAGATGAGCGCGCTCACCCAGAAGGTCAGACACAGACGACAGGCTGTGTCGAGCTGGGTCCGCGATCTATTGATGTAAATCAAAGCCGAGTCGGGAAGGACAAAATACAAGCGCGGCCAGAGCTTGATGGCATCGAAATCATACGAAAGACCAGCTCTGTTCTCGAAAGCTTTGAGTCGATTGCCGAGGGCCGTGGGCAGTAAGTCGTCACCTACCGGATACCGTAGGACCGCCAGCTCGAAGCTTTTGTGCGGGAGACTCCTTGCTCCTGCTGCCTGGTGAAGGAACATCGCTCTGTCCCTCCGCCGACGTTGGACGGAGCGGCCCGCTTGCGACAATCGGCGCAAGGGACCGACATCCGGCCAGTAACCCTCTAGGATCCGCACAGAGGCAAGCTCTAACGGCTCCAGCAACAGAGCCGCCACCGCAACGACCACCGCTCCCGCAGCGGCACCCCACCAACCCCATCGCCGCGCTTGCTCGACCAGATTGCCGAATTCCGGAGCTCGGCCTGGTGCACCGGCCAGGATCAGCGCGGAAATCAGACATGCGAGGAAGGCCGCGGGCAAGGCGTTGACAACCTTAAAGCGAAGCGGGAGATCAGCTACGGCATCACCGGGCGAGACCAATCAAGCCTCCACCCGGTGCAGGACACAGCGGAAGTCGGCCTCAGTGTGCCGTCCTTGAACGTAATCGACGGTCACCGACTCGTTGCGGCATCTACCTTCGGCGAAGCAACGCACTCGTACCGGACCATTCTCGACGAAGAAACTCTTGCCAATATGCCCCGGACTCCGGCAGCCGGTCGAGTCCGACAGGTGCTCAAGGAACATGCGCCAAGAACAGTCCGGGCAACGCGCCAGCCGTCCGCCGCTCGAATAACCTTGCAGTTGGTTCTCGGCGAAGTACAGCGCTGGGACCAACGAACCAAGTAAAGAGGAGCGCATTACCCACTCCTCTCCCACGACCGTCCTTGTGACGCTACGCCGCAAGCCCGGAGGCGACTGTCGGATGAGAGACAGCGGATCACACGGTAAGCACACGCGTCAGCAAGACCACCACGTCGCGGCCATTCCCTGGTTAGGCCGTAAGCTGCGCCGATGAGTACGGGGACGGAGACGTCGGCGCGGCTGGCGGTGCTGATCGACGCGGACAACGCGCAGCCGGCGATCGTGGACGGGTTGCTGGCCGAGATCGCCAACTACGGGACCGCGCACGTCAAGCGGGCCTACGGCGACTGGACGGGCACCGGGCTGCGCGGGTGGAAGGACCAGTTGCTGGCGCAGTCGATCCAGCCCATTCAGCAGTTCGCGTACACGTCCGGCAAGAATGCCACCGACGCCGCCATGATCATCGATGCGATGGATCTGCTCTACTCGGGGCGGTTCGACGGGTTCTGCATCGTGTCCAGCGACAGCGATTTCACCCGGCTCGCGTCGCGCATCCGGGAGTCGGGACTCATCGTGTACGGATTCGGCGAGCGCAAGACGCCGAAACCGTTCGTGGCCGCGTGCGACAAGTTCATCTACACCGAGAATCTGCGCGCCCCGGTGGCCGAGATCGTGCCGGCCGAGACCGAGGCGCCGGCGGCCGGAGCCCGTACGCGCGAGCAGTTGCGGGCCGACAGCGCGCTCGTGAATCTGCTGCGCCGGGCCATGGAGAACGCGTCCGGCGAGGACGGCTGGGCCCGGCTCGCCACCGTGGGCCAGCTCATCACGAAACAGCAGTCGGACTTCGACCCGCGCACGTACGGATACGCCAAGCTGGGCCTGCTCGTCACCGCCACCGATCTGTTCGACACCGAGCGCCGCGAATCCGCGGAAGGCAAAGGCGGCAAGGTCGTCTGGGTGCGGGACAAGCGCCGCCGGTGAGATGCAACAAATCTGCACATTGTTGTCATTGATTTGCATCAATGTGCGGTGACAGGGTGCGAACATGCCCTTCCGCACCCGCAAGGCCGCCCTCGTTCTCGGCGCGGCGGCCGTTCTCACCGCCGTCGCGGTGACCCAGGCCCAGGCGGCCACCGTCTTCACCGCCGACTTCGAGTCCGGCGCCTCCGGCTGGTCGAAGTCCGGCGGCACCTGGACGGTCACCGCCGACGGCTCGCAGACCCTCCGGCAGACCAACGCGACCAGCGAGAACGCCCGCGACTTCGCCGGCGACACGGCGTGGACCGACTACACGCTGTCGGCCCGGGTCAAGCCGCTGTCGCTCGGTGGCAACGGCTTCGCCGGACTGCTCGCCCGGGCCAAGAGCTCGACGACCTTCTACCGGCTGGCGCTGCTGCCCGGCAACCAGGTGCAGCTCCAGGCCGTCAACAGCGGCAACGTCACCGTCCTCGGAAGCGCGTCGCGCACGGTCGCCCCGGGCACCTGGTACACGCTCAGTCTGGCCGTCAGCGGCTCCACGATCACCGGCAGCGTCGACGGGACGCCGGTCGGCTCGGCGACGAGCTCGGTCGCCGCGTCGGGGCGCATCGGACTGCAGACCGCGTACTCGACAGCCGGTTTCGACGACGTGACGGTGTCGACCGGCGGGTCCGCCGAGCCCACGACGCCGCCCCCGAGCAACCCGAGCACCCCTCCCCCGGCGAGCGGGACGATCTACGCCGCCCCGAACGGCAGTGCCGGCGCGGCCGGGACGCAGGCGGCGCCGACCAGCATCGGCGCGGCGATCACGCGGGTCGCGGCCGGCGGCACGGTCTATCTGCGCGGCGGTACGTACAGCCTGGCGCAGACGCTCACCATCGCGCCCGGCAACAACGGCACGGCCGGCGCCCTCAAGAATCTGACCGCCTATCCCGGTGAGACGCCGGTGCTCAATTTCTCGGCGCAGAGCGAGGACCCGGCGAATCGCGGGCTGGCCCTGAACGCCAATTACTGGCACCTGACCGGGCTGGTGGTCGAGCGCGCCGGCGACAACGGCATCTTCGTCGGGGGCAGCAACAACATCATCGAGCGTACGATCACCCGCTTCAACCGCGACAGCGGTCTCCAGTTGTCGCGGATCGCCTCGGACACGCCGAGCGGTCAATGGCCGGCCAACAATCTCGTCCTCAGCGCCGAGTCGCACGACAACGCGGACTCCGACGGCGAGGACGCGGACGGTTTCGCCGCCAAACTGACGGTCGGCGGCGGGAATGTCTTCCGCTATGCCGTGTCGCACAACAACATCGACGACGGCTGGGATCTCTACACCAAGACCGAGACCGGGCCGATCGGCGCGGTGACGATCGAGGACTCCCTGTCCTACAGCAACGGCACCCTCAGCAACGGAACCGTCAACGCCAACGGCGACCGCAACGGCTTCAAGCTCGGCGGCGAGGACATCGCGGTCAATCATGTGATCCGGCGCAACATCGCGTACAAGGACGGCAAGCACGGGTTCACCTACAACCGCAACCCGGGCTCGATGACCTTCTCCCACAATGCCGCGATCGACAACACCGAGCGCAATTTCACGTTCGAGGCGGGCACGACCGTCTTCCGGGACAACACCTCCTGCCGTACGGGCAGCAGCGGCACCAACGACAAGATCGTCGGCAACACGGACAGCTCGAACCAGTGGTGGACCGGCACGAACGGGTCGCGCTGCGCGGCGTACACGGGCGCCCTGGGCTGGTCCTTCGCCTCCGACGGCCGCCTGGTCGTCACCTTCGGCGGCAAGGTGGTCACCCCCTGAGAGGCGGCTCAGGGTCACCCCGTCACCGGGAGTGAGCAGGCGCCCGGTCGGTGGCGGCCGGCCGGGCGCCCCAGGGGTTGCCAGGACAGCAGCTCTCAGGATCGGCCCAGCAGGCGAAGTGCCGCCGGCCCCCACCCCGTCGGGTCGTCGCCGGGCGGCACCATGGCCAGGGCCTGCCACCGCACCAGGATCGCCAGCCACTCCGCCTCGGCCGGGTCCAGCGGGCGCACCGACTCGTAGCCGGCGAGGAACAAGGCATGCACCTCGGCCGGCACGGGACCCCAGTCGTGGTAACGGGTGCCGAGCAGGACCGTCGCCCGGGCCAGCTCGGTCACCCGGTGCTCGTGCCGCGCCTCCTCGAAGTCGAGCACCGCGGCGACTTCCCCGCCGGCCCACAGGATGTTGGCCGAGCGGATGTCGAAGTGGACGAGCTGACGCGGCAACGGCCTGCCCGGCGCGGCGGCCACCATGGCGCGCAGCGTGCCCCGGGCGACCGCCGGAAGGTGCCCGGCCCGCGAGTCCAGCCAGCCGGTGATCTGCTCCGCCAGCGGCACGGGCGCCACGAACCGCTCGGCGCCGGGATAGACCGCCAGCGCGTCCTGCAACCGGGCCAGGGTGGCGCCGGCCGCGCGTACCTGGACGGGGTCCGCGGTGTCGAGCAGTTCGCCGGCGATCACCCGCTGCAGACCGATCGAGACGCCGCCGGTCTCGACCTGGAGCCGTCCGTCGCGCGCGGGCACGGGCGCCGAGACGGGCAGCCCCTTCCCGTCCAGCCACGCCGTGAGCCGCGCCACCTCCGCCAGGTGCGGGAAGAGCGCGGACGCCACCGACCACTTCGCGAGCATCCGCCCGGACGGTGTCGCGACCCAGGCCAGCGCGTTGCCGTCGCTCATGACGATCCGCTCGACCGCGTCGATCCGGACGCCCCAGTGCTCCGCCAGCGTGGCCGCGACCCAGCGCGAAGCGGCCGCGCCGTCGTCGAAGCCGAATCGTTCCTTCAGCACGGCACCCGGGTCCCGCGACTCCCACAGCATCTCCAGCACAGCCCCGTATTGCATCACGGGCGCACCAGCCCGCTCTGGTAGGCGATCACGACCAGCTGGGCCCGGTCGCGGACGCCGAGCTTGGACATGGCCCGGTTGACGTGGGTCTTGGCGGTCAGCGGGGAGAGGAAGAGGCGCTCGGCGATCGTGTCGTTGGAGAGGCCGTGGGCGACCAGGGTCAGCACCTCACGCTCGCGCTGGGTGAGGGTGGCCAGCGACTCGGGGGTGGCGGCCTCGGGCTCGGGGCGGGCGCGGAGGTGGTCCATGAGGCCGCGGGCCGCGCGCGGGGAGAGCATGGCGTCGCCGGCGGCCACGGTGCGCACGGCGCGGACGAGGTCGTCGGGGCCGGCGCCCTTGCCGAGGAAGCCGCTCGCGCCGGCGCGGACCGCGAGCATGACATTGTCGTCGTCCTCGAAGGTGGTGAGCACGAGCACCCGGACGCCGGCCAGGTCGTCGTCGGCGGCGATGCGGCGGGTGGCCTCGATGCCGTCCATGCCGGGCATGCGGATGTCCATGAGCACGACGTCGGCACGGGCGGTGCGGGCCTGGTCGACCGCCTCGCGCCCGTCGACGGCCTCGCCGACGATCACAATGTCCGGCTCCGACTCGAGGATCATCCGGTACCCCGCCCGGATCAGCGCCTGGTCGTCAGCCAGCAGCACACGAATGGTCACACGTCCCCCAGGGGCAGGTCGGCATGCACGACGAAGGTGTCGCCGTCAGCGTCGGCGGTCAGGGTGCCGTCGGCGGCGGCGGCCCGCTCGCGCATGCCGACCAGGCCGTTCCCGGCGCCGGACGGGCGGCCCGGCGCGATCTCGTTGCGCACGTCCACGGAGAGGACGGACGGGGTCCAGCCCACCACCAGGGCGGCGTGCCCCGTGCCGTACTTGTGGGCGTTGGTCAGGCCCTCCTGCACGATCCGGTACGCCGCCAGGTCCACCACCGCGGGCAGCTCGCGCGGCGTGCCGCTCGCCGCGTAGTCGACCCGCAACCCGGCGGCGCGCACGTCGTCGAGCAACTGCGGCAGCCGGACCAGCCCCGGCGTCGGCTCGGTCGCCGCGTCCGGGTCGTCGGACTGCCGCAGCACGCCCACCACCGACGCCAGCTCCTTGAGGACCGTGTCGCAGGCCTTCCCGATGTACGCGAGCGCCGTGCGCGCCTGGTCCGGCCGCCGCTCGAGCACCCGGGTCGCCCCGCCGGCCTGCATGTTGATGACGGCGATGTGGTGGGCGACGACGTCGTGCAGCTCGCGGGCGATGCGCAGGCGCTCCTGGATGACGCGGCGCTCGGCCTCCTCCTCGCGGGTCTGCTCGGCGCGCCGGGCCCGTTCCTCGACGGCCGCGATGTACGCCCGCCGGCTGCGCGCCGCGTCCCCGAACCCGCCCGACATCGCCGTCCACGCCGCGATCAGCAGCATCGGCGGGTGCAGCCAGCCGCCCTCCAGCCCGATCAGCGCACAGGCGTAGAGGACGACGGTGCAGACCCCCGCGTAGGTCCAGCCGGTCCGCCGGTCCGCCGCGGTCGCCGCCACCAGGTAGAGCAGGAACGGGATCACGAACACGAGCAGCCCGGGCACCCACCCGGCGAGCAGGCAGCCGGCCGCGACGACCACCCCGGTCCCGAGCGCCGGCACCGGGGCGAACCGCCGCCCGGCCAGGAGCAGGGCGGCGAGGATCGTGGTGAGCAGCGCGATCGGCGTGGGCGCCTCGTTCGGCCGGCCCGCGACCATGACGGCCGCGATGCCCGCCCCGGCCAGAGCGACGGCGCCCGCGACGTCGGCCGCCAGCAGCCACCGTGTCCGCATGCCGATCACGGTACGGGCTGCAGCTCACGCTCCGGCACCGGATCCGGCTGCACGCGGGGTGCCCGCCGCGACTCCACCATCGTGTAGAGCACCGGGATCAGCACCAGCGTCAGCAGCGTGGAGCTGACTAGCCCGCCGATGACCACGACCGCGAGCGGCTGGGAGATGAACCCGCCCGCCCCGGTGAGGCCGAGCGCCATCGGGAGCAGCGCGAAGACGGTCGCCAGCGCGGTCATGAGGATCGGGCGCAGCCGCCGCAGGCCGCCCTCGACGACGGCCTCGGCCACGGTCGCCCCGCGCTCGCGGTACTGGTTGATCAGGTCCATGAGCACGATCGCGTTGGTGACCACGATGCCGATCAGCATGAGGATGCCGATGAGCGCCGCGACGCCGAGCGGAGTGCCGGTCACGAGCAGCAGCGCGACCGCGCCGACGAAGGCGAACGGGATCGACACGAGCAGGATCAGCGTCTGCCGGATGCTGCGGAACACGCCGACCAGGATGAGGAACACCAGCGCGATCGCGGCGCCCATCGCGAGGAAGAGCTGCGAGAACGCTTCGTTCTGGTCGGCGGTGACACCACCGGTCTCGTACGCGGCCCCGGCCGGAAGGGACAGCGACGCCAGCTTGTCCGCGACCGCGGTGCCGGCCGCGCCCGTGTCCTCGCCCACCGGCGTGGCGGTGACCGTGTTCGTCCGCTCGCCGTCGGCGCGGGTGCGCTGCACGGGCCCGTTCACCAGGGTGACCGTGGCGACCTGGTCCAGCCGGACCGGTCCCGCCGCGGTGGGCACCTTGAGCGCCTTGACCTCGGCCAGGCTGTCCGGGGCGGCCGCGCCGGTGCGGACGACGACGTCGTGACTGGTGCCGTCGATGGTGACCTGCGTGGCGGTGGTGCCCGCCGTCGCCTGGCGCAGCGCTCCGACGATGGTCATGTCGCTGAGCCCGTACTCGGCGGCCTGCTCGCCCTCGGCCACGATGCTGATCTGTGGTGAGCTCTCGGTCAGGTCGCTGCTGACGTCCGTGACCTCGGGCACCTGCGTCAGCGCCTGCTGGATCTGCGACGTGGCCGCCCGCAGCGTCTCGTCGTCGTCCGCGGTGACCGACACCGCGATGTCACTGCTCCCGAGTCCGCCGCCCCCGTCGGAGAAGGAGAGACCGGTGGTCTTCTCCGCGATCGCGTCCTCGACGGTCGCGGCGTCCGCGTCCTCGGCGAGATTGACCGTGTAGGTGACGGTGTTCGCGCCCCCGCCACCGCCGAGGAAACCGCCGGAGGAGCCGATCACGACCTGGTACGACTCGACGCCCGCGACCGTGCCGAGCACCTGCTCGACCTTCGCCGCCGCCGCGTCCGTCGTCGCCAGGTCCGAGCCGGCCGGCAGGGTCTGGGTCGCGCTGACGCTGTCCTGCCCCGAGTCGCCCAGGAAGCTCGTCCTGAGCGCGGTCGCCATACCCGCCGTGGCCACCAGCAGCAGCGCGGCGACGAAGAGGACCGTCTTGCGGCGTCGCACCGACCACGTGATGACCGGCAGATACACGCGCTGCAGCCGGCCCCGGCGCTCCTCGGCCTCGACCCGCTCGCGGTAGACCTCCGGGGGCACGCCGGCGGCGTCCTTCGGCGTGCGCAGGAACCAGTACGCCAGCGCGGGCACCACGGTCAGCGACACGAGCAGCGACGCGATCATCGCCACGGTCACCGTGATCGAGAACGGTCCGAACAGCTCGCCGACGAAGCCGCTCACGAGCGCGATCGGCAGGAACACGGCCACGGTGGTCAGCGTGGACGACGTGACCGCGGTGGACACCTCGCGGACGGCGGTGATGATCGCCCGGCCGCGCTCCTCCCCGTACCCGAGATGGCGTTTGATGTTCTCCAGGACGACGATGGAGTCGTCCACCACCCGGCCCACCGCGATGGTCAGGCCGCCCAGGGTCAGGATGTTGAGCGAGTAGTCCTGCGTCCACACGACGGTCAGGGCGATCAGCAGCGACAGCGGGATGGACACCGCCGTGACCAGCGTCGACCGCGCCGAGCGCAGGAAGAGCAGGATCACGATGACGGCCATGACCAGGCCGAGCAGGCCCTCCTCGAGCAGCCCGTTCACCGAGTCCTTGACCTGCGGGCCGCTGTCCGAGACGACCGTCAGCCGCAGGCCGTCGCCCTGCAGCCCGGGCAGCTTGTCGCGCACGGCGTCGGAGATGGACGCCGCGCTGCCGCCGTGATCCATGGTGATCGACAGGCCGAGGCTGGGCTCGCCGTCGGTGCGCGTGATCGAGGTCGCCGGGGCGTCGGTGAGCGTGGCCGTGGCGACGTCCTTGAGCTGCCGGCCCGGGGCGACCCACAGGTTGCGCACCTGATCGAGAGAGGTCACCGCGCGGCCCACCGCGAGGCTGAGATCCTTGCCGTCGCTCGTGATCGAGCCGGCCGCCGCGGTGCCGCCGAGCGACTGCAGCGCGGCGGTCAGGCTCTGCACCGGGGCGCCTGCCTTCGGCGTCACGGTCACGATCTGCTCGCGCGTGCCGGTGAGCGTCACCTCGTTGACGCCGTCGATCGCCTCCAGCTCGGGCACGACCGTGTCGCGCAGGCGGTCGCCGTCACCCGCCCCGGTGGCGGCCAGCACCATCGTGGGCAGGTCGCCGGTGCTGCCCGTGACGACCTGCGGGTCGACGCCGGAGGGCAGGGTGCTCGCCAGCTTCGCGACCGCGGCGGACACGTCGTCGGCCGCGGCGTCCAGGTCGGCGTCGAAGTCGAACCGCAGCAGCACCGTGGCCGAGCCCTGCTGCGAGGTGGAGGTCATCGACTCGACGCCGTCGAGGTTGTTGACCGCGCCCTCGAGCGGGACGGCGACCTGCTGCTCCACCACCTCGGGGGCGGCGCCCGGGTACTGCGCCACCACGGTGACGGCCGGGAAGGACAGGTCGGGCAGCAGCTGCTGCTTGAGCGCCGCGGTCGCGTACACCCCGAGGGCGACCACGAGGACGGCGATCAGGGCGACCAGTTTCCGGTTGGCCAGGCTGATCCTGGACAGCAAAGACATGCTGACAGCCTCGGGCCCGCACCGCCCCCGCCGCGTCGTCCAGCGGGAGGCAGCCCGGCTACCGCAGCCGTGGTAGCTGGGCGCTCCGCTACTACGGCTGGACGACGATCTTCCCCAGGGGATGGTGGCGCGCGTGCTCCACGACTGCCCGCACGGCGTCGTCGAGGCGGTAGCGGCGGGCGATCGGGGTCGCCAGCTCGCCGGAGATCGCGCCCTCGGCGACCGTGGCCATGCTGCCGAGCTTCCCGTCGGTGTCCAGGATGAAGTGCAGCTCCACGTCGTCGCGACCGAGCTTCGCGGGCTCCGGCGGCGGAAAGATGATCGTGAGGAAGCGGCCGCCGGGGCGCAACGTCCGTGCCGCCGCCGCGAGCCGGTCCTCCGGCAGGATCAGGTTGAGGACGACGTCGACGCCGGTCGGATAGCCCTCCGGGTCGTGGCCGATGATCCGGTCGGCGCCCAGGCCGCGCAGCAGCTCCCCGCCGGCCTCGGTGGCGGCCGTGGCGGTGATGTCGGCCTTCGCCGCGGCGAGCAGCGGCAGCGTCGTGAGGCCGGTCGCGCCGGTGGCCCCGATGACGAGGATCTTCTCCCCCGGCTGGACCGCGGCGACGGCCCGGAGCACGAGCGCGGTGCTGCCCGGGATGACCAGGGCGGCGGCCTGGTCGGCGGGGAGGGACGGCGGGCGGTGGGCCACCTTCGGGGTGTCCGCCTCGAGCACGACGTATTCGGCCAGGGCGCCGGTGCTCAGCGACGGCCGGGCCGCGCCGGCGGTCGCGGCGCGCAGGGAGCGGGGCAGGGCGTGACCGAACACCTCGTCGCCGACGCGGTAGGCGGTGACGCCGGGCCCGGTCTCGGTCACCGTGCCGGCGAAGTCGGTGCCGGGGACGTACGGGAACTCGAGCACCCGGCCGAAGGCGCCGGTGATGGCGTACGTGTCCGGCGGGTTGATCGACGCGGCGGCGACCCGCAGCTGGAGCTGGCCGGGGCCGGGCCGGGGCACGGGCAGCTCGGCCACCGTGAGCTGCTCGGGCTGCCCGTAGTCCGTCGCGACGAGGGCTTTCATCGTGGTCATGACAGAACCGTAGGACGCTCCGGATGCGGCAGTCGATGCTCCTCTGACGCAGTTGATTACTCGTCTGCCTCAGATAGCGTACGGGCGTGGATCTGGTCGGCGATGTGCTCAGCGTGTCGGGAGTCCGGGGTGCCCTGGGGGCGCGGCTGGAGGCGGGCGGCGACTGGGCCGTCGCGGTGGACGACTATCCGGGCGCGGCCCTGCACGCCGTCACGGCGGGCAGCGCGTGGGTCACCGTCCCGGGTCACGAGCCGCTGCGCCTGGCCGAGGGCGACGTCGTCTTCCTGCCCGCCGAGACCCCGCACGTGCTGGGCAGCGCGCCCGGGATCGCGGCGGGACCGTGCGACGCCGACGCGGTGGCGCGCGCGCAGGCGACGGGCGAGGCCGTGCGGGCCGGGTCGGGCCCCGCGCACACCTGGATCGTGACGATCCACTACGACTGCGACCATGCCGTACGCACCCAGGTGCTCGACGCCCTCCCGGCCCTGCTGCACATCCGCGCCGAGCTGTGCGGCGCGGGATTCGGCGACACGGTCCGGATGCTCGGGCGCGAGCTGGCCTCCCCGCAGATCGCGACCGCCGCGGTGCTCAACAGCCTCGTCGACATCATGCTGATCCAGCTGCTGCGCGCGTGGCTGCCCGGCGCCGCGGCCGGCCGGCAGGGCACGTGGCTCGGCATGTTCGGCGACCCGCTGGTGCGGCGGGCCATGGAGCGCATCCACGCCGAGCCGGCCCGGCCGTGGACGACGGCGACGCTGGCCTCGGCGATCGCGGTGTCCCGGGCGACGCTGTCGCGGCGGTTCCCGGCGGCGATCGGGCAGAGCCCCGGCGCGTACCTCACGCAGTGGCGCATGGATCTCGCCGCGACCCGGCTGCGCACGACCGACCAGCCCGTCGAGGTCGTGGCGGCCGCCGTCGGCTATCAGTCCGTGCCCGCGTTCAGCCGGGCCTTCGCGCGCTCGCACGGCGACACTCCCGGGCGATACCGGGTTGCCTCCCGGGCCGGTCGCGACTAACGTACAACCACATGGTTGTAGATCGCGTCTTTCATGCGCTGGCGGACGCCACGCGACGCGACATCCTCACGCGGGTGATCCGGGAGGAGCAGTCGGTGTCGGCGCTCGCCCGGGGCTATCCGATGAGTTTCGCCGCGGTGCAGAAGCACGTCGCGGTCCTCGAAAGCGCCTCGCTGGTGGTCAAGCAGCGGCGGGGCCGGGAGCAGATCGTGCGGGCCGATCTCACCGCGATGCGGCGGGCGGCCGCGCTCCTGGACGCGTACGAGGAGCTGTGGCGCCACCGCGTACAAGGCATCGACCGCATTCTTCAGGAAGGAAGCTGATGGTCACCTCGCACAAGGACGTCGAGAACCTGACCCTCACGTTCGTCGCCGAGTTCCCGGCGCCGGTCGGCCGGGTCTGGCAGGTCTGGGAGGACCCGCGCCAGCTCGAGCGCTGGTGGGGCCCGCCGACGTGGCCGGCCACCTTCGACCGCCACGAGTTCACGGTCGGCGGCGAGTCGCGCTACTACATGACCGGCCCGGACGGCACCAAAGCCCACGGCTGGTGGCGCATCACCGCGATCGACGCCCCGCACCGCCTGGAGTTCGAGGACGGCTTCGGCGACCAGCACGGCGAGCCGACGGACAAGCTGGGCGTCACCCGGATGGTCGTCTCCCTCGAGGCCGCGGGCGACGGCACCCGGATGACCACGGTCTCCCACTTCACCGACGCCGAGCACCTCGAGCAGCTGGTCAAGATGGGCATGGAGGAGGGCATGCGCCTCGCCATGGGTCAGATCGACGACGTGCTCGGCACCGCCTGAGCGCTCTCCCACAGCTCGGCGAAGCGGTGCTCCCGGTTGCCGACGATCCGGGCGTCGAGCAGCAGCCGGGTGGTGAGTTGCCACGGCGCGGCGGACACCTCCCGGCGGGTGACCGGCGTGCTCACATAGCCGAGCTCGCCGTCGAAGACCAGATAGTCGGAGACGCCGCCGTCCTGGGCCGCCTCCTCCGGGCGGTCCAGCAGCCGGACCTGAATCCCGGCGCTGCGCTGCATCGCGACGATGCGGCTCAGCTCGGTGCCGGGGGTCAGGCCGGCGGACTCGACGATGAAGATCCGCCGGACGACGACGCCCCGGCGCACGGCGGCCCGCTGCAGATCCAGATAGCGGGCGCCCAGGTCGCTGAGCCAGAAGCCGGTGCCGGAGCCCTCGCCCTGCGCGTTCATCGCCCAGCAGATCGCGTCCAGCGACCGGGTGGTGCCGCGGGCGAGGGTCAGCAGGAACTCCCGGTCCTCACCGTCGTAGAAGACCTCCTGCCCGGCCGCGAGCGCCTGCAGCGTCTCGGTCAGCCGCCGGGTCTCACTGCCGGCCACCAGCCGTACGAGCGGGGAGGCGTCGCCGGTGATCCGCGCCGCCCGGTGCAGCAGCGCCTCCAGCACGTCGTGATCGACGGCGGAGCGGCCGATCTCGGCGACCAGCTCGGTGGCCTCGTTCACGCTCGCGAAGCCCCGCCGGACCGTGTCGCCCAGGCCGGCGATCTCCGCCCGGCCGGCCCGCTCGGACTCGGCCACCTCGAGCAGGTACTGCACCAGCAGCGCGACACCGCCGGCCACCACCGTGATGATCAGCTGATCGGCCAGGCTGGCCTCGAGGACGTCGTCGAGCACGTTCGAGCCGGTGAAGCCGACGAAACCGGTGAGCAGGGTCCATCCGATCTTGCGCGCGAGCGAGCCGCTCATGGCATTCCCCCCGATCAATGCGTGACCGGGTTCAGCATCGCATCCGGGGTGGCATGTTAGGTTAGCCTCACCTGGCAGCCACCCCCCGGAGGATCGTCATGACCCAGACCGTCGAACGCGTGACCACGCAGCCGTGGCGGTTCTTCATGACCGAGGTGCGGCGCGTGCGGCGGCTCAGCCCGAGCTTCGTGCGGGTGACGCTCACCGGGCCGGGCGTCGACCGCTTCGCCGACAACGGGTACGACCAGCGCATCAAGCTGATCCCGCCGCTGCCCGGCGCCGGGCTGGCGCACGTGCCGACCGGCCCCGAGTGGTACACCGAGTGGCGGGCGCTGCCGGACGAGCTGCGCAACCCGATCCGGACCTACACGATCCGGGCCGTGCGCCCCGCCGCCCACGAGATCGACATCGACATGGTGCTGCACGGCGCCACCGGGCCCGCGTCGGCGTGGGCCGAGACGGCGGCGCCCGGGGCGCAGATGTGCGTGCTGGGGCCGAACGCGGACTTCGCCGGCGAGCACGGCGGCATCGACTTCCGGCCGCCGGCGCACACCGGCTGCCTGCTGCTGGGCGGCGACGAGACGGCCGTCCCGGCGATCGCCTCGATCCTGGAGCGGCTGGCGCCGGACGCGAAGGGCGAGGCGCTGCTGGAAGTGCCCGAGTCGGGCGACCTGCTCGACCTGGTGGCGCCGCCCGGCGTACGGGTGACGTGGTTGCCCCGCAACGGCGCCGCGCAGGGCGACAAGCTGATCCCCGCGGTGCGCCGGGCCACCCGGGGCTTCTTCGGTGAGCGTCCCGCCGGACCCGCCGGGGAGCTCGAGGACATCGACGTCGACCACGACCTGCTCTGGGAGGTCCCGGAGCCGCTCACCGACACCAGCTCGTTCTACGCCTGGCTGGCCGGCGAGGCCGCCGTCATCCGGACGCTGCGCCGCCACCTCGTGGCCGAGTGCGGGGTGGACCGGCGCTCGGTCGCCTTCATGGGTTACTGGCGCGCGGGCAAGGCGGAAGCCAACTGACCGCCGACAGCATCACCCTCGGCGCCGGCCGGCTGCGGCACGGCTTCCGGATGGCGCCGCACTCGCACACCGTCGGGCAACTGGTCTACGCAGCGACCGGCGCCCTGTCCATGACGACCGAGCGGGGCACCTGGATGGCGCCCGCCGACCGGGTGACCTGGACGCCGCCGGGGTTCGAACACTCCCACCGCAGCTACGGCGACACCGACGTCCGGCTGGTCGCGATCCCGGCCGGCCTGTGCGGCGAGGTGGCTCCACGGCCGTACGTCTTCGCCGTCAGCCCCGTGCTCCGCGAGGTTCTGCTGGCGCTGACCGACCGGCCGGAGACCCGCCCCGGCGCCCACAACCGGCTGCGCGCCGTCGCCGTCGACGAGCTGGTCGAACCGGCCGGCTTCTCGCTGCACCTGCCCGAGCCGCGCGACGACCGGCTGCGGGCCGTGACGGACCGGCTGCACGCCGACCCCGGCGACAACACCACGCTGGCCGAGCTGGGCCGGGCCGTGGGGACGAGCGAACGTACCCTCAGCCGGTTGTTCCACGCCGAGCTCGGCCTGGGCTTCCACCGCTGGCGCACGGTGCTGCGCCTGCACCACGGCCTGATCCACCTGTCCGCCGGCCGGTCGGTGACCGACACCGCGATCGCGTGCGGCTGGTCCAACCCGACCAGCTTCATCGAGGCCTTCACCCAGGTCGTGGGTCAGACCCCGGGCCGCTATCAGGCGGAGCTCACGCGACACCTGAGCTGAGCTCCGCTTCTTGTTGTCAGGCGGAGCTCACGCGACACCCGAAGTGAGCTCGGCAAACACGCGGCCGGCCGCCTCGGACTCGAACTGGCGGCGCAGCTCGGCCCGGGCCACCTGCTTGCGGAACTCGCCCGCGGTGGACGAGTCGCCGGCGTCGTGCATGAGATCGGTGATCCAGGTGGCGAAGGCCTGGTAGTTCCAGACGTGGTGCAGGCACGTGTCCGAATAGGCCGCGAGCAGGCTCGGATCGTCGTCCTTCAGCCGCGCGATCACGGCCCGGGCGAACGTCTCGGCGTCGAAGAGCGCCAGGTGGATGCCCTTGGCGCTCATCGGCGGCACGATGTGCGCGGCGTCGCCCAGCAGATAGAGCCGGCCGTACCGCATCGGGTCGTAGACGACGCCGCGCAGCGCGACGACCTCCTTGCTGAGGATCTCGCCCCGGCCCAGGGACCGGCCGACGCGGCTCTCGAGCTCGTCCCAAATTCGGTCGTCGGGCCACTGCTCGACGGTGTCCGTCCGGGGGCACTGCAAATAGATGCGGCTGTTCTCGGCGCCGCGCGGGATCAGGCCGGCCAGGCCTCGCGTGTGGATCGCCATGCCGGACGTCGTGCCTGGCACCGCGGCCAGGACGCTCAGCCACGAGTACGGGAACTCGTGCGCATACCGCGTGAGCACCCCGGCCGGAATCGCCGCCCGGCTCACGCCGCGATCCCCGTCGCACCCGGCGACGTAGGCGCAGTGGATGACGTGCGTCGTCCCGGCCGGGTCCCGGAACCGTACGACCGGATCCGGGCCGGCGACGTCGTCGAGCGTGACGTCCGCCTCGTACCGGATGTCGCCGCCCTCGCGCAGGAAGATGTCGGTGAGCCGCCGGACCAGCAGCTGCTGCGGGATGAACATGCTCTCGTTGTCGTCGTCGGCCTCGATCGGCAGGGCCTCACCGTCGAGGAAGAAGCCGCCCTCCACCTCGGGCGTGGGACCGGCCTCCAGCACCTCGGCCAGCCCCCACTCGCGGAACAGCCGCACTCCCCGCGTGTCGAGCGTGCCGGCCCGCTGGCGTGCTTCGACGTACTCGCGGGGGCGGTGCTCGAGGATCACGCAGCCGATGCCGTTGCGGCGCAGAAAATTGCCGACGGTCAGGCCGGCGACGCCGGCGCCGATGATGACCACGTCAGTTTCGATCATGCGACCCACTATCGGCGGCGGGCGCGGCGGTCACTACCGGTGATCGTCGGCGCGATGCCGGAAACCCGCCGACTTTCCGACCTTGGATCGCCGGGAATCGATATGGTGACGGCGTGAAGACTCGCGTCGTGGCAGCCCTCGCGTCCCTGCTGGTCGTACTCTCCCCCGCGCCGGCCGCGCACGCCGCCGCCGATGATCCGCTGCTCGATCAGTTGCACGCGATCCCCGGACTGACCGTCGTGTCGGAGACGCCGGGCACCGGCTACCGCTTCTTCGTCCTCACCTACCGCCAGCCGGCCGACCACCGGCATCCCGGCCAGGGCAGCTACGAGCAGCGGCTCACCCTGCTGCACCGGTCCAGCGACGCGCCGGTCGTGCTCTCCACCAGCGGGTACGGCCTCGCGGCGACCCCGCGTCCGGGCCAGACCGAGCCGACGGCCATCCTCGGCGGCAACCAGATCTCGGTCGAGCACCGCTTCTTCACCCCGTCGCGCCCCGCGCCCGCCGACTGGTCGGACCTGACCATCTGGCAGGAGGCGACCGACGAGCACCGCATCGTGACGGCGTTCAAGAGCATCTATGCCGCCAAGTGGATCCAGACCGGCGCGAGCAAGGGCGGCATGACCTCGGTCTACCACCGCCGCTTCTACCCGGGCGACGTCGACGGGGTCGTGGCCTACGTCGCCCCCGACGACGTGATCAACCCCGAGGACCGGGCCTACGACAAATTCTTTGACACCGTGGGTACGCCCACCTGCCGCCTCGCGCTCGACAACGTCCAGCGCGAGGCGTTGAAGCGGCGCGACCGGCTCGTGCCCCGGGTGGCCGCCACGGCGGCGGATCAGGGCTGGACCTTCACGAACACGCTGGGCACGGCCGACCGCTCCTTCGAGATGACCGTCCTCGACACGGCGTGGGCCTTCTGGCAGTACTCGACGCTCGCCGACTGCGCCTCGGTGCCCGCCACCACGGCGACCGACGACGAGCTGTACGCCTGGATCGACGGCGTGGCCGGCTGGAGCTTCTACACCGACCAGTCGCTCGAGTACTACTTCCCGTACTACTTCCAGGCGGCGTCGCAGCTCGGCTGGCCCAGCCTGAAGTTCGAACACCTGCGCGGCCTCCGCCACTATCCGGGCCTCTACACCGCCAACGCCTCCTTGCCCGCCTCCCTGCGCCGCCCCCACAACCCCCTGCCCATGATCGACGTCGACCTGTGGGTCCGTACGTCCGCCCAGCGCATGCTCTTCATCTACGGCGAGAACGACCCGTGGGGCGCCGAACGCTTCACCCCGAGCAAGCACGACTCGGCCCTCTACGTCGCCCCGGCCACCAACCACGGCGCGAACATCGCCCGCCTCTCCCCCGCCGACAGCGCCGCCGCAACCGCAACCCTCAAGCGCTGGGCAGGCGTCACCACAACCGCCGCCGCGCAGCGCTCCGCGCCCCTCCCCCTCGACACCATGCTGGAGGGCCGCCATCGTCTCCCCTGACCCTCACCCCTGACACAGCTGGCCGCGCTTCCCGCGACCGCGCCGACCACCCCGAGACGAAGCCAGAATGCTTCACCAATTCGGCTGAATTGCACGGCATCCGAACTCGTTACAGTGGGCGGTCGTGACGAACTGTGGCGCCGTCACGGATGCGGAGTTGCGATGCTGTATGTCGGTGTGGGCGTAGCGAAATACCAGCACCGGTCGTTCGTGAATCTGCCTGCCGCCAACCGGGACATCAACCGACTGCATTATCTGTTCTCGAAGCGCAGATGCGCCGCCGAGCGACTCGCCGATCCCCGCCATCGTGGAGAGGTGACCGACTTCATCGAACAGCATGTTCCCGGGCATACCAGCGCGCTCCTGCACTGGGCCGGTCACGCGCTCATCAGTCCACGGGGTGAACTCCTGCTCGCCCTGGGGTCCAGTCGCCCGAACGATGTGAGCGCCGACAAGCTGCGCGCCGAGGACTTGATCGATCAGTTGGTCGCCCTCGGCGTTCGGCAGCTGATGCTGGTGATCGACACGTGCGGTGCCGCCGCCGGGATGCTCGAGTCTCTGAACGCGGCACTGGCGCGCATCGAAGGCGGCAACAAGTCGGCACGCCGGCATGCGTGGGTGGGAGTGCTGGCCGCCTCTCAGAGCGACGGCACCGCCGTCGACGGGGCGTTCGGCCGTTTCCTGTGCGACCTGTTGCGGACGGGACCCGAGAACGCGGCGGACCGAGTGCACTGGAACGCGTACAACGTGGCAGTCCGCGGCGTCGACGTCGCGCATGCGGCCCACAATGCCTGGGACGAGGACCGGGAGCAACAACTGGCCTACGGTCACATCGGTTGGTCGCAACCCCTTCTGCCGAACCCGTTCTACGATCCCACAGCGGCACCCGCGCACCTCGACGGATCGAGCGGCGGCAAGGCGCCGAGCAACGCCCAGCTTCGGGCCGATCTCGCGCTCATGTCCGCCCCCGAAAGAGCGAGAAGCACCGTGCTCCTCCAGGTTCTGGCAGCCGCGCAGGGCCGCGGAATGCCGGCCCGTGATGTCTGGCTCATGGTGGCGGAGGCCCTGAGTACCGATGAGGAGCCGTTCACGGACGCCGATCTGCAGCACCTGACCGGACGGCTCGGCCGGCACATCACCATCGACGGCGACAACGGTCAAGCGGTGTTTCGATTGAGACACGGCCATGCGCGCCGGTTCCTTCTTGACGCCGAAACGACACGCCGCATCGATCGGGCCGTACTCCGGCTCTCCGACGGACCCGAGACGGGAATCGCGGGCAATCCTTATCTGCGTGAACACTTACGCGCGCATGCGCTGCGTGTTCTGCGGCCCGGGCGGCGGACACCTTTGGCGGACCAGACCGACGATATGGGAGACGCTCGCGCGCTTGCGGCTGACGCGGAAGGCATGCTGCGGGAGGCAGCCGGGCTGTTGTCCGGTGCGCGAACTCATGCCGTTGAGGGTGGTGTCGCGTCTTACCTGGATCACCTGGCTGGTGAAGCCGTCCGCCTGGCGGACGCCGTAGGCCTCCTCCTCCACGAGGTGCGGGGTTACGAGGACTCATTTCCTGCCTTGACATCCGGGGGTGTTGCCGCACTTCCGCGCGGGCAAGGCGCCATCGGTATGTGACCCACGCCCGCAAGTCCGCGTGCGAAATGCGGGGTTGCGACCTCGGCGGGCGGACTCGCCTGGACCGGGGTGGGGGTCGCCGGGGCTCGCGTGTCGGCCGAGGGCGCGCTTCGATGGGCGCATGGCGCAGGTGGAGATCGAAGCGGATGACGTGCGGGCGTTCGAGGCGGCGGCCGCGGCGGCGGGGACCGATGTCGGGCGGTGGCTGGCCGCGGCGGGGCGGGCGTGGCTGGGCGCGGACGGCGACAGCGGCGGGGACGGGGGCAGCGGCGGGGGTGTTGAGCTGGGGGCGCTGTGGCGGGATGTGCTGGACGATCTCGCCGACGGTGGGTTGTCCGGGCGGCAGCTGGAGTTCCTGCGGGCGGCGCAGCCGTTCGCGCTGGTCGAGGACACCTTGTTGCTGCGGGTGCCGGACGTGATGAGTTTGCGGATCATCGACACGTCGTTCCGGCTGATGGCCGCGTTGCATGTCGAGCGGCGGCTGGGGCGGCCCGTGCAGCTCGCGCTCTCGGTCGGGGAGCCGCCGCGCGCCGCGGTCCGGGGTGAGCTGGGGCTGGTGCGGCGCTACGAGCGGCTGATCGCCCGGCCCGAGGTGACCCGTGCGCTCGCGGAGGTGCTGGCGCGGGCCGACGGGATGCCGCCGCGCTGAGAGCGCCGGGAGGTTCGGCGGGTGGGGGCGGGCGGGGGCGGGTATGGTCGCGCTGCAATGTCGTGATCAAGCGGGGGGACCACCGTGGCCGAGCAGCAGCGGACGGCGGGGCACGGGCACGACGGCCTGCGCCTGGCGGGGGTGGTGGCCGCGCTCGGGGTGGTGTTCGGGGACATCGGCACCAGCCCGATCTACAGCTTGCAGACGGTGTTCGATCCGGGCGACCCGCATCCGGTGCCGGTCAGCACGGCCAACGTGTACGGGGTCGTGTCGCTGATCTTCTGGTCGGTGATGATCATCGTGACGGTGACGTACGTGCTGCTGGCGCTGCGGATCGACAACGACGGCGAGGGCGGCATCATGGCGCTCATCGCGTTGCTGCGGGGGCGGGCCTCCGCCTCGGGGCGCAAGACCGCCCTGCTGCTGGCGCTGCTCGGCATCTTCGGGGCGTCGCTGTTCTTCGGCGACAGCATGATCACGCCGGCGATCTCCGTGCTGTCGGCGGTCGAGGGCATCGAGGTGGTCGAGCCGTCCTTCGCGTCGCTGGTGGTGCCGGTGACGGCGGTCATCATCGTGGTGCTCTTCTCGGTGCAGCGTCACGGGACGACCGCGGTCGGGCGGGTCTTCGGGCCGGTGATGATCACCTGGTTCGTCGTCATCGGCGCGCTCGGGGTCAAGGGGATCGTGGCGCACCCGGCGATTCTCGAGGCGCTCTCCCCCACGTACGCGATCGGGTTCCTGGCCGGGCACTTCGGCATCGCCTTCTTCGCGCTGGCCGCGATCGTGCTCGCCGTGACCGGCGCCGAGGCCCTGTACGCCGACATGGGCCACTTCGGCCGCAAGGCCATCTCGCGCGGCTGGCTGTTCCTGGTGCTGCCCGCGCTGACGCTGAGCTACCTGGGCCAGGGCGGGCTGATCATCGCCGATCACGCCAACATCGACAGCCCGTTCTTCCTGCTGGCGCCGGGGTGGGCGCGGCTGCCGCTGGTCCTGCTGGCCACCGCCGCCACGGTCATCGCCTCCCAGGCCGTGATCACCGGCGCCTTCTCGGTGGCGTCGCAGGCCGGGCAGCTCGGCTATCTGCCGCGGCTGCGCCTGGCGCACACTTCCGAGTCGTCCATCGGCCAGATCTACGTACCGTGGATCAACTGGCTCCTGATGGTGTCCGTGCTCACGCTGGTGTTCGCCTTCCGCAGCTCGGCCGCGCTGGCCTACGCGTACGGGATGGCCGCCACCGGCACCATCACCTGCACCACGCTGCTGTCGCTCTACATGGCGCGCCGCCGCTGGGGCACGCCGGTATGGGTGATCGGCATCGGGGGCGGCTTGCTGCTCCTGGTCGACCTGCTCTTCGTCGCCGCCAACCTCACCAAGCTCGTGCACGGGGCGTGGCTGCCGCTGGCCATCGCGCTGACCGCGTTCACGCTGATGACCACGTGGAAGCGCGGGCGCCGGATCGTGACGGACGAGCGGGAGCGCCTGGAGGGGCCGCTGCTCGGCTTCATCGACGAGATCCGCACCGGCACGTCGGTGACGCAACGGGTGCCGGGCACGGCCGTCTTCCTCAACCGGGGCAAGGTCACCGCGCCGCTGGCCATGCGGGCGAACGTCGAGCACAACCACGTACGCCACGAGCACGTCATCATCATGTCGCTGGAGACCGAGCCGGTGCCCCGGGTGGCCGAGGCGGAGCGGATCGTCATCGACGACCTCGGGTACGCCCACGACGGCATCTTCCACGTCGTGGTGCGCTACGGCTACATGGAGACCCCCGACGTGCCGGCGGCGCTGGCCATGCTCGACCCCGGGACCACCGAGGGGCAGCTCGACCTCGACCAGGCGTCGTACTTCCTCTCGAAGATCGAGCTGCACCCGGGGCCGGCGCGCACGATGGCCCCCTGGCGCAAGCGCCTCTTCGTCGCCACGTCGCACGCCACGGCCGACGCCGCCGACTACTTCGGCCTGCCCCGCGACCGTACGGTGATCATGGGGTCCCGGGTCGAGGTGTGATCAGCCCCGGGCGTGCTTCTGGACGTACGTGAAGCCTGGTTCCAACGGTCCGACCTGCTCGTCGGCCAGGGACAGCTGCTTCTCCGACGGGTGGGCGCCGGGCGGCAGCTTGCGCACGAACCCGTTGACCCAGTGCTCGCGGCGGCCGGAGGCTTCCTCGTCGTCCCAGAGTTCCGCCTCCTCGACCAGCGGCGCGTAGAAGAGCATCTCGGCCGGCTTCTGCCCCTCGACCGCCGGATAGGACGGGTAGCCCGCCTTGTCCAGGCTGCCGGTGACCCGGGTGAGATAGCCCTCGCGCAGCAACTGGTCGACGGCGTTGGCCAGCAGGAACTGCCCCTTGGCCCCGCGACCCAGCCCCGCCCGGGCACCGAGGCCCTCCTCGGCCAGCACGGCGCTGCCGTCCTCGAAGACCCGGCCCATTTTGCGTACGGCCGAAAGCACCTTGCCCCGGTTGGACCCCGCATCGGCGAACTCGCGGGTGACCACCTTGGGGTCGTACTCATGGTAGTAGGGCACGCCGTCGACGTGGACCGGCTCGTCGAGCGGCGTCGTGCGCACCTGCACGTCGGCGCCGGAGCCCCCCGGCCAGGTGACGGTGACCAGCACGCCGACCTGCACGTCCTCGGGCCACGCGATGCCGTCGAACTGCCACTCGACGTCCTGCCGCAGCGTCGTCTCGAAGACCCGCTTGGCGGCCGCCCGCCCGTAGAGCCGGTGCTCCAGCGCCAGGGTGACGTCGTCGCGACCGGCCAGCGCCTCCGCGCACTCCTCGGGCGCCGCGCAGATCCCGCCGTCGAGGTCGGCCCGCCACAACGCGGAGCGCCGGGTCACCTTTCGCACGCCGGCATCGTATCCCGGCGGGTACGCAGGGGCAGACAACGGCCCGGGCGCGGACACAGTCAGGTTGAAAGAGCAACTTCCGGAGGCTTGCGGGCATCTAGTACTGAGTAGGTAGGACTTGGGGAGGCAGACATGCCGGGAGCAGCGCAACGGGCGGCGACGCTCGGCACGGCCCGCGCCGTGGAACAGGTGTTCCGCGAGACCGGGGGCGGTCGCCTGATCGAGGTACGCCCGGAGTCCGCCCGCGGCCGGACGACGATCCTGGTCCGCTTCGTGCGCGGCACCTGGATGTGCCACGCCACGGTCGACCCCCGGACCGGCGCCGTCCTGTCGATCGCCGACGAGGGCCCCCGCATCCCCGTCGCCGCCTCGCCCCTGGGCGCACCCGTCGGCGCCCAGCTCGACTTCCGCACGATCGGGGACGTGCAGGCCGCCGTCGACGACCCGGCCGTCGCCTATGTCGCCACCGACGCCGGCGTGGGCCGCGTCCGCTTGAGCCGTGACCTGACCTGGACTCTGACCATCGAGGACCACCACAGTACGGGCTTCGGCGCCACCCGCCACGTCGCCGCGGTCCCCGGCGGCGTGGTCGGCACCACCGCCGACGGCCGCGCCTTCCGCCTCGACGGCGACGGCCGCCGCTGCTGGGCGACCTGGCTGCCCGCGGCCCCGCACTCCGTCGTCGCCGACCCGGCCGGCAACCGGTTGCTCATGGCCACC
Source organism: Symbioplanes lichenis (assembly GCF_030709675.1). Lineage (GTDB taxonomy): Bacteria > Actinomycetota > Actinomycetes > Mycobacteriales > Micromonosporaceae > Actinoplanes > Actinoplanes lichenis. The sequence continues at coordinate 221,694 of NZ_JAUZQD010000006.1, forward strand.
GACGCGGGCGCCCTGGAGATCCGCGCCGACACGGGCGCCGTGCTCGGGGTGGGCGGCGGGCCGGTCCGGGCGGCGGCCTACCTGCCCGAGGGCAACGGCCACGTGCTGGCCGGCCACCGCGGCGAGCTGCTCGTCACCGGCGCGCGCGGGGGCGTCCGCCGGCGGCACGAGCAGGACGGTTATGTCGAGCGGCTGTGGGCGTACGCGGGAAAGGTGTTCCTGACCGGGGAGAACGGCCTCAAGGAGATCTCCCCGGCCAAGGGCGTCGTGGCGCAGTGGGCCGCCCCGGGCGCGGGCGCCGTGCAGAGCGCGGCCGTCGCGGGCGGCCAGGCCTTCACCTGTACGCGCGACGGCCGCATCGACCGGCACGACCAGGCGACCGCCGCGTGGCACGGGACGCTGCCGGCCCTGGACGGCTGCCCGTCGGCGGTCACGTGCGTCGACCCGGGCACCGGCCCGTGGCTCCTGGTCGCCCACCGCGACGGCCGCCTGACCGCCCTGCCGGTCTGACCTCAGCGGTAGTAGTGCTCGGGCGCTCCGCAGGCCCACGCCTTCAGCGCCCCGCAGACACTCGGTGAGCTCGCCGACCGTGGTCGCGCCCCCGGGATCCGGGACGGACGCGCCGCCGTTCGGACTCGTGCGAACTTTCCGCGAGTCAGACGGGCGGGAGGCGGACGGTGAAGCGGAGACCGCCGCCCTCGACGGGGTCGGCGGTGATGGTGCCGTCGTGGGCTTGGACGATCGAGCGGGCGATGGCCAGGCCCAGGCCGCTGCCGCCACTGTGGTCGATGCGGGCGGCGGCGAGGCGGGTGAAGGGTTCGAAGAGGCGGGCGACGTCCTCGGGCGGGACGACCGGGCCGGTGTTCTCGACGATGAGCACGCCGTCGACGGTGACGCGGACCGTGCCGCCGGGGTGGTTGTACTTGGTGGCGTTGTGGACGAGGTTGCGGACCAGGCGCTCGAGGAGGATGCCGTCGCCCGGGACGCGGTAGGGGTAGACCGCCGTGCTGACCTTGACGTCGTTGGCGCCGGCGAAGGCCGCGTTGGCGTCGATGACGGCCCGGGTGATGCGGTCGAGGTCCTGCGGGGTACGGGCGGCGAGGCCCTGGTCGGCCTGGGCGAGCACCAGCAGGCCCTCGATGAGCCGCTCGTTGCGGGTGTTGGTGGCCAGCAGCTGGCTCGTGAGCAGGGCCGACTGCTCGGGCGTGAGTTGCTCGGCCATGCCGACCTCGATCAGCGTGCGTTGCAGGGCCAGCGGGGTGCGCAGCTCGTGCGAGGCGTTGGCCGCGAAGGCGCGCTGCCCCTCGTAGCCGGACGCGATCCGGTCCATCATCGCGTCGAGGGCGCGGCCGAGGCGCTTGCCCTCGTCGCGGCCGCGCCGCCCCGGGCGTACGCGATAGCCCAGGTTCTGCGGTCCCAGCTGGTCGACCACGGGCACCAGGCGGCGGATCGGGGCCAGGACCCACCAGCCCAGGGGTACGAGCACCAGCAGCGCCACGCCGAGCACGACCGCGTACCCCGTGAGGTCGACGAGGGGGATCTTGCGCGTGACCCGGCAGGCCAGCCCGTTGATGTCTTCGTTGCAGACGTTGTAGTAGAGCCAGGGCCAGTTGAGGCGGTAGTAGAGGAACTGCAGGACGTGCACCAGCGTGACCGTGGCGACGGCGGCCACCGCCAGACGCAGGCGCATCAGGCCAGGCCGATGCGGTAGCCCGCGCGCGGGACGGTCTGCACGACCGGCGGGTCGCCCAGCTTGCGGCGCAGCGTGGACACGGTGACGCGGACCACGTTGCTGAACGGGTCGGTGTGCTCGTCCCAGACCTGTTCGAGCAGGTCCTCGGTGGTGACGGCCTGGCCCTGGGCCCGCATCAGCGCGTGCAGCACGCCGAACTCCTTGACCGTCAGGGCGAGCGGGCGCCCGTCGCGGGTCGCCGTGCGGGTGGCCACGTCGACCACGATGCCGTCGCGCTCGAGGACGGGCGGCAGCGCGGGCGCCGTACGCCGGGCCAGGGCCTGGACCCGGGCCACCAGCTCGGCGAACGCGAACGGCTTGGTCAGATAGTCGTCCGCCCCGAGCCCGAGCCCCTCGACCCGGTCGTAGATGCCCGCCGCGGCGGTCAAGAGCAAGACCCGGGTGCCCCCGCCCGTACGCGCGACATGCCGGCAGATGTCGTCACCCGAGCTGCCCGGCATGTCCCGGTCGAGCACCGCCACGTCGTACCGGTTGACGGTGATCTTCTCCAGGGCCTGCGCCCCGTCGTACGCGACGTCGACCGCCATCGCCTCGCGTCGCAGCCCGACGGCGATCATGTCCGCCAGCAGTTCCTCGTCGTCCGCCACCAGTACTCGCACGGGCGTCATGCTGCCACGCCGGCTATGAAGATCTTGTGAGGTCATGGTTGCCAGAGCCACACGTCGCGGACGGTGACCGGGTCGCCGTACACCTGGGCGATCAGGTAGCGAAGCCCGGCATTGGACGTGTCGGCGCGCATCGCGAGGGCCTCACCGTGCCACCTGGCGACATCCGCGCGTACCGCCGCCTTGTCGTCCGCGGTCAGCTCGGGCGTCTTGCCGGCCATCTGGACCCCGGAGACCAGCTGGGTCAGGCGGCTGGGATGCGTCGTGCCCATCTGACCCTTGCCGTCCGGTCCGGGGCCCAAAAAGTAGCCCTCCGGCACGGTGAACTCCTGCCGCGCCTGCGCACTCCACCCGAGGCTGTCGCGCCCGAGCCAGTTGCTGGGCAGGGGCACCGGGACGAGGGTGCCGCCCGGGTGGACGTACTCGCGCCAGGCGCCGCTGGTGACGAAAGCCGGCGCCGGCCGCTCGGGCATCGCGGGCAACGGCGTCGGCAGCAGCGGGAGCAGGGCCGCCGCGACGAGGAAGCGGGACGGCTTGAGGCGGTCCCAGGCGAGGGCGATGAGGAGGACGATGGCGCCGGTCACCGCGTACGTGAGCCGGCTCGGCATCATGAGGTTGAACACGGGCAGGTGCTCGGGCAGGTGCGCCAGCGGGCCCTGGTGCTCGGTGTTCTCGCCGGCGATGCGCACCACCGGGCCGATCGACAGCACGGCGAAGACCACGGCCACGCCGCTCGCCACGCGCGCCGCGACGGATCTGCGCCAGAGCAACGCGGCGAGGACGATCGTCAGCAGGGTGAGCGGCCAGCCGAACCAGCTGTTCTGCTCGATGCCGCCCTGCGCGGCCTCGTCCGCCGGGGTGCCCGCGAGGCTGTCCCGGGGGAAGGTCAGATAGGTGAGCGGGTCCTCGCCCCACGTCGTGAAGGCGGGCATCCCGACGAAGGTCTGCGGCCCGTGAAACTGGAACCAGATGGGATAGGCGCACAGCGCGCCCGCCACGACCGCGGTCACGGCCAGCGGCTTGAGCTTCGTCAGCGCGTTCCGCGGCCGCAGCAGCACCCCCAGCCCGCAGGCCAGCGCCGTGACCAGCAGCAGCTCCTCGTTGATGAAGAGCTGCCACGTCACCAGCAGGCCCAGGATCGCGCCGTCGCGCACCCAGTGCTTGGTCGCCCCGAGCCGGAAGACGGCGGCCACGATGAGCGGGAGCACGAAGTTCGACACGAAGTTGGGCTGGCCGTTGGCGTGGTGGATCACCCCGGGCGCGAAACCGGCCAGCGCGCCGCCCGCGAAGGCCGCGGCCCGCGAGCGCACGACATGGCGCTGCAGCACCCAGTAGGTCGTCGCGGCGGTGCCCGCCACGGCCAGGATCATCCAGACCACGTACGCGACCCGGGGCCCCGCCAGCCACGTCAGCGGCGCGAGCGGCAGCGTCACCCCCAGCACCGACGTGTTGGCCATCATGTTGACGCCGAACGGGGTGTTCTGGGTCGCCGAGAAGAGCGGGTTGCCGCCGTGCACGAGCACGTGGGCGCCGTGGGCGAGCAGCCACTCGAACCACGTGTGGTCGGCGGGCAGGTGCGAGGAGACGCGCTCGCCGGGCGCCTCGAGGAACCGCCACATGACGACGACACCGAGCGCGAGGTACGCCGTGAGGGCGACCAGGTGTGTCTTCTTGCTCGCCGCCGGGGCCGCCGGGAGCGCGGCGACCCGGACGGGCGCTCGTTCGAGGAGGACGGTCATGGCCGGGGACCGTACGGGCGCCGACATAAGGGCCGGATAAACGCGCCGTTGCACGATGACCGGGGCCTCGACCTCACCCCCGACATGCGCGCCCTCACCGACGCGACGGGCTGGACCCTGACCACGTACGACGACGCCGGGCACCGCTTCCTCGCCGCCGCGACCCGCGCCCGAGTCCGGGACGTCCGCGTTCCGGACAGTTCGGATCAGGCCGAACACTGCCGCCGGCGCACCGGTGTTGATGGGCTGGGCGGGTCACATCCATCGACCCAGGGAGATGACATGCTCAGCATCCGCTCCACGGCGACCCGGCTGACAGCCGTCGGCCTCGCCTGCACCGCCATGATCACCACTGCCGGTTCCGGGGCACAGGGGTCGGCGGCGGCCCTGTCGTGCCCGAGCCGGTCGAACCCCGTGCCCGCCGCCGGATCGGTCACGAACCGGAGCAGCATCGGGGTCGGCGTCTACCACCTCGCGGACGGCAACTGCACCTACGGCACGCACGACGCCGTCCTGCCTCCGGGCCGGAACACCCGCGACTACTTCGGCTGGACCGAGGTCGCCGGGGCCTACGTCGGTGGCGGCTACACCGGATACGCGAGCGCCGGCGGCTCCTACTTCAAGATCGCTCCCGGGCCCGACTTCTTCCCCCGGCCGGAGGGCGGCAGCTGGCAGATCTACGCCGAGTAGGCTCACCGTCCCGTCTCGACCAGGACGACCTTGGACACGCGGACGTGGAAGCCGGGCGGCTGACCGCCGATCTGGAACGTCAGCTCCGAATGCGGATTGGTCCGCCCGCCCGGGAACGTGTACACATGCCGGCATCCGCCCGGCCCGATCCCGAAGTCGCGCGACAGCGACGGGTGGTAGTCGGGCGGCTGCGGATCCTGGGCGCGGACACGGACAGTGGCCGGACGGTCCGCCTCCGCGGTGAAGGCCACGGCGTACGTGTGGCCCTCGGCGACGGAGATGTCGCTCAGGATGAGGACGATGTCGCCCGGGCGCGTGGTGCGGGCGGTCACCGTGGCGTCGAGCCGCCGGCCGCGGGTCGTGAGAGTGGCGCGGGCCGGATCGCTGACCCACCAGCCCCGGCCCGCCGCCGGGACCAGGTCCTTCCCCTCGGGGTCGGGCCGGTCCCCGCACGTGTCCGGCGTCGCGGCCCGCGCGGAGGGCGCCTCGCCGGCGGTCAGGCGCGCCCCGATCGCGCCGACGCCCACGCCGAGCAGGAACGCCACGGATGCGGTGACGACCAGCCTCCACCGCCGGCGGGGACGCTCGCCGGGCCCGGCATCATCGGCCGCCAGCTCGCGCCACCGTTGCTGCCAGCGGGCGGTCTCGGACGCAACGGCGGGCTGGTCCGAGCCGGCGGCGTGCAGGCAGGCGACGACGAAGGACTCGACGAACTCCCAGCGTGGCAGCCCCGGCAACCGCTTGCCGGCGAGCACCTCCGAGACAGTGCTGGGCGGGAGCGGCTCCGGGCGGCTGTGCGGCGCGGCCTCCTCGATCCGTTGCTCGGCGAGGCGGCTCAAGCGGCGAAAGGACGGCTGACCCACGCTCGCCCGCAGCCGCCGCAGATCGGCGAGGAAGAGGGCTTCCCGGGTGTGCACCACGCCCCTCAAGGTATCGATACACATCAACCCCTAAGGACCGTACACCTTCCGTACACCTTGCGTTCCCAGGTTATTCACAGAGGGATCCGAGGTTCTCTTGTCGTGCGCCCCTTCATATAGACACCCATGAAGCGCTTGCCCCTCCGGCGTCGCCGCTCCGAGCCCGTCGGCGACCCCGAGCCCCCGGCCCCGCCCACCCCGCACCAGGCGGACGACCATGCCGGGCACGCGCTGCGGGCGCCGGGCAAGCTGCACGCCTTCAACCGGTACGAGATCAAGTACCTGCTGCCCAGCGACCGGATCCCCGAGCTCCGCGCCGAGCTGACCGCACGGCTGGATCGTGACAGCCACGGCAGCGACGGCGGCTACGGGGTGTGGAGCACCTACTACGACACCCCGGACCTGCGGTTCTACTGGGAGAAGATCGAGGGGCTGCGGTTCCGGCGCAAGCTGCGGATCCGGCACTACGGCGACCGGTTCGCCGTGGACGGCGACACGATCGTGCACGTCGAGATCAAGCAGCGGGTCAACCGGGTCACGCAGAAGCGGCGCGTCGCTCTCCCGTACCGGGAAGCCCTGGATCTTTGTGATCGGCGGCGGATGGTCGCGCCCGAGCCGGGGCAGCGGGCCTTCCTCGAGGAGGTGCTCGAGCTGGTCTCGCGGCTGGATCTGCGGCCGGTGGCGATGACCGGCTATCAGCGGGAGGCCTTCGTCGGGCGGGACGCCGACCTGGGCCTGCGCGTGACGATGGATCACCGGGTCCGGGGCCGGGACCGCGACTTCGGCTTCGCCACGGACGCCGAGAACCGGCTGATCGTGCCCGCGCGGCTGTCGGTCGTCGAGTTCAAGGCGGACGAGCGGGTCCCCGCCTGGCTCACCGACCTGGCCGCCCGGATGAGCCTGTCCGTGGTGCGCGTCTCCAAGTACTGCCAGAGCGTCGAGGCGTTCGGCCGCGCCCCGCGCTCGATCTTCCACATCCCCTCCGAGGAAAGGACCGGCTCGCATGCCATTTGACGTCCAGGACCTGTCGGGCACGTTCAGCGTCGGCGACATCGCCATCGCCCTGGTGCTGTCGTTCCTGCTGAGCTCGATGGTGGCGTGGGTCTACCGGTTCACCCACCGCAACGTGTCCTACAGCCAGTCGTACGTGCAGACGCTCGTCATCCTCGGCATGCTCATCTCGCTCATCATGCTCGTGGTCGGCTCGAACATCGCGCGCGCGTTCGCTCTCGTCGGGGCGCTCAGTGTTGTTCGTTTCCGCAACGCCATCAAGGAGACCCGCGACGTCGGGTTCATCTTCCTGGTGATGGGCGTCGGCATGGCCACGGGTACGCGGTTCTACACCCTCGCGATCGTCGCGGCGGTCGTGATCAGCCTGGTCATCGTCGTGATGTTCCGCTTCAACTGGTTCGCCGCGAACGTCCAGCGGCAGGTCGTCAAGGTCCAGGTCCCGCCGGACGGCAGTTACACCGGGCCCGTCCAGGACGTGCTCATCGCGCACACCAGCGAGTTCGAGCTGATCAGCCTGGAGTCGATCCGGGGCGGCGCACTCACCGAGCTCATGTACACGGTGCGGCTCAAGAAGGGCACCGAGCCCGGCACATTGATCACCGCGCTCGGCGAACGGACCGGCGGGCAGCGGGTGACGGTCCTCACCGGGTACGACCAGACGGACCTGTGATGGCTTCCGGCAAGCGACTGCGTGACCGGATCCCCGTGCGGGTACGGCACTACTGGAAACTCCTCGCCGGGTGCGTGGCGGTCGTGGTCGCGTGCGCGGTCGTGTTCAGCACCGTCCGGGTCGCGCCCCTGGTCACGAGTACGAGCGACGAGTCCGGCGACGACGTGACGGTCGACATCGCCGGCTCGCGCGACCTGTTCGACGCGTCGGTGGCGCACGAGATCAAGCTGACCTTCCGGGACGACGACTATGAGCGGTTGCTCGACTCCTTCTGGAAGGACGGGGAGAAGGATTTCCTCGAGGCCGACCTGGTCGTCGACGGCACCAGTGTTCCGAGCGTCGGCATCCGGCTGAAGGGGAATTCGACGCTGCAGGGGCTGACGCGGGACGGGGAGTCGCGGCAGAACGGGTTCGGTGGCGGGCGCGGTGGCTTCCCCGGCGGCGGTGGACCCGGCGGCGGCGCTCCCGGCGGTGCTCCGGAGGGCGGCCCCGGCGCTTTTCCAGGCGGACCCGGCGGCGGGCGGACGTCGCTCAAGGCCGAGGAGCCGGAAACCCTCCCCTGGCTCATCCGCTTCGACGAGTACGTCGAGGGCCGCCGCTTCCAGGGCCACCGCGAGATCGCCGTCCGCGTCGGCGGCATGGGCGGCGGCGCGAGCGTGCTCAACGAGGCGGTGTCGCTCAACGTCCTGGCCGCGGCCGGTCAGCCGGCCCAGCGGTACGCCTACAGCAGCTTCACCGTCAACGACCGCCCCACCACGGCCCGCCTCCTCGTCGAGCACCCGGACGAGACCTTCGCACAGACGGTGGGCGGCGACGGTGTCCTCTACAAGGCCCTGTCGACCAGCCAGTTCACCGACCAGGGCGACGACCCGACCGACTACGCCGACGACTTCAAGCAGATCAACCTCAAGGGCAGCCAGGACACCCAGCCGGTCATCGACCTCGTCCGCTGGGTGACCACCGCCACCGACGACGACTTCGCCGCCCACCTCGCCGACCACGTCGACGTCGAGTCGTTCGCCCGCTACGTCGCCACGCAAAATCTGCTGGTCAACTTTGACGACATGGCCGGCCCGGGCAAGAACTACTACCTCTGGTACGACCTCGGCACCAGGAAGTTCCAGGTGATCGGCTGGGACTGGAACCTCACCTTCTCCGGCAACGCCACCCAGGACCCGGCCCGGAGCGCGAGCATGGGCGGCGGCGGCTTCCGAGGCGGCAACCGACCAGGCGGCGGATTCGGCGGCAACGCCCTCAAGGAGAAGTTCCTGGCCAGCCCCGCCTTCCAAGAGGTCTACGCCACGGCCTACCGCGATCTGTACCAGCAGTTCTACGGCAACCGGACCGCCCTGACCGCCGTCGACACCCTCACCACGCTGCTCACCACAGTGGACGGCGCCAACGCGGAATCCGTGGCGGCCGAGGCGAAGAACCTGCGCACTCTCATCGAGGAGCGAACGCAGTACCTCGCCACGACCGACATCGTCACCGGCGGGTGAGGAGGAAGCCGTGCTCGGTCAGCTCGGCGAGGCCGAATTTCTCGACCATGCGGTGCTCCGGGCGCGGCTCCCGGCGTACGTGCTCGATCTCGAAGAAGCGCGAGTAATACTCCTCGATCTCCGCCGCCCCCACCGAGAACGGCGGCGTGGGCAGCGTGGGCCGGTATTCGAGCGTGTTGATGAAATAGCGCGCGCCCGGCGGGATCAGCTCGATCATTTTGGCGACGTACCGGCCGCGCATGTCCGGGGGGAAGGCGATCAGTGAGGCCCGGTCGTAGACCACGTCGACCGGGCCCACGTCGCCGGCTGTCAGCTGAAACAGATCAGCGCGGCGGATCTGCAGGTTGCCGGCGGTGAGGACCCCGGGTGGGTCCTCGACCGGCGTCAATGCGTTGTCGGTGAAGAACTGCTCGACCGCCTCGGGCACGAGTTCCACGCCGACGACCCGGCGGGCGTGCGCCGCGAAGTAGAGCAGGTCGACCGACTTGCCGCACAACGGCACCAGAACCGTCGCGTCGTCGAGCAGGCCCAGCTCCGCGAGCAGCGCCGCGTGCGGGTGCACGTCGCGCAGATGGAAACTCGTCCTGGTTCCGCCTTCGGCCCATGACTCGAGCCAGAATCGCTCCTCCATGGTCACGCAACATAGTCAACTGGCGCACGAATTGTGGCCCTGTCACTCCGGCGCGTGACGCTCGTCCGCGGTCAGGCGGCCCGCGTCGAGCCGGAGGCGCCGATCCACGCCGATCGCCGACAAGAAGCGCTCATCGTGGCTGACCACCACAAACGCCCCCTCGTACGCCACCAGGGCGCTCTCCAGCTGCGCCACGCTGACCAGATCGAGATTGTTCGTCGGCTCGTCCAGCAGGAGCAGTTGCGGGGCCGGCTCGGCGAACAGCACGCACGCCAGCGTCGCCCGCAGCCGCTCGCCGCCGGAGAGCACCCGGATCGGCAGGTGCACGCGGTCGCCCCGGAAGAGGAAGCGGGCGAGGAGTGTCATGCGCTCGGAGTCCGTACGGCCGGGGGCGGCCTCGGTCAGGCATTGCGCGACCGTCCGATCGGGGTCGAGCAGGTCGAGCCGCTGGGACAGGAACGCGACCCGTCCGGCCGCCGGGGCCGCTGCGCGTTCGATCAGTCGCAACAGTGTGCTTTTGCCCGCGCCGTTGGCTCCGGTCAGCGCGATCCGCTCGGGTCCGCGGATGATGAGCCCGGCGCCGTCGAAGACCGTGCGTCCGGCCGGGACACGCGTGCCAGGCAGCTCCAACGCGATCCGGTCGTCCTGGCGCGCCGCCCGGTCGGCCTGGTCGCGCCGGGCCTGCGCGGCGGCGACGCGCGAAGCGTGCACATCGGACGTGCGCGCCGCGGACACTTGCGCACTGTTCTTCATGTTCCCCGCGAACAGGCGCGGCAGCCCGGCATCGGCCAGCCCGCGGGCGGCGGTCGATGCCCGGCGCTGCGTTCGCTCACGCGCCTGCTGCAACTCGCGCTTCTGCCGCTTGAGATCCTGCTCGGCGGTACGCAACTGCTGGGCGGCCGCCTCCCGCTCGGTGCGCAGAGCTTCCTCGTACGCGCTGAAGGGGCCCCCGTACCAGCGGATCTCCCCGTGGTCGAGGGCCGCGACGCGATCCATCTCCTCGAGCAGCTCGCGGTCGTGGCTGACGACGAGCAGGCAGCCGGTCCAGCCCCGGACGACGCCGGCGAGCCGGGCCCGGGCGGCGCGGTCGAGGTTGTTCGTCGGCTCGTCGAGCACCAGCACGTCCGGCTGCTTGAGCAACTGCGCGACCAGCCCCAGGGACACGATCTCGCCGCCGCTGAGCGTGTCGAGCCGCCGGTCGAGCCCGACGTCACCGAGCCCGAGCCGATCCAGCTCGGCCCGCGTCCGCTCCTCGACGTCCCAGTCGCTCCCGACGGCCGAGAAGTGTTCCTCGGCGGCGTCACCGGACTCGATGGCGTGCAGGGCGGCGATCGTCCGGTCGACGCCGAGCAGTTGCGCCACGGACTGCGTACCCGTGAAGGGAAGGTCCTGCGGCAGATAGCCGAACGCGCCGTGCACGGTGACCGACCCCGCGGCCGGCCGCAACTCGCCCGCGATCAGCTTGAGCAGGGTGGACTTGCCGGCGCCGTTGGCGGCGACCAGCCCGGTGCGCCCGGCGGGCACCGTCACGGACAGCCCGGAGAAGACCGGCGTGTCGTCCGGCCAGGAAAAGGACAGTGCGGAGCACACGATGGAAGACATGGTGAAGTGACCTCGGAAAAATGGCGGGAATGGGGAACGGCGAAGGAAGCCCGGGGGAACTCACCCGGAGATGTCGTCGTCACCCGCCACAATCACTCCCCCACGATAGCGGGGCCCGCAACCGATTTGCGGGTGTCGTAGGCGCGCTGCCGCTCGGTGATCTCGTCGGCGTGCTCGACCGTCCACCAACAGAGGTGCGAGAACGGCTCGCGCAGCGACACGCCGAGCGGCGTGAGCGAGTATTCGACGCCGACCGGCGAAGTGGGCAGGACGCGGCGCTCAATCATGCCGTTGCGCTCGAGGCGGCGCAGGGTCTGGGTGAGCACGCGCTGGGTGATGCCCTCGAGGCGGCGCTTGATCTGGTTGAAGCGCTGCGGCTCGGTCAGCACCTCAACGTCATCAGCCTGGCTGATGATGGCCGAGCTGACGACGCTGATGCGCGAGCTGCGCGACGACGAGACGGCCAAGGTCGTGGTCTTCGCCAGCGCCGACCCGGAATTCTTCCTCGCCCACGTCGACATGACGCTCGTCGACGACGCGGACGCGGTCGCCGACCCGACCGCCGGGGCGCCGGACGGCCTCAACGTCTTCCAGGCCCTGGGCGAGGCCCTGCGCACCGCGCCGCAGGTGACGATCGTCAAGCTGGCCGGCCTCGCCCGCGGTGGCGGCGCCGAGTTCGTCGCGGCGGCGGACCTGGCCTTCGCGGCGATCGGCCCGGCCGGCCTCGGCCAGATCGAAACGCTCGGCGGCATCGTGCCGGGCGGCGGCGGTACGCAGTATCTGCTGCACCGCACCGGCCGCAACCGCGCGCTCGAGATTGTGCTCGGCGCCGACCTTTTCGACGCGGAGACGGCCGAGCGCTACGGCTGGATCAACCGCGCGCTGCCCGCCGACGAGCTGGACAGCTTCGTCGATCGGCTCGCCCGGAACATCGCGGACCTGCCCGAGGGCACGGTCGCGGCGGTCAAGAGCGCCCTTCCCGCGTACGACCTGAGCGCCGGAATGCTGCGCGAGCACAACGCCTGGGCGAGTCAGTTCGCCCGTCCCGCCGCGGACAAGCTCTTCCGCGCCGCGCTCGCCGCCGGGGCCCAGACGCGCGACGGCGAGCGGAACCTCGAGGAGCTGTTCAGGCCGGCTGGACGATGAACGCCGTCGCCTGCGCGTCGCCGGTCTCGTCGATGTAGAGCTCGGTGTCGCTGCGCCGGTTGAGCACGTGGTCCGGATAGTTCTTGGACTTCAGGCGCACCGTGCCGGCCGGCGCCCCGGACACCGGGCAGAACGTGGCGTCCTCGCGGAACAGGTCCGAGTCGTCGGCCTTGTCGAAGCGCAGCCGGTAGTCGAAGTGGCGCAGCCAGCCGCCGCCGGGCTCGCGGAACGAGAAGCACGCGTCGTCGGCGAGCCCGGCGCTCACGGTCACCACCATGCGCTGGTCGGTGGAGAAGACCGCGAAACCGTCGTCGCCGAGGGCCAGGAAGCTGTCCTTGTCCTCGGCCGGGGACACCAGCCACGAACCGGCGGCGAGCTTGACGGGCGCCGGCGACGGGCGGGAGGGCTGGGGCTGGGCGGGCGCGCTGGTCACCGCGGCGGCGGCCGGCTGGGGAGTGCCGCCCGACGACCCGGTGACGAGCCAGACGCCGATGCCCACGGCGACGAGCACCGCCACGGCGACGAGGGCGAGGACGGCGGGGTGCATGCGGCCGACGGCACCCCGGCGCGGCTCTTGGCCGTACACAGTCATGTTGGTGAATCTCCTGATGGCACACGATTGGGGGAAGTTTGCGAGATTACGCGACGGCGTCCACAACCCGGAAATGCGGAGCACGATGGCGGGCATGAGCCAGCCGGACACGTCAGTGCCGCAGTCCGCCCGCATCTGGAACTACTGGCTGGGCGGTTCCTACAACTTTCCCGTCGACCGCGGGGCCGGGGCCGAGTATCTCAAGGTGTTCCCCGGCATCTCCGAACTCGCCCGCGAGTCCCGCCGCTATCTCACCCGCGCCGTCACCTGGCTCGCCGGTGAGGCGGGAATCACCCAGTTCCTCGACGCCGGCGCCGGCCTCCCCGCCGCCGACAACACCCACCAGATCGTCCAGCGCACCAACCCCGCGGCCCGCGTCGTCTACGTCGACAAGGACCCCTACGTCCTGGAGAACGGCCGCCTCATGCTCGAAGGCACCACCGGCGTCACCTACGCCGAGGCCGACCTCCAGAACCCGACGACCGTCCTCGCCGCCGCCGCCCGCGACCTCGACCTGAGCCGCCCGCTCGCCCTCATCCTCAACGGTGTCCTGGGACACATCCCCTCCACCGCCGAGGCCCGCCACATCGTCAGCACCCTGGTGGCCGGCCTGGCCTCCGGCAGCTATGCGTCCATCAGCGACGGCAGCCTGCAGGAGCAACAGGACGCGGGCATCAACCTGGCCCAGGACGCCTACAACACGAGCGGCGCGGTCCCCTACAACCTGCGGACGCCGGCCGAGTTCGCCGAGTTCTTCACCGGTCTGGAGCTGGTGCCGCCGGGCATCGTGCCCCTGGTCCGCTGGCGTCCCGAGCCGGGCGACGACCAGTCCAGCACGGATCAGTACGGTGGCATCGGCCGCAAGCCCTGACCCGGTCGGCTCGTTCGCGACGACCCCGCCGGCCGGGTCCATGGCAGTGCTGCGCCCGATGTCCGGCATGAATCACCACGGTGGCGTCACTCCCAAGCCCTGACTGTCACGAGCGGCCGGGCCCGTTCAAAGTCCGGCCGCACCGGCTCCGTGAACGGCTTGCGATTCTGTGAAGCCCTCATACTCAAGTTGTTCGATCAGTCCCCTGCGCGAGAACGCCGAATGGCTGAGATACGTCGCCGCCGACTTGGCCGCCTGCTCGTCGTAGTCGACGTCGAGGATATTTACCGCGTTTGTCGCCGCCTCCTTCGAGAAGCCCTCGGCCGAGACCAACTGCTTGATCAGCCCCTTCCGCGAGAACGCCGTGTGGCTGAGGTAACTCTTCGCTGACTCGGCCGCCTGCTCGTCGTAGTCGGCGCCCAACGAGTCCACCGCAGCGGTCGCCGCCTCCTTCGAGAAGCCCTCGGCCGAGACCAACTGCTTGATCAGCCCCTCGCGCGAGAACGCCGTATGGCCGAGATAGCTCTCGGCCATACGGACGGCGTTCTGCTGCTCCATTGACGTCGGCTCAGCGGCAACGGGGTCGATGGGCGTGGTGGTCGTGGGCTTGGGGCGCCGAGGGATGTGCTCACCACCCCGGCTGCTGGTGTGCAGCTTCTCCGCGTCGTTCCGAGGCGCGACCCGCTCCAACAGCGCGAACATCACCTGCGCCGCGGCACGTGCGGCGAATCGCTTGTAGCGGTGCCCTTTCAAAGCATCGGCGTAGTCCGACACGCCTTTGACGACCATCCAGGGCAGCTTCTTTGCGTGGGCGACGGTGGCGATGGTGGCGGCTTCCATGTCGATGGCGGTGATCCACAAGGCGCCCATAGCCTTCAATCGGTCCCACTCATCCGCATCGGTGCTGACGGCGCTGCCACTGGCCATCGGAGATTCCAGCACTCGGTACGGCAGCCGCTGTGGGCCGTCCACATCGTCGTACACCGCCTCTGCCAGATGAGCGATTCCCTCGGCGGTCAAGACAGACGCTCCGCGTTCGCGACGGATCCAGCCCACGTCGACGAGTCGCGCCAACCGAGGTTTCCATGTACCGGCGGGAAAGTACTGCTCACGAGCCGGGTGGTTACGCGGTTCCTGTCCGTGATGAAGCAGTTCGAGAAACCACAGCAGGGCCTCTTCCTCGCCGATCTCGCCGTAGCTGTCCAAATCGGCGGGGCTGAACTCCTGAGCCGCACGCTGCCAGTCAGAGTCCAGCGGGAACTGCTGGTGATTGCCCGCGAATCCGTCACTTGATCGTTGACCTTCGTCCCATTCGTAAACAGGCGAACCGACCACGACGTCTCCCAGCGCCGTTTCGGCGGGGTTGCCCCCGCACACGCCACACATGACCACGGACGAGGGCTGCAGCCGGTCGACCAATGTGGTGACGAACGGTCCCGCCGCCCGTCCGCCCATGCGCAGCGGTCGAGCCAGGGCCACGGTGAACCCGCGTCCTCCATCGACGCGGTACTCGCCCCAGATGTAGGGCGAGGACTTGTCCACCTCTCGTGGCTCCCAGCGGGCCACCCGATCTGACGCAACATCCCGGGCCGCTTTGAGCTCCTCGGGAATGGCCGTCACTACCAGCACGTCGACGTGGTTCATGGGCGTTGATCAAGCTCCTGGAGGCGGGACGGCGCTGTCGTTCCACCATTGTCCGCCTATGCGAGGCCGAGGCGGGTCAGGAGGGTGGTGACGCGGGCGGTTTCGTCGGCGATGAAGGGGCCGAAGGCGGTGCCGTCGAGGTAGGCCGGGCTCCAGCCGAAGCGGGCGCACGCGTCGGCCCAGGCCGGGGAGCGGGCCAGCTCGGCGATGGTGGTGCGGACGTCCGCCAGGTCCGCGGTGGTCAGGCCGGGCGGGGCGACGAGGCCGCGCCAGTTGGTGAAGGTCACGTTCAAGCCCGCGGCGCGTACGGTCGGGACGCCCAGGAGCGGGACGGGGTCGGCGCTGGTCACGGCCAGGGCGCGGAGCTGGCCGGAGGCGATCTGGCCGGCGTACTCGCTCGGGCCGGACAGGGCGAAGGCCAGCTCGCGGCCCAGCAGCGCGGCCAGCAGGTCGCCGCCGCCGTCGTGGCGACGGTAGGCGACGCGGGACGGTGTGATGCCGGCCGCCTCGGCGACGAGCATGGTGACCAGGTGATCCGGGCCGCCGATGGAGGAGCCGCCGCCGACCGGCACGGCAGCGGGGTCGGCGCGCCAGGCGTCGACCAGGGCGTCGAGGGAGCCGTACGGGGAGTCGCGCGGCACGACGACGACGGCCGGCTCCTGAACGAGGCGGGCGACCGGGGCGGTGCCGAGCAGCGTGACGTCGGCCGTGCGCTGGGCGCCGATCAGCCCGAGGCCCATGAGCATGAGCAGGCGTGGGTTGCCCCGCTCGTACGCCAATCGGCGCAGGCCGACCACTCCCCCGCCGCCGGGGAGGTTGAAGACCTCGACGCCCAGCTCGCGCGCCAGCACCCGGGCCGTGATGTCGTAGCCGCTGCCCGGCGGGTTGGGGACCATGATCCGTACGCCGTCCGGGGCGCCCTGGCAACCGGCCAGCGCACCCAGGGCACCGCCCAGCAGCACGCGCCTTCTCATCCCGACAGTGTGCGGGCAGGATCGGGGCATGAGACAGCGGCTCTCGCTGGCCGGTCAGCTGCTCGCCCTCCAGCTGGCCATCGTGCTGCTGGTGGCCGGGGCGGTGGCCGCGGTGTCGATCGCCGAGGCGGACGCGTCGTTCCGGCGGGTCGAGGGCGAGCGGCTGCGGTCGGTGGGTGAGAACACCGCGATCAACCGGACGGTACGCCTCGGGCTCGGCGACCCGCTCGGCCGCGACGCCCTGGAGACCGTGGCGGAGAGCGCGCGGGCCGTGTCCGGGGCCTCGTACGTGACGATCACCGACGCCGCCGGCACCGTCGTCACCGGACCCGACGCCGGGCGTCCCGCCGAGCTCGCCGGCAGTCCCGCCCTCACCGGCCGCTCGTGGGTCGGGATTGCCGGGAACGCCCTGGTCGCGCACGTGCCGGTGCTGCGCGAGCCCGACGGGCGCTTCCTCGGGCTGATCGTGGTCGGCCGCACCTATCCGACGCTCGCCGACCAGCTGGGCAGCGCCCTGACGAACCTGCTCACCTATCTGGTGCTCGGGACCGTCCTCGGCGTGGGCGGGTCGCTGCTGGTCGCGCGCCGGGTCAAGCGCCAGACCCTGGGACTCGAACCGCGCGAGATCACCGGGCTGGTCGAGCACCGGGAGGCGATGCTGCACGGCATCCGCGAGGGCGTGATCGGCACGGATCCCGCGCATCGGGTGACATTGGTCAACGACGAGGCCGTACGGCTGCTGGGGTTGCGTCCCGACGCGGTCGGCCTCCCGCTGTCCGGCTTCGGGTTCTCCGCGGCGCTGCTCGACGTGCTCACCGGCCGGTCGCCGGGCGCCGATCAGGTGGTGCTAAGCAACGACCGGGTGCTCGTGCTGAATCGCCGCCCAGTCGTGCTGCAGGGCCGCGTGGCGGGCTCGGTGACCACGTTGCGTGACCGTACGGAGCTGACGGCCCTGCGCCGGGAGCTGGACGTCAGCCGCCACACGACGGACACGCTGCGGGCGCAGGCGCACGAGTTCGCCAACCGGCTGCACACGATCTCGGGGCTGGTCGAGCTGGGCGAGCACGAGGAGGTGGTGCGCTACATCACGCGCACCAGCGAGCTGCACGAGCGCCTCGACCGTACCGTCACGACGGCCGTGCGCGACCCCGCGCTGGCCGCGCTGCTGATCGCCAAGGCCGCCCTGGCCGCCGAGCAGGGGGTGACGCTCACCCTGGACGCGGAGACCGAGCTGCCGCCGGTCGGGGACCGGCTCTCCGCCGATCTGGTCACCGTCGTGGGCAATCTGGTCGACAACGCGCTCGACGCGGTGGGTCCGGGCGGGTCGATCACGGTACGCGTCCACGGCGCCACGGTCACGGTGACCGACTCGGGCCCCGGGGTGGCGCCGGCGCTGGCCGATCAGGTCTTCCAGCAGGGCTGGAGCACCAAGGCGACCGCGGACGGGCATCACGGGCTCGGCCTCGCCCTGATCCGGCTGATCTGCACGCGTCGAGGCGGTGACGTGTCGGTGCACGGGTCGACGTTCACCGCGCGTCTCGCCGGTCTCGCTGATCTCGCTGATCTCGCTGAGGAGCGTTCGTGATCCGTGTCCTGGTCGTGGACGACGACTTCATGGTGGCCCGGGTGCACCGCGGCTTCGTCGACAAGGTGCCGGGGTTCGCCACGGCCGGCGTCGCCCACACCGGCACGGACGCCCTCGCCCAGACCGCCTCGCTGCGCCCGGACCTGGTGCTCCTCGACATCTATCTGCCCGACATCACCGGGCTCGAGGTCCTGCGCCGCCTGCGCGCCACGGCCGACGGCGGGCCCGACGTGCTCGCCGTCACGGCCGCCCGCGACGTCCCGACCGTACGCTCGGCGTTGCGCGGGGGCGTGGTGCACTACCTGCTGAAACCGTTCGGCTTCGACGTGCTGCGGGACCGCTTGGAAAGGTACGCGGCGGTGCACGACCGGCTCGCCGGGATCGCGGACGTCGAGCAGCCCGAGGTGGACGAGCTTTTCGTGACGGCGCGCGCGGGGGGCGTACCGATGCCGAAGGGTCTCACCCCCGACACCTCGCGCCTGATCGCCGGGGTGATGCGCGCCCGCGGCGAGGACCTGTCCGCCGAGGAGTGGGCCGCGCGGGCGGGCCTGTCGCGGGTGAGCACCCGGCGCTATCTGGAGTGGTTCGTCGCGTCGGGAAAGGCCGAAGTCCATCTCCGGTACGGAACCGTGGGGCGCCCGCAACGCCGCTACCGCTGGATCACTCCATGAGGTGCCGGTGCTCGCGCGCCCACCGGATGCGCGCCGCGGTCGCGTCGAGGGTGCCGTCCTCGCGCCACGCGAGCTGCGGCTGCCGCCCCTCGTCGGCGAGCCGTTGCGCCAGGTCGAGTGTCTCCTGTTGTTGCGCGAAAACCTCGTCCACGAGCCCGTCGCTGCCGATGCCGTAGGCCGCCGCGAACGTCTCCAGCCGCCGTCGCCGGTCCGGCGGTGCAACGTACGCATGCCAACGTAGGCAGGTCTCGTCGTCGCGGAAGGGAACGACGTACTCGAGGGCATATGCAACGTCGAAGACCGGCCGCGCGGGCCGCGCATAGTCCCAGTCGAGGATCCCGACGGGCCGGTTGCCGTGCCACACCAGATTCCACGGCCCGAAGTCCCCGTGACACATCACCTCGTCGCCTTGCATCGTGGCAACCGGCCGGAAGCCGCGCACCGCCTCGTGGTACTCCCGCAGCAGCCGCGCCATTCCGGTCAGCCCTTCGTCGGTGACCACCCGGGCCCATGCCGCCGCCCCCGAATCACCCGCCAGATAGGTGAGCACCTCCCGCCCGTCGTCGTCGATGCCGAGAAACCGCGGCGCGTACGGAAAACCGACCTCCTCCAGGTGCCTCAACACCTCGTGCACACGAGGTGACCAGGGCTGCACCGGCCGTCGCACAGTCCCTCCAACCCGGACCACCCGCCGATGCTCGGCATCCTGCAGCACCTCGTCATCCCCCATGCCCGGACGCTAGCCCTCACCCCCGGCCCGCCGCACTCCATTACCTGCCGGTGGGCAGCGCCTGTCGATGATTACCGCCCCGGCGCCCGTCTCCAGTCACCCTGCGGCACAGCTGACCCGCCTGACCCCGGCCCCCGCCACGTGCGTCACCCCATGTCCGGAGCCTGACGGACACCGCGAACGATGCCGTCAAGGCCCACGCTGTCGTCGTCGACGCCCAGGGCGATCGCCATTACCGGTTCGAGCACGCCGGTGGCTGGTTCGAGGACCAGGTCGTCCCCGCCGCCGGCTTCGACCCGGCCACCGCACCGGCGTCCCGGCTCGCCGCCTTCGGTCTTCCGCCCCGGCCCACCGCCAGCGCCGACCGGACCGTCTGGACCAGGCGGCCCGCAACATAGCCAAGCCACGCACCCCTCAGCCCGCATGCGTCCGGCCGGGAGTCCGCGCGACGGCGTACTCCTCCAACTGGTCCGGCTATCGCGCGAAGGCGGCATCGGGAAAGATCTGCTCCGCGGCGAGCACCTCTTACACCGCGCTCTCACTCGCCGTGCCAGGAGTGCCAGAGGGCGGCGTACGGGCCGCCGGCGCGGAGGAGGTCGTCGTGGCTGCCCAGTTCGATGATGCGGCCGGCGTCCATCACGGCGACGCGGTCGGCGTCGTGGGAGGTCTGGAGGCGGTGGGCGATGGCGATCACCGTGCGGTCGTGGAGGACCGCGGCCAGCGCCCGCTCGGCGCTGCGGGCCGCGCGCGGGTCGAGCAGGGCGGTCGCCTCGTCGAGGATCACCGTGTGCGGGTCGGCGAGGAGGACGCGGGCCAGCGCGAGCTGCTGGGCCTGCCCGCCGCCGGGCGGGTGCGCGCCCAGGTCGGCGTCGAGGTCGTCGGCCCAGTCGGCGCCGACGGTCTTGAGGGCGCGGCGCAGCACGTCGTCGGGCGCGGCAACCATCAGGTTGTCGCGCAGGGTCGAGCGGAAGACGTGGTGGTCCTGGGTGACCAGCACGACCTGGCGGCGCAGCTCGTCCGGGGGCAGGTCGGCGACCGGCACGCCGCCCACGGTGACCGTGCCCGCGCCGGGGCGGTCGACGCCCGCGATGAGCCGGGCGAGCGTGGACTTGCCCGCGCCGGACAGGCCCACGACGGCGAGGCGCTCGCCCGGGCGCACGGTCAGATCGACGTCGCGCAGCACGTCCGGCCCCGACCCGTACGCGTAGGACACGCCCCGCACCTCGATGCGGTCACCGACCGGCGCACCGACCGCCCGCGGGGGCTCGGCGGGCACGGCGGCCAGGCCCTCGACCCGGGCGAAGGAGGCGCTGCTGCTCTGCAACTGCTCGATCCAGATCATGATGGTGTCGAGCGGGCCGACGATCTGACGCAGATAGAGGATCGCCGCGGCCACCGTGCCGAGCGTGACCGCGCCGTGGAAGTAGAGCGCGCCGCCGACGGCCATGATGAACACGACGGGCAGCACATAGGACATCTCCACCATCGGGAAGAAGATCGTGCGCAGACCCAGCGTGGCCATCCGGGTGCGCCGGGTCTCCGCCAGCGCCGCGTGCCCGGCGGCGAGGCGCTGCTCGCGCAGGGCGAAGGCCTCGATCGTGCGGGCGCCCGCGGTCGTGGCGGCCAGCTCCTCGGCCATCACGGAGTTGGCCTCGCCCTCGGTGAGATAGGCGGCGCGGGCCCGGCGCAGATACCACCGGGTCATGAACCAGATGCCGGTGAAGCCGACCAGCCCCACCGCGCCGAGCGGCAGGCTGAGCAGCAGCACGGCGACGGCGATGAGCACCAGCTGGACGAAGCCGACGAGCAGCTCGGGCAGCACGTCGCGCAGCGTGGTGGCGACCGCGTCGACATCGGTGGTGCCGCGGGCGGTGAGGTCACCGGTGGGCACGCGCTCGATGACCGACGCGGGGAGGCTGAGCGAGCGGCGCAGGAAGCCCTCGCGGATCCGGGCGGCGGTGCGCTCGCCGAAGCGATAGCCCACCCGCAGCGCGTAGCGCGACACCACCGTGCGCACGACCGCGCAGGCGAGCACGGCGACGGCGAGGCGGTCGACGCCGGCCGTGCCCTCGCCCGCGGCGACGGCGTCGATGATCCGGCCGAGGAGCCAAGGGCCGCCGAGCGCGGCGACGGCGGCCAGCACGTTGAGACCCAGCATGACCGTGACGGCCCGGCGGTCGGCGGCGATCAGCCGGAGGGCGGCCCGCGCCACCAGGCGGGTGTCGGCGATCGGGAGCACGGTGCTCATCGGTCCTCCTCCTCGCCGAACACCCGCGCGACCAGGCGCCGGTAGCCGGGGGCCGCGCCGAGCAGCTCGCGGTGCGTCCCGCTGGCGGCCACCCGCCCGTCGACCAGGTAGTGCACGACGTCGGCCCGGTCGAGCAGCGCCGGCGACGTGGTGGCGACGACGGTGGCCCGCCCGGCCCGCGCCGCGGGAAGCCGCCCGGCGATGGCCGCCTCGGTGTGGGCGTCGAGGGCGGACGTGGGCTCGGGCAGCAGCAGCGTCTCCGCTTCCTGGTGGAACGCCCGGGCCAGGCGGACGCGCTGCCGCTGGCCGCCGGAGAGGTTGCGCCCGCCCCACTCGACCGGATGATCGGGGGCGCCGACGTCGCGGGCGGCCGCGGCGGCGATCGCCGGGTCGAAGCCCCCGCGCGGCGCGGCGCCGGTCACCACGTCGAGCAGCGACCCGGCGAACAGGTCGGCGTCGTGCTCGGCGACCAGGATCCGGGCGCGGACCTCGTCGCGGGAAATGCTGTCGAGGCGCACGCCGCCCCAGGTCGCGTCGGTGGGCCCGTAGCGCCCCAGCCGCTCGAGCACCGCGGCGGCGTCGGCCGGACGGGCCCCGGCGAGCGCGGTCAGGCGCCCGGGCTCGGCGACGACGCCCGAGGCCGGGTCGTGCAGCGGGGCAGGACCGGCCGGGCCCGGCTCCCCGCCGGCCGGCTCGGGCGGCAGGGCCAGGAAGGCGATCACGTGCCGGGCCGCCACCAGCCCCCGCGTGATGTCGAAGCCGCAGAAGATCAGCACGTTGACCGGGATGGTGAGCATGGCCGTGTAGCCGTAGACCGCGACCAGCTCCCCCGCCGTCAGCTCGCCCGCCGCCGCCTGCCGCGCGGCCAGCCACACCACGACGCCGAGGAAGATGCCCGGCAGCCCGTCGCCGAGCGCGCCGACCCAGCTGCTCGAGCGCCCGACCCGGTAGCCAAGCTCGCGCAGCTCGGCGGAGCTGCGCCGGAACGCGGTCAGGTGCCCCTCCTTGCCGCCCAGCCCGTTGAGGATCCGCAGCCCGCCGAGCACGTCGACCAGCTGCGCCGCCAGCTCGCCCTGCCGCTTGCGGTAGCGCGCCGCGGCCGCCTGCACCCGCCCGAGCAGCGGCGCCAGGACCAGCCCCAGCACCGGCACGCCCGCCAGCACCACGACGGCCAGCAACGGCGACGTCCGGAAAAGCAGGATCGCCACCGTCAGATAGGCCAGCACGCTCGCCACCCCGACGCCGCCGACGTTCATCGCCCGGCCGATGGTCCACACGTCGGCGATGCCGATCGTCACCACCTCGCCGGACGTGACCCGCCGGGGCAGGGCGGCCCCGAGCCGCGTGGCGTGGGTCATCACCGCCTCGGCCGTGCGCAGGGCGGCGGCCAGCCGCAGCTTGGTCATCGAGCGGTGGCGCATGATGCCCAGCCCGGCGCTGGACACGCCGACGACCAGCACCACGGCGGTCCAGCCGGCGAGGGCCCCCGGGTCGCGCGGCGCGAGACCACGGTCGATCGCCCGGGAGATCAGCCACGGCGTGAAGGCCAGGCTGACATACCAGAGCGTGCCGAACATGGCGCCGAGCAGCACTCTGCGCCGCAGCTGTCGCCCGAGCTCCCAGAGGAAGCGGGCCGGTCCCCGTGTGTCCACGGAGACCACTCTGCCAACCTTCCCCTACGTGAGGACAAAACAATATTTGGCGCCCCAAAGCTCCGGACCAGCAGCGACGCGAAGAGAGTGGCGCAGGTCACACGAGAGACCGCGCCGCCGCCACGATCGCCTCCTCCGGGTCGCGCGGGGACCACCCCAGCACCCGGCGCGCCTTCTCGTTCGAGGTCCGCTTCGCGAAGCCCAGCTCCGGCGCGAAGGCCCGGAACTCCGGATTCACCAGCGCCGCCGCCCGGACGATCACGTTCGGCACCGTACGCGTGGGCACCTTGGCCGCCGCCGCACCCAGCCGGGAGCGCATCGTGGCGCCGATGTCCTTGAGCTCGACGGCCGGCCCGTTCGAGAGCAGGAACCGCTCCCCCGCCGCGGCCGGAACGGTCATGGCGAGCACGTGGGCCCGGGCCACGTCGCGGACGTCGACGATGGGCATGAACAGGTGCGGGAACGCGGGCATCCCCCCGGTCAGCATGCGCTGCACGACGTGGTTGGCGCCGGAGACCTCGCTGCCGAACACGGGCCCGAGCACGGCGACGGGCAGGAGCGTGACCAGCTCCAGCGGGGTCCCGGCGACGAACTCCCAGGCGGCCCGCTCGGCCAGCGTCTTGCTCTTCGCGTACGCGTCGACGCCCGGCCCGTCCAGCACGGTCCAGTCCGCCTCGGTGAACACGTGGTCCGACCGCGGATGACCCCAGCCCACGGCATGGAACGCCGAGGTGAGCACCACCCGGCGGACACCGGCGTCCCGGGCGGCGCGCACCACCCGCAGGGCTCCCTCGCGGGCCGGCACGATCACGTCGTCCTCGTTCTCGACGTGTCCCGGCCGCACCGGCGACGCCACGTGCAGCACGACGTCGATGCCCGCCATCGCCTCGGCCCACCCCTCGTCGCGGGTCAGGTCCGCCGCGACGAAACTGAGGTGCGGATCATCACCCAGCACCGCCCGTACGGACGCCTCCCGCGACAAAGACCGGACAGTCGTACGAACGTCGTGCCCCGCGTCGAGCAGCTGCAGAACGCAGTGCCCCGCGATGAAGCCGGATCCCCCGGTGACCAGGATGTGCATGCGTCTCACTGTCGGCGCCGGCGCGAAAGCCAGCCAGTACCTCCTCGATCCTGGTAGTCCGGCTACCGTGAAGTGTGACCACGAACCCGCTGGGCGACTTCCTCCGGGCCCGCCGCGAGCAGGTGACTCCGGAGCAGGCCGGCATCACCGTCGCCGGCGTGCGCCGGGTGCCCGGGCTGCGCCGCGAGGAGGTCGCCATGCTCGCCGGCATCAGCAACGAGTACTACCTCCGCCTCGAGCAGGGCCGCTACCGCAATCCGTCGGCGCAGGTGCTCGAGGCGGTCGCGCGCGTGCTGCGGCTCGACGAGGTGAGCGTCACCCACCTGCTCCAGCTCGCGGGCGAGCGGAAGCGCCGGGACGACAGCGCCGAGACCGTGCCCTCCGGCGTACGGAAAATGGTCGCGGCCCTGCCCATGCCCGCCTTCGTCGAGGGCCGTTTCCTCGACGTCCTGCTGGCCAACCCGCTCGCGACGGCCGTGTCGCCGCGGCTGGCCGAGGGCGGCAACCGGCTGCTCGACGTGTTCCTCGACCCGGGCGAGCGCGACCTGTTCACCGACTGGGAGCTCGCCACGGAGGGGATCGTCGCCGCCTTCCGTCAGTCGGTGGGCACCCGGACCGATCACCCGCGCTGCGCCGAGCTCGTCGACCGGCTGTCCCGGGAGAGCCCCCGTTTCCGCCGGATCTGGGAGCGGCACGACATCGGCGGGCGGCAGGGCGCGGTCATGCGCTTCCGGCATCCGCTCGTCGGCGACCTCCGGCTCAACCGCGAGAAGCTGATCGTCGCCGAGGCGCAGCACCTGACCGTCGCCGTCTACCACGCCGACCCCGGCACGGCGGACGCCGACAAGCTGGCGCTCCTGACGCCCGTACCAGAAAGACCAAAAGAACCTTCACGACCGGAACGGTGACCGCCGCCCGCCACCGCGTGCAGCATCTCTGCAACATGGACGTAACGCGGAGGTGCGGTCGTGAGGAAACATGTCGTCGCCGCGGGGCTGGTGGCGGTGCTCGCCGCCGGGGCCGCCGGATGTGAGAAGGACACCGCGGGCGGGCGTACGGGATCGGGCGACGCCGCCTATCCGGCCAAGACGCTGCAGCTCATGGTGCCGGCCGCGCCGGGCGGAGGATGGGACCTGACCGCCCGTACGATGCAGAAGGCCCTGACCGACGGCAAGCTGGCCGGGGGCAAGGCGGTCGAGGTCTACAACGTCACCGGGGCCGCCGGGACGATCGGGCTGGCGCAGCTCGTGTCCAAGAACGCCGGTGACGCGCACCACCTGATGGTCATGGGCCTGGTGATGGTGGGCGGCGTGGTCGCCAACAAGTCGCCCGTCAAGCTCGACCAGGTGACGCCGATCGCCACGCTGACCGCCGAGCAGGAGGTCGTGGTCGTTCCCGCGAACTCGAAATATCGGGACCTCAAGCAATTGCTGGCCGACGCCAAGGCCAATCCCGCGTCGATCAGCTGGGGTGGCGGTTCGGCCGGCGGCACCGATCAGATCCTCGTCGGACTGCTCGGCAAGGCGGCCGGTGCGGATCCGGCGGCCATGAAATACGTCGCCTATTCCGGCGGCGGCGAGGCCAAGGCGGCCCTGCTGTCCGGCGATCTGACGGCGGCGGTCTCGGGCCAGAGCGAGTTCAAGGATCTGGTCGCGTCGGGCAAGGTGCGCGCGCTCGCGGTTTCCGGCGCGACGGGCGTCGATGTGGGTGGTGGAGCGCCGGCTGAAACCATCAAGGAGCAGGGGTACGACGTCGAGCTCATGAATTGGCGCGGTGTCGTCGCCCCGCCCGGTCTCGACGGGGCCGCCCAGGCGTCGGTCGTCTCCTTCGTCGACACATTGCACTCGTCCCCGCAATGGCAGACGGCTCTCCAGCAACAGGGCTGGGAGGACTTCTACAAGAGTGGCGACGAGGCGAAGGCGTTCTTCGAGAGCGAGAACCAGCGCATCACCACGGTGCTGACCGAGATCGGGCTCGGCTGAATGGAGACCCGCCTGCGCACCGGCGGTGTCGTGCTCGGCGCGGTGCTCGTACTCGCCGGGGTGGGCCTGGTGTGGTCGGCGCTCGCGGCGGCCGACGGCGATCTCGGGCTGCAGAGCCCGCGCCTCGCCCCGGTGGTCATATCGTTGGCGTGGGTCGGGATCGCGGCGGCGTACCTGATGTCGCAATTCCGCACCACCGACGAGGAACCGGCGGAAAGGCCGCACTGGTGGGGCCCGGCCGGGGTGGCGGCGAGCCTGGCCGGCTTCGCCATTGCCCTGGAGTACGCCGGATTCGTCGTCTCCGCCGCCGCCTTCGTGCTCGTGGTCGCCCGCGTTCTCGGCAGCCGCAATCTGCTGCGTGACGCCATTGTCGCCCTGCTGTTGCCGGTGGCGATCTACTTCGCGTTCACGCACCTGCTCGACATCTTCCTGCCCGCGGGGGTGCTGCCGCTGTGAACGTCTTCGGCGATCTGCTGTCCGGCTTCGGCACGGTTCTCAGCCCGCAATACCTGCTGTACGCGGCCATCGGCGTCACCCTCGGCACCTTCGTCGGCGTGCTGCCCGGCATCGGCCCGGCGCTGACCATCGCCCTGCTGCTTCCCGTGACATTCAGCCTGGACGATCCGATCGGGACGTTCATCATGTTCGCCGGCATCTACTACGGCGCCATGTACGGCGGCTCGACCACGTCCATTCTGCTCAACACCCCGGGCGAATCGGCCTCCGTGGCCACGGCGATCGAGGGCTATCAGATGGCGCGCCGGGGCCGGGCGAAAGCGGCGCTCGCCACGGCGGCCATCGGCTCCTTCGTGGCGGGCACGATCTCCACTCTGCTGCTGAGCGTGCTGGCGCAACCGGTGGCCCGGCTGGCGACGACTTTCCGGGCGGCGGACTACTTCGCGCTGGCGTTGCTGGCCATGGTCGCCGTGACGGCATTGGTGGGGCGGTCGATCGTACGCGGGCTGATGTCTCTGGTTTTCGGTCTGTTCCTGGGCCTTGTCGGCATCGACGCGCTCACCGGTCAGGCGCGTTTCACCTTCGGCACCATGGAACTGCTCGAAGGCGTCGACGTCGTCGTGGTGATCGTGGGCCTCTTCGCCATCGGCGAGACCCTTTACGTGGCCGGCCGTCCGCTCCCCGACCAGCTGGAACCGGTCACGCCCGGGAAGTCGCCGTGGCTCAGCCGCGACGACTGGCGGCGCTCCTGGGGCCCGTGGCTGCGGGGCACGGCCGTCGGATTTCCTTTCGGCGCCCTGCCGTCCGGGGGCGCCGATGTGCCGACCTTCCTCTCGTACACCTATGAGAAGCACCGCGCCGCCCACCGCGCCGAATTCGGCAAGGGCGCGATCGAAGGCGTCGCCGGCCCGGAAGCGGCGAACAACGCGGCCTTCTCCGGCGTCCTCGTCCCGTTGCTGACGCTCGGCATCCCGACCTCGGCGACGGCCGCGGTCATGCTGGCGGCCTTCCAGATCTTCAACCTCCAGCCGGGCCCGCAATTGTTCGACACGTCGCCCGACCTGGTGTGGGCGCTGATCGCGTCGCTCTATGTGGGAAACGTCCTGCTGCTGGTCCTGAACCTCCCTCTCATCCGTGTCTGGGTGAAGGTGCTGCAGATCCCCCGGCCGATTCTGTACGCGGGCATCCTCGTCTTCGCGACCCTGGGCGTCTATGCGGCAACGGGCAGCGTGAACCAGGTCTTCCTCGCGTACGGCATCGGCGTCATCGGCTTCGGCATGCGCCATTTCGACTTCCCCATCGCCCCGGTCATCCTCGGCCTCATCCTCGGCCCGATGATGGAAGTTCAGTTCCGCCGCGCCCTCCTCGTCGCCAACGGCGACCTGACCACCTTCGTCGACCGGCCCCTGACCGCCGCCCTGCTGACATTGGCGGTGCTCGCCTTCGTGGTGCCCTACCTGCCCCGCATCATCGCCCGCCTCCGCGGCCGCACCTCCGACGAGGAGCCGAAGAAGCTCGTCTTCGCCGAGGACGACTGAGCCCGATTTTGTCGGACCCTTGTGCCAGCATCATCGGCATGCGGCATGTGACGGACGAGGAGCGGCGGGCCCGGCTCGCGGTGCGGCATGCGCTGGCGCCGGGGCATCAGGTGGGCACGGCGGAGCAGGTTGTGCGGGCCATGACCGTGTTGCACGCCACCGAGCCGGCGACCGTCCATCTGTCGAGCTGGGCCCGGGGCGAGGGTCTGACGGCGGCGGACGTGTCGCGGGCGCTGCACGAGGATCGGACGGTGGTCAAGCAGCTGGCCATGCGGCGGACGCTGTTCGTGTTTCCGCGGGACCTGCTGGCGGCGGCGTGGGGCGGGCCGGCCGCGCGGGTGGCGCGCACCGAGCGGGCCGCCATCGTCAAGGACGTCGTCAAGGCGGGGATCGACGCGGACGGCGAGGCATGGCTCGACCGGGCGCGGAAACAGATGCTCGACGTGCTGGCCGGAACGCCGGAGGGGCTCACCGCGGCGGAGGTGCGGCAGGCCGTACCGATGATCGATGTGAAGGTCGCGGTGACGCCCGGGGTGAGCTGGACCGCGTCCCGGATCCTCACGCAGCTGGGGGCTTCGGGCGAGGTGATGCGCGGCACCAACACGGGCGGATGGCACACGTCGCGCCCGCGCTGGACGCTGACCCGGCACTGGCTGGGGGCGGATCCGGAGCCGGCGAAGGCGGATGACGGCTACCGCGAGATCGTGCGGCGATGGTTGCACACCTTCGGCCCGGGGACCGAGGACGACCTGGTGTGGTGGCTGGGGTCGACGAAGACGACGGTACGCACGGCGCTGACCGAGCTGGACGCGGTCGCCGTGACGCTGGACGGCGGCCGGACGGGCTGGCTGCTGCCGGACGACGCGAACGAGCCGGGCGACCCGGGCGACCCGGGCGACTGGGCGGCGCTGCTGCCGATCCTGGACCCGACCGTCATGGGCTGGAAGGAGCGCGACTGGTACCTCGGGCCCCACCGCGAGCCCCTCTTCGACCGCAGCGGCAACGCCGGGACCACCGCCTGGGTGAACGGGCGGGTCGTCGGGTGCTGGGTGCAGGACGCCGCCGGGGTGGTCGAGGTGCGGCTGCTCGAGCGGGTCTCCGCGCGAGCCCGCCGCGCCCTCGACGACGAAGCGGCCCGCCTGACCGCCTGGCTGGCCGGTTTCCGGGTGCCGTCCCTCTACGGATCCCCGGCTATGCGGGCCCACTGACCCGGCGGCGAGCCGGGCGACGGGTTCCGTGAGGTCATGGGTCACGAGAGCCTGGATCAGCGCCTCGGTCAGCATCGCCGATTTGGTCTGAGCCCGTTCGCGGAGCGCGGGCGTGGTGGCGATGAGTCCGGCGCGCCGCTCGGCGACGGGACGGCCGGCGACGAACAGCGGGATGGCCGCCGCGTACGCACCCACGACCAGCGCCAGCGGAGAGGGCTCGCCCGCGCTGGGCTCGACCCGGTGCAAGCGGCCACGCTGCCGATGGTGGTGCAGACGGCCGCGTGGACGCTGGAGATCCTCGACCCCCGCCCCGGCTCCACGCTGCTGATCCACGGCGCCGGCGGCATGGCCGGCTACGCCTGTGTGCAGGTCGCCCTGCGCCGCGGCATCCAGGTGATCGCCACCGCCGGCCCCACATTCGCCGCCGACCTGGAAAAGCTCGGCGCCCGCGTCACCATCGACGAGCTGAGGCCCGACGTCACCCCGGCGACCGAGCTCCTGCCGCGCTACGCCGCCCTCGCCGCCCAGGGTGAGTTCCACCTGCCGATCGCCAAGACGTACCCGCTGGACGACTGGCGTAGCGCTGTCGAGCTCAGCTTGACCGGCAACCCGCACGGCAAGCTCGTTCTCCTGCCCGGCGACGGCCCGGGCCCGCGTGGGAACTGACCTCCCCGACCGGTCCGCGCCGGTGCTTCCGACCCGGAACGGCGGGTCCCCTCGGCCGATCCGATCAGGCGGGCACCCGGCCTAGCCTGCCTCCATGACGGACACGGCGATGTGGCACGCGGCGATGCTCGCGTGGATCCTCGCCGTGCCGCTGTGGCCGATCACCAAGTTCGTGGTCGTCGTCGCGCACGAGGGCGGTCACGCCATGGCCGCGGTGGCGGTGCTGCAGGCGGTCAAGAGAATCACGTTCAACACCGATGGGGGCGGTGAGACCATGACCGTCTCGCGCTGGCCGTTCACCATTCTGATCTCGGTCGCCGGGTACGCCGGACCGTCGCTCTTCGGCCTGTTCGCGGCCTGGCTGCTCCTGCACACCGAGCCGGTGATGGTGCTCTGGGCGAGCATGGCGTTCCTGGTGCTGATGCTGCCCACGCTGCGCGGACTGCTCGGCTGGATCATCATCCCGGTCCTGCTGACCGCGCTCTTCCAGATCACGACCAAGGCGAGCCCGGAGCACCTGACTCTCGCCGCCTACGTGTGGGTCTGGCTTCTTCTGATCGGCTCCGTGCAGCGGATGATCCTGCACGCGACGCGCGGCGACTGGACGGTCAAGGAGAACGACACCACCCGGCTCAGCGAGCTCACCCTCGTCCCGTCCGCCGTGTGGAGCTTCGTGCTGCTCATCGGCACGATCGGGGCGCTGGTATGGGGCGGGTCCCTGCTGCTGCGGATGCCGGCGTAGGGACCCGCGTCCAAAATCAGCCGAGCAGCTCCGGCCGCTCCCACTTCTCGCCGCGGACGTGCTGGGCCAGGAAGGCGAACACCGTCTCGTACCAGGCGCGGACGTTGCCGGGCTTGAGGATCCAGTGGTTCTCGTCCGGGAAGTAGAGGAACTTGTGCCGCTCCGGGTGCTCGCCCGACTGCAGCTCCCACCACAGCCGCAGCCCCTCGCCGATCGGCACGCGATAGTCCTTGTCGCCGTGGATGACCAGCATCGGGGTGGTGATCGACGCGGCGGAGCGGTGCGGGGAATTCTCCAGCGTCATCTCGCGGGTCATCTCGCGCGTCCAGTAGTACGAGGCGTCGGTCGTCTCCGAGAACTGGTCGAGCGCCCACAGCGAGGCGTGCGTCACGATCGCCTTGAAGCGGTCGGTGTGCCCGGCGACCCAGTTGGCCATATAGCCGCCGAACGAGCCGCCCATGGCCGCCGTGCGGGTGGCGTCGATGTCGGCCCGGGCCTCGGTGGCGTCGGTGAGGCTGAGCAGGTCGGTGTAGGGCGCTTGACCCCAGGCGCCCCAGCCGCGGCGGATGAAGGCGGTCCCGTAGCCGGTGGACAGGGCGGGGTCGGGCAGCAGCACCGCATAGCCGCGCTCGACCGCGAGCCACGGGTTCCAGCGCCAGGACCAGGCGTTCCACGACCCTTGCGGTCCGCCGTGGATCCACAGCAGCAACGGTACGGGCGCCTCCGCGCTCGCTCCGTGCGGCAGCGCGAGCCACGCGCGCAGCGGCGTCCCGTCGGCCGCCGTCGTGGACACCTCCTCCAGCCGTCCGGGGGCGGTGACCGGCTCGGCGGGCCCCGGCAGGGGGGTCACCTCGGGGGCCCCGCTCAGCGCGACGCGTACCGGGGCGGGCGGGGTGTCGATCGTCGCGCGCAACGCGTAGGCCCAGCGTCCGTCCGGGGAGACCACGACATTCGAGTACGCGGCATCGTCCGGTGTCAGCCGCGTGACCTCGCCGCTGCTCGCGTCGATCCGCCACAGCGGCGCGCGGCCGAGGTCGTCGGCGGTGGTGACCAGGGCGGTGCCGTCCGGCGTCCACCGGGGCCGCCCGGGCAGCCTGTCCCAGCCGGCGGTGAGGTCGCGGGCCGGGCCGCCGGTCAGCGGGACCAGCGCCAGCCACGAGTCGCCCGGCTCCTCCGGGGTGGACCGGCGCTGGGCGACGAAGGCGACCTGCGTGCCGTCGGGCGAGATGCGCGGCGCCTCGTAGTCGTGGCCGGGGTCGTCGGCGAGCGTGCGCCGCTCCCCCGACTCGGCGTCGATCGCGACGAGGGTGACCCGCCGGGAGCCCCCGGCCACGGGGACGGCCCAGGTGGTGACGACCGTGCGCCCGTCCGGCGCGAGGTCCCACGAGCTCGTGTCGTCCAGCGCCGAGCTGGCGTGCCCGGTGAGATCGCGGGGCTCCAGCCGCTCGGCGAGCGGGGCGACCAGCAGCCGCGTACGGTCCGGGCCCAGATCGTGGTCCCAGTAGCGCACCGGGTAGTCCTCGTGGAGGATCGCGGAGACGCCGGCGTCCTTGCGCCCGGTGCGGGCCTCCGCGTCGGCCTCGGCGCTCGCCGACGAGGGCAGCAGCGCCGATCCGAGCAGAACCGTCCCCTCCTCGCCGACGACGACCTGCCGGACCCCGCCCCGCGGCGCGGCCACGACGTGCGCGTCACCGCCGCCGGCCGGCAGCGACCAGAGGGCGGACTTCGGCTCCTCGCTGTCGTCGCCGGGCCGCGGCCGCGCCGAGACGAAGAGCAGGTCACCGGCGGGGGTGAAGGCGGCGGCCGACTCGCCCTTGTCGCTGTGGGTCAGCCGCCGGGCCGGGCGGGCGCCCTCGGGGTCGACCTCCCAGAGCGCCGTGACATAGGACGAGTTGTCCTGGGCGGGGGTGCCCACTCCCACGACGAGGCGGCGCCCGTCCGGGGACAGGTGGAGCCCGTCGAGGCGGGGCAGGCGCACGTACGCGTCCAGATCGCTGTAGGGGTTCACTCGACCATTCCTATCACCTGCCCCGGGCCGCCAGGTGGTCGCGCACAGCCGGATCGGTCGCCAGTGCCGCGGCGGTGCGATAGGCCTCGGCCGCCTCGGCGGGACGCTTCGCGCGGGCGAGCAGATCCGCGCGTACGGCGTGAAATGGCTGGAAGGAAGTCACCTGGGCCGCGTCGAGTTCCGCGAGCTCGGCCAGTCCCGCGGCCGGGCCGTCGGTGCGCCCTGTCACGGCGGCGCGGGCGACTCTGCTGCCGAGGCTGGGCGCCACGTGCACCAGCGCCGTGTAGAGCACCCGCAGCGCCGCCCAGTCCACCTCGCCGGTGCGGGCGCGGTCACAGTGCACGGCCTGGATCGCGGCCTCGAGCTGGAACCGACCGGGCGGCCCGCTGCCGGCCCGGCGCAGGAACAGGCCACCTTCGACGATCAACTGCCTGTCCCACGTACGCGGATCTTGCTGCTCGATCGGCACGTACTGCTCGCCCCGGCCCGCCGCCCGGGCCAGCGACAGCGTGATCAATGACGCCAGCCCCCACGCCTCCGGTTCGGTGCCGAGCAACGTGGCCAAAGTGACCGCGAGGTACTGCGCCTCCCCGTCGCCCTGGTCCCAGGTGAGGGCGTGACAGCCGTACACCGCCTCGAGGACCGCCGGCAGCCGCGCGGGCATCGCCTGGCGCCCGGGCACGACGAACGGGATCCGGACGTCGCGGATCTTGCGCTTGGCCCGGACCAGCCGCTGGGCCATCGTGGCGGGCGGCACGGCGAAGGCCGACGCGATCCGGGCGGCCTCGAAACCCAGCACGGTCTGCAGCATCAGCGGCGTCCGCGCGGCGGGGTCGATCGCGGGGTGCGCGCAGACGAACAGCAGCCGCAGCCGCTCGTCCGGAATGGCGTCCGGATCGAGGTCGTCGATCGGCGTCACCGCGGCGTGCCCGGCCGCGTCGTCCAGCGGTGCGCTGGTGCGGTGCGCGGCCGACTTCCACACGTCGCGGACGCGGTTGCGGGCCACGGTGAGCAGCCACCCCTCCGGGTTGCCGGGCACGCCGGCGGCCGGCCAGGTGGTCAGCGCCCGCTCGAAGGCTCCCGCCAGGGCGTCCTCGGCCAGGGCCAGGTCGCCGGTGGGCGCGGCGAGCAGGGCGACGAGCCTGCCGTACGCGGTGCGGGCCACCCGCTCGGTGACGGCCCGCGCCGCGTCGGCACTCATGCGTTGGGGCGCCAGACGCCGTCGGTCACGTACATGGCGCCCGGCCGGACCTCGACCGTGCCCCAGGTCGCGGCCGGCACCCGGCCCGCCCACTCGATCGCGGCGTCGAGGTCGGGCACGTCGATGACGAAGGTGCCGCCGAGCTGCTCCTTCGTGTCCGCGAACGGGCCGTCCTGGATCCGCAGCTCGTCGCCCACCCGGCTGACGGTGGTGGTGGCGGCCGACGGCTGCAGGACCTCGGCGGCGATCAGCACGCCCGCCTGCTGCAGCGTCGCCGTGTAGTCGGTCATGGCCCGCCGCCCCTCGGCCATCGCCTCGGCGCCGAGCGTCTCGGGGGTCTGCTCGGTGTAGTGCATCAACAGCGTGTAGCGCATGTCGTCATCCTCCTCGGAGTCGTCATCTTCCCGGCTTCCAGGAAGATGACGACTCGCGGGCCGCCCGATCGACATCCGGCCGGATGTCACTCGGCCGGCGGCCAGGACTCCTGGTCGCGCATCGTCGCGGGGCGCAGCGACATCAGGATCTTGGTGATGTCCGCGACCGTGAGGCCCTTGCCCGAGCTCTGGAACTCGGCGAAGTGGCCCGCGTCGAGCACCAGCACGCAGTTCCTGATCGGCTCGTCGCAGACGACCCGCCGGCCCTTCCCCGCCTTGTAGCCGTCCTTCGGCGTACCCGTCCAGACCCGGACCACCCCGCCGCTCAGGACACCGTCGTCGACCGGGCCGGCCTGCTCGGCGCGGCTCGGCGGACCGTCGTGCAGCACGACCTCCGAGACGACGTCGGACATGTCCTCGGCGTTCTGCGTCACGCTCACCGCCTGCCAGCCGCCGGGCAGCCAGCCGAAGGTGTACGGCATCCGCAGCGGGCGTTCCGCGGCCGGGCGCACCCCGGCGACGATCGCCAGGGTGTCCTTGCGCGTGAACGGGTCACGGCCCTGACCGGGCAGGAAGGTCGCCCAGGCGTCGTCGGCGTACTCCCAGGCGACGGCGGTGCGCGTGTACTTGACCTGGGGCAGGTCCCGGGCGGACGACGTGTCGCCGTCCTTGCGGGTCGAGAGCCACTTCTTCATGGCCTGCTGCTCCGGCAGCAAGTACGTCAGCTCGCGCACCAGGGCCGTCGTGCCGCCCACGTCCACCTTGGCGGCGGGACCGTAGGCGGTGTTGAACTCGCCCTTCGCCCCGAACGTCGCCGGGTCGAAGACGCCCGGCCGGTAGACGGTGATCGTGGCGTCCGCCAGCGGGTACTCCTTGTCGTCGACACCGATCACGTAGCCGTCGCGATAGACCGGGAGCACCTGGTAGCCCGAGGTCACCTGGTTGACCGGCCCGACCCGGTACTTGCCGGCGCGGAAGCTCGCGAGCGTCGAGGCGAACCCGTCCGGCTGGGTGAAGACCGGCCGCGCGACGACCGGGGACGGCGAGGCGGCGGGGACCGGCGGGGCCGGGGGCGCGCTCCGGAGCGTACCCGTCAAGCCTGTCACCAGAGCGACCACGACGGCGGCCGCGCCTCCCGCCCCCGCGACCGCGGCCGTCCGGCGCCGCCGGCGGATGCGGTGCGCGCCCGCGATGATGTCGTCCGTGCTGGTCCGCGGCGCGGGGGCGCCGTGCTGGACGGCCTCAAGCACGTCCTCGATGCGATAAGACACGATCCGCTCCTTCCGGCGACTCGTCGGCGAGGACCGCCCGCAGCGCGTCCAGCCCCCTGCTCGTCTGACTCTTCACCGTGCCCTCGGTGCAGCCGAGCACCTCGGCCGTCTCCTCGACACTCAGCCCCTCCAGGAACCGCAGCACCAGCGCGGCCCGCTGCCGGGGCGGCACCCGCCGCAACGCCGCCCGCAGCCGCAGCCGCTCGTCGACGTCCACCGACGGGTCCGGCCCGGCCACGTCCGGGAACGCGTCCCCCGCCGAGCGCTCGCGCCGCCACGGCCGGCGCTTCTCCCCGATCGCCGCCCGGACGACCATCGTGCGCGCGTACGCGTCCGGGGCGGCCACCTTGCCCCAGCGCAGGTAGAGCCGGGACAGCGACCCCGCGACCGCGTCCTCGGCGGCCTGCCAGTCGCCGCAGGTGACGTACGCCAGCGCGCGCAGCGACGGGAACCTGGCCCTGACGAACTCCCGGAAAGCCTCCTCGGCCTCGGCGTCCACTCGGTCGTGCTCCTCTCGTCGAGGCATAGAGGAGAGACGAACCCCGCCGGGTTGCACCGCCGCCGAGAAACTCTCAGATATCGCGCCTGCGGAAGACGAGCTGGGCCGCCAGACCGGCGGCCACCGCGGCGCCGGCGAGCAGCAGTATCCCCGGCCCCGGGGCGAGGGCGCCATCCACGGGCACCACCGCGTACGCCGCCTGACCGGCCGTGATCGGCCAGAACCGGCCGAACCAGTCGCCGAGCACGCCGGGCAGACCCGGGCCGAGCGCCGGGACGAGCAACAGGGCGCCGACCAGCAGGGCGAGGCTGCTCGTGGCCGACCGGACCAGCGCGCCGACGGCCAGCCCGAGCAGGGCGACCAGCGTCAGGTACGCCGCCCCGCCGAGCAGGGCCCGGGCGACGCCCGGATCACCGAGGCCGGCCGCGGGCAGATCCGCCCCGCGCACCATGAGCTGCACCACGGCGAAGCTGAGCAGCGTCGTCACGAGAGCGGTCGCCAGCCCGACGGCCGCGACGACGGCTGTCTTGGCCGCGAGCAGCCGGCGCCGCGACGGCACGAAGACCAGGCTCGTGCCGATCATCCCGGTGGCGTACTCGGGCGTGATGGCCAACGCCCCCAGCATGCCGATGACGAGCTGGGCGAAGAGGAAGCCCTTGAGGCTCTCGGCGGTCGGGTCCCAGCCGGCGGACAGCTCGGACGGCGGCGTGCCGAGCAGGTCGGACACGCCCAGCACGCTGAGCGCCACCCCGGCCGCCACCGCGGAGGCCGCCGCGATCCAGGTGCTCCGGACGCTGCGCAGCTTGGTCCACTCGGAGCGGAGCACGCTCATGCCGCGACCCCCTCGTAGTCGGTGGCCTCGTGGGTGAGCCGCAGGAACACGTCCTCCAGCGACTCGCGGACCGGGCTGAGCTCGTCGAGCGCGAGCCCCTCGGCCGCGGCGATCCGGCCGACCGTCGGCGCGTCCGCCCCGGTGACCAGCAGCGACGAGTCCGGCTGGGCCGCGAAGTCGACACCGGCCCGCGCCAGCGCCCCGCCGAGACGATCGGGCGAGCCGGCCCGGACCGTGACCGCCCGGGTGGTGTGGGCCCGCACGAAGTCGTCCAGCGTCGCCTCGGCGATCAGCCGGCCCCGGCCGACCACGACGAGGTGGTGCGCCGTCAGCTCCATCTCGGACATCAGGTGACTGGAGAACAGAATGGTCCGGCCTTCCCGCGCCAGATCCCGCAGCAGCGTACGCAGCCACCGGATGCCCTCCGGGTCGAGCCCGTTGAGCGGCTCGTCGAGCACGAGCACGCCCGGATCGCCGAGCAGCGCGGTCGCGATGCCCAGCCGCTGCTGCATCCCGAGCGAGAACTCCCCCGCCCGGCGGTCGCCGGCCGCCCCGAGCCCGACCAGCTCGAGCACCTCCCCGACCCGCCGCCGGTCGAGCCCCGCCGCCTGCGCGAAGGCGAGGAGGTGCTGCGCGGCGGTGCGATGCGGGTGGACGGCTCGCGCGTCGAGCAGGGCGCCGACCGTACGCGCCGGGTCGTCCAGGTCCGCGAGCCGGCGGCCGCCGATGGTGATGGCGCCCGACGTGGGCCTGGTCAGCCCGGTGAGCATGCGCAGGGTCGTGCTCTTGCCCGCGCCGTTGGGCCCGAGGAAGCCGGTGATCACCCCCGGCTGCGCGGTGAAGGACAAGTCGTCCACCGCCACGGTGGCGCCGTATCTCTTGGTGAGCCGTTCGGCCCGGATGCCGTGCATGCCGCTCCCCTCAGAAATCACACTGTTCGGTGTAGTTTATCGATCGAGGGCAAGCCGGGCCTCGACCCCTTCTGGTCAGGGTCACGTAGTCTGGGCCCGTGCCGAGAACGATCGCGGAGGCCCAGACCCCGGGGCGCCGGCGCCGGTCCGAGGGCAAGAAGACCGCCATCCTGGACGCCGCCGAGGCACTGTTCCTGACCGAGGGCTACGACCGCACGAGCGTGGACGCCGTCGCCGCCCGGGCCGGGGTGTCCAAGCGCACGGTCTACGACCACTTCGGCGACAAGGAAACCGTCTTCCTGCGCGTCGTCGAACGCGTGGGCGAATCCCTCCTCGCCACCGTCCGCGCCGCCGTCGACGAAGAACTGACCTCCGGCCGCGACCTCGGCACCGCACTGACCGCCTTCGCCCACCGCATCGTCGACCGAACCTTCCCGTCCCCCGACTACCTGACCTTCCGCCGCCTGCAGGCCCAGCAGTCCCCGGCCGGCAAGCAGCCCGTCACGGTCCGCGACCGCCCGGAGCAACTCCTCGAAGAACGCTTCGCCGGACTGGCCGCCGAGGGCGCAATCCACGCCGAGAACCCCGCCGTCGCCGCCCGCCACTTCACGGCGCTGACCATCACGCTCGCCCTGCAGGCCGCCCTCGACCAGCGCGAGGACCTGCCGCCCCGGGACTCCGCGCGGATCATCGCGGACGGGGTGGCCGCCTTCCTGCGCGCCTACGCCTGAGCCACTGTGTTCGCCCGCCGGCCCACTCCCGGCGTCGCCGGCGCGGCCGGGGACGCCCGCTGCTCACTTCTGGCGCGCACGTGCCCGATATCGGCCGCGCTCTCGGAGGGTGGCTTCGTTCGCGGCTTTCGGCGCCATTCCGCCGCCATCACGCGCCGGAATGTTTCGTGAGAACCGGCA
The DNA here is from genome assembly GCF_030709675.1 of Symbioplanes lichenis. Classification (GTDB taxonomy): domain Bacteria; phylum Actinomycetota; class Actinomycetes; order Mycobacteriales; family Micromonosporaceae; genus Actinoplanes; species Actinoplanes lichenis. Next base: position 260,607 of record NZ_JAUZQD010000006.1, read on the forward strand.
CCAACCGCGAACCTTGACCACCGGTGGCGCAGACGGTCGCCCGCCGAACTCGCTTACGCTGCGTACAACGGATCATGAAATCACTCGGAGCGCAGATGCCTGGATCCGCCGACGAGAGCATCGGTTCGGTCGGCCGTTCAGCCCGGCTGAAGCTCTACAGCCCGAAACTCTCTCCGGCGAAGTTCCAATAGACCAGAGCAGCCACATACCAGAGGGCGTAGAGCCCTGCAACGGTTACAAATCCCCAGACGAACCACCTGAGGATCTTCCGCATCTGCTCGCGTGGCACCTCATCAGGCTGCCGAAGGACGGAGCGGTGTTTTCCCTGTTCAGGTTTTTTGATCTGCCGCCAGTCGCGCGCCATAGGCCGTCACGAGCTGCATGGCGCTGGCCGGTAGCCGGGTATGCCGATGGCAGAGCCCGGTGGTGCGGCTCGGTCGCGCAGCCTCTGGCACTAATCGGGCACCATGCAATTCCGCCCCGGGCAGCAGAGCCGTACTCGACTTCTCAGGTTGAAGCCCATCACGAGGGCGTTGGTGCACTGATCTGCCGCGATCCGGCCGCGACCTAATGTGTTAGTCACTGCGCGGCTTGGCTTGCGATATGCAGAGGCGAGGCCGCCAGCAAGGTTCGCCGAGTAGTGACCAGGCATTACGCAGGCCGACGTCAGTGCATCGGCGACCTCGGTCGTGGGCCGCGACAAGTATCTCGAACATCATCGCGGCCGCTTGAAGTCTTGCCGGTCGACCACTAGCAACGGGGATCCGCCCTGGCCGACGGCACTAGCGATGCTTCCCTGGAATAGGTCGACGCAGTCGCACCGGAGCGACCACGCGATCAGGTCCTCGGCACGTCGCGCGACGATCCGGTGCAGGAACTCGTCGGGATTGTCGGCCGCGGTCGCCGCCGCGGCCGTGAAGTCCTTGAGGGTCACCCGACTGTCGCCCTGGATGAAGTCGGTGTAACCCAGCACCTCCATCTGCGGCAGTAGCGCTTTGATCAAAGTGGCGACGCAGCCCATCACCCGGGCATGGCTCACGTCCTTCGATCTGTGGGCGACCGCAGCCTCGGCCGCCCACACGCCGTAGAGGCGGACGGCGACCGAGCGTAGGGCGTTTTCGTTCGGCTTCGTGGTTAACGTCATGTCGAGCAGTGCCTCGAACAGCAGAAGCTTGGTCTTGTCGCCGAATTGAGGATCCCAGCCCCCGTCGACTGCGCTCGGCCAGTGCAGCGACTGACACGCATCGAGGCTGCGGGCGTTGCGGCAGAGCAGCTCGGCCGCCATCAGCTGGGCGTTGCGCTGATCCGATCGCAGCGCGCCGTCGATGACCAGGATCGCGGTTTCGGTCGAAACCTTGTCCTTTCCCCCGTCCCAGAGGTCGACCAGCATGGCGACGGCGAGGCCGGCCTGGTCGAGGCGTGTCAGCGCCAGCAGGCTGGAGGCCGCCGCGGCTCGGTCGACGCCCAGGCCGTCCTTGGAACTGACAAGCTGCCCGGCGCGCATCGCCGCTTCCAGCTTCAACTGGCCGAAGCTCTGCTTCTGTTCGACCGCGAGCCGACGGTTGGACTGGCGGGTCAGCGTGTGGGCGATCAGCGCGACGAGCGCTGTGACCACGGCGCCGGCGTATACCAGCATCTTGTCTGAGTAGCCGAACAGCGACCCGGCGCCCAACGGGATCACCACAGCGACAAGGGTCAGAATCGCTCCCCAACCCCAGATCCAACGTCTATCGTCGTTCTGGCTCTTCGTCATTTCCCTCGACCTCGTTTGTATTCGCACCGCCGGGACCGGCAAACGATGCACCCACCATCGAGAGCTGTCCATCGCCTAGAACGGTGGCCGCGCTGTCCGATCGAGGACGGCAGCGTCGAAGGCCGTTTGTGCTTCTGCATCCGGTCCGCCGCCTGACCGTGCGCTGGAAACGCCGCGCCGACATCCACGACGGTTTCGTCAGCCTCGTGTGCGCTCCGATCTGCCGGCGACGCGTGGTTCGCTGGACGAACGGCAGCTACGAAGGGCTGTAAACCGTCCGGCCCGTGTCTGGGTCGATCACCGAAACCACCTCGCTGGTCCGGAACACGTCCACGGCGGCGCCCTCGCGGCCGGGGCTGATGTTTGTCGTCACGTGAGCCCACTGGTCGCCGAGGTCGTAGCCCCACGCGATGTCGTACACGACCAGGCGACGGCCGTCCTGAAGCAGCACCACGGTCTCCACGCCGTCACGATCGTGGAGCAACTTCACCAGTGCCGGCGGCTGCGTCATGAGTGCACGCTACCGATACCACCACCAGCCTTCCGCGATCGGGACAAGCGGCACGAGCGGCGCCGGGGCGGTCCGGGCGAGCGGCGGCGCCGGTCAGAGGCGGGAGCGGCGCAGGAGCCAGACGAAGTAGGGCGCGCCGATCAGGGCCATGATCAGGCCGGCCGGGATCTGGGACGGGGCGATGACCGTGCGGCCGAGGGTGTCGGCCATGGTGACGAGGAGGGCGCCCAGGAGCATGGCGACCGGGACGATGCGGCCGTGGCGGGCGCCGGTCAGGGCTCGGGCCAGGTGGGGGGCGACGAGTCCGGCGAAGCCGACCACGCCGACGGCGATGACGCTCACTGCCGCGGCGACGGCGGCGATGGTCAGGAGGGTCAGTCGCGCGGCTTCCCGGCGTACGCCGAAGATGGTGGGTGTGTCCTCGTCGATGGCCAGCAGGTCGAGCTGGCGGCGCAGGCCCAGCACCGCCGGGGTGGCGACCAGCAGCACGAGCGCGACCGGCAGCACGTCGGGGAAGGTCCGGCCGTAGGTCGTGCCGGAGAGCCAGGTCAGGATGCGGGGCGTGTCCCACGGGTCGGCGCGCAGCAGCAGGAAGGTGCTGACGTTGGCCAGCGCGTAGCCGCAGCCGATGCCGATGAGCAGGAAGCGGTCGGGCAGGAGGCCGCCGCGCCAGGCCAGCACGGCGATGATGGCGAAGGTGGCGAGGCCCGTCGCGACGGCCGCCGCGATCAGGGTGGGGCGGCCGGAGTGCAGGGCGAGCACCGCGCCGAGGCCGGCGCCGGCGGTGATGCCGAGGACGCCCGGTTCCGCGAGCGGGTTGCGGACCGTGCCTTGCACGACGGTGCCGGCGAGGGCGAGCGCGGCGCCGGCGGTGACGGCCGCGGCGACCCGGGGGGCGCGGTCGTCGAGGGCCAGGGCGATGAGGTCCGGCGCAGAGCCCCGCAGCCACAGGGCGATGTCCCCGGTACGCAACCACAGGCTGCCGGCCAGCAGACCGGTGAGCACGGTCGCGGCCAGCAGCACCGTCGCGACGATCACGACGATGACGAAGCGGCGCCGGGAGCGGACGGCGACGTGCGTGAGAGGTGTCTCCCCCGCGTCGCGCAGGCGCAGGGCGAGGACGACGATGACCACGGCGCCGAGCAGCGCGGTCGGGATGCCGGTGGGGATCGACGCGGCTGCCTGGGCGCCGAGAATCGCCCGGAGCACGACATCCGCGAGCAGCACCAGCAGCGCCCCGGCCAGGCCGCTCGCCGGGATGAGAAACGCGTGCCGGGTCAGGGCGCCGATGCGGTGCGAGGCGAGGCGTACGGCCACGGGGGCGGCCAGGCCGACGAACGCGATCGGGCCCGCGAGCGTCACCGAGATGCTGGTCAGCAGGACGGCGCAGAGCACGGCGACGAGCCGGGTCGACCGCACCGGTACGCCGAGCGTGGCCGCCGCGTCGTCCCCGAGCCCGAGCACGTCCAGTCGCCGGGCCAGCAGGAGCGCGACCACGAGCACGGCGACGATCACCGGGGCGGCGCGCGTGGCGGCGTCGATGTTGAGTTGCGCGAGCGAGCCGCTGCCCCAGGCGTACAGGCCGGTGGTGCTGTCCTTGAAGAGGATCAGGAGCGTGGCCGTCGCCGCGTCGAGCGCCATGGCCACGGCCGAGCCGGCCAGGATCAGCCGGGTCGACGCGACGCCCGAGGCGGCGCCGACCAGGCCGAGGACGAGTCCCGCGGCGAGCACGCCGCCGCCGAAGGCCACCGCGCCGGAGGTCCACAGCGGCACCGTGAGGTGGAAGGCGGCGACCACGACCAGCGCGAAGTAGGACCCGGCGGTGACGGCGAGCGTGTCCGGGGCGGCCAGCGGGTTGCGGGTGACCGACTGGAGCAGCGCGCCGCCGGCGCCGAGGGCCACGCCGACCGCGATGCCCGCGGCCATGCGCGGCAGGCGGGAGCCGGTCAGCACGTCGCCGACCGGGACACCGCCGACGTTCTCGTGCGCGCCGAGCAGATAGCGCAGCAGGTCCCAGAAGCCCACGCCCGAGGTGCCCTGTGTGACGTGCCAGAGTCCGGTGACGACGACCGTGGCGAGCAGGACGGCCAGGACGGCCGCCCCGCTCGCGCCCCGGCTGGGGGTGGTGCTCACTGACCGGTCAGGATCTTCACGTAGGCGTCGATCGCCTGCTCGTTCGACTTCGGGCCGCCGGCGCCCCAGACGCCGTCGGGGAAGGAGTAGGCGCGGCCCTCCTTGACGGCCGGCAGCGCCTTCCAGATCGGGCTCTTCTCCAGCTCCGGGACGTAGCTGTCCGGCACCTCCTCGCCGGCGTAGATGAGCATCGCGTCGCCGACGGCGGTCAGGCCCTCGATGTCGGTCTGCGCGAGCCCGTACGAGGGGTCGACCCCGCCGCTGCCGTAGCTCTTGTTGATCTCGTCGGTCCAGGCCGCGGTCAGCCCGAGCTGCTCGCCGATCTCGGTGAAGAGCGCACCCTTGCCGTACGGGCGGACGACGACGTTGCCGCCCTCGATCCAGCCGTCGAAGTGCAGGAAGCTCTTGGTCTTGAGGTTCACGCCGGCGACCTTCCGCTTCGCCTCGGCGAGGTGCTCGTCGAAGTGCTTCAGCAGCTGGTCGGCGCGTTCGGTACGACCGGTGGCGGCGGCGATCGTCGAGAAGACCTTCTTCATGTTCGCGATCTGGCCCTTGGCATCGGCGCCGACGGTCGCGAGCACGGGGACGCCGCGCTTCTCGAGCTTGCCGAGCAACTCGTCGTCGGGCTGGTAGGCCTCCATGACGATGAGGTCGGGCTTGGTCGCGTACAGCGCGTCGAAGTCGGGCTCGCCGCGCTGGCCGGCGTCGGCCACGCTAGCGGGCAGCGTCTCCGCTTTCACGTAGGTGGCGTAGCCCTTGGGGTCGGCCGCCGCGACCGGCGTGATGCAGAGCGAGAGCAGGTCTTCGGTCTGCTGCCATTCCAGGACGGCGACGCGCTGCGCGGGCTTGGGCAGGTCGACCTTGCGGCCGAGGCCGTCGGTCAGTGACACCGGGCCCGTCGCGGTCGTCGTGGTGTCGTCGGCGCAGTTCTGCGACGCGGGGGCCGACGGGCCGCCGGCGGCGGGCTCCTCGACGTCCGTGGTGCCGCAGGCGGTGAGCGCCGCCGCGGCCAGGGCCAGCGTCGCCGCCGAGGCCGCGAGACGGGTGGTGATCATGCTTCTCCTGAGATGACGTGACGGGCGGGGTGCCGCCCGACGGGGTCGATGCGCAACCGGCCCGTACGCGGGTCGATCGCGACCTCGACGGGCAGGTCGTAGACCGCGCTGAGGTGCTCGGCGGTGAGCACGTGGAGGGGGTCGCCGGCGGCGTGGACGCGGCCGGCGCTGAGCAGCACGAGCGTGTCGGCGACGCGGGCGGCGTGGTCGAGGTCGTGCAGCACGATGCCGACGGCGGCGCCGTGCTCCCCGGCCAGGTCGCGGACCAGGTCGAGGGTCTCGATCTGGTAGCGCATGTCGAGGTGGTTCGTCGGCTCGTCGAGCAGCACGACCCCGGTGTCCTGGGCCAGGCACGCGGCGAGCCACACACGCTGCATCTCGCCGCCGGAGAGCTCACCGACGGGGCGTCCGGCCTTGTCGCGTACGCCGGTCAGGGTCATCGCCCGGTCGACGGCGGCCCGGTCGGCGGGGCCGGGCCCGGCGAAGCGGCGCCGATGCGGGTGCCGCCCGAACGCGACGACCTCGCTCACCGTCAGCCCGTGCGGCGCCGGGCGGGACTGGGAGAAGAGGGTGACCTCCCGCGCGAAGTCCCGGGCGTTGAGCAGCGACACGGCCCGGTCCCCGAGCAGCACCTCGCCGCCGTCGACGCGGTGCAGCCGGGCGAGGGCGCGCAGCAGCGTGGACTTGCCGCTGCCGTTCGGGCCGATCAGCGCGGTGACGTGACCGGCGGCCAGCTCGACGGAGACGCCGTGGACGACGGCCGTCTTGCCGTAGCGCAGGACCAGCTGGTCGCCACGCAGGGACGTCGTCCGCATCACCGCTCCGAAGTTAGGGTTGCCTTGCCTTACGGAGGCTAGGTGATGATCAAGTTTTTCCGCAATCCCGATGTCAGGACAGGCGATACGGGTTTCCGGACATCGAGCGCGCCGGTGTCACCTTCATCACGCGACGGAAGGCGGCGATGAACGTGCTCGGTTGCGCGTAGCCGAGCCGCTCGGACACCTCCCGCACCTCCGCGCCCGCCGACAGCAGCGCCAGCGCCTCGTGCACGCGCAGCGCCTGCCGCCACTGGGCGAACGACAGCCCGGTCGCCTCGCGGAAGGCCCGGGTGATGGTGCGGTCGCTCGTACCCAGGAAAGCCGCCCATTCCAGCAGGCCGCGCTCGTCCGCGGGGTCCCGCAGCAGCGCCTCGGCGATCGGATCGATCCGGGCGTCGCCCGGCAGATCCAGCGCGAACTGCCGCTCCGAGGGCTCGAGCACGTCGAACACGACCGCCTCGGTCCGGGCCCGCGCCTCGGCGCTCAGGTCGTCGCGGGTGAGGCGGAGCAGCAACGACTCCAGCAGCGGGGTCACGGCGATCGAGGTCGGCCCGGCGAACTCGACGGGGGTGCGCTCGGGCGCGAAGAACGCGGCGTGCAGCTCGACGCCCGCCGTCAGCCGGCCGCCGTGGACCACCTCGGCGGGCACCCACAGGCCGAAGCCGGGCGGCACGGTGAAGATCCGGCTCCCGATCCGCGAGGTCAGCGTGCCGCCGCGCACCCAGACCAGCTCGTGCACGGGATGCGTGTGCGGCAGCCACTCCGTCGGCACCGCGAGCGGCCCGGACTCGGCCACGATCGCGCCCGCCGGGGCACCCGCCGGCATCGGCTCACCGTTGAGCACGACCGTGCCGGGGTCGCGCCGCCATGTGCCAAGTCCGACGTCCATGGTCCCCAGCCTAAGAAGTCTAATGTGGACGCCAAAACGGCGGGAAGGGGCGACGATGGACGAGGAGACGGCGCGGGCACTCGGGATCGACACGAGCGTCACGCATCCGGCGCGGCGCTACAACTATCTGCTCGGCGGCACCGACAATTTCGCGGCCGACCGTGAGTCCGGCGACATGATTCTGAAAGTGTTCCCGGAGGCACGCGTCTCGGCGCTGGAGAACAGGGCATTCCTGGTCCGGGCCGTCCAATATCTGGCGGCCGAGGCCGGGATCGACCAGTTCCTCGACATCGGGACCGGGCTGCCCACGGCCGACAACACGCACGAGATCGCGCAGCGGATCAACCCCGCGAGCCGGGTGGTCTACGTCGACAACGACCCGCTGATCGCCCATCACGCCAAAGCCCTGCTGACGAGTACGCCCGAGGGCCGCACCCACTATCTCGAAGCCGACCTGCGCGACCCGGCCGGCATCCTGGAGCACCCGGAGGTCCGGGAGGTGCTGGACCTGGGCCGTCCGGTGGGGCTGGTGCTGCTGGCGGTGCTGCACTTCATCGAGGGCGACGCCCAGGCGACCGCGATCGTGCGACAGCTCCTCGACGCCCTGCCGTCCGGCAGCCATCTGGTCGTGACGCATGTGACGCTCGACGCCTCGGCGCCCGAGGTCCGCGCGGCGTCCGACGCGATGCAGGCGTCCGGCAAGCTCGACGCCTGGCCGCGCACCCGGGAGCAGTTCGAGCGGTTCTTCGACGGCCTGGAGCTGGTGCCGCCCGGCATCGTGCTGCTCTCCGACTGGCGGCCGGCGCCCGGGGTGGAGCGGCCGCCCACGCCGGCGATCGGTGGCTATGCGGCGGTGGGCCGCAAGCCGTGAGCCTTTCGCCCGGAACGCTGCGGCGTTCCGGGCGGGACCCCGGCTCAGGCGGTCGGCTTGTGCCAGGGGCCGGCGAGCTGGTCGGCGGCCCCGGGCCCCCACGACCCTTCCTCGTACGGGTGCGGCTCGCTCGCCGAGTCCAGGACGGGCCCGACGATCCGCCACTCCTGCGCGATCGTCTCCTCGTGGGCGAAGCGCAGGTGGCTGCCGTCCATCGCGTCGTCGAGCAGCCGCTCGTACGCCTCGCGGCGCGGGCCGAAGGCCTCGTCGAAGCCGGCCGACAGCGCCACGGGCGTCGTGACGACCTCGGCACCCGGCTGCTTGGCCTGCAGGCTCAGCGTGATGCCGTCCTTCTTGCCGAGGCGCAGGCGCAGCAGGTTGGGCTCGGGGTTCGTGGCCGGCACCAGGCTGTGCGACGGCGGCTTGAACTCGACGACGACCTCGGTCGCCGTGGCCGGCAGCAGCTTGCCCGTGCGCAGGTGGAACGGCACGCCGGCCCAGCGCGGGGTGTCGATGGCGAGCGTCGTGGCGACGTACGTCTCCGTGCGCGAGCCCTCGGCCACGCCCGGCTCGTCCCGGTAGCCCGCGTACTGGCCGAGCACCGTCGTCGCTGGGTCCATCGGCGCGGTCCGCTCGAGCACGGCGACCTCGGCCTCGCGGAAGCCCTCCGGCGACGCCGGCGGCTCCATCGCGAGCAGGGCGACGACCTGGAGGACGTGGTTCTGCAGGACGTCGCGGATCGCGCCGACCTTGTCGTAGAAGCCCGCCCGGCCCTGCGTGCCGAAGCTCTCGGCCAGCGTGACCTGCACGTTCGCGATGTGCTCGGCGCTCCAGAGCGGCTCGAGCACGCGGTTGCCGAAGCGCAGCGCCGCGATCCCCTCGACGGCCTCCTTGCCGAGGTAGTGGTCGATGCGGAAGATCCGGTCCGCCGCGAACGCGCCGTTCAGCGTGGCGGCCAGCTCGGCCGACGACGCCAGGTCGTGCCCGAACGGCTTCTCCACGACCACCCGGCCGCGCTCGGCCAGCCCGGCGCCGGCGATGCCGTGCACCACGGGCTCGAACACCGCGGGCGGGATCGCCAGATAGAACAGCGGCGCCTTCGCGTCCTGCAGGGCTCCGGCCAGACGCTCGTACGTCTCCGGGGCGGCATAGTCGCCGGACAGCATCCGGAACCGGGCGGCCAGCGCCTCGAAGGCGTCCTCGTCGATCGGGCGGCCCGTCTCCACGACGGCCTTGCGCGCGGCGGCGATCAGCTGCTGGTCGTCCCAGGGGGAACGGGCGACGCCGATCACCGGGCCGGTCAGCTTGTCGCGGCGGGCCAGCTCGTAGAGAGCCGGGAAGAGCTTCTTGGCGACGAGGTCGCCGGTGACGCCGAACAGCACCACCGCGTCGGAACGCGTGTCCATGGAACGGTCTTCTCTCACGCTTCGGATTTGTTCTTCTTCCCGCGTGAACCTAAAGGCGCCACCCGCTGATTCCACATACCGTCCCACCGTGATCTTGATTACGTCCGGGCGCGGAAAAGTGTCGTACCCCCGGCGCATCATGACCGGTATGGCGCAGCCGGCTTCGCACTCCGGTCCTTTGTCCGCATCGGGATTTCCGCCGCCCGGGGCTCGTCGCGAGCTGCCCGGGGGCCGGCGCGAGTCGTCGGGCGGCCGGCGTGAGCAGCCCGGGGCCTCGCGGAGGCTGCCCGTGGGCCGCGGCGAGCAGCCGGGTGCCCGGCAGGAGTCGTCGGGCGGCCGGCACGAGCTGGCGGTGCAGGAGGCGCGGTCCCGGCTGGTGCCGCTCGCGCGGATGACCGGGCTGACCGGGCAAGTGACGGTGCTCACGGAGGGCGGCCGGGCGCTCGCGGCGCTGGTGCCGGTGGAGGCGCTCGACCGGCTCGACGCCGCGCGGCCGCCGAGTGCCGTCCCGGCGCAGCGGGTCGACGGGCGAGAGGAGGCTGCCCGGTGGCGGTCACGGGCCGAGGCGGCCGAAGCTGCGCTGGCCCAGCGGGCGGACGACGAGCGGGCGACGCAAGCCCGGCGGGCGGACGACGAGCGGGCGGCGGAGGCGCGGCGGCAGGCGGTGGCCGAGGGGTGGCAGCGCCGGCTGGAGACGTTGCGTGAGCAGCTTCGGGTGCAGCACCAGCGGCGCACCGAGGAGCTGGAGCGGGCGCTCGCGCAGGCGTGGGCGGTGGTCGACGAGCTGCGCCCGCCGGGCCGCGACCGGGCGCTCGACCAGCTTCGCGCCGAGCACCGCGCCCTGGCCGGCGACGGTCACGACGATGCGCCCGGACAAGGTGGAGGTGAGCGGAGAGTGACCAGTTACTGATCTTCCAAGTAAGCAGCTGCCCACCGGAACATTGCCGACTGCGTCACGGGGCGGTGGTGTTGATCGAGGGGGAGCGAGCACGTGCGGAGTCCGGTAGGAATGTCGCCGGCGGACCTGGCAGGTCCCGGCCCGCGGCAGGCCGGCCAGGCCCGGGTCCCGGGCGTTGTCCCGGCGGCCACGGGTGAGCTGAGAGTCATGGTCCGGGCGCAGGACAAGGTGGACCTCGCCGGGGCCCGCGCCGTGCTCACCGCCGCCGGGGCGACCGTGACCGAGCGCCCCGAGCGGGCCCAGGTCGCCGTCCTCGTCGTGGACTCCGACCCCGCGGCCGTCCTCGGCGACACCCCGGCCGGTCTCCCGGTGGTGATGGTCACACCCGAGCTGACCGCCGAACAGGCCGAGCCCGCCGCCCGCCGCCACGTCGTCATCGCCCTCCCCAAGGCGGCGGTCACACCCCGCAGCCTGGGCGCCGGCGTGGCCGCCGCGGCTCGGAGCGCGGCCCGGCCCACCGCCTCCCAGCTCTACGCCCAATACCTCCACACCGTCGCCGAGGCCGACGCCCGCCGCCGGGCCCAGCCGCCCGTCCGCCCCGCAACACCACACCACCGGCCGACGACCAACCGCGCGACAGCCCTCCGAGGCACGGCCGCACCCGGGTCCGCACCCGGCCCGACGACATCTGGCGCGGCGTCACCGGGTTCTGCCCGCGGCGCGGCGTCACCCGGCTCTGCGCGCGGCGCGGCGTCGCCGGGCTCTGCGCGCGGCGCGGCGTCGCCGGGCTTTGTGCGCGGCGCGGCTCTACCGGGAGCCTCGCGGGGAGCGGCTGCACCGGGAGCCTCGCGCGGAGCGGCTGCACCGGGAGCGCCGCGAAGCACCGCCCAGCCGGCGACCACCCGGCCGATGCTTCCGGCGCCCGCGCCCGCCGCCGGGTGGATGTCCCCGGGCGACATGCCGGCCTGCGAGCTGACCGAACGCGAGACCACCATCCTCCGCCACGTCGCCGACGGCCTGGACACCGAGGAAATCGCCGCCGAGCTCGGCTGCAGCCGCCGCACCGTCATCAAATGCGTCGGCGACGTCATGCACCGCTACGGCCTGCACAACCGCCCCCACGTCATCGCCTTCGCCATCCGCGCCGGCGCCCTCTGACAAGCCCGGCCACGTCGGCGCCCTCTGACAAGCCCGGCCACGTCGGCGCCCTCTGACAAGCCCGGCCGCACCGACAACGCGAGCCCGGCCGCACGGCGAATGCGATCCCGGCCGCACCGGCGGATGTGGGTCCGGCCGCACCGGGGATGCGAGGAGCGGGCCGGCGGCCGGCTCGAGCGGCGGCGGGCTCAAGCGTCGGTGCGACGGCGGCGGCGGGCTCAAGCGTCGGTGCGGCGGCGGCGCAGGAGGAGGTCGGCGATGCGGGCGATCACGCCCACGGCGACCAGGAGCACGAGTTCGCCGACCAGCTCGGCCAGCACGACGACGGCGGCCACCCCGAGGGCGATGCGCCGCAACATGCGCAGCACGCGGTGCGTGGGCAGCCCACGCAGCACGCCGGGCGGTGGCAGCCCAGGCAGCACGCCGGGCGGTGGCTCCGGGCGGGATCGGGTCTGGCCGGCGTCATGGTGATCCAGCGTGGCCAGGTGGGCGGCCAGCTCGCCGAACTGGGCCGCGTCGCGGGCGGGGCCGATCAGGAAGCCGGAGCGGACGACCAGGCCGTCGCACACGTCCCGCACGCCGGGGACCCGCCGGACGTGGCCGGTGACCACGTCGTGCAGGGCGGCGGTGTCGACCGTGCCGCCGAGGATGGCCACGCCGTGCTGGACCTGGACGCTGAGGTGCTGGCCGTGGAGGCGTTCGTCGGCGGCGAGGACCGCGGCGACCGTGCCGGTGAGGTGTCCGTCGCGGCCCGGCGGCGGCAGCATCTCAGCCCCGCCGGCCGGTTTCGGAAGCGCCGGCCCCGTCGGACTGGGAAGACCGGAGACCGGCGACCGGAGCGGAGCCGGACCGGCGCAGTTCGTCGGTGACCAGGAGGTCGTTGCGGCACTGACCGGCCCGGTACGCCGCCCGGCCCACCATGTGCGCGGCCACCGGCGCGGTCGCCATCTGGAAGACCAGGACCAGCAGCAGCGTCGTGATGTCGACCAGCTCGCGCAGCCGCAGCGCGCACCCGATCAGCACCAGCAATAACCCCAGCACCTGCGGCTTCGTCGCCGCGTGCATGCGGGACAGCAGATCCGGGAAGCGCAGCAGCGCCACCCCGGCCGACAGGCTGAGCAGCGCGCCCGCCACGAGGCACGCCCACGCGACGGCGTCCAGCGCGGCGGTCATCGCGACCGCCCCGAGAAGCGGGCCACGCTGACCGAGCCGACGAACCCCAGGATCGACAGCACCACGAGTACGGGCAGAGCCGTCGCGTCCCGGGTGAACGCCGCCTCGGTGGCGATCGCCACGACGACGATGGCCAGCAGCACGTCGGTGGCGACGATGCGGTCGAGGACGGACGGGCCGCGTACGACCCGGATCAGGGCGAGCGTGGCGCCCGCCGCGAGGAGCGCGGTGATGACGACGGCGACGGCGGTGGTCATGCGGGCCTCCCGAAGGCGCGGATGAGCCGGTCCTCGAGGTCGAGGACGCTGCGGCGGTAACGGTCGGCGGCGGCCGCGTCGGGGACGCCGAGGACGTGGACGTAGAGGACGCCGAGCGACCGGTCGACCTCGACGACGAGGCTGCCCGGGACCAGGGACAGTGCCTCGGCGGTCAGGGTCAGGCCCAGGTCGGAGGGCGCACGCAGCGGCACCGCGATGATGGCGCTGCGGGGGATGTGTCCGAAGCGGAAGGCCAGCACGGCGACCTGGACGCTGGAGACGACCAGGTCGACGGCGAAGCGGCCGGCGAAGCGCAGCACCCCGAGCGGATGGACGCCGCCGGTGTGCGTGACGACCGGCAGCGGGAAGACGGCCAGCACGATCACGGCGATCACCGCCCCGCCCACGAGCGTCAGCGGGGTGAACGAGCCCCAGAGCAGCATCCAGATCACGGTCAGCCCGGCGGCCGCGACCGCCCGCGCCCTCACTGCCCTCCTCCGAACACTGCCTCGACGTAGCCCGAGCGCTTGAGCAGGTCCCCGGCGGCCTGATCACCGATGTCGAAGAGCGGACCCGCGACGACGGTCAAGCCGACTCCCAGTGCGACCAGGGCGACGGTCGGCCACACCATGAGCCTGGGGAGCGTGGCCCGGGGCATGTCCGGGTGCGGCGTACGCCAGAAGGCCAGGTTCCAGACCCGGGCGACGGCGTACAACGTCAGCAGGCTGGTCAGCACGCCTCCGATCACGAGCAGCCAGGCGAGCACGCTGCCGTCCGCGACGCCCGCCTGGATCAGCCCGAGCTTGCCCAGGAAGCCGGAGAACGGCGGGATGCCGGCCAGGTTCAGCGCGGGCACCAGGAACAGCACGGCCAGCACCGGCGACAGTTTGGCCAGGCCGCCGAGCTTGTCCAGGGCCGAGCTGCCGCCCCGCTGCTCGATGAGGCCGGCCGCCAGGAACAGCGTGGTCTGCACGGTGATGTGGTGGACCACGTAGAAGATGGCGCTGGCCAGGCCCAGCTGCGTCGCGAGCCCCACGCCGAAGAGCAGGTAGCCGATGTGGCTGACCAGCGTGAACGACAGCAGCCGCTTGATGTCGGTCTGCGCCACCGCGCCGAGGATGCCCACGAGCATGGTCAGCAGCGCCGCCACGAGCAGCACGGAGGTCGCCCGGCCGCCCGGGAAGAGCAGCGTCTCCGTCCGGATGATCGCGTACACGCCGACCTTGGTCAGCAGCCCGGCGAACACGGCGGTGACCGGGGCGGGCGCGGTCGGATAGCTGTCCGGCAGCCACGAGGAGAGCGGGAACACAGCCGCCTTGATCCCGAACGCCAGCAGGAGCATCGCCTGCAGGATCAGCCGCAGGCCGTCCGGCAGCTCGTCCAGGCGCGACGCCAGCTGGGCCAGGTTCAGCGTGCCCGTGGCGGCGTAGACGAGCCCGATCGCGGTCAGGAAGATCACCGACGACAACAGACTGACGACCACGTACGTGGTGCCGGCCCGGATGCGCGACGCGGTGCCCCCCAGCGTGAGCAGGACGTAGCTGGCGACCAGCAGGATCTCGAAGCCGACGTAGAGGTTGAAGAGGTCGCCGGCCAGGAACGCGTTCGTGACGCCGGCCGTGAGCACGAGGTAGGTCGGGTGGTAGACCGACAGCGGCGTGTCCTCGCTCCCGTCGGCCATGCCCTGGCCGATCGAGTAGACGAGCACGCACACGGTCACCGCCGCCGAGACGACGAGCATGAGCGCGGCCAGCTGATCGGCCACGAGCACGATCCCCAGCGGGGCCACCCAGCCGCCGACCGCGACGACCTGGGGGCCTTCGACGGTCGACAGCCACAGCAGAGCGCCGGACACCAGCAGGGTGACGGTCAGGACCGAGAGGCTGACCGTACGCTGCGCGCGTGGGCGCCGAGCCATCATGAGCGTGAGAGCGGCGCCCAGCAGCGGCAGCACCACCGGAAGCGGAACAAGCCACGTCATCGCGCCACCACCGGCGTCGACGAATCGCGAGAAATGTCCGAGTCGTGCGGCGTGGTCGACGCCGGACCGGCGGGTCCGTGCTCGTCGTGCGTGTCGTCGGCGCCGGAGCCCTCGTCGCGCTCGGCGAGCTCCATGATGCGGCGGTCCTCGACGTCGTCCTGCACCTCGTCGTGCCCGGACATGGCCCAGCTGCGATAGGCCAGGGCCAGCAGGAACGCCGTCATGCCCAGCGTGATGACGATCGCCGTCAGGATCATGATCTGCGGCAGCGGGTCGGCCATCTCCTCGGCCGGCCCGTCCCCCACGATCGGCGGCGTGCCGGCCTTGCCACCGAGCAGGATGAGCAGGTTGACCCCGTTGCCGAGCAGGATCATGCCCATCAGCACCCGGGTCAGGCTGCGCTCGAGCAGCATCGACACACCGGTCGCGAAGAGCACGCCGATCAGGACGATAGAGACGAGATTCGGGGTCATGATGTGGCCTCCTCGTGGACCCGGTCCAGTTCGGCGCCGAGGCTGCGCAGGATCTCCAGCACCAGGCCGATGACGATCAGATAGACGCCGACATCGAAGAACACCGACGTGGCGACGTGCAGGTGGCCGAGCAGCGGCACGTACAGGTCGAGCAGCGCGCTCTGCAGCACCTCTCCCCCGGCCACGAGCGCCGCTGCCCCCGTACCGACGGAGAGCAGCAACCCCCCGCCCAGCAGGAAGCCGGCGTCGACCGGGGCCGCCGCGTTGAGTTCCCGCCGCCCGCCGGCCAGATAGCGGGTGACCAGCGCCAGCCCCGCGACCAGCCCGCCCGCGAACCCGCCGCCGGGCGCGTTGTGACCCGAGAACAGCAGGTAGACCGAGAAAAGCACGATCGTGTGAAAAACCAGCCGGGCCACGACCTGCAGGACGATCGACTGGCGCTGCGCCTCGGGGGTGTCCGCGGCGCGCAGCCAGCCCGGCCCGGCCTCGGCCGTGGGCACGTTCTGCTCGGCGCTGCGGCGCTGCAACGACGAGCTGCGGCGGAAGATCAGGCTGGCCACGCCCGTCGCGGCCACGACCAGCACGGAGATCTCGCCCATGGTGTCCCAGGCCCGGATGTCGACCAGGGCGACGTTGACGATGTTGTGCCCGCCGCCGTAGGAGACGGCCAGGTCCGGGAAGTCGACCGAGATGGGTACGGCCGTCCGCCCGCTGGTGGCCGCCCACGCCATGCCCGCGGCGACCAGCCCGGCCGCCGCCCCGAGCGCGGCGCGCAGCCACCGGGTGGTCCGCAGCGGCCGGGCCGAGAACCGCACCGGCAGCCGCCGCAGCACCAGCACGAACATGACGATCGTGACGGTCTCGACGAGGAACTGGGTGAGCGCCAGGTCAGGGGCCCCGTGCAGCACGAAGAGCACGGCGACGCCGTAGCCGCAGACGCCCACCAGGATCATCGCGGTCATCCGGTGCCGGGCCCGCGCGGCGAGCAGCGCGGCCGCGGCCACCACGACGCCCGCGACCAGCTGCAACGGCGTGTCCCAGAGGCGCAGCCCGGCCGGCCGGGGCGCGCCGAGCAGCAGCGTGACGCCGCCCAGCACGACCAGCGTGACCAGGATGAGCCCGAGCGAGAACGGCATCGACCCGCGCTGGGAGGCGCCGGTGACCTCGACGGCCGTACGGTCGACGGCGCGCATGACCCGCTGATAGGCGCTCTCGCCGGTGGGCAGCAGCCGCGCCGGCCACTGGCGTCCGGCCCGCTGCCACGCGTGCACGCCGATGCCGGCTCCCCAGACGACCAGCGACAGCAGGACGGGCAGCCCGAAGCCGTGCCAGAGGGCCAGGTGGTAGCCGGCTCCCGGGTTGAGCAGATGGTCCAGCCACGGCGCGAGGACACCGGTGGCCAGGCCGGCCGCGGCCAGCAACGCGGCGGGCGCGATGAAAGAGGCATTGACGGGTTGGAATCCGGACACTTCTTGCTTGGTGGCGAAGGCTCCCCAGAGGAAGCGGAGGCCGTACGCGACAGTCAGGGCTGACCCGGCGACCACCGCGACCAGCACCGGTGGGTCGGTGGCCAGCGCGGCGAACAAGGCTTCCTTGCCCACGAAACCGGCCAGCGGCGGCACCCCCGCCATCGAGGCGACGGCGAGGACCGCCACGGTGGCGAGCACGGGGTGGGCCCGGCCCAGCCCGCTGAGCTCCCGCAGGTCGCGGGTGCCGGTGGTGCGGTCGATGATGCCGACGACCAGGAACAGCGTGGCCTTGAAGAGGGCGTGCGACAGCAGGAGGACCATCCCGGCGAGGGCAGCGGCTTGGGTGCCGGCGCCGAGCGCGACCGTGAGGAGACCCAGCTGACTGACCGTCCCGTACGCGAGAAGCAGTTTGAGGTCGGTCTGGCGCATCGCCGCCCACGCGCCCAGCAGCAGCGTGACCACGCCGGCCGTGACCGTGACCGGCCGCCAGCCGGGCACCTCCGCGAACGCCGGTCCGAGCAGCCCGATCAGGAAGACGCCGGCCTTCACCATCGACGCGGCGTGCAGATAGGCCGAGGCCGGGGTGGGCGCCGCCATGGCCGCGGGCAGCCAGAAGCTGAACGGGAACAGCGCCGACTTGCTCAGCGCCCCGGCCAGGATCAGGACGCCCGCCGCCGTCACCGTCGCGGTGCCCGGCAGCGGGCCGTTCGCCGCGATCTCCGACCAGCGGTACGTGCCCGCCGAGTGCCCGAGCAGCACGATGCCGACGAGCATGGCGAGCCCGCCCGCGGTGGTCACCACGAGCGCCTGGGTCGCGGCGCGCCGGCTCGCGGACCGCTCGGCGCTGTGCCCGATGAGCAGGTAGGAGAAGACCGAGGTGAGCTCCCAGAACACGTACGTGAGCAGGAGGTCGTCGGCGAGGACGAGCCCGGTCATCGCGGCGCCGAAGCCGAGGAAGACGGCGGCGAAGCGGCTGTCGTACGACGGGAAATAGCGCGCGCAGTACGCGAGGACAACCGCGCCGACCCCGCCGACGACCACCAGCAGGAGCCCTCGCAACGGGCTCATGGTGAAGGTGATCGTCAGGTCGAGGGCGGGCACCCAGCGGTAGGTCTCGTGGGTCGCGACGGCCGGAACGACAACCGCCGACGCGGGCACGAGGGCCAGCAGATAGAAAGCCCTACGGCGTGACAAAAAGGGCGAAATGACGGCCGCGAGGGCATGCGTCAGCACCAGGACGAGCACGAGAGGTCCCTCCTGGTCAGGGCTCGATGAGCCCGGCGCGGATCGCGTACCGGGTCAGTTCCTGGCGGTCGCGCAGGCCGAGCTTCGACAGGATGTTGGTGCGATGGCGTTCGACGGTCTTGACGCTGATGAACAACAGCTCGGCGATCTCCTTGGTCGAGTGGCCCTCGGCGACGAGCTTGAGGACCTCCTCCTCGCGGTCGGTCACGGCCCGCTCGGGGATCCCGGCGCCCGAGCGGGCCCGTTCGAGATAGTCGCGGACCAGCGCGGTCACGGCGCCCGGATAGAGGAACGGCTCATCGCGCATGGCGGCCCGGCACGCCTCGACGAGGTCGCGGTCGGCGACCGCCTTCAGCACGTAGCCGGCCGCGCCCACGCGCAGGGCCTCGAAGAAGTACTGCTCGTTGTCGTACATGGTCAGGATGAGGATCTTGAGGCCCGGCTGGATCCGGGACAGCTCCCGCGCGGCCTGCAGCCCGGTCATCCGCGGCATGGCAATGTCGAGCACGGCCAGGTCGGGCGGGTCGGTCTTGGCCAGGGTCACCGCCTCAGCGCCGTCGGCGGCCTCCCCGATGACCTCGAGATCGGGCTCGTTGTCGAGAATCAGACGCACACCGCGGCGTACGAGGGCATGGTCGTCGGCGAGCAGGATGCGCGTGGTCATGCGTGGACCCTCAGTGTGATCTCCGTTCCGGGATTCCTGTCGCCGACCGTCAGGGTGGCGTTGATCAGCAGCGCCCGCTCGCGCATGCCGCGGAGGCCGGCGCCTTCCGGTGCACCGCGCAGTCCCCTGCCGTCATCGCTGACGGTGAGTTGCAGGATCTCGCCGTCGCGGTGCAGACGCAGATCCGCGCGGTGGGCGTTCGCGTGCCGGGCGACGTTGGTCAACGCCTCCTGCGCCACGCGATAGAGCACGAGCTCGGTGTCCTTGCCCAGCTCGGGCAGGTCCTTGCACACGTCCCGGCGCACGGACAGCCCGACGGTGGTGAACTCGGTCGCCAGCGCGCGCAGGGCACTGGCCAGCCCGAGCTCCTCCAGCACGCCGGGGCGCAACCGGCGGGCGATGCGGCGCAGCTCGTCGAGGCTGTTACGGGTGCTCTCGACGGCACCGTGCAGCTCGTCGCGCGTACCCGTGGTGTCGGCGACGCGCTTGAGGTCCAGCAGCACCGCCGTCAGCGTCTGCCCGATCTCGTCGTGCAACTCCTGCGCGATCCGGTGCCGCTCGGCCTCCTGTGCCGACAAGGCCCGGGCGGCACTGGTCGCCCGCTCGGTCTCCAGCCGCTCCAGCATCGTGTTGAACGCCGTGATCAGCGCGGCGACCTCACCCCGCCCCTCGGCCGCCAGCCGCGTGCCGGGCCGCAGCAGGTCGATCGTCGTCATCACCCGGGTCAGCCGGGCCAGCGGCGCCAGCCCCACCCGCAGCAACGCGGCGTTGGCGATCAGCACCACGACCATCCCGGCCAGCACGATGGCCGCCTCGGCCGCGCGCGCGGTGGCCGACACGGTCACCGGCGCGAAGAGCAGGAGGAGCGCCGCGACGGCCAGAACGGCCGCGTTGAGGGAGAAGATCCTCCAGAACAACGACACGGCAACTCCTCTCGCTCTCCGGGGTGAGCCTCAAGGTTGCCGAATCGGGGCCGGCCCCCGCATCGGGGCTGACCCCCAACCCTCAGCCCGCGGACATGACCTTTCCCCGCGCCCGCCACGCCATGACCGACCCCACCGCCACCGCCGACAGGATCGACCCGGCCGCCACGAACGACCCGATGCTCAGCACCGACGCGAACGACCCGATCGACCCGACCGACAGGATCGAGCCGCTCGACCCGACGCTCAGGATCGAACCCTTCGAGTACGCACTCAGGATCGACCCCTCCGACTTGTACGACAGAATGTTCAGTTCGCGGCGCGGATGAGGACGCATCGGCCCATCATGGCACCGCTGGTCCGGCCGTGGGCTCCACCGCCGTGTTGTCATGCCGGGGAACGTCGGAACGGCAGGCGGCCGAGGACGGTCCTGACCGCCATTTGTGGGGACATCGACGCATAGGGGCGTCGAAAGCTGGAAAGCGTCGTCAGCCCTCGCGGGAAAAGGTCACCTGTCCGACAGGAACAAGCCGGCCGCCGGATGCGATCGCTACCCTACACAAACAACGCGCAAACCTGCGCCCGATCACGTCACCCGGCGGCGACGCCACACCGGCACCAGGCCCGGAACGGAGGGGCTATGGATTACGGGCCCAACCAGGAATTGATGTTGGCCGTTCTTCAGCACTATCCCGAGACAAGACTCGTGATAGAAGCGCTGGAGTGGCTGGAACAGCGGACGGGATACCCCTTGCGCGCCGCCTCCGACCTCGGGCAGGCGGCCGGTGAGGGCCACGGCGATCCCCCGCCCGATGCGGTGGCCTGGTTCGCCGCAACCATCCCTCCGTACTACTTCCCGATCACCGGCATCGAAGATCTGGCGGCGAAGTTCGTCCATCTCCGGCGCGTCTCGGCCGCACAATTCCCTCCGGCCGATTTTGCCGCCTTGCAGCCTCCGCCGCCGCCGAGCCGGACTCAGCAGCAACATCAGCCGGCCCCGCCGCTCATGCCGGGCGCCTTCTCTTCGTGAGGAGTCCCGCGCACATCGGGTCGGCATCGCAACAGCGCGGGCGGAGGGCCGGGCCGGCCCACGAGCACGTCGAGACGGGACACATCGAGTCGAACGGGTGATGAGACAAGGAAGTCAGTCAATGGCTGATTGGTTCAGAGTCAATTGGTCGGGAGGCGTCAACTTCCCGAGGAACATAACCTTCACCGACCTTGCCAGCGGAGCGGTCCTGCCGCCCGACCTCCCTCTACCGGGTCAGCCGCGAGAATTGTTTCACGTTCCGACCGGCCATTTCAGGGACATCCGGGTGACGGCCGACAACTTCACTCCGGCCTTTGTGAACACCGGCGGAATCGAGACCGGCGAGTTTCCGGGTCAAGCGATTTCCGTAGGTCTGCAGCACGTGTGGCCGTACGCCCTGGACTACAGCAGATTCTCACCGCAGACGTCACCGAACTGCGGCTTCATACCGATCGGGACTCCCCTCGACGCCGGCGACTACATCACGGCCTGCAGAGAGGACAAGGCGCTCCCGGGGAACGTCGTGGAGATCTGGATTCACAGTGATCTCTGGTGGTTCAAGCGGATCAACGTGCCCGATGGCGAGGGGAGCTCCTGGGACATCTGGACGGGCGCTCCCTGGCTCGGCGGACGGCGATTCGACATGGGAATCGGCCTCTGGGCCCATCAGGTGAACAAGCTGCAGTACCTCACCTTTCTCAAGGCAGAAGGAATCGGCACCTTGTCCGCGAAGTACGTCCTCCAGGTCAGCCCGACCTGGCTTCCGGCCGGCTCACGGGTGACCTTCAACTGGATCTCGGATTCCGTACCGGGGACCTGACCAGGCGGAGCAGCGCCGAGGCAGGCGGCGTACCTCAGGACCCGCCGGGAACCGCTCCGGTCAGCGGGTCAGCGTGGCCTCCTCGGTGAGGTGGGCGAGCTTGGCCGGGTTGCGGATCGCGAAGATGCGGGTGATGCGGCCGTCCTCGACGACCAGGCTCGCGACCGTGTCGAGCTCGCTCGCCAGGTCGACGCGCAGGGCCGGGCCGCCGTTGAGGCGCAGGGGCGTCATGGCGTAGTCGGGCAGGTCGGCGAGCATGGCCAGGAACTTGGCGGCGCGGGCGGCGCCGTGGATCGGGTGGCGGGCCGCGGTGACCACGCCGCCGCCGTCGGCCAGGATGATCACGTCGGGGGCGAGGACGTCGAGGAGGCCCTGGAGGTCGCCGCCGCGGACGGCGGACAGGAAGCGGTGGACGACGGCGTCCTGCTCAGCGCGGCTTACGGTGATGCGGGGGCGGCGGGCGGCGACGTGGTCGCGGGCGCGGTGGGCGATCTGGCGGACGGCGGCGGGCGACTTGCCGAGGGTGGCGGCGATCTCGGCGTACGAGATGTCGAAGACCTCGCGCAGCACGAAGACCGCGCGTTCCGTGGGTGCCAGCGTCTCCAGGACCGTGAGCATGGCGACCGAGACGCTTTCCGCCAGTTCGACGTCCTCGGCGACGTCGGGGCTGGTGCGCAGCGGCTCGGGCAGCCACGGGCCGACGTAGTCCTCGCGGCGGCGGGCGAGCGTGCGCAGCCGGTTGAGCGCCTGGCGGGTGACGATGCGCACCAGGTAGGCGCGGGGGTCCCGGACCTCGGCGCGCGCGGCCGCCCACCGCAGCCACGTCTCCTGGACCACGTCCTCGGCGTCGGCGGCGGTGCCGAGCAGCTCGTACGCGACCGTGAAGAGCAGGCTGCGGTGGGCGACGAACGGATCGTCGTCGGTCATGCCCGCGACGGTACGGCGAGCGGGGCCAGGTTGCACGAGGCGGCGAGGCCCTGCGCCTCGATGCCGAGCGCCACGTTGGACCGGGTGTAGACGTTGGCCAGGGCGACGACCGTGGTCAGCTCGATCAGCGCCGGCGCCCCGAGCGTGTCGAGCAGGCGGGCGGACAGGTCGTCGGTGACGGTCGGCGGGGTCTGGGACATGGCTTCCGCGTACGCGAGGACGTCCCGCTCGAGCGGCGAGAACACGTCCGACTCGCGCCAGCGCGGGACCTCCCGGGCCTTGGTCATGTCGAGCCCCTCGTGGTGCGCCTGCCAGTAGCCCAGGTCGAGGCAGAACGAGCAGCCGACGAGCGACGCGACGGCCATGTGGGCGTACGTCTTGAGGTCCTGTCCGCACTCGTGCCACCGGCGTGACTTCATCCCGAGCCCGAGGCTGAACCGCAGGATCGGCTTGTGGTGCCACATCACGCCGATGTTCTCGGGGACCTCGCCGAACATCTTCCTGGTGAATCGCTTGAGCAGGGCACCGTACAGGCCGGTGACCTCGATGGCGGGAATGCGCGTGTCATGGGTCATGCCATCAAGACACCGGCGACCGGAGCGGTGTGACAGTTGAACCTTGCGGGCCCGCGCGCCGTTAAGATCAAAGTGACTGGTGAGACGCGCGGCCTCGCGCTGCGGACCCATCTGGCGATCGTGGCCGGGCTGCTCGGCCTGGTGGTGCTGGCGAGCGTGATCGGCCGGGAGACCGGGCCGACGGCCGCAGCGCTGGCGTTCGTGCCCGCGCTGGCCCTGCTCGGCACGGTCTATCTGCTGGCCATCGTGATCGTCGCCGCGGTACCCGCCCTGCGCCGGAGAAGCGCGCTCATGACCGGCTTCGTCCTGGGATCGATCCTGCTCACCGTCGCCCTGGCGGTCGTCCTCAGCCTGGCGTGACCGCCTCGACCGCGGCCTTGGCCAGAGCGGTCACCTCGTCCAGGTCGCGGGAGATCATCCAGGACCCGCTCACGGTACGCACGGCCGGCACCGCCAGGTAATCGCCAAGCGTGGCCGCGTCGACCCCGCCCGACGGCACGAACCGCACGCCCGGGAAGGGCGCCGACAGGGCCCGGATGTAGCCGGGGCCGCCTAGCAGCCCGGCCGGGAAGAGCTTGACCTCGTCGAACCCGAGGGCCACGGCGGCCATCAGCTCGGAGGCGGTGGCGACGCCGGGCAGCACCGGCACGTCGTAGGACCGGGCGCGCTCGACGACCGCCGCCGACAGCCCCGGGCACACGATGAACTGAGCACCGGCCGCGACCACCTGGTCGACGTGCTCCGGGGTGAGCACGGAACCGGCGCCGACGCGCAGGCCCCCGACCGTACTCGCCCGGCGGATGCCCTCGAGACCCGCCGCCGTCCGCAGGGTGATCTCCACGTCGGTGACGCCGCCGGCCAGCAGCGCCGCGCCGAGCGGGGCGGCCTGCGCGGCGTCGTCGAGGACCACCACGGGCAGGATCGGATTCATCGAGCCTCCTCACTTCGTGGACCTACCCTATGCTGTGGAGCATGTCACTGCTGCGGACCGCCATCGGGACAGTGCTGCGCCGCCTGCGCCAGGGGCAGGGCCGGACGCTGCAGGACGTCGCCGACGACGCGGGCGTGTCGATGCCGTACCTGTCGGAGATCGAGCGGGGCCGCAAGGAGGCGTCGTCGGAGATCCTGGCCACGATCTGCCGGGCGCTGGGCATCGCGCTGCCCGACCTGCTCGAGGAGGTGCGGCTCGAGCTGCTGCGGGCCGACCCCGCCGTGGTGCCGGGCCGGCTGCGCGCCGGGCACAGCCAGGGCTCCTATGCTCTGGGCCGATCTGCCTCGGGCAGAGAAAGCGGCGTCCGCGGCATGCGCACGCCCAGACTGGCCCTATGCAGAACACTCAGCCCTACGGCTTCCAGCTTTTCGACGAGCTGCTGAAGGAGCGCATCGTCTTCCTCGGCACCGAGGTGACCGACGAGAGCGCCAACACGCTCTGCGCCCAGCTGCTCCTGCTCTCCGCGGCCGACCCGGTGAAGGACATCCAGTTCTACATCAACTCGCCGGGCGGCTCGGTCACGGCGGGGATGGCCGTCTACGACACGATGCGGTTCATCCCCAACGACGTGGCGACGATCGGCTTCGGCATGGCCGCGTCCATGGGACAGTTCCTGCTCACGGCGGGGACACCCGGCAAGAGGTACGCCCTCCCCCACGCCCGCATCATGATGCACCAGGCGTCGGGCGGCATCGGCGGCACCGCGGCCGACGTCACCATCCAGGCCGAGAACATGCTCTTCGTCAAGCGGCAGATGCACGAGCTGATCGCGTCGCACAGCGGACAGTCCGTCGAGCGGATCGCGGAGGACTCGGACCGCGACCGCTGGTTCACTGCCGATCAGGCCCGCGAGTACGGGCTGATCGACACCGTCATCACCGAAGCGGCCGCGGTCCCGGCCCTCACCTGACGAACATGGCGTCCTGAGCGCCCGGCCGGTGCACCTCGAGCCGGCCGTCCGGGTGCAGTCGGACGGTGGTGGTGGCCGACCGTACGCCGGGCTCCGGATCCTCCCCCGCCGCGACCGGCACCTCGTCGCCGAACATCGCCCGCGCCGCCGCAGCCGAGGCCACGGGCGCGTGACCGGTCCGGTTGGCGCTGCTCACGTAGAGGATCGGGTGCTCAGCCAGCAACCCGGCGACCGGCGCCCAGCGCGCCCCGAAAAGCAGCGCCCACCCGTCCTTCGTCGCCGGCCGCAGCCAGGCCGGAACGTCCGCCGGCACCGGCACGAGCAACGTCACCAGATCCTCGCGCAGCAGCCGCCACCCGATCGCCCCGGCTGCCGTGTCCCGGGGAAGTACGTGGTCCAGCGTCTCGTCGTGGTGACACCACAGCGCGACCGGCTGATCCGCGGGCCGGCCCTTGAGCAGGTTGACGGCCTGCGGGCTCGTCGCGGCGACGACATGCGTCAGCGGCGCCGGATTGGGCACGACAACGGCCCCGCCGGCCGCGAGGGTGTCACGGGCGTTCACCGGGCCACCGTAAGCCCGTCGAGATAGCCGGCGAAGGTCGCCTCGTCGACGGTCGCCCGGCCCGCCCGGTAGGCGTGCGCCTTCACCCACGCCATCGCCGCCCGCACCTGCTCCCGCCCGAGCCGGTAGCCGAGCCGTTCCGCCACCGCGGCGACCACCCGGGCACTGGCGAGATGGGTGAGCAGCACTTGCGGCTCGACCCCGAGCACCTCCCGCGGGTCGAACGGCTGGAAGATCCGGGGCTCCACGAACGGCGTACCGGTCGAGATCGTGCCGACGCCCGACCCGACGATCGGCGTCGTCACCGTCAGCGGCACGCCCGTGGCCGCGGACACCTGGGCGGCCAGTCCCGGCAGCCGGGTGAGGTCCGGAGCGGTCCACCACGGCTGCGCGTCCGGCCCCAGCAGCGCCTCCGGATGCCGGGCCAGCAGGAACAGCAGCTGCTCGGTGGCGACCAGCCCGGTCCGCTCGGCCAGGCCGAGCCACGAGCTGGAGATGACGCGTACGCCGGCCGCCAGCGCCCGCATCGAGTTGGCCAGCCCGAGCCCGAGATCGTTGTGCAGATGCGAGCCGAGCACCGTCTCCGGGCCCGCCCCGGCCGCGACCGCCTCGAACATCGCCGCGCAGTCCGCCGGCAGCTGGCAGCCCACCGTGTCGGCGAGCAGCACGACTCCGGCGCCGGCCGCGGTGCTGCGGGCGGCGTACTCGGCCATCAACCCGTGATCGGCGCGCGACGCGTCCGCGAAGCACACGTCCACGGCGACGTGGCCGTCCCGCGCCCGGGCCACGAGGTCCGCCCCGGCGGCGAGGGCTGCGCGGCCGGTGGTGTGGACCATGGCGCCGGCCATGGCGTCCGTGGCGGGCACGACGACCATGACGCGGGCGTGGGCGCTGCCGCGTACGGAGGCCAGCGCCTGGTCGACGTCCCCGGCCGCCCCGCGACAGACCGCCGCGACGCTCACGCAGCCCTCGGCTTCCGCCGCCACCTGGCGTACGGCTTCGTACTCCTCGGCGCAGACAGCCGGGAAGCCGGCGGCGAAAACAACATGCCGGGGCCCGTCGGCGCCGAACATCGCCCCCTGCTCCCGCGCGAGCCGCACCCGCTGCCCGGCCCCCATCAACGTCTTGGCCTGCGCCCCGTCGCGCGCGGCCTCCTCCCACACCACAACCCGGCCCGCAGCCGCCGACTCCCGCACAACATCCCTGTACGACATGTCGAGACTGTGGCATTTGCCCGCCCGGCCCCGGAAGGGGTGTCCCGCTAACGGATCACTCACCCGTCCCCACCAGCACGTCGCCGGCCGCCGTTCAGCTCAGGCGCGCCACCTCGTTGCGGAGCGGCTCGACGTCGATCGACGGCCGCAGCTTCTCGACGATCGCCCCGAGCCGGCGGCCGCCGTAGAAGGGCTTCTCCGTGGCGCGCAGCAGGTGCAGGAGCAGCCTTCCGTACGCTTCCGGGTGCTCCTCGACGCGGTCGTCGAAGGATTTCAGGAGCCGCGTGTGCGGGTCGAAGCGGGCGCCGTGCCGGGTGGCCAGCGTCACGGCCTCGTCCGTCGAGTCCTTCAGCCTGAGCGCCCAGGCAGCCATGGCCGACGCCTCGCCGTCGGTCAGCGAAAGGGGCCTGCTGTCGAGGCGATTCCGCCAGTACGACCTCATCCAGCGCGACCACTGCGCTTCGGCCACCTCGGTCCCCGCCCCGGCGAGCAGCTCGTCCACGTCGCGGATCCAGGCGGTCCGGGCCTCGGTCGGTGCCGTCCGGGTGAACTTCGGCAGCCATTCCCCGGGATCCGCCGTCGCGTAAAAGGTCACCTGGGCCAGGACACCGGTGATGCCGCGGCCCCGCTCGGGACGGAATTGGTCCACGCGCCGCGCGGCTTCGAGCAGCGAGGTGCGCAGACCAGCTTCCAGCAGGCGGTCGTTGACCCGGCCGCTCGACAGGTAACCGTCCCAGCAGCGCCGGGCCCGTTCCTCGTCCGACGACCAGTCCAGGAGGGGCAAGATGCGCGACTCGGCCCACTCGTGGTCCACGGCGTGCAGGAAGGGAAGGAAGTAGCTGAAGATGATCGGGGCCGCGAGCGAATCGGCGATCATTCTTTCCAGCCGTTCCTTCATCGAGTCCGGCAGCCCGGTCCAGCCATCGGGATCGGCCTGCCGGGCGGCCTCGACGACCCGCACCCAGAACTCGGCGAGCCAGCCGCCGGGGTGATTGATCGCGACGGAGTACCAGTCGTCGCTCGCCACCCGCGAAGACTCGCCCTGGACCGCCTCCCACGTGCGGTCGGCCAGCTCGTGTGCGCCGGCCGCCCAGTCGGCTCCGGAGAGCAGCTCGGCGATCTCCATCGCGGCGAAGGGCAGCACGTCGTCCCTCAGACTCCGCACCACCTCGGCCGCCGTCGCCTGATCCGGCTCGGCGGCGGCCCAGCCTTTCACCACGGCGGGGAAGATCACCGTCGCGCCGGTGCCGATCGCGGCGAAGCCGTCCTCCGGATGCTCGGCCACCGTCCGCTGGAGTAGCCCGAGGGCGTCCTCCCAGGTGGTCTCGTCGATGCTCCAGTCGACGTCCTCGAAGCGGCGCAGCTCGACGACGGCCGCGGCCGGATCTTCGGTGATGCGCTCGTGCAGGGCCTCGACCGACATGGGTGGCCGCGGCGGAACGGTGCCGCCCTCGGTCCACCGGCGCAGATCGGGATGCTTGCTCGCCTGGAAGCCGGGCCAGGCCGTCATCGCCGCGCGGGCGCTCGCCAGCTGCGGAGCATGGCGGGCGATCCAGTGGATGATGCCGGCCTTCTCGTGCTCGGTGGCGACGTCGTCGGGCGCCTTCACAACGTCGGCGACAAGGGCGTCGAGCACCGGCTCGTCCGCCGTTGCGGCCGTCTTCGCGATCAGCATGGCGACCTCGTGCCACAACTGGCCGACCAGCAGCCAGCCGCGCTCCCGCAGCCACGTGAGCTTGGCGGTCGCGGTCACGTCCTCGCGACAGACCCAGCCGTGCACGGCAAGCCGCCGCAGCAGCTCGGGCTCGGCGCTCTCCCAGCTCCGGAGCTGTTCGCGAGCGGTGCCGGGGTCACTGCGCAGCAACTCTTCGAGGCAGTCTCGTGCGGCATCGATCAGGATGTCGAGCGGTTCGTGCACGTTGTCCTGCTCGTGCGGTTCGATGGCGGACCGCGCCCGGGACACCAGGTCCCAGCGACCGGACCGGGCGGTTGCCAGCAGCCGGTAGGCCTGCCGGAGATGGGTGTCCGCGATGACGAGAACCTCGGCCGCCACCGACGCCAGGTGCGGGACGAGCGCCTCTTGCCAGGCGTCCCGCAAAGAGCTCGGCTCTCCCCTGACGGTCAGCTCGAAGAACGTGCCCAAGCGAGTGAGTGTGAAGCGCGGGAACTCGACAGCCGGTGTCGTGAGATGCGCGAAGAGAAGCAGGGCAGCATCGCGATCCGCCGGCAGCAGGGAGGCCCGCAGCGCTTCCTCCAACCAGCCAGGCCCGGCTCCCGGGTCGTCTCGCACCAGCAGGACCAGCCACTTCGACAGCCAGGGTGGCCGGGCGGCCGGGCCCGGGTCGGTCATTAACCGGCCGATGGAGTGCCAGACCTGCGGACCGAGCCGGCCACCACAGCTCCTCACGGCTTGGAAGGCGGCCTCCGTCAGCTCCTCCACGGCGACGTAGTGCTGGGCGAACCACTCGGCGAGCGACGAATCGCCGGGCTCGGCAGTGAAGAGGCGCCGGAACTCCGGGCGCTCGGTCGCCCAGGCGAGCCACTCCGGGCCCCGGGCGTACTCGGCGAAGTATGTGACCTTGTCGGCTGTGGCCACGATGTCCTCGAGGTAGGACATCTCTTCGGGAACGCCCGACGGCGGTCCGGAGAGCAACTCGGCGACGCGCTGCCGGTGGTCGAGCAACGACATGGCCGCCTGCCCGGCCCACTTGCCGAGCACGATCGGCAACGGGGTGTGGTCCTGGGCGTCCTTGGTGTAGGGCACGGCCGTGATGCCCAGGCGCTGCCAGTGTCGCGCCTGATCGGGGTCGTCGACGGTGAACGCGAAACGCCGGCTTGACGCGGGCAGCGCCCGGGCCAGATAGGTCATCGCGAAGTCGTTGTGGCTGTAGCCGACGAAGAGCACGGTGAAGCTCCGGAACATCCGCTCGAGGAACCGGACCGCCCAGCCGTCGAGCAGGTACGCCGCCCCGAAGTCGGCGTCGGTCGCCACCAGCCGGCGCGGGTCCTGGCCCAGCGTGCCGTGCAGGTAGACGAGGCCATCGAAGTCGTTGCCCAGCGGCAGCGCCGGTCCGCGGTATTCCGCGAGGCCGGGCAGGACCGTGGAAAGGTGGCGGTCGTAGTTCGTCGTCACCACTCGCGCGGTCGGTCCCGCCGCGGCGAGCCGGCCGATCGCCCGGTGCACGTCGTTGGGGCGCGACGTCGCGACGCCGATCGTCTCCGCGATGCGTCTGTGGACGTCCATCAGGGGGTGCGCGTCGGCGTAGCCGAGGATGACGTCGAGCTCGTCCGTCCCCATCGGCACGCCGGCGTCGGCGGCGATCTCCTCGGTCAGTTTCCAGAAGCTGGGCAGGTTCGACGGCGGCGCGATGGAGGCTCCCGCGCCGACGAAGATCACGAGGTCACCGGACCGGTGCGCGTCCACCAGGTCACGCGGCAGCTCGACGTCGCCCATCCACATGACACGAAGGAGAACACATCGACGACTGTCACGCCGGTCCGGAAGGGCTCCGCTGAACGGATGACCATGGTGGAGCGTGGCGGACCGCATCATGGAGCGCATGCGGCGGCGGTGGCGGCAGGTCCTGGACGATGTTCGGCGGCGGCGGTTTCTCGACCTTTACGCGACCACGTTGGTCAGCCTGGGGTTCGCCGTGGTGCTGCTGGTCGGGGCGGATCTGCCCGACAGCGTACGGTGGTCGGTGCTCTTCGCCGGGATGGGGTTTCTGCTGCTGCGGGCCGCCCTGGCGCATCATCGGGAGGAGCGTTTCCTCGACCGCAGTGATTATGACCGCCGGCCGATCACCGAGGATCTGCGCCGGGCGAAGGATGTGTGGATCTTCGCGCCCGTGGGGTCGAACTTTCTCACCGAGGAGCGGTGCGACGTGTTGCGCCGCGGGCCGCTGGCGCGGGACGAGGGCGCCGTGCGGATCGTGGTGCTCGCGGAGTTCGATGCCGGGGACGCCATGTCGGAGCAGCTCGACGCGTTGCTCGACCATCCGGTGCAGAAGGCCGCCGACTCGTTGCGGGAGACCCGGGCGCGGCTCGCGGCGATGGCTCAGTGGCCGGTCAACGGCACGTTCGCGTACGGGGACATCGCCTTCAACCCCGGGTTCAGCCTGGTCGCCGTGAATCCGCACGGGGCGGGCGGCTACGTCAACGTCGAGTTCCACGGGTTCCGCAACGATGCCATCCGGTCGCGGATGCACATTCACCTGACGCGGGACGACGGGCCCTGGTACACGTACTGGCTGGATCAGTTCGAGGCGATGTGGCGCTCGGCGCGCGGGGCGGCGGCATGAGCGCCGGGCTGCCGGGGGTCGCGTCGGCCGGGTCGTTGTTCGTCTTCGCCGGCGCCGGGGCGTCCTTCGCGATGCCGGCCGCGCTGCCGCTCTTCGACCCGATGCGCAATGACATTCTGCGGCAACTTCGGCTGCATGAGTACGTACCCGGGGAGGACCCGCACCGCCCGGAGCTGGAGCGGATCACCGAGGGCCTGGCGCCGGAGCCCTTCATGCTCGCCCTGCGCGAGAGCGGCGTGGACGTCGAGGGCTGGCTGGCCCGCACGCTGCGCCCCACCGACCCGGCGCCGGCCCGCCCCAACGCCGTCCACGTCGCCCTGGCCCAGCTCGCCGGGGCCGGCGCGGCGGTGTGGACGGTCAACTTCGACACGCTCATCGAGGAGGCCGACCCGAGTCTGCGCGTGGTCGCGTGGCGCGAGGCCGCCAGCACGCCCGGGGAGATCTACAAGCCGCACGGTTCGCTGCCCGGCCCGCTGATCGTGACGGCCGACGCGGTGCTGGCCGGGCTGCGGGACGACTGGCGGCGGGCGCTGGCCGACGCGGTACGCGGCCGGACCGTGGTGTTCCTCGGCTACAGCGGCCGCGACTTCGACTTCCAGCCGCTGTGGGACGACGTACTCACCGACGCCGCCCGGGTGATCTGGTTCGACCGGCCGAGCGGCGACCCGGAGGCGGCCGAGCAGGAGCGGGCCCGGCGACGCCGGCTGTTGCGGCGCTGCGTGGAGCGGGACGCCCTGGTCGTGGCCGAGTCGGAGAATCCGTCCGTCGGCTTCGTCGCGTGGTGCCGGGGCAACGGGCTCGTCACCATGTCTGACGACGAGGTGAAACGGCTGGAGGAGAAGCGTCCGGAGCGCTCGTTCCCGCCGCTGGCCGGCGACCTGGGACGGGCCGAGGCGAGCATCCGCGGCATCCTGGGTGACTGGCACGGCGCCGTACGCGTGAATCTGCGCAGGCTGCGGCAGGAGCCCGGCCGCCGGCAGACCGCGGTGGACCTGGTCGCGCAGACCGTCAACAACGCCGGCCGCTGGGTGACGGTGCCGCTGTGGGCCGTCGCCCGCACGCCGGTGCTGCCCGGCCGCGTGCGGACGGTCGCCGAGCGCAAGCGGCTGACCGCCCACTCCCGGCTCGGCAACCACCGGCAGGTGCTGCGTGGCACCCGGCGGACCGACGAGACCAGCCTGTCGACGCTGCTCATCCTGCGCGCGCTGTCGCTGCGCATCACCGGCGACCTCGACGCGGCGGCCGAGACAGCCGCCGAGGCGCACCGGCGAGCCCTGCGCGAGACCAACGACGTCCGGGTGGCCCACGCGGCGTACCAGCGGGCGCAGGCTCTGCTGTGGGCGGAACGCCTGGCCGAGTGCCGGTTGTGCCTGGACGAGGAGCTGCGACCGGCGGCCGGGCTGGCCGCCGCGCGCTGGGTGGCCTGGGCCGACTTCATCGAGGCGGGCATCGCGCTGCACGAGGGGAACGCCCGGGAGGCGGCCCGCCACTACGAGCTCGCCCGGCTGCGCTTCGAGGGCGAGGGCAGCATCGACGGGCAGGTCAGCGTCCAGACGGCGCTGCTCGCGCTGTGCCGGATGACCGACCCCGGCCGGTTCGCCGCCACGCTGGCCACCCTGGAGACGATCCGAGCCGCGAAGACCGCGCAGACCGCCACCTATTTCACCCGCGGGCACCCCTTCACCGACGAGGCCGTGCTCGTCGAGCGGGCCGAACACGCCCGGGTGCACGAGGGCGACCTGGCGCACGCCGCCCGCCTGTACGGGCAGGTGGCCGGCTCGCGCTATCCGCTCCAGCGGTCCCTCGGCCTGCTCGGCGCCGGGATGATCGCGGTCGAGCGCGGCACCGACCGGGGCGCCCTGACCCGGGCCCGCGACCTCGCCGGCCGGATCGGCGCCCGCCTGGTCACCCAGCACGCCACCGAGGCGCTCGGCCTGCCGTCCGGCGAGCGGCCCCGGGAGGTCTTTCACTGCTGAAGAGGTACGACATAGGAGTCGACGGCGGCGATCAGGTCCTCGCGGAAGGTGAAGAGGTCGCTGTACGCGAACCGGAACGCTCCCGCCGCCCGAAGCCGCCCGGCGCCCGTGCCGGTGACGACGACAACATCATCGGCCTCGATCGTGCGGTCGACGGTCAGCTCGGGGCTGCCCTCGAAGGCCGGGTTCTCGATCTCCGAGTCGAACTCGTCCTTGCCCTTCGTCACGCGCAGCCCGTGAATGCGCCACACGACGTCGTCGGTCAGGCAGGCGAGCACGGCCCCGTGGTCACTGTGGCGAAAGCCGTCCATGTAACGGTGCACGGTCGCGATGCGGTCGGTCATCGTGGTCCTTCCACTAGTCGTTGCAGCTGGTCGAGGATGCCGTCGAGACCCGTACGCGCCTGCTCGGTGCGCAGCTCGGGCGGCAGGCGGCGCTGGTGGACGGTGACTCTCGTGCCGCCCGGGACGGGATCGAGCCGGATCTCGGTGCGGATGCCGGTGCGCGGCTCGGCGAGCACCAGCCGGCGGGGCTCGTCGACGATCTCGTAGCGGAAGACGAGCCGGCCGCCCGTGCCGTCCGGTCCGCGGGTCTCCAGCTCGAAGTGGCCGCCCACGCGCAGGTCGACGGTCACGGAGTCCGCCGGGACGGTCGCGTGGTCGCCGCCCCAGAAGGCGGCCAGGTGCTCCGGCGTCGTGAACACCCGCCACACGAGCGCGATGTCCGCGTCGAGCCGCCGGGTGGCGATGAGCTGGTCGGTCACCCGTCCGCCGCCCGCACCGCGGCGAGGTGGTCCTCGAGCCGGTCCAGCCGGGACTCCCACTGCCGCTGCTGCTCGGTGATCCAGCCGGCCAGCTCGCGCATGCGCCCGGCGTTGAGCCGGCACGGGCGGCGCTGGCCGTCGACGCGCTGCTCGATGAGCCCGCAGCGGCGCAGGATCCCGACGTGCCGGGAGATCGCCTGCTGGGTCAGGTCGAACGGCTCGGCCAGCTCGCGCACGGTCGCGTCACCGTCGGCGAGCCGGGCCACGATCGCCCGCCGTGTGCTGTCCGCCAGGGCGGCGAAGGCCGCGTCGAGATCGAGGACATCGGGCATGCCCCGACCCTATAAACAACGGATCGCTTGTACAAGGCTTTCGTTGTTTACGTGAACCGGGTGAGGTCGAGCCAGTCGGTGCCGTCGGTGCGGACCTCGTAGCCCAGCCGCCGCAGCCGCTCGGCCAGCTGATGCAGGCCGAGGACGCCGGCGCCGTGGATGTGGACGGAGTCGCGGCCGGCCAGGTCGCCGGGCAGGGTCGCGGGGCCGAGGCGGACGAGGATGGTGCGGTCGGGCTGCAGGGCGACGGCCATGCCCGCCAGGACGTCCGGCGACGCGCCCGGGGCGAAGAGGACCACCGCGGCGGTGTGCTCGGCGAACGCCTGCTGCAGGACTTTCATGCGCTCGGGGGCCGCGCTGCCCGTACGGGCGACGAGCTGTTCCCACTCCAGGGGGCGCAGGCCGATCGCGCGCAGGAAGCCGAACAGCGCCGAGCGGGCCCGGTCGTCGTCGCCGTGGATGACGAAGACGTCGCGCGTGCCCGGCGCTGTCGTCGTCTCCTCGGCCTTCTCCGGACGCGGTTCGGCGGGCGGCGCACCGGTCCAGAGCCAGGCCTGCTTGTCTAAGGTCTTGACCCGCACCCGTACGGGCGTGAAGTGCGCCGCATCGAGACCGGGATAGCCCTCGGCGACCACGTCGGCGTGCAACCGGTCGGAGACCAGCGCGACCAGGTCGGCGCCGGGGTGGTCGGTCACGGCCCGGCGCAGGGCGTCGCTGTCGAGCAGCCGGCCCGTCTCGATGATCGTGGCGCCGGTGAAGCCGATGTCCGACGGGGTGAACGGGCCGGTGGTCACCGACAGCCGCAGCCGGATCCGCTCCTCGGGGTGTTCGGCGTTGTCGGCCGTCACCTGGGCCCGCCATCCGTTGAGCAGCCGGGGCAACGCCTCGTGCGGCTGGACCCCGGCCGGCAGCACCACCATCATCCCGTCGCCGGCGTCCTGCCGGTCGCTGTCGTGCAGCGCGACCCCGACGCCGGACAGGACGCGTTCGACGATGCCGGCCAGCCGGCGCTGGATCTCGAACTGCCGTGGGGTCGTCCGGTCGCTGTAGCGGACCACGTCGACCCCGAAGCCCATCCGCTGCTCGGTGCGCCCGCCCGGGGCGCGAGCCGGCGCCGCCACGGGAGCCGGCCGCTCGAGGACCGACCGGGCGGGCGGCTGCGGGGCCGGCGCCGGGATCAGGTGCCGCGTCTGCTCGGCCCGGGTCTGCACCTGCCGCAGGAAGTAGACGTCGTCGTCCAGCCACTGCGCCAGCGCGGGCGCGAGGGCCCGGTCTGCGGGCAGCGGGTCCTTGATCGCCGACCCGAGGTTGTCGCGGGCGATCTCCACGCTGCGCTGCATCCAGCTCAGCGCCTGCACCGTCGCGGCCACGGTGGCCTGGTCCGCCGCCAGCCCGGCCGCCTCGGCCGCGAGCCCGTCGGCGCCGTCGGGCCCCTCCAGCAGGTCGGTGATGCGGTCGAGCCGGGCGGCGGTCCGGTCGCGCACAGCGGCGACCTGGGCACCATTGCCGCGTACGCGCGCCGCGTACCGAAGTTTCGCCGCGTGCAACAGATAGCGGCCGAGCGGCGGTAACGCCACGTCCCCCGCGCTCCACGTGAACCGGCTCAGTCGCGCGTCCTCGTCCGGGCGCCCGAGCACCACGAGCCGCCGGCTCACGCCCTCCCCGCCCGGCGTCACCTCCCACAGCGTGAAGTCGTCGACCGTGGTCGGCCGCGTCCACCACTGGCTCGCGTCGTCGTCCTGGGACGGCAGCGCCGAGCGTACGTCCGCCCGGTCCGGATGCGGCGTCTTGGCCTGATAGACGGTCGCCGCACCGAGCAGCGCCCCGACGCCGGCGCGGGTCAGGGTGCGCCACCAGCGGGCGTACTCGTACCAGCCGGGCGGGGTTGCCGCGCCGAGCCGCATCCGGCGCCGGGAAGGGGCCAGCGGGGCCGCCATGACCAGGGAGAAGTTGAGCACGTCGTGCTCGCGGCGCAGGACGGCCTGGAAGTTGACCGCCTGGTCCTGCAGGCCGGCCAGGGCGCCTTCCCGGGTGGCCCGCGGATCGCCCGGCAGCGCCGGGGGCAGGTCGGTCCCGTCGATCGGGTGGGTCATGGCCAGCTGGGTCCGGCAGGCGTCCCAGAGCTGCTCGATCTGGGCGAGCGCCGCCTCCACGCCGGGCCCGTCGAGCGGCGCGTAGAGGTGCGCCACGAATTCCTGGTCATCGAGCCGGGTGGTCGCCACTGCTCTCCTCCGTAGGCGCCGCCCGGCGCTGCTCGCTCGTCGAGGCCGGCGCCGCCCGGCGCTGCTCGCGCACCAGGGCGTGGACCAGGGTGTTGCGGCGCTCGAGGACCGGTTCGGGGATGCCGTCCACGCCGGCGGTGCCGATCCGCAGCGCACGCACCGGCCCGCTCAGCTCCAGGTAGGCGACGGCCGCGCGGACCTCGTCGGCGTCCCCCGCCGCGAAGGCGGCCGCGATCCGGCCGAGCAGCCGGTCCACCTGGGACCATCGGTCCGGCACCAGCTGCCACAGCACCAGATCCTGCAGGACGTCGAGCGCGTCCCCGACCGTCTCGGCGTCCCAGCCGTCATCCATGTCACGCACCCTAGTCACCAGCCTCCCGCTGACGGCTCGCCCGAACCACCGACCCGTTCCGGTTGACCGACGGCGGCGCCGTCCGGCCGGGTCATGACCGGCTCTGCCGGACACGGGCGATCGGCAGCGGTCATGATGGTCGGCATGGAGCTCATGCGGGCCTTCGTGCTCACCGCGCCGGAGAAGTTCGCCGTGGAGGAGGTGCCGGTGCCCGTGGCCGGGCCCGGGGAGGCCGTGGTGGAGGTCGCCCGGGTGGGGGTGTGCGGGACGGACTTCGAGTTCTACACCGGGGCGATGGCCTATCTGCACTCGGGCCACGCGGCCTATCCGATGCGGATCGGGCACGAGTGGTGCGGGACCGTGACGGCCGTCGGGGCGGGCACCGATCCGGCGTGGGTCGGGCGGCGGGTCATGGGCGACACCATGCTCGGCGACGGGACCTGCCGGCTGTGCCTGCGGGGCCGCCGGCACGTCTGCGAGCAGCGGCAGGAGGTCGGCATCCGGGGTGGCCGGCCCGGCGCGCTGGCCGAGCGGCTCGCGGTGCCGGTCTCCTCGCTGCACCACCTGCCCGACGACGTGGACGACGTCCTGGGCGCCCTGGTCGAGCCGGGTGGCAACGCGTGGCGCGCCGCCCGGGCCGCCGCCGTGGGCCCGGAGGACCGGGCGCTGGTCCTGGGCCCCGGCACGATCGGGCTGCTCACGGCCATGTTCCTGCGGGCGTCCGGCGCCGAGGTGCACGTGCTCGGGGTGGCGCCGGAGTCCCTCGGCTTCGCCCGGGACCTGGGCTTCGAGCACGCCTGGACCTGGGACGACCTACCGGAGCTGCCTTTCGACGCGGTGGTCGACGCGAGCACGGGC
The DNA here is from genome assembly GCF_030709675.1 of Symbioplanes lichenis. Taxonomy (GTDB): domain Bacteria; phylum Actinomycetota; class Actinomycetes; order Mycobacteriales; family Micromonosporaceae; genus Actinoplanes; species Actinoplanes lichenis. Next base: position 298,117 of record NZ_JAUZQD010000006.1, read on the forward strand.
GTGGACTCGCCAGCCCGGGCCCTCGAGCTGGTCGAGCCCGGCGGGCGGATCGTCGGCATCGGGCTGGCCGGGGAACCGAGCCTGATCGACACCCGGTCGCTGGTGCTCAAGGACGTCGTCGCGATCGGCATCCTGTCCGCTTCGCCCGGGCTTGCCCCCACCATCGACGCGTACGCCCGGCAGCTCATCGATCCCCGTCCCCTGGTCGCCGCGACCGTCGGGCTGGCCGGGGCCGGCGCCGTCCTGGCGGGCGAGCGTCCCCCCGGGGCGGGCGCGGGGCCCAAAATTCACGTCGACCCCCACATCTGAGGCCGGGGGGTGGCCGGGCTTGCGAACGAGTGGCAGACTTCGCCGAAAAGGCGGGTGTCCGGGGCAACCGGCGACCGTCACATAACCGTCATGGAACTGAACATTCTCTTCCACCCACGCGTTATAGCTGTAGGGGGACAACGAGAACCGGGTGGTGAGCACCATGGCAGCCAAGGACCAGCGGCGGCAGTTCGAGGACATCGTCGCCCGCTTGACCGCGGACGATCCCGACTTCGCCGAGACGATGCGCGCGGGGCGCAGCAGCCTGAGCACGGCTGCGCGGGTCACGCTGGCCGTGGCCGGCGCGATCGTGTGGGGCCTGTTGTCCGTGCTGATGGTCGCGTGGCGCACGCCCGGCGTCATCCTGACGATCGCGGTCGTCCTCGTCACCCTCGCCGTCGCGATCACCCGCGAGCGCCGCAACCAGCGCCTCTGACCCGCCCGCCCCGCACCACGCGCCCTCGAGCCCGCGCGCCGCACCGCCCAGCCCTGGGCCCCGCGCGCCGCCCCGCCCCCGCCAGCGCCTCGAACGTCGCCGGGTCGCCGGTCGCGTGGTAGTCCGTGGCGCCGAAGGCCAGCCCGTCGTCCTTCTTGCCCAGCGTCTGCGACAGCACGGTCACCTCGGCGCCCATCGCGGCGGCGATCTTCACGGCCATGTGCCCGAGACCGCCCATCCCGACGACGGCCACGCGCAGGCCGGCCTTCCAGTGCGCCGGCGGCGAGTACGTCGTGATGCCCGCACCCAACAGCGGGGCGGCCTTCTCGTACGGAATCGACGACGGCACCCGCAGCACGAAGTCCTCGTCCACCACCACGTGCGTCGAGTAGCCGCCCTGCGTGATCGTGCCGACCCGGTCACCGACGGCGTGCTTGGTGACCTCGGCGCCGACCTCGGTGACCACGCCGACGATCTCGTACCCGACGGTCAGCGGGTACGCCACCCCGCCCCACTCCCCGCGCACGGTGTGGATGTCTGAGTGGCAGATCCCGGCGTACGGGGACCGATCAGCGCCAACTGTCCGTGATATTGAGTGCGCAGGGTGTGTCCGACGGCACGGTGAACGATCGGTTCGGGTCGCTCTCCCAGATGACGCTGTCGCCTTCCTTCTTCACGTACTTGTACTCGACCGGCTGCCCGGGCGCCAGGTCCACCGTGCCGGTCCAGACCGGGTAGGAGGCGGAGGACAGCGGCACCGCCCGCGCCGGGTCCCACGAGCCGAGCGCCGGGACACTGCCGACCACGAACACGTTCTGGCCCCACGTCGTCTCGGTGGTCGAGGCGAAGGAGACGGCACAGGCGACCGCCGCGTCGACGCGGGCGTTCACGTGCAGAGCCACCACGCCGTTCGCGGGGACGGTCGTCGCGGCGTTGCCGGAGCCGTCCACGGACACGGTCGTACCGGTGCAGGTCCCGCTCGTGACGTCGCCGCTCATGACGTCGCAGTAGGTCCCGGCCGGCAGCCCGGTGGCGAAGGTCCGTGTCAGCGCCGTCCCCGACCGGTTGAACGCCACGTACGCCTTGTCCCCGCGCCCGAAGGCGATCTGGCTCGACCCGTTGCTCCACCAGTTCGTCAGGCCCGTCCCGGCGGCGGCGTTGCGCAGGCCGACCATGTTGGCCGTCGTCCGTTCCCGGTGCTCGCAGACCCAGCCGGACGAGCAGTCGGTGGCCTTGGTCGTGCCGTCCGCGCTCGACGGCGGCCCCTGGTCGTAGGAGCTGAACTCGTAGCCGGACATCACCTGCGGCACGCCGTACGGGTAGGCGATCATGAACGCCTCCGCGAGCCGGTAGTTCGTGCCGTCCTTGTAGTTCAGCACCGGGCGCGAGCCGTTGCGCTGCGTGTCGTGGTTGTCGATGAACGCGATCGCGTCGCCGGACGGCAGCCGCATGCTCGACGCGAGGGTCTGCAGGCCGGACAACTGCCCGTCCCGGAAGGCGGCGCTGACCCGGTCGCCGTAGCGGAACTCGGTCACGTCCCCGAGCGGCGTGTACTCCTCGGGCGCGGGCTCCGACGCGGCACCCTCGATGACTTCCTGATAGATGTACGGGCTCCCGGTCAGCTGCCCGTAGATCGCCTGCAGATCGGCCGCCGGCATGTGCTTCGCCGCGTCCACCCGGAAGCCGTCCACGCCGAGCGCGGTCAGGCTGTTGAGATAACCCGCGACTTTCGTCCGTACGGAAGCCGCCTCGGTCTTGAGATCGGCCAGGTCGCTGAGCTCGCAGTTCTGCGCCTCGGAGCGGTCCTCGTAGTGGACGATGTCGTCGTTGCCGTTCTTCCCGCAATGGTGGAAGTCCGCGTCGGTGTACGGCACCGCCGGGTACGAGTAGTGGCTGAAGCCGGTCCCGGCCACGCCTTTGCCTGTGGAGTCCCCGCCCGCCATGTGGTTGATGACCGCGTCGACGTAGATCTTGACGCCCGCGGCGTGGCACGTGTCGACCATCCCGGCCACAGCACGTGCTCCTGCGGCGGGGAGACCTGCACGCCGCCGAAGCCCTTCGGGCCGAGCTCGGTGGTGCACTCGGTCGCCACCGAGTCCCACGACCACTCGAAGAGATGGACGATGACGTCCCGGGTGCCCGGCGCCGCCTCGCTCGCCCCCGCCTCGTCCGCCTGCCGGGCCGCACCGCCCGCGACCAGGGCCGCGGTCGACAGCAGAACCGCCGCGGAGGCGGCCACCCACATTTTTCCTCGCATGGGTGGTGACCCTAGGAAACGGGCACGGGCGGCGAAGGCGCACGTCGCGGGCTTGTTCACCTGCCGGACAGTCGCTCGTGGACTGCCGGTTGACCAGCCGACCTAAGATTCCGAAAAATTGCCGGACGATCGCGGCAAAATACGATGAATAGCCATTCCGTCACAGCGAGTGAGACGTTTCTTGCCTATCCGAGACATTCCCTTTCCCGTTCGTACCCGGAAGGGTGTCCGTAAAGTGCAGCCCGTCCGGAGACTCCTCGCCGCGATCCTGCTCCTCACGGGCCTGGCCGCCTGCAGCGCGGACCGCCCCGCGACCCCGCCGCCAGCATCGCCGGCGCGCTCGGCCCCGCCCGTGACGACCGCCCCGGCGATGACGAGACCGGGCCCGCTGAACATCGTCTTCGTCCTCACCGACGACCTCGCGACAAACCTCGTGCCCTTCATGCCCCACGTCCAGGCCCTGGCCGCGCGGGGCACCTCGTTCTCGCAGTACACGGTCACGGACTCGTTGTGCTGCCCGTCGCGCGCCTCGATCTTCACGGGCAAGTACCCGCACAACACCGGCGTGTTCACCAACACCGGGCCGGACGGCGGACTGCCGACCTTCCAGCGGTACGGGAACGAGAAGTCGACATTCGCCACGGACCTCCAGCGGGCGGGTTATCGCACGGGCTTCTTCGGCAAGTACATCAACGGTTTCCAGCCGAGCTCGAAGCACGTCCCGCCGGGCTGGTCGACGTGGGCGGCGGGCGGGGACGCGTACGCCGGATTCAACTACAACCTGCTCGAGAACAAGAAGATCGTCGCGTACGGGAAGAAGCCCGCCGACTACGTCACGGATGTGCTCAGCGCCAAGGCCAACGCGTTCATCACAGCATCGGCGAAAGCGCGCAAGCCGTTCGTCGCCGAGGTCGCCACCTATGCGCCGCACCTGCCCTACACACCGGCGCCCCGGGACGCGAAGCGGTTCCCGGAGGTCAAGGCGCCCCGGGACGCGTCGTTCGGCAAGCTGCCCACGAATCCGACGCCGTGGATCGCCGGGCACGGGCCGTTGACGGCGGCCGATCTCGCCTCGATCGACCGCGACTTCCGCGAGCGGGTGCGGGCGGTGCAGGCCGTGGATCGGATGGTCGCCTCGCTGCAGGCCACGCTGGAACGGGCGGGCGTCGCCGACCGGACCGTCGTGATCTTCAGCTCCGACAACGGCCTGCACATGGGTGAGCACGGGCTGATGCCGGGCAAGCAGACGCCCTTCGACACCGACGTCCGCGTGCCGCTGATCGTCGCGGGCCCCGGCATCGCGCGGGGGGCCACGGTCGCCGAGCCGGTCGAGAACATCGACCTGCGGCCCACCTTCGCCGATCTCGCCGGCGCCCCGGTGCCGGCCGGCGTGGACGGGGTCAGCCTGGTGCCGCTGCTGGCCGGTGCGCCGCCGGCCGACTGGCGGGAGGTCGCCCTGGTCGAGCATCACGGCCCGCCCCGCGACCCGAAGGACCCCGACTACCAGCCGTGGCGCAACGCCAACCCGCCCGACTACCGGGCGATCCGGACGCCGGGCTTCACCTACATCGAGTACGGCGACGGCACGCCCGAGTACTACGACAACGCCACCGACCCGGCCCAGGCGCACAACATCGCCGGCACGCTCAGCCCGGAACGGCTCGCGCGACTGCGGAGCGTCATGGCCGCCCTCGGTTCGTGTCGCGGACAGCAGGCCTGTCAAGCCGCGGGCCAGTGGTGACGGGCAAACCTCACCGGGCACTCAGGGTCACAAAGACTGCCCGTCGACGCTCCCGAGTTGAGCGTCTTGAATGGACTTACTAGCGTGGCATGGGCACTGATCTATCCGGCGACGCTAGGAGACTATTCGTGCGACGCAGAACTACCTGGGGTCTCCTCGCGGTCACCACGACCGCCGTGGTGGCCGCGGGGATCGCCTTGTCCGGCTCGGCCAACGCGATCGCCAACGGGGAGCCCGTCAAGGAGGGCAAGTACAGCTTCTCCGTCAAGCTGGTCATGACCGGCATCCCGGTCCTGGGCGGCGGCACCCGCAACAGCGGGTGCTCCGGTTCGCTCGTGGCGGCGGACTGGGTGGTCACGGCCGGGCACTGCTTCCGGGACGAGAACGGCGTGCGGGTCGAGCGCCCGGTCGCCGCGTCCACGCTGGCCACGGTGGGCAAGACCGATGTCCGGACCAGCCCGGGCGGGCACAGCGCCGAGGTCGTCGAGGTGCACCAGTCCCCCACCGCCGACGTCGCGGTGGCCAAGCTGGCGTCCCCGGCCGAGGGCATCAAGCCGCTGAAGATCTCGTCGAAGGCCCCCGAGGTCGGCGACGTGCTGCGGCTGACCGGTTACGGCTCGCTCACCAGCACCAACCCGGTGGCGGTCGACCACCTGCAGACGGGCCAGCTCCAGGTGGTCTCGCTGCAGGACGCCACGCTCGGCGTGAAGGGTCTCGCCCCGCAGGCCAACACCACCCCGTGCCCGTACGACTCGGGCGGCCCGTTCTTCCGGGAGCGGCGCTGGGGCGGTCCGGAGCTCGTGGCCGTGGTGAGCAACGGGCCGAGCTGCCCGCACACCGAGGTCGAGAGCCCGGCCCGCACCGACAACATCGCCGGCTGGATCAAGGACATCGTCAACGCCGGCTGAGCACCCGCACCACCTCGGATCGCCGTCACCCGCCCGGGTGGCGGCGATCCGTTTCTGTACGGAACCTTGTCCGGCCGCCGGTCCGGGGCTTAAGTTCGAGGAGCCTCGATGGATTGAAACGTGCAAACGAGGCGCCCGCGCAACTCCCCCCACCGAGGAGAACCGCATGGCATCCCCGCTCGGACCGCTCGCCCTCGCCCTCACCACCGCCCTGGCCCTCGCCGGTCTCCCCGCCGGCGCCCCCGCAACCGCCGCTCCCGCAGCCCCCGCAGCCGCCACCCCCGTAACCCTCGCGACCCCCACAGCCCCCGTCTCCCTGGACACCGCCCACTGGATCCGCGGCGAGAACGGCACCGCCACGCTGACCCGCACCTTCACCGCGCCCACCGGCCCGTGGACCGACGCCCAACTCGTGGTGACCGGCGACGACGCCATCGACGTCCGGCTCAACGACACCTGGCTCGCCAACTCCCCCGGCACCGCCGGCTCCTGGCGACAGGCCCGCTACGTCGACCTCGCCGCCGCCCTCCGCCCCGGCGCCAACACCCTCACCGTCGCCGTCCGTAACACGAGCGGCCCCGCCGGACTGCTCGGCCGCCTCCGGGTCGCGAGCGCCGCCGGCTCCGTCGACCTGGTCACCGACCGCACGTGGACGGCCGGCGGATCGCCGGTGCGCGACCTGGGGACGTACGGAATCGGGCCCTGGCACCGCGCCGTCGCCGCACCGCGCTCCCGGGCTGCCTCCCCCGTGAGCGTCGCCGGGCTCACCGTGGAGCGCCGCGCGAATCCCGTCGGCATCGACGCCGCGCAGCCCCGCTTCGGCTGGCGGCTGGTGTCGCGCCAGGGCGGCCAGGTCCAGGGCCGCTATCAGCTGGCCGTCGGCACGTCGCCCCGCGCGGCCGACGTCTGGGACAGCGGCGTCGTCGCCTCCGGCACCAGCGTCGACGTGGCGTACGGCGGCCCGGCCCTGGCGAGCAACCGCACCTACCACTGGCGGGTGCGGATCTGGGACGCCCAGGGCCGCCCGAGCGCGTGGAGCGCCCCGGCCCGCTTCGACACCGGCCTGTACGACGCGACGGCCCAGTGGCCCGCGGCCTTCATCGGCGGCCCGGCCGAGCCGACGGTCACGGGCGCGTCGTGGATCTGGTACCCCGAGGGCGATCCCGCGGTGGAGGCCCCGGCGGCGACCCGCTACTTCCGCCGTACGGTGGAACTGCCCGCGACCGGACCGGCCACCCTGGTCGTGACCGGCGACGACACCGCCGACGTGTGGGTCAACGGCGCTCCGGTCAGCGTGTCGCGCCGGGTCACCGACTCATGGAAGCGCGCGACCACGGTCGACGTCACCGCGCAGCTGCACGCGGGCGCCAACACGATCGCGGTCGCCGCGACGAACACCACGGCCGGGCCGGCGGGTGTCCTCGTCAAGCTCGTCGCCGGTACGACCACGATCGTCAGCGACGCGTCGTGGCGGGCGGCTCAGGATGCGCCGGACGGCTGGCAACAGCCCGATTTCGACGACAGCGCGTGGCCGGCGGCCCGGGCCGGGGCCGCGTACGGCGGGGGTCCCTGGGGTTCTCAGGTGACCGTGCCGGCGCCGGCGCCGTACCTGAGCCGAAGTTTTGCGATCACCAAGCCGGTCGCCCGGGCGCGGCTCTTCACGACGGCGCTGGGGCTGCACGAGACGTATCTCAACGGGACCAAGGTCGGTGACGAACGTCTGGCGCCGGGGTGGACCGACTACACGAAGCGGCTGCAGTACCGCGTGCAGGACGTCACCGGGTCGCTCAAGCGCGGCGGGAACACCCTCGGCGCGCTGCTGGGCAACGGGTGGTACTCGGGCAACATCGGTTTCGCGGGCAGCGAGCGCTACGGGACGTCGCCGTGGTACTCCGCGTTCCTGACGGTGGAGTATGCCGACGGCACGCGCGCGGAGGTGCGTACGGACGGAAGCTGGTCCTCCTCCGCGAGCGTGATCGTGGCCGACGACCTCTACCACGGCGAGGATCAGGACGCCCGGATCAAGGGTGCGCCGCAGCCCGTCACCGTGCGCACCGGCGCGTTGCCGCCGCTGGTCGCGCAGGTCGATCCCGGGGTGACCGTCCAGCAGGAGCTGAAGCCGGTCGCGATCACCCAGCCCGAGCCCGGCGTGTGGATCGCCGACCTCGGGCAGAACTTCGCCGGCTGGAACAAGCTGCGCGTCACCGGCCCGGCCGGCACGCGCGTCACGCTGCGGCACGCGGAGATCCTCAACGCCGACGGCACGCTCTACACGGCGAACCTGCGCGCCGCCCAGGCCACCGACACGTTCACGCTGGCCGGCACCGGGGCGGCGGAGGTGTTCGAGCCGCACTTCACGGTGCACGGCTACCGGTACGTCGAGGTCACCGGGCTGCCCGGGGCGCTGACCGCCGGCATGCTGACCGGGCTCGCCGCGTGGTCGGACGGCGCGGAGACCGGCTCGTTCACGACCAGTGACCCGCTCGTCAACCAGGTGCAGCACAACATCCTGTGGGGCGCGCGCTCGAACCTGCTGTCCATCCCGACCGACTGCCCGCAGCGCGACGAGCGGCTGGGCTGGACCGGCGACATCGCCGCGTTCGGGGCCACCTCGACGTTCAACTTCGACACGCACGGGCTGCTGACGAAGTTCGCGGACGATCTCGTGGACGCGCAACGGGCGGACGGCGCGTACACGGACGTCGCCCCCGCGGTCATCGACGGCGCGGGCAAGGCGGGCTGGGGCGACGCGGGCGTCATCGTGCCGTACACGATCTGGCAGCGCTACGGCGACCTCGCCCCGGCCGACGAGCACTTCGACGCGATGGCCCGGTGGGTCGACTACCTGCGCTCGACCGCCGACGCGAGCCTGATCCGCGATCACGAGACCTTCGGCGACTGGCTCAATGTGGACGACCCCACGGCGCAGGACCTGACGAGTACGGCGTTCTTCGGCTGGTCGGCCCGGCTGGTGTCCCGCATGGCGGCGGCCACCGGGCGCACGGCCCAGGCCGACGCGTACGGGGACCTGGCCGACCGGATCGCCGCGGCGTTCACGGCCCGGTTCGTCGCCGCCGACGGGACGGTCCGGGGCAACAGCCAGACCGGGTACGTCCTCGCGCTCGCCTTCGGTCTCGTGCCCGCCGACCGCGTCCAAGCCGTCGCCGACAAGCTCGCGGCCGCCGTCGACGCCCGTGAGGGGCACCTGTCCGTCGGGTTCATGGGCGTGGAGAACCTGCTGCCCGTGCTGTCGGAGCACGGGCACGCCGGGACCGCGTACCGGATCCTGCAGCAGCCGGACTATCCCGGCTGGGGCTACATGAGCGCCCAGGGGGCGACGACGATCTGGGAGCGCTGGGACGGCATCCGCCCCGACGGCAGCCTGCAGGACCCGGGCATGAACTCGTTCAACCACTACGGGCTCGGCTCGGTCGGCGACTGGCTCTACCGCGAGGTGGGCGGGCTGGCGCCGGCGTCCCCGGGCTATCGGTCGCTGCTGATCGCGCCGCGGCCGGGCGGCACGCTCACGTCGGCCCGGACCGCCCTGGACACGCCCTACGGCCCGGCGAGCTCGTCCTGGCGGCGCACCGGCGACCGGCTGACGCTGGCGGTCGTGATCCCGGCGGGCACGACCGCGACGGTACGCGTCCCCGCGTCCTCCGCAGCGGCGGTGACCGCCCCGCCGGAAGCCGTACCCCAGGGCTACACGGACGGCGCCGCCGTGTTCGCGGTCCCGTCCGGCTCCTACACCTTCACGACCGCTTGACAGACGCGGCGTGGTCCTCGGCCCACTGGCGGAACGTACGCGCCGGCCGGCCGAGGACCGCGGCGACACCGGACGACACGTAGGCCGGCTGTCCCTCCGCCGCACCCCAGGCCGCCAGCAGCATGTCGACGACGGGACGAGGCCAGCTCCCCGCGGTCTCGTCCCGCCACTGATCGGGTGTCAGCTCCTCGAACGTCGCCTCCGGAGCCAGCACGCGCAGCTGCTCGGCCTGGCTCAGCGACTCCGGCCCGGTGAGCACGTGATCGCCGCCGACATTGGCATCGGTCAGCGCCCGGGCGGCGACCGCGGCGACGTCCCGGTCGTCGACGGGCGCGGTCTCCACATCGGCGTACGGCCAGCGGACCGGCCGGCCGTCCCGGATCGCCGGCGCCCACCAGTGCAGGGCGTTCGAGGCGAACATGCCCGGCCGCAGGATCGTGGCGGCCAGGCCGGACTCCCGGATCAGCCGCTCGATGTCCGCCTGCACCCTGGCCATGGCATTCGGCTGCTGGAAGAACGGGTGCGGCACGTTGTGCGGCGAGGACAGAAAGACGACGCGCGAAGTGTGCCGCGCTATCTCCTCGATCACCGCGGGCGCTGTGTCGAAGGGCAGCGTCCACACCAGAAAAACGGCGCCCACGTCCCGCAGTGCCCCGTCGAGCGAGCCGGGGTCGGTCAGGTCACCCCGCACCACCTCGACCTCGGAGGGAAAGCCGGCCTTCCCGGGATCGCGCACGAGCGCCCGCACCGGCACGCCGGCGGCCACCAGCTCGTCGACCACCAGCCCGCCGATGCCGCCCGTACCGCCGGTGACCAGGACAGGTTGCACCACGATGGGCTCCTCAGGGGTATCGGTGGTACCAGTACAAGTTGAGGCTCCCACGCGGCAGATCCGCGGCACAGCATGGGGCCATGGACATCTTCTTGACCGGCGGCAGCGGGTTCGCCGGGCGTCACATCATCGGCCGGCTGGTCGCCGAGGGGCACACGGTGTGGGCGCTGGCTCGCAGTGCGGCGGCCGCCGAGCGCGTCACGCGGGCGGGGGCGACAGCCGTGCACGGCGACCTGAGCGAGCAGGACTGGCTGCCCGTGCTCGATCGCTGCGACGCGGTGGTGCACGCGGCGGCGCGCATGGAGTTCTGGGGGCCGGACGCCGGCTTCGAGCGCGACAACCAACGGCCCACCGTCGCGCTGTTCGACGCGGCAGCCAAGGCCGGCGTCGGACGGTTCGTGCTCATCAGCGCCGCCGCTGTGTCGACGGATCGGCGACGTGGACCCGCCGTGGTGGCCGAGGACACGCCGACCGGGCGGCCGCTCATCGCGTACGGGCGGGTCAAGCTCGGCACCGAGCAGGCGCTGGCGGCCGCCCGCACGCCCGGCATGACGCTGGTGATCCTGCGCCCGCCCTTCATCTGGGGCGCCGGCATGACGGCGCTGGACGAGACGGTCGCCTCCGGCCGCTTCGCCTTCCTCGACGGCGGCCGTCGCATCATGGACTTCGTGCACGCCGGCAACCTCGCCCAGGCGACCGCCGCGGCGTTGCACCGTGGCCAGGACCGCGGCGTCTACTACGTCACCGACGGCACGCCGATGCCGATCCGCGAGTTCTTCGTTGCCGTGGTCGCCGCGCTGGGTGCCGACGTCAGCAAGGCGCCCAGCGTGCCGCTCGCCGTGGCGTCGCCGGTGGCGCACGTGCTCGACCTCGGCGCCCGCGCGCTGCGCCGGCCCACGCCGCCGCCGCTCTCCAATTGGCTGGTCGCCATCATGGGACGCGACCGCAGCTACGACATCAGCCGGGCGCGGGCCGACCTGGGCTACCGGCCCGAGGTGACCTTCGCGGCCGGCCTCGACGAGATGCGCCGCCCGGCCTCGTGACCACCCGCCCCCGGAATGCGGCGGCTCCGGGCACCAGCCGGCGCCGCCGTTCGCAGCGTGGTCCGCAGGGCGTCCAGAGCCGGCGGCCGGATCACGGCTTGCGGGCGACCCCGGCCCAGCAGTTCGCCACCTGCGGCGAGAGCGGGCGGGTGTCGGCGTCCGGGCGCCACTCGGAGTTGGGCACGATGCCCGGCGGGATCAGCTGCAGGCCGTCGAAGATGTCGGCGATCTCGTCTCGGCCGCGCAGCCAGAAATCGGACTTGCCCTGCTCGACGAGGGCCAGGGCCGCCTGCGCCTCCGCCGGGGACATGAAGTCGGTCGTGGCGTGGGTCAGGACGAGGAAGCTGCCGGGCGCGAGCGGCTCGAGCAGCCGGCGGACCAGGGGCGCCGCGGCGCCGCGGCCGGGGATGAAGTGCAGGACGGCCACGAGCATGAGGGCGACCGGCTCGGCCAGGTTCAGCGTGCGGGCGACGGCCGGGTGGGCCAGGATGTCCGCCGGGTCGCGCAGGTCGGCCTCGAGGTAGGCGGTGGCGCCCTCGGGCTCGGTGGTGAGCAGCGCGCGGGCGTGGCTGAGGACCAGCGGGTCGTTGTCGACGTAGACGATGCGGCTCTCCGGCGCGACCGCCTGGGCGACCTCGTGCGTGTTGTTGGCCGTCGGCAGGCCGGTGCCGATGTCGAGGAACTGCCGGACGCCCTCGGCGGCGGTGAGGTGGTGCACCGCGCGGCGCAGGACGCCGCGGTTGGCGAGCGCCGCGTCGCGTACGCCCGGGAAGGCCCGCTCGATCGCGTCGCCGGACGCCCGGTCGGCGGCGAAGTTGTCCTTGCCGCCGAGCCAGTAGTCGTAGCGGCGGGCGGGATGCGCGACCATCGTGTCGAAGTCGGGGTTCGTCACGTCGGCACTCCCGCCCGCGTCAGCCACTGTGGAGCGTCAGACTACAGGGGTACGCGCTGCGGGGCCGGACGCTGGGTCGTGGTTCCGTCACCCAGCTGCGCGTTCGCGTTGTTGCCCCAGCACCACAGGCCACCGTCCGTACGGTAGGCGCAGTTGTGGTAGCCCGCCACGAGATCGCTCGTCCACGTGGCGGCGTCGCCGACGCGCGTGGGGGCGTACCGGTGGGTGGTCGTGCCGTCGCCGACCTGGCCGGCGGAGTTGTTGCCCCAGCACCAGAGGCTGCCGTCCGTCCGCGTGGCGCACGCCGTGTCGAAGCCCGCGCTCACCCCGGTCCACGTGGTGGCCGTGCCGACCTGGACGGGCGAGGAGCGATAGATCCCGGTCACGCCGAGCTGCCCGTAGCCGTTCTCGCCCCAGCACCACAGCGTGCCGTCGGTGCGGATGCCGCAGGTGAACGTGTAGCCCGCCGTCACCGTCGCCCAGCTGGTGAGCGTGCCGACCTGCGCCGGCGTCGTCTGGTAGCTCAGGATGCCGAGGCCCAGCTGCCCGGCCGAGCTGTCACCCCAGCACCACAGCGTGCCGTCCGTACGCGTGCCGCACGTGTGCGCGAACCCCGCCGTGACGCTCGCCCAGGTCGCCGCCGTCCCCACCCGCAGCGGCGTGGTCGCGATGTAGGTGACGGCGCCGTCGCCGAGCTGGCCGAGCCGGTTGAAGCCCCAGCACCACAGCGAGCCGTCGGTCCGCACCCCGCACGTGTGGCTGTCGCCCGCGCTGACGTCGGTGTAGGTGGCGGTGCCGACCTGCACCGGCGCCGTGCGGGTCACGGTGCTGCCGTCGCCGAGCTGGCCGCGCGTGTTGCTGCCCCAGCACCACAGCGTCGCGTCCGTCCGGATGCCGCACGTGTAGCTCGTCCCCGCGTCGATCTTCGCCCAGGTCGCCGTCCCGACCCGGACCGGGGCGGTGCGGCTGGTGCGGGTGCCGTCGCCGACCTGGCCGCTCGCGTTGCCGCCCCAGCACCAGAGCGAGCCGTCGGTCCGCACCGCGCACGAATGTGAATAACCGGCCGCCACGCCCGGCGGCTCCGGGGCGGCGGCCGCGCGCGCCGGGCCACCGGCCGCCAGCCCGCCGGCGATCGCCAGCACAACGACAAAAACCCTGGTCACCGTACGCCCCCAACGGGCGCGCAGCCCGCCGTACCGCACTTCGCTCATCTCGCCGATCCTCTCCCGCAGTATGACGGGAAGGTTACGGGAGCGCTCCCATGCATTCAAGAACGTCGTTATTTGCAGAGATGATCCTTGATTTCTCTTTGATCTTGCCCGACCATTGCGGGGCCGCGACTACCCGTGTTGGGGGACCACACACCCGTGGACGTCCGATCTTCGCCGAGACACGACAGCATCCGCCGGCCCCGCGACGGCGACGGCACTCGCGACGGGGATGGCGCCCGGGACGGCGCCGACACGATCCTGCGGTGGATCCGCGTGCTGCACCACGGCACCGGCACCGTGGCGTTGTGGAGTGCGCTGACCGACGAGCTACGGCTGTCCGTCGCCCAGGAGTACCTGATCGCCGCCGGGCGGACCGGCGACGACGCGCTCGCCGCCCGGCTGGCCGCCCCCGGCGGCGCCGAGCCCGGCGCCCGCGACATGGTGGCGGCCCAGTGCGAGATGTGGCGCACCAGCCTGTCGGCACTGGCCCCGGGCGCCGACATCGTGTCCGCGCACACTTTCGGCGCCACCATGGAGGTCGTGACCGTCGCGCCGACCGTGACCCGGGCCCGGCACGCCGCCCCGCACCGCTTCCTGGTGCGGCACGGGCCCCGGGAGATCGAGGTCGCCGCCGTCGGGGACGAGCTGCCGGTGCCCGGCTGGCCGCCCGGCTGGTGGTCGGTCCCGAACCTGCCGCGCTGAGGCGGATCAGGCCAGGAACGGCAGCAGGACGACGGCGAGGATCACCGACAGCAGGCCGCCGAGGATCAGCAGGACGGCCCGGCGGGCGATCGGGCGGCGCTGGTGCATGCGGATCTCGCGCCGCTCGGGCTCCTCGAACATCGGGCTGTCGAGCAGCGCCGCCTCCGCCTCGGCGTTCTGCAGCATGGTCGCCGCGACGGTGACCAGCGCCGCCCCGAGCACCCAGGCGATCGAGTCCAGCACCGTCAGCGCGCTCAGCCCGCCGCCGTCGCCCACCGCCGACGAGGTGAGCAGGTTGATGCCGGTGCCCGCGAAGAGACCGGCGAGAAAGTTGAGCAGTCCGGGGGCGGGCAGCCGGGCGACCCAGCGGTCCCAGGTCGTCATCGGGGTCCCGCCTCGTCGTCGTACGACAGACCGCCGTTCCACCCCGTGCCGCACACCGTGTCGCCCAGCTCGACCAGCCGCTCGATCACCTCGATCGGCGTCCGCTCCCGCAGCTTCTCGCGCAGCTCGCGGCAGAGGGCGAGCTGCGCGGTGTACTGGTCGTAGGCGGCCTGCACCACCGGCATCCCGCCCGGAGCGGCCCGGCGCAGCACGGCCCGCCGCCGTTGCACCTGACCCTCCAGCTGCTCCTCGATCTGGCGGGTCACCTCACGCCAGTGGGTGACGGACGGGCGCAGCCGCATCCCGGCCGTCGCCGGCAGCCGTGGCTCGAGCCGCGCGGGACGCCGCTCGGCCGCCGCCGGGGCCGGCTCGACCAGGGCCGCGGCCTCCCGGCTCACCGCCACGCGGACCAGGGCGGCCAGCTGCGCCGCGGCGAAGGGCGCCCGGAGCGTGCCCTCGGGCAGCCCGAGGTCGCGCAGGCCACCGCGGAACTCCTCGTTGGCCCAGGACAGCAGGTTGAGCAGCCGGCCGTAGGACGACCGCCAGTCGTGCGCGCCGAGCAGGATCGCCTCCAGCGCCAGCGCGAGGTCGATCTCGCGGCCCGGGCGCGTCCACTCCCCCACCCGCGAGCGCAGCCACACCACCGCCTTGCCGACCTCCTCGCCGGCCGGGGCGCCCGCCCGCAGCAGCGCCACGACGCACATGGCCGTGGTGGCCTCGTCCCTGTTCCACGAGCCCGTGCCGCCCTTCCACCACTCGGCGTAGGCGCCGCCCTCGCGCACCGGGCGCACCAGCCAGTCGCAGGCGCGCCGCACCACGTCATGGGTGGCATAGGTCAGCCCCGCCCCGCACAGCCCCAGCACGACCCGGGCCGTCACCCACGGCACCCGGCGCGGATAGAAGTGCCCGTCCGGGGCGCAGTGGTGCTCGGCGGTGGCCAGCAGCGCGTCGAGCCGCCCGTCCGAGCGCTCGAGCGCCGACCCCTCGAAGCCCAGCAGCACGCCCAGCATCCAGGTGCTGTGGAAGCGGGCCTTGTCCACCCCGGTGCCGAGCAGCGACGCCGGCCAGCGCCCGCCCAGGAAGAGATCCTCGGCGATCATGTTGGCCTGGATGCGCTCGAAGTCGCCCTCTTCAAGGGTGGGTCCGCCGGTGGCGCGCGGCAGCTCGCCCGGGACGTCGTAGCTGAGCCGGCCCCGCACGAACTCCGCCACCCGCCGCCACTGCTCGGCGTGCCCGAGCTCCGCCAGCGCCTCCGCGGCGAAGACGGCGGCGCCCACGTTGTCGTCCCAGTCCGGGTTCGTGGCGCAGTAGCGGTCGAGCTGCTCCCCCAGCCGATAGAGCAGCTCCCAGCTGAAGGTGAGGTTCCGGCTGCCCTCGACCCGCGCGTGCCCGTCGCGGCCCGGGAAGCCCACGAGATCCAGCTGCTCGAGGGGCGCGCGCCCGGCATCGGCGCCGGCCATCTTCAGGTACGCCCAGATGAGCTCGCCCGGCGGCGCCCGCCCCGGCAGCCCGGCCTGCCCCGCGACCAGCGCGGTCGGCGTGACGCCGGCGCCGAGCCGGTAGTAGACCTTGCCGTCCACGGCCGTGAGATGGATCAGCTCGCGCTGTTGCAGCCGGTGCAGCTGCTCCGGATGGTAGCGGCGGTCGGCGACGGCCACGAGCGGCTGGATGCCGAAGAGTCCGAGACAGGCGAACCAGTACATGACCGCGGCGTCCTGACCCGGCATGGCGACCGGCTGGCGTACGGGCACCTGCTCGTAGAAGCCGTAGAGGGCCGGCATCGCCGCGACCGCGCTCGGGGTGTCCGTGGTCAGCAGCCGCAGGTCGAGGTCGAAGGCGTGCCGCAGCCGGCTGATGATCGTGCGGGTGTCCTGGAAGCCCGCCACCAGCGCCCGCCGGCTCACCACCACGAGGACGCGATCGTGCCGGGGCAGCCGGAGCAGCTCCCACACCACGGTCGGCGGGCTCTTCGCGCCGCTGCGCAGGTCGATCCAGACGGCGGCGCCACCCTCGGCCGCGAAGAGCCGGGCCGCCCGGGCGGCGCTGACGGCCTTGCCCGAGCCCTCGTCCCCGACCACCACGACGTCGAGCTTCGCGGCCAGGGCGGCGGTGATGCGGGCGGCCAGGTCGGCGCCGGCGGCATCGGGGGCGGCGGGGATCCGGGGCGGGGCGTGCGGGGCCAGGCCCAGCTGGTCCGCCGGGGGCAGCGGCCGGTCACGGGCGACGAACGCGTGCGCCACCAGGGCCAGCGGATCGGTCCCCCGGAACACCGCGGCCCGCAGGTCGGCGGCCGCCAGCACGAGCAGCACGGGCGGGCGGCCGGGCACGGTGACCCGCACCTCCAGGGCGCTCGTACCCCCGGCGAGTCCGCACTGGACCGTCAGCAGTGGCTCGGTGCCACCGAGGGCCTCGGCCTGCGCGGCGCGGATGTCCTCGCCGGCCGCGCGCAGCCACGCCGGCGACCCGGTCGCGCCGGGCCCGGCCCGGGCCGCCCTCTCCCACATCAGTCACTCCGCTCGGCGGCCACGCGACAGACGATGCGTAGATAGTCGCATCCGGCGAGCTCACCGGCCACCGACGCGGTTTCCGACCGGACGACCTCGAAGCCGTGCCGGCGCAGGAAGTCCAGCACCTGATCGGCCCCGCCCAGCTGGTCCGAGCTGCGCATCCGCTTGGCGTAGTGGTGGGCCGCGCTGAGCAGCTCGGTGAAGTCGATCCTCAACAGCCAGAACGAGTTCTTCGCCCGTTCGTAGAGCCGCATGCCGTACTCGGTGACCAGCGTCGCCCCGGCCGCCGCGCCCGCCTCCTCGTAGATCCGCACGGTCGTGACGACCTGCCCGCCCGGCCGCAGCAGCCGGCGCCAGTTCTCGACCACGGTTGCCGCGTCGTCGGAGGGGAACCGCGTCAGGAACGCGTCCGAGACGATCAGGTCGAAGGGCTCCTGCTCCTCCACGAACTGCTCGCCCGCGCGGACGAAGTCCACGTTGTGCGTGGTGATCTCCGTGCCGCGCCGGCGGGCGTACCACCGGTTGGCCAGCAGCGGGGTCAGGCAGACGTCGAGGACGTGCACGTCGGGCGCGACCCCGGGCCCGGCCGCGTTGAGCACGCAGGCCAGCATCCCGTAGTCGGCGGCGCCGGTGATCAGCACCCGCGGCTCCGCCCGGCCGCGCAGCTGCTCGCGCAGCACCTCCGAGTAGAAGCCGATGTGCCAGTTCGGGCTGCTCACCATGTCGAAGAGGCGCAGGTACTGCCAGATGCCGTGGTACCAGGCGCAGCTCACCGGGTCGACGTAGTGCCCGGTGCAGGCGACCCGCGCGAGCGAGTGCAGCATGTCGGCCGACTCCAGCAGCGGCTCCGCCAGGTGCGGCGGCCGGTGCGCCAGCGCGTGCCGGTTGGTCCACAGCTGCTGCCAGCGGTCGAGCGCCGCGCGGACGTCCTCGGGCCGCCGGCTGACCACCCACCCGGCCGGCCCGGTGTCGCCGTGCTCCTCGAAGACCACGACGTCCTCGTCGATGAGCCAGGTGTGCGTCATCGGCACCGGCGCGCGCGGGATCACCTCGAGGTGCAGCAGGTGCGCGTCGATGCGGCTGTCCCGGTCCAGGTCGCGCTCGCGCAGCACGGGCGTCATGTCCGGGTTGCCGTAGGGCACCAGATAGAGCCGGTGCACCCGGGCGCCCCGGGCCGCCCGCTGCCGCCACGCCATCAGCAGGAAGAGATCGGCGTCCTGCCACCCCGAGCAGGGCACGATCTGGCGGACGGTGCCGGCCCGGTCGGCCAGCACCCGGGCCAGGTCGGCGGCGGCGCCCTCGGGCAGCCGCACCACCTGGTCGTCGGTCCCGGTGACCCCGAGATAGTAGGAGCCGAGCGCCTCGCGCGCCGCGGTGAGCAGCTCCCCGGCCGCGTCCGCGGTCACGCTCACCCGGGGCTCGACGCGGTGACGACGGCGTGCCGGGTGCCCGGCTCGTGGTGGTCGGCCTCCAGCTTCCACCCGGCCGCGCTCACGATCCGGTGTACGTCCCCCAGGTCGAACCGCCGCGAGCGGAAGCACCGCACCGTGTGGCCCGCCGGCAGCTCCCGCTCCCCGGCCGGCACCGGCCCGAGCAGCCGCACCTCGCCGACCACCTGGTCACCGGCGGCGTCATAGACGATGGACAGATCGAGCAGCCGCCGCTCCACGCCCAGCGCCAGCAACGGCTCCAGGGCGGCGGCCTCGAAGACCTCGGTGAGATAGGGCGCCCGCACCGTGTCGGGATCGTCGGCCTGATCGCGCAGCGTGACGCCGAGGACGAGCCTGTCGCCGGCCCGGACGCTGTGCCGCAGGTGCTCCAGGGCGGTCACGGGGTCCTCGAGGTTGCCCAGCGTGTTGCCGAGGAACAGCACGGACAGCGGCGCCGCGTCCCCGGCCCGCCAGCCCTTGATCCGGTCGGTCGGCCCCTCTTCCACGTCCCAGAACCGCTTGTCGAAACCGGCCACGAGCAGATCCTCGCGCAGCCGCTGCGACGCCACGTCCAGGAGCGTCTCGCTGAAATCCAGGGCCAGATAGCGTACGCGGGGAAAGCCGGCCTCCCGCAGCAAGCGGAACACCTCCGCGGTGTGCCGGCCGTTGCCGGGCCCGACCTCGGCCAGGCGCACCGGGCCCGAACCGGGCTCCCGCAGCTCGCTCAGCGCCTGGCAGGCGAGGGCGCCGAGACCCGTGACCGACTGGTAGCCCTCGCCGCGGGCGAGCAGATCGTGGGTGAAGGCGGCGCTGCCGGCATAGGCGAACTTCAGCGGCAGCACACCGGACTGCAGACCTCGCACGACGGCGTCGTGATGGTCGGCCCGCTCGAAGAAGGACGGCGCTTTGGCCTCGGCGTCGGCGCCGACCATATCGTGCTCCATGTTTTGACCATCATGAGAGTCCGTGACGCAATGTCAAGCATATCCGCGCACGCAACGCCCCGGCCCTCCGACGTTCACTCTCAGTGCCCGGTACGACCGGCGCCCGCGGCCGGACCGGCGAGCCGCTGCGCCAGCCAGACGGGCACCACGGAGAGCACGATCAGCACGGCGGCGACGACGTTCACCACGGGCGCCTGGTTGGGGCGGAACAGATTGGTGAAGATCCAGATGGGCAGCGTCGTCACGCCCGGCCCGGCGGTGAACGTCGTCACGATGATCTCGTCGAAGGAGAGGGCGAAGGAGAGCAGCCCGCCCGCGAGCAGGGCCGAGCGCAGCAGCGGGAACGTCACGTACCGGAAGGTCTGCCACGGTTTGGCCCCCAGATCGGCCGACGCCTCCTCCAGGCTGGTCCCGGTGCGGCGCAGCCGGGCCAGCACGTTGTTGTAGATCGTCACCACGCAGAAGGTGGCATGCCCGACCACGACCGAGAACAGGCCCTTGCCGATGCCCAGCTCCCCCATGACCGAGCGCCACGCGCTGTCCAGGGCGATGCCGGTCACGATGCCGGGCAGGGCGATCGGCAGCACGATCAGCAGCGACAGGGTGTCCCGGCCGAAGAACGCGAACCGGTGCACCGCGAACGCGACGAGGCTGCCCAGCACCAGCGCAATCGCCGTGGCACCGAGCGCCGCCTGCACCGACGTGATCAACGCCTGCCGGGCGCCGTCGTTGGCCCAGGCGGCCGCCCACCAGCGGGTCGTGATATCGCGCGGCGGCCAGGCGAACGTCCGGTCCCCGTTGACCGAGTTGACCAGCACCAGCAGCAGCGGCACATAGATGAAGGCCAGCCCGAGGGCCATGACCACCCGCAACGTCAGCCTCACAGCTCCTCCAGCGCGCCGGAGCGGCGGACCGCCACCAGGTAGATCACCATGATGAGGACGGGGATCGTGGCCAGCGCGGCCGCGAACGGCAGATTGTTCGCGGCGCCCACGTTGGCATAGACCAGATTGCCGATCAGCTGCGTCTTCCCCCCGACGATCTGCACCGTGATGTAGTCACCGAGCGACAACGAGAACGTGAACACCGCCCCGGCCACTATCGACGGCACGATCAGCGGCACGGTGATCGCCCGGAACGTGCGCCACCCCCGCGCCCCGAGATCCGCCGACGCCTCGAGCACCGAGTCCGGCAGCCGCTCCAGCCCCGCATAGACCGGCAGAATCATGTAGGGCAGCCACAGGTACGCCAGCACGAGCACCACGGCCGGCAGCCCGTACCCCGGCCCCCGGCCCGGCCCGCCGAGCAGCGTGTCCAGCGGGCCGCCGTTGGCCAGCAGCACCCGCCACGCGTACGCCTTGACCAGATAGGACGCCCACAACGGCGTGAGCACCGCGATCACCAGCCACGGCCGCGCCCGCGCCGACGCCACCTTCGCCATGAAGTACGCCATCGGCAGCGCCAGCACCGCACACAGCACCGTGACCGCGGCCGCCACCCCGACCGACCGCAAGGTGACGGTGCGATAGACGTCCTCGCGCAGAATCGTCTCGAAGTTGCCCAGCGAGAACCGCTTGACCGTCGCCCCCGTGAACCCGTTCACCGTCCAGAACGCCGACACGAACAACGTGGCCAGCGCCCCGAGATAAGCCACCACCAACCACACCACCGGCGCGGCGAGCAGGGCGGCCAGCCGTACGCGCGGGCTCATCCTTTTATCGTCGTCCAGGCTTGGGTCCAGGCGGCGTAGTCCTTGCACTGGACGTCGGTGCGGCCGTCGACGCAGCGGGCGAGGGGGGTGGTCCAGAACCAGACCTGGTCGAAGTAGGCCTCGTCCTCGGCGTGGAACGTGGCGCAGTGGTTCTTGTCGGTGGTCTTGGCGCAGGCGAGCTTGTTGGCCGGGGCCTCGCCGAACCACTCGGCGACCGCCGCGTTGGCCTCCGGCGAGACGATGTGGTTCATCCACTGGTACGCACAGTTGGGGTGCTTGGCCTTCGCCGCCACCATCCACGTGTCGGACCAGCCGGTCGCGCCCTCGGTGGGCAGCACCGCCGCGACGGGGGCCTTGTCGGCCTGGGCGAGGTTGACGATGACCTGCCACGAGGTGCCGAGCACGGAGTTGCCCGCCTTGAAGGCCTGCACCTCCTTGGTGTAGTCCGACCAGTACTCGCCGATCGTCTCGTTCTGCTGCTTCAGCAGGTCGACGGCCGCCTGGAACTGCTTGTCGTCCAGTGCGTACGGGTTCTTGATGTTCAAGTCGGGCTTGGTCTTCATGAGGTAGAGCGCCGCGTCGGCGATGGAGATCGGCGAGTCGTACGCCGTGATCTTGCCCTGGTGGGGCGAGGCCGGGTCGAAGACGGCGCCCCAGGACGTGGGCGCGGGCTTGACGACATCCGTGCGGTACATGAGGACGTTGGCGCCGCGGCCGTGCGGGATGCCGTAGGGCTTGCCGCCGACGGAGTTCCACGGCTTCGCCTTGAGCCCGTCGAACACGTCCTTGTAGTGGGGCACGAGATCGGTGTTGACCGGCGCCACGTCCCCGCCGTAGATCAGCCGGAGCGACGCGTCGCCGGAGGCGGACACCACGTCGTAGTCGCCGGTCTTCATCAGCGTGACCATCTCGTCGGAGGTGGCCGCCACCTTGTTGGCCACCTGGCAGCCGGTCTCGCGCTCGAAGCCGGTGACCCAGTCGACCGTCTTGTCCGTCGAGCCGTCCTCGACGTACCCGGCCCAGGACACGACGTCGACCTGGCCCTCACCGGCGCCGAGCGTGCTCAGCGCGGCGATCTCCGGCGGGCCGTCGCCGGTCTCCTCGGTCGAGCTGTCACCGCACGCGGTCAGCGTCAGGACGCTCAGGGTCAACAGCGCGGTCATCCGTCGCAAGTGCATCGTTCTCGTCCTCTCCGGAAGGGATTTCGATCACGTGCTCGTCGGGCCAGGCGACCCCGGTTCGCTCGCCCTTGTGCACGGCGTCGCCTCCGCCACTGTTCTGCCGGGCCACGACGACCCGCGCGCCGGCGTCCAGGTCCACCACATAGCGGGTCGTCGCCCCGGCATAGATGACCTCGGCCACCGTGCCGGGGGCGCCGGCTTCCTTCAGGATCAACTTCTCCGGGCGTACGGAGAACGCGCCGGACCGGCCGAACAGGGCACGCGCCGCCGGGCCGGTGACGACGTTGGACGAGCCGACGAAGCCGGCCACGAAGGCGGTCGCCGGGTGCTCGTACACCTGCTGGGGTGACCCGCACTGCACGATGCGCCCCGCGTCGAAGACGGCCACCCGGTCGCTCATGGTCAGCGCCTCGTCCTGGTCGTGCGTCACGAACACGAAGGTGATGCCGACCTCCCGGTGCAACGCCTTCAGCTCGACCTGCATCTGCTCGCGCAGCCGCCGGTCGAGGGCGCCGAGCGGCTCGTCGAGCAGCAGCACGCGCGGCCGGTTGACGAGCGCCCGGGCGAGGGCCACCCGCTGCCGCTGCCCGCCGGACATGGCCCCCGGCCGGCGACCGCCGAATCCGGGGAGGCGCACCTGCTCGAGCGCCTCCTCGGCGCGGCGGCGGCGGTCGCGTTTCGGGACTTTGCGCACCTTGAGGCCGTACTCGATGTTCTCCAGGACGGTGAGGTGCGGGAAGAGCGCGTAGTCCTGGAAGACTGTGTTGACGTCCCGCCGGTGCGGCGCCAGCCCGGTGACGTTGCGCCCGCCCAGCGCGACCGTGCCGCCGGTGGGCTGCTCGAAGCCGGCGATCAGCCGCAGCACGGTGGTCTTGCCGGAGCCGGACGGCCCGAGCATCGCGAAGAACTCGCCGTCCGCGACGTCGAGATCGACCCCGGCCACCGCCTCGACCGCGCCGAACGACTTGCGCAACCCGGAGAGCCGGATCGCGGGGTGCGTGCCCATCCCGCTGTTCTAGCGGATCGTCCCTTTGCGGCGGTCTGTCCCCAATGGATCTTCGTCCCAGATGCGGATTCCGGCAAACCGCGCATCCGGAGTTGCCGCCGAGCGACGCCTGCCCGGTCTTCCCCGGCGAACGCTACGAGGACTGGAAGCTCGACGACCCCGCCGGCCGGGACCTCGACGCCGTCCGCCCGGTCCGCGACGAGATCCGCGACCGCGTCCAAACCCTGCTCAAGGACCTCCGGCCGGCCTGACCGCCCCGGGCGGGTGCGCCTCGTCCACGACGTCCGCCGTGATCGGGCCGTTGTGCCCCCGGGTAGGATGGCGGGCGTGAGTTTGTTCGCGGCGTTCTACTACCTGGTCGGGTTGCTGACCGGGGAGTCGCTCGCGACAACGGGTGCCGCGGTGGCCGTGCTCCTCATCGCGGTGGTCTCCGCCGCGGTGCTGGCGGCCTTTCTGCGCATGCCGCACCAGCAGCACAAGCCGGGCCTGGCCATGCGCAGCCGGGCCGCGCGCGCCCGCGTGCCCCGGCTGAGCGACCCCGACGCCGAGGGCCGCACCCGCCCGAGAGGACCCACCGGCCGCCCCGCGGCCGCGCTTTCCTGAGCGATCACGGCCGTTTCCGACTGTCATCCTTCCTCAGTCGCGAAAGGCTCTTCCATGAGTTTCGTCATGGCGGGTGTGTACTCGGCCATCTCGGCCATCCTGCTCTTCTGGCACGCCGCCTGGGACCTCGTCCTGGGCGCCGGCACCGCGCTGGGCACCAGCTGGACCTGGGTGCTCGGCATCGTCTTCCTGGTCCTGACTGTGCGCCTGGCGCTCTTCCCGGTCGTGATCCGCCAGGTCCAGTCGCAGCGCGCGATGCAGGCCCTGCAGCCGCGCCTCAAGGCCCTGCAGGCCCAGCACAAGGACGATCCGCAGGCCATGCAGCGCGAGCTCATGGCCCTCTACCAGGCCGAGAAGATCAACCCCTTGGCCAGCCTGTTGCCCATGCTCGTGCAGATCCCGGTCTTCCTCGGCCTCTTCCACGTGTTGCGCCACCTGCGGCCGAGCATCACCAGCGAGTCCGCCCGCACTCTGTACGGCTGGACCCTCACGCAGTTCGACAGCGCGGCCAACGCGAAGCTCTTCGGCGCGCCCCTCGCCGCTACCTTCCACACCAGCGGCGCCACCGTCCAGCTCGTCGCGGCGCTGCTGATCGCGGTGATGGTGGTCACCACCTATCTGTCGAGCCGGCAGATGATCCTCAAGACCGGCTGGGCCGAGGACCCGCAGCAGAAGATGATCCAGCGCCTGATGCTGTACGGCATCCCGGCCTCGCTGCTCGTCTCGGGTCTCCTCTTCCCGATCGGCGTCATCGTCTACTGGGTGACGCAGAACCTCTTCGCGCTCGGGCAGCAGACGTGGATCCTGCACAAGTATCCGATGCCGGTCACCGGGCCAGCAGCGCTGCCAGTTCCTTCGGGTGGGCCAGATGCGGGAAGTGACCGCCCGGCAGGACGGTGATCGTCGCTTCCGGCGGCAACCATTCCTGAGGGCCGGGGTCCGACGTCACGAAGTGGTAGCCGATGCCCCGGCCCAGCACGGTGGCCAGCTCGTCGCGTGAGGTGGCGTCCACGACGGCGTTCGGGTGGCGGAGGATCTCGTCCCAGTAGCCCAGCAGCTGATCCTGCCGGGGCACGCACGACTCGACCAGGTCGCGTGCCCCGGCGGGCAGCGCCTCGATCCCCATGCCGCCCAGCAGCCGGTCCCACACGTCGCGCCAGCCCGGGCCGCGCAGCACGGGCTCGACCCGGTGCAGCAGGTCGCCGAAGGCACCGAGCACCAGCGGCTGGTCCAGATTGAACACCTCACGCGCGGGGTAGCGGGCCGCATAGGCGGTCGCGAGCACGCCTCCCGCCGAGTGTCCGACCACGACCGGCGTGTCGAGACCGGCGGCGGTCACCGCGCGGTGCACCAGCTCGGCGAGCGTGGCGCGGCTGTGATCCGGCGGCTGCGGGGACTCACCGTGGCCGGGCAGGTCGAGGGCGAGCGCCTGACGCCCGGGGAGCTCGTCCAGCAGGGGACCCCACTGCCGCCGGTCGAAGGTCAGCCCGTGCAGGAGGACCAGCGGCGGGCGCGTGCCGGCCACCCCGGTCAAGGTCCCCGCCAGTACGTCGAAAGTCGTCATGCCCCGGACGGCGTACCACCGGACCGTACGAGTCGTTCGTGGCCGCCGTCACACCCGCCAGCGCACCGGACCGGGCTGATAGCGCAGCATCGCACCGGTCCGGACCGAGGCGCGCAGGTGCGCCCCGGCCAAGGGGGCGACCGCCTCGATCCGCTCGATCGCCGTCCGCACCGCCCGGGTCACGCTGACCCGCGCCCGCTCGGCCTCCGCGCTCGGCCGACGCCCCCGTCCGCCGAGTCCCGTGGCCCGCCGCAGCTCGTCCAGCAGCGCCGACCGCTCCGCCGTCAGCCGCGTGGCAGCGTCCGCGTCACCGGCCCGGTCCGCCGCCGCCAGCCCCGAGTCGAGCTCCGCCAGGCGCCGCCGGAACGCCGCCCGCCCCGCGTCGTCGAGCACCGGATCGGGCGCCCGGGTCCGCAGCCCGGCGCCCCCGGCGGCCAGGTCCAGCGCGGCGATCTCCTCGCCCGGGGCGGCCAGCAGCGCCCGCAGGTGGTGCAGGCCCACGCTGTCCCGGAGCCGCCCGGATTCGCTGCCCGCCGCCAGCCGCCAGTCGGCGCCCTGGAGGACCAGCACCCACTCGGAGCCGCCGAGGCCCAGGCGCCGCCGGATGTCCTGGGCGCGGGCCACGTCGCCGTCGCGGGCGCGGGCCTCCAGCGCCGAGGCCAGCCACGGCAACGCTCCGAGCCGTTCCGAGAGGGCGACGGCCCGGTCGAAGTGCTCCGCCGCCGCGGCGTGCTCGCCCGCGCGGGCGGCGAGACGGCCCAGATACTCGTCGACCGGGCCGGTGACCATGTTGGCGCCGCCCCACACGACGAGCCGTCCCGCGTACGGGCGCAACGCCGCCGACAACGACCGCACCGCGGCGCCGGACCCGCCGAGCGAGGCCACCAGCGCGAGGTCGGCGACCGCGCCGAGCCAGCGGGGGCCGCCGCCGGCCAGCACGGCGGGCAGCAGCCGGTCGAGCTCCAGCAGCGCCTCGTCGAGCCGCCCGGACACGGCCATCACCCGGGCCGCCGTCGCCTCGTAGAAATGTCCGGGCAGCCGCCGCGCCAGCGTCAGCAACGGCGCGATGTGCGGCTCGGCCGTGCCGCGCAGCAGGGCCAGCTGCCCGGTCAACGACGCGACGAGCCGGTCGGTGTCGGCCAGCCCGGCGCGACGGCCCTGCTCGGCGACCTCCGCGGTCAGCGCCTCGGCCCCGGCGAACCGGCCGCGCACGGTGGCCAGCACGGCCTGGCGGGCCCGGACGACCACGGCGGCGGACGGATCGCCGTCCAGCTCGCCCGCCCGGGCGTACGCGATCAGGGCCGCCTCGGCCGCATCCAGCTCGCCCTGCTCGACCAGCGCGATGAACCGCCAGAACAGCCCCTGCCGCTCCACCGCCGCGTCGCCCGCCGCCCGGGCGTACACGACGATCTCGGACGCGACCTCGAGCCGCTCCGCCGCCGCAGCCGGGTCCCAGAGCGCGTGCAGGCGGCCGTCGAGCACTTCCGCCGTCACACCCGGATCACCCACCGTACGGGCGAGAGCCACCGCCTCGTCGACGAGCTCGCGCCGCCGGGCCGCCGCGGACGGGTCCCCGAGCAGCTCGCGCGCCAGCCGGGCCAGCACCCGGGCCCGGGTCGCCGGAGGCATCGGGCGAGCGGCGGCCGACTCCAGCAGCCGGATCAGCGCCATGTCCAGCACGAGGAACTCGCCCGGCGGCGCGGTGCCGAGCGCCAGCTCGACCACCGGATCGCCCGGCCCGGACAACGTCGCCGCCAGCGCGAGAGCCCGCTCCCGCCAGCCGCCGGTGGCCAGCCACAGCGCGTGGATCGCGTCGCGCGTCAGATCGGGCAGGAGCGCGGCCAGCTCGGGCTCGGTCAGCGGACCCGTGTGCCGTCGCTCACCCTGGTCCCCGGACATCGTGTCCTATCGTGGCACGCGTGCTGGACCGTGGATCACTGGGCAAGTTCCTGCGGCGTCACCGGGAGGGGCTGACGCCCGAGCGGGCCGGGCTTCCCGCGCGGGAGCCGGGGCGCACGCCCGGGCTGCGCCGCGAGGAGGTGGCGGCGCTGGCCGCCGTGTCGGTCACCTATTACGAGCGGCTGGAGCAGGGGCGCGGACCCCGGCCCTCGGGAGCGGTGCTGGCGGCGATCGCGGGCGCGTTGCGGTTGTCCGGCGACGAGGAGGCGCACCTGTTCCGACTGGCCGGCCACGCGCCTCCGCCCCGGTCCGGCGCGCAGCCGGATCCGCTCGACCCCGGGCTCGCGTACCTGCTGAAGGCGGTCTCGGACACGACACCCGCGTTCGTGACCGACGAGCTGGGGACCGTGCTGGCCCAGAACTGGCTCAACGTGACCCTCTTCGGGCGCTTCGCCGGGCTGCCCGGGCTGGAGGCCAACCTCGTCTGGCACTGGTTCACGTCGCCGGCCTGGCGCGACAAGCTCGACCCGCCCGAAAACCAGGAACAGACCGGCTTCGCGTACGTGGCCGATCTGCGCGCCGTCCGCGCCCGCCAGCACCCCGACGGTCCGGCGGCCGCGCTCGTGGCGGCGCTGCACGCGGCCAGTGCGGAGTTTCGTGCGATGTGGCGGCAGCAGGCCGTGTCGATGCTGCACTGTTCCACGAAGGTGGTGCACGACGAGCGGGTCGGGCGCATCGACCTGGACTGCTCGATCGTGCTCGGTGCCGCCGGCCGTCAGCGGATGCTCATGCTGCAGCCGGTCCCGGGCACTCCGAGCGCCGAGCGCATCGCCGCGCTGGCCGCCCCGGTTCCTGCCCCAGTTGTTGACCCGCACAAACGGGACGTGGTTGATGATCGGAGTCCGGCCTAGCGTTCCGGGGCATGCGTACCGTCGTTCTTCTGCACGGCGCCTGGCACGGCGCCTGGTGCTGGACCCCGATCACCACCCGCCTGGCCGCCCGGGGCATCCCGTCCGTGGCCGTCGACCTGGAGGGCCACGGCCTGCTGGCGCGCCGGCCGGCCGACCCGGCGGGCCCCTCCCCGGTGGCGCACATCACCGCCTCCTCGGCGGCCGGCCTGCTGATCGACCAGCTCCGGGCCATCGGCGGCGGCGTGCCCTGCGTGGTCGTCGCGCACAGCATGGGCGGCGTCGTGGCGACCGCGGCGGCCGAGCGCGCGCCCGAGCTCTTCGACCACCTCGTCTACGTGGCGGCGCTGGCCCCGCTCAACAGTCACCCGACCGCCGGCTACCTGAGCCTGCCGGAGAGCGCCGGCGACCGGATCCCCGGGCTGCTGACCGCCGACCCGGCCGCCGTGGGTGCCCTGCGCGTCGACGGTACGGGCCCCGGCGTGCACGACGCGTTCTACGGCGACGTGGACCCCGGGGTCGCCGACGCCGCCCGTACCCTGCTCACGCCGGACTTCCCGTTCGGCATCGCCACCGAGACCGTCCTGGTGACCCCTGGCCGCTTCGGATCCGTCGCCCACAGTTACGTCGTGTGCGAGCAGGACTACGCCGTACGCCCGGCCCTGCAGCGCCGCCTGATCGACGAGCTGGACGCCGTCTCGGCCGCGCCGGCGAAGGTCTTCACGCTGGACTCGGCGCACTCGCCCTTCCTGTCCCGCCCCGGCGAGCTCACGGACGTCATCGCCTCGGTGTGGTGACCAGGGCCCTTGATCTTGTGACCAGGGCCCTTGTTGTAGTGACCAGGGAACAAATCGCCCGTCCGGCCGCGCTGCACCCAGGGTGATCATTTCGCTGCTGGACCGGTCCCGGACGCGCGCCGGCGAGCCGGAGCCCGCCGCGCTGCGAGGCACGGTCGCGCGCGCGGCGCGGGCCGAGAACCTCGGCTACCACCGGGTCTGGGTCGCCGAGCACCACGGCGTGCCGGGGATCGCGGGCGCGGCCCCGGCAGTGCTGCTCGCCGCGATCGCCGCGGCCACCAGGACCGTACGGATCGGCTCGGCCGGCGTGATGCTGCCCCATCACCAGCCGATCGTGGTCGCCGAGCAGTTCGCCACGGTGTCGGCCTTCGCGCCGGGCCGGGTCGACCTGGGGCTGGGCCGCTCGCCCGGCTTCACCCCGCCGGTGCGCCGGGCGCTGCGGCAGACCGACCGCGATTTCGCCGCCGATCTCACCGAACTCCGCGCCTTCCTCGACGGGACGGCGGAGGTCGGTCTGCACCCGCGCCCGGACGGCCCGCTTCCGATGTACGTGCTGGCCACCGGGAGTGGGCTCGCCATCGCGGCCGAGCTCGGGCTGCCCGTGATCGTGGGCGGCCCGCTGCTGCGGCCCGGCGGTGAACCGGCCCTGGCCGCCTATCGCCGCGACTTCCGGCCCTCCGCCCAGCAGCCGGAGCCGAGGGTCGCCGTCAGTCTCGACGTCCTGATCGCCGACACCGCCGAGGAGGCCGCCGACCTGCTGCTGCCCGAGGCGTGGGCGATGGCCCAGGCGCGGACGACCGGGGTCTTCCCGCCCCTCGAACCGGTGAGCGTGGTCCGGGCCGCCGCCCGCACCCCACGGCAACAGCAGTATCTGGAGCAGACGGCCGCCGCGGCGATCACCGGCACCCCGGCGCAGGTGGAGCGGCGGATCGCCGAGCTGCTCGACCGTACGGGTGCGGCCGAGCTCGTCGCCGCCGGCAGCACCTTCGACCGGGATGCCCTGGCCGCCTCGGACGCCGCCCTGGCGAGCCTCGTCGGCGGCAAGCCGGAGCAAGATCACGCGATCCCGTAGAAGGACGTCGTCGCCAGCGGCCCGTCGTCCAGCTCGAAGGTGAGCTCGTTGCGCACGGCCACCACGCCGGGCACCTGACGGACCTGACGTTCGAGCGACGCGGCCGCCGACCAGCGGACGACCTGACCACGCAGGGTCACGAGCCCGTCGGCGACCTCGGCGTGGGCGGTGTCCGCGTACGGGTGCAGGGGGCCCGTGCGTACGTCGGCCAGGATGTCGTCGTCCGCGCGCAGGTGCACCTTCAGCAGGTCGCCGCGGGTGACGATGCCGACCAGGCGATCCTCCTCGTCGACCACCGGCAGGCGCTTGACGTGCTCGGCGTCCAGCCGGCGGGCCGCGGCGGCCACGGTGCTGCCCGCGCGGATCACCACCGCGGGCGCGGTCATCAGCCCGGCCGCCGTGGTGGCGACCGCCTTGGCCCGCTCGCCCCGGCGCCTGCGGCCCTCGAACAGGCGAGGCTCGTCGGCACCGGCGTACTCGATCTTGCGCAGCAGATCCGTCTCGGACACGATGCCCGTGACCCGCTGCCCGTCGTCCACCACCGGCACCGCGCTGAACCGGCGGCCCACCAGCAGATCGACCAGCTCCCGGTACGTCGCGGCGCCGGGCACCGCGACGACCGCCTTCGTCATGACGTCGTCCACCGACCAGGTCCTCATGACAGCACCTCCCTGAGGTCACCTCCGACGCTACGAGCGCGGGCGGGCGCTGCGCAGAGGCGAGGGGAACCGGCGACCGGGACCTTCGGCCCTGACCGGCGTAACGTCCGGTCCAGGCGCAGGGGCTGTCGTGCGGAGGTGCTGCCATGTTCCGGACCGATGTTGTCGACGACCTCGAGGCGGAGCAGGACCAGCTGGAGGCGGTGCTGGCCGGGCTGCCCGCCGACGCCTGGCTCCGGCCGTCGGCGGCGCAGGGCTGGACGGTCACCGACGTGGTGCTGCACCTGGCGCAGACCGAGGAGGCCGTGACCGCGGCGCTGGGCGGGCCGCGGGCGGTCGACTGGCTCAGCTACGGCACCACTGTGGAGAGTGCGATGGCCGTCATGGTCGACATCGAGCGGGCGGCGCCGGACGCGGTGTTCGCGCGGTGGCGGTCCGCGCGGCGGTCGTCCGTACGGGCGCTGCGGTCCGCCGACCCGGACCGGCCGGTGCCGTGGGTCACCACCGCCCTCAAGCCGCGCACGCTGGCCACGACCCGCCTGGCCGAGCACTGGGCGCACGCGCTGGACATCACCGGGCCCGCCGGCCTCGCCTATCCGGACACGGCCCGGCTGCGGCACGTCGCCTGGCTCGGCTGGAACACGCTGCCCTACGCCTTCCGGACGGCCGGGCTCACCCCCGTCCCGATCCACTGCGATCTGACCGGGCCGGACGGCACCCCGTGGCAGTACGGCGATCCGGCCGCGGAGTCGACGATCAGCGGGCCGGCGGCCGCCTTCTGCCGGGTGGGCGCCCGCCGCCTCGACCCGGCCGCATCCGGCCTGCTGACCCGCGGCCCCCACGCCACCGAGGCGTTGCGACTGCTCCGGAACTTCGCCGTGTAGGAGCGGTCAGGCCGGCCGGAGGTCCTTGAGCAGGGCTTGGACGCGGTCGCGGATCTCGTCGCGGATCGGGCGGACGGCGTCGAGGTTCTGGCCGGCGGGGTCGTCGAGCTTCCAGTCCTCGTAGCGTTTGCCGGGGAAGACCGGGCAGGCGTCGCCGCAGCCCATGGTGACGATGACGTCGGATTCCTCGGCGGCGTCCCAGGTCAGCTTGGCCGGGGTCCGGTCGGTGATGTCGATGCCGGCCTCGGCCATGGCCTGGACCGCGGCCGGGTTGATGCGGTCGGCGGGCTCGGAGCCGGCGGAGCGGACCTCGACGGTGTCGCCGGCGAGGTGGCGCAGCCAGCCGGCGGCCATCTGGGAGCGGCCGGCGTTGTGCACGCAGACGAACAGCACGGTGGGCTTGGTGTCGCTCATGACGTCGCTTCCTCCGCGTCCGGGGTGAGCAGGGTGGCCAGCCGGCGCATCAGGCCGGGGCGGGCCCGGTAGTAGACCCAGCTGGCGCGACGCTCGGCGTCGACCAGGCCGGCTGCGCGCAGGGTCTTGAGGTGGTGGGAGATGGTCGACCCGGACACCTGGAAGGAGGGGGTCAGGTCGCAGACGCAGATCTCGCCGCCGGGGGCGGAGGCGATCATCGACATCAGTTCGAGCCGGACCGGGTCGCCGAGGGCCTTGAACGCGGCGGCCAGATCGGCCGCGGTGCCGGGCTCGAGGCGTTGCTGCGACATCGGCGGGCAGCACTGCTGGGCTGCGGCGGGGTCGGGAGCAGCGAGGGTGAGGGCGGCCGGTTTCGACATGCGTCGAGCTTGACATGTATCGAAACCGCGAGCAAGCTCGGTTTCGACGGTTATCGAAACCGAAGGAGCTGCCATGACTGACAACACCGTTTCGACAGTGACCGACATCGGCGGCGGATCTTGTTGCGGGACTCCGGCTGCCGCCAGTGGTCTCGGCGTCGGCGACGGGGAGGCGATCCGTGAGCAGGTTCGTGCCCGCTACGCCGACGCGGCGACCCGCGCCACCGAGGGTGCCCAGTGCGGCACCGACGGGCTCTACGGCGACGCCGAGCAGGGCGAGCTGCCCGAGGCGGCGCTGCGGGCCAGCCTCGGCTGCGGTAACCCGCTGCGGGTCGCGGACCTGAACCCGGGCGAGACCGTTCTCGACCTCGGCTCGGGCGGCGGCATCGACGTCCTGCTGTCGGCCCGCCGGGTCGGGCCCACCGGCAAGGCGTACGGGCTGGACATGACCGACGAAATGCTGGAGCTGGCCCGCCGCAACGCCGCCGAGGCCGGCGCCACCAACGTGGAGTTCCATCAGGGTCACATCGAGGACATCCCGCTGCCGGACGCCTCGGTCGACGTGATCATCTCCAACTGCGTGATCAACCTGTCCGCCGACAAGCCGTCGGTCTTCGCCGAGATGCACCGGGTGCTGCGCCCGGGCGGCCGGATCGGCATCTCCGACGTGGTCGCCGAGGATCACCTGACTCCGGAGCAACGCGGCGTGGTCGGTGACTGGTCGGCCTGCATCGCCGGGGCCCTGTCCCGCACCGAATACCTGGACGGGCTCACCGCGGCCGGGTTCACCGACATCAGCGTCGAGTTCACCGGCGCCTACGCCGAGAGCATGCACGCCGCGATCATCCGCGCCCGCCGGCCCTGACTGTCGCCCGGCGAGAACTCCTGATGCGCGTTTGCCGGCATTCACGTTTCCGCGCAACGATCGGTGGGCCTGGGCCGACCACCGCAGGCGCCGCATCGAGGAGGTTCTGAGGTGACGCATCCGGGCGAGCCGCACGACACCGCCGTGTCGAGCCGGTTGAACTGGCTGCGCGCGGGGGTGCTGGGCGCCAACGACGGCATCGTGTCCACCGCCGGGCTGGTCGTCGGGGTGGC
This sequence comes from Symbioplanes lichenis, assembly GCF_030709675.1. Lineage (GTDB taxonomy): Bacteria > Actinomycetota > Actinomycetes > Mycobacteriales > Micromonosporaceae > Actinoplanes > Actinoplanes lichenis. Next base: position 331,655 of record NZ_JAUZQD010000006.1, read on the forward strand.
CGGCGCCACCACGGCCACCGGGCCCGTCCTGACCGCCGGCGTCGCCGGCCTCGTGGCGGGCGCGGTGTCCATGGCGCTGGGCGAGTACGTGTCGGTCAGCAGCCAGCGCGACACCGAGCGGGCCCTGCTGGACAAGGAGCGGGCCGAACTGGCTCAGTTCCCGGAGCAGGAGTTCGAGGAACTGGTCGCACTCCATCGGGCGAAGGGGCTCAGCGAAGCGACCGCACGGCAGGTGGCCCGGGAGCTCACCGACAAGGACGCCTTCGCCGCCCACGCCGACATAGAGCTGCGCCTGGATCCCGGCGAGCTGGCCAATCCGTGGCAGGCCGCCGTCGCGTCCGCGATCGCCTTCACCGCCGGGTCAGTTCTGCCGCTGGTGGCGATGCTGGCACCGCCACCGAGTACGCGGGTCGCGGTCACCGCCGTCGTGGTCCTGGCGACGCTGGCCACAACCGGCTGGCTCAGTGCTCGTCTCGGCGGCGCCCCGCCCGGTCGCGCCGTGGTGCGGCTGATGGCGGGCGGCGCTCTGGGCATGGCCGTCACCTACGGCGTGGGATCTCTGGTCGGCACCGCCGCCGGGTGAGATCGGTACCGGCGACCGGGGGCATGTCCAGCACCGCGGTCTCGCTTCCGGCGGGCGTCGATCGTCTTCGGCCTCGACAATCTGCCGGTGCTGACGGGTTGAGCCCTCGGCCCGTCATCGATCGCGCAGCGCGCGCTGCAGCTCGGCCTTCGTCATGGTCGAGCGGCCCGCGATGCCCCGGCGCTTGGCCTCGGCGTAGAGCTGTTCCTTGGACGCGTCGTCGCGGGGCTTGTCCGAGGACTTGCGGGCGGGGCTGGGCTTGCCGAGCTCGTGCCAGCTCGACTCCGACAGCTCGACGCCGAACTTCTTCGCGGCCCGCTTGATCCGCTGGAACGCCTCGTCGCGCTCCTTGTCACTCACGTCACGCACCTGGTCGAAGCGGGCGATCGCGTTGCGCACGTGCCGGGCGTCGTTCAAGGGCTCCTTGCGTACGCGCGGGAAGGCGAAGGTGCTGTCGGACATCTCGTCGCGCTCAGCCGCACTAAGCTGGTGCTGCGTCTTCGTGGCCATGTCAACTGGCTACCCGGCGCCGGGGCCTGTCACTCCTCCGGCCCGTGAGTCATGCCTCCGGCCAGCGTTTCCTCCCCCCGGGGCCCGGCGGGCGAGTCATCCCTCCGGACCGGCGGGTGGGTCATGCCTCCGGCCGGCGTTTCCTCCCCCGGGGCCCGGCGGGCGAGTCATCCCTCCGGCCCGGCGGGTGGGTCATGCCTCCGGCCCGGCGGGTGGGTCATGCCTCCGGCAGGCGGGGCGGGCCGCCGACCATCACGTGATAGCCGGCGTCGACGGGCAGCCAGGCGCCGGTGAGCGCGGCCGTGCGCTCGTCGAGCAGCAGGTCGATGACCGCGGCGACGTCGTCAGGCTCGACCATGCGGCCCAGCGCCGAGTGCCCCGCGAGATGGCGGGCCATCCCGGGCAGCATGAAACGATCACTCGCCTCCGTGCGCACGGCCCCCGGCGCGACCGTGTTGACGGTGACCCCGAACTCGCCCGCCTCGGCCGCCACCTGCTGGGCGAAGGAGTTGAGCGCCGCCTTGGACACAGCATGGCTTATCTGCTGCTTCCCGGTCCACTCGGCGGACATGCTCGACACGTAGACGATCCGGCCCGAGCCCTGCTCACGCATGGCGGCGAGGACTTCCTGCGTGACGAAGAACGCACCGCCGAGCTCGGCGCCGACTTTGCCGATCAGGTCCTCCCAGGTGGTCTCGGCCAGGGTGGCCCGGGTCGGCTGGCGCACGTTGGCGTTGGCGACCAGGGCGTCGATCCGGCCGTGGCGCTCGAGGATGTCGTCGACCAGGGCTCGTACCTGATCGGGGTCGCAGACGTCAGCGCACGCGGTGCCGGCCGTGCCTCCCGCGGCCTCGACCGCCGCCACCACGGCCCGCGCCGACTCGGCGTCGCGCCGATAGTTGACGACGACGTGGTAGCCGCGCCGGCCCAGGACCCGGGCGGTGGCCGCGCCGATCCCCCGCCCGGCCCCCGTCACCAGGGCGACCCGCTGGTTGTCCGCCATGCCTCTCGTACCCCCTGCTGTACCTCAGACTGGGTAGTCAGCTGGATCGATCTCAAGCCGTCCGATCCGTAGCGTTTCTGGTGCGCGCACCGACCACCTCGCTACCGAAAGGACCGACCGTGCCCAGCCATGATGACCATGCCGTCCGGGTCGAGCAACTCACCCGGGTCTACGGCAGCGGCCCGCGCGCCGTCACCGCCCTCGACGGTGTCGACGCCGCGTTCGCCACCGGCACGTTCACCGCCGTGATGGGGCCCTCGGGCTCCGGCAAGAGCACGCTGCTGCAGACCGCCGCGGGGCTCGACCGCCCCACCTCCGGGCGGGTCTGGGTCGGCGGCACCGAGCTGTCGCGGCTCTCCGAGACCAAGCTCACCATGCTGCGCCGCGAGCGCATCGGCTTCATCTTCCAGGCGTTCAACCTGGTCGGCGCGCTGACCGTCCGGGAAAACATCGTGCTGCCGGCCGAGCTGGGCAAGTCCCGCGTGGACCAGGCGTGGCTCGACCACGTGGTGGCCCGTGTCGGGCTCGGTGACCGGCTGCACCACCGGCCGGCGGCGCTGTCCGGCGGCCAGCAGCAGCGGGTGGCCATCGCCCGGGCGCTGGTCACGCGGCCCGACGTGTTCTTCGCCGACGAGCCGACCGGGGCGCTCGACTCCCGCACGGCCGCGGAGGTGCTGGCGCTGCTGCGGGCGGTGGTCGACGAGCACGGCCAGACGGTGGTCATGGTCACGCACGACCCGGTCGCGGCGTCCTATGCGGACCGGGTCCTGGTCCTCGCGGACGGTCGCATCGTGACCGACACCCCGCAGCCGGGCACCGCGCACATCGCGGAGCTGCTGACCTCCCTCGACCGGCGGCGCGAGCCGGCCGTGGCCGGGATCGAGCGCGGCTTCGTCGCCAACGGCGCCGGCCACGGCGCGGACGGGCGGGCCGTGCGATGACCCGCCTCGCCGCGCGCATGCTGCGCCACCGCCCCGGCTCCACCGTCGCCACGCTGCTGGCCCTCGCGATCGGCGCACTGGTGCTCACCGCGATGGGCATGCTGGTGGAGTCCGGCGTGCGCTATCACGGCGCGCCCTACCGCTACGCCGCCGCGGACCTGGTCGTCGCCCACCGGGACCTGACCGTCACCGGCAAGGACATCGACGGCGAGAAGGTGACCACCACGGTTCCGCTGTCCGAGGGCGGCACGGTCGGCGACGACCTCGCCGGCAAGCTGCGCGACGTGCCGGGCGTCACGGCTGCCGTCGCGGATCGCACCCTTCCGGTCGTCGCCGCGGCCGCCGCCGGCATTCCGCTGGCCGGTCATGGCTGGGGCAGTGCTTCCCTGATGCCGTACGCCATGGTGGCGGGCGGGAAGCCGGCCGCCGACAACGAGGTGGTGGTCGACAACCGGCTGGCCGCCGCGGCTGGGTTCCGCCCCGGGCAGACGATCGAGCTGCTCGTCGACGGCACGGCCCATCGCTACGAGGTCAGCGGCGTCGCCGAGGGTGCGCACAGTTCCGGCACCCGGCCGGCCGCGGTGTTCTTCACCGACCGGGCGGCAGCCGCGATCGACCCGCGTCCCGGCCGGGCCGACGCCGTCGGGGTGTTCCTCGCCCCGGGCGCCGACCGGCAGGCGGTAACCGCGATCGCCGCGGAGGCCGGCGCCCGTGTCTATGCCGGCGACGACCGCGGGCAGGCCGAGGAGTCCGCCGAGGGCCCAATGCGCAACCTGCTCATCCAGATCGGCGGCACCTTCGGGGGGTACGTCGTCCTGCTGGTCGTCTTCGTCGTGGCCGGCACGGTCGGGCTGTCCGTCCGGCACCGCCGCCGCGACCTGGCCCTGCTGCGGGCCGTCGCCGCCACTCCCCGCCAGGTGCGCGGCATGGTGACGGCGGAGGCGGCGCTGCTCGGCTTGGCCGGCGCGGTGCTGGGCATCCCCGCCGGGCTGCTCGCCGCGCGCTGGGTCCACGGTGAGCTGGTGGACCGGGGGTTCCTCAGCGCGACGTTCCCGATGGTGCCCGGGCTGGTGTCCGCGGCGGCGGTGCTGCTGCTGACCGTGCTGGTCGCCGTGGCGGCCGCGCTGCTGGCGGTGCGCCGGATCAGCCGCATCCGCCCGGTCGAGGCGCTGGGCGAGATCGCGGTCGAGCCGGCCCGGGGCGGCAAGGTGCGCCTGTGGTTCGGCCTGCTCTGCCTGGCCGGGGCCGTCGCCTCCAGCACCGTCACCGTCGCCATGACCGGGGAGGCGGCGCTGGCCGGGGCGCTCGGCATGCTCTACCTCTTCGTCGCCGGGATCGCGCTGCTCGCACCGTGGGTCAACGAGGCGGCCGCCCGGCTCCTGAGCCCCCTGTTCCGCCGGGTGTGGGGCGCGAGCGGGCACCTGGCCGCGGCCAACCTGCGGGCCAACGCGAAGGGCGGCGCCACGGTGCTCACCGCGCTGGTGCTGGCCGTGGGCTTCGGCGGCTCGGTGTGGTTCCTGCAGGACAACATCCAGCGGGCCACCGTGGCGCAGAGCCGCGACGGCCTGATCGCCGACCGGATCGTCACCTCCCCGGCCGGGCTGCCGTCGGGCACGACCGCCAAGCTGCGCGAGCTGCCCGGCGTCGAGGGCGTGACCGGGCTGCGGCCGACGTCCGCGGTGGTGCGGATCATGGGCGGCGAGGCGGAGTCCGTGGGGGCGCTGGCCCTCGACCCGGTGGACGCCGCCCGCACCTTGGACCTCAAGGTGAGCGAGGGCGACCTGGCGGCCCTCGACCGCACGAGCCTGGCCGTGTCGAGCATCCGGGCCGGCATGCAGGGCTGGCACGCCGGCGACCAAATCGAGCTGTGGCTCGGCGACGGGACACCGGCCACGCTGACGGTCGCCGCCGTCTACGAGCGGGGGCTCGGCTTCGGCGACCTGATCCTGCACCACGACACGGTGGCCGGGCACACGGCCGGCACCGCGGACAGCGAGGTGCTGGTCAAGCTGGCGCCGGGGGCGACGCCCGACCTGACCGCAGCTCTGACCGCCGGCGCCGCGAACGCCAGCGGCCGTGGCAGCGACAACGACAGCGGCAACGGCAACGGCAGCAGCAGTGCCAGCGGCGCGGGCCAGCCGACGCTCGTGGCGGTGGGCGACGCTGCTGGGCGCACGGGGCAGCTGGCTGAGGATCTCGCCCTCAGCGCCTGGCTCAACAAGCTCCTCGTCGGCGTGATGGTGGGCTACGCCGCCCTGGCCGCCGCCAACACGATGGTCATGGCCGCCCTGGCCCGCCGGCGCGAACTGGCGCTGCTCCGCATCGTCGGCGTCACCGGCCGGCAGGCGCGCCGCATGGTCAACGCCGAGCAGACCGGGCTGCTCGGGGTGGCGCTGCTGCTCGGCGGGGCCATCGCCGCGGTCACCCTGACGGCGGTGGTGCACGCGCTGACCGGCAGCCTGCTGCCCTGGGTGCCGCCGCTGGGCGGGGCAGCGATCCTGGCCGGCGCGACCCTGCTGGCCCTGGGCACGACGATCCTGCCGGTCCGCCACCTCCTGCGCGTGCCCCCGATCGAGCACCTGGGCCTCAAGGAGTGACCCGCGCGCCCTTAGGTCCCCCCGCGAGCCCCGCGGGGGGACCTCGGCGCGCGCAGCTGGAACCCGTCGGGGCGTGTTCAGGCCGCGGCGATGGCGGCGATGCGTCCCTGTGCCACGTCGAGTTTCGTGTCGATGTAAGCCTTGACCGCCGGGGCGAGGGGCGTGTCCGGGCGGTGCAGCAGGTCGCGCATCACGGCGACGGCGGGGCCGTACTTGACCGCCGCGCGTTGCGCCTTGGGGCCGGGGGTGTGGATGAGACCGGCGGCGTTGTCGGTGAAGTCGGACAATTTGATCACGCGCGCCCACGGCTCCGCGGCCACCGCGGTGGACAGGTGCCGAAGATAGGACTGCGTGCGGTCGGTGCCGGGCGTGGTGATCGGGTTGGTGACGGCGGCCACCAGGGCGCGGACGCGGGCGCTGTAACGGTCGGTCAGCGCGGCGAAGGCGGCCTCCCGCGGCGGCGGGCCGGCTCCGCAACGGGCGGCGACGGCCCAGGGCTGGTCCTCGACGGTGTCATGCAGCAGCGCGGCGGTCAGCACGTCGGGATCGTGCACCCGGTAGTAACACAGGATCCGCAGCGCCACCCGCAGCGGATGGTTGATGTAGGGCTCGCGGACCCGGTGCTGACTCTCGTGCAGCCGGCCGGCCCAGGCGGCGGCATCGGTGACGGCGGTGCGGGTGGCGGCCGGCAGCCGGTCGAGCTCGAGAACGAGACGTTGCTGCAAGCCGCCTGTACCCAGGATCTCGGTGATGGCGTGCAACGGCATGACGCGGAGCTGATTCGCTGTGATCATGAATCCAGCATGATCGCCCCGCTATAGAAATAAAAATATAGTTTGGCCCGGGCACTATAAGCTTCCACCTATGCCGCGGATCACCTTCGATGCCCTGTCCGCGTTCGCCGTGTTCGCCGACCACCTGCACATGACCCGGGCCGCAACCGCACTGCACATCACCCAGCCGGCGCTGCACACCAAACTCAAGGCCCTGGCCCGGCAACTCGACTGCACACTCTGGGAGCACCAGGGCCACCGCCTCGTCCTCACCCCCGAAGGTGAGCAACTGGCCCGCTTCGCCCGCGACCAGCAGGAGCGCCTCACCGCCTTCCTCGACGAGCTGCACGAGGTGCCGGCCAGCCGGCCCGTGGTCCTGGCCGCCGGTCACGCCGCCTACCTGCACATCCTCGGCGACGCCGTCCGCAGCACCCTGACCGCCCGCCCCGGCAGCCTGCGACTGCTGCACACCCACCGCCACGACATGCTCGACGCCGTCCGCGCCGGCCGCGCCCACCTCGGCGTGTCCGCCCTCGACGTGCTGCCCGCCGACCTCACCGTCGCCAAGATCGCCAGCTACCCGCAGGTCCTGCTGACCCCCGCCGACCACCACCTCGCCACCCGGCGCAGCATCACCCTCGCCGACCTCGACGGCGCGGACCTCGTCGTCCCCCCACCGACCCGCCCGCACCGAGCCAACCTCGAACGCGCCCTGCGCGGAGCAGACGTGCACTGGAACGTCGCCGTCGAAACCGAAGGCTGGCCCCTCATGATCCACTTCGCGAGCCTCGGCGTCGGCCTCGCCATCGTCACCGGCTGCGTCACCGCACCCCACGGCCTGTCCGCCATCCGCATCCGAGACCTGCCCCCCATCACCTACTACGCCGTCCACCGCGACGGCGCACTACGCGACAGCCGCACCCAAGAACTCCTCCGCACGATCCGCACCACCGTCGCAGCCAAAAGGACATAGCGGTCCTGTTACCGGCGGTGCCAGCGCAGCCACGCGGCTTGGCCGCCGTCGACCAGCAGGTCAGTGCCGGTGATGTAGCGGGAGTCCGGGCCGGTCAGGAACGCCACCGCCTCGGCGATCTCACCGGGCGTTCCGGTGCGGCCGATGCCGCACGCCTCGAGCATGCCCATCATGTGCTCCCCGCTGTCGGATCGGGCCTCGGCCCGGCTCATCGCGGTGGCGATGACGCCGGGACTGACGGTGTTGATCCGGGCGCCGAGCCTGTTCAAGGCGGGCGCGGCCGCTTGCACCCGGACGTGGTTGGCCCGCTTGGCCAGGATGTACGCGGCCACCGGCTCGCGTACCGCGGTCACCGCCGGCAGATCCAGCAGATCGCCGGCAGGCGCCGTGGCGAGCGCCCGCTCGTCGTCCGGGGTGAGTGTCGCGTAGTGGCCGGCCATGCTGGAGACGCAGACCAGCGCCGTGCCCGGGCCCGCCACGTCGGCGAAGGCGTCGATGACGTGTGCGGTGCCCGCCAGGTCCACCCGCATGATCTTCTCGACGGTCGAGGTCGCCGCCGAGACGCCGGCGGTGTGCACCACGGCGGCGATGTGCCCTTCCGCCGTCGCGGCCTTGGCGAGGCCGGTCACCGCGGCCGGGTCGCCGACGTCGGTGAGGTGTCCGCGCACGTCGTAGCCTTCGGCGTCCAGTGTGGCGACGGCCCGGTCCAGGCTGTCGCGGAAGGCGTCGGCCAGGATGACCGTACGTCCGCTGCCGGTGCGCCGGGCGACAGCCAGGCCCATGCCACCGGCTCCGGTCACGACGATCACGTCTCCACCGCTCATGACGGCACTCCTTCGCTGACGACGGATGACCAGGACGCGCCCATGGCCATGGCTTGCCGCCAGGACCGGATCGCCTTGGGCGGCATGCCGACGGCCAGGGCGCCGACCAGCCGGTCGCCCTTGCGGTACGCCGCCAGGAAACGCCGCTCGGCGACGTCGCCCGCGACGATCGTCACGAGGTCGTGGCCGCGCAGGTGGCCGTACGCGTGAATCTTCAGGTCGTACTGGTCGGACCAGAAGTAGGGCACCGGCGCGAACGGCCGGGCCGCGCCGAGCAGGTTGCGGGCGGCGGCCATGCCCTGCTCGGCGGCGTTGGTGCGGTGCTCGATGCGCATCTCCTCGCCGAACAGCGGGTTGTGCCAGCGGGCCACGTCACCGGCCGCGTAGACGCCGGGCGCGGCTCGGCAGAACTCGTCGCACACCACGCCGTCGCCGACCGTCAGCCCGCTGCCCTCGAGCCATTCGGTGTTGGGCCGGGACCCGATCGCGACGAGCACCTCGTCGGCCTCGACCAGCGCACCGTCAGCGGTGAGCACACCTCCGTCGGTGACCGCCGTGACGGCGACGCCCGTACGCAGGTCGACACCGTGCTCGCCGTGCACCTGGGACAGGATCCTCCCGATCCGGTCGCCCACCGCGTGCGCCAGCGGCACCGGGGCGGGTTCGAGCAGCACCACCTCGCAGCCGAGCCCGCGGGCGATGGCGGCGGCCTCCGCGCCGAGGAATCCGGCACCGACCACGGCCAAGCGGCGCCCCGGGCCGAGCCGCTTGCGCAGCTCCACCGCGTCATGCAGCGTACGCAGAACGTGCCCGCCCTGACCCGGCAGCCGCCGGGCCCGCACACCGGTGGCCACGATCAGGCCGTCGTAGCCGATGCTGCCGCCGTCGGCCAGGTGCACGAGCCGGGCCTCGCGGTCCAGGCCGGTGGCCACCGCCCCGAGGCGCAGCTCCAGTCTCAGCGCGCTCAGCTGATCCGCCGTGCGCAGGGCCAGCTTCGACGCCTCCCAGTCGCCGGCGAGGATCTGCTTGGACAGCGGCGGCCGGTCGTACGGGGCGTCGAGCTCCTCCCCGATCAGGGTGAGCGTGCCGTCGTAGCCCTCGCGGCGCAGCGTCTCGGCGGCAGCCAGGCCCGCCGCCGAGGCGCCCACGACGACGATCCGGTTCACTGCTCCACCAGGCGGATCGCCGCGGCCGGACACACGGCGGCCGCCTCGCGCACCTCGTCGTGCAGCGACGGGTCCGGGGTCGCGTCGAGCACGATCGCCACGCCGTCGTCGTCGCGCTGGTCGAACACGTCCGGGGCCACCATGGCGCACTGCCCGGCCGCGACACACTTCGGCTCGTCGAACTCCACCTTCACGGCAACCACCTCACCAGGTCACGGGCAGGGATTTGAGGCCGTACGCGACGCCTTCCATCGCGAACGGCACCTCCTCGAAGGGCACCGCCAGGGCCAGCGTCGGGATGCGCCGGTAAAGGGTGCCGTAGACAACCTGCAGCTCGACGCGGGCGAGGGACTGCCCCAGGCACTGATGCGCGCCGTAGCCGAAGGCGTGGTGCTGGCGGGCGGGCCGGGTCAGGTCCAGCTTCTCCGGCTCGGGGAACTCCCGCTCGTCGTAGTTGGCCCCGGCCAGCTCGAAGATGACGCCGTCGCCGGCCTTGATGGTCGTGTCGTGCAGCGTGATGTCCTCGTTGGCGATGCGCCGCACGCCGGTGTGCACGATGGTCAGATAGCGCAGCAGCTCCTCGACCGCACCGGCGACGAACTTCGGATCGCCGGAGGAGGAGCGCAGCAGGTCGAGCTGGTCCGGGTGGCGCAGCAGGGCCAGGGTGCCGAGCGAGATCATGCTGGCGCTGGTCTCGTGCCCGGCGATGAGGATCGCGCTGGACATGGTCAGCGCCTCCTCGTGGGCCATCTCGCCCGCCCGCACCTTGCGGGCCATCTCCGACATCACGTCGTCGCCAGGCGCGGCCATCTTCTCGGCGAACAGCGCGGCCAGGTAGCCGCCGAGCTCGCGCCCGGCCGCGGCGGACTGCTCGGGCGTCGAGTCGTGGCTGATCAGCACGTGACTGGTGCGCTGGAACATCTCCCGGTCGGCGTACGGGGCGCCGAGAAGCTCGGTGATGACCACCGTGGGCACGGGCAGCCCGATCGCCTGCACCAGATCGGCCGGTTGGGGCCCGGCCAGCATGTCGTCGATGAGTCCGTCGAGGACCTGCTGGATGCGCGGGCGGAGAGCTTCGACCCGCTTGACCATGAAGGGCGCGTTGACGCCGCGGCGCAGCCGGGTGTGCTCGGGCGGGTCGGTGTTGGTGATCATCGCCGGGTGGTGCGGGGCGCCCGCCGCCCGGCTGCGGGTCATGTGCGGGTAGCCGGGGCGCTTCTCGTCGATGCTCAGCCGCGGGTCGTTGAGCAGGGCCCGCTGGTCGGCGTGGCGGGTGACGAACCAGGGCGTGCTGCCGTCCCAGATGCGTACCTTGCCGGCCGGGTCCTCGCGCGTCATCTCGCGCACCGTCGCCGCCGGGAAGAACGGGCACTGCGGCTCGCGCCGCATCGGGTACTCCGGGATGCGCCCGGCGGAAGCCAGGGTCTCGAACATGGGTTTCTCCGTTCGTCGCGCGAGGCGGAAACGTTGATAAACCCATACAAACAAGCCGGCCTGACGCGGCCCGGACCACGACCTGACAAAGACCTGATGTGGCTCAGATCACTGCGTGGCGCTGCCGTCGCCGAACCAGTAGCCGAAGCCGTGGCGAGTGTGGATGAGAGCCCCACCGACCTTGTGGCGCAGCCGGGAGATCAGGCGTTCCACATTGTTGGCTCCTCGCGGCTCGCCCCAGACGTGCCGGGCCAGCTGCTCTTTGGACAGCACCCGGCCGGCATTGCGCATCAGGTGGCGCAGCAGACGGTATTCCGCGGGAGTCAGGTCGAGCGGCCGGCCGCCGCGCCGGGCCCGGAAGCGGACGTCGTCGAGCTGCAGATCGCCGTGGCGCAGCGCCGATTCCGCGCGACCGGCTCGTTTGCCCCGCAGCAGCACTTCCGCCCGGGCCAGCACTTCGGCTATCCGCGCGGGCTTGGTGACGTAGTCCTCCACCTCGACGCCGAGCTCGGGCACCAGCGACGGCAGCGCATCGCACGGGCACACGCAGAGGATCGGTGGGCGTTCGATCAGCGCGGGCCGGTGCCGGGCCAGCTCGTCGACATCGGCGATCTCGACGTCGACGATCACCAGGTCGAAGTCGTGCTCGTCGAGCAAGGCCAGGGCCTGCGCGCCCGTCTCCGCGGGCCGGACCGCGCAGCCCTCCCGGCCCAGCCGGTCGGCCAGTTCGTTGCGCCACCGGGGGTCCGGGGCCGTCACCAGGAGCCGGTTGCCGAACAGAGCCGCCGACGGCCGATCACGCGTGCTGTCCATGAAAGAACCTTCGTTCCGCCGGCCGCTTCAGGACGAACCCGCTCGCGCCTCGGCCAGCGGCAGGACCGCTTCGACGACGTACGTGTCATCCTGCTGGAATCCGGCGGACAGACTACCCCCGGCCGCCTTGGCCCGCTCGCGCATGCCGATCAGTCCGTGGCCGGTGCCCGCCCCCCGGCGAGCGGGCCGGTCATGCCCATGATCGCCGGCTCGCCGCCCCGCCGACGCCGCGCGGGATCGTCCGGTCGGCTGGTCCGGTTGCCCGAAAGGGCGGCATCAACGGCCATCGTCTCAACATGTGGGCGCGGGCCGCGGCGGGGGCGACGGTGATCACTATGGTGGCGCGTCATGACCAACGCACAGTTCCAGCAGCCCGTCGGCGTCTCGGACAAGTCCAAGCTCGTCGCCGGCATCCTCGGCATCTTTCTCGGCAGCTTCGGCGTCGGCCGCTTCTACATGGGTGACACCAAGACCGGCGTCCTCCAGCTCGTCGTCTCCCTCGTCACCTGTGGCGCCGGCGGCCTCTGGGGCTTCATCGACGGCATCCTGATCCTCGTCAACGGTGGCGTCGACGGCCAGGGCCGCCCGCTGCGCGAGAACTGACGGGCCCGGCCCGCACGGAGCCACCCGCGCGGGCACCACACCGGCGCGGGTGCATCACTTTCCGGCGTACGCGTCAATTGATCGATGTTTGCTAATGTCTGATCGTGCTCGCCTCCCTCGCCACCGTTGCCCTGTCGGCCGCCCTGGGCCTGACCGTGCCGGCCACCGTGGACACCGCCGCCGCCTGTTCGCGACCCGCCGACCGGGGTGACACCACGGTCGGCGTCGACTTCGAGGGGCGCACGTACCCGGTCCTCGTGCACGTCCCGCCGGCGCTGGCCGCCACCGGGCGCGTACCGCTGGTGCTCAACCTGCACGGCAGCAGCGGCAACGGCCCGGGCCAGATGGACTACAGCGGGTTGCGCCCGGTCGCCGACGCCAACGGTTTCATCGTGGCCGCCCCGGACGGCGCCATCACACTGCCGCAGGATCCGATGCCCCCGGCGGGCAGCTGGGCGTGGAACGTGCCGGGCGTGCCGACCACGGCCGGGCAGATGCCGCCGCCCGACGCCCGCGACGACGTCGCCTTCCTGGGCCGGGTCATCGACGTGGTGTCCGCGACGCTGTGCACGAACCCCCGCCGCACGTACGCCACCGGCCACTCCGGCGGCGCGCGCATGTCCTCCGCCCTGGCCTGTCGCCTCGCCGACCGGATCGCCGCCATCGCCGCGGGAGCCGGGCTGCGGGCGGGGCGCCCGGATCCCGACGACGTGACCGTGCCGGAGGTCGAGGACTGCCGGCCCACGCGACCGGTGCCCGTGGTGACATGGCACGGGCAGCAGGACACGGTCAACCCGTACGCGGGAAGTGCCGATCTGCGCTGGGGTTATGCGGCCCCGATCGCGGCGCAGACGTGGGCGCGGCTCGACGGCTGCCGCCAAGGTCCCGACGCCACGCCGGTCACCGAGCACGTGACCCGGTTGACGTACTCGCAGTGCGACCGGGGCGCCGAGGTCGTCTTCTATCGGATCAGCAACGGCGGGCACGTGTGGCCCGGCGCCACCGAGCCCGGCTCCGAGATCGACGCCGCGCGCATCGCGTGGGACTTCTTCCGCCGCCACTGAAAGCGGCCGGTCAGCGCTGCGGGCGCCGGCCCAGACCGTCGAGGATGAGGTCGAGGATCGGCCCGGTGCGGTCCGGGGCGGCCCGCCACAGCGCCCCGGTGAGCTGCAGGAAGTCGCCGGGCTCGGCGTCGGGGCGGATGCTGCCGTCGGCCTTGCCCGCGTCGAGCAGGCGGGTGATGGCGGTCATGACCGGGCCGTAGGAGCGCTCGGTGATGGCCGTGTGGTCGGCCGGGCTGAGGGCGCCGCCGAGACCGTGCTTGGTGCGCATGGCGCCGACCAGCTCGACCGTCCAGAGCCGCAGCGCCTCGACCGGCGGGTGCCCGGCGAGCAGGGTGGTGACCGCGGCGGCGAGCCGGTCGATCTCCTCCTGATAGATGTCGAGGACGAGCGCCTCACGGTGGGGATAGTTGCGGTAGAGCGTGCCCGGCCCGACGCCGGCGCGCTGGGCGATCTGGTTCATCGAGACGTCGGCGTCGGCGAGGAAGGCCTCGCGCGCGGCCGCGAGGATCCGGGCGCGGTTCTCGCGGGCGTCTGAGCGGACCATCGCCGTCACGATAGCGGACCCGCCGCGGCCACCCAAGCTTCCGCTGGGCGGAAAGAGCCTCTTGCCGTACGGGCGGCCCGGCGGTTCTGCTCGGAGCATGAAGACCGAGGTCGCCATCGTCGGAGCCGGTCCCGCCGGCCTGTTGCTCGCCCACCTGCTTCACCGCGCCGGGGTCGCGGCCGTGGTGGTCGAGACGCGCTCGCAGGAGTACGTCGCCGCCCGCATCCGGGCCGGGATCCTCGAGCACTCCAGCGTCGGGCTGCTCACCGAGGCGGGCCTGGGCGACCGGCTGCGCGCCGAGGGCCACGAGCATCGCGGCATCTACCTCCAGCATCCCGGCGAGCGGCACCATCTGGACTTCGTCGACCTGACCGGGCGCAGCGTCTGGGTCTACGGGCAGACCGAGGTGCAGAAGGACCTGGTGGCGGCGGGCACCGCCGAGGTGGTCTACGAGGTGACGGAGACCGCGCTGCACGACGTGGGCACCGATTCCCCGTACGTGACCTTTGTCGGCAAGGACGGCAGGCCCGGCCGGCTCGACGCCCGCGTGATCGCGGGGTGCGACGGCTCGTTCGGGCCCAGCCGCACCGCGGTGCCGGCGCAGACGTTCGAGCGCGAGTACCCGTACTCGTGGCTGGGGATCCTGGCCGACGTGGCGCCCTCGACCGACGAGCTCATCTACGCGTGGCATCCCGACGGGTTCGCGTTGCACTCGATGCGCTCCCCCACGGTCAGCCGCCTCTATCTGCAGGTGCCGAACGGGACCGCCCCGGGCGAGTGGTCCGATCAGCGGATCTGGGACGCCCTGGCCACCCGCCTGGGCGACGGCGAGAACGGCTGGAAGCTGACGCCGGGGCCGATCACCGACAAGAGCGTGCTGCCGATGCGCAGCTACGTGCAGACGCCGATGCGCCACGGGCAGCTCTTCCTGGCCGGGGACGCCGCGCACATCGTCCCGCCGACCGGCGCCAAGGGTCTCAATCTCGCCATTGCCGACGTGGCGCTGCTGGCCCGGGCGCTCGTGGCGCTGCTGAAGGAGAACGACGCCCGGCTCGCGGACTCGTACTCCGACGACGCCCTGCGCCGGGTGTGGCGGGCCACCCACTTCTCCTGGTGGATGACCACCATGCTGCACGCCTCGGCCGACCCGTTCGAGGCCCAGCTGCAGCTGTCGCAGCTGCGGTGGGTGACGTCGAGCCGCGCCGGGGCGACCGGGCTGGCCGAGAACTATGCCGGGCTGGACATCGGGATGTGAACCGGTCGTATCGTTGCCTGCTGTGACTGTGGAGCTCGCCCGTGCCGCGCAGAGCGGTGACGACGTCGCTTTCGCCGGCCTGATCGAGCAGCATCGGGCCGGGATGCGGGCCGTCGCGATCAGCCTGCTCGGCCATGTCGACGAGGCCGAGGACGCGGTGCAGGACGCCGTGCTCGTGGCGCTGCGCCGGCTGCCCGAGCTGCGGGACCCCGCGGTGGCCGGGCCGTGGCTGCGGGCGATCGTGCGCAACAACTGCCGGATGGCGTTGCGCGCGCGGCGGGCCGTGCCGGTGGCGGAGCCCGAGCCGCTGCTGCCCGCCGACCCGGGGCCGGGTCCTGACCAGCTGCTCGACCGGGCCGCGACGCGCGACTGGGTGCACCATGCCGTGGCGGCACTGCCCCGGCCCGTACGCGAGGTGACCGTGCTGCGGTACTTCAGCGCGCATTCGTCGTACCGGCAGATCGCGGAGCTGTGCGCGGTGCCCGAGCACACCGTCCGCAGCCGCCTGCGCGACGGCCGGCAGGCGCTGCGCCGGGTCCTGCACGAGACCGCTGCCGGGGCGCACGCCGACTCCGCCGCCGCGGCCGCCGCGAGCCGGGCCCACGCCGACGCCACCCTCGACGCCGCCCACAGTGGCCACTATCACCGGATGCTGCGCGAGAGCTTCCGCCCGGACGCGCGGCTGACCGTGCTGGGTGGGCTCACGGGCACCCCCGAGGTGATGCTCATGATGCTGGACTACACGCTCGGGGCCGGCGTCCGGACCAGGCTCCGCGAGGCGACCGCGAGCCGGGACGTCATGGTGTGGGAGACCGACTTCGTCAATCCGGCCGACGCCCCGGACCACTGCCCGCCGGGCATGGTGTGGCTGCACAGCCTGCGTGACGGCCGCACGGCGCACCTGCGGCTGGCGTACCGGCTCGAGGAGTGACGCGCATCACCGCCTCGGTCGCGCACGATCGGCGGGCGTGGTGCATCTCGTTCCGACCGGCCCGGACTCCCCGGGCCCTGCGAAGGATCGACGATGACCCACTCTGTGCACGACCTGCCCGAGCTGCTGCGCCCGGCCGTCGAGAAGTACCGGGACGAGGCGGAGGCGCTCGGCCGGCTGCCCGAGGAGCTGGTGCGGGAGCTGCGCGAGCACGGCGCGTTCCGGCTCTACACGCCGCGTGAGCTGGGCGGGCACGAGGCCGCCCCGGCCGTCGTGCTCGACCTGCTGGCCCGGCTGGCGCGCGTCGACGGGCCCACCGCCTGGACCGTGTGGAACCTCAACATGGGCTTCACGGCCGGGTTGCTCGGCCCTGAGCGCGCGGAGGAGATCTTCGGCGGCGGGCGCGATCCGCTCATCGCCAACTCGGGCCAGCCCGGGCGGATGACCCCGGTCGAGGGCGGCTTCCACCTGACCGGCACCTGGAAGATCGTCAGCGGCGCCCACCTCGCGGACTGGTTCCTGCTGGCCGGAATGCTGGAAACGGGACTCCATTTCTGCCTCGTGCCCCGGGACGCGGTGAAGGTGCTCGACACGTGGGACGTCGCGGGCATGCGGGCCTCGGACAGCAACTCCGTGGTGGCCGACCAGGTGCTCGTACCGTCGGACCTGGCCTTCTCGCTCTTCGCCCCCAACCGCCTGGACCGGCCGGCCTATCGGCTGCCCACCGTGAACCTGGTCTATCCGGGCTGCGCGGCGGTGCTGATCGGCATGGCCCAGGGCGCCGTGGACGAGCTGGTGCGGGTGGCCCGGGCCAAGACGGCCTTCACCGGCGAGCCGCTGGCCGCGATGGAGAGCACCCAGGTCGCTGTAGGCCGGGCCAGTGCCCGGGTCGCCGCCGCGCGGGGCCTGCTGTTGTCCACCGCCGGGGAGCTGGACAGCACGACCGCCGCCGGGCAGGAGACCACCGACGAGCAACGGGCCGCACTGCGCGGCGCCATCGCGCACGTGACCGAGACCGCCCGCGAGGTGCTGCTGTCGATGTACGCCACGGCCAGCTCCGAGCCGCTCTACACCAGCAGCCGCCTGGGCCGCGTCTTCCGGGACGGGATGGCCGCCGCGCAGGCCGCGAACCTCTCCACCATGCAGTTCGCCCTGCCGGGCCGGCTTCTGCTCGGGCAGCCGGCGGGAGTGCCCTTCGTCTGACAGTGCGGGCGTTGACGCCTGTTGCTACCTTCCCGTGTCGTGATCATGGATGACCACACATCAACGGGATTGTCCGGCTATTCCCGGCGCCGGGTCCTCGGCGCCGGGGCAGTCGCCCTGGGCACGCTTACCCTGGCCGGCTCGGCCGCCATCCCCCGCCAGCGCACCCCGGGCAGCGCCCGCGCGACCACGACGCCCCGGCCGCCGGCCCCCTCGCCCGCGCCCTCGAAACCGCCGCTCACCCTGCCGGTGCTCAAGGAGCCGGTGCGCACGCTCGCCGACTATCGGCGGGCGGTCGGCGGGCCGGCCTTCCCCTCGGACACGATCGCCCTGACCATCGACGACGGGCCGCATCCGGTCTGGACGCCGAAGATCCTGCGCCTGCTCGAGAAGCACCACGTGCCCGCGCTCTTCTGCATGATCGGCAACCAGGTGCTCGGCCACGAGGCGATCGCCCGCGACGTGGTCCGCGACGGGCACCACGTCGCCAACCACACGTGGAGCCATCCGACGCACCTGGGGAAGCGCAAGCGGAAGCTGGTGAACAAGGAGCTGCTGCGGGGCCAGGAGAAGATCCACGACACCACCGGGCAGACGCCGGCGCTCTTCCGGTCGCCGGGCGGCGACTGGTCCCCAGGTCTGCTGCGCGAGGCCGCGGGCCACCGGCTGGTGCCGCTGGACTGGAGCGACGACCCGCGCGACTGGTCCCGGCCCGGGGTCGCCCACATCACCCGGCGGCTGGTGGCGGCGCGGCCGGGGCAGATCCTGCTGTGCCATGACGGGGGCGGGGACCGGTCGCAGACGTACACGTCGCTCAAGACCGTCCTGCCCGCGCTGCGCGCGAAGGGGCTGACCTTCGTCGCCCTGGATCGGCGGCCGCGGCTCGAGGTCTGAGCCTATGCTTCTGATCATGCCCGACACCAGGATCTGTGCCTCGTGCGGCCGCACGATCACGTGGCGCAAGGCGTGGGCCGGCGACTGGGAGCAGGTGCGCTGGTGCAGCGGCGCCTGCAAGCGGCGGGGTCTGCGCCCGGCCGACCGCGAGCTCGAGGAGCGGGTGCTGGCCGCGGCCGGGCGGACCCGGCGCTTCCCGCTGGCCGGCGTGACGGGCGACCGCGAGGACGTCCGGCGGGCCGCGCGCCGGCTCGCCGCGGCCGGCCGGGTGCGCTGGACCCAGAAGGGACACCCGGTCGACCCGAGCACCGCCCGCGGTGACGTGGAGATCACCGCCCTCTGAGTCACCGGGACGTCAGGTCGAGCACCGAGACCGAGCCCTCACCGCCGTTGCTCACATAGGCGAACCGGCCGTCGGGTGAGACGGCCACGGTTCGCGGGCTGCGCCCGACCGCCACGGTCGCGGTCACCTTGCCGTCGCGCAGCCGGACCACGGAGACCGTGTCGTCGCCCTCGTTCACGGTGTACGCGTGCAGCCCGTCCGCCGCCACCGCCACGCTCTGTGGCTGCCGCCCGACCCGGATCGGCCCGCGCCGCGCGAGGGTTCCCGCGTCGACGAGGTTCACCGCGTCGGCCCCGAAGGCGGCGACCACCACGGTGTCGCCGTCCGGGGTCACGGCCAGGCTGTGCGGCGCCCGGCTGACCTTGACCGACGTGATCAGCCGGTTCGTGCGCGTGTCGATCACCGAGACGGCGTCCGACTCGTGGTCCGGGGTGAAGGCGCGCTGCCGCTCCGCCGAGAACCGCACCGAGTGCGGGTTGCGCAGCACCGGCACCCGCGCGGACCGGCGCCGGGCCCCGGCCGCGAAGATCTCCACGCCGCTGCCCCCGTGGATCGGCACCCACAGCCGCCCGTCCGGGGCGACCGCCAGGTCGTAGGGCTGGACGCCGGTGTTCAGGTGCCGCACCACGCTCCGGCTCGCCACGTCGACGACGGCGACGCCGCTGCCGCTGAGGTCGTCGTCGTACATGGACACGAACACCTCGGCGCCGTCGCGCGCCACGGCGACGAACCGGGCGATGCCCCGCAACGGCACCCGGGTCGCGCGGCGCGTCCGCACGTCCACCACGACCAGCGCCCGGGCACTCTGATCGGCGACGTAGACCGTCCGCCCGTCCGGGGCGACCGCCACCCCCTCCGGCTCGCCGCCGACCCGGACCGTGGCCAGCACCTCCGGCCGATCCGAGCTGACCGTGCGCCGCGGGGCGAGCAGCGGCGCCGCGGAGACGGGTGCCGCCGCCGGAGCGCTGCCGCCGCGGTTGCGGACGACCAACCCCAGACCCACCAGCAGGAGTACGACCACAGCCCCCACCACCACGAGCGGCCCTACCCGGCGTGGTGGCGCCTCGGGCTCGGACGGGGTGCCGCAGCGCCCGGTCACCAGCACCGAAGCCGAGCCGCCCGGCCCGTGCAACGTCACCGACCCGTGGAACACGCCGGCGCCCGGGGTCCACGTGACGCGCAGCCGGTTTCCGGTCAGCCCGGCCCGCAACGTGGCGTCGGACACGGTGACGGTGCCCGCCCGGGCGAGCAGCGCCCCCTCGACCAGGACGTCGGCGCTCTGCTCCGCCCCCGGCGCCACCTCGCCGAAGTCCACTGTGCCGGGGTTCAGCCGCGGCGACAGCCGCCCGAGCCCTTCGGTCGCCGCCGCGCCGACGGCCGGCACGCGGTCCTGGGCCAGGCGCACGAGCGCGTCCCGGGCGACGGCGGCCAGCGGGAGGTCCACACCGGCGGCGAGGCGTTCGAGCTCGGCGGCCGCGCGCAGCCGGGCGGGGACCGAGGTGCTCACGAGGCGGATCTGCAGGGTGACCGGCAGTCGTCGTCTGCTCACCTCGCCCATCATCCGGCGGCGGGCGCCCCCGGTGAACCCGTGCCGCGCGAAACCACCTGGTCAGACGACCGCTGCCGGGGTGCACCCCACTGTGCGCGGCGTCACCGGGGGAAACGAATTGCGGGACATGATCGATCTGTTGAGACTCGAAGGACCCCACGAGGAGAAAGGGCAAGGAGTCCGATGACGAACCGACACCATCAACGTGCCGAGGCCCTGTTCGCCTCGACGCTGCAGGCCGGCGAGAGCCCGGACCAGGAGGCGGTGGTCCGCGAGACCACCACCCTGCTGGCCGACGCCGGGCCGGTGGGTTGCTCGGCGGCCATGGCCTACGAGTTCGGGGAGCACCCCGAGCTGGCCGTGCGCCGCATGCGCTGGGCCCGTCAGACGGTCCAGCGCTGCTTCGAGGAGAAGCAGGAGCAGCGGTGAGTGGTGCTCACGCCTCACCCATGACGAGACCCTCGATGGTGTGCTTCTGGGTGATCGGCGTGAGCACGTCCACCACCGGGCAGTGCAGGTGCTGCTTGACCTGCTCGGGCAGGGCTGCCCAATAGTCGTGGGTGACCGCCGTGTCGTGGCGGTCGCCGTTGATCGCGCCCGGCCCGTCGATGCCCAGCACCAGGACCGGGCGTGACTTCTGCGAGTCGTTGCGCGTGCCCCGGTGGATGGTCAGGGCCGAGCGGGCCGAGATGTCGCCGCGCTTCGGAAACTTGCGCACCGCACGCTCGTCGTAGCGCCCGTACGCCTTCTTGGGCGGGAACATGCCGTGGCCGAAGTCGGGCGAGTCGTCGAAGTGGGTGCCGGGCGCGATCTCGAACGGGCCCATGTCCTCCTCGGTGTCCACGCCGGTGAGGTTGAAGGCGAGCGAGTCGAGCTTGCCCTGGGTGCGGGTGATCTCGGGCATGGGGAAGTCGCGGTGCCACGGCTGGTTGACCGCGCCGGCGAAGGGGATGTCGAAGCCCAGCTCGACGATCTGCCACTGCGGGCCGAGCACGGCCTCGCACACGGCGGTGACCCACGGGTGCGTCACCAGGTCGACGAAGCCGCGCAGCTGCTCGGGGTGGATCTCCACGTAGTAGCGCTTGGGCCCGCGGCCGACCGCGCCGTTCGGCCGGGCCATGGCCTCGGCGAACGCCTTCTCGATGTCCTCGCGCATGGTGTCGGCCCACTCGGGGGTGAAGGCGCCCTTGCAGGCGGTGATGCCGTCGCGGTAGATGGCCTCGCGGGCTGCGGTTCCGATGTCGGTCGTCGTCATGTCCTCTAGGCTTGCAACGTGGCATGCCACGTTGCAAGTCCTCCCGGTAGAGTTTTCACCATGAGCGCGACCCTGCGACAGGTGGCCGAGCGGGCCGGGGTGTCGGTCCGCACCGTTTCCAATGTGGTCAGCGGCTTCGCCCTCGTGGCGCCGGAGACCCGGTCCCGGGTGCAGGCCGCCATCGACGAGCTGCGCTACCGGCCCAACGCCGCCGCCCGTCACCTGCGCGGCGGCCGCTCGGGGCTGATCGCCCTGGCCGTGCCCGAGATCGCCTCGCCCTATTTCAGCGAGCTGGCCGGCCTGCTCGCCGAGGAGGCCGGGCGGCGCTCTCTGCTGCTCTCCATCCAGCAGACCGGCGGCGACGCCAAGGTCGAGCGGACGCTGATCGACGGCGTGCCCGGCCAGACCGTCGACGCCGTGATCCTCAGCCCGTGGGCCCTCTCCCCCGCCGAGATCACCCACCGCGCCTCGGACGTGCCGGTCGTGCTGCTCGGCGAGCAGGACGCCGGCGGGCTCTTCGACCACGTGGCGGTCGACAACGTGGCCGCCGCCCGCGAGACCACCCGGCACCTGATCGAGCGGGGCCACCGCCGCATCGCCGCCGTCGGCCTGCAGCCCCACCTGGGCAACGGCACGGCCACCCGGCGCCTGGAGGGCTACCGCCAAGCCCTCGCCGAGGCCGGGCTGACGGCCGATCCGACGCTCGAGATCCCCGTCGCCCGGCTGCACCGCACCGACGGCGCCGACGCCTTCACCGCCCTGCGGGGCCGGGCCGACGCCGCCTTCTGCTTCAGCGATCAGCTGGCCCTGGGCCTGATGAGCGCGGCCCTGCGGCACGGCCTGACCGTCCCCGGCGACCTGGCGGTGGCGGGCTTCGACGACGTGGAGGACGGCCGCTACGGCAACCCGCCGCTCACCACGGTCGCCCCGGACAAGGAGGCGATCGCCCGCGCGGCCCTCGACTGTCTCGAGGACCGTCCCGCCGGCGCCCCCGCCCGCCGCGTCGTCGCCGGTCACCGTCTGGTCGTGCGGGCCAGCACTTGAGCCGTCAGTACCCGGCCGCGGCCAGCACCGCCGCGCCCGCTCCCGCCAGATAGCCCGACGCGACGGCGGCCGCCATGGAGGGCGGGACGGACGTGGCCGCGTCGCCGGCGGCGAAAAGGCCGGGCACCCCCGTACGGAACATCGCGTCGACGACGATCGCCTCGACCCCCAGGTGCTCGGGCAGCATGGTCACCGTGGCGCCGAGATCCCGGGCCAGCGACGACCGCTGGTACAGGAACGCCTTGACCAGCAGGGCCTTCACATCCAGCCCGGCGCCGTCCGTGAAGTGCACCGCGCTCAGCCGCGCCCCCGGCCCGTCGACCGCGGCGACCGGCCGTTCGTCCACCTTGACGCCGCCGGTGGCCAGCTGGTCCCGTTCCGCGCCGGACAGCTCGGTCCCGTTGGTCAGCAACGTGATGTCGTCCGTGTACGCGCGCAGATTCAAGGCCCCGTGCACGCCGACCGCCCCGGTCGCCAGCACCGCCGCCGGGCGGTCACGCATCTCCCAGCCGTGGCAGAACGGGCAGTGGAACACGTCGCCGCCCCACCGCTCGGCCAGCCCGGACACCGGCGGATACCGATAGTCCATCCCCGGCGCCAGCAGAAGCGTCCGCGCGGTTTCCCGGCGCCCGTCGGCGAGCGTCACCGCGTACGTGCCGTCCTCCTGGCGGACCGCCCGGGAGACCTCGCCGCCGGTGAGCTCGGCCGCCGGGTAGGCCGCGAGTTCGGCGCGCGCGGCGGCGTAGTACTCGGCCGGCGGTCGCCCGTCGTGACCCAGCAGGCCCCCGATGACGGCGGCGGGCAGGTTGCTCGGGCGGCCCGCGTCGACGATCCAGGTCGTACGCCGGGCCCGGGCGAGCGTCAGTCCGGCGCTGAGTCCCGCCGCGCCGGCGCCGATGACGATGCAATCCCTCATGCCCTCCAGCCAAGCCCGCCGACGGCCCGGGGACCATGCGGCGACGTCGCACACAGGTGCGCGTAGGTAGCATCGCGCCGGTGGACGCGATGAGTCAGGCGCTCGCCGCCCTGCGGGTGGGGCGCGGCACGGTGCGGCGGTTCCGGCAGTCCGGCCCCTGGGACCTGGGCTTCTCGGATCTGGTCGGCAGCGGTTTCCACGTCGTCCTGCGCGGCACCGGCTGGCTGCTGACCGGCGACGCGGCTCCGGTCGCGGTCGGGCCGGGCGACGTCGTGCTCGTCACCTCCGGCGCCGACCACGGGCTCGCCTCCGCGCCCCGGGCGCTGCGCGGGCTGACCCCGGTCGAGCTGGGCACCGCGGAGCCGATGGCCGGGCCGGCCGACTTCGAGTTCCTCTGCGGCGCGTACCGGCTGGGGCCCGGGCAGCATGTGCACCCCTATCTGGCCGCGCTGCCCGACCCGATCGTGGTCCGTACGCCGGACTCGCTGACGGCCTTGTTCGACGAGCACCAGGCGGCGGGGCTCGTCGTCGACGCCGCGCGGCACGCCTGGCTGGATCTCGTCATCGCGAACGCGCTGCGCCGCTGGCTCGACACGGCGGACTGGCCGGCGACGTCCGATCCGGCGATCACTGCCGCCGTCCGCGCGATCGACGAGCGCCCCGAGACCAGGTGGACGGTGCAGGACCTGAGCCGGGCGGCGGGCATGTCGCGGGCCACGTTCACCCGGCGTTTCACCGCGGCGGTGGGCCGGACGCCCGCGGACTATCTGCTGGCCCATCGTCTCGGTCACGCCGCCCGCCTGCTGCGCGAGACCGACGCGCCCCTGGCCGCCGTGGCCCGCCGGGCCGGTTATGCCACCGAATCCGCCCTGGCCGGGGCATTCCGCCGCGAGTACGGCCGGGCCCCCGGCGCGTTCCGGCGCGAATCTGGAAACAACACTTTTCAATAAACGCGCAAAAGTTATGGACTGCCGTACGAAAGCGGCCTACCGTCTTCAGGCATCGAAGGCATCGATCCTCGTCGAAGTCAAAGTGAGGGCGGTCCATGAAGAGAAGCCTGCTGATAGCTGCCACGATCGCGGGCCTGCTGCCCGCCGTGCCCGCTGCCGCCGCCGACGTGCCCCCGCAGGAGCCCGGCGTCACGCTGCGCACGTTCGACCTGCAGACGTCGCGTGACTCGCTGTGCACGCTGAAACCCGGCCAGACCCCGAACGTCGACAAGCTGCTCCCCACGATCAACTGGACCACCGCCGCCGACTTCGGGCTCGAGGACCGGTTCCAGTCCGAGGTGCTGGGCAACATCAACATCGGCGCCGCCGGCACGTACGCCTTCCGCCTCACCAGCGACGACGGCTCGCGCCTGCGCATCGACAACACGACCGTCATCACCAACGACGGCGCGCACGGCGCGACCGCTGTCGAGGGTTCCGTGGCGCTGGCCACCGGCTACCACGGGCTGCACATCGACTTCTTCGAACGGGACGGCGGGCAGCAGCTGACCCTGGAGTGGCGGCCGCCGGGGGCGAGTGCGTACGCCGTGGTCCCGACCAGCGTGCTGAGCACCGACGCCGGGGTCGTGCGGGTGACCGCCCCGGGCCGCAAGGAGTGCGAGACGGCCGGGGACAGCCCGGGCGACGGGTTGCCGCTGACCGGCGTGCATCCCGGCTACACGCTGGGGAACCTGCGCCCGCCGGGCTTCGAGCCGCAGGTGAGCGCGATGGACTGGTTCCCCGACGGCCGGCTCGCGATCGCCACGTGGGGTGGCAGCGACACCGTGGCCGGCGAGGTGTACGTCCTGACCGGCGCCACCGGAAGCGGCCCGGTCACGTACAAGAAGATCGCCACCGGTCTCCGCGAGCCGATGGGACTCAAGATCGTCGACGGGAAGATCTACGTCTCGCAGAAGCACGAGCTGACCGAGCTCAACGACACCAACGGCGACGGCACGATCGACCAGTACCGCCGCGTCGCCACGTGGCCCTTCGACGGCAACTTCCACGAGTTCGCGTTCGGGCTGCTCTATCAGGACGGCTACTTCTATCTGAACCTGTCCGTCTCGATCAACCTCGGCGGCGCGACCACGGACCCGCAGGGCTCGCCGAACCGCGGGACGACGCTGAAGATCAACCGGTCCACGGGCGCGGTGCAGTACGTCGCGGGCGGGCTGCGTACGCCCAACGGCTTGAACTTCGGCCCTGACGGCGACATCTTCGTGCTCGACAACCAGGGCGGCTGGCTCCCCGCGTCGAAGCTCGTACAGATCAAGCAGGACCGCTTCTTCGGCCACTACACCAACCCGGACGGCCCGTTCGACCTCAAGCCGGTGACGCAGCCGGTGCTGTGGCTGCCCCAGAACGAGATCGCCAACTCGCCGAGCACGCCGCTGATGCTCAGCTCGGGCCCGTACGCGGGTCAGATGCTCTTCGGCGACGTCACCTACGGCGGCATCCAGCGCGCGTACCTGGAGAAGGTCGGCGGCCAGTACCAGGGTGCGGTGTTCCGGCTCACCCAGGGCCTGGAGATGGGCGTGCTGCGGCTGAGCCAGGGCCCGGACGGCGCGCTCTACGCGGGCGGGCTCGGCGCCGGCGGCAACTGGGGCCAGGAGGGCAAGCTCACGTACGGGCTCCAGAAGCTGACGCCCAACGGCACCAGCGTCTTCGACATCAAGGCGATGCGGGCCGTCACGGACGGCTTCGAGCTGGAGTACACCCAGCCCGTGTCGGACGCGACCGCCGCGCAGCTGGCCACCCGCTACCGGGCGAAGCAGTGGCGCTACGTGCCCACGCCCGACTACGGCGGCCCGAAGGTCGACGAGGAGACGCTGACCGTCACGTCCGCCACCCTGTCGGCCGACAAGCTGAAGGTGACGCTCAAACTCGCCGGGCTCAAGCCGGGCCGGGTCGTGCACGTCCGCTCCCCGCGCCCGTTCACCTCGGCGTCGGGCTCGTCGTTGTGGAGCACCGAGGCCTGGTACACGCTCAACAGCCTGGCCAACGGCACCACACTCAAGTCCGACCGCGTCGAGGCCGAGTGGTCGGGGCTCAGCGGCAGCACGTCGTTCGCCAGCGACCACACCGGCTACACCGGCACCGGCTTCGCGGCGGGCCACAGCGCGGCCGGGGCGGCGACCACCTTCACGGTCAACGTGCCCACCGCCGGGGCGTACCCGGTGTCGCTGCGCTTCAGCAACGGCCCGAACCCGGCCGCCGGGACCAAGACCCTCAGCCTGTACGTCAACGGCACGCGCGTGAAACAGGTGAGCTTCGCCGACACGGGCAACTGGGACACGTGGGCGAACGTGACTGACACGGTCACGTTGCAGGCGGGCGGCAACACCGTCTCGTACCGGGTCGACAGCGGTGACTCCGGCCACGTCAACCTGGACAGCCTGACGCTCGCGTCCGCCGCTGCCACCAAGACCGGCACGATCACCGGCATCGGCGGCAAGTGTCTCGACGTGGACAACGCTTCGATCGCCGACGGCGCCAAGGTGCAGCTCTACACGTGCAACAACTCGTCCGCGCAGAGCTGGACCCGCGAGGGCGACACGCTTCGGGCGCTGGGCAAGTGCCTCGACATCGACAACGCCGGCACGGCCAACGGCACCAAGGTGCAGCTCTACACCTGCAACAACAGCGCCGCGCAGGTGTGGCAGACCCAGGCCAACGGCTCGCTGCTCAACCCGGCGTCGGGCAAGGTGCTCGACGCGGCCGGCGGGGCGAGCGCCGACGGCACGGCCGTGCAACTCTGGGAGTGGGCGAACGTGGCCCAGCAACGCTGGACGCACAACGGCACCAGCCGCGTGACCCTCTTCGACGGCGGGACGCTCGGTGCCTTCCGCAACGCCGACGGCAGCGCGCCGACGTGGCCGGTCTCCGGCGGGTCGGCCGAGGTGCTGGGCGGAGACCTGCGCACCAAGCAGACGTACGGGGACTTCAAGCTGCACGTGGAATTCCAGATCCCGACCCTGCCGGCCGACGTGACCGGTCAGGCCCGCGGCAACAGCGGCATCTACCTGCAGGACCGATACGAACTGCAAGTGCTCGACTCGTACGGCAAGCAGGTCCCCGCCACCGACGACGCCGGCGCCATCTATCTGAAGCGCGCGCCGTCCTCGAACGCCGCCACGGCCCCGGAAACGTGGCAGACCTACGACGTGACCTTCCGCGCCGCCCGCTGGAACGGCACGACAAAAACCGAGAACGCCCGCGTCACCGTCGTCTGGAACGGCGTGACCGTCCACAACAACATCGAGATCGACGGCCCGACCGGCAACGGCGCGGCCGAGAACGCATCCGCCCAGCCCATCCGCCTCCAGGACCACGGCGACCCGGGCGCCAACGTCCGCTACCGCACCATCTGGATCGAACCGGCGTAACCGCTCACCGGGCCCGTGGGCATCCCGCCCGCGGGCCCGATCCCGGGCCGATCACCGTCGAGCCGTTCGCCATGACCTGCTCGGCGATCAACCGATCGATGATCCGCTTGGCGGTGTGCCGCTGCTTGCGTGGCGTGTCGAGATCCATCCACAGATTTCATCGATCACCGGCTTGAACGCGTCCAGCTTCGACGGCCGAGCCGGTAACGCTTTCCGCTGCTCCGGCCAGGCCGACGCCGGCACCTTGCCCACGGTCCGGCGTGCACGTGATACTCGGCCTCGATCGCCCGGCCGGACAAGCCGGCGCGAGCGTCCCGACGGATCGCCGCGTAGAGCCGGACCTTCGACATGGGCGGTATCAGCAGGCCCTTCACTACAGTGGTGAGCGGTGAGGTGAGCGCCGCATCCGCGATGTGGTCGTGGATCGCGGGCCGAGAGCGGCTATCTCCGTCCGGCCCGAGCGGATCGAGCAGGACCCGGTCCGGCGCGCCGGCTTGCCCCTTCCGGCCGGCGCGCCCCGGTCAGGGCAGCTGGGACGGGCGGTGGGTGGTGGTACGGACACCGGCGTGCACGACGACGGTGAACGTGTCGACCTCGCCGCCCTCCGGGCCGGGCCACCACGCGCCCCACCAGCCGTTGCGGACGCTGGCCTGGATGACCCGGCCGTTGTCCAGGCGTACCTCCACTCCGGTGACGCCGGGGCCGGCGAGGCCGATGATGTTGGACCACATGTCGTCGCCGTCGCCGTAGGAGCTCATCGTCTCCAGAGTCACCGATCCGGCGGGCGCCGGCGGCGGGACTGCGCCGGGACCGGTCAGCGACATCGACGCCATGCCGACGTCCCCGGCCGACAGGCACTCGACCGTGATGTCGCCGGGCTTGCGCAGGACGAGCAGCGTCGCCTTGCCGCGTTGCTCGGCGAGCAGGACGTCGGCCGGCGCGACCGAATCGGTGGACGTGCCGCCGACGTCGTTGCGGGCGCATTCGCGGGCCTGCGGCAGCACCTGGTCGCCGGTGCGGGCGGTCGGCACGGCGGTCCACGAGGCGATGGCCTCGTTGCCGGCGCCGGGCAGGACGGCGGGCACCACCACGGCGGCGGCCACGCCGAGGGCCAGGGCGGCGCCCGCGGTGAGCCAGCGCCGGTTCGGTGCGGGTGCGGGACGCCCGCCGGCGATCGCTCGCTCCACGGCGGCGCGGGAGCGGGCCCACTCCATCTCGGTCGGCTCGCGGTCGCGGGAAGGGTCCAGGACGGAGAGGTTCACGGCTGCTCCTGCAGGATGGGCACGGATGCGGCGTCGGGGCGGGGGTCGAGGGCGGCTTGCAGCCGCTTGCGGGCGCGGGCGAGGCGCATGGCGTACGTGCTCCGGCGGCATCCCAGCACGGTGGCCGCCTGATCGGAGGTGAGCCCGTCGAACGCCACGAGCGCGAGCACTTCGCGGTCGGCCGTGCTCAGGCCGCGCCACGCGCGTTCCAGGTCGATGCGCGACGCCGCGCCGGCCGTACTGTCGGGGTGGTGTCGCTCGTCGGTGGCCGTGAGCCGCACGGCCAGCGCCTTGCGTCGCAGCCAGCCGCGGGTCTGGTTGGCCATGGTCCGCCGGGCCACCGCGAAGAGCCACGGCCGGGCGTCCTCGGGCACCTCGCCGAAGCGC
Source organism: Symbioplanes lichenis (assembly GCF_030709675.1). GTDB lineage: Bacteria > Actinomycetota > Actinomycetes > Mycobacteriales > Micromonosporaceae > Actinoplanes > Actinoplanes lichenis. The sequence goes on from NZ_JAUZQD010000006.1 coordinate 360,900, forward strand.
CGCCACGCGGTCAGATAGACGGTCGCGACGACGTCCTCGGCCTCGTCCGGGGGCACCCGGCGCTCGACGAACCGCAGCAGGTCGCGGAATGTCGCCTCGTGGAGGGCGCGGAACCGGTCCTCCGCCGTTTGCTGTTTCATGACCGCTACCTGTCCGGCTGCCCGGGTCCTGTCACACCGTCCGCCGGATCTTTTCACGGCGAAGCCCCGGCCGGCCCGAGGAGGGCCGGGCCGGGGCTCGAAAACTGCGCTACCTAGGCCGCCGCGGCCACGGCGGGCTGGGCGGACACCTCGGCGACCGTGCCGGTGCAGAGGTCGTACTGCGCGGGGACGATCTCGAGACGCCCCTCGCGCACGGCGGCGTCGACGAGCGGGGAGCGTTCGCGCAGCAGCTCGGCGGTGAGGGCGGAGTGGTGGCCGCTGATCTCCGTCGCCGTCTCCGCTCCGGCGGCGCGGGCCCGCAGGACGTTCGGGGCGATGTGGCCGGCGATGTCGCGGATGTGGCCGGGCGGGACGGGCGCGCCGTCGACGATGCCGGTGGCCGCGGCCACGGCGCCGCAGCCCGTGTGGCCCAGGACGACGATCAGCGGGACGCCGAGGACCGCGACGGCGTACTCGACCGAGCCCAGGACGGCGGTGTCCAGGACGTGCCCGGCCGTGCGGACCACGAACAGGTCGCCGAGGCCCTGGTCGAAGACGATCTCGGCCGGCAGGCGCGAGTCGGAGCAGCCCAGCACGAGGGCGAAGGGCGCCTGCGAGGTGCTGAGCTTGGCGCGGCGGGCGGCACCACGGGCGGCGCCGGCCGTGCTGCGCTCCTGCACCCAGCGGCGGTTGCCGGCGCGCAGCTTGCTCCAGGGGGTTTGCTTCGGCACTTCGGACTCCAGGAAATCAGTCGAGGATGGCGCCGGTGACGGCGATCTGGTCGGTGAGCACGCCGCTGATCAACTTCTGGGTCTCGTTGATCTCCTCCACGGCGTGGTGGATCTCGGACAGCGAGGCGGTGACGGCGTCCACGCGGGACTGGATGGTGCTGACCTTCGCGCTGACCTCGGTCGTGGCCCGCTCGGTCTCGCCGGACAGCTCCTTGACCTCGCCGGCGACGACGGCGAAGCCCTTGCCGGCCTCCCCGGCCCGGGCGGCCTCGATGGTCGCGTTCAGCGCGAGCAGGTTGGTCTGGGCCGCGATCGCCTGGATGGCCTGCACGACCTCGTTGATCTGCGCGCTGGCCTGGCCCAGATCGGCGACCTGCTGGTTGGCCTCGACGGTGAGCTGCTCGCTACGGGCGGCCACGGCGGCGGCCGAGGTCACGTTGCGCTCGACCTCGGCGATCGAGTCGAGCAGCGTACGCCCGGCGGTGTTCAGATGCTCCTGCGACGCGAACCGCTCGAGCGCCTGCCCGACCAGGAACGCGGTGTTGCGCAAGGCGCTCTCCCGCCCGGGGTACATGATGAGCGTGCGGGTCGCGAAGAAGTCCATCGTGCCGATGATCTTGCCGCCGACCCGGATCGGCAGGCACACGCCCGACTTGACGCCGGCGGCCTGGGCGGCCGGGCGGCGCACGCAGTCGGTGAGCTCGCCCAGGTCCTCGACGAAGACCAGGTCGTCGCGGGCCCAGGCCCGGCCGGAGAGCCCGACGCCCTTGGCGAACGACGCGGACATGGTGACCTTGCGGAACTCGGCCCCGGCGTCGCCGGACTCGAGCGCGAAGCGCAGCACGGCGGCGTCCTCGTCGAGCAGCCAGAAGGAGCCGTACTGCCAGTCGAAGTCGGCGCGGATGGTCTCCAGCGCCACCCGCAGGGCCTGGTCGCGGCTGGTGACCTCGGTCAGCTTGCGGATCACGGTGGAGACGGCCTCGGTGTCCTGCACGGCCTTCTCCTGGCGGACCGCCTCGTGCAGCCGGGCCAGCGCGCCCGAGACGAGCTGGCCGACCGCGCGCAGCACGGCCATCCGGCCGTCGGAGGGGCTGAGCTCCTCGTTGGCGAAGAAGTCCATCGTGCCGACGACGGCGCCGTCCTCGATGAGCGGGAAGCAGACACCGCTGCGCACGCCGGCGCGGGCGGCCACGGGGGCGCGGACGCAGTCGCTGAGGTCGGCGATGTTGCGCACGAACACCAGGTCGCGGCTGCGCCAGGCCCGGCCGGACAGGCCGACGCCCTCGGCGAACGCCGCCTCGAGCGTGACCCGGCGGAAGTCGTCGTTGACGCTGCCGTGCTCCTGCGCGAAGCGCAGCACCCCGGCGGCCCGGTCCAGCTGCCAGTAGGACCCGTAGGCCCACCCGAACAGGTCGCGCACCTGCCGCAGCGCGGTGCCGATGGCCTCGTCCGGTGACGCGGCGTTCTCCATCGCCCGCATGAGCGTGGTCACTGCCTGCACGTCCGCCCGGCTCTCGGCCAGCTCCGCGTGCAGCTGCTCCGCCGCGGACCGCTTGCTGGAACCGAACATTGGCTGCCTCCCTCATCTGATCGAGGAGACCTTTCGGCGGCGCGGTGCCGGACTTGAGCGTCGTTCCTTCGCCGGATGGACGACTTCTCGTCATCGCACGCTCAGTCATTGCACTGTAACGGAAAGCTAGCCTCCGGACACCGCACAGCGATCGAGGAGGCTCCATGGACAGGCGTACGTTGCTGCGAGCGACCGTGGCGGGCGCGGGAAGCGTGGCTTTGCCGTTCACGGCGTGGTCGGCCGCCTATGCCGCCCCGGCGCAGAACGCGCCCGGGCCCTACGGCGCCCTGCAGGCCGCCGACGCCAACGGCATCCAGCTGCCGGCCGGGTTCACCAGCCGGATCGTGGCCCGCTCCCGGCAGACGGTGCCCGGCACCTCGTACGTGTGGCACGACGCCCCCGACGGCGGCGCGGTCATTCCCCAGGGCTCGGGCTGGGTCTACGTCTCCAACTCCGAGACCTCCGCGGCGATGGGCGGCGGTGCGTCCCGCATCGTCTTCGACGCCAACGGCGATGTCACCGGCGCCTCCCGCATCCTTTCCGGTACGAACACCAACTGCGCCGGCGGCAAGACGCCCTGGAACACGTGGCTGTCGTGCGAGGAGATTGCGCTGGGTCGCGTCTGGGAGACGTATCCGCTCGGGGGCACCGCGGTCGTGCGCCCCGCGATGGGCCGCTTCAAGCACGAGGCTGCCGCCGCCGATCCCGTACGCAAGGTGGTGTACCTCACCGAGGACGAGCCCGACGGGCGCCTCTACCGCTTCGTGCCCACCACGTGGGGCGACCTGAGCGCGGGCACGTTGCAGGTGCTCGTCGCGGGCACGGCCACCTCCGGCTCGTACACGTGGGCAACCGTGCCCGACCCGGACGGCTCCCCGACCGCAACTCGCTACCAGGTCGCCGGGGCCAAGGTCTTCAACGGCGGCGAGGGCTGCCACTACGCCGGCGGCACGGTCTGGTTCACCACCAAGGGCGACAACCGCGTGTGGCAGCTCGACCCGGCGGCGAACACGTACGAACTCGCCTACGACGACAACCTCACCAGCCCCGCCCCGCTCACCGGTGTCGACAACATCACCGGCTCGGCCTCCGGCGACCTGTTCGTGGCCGAGGACGGCGGCACCATGGAGATCTGCCTCATCACCCCCGACGACAAGATCTCGGTCTTCCTGCGCGTGACCGGCCAGAGCGGCTCCGAGCTGACCGGCCCGGCCTTCACCCCGGCGGGCAACCGCTTCTACTTCTCCTCGCAGCGCGGCCCGTCCGGCGCGTCCTCGGGCTCCGGCGGCATCACCTACTGCGTCACCGGCCCGTTCCGAGCCTGACCGCGGGCCGTTCGCCGGTGCGGGCCCGGCCGAGGTGCTGGGATGAAAGCCATGACGATCAGCACGGTGCTGCGCGTGGCGGGCGCGGGTGTCGCGGCGTACCTCGGCGGACTGCTGTCGGCCGGCGCGCTGCTCGCCGCCCGCTGGGCCGGGCCGGGTGTCTCCGGGGAGGCGGCGGGCTACGGCGGCCTGGCTCTGCTGCTGGTGGCGGCGGCCTCGGTCGCGTGGTGGTTCCTGCTGCCGGGAGTCCGCTGGTGCGGTCTGCCTGTGACGATCCTGGTCGCGGCCGGCCACGCGCTCGCCTTCACGTCCGATCTATGAGCCGACGGTCCGGACTATGAGCCGACGGTCTGGTCTATGGGCCGACGGTCTGGTTCATGGGCCGACGGCCTGGGCGGCCCACAGGGCGAGCAGCTTGAGGTTGTCGTCGGAGGGGCTGCCCGGGTCGGCGGTGTAGAGGAACAGGGTCTGATCCTCGTCGCCGGGCAGCGCCAGGGCTTCGTACCTCAGGGTGATCGGGCCCACGGCCGGGTGGGTCATGCGCTTGGTGCCGTGCGTGCGCTGGTGCACCTTGTGGCTGTTCCACCAGGTACGGAACTCGGGGCTCTTGATCGTGAGCTCGCCCACCAGCTCGGCGATGCCCGGGTCGTCGGGGAAGCGGCCGGCGTTGAGCCGCACCGTGCCCACCACGTCGGCGGCGACCGTCGGCCAGTCGAGGAAGGCGGCCCGGGCGTCGGGGTCGAGGAAGATCCAGCGCGTGTAGTTGCGGTGCTTCACCGGCAGTTTGCTCCAGTCGGTGAGCAGCGCCCGGGCGAGCGGGTTGGCGGCCAGCACGTCGGTGCGGCGGCCCAGGATCAGCGCCGGGTGCCCGGTCAGCGAGGCGAGCATCTGCTGCATGGCCGGGCGTACGCGCTGGGGTGGGGCCTGCTTGCGGCGGGCGCGGGCCGGGCGCGCGAGATCGGCCAGGTGGGCGCGGCCCGCCGCCTCCAGCCGGAACACCCGGGCCAGGGCCTCGATCACCGAGTCCGACGGCGTCGCGTGCTTGCCCTGCTCCAGCCGCGTGTAGTAGTCGACGCTCACCCCGGCGAGCTGGGCCACCTCCTCGCGGCGCAGCCCGCGGACGCGCCTGGTCGCCGGGGCGGTCTCCGCCGGGCTGGTGCTCTCCCGGCAGGCGCGCAGGAACTCCCCGAGGTCGGTCATGTGATCAATGATCCCGCGCCGGGAGAAGAGCGAACAGGGGCATGGCTGGGCCACCTTCGCCGTGTCCGGAGGCGGGTCCGCGGCGACAGGCTGGGGTCACCAACCTTCGAGGAGCTGTTCATGTCGCACTGGTTCGTCACCGGCACGTCCCGCGGGCTCGGCCTGGAGCTGGTCACCCAGCTGCTGCGCCGCGGCGAGACCGTCACGGCCACCACCCGTTCCGCCGCCCGGCTCGAGGCCGCGCTGGACAAGGACGTCGACCGGTCCCGGCTGACCCCGCTGGAGCTGGACCTGGCCTCCGCGTCGGCGGTCGAGGCCGCCTTCGCCACGATCGGCCCGGTGGACGTGGTGGTCAACAACGCCGGCTACGGCTTCCTGGCCGCCGTCGAGGAGGTCAGCGACGCCGAGGCGCGGCAGATGTTCGACGTGCAGATCTTCGGCGTCTGGAACATCCTGCGCGCCGTCCTGCCCGGCATGCGCGAGCGCGGCGCCGGCCACATCATCAACGTCTCGTCGATCCTGGGCCTCACGGCGTTCCCGGGCTGGGGCCTCTACTGCGCCGGCAAGTACGCGCTGGAGGGCCTCACCGAGTCGCTGGCCGCCGAGGTGTCCGGCTTCGGCATCAGAGTCAACCTGGTCGAGCCCGGTTACACCCGCACCGACTTCCTGCGGACGAGCTCGCTGGGCCTGCCTTCCGGCACCCTCGACGGGTACGAGGCCATCCGCGAGATGACCGACGCCCACCTCGCCATGCCGGGCACCCAACTGGGCGACCCGGTCAAGGTGGCCGCCGCGATCATCGGCGTCGCCGGCCGTGAGGCGCCGCTGCACCAGGTGCTCGGCTCCGACTCGTACGGGCTGGCCCGGGGCCGGATCGACGCCCTGACCGCCGACGTCGAAGCCGGCCGCGAGGTGGCGCTGAGCACCGACGTGTCCTAACGCGGTATTTCGCGGGGCATGACGGCCACCACTGGCCCGCGGTCGACCGGCTCGACGCGGCGGTGCTCTTCCGGCTGGCGACTATCTGGGCGTCAGCCCGCGTTGACCTCGTCACGCCAGGCGAGCCAGCGGCGGAGCTCGGTGAAGTCGTAGTCCGGGCCGTTGGCCTCCACGGTGAACAGGGTCGCGCCCAGGTCGAGAAGCGGACGGCCCTTCTCCTCCGGCTCGCCGTCGACCGCGGCCGAGATCTCGATCTCCGCGGGGTCACGGCCCACGTCGGCGCAGTGCTGCCGGAGGATGCCGGTCTTGCGCTCGACGGTCGCGGCGTCACCGAAGCTGTGCCAGATGTCGGCGTGCTTGGCCACCAGGCGCAGGGTCTTCTTCTCGCCCCCGCCGCCGATCAGGACGGGAATCTTGCGGGTGGGCGGCGGGTTGAGCGCACCCCAGCGCTTCTCGATGCGCGGGAGGGACCCGGCCAGGTCGTCGAGGCGGCCGCCGGCGGTGCCGAACTCGTAGCCGTACTCCTGGTAGTCCTTCTCGAACCAGCCGGAGCCGATGCCCAGCAGCAGGCGGCCGCCGGAGATGTGGTCGACGGTGCGGGCCATGTCGGCGAGCAGCTCCGGATTGCGGTAGCTGTTACAGGTGACCAGGGCGCCGATCTCGGCCCGGGTGGTCTGCTCGGCCCAGGCGGCGAGCATGGTCCAGCACTCGAAGTGCTTGCCGTCCGGGTCGCCGTAGAGCGGATAGAAGTGGTCCCAGTTGAACAAGATGTCGGCGCCGAGCTCCTCCGCCTCGGCGGCGGCACGGCGAATGGCGGCGTAGTCGGCGTGCTGCGGCTGGATCTGCACCCCGATGCGGACAGGCCTCTGAGTCATGATCTCGACACTATCCGTTCCGAGTGTGCGGGATGCCCCCCGCCCGCGGGATTCACGACGGGCGTCCACCCTCTGGCGTGGCAGGTAAGGTGACGGCCCGTGCCCGGCAAATCTTTCCCGCAGCGCGCGACGGGATATCTGGCCGGGATTCCGATCGCCCTGGCCGAGTCGCTCTACCTGATCCTCGGTGGCGCCGTTCTCGGCCCCGCCATGCTGTGGCCACAGACCCGGAGCGGCGTGCTGCGCCTCTTCCGGGCGGGGGCACGCCGGTTCGTCGATCTGGAGCTGGGGCGGCGGTCCCGCTTCTTCGGCGACACCTTTCCCGCCGAGCGTGACGAGCAGAAGCTGCTGCCCTACATCGCCGCGCACGCCGCGGCCGGCCTGCTGTCCGCCGTGGTTCTCGCGCTGCTCGGCTTCGGCCTGGTCCTGGCGGTCCTGCTCACCTGGGGCCTGATCCGCGGCTCGATCGGCGTCGTGGACCTGCTGACCCAGGTCGTCCTCGGCGGGGTGCTGCTCTTCCTGGACCTGCAGGGGGTCCTGACCCTGGCCGCGCTGGACGGGCGCCTGGCCCGGCGCCACTTCGGACCGTCCGAGCGCGAGATGCTCAAGCGGCGGATCGCCGAGCTGTCCGCGAGCCGCGCCGGCATCGTGCGGGCGGTGGACCACGAGCGCCGGCGCATCGAGCGCGACCTGCACGACGGCGTCCAGCAACGGCTGGTCGCGCTGGCCATGCTGCTGGGCCGGGCCCGGCGCCGCAGCCCGGCCGAGGCCGCCCGGCTGCTGGAGCAGGCGCACCGCGAGTCCGAGGAAGTGCTCGTGGAGCTGCGCGAGGTGGCTTGGCGGGCCTTCCCGTCGGCGCTGGACACCGTGGGGCTGACGGCGGCCCTGGCCGGCGTCGCCGAGCGTTCCGTGATTCCCGTGCGGGTGACCGTCGAGCCGGGCGGCGACCTGCCCCGGGCGGTGGAGACCGCCGCCTACTTCGTGGTGTCGGAGGCGGTGACCAACGCGGTCAAGCACTCCGGCGCATCGGCCGTCACCGTCGGGATCGGACGTACGGCCGGTAACCTTCTCGTCCGGGTCACCGACGACGGGTCCGGCGGCGCCGACCCGGAGGGCAGTGGCCTCTCCGGGCTGCGGCTGCGGGCCGCCGCCCTCGACGGGCGGATGACGGTGACCAGCCCGCCCGGCGGCCCCACCGAGATCACTGTGGAGATCCCTTGCGACTGATCCTGGCCGAGGACTCGATCCTGCTGCGGGAGGGCCTGGTCCGGCTGCTCACCGAGGAGGGGCACGAGGTGCTGGCCGCCGTGGGCGACGGCGACGCCCTGCTGCGCGAGGTCGACCTGCTCAAGGACCGGGTGTCGCGGGTGGAGGAGTTCCTCGACTCGCTGGAGCGGGTCCACGGCGGCGGCGCCGCCATCGACCCCGAGGTGGTGCGCCAGCTCCTCGCGCGCACCACCCACGTCGACCCGCTGAGCAAGCTCACCAACCGCGAGCGCGAGGTGCTCGACCAGATGGCGCAGGGCCACACCAATGCCGCCATCGCCGCGAAGCTGTACATCTCGCAGAGCGCGGTCGAGAAGAACGTCAACATGATCTTCGAGAAGCTCGACCTGACCCGCACGACCGGATACAGCCGGCGGGTCCTGGCCGTCCTGCACTACCTGGGCTCGTGACGATTCCAGCCATCCCTCGCGTCATTTCCGGGCCGATTCCTTCAGCCCACTCCTGACACCCGGCATCCCGGTGGTGCCGGCGCTCTCCTCGGGGGCGGCCGCCGTCGGCCTCTCCGCCCTCGTGCTGTCGCGGGCCTGGCGGCCCGGCGCGTACGACCGCCCGCGCTGATCAGGACCGGTCACCCCGGCGCGAACCGGCGCGCCGGCGCCGCGCCCGCGGCATCCGGTTGACCACGAACCAGGCGAACAGCAGCACGCAGACCGCGATGACGACGTTCTGGTAGGTGCCGACCCAGCCCTCGATCGCGGTCCAGCTCTCGCCGAGCCCGTAGCCCGCGACGATGAAGATCGAGTTCCAGATCAGGCTGCCCAGGGTCGTGCAGAGCAGGAACGTGGTGATCCGCATGCGCTCCAGCCCGGCGGGGATCGAGATCAGGCTGCGGAAGATGGGAATCATGCGGCCGAGGAAGACGGCCTTGACGCCGTGCCGGGCGAACCACTCCTCGGTGCGGTCCACGTCGGCCAGCCTCACCAGCGGCAGCCGCTCGGCGATCGCCCTGACCCGGCCGCGGCCCAGCAGGGCACCGACGTAGTAGAGCACCACCGCGCCGGCCACGGAGCCGATGGTGGTCCAGATGATCGCGGAGGCCAGGTTGAGGTCGCCCTGGCTGGCCGCGAAGCCCGCGAGCGGAAGGATGACCTCGCTGGGGATCGGCGGGAAGAGATTCTCGAGGGCGACGGCGATGCCGGCGCCCGGGCCGCCCAGCTTCTCCACCAGGTCGGTGACGAAGGCGACGATACCGCTCGGCTCGGTTGACGGCTCGGCGGCGAGGATGCCGGCCCGGTCGGAAAAGGTCCTCGTGATGTCCATGTCCCGACGCTAGGATGGCGCCCGCGCAGCCACTATGAGCTGCACCGTTGACTTGGCGGCGGTCCACCGCAGCGGCGTCCTGCGGAAAACCACAGGGGACGCTGAGGTGGTCACTGCAGACAGACGGCCGGCAGGACGAACCAGCGCAACTCCTCGACATAGCCCGGCAGCCCGGCGCCCCCGTCGTCCGCGGGCTCGGGACGGTCCGCGGCCAGGGCGTAAGCCTCCGCGAGGTGCCCGGCCAGCGACTCCTCGCCGAGTTCCTCACCCTCGCCGCCCGCGAGGAGATCGATCTCGGACACGGGCGGCGGCGACGCCCGGTGCCGCCAGCGGCCGGTGTGCGGGTCGAAGCGGTAGTCGGGCAGGAAGCGCGCGCCGCACCGGGCGACGAAGAGCACCGCGTCGGCCAGGTACCCGGCGACCGTGGGAGTGAAGAAGTAGTTGAGGCCGACCCGCGCCCAGCCGGGCTTGACGCCCTCCCACCCGGCGTCGATCAGCTTCTCGAAGGCCCGCGAGCGCGCCTCGTCGATGCCGAGGAGCCGGTGCCCGTACGGGCCCGCGCACGAGCACCCGCCCCGCGCCTGGATGCCGAACAGATCGTTGAGCAGCGTGACGACGAAGTTGTGGTGCAGGAACCGGTCGCCGTGCGCCACTTGGAACGACACGATCGGCAGCCGGTCGGGGTCGCCGGGGCCGAGGACGCGGACGCGCGGTTCGTCCCGCCACCGCTCGGAGACACTGCGCCACAGCCGGTGCTCGCGGGCGTTGATGGATTTCACGCCGACCGCTTCCTTGACGGCGAAGACAAGGCCGGCGCGGATCGACTCCACGATGGCCGGGGTGCCCGCCTCCTCCCGCGCGACCGGGTCGTCCCGATAGCGGTGGCCGACCGGGTCGACGTACGCGACGGTGCCGCCGCCCGGCGCGGTCGGGGCCGCGGGGATCAGCTCGCGCCGCACCACCAGCACGCCGGGGGTCTGCGGGCCGCCGGGGAACTTGTGCGGGGAGAGCACCACGGCGTCCTTGCCGGTCATGCTTATTTCCAGGTACGGGCCCCCGGCCGCATAGTCGAACACCGACAGCGCCCCGTGCTCGTGCAGCACCCGCGCGATCGCCGTGGTGTCGGACAGCACACCGGTCACGTTGGACGCAGCGGAGAAACTGCCGGCGATCAGCGGGCGGCGCTCGTTCTCCGCCAGCAGCCGGCGCAGGTCGGCCAGGTCGATGTGGCCGTCGGGGCGTTCGGCGACGACCAGCACGTCGGCCCGGCTCTCGCGCCAGGGCAGTTCGTTGGAGTGGTGTTCGTACGGTCCGATCAGGACGAGCGGCCGGTCGCCCCCGCCGGCGCCGGGGCCGCCGCGCAGCCCGAGCAGCGCCACGAGCTTGTCGATCGCCGCGGTCACCCCGGAGCCGCAGAAGATCACCACGTCGTCGTCGGTGCCGCCGACCGCCCGGTGGATCGTGCGGCGCGCCTGTTCGCGCAGCCGGGTGGTGTGCGCCCCGGTCGCCGACGCCTCGGTGTGCGTGTTGCCGTAGAGCGGCAGGACGTGCCGGCGGATCGCGTCCTCGACGAAGTCCAGCGACCGGCCCGAGGCGGTGTAGTCGGCGTAGGTCAGGCGCCGGGGCCCGTACGGGCCGTCGAGCACCGCGCCCTCGCCGATGACGCCGCGCCGCACCCGCTCGGCCATGTCCATCGTCCACCTCCCGGTGGCGCACGAACGTTCGTTAAGTCGGTCGAACTACTGAACTATAGCCACGCCCGGATCGCCGCCGCGGTGGTCGCGGCGTGCTCGTCGAGCATGGTGACGTGGTCACCGGGCACCTCGACGCGCTCGTGCGGCACCGACCGCGTCGCCCGCCAGTCGTCCGGCATGCCGCTGACCGGTTCGCTCGCGGCGATCAGCAGGCTCGGCGTGGCCAGTGGGCCGGGCCGCCAGCCGTGCAGCATCCGCAGGTAGGCGCCGGTGGCCAGCAGCGCCGTCTGCTCCGCGGCCGGGCCGAGGTGCCCGCCGGCCCGGTCCAGCCCGGTGACGAGCAGGCGGGCCAGCCACTCCTCGGTGGTCTGGCCGAGGTCCTGTTCGTACGTGTCGAGCAGCACGAGCCCGGCCGGTGGGCGGCCCGCCTCTTCGAGGGCGGCGGTGACGGCGTGCGCGAGCTGCCCGCCGCTGGACCGCCCGACCAGCACGGCGGTCCCGGCCGCGCCGGCCAGCCGGGCCACGAGCTCGTCGCGGGACCCGGGCAGCTGCCGGAGATCCTCGAAGCCGGGCAGCGGCAGGACCGTGACCGGGCCGGGATAGGCGCGGCTCAACGCCAGGAACTCGGCCGCCCCGGCAGGTCCGAAGGAGGGCAGGCAGAGCAGGGGTGGCGCCTCACCCGCGGTGCTGAGGGGCACGGGTGCGGGCAGGCCACCCGTACGCCCCTGAACCGCGGCCGCGGACGCGCTGACCAGGAGGTGGACGGCGAGCCGGGGGTCGGCGACGCGGTGGAAGAGGCCGGCCAGCGTGGCGAGCGGCTCGGCGGTCTCCGCCGGCAGCTGATCGGCGAGCCAGGCGGCCAGGGCAGCCGGGGTCGGGTGGTCGAAGACGACGGTCGCGGGCATGGCGATGCCGGTGACCGCGACCAGGCGGGTCCGCAGCTGGATCGAGCTGACCGAGTCGAGCCCCTGGTCGGTGAACGGCCCCCGCACGTCGACGGTCGCCGGGTCAGCCAGCCCGAGCTCGGCGGCCAGCTCGTCGCGGACGACCTTCTCGAGTTCCGCCACCCGGTCCGGCCCGGTGAACTGCCGCACCCGCGTGACCACCGGAGGTGCGGCGACGGGCGGGGCGGAGCGGTCGAGCACGATCGGGGCGAGCACCGGCTCGTCCGAGGTCAGAGCCGCGTCGAAGGCGGCGGTCACCTCGGCGGGGGTCATGGCGCGCACCCCCGAGCGGCCGGCCGGCATGCCGCCCGCCAGATCGAGCGGTCCCCACGCCAGCGACAGCGCGGGCTGCCCGGCGGCGTGGCGGCGCCGGGCCAGGTCGTCGAGGAACGCGTTGCCGGCCGCGTAGGCGCCCTGCCCCGGGTTGCCGAGCAGGTTCGACGCGGACGAGCACAGCACGAAGGCGGCCAGGTCGCCGGTCAGCTCGTGCAAGTGCCAGGCGGCGTCGACCTTGGGCCGCAGGACGGCGTCGGCCCGCGCCCGGGTCACCGTCTCGATCGGCCCGTCGCCGAGCACCCCGGCGGCGTGCACCACCGCACTGACCGGCGGATCCGCGGCGGCGAGGACCGCGGCGAGCGCGTCCCGGTCGGCGGCGTCGACGGCCCGGACGGTGACCGTGGCGCCCTCGATGGTGACGGCGCCGGGCCGCCGACCGGCCAGCAGCAGATGACGTACGCCGTGGGCCCGCACCAGATGCCGCGCCAGCACCTGTCCGAGGGCGCCGGTCCCACCCGTGATGAGCACGGTCCCGTCCCCGAAACTGCTCCGCGAGCCGCCGGTCGTCGCCCGCACGAGCCGCGGCCGGAGCAGCTTCCCCTCGGCGACGCGAACCTGCGTCTCGGCGGCGGCGGCCCGGATCGCGGCGGGCAGGGCGGCCCGCGACTCCTCGGTGCCGTCCAGCTCGACCAGCCCGACCTGCCCCGGATACTCGCCGGCGGCTACGCGGACCAGTCCCGCCACGGCCGCCGACGTGGTGGTGACGACGACCCGGTCCGTCCCGGCCAGGGCCGCCCGCAGCCGAGTGACCGTCGCCCACACCTGGTCGTGCACGTCGCCGGGCGTCGCCGGGGCGGGGAACCGCGCGTCCACGACGACCGGCGCCGCCGCGTCCGCCGGGGCTTCGAGGGGTGTCCACGCCGGCCGGTGCAGCGCCGGGGGCAGGGCTCGCAGCACCAGCCCGCCGATCTCGAGGACCGGGCGCCCGTCCAGATCGGCCATGAGGACGGTCACCCGGTCCGGGCCGGCCGGCGTGACGCGGACCCGGACGGCGGTCACCGGCCCGTCGACGCCGAAACGCCGCACGCCGGACCAGGCGAACGGCACGCGGGACGCCGGCCCGGGCCCGCCCAGCAGCCGGGCCGGGTGCAGCGCCGCGTCGAGCAGGGCCGGGTGCAGCTCGTAGCCGCCGCCCGCCACGGCCGGGAGCCGCACCTCCGCGTACACCGTGTCCCCGTCCCTCCAGGCCGCGGTGACGCCCTGGAAGGCGGGCCCGTAGCTGTCGCCGGCATAGAAGTCGCCGAGGTCCACGGGCGCGGCCGTCGTCCACGACCAGTCGGGGACGCCGCCGGACGCGGGCAGGCACCGCCCGGTCGCGCACGTCACCCCGTCGGCGGTGATGTCGAGCGCGCGGCCACCGTCCGGGCCGGGCTCGCCGAGGACCAGCCGCAGCTCGATCCGCTCGTCACCGGTAATCGTTGTCGGACGGAGCAGGGTGAGCTCGGCCAGCTCCGGCACACCCGCCCCGCGCCCGAGTGCCGTGGCCAGCTCCACCAGCGCCGTGCCCGGCACGAGCGTCTCGCCGCCGATCCGATGATCGCGCAGCCACGGATGCGTCGCCGCCGACAGTGTCGTGACGCCCTGGTGCCGGCCGGTGCCCGGGACGGCGCCCATGGTCATCGGGGCCGCAGCGGCCGGACGCCGCCCGTCACCCAGCCAGAACCGCCGACGCGTGAACGGATAGGTCGGCAAAGTAGCGGCGACGCGCGGATCGGCCCGGCCCAGCAGCGCCGCGCGGTCGACGGGCACCCCGTGGGCCCAGAGCACGCCCGCCGTGTCCGCCGACACCGGCCGGATCCCCTGCGGCACGTGCGGGGCCAGCGTCGCGGCCGGGGCCATCTCGACGACCAGGCCGGGCAGGGCGGAGACGGCCGCGCCGAAGCGTACGGGCTCCCGCACCTGCCGCACCCAGTAGGCCGCCGACCGCAGGTCCGGTCCCGTGGCCGGCCGCCCGGTGAGCGTGGACACGATCGGGACCGCCGGGGTCGCATAGGTCAGACCGGCCGCCACCTGCGCGAACTCCGCGAGCATCGGTTCCGTGCGCGCCGAGTGGAAGGCGTGGCTGACCGCCAGCTCGGTGGTCCGGTGACCCCGCTCGCGCAGCACCGCGGCGACCTGCTCGACGGCCGGCCGGTCGCCGGACAGCACGACCGAGCGCGGACCGTTGAGCGCGGCGAGCTCGACGCCGGGGCGCAGCAGGGCCCGCACCTCGTCCTCGGGCGCGCCGACGGCGATCATGGCCCCGCCGCCGGGCAGGGCGCCCATGAGCCGGGCCCGCGCGGTGACCAGCGTGGCGGCGTCGGCCAGGGACAGGATCCCGGCGACGTGCGCGGCGGCCAGCTCGCCGATCGAGTGCCCGGCCAGGACGGCGGGGCGCACACCCCACGATACGAGCAGCCGGTACGCGGCCACGCCCCACGCGAACAACGCCGGCTGGGCGAATTCGGTCCGCCGCAGGTCCGCCCCGGGCGGCACCGGGTTCCCGAGCGCGGCCGTCACCTCGTGGTGCGCGGCGCGGAAGACGTCGAACGGGAGCGGATCGAGCCGGTGCGCCCCCTGGCCCGGGAAGACGAGGGCGACTTCGCCGGGCGGGCGGGCGTCACCGCGTACGAGATCGGGGTGCTCGAAGCCGGCGGCCAGCGCGGCCAGGGCCTCCTCCCGGCGCGGGCCCACCACCGCGGCCCGGTGGCGCAGAGCGGCGCGCACGCCCAGCGCGGCGGCGTCGACCGGACTATGCTCCAGCAGCCGCTCGGCCTGCCGTTCCAACGCCGTCCGGTCCGCGGCGGAGAGCAGCAACGGCCCACCGCCGGAAGAAGCGGCGGGCTCGGCGGCGGGTGCCTCCTCGATGATCACGTGGGCGTTCGTGCCGGAGATGCCGAAGGCCGAGATCCCCGCCCGCCGTGGCCGGTCGCCCGCCGGCCACGGCCGCGCCGCCGTCAGCAGCCGCACGTCGCCCGCGGTCCAGTCGACGTGCTCGCTGGGCTGGTCGGCGTGCAGCGTGCGCGGCAGCCGCCCGTGCCGCAGCGCCCCGACCATCTTGATCAGGCCGGCGACCCCGGCGGCGGCCTGGGTGTGGCCGATGTTCGCCTTGATCGAGCCCAGCCACAGCGGCTGCCCGGCGGGCCGGTCCCGGCCGTAGGCGGCCAGCAGCGCCTGGGCCTCGATCGGGTCGCCGAGCGGGGTGCCGGTGCCGTGCGCCTCGACCGCCCCGACGTCGGCCGGGTGCAGGCCGGCGTCGGCCAGCGCGGCCCGGATCACCCGCTGCTGGGCGGGGCCGTTCGGGGCGGCGAGGCCGTTGGACGCGCCGTCCGAGCCGACGGCCGTGCCGCGGACCAGGCCGAGCACCGGGTGGCCGTGGCGGCGGGCGTCCGAGAGCCGTTCGAGCAGCAGCAGCCCGGCGCCCTCGGCCCAGCTCGTGCCGTCGGCCTCCGCGGCGAACGCCTTGACCCGCCCATCCGGGGCGAGCCCGCGCAGGCGGCTGAACGCGACGAACGGCCCGGGCCCGGACATCACGGTGGCCCCGCCGGCGATGGCCATCGTGCAGTCGCCGGCCCGCAGCGCCCGGACGGCGTCGTGCAGGGCGACCAGCGACGACGAGCAGGCGGTGTCAATGGTGACCGCCGGCCCGGTGAGCCCGAAGGTGTACGCGATCCGGCCCGACGCGACACTGCCGGCCGACCCGAGGCCGAGGTGCGCCTCCAGCTCGGCCGGCGGGTGCTCGGCGAGGCTGTCGTAGTCGCGGTACATGAGCCCGACGTAGGTGCCGACCGCGCTGCCCCGGACGGTCGCCGGGTCGATCCCGGCCCGTTCCCACAGCTCCCAGGCCGTCTCCAGAAGCAGCCGCTGCTGCGGGTCCAGGGCGAGCGCCTCGGTGTCGCCGAGGACGAACGGCGCGGGATCGAAATCGGTCACACGGTCGAGGAAGCCGCCGGCCCGGGCGTACGTGTGCCCGGCGCGATCGGGGTCCGGGTCGTGAAGGTCCGGGTCCCAGCCCCGGTCGGCCGGGAACGGGGTGATGGCGTCGATCTCCTTGTCGGCCAGCGCCCACAGGTCCTCCGGCGACGCGACGCCACCCGGATAGCGACAGGCCATGGCCACGATCGCGATCGGATCATCGCCTGCCGGGCGCGCCGCCCCCAGCTCCGACCGAATGATCTTGCCGGTGGCGGTCCGGGGCACCGCGGCGATCAGGTGCAGCTCGTCGGGCGCCTTGGCCGCCGACATCCGGCGCCGCACGTCGGCGAGCAGCGCGTCCGGGCCGACGCCGGCGTGCGCGGGAACCACATAGGCCACCGCGACCTGCCCCAGCCGGTGGTGATCGCGCCCGGCCACGGCGGCGTCGGCCACCCCGGGCAGGCCGAGCAGCACCTGCTCGATCTCGGCGGGATGGATGTTGGCGCCGCCCCGGATGATCAGGTCCCGGGCCCGGCCGGTGAGCACCAGCTGGTCGCCGAGCAGCCGGCCCAGGTCACCGGTGTGGTACCAGCCGCCGGCGAGCGCCTCCGCCGTGGCCTCCGGCTGCCTGTGATAGCCGGCCATCAGGCTGTCGCCCCGCACGTGCACCTCGCCCTCGGCGCCGGGCGGCAGCTCGGCGCCGGTGCGCGGATCGGCGATGCGGACCTCGGTGACCACTCGCCCGACCGAGCCCTCCCCGGCGAGCTCCTGCCCGGGCCGCTCCATGGCGATCGCGCCGCAGGTCTCCGTGCTGCCGTAGCTGTTGACCAGCGGCGCCCCGAGCAGCTCCCCCACCGCGGCCCGCAGCTGCGGCGGGCAGGGCGCACCCCCGGTCACGCACATGCGCAGACCGGCCACCGGCTCGCCGGGCGGAAAGACCGACACCAGCCGGTGGTACGTCGTGGGCACGCCCGTGAGCACGGTCGGTGCCGTGGTCCGCAGAGCCGTGACCAGCTCCTCGTCGGACGGATGGTCGAGAATCGTCGCGGTCGCGCCGAGCACCGTGACCCCGAGCACACACCGGGCGTGCCCGAGCGCGTGGAACAGCGGCAGCGGCCACAGGAACCGGTCGCCGGCGGTCAGGCCCAGATGGCGTACGAGCGAGCGGTCCACCATCGTCAGCCAGCGGCCCTGGCTGGACACCACGCCCTTGGGCCGGCCCGTGCTGCCCGACGTGTAGTGGATCCAGGCGTCCTCGTCCCACCCGAGATCGTCCCGCGGCAGCGCCGTGTCCCGCCCGGCCTCCAGGATTTCGGCGACGGTCTCCGGCGTGACGGTCAGCACCGGCTCGCAGTCGGCGGTCAGACGCGCGAGCTCGTCGGTCGAGGCCCGCGGATTCACGGGTACGCCCACCCCGGCCGCCCGGACCGTGCCCAGCACCGCCACCACGGCGTCGACCCCGGCGGGCAGACTGATCAGGACCCGCTCGCCGCGCCGGTGCCCCCGGGCCGCCAGCCCGCTCGCGAACTGGGCCGTGGCCCGTTCCAGCCCGGCATAGGTGATCCGCCGCTCCCCCGCCGCGAACGCCGTCGTGTCCGGCCGCTCCGCGGCGTGCCTGCGCAGCAGCTCCACAATGGTCTCCAGCACCCGCGCCACGGTGTCAGACGAGATCAACCCACCGGGACGACGCTGACCTGCGACGATGCATCGAGCCGGGCTCGTGACGGGTTTCCGACAGTTCTGGCCCCGGAGTCCCGGCCCTGGCCCCGCGGGCCCGCCCGGCGGCCGGACCCGCCCGGTAGTCTGCCCCGATGGAACCAACCCGCCGCCCGACCGGCCCCCGGACGTGAACCGGTCCCGGGGCGGGCCGCCGTGCCGCCCCCGCTGACCTGGGACCTCGAGTCGACCCCCGGCTCCGCCCGCCTGACCCTGCACGGCCGCCCCGACCGCCCCTCGGTCGACGCCCTCGCCCCCGTCCTGCGCAGCCGGGCCGCCCGCTCCCCGGAGTGGCTGGTGATCGACCTGCGCGCGCTGACCTCGTACGATCTGTCGTCCGCCGCCGGGCAGACCCTGCTCGCCGCGTGCGGCCACCCCGCCGGGACGGGCGCCACCCTGGTCCGCGGCCCGCGCCCGCGCAGCGCCCCCGTTCCCCCACCCCTGCCCGGCGGCGACCCCTGGACCGCCCCGCGCCTGCCCCACGTCGGCCAGGTCGTGCTCGGCCACGCGCCCGAGCGGCCGTCGATCAGCGAAGTCCTGCTGCCGGCCACCGGCGCCGGGCGCCATGCCCGCGTCATCGTGACGGCCGCCTGCCACGCCTGGCGCCTCCCGCAGGTGGTGCCGGCCGCCGCCACGGTCGCCACCGAGCTGGTGCTGCTCTCGTCCCGCACCGCCTCCACGTTCATGCAGCTCACCGTCGGCCCGTACGGGGACATGCTCTATCTGACCCTGCGCAGCGGCCGCTCCTCCACCTTCGCCGCCGACCTGTCCCTCACCATGATCAACGCTTTGGCCGACGCCTGGGGCCTGCTCTCCGACGGCCCCGACACGGTGATGTGGGCCGCCCTGCGCATCTGACTCGCGCACATCGGGAGGGATGGCGGCCCGGCGCTGGGGTATGCCTGCGGTGATCCCTACCGAGGAGGCGGCCATGACCACCAGCCCGCAATCCCCCCAGGGCCTGCCGCTCGCCGCGCAGGTGGCCGCGAGCGAGACCGATGACGAGACCGCCGAGCCGGGCGCGGGCCCGACCGTGGGCGCCTCCGACGCCGAGGCCGACGCGGCGAACTCCGGCGCCGACGCCGACCTGCGCGGGGCGACGCGCGACTCCGACGGGGTGCTCGTCGGCGAGGACGACGCCGAGGCGGACCGGCGCAACTCGGGCGCCTGACAGCCATGCCGGAACGGCATTGATCCGGGCGGAAGTGTCTTGGACAGCATCGTTCCGGCGTGCCACCGTCGGGGTGTGATCGTTCTCCGACTCGCCCCGGCCCTGACCGTGCTGGCCCTCGCCGCCTGCGCCGCCCCGCCGACGCCGGCCGCGCCCGTCTCCCCCGCCGCGTCCGCCGCACCCTCCGCCACGTCCGCCGCACCCTCCGCGTCCGTCGGCGCTGGTTCCGCGGTTTCGTTCGCGGCGCTGGAGAAGGAGTTCGGCGCGCGGCTCGGCGTCTACGCGCTCGACGTCGCCAGCGGCCGCGAGGTCACGCACCGCGCCGACGAACGCTTCGCCTACGCCTCCACCCACAAGGCTCTCACCGCCGGCGCCCTGCTGGCCCGCACCACCCCCGCCGAGCTCGACGAGGTCGTCAGCTACCGCCGCGCCGACGTCATCGCCCACTCCCCCGTCACCAAGAAACACGTGAGCGACGGCATCAGCATCGGCGCCGCCGCGGAGGCCGCCGTCCGCGTCAGCGACAACACCGCCGCCAACCTCGTGCTGGCCGAACTCGGCGGCCCGGCCGGCTTCGAGGCGAGCCTGCGCGACCTCGGCGACACCGTCACCGAGCCCGCCCGCACCGAACCCGCCCTCAACGAAGCGAAGCCCGGCGACGAACGCGACACCAGCACCCCGCGGGTCCTGGCCGAGGATCTGCGACGGTACGTGCTCGGCGACGCCCTCGACCCGGACGACCGCAAGCTGCTGACGGCCTGGCTCACCGGCAATGCGACCGGCGCCACGCTCGTGCGCGCCGGGGTCCCCGCGGGCTGGCGGGTCGCCGACAAGAGCGGCGGCGGCGGATACGGCACCCGCAACGACATCGCCGTCGTCTGGCCGTCCCCGGACCGCCCGATCGTCCTGGCCCTGCTCTCCCGCCGCGACACCGCGAACGCCGAGTACGACGACGCCCTCATCGCCCGCGCCGCCACATCCGCGGTCCAGCTCCTGCAGTGACCGCGCCGCCACCGCCGTGACCCGGACCGCCGCGCGCGGGCTGATCATGGGTTCGGATAGCCTGCCCGCGATGACCAGATACGCGGCACTCCTGACAGCGACGGCCATGGTGGCGGCGTGCAGCTCCCCCGACACCCCGGCCGCCCAGCCGGCGCCGCCGGTCACGTCCCCGCCCGCCTCCTCCGCCCCGGCGTCGCCCCCGCCACTGTCGTCGGCCCCGGCGTCGGTGCCCACCTCGGCGCCCGCGCCCGCCGACCCGAGCACGCCGGCCGACTACGTGGAGCCGGCCGCCAAGCCCTGCCCCGACGTGGTCAAGGCGCTCGCCACGGCGACCGGCGTCCCATGGCGCCTGGCCGACGACACGACCGAGCCGGCCACCGCCGTGCGCACCTGCGCCGCCCGCTCCGTGAAACCGGCCGCCCAGCTGCGCATCGCCCTGCACCGCACCGACCCCGCGACCGACACACCCGAGAAGCTCCTCGAAGCCGCGATGCAACGCACCGGCACCTGCACCACGCCGCTGCCCGACCCGCCGGACGGCGTCGGCTACGCCGTCAGCTGCGCCGGCAACGGCACGGCCACCACGACCTTCGTCCTCGAGTCGGGCTGGGTGTGGGTCGAGGTGTCCGCCGACGAGGGCGACGCCTTCGCCACCACGGCCTCCCGCAAGGCCGCCGTCAGCTCCCTGTCCCTCATGTGACCCGCCGCCGCCGGCTCGGGAACCCTTGCGACCCGCCGCCGCCGGCTCAGCGAATCACGCGACCCGCTGCCGGTTCCGGAACCGGCAGCGCTGGCGGCACACCGTCCACTGTCGATAGCGTGACCGCGTGGAACTCACGGCGGTCCGGCGCGGACGGGTCGCCACGTCGCTGGCGTTCCTGCTCTTCGGGGCGGCGCTCGGCACCTGGACGGCCCGGATTCCCGCCGTCAAGCAGCGGCTCGGCCTCGGCGACGGCCGGCTCAGCGTCGCCCTGCTCGCCTTCGCCGCCGGCTGCATCGTCGGCATGGCGGTGCTCGGGCGGCTCACCGACCGCTTCGGCAGCACCCGGGTGCTGGTCCCGGCCGCGCTGCTCGAGGGGCTGCTGCTCGTACCCCCGGGGCTGGCCCGGAACCTGGCCACGCTGGCCGCGGCCCTCTTCCTCTTCGGCGCGGTGCACGGCACGCTCAACATCGCCATGAACGCCAACGCCATCGAGGTGCAGCGCGCCTGGGGCAGCCCGATCATGTCGTCGTTCCACGCGATCTACAGCATCGGCGGCTTCCTGGGCGCGATCACCGGCGGGGCGTTCGCCGCGGCCGACGCCGGCGCGGCGGTCACGTTCCTCGTGGTGGGAGCGGTCGTGCTCGCCCTCGCCGGGTGGACTGCCGCGTGGGTGCTGCGCGCGCCGGCCGTACGCGATGCCGCAGTCGCCGCCCCGGAAGCCGGCGGCCGCCGCTCGTCCCTGCTGATGTTCCTGGGTTTCCTGGTGTTGTGCACGCTGGTCGGCGAGGGCGCCGCGGCCGACTGGAGCGCCGTGCACCTGCGCGACGAGCTGGGCACCAGCGCGGGCGCCGCGGCCTACGGCTACGCCGCCTTCGCGATCATGATGACGGCCGGGCGCCTCGCCGGCGACCGCCTGGTCCGCGCGTGGGGGCCCGTCACCGTGGTACGCGCCGGAGGCACCGTGGCCGCCGCCGGCCTGGCCCTCGCCCTGCTGATCGCCAGCCCCGCCGCGGGCATCGCCGGCTGGGGACTGCTCGGCGCCGGGCTCTCGGGCATCGCCCCGCAGGTCTACTCCGCCGCCGGCAACCGTGACCCCCGCCGCGCCGGCCGCGCGCTGTCCACCGTGGTCAGCATCGGCTACCTCGGCTTCCTGCTGGGCCCGATCGTCATCGGCGCCGCGGCAACCGTGGCCGGCCTGACCGCCGCCCTCTGGATCCCGGTCGCCCTCGCCCTCGTCGTCGCGGCCAGCGCCACCGCCCTGCGCCTCGCCGCCCCGCCGCCGGGCGCTGCGGGGGCCGCCGGTGAGGCGGCGGCCCCGGGGGAGCTCAGGACTGGATGAAGGCCAGCAGGTCGGCGTTGATGGTCGCGGCCTGCGTGGTCGGCATGCCGTGCGGGAAGCCCGGGTAGGTCTTCAGCGTGCCGTTCTGCAGCAGCTTCGCCGTCAGCGGGGCCGAGTCGTCGTAGGGCACGACCTGGTCGTCGTCGCCGTGCATGACCAGCACCGGGACGGTGATCTTCTTCAGGTCCTCGGTGAAGTCGGTCTGCGAGAACGCGACGATGCCGTCGTAGTGGGCCTTCGCGCTGCCCATCATGCCCTGGCGCCACCAGTTCTGGATGATCGCCTCGACGGGCTCGACGCCGTCGCGGTTGAAGCCGTAGAACGCGGTCGCGGCCAGGTCGCGGTAGAACGCCGACCGGTTCGTCGCCGTCTGCTCCTGCAGGCCGTCGAAGACGCTCTTGGGCAGGCCGCCCGGGTTGGCCTCGGTCTGCACCATGATCGGCGGGACGGCGCTGATGAGCACGGCCTTGGCGACCCGCTCCTCGCCGTGCCGGGCGATGTAGTGCGCGACCTCGCCGCCGCCCGTCGAGTGTCCGACGTGGATCGCGTCGTGCAGGTCGAGGTGGGCGGTCAGGGCGGCCAGGTCGTCCGCGTAGTGGTCCATGTCGTGGCCGTCGGAGACCTGCGCGGAGCGGCCGTGCCCGCGGCGGTCGTGGGCGATGACCCGGTAGCCGTGCTGCAGGAAGAACAGCAGCTGCGTGTCCCAGTCGTCGGCCGACAGCGGCCAGCCGTGGCTGAAGACGATCGGCTGACCGGTGCCCCAGTCCTTGTAGAAGATCTCGGTGCCGTCGGAAGTGGTGATGTAAGGCATGAGCCGGAAGCTACGCCGCCCCGGCGCCCCGCGACCACCTCGCGGCGGTGAACAACAGGCACATCTGCCCGTACGACGCGACCGCCCCCCACGAACTTGACAGGTCACCGCTCGGCGAGCTTACGGTCCACCTCCGCGGTGCTCGGCATGGCGTCGGAGCAGGAGACCTGCCCAGCCACGATCGCCCCGGCCGCGTTGCCGAAGCGCAGCGTCCGCTCCAACCCCCATCCGGCCAGCAGCGCGTGACACAGAGCACCCCCGAAGGCGTCACCGGCCCCGAGCCCGTTGACCACTTCCACGGGTACGGGCGGCACCTCCACGGTCGAAGTGTCCGTCACCCCGAGCACCCCGCGCGGCCCGAGCTTCACGATCGCCAGGCCGGCACCCCGATCCACGGTCAGCCGCGCCGCCACGTCCGGCGCCGTGTCCGCCACGGCGGTCGCCCACTCGTCCTGGTTGCCCACCACCACCGTGGCCAGCGGCAGCGCCCGCTCGACCCACGCGCGCGCCTCCTCCCGCGACGACCAGAACATCGGGCGATAGTCCAGATCCAGTACGGTCACCCCGCCGCGCCCTCGCGCCTCCAGCGCCTCCAGCGTCGCGCTGCGGCTGGGCTCCTGGCTCAGCCCGGTCACCGTCACCCAGAAGACCCGCGCCGCCCGGATCGCGTCGAAGTCCAGCTCCTCGGGCCGCATCTCGAGGTCGGGCGCCTTCGGAAACCGGTAGAAGTACAACGGAAAATCGTCCGGCGGAAATATCTCGCAGAAGGTCACCGGCGTCGGCAGCCCGGGCACCGCACTCACATACCGGTCGTCCACCCCGAAGCCGCGCAGCGCGTCATGCAGGAACTCCCCGAACGGATCGGCCCCGGTCCGCGTGATCACCGCCGCCCGCCGCCCGTGCCGAGCCGCCGCAACCGCAACGTTCGTCGCGCTGCCCCCGAGAAACTTCCCGAACGTCGCCACCTCCCGCAGCGACACCCCGATCTCCCGCGGATAGATGTCGACCCCGATCCGCCCCATCGTCAGAACATCGAAATCCGTCACCACCCCACCCTGCCCGCCGATCGCCCCCGTCACCACCGCTGGTCCGTCCTAGGATCCTGGGTCAGCGGCTCGGAGGCGGTCGGCGAGGACGCGGCAACGCTCAGCCAGCTCCGGCGGGTCGACCACGGTGAAGTCATGTCCGAGCAGCACCATGTGCATGAGCACGAAGTCGAGATCGCCGCCTCCGCTGAGCACCTCGCACTCACCGTCCGGGCGCGGCCGGACCACCGCCGCCGACGCCGGGATCTGCGCGCGGACCACCTCCGGCGGCGCGTGCACCACGAACCGCGCCTGGTGCCGGTACGCACGACTCGCCACGCTCTCCTGCACGTACGCCACCGGGTCGGGGCCGGGACGCGGCCGGAAGTGGCGGCTGCCCACCGTCACCTCGCTCATCCGGTCGGCGCGGAAGCTGCGCCAGTCGAGCCGATCCAGGTCGTACGCGAACAGGTACCACCGCCGCTCGGAAGCCACCAGCCGATGCGGCTCCACGTGCCGCGGGCCGCGGCCGACGTACTCGAAACCCACCTCGACCTCGTCCCGGCACGCCCGCGCCAGCGTCAGCAGCACATCCGGCCCCACCGGTGTCCGCCCGTCCGCCCCGAACGACTCCACCGCCCCGGACAGCGCCCGCACATCCGGCCGCAGCCGCGCGGGCAGCACCCGGTCGAGCTTCGTCAGCGCCCGCAGCGCGGCGTCCCCGGCCCCCGCCACCTGACCGCCGGCCCCGGCGAGCAGGGCCGCCGCCGTGGCGATCGCCTCCTCGTCGTCGAAGAGCAGCGGCGGCAGATCCTGCCCCGGCCCCAGCTGATAGCCGCCCCCGGTGCCCTGGCCCGCCCGCACCGGATAGCCCAGCGCCCGCAGCCGCCCGACGTCCCGGCGCACGGTCCGCGCGGTGACGCCGAGCCGCGCGGCGAGCTCCGGCCCGCTCCACACGCGCCGCTGCTGCAGGAGGCCGAGCAACGTGAGGACGCGTTCGGTCGTCCCTCGTTCGTCCATCCCGCGACCGTAGCGGACCGATCCTGTCCGCCTCGGCTGCGACGATGGCCGAATACACATCCACCGCGAGCTGATTCATCATCTGTCCGAGGTCTGCCTGCTGCGCGACCTCTACCCGAGGAGGAACGACCGGTGAGCAAGGAATTCCAGATCACCTTCGACTGCCACGACCCGCAGGCGCTCTCGATCTTCTGGCGAGATGCCCTGGGATACGCCCACCCGGGGCCGCCCGGCGTCGACCTGCCCCCGGGCGCCGACCCCCTCGCCGCGTGGGAGGACTTCCTCGACCGCAACGGCGTCCCGGCCGAACACCGCAACACCCGCTCGGCGCTGGAGGATCCGGACGGGCGCGGCCCGCGTCTGTTCTTCCAGCAGGTCCCGGAGGACAAGGTGGTCAAGAACCGTCTGCACCTCGACGTCCGCGCCGCCCCGGGCCTGCGCGGCGACGACCGGATGGCCGCCCTCGAGGCCGAGTGCGACCGGCTCGTGGCGCTCGGCGCGAAGCGGCTGCGCCGCGAGGAGCCCGAGCCCCCGCTGAGCTTCGGCTTCATCGTGCTGGCCGACCCCGAGGGCAACGAGTTCTGCCTGGACTGACCGAAACGGCCGGCCGGGGCAGCGCCCGGCCGGCCGTACGGGGAAGGAGATCAGACCTCGCTGAGCGGAACCGTCTCCGTAGTGGTGACGACCTCGCCGTCCGGGCGGACCGACGTGTTGGAGATGGTCACCATCTCCTCGCGGGCGACGACCTTGACGCGCTTGCGGCTGTGCGGCTCGCCGAGCGAGATCTCGTGGGCGTCGAGCCGCTGCCAGCCCTCCCACGTGGTGTACGTGAGGCCGCGCTGCTCGAAGAAGGCGAGCACGTCGGCCGGGTCGGTCGCGGTGGCCGCGGGCAGCGACTCGGCGTCGGCGAGGAGGCTCGTGACCGTCTCGCCGGCGTCGCCCTTGGTGTGGCCGATGAGGCCGACCGGGCCGCGCTTGATCCAGCCGGTGACGTACATGCCGGGGATGTGCTCGCCGTCGAGGTCGAGGATGCGGCCGGCGTCGTGCGGGATCGTGCCGGTCTTGGTGTCGAAGGGCAGGTCCGGCAGCGCGGTGCTGAGATAGCCGACCGCGCGGTAGACGGCCTGCACGTCCCAGTCGGTGAACTCGCCGGTGCCCCGGACCCAGCCGTCGCCGGTGAGCTCCTGCGTCTCGGTGCGCAGACCCTCGACCTTGTCCGTGCCGAGCACCTCGACCGGCGCCTGCAGGAAGTGCAGGTGCAGGCGGCGGGGGCGGTCCTCGCGCGGGTCGCGGACGGCCCAGTTCTGCAGGATGTCCACGCACATCTTGACGTGCCGGGTCTGGCGCATCATCTCGAGGCTGCCCTCGTCGAACTCGATGCCCTCGGGGTGCACGATGACGTCGACGTTGGGCGAGTGGTCGAGCTCACGCAGCTCCTGCGGGGTGAACTTGACCTGCGCCGGTCCGCGCCGCGAGAAGACGTGGACGTCGGTGACCGGGCTGCGCTTGAGGTGCTGGTAGACGTTGTCCGGGATCTCGGTCTCGAGCAGCTCGTCGGCCGTCTTGGCGAGGATGCGGGCCACGTCGACGGCCACGTTGCCGGCGCCGATCACGGCGACCTTGGTGGCGGTCAGCGGCCAGTCGCGGGAGACGTCGGGGTGCCCGTTGTACCAGGAGGCGAAGTCCGCGGCGCCGTAGCTGCCGGGCAGGTCGATGCCCGGGATGGCCAGCTCGCGGTCCTTCTCGGCGCCGGTCGCGATGATCGTCGCGTCGTAGAAGCGGCGCAGCTCCTCGGGCTTGAGGTCGGTGCCGTACGCGACGTTGCCGATGAACCGGATGCGCGGGTTGCTCATCACGCGGTGCAGCGCGTTGATGATCTCCTTGATCCGCGGGTGGTCCGGGGCGACGCCGTAGCGGATCAGCCCGTACGGGGTGGGCAGCTTGTCGAGGATGTCGACGGTGACCGTCTCGTCGGCCTTGATCAGGTGGTCGGCGGCGTAGATGCCGGCCGGTCCGGCGCCGATGACGGCTACCCGCAGGGGGCGACTCATGGGTGCGTTCCTCACTCTGGGTCCGGCCCTCGGGCCACGGTCGAGACTCGCCGAACCCGGCACGAGGGCCAAGATCGCTCGAGCAACCCCCACGGTAGAACTTGAACCTAGGTTGACATCAAATGTCCCGACCGGCCGCCGCAGAGATCAACAGAAGGTAAACCCGCAGGTCAGAGTGCATTTGACCGCGACCACCCGGGCGGCGGCACGTGACCTTAAACACAGGCAAGCCTTACCTCAGCGTCAGCTGATCGGTAACGTCGCCGTGCCGGCTGCGTACCCACTGCTTCTGGGCGAGCCGAATGTGCAGCTCGCGCAGGCGGTCCGCGCGCCGCCCGGCCGCCACCGGCCGCACATGCCCGGCAAGCAGCCTCAGCGGCGCGGCGTCGTCCAGGTCGGTGAGTGCCGGCCGCTTGCCCGCCTGCCGGGCCCGGCGCAACCCGGCCTGCAGCGGGAGTACGGCCACCGGCTCGGCCCCCAGCTCCCGCCGCAGATAGTCGAGGTCCACGTCGTCGGCCGTCTTGTTCCCCACGAAGGCGACCAGGTCGGCGATGCCCGCCGCGCCCGCCAGCTCCCGATAGCGGCGCGCCACGGACACCGACTCCGGGGTCGGCTCCACGACGACGGCGATCGCGTCGAACTGGGCATGCAGCGAGTTGGCGAACGCGTCCGTCCCGGCCACCATGTCGCACACCACCCAGTCGCCTTCCGCCGTCTCGAGGTGCGACAGCAGGTTCTCCAGGATCGCCAGGTGACCGTGGTAGCAGCCGCCGCCGATGTGCTCCGGCTCGTACGTGCCGACATGCATGACGTGCGTCCGCTCGTCGAGGGCGGCGGCGTGCGCGGCGAGCACCGGGTCGCCCGGGTCGAGGGTGACCGTCCGGGAGCCGGGGCCGGGCGGCGTGGTGGCCACGAACCGGTCCACCCCGCCGATCAGCGTGTTCGACCCGAGCAGGTGCCGGCGCACCGCCGCGGTGTTGTCCGGATGCGACAGGGCGGCGCCGGCTGTCGCGGTCACGCCGAGCAGCGGCGCCAGGTGCACGTTGACGTCGGCGTCGATCGCGAGCACCCGGTGCCCCGCCGCCCGCAGGTGCCCGGTGAACAGCGCGGCCACGGTGCTCTTGCCACTGCCACCCTTGCCAGTGAAAGCGATTTTCATTTCCGAGAAGGTAGTGGCAGCCCGCCGCCCGGGCAAGCGCGGCACGCCCGGAGATGAGGTAATGACCCGGATGAGAAGATCGATCGGCGCCTTGATCGCGATGGCGGTCGGCGCGTTCTGCTTCGTCGCCATGGAGACGCTCCCGGTGGGGCTGCTCCCGCTGATCGCCGGCGACTTCGGCATCTCGCTGCCCGGCGCCGGGCTGCTGGTCACCGGGTACGGCCTCACGGTCGCCCTGATGTCCGTGCCGCTCGCCCACCTCACCCGCAAGGTGCCGCGCCGGCGACTCATGGCGGTGCTGCTCGCCGTCTTCGTCGTCGCCACCGGCGCTTCCGCCTGGGCGGCCACCTTCGAGCTTCTCCTGGGCGCCCGCGTGGCGGTGGCCCTCAGCCAGTCCGTCTTCTGGGCCGTCGTCGGGCCCGCCGCGGCGAGCCTCTTCTCCGTCGAGGTCCGGGGCCGCGCCGCGGCGACGGTCTTCAGCGGCTCCGCCCTGGCCCCCATGCTCGGCGTGCCGGCCGGCACGTGGCTGGGCCAGCAGGCGGGGTGGCGGTCCGCGTTCTTCGCGCTGGCCGGGCTGGGCCTGCTCGCCCTGGTGCTCGTCGTCGCGCTGATGCCCTCCCTCCCGGTCGGCGAGGGCCACGCGGCCACCGGCACGGCACCGAGCACACGCCGCTACGTCCTGCTCGTCGTCCTGACAGTTCTCGTCGTCGGCGGCATCTACGCGGCCTTCACGTACACGACGCCCTTCCTCACCGACGTCGCGAAGTTCCCCGAGTCCGCCGTGAGCGCCGTGCTCCTGCTGCGCGGCGTGGTGGACCTGGCCGGGGTGATCGTGGGCGGGATGCTCGTCGACCGCCGGCCGCACCTGGTGCTGATCGGGTCCGTCGCGCTGACGCTGGTGTCGCTGCTCGGGCTCGGGGTCCTCGGCCCGTCCCGGGTCGCCACGGCCACCCTGCTGGCGCTTTCCGGGTTCGCCCTCGGCGCGATGAGCCCGGCCCTGACGGCCCGCGTGCTGGAGGTCGCGCCGGGCAATTCCGACCTGGCGTCGGCGGGCACCTCCGCGGCCTTCAACCTCGGCATCGCCGGGGGCGCCGCGCTCGGCGGCCTGGTGCTGGGCCCGGGCGGCCTGCGGGCCACCGCCCTGATCGGCGGCGTGCTCGTGGCGGCCGCCCTGGCCCTCACCGTCCTCGACCGCGCCTACGCGGGCCGGGTCATCGCGGCACCTGGTCGCGCCAGCTGAAGCGGGGTTCGTAGCCGAGCTGGGCCCGGGCCTTGGCGATCGACAGCAGGGTGTCGTTCTGCCCCAGTTCGCCCCGGATCTCGACGCCCGGGAACACCTCGGCGACCAGTTCGGCGTTCGGCCGCGACATGACCGTGTCCGCGTTCGCGATGATGTAGACCTCCATGCCGGTCGCGGTGCTCTCCAGCGCCAGCCGGACCGCTTGGGCGCCGTCGCGCGCGTCGATGTAGCCCCAGAGGTTCCACTTGCGCAGCCGCGCGTCGGCGTCGAAGGACGGGAAGGCCGCGTAGTCCTCCGGCTCCATGACGTTCGAGAAGCGCAGGCCGATCATCTTGAGCTGCGGGTCCCACCGGCACAGCTCGGCGGCCATGCGCTCCTCGAGGGTCTTCACCAGCGAGTACGTGGACTCGGGGCGCGGCGGGTAGTCCTCGTCGACCGGGATGTAGGGCGGAGGGGTGTCGAAGGGCAGCCCGAGCACGGTCTCGCTGGACGCCCACACGATGGTGCGTACGCCGGTCCGCCGGGCGGCCGTGACGACGTGGAACGTGCTGTTCATGTTGTTGGCGAAGGTGGCCTGGTCGGGCACGACGCCCGGGGCGGGGATCGCCGCCAGGTGCACCAGGGCGTCCACCGTGTCGTAGCGCTCCTCGACGCCGTGCGTGGCGTCGAGCACCTGCCCGTAGTCGGTCAGGTCCACGGGGACGAACACCGCCTCCGGATGCGGCGGCCGCACCTTGTCGAGGACGACGACCTGCCATCCGGACGAGATCAGCTCCGTCACCACCGCCCGGCCCAGCTTGCCGGCCCCGCCCGTCACGATCACTCTCGGCATTGCCCGTACTCCCTCGGTTCGCGGATCTCCCCGCAGCCTCGCAGAAGAAGCCGGGCCCCGCCCGTCCGGCCGGACATGCGAGGTGATCAATTCCGGCCCGTCGTCCGTTTCCGCCGTCGATAGTGAGGGGCAGGGGAGACGGCGAAGGGACAGAACACCGGTGAGAGGCCTCGCGAACCTCAGCGTCAACGTCAAGGTGCTGGGCGCCGTCGGGCTCGCGGCACTGGTCGCGATCGTCGTGGGCGGGACCGGGATCCTCGGGCTCAAGCAGGCCAGCGACGCCGCGGCGGCGATCTCCGCCGACAACGTGGCCAGCCTGCGGGCGCTGGCCGCGCTGCGGGCGGCGGCGCTGCAGGCACAGGTGGACTCGGCCAACCAGGCCCTGTCGCCCGACCAGAACGCGGCCGTCGGCTTCGCGAACTCCTTCAACGCGGACCTCGTCTCGTTCGACAGCGCGCTCGAGGAGTACCGGGCCAGCGGGCCGGCCGGCGACGCGGCGAAGATCGAGGACCTGGCGACGAGCTGGCAGTCCTACGCGTCCGTGG
This sequence comes from Symbioplanes lichenis, assembly GCF_030709675.1. Taxonomy (GTDB): domain Bacteria; phylum Actinomycetota; class Actinomycetes; order Mycobacteriales; family Micromonosporaceae; genus Actinoplanes; species Actinoplanes lichenis. The sequence continues at coordinate 391,709 of NZ_JAUZQD010000006.1, forward strand.
CCAAGGACAAACTGCTGGCCCTGGGTACGGCCAACAACCTCGACGACTGGTCGGCCGTCCGTGACGACGAGGCGACGCCGCTGGTCAAGCGGGTCAACGCCGACCTGGTCGCCCTCGACCTGGCCGAGCGGGACGACGCCAACGCGAACGCCGCCAACGCCAGGTCCGTCTACACCAGCGGGCTGACCCTGTCGCTGATCGTGCTCGCCGTGGGCCTGGCCCTGGCCCTCACGCTGGCCGTCCTGGTCGCGCGGCAGATCGTCCGGTCGTTGCGCAGCGTGCAGGCGGTGTGCGACGCGCTCGCCGCCGGGGACCTGACCCGGACCAGCGGGCTCACCTCGCGCGACGAGCCGGGCCGGATGGGCCGCTCGCTGGACACCGCGGTCGCCTCCCTGCGCTCGACCGTCACGACCATCGACCAGTCCGCGTCGTCGCTGGCCAGCGCGACCGAGCAGATGACCGGCACGACGACGCAGATCGCCGACTCCGCGCAGAGCGCCTCCCTGCAGTCGCAGGCCGTCTCGGCGGCGGCCGACGAGATCTCGCGCAGCGTCAGCACGGTCTCGGCGGGCGGCGAGCAGATGGGCGCGTCGATCCGCGAGATCTCCCAGAACGCCTCCGAGGCTGCCCGCGTTGCCGCCGAGGCCGTCGCCGTCACGGCCAGCACGTCGACGACCATGAACCAGCTCGGCGAGTCGTCCGCGGAGATCGGCAACGTCATCAAGGTCATCACCTCGATCGCCGAACAGACCAACCTGCTCGCCCTCAACGCCACGATCGAGGCCGCCCGGGCCGGTGAGATGGGCAAGGGCTTCGCGGTGGTCGCCTCCGAGGTCAAGGATCTCGCCCAGGAGACCGCCCGGGCCACCGAGGACATCTCCCGCCGGATCGAGGCGATCCAGGCCGACACCACCGGCGCGGTCACCGCGATCGACGAGATCTCGCAGGTCATCGCCCGGATCAGCGACTTCCAGACCACGATCGCCAGCGCCGTCGAGGAGCAGACCGCCACCACGGCGGAGATGAACCGCAGCGTCGCCGAGGCCGCGCAGGGCACCAACGAGATCTCCCAGAACATCGTCGGCGTCGCCGAGTCCGCCGCCCAGACCAGCCGGGGCATCCAGGAGACCCAGCAGGCCACCGCCGAACTCGCCCGCATGTCCACCCAGCTCAGCGGTCTGGTAGCGGCCTTCCGGCTCTAGAGTGCGATCATGCACCGATGAGCGCGGTGACCTTCGGTGCCCTGGTGCGGCGGTGGCGTGACCGGCTGGATCCGGCCGACGCCGGTTTCACCCGGACGGCCAAGAGCCGCGCCCCCGGCCTGCGGCGCGAGGAGCTGGCCGGTCTCGCCGGTCTGTCGGTCGAGTACGTGCTGCGGCTCGAGCAGGGCCGCGCCACGAACCCGTCGGCGCAGGTGGTGGCCGCGATCACCCGGGCGCTGCAGTTGCGCCGCTCGGAGCGGGATCAGCTGTTCCGCGCGGCCGGGCTGTTGCCGCCGCAGGACGGCATGGTGGACGGTCACGTGCCGCCGGGTGTCGCCCGGCTCGCGGCGCGGCTCGGCGACGTACCGATCGGCATCTTCGCGGCGGACTGGAGCCAGCTGTGGTGGAACGACATGTGGATCGCCCTGCACGGTGATCCGGCCGTGATCCCGGAGCGGGAGCGCACCATCGGGCACATGCTGTTCGGCTCCGGGCCGGCGGCTGCCTATCTGCGGCCGCTGCGCTCGTCGGCGGGCCCCGAGGCGTTCGCGGCCACGATCGTCGCCGACCTCAAGGAGGCCACGGCCCGCTACCCGGCCGACGTGCGGCTGGCGGCGCTGGTGGCGGGCTTCCGGGAAAGCTCGCCGCAGTTCGAGCGGCTGTGGGCGACGGTCGGCGCCTCGACGCTGACCAGCGACGAGAAGACGATCGGCCACCCGGACGCCGGCGACGTGACCCTCGACTGCGACGTGCTCACCGTGCCCGGCGCCGACCTGCGCATCGTCACCTACACCGCGGCGGCGGGCTCGGACGGCGCGGCCAAGCTGGACTGGCTGCGGCTGGTCCGGCCCCGCGCGGCCGAGCGTGTGTACTGACAGGGATCTGCCTGATCCGCCCCGGGTGTCCGATGCTCGTCCCATGCTGATCACCACGCACGACGTCACCGTCCCGATCACCGTCTTCGCCCGCACCACGGCCGCCCCCGATCTCGCCTTCGCCGTCGTGGCGCCGATCGACCTGACGACCGTCTTCAAGGCGGACCGGTTCTTCCCCGGCATCACGAGCGTCACCGGCCAGACCGACAGCTGGGACCACGCCGGCGTCTCCCGGCATCCTCGGTTCAGCGACGGCAGCACGGTCACCGAGAAGCTCACCGAGTACGTGACCGGGCACGGCTTCGCGTACGAGCTGACCGGCTTCACCAACGCGCTGAAGAACCTGGCCGAGGGCGTGCGCGGCGAGTTCTCGTTCCTGCCCGACGGCGAGGGCACGCTGATCCGCTGGACGTACGAGTTCAAGCCGCTCCCGGGGCGGCGCCTGATCCTCGCGGGACCGTTCGCCCCGCTGTGGAAGCGCTACATGCAGGCCGGACTGGGCCGGATGGTGGCCGCGACCGAGGCCGCCGCTCATCCCGCCGGAGCATGAGCCGGGCGCGGATCACCACCTGCTCACAGGCCCCGGCCAGGGTCGCGGCGGTACGGGATCGTCCTGGCGTGGCGCGCACCCTTTACAGTGTGCCGACCTGACCAACCCAGGAGGCACCGTGGCGGAGCTGCCACCGAAGCAAACCGGTCCCGAGACGGCGGCGCAGGCCGTCCCGCCGGACCCGGCCCCCGACGTTCCCGCCGGCCCGGCCCCGGCGCCCCAGCTGCTGGTCGTGCCGGCCACCGACGCGGTGCCGTCGCTGGTCTGGCCGGGCGCCGACGGGGAGACGGCCTGGGCGATCCCGGTCCGGATTCCCTCCGGTACGCGGGGATTCGCCGTGTTCCTGCCCATGGTCCCCGTGGCGGAAGCGGCGCCGGCGGTCACCGCGCCGGCGGCCCGGCCCGCACCCCAGGTGGCTTCCCCGGCCGTCATCCCCCAGGCGGCTCCCCCGGCCGTCACCCCACCGGCGGCTCCCGAGGCCGTCGCCGCACCGGTCCCCGCGCCGGCCGCAAAGGCGCCGCCCACCGACGCGCCGGCCACGAAAGCACCGGCCGGCAAAGCACCGGCCGGCCCGGCGCCGGGTGACAAGACGCCGGCCGGCCAACCGGCGGGTGACAAGACGCCGGCCCCGAAGCCGCCACCGCTCAAGCCCCCGGCGGCCCCGCCCCAGCGCACCCCGCCCGCCCCGGCCCGCCCCTTCGGCCCGTACGAGCCCCAGCCCACCCCCTGGCAGGGGTGGCGCGCCAAGAACTGGCCGGGCCCGAAGCCGGCCCGCGGCCGCGCCGTCCCGGCCGGGGTGCTCGCCGGCGCCCTCGGCTTCCTGGTCTTCCTGCCGCTGAACCGGGTCGGCATCGGCTGGTTCCTCGGCTGGCTGACCCTGGCGCTGGGCGTCGCCTTCGCGGTCCGGCGCTCCGCGGACCTGCCCCGCCGGGAGCGCCTGATCCGGTCCGGCTGGGCCGCGGCGGCGCTCGCCCTGATGCTCGTCCCGGCGTTCCGCAACGCGTGGTGGCTGGTGACCTTCAGCGTGCTGGGGGCGATCGGCTGCACCGCGCTGGCGATCGTCGGCGGCCGGCAGGTCCGGTCGATCCTGTTCAGCTTGTTCGCGGCGCCGTGGGCGGCGATCGCCGGCATCCCGTGGGTCCGCAAGCACCTGGCGACCGGGCGCAACCCGGGGATCGCCGGGCGGGTCGTCTTCTCGGCCGTGCTGACCGTCGTGGTGCTGCTCGTCTTCGGCGCACTGCTGTCGTCGGCCGACGTCGCGTTCTCCCGGCTGCTCGACGACGCGGTGCCCGATCTCGGCGCGGGCACGGTCTTCGAGTGGGTCTTCCTGGCCGTGACCGGGGCGCTGCTGGCCGTCTCCGGCATCTACACGCTGACCGCTCCCCCGGCGGCTTCCCGTCTGGACAAGCCGGGCCGGGGCCGGTTCGGGCTGCTCGAGTGGGCCCCGGCGGGCGCGGCCCTGGTGCTGCTCTTCGCGGGGTTCGTGGCGGTGCAGTTCACCGTGCTGTTCGGGGGCAGCCGGCACGTGCTGAAGACGGCCGGGCTCAGCTACTCCCAGTACGCCCGGAGCGGCTTCTGGCAACTGGTCGCGGTCACGCTGCTGTCGCTGGCCCTGATCGCGGCCCTGGCCCGGTGGGCGAAGCGGGACCAGCCGGGGGAACGCGTGCTGCTGCGCGTACTCCTGGGGCTGCTCTGTGCTCTGAGCGTCGTCATCGTGGCGTCCGCGCTGTCGCGGATGTGGGAGTACCAGCGGGTCTACAGCTTCACCGGCGAGCGCATCTTCGTCATGGCGTCGGAGCTGCTGCTCGGCGTCATCTTCGTGATGATCGCGGCGGCCGGCGTCAAGTGGCAGGGCCGCTGGATCCCGTCGGCCACGGTCGGTCTCGCCGTGCTGATGCTGCTGGGCCTGGCCGGCCTCGACCCGGAGGGCTATGTGGCCAGCCGCAACGCGGCCCGCTACGAGGGCTCGGGCAAGATCGACGCCTGGTACCTGCGGGCGCTGTCGGCCGACGCGACCCCGGCGCTGACCAAGCTGCCCGATCCCGTACGCCGGTGCACGCTCAGCTGGATCGCCGAGGACCTGAAGGAGCCCGATCCCTGGTACGCGTGGAACCTGGGCCGGCAGCGCGCCCGCCAGGCCCTCGAGGATCTGGGCCCGGCGGCGATCGGCACGCAGAAGGACTGCCGCGCCGCGGACCAGTTCGACCTGCCCAAGACGCGCCGCTGAGCATGGTGGTGCTCCGGTGTCCGGGCGCAAAGGCCCGGCCGGAGCACCACCAAGCCGAAGCCGCCCCCGCCGGAGCACCACCAAGCCGATCCCGCCCCCGCCGCGACGCCCGCGAGAAAGCCGGCCGCGGCAGGCGGTCAGAGCGAGCCGTAGAGGGCGTCCTGGATGACCCGCTGGGCGGCCATCGCGTCCTGACGGTCCTGGGCCTCGGCGAGCGCCGGTTCGTCGAGGCGGTCCAGGGCACGATGGATGCGCTTGAGGATCTGGATGGACGTGCGGGCGGCGTCGACGCTGTCCTCGCGGAACGGGAACTGGTCGAGCTGCCAGACGCCCTCCCAGTTGTTCTTGCGCAGCACGTGGAAGAACTCGAAGATCTCGACCGGGTGCACGGTGCCCACCACGAGGTCGTCGTCCCAGCCGCGCAGGTTGTCGTTGACGTCCATGCCGAAGAGGCGCCCGTGGTCGATGATCAGCTGGGCCGCGTCGGCGGGCGACTCGCCGCCGTAGAGGCTGTGGCCGAAGTCGAGCAGGATGCCGACGTTGTCGAGGCCGATCTCCTGGATGCCCAGCAGCGACCGGGCGGCCGAGTCCCACGTCATCTTGACGCGCGGCTCCCGCGGCTTGTACTCGATGGCGAACTTGAGGTCCGGGTGCGCGCCGGCCAGCTCGCGCATGCCATCGACGGCCAGTTTCCACAGCGTCTTGTGGTCGACCTGGAACGGGTAGTCCCAGCCGTCCTGCCCGGGCCAGATCTTCACGTAGCTCGCGCCGAGCTCGCGGACGATGCCGGCGGACTCGTGCATGAGGTCGAGCGCGGCCTTGCGCACGCCGGGATCGGGGTTGGTGAACGCGCCCCGGCTGAACTTGCGCAGGTAGATCTCGGGCGTGATGCCGATGGCCGACAGGCCCTGGGCGGCCAGGGCGTCCTTGACCTCGGACAGTCCGACACCGGGCGTGAACGGGTAGTTGAGGTCGACGACGGACAGGTCCTCGACCTGCCCGGCCAGCTCGATGGCCTCGAGCGTGGTGCGGGACGGGCCGTAGCCGTCCGTGGCGTAGCGGTCGACGTAGGTGGCGAAGTGCCACAGTCCGGCGCCGAAGCGGGGGTAGTCGGTCATCGGGACTCCTGGGAAGACAGGGCACGGCGGACGGCGTCGCGCCAAGCGGATCGGGACTCGGCCGCGCCGGGCCGGGGCAGGAACTCGTCGTAGGTGAGCGCCGGCGACAGGCCGCCGGCCAGGGCGGCGGCGCCGAGGGCGGAGAGGTTGGCGGTCCGGGCCCGCCGCACCGGTACGCCGAGCAGGTCGGCCTGGATCTGCATGAGCACGTCGTTGCCGGTGGCGCCCCCGTCGGCGAGCACGCAACTCGCCCCGCCCATCGCCTCGACCACGTCGGCGACCTGGTGCGCGACGGACTCGACGGCCGCCCGGGCCAGCTGCGGGGCGCGCGTGCCCAGGGTGAGCCCGCTGATCGTGCCGGTGGCGGCGTCGTCCCACCAGGGCGCGGCCAGCCCCCCGAAGGCCGGCACGAGGTGCACTCCGTCGCTGCTCGCATCGGCGGCAAGCGCTGCCACGTGCTCGGTGGTCGTGCCGAGCAGCTCGGCGACCCAGGCGACGGTCGAGCCGCTGGACCGGATGTTGCCCTCGGCCGCGTGCGCCGGGTTCGGCGAGGCCCAGGCGATGGTGCGGCAGACGGCGGGACCGGTCGAGTCGCCGAGCTTCATGACGGAGGACCCGGTGCCATAGGTCACCTTGACGCCGTCCGTCGACCCGTGCGCGTAGAGGGCGGCGTGTGAGTCGCCCAGCACGGCCGTGATCGGCAGCCCGGCCAGCGGCCCGAACGACGGCAGAACCGTGCCCAGGTCACCGCTCGACGGGACGATCGACGGCAGCGCCGATGCCGGGATGCCGAACAGGTCGAGCAACGCCGGACTCCACTCCCCCGTCGACACGTCGAGCAGCTGGGTGCGCGAGGCGTTGCCGGCTTCAATGCGATGGTCCCCGGTGAGGGCATAAAGCAACCAGGAGTCGACCGTCCCCACCAGAGCATCCGGAGTGCGATCGAGGAGCCACCGGAGTTTCGCGGCACTGAACATGGGGTCGAGCGGCAACCCGCTGAGCTTCCGCACCACAGCGGCATGCTCGCGCCGCTCGTCGCAGACCTCGCGCCCGCGCTGATCCTGCCAGCCCAGCACCGGCCCGGCGGGCTTGCCGGTGCGGCGGTCCCAGACGACGGCCGACTCGCGCTGGGTGCTGAGCCCGACCACCCGCACGGCGGCCGGGGGCACCCCGTCCAAGCACTCGGCGGCGGCCGCCAGCACGCTGTCCAGGATCTCGCCGGCGTCCTGCTCGACCCAGCCAGGCCGCGGATACCGGATCGGCACCGGCGCCGACGCGGACCGCACTACCTCCCCGGCCCCGGAGACCAGCAGACATTTCGTCGCACTGGTCCCCTGATCGATCGCCAGGACGAAACCGTCAGCCACGGGACAGCTCGACGGCCGCGGCCCGGATGTCGCCGGCGGTCAGCCCGAAGTGCTCGAGCAGGAACGCCGTGTCCCCGGTCGGCGCGAATTCCCGGTGGACGCCGAGCATGCGCATCGGGACCGGGCGCGGCCCGGCCACGACGACGGCGGCCACCGCGGCGCCGAGGCCACCGGTCGTGGTCGCCTCCTCGGCGGTCACGATGGCGCCGGTCTCCCGCACGGCCGCCCGGATCGCGTCCTCGTCCAGCGGCGCGATCGTGGACATGTTGAGCACCCGTACGGACACCCCGTCGCCGGCCGCGAGCTCCGCCGCCGCCAGGGCCCGGGACACCATCGTCCCGGTGGCCACCACGGTCACGTCACTGCCGTCGCGCAGCCGGGCGGCCGCGCCGAAGGTGAACCCGTCCGTGACCGCCGGCACCTTGAACCGCCCCACGCGCAGGAACACCGGCCGGGACGCGCCGGCTGCCCACCGGACGGCCGCGCGGGTCTCGGCGGGATCGGCCGGCACGACGATGTCCAGCCCCGCGATCGCCCGCAGCCACGACAGGTCCTCGATCGAGTGGTGCGTGGGACCCAGTTCCCCGTACGCCATGCCGGGGCTCATCCCGCACAGGATGACCGGCGCGTGGCTGTACGCGACGTCGGCCTTGATCTGCTCCAGCGCGCGTCCCGTGAGGAAGGGCGACGCCCCGCACACGAACGGGATGTAGCCGCTCAGGGCCAGCCCGGCGCCGACGCCGACCATGTCCTGCTCGGCGATGCCCACGTTGATGAGCCGGTCGGGGAACTCCTTCTGGAAGGCGCCGAGGTTGCTGGAACCCACCGAGTCGTTGCAGACGGCGACGATCCGGTCGTCGGCCCGGGCCAGCTCGATGAGCTCCCCTGCGAAGGCGACCCGGCAGTCGAAGGTCTCGCCGGCGAACGAGGCGACGGCCGCGCTCATCGGGCCAGCTCCGCGGTCGCCGCGGTGATCTGCTCGGCGCTGGGCACCTTGTGGTGCCATTCCACCCGGTCCTCCATGAAGGAGACGCCTCTTCCCTTGATCGTGTTCGCGATGACGCAGACCGGGCGATCGCCGCGGGGTGCGGTGAACGCGCCGAGCAGCGCCAGGTGGTCGTGGCCGTCCAGCTCCACCACGTCCCAGCCGAAGGCCCGCCACTTGTCGCCGAGCGGGTCGAGGGCGGCGGTGTCCTCGGTGCGGGCCCCCTGCTGGAGGCGGTTGCGGTCGACGACGGCCGTGAGGTTGGACAGGCGGCGGTGCCCGGCGGTCATCGCCGCCTCCCAGTTGCTGCCTTCCTGGAGCTCACCGTCCCCCAGGACCACGTACACGTGGCGGTCGGACGAGGCCAGGCGGCCGGCGACGGCCATGCCCACCGCAACCGGCAGCCCGTGGCCCAGCGGGCCGGTGTTGGTCTCGACGCCCGGCACCTTGGTGCGGTTGGGGTGGCCGTTGAGCGCGGAGTGCGGCCCGGCGAAGGTGCGCAGCTCGTCCTCGGCGAAGAACCCGGCCGCGGCGAGCGTGGTGTAGAGCGCGCCGGCGGTGTGGCCCTTGCTGAGCACGAACCGGTCGCGGTCGGGCCACTCCGGCTGCTCGGGGTCGACGCGCAGCACGGCGAAGAACAGCGTCGTGAGGATGTCCAGCACGGACAGGTCCCCGCCGACGTGGCCCAGCCCGGCCCGGCCGATCATGGCCAGGTCGGTGCTGCGCGACCGGTTGGCCCGGGCCCGCAGCAGCTCCCGGCGCTCGTCCGGGCCGGCGGCGGCGAACTCCTCGCGGAACCGGCGCCACGCCGCGGCGGTGGCAGGGTCAGCGACCAGCATGGGTGAGGGTCCTCTCAGCTTCCGGCGACGGCGAAGTCGGTCACCGAGGCCGCGTTGTCGGCGTTGACGAGCACGCAGTCGATCGACTGCTTCTCGGGCTGGCTCGCCTTGCCGTTCTTGATGTACTCGTCGGCCTGCTGCACCGCCATCTGGGAGATCTTGCTGGCCGGCTGGAGCACGGTGGCCTTGATGCCACCCTTGGTGATCGAGTTGACCACGTCGGGGCTGCCGTCGAAGCCGACCACGACAATGTCCTTCTTCGCGGCCTGCACGGCGGCCCAGGCGCCCAGCGCCATGGTGTCGTTGCCGGCGATGATGCCCTTGATCGCCGGGTGGGCCTGCAGGATCGTCTGGGTCTTCTGCAGCGCCTCGGCCTGGTCCCAGTTGGCGCTCTGCTGGGCGACCATCTTCATGTCCGGGTACTGGTCGAGGATGCCGTGGTAGCCCTGCGACCGGACGCCGGCGTTGGTGTCCGTCGCCTTGCCGGTCAGCTCGGCGTACTCGCCCTTGTTGCCCATCAGCTTGGCGAACTCCTGGCCGCCGAGCCCGGCGCCCTGGGCGTTGTTGGACACGATCTGCGCGACGGCGACGCCGGTCTTGTTGATCTCCCGGTCGATGAGGAAGGTCGGGATCTTGTTGTCCTTGGCCCGCTGAATGGCGGCCTCGGACGAGTCGGCGCCCGCGTTGTCGAGGATGATCGCGGCGGCCTTGCGGGAGATCGCGGTGTCGATCTCCTGGCTCTGCTTGGTCGGGTCGTCGTCGTGGCTGAGCACGAGCGTCTCGTAGCCGAGCTTCTTGGCCTCGGCGGCCGCGGCGTCCTGCTCGGCCTTGAAGAAGACGTTGTCCGGCGACGGCGTGATGACGACGATGAGCTTGCTCGCCGCCGGTGCCGCGGACTCGCCGCCGGAGGAGTCGTCACTGGACGACGAGCAGGCGGACAAGGCAAGCAGAGCCGCAACACCGGCAGGAACCAGAAATCTGCGCATACTGTTCATTCGGGGGCCCTTCACTGGCTGGTCTGATCAGGCAACTGCGTGGGACAAACGTCAGGCGACGCGCTTGGCGAGGCCGGACTGCAGGCGCTGCTGGGCCTGCTCGGTGACGACGGCGAGGACGATGACGGCGCCCTTGACGACGGACTGCCAGAAGGTGGAGACGCCGACGAGCACCAGCCCGTCGCTGAGGAAGCCGATGACGAAGGCCCCCATGACGGTGCCGACGATGGTGCCGCGACCGCCGGCGAGGGCCGTGCCGCCGAGCACCGCCGCGGCGATGGCGTTGAGCTCGTACGTGGTGGCGGTGTCGGGGTAGGCCGCACCCAGCTCGGACGTCAGCAGCAGGCCGGCCAGTGCCGCGCAGCAGCCCGAGAGCACGTAGACCGCGATCTTCACCCGGTTGACCCGGATGCCGGCCAGGGTGGCGGCCCGCTCGTTGCCGCCGACCGCGAAGATGCGGCGGCCGAACGGCGTCTTGGTGGTCAGGACGATCGCGCCGGCCGCGACCACCACCATGATCCAGACGGCGACCGGGATGCCGAGCCAGCTGTCCACGCCGATGACGTGGAAGCCGGTGTTGCCCCGGGCGTCCGTGCCGGCCAGGTCGGGGAAGGTGCCGCCGTTGCTGAGCAGCTGCGCGGCGCCGCGGGCGACGTAGAGCATGCCGAGCGTGGCGATGAAGGGCGCCACCTTGAACCGGGTGACCAGCAGGCCGTTGACCGCGCCGACCAGTGCGCCGACGACGATGCCGATCACGACGACGACGGCGACCGAGAAGAAGACGGTGCCGCCGGGCACGTGCAGGCCGGTGAAGAGCAGGCCGCCGGCGACCATGCTGGACAGGCCGGCGATCGAGCCGACGGACAGGTCGATGCCACCGGTGAGGATGACGAAGGTGACGCCGATCGCGAGGATCGCGTTGATGGCGACGTGCTTGGTCATCAGGATCAGGTTGCTCTGCGTCAGGTATTCCGACGAGATCGCGCTGAAGAAGATGACCAGGACGACCAGCACGACCAGGGTGCGCCCGCGCAGCAGGAGCAGCGCGGCCCGGGCGAGGGTGTCGTGGCGGCCGCCCCGGGCCGCGGGCGGCGCCGGGGCCGGCACCTTGGTGTCGATCATGAAAGCGCCCTTTCGGATGCGGAGGCGGCGACGAGGCCCTCCTCGGTGACGTCCGCCGCGGCGAACTCGGCGGTGATGCGGCCGCGGGCCATCACCAGGACCCGGTCCGCCATGGCGCGGACCTCGGCCAGCTCGGAGGAGATGAAGAGCACCCCGTAGCCCTCGGCGGCGAGCCGGGCCATCAGCTCGGCGATCTGCGCCTTGGCGCCGACGTCGATGCCGCGGGTGGGCTCGTCGAGCAGCAGCACCACCGGCTCGGTGAGCAGGGCCCGGGCCAGGACGACCTTCTGCTGGTTGCCGCCGGACAGCGAGGTCACGGCGGCCGCCAGCCCGGGAATCTTGATGGCCAGCTCCTTGACCTGGCCGGCCGCGGTGCGCCGCTCCCGCTCACCCCGCAAGATCCCGGTACGCGCGAAGCGCCCGATCGTCGACACGAGGATGTTGTCCCGCACGGACATGGTCTGCACGAGCCCGTCGCGTTGCCGGTCCTCGGGGACCAGGGCGAGCCCCGCCGCCAGCCGCGCCTGCACGGTGGCCTTCGGTTCCTCCGCCCCGCGGATGCTGACCGTGCCCGCGCTCGCCTTCCGGACGCCCATCAGGCACTCGACCAGTTCCGTGCGGCCGGCGCCCATCAGCCCGTACACCCCGACGACCTCGCCGGCGCGGACGGTGAGCGAGACGTCGTCGACCAGCGGGCGCACCGGTCCCTCGGCCGTCAGGCCGCGCACCTCGAGCAGCACGTCGCCGGTGGGCGCGGAGTTGTGGGTGTAGAGCGAGTCCGGGTCGCGCCCGACCATCTGCCGCACGATCCAGCCGGTGTCGGTGCGGCTCATCGACTCGTGCGCGACGAGGCTGCCGTCGCGGAAGACGGTGACCCAGTCGCCGATGCGCCGGAACTCGTCGAGCTTGTGCGAGATGTAGATGACCGTGACGTCCTGCTCGCGCAGCTCGGCCATCACGCCGAACAGCACGTCGACCTCGTGGTGGGACAGCGCCGACGTGGGCTCGTCCATGATGAGCACGCTGACGTCGGTGAGCAGCACCCGGCCGATTTCGACCAGCTGCTGCTGGCCGATGGGCAGGTCACCCACGAGGGTGTCCGGGCTCAGGTGCTCCTGCCCGAGCCGGGCGAGGACTTCCCGGGTACGCCGCTTCTGGGCGCGCTCGTCGACGAAGCGCCCGCCCCGGCGCAGTTCCCGGCCGGCGAACATGTTCTCGGCGATGGTCAGGTTCGGGAAGAGGCTGAGTTCCTGGTGGATGATCCCGATGCCGAGCGCCTGGGCGTCGCGCGGGCTGCCCAGGCGTACGGGCTCGCCGTCGAGCCGGATCTCGCCGCTGGTGGGCTGTTCGGAGCCGGAGAGGATCTTCATGAGCGTCGACTTGCCGGCGCCGTTCTCGCCGACGAGGACGTTGACCTTGCCCCGGTAGGCCGTGAAGGTCACGTTCTTGAGCGCGCGCACGCCGCCGTAGTTCTTGCTGACGTCGCGGGCTTCCAGCTTCTCCGCCATCTCAGCCGGCCCGCAGCTCGGTGGGGACCAGGAAGATCGTGCCGGGGGCGAGCGCCGAGAACGCCCCGGCGAAGGTCACCGTCTTCCCGGTGACGGCGTCGAGGTCGATCTTCGCGACGACCTCGGTCTTGGCCTTGTCGTTGAGCTTGTTGGCCACGTCGGCGTACTCGATCTGGTTGGTGAAGTCGCCGAACTTCAGCCCGGCGCCGTCGCGCAGCGCCGTGCCCGCGATGACCGGGCCGGTCGCGATCGTCACGGTCAGCGGCTTGCCGCCGGCTTGCGGGACCTCGACGGTCATCGGCCCGGTGGGGACCGTCTTGTCGACCTTGGTCACCGTGCCGGACCCCTTGACCAGGTACGCGTACGGGCTGCCCGTCCCGGCCTGGACCCCGTACTGCTCACCGGCGGCGGCGGGGTCCTTGTCGATCGCGGCGGCGACCGTGGTGACGTCGGTCGCCCCGCTCCGCACCGCCGGGACGACCTTCTCGGTCCAGGCCTGGTCCGCGTAGGTCGTCGCGTCGAACGCCGTCGCCTTGGTTCCCCCTGCGTCCTTGGCCTCGTAGGTGTAGACGCCCGGCACGTGGGCGCAGCCCGCCAGCGCGAACGCCAGCAAGAGGCCGGCCGCCGAGGCGCGGAGTGTGGTGACCGTCATAGTGAATATCCATTCATTGCCGACTGGACATGCAAGTACTGTGAACGCCAGATGTCGTCGTTGTCAACGGTGTGTTTTTTGACGTGTCGCTACTCTTCGTTGACCAAATAGGTGGAGGAGGCGCCGTGAGCCCCAGGCTCGACGCGGACGGGGCGGGGAGCCCGACGGTCCCGGCCGATCACATCCGGTTGCTGACCAAGGTCGCCCGGATGTACCACGAGCGCGGCATGCGACAGCCGCAGATCGCCGCGAACCTGCACATTTCGCAGCCTAGAGTCTCCCGGCTGCTCAAGCAGGCGGTCGCCGCGGGCATCGTCCGGACGGTGGTGATCACTCCCCGTGGCGTGCACTCCGACCTGGAGGAAGCGCTCGAGCAGCGCTACGGATTGACGGAGGTCGTGATCGCGGACAGCGACGGCCAGGACGACGAAATTTCGGTGACCCAGGCGATCGCCGCGGCCGCCGCCGTCTATCTGGAGACCACGCTCGCCCGCCACGACCGGGTCGGCATCTCCTCCTGGAGCGCCACCCTGCTCGCCACGGTCGACGCCATGCACCCCGCCCCCAGCCTGGCCGCCGAGCGGGTCGTGCAGATCCTCGGCGGCGTCGGCGTCAGCGCCGCCCAGAGCCAGGCCACCCGTCTCACCGGGGGCCTGGCCCGGCACACCCGCGCCGACGCGGTCTACCTGGTCGCCCCGGGCCTGGTCGCCACCCCGTCGATGCGCGAGGCGCTGGTCCACGAGCCCTCGATCGCGGCCGTCATCCAGGCGTGGCAGGACCTCACCGTGGCCCTGGTCGGCGTGGGCAGCCTCGAGCCGTCCACGCTGCTGCGCCAGAGCGGCAACGCCATCGCCGACGAGGAGGAGCAGCGCCTGCGCGAGCTGGGCGCGATCGGCGACGTGTGCATGCGCTTCTTCGACGAGCACGGCCGGCACGTCGACTCCGGCCTCGACGACCGCGTCCTGGGCATCGGCGCCGAGACCCTCCGCCGGGTCCCCCGCCGCATCGGCGTCGCCGGCGGCCAGCGCAAGTGGCGGGCCATCCGCGCCGCCCTCACCGGCGGCTGGCTCAACGTCCTCATCACCGACCAGGCCACCGCCGCCGACCTCCTCCGCGACTGAGGCGAGCGGCACCTTCCTCGGCGAGCGGTCCTATCTGGTGCGGGACACGATGAACGGCCGGGCGGGGACGGTCACGGGCATCACGGCCGTCGTCGAGCGGGCCGTCGTGCGGAAGTCCGGCGACCGGCCCTGACAACGCTTTTCCGGCGAACTTGCCACGATGTGAAAGCAGTCCATAACATTGACGCCTGTCGATTAATGTGCCGGGCATGCGTACGTCACGAAGAATCGCCGCCCTGATCGTGGTGCCGGTCGCCGGGCTCGGCCTCACCGCCGTGCCCGCGACGGCCGCCACCACGCTCACCGTCGCGTCCGACGGCTCGGCCACCTATCGCACCGTGCAGGCCGCGGTCAACGCCGTCCCGGCCGGCAACGCGAGCCGGGTCACCATCACGATCAAGGCCGGCACCTACCGCGAGAGCGTCGTCATCCCGGCGGACAAGCCCTACGTCACCCTGGAGGGCCTCGGCTCGACCGCGGCCGCCACGGTCATCGTCAACAACAAGCCCGCCTCGACCGCCGGCACCACCGGGTCGGCCACGGTCTACGTGCAGGCCAAGGAGTTCTACGGCAAGAACCTGACCTTCAGCAACGACTACGACGAGGCGGCCAACGGCTCCTCGCAGGCCCTCGCCCTGGCCCTCTACGGCGACCGCGCCCGGCTCGGCAACGTCCGGCTGCTCGGCGACCAGGACACACTGCTGATCTACAACAAGGCCCGGGCGTACGTCTGGAGCTCCTACATCGAAGGCACGGTCGACTTCATCTACGGCAACGGCAGCGCCGTCTTCTACGCCTGCCAGATCTACGAGAAGCGCAGCACCGGCGGCTACCTGACCGCCGCGAACACCGACGCCAGTTCCCCGTACGGTTTCCTGATCTACAAGTCGACCGTGACCGGCGCCCCCGCCAACCTCACCTACCTGGGCCGCCCGTGGGGCGCCGCCGGCCAGGTCACCGTCCGCGAATCGACGCTGAGCAACACGATCCGCATCGCCCAGCCCTGGACCGACATGTCCGGCAACCCGTGGCAGGGCGCCCGCTTCTACGAGTACAAGAACACCGGCGCCGGCGCGACGATCAACAGCAACCGCCCCCAGCTGACCGACGCCCAGGCCGCCAACTACACCCCGCAGAAGTACCTGGCCGGCACCGACGGCTGGAACCCGGCCGGCTGACCCTTCCGCCCCGGCGCCACCTCACCCGGCGGCGCCGGACCAACACGCGCGTCAGAGCCCCAACGTGGCCTTGACGGTGCCGGTCGCGTCATCCACGTACGCCGCGCATCCCACCGACTTCGAACCGCGGAGACTTCCATAGGCGTTCCGGGCGAGCTGATGCAGCGTGATTCGCCCGACGTACTTGTCGCCGGACTCGCGCATCCCCTCGACGGTCACGTCATCGATGGTCACGGTGGTCCCGTACGCGCCGACGCCCGAGTCCTCCTCGACCGAACGCGCGAGCTCACGCCCCTTCTCCAGGCACGCGGCGGAGGCAGTCTCGGCGGTGAGCTCGGGCCCGGCGAGGCTCGCGTACACCCGGGGAACCCCCACGAACGCCGCCGCCGTCACCACGAACGTGACCACCACGGCCAGCGGCACAGCCGACCGGCCACCACGGCGCGGCCTCCTCCGCCCGCCGGACTCCCCTCCGCCCGGCGCGGAGTCCACCGGCGCGGCACCGACCGGCGCGGGGTCATTCACCGCGATGGTCACCGGCGCTCGATCCGGCACGGCCGGAGTTGCCGGGGCCGGCTCGACGAAGTCGGTCCACCGCTGCCCGTCCCACCACCGGGACGCGGCGGCGTCGATCGGATCCGCGTACCAGCCGGCAGGCACCTGCTGAATGTCACTCATGGGAAGGCCTTCACCGCAGTCGGACGGACGCCGTACCCATCGGCCCGCCGGCCGCCCCCTTGAGAGGTCCGCATCCCCCCGCCGGTCACGGTGGTTCGCGCACCGCGCTCATGAGGTCCGCTCGCCCGGTCACAGCAGGGCGGGGAAGAGGATGCCCGTGGCGGCCGTGCCGATGGCGGCGCCGGCGAGGACCTGGCCGATGGTGTGTTCGCCGAGGCGGACGCGGGCCCAGCAGACGGCGGCCACGACGACGGCCGCTGCGGCCACGGCGGGGCCGAAGACCACGGTGAGCGCGGCCACGGTGCCGGCGGCGACCAGGGCGTGGATCGAGACGCCCCATCCGGTCAGCACGGTGATCGGGGCGGCGACCAGGAGCGACGCGATCATGGCGGCGACGAGGGCGAGGAGCTCGCGGGGCGCGCCGGTCAGGGCCAGGGCGGCGACACCGGCGACCGTGGAGGCGAGCACGGCGGTCAGGGGCACGCGGCGTTGCGTGTGGACGGTGACGTGCTTGTCGGTCCAGTGTCCCCGGCGGACGCCGCGCAGGATGAAGAGCACGGGCAGCACGCTCGCCGAGGCCACGGAGACGAGGCCGTACGTCACCGCCTGGCCGACGGTCCGGCTGGAGTGCCAGGCCACGAGGAGCACCAGCACCGCCACCAGGATGCCCGGCGAGAACACCTCGGTGATCAGCCGGGCGATCCGCCGCGATGTGCTCTCCAAGGTCATCGGAGGACCGTACCGTGCGCCGGGCGCTCCCGGTTTCGTGCCATCGCCGGACGGGATGCACCCGTCAAGATCGGCCGCCCGGCAGGATCATCGACATGAATCGTCTTCTGGCCCTTCCCGTGATCGCCGGCGCACTCCTCCTGTCGGCCGCTTGCTCCAGCGACCAGACGGTCGCCGCCGCGCCGAGCGCCGCCGCACCAAGCGCAGCCGCGCACACGGAGAAGACCGGGGACGCGCCCACCCCGGCCGCCACGAAGAAGAAGGCTGTCGTCGAAGAAGAAGAGAAGGAAGACGCGACCTTCCCCATCGGCGCCGGGAAGCACATGGTCATCCTGCACAGCTACAGCAGCGCCAAGGACACCGCCGTCGTCGAGCCCGCCGAGTTCACCGACGGCGGCCAGTCGTACGAGGGCGACGGCAGCACCTACACGCTGCCCGTCAACCCGTCGCTCAACGTCTTCAGCGTCAACGGCGGCAACCCCGAATGCCTCCAGGGCAAGGGCCGGAACATCACCGGGACCTGCATGGCCGGCGTCGACTGGCTCGAGGAGGAGCTCGCCGGCGGCGCCATGCTCGTCACCATCGCGAACACGGGCGACTCCATCTACGAGATCGCCGAGCAGTACCGGCCCTGAGGCAGCCACTCCTCGAAGGTCTGCACGCCCCGCGGACCCGGCCCGGTGGGCAGCAGCCCGGCGCCGGGGAAGGGCAGCGGCAGCACCGGGCGGCGGCGGGCGCCTCCGGCGGCGATCAGGCGGCGGCACATGCTGACGAGGGACTCCTCCCGCGGGCCGGCGAGTTCGGGGGCCATGCCCTGCGGCGGCTCGGCGATCAGGCCGGCGAGGTGCGCGGCGACCTCGCGGACGGCGACGGGCTGGGTGCGCATGGCCGGCACGACGGCGACCGGTCCCGGCACCCCGGCCAGGATCTGCCCCGCGAACTCGTGGAACTGGGTCGCCCGCAGGATCGTCCACGGGACCGGGCCGCCGCGGACCAGCTCCTCCTGCCGGATCTTGCCCGCGTAGTACGGGGTCCGGACCCGGTCGACGCCGACGATCGACAGCGTCAGCAGGTGGCCGACCCCGGCTTGCCCGGCCGCGGCGAGGAGGTTGCGGCCGGCCGCGCCGAAGAAGCCGGTCGACACCTTGCGGCTCATGGTCGTCACGTTGCTCACGTCGATGACGGCGTCGGCGCCGGCCAGAGCACGATCCAGACCGGTTCCGCGTACGAGGTCGGCGCCCGTGGCCCGGGACAGCGGGACCGGGTCGTGGCCGCGCTCGCGCAACGCCGCCACGACATGCCGGCCGGTGAGCCCGGTGCCGCCCGCTACTGCGATCTTCATGCGTTCCTCCAAGGGAAGTGTCGGCACGAGGACGAGCGGGCGGACCGGGATGTGACACCTTCTACCGTACGGTGATGATCACGCGGTCGTAGCGGGTCAGCGGGAACTCCCCGTCGTCCGTCGCCTGGACGATCACGGAGATGGTCTGGCCCCGCCGGGCGTCGGCCGGGACGGTGACCACGCCACGCGGGCTGACGGCCACCGCGCCTGGATAGGTGCCCTCCTCCCGGTAGTGCCACCACGACGTCGTGAGGTGGTCGCGGTCCGGGTCGGACGTGCGGGCGGTGAGACGTACGGTGGCACCTGGTTGTGCGGTGGTGGAAGCCGGGCGGGCCGTGACCGTCGGCGCGTGGTTGGCCGCCCGGAAGCGCGGGGTCAGCGTCCAGCTCATCCGGGCGGCGAAGTCGTTCTGCGCCGCGTCCGCCCAGCGTCGCGTCGTGTAGCCGGCGATGCCATTCTCCGCCGGCACGAGCGTCCAGAGGTTCGGGCCGGTCCGCTCGGCGCGCCCGCCCCAGCCGCCGAGCGCCGGATTGTCCGGGGCCTGGATGCCGGTGTCCAGCAGAGGGTTGAAGGCCACGTTGTCGCCTTCGGACAGGAAGTCGTACGGGGCGAGCGGCTTGCACCAGCCGCCCGGCGCCTTCTCCGGATCGCCGAAGATGTCGAGCGGGTCGCCCGGCATCGCCTGGCCGTCGAGCCACGAGCGGTAGAGCCGCCCATACGGGCCGATCTGGATGTTCTTCCTGATCCACGCGCCGGAGAACAGGGGCCCGCGCGTGTTGCCTTGGCCCCGGTCGCAGTTGTAGCCCCACGTCGCGTAGCCGGCGGACAGCTCCTCGACCCGGATGCCCGGCCAGTGCGGCGCGATGTAGCTCGCATAGGTCTCGTCCTGGAAGCCACTGGCGAGAATGACGGCCTTCCGTGACACGCGCTCCTTCACGTGTACGCCGAAATCGTCCTCGATCGATTTGAGCGCCCGCGCGATGGTGTTCGTGCCGCCCCACGCCTGCAGGTAGAGCGGGCGCGGATCGCGGTCCAGCAGCAGGTCGCGGATCAGGTCGGAGCCGGGCGTGTCGTGGGCCATGTCGCCCTCGAAGGCGATGTTGCCGACCCGCACCTTGGCCAGCAGGCTCCGCGCGGACGGATAGTCACGGTCGTGCCGGACGAGGTTCGGGTGCACCCGGCCGTACGCGCGCAGTGCCTCGTCCTGGATCGTGCGCGTCCCGGTCCACCGCCACGACGTCTGCGGCGTGGTGTACTCGCGGCCGGGCAGGAAGAACTCGGTGCCCCGGCCGTCGCCGGCCCAGTGGAACCGGCTGCTGGTGTAGACGATGCCCTGGGTGTCGACGTCGTTGGTGTAGAGCAGATAGCGGATGAGCGAGGCGTAGTCGTCCTGCTCCATGTCGGTCGTGACGACGGTCCGGGGCTTGGCGTGCGTCCCGGCCGTCGCAGGCGCGGCGACAGCGGTGGCTCCGAGCAGACAACCGGCCAGGACTGCTGTCCAGTGCTTGAGCATGGGAGCTCCTTTCGGACGGAATATCTATTCACTTCCGAATGGACGTTCCTCCGCATTGAAATTCCTCATTGTCGAGCCGTCAAGGCTCCGTTCGCCGGGCGCGTACCGGTGGAGGTTGAGTTTGTCGTGGATGGCGGCCGGCGGCTTGTGGGCGGCGCGATAGGCCAGGTCCTCGAGGTAGATCCACAGGTTGCTGCCGCGCTTGGCGCGCTCGGCGCGGACGAAGGGTTCGACCGCCGCCCAGATGCGGCCGGCCTGCGGGCCGTTGGAGCCGATGATCAGCTCCTCCTTGACGATGCCGTGGGCGACGAGCTTGCCGAGGTCGTCGTAGAGACCGCCCACCATGCGGATCTGGGAGCGGGCCTCCAGCGGCAGGTCGGTGTAGGGCTGGACGGGCTGGGCGGGCAACTCGTCGAAGACGTACTGCTGGGCGTCGAAGAACTCCTGGGTGCGGAACTGGCTGAACACGTTGAGCACCACGGGCAGGGCGTAGCCGTCCATCGTGGTGCGCGTCTGCCGGAGCGCGAGCATCCCGGAGAGGACGAGCGACAGGACGGAGATGGCGACGGCGACCAGGGCGATGACTGTCTTGGCGTCCATCCGCCGACAATAGATAGATGACGCTCACTTGACGTAGGGGGCGAAAAGGACAAGCATGGGCCGTCGCCGTCACATGGAAGCGCTCCCACCCCCCTTGGAGATCACCATGCGTCATCGCTGGCTCGCGGCTCTGGCCGTGGGCGCCCTCGCTCTCACCGCCCAGCCCGCCCTCGCCGCCGCCGACAAGCCCGTCTACATCCCCACGTCGTGGCAGAGCACCGGCGAGGTGCCGTGGAGCACGGATCGCAGCAAGCAGTCCGCCAACTTCGTCCTGCTCTGGGGCGAGAAATCGGGCACCAATCCGGCGAGTGCCCCGGCGCCCTACACCTTTGACCCGGACAACATTCTCGCGCAGCTCGAGTCGCTCTACTCGTACTACATCAACACGATGAAGTTCACGGCCGAGCCGCAGTACAAGATCGATGTCATCGTCACGCAGACGTGGAATCGCACCGAGCTCAACGCCTGGGCGACCGGCGGCAGCGCGGACGGCAAGGTCGGCGTCATCAACATCGCCCCGGCCGCGGCGCTGCCCGGATCGTGGGGGCTGGCGCACGAGCTCGGGCACGTCTTCCAGAACTCGACATTCTTCGGCCGGTCCGGATACGGCTTCACCGACGCGTCCGCCGGCACCTTCTGGGAGGCGAGCGCCGAATACATGGCGATGCAGGTCTATCCCGACGGTGGCGCCGGGGACCTGACGCGCTTCCTGCGCACGGAGAATCTGGCGTACTCGTCGAGCCGGCATCACTACGGCGCCTGGATGCTCATTCAGTATCTCGTCGACAAGAACGGCGGGATCGGCATCTTCAACCGGTTGTGGAACGAGGCCCGCAGCACCGAGCACCCCCTGGAGACGTACCGTCGGATCGCGGGTCTGACCCAGGCCCAATTGAACGCCGACCTCGCGGGATACGCGCAACACCAGGTGACGTACGACTACAGCAACGCGAGCCACGTGCGGCCGTTCATCACCACCATGTACGGCGCCGGCTTCATCAACGCCTACAACGGTGTGCCCGTCGACGCGGTCGGCCGGCACTACGCGATTCCGGACGCGATCGCCCCCTCCGACTACGGCTACAACAAAATCAGGCTCGTCCCCTCCAGTGACGGCGCGCTGATCAAAATCCACTTCAAGGGCCACGTCAACGCCGCCGCCGGATCCGGCTGGAGCTACGGTTTCGTCGCGGTCAAGAACAACATTCCCCGGTACGGGCAGATCGCCACCGCCGCGGACGGTCAACTGTCGTTCCAGCTCCAGCCGGGCGAGAAGGACGTGTGGCTGGTCGTGCTCGGGGCGCCCGCGACGGTCCACCACTACGGATTCCTCGACGGGTACACGAAGAACTACCGGTATGCGTACGAGTTCGGCATCACGGGCGCCGTCCCGTCCGGTCACGAGCCCGGCTACACCAAGCCGGCCGCGACCGGGGGCGGCCACTGGCACAGCAACGGCGGCGGCTGGGTCGACAACCGCGCCACCGTGGCCGCCACCGCGTACGTGGGTCCGCGCGCCGCCGTCTACGGCAGCAGCACCGTGTCGGGCAACGCGCGCATCGAGGGGCTGGCCTGGGTCAACTCCGGCGCCACGGTCACCGGCAACGCGATCGTCAAGGACAACGCCCTGGTCCAGGGCGGCGCCAACCTGTCCGGCTCGGTCGTCGTCGGCGGTGACGCGGAGCCGGGGGCGGTGTGCGGCTCGGGCACGTACCTGCTCTTCGACCCGAGCCGGACCTGCGACGGCCGCGCCGGGGAGACCGACGTGAACCCGTCCTACGCCCGCTTCACCGACGCGGAGGTGGCCGTCACCGGCTGACTCCGGCGGGGTCAGGGCAGCAGACCCACGGCCCGCACGAGGAGCCCGGCGCCGAGGGCCGTGACGACCAGGGCGCTGATCAGCGGAAGCCGGGCTGCCCAGCGGCCACCGGCCCGGCCGAAGCGGGCGGCGAGGCGCCGGGACCGGAGGAGCAGGACACCGAGGCCCATGAGGACCGCGGCCAGCCCGAGGCTGAAGGACACGATCAGGCCGAGGCCGACGAGCGCGCGGCCGGCGCCGACGGCCACGATCATGACGCCGAGGGCCTCGGGGCAGGGCACCAGGCCACCGGAGACGCCCATGGCGACGACGCCCCGGGCCGTGATGCCGCCGGCGGGGAGGGCATGCGTGTGCGGCCGCCCGCCGTGGCTGTGCGCGTGCGCGTGGTGGTGGTTGTCGTGACTGTGCGCGTGGTGGTGGGCGGCGCCGGCCAGGGCCGGTTCGGGCACCGGGTGCGGCCCGTCCGCGCCGCGCGGCCACCGGCGCCGGACCAGGTGCAGGCCGATCGCGACGACCATGCGGGCCCGGGGTGACGGGGGCGCCGGTGGCCTGCGCCCGGATGCGCACCTTGCCGTATCCCGCCCGCAGGACCTCGGTGCTCATCGTCGTCCGCATGAGCGTGCGGAAGGCGTCGACGTGACACCCGCCATAAGAGGACTCTTCGATACCTCTTTTGGGTTACGGTCCACAGTGTGCGACTCAATCGCTCCACCGACATCGGGTTGCGGATCCTCATGCTGGGGGCGGCCCGCGACGACCGGCTCACGATCGATGAGCTGGCCGATTCGCTCGCCGTCCCGCGCCACCATCTCGCCAAGGTGGTGCAGCGGCTGCAGCACCTGGGACTCCTGGAGACGGTCCGGGGCCGGGGCGGCGGCGTGCGGCTGTCGGCTGCCGCGCGTACGGCGTCGGTCGGGAAGTTCGTCCGGGAGCTGGAGGGGGCCACCGAGGTCGTCGACTGCGAGGGCGAGACCGCCTGCCCGCTCAGCAGCGGCTGCCGGTTGCGGGGAGCGCTGGCCCGGGCGCAGGAGGCGTTCTACGCGACGCTCGATCCGATCACTGTGGACGATCTGACCGCACCGCCCGTACGCGAGGTCCTGCTGACCATCGGCCGGACCGGAAGATAAGGGGGAGGACAATGCTGTCCAGCACCAGCAAGCCCGTCATCGAGGCCACGCTGCCCGTCGTCGGGGAGCACCTCGGGGACATCGCGAGCGTCTTCTACGACACGATGCTCGGCGAGAACCCGGATCTGCTCGATCTGTTCAGCCGCAGCGCGCAGGCCACCGGCGAGCAGAAGTCCGCGCTGGCCGGGGCCGTCGCCGCGTACGCCGGGCATCTGATCGGGCAGGGCCCGGACGCCGCCGTCTTCGACCACATCGCCGAGCGCATCGCGCAGCGGCACTGCGCCCTGGGCATCCGGCCGGAGCAGTACACGATGGTCGGCCGCTATCTGCTCGGCGCCGTCCGCACCGTGCTCGGCGACGCCGTGACCCCGCCGGTGGCCGCCGCCTGGGACGAGGTCTACTGGCTGTTCGCGGCCCGGCTGATCGGCCGGGAGGCGCGCCTCTACGCGATGGCGGACGTCGACGGCGCCGAGCCGTGGCGCCGCTACACGGTGGTCACCAAGGTCGCCGAGGCCGAGGACGCGGTCTCGCTGGTGCTCTCCCCCGCCGACGGCCGCCCCGCGCCGATCTTCCTGCCCGGCCAGTACGTGACCGTCGCCGCCACGCTGCCCGGCGGCTCCCGGCAGCTGCGGCAATATTCGCTGTCCCAGGCGGCGACCGGCGGCACGCTGCGCATCACCGTCCGCCGGGTGCGCGGCCGCAACGGCACCCCCGACGGCGTGGTCTCCGGATGGCTGCACGACGTGGTCCGGCCGGGCGACGAGCTCACTCTCAGCCAGCCGTACGGTGACCTGACCCTGCGGGGCGGCGCCGAGCCGCTGGTGCTCGTCAGCGCCGGCGTGGGCATCACCCCGATGGCCGCGATCCTCGAGCACGTCGCCCGTCACCAGCCCGACCGCCCGGT
This sequence comes from Symbioplanes lichenis, assembly GCF_030709675.1. Taxonomy (GTDB): domain Bacteria; phylum Actinomycetota; class Actinomycetes; order Mycobacteriales; family Micromonosporaceae; genus Actinoplanes; species Actinoplanes lichenis. Next base: position 416,160 of record NZ_JAUZQD010000006.1, read on the forward strand.
CGTCGCGGTCCACGCCGACCGCAGCCCCGGGCGCCACCCCCTGCGCGCCGACATCCTCCACCACGGCGCCCGACTCCGTTCCTTCGACCACCTGACCTGGTACGGGCCCGCCGACGTCGACGCCGTCCCCCTGCCCGGCAACGCCCGCGTCTACCTCTGCGGCCCGGTGCCCTTCATGCAACTGATCCGCGCCGCTCTGCACCAGCGCGGCGTGCCCGACGACCGCATCCACTACGAGGTCTTCGGCTCCGAGCAGTGGCGCCCGGCGGCGCTGGCTCAGGCCTGAGGGATCAGCTCCTCGAGGGGCACGGCCGGGTCGGCCAGGCGGGCGGGGTCGACCGGGCGGCCCGCGGTGATCAGGTCCTGGATGCGGTCGGTGACGTCCCAGACGTTGACGTTCATGCCGGCGGCGACACGGCCCTCGGACGTCCAGAAGACGAGGCACTCGCGCTTGTCGAGGTCGCCCCGGACCACCACGTCATAGGCGACGCCGGGTTCCAGCAGGCCAGCGTACTCCAGGCCGAGGTCGTACTGGTCGGTGAAGAAGTAGGGCACGCGCGCCCACGGCGTCCCGTTGTCCAGCATGGACCGGGCGGCCGCCGGGCCGGAGTGCAGGGCGTTGGCCCAGTGGTCGACCCGGACCCGCCGCCCGTAGAGCGGGTGCTGCACCGCCGCGATGTCGCCCGCCGCGAAGATCGACGGGTCACTCGTGCGGTGGTAGGCGTCGACGAGCACCCCGCCCTCCACCGCCAGCCCGGCCCGCGCGGCCAGGCTCACGGTCGGGACGGCGCCGATGCCGACCACGACGAGGTCGGTCTCGACGGCGGTCCAGTCGTCGAGGAGCACGCGGCGGACGTGGTCGTCGCCGAGTAGCTCGCGCACGCGGGTGCCGAAGCGGAAGGTCACCCCGTGCTCGCGGTGCAGCCCGGCGAGCATGCCGCCGATCCGCTCCCCCAGCACCCGGTGCAGCGGGGCCGGCGCCGGCGTGACCACGGTCACCTCGGCGCCGCGCTCCCGGGCGGCGGCCGCGACTTCGAGCCCGATCCAGCCGGAGCCGAGCACGGTGACGCGCCGGCCGGCCGTCAGCTCCGCGGCCAGCGCGAGCGAGTCCTCCCACGTGCGCAGGTAACGCACGCCGGCCAGGTCGCCCCCGGGCCCCGGCCAGCGGCGCGGGCTCGACCCTGTGGCGAGGAGCAGTTTGTCGTACGGAATCCGCTCCGGCCCGGCCACGACAGCGCGCCCGCCGCGGTCGATCGCCGTCACCGTCACGCCGGTCCGCAGCTCGACGTCGTGGCCGGCGTACCAGTCGGCGTCGTGCACGAACGGGCTCCCGGCCGCGCCCAGCAGCAGCCCCTTGGACAGCGGCGGCCGCTCGTAGGGGCGCCGCTGCTCCGCCCCGGCCAGCACGATCCGGCCGCCGAACCCCTCGGCGCGCAGGGTCTCGGCGGCCTTCGCCCCGGCGAGTCCCGCCCCGGCGATCACGAACGTCTCGGATGAAGCCATGCCGTGCCGCCTTCGGGGATTGCCTGCTCAAGTGCCTGGCAGTGTAGTGCGCCCGGCCCGATCCCGGCGTGCCACAAATCACCCCGATACGCTCGATCGTCGTGACGCTCACCATTGAAGGAGATGGCCCGCCGGTCGGGTCTCGCCGGTCGAAGACCAGCCCGGGGTCCCGCACGTCCACCCGCACCCGGTACTCCTCGTCGAGCAACCGCCGCACCGAATGCCGCCCCACGTGCCGGCAGCTCCGGTCATCAGGACCGACGTCAACCCCGCCCTGCTCTTCCCCACGCTGCTCTGACTCGGGGCCGGTACTGCTCGGCGATCTCGTCGATCGAGTCGCCGGTGTTCGCAATGGTGACGAGCAACCCGCCCCGCCGATCTGCTCCTCGAGCCAGTCGGTCCCGGCTGTGCAGCTCCGGTCATGGCGTAGCCCTTGCCGTCCATGCAGTCCGGGTCACCCCCGTTGACGTTGAACACGTTCACCGACGAAGCGACCGGCAACGTGTACGTGCTCCCGTCCCCGGCGAACGACTGCCCACCGTCGGTGAACTTCGTGGGACGACGCCGTTGTCCCGACGGCACGAGTGCGGGATCACTTCACCACCACGGCCGGACTGATCTGCGCGGTGTCGTACCGGCTGTAGGTGCCGGACGGGGTCAGCTGGGAACACGCGACCCCGAGCGAGTAACGCTCCCCTCGTACAGCGGTCAAGGTCGTGCGGCCGTACCTGTTGCCTTGCTCATCCCCCATGTAGCCCGTGATCGCCGTGATGCTGACCTTGCGCTTGACGTCTCGCACCATCAGGATGCCGTAACAGATGTCGTTCGCCCGGGCCATGCTCACACCGCGCACGTTGACTGCGACGCTGAACTTCGTGCCCGCTCTGACCGCCGGGTTCCACCTGTCGACGCCGGGATCACCTGTCGAGATGATGCCGGACAGCCCCGCGCTCGCCGAAACCACCGTGAAATGTCCCCGGCTGCTCTCGTAGTCGTGTTCGACATATCCGGCCGAAGTGGTCTTGTTGACCGCGGCCGCCGCGGGAGCGGCAAGCGAGAGCGCGAGCAGGACCGAGCCGGCCAGAGTCGTCCAGCGTCGTGATGTGCGGGTCATGTGCGCCTCCGGACGGCCTGATGCCAAGGACATGCCTATGGTCGGCAGCCGGCGGTGCCTTCTTGAGGATCCAGGGCTCCTAGCAGGTTGGCGCCCCACGCCGGCTCAGGCGGCCACCCGGCTTCCTGAACGAACGGGCACTCCTCCGCGCCGAGCAGCAGCCCGTTGGACAGCGGCGGCCGCTCGTAGGGACGCCGCTGCTCCACCCCGGCGATCACGAACGTCCCGGATGACGCCATGCCGCGCCGCCTTCGGGGGATCTTCTGGTCAAGTGCCCGGCAGTGTGGTGCGCCCGGCCCGATCCCGGCGTGCCACGAATCACGCGGCTACGCGCGAGAGGGCAAGCGTGACATGAGTGACAAAAGCTGCAGACCGACCGCGACGGCAAAGCACAGGTCCGCCGCGAGCTCGAAGCACTCCTCCAGCGACTGCTGCACGCGCTCCTGGGCGAGCGTCCACGTCGCCGGGTCGATCGAGTCGGTGCCGACCGCGACGAGAGCGCAGGCGATGCCGGTGAGCAAGGCGATGCGCGCGCCCCGGTCGTCCCGGAAGCAGCGGGCCACGCGGGGCAGCACGAGCAGACCGGCCACCGCATAGGCGAGCATCAGGAAGTCACCCGGCGCCACCCACGGCAGGAAGGGCACGGTGACATCCGCGGGCGCCAGCAGCTGATCGCGAACGCGTTCGTGCACGGCGAACCGCTCGTCGACAGCCAGCGCGGCGAAGCCGGCCCCCAGCAGCAGCCAGCCCCGGCCCATTCCGGTACGGGCGGCCGCCGCCAGCGCGCACCCGGCCGCGACCAGTACCAAGACGACGCTTTGCAGCCAGGTCATCGCCGTCTGCTCGGGCGCGATCTCCAGCCACCAGCGGGGCCAGCGCGCCGCCCCGAGCACCAGCGGCGTGGCCACCGCGACGCCGCCCGCGCCCGCGACGAGCACCCGCCGAGCCGCAGTGCCGGGCGTGACGGCCGCTTCGACGGCGCTCACTCGGCCACGCTCACCGGGCGCGGCCAGGTCACCACGTCGAGCGGCGCGCCCTCGGCGGCGGCGATCAGGCGGCGTCCCCACGCCTCGGCGCCCTTGCTCATCGTCTCGTCCCGCCACCAGGCGCTGTGCCCGGTCTGCAGGAGCCGGCCCTCGCGCACCACGTCGTCGTACGCCGGGTCGCGCAGGTCGTCGTCGACGCCGTAGCCGCGCAGGTGTCCGGTGCGCAGCGCGGCCACGGCGGCGCCGGTGTCCACCAGCGCGGCGCGGGCGGCATTGACCAGGAACGCGCCGGGTCGCATGACGGCCAGCTCGGCGGCCCCAATGATCGGCCCGCCGCCGTACCGGTGACTTGCGCACAGCGCCACCACGTCCGCACTACGCAACAGCTCCCGCAGCCCGACGCTGCCGGTCGCCGCCGGGTCGGTGCCCATGACCCGCATGCCCAGGCCCCGGCCTCGCTCGGTCACCGCGCGCCCGATCCGGCCCAGCCCGACAACCCCGAGGGTACGACCGGTCAGCTCGACACCCCGCAACGAGATCCCGGGCTCCACCAGCCCCCGCGCACGGTCGTTCGCCAGGTGCAGCCGGGTCGCGAGGGACAGCATCAGCGCGATGGTCTGCTCCGCCACACCGACTGTCGCGTAGTCCGGCAGCACCGAGAGACCGACACCGCGCCGGGCGAGCAGATCGGTGTCGATGTGGTCGTGCCCGGTCGCGTACAGCACCACCCCGCGCAGCCGCGGCGCCCGGTCGAGAAGTGCCTCGTCGAGCCGCGGCAGACACACGTTGGTGGCGCCCAGCAGATCCATCGACGCGAGCATGGCCGCGGCCTCCGCGGGGCCCGGGGCGCCGGCCAGGGCGGCCGCCCGCACGTCGGCCAGCTCGCTGAGCCGCTGCCAGTGCTCCGGAGTCAGGCTGGCCCGGCCCTGCCTGCTCAGCAACAGCATGTGTGGTCGTGCCACGTGGTACCTCCCGATTCTGGTGGGACACAACGTAAGCCGGGAGGCGGACGCCGGACGCGGAACGCCGATCGGTCACCGGTTCGGGCTACCGGCTTCTCATGCCGGGCCCGCCGCGGACGATGGTGCGGGCGTGAGCCGAACGGGATGGGCTGCGGCGGGCGGGGCGGCCGGCACGCTGGTCGCCGGACTACTGATCGTCATGGGCGTACAGACGCACCAGAGCTCGGAGACCGCCGCGCGGGCGGCCCGGGAGGTCGCCGACATCCGGGCCACGGCGTCGGCAGCGGCCGCAGCCGACCAAGCCGCGACGGAGAAGGCCGCGGCCGACAAGGCGGCAGCGGACAAGGTCGTGGCCGACAAGAAGGCGGCGGACAAAGCCGCAGCCGACAAAGCCGCGGCCGACAAGAAGGCGGCGGACAAGGCCGTGGCGGACAAGAAGGCCGCCAAGCGGTCCGAGTTGCTCGCGCGGTCGACAGTGGACGCGTACTTCCGCGCCATCAACGCCACGAACTACCGGACCGCGTACGACCTCGGCGGCCACAACTTCAACTCGTCGTACGCGTCCTTCCGGGCGGGGTTCGAGAACACGGCCTCCGACGAGTGGGACATCACCGGGGTGTCCGGCAATCGGGTCTATCTCACGCTGACCGCCTACAACTTGGACTGCACGACGCAGGTGTGGCGCGGCTACTACGTGGTGACCGCCGGCGAATTGAGCAGCGCGCACCTCACCGGCGGCCGGTTCCAGCCCAGCCGCTACTGCGACTGACTCCCAGGGTGGATGCCCCGGCGCTCGAGGGTGGCCCACAGATCGCGCAGGACCGCCGCCTCGTCGATGACGAAAGCGGACTGCGCCACCCGGAAGAACTCCCAGCCGCACCGGGCCAGTTCGCGCTGCTTGGTCATGTCGGCCTCGTGGCGGTCGGGGCCGGCCCACGTGTCGCCGTCGCAGATGACGGCGAGTTTGCTCTCCGCGCCGACGACGACGAGGTCGAGGGTGTGGCCGGGCGTCTCGTACCTCGGCACCACGGTGTAGCCGCGCGCGACCAGCCGGTCGTGGACGGCCTGCTCGAACGCGGTCCGGGGCAGGGCGACCGGGGTGGCAGCGACCGCGGGCGGTTCGTAGCAGAACTCCAGCAGCTGGTGGCGCAGGTCCTCGGGGTCCTCGATGTCAGCCGCGCGCACCGAGTGGAAGACCCACATCTGGTCCTTGGCCCGGGACGCGGCCACGTTGTAGCGCTGCAGATACATGTCCGCGGTCGCCGAGCCCAGGCGCCGGTCCGGCTCCAGGGCGGTGACCATGCTCAGGAACATGACGTCGCGCTCGGAGCCCTGGAAGTCGGCGGAGTCGCCGCAGCGCAGGTCGCGGCGCTCCCACTCGGCCGGGTCGAGGCGTTGCAGGAGCAGGCTCTCGATCAACTTGGCCTGGTGCGGGCCGCGCAAGGAGATGACCCCGAAGGTACGGCCGGCATAGCGCGGGTCGGCGACGCACGCGACGATCTGGTCGGCGATCGCCTCGGCCTCGGGCGGGTTCGTCTTGTCGCTCGCGCCCCGGAGATAGCCGCCTGCCACGTGCACCGGCTTGATCGGCTCGAGCCGGTCGGCGCCGTACTGGCGGACCGGGACGAGGCGGATGCGCTCGGGCTCGTACGCGATGCGGTTGGAGAACTCGATGATCTCGGGCACGCAGCGGCGGTGCTCGACCAGCGGGATGTGGCCGCCGAAGCGCATCTTGGCCTCGTCGAAGAGGCTGCGCTGCGGGTCCTGCCACGACGCGCGGTACTCGTCGTCGAAGAGGTACTGCTGGGCGAGGTTGCGCAGGTCCTGCTGGTCGACGCCGACGGCGGAGGGCGACACCTGCTTGTCGTCGCCGATGACGACCATGGTCGGCGCGAGGTACTGCAGGAACGTGGCGGACAGGCCCGCCTGTGACGCCTCGTCCACGATGACGACGTCGAACATGTTCGCCTGCACGCGCAGCTGCTCGGCGACCCGGTAGATCGGCATGATCCAGACGGGGACGGACGGCCGGCAGCGGTCCATGGCCTGGCGGATCTCGGCGCGGCGCTGGGCGGCGTACTTGGCGGTGCCCTTGCCGAGGCGGCGGACCAGCTGGCCGTACTGCTGGAGGTTGGCCCGCGCGGAGCCGGTGATGCGGTCGGGCGAGGCGGCGTGCTGCCAGGCGCGGGCCGCGGCGAGCTCGCCCACGTGGCGGCGGATGGTGTGCTCGGTGTCGGCGGCCTCCTGCTGCAACGTGTTCACGTCGGCCGGGCGCTGCTGGGTCAGCCACGCTCCGACGACCAGCCAGGTCCAGGCGTCGGCCCAGCCGGCGAGGCGCTCGTCCCACGCGGGGTCGGCCGCCGTCGCGGCGATCGCGTCGCGCAGGGCGGGGGCGCGGTAGCCGAGGGCGGCGGCGAGCTCGTCGCGATGGGTGCTGAGCGCGCGGACTTCGTACAGGCGGATCAGGCGGTGGACCGCCGCGCTGTAGGCGACCGGGTCGCGCTGCTGCACGGCGGCCACGATCGCGGGCAGCGCGGGCGACGGGCTGGCCTCGTGCAACGACGGCACGACGGGCAGGGCCGCCGCCTCGACGGCCGTGCGGGCCGCGTCCAGCGCGTCCTCGGCCGCCGCCGCGTCCACCAGCGCGGCATAGGCGCGGACGCCTGCCGGGTCGGTCCAGTCGGGGCGCGGCAAGCGCCGCTCGGCGAGACGTTTTTCCTGCTCCGCGTACGCGGCCCCGAGCGCGAGCACCCGTTCCAGCTGCTCCAGCTCGGCGAGGTGCCAGGCGAGCCGTTCCCCCGGACTGCCCTGCATCGGGACCGCCGCCGGGCCGGGCCAGGCCTGGTCGAGGTCGCGCAGCAACGGCTGGGCCTGGGCCCACGCCACGAACCGGCCCAGCGACTCCGGCGACGCCGGGACGTTGCCGTCCACGCTGACCTGCAGCAACAGGTCGCGCGCCGCCTTGACCGGCTTGGCCGTGAGCACGCCCAGGGCCGGCATCCCGTCCGCGGCGATCTTCACCCGGCCGCCGGCGCCGAGGTGGTGCTTGAGCTGCTGGGCCTGCACGACCAGCGGGGTCAGGTCCGCGGTGGGCACATTGATCGTGGCGCCGCCGAACTCGTCGACCAACGGCTGCGCGCGGGCGACCAGCTGACGAACACGTTCGGCGCGTCCCTGCCACGTGCGCATGCGCCCGGCGCCGGCGTCCGACACGGCCTCCGCCATCCAGCCGGGCCCACTTCGGACCAGCGAGTCGGCGGTGTCGGCGAGGCGGTGCAGATATTGGCGCAACGACTCGCGCTCGGCCGGAGGAAGCGCACGCAGCGAGGCGTACGCGGGATGGTGTGTCTGCTCCTCGATCTGTGAGCACGCCGTCCAGGCCGCGGCCTCGGCGGCCACCGCGGCGGCGAAGGCGGACGGGGCCGGCAGGGCGGACGGGTCGACCAGCGTGTCGTAGGCCGGGCCCTCGTCGGCGGTGAGGGCGTCGTCGCGCAGCAGCCGCAGCCACTCGGCGACGCGGAAGGCCGGCAGCGGCGGCTCGTCGTCCGGCGCGGCGGGCGCCCACACCCGGATCCAGCCGTGACGCGGCTCGTCGGCCCGGTGCGCGGCGGCGATGGCGGCGAGCGTCCCCCGGTACGGGCCCTGCTCGTGCCGCGTGATCTCGGCGGCCCGCGCGTCCACGATGCGCCGCTTGACCCCGGACAGGTGGCGGCGCAGCTTGTCGATGGCCATGAGGTGGTGCTCGACGGTCCGCGTGCAGCGCTGCTCGTCGTAGTCGACGGCCTGCTGCGAGATGGTGTCCACGGCCACTTTGAGGTCGGTCAGGTCCTCGCGGGACGCCCCGACCACGGCCACGGAGAGCGGGCGGATCGCGGCCGGCAGCTTCGCGCGTACCTCCTTGAGGGCTCTTTCGGTCTGGGCCGTGACCAGCACGCGCTTGCCCTGGGCCAGCAGATGGCTGAGCAGCGCCGCCGCGGTGTGCGTCTTGCCGGTCCCGGGCGGGCCCTGCACGAGGGTCTGCGCGTGCCGGTCGACCTGCTGCAGGATCTTGAGCTGCTGCTCGTTGACCGGCAGCGGCGTGAAGACCTCGTCGTCCACCGTGACCATCGCGCCCGGCGTCGGGTCGGGGCGCACCTTCGGGCGGTGATCAGGATCGACCAACGGCAACAGCCCCTCCGGTACGGTCTGCGCGCTGAGCAACTGCGCCCGGACGGTCTCCAGCAGCTCCACCACGCCCTGCCGGTCGCGCCGCCGCAGCACGATCGCGGGCGCGAGACTCACCTCGGCGGTCGCGAGCGTCGCCCGGCTCGGCGGCTCCGACTCCTGGTAGCGCGCGTCGGGGTCGAGACTGTTCGCGATGCGGTGCAGCACTTCGCCGATCGCCTTGCGGTGCAACGGATGATCCGTGTACGACCGGGCGACGTCCCGGGCCTCGGTCAGGTGCCGCGACTGGGTCAGCTCCGAGTCGAGCATGTCGAGCTCGATGCGCAGCGCGTCGGTGGCCTCCGTGGCGTAGACGCGCAGGGTGCCGCTGACCGGCTCGAGATCGATGGCGATCGGGGTGGTCACCAGGTGGCGGCGGACGGGCTCATGACCCTCGGGGTGCCACACCAGGTAGCCGAGCGCGAGGACGAGCTCCTGCTCCTCCGGATTCGCCGTGGCCTCCGCTTGCATGGCGAAGAGCTGCGCGTACGCGTCGCGCAGCAGCCGGTCCTCATCGGTCTCCGGCGGCGTGTCCAGCCGCTCGAGATGGCCGATCTCGTCGCCGGGCCCGGGCGCGTCGGTCCAGTGCGCGAACTGCACGGCGGGCTGCCGGGGCAGGTCGTCCGCCCACACCAGCTGGTACCCGTCGGACGTGCGCGGCGACGACGCGGTGGCCTGCTGCGCCCGGGCGAGAAACTCGAAGAGCCGCACGGCACGGTCCAGCCGGCTCGTCGGCGCGGTGGTCTTGGGCTGCACCTTTCGCACCATAACGGCAGGAACCGGCAACGCAGGGCCGTTTGTCCAGATAGCCCCCTTACGAGCCCGCAGCCCGGCCCGCCGGCCGGTCCGCGGTGTGGCAGGCGGCGCCCTTGCAGGTGGTGTAGGCGGCCAGGGCGCGGTCCAGCGCGGCGGCCCGGTCGGGCTTCAGCGTCAGGGCGAGGTTCTTCAGCTGGTACGGATCCCGCGCCCGGTCGTAGTACTCGCGGAACCCGTCCTCGTACTTCACGTAGGTGAACGTGGGCGTGCGCAGCGCGTTGTACGTCACCGGATTGCCGCCCCGCGGCAGCGCGAGGTCCGGGTCGCCGATCTCGGCGTTCGGCCCGTGATGCTCGACCAGCGCCGCCGTCCGCCAGTCGCCCGGCCGCTCCCCCTTCAGCAGTGGTACCAGGCTGCGCCCGTCCACCTCGGCCGGCACGGCCACCCCGGCCAGCTCGTCGAACGTGGGCCGCAGGTCGACGTTCTGCGCGGGCAGGTCCACGGTGGCCGCCTTCGCGACGCCCGGGCCGGCGACGACCAGCGGGACGTGGACGTCGGTCTCGTACGCGGTCTGCTTGCCCTGGTTGAGCCGGTACTCCCCCATGTGCAGCCCGTTGTCCGAGCTGAACACGACAACCGTGTTGTCCGCGACGCCCGCCCGCGTCAGGGTCGCCCGCAGGTCGGCGATCATCCGGTCCACCGACTGGATCGACTGCGCGCGCTTGCGGAACGCCGCGTCCATGGTCGCCTGCTGCCCGGGGGTCAGCGGCTTGAGCTTGCTCACCCAGTGCGGCGCGCCCTCGGGCTTCGCGTCGTACGCCTTCGTCCGCGGCAGCTTCAGCCCCGGGAACGCGTTCACGTCCTGCGGCGCCGGCGTGTAGGGCAGGTGCGGCGAGAACGTGGCCACCTCGACCAGGAACGGCTGCCCCGCCGCGGCCGAACGCGTGATGAACTGCTGCGCCTTGCCACTGATCACCGTGGTCAGATAGTCCTGGGGCCGGTTGCCGTAGCGCTTGACGACACCGTTCTCGAGCAGCGAGTAGTTGTACTGGCTGTAGGAGCTGCCGGCCACGTACCACTCGGTCCACCCCGGCGGGACGACCTCCTTGCCCTTCTCGGGGTAGTAGGCGTTCATGTACTTCCCGAGCATCGCCGTGCGATAGCCGGCCCGCTGCAGATCCGTGGCGAACGTCGTCTTGTCGATCCCGTTGCGCACGAAGACCTTGTTGCCGCCTTCCTTGGGCCCGTTCGTGAACACGCCGGTGTTGTGCGCGTACATCCCACTGAAGATCGTCGCCCGCGACGGGCAGCAGAGCGAGTCCGTCACCGTGTACTGACTGAACGACGTGCCCTCCTGCTGCAGCTTCTTCACCTGCGGCAGATAGGGCAGCAGGTTCATCGAAAGATCGTCGACCAGCACCATGACAATGTTCGGCCGCTGCGACACAGCCGTCCGACCGGCCCCCTCCGACGAGGCGGACGGGCGCGGCGCGGGATCAGCGGTGCACGCGGACAGCGCGAGCACCGCCACGAGAGCGGTGAGGCAACGGCGAAGCATGCGGGAACGGTAGAACCCCCGCGCCACTACACCAAATCGGGCCGCCCGGCCCCTGTGGACAACACGAGTCACCGGCCGAGCAGCCGGTCGGCGACCGCGAGGAGGCGCTCGGTGGCCGGGTCCGGGAAGGCGGCCGGCTCCCCCCGCTCGTCCTTGACCAGCTCGCGCACCCCCGCCTCCATCAGCAGCTCGAGCCCCAGCAGCGGACGGGCCACCGCCGGATCCAGGCCCGGCTCGGCGTCGAGCCAGCGGGCCAGCACACGTTCCCCGCCCTCGGCGCCACCGGTCCGGGCCGCCCACCGCGCCGCGTCGAACTCCGCCGGCCCCACGTAGCCGCAGGCATCCAGGATCCGCAGGCCGCCGTCGCGCTCGCGAACGACGTTGCCGCCGCCGAGGTCACCGTGCAGGATCACCGGCCGATCGCTGGTCGTCAGCCGGTCCACCAGCCCGTCCTCGTCGGGCCGGATCGGGTACCCGTGGCGCCGGGCCGCCACGAGCACCCCGCCGAGATGGGTGCGCAGGGCGTCGCCGAGCCTCGGCAACCCCTTCCGCGCGCCGGCGTCCCCGGCGGCGTGGGCCCCGCTCATGATTCCGGCCAGCTCGGTGGTCAGGCTGTCGAGCGCGGGTACCGGTCCGCGGGCGACCGGCGCGGCGTCCAGGTGCTCCATGAGCAGCCAGCTGTGCGGATCGTCGCCGGCGTCCAGCACCCGGACGACGCGGACCCCGTGGTCGTGCCACAGCCGCTGGGCCCGCGCCTCGCCGGCCCGCACCCGCCCGTACGCCTTGAGCACGCCCCGTTCGAAGAGCAGCAGGAACTGCGGTTTGGCCTTCGGATAGCCGACCGGTCCCAGGAACCGGCCCAGATCCAGCCGCTCGCACAGATCGTGGACGGCGCGGGCGGCGACCCGGACCTCGTCGCGCTCGCTCGCGTAGATGTCGCCGCCGCCGGTGACCCGCCGGTCGACCCGCTCGATCTGGGCGGCGAGCAGCTCGTCGAGGGACTCGGTCACCGCAGCTTCCCGGCGATCTCGTGGAAGGCGGACTCGTACGCGTCGAACATGTCGTCGACAGCATCGCTCCAGACGCCGTCGGCCGCGCGGACGACGCGCGACGGCAGCTCGATCGTGTGAGTCAGCAGCGGTCGCTCGGCCGCGAGAGCGAGCAGGGCCTCCTGCTGGCGGGTCAGCATCCGGCGCATCGCCTCGGTGTCCGCGTCGCAGGGCCGGTTGGCGTCGACGCAGCACAGCCGGTAGGCGGCATAGTCGAGGGCACTGACACCGAGCACGAGCAGCACCACCGGGCCGGCGAAGTCGTGCACCCAGGCGCGGCCGCGCTCGTCGAGCAGGGCGTCCGGGTCGTCCGTCGCCCACACCATCGGCCCGGAGGCGGCCGGGGGCCCGCTCAGCACCTCGTGGGCCACGCCCGCGATCGTCGTCTTGAACTGGTCCGACGGCAGGCCGCGGAGCCCTTCCCGGGCGTGCAGGCGGGCGAGCTGGTCGAACGTGCTGAAGCCGTAGCCGAGCTCCCGGGCCAGCAGCGCCGCCACGTCGGGCGCCCCGGCGTAGTAGACCCCGGTGACCAGCACGGAGGGCACTCCCGGCCGGGGCACCGCGCGTACCCCGGGCGGCCGCATCTCCAGCAGGCCCGGATAGAGCAGGAGATCGGACATGCCCCGGAAGAGCGGCAGCGCGAGATCGGTGGAGTGCTCGCGGGACACCGGGATCAGGGCGCCGTCCATGATCCGGTCGACCTTCGCCCGTACTTGGGAGATCAGCTGCTCGGCGCGGCGGCCGGAGCGGCCCTCCGGCGCCTCCGCGAGCTGCCGCGGCACGACATAGATCTGATATTGGTACGGGTCCGGGCCGGGCCCGGCGGCCGTCCGCCCGCGACCCACCGGGGCCAGCACCACCACCGCGTCGACGGGATCGGGCGGTGCGGGCAGCAGCTCGCGCAGCATCCGCACCGCGACGTCGACCCCCTGCGGGCGCGGCTCCTGGGCGCCCATGCCGAGTATGTGCGCGAGCGCGCGGACGTGCTGCTGGTAGAGGGCGACGTTGAGCTCGCGGGCCGCCGCGGCCTCGAGGAAGACGGTCGGCGCCGGGCCCGGCGCGGGCACCATCTCGGTGGTCAGGGCGGCCGGGTCCTCGCCGAGGAACGCCGCGATCCGGCTCACCACGCCCGGGTCGCGGGGATGCCGCTCGGGCCGGGCCCGGTATTGGTAATAGGTCGCCCGGCTGACCTGGAGCTGCCGCAACAGATCCTCGACGGACATGTTGCGCTCGGTGCGGACGCGTTCGAGTCGCAGGAACCACGGCGACGTCACGATGCCCTCCCCAGTCTACTGACTAATAGACTTCGTATGCTCTTACATACATACAACGTCTACTCGTACCGTACTCCCTAGACAGCCTCACGGGGGGTGGGTGCGATGACCAGAGTTACCGAGACCGAACGGACCGGCGGGCGCCGGAGAGCGCTGACGGGCCTGCGCATTGCCGCCGCACTGGCGACGATCGTGAACGGGGTGCTCGCGGCGCAGGCGCTGCGGACCGAGGGGCCGACCTGGGGCTGGGCCCTGGCGGTGGCGGCCACGGTGCTGAATCTGCTGGTGCGGCGGCTGACTCAGGAGGCGCGGTTCCGCCGCCCGGCCCGGCGGGTCAGCCGGCCTGGGACAGGGCGAACGCCACGAGGAAGCCGGCGACCGTGATCAGGCCGATGAGCAGGTGGGCGTCCTCGAAGGCTTCCGGGATCATGGTGTCGGCGACCATGGCGAGGATGGCGCCGCCGGCCAGGGCGGTGATCGCGGCCAGCACGGCGTCCGGCGCCCCGCCCAGCACGGTGTAGCCCGCCACCGCGGCCAGACCGCTGATCAGGGCGATGCCGGCCCACAGCGTGAAGACGTACCGCCGGGTGCGGCCGGCGTGACGCATGCCGGCCGCGCTGGACAGGCCCTCCGGGACGTTGCTGATGAAGACCGCGGCCACGGTGACCACGCTGATCGCGCCGCCGCCGAGCAGGCTGGTGCCGATCACAATTGATTCCGGTACGCCGTCGAGCAGCGCGCCCAGCGCCAGCGCCGTCCCGGAGCCGCCCTGCTCCGCCTCGGACGGCTGCTGCTTGCCGGAGCGCTTGCGGTGCCGGGCGCCGCGCCGGGCCAGCAGCACGTTGCAGCCGGTGTAGACGACGGCGCCGCCGACCGCTCCCAGCGCCGTGGGCAGCAGACCGGCCTGCTCGTCGGCCTCGGCGAAGAGTTCGAACGCGACGGCCGACAGCAGCACGCCGGCGCCGAAGGCCATGATCGACGCGATGACCCGCTGCGGGATCCGGGCCAGGTAGCCGAGCGCGGCCCCGACGAGCAGAGCGGATCCGGCGAGCAGTCCCCAGCCGCCGGCTTGCAACCATCCAGGCATGCCGCCGCCTTTGCCCCCCAGCGGCTGCATCAAACAGCTTTCCCGCTCAGGCCGGGCTGCGCAGCGGGCCGTACGCCTCCCGGTACGAGCGCGGCCCGAGTGCGGGCAGCACGAAGTCGCGCAGCCACGTCGGCACGCCGGCCGCCTTGGCGAACCGGTCCGTCGCGGCCTGCACATGGTCGACCCGCGCCCGCCGGCGCTGTTCGAAGCGAGCGCCCGCGGTGTCCCAGTCGCCCTCCGCCAGCAGCTCGGACAGCACGAGAGCATCCTCGGCCGCCAGCGCGCACCCCTCGGCCCACACCGGCGCGGTGGCGTGGGCGGCGTCACCGACCAGCACGCAGCGGCCCCGGCTCCACGAGGGAACGCGCACCTCCTCGACCGGCGAGTGGTAGAGCGAGCCGACATTGCCGAGCACCGTGCGCACCGGCTCCGGGTAGTCACCGAACGTGTCGTGCAACCACGACGCGTCGGCGCCGATCGGGCCGCCGCGGGTGGCGGACGCGTACCCGTACACCTGGTGGTCGTCGACCGGGATCAGCAGGATCGTGCCCGCGGCGCCCGACCACACGATCCAGCAGTCGACCCCCGGATTGGGGGCCATGAAGCGCCAGCTGGCCGCGCTGAGCACGGCCTCGCGCACGCCGTCACCGCCGAAGACCGAAGAACGGACAGCCGACCGTACGCCGTCCGCGCCGGCCACGAAGCCGTACGTGGCCGTCTCCCCGGTGCCGAAGGTCACCTCGGCGCCCCCGGTCGTCGCCCGCACCGAGGTGACCTCCGCCGTCCGGGGCGTGACGTCGAGCCCATCGGCCAGCAGATCGTGGAGATCGGATCGGAGCACGCACCGCGGCCGCGCCCCCGCACCCCAGAAGGCGTCCTCGTCGACCCGGAAGAGCAACCGCCCGCTCGCCGCCCGATATTCCCGGCGCCCGGTCGGCCGCCCCACCTTGGCCAGCCCGTCACCGACCCCGAGCGCCGTCAGCGCCGTCACCGCGTTGCCGGGCAGATTGATCGCCAGCCCGCCGCCCGCCCCGGGGTTGCGCTCGACCAGGTCCACGGCCACTCCCCGCTGCCGCAACCCCCGCGCGAGCGCCAGCCCCGCGATGCCGCCCCCGGCCACGAGCACCCTGTCGTCCGTCATGACCCCACCCTGCCCGAGCCCGCGCCCGGGGCGAAAGCCGACTGTCCTTGACCGGTCCGAACGGGCGCTCCCCTGTGTTCACCCGGACGCCCCGCCTGTCCTGACCCCATGGCCGAGGCCCGGCTTCGACGGCTACGAGGAGCTGCTCGCCCGCCTCGGCCCGCACACCACCGGGAAGTCGTGCCTCCATCTGAAGCGCCCGGCCGCCGTCGACGAGCAGGCCCTGCGTGAGCTGGTCACCGCGGCCTTCCGCCACCTCGACGGCCGCACCCTCACGGCCTGACGCGCCTACCGGATCGACCCGGCGCGGCCGGACATGCGCGCCTCGAGGCCGTCGAGGACGACGTCGAGCCCGCCGTCGAAGCGGTCCTCGACGAACTGGTGCCGCAGGCCGGCCACCGAGCGCAAGCCGTCGAGCCCGTGGCCGACCACGGTGTCGCGCAGGTAGTCGTCGATGCCCGGGTGCCCGGCATAGGGCGTCAGCACCCCGCGCGCCGGGTTGAGGGCGTAGCCGGCCACGAAGTTCTTGACCGTGCCGACCGCGAGCGTCACGTCCGCCGGGGTCAGGCGCGGGGTGATGCCGGGGTCGGTCAGGGCGACCACATGGTCGTTCCAGTGGCGCAGCTGTCCCGGTCCCGGCAGGGTTCCGGGATGGCCCAGCGCGTGCACGAACCACGGGTGGGCCTGATAGATCTCCAGCGTGTCGCGGCCGATGGAGCGCAGCCGCGCCCGCCAGTCATCACCGATCGGGGCCGGGCGACCGGCGAAGATCCGGTCGACCATGAGCTCGACGAGCTGGTCCTTGGTGTCGACGTACCAGTAGAGCGACATCGCGGTGATGCCCAGCTCGGCGGCGACCCGGCGCATCGACACCACGGCGAGCCCGTCCCGGTCGGCCAGGGCGACCCCGGCCGCCGCCAGGTCGTCCTGGGTGAAGGCCTGCCCCCGGGCGGACCGGGGCGTCCGCGCGGGCCGCAACCACACTGAGCCGGTCGACATAGCTCCCGACTCTAGTGAGCACGCCGAACGTCATGTTGCCATACAGCGTATGGCAACATCGGCCGGGAGGCGTTACAGTGCGCCATACGCCGTATGGCAAGTTGCCCCATCGAGTCGAGGACGGTCATGAACGAGCCACGTCTGCACGCCGAGCGCCTGACGTTCTTCAGTGACGCCGCCGCCGCGATCGCGTTGACGCTGCTCGTCCTCCCGCTGATCGAGCTGGTCCCCGAGGCCGTGGAGAATCACGAGTCGCCGCGCGAGCTGATCACCGGCAACCTCGTGCCCTTCGGCAGCTTCGCACTCAGCTTCTTCGTGATCTGGCGCGTCTGGACGGTGCACCACCGGCTGTTCGACCGGGCCGAGGCGATCGACACGCGCGTCGTCCGGATCAACTCGCTGTGGCTGCTCTGCGTGGTCCTCCTCCCCTTCCCCGCCGAGCTGGTCGGCGCGTACGGCGACGAGCCGCTGGTCATCGCCGTCTACATCGGCGTCCTGCTGGCCTGCAGCGGCACGTTGACCGCCCTGGCGATCGCGCTGCGCCGCACCAACACCGCGGCGTCGGCGCCCGGCCGGGCGAGCCTCGAGCCGCTGGTGGGCAACGCCGTGTGCCTCACGCTGGCCTTCGTGCTCGCCCTGACCGTGCCCGGCGCCGGCTACTGGCCACTGCTGCTGCTCCTGCTCGACGGTCCCACCCTGGCCCTCGTACGCCGGAAGCGGTCCAAGGCAGCGGCAAGCTAGCGGAAGACTCGACGGGCCCGCCCCGGCCCCTCGTACGCCGGAAGCGGTCCAAGGCAGCGGCAAGCTAACGGAACAGTCGCAGCGGGACGGCGCCGGCCATGGCCCGCATGCCGGCGTCGTTCGGGTGGAGGTGGTCGCCGCTGTCGTAGGCGGGGAGCATGCGCACCGGCTGGGCCGGGTCGCGGACGGCGCGGTCGAAGTCGGCCACGGCGTCGTACTCGCCGCTCGTGCGGATCCAGCGGTTGAGCGCCTGCCGCGTGGCCTCGCGCTCGGCGGTGTAGTAGCCCGGGATCGTCGTGTCGCCGAACGGGGTCAGCGTGCCGCCGTAGATGCGCAGGCCGTGGTCGTGGGCGCGGGCGATCAGCTGGCGGTGGGCGAAGATCAGCTGGTCGAGGGTGACCGCCTCGTCCGCCGGGGAGGTCGAGCCGGGCTGGCCGATGTCGTTGATGCCGAGCAGCACGATGACGTGGCGGACGCCGGCCGGGGCGAGCACGTCCCGGTCGAAGCGCCGCAGCGCGCTGTCGCCGAAGAGCGGGCCGATGCCGGAGAAGTCCGTACCGGGCAGGGTGTTGCCGTCGTGCAGCAGGCGGTTGCCGCCGATGCCCTTGTTGAGGACGGGCAGCCCGGGCCGCCGGGCGGCCAGATAATCGGGCCAGCGGTGGTTGGCGTCGGTGGTGGTGCTCGACCCGTCGGTGATGGAGTCGCCGAAGGCCACGACCGCGCCCGGTCCGGCCGGGGCGGTGACGCTGACGTCGGAGAGGAAGTACCAGGACGTTGTCGTGGCAGCACCGGGCAGGTCGGCCGCCCCGGCCTGGTTGCCGGCGGCGACATAGTTCGTCTGGAACGCCGAGTTGTGCAACGTGGACGCCACCGTCCGGCGCGGCAGGTGGATGCTGATCGCCACGTCGGACCGGGCGGGAACGGCCAGCGGCACGGGGTCGCTGACCACGGGTGCGCCCGGCGGCACGGTGACCGAGGCGTGGCCGCCGAAGGTGAGCGGCCGGTCGGTGCCGGCGACGATCCGGGCGCCGGCGTCGCGGCGGGCGACGCGGGCGGCGCTGATCTCGAGGGGTGCGCTGCCGTGCTCGTTGGACAGCCGCACCCGCAGCGTGCGGCCGGCGACGCTGGTGTGCACGATCTGGCGCAGGGTCTGGTCGGTGAAGACGGTCTCGGCGACCGGCGCGGTGGCGGCGCCGGTCACCGCGGTGGCCCAGGTGCCGGTCCAGGCCTCGGCGGTACGCCCGCCGGCGCCGGCCGATCCGGTGAGGGTGAGGGCGGCGAGGACCCCGGCCGCGACGACCCCGGCCAGGTGACGCTTGACGTTAAGAGTCATGCCTCCACCCCAGCCGCGCCGCCGCGTCCCGTCAATACATCGACGCCTCTGAATCTTCAGACGACGGCAACGAGCGCCCGGCCGGACAGCCCGAGCCCCACGACGACGATCAGGGCCGCGGTGACCGGCGGCGCCACCGCGCTCCACCGGACGAGCCGCCCCGAGAAGCGGTCCCGCACCCGGACCAGGACCAGCCCGGCGGCGGTCAGGGTGGCGGCCATCCCCAGCCCGTACGCGAGGACGAGCAGCACCCCGAAGACGGTACGCCCGAGCGCCACCGCCCCGAGCAGCACGACCAGCGCGGACGGGCTCGGCACGAGTCCCCCGGCGACACCGAGCCCGGCGAGCCCCCACTTGCCCGGCCCGTGCTCGTGGTCGTGGTCGTGGTGATGCTCGTGGTGATGTTTGTGCTGGTGGCGGTGGCGCAGTGCCGCCCGCAGCGCGCCCAGGCCGACCGCCGCCACGAGCACGCCGCTGACCAGGCCGAGCCAGCCGAGCACCAGCTCCCCGGCCACCCCGGCGGCGAGCGTCAGCACGAGTCCGAGCACCAGGACCGCGGCGGTGTGGGTGGCGGTCACCGTGGCCCCGACCAGCAGCGCGTCCCGGGGCCGGCCCCGGCTCCCGGCCAGATAGGCCGCCATCACCGTCTTGCCGTGCCCGGGCAGCGCCGCGTGCGCCGCGCCGAGCAGCAGCGCCAGCAGCACGGCGAGCAGCCCCACGAGTGGGGTCAGCCGGTCGCCGCCGACGAGCCCGTCCAGCCGATGCGCGGCCGCCGCCAGCAGGCCCGGAGACGACGAGGCGACGGGCGCGGCGGCCGGGGCGGCACCGGATCCGGGCGCCGCGGTGAAGCTCGCCGACCGTACGTCCGGCGGGGACGCCAGCGGATCGGCTGGGTACCGCCGCAACTCGTCGCTCACGCTCGTCGCCGGCAGCGGCGATCCGGTCAGCGCCACGCCGGAACCCGTCGCGACCAGCTCGCGCCAGCCGATGCGGTCGTCCCGGAACCGGAAGTCGACGGTGACCGGCACAGATCCCCGGATCACGGCCACTGCGGACAAACGACATTCCACCCTGCTCGTACGCAACCCGCCCGCCCCCGGCGCGGACGACGGCGACTCGCTCTCCACCGTCCAGGCCGCCGGCGCGCCGTCCACGGTCACGGTCAGCGCGGCGACCACCTCGCCGCACGTGGCGGCCGGGTCCTGCACCGTCGGCAGCTCGGCCAGGTCGACCACGGCCAGCGCGTCGATGCGGTCCTGGTGCAAAGTCAGCCCGGCGTAGCGGTTGACGGAGAAGTTGCCGAGCGGGTGGGCGGCGGCCGGTCCCGCGGGCCAGAGGACGGCGGCGACAGTCACGGTCATGACCAGGACGATGAGGCGTCTCACGGTTGTCCCCCCAGGGCGGCCAGGGCGCGGGCCGCGGTCGGACCCTCGACGGGCGAGAAGAACGGGTTGAGGCTCTGCACTCGCGACAGCTGAGCGCGGGCGGTGCCCCGGTCGCCGAGGGCCAGCGCGATCAGGGCGAGGTGGTAGGCGTACCCGGCGTTGCGGGGGCCGAGGGCGACGGCCCGGCGCGCGTAAAGCAGGGCCTCCCGATCGCGTCCCGCGGCGTGCAGAGCGTGCCCGAGCACGTCCGCGACCTCGGCGAACGGCCGCCGGCGCCACTCGGACCGGGCCGCTGTCACGGCCGCCCCGGCGTCACCGCGGGCGAGGGCCAGCAGGGCCGCGGTGAGGTCGTCGCGACCGCCGTGGGCCACGAAGATCCGATGCGCGGCGGACGCCAGGGCGACCTGCCGGTCGGCTTCCGCCGTACGGCCGGCCACGCGCAGCAGGTCGGCGTACTCCAGAAGGATGTCGGGGGCCGGCGTGCGCGCGGCGACCGCAGCCGCATCGGTCAGCGCGGCGCCGACGTTGCCCGTCGCGACGGCCACCCGGGCCCGGCCGCGGTGCAACGGCTGGTAGGACGGGTCGGCCGCGAGCCCGGCCTCGTACTCGGCGGCCGCGGCGGACAGGTCGCCGGTGGACCGCGCGAGATCGCCCAGCTGGTTGCGGCAGAACGCGATGCCGGCCGGCTCCACGGCGGCGGCCAGGGCGCGGCGCATGAGGTCGGCGGCCTCGGCGAGGCGGCCGCGCTGTTCGAGATCATAGGAGGCCCGGGCGTACGCCGGGAGCCCCGGCCGCAGGTCGAGCATGCGCTGGACGGCGGCGGTGGCGGCGCTCGCGTGGCCGAGCTGGGTCTCGGCGTCGGCCAGCACCCCGTACGCGTCGGCGTCGTAGGCGTTGAGGCGCAACGCGTCCCGGGCGTGACCGCGCGCGGCGGCGAAGTAGTGGCGGGCGTTGGCCAGGGCGCCGAGCCCGACCGCGGCGTCGGGGTTGTCGGCGGGCCGGACCCGCACCGAGCGGCGCAGGGCGGCCTCGGCGAGCGGATAGCGGCTGGGGTCGCCGGTGACGCGGGCCTGCTCGACGTACGCGACGCCCAGCTCGGCCCACGTCCGGTAGTCCCCGGGCAGCCGCCGCAGCCGGTCCTGCGCGCGGGCGATCGTGGCCGCGAGCGGGTCGCCCGAGGCCGGGGCCGCGAAGGCCCCGGCCCGCTCCGGCGTCGCCGCGTCGCGCAGTCCCACCACACCACCGACGGCGAGCATCGTGCCGGCCGCGACAGTGACCGTCACGACGATCCGGAGAGAACGACGCATGATGTCAGTCCGCCGAGGTCCAGCGGCGGCGGAGCAGCCACCACCACGTCGTGACGATCAGCAGCAGGCCGGTGGCCCCGGCGCCGCCCGCGATCAGGGCCTTGTCGACGTCACTGAGCCCGGAGGACTCGGCCGCCGGCACGAGACCGATCGGGCCGCCCGCCCGCAGCTTGCTGGGAGTCGCACTCGTGGACGAGTCGCCGCCCTGGTTCGGCAGGGCCACGTACGGGAACGAGTCGCCGAAGTCGTTGTCGTTGACGTCCACCTTGTCGCCGGCCGCCAGCGCGTCGACCAGCTTGCCGCTCTGCGCCGCGCCCTCGACCGCCTGGATCGAGATGTCGACGGCGTCGTCGGCCAGGCGCCGCCCGTTCGGGAAGCCCTGCAGGTCGCCCTTGAGCACGCCGAGCCGGTCGGGCTGATCGGTGACGGGCACCCCGAGGTTGAGCCGCAGCATCTCCGACGGCCGGAACGCGCCGGGATCGACGTCCTGGTTGTTGAGCTGCGAGTTGAGGTCGGCCTTGATCGGGCCCTTGGCCTTGGTCGTGATCCCGGTCAGGAAGATCTCGACGAGGTCGTTGCGCGGCGTCTTCGGCGCCTTGATCTTGTAGATCTTCTCGATGAGCCGGGCGAGCTCGGGATCGGTGACGCGCTTGACGACGGCCGGGATGCCCGCGTCCTTGTCCGGCGAGATCGAGTTGAAGGCGTCCTTGAGCCCGGCGGGCACGACGACCTCGTTGACCAGCGGGTTCCCGAGGCGCGACACCTGCACCCCGCTGCTGCGGCCGGGGGCCTTGTCGTTCTGGCCGGTCATGCGTACGCGATTGCGCTCGGTCGTGGTCCACACCCCGATGACCGGGTTGCGCTTCGCGTCGCCGCCCAGCGCGACGTCCTTGAAGGGCACCTGCACCGCGAGCGTGTTGACGTTGTACCCGGCGAGCGTGTCGCGGCCGGTCTCACCCAGGTCGCCGCCGTAGAGCAGATCGAAGACGCGCAGGTCCAGGAAGAACGGGTCGTCGGCCTGCCCCGCGAAGAGTTTCCAGCCGCCGTCCAGATCGACGGTCGCCTGGTCCCGCAGCTTCTGATAGTCCGGGAACGACGCCGCCCCGACCCGCGACGGCGCGACGGGTGCGTCGGCGATCCGCGTGCGGAACGGCCCGCCGCCGAACGACGTCTCGAGCGTGTACGTCTGCTTGAACAGCAGGTTCTTGTCGTCGAACGACGTGACCGGGCCGTCGTTGTAGAGGAACGTCTTGGTCCCCCGCTTGTCGATGTTCTTGAACGTCCAGCGGAACACCGAATCGGCCTTGGCGTCCCCGTCGCTGTCGACATTGATCAGGTATGCGGCATCGGTCGCGAACGGATAGAAGTTGGGCCCGCCGTCCGGATCCTCGAACGGGATCCAGTTCGCGAGCAAAGTCACGTAACCGGGGCGGTCGGGGCTGACGAAGGCGTACAGGTCGGTGTTGTCCGCGGCCGGGTCGCTCGCGATGAGCGGCGCCTCACGGTGGCTCGAGGCGACGGACGTCGCGGGCCCGAGCCCGGCGACCGCCACGACAAGCGCTACCGCCCCCGCCGCCGCGAGTCTTGCTCTGTGCTCCATGGGAATCCTCCCCCTTCTTGTGGGAAGGACTTCGCGCTCGCGGCCGGGCCGGATGGTGAACGACTCGGCTTTGGCACATCATGGGCCCGGCCGGGGCATGTCGAGATCGCTGCCCCGGCTCCGACCCCGCTGCGCAAGCACCGATCCGAGGAGAACACCCATGCCCCAGTACGCGGTCCTGATCCACAGCGGCGGCACCGGCGCTGTCGCCGACCACGACGAGTACGCCCGGGAACTGATCGCCGACGGCACCCTGGCGGCCGCCTTCGCCCTGGCCGAGACCGCCACGTCGATCCGCGACGGCCAGGTGACCGACGGCCCGTACGCCGAGACCAAGGACGTCGTCGCCGGCTTCTTCATCCTGGAGGCGCCGGACCTGGCGACCGCCGTGGCGATCGCGGAGCGCAACCCCGAGGTCCGCCACGGCGGCGGCGTCGAGGTTCGCCCGATCACCGGCGCCTACACGGTGCGGGACCCGGGCGTGAAGTCGCCGAAGGACTGATGCCAGGACCTCGACGGGCCGGTAGTGCGCCGTGTAGAGCGTCCGCGAACCCCTCCTCGTCGACGGCTCGGTCGAGCGGCGGCTTCAGCATCGCCGCCACGTCCACGCCCGCGGCGCGGATGGCGCGCAGCCGCTCCGGCGTCCGCAGGGCCCGTTCCTGCTCGTCGGTCACCGGCAGATGCTGGTGATTGGCGGCGCAGCCGCCGCTTGCCCGAGCGGACGCCGTACGGCTCGGCGCGCAGCACCGTTGTTGTCGATGACGGCTGGTCCGCTGCCGGGGCTGCGGATCAGTTCGGGCCGGCCTGGCTGAGGACGGCGTAGACGACGATGTTGTCGCGATAGTGGCCCGCATTGTTGTCGAACTCGCCGCCGCAGGTGATCAGGCGTAGTCCGGCGTGGTTGATGGGGCCGTAGACGGCGTCGGACGGGAAGCGGTCCTTGGCGTAGCGTTCGGTCTTGGCCACGGTGAAGACGGCGATGGTGCCGTCTTTGCGGGCGATGGTGATGGTGTCGCCGCGGGTGAGGTCGGCGAGGTGGGCGAACGTGCCCGGTTGTTTCTTGTAGTCGACGTGGCCGGCGAGGACGGCGGGGCCGAGCGCTCCGGGTGTCGGGGCCTTGGTGTACCAGCCGACGGTCTTGGCGTCGGTGGGGACCTGCATGCTGCCGTCGGATTGTTGGCCGAGGCCGATGACGGGCACCTCGACGTGCAGGGCCGGGATGCTGATCCGGGTGGGTGGTGAGGTCGCCATCAACGGTCCGGTGGTCAAGTCGCTGCCCGTGGTATCCGGACGGGGTGTGCCGGTAGTTGTGTCGGGAGCCGCGGTGGGGACCCCGGCGGCCTCGGGTGGCTCGGTCGTGTGCCGAAGAGCAGCGGTGGTGATGAACGCTGCGCCGATGATGGCGAGGACGGCGGTGACCGCCAGCAGCGCGAAGCGCGTGCGGCGGCCACCGGTCGTCGGCGAGGTTCCGCCGTCGGTCATTTCAAATCAGCTCCGATCACGCAGCTCGCGCGGGGCGACGAAGGAGCGCCGGCGGCTGATCACGAACGCGCCGATCGCGCCGAGCAGGGCCAGGCCGCCGAAGCCGTACAGCGGGGCGGTGCTGCTGCGGGTGCTGCCGTCTCCGGTGGCGACCCCGCCCACGGGAACGGAGCCGGCGGCCGCGCCGGAGACCATGCCGCAGTTGGCCGGGTCAGTGGCTTCCTCCGGGATACCGCTCAGGCCCGCGGACTTCGCCAGCGTCGACTCCCCCAGCGCGTCCATGTCGTACTTGCCGTTGTTGTTGGCGTCGATGCCGTGTTCGACGACGTGCAGGTCCTTGAGGTGCTCGAGGGTGCCCTTGGGCAGGTCGGCGGCGGCGATGGTGCGGTCGTAGGACAGGTTGCCCTGGGCGTCGGCGGTCGGCATCCGGTCGACGGCCAGGCCGCTGGCCTTGGTGGTGTCGCCCTTGGTGGTCAGCGAGACGAAGATGTCGCCGTACATCGGGACGCCTTCCTCGGTGGTGAGGTAGCCGTCGCCGTCCTTGTCGGCCGACATGTCGGGGCAGTGGAAGTCCATGCCGTCAGTGGATCCGTGCATGTGCTGGGCGTGCGGCGAGTTGGGGACCAGACCCTTCGAGCGGATGCTGACCTTCAGGTCGCCGTTGTCCATCGCGGTCAGCGTCGCGGTGCCGGTGGAACCGGACTTGTTCAGCGCGTCGAGCCGGACGTGGACGCTCTCGTCGGCGAACGCGGCCGTGGGTGCGGTGAGCAGGATGGCGGCTGCGGCCGGGACGGCCAGCAGGGTTCGGCGTAGCTTCACGATTCTCTCCCTTGTCGATCGTTGTCATCAGGGATTCGGAACGGGCGATGCCGCAGACGGGTCAAATATCGAAAGACATTGTTAATCCGGCTCTTTTCACCGTCACGGTGCCGGAACAGCCCAGGTTGACGCGGTCACCAGCGGATCCCGGAAAGTGGCCAGTAGCGCACGCTGACGGCGTAGTTGAGAGGTCCAGTCACGGTCTTGGGTGGTCCATGACAACTCGAACGGGCGGGCGCCGCCGGCAGGCAGCAGTATCCGGCGGGTGTGCAGCCGTGGCCCGCTCGGCGGCTGCCATGAATATTCCCAATCGGCTCCGCCGCCGGTCACCAGCAGCACACCCATGGCGACTTTCCGGTATCCCGGCAGTGTGCCGCGGGTGAGGGCGGCTTGTTCGGCGTTCTGCCAGTGCTGCAGCGGGTCTTCCGCCGTGGCGGATGGGCTGCTGACCGTGAATGTCACGGAATCGTCGGGCGCCCGGAGGCAGACGAGGGACTTCATCTGTGAGCGGGTCCAGCCCTCGGGTGTGGCGACCGCAAAACCGGCCGGGTCCCGGTATGCCCGCCACCCGGGCGGAACAGCACCGGCAGCAGGCTCTGCGGATGGCGTTGTCAGCGGTTGCCGGTCAGCCGGATCGCAGGCACTGATCGCGGTAGTCGCCGAAGCGGCGGGATCGGCCACGCTGCGAACTGTCGTCTGCCGTCCCTCGTCTCGGTTCAGGGCCACGACTGCACTGCCCGCGGCGAGCAGCACAGCGGCGACACCCAGTCCGACGACCGACCGCCTGCGGCTTGAGCGCGGTCGGGCCTGCTCCTGCGCCGCAGTGGCCGAGGCCGGTCGCGGTGGTGCCACTGGGACTCGGGCGGCAACGACGGCGGGGCGGAACCGGACGTCGTCGGGTGGCCGGCGCGGAGCCGGGACCGCCGAGACGCCCATCGCGCGGTGCGTGATCGTTTGCAAGGATTCATGGGCTTGGCCTGCGGTAACTCGCGCCGCCGGGTCGCGCACCATCAGCGCGGCGATGATCGGGTGCAGCGGACCCAGATGCTGCGGCGGGTCCGGTTCCTCGACCAGAGCCGCGGCCAAGGACTCCGCGATGCTGGAGCGGTCGAACGGGGGGCGCCCTTCCACCGCGGTATACAACGTCGCTCCCAGCGACCACAGATCACCGGCCACGCTCGACGGGTCGCTACCGCGCAGCCGTTCCGGTGCGACGTAGTGCGGCGATCCGAGCAGCGGCGCGGTTTGTGTGCCATCGCCGACCGCGGCTGCGGTGTCCAGAGTGGCCAGGCCGAAGTCGGTGAGCATGATGCGGCCGTCGGCGGCCAGCAACACGTTCGCCGGTTTGACGTCGTGGTGCACCACCCCCGCAGCATGGGCCGCCCGCAGAGCTTGCAGGACCGCCACGCCGATGCGGGCTGCGTCTTGGTGTGGCAGCGGCCCGTCACGGGTCACCCGTTGCTGCAGCGACTCGGATTCGACATATTCCATGACGATCCAGGTGCGGCCGGTTACCTGCAGCACGTCATAGATGCGTACGACGCTGGGATGCTCCAGCCGGGCCGCCGCCCGCGCTTCTCGCATGGTCGGCAGCTGCGCGATCCGACGGTCGGCGACCGGCGACGCGGCAGGAGGCAACAGTTCCTTCACGGCCACCAGCCGGTCGAGGACTTCGTCGCGGGCCCGCCACACCCGGCCCATGCCGCCGGACCCGATCAGCGCCAGCAGACGGTACCGGCCGGCCACCGTCAACATGCCTCTGGGGCGAGCCGTGCCTACTTCGCTGTCGGAGTCCATGCCGCACCGCCCGTCACCGCTGTCGCATCCACCACGGTGGTTCGGAGCGGCCCGGGTTCCGGCTTGGTCTTCGATGCACTCGTGTCGCACGTGCTCGGCGACAGGTCCGGCTGGGTCAGGTCAGTGTCACCAGGGCGTCGAGCGGAGTCGTCGGCGTGGTCGACCCGGGTGCGGGCTCGACGGTCACACCGACCGCGGAGGCACCGGGAAGGCCTTCGACGATCTGTACGGCCGTGGACTCGCCCTCGGTGAGCGCCTTGGCCGAGGTCGGCGTTTCCGAGCGAATGGTCCACAGCTGGTAGATCCGGCCCCGGGCCGGCGCGTCGTCGGCAGCCAGCATGATCACTCCGGCGTTACGCAGCCGGGACACAGCTACCGTCACGCGGCCGCCGCTGGTCAGCGGCTGTTCGCGGAGGGTCAGATCGGGGGCGGCGAGAATCGCCCGGATACGCGCTTCGCTGTCCTGCGCGGCCTCGGCGATCGACTGCTCCTGACGTACGCGCCGGTCTTGAACGGCATAAACCGCCGTGCCGGCCGCCATTGCGGCGACGACCGCGGCGGCCGCGGTGATCAGCCGCACGCGGCGTGGCTGATCGATCCGCCCGATCCGGGCGGGCACCGGATCCGGGCTCGAGGGGGCGAGCTGCCGGGTGTTGCTGATCTGGGCCAGGACGCTGTCCCGCAGTCTCGGGGGCGGCACCGACCAGGCGCCATCGGCCAGGCGCGACGCTGTCTTGCGAAACTCATCAGCGTCGCTGCGGCAGTCGGAGCAGTCCCGCAGGTGCCGTTCGAACGCGGCGCGCTCGAGGTCGTCGAGCGCGTCCAACGCGTACGCCCCGACCAGGGAGTGGATGTCGGCCGTCATGCGGTCACCGCCGTGGACAGACAGTCCCGCAGCCGGATCAACCCGTCACGCATCCGGGTCTTCACCGTCGGCACCGGCGCTCCGAGCAGCTCCGCCACCTGCGGATAGGAGCGCCCTTGGTAGTAGGCGAGAGTGATGGCTTCACGTTGCAGGTCGGTCAGTGCGTCCAAGCAGCGGCGTACGTCGCGAACTTCCTGACGTGTCGCCGCCTCGTCGGCCACGACGTCGTAGGCGGTGTCGACCGACGCCGCGCCGACTCGGACGGTGCGGTCCGCAGCGGCCTGTTCGGATCGCACCCGGTCCACCGCCCGGCGGTGCGCGATTGTGAGAATCCATCCGGTTGCCGAGCCCCGGGCCGGGTCGAACCGGGCCGCCGCCCGCCACACCTCCACCATCACCTCCTGCGCGACATCCTCAGCGTGACCGGCATCGCGCAACACCCTCCGGACCAGGCCGTACACGCGCGGCGCGACCAGGTCGTAAAGCCGCGTGAACGCCTCCCGGTCGCTACGCGCGACCGCCGCGAGCAGCGTGTCGATCGCAGGCGGCGGATCCGGGTCGGTCACCGGTGCCAGGTGCGGCCGGCTGCCGGGATGACGCTCTGCCATGGTCGTCTGCCTTCCGCCGTGGACAAGGCCGTCACCGCCGTCTACTGCTCCTCGTCGCGGCCAGGGTGCTGGTCCTTCGTATGACCGGCAGCATACGGACCCCCACCGGCGGAACCTATCTGCCGCCTCCGGCGAGCAGCCGGCTGCCGCGGATCAGCCGCGTCCGTCGGCGGGTCTTCACGCGCATCACGGCCGGGCCGCTCAGGACGGGTCGCTTCATCGGACATAACGCCTCCCACAATTCGCCGCTGCCTCCGGTGGGCGGCACCAGCAGTCGGCTACCCGCGTAACCGTCCTTTACTCCACTCGCTGAGTTCCCCCGTTTCGACGGAGAGGGCACAAAGACCCGCAAGGCTTCGCTGTGAGCGGGCACCTGGCCAGTTCGGTGTCACCTACAAGGGTTCGGCGCGCCGGTCTTCACTCCCAGCGGTATCACTCAGAGGGACTTCACGCTCACCGTCGACGAGCAAGGTGGTCCCGCCAAGCTTGTGGTGACGCTGGTGCCGCCGCCTGATGTCATCGAGGCCGGTCCAGACGCACTGCTCGACGCAGTGCACGAGTGCCTCGGGGACGCGTGGCAAGGCGCGTGAGGTGACCTGGGCGAAACGGCCGGGGGCTTGGGGCGGATGAGCTGACGCTCCCGCCGCCGCGTTGCTGGATCACCGCGACCGACGCGAGGACAAGGACACCGCCCGCGAGCTGGGCAGGGGTGAGGGACTCGACCAGGGTCAGCGCCGCCAGGGCGGTGGTCACGACGGGTTCGAGGGTGGAAAGGATTGCCGCGGCGGAGGGGCCGATGCGCCCGAGGCCGGCGAAAAAGGTCAGCATCGCCACAACGGTCGAGATCACGGCGATGCAGGCCAGCCAGAACCAGCCGCGCGGGGCGAAATCGGTGCCGACGCCGCCGGTGACCGCGGCGCGGACGGCGAACGAGGCCGCCGCGCCCGTCATGACCAGGGCGGACAGCACCACAGGGGCGACCCGGTGCACGACGGTGTCGGCCACCAGGATGTAGGCGGTGTAGACGACGGCCGCGGCGCCGGCGAGGGCTGTGCCAGCCGGGTCGAAGGTGCCGCCGCCGGCCCCGAGGAGGACCAGCAGGGTGCCGGCCGAGGCGGCTACCAGGGCGAGGGTCCGGCGCCGGGTGAGGCGGTCGCGGCCGAGCAGGACGGCGGCCACGGTCACGAGGATCGGATAGGTGTAGAGGATCAGGGAGAGCAGCGAGGCGTCCATCCGTTGCAGGGCGGCGAAGAAGAGGCCGGCCTGGAGGGCGTACCCGACAGCTCCCAGGCCGATCGCGGTGACCAGCACCCGGCCGCGGGCCGCCGGGCGCCGCAGCTCCGGGCGGGCCAGCAGGACCAGGCCGAGCAGCGCGGCCGCCAGCGTGAAGCGCACCAGCAACAGGGCGCCGGGCGTGACCCCGGCGTCGTACGCGAGCTTGCCGAAAATCGCCATCGCACCGAAGCACGCGGCGGAGACGAGACACAGAACCGCACCCATGAGGGCGAGCATGCGGCACCGCACCGTTCGGGACCAGCGATGAATCCCGTACCGTATTCGTTAGGATTCTCGCATGGTCGAGCTGGACCTCCGGCGGTTGCGCTTTCTGCGCGAGTTCGAGGAGCGGGGCACGCTGGCCGCCGTCGCCACGGCGCTGGGCTACAGCCCGTCGACGGTCTCGCAGCAGCTGGCCCTGCTGGAGAAGGACGCCGGCACCCCGCTGACCGAGCGGGCCGGGCGGGGGCTGCGCCTCAACGACGCCGGGCGGGTGCTGGCCCGGCACGCGCGGATCCTGCTGGCGGCCGCGGAGGCGGCGGAGGCCGACCTGGCCGCACTCGGGGGTGAGGTCCGGGGCACGGTTCGCGCGGGCGGGCTCCAGTCGGCGGCCCGGCGCATCCTGGTCCCGGCCGTGGCCCGGATGGCGGCGGACCATCCCCGCGTACGCCTGGAAATGTCGGAAATCGAGCTGGAGCAAGCGCTGCCCGGCCTGCGCCTGGGTGCCGTGGATCTGGTCATCGGCGACGAGTACGACGGGCATCCGCGGCCCCGCCCCGCCGGAACGCGCTTCGCCACCCTGCTCGAGGAGCCGCTCAAGGTGGTTCTGCCGGCCGGGCATCCGCTGGCCGGACCGGGCGGGCCCGTGGCGATCACCGCCCTGCGGGCCGAGGTCTGGACCGCCTCCGACGCCGGCACCGGGCACCACGCCATGGTCCTCGGCGTCTGCCGGTCGATCGGCGGCTACGAGCCCGACCTGCGGCACCTCTCCAGCGACGCGGACATCCAGCTCGAGCTCGTCCGGGCCGGGGTCGCCGTGGCCCTGATGCCCCGGCTGACCCTTCCGGCCGCCGATCCCGCCGTCGCCGTCCGTGACCTGGCCGGCGCCACCCTCGCCCGCCGCCTGATGGTCGTCACCCGGGACACCCCGCCGTCGCCCGCGCTCGCCGCCTTCCTGACCGTGGTGACGGACCAGGCACGCCGGACGGGCACCTCGGACGAGCCACATCGGACGTAAGTCGGTATCGATCTTTGCGGGGCGGGCGTAGCGTCCGCAACATGACTGTATGGAGAAACAAGCGTCTATCCGCCGCCGTCGCGGCCGGGGCTGCGGCGCTGGTCACGGTGGCCGGGGCGACGCCGGCGCAGGCGACATACGGCACGCCCGGTGCGCCCGGGCTGGGCGACAGGCTCTATCCGCTGCTCGGCAACGGCGGGTACGACGTGCGGGACTACGCGCTCAGCCTGCGCTACCCGGCGAAGGACCCGGCCCAGACCATCACCGGTACGGTGACGATCTCGGCGGTGGCGACGCAGGCGCTGTCCCGCTTCGATCTGGACTTCGGGGGCGGCTCGGTCGGCGCGGTGTCGGTGAACGGGCACGCGGCCCGCTTCACGCGCACGGGCGACGAGCTGGTGATCACCCCGCGGCAGGCGCTGCGGAAGGGCAAGCGGTTCACCGTCACGGTCAGCCGGTTCACCGCCACGCCGGTGCAGGCCAACGCCGACTCGCCGGTCGGCTTCGTGACCACCCCGGACGGGACCGTGCTGGCGGGACAGCCGGACACGTCGCACCTGCTCTTCCCGAGCAACGACCACCCGCGCGACAAGGCCACGTACACGATCTCGCTGACCGTGCCGAAGGGCTGGACGGCGGTCGCGAACGGCCGTCACGTCCGTGACAAGACGAGCGGAAACGCGGTGACGTCGACGTACCGGGAATCGGCGCCGATGGCCAGTGAGCTGGTGCAGGTCGTCGCCGGCGACTACGTCGTGCAGAAGCGCCCGGCCGCGGGCGGCGTGCCGATCCGCGACGTCGTGCCGCGCCGGTTCGCGAGCACCCTGCTGCCCAAGGCCGACGCCGAGCGCTCCCAGGTGACCTGGATGCAGGGCAAGGTCGGCAAGTACCCGTTCGAGAACTACGGCTCGCTGGTCATCGACGCCAACCTCGGCTTCGCGCTCGAGACCCAGACCCTGTCGCTGTACGACACGGGGCTGTTCGCCCGGCCCGCGTACGTGCTCAATCCGATCATGACCCACGAGCTGGCCCACCAGTGGTTCGGCGACAGCGTCGCACCGTACGAGTGGAGCAACGTCTGGCAGAACGAAGGCCACGCCACCTGGTACGAGCTCGTCTACGCCGACGAGAAGGGCTACCTCCAGCAGTACGCCGGAGCACCCGACCTGGACACGTACTTCAAGGGTGTCTACGCCTCCGGCGACCGTTACCGGTCAACCTACGGCCCGGTGGCCGCGCCCCTGCGCTCCGACTCCATCTGGGACGTCTTCAACCCCAACGTGTACGACGGCGGCGCCCTCGTCCTCTACGCCCTCCGCCAGCAGGTCGGCGCGGCGACATTCCAGCGCATCGAACGGGCCTGGGTCACCAAGTACCGGGGCAAGTCCGCGTCCTCGGCCCAATTCGTGGCGCTCGCCTCGCAGGTGGCCCAGCGTGACCTGCGCGGCTTCCTGAACGCCTGGCTCTACGGCACAAAGACGCCCGCCATGCCCGGCCACCCCGACTGGACCGTCACCCCGGCCACAGCGCCCGTACCGGCCGCAGTCGTCCGCAGCGAAGCTTCCACGGGCGCCCGGCTCCAGCGCCTCGGAGCCGGCACCCACTGATCCGACGACCCGTCAGCGAGCACGGCCGGCGTGGCGCCGGCCGTGCTCACTGCGGCCCCGTCCGAACACGCGGATCCGGGTGGCACACTCGCCTCCCGGCGCTTGAGATACGCCCTCGCATCTGCCACGCTCCGAGTCGCCCCAAGCCAGTCCCAGGCAGCGTCCCGCAGCTCACGCTGCACGATCAACCCGCTCGTCGGCAGTGCCGCGCCCGCAAGGCGCTGACGTGTCAGTGGTAGCCGGTCTCGGCCCTCAGCCGCCACGGATGATGACCGCCATGATTTTCCTCAGCCAGACCGAGGCCGACTTGGTGTGCGACGGGCAACTGGCCGAGCCAGGGTTTCGTCCCCACCCTCGACCGCTGACCCTCGCCGTTGAGGAACGGCTCTGAAGTCACCCCCACTCAACACACCTCGATGCGTCGAGATGGCGAACGCTCACGCCACCAGGTCGCTGGTCAGCGATTTCACGTCGGCTGAGCCGCCGGTGAGCGCCCCGGTCGGGCTTGGTGAGGCACAGGCCGAGGGTCCCGTAAAGGTCCTCTCTGGACATTGTCCGAGGTGGTGGGGAGGATGCGGAGTATGACGGAGGCGGGGATCGACACGACCCGGCCGAGCAGTGCGCGGGTTTGGAACTACCTGCTCGGCGGCACGGACAACTTTGAGATTGACCGGGTGGTCGGGGACCAGATCAAGGGCTCGTTCCCGGAGATTGTGGTCGTGGCGCGGGAGCAGCGGCGGTTTCTGCGGCGTGGGGTGACGTGGCTGGCTCGGGAGGCGGGTGTGCGGCAGTTCCTTGATATCGGGACCGGGCTGCCCGTTGAGGGGACCACGCATCAGGTGGCGCAGGCCGTGGCACCCGATGCGCGGGTCGTCTACGTGGACAATGATCCGCTGGTGCTGGCGCATGCACGGGAGTTGTTGACGAGTACGCCCGAGGGGGCGACCGCGTACGTGAACTCGGACGTCGAGGATCCGGCCCGGATTGTGCGGGAGGCGGCGCGCACGCTGGACTTCTCGCGACCGGTGGCGCTGACGATGCTGGGGATTCTCGGGAACGTGGCGGACTACGCCGAGGCGCGCACGATCGTGGATCGGTTGCTGGGGGCCGTACCCTCGGGCAGTTATCTGATGGTGGCCGACGGGACGGCGACCAGTGCGGGCATCGTCGAGGGGCAGCGGCGGGCCAATCGGGCCGGGCATCCCTATCATCTGCGCAGCCCGGAGCAGGTGGCCGGCTATCTGAGCGGGCTCGAGCCGGTCGAGCCGGGCGTGGTGCCGACGCCGCACTGGCGACCGGAATCCCCTGTCGCGGACGCCGTCACGGACGGGTGGTGCGGAATCGGTTTGAAGCCGTGAGGGGGTGTGTCGTCGGACACGAATCCTTCATTGGGCCGTCATCGGGCGGCGAAAGCACGTAGCGTGGATCGCTGCCCTGGGCAGCTCGTCGATGTGCGCGCCGCGGGCCTGAAGCCGACCCGTGAGGCGAAAGTGGGACGCGCCCGTTGACTGTGACGACTGACCTGCGGCTGATCACCCTGCCCGAGCTCTCCGTGGCGCCGTTCGCGCCGGCGGTGTTTCGCGCCCAGTCCGCCCCGGTGCGGCGCACGCTGCTCGACATCGTCGAGGAGACGGCGGCCCGGCACCCGTCGGCGGCGGCGATCGACGACGGGTCGCGGGTCCTGACGTACCGGCAGCTGGCCGACGAGATCGAGGCGCTGCGGCAGACGCTGGCCGGGCACGGCATCGGCGTGGGTGACCGGGTCGGTGTGCGGATCGCGTCCGGCTCGGCCGAGCTCTATCTGGCGATTCTCGGCGTGCTGGCGGCCGGCGCGGCCTATGTCCCGGTCGACGCGGACGATCCCGACGAGCGCGCGCAGGTCGTCTTCCGCGAGGCCGGCGTGTGTGCGGTCCTGGGCGAGGGGCTCACCTTGCGCGGAACGCCGCGCGGGACCCAGCAGAGGCCGGGACCGGACGACGACGCCTGGATCATCTTCACCTCCGGCTCCACGGGTACGCCCAAGGGCGTCGCCGTCACCCACGGGTCGGCCGCCGCGTTCGTCGACGCCGAGGCGGAGCTGTTCCTGCGGGGTGAGCCGATCGGCCCGGGCGACCGGGTGCTGGCCGGGCTCTCCGTGGCGTTCGACGCCTCGTGCGAGGAGATGTGGCTGGCGTGGCGGCACGGCGCGTGCCTGGTGCCCGCGCAGCGGTCGCTCGTGCGCAGCGGCGTCGATCTCGGCCCGTGGCTGGCCGGGCAGCGGATCACGGTCGTGTCGACGGTGCCGACGCTGGCGTCGCTGTGGCCGGTCGAGGCGCTCGACGACGTACGGCTGCTGATCTTCGGGGGTGAGGCGTGCCCGCCCGAGCTGGCCGAGCGGCTGGCCGTCGAGGGGCGCGAGGTCTGGAACACGTACGGGCCGACCGAGGCGACCGTCGTCGCCTGCGCCGCCCGGCTGACCGGCGAGGGGCCCGTGCGCATCGGGCTGCCGCTGCACGGCTGGGAGCTCGTGGTCGTCGGGCCGGACGGGCTGCCTGTGGCCATGGGTGAGACCGGTGAGCTGGTCATCGGCGGCGTGGGCCTGGCCCGCTATCTGGACGCGGAGAAGGATGCCGCGAAGTTCGCGCCGCTGCCCGCGCTGGGCTGGGAGCGGGCCTACCGCAGCGGCGACATCGTGCGGGCCGAGCCCGAGGGGCTGCTCTTCCTGGGGCGCGGCGACGAGCAGATCAAGCTCGGCGGCCGCCGGATCGAGCTGGGCGAGGTCGACGCGGCGCTGTCGGCGCTGCCCGGGGTCGCCGGCGCGGCCGCCGCCGTCAAGACGACTGCCGCGGGCAACCAACTGCTTGTCGGTTACATCGTCCTGCAAGACGACGCGGACTTCGACAAGACGGCCGCCACCGAGCAGCTCCGCGAGCACCTGCCCGCCGCCCTGGTCCCGCTGCTGGCCGTGATCGACGACCTGCCCACCAAGACGTCGGGCAAGGTCGACCGCGCTCTGCTGCCCTGGCCATTGGCCGTGGAAACCGAGGGAGAGCTCACCGACACCGAGGACTGGCTGGCCACCGGCTGGGAGCAGATCCTCGGCGTACGCCCGGCCGCCCCCGACGCCGACTTCTTCACCAGCGGCGGCGGCAGCCTCACCGCGGCGCAGCTGGTCGCGTACATCCGCCGGGTCCACCCCCAGGCCTCGGTCGCCGACATCTACCAGCACCCGGGCCTGGGCGCCCTCGCCGCGCGCCTGGACGGCATGGAGGCCACCTCCGCCGTACGCCCGGACGTCCGCCCCACCCCGCGCCGCGCCGGCCTGCTCCAGGCCGTCCTCCTGCTGCCCATGCTCGTCTTCGTCGGCCTGCGCTGGACAACCGTGCTGGCGGCCGTCAGCAACCTTGTTCTGCCCTGGGCGCCGCATGTGTCGTGGTGGTGGGTCGTGGCCGGCTGGGTCCTGCTGTTCAGCCCGCCCGCGCGCATCGGCCTGGCGGCGGGCGCGGCCCGGCTGCTGCTGCGCGGCGTGGGCCCCGGCGACCACCCGCGCGGCGGCAGCGTGCACCTGCGCCTGTGGGCGGCCGAGCGGTTCGCCGACCTCACCGGGGCGACCGGCGTCGCCGGGGCGTCCTGGATGACCACGTACGCCCGGCTGCTCGGCGCCCAGCTCGGCCCCGACGTCGACCTGCACGCGGCGCCGCCCGTCACCGGCCTGCTCAAGCTGGGCCGGGGCGCGGCCGTCGAGCCCGAGGCCGACCTGTCCGGCCACTGGGTCGACGGCGACGTGGTGCACGTCGGCCGCATCCGCATCGGGGCCGGCGCCGTGGTCGGCGCCCGCAGCACGCTCATGCCCGGCGCCCGCGTGGCCAAGGGCGCTCGCGTCGCGCCGGGGACCACGGTGTCCGGCGCGGTCCGGGCCCCTCGCACGCCGAAGGGCGACTGGCCGGCCGAGCGGCCCGGGCGGTCGCGGGTCTGGCCCACGATCTACGGGCTCACCGGCCAGGTGCTGAGCCTGGTGCCGGCCGTGGCTGCTCTGCCCGGCATCGCGCTCCTGGCCTCGGCCGTCCGGGACGGGCGGGACCTCGGAGCCGCCCTCGCGCTCACGCCGGTCGCGGCCGTTGCCTGGTTCCTCGCGTACGCCCTCCTGGTCCTGGCCGGTGTCCGGCTGCTCGGCGTCGGCCTGCGCGAGGGCTACCACCCCGTGCAGGGTCGCGTGGCGTGGCAGGTGTGGGCCACCGAGCGGCTGATGGCCATGGCCCGGATCGGGCTGTTCCCCCTGTACGCCAGCCTGTTCACCCCCGTCTGGCTG
The DNA here is from genome assembly GCF_030709675.1 of Symbioplanes lichenis. Classification (GTDB taxonomy): domain Bacteria; phylum Actinomycetota; class Actinomycetes; order Mycobacteriales; family Micromonosporaceae; genus Actinoplanes; species Actinoplanes lichenis. The sequence goes on from NZ_JAUZQD010000006.1 coordinate 453,136, forward strand.
CGCCTGCTCGGGGCGAAGGTCGGGCGCAACGTCGAGGCGTCGACCGTGCTCGCGGTGCCGGCCATGACGACGGTCGAGGACGGGGCGTTCCTGGCCGACGACACGATGGTCGCCACGTACGAGCTGAGCCACGGGTGGCTGCGCATCGCCCCCGCCCGCATCGGCAAGCAGGCGTTCCTGGGCAACTCGGGGATGACGGCGCCCGGGCGTTCCGTACCGAAGCGGGGTCTGGTCGGGGTTCTGTCGTCGGCGCCGCGCAAGGCGAAGAAGGGCTCCTCGTGGCTCGGCTCGCCGCCGATGCCGCTGCGCCGCACGGTCGAGTCGGCCGACGCGAGCCGCACGTACGCGCCGCCGGTCCGGCTCAAGGTGGCGCGGGCGGCGGTCGAGCTGTGCCGCATCGTTCCGGTGATGGGCAGCGCGGCTCTCGGCGTACTCGTGGTGTGGGGCTTGCTCGCGACCTGGACCGCCGCCGGGGCGTGGGCCGCCGCGCTCGTGGCCGGGCCGGTCCTGCTGCTCGCGGGTCTGGTCGCCGCGGCGGTCGCGACGCTGGCGAAGTGGCTGATCGTGGGCCGGTTCCGGGTCGGCGACCGCGCGCTGTGGACGTCGTTCGTGTGGCGCAACGAGCTGGCCGACACGTTCGTCGAGGTGCTGGGCGTGCCGTGGCTGGTCCGCTTCGCCACCGGCACGCCGCTGCTCGCGGCCTGGCTGCGGTCGCTGGGCGCCACGATCGGTCGCGGTGTGTGGCTGGAGACCTACTGGCTGCCCGAGTACGACCTCGTGCGCCTCGGTGACGGCGCCACGGTGAACCGCGGTTGTGTGGTCCAGACCCACTTGTTCCATGATCGTGTGATGAGCATGGACGAGGTGACCTTCTCCGCGGGTGCGGCGCTCGGTCCGCACAGCATCGTGCTGCCCGGGGCGAGCCTGGGCGCGCGCACCACGGTCGGGCCCGGGTCGCTGGTCACCCGGGGTGACGCGGTGCCGGCCGACTCGCGCTGGCTGGGCAACCCGATCGCGATCTGGCGCTCATGACCCCGAAGGCTCCGGGACCCCGCGGCGCCAAGCCCGGGGCCGAGCACTCGGCCGACTCCTACCTGCCCGGCCACGGCAACGGCGGCTACACGGTCCAGCACTACGACCTGGACCTGGACTACCGGATCGCCACCAACCGGCTCGCCGGCAAGGCGTCGATCACCGCGACGGCGACGCACGCGCTGTCGCGGTTCGCGCTCGACCTGGGCAGCTTCCGGGTCCAGGACGTGCGCGTCGACGGCTGGCCCGCGAAGCACACCCAGCGCGGCCACAAGCTGTCGATCAAGCCGCAGCGGCCGATCGACGCGGGCGAGACGTTCCGCGTCGACGTGCGCTACGCGGGCACGCCACATCCGATCAGCGGCCGGTGGGGCGACATCGGCTGGGACGAGCTGACCGACGGCGTGCTCGTCGCCAGCCAGCCCATCGGGGCGCCCTCCTGGTTCCCGTGCAACGACCAGCCCGGCGACAAGGCGACCTTCCGGGTGGCGCTCACGGTCGCGTCGCCCTACACCGTCGTGGTGACCGGCGACCTCGTCTCCAAGTGGCGCGGCGCCGGCTCGACCCGCTGGGTCCACGAGCGCCGCGAGCCCACCTCGCCCTACCTGATGAGCGTGCAGATCGGCCGCTACGAACAGCGCGAGCTGGCGGCCGGGCCGGTGGTGCAGCGCGCTTTTCTTCCCGCCCGGTTGCGCACCCCCTTCTCGTACGACTTCGGCCGCCACGCCGAGATCATGACGGCGCTGACCCAGTTCTTCGGCCCGTACCCCTTCTCCGAGTACGTGGTCGTGGTCGCCGACGACGACCTGGACGACCCGGTCGAGGCGCAGGGCATGGCCGTCTTCGGGGCGAACCATGTCGACGGGATGCGCACGCACGAACGACTCGTGGTGCACGAGCTGGCGCATCAGTGGTTCGGCAACAGCCTGACGGTCGCCGACTGGCGCCACATCTGGCTCAACGAGGGCTTCGCCACGTACGCGGAATGGTTGTGGTCCGAATCGGCGGGCGACCTGTCCGCCGACGCCCTCGCCGCCCGCTGGCACCACATCGTGGCCTCCCGTCCCGGCGGCATCACCGTCGCCGACCCGGGCGTCGCCCGCATGTTCGACCCGCTGGTCTACAAGCGCGGGGCGCTGACGTTGCACGCGCTGCGCCACAAGATCGGCAGCGGGCAGTTCTTCCCGCTGATGCGCTCGTGGGTCGCCGAGCACCGGCACGGGCTGGTGACGACGGCCGAGTTCCGGGCGCACGCCCAGCGGTTCTCCCGCGAGCCGCTGGACGCGCTGTTCACGGCGTGGCTGGACCGCCCGGCCCTGCCGCCCCTCCCCCGTCGCCTTTGAGGAAACTGCCCCAGGCGGTCTCGAACCGGCTGCGCAGGTCGTGCAGCCGCTCGACGGGCTCGTTGGCGAACACCAGACGCAGATACTTGTCGCCGGAGGGGCCCCAGCCGGCCATCGGGGTCGCGGCGACCCGGCCGCGGGTGAAGAGCAGCTCGGACGCGTCGGCCGGCGACAGCCCGATCCGGGTGGTGTCGATGAGCAGCGACCACCCGCCGTCGGGCGGGACGACCGGGAGCCCGGACAGCTGGTTCACGATCACGTCGCGCCGCTGCCGCCAGGTGTCCACGGCGCGCCGGACGTCCTCCTCGGCGTCCGGGGCGGTGAGCGCGGCGGCGACCGCCTCCTGCGCGAGCCCGACCGGGCACACGACGTTGGTGAGACCGACCAGGTTGATGTCGGCGATGATGCTTTCCGGACCGGCGACCCAGCCGACCCGCCAGCCGATCATCCTGAGCTCCTTGGACGCGGCGCCGACCGTGATCGTCCGCTCGGCCAGCCCCGGGACCCGCGCCGGATGCACCCGCTCGGCGCCGTCGAACCGGATGCGCTCCATGGCCGCGTCGTAGATCAGCCAGGCCCGGTGACCGTCGAGCACCCGCGCGAGCGCCGCCCAGTGGGCCCGGCCCAGCACCGAGCCGGTCGGCATGGCGGGCGACATCATCAGCACGGCGGCCGTACGGGCGGTGACGGCGGCGGCCAGCTCCTCCGGATCGAGCGTCCACCCGGTCGCCGAGGCGGTGAGCGGCACGAACCGCGGGACGCCTCCGGCGAGCCGGACTCTGTTCACCAGGCCGGCATAGATGGGATCGACCAGGACGACCTCGTCGCCCGGCTCGACGGTGGCCAGCAGGGTGTTGAGCACGCCGTTGAGCCCGCCGGCGGTGACGACGCACTCGCGCAGCGGATCGTAGAACCGGCCCGCCTGCCGCCCGACGTGCTCGGCGGCGGCCCGCCGGAGCGATACGCCGCCCTGGAACGGCAGGTAGCTGTTCGCCTCGTCCTCGTCGACCGCCGCCCGGGTCCGTTCCAGCGCGACCGCGGGCGGGCGGATGTCGGTGTCGAGGTTCTCCAGTCTCAGCAGAGCGGGGTCCTGCTCCCGGTCGGCCCGGTCGCCGAGCTGGTCGACCCCGATGCCGGGAATGTGCCGCAGGCGGCTCACGGGCACGGCGGCTCCTTCGTCCGGGCCGGAACGACAGGTCAGGCGGCCGTGCACTCCGGGTCGGTGGAGGGCTGCGGCGCGGGCGGGTCGGCGACCACGGGATCCAGTGCCGTGTTCACGACACCTCCGTCGCCGGCCGCCAGGACGAGGAGCCGGTAGTCCTGGTAGCCGGGGCGGATCTCGTAACCCTCGGGCGCGGTGAAGTGCACCTGGTAGAGCCCGCCCGGGATGCGCAGCGAGATCCAGCCCTCGGCGCAGGTGTGGACCGTGCGCCACGTCTTCTCGACGCCGTCGCGCAGGTAGGTGAAGGTGATGCCGGCCCCGGGCAGCGTCCCGTTCTTCAGCAGGGCGGTCACCGTGTAGCCCGCGTCGCCGTACACCACCGGGGTCTGCACCCGGACGCTGTTGTCCGCCGGGTTGCGCTCGCGCTCGGTGGTGAACCGGTAGGAGGCCCAGGCGACGCCCTCCACGTCGGCCTCGTTGGCGAAGATGACGCTCTGCCAGAACTCCCGCGACTCCCCCGGGGCCAGCTCGAAGGGGGCCAGCTGGGTCAGGTCCTGGTTGCCGGGGCTCCAATAGATGTTGTGCGAGGCGAGATCCGTCAGCCGGACGTCCCGCGCCGGGCCCCGGCCCGTGTTGGTCACCGTCAGGTAGTACCACGCCCCGTCGCCCACGGTCGGCGGCGTGGCCCCGGTGACCTGGAGCTCCGCGGTCACGCGCAGGTCGGGCCGCGGTGCCGGTGATTGGGCGTACGCCGGAGAGCTGCCGGCCAGCACGCACAGCGCCGCCGCGGCGCCCGCGAAAGTCCGTCGCATCGTCAAGTCCCCCCGTGGGATCGAACGGTCGTCCCGGCAGCGTAGGCCTCCATTGTGGAAACCGCCACGTCCACAGTGACGCTCGTCACGCGCCAGACGGGAAGATCGAGTCGGCCGGGGGGCTTCTCGTGTCTGCACACGCAGAGGGAGGCACGACATGAGCAACGCTTTCGAACCCGTCCAGGTGGGCCGCTACCGCGCGAGCACGGCGATCGTGATGGCGCCGATGACGCGCAGCCGGGCGTACGGGGAAGGCGCCAGCCCTACCGACCTGATGGCGACCTACTACGGCCAGCGCGCCGGGGCGGGCCTGATCGTCACCGAGGGCATCCAGCCGTCCGCCGTCGGACAGGGCTACATGAACACGCCTGGCCTGCACAGCGCCGAGCAGGTGGCGGCGTGGCAGAAGGTGACCGACGCGGTGCACGAGGGCGACGGCCTGATCTTCGCCCAGCTCATGCACACCGGTCGCATCGGCCACCCCAGCCTGTACGCCGGGGATGCCGGCCTGAGCCCGGTCGGCGCCTCCCCCGTCAAGGCCGCGGGCCAGGCGTTCACGCCGGACGGGCCGCAGGACCACGTCGAGCCGCGCGAGCTGACGGGCGACGAGATCCGGGCCACCATCGCCGACTTCGCCGACGCGGCCCGCAACGCGATCGCGGCCGGGTTCGACGGGGTGGAGATCCACGGGGCGAACGGCTACCTGCTGCACCAGTTCCTGTCCACCAACGCCAACCTGCGGACGGACGAGTGGGGCGGCGAGGGCCGCATCCGCCTGGTTGTCGAGGTGGCGCGGGCGGTGGCCGACGCGATCGGCGCCGACCGGACCGGGCTGCGCCTCTCGCCGGGCAACGGGCTCGGCGACCTCGTCGAGGACGGGCACCGGGAGACGTACGCGGCTCTGCTGGACGAGCTGAACCCGCTGGGCCTCGCCTACCTGCACGTCATGGAGGGCCCGGACACCGAGTTCACCCCGCAGCTGCGCGAGCGGTGGACCGGCACGTTCATCCTCAACCCGTACACGCCGGGGGCCTACACCGGGCCGGAGCACCTGAAGCTGGTCGAGTCCGGCGCGGCCGACCTCGTCTCCTACGGCGCCCTCTTCCTGGCCAACCCGGACCTGGTCGAGCGGCTGCGCGCGGGCGGCCCCTTCAACACGCCGGATTACACCAAGGCGTACGGCGGCGACCACGAGGGCTACACGGACTACCCGGTCCTCGCCTGACGATCCCGGGCCGGGCGTCGATGGCGCCCGGCCCTACTCCCGGCCCGCCGGGACTGACAGGCGCCCCCGGCTCGACGGAGGGCACACTGCCGGAACGCGGCTCGGTCGGCTGCTGCCGGAAGTACGCGGTGGGCGGCGGTGCGCCGCACGACCTCCATGCCGGTAGCCGCGCACACCGCCAAATCAGTCACTGCGACGAGCCGCTCGGCGAGTGCCGCGGCCACCGGCGTGATACGTGTGATGCCACCTGGCCACGGCGACGACAGGAGCACCACACATGCTCAGCGAGAGTGAGCGTCTCCAGGCCTATCCCTGGCTGGCCAGACTCGGCAAAGTCGAGCGCCACCTCGCCGGGCTGCGCCGGCAGCTCACTGACACGGACGCCGCTGTGGCCGACGGGAGCGGGCTGGGCTGGTTCGACCGTCACCTGGGCGGCTTCTTCGGCAGCGACCCGCGCGGCGCTTCCTACCGCGCGGCCCGGAACGACCAGCAACGGCTGCGAGCGGAGATCGCCGTCCAGGAGGACAAGGTCGACAAGTTCTTCGACGCATTGGACGAGATCGCGCATCCTGTTCTCGTGCGCGAGGATCCCCGGTACGCCGAACTGGCCGCCGCGCACGCGCACAGCCGGCAGGCATTGGACGATTGCCGGTCGCTCGTGGGAAGCCTCGGTTCAGCGGCCTCCGCCGCCCGGGAGTTCGACCGTGCTCTGAGCCGCGCCGCGATGCAGCGGGAGCCGGGACGCCGGGACATGTTCGAGCAGCGGGCCGAGGACGCGGCGAGACGCTACGAGTCGGCTCTCAACGCCGCTCGCCAGGCGCTGCCCGGAGTCCGGACGAGCGCGGCGAGACTGCGCCGGCAAGCGCCCGCAGCGGAACATCCTCGGCCTGACAACGTGTCCGAGCCTTCCCTCGCCGGTTTCCCCAGCGCGCCACGCACCAACCATGACCGGTCCCGCGCGGTCGTCTTTCGCCGGGAGGTGGGGAGCACGGTGCGGCGTTCGATGAGGCTGTCCCGGGAGGTGGCGGCCCTCGAGCAAGTAGTCCGGAGATGGGAGCGTGACGACCGAATGGCACGCCGGAACCATCTGCGCGACGCGTTGCGCTGAGCTGGGGATGTTACCGGCGCTCGGGCGAGAACAACCGAGGCAGGGCATCGAGGCTGTTGTGGATGTAGGCCTCCACGCCGTACGCGAGGTCCTCCAGCATCATGCACCGGGCGAGGAAGAGGACCCGCCCCTCCCGCGCGGGCTCGTCGAACGCGGGGCCGAGGTCGCGGAGCAGGCGGGCCTGGTCGACGGCCGGGTCGGCGAGGGCGGCGTCGGACCAGTCGATGATGCCGGTCACCGTGCCGGCGGGGTCGACGAGGATGTGTTCGGCGCCGAGGTCGTTGTGGGCGAGGACGCGCTGCGGGGTGTCCGGTGGGGGTTCGGCACGGAGGAAGTTCTCGACCGTCCGGCGGTGTCGGGCGGGGATCACGCCGGCCACGGTGTCGTATTCGTTGCGGGCCTGGGTCAGCCACTCGTGCAGCGGCGTGTCGTCCCGGGGCAGGTCCGGTGCGGGCTGGGCGTGGAGCCAGGCGAGGAAACGGGACAGTGCGGGTACAGCCTGCTGCCGGTCGACCGGGGCGGTCAGGAGCGGCGTGCCGGGTAGCAGGCGGTACGCGAGACAGCCCTCCCGCACATCATGAAAGAGCGGCACCGGTACGGGCAGAGGCGCGCGCGGCGCAAGAAAGCCGAGCAGCCGGGATTCAAAAGCGACGGACGACCCGAAGCGCAGCACCAGATCGTCCCCGACCAGCACCGCCGTATGGTCCAGTCCCGCCCCGAGCGGCGTCACCCGGGCGCCCACGAGCCCATGCCGCCGCAGCACGGACTCGAGCGGCGTCATGACAGGAACGTGTCGAGCACCGGCGCCAGCTCCGCCGCGAACTCGTCGAAGAAGCCGTGCCGCCCGCCCTCGGTCCAGTGCAGCGCCGCGCCCGGGATGCGGCCGGCGAGCAGCGGCGCGTTGGCGGACGGCACCATCAGGTCCTCGGTGCCGTGCAGGACCAGCGTCGGCGCCTGGATCAGGGGCAACACGTCCCAGGCGTCGTGCCGGTTGCTGGCCCGCAGGTGGGCCACGCCCTCCGCGGCGGTCATCGTCGGGTCGCCGAAGAGGTGGCTCTCGCCCGTCCACGCGTCGGTGTAGAAGAGCTTCCGCAGCGTCCGGGCGTTGGTGGCCGGGTCGGCCAGGCGGCGCCGGATCTCGGGGGTGCGTTCGAGGGCGTGCGGGCCACCCGGCGAGGTGCAGGCCAGGACCAGCCGGTCGACCAGCTCGGGGTGCCGCGCCGCCAGGTGTTGCGCGACGCGGCCGCCCATCGAGGTGCCGTACACCGCCGCCGGTGCGTCCGTCACGGATCGGAGGACGGCGGCGGCGTCCTCGGCGAACAGGACGGTGGACCAGTCGCCGACCGGGCCGCGGCTGCCGCCCGTACCCCGGTAGTCGAAGGTGACCACCCGGAAGCGGTCCTCGAAGGTCTCCCGCAGCCCGGTCCACCACACGTGCGAGTTGGCCTGACCGGCCAGCAGGAGCAGCACGGGCCCGCCGGGAAGGCCACTCTCCTGCACCGCGACGGGAAGGTCCACCTCCCGATGATCCCACTAGCGGGCGAGCCACTCCTGGAGGGTGGTCTTCGCGGGCACGGCGTCGTCGCCGCCGATGATCGCGTCGCCGGGAACCGCCGCGAACAGGCCGGCCTCCGGGTCGGTGACGACCGGCCGCTGGTCCCCGTGCGCGGCGAGGACGGCCCGGCCCAGATCGTCGAGCGTGAAGACCTCGGGCCCGGCGACGTTGCGGATGCCGTTGAGCGGCGCGCCCGCGCTGACGTCGGCCACCGCCCGGGCCACGTCGGCGGCGGCCATGGGCTGCACCGGCGTGGGCGGCAGGTGGACGGCGTCCGGGCCGGGGTCCGAGGTGACGATCGTGTCGAGGAACTCGAAGAACTGCGTGGCCCGGACGATCGACCACGGCACCGGCCCGGCCGTGAGGAGCTGTTCCTGCAGCACCTTCGCCTCGTAGTAGACGAAGCCCGGCACCCGGTCCACGCCCACGATCGAGAGGATGACGGCATGGCCGACGCCGGCCTCGGCGGCCGCCGAGAGCAGGTTCTCCATGCTCGTACGGAAGAAGGCGCGCGCGGCCTCGTCGAACGTCGGCGAGTTGGTCAGGTTGACGACCACGTCCGCGCTCTCGAGCGCCTCGGGCAGCCCGGCCCCGCTGAGCAGGTCGAGCCCGGTGGACGGGGAGTGCGGGACGGCCTCGTGCCCGTCGGCCCGCAGCATTGTCACGACCTGCGAGCCGATGAGGCCGGTGCCACCGATGACGGCGATCTTCATGGGGTTTTCCTTCCGGGTTGACGGGGTTTCCGTCAGCAGGACGAGCCGGCCCCGGAGGATGTGACAGCCCTCAGGCCCCCGCGCCGCCGTCGACCGGGACGATCGCGCCGGTGACCATCGCCGCCCGGTCGCTGAGCAGCCACGCGGCGACCTCGGCGACCTCCCGGGGCGTGGCCATCCGGCCCAGGGGCGACGAGGCGTTGATCTGCTCCTTGATGCCGGGGGTCGCCGCCTCCCATTCCTCGATCATCTCGGTCGCCGTACCGCCGGGGGTGATGCCGTTCACGCGGATGCCGTCCCGGGCCCACGTCACCGCGGCGGTCTCGGTGATGCTGTTCAACGCGCGCTTCATGGCCCCGTACGCGGGAAGTGCGGGGTTGGCCCGGCGGCTGCCGATGCTCGACGTGTTGACGATCGCGCCGCCCCCGTGCGCCCGCATGAGCTGGGCCTCGGCCGTCATCGCGGTCCAGTGCGCCCGGAAGTTCACCGCGAACTGGCGGTCGATGTCCTCCTCGCTCGTCGTGTCGAGCGGCCCGGGCTGCTGGCCGGTCGCGCCGTTGTTGAACGCCCCGTCGAGCCGCCCGTGCAGCTCGCCCACGCGCTCCACGGCGGCGCGGATGCTCGTACGGTCGGCCAGGTCGAGGGCGACGGCGTCCGCGACGCCGCCGGTGGCCCGGATCTCCTTGACGACGCTGTCCAGGGCGCCGGTGTTGCGGGAGGCGAGCACGACGGTCGCGCCCTCCTCGGCGAAGAGCGTGGCCGCGGCGGCACCGATGCCGCGGCTCGCGCCGGTGATGAGGATGACCTTGTCGGCCAGCATGTCTGTCATGCCATCGAGACTCCCGGCAGCCGGGCGGCGGAGGCAGGCACAAGTGGTACCAGGATCCGGGGCCGCGCGGCGGGCACACTGGGGGCATGGACAAGCACGAGCTCGGCGCGTTCCTCACCAGCCGCCGGCAACGGCTCCGGCCGGGGGACGTGGGCCTGCCCTCGGGCCCGCGCCGCCGCACGCCCGGGCTGCGCCGCGAGGAGGTCGCCGTGCTCGCGCACATCTCGACGGAGTACTACGTCCGGCTCGAGCAAGGCCGCGCGCCCCGCCCCTCGGGCGAGGTCCTCGCCGGCATCGCGGCCGCGCTGCGGCTCACCGACGCGGAGTCCGACCACCTGCATGTGCTGGCCGGCACCGCGCCGATCCGCTCCAGCCTCCACAGCCGGGAGGTACGCCCCAGCATCCTGGCCCTGCTCGAACGCCTCCCGCAGACGGCCGGCTTCGTCACCTCGGCGGCCTACGACGTGCTCGCGTGGAACGATCTCGCCGCCGCGCTGATGGAGGACTTCGGCGAGCTGCCCCCGCGCGACCGCAACCTCGCGCGCCGCGCTTTCCTCGGCCCGCCCGGCCTGTACGGGGTCTCCGACGTCACCGAGTTCCGCCAGCACGTCGTCATGGACCTGCGCGCCACCGTCGCCCGCTACCCGGCCGACCCCGTGATCACCGGGCTCGTCGAGGAGCTGCGCACCGAGAGCGCCGACTTCGCCCGGCTCTGGGAGCGCCACGACGTCCAGGCGGCGTCGATGCTCACGAAGACCTTCCGCCACCCCCTCGTCGGCCCGATCACGGTCGACTGCGACACGATGGCCCTCACCGACCGCGACCAGCACCTCGTGCTCTACTCCGCGGCGACCGGCTCGCGCGACGCCGAGGCCCTGGCCCTCCTCGCCGTCATCGGCACCCAGCCGATCACGGCCCGGTGACCGCGGCCCCGATGTCATAGCCGTGGATCCAGCCGGCCGTCTCCGGCAGGTCCCGCAGCCGCGCGTTGCGCTCGTCGGCGGCCGGCCCGTCGGGCAGCTGAAAACAGGCCGCGTTGCCGCGCGACCCGGCCTGGATCTGCCGGGTCCGCGCTTTGCGCACCTGCTCATAGCGGTGCAGCGCCGCGGCCACGTCGTCACCGGCCGCCAGGCAGGCGGCGAGCGCGGCCGCGTCCTCGATCGCCTGGTTGCTGCCCTGCCCGGCGTGCGGCAGCATCGGGTGCGCCGCGTCGCCCAGCAGCGTGACCCGCCCGGTGCTCCACCGCCGCACCGGCTCCCGGTCGTAGAGCGCCCACCGCCCGACCTCCCCGGCCCGCCCCAGCAGCGACGTCACCGTCGCCGTCCACCCGTCGAACGCCGCGGCCGCCTCCCCCGGCGTGCTGCGCGCCGACCACGACTCGCGCGGCCGGCCCGGGTCCGGCACATAGGCCACGAAATTCACAAAATCCCCACCCCGCACCGGGTACGCCACCAGATGCCGGCCAGGCCCGAGAAAGAACGTCAGCCCATCGATGTCGCTCCCGGGCACGAGCCCCCGGAAACAGCTCGTCCCCGAGAACACCGGCGCGTCCGCCCCGGCGACATGCGCCCGCACCGCCGACCGCAGCCCGTCCGCCCCGACCACCACGTCGGCCCGCACCCGGGATCCGTCCGCGAACTCGGCCGTCACGCCGTCCGCCCCCTCCTGCACGCCCACGCAGCGACGACCCAGGACAGGCTTCCCCTCGTACGCGTCCAGCAGCACCCGATGCAGGTCGGCCCGATGCACCCCGAGAAACGGCCCGCCGAACCGCCGCTCGTACCAGTCGCCCAGCGGATGCTCGTGAAAGACGCCGCCCGTACGCCAATGCCGGAACTGAATCCGCGGCAGATTCGACGCCACGCCTCGCACCGCCGCCCCGAGCCCGAGCCCGTCCAGCACCCGCATCCCGTTGGCGCCCAGCGACACCCCGGCCCCGATCTCCGCCGGCCGGCTCTGCTGCTCGTAAACGTCGGCGTGAATCCCCCGCCCCCGCAACGCGACCGCCGCGGTCAGCCCGCCGACCCCCGCCCCCACGATCGCCACCCGCATGACCCCATCATCGCGCCGCAGAATGTCGTAGGCCCATGCCAAAGTGTGCCGATGACCGACGCTCTCGACACTGTGCTCCAGCGGGCCGCCGACCTCGCTGACTATGACGAGCTCGCGGCCACAGTGGACGCACCGGCCGCGAGCGGTGACATCCCCGACGCGAGGTAGGCAAGCGGTGCACGGTCGCGGTGCGGCACGTTGCCCCGGAGGCCGCCCGTGAGGTGCTCGACCGGCTCCTGATCGACCCCGACCCGACCGTGCGCTGGACTACCGAGCTGCAACACAGACGCCTGCCGCCCGGATGACCCGGCTAACCGGCGGCGAGGCTCGACCGCGGATCGAACGCCGCGGCGGCCAGGCCGGACAGGTGGGCGGCGAAGCCATCCGGGGCCCGGCCCACGGCCCGTGAGCTCGTCCGCACCGGGCACGACGGGTCGGTCACCACGCGCGCCCCGGCCGCCCGGGCCCGGCGTACGAAGCCCCGGTCCTCCTCCACCCGCACCGGCGGGAACCCGCCCGCCGCCCGGTAAGCGTGTGCCGAGAATCCCAGGTTCGCCCCGTGGATGTGCCCGTGCGCGGCCTTCGTGACCTGCAGCCGATATCGCGCCTCGTAGAGCGCGGGAAACCCTGGCGGCCACAGCGCCCAGTCGTCCACCTCGACCGTGCCCACGAGCACGTCGGCGTCGGTATGACCCCGCTGCCAGTCCAGCCAGTTCGCCGGCACGCGGGTGTCGGCGTCGGTGCATGCGATCCACAGGTCGTCCGGCCCGTGCCGCAAAGCGTGCGCCACCCCGGCCGCCCGCGCAAGACCGACATTTCGGAAATCGCCCGTGACAACGACCGCACCCGCCAGAGCGGCCAGCGCCGCCGTGTCGTCCTGGCAAGCGTCGGCAACCACAATCACGTCCGAGGGACGCGCACCGGCCTCGGCCAGGGCGGTCAAGCAGTCGCCGATCAACTCCTGCTCGTCATGGGCGGGCACCACGACCGCGATCCGCCTCACGCCAGACCCTCGCGCTGTGCCACCGACCGCGCCGGCCCCGTCGCCCGCGTCCACACCTCGAGCAGGAAGTCAGCCTCCTCATGCCGCGCCAGCCGGGCCAGCTCCGGCGCGGCACCCAGCGCGGCGTGCACGTCGTCCCCGGTCAGCGTGTGCTCCTCGACCGGCCACCGCCAGTGCACGGCGACGAGATCCCCGCCCGGCTCCAGCGACCGCACGGCCCGCTCGACCAGCGTGCCCAGTGTCTCGCGGTCGAAGTAGTAGCCCAGCTCCGACATCACGACCAGGTCGAACGGCCCCTCCGGCCAGTCGTCCGGCATGCGGGCCGTGCCGACAGTGACATGGCCGAGTTCCGCGACGCGAGAAGCCGCCGTCCGAGTGGCGGCCTCGACGGCGTCCACGGCCAGCAGCCGGTCGCACCGCTCCGCGAGCCGGGCGGTCAGCATGCCGGTGGAGCAGCCGGGCTCGAAGCCGGACCGGTAACGGCGCTTCGGCAGGGCGTCCGCGGTGAGTGCGTGCTTGCGCGTGTCGTACCAGCGGTTCGCGAAGTCCCACGGGTCGGCGCTGGCGGCGTACATCTGCTCGAAGTACTCGATCGGTGTGCTCATGCGAAGACCACCTCGTAGGGACGGGCGAAGCGGGCCAGGACGTGGGGCGGCAGGATGGCCGCGTCGGCCTCGGCCGGGCCGAGCGGCTCGACCTGGCTGACGAAGGCGCTGATCGCGGCGGCCTTGGCGGCCTGCTGGGCCGGGTCGAGCGACACCCGGCGGGCGCGTTCCCACGGCACGCGCTCGTCGCCGGGCTCGGCCCAGTGCCAGGTCCAGATGGGGTATTCGAGCAGCCGGGCGCCGGTCTCGGCGCACGCGCGGGCCGCGGCCCGGCCGACCGCCTCGTGGTCGGGGTGCCCGTCGCCGCGCCACGTGGCCAGGCACAAGCGGCCGGGCGTCAGCAGCGGCACGAGCGCGGCGGCCAGCGCGTCTTCGTCGATGCCGCCGTCGGGCTGGCCCAGCCGGTGCACGGGGGCGCCGGCGAGCCCGAGCCGGGTGAGCGCCTCCGCGGTCTCGGCCCGGCGCAGCTTGGCCAGTTCCAGCGGGGTGAAGACCGTCGAGCCGGGGTGCGAGGCTTCGCCGTCGGTCACCGCGACGAGCTCGGCGGCGCCCGCCCGGGCCATCAGGCCGGCCACGCCGAGCACCTCGTCGTCGGGGTGGGCGGCGACCACGAGGGGTGCCGCCGGGAAAGACAGGGGCAGCTCGGGCAGGTCGAGCCAGGACTGCCAGGCGGACTCGGGCGTGCCCAGGCCCTCGATCGCCGTCACCATGCCGGGCCCTTCCCCGCCACGAGCTTGCCCAGCGCCTCCAGGTCGGCCTCGGCGTGGCTCTGCCGCAGATAGACGGTCAGGTCGGCGACGCGCCGCGCGTGCTGCTCGTCGCGGCAGAGCGGACCGGCGCCCAGCGCGCGGCCCACCCGGTCGATGACCTCGGTCGCGGCCCGTTCCACGGTCGATCGCACGCGCAGGGCCAGGGCGAACGCGTCGCGCTTGGGGTCGGCGTCGATCTCGTCGGCCGCCGCGTCCAGCACGGCCCGGGCGGCGCCCAGGGCCACGTCGACCGCGCCGAGGTGGGCCAGGACGTGCGGGGTCGACCGGTTCGTCGCGTAGAGGGCGTCGGCGACGCCCAGGGCCCCGCCGAACCAGCAGGCCGCCACGCCGACGCCGCCGTGCCAGAAGCCGGGGCGGCCCACGTAGTCGCCGGGGCCGCCGATCGCCTCGGCCGGGGCGGCGGTGAAGCGTACGGTCCGGCTGTCACTGCCCGCCATGCCGACGGCCGGCCAGGTGCCGTCCAGCGGGGTGCCGGCGGACGTCGCGACCGCGAACAACCGGGGACCGTCGTCGGCGACCGCGGTGACCAGCGCGCGGGTGCACCATCCGGCCCCGGAGCACCACGGCCGGTCGCCGTCGAGCTGCCAGCCGTCCGCGGTGCGGGTCGCCCGTACGGACGCGGGGGCCGCCGCCCAGACGCCCCAGCGCTCCCCGGGGGAGAAAGCGGCGCCCAACTCGGCGCCGATGGCGATCGCGTCGGCATGCCCCTCCGCCAGACGCGCGTGGACCAGATCCTCGCGGGCGATGTCGACGAAGGTCTGCAGGCGGCGCCGGGTGTCACCGTGCCCCGGCAGCGGCGGATCAGGAAGATCGATCATGAGCACGAGCAGGTGGTACCCAGCGAAGCGGTCGCGTACCAGCAGTACCGTGACTTCGGTGATCGATCTCGCACGGTACCTCCGGGACGAATCGCCCGTGGCGGACACGGCGGCCGCTTTCCCCGTACGCGAGGACGAGCTCTGGGCCGTCTGGGGCACCGTCGTCGAGGCCGCCGTGGCGGGCGGCGACGCGGACCGCGACCGGCTCGTCGCGCTCCTGGTGGCGCTCGGCCCGGACGGACGGTCCTGGTTCGGCGCCGTCATGCGGGAGAGCTGGGACATCTACTCCCCGCCCGGGGGCGACGCCACGGAGTGGGCCCGTCTCAACGACTTCGCGGCGCGGCTCACGGCGGCGGGGATCGACTACCTGACGTACGCCGTCTGGACCCTCCGCGACACCCTGGAGGAGCAGGAGACGGTACCGCCGGAGCTCCGGCCCGCCGTCAAGCCCTGGTTCGAGCACTGTGGACAACTTTTGCACGACGCGTGCACGGCCGGCGAGCAACGGCCGTACACCACCGTCGGCGCCGTCGCGGCCCGGGAAGGCGTGACCGAGCCCGGCTTCTCCCTCGCGCGGTGGGACTTTTGGCGCCGTAGGGCATGATCGGGCGCATGAGGCGCTGGCTGATCGGAACTGCCGTGGTGCTGCTGGCCGCCGGGTGCGCGCCGGCGGGGGTGTCCCCCGCGACGGGCTTGCGGTCGTCGTGGCCGGTGCCGCCGTCGCCGTCGCCCACGTGCCCGCCCGGCGGCGCGCGCATCGAGGCCGGCTCCGGTGACGCGGCGATGGGACTCCGGGTGCTGGACTTCACGCTGACCAACTGCGGGACGACGGCGTACCAGGTCGAGGGTTATCCGACGCTGACGCTGCTGGACGAGGAGCACAAGCCCCAGGACGTCCGCGTGTTGCACGACATCCGCGAGATCACCATCTCGGTGCCGAACCTCGAGGTCAAGCCCCGCCTGGTGACACTGCAGCCCGGTCAGCGGGCGACGGCCGGGGTGGTGTGGCGCAACACGTACGACGACATCAGCCACCCGCCCGTCAACGCCTTCTTCCTCGAGATGGCGCCGCAACCGGGCCGCCCCGAGCAGACGGTCGTCCCGGACAGCCGCCTCGACCTGGGCAGCACCGGCCGGATCGGGGTCAGCCCGTGGGTGTTCGACCCGGAGTCGCCCGAGCGCCCGGCGCCCCGCCAGGAGCCGCCGCCCGCGTCGGAGGACCCGTCGATCCTGGCCATCGGGGAAGCCGCCAGATGAGGCTGATCAGATGCTCATGCCGCCGTCCGTGGTGACGGCCGCGCACACGGCGGCCGGATCGGTGACGTCGGCGGCGGACCAGGTGGCGGGCGGGCCGTCGCGAGCCCGATCCCGCTCTCGGCCCGGCGCGCATCAGCACGGCGCCGGCGACCACGCACAGCGCGAAGGTGCCCTCGGCGGAGAGGTCCACCTCGCCACTGTGGCGCGTCCTGCCGACGGTCAGCGGCGCACCTGATACCGCAGGTGCAGCACCCGGTTGCCCTGGATCACCACCTCGGGATCCTCCAGCAGGTGCTGCGCGTCGACCGGCCCGAAGAAGCGCCGGCCGGACCCGAACACGACGGGCACGACGTCCATCCGCACCTCGTCCACCAGGCCCGCGGCGAGCGCCTGCCCCCCGACGTCACCGGCGGCGATCTCGACGATGCGGTCCCCCGCGAGCTCCTGCGCCCGGGCCACGGCCGCCTGGACCCCGTCGACGAAGTGGAACGGCGCCGCCGGGTCCCAGCCCGCGGGCGCGGGCCGGTGCGTCACGACGACGACATGATCGATCCCGCTCGGCGGCTTCCCCTCCCACCCGTCCGTCAGGTCGAAGACCCGGCGCCCGCAGACCGTCACCCCGATCCGGTCCCAGTACGACTGGGTGTGCTCGTAGGACGCCTGCGACACCTTGAGCACACCGCTGTCGTCCAACGGGACGTCGCCGCTCGTCAGCCAGTCGAACAACGGCCCGGGCTGATCGCTCCCGTCCGCGACGAACCCGTCCACCGACACCGAGCCGTACAGGACCACCTTGCCCACCGGGCATCTCCTCCACTCCGAGTTGCCCCCAAGCTAGCGTGCCGCGAGCCGCCCGCCCTGCTCACCGGGCCGGTCGTGCCGGCGACCGGGGAGATCGCCGAGATCCGGCTCGGCCCGATTCCCGCGTACGTGGTGACCAGCCCGGCCGTGGCTCACCAGCTGCTCGTGCCCGGCGACCGGGACTACGACCGCGGCCGGCTCATGGCGAAGGCGAGCGCCTGGCTCGGCGACTCGCTGCTCACCTCGGCCGGCGCGAACCACCAGCAGCAGCGCCGATCGTTGCGGTCGGCGTTCACGCCGGAGCAGGTCGAGGCGCACGTGCGGCACGTCCGGGAGGCGACGGGCCGGTTGGTGGCGTCGTGGACGGCGGGCACGGAACTGGCCGTGGACGAGCTACCGACACGTGGTGCACGGTGACCGGCGGCGTCGCCCTCGCGGCGGCCGGTGCTCCCGGGTCGGTGCTCGACCGGATCGCCAGGCGCCTCGTGCGCAGCCAGCTGCCCGGGGGCGGCTGGTCGGTCACCGGCGCCGCGGAAGGGCGTGCGCTTCGTGCGGGACAGTCAGAACGGCGACGGTGGGTGGGGACAGCGCGCCGGCAGTTCCAGTGATCCGATCAGCACCGCGTACGCGGTCATGGCGCTGTGCGGGCAGGACGATCCGGGGCCGGCGGCAGCGGGGGTCCAGTTCTTGCTGCGGCACCAGCTGACGGACGGCAGCATTCCGTCGGTCAGCGACTCGATCGGGCCGCGGCCGTTCCTCTTCCACGTGCCGGTGCTGGCGGACATCTTCGCGCTCATGGCGCTCGGGCATGTGCGGAGCCGGATCGGGGCGCCGGATCGCGTCCGGACGCCGGCCTGATCGCCCCAGGGTCATCGGATGCCAGAATTGCCGGATGGCCGAGAAACGCCCGCGGACCCGGGCCACCTATCACCACGGCGACCTGCGCGCCGCGCTGATCGCGGCCGGCCTGACCCTGGCCCGGGACGGCGGCCCCCAGGCCATCGTGCTGCGCGAGGTGGCCCGGGCGGTCGGGGTGGCACCCAACTCGGCGTACGGGCACTTTGCGACGCTCGACGCGCTGCGCAAGGCCGTCGCGCGACGGGCACTGGGCGACATGGCCGAAGCCATGCGAGCCCACCTCGACACCGTGGCGCCCGGCGACGCGCGGGCGTACCTGCGGGAGGTCGGCCGGGCCTATGTGCACTATGCCGTGGCGGAGCCGGGCCTGTTCCGCACCGCGATGGGCGGGGACCCGGCCGGGATCTACGTCCCCGGGCAGCCCGCCGAGCCGGAGACCGACGACCAGGGCCGCCCCAAGCCGGACGTCCTGCTGCTCGAGGCGCTGGACCGGCTCGTCGACGCCGGCGTCCTGCGCCCGGCCGACCGGGCCCGGGCCGTCATGGCCAGCTGGGCCACCGTGCACGGGCTGGCCGTCATGTTCCTGGACCTGCTGCCGCAGTTGACCGCCGAGCAGCGGGAGGCGGCCGTCGACGACGCGCTCGGCGTCCTCGCGGCCGGGCTGACCGCCTCCCGCCCCCGTTCCTGATCAGCTCTCGTGTGATCGGCTTTCGTGATCCACTTTGAGATCAGCTTTCGTGATCAGCTTTCGTGATCGGGCTCTTCCGGATCAGCGCAGCGGCGGGTTCGCCAGCTGGACCAGCTCGATCGCCTGCTGCGGGAACCACGCCCCGGCGGCCGGGTCGGCGATGCCGCCGCGGGCCGGGTCGGTGCCCGTGCCGGTGCCCCGGTCGCACTGGCCGTCGGACTGGCCGGGGGTCTTGACCCACAGGAAGGCGTCGGCCAGCGGCTCGCCGGTGCGCGTGGTCGGGCGCAGGCCCAGCCCCCGGTCCGGCGGGTTGCACCAGGTCTGCGGGTCGGGCCAGGTGACCCCGGCGGGCGCCGTCCACGGGCCCTGGCCGTTGCGGCTGGTGTCCACGACGAAGTGGGCCAGCCGGCGCGGCGAGACGTCGCCCACGTTGGCCGCGTACCAGGCGTCGGTCAGCGGCCAGGTGCTGAAGTCGCCCGGGCTGGCCGGGTAGTACTGGCTGGCGCACTGCTCGAAGTGCCCGCGGGCCTCGGCCGGGCCCTCGGTGCCGTACCAGACGCACTTCGAGATCCAGGTGCCGAACTTCAGCTGGCGCTCGGTCGTCTCGTAGTTCGACACGTTGAGGAAGAAGCCGTCCGCCTTGCGCACCCCGGCCTTGACCAGCCGGTCGGCGATGTCACCGACGCCGAGCCAGGCGCTGTGCGTACCGTCGAGATAGACGCTCGTCCGCGGCAGGGCGGCGAGCCGGTCCACCGCGTAGTTGAGCATCGCGAACCGGTCGGTCGCCGCGGTGGCCGCATCCGCCTCGGCCGGCTGGCACCACTCCTGGGCGCCGTTGATCGTCGTGTACCAGGGGATGATCCCGAGGCCGTCCGGCTCGAGCATGACCGCCGCCGGGTGGCTGCCGATGCCGGCCGCGAAGGCGTCGATCCACGCGCGATACTCGGCCACGGAGGTGGCGCCGCCGGCCGAGTATTGCGAGCAGTCGCGGAACGGGATGTTGTAGGCGACGAAGACCGGCATCGTCTTCTTCGCGGCCGCCCGGCGCGCTTCGGTCCGTACCGACTGGGTCAGCGACCGCCCGGACCCGCCGGTGAACCACACGGCCTGCGGAGTGTCGATCATGCTGCGGATCTGGCGCGCCAGCCCGTACTGGCCGGCCGCCTTGAGATCGGCGATCTGCTGGACGGCCCCGGGGTCGGGCTGTGGCGTGTAGAACCGGGTGCCGTCCGGGATGACGGCGCCGGCCGGGCCGGACCCGACCAGCAGCGCCGAGGCGCACACGGCGAGCACGGTGGCTGCCCGCCGGCGAGAGAACAAGGACACAGTGAACTCCTTGATTGTGGGAGCGTTCCCATAGCCTCGGCGTCTCATCCAGCCAAGTCAATGCCCCCGCCCCGCTCTCGCCCGGTCGACGCCCACCGCCCCCCGATCGACCGCCGCGCCTCAGCCGCCCGGCTCAACGCCCCGCGCCCCCGCCTCAGCCGGCCGGATGCACCACACACCCCGGATCGTCGCGCAGCTTCAGCCGACCGGGGCGGTGCTCCACGCGCCCCGCATCGTCGCGGGGTCTCAGCCGGCCGGGTCGATGGTCCGGACCACCCGGGCCGGGTTGCCGACGGCGACGACGCCGGCGGGCAGGTCACGGGTCACGACCGCCGTGTTCTGGAGGACAAGCCTAGGGAGCGGTCACGCCTGCGGGGAGGCAACGCCGGTCTCCCAGGCCCAGGTGGCGATGCCGACGCGGTTGGGCTGGTGCAGCTTGCGCTGGATGCTCGCCACGTGCGTCTTGACCGTGCCCACGGTGATGAAGAGCTCCGCCGCGATCTCCGCATTGGAGCAGGCCCGGGCGACGAGCCGCACGATGTCCAGCTCGCGGTCGGTCAACGGAGCCTCCGGGGCAGCCGTGCCCACCGGCAGCAGGTGCCGGAGCAGCCGCACCGTCAGCTGCGGGCTGATCAGCAGGTCACCGGCCGCCGCCGCGCGAACCGCCTCCACGAGCAGCGCCGGCCCCGAGCGCTTCAACAGGAACCCGGACGCGCCCGCGCGCAGCGCCCGCAGCACGTACTCGTCGAGGTCGAAGGTGGTGATCACGACCACGACCAGCGGCGCCCGCACGCCCGGACCGGCCAGCGCCCGGGTCACGTCGATGCCGTCCGCGCCGGGCATGCGGATGTCGGCCAGCACCACGTCGGGGCGCAGCGCCCGGGCCTGATCAATAGCGGTCCGCCCGTCGGCCGCCTCCCCCACGACGCTGATGTCCGGCTCCGCCTCGAGAAACCGGCGCAGCGTCCGCCGTACCACCTCCTGGTCGTCGGCCACGAAAACCCGGAGGCTCACGACGGCACCGGCAGCGCCGCGCGGACCGTCCAGCCGGCCGGGTCACCGGGCCCGGCCTGCAACGACCCGCCCAGGGCGGCAACGTCCCGGCTGAGCGCGGCCAGCCCGGTCCCGCCCGCGGGCCGGGCCGCAGCGGACGCTCCCCCACCCGGCGCAGCCGTCACGAGCCCACCGGCGGCGGGCGCATCGCCGTCGTCGGACACCGAAACGATCAGTGCGGTGGCCTCGCGCCGGACCCGGATCAGAACGGTCCCGGCGGTGGCGGCGTGGCGGCGGACGTTGGTCAGGGCCTCCATGACGACGCGGCGGGCGGTGCCGGCGACGGCCGGGTCAAGGACGCCGACGGGCGCGGCGTCGAGGCGGACGGTCATGGGCGCGCCGGAGGCGAACCGGCCGACCACGTCCGCCAGGTCGTCGAGACCGGCCGGCTCGGATGAGCGGGTGAGCTCCATGGCCCGGTCCACCGCGGCGAGGGCGCGCTGCCCGGCCTCCTCGATGCGGGTGAGGGTCGCCGCGGTGCCGTCGTCGGCGTCGAGCCGGGCGGCCTGCGCCTCCAGCACGATGCCGGTGACCTCGTGGGCGAAGAAGTCATGCAGGTCGCGGGCCGTCCGGAGCCGCTGCTCGCGGCGCCCCTCGGCGGCGGCCCGGAGCCGGGCGGCATCCAGGGAGCGCAGGTAGACGCCGTGTCCACCGTGGTCGGCCGACACCAGCCGCGCGCGGTCGCCGAAGGCGTGGCGCAGCCGCTGGGCCCCGGCGAGCGTGGTGGCCGGGTCGCGGGTCGCGTTGATCAGCAGCACCTCGGCTCCCTCCCTGGGCCGGATCACCGCCGGGGCCTCGGCGGGCCAGAACGCGCACGGCCAGATCGCCGAGCTCGCGCCGCCGGTCAGCGGGTGCCGGACCGCGTCGGCCGCGGCCTCCCGGGCGTAGACCTCCGGCGAGCGCGGGAACGTGCCGTCCGCACAGAAGACGGCCATCTGCCCGGAGGCCGTGTTGTCATCGTCGTACCACACCTGCAGCTCGGTGGACAGCTTCGCGGCGGCGGCCGCATCGCGCTCGCGGACCGCGGTCAGCAGACCGGACAGCGCCGGGAAGGCCGCGTCGTTGTACATCGCGCCGTAGAGGGCGATGCGCAGTTGCGTCGCGCCGATCGTCCCCGCGGGCGTCTCGAGGGGCGGACCGGCCAGCAGGCGCCGGATCTCGGCGGGCGACTCCCCGAAGTCCCGCAGCCGGGTCTCGAATCCGCTGGTCAGCGCCTCGCGCCACACCTCACGCCAGCCCCGGGTCCCGTCGACGACGCTGTCCAGCAGCATCCGCCGCACCCGGCCGGGGAACATCGCGCCGTACGCGGTGCCGAGATAGGTGCCGTAGGAGATGCCGAGGAACGAGATCCGGTCCGCCTTCAGGAACTGCCGGATACGGTCGACGTCCCGGGCGACATCGGCGGTGCCCATGTGCGACAGCAGCTCGCCGCCCCGCTCGGCGCACTGCCGGGCGATCGTGCGGGCCCGCTCGGTCGTCGCCGCGGCGGTCTCCAGCGGCCACGGAATCGTGTATTGCTGATCCGGCCGGAGGCCGCAGGTCAGCGGCGCGCTCCGCCCGAAGCCGCGCTGGTCGAAGCTGACGATGTCGTAGCGGTCCAGCATCTCGGCGGGCAGCCGCTCGGTCAGCGCCGCCGCGTCGGCCAGGTGCGCGGCCGGCCCGCCCGTGCTGGTCACGAGCACGCCGAGCCGGTGCCCGGGATCACGGGCGGGCGTCCGCGCCACGTGCAGGTCGATCGTCGTGCCGCCGGGCTGCCCGTAATCCACCGGCACGGCGACCGTGGCGCAGCGCGTGGTGCTCGCCTCGAAGGGACACTCCCCCCAGCGCGTGCGGGCCGGCTGTCCGGCGGGCACGGCCAGGAGGAGCGTGGTCAGCATTGCGGTCCATCGGTCAGCGGTCATGTGTCCACCCTCCCGGCGGAGCACAGACAGCCGCATCTGTCCAAAGAGGGACTCAGTAGCCGTACCGGCTCTTCAGATGGCGCCACCAGTCGCGGAACATCCAGGCGTCGAACTCGGTGATGCTCGTCGCGCTGCCGGCCTTCATGAGGAAGCCGCTCACTCCGGTCGGCGTCCAGTCGTAGAAGTCGTCGAGGCCCCAGGTGTGGCCCATCTCGTGCAGGAGGATGTGCATGTTGGCCGTACTCAGATTGGCCAGGTAGTACTCCTTGCCCACGCGCTGCCCCCAGTCACCGCCCGCGCCGCCGCCGAAGCCGTCCGTCAGCCACAGCGACTGGTCGTAGTGCCGGGCGACGCCGCCGGGGCAGTTCGGGTACTGGCCGTTCTGGTTGAAGAAGCGGCCGCACGGCGGGGCGCACTGGGGCGCGTTCTCGGCGATGTTGCCCACGTAGACGTCGACGGAGTTGTCCGTCCACTGCAGCTGGGCGCGGTCGCGGACGGCCCACCCGACGACGCGGACGGGCACGTCGGCATACGGCCACCCGTTGTGCCCGGTCAGCTCGTCCATCCACTTCTTGTGCTGGCGCGCCAGCGTCGCGTGGATCTGGTCCCGTTGCGCGGCGGTGACGCTCGACGACGAGTCCCACCGGACGCAGTAGTTGACGTATCCGCCGTTGGCCATGATCTGGTCCCAGCCGTAGTTGCGGAAGGCGTACAGGTTGCCGTTGTTGTAGGTCTGCTCCTGGTGCTGCCACACCTGGTTGAGCGGTGTCACCAGGTTGGCCGGCGGACTCCACGTCGCGGGGGCGGCGTGCGCGGCCGCGGGCCCGGCGAGCACCAGCACGAGGGCGAGCAGGACGGCTCGGATCGCTCGCATGGTCACTCCATTCATACCTATCGATGTCTGGACCCGGACCAGCGTGACTGACGAAACCGTTTTCGGCAAGGGCGGAGGCAGGAGCAAGGGCGAGGGCGGAGGCAGGAGCAAGGGCGAGAGCGGAGGCAGGAGCAAGGGCGAGAGCGGAGGCAGGAGCAAGGGCGAGAGCGGAGGCAGGAGCAAGGGCGAGGGCCAGAGCGGGAGCACGGGCCCGGGAATGGCAGGCCGACGGGTTTCGTCCCGCTCCCCCGCGTGCTCCACTGGCCGGGTGGTAGTCGTCGTCGGGGTGGACGGCGCCGGGCGTACGCATCGACTGCGCGAGCTCGCCGCCGACGCCGCCGCGCCCGCGTGGTGGCCCACCGCGCTCACCGGCCCGCCGGGCCGGCTGATCCTCGTGGACGACGCCCACCGCCTCGACGCCACCGCCCTGCGAGAGCTGACCGCCGCCGCCCGAGCCGGAGAAGACCTGGCCATGGCGCGGCGGCCGACGATCCAGCAGCCGGAGCTGGCCGAGCTCGACGAAGCCGCCGCGGCGGGCGGGGTGGAGATCCTGGCCCCGCTCGGCCCCGACGGCGTCGCCCGGCTCGTCGCCACGATCACCGGCCGCCCGGTGTCGCCCGCGGTGGCCGCGGCCGTGCTCGCAGCCTCGGCGGGACTGCCCGCAGTCGCCGCCGCGGTCGCCGCCGCACCCCCGGACACGCCGGCGCCGGCGCTGCTGGCCCGGGTGCAACGGCGTTTCGCCGCCCTCGACCCGCCCATCGTCACGGTTGCCCGGATGCTGGCCCTGGAACTGGACCTCCCCGACCACGTCCTGGCCGAAGCGAGCAAGGCCGAGGTGGCCACCGCGCTGCGGATCCTGCGCGACGAGGGTCTGCTCGTGCCGGACGGCGACCGGATGATCCCGGCGGTGGCCGTGGCGGTGCTCGCCGAGCTCCCCGCCGCCGAGCGCCGGCGACTCCACGACGCGGTCGCGCGGGCCCTCCTGGCGGCCCGGGCCGACCCCGTCACCGCGGCCACGCAGCTCCGGGCGGCCCGCGCGGTCACGCCGGTCGCCGCGACGGTCTATCGGGAGGCGGGCGAGCGGCTGCGCTTCGACGATCCGGCGGGCGCGCTCGGCTGGTTCGACGACGCCGTGGACGCCGGGGCGGAACCGGCGACCGTGGCGGCGGGGCGGGCGGAGGCGAGCGCCCTGCTGGGTCTGCCGATCGAGACGGACCAGGCCGGGGTGGACGCGGACCGGCTCGCCCTGGTCGAGGGCGCGGTCGCCGCCCACCACGGGCGCTCCGCCCGGGCCGCCGAGCTGCTGCTCAGCGCGGCCGGACCCGGGACCGTCCTGGCCGTACCGTCGCAGGTGGGTCTGGGGCAGGTGCCCACGCCCACCGCGCAGGCCCCGACGGCTCTGCTCCGGCTCGCGGAGGGTGCCCGCGCGGCCGGCGACCCGGAAGCCGCCCTGCCGATGCTGATCGAGGCGGCCGAGGAGTACGAGCGCCGCCCGCCCGCCCTCGTCCTGCCGGACACCCCGCACGCACTCGCCGCCGTCGTCGCCGTGACCGCCGGCGACGTGGCCACGGCGGAGGACCTGCTGCGCCGGAGCGGTGACGCCGGCGGTCCGGTCTTCGCGGAGCGGCACCGGCTGCTCCTGGCCTGGGCCCGGATGCGCGCCGGCCGCTACGACACCGCGCTGGCCGAGCTCAGCCGGCGGCCCGGGGCCGAGCAGCCGGGGCGCGAGCGGCTGCTGCGGGCGGCCGTCGCGGCGGGGATCGCCCGGCGGCGCGGGGACATCGCCGGGCTGCGCGAGGCCTGGACCGGCGCCGAGCCGCTGCTGGCCCGCCGCACGGCCGACCTGTGGCAGCTGGAGGCGATCGAGGAGCTCGCCGTGGCCGCGGCCCGCCTGCGCCGCCCGGGCCGGGCCGAGCCGGTGCTCGAGCTGCTGGAGGCGATCGTGACACGGCTCGGCCGGCCGCCCGCGTGGTCGGTGGCGCTCGGCTGGATCCGGCTGCACATGGCGGTGGTGACCGAGGACGCGGACGCGGCGGCCAAGGTGGCGGGACAGTTGTCCACCGTGGTGACCGGCGCCGCCCGGCCACGGGCCCAGTGCGCCGCCGCCGAGCTGTGGGCCGGGGTGCTGGCCGGGGACGTCGACCCCGCCGCGACGGTGGCGGTCACCGAGGAGCTGCACGCCGCGGAGCTGCCGTGGGAGGCGTCCCGGCTGGCGGGCCAGGCCGCCGTGCGTACGAGTGACGCGGTCGCCGCCCGGCACCTGCTGGAGCGGGCCCGGGAGCTGGCCGAGCCGGACCGCGCCGCCACCGCGACCGGCGACGCCGGGCTCTCCGACCGGGAGCTCGCCGTCGCCCGCCTGGTGCTCGCGGGCAGCACCCACCGCGAGATCGGCGCCCAGCTCTACATCGCGCCGAAGACGGTCGAGCACCACGTCGCCCGCATCCGGGTCAAGCTCGGCACCACCACCCGGGCGGAGATGCTGGCCGTCCTGCGCGAGATCCTCACCCGTTGAGCTGGACTGCGAGGCGGATCAACGACACGAGGCTGTGACACCCCCCATGACGGCTTCTACACCAGGGGGGACACCCCGATGCCCGGACCGGGCCGCGGGTCGCACGCTGGTGCGGTGTCCGGGTGAACCTGACGCACACCGAGCGAGGAGAGACCATGACCGTGGACGCCACCCAAGCCCTGAAGGACTTCATCACCAACCTGCTGACCGACCGCGACTTCGCCGCGAAGTACGCCGAGGACCCCTCGGGCACGCTGACCGCCGAGGGCGTCACCGACTGCGACCTGTCCGAGGTCGACGTGCCCGAGGTCACCGCGCTGGCCGCCGCCGGCCCGGGCGTCTCCGAGGGCACCCGTGAGGCCCTGCAAAGCTACACCAGCGGCGGCGGCAGCGGCGGGCACAGCGGAGGCAGCGGCGGGCACTCGTCGCCCCCGCCCGCCGCGACCGGCACGCAGTCGGTCGAGCACGTCGCCCAGCACCTCAACTACGTCACCTACGCCACGTACGAGGGCGACGACTACATCACGCAGAACCTCGACCTCAGCTTCACCAAGGTGACCGACAACAGCCTCGACGTCGACGTGGACGGCAACGTCTTCGGCGGCCTGGACATCGACAACAAGAACACCAACGTCGACGTGTCCGGCGACGGCGCCGTGGCCGGCACCGGCGACGGCGACGTCAACGCCGCCACCGGCGACCGGGCCGTGGCCGAGAGCGGCCCCGGCGACGCCGTCGCGGCGACCGGCACCGGCTCCACCGCGGTGGGCGGCAACCTCACCTCGGCCGGCGGGGACGGCTCGCAGATCATCGGCGGCTCGAACTTCGGGCAGGCCAACACCGGCGACGGCGCCGTGCAGGTCGGCGACGACCTGTCGGGCGCGGTCAACACCGGCGTCAACACCGGCATCGTGGCCGACGAGCTCGACGACGCCGTGGTCGGCGACGGCAACCAGACCGCCCAGGTGGACGGCAGCGCCGACGAGTCGGTCATCAACTTCGGCGGCGGCGACGTCACCAACTTGCCGGACGCCGAGATCGACGACAGCGCCGTGTCCTTCGGCGACGGCGATGCCACCAACGTGTCGGGCAACACCGCCTCCCAGGGGTCGGCGATCTCCGGCACCGGCGACGCGCGCGGCAGCTTCTCCGACGACGACACGACGATCAACGACAACGACACGACGGTGAACGACAACGACACGACCGTGACCACGGTGGAGGACAACGACACCACGACGGTCAACGACAACGACACGTCGATCAGCGACAACGACACCCGCGTCGACGTCGACACCGACATCCGGACGTCCGACGACGACACCGTCGAGAGCGGTGACGACACCACGATCGTCGCCGGTTGAGCAGCCGTACCGGCGGTCCGGGTGCGAACGGAGGGTCCCGGCGGCGGCGGAACGACCCCGCCGCCGGGACGGCACCCGGCGCGTACGGCGAGAGGAGTGAGCCGTGACCGAGTCCGCGAGCCAGGCGGTCGCCCTGGTCGATCTGGGCCTGCAGGCCTGTACGGCCTACGACCGCCCCGACGCGGCGGCCCGGCTCGCCGCCGCCCGCACCGCCCTGGCCGATCCCGTCACGCACGTGGTCGTGGCCGGCGAGTTCAAGCAGGGCAAGAGCAGCCTGGTCAACGCCCTGGTCGGCGCGAACGTCTGCACCGTGGACGACGACGTGGCCACGGCCCTGCCGACCTATGTGCGCCACGGCGAGAAACCCGAGGCGATCCTGCTGGCCGACACCGGCCGCGACCCGATCCCCCTGGCCGACGTGGGCAAGTACGTGGTGGAGGGCACCCGGGAGGCCCGGGTCACCGGCGTCGAGGTTCGGATCCCGCGCAAGCTGCTGGCCGGCGGGCTGGTGCTCGTGGACACGCCGGGGGTCGGCGGGCTGTCCTCGCCGCACGCCGCCGCCAGCCTGGCCGCCGTGTCGATGGCTGACGCGGTGATCTTCGTGACCGGCGCCGCGCAGGAGCTCACCGGCAGCGAGGTCGAGTTCCTGCGGCGGGCCCGGGCTCTGTGCGAGGTCGTCATCTGCGTCCTCACCAAGACCGATTTCTATCCGGCGTGGCGGCGGGTCCGGGAGCTGGACGAGCAGCACCTCGCCGAGCACTGCCCGATGCCCCTGCTGCCGGTGTCCTCCGCGCTGCGCTCGCGCGCGATCAAGGTCAACGACGCCGCGCTGAACGCCGAGTCCGGCTTCACCGAGCTGGTCGCGTTCCTGACCGAGCGGATCGGCGGGTCCGCGGCCGACCGGCTGGCGGCCGGGGCGGTGGCGGAGGTGGCCGGCCTGTGCGACCAGCTGGACGCCCACTTCTCGGCCGAGCGCGCGGCGCTGGCCGACCCCGCGGCCGCCCAGCGCGTCGTGGCCGAGCTCACCGCGGCGAAGGCGCAGGTGGAGGCGCTCAAGAGCGCGGCCGCCAAGTGGAACCAGACGCTCACCGACGGGGTGTCCGACCTCATGGCCGACATCGACCACGACCTGCGGACCCGGGTCCGGGCCGTCCTCGCCGAGGCGGACACCGAGATCGAGGCCGCCGACCCCGCCGACACCTGGCCCGAGATGGAGCCCTGGCTGCGGTCCCGGCTGGCCGACGAGCTGCTGACCAACTACGACCTGCTCCGCGTACGCGCGACCGAGCTGAGCGAGCGCGTCGGCACGCACTTCCTCCAGGCCTCGGGCGGGCTGCTCGAACGGCTCGCCGTGGACGACCCCGCGCGGCTCGCCACCGTCGACGGCTTCGAGCACAAGATCGACCTGGCCCGGATGCGGGTCGCCAAGCAGGCCATGGTCGCGCTGAAGAACGCGTACGGCGGGGCCCTGATGTTCATCATCCTGGGCAGCCTGGTCGGCGTGTCCCTGGGCCCCATCGGCATCGGGATCGGCCTGGTCATGGGGCATCGCGGGCTGCGCGAGGAGAAGAAACGGCAGCTGCAGCGGCGCCGCGCCGAGGCCCGCAACGCGGTCCGGCGCTACTGCGACGAGGTCACCTTCGTGGCCGGCAAGGACTCGCGCGACACGCTGCGCCGGGTCCAGCGGCAGCTGCGCGACCACTACAGCGGGCTGGCCGAGGAGCTCAACCGCTCCAACGCGCAGGCGCTGGCCAGCGCGTCCGAGGCGGCGACCCGCGGTCGCAGCGACCGGGACCAGCGGCTCAAGGACGTGGACGCCGAGCTGGCCCGGGTCCGGCGGCTGCGGGAGCGCGCGCTGGCGGTGCTGGGATGAGCCTGCTCGACCGGACGCGGACCGTGCTCGACCAGGCCGTCGACGTCTACCGGGGCACCGAGCTGGGCGGGCGGCTGGCCGGGATGCGCGAGCGTCTCGACGCGCCGCTGCGGGTGGCCCTCGCCGGGCGGGTCAAGGCGGGCAAGTCCACGCTGCTCAACGCGCTCGTCGGGGAGCGGCTGGCCCCGACCGGCACGGGCGAGTGCACGCGGATCGTCACGTGGTACCAGGACGGGACCGCCTATCAGGTGCGCGCGCTGCCCCTCCAAGGGCCGCCCCGGCCGCTGCGGTTCACCCGGGAGGACGGGGTCATCGACGTCGACCTGGGCGGGCTGGCGGCGGAGGACGTCGGGCAGCTGGTCGTGACGTGGCCGGCCCGGGCGCTGCGTACGGTCACGCTGATCGACACCCCGGGCATCGGCTCGCTGTCCGAGCGGACCGTCGCGCGCACGTGGGACCTGCTCGTGCCCGACGACGAGGAGACGCCGGCGGACGCGGTCGTCTACCTGCTGCGGCACCTGCACGCGGGCGACGTCGAGTTCCTGCGCGCCTTCCACGACACCGAGGTGGCCCGGCCGAGCCCGGTGAACGCGATCGGGGTGCTGTCGCGGGCCGACGAGATCGGGGTGGGGCGGCTGGACTCGATGGCCTCGGCGCGCCGGATCGCGGCCCGGCTGGGGACCGATGCCAACGTGCGGCGGCTGGTGCAGTCGGTCGTACCGGTGGCGGGGTTGCTGGCCGAGACGGCCGTGACCCTGACCGAGGTGGAGGTCGCCCGGCTGCGCCGGATCGCCGCGCTGCCCGTGCGCGAGGCCGAGGACCTGCTGCTGTCGGCCGACCGGTTCGTCAACACGATGCCCGAGGTCGGGCTGACCACCCTGGAACGCGAGGCCCTGCTGGGCCGGTTCGGCCTCTTCGGCGTACGGCTGACCAGCACGCTGCTCCGCCGCCAGGTCGCGACCACCGCCACCGGGCTGTCCCGCGAGCTGGCCGAGCGCAGCGGGCTCACCCAGCTCCGCGAGATCATCGGCTCGCTCTTCCTGGAACGCCGCGACGTGCTCAAGTGCCGGTCCGCGCTGCTCGCGCTGGCCGAAACCACCCGGGCGTACGTGCGGCCGGGCGGCGACGCGGTGGCCGCGGAGGTGGAGGAGCTGCTCGCCTCGGCGCACCCGTTCAACGAGCTGCGCGTGCTGTCGAGCCTGCGGGCGGGCTGGATCACCGGCAGGCCGGACGTCACCGCCGAGCTGGAACGGCTGATCGGCGGCGCGGGCGGCTCCCCGTGCGAGCGGCTCGGCCTGCCCCCGGACGCCGGGCCCGCGGACCAGGCGCGGACGGCGGCTGCGGCCCTCGAGCGCTGGCAGCGCCGCGCGGAGAACCCCCTGACCAGGTACGAGATGAGCGTCGCCGCCACGGTCGCGGTGCGCTCGTGCGAGGGGCTGCTGGCCCGGCTGGAGCGGACCCGATGACCTGCTCAGTCCGGCAGGTCGTCGTCGTCCGGCTCCGCCCACGGCTCGTCCACGTCGTCGTCCCACGCGGCGGCGGGCGCGTCCGGTGGCGGGGGCTCGTCGCCGCCGGGCTCGTCCCAGGCGACCGGTACGTCCCCGGCGAGCTCGGTCACCTCCTCGTCCGCCACGGGCGCCGGGGCCGCTCCCGCCCCGAAGTCGAAGCTCTCCTCCGCGGGCTCCTCCACCGCCGGGGCCGGCGCCGTGGCCAGCAGGCCGAGCCAGTCCGGGTCGGCCCCGGAGGTGTAGGGCGCCAGATGCTCGGCGATCTCGGGCGGCGCCGTGTCCGCATAGCTGCCCACCGCCTCGGCGACGAGCTCGTCGGGCAGGCCGGGGTGGCCGGCGGCGCTCAGCAGCTCGCCCGGATCACCGGCCGCGCCACGCGCGCTCAGCTCGGCGAACACGTCGCGGAGGGGGCGAGCAGTCATGAGCCCACCCTATGAGCATCCGCGCCCGGACCGTACCGGGGAAATCCCCCGGGCCACCCCCACGCCTCTCCTGGAGTGATCGGCATGTACGCACTCGGCCTGGACCTGGGCACCACCTTCACCGCCGCGGCCGTGTGGCGGGACGGGCACGCGGAGATCGTCCCGCTCGGCAGCCGGACCGCGGCCGTCCCGTCGGTGGTGCTGCTGCGCGAGGACGGCACGTTCCTCACCGGCGAGGCCGCCCACCGCCGGGCGCTGCTGGAACCGCACCGCGTCGCCCGCGAGTTCAAGCGGAGGCTCGGCGACTCGACGCCGTTCCTGCTCGGCGGCGTGCCGCAGACCGCCGAGGCGCTGACCGCCGAGCTGATCCGGGCGGTGCTGGGCCAGGTGACCGAGCTGTCGGGAGCTCCGCCGGCGGCGACC
Source organism: Symbioplanes lichenis (assembly GCF_030709675.1). GTDB lineage: Bacteria > Actinomycetota > Actinomycetes > Mycobacteriales > Micromonosporaceae > Actinoplanes > Actinoplanes lichenis. The sequence goes on from NZ_JAUZQD010000006.1 coordinate 485,023, forward strand.
TGCGTGACGTACCCCGCGACGTGGGGCCGCTACAAGATCGACCTGATGCGCCAGGCCGTGGATCAGGCCGGCCTGACCGGCCCGGTGCTGTGGACGACCGAGCCCGAGGCGGCCGCGGCGTCGTCGCACGGGGTCGAGCCGGGAGCCACCCTCGCCGTGTACGACCTGGGCGGCGGCACCTTCGACGCCGCGGTCCTGCGCCGCACCGGGGTCCGCTTCGAGATCCTCGGCCGCCCCGAGGGCATCGAGCGGCTCGGCGGCGCCGACTTCGACGCGGCCGTGCTCCAGCACGTGCGCGTGGCGCTCGGCGGCAAACTGGAGGAGCTCGACGAGGACGACCCGGCCGCGATCACCGCCGTCGCCCGGCTGCGCGACGAGTGCGTCCAGGCCAAGGAGGCGCTCTCCGCGGACACCGACACCACGATCCCGGTGCTGCTCCCCGGCACGGTCACCGAGGTGCGGCTCACCCGCTCCGAACTGGAGGAGATGGTACGCCCGGCGCTGCACGGCTCGATCGAGGCACTCCGGCGGGCCGTCCGCTCGGCCGACACGTCCCCGGAGGAGCTGCACTCGGTGCTGCTCGTCGGCGGCTCGTCCCGGATGCCGGTGGTGGCGCAGCTGGTGAGCTCGGAGCTCGGCTGCCCGGTGGCGGTGGACGCGCACCCGAAACACGCGGTGGCCCTCGGCGCGGCGACGCTGGCCGGCGCCCAGGTGTCCGAGCCGGCCGCCCCCGTCCCGGCGTCCGGCCGCGCCACGGCCCCGTCGCCGGTCACCCGCAAGATCAAGCCGGCCGTCGTGGCGGCGGGGGTGGCGTCCGTGCCCTCCCTCGCCTCCTCGCCCGTCTCTCCTTCCGCCGCCGCCCGGCCCTCGGTGCCGACGCCGGCCACCCGGGCGCCCACGCCACCGGCGCCGGAAACCATCAAGCCGCCCCGGCGATTCGCCGCCAGGCGCTCCCCCGCCGAACCCTCCGCCGCCCCGCCTCCCACCCTTGGCGGAAAGCCCTCGGAGCACGCCGCAGCCCAGGCCGGCGCCCGCCGGACCCGCCGCCGCCGTCTGCTGGTGGCCGCCGGCGCCGCGATCGCCGTGCTGGCCGTCGCGGGCGGCATCGCCTACGCCCAGTACGACCGCGACAACCGCGGCACCCCCGCCGGCACCGCCGCCGGCCTGGCCCCCGGCGCGAGCCCGAGCACCGCCGAAGCCGCCACGGGTCCCGCCGACGAACAGTGCACCGACGAGCTCAAGAGCAACCGCCGCTGGGTGTGCATCACCAAGGCGACCATCGCCGACGGCACCTTCACCGTCGAGTACGACACCGACTTCGGCGGCTCCGACCCCGACGCCACCGGCGGCTTCCACCTGCACCTCTTCGGCAGCGAGGGCGACGACCCGCCCGACGACCTGATGGGCGCCCAAGCCCCCGAAAGCCGCCGCGGCGCCTACTACGACGAGGCCCGCACCAAGTCGGTCCTCGACACCGGCAGCGGCCGCTTCACCCGCACCATCGCCGACGCCCCCAAGGTCTGCGCCCGCATCGCCCGAGCCGACCACACCCTCGTCCGCGACGCCGCCGGCACCTACACCACCGGCAACTGCCTCCCCATCGACCGCCGATGACCTCGCCGAGACGACGCCGACCGCCGGCCCACCGCCGAGGAGGGCACTGCCGATGAAGAGCTGCGAAGCACGCGCACTCGCTCCGGACGGGCGCGGTGTCCTGAGACTGGAGGTCCACCGGCCGGCCGGCGAGGTGGTGGCCGAGGTGAGCCGCTTCCGGGGGGAGGTGCTCGGGGGCGACGGGTTCCGGCCCGCCTTCGCCTCGCGCACCGACCCACACCCGGCCGACCCGGACGCGTACCACTTGATCGTGCGGAACGGGCCCGCGATCGCCGGGTGTGTCAGCGTCGGGCCGGTCGAAGCGCTGAGCGTGAGCGCCGTCCGGAGCTGGAGCCCGGAGCTCTCCGCGCGTCTGCTCGCCGAACGCGGGCTCGACGACTCGGCGGTGGTGGAGATCGCCCGGCTGGTCGTCGCGCCGGAGTGGCGCGGGCGGCGGCTGGGGCTCGATCTGGTGCTCGGCACCGTCGCGCTGGCTCGGCTGCTCGGGCGGCGGCTCATGTGGTGCACGGCCGGCACCCGCCAGAACCAGCATCGTCTCGCGCTCGCCATCGGCCTCCGGCTGCGCGCCGAGTACGGGCGGCGGGACGCACCGGAGCTGGCCGACACCCTCTGCGTCCTCGCCGGCGACCCCCGCGACGTGCCGGCGCCGGTGCGCTCCCGGCTGGCCGAGCTGCACACGCTGATCGACCACCAGCTGGCGCCGGCATGAATGGCCAACCAGAACTGCACGACGCGGCGCACGGCCGCCCCGACCGGCCCGGCGACGTCCACGACACCCTGCACGATCAACTGCACGAGCTGATCCACGTACGCCACCCCGCGGCGACCGTCGCGGAGCGGAACCGCCTGGTCGCCGACCACTGCCCGGCCCCTGCCCGCCACGGCACCTGGGTGTACTACCCGTGGAGCCGGCGCCTGGTCCATCTGCTGCCGCGCGACGAGTTCCGCGAGGTCCGGGCCGACCGCAACCGCGACAAGATCACGCCGGCGGAGCAACGGCGGCTGGCCGGGGCGCGCATCGGCGTCATCGGCCTCTCGGTCGGCAACATGGCCGCGATCACGCTCGCCCTGGGGGGGATCGGCGGCACGTTCCGGCTGGCCGACCACGACCGGCTGAGCCTGTCCAACCTCAACCGGCTCCGGGCCGGGGTCGCCGACCTGGGCGTCGAGAAGACCGTGCTGGCCGCCCGCGAGCTCGCCGGCATCGACCCGTGGCTCGGCGTGGAGCTTTACCGGGAGGGCCTGCGCGCCGACCGGGTCGACGAGTTCCTGGACGGGCTCGATCTCGTCGTCGAGGAGTGCGACGACCTGGCGCTCAAGGTGCTCGTCCGCGAGCGCGCCCGGGCTCTGCGCGTCCCGGTGCTCATGGAGACCAACGACCGGGGCCTGCTCGACGTGGAGCGCTTCGACCGCGAACCGGACCGGCCGCTCCTGCACGGCCTGATCGGCCCGGATCCAGCCGACGTGCCGGCCATCGTGGACAAGAAGCAGCTGAGCGTACGCATGGCCGCCTCCCTGCCCCGGATCGGCGTCACGCTGAGCGGGTGGCCGCAGCTCGCCTCCGGGGTGGCCCTGGGCGCCGCGCTGGTCGCCGACACCGCGCGCCGGATCCTGCTGGGCGAGCACACCGAGTCGGGCCGCTACCGGGTCGACCTGGCGGAGCTGGTCGCCGACGGCCGGGGCGAACTGCCGGACCCTGACCGAGAATGAGCATGGCGGGCCACCAGGTCCGCGGCGGCCGCGTCCCAGGCCGGGTAGTCGAACCGGAACCCCGCGCCGATCAGCCGGCCCGGCGTGACGCGGCGACTCTTCAGCAGCAGCTCAGTGTCGGTCCGCAGGACCAGGGCGCCGATCTCCGCCATGAACCGCGTGGCGGGCAGCCCGACCGGCCGCTTCCACGCCCGGCGCAGCGAGCGCATCAAGTCGCGCTGCGGCACCGGCTCGGGGGCGGCCAGATTGACCGGGCCGCCGAGGTCGTCCCGTTCGAGCAGGAAGCACACCGCCCGGACGAAGTCGTCGCCGTGGATCCACGACACGTACTGCTCACCGCCGGCGACGGCACCGCCGAGGCCGAGCCGGGCCATCCACGACAGATAGTCGAAGACGCCGCCCTTGTCCGGCGTCATGACCATGGCCGCCCGGAGCGCCACCCGCCGGGTGTGCGGTGTGTCCGCGGCGGCCTGGGCCTGCTCCCACCGGCGGGCGATGCGCACGCTGTACTCCCAGTAGAGCGGCACGCCGGGCTCCTCACCGCCGATGATCCCGGTCGCCTCGTCGTGCGACCGGTCGTCGCCCCGGCTGCGCGCGTCCGCGTAGATCGTCGCCGTGCTCATCTGCAGCCACACCCGCGGCGCCCGGCCGGTCCGGCCGACGGACGCGATCGCCTCGCCCACGGCCCGGGTCGAGTCGATCCGCGAGCTCATCATCTGCCGCAGGTTCGCGTCGGTGTAGCGGCAACTGACCGACCGCCCGGCCAGATTGATCACCGCGTCGGCCCCGTCGAGCTCGGCGACCCAGGCCCCCGGCGTACGCCCGTCCCAGACCACGTGCCGCACGCCCGGCTCGAGCCGCTCGGGCCGCCGGCTGAGCACCGTGACCTCGTCGCCCCGCGCCACGAGCGCCCGCCGCAGCACGCCGCCGACCTGTCCCGTACCCCCTGGAATCACGATCTTCACAGCCGCCGCCTCCCGATTTGAGCGATCGCTCAAATGCACTGTAGCAAGCGGCTCACGGGAGGGCAGCGGCGATCTGACGGAGGAAGTCGGTGTTGGCCGGGGTGCCGGCGAGCTGGCCGAGCAGGCGCTGGAGGGCGGGGCGGCGCTCCTGGCCGGCGAGGGCGCGGCGGAGGCGGTGGACGACGGCCAGCTCGGCCGGGCCCATCAGCAGCTCGTCGTGGCGGGTGCCGGAGGTGGTGATGTCGATCGCCGGGAAGACGCGCGCCTCGGCGAGGCCGCGGTCGAGGCGCAGCTCGGCGTTGCCCGTGCCCTTGAGCTCCTCGAAGATGACGCCGTCGAGGGCCGAGCCGGTGTCGACGAGCGTGGTGGCGATGATGGTCAGCGAGCCGCCGCCCTCGATCGCGCGGGCCGCGCCGAGCAGCCGCTTCGGCGGATAGAGGGCGGTCGAGTCCAGGCCGCCGGAGAGGGTGCGGCCGCGGCCGGGGGCCACCAGGTTGTACGCCCGGCCGAGCCGGGTCAGCGAGTCGAGCAGCACGACCACGTCCCGCCCGTCCTCGACGAGCCGCTTGGCCCGCTCGATCGCCAGCTCGGCGACGGCGGTGTGCTCGGCCGGCGGCCGGTCGAAGGTGGCGGCGACGACCTCTCCGCGCACCGAGCGGCTCAGGTCGGTCACCTCCTCGGGCCGTTCGTCGACGAGCAGCATCATGATGTGGCACTCGGGGTGGGCGCGGGCGACGGCGTTCGCGATCGACGCGAGCACCATGGTCTTGCCCGCCTTGGGCGGCGCGACGATCAGGGCGCGCTGCCCCTTGCCGATCGGCATGACCAGATCGGTGATCCGGGCGGTGAGATCGTCGGCGGAGCCGAGCCGCAGCCGCTCGTGCGGGTGGACGACGGTGAGGTCCGCGAAGTCGGGGCGGTGTGTCTGCGGATCCTTGCCGTTGACCGCCGTGACGCTCAGCGCGCCGGACGCGTGCAGGGTGCCGGTGACGTGGTCGCCCCGGCGCAGACCGAGCCGGCTGAGCTGCCGCAGGGGAACAGCGACGTCGGCGGGCCCGGGCAGATAGCCGTCGGCCCGGATCCACGCCTTGCCCCCGGCGTGAGAGGAACCTGCGTGAGAGGAACCGGCGTGTGAAGAAGCGGCGTGCGAGGAGCCGGACGCCGGCGAGACGATGTCGACGAGCCCGGTCACGGGAACGTCGGTGACCGGGGCGCCCGGCGGTGGACCGGCGGGCGTCTGCCGGTTGCGGGGACGGGTGCCGGCCGTACGCCGGCGGGTGGTGGTGGGGTTGACCTTGAGATCGGTCATGAGAGCTCCTGGAGGGAAGGGAGAGCGCCCGGCATGGGGCGACCGCACGCGGGGCCCGAAGAAGGCCACACGCGGCGAAGGAAGCGGTGGCGCGCAGAGGCAGCCGAAAAGCCCGAGAAGGGGCTGACACGAGAGAGAAGAGAACGCCCGCGACTGGTCAGCGGATTACGTCTGGTGGAAAGATAGCGCCGACGGCAAGCATCCGCAACCCGCAGCGCGGTGGCGCCGGTCACCCGGCCACCCGATACCGTGGAGATCGACAGAGCACTCCCGGCGGAGACCCCCGCCGACGCCGAGGCGGGAGAGACCCACGATGACATCCGACGCCCCGTACCGGTCCCTGCCGGACATGCTGCTCCGGCGCGTGCGGGCGACGCCGGACGCCCGGGCCTTCGCCGCCCCCTCCGCGGACGACGCCGGGATGGACTGGCTGACCTGGGCCGAGGTCGGCGAACGGACCAAGGCTATCGCCGCCGGGCTGGCCGGGCTCGGCGTCGGCGTGGAGGACCGGGTCGCGATCATCGCGGGCACCCGGCTCGACTGGGTGCTCGCCGACCTGGGCGTCAACCTGGCCGGCGCGGCGACGACGACGGTCTACCCGAACACCGAGCCCGAGGACGCCACGTTCATCGTGTCCGACTCCGGCTCGAAGGTCGTCGTCGCGGAGAACCCGGCGCAGGCCGCCAAGGTCACCGGCACGGAAGTCACCCACGTCGTCCTCATCGACGGCATCGCCGACCCCGCCGCCCAACCGCCGCAGCTGACCCTCGCCGAGCTGCAGGAGCAGGGCCGCGCGCGGCTCGCCGAGACCCCGGACCTGATCGAGAAGATCGCCGAGGGCCTGACGCCCGAGCACCTCGCGACGCTGATCTACACGTCGGGCACGACCGGGCGGCCCAAGGGCGTCGAGCTGACCCACGCCTGCTGGACCTGGGAAGGTGTCGTCCAGGGCGAGGCCGATCTCCTGCAGGCGGCCGACCTCATGTACCTCTGGCTGCCGTTGTCGCACGCGTTCGGCAAGTGCCTGATCTCCGGCATCGTGCACGTGGGCACGCCGACCTACGTGGACGGCCGGGTCGACAAGATGATCGAGAAGCTGCCGGTCGTGCGGCCCACGGTGCTGTGCGCCGCCCCGCGCGTGTTCGAGAAGGTCTTCAACGCGGCCGTGCTGACCGCGCGCGGCGGCGGCGCCGTCACCCGCGCGGTCTTCAAGTGGGCGGTCGGCACCGGCCGGCGGCGGGCCGCGCTGATCGAGGCCCGCAAGCCGGTGCCCGCCCTGCTCAAGCTCCGGTACGCGCTGGCCGAGCGCCTGGTCTTCGCCAAGCTCCAGCAGCGCCTGGGCGGCAACATCCGGCTGCTCGTCTCCGGGTCGGCGCCGCTGAGCCGCGACATCTCGGAGTTCTTCGCCGGGGCGAACCTGCCGATCCTCGAGGGCTACGGGCTGACCGAGACCAGCGCGGCGGTCTTCGTCAACCGGCCGACGAACTACCGCACGGGCACGGTCGGGATCGCGTTCTCCGGGCTCGAGTGCCGCATCGACACCGACGGCGAGATCCTGCTGCGCGGCGCGCCGGTGATGCGCGGTTACCACCACCTGCCCCAGGAGAGTGCGGAAGCCTTCACCGAGGACGGCTTCCTCCGGACGGGTGACATCGGCACGCTGGACGACGACGGGTTCCTCACGATCACGGATCGTAAGAAGGACCTGTTCAAGACGTCGGGCGGCAAGTACATCGCCCCGGCCGCGATCGAGAACCAGTTCAAGGCCGTGTGCCCGTACACGTCGCACGTGATCGTCGTCGGCGCCTCCCGCAACTTCGCGACGATGCTGGTCACCCTGGACGAGGACGCCATCGTCAAGTGGGCCGCCGACGGGCCGCTGGCCGGGAAGCCGTACGCGGAGATCGTCGCCTCGCCGGAGGCGGAGAAGCTGGTCGCGGGCTATGTCGAGCAGCTGAACGCGAAGCTCAACCGCTGGGAGACGATCAAGAAGTTCACGATCCTCCCCCGCGACCTGACCACCGAGGACGGCGAGCTGACCCCCTCGATGAAGATCCGCCGCCCCGCCGTCACCACGAACTTCGCCGACGCCATCGACAAGATGTACGCGGACAGCATGCAGCACATGTAATCGTTGCCCCGGCGGCGCGGCGGGGTCATGGTGGGGCTATGAGCACCGTCGTGAGGGGGAAGGCCTGGCGGGTCGCGAGTCACGGGGATCCGGCGCGGGTCGTGCAGATGCGGGAGATGGCGTGGCCGGAGCCGGGCCACGGGCACATTTTGATCAGGGTACGCACGGCCGGGGCGGGCCACCCCGACCAGCTGATCGCCACGGGACACTTCCCGGGCCTGCCCGGCCCGCCGACCGGTCTCGGCGCCGAGGCAGCCGGGGAGGTCGTGGCCACGGCGCCGCGGTCCGCGTACAGGATCGGTGATCAGGTCCTGGGTCTGACCGCCGTGGACTCGGGCTGGGGCGGGCTCGCCGACTACACGTACCTGCAGGAGCAGGGCACCATGCGCATCCCGGACGGCATGGCCGACGAGGAGGCGGGCGGGTTCGCGGTCGGCTTCCGCACCGCGTACGCGGGCCTGGTCGACCGCGCGCCGGTCGAGAAGGGCCAGTACCTGGTCGTGCTGGGCGCCTCGGGCAGCACCGGCGCGACCGCCGTCCAGCTCGGCCGGGCCCTCGGCGCCCACGTCGTCGCCGTGACGGGCGGTCCCGGCGGCCGCGACTTCTGTCTGCGCTGCGGCGCCGAGACCGTCCTCGACCGGCACGCCGGCAACCTCGCCGCCCAGATCCGCGCGGCCACCGGCGGCCACGGCGCCGACCTGATCTACGACCCGGTGGGCGGCACGGCCGCCGTGGCCGCCATGGGGGGCCTGGTCCGCAACGGCCGCATCGCCCTGGTCGGCGTGGCCGGCGGCCTGCCCGCCCCGATCGACCCGCTGGTCCTGCTCTTCGCCAACCTCACGGCGATCGGCGTGTACGCGGGCGGCTACAGCGCGGCCCAGGACGCGGCGGCCTGGGAAGCCCTCGCCCGCCTCGCCCGCGACCGCAAGATCCGCACCCCGGTCGGCGCCGTCCGCTCCTTCGCCGACGTCCCCGACCTGATCGCCACCCTCGACAACTCCCCACCCGGCAAGGTCGTCGTCCGCGTGGCGGTCTAGCCTCCGTAGGCGTGCCCGAATTGATCAAACCGACAACGAGCCTGCACGCCGCCTGGCTCGCCGCCCGCGACGACTGGGGTCGCGGCGTCTACCAGGACGGAGCCGGACTGCGCCCCGGAGACGAGGTCGACGACCCGGCCGGGTTCGCCACCTGGGTGCAAGGGCTGCTCCGGCAGGAGGACCCGGCGGTACCGCCCGCGGCGGGCTGGGTGCACTGCAGCTACCGGTGGATCGCCGAGGGCGGCGACGTGCTCGGTTCGATCGCGCTGCGCCACGAGCTGAACGACAACCTGTTGGAGGCCGGCGGCCACATCGGCTACGGCGTACGTCCGGCGGCCCGGCGGCGCGGGCTCGCCTCCTGGGCGCTCGGCGAGATGCTGGGCGAGGCTCACCGGCTCGGTCTCGAGCGGGTCCTCGTCGTCTGCCGCGAGGCGAACACCGCCTCGGCGCGGACGATCGAGCGCCACGGCGGGCAGCTCGAGGACGTCCGCGACACCGAGGCCGGCCGGATGAAGCGTTACTGGATCGCGTTGCCCCGATAGCCGGCGGCCGTGGCGCGCAGGCGGTCGTGGATGCCGTCGTAGGCCGTCGCCGGTCCGAGGAAGCGCTTGGCGACCTTCGCGAGCATCGTGTAGTTGGGGTCGCAGACGTTGCCGACGGGGGCCTGGCCGGCCTGGCTGATCAGCTGATACGCGTCGAGCACGTCCAGCCCGGTCAGCCCGGCGGCCCAGGTGACGAGGTCGTGCTGGCTCATCCGGTACGCGTCCTCGAGCGGCCGGGCCGACCCGGCGGACATGAGCTCCGCGTCGGACTCGAAGCGGGGCGTAGGGGTCGGCTCGCCCTTGATCAGGTCGAGGACGACGACCGTGTTCATGGCCGACTCGACCCCGGTGCCGCAGACCTCGCCGTCGCCCTGGCGGCAGTGGCCGTCGCCGAGGGCGAAGAGCGCGCCGGGCACGTTGACCCCGAAGTACGCGGTGACCCCGGCGCGCAGCTCCGGCGTGTCCAGGTTGCCGCCGTGCGCGTCGGGGACGATCGTCATGCGGCTCTCGGACGCGGCGGGGGCGACTCCGGCCGTACCGTGCATGGGGTCGAGGGGCAGCTCGACATGGAAGTCGCCGCGCCGGGCGTGATAGCGCACGACGCCCGCGGCGAGGTCGACGTCGTAGCGCCAGACGAGCTCGTCGAGCGGCGGGTGCAGCGTCGCCGTGGCGTGCGTGCCGGTCAGCGCGCCGAAATGCGGAAACGTCGCCGAGACGGCCCAGTCGCGGGCCGGCGTGATGGACACGAAATGCACCGCGAGGGTGTCCCCGGGCTCGGCGCCGGTCACCGCGATCGGGCCGGAGACCGGATTGAGGTACGGGAACTCGCACACCTGGGACGGCAGATCGTCCACGGTCCGCACCCGCCCGCCGAAGCAGTCCTCGGTGAACACCTCGACGACGGTTCCCGGGGCGACTTCGAGCACCGGGTCCCGGCCGCCGAAGGTGTACGACAATTCGTCCGGTGCGGGGCGGTAATTGACGACTGTCACGCGTCGGTCCCTTCGTTCATCCCGGCGAGCACGGGGCGGCGGCCGGTGGCGTAGAGGCTGATCAACACGATGATGCCCACGCCGAGCCACGCGAATCCGAGCACCTGGGCGGCGATGTCGGCGTTGATGACCACGTACAGGAGAATGGCGAAGCCGAGGACGGGCACGACGAGGTGCCGCCACCAGTCGCGGCTGCCGTTCCGGACGACATAGTGCACGACCACGGCCACGTGCAGGGCGAGAAACGCGGTCATGGCGCCGAAATTGACGAGCGTGGAGAGCAGGGAGATGCCGTCGTCGCGGGACGCCATGTAAAGGCCGAGCGCGAGTGACAATGCGGCGACCACGAGCGTGGCATTGGCGGGTACGCGATGACGGTCGTTGATGCGGCTCAGAAAGCGCGGCATCTGCCGGTCGCGGGCCATCGCGTAGAGCAGCCGGCTGGTGGCCGCCTGCGCCACGAGCGAATTGGCGAACCCCCAGGCGATCGCCGTCGCGAGGGCCGTCAATGTCGCGAGCCACCCGCCGCCGGCCACGCGCGCGGCATCGTAGAAAGCGGTGCCTTCGGCATCGCCGTTCGCGATCAACCCCGCCGCATCCGGTACGAGCAGAGCGGCCACCCACGTCTGCACGATGAACAGGGTCCCGGCCAGCAGCAGCGCCGCCACCATCGCCCGGCCGATGGTCCGCGCCTCCTCACGGCTCTCCTCGGCGAGCATGGAGATGCCGTCGAAGCCCAGGAAGGACAACACCGCGATCGACACCGCCCCGAACACCACGGACCATTCGAACCGATGCGCGTCGTAGAGCGGCGCGAACGACCAGTCGTCCACGGCGGCGATCGCGACGACGAGAAAGACGACGAGCACGATCAGCTCGGCGATCAGCATGACCTTGGTGACCCGGGCGGTCATTTTGATACCGAAATAGTTGACGACCGTGTTGAGCGCCACGAAGGCCACGAGCCACAGCCACACCGGAATGCCCGGGACGAGCGAGTGCATGGCCACGCCCGCCACGAGATAGAGGAGACCGGGGACGAGGACGTAGTCGAGCAGGATCACCCAGCCCGCGAGAAAACCGACCGGCGGGGCGATCCCGCGGCCGGCGTAGCTGTAGACCGAGCCGGCCATCGGGAAGGCCTTGACCATCTGGGCGTACGAGAGGGCGGTGAACATCATCGCCACCATGCCCACCGCGTAGGCGAGCGCCACCATCCCGCCCGAGCCGCTGAATACGCTGCCGAAGATGCCGAACGGCGCGATCGGCACCATGAAGATGAGCCCGTAGGTGAGCAGGTCCCCGAAGCTCAGCGACCGGCTCAGCTCCTGCCGGTACCCGAAACGCTCCACGTCGCCCATGCCGGTCCGCCCTCCGCCAGAGATCGACAATCATCACTGGTGCGAGTATGGCCGGTCCCGATCTTCGGCGGAAGGCTCGCCGACCGGACCGTGGGCCACGCCCCGCAACCCGTCCGCTGGCCCCCACCCGCGGCGGCCCGGCTGCGCGAAACAGTCAGGGCCGCCCCGGGCCATCCGGCATCGGACTGCTCATCACAGGTCGGACTCGACGGCATAGAGAGCGCCGAGCACGAAGCCGGCGACCAGCATCGCCAGGTTGAAGCCCGCCGTCGGGGCCAGGTCGAACAAGGCGAAGAGGGAGGCTCCCGCGTAGGCCGCCAGGGTGAGGACGAGGTACACCGCCGGCCAGCCCAGAAACATCCGGACACCCAGCGGGAAACCTTGCGAACGACGCGGGTTCCTGGGCCACAGGATGTGTTTCGCCGCTTGTCGATCGTATTCCCGGGAGGACCGTTCCGTGTAGGCGGCAGTCTGCAGCGCTGCCGCGAGGGCAACCACAATGCCGAGCGTCAGCGGCGCGTACTGCACGGCGGGCAGGTCCCCCACGAAGTCGAGCACGAGCCGGGCCACAATGAGACCCGCGGCCGCGGCCAAGGCGCCGGCGAACCAAACCAACACCTTCGTGGCCGGGCGAGGATCGAAATACTGAGCCCTGAAGAAGCGCTCGAGCGCAAACGCCTCATAGGAGTTCCGCTGGGCGGCTCCCCGGACGTCGCGGTCCGGATGAGCCAGCATCACCCTCGTCAGCACCGCCTGGTGCCGGATCAGGAGATCCTGCGTCTCCTCGTCCGGCGGCCGGCCGCTCGCCGCGATGATGGCTGACGCACTCCGTGTGAGGATCCGTGCCGCGTTGACGTCGTTCGCCGAGACCGCGGAGTCGCCGGTGCCGTCCAGCAGGGCGATGGAATGTCGCAGATTCTTGCGAGCCACCGGGATCGCCGCGTGGCCGGAACCGAAGGCGCTGCGGCCCCGCTCCCCGATGACCTCGTCCCTCATCCGTGCCATCGCCGCGTCCCGGGCCAGGACGTGCTGTCGTTGCCAATCGAGCAGAATCGGACCCAGGAGGTCATGGACCAGCTCGTATTCCGTTCGCTCGCCGCGGACGGCGCGGCGGAACAGCGGTGACTCCGTACGCTTGAGATAGTCCAGCATCGATTTCAGGTGGGGTCGCACGGCGGCCCTGTCCACTACCATCCCGTCGACGGTGTAATCGTCACGGCCATAGACGCGGAAGACCCCCGCGGCCCAGGGCGCGAAGTCCACGACCCGGAGCTGGCCCAGGATGTCGTCCACCGTCAGGGGGACCTTCGCCCCGGTCGGCAGAATCATGTACCGCAGCGTCGCCCACAATATCTCCGCCTCGAGCGGCAGCAGCTCGGAGAGGATCGAGCTGACGAACGACTCCAGAATTCCGGCCGCCTTGTTCTCGGCCGCATAGGTGGCCCGGGTCATCTGCCGGCCGCCGTCGCCGATGCCCCTTTCCCAGAGCCTCGACCACACCACTTGGAAATAGCCCGCCTCGATGCGCCCGGATCGCGCGATCCCGTCCGACCTCGTCTCCCGCTCCAGGTCGTCGAGCACCTCGTCGACGAGACCGTCCTCGATGCCGGCGCTCTCGCCCACGGCGGCGAGGGGCCCGGTCACGGCCTCGGCGAGATCGTCCCTCGACAGGTCCGACACCCGGTAACTGGCGTCCAGCAGGCCACTCACCCGGTCCATCAGGCCCGCGAGGCCCGCGAGGTAGTCCTCGCGCAGGCTCAGCACCACGGTCGCCGCACTGCTCCGGGTGTTGCCCAGACGGGCCAGCTGCGCGTACAGCGCGTCCAGATCCGGCTCGTTGTTGAAGCGCTCCTCGAACTGATCCAGAACCAGGAGTGCCCGTCGCCCGGTCCCCTCGTGGTGACGCTCGAGCAGGGCGGCAAGGCCTTCCCTGGAGGCGTGAGCGCCGCCCGTCCAGCCCGAGGCGGACAACTTCCGTGCCGCGAGGCGCGTCACATCCTGCTCCGGGCCGTTGATGACGATCGGCACGTACTGCGGATCCTTCTTCACCACCGGCAGGAGACCGGCATTGAGCAGGGAGGACTTGCCGGTGCCGCTCGGCGCGTACACCACCAGGATGGGCACCGCCAGGATGAGGTTCTGCAGAATCGCCACGTCCTGGTCCCGGCCGAAGAAGACGTCCTCGTCCTGCGTCTCGAAGGGTCGCAGGCCCACGAAGGGATTCTTCATGACGTCTCCTCCGGCGCCCAGGCCTTGGCGAGGCGATCGCAGAAGCTCACCAGGTCGCCGTCGTAGACCTTGACGTTGCGCTTCTGCCAGAGCTTGGCCTCGAGCGCGTCGGGTCGCAGCTGGATGGAGAGGTGGCGGAGTTGATCCGTTCGCGAGATCGCGTTCTGCAGGACCAGGAGCCGGAGAAAGGCGCGGAAGTTCCAGTCCGCCAGCGAGTAGCCCAGGAAGAGGAAGCGCGAACTGCGGAAACGCGCCAGGAAGGCGGCGGGCGGGAACAACGGCGAGACCGGGCCACCGGTGTTGATGAGGAAATCGACGTAGTCGTTCTCGGTGATGATGACGTCGTCGCGGTCGCTGCCGGGTGCCTGGTGGGCCGAGCCGTGCATCTTGAACAGGAACGTCGTGCCGGCGGGGAGCTTCGGATGCTGCAGACGGAAGGTCTTGGCCTGGGCGAAACCCTTGGTGCCGTCCGGGTAGACGAGCTTGAGCCGAGCGGGCCCGTGCTCGGGATCCCGCATGTTCTGGATCACGACGCAGAGCGGCCGCCGAGCCAGGGCGAAGGCGTCCTCGACGTGGTTGTCGTAGTTGGTGGTCACGATGAAGCGGGGCGTGGTGACCGCGGGTATGGAGGCGAGCATCCGGGCCACCCGGGCCGGCGCGGCATTGACCTGCCCCTTGTGGAATCGCTCGTGCAGGAACTCGTACAGCGCCGGGCGGTCCCAGGCCCACTCCTCGTAGTACTGCGCCACTTTCGCCAGGTCGTCCGCCTTGTCGCCGGGATACGGCGCCATGCGTTCCCGCAGCTCGGAGGCGAGGCCGTGCCCGTCAGGCAAGGGGTCCGAGTCGACTCCGACCCGGGAGGCACCGGCGCCGAGGAACGGGATGACCTGGCCGTCGGCCAGCCACCGGGCAACCTGCTCAAAGCCGAAGGAATCGATGGTGTCCACCTCGCACCCTCCCCACCAGGACGGCTCAACGGCGCGACGGCGGATCCTTCCCGGGGCGGGAAGTCGACAATCCGGCGGAGCACCGCCTTGTCCCGGCGGACGTTACTAGCGACCCCTCGTGCGCAGAACCGATGTGGCGGTTAGTTGACGCCCGGCGCTACGCCGGTGGACGTCGCGGCCGACGACCTCGGCGGGCGGGGAGTTGTTCGGGGCGCGACGCCGGGAACTGCGCGGAAGGCGCCATTGTGATCGAGGGAATGCGGGCGCCATAATGGCGCGTCAGCCCCGTGGAATGCGATTTTCCGAAGCATTCTCACCAACGGCGA
>NZ_JAUZQD010000007.1 GCF_030709675.1 Symbioplanes lichenis
TTGGGCGGCGGCGCTTTGCCAGAGTTCTTCCAGGCCTTCCTGGATGCCTTCCCACATCAGCCGCATCAGTTGGTTACGCAGGCGTTGGCGCAGGAAGTCGATGAGGGCTTTGACGATCTCCTGACCGATTTTGATGAGTCCTGGGACCGCGGCCGCGCCGAAGCCGGTGGACAGGGCGATGGCGATTTCGACGACCTGGGTGAACGCCGCGATGACGATGTTGTACTGCGTGTTCTCCGAGTCCAGGGCGAAGTTGTACGCCGCGTCACCCAGGGCGTTGGAGATCGTGCCGCCGTCAGGCAGGGGGCGGGTGATGATCTGCTGGAACTCGTTGAACGCGTCAGCCGCCGGGCCTTGCAGGTGCCCGGACAGGGCGAAACCCAGGTTCTGCGTCGAGGCCTGACCGTTGAGCAGCGTACTGGTCAGGGTGTAGAGCTCGTCGCCCATCGCGCGCAGGGCGGTCGGGTCGGCCTCCGGGAAGTCTTCACCCGTGGTGTAGAGGATGGCGTCGTACGCCCACTGCCATTCGGGGTCGTTGGGGATATGGAAATCGACCATGAAGGAGGCTCAGAACAGCGGATTGGGCGTGCCGTCCGCCGTGTACGACAGGATGAGCGGCTGGTATCCGGGCGCGGTGGCGTCGGCGGCGGGGTTCTCCTTGACCACGAAGAAGTGCCGGCCCTCGGGGTCGAGGGGCGTGCCGTCGGCGGCGGTGACCGGGGTGCCGGCCAGCGGGGTGATGGACTCGTAGAGGTTGGCGTCGACCCGGCTGGTGCCGTCCTCGAAGGTGTTGAGCGCCTCCAGCCGATAGCCCTCGGGCAGCGGCTGGCCGCCCACGTACGCCGTGGCGTACTCGGGCTTCATCATGTACGACGAGATCGCGGGCATCGCCGGGGTGGCCGCACTGAACTGCGCGGGGATGCCGGGCTCGACCGGCGACGCGGGCACGCCCGGGATGGTCGGCTGCAGCGCCTCCATGGGCTCGATCGTGCGGCCCTGGGCGAGGCGGCCGCGCAGCATCGGCGTGGCCTCCTCGGTCGGGATGCCCGGCTCGGCCTCGATCAGCTTGCCCATGCGCCGCTCGGCCCGGACGAAGGTCTGCGGCTCGGTGGTCTCGCCTTCGGTCACGCGGGCGTTGGCGAGCTGGCGGGTCATGAGCGGCTCGGTGACCTCGCCCTCGACCGGACGGGCGTTGGCGAGGCGGCCGGCCACGAGCGGCTCGGTGACTTCGCCCTCGACCGGACGGGCGACGGCCAGGCGGCGAGCCATGAGAGGCTGCATGGGCTCGATCGGCTCGCCCTCGGCCCGTACGCGGCTGGCGGTGAACCCCGTCGGCTCCAGGCGCTTGCCCTCGACGGCCATGGCGCGCCGCAGCTTGGGCGTGCCCTCCTCGGCCGGGAGCAGCGGGCTGAAGGCCGCCTCCTGCGCGGGCTCCGTGACCCGGGCGGCCGCGCGGGTGCGGGCCAGCGGCATCTGGGACAGGTTCTCGTCGAAGTCGCGCGACATCTTCTCGCCGACCTCGTGCGCCTCGTCGTCGACCTGGCGGTAGAGCAGGCCGCTCTCGCGCAGGCCCTCGGAGGTGTACTTGAGGGTGCCGCGGACGCTGCCGATCAGGGACTCGAGGTTGTCCATGCCCTGGAGGAACTTCTCGGAGAACTCCTTGCCCATGTCGTCGTCGCCCCAGGCGGCCTGGCCGCGCGCGCGGAGCGAGGCGAGCTGGCTGAGGTACTGGTCGTAGAGGGCCATTTCTTGCGCGTACGCGTCGCCGACCGAGACGACGCCCTCGGGGTTGACCCAGAGCTGCCCGCCGGGGTTGGTCACTGCTCGGCCCGCCCCATCTTGAGGATCTCGCGGACGCTCGTGGCCATCCGCGGCTCCTTGGGCAGGAAGGCGTCGGTGCCCGCCGTGCCGCGCACCAGGGCCTGCGCGTCCATGCCGTCCGGCAGCATCGGGGCGAGCGTGGCGGCGGCCTGCTGGGTGACGTCCTCCTTGGCCTCGTTGTACGTGGCCAGGATGAGCTCGGTGAGGTCGGCGGGCGTGAGCCGCTTGTGCGCGCCGGACGGGAACTTGATGTCGGTCAGGACGCCGTTCTGGCCGACCGTGACGGTGACTTCACGCCTCGGAGAGGTGGCGGAGGCCGTGAGCGACCGCATCTTCTCCTGCATCTCGGTCAGGCTGTTGCGCTGCCGCTGATATTCCTCGAAGAGGCTCTCGATGCGTTCGTTGAAGTTCATCCGGGCTTTCCCTCCGCGTCGATGGACCAGTAAAAGGCCCCGCATTGCCGACGGAAAGAGCCACCGGCATTCCGGGGCAGAAACGTGCAGCGAGTTTTCCCCTGTCCCCTCGCGGTCGGGGTCCGTGGGGCGCGCCGATCGGGAAGCCCGTGCACTCTTGGCCCGACATTCGGACATCCGCGCCGATTCGAGTGAGCCGGAACGGTCGTCGTCCTCGAAACTTTTCTCGGCCCGCCGTAGCCGGTTCCACGCCCGCCGGCGGCACACGACAGCGCCGGACGGCATCGGCCGAGCCGGCGGCAACCCGACGTGAGGAGTACCGCAATGACGATGCCCCAAGTGCAAACCAGCGAAGAGGGCATGCAGCGTGCTGGTCAGGAGTTCTCCGACAAGGCGACGGAGTTCACCGGTCAGCTTCAGGCCGTGAACAGCCAGATGGCCACCCTCCAGGCGTCCTGGACCGGTCAGGCCTCGGCCGGCTTCAACCAGGCCATGGACAGCTGGGAGGCCTCCTTCCAGACCGTCATCAACGAGCTGATCAACATGCTCGAGGTCATGGGCGTGACCACCAAGGGCTACACCGCGGCCGAGGACGACGCCGCCAGCACCGCCGCCTCCTTCGGCTCGGCGCTCCCGGGTATCTGATCCGTCCCGGTCAGGTCGCCTGACCGTTCCCTTCGCCCGGTGGCACCCTCCGTCGCCGGCGATCCCTCTGGCAGGAAAGGGCTGAAGTGTCCAACTACACGTTCAACTTCCAGCAGGCCGATGCCGTGCTGCACGACATGAACTCCATCAACGGCAAGATCAAGGCCGCGCTGGAGCAGATGGAGCACACCGTCGAGGCCAGCCTCGCGGACTGGACCGGTGCGGCCCAGCAGCAGTACTACGTCTCGAAGGCGGCCTGGAACAACTCGGCCAACAACATGACGGTCTACCTGGAGCAGGCCCGGCTCACGCTGCTGCAGATCTCCGACAACTACGGCACCACCGAGCAGCGCCACGCGCAGATCTGGAACGACGTCCGCGGCGGCTGACCAACCTAGGGCGCGTCTGGTGGGTCACGACGGCCTGCGGCGGGCCCAGCTTCCGCCTCGCTGCGCGGGGCGAACGGACGAATACCAACCCGGTATTCGACCGTCCGCCCCGCTTGCGACGCGAAACCTGGACCTCGCCTCGGCGGCGCCGTGACCCACCAGACCCGCCCTGGCCGGCTGCCGTGTCCTGCGACGACGCGGTGGCCGGCTGCTGTGCGTCCCGGCCCGGATCATCCCGCCGGGACGGATGAGTTTCCCGACCCGGTGAGGAGTAGGACGTCATGGCCATCAGCTACGACTACCCGAACAAGGAAGCCATCGACGCGATGGGCATCCTGACGAAGTACGACAAGGACCACGGCGAGGAGAGCGGCTGGGCCCGCTCGGTGATCGACAAGATCCAGAACGACATCTCCAGCCACACCAACCCGCGTACCGGCATGTCGACCTGGGACCGCGGCGACTACAGCAAGGAAGAGCTCGCGGTCTACGACTGGTACAAGAGCGACGTCATCGAGAAGGACCACTGGGACAAGCTCGTCGAGAACTACCAGGGCGAGCACAAGCCGGAGGATGTCCACTACAAGGAGGCGCCGCCCAGCTACACGCCTCCCAAGGACTCGGACTTCAAGGCGCCGGAGACGTCGACCTACACCGGTGGCGACAACAACCCGAACAATGAGATGGCGATCAGCACCGAGGCGATCGATCACCTGATCAAGCAGATCGACACGCACATCGTCACCGGCGAGCACGACGGCATCCTGCTCAAGGTGGCCAAGGAGCTCGAGGGCAAGCACATGAAGCCGGGCGGCTTCGCCAAGGCCGAGATCATGCGGCAGAAGATCGACGGGGTCAACGGCCAGGACGCCGGTCTGCGCGGCGACGCCATCGGCCTGCTCGGTACCTTGCACGCGGCTCTCTTCGAGATCCGCGAGGGCCTGAGCAACATGAAAGAGGAATACAAGAAGGCCGAGGACTTCAACGCGATGACCAGCGAGCAGCTGGCGAAGACGCTGGAGGACGCGTGGTCGGAGATCAACGCGCTCGGCAACTACGGCAAGACCAGTGGCACGAACACCGGCGGGGCCAACACCGCCTGAGCCGACCCGCGGATCCGGGCGAGGCAGGCGCTGTTCAGGGGTAGGGAAAGGGCCACGGCATGGCGGATTGGAAGAACCCGGTCGAGAAGGACGCCACCTTCATTCCCTCGACCATCGACACCTCCGACCCGCTCGACTACCAGAAGTGGGTCGAGGAGGACCGCGGCTGGCGCAAGCTGCGGGCCGCGGTGCTGGGCGGCTCCGCGCTGGCCACCGACGCGGGCCGGGCGGAGGCGGCGAAGCTCGTCAACGCGCAGTCCGTGATGGACTCCGCCGGCGCCTTCCACCAGGTCGTGGAGAGCCTGAACTGGCTGAAGGACTTCGTCCGCCTGCAGTCCCAGGCGATCGCCGGCCCCGACCGGGCCTGGCAGGGCAAGGCAGCCGATGCCTTCCTGGCCAAGATGGAGCATCTCGCCGACTACATCGGCAAGCACGCCGAGCGCATCAACGGCGGCGAGAGCGCGGGCCCGCACTCCATCCCCAACCAGCTGTACACCAGCGCCTACTACCTGCAGTGGGCGCAGGAGCAGATGCAATACCTCGACACGTCGTGGGCCGCGATCGCCCGGGCGAACGGTGTCGGTGAGCCCGAGGGCAACGTCCCGATCAGCGGCACCGAGTACGAGAAGCCGATGGCCCGCCAGATGGGCCAGGTCCTCGACACCCTCGCCACGCAGTACAACTTCACGTACGACGCGGTGAAGCCGCCGCCGGGCAACGGTGCTCCGCCCACGCCCGACCCCAACGTCCCGAAGCCGCCGCCCAACAACCCGACGCCGCCGCCGAACCCCAATCCGACGCCGCCACCCAACCCGAACCCCACGCCGCCTCCCGTCACGACGCCGCCGCCCACGACGACGCCGCCTCCGACCACGACACCCCCGCCGACGAGCACGCCGCCGCCGGCGTTCAAGTCGACCCCGCCGCCGACCACCACGCCGCCTCCGAACAACGCCAAGGTGCCGGAGGTCAGCAACCCCAACTTCAACCCGTCGGGCGCCGGCGGGAACGGTCCCAGCGCGAAGAGCTTCGAACAGCCGAACGTGACGCCCCCGACCAGCGGTCCGGGCCTGGGCGGCGGTCCGACCGGCGCCGGTGGGGGACTGCCCGGCCTGAACGGTCCGACGGCGGGCACCAACGGACCGGGCACAGGGGTCAAGTCGGTCGTGCCCCCGGCGCTCAGCAACCCTCCGGCCGGCGCTGGTGGCTTCGGCGGCAACACGCCGGGCGTCGTGCCGCCCACCGTCGGCAACGCCCCGGGCGCGAACGGCGGGCTGGGCACCGGCGGCAAGACCGGCAGCGTGACCCCGCCGTCGATCAAGAGCCCGACCGGTGGGGCCGGTGGGCTCGGCGCCGGCAACGGGACCGGACTGGACACCAAGAAGCCCGGCTTCACCGCACCCTCCATCACTCCGCCCACCGCGGGCGCGGGCGGCGGCCTGGGTACGGGCACCGGCGGCATCGACGTCCCCGGCCTGACCGGTCCCAGCGCCAACGGCGGTCTCGGCACGGGCGGCAGCGGCTCCGGCATGCCGATGATGCCGGGTTCGCCCGGCTCGGGCGGTGGCCTGGGCGGTGGCGCCGGCGGTGCCGGGATCCCCGACGCGCCCGACGCGGGCGGCCTGCTCGAGGGCGACCAGGACGACTGGAAGTCGCCGGCCATCGGCGGCCTCGACGTGCCCGGCGCCCCCGGTGGTGCCAACCCCGGCGGCAGTGGCTTGACCTCGCCCATGATGCCGGGCATGCCCGGTGGCGGTGGTGGCTTGGGCAGCGGCGGCGCCGGTGCCGGGATCCCCGACGCGCCCGACGCCGGTGGCCTGGTCGCCGGTGACCTCGATGACTGGCAGTCGCCGGGCATCGGCGGCATCGACGGTCCGAGTGCCCCCGGTGGTGCCAACCCCGGCGGCAGTGGTTTGACTTCGCCGATGATGCCGGGCATGCCCGGTGGCGGCGGTGGTTTGGGCAATGGTGCGGGCGGTGCCGGGATTCCCGAGGCGCCCGACGCCGGTGGCCTGGTCGAAGGCGACGCGAGCGATTGGCAGGCCCCCGGCATCGGTGACGTGGACGGTCCGAGTGCCCCCGGTGGTGCCAACCCCGGCGGCTCCGGTCTGACCTCGCCGATGATGCCCGGCATGCCCGGCAGCGGCGGCGGTCTCGGCAACGGCGCCGGTGGCTCCGGCAACCCGGAGGCCCCGGACTCGCAGGGTCTCGTCGTCGGCGACCCGGACGCCTGGCAGCCGAGCGGCCTCGACTACGAGATGCCCGGTGCGCCGGGCGGTGCGTCGGCGGGCGGCGCGGGCCTGACGGTCCCCGGCGCGGGTGCCGGCGTCACCGCTCCCGAGCTGGGTGCCGGCCTCACGGTGCCCGACGTGGAGATGCCCGAGACGCCGGGTACGAGCACCGAGCAGCCGGGCGCCACCGCGGGCACCGGTGTGCCCGCCACCGGCATGCCGCCCATGATGCCGGGCGGTGGACAGGGTGCCGGGCAGCCGGGTGCCGGCAGCGGCATCCCGGAAGCTCCCGACGCGCAGGGCCTGGTCGACGCGGACATCGCCGACTGGCAGCCCTCCGGCGGCACCCCGGGCGACCCGAGCGCGCCGCTGGGCACCAACCCGGGCGGCGCGGGCCTGGAGACGGGACCCGGCACGACGGCGGAAGCCGGGACGACCACCCCGGCCGCCCTGCCGGGCGCGATGCCGATGATGCCGGGCATGCCGGGCAGCACGGCCGCGCCGGGCGACGCGTCCACCCCGGACGCCACCGACGCGTCCAGCCTGATCGACCCGGAGACCGCCGACTGGCAACCCTCCGAGACCCCGACCATGCCGTACGCCCCGGACGGCGCCTCCGCGGGCGGTGCGGGCCTGCAGACCGCCGACGTGCCGTCCCCGCCTGCCGCGGTCCCGGTGGAATCGGTGGTCGGCTTCCCGGGCGGGGAGACGATCGAAGGACCGGGCACCTCCACGAGTACGGACCCCAGCCCCGCCCCGGCCGTCCCCGCGGACGTGGAAGCCCCGGCCACCCCCGTCGACGTGGAGCCGCCGACGGCCCCTGTCGACGTGGAGCCACCGACGGCCCCCGTAGACGTGGACGCACCGACGGCGCCCGTGGACGTGGAAGCCCCGACGGCCCCCGTCGACGTGGAGCCGCCGGTCGAGACTCCGACGGCCGAGGTTCCGGCTGTCGAGGCCCCGACGGCCGAGGTTCCGGCTGTCGAGGCCCCGACGGTCGAGGTCCCGGTCGCCGAGGTCCCGCCGGTCGAGCCGCCGGCAACCGAGGTCCCGGTGGACGAGCCGCCGACGGCCGAAATCCCGGTGGACGAGGCTCCCACGGCCGACGTTCCGGCGGTCGAGACACCGGCCGCCGAGACGCCGGCCACCGCCGAAGGCGTCGCGGCCCCGGTCGCGCCGCCGATGGTCGACGCGGTCGTCCCGGCGCACAACAACGGCGTGCCCGGCACCCCGGTCGACGCCCCGCAGCACCGCCGCCCCGGCGCGCCCCTGGCGGGCGACCTTGCCGGGGACGCCGGCGCCGACCCGGGTCAGGCGGGCGGCGAGGCACTCCAGCCCTCCGAGCCGGGCGCCGCCACGGAGGACGCGGTGCAGCAGGCCGCCCCTCCGGTCGTACTCAGCATGCCCTCGGCCCCGACGGTGCCGGCGGCGCCGTCCGCAGCTCCTGTCCCGGCGCGCGACGCGGTTCTTTCCGGTACGGTCGCTGCCGATCCGCGCGCCGCAGCCGATCCGCGGACGGCCGGTGCGGTGACGGGACACGTGCCGGACCCGGAGGAGCGGGAGGCGGCGGAGCGTCCGGAGTCGGCCGAGCTGCTCGAGGAGCGGACCGGTGCCTGGGACGCCGCGGCGCCGCCGCCGGAGGCCCCTCCGGGGGAGGACTTCGTGCCGGTGGTGTCGCCGGACGACGAGGACGACACGTCCGGCTGGGACGACCTCGACGGGTCGTCGTGGCTGACGGAGACGAGCGGGACGGGACGATGACCATGCCGGAGATGCCCCGGGCGGTGTGGCGCCGGGCGGCGGCCGCGGAGCCGCGGGAGTCCGCCGTGGACGCCGAGCCGGCGGTGTGCGGCGGCCGGGAGCTGAGCGTGGACGAGCGCTACGAGCTCATGAAGGAGCGCCGCCGCCTGCGCAAGGAGGCGGAGGCGAAGGAGCGCGAGGAGGCGGAGGCCAAGGAGTCGGGCCGCCACCGGTCCCGGCAGTCCTCCCCGGACGACGACGAGGACGAGGACAAGGCGGCCGAGCGGTTCCGCAACGACCGCTACTCCGTCAAATTGCTCAAGCAGGACACGTCCGCCTGGGGTGGCGGCGGGGCCGGGTCGGGAGACATCGGATGAGCACGGTCACCGTCAAGCGGCCGCCCCGCGCGGCGGGCCCCGAGGCGCCCGAGGGGCAGATCGAGCTGCAGGAGCCGCCGCTGATGGCGGAGGAGGCGCCGCTCGACTTCCGGTCCTTCGCGATGATCGTGCCGATGGGCCTGGGCATGGGCGCCATGATGGCGATGTTCGGCCTCTACAGCCGGGCCCCGATCATGTACGTCATGGGCGGCGCGATGGCCGGCGGCATGCTGCTCATGGGCGTCATGCAGATCGGCAAGGCGGCCTCGGAGCGCAAGCGCAAGATGCGGGGCGAGCGCCGCGACTTCCTGCGCTACATCGCCCAGCTGCGCAAGCAGGCCCGCAAGGCGGCGGACGACCAGCGGCAGTTCGTGCTCTGGAACAACCCCCAGCCCAACTGGCTGTGGTCGGTCGCGATGGGCAGCCGGCTGTGGGAGCGCCGGCCCAGCCACGACGACTTCGGCCGGGTGCGCATCGGGCTCGGCCGGCAGAACGCCATGCTCAAGTTCACCCCGCCCTCGACCAAGCCGATCGAGGACCTGGAACCGCTGTCGTCCATCTCGCTGCGGCGCTTCTCCGAGACCTACCGTACGGTCTCGGGCATCCCGATCTCGGTCAGCCTGCGCAGCTTCACCAGCGTCGAGTTCGAGGGCCCGGCCGACCCGGCCATCGATCTGGCCCGGGCGATGGTCGCGCAGCTGGTCACCTTTCACGCGCCGGACGAGCTGCGGGTCGCCGTGCTCGCCGCCGAGGTGCACCGCGGCCCGTGGGACTGGGTCAAGTGGCTGCCGCACAACGCGCACCCGACCGCCGTCGACGGCGCCGGTCCGGTGCGCCTCTTCGCGGGTACGCACGACGACCTGATGGACCTGCTCGGCTCGGAGGTCACCGACCGCGGCGACCACGACCGCAACTCCCGGCCCTCGGCCACCGAGCCGCTGATCGTCGTCGTCGCGCACCTGGTCGACCTGCCGGACAGCTCCCGGCTGCTCGGCGCCGGCATGCGCAACGTGGTGCTGCTCGACCTGACCGGCAACATGCCCGGTGGCCCGAAGGTGCTGCGCCTGACGGTCAAGGACGACGTCGTCGAGTTCCCGGCCAACGAGGCCGTCGGCACGGCCACCCGCGACGCCCTCGACGGGGTGCAGGCCGAGGCGCTGGCGCGGGTCATCGCCCCCAAGCGGACCTCGGGCACGCTCGACGTGGTCGAGGAGCCGATGGAGTCGAGCTTCGAGCTGACCACGCTGCTGGGCATCCGGGACGCGCACACGTTCGACGTACAGAATCTGTGGCGGTCGCGTCAGCCGCAGCGCAACCGGCTCACCGTGCCGATCGGTGTCACCGAGGACGGCGAGGTCATCGAGCTGGACCTCAAGGAGTCGGCGCAGGGCGGCATGGGCCCGCACGGCCTGCTCATCGGTGCGACCGGCTCCGGCAAATCAGAGCTTCTGCGTACGCTCGTCTGCGCGCTCGCGGCGACGCACAGCTCCGAGATCCTCAACCTGGTGCTGGTCGACTTCAAGGGCGGCGCGACCTTCATCGGCATGGAGAAGCTGCCTCACACGTCGGCGGTCATCACCAACCTGGCCGACGAGCTGCCCCTGGTCGACCGCATGCAGGACGCGCTCAACGGCGAGATGACCCGGCGCCAGGAGATGCTGCGCGCCTCGGGCTACGCGAGCCTGTTCGACTACGAGAAGGCGCGGGCGGCCGGTGCCCAGCTGGTGCCGTTCCCGGTGCTGCTCATCATCGTCGACGAGTTCAGCGAGCTGCTGTCGAGCAAGGCCGAGTTCATGGACCTGTTCGTCTCGATCGGTCGCCTGGGCCGGTCGCTCGGCGTGCACCTGCTGCTCGCGTCGCAACGCCTCGACGAGGGCCGGATCAACCGGGTCGAGGGCCACCTGTCGTACCGGATCGCCCTGCGCACCTTCTCGTCGATGGAGTCGCGCTCGGTCATCGGTGTCGGCAAGGCCTACGAGCTGCCGTCCGAGCCCGGCAACGGCTACCTGAAGCTGGACACCACCAACCTGGTGCGCTTCAAGTCCGCGTACGTGTCCGGGGCCTACAGCGGCCGCGGCCCGGTGGCCGTGGAGTACGACGAGCTGCCCACCGAGCACGACATCGTCCCGTTCATCACCAAGCAGGTCGCCGCCCGCACCGATCCGGGCCGGGACCGCGCCGCCGAGGTGCTCGCGGCCGTCACGCCCGAGGAACCCGAGACCGCGACCGGGCCCAGCCTCGCCGACGTGCTGCTCGACCGGCTGGCCGGCTCCGGCCCGCCGGCACGCCAGGTGTGGCTGCCGCCGCTGTCCACCGCCCCCAGCCTCGACTCGCTGCTGCCCAGCGTGGTGCCGGACCCGATCCGCGGCATGACCGTGGACGACCCGGCGGCGCAGGGCCGGCTGCGGGTGCCCGTCGGCATCGTGGACCGCCCGGCCGAGCAGCTGCGCGAGCTCCTCATCGCCGACCTCGGCGGCGCGGACGGCCACGTCGGCATCGCCGGCGCCCCGCAGAGCGGCAAGTCGACCCTGCTGCGCAGCCTGATCCTCGGGCTCGCCCTGGCCAACACCCCGGAGGAGGTCCAGTTCTACGGGCTGGACTTCGGCGGCGGCGGTCTGAGCTCGATCGCCGGGCTCCCGCACATCGGCTCGATCGCCACCCGCATGGAGCGCGACCGGGTCACCCGCACCATCCAGGAGATCGTCGGCATCATGGAGCGGCGCGAGGCGATCTTCGCCGAGCGCGGGCTCGACTCGATGACGTCCTACCTGGCGGCCCGCCGGCGCGGCGAGATCGACGACCCGTTCGGGCACGTGTTCCTGGTCATCGACGGCTGGTACACGATGAAGAACGACTTCACCGAGCTGGAGACCCGGTTCCAGGAGCTGGCCTCGCGCGGTCTGTCGTTCGGCATCCACGTGATCGCCACGGCGACCCGCTGGTCGGAGATGCGCACCTGGCTGCGCGACCTGCTCGGCACCAAGCTGGAGCTGCGGCTGGGCGACTCGATGGAGTCCGAGGTCGGCTCGCGCAAGGCGGCCACCGTGCCCAACCAGATCGGCCGCGGCCTCACCTCCGACGGGCTGCACTTCCTCGGGGCGCTGCCCCGGATGGACGGCAGCTCCGAGGTGGAGGATCTCGCCGAGGCGACCAAGGCGGCGACCGAGGAGATCAGCACCTTCT
The DNA here is from genome assembly GCF_030709675.1 of Symbioplanes lichenis. Lineage (GTDB taxonomy): Bacteria > Actinomycetota > Actinomycetes > Mycobacteriales > Micromonosporaceae > Actinoplanes > Actinoplanes lichenis. The sequence goes on from NZ_JAUZQD010000007.1 coordinate 11,903, forward strand.
GGACCGGGCCGATCGCGCCGGCCGTACGGATGCTGCCGACCGTGCTGCCGGTCACCCAGCTGCCGGAGCCGGAGCCGGAGTTCAAGGTCTGCCTCGGCCAGGACGAGCAGCGCCTCGCCCCGGTCTGGCACGACTTCATGGCGACCCCGCACCTGCTGGTGCTGGGCGACAACGAGACCGGCAAGTCGAACGTGCTGCGCCTGGTGCTGCGGGCCATCCAGCAGCGCTACACCTCCGACCAGGCCAAGGTCGTGCTCGGCGACTCGCGGCGCGACCTGGACACCGCGCTGCCGCCGGAGTACCAGGTCGGCTTCGGCTTCACCGGCGACAAGCTCTACGAGCTGGCCGGCCAGGCCTCGGTCTCGATGAACCGCCGGGTGCCCGGCCCGGAGATCTCGTCGGAGCGGATGCGCCGCCGCGACTGGTGGGAGGGCCCGGAGCTGTTCGTCGTGGTCGACGACTACGACCTGATGACCCGCGGCGGCATGGGCTCCACGCTGGACCCGCTGCTGCCGCTGCTGGCCCAGGGCGCCTCGATCGGCCTGCACGTGATCATCGCGCGCAGCACCTCGGGCGCCATGCGGGCGATGATGGAGCCGGTGATCCGCCGGATGTGGGAGCTGGGCACGCCCGCGACGCTCCTGTCGTACCCGAAGGAAGAGGGCAAGTTCCTCGGTGAGGCCGCGCCGCGGCGCCTCCCGGCGGGACGGGCCCAGTTGGTGACCCGGCGTGGCGTCTCCCTGATGCAGACCGGATTCGTGGCGCCGAAGGGAGACCGCGGATGAGCACCGCGTTGGACAGAGAGCTGTGCCGGATCACCGTGATCGGCCCGGACCGCAAGATCGACCTGGCCGTGCCGTCGGCGACGCCGGTGGCCAACCTGCTGCCGGTGCTGCTGCAGCACACCTCGTCGGGGCGCCGGCTGGAGGGCGACGACCCGGAGGGCGCCTGGGTGCTCCAGCGCCTGGGCCAGCATCCCTTCGAGCTCTCCGGCACGCCCGAGACCCTGGACTGGCTCGAGGGCGAGGAGCTCTATCTGCGCCGGGCCGAGGACCCGCTGCCCGAGCTGGACTTCGACGACGTCGCCGAGGGCATCGCCACCATCGTCAACCGGCGCTCGGACCGGTGGCAGCCGGAGTACCGGCGGGTGATGTTCCTGGTCCTGTCGATCGTGGCGATGGGCGCGCTCGCCGCGGTGCTCACCGACCGGGGCCCGGTGCTGCCGCAGGTCGTCGGGGCCGGGGTGCTGGCCGCCGCGTTCTTCAGCGCCGCCCTGGTCTATGCCCGCCGGGTCACCGACGGGGCGTTCTCCCTGCTCTTCGGCTGCGGCGCGGCGGCCTTCGCGGCGCTCGCCGCCGCCAGTGCGGTCGACGGCGACCCGGAAAGCATCGTGCTCAACGGGCCGGCGATGCTCGCGGGCGCGGTCGGCATCGCGGTGGTCGCCGCGATCCTGCTGATCCTGCAGCGCACGGTCACCCCGCACCTGCCCTTCGCCCCGATGCTGGTCATCGGCGTGACGGCGCTGGTCGCGGCCTGCATCCTGCTCATGCAGAGCGGCTCCGGCATGACGAGCCAGCGGGCCGCGGCGACCGCCGTGGCGCTCCTCCTCGCCGTGATCATCGTGGCCCCCCGGGCGGCGGTGAAGTTCGCCCGGCTGCGCGGGCCGCAGCTGCCCAAGACGGGCGCCGACATGTCGTACGACATCGAGCCCGCCCCCTCCGACGAGGTGCGCGACCGCGCCGGTCTCGCCGACACCTACCTGACCGTGGCGATGGTCACGTCCGCGCTGGTGCTGCCGGTGCTGTTCCACTACACGATCCAGACCCCCGGCTGGGCGGGCTGGACCTTCGTGGCCGTGGTTGCCAGTGCAATCCTGTTGCGCGCCCGTACCTTCTTCGGCGTCTGGCAGCGGGTCGCGCTCGCCGCCGCCGGTACCGTCGGCTACCTCATGGTCATCATGCGGCTCTCCCAGATGCTCCCCGCCGGTGGGCGGTGGGTGCTGCTCAGCGGCCTGCTGGCGCTGGTCGTGCCGTTGGTCATGGCCGCGATGCGGCCCTGGCCCCGGCGCATGCTGCCCTTCTGGGAATACGCCGCCACCTTCCTCGACGTCGCCACCGGCGTGGCCGTGCTGCCCCTGCTCGGGCAGATCCTCGGCCTCTACGTGTGGGCGCGCGGGCTCTTCGGGTAGGCAACCGTGCAGACTCAGCGGGACCACGTCCACGCCCACACCTTCATGATGGGCCGGCTCAGCTCGGCCCTGGTCGAGGGCGACCCGACCGGGGCCGAGATCCCCGGCCACCGGGCCCAGACCGGGCTCCTGGTCGGCGTCCTGCTGTCGATCCTGGTGGTGGGCGGCTTCGCGGTGTACGGCTGGATCGTCCCCGGCGGCAGCAAGGCCTACAAGCAGGCCGGCACGATCATCGTCGAGAAGGAGAGCGGCAACCGCTTCGTCTACATCGACGGGGCGCTGCACCCGGTGCCCGACCTCACCTCGGCCATGCTGATCCAGGGCGGCAAGTCGACCGTCAAGCTGGTGTCGCGCAACTCGCTCAAGGACGTGCCGCGCGGCATCCCGCTCGGGGTCGCCGGGGCGCCGCAGCAGCTGCCCACCGCCGACGCGCTCACCGACGGCCCGTGGCTGACCTGCCTGCCCGGCTCGGTGGCGACCGGCCGCAAGGTGTCGGGCCTGGGCGTCAACCTCGAGCCGGACGTCCCGGTCACACTGCTCCCGGAGAAGAAGTTCCTCGTCGTGGAGGACGAGCAGGGGCAGCCCTATCTGCTCGCCAACTACGTGAAATACAAGATCACCGACGAGTCGGTCCTGGTGGCCCTCGGCGCGGCCGCGACCCGGCCCGCCCCGGCGCCGGACATGTGGCTCGGCTGGCTCGGCGACGGCGTGGACCTCGGACCGGCGAAGATCCCGGGTGAGGGCTCGACCGGGCCGCGCGTCGGCGGGCGTACGCACAAGGTGGGCACGCTCTTCCGCCAGGGCGAGGACCAGCTCTTCGTGCTGCGCAAGGACGGGCTCGCGCCGGTCAGCCGCACCGAGTTCCTGATCCTGGACGCGGCGGACCGCCGGGCCCCGGTCGACCTCGACCCGGCCGACCTGGTGGCCGCCGAGCGCTCCACCGACCGGACGCTGCTCGACCGGCTGCCCGACCTCGCCTCGCTCCAGCTGCAGGACACCAGCGGCCAGGCCGTGTGCCAGCAGCAGCGGCCGGTCGATCCGGAAAATTACACCAGCGTCGTCGCGCTGGCTCCACAGTGGGCCTCCGGGGTCTATGCCGACGGCAAGACGACCGTCATCGTCCGACAGGGCTCCGGCATGGCCGTGACCCCGGTGGCGTCCGTCACCGACGCGTCGGCGGCCACGTCCGCGTCGGCCGCCAAGAAGGTCGCCTTCGTCTCCGACGAGGGCATGGCCTACAACCTGGCCGACACGACGACGGTGGCCTCGCTGAAGCTCAACACCGTGACACCCGTACCGTTCCCGAGGGAGTTGCTGGCGGCGCTGCCGCAGGGTCCCGTGTTGAGCCGCAAAGCCGTCACCAGCCTGGCGAGAGGGTAGGAGTACGCATGGCATCCGTGATCCGCAGCATGCTGCGTGGCCGGCCGGAGGGTCCCGGCGGGGTCGTCCAGCACACCGTGGGTAACGCGCTGGTCCTGCATGCCGCGGACTCGATCAGTGCCGAGGCGCAGTCCCTGGCGCTGACCGTCGTCGAGGACGCCGAGAACGACGTCGTGGTGCTCGACCTGGGCGAGGGCATGCCGATCGGCTCGTGGGAGTCCATGGCCGGCGTGCTGCCCCGCCGCCGCCGGGGCATCCGGCTGATGGCCTGCGGGGACCACCGCAACGCCGCGGCCATGGCCGGTCAGTGGCTGTCCGAGCGCCTCAACCGTACGGTCATCGCGCCCGACGGCGACCTCATCCGCGGCGCCGCCGGAGGCTTGTTCGTCCACTCCGTGCCGGGCAGCGGCTGGGTGCGCTTCCGCCCCGGCAAGCCGCCGACGTGGGACGCCAAGCGCTACCCGACCCCGCTGTGGGACAAGGCCGTCACCGACAAGCGCCCCTCCAGCTCGACCGGCGAGATCGAGCCCCTGCCGGGTGGCGTGTGGATCCATGACGTACGCCAGCCGGAGATCGTCGCCGAGCACCGCGAACGCCTCGTGGCCGACGTGCCGTGCCAGCCCGAGGTGATGACGGTGCTGCTCGGCTGTCCCGGCACCGCGCCGCTGTCGCTCGACGACGTCGTCCGCTTCTGGCGCGAGCTCGACGCGGAGAGCCGCATGCGGGCCCGCTTCGTGCAGTACGGCGACATCCGCCTGCCCGAGGGCGAGGCCTTCGGTCAAGCCCTCGCCGACCTGCTCGGCACCGGCGTCGTCTGCTACTCCGGCGTGCCGGTGGGCGCCCCCGCCAAGTACGAGATCCGCACCGTCCGCGGCGACGGCGTGCTCGGCTGGCCCCCGTTCGCCCTGGAGCTCGGCTACGCCCCGCGCGCCCACCCCAACTCGAAGGCCCGCCGCCCCGCCGTCCTCAGCCACCGCGGCCCGCTGCGGGGCCCGGAGGAGGTCGCGCCGCGCGTCTACTGGTACGCCCCCGACGCCGTCGTCGAAGTCGTCCAGGCCGGCCTCTGGGTCCGCCCGGCCGAGGAGCCCCCGAACGCCGAACGGGTCCGCGCGACGCCGCTCGACCCCGAGGGCAGCACGCTCATCTTCGACGACACCGTCGCCGAGCGGACCGAGCGCATGCGCGAGCTGGCCGAGGACCTCGCCGCCCGCGTCGACCCCAGTGTCGGTCAGGACACCGCTCTGTTCCCGGCCTCGGTGCTGGTGCCCGGGCAGAAGCCGGCCGGTCGCGCCGAGGCTGTGCTGCGGGCGTCGGAGCCTTCGCAGGCGCCCGCCCCGGCTCCGGAGGTGCAGACGGCCGTCGAGGCGCCCGCGCCGGCTGCCTTCATGCCGCCGGCCGCCTACATGCCGCCGGCCGTCGAAGCCGTCGTCGTGGAGCCGGTCGTTGCCCAGCCGGTCACCCAGCGCGCTGTGCCGGCGGAGCCCTTTGCCCAGCGTGCGGAGCCGTTTGCTCCGCGTGCCGTTCCGGCGCCGCCCACGGGGGAGCCGTTCGCCCAGCGCGGGATCCCGGTGCAGCCGTTCGGCCCACCGGCCGTCCCGGCGCCACCGGCCGCCGTCGAGCCCGCCGTGCCGCAGGACCGGCTGGCGGACCGGGTGACCAGGGCGTACTCGCGGGCCGAGCTGTTCCCGTCGCCGGCCGAGCCCGTGGTCGCCAAGTCCCCGGTCGTCCCGGCACCCGCTGCCCCGACGGCTCCGACGGCCCCGGTCGACCAGGTGGCTCCGGTCGCGCCGCCCGCTGCCCCGATCGCCGCCGCGCCGATCGCCGCCGCGCCGATCGCCGCCGCGCCGATCGCCGCTTCGCCTTTCGCGGAGCCGGTTGCGCCGCCCGCCGCGCCGCCCGCCGCGCCGCCCGCTGCGTCGTCCTTCGTCACTTCGTCCTTCGCCGAGCCCGTGGCGCCCGCGCCCGTGCCCGTACCCGCGGAGTTGGTCGATCCGGTCGCTCCCATCGAGATCGCCGCTTCCGCCGGTCCGGTGGACATCGCCGCTTCCGCCGGCCCGGTGGACATCACCACGCCGACGGACGACACCGCGCCTACCGAGCCGGTCGAGATCGCCCCGCCGGTGGAGATCGGGCAGCCGGTGGAGATCGCGCCGCCGGTCGAGCCTGTCGCTCCGCCCGTCGAGCCGGTGGCCGCCCCGGTCGAGCCCGTCGAGATGCCCGCCCCGGTCGAGTCCATCGCGTCCGCGCTGATGGGCAACGTCGGCCCGGTCACCCCCTTCGCCCCGGCGCCCACCCCGCCGGTCGAGCCGGTGACCGCGTCGATCGAGCCTGCCGACGTGGCCGCGCCGGTCGAGCCCACCGATGTGACCGCGCCGGTCGAGCCCACCGATGTGACCGCGCCGGTCGAGCCGGCGACCGTGGCGCTGCCCGTGGAGAGCGCCGAGCCCGCCGCCGCGATGGCGCCGCCCGTCGAGTTCGTCGGGGCCGTCGAGATCCCCGAGCCGGTCGCCCCGACGGCCGCGCCAGGAGAGGCGGTCCACCCGGTGGAAGCCCAGCCGGCGGAGGTTCAGCCGGTGGAGGCACACCGAGCGGCGGAGGCACAGCAGCCGATCGAGGCGTACCAGCCGGCGGCTACGGCCCAGCCCGTGACCGAGCGGGAGACGCGGCAGAAGGCCGAGGACACGCGCCTCCAGCCGATCCCCTCGGCGGCCGCCTCGGCGCTCCTGCCCCGCAAGCGCTCGCTCGACGACGAGCGGGCCTGGCTGCGCCGTACGCTCAGCCGGGATTTCGACACCATGGCCAGCTCGGTCTCGCGAATCATGTCCGAGCACCCGGGTCTGCAGAGCGCCGGTGGCGTCAGCGCGGCCGACATCCTCGCCGACTCGGTGGCCGTACGCCTGTATCTGTCCGGCCGGGGCACCGGGATCGACGCCGGGCTGCGGTCCGGGGCGACGGGCCCGCACGTGCCGTTCGCGCGATGCGCGGTCTCGGGGCTGTCGCGGCTGCCGTCGTTCCGGGGGACCACGATCTACCGGACGACGCCGACCGAGGCGGAGTGGGCGCACTACCGGGACCGCCGGCTGGTGACCGACTGGTCGTTCGTCAACGTGCTGACCGGCCCGTGCGAGACCCAGGACGGCGACACCGACGTGCTGGTCTGGTCGATGACCGCGCGGCGGACCAACCTGCTCGAGCCGGAGGGCGACGAGCGCGTGGACGACCGGGTGCTGTTCCTGCCCGGTACCCACTACAAGATCCTGGAGCTGCGGGAGCCGTCCGGCTCGGAGCGCGGCGCGATTCTGATGCGTGAGATCGGGGCGAACGAGGTCGGTACGGACGGCCGCGTCGACTCGAACCGGGTGTCGCTGGACGAGCTGGCGGTGACGTCGCTGCGCCGCAGCACCGAGCGGTGGGCGGGCGCGGACCCCCGCCGGCGCATCGGCAAGGGCGCCGCGGGCCGCTTCGGCGTGCTCCCGGGCCTCGACCGGCGGCTGGCGGGAGAAGCCGGCGGCACCGGAGAAGCGGAGAAGGCGGAGGTGAGCGGCCGATGACCAGGCAGGTTCTGACGGTCGGCGGCGGGAAGCCCGGCGCGTACCCGACGATCGGCGCCGCGCTGGCCCGGGCGGAGGCGGGGGCGACGATCACCGTCCACCCCGGCCGGTACGTCGAGAAGCTCGTCGTCGGCAACCGCATCACGATCAGCGCCGCCGAGGGCGGGCCGGTCGAGGTGCGGGTCGAGGAGGGCAGCGTCCTGGTCGTGCAGGGCGAGGGCGCGCAGCTGCGAGGGATCACCCTGGCCAGCGCCGACCCGAAGCTCGCCGCCGTGGACGTCTACTCGGGCGAGGTGGCGCTGGACAACTGCGTGATCTCCGGCGCCTCGTGGGTGACGTTGCTGTCCCGGCTGCAGGGCTCGCTGGCCCTGCGCGGCTGCACCGTGCACAACTCGGTGGGCGCCGGGATCGTGGTCACCTCGGCCGCCCCGAGCACCATCGAGGACACGAAGATCACGGACGTGGCGACCTCGGGCATCGTGGTCGCCGATCAGGGCGTACTGACGCTGCGGCGCTGCCAGGTCCGGGACACCGGGGCGAACAGCCTCTGCGTCAACGGCGACGGCCGGTTGACCGTCGAGCAGGTCGAGATCGACAAGGCCGGCAAGCCCGCCGTCGTGGTGGAGCAGCGCGGCTGGGCCCGAATGCAGCGGCTGACCGTCAGCGACAGCGGCAACGTGGACCTCTTCCTGCGCGGCGAGATCGACGTCGTGATCAGTGACTCACGCTTCTCCGGGGCGGCACTGCAGGCGGCGCACGTCGCCGACCGGGCCGCTCCGCGCTTCGAGCGCTGCACCTTCTCCGGTGCCGGGCACACCGCGGCGCACGTGACCGGCGGCGCCCGGCCCACCTTCGCCGACTGCACCTTCGCCGACTCCCCGGTGGGCGTCACGGTCGAGGCCGAGTCGGCGCCCCGGCTCGAGGGCGCCACGATCCGCGGCACCCGGGACCACCTGGTCGTCGTCGGCGGGTCCGGCTCGGCGGTGGTCGAGCGGCTGCGCGCGTCGGTCGGCACCGGCGCCGGCCTGCTGGTCAAGGGCGGATCGACGCTGGACGGCACCGACCTGGCGGTGGAGGCCGGTGCCCTCGTCGCGCTCGAGCTCGCCGAGGGCTCACGCGGCACGGTCCGGGAGGCCCGCTTCACCGGTACGGCCCCCGCGACGGTCGTGGTCGGCGGCGGCTCGGACCTCGAGCTCAACTCGTCGCTCCTGCGCGGCACGGGCGTGACCGTGGGCGAGGGGCAGCTGCGCCTGCGCGACAGCGAGATCGTCGAGGCCCCTGGCGACGGTGTGGCGATCGGCACCGGTGGCAGCGCCACGGCCACGCAGACCCGGGTCCGCCGGGCCCGCCGCCACGGCATCGCGCTGTCGCCGGGCAGCCGGGGCGACTTCACCGAGTGCGAGGTGCTCGGCAGCGGTTCGGCCGGCTTCGACGTGGACACCTCCGAGCCCGTGTCGATCGTCCGGTGCACCGTGCAGGAAAGCGGCGGCGAGGACATTCGCAAGACCGGTGACGCGCAGCTGACCGTCGAGTCGCTGAGCTCCGGACGTCCGGCGCAGCCGGTTTCGCCCGCGCCCGCGTACTCGGCAAGCCCGGTCTCGCCCGCACCAGCCGGCAGCGAGCCGGTGGAGGAGCCGGAGGGCGAGCTGAGCGGCCCGCTGCGCGAGCTGAACAGCCTGATCGGTCTGCGCGGGGTGAAGCAGGAGGTCACCGCGCTCATCAACCTGATCAAGATGAGCCAGGTACGCCTCCAGATGGGCCTGCCGATGCCCCCGATGAGCCGTCACCTCGTCTTCGCCGGCCCGCCCGGCACGGGTAAGACGACGGTGGCCCGGCTCTACGGCTCGGTGCTCAAGGAGCTCGGCATCCTGAGCAAGGGCCACATGATCGAGGCCGCCCGCGCGGATCTCGTCGGCCAGTACATCGGTGCGACCGCCATCAAGACCACCGAGCTGGTCACCAAGGCGATCGGCGGGGTGCTCTTCATCGACGAGGCGTACACGCTGTCGGCCGGGTCCGGTGGCTCGGGGCCCGACTTCGGTCAGGAGGCCATCGACGCGCTGATGAAGATGATGGAGGACCACCGCGACGAGCTCGTGGTGATCGTCGCCGGGTATTCGGAGCTGATGGAGCAGTTCCTCGCCTCGAACCCCGGTATGGCCTCCCGCTTCACGCGCACGATCGAGTTCCCGAACTACTCGGTCGAGGAGCTCGTGACGATCACCTCGAACCTGTGCAGCAAGCACTACTACGAGCTGACCGACGACGCGGTGGACGCGCTGGGCACGTACTTCACGCGGGTGCCGAAGAACTCGACGTTCGGTAACGGTCGTGTCGCCCGCAAGCTCTTCGAGGCGATGATCAACAACCAGGCGTCGCGCCTGGCCACGACCCCGCCGACCAAGGACACCGAGCTCAACCGGCTGACCGCCCTGGACCTGGCGCCCGAGCTGGATCTGCTGGAGGACCTGCCGGTCGAGCAGACCACGGCGCCGGACGCGGCGAGCAACCCGGCCGGGGCCATCAACGCGACCCGCAGCTGGCAGCGCGTCTGCGGGCTGGTCGGCGCCACGCCGGTCCGCGAGGCGATCGGGTCGACGCTGCTGCAGCTGTGCGAGCTGCGCAACCGCCGCCGGGCGTACGGGAAACACGCCAACGTGATGATCACGGGCCCCGCCGGCAGTGGCCGCAGCGAGTTCGCCCGTCTCTACGCCGCCGGCCTGTCCGAATTGGATCTCGTGCCGGTGGGGCAGCTGATCCGGGTGAGCACCGGCCAGGAGCTGGCGCCGCAGTGGGAGGGCCAGGCGGGCAGTCTCGTGCGGGCCGCGCTGTCCGACGCCGAGGGCGGTGTGCTGCTGGTCGACTACGCCGAGGACGCCGCCGGGGCCGGGCTGGAGATCGTGCAGCAGCTGGTCGCCGAGATGCGCCGCTCGCCGGCCGACCCGGTGGTGGTGCTGACCAGTGAGCAGCCGGTCCCGGGCCTGGCCGAGGTCTTCGGCCAGCACTGGGCGATGCCCGCCTACGCCACGAACGAGCTGGCCGAGATCGTGGTGCGGCACCTGGTGCGGCGCGGCCACGAGGTGCCCGACGAGGTCCGGGCGGCGCTCGTCGACCTGGCCGCCGGGCTGCCCGAGCGTACGGTCCGGGCGGCGCACCTCTTCTCGTGGGGGCTGACCCGCACGGCCGCCTCCCGCACCCTCGCCCTCGCCGACCTCAACGGGCTGGCGGACCGCACCACGGCCCGCACCGGGGCCCGCACCGGTGGCTTCGCCGCCGTCGGCTGAGCAAGCCGCCGGCTGACCAGAACCAACGACAGGAGCAGGTCGATGACCCAGGGACCCATGGACATGGGCAAGCTGAACTTCGCGGAGTTCCTCGACAGCGCGGAAGCCTTCGAGACGTCGATGCGCAACGCGCAGTCCGACCTCGAGAAGGCCATCGTCACCGGCCGCTCCGCCGACAACACCGTCGTGGTGATGGCCAGCGGGCTGGGCAAGCTCAAGGCCGTCCGGGTGGACCCGAAGGTGTTCGACGCGCGCGACGCCGAGGGCCTGCAGACCGCGATCGCCCAGGCCATCCAGGCCGCGGCGGACAACGCCGGCAAGCTGGCTCAGCAGAAGATGGGCCCGATCGAGATCACGCTTCACTGAGGATCTGGGCGGGGCTGCCCGCGCGGGCGGGCTCGACGCCGTACTCAGCGAGGCGGGACCGTAGCCGCCGCAGGTCCCAGCGGGCGCCGAGCACCGTGTAGAGCTCGGCGGCCGCGCCTCCCTCGCGAGCGGCCTCGTGCGGGCGCCTGTTCGCGGCGAGGAGCACGGCGGCGTCCTCCAGGGCGGCGGCCAGCTCGGGGACGCGGCCGACCGAGCGGTAGTGCGCGGCGGCGGCCAGTGCCGGTGCGGGGTCCCCGGTGATCAGCGCGCGGCAGCGCTCGGCGGCGGCGTAGGCGCGGGCCGGGCGTACCTCCTTCTCGGCCTCGCCGGCGCAGATGGCCGCGGCCCGCTCGGCCAGCTCGCGCCGGTCCTGGCTCAGCGCGAGCCGGACGGCGTCCGGGAGCCACTGATGGCGCAGCATGAGCGGGGCGTACTCCGGGACGAGCAGCGGCTCGAGCAGCTCCAGCGCCTCGCCCGGGCGGTCCTGCTGCTCGGCGACCAGCGCCCGCGCCACCAGCAGGAAGTCGCAGCTCTCCCGTTCGGCGTCGGTGGCCGGCAGGATCTCCGAGGCGTCCAGATGACCGGTCGCCAGCGCCGGGTCGTCGCGGTGGGCGGCGATCAGGGCGGCGACGCCGTGCAGCAGCATCGACACCGCGCCCGGCTCGCGGGTGCCCAGGAAGGTGATGCCCGGGGCGTCGTCGGTGACCGAGCTGATCTCGGCCAGGGCGTCGTCCCAGCGGCCCAGCCAGTAATACTGCACAGCCGACGCGACTTGCAGCCCGGACGGCAGCCGATGCCGGATGGCGAAGAGGGCGGCCTCGCGCAGGGTCCGCTCGGCCTCGTCGAGCCGGTCGAGGTTCTGCAGCGTGAACATGCGGTTGTCGAGCAGGTCGAAGTACATGCCCGCGAAGCCCGGGTTGTCGCGCATGATGTCCAGCGCGCGGTCGACGTACTCCAGGGCGCGCTCGTGGTCACGGCGGATCGAGTGCGTCAGCCAGACGGTCTGCAGGGCGAAGGCCGCCTCGTACGGCTGCCCGGCCGCGATGGCCTCGTCGTGCACCTCCGCGGCCGTACGGTCGGCGCGGTCCAGGTCGTCCAGGCTCCCGCGCCGGAAGTTCGCCAGCAGCACCCGGTGCCGCGTCCGCCAGATCTCCGGGACGTCCGGGTCGTCGACCGAGTCGCGCAGCGTGCGGATCGCGGTCTCGGCGTCGCCGCGGCGGAACGTCATCGCGGCGAAGAGCTGGCGCATCTCGGCCCGGTCGGCCGGGTCGGCGGCCAGGGTGGCGGCCTCCCGCGCCTCCTCGATCGGCCAGCGCTCGTGCCGGAAGTCGAGTTTGACCAGGGCGACGAGCAGGGCGGCGCGCCGGTCGGGGTCCGGCAGCTCCGACTCGAGGACCAGGCGCAGCAGCCGGCCGGTGATCTCGGGCACCCGCCGCGCCGCCTCGGAGTGGTGCCGGCTCAGCCAGGACACCACCCACGCGTCGATCACCGGGGTCTCCGCCGCGAGCTGCTCGGCCACCCGGGTCACCGAGCTGCCGCCGCGGTCGAGCACCTCGGCGGTGTGCCGGTGCAGGGCGGCGCGGGCCGGCGCCGGGATGCTCTCGTAGAGCGCCTGCCGCAGGAACGGATGCCGGAACGCCAGATCCTTGCCGGCGTCCACGACGACGTTCGCGCTCAGGGCCTCCTCCAGGTTGGCGACCAGGTCGAACGGCGAGCGCCCGGTGACCGCCACCACGTCGTCGACCGCGAACTGCGCCCCGAGCAGCGCGGCCATCCGCAGCACCTCCTGGGTGTCCGCGGAGAGGAAGTCCAGAGTGGCCCGTACGACGGCCAGCAGCGACCGTGGCGCCTCGACCGGCACCGACGCGTCGATGTCGGCCCGGCCGTCCACCGTCCGGACGGCTCCCTGCCGGATCAGCGCGGTCGTCATCTCCCGGGCGCACAGCGGGTTGCCGCCGGAGCGGGGCACGACCTGCGCCAGGTACGGCCCGATCGGCGCCCCGACCAGCCGCGTGACCAGCTCCCGGATGGCCTCGTCGGGCAGCCCGCGCAGCAGGAGCAGGTGACCCTGCCGGGCTTGCACGCCGCGGCGCAGCTGGGCCAGCGACCGGCCGTTGGGCTCGGGCCGCGCCGCGGCGACCAGCAGCAGCGGCATCCGGCGCGTGGCGGCCACCAGCCGGTCCCAGAAGAGCACACTGGACTCGTCGGCCCACTGCAGGTCGTCGACGACCAGGATCAGCGGCGCGATCGACGTGGCGGCCCGGACATAGGCGAGCACCCGGTCGGCTACGGCGGCCGGCCCGTCCTCGTTGCGGGCGCTGCCGTGCAGCTTGGCGGCGACCGAGGCCACCCGGGCGTCGGCCGACGTGGTCTCCAGCCCCAGCGCCCGCGTCACCACCTGCAGCGGCACGTGCTGGTCGAGCTCGTCCGCGACGCCCCACGCCACCTGACAGCCCTGCTCGCCCGCGTCGGCGAGGGCGGCCGTGAGCAGCTCGCTCTTGCCGATGCCGGGCTCGCCCTCGATCCAGACGGCGGCCCCGCGCCCGCCGGCGACCGCCCGGACCAGGCCGCGCAGCAGGGCGAGGTCGTCGTCCCGCCCCACGAGCACCCGGCTCTCCAGCCCGTCGTGCAGGGCCCGGGCCACCTGCGGCGGCAGCACCGGCGGCACCGGCAGCTCGGTGGGCGCGCTGCCCTCGGCCGTTCCGGCCTGCACCCGCTCGTAGAGGGTGGTCAGGGCGGGCCCGGGCTCCACGCCCAGCTCGGTGAGGAAGGTGCGGCGGGCGGCCCGGTAGACGTCGAGGGCCTCGGCGCGGCGGCCGGTGCGGTGCAGGGCGAGCATCAGCAACTCGTGCAGGGGCTCGTGCAGCGGGTGGTCGCGGACGAGCCCGGCCAGCTCCGCCACGACGCCGTCGTCGCCCAGGTCCAGCACGATGCGGGCGCGCTGCTCGATGGCGGTGAGCCGGCGCTCGGCCAGGTGGGTGCGCTCGACCTCCAGGCGGTGCCCGCTCAGTCCCGCGTACGCCTCCCCGTGCCACAACCGCAGCGCCGCCTCGAACCGCGCCGCGGCGGCCACCGGCTCCCCGGCCTCACGCAACTGAGCGGCCTCGTCGCAGAGCGTGGCGAACCGGGTGCTGTCCAGCTCCTGCGGGTCGAGCCGCAACGCGTAGCCGGCCGGACCGGAGGTCAGCAGCTCATGCCCGAGCACGCGCCGCAGCCCCGAGATGTAGGTGTAGACGCTGCCCGCGGCCGTGGCGGGCGGGTTCGCGCCCCAGACGCCCTCGATCAGCTCGTCGCGGGCGACCACCCGGCCCCCGGCGGCGGCTAGCACGGCGAACAGGGCCCGTTGCCGGGCGGGCCCGAGCGTCAGCTCCCGGTCACCCCGCCAGGCCCGGACCGGGCCCAGCACCTCGACGCGCAAGCGGTCCTCCGGTGTCGTCGACACGTTTCCTCCGTTGTCGCAGGTGCAGTGACCCCCGGTGAGGAGACCGGCATGCGGGTCAGCGAATAACGGAAACCTCTGTATTGATCATGGCCGAGCGGCTGAGATGCGGCATGGTCGGGTTGCCCGGCAGGTGCGGACGGATCCGGCTGAGCAGGGTACGGAACCGATCCGACCAGGTCAGCGTGATGCGCTGCTCCCGCAGGGCCGCCCGGGCGATCTCGGCGGCGGCCTCGTACTCGCCCCGGATCTCGTGCGAGGTCGCGGCCAGCCAGCGCATCTCGCCCTCGAGGTCGGGGTCGGTGGTGCGGGCCGCGACCCAGCCGGCCTCCGCCGCGGCGTTGCGGCCCTGCCCCGCCAGCAGCCGGGCCAGCCAGGCGGTGAGGATCAGCCGCCGGGCCGGGTCGAGGTCGTACTGGGCGCGGGCCCGCTGCAACACGGTGACCGCGATCTGCGGTGCGCGACCGGCCAGTTGCTCGGCGTGCTCGGCGAGCCAGGCGCCGATGCTGCCGCCCAGCGGGACGTCGCCCGCGAGCAGCTGCGCCACGACCTGCTCGGGCGGCCCGCCCGTCGCGGCGATCCGCTCGGCGAACGACCGGTGCAGCGTGGTCCGGAGCCCGGCGGGCGTGCTCTCGTGCAGGACGCGCGCGACGACCCGGTGCCGGAAGGCGACGTGCACGTCAGCGGCCACCAGCAGCCCGCCCGCCAGGGCCGGGGCGAGCGCCCGGACGAGGTCGGCCGGCGGCCGGTCGGTCACCGCGGCGAGCTCGGAGATCGTGCAGCCGGGCGGCCGCTCGCCGGGGGCGTGGAGCTCGTGGGCGCTCAGGAAGGCGACCGCGCGCAGGATCTGCCGGGTCTCCTCGGACAAGGGCGCGAGGTGCGCCCCGACCGCCGTGCTGAGACTCGCTCCCGGCTCCGCGGCGGCGAGATGCCGGAGATAGTACGGATTGCCGCCCGCCTCGGCGAGCATGCGCTGCAGGGCCCGGGGGTCGGGCGGCTCGGGTGCCACGGCCCGGACCAGCGCGGCCGACGCGTCGCCGGACAGCGGGCGCAGCTCGATCAGCTCGTCGGCGGGCAGCCCGCGCACCTGCTCCGAGCCATGCCGGGTGGCCGCGACGAGCAGCAGGGGCAGCCGGGTGGCCTGGCGGCTCAGCTCGGCCCAGACGCCCAGGGTGATCGGGTCGGCCCACTGCAGGTCATCCGCGACCAGGATCAGCGGCGCCCGGTCGGCGGCCTGATGGACCAGCTCGGCGGCCCGCGCGACGGTGTCGCCGGTGGGCCCGTCCAGGGCGTCGGCGGCGATCGCGAAGAGCTGTGTGACCAGGGCGCGGGAGGCGTCGTCGGCCATCGCGGACTCGATGCACTCCAGCAGGACCCCGAGCGGCATGCGCTGGGAGACCTCGTCGCCCACGGCCCAGCCGATGCGGCAGCCGGCCGGGGCCGCGCCGCGCAGGGCCACCGTGAGCAGGGCGGACCGGCCCAGGCCCGGAGTGCCCTCGATCCGGATGCTGCGGCCGTGCCCGATCGCCGCCTCGGCCGCGGCCCGGCGCAGCAGGCGGATCTCGCCCTCCCGCCCGATGAGCGCGGCGCGGTCGGCCGGTCGGGGACGCTCCGGTGCGGGCGCCGGCGGTGCCGGCTCGGCCGTGGCGCGTACGCCCGCCGCCTCGGCGCCCCGGCCCGCGGCGGCCAGGGCGGTGGCCAGCATGTGGCGCAGATTCTCCTGCAGCGGATAGGTCGTCACCAGGCCGCGCAGCACGTGCACCGCCTCCTCGTGCCGGCCGGTCTCGACCAGCAGGGCGGCGTGCCGCTCGGCCGTCGCCAGCCGCAGCTCGGTCAGCCGCAGCCGCTGGGCCTCGGCGAACGGGCCCGGCACGCCGGCCAGAGCGTCGCCGTGCCAGAGCCGCAGGGCCGACTCGAGGGCGGCCAGCTCGGCGGCGGGATGCCCGGCCGCCCGGTGCCGCCGGCTCTCCTCGCGCAGCGCCTCGAAGCGGAAGACGTCCACATCGGCCGGGGCGACGTGCAGCTGATAGGTGCCGCCGCCGGAGGTGAGCAGCTGCCCGGCCGCCCAGCGGTCGCGGGCCGGCTCCAGCAGCTGGCGCAGGGCGGAGACATAGGTGTAGACGTTGCCGGTGGCGCTGGCCGGGGCGTCGTCACCCCAGACCGCGGCGACCAGCTGCTCGCGGGACACCGGGTGACCGGCGTGCAGGGCGAGGACGCAGAAGACCGCGGTGCGGCGCGCGGAGCCCAGCGTCAGCTCGGCCCCGTCCCGCCAGGCCCGCACCGGGCCCAGCAGCCGGAGGTCGATCCCCGCGTGCACTGCCGGCATGGCTCCCAACCTCGTCGTCGTGGGATTGCTCCCGCTGTAGGCGGTTGAACTTGCAAGCTTTCGCCCGCCGCCCCTCGACCCCCGTGTCAGGTGCTGATGCTCGTTTCCGCCACTTTGTGTAATGGCGTCGTCGCTATTCTCCGGCTGCCCCGGTCACGCGCGCGAAAGCGTCCGGGGCACCACCATAGCGCTGCCCCGCATCATTTTTACCGGGCTCGTTCATGTTTGCCAGCCGGGCCCGGCCGACCGTCATCGAGTTGCCGCCTGGAATTCGCCTGAACGCCGCCGGAGGTGCCCGGACGCAGGCAGGGGCAAACAAGACGGCCAGCGGGGCAGCGAAGGGGTGCAAGTCTTCCCGCGCTCCGGCCGCTCTGCTGGACTCGACGCGTGCCGGCCCAACCCGATGCCTCCGTGAGCCCGTTCGCCGGCGAGCTGTTCCTGCGGCTCGCCTCCGAGGGCCGGCTGGTCGTGGAGGAGACCCGGGCCGACGAGGTCATCGCGGGCCTGGAGCGCACCTTGTCCTCGGTGCGGGCCCGCTTGCGGCTCATCCGGCTCTGGCAGCAGGACCCTACGCCGCGGGTCGGCGAGCTGCCCGAGGAGCTGGCCCGCGACGTGGTCGACGCCGTCTTCGCCGACCAGCTCGCCCCGGGGCGGCTGGAGCAGGCCGCGGCCGACCTGCCCAAGTACATCGAGGCGATGCGGCTGGCCCGGGCCGCGCACACCCGGCCACCGGCCGCCTGAAAATGTGAAGATCTTTTGCCTATTGGCAATTGCCTGCGTCGATGTGTGAACCTTCACGCCGCGTCCGGAGGGCGTGAAGACGGCATGGAGATTTTCTGAAGACCCTTTCTCCACACTTGCCGCGTCCCGACGACAAGGCGGAGGTTTCAGTGGAACAGGTTCGGGTGGTCCTGCAGGCGTCGGATCCGCTCAGCCACGCGGGACTCGCGGCCTTCCTGCAGGCGAGTCCCGACGTGACGCTGCTGCGCGGAGCCGACCGGGCCGGGGCCAAGGTCCTGGTGGTCTCCTGCGAGCGGCTCACCACCGACGTGGTCGCGATGCTGCGCCGCTCGGCGGCCGAGTCCGGCATCCCGGTCGTGCTCGTCGTCGGCGAGATCACCGAGACCGAGCTGCTGACCGCCGTGGAGTGCCGGGTCGTCGCGATCCTGCCGCGCGCCGCCGTCACCGGCGACCGGCTCATGCACAGCGTGCTCGCCGCGGCCAACGGCGGCGGGGTCATGCCGCCCAACCTGGTCGGCGAGCTCCTCAAGCACATCGAGCGGCTGCAGCGCGACGTGCTCACCCCGAACGGGCTCAACGCCTCCGGGCTCACCCCGCGCGAGATCGACGTGCTGCGCCTGATGGCCGACGGCATGGACACCAACGAGATCGCCGGCGAGCTCTGCTACTCCGAGCGGACCGTGAAGAACGTCATCTACGGCGTCACGCACCGGCTCAAGCTGCGCAACCGCTCGCACGCGGTCGCGTACGCGCTGCGCGCCGGCATGATCTGAGCGCATGCGCAGCTCCGCGCCCACCCCGGTGATGGGCCGGCACACCATCGGCAACGCGCTGGTCGTGCACGCCCGGGACCGGATCAGCTCCGAGGCGCAGGCCCTGGCGCTGGCCGTGGCCGAGGACGGCGACAACGACATCGTCGTCCTCGACCTGCACGACGGCCTGCCGATGGGCTCGTGGGAAGCGGTGGCGGGGGCGCTGCCGCGGAGCCGCCGGGGCATCCGGCTGCTCGTCTGCGGCGCCGGGCTCGACATCGCGACCCTGGCCGGCCAGTGGCTGTCGGACCGGCTCGGGCGCTCGGTGGTGGTCCCGTACGGGCACCTGCTGCGCGGCGCGTCGGGTGCCCTCTTCGTCCACGCCGAGCACGACAGCGGCTGGGTGCGGCACCGCCCCGGCCGCGGCCCGGCGTGGGACGGCAAGCGCTGGCCCCGCCCGGCCTGGGACGGCGCCGCCGCCGAATACCTGCCGACCAGCGCGTTCGGGGTGGCGGAGCCGTTGCCGGGCGGCGTCTGGATCCGCGACACCCGCGACGACGCGGCGGTCACCGAACACTGGCAGTGGCTCGCGTCGGCCGTACCGTGTCAGCCGCAGGCCTTCACGATCGTGCTCGGCTGTCCCGGCACCGCGCCGCTGCCGCTCGACGACGTCGCCCGCTTCTGGCGCGACCTCGGCGACGACGGCCGGCAGCACGCGCGCTTCGTCCACTACGGACCCGTCCGCGTGCCCGAGGGCGAGACGGTCGGCCAGGCGCTGGCCGACGTCCTCGAGAGCCCGGTCGTCTGCTTCACGGGCGTGCCCGTCGGCCGGCCCGACCGGCCTCGCATGCACACGGTCGCCCCGGACGGGCGGCTCGGCTGGCAGGTGTACGCCCGGGAGCTCGCCTATCAGCCCCGGCCCCGCCCCACCGTGCGCGCCGAGGTCCCGCGCATCCTCAGCTACCGGGCGCCCATGGTCCTCGGCGAGATGGTCGCGCCCATGGTCTACCGCTACGCCGACGACGCGGTCGTGGAGATCGTCCAGTCCGGCCTCTGGATCCGCCCGCCCGAGCCACCCCGCCACGCCGAGCGCATCCGGGCCCGCGCCGCCGACCCGGCCGGCCACGCCGTCGTGGTGGACGACACCGAGCCCGCCCTCGTCCCGCGTCTCCGCGAGCTCGCCGACGACCTGGTCGCCCGGCTCGACGACGCGACCAAGGAGCGGAGCACGCTGCAGCTGGCCTCCGCGGTCGCCGTCTCGGGCAACCGGGTGCCGCAGCCGGCCGGGGGAGTGCTGCCGGACGGGCTGACCTACCGCTTCACCGCCGCCGACCTGATGCTCGACGCGCTGATCGAGGAGGTGCCGGCGGCCGCCGAGCTGGCGGGGCTGGCCGTGCCGGCGGTGCCCGCGGTGCTCGGTTCGGGTCGCCCCGGCGTCGCCGGCGGCGATCTGACGAAGGAGCCTGTGGCCGCCCCGGCGCCGTCCCGGGCCTTTGTCGCGCCGCCCCCCGTTGCTCTCGCTGCGACGTCTTTGCCCGAGGCGCCGATCGTCGAGCTGCCGTCGCGGGTGGACAGTCCGCGGCTCATTCACACGCCGGCGCGGGCCGAGGCGGCGCTCACCGAGGAGGACGCCGCGCGGGTGCTGGAGTCGTTGCGGCGGGCGGAGGGCGTACGTTTCTCCCGGGTGCCGCCGCCCGAAGCGCAAGGTGTTCCCGGGCCGGGCGGTCTCACGGCCGAGCGGGAATGGTTGCGCGACACGCTGTCCCGGGAGTTCGACGCGGCGGCCAGCTCGGTGTCGCGGATCCTGGCCGAGCACCCCGGCTTCCACGCCGGGCCGGACACGATGACCGACGCCGTGGCGGTGCGGCTCTACCTGTCGCCGGTGGGTGACGGGCTGGACGAGGCGCTGCGGACGGGCAACCGGGGCCCGCAGGTGCCGTTCGCCCGGTGCGTGACCGCCGGCCTGACCCGGCTGCCGTCCCACCGTGGCCTGGCCCTGCTGCGCGCCGACCTGACCGGCGCCGATCTGCGCGCCGTCGAGGAGCAGCGCGTGCTGACCGAGTGGTCCTTCACCAACGCGCTGACCGAGCCGGTGGGCGGGCTGCCCGGGACGGTCGACGTGCTTGTGTGGTCGATGACCGGGCGGCGTACGCGTCTGCTGGAGCTGGAGGACGGCACCGGCGTCCCCGCGCGTGTGCTCTTCCGGCCCGGCACCTCGTTCAAGGTCCTCGAGACGATGCCGCCGGTGGGTGAACGGCGCGGGCGACTGTTGTTGCGCGAGCTGCCGCCGGACGAGCCCGACCGGGGCCACGTACCCTTCGACGACCTGGCCCTCTCCTCCCTGCACCGCGCGGCCGAGCAGTGGGCCGTCGCCGGCCCGCCCGCGATGGCGCTGCCCGCGGCCGCCGTGCCCCGCTTCGCCCGGGTGCCGTGCCTCGGCTGACGATGCGGCCACTCGTCCAGGCCAACCTCGAGAAGCGGGTGCTCAGCCTGGTCAACGAGGAGCGCCGCCGCGCGGGGCAGTCCCGGCTGGACACCGATCCGCTGCTCGGCGAGGCGGCCCGGGCGCACTCGGCGGACATGGCGAAGCGCAACTACTACAGCCACGTGTCCCCGGAGGGCACGACGGTCGGGGACCGGGTGGTCGTGGTGGCGGGCGACGCCTTCGCGGCCGTGGGGGAGAACATCGCCTGGGGCCAGGAGAACCCGATCCAGGTGGTGACCGCCTGGATGCGCAGCCCCGGTCACCGGGCGAACATCCTCCACACCAGCTACACCCACCTGGGCGTGGGCGTCGCCACCGCCCGGCGCGGTGCCCTCGTCTGGACCCAGAACTTCGGCATCCGTCACTAGCGCTGCCCGGTCTCGGCAGTGCGCCGCCCCTTGGCGCTTCTTGTCCCGGCGTTCGGTCTCAGTAGTGCGCCGTTATCCGCCGAGCGGGCCCGTCGACCGTGATGCGGCCGCCGTACGGCAGGATCCACTGCGGCGACGTGTGTCCGAAATCGACACCGAAAACGATCATCGCCTCGGGGTGGTAGGTGGCGAACGCCTTCAGCACTGCTTCGCGCTGCTGCTCGCGATATTCCGTACGGGCGGGCACCGGCCGCTCGTCGCCGATCGCGGTGCCTTTGGCCTGCGCGAACAGCACGGCCGGGAACTGCTCGAGCAGCCCGCGCTCCCCGAAGTTGCGCAGAATCCGGAAGACCTTCTCCGCCGACGGCAGCTCCTCGGAGGTCTCCAGCAGCAGCACACACCCCGAGTAGTCCTCGACCGGCCGCACCCACCGGCTCACGGCCGCCGTCCAGCTCAGGATCTCGAGGCTGCCGCCCCAGGCCGGGGCGCTGACGACCCGGTCCGGCTGGTGCCAGGTCCAGCCCGGGCTCGCGTACGGGGGAACCGAGCGCTCCAGCGACGCCGGATCGGCCCAGTTCAACTCCTCGTCGCTGAACTCCGCAACCGGATGAACCTCCACATCGCCCCCGGTGAACAGGGCCGCCCGCAACGACTTCTCGTGCACCGGATCGATCCCGCCGCCCTGCGCGAGATACACCATCGTCGACCCGCCGTGATACCCGGCGACGCCGTGGTACCACAGCCAATTGAGCAGGTTCGTGTTGTCCGAGTAGCCGAAGAAAGGCTTCGGATCGGCCCGGAAAACCTCGGGGTCAAGATGCCGTAGCACCGTGATCTGATCGTCCCCGCCGATCGTGGCCATGACCGCCCGAATGCCCGGATCTCCCCACGCCGCCATCAGATCCCGGGCCCGCTCCGCAGCCGACCCGCCCCGCCGCGTCGTCGGAAACTCCACCGGCACCAGCCCGATCTGCTCCCGTAGCCGCCGCAACCCCAGCTCATGCACCGCCGGAAACACGGCCGGCGCCGGAGCCGCGAGCGAAAGAACAGCCACCCGATCCCCGGGCACCACCTTGGGCGGAATCCTCATCCGCGCATTGAACCAAAGCCCCGCCCCCGAGTCGCCCCGTTTCCCGGCCGGGGTGTCAGTGCGCCGGCGCGGCCTCCTCGTTCAGGTCGATGGTGCCGGATCGGAAGGTGGCGGCGGTGATGACTGCTCCGACGACGAAGACGCCGATGGCAACCCAGAACACGGCGTGGTAGCTCGCCAGCGCGGCGAGCGCTTGCGCCTGCTGGCCGCCGTGGCCGGAGAGATATCGGTCGGTCGCGGTCGCGCTGACATAGGTGAACAGCGCCAGGCCGATCGCGCCTCCCACCTGTTGCATCGTGTTGACCAGGGCGGACGCCACACCCGAGCGGGAGCTGGCGACCCCCGAGGTGGCGACGTTCTGAGCGGATCCGAAGATCAGGCCGGTGCCGAACCCGGCGAGGAGGATGGCGGGGAGCACGCCGGTCACGTACTCGGTGTCGAGGTTGATGCGGGTGAGCAGCAGCAAGGACGCGGCACTGGCCAGGCAGCCCGCGGGGATGATCGGGCGCGGCCCGAAGCGGGGTAGCAGCGCGGACCCGGAGATTCCCGCGCCGATGACCAATGCTCCGGCGAAGGGCAGGAACGCGAAGCCTGCGGCTGTGGCGGAGTAGCCCAGCGCCTGCTGAAGGAAGTACGACAAGTAGAGGAAGACGGCGAACGAGCCGACACCCGAGATCGCGATGCCCAGGTAGGCGGCGCCGCGGTTGCGGTCCAGGATCACCGAGAGCGGCATGAGTGGGTGCTCGGCCCGCATCTCGCGGGCCACGAACGCGGCGATGAGCAGGCCTCCTCCGAGCACCGGCAGCCAGGTGGCCGGTGCCTCCCATCCGTCGACGGCGGAGTTGCCCAGGCCGAAGACAATGCCTCCGAGCCCTCCGGCGATGAGCACAGCCCCGGCAAAGTCGATCGACCTGGACGACGAGTCGCCCGGCACACCCCCGCGGTCTCGGACGAACAGCAGTGTGCCCAGAACGGCCACGGCCGCGATGGCGACGTTGATGTACAGGCACCAGCGCCAGGACAGCTGGTCGGTGAGCACGCCGCCCGCGGTCAACCCGATCGCTCCGCCCATCCCGGAGACTGCTCCGAAGACCGCGAACGCCTTACCCCGCTCCGACGGGTTGTTCGCGAAGGTCACCGAGACCAAGGACAACGCCGCGGGCGCCAGCGCTGCTGCGAACAGGCCCTGACCGATCCGAGCCGACAACAGCATCTCGAAGCTGGTAGCCGCGCCACCGACGGCAGAGGACACGGCGAAGCCGGTAAGGCCGACGAAGAGAAGTCTCAGCCGGCCGAAGCGGTCGGCCAGGCGGCCGCCGAAGAGAAGGAGGCTGCCGTAGGTGAGGGCATACCCGGTGACCAGCCACTCGCGGTTGTCCTGGGTGAAACCCAGCTCGGCCTGGGCGCTCGGCAGGGCGATGTTGATGATCGTCCCGTCGAGGACGTCCATCAGCTGAACGAGGCTCAGCACGAGCAGAGCCACCCATCGGCTCTTGTCTGTCCTCCTGTCAGGGGGGCTCAAGACAGGGTCGGTCATCTCGCACACTCCGGGCTCGAGTTGTCGTTGTCGGGCGGTCCGGGGCTCGATCGACCCGCCCGGCAGAACATTACACTCGGTGTAAGAATTTTCCTACACTGAATGTAAGTTATCGTCGTCATCACGCCGATCGACCGATGAGGTGACGACCGAACGATGAGCGGTGACGAGCAGCGCCCGGCCGGGACACGTGAGCGCAAGCGACAAGCGCTCCGGCGCAGGCTGTCCGACACGGCTACGGCGATGTTCCTGGCCGACGGGTTCGATGCGGTCCGGGTGTCGGACATCGCCGAGGCGTGCGGAGTGTCGACCAAGACCGTCTGGAATCATTTCCCCACCAAGGAATCGCTCATCCACGACAGAGGCGAGCGGCTTGCCATCGAGCTCGACAAGGCGGCGGAGGATCGGCGGGAGCCGATCGGCGGGCTGCACGTCCTCGACGTCGTCGTGTCCTGCATCAAGAGCGAGCTCGCGCTGCTCGAGGACGAACCGGCCGAGGCCGGCCGCGACAGTGAGGTCGTCGGGGCGGTCCGTGCGTTCGCGCTGCTCGTAGGGGCGAACCCCGGCCTCCGTGCCGCTACCGCCGAGCGCCAGGAGTCCCTTACGAACTCAGCGATGAGGGCGGTCGCGCACCAGGCTCGGCTGCCTGTCGACTCGCCCCACGTCCACATCCTCGCAGGGGCGCTGATCAGCCTCTGGCGACTTCACTTGAGCGGGCTCCTGCGGCTGGCCGACGGCATCCGGACCACGCACGACATTCGCGAGCACGTCCTCCGGGACCTCGAGGCCGGCGCGTCCCTCGTGCGCAGCCTCTTCCGGGAGACTGCGCTCGCTGACCCGACGGCGCCCGATCCACGCCCCTCCACCGGCCGATGACCCGCGCGTGCGGCTCGGCGGATGGAACGCCGAGAGGTCGTGGGGCGCAT
The DNA here is from genome assembly GCF_030709675.1 of Symbioplanes lichenis. Classification (GTDB taxonomy): domain Bacteria; phylum Actinomycetota; class Actinomycetes; order Mycobacteriales; family Micromonosporaceae; genus Actinoplanes; species Actinoplanes lichenis. Next base: position 36,336 of record NZ_JAUZQD010000007.1, read on the forward strand.
TCGGGGCGCCGGTGAGGTCGAGGTGGTGCAGGGGCGTCGACGTCTCCAGCAATAGCACGGCGAGCAGGGTGCGCACCTTGGTGCCCCGGCGCTCGGCGGCGGAGCGTGACCTCGGCGCGGGGGTCAGGCGGGTGTGCCGGCGGCACCGGTTTCTTGGCGGGCCGCGTCGGTGCGGGCGCGGACGGGTGGGCCTGCCACGTCGCAGAAGGAGCGTTTTTCGGGCTGGTGGGCCGGCAGGCGCGTCGGGATGAGGAGGAAGGCGAGCAGGCCGCCGGCTGCCATCAGGGCGGCGCAGATGAGCATCGAGCCGCGGTAGGTCGGGGCGAGGTCGGCCGGGTCGGTCAGGCTGCCCGCTCCGATGCCGGCCGCGAGGGGCAGGACGGCCACGGACAGCAGGCCCGCCGCCCGGGCCACGGCATTGTTGACGCCGCTGGCCACGCCGGCGTAGGCGTCGTCGAGGGCGCCCAGGGCCGTGGCCGTCAGGGGCGCGACGAGGAGGGACAGGCCGAGACCGAAGAGGATCACGGGGGGCAGGACGTCGGCCGCGTAGGAGGCGCCGGGGCCGATGCGGGAGAACCAGACGAGGGCGGCGGCGCAGACGATCGGGCCGGCGGTCATCGGGATGCGGGGGCCGATCCGCTGCGCCAGCGCCCCGGCCCGCGCGGACAGCAGGAGCATGAGCCCGGTCACCGGCAGCAGGGCCAGCCCGCCGGTCAGGGGGCTGAAGCCCGAGACCACCTGCAGGTTGAGGACCACCAGGAAGAACACGCCGCCGTTGGCCGCATAGACCAGGAAGGTCACGACGTTGGCGCCGCTGAACGCCCGCGCGCGGAAGATCTCCAGCGGCAGCATGGGGTGCCGCGCCCGGCGCTGCCGCACGACGAAGCCGGCCAGCCCGAGCACGCCGACCGCGAGCGACGCCAGCACCACGGGGCTGCCGGGGCCGGCGTCGGGCCAGGCGGTGAACCCGTACGTGAGCCCGCCCAGCCCGATCGCCCCGGTCAGCACCCCGGTCACGTCGATGCCCGGGGCGGAGGCGGCCCGGGACTCCGGCACGTGGCGCAGGGTCACGGCCAGCACGATCGCGGCCAGCGGCACGTTGATGAGGAAGATCAGGCGCCAGTCGGCCAGCTCCACGAGCCAGCCGCCGAGGAACGGGCCGAGCGCGCCGCCGATGCCCCCGAGCCCGGACCACGCACCGATGGCCCGGGACCTGTCCTCCCGCGCGAACGACGCCTCGAGGATCGCCAGCGCGCCGGGCGTCAGCAGGGCACCGCCGACGCCCTGGATCACGCGCGCGGCGACGAGCAGCTCGATCGACGGCGCCAGGCCGCAGAGCAGCGACGCGACGGCGAACCAGGCGACCCCGATGGCGAACACCCGGCGGCGGCCGAACCGGTCGCCGAGCGAGCCGCCCACCAGCACCAGGGCGGCGAGGCTCAGGGCATAGCCGTTGACGGTCCACTGCAGGCCGGCGGCGTCGGCGCCGAGGTCGCGCCCGATGGCGGGCAGGGCGATGTTGACCACCGTCGAGTCGATGAACGCCAGCGCCGAGCCCAGCACCGTGGCGAGCAGCACCCAGCGCCCGGTGGCGGACTGGTAGCGCACGGGCGAGCCGGCCGAAAGATCCATGCCGCTGACGCTACGCGCGGCGGGCCCGTCCGGCATACGTCGGGTGACTGCCCATCACGCCGTACGTCTGCCTGAAACAGAAGTGACAACCGGACGCGGCACAGCGGCCCGCGCAGCAAGCAACGCCGCGTCAGAAGCCCGCCGAGTCGCGGCCCGAGCCCGCCGGAGCAGCAGCGCCTCCACCCGCGCTCCCAGCTCCGCCCGATGGAACGGCTTCGTCAGATAGTCATCGGCCCCGGCCGCCATCGCCTCGGTGATCCGCTGCCCGCTCACGTCGGCGCTGACCACCATGATCGGCAACTGCGCGGTCCGCCCGGCGGCGCGCAGCTCCCGGCACACCTCGACGCCGGACAGATCGGGCATGCGCAGATCCACCAGCGCGGCGTCGAAGTCCCCGGCCGCCGCGAGCCGCAGCGCGCTCCGGGCGTCGGGGGCGGCCTCGACCTCGTACCCGACCCGGAGCAGGGCCAGCGTCATCAGCTCCCGATGATCCGCATCGTCATCGGCGATCAACACGGTAGGCACACCATTCTGTTCGGCGCCCCACGCCCGGCAACTTAGGGTGACGTACTCATGACTGAGCGTTCGTCGCCGATGAGGCAGCCGTGAACTCGTACCGTGTTCTCGGCGTGCTGGCCGGGGTGTGGGCTGTCAGCATGGCGACGCTCCTCGTGCTGCCGCACGTCGCGGTCGGCGCGACGGCCGTCCTCGTGCTGTGCGCGATCGGATTCGGCGCCGCGTTGCGGGCCGCCCGCATCTCCGGGTCGGGAACGATGGCCCGGCGCGCGTGGCGAGCCTTCGCGGCGGTGTTCCCGCTGGAGCTCGTGACTCTGGCGCTGTTCCTCGTGCCGGGGTCCGATCGGCAGTTTCCCGCCCCCGCCGACCTGGCCCGGCTGGCGATCGTCGGCGTGCTGCTGCTCGCGGCGTACTCCTTCCCGATGCGGGCCGTGTCCGCGCTGGAGCGGCGCAAGTCGGTGCTGGACGTCCTGCTCGCGGGGGCCGCTGCGGCGATGGCCGTGTGGTACCTCGTGGTCGGCCCGTACGTGGGGGAGCGGCCGGGCGTCGTCGCCGCGGCGGCCGCGTTCCCGGTGCTCGACGTGCTCCTGGTGCTCGGGTTCACCCGGCTGCTGCGGCGCGGGACCATCGCGGCCGGGTCGGTGACGGTCACGGCGCTCGCGGCGGCGGTGCTGTTCATGTTCTGCTTCGACGCCTGGACCGGCTACCTGGCCTCGCACGGCGGCGACACTGCCCGGGACGACCGCTACCAGGTGATGTGCGTCTTGACGTGGCTCACGCTGCTGGCCGCCGCGCCGGTGCTGCGCTGCGGCGAGCCGGAGGACGCCTCCGCGCTGGCCGAGCGGTGCGTGTTCCGTCCCGCGGTGCCCTACATTGCGATCACTGTCGGTTTCGGCCTCATGATCTATGCCGCGACGCGGGAGCAGAGTGCCTTCCCGTGGAGCGGCCTGACCCTCGGCGGCCTGGCCATCACCGGGCTCGTGGTGCTGCGCCAGCTGGCCGTGCAGCGGGAGAGCGACCAGGCGGCGGCGACCGACGGGCTCACTGGGCTCGCGAACCGCTCCCACCTGCGGGACCGGCTCATCCAGGGGCTGGAGCGGGACAGCCGCGGCGGCCGGGCCACGGCCGTGCTGCTGGTCGACATGAACGGCTTCAAGCAGGTCAACGACACGCAGGGCCACAAGGCCGGCGACCAGCTGCTGATCGGGGTGGCCCGCGTGCTGCGCGAGGCGATCCTCGGCGCGGACGTGGCGGGGCGGCTGGGCGGCGACGAGTTCGCGGTGGTGCTGCACGACATCGGCAGCGAGGCGAACGCGGAGGCGGTCGCGCGCCGGATCGTGGCCGCCACCGGCGAGCCGGTCATGATCGACGGCCGGCCTGTACGCCCGTCGGTGAGCATCGGCATCGCGCTGTCCGGCCCCGGCGAGTTCACCGCGGACGAGCTGCTGCACCGGGCCGACGTGGCGATGTACCACGCGAAGCGGCGCCGGGGGGACGGCGGGGGCGAGAGCCGCTGGGCGTGCTTCGCCGACACCATGGGCAGCGGGGACGGCCCGTCACTGGAGGACGAGCTGCGCGCCGCGACCGCCGTCGGCCAGCTGCGGCTCGTGTTCCAGCCGATCGTCGGTCTGCCGGACGAGGAGCTGGCCGGGGTTGAGGCGCTGGCCCGATGGGAGCACCCCCGGCTGGGGCTGCTGGAGGCCGACGCGTTCATCCCGCTGGCCGAGCGGATCGGCGTGATCGACGACATCGGCCGCTGGGTGCTGCGGGAGGCCTGCTCCTATGCCCGCCGCTGGCCGCAGATCCCGCTGCACGTCAACGTCTCGGCCCGGCAGCTGGAGGAGGACGGCTTCAGTGCCGAGGTACGGGCCATCGTGCGCGCGACTGGCATGAACGCCGCCCACCTGGTGCTGGAGGTGACTGAGAGCCAGCTGATCGTGGACGAGGTGCCCCGCGCCCACCTGCAGATCCTCGCCGACGAGGGGATTCGGATCGCGCTGGACGACTTCGGCACCGGCTACTCGTCGCTGAGCAACCTGACCACGCTCCCGATCGACATGCTGAAGCTGGACCGGGTGTTCGTCGCCACGCTGGACAACTCGGCTGAGGGGGCCGCGGTGGCGCAGGCAGTGCTGCGGCTGGGCCGGGTGCTGGGCATGGACCTTGTTGCCGAGGGCGTGGAGACGGCGGCGCAGGCCCGCGAGCTCACGTTGCTCGGGGCGACCAAGGCGCAGGGGCACTATTTCGCCCGCCCGCTGCCGGCGTCGGAGATCGACGGGCGAATCGCGGCCTGGTCGGACAACAGATATGGCCGTTCGTTGCGGGCTTGACCCCATTTGTGGGAATAGTCACGCAAAGAGGAAGAAAAAGAAAACTGCGGGCGGGAGCCGAAGCTCCCGCCCGCAGCGGTGTATCAGGAAAGGTCAGCCGGCGTTGATGCGGAGCGCCTCGAGCCGCTTGCTCTGGCCCTCGGTGCCCGCCACGGCCGGACCCCGGCCCCGGTTGGTGCTCCAGCGCTGCCAGCCGATGTCCTGGACGTGGCCCTGCAGCGCGATGTCGCTCCGGCTGTCGACGCGGACGGCCTCGAGGCGCTTGTCGCCCCGGAGGTCGCCCACGGTGACCCACTGGCCGTCGCGGGCGCGCTCGGTGCGCTCCCAGCCACGGTCCTGCACGTGACCCTGGATCGTCAGGCCGCCGAGGCGGATCGGCATGATCCGGAGGGCCTCGATGCCCTGGCTGCGGCCGGTGGTGCCGACCTCGACCTCGTCGCCGCACTCGACGCGCGACCAGCCGCGCTGGCCGTCGATGAGCGCCTGCACGCAGACACCCTCGTTGCGGCGGTTCGCCATGAAGCGCTTCACGGCGAAGTCGGACGCCTGGGAGGCGCCGTGGTTGTTGCGGTCCCGGTCCGGGCCCTTGTCGGCGGGGGCGGCCGACGCGACGGAGGCCAGGGCGGGGACGGTGACGGCGGCGGCGGCGATGCTCGCCACGGCCGCCTTGCGGAGGAATTTGATGCTGAACATGTCGCTATTTTTACCGGTAAATCGGGCGGAAAACCCCTTGGCTCGCCGAAAAGCCGGAAAAGCAACTTCTGGGTGATAGACGTTCGGACGAATAGTTTGTCGGCTTTTCGGGCAAGGGCATTAGTGGATCAAGTGCAGCAATGCCCCGGCGACTCGGGAACAGCCGTTTCCGTCCACTGCTGACCAGGCAATATTGGCCAATGTGCCCCGCGCCGCCGGATCCGTGAGCAGATTTCGGAGCAGCCCGGTCGCCGCCGACACGTCCGGGCCCGCGACACGCAGGGCCGGCAGGTGGCCCAGTCCCGCCGCGAGTCCACGGGCGGTCGCCCGGCCGTACCCGATGATCTGGTTGTCCACGACCCACACCAGCGCGGCCGGCAGCCCGAGGCAGAGCAGCTCCCACGTCGACGTGCCGCTGGCGCTGACCACGAGATCCGCCTCGGCGAGGAGTTTGGGCAGCTCATCGGTGGGGTCGATGATGTCGAGCCGCTGCCCGGGACCGGGCGTACGGGCGCTCAGCTCGGCGCGCAGCCCCGCATCGGCGGCCACCACCGTGGCCGTGAACGCGGCGCCCGTACCGATGAGCAGGTCCGCCACGACCGGCGCGGCGCGGTAGGCGTCCGTACCCCCGAAGAAGGCCACGACCCGCGGCGCGCCGTCCGCGCGCGGCACCGGGGGTGCGGGCGGACGCAGGTCGCGGATGGCCCGGCGCAGGAGCGCGTAGTCGAGCCCGGCCAGCCGGACCGAGCCCGGCGGCAGGGGCGGCGTGGCCAGCTCGGCGTCGAGGTTCTGGTCGACGTAGACGTCGGCGGGCAGGTCCCGCAGGTCGCCGTCGACGATGGCCAGCACGGGCCGGCCCGACTCGCGCACGGCGTGGGCATGGGCGGGCGGGATCTCGTACGAATCAATGATCACCGCGTCGAGCCGCAGCTCGTCCGCCGCGGCGACCAGGCCCGCGGCGTCGAGCGGGGCCGGGTGCCACGGCAGCCCGCGGGAGAGCAGCTGCTGCTCCGCCCACGGGACGCCGCCGAGATCACTGAGGAAGTGCACCGCCACACCGCGCGAGGTCAGCTCCTCCGCGAGCGCCACGCACCGGACGAGATGCCCGACACCGCGCTTGGGCCCGGCGTCGCACCGGATCCCGACCGTCACCGTCATGCCTGAGCGAGTTCCTTCTGCCGCACGTGCGCGTTCAGCCCGGCCAGCTCCGGCCGGTCGGCCAGCCACGACGCCAGCGTACGCACGGGCACCGGCCGGTCCCCGAAGTGCGCCACGATCGCCTCGATCAGCCGCCAGTCGTCCTCGGTGTCCAGCGTCAGGCGCAGGTGCGACAGGTCCGGCTGCAGCGTGAGCCCGAGCACGTTGTAGTCGTACGGGTGCGAGTAGACGTACGACGTCACGTGCGTCCGGTGGTGATCGGTCGCCAGCTTGTCGATCTCGCGCAGTACCTCGGTGCGGACGATCTCGACGTCCAGCCCCCGCGGCAGCGTCCGCGCGATCGACGTGGTCAGGTAGTCGAGGTTCGGGGTCGCCGCGAACACCCCGGTGGCCAGCATGATCAGCTCCGGGTCGAGCAGCGGGCAGTCGGCGGTGAAGCGGAGCACGGCGTCGGAGTCGTCGTCGCGCTCGTCGAGGACCCGCAGGAAGCGGGTCAGCACGTCGTCGACCGGTCCCCGGTGGACCTCGACGCCGATCTTCTCGCACTCGGCCACGACCGCGTCGTCGCGATCCTCGGTGGTGGTGGCGACGACCAGGTCGTCCAGCACGCCCGAGTCGCGGGCCGCGCCGACGACGCGCTCGAGCACCGTGCGGCCGTGGAGCCGGCGCAGCACCTTGCCGGGCAGGCGGGTGGAGCCCATCCGGGCCTGGACGATTCCCAACGTACGCATCATTTGTCCTTCGGGAAAGCGAGGCGGACGGCCTTCCGGGCGGCGCGGGCGCCGAGCTTGGAGATCCGGTAAGTGGCCTTGCCGCTGAACAGGTCGATCTGGAGCTGGGCCTTGCGCAGGGCGCCCTCGCGCTTGGCCAGCTCGGCCTCGGTGTGCCGGATGCGCTCGCCCGCGTCGGCCAGTTGTTCCTCGAGCCGGCGTACGCGCTCCTCGTGCTCGCGCAGCGAATCGGGCGGAGGCAGAGCGTCACCCGACGGCAGCGGACCGGGTTCGAGCCCCGCCGCGGTGCGCAGGATCGCGCTGAGCGTGTCCACATCACCGGCCGCCGGCCAGGGATGGTCGTAGCCGCCGCCGAGCACCACCGCGGCGAATCGCCGGATGACGTCCGATTCGTCCGGCGCGGCGAACAGCGGCACGAGCGAAGAGCCGTCGACCAGCACGTTGTCCGCGGTCTGGCCCGGCAGCTGGGTGACCCACGCGCTCAGCAGCCGCCGCAACGCGGGCAGATCGTGCCGCAGGCAAGCGGCGAGCAACAGCTCTTCCAGCAGCCGCCCGTCCGGCAGCGGCGGCATCGGCCCGTCACCCAGCACCGCCGCCGGCAAGCTCACCTGCGGAGCCGTGCCCTCGAAGGCCAGCACCAGCCACACGGGCGCCAGTTCCGGGCCCAGCCCGGCCCGGACGGCGGTGGCGGCGAGCCGGCGCGGATCGCTGAGCACCGGCTTCGCCGCGTAGGCGGTGGCGACAGCCGAAGCGATCGCCGCGGAGAGCGCCCCGGCCGGCCCGTACCGCAGCCGCGACTCGTCGGCGATCAGCGTCGGCGCGGCGGGCAGCGGCCAGGCGGTCGCCGACCAGGCCACGGACAGGCCGTTCGCGCCGAGCTGCTCGCGCAGCCGGGCAGGCGTGCCGGGCCGGGACTCGTCGTATTCGCCGACCGGCTGCCAGTCGGCATCGGTGTGTCCCGCGGTCGCCGTGGTGCGGTCGACCAGGCGGTGCACGCCCAGCTCGTTCTCCACGGCGAGCAGCAGCGCGCCACCGGGACGCAGGGCGCGGCGCAGGGCCTGCACGCTGCCGGCCCAGTCGTACTGCGGGCTCTCGACCGAGCACAGCCGCCGGGTGCCGTCGAGGGCGACGACGAGGTCGTACTGATCATCGGGCAGTTTGGCGATGTCGCCGCAGAGCACCGAGACCCCGGTCGCGCTGAGTGCCTCGGCGTCCGGCTGGCTGCGCACCAGGCACGTCACCTCCGAGTACGCCCGGAGCGCCTCGATGACGTCACCGGAGTGCGGCCCCGCCACGAGCACCCGGCCGCCCGTCGGCAGCGCACTCATCAGGAAGGAGTAGGCCGGACCACCGGCCGGGTCCGCGTCGGACCAGTCGGCCATCTCGCCGCCCAGCATGCGCACGGTCACGCGGCCCATCCCAGGGTCAGGGCCAGCTCGGCCGGCGAGGCGATGATGTCCGCGCCCAGCTCGGCGCGCGCCGAGGCGATCGCCGTCCCCGGCTCGGGGAACTTGCCGTGCAGCTCCGGCCAGGTCCGGCGGATGCGCTCGGCGATGGTGGTGACCTCGCCACCCAGGTGCATGGGATCTCCGTAGACGGCCGGCTCGCAGCCCACCGCGGCGCCGTAGAGCACGGCACTGCTCAGCCGGTTGGAGGCCACCCGGCGGTGTCGGCGCAGCTCGGCGAGCTGGTTGTGCAGGAAGCGCGGGTCGGTGTCGCGCCACATGAAACCGCGGTAGCCGTGGCAGATGACCCGGCCGGCCTGCTCGTAGCGGCGGCGTACCCGGTCGTCGCGGTACTCGTGCCAGTACAGGCAGAAGGTGACCGGGCCGTCCTCGGTCGCGATGATCTCGTCGATCAGCCGCTGGTGGTCGCCGGCGATGTGCTGACCCTCCCAGCCGTGGAACGGGTACCAGATCGTGCCCTCCCGCTGCTCCGGCGCGTCGGGTCCGGCCAGCGCCAGGAGGTAGAGGAAGGGCGCGCCGATCGTCGTGGCGTACCGGCGGCCCATCGACCACGCCCGCCGCCGGGTCCGCTCGGACCAGACGAAGATGGGCCGCCCCGACACGTACGGCGTCCCGACGCCCAGCCCGTCCACCACGTTCCAGCCGTGCTGCACGTACCCGTTGATCCGCGGCGGATTCTCGGGGTCGAGCCCGCAGTACTCCGCGAGCACGTGGGCGTGCCCGTAGAAGTGGTTGGCGTGGTGCACTCGGTCAGCTCTCCAGCACGGTCCGCAGCGTGTCGACGACGCGGTCCTGGTCGGCGTCGGTCAGGTCGTAGAACAGCGGCAGTGAGATCTCCTCGGCGTAGAAGGCCTCCGCGTTGGGGCACATGCCGCGCTTGTAGCCGAGGTCCTCGTAGACCGGGTGCCAGTACGCCGGGATGTAGTTGACCTGCACCCCGATGCCCGCCGCCCGCAGCCGCTCGAACACCTCGCGCCGCCGCCCGCCGAGGACGCGCACCGGGTAGAGGTGGCGCATCGGGTCGACGTACTCGCGGGTGGTGGGCAGGCGCAGCCCGTCGACGTCGGCCAGCAGCTCGTCGTAGCGCGCGGCGAGGGCCACCCGCCGGGCCTTGAACGCGCCCAGCCGGCGCAGTTGCGAGCTGCCCAGGGCGGCCAGCACGTCGGGCAGCCGGTAGTTGAGCCCGAACTCGTGGACCTCGTGGAACCACGGGCCCTCGTCCTGGCGCCGCAGCTTCTCCTTGTCCCGCACCAGGCCGACCGTGCGGAAGACGCGCGCCCGCTCCAGCAGCCCGGAGTCGGTCGACGCGACCGCGCCACCCTCGCCCGTCGTGAGGTTCTTGGTGGGGAAGAAGGAGTACGTGGTCAGGTCGGCGAGCGTCCCGACCGGCCGGCCCTTGTACGTCGAGCCGATCGCGTGCGCCGCGTCGGCGAGCAGCACGGCGTCCGCGCTGTCCGCCACCTTGCGCAGCTCGTCGTACTCGGCGGGGTGCCCGGCGTAGTCCACGGCCGCGATGACCTTGGTCCGCGCGGTGACCGCCGCCCCGGCCGCGATCGGGTCGAGGTTGACGGTGTCCTCCTCGACGTCCGCGAAGACGACGGTGGCACCGAGCATCGAGGCCGTGCCCGCCGTCGCGTAGAACGTCATGGGCGTGGTGATGACCTCGTCACCCGGACCGACCCCGGCCGCCGCGTACGCCGTGTGCAGCGCCGCGGTGCCGTTGGTGACCGACACGCACGGGGCGCCGGCGATCCGCTCGAGGTCGGACTCGAACAGCTCGACCCGCGGGCCCGTCGTCAGCCAGTCGCTGCGCAAGGCGGCCGCGACCGCGTCGATGTCGTCCTCGGTGACGTTCTGCCGTCCGTACGGCAGCATCAGTTGTCCTTGATGAGGTCGCGCATCTCCTCGACCTCGAGCCACAGGTCGTTGTTGTCCGACCGGTAGTTGAAGCCGTCCGGCACCGGCTCGCCGCCCTCGGGGGTCTTGTAGCCCCAGCTGGCCACGACCGGCTGGACCACGTAACGGTCGGGGAAGCGCAGGGTGCGGCGGCTGTCGTCGGAGGCGATCATCTCCTCGTGCAGCTTCTCGCCCGGGCGCAGGCCGGCCTCGTGTGTGGGCGCGTCCGGCGCGACGGCCTCGACCAGGTCGAGGATGCGCATGCTCGGGATGCGCGGCACGAAGAGCTCGCCGCCCTGCATCACGTCGAACGAGTCGACGACGAACTTGACGGCCTGGTCGAGGGTGATCCAGAAGCGCGTCATCCGCTTGTCGGTGATCGGCAGGCTCTTGCCCTCGGCGTTGAGCTTGCGGAAGAACGGCACCACCGAGCCGCGGCTGCCCATCACGTTGCCGTAGCGCACGACCGAGAGGCGGGTCGGGTGCGTGGCGGCGTAGTGGTTGCCCGCGATGACCAGCTTGTCGGCGACGAGCTTGGTCGCGCCGTAGAGGTTGATCGGGCTCGAGGCCTTGTCCGTGGAGAGCGCGACGACCCGCTGGACGCCGGCGTTGATCGCGGCGTCGACCACGTTCTGTGATCCGTTGATGTTGGTCGCGATGAACTCGGAGGGGTTGTACTCCGCGGTGTCGACCTGCTTGAGTGCGGCCGCGTGGACGACGTGGTCGACGCCGTGCATGGCCCGGCCCAGACGCTCCTTGTCCCGGATGTCGCCGAGGAAGAAGCGCAGGCGGGGGTCGTCGCCGAACATCTGGCGGACCTCGTACTGCTTGAGCTCGTCGCGGCTGAAGACCACGATCCGCTGCGGGTCCAGGTTGGCCAGCGCGTAGCCCAGGAATGCCTTCCCGAACGAACCGGTACCACCGGTGACCAGGATGGACGAACCGCTCAACACACTCATGAAATTGCTCCCGGGGGTGGGCACGAACCTACGGCACAGCGTCTGAGATTCGGAAGCATAATCACGAGATCCAGCATTTCCAGGGGCTGCGGAAGATGCCCGTCGCTATTCATGCCGAGTTCATTTGCGCGTGGTCGTGACGTTGCGGGACCTGCGGCATGGTTGACCTCCTCTGAACAACCCCCATTGGAGTCGAACCCGTGATCGAGCTGCAGAGACTGCGTGAAGTGTTCCGGACCGCCCTGGACCTGGAGCCGGACGCGCCCGTCGACGATCTGCACTACCAGGACAACGAGAAGTGGGACTCGCTCGCGCACATGTCGCTGGTGGCCGCGCTCGAAGATGAATTCTCGGTGATGATCGACACCGATGACGTCATCAACATGTCCTCTTTTGCGGAGGCAATGCGAATCCTCGGTAAATACGGGGTGGACTTCAATGAGTGAGCGGGTGGCGCTGGTTACCGGCGCCTCCCGGGGGATCGGCTACGCCACGGCGGCCCGGCTCGCCGAGCAGGGCTACGACCTCGTCGTGCACGGGCTGCGGGCCGAGGCGGCCGAGCTTGCCGCCGAGGAGCTCGCCGGCAAGCACGGCGTCACGGTCGTGCCTACGCACGGTGACGTTGCCGACCCGGCGACGAGCAAGGCGATGATGCGGACGGCGTTCGAGACGTTCAAGCGCCTGGACGCGCTCGTCGTCAACGCCGGCCTGCACGCGGCGGGCGTGCTCGGGATGACCCCCGACGCGTCGATCGAGCGCCTGTTCGCCGTCAACGCGGCCGGGGCGGCGTACACCCTGCAGAATGCCGTCCGGTTGCTCGGCCGCGGCACCGACCCGGCCGTGGTGCTGCTCTCCTCGGTGACCGGGGAGCAGGGCATCGCCGGGCAGGCCGTCTATGCCGCCTCCAAGGCCGCGGTGAGCGGCCTGACGAAGTCGGCCGCCAAGGAGCTCGGACCCCGCGGGATCCGGGTCAACGCCGTGGCGCCCGGCTTCATCGCCACCGACATGCTGGACACCCTCGACGAGGCCGGCCGGGCCGAGCGCATCGCGGGCACCGCGCTGCGCCGCCTGGGCGAGGCCGGCGAGGTGGCCGACGTGATCGCATTCCTGCTCTCCGCCCAGGCCCGGTTCGTCACCGGGCAGGTGCTGGGGGTCGACGGAGGAATCTCGCTGTGAATCTGCTCCAGCCCGGGGCGCGGGTCGTCGACGCCGCGACCGGGGAGTCCCTGGACTCCGCCGACGTCTCGTCCGCGGCGACATACTTCGATTCCCGGCCGCCCGGCGTGGTGTTCGCGCTGTTCGCGACCACTGTGCCCGCTGTCGCGCGCTATCTCGGCGCGTTGGCGGCCGGGCGGCCGATCGCCTTGCTCGATCCCGGTCTGCATGAAGACGCCCTGCACGACTATGTCGCCCGCTTCGAGCCGGCCCTGGTCACCGGCGTCTCCTCGGCGCCGCCCGCGGGTTACACCGCCGACGGGGACGTGTGGGTCCGCGAAACGCCGGCCGCCCCGGTGCACCCCGATCTCGCGCTGCTGCTCACGACCAGCGGCTCGACGGGCAACCCGAAGCTGGTCCGGCTCAGCCGCGCCGCGCTGCTCGCGAACACGTCCGGGATCGTGGCCAGCCTCGGGATCACCCCGGACGAGGTCGCCGTGACGACGTTGCCGCTCTTCTACTCGTACGGGATGTCGGTGCTGAACAGCCATCTGCTGGCCGGCGCCACCGTGGTCCTCGAGCGGGGCGGCCTGCTGCAGCGCGACTTCTGGACCGTCGTCACCGATCACAAGGTGACGTCGCTCGCCGCGGTCCCGTACCAGTACGAGATGCTCCGCCGGCTCAAGTTCGACCCGGCCAAGTACCCGGCGCTGCGCACGATGACCCAGGCCGGCGGGCGGCTGCGCACCGAGCTGGTCACCGACTTCGCGGCGCGCATGGCCACCGTGGGCGGGCGCCTGGTCGTCATGTACGGCCAGACCGAGGCCGGCCCGCGCATGTCCGCCCTGCCCGCCGACCGGCTCGCCGACAAGCTCGGCTCCGCCGGTCTGCCGTTGCCCGGCGGCTCCTTCACCATCGAGGACGACCAGGTCGTCTATCGGGGACCCAACGTCATGATGGGGTACGCGTCCACGGCCGCCGATCTGGCCCGCGGCGACGACCAGAACGGCGTCCTGCCCACCGGGGACCTGGGACATCTGGACGACGAGGGTTTCCTCTTCCTCACCGGTCGCCTCAAACGGATCGGCAAGGTCTTCGGCGTACGCGTGAACCTCGACGACATCGAGAAGAAGCTGGCCGCGCACGGGGCCGTCGCGGCGGTGGCCGGGGACGACAAGCTGCACGTCTTCGTCGAGGGCGCCGACTCCGCTCTCTCCCGTGCCGTGCGCGGAGAGCTGGCCGAGTTCCTCGGCACCCACTCGTCGGGGATCGACGTGCGCGGGATCGAGGCCCTGCCGCTGCTGCCGACCGGCAAGATCGACTATCGCTCGCTGGAGGCCCTGGTATGAGCGTCTTCACCATGGACGCCGCGACTCGTTCATCCCTGCTGCTCGAGGAACTGTCTTCGCTCACGGACTTCCACCGCTCGCACTCGGTGGAGTATGACCGCATTTTGACCGCTTCCGGCTTCACCTCCGCCTCATCGGTGGCGGACCTGCCGTGGCTGCCCGTGCGGCTCTTCAAGAACCTGACGCTGAAGAGCATCCCGGACGACGAGGTCTTCAAGGTCCTCACGTCCAGCGGCACCACGGGCGAGGTCAGCAAGATCTACCTCGACAAGCACGCCGCCGCCGAGCAGACCCGCCGCCTGGGCGCGACCCTGCAGACCGTGCTCGGCCCGTCCCGGCTGCCGATGATCCTGGTCGACTCGAAGGGCATCCTCAAGGATCGCCGCTCGTTCAGCGCGCGGGGGGCCGGGGTGCTCGGCATGGCCACCTTCGGCCGTGACCACGCCTGGGCCCTCGACCCGTCGGGTGCGCCGGACCTCGAGGCGCTGCGCGGCTTCCTGGCCAAGCACGGGGACAAGCCGTTCCTCATCTTCGGCTTCACGTACCTGGTGTGGCTGCACCTCTACGAGGTCGCGCGGGACAACGGGCTCGACCTGAGCAATGGCATCCTGATCCACTCGGGCGGCTGGAAGAAGCTCGTCGACCAGGCCGTGTCGCCCGCGGAGTTCCGGCGCCGGCTCCAGGCGGACACCGGGCTGACGCACGTGCACAACTACTACGGCATGGTCGAGCAGATCGGGACGATCTTTCTCGAGGGGCCGTCCGGCGGGTCGCTCTACTGCCCCGACTTCGCCGACGTCATCATCCGCAACCCCACGACGTGGGAGGAACAGCCCGTCGGTGAGCCCGGCCTGATCGAGGTGGTGAGCACGCTGCCGACCTCGTACCCGGGGCACATTTTGCTCACCGAGGACCTGGGCGTGCTTGACGGCATCGACGACGGGGACTGGCCGGGGAAGCGCTTCTCCGTGCTGGGCCGGTTGCCGCGAGCCGAGGCCCGGGGCTGCAGCGACACGTACCGAGAGGCCGCCTGACATGCAGATTCGCTTCGGTTCCGCGGAGCTCTCGGACGAGCGTCTGGCCGTCGGCGACCCGCGCGTGGTCGACTTCCTCGGCAAGTTCTCCCGCAAGCTCCTGGCCGTCTCGCGCCGGCACCCCGAGCTCGGCTCGCTGGGCTTCTTCCTGCGCCCGGCCGAGCTGCAGCGCGCGGTGGCCCGCATGGCGTC
The DNA here is from genome assembly GCF_030709675.1 of Symbioplanes lichenis. Lineage (GTDB taxonomy): Bacteria > Actinomycetota > Actinomycetes > Mycobacteriales > Micromonosporaceae > Actinoplanes > Actinoplanes lichenis. Next base: position 51,447 of record NZ_JAUZQD010000007.1, read on the forward strand.
GACCGACAACACCTATGTCTTCCCGCGCGGCAACGTCTTCCACGTGCCGCCGGCCAACGTGGACACCATCTTCGTCTACTCGTGGGCGCTGTCCGCGCTCGCCGGCAACCACAACGTCGTGCGCATCTCGTCGCGGTCGGCGGGCGCGGCGGAGACCGTGCTCGAGGCGCTCAACGCCACGCTGCCCGAGGCCGATCCGATCATCGGACGGACCCAGAGCATGATCACGTACGGGCGGGACGACGCGATCACGGCACGGTTCTCCGCGTGGTGCGACCTGCGCGTCATCTGGGGCGGGGACGCGGCCGTGGACGCGCTGCGGCGGCACCCGTTGCGGCCGTCCGCCCGGGACTTGACGTTCCCCGACCGTACGTCGTGGGCTGCTCTTTCCGTGCCCGGCTGGCTCGCCTCCTCCGCCGAAGCGCGGCGCGGTGCCGTGGTCGGGTTCGCGAACGACGCCTACTGGTTCGACCAGGCCGCGTGCTCGTCGCCGCGGACGGTGTTCCTGGTCGGCGGATCGCCGTCGCAGGCCGAGGCGGTTCAAGCGGAGTTCCTGCCCGCGCTCGGTGAGGTCGTGGCCAAGCGCGGCTGGGTCGTCGACGCCGCGATGGCCGTGGAGAAGCGGGTCAACGCGTACGGGCTGGCCGCCTCGGGCGCCGTCTCGGCGATCGCCTTCCCGGAGAACGCCGTCACCTCGCTCGCGCTGGCCGACCCGTCGGACGCGCCGCGCCGCTGGATCGGGGCGGGCGCCTTCCCGTTCGCGCACGTGGCCTCGCTGGCCGAGCTCGTGCCCGCGATGAACCGCCAGGACCAGACGTTCAGCCACTTCGGCTTCGCGCCCGCGGAGCTGCGCTCGTTCGCCGGGGCCCTGGCCGGCCGCGGCGTCGACCGCATCGTCCCCTTCGGCTCGGCGCTGACGTTCAGCTCGGTCTGGGACGGCTACGACCTGCCGCGCGAGTTCACGCGGCTGACCACGCTCGAGACGTAGGGAAGACCCCTTGCAGAGCATCGTGCTGTCGGTCGTCGTACCGATGTACAACGAGGAAGCCGTGATCCCGGCCCTCGTCGACCGCCTGCGCCCGGCCCTCGACGGCCTCGGCGTCGCGTACGAGGTGGTCGCGGTGGACGACGGCAGCGCCGACCGGACCGCCGAGCTGGTGCTCTCCCGGGGTGCCGAGTGGCACGAGCTCCGCCTGGTGCAGCTGCGCCGCAACAGTGGTCACCAGGCGGCGCTCACCGCGGGCCTGCACCGCGCCCGGGGCCAGTGGGTCGTCAGCATCGACGCCGACCTGCAGGATCCGCCCGAGACCATCGCGGAGATGTTGCGCACCGCGCGGGACGAGGGCGTCGACGTCGTGTACGGAGTCCGCTCCGACCGCAGCACCGACACGCCCTTCAAGCGGCACACCGCGGGCGCCTACTACCGCGTCATGCGCCGCCTGGTCGGGGGCGACGTGCCCGCTCAGGCCGGCGACTTCCGGCTGCTCAGCCGCGAGGTGGTCGACGTGCTGAAGGCGCTGCCGGAGCGGGCGCCGGTCTATCGGCTGCTCGTACCGTCGCTCGGCTTCGCCTCGGCCACCGTGCCCTACGCCCGCGAGAAACGGGCCGCCGGCGAGACCAAATATCCGCTGCGCAAGATGGTCGCCCTGGCCTGGGACAGCGCGGCCAACTTCTCGGCGGCGCCGCTGCGGCTGGCCACCTGGCTCGGGGTGACGGCGTTCCTGGCCTGCCTCGCCCTCATGGTCTTCGGCGTGATCGTCTGGTCGAACGGCACGGTGATCCCGGGCTGGACGTCGCTGTTCCTGGCCGTGCTGCTGCTCTCGGCCGTGCAGCTGATCTGCCTCGGGTTGCTGGGGGAGTACGTCGCGCGGATCTACCGGACCGTGCAGAGCCGTCCGACATTCCACATCGGATTCGACTCGGCCTCCGCTCCCTCCGCTTCCTCCGCTCCCTCCGCTTCCGGGATCCCGCAGCAGCGTTCGCCCGCGGCGGTGCGGTGACAGTCGTTCTCCTCCGACGCCTGCCCTGGCTGTTGTTCGGCGCCGTCTTCGTTGTCGCGCTGCTCCTCAACGATGTGGGGCCGGCTGCCGTAGCCCTATACTCGGCCTACTTCGCGATCGGTGTCGTGCTGCCCGGCACGCTCGTGTACCGGGCGTTTCGGGGCTCCTTCGACGTGGGCTTGGGCGCCGCCACCGGGCTGCTCGTGCAGATCGTGGGGTGGGCGCTGGCCGCTGCCACGGGGCTGCAGCAGCTGCTGTGGTGCTGGCCGCTGCTCGTGATCGGGGCGTTCGTGGCCGTACCGTCGCTGCGCCGGAACTGGCGCCGCCCGCCCGGCCCCGGCCTGCCGCTGCGGTGGCACTGGGCGATGAGCGCGGTGCTGTTGCTCACGGTCGGCTGGGCCGCCTCCTCGTGGGTGCTGATCCCGGTCCCGCCCGCGGACGCCTCCTACTATCCGGACCTCATGTACCACCTCGCGCTCGTGCACGAGATGACGCGCTCGATGCCGTTCGAGGTGCCGCAGCTCGCCGGCGACACGCTGCGCTACCACTATCTGTCCGACGCCGACATGGCCGCCGCGAGCATGATCACCGGCCTGCCGGCAGAGCTCGTCCTGACCCGGCTGTGGATGGTGCCGATCGCCGCCACGGCCGCGCTGGTGGTCGCCGCGCTCGCCCGCGAGGTGAGCGGACGGTGGTGGGCGGGCCCACTGGCGGCGGCGGTCGCGCTGATCGGCGCGCCGCTCACGCTGGGCGGCGAACTCGTGCCGTACGGGAACAGCCCGCTTGTGTTCGCCAGCCCCTCGCAGACGTACGCGATCCCGCTCCTGGGTCTGCTGACCCTGATCGCCGTCGACCTGCTGCGGGGCGGGCGCCTCGGACCGGTCTGGTTCCTCGTTCCGGTGCTGGCGCTGGCCTGCGCGGGGGCCAAGTCCAGCGCGCTGCCGCCCCTGGTCGCCGGCGTCGCCCTGTGTTTCCTCGTCAAACGCCGGTCGTGGGCGGTCTTCGGCTTTCTGGTCGCGCTCTTGATTCCCATGTACGTGGGTACGCGGCTCTTCGCGGGCGGCGGTGCCGGCACTTTGGGCGTGCAACCGCTCAGCGTCCTGCGCTGGATGCCGCCCTATGCCGAGACACTCGGCGTGAACGACGGCGTGTCGGCCGGTGGCCTGCTGCCCCCGGGATTGCAGGGCGCGAGCGGCCCGGCGTGGGCCTTCGTCGCCGGGATCATCGTGTGGTGGCTGCTCATGGAGTCGCCGCGCTGGCTCGGTGTCTTCCATGTGTCCGCGCGCCAAGACCCGGCGTACTGGCTGCTGAGCGGCATGATCCTGGCCGGCCTGGGCGCGATGTGGCTGCTGTGGCATCCGTCGGCGAGTCAGCTCTATTTCTTTTTGTGCGCCTTGCCGGCCGGCGCCATCGTGACCACGTGGCTCCTCGCCGATCAGGTGCGCCGGTGGTGGATTCCGGTGGTCGGGCTCGTCGCCGGGGCGGCGTGGTCGGTCCTGGCCCCGAACGTCTTCACGCCGGCCGCCCGGAACTCCTGGCACGACTGGTCGTGGACCATGGCGACGCCGGTGTTGCGGGCTCTTTTGGCGGTTGGTGCCGGGCTGGTGCTGGTGCTCGTGGTGGTGCTGCGCAAGAGGGTGCGGCCCTCAACGGTGGCGGTGGCCGCCGCCCCGGCTTCTGCTTCGCTGGCTGGCCCGGGTTCTGCTTCGCTGGCCGCTTCGGGTTCTGCTTCGCTGGCTGGCCCGGGTTCTGCTCCGCTGGCCGCTCCGCGCTCTGCTCCGCTCGGCGCCCCGCGTTCAGCTCGGCCCGCCTCTTTGCCCGCCTCTTTGCCCGCCGCTTTGCTCGCCTCTTCGCTCGCCGCTTTGCTCTCTGCTCTGCTCGGAGCGAGCGTGGCCGGAGGCGTGGAAACCCAGGCCCGCACGTTGTGGGCGGCGGCCTTCAACGATCCCGCGCCTCTCCCCATCACGCGCACCGTCTTCCGCGAGGAGATGAGCGCCGCCCTCTGGGTCAACGCCAACACTCCCACCAACGACGTGATCGCCACCAACGTCCACTGCATGCCCATGAACCGCTACAAGCCCTGCGACGCCCGAGCCTTCTGGGTCTCCGGCCTCACCGGCCGCCGAGTCCTCGTCGAAAGCTGGGCCTACTCCGACGCCACCGTAGCCGCCAACGGCAAAGACGGCCTCAAATACGTCCTCCAACCCGCTCCCGACCCCATCGCCTTCGACCTCAACCAAAGAATCTTCACCGCCCCCACCCCCACCGACCTCAACACCCTCCGAACCCAATACGGCGTCAAATGGCTGATCGCCGACCTCCGAGCCGGCAAAATCTCCCCCGCCCTAGCCACCCTCACCAAACTCCGCCGAACCGAAGGCCCCATAACCATCTACGAACTCTGACCACCCACCCCACCTCCCCCGCTCCCGTCTCATCCCATCCCGTCCCACCCGTCCGTCCCGTCCCACCCGTCCGTCCTGTCCCACCCGTCCGTCCCGTCCCACCCGTCCGTCCCGTCCCGTCCCACCCGTCCGTCCCGTCCCACCCGTCCGTCCCGTCCCGTCCCGTCCCGTCCGACCCAAGCTCGCCCGCCTCAAGCCCCGCCTCGCCCCAACCCAAACCCATCCCAACCGCCACCCACCGCAAGCCCAACCCCGCACCCCAAGCTCGACCCCGCGTCTTGGGCCCGGCCCGTGCCTGAAGTGCCGCCCCGCACCTCAAGCCCGACCTCCTGCCAGGCAAGATCATGTGAGCGACTGCTGCAGCTGGGGTCAAGGCGGGCGTTGCCCTCACGCGGAGCGTCAACGTGGAAGATGCAGTGTTGGCCGAAGCCGGTGTGTGCGCTCTCGCCGAGACCCGTACTGTCGGTGAGCTCGCGGTCAAGGCATGAGCACCTATCGCGCTGCACGTCGAAGCGGGAAGTGCCATAGTGTCCGGCGCTGAAATGCGAGCGACAACTGCGGCCGGAACCAAAGCACTGCGTCCCGCGGCACCCGAAGTCGAAGCCGAACCGGCCTCTGCCCTCGGAGCCGGGCTGGGCGCCGCGCTTGGAGCTGGACCGGCCTTTGCGCTCGGAGCTGGACCGGATTTTGCGCTTGGAGCCGGGCTGGGCGCCGCGCTCGAAGCTGGACCGGATTTTGCGCTCGGAGCTGGACCGGCCTTTGCGCTTGTAGCTAGACCGGATTTTGCGCTCGGAGCCGGGCTGGGCACCGCGCTCGAAGCCGAACCGGACTTTGCGCTCGGAGCCGGGCTGGGCGCCCCGCTCGAAGCCGGACCGAACTCTGCCCTCGGAGCCGGGATGGGCGCCGCGCTCGAAGCTCGACTGGGTACCGCGCTCGAAGTCGGACTTGGCACCGCACTCGAAGCCGACACCACAGGCTGGCGTCCAACCGGAAGCGTCGATTGCGATGACGCCTTCTCTGTCCTCGGCCGTACCGGCGGAGCCGGCACAACGAGCGTCGGCCCGCTGCCATCCTCCTTCGAGCCCACCGGCCGCGGTGCGATGCAGCCCTCGTGCAGCTGGCGCAACCGCTCGGTGTGGCGCCGGTACTTCCCCCACGCGCGGCGAACCTCATGCTCGCGACGAAAGGCATCGCGCTCGGCCGAATAATGGCGCGACCGTGTCCGATCGCGCATGTCGGCCAAGCGCTCCGCCGAGAACATGGAAAGCTGCCCCATGGCTCAAAGTATCCCGCGATCCCTGAACGAAATCGACTCGGATCAGCGCTGAAGCGTGCCACAATCCGGTACCAGCGGTGACGCTCGTCTCGCGCAATCGATTTGACAATCATCGACCATCCCACCTTCGGCCTGACGTCGTCCTGGAATGGTTGCATCAAGCAGTTGGAAATGACTTAAGTAAGAATCATCAAGCGCAGTGAAGCGTTCGGTCGCTAGTCATGCCCGCTGCCGTCCTGGTAGGAGTTGCGTCCGTCCGCTGGCCGCCGGGCGGGTACCAGTAGCCGGCGCGAACCCAGTCCGTCGGGGCTCGCCGAGGCACGGTACGCAAGTTATCCACAGGGCTGTGGACAACTTGTCGACCGTGCCGCCGAGGCTGTTTAAGGTGGTGGCCCCCGGGTGGGTGGGCTACGTCAGGGGCGCAACGTCGATGCCGCTGCCCCGGCGCCGCCATGTCGGTGCCGCTGCGTCAGCGTCGCTACGTCAGGGGTGGTGCGTCAGGGGTGGTGCGTCGGGAGTGGCGCCTCGGGGGCGGGGCGTCAGGGCGCTGGGGTGAGGGAGTCGCGCCGGGACGGTGGGGAAGGGCGTGGTGCGGGCGACCTGCGCCGCTGCTGTCCATGGCGCCAGGATGTGGGGGAGCTGCGGACCGTCGGGGGGCGGTCGCGTCAGTGGCGGACCGGAGTGGGAGGTCGATCGGCGGTTCGGTGACCCTGCGGCGCGGAGCCGAGATCGTTGCGGATTGTTCAGGTTCGAATTGGAAGCAAGTATTGTGGGGTGGTGACGCGAGGGCATGATTTGGATCCGGCGAAGCTGGCTGCCTACTTGGCGCTCAAGGAGGTTTCCAGTCTTCTTCAGGATGCGGTTGAGCAGCAGCTCAAGGCGGATGGTGGGCTTACGGGGACGCAGTTTCAGATCTTGGCCATGCTGGGTGATGCTCCTCGAAACACCATGCGGATGACTGATCTTGCGGATGGCATTGTGCACAGCCGGAGTGGGTTGACGTATCAGGCGGCGCAGTTGGAGAAGAGTGGGCTGGTTACTCGGGGGCCCAGTGCGGATGATGAGCGCAGCACGGTTGTCACGCTTACCGAGGCGGGGCGGGGGCTTCTTTTGCAGGTGCTGCCGGGGCATGTTGAGGTGGTGCAGGAGCTTCTGCTCGACACGCTCAGTGATGCTGATATTGCGGCGATCACCGACATCATGGGGCGGGTGCGGACTTCGATGCGGGCGCGGCCGCCTCGGTCGGCTCGGCGCGCCCAACCGAAGGCCTAGGAAACGAGAGACCTAGGAAACGAGAGACCTAGGAACGAGAGACCTGGGAAGCGAGAGACCTAGGAAATAAGAGACCCAGCATTAAGAGACCCAGAAACGAGAGACTCAGGAAGCGCAGCCAATACCTGGGAGGACCAGACCTAGGAGACAGCCTGAGCGTGCGTCACCGCCCGCTGTTCGGCCGCCGCGGAGTGGATCATGGCGGCGATGGCCTCCATCGGGTCGTCGTCCGTGGTGCCCAGGTAGTTCTTGGTGATGGCGATGGCGAGCTTCAACTCGGGGTAGAAGCCGGCCAGGCTGCCCCCGTTGCCGCTCCAGCCGAAGCGGGCCCCGCCCAGCTGGGAGACGTACCCCAGGGTCTTGGGCAGGTCGCCGTTGAAGGCCCAGTCCGGGCCGCTGGTCAGCACCGTGGTGACATCCTGGAGGTGGCCCTGCGAGATCAGGCGGACGCCGTCGACGTGGCCCATGAGGGCGGCGTACATGCGAGCCATGGCGCGGGCGCTGACCGTGGCCACCGCGGGGATGTCGGTCTGCATGATGTCGCGGCGGTTGGCGAGGGCGGCTTCCGGGCGTACGCCGGGGGGTGCGATGTCGTCGAAATGCTCGATGTTCGCGCTGAGCTGGTCCAGGGCCATGCGCCAGTTGCGGTCCTTGAGGCGGGCGCAGCGGTTGAGTTCCTGGGGCGGGACGCCGAAGAAGAGCTCGCGGTCCGCGCCCAGGGGGCGGGCGATGTCCTCGGCGACCACCCAGGCGATCGGGCGCTGGGTGGCGCGGCGGACGACCTCGCCGATCAGCCAGCCCCAGGTCCACTCGTGGAAGCCGTGCCGGGTGCCCGGGGCCCAGGACGGGGTGGAGCCCGCGATAGTGCGGCACATGCGGTCCCAGTCCAGAAAATCTTCAGGCGTCGTGTACGACGGGAGCGCCGGCACCCCGGCCGAGTGCGTCAGGGCGTGGCGCAGCGTCGTCGCGCCCTTGTCGTGCCGTGCGTACTCGGGCCAGACGTCGGCGATGCGCAGGTCATAGCTGATCTTGCCCTTCTCCGCCAGGACGTGGACCGCCGTGGCGGTGAGTCCCTTGCCGGTGGAGAAGCTGAAGAACGGGGTGTCCGGGGTGACCCGGGCGCCCGTCGACTCGTCGGCGAGCCCGGAGACCGCGTTGACGATGAGCTCGCCGTCGAGGTACGCGGCGACCTGCACGCCGATCTCGCGGCCCGCGAACACCAGCGAGTCGATCTGCCGCTGCACGGCGGCCTGGAGGTTCATCCAGCTGGTCACCGGATCAGCATCGCGCAGTGAGCAACCTGTCATGGGGAAAATACCCAAGGTAGGGCCAGCACTACCTCGAAGTGGGCAGCGAGCGGTATCGGCACAGCTGCCCCGGCCGCATAGATTCGCCTCATGAATTCCACCCGCCGGGTGTTCCGCCAGGTCGGCCTCGACACCCAGTACGTTCTTCTCGGCTTCCCGCTGGGCCTCGTGACCCTGGTGCTCACCCTGACCGGGCTGGGCCTGGGCATCGGTCTCGGTGTCCTGTGGTTCGGTGTGCCGCTCCTCGCCGGCACGCTCATGGTCTCGCGCGGCTTCGCCACGATCGAGCGGCACCGGCTCGGTCCGGTGCTCGGGCGGCAGCTGCCCCACCCCTATTACAAGAAGACCGCGCCCGGGCAGCCGTGGGTGCGCAAGCTGATCACCCCGATCACCGACGGCCAGTCGTGGCTCGACTGGGTGCACGGCCTGTTGCGGTTCATCCCGAGCACGATCGCGTTCTGTTTCACCGTCGTCTGGTGGGCGGGGCTGCTGGCCGGCTTCACCTACTGGGCCTGGGGCTGGACGGTTCCCAACGGTCCCGACGACCAGCAGCTGCCCGAGCTGCTGGGCATGGGCGACTCCTTCGGCGTGGCCGCCGTCTTCTATCTGGCGCTCGGCATCTTCTTCCTCGGCACGCTCTATCCGGTTATGCGGGGGGTGGCGATCATGGAGGCCGCGTTCGCCCGGGGCCTGCTGACCGGGGTGAGCGAGCTGCGGGAGCAGGTCGCCGAGGCCACCGCCGCCCGCGACACCGCCCAGGCGCAGAAGGCGGCCGCGGTCTCGGCCGAGGCCACCGCGCTGCGCCGGCTCGAGCGGGACATCCACGACGGCCCGCAGCAGCGGCTGGTCCGGCTGGCGATGGATCTGGGCCGGGCCGAGCAGCAGTTCGCCACGAATCCCGAGGCGGCCCGCGCGACCGTCGCCGAGGCGCTGGCGCAGACCCGCGAGACGCTGGACGAGTTGCGGGCGCTCTCCCGCGGCATCGCCCCGCCGATCCTGGTCGACCGGGGTCTCCAGGCGGCGCTCACCGCCCTGGCCGGCCGGTGCACCGTGCCGGTGGACCTGGACGCGCCCGTCGCCGAGCGGCTGGACCCGGCCGTCGAGAGCACCGCCTACTTCGTGGTCGCCGAGGCGCTCACCAACGTCGCCAAGCACAGCCACGCGGCCGAGGTCCAGGTGACGGTCCGGCGTGAGGTCACCGGCCTGATGATCACCGTGGCGGACGACGGGGTCGGCGGCGCCAGCGCGGCCAAGGGGCACGGGCTGGCCGGCCTCGGCGACCGGGTGGAGGCCGCGGGCGGCGTGCTGAGCGTCACCAGCCCGGCCGGCGGCGGCACCACCCTGACAGTCGCCTTGCCCCTGTAAGCGGCCGGCAAGACGGAAGCCCCGGGCGGGAACGGAAGCGGCCGGGCAAGACGGAAGCGGCCGGGTAAAGACGGGAGCGCCGGGTAAGAGGGGGAGCGGACGAGAGCGGTGAGGCAAGCACAGCCCGGCAGCGGTTACGCTGCCGGGCATGCGCGTGGTAATTGCCGATGACGCCGTCCTCTTGCGCGAAGGGCTCGTCCGCCTCGTCCAGGAGAACGGCTGGACGGTCGAGGCGGCGGTCGGCGACGGGCCGTCCCTGGTGGTGGCGATCGAGAAGCACCGCCCCGACATCTCCATCGTGGACGTGCGCATGCCGCCCACCCACACCGACGAGGGCCTGCGCGCCGCCGTCGAGGCGCGGTCGCGCGTGCCCGGGTCGCCGATCCTGGTGCTGTCGCAGTACGTCGAGGTGGCCTACGCCGACGACCTGCTCGCCGATCGCCGGGGCGCGGTCGGCTATCTGCTCAAGGATCGGGTCGCCGAGGTCGCCGACTTCCTCGACGCGCTGCGCCAGGTCTCCGGCGGCGCCACGATCCTCGACCCTGAGGTCATCAGCCAGCTGCTGGTCCGCCGGCGCCGCGACGACCCCCTGCGTACGCTGACGCCGCGCGAGCGGGAGGTCCTGAGCCTCATGGCCGAGGGCCGCTCGAACACCGCCATCGCCCGGAAGATGGTCGTCACCGAGGGCGCGGTCGAGAAGCACGTCCGCAACATCTTCACGAAGCTCAGCCTGCACCAGGACGAGGAGCAACACCGCCGCGTCCTGGCAGTGTTGACCTACCTGCAGGGGGAAAAAGGGTAGGGCTGGCACCACCCCGGACCGGGGTGCTGAGGGGATCGTTGCCGATCGCCGTTCTCCCTAGCGTTTCTGGGCATGGAGAACGGACGGAAAGTCACGGGGATCGCGGCACGGGCCGCGATGTGGAGCGCCCGCCACCGGGCGCTCGCGATATTCGGCTGGGTGGCGTTCGTCGCGGCGATGGTCGTCCTCAGTGGACTGATTGGCACCACCGAGGCCGACGGCGTGCAGACCGGCCACGGCGAGTCGAAGCGCGCGGACCAGATCGTCGCCGACGCCGGCTTCCCGGAGCAGCCGGCCGGTGAGATGGTGCTGGTGCAGGGCGACAAGCGGGAAGCCGCGGTCGCCGAAGTCACCAAGGCTCTCCGGGCCCGGCCCGAGGTCACCGATCTCGGCGAGCCGCTGACGTCGCAGGACGGCCGGTCGACGCTGGTGAACTTCAGCATCGTGGGCGACCCGGAGACCGCCGAGGACCGCGTGCAGCCGGTGCTCGACACCGTGGCGGCGGTCCAGGCGAAGCACGCGGATCTCTACATCGCCGAGGCCGGGTCGGCCAGCGGCGACAAGATGATCGGCGGCGAGCTGGACGCGGGGCTGTCCCGGCTGTCGATGCTGTCCATCCCGATCACGATCGGCATCCTGCTGGTCGCCTTCGGGGCCGTCGTGGCGGCGCTGCTGCCGGTGGGGCTGGCCGTCACCGCGGTGGTGGCGGCGACGGGCCTGCTCGCCGCGGCGAGCCGCCTGGTGCCCACGGTCGACACGACGATGCACGTGATGCTGCTGGTCGGGCTCGCGGTGGGCGTCGACTACTGCCTCTTCTACATCCGGCGTGAGCGGGACGAACGGCGGCGGGGTGCCGACGCGCACCGGGCGCTGGTGGTGGCCGCGCAGACGTCGGGCCGGTCGATCTGGGTGTCCGGGCTGACCGTGATCGCCGCGATGGCCGGCATGTTCCTGACCCAGGACGCGGTGTTCAGCAGCTTCGCCGTGGCGACCATCCTGGTGGTGGCGACCGCGGTGCTGGGCTCCCTGACGGTGCTGCCCGCCATGCTGTCCGCGCTGGGCGAACGGGTGGACGCGATCAAGATCCCGGGCCTTTACCGCCGCCGTACGGACAGCCGCGTCTGGAACCTCGTCCTGCGCGCGGTGCTGGCCAAGCCGCTGCTCTCGGCCTTCGCGGCGGTGGCGATCCTCGGCGTGCTCGCGGCGCCGGTGCTCGGCATGAAGACCAAGGGCGAGGAGCTGACGGACTTCTCGCCGGGCATCCCGACCGTGCAGGCGCTGACCCGGATCGCCGAGGCGTTCCCGGGCGAGGGCAGCCCGGCCGAGGTGGTCGTGAAAGCCGACGACGTCACCGGCCCGGCCTTCGACTCGGCGGTGGCCGGCTTCAAGAAGTCAGCGCTGGCGAGCGGCCGGCTGGCGGAGCCGGTCGACGTGCGGGTCAACCCGGCCGGAACGGTCGCCGTGGTCTCCGTGGTCCTCACAGGCGACGATCGTGCCGCCCTCACGACCCTGCGCGAGCAGGTGGCCCCGGCGTCGTTCGGGAAGTTGCCGGGCGCGACCGTGGCGGTCACCGGCGACACGGCCGAGACAGTCGACTTCGGCAACCGGCTCAGCGCGTCGCTGCCGTGGGTCTTCGCCTTCGTCCTGGGACTGGCGTTCCTGCTGCTGCTCGTGTCGTTCCGCTCGGTCGTGGTCGCCGCCACCGGCGTGGTGCTCAACCTGCTGTCGGTCGCCGCCGCGTACGGGATGCTGGTCTTCGTCTTCCAGGACGGCCACTTCGAGAACCTGCTCGACTTCCAGTCCGGCGGCGGGATCACCAACTGGATGCCCCTGTTCCTCTTCACGATCCTGTTCGGGCTCTCGATGGACTACCACGTGTTCGTGCTGAGTCGCATCCGGGAGGGCCACGACCAGGGCCTGCCCACCCGCGAGGCGGTCGCCCGGGGCATCGGCGGCACGGCCGGCGTCATCACCAGCGCGGCCGTGGTCATGGTGGCGGTCTCCGCCCTCTTCGCCACGCTGCCGCTGCTCAGCACCAAGGAGCTCGGCGTCGGTCTCGCCGCGGCCGTCCTGCTCGACGCCACGCTGATCCGCGCGGTGCTGCTGCCCGCGGTGATGGTGCTGCTCGGCGAGCGCAACTGGTGGCTGCCGCGCTGGCTGAACTGGCTGCCGCAGGTCGCCCACGACACGACCCCGGCCGTCCAGGAGCCCGTGGGCAGGCATCGGGAGCTGGCCTCGACACACTGAAACTGAAAAACGGAAGGGCCCGGCGCGAGGCGCCGGGCCCGGAAAACCGCGAAACGTCACTTCTTGAAGACGTCCTTGATGTTCTCGCCGGCCTGCTTGAGCTTCGAGCTCTTCTGGTCGGCCTTGCCCTCGGCCTCGAGCTGCTCGTCGTCGGTGGCCCGGCCGATGCCTTCCTTGGCCTTGCCGCCGAGTTCCTCGGCCTTGTTGTCGATCTTGTCGTCGGCACCCATGACAAACCTCCAGGGAGAGCGGAGTTCTACGCCCTGGACATACCCACTGGCGTGCCCGGCAATCCCGCCCCGCTGCGCAGCAGGTCACCGAGCATCTCCGGGGTCATCGGCCGGGCGAAGTGGTAGCCCTGGGCGGCGATGTAGCCCTGTGCGAGCAGCATCTCGGCCTGCTCCGCCGTCTCGACCCCCTCGGCCACCGCGTGCAGGCCGAGGACCTGGGCGAGGTGGATGACGGCGGCCGACATCGGGACGCGGTCGTCCGGCTCCGCCTGGGTGAACGAGCGGTCCAGCTTGATCTCGTCGATCGGGCACTCGTGCAGCATCGACAGCGTGGAGTGGCCGGTGCCGAAATCGTCCAGGCTGATGCGTACGCCCAACGCCCGCAACCGGTGCAGATTGGTGACCGACAGTCCGGGCTCGAGCGCCATCGTCTCGGTGATCTCGAGAACCACCCGGTCGGCGGGGAGGTCGTGCTCGGCCAGCAGCGCGGCGACGGTCTCCGCGAAGCCGGGTTCACGCAGGTCACGGGCCGACACGTTGACGTTGAGCGAGCGCGGGGCGGCGTCGCCGTGCTCGGCGATCCACGCGGCGAGCTGGGCGAACGCCGTCCGCATGACCAGCGCCCCGAGCGGCACGATGAGCCCGGTGCGCTCGGCGACCGGGATGAAGGCGTCGGGGGCCAGCGTTCCCCGGACCGGGTGGGCCCAGCGGACCAGCGCCTCGGTGCCGGTGACGCGGCCGTCGACCAGGTCGACGATCGGCTGGTAGAGCAGGAAGAACTCGCCGGCGGCCAAGGCGTCGCGCAGCTCGGCGCCGAGGTGGGCGTGGGCAGTGCCGGTGTTGGCCATGCCCGCCTCGTAGTGCAGGTACGCGGTGCCCGCGAGCTTCTTGGCCGCGTACATCGCGATGTCGGCGTGCCGGAGCAGCACCGAGGCCTCGTCGCCGCTGCGGCCGTCGGCGATGCCGATGCTGGCGCGGATCGGCAGCTCGTGCCCGTCGGCGTAGACCGGCTGCCGCAGCGCGTTGGACATGCGCTCCGCGGCCAGGTCCGCCGCCTGCGGATCGGCGTCGTCGAGCACGACCACGAACTCGTCGCCGCCCAGCCGCGCCACGGTGTCCTCGGCCCGGATGCAGCCCTCGAGCCGCTGGGCGACGCCGATGAGCAGCTGGTCGCCGACCTCGTGCCCGAGGGTGTCGTTGACCTCCTTGAAGTCGTCGAGGTCGATCAGCGCCACGGCCACCGGGCGGTCGCCGGGGGCGGTCAGGGCCTTCTGCAGCCGGGTCTGGAAGAGGGCCCGGTTGGGGAGCTGGGTGAGGGCGTCGTGGGTGGCGCCGTGGTCGAGCCGCTGCAACAGGCGGTTGTTGTCACGGAAGGCGATGAGCTGCCGCAGGACGACGATGGCGGTCAGGGTCACGGCAGCGGCCACGACGATCGTCTCGTCGGCCGCCTCGCCCAGGGTCACGTGCACCAGCAGCGCGTCGACGGCGGCCACGGCCACGTACGGGAGGGCGCTGAAGGACCGGCGGCGAGCCGGCTGCACGCCGCGGCGCCGCGCGGGCACGGCCTCGGCGCGCTGGTGCTCGGCGGCCCAGGCGGCGCAGAGGAAGATCGCCGGGTAGACGACCATGCCCGGGAACAGCGTCGGGTCGATGCGCTCGAGCACCGGCCGGACGAGCGGCGCGAGCGCCCCGACGAAGATCGCCGCCGCGAGCAGGCGCAGCGCGGGCCCGCTGACGTGCATGTGGCTGGAGAGGATGACCTTCGACACGGCGAAGAGCGCCAGCAGCGACAACACCGTCAGCAACAACGACACCGCGGTGCCGACCCCGCTGCCCAGGGTGGGGGAGAAGTGCCAGATGAACAGCGTGGCCGAGAGGGCGACCGTACCGGCGTCCAGCACGACGCGGGTCACCTCGCCGGGCGTCCGCGGGTCCAGCGGCAGCCGGTAGAGCGCGTAGATGATGATCAGCACGGCCGGGCCGCTCAGCGACAGCATGAGGTTGCCGGTGTGGGACCCGCGCGGGTCGGCGGCGGTGAGGACGTCGGCGGCCTGCACCGAGACGGCGAGCGTGATCAGGGCGACCACGGCGGTCATGTGCCACCAGAAGCGCCGGGTCGGGGCGGGCAGGGCCGGCAGGGACGCGGTCCGCCGCAGGGCGAGCAGGCTCACGACCCCGGCGGCGACGGTGGGCAGCCACAGCAGGACCCGCGGGCCGACGGGCACCAGCAGGTTGACCGCGAACCAGACGAGCGCGGCCACCGCGATGCCCGCCGAGGTCCGCAGCATCATGCTCCCCCGATGAGTCGTCACCCAGGACCCATCGGCTGTCCGGCGGGCCGCTCAAGTAATTCGCGAGGTGTCCAACCGGGGTTACGACTTTCGTCACTATGGGGGCGAAACCTGTCGGACATGAATCCGGTACTGCTGTCGGTTGTCGTCCCGGTGTACGCGGTGGAGGGCTACCTCCATCAGTGCCTGGAGTCCCTCCGCGCCGGCCTGACGCCCGGGGAGTCGGCGTCGGTCGAGGTCATCGCGGTGGACGACGCCTCGCCGGACAGCTGCGGGGCGATGCTCGACGACTACGCGGCGCGGCACGGCGACCTACGGGTGGTGCACCTGAGCAGCAATGTCGGCCTGGGCCTGGCGCGGAACGCCGGGCTGGCGGAGGCGCGCGGCGACTACGTCTGGTTCGTCGACAGCGACGACTGGCTGCCCGCCGGCGCCATGCGCGCGGTGCTGGCCAAGCTGCGTGCCGAGCGCCCGGACGTGCTGCTCATCGACCACCTGCGCGCGCACGAGGACGGCCGGCTGGAGCCCGATGCGAGCAGCGGCGTGCTCAAGGACCCCCGGCTGCCGAGCCTGCTGAGGCTCCAGCACACCGCCTGGAACAGGATCGTCCGGCGCGGCCATCTGCGGGAGATCGACCTGCGGTTCCAGCCCGGCTGGTACGAGGACGTGCCGTTCAGCAACCCTGTCCTGATCGCCGCCCGTACGGTCGGGGTCCTCGACGAGGTCTGCTACCACTACCGCGTCGGCCGCGCCGGGGCCATCACCGCGACCCGCAGCGAGCGGCACTTCGAGGCCTTCGACCAGTACGACCGGATGCTCGCCTGGGTCGGGCACCGTGAACCCGAGCCGTGGCTGCGCAACCTGCTGTTCACCTTGATGGTCAACCACTTGCTGGTGGTCCTGGGCAACGCCGGCCGGCTCCACCCCCGGCACCGCCGCGCCTACTTCCGGCGGCTGGCCCGGCACTACCGCCGGCACCTTCCCGCTGGTTACGACGGGTCGCCGGGCATCAAGCACCGGCTCGTCCAGCTCAACAACTACGCGCTGTACGCGGGGCTTCGCCAGGCGTACCGGATGACGCGCCGTGACCCCGAGCCGTCACCTGCGGTTCGTCCCGCCCTTGCCTCCGCGACACAGCAGGCTCAGGCGGCCTCCATACGGTGACGCCGGTGTTGCGAGACGCCGTCGATGCCGACCGAGATGTGGTGCTCACCTGGCGGAACCACCCGGACGTCCGGGCGGTGAGCCTGTCCACCCACGTGATCTCCCCGGAGGAGCACGCCAAGTGGTGGGAAAGCGCCATGAACGACCCGCGGCGGCACATCCTGATCCATGACGACTGCGGCGTCGTGATCTTCGACCTGCGGGAGGATCCGCCCAGCTGGAGCTTCTACCTGGACGTGGCCGGGCTCGAGGGCAGACTGCTGCCCGCTTGGCTGCGCCTGGAGCAGGCCGCGGTCGACCACGCGTTCGGGCCGCTGGGCCTGACCCGGCTCGGCGGCGAGCAGCTGGCGAGCAACAAGCAGGTGATCGCCCTGCACCGGCGCTTCGGCTTCCGGGAGACCAAGCGCTACGAGCGGCTGATCGACGGCGTGCCGCAGACCGTGGTGTGGACCGAGAGAGGGATCGACAAGTGATCGTGAACGACGTGGAGATCGGTGCGGGCAAGCGGCCGTACATCGTGGCCGAGATGTCCGGCAACCACAACGGCGAGCTGGACCGGGCGCTCGCGCTCGTGGACGCGGCCGCCGACGCCGGCGCCCACGCCATCAAGATCCAGACCTATACGGCCGACACCATGACCGTGGACGTCAAGCACCCCCGCTTTCAGATCTCCGAAGGTCACGAGCTGTGGGGCAACGAGTACCTCTACCAGCTCTACGAGCGCGCGCACACGCCGTGGGAGTGGCACCAGGCGATCTTCGAGCGGGCGCGGGAACGCGGGCTGACGCCGTTCTCCAGCCCCTTCGACCGGACGGCGATCGACCTGCTCGAGAGCCTGGACGCCCCGCTCTACAAGATCGCGTCGTCGGAGATCACCGACCTGCCGCTGGTCCGGGGCTGCGCGAGCACGGGCAAGCCCGTCATCATCTCGACCGGCATGGCGACCCTGCAGGAGATCGCCGCCGCGGTCGACGCCGCCCGGGGCGCCGGCGCGAAGGACATCGTCGTGCTGTCCTGCACCGCGTCCTACCCGGCGCCGCCGGAGCACACCAACCTGCGCCGCATCCCGGTGCTCGCCGAGGCCCTGCAGCTGCCGATCGGCCTGAGCGACCACACCCTGGGCATCGGGGTGCCGATCGCGAGCGTGGCGTTCGGCGCCTGCCTGATCGAGAAGCACCTGACCATGGACCGGGCGGACGGCGGCGTCGACTCGGCGTTCTCACTGACCCCGGACGAGCTCACGGCGCTCGTCGTGGAGTCGGAGCGCGCGTGGCAGGCGCTCGGCACCACCTCGATCGGCCCGACCGAGGCCGAGAAGGAGGGCCTGCGGTTCCGCCGGTCCCTCTACGTGGTGGAGGACGTCCGCGCCGGCGACGCCGTCACCGAGCAGAACGTCCGGTCGATCCGCCCGACCGGCGGCCTGGCCCCCGACGCCATCGGCATGGTGCTCGGACGCACCTTCCAGCAGGACGCGGCCAAGGGCACGCCGCTGTCCTGGGACCTGATCTGAGAGGCACGGAACAACACGGTGTGGCTCAACGCGAACAGCAAGGAGCTTCAGGTCTTCCTGGAGTCCGCGTC
Source organism: Symbioplanes lichenis (assembly GCF_030709675.1). Taxonomy (GTDB): domain Bacteria; phylum Actinomycetota; class Actinomycetes; order Mycobacteriales; family Micromonosporaceae; genus Actinoplanes; species Actinoplanes lichenis. The sequence continues at coordinate 69,387 of NZ_JAUZQD010000007.1, forward strand.
GGTCTTCTGGGAGAAGAACCTCCCGAAGCCGGCTGACGACGCGGTGATCGTGGTGGAGGCGTTCCACCAGGACATTCGGGTCAACCTGCGCAACTTCGCGGTCGCCAACGCGATCCGCAAGCTGCAGCCGGCGCGGATGGTGGTGCTGACCGGCGTCGAGGACGCGTGGATGGCGACGCTCTGGAGCGGCTTCGACATCAACATCGTGCGCCGGGTCGCCCAGTCCTATGCGGCGGACGAGGTGGTGGACGTCTGGGACCTGGTCCGCAAGTCCACCACGCCCGCCCGGTCCGAGGAGCCGATCGTCGCGTACACCGACGCGACCTACTGCCGCCTCGCCAAGCTGCCGCGCCTCCCGCAGGGTTACCAGTCGCTGCCCGACTACCAACTGCGGCACGCGTACGCCACCCGCCTGCACGACCACTACCAGCAGCTCTTCTCGGGCGGCAACGTCGTCGCGCTCGTCACGAGCCACGTCGACTACGACCAGTGGGGGCTCGCGTCCGAGGCGGCGCGGCAGGCGGCCGTGCCCGTGATCCACACGCAGCAGACCGGCTGCCTGAAGGTCTACGGCCTGTTCCCCGAGAACGACACCCACACGGGTACGTTCCGGGAGGAGCTCACCAAGCAGATCGGCGACGTGTTCGAGACGCAGCTCTGGCCGCGCAAGGACGAGCTGCGCTCCTCGGCCGAGCTCGTCGCCTGGCGCGCCAAGGTCAACCTGGGCCGCCCGAGCTGGTGGCGCGGCGGCGTGACCGCCTCGGTCGACCTCAACAACCCGGCCGAGCGGGCCCGGCTGCGCAGCCACGTCGTCGACCGGCTGGGCTTCGACGCCGAGCGGCCGATCGTGACCGTTTACAACCATGCCGTCTCCGACGCGCTGGGCACCAATCGCGAGCTGTTCCCGAGCCTCGCCGACTGGTTCGCCGACACGGCGGCCTACGCGGCCGAGCACACCGAGGCGCAGTGGCTGTTCCTCGACCACCCGAGCCAGGCGCTCTACGACTCGACCGGCTTCTTCGACTCGCTCGCCGAGCAGTACAAGCGGGTCAAGCACATGGCGTTCCGGCCCAGTGCCACGCTCAGCAAGAACGCGCTGTGGAGCCTCACCGACCTCGGCGTCACGGTGCGGGGGAGCGTCAGCAACGAGCTGCCCGCGTACGGGATCCCGGTCATCCAGGCCGGCTGGTCCGAGTGGAGCTCGTGCGGGCTGTCGACGGTGGTGGACGACCAGGAGGCGTACTGGAAGACCCTCGGCGAGAGCATCCAGGCCGTCCGCGACGGCGTCGAGCTCGTGACCGAGGAGCAGGTGCGCCGCGCCCGGCTGTGGCTCTGGCTCTACCGCAGCGGCGCCGACGTGGTCACCCCGCAGGTCCCGCAGTGGGAGGTGTGGCCGGCCGACACCCTGCTCAAGACCATGCGCGCCACGTTCCGGCACATCGAGATGGACGCCGACCCGCTGTTCAGCCGGGTCGAGCGGATGTGGACGCACCGCGAGCCGATGCTCACCCGGACGGACTTCACCGCATGATCGGCAGCTGGTTCGCCACCGATTACGACGAGACGCCGGTCGTCCTCGACGGCCTGCCGCTGGAGGTGACGGGCGGGCAGAGTGGCGGCGTGGCCATCGTCGACCAGGTCGTCCGCGGCCGGCAGATCGTCGGCCGGATCACCGGCGACTACGGCGCGGTCGGCCTCAAGTGGAGCGGCGCCGGGCAGGCGGTCCGGGTCTCCGTGCTCGTGCACCTCGACGAGATGGGCACCCGCTGGTGGTCCGACCGGGTGCGCCCGTCGCGGCTCGCGCCCGAGCTGCCCCGGCTGGTGCTGGTGCGCGCGCAGGGCAAGCTGCGCGGCGCCGCTGTGCTGGCCCGGCGGCAGGGGCTGCGCAAGGCCGGCGGGGCCAAGGTGACGGTCGAGTTCGACCTGCCCGCCGAGGACCTGGACGCCAACGGCCTGCTGATGGTCGAGCTCGCCGAGCCCCCGCGGCCCGAGTGGCTGGCCGGGCGGGTTGCCGCGCGGGCCGCCCTGGGGGTGCGCATCGACAAGATTTCCGTACGCCCGAAGCCCGCCAACGCGACCCCGCTCGAGCTGCCCGGCGGCTCCGGCTGCGACCTGGCCGTCGTCACGCCGGACGCACCGGAGACGTTCCGCCTGCAGGTGACCCCGGTGACCCCGCCGCCCCCGCTGCCGGTGTCGCCGACGCACAAGTGGAGCCGGAAGAAGCCGGCGCGGGCCGGGTTCAAGGCGCTACGCATCGCCCGCCGGGCCGGCAACCGGGTGCTGGCCGAGGTCAACAAGGCGCGCCCCGCCGACGGGTTCGGCGTGCACGCGACGGCGCTACTGACGGGCGTACCCGTGGAATTGGAGATCGTGAAGCGCGGCGCCGCCACCCTGACGCTGCGCCGCCCGCCCGGGGTCGAGGGTCCGATTCTGATCGGGCTGAACCCGGCCGACCGGGGCCTGTCCTGCCGCATCCAGCCGGGCACCGGCCGATGATCCACCGCCCGGGCCTGACCGCGGACGCCGGCCGCAACCGCCGCGTGCTGCAGGAGATCCTCGACACCGTGCCGGCCGGCAAGCTGGAGCTGCCGCCGGGCGAGCACACGATCGCCGACGGCCTGCGCGTCCCCGGCGGCTGGACCATCCGCGGCTCGGAAGTGGCCGGCGCGGGCGGCGGCCGGCCGGGCACCTGGCTGACCTCGACCGGCACGACCGGGCACCCGGTGCTGCACGTCCTCGGCTCCGACGTGGCGGTGAGCGACCTCGGCCTGCGCCCGCCGCCCGCCGACCCGGGCGAGCACGGCGGCGACCGCGGCACGGCGATCACCGTGGGCGACTATCTGTACGAGTCGACGCCCTCGTGGATCGGCCGGGTCGACATCCGCCGCGTGCAGATCGAGCGGCCGTCGGAGAAGCACGCCAACTGCATCGCGCTCATGGGCGCGGTGCGCGACATCACGCTGCACGACGTGACCGTGCACGGCGGCTACACGGCCGTCGCGGTGCACTGGGGGGCCGTGGGCGCCGACGTCGCCTCCATCGAGGGCCCGACCTACCACCCGCACCGCCTCACCATCACCGACCTGCGGGTCCGCGACGCGCTCGAAGGCTTCTACCTCAGCTCGGTGCACGACGTCCGCGTCGACGGCGCGTGCCTGCGCGACGTGGAGATGGCCTTCCGCCTGCTCCCGGGCGACAACACCGACCGCTTCGTCACCTCGGACGTGGTCGGCTCGACGATCGAGATCAGCAACGTGTGCGCGCAGTGGAACGGGCCCCGCTACGCGGTCCGCGCCGCCGGCTGGGGCAAGAGCGAGGTCGACGGCCTGGTCTCGACCCTCGCCTACCGCGACGCCGTCATCCACGACTGCACCCTGCGCGGCGCGGGCACCGGCACCTCGTGGTCGCCCGTGCTGATGGAACAGGCCGAGGGCGTCACCCTGCACGACATCACCTTCACCACCGCTTCCGTTCCCGACGGCGAGGCCTGCTGCCCGCTATCGTGACCGGGTGCGCCCGATCTTGACCGTAGCGGCCGGCGGCCTGCTGGGGGCCGTCGCCCGCTACGGGATCGGGGTGGCGTGGCACCACTCCTTGTGGTCCACGCTGGTCATCAACATCACCGGTTGCTTCCTGATCGGCGTCCTCTACACGCTCGTGTCCCGGCCCGCCGTGCGCCTCTTCCTGGGCACCGGCTTCCTGGGCGGCTACACCACCTTCTCCACCGCGACGGTCGACGTCCTGCTGGCCCGGCCCCCGGTCGCCCTCGCCTATCTGGCTGCCACACTCGTCGGGTCGCTGGCCGCGGCGTGGGCCGGTGCGTCGTTGGTACGCCGGTGACCGTCCTTCTCGTCGCCCTGGGCGCGGCGGTCGGCGCCCCCCTTCGGTGGTGGGCCGACCGTTGCATCCCCAAGCGCGACGGCTTCCCGTGGGGCACGCTCACGGTCAACGTGGCCGGATCATTGATCCTCGGCGTCGTGCTCGTCCTGCCTCTGGCCCCGTGGCTCGTCTCACTGCTGGGAACGGGCTTCTGCGGCGCGCTGACGACCTACTCGACGTTCAGCTTCGAGACGGTGACGCTGGCGCGTTCCGGGAAGCGGTTCCTCGCCGGGGCGTACGCGATCGGCAGCGTCCTGGCCGGTCTCGGCGCCGCCACCCTCGGTCTCCTGATCGCCGCCGCCCTCGGCTGAGCTCAGCGAGCCAGCCGGCCGCTCGTCTGGACGAAGAGGAAGCCGTTGACGCTGTTCCGGGGGTTGGCCAGCGCCTTGACCGTGGCGGTCAGCTCCGCCTCGGTCAGCCCGTCCTCCAGCAGAGCGGCGCGCAGCTGCGGGATGCCCGCCAGGAGCAGCCGGCAGCCGGGACTGCCGCCGGCCCAGCTGCCGCCGTGCACCCGGAAGCCGACCTGCTCGAGACCGGCGGCGGTGAAAGCGGCAGGGGAACGGTAGGGCCATCCGGGATCGTTGCCGCGGTTCTCCAGGACTCGCACGTGCGTCTTCAGGTAACGGGTCAGGATCCCGGCGTCCGGCCCGTACGCCGTGAAGGGGCCGGGCGCGAGCGCGAAGTCCCCGGTCAGCAGGACGCCGCCCGGCGCCAGAGCCTCGGTCAGCCGGCGCAGGGCGTGCTCGCGCCGGGGCAGATGCGCCAGCAGCAGGCGCGCGTGGACGAGATCGAAGCCGGTCGGCGGCTGGTCCTCGAGAATGTCGTGCCGCCGCACGGTCAGGCCGGGCCGGGACGGGACGTGCTGCGGTGCGATGTCGGTGGCCACCACCTCCACCGCCCGCCCGGCCAGCCAGGTGGCGACGCTGCCCGCCCCGGCGCCGACGTCGAGACAGCGCTTGCCGCGCACATCGATCAGCTCGTCGACGAAGGCCCTGGTGGCGGTGTCGAGCAGATCGGCCAGGGCGGCATGATGCTCGGTCGCCTGATCACTCGCATTGTCGAACGCGTACCCCATGCGGACCGTCCTCTCTCGACCGATGATCAAGGTCTACCAGCTCCGGCGGCCGGGCTTTGTCGGACACTTGTCGTATCAGGGCGAACCTCCCGTACCGGAGCTGCAATGGGGCGATGACCGGGCTTCTGGCGGCCGTTGCCGCGCGGCTGATCCGCGCGGCCGGCCACGTCTATTGGCACACCTGGCGCCGCCACCGCGGTTGACACCGTGAGGGATCCTCGCGGGGTGCGACTGATCTCTCTCGCGGTGGTCACGGGTGTGGGTGTCCTCGCGGCGTTCGGCGGTGTGGCGCTGGCTCAGCGATCCGGCGGAGAATGCACGGTGGAGCCCTTGGCGCAGCCGGCACCCGGCGCGTACAGCCTCGTCCTCGCCATGGATCCGGGCGGGCGCCACATCGCCGGCCGGACCGGCCGGCCCGGTGACGTCGATCTCGATCTGGTGCTCTGGACCGACGGCCGGCCGAGCGTGGCCGACCTGCCGGGCGAGAACCAGGTGCCGCATGCCGTCAACGCCAGCGGTGTCGCGGTCGGTTCCACGATCTTCGGGTCGCTGGGCGGTCTGCAGGAGCTACGGGCGTGGATCTATCGGGACGGCGCCGTGGCGACCCTGCCCGGCGAGGGGAGCTCCGAAGCGTTCGCGGTCAGCGACGACGGCGCAGTGGCCGGAACGCTCGCCGGCCGTCCGGTGGTCTGGCGGCCGGCGGCGGCGGCACCCACCGTGCTGGCCCCGGACGGCCGCGCGCTCGGCATCTCGGCCGACGGGCGGACGATCGTGGGTCAGACGGGTGTCGGCGGGCAGACCAGACCGTACGTCTGGACGGACGGCGGCACTCCCCGGGAGCTGCCCCTGCCGACGATCGACGGCGAGACCGCGATGACGGCGATCGCGCAGTCGATCACCGGGGACTGGATCGTCGGCATGGCCACCACACGGGACGACGACCGCGGTGTGCCCGCGCGGTGGAACCTGCGTACGGGCGACGTGGTGGCCTTTCCCGGGCACAGCCTGGCCGGCGGCTCGATCAGCGCCGACGGCCGGTTCACCGCCCAGGACGACAGGCGGGCGACGGTGTCGGGTGGACCGGAAACGCTGACATTGCCCCGGCTCGACGGCAACGCCGGCCTGCGCGACAGCCCCTCCGCGATCAGCCTCGACGGGAGGGTCGTCGCGGGCAACGCCGGGAACGCCCCGGTCGTCTGGCGGTGCGGCGCTACGGGGTCGAGTTGAAGAGCAGCTCGGCGGTGGCCTGTTCGGTGAGCGGCTCGGCGAAGAGGTAGCCCTGGCCCATCTCGCAGTTGCCGCCCGTCAGCTCGGCCAGCTGCACCTTGTCCTCGATGCCCTCCGCCACCGTCGACAGCTGGAGCGCCTGGCCCAGCTGGATGATGCCGAGGGTGAGGGCGGCCGCGTTCGGGTGGTCGCCGACGTCGTCCACGAAGCTCTTGTCGATCTTGATGATGTCGATCGGGAAGCGGCGCAGGTAGGCCAGCGACGAGTAGCCCGTACCGAAGTCGTCGATCGCCAGGCGTACGCCCAGTTCCTTGATCTGTTCCAGCCGCTGGAGCGTCTGATCGCGATGGTCGATGAGCACCGACTCGGTCAGCTCGAGGACCAGGCTGGTGGGCGGCAGGCCGCTGTTGTTCAGGGCCGAGGCCACGACGGCCGGGAGCGTCGGCTGTTCGAGCTGGACGGCGGAGAGGTTGACGCTCAGGGTGAGCGGGGTCTCCCGGCGGGCGTTCCACGCGGCGGCCTGGCGGCAGGCCTCGCGGAGGACCCACTCGCCGAGGGGGACAATCATGCCGGTCTCCTCGGCCAGCGGGATGAAGTCGAGGGGCGGGATCGTGCCGCGCTCGGGGTGCTGCCAGCGGACGAGGGCCTCGATGCCGGTGATCTCGTTGGTCTGCAGGTGCACGATGGGCTGGTAACGCAGCTCGAACTCGTGGCGCACGATGGCGCGGCGCAGGTCGGACTCCATGCGCAGCGCCGCTTCGAAGGCCTCCTGGAGCTCCGGGGCGAAGACGGTGCAGCGGTCCTTGCCGTCCTTCTTGGCCTGGTACATCGCGAGGTCGGCCTGGACCATGAGGTCCTGCGGGCCGATCTTGTCGTCGCTGTGGGCGATGCCGACGCTGGCGCTGATGAAGACCTCCTTGCCGGCCAGGTCGAAGGGCTCGCGGAGGGCTTCGAGGATGCGCCTGGCCACGGGGACGGCCTCGTCGACGCTGCCGGCCCGGGCGAGGAGGACGGCGAACTCGTCACCGCCGAGGCGGGCCGCCGTGTCGCCCGTACGCAGGCAGCCGCCGATCCGTTCCGCCACGCCCTGCAGCAGCAGGTCGCCCGCGGCATGCCCGAGCGAGTCGTTGACCACCTTGAAGCGGTCGAGGTCGACGAAGAGGACGCCGACACCGCCCGCGGGCGCGGCGGCGAAGGCCCGCTCGAGCCGCGTGAGGAAGAGCGACCGGCTGGCGAGCCCGGTGAGCGAGTCGTGGAACGCTTGGTTCATGGCCTCGAGCGTCTGCGCGTCGGTCAGGGCCAGGCTGACGTGCTCGGCGAAGGCGTGCAGGATGTCCTGCGCCCCCTTGTCCCACTCGCGCGGGCCGGCGTACGTGCCGACGGCCAGGCAGCCGACCACGTCGCCGTTCTCGTGCACCGGGACCGCCATGATCGCGCGCATGCCGCTGCCGACGACCTCGGAGAGCGCCAGCGGCCAGTTCGCGTAGTCCTCGACGCTGACGAGCTCGTTGCCCAGGATGGCCAGGCCGGACACGCCGCCGGACAGCAGCGGGATGCGCCGCGCCTGGGCGGAGAGGTCCGGCGCGAGGCCGACGCCGGAGACCAGCGCGCCGACCGTACGGTCCTCGGCGTCGATCATGTTGAGGGCGGCCATCTCGACGCCGAGCAGGTCGGCGGCGCTCGCGGTGATGGCGTCGAGCACCTGCTGCAGCGGGGCGCGCCGGGCGATGAGCCGCTGCACGCGCGTGAGGTGGTCGAAGAAGCGCTGCCGCTCCTGCAGCGAGCCGGTCAGCCGGTCGTTCTCCTGGGCCTGGCGCCGCTCGGCCGCCATGACGTGCAGGGCCTGCAGGCTCAGCTCCAGCACCCGGGCCATGCCCCGGAGCAGGCAGATCTCCTCGTCGGAGAAGGGCGCGGCGCCGAGGCGGCCGAGGACGAGGAAGCCCGCCGCCGGGCCGTTGACCGGCGCGTGCGTGACCGCGTACGTGGTCCCGCCGAGCAGGAGCGAGTCGCGGCGCCCGGCGGCGACGTCGGTCACGCCGGCCAGCGGGACCTGCTCGGCGGGCAGCCCGACGGAAGCGACCACGCCGCCGTCGATCACCAGGACGGCGACGTCCGCGGCGAGGGCGCGGGCCGCGCATTCCACCGCCGCGTACTGAGCCGCCGGTCCGTCGGGCCGGTCGGCCACCGCGGAGAGGAACTCGGTGAGCTGCTGGGTTGCGAGCATGGCCATGACCACGCTTGTCGGCTCCTTCGCGGCCGACTTGAGCCGAAGGCCGTGACCGTTTCGGTCAAGAGGTGCGCGGTTGAGGATCGGTAACGATCCCTCGTGGGGGCCGGGAAGCCCTTGATCGAGCCCGACTCCACACCCTCGGGCACGCTTCGGGCGGTACAAATGGGCAAACGGGCAGGAGATACCTCCCGCTTAGATGCGGTTACGGGCAGTATCGACCGTGTCATGCTGACCGGGAAACGGGCAGAGACAGGCTCAATCAGCTTAGGTTGTGATGGGGGCCACACGTTTCCCCGGTGTTACAAATAGCGGACCAGGAGCCGTGGGGAGGTGCGAGATGAACGCGGACGAGCGGCAACACCAGATAGTCGGCCTGGCCCGCCGGCAGGGTGAGGTGGACGTGGCCAAGCTCGCGGCCGAGCTCTCCGTCTCCGCCGAGACCATCCGGCGCGACCTGCGGCTGCTGGAGAAGCACGGCCTGCTCCGCCGGACGCACGGCGGGGCGTACCCGGTCGAGACGGCCAAGTTCGAGACCGACCTCGCCATGCGCACCATGCGCGGGGTCCCCGAGAAGAGGCGCATCGCCGCCGCGGCCGTCGGCCTGATCGGCGACGCGGAGACGATCTTCGTCGACGAGGGCTTCACGCCGCAGCTGATCGCCGAGGCGCTGCCCACCGACCGCCCGCTGACCGTGGTGACCGCGTCGCTCAACACCGCGGCGTGGCTGTCCACCAACACCCCGGCGACCGTGCTGCTGCTCGGCGGCCGGGTCCGGGGCCGCACGCTCGCCACCGTCGACCACTGGGCCAGCGGCATGCTGGCCGGCTTCGTGCTCGACCTCGCCTTCGTCGGCGCCAACGGCATCTCCCGGGAAGTGGGTCTGACCACCCCCGACCCGGCCGTCGCGGACGTGAAGTCGCAGGCCGTGCGCGCGGCCCGGCGGCGGATCTTCGTCGGCATGCACACCAAGTTCGGCGTCCGGACCTTCTGCCGGTTCGCCGAGATCTCCGATTTCGAATCCCTGGTCACGGACACCGGGCTCCCGGCGTCCGAGGCCCATCGCTATTCCCGGCTCGGCCCCCAGGTCATCCGAGTCTGACCCCTCACCACATACGACGAGCCGGCTCATCTGGTGACCGGCGCGGTTCCGCCTGTCTGCAAACGGAGGATCTGCAGTGACAACATCACGACGAAAGCTCTCCATACTCCTCGCGGGGGCGACCGCGGGAGCGCTGGTGCTCTCGGGCTGTTCCGGCGCCGGCTCGACCGCGGGCGGCGGCTCCGGCGACGACAACACCATCACCGCGCTGATGGTCGGCAACCCGCAGATGGAGGACATCCAGAAGCTGACCGCCGACAACTTCACCAAGCAGACCGGCATCACGGTCAAGTTCACGATCCTCCCGGAGAACGAGCTGCGCGACAAGGTCACGCAGGACGTCGCCAACCAGGGCGGCCAGTACGACGTCGCGACCGTCGGCGCGTACGAGACCGGCATCTGGGCCAAGAACGGCTGGCTGCACGAGCTGTCGACGCAGGCGGCCGCGGACACCGCCTACGACCAGGCCGACCTGCTCAAGCCGATGGTGCAGTCGCTGACCGGCGAGGACGGCAAGATGTACGCGGCGCCGTTCTACGGCGAGTCGTCGTTCCTCATGTACAACAAGGACATGTTCACGGCCGCCGGCCTCACCATGCCCGAGAAGCCGACGTGGGCGCAGGTCGCCGAGTTCGCCAAGAAGCTCGACGACAAGCAGAAGGGCGTCGCCGGGATCTGCCTGCGCGGGCTGCCCGGCTGGGGTGAGCTGTTCGCGCCGCTGACCACGGTCGTCAACACGTACGGGGGCACCTGGTTCGAGAAGGACTGGACGCCGAAGGTGAACTCGCCCGAGTTCAAGGAAGCCACCAACTTCTACGTCAACCTCGTCAAGCAGTACGGCGAGTCGGGCGCCCCGCAGGCCGGCTTCACCGAGTGCGCCAACACGTTCGGCCAGGGCAAGGCGGCCATGTGGTACGACGCCACGTCCGCGGCGGGCACGCTGGAGGACCCGAAGGCGTCGAAGGTCGCTGGCAAGGTCGGCTACGCGTACGCGCCGGTGAACAAGACCGAGTACTCCGGCTGGCTGTGGACCTGGGCCTGGGCCATGCCCAAGACGACGAAGAAGGCGGACGCCGCCTGGAAGTTCATCTCCTGGGCCACCAGCAAGGAGTACGAGCAGATCGTCGGCAAGAACCTCGGCTGGTCGCGCATCCCGTCCGGCAAGCGCACCTCCACCTACTCGATCCCCGAGTACAAGGAGTCGGCCAAGGCCTTCGCCGACGTGACCCTGGGCTCGATCGAGAACGCCAACCCGCAGAACCCCGGCCTGCAGCCCCGGCCGGCGCTGGGCGTGCAGTTCGTGACCATCCCGGAGTTCGCCGACCTCGGCACCAAGGTGTCGCAGGAGGTCAGCGCGGCCATCGCCGGCTCCGGCACGGTCGACAAGGCGCTCGATGACGGTCAGAAGCTCGCCGAAGACGTGGCGAAGAACTACAAGTAGTGCTCCCGGGGGCGTCGCAGGCGCGGCGCCCCCGTCCCAATGGGAAGGCCGACCATGACCGATGTCATCACCCGCGCCGATCCGAAGCCGGATCTGCCCGTGGCGCCGAAGAGGGGCAGCTCCAAGGAGCGGTGGATCCGCCGGGCACCCCTGCTGCCGGGTCTCATCTTCGCCCTGATCATCACCCAGGTGCCGTTCCTCTTCACGCTGGTGCTGTCCACCCTGGACTGGAACGCGCTGCGCCCGGGTGACCGCTCCTTCATCGGCATCGACAACTACATCACCGTGCTCAGCGACTCGCGGCTGCGCTCCGCGCTGGTCAACACGGTGCTGCTCACCGCGGGCGCGGTCATCTTCTCGATGATCCTGGGCCTGCTGCTGGCGATCCTGCTGGACCGCAAGTTCTTCGGCCGGTCGGTCGTCCGTACCCTACTGATCACGCCCTTCCTCGTGATGCCGATCGCCGCCGCGCTGGTGTGGAAGCACGCGCTCTACAACCCGGCCTACGGCCTCATCAACGGCATCTTCGGCGGCTCCACGGACTGGGTGTCCTCCTATCCGAAGGCCGCCGTCATCGCCACGCTGGTCTGGCAGTGGACGCCGTTCATGATGCTCATCCTGCTCGCGGGCCTGCAGTCGCAGAGCGAGGAGATCCTCGAGGCGGCCCGGGTCGACGGCGCCAACGCCTGGCACATCTTCACCCGGATGACCATCCCGCACCTGCGGCAGTACCTCGAGCTCGGCGCGCTGCTCGGCTCGATCTACCTGGTCAACACGTTCGACGCGATCTTCAGCATCACCCAGGGCGGTCCGGGCCAGGCCACCACCAACTTGCCGTACGAGATCTATCTGACCACCTTCCGCAAGTTCGAGTACGGCGAGGCGTCGGCCGCCGGCGTCATCGTGGTGATCCTGACGATCATCGTGGCGACGTTCGCGCTGCGGGTCATCTCGAGCCTGTTCCGCATGGAGGAGAACCGATGACCGCCCTTGCCGCACCGGCTCGGAACAAGCGCCGGTTGGTCAACTCCGTCTGGGGCATCGTCGCCTGGGTCGCCGGGATCATCTTCGTCTTTCCGGTCATCTGGATGGTGCTGACCAGCTTCAAGCAGGAACAGGACGCCGCCAGCAACCCGCCCTCCTGGGTGTTCACGCCCACGCTCGACCAGTACGTCACCGTGTTCGACCGGAACATCACGCCGTTCCTGCTCAACTCGCTGATGGCCAGCGTCTTTTCCACGCTGCTGGTCGTGGTGCTGGCCACCCCGGCGGCGTACGCGCTGTCGCTGCGCCCGGTCGACAAGTGGACCGACGTCCTCTTCTTCTTCATCAGCACCAAGATGATGCCCGCCGTCGCCGCGCTGCTGCCGATCTATCTGCTCACCAAGAACCTCGGCATGCTGGACAACATCTGGACGATGGTCATCCTCTACACCTCCATGAACCTGCCGCTCGCGGTGTGGATGATGCGCTCCTTCCTGCTGGAGGTCCCGCGCGAGGTGCTGGAGGCGGGCGAGGTCGACGGCGCCGGCCTGCTCACCTCGATCCGCAAGATCATCCTGCCGATCGTGTCGCCCGGCCTCGCCGCCACGGCGCTGATCTGCTTCATCTTCGCCTGGAACGAGTTCTTCCTGGCCGTGAACCTGACCGCCACGAACGCGGGCACCGCCCCGATCTTCCTGGTCGGCTTCATCTCCTCCGAGGGCCTCTTCCTCGCCCGCCTCTGCGCGGCCGCCACGCTGGTCTCGCTGCCGGTGCTCATCGCCGGCTGGCTGGCCCAGAACAAGCTCGTCCGCGGCCTCTCCATGGGCGCGGTCAAGTGAAAGCCGCTGTTGTCGTCACGCCCGGCACGCTTTCGATCGAGAGCGTGCCGGACCCGGCCCCCGGCCCCACGGACGTCGTGGTCAAGCCGGCCGCGGTCGGCATCTGCGGCACCGATCTGCACATCATGGACGGCGAGTTCGCGCCCGCCTTCCCGATCGTCCCCGGCCACGAGTTCGCCGGCGAGATCGTGGAGGTCGGCGCGGCCGTCACGGACTACCGGGTCGGCGACCAGGTCGCGGTCGACCCGTCGCTCTACTGCGGCTACTGCTACCAGTGCAAGCGCGCCCGCGGCAACCAGTGTGAGAACTGGGGAGCGATCGGCGTCACGCGCTCGGGTGCCGCAGCTTCCTTCGTTGCGGCCCCGATGGCCAATCTCTACGCCCTCCCGCCCGGCCTCGAGGCGCGCGACGCGGCCCTCATCGAGCCGCTCTCCTGCGCGATCCGCGGCTTCGACGTCCTCCCGCGCCGCATGGCCGACACGTTCCTGATCTACGGCTCCGGCACGATGGGCCTGATGATGCTGGAACTGGCCAAGCGTGCCGGCGCCGCCACGGTCTCCGTCGTCGACCTCAACGCCTCCCGCCTGGAAACCGCCCGCCAGTTGGGTTGCACCGCCGCCGTCACAAACGCCGGCGAGCTGGACGCCCCGCGCGGCTTCGACGTGGTCGTCGACTGCACCGGCGTCCCGGCCGCCATCCGCGACGGTCTCTCCCGCGTCGCCCGGGGCGGCACGTTCCTCCAGTTCGGGGTGGCCGCCTACGACGCCCGGGTCGAGATCGAGCCCTACGAGATCTACCGCCGCGAGATCACCATCACCGGCTCGATGGCCGTCCTCCACAGCTTCGACCGCGCCGGCGACATGCTGGCCGCCGGCGTCCTCGACCCGGAGGTCTTCATCAGCCACCGCCGTCCCCTCGACGACTACGCCGCCGCCCTGGCCGACTTCCGCGCCGGCGTCGGCCGCAAGACCGTCATCGAGCCCTGAGCATCCCGGCGGCCCGCGTCCGCACCAGCCACCGCAGAGGATCGAAGGCGTCAGAGTCGGGTGGCGGCGCGGATGAGCCCGGCGGGCGGGACGTGCTGTGCGGGGTTCAGGCGATGACCGTGGTCACGCGGCGGGCGGCGGCGTCGACCGCGTCCAGGGCGGCCCGGCCCTCACGCAGGAGCACCGTGCCGGCCTCGGTCAGGGCGACCGCGCGGCTCGTACGCTCCACCAGCTGGGGTGCCGAGGCGACGCTCAAGCTGCTGGATCGCGCGGGACAGCGGGAGTGGCTTCGTTGGTGCATGTGGGGTGCGCGGGGCTACACTCGTACCCAGGAAGCCACGGTTTCCGAACCAGCCTTGGGCCCCGCCGAGTGCGGGGCCTTTGTGCGTCCGGATCAGGAACGCGCCGAACCAGGAACGCGTGTGAACCAGGACGCGTCCGGATCAGAGACGCGGATGGCTCAGGACTGCGGGTACCAGCACAGCCGATGCACGATGAGCGGCTCGATGCGTGCCCACAGCGCCTGATTCGCGCGCTTGGCCCGCTCGTCGCTCTCGGTGTGCGTCTCGATGCGGCGGTACAGGAAAGTCACCAGGTCGATGGCCTGGATGAGCCGCGAAGCGTCGGACGGGGCGAAGTGCAACGTGTCGACGACTTGTGTCAGCCGGCGGGATCTGTAGCCGCCTGTCCGGTGCTTGCGATAGTGCGCGACGTCCTGGCGGTGGACCGACTGCTCCCCGACCTCGTCGGCTATCGCCAGGACATGCTGATTCTGTGATCGGCAATAGTCGTCGATCCGTTCGAGCAGGTGCCCGAGCACCACGGTGTGCGGCGGCTTCACGACGGCGTAGCGTTGGCGCTGACCCGCGGAATCCATGCCCCGGAGGATCAGCGCGTTGCCGTGATCCGCAATGGCTTGGAAGGCTCGGTTGTACACACCGATGCGGGCCCGGGGAGGGACGCCGCGCCACCACCCTTCGCCCTGGAAGAGCTCATAACCGTGCAGTTCGGCATCCTCAGCCACGCCATGAGCAGCAACCGCCTTCTCGACGATCTCGTCCAAGGCCTTGCTGAGGGCCTGCGCCCCGGCGCCGTCACACAGCAGGGCAGCCATGAAATACCAGTCTTTGCTGTACGACTCATCGAGATAAGCGAGCAACACGGCGAAAGATTAGTACCCATCCCGCGTCACGCCATTTCGATCGGTTTCTCCTCAGCCGTTTGCTGACTCGTCGCATTCGGGGCCGTTGCGCCACAGGGTTTCGGCGGTGCCGGCGGCCATGCGGCGGGCGTAGAAGTCGACCTTGTGGTCGATGACGTCGAGGGCCGACTGGAGCTCGGCCACTTGTGCTCGCACCCGCTCCTGGTGGGCGCGCAGCAGGTCGAAGCGGGCCTGCACGGTCTGCGGCCCCTCGCGGAAGAGCTCGACGTAGCGGCGGATGTCGGGCAGCGGCATGCCGGAGGAGCGGAGCTTGGTGCAGACGCGGAGCCACTCGACATCCTGCTCGGTGAAGAGGCGCCGGCCCGCGGAGTCGCGCTCGACCGGGTCGACGAGGAGTTGCTCCTGCTCGTAGAAGCGGAGCGTGTGGGTGGTCAGCCCGGTGCGCTCGCTGACTTCTCCGATGCTGAGCCGCGGCGTGGTCGTGGTCATGAGACCCAAGACTACGAGCTTGACTTCGAGTCGGCTCGAACTCCTAACGTGCGGCGACATGACGAAGAGCTGGTTCATCACGGGTACGTCGTCGGGCTTCGGGCGCATCATGACCGAGCGGTTGCTGGAGCGCGGCGACCGCGTCGCGGCGACCGTGCGGCGGCCCGAGGTGCTCGACGACCTGCGGGACAAGTACGGCGACCGGCTGTGGGTCGCTCGGCTGGACGTGACCGACGCCACGGCCGTGCACCGGGTCGTGGGTGAGGCGTTCGCGGCGTTCGGGACGATCGACGTGGTGGTCAACAACGCCGGGTACGGGGTGTTCGCGGCGGTGGAGGAGGCGACGGACGAGCAGGTGCGGCAGGTGGTCGAGACCAATCTGCTCGGCTCGATCTGGGTGATCCGGGCCGCCCTGCCGCATCTGCGCGCCCAGCACGGGGGCCGCATCCTGCAGGTGTCGACGGCGGGCGGGCAGACGACCTATCCGAACTTCGGGTACTACCACGCCTCGAAGTGGGGGATCGAGGGCTTCTGCGAGACGGTCGCCCAGGAGATCGCGCCGTTCGGGATCGGGCTGACCATCGCCGAGCCGGGGGCCTCGGCGACCGGGTTCGGGCCCGGCCTGGCGACGGCGCCGATCATGCCGGAGTACGACGCCACGCCCGCCGGGGACGTGCGGCGGGCGCTCGCCGACGGGTCGTTCCCGCTGGTCAACGATCCGGAGAAGATCGCGGCGGCGATGATCGGGATCGCCGACGGGCCGGAGGCGCCGCTGCGGGTGCCGCTGGGCGAGGACACCTTCCGGGATGTGCGCGCCTCGCTCGTCGCCCGGCTGGAGAACCATGACGCCCACCGCGCCATCGCCCACTCCGTGCCAATTAATTAACCATAGGTGTCCAATCGATCACGAGCGGTTGCCTAACGGCGGCGGACGGGTCTCAATGGAGCGATGTCCGCGCCGATCAATGGGCTGGCCCTGACCGTCGCCGCCGTGGCCGTGGCAAGTCCGCAGGCCACGGCGAGAGAACCCGTCATCGTCGCCGCGGCCGGGCTTCTGCTGCTGGTCTTCGCGTCGGCCTGCACCGGCCTGGTGCGCCGCGTCCCCGATGCCGGTGGGCTCTACGCGCCGATCGCGCAGGGGCTGGGCCGCCCGGCCGGGCTCGGGGCGGCGTGGCTCGCGCTCGCTGCCTACCACTCCGTCCAGGCCGGCCTGTACGGCATGACGGGCGCCGTGGCAGCCCCGCTGCTCGACGCGCCGTGGTGGGCGGTGGCGAGCGCCTGCTGGCTGGTCGTCACGATCGCCGGCCAGGTGCCCGTACGCGTCGCCGTGGTCCTGATCGTCCTGGCGGTCCTGGGCCAGGTTGTCGTCATCGCCCTCCGGGCCACGATGGACATCGGCGGCGCCGGCGTGACGGTCGACCGGGCCGCCCTCGGGACGATGCTGCTCGCCGGGGTGCTCGCCTTCACCGGCTTCGAGACCACCGCGGCGTTCGGCCGGGGATCAAGCGGCGCAGTCCTGCTCCTCATCGTGCTGTTCGGCGCCCTGAGTCTGGGCACCGGCCCGCTTCCGGCGTGGGCGGTCGTCCCGGCCGGCTGGACGACCGTGGCCGGGCTGACGGCCGGCGCGCTCGCCCTGCAGCTGACCGTCGCCCGCTACCTGGCGGCGCTCGGGCGCGAGCACGTCTTCCCGGCCGGCCTGACCCGCCCGCGGGCCGGGGCCCTGACGCAGAGTGTGGCGGCGGGGCTGATCCTCGGCGCGTTCGTTGCCCTCCGGATCGACCCGGCGGGCGGCTGGGCGGCGCGGCTCGCTCTCACGGGCAGCCTGGGTGTGCTGCTCCTGCTCCTGGGTGCGGCCCTCGCGGCCCTGTTCCTGCTCAATCGCCGCCCGGCCGGGGAGGGGCTGTGGCGCCGGCTGGTCGCGCCGGTCGTCGCGGTGGTCGGGCTCGGGACGCTGGTGTGGCTCGCGTACGTGCACCACGGCTATCTCCTGGCGGCCGCCTCGGCCCCGATCCTCGTCGGCCTCGCGCACGCCCTCGCGCTGCGGATCACGCAGCCCGTCGTCTATGCCGGGGTGGGACTGGGCGGCCGGGTGGTCGTGGTGGCGCCCGACCCGGCCCAGCTGGAGGCGCCGCGACCGAGGGCGGCGATCGGCCCGGGTGCGCACCGCCCCGAAAGGGTCCGGCGCCGGGAACTCATCGGCCCGGTGGCTCGCCGAAGAACTCCTGGATCTGGCTGAGCGCCCCCTCGTCCGGCATCGGGCGGCAGGTCACCTCGATCTCGGCGGCCTGTTCCGGCGGCTCGGACAACGGCGGCAGCGGCGGCAGCGGACCGAGCCCGAGCACCTGCCGGATCACCTCGAACATGCCGGTCACCTCGCGGGCCGCGAGCGGGAGAAGATCGGCGTCCTCGGGGGCCGCGCAGGTGAAGTTGGCCCGGATCGCCCCGGGGACCGTACGGATATCGGCGCTGGGCCGCAGCAGGTCAGGGTGCCCTTCCGCGACGATGCCCAGCTCGCACAGGGGCACGCCGGAGGCCTCCCACCAGCGCTGCCAGCCGGGGTCGTCGTCCAGGGTCGTCGCCACGTGCTGCAACGCCACCATGTACGCGTGCGGGGGGCGGCCCTCGATCGCCGTCGTCCCCAGGTGGGGCTGCAGCCAGCAGGAATGTCGGCCGAGCAGATCCATCACGGCATGGTGACATCCCGGGCATTCCCGGCGGTTTTGCCACGGCGGGCGCGATCGGGTGGTCGCGCGGGTTACGGCAGGAGGGTCGCGGCGATCGAGCGGGCGGTGAACACCGGGCCGGGGCCCTGCTCCATGCGGGTGCCGTAGAGGGCGCCGCTGTAGAGCACGACCAACTGGGCGGCCAGCGCGCCGGGATCGGCGGCGCCGGCGTCGCGGGCGAGCCGGGTGAAGAGCTCGCGGGTCCAGCGCCGGCCGACCGCCACGGCCTCGGCCGGCTCGCCGTCGCGGGCGCCCTCGGCCACCGCGTTGTAGAACGCGCACCCGCGGAACCCGGGCCCGGCGGCCTGCTCGGCCAGCAGGTCGAAGACGCCCAGCACCTTGTCGCGGGGGGTGTCGTAGCGCTCCAGCCCGGCGGTGATCCGGCGGCGGCGCTTCTGGTCGTAGTCCTCGATGTAGGCCTTGACCAGGCCTTCCTTGTTGCCGAAGCAGCTGTAGAGCGACGCCTTGGCCACGCCGGCGTGCTCGATGACCCGGTCGATGCCGACCGTGTGCACGCCCTCGGCGTAGAAGAGCTCGCCGGCGGAGGCGAGGAGGCGGTCCCGGGCGGTCGGCTTGCGCCCGGTGACGGGTGATGCAGCGGACATGCGGTTGACGATAGCAGACAGATCTGTCTAGTGTCGGGTCCGCTAGACAGACCTGTCTGTTCGGGGAACCGGGAGAAGAAAGATGACCACCACCCTCGCCGTACGCCAAAGATCGCGGCTCTCGCATCCGGTGGCGTTCGTGGCCATCGCCGTGATCTTCCTGACCTTCACCGCGGCCAGCAGCGCGCCGTCCCCGCTCTATGTCGTCTACCAGGAGCTCTGGGGCTTCTCCGCGGTCACGCTGACCGTGATCTTCGCCGTCTACGTGGTCGGCCTGATCGGCTCGCTGCTCGTGCTCGGCGCCCTCTCCGACCACGTCGGCCGGCGCCCGGTGATGGCCGCGGCGGTCGTGCTCGAGGTGGCCGCGCTGATCGTCTTCGTGACCGCGGGCAACGTGACCATGCTGCTGGTCGCCCGGTTCGTGCAGGGCGTCGCGACCGGCATGGCCTTCACCACGCTCGGCGCCGCGCTGGTCGACCTCAACCCGCCGCACGCCCCGGGCCGGGCCGGCCTGCTCAACAGCCTGGTCCCGCCGATCGGCCTCTCCGTCGGCTCGCTGGGCGCGGGCGCGCTCGTGCAGTTCGCCCCCGGCCCGACCCATCTGGTCTGGGCGATCCTGCTCGCGGCCATGGTCGTCGCCGCGGCCATCGTGCTGCTGATGCCCGAGACCTCCGCCCGGCGCCCCGGCGGCGTGGCGTCGCTGCTGCCCAAGCTCGGGGTGCCGCAGCGGCTGCGGGTGGACTTCTTCGCGATCATCCCGATCATCCTGGCCAGCTGGGCGCTCGCCGGGCTCTACATGTCGCTCGGGCCGTCCATCGCTGTCGGCGTCTTCGGCCTGCACAGTCACCTGGTCGGCGGGCTCGTGGTGGCCCTGCTCTGCGGCACCGGAGCCGTGACGGCGTTCAGCCTGCGGGGCTTCCCGACCCCGCGTAACCTGATGATCGCCGGCGTCATGCTGACCGTCGGCACCGCGGTCACCCTGGTCGGCATCGAGACCGAGTCGATCGTCGTGGCGGCTGTGGGCACGGTGCTGGCCGGGATCGGCTTCGGTGCCTCGTCGCTGGCCTCCTTCGGCACGCTGGCGCTGCTGGCCGCCCCGGACGAGCGCGGCGAGCTGTTCGCGGTCGCGCTGACCATCTCGTACGTGGCCTTCAGCATCCCGGCCGTGATCGCCGGCCTGGCCGCCAACACCTTCGACCTGCGCGCCACCGGCCTGGTCTACGGCCTCGTCGTGGTTGCCCTGGGCGGCACCGCGGTGATCCTCCAAAAGGTCCGGAAGGCCTGACAAGACGGCTCTTTCGCGGGAGCGCCCCGGCGTGGACGGCCGCACGACGGTCGCCCCCGTCGCACCATATGGGGCGAAAACCGACGAAGGGCTACTTATGCGAAGAATCCTCGCGACGGGCGTGCTGCTCGGGCTGGTGATGTCCGGCGGGAACGCGGCGGTCGCCGCCCCGAGCGCCGCCCCGGCTGCCGCGAAACCGGCGATCAAGTGGGGTGCCTGCAGTCAGCCCGCCCTCAAGAGCCGGGCGGAGTGCGGCTTCCTCAGCGTCCCGCTCGACCACGCGCGCCCGAAGGGCCCCAAGATCCAGCTCGCGGTCTCCCGGGTCAAGCACACCGTGCCCGAGGCGAAGTACCAGGGCGTGATGCTGGTCAACCCGGGTGGCCCCGGCGGCTCGGGTCTCGCCCTGTCGCCGCTCGGCGGTCAGGTGCCGAACCAGGCCGGAGCCGCGTACGACTGGATCGGTTTCGACCCGCGCGGCGTGGGCGCCAGCCGTCCCGCCCTCAGTTGCGACCCGTCCTACCAGCGCTACGGCCGCCCGCAGTACGTGCCCGCCAGCGCCGCGATCGAGAAGGACTGGCGCAAGCGGGCCGCCAAGTACGCCGCCGCGTGTGACCGGGCCGGGGGAGCGCTGCTCGACCACCTCAAGACCACCGACACCGTGCGCGACATGGATCTGCTGCGCGCCGCGCTCGGCGCCGAGAAGATCAACTTCTACGGCTACTCGTACGGCACCTATCTGGGCCAGGTCTACGCCACGCTCTTCCCGCAGCGGGTGCGCCGCATGGTGCTCGACGGCGTCGTGAACCCCGCGCGCGTCTGGTACGACGCCAACCTCGACCAGGACGTCGCCTTCGACCGCAACATGAAGCGCTACTTCGCGTGGATCGCCAAGAACGACGCGATCTACCACCTCGGGCGTACGGGGCCCGCGGTCGAGAAGATCTTCTACGCCCAGCAGGCGCGGCTCACCCGCAAGCCGGCCGTCGGCGCCTTCGGCGGCAACGAGCTGACCGACGTCTTCCTCCAGGCCGGCTACTACGTGTTCGGCTGGGACATCGTGGCGACGGCGTTCGCGACGCTCGTGCACGACCGGGACCCGGCCGCGCTGCGCAAGCTCTTCGAGGAGGCCAACCCGGGCACGGCCGGATCCGACAACGGGTACGCCGTCTACCTCGCCACCCAGTGCACCGACGTCCAGTGGCCCCTGTCGTGGTCCAAGTGGCGGGCCGACAACTGGCGCGTGCACGCCTCGGCGCCGTTCGAGACGTGGGGCAACGCCTGGTTCAACGCGCCGTGCCTGACGTGGGGTGCGAAGGCGGGCCGGCCGGTGAAGGTCGACGGGCGCCAGGCCCCGCCGATCCTGCTGGTCAGCGAGACCTTCGACGCGGCCACTCCGTACTCCGGGGCCCTGGCCGCCCGGCGGCTCTTCCCGCGCTCGGCCCTGGTCGAGGGGGTCGGCGGCACGACCCACTCCGGCTCGCTCTTCGGCGGCACGTGCGTCGACGGGACGGTCGCCGCCTATCTCGCCACCGGGAAGCTCCCGCGCCGGGTGAAGGCCGACATGTCCGACAAGAAGTGCGCGCCTGTCCCGCAGCCGGCACCGGTCAAGGTGAGCGTCCCGAAGAAGGAGCTCCTCGAGCTGCTCCGCATCCGATAGCCCAGTCCGGCGACCAGGTTCCGCCCCGGCGAGGCGGAACCTGGGGCGGCCGCGATCAGAGGCCGAGGTACGTCCGGACCAGCCCCTCGACGCGAGTGAGTTCGCTCGGCGGATCGAGCCGGCCTCTGTACTTGCGGGCGCGTTGCTTGTCCACGGAGTGGATGTCGGTGACATTGACGAACGACTCGTCGTACATTGCCACGCCGGCTTCGGGCCCGATGCTGATGTACGTCTCCGGCGGCCCCTTGGTTCCAGTGACAAGCAGTACCGCGACCGAGCCGATCTGACTGTTCATCCGGTTGATGCTGAGAACCACTGCGGGGTGCCGGCCGATCGGCGCCGGAAACACGACGTCCCAGACCTCGCCCCGCATCGGCTCTCGGCTCACTCGTCGTCGTCCTCAATCTCGCTGGGATCGAACGGTATGACGCCGGTCGGCAGGGGTGGCGTCTGCCCACCGTAATAAATCCGGACCCCCTCGGCCATGCGGATCTCGGCGGCATGCCGGTGCAACAGCTCCAATGCCGTCCTGACGGCCTCGGTCTTGTTGTCCAGACCCAGCACGGCCATGTCCTCGACCAACTTGGCGCTGAGTTCATGGGTGACCCGTGCCTGCCACACCTCAGAAGCGGATGTTTCTCGCGCCGTGACGGTGGACTCGCTCCCGCGCTGAGGCTTTCCTTTGAGTCCGCTGCCCGTTCTCGGTTCGCTGCGGCTCTTACGCTGTGAGCGCTTGGCCGGCAGTGGTGTGCCCTCGCTCGTGATCCCGGTCGCCATCTGTATACGATCCGTCTACAGGGGGGGTGGACGTCAACCTGTGCGGCCACATCGCGCGGAATACGAGTGCTCAAGACCTCCGCAGAGCTCCGTGACCTCGCGCCTTCGGCAGCCGGTGTCGGCACTGCCAGTGGACGGCCGCCGGGCGAAGATCTGAACCTTTGGGTCGTGGGCGGTATGTGTGGAGCCCAGGGACTTGAACCCCTGATCCCCGGCCGCCGCGCCCCTGTTGCGCACGCTTTCCGGGACCAGCTCCAGCAGCTGGTCCCGGCGCAGCGGGAGGTCGAGCAGGCTCAGTTTGACCTGGCTGCGGGCCTGGTGCAGACCGGCGGCCAGGCGCACCACCCGCCCGGCGTCCTCGCGCATGCGAGTGGTCAGCACGTCACCGGGGCCGAGTTCGGCGGCGGGCGTGCCGTCCACATCGACAGCGACTGGTGCACTGTCTTCCGCCACGGTCAGTTCCACGACGTCGCCGGCGGCCAGCACCACAGCTCGTCCGATGCCCGCCATCGGGGCGACGGGAGTGACGACGCAGACGCCCGCGGACGGTGAGAGAATCGGGCCGCCCGCCGCATAGTTGTAGGCTGTCGACCCGTTCGGGGTGGCGACGATCACCGCGTCGGCCTTGTAGTAGCCGTAGCGCTGGCCATTGACCCGCTCGAGGAACGTCGCTTCGTCGGCCACCTCGGCGCCGGTCACCCGGCTGGCGTCGGACGAGCGGACCAGCACGGTGCCGTCGTGGGCGCCGGCCCACGCCACGAGGGCCGCGACCGAGTCGGCGATCGGCTTGCTGGGTGCACGACCAGGCCGATCGTCTTGACCGCTGTTTCCAGGCTCACAGCGCCCAGACTGGCCATGATCCGGCCCCGTACCTGTAGGCTTGCGGGCGCGAAGGGGAGTAGCTCCCAACGTCGCGGTCGACATGCTGACGCGCCTGTCCGGGCGTCCGGCCGCACGGCCTCGGTCCGCCGGGGCGAGCGAGACCTTCGGCTTGGCACACGTCTCTTGTCACGTGGCCGGGTCGAGGTCGCCCCGCGTCTTCCCCCCGGCCCGCCCTTTGAGCACCGGGAGTTTCTTTTTCATGGACGGCTTCCTCGTCGCCCTCGGCGTCAGCTTCGCCGTGATCTTCGTGGCCGAGCTCGGCGACAAGTCACAGCTCATGGCGCTGACCTTCGCCACCCGCTTCAAGACCCTGCCGGTGCTGATCGGCATCACGGTCGCCACGGCCGTCGTACACCTGGTGTCCGTGGGCGTGGGTTACGGCCTCGGTGTCGCGCTGCCCACCGGCTGGATCTCGCTGATCGCGGCCGTCGCCTTCCTCGCCTTCGGCGCCTGGACCCTGCGCGGCGACAAGCTCACCGACGACGAGAAGACCAAGGCCGAGCGCAGCACCGGCTCGGCGATCCTGGCCGTGGGCGGCGCGTTCTTCCTGGCCGAGCTGGGTGACAAGACCATGCTGGCCACCATCACGCTGGCCACCCAGTACGGCTGGTTCGGCACCTGGCTCGGCTCCACGATCGGCATGGTCGCCGCGGACGCGCTCGCCATCCTGGTGGGCCGGTTGCTCGGCCGCCACCTGCCCGAGAAGGCAATCCGGTACGGCGCCGCCGTCCTCTTCGTTATCTTCGGCGTCTGGCTGCTCGTCGAGGCGATCATCGAGCTCACCTGACCCGGGAGGCAATCGTGGCCCTGCAGTACCGCGCCGAGTTCGACGCCGATGTGACGTTCGAGGCCGGGGGCACCATGCGGGTGCGCGCCTTCAGCGTGGACGTCCCGCACGAGGAGGCCTCGGAGGCCGAGATCGTGGCGTCCTTCGCCGCGGCCTGCCGGCTTCCTCACATCGCCGAGATCACATTGACGGGTGTCCGGGTCTTCGCCGAGCCGCACCTGGACACCCCGGGCGGCCCGTGGGACGGGCGGCACCGGCGCCGCTGGGTCGAGCTCAGCCACGTGATCAGCGAGGGCCTGATCACGTACCCGGGGCTGCCCGCGCCCGTCTTCACGCCGCACCTGACGCGCGCGGACTCCCGGTCGCGCTATGCCGAGGGCACCGAGTTCGCGATGGACCTGATCACGATGCTCGGCAACACCGGCACCTACCTCGACAGCCCCTTCCACCGGTACGCGGACGGCAGCGACCTGGCCGGGATCCCGCTCGAGCGGCTGGCGGACCTGCCGGCCGTGGTCGTCCGGGCGGTGGGCCGGGCCGTCGACGCGCCCGACCTCGACGGCCTGGAGATCGCCGGGCACGCGGTGCTGCTGCACACCGGGGGCGACAAGCACTGGTCCACCCCGGCGTACGCGGAGGACGCCCCCTACCTCACGGAAGCCGGCGCCCGCCTGCTGGTGGAGCGGGGCGCCGCGCTCGTCGGCATCGACGCGATCAACATCGACGACGCCTCGCCGGCCTCGGGCGGCACCCGGCCGGCCCACACGCTGCTCCTGGCCGCCGGGATCCCGGTCGTCGAGCACCTGACCGGCCTGGGGGACCTGCCGCCGACCGGCGCGCGGTTCACGGCGGCGCCGCCCCGGGTCGCGGCGTTCGGCACGTTCCCGGTGCGGGCCTACGCGTCCGTGCCCGACCCCGAGCCGCACGACCACAGCCGGTCCGCCGGGTGGCAGCCTGCCCCGGCCGAGTGATCATCGGGCGGAAATCCTCGGATCGCGGCCCGGCCCGCCGAAGATGACCGGGTGACCTTCATCTTCCGGGCCGGGGTGCGTCCATGAGCAACGTGCAGGCGTCCGCGGCACCGGGTGCTCCGCGGATCGGGTCACCGGGGTTGAGCACGCCCACCGAGATCGGCATCGCCCGGGCCGCCGCGCTGTTCGAGCGGGTCGACCCGGCCGCCGCGGCGCAGCACCTGGAGCCGATCCTCGCCGCCGACCCGCAGAGCGCGGCCGGCTGGATCCTGCTCGCCCGCATCCGGCTCGCGCTGGACGAGGTCGACAAGGCACTCGACGCGGCCAACCGCGCGATCGAGCTGGCGCCCGAGGACCCGCGGCCGCTGGCGATCGCGAGCCGGGCGTTCACCCTGCAGGGCCGGCACGAGGACGCTGTCACCATGGCCTACCGAGCGGTCATCGTCGAGCCGCGGAACCCGCTGTGGCACGACCGGGTGGCCTGGGCGCTGCTCGCCGCCGACCGGCAGTACGCGGACGCCGAGCAGGCCGCCCGTACGGCCGT
Source organism: Symbioplanes lichenis (assembly GCF_030709675.1). Lineage (GTDB taxonomy): Bacteria > Actinomycetota > Actinomycetes > Mycobacteriales > Micromonosporaceae > Actinoplanes > Actinoplanes lichenis. The sequence continues at coordinate 95,029 of NZ_JAUZQD010000007.1, forward strand.
GGGGCTGGACCCCAACGAGGCGCACTACTACTTCACGCACGGCGTGACGCTCAACGCGCTCGGCCACGTCGACCAGGCGCGGCAGGCGTTCCTCGTGTCGCTGCAGCTGGAGCCGGAGAACCCGGTCGCCCAGCACCGGCTCGCGCTGCTCAACGGCGAGGCAGCCCCGGCCCCGGAGAAGAAGAAGCGGGGCTGGAAGCTGTTCGGGCGGAAGTCCGGGGACCCGGCTCGTCCGGAGGAGTTCCTGCCCTGAGCCGCAGGGCCAGCCACACGAGCCAGCCCAGCCCGATGACGAAGGCCAGGCTGATCAGCCGGTAGAGCACCACGACCGCGACGGCGGAGCTCATGCCCAGGCCGCCGGCGACCAGGCCGAGGATCAGCGCGCCGTCGACCACGCCGAGCCCGCCGGGGACGATCGGCACGCTCGCCGCCGCCATGCCCGCGCAGTAGGCGATCACGAGCTGCACCGGCCGGATCCCCTCCGCGTCCAGGGCGATGCAGCACATCCAGAGACACAACGCGTCGAGCAGCCAGTTCGCCACGGCGAGCAGGCCGGCGTACGCGAAGGAAGCGGGCCGGATCCGCACCGAGCGCAACTGGTCGATCATGCCGGTGAGCTGCGCGTGCCCGGTGTCGGCGGGCCGGCGCCGCCAGCGGTTGACCCGGCGGAGCAGCGCCCGGGCCGGGTTGACCAGCCATTCGGGGTGCCGGGCCAGGAACCGCACCGCGACCGCCACGAGCAGCGCCCCGCCCGCGTAGCCCAGCAGCGTGTGCCAGCTGCCAGTGCTGCGCGTGAGGATGCCGAAGACCGCGCCGATGACGATCAGGGCGCCCGCCGACAGCACCCCGCTCAGCGCGATGCACCAGGACGCGACCGCTGCCGAGGCGCCGAAGCCGCGCAGGTGCTTGAAGCTGTAGGCGGTGGAGAACACCGGGCCGCCGGGCAGGGTCACGCTCAGCGAGTGCGCCGCCCAGGCCAGGGCCACGTGCTTCTTGATGCCCGTCTCGGTGCCGGCCCCGCGGAGCAGGGCGCGCTGCATGCGGGCGTACGTGCCCATGGACGCGATCTCCGCGACCAGCCCGCCGGCGACCCAGTTCCAGTGCGGCGTCCGCAGCTCGTGCAGCGCCCCGGTCAGCGACCCCCAGCCGAGGACGAGCTCCACGACCAGGATCGCGACGACGGCCACGGCCAGCATCGGGCCGCGCCGCCACGAGGAAGCCACCTGAATGATCGTCGCACCAGGTCACGGTGCGATGCAGACAGATAGACAACCTTGACAGCACGTGATCGGCGTCGGTACAAACACATCCACCGAAAGGAGCCACGCCGTGGCGGAGCTGTACGCGCCCCCTGACCAGGGTGCCGGGATCAAGGCGCGAGTCCAGCGCTTCGGTGGTCATCTCTCCGGCATGGTCATGCCCAACATCGCGGCGTTCATCGCGTGGGGCCTGATCACCGCCCTGTTCTTCGAGCACGGCTGGTTGCCCGACGAGCGCTTCGCCGCGCTCATCGACCCCATGTCGCACGTGCTGCTGCCGGTCCTCATCGGATACACCGGCGGCCGCATGGTGCACGGGCAGCGCGGCGCCGTGGTGGGCGCGGTCGCCACGATGGGGCTGGTCGTCGGGGCGGACACCCCGATGTTCTTCGGCGCGATGCTCGTGGGGCCCCTGGCCGCGTACCTGCTGAAGCTCCTCGACGGTCTGCTGGACGGCCGGATCCGGCCCGGCTTCGAGATGCTGGTCGACAACTTCGGCGCCGGCATCGTCGGCGCCGCGGTCGCGCTGGCCGGGGTGGTCGCGATCGGCCCGGTCGTGCGGATCTTCACCGACGCGGCCGGCTCCGGCGTACGGTTCCTGGTCGAGCACAGCCTGCTGCCCGCCGCCGCCGTGCTGATCGAGCCGGCCAAGGTGCTCTTCCTCAACAACGCGGTGAACCACGGCGTGCTCGGGCCGCTGGGCATCGCCGAGGCGTCCGACAACGGCAAGTCGATCCTGTTCATGCTGGAGACCAATCCCGGCCCGGGCTTCGGCATCCTGCTCGCCTACCTGGTCTTCGGGCCGGCGGCGCTGCGGCCGAGCGTGCCCGCCGCCATGGCGATCCAGTTCCTCGGCGGCATCCACGAGATCTATTTCCCGTACGTGCTGATGAAGCCCACGATGGTGCTGGCCGCCATCGCCGGGGGCGCCGCGGGCATCGTCACGTTCATGGTCACCGGCGTCGGCCTGATCGCCACTCCCTCGCCGGGCAGCATCTTCGCCTATCTCGCCGAGACCCCGCGGGGCGACTACTTCGGGGTGCTCGCCGGGGTCGTCATCTCCGCGATCGTCTCGTTCGTCGTCGGCTCCTTGCTGCTCGGCTTCGGCCGGTTGACCCGCGGCGATGAGGATCTCTGAGGTGGACGGCATCCCCGGCGACAGCATCCGGAAGGTGGTCGTGGCCTGCGACGCGGGCATGGGCAGCAGCGTCCTGCTGGCCGGGCAGCTCCGCCGCGAGCTGCGCAACCTGCCGGTGACGGTCGAGCACCACCCGATCGCCGCCATCCCGGCCGACGCCGACGTGGTGCTGTGCCAGCTCGGCCTGGCCGAACGGGCCCGCGCCGGCGCGCCCGGCAAGGTCGTGGTCGGCTTCCGGCTCTTCCTCGGCGACCCGGCGGTGGCCCGCGTCGTCGCGGCCGTCAAGCAGGGCGGCGTCGTCTTCGGTACGCCGGGGAGCTGACCGTGCTCGGCTCCATGCCGACGGATCACGTCGTCACCATGCTCCGCGCCGCCCCGCCCCACCGGGCCGTGAACGCGCTGCTCGCCATGCCCCGCGATCGGGTCGAGCGGCTGCTCGGGGCCATGGACGGCCGGCTCATCGCCCGGCTCCTGACCGCCGCCGACCCCGCCCGCCGGGCCACGCTCGCCGGGCACCTCGGCGACGTCCGGCTGGGCGGGGAGCTCGCGTTGCTGCCCCCGGCCGAGGCGGCGGCGGTGCTGGCCGTGCTGCCGGACACGCGGGCGGTCCCGTTGCTCGGCCGGTTCGGGCCCGATCAGCTCGGCGAGGTGCTCGACGCGATGCCCGGGGCGGCCCGGGAACGGCTGGCGGCGGCGCTCGATCCGCTCCGCGGGGCCGAGCTGCGCCGGACGGCGTACGAGAAAAGGGTGATCGAAACCCTGCGCCGCACCGGCGCCGGCCTGCAATGGGTGCCCGGCGACGAGGGCAGTCACCTGCTCACCCGGGCCCTGCACCGGCTCTTCGGCATCTCGATCTGTCACGTCGAGGTGCCGGTCCTGCCGGTCACGGCGCTCGACGCCGCCCGCCGCGCCTTCGCCGGCCACGGGGTGCGCGGCCTGCTCGTGGTCACGAACGCGGGGGCCGGTGGGCACACCGTGGCGGCCGGTGGGGCACCGGCTCTGGTGGTCACCTGGAATCCCGGCGACAATGACGGCGTGCTGGGACGCTCGCTCGTGAGGCTGGCCGGATGACCACGAACGTCCGGCCGGTCCTCGAGCCGTGCGGTGTCCGCGTGCACGAGACGGCCCCGAGCCGGGAAGCCGCCGTCCACCGCTGCGCGGACGTGCTCGAAGAGATCGGCGCGGTCCATCCGTCCTATCGTGACGCGATGCTCGACCGCGAGTGGGCGATGTCCACCTATGTCGGCGAGGGCGTCGCGATCCCGCACGGCCTCGACATGTCCCGCGCCCTGGTCCGCCGCGACTCGCTGGCGGTGCTGCGCTTCCCCGAGGGCGTCGACTGGGACGGCGAGACCGTCCACGTGTGCGTCGCCATCGCGGCCCGCGGCGACGGTCACGTGGCCCTGCTGTCGGCGCTCGCCCGGATCCTGCTCGACCCCGGCCGGGCCCGGGCCCTGCGCGAGTCCGCCGACCCGGAGGAGATCGTGGCCATGCTGCACCTGGACGACGAGCCGTGATCCGCACCGTCCTCCTCGCCGGGCGCGCCGGGCTGCACTTGCGGGTCGCCGCCCGCATCGCCGAAGCCGCCGCCCGCCTGCCCACCCCGATCACCGTACGCACGCAGGATCGGGCCGCCGTGCCCGCCGACAGCACGCTGGCGCTGGTCAGCCTGGGTGCGCTGTGCGGGAGCGAGCTGATTCTGGAGGCGTACGGGCCCTTCGCCCCGGGCGCGCTGAACGAGCTGGCCGACCTGTTCGCCACCGACCTGGACGCCGCCGATGCGTGAGTTCCTGTGTCTTGGCCTTGATCTCGGTCTTGGCGCGCGGGGCGTTGCTCGTGTTCTTCCCGGGCGGGGCGTTGCCTACGTTCTTCCCCGGCGGGGCGTTGCTCGCGTGCTTCACAAGCGGGGCGTGGCTCGTGGCTGATCTGCTTCGCGGCTTGGGGGCCAGTCAGGGCACGGCCACCGGGCCCGCCTATCGCCTCGCCGATCCGCCCCGGCTGCCGGCGCCGCGCCCGGTGACCGATCCGGACGCCGAGGTGGACCGGGCCTTCGCCGCGATCGACGCCGCCCACGACGACATCGCCCGCCGGGCCGCCGCAGCCGTCGATCCCACCACCGCCGAGATCCTGCGCGCCCAGGCCGCCCTGGCCGCCGACCGCACCTTGCGCGACGGCGTCGCCCTCGCCGTCCGCGCCGGCCACGAGGCACCGCACGCCGTCGCCGCCGTCCTCGGTGAGCACCGCGAAGCCCTCATAGCGGCGGGCGGCCTACTCGCGGCGCGCACCGCGGATCTCGACGACCTGCGCGACCGCGTGATCGCCCACTGCCTCGGGCTGCGGATGCCGGCGCTGCCCGAGCCCGGCTGCCCGTACATCCTGGTCGCCGTCGACCTGGCCCCGGCCGACGCCGCGCTGCTCGACCCGGCGCGCGTGCTCGCGGTCGTCACCTCGGCGGGCAGCTTCCTGAGCCACACCGCGATTCTCGCCCGCGCCCGGGGCCTCCCCACGGTGGTGGCGTGCGGCGGAGCGCTGGACATCGCCGACGGCACGGTGATCACGGTGGACGGAACCGCCGGCCGAGTCACCACGGGGTCCTCCCACGTGCCGGTCGATGCCCCGCGCCCGGTCGACTTCTCGTCCGCGCGAGGAAGCACGGCCGACGGTCACCCCGTCGCCCTCCTGGCGAACATCGGCGGCGCCGCCGAGCTGTCCGGAGCCCCGGTCGAGGGCGTCGGCCTCTTCCGCACCGAGCTGCTCTTCCAGCACCACGTGGACCCGCCCGGCCTGGCCGAACAGGTGGCCGCCTACGGCGAGGTCTTCGCCGCGCTGCCCGGCCGCCGAGTCGTGGTGCGAACACTCGACGCCGGCTCCGACAAGCCGCTCCCCTTCCTGCACGACGGCGACGAACCCAACCCCGCCCTGGGCATTCGCGGCCTGCGCGTGGCCCGCCGCCGAGGCGAAATCCTGCGCACCCAGATCGCAGCAATCGCCGCGGCAGCCCGCGACTCGACCGCCCGCGTCGAAGTGATGGCCCCCATGGTGACCACGGTTGCCGAGGCCGCCCAGTTCGCCGCCCTGTGCCGGGACGCCGGCCTGCCCACGGTCGGCGTCATGGTCGAGGTCCCCGCCGCAGCCGTCCGAGCGGCCGAATTCCTGGGCGCCGTCGACTTCCTCAGCGTCGGCACCAACGACCTGAGCCAGTACACCTTCGCCGCCGACCGCCGCAGCGGCGAACTGGCCGACCTCCTCGACCCATGGCAGCCCGCCCTGCTCTCCCTGGTCGCCTTGTGCGCGGCAGCCGGAACAGCCCTGGGCCGCCCGGTCGGCGTGTGCGGCGAGTCAGCAGCCGACCCGGCCTTCGCCGTGGTCCTCGCCGGCCTGGGCATCACCAGCCTGTCCATGGCCCCGGCCGCAATCCCAGCCGTCCGCGCGGCCCTCCAAGCACACACCCTGGACGAATGCCGAACCGCAGCCCAACAAGCCCTGGCCGCCGCCGACCCAGCAACCGCCCGCGCCGCCGTCACCCGCGTGTAACCGCCCGGGTCGCTGTCGCCCCGGATGTGACGCTTGCGGCGTGCCGGTGGTCGTCGTACCGCTATCGGCAGGTGTGGCCGTCCGTGCCGCCGTCGCCCGGGTGTGACGCTCACGGCGTGCCGGTGACCGTCGGCCGCTGTCGGGCAGGTGTGGCCGCCCGCGCCGCCGTCGCCCCGGCGTGACCGTCCCGGCCGCTGTCATCGGGATGTGGCCGCCCGCGTTGCGTCGGTCGGGCTCGATCGCCCGGGCTGCCGTCGCTCGGGTTGCCGTCGCTCGGATGACGGTCAGGACTTGCCGAGCATTTCGGCGGTCAGGACGGTGCCGCCGAGTCCCCAGCCGCCCTCGGCGACCTCCTCGACGAGGACCAGGGTGGTGGCGCGGGCCCGTTCGCCGTACACGCCGGCGTAGGCGTCTGTCACGGCGTCGATGAGCTTCTGCTTGGACTCGGGCGTCAGGGTGTCGGCCGGGACCTTGAGGTTGGCGAAAGGCATGGTGTCTCTCCTTAGTCAGAGTGCGTCGTGCTGGGGCAAGAGGTCGGCGAGGCCGGCTCGGTGGTAGAACTCGTGGCGGATGCGGTCGGCGACCACCGAGACGACTTCGCTGCCGTCCTTGCTGGGGTCGACGTGGGTGCGGAAGGGGCGCTCGCCCGCGGGCAGTCCGACCACGCGCACGATCTCGTCGGCGACGCTCTGGGCTTCGCTGCCGGGTGGGACGAGCGCGGCCAGGCGGTCGCCGATGCCCGCGCGCAGCTCGCCGTAGAGCTCGTCGTAGGCGCCCTCGACCGCCTTGTCGTCCGGCGTGCCCGCGTGGGCGAAGTGGTTGGTGCCCGAAGTGAAGGCGCCCGGGACGACGATCGAGGTGTCGATGCCGAAGCGGATCAGCTCGGCGGCGTAGCTCTCGGCGAGGGCGTCCATGCCGGCCTTCGCGGCGAAGTAGGGCGCCAGGAACGGCGGGTGGCCACCCCGTGTCGAGGAGCTGCCGACCCAGACCAGCAGGCCGGACCGCTGCTCGCGCAGGTGGGGCAGGGCGGCGCGGTTGACCCGCTGGGCGCCCAGCACATTCACGTCGTAGACGGCGGCGAGCTGTTCGGGGGTGAACGCCTCGGCCGGCCCGAGCACCATGTGCCCGGCGTTGTGCACCACCACGTCGAGCCGGCCGTGCCGGTTGAGCAGGTTATGGACGGCGACGTGGGTGGACTCCTGCGACTGCACGTCGAGCTCGGCGGCGTCGAGGTCGATGCCGTCGTCGTTGGCCAGGGCACGCAGGGCGGCGGCGGCCTCGGCGTTGCGGCCCTCGATCGCGCGCATGCCGGCGACGACGGTGTGCCCGGCGCGGGCCAGCGCGATCGCGGTGAGCCGGCCGAAGCCGCTGGACGCGCCGGTGACCAGGATCGTGGCGGGCATCAGATGATCCCTCCGTTGGCGCGGACGGTCTGGCCGTTGACCCAGTGGCCCTCGGGGCCGGCCAGGAAGGCGACGACGCGCGCCATGTCGACGGGCTCGCCGAGCCGCTCGAGCGGCGGCTGCTTCGCCATCCGGTCGATCGTGGCCTCGTCCTTGCCGTCGAGGAAGAACTCGGTGGCGGTCGGGCCGGGGGCCACGGCGTTGACGGTGATGTCGCGGCCGCGCAGCTCCCGGGCGAGGATCAGGACCATCGCCTCCACCGCGCCCTTGCTCGCCGCGTAGCCGCCATAGGTGGGCAGCTGGAGGCCGACGATCGAGGTGGAGAGGCCGATGATCGCGCCGCCGTCGCGGACCCGGCGGGCGGCCTCGCGGGCCACGACGAACGTGCCGCGGATGTTGGTGCGGTGCATCCGGTCGAGATCGTCGAGGTCGAGCTCGGCGATCGGTGACAGCGCCATGATGCCGGCCGAGTTGACGACCACATCAATTCCGCCGTACGTCTGCTCGGCCGTGTCGAAGAGAGCGGCGATCTGCTGCTCGTCCGCGACGTCGGCCTGGAAGGCGACGGCCTGCCCGCCGGCGGCGGTGATCTCGTCGACCACCTCGTGGGCGGCCTTTTCGTTGCCCGCGTAGTTCACGACCACGGCGTGCCCGTCGGCGGCCAGCTTGACGGCGACGGCCCGGCCGATGCCGCGGGAGGCACCGGTGACGACGGCGACCTTCATGACGTCCTCCTCGTATCGCTGAAATTAGCGGTGATACGACGACCGTAGCACGGCTATCGGGATGGCGTAACATTGATTTTGTGACGAGGGACATTCGGGCCGAGATGATCGAGGCGGCCGAGGAGCTGCTGACGCTGTCGCCGGACAACGACATCGCCACCCGGGCCGTCTGCGAGGCGGTCGGGGTGACGCAGCCCGTGCTCTACCGGCTCTTCGGCGACAAGAACGGGCTGCTGGACGCGCTCGCCGACGACGGGCTGCGCCGCTATGCCGAGCAGAAGGCGGCCCTCCCCGAGACCGGCGACGTGCTCGAGGACCTCCGCATCGGCTGGGACGACCACATGGGCTTCGCGCTCGCCAATCCGGCGCTCTACCAGCTGATGTTCGCGCCCCGGCCGCAGTCGCACTCGGTGGCCCGGCGCAAGATCTTCGAGCTGCTCGTGGCGACCCTCGTCCGGGTGTCGGCGGCCGGCGCCCTCAAGGTTCCCCCGGTGGCGGCGGCGCAGCTGATCCTGCCCGCCAATGTCGGCCTGGCCCTGACCCTCATCGCGCAGCCGGAGCTCTTCGAGCATCCCGCGCTGTCCCATCGGATGCGCGACGCCGTGTTCGCCGCCGTGCTGGTGGCGCCGGACGCTGCGCCGGTGACCGCGGGGGGCGTACCCGATGCCGCGCAGCGACTCCGCTCCCAGCTGGCGGTCTCGGCGACCGACGCCCTCGAGCCGGTGGAGGCCGCGCTGCTCGATCGCTGGCTCGAGCGGATGAGTGTCCCGCGTTCCCCCGCTGGGTAATCGCACGGGATGGGTGGATACGGCGGCCAGGTCGCCCTCGTCATTGTGCTGGTGCTCCTGAACGCCGTCTTCGCCGGCAGTGAGATGGCTCTCGTCTCGCTGCGCGACAGCCAGCTGCAACGGCTCGAACAGCAGAGCCGTTCCGGCGCCGTGCTGGCCCGGCTGGCGCGTGACCCCAACCGCTTCCTCGCGACCATCCAGATCGGCATCACGCTGGCCGGCTTCCTCGCCTCGGCCGCTGCGGCGGTGTCGCTCGCCCAGCCGCTGATCGAGCCGCTCGGCTTCCTGGGCGCCGCCGCCAGTCCCGCCGCGATCGTGCTGGTCACGCTCGTACTCACCTTCCTGACGCTGGTCGTCGGCGAGCTGGCGCCGAAACGGATCGCCATGCAGCGCGCCGAGGGCTGGGCGCTCGCCGTGGCCCGGCCGCTCGACCTGCTCGCCACGCTGACCCGGCCCGCCGTCTGGCTGCTCGGCAAGGCCAGCGACCTAATCGTCCGGATGTCGGGCGCGGATCCCGGGGCGGCCCGCGAGGAGGTGACGAGCGAGGAGATCCGCGACATCGTGGCGGGACAGGAGGACTTCACCGCCGAGCAGCGGACGATCATCAGCGGGGCGTTCGAGATTGCCGACCGTACCCTCCGGGAGATCTTTGTCCCTCGCCGTGACGTCTTCGTGCTCTCCGCGGTGCTGCGCGCGGACGACGCGCTGCGGCAGCTGATCGACGCCGGACACTCCCGGGCGCCGGTCACCGGCCCGCTCGGCCTGGACGACGTGGTCGGCATGGTGCACCTGCGCGACCTGGTCGGCGTCGAGGGGCCGGTGCTGACCGCGGCGTCGGAGGCGCTCTTCCTGCCGCAGACGCTCAAGATCGCGGACGCCATGCGCCAGCTCCGCCAGCAGCGCAAACAGGTCGCCCTCGTCGTCGACGAGCACGGCGCGGTCGGCGGCATGGTCACGATGGAGGACCTGGTCGAGGAGGTCGTCGGCGAGATCTACGACGAGAGCGACCGGGACGTCGAATCGGTGGTGCGCGAGCCGGACGGGGCGATGCTGCTGCCCGGCACCTTCCCGCTGCACAACCTGCCGGATCTCGGCGTCGAGGTCGAACCGCCGGTGGGCGACTACACGACTGTGGCGGGTCTCCTGCTGTCGCGTCTCGGACACATTCCCTCCGAGGCGGGCGAGGTCGTCGCGCTGGACCACCACTCCGCCGAGGTCACGGAGGTCACCGGACGGGCGATCACGGGGGTGCGGCTGCGGCTGCTTTCAGCGGACGCTCAGCCTGAATTGCTAGCTTCTGCCGGACCTGAAAGTCCTGTGTAGGGGGATGTCCGTGGGTTTCAAGAAGATGCTGGGCGCCTTCGGGGTGGGCGGCCCGAGTGTCGACACCGTCCTGGCCGATCCGAACACGCGACCCGGAGGCCTGCTCGCGGGCCAGGTGAACCTGACCGGCGGCAGCCACGACGTCGAGATCGAGCACATCACGCTCGGCCTCGTCACCCGCATCGAGGTCGAGGGCGGCAGCGGTGAGTTCGCCGCCAACGGCGAGTTCCACCGCGTGGCGGTCAGCGGCCCGCTGCGCCTGGCCGAGGGGCAGCACCTGTCGCTGCCGTTCCAGATCAGCGTGCCGTGGGAGACGCCGATCACCGCGGTCTACGGTCAGCACCTGCGCGGCATGACCATGGGCGTGCGCACCGAGGTGGCCATCGCCAAGGCCGTCGACAAGGGCGACCTCGACCCGATCGCCGTCCACCCGCTGCCCATCCAGGAGCGCATCCTGGAGGCCTTCGCCCGGCTCGGCTTCCAGTTCAAGAGCGCCGACCTCGAGCACGGCCAGATCTACGGCGTGCAGCAGACGCTGCCGTTCTACCAGGAGATCGAGTACTTCCCGCCGGCGCAGTACGCGCACGGCATCAACGAGGTCGAGCTGACCTTCGTCACCAGCCCGCACGCGGTCGAGGTGGTGCTCGAGTTCGACAAGCGCGGCGGCATGTTCAGCGGCGGCCACGACTCCTACGGGCGCTACACCGTCCCGCACAGCGACGCCGACTCGGCGGACTGGGCGCAGGTCGTCGACGGCTGGGTGCAGCAGGCCGTGAGCCACCGGCAGAGCATGCCCGGCTTCGGCGCCCCCGGTTACGGCGGCCAGCCCGGTTACGGTGCTCAGCCCGGCTATGGCGCGCAGCCTGGCTATGGTGCGCCGGGCTACGGCGGGCAGCCCGGTTACGGCGGGCAGCCAGGTTACGGGGCCCCGGGTTACGGGCACGCGGCCTACGGCGGCGGGCACGGCGGGGGCTACCACGGGCACTACCGGCACGGCGGCGGTCACGGGCACGGCGGCGGCATGGGCGTCGGCGGGGTCGTGGCGGGTGTCGCGGGCGGCATGGTGGCCGGTTACGTGGCCGGCGAGATGATGGACGAGATCTTCGAGGGCGACGACGAGGGCGGCGAGGAGTGAGTCACGGGTCGGGGGCTGCCGGCTGACGGTGGCCCCTGGCCTTCCCGGGCGGCGTTCGGCTCGTCGGGCGCGGCGCTCGCTTGGGCGGGCGGGGATCCGGCGGCTCGGGCGGCGGTCGATTTCTCGGGCGCGGCCTTGGCCTTCTCGGGCGGCGATCGGCTCTTCGGCTGTGGCGCGCCGACGCCCGCCCCCCACTCTCACTCGAGCCATCGTGAGGGTCGGGCGGGGCTTGGTTCGCTGGGCGCGGCGTTTGAGTTGCTCGGGCGGGGCTTGACCTGCTGGGAGCGGCGTTCGCTGGACGGGCGGGGCTCGGACGGCGGTTGGCTTGGGGCGCTTGACGCAGCGGGAATCCGGGGGCTCGGGCGGCGGTTGGCTTGGGGCGCTTTTGACGCAGCGAGGCCCCGGCTTGTGCCGGGGCCTTTCGCTTTCTGGTTCTTGGCGCCTGTGCGTGGCGGTCAGGTGTGCGCGCGGTCCGGGGGGGTGCGGCTTTCTCGCGTACGTGCGGGGTGGTCGCGTTTCGGGCGGCGGTGCGGCCTTCTTGCGTACGTGGAAGGTGGTCGGGGTTTTTGGGTCAGGTGCGGCCTTCTTGCGTACGCGCGAGGGGGTCGAGTGTTCGCAGAAGGCGTGGCGCTTGCTTGCGGGGTGGTCAGGCGTGCTTGCGGGCCGGGCGGAGGGTGCCGCGGCGGAACTCGCCTCGGCGGGCGGCTGAGCGGATCATGATGGCCGTCGGGATGGCGCAGATCAGGAGGGCGACCAGGCTGGCCTCGGGGCCGAAGCCGCCGCCCGTGAGGAGCGACGGGCCGGAGAGCTGGAAGTGGAAGACGCTGTCGGTCTGCTCGGTGCCCGAGGTCGTGGTGCCGAAGAAGCCGGCCTGGACGAAGTTCCAGCCGAAGTGGATGCCGATCGGCAGCCAGAGCGAGCGGGTCAGGACATAGGCGGCGGCCACCATCGTGCCGCCCTCGATGGCGATCGCGAGGGTGCCCCACACCGTGGCGCCGGGGTTGAACAGGTGGGTCAGGCCGAAGAGGATCGAGGAGACCACCAGGGCGACGACCGTGCCGGCCCGCTCCTCGAGGATGCGGAAGATGATGCCGCGGAAGAGGATCTCCTCGTTGACCGCGACGCTGGTCATGATGCCCAGGGTGATCAGGAGGCCGCCGATGCTGCCGCCGCCGACGTGCTCCCAGCCGCCGAACATCCCGATGATCAGCATGGTCGCCGTGAAGGCCAGGCCGCCGATCGTGGCGCCGCGGCGGAGGTTCTTCCAGCGGTCGGTCCTGGTGACTTCGGAGACGTTCTCGCGGCCCTCGACCTTGCGCGCCAGCCACTTGTAGGCGAAGACGGCGGCGACGGCGAGGGCCGGGCCGATCAGCAGGCCGGTGACGGCGTTGAGGCTGGTCAGACCATCCAGCGCCCGGGCGGCGACCAGCACCACGGCCATGCCGGCGATGAGCACCGGCGTCCGGAAGCGGCGGAGGCGCTGCTGGGTGGTCGAGAGGGCCGGGGCGGTGGTGTCCTGCGTCGTGATCTCCATGGGTAAGACGCTAGAAAAATCGGACTCCCGGCCCATCCCGCCACGGAGGACACTTTCCGGTAGCTCGCAAGGGGGACAGGGCCATCGGGCTGTCACAGCGACCCCTGCGACGTCGTCCTGGTGACGGAGGAGACAGGCCCCGGGCGGTTCCACTAGCGTCGAGCGGGCATGGTCGTGGTCGCGTCGACGGAAGGACCAAGCATGGCTCGCCCTCGGATTGTCATCGTCGGTGCGGGGTTCGCCGGCTTCGAGACAGCTCGCACGCTCAGCCGGCTCGCCCGCGGCGGCGCCGACATCGTGCTGCTCAATCCCACCGACTACTTCCTCTATCTGCCGCTGCTGCCCGAGGTGGCGGCCGGGATCCTCGAGCCGCGCCGGGTGTCGGTGTCGCTGGCCGGGGCGCTGCCCGACGTGCAGGTGATTCTCGGCGAGGCGGACGGCTTCGACTTCACCGAGCGCCGGGTCTCCTATGTCGACCCGGACGGGGAGAAGCGCAGCCTCGGCTATCACCGGCTGGTGATCGCCGCGGGCAGCGTCAACAAGCTGCTGCCCGTGCCCGGCGTCACCGAGAACGCGCACGGGTTCCGGGGCATCCCCGAGGCGCTCTACCTGCGGGATCACATCACCCGGCAGATCGAGATGGCCGACACCGCGAGCAGCCCCGCCGAGCAGGCGGCCCGGACAACGTTCGTGGTGGTGGGCGCGGGCTACACCGGTACGGAGGTCGCGGCCCAAGGCGTGCTGTTCACCGAGCAGCTGACGCGGCACCGGCCCCAGCTGCGCGGGATGCCCCGATGGCTCTTGATCGACACTGCCGAGCGGGTGCTGCCGTCGCTCGACCAGCGGCTCGCCGCCGCGGCGGACGACGTGCTGCGCCGGCGGGGCATCGAGGTGCTGCTGCAGACGTCGGTCAAGGAGGCCGGGGCCGAGGGCGTGCGGCTGAGCAACGGCGAGTTCGTGGCGACCCGGTCGCTGATCTGGTGCGTCGGCGTACGCCCCGATCCGCTGGTGGCCGACATCGGGCTCGAGGTCAAGCAGGGCCGGCTGGTCGTCGACGAGTTCCTCAACGTGCCCGGGCTGCCTGACGTCTACGCGGCCGGCGACGCGGCGGCCGTGCCCGACCTGACCCGGCCCGGCGAGATCACGGGCATGACCGCGCAGCACGCCACGCGGCAGGGCAAGACCGTGGCGCAGAACATCGCCGCCTCGTACGGGCAGGGGCGGCGCCGGCCGTACAAGCATCACGACCTGGGTTTCGTCGTGGACCTGGGCGGGCTCGACTCGGCGGCGAACCCGGTGGGCGTACCGCTGAAGGGTCTGCCGGCCAAGGTCGTGACCCGGGGTTACCACCTGCTGTCGATGCCGGGGAACCGGATCCGGGTGGCGGCCGACTGGCTGCTCGACGCCGTGCTGCCGCGGCAGGGGGTGCAGCTCGGGCTCGTGCCACCGACGGCCGTGCCGCTGGACAGTGCCGTTCCGGGTAAGCCGCTCGATAGCGACATGCCGGGCACGGCCGGGGGTAAACCGGAAAGCTGACACTGCGAGCACCGTCTCATTCCGCCACTTCAGGGGGCGGACGGCGATGATCGGAACCTACGATCGCGGTCCGGGGGCCTGACGCCTCCGGATCCGTCGGAAGGACCGTCATGTCCGCAGCCCCCGAAGCCGCCGAGCACTCCGCGCCCGGCCGCCCTCACCCGCGCCGCTGGGCCGCGCTCGGCGTGATCGCGATCTCCCAGCTGATGGTGGTGCTCGACGCGACCATCGTGAACATCGCCCTGCCCAGCGCCCGGGCGGATCTCGGCATCACCGAGGCCGACCAGCAGTGGGTGGTCACGGCGTACACGCTGGCCTTCGGCGGGTTGCTCCTGCTCGGCGGCCGGATCGCCGACTACTGGGGCCGCAAGCGGACGTTCCTGGTCGGCGCGATCGGTTTCGCCGCGGCGTCGGCGCTGGGCGGCCTGGCGACCACCGGCCCGATGCTCTTCGGGGCGCGCGCGTTGCAGGGTGCCTTCGGCGCGCTGCTCGCCCCCGCGTCGCTGGCCCTGCTCACGGTGCTCTTCACCGAGGCGCGCGAGCGGGCGAAGGCCTTCGCGGTCTACGGCGCGATCGCCGGCGGCGGCTCGGCGGTCGGCCTGCTGCTCGGTGGCGTGCTCACCGAGTACGCGAACTGGCGCTGGTGCCTGCTCGTCAACATCCCCATCGCGCTGGTCGCCCTGGCCCTGGCCGTCCCGATCGTGCCGGAGAGCCGCGCCGACGGGGACACCTCCTACGACGTGCCCGGTGCGATCGTCGTCACGCTCGGCCTCGCGTCGCTGGTCTACGGCTTCACCGAGGCCGCCAAGGAGGACAAGGGCTGGGACTCGGGCACGACCTGGGGCTTCATCGCGGCGGGCATCGTGCTGCTGATCGTCTTCGTCGTGATCGAGCAGCGCACCCGGAACCCGCTGTTGCCGCTGCGCATCGTGCTGGACCGCAACCGCGGCGGCGCGTACCTGACGTCGATGCTGGTGGGCGCCGGCTTGTTCGGCGCGTTCCTGTTCCTGGCGCTCTATCTGCAGGGCGTGCTCGGTTACACCCCGCTGCACACCGGCTTCGCGTCGCTGCCGGTCACGCTCGGCGTGCTGATCTCGGCCACCGCCGCGTCCAACCTCCTGCCCCGGATCGGCCCCAAGCCGCTCATGATCGTCGGGCCGGTGCTGGCCGCGGCGGGCATGTTCTCGCTGCGCTTCATCGACCTGGACACCTCGTTCTGGGCCCACCTCTTCCCCGCGCAGATCCTGCTCGGCCTGGGCCTGGGCTTCACGTTCGTCCCGCTGTCGAGCCTGGCCCTGGTCGGCGTCCCCGGTCACGACGCGGGCGCGGCGAGCGCGGCGCTCAACGCGACCCAGCAGGTCGGCGGCTCGCTGGGCACCGCGCTGCTCAACACGATCGCGACCGGCGCCATCACGGCCTACCTGACGGCGCACCCGCCGGCGAGCCCGGAGGACGGTCAGCGGGCGGGGCTGCTCGCGCAGGTGGACGGCTACACCGACGCTTTCACCTGGGCGGCGGCGATCATCCTGGTCGCTGCGGTCATCTCGGCCACCATGATTCGCGTACGCAAGGAGGAGCTCGGCCCCGCGGACGGTCCCGCCCACATCGGCTGACGAGGCCGCCCGGAATGCGTAAAAACCGGCGTAGTGGTCAATAATTCGGACATGACCACTCGCCGTGTTCTCGCGATCGCCGCTCTGACCGGACTGTTGTGCGCGCCGACCGTAGCCGCCCCGGCCACGGCGGCCACCGGCGGCCGGGCGGACGTGCTCACTGTGCCGGCCGTGGCGGTCACCGGCGGCTGGGCGGACGCGCTCACCGTGCCAGCCATGGCGGTCGCCAGTGGCCGGGTGCATGTGCAAGCTGTGGCGATGGCGGGCGGGCGGGCGGCGGCGTTGGCCGCGAGTGCTGTGGTGCCGGTGTCGGCCGCGGGCGCCGTGGTGCCGGTGCTGGACGCGCGAGCCAGGGTGGCGATCAGCGCCCGGGTGGAGGCGTTGACCGCGCGAGCCGTGGCCGCCGCCGAGGTCGCCCACGCAGCCGTCTCCCGGGCGACCGCCGGCTCGCTGGTGGCCCAGTTCCGCTTTGACGGCGGCCGTGCGACCGGCATCGCCGACGAGTCGGGGCTCGGGCACACGTTGCGGCTTGTGACCGGCAACGGCGGCGTGGTGCGGGCGGTGCCGCACAATCGGGGCCAGGCGTTGCGCTTCCCGGCGAAGTGCACGGGCAAGCCGCGCACCTGCGCCCACGCCGCGCTGCAGAGTCCGAGCACGGCGACGCTCAACCCGGGGACGCGCAACATCTCGTACGGTGCCTCGGTCCTCCTGCCCCGTGACCAGACCACCAAGGGGCAGAACGTTGTGCAGAAGGGCTACTCGACGAGCACCAGCCAGTGGAAGCTGCAGGTCGACGGGGCCGCCGGACGCCCGAGCTGTGTTCTCGTCGGGGCCAAGCCGGGGATAAAGATCGTCCGCAGCACCGTCTCGGTCGCCGACGGGCGCTGGCACGACATCGAGTGCCGCCGCCGGGGCACCGCGCTCACCGTCCTCGTCGACGGCGCGGTGCGCGGCAACCGGCTCATCGCGGCGGACCTGTCGATCACCAACAACCGGCCGTTGAGCGTGGGCGGCAAAGGCTCGTACGCCGACAACGACCAGTTCCACGGCACGGTCGACGACGTCTGGGTGCGCGTCGGCTGAGGGGTGCGCGCCGGCCAAGGCGAGGGGTGTGCGCCGGCCAAAGGCGAGGGGTGTGCGCCGGCCAAAGGCGAGGGGTGCGCGCCGGCCAAAGGCGAGCGGCACGGTATCTCCACGGGCGCGAGCACGCCGACGCCGGCGTTGTTGACCAGCGCTTGGAGCGGCCGCCCGGCCGGGTCGCCGTCGATGTTGCCTACGCGGTCGTCCCGTCCTGCGTGCCGCTCTGCTGCGTGCCGCCCTGGGTTCCGTCCTGCTGCGTGCCGTCCTGCTGCGAAGTGCCGTCCTGCTGCTGAGTGCCGTCAGGAAGCTGCCCGCCCTGCATCGGGCCGCCGCCGGGAAAACCGCCCTGCTGGCCGGTGCCACCCTGCTGCCCGGTGCCGCCCTGAGGGCCGAACCCGCCCTGCTGGCTGGTGCCACCTTGCTGCCCGGTGCCGGTCGTGCCGTCGGAGCTCTTGACGATGCCCGTGGTGATCGCGGCGGTGGCGATGATGGCGGCGACGAAGGCCCCGGCCACGGCGATTTTCGCGCGGTGCTTGCCGATGCCCGGACGGCTGCTCCCGGCCACCGGCGGCGCCCACTCCGGCGGCTGCCCGGCGCCATCCGCACCCCCGGCCGACGCCCCGACCGGCACAGGCCCGACGGGAGAAGAGCCCGGGAAAGAAGACGAGGCCGGGGAAGAGGCAGGAGAAGAGGCCGGCGGCGCGCCGGCCCACGGCACCGACGGCGGCTGCGGCATTCCGGACCAGCCGGTCCCCGACACCAGAGGCGGCTGGACCAATGTCCCGTCCGGGGCCACAGCCGGCCGGTTGACCGCGGTGCCGAAGGTCGGGCGCGGATCGATCGGGTACGCGTCGATCACCGTACGGTCGTCGGCAGGGCGTTCGTTGACGGTCATTCGCGGCTCTCCTCGGTTCGGCTGACCTGCTCCGAACAGTGGACGGCCCGGCTGTGCGGGACCTGTGCCGCCGTTAGGCCACGGATGTGGGTGCGGGCGGCAGGTCGTCGAGGAAGTCGCCGGTCGGGGCGAAGAACAGCGACCCGGTGCGCGGCGTCGAGAAGTCGAGGATCCGGTCGTACGTGCCGTAGGGCTGGCCCAGGAACATGCGGCGCAGCATCAGCTCGGGGACGTCGGGCGTGGCCGCGTACGCGATGTAGTAGGTCCCGAACTCGCCCTGCGCGACCGAGCCGAACGGCATGTTGTCGCGCAGGATCTTGAGCTCGTTGCCCTCGTGGTCCTCGACGACGTTGAGGGCCAGGTGCGAGTCGGGCGCCTTGTCCTCGATCTCCATGTTGTCGGCCTTGGTGCGGCCGATGACCGCTTCCTGCTGCTCGGTCGTGAGCTTGTTCCAGGCGGCCATGTCGTGCACGTACTTCTGCACCATGACGTAGCTGCCGCCCGCGAACGAAGGGTCCTCGTCGCCGACCAGCACGGCCCGCTCGGCGATCACGCCGGTCGGGTTCTCGGTGCCGTCGACGAAGCCGAGCAGGTCGCGCTCGTCGAAGTACTTGAAGCCGTGGGTCTCGTCGACGATGTCGGCGGCGCCGGCGAGCCGCTGGCCGATCTTGGTGGCCAGCTCGAAGCAGACGTCCTGCTGCCCGGCGCGCAGGTGGAAGAGCAGGTCGCCGGGGGTGGCGATCGCCGTGTGCACCGGGCCCTTCCACTGGCGGAAGCGGTGCAGCTGCGCCGGGCGGGGGCCGGCGAAGAGCCTGTCCCACAGCTCGGAGCCGATGCCGGTCACGCAGGAGAGCTGGGCGGCGGGGACGCGGAAGCCGACCGAGCGCTGCAGACCGCTGAGGTCCTCCAGCAAGCCGCGGACGGCCTCCTCCCCGCCCTCGCGCACGGTGGCCACCAGGAAGATCGCGGCGTCGGTGAGCGGCGCGAGCACGGCCTGGGAGACGACGGTCGGAGCAACTGATCGAGGCGCTGTCACACGCCGCAGCCTACAAAGATCCTCGTGCGCATGGGCGTGACGATGTCCGCGAGGGCAGAGAGGCCGTGTCGGTGGAATGTCGGCGCCGTGTCAGCGGGGGAGCGCACCCTGGTCCGCATGACAGCAGATCTGATCATCGAGGCCGAGGGTCTCGTCAAGCGCTTCGGCAAGACCGAGGCGCTGCGCGGCGTCGACCTCGCCGTGCCGCGCGGCACCGTGCTCGGCGTGCTCGGCCCCAACGGCGCCGGGAAGACCACGACCGTCAACATCCTCTCCACCCTGCTCGCCCCGGACGGCGGCAGCGCCCGGATCGGCGGCTTCGACGTCGTCAAGGACGCGGCCCGGGTGCGCCGCACGATCGGCCTCACCGGCCAGTACGCGTCGGTCGACGAGGACCTCACCGGCCGGCAGAACCTCGAACTCTTCGGCACGCTGCTCGACCTGGGCCGCGCGGGGGCGCGGAAACGGGCCGCCGAGCTGCTGGAGTGGTTCGACCTCACGGACGCCGCGGACCGGATGGCCAAGACCTACTCGGGCGGCATGCGGCGGCGCCTCGACCTGGCCGCGAGCCTGGTCGGGTCGCCCGAGGTGATCTTCCTCGACGAGCCGACGACGGGGCTCGACCCGGCCAAGCGCGAGGAGATGTGGGACGTCGTCCGCATGCTCGTCGCGGGCGGCTCGACCGTGCTGCTCACCACGCAATATCTGGAGGAGGCGGACGCGCTGGCCGACGCGATCACCGTGATCGACCACGGCCGGGTGATCGCGCACGACACCCCGGACGGGCTCAAGCGCGTGGTCGGCGGTCAGACCCTGGAGGTACGCCCAGCCGCCGCGAGTGACCTGCCTCGGGCCGCCGCGATCCTCGCCGAGGTCTCCGCCGGTGACACCGCCGAGGAGATCCGCAAGGGGGTGCTCGCCGTGCCCGTGAAGGACGACGCCGCGCTCACCACGGCGGTCGCCCGGCTCGCCGCCGCGAACGTGACCGTCACCGAGCTGTCCCTGCACCTGCCCAGCCTCGACGAGGTCTTCTTCACCCTGACCGGCCAGCCCCAGGAAGAGGTAGCAGCATGACCACTCTCATCTCCCCGCAGCGCGCCGGTGGCAAGCCCGTCCCCGTGGCGGCGGCGCAGCCGAACCCACGCCCGCTCCGGCTCATACGCCATTCCCTCGCGCTCATGAAACGCAGCTTGATCAAGACCTGGCGCACGCCGGAGGCGCTGATCGACGTCACGCTGCAGCCGGCGCTGTTCCTGGTCATCTTCGTCTACATCTTCGGCGGGGCGATCTCCGGCAGCACCCACGACTACCTGCAGTACCTGCTGCCGGGCATTCTCGGCCAGACCATCGCCACGGGCTGCATCGCCATCGGCGTCAACCTCAACACCGACCTGGCCAAGGGCATCTTCGACCGGTTCCGGTCGCTGCCCATCCCGCGGTCGGCGCCGCTGATCGGGGCGGTGCTGGGCGACGTCATCCGCTACGTGATCGTCACCGTGGTCACGCTGGCCATCGGCTATCTGATGGGCTTCCGGATCACCACCGATCCGTTCAGTGCCATCGCCGGCTGCCTGCTGGCGGTCCTCTTCGCCCTGTGCCTGAGCTGGCTTTCCGTGCTGGTCGCGATGAAGGTGCGTACGCCCGGTGCGGTGCAGGGGTTGATGTTCGCCCTGATCATGCCGCTGAGCTTCGCGTCCAACGTCTTCGTGGGCACCAGCACGCTGCCGGGCTGGATGCAGGGCTTCGTCGATGTCAACCCGCTGACCCATCTCGTGGCGTCCATGCGCGGGCTCTTCCTCGGTACGCCGCTCGGCAATCACGTGTGGTGGACGCTCGCGTGGTGCGCCGGCTTCGTGATCGTCTTCCTGCCGCTGGCCCTTCGGGCGTACCGGAAAAAGGTCTGATTCCGGCCGCCGGCGCTCAGGGCGTACCGGAAAAAGGTCTGATTCCGGCCGCCGGCGCTCAGGGCGTACCGGAAGAAGGTTTGAGCAGGCCGTCCATGAGCTCGTGGATGCGCGGTCCGAGCTGCTCGAACCGCTCGGCGACGCGGCGGTCCTCCCCGAGGGCCGCCGTCAGCCGTTGCACCTCGCCGGGCGGGAAGAGCGCCACCACGTTCGTGCCCACGCCCATGCCGAGCTGCCACAACTCGCGCGCGGTGACCCGGTCGCCGCGGTGCAGGGCCAGGGTGGCGCCGCCGATCGCCCACGCGCCGATGAGCGGGACGTCCCGGGTGGACAGCACCTCCTCCCGGCTCCGGACGAGCAGCCGCCGGGCCGTCTCGTCGGCCGTGGGCTCCTCCCGGACCGTGGCCAGGGCCAGACGGGTCACCGCCACGGCCACCTGGAAGAGCACCCGGGGCTGGGGCGAGCGAACCGGGAAGACCTCGGTGGCGCGCAGCACCGCCTCGGTGTAGCGCGCGACCAGCTCCCACTTGCCGCGCTGCCAGGCCACGTGGGCGAGCCCCAGGTTGGCCTGGGCGAGGTTCCAGTCCTCGCCGGGGTTGCTCGTCGCGGCGGTCTGCAGGCGGACCTCGGCCTCCTCATCGCCGATGAGCGCCAGCTGCGAGTCCAGGCTGACCCGCAGGGCCCGCGCGTCCTGGGCGGCGCCGATCAGCTCCATGTGCCGGACGCCCAGGGCCAGCCACTCGACCGCCCCGCTCGTGCCGCGCAGGAGGATCGAGTTGCCCACCGTCTGCGCCGCCATGGCCATGCCCCAATGGTCGCCGGCCGCCTCGAACTCCGCGTACGCCTGCTCGGCGTCCGTGATCGCCTCGGCCGGCATCCCGCCACTCTCCCGGAAGGCGGCCCGGGAGAAATAGCCCATTCCCCGCACGTACGCGTCCTCGTGCCCCAGCATCCGCTCGGCCGCCAGCGTCGCCCGGTCGAACTGCACCGTCCCGAAGAACGGCAGCAGCTCGGCGAGGACCGTGCGCCGGGCCGAGACCGTCTCGGGCCGTTCCCGCATGACCGTCCGCACCATGCGGTTGCCGAGGGCGACGAGCCGGGTCGGCCCGGTGATGCCGCCGTTGATCACGGTCATGAGACCGGTCCACACGAGCCGGTCGGCGTCGGGCAGCGGCCGGCCGCTCGCCTTGCCTTGCAGGACCGCCGACCGCAGACGCGCTGCCGGGTCGTCCGCGTGCGTCACTTGCCGGGCCCACTGCGACACCTCGACATGCAGGCCGCGCACCATCCAGAACTGGAACAGTGTGGCCGCCACGTCCACCACGGCCGGTTCGTCGTCGATCGCCAGGGCCCACCGCAGGGCGGCCTGCAGATTGTCCGAGTCGCGCGCGATCGCGTGCAGGACGGACGGCTGCCGCGGCCCGATCACGTCGTCCAGCCAGGACACCGCGACGGTACGGGCCCAGCCGAGCAGCCCCTCCATGGCGGCCGTGCGATCCCCGAGCCGCACCTCGCCGTACTCCCGGACGGTCTCCAGCATCCGCCAGCGGGGCTCGCCGTCCTCCTGGTCGAGCACCAGCAGCGACTGCTCGACCAGCACCGCCAGCCCCCGCCGCACGTCGGACCGGCCGGCCACCGCGGCCGCCGCCTCCGCCGTGAAGCGCGCCGGGATGACCGCGAGCCGTTGCAGCAGCTCCCGCTCGGCGCCCGGAAGCAGCTCTCGGCTCCAGTCGACCATGGCCCACAGGCTGGCGTGCCGCTCGGGCAGCCCGCGCAGGGCGTCGTCGAGCAGCGCGAACCGGTCGTCGAGGCCGGTCAGCACGTCGTCGATGGGCATGTGCCGTAGCCGGGCCGCCGCCAGCTCCAGCGCCAGCGGCAGATTGTCGAGGCGGCGGCAGAGCAGCAGCGCGCGGTCGGCGTCCCAGGTGGGCACGGCCCCGCCGGCCCGGGCCCGCGCGTCGAGCAGGTCCAGCGCCTCGGCGTCCGGCAGCGTGCCCAGCCGGTGCACGATCTCCCCGGCCAGGCCCAGCGGCGCCCGGCTCGTGGCCAGCACGGCCACCTCGGCGGCGACGTCGATCAGATCGGCGACCACGTCCGCGGCGGCGGCCAGCACGTGCTCGCAGTTGTCCAGGACGAGCAGGCCGTCCAGCTCCGGCGCCGCGGCGCGCAGACGCTCACGGGGCGTGAGGACCCGGCGCTCGAGGTTCACCGTGGACGTCGTCTCGCCGCCACCGAGGGCGGCGAGGATCGTGGGGAGGACCTCCGCCGGCGTACGGACACCGGCCAGCTCGACCACCACGACGGCGCCCTCGGCCCGTCGCGCCACCTCGGCGGCGAGCCGGGTCTTGCCCGCGCCGCCGGTGGCCACGATCGTGACCAGTGGCGCATCGGCGAGGGCGGCGGTGACCTGGGCCAGGTCGTCGTCCCGGCCGACCAGCGCGGTGCCGGGGCGCCGCCACGATCCGGGCAGGCCGCGGCGGGCCGGGGCCTGCGGCTTGCGGGCAAGGCCGTCGCGACGGGGGGCGAGATCGCCCCGGAGCAGGGCGACGTGGACCTCGGCGATGACGGGTGACGGGTCGGTGCCGTAACGGTCGGCCAGCTCGGTGCGCAGCCGCTCGATCACGTCGAGGGCCTCGGCGTCGCGCCCCTGGGCGGCCAGGACCCGGACCAGCAGGGCGGTCGCGGGCTCGTCGGGCGGCGTGCGGGCGGCGAGCAGGCGCAGGTCGGCGTCGTCCAGGGCGCCGGCCCCGGCCAGGGCGGCCTCGGCCCGCAGGGCGACGATCTCGCCGAAGAGCCGGGCCTCGGCCGCCGGCTCCGGCACCTCGGGGAAGCAGGCCCGGGCCTGGTCGGCGGTCAGGCGGGCGGCCGTCGCGTCGCCGGTGCTCAGCGCCGCGCGGGCCTGCCCGGCGAGTGTGCGGGCCGTGGCGACATCGGTCTCGATCTGCTCGACCGGCGTCCGGTAGCCGCCGGGCACCGCCACGACCGGCACGCCGAGCCGCCGCACGCGCGAGACCAGCGCCTGCACGGCCCCGGAGGCGTCCTCGGGCGGATCGCCGTGCCAGACAGCCTCGGCCAGGGCGCCGCCGGAGACCGCGCGGCCGCGGGCCGCCACGAGCTCGCGGACCACCGCGGCCAGGCGGTCGCCACGCACTGGCCGGCCGTCGACGGCCAGCGGGCCGAGCAGGGTGATCCGCACCCGGCCATTGTCCGCCACGCCGCCACCCCGTTTCACCCGCCCGGCGGTGGCGGGCTGCTCACCCGCGTCTTACTCACTCGCGCGTTGCTCACCGCGTCAGCGGAACGTGGCGAACCGCTTGCGGATCTGGCCGCCGATCGCGGTGAAGTCGCCGCCCGCGCTCATCGCGCCGCCGTGGGCCACCAGCGTGCGGACGCCGATCACCCCGTTGGCCTGCGGCGCCCACGAGGTGAGGGCGCCGGCGGCGGTCAGCGAGGCCAGCTTCACCCGGGAGTACGAGCCGTCGAGGCAGGCGCCCTGCGTGCCGTTGCGCACCGAGCGGCAGATCTTGTCGAAGTGCCCGCCGACGTAGACGCTGCCGCCGAGGGTGGCGATGGCGACCGCGTCCCCGTCGAAGACGCGCTGCCACTTCAGCTTGCCGGTCGTCGTGTAGGCGAGGGCCCGGCCGCCCTGGCCGCCCGTGGCCGCGTACACGTTGGCGCCGTCGACGGCGATCGAGTTGACCTGCGAGTCCGGCTTCGGCGTGAACGAGCGGTCCACGGCGCCGGACGACGCCGAGATTGCCGCGAACCGCAGGGTGCCCGTGACCCCGCTGACCTTGTGGAAGCCGCCGCCGGCGTAGACGCGGCCACCGGCGAGGGCCAGGGCGTGCACCGAGTCGTCCGCGGCCGGGCGCCACTGGCTGTCCAGCCGTCCGGACGACAGCGAGAAGGCGGCCAGGTTGCCCCGGGCGGAGCCGTCGATCTCCTCGAAGCTGCCGCCGACATAGAGACGGCCATTGCCGACCACCATGGCGTACGGCGCCCCCGTCACCTGGTGCGAGAAGGAGCTCACGGCACCGGAGTACGCGTCGAGCCGCACCAGGTTGTCGCGGATCCAGCCGGAGACGCGGCGGAAGGAGCCGCCCGCGTAGACGGAGGAGCCGCTGACGGCGAGGGCGCGTACGGTGCTGTCCGCCGCCGGGGACCAGTCGAGCAGGGTGCCGGACCTCGCGTCGAAGGCCGCCAGCCGGGACCGCGAGTACATGCGGCCGCCCGACTCGGCGCTGGTGAAGGCGCCGCCGACGTAGACGGTGTCACCGCGGTACGCGATCGCGTACACGGGACCGTTGAACTGGGGCGCCCGGGCCGGGCCGGTCGTGATCGCACGGGCCGGGGCCGCGCCGGCGGCGACAGTGAGCGTGGCGGCGACGGCCGTCAGCAGCAGCCGACGCGCGAGAGGCATGAAACGCACATATCAGTCAACCATCGCGGCTCGGCGAAAGTCGCGCCGCCGCGCTGTCCGTTTGTTGTGCTTTATCCCTCACTGTCGGCTTCTCCACCACCGGGACCGGCTCGGCCGGCGGCGGCAGCCGGGTGCCCGCCGTCACCTGCCCGGCGATGTCCCGGTCGCGCAGGCCGAGCATGACCAGCCAGTCGACCAGCTGCCGGTGGACGGCGTCGGGGCCGATCAGCTCACCCTGGCTGATCTGCCACTCCGCCGGGTGCACCAGCATGGCGTCGGTCTGCCAGCCGCCGAGCCCGCCGTGCGAGCCGACCAGCTCCTCGAACGCGGCGACCTCGCTGGTCACCGGGTCCACGGTGCTGATCAGGACCAGGTCGGGGATGTGGGCTGACTCCTGGTGGCGCAGCAGGTCGGCGCGGGCGTGGGGGCCGTACGGGAGAAGGGGGTCGATGCCCTGCACCTCGCCGTCGGTGAGCCGGTGGCTGCCGCCCGGCCCGTAGGCGACGGGTCCGTCCGCCTCGGCCACCACGACGATGCCGATCCCCGGGTGCCCAGCGAGCCCCGGCACGAGCTGCGGATAGATCCGGTCGATGCGGTCCTTGGTGAGCCGCTCGGTGTAGCGGGTCAGATAGACGAGCGCGAGGTTGCCCGAGGAGACGACCAGCAGCGGCGCCACCGGGGAGGGCGGGAAGTCGGGCTCGTGCTTCGCCTCGTCCTCGGCCGGAGTGCTCGGGGCGTCTGCCGGGTCGGGCACCGAGAAACGCTCGACCGCCTCGTCGAGGGTCTCGCCGTGCCGCTGCCGGAACGTGGCGCCCTGGCTCTGCCCGTGGTCCGACACGATCACGATCTGATAGGAGCGGGCGGCCTCGCGGCGCAGCTTCTCGAGGACGCCGAGCATCCGGTCGAGACTTTCCAGCTGCCGCATCGACTCGGGGCGCGCGGGGCCCGCGTGATGCGCCACCTCGTCGTAGTCGACCAGGTCGCAGTAGATCGCCGGGGCGCCCCGGGCCATCTGCTCGGCGATCAGCGACACGTTGACGTCGCGCAGCAGCATCGAGGCCGGGCGCAGGGCCAGGAAGGCGCCGGAGCGGCTGACCCGCGGCTGCAGGTTGCGCCGGCGCTGGAGCCGGGCCTGGTAGAGCTCGACGACCACCTCGCCGACCCCCAGCACCAGGGCCCGCGTGAAGCCGAACGGGCTGGCCATGAACGCCGCCCAGCCCCGCGCCGACCGGCCCGGCAGCGCGGCGTGGCTGACCGTGAGCAGACAGGTGGTGGCGTCACCGGAGAACGCGTTGCCGATGCTCACGCCGTCGTCGCGCAGCAGTCCCCGGCCGTCGGAGAGCCGGGGCTGGATCACGGCGGCGTCGCGCGGGCGGTTGGAGACCATCAGCTTGCCGGTGTCCTTCTCGAACCACCGGAAGCCCGGGATCTGCCGGGAGGCGCCGTGCAGGATGCCCGCCTGCGACGCCGGGGTCGTGGACGGGAGGCCGGTGTGCCAGCCGCGCATGGTGTGCGTACCGGAGCGGAGCCAACGGCCGAGAGTGGGCAGGTTGCCGGCGCGGACCGCCCAGCGCAGCACTGGCTCGCTGACCCCGTCGAGCTGGACCACGAGCAGCCCGGGCTCGGTGCCCATCGCCGGCCGGTGCAGGCTCAGGAACCGCCCGCCCGCCTGCCGGGCCTGCCGCCGGCGGATGGCCCGCATGAGCCGGCGGGCCTCCTTGAGGAACGTGTCCTCGGTGCCGCTGTCGACCATCCAGTCCAGGATCGCGGCGCCCACCACGGCCACCAGGGCGGCGACCCCGACGGTCGGCCAGCCGCTGAGCCGCTTGGACGGGTCCAGCTCGAGGGCGACGGCCATGACGGCGATCTGGGCGACGACGCCGAGCAGCATCGCGCCCCAGCCACCGAGCGCGGTGACGCCCCAGAGCAGCAGCGGCCGCAGCACCGCGCCCACCAGGGCGACCAGGACCACGAGACCCATCGTGTCGATGACGTCGGTGCTGCGTACGCCCGGCATCAGCCACAGCGTGATGCTCAGGACGACGAAGGTGATGATGCCGTTGCGCAGCACGGCCTTGAGCCGGTCCAGCACGCGCGGCCAGGCGATCAGCGCCCGCAGATCGTCCCCGCGGTTGCTGTTCCCTGGTTGCACGGCCACCGGGAAACGATCGCACAGCTCCGGGCGTCCCCGCTTCCCACGTCGCCAACGACACGTCCCGCCGGGCCACCCGATCGGATGACAGAGGAGTTTTCCGGCACCGGGCCGCGATACGGTCGGTGCTCTGCGAGGGATGGGGGAGGCCCGGATGCGGGTCGTACCCGTTGTCGTCACGCTGCTGCTCGTCCTGGCCGGCTGCTCGGCCCAGGCCCCGGAGCCGACGCCGTCACTCCCGGCCCCACCGGCCGCGCCCAAGATCGTGGGCTACTTCACCGACTGGGGCGTCTACGGCCGCAACTTCCAGGTCGAGGACGTCGCCGCCGACAAGCTGACCCATCTGCTGTACGCGTTCGGCAAGGTCACCGGCGGCAAGTGCACGACCAGCGACGCCTGGGCCGACTATCAGCGTCCCGTGGCGGCCGGCGACAGCGTGGACGGGGTCGCCGACTCGTCGGGATCGGCCCTGCGCGGCAACTTCGGCCAGCTCCGCAAGCTCAAGGCCAAGCACCCCGGGCTGAAGATCCTGTGGTCCTTCGGCGGCTGGACCGGCTCGGGCGGCTTCACCGAGGCGGCCAGGAACCCGGCCGAGTTCGCCGAGTCGTGCGCGAAACTGCTGAAGGACCCGCGCTGGACCGGCGTCTTCGACGGCATCGACATCGACTGGGAGTACCCGAACGCCTGCGGCCTGAGCTGCGACTCCAGCGGCCCCGACGCGCTCACCGGCCTGGTCGCCGACCTTCGCCGCGAACTGGGTCCGGGCGCCCTGGTCACCGCGGCCGTCCCCGCCGACACCGGCAAACTGGGCGCCAGCGACTACGCGGACGTCGCGGCGCAGACCGACTGGCTCAACGCGATGACGTACGACTTCTTCGGCACCGGCAACACGCCCGGCCCGACGGCGCCGCACTCACCGCTGACCGCGTACCCGGGCATCCCCCGCGAGACGGCGACCACCGAGGCGGCCATCGGCAAGCTCCTCGACCTCGGCATCCCCGCCGGCAAGATCCTGCTCGGCATCGGCTTCTACGGCCGCGGCTGGACCGGCGTCGGCACCCCGGACCCGGGCGGCAAAGGTACGGGCGCGGCGCCGGGCAGCTACGAGCAGGGCATGGAGGACTACGGCGTCCTCGCCCGCACCTGCCCGCCGACCGGCACCGTCGGCGGGACGGCCTACGCCTTCTGCGGCGGGCAGTGGTGGAGCTACGACACCCCCGACACGATCAAGAGCAAGATGGCGTACGCCCGGAGCAAGTCCCTGGGCGGCGCCTTCGCCTGGGAACTCTCCGGCGACACCGACGACGCCCGCCTCCTGTCCGCCATGGCCGCCGGCCTCAGCTGATCGTCCGTCTCAGCCTTTACCGTCGCGCGCCTCAGCCTTACCGTCGCGCGTCTCAGCCTTTACCGTCGCGGGTCTCAGTCGTCGGAGTACTTCTTGACCGTCGCGGTGATGAACGAGTCCGCGGCGACCTTGGAACCCGCCTTCAGATCCTGCGCGACAACGACCCAGTTGGCGTCGATCAGCGGAAGCCGGTGGGCCCCGGTCGCGTCGGTAGCCGGTGCGACATGCAGTCCGGCCGCGCGCCAGAGATCCTGCGCCGACTGGTAGTTGAGCCCGACGCCGTCCGGCACCTTGACCGGAGCCTTGGTCTTTCGCGGCGCGGTCGTTGCCTTCGCGGTTGTCGCTAGTGCGGTCGTCGCAGTCGTCGCCGTCGCGGTCGTCGTGGGACTCGGCGTCGTCGCCTCGGCCGGGGCGGCGGTCGAGGTGGCTGCGGCAGCCGGGGCCTCCGATGTGGTGCCGTCGCCGCTGCTCGAACAGCCCCCGAGAGCACACGCCAAGGTAAGGATGATCGCGGACGCTGTCTTCGTGTGCATCACCGCAGGCTAGCGACGCGCTCATCTGCGGATCGGCCGAATGCCGGTCGGCTGGACATCCGATGCCTGCCCCTTTCCGGCCGGCCTTCAATCAGCCGTGCGGCGGCTCGAGTCCTTATGTGGTTGTATCCGCGCCGCGGTTGCATTCATCAAGCAATTCTTCGGCGCTTTGGTGACGGTGGTTACTTTCGGCGGTTTGGCATGCTGGATCGTCATTTCGATGCGACATGGCGGGGTGGGCGGGAGGACAATTTTCGGCATGGGACAGCTGGAATTGTTCAGCCGGGCGCAGGTGGCCGGGATGCGGGATCGCACCCGCTCGCGGAGCTGGTGCCCGGAGCGTGAGCAGTTCCGGCGCGACCACCAGGTGCGGCGCGACTGGGGCAAGTTCCGGCTGCACACTCGTCGGCTGGGTGAGCTGCGGGCTCGCCGGGAGGGCTTCTGGTCGCCCGGCGCGAGTGGGCCCGGGGGAGTGCTGCCCGCCTCCCCGGTGCGCCCTCGGCCCCGACCGGTCCTCGCGCCACCACCCGCCGCATCGCCCACCTCAGCCGCGTCGCCGTCCGCCGCGCCGCCCGCTCTGGCCGTGTCGGCGTCTGCTGCGCCGCCCGCTTTGGCCGTGTCGGCGTCTGCTGAGCCGCCCGCTTTGGCCGTGTCGCCGTCCGCCATGCTGCCCGCCCCGGCCGTGTCGCCGTCCCCGGCGGTAGCGTCGCCGCCCAGCACGCCGCGTGCTCCCGTTGTGTCGCAGCCGGGCGTGCTGCCCGCGCCGACCACGTCGCAGCCCGTGGTGCCGCCCATCCCGGTCGTGTCGTCGCCCATCTCAGCCTCATCGCCGTCTGCCGCGCCGTCCTCGACATCGAGTGGGCCGGTTCTCCCGTCAGTTCGGCCTGGGCGTGCCGCGCCGGCGATGTCGCGGTCGGTCGTTCCCGCCTTGCAGCCGGGGGTTTTCGCCTTGCGGTCGACGGGAAAGGCTTCGGGTTTTCCTTGTCTGCGCGCCACGGCGTTGCGGCGTTGCGCGAATTGCGGAGACGTGGGGAGAGGGGGCGCCTGGGAATGCGGGTGGAGGGGGCGGTCAGGGGGTTTCCTGGAGGTGGGGGTGGTCTTTGAGCTGGCGGCGGGAGGTGATGTCGAGTTTGCGGAAGATGTTGCGCAGGTGGGCGTCGACGGTGCGTTTGCTGATGAAGAGGCGGGTGGCGACTTCTTGGGAGGTGGCGCCCGCGGCGGCCAGGCGGGCGACGGCGACTTCGTGCATGGTGAGTTTTTCGTAGCCGTGTTCGGTGCGGGGGCCTACGCGGTCGCCGGTTGCGCGGAGTTCGTCGGCGGCGCGCCGGGCGAAGGCGTCGGCTCCGGCTCGGGTCAGCAGGTCGAGGGCGGCGCCCAGGTGGGTTCGGCAGTCGCGGCGGCGGCCCTGGCGGCGCAGCCATTCCCCGTACGCCAGTTGGGCGCGACCCAGATGCACGGTGAGCCGCCCGGCGGACAGCAGCTCCACGGCCTCGTGGAAGTGCTCTTCGTCGCCGGTCACCAGTCCGCGCGCGTGGGCGGCGACGCCCAGGCCCGCGGCCGTGCCCGCGGCCGCCGTGCGCTCGGTCAGGGTGGCCAGGCCCCGGGCGGCGACGGCCGGCTCGTGGCAGCGGACCGCCGCCTCGATCAGCTCCGGCAGCACGGCGCCGGTGAGGAACAAGTCGTCGTGGTCGAGGGCCTGGCGGGCCGCGGTCAGGGCGGCCGGATAGTCGCCGGTTCCGTTGTGCAGCATGGCGGTCCACAGGTGGGCGTTGGCCACCAGGCCGGTGCCGGGGGCGGCGACGGCGGCCCGGGTGAGTTCGGCCGCCTCCTCGCGCCGGCCTCGCAGCGCGGCCAGGTGCAGCCGGTGGTAGATCAGCGGGGCGGCGCCGATCGCGTCGGAGATCGCGGCCTCCTCGGCCGTGGCGGCGATCGCCCGTCCGATGTCGCCGGTGAGGATGGCGTCGACCACCTGCTGGGCCAGGCCGACCCGGAGCGGCAGGGGGGCGCCCGCCGCGCGGCCGGCCTTGACCAGCCGGTCGGCGATGGTGGTGTGGGCGTCGAGGTCCCACAGCTCGATCGCGATCATCGCCGCGAGCGTCGGGCGCCGGGCTTGGGACGGGTCGTCGAGGGCGGCGCGCAGCGCCGGGACGGCCACCGCATACCCTTCGGTGGCCTGCAGCACCAGCGCGTGCAGCAGGTCCGGTGGCCCGGGCGAGGGAGTCTCGGCCGCCGCTTGCAGGACCTCGTCGATGACCCCGCCCCGGCCCACGACCAGGCTCATCTCGAGGGCGTCGAGGAAGGTGTCGCGGGACCGCCCGGGGTCGAGGTCCGTCAGCCGTTGCGCGGCCCGGACGACCAGGCGCGGGCCGGAGGCGTCGCCGTGCCGGGTGAGGGCGATGCTGCCCCGCAGCGACTCGAGCCGGGCCCGCCGCCGGTCGTCGAGCGCGGCGGCGTCGAGGGTGCTGAGCAGGTCGGCGGCCCGGGCGATCGTCCCGGCGTCGAGGTGCGCCTGGGCGGCGTCGAGCGTGCGGGCGACGCGTCGGGCGGGGTTAAGGGTCAGCCCCACCGAACGTTCGAGGAACGCCGCGGCCGCCGCCATGCCCCCGCGCGCCTGGGCCCGGGACGCCCGGCGTTCCAGCTCGTCGGCCAGCTCGTCGTCGGGCCCGGTGGCGGCCTGGGCCCGGTGCCAGGCCCGCCGATCGGGTGCGGCGACGGGATCGGTGGCCGCCGCGAGCGCCGCGTGGGCCGCGTGCCGGTCGGCCACCGGGGCGGAGTCGTAGGCGACCGACCGCGCCAGCGGATGGCAGAAGCGGACGCGGGACCCGAAGTCGGCCAGGCCGGTCGCGGTCACCTCCGCGGTGGCGGCGGCGAGGTCGAGCCCGAGCGTCCGCGCGGCGGGCCAGAGGAGGCCGGGGTCGCCGGTCGGGTCGGCGCCGGCCACGGTGAGCAGCAGCCGGGCGGGGGCGGAGAGGTCGGCCAGCCGGGCGCGGAAGCCGTACTCGATGCGGGCCGGCACCGACGCCGTCCC
Organism: Symbioplanes lichenis; assembly: GCF_030709675.1. Classification (GTDB taxonomy): domain Bacteria; phylum Actinomycetota; class Actinomycetes; order Mycobacteriales; family Micromonosporaceae; genus Actinoplanes; species Actinoplanes lichenis. The sequence continues at coordinate 127,410 of NZ_JAUZQD010000007.1, forward strand.
CGGCGGCACGAAGCCTCCGGCCCGGGGCAGCTCGAGCAGGGCCAGCGGGTTGCCCTGGGCCTCGGCGACGAGCCGGTCGCGCACCTGGTCGTCGAGCCCGACCGGGTGCCGGGCCGCCAGCACGGCGGCGGCCGCCCCGGCGTCGAGGCCGGCGACCGGCAGCCCGGGCAGCTCGTCGAGGCCGGCGATCGGCAGCCCGGGCAGCTCGTCGAAGCCGACGTGCCCGGCCCGCCGCACTCGTGCGCCGTCGTCACGCTCGACGTGCCCGCCCTGACCCCCGGCGAGGCGATCGCCCTCGCCCGGCGCACCCTCCGCGACGCCGATGACCGGGGTCCGGACGGCGAAGATCATGGCGATCGGGTCGGTGGCGATCCGCCGGGCGATGAAGAGCATCGCCTGCGCGGAGGCGCTGTCCAGCCACTGGGCGTCGTCGACCAGGCCCAGCAGCGGCTGCTCCTGGGCCGCCGCGGTCAGCAGCCCGAGCGCGGCCAGCCCGATGCGCAGCGGATCCGGAGTGCCGTCGGTCAGCCCGAAGGCCACTTGCAAGGCCTCGCGATGCCGCGCGGGCAGACCGGTCAGCTGCCCCAGCAACGGTACGCACAGCTGGTGCAACGCCGAGTAGGGCAATTCCCGCTCGAGCTCCGACCCGGCCGCCCGGACGATCGCCAGGCCGGCTGTCGTGCGTACGGCCTGGTCCAGCAGTGCGGTCTTGCCGATGCCCGCCTCGCCGCGCAGCACCAGCGCCCCGCCCCGGCCCGCGCGGGCGGCAGCGGTCAGCTCGTCGATGCGGCGCTGCTCCGCCGCCCGGCCGACGAGCAGCTCCGTCCCGGATGGCAGCGTCCCCACCCCGGGCACGGTAGACCACGTAGGCATGCGTTGCCGACGCGCGGGCCCGCCGCGGTGGACGAGGGTCGAAGGACCACGATCCACCCCGAGGAGTACGCCATGAGCACCACCGCTGTCGAAGTCGTCCTGCCCGCCCGGGTCGAGCCGGACGGCCTGCAGGTCCGGTCCCGTCGGCTGGCGGCCCCGGGACAGGGCCGCGCTCTGCTGCGCATGGAGGCCACCGGGGTGTCGTTCGCCGAGCAGCAGATGCGCCGCGGCAAGTACTACGATCAGCCGCCCTTCCCCTTCGTGCCCGGCTACGACGTCGTCGGCACGGTCGTGGCCGTGGGCCCCGGCGTGGCGGCCGAGACGGTGGGCAAGCGGTTCGCCGTGATCACCAAGACCGGCGCCTGGGCCACGCACCTCGAGGTGGACGCGGCCGATCTGCTGCCGGTGCCCGCCGGACTCGACCCGGCCGAGGTGGAGGCCGTGCTGGTCAACGGCATCACCGCGTGGCAGATGCTGCACCGGACGGCCAAGGTGCCGCGCGGCGCCACGATCGTGGTGCTCGGCGCCAACGGCGGGGTCGGGTCGACCCTCGTGCAGCTGGCCCGGCACGCCGGGATGACGGTCATCGGCACCGCGGCGGCCCGCCACCACGAGTTGCTCCGCGAGCTCGGCGCCACCCCGGTCGACTACCGCGACCCCGACATGTACGAGCAGATCCGCCGGCTGGCCCCGGACGGCGTCGACGCGGTGTTCGACCACGTGGGCGGGCCGGGGCTCAAGCAGTCGTGGCATCTCGTGCGCAAGGGCGGCACGCTGGTCTCCTATGGCAGCGCCGCCACCATGAACGAGGGAGGCAACGCCCAGTTGCCGATGCTCAAGCTCATCGGCCAGCTGGCCGGCTGGAACTACTCGCCCAACAACCGGGGCGCCCACTTCTACAACTTCTGGGCCGGCCTGCGCAACGGCGGCGCCTTCCGGGCGCGCCTGCGCGAGGACCTCGCCGAGGTGCTGAAACTGCTGGCCGACGGCGTGCTCGTCCCGCACGTCGCCGCCCGGCTGCCCCTGGCGAGCGCCGCCGAGGCCCTCGCCCTGGCCGAGTCCCGCACCCTGGCCGGCAAGATCGTCCTGGTCCCCGACGACCAGGAAAGGCGTGCCGGCGACCAGCGTCCCGGCGACCAGCGTGCCGGCGACTGAGAAAGGCGACTGAGGAAGGCGACCGGGAAAGGCGACTGGGAAAGGCGGAGGTCAGGTGCGCGCGGCGGTGCGGCGGGCGGCAGTGCGCCGGGCCGTCGTCTTGGTCGGCAACTCCCGCTCCGGCGGCGGATCCGCGACGGCACGGCTCGTCGATTCGCGTACCCCGTCGTCGGCGGGCGACCCGGAAGCGGGCGACGCGGTGGCAGGCGATGCGGTGGCAGGCGATGCGGTGGCGGGCGACCCGGAGGAGCGGTCGCGTTCCTTCTCGCGCTGGATCAGGGCGGCCAGCACTTCCTTGTCGTACCTGGTCTCGGCGCTGCGGGCCCGGTCGCGGGCCTTCTCCGCCTTGGCGACGGCCTTCTTGCGCTCCTTGACCAGCTCGGCGCGACGCTTGCCGGCGGCCTTCAACGCCTGCTTGAGCCGGGCCGTCTCGTCCGCCGCCCGGCGCAACGCCTGACGATGCTGCTCGGACAGGCTGTCGATCGTCTCCAGCTGGTGGTCGATGTCCGTCACGGCCGTCCGCGCCCGATCGGCGGCGGCCCCGGCGGCTCCGGCCTTCTTCCGCCGGCGGTCGAGGGGCTGAGCTGTTGTGGTCACGGCTGTCACTCCCTTCGGTGTCTCTCTTTGCGCTACCCGGGGAGGGCCGGATCAAGCCTGTGAGTCTCCTGGCGCGGCCAGGGCGGCCTCGGCCTCGCGGGCGCGGCGGCGGCGGATGTGACGCATGTGCAGGATCACGTACGCCACCACGGCCAGCACCACCAGCGGGATCACGAACCACTTGTAGTGGTGCGCCTCCTCGATCAGCTCGCCGAGGCGTGGACCGAGCAGGTAGGCGATGGTCGTCCACCAGCCCACCCACAGCGCCGCCCCGATCGCGTTGTAGAGCAGGAACGCCTTCCACGGCATCGCGGTGATGCCGGCGATCACCCCGTTGAGCTGGCGCAGGCCGTCGATGAAGCGGGCCACGACCACGATCCGGTTGCCGCGCCGGGCGAAGAACTTCTCGGCGCGCTCGAGCCGCTCGGGCGTGATGAAGATGTACTTGCCGAAGCGGTGCACCGCCTTGCGGCCGCCGCGCACCCCGATCCAGTAGCCGATGTTGTCGCCGAGCACGGCCGCGACGAAGGCGATCGCGGCGACGGCCCAGATGTCGAGCCGGCCCCAGCTGGAGTAGATCGCCGCGGCGACCATGATCGTCTGGCCGGGCGCGGGCACCCCGAAGCTCTCCACGCCGATCACGGCGGCCACGGCCAGGTAGCCCCAGCGGTCGAGGATCGGAGCGACGCCGTGCAGGAAGCTCGGCAGGTCGTCGGTGGGCGGCATGGGCTCGGGTGGCTCCTGTCCTGGGCGCGGGGGCGGCGCCCCCGACCTCACACCGTATCCACCACGCGGGGGCACAAACCAAAGGTGTGCCCCGACGATCCCTCGCCGGAGCACACCTTGTCCCGCTAACAGCTCAATTCTGCGGGGGAACGTCTCCGGGCCCGCTGCCCCACGTGCGACTGGGCGTTGCGGAGAGCGTGTAGACCAGCTTGCCGCCCTGGGTGACCTTGTCGGCGGTGAGCCAGCCCTTCGTCGTCGCCTTGCCGTCCACGGTCAGCTTCTGCACGTAGATCTGGGTGCCGTCCGTCCGCGGGGCCTCGATCGTCAGGTCCTTGCCGCTGCCCAGGTGCACGACCGCGCGGGGGAAGAGCGGGCTGGTCAGGGCCAGCTCGGCCCGCGTCGGTACGGTCGGATAGAGGCCCAGCGCCGAGAAGACGTACCAGGCGCTCATCGTGCCGGCGTCGTCGTTGCCGGGGATGCCGCCCGTGCCCGCGTTCCACTTCTGGTCGAGCACCGCGCGGATGGTCTCCTGCGTCTTGTACGCCGCCCCGAAGTAGTTGTAGAGGTACGGCGTCTGGATGTCCGGCTCGTTGGTGGCGTCGTACTTGGTGCCGGTGGTGGCGCTGAGGTCGAACGAGCCGTCCGGCTTGCGGAAGAACGAGTCGAGCCGCTCGATCGCGACGTCCTGGCCGCCCATCTTCTGAGCCAGCGTCACCACGTCGGAGTAGACCATCCAGGTGTACTGGGCGCTGCTGCCCTCCACGAAGCCCGTGCCCGTGGCGGGGCTGAAGCCGCCGGCCCAGGTCCCGTCGCTGTAGCGGTCACGCATCCAGCCCTTGTGCAGGTCACCATCCGGTACGGGCGTCGGCACGGCCGGGTCGGCCAGCTCCAGCTCGCCGAGCTGCACGATGTCCGCGCCGCCGTTCGCCGTCACATTCAGGCGGTAGTACGCGTACGGCTGCGGGGTGTTGATCTGATAGGTCTTGGTCTGACCGCGCTGCTCGAACGTCTCGCCGGACCGCGTGTCGATCGGGGTCCACGTGGTGCCGTCGGCCGAGCCCTGCAGCTGCCAGTCCCGCGGGTCGCGCTCGGGGACGTCGTTGCCGGAGGTCAGCGCGTACTGGGTGACGGTCAGCGGCGCGTCGGTCTTGGCCTGGATCCAGCCCGTGGTCGCGAACGTGAGCCACTTCGTGCCCTTGTCACCGTCAAAAGCCTGAGCCTTCCCCTCGTACGGGGCGTTCTCCGCGCTCGCCTGGATCTCGGTGATCCGCTCCCGGATGTTGTGGGCCAGTCCCGGGTCGATCTGCGCCTCGGTGTCGAAGACGTTGCGCCAGTTGTGCGAGCGGCCGAGGAAGTCCGCGTACGTGTCGTCCTCGCCGAGCACCTTGGCCAGCTGCGCGATGCCGTAGTCGGCGGCGGCGTCCTCGAGCGTCTCGGCCGCGCCGCCCCAGCAGTGACAGTTGTCGGCGGAAACGTAGCCCAGCTCGAGGTACTTGTCGAGGGACGGGCGCTGGCCGACGCACTCGACGTTGCAGCCCGCGTCGCTCGAGTCGTTCGCCGTCGGCACGGTGGCCGCGTGGACCAGGGAGTCGAAGGCGCCGCGCACGTCGAAGTCGCGCGCGCCGAAGGCGTACATGCCGGCGACGGCCGCGGCGGACGGGTCGCCGGACATGACCGCGGTCTTGCCGTGCTGCAGCAGCCAGCGGTCCCACTCGCCGTCGCGCTGCGAGGCGTAGTTGAACAGGCTCTGCGCATAGTCGGATCCGACGCGCGGGTCGAGCATGGCCAGCAGCTGGACCTGGGCGCGATACACGTCCCAGCCGGAGAACGTCCCGTACTGGGCCTTTTGTCCTGTGGACAACGTGTGGATTTCGTCGTCGGCGCCGTAGTATCGGCCGTCGACGTCGCTGGTCAGCGTCGGCTCCAGCATCGAGTGGTAGAGCGCGGTGTAGAAGGTCTTCTTCTGATCCTCGGTGCCACCACCGATGCCGATCTTCTTGAGCCGGGCACTCCACGCCGACCGAGCGCCGGCCTGGATCGCGGCGAAGCTCAGCCGGTCGGGCGACTCCGTGGCGAGGTTCCGGCGAGCGCCGTCGAGGCTCACGTAGGAGATCGCGACGCGCGCGTTGACGCTGGTCGTCCCGGGGGCGAAGGTCACGTACCCGCCGGAGCCTTTGTTGGCATTGGGCCGGCCGGCGCTGCTGTAGCCACTGCCGCCCGTCGCGTCGGTGCTGCCCGGCGTGAGCGTCGTGTCGTGCCAGGTGCCCGTGGCCGCGAACGGCTGGTCGAGCTGCGCGACGAAGTGCAGCGTGTAGTACGCGTGCGAGTTGTCGGTGCTCTGCGGCCCGCAGAAGTTGCCGGCGCTGACCGACCCCGTCACCGTACGCGTGGCCGGGTCGATGTGGACGGTCGCGTCCTCGCTGCCGGTCTCCGACAGTGACGTCCGGAACAGCAGGCTCGCGTCCTGCCCGGCCGGGAACGTGAACTTGCCGAAGCCGGTCCGCGGCGTCGCCGTCACCTCGGCCCCGGCGCCGCTGTCGAGCCCGACCTTGTAGTAGCCGGGCTTCGCGACCTCGTTGGCGTGCGAGAAGGTGCTCGCGAAGATCGCGTCCGTCTGGTCCGCGGTCGGCGAGCTCGCGACCGCCCCGACGTGCGGCATGATCGGGATGTCGCCGTTGGCCCCCGAGCAGCCGACGCCGCTGAGGTGCGTGAGGCTCAGCCCGCGGATCCTGGTGGCGGTGTACTGGTAGCCGCCCGGCGCCGGCGTCGAGAGCTGGTTGCCGCGCGAGGTCTGCGGGCTCCACGCCAGCATGCCGAACGGCGTGACCGCGCCCGGATAGGTGTTGCCCAGGTTGGTCGAGCCGATGAGCGGGTCGACGTAGGCCGCGGGCTCGGCGACGAGCGGCGGCAGGGGCGCGGCGGCCTGGGCGGCCGCGCCGATCGGAATGGTCAGCGCAACGCCCGCGAGGGCGGCGACGGTACGGCGTCCGAGCATGCGATCCCCTCAGCTGACATCGATGTCACACAATGTCCAAGGTCAGCTTCCATCGACTCGTCCCGATAAGTCAACCCGCGGCCGGCGAGCGCGTTGAACTCCTGGTGCACGAGATCCGTAACGCCTCGTGGAGTGTCCTGGAGGAGGGCTCGGTTTTGTCTGTCACATCGTTTTTCGACCGCTTTCGGCGGTCCGGCCCGGCCGAAGCTCCGGCGGCGGCCGAGGTCTCCGCGGACAAATCGGACGCTTCGGAGGAGGCCGCGCCGGATGCGGCCCCCGATGCGAAGCCCGACGCGGCGTCCGTTTCCATGAACAAATCGGACGACCGGCCGGCCGCTCCGAGCCGTACCCGGAAGATCGCCGGCCGCGTCCTCACCATCAGCGCCTTCGTCCTGATCTTCGCCGCCCTGATCCTCCCCAACACGGTCAGCCGGCTCGAGCGCCCGGGCACCTATCTCCGCCTCCCGCTCGAGGGCTTCGTCGCGGTCGGCCTGCTCTTGCTGATCCCCGGCGGCCGGGCCAAGCGCATCGTCGCGGGCGTCCTCGGCGCCGGCCTCGGCGTGCTGACCGTCATGAAGATCACCGACATGGGCTTCTACAAGACGCTCGCGCGGCCCTTCGACCCGGTGCTCGACTGGGTGCTGCTCGACGACGCGGAGGCGTTCCTCCGGGACTCGGTGGGAGCGGCCGGCGCCGTCGGGACCGCGGTCGCCCTCGTGCTGCTGATCCTGGTGATCCTCACGCTGACCACGCTGGCCGCGATGCGCGTCGCCAAGGTCGGCGTACGCCACCGGCGCACCACGGCGATCACGGCCGTCAGCGGCACGGCGGTGTGGGTCGTCCTGCTGCTGCTCGGGGTGACGGGGCTCAACAACTTCCCGGTCGCGGCGCGCAGCGGTTACACGTACGCGTGGGACCGCGCGCAGATGGTGCGCAAGGGCGTGGCGGACGAGCGGTCGTTCGCCCGCGAGGTGCAGATCGACGCGTACGCGAACACGCCCGCCGACCAGCTCCTCACCTCGCTCAAGGGCAAGGACGTCATGGTGACGTTCGTGGAGAGCTACGGGCGCTCGGCGGTGCAGGACCCGACGCTCAACTCCGGCGTCGTCCCGGTGCTCGACGAGGGCACCAAGGAGCTGGCCGCGGCCGGCTACTCGGCCAGGAGCGGCTGGCTCACGTCGCCCACCTTCGGCGGCGGCAGCTGGCTGGCGCACTCCACGCTGCTCTCCGGCCTGTGGATCAACAATCAGCAGCGGTACCGCAACCTGACCTCCAGCGACCGGCTGACCCTGCCCAGCCTGTTCCGCAAGGCCAGCTGGAACGCGATCAACGTCGCCCCCGGCACCACCCGCGCGTGGCCGGAGGGCAACTTCTACCGCTACAACCAGTCCTTCGACTCCCGCAACACCGGCTACGCCGGGCCTAGCTTCGGCTGGGCCCCGCAGCCCGACCAGTACACGCTCTCGTGGTTCGAGAAGAACGTGCACACCCCCGGCCACCAGCCCTACTACGTCGAGATGCCGCTGATCTCGAGCCACACCCCGTGGGCGCCGCTGCCGACCCTCATCGACTGGGACCAGGTCGGGGACGGCTCGATCTACACCCGGCTGCGGGAGCAGGGCAAGTCCACGAAGTCGGTGTGGGCCGACCCGGCGAAGGTGCGCCACGAGTACGCGCGCTCGATCCAGTACACGCTGTCGACCGTCTTCTCGTGGCTGGAGAAGTACGGCGACGACAACACCGTCATGGTGCTGCTCGGCGATCACCAGCCCAGCCCGCTGGTCGTCGGCGACGGCGCCAGCCATGACGTGCCGATCACGATCCTGGCCAAGGACAAGACGGTCCTGGACAAGATCGCCGGCTGGAACTGGACCGACGGCACGCGCCCCGACCCGGCCGCCCCGGTCTGGCCCATGAACGAGTTCCGCGACAAGTTCCTGGCCGCGTACGGGTCGAGTCCCCAGCTCAGCCACGCGATCGCGCCGCCGCGTTAGTTGGTCAGGACGATCTTGCCGCGGGCGTGGCCGCTCTCACTCAACCGGTGAGCAGCGGCCGCGTCCGTCAAGGGAAAGACCCCGGCCAGGGGTACGGTCAGCCGCCCCTCGTCCGCGAGCCCGGCGGCCGTGTGCAGCCCGTGCCACGCCGGCGGATCCGCGTTCGGGCCGGCCGAGGTGGTCAGATGGGCGCCGGCGTTGACGTCCGCCACGGTCACCACCCGGTCGGCGATCGTCAGCAGGTCGGGCAGGGAGCCTGATCCGGCACAGTCGAGGGCCGCGTCCACGCCGGTGACCCGTTCCGCCAGTCCGGGGCCGTACGTGGTGGGGACGGCTCCGAGGGTGGACAGGAAGGCGTGGTTGCGCTCGGAGGCCGTACCGATGACTCGGGCGCCGCGGGCCACCGCGAGCTGGACGGCGACCGTGCCCACCCCGCCGGCCGCCCCCTCGATGAGCAGGGTGGTCCCGGCGCCTACGGCGAGCCGGTCCAGCGCCCGGGTCGCGGTCTCGATGTTGCCCGCCGCGCCGCCGGCCTCGGCCCAGCTCCACGCCGCGGGTTTCGGCGCCCAGGCCACGAGCACGGCGAAGTCGGCGTTCGCCCCGCCCAGCCGTGCGATGTCGGTGGCCCCGAAGACCTCGTCGCCGGCCGCCACGCCGGTCACGCCGGGCCCGATCTCGTCCACGACCCCGGCGGCGTCGAAGCCGAGCAGCCGGGGCAGCGGCAGGCCGGGCATCAGGCCGGCCCGGATCTTCCAGTCGGCCGGGGTGACGCCCGAGGCTCGGACGGCGATCCGCAGCTGCCCGGGGCCGGGGTGCGGCTCGGGGACCTCGGTGACTTCCAGCACGTCGGCCGGGCCGAAGGCGGTGATTCGAAGGGCACGCATGGCCCCGGACGTTAGCGGAACACCCCGTCCGCTTGGCTAAAGTGAGACGCGTGACCGGCACACTGCCTCAGACGCTGCGCTCGGACGCCCGCGACAACCGGGAGCGCATCCTCGCGGCGGCCCGCGACGTCTTCGCCCGCGACGGCCTCGACGTGCCGATGCGCGAGATCGCCCGCCGCGCCGGCGTGGGCCCGGCGACGCTCTATCGCCGCTTCCCGACGAAGGAGGCGCTGGTCACCGAGGCCTTCGCCGAGCGGATGGCGGCCTGCACGGCGATCGTCGAGGCCGGCCTGGCCGACCCCGACCCGTGGCGCGGTCTCAGCCGGGTCATCGAGGACGTCTGCACGCTGCACGCCCAGGACCGGGGTTTCACCGCGGCCTTCATGGCGGAGTTCCCGAAGGCAATCGACTTCGCCGCCGCCCGCGAGCACTCGCTGCGGCTGGTGGCCGAGCTGCTGCGCCGCGCGAAGGCCGCCGGCGACCTGCGCCCCGACATCGAGCTGCCCGACATCATGCTGGTCATCATGGCCAACGGCGGCCTCCGCGCAACCACTCCCACCGCGGCGGCGGCTGCCTCCCGCCGCTTCGCGAGCCTGATCCTCGACTCCTTCCGGGCACCGCCGCCCGCGCCTCACATCGTGAGCACCACGCGGTAACGCGCCTAGACCAGGGCCCGTGCGGGCAGGGCACCGCGGCCCAGTCGCGCGCGGATGTCGGCCAAGGGCAAAGTGCGCAGCGTACGCCGCATCCGCGCGATCCCCCGCAGATCCTCGGCCGCCGTGGCCACGATGTCGACCTTGCTGTCCGGGTCGTCGACCCAGTCGACCGGCACCTCGTGGGTCCGCAGCCCGGCCCGCTCCGCCAGCACCAGCAACTCCGTGTCGAAGAACCAGCCCGCGTCCTCGACCAGCGGCAGCACCGCCCGGGCCACGTCGGCGCGGATCGCCTTGAAACCGCACTGCGCGTCGGTGAAGCCGGCCGACAGCGTGGCTCGCAGGATCAGGTTGTACGCGCGGGAGATGAACTCGCGCTTCGGCCCTCGCACCACCCGCGCCCCGCGCCGCAGCCGGGACCCGATCGCCAGGTCCGAGTGCCCCGACACCAGCGGCGCGACCAGCGGCAGCAGCGCGGCCAGGTCGGTCGACAGATCCACGTCCATGTACGCACACACGAGCGCGTCGGACGCCGACCACACCTGCTTCAGCGCCCGTCCCCGCCCCTTCAGCGCCAGGTGCACGACCCGCACCTCGGGCAGCTCGGCCTGCAGTCGCCGGGCCACGAGCGGCGTACCGTCCGTGCTCGCGTTGTCCGCGATCGTGATGCGGAAGGGGAACGGCAGCACCTCCCGGCAGTAGGCGAGCAGCCGCCGGACGCTGCTCTCCAGGTCCTTCTCCTCGTTGTACACGGGAACGACGACGTCGAGCACGGGAGTCATGCGGTCCACAGTCGCCTCGGCGGCTGAGCCGGCTGTGTGCTCACCCTGTGCGCCGCCTATGAGAGCTGCGACGATGGCGGGATGGATCAGCGCATCCTCGTCACCGGCGCCCGGCGCGGCATCGGCGCGGCCCTCGCGACCGGCCTCGCCCGCCCCGGCGTCACCCTGCTCCTGCACCACCTGGACGCGCCGGACGAGACCGAGGGCGTCGCCCGGCTGTGCCGGGACCGGGGCGCCGGGGCCGAGCTGCTCGACGCCGATCTGAGCTCCGCGGATGCCGTGGCCGCCCTGGCCGCCCGGGCCGGCGCGGTGGACGTGCTGATCAACAACGCGGCCCGCGCCTCCAACGTCCCCATCGGCGAGCTGACCGTCGAGGAGTGGCAGGCCACGTACGCCGTCAACGTCACGGCCCCGATGCTGCTCGCCCAGGCCCTCGGCGCGGGCATGGCCGCCCGGGGCTGGGGCCGCGTCATCAACGTGGTGTCCCCGACGGTCGCGCTCGGCGGCCCGTCCGGCCCGGCCTACGTCTCCAGCAAGGCCGCCCTCATCGGCCTGACCCGCTCGCTGGCCCGGGCCCTCGGCCCCGCCGGCGTCACCGTCAACGCGCTGTCGCCCGGGGCCATCGACACCGAGGGCGAGGAGGAACTGGCCGCCGCCGACCGGGCCGCTGGCCGCACCCGCCGCATGAACCTCCTGGCCGCCCAGGCCGTCCCGCGCCCCTTGGTGCCGGACGACCTGGTGGCCACCGTCCGCCTGCTGGCCGGCGAGGGCTCGGCGGCCCTCACCGGCCAGGTGATCGAGGTCGGCGGCGGCCTCGTCCTGCGCTGAGGCTCAGCGCTCGATGTCGACCGCGGTGTCGCCCGGGCCCACGTAGGCGAGGTCGCCCAGGGTGCCGTTGTCGCCCCCGTCGAGCAGGTCGGGCGTCTGGGCCACGGTGGAGGAGTCCACGTCGAGCCCGCTGAGCGTGTCGTCGCCGGCCTCGCCGAAGATCTGGTCCGAGCCGAGGCCGCCCTCGAGGTGGTCGTCGCCGCTCCGCCCGTGGATCAGGTCGTCGCCGCCGTTGCCCCGCAGGGAGTTGTTCGCGCCGCTGCCGATCAGGATGTCGCCGCGGAACCCGCCGGCGGCGTCCTCGACGTTGCGCACGGTGTCGCGCTCGCCGCTCTCACCGTTGACACTCCCCGTGCTGCCCAGGTCGACGCGGACCGACTGCTGCCGCCCCGAGTAGTTGACCAGGTCGTGCGAGCCCGCCCCGCCGTCGAGCAGGTCGGCGCTGTTCGCCACGAGACGCTCGTCGAGGTTGTCGTCGCCGGCGCCGCCGTAGACCTTGTCGCTGCCCGACTCGCCCCAGAGCTGGTCGTTGCCGTTCTCCCCGTAAAGCAGGTCGTTGCCGCTGCCGCCCAGGACGGTGTCGCCGCCGTCGCCGCCGTAGATCTTGTCGGCGCCCGGGCCGCCCGCGAGGTAGTCGTAGGCACTGCCGCCGCGCAGGGTGTCGTTGCCGGCCTCGCCGTACAGGTGATCGCCGCCGGTGCCGCCGGCCAGCGTGTCGTTCCCCGCGCCGCCGTAGAAGGTGTCCCCGCCGCTGCCCCCGGTGAGCGTGTCGTTCCCGGCCTGCCCGTAGACGCCGGAGGTGACCGCGGTCTTGTTGACCAGGGTGTCGTTCTTGTTCCCGAGGGAGACGGACACCCAGCTCACCTTGGTCAGGGTGCACCTGACCCTGGTCTTGTCGCCCTTGACCGCCTTGCAGTTCTGGCCCGCCTTGATGGGCGTCACATCGTCGAAGGTGATGGTGTTCCCCGAGCGGGTGATCACCACCTTGTGCGCCTTCGCCAGGGTGGCCCGATACCAGAAGATCCCATTGCTCTCGTACGCCCCGGCCACGCCCGTGGCCGGAGCGGCCTCCGCAGGTCCGGCGAGCACAGCACCGGCTCCCGCGGAGGCCAGCACCAGGGCACCGGCCCGCATCATCCAGCCGTCACGTCGCATCTCAACTCTCCCCTTGAGTCGCTGTCGACCGGAGTGTAGAAGCGACGCCACCGTCCCGTCCCTGCGTCCGAGATGGACACTGAGTGAATTCGGTCAGGCGAGGGCATCCAGAAGGCGGTCGACCTCCTCGGCGGTGTTGTAGTGGTAGATGCTCACGCGCACCGCGCCGCCGCTGTCGCGCAGACCCATGGCGGTGAAGTACTCGTACGCGTAGTAGTCGCCCGCCATCACGCAGATGCCGCGATCGCCCAGCGCCCGAGCCGTGTCGGCGGGCGCCTGCCCATCGATGCGGAAGGCGACCGTCGGGCAGCGCTCCTCCGGCGCCGGGAGCAGCGCCACGTGGGGGAGCGTGGCCAGACCTTTGAGCAGCCGGTCCAGCAGGGAGTGCTCGTACGCCTCCGCCGCGGCCAGCGACTCGACCAATCGGGAGCGGCGATCGCCCGAGCCGGGCCCGGCCAGATCCGCCAGGTGATCGACCGCCGCCGTCACACCGCTGAGCAGCTCGACGTTGCGGGTGCTGTACTCGAAGCGCTCGGGCACCTCGTCCGAGGACGGCAGGAGCTTCGCGGGGCGCAGCGGCTCCCACACGGCCGGGTCGGCGATGACCGCGCCCTGGTGCGGACCGGACCATTTGTACGCGCTGATCACATAGAAGTCGGCGCCCAGTGCCCGCACATCGGTGGGCCGGTGCGGAGTCGCGTGGACGCCGTCCACGTACGTCAGCGCCCCGAACGAGTGCGCGATGTCCGCGATCTCCCGGACGGCGGGCACCGTTCCGATCGCGTTGCTGCCGGCCGTCACGGCGACGAGCCGCGTGCGCGGGCCGATCAGGTCGACGTACTGCGCGGCGGGCAGCGTGCCGGTGGCCGGGTCGAAGGTCGCCCACCGCACGGTCGCCCCGGCGGAGGCGGCGGCCTGCACCCACGGCCGGACGTTGGCGTCGTGGTCGAGGCGGGAGACGACCACCTCGTCGCCCGGCTCCCACGTGGCGGCCAGCGCGCGCGAGACCACGTAGGTGAGGTCGGTCGCGCCCGGCCCGAACGCCACGCCCGCCGGGTCGCCGCCGACCAGGTCGGCCACGGCGGCCCGGGCGTCGGCCACGATCTGGATGGACCGGCGGCCGGGCAGGTGGGACGGCGTGCGGTTGGAGACGGCGCGGCGCAGGGTGGCGCCGACGGCATCGGCCACCGGCGCGGCGACCTGGGTGCCGGCCGCCCCGTCGAACATGGCGAGCCCCTCGAGCAGGGAAGGATAACCAGCTCGGACCCGGTTGATGTCGAAAGTCACGATGCCACCGTAAGCGACACCGCGAACCGGCCCTCGGGGTCGGTCCACCACTCGGCCAGGGTGAACCCCGCCTCGGCCAGCTCCTTCTCGACGCCCTCGCGCCGGAACTTGGCCGAGATCTCGGTGCGCAGCTCGGAGCCCGCCGCGAACTCGGTGACCAGGTCGACGGCCGGGATGGTGACGCGCATCGGCCAGCGCGCCCGGAGCCGCATCTCGATCCACTCGTGGCCGGCGTCCCAGAGGGCCACGTGGGCGAAGCCGTCGAGGTCGAAGTCGGCGTCCAGCTCCCGGTTGAGCACCCGCAGCACGTTGCGGTTGAACTCGGCGGTCACCCCGGCCGCGTCGTCGTAGGCGGGCACGAGCACGTGCGGATCCTTGACGAGGTCGGTGCCCAGCAGCAGATGCTCGCCCGGGCGCAGCTGGGCGCGTACGGCGGAGAAGAACTCGGCCCGCTCGGCCGGCAGCAGGTTGCCGATCGTGCCGCCCAGCAGGGCGACGGTCCGGGCGGGAGCGTCGGGGAAGGGGTGACGGGCGAAGTCCCCGACGATGGTGCGAATCGCCAGGGCGGGATAGTTCGCGCTCACCAGGGACGAGGCGGCGGTCAGCGCGGAGGGGGACACGTCCACCATCACGTACGACGAGAGCGGCAGCGCGTCCAGCAGCAGTCGCGTCTTCGTCGAGTAGCCCGACCCCAGCTCGATGAGCGTCCGGGTCCCCGTTACCGCCGCGATGTCGCCGGCGTGCGCCCGCAGGATCGCGGTCTCGGCGCGCGTGGGGTAATACTCCGGCAGCTCGGTGATCCGCTCGAACAGCTCGCTGCCCCGGGCGTCGTAGAACCACTTCGGCGGCAGCCGGCGCGGGTCGGCGGCCAGGCCCCGGCGCACGTCCTCGCGCAGCGACCGGGCCACCTCGTCGGCGGTCAGATAGATCTCCATCAGCGCAGATCCTCCAGCGTGAGCGACGTGGCCCCGGCGACGACCAGCGTGCGGTCGGGCACCGGAGCCCACGCCGGGTCGTCGTCGAGCGGTTCGGAGGCGATCAGGACGGACTCGTCGTCCCGTCGCACGGACAGGGCATGTCCCCACGTGCTGGCCACCATCGACTCCCCGTCGGTGAGCAGCAGATTGAGCCGCGAGCCGGGCGCCGCGGCGGCGACCTCGGTCACGACCGCCACGACCGCCTCGGCCGGGGCGACGCCGCGCCGGAGCCGGGCGAGCACCAGCGCCCACAGCAGCGCCGCGTCGGTCGGCGCCTCCAGCGTGAGCAGATCGGTGACCTCCAGCGCGGCGGCGAGCTTCGCCACCGACTCGGGCCAGCCGGCCACCACGCCGTTGTGGCTGAAGAACCACGGGCCCGCGGCGAAGGGGGCCGCCGCGGTCTCCACGACGGGCATGCCCACGGTGGCGCTGCGCACCGCGGCCAGCACCATGGGCGCCGCGACCGACGCCGCCAGCGCGGGCAGCGTCGCGTCGCTCCACAGCGGGGTCGCGCGGCGATAGCGCACCGGGCCGCCGGGGGCGTACCAGCCGGCCCCGAACCCGTCCGCGTTGATCGTCCCGCCGCCGCGCATGTCGCGCGGGGCCCACGCCTGGTGCGCCAGCGCGTGCGGCCGGTCGAAGAGCCACCGCCCCACCGGTACGGGCGGACCGGCATAGGCCAGGTGACGGCACATCAGGCGTCCCGCGCGCAGCGGAACCCGCTGAAGATCTGCCGCCGGATCGGATAGTCCCAGTTGCGGAACGTCCCGCGCACCGCCGAGCCGTCCGTGCCGAACGAGCCGCCGCGCAGCACCTTGTAGTCCGGACCGAAGAACACCTCCGAATACTCCCTGTACGGGAACGCCGAGAAGCCCGGATAGCCGGAGAAGTCGGACGACGTCCACTCCCACACGTCGCCGATCAGCTGGTGCACGCCCGCCGGGGAGGCACCGTCCGGGTACGCCCCCACGGGCGCCGGCCGCAGGTGCCGCTGGCCCAGGTTCGCGTGGCGGGGCTCCGGCGCCTCGTCACCCCACGGGAAGCGGCGGGAGCGGCCGGTGGCGGGGTCGAACCGGGCGGCCTTCTCCCACTCCGCCTCGGTCGGGAGGCGCTTGCCGGCCCACCGCGCGTACGCCTCGGCCTCGAAGAAGCAGACATGCACCACGGGCTCGTCGTCGACCAGGGCGGCCGTGCGCCCGAAGGAAGTCACCGCCCACCCGTCGCCGTCGCGCTCCCAGTGCGCCGGCGCGGTCAGCCCGGCGGACTGCCGGTGGTCCCAGCCGGCCGCACTCCACCACCGCGGGTCGTCGTAGCCGCCGGCCGCGATGAACGCCGCGTACTGCCCGTTGGTCACGGGCGCCCGGTCGATGTGGAACGCCGGCACGTCGACGGCGTGGGCGGGGCGCTCGTTGTCGAGGGCCCAGGGCTCGGTGTCCGTTCCCATGGTGAAGGGCCCGCCGGGGATGAAGGCCTCGCCGGTCACGCGCACGGTGGCGGCGGGCGGCGCGGGCGCGGTCAGCACGGCGGCGCCCGTGCGCAGCTGGTGGGTGGCGAGCATGGTCTCGTCGTGCTGCTGCTCGTGCTGGACGATCATCCCGAAGGCGAAGCCGTCGGCGACCAGCGGCCGGCCGTCCAGCCGGACCCGGTCGAGCACGTCGAGGGCCTTGTCGCGGACCTGGGCCACATAGCGGCGGGCCTCGGCCGGGTCGAGCAGCGGCAGCGCGATCCGGTCGCGGCGGGCGTGCTTGAAGGCGTCGTAGAGCTCGTCGATGTCGCGGCGCACCGGCTCGCGGCCGCCGACGTCGCGGACGAGCCAGAGCTCCTCCTGGTTGGCGACGTGCGCGAAGTCCCAGACCAGCGGGGACATCAGCGGCGAGTGCTGGCGGACCAGGTCGTCGTCGTCGACGGCCGCGATCAGGGCGTCGGTGCGGCCGCGGGTGCGGGTCAGCTCGGCGGCGACGCGGTCGCGCAGCCGCTCGGTCTCGGCGGTCATCGCGACTCCTCCTCGTGGCCGGCGCTCGGGAAAAGAACGGTCATCGCGACTCCTCCTCGTGGCCGGCGCCCGGGAAAAGAACGGTCATCGGGACTCCTCCTCGTGCAGGCGCCGGTGGACGCCCGCGAAAAGGTCGGTGCGCAGCGCGGCCGGTAGGCCGGTGCGGTCGAGATGGCGGCAGGCTAGGTCGAGCACGGCGGCCGCCGTGCGGCGCAGCGCGGGATCGGCGACCCCCTGCCGGAACGCCGTCTCCCACTCCTGCGCCGTGGCCTCGGTCAGCTCGAGCGCCTGATCGGTGACGGCGGGGTCGGAGAGCAGCGCGGCGACGGCGGCCACCGGCGCGAACCAGTCGTCGCCGGCCTGCGCGTCGAGATAGCGGACCTCGAGATAGCCGCGCGGGCGCACGGGCGGGAACAGCGTGCTCAGGTGGTAGTCGACGTCGGCGACGGTGGGTGGCCGGGAGAACGCGCCGCCCGCCCAGGCGCGCAGGGTGAGACCCGGGGGAGCGGACCAGCTGCCGTCCTCGCGGCGGATGCAGGTGACCGGGGCGTCCAGCGCGTAGCGGGCCCAGGCGCCGGCCGGGTCGCCGGCCGAGACGGGGACGGGGTGGGTCAGCCGGCGGTCCATCGCCCACCAGGCCGCCATGCGGGCGGACGCGTGCCCGGTGGCCCGGCCCGCGTGGGTGTGGGCGGTGGCGAACGCGGCGAGCAGCGGCGGCCCGAGCGCGTTCACCGCGGCCCAGCGGGCGGCGACCTCGCCGGGTGTGCCGGCGTCGAGGCAGACCTGGAGGCCGGCGGTGCTGCACATCATGACCCGCCCGTCCGGCCCGAGGGCGGCTTCCATCGCGTCGTAGCGCGGGGTGTGCAGCAGTCGCCGCGGCGGGCGGTGGGGATCGATGCCGTGATCGCCGAGGGTCAGCCCGGCGTCGGCGAGCAGGCGCCGCAGGTGCGCGACGTCGGTGGAGACGGCCGCGTGCAGGGCGGCGAGGGAAGGGGCCGGGGCCGAGGAGATCTCGACCTGCCCGCCGGGCTCGCAGGTGACCGTGCCGTGGGCCGGCAGGGGGAGCTCGGGGCTGTGCGGGTCCAGCGTGCGCGGGGCGTGCGGACCGAGTGCTTGTCGCAGGGACGAGGGGTGCGATGGGGCCCGGGGATCGGCTGCCGGATGGACCGTCCACTCCAGCTCGGCGCCGAGGTGCGTCGGCGGGCCGGTCTTGAAGCAGATGGCGCGGATCCGCGCCTCCACTTCCTCCTGGTTGCGCAGCGCGCGGCTGGTGGCCGCCGCGTCGCGGTCGAGCGTCGTCATCGAGAAGACTCCTCACGAGGTGAGCCCGTAATCTCGTTCGACACTATGGCCGGGGTGGGACAAAAACTCGGGTCAGCCCGCTGACGAGCGGAAGAAACATGGGTGACGACCTGCGTTGACGGGCTGATAGTGACGTGCATCACTGGACATGGCGAAGGGCCGGTCCGATGCCGGACCGGCCCTTCGGCGGGAGAAGATCAGATGGTGTCGGTGGCCAGCTGCGAGCGCAGCTTGGTCAGCGCCTTGGTCAGCAGGCGGCTGACGTGCATCTGGCTGATGCCGATCTGGTCGGCGATCTGCGACTGGGTGAGGTTGCCGTAGAAGCGCAGCGTCAGGATCTTCTGCTCGCGCTCGTCGAGGGTGGCCAGGGCGGGGCCGAGGGCGACGCGGGTCTCGGCCAGCTCGAACTCGCTGTCCTCGCCGCCGAGGGTGTCGCCGAGCTCGGTGGTGCCGTCGGCGCTGATCGGGGTGGAGAGGCTGGTGGCGTTGTAGGCGCGGGCGCCCTCCAAGCCCTCCAGGACCTCTTCCTCGGTGACCCCGAGGTGCACGGCGATGTCGGCGACCGTCGGCGAGCGGCCCAGGCTGTGGGTCAGCGTGGAGTTGGCCTCGGTGATCGACAGGCGCAGCTCCTGCAGGCGCCGCGGCACCCGCACCGACCACGTGCGGTCACGGAAGTGGCGCTTGATCTCACCGATGATGGTCGGGATCGCGTAGCCGGCGAAGTCGACACCGCGCTCGGGGTCGAACTTGTCGACGGCCTTGATGAGGCCGACGGTGGCGGTCTGCACGAGGTCGTCGGTGGGCTCGCCGCGGCCGGAGTAGCGGTGGGCGAGGTGGCGGGCCAGCGGCAGCCAGGCCTCGATCGCGCGGTCCCGCAGGGAAGCGCGCGACGGGTGCCCGGCCGGCATCGCGGCCATCGCGTTGAGCAGGTCGGAGGCGCTGTCCGCGGGCGCCTCGCTGAGCGTCGTCGAAGACTCGGCCGACGTGGTCGTGGCGGTCGACTGGGTGACAGTCATTCCGTGGTCCTCCCTGGCACCTGTCCGGAGAGCCGGTCCGGCTTGCGCCGGGCCCGAGTCGGGCGGGGTGTCAACTATCGGCTTCCCGGTCGACGGTGATCGATATGACCACCGCCAGCCGGGCATGGTTGGCCGTTCGGTTATGACGACCTTATCCGAGAGGTCGAGCCATGACTAGCCGAAAGTATGAGTCACGTTATGTAGCGATGCAACCACACCGCATTGTTGCGCGTTTCGTCCGGGTCTGACAACAAATGCCGCTCGCTCGGACGGGTGACCTGTGGTGATCACCACGCCTCAGTCGTCCTTCTCCTTGTCCTCCTTCTTCTTCTCCTCGCGCTCCAGGGCGAGGTCCAGGGCCAGCGCGCTGCCGATGATGAGCAGTGGTTCGACGTTCGCGGTGACCTGCACGGCGTAGGTGTCGCGGATCGACAGCCACCGCTTCGACACCGCGGCCACCTCCTCGCCGCCCAGCTCGATGACGTACTCGTGGTCGAGCAGGTCGCCCTTCATCGTCAGGTCGTCGGGCCCCGGCACGTCGATCGTGAACTTGTCGCGGAACGGCGTGAGGAGCTTCTTGCGGACCTCGGCCGCCTTCTCGCCGCCGATCCGGATCTCGTACGTCGGCCGCAGCGCCACCAGCTGCCGGTGGACGCTCGCCACCTCGTTGCCGGCCACGTCCTCGATGACCACCCGGTCACGGACGCTGAAGACCTTGCCGTCCACCCGGTAGATCTTGTTGCCGTTCTCGTCCAGCACGTCGAAGTCGTCGCCGAGGGAGAAGAACTTCTCACGGATCACAAACATGGCGCCCAGTGTGCCCCCGGCGGGCCACCCGTAAGCGCGAGCCCGCCGGGGAAGATCACTAGGGCTTGAGGACGACCTTGATGCAGCCGTCCTCCTTCTTCTTGAACATGTCGTACGCCTGCGGGGCCTCCTCGAGGGGAACCCGGTGCGTGACCAGGTCGTCCACCCCGAGCGGGTCGGCGTCATCGGTGAGCAGGGGCATGATGTCGTCCACCCAGTGCTTGACGTGCGCCTGGCCCATGCGCATCGTGATGCCCTTGTCGAACAGGTCCATCATCGGCATCGGGTCGGCCTGGCCGCCGTACACACCGATGATCGAGACCGTGCCCGCCCGCCGGACCGCGGCGAAGCAGGTGCGCAGCGCGGCCATCCGGTCGATGCCGGCCTTGTCGATCGCCTTGCGCGCCACCGCGTCGGGCAGCAGCCCGGCCGCCCGCTGCGCGAACTCCTGGAACGGCGTGCCGTGCGCCTCCATGCCGACCGCCTCGACCACGCTGTCCGCGCCCCGGCCGTTCGTCATGTCCAGGACCGCGCCGACGACGTCGTCGACCTCGTCGAAGTTGAGCGTCTCGATGCCGTGGCGCTGGGCCATGGCGATGCGCTCGGGCACGTTGTCCACGGCGATGACCTTCTCCGCGCCGAGGTGCCGCGCGATGCGGGCGGTCATCTGGCCGATCGGGCCGAGGCCGGTGACGAAGACCGTGCCGCCCGGCTCGATGTCGGCCCACTTCGCGGCCTGCCACGAGGTGGTCAGCACGTCGGAGAGGAAGAGGAACCGCTCGTCCGGCAGGCCGTTCGGCACCCGGATCGGCCCGAAGTGCGCCTGCGGCACGCGCAGGTACTCGGCCTGGCCGCCGGGCACCTGCCCGTACAGCTTGGTGTAGCCGAAGAGCGAGGCGCCCTTCTGCTGATCCTTGTTCTGCGTGGTCTCGCACTGGGCGTAGTAGCCCTTACGGCAGTAGAAGCAGTGCCCGCAGGAGATGTTGAAGGGGATGACCACCCGGTCGCCCGGGCGGATGTGGGTGACCTCGGGCCCGACCTCCTCGACGATGCCCATCGGCTCGTGGCCGAGCACGTCGCCCTTGTCCAGGTACGCGCCGAGCACGTCGTAGAGGTGCAGGTCGGAGCCGCAGATCGCGGTCGAGGTGACCTTGATGACGGCGTCCGTCGGCTCCTCGATCTTGGGGTCAGGGACGTCCTCCACGGACACCTTCGAGGTGCCCTGCCAAGTCAGTGCGCGCATTGTGTCCTCTTCTCGTCGTCACCCGATCTGGTGCCCGGGGAAGGACCACATATGCATTGCTGAGCGTGATTAGTGGAGAACGATCGGGGCACCCCCTGGTCATGACAACGACACCCACCGGGCACGAGCTGGCGGTCGTCACGGGCGCCTCCAGCGGCATCGGCTACGAGCTGGCCCGCCAGTTCGCCGAGAACGGATACGACCTGCTGATCGCGGCCGAGGACGACGGCATCGACCAGGCCGCCGTGGACCTGCGGCGCGACGGGCAGAACCAGGTCACGGCGGTCAAGGCCGACCTGGCCAATTTCGACGGCGTGGAGAAGCTCTACGCCGAGATCAAGGCGACCGGCCGGCCCGTCGCCGCGATCGCCATCAACGCGGGCCGCGGCATCGGCGGCGACTTCGCCCGCGACACCAACCTCGAGGACGAGCTGAACGTCATCGACGTCAACGTCACCTCGACCGTGCACCTGGCCAAGCGGGTGCTGCCCGACCTGATCGAGCAGGGCGGCGGCAAGGTGCTCTTCACCTCGTCGATCGCGTCGATGATGCCGGGCACCTACCAGGCGGTCTACAACGCGTCGAAGTCCTTCGTGCAGTCCTTCGCCGAGGGCGTGCGGGCCGAGCTCAAGGACACCGGCGTCACGGTCACCGCGCTGATGCCCGGCCCCACGGACACCAACTTCTTCCACCGCGCGGACATGGACGACACCAACGTCGGCGCGAGCAAGAAGGACGACCCGGCGGTCGTGGCGAAGCAGGGCTTCGAGGCGCTCATGAAGGGCGAGGAGAAGGTCGTCGCCGGCTCGGTGAAGACCAAGGTCCAGGGCGCCGCCTCCAAGGTCATGCCGGACGCCCTCAAGGCCAAGATGCACGAGAAGATGGCCGAGCCCGGCTCCGCGAAGTAGTCACATGCGCTGGTCCCCGATGACCGAGAGCAGCTGCAGCTTCTCGTAGCTCTCGGTCCCGGGGGCGGCGGTGAAGACCAGCAGCACCTGCGTCGTGCCGGGGTCGATCAGCGTCTGACAGTTGACGTGCAGGATCCCGAGCTCCGGGTGGGCGATCCGCTTGGTGTCGAGGTGCGCCTCGCCGATCTCGTGCCGGGCCCACTCCGTACGGAAATCGGCGCTCGTGGCCAGCAAAGACTCCACGATCCCGGCCGCCCGCGAGTGCTTGCCGTCGCGGGCATAGGCGATGCGCAGCTGCGCCGTGAAGGTGCGCCCGTGCAGGTCGTGGTCCTCCGCCGGATAGATGTCCCGGGCGGTGGGGTCCGTGAACCAGCGGTGCACCATCGCCTTGTTGAGCCCGGTCCAGCGCAGGTCGTCGCCGAGCAGCCCCACCGCGGGCCGCGTCTGCAGCAGCGTCTCGCCGAGCCCGGAGAGCACCTGCGCCGGGGTGTCGGCCAGCCGGTCCAGGATCCGCATGAGGCCGGGCCCGACGTGCTCGGTGTGCACCGCCCGGCGCGGGGTCGCGTGCCCGGCGAGCCGGAAGAGATGGTCCCGCTCGTCGAGGGAGAGCCGCAGGCCCCGGGCGATCGCGGCCAGCATCTGCTCGGACGGCACCGGGCCGCGCTGCTGCTCGATGCGGCCGTAGTAGTCGGCCGACATGCCGCTGAGCGCGGCGACCTCCTCACGCCGCAGGCCCCCGGTGCGCCGGCGCGGGCCGCGGGGGAGGCCGACGTCCTCGGGCTGCAGCACTTCCCTCCGCGTACGCAGGAAGTCGGCGAGCTGGGCACGATCGGTCATGCCTCAAGACTCTCCCACCGCGCCGCCCCGGATGAAGGGATGAGTTGTCCCTGGATGTGACGAGGCGCCGGCCATGGGGACGCTGGCCGGCGCCTCGACGGGACGGAACCGGGGGACGGTGCAGCCAGTCTCATCGATGCATCTGTTAACAAGCAAGTAATCCTGGTTCCGGAACCGGGCCGGGGCCAAGTTGGCAGCCACGGGCCGCCCGCGTTTCGCCCGTGTTTCCAGCACCCTTTTCCTAGCTGTGAGGTAGAGATAATTCTGCCGGAGTGTTGACGGAAAAATTCGGCGGGTCCTACCGTCGTCACGTGCCGGTCACCGAAGGCGTCCATGCGCTGGTCAGGCGCGCTCATGAGGAGCGCGTCCTGGCCCTGCTGCGCGAGCGCGGGGCGCTGAGCCGGGCCCAGATCGCCACGCACGTCGGGCTGTCCCGCACCACGCTGTCGGAGATCACCGGCGAGCTGCTCGCCCGGGGCGCGATAGTCAAGGTCAACACCGATGCCGAGGTACGCACGGGCAGCGGCCGCCCCGCCGAACTGCTCGCACTCGACCCGCACTCCGGCCAGTTCCTCGGCGTCGACCTCGGGCACAACCGGGTCCGGGTCGCCGTGGCGGACGCCGCGCACGAGATCATCGTCCAGGGCCACAGCTCGTACGCCGCCGAGACGCCCTGGTCCGACCG
Organism: Symbioplanes lichenis; assembly: GCF_030709675.1. Taxonomy (GTDB): domain Bacteria; phylum Actinomycetota; class Actinomycetes; order Mycobacteriales; family Micromonosporaceae; genus Actinoplanes; species Actinoplanes lichenis. Next base: position 151,107 of record NZ_JAUZQD010000007.1, read on the forward strand.
CCTGTCCGCCGCGTTCGCGCTGATCGAGCGGGTGAGCCGCGAGTCCGGGGTCACGTTCCGGGCGCTGCAGGGCGTCGGGGTGGGCGTGGCCGGGCCCCGCCCCGCCGCGGACGTGCGCGAGGAGGTGCTCGCCTCCTTCGGCGCCCGCTTCTCCGCCCCCGTGACCGTGGACAACAACACCCGGTTCGCCGCGCTGGCCGAGGCGATGACCGCCGGCGACGAGGCCCGTGACCTGCTCTATCTTCGGCTCTCCGACGGCATCGGCGGCGGGCTGGTGGTCGGCGGGCGGCTGGTGGCCGGCCGGCACGGCGGCGCGGGGGAGTTCGGTCACCTCCTCGCCGATCGGGACGGCGACGTCTGCCGCTGCGGCCGGCGCGGCTGCCTGGAGACGGTCGCCTCGGTGCCCGCGGTGCTGCGCGCGGCCCGGCTGGCGGCCGTCGAGGACCTGGCCGTGGCGCTGGACGCGGGCGAGCCCGTCGCCACCGCGGCGATCGAGCGCGCGGCGCAGGCGGTGAGCCGGGCCCTGGCCGGGGCGGCCCAGCTGCTCGACCCCGAGGAGATCGTCATCGGTGGCCGGCTCGTCGCCGCGGCGCCCGGCATTGTCGCCCGTACTCGTGAGCTGATCGAGGCTGACCTGTCGGCCGGACCGCGCATCCGGGCGGCCCGGCTGGGCGACGATGACGGGGCCCGCGGCGCGATCGCGGCCCTCTACCGGCAGTCCCCGCTGCTCGCGGGCTACCCCGACTCCGCAGTTCCCGCTGATCGCGGGCTCTCCGACCCCGCAGTTCCCGCTGATCGCGGGCTCTCCGACCCCGCAGGGAGCAAGGCATGACATTGGTCGAGAACCCGGCGCCGACGCAGGCCCAGGACCCGCCCCGGGCTCGGCGCCGCGGCCGCGGCGGCCGCATGCTGCTGCTCAACGCGGTGTCCGTGGTGCTGGGCATCGGGGTGTGGTGGGCGCTGTCACTGGCCGGGTTCGACATCCCGGCGCCGCCGGAGGTGCTGAAGCGCTACGGCGAGCTGATCTCCGACGGGACATTGATCACCGACATCGGCGCGAGCCTGCGGCGCGTACTCATCGGCTTTGTCCTGGGGGTGGCCCTGGCCGTGCCGGTCGGGTTCGGCATGGGCTGGTACGGCTGGGTGCGCGGCCTGGTCGAGCCGTGGGTGCAGTTCTTCCGCACGATCCCGCCGCTCGCGATCATCCCGCTGGCCGTGGTGCTGATGGGCATCGAGGAGACCCCGAAGATCTTCGTCATCTTCCTGGCGTCCTTCCTCGCCTGCGTCATCTCGACCTTCCAGGGCGTGGTCAACGTCGACAAGACGCTGATCAACGCGGCCCGCGTGCTCGGCGCGAACGACCGGATCATCTTCGCCCGGGTGGTCGTGCCCGCCTCGACGCCCTTCATCCTCGTCGGCATGCGGGTGGGCCTCGGCTCCTCGTGGGCCACCCTGGTCGCCGCCGAGCTGATCGCCGCGCAGGAGGGCCTCGGCTACCGGATGCAGAGCGCGCAGCTCTACTACGACCTCCCGACGATCTTCGTCGGGCTCATCACCATCGGCATCCTCGGCCTGCTGATGGACCGCATCCTTCTCTTCGCCGAGGCGAAGCTCACGGGCTGGCAGGAGCGCCGATGATCACCATCGACCGGGTCCACAAGACCTTCCCGCTCCAGGGCGAGACCTTCACCGCCCTCGGCGACGTCTCGCTGGAGCTCGCCGACAACGAGTTCGTCACCGTCGTCGGCCCGTCCGGCTGCGGCAAGACCACGCTCATGAACATCCTCGCCGGGCTGGAGGAGCCGACCAGCGGCCGGGCGCTGCTCGACGGCAAGGCCATCAAGGGTCCGGGCCCGGAGCGCGGCGTCATCTTCCAGCAGTACGCGCTCTTCCCCTGGCTGACCGTCCGCAAGAACGTGGAGTTCGGCCTCAAGACCAAGGGCGTGGGGCGCGACGAGCGGCGCCGCGTCGCCGACCATTTCATCGACCTCGTGGGGCTGACGCAGTTCGCCGACGCCCTGCCCAAGACGCTCTCCGGCGGCATGAAGCAGCGGGTCGCCATCGCCCGCGCGTACGCGGTGAATCCCTCGATCCTCCTGATGGACGAGCCGTTCGGCGCCGTCGACGCCCTCACCCGCGTCCGCCTGCAGGACCAGCTGCTCGCCACATGGAGCCAGGAGAAGCGCACGGTCGTCTTCATCACCCACGACGTCGACGAGGCCGTCTTCCTGGCCAACCGGGTCGTCGTGATGGCGGCCCGCCCCGGCCGCATCGTCGAGATCATCGACGTCGATCTGCCCTACCCCCGCAACGACGAGCTCCGGCTCAGCCCCGCCTTCACGGCCCTGCGCAACCGCGTCTGGAACGCCGTCTACCACCAGGAGACCCCCTCATGAAGCGACGTTCCTTGATCTTCGGTGCCGCGGCCGCGCTGACGCTGGCGGCGTGCGGCTCCTCCAATGACGAGTCGTCTTCGGGCGGCGCCACCAAGGTCAACTTCGGCTACATCGGCGACTACAACGGCACCAGCCTGCTCGCCGTCGCCAACGACCAGAAGCTGTGGGAGAAGCACGGCCTCGAGGTCAGCACCAAGGTCTTCACCAACGGCCCGCTGCAGGTCACCGCGCTCAACGCCGGCGACCTCGACTTCGGCTACATCGGCCCGGGCGCGGTGTGGCTGCCCGCCTCGGGCAAGGCGAAGATCGTGTCGCTGAACTCGCTCGGCAACGCCGACCGGGTGATCGCCCAGGCCGGCATCACCGATCTGGCCCAGCTCAAGGGCAAAAAGGTCGGCGTGCCCGAGGGTACCTCCGGCGACATGATCCTCACCCTGGCGCTGGCCCAGGCCGGGCTCACCAACGACGACATCCAGCGCGTGCCGATGGAGGCCGCGACCATCGTGACGGCCTTCGGCGCCGGGCAGATCGACGCCGCCGGCATCTGGTACCCGCTGCTCAACACCATCAAGGCCAAGAAGCCCGACCTGGTCGAGCTGGCCAAGGACGCCGACTTCGCCGACACGGTGTCGTTCCCGACCGCGTTCGTGTCGTCGAACGACGCGGCCCAGGACACCGACAAGACCACCAAGGTGCTCAAGGTGCTGCGCGAGGCGATGGACTACCGCAAGGCGAACAGCGACGCGACGGTCAAGCTGGTCGCGGCGATGCTCAAGCAGGACGAGGCCGCGGTGAAGGCCGACGCCGGCAACAGCGAGATGCTCGACTCCAAAACCCTCGACAGCTACACGGCCGACGGCACGATCGACAAGTGGCTCAAGGGGATGGGCGATTACTTTGTCGGTGCCAAGAAGCTGACGGAGAACCCCGACCCGAAGTCTTACTACCTCGGGGACCTCTTCACCAAGGCTGCCTCATGAACGTGCTTTTCCTCATGACCGACCAGCATCGGGCGGACACTCTGGGGGCGTACGGGAACCCGCTCGCCCGCACCCCGCACCTGGACGAGCTGGCGGCCACCGGCACCCGCTTCGACCGCTGGTACACGCCGACCGCGATCTGCACTCCCTCGCGGGCGAGTCTGCTCACCGGGCAGGCCCCCTTCCGGCACAAGGTCCTGGCCAACCACGAGCGCAACGTCGGCTATCAGGAGGATTTGCCCGACGGGACGTTCACCTTTCCCGAGGCGCTGCGGTCGGCGGGCTGGAACGCGGGGCTCGTCGGCAAGTGGCACGCGGGCACTCGCAAGTCCCACGCGGACTACGGCTTCGACGGGCCGGAGCTGCCCGGGTGGCACAACCCCGTGGACGCCCCGGACTATCTGGCCTATCTGAAGGACAACGACCTCCCGCCGTACGAGATCAGTGATCGCATCCGCGGCACGCTGCCCAACGGCGGGCCGGGCAACCTGCTCGCGGCCCGGCTGCACCAGCCGGTCGAGGCGACCTTCGAGTACTACCTGGCCACCCGGACCATCGAACTGATGCGCAAGTACGCGGCCGAGGGCAAGCCGTTCTACCTGTCGACGCACTTCTTCGGGCCGCACCTGCCCTACATCGTGCCGGACGAGTACTTCGACATGGTCGATCCTTCGACCGTGCCGCTGCCCAAGTCGATCGCCGAAACCTTCGAGGGCAAGCCGCCGGTGCAGCGCAACTACAGCGCGCACTGGACCTTCGACACCATGCCGATCGAGACGACGCGCAAGCTCATCGCGGTCTACTGGGGATACGTGACGCTGATCGACGAGCAGATCGGCCGGATCCTCGCCGCGCTCGACGAGCTGGGCCTGCGCGACGAGACGTCGGTCTTCTTCACCTGCGACCACGGCGAGTTCACCGGCTCGCACCGGCTGCACGACAAGGGCCCGGCCATGTACGAGGACATCTACCGTACGCCCGGCATCGTCCGCATCCCCGGCGCGGAGCCGCAGGTGCGCCGGGAGTTCGTGAGCCTGCTCGACTGCACGGCCACGATCCTCGACCTCGCCGGCCTGCCCACCGACCGGGCCGTGGACTCGCGCAGCCTCGTCCCGCTGGTGCGCGGCGAGCACCCGGAGTGGCAGCAAGACATCGTCGGCGAGTTCCACGGGCACCACTTCCCGTACCCGCAGCGGATGCTCCGCGAGGACCGCTACAAGCTCGTGGTCAACCCGGACTCGACCAACGAGCTCTACGACCTGGAGAACGACCCCGACGAGCTGATCAACGTCTACCGGCATCCGGAGATGGCCGAGGTCCGCGGGCGCATGCTCAAGCGCCTGTACGGGCTGCTGGTCGAGCGCGACGACCGGTTCTACCACTGGATGACCTCGATGTACGAGATCGGCGAGGTCGACCACGATCCCACGCAGAGTGGGCTGGACGAGGCGTCGTACAAGTGACCCGGCGGCCCAACATCGCGATGATCCTCACGGATGATCACGCGGCGCACGCGATCTCGGCGTACGGCTCGGCGTTCGCTTCCTCCCCGGATGCGGCGCCGCAGGTCGCTTCCTCGGATGCGGCGCCGCGCGTTGCTTCCTTGGATGCGGCGTCGCGCGTTGCTTCCTTGGATGTGGCGTCGCGCGTTGCTTCCTTGGATGTGGCGTCGCGCGTTGCTTCCTTGGATGTGGCGTCGCGCGTTGCTTCTCTGAATGCGACGCCGCGCATCGACGAGATCGCGGCGCTGGGCCGCCGCTTCGACAACTGTTTCGCGACCAACTCGCTGTGCTCGCCGAGCCGGGCCAGCATCCTCACCGGTACGTACAGCCACGTCAACGGCGTGACCACGCTCGTGACACCCATCGACGCGGCCCAGCCGACCTTCGTCTCGCTGCTCAAAGGGGCCGGCTACCGCACCGCGATGGTCGGCAAGTGGCACATGGGCGAGGGCCCGGGGCACGACCCGCAGCACTTCGACTACTGGGACGTCCTGATCGACCAGGGCGAGTACAACGACCCGCAACTCCTCTCGGCCGACGGTCTGCGCGTCGAGCCCGGCTACACCACCGACGTACTCACCGACCTGGCCCTGACCTGGCTCGACAGTCTCGACGGCGACGATCCGTGGTGCCTGCTGCTCTATCACAAGGCCCCGCACCGGCCCTGGGTCCCGCATCCCCGGCACGCCGGGCTCTTCGACGACGAGATCCCGGTGCCGCCGACGTTCGACGACGACTACGCGACCCGGAGCTCGTCGGCGCGCCGGGCCGCCATGCGCATCGCCGAGCACCTCACGCAGGAGGACCTCAAAGAGGATCCGCCCGCCGGTCTGTCGTACGAGGAAGAAGCGCTCTGGAAGTACCAGCGCTTCATGCAGGACTATCTGCGCTGCGTGACCGCCGTGGACGAGAGCGTCGGCCGCGTCATCGACCACCTGCGGGCGCGGGGCGAGTTTGCCGACACCCTGCTCATGTACGCCTCCGACCAGGGCTTCTTCCTCGGCGACCACGGCTGGTTCGACAAGCGCTTCATGTACGAGGAATCGCTGCGCATGCCGCTCCTCCTCAGCTACCCGCGCCGGCTCCCTGCGGGCGAGCCGTTCACCGGCATCGTCACCAACGTCGACTGGGCCCAGACGATCCTCGCCGCGGCCGGCGTCGAGCCGCACCCGCGCATGCAGGGCCGCAGCTTCTGGCCCGACCTGCTCGGCACGCCCGAAGCCCCACCGGCGGACGGCATGTACTACCGCTACTGGGAGCACGACGACGTCTTCCACAAGGCGCCGGCGCACTACGGGTACCGCACCGACCGCTACAAGCTGATCTACTTCTACAACGACGGGCTCGGGCTGCCCGGCACCGGACCGTTCACCTACCCCGGCGAATGGGAGCTCTACGACCTCGCCGAGGACCCGCGCGAGCTGCGCAACGTCTACCACGATCCGGCCTATGCGCCGATCGTCGCCGATCTCACCCGGCGCCTGGCCGCGGAGCAGGCGCGGTTGCTCGACAAGCCGCACCCCTCGCAGGGGCGGTCCGCATGAGCTCCTGCTGCTCGCCCTCCTCCGGCCGCCCAACGCCGCTCGTCTCGCCCGCGCTGCCTGTCTCGCCCGCGCCGCCTGTCTCATCCGCGCTGCTTGTCTCGCCCGCTCCGATCACCGCGCCGGTTTCGGTTGTGTCGTCCCTTTCGACCACGGGCCGGCACGGCATCGACCAGGCCACGATCCCTCCGCAGACCTTCGTGATGGGCGACGCCCAGGAGGACGGCGCGCGCCCCGACGGCGAGACGCCGCTGCATCCCGTACGGCTGCGGGGCTTCGCCATCGATGTCACCACCGTGACCGTCGAAGCCTTCCGGGCCTTCGTCGAAGCGACGGGTTATCGCACCGAGGCCGAGCGCTTCGGCTGGTCCGCCGTCTTCCACCTCGCCGTGTCCGATCCCGATCGTGTCGTGGGGCGGATGCAGGGCACGCCCTGGTGGCTCGGGGTCGAAGGCGCCGACTGGGCGCACCCGGACGGCCCCTCCTCGGTGGCCCGCGACGACCACCCCGTGGTCCACGTGAGCTGGAACGACGCCCGGGCCTACTGCACGTGGGCGGGCCGGCGCCTGCCCACCGAGGCGGAATGGGAGTGCGCGGCCCGCGGCGGCCTCGCCGGAAAACGCTATCCGTGGGGTGACGACCTGCCGGAGGAATGGCGGATCAACATCTGGCAGGGCGACTTCCCGGTGGACAACACGGCCGAGGACGGCTGGCTGACCACGGCGCCCGTCCGCTCGTACGCCCCCAATGGTTTCGGTCTTTTCCAGCCCGTCGGCAACGTCTGGGAATGGTGTGCCGACTGGTTCTCCCCGGCCTATTACCGCCAGTCCCCGGTGGACGACCCACGAGGCCCGTCCCTCGGCGCCGCCCGCGTGATCCGCGGCGGCTCCTACCTGTGCCACGACTCCTACTGCAATCGCTATCGCAACGCGGCCCGCTCCTCGAACACCCCCGACTCCTCGACCGGCAACACAGGATTCCGCACAGTAGCCCCCTAGACACCCCAAGTTCCGTTGTCCACTACTTAGTTGTCCACACTCGAGTTGTGGGCAATCGAATTGCGAGCCATCAAGTCCCGAGCCATCAAGTTGCGGGCAATTGAGTTGTGGACAATCAAGTTGTGGGCAATTCAATGGTGCGCAATTGGTTGGCGCACACGATTGTGGAGGACACGCACGGATGCGTAAGACCCCCGCTCTCCTATCTTTGATCATGGTGGCCGCCGGCCTCACGGCTGCCACCCCGTCCAGCCCCGTCGCGGCCGCCCCGAAGGCCGCGACCTACACCAACCCGGTCAGCGCCGGAACCGTCGACACCTTCCCCGATCCCGCGACGATCAAAGCGAAGGACGGCAAGTGGTACGCGTACGGCACCACGAATCCGATCTTCTACAGCTCGGGCGAGCGCGGCGAGCACATTCTGCCGATCCTCAGCTCGACCGACCTGACCCATTGGACTTACGCGGGTGATGTCTTCGCCCTGACCGCCAAGCCGGCGTGGTGGCCCGCCGCCGCCCGTCAATGGGCGCCGGACATCCGCTATGTCGACGGCGAGTACCACCTGACGTATTCGCTGTCGGTCGGCGGGATCGGGCTCGCCACCAGCCCGGGTCCCGCGGGGCCGTGGACCGACCGTGGGCAGATCGTGCCGAACGGCGGCGGCTGCCCGAGCGGCACCATCGACCAGGCGATGTTCACCGACACCGACGGGTCGCACTACCTCTACTGGGGCAGCTACGACACGATCTGCGTGGCGCGGATGAACGCGGACGCCACCGCGATCACCGGCGCCGTCACGACGATCGCGCGCGGGCGCCGGGCCGAGGGCGGCTTCGTGGTGCACCGCGGCGGCTACTACTACCTCTTCTATTCCGACGGCGGCTGCTGCGACGGGGCCTTCAGCGGGTACGTGACCAAGGTCGGCCGGGCGACGTCGCCGACGGGCCCGTTCTTGAGCCCGGGCGGGCTGAACCTGCTCGACGACACCAGCAAGGACGGCATCGTCGTCGCGGCGAGTGGCAACGGCTGGGTGGGCCCGGGGCACAACTCGATCGCCACCGATCTCGCCGGGCAGGACTGGCTGGTCTACCACGGCATCGCCGAGACGGACCCGGACTTCGGCCCGATCACCGGCGCGAACGGCGCGACGCTCAACCTCACCCGCCGGCCGCTGCTGATCGACCGGCTGGACTGGATCGGCGGCTGGCCCGTCGTCAACGCCGGCGCCGGCCCCTCGGCGACCCCGCAGACCGCCCCGGTCACCACGTGGACGGTCGGCAGCACCTTCGCCTCGGCCGCCGGCTTCGGCCGGAACTGGTCACTGACCGACGGCCACCTCGCCACCCCCCGCCCCTCCACTGTGCTCAGCGATCAGGCCGTCTCCGGCGACGTACGGGTCGAAGGCGACGTACGCGGCACCGCCGCCGGCATCGTCCTCGCGTACCAGTCGTCGTCGAAGCAAATCGCGGCCTGGCTGGACAGTTCGACGCGGCGGCTGGTCGTCTCCGTGGGCGGTCGGCAGACCTCGGCGGCGTTGCCGGCGACGTTCGACTACGGCTCGTGGCATACGATCGTCGCGGAGAAGCGCGGCCGGGAGCTGCACGTCGAAGTCTCGGCGGACCGGTTGCACGACGCCGTGGCCACCGTGGACCTGACCGTGCCCGCGGGCTACCCGACCGGCCGGATCGGGGCTGTGTCGAAGTCCGGGGCGGCCGACGTCGACAACCTCGGAGCAGCGCCGCTCCACCGTCCAGTGACGCAGAAGGTCACCGATCCCCGGCTCGGTGCCCAGCTCGCCGCGTACTCGGACGAATTCGACGGCACCGCGCTCGGCGCGGGCTGGACCTGGGTGCGCGGCAATCCCGGCGCGACCGTCTCCGGGGGCTCGCTGGTGTGGCCCACCCAGGCCAAGGAGCTCTATCTCGGCGACAACTCGGCGTCCGTGCTGACCCGCGACGTGCCGCCGGCCGACTTCGTGGTCGAAACCAAACTGACCTTCGACGGTACGCGCGGCAACCAGCAGGCCGGTCTGCTGCTCTACGAGACGGACGACAAGTTCGTGAAGCTGGTGCACTCGGTCCTGCCGCTGACCACCTACGGGGCGCCGGCCGTCCAGCAGACCACCGAGTTCACCAAGGAGCACACCCGCGTCTCGACCGGGGCGACCTTTGCCGGTCCCATGTTCGGTGGCCCGGCGACGCCCACCGAGTGGCTGCGGCTGGCCTATCACTACGACGCGGCGACCAACAGCAACGACGTCCGGATGGCCTCCAGCACGGACGGCGTCACGTGGGAGTGGGGCGGCGCCTGGTCGTTCCCGCGCGGCGGGCCGCTGAAGCTCGGACTGGTGTCGATGAACACAGCCGGGGCGACGGGCACGTTCGATTACGTCCGCACGTATGCCGCGACGAACCCGCTGACCGGCTGCTGACGAGTGGTGCGCCGGGCCGGCTCGCCCAAGGGGAGAGGCGAGCCGGTCGGCGTTTCGCCGATTTGACAGGCTTTGGGCGTACAGCGAAAGCTTTGCAGGGCATCCGCACCCCTCGGAGGTCACCCTTGCTGCCGCTGTCGCGCCGCCAATTGCTCACGCTGGCCGGGCTGAGCAGCGCCTTCGTGGCCCTCCCGGGGATGCCCGCGCGGGCCGCCGCCAAGCCGCTCGGCCCGGTGGCGGCGATCTATCGCCGGGTGCTGCTGCTGCACACGCGCTGGGTCGAGGAGCAGTGGGATCCCACGATCAGGGCATACAACGGCGCCGATTTCCGCTTCGTCTCCGTGCTCGGCAACGCGGTCGTGCTCGGCATGGAGGAATACGATCCCGCGCTCGCCGGCGTCGAGAAGACGATCCTCCGCGCGCACACGGTCGCCACGATCCGGCACTATGCCGCCACCAACCGGCTGGCCGGCGGGTCGGGCTGGGGGCGGCAGCTCTTCTGGGACTCGACGTTCGAGCTCTATTTCGTCCTCGCCGCCCGCCTGCTCTGGGATCAGCTCGACGCCGGGACCCAGGCCGCGGTGCAGGCCATCGCGGTCGGTCAGGCCGCTTATGCGTACGGGCTGGGCGCGGGCGACGACCCGATGAGCGGCGACTGGTCCCCGCGGGGCACCGCCGGCGGTTACGAGGACGACACCAAGCTGGAGGAGATGGGCGTCTACGCGCAGGCGCTCGCCCCGGGCGTGGCCTGGGCCGGGGCCGGCGACCCGGCGGGGGAGTGGCGCAAGCGCCTCGTCCAGTGGGCGGCCAACGCGAGTGGTCTCCCGGCCGCCGACCGGGCCAACCCCGCGGTCGTCGACGGTGAGCGCCTCGACCGCCTGATGACCGCGCACAACCTGCACGGCTCGTTCGTGGTGGAGAACCACGACGCGGTCAACCCGCACTATCAGGCCGAGCTGTGGCGCACGGCCGGCCGCGCCGCGATCCACTTCATGGTCGCCGGGCGCCCGCTGCCCGAGGTGCTCACCCGCCAGCCGAACGGCGCGCAGCTCTGGCGCACTCTGCGCCTGCTGGCCAGCGACGCCGGCGAGCCGGTCATGCCGATGGTCACCGACCGCTACCACCTCTACGGGCGCGACGTGCTGCCGCTCGCCTTCCTCGCCCAGGTCCAGGGCGACCGCGACGCGGCGCGCGCCGAGGCGGACCTGGCGGCCCGGCTCGAGCCCTACACGCGCTACGCCCCCGAGTTCCGGCTCACGAAGTTCAGCGGCGAGGAGAAGTACGAGCCGGAGGCGCGGGCCGAGGTTGCCATCGCGTACCTCTTCCACCAGCTGCGCGCCGCGCCGGTCGAGCCGGTCACATCGCAGCAGTTCTTCGCCGGCGCCCTCGGCACCCGGGACTTCGGCGCCAAGACGGGCCTGACCGTGCACCAGTCGATGCACGCCTTCGCCGCGGCGTCCGCCAAGGAGGACTTCACGCGGTTCGTGTGGCAGCCGGGGCACGACAACTGGCTCGTCGACGTTCGGCAGCCGGTGTTCCTGCCGCCGGGCGTGACGCCGACCGAGAGCAGCCGCCGGGCGTACTCGAAATGCCGGGACGGGGTCGACGCGACCGCGACCGTGCTCGCGGTGAGCGAGGGCTATGCGGGCTTCACCACGCTGCCCACCGGCACCGTCGTCTATGCGAGCACCGGGCTGCCGGGCGAGGGCGACCTGACGATCTTCAACCTGACCATGCCCGGCGTGCCGGGGCTGGCCGGCACCCGCTCGTTCACGTGGGCGGGCGGCCGGGCCGAGCTGCGCGACGAGATCACCGGCGACCTGTCCTTCGCGCCGCGCGACGCCCGCTACGTGCGGATGCTGGGCCGCGAGCCCGCCACCGAGTACGGCTACTCCATCTGGACCTTCGCGGTGCTCGACACCGAGGGCGCCGACCTGGCCCAGGGCGCGATGCCCGTCGCCTCCTCGGAGAACATGTGGTACCCGGCGCGCAACGCGACCGACGGCGACCCGGACACCCGCTGGGCCGTGGCCACCGAGGAGCGCGGCCGCGGGGACAGCTGGCTCGCGGTCGACCTCGGCTCGCCCGTGCGGGTCGCCGGGGTGCGCATCACGTGGGAGGCCGCGGTCGCCAAGAGCTTCGTCATCCAGACCTCGACCGACGCCGTCACCTGGACCGACGCCGTGGCCGTCCCGACCACGCGCACGGCCTCGCGCTGGGTCGGCATCGACGGCCGGGCGGGCGTGGTCACCCATGGCGGCTCCGGCACGATCACCGTCACGGCGACCGGGATCACCGCTCCCGCGCCGCTGATCGAGGGCTATCCGGGCGCGCGGAAAGACCTGGCCCGGGCCGCCGCCCGCCGCATGCCGGCCGCCGCCGGGCTCACGGTCAGTGACGCCGACGGCTATCTCAGCGTTTTCAACCTCACGCCCGACGCGGTCGAGGGTGCCGTGGTGACGCTGCCGTCGCGGAAGCGGCTCTATCGCGGCCGGCAGGTCGTGACCGCGCGCGGGCTGGAGCTGCCGGTGAGCCTGGGCGGCGGGTCGGCCCTGGTCGAGCCGCCGCGCTTCGTGGTGGAGGGCGAGCCGCCGGCCGGCACCGCCTTCACCGTCGCCGACTCGCACCGGGTGGTCGTCGAAGCGCCCGCCGCCCGGTCCGCCGTGGTCCGGCTGGGCACGGCCACCTGGTCGCGCAAGGTGAAGGTGCCCGCCGGAGGGAAACGGACGGTGACTGTCCCCGGCGTGCCAATCACGCCGACGGCCGACCTGGCCCGCGGCCGCACGACCTTTCCGACCTCGCCCCTGCCCGCCGGCATGACGGCGCCGGACCGCGCGGTCGACGGCAACCCGCGCACCGCCTGGCGCCCCGGGCCGGCCGGGCGCATGGTCGTCGATCTCGCCCGGGTGGTCACGGTCGCGAAGGCGCAGCTGACGTGGGGTAAGGGGCGCCGACGGCCGTACCGGATCGAGGTCTCGCGCGACGGCCGCACCTATGCCGCCCTCCCGGGCGCCGGAGCCCCCGCCCGCTATGTCGCGGTCGTCGTCGACGGGTGGCGTCCGGGCGACGCCGAACTGGTGGAGTTCGCCGTGCTTTGACGATTTGCCTCAGTTGTCCCGCTCCGGGCGCGATTATTTCTGCGTACCGTCAAGTGGAGGCACCGTGCCCAAGTCCCAGCTGAACGAGCCCGTTCAGGTCACCGTCCGTCGCAACCCACTCCTCGGCTGGCTCGCCGACCGCAAGCTGGCCGCCAAGACCGGCATGGCGGCGACCGCCATGGGCATCGTCGCCCTGCTCGTGGGGCTGCTCGCCCTGAGCCAGGTCAGCGAGCTGAGCAAGGACCTGGCCACGATGAAGTCCGACCACGTCGACAGCCTCCAGCAGGTCGCCGAGATGCGGGCCGGCATGGGCGAGATGTACCGCGGCATGCTGGTCTACGAGATCGCCACCAACGACACGGAGAAGAAGAACGCGATCGCCACGACGGAGACCGCGGACCAGAAGGTCGAGGCGGCCGTCGCGGCGTACCGCGGGATCGCCGCCGAGTCGCCGGACCGCCTGGCCGTCCTCACCTCGTTCGAGGACGCGTTCAAGCACTACGGCGCCCTGCGCAACACGATCCTCTTCGGCCAGCCGCTGGCGGCCGGCTACACCATGCCGGCGGCCGACGCGGTGGGCGCCGAGTTCGACACCATCGAAGCCGACATGAACAACGCGGTCGCCGGCCTGCAGAAGGCCGAGGACACCGCCGCCGACGCGCTCGCCGCCAAGGCCGCCGACCAGGCCTCCGGCTCGCGCATGTTCATCATCGTGGCGCTCATCGCCGGCATCGCTCTGGCCGCCGCGCTGACCGTCTTCGTCATCGAGGTCATCAAGCGCCAGCTGGCCACGGTCGCCACCGCCCTCGGCGCGGTCGCCGAGAACGACCTCACCGTCGGCGCCGACGTCCGCTCCCGCGACGAGCTGGGCCGCATGGCCGTCGCCGTCAACCGCGCCCGCGACGGCCTGCGCGGCACGGTCGCCCAGCTCACCACCGGCGCCCAGGACCTCGGCGCCAGCACCAGCCGCCTCACCGGCGTCACCGCCCGCATCGGCGAGAGCGCCCGCGAGGCCGCCGCCCAGGCCGGTCTGGTCGCCGCGGCCGCCGGCGACGTCTCCGGCTCGGTCCAGTCCGTCGCCGCGGGCAGCGACCAGATGGGCGCCTCCATCCGCGAGATCGCCCAGAACGCCAACGACGCCGCCCAGGTCGCCTCGAGCGCCGTCGGCGTCGCCCAGAGCACCAACGAGACCGTCGCCAAGCTGGGCACCTCGTCCGCCGAGATCGGCGACGTGGTCAAGGTGATCACGGCCATCGCCGAGCAGACCAACCTGCTCGCCCTCAACGCCACCATCGAGGCGGCCCGGGCCGGCGAGGCGGGCAAGGGCTTCGCCGTCGTGGCCTCCGAGGTCAAGGATCTCGCCCAGGAGACGGCCAAGGCCACCGAGGACATCTCCCGCCGCGTCGAGACCATCCAGGCCGACACCTCCAGCGCCGTCGAGGCCATCGGCGAGATCTCCCAGATCATCCAGCGCATCAACGACTACCAGGTCACCATCGCCTCCGCCGTCGAGGAGCAGACCGCCACCACCGGCGAGATGAGCCGCAGCATCGGCGAGGCCGCCGGCAGCAGCTCCACCATCGCCGCCAACATCAACGGCGTCGCCCAGAGCGCCGAGGCCACCAGCAGCACCCTGATCGAGGCCGACGACGCCGTGGGCCAGCTCAACCGGGTGGCCACGGACCTGCGTACGGTGGCGGAGCGCTTCCGCGTCTGAGCTGTCCCTTGAGCGCCGGCGGCGCCGAGCCTTCGGGCTCGGCGCCGCCTTTTCATCGCGTCAGGAGCCTGTAGAGGGTCAGCCATTGCTCGGGCCACACGTGGCCGACGGGCAGGTCGCGGGCGAGCCGGGTGGAGCGGAAGGCGGCGTCCACCCGGCGGGCACCGAAGCGGCGCGTCATCGTGGCGTGCAGGGAGCCGCCCGTACCGGTGAAGCCGAGATCGACGAAGTCCTGCCAGCGGTCCTGGTCCCGGACCAGGGGCGCCGGGCGGTTCTCGAGACGGAGGATGCCGCCGTCGACCGCGGGCACCGGACGGAAAGCGGTGCGCGGGACCCGGCCCACGAGACGCCAGCCGGTGCGCGGCCAGGTGCGGATGGTGAGCCGGGACCAGCGACCGTAGTCGCCTGTGCGCTTCCGGGCGTACTCCAGCTGGGTCAGCAGGGTGGCCGAGGTGAGCATGGGCGCGCCGAGACACCACTCGACAACAGCCGCCGTCAGCGCATAGGGCACGTTGCCGGCGACGGCGAAGGGCTCGTGCGGCGGTTCCGCGGCGAGGAAGTCCTCCGCGCGTACCGTGAGCCCGGGCCGCCGCGGCAGGGCCGCCGCCATCGCCGGATCCACCTCGAAGGCGACCACGTGCCGCGCCCGCCGCACCAGGCCGGCGGTCAGGCTGCCCCGCCCGGCCCCCACCTCCAGCACAAGATCGCCGCGCCCCACGCCGGTCGCCGTGAGGAAGGCGCGGATCGCCGCCGGGTCGGAAAGAAAATTCTGGCCGTACGCACGCCGCGCGCGCACATGCTCGGAGAAAGCCATGACGAAGTCCTGTCAGCCGCACCGGAGCACGGACAGGCGTCAGCGCGGCCCGTCCGTGTGAGGACACGAGGGGCCCAGGGCGGCCACGCGACCGGAAATCGTCAGGCGGCGAGGCGGCTCAGGGCGTGACGCCCCGGCGGCACCGAACCGAGAAGAAGGCCGGCGCGAACGCCACGCAGCTCGAACACATGCCCGCGACCCTACGTACGGGTCGCCGCCTTGTCGCGCCATTTACCAGGGGCCCGGAAGGTCCTCAAGCTGCGGACAAAGCTCCTCTGCGGTCATTTCTTGACGAGATTGGGAGTTTGAGCGCGCCCTTCGTGCAGGTAGAATGAGGCCGTGCTCGTCCGATTCGAGGTTTCCAACTTCCGGTCGATCGCTGCGCCCGTCGAGCTGTCCATGGTTGCCGTCGACCGTGATCGCGAGCAAGCGCGCGATCTGCCTCAGCTGGGCGAAAGCCTTCTGACCCTGGCTGCCGTCTACGGGCCGAACGCCTCCGGCAAGTCCAACATCGTGAGCGCCCTCGCGTGGCTGCGCGACGCGGTCCACGACTCGTTGCGGATGTGGGAGGACAGCGTCCCGCTCGATCCGTTCGCCTTCGGTTCCGGGCCGAGTTCACCTAGTGGATTCGTCTTCGAGGCGGCGATCGACGGTGTCCGCTTCGAGTATGTGCTCGAGCTGACCCAGGAGAAGATCGATTACGAGGGCCTGTTCCACTACCCGGAGAAGAAGCGCCGGCGCATCTTCGAGCGTGATGACCTGGAGCTCAAGCTGCAGCGCGGTCTCGGCGCGCTGTCCGGCGTCCGTGAGCTGCTCACTGAGCAGACGTTGGCGCTCTCGGTGGCCAGACGGTTCAACGAGCCGCTGGTGAGTCGTTTCGCCACGGAGCTGCTGACCATGCAAACCTTCGGGCTGGAGTCCCAGCGCGGCCGGTCCCGCTACCCTCGCACGCTGCCTCGTCCGGGCCGGGCGACGATGCGCTGGTTCGAGGAGGCCGCTGAGCAGCCGTCGCTTCTGGCGGAGTCCGACGTCGACGGGGACAAAGAACGAGCCTTGGCCATGCTGCGGCTGGCGGACCTCGGCATCGAGGACGTCTTGATCGATGATGAGCGTGCCGCCTTCCCCTCCCTGTCGGAGAACCCGAGCGTGCGGCGGCTGAGGCTGGTCCACCGGGCCGGAGGATCGACCGCACCACTCGATTACCACGCGGAGTCCCAAGGAACGAGGACCTGGTTCGACCTCATCGGGCCGGTGCTGACTGCCTTGCGGCAGGGCTCCATCGTCGTCTTCGACGAGCTGGACGCCAGCTTGCATCCCACGCTCTCGGCCGAGCTGCTGCGGATCTTCGGCAGTGCCGTGCTCAACCCCCGGGGAGCGCAACTCATCTTCACCACGCACGACACCAGCCTGCTCAGTCATTTGAACAGAGACGAAGTCTGGCTCACCGAGAAACACAGGGATGGCTCGACCCGGCTCGGAGCCTTGGCCGAGTTCGCCGGCGAACGGGTTCGCCGGTCTCAAAACCTCGAGAAGGCCTATCTGCACGGCCGCTTCGGGGCGCTGCCAGAGGTCGACGACACTGAGTTTCTGCAAGCGCTCGGCCTGATCGGATGAGCGCGACCCGGCAGCGACGCGGTGGCAAGCCGTTGAAACGCGTCACTGCCCGGCGCGCGGAGAGGCGAACCATCGTCGTCTTCTGCGAGGGCAGCAAGTCGGAGCCGGCTTACGTCAACGGAGTGCGCAGGCTTCCGGGAGTCACGGCGAACACCGCCATGACCATCGTGGTCGACCCGATCCAGGGCACACCGGTCACACTCGTCGAGGCGGCGATCCGGAAGTCGCAGGACGACGAGGTCGACGAGTGCTGGTGTCTCTTCGACGTCGAATGGCCTCTCAATCACCCACGCCTGGCCGAGGCCGTCGACCTGGCGACCAGGAACGGTATCCATCTGGCGATCTCGAATCCGTGTTTCGAGCTCTGGCTGCTCCTGCACCATCAGGACTGGAGCAGATTCGAGAACACCGACGTGGTGGAAAGAGCCAGCCGAGCCCTGGAGAAGCGAAAGGGCAAAAGCATCGACGCCGCCTTCTACCTCCCACATCGGCAGGAAGCGGTCCGGCGGGCCGTTGTCCTGGAGCAGCGGCACTCGAGGTCCGGAACGACGCTGCCCGACGACAATCCGTCGTCCGGGATGCACAAGTTCCTGGCCGCGGTCGAGCGACCTCGCTGATCGTGCCGGTCGACGGCGAGGGCGGCGGGCAATTGGCCCGGGGATCATCGATGTGACCGGTGGGGCGGGCGCCGGTATGCTTGCTCGCAGGCCGTGACTGGCGTGATCGGATGGACCAACCATCGGGGAGCGGCCGCACCCGTGAGGGTGACCTGCCGCGCGCCTGGGCCTCATCACCTGTGATAGGGAGGTCCGATGTCCGATCTCAACGCCGAATCGACCGCATTCCGCGCCGCGCTCGACGCCGTGCGTGCCGTCGAGCCGCGCATCGCCGACGCGATCGCCAAGGAGCTGCACGACCAGCGCGAGTCGCTCAAGCTGATCGCCTCCGAGAATTATGCGTCCCCCGCCGTGCTGCTCGCGATGGGCAACTGGCTCTCCGACAAGTATGCGGAGGGCACGATCGGCCGCCGCTTCTACGCCGGCTGCCAGAATGTCGACACCGTCGAGTCGGTCGCCGTCGAGCACGCGAAGGCGCTGTTCGGCGCGGAGTACGCCTATGTGCAGCCGCACTCGGGCATCGACGCCAACCTCGTGGCCTACTGGGCGATCCTGGCCGACCGGGTCGAGGTGCCCTATCTCAAAAAGTTCGAGAAGCGCCAGGTCAACGACCTGTCCGACGCCGAGTGGGCCGAGCTGCGGGCCGCGTTCGGCAACCAGCGGATGCTGGGCATGAGCCTGGACGCCGGCGGTCACCTCACGCACGGCTTCCGGCCCAACATCTCCGGCAAAATGTTCGACCAGCGCTCGTACGGCGTTGACGCGGCCACCGGTCAGATCGACTATGCGGCGCTGCGCGAGACGGCCAAGGAGTTCAAGCCGGCCGTGATCGTGGGCGGCTATTCGGCGTACCCCCGCAAGGTGAACTTCGCCACGATGCGTGAGATCGCCGACGAGGTCGGCGCGACGTTCATGGTCGACATGGCGCACTTCGCGGGTCTGGTCGCGGGCAAGGTGTTCACGGGCGACTTCAACCCGATCGCACACGCCCACATCGTGACGACCACCACCCACAAGAGCCTGCGCGGCCCGCGCGGCGGCGCGGTGTTCGCCGGCCCCGAGCTCGCCGACCAGGTCGACCGCGGCTGCCCGATGGTCCTCGGCGGCCCGCTCGCGCACGTCATGGCGGCCAAGGCGATCGCGTTCGCGGAGGCCCGGCGCCCCGAGTTCGCCGACTACGCGCAGCGCATCGTCGCCAACAGCCAGGCGCTCGCCGAGGGGCTCAAGCAGCGCGGCGCCACCCTGGTCAGCGGGGGCACGGACAACCACCTCGTGCTGATCGACGTCGACAAGTACGGCCTGACCGGCCGGCAGGCGGAGCAGGCGCTGCTCGACAGCGGCATCGTCACCAACCGCAACGCGATCCCGGCCGACCCCAACGGCGCGTGGTACACGTCCGGCATCCGGATCGGCACGCCCGCGCTCACGACCCGCGGGCTCGGCGTGGCGGAGATGGACCAGATCGCGGAGCTCATGCACACCGTGCTCGGCCAGACGAAGGCCGGCGCCAGCAAGGCGAAGTTCGACCTCGACCCGGCGGTCAGCGACGGCGTCAGCAAGGCGGCGAACGAGCTGCTCGGCGGCTTCCCGCTCTACCCGAGCGTGGACCTGGGCGCCTGACCCGGCGTTTGACCCTCGCGCACCATCACGGATGCCGTCCAGCCCGAAAGGGCCGGGCGGCATCCGTCTGCCCGGCCGCGACAAGGCCCGCCCGGCCAGGCCGGCCGCCACAAGGACGCCGGCCGCGACAAGGCCCGTGCGGCTACGCCGGCCGCGGACGGACCAGCGGCAGGAAGATGTCGTCGACGATTTCCACGACGGCCGCCTCCGAGAGCGGCTGCAGCGTCACCATGATGTCGTGCCGGTAGAGGTCGAACGGCAGGTTCGCGATCCGCGGCGTCAGCCGGTCCGGGTCCAGCTCGCCCCGCGCCGCCGCCCGGTCGTAGATCTCCTGCACGGTCGGCCCGGACTCCTCCCGTACGATGCTGCGCCGCAGGTCGGCAATGGTCTGGCCGGTCTCCGCATAGAACGCGCCCAAGTGCACGCTGAGCATCGCGGCGAACTGTGACCGCGTCTCGTTGAAGTCGAGCAGCATGGCGATGAGGTCGCCGCGCAGGCTGCCGGTGTCCGGGACGGTCCGGACCACGGTACGCACGGCGTGCGTGATCGCCGCCTGCGCCAGCTCGTCCCGGGTCGGCCAGCGCCGGTAGAGCACCGCCCGGCTCGTCCCCGCCCGTTGCGCCACCGCGTCGATCGTGAACGCGCCGTACCCGTGGTCGTTGAGCTCGTCCCACGCCGCGTCGAGCAGCGCGTTCTCCAGTTCCTGACCTCGTCGCCGCCCGGGCTTGCCATCCGTAGGAGTCACGGGTGTATCTTATCGCTGAGCCAATAAGAAACACTCGTGTATCTAAGGAGTGGTCGTGGACAAGCTCGACCCGGTCGTCAAACGCACCGCCACAGCCCTGATCACCGGCGCCCTCGCGGTCGTCTTCGACAGCACGATCGTCAGCGTCGCGTTGCAGGCGCTCGCCGACGACCTCGACGCGAGCGTGGCGACGATCCAGTGGGTGAGTACGGCGTACCTGCTGGCGCTCTTCGTCACGATCCCGGTCGCGGGCTGGGCGCAGCACCGCTTCGGCGGCAAGCGGCTCTGGCTCGTGAGCCTCGGCATCTTCCTGGCGGGCTCGGTCCTGTGCAGCCTGGCCTGGGACGCGCCGAGCCTGATCGCCTTCCGCGTGGTGCAGGGCCTCGGCGGCGGCCTGATGCTGCCGCTGATGACGACGATGCTGATGCAGGCGGCCGCCGGGCGCTCCCTCGGCCGGCTCATGGCCGTGGTCAGTCTGCCCGTGATGGCCGGCCCGGTGCTCGGCCCGGTGCTCGGCGGCGTGATCCTCAACCAGCTCGACTGGCCCTGGCTCTTCTGGGTCAACGTGCCGTTCTGCGTCGCCGGCATCATCCTCGCGGTCCGCCTGCTGCCGGCCGACGGCCCCCGCACCCCGGCCCGCCTTGATGTGCCGGGCCTCGCGCTGGTCGTCCCCGGCGTCATTGCCATCCTGTACGCCCTCACGAACGTCACCAGCCCCGGCGGCTTCGAACGCGTCGACGTCCTCCTGCCGCTGACCGGCGGCGTGGCACTGCTCGTGGCCTTCGTCGCCTGGGCCGTCCGCCGCGCCGGCGACGCCCTCGTCGACGTCCGCCTGCTCCGCCACCGCCCGCTCGCCTCGGCGTCGGTCCTGATGTTCCTCTCCGGCGCCGCCCTCTACGGCGCGATGCTGCTGCTCCCGCTCTTCTACCAGCAGGTACGCGGCGCGGACGCCCTCGCGGCCGGCCTCATGCTCGTCCCCCAGGGCGTCGGCACCTTGCTCAGCCGCTCGCTGGCCGGCCGCTTCACCGACCGCCTCGGCCCCCGCGTCGTCTCAGCCGCCGGCTTCGCCCTGGTCGCCCTCTCCACCGTGCCCTTCGCCTTCTCGGACACCGCCTCGAACACCTGGCTCCTCGCCGCCGTCCTCCTCCTCCGCGGCGCCGGGCTGGGCGCCGTCATGATCCCCTTGATGAGCGCGGCCTTCGTCGGCCTCGACCGCCCCGAAGTGCCGCACGCCAGCATCATCACCCGGGTCGCCCAGCAGCTCGGCGGCTCCTTCGGCGTGGCCGTCCTCGCCGTCATCCTGCACGGCGCCGCCCAGGACACGACCGGCCCGGCCGCCGCCTTCCAGGAAAGCTTCTGGTGGGCCGTCGGCTTCACCGCCTTCGCGGTCCTCGTCTCCTTGCTCCTGCCCGGCCGCCCCGAGCCGGAGCCCGCGCCCGAACCCGAGGCGCAGCCGGCAGCGGTGGGGGCAGCCCTACCACGGATCGGCGGGTCTGCGTGATCGTGCGGTAAGGGTGGCGATTCCTAGGGTTCTCCTCATGAAGAAGCTGCTCTGGATGACAACCGCGGTCGCCGCCGCTGCCACCGGCACGGTGCTGGCACTACCGGGAGCCGAAGCGGCGACGACCGCCGTCCATTGGGGAGCGTGCCCGGTGACCCCGGCGGATCCACGGCAGGAATGCGGGACGGTGCGGGTGCCCCTGGACTACCGGCACCCGGCCGGACGGCAGATCTCCCTCGCCGTCTCGCGGATCCCGGCCGCCGACCCGGCCAAGCGCCGGGGCGTGCTCCTGGTGAACCCCGGTGGGCCCGGCGGGGAGGGGCTCACCTTCCGCTTGGCCGGGAGCAAGGCGGTGCTGGACGCGTACGACCAGATCGGTTTCGACCCTCGCGGCGTCGGCCACAGCGCGCCGGTCACGTGTGGCTTCACGGCCGAGGAGATGCTGCCGCCCCAGCCCTATCCGGCGGCGGACGGCTCGATCGCGCGCAACGTGACGTTCGCCCGATCCGCGGCGGCGCGGTGCGAGGCTCGCTCCGGTGACCTGCTGCCCCACGTCACGACCGCCAACACCGCCCGCGACCTCGACCGCATCCGGGCGGCGCTGGGCGAGGCGAAGATCTCCTACTACGGCCTCTCCTACGGGACGTATCTCGGGGCGGCGTACGCGTCGATGTTCCCCGCCCGCACGGACCGCATCGTCCTGGACAGCGCGGTCGACCCGGCCCGCGTCTGGTACGACAGCTTCCGGCTGCAGAGTCAGGGCATCGCGGACCGCTTCCCGGACGCCGCGTCGTATGCCGCCGCGCGAGGCGTGCTGGGCACCACTCCCGCCGCTGTCACACGCGCCTATCTCGCTCTGGCGAGCCGCCTCGACACGGCGACGGCCGGACTCTCGGGCAACGTCTTCCGCTCGGCCAGCACGGCGCTGCTGTCCCAGGACGCCGCGTTGCCCTACCTGACCGACTTCTGGACGGCGGCCGCCGCTCTCGCGGACGGGACGGCCACCCCGGAGCAGTCCTCCACCATCCAGCAGATCCTCGGCATGATCAGCCTCGCGGCCAACACGTCGCCCGGCGTCCCCGCGGACAACGCGCTCGCCGCCGCGTACGCCGTCGTCTGCGGCGATGTCCGATGGCCGCGCGACATCCGGACGTACGCCCGGAACGTCGCCGCCGACCGCAAGGCCCATCCCCTCTCGGCCGGCGCGCCCGCCAACATCTGGCCCTGCGCCTTCTGGCCCGACCCGATCGAGCCGCCCGTCGCCGTCACCGGCCACGGCCCGCGCAACGTGCTGATCCTCCAGAACTTGCGCGATCCGAACACGCCCCTCGCCGGCGGCCGGGGCATGCGCAAGGCCCTCGGCGAGCGCGCGGCCCTGGTCACCGCGAACGCGGGAGGGCACGGCGCCTACGGCACTGCGGCCTGCGCCACGGCGGCGGCCGACACGTTCCTGGCCGCCGGCCACCTCCCGGCCCGCGACCGCACCTGCTGATCCCGCCCCGAGCCGTCTAGGTTCTTGATTTTTCGCTGCGCGTGACCGGCGGCGGGGGCTCGGCGGCGCCGGTCATGATGGCCACCGCTTCGTTCATGCTGTGGGATTCCGGGGTGATGACCGTGGCGCGGCGGCCCAGGCGCTGGATGTGGATGCGGTCGGCGACCTCGAATACGTGGGGCATGTTGTGGCTGATCAGGATCACCGGGAGGCCGCGGTCGCGGACGTCGCGGATGAGTTGCAGGACGCGGTTGCCTTCCTTGACGCCGAGGGCGGCGGTGGGCTCGTCGAGGATGACGACCTTGCTGCCGAAGGCAGCCGAGCGGGCCACCGCCACCGCCTGGCGCTGCCCGCCGGAGAGCGACTCGACCGCCTGGCCGATGTTCTGCAGCGTGCCGATGCCGAGGTCGGACATGTGCTGCTTGGCCTCGCTGCGCATGTGGCCGGTGTCGAGCATGCGGAAGACCGAGCCCAGGATCCCGCGGCGCCGGTGCTCGCGGCCCAGGAACAAGTTGTCGGCGATGTCGAGGCCGGGCGACACGGCGAGCGTCTGGTAGACGGTTTCGATGCCGGCCTCGCGCGCCTCCATGGGGTTGCGGAACTGCACGCGCTGCCCGTCCAGATGGATCTCGCCGCTGTCCGGGATCAGGGCGCCGGAGAGGGCCTTGATCAGGCTGGACTTGCCGGCGCCGTTGTCGCCGATGACCGCGAGGATCTCGCCCGGATAGAGCTCGAGGTCGCCGCTCTCGATGGCGGTGACGCGGCCGTAGCGCTTGGTGAGGCCGCGGGCCTCCAGGACGGGTGTGGTCATGATTTGACCTTCCTGATCCACTGGTCCAGGGAGACGGCGACGAGCACGAGCAGGCCGATGGCGAAGCCCTGCCAGACGACCTCGACCCCGCCGAGCTGGAGGCCGTTGCGGAAGACGCCGACGATCAGCGCGCCGATGAGGGTGCCGAGGACGCCGCCGCGGCCGCCGAAGAGGCTGGTGCCGCCGAGGACCACGGCGGTGATGGAGTCCAGGTTGTACTCGGTGCCCACGTTGGGGCTGGCCGACGCGAGCCGGCCGATGAGGATCCAGCCGCCGACGGCGTAGAGGAGTCCGGCGACCGTGTAGACCGAGAAGAGCACGCGGCCGGTGCGGATGCCGGCGAGCCGGGCGGCTTCCCGGTCGTCGCCCGTCGCGTAGACGTGTTTGCCCCAGGCGGTCGAGCGCAGGGCGTAGAAGAAGAAGCCGAAGAGCAGGAGCATGAGGATCGACCCGTACGTCAGCCGGAAGCTCCCGATCGGGATCGAGTCGCCGGTCCACGTCATGAGGCCGGGCATGTCGGAGCCGCGTACCGTCTCGCTGTTGGAGACGACCGAGTTGAGCGAGAAGAAGATGGTCAGCGTGCCCAGCGTGACGATGAACGGGGGCAGCTTGATCCGCGTCACGAGCACGCCGTTGAGGGCGCCCATCGCCGTGCCGCAGACGAGACCGAGCAGCAGCGCGACGATGCCCGGCATGCCGGCGTCGAAGGCGAAGTTCGCCGCGAGGATCGACGAGAAGACCGCGATCGCGCCCGCCGACAGGTCGATGCCGGCGGTGAGGATCACCAGCGTCTGACCCAGGGCCAGCGTGGCGATGACGGTCACCTGCGCGAGCACCAGCGACAGGTTGGTCGCCGAGAAGAAGCGCACGTTGACGATCGAGAAGGCCACGATCGCGATGACGAGTACGGCCAGCGGCCCGAGCACCGGATTGCCGTGCAGGATGTGCTGCACCCGCTCCGCGGGAGTGTCGTGCCGGGCGACCTCGAAGTCGCCGACCGCCGAAGTCGCCATGTCAGCCCCAGCAATTCTGCAGGCCCCACGCGGAGTCCTTGGCCTCCACGCCGGCTTGCGGGTCGTCGGTGATGAGCTGGACCCCGGTGTCGACGAAGGTCTTGCCGGCGGTGGCCTGCGGCCGGGTGCCGTCCTTCGCGAAGCGCGCGATCGCCTCGATGCCCAGCGCCGCCATCTTCAGCGGGAACTGCATCGAGGTCGCGCCGATGACACCGTTCTTCACGTTGTCGACGCCCGGGCAGCCGCCGTCGACGGAGACGATGGTGACGTCCTTCTCCTTGCCCGCGGACTTGAGCGCCTGATAGGCCCCGGCCGCGGCCGGCTCGTTGATCGTGTAGACCAGGTTGATCGACGGGTCCTTCTGGAGCAGGTTCTCCATCGCGGTCCGCCCGCCGTCCTCGGCCCCGTCGGTGACGTCGTGCCCGGCGATGCGCGGGTCGTTCTCGTCCCCGATCCGGTTCTTGTCGGCGACGTCGATGCCGAAACCCTCGAGAAAACCCTGATCCCGCTGTACGTCCACCGAGACCTGGTTCGCGTTGAGGTCGAGCATCGCTATCTTGGCCTGCGTGCCGGACGAAGCGAACTTCGCCTGGGCCCACTGCCCGATCAGCCGCCCGGCCTGGTAGTTGTCGGTGGCGAACGTGGCGTCGGCGGCGTCCGGCGGGTCGACCGGCGTGTCCAGCGCGATGACGAGCATGCCCTGCTCGTGCGCGCGGTCGATGGACGGCACGATGGCCTTGGAGTCGTTCGGGGTGATGAGGAAGCCCTTGGCGCCGAAGGACATGAGGTTCTCGATCGCGAGCACCTGCGCCTCGTTGTCGCCGTCGATCTTCCCGGCGAAGGACTGCAGCTCGACGCCCTCCTGCCCGGCCGTCTGCTGCGCACCCTTCTTCATCGTCACGAAGAAGGGGTTGGTGTCGGTCTTGGTGATCAGGCCGACCACGTCGTCGCCGGAGCCGCCCTGGCAGGCCGCGGTCGGCAGGATCAGAAGCACCGCGGCCAGCGCGGGCGCCAATCGGGGCATGTCTCCTCCACTTCGCCGGGAAGGACTGCCCCTGTAGTCAACGCCGCGTGTCGATCGACTGTCAACGATGAAAAAGGCCGGCGCCCCGGGCGCCGGCCTTTTCCCTCAACGGTTTACGGGAAGTTGGTGACGGTCACCGGTACGGTCGCCGTGCCCTGCGCCGGGCCGCCGGTGTTGTTGACGACGTGGTCGATCACGCCGTTGCCGCCCAGCGACACGGTGAAGACGTTGTGCAGCTTCACGCCGCTGTTCACCGGCACCTCGAAGCCCCGGTCCGAGTGCACCTGCGGGTTGACGTTGAAGTAGCAGTAGCTGCCCATCGCCCACGCCTCGTGGCTGGTCACGCTGTCGGCGACCTTGTACGCGGCGTAGCCGTTGGCGCCCGACCGCCACGCGGCGTTGGACGGCGGGTCGTACGGCTGCTCGTTCTGCAGGAAGTACGTGCGGCCGCCGTTGCCGTTCCAGACGACCTCGTACTTCTGGTAGTGCTCGACGAAGAGCCCGTACGCCGTGACGTTCTGACCGTTGACGATCAGCCCGCTGTCGGCGGTGTTGATCGTCCAGCCGTAGGTGCCGGCGTTGCCGTGGTCGGCGCGCCACGCCCAGATGTGGTCGATGATCGTGTTGTTGCTGTTGACCAGCAGGCTGTTGGTGGCCTTGCCGGCGATCGAGCCGCCGATCCGGAAGAACACGTCCTGGACGGTCGTCGGGTTGGCCGCGTGGTTCGCGCTGCTTCCACTCGGCCCGATGACGAGCAGGTTCGCCGAGTTCGTGGTGCCGGCGTCGAAGAGCAGACCGGCGATCTTCACGCCGTCCACGTCGGCCACCTGCATCGGCGTGACGCCGTTGTCCGGGATGATCGTCGCGTAGCCGAGACCGAGCACGACCGTGTTGGCCCGGGTCACGTTGATCGTCTGGTTCACGTGGTAGATGCCCGGCTGGAAGATCAGGTTGAGACCCTGCGCCAGCGCCTGGTTGATCGTCGCGGCCGAGTCACCCGGCTTGGCGACGTAGAACTGCGTGAGCGGGAGGCTCGTACCCGGCGTGTTCCCGTTCGCCCAGGTCACGCCGCTCGCGTTCGACTGCAGGTTGGGTACGAAGACCGCGTACTGCCCGTTCGCCTGATAGAGGTACGGCTTCTCGCGGATGACCGGCGCGGTGCCGATCGTCGTGTACGGCGGGTTGGGGAAGCTCGACGCCGGGGCGCCCTGCACGCCGACGAACGTCTGGTTCCACACCGCGTTGAGGCTCGACCCGATGGTGCTGTTGCGGGTGAACCACTGCTGCTGCGAGTACTGCTGCTCGGAGCCGCTGATGCGGGAGTCCGCGATGTAGCCGCCGGAGGCCCACCCGTACCCGTTGGGGGCGAGGTTGAGGTCGCCGTGGATGTCCATGCGCCGGAACGGGGCGGCCTGCGAGACGGCCCAGCGGTCGGCGCCCGACACGGGGTAGACCGACAGGTTCTCGACCGAGCGCCAGAAGTTCTGGGTGGCGTTGCCCTGGAACCAGCCCGCGTCCACGGTGATGTCGCCGTTGATCCGGGTGTCCTGCGGGTTCTGGCCGAGACCGATCACCGAGGTGTAGAAGCCGACCTGGATGTTCAGCCCGTTGTAGGTGCCCGGCTTGAACGCCAGGACGTAGCGCTGCGGGCCGAACTGGTTCGACTCCTGCTGGCGGAAGATCGTGTCGGCCTGGCTCTGGATCGAGGCGGACGACATCGACGGGTCGAACGTGATGACGTTCGCGCCGAGGCTGCCACCCCCGTTCGACGGCGGTGGCGTGGTCGGGTCGGTGGACGGGGTGCCCCCGAAGACCTTGAATTCCCAGAGCGAATATCCGTACGCGGTGGCGCGCTCGGTGCCGTACATGCGCACGTAGCGGGCGGTCGCGTTGACCGTCAGGCTCTGCACACCGGCCTGTCCCGCGGTCGCCGGGGTGGCGTCGGTCCAGGTGCTGCCGTTGGCCGAGGTCTGAATCCGGAAGGTCTTCGCGTACGCGGCCTCCCAGTTCAGCTCGACCCGGTTGATCGCCGAGCTGGCGCCCAGGTCGACCTGCAGCCACGACGGGTCGGCGAAGCCGGAGGCCCAGCGCGTGCCGGTGTTGCCGTCGACGGCGGCCTCGGCCGGGAAGGCGCCCTGGTTCTCGTAGGAGGACGCGGTCACCGGCTTGCCCTGCGACAACAGTGTCTCGGCGGCGTGCGCGCTGAGCGTGGTGGCGGCGCCGAAGCCGGCGACGACCGCGACGACGAGGCCGGCGGTGGCGCCGAGACGCCACCGCCTTCGCGGCCGCGCCGGGGTGATGGGGACGGTCATGACATCTCCTCTGCGGGAGGTCGGGACGCGTGGGGTTGCGCGTCCGCCGGGGAGCCGGGGAAGCTCCACGGGGAAACGATCTTTGGAGAGCGCTTCCCCGCGTCTGGACGCTAAGTTCGGTTACATCGATGTGTCAAAGGTTCCGTAACTCGATGACCATCGAAATCCCGGAACCGGTTCCGAGGCGCCCACGCTGAGCTGCCCGATAACAGTTCTCCGCGCCGGGCCGCCTCGCCCGAATCGGCTGCCGCCAGCAGGACGGGCCTTCCCGGCATACCGCCTACAGTGGTCCGTATGCGGCTGCTCCTGACCACCGACACCCACGTCCCGAAACGCGCCCGAGACCTCCCCGAAGCACTGTGGGCCGCGGTCGCCGAGGCAGACGTGGTCGTCCACGCCGGCGACTGGGTCGACGTGACTTTGCTCGACACGCTGGAGTCGCGAGCCCGCCGCCTGATCGCCTGCTACGGCAACAACGACGGCCCGGCCCTCCGAGCCCGCCTCCCCCTCGTGGCCCGAGCAACCCTCGACGGCCTCCGCCTCGCCGTCGTCCACGAAACCGGCGACGCCAAGGGCCGCGAAGCCCGCTGCGCCGCCGCCTACCCCGACACCGACCTGCTGGTCTTCGGCCACTCCCACATCCCCTGGGACACCACCACCCCGACCGGCCTCCGCCTCCTCAACCCCGGCAGCCCCACCGACCGCCGCCGCCAGCCCCACTGCACCTACATGACGGCCACCATCGAGACCGGCACGCTGGCCGAGGTCACCCTGCACAGGCTGCCGCTACGGGTCGGTCGCTGACCCCGGACGGCAGCCGGGTGGCCGCGCCGCCTTCGGGCGGGTGGCGCTTCCCATTACGGGCGCAGGACGACCTTGCCCAGGTTCTGCCGGCTTTCGAGGATGTCGTGGGCGCGGGCGGCGTCGGTCAGTGGGAGTTCGGCGTGGATGGCGGGGCGGAGCTGACCAGACTCGGCCAGCTTCCATAGCTCGCGCTCGTGGGTTGCGTACAGGTTGGGGTGCGTGGCGGCGAAGTGGCGCATTGCCAGGCCGGTCACTGTTTTGGCGCCGGCCAGGAGGTCGGGGGCCGCGATCGTGCCGCCGCCGGAGCTCGCCCGCGCCCGGGCCAGCTGGACGGCGAGGTGTCCGACCCCACTGGCCGCCGCGGTGATCAGGACGGATTCGCCCGCCGCGAGGGAGTCCAGGGCGGCCAGCGCCACGTGCCCGCTGCGGACCAGCGCCACGGCGGTCACCGCGGCACCCGGCGGAATCGGGCTGGTCACCGCGGCCGGGGCGACGACCACGTCCTGGTACGACCCGGTGAACGGCAGCGTCACCACCTGGTCCCCGAGGGCGTAGCCGGTCACTCCCGGCCCGAGCCCGATCACCGTCCCCGCGACTTCACCCCCGAGGACGCCCGGGCCGCCGCGGCGGGACATGCGGACGACCGGCAGCGTGACGCCGATAGCTGCCGGGCGGATCAGGAACTCACCCTCGGCCGGCG
Organism: Symbioplanes lichenis; assembly: GCF_030709675.1. Lineage (GTDB taxonomy): Bacteria > Actinomycetota > Actinomycetes > Mycobacteriales > Micromonosporaceae > Actinoplanes > Actinoplanes lichenis. The sequence continues at coordinate 180,837 of NZ_JAUZQD010000007.1, forward strand.
CCGGCTCGGGGATCTGCTCGATGGTGAGGGTGTCGAGGCGTACGCGTCGCATCGCCCACTTATGTCAGGCGGACCGGCCCGGCGTCGATCGGAAATCGGAACAGCGCGTACGGGTACTCCCGCTCGTCCGCCCCGCCCGTGTACTTGGCCTGCCGGTGCAGCTGGTTGGCCGTCACGTAGACGTACCCGTCGGCCACGGACATCGTGTCGGGCCAGAGCAGGCGTGGGTCCTGCACCAGGGTTTCGAGCGTGCCGTCCGTCGCGCGGCGGAGCAGCGCCTTCCGCTCGGGGCTCGTCAGATAGAGCCGACCCTGGTCGTCCGTCTCCAGCCCGTCGGAGATGCCGCCCTTGTCGCCCTCGTCGCGCACGGTCAGGGCGACCTCGTCGTCCGAGGCCTCGCGGTTGCAGAGCGCGCCGGCGTCGACGCTGTACCAGCGGCGGGACTGCAGGGGGCAGTACCAGAGGCGGGAGCCGTCGGCGGCGATCGCGATGCCGTCCGCGCCCATCGTCACCGGCTGGGGCGTGGGGCCGGAGCGGTCCAGGAACGGGCGGTCCTCGACGGAGGGGCGCAGGGACAGGTCGGCCTTGGTCGACGGGTGGTCGTGCAGGCGCCGCCAGGCCGTGCCGCTGTCGAGGTCGACCACGATGATGCCGTTGGGGCCCTGGTCGGCGGAGTCGGTGATGAAGGCGGCGTTGCGGCGCAGGTCGAAGCGCACGTCGTTGAGGTAGGTCGTCGGCAGGGCGGTCCTGGGGTCGAAGACGATCGTGCGCTCGACCGTGTCGGAGGCCAGGTCGATGCAGACCAGTTTGGGCCCGCCGAAGTGGGTCTCCTGGAACATCGGGGAGCCGGTGTCGAGCACCCACAGGCGGTCGGCCGGGTCCACCACGATGCTCTGCACGGAGACGAACGCCTTGGGGTCGTCGTCGCCGGTCGGGCTGTTCCAGGCCTGGTCGGGATAAGGCACGACCTGCCCGTCGCGGATCTCGGCCACGGTGAACGGCACGTCGTCGCCCCACTTGGGGAAGTTGACGAAGACGCGTCCCGTGGCGGACACGCTCACGCCCGTCGGCATGGGGCCGCTGTCGAAGGCGTGCACCGTCTCCAGCTGATCGCTCATCGCCGACGCATACCCCCGGAAATCGAGAGGGAAACGGCTACACGGTTGTGTAGTAGGCTGCACACGTGAGTAGTCAGTCGGATCTGACCGCACGCGCCCGCATCCGGGACGCCGCCATCACGCTCATCGCCGAGCGGGGGGCTCAAGCCACCACCATCCGCGACATCGCCGACGCCGCCGGGGTCTCCTCCGGGCTGCTGCGGCACCACTTCGGCTCCAAGGAAGGACTGCGCGACGCCTGCGACGAGTGGGTGCAGGCCGAGCTGACGCGCATCCGCAGCAACGCCCTGGCCAGCGCGCAGGACGTCTTCGCCGCGCTGCGGGCCGCGCCGCTGCGCCTGCAGAGCTATGTGCTGCGCTCCACGATGGACGGCAGCCCGGCCGGCGAGCGGATGTTCGACGCCATGGTCCAGCAGGGCGAGGACTGGATCGCCACGACGGACGTCAAGACCGACGACCCGCGCGCCTACGCGGCCGTCCTCACCGCGCTGAAGATGGGCATGTTCATCCTGCGCGACCAGATTTCCCGGGCGATCGGCCAGGACATCACCGAGCCGCCCGGGCAGGCGCGGATGCTGCGCGCCTCGGTCGAGATCTTCAGCCGGCCCCTGGTCGGCCCCGAGCTGGCCGAGCAGATGCTCGCCGCGCTGGAGCGGTACGGCGCCGAGGAGGCGGAGAGATGAGTGCTGTCGAGGTCACCGGTCTGGTCAAGAGCTTCGGGCGCACGAAAGCGCTCGACGGGCTCGATCTGCGGGTCGAGACCGGCGAGGTGCACGGCTTCCTGGGTCCCAACGGCGCCGGGAAGACCACGACCATCCGGATCCTGCTCGGGCTGATGCGCTCGGACGGCGGGTCGGCGCGGCTGCTGGGCGGCGACCCGTGGGCCGGGGCGACCACGTTGCACCGGCGGCTGGCGTACGTGCCGGGGGATGTCACCCTGTGGCCCAACCTCAGCGGCGGCGAGGTCATCGACCTGCTCGGCCGGCTGCGCGGCGGGGTCGACCGGCGGCGCCGCGACGAGCTGCTGGAGCGTTTCGATCTCGATCCGCGCAAGAAGGCGCGCACCTATTCCAAGGGCAACCGGCAGAAGGTCGCGCTGGTGGCGGCACTTTCCGCCGACGTCGAGCTGCTCGTGCTCGACGAGCCGACCTCGGGGCTGGACCCGCTGATGGAGGAGGTCTTCCGCGAGGTCGTGCGGGAGGAACGGCAGACCGGCGACCGTACGGTGCTGTTGTCCAGCCACATCCTCAGCGAGGTGGAGGCGCTGTGCGACCGGGTCACCATCGTGCGCGCCGGCCGTACGGTCGAGACCGGCACCCTGGCCGGCCTGCGGCACCTGACCCGGACCACCATCACGGCCGAGCTGGCCGGCCCGGTCGACGGCCTGGCCACGCTGCCCGGCGTGCACGGCCTGCGCACCGACGACCGCCGCGTCATCTTCGACGTGGACTCCGACGCCCTCGACCCGGCGCTGCGCAAGCTCGTCGGCATCGGCGTCCGCAGCCTCACCAGCCGGCCGCCCACGCTCGAGGAGCTGTTCCTGCGCCAATACCGGAAGGAGCCGACCGCATGACCGGGACCTGGCAGCTGCTCCGGCTCGTGCTCCGCCGCGACCGGGTGCTGCTGCCGCTGTGGGCAGTCATCCTCGGCCTCCTCCCGGCGCTCTATGTGAGCTCGTTCCGGGAGCTCTTTCCCACCACCAAAGACCTCCAGGTGTACGCCGACCTGAGCCGGGCGAACGCCGGGTTCGTCGGACTCTACGGGCCCCTCGACGGCGCGAGCCTCGGCGAGATTGTCGCGTGGCGCAGTGGTTTCCTGCCCGTCGTCGTGGGCCTGTTCAGCCTGCTGACCGTCATCCGCCACACCCGCGCGAACGAGGAGGCCGGGCGCACCGATCTGCTCGGCGCCGGGGTCACCGGGCGGCACGCCGGTCTGGCCGCCGCCCTCGCCGCCACACTCGGCGCGAACGCTCTTCTCGCCCTGGTCATCGCGTCGACGCTGCTCGCGCAGGGGATGCCGGCCCCCGGATCGGTGCTGCTCGCCCTCCAGTACGCGCTGGCGGGCGCCGTCTTCGCCGGAGTGGGAGCGGTCGCGGCGCAGGCGGGGCAGACCGCCCGGACGGCACGGTTCCTGGCCGTCGGGGGACTCGCCACCGCGTACGTGCTGCGCCTCGCCGGAGACGTGAGCGCCCTCGGGAACAGCTCCCTCGCGTGGCTGTCGTGGCTCTCGCCCGTCGGGTGGCTGCACCGCACCTTCCCGTACGGGCAAAACGCCTGGTGGCCCGCCCTGCTGGCGCTCGCGCTGACCGCCGTGCTGCTCGCCGCGGCCGCGGTCCTGCAAGCCCGCCGGGACGTGGGCGCCGGGCTCCTCGCCCCGCGGCTGGGTCCGGCCACCGCGGCGCCGTCGCTGCGGGGCCCGCTGGGTCTGGCCTGGCGGCTGCACCGGGGTGTCCTGGCCGGCTGGGTGCTCGGCTTCGCGCTGCTCGGGCTGGTCTTCGGCGGGGTCGCGCAGAGCGTCGCCGCCCTGACCACGGACAACGCCGGGCTCGCGCGCGTCTTCGAGCGGATGGGCGGCGCGTCGGCGATCAGCGACAGCTTCCTCGCGTCGGTGCTGGGGCTGATGGGGATCTTCGCGGCGGCGTTCGCGGTGCAGGCCGCCCTGCGGGCCCGCGACGAGGAGGAGACGGGCCACGCCGAGCTGGTGCTCGCCACGCGGACCGGGCGCCTGCGCTGGCTGGGCAGCCATGTGCTGTTCGCCGGGGCGGGACCGGCCGCCGCGCTGCTCGCCGGGGGCCTGACCTGTGGCCTGATGGCCGGGGACGCCGGGGGAGTGCTCGCGGGGGCCGCGGTGCAGGTGCCGGCCGCTGCCACGCTGGGCGCGGTGGCCGTACTGATGATCGGTGCCCTGCCCCGGCAGGCGCCGGCGGCGTGGGGTGTGGTCGCGGCCTGCTTCCTGCTGATGCTGGCCGGCGCGGTGCTGGGGCTGGACCAGTGGGTGCTGGACCTGTCGCCCTTCACGCACACGCCGCACCTGCCCGGCGGCGAGGCGCGAGCCACCCCGCTGGTGGCGCTCTCCCTGGTCGCCGTCCTCCTCGCCACGGCGGGCGTCGCGGCCTTCCGGCGCCGCGACGTGCCCGCCGGGTGAGGCCCGCTCAGCGGATGCCGCGCTCCAGCTCCAGCATGAAGGCGAAGGCGCGGTGCCCGGTGTTCGTGGGGTGGAAGATCTCCGAGACGTGGCTGGGGTCGACGCCGTTGATCCACGAGTCGGGGCCGCAGGCCTCGTGACCCTCGAACGGGAGGCGCATCTCCACGAAGTTCACGCCCGTACGGTCGACCGCGTCCTTGATGCCGGCGACGAGGTGGTCGTTGGCGTGCAGCATCTGCTGGCGCCGGAAGTCATTGAGCGTGACGGCGCCGCAGCTGCCCGTCCCCTGCGCGACGAGCCGGGGGTAGCCGAGCACGTAGATCTGCGCCTTCGGGGCCCGCTGCCGCACGTCGGTGTAGAGGGCGGTCAGGTCCTCGGTCAGCTTCGTCCGCGCGTAGTACGCCCCGAGGTTCGTCGCGTCCTGGCACGCCTGGTCGGTGCCGAGCAGGCAGTTGTTCGCCATCGACTCGAAGCCGACGTCGTTGCCGCCGACGGTGATCGTGACCAGCGTGGTCTTGCCGCTGAGGGCGCCCAGCTGGTTGGCGCGCACGTCGGCGACCGTCGCGCCGCTGCAGGTCACGTCCTGCAGAGTGAGCGTCGGGTGGTTCTTGGCGAACGTACGCGGGTAGCTGTTCGGGCTCCGCTTGCAGGCGCCGCTCTCGGGCAGGTAGGGCGTCGTCAGGTCGCCGACCCCGGAGGCGTACGAGTCGCCGATCGCGACATAGTCGCCCGGGGCGACCGCCGCGCTCGCCGGGGCCGCGGCCGCGAACGACGCCGCGAGGGCCACGACGGCAGAGACCAGGAACGATGAAGTTTTTCTCACGCGAGGATCATGGCGGTATCGCCCCGATCGTTCCAGTTCCACAAGGGAACGTGCCCGAATTTCCGGCGATGGGGCACAACCTTTCCGCCTTGGATCGCGTCGGTGGTTCGTGACAAGTGATGGTAGGCACCAAGAGTTCCTTGCCTACGTACGCGGGCGGGCGGCATCGCTGAGACGGTCGGCGTACCTGTTGTGCGGGGACACGCACCAGGCCGACGACCTGGTGCAGGAGACCCTGACCACCGTCTACTCGCGGTGGCGGCAGGTCTCGCAGGCGGACAACGTCGACGCGTACGTGCAGCGGATCCTCGTCCGCACGTTCATCAACGAGCGGCGGCGGGGCTGGTGGAAGGTCCGGCTGTTCGGCGCGGCCCCGATCGACCCGCCCGCGCCCGGCGCCGGCGTCGAGGACCGGGAGGTCCTGCGCGCGGCGCTGTCCCGGCTCGCCCCGGGTCAGCAGGCCGTGCTGGTGCTGCGCTACCTGTGCGATTTGAGCGTCGCGGACGTCGCGCAGCAGCTCGGCTGCACCGAGGGCACGGTCAAGTCCCAGACCAGTCACGGCCTGACCGCGCTACGCAAGATCCTTGGCACCTCCACGCCGCACCTCACTTTGAAGGGAGCCCGATGAACGCCATGGACGACAGCGAGGCCAGGCAGCTCCTCGGCCCGCTGGCGGGCGAGCCCGGCGGCGCGCAGCGGCTGGACGTCGACGAGATCGTCCGCGTGGGCACCCGGCGCCGGCACGTCCGCGTCATCGGCAACAGTGTGCTGGCCGCGGTCGCGGCGGTGGCCCTGGCCAGCGGCGCCACGGTCGCGATCCGGAACGCCTCCCTGCCCCAGCCTGGTGACGTCTGGCCGAGCGCTTCGGCGCCCGCGGGTTTTGCCCTCCCCGACGCTCCGGCCGGCCCGAACTGCACGAGGTCGCGGCTGCCCGGACCGAGCGGTGCTGTCTCCGCCGTCGACCACACCGGCCGCTATGTGCTGGAGGGGAAGACCGGCAAGGCCGTCGTGTGGCGGGACGGCGAGAAGGTCGTGGAGGTGGCGGTGCCGGCCGACATCAACGCCCAGTACGCGATCAACGGCAGGGGCGAGTTCGTGGCGACGCTGAACAACGGCGTGTACGCGTACCTGGACGGGAAGTTGACCCGGCTCTGGACCGGCTCCGCCGCGGCGATCACGGACGACGGTGACATCGTGGGGCTCCAGGACGGCGCCGGGCCGGTTCTCTGGACCGACGGCGCCAAGACGACGCCGGGCCTGCCCGCGGACAGCGTCCCGGCGGCCCTCGACGACGACGGCACCATCGCCGGCATGACCGGGGCCTCCGACGAGCTGACGGTCTGGCTGCCCGGCGGCGACATCCGGGTGCTGCCGGTGCTGCCGGGCCCGGACGCGAGGTTCGTGGCGGGCCTCCGCAACGGCTGGGTCGTGGGCGTCGACGGGCGCGACGGGTTCCGCTACAACGTCACGACCGAGGAGTACGAGACCCTGCCCGCCCCGTTCTCCCGGCCGATCGCGGTGGCGGCCGACGGCGCCGTGCTCGCCGACCACTCGGAGACGTCCTCGTACTTCGTCCTGTCCGGCGGCACCGCCCGGGCGCTGGTGGTCGACACCGCGACCAGCGACTTCGCCCCGCTGAGCATCAGCGACGACGGCACGACCGTGATCGGCAACGAGTACGTCCGCGGCACCGACCGCCCGGTCGCCGAGACCCGGCCGGTCGCCTGGACGTGCGACTAGGCACTAGTCCAGCAGGACGACGTGCAGATTCCGGGGGCCGTGGACGCCCTCGACCCGGTTGAGCTCGATGTCGCTGGTCGCCGACGGCCCGCTGATCCACGTCAGCGGGCGCGTAGCGTCGAGCCGGGTCAGGGCGTCCGGCACCGATGCGACGACCTGATCCGTCCGCACGACGCAGATGTGCAGGTCGGGCAGCAGCGACAGCCGCCGGTGGCCCTGGTCGGGTGAGCCGTCCAGCACGATCGTGCCGGTCTCCGCGACGGCCACGGTGGCGGCGGTCAGGACGGCGTCGGCGGTGAACTCGTCCTCGGCCAGGGTGACGCCGGGCGGGAGCCACGAGCGGTCGATGCCCGGCGGGACGACGAGTCGTCCGGGCTGCAGACGGGCGGCGACAGCCGCGACATCCTGCTCGCGATGCACGACGGCCTTGTAGTCCACCAGCCGGTCGACGAGCATCTCCACATCGGGCTCCAGGCTGCCGGCCGACCGGTAGTCCCTCGGCACCGGCTCGGCGCTTGCTTGCTGGCCGAGGGCCGCACGGACCCGGCTCAGGATCAGATCTTTGCTGCTCATCGCTTGGCCCACCAGTCGCGGAAGGTCTCGGGCGGCGGCTCCGGCAGGTCCCGCGACGCCGTCCAGCCGTTCAAGGGCGGGGGCAGCTTCTTCGCGTGTTTCGACAGCTTCGCGGCATGCTGCGCGCGGGTGTAGAGCGCCGGGTGGTCCATCGTGTACGCGGCGGCCGCCATCGCCGCCTTCTCGGCGCGCGGATGCGGGACCTCGTTGCGCAGGTGCACGAGGATGGACGGGATGTCGATCTTCACGGGGCAGGCGTCGAAGCACGCCCCGCACAGCGACGACGCGTACGGGAGGGAGGCATTGTCCTCGACCCCGGTGAGCTGCGGCGACAGCACCGCCCCGATCGGCCCCGGATAGACGGACCCGTACGCGTGGCCGCCCGTCCGCTCGTACACCGGGCAGACGTTGAGACACGCCGAGCAGCGGATGCAGTGCAGCGCCTGCCGTCCCACCTCGTCGGCCAGCACCGCGGTCCGGCCGTTGTCGAGCAGCACGAGGTGGAACTCCTGCGGCCCGTCGCCGGGCGTGACCCCGGTCCACATAGAGGTGTACGGGTTCATCCGCTCGCCGGTCGACGCCCGCGGCAGCAGCTGCAGGAAGACTTCGAGGTCCTGCCAGGTCGGCACGAGCTTCTCGATGCCCATCACGGTGATGAGGGTTTCCGGCAGGGTGAGACACATCCGGCCGTTGCCCTCGGATTCGAGTACGGCCAGCGTGCCGGTCTCCGCCACGGCGAAGTTCGCGCCCGAGACGGCCACCTTGGTGCTCAGGAACGTCTCGCGCAGGTAGCGCCGGGCCGCCGCGGCCAGCGTGGCCGGGTCGTCGGTGAGCGCCGGGTCGACGCCGGGCATCTCGCGCAGGAAGATCTCCCGGATCTCGGCGCGGTTGCGGTGGATCGCGGGCACCAGGATGTGGCTCGGCTTGTCGTGGCCCAGCTGCACGATCAGCTCGGCGAGGTCGGTCTCGACGGCCGCGATGCCCGCCTCCTCCAGAGCCTCGTTGAGCCCGATCTCCTGGGTCGCCATCGACTTGACCTTGATGACCCGCTCCTGGCCGGTCGCCCGGACCAGGCCGGTGACGATCCGGTTCGCCTCGGCGGCGTCGGCGGCCCAGTGCACCACCCCGCCCGCCGCGGTGACCTTCTCCTCCAGCTGCTCGAGCAGCTCGGGCAGCCGGGCCATCGTGGCGGCCTTGAGCGCCGAGCCGGCTGCGCGCAGCTCCTGCCAGTCGGGCAGCTCGCTGATGACGGCGCCCGACTTGCGGCGGATCGTGCCCGTGGCGTGCCCGAGATTGCGGCGCAGCTGACTGTTCGCGAGGGCCTTGCGCGCGGCCTTCGGGAACGGCTCGTCCCCGCGCAGGTTCCCCACCCCGGGCGGCGAGGTGGCCGGCATGCCGAGGAAGGTGCTCATGATTCCTCCGTCGCGGCCAGGATCTCGGCCAGGTGCACCGTGCGTACCCCCGCGTCGAGCCGGTTCAGCCCGCCGCCGATGTGCATGAGACAGGACGCGTCGCCGGCCGTGCAGACCTCGGCTCCCGTGTCCTTGATGTGCTGCATCTTGTCGGCCAGCATCGCGGTCGACGTGTCCGCGTTCTTGAGCGCGAAGGTGCCCCCGAACCCGCAGCATTGCTCCGCCGCGGGCAGATCGACCAGGTCGATGCCCCGGACGTTGCGCAGCAGCCGCAGCGGCTTGTCGCCGACCCGGATCATCCGCAGCGAGTGACAGGTCGGGTGATAGGTGACCCGGTGCGGGTAGTACGCCCCGACGTCCTCGATCTTGAGCACGTCGACGAGCAGCTCGGAGAGCTCGTAGGTTCTCTCGCCGACCGCTTGCGCCGCTCGCTCGAGGCCGTGGTCCCCCGCACCCCGGGCGACCATGGCGTGCTGGTGCCGGATCGAGCCGACGCACGACCCCGAGGGCGCCACGATCACGTCGTGGTCCTCGAAGGTGCGTACGTGCCGCCGGACCAGCGGGAGCGCCGCCTTCTGATAGCCGGTGTTGACGTGCATCTGACCGCAACAGGTCTGCTCCGGCGGGAAGACCACCTCGTGGCCCAGCCGCTCGAGCAACTGGACCGTGGCCTTGGCGGCCGCCGGAAAGAGCGTGTCGGCCAGACAGGTGACGAACAGGGCGATCCGCACGTCAACCTCCCTGGGGCTCGTACCGCTTGATGGGCTGAGTCTGGCTGATGAGCCCGCGCAGCGCCCGCAGGTCGCCACTGATCACACCCGCCGCCCGCGCCTGCACCAGCACATTGCCGATCGCCGTGGCCTCGACCGGGCCGGCCAGCACGGGCAGCCCGCACGCATCCGCGGTCAGCTGGCACAGCAGCTCGTTGCGCGCGCCGCCGCCGACGATGTGCACCGCGTCGACGTGCGTGCCGGACAGCTCCTGCGCCTGCTCGACCGCCCTTTTGTGCGCCAGGGCGAGACTGTCCACGATGCACCGGACAAGCCCGGCTCGCGAAAGTTGCCGCCCGATTCGTCCCGTGAGCCGCCCCTCCATCCCCCCGGGGGGAAGATAGACCGGATCGTCGAGGTCGACCACCGGGCCTGTGGACAACCGCGCCGCCTCGGCGAGCAGCGCGCCGATGTCGGGGTTGCCCCACTCGCGCAGACACTCCTGCAGCGGCCACAGCCCCATCACGTTGCGCAGATAGCGGACCTTGCCGTCGACGCCGCCCTCGTTGGTGAAGTTGGCGATCCGGGACGCCTCGGTGAGCACGGGCGCGTCCAGCTCGACGCCGACCAGCGACCACGTGCCGCACGAGATGTAGGCGAACCGATCACTGGCAGCCGGCACGCCCACGACGGCGGAGGCGGTGTCGTGCGAGCCGACCGCGATGACGTCCGGGGTTCCCACGCCGATGCTGGGCAGGACCGGGCCGATGCGGTCGCCGGGCGCGCGCAGCGGCGGGAGCAGCGCCGGATTTATGCCGACTCGGTGCGCCAGATCGGTGGCCCACTCGCCCGTGCGCACGTCGAGCAGCTGCGTTGTGGACGCGTTGGTGAACTCGGCGCCGGCCACCCCGGTCAGCCAATAGGCGAGCAGGTCGGGGATCAGGAGGAGCTGGCGGGCCGCCGCGAGCTGAGGTGTGCCCGCGGCGGCCACGAGCTGATAGATCGTGTTGAAAGGCAGCTTCTGCAGGCCGGTCCGGGCGTACAAGTCCGGCACGACGGAGGAAACTTTGGCGGCCACACCGTCGGTGCGGGCGTCGCGGTAGTGGATCGGGTTGCCGAGCAGGGCGCCGCTCTCGTCCAGCAACCCGTAGTCCACGGCCCACGAGTCGATGCCGATCGCGTCGACCGGTCCCGCCCGGCGCAGCCCCTCGAGGACCCCGCGATAGAGGGCGAGGATGTCCCAGTGCAGGGTGCCGCCGACGCGTACCGGCTCGTTGGCGAAGCGGTGCGCCTCGGTCAGCGTCAGCTCGCCGGGCCCCGCGCGGCCGACCATGACGCGCCCGCTGGACGCGCCGAGGTCGACCGCGGCGAAAGCAGTCACCGGAGGAACGCGGCCGCGACGCCCGCGTCCACGGGGATGTGCAGGCCGGTGGTGTGGGACAGCTCGCCGCCGGTGAGGACGAAGACCGCGTTCGCCACGTGCTCCGGCAGGACCTCACGCTTGAGGAGCGTGCGCTGCGCGTAGTACTCGCCCAGCTTCTCCTCCGGGACCCCGTAGACGGCGGCCCGCTTCGCGCCCCAGCCGCCCGCGAAGATGCCTGAGCCCCGCACGACGCCGTCGGGGTTGATGCCATTGACGCGTACGCCGTGGGCGCCGAGCTCCGCCGCCAGCAGGCGCACCTGGTGGGCCTGGTCGGCCTTCGCGGCGCTGTAGGCGACGTTGTTGGGGCCGGCGAACAAGGAGTTCTTGCTGGAGATGTAGACGATGTCGCCGCCCAGGCCCTGCTTGACGAGGACGGCCGCGGCTGCCTTCGACACGAGGAAGGAGCCCTTGGCCATGACGTCGTGCTGCAGGTCCCAGTCGGCCTCGGTGGTCTCCAGCAGCGGCTTGGAGAGGGACAGGCCGGCGTTGTTGACGATCAGGTCCACGCCGCCGAAGGCGAGCACGGCGTCCTTGACCGCGGCCACGACGGCGGCCTCGCTGGTGACGTCGGCGCGGACGGCGACGGCGACGTCCGGGCCGCCGATCTCCTGGGCGACGGCGGTCGCGGAGTCGAGGTCCCGGTCGGCGACCACCACGCAGGCGCCCTCGGCGGCGAGCCGGAGCGCGATGGCCTTGCCGATGCCCGAGCCGCCGCCGGTGACCAGAGCGATGCGGGTGGCGAGGGGCTTCGGCTTCGGCATGCGCTGCAGCTTCGCCTCCTCCAGGGCCCAGTACTCGATGCGGAACTTCTCCGCCTCGTCGATGGGGGAGTAGGTCGAGACGGCCTCGGCGCCGTGCATGACGTTGATGGCGTTGACGTAGAACTCGCCGGCGACCCGGGCGGTCTGCTTGTTGGCGCCGAAGCTGAACATGCCCACGCCGGGGACCAGCACGATGGCCGGGTCGGCGCCGCGGATGGCCGGGCTGTCGGGGGTCGCGTTCCGCTCGTAGTAGCCGCGGTAGTCGTCGCGGTAGGCGGCGTGCAGCTCCTTCAGCCGGGCCTCGACCTCCTCCAGCGGCGCGTCGGGCGCGGTGTCGACGACGAGCGGCTTCACCTTCGTCCGCAGGAAGTGGTCGGGACACGACGTACCCAGCGCCGCGAGCTCGGGCATCCGGGCCCGGCCGACGAAGTCGAGCACCGTGTCGGTGTCGGTGTAGTGGCCGACCTGGGGCCGGTCGGTCGACGCCAGCCCGCGGAGGACCGGGAAGAGCGCCGCGGCCCGCTCCCGGCGCTCGGCGGCGGCCAGGGGCTCGTGGACCAGCGGGCCGAAGGGCTCGGGACGGCCGTGCTCCTTCAGGTACGCCGCCGCGGTGTTGATGATCTCCAGCGAGCGCGCCTCGCACTCCTCGCTGGTCGCGCCCCAGGCGGTGATGCCGTGTCCCCCCAGGATCACGCCGATGGCCTGCGGGTTGGCGCGCTGCACGGCGGCGATGTCGAGGCCGAGCTGGAAGCCGGGCCGGCGCCACGGCACCCACAGCACCTTGTCGCCGAAGATCTCCTTGGTCAGCGCGGGGCCGTCGGCGGCGGTCGCGAGGGCGATGCCGGCGTCGGGGTGCAGGTGATCGACGTGCGGCGCCTCGACCAGCCCGTGCATGGCGGTGTCGATGCTCGGTGCGGCGCCGCCCCGGCCGTGCAGGCAGTAGTCGAACGCGGCGACCATCTCGTCCTCGCGCTCGACGCCCGGGTAGACGCCGGTCAGCGCACGCAGCCGGTCGAGCCGGAGCACCGCGAGCCCGGCCTCCTTGAGAGTGCCCAGGTCGCCGCCCGAGCCCTTGACCCAGACCAGCTCGGTGGGCGCGCCGGTGACGGGGTCGGTCTCCGTGCCCTTGGCCGACGTGTTGCCGCCGGCGTAGTTCGTGGTGCGGGGGTCGGCGCCGAGGCGGTTGCTGCGGCCGAGGAGATCGCTGACTACGGGGTTCGCCATGACCATCCCTAAAGAGGAGCCGTGAAACGTTTCATAGATTGCAGGCAGGTTACGGCGGTCGTCATGCCCCGGTCAATAGCCCGACGGAGAAAGCGCCTCAGTGGCTGCGGGTGGAGGCGCGCGCCACCAGCTCGGGCGTGAAGGTCAGCTGCCGGTGCCGGTGGGTCGCCGCGGCGGCCTCCTCCAGCACCAGCTGCGCGGCGGCCTTGCCCAGCTCCTGCCGCGGCTGGCGCACCGAGGTCAGCGGCACGGCGGCCGCCGCGGCGAACTCGATGTCGTCGAAGCCCACGATCGCCAGGTCGTCCGGGATCCGCAGGCCGGCCCCGATCGCCTGCTGCAGCAGCCCGAGCGCGAGCAGGTCGTTGGCGCAGAACGCCGCCGTCGGCCGCCGCCGGGCCGGGATGCCCGCCAGGCGCTCACCCGCCGAGCGGCCCTCGGCCACGGTCATCGCGGCGGTGGGCATGAACGTCAGGTCCTCCGGCGGCAGGCCCTGCTCGGCCCAGAACTGCCGGGCGCCCTCGAGCCGCTCGCGCATCTGGCCCAGCGACTCCGGCCCGCCGATCACGGCGACCCGCTCGTGCCCCTGCTCGACCAGGTGCTCCACGGCGATCCGGCCGCCGAGGACGTCGTCCACCGCGACCGAGCAGAACTCGCCCGGCGCGACCCGGTCGACCAGCACGATCGGGATGCCGCGCCGGGCCACGTCGGCCAGGTGCGCCGACTCCGGGTCGACCGGGGTGATGAGCACGCCCTGGACCCGTTGCTGCATGAGCCGGTCGAGGTGCAGCGCCTCGCGGTCGGCGCGGGCGTTGCTGTTGCAGATGAACAGGGCCAGGTCGGCGTCCTCGGCCGCGAGCTCGATGCCCTGCGCGACGTCGTGGAAGAACGGGTTGCTGCCGTCGAGCATCACGTAGGCGAGCGTGCGGCTGGTGCCGGCGCGCAGCTGCCGGGCGGACTCGTTGCGGACGAAGCCCAGCTCGGCCATCGCCCGCTCGACCCGGTCGCGGGTGGCCGGGCTGACGACCTCGGGCCGGTTCATCACGTTGGAGACCGTCCCCAGGGAGACCCCGGCCGCGGCGGCGACGTCCTTGACCGACGGGCTTCTGCCGATGGCCACGCGGCCTCCCTCGCGGTTTTTGAAACGTTGAAGCGACATGGTACGGCACCGGATGCTCCAGCCCGGACCATGTTTCCACAAGGTTTCCATCTAATGCTTGACATGTGTGATCGGGGCCACCTACCTTCGTCACACGGCGCCTGAAACATTTCAAACACTCGATCCGGAGGTGGCCGTGAGCGCATTGCTCGAGGTCCGCGACGTGAGCAAATCGTTCGGGGCCGTGGCCGCTGTCCAGGGCGTCAGCTTCCCGCTGCACGCCGGTGAGGCCCATGCCCTCGTCGGCGAGAACGGCGCCGGCAAGTCGACCATCGTCAAGATGCTGGCCGGGGTGCACCGCCCCGACACCGGCACGCTCGTGGTCGACGGCACCCCGGCCGAGTTCACCGGCCCGGCCGACGCCAAGGCCGCCGGGATCGCCGTGATCTACCAGGAGCCCACGCTCTTCCCCGACCTCTCGGTCGCGGAGAACATCGCCATGGGCAACCAGCCGCTGACCAAGCTGCGCCAGATCGACCGCAAGGCGATGCGCGCCACCGCCGAGCGGCTCTTCGTCCGGCTCGGGGTGCGGATCGACCCGGACCGGCCGGCCCGCGGGCTGTCCATCGCGGACCAGCAGCTCGTCGAGATCGCCAAGGCGCTCTCCAGCCAGGCCCGCGTGCTCATCATGGACGAGCCCACGGCGGCGCTGAGCGGCGTGGAGGTCGACCGGCTCTTCGCGGTCACCCGGGCGCTGCGCGACGAGGGCGCCGCGATCATGTTCATCTCGCACCGGTTCGAGGAGATCACCGCGCTCTGCCAGCGCGTCACGATCATGCGCGACGGCAAGCACGTCTGCACCGAGCCGGTCGAGGATCTCAGCGTCGACGACATGATCCGGCGCATGGTCGGCCGCGACCTCAGCGCGCTCTACCCCAAGCAGGAGGCGGAGATCGGCGACGTCGTGCTCGAGGTCGAGGGTCTCGGCCGCGAGGGCGTCTTCCGCGACATCAGCTTCACGGTCCGGGCGGGCGAGATCGTCGCGCTGGCCGGGCTGGTCGGCGCCGGGCGCTCCGAGGTGATGCAGGCCGTCTTCGGGGTCGACAAGTACGACACCGGCACCGTCCGCTTCCTCGGCAAGAAGCTCAAGGGCGGCGACCCGCGCGCCGCCATGACCGCCGGCATGGGCCTGGTCCCCGAGGACCGGCGCCAGCAGGGCCTGGTCATGGAGCTCTCCATCGAGCGCAACGTCAACCTGCCCCGCTCCCGCGCGCTGTCCCGCCTCGGCCTGCTCTTCGGCGGCCGGGAGCGCAGCGAGGCGCAGGAGTGGACGAAGCAGCTGCAGACCAAGTTCGGCCGGCTGACCGACCCGGTGGGCACGCTCTCCGGCGGCAACCAGCAGAAGGTGGTGCTGGCCAAGTGGCTGGCGACCGGCCCCAAGCTGCTGATCGTCGACGAGCCCACCCGTGGCATCGACGTCGGCACCAAGGCGGAGGTGCACCGGCTGCTGTCGTCCCTGGCGGCTCGCGGGCTCGCCGTCGTCATGGTCTCCTCCGAGCTGCCCGAGGTGCTCGGCATGGCAGACCGCATCGTCGTGCTGCGCGAGGGGCACGTCGCCGCCGAGCTCACCCGGGCCGAGGCCACCGAGGAGACCGTCATGTACGCCGCCATGGGACAGGAAACGAAGTGATGGCCGCCATCGCCACCCCCTCGGCCTCGCCGGCCAGAAGAGCCTTCGGCGGGCTGGTGAAGACCCGCGAGCTGGGCATCGTCATCGCCCTGATCGCGCTGGTCGTCTACACCGCCGCGAACAACCCGCGCTTCCTGTCGGCGCAGAGCATCCGCGACATCCTGCTGAACACCGCGATCCTCGCGGTCATGGCGGCCGGGCAGGCGGTCGTGGTGATCACCCGCAACATCGACCTCTCGGTGGGCTCGGTGCTCGGCCTCAGCGCGTACGCGGTCGCCACGCTCCTGCAGGCCAACCCCGGCGTCCCGATGGTGGTCGCCCTGCTCATCGGGCTGGCCGTCGGCGCGGCGGCCGGAGCGCTCAACGGTGTGCTGGTCCGCTACGGCAAGGTCCCGGCGCTCGTGGTCACGCTCGGCACGATGTACATCTGGCGCGGGGTCGCGTACTCGTGGGCCGGGGGTGACCAGGTCACCGCGAGCGAGCTGCCGAAACACTTCCTCTCCTTCGCCAACGACTCGGTCCTCGGCATCCCGTGGCCGGTGCTCGTCGCGATCGTCGTCGTCCTCGGCGTCACCGTGGTGATGCGCAACTACCGCGCCGGCCGCGAGCTCTACGCGATGGGCTCGAGCCCGGACGCCGCGGAGCTCGCCGGCATCAAGGTGAGCCGCAACCTCATCGGCGCGTTCATCGTCAGCGGCGCCCTGGCCGGCCTCGCGGGCGTCCTCTTCGCCGCCCGCTTCGGCACGATCGACGCCTCGGCCGGCAACGGCTACGAGCTGAACGTCGTCGCCGCGGTGGTCGTCGGCGGCGTCGCGATCTCCGGCGGCAGCGGCACGGTCTGGGGTGCCGGCCTCGGGGCCCTGCTGCTGACGGTCATCGGCAGCGCCCTCACGGTGCTCTCCATCAACCAGTTCTGGCAGCAGGCCATCGTCGGCGCGCTGATCATCCTCGCGATCTGCGCCGACCGGGTGGTCGCCGTCCGCATCGCCCGTGCCCTGAGGAAGAGGGACTCGCATGTCTGACACCGCAGCCCCGAGGGGGATCCGCCGGGGCGAGCTCGGCAAGCTGGCGAGCTGGGACGGCATCATCATCGTCCTCACGGTGCTGGCCCTGGTGGTCGCGTCGCTGGCCGTGCCCAACTTCGGCACCAGCCGCAACTACACCTTCCTCGTGCTCGACCTGATGCCGATCCTGCTCATCGCCCTGCCGATGACGCTCATCATCGTCACCGGCGAGATCGACCTGTCGGTGGCGAGCACGCTCGGCTTCACCAGCGCGCTGATGGGCTGGTTCTGGAACAACGGCCTCAGCATCGAGATGATCATCCCGCTCTGCATCGTCATCGGCGCGGTGCTCGGCGCCTTCAACGGCTTCCTGGTCACCCGGCTCGGCCTGCCGTCGCTCGCCGTGACGATCGGCACGCTGGCCCTCTATCGCGGTCTCGCCCTGGTGGTCCTGGGCGACGGCGCGGTGGCCGACTTCCCCTTCGACTACACCGGGTGGGTCACCGGCACGATCGGCGGCGGCTCGATCCCGAACGTCCTGCTCCTGCTGATCCCGCTCGCGATCGTCTTCGGCATCGTCCTGCACGCGACCCCGGTCGGCCGCGCGCTCTACGCGATGGGCGCCAACGACAAGGCGGCCCACTTCGCCGGCATCCGGGTGGAACGGACCAAATTCTGGCTGTACGTGGCCAGCGGTGCCGTGGCCGGGCTGGTGGGTGTGCTCTGGACTCTGCGCTACTCGAGCGCCCGCGCCGACAACGGCTCGGGTCTCGAGCTGGCGGTCGTGGCGGCCGTGCTGCTCGGCGGCGTCTCGATCTTCGGCGGCAAGGGCAGCCTGCCGGGCGTACTCGCCGGGGTGGTCCTGCTGGCCGTCCTCCAGAACGCCCTGCGCCTGCAGGACGTCTCCGGTCAGGCCCTCAACATCGTCACCGGGGCGTTGCTCGTGCTCTCGGTGCTGCTGCCCAACATCGTCACCTCCCTCCGCACCACGTGGCACCGGCGGAGACTCCGCCAGGCCGCTGCCTGATCTTTCGAAACCCCCCTTAAACAGGAGCCCTCGATGATTCGCACCCACCATCGGCTACTGACCGCCGCGACCGCGTCACTCCTGGTCCTGGGCTTGACCGCCTGCGGCGGCACCACCAAGGACAGCAACGAGTCCTCGGGCGGCGGCCCGGCCGGGGCCGGCGCCGCGTCGGCCGACCCCAACGCCGCCATCAAGGAGGGCCTCAAGATCGCCTTCCTGCCCAAGCAGCTCAACAACCCGTACTCGGACGTCGAGACCTCCGGCGGCGAGGCCGCGGTCAAGGAGCTCAAGGGCGAGTACAAGAAGGTCGGCCCGAACGACGCGTCCGCCTCGTCGCAGGTCAGCTACATCAACACGCTGATCCAGCAGCAGCAGGACGTCATCGTGGTGGCGGCCAACGACCCGAACGCGGTCTGCCCGTCGCTCAACCAGGCCCGGCAGGCCGGCATCAAGGTCGTCACCTTCGACTCGGACTCCGCCCAGGAGTGCCGCGACGCCTTCATCAACCAGGCCACCACGCAGGGCATCGGCGAGAGCCTGGCCAAGATGGCCAACGAGCTGGCCGGCGGCGAGGGCGAGATCGCGATCCTCTCGGCCACCCCGAACGCCACGAACCAGAACGCCTGGATCGAGGTGATGAAGTCCGAACTGGCCAAGCCGGAGAACAGCAAGCTGAAGCTGGTCAAGACGGTCTACGGCAACGACGACGACCAGAAGTCGTTCCAGGAGGCCCA
The DNA here is from genome assembly GCF_030709675.1 of Symbioplanes lichenis. GTDB lineage: Bacteria > Actinomycetota > Actinomycetes > Mycobacteriales > Micromonosporaceae > Actinoplanes > Actinoplanes lichenis. The sequence goes on from NZ_JAUZQD010000007.1 coordinate 199,316, forward strand.
GGGGCTGCTCCAGTCGTACCCGAACCTCAAGGTGATCGTCTCCCCGACCACCGTGGGCATCGCGGCGGCGTCGCGCTACGTCAGCTCCTCCAACTACAAGGGCAAGGTCGCCATCACCGGTCTCGGCCTGCCGAACCAGATGCGCGAGTACGTGAAGGACGGCACGGTCAAGAAGTTCGCGCTGTGGAACCCGGCCGACATCGGCTTCCTCGCCGCGTACGCGGGTGCCGCCCTCGCCTCCGGCAAGATCACCAGCGCCGAGGGGCAGAAGTTCACCGCCGGCAAGCTCGGTGACTACACCATCGGCGCCGACGGCGAGATCGTGCTCGGCCCGCCGACCGAGTTCACCGCCGAGAACATCGACCAGTTCAACTTCTGATCGATGCCTCGTTACTGCTTCCAGCTCCAGGTCCGGCCGGACCGGATCGCGGAGTACAAGGAGCGGCACCAGGCCGTGTGGCCCGAGATGCAGGACGCACTCCGGGCCACCGGCTGGCGCAACTACACGCTCTTCCTGCGCGAGGACGGGCTGCTGATCGGCTATGTCGAGGCCGACGACCTGGCCGCCTCCGAGGCGGCGATGAACGCCACCGACGTGAACGCGCGCTGGCAGGCCGAGATGGCCCCGTTCTTCGCCGGCACCACGCCCGAGGAAGGCTTTCCCCTGCTCACCGAAGTTTTTCACCTAGAAGGTAAGTGAGTCTGATGACCGACCTGGCCGCCGTCAAGCGCGCGCTCGCCGCGCAGCGGATCGAGACCCCGTCGTGGGCCTTCGGGAACTCGGGTACCCGCTTCAAGGTCTTCGCCCAGCCGGGTGTCCCGCGCACCCCGGAGGAGAAGATCGCCGACGCGGCCGTCGTGCACCGGTTCACCGGCGTCGCCCCGACCGTCGCCCTGCACATCCCCTGGGACAAGGTGGACGACTACTCCGCCCTGGCGTCCTACGCGGCCGATCAGGGCGTCGGCATCGGGGCCATCAACACCAACGTCTTCCAGGACGACGACTACAAGCTGGGGTCGGTCACCAACCCCGACCCCGGCGTGCGCCGCAAGGCCACGGACCACCTGCTCGAGGCCGTCGACATCATGGACCGGACCGGGTCGCGCGACCTCAAGCTCTGGTTCTCCGACGGCATCAACTACCCCGGCCAGGACGACCTGACCAGCCGGCAGGACCGGCTCGCGGCGGCGCTGCGCGAGACGTACGACCGCCTGGGCGACAACCAGCGCATCCTGCTGGAGTACAAGCTCTTCGAGCCGGCCTTCTACGCCACGGACATCCCCGACTGGGGTACGTCCTACGCCCACTGCCTCGAGCTGGGCGAGAAGGCCACGGTGTGCATCGACACGGGGCACCACGCCCCGGGCACGAACATCGAGTTCATCGTCGCCTTCCTCCTGCGCCAGAAGAAGCTCGGCGCGTTCGACTTCAACAGCCGCTTCTACGCCGACGACGACCTCATGGCCGGGGCCGCCGACCCGTTCCAGCTGTTCCGGATCATGTACGAGATCGTCCGCGGCGGCGCGCTCGACCCGGCGTACGGGATCAACTTCATGCTCGACCAGTGCCACAACATCGAGGCGAAGATCCCCGCGATCATCCGCTCGGTCCTCAACATCCAGGAGGCCACGGCCAAGGCGCTGCTGGTCGACCGGGACGCCCTCGGCAAGGCGCAGAGCGACGGCGACGTCCTCGAGGCGAACGCCGTGCTGATGGACGCGTACAACACCGACGTGCGCCCGTTGCTGGCCGAGGTCCGGGCCGACGCGGGCCTGGACCCCGACCCGGTCGCCGCCTACAAGCGCAGCGGTTACCAGGAGAAGATCGTCGCCGACCGCGTCGGTGGACAGCAGGCGGGCTGGGGGGCCTAGGCCCCGCCCGGCCGCAGCGGGAGTTCGGTGCGGTCGCCGGGGGCGCGCGGGCCGACGATGGTGCGTTCGCCCTCGGTGATGCGCAGGTCGTTGATGCTCGCCTCCCGGCGCCGCATGAGCCCCTGGTCGTCGAACTCCCACAGCTCGTTGCCGAAGCTGCGCCACCACTGGCCCGCGTCGTCGTGGCACTCGTACTGGAAGCGGACGGCGATGCGGTCGGCGGTGAAGGACCAGAGCGACTTGCGCAGCGCGTACGCGTGCTCGCGTTGCCATTTCGCCGTGAGGAACCGGACGATCTCGGCGCGGCCGGTGACGAAGGTGTCCCTGTTCCGCCAGACCGAGTCCTCGGTGTAGGCGAGGGCCACCCGCTCGGGATCGCACGTGTTCCAGGCGTCCTCGGCGGCCTGCACCTTGGCGGCGGCCGTCTCGGCGGTGAACGGGGGCACGGGTGGGCGCATGACAACCTCCGGCACGAAGAGAACCACGGTTCTCCGGTAGAGTAGAGAACCGTGGTTCTCCCCGTCAACGAAGCCCGCGACCGGGCCCTGGACGCCGCCGAGCAGCTGATCTACGCGCGCGGCGTGCACGCCGTCGGCATGGACGACGTCCGCGAGCTGTCCGGGGTGTCCCTCAAGCGGCTCTACGCGCTCTTCCCCGGCAAGGAAGCCCTGGTCGAAGCGGTCCTCGAGCGGCGGGACGGGCGCTGGCGGCAGCGCCTCGCCGACTTCGTGACCCGGGTCGGTGACCGGGACGAGCGGCTGCTGGCCGTCTTCGACTGGCTGGCCGAGTGGTTCGCCGAGCCGGACTTCCGGGGCTGCGCGTGGATCAATGTGTTCGGCGAGCTGGGCTCCACCTCGCCGGCCGTGCTGGCCCAGGTGCGCGGGCACAAGCGGCGCTTCGCCGAGCAGCTGGCCGGCTGGGTGGCCGACGCGCACCGGCCCGCCGAGCTCGCCCCGCAACTCCTGCTGCTGGCCGAGGGCGCGATGGTGACCGCCGGCATCCACGGCGGCCCGGGCCCCGCACACGAGGCCCGGCGCGCGGCCGCGGCGCTGCTTTCCCGTTAGGGCACAGGTGTTGCCACAATGGGGCCATGCGCGTGCGGCCGGTCTGGGGAACAATCACCATTCTCGGCGCGCTGGGAGTCGTCGTCTCCTTCCTCATCAAGGAGGGGCGCAGTAACGCTGATCAGTGGATGAGCATCGTGTCAGGCCTGATCACGATCATCGGTCTGCTGCGCACCTTCATTTTTCCCGGCGCCGCACCGGCTGCTGCTGCGGAAATGTCGGCCACCACACCGTTGGAGCGCTGCGCTCTGCATCTCGAGAACGGCCGGTTGCCATCGGTGAGTGAGCTCTCGGACTCGGCGTTGGGAGTCAAGCCGGCCATTCAATCCTCCGGCGGAGCCGATGAAATACCTGCCTACCTGGCTCGCGCCCATGACAGTGACTTGGAGTGGGCTGTCGCAGCCGGTGGGGTCGTTCTCGTACACGGCCGGGCGGCATCAGGCAAGACCCGCAGTGCCGCCGAGACCGTCCGGCGCCTGCGTGGCGGGCATCAGCTGCTGGCGCCGGTGTCCGGACAGGCTCTGCGGGCCCTCGTCGATGCGGGATACGAGCTGCGCGACACGGTGGTATGGCTGGACGACGTCGAGCGCTATCTCGTCGCGGGCGGGATCGATCAGAATGTCCTCGACCGGCTGTGCCCACGCGGCCGGGCGGACATCACGGTTGTCGCCACGATCCGCGGCGAGGAGCTCGCTCGGTTCGATCGCGCCGCGAGCATCCGCGACGAGTTCGAGCGGGGCGGACCCGTCCGGGCTGCCGTCGATGTGCTGCAACGCATCACCGGCCGGCGTCGGGTACTGGTGAAGCAGTATCTCACCGAGGTGGAAGCCGCGGCCGTCGACGCTGCCGCCGACGATCGGGTCGCCGCCGCGGCAGCTGCCTCCTCCGGCTTCGCCGAGTATCTGGCCGCCGGCCCAGCCATGGTGCGGCGCTGGCAGGACGACGGCGACCGGATCGCTGACGTCGGTCAGGCGCTGATCAGTGCTGCCGTGGACTGCCGCCGAGCGGGCTACCACTCTCCCGTGGGTGGCGACTTGCTTGGGCGGCTGGGGGAGCATTACCTGAACCCGGCTTTGCGGGGCAGAGCGGACCTACCCTCGGTCGCAGAGGGGTTGCAATGGGCCGCCCAGCCGGTGTTGGGAGCGAGTTCTTGCCTTCAGCCCCGGGCCGGCGACTGCTATCTCGCCTCTGACTATCTGGTCGACCGGGCCGAAAGCGGTGAGGGGCCGCGCGGCCGGACCGAGATTCCGCCTCAGGTATGGGATGCGCTGCTTGGCATGGCCACGGCGGACGAGCGCGCCGACATCGCCGGAGCGGCCTTCTTCTCCGGACAGCTGACCGCGGCGTTCGACGCGGTGCTGCCGCTGGCCGAAGGAGGTGACGGCGCCGCGATGATGAACATCGGACTCATCGAGTTCCAGCGGGGGAGTGCTGAGGAGGCCGAGCGGTGGTGGCTGCGCGCGGCGGAAGCCGGAAGCGCGGGCGGGATGCACAATCTGGCTTTGCTGTACGGCAGGAAAGGCGACCAGGAAAAGGCGGAGCTCTGGTATCGGCGGGCGGCGGAGGCCGGGGAGGCTTCGGCCATGCACAACTTGGCCTTCCTGCTGGCCGCCCGGGACGAGAAGGAGGAGTCGACGTTCTGGTACCGGCAAGGGGCTGCGGCCGGAAGCGCTGAGGCCATGCACAATCTCGGTTTGATCTGCCTGCACGAGCAGCGCTACGACGAGGCGGCAACCTGGTTGACCAGCGCCTTCGAGGCCGGCAACCTCCGTGCCGCGCATAGTCTCGGCGTCCTGCACAACGCCGAGGGCCGGGACGAGACGGCTGCGACCTGGTGGCTGCGGGCCGCGACGGCTGACGAGCAGGCGGTGGAGCCGAGGTTCAATCTGGGGCAGTTGTTCTACCGGCAGGGACGTCACGATGACGCCATGAGGTGGTGGCAGCAGGCTGCCGAGCTGGGCGACGCGCAGGCCATGGTCAACCTGGCCAATGTTCACTTCGAGGCCGACCGGCCGGCAACGGCGAAGCGGTGGTGGCAGCGGGCGGCTGCTGTCGGCGACGCTCAAGCCATGTACAACCTCGGCGTACTGGCGCATCGGCGAGGGGACGTCGACGAGGCCAGAAGCTGGTACGAGCGCGCAGCCCAGGCCGGTGATGCCGACGCTGCGCTGCTCATCTCAGGACCCGTCGACTGATGCTCGCAAGCGGATGTCGCGGGAGGAGGCGCCGACGGCGATGCCGTACGAGCCCGGCGCCGACTGCCAGCGGCCGGATGTCCACTGCTCGAAGGCGCCGGGGTTCAGGGGGATCGTGACCCGGCGGGACTCGCCCGGGGCCAGGGTCACTTTGGTGAAGCCGGCCAGGGCCTGCGGCGGTTCGCCCGTGGCGGGGGGCGGGTTCACGTACACCTGAGGGGTCTCGGTGCCGGGCCGGACGCCGGTGTTGGTGATTTCGACGGTCGCGCTGTCGCGGGAGACGCGCAGGCCGGAATAGCTGAACGTCGTGTAGGACAGGCCGTGCCCGAAGGGGAAGAGCGGCTGCTTGCCCGTGGCGTCGTACCAGCGGTAACCGACCTTGAGCCCCTCCGAGTAGACGCCGCCCGGCCACTGCTCGGGCGTCGCGGCGGGGACGTCGGCGAGCGTGCGCGGGAAGGTGACGGGCAGGCGGCCGGTGAAGTCGGTGTCGCCGAAGAGCAGGCGGGCGAGGGCGTGGCCGTACTCCTGGCCGGGGTACCAGGCGGCGACGATCGCCCGGACCGAGCCCGCCCAGGGCAGCGCCACCGCCGAGCCGCTGTTGACGACGACGACCGTGTTCGGGTTGACCGCCGCCACGTCGCGGACCAGGGCGTTCTCGGCGGGGGAGAGGCTGATGTCCGGCAGGTCCGCCCCCTCGGCGGTGCCGCGGCCGACGACCACGACGCTCAGATCGGCCGTACGCGCGGCAGCCACCGCGTCGTCGTGCAGCCGCTGCCCCGGAAGCGTCCAGCCGAGCGTGAGCGCCGCACTGCCGGCATAGTGCGCGAACTCGACCGTCACCGGCACCCGTGCGCCGGCGGTGAGCGTGATCGTGCCCAGACCCGTGCGGCGCGGCCGGTTGTCCCAGCCGTTGTCCACGAGCGTTCGGTCGCCGATGCGCAGCCGGGCGCCGCCGCTGTTCGTGAGCGAGAACGTGTACGTGCCGGTGGCGGGCGGCGTGAGGTAACCGGTCCAGCGGGCGGACCACTGCGACGGCCGGCCCGTTCCGGGGTCACCGGTGCGCCAGTCGCCGTCGAGGGTGGCGTCCGTACGGGTGGCGAACGGTGTCCCGGCGAGCCCGGTCCCGGCGAAGAACGCGCCCGTCAGCCCGAGCCCGGGGACGGTCGGCAGGGCGCCGTCGGCCCGGGTCACGCCCGGTTGACAGGTGACCTCGGCGCGGTCGCCGGCGCGCTCGCGCAGGCCCTCGCAGGGGGACACGACGTACTCGGGGTCCACGCGCGCGCTGCCGCCACCCTGGCTCAGGACGGCCGTACCGGCGGCGCTGCCTATGACGGCGATCGCGCGGGCGTCGTCGCGTACGGGCAGCAGGTTTTGATCGTTTTTGAGCAGGACGCTGCCCTGTTCCGCCACCTCGCGCGCGACCACCGCGTGGGCCGCGGTGGTGACCCGGGCCGTGAGGCTGCCGGGCCGGTCGGCGTCGAACATGCCGTTGCGGAACATGGCCGTCAGGATGCGGCGGACACTCACGTCCACGTCCCGGCCGGCGAGACCGCCGAAGTACTCGGACGCCGGCATCTCCATGTCGAGGCCGTTCCGGGCCGACGAGTGCGTCGCGTCCCAGTCGGACGTGATGAAGCCGCGGAAGCCCAGCTCGCCCCGGAGGATGTGCTCCTGCAGCTCGGCGTTCTCGCACGGGTAGACCCCGTTGACCGGGTTGTAGGCGCACATCACCGACTCGGCGCCCGCGGCGACCGACGCCGCGAAGGCCGGCAGGTAGATCTCGCGCAGCGTCCGCTCGTCGATCGTCGCGTCGCTCGCCGGGGTGTTGCGGCCGGTCTCCTGGTTGTAGACGGCGTAGTGCTTGACCTGCGCCATCGGCCCGGCGGAGCGGATGCCGCCGATCTCGGCCGCGGCGGCGACCCCGGACAGGTACGGGTCCTCGCCCAGCGACTCGAATGCCCGCCCCCAGCGCGGGTCGCGGACGATGTTGACCGTCGGCGCGAGCACCACGTCGGCGCCCTTGCCCCGGTGCTCGGCCCCGAGGACCTGCCCGTACGCGCGCATCACCGCCGGATCCCACGCGGCCGCCGCGGCCACGGGGGCGGGCAGTTGCGTCACGCCGGTCAGGCCGCCGCCCACCCCCGCCGGGCCATCCTGCAGGTGCAGCGGGGGAATGCCGAGCCGCTCGATGCCGTCGACGCACCCGACGTACCCGCAGGCCGCGCCGCCGTGCAGCAAGGTGACCTTCTCGGCCTCGGTCATGCGCTTGAGCAGGGCTTCCGCGCGCTGCTCCGGAGCGTTCCGGTCCTCGACACCGCCCGTCACGGTGAGCAACAACATGATCGCCAGGAGCGCCGACACTGCCGATCTTGATCTCATCGAGTTCCTTGCCGCCCACGGGACCGCTCCGGGTCCGGAACAATACAGGGGTGAGTGTCGAGACGACGTTGCTGTTCATCCTTGCCGGGGTCGCGGTCGTGGTGGCCGTCCGCTGGTTCGCCGAGCGGACCGGGCTGCCGGCTGCCGCCCTGCTGACCCTCCTCGGCATCCTCTACGCCGTCCTGCCCGGGCCCAACGTCGAGCTGGATCCCCATCTCGTGCTGACCCTGGTGCTGCCGCCGCTGCTCTACAACGCCGCGCTGGACTCCTCCTTGATCGACATCCGGCGCAACCTGCGTACGGTGATCAGCCTCTCCGTGGTCCTGGTGATCCTCACCGCGCTGATCATCGGCGCGGGCTTCGACTGGTTCGTCGCGGGCGCCACGATGGCGGCCGGGGTCGCGCTCGGGGCCGCCGTCGCCCCGCCCGACCCGGTGGCCGCGCTCGCCGTCGGCAAGAAGGTCGGCCTGCCCCGCAAGATCGTCACCCTGGTCCAGGGTGAGGGCCTGCTCAACGACGCGACCGCGCTGACCCTGCTCAGCGTGGCCGTGGCGGCGGCGAGCGGCGAGTTCTCGTTCCCCCGCGCCCTGGCCGAGTTCGCCCTGGTCGCGGTGGGCGGGGTGGTGGCCGGCGTGGTCGTCGCCTACGCCTTCCGGGCCACCCGGCGCATCCAGCACGACCCGATCATCGCCAACGCGATCTCGCTGGCCACCCCGTTCCTCGCGTACGTGCTCGCGGAAGAGGTGCACGTCTCCGGTGTCCTGGCCGTCGTGGTCGCCGGCCTGATCATCGGCCACGACACCCCGCGCCTGGCCACGGGGGCCAGCCGGCTGCAGGTCAGCGCGGTCTGGCGGCTCGTCGACTTCCTCCTCGAGGGCCTGGTCTTCCTGCTCATCGGTCAGCAGCTGCCCCTGGTCATCGAGGGCCTGAGCGAGTACAGCACCAGCACCGTCGTGATCGCCGTGGCGATCTCGGTCGGCGTGGTGCTGCTGCTGCGGCCGCTCTTCCTCTGGGTGACGCAGACCCTGCCGCCCGCCATGCACGCCCGCCTGGGCGGCGACATGGACTCCGACGAGGACTCGCCCAAGCGGGAGCGCGCCCTCAACGGCAAGGAGATCATCGCGCTGAGCTGGTCCGGCACGCGTGGCGTCATCACGCTGGCCGCCGTCTTCACCATCCCGCTCACCACCGACGCCGGGGCGCCCTTCCCCGACCGGGACCTGCTGCTCTTCTGCGCGTTCGTCGTCGTGCTGGTGACACTCGTGCTGCAGGGCATCAGCTTCGGCCCGCTGGTCCGCATGCTCGGCCTGCGCGCCAACGAGACCGACGAGGCCCGCGAGCGCAACGAGGCCCGGACCGCCTCGGCGCAGGCCGCGATCGACCGGCTCGACGAGATCCAGCAGGAGAAGCACGACCACGTCGAGGACCCGGCCATCGACTCCATGCGCAAGCAGATGCAGGTACGCCTTGAGCGCTACCGCCGCCGACTCGACCTGCTCGAGGCGGCCGACTCCGACGAGCTGCCGGTCTCCCCGCAGTACGAGGCCGCGCTGCGCGTCCGCCGCTCGGTGATCGACGCCCAGCGCGAGGAGCTGCTGCGCTGGCGCGACGCGGGCCGGCTCTCCGACGAGAGCCTGCGCGCCTTGGAGCGGGAGCTCGACCACGAGGAGCGGCTGCTCCCCGACCGGCGCTGACCATGGCCCAGGCCGCCTTCGTGATCGCGCCGCCCGGCGCGCCCGCACTGTCCCGCGGCCGTCGCGTGGCCGGCTTCGCCTCGGTGCTTCTCGGCCTCCCGGCGCTGACCGCAGCGCTGGGGAGCCGGGAGCTCTCGCTCACCGCGGACATCCTGCTGTTCCTCGCCCTGGTGGTCGGGGTCGCCCTGATCGGCGGCCTCGGGCCCGCGCTGCTCGCGGCCGTCGGCGGGTCGCTGCTGCTCAACTGGTTCTTCACCCCGCCGTACGGCCGCTTCCTCATCGCCGAGCCCGACAACCTGCTGGCCCTGGTCATCTTTGTCGTGGTGGCGATCGCGGTCAGCTGGGTGGTCGACACCGCCGCCCGGCGCACCCGGCAGGCGGCCGAGGCGGGCGCCGCCGCGCAGACCCTGGCCACCGTGGCCGGCGGGGTCCTGCGCGGCGACCGGCCGGTGCTCGCGCTCATGGACCAGCTCCGCGAGACGTTCGCGCTGGAAGCCGTCACGCTGTCACAGCACGGCGACGTGGTCGCGACGGTCGGGACGCCCTCGCCCTCCGCCGAGTCCGCGTCCTTCTCGTCCCACGACGTCGTTCTGCTCCTGCAAGGCCGGGAGCTGGCGGCCTCCGAGCGGCGCATCGTCGAGGCGTTCGCGGCCCAGATGACGGTCGCGCTGCGCCAGGAACGACTGGCGGTCGCCGCCGAGGCGGACCGCATGCGCACCGCGCTGCTCGCGGCCGTCAGCCATGATCTGCGTACGCCCCTCGCGTCGGCCAAAGCGTCCATAGCCAGCCTCCGCAGCCCCGACGTCCACTTCGACGAGACGGATCGAGCCGAGCTCCTCCTCACCGCCGCCGAGTCCCTCGACCGCCTCGACCGGCTGGTCATCAACCTCCTCGACATGAGCCGCCTGCAAGCCGGAGCCCTCGGCGTGACCCTCCTCCCGATCGGCGCCGAAGAGGTCGTCCCGGGCGCCCTCGACGAGCTGGGCCCGCCCGGCCGCGCCGTGACCACCCGCATCCCCGACGACCTCCCGGCCCTCCTCGCCGACCCTGGCCTGCTCGAACGCGTCCTGGTCAACCTGGTCGGCAACGCCCTCCGCTACAGCCCGCCCGGCCACCCACCCACCGTCACCGCGACCGTCGCCGGCGCCATGCTGGAATTCCGCGTCATCGACCACGGCCCGGGCATCCCGGCGGCCCGCTGGGACGACGTCTTCCTGCCGTTCCAGCGCCTCGGCGACCGCGACAACCACACGGGCGTCGGCCTGGGCCTCGCCCTGGCCCGCGGCCTGACCGAATCGATGGGCGGCCGGCTGACCCCGTCCGAGACGCCCGGAGGAGGCCTGACCATGATCCTCACCCTGCCCCTGGCCCCCCGATGATCGCCTTCCTCCACACCTCCCCAGCCCACGTCCCCACCTTCGGCGCCCTCGCCCCCGACGCCCGCCACCTGGTCGACGAGTCCCTCCTGACCGACGCCCGCGCTGGTATCGACGTCCGCGACCGTTTGCTGGCCCGCCTGCAAGCTCTGACTCCGGCGGACGTGATCGTGTGCACCTGCTCCACCCTGGGCGCCCTGGCCGTGTCCCTGTCCCCGTCGGTAGGCGTCCCGATCCTCCGAGCCGACGAACCGATGGCCGCCGCAGCGGTCGCCGCCGGCCGCCGCATCGCCGTGGTCGTCACCATGGAGTCGACGGTGGGGCCGACACTGGCGCTGCTGCAGTCCTACGCCCGCCCCGAGACGGAGTTGGTGGTGGCGCGCTGTCTGTACGCGTGGCCGCTGTTCGAAGCGGGAGATCTCGAGGGGTACGCCCGGGTGGTCGCGGACTACGCCCGTACGGTGGACGCCGACGTGATCGTGCTGGCCCAGGCAAGCATGGCGCCGGCGGCGGATTTGCTCGCCGACCTCGCAAAACCGGTCCTCACCAGCCCCCGCAGCGCAGTAGCATGGGCGAGAGCTGTGCTGAGCGACCCTCACTACCGGTCATGAATCCTGTTTCGATCAGTTGCCCTGCTGATGGTGGGCGTGTTCTCCTGGTTCTGCGAGCGTCGGTGGCCGAAGATGGTCAGGTTGTCTCCTCTCAGACCTGACCGCGAAGGCGACCTTGAAGAGCGATATGGGCACTGAGCCGTTGAGTTGGCGCAAAAGCAGTCGGTCCGCGCTGGACCGCGACTGCGTCGAGGTCGCCTGCGGTGATACGGAAGCCGTTCTCATCCGTGATTCGAAGGACCCGGACGGGCCTGTCATCGCCATGACCCGGGAAGCCTTCGCCGGTTTCCTGATCGATGTGAAGTCGGGTCGCTTCGACCGGTCCTGAGATACCGGCGTTCCAAGACCGACAAGCCGACGTGGGCAATGGACACAGTGCCTGCGAAAGCTCCGGCCAAGACATGCGAGCCTCGCTTCGTCGCGCCGGCCCGGCGTCGCTTCGCCGATGTCACCAAGGGTGGCCGAGCGGCCGCGCGACTTTCGGCCTTGTGCCATTCGTCGGTGACGAGTGCTACGAAGCGACGTTGCCTGCGGTTACGCGGCTCGATCCATGTCGCCCGGCGCTCGTTCCACCAGTTGCGCGAGTCCGGGCTCCAGAACATGCGCGACACGTTGTGGCGCAGCTCGGCCTCTGGTAGGTCACCGAGCTGCCATAAACCCAGCCAGTAGCCCATCCAGAGGTTCGCATAGACCTTCTTGCGATGTTCGTACGTGACGAGGCCTCCGCCGTCCAGGGCCTCGAACAGTTCTGGATCGTCCAGGCCGAGCTTCAGCAGGTCGAGATGTCGCTGTCGATCTGAGCTGATTTGCTCTTGGCGAGTTTGCCGGACCTGGTAAGTCAGCGAGGCGGCGACTCCCGTGAGGGCGATCGCTGACACGACAGCGGACGCGCCGCCGTAAGCCTCACCAATGTCCGAGAGATCGGACCACGGGAGGCCATCGCCGAGCAGGGTGAGAAGAAGGACAGGGGACCACAGAACCGCCGCGAGTCCGGCGACAGTGCCGGCGGCGAGAAGAAGGAGCCTGATGGTCATCCGAGCAACAGCCTGGGCGAAGGGCTTGGCCATGGACGTCACCGTGCCTCTTGCGCGCCCGTCGGCAAACGGGCCGCATTGACTTGTGTGACTTGATAGTAGCTGGGCGTGACATCTCTTCCGGTGAGTGACCGGTTCACTCATCGGTTGCACGTGCCAATCCCGTCCGTACCGTTATCGGTTTGCCTTGGTGCTCGACAACCGGTAGCAGTCGGTGGGTGGAGATTGCTGAGATTGCTGTGCCGGGCGGGCTCGGGGCTGTGCCGGACTTCGGAGAGATCGACTTCGGGATTCCCGTGGTGGCGGAGCAAAAGCCGGGCGGGACGCTGGTTGCGGCGGAGGGAGTCAATCCCGCTGACAACCCGCTCGTGTACGTCCACGGCGGCGGATTCGAGCATCGGAACCCGGCCTTCATGCACAGGGAGGCGTACGAGTTCTCGCGCGTGACCGGGCGACCCGTGTTCGTGGTCTACTACCGTCTCGCGCCGGCGGATCCCTTTCCGGCGCCGCTCGCCGATGTTGTCGCGGCGGTGCGCGGGGCGGAGCTCGTGATCGGGGAGTCTTCCGGGGCGGCGCTCGTTCTCTCCGCGCTGCTGGTGTTGCGGGATGCCGGGGACCGGCTGCCGGCAAGGGTGTTGACCTGGTCGGCGGTGACGGATCTGGCGGTGACCGGCGCGTCGGTGGACGATTCGCCGGTTGATCCGGTGGGGCGGGAGATGCTCACACGGCTGATCGGGCAATATCTCGCCGGGGCGCCCGGGGACGCCGCGCCGCAGTCGCCGCTTCATGGGGATCTGCGCGGGCTGCCGCCGCTGGTCATGGTGGTCGGGGGCGGCGAGGCGTTGCGCGACGACACCTTGCGGTTCGCGGAGAAGGCTGCGGCGGCCGGCGTCGAGGTCGAAGTCGACGTGTACGAGGGGATGCCGCACGTCTTCCAGACAGCCGCACTGCAGCGGGGCAACGAGCTCGGCGCGCACCTGCTGGATCGCATATCGGCGTGGAGTCGCCGATAAGGGCGAAAGCCCCGCCGCTTCTCGCGACGGGGCCTTTCGGAAAAGACGCAACTCAGTAGCGGTAGTGGTCCGGCTTGTAGGGACCCTCGACCGCCACGCCGAGGTACTCGGCCTGCTTCTTGGTGAGCTCGGTCAGGCGCACGCCCAGCGCGTCGAGGTGCAGGCGGGCGACCTTCTCGTCCAGGTGCTTGGGGAGAACGTAGACCTGCTTCTCGTACGCGTCCGGCTTGGTCCAGAGCTCGATCTGCGCGATCACCTGGTTGGTGAAGGAGTTCGACATGACGAAGCTCGGGTGGCCGGTGGCGTTGCCGAGGTTCATCAGGCGGCCCTCGGACAGCACGATGACCGCGTGGCCGTCCGGGAAGCGCCACTCGTGGACCTGGGGCTTGACCTCGACCTTCTCGATGCCGGGGACCTTGGCCAGGCCGGCCATGTCGATCTCGTCGTCGAAGTGACCGACGTTGCCGACGATGGCGTTGTGCTTCATCTTCGCCATGTGCTCCGGCGTGATGATGTCGGTGCCGCCGGTGGTGGTGATGAAGATGTCCGCCTCGGAGACGACGTCCTCGATGCGGACGACCTGCATGCCGTCCATGGCCGCCTGCAGCGCGCAGATCGGGTCGACCTCGGTGACGACGACGCGGGCGCCCTGGCCCCGGAGCGTCTCGGCCGAGCCCTTGCCGACGTCGCCGTAGCCGCAGACCACGGCCAGCTTGCCGCCGAGCATCACGTCGGTGGCGCGGTTGAGCCCGTCGACCAGGGAGTGGCGGATGCCGTACTTGTTGTCGAACTTGCTCTTGGTGACCGAGTCGTTGACGTTGATCGCCGGGAAGAGCAGCTCGCCGGTCTTGGCGAACTTGTAGAGACGCGCCACGCCGGTGGTGGTCTCCTCGGTCACGCCCTTGATCTCGGACGCGATCTTGGTGAACCGGCCCTTGTCCGCCGCCAGGCTGCGGCGCAGGGTCTCGAGAATGATCGTGTACTCGTGGCTGTCGTCCTCGGTCGTCGCGGGGACCGCGCCGGCCAGCTCGAACTCCCGGCCCTTGTGCACGAGCAGGGTGGCGTCACCGCCGTCGTCGAGGATCATGTTGGGGCCGAGGCCACCGCCGAAGTCGAACAGCTGCTCGGTGCACCACCAGTACTCCTCGAGCGTCTCGCCCTTCCAGGCGAAGACCGGCACACCGGTGGGCGCCTCGACGGTGCCCTCGGGGCCGACGACGACCGCCGCGGCGGCCTCGTCCTGCGTCGAGAAGATGTTGCAGGAGACCCAGCGGACCTGCGCACCGAGCGCGGTCAGCGTCTCGATCAGCACGGCGGTCTGGATCGTCATGTGCAGCGAGCCGGCGATGCGCGCGCCCTTGAGCGGCTGCGCGGCCCGGAACTCCTCACGGACGCTCATCAGGCCGGGCATCTCGACCTCGGCCAGGCGCATCTGGTGCCGGCCGAACGGGGCCAGGCTCAGGTCGGCCACCGCGAAGTCGAGGCCGTTGACGGTCTGCAGGCGATCGGACATGAAAGAGGGCACCCCCCTCGTCAGGAGGCGCCCTTGACGTAGGTGACCCGCGGGCCGAGCGTGGCGGACCGGGTCTTGTCGGACCCGCCCGTCGCAGCGCCTCTCGGCCAGGGGCTGCACCGGAGCACCGGCGCTCGTCAGATGATACCGCCGTCGGCCGAAGATCGCCCAAATCCCCGGTGATCACCTCAGGTCATCACCCGACAAGGTGCTTGAAAACCCCTCAAAAAGCCATCAAAAATGTACGCATGAAGCAGTCCCCGTCCGACCCCGTCGCCGGCGCTCCGAAGCGGGCCCGGACGCCCTATCTGATCCGGGAGATCGCGGCCCAGTCCGGCCTCAGCCCGGCGACGATCGACCGCGTGCTGCACCGGCGTGGGGGCGTGCGGCCGGGCACCGTACGCGAGGTCGAGCAGGCCATCGCCGACCTGGACCGGCAACGCTCACAACTGCGCATCGGCGGCCGCACGTTCATGCTCGACGTCGTGGTGCAGTCGCCGCCGCGCTTCACCGCCGCCGTGCGCGCCGCGCTCGAGGCGGAGCTGCCGGCGTTGCGTCCCGCGGTGCTGCGGTGCCGGTTCCACTTCCTCGACGGCGGGCCGCCCGACGAACTGGTCACCGTCCTGGACAAGGTGGCCCGCAACCGGTCGCACGGCGTGATCCTCAAGGCGCCGGACTCGCCCGAGGTCGTCGCGGCTGTCGCGCGGCTGGACAGACAGGGGACGCCGGTTGTCGCTTTCGTCACCGACCTGCCCACGAGCGCGCGCAAGGCGTACGCCGGAATCGACAATCGCTCAGCCGGCGCCACTGCGGCCTATCTGGTCCGGCAGTGGCTCGGCGATCGTCCCGGCGAGGTGCTGGTCGTGCGCGGGCGCGGGTCGTTCCACGGCGAGGACGAGCGGGAGATGGGCTTCCGGGCGGGGATGCGGGCCCAGGGCATGAGCCGTACGCTGCGGGAAGTCGTCGACGAGGAAGACCGTGCGGATGCCGTCCACATCGGAACGCGCGAGCTGCTCGCCGCGCACCCGGAGGTACGGGCCGTCTACTCGCTCTATGCGGGGGCGGGCGGCAACACGGCCGTGGTCGACGCGTTCGACCGCGAAACGCGCAAGTACGACGTGTTCATCGCGCACGATCTCGACGGCGAAAACGCGCAACTGTTGCGCGACGGGCGGCTGTCGGCCGTCCTCCACCACGATCTGCGGCAGGACCTGCGGCACGCGTGTCACCTGGTGTTGCAGGCCCAAGGCGAGTTGCCCGGGCCGCCGCGCTCGCAGCCGTCGCCTGTGCAAGTGATCACTCCGTACAACGGTCCGGAAAGCCCGGTGCTCGTTCGTCAGCCGGGTAAACCGGCAGCCGAGAGGATCGAACCGTGAAGTACATGATGTTCGTCTGCACCGACACCGAGCCCGACACGGGTGACGCTCCCGACATTGACGCGTGGGTCGAGGAGAACGACGCGGCGGGCCGCCGGCTCGACGGCGACCAGCTGGCCGGCCCCGGCGCCGCGACGACCGTGCGCGTACGCGGCGGCGAGCTGCTCCTGACCGACGGCCCGTTCACGGAGAGCAAGGAGGTGATCGTGGGCTACGACGTCCTCGAGTGCGCGGATCTGGACGAGGCTGTGCGGGTCGCGCGGGCGCACCCGATGGCCTACGCCGGACGCATCGAGATCCGGCCGTTCGTGAGCTGAGAAGCGGGCGCTCGAGATCGTCCGCTTGCGAGTGCCCGAGATCGTCCGCTTGCGAGCGCTCGAGGTCGCCGTGGGGTGAGCGTTCAGGATCGTCCGTTGGTGAGTGGGGAATGAGCGTTCGAGCAGCGGTCGCGCAGGCGCATCGGGAGTCCTATGCGCAGGTCGTCGCGACCTTGATCCGGGTGACAGGCGACTGGGACCTCGCGGAGGACGCGACGCAGGATGCGCTCGCGACCGCCCTCGACCGCTGGCGTACGAGCGGCATCCCCGACAATCCGGGCGGCTGGCTGATGACGGTGGCCCGCAACCGCGCCCTCGACATCGTCCGGCGGCGCAATACTGAGCAGCGAAAACTCGCCGAGCTGGCGAACCTGCCGGAGGAGCCGCAGTCGCCGGGGCAGGACGACCGGCTCCGGCTGATCTTCACGTGCTGCCACCCCGCGCTGTCCCTGGAAGCCCGGGTGGCACTGACACTGCGAACGGTGACAGGAATGTCCGCCGCGGACATCGCGCGCGTGTTCCTCGTGAGCGAATCAACAATGACCCGCCGCCTCACGCGCGCGAAAACCAAGATCGCCCAGGCCCGTATCCCGTACCAGATCCCGGCCGGTCCGGATCTCGCCGAGCGGCTGCCCAGCGTGCTCGGCGTCTTGTACCTGCTGTTCACGCGCGGCTACGACCCGGGCGGCCCGTCGGAGTTCGCAGCCGAGGCGATCCGGCTCGCGCGATTGCTCGACCGGCTGATACCGGGAGAGCCGGAGGTGCGCGGACTACTTGCTCTGTTCCTGTTGCAGCATTCGCGCAGAAGCGCGCGCCTGGACGAGCAGGGCCGGCCAATCGTGCTGACGGAGCAGGACCGCTCGCGCTGGGACCACGCCGCAATCGGGGAGGCGCTGGCGGTGTTGCCACCGCCCGACATCGCCGGCGTCCGACCCGCGCCGCCGGCGACTCACGGCAACCGGCGTTCTGACGTCGGCGCGGGTTCCCGTGAGCGTGCTGCCGATGTGAGTGCGGAGGAGTGTCGGTGGGTAGCGGACGGGCCGTATGCGATCCAGGCGGCCATCGCCGCGTGCCATGTCGCGCATGAGACGGACTGGGTGCGCGTCGCGGATCTCTACGATCGGCTGGCTTTGCTGCTTCCGTCACCCGTGGTGCGGCTCAATCGCGCATTGGCGCACGGATACGCGCACAGTCCCGCCCGTGGTCTCGCCCTGCTCGCCGAGGCGCGGGCGGGCGGCGGGCTCGACGGCTACGCACCGGCGCTCGCCGTGGCGGCCGATCTGACCTCGCGCGCGGGCGATCCGGTTGCGGCTGCTCAGTTGTACGAGTCAGCCGCCGCCGCAGCCGCCACGGACGGTGAGCGGAGTGTCCTGCTCGCTCGCGCACGCTCACTGAGCGAATGACACATGCCCCGCCCGCTGCTGAGCGAATGACGCGTACCGAACGACGCTTGGCCCCGCCCGCTGCTGAGCGAACGACGCGTACCGAACGACGCTTGGCCCCGCCCGCTGCTGAGCGAACGACGCGTACCGAATGACGCTTGATCCGCTCGCTAACGAGTGCGTGACGCATGGCGCGCACGCTACTGAGCGAATGAACGAACCCTCCCTGCGAAGGCGTACACACCGACCGTCGAGACCATCAGCGCCTCGCGGCCGTGCTCGACGGTGCGCAGCTCGTCCCACCTGCACCCGATCGCATGGCGAACAGAGGAAGTGCTTCGCGCATCTTCACTGAGCGAACGAGCGGAGGATCGCGCGAAGACAATCGGCGCTGCGACGTACTGCTTCGGCGGGGCTCGGGCCCGCATGTTCACCGTTCAGGATCGTGTCCTGTTCCAGGACCCACCAGCCGTCGTACCCGTGCCGGTGCAGGGCCGCGGCGACCCGGGCGAAGTCCACGTCGCCGTCGCCGATCGGGCGGAACATGCCCGCGCGTACGGCATCAGTGAAGGGCCGCTGCCCCTCGCGCACCTCCCTGGCCAGCGCCGCGTCGACGTCCTTGGCGTGGACGTGGGCGATGCGGCCGGCGAATCGTTCGGCCAGGTCGGCGGGGTCGGTGCCGCCGATGAGTAGGTGGCCGGTGTCCAGGCAGAGGGCGATGCGCGAGCCGCTCAGCACTCGGAGCACCTCGTCCGGGCGCTCGATCATCGTGCCGGCGTGCGGATGGAGTACGGCCGTCAGCCCCCGGGCATGCGCGCTTTCGTGCAAAGCGTTCAAGTTGGCCAGCGTGCGCGCCCAGCCGGACTCGTCGAGCTGCGGGCGCGTGTCGTAGCCGTCCAGCCCCGTCGCCGCGGCGAGCACCACGGTGTCCGCGCCGGCGGCTACGAAACGGTCGAGGTCCACTGTGGGTTGGCCCCGGTGCAGGACCACCGGTACGAAGCCTCCGACAGCGGCGAGCTGTTCTTTGTGGAGGATCGCTCTCGCGGCGGCGCCGTCGGCGGGCAGGAAGCCGTCCGGGCCGAACTCGGTGGCGGTGAGGCCGATCTCCCGCATCTCGCGCAGCACTTGATCGGCGGGCAACTGACGGCCCCAGCCCGGGACCTCGCTCACGCCCCAGGAGATGGGGGCTCCGGCGATCCTCATGCCCCGAAGCCTGCCCGTTTAACAAGATCGTAACAAGGCGTTGCGTACCTCAAAAAGACCTCAGCCTGAGGTGTTTCTGACGGATCCTGCCCCTCGGCCGAAAGCGGATGCGGCCTCTCAGCCGGAAGCGGCTCCGGCCCCTCGGCCGGAAGCGGATGCGGCTCCTCGGCCGGAAGCGGATGCGGCCCGGCCAGGAGGGGTTCCGGCTCCGACCGCAAGCGGCTCCGACCGCAAGCGGCTCCGACCGCAAGCGGCTCCGACCGCAAGCGGCTCCGGCCCCTCGGCCGAAAGTCGGAGGGAACCGCGGCGAGTTCCCGCTGGGAGCCGATGCGCCCGGGGCGGGGCGGCGAGGAGGCTGCTTGCTGACCTGACGACCAGTCACCGGAGGCAACCGCGATGACCACGGACGACGAGAACCGCCCCGCCCGCCGGCGGGTGACCCTGACCGGCATCAGCTCGCGGGCCTGGGAGCATCCGGCCGACCGGGGTGCCCTGACCGCCCTGCGCGAGCTGCGCGGCTTCGACGATGTCGTGCGGTCGATCTTCGGGGTGTGGAACGAGCGGGGCTTCCGGCTCCAGCATCTCGCCGGGGCCATCCGGGTCGACCACCGGCAGTACCCCAGGGTGTACCGGCTCTTCACGGAGGCGGCGACCACCCTCGACGTCGCGGAGCTGCCGGAGCTCTTCGTCGCGCAGGATCCCGTGATCAACGGGCGCGCCGTCGGCCTCAACCAGCCCTTCATCGTCGTCTCGACCGCCGCCGTGGAGAAGCTCGACGACGACGAGCTGCTCACCCTGCTCGGCCACGAGATCGGCCATGTCCGCAGCGGGCACGCCGTCTATCAGACGATCATGATCATTCTGACCCGCTGGGTCACCCAGATCAGCTGGGTCCCGGTCGGGGCGATCGCCCTGCGCGCCATCATCGCCGCCATGTACGAGTGGTGGCGCAAGGCGGAGCTCTCCGCCGACCGCGCCGGGCTGCTCGCCGGTCAGGACCCCGCCGCGTCGACCCGCCTGCTCATGAAGATGGCCGGCGGCGGCGACCTCACCCAGATCGACACCGCGGCGTTCCTCGAGCAGGCCGCTGAGTACCAAGGCGGCGGCGACCTCCGGGACAGCATCCACAAGATCGGCATGACTGCCTTCAGCGGCGTCCCGGTCCCGGTGGCCCGCGCGGCCGAGCTCCGCCGCTGGGTCGACTCCGGGGAGTACGCGACCGTGCTCGGCGGCGACTACGAACGGCGCGACTCCGACGGCGACGCGTCGGTCACCGCCGATGTGAAGGCGGCGGCTGCGCACTACCGCGAGACCTTCCGTACGTCACAGGACCCGCTCGTCACCCTCGCCCGGCGCATCGGCGGCGGGGCGGCGGACCTCGGCGACTGGGCGGGTACGCAAGCCGGCAAGGTAGGCGCCTGGGTCGGCACCGCAGCCGGCGCGGCCGGAAGAGCGGCTCGCCGGGGTGGCCGCCCCGACGACAACGGCACGCCGCCGGCCTGATCGGATCCCGCAGGGCCACGGACGGGGACGCCGCCGCCTGATCGGATCCCGCGGGGCCATGGACGGAAACGCCGCCGGCCTGATCGGATCCCGCGCGGGGTCACGGGCGGGACGCTGCCCGCCTGATGGGGTCTTCGCAAAGTTCTAGAATACGGACCGTGCAGACCCGGGCAGGAACTCCGCGACCGATCACCCGTTACGGCAACCCCGTGCTCCACCGCCGGTGCGCCGACGTGACGGTCTTCGACGAGGCGCTGGAGCAGTTGGTCGCGGACATGTTCGCGAGCATGGCGGCGGCCGAGGGCGTCGGGCTCGCGGCAAACCAGATCGGCGTCGACGCCCGGGTCTTCGTGGTCGACTGCCCCGACGAGACGGGCACCCACGTCGTCGCCCACGTCGTCAACCCGGTCCTGCACTTGCCCGAGGGCCGGGGGCTCGAGGTCGACGACGAGGGCTGCCTCTCCGTCCCGGGCGTCCGGGCGGAGGTGGGCCGCCCCGCCACCTCGTACGTCACCGGTGTCGACACGAAGGGCAACCCCGTCCGCATCGACGGCACCGGCCTGCTGGCCCGCTGCCTGCAGCACGAGACGGACCATCTCGACGGCCTGCTGTACGTGGACCGGCTCCCCGTCAAGCAACGCAAGAAGCTCCTCGCGAAGAGCGCCGACGCCCCAGCCGTGGGCGTCCTCGAATAGTCGCCGACCCCCTGGCCATGGGCTTCCTCGAGTAATAGTCGCCGACGCCCCAGCGGTGGGGTGTCCCCGAATGGTCGCCGCCGACGCCCCGGCCCGTGGGCGTCGTCGCACAGCCGCCGCGAACAGCCGCCGCGAACAGCCGCCGCGATCGGCCTGCGCGGTCGGCCTGCGCGCGGTCGGCCTGCGCGCGATCGGCCTGCGCGCGATCGGCCAACGCGCGATCGGCGGCGCGACGCGGAATGATCGATTCAGGAGATGGACAAAGACCGGGATCGGTCGATACTCTGTGCCGGACGCCGTTGCGAGTTCTTCCCCCGTGGAATTCGCAGCGGCGCTCCTATTTCCGCACCGATTCCGTGTGCGTGACCGCCTCCCGCCCCGGATCCCGCGCGGCCGCCCGATGCCCGGCGCGACAGTCCGCGGGGAATCGCGGGACGCCGGATCGCGGCGGGGCAGTGCCGTGATGAATCCGGCGGCAGAGCGGAGACGCATCGCGTCAGGGCAGCAGCGCGTCGCATCTTGGCGGGAAAGTGGGCGACGCATCGCGGCGGGAGCGACCGGATCCGCGCGGCCGGTGAGCGAAGCCGCGCGGTCCAGTGCCGGCCCGGAACGTCTCAGTCGACGGCGACCGGCAGGCTTGTGAGTCCGCGCAGGGTCAGGCTGTCTCTTCGCGCCGGCGCCCCGGCCAGCTGCATCGCCGGGAAGCGTTGGGCCAGCGCCGGCAAAGCGATCTGTGCTTCGAGGCGGGCGAGCGGCGCGCCCAGGCAGTAGTGGATGCCGCCGCCGAAGGAGACGGGGGCGTTGTCGGGGCGGGTGAGGTCGAGGCGGTCCGGGTTCTCGAAGCGTTCCGGGTCGCGGTTGCCCGCCCCGAGGTAGGAGATGATCCGTTCGCCGCCCTGGATCGGGACGCCGGCGACCTCGATGTCGTCCCAGGCGATGCGGGGGATCAGTTGGACCGGGGAGTCGTACCGGAGAAGCTCCTCGACCGCGGGAACCGCGATCGCCGCGCCGTCCGTGCGCAGCTTGGCGAGCTGGCCGGGATGGTCCAGGAGCGCGACGACGCTGTTGGCGAGCAGGTTGGTGGTGGTCTCGAAGCCGGCCATGAAGAGCAGGCCGGCCATGGTGAGCAGCTCGTCCTCGCTCAGTTTGTCGCCGTCCTCCTCGGCGGCGACCAGCGCGCTCATCAGGTCGTCGGTCGGCCGCGCGCGGCGCTCGGCCGCGAGCCCCGCCAGGTAGTCGCGGATCGTGGCGGCCGCCGGGTCGGCCTTGGCCAGGACCTCGTCGGTGACGATCTCCATGACCATCGTCCAGTCGCGGACGAGCTGCTGAAACTGCGGACGATCAGCCTCCGGTACGCCCAGCAGCTCCCCGATCACGTTGACCGGCAACGGGAACGCGAACGCCGTGACGAAGTCCACCTTTCCGCTCATGGCGCTGAGCAGGTCGTCGACCATGCGCTCGATGCGCGGGCGCAGCGCCTCCACGCGGCGGGGCGTGAAAGAGGTGCTCACCAGGCGGCGCAGGCGCGTGTGGTCGGGCGGGTTGATGGTGATGAGGCTCGTGAACAGCTGGCGCAGGGACGGGTGGTCGGCCCAGCCCGGGCGTACGAAGTCGAGCATGTGCGCGGGGACGTGGCCGAGCTTCGGGTTCTTGACGACCGCGGTGCATTCGGCGTGCCGGGTGACCACCAGTGCGCCGTCGCCGGCCCGGACGATGGGTGAAATCTCCCGGAGCCTGCGATAGCGCGGATAGGGGTCCTCGCGCCCCGGCATCCGCGTCAGCTCATCGAGCAGGGTCGACACCTCGGGGCTCTCCACGATGTCCGTCATGGCCCCGAGACTACAAGCGACGCGCCGCCCGCTCCGGCCCCGAGACTGCAAGCGACGCGCCGCCGGCTCCGGCACCGAGACTGCAAGCGACGCGCCGCCCGCTCCGGCTCCGAGACTGCAAGCGCCGCGCTGGCCGCCCCGGTCCTGAGATCACAAGCGAAGCGCGGCCGGGGACAACGTGGCCGGGAAGAGCGCGGCGGGAAAGCATCGGCGGAAAAGCAACAGCGCGGTGGGGAAGGGCGAGGCGGGGAAGAGCGCGGCCAAGAAGCCCGGAAGGGCCAGGAAAATCCGCCCCGAGAAGGCGAGATTGCGCGAAACCGCAATGAGCTTGAGCCCACTCCCTCCATCGTTTACGCTCGGCCCGGAAGTCATCAACCTGAGTTTACGGTCGTTGCGATGCCGCACATCGGGGGATGGTGCAGCCCGCGGGTTGCTCATGCGACATCACCGCAACGACCGCATTTCGTGGGTGGACCCGGGTGTGCCCGGCGCGCGGCGCCAGGCGACCCGGGTGACGGGCGCCGAGCAGGACCGGGTGCCGGGCGAGAGGGCCGACCGCGCGTGCCGGTGCGGAAAGGCCCGAAACGCCGGGCAGGCGCGGAAGGTCCGGGTCGTGCGAAACTGTCCCGACCGGCGGCCACCGGATGACGAGGCCGCAGCGGCGCGACCGGCGGAAGGAGCGCGGATGCCGTCCGAGTTCTCCCTCGCCGACAAGCTCGACCGGCTGTTCCGCCAGGTGCGCGGGGCCGGCCAGGGCGAGGTGAGCTACATGGCCGTGGCCGAGGCGATCCGCGAGCGGCAGGGCATCGCGATCTCGCACACCTACATCTGGCAGCTGCGCACCGGCCGCCGCGACAATCCGACGATCCAGCATCTGCGGGGGCTGGCGACGTTCTTCGGCGTACCCGTCGCCTATTTCCTGGACGACGACGAGACCCGCAAGATCGACGGTCAGCTCGAGCTGCTCCGCACTTTGCGCGACGCCCAGGTCACCGAGATCGCCCTGCGCGCCGCCGACGTGTCGCCCAGCAGCCGCGAGACGATCGGCGAGCTCGTCCGCAAGGTGTGGGAGCTCGAACAACGCCGCAAGGGTGGCGAGCCGACCTAGCGCCGCGCGGCGGCCACGAAACGTGCCGGCTCCGGACGCCGGATCGCCGCGCTGACGGCACTGAGCCACGCGATCTCCGACGCCAGATCGTCCCCGGCCTCAAGCCACCGACCCCCCGAGCCGCCCGGAGAAAGCCCCGAACCGCCCGAGCCGCCCGAAGAAGGCCCGGAATCGCCCGGCCCGCCCGGAGACAACCCCGAGCCGGCCTGAGAAAACCCAGAGCCGGCCGGAGAAGGCCCCGAGCCGCCCGGGGAAAGACGCGAGAAGTCCGGCGATCCGGGAGCGAGATCCCGCGCCCGCCGGTCCAGCGCCAGCGCGACCGCGCAAGCCTCCACAAGCGACGCCGGAGCATCACCGACGAACTGGCGAGCCTCCTCGTGCGCCGACGCCGGCAGCCATCCTCGCAGCGCCAGCATCCCGTCCCGGATCTCGATCACCCGCCGGTACAGCCGCAGCCGCACCTCCTCGAACCCCGCCAGCTCGATCAGCGCCCGCCGCCGCGGAAACAGAATGACGTCCGGGAACGTCCGCCGCATCAGCGTCCACAACGGACGCAAGGCCCACAGCGACCGGTACGCCCGGAGAATCGTCCGCGCCCTCCCACTGGCCGGAACCGCCGCCCCGACGACGGCGAGAATCATCCCGGCCGTACGCACCCCGTTGGCGACCGGCTCGATCGGCGCGAACGACACGGGGGCCCCGAGCGCGCCCGCGATCACGACAACGGTCTTGACGACGGCGTAGAGCGCGATGATCCACACCCCGGCCGCCATGGCGCGCAGTCCCAGGCGGAGGCTCCGGGAGGAGGCCGCCCCGGCGGGACGCCAGAAGATCAGGCCCGCCACGGACAGCACCCCGCCGAGATAGCTGTTCAGGACGATCCAGTACGCGGTGTCCGTACCGATGAGGGCGATCAGCGCGACGAGCACCGCGACCGTCACGATCAGCTGGCGCCCCGCGGCCCGGGGGTGGGTGTCGGCCCAGCCGGTGACCAGCATGACGAAGCGCAGCAGGAAGTAGGCGCTGAGGACGCCGAAGAGGTGCGGGACCACGGCGGCGTGGGTGGTGACACGGTCGAGCGCCGCCGATCCGGCCGGGGAGGAGGCCGTCTTGACGAGCGCGAGGGCCAGGACGGTCGCCCACAGCGCCCGCTGCTCGGGGCCGCGGCCGAGGGTGGGCAGGCGGATCAGCACTGTCGCCCAGAGCACGAGGAACAGGGCGCTGGAGAGGCCGCCGTTCACCGGCGGAATTTGAGCACGTCGGCGAGGGTGCCCAGGGTGCCGCCGGCCGTCCGGGCGCGGGCGCCGGCCGATCGCGCCCGGATCAGGGAGGCGAGCATCTCGGCCTCGCGCTCCTGCGTGGTCGTGTAGCTGACCCGGCCGAGGATGCGCGAGACGGTGGCGGGGTCGACGTCGGGGACGAGCCGGGCGAGCGCGCCGCCGCTGACGTCGAGGCCGGTGCGGTGGCCGCTGAGCATGTGGGCGAGCTCGTGCAGCACGATGTGCTCGGCGTGCAGCCGCGACGTGCCGGGATCGTAGAAGACGTAGTCGGTGTCGCCGGCGGCGATCCAGAGGCCGCAGGGGGCGCCGGCCTCGAGCCCCGGCAGTGGCCGCAGCACGAGCGGACGGCCCCGATGGGCGGCGACAACCGCCGCGAAAGCGTCCAGATCGAACGGTTCCGGCACGTCGATGCCCGCGAGTCGTTGCTCGCAGCGCCGGCGCAGGCTTCGCACCCCGATCCCCTCCGTCGGACACCCTTCAGGCGCAAGCCTACCCGGCCGAAACTATCGCTCCTGGTAAATGTCCGGGATGCCGTCCTCGTCCGCGTCCCGGCTCTCCTGCTCGTGCACGTGCCGGTAGTGCCTGTTCCGCAGCCGCAACACGATCGCGGCCAGCAAGGCGGCGACGGCCGATCCGAGGAGGACCCCGATGCGCGCGTGGCCGTCGTGCGGACTGCCTTCCCCGTACGAGAGCTGGGCGATCAGCAGCGACACGGTGAACCCGATCCCGCCGAGCAGGCTCAGTCCCAGCACGTCCCACCAGCTCAGCCCCGGGCCCAGTTCGGCCCGCGTGAACCGCTGGACCAGCCACGTGGTGCCGGTGATGCCGACCGTCTTGCCGACGACGAGCCCGGCGACGACCCCGAGCGTGACCGCGTCCCCGAGCGCGGCGCCGAATCCGCCCGCCGCCGCCACCGAGACACCCGCGGCGAAGAGCGCGAACACGGGTACGGCCACCCCGGCGGAGACGGGCTGCCAGCGCTCCGCGAACCGGCCCGCGAGACCGCTGCGCACGGGCACGGTGAAGGCGAGCAGGACTCCGGCGACCGTCGCGTGGACGCCGGACTCGTGCATGAGCCACCACGCGGTCACGGCCAGGGGGATCAAGAGCCACCACGCCCGTACGCCGCGCTGGACCAGCAGCCCGAACAGCGCGATCGGCAGCAGGGCGAGCAATCCCGGCACCGGGTGCAGTGACGACGTGTAGAAGACCGCGATCACCAGGATCGCCAGCAGGTCGTCGACCACGGCCAGCGTGAGCAGGAAGAGCCGCAGCGCCGACGGAAGATGAGTGCCCAGCACCGCGAGCACGGCCAGGGCGAACGCGATGTCGGTGGCGGTCGGGATCGCCCACCCGGCGAGCGTCGCCGAGCCCTGGTTGATCAGCGTGAAGACGAGCGCGGGGGCCGCCATGCCGCCGACCGCCGCGAGCACCGGCAGGGCCGCCCGGCGGGGGTCGCGCAGCTCGCCCGCGACGAACTCCTGCTTGAGTTCGAGCCCGGCGACGAAGAAGAAGATGGCCAGCAGCCCGTCGGCCGCCCACTTCTCCAGGCTGAGCGGGCCCAGGTGCAGCTCGGCCAGGCCGCGGTAGGCATCGCTCCACGGTGAGTTGGCCCACAGGAGCCCCACGAGCGCCGCGCCGAGCAGCAGCAGGCCGCCGACAGTCGCGGTGCGGAGCAGCTCGGCGATGCGCCGGGCCTCGGGCCAGGTGCCGCGCGAGAAGAGAGACCCGGTGCCGCGCGAGAAGAGGGACATCGTGCCTCCGTCAGGGGTCGGTTCAGCGAACGCCGACCAGACTTCCCGGCACACCTCCAGTCAGAGTACTACCAGCGTAGTAGGCGTGCGCGGCGCCACTTACCGCGCAGGGACGACGCGCCGCGGGCCTCCCGGCTCGTACGGTGATCGGCGTGGGAACAGCAGTGGCGATCGCAGCGTGCGTCGCGTCCGCGTGGGCGTACGCCGTCGGCGCCCTGGTGCAGGAGCACGTGGCCGACCGGCCGCTCCGGCTCCTGCTCCGCCTTCCGTCGTGGTGGGGGGCCGTCGCGCTCAACGGGCTCGGCGGCCTCCTGCACGTGGTGGCGCTCCGCTACGGACCGCTGTCGTTGGTCCAGCCGTTCGGGGTGCTGACGCTCGTGGTGGCCGTACCGTTGGCGGCTGTCGTGGCCCGGCGCGCGGTCACCCGGCTGGAGTGGCACGGCATGGCGCTCACCGTCGCCGGCCTGGGCGGCATCCTGGTCGCGACCGGCTCGGCGGGCGTCGGTGTGCTCGGCGCGGGCGACGTGATCGGCCTGCTGCTGGTGACCGCGATCGCGCTGACCGCGCTGGCCGGCGCCTCGGGGCTGTGGGTGGCCGCGGCGGGCGGGATCGCCTTCGGCGTGTCGTCGGCCCTGACCCAGACCGCCACCGTACGCCTCACCGCCGGCGACTTCGGCCTCCTGAGCCTGGTGACGGCGCTCGCCGTGGCCGTGCTGGCGACGCTGGGGCTGATGTTCACGCAGCGGTCGTTCCGGGCCGGGCTGAGCGCGCCGCTGGCCGTGGGCACGCTGACCAACCCGGTCGTGGCGGCGGCGATCGGGCTGGTGCTCCTGGGCGAGGAGGTCGCCGGCGGCCGGCTGGGCCTGACCCTGGCGCTGTGCAGCGCGGCCGGCGCCGGGCTGGGCGTGGCCTTGCTGGTGCGGGCGTCCTCCGGCCCCCGTGCCGATCTAGGCTTGAGGCGTGGCCAAGTACTTCGACGTGCACCCGGACAACCCGCAGCCCCGCGCGCTCAGCCAAATCGGGGACCTGCTGCGGGATGACGGGCTGATCGCCTATCCGACGGACTCCTGCTACGCGCTGGGCTGCCGGATCGGCAACGCCGGGGGCATGGAGCGCATCCGCGAGATCCGGCACCTGGGCAGCGGTCACCACTTCACGCTGGTGTGCCGCGACTTCGCCCAGCTGGGCCAGTTCGTGCAGATCAGCAACGCCGTCTTCCGGCTGGTCAAGGCGAGCACGCCGGGCAGCTACACCTTCATCCTGCCGGCCACCCGCGAGGTGCCGCGGCGCCTGCTGCACCCCAAGAAGAAGACCGTCGGCGTACGCATCCCCGAGCACACCGTCACCCAGGCGATCCTCGCCGAGCTGGGCGAGCCGCTGCTGTCGAGCACGCTCCTGCTGCCCGGCCACGAGGAGCCGTTGACGATGGGCTGGGAGATCAAGGAAGAGCTCGACCACGTCGTCGACGCGGTGATCGATTCCGGCGAGTGCGGCACCGTGCCCACGACCGTCGTGGACCTGTCGGAGGGCGTTCCGGAGGTTCTCCGCGTCGGCGCGGGCGATCCGGCGCGCTTTGCTTAGTGATCGATCAAATTCCAAGGATCTTCACAGCTTCGTGATTCCGTCTGCCTAATGTTCACCTCTAAGGTGTACTTTCATGGCTTGGCGTAAGCAGGTTAATGTCCGGTTGGCCCGGAAGACGGGGATGCAGGTCGTGCACCGCCAGGGGAAGCTCCGCCTGGTCCCGGTGCCGCAGCGGGAGCTCGCCGCACCCGGCTTCCTCTTCTCCTCGGTGCGCTCGGGCTCGACCCTGCTGCGGATGATCCTGAACAGTCACTCCGAGATCTTCGCGCCGCACGAGCTGCACCTCGCCCACATCAAGGTCAAGTGCGAGCTCCCGGCCGCCAAGACGGCGATGGAGCAGCTGGGCTTCACCGAGCGCGAGCTCACCAACATGGTGTGGGACCGCCTGCTCACCAAGGCCCTGCGGGACAGCGGCAAGAAGATGCTCGTCGAGAAGACGCCCAACCTGGTCTTCCAGTGGGCCCGCGTGGCGCAGGCCTTCCCCGACGCGAAGTTCATCTACCTGCTGCGGCACCCCGCCTCGATCCTCGACTCCTGGCAGCGCGCCCGCACCACCCAGACCTTCGACGAGGCCGTCGCCAGCGTCACCAAATACCTGACCGCGCTGCACGAGGCGCGCACCAGCCTGCCCGGGCACACCGTTCGTTACGAGGACCTGACCGGCGACCCGGCCGGCGAGGCCCGGAAGATCTGCGCCTATCTCGGGGTCGCCTACGAGCCCGCGATGGTGGAGTACGGCAAGGCCGACCACGGTCCGCTCGTGGCCGGCCTCGGCGACTGGCAGGAGAAGATCAAGACCGGCACGGTGCAGGAGGCGCGGCCGGTGCCGCAGATCGAGCTGCCGGACACGCTCAAGACGCTCGCGATCGACCTCGGTTACTGAGCCGTCCGCCCTCCGCTGCGCCGCTTGCTTTCCGCGGCGCCGCTTGCTCCCCTCCCGCGGGGGCGTTGCTTACTGGCGCTTCCGCAGCGGGGAGAGGGCGTCGTTCAGGCGGGCGAGCTCGCGCACGACCGGGCCGACGCTCCCGGCGACGATCTCGTTCGGCACGAACTCGCCCTCCTCGTCGATGAACTGGCCGACCAGCGGGATCGGCACCTGCTCGAAGATCGGGACCATCCGCAGCGTGGTGACGACCTGCTTGAGCGCCTGGGTGGCCCGCAGGCCCGCGCTGACCCCGCCGTAGCTCACGAAGGAGACCGGCTTGTCGGCCCACTCGGCGTGCAGGTAGTCGATCGCGTTCTTGAGGGCCGCGTTGAAGCTGTAGTTGTACTCCGGGTGGACGAACACGTACGCGTCGCCGCGGTCGATCGTCTCGCTCCAGCGCTTGGTGTGCTCCTGGGTGTACTGCCGCAGGCGCGGGTGGTTGGGCTCGTCCATGAGCGGCAGGTTGAAGTCCGCGATGTCGACCAGCTCGACCTCGAACGGCCCGTGCTCGGCCGCGGCCCGCGCGAACCACGTGGCGACGGGGAGGCCGATGCGGCCGGGACGGGTGCTGCCGACGATCACCTGAAGAAGTGCCATGAAAGCCATCTAATCAGCGGCCGCGCGCCGATCCGGAACGATGTGACAGACTGCACGGATATTTGCGACCGCAATGTCTGACGCGGCAACCAACGGAGGTCAGCATGCTCCACCGGCTCGAGTTCGGCGCGCTCGTGACCGGCGCCGGCGCCGCCGTGGAGGCCGAACGGCGGGGCCTCGACCTGGTGGCGGTCCAGGGCGACGGCGCGTGGACGCGGCTGAGCTGGATCGCGGGCGTGACCGAGCGGATCGGCCTCGTCGCGCAGATCGATCTCGCGGAGCACGCCCCGGCTGTCCTGGCGCGCTCGGCGGCGAGCCTCGACCTGCTCACCGGCGGCCGCGTGACCCTCGCACTGGCCGACGAGCCCGGGACGGCGGAGGCGGTCGAGATCGTGCGCAATGTGCTCGACGCCGGGGAGCCTCGGCCCTACAGGCACCTGGGCGAGCACTACCGCGTTCCGCAGGCGCAGCGCGGTCCGTTGCCCGCGCACCGGATCGCGATCTGGCTGACCGGGGCGGATGCACGCTCGGTGCGCCTCGCCGGGCGTACCGCCGAGGGGTGGATCGGAACTCCCGACGAGCTGGCGGCGACCGGCAAGCTCCTCGACGAGGCCGCCGCGGAAGTGGGACGCGAGGCCGCCGAGATCCGGCGCGTGGTCATCCTCGACCCGCGCGCCGCAAGCGCCTCCGAGCCGGGCGCTGCGGACCTTTTCGAGCTGAGCGTCGCGGCTCTTCTTCCGCTCGTTGTTGAGCATGGTGCCGGCACGTTCCTGCTGCGGACGGACGATCCCGACGAGCTGCGGCGCTTCGCGGAGCTGCGGGAGGTCGTGCTGCGCGAGCTGCCCGAGCCGCCGCCGGCTCCGATCAAGCCCGCCGCCGTACGCGCGAAGCGCCGCCCGGGCATCGACTATGACAATGTCCCGGCGAGCCTCGCGGCCACCGCAGTCGAACCAGGTGATCTGGATTACGCGCGCGTGCGGTCGACGTACATGCGTGGGGGTGCGCCCGGGCTGGTGCTCCGCCCGCGTTCGACGGGCGAGGTGGCCGACGCGCTGGCGTTCGTGCGGGCGCATCCCGGCGTGCCGTTCGGGCTGCGCAGCGGCGGTCACGGCATGAGCGGACGGTCCACCAACGACGGTGGCATCGTGCTCAGCGTCCAGGCCCTCGACACGATGGAGGTGCTCGACGCGGCCGAGCGGCTGGTCCGGATCGGCCCGGGCGCGCGCTGGGCGGACGTGGCGCGCTTCCTGATGCCGTACGGATGGGCACTGAGCTCGGGCGACTACGGCGGCGTGGGCGTTAGCGGCCTCGCCACGGCGGGCGGCGTGGGCTGGCTGGCGCGCGAGCACGGGCTGACCATCGACCACCTGCGCGCCGTCAAGATGGTGCTCGCCGACGGGAGTGTCGTGCGCGCCTCGGACGACGAGAACCCTGACCTCTTCTGGGCCGTACGCGGCGCCGGGGCCAACTTCGGGGTGGTCACGTCCTTCGACTTCCAGGTCGACGAGGTGGGCGACGTCGGCTTCGCCCAGCTCGTGGTGGCCGCCGACGACCCGGCCGACCTGCTGGTCCGCTGGGGCCGGGCCATCGAGGCGGCGCCCCGGACCCTGAGCGGTCAGCTCATCATGGGACCGCCGCGCCCGGGACAACCCGCCTTCGCGCAACTGATGGCGGTCGTCGATGCCGCCGACCCTTCGGTCATCGTCGACACCTT
Organism: Symbioplanes lichenis; assembly: GCF_030709675.1. Lineage (GTDB taxonomy): Bacteria > Actinomycetota > Actinomycetes > Mycobacteriales > Micromonosporaceae > Actinoplanes > Actinoplanes lichenis. Next base: position 231,334 of record NZ_JAUZQD010000007.1, read on the forward strand.
GCAGCCCCTCGCGCAGTTGGCGCCTTTGTACAACCAGAATGTGGTGCTGACTCCGTACGCGGGAATCGTGAACAACGCCGCGGAGGGCTATCACAGCGGGCAAGGCGATCCGGTCTCGCGCTCGGGTCTGATCGAGCATTTGACGCCCGCCTTCGCTAAGGCCGCGGCGGAATTGATCGCGAGCGGCGCGGTGCACTGGTTCCAGATCCGCACGGTCGGGGGCGCGGTCGCCGACATCCCGCCCGCCGCCACCGCGTACGCCCACCGCTCGGCCAATTTCTCGATCGTCGCCATGGGCTCGTCCGAGCGGCGGGTGGATGCCGCTTTCGCGCCGTTGCGCAGCCATTTCGACGGCATGTACCTGAGCTTCGAAACCGGACTCGATCATGTGGCCGACGCGTTCCCGCCGCCGACGCTGGCGCGGTTGCGGGAATTGAAGCGGCGCTACGACCCTGCCGGTTTGTTCCGCGACAACTTCGCCCTGGGGGACCAGTCATGACGGATTACGGGCACGATCTGCTCTTCGGCGCCTTTGTCACGCCGTCCGCCACGGCCGGGGCGGAGCTGGCCGTCGTCGCCGACCGCGCGGGGCTCGACCTGGTCACGTTCCAAGACCACCCGTACGTCGCCCGCTTCCACGACACGTGGACGCTGCTCTCGTACGCGGCGGCGCGTACGACGCGGATCAAACTCGCCGCGAACGTGCTCAACCTGCCGCTGCGCCAGCCGGCCGTCATCGCCCGGAGCCACGCGACACTCGATCGTCTGAGCGGCGGCCGCATCGAGCTCGGCCTGGGCGCCGGCGCCTTCTGGGACGGCGTCGAGGCGATGGGCGGCCGCCGGCTCACCGCCGGTCAGTCGATCGACGCCCTGGGCGAGGCCATCGACATCATCCGCCAGGTCTGGGACACGTCCACCCCTGGCCCGGTACGCGCATCCGGCGCCTACTACGACGTCTCCGGCGCCAAGCGCGGCCCGGCGCCGGCGCACGCCATGAGCATCTGGCTGGGCGCCTACAAGCCCCGCATGCTCCGCCTCGCCGGCCGGGCCGCCGACGGCGTCGTACCCTCGTTGTCCTACCTCCCGGGCGGCATCAACGACTACGCCGACCTCAACCGCCACATCGACGAAGCCGCCGAGGCCGCCGCCCGCCCACCCGCCGCCGTCCGCCGCCTCCTCAACATCAACGGCACCTTCTCCGACTTCGGCCGCTCCTTCCTGGACGGTCCGGCCGAGCAGTGGGCCGAGGACCTGGCCGGCGTGGCCCTGGACCACGGAGTCAGCGCCTTCATCCTGGCCAGCGACAACCCGGCCGACCTGGAACTCTTCGCCGCCGAGGTGGCCCCGGCCGTCCGCGACCTGGTGGCCGCCGAGCGCGCTTAGTCCTCGTCAGAAAACAACGCCAGCAGATCCGCTGCCACTCGCGTCGGCAGGGCCGTCGACCAAATGTGCTCCCCCGGGGCAGCTTCGATGCCCAGGACCTTGCCCGGCTCGATCATCCAGTCGTCCTCCTCGATGCCGGGCACGGCGCGAAGGATCGCCGACAGGGTCCCGGCGTCCGCCGCAGTGTCGAACCCGATGACGAGATAGGTCTCACCGTCTTGCGCCCGCGCGACCGCCGTCACGCTGAAGCGCCGGAAAACGGTGTGATAGGCCCGGCCGTCCCGCAGGGACCGTGCGATCATGCCGCCGATCACCCGCCTCGGCTGCAGCTCCCAGGCGACAGTTTCCTCCGCCTCGAGTCGGTCCCAGTCCCATTGCGTGGGCAGCCAGCGATCGGAGGACGCGGGCGAGGTCGAAGTCCTCGCTGCCCGCTTCGCCGCCGCGGCAAGGACGGCGTAGAAGTCGGCCGGGTCACCGTCTCGCCGGTAGCCGCCGGCGCCCAGCCACCAGCGAGCGCTTCGCCCGCCGCGTTCGTGGGGCAGATCTGTTGCGGCGCCTCGCCAGCGGCCCGTTTTCACCTTGAACCACAGACGGTCACCGAGCGAACGAATCCGCTCGGCCCCGCCCGCGGCGCAGGTGTCGGGCAGCCTCTGCGCCTCCCGGATCAGGTCGTGACGCATGTCCGAAAGGGGGGTATCGACTGCCGGAGGGTCCACATTGAGCATCGCCAGGCACAGACGTGTCGGACGTACTGCTGAGGGGGTAGTCATACCGCAACGCTATGGGCGCCGCCTTGTCCTAGTCAAGCCGCAAGCTGACTAACGCCTATCCGGCATGCCTCCGAGCTCATTGATGCGCTCGACGGACATGCCGGTCAGCAGGGCAACGACGCTTCCCGGGGTGCCGTCGAGCTTGCGGAGGTTCGCGCGGACCTGCGCGATGATCTCGTCGCGGTGCTCCTCGGCGTACCGGCGGATGTAGGCCTTCTCGGCCTCCGTGTAGGGGGTGTCGCGCAGGTGGGTGTCGTAGGTGAGGAAGCGGATGCCCCTGGGGTCGGTCCCGGCATCGAAGGGTTCGGTGTCGGCCTCGAGGGGTTCGGTGTCGGCCATGCGTGCCTCCCGTGAGCCGGAGCGCCTGGCCCTGTGACGGACAGGCGGACAGGTGGTCATGCAGCAACGCTAGAGCCGTTCTCGCGTCTAGTCAATTAGCAACATGACTAGCGACTACTTCTCAGCTGACGGTGATGACCGCGACGGGGAACTGGCGGTCGGTCTTGGTCTCGTAGGTGGCGGCGTCCGGCCAGTACTCGCGCCACACGCCGTAGAGCTTCTCCCAGTCGTCGTCGCGGCCCGGGCGGACGACGCGGTGGCCGGCCTGGAGGGTTTCGGTGCCGAGCTCGATGGTGACGGGGCCGTCGAGGGCTTCGAGGTTGGCGACCCATTGCGGGTCGGCCGGGCCGCCGCCCGCGCTGCCGCAGACGATGTACGACCCGTCGTGCGGCGCCGCGACCAGCGGGTTCACCGTGACCTTGCCCGTCTTGCGGCCGGGGGTGTGCAGCAGGAGCGTCGTCTTGCCGGCCCAGTGGTCGCCGAGCACGCCGTCGTTGGCCCGGAACTGCTCGATGATCGTGTCGTTGAAGGAAGTCATGACCGTCACTGTAGTTCGCTCATCCGCACGAGCGCGGCTGCAAGAAATCGACCGTTCGACGAAATATCTCGACAGTCTATTGTGGCGATGGTCACAGAGTCCTTAGGGTCACGCTCATGACCCCTCCCTCCCGGGGAAGGCGAGCCGGCGTTCCACCGCGCCCGGCCGCTCTGCTCCTCAGCGCCCTTCTCGCGGCCGGCGCCAGCATGATCGCCGCTCCCGCCAGCTATGCCACGCCCGCCGCCGGTGCTGTTGTCACGCGGGCGGGTCTCGACCCCGCGCTCGTCGCCGGCCGCGGCGCCACGGTGCCCTTCCTCGAACAGGAAGCCGAGAACGCCCGCTTCACCGGCACGCGCATCGGCCCGAGCCGCGCCGCCTACACGCTGCCGGCGGAAGCCTCCGGTCGCACCGCGGTCCGGCTCACCCCCGGTCAGTACGTCGAGTTCACCCTGCCCGCGGCCGCCAACGCGATCACCGTCCGCTACGCGATCCCGGACGCGCCGCGCGGAGGCGGGATCACCGCACCGCTCGGCGTGTCGGCGCCGGGCGTCCGGCGCACCATGACGCTGACCTCCCAGTACGCCTACCTCTACAACCAGTACCCGTTCACCAATGATCCGGCGGCGGACCTGCTGCACCCGGACTGGTGGATCACCGAATGCGCGTGCGTGCCCGCGGCGACGGCTCCGGCGCCTGTGATCAGCAAGCCGTTCCGCCCGATGCACTTCTATGACGAACAACGGCAACTTCTCGGCCGTACGCTCCACAAGGGCGACAAGATCCGCCTGACCGCGCAGCCCGGGGCGGCCTGGACCGTCATCGATCTGCTCGACTCCGAGCTGGTCGCGCCGCCGCGGATCGTCACCGGGGCGGCGAACGTCCTGCTCTTCGGGGCGGATCCGAGCGGCCGCCGCGACTCCGCCGACGCCATTGACCGGGCGATCGCGTTCGCCCGGCGCGCACACCTGAAGGTCTATCTGCCCCCGGGTACCTACCAGGTCAACCGGCACATCATCGTCGATGACATCACGATCGAGGGCGCCGGCAACTGGTACACGATCGTCAAGGGGCACGAGGTCGCCCTCCCCGAACCCGCGCCGGACGGCTCGATCCACACGGGCGTCGGCTTCTACGGCAAGCCGGCAGGCGAGAGCGGCAGCCGCAACGTGCACCTTCGGAACTTCGCGATCGAGGGCGACGTCCGTGAGCGCATCGACACCGACCAGGTCAACGGCATCGGCGGCGCGCTCAGCGATTCCAGCGTCGACGGCCTGCACATCCGGCACACCAAGGCCGGCCTCTGGCTCGACGGGCCGATGAACAACCTCCGCGTGAGCAACACCATGGTCGTCGACCAGATCGCGGACGCGCTCAACTTCCACACCGGCGTCACGAACTCGATCGTGACGAACACGTTCGTGCGCAACACCGGCGACGACGGTCTGGCGATGTGGTCCGAGCGCATCGCGGACTCGGGCAACGTCTTCGATCACAACACCGTGCAGACGCCGACGCTGGCCAACGGCATCGCGATTTACGGCGGCACGGACACGACGGTGTCGAACAACCTGGTCGCCGACCCGATCCGCGAGGGCAGCGGCCTGCACGCCGGCGCCCGCTTCGGCGCCGAGCCGTTCGCGGGCGCGCTCACGATCAAGGACAACACGGTGGTACGCGCCGGAACGCTCGACCTCAACTGGAACATCGGCCTCGGCGCCCTGTGGTTCTATGCCCTCGATCGGAGCATCGACGCGGACATCCGAGTCGCCGGCGACCACTATCTCGACAGCACGTACAACGCGATCATGCTCGTCAGTGATTTCGCCGTGAAAGACCTCTACTCCGTCACGGGCGTCTCCTTCGAGAACATCCGCGTGGACGGGACGGGCACCTCGGTGGTCAGCGCGCGTACGGCCGGTTCGGCGTCCTTCCGGAACGTCGACGCGCGCAATGTCGGGGCTGCCGGCGTCAACAACTGCGGTTCCTTCCACTTCACGCCGGCCGGCTCGGAGTTCTCACTCGCCGACCTCGGCGGGAACGACGGCGGCTGGCTGGACCCGTACGCGCCGAATGTCCTGTCCTGCGACGACCGTCCCGCCGTCGTCCCACCGCCACCACCCGCCCCCTGACGGTGATGGAGGGGTCGCCGCCGCCCACCCCTGGCGGTGATGGATCTTGCCGGGACGGGTCCGCCGCGGCCCGTCCCGGACGTTTCGTAGGCTCTGCGCATGACGTCATCGCTGGGAGTCGCCGTCGCCGGGTTCGGGTGGATGGGACGCGTCCACACCCAGGCCTACCTGCGGGTTCCGCACCACTTCCCGGAGCTGGCCCGGCGCCCCCGCCTGGTCGCGGTGGCCGACGACGTGCCGGGCCGCGCGAACCAGGCCGCCGGACAGTACGGCTTCAGCACCGCCACCACCGACTGGCGCACCCTGCTCGCCGACCCGGCCGTGGAAGCGGTCAGCATCGGCGCCCCGAACTTCCTGCACCGGGAGATGGGCGTCGCCTTCGCCCGCGCCGGCAAGCACATCTGGATCGAGAAGCCAGTCGGCCTGACCTCGGCCGATGCGTCGGCGGTGGCCGCAGCAGTCCGCGAGTCCGGCGTCCAGGGCACGGTCGGCTTCAATTATCGGCACGCCCCGGCGGTCGCCGCCGCCCGGGAGCTCGTCGCCGCCGGTGAGCTCGGGGCGATCACGCACGCGCGGTTCCGGCTGTTCAGTGACTACGCGGCGCACCCGGACGGCGCCCTCACCTGGCGCTACTCACGGGAACGGGGCGGCAGCGGCGTACTCGGCGATCTGGCCGCCCACGGCATCGACCTGATCCGGCACCTGCTCGGCGAGATCTCGGCGCTGGTGGCCGACACGGCGATCTTCGTGCCCGAGCGGGCCCGGCCCGGCGGGGCGACGGCCGGTCACGCCCGCGGCACCGGCGAGCCCGGCCCGGTCGAGAACGAGGACTATGTCGGCGCCCAGCTCCGCCTCGCCTCCGGCGCGCGGGTCGTGCTCGAGGCCAGCCGCGTGGCGGTCGGCGACCAGAACAACTACGGCTTCGAGATCCACGGCACCCGCGGCCAGGTGGCCTGGGACTTCCGCCGGATGGGCGAGCTCAGCGTCAGCTCCGGCACCGACTATCAGGACCAGCCGACGCGTACGGTTCAGGTCGGCCCCGGTCACGGCCGGTTCGGTGCCTTCCAGCCCGGCGCCGCGAACCCGATGAGCTACGACGACCTGAAGGTGATCGAGGCGTACCACTTCCTCACCTCGATCGCGACCGGCGCGCCCGTGGGCAGCACGCTGGAAGACGCGGTCCGCAGCGCCGAGGCCCTCGACGCCATGTCCGCCTCGGTCGAGTCCGGCGCCTGGGTCGCGTTGTGATCCACTGCGGAGGGTCCGCGGCCCGTTCGATCTTGGCGCCGCGGGTTTCTCCGGCATACCGTCGGACGCGGTAGCACGAGCAGAGGAGCAGTCATGAGTGTCATCCCGATCCGGCTCATCGGCGACCCGGTGCTGCGGCGCCCCGCGGCGCCGGTGACCTCGTTCGACGCCGAGCTGCGGACGCTGGTGCGGGACCTCAACGAGACGCTCGCCGAGTCCCGCGGCGCCGGGCTGGCCGCGCCGCAGATCGGCGTGGGCCTGCGTGTCTTCGCGATCAACAAGGACCTGCCGGGCAACGACAAGCAGCTGGACCACCTGGTCAACCCGGTGCTCGAGTTTCCGGACGAGGAGGAGCAGAGCGGCCCCGAGGGCTGCCTGTCCATCCCCGGCATCTATCTCGACACCAAGCGCCGGATGAACGTGCTGGCCAAGGGCTACACCCAGCACGGCGACCCGGTCCAGGTGGTGGGCGACGGCATCCTGTCCCGCTGCATGCAGCACGAGACGGACCACCTCGACGGCATCCTCTTCGTCGACCGCCGCACGCCCGAGGAGCAGGAACGCCTCCTCACCACCCTCCGCAACGCCTCCTGGTGGGACGACAGCCTCACCGTCAAGGTCAGCCCCCACTGACCCGCCCCGGCCACGCCCGGATAGCGAAGCGGGCCACCTCGAAGCGCGCGCGGCGGCTGCCCGAGGTGAGGACGACGGGCCACTCCGCAAGCGCGCGCGGCGGATCAGCGGCGGCGCGGCGGGGTGGTCAGGCGGCGGCGCGGGCCAGGATGGCTTCGGCGACGTTGGCGCACTGGGCGGGGAAGAGAGGCAGGAACTTCACCGGCGCCACCATTTCCGCCTCGAGGAGGAGGAGTCCGGTCGGCGAGGCCGGGTCCAGCACGAAGTCGAGGCGGATCGCCAGCGGTTCGTTGACGAGGAGACGGCGGAGGGCCGCGTACGTCTGGTGGATCACCCGGTCGTGCTGGGCGGTCAGGCCGCGAAAGGGCTGCGGGTCGGGGTGCGGCTCGGTGATCGGCCGGCCCGGGCGCAGCAGCGGCGCCTTGGTGACAGCGTGCGACACCGTGCCGTCGAGCACCACCACGCCCAGCTCGCGATGGGTGTCGAGGGCGACCTGGTAGGGCTGGACGAGGGCCTCGTCGAGCCGCCGCAAGTGGTCGAGCAGCTGCGGGAGCTCAGCTTCGGTGTACTCGCCGGTGTTGAGGGCGCCCCCGGACGCGATCGGCTTGACGACGAGGGTCGGGCGGCTGGGGTCCGTACGCGTGAACAGGTCGTGCAGTTGATCGCGAGTGGGGGAGGTCACCGTCGGCACGACCGGCACGCCCGCGGCGGCGAGCCGGGCCAGGTAGCGCTTGTCGGAGCCGAGCGTCACCACGTCGGGCGGGTTGAGCAGGCGGGTGCCGTCGGCCTCGCGCGCGTGCAGCCAGGCGGTGAAGTCGGCGAGCCGCAGCCACATGCTCCAAGGCGACTGCAGGACCACGGCGTCGTACGCGGCCCAGCCCCCGTGATCGTCACCGTCCCAGGTCAGCACCTCCACCGTGGCGCCGCGGCCGGTGAGCTCCGCGGCGAGCACGGGGGTGTCGTCGTCGCGCCAGGACGGGTGGGGGAACTCGCGCGACGTGACCAGGGCTATGCGCATGGTCAGCTGGCGATCCGGGGCCGGGCGCCGGTGGGCTGGGTCCAGCTCGGGCGCTCACCGGGGCCGGCGGCGGTCGTCGTGCGACCCGCGGCGGTGGTCGTGCGACCCGCGGCGGTCGTCATGCGGATGGTGGCGGCGGTGTCCGTGGCGGCGCTCTGGTAGAGCCCCGCGGCAACAGGACGGGCCTGCGTGAAGGCGGCCGCGACGGGCCGGGCCTGCGGGGAAGCGGCCGCGACGGGCCGGGCCTGCGCGGGAACGACCGGGCCGGGCCGGGTCGCCGGGGATGTCGCCGGGACGGGCTGGGTCGAGGCCGGGTCGGCGGGCTCGGCGCCGAGGCCGATGCCGGACAGCTCGTCCTCGCGCGCGGCGGGCGGGGCGATCTCGATGCGCTGGGTCGTGACCACGATCGGGGCCGGCCCGGCGGCGTCGAGGATCGCGCGGGCGGCCTCGGGCAGGGCCTGACGGGCGGCGTCGGCGGCGGCCTGGGCGGCCGTGAGCTCGTTGCGCAAGGTGCGGACCGCGGCGGTGGCGACGTCGGCGGCCTGCCAGGCGGCGTCCTCGGCGGCCAGCGCCCGCTGATAGGCCTGGAAGCGGTGCTCGACGGTGGCCCGGGCGAGCATCAGCTCCTGCTCGACGGGGTGCAGCGACGGGTCCCAGCCGTTGCGGTGGGTCAGCGCGTCGAGCAGCGTCTCGTCGGAGATGTCGCCCCGCCGGTGCGCGGCCTGGGCGGCGCGGCGCAGGGCCTGCTCGCGATCGGTCTCGCTCTCGGCGGCGGAGGTGGACACCGGCGTGGCGTAGGCGGCGGCCTTGCGGGCCCGCTCGAGGGCGGCGTCCGCGTCCTGCCAGGCCTGCCAGGCCCGCTCGACCCCGGCCTGGGCGACCTGGCACTCCTCGCGCCGGCGCTCGGCCGTGGCGGCGGCACCGTCGGCGGCGACCTCGATCTCCTGGGCGAAGCGGGCGACCTCCTGGGCCTCGGCGGCCCGGCTCTCCAGCTCGGAGCGCTTCTGCGCGGCCGAGTCGGCCAGCCACCGGCTGATCTGCCGGGGCCGGCGCACGCCGCGCGGCAGCGCGAGACCGCCGAGCGCGATCACGGCCAGCACGATCAGCGTGAGGTAGATGACGGCGACGCGTCCGCTGTTGTCGCCGAGGAGCTGCAGCCCGAAGTCCATGTGTCCTGTCCTTTTCCACCGAGAGCGCGACTAATCGATGACCCCGGATGCTCGAGCGCAAACCCCGGGGGCGTGCCGAAATCGATCAGGCGCGGACGGGCGGAGCCCGCGGCGCGGCGGCCGGGCCGCCGACGAGCCCGCTGAGCTGCGGGACCGCGGCGAAGGCCGGAGCCGGGACAGCGACGGGCGTGGAAACGGCCGGGACATCCGGGGTCTCGTCGAAGGCGGCGACCGAGGAGGAGGCGGCCTGGGCGACCACGGGAACGGGCGCCGGCGCGGGCGGCGCGACGGCGGGCCCGCCGAGCAGGGCGAGGAACAGCGACGCCACGAGCGGCAACCGCGCCCGCCGCAGCACCCCCCGCACGTCCATACCGGACAACCTAACGGGGATCACCGCCCGCCCGCACCCCGTGGCCGCCGATCGTGATCGAAGCAACGCCACGAACGGGTCAGCCGAGCGCCGCCATCCGCTGGATCTCGATGCCCTGCTCGATCAGCATCTCGCCGGCGACCTCGCGCAGCTGCTCGTCGGTGCCGCCCTTGACCACGTCGTTGCCCATCTGCAGGGCGCCCTGGTGGTGGGCGGTCATCATGGTCACGAACATCCGGTCGAATCCGGCGCCCGTCGCGGCGGCCAGCGCGGCCATGGCTTCCGGGCTCTGCATGCCGGCCATCGTCGTGTGGTCGTGACCGGTGGCGTCCTCGGGAAGCTTCCGGGTCCGCAACCAGGTCCGGTAGTAGTCGATCTCCAGGCCTTGACCGGTGCGGATCCGGTCGGCGAAGGCCCGCAGCTCGGGATCGGCGGCCCGCTGCGGGGCGAGCTCCGCCATCGCCAGCGCCTGGGTGTGGTGCACGATCATCATCTGGACGAAGAGCGTGTCGATGCCGTTCCAGGTCGACCCGTCCGGGGCCTTGACCTGGGTGGAGTCGGTGATCCGCGCGGTGTCGCCGGGGCGTCCGGGCAGGACGACGCGCTGCGGCGGCGCGGGGCTCGCACTCGGCCGGGGCGCCGCGGCGGACCGCTCGGGCCCGGCCCGGGTGACGAGGATGACGCCGGCGACCACCGCGGCCAGCACGGCGACGACCATCAATGCCCGCTTCCGGCTCATCGGATCCTTTCATCGGTGTTAACAAATGTTCCCGTGGGGCGCCCCGGCCACTACTGTAGCGACGAAGGTGAATACGCACCGTACGTGAAGCGATGCGTGGACCGGAAGGAGCTCCATGAAGCACACTGCCCCACAAGGGCGGCGGCTCAAGCGCCTCGCCGTGCTCAGCACGGCCGCGGTGGTCGTCGGACTGCTGACGGCGCCGGGCGCGGGCGCGGCACAGGCGCCGGACCCGGGGACGATCCCCGGCGTCGACGAGATCCGCAGCAGCGCCAACCTCACCCAGGTCGCCCACCTGGACAAGCCGGCCCTGCTCACGGCCACCAACTCGGACTGGGCGTTCAAGGGCCGGTACGCGTACGGCGGCAACTACAACGGCTTCGCCGTGTACGACGTGAAGAACCCGAAGGCGCCCACCGTGGCGACGCAGGTCTTCTGCCCGGGTTCGCAGAACGACATCTCGATCAGCGGCAACTTGCTCTTCCTCGGCACGGACTCGCAGCGTACGAACGACTCGTGCGACAACGCCGCGTCCACCACCGACGTTCCCGGCGAGCGCTGGGAGGGCATCAAGATCTTCGACATCAGCGACCCGCTGACGCCGCAGTACGTGAAGTCGATCAAGACGGAGTGCGGCTCGCACACCCAGACGCTGATCCCGGGCAAGCGCTGGGACCCGAACGTCTACCTCTACATCTCGTCGTACCTGTCGGGCACGACGATCAACTGCGCGCCGCCGCACGACAAGATCTCGATCATCAAAGTGCCGACGCGCAACCCGCAGGCGGCCACCTTGCTCTCGGCGCCGATCATCTTCCCGGACGGCGGGTACGAGGGCTCGACCGGCCACAGCGCCACCAGCGGCTGCCACGACATCACCGCGTACCCGGCCAAGGACATCGCCGCGGGCGCCTGCATGGGTGACGGCGTGCTGTTCGACATCTCGGACCGCACCGCGCCGAAGATCATCACGTCGGTCCGCGACACGGTGAACTTCGCCTTCTGGCACTCGGCCACGTTCAACAACAACGGCACCAAGGTCGTCTTCACCGACGAGCTCGGCGGCGGCGGCCAGGCCACCTGCAACCCGACGATCGGCCTGCAGCGCGGCGCCGACGCGATCTACGACCTCGTCGGCAAGGGCGCCCAGCGCAAGCTGGAGTTCCGCAGCTACTACAAGATCCCGCGCACCAATGCGGACACCGAGAACTGCGTGGCCCACAACGGCTCGCTGATCCCGGTGCCGGGGCGCGACATCATGGTGCAGGCGTGGTACCAGGGCGGCATCTCGGTCTTCGACTTCACCGACTCGCGCAACCCCAAGGAGATCGCCTACTGGGAGCGGGGCCCGATCTCGGACACCGCGCTCGTCACGGGCGGCTCGTGGTCGGCGTACTGGTACAACGGCTACATCTACTCGAACGACATCGCCAAGGGCATCGACGTCCTGGACCTCAAGGACTGGCGCACGCTGCCGGCCAAGATCTTCCGGACGGACCTGTTCAACGCCCAGACCCAGGAGAACTTCTACACCTGGTGACGTGCGAAAGCCCGGTTTCCCGTACGGGAAACCGGGCTCCTCGTTTTCCCGGCGCGGCTGGAGGAAGCCCCAAGCCGGCCCGTCAGTGCTGCGTGAGGTTCCAGTAGCCGGTCTTCGTGACCGTGCTCGCGTCCGGCTTGTAATAGGGCTCGGTCAGCGAGAGATGCGGCCGCTCCCAGGCGACATTTTCCCGGATGACCCGGGCGGGCGTGCCGGCGGCCACGCAGTTGTTCGGGACTTTGCCGGTCAGCAGGCTGCCGAAGCCGAGGATCGAGCCGTCGCCGATGCTGGCGCCGCCGAGGACGACCGCCCGCTTGGCGATCCAGACATGGTTGCCGATCGTGATGTCCTGCGCCGGGTTGATCCGCTCGCCCGTGGTCACGTCGAAGATCGGGTGCGCGTCGTCGGCGCGGATGTCGTTGTCGCTGGCGATCATCACGTCGTTGCCGATCGTGATCGTGGCCCCCTCGACGGCCGAGATCGTGCACGTGTTGGTCATCGACACGTTGGCGCCGATGCGGACCTTGGCGTCCTCGCCCAGCCGGATCCAGCCCCGGAACGACGGGACCTTGCTGTGCCCGCCGATCTCCAGGACCGCGTTGTTGCAGTCGAAGTGCACCTCGAGCTTGCCGATCGAGGCGTTCGGCGAGACGACGAGCGTGTTGCCCGTACCGCGGAAATTGATCTTGACGTTGTTCGTCGTGGTGTTGCCGTGAATGATCTTGTTGCCGCGTTCGTCACTGTAGTCGGCAAGCGTGGTCACGGTCGTCACGGTGGGCATCGCGCCATGCTATGCCACGCCTGTGATTTGTCTATGGGTCGGCTGTCCGTCACCTCGCGGCAACCCCGGACCGCCGGCCCGGCTGGTGCCGGGCCGGCGTCACGCCTGTCAGGCGCAGGTGATGCAGGAGCCCCCCGGGAACTCGGAGGGGGTCGGCGTGCCGACGATCGACTGCTGCCGCGGCTGCTCGCCCGGCCCGGAGGTGGTGGCCAGGAAGGCGACCAGGGCGACGAACAGCAGGGCGAAGGCACCTATGACGACGGTGGACAAGCGGATACGCATCATTTACTCCCCGTGAGTTGATGACACTTCGGACATCAGAGACGGCGGTACGGTGGCCTGCAGTCCACCGAGCGCCAAGCCGAGCTGGAACCTGTTCTCCACGCCGAGCCGGTCCATGAGCACACGCAACGTTCCGGTGACCGAGCGCGGGCTGATGCGCAGCTGCTCGGCGGCCGTCCGGTCGGTGTGCCCGGCTGCCAACAGCGTAACCAGTGCGCGCTCGCGATCCGACAGATTTATGGGCGTCACAGGATCACGCCGCTTCGCCGCCGCGTCCGCCCAGTGTCGGTTGTAGACGCCGGTGAGCGAGTCGAGCAGTCCGGGATCGGTGATCTCCAGCCAGCCACGCTCGAGGTCGGCCGGGTCGGCGGGCAGCAGGGCCACCCGGTGGTCGATGAGCATCATGCGCGCCGGCACCTCGAAGGAGTCGAGGCGCTGATAGGAGCGTCCGTCGATCAGGTGCCCGCTGACGTCCCAGGCGTCCCCGTCGGCGACCGGGGGCGCCAGCAGCCGGATCTGCGTACCCCGGGCGACCAGGGCATTGTCCAGCGGAGCCGCCGCCCGGGCCGCCTCCGCGTCCACCGCCTGGTCGGTGGTCATGGTCCAGTACTCGCCGACCGGGGCGCTGACCAGCTCGCCGATGCGGTCGCGGGCGCGGGGGCGGGTGTCGAGATAGCGGATGCCGGCCGCGACCTCGCCCCGCAGCGGCGGCAGCCGGCCCGGCCCGACCATGGCCATCAGGCCCGACGAGCGCAGCACGGCCTGGAACGACCGGAGCTTCTCGGCCGGGTCGACGAGCTTCAACCGGCGGCAGCGCAGGCGCTCGACGACAGCGGCGGGCCGGGCGGGGGTCCACAACCGCACTGTCGTACGTGGATCCGCGGTGGCCGCCGCGGCGCCGCACTCGCGGAGCTCGGCCAGCGCCTGGGCCGTACGCCGGGCGGAGAGCCCCAGCTCGACGGCGAGAGACCGCTCGGTGTGGGGCCCGAAAGTGACGAGAGTGCGGTAGACGAGGTCGGCGTCGCTCGTCAGCCCCCAGCGGACCAGGGACGGCACGGCGGCGCCCATCGGGACCGGGGTGCTCGACACTTCATCGATTCTCGTCAACCGGATTCGTCACCGCCTCCGACGGACGGCCGGGGAACGCTGGCCTTGCGGAGGAACCCGAGCGCCAGCCCGAGCTGGAACCGGTTGTCCACGCCGAGCCGGTCCATGAGGCTGCGCAGGATGTTCGTCACCGACCGCGCGCTGATGCCGAGCTGCTCGGCCGCGGACGTGTCGGTGTGTCCCTGGGCGAGCAGCTCGACGAGCCTGCGCTCGCGCTCGGACAGGGTGATCTTCGGCATGGACGACTCCGTTCCCGTGTCACAGGCCCAGGGCCCGCGCTCCTACGGGTGCAGCCAACCCGTGTGACGGCCGCAGACAATCACAGCCGTCGCCGCCGGTCCAGACTTACCGGCCCGTAGCCACCGGCGGCTGCGCGATCGCGCACCCTCCGATTGCGGAATCCCGCAATCTGCCCGGCCCGGGCCGGACGTTCGTTGACCCCTGACGGACGGTTCAGCACTCTGGTGGCACGGGGGAACAAGTCCGGGGCCGGCGCCGCGGGTGCGAGGGGGACGCATCCACGGCGCCGCCACCCCGGCGGGACCCGGCGGGCCGGTCCCGGCGTTCAACGGGGGACGTCGGAGCCGGCCCACCGGTTTCGCCGATCCCGCTCATGATCATGGCCGGGCGAGGCGTAATGGTCGTGATGAAAAGCTTTCTCGCCTTCGTGCTCCTGGTGTCCCTTCCGTTCGTGCCCGGCGCTCCCGCCGCCGCGGCCCCGGCGTCGCCCTCGGCGGTCACCCCGCCCTATCACGTGGTGCGGCCGGGCGAGACGATCAAGGAGATCGCCGCCGTCCATCACGTGACCCCGGGCCAGCTGCGGGCGTGGAACAGCATCCGCAAGCCGTACCAGCCCGTCCCGGACGGCGTCCTGCACCTGGCGAAGCCGGCCGTCCCGCTCACCGGCTGGCGCTCCCGGATCGAGGAGGTCACGCCGGGGCAGGTCAACTGGGACCCGAAGCGGGCCTGCCCGGTCCTGCCGGCGAATCTGCGCAAGGTCTGGGTCACGTACATCGACTTCTACGGCGTCGCCCGCGCCGGCAGCCTCGTCGTCAACAAGGCGATCGCGGCGCGGGTGCAGCGGGCGTTTCTGTCGCTCTATCGCTTCCGGTTCCGGATCCAGGGCATGAGCCCGATGTCCATCAACGCGCCCTGGATCACCGACATGGGCACGGTGACGGCCGGCTACAACTGCCGGACGGTCGCCGGCAGCGCGACGCTGTCCCAGCATTCGTACGGGCTGGCGGTCGACGTCAATCCGGTGCAGAACCCGATGGTCCGCGGCGGTTACCCCGGCAGCGGCGGCTTCCTGGCCCGCGACGCGTACCGGCGGGGCATGATGCACCCCGCCGGCGCGGTGCGCGCCTTCACCGCGAACGGCCTGGCTTGGGGCGGTCGCTGGCGCACTCTGAAGGACTACATGCATTTCAGTACGACGAACAGGTGACGCCCCGCACCGCCGCTCAGCTCAGCTCGGGTGCCGGGCTCACCCTGCGGGCTCAGCTCTCGGCTCGCCCTCCCGGGGCTCAGCTTTCGGCTCGCCTCCCGGGGCTCAGCTTTCGGCTCGCCTCCCGGGCTCAGCTTTCGGCTCGCCTCCCGGGCTCAGCTCTTGGCTCGCCCTCCCGGGCTCAGCTCTCGGCGATGAACTCCGGGTGGTCCTGGAGGAAGACCGAGACCTGGTCCTTCTTGACCGACTTGAGCAGTTTCAGCGAGTCGTCGCTGAGAATCTCGACGCTGCCGGCGCCGGGCACGATGTCGGTGGTGAACTTGCCGGCGTTCGTCTTGATGGTGATCAGGTCGTCGGGGTTCGTGTTCTTGAGGTTGAACGCCCAGTCCTCGAGCGAGATGCCGCCGTCGTCGACCGTCATCGTCTTGCCGACCGCGGAGAGCAGGCTCGGCAGCTTGGTGGGCGAGTTGAGCCCGTCCTTCACGACCTGCTTCATGATCGCCTTGAGCAGCTGCTGCTGGTGGCGCTGCCGGCCGTAGTCGCCGTCGCCGTTGGCCAGCAGGTCGCGCTGCCGGGCGAAGTCGAGCGCCTCGACCGGGGTGAAGCAGTGGTCGCCCTTCTTGTAGAAGTTCGCCGTCACGCCGGGGACCTTGCGCGGGTTCGTGCCGTCCGAGTTCGTCTTGTACGGGACGGCCTGCTTGCCGTTGGCGTCCTTGCCGACGTGGATCGAGGTGACGTCCTCGTCCACGTACATGCAGACCTTGCCCAGCACCTCGACCACCTGCTTGAAGCCGGTGAAGTCGATGATCGCCCCGGCGTCGGGGGTGATGCCGGTGAGCTGCTTGATGGTCAGCGCGAGCAGCTCGAACCCGTGCGAGAGCGCCGCTTCGCCGTCGAGCCCGCGGCTGCCGTACGCGAAGGCGCTGTTGATCTTGTTCTTGCCGCCGTTGTACTTCTGCGCGCCGTTGTCGTAGGCCGGGATCTCGACGTAGCTGTCACGCGGCAGCGAGATCAGGTACGCCTCGGAGCGGTCCGCCGGCAGGTGCAGCAGGATGATCGAGTCCGAGCGGCTCGGCTCCTTGTTCTTCCAGCTGGGCCGGGTGTCGAGACCGATCAGCAGGATGTTCTTGGCGCCCTTGATGTCGGCGTGCTGCCGCTCCACGGTCGTCTGCGCGGCGCCCAGCAGGCTCTGCTGCGTCACCGCCCCGGTCGCCGACTTGAGCAACATGTTCGCGCCGACGAGCGTGCCGCTGCTCGCCACCAGCAGGAAGGCGCCCGCACCGAGCAGCCAGCGCGCCCACACCGGGGAACGGCGGCGTTTGACCCGCTTGACCCGCGCACTCTTCGGCACCGTGGCTCCCCTGTCTCCCGCTGTGGTATCTCTCTACCCCGCAAAGACGGGAGCCGATGCCCGAAACATTGCGCCCGACGGGGAAGTCCTGATGGCGGCGGAAGGCTACAACATCACTCTGTGGCTTTCCTGGCCGTTCCTCGTCACCATTCGTCACCGATCGCGGTGCCTTGAGGAACTGAGTGCAACCGGCCCGGCCGACCTTGGTCAAATGTCCGGAAAGCCGTCGTCACGCAGCGTCCACCGGGCGCCCGAGGACTATGCGATGTGATTTCCGCAACGTCTTGATGGGCAACCGGTGCATGGCCTAGAAAAAGGCATGGACCTCCGGCCCGAAGTCCCGCACGCCGCCCGCATCTGGAACTACTGGATGGGCGGCAAAGACAACTTCGCCGCCGACCGAGCCGCCGGCGACGCGGTCGCCCGGGTCTATCCCGAGATCGCCACCATGGCCCGCGTCTCCCGCGGCTTCCTCATCCGAGCCGTGCGCCACCTGGCCTTCGAGGCCGGCATCGACCAGTTCCTCGACATCGGCACCGGCCTCCCCACCATGCAGAACACCCACGAGGTCGCCCCCGCCGCCCGCGTCGTCTACGTCGACAACGACCCCATGGTCCTCGCCCACGCCCGCGCCCTCCTCAACGGCAGCCGCTACATCCAGGCCGACTACCACGACCCCGGCCGCATCCTCACCCAGGCCGCCGAGGTCCTCGACTTCGACCGCCCCGTGGCCGTGATGTTCATGGGCGTCCTGGGCTACGAGCCGGACCTCGAGCTCGTCCGCTCCATCGTGGACCGAACCGTGGCGGGCCTCGTCCCCGGAAGCCACCTCGTCCTGTGGGACGGCACGAACACGTCGCCGGAGGTGGTGCGCGGGAGCGAGCGGCTGGCCCAGAGCGGCGGGGTGCCGTACATCCTGCGGAGCCCGGAGGAGATCGGGTCGCTGTTCGGGGACTTCAGGCTGCTCCCGCCCGGCCTGACCCAGATCACCCAGTGGCGGCCGGACGAGGCCGACCCCGAATACATCGACGCGTACGGAGCCGTGGGCGTCCGCTGAGTCACAGGTCGTGCGGCTGCGTCCAGAAGGTGACCGAGGGACCGTAGGCGTCGCCCACCTCGACGGTGACGGTCAGATCCGGATGGCGGGCGGGCAGTACCCCGCGCCAGCAGGCCGCCACGTCGGCGGCAAGGCCCGGCAGTGCGTCCGCGTACGGATCGATGTCACAGTTCACGAACAGGTCGAAGAACGTCACGGCATTGACGACCGCCTCGATGCGAGCCGACTCGTCAGGATAACGCTCGAACCACTCGTCGACGGCGGGCGCGGAGAACCGGTCAGCCAGGAACAGGCCGCCCCGATACCGTACGGTCGGCGGGTTGAACAGCCACCCGGCAGCGATGGCCGGACCCACCGCGGTGTCCTGGTTGAGATAGTCGGTGGGCGTCCAGCCGGCTGCGCTGTCGCCCCAGCCCGCGCGCCAGCGAACGAAGAATTGAGGCAGCGGGCGGCCCGGGTCGCCTGTCATCGACATCTCCCTCACGGGATCTCCTCCGGCGTGGCCGGCCGCACGTGCCGCCGCGCCTGGACGAAGACCTGGCCGGTGTCCGGATTGACGTTCGAATCGTATTCAACGACGTGGGGCGTGGGGACACCGCCGTGCCCGCGACCCGTCAGGTCCACCCGTTTGACGGCATTCCCGGCAGAGTCGTAGACGGTGTAGTTCGTGATGTCGCCGGACTGCGGATCACGTTTGTAGAGGGTTCCAAGCGGCGGTCCGCCCTGCACTGGAAGCTTCCGGCCGACGTACTGCTCACCGTTCTTGATCTGCCGGGTGGCCTTGGTCGGTGGCTTTCCGCCGCCCGGGCCGGACGAGCTGCGCCCGAGGAGCTTCGTGAGTTTGCGGAGCACCTCGCCGACCTCGCCGGCCATGCCCCGGAGCCGCGAAAGGCTGCTGATCAGGTCGCGCAGCCACTTGCTGATCTTCGCGGCCCACGCGGCGCACAGTGTGCTCACCTGCTCGACGACCAACGGGGTCGCGAGTCCGAGCGACGCGACCTCTTCGATCGCATAGACAGTCAGCCGGGAGATCACGGTCGCGACGGCATCCCGGACCAGCATGCGCACGCCGGCGACGAGAACACCGGCTGCCTCGGTCATGGCCGCCAGCGTGCCCGCGCACGTGGCGATGCCCTCGGCGGCGGCACGCTGCTGCGTCATCCAGGCCCGGTACGCCTCCGCGGCGGCTCCGGTCCATTCGGCGATGTCCCATCGCACGACGCGCTCGAGGTCGGCCGCTCGATCGTGCAGCATGGTGGCCACTTGGCGCCACGTCCGGGCGTGGGCGGCGATCTGGCCCGGGTCGCCGGCGAGCCGGTCGAGGGCCTCGGACAGCGGCTCGACGTGTTCGAGCAGCCATGCCACGCCGTATTGCAGGAGGGCGCCGGCCGGGTCGGAAAGCAGAGCGAGCGCGTCCAGCCCCGCCGAGACTGCCTCGAGGGAGCTGTCGACCCAGGAGCCGTTCTCGACGCCCTGACGAAGGGCCTCGACGTCTTCCGCGATCCATACGCCGGCCCATAGGTCGGCCGACGCGCTCATCGCGCATTCCGGAGCCGCTCGGCTGCCCGCAGGTCGGAGGCTTCGTAGCCTGCGGCCACGGCGCGCAGGGCCTCCGCTGTGTCGTGCACGGCCGTTGCCGCAGCCGCGATTCCGTCGAGCACTTCGTCCTGGAGGACGCCGAGGAACGCCGGGACCAGCTGACACAGATCCCCGTACACGCCGGCCGCCATCCGTACGGGGAGGCCTGCTCGATGCGCGTCGGCCAGGCCGGCGCCGATCTCGTCGACGTGCCCCGCGTGCGCCACGAGGTCGGGCAGGGGGACCTGCATCTGGTCGGTCATCGCGCCTCCCTGCCGTGGGCCCTCTCAACTCCCACGGCCCGGGGCGCGGCGGTGGTTCAGGCGGCGTCGGGGAAGTCGGGCTGCTCGGGGCCGTGGGGGATGTCGATGCGGGGTTCGCCGGTGCGGAGGGCTCGGAGGATGACCCGGGCGACGTATTCGGGGGAGTGGGGGATCAGGCCGCCCGGGCGGACGACGGTGCGGTCCTGGAACATGCCGCCGCCGAATTCGGTGGCGGTGATGGAGGGGAGGAGGAGGGTGACTTGGATGTTGTCGTCGGCCAGTTCGAGGCGGGCGACGTCGGTGAGCATGTTGACGGCGGATTTGGTGGCGGCGTAGGCGCCTACGGCCGGGGTGGCGCGGCCGGTGCTGCCGGAGCTGATGTTGACGATGTTGCCTCCTCCGGCGGTGCGGAGGTGGGGGAGGACCGCCTGGATGCCGTGGACGATGCTGACGACGTTGAGGTCGAGGAGCTTCAGGTACTCGAGGGGGTCGATGTCCTCGATGCGGTGGTGGTAGCTGGCTCCGGCGTTGTTGACCAGGGCGTCGATCCGGCCGTGGCGGTCGAAGGCGGCGGTGGTCAGGGCGGTCCACGCGTCGGGGTCGGTGACGTCGGCCGGGACGGCGAGGGCGTCGCTGAGTTCCTTGCTCAGGGCGTCCAGGCGGTCGGCGCGGCGGGCGGCGAGGACGGGGTGGGCGCCGGCTTCGTGCAGGAGGCGGGCGGTGGCCTCGCCGATGCCGGAGGACGCCCCGGTGACGATGACGACCTTGCCGGCGAGCGGGGACTGTGCTGTCACGGGTTCCTCGATCCGATCTGTCAGGCGTCGACGGCCGGCTTGAGCACGTCGAGGCACCACTGGCGGAACGTGGTGCCGCCGAGAGGCGTACCCAGGATGGTGTGGTCCAAGCCGTTGTCCTTGGCCACGAGCATGTCGACGCGGCCGTGGGCCATCGCCTCGGAGACGCCCTGGCTCCGGGCGAGCTGCAGGGTCGCCTCGGGCGTCGTGCGCTGGTAGCGCACCGGCCGGCCGAGCACGTCCGACATGACGGCGGCGAGGTCGTTCTGGCTCAGCAGCTCCGGGCCGAGCACCGGGACCTCCTCGTAGCCGGTCCACGTGTCGTCGCGCAGCAGCCGGGCGGCGACGGCGGCGATGTCCCGGGTGGCGACGAGCGGCAGGGGGCGCTCGGGGTCGTACACGGCGGTGAAAATGCCCTGGCTCTTGATCAGCCCGGCCTGGCGCAGCAGGTTGTCCATGAAGGACGGCATGGTGAGGGCCCGATACGGTACGCCTGTCGCGGCGATCAGGTCGTCCATGGCGAGCGAGGCGGTGACGTAGCCCGCGTTGCCGGCGACGGCCGTGCCCCGGCCCAGCGCGGAGACGCCGACGACCCGGCCGACGGACGGGAACGCCTCGATGGCCGCCCGCGCGAACCCCGAGAAGGCGGCTTCCAAGCTCGGGGCGTGCGGGTCCGGCGGCACGAGCCAGAAAACCGCGCCGGCCCCCGCGAAGGCGTCGGCGACGACGGCCGGGTCGCTGTGCGAGCCACGTACGACCTCGGCCTGCTCGGCGACGCCCGGCGCGAGCCGCGCGGGGTCCCGGGCCACCACCCGCAGCGGCGTGCCGGTGGAAAGGATGTTCTGCACGACCTGGCGGCCGATCGCGCTCGTCGGCGCGGTGATCACGATCATGCGTCCAGTCAACGGCCGTCCGCCGGAAAGCGGAAAGACCGTCTCCCTCTGGATTGATACCCTCGCGGTATGGGTGACCTCGAGACGCGGCAGCTGCGCTACTTCGTGGCGGTGGCCGAGGAGCGGCATTTCGGGCGGGCGGCCGAGCGGCTCGGCATGGCCCAGCCGCCGCTCTCCCGGGCCATCCGCGAGCTCGAACGGCAGCTCGGCGTGCAGTTGCTGATCCGCACCACGCGCCAGGTCAGCCTCACGCCGGCCGGAGAGGCGCTGCTGACGGACGCCCGCACGGCGCTGGACGCGGTCGCCGCCGCCGCCCGCCGCGCCCGTCGCGCCGGCCAGCCGGTCCAGGCCCTGCGCCTCGCGCTCAAGGCCGACTACGACGCGGGCCTACTGCCCAAGATCCTTGACGCGTACGCCGCCCAGCCCGTCGAACTCCAACTGGGCGGCCGTGGTGAGCAGCTCCCCGCCCTGCACGACGGCCGGGCCGACGTCGCGCTGCTGGTGACTCCCTTCGACGACCGTGGCCTCGATCACGAGCCACTGGTGACGGGGCCGCGGGTGGTCGCCCTGGCGGCCGGGTCGCCGCTGGCCGCGCGGGAGACCGTACGGCTGGCCGACCTGACCGGATGGCGCCTCCCGGACGGCACCCGGGCCGACCGGGGCGGCCGGGAGCCGTTGCCGCCCGGCTACCGCAGCCCGTTCGACCTGCTGCAGATCTTCAACCTGATCGAGGTCGGGGAGATCGTGTGGTTCCTGCCGGAGTGGCTGGCCCGGCGCTATCCCCGGCCGAACATCGCCTACCGGCCGGTCGAGGGCCTGGACCCGGTCACGCTCGCCGTGGCGTGGCCGGCCGAGTCCCGGTCCCCGGCCGTGGCGGCCTTCGTGCAGACCGCCCTGCGCGTGGCCCGCGAGTCACGCCTCGAAGTGTGTAGGTGAATGCATAGGGGCTCTCCCGAGACTGCGGACGACATCCGTACGTCCGGGAAGGAAACAGGATGCGACTCTCTCGATGGCGCGTGGGCGTGGCGATCGCCGCGGCGATGACGGTGGGGGCCGGGGGCGGGGCGATTGCCACCGCGGCGGTTCGGCAGGCGGCGGCGGGGCAGACGGGCACGGTCGTCAACACGTGTACGAACCCGGTGCTCGATCGGGACCTGACCGGCTGGGGCAAGCACGGCACCGGCGCCACGCCGGGCCGGGTCGCGGTGACCGGGCACGTGGTGGCCGACTACGCATACTCGCAGCCAGCAGCAACGGGGTGAACCCCGAGATGTATCTGCCGCAGAAGGATGTCTCGCCCGGCGAGGTGTGGACCTTCGCCATGGACACGTGGGTGAGCGGCTCGGCTTCGGCGCCCGCGGTGGCCATGCAGGTCGACTGGTACAGCGCGAGCAGCAGCTACCTCGGGCACACCGAGGGCGCGCCGGTGCCGGTGGCCGCGAGCAGCGCCGAGCAGTGGACCCGGGTCGCCGGGGACTTCACCGTGCCGGCCGGGGCGGCGCGGGCCAATGTCACCGCGCAGCTGACGGCACCCGCCGGGATGACGTGGCGGGCGACGGCGTGCGACTACCGGCCCATCAGCGCCGGAAGCAACCCGCCCGCGGAAACCGGCACGGCGGCGGGCATCTTCGGGTGGGGGACGCCGTTGCCGGAGTCCGATGAGTTCAACTACGGCAGCGCCACGGCGCCGGCCGCGCCGGATGCGAGCAAGTGGAACTCCGCCGGCACCGGTCCGAACACCTGCTATGCGGGACACAACGGCAACGGCCTGCGCTGCGAGGCGAACACCCGGGTGGTCGGGACCTACGCGCGGATGACCGGCGAGGCCAACGGCGAGACCGGGTGGCTCGGCAGCAAGCGCGAGCAGAAGTACGGCCGGTGGGAGGTCCGCGCGCGGTCCCAGGCGACCGGGGCGGCGAGCAGCCGGCAGTACCACCCCGTGCTGATCACCTGGCCCTCGAACGACGAGTGGCCGGAGGGCGCGGAGTACGACTTCCTGGAGAACAGCGCTCCTGGCGAGGACTGTGCCGGAGCGTTCCTGCACTATCCCAACCACCAGCCCAAGACGCAGGAGCACGCCGAGAAGTGTGGCGTGGACCTGACGCAGTGGCACAACTTCGGCTTCGAGTGGACGTCGCAGGGGTTGAAGGGCTACATCGACGGGGTGCAGTGGTTCTCCTACAACGGTGACTGCATCCAGTGCGCGCCGGGCCCGATGAACCTGACGATCCAGCTGGACAACTTCTTCGGCAGCAACCTCCAGCCCGCCGTCTTCGACATCGACTGGGCCCGCGTGTACGCGCTTTAACCCCCTACATTGGACATGTGGGGGAAGAAAGGGCGGCCGTCCGGCGGCGCTGCGCGGCTCTGGTCCGCCGGCTGACGCGCGCCACCGGCCTGCCGGCGCCGTTCGAGCTGGCCGCCTTTCTCGCCGCGTACAGCGAGCACTTCTCCGGCCGGCCGATCGAGCTGCTGGCCCTGGCCCCGGACGAGATGCCCGCCGGGGTCTGCGGCCTGTGGCTCGCGATGGCCGGCCGGGACGTGATCGGCTTCCCGGCCGGGGTCGGCCGCACCCACCGCGACCACATCGTGCTGCACGAGGTCGGCCACATGCTGGCCGGCCACACGAGCATCTCCGGCCCGGCGGCGCTGCTGCCCGACCTCGACCCCGAGATGGTCCGCGCGGTGCTGGGCCGCTCGGTCTACGACGACGTGCAGGAGCAAGAGGCCGAGCTGATCGCCTCATTGATCCTGCAGCGGTCGCTGTCCACGACCCCCACCCGCGATCGCCCGTACGATCCCGTGGTCGAACGCCTACGCCGGGCCCTCGACGACTAAGCGGTTGTAGGCGGCGCTCACCTGTTCGAGGTGGCGCACCACGGCGGCGAGGTCGGGCTCGTCCTCGTCCGGGGGAGCCGCGTCGTGTGCGGGCAGCCCGGCGCGCAGAGCCGCCAGACCGGCTGCGAGGATCGCCGCGTCGCGGGTGGCCCGGGAGGTGGAGGCTTGGTCGATCGCGGCCAGGGTCTCCGGGCGTACATGGGCGGCGGCGGCGAGGCGGCCGTCCTGGATCTCCACCACGCGCCGGTAGAGGCGCAAGCGGGCGCCCGGGGCGGACACCGGCAGGACCGCGTGCGGGCGCACCTCGCGGATGGCCTCCCACAGCGGTTGCAGCCGGCGGATCGCGCGGCGGTGGTCGACGGCCCGGCCCACGACGCGGATCAGCACCGCGAGCACCACCAGCGCCAGCGCGGTCGCCGGGACCACGGTGGCGACGATCAGCTCGAGCAGGCCGTAGCGGTCGCCCGTGATCATCAGGTCGGGGTCGATGCGCCCGACGACCAGGGCGCCGATGCGACCCGCGAGGTAGAGCATGCCGACGGCGCAGGACCACGCGTAGAGACGCAGGCTCAGGCGCAGGTGGCGATCGTCGACGCGGGCGGCGTACCGGCGCAGGAGCAGGACCATCGCGCTCAGGGTGACCGCCAGATAGCCGGTGTAGACCAGGTAGTAGGCGACCACCCCGGCCGGCGCGTCGGGGGAGGTGAAGCGGCCGGCGGCGGTCGGCGTGGCGAGGAAGAACGCGGTCAGGCCGGCCAGCGCGGCGACGAGCGGAATCAGCCAGCGGCGCGACAGCGTGCCGGCGCGGGGGCGGTCGTGCAGGATGTGCACCATGCCGACCTGCATGAGGTAGGCCGCGATCAGCGTGGTGCCGTTGCCGGTGAGCTGGCCCAGGTTGCTGATCAGCGCGTTCTGCAGCTCGCGGGCTGCGGGCGACTGCACGAGGAACGACACGCCCAGGATGCCCAGCGCGCCGGTGAAGGCGCCGCGCGCGGGCGAGGCCGGAGCGCCGCGGCGGTGGGCCGTCACCGCGGTCGACACCAGGAGCACCCCCATGGTGGCGAATGCCCCGTTGACCGCGGCCGCGTGCGACATCGATCGAAGAGTACCACTGCGTTCATCTACTGACAGTAGACACTGTGGACGACCGCATCTACTCTCAGGAGAGCCGATGCGCGCCACGGGGGTGGGTTATGCGGGGGGAGTCACGAGGGGGAGCCCTCCGCATGACCGTCGCCGTCACCGCTGAGGCGCTGCACGATGCGCAGCACCGCGAGCCGGTCCGGCCCGGAGAGCGTGCTGCTGCGCTGCAAGATCTCGCGTACGTCCGCATCGCGCGCGGCGGCCAGCAGCGCCAGCTGCTCGTCGATGTCGGCGGCGCGCTCGTCGGAGAGAAAATAGGCCGGCGGCACCCCGAAGAAGGCGGCCAGCGCCTCAAGCTGCTTCACCGTCGGGTTGTCCCGGCTGCCGTTGCGCAGCGCCCACAGGTACTGCGGCGAGATCTGCACGTCGCCCCGCCCGCTGACCGCCCGGGCGACCTCGGGATTGCTGAACGGCTTGCTCCGCCCCGCCGGGCGCACGACCTCGAACAGGTGGTTGAGCCGGTCGGCGAGGGTGCGCTGCGCGGACATGACTCAGCCTAACGTGCCACGACCCGACTCTCGTCCCCCGTCTTTCTCTTCCGTCGCTCATCCTTTTTGGAGCTTCCCGTGCCCAGGATTCGGATGCTCGGCCCGTTGCAGGTCGAGGACGCCGCGGGCCGGCCGGTCACCCCGGTCCGCCGCAAGCAACGCGAATTGCTCAGCCTGCTGCTCGTACGGGCCGGAGCAGTCGTCACCACGGACGAGATCGTCGACTGCCTCTGGCCCGCCCGGCCGCCCGCCTCGGCCCGCGCCAACGTCCACTCGTACGTCCACGGGGTGCGCGCCCTCCTGCCCGGCGGCCTGACGCGGACGTGCACCGGCTACCTGCTCGACGTGACGCCCGACGACTGCGACGCGCTCCTCTTCGAACGTCAGGCGACCCTCGGCGGCGCTGCCCTGTCCGCGGGCCGGCCGCACGAGGCGGCTTTCCTCCTGGCGCCCGCTCTGGCCCTGTGGCGCGGCCCGGTCCTCGCCGGCATCGAGCGCGCCGACTGGCTCGCCCCGGCCGCCGCCCGCATCGAGGAAGCCCGGCTCACCGCGATCGAGGACCACGTCCAGGCCCGCCTCCTCCTCGGCCGGCTCGGCGGGCTGGCCACCGAACTGACCGACGCCACCGCCCGCTACCCGCTGCGCGAGCGCCTGTGGGGCCACCTGATGCTCGCCCTGCACCGCACCGGGCGGAGCGCCGAGGCGCTGGCCGCGTACGGGCGGCTGGCCGATCTGCTCGACCGCGAGCTGGGCACCCGCCCCGGCCCCGCCATCCGCCGCCTCCACCGGGGCATCCGCACCCTCAATGGCGAACCCGGCGCAGCGTGACAATCGGCGCCGGCGCCTCCGGCACGGACGGCATCCCGCTGTGAAACCGATAAGCCGCCGCCACGGCGTCGTAATAGTCCCGCCGAATCCGCGCCGTCCCCTCTTTGATCGCCCGCCTCGCCCGAGCCGCACTGGCCGGCTTGGCAACATAGGTCCACGCGTCGCCCGTGTCGGTGCGCACGTAGTTCCCCTCCCGTGCGTCGAGAGCGCGCAGCTCCGCCGCAGGCACGAAAAAAGTCACGCCTTCCGCCACGGCAGCGGGAGCTCTCTCAACCGTCAAGAAAAGCACCTGAATCTGCGGCCGCGTGCCGTCGACAGGATCCTCGTACGAAACCCTCCGATCGGGCGCCGTGTTGTCCGTGCACACGTTCCAGGTCACGGTCCAGCCCGGAAGAGTCGTACGCACGTAGTCCCGCCCCGCAACCGCCGGCCGGCCGAGCAGGGTGGCCATCGTCGCCGGGGCGGCCAGAGACCCGTACACGAAGACGCCTCTGCTCATGCTTCAAGAGGCTCCCGTGTCCGGGGGCCGGTGGTCAACTGCGGGCGGGGCTTGGTCGGGTAGCATGTGGCTTCGCGCCCCTCGTAGCTTCGGGGGCGCTCGGGCCCTCGTAGCTCAGGGGATAGAGCAACGGTTTCCTAAACCGCAGGTCGCAGGTTCGATTCCTGCCGGGGGCACAAATGTGATGTCTCGCGACATCGGAAACGTCCGGATCGACGTTTTCCTGAGTTCGGGCGTTCTGGGCAAGTGCGCGACCGGTGGGCTGGCAGTCGCGTTACGCGTCGATGGGAGCCCTTTGACAGGTACGCCGGCGTCGCCGTCCGGGCCGAGCAAGGTGCAAGGCGCACCCCAGCGCCTCTCGACTTTCCGGAGGTGGGCGATGCATCGGTCAGGACCGCGGCCTCCTCGGGCCCGCCGTCCGATGCCCGACTGAATCACTAGCTCAGAGGCGATTCAGCGCCTCGTGAAGGTGTTTCAAGGTGTCCTCGGGCTTTCCCGCGTCCAGGGACAGCTCCTCCATCGCCGTCCGGTAGGGATCCGATTGCGCGGGAGTGTCGAAGAACAGCGGGTCACCGATGTGTTCGATGTAGATGACATCGGCGAGTTTTTCGATGCGTTGCCGCAAGATCGAGAAGGACGTGGCGATCCCCCGTCGGCCGCCCGCGCCGGAGGGCACTACTTGCAGGACGACGCTGGGCCGCTGGGCGGCTTCGATCAAGAACTCGATCTGCTCGCGCATCACCTTGCGGCCCGCGAAGGTTTCCTCCAGGGCGGCATGATCGACCAAGGCCCACAACCGTCGAACATTCCCTTGCAGAATCGTCCGTTGTCGTTGCTGACGGATGTCGACCCGTCGGCGAATTTCCCGTTCGTCGTCGTAACGCCGCCCGATGAGTGCAGCCGCATATGCGGGCGTCTGCAGCAACCCTGGGATGAAGCGAACCTCGTAGGTCCGGATTGTCTGGGCCATGGATTCCAGCAGCAGGTAGGAGCAGAACGAACCGACGAGCACCGCGCGGTCGGAGTGCCACCATTGCGGGCTGTTGAGACGGCTGACGTACTCGAGCAGCGCCTGCCGCTGGGCTCGGCCCGTCACGCTGTAGAGGTCCATCAGCACGTGCAGATCGCTTTCCTTGACTCTGCTCTTGCCGCTTTCAATGCGGCTGACCTTGGAGGGGCTACCGACGTGCCGGCTGGCGACCACGGGAGAAATGCCGGCCGCTTCCCTCAGTAACCGAAGCTGGCGTCCGAGCATCTGGTGAGCTTCGTTCGGACGAGTCGGCGGTTTTTGGCGCTGGGACATGCCACTCCGTTGTGCGCTGGGCGAGTTGGAAGTCGGCCGCCGGGCAGGCGGTGCGGTGCTTGTGGCGTTGAGGTCCGGCGATGTCAGGCAGCGAGTCGCTTGATGATCGTGTTTGACAGTGCGACGGACGCAACGCCGGCAGCGGTGGCAACTACTGGCTGCGCCAGGGTCGCCTCGGCGACAGAGAATGCCATAAGCGCAAGATCGAATATCAGAAGAGAACGCACGCCATGGATGCCACGCGGGGTACGGCACGTGGGGCAGGGGCGTAAAGGTCGTGGAGGGCGTCGTTGCCTAGTCACAAGACCTATAGTTTCCCGATCACCGTGCAACGCGCAATGGCAGCTGCACTCTTGCATGCACGTGCAGATGCATCGCCGTTTTCGTCCTGATTGGACGGGATCTCATCGTAGAACGGCGATTCCATCGTCGTTACCGCGGAGCCCCTCCATCGCCTGCCGGAAGCGGATCAGGCGGTCAAGTGCCCGACAGATTGAGGCGAAGGCGTCCGCGTCAGCGGGTAGCGCGGAGGCCCCGCAGGATGAAATCGAGGCGGCGGGTGTAGTCGGTGCGGGACTGTTTGGTGCAGGCTCGGACGATCACGCCGCGCTCGAGGATCAGGTAGGTCAGGTCCTCGGGGGTGACGTCGGCGCGGATCACGTTGGCGGCCTGAGCTTCGTGGAGGAGGTGGCGGGCGAAGTCGCAGGCTTGGTCGCAGAGGATGGCGAGGGGCTGGGAGTCGGGGAGGGCTCGCATCAACACGTCGTTGGCGGCTGGTTCGTCGTACTGGAGGAGCCAGGTTCGGCGCAGGAATTCTTCGAAGCGGGTCAGGGGGCCTTCCAGCTCGCCTACGGCTTCGATGATGTCGCGGATGCGTTCGGCGACCAGGTCGTCGACGACCGCGTCGATCAGGGCGCTTCGGCCGCCGAAGCGGTGGTAGATGGTCCCTTTGCTGACGCCGGCGGCCCGGGCGACCTCGTCGAGGGGCGTAGTCAGCCCACTCGTGCGAAATACTTCCAGCGCGGCTCGGCGGATGCCCTCGACGTTGCGTTGGGCATCCGCACGGAGCCGCGGCGCCGGCGTTGCGGCCGAGGCGCGCGGCGGCGGCTGGCTTGCGGAGGGGCTCATGCCGGCTGGGCGGCGCGGTCCTGCCAGCTCAGGTCCAGCGCCTTCCGGAACAGCTCGAGCGGCTGCGCCCCGGACACGGCCCGCTTGTTGTCGAAGACGAAGAACGGGACGCCGGTGATGCCGTACGCGCGGGCCTGATCGAGGTCGGCTCGAATCTCCTGCTCGTACGCCTTCGTGCGCAGCGCCTCGAGGGCGGCGTCGCGGTCGAGGCCCAGCCCGGCGGCTAGGTCGGCGAGGACGGCGTGGTCCGAGAGGTCGGCGCCGTCCGTGAACTCGGCCCGGAAGAGGCGCTCGACCATCGGCAGCTCCTGGCCGTGGGCCTTGGCGAAGTGGATCAACCGGTGCGCGTCCAGGGTGTTGACCATGAGGGCCTGCGGGAAGCGGTAGTCCAGCCCCGCCTCGGCACCCCGCGCGGTGAGGTGCTCGTGCGACGCGTCCAGCTGCTCCTTCGGTACGCCGTGCAGAGTGCTGACGTAATCGTCGGCGCTCACGGCCGTACCGGTGAAGGCGGGGTTGAGCTGGAAGCTGTGGTAGCGGATCTCCACCTGGTCGCCGTGGTCGAAGTCACGGACGGCCGCTTCGAGCGTCGCGTGGCCGAGGTAGCAGAACGGGCAGACGACGTCGCTCCAGACGTCGATGACAACGGGCTCGGTCATCAGTCACACACCTCGCCGGGCGTGCAGACGCCGCCGTCGTCGTCAGTCGGCTCGAGCACGATCAGCGGAGGCGGCGCCTCGTTACTTGACTCCATAGTCAAGAAGATAGCTCGCTGGTCAGAGACGTTCCACCCGGGTCCACGTCACCCAGCCGCGCTCGCGCATGAGGTCCCGCATCCGCTGCGAGCGCGGGTCCGCCTCGTCCGCCAGCGCGTCGAGGAGATCGGTGTCCATTCCGCTCGTCTCCCGGAAGCCGGCCGCGAAGGCCTCCTCGTTCAGGACGGCCATGATGTCGGCGGCCTCGACCAGCAGCGCCTCGTCCCACGCGTCGTCGTCGATGACCTTCGACAGCACCTCATAGAGCCGGAGGATGCGCGGGTCGTCAAGCGCGGCGAACTTGCTGGGCATCCACGCGACGACCTCGTCCGGCCGGAGGGCCGTCATCAGGATCCAGCCGTCGCGCTCGCCGGCCACGATCCGCTCCGACACTCCGAGCTCCCGGAGCCGGTCGAGATAGGCGACGACCTCGGGTGGCAGCACCAAGCTGTCGCCCGCGGCCAGTTGCGCGATCTGCTTGCGGCTGGTCTCGAGCCGGTCGACCTCGGCGCGCAGCTGCCCGTCGATCCGGTCGATCGCCTCCGCGAAGGCGTCCGCGTCGGCTTCGAGCATCGCGCCGATCCGGGACAGCGGCACGCCGGCGTCGGCGAGCGTACGAATCTTGGTGAGCAGCACCACGGCCGTCGCGCCGTACCGCCGGTAGCCCGAGGCGTCGCGCCCGGGCTCCGGCAGCAGGCCGATCTGGTGGTAGTGCCGGACCGCCCGCACGGTGACGCCGGCGCAGGCCGCCAGTTGGCTGATCGTCAGCATCAGCTGATTTTCCGCCGATAGGTCAGAACCGCGAAGAGGTACGCCACCACGAGCACACCGACGCACCAAGCGAGCGCGGTCCAGATGCCGGAGCCGACCGGCCGCTCGGCGAAAAGGTCACGGATCGCGTTGACGAGCGCGGTCGCCGGCTGATGCTCGGCGAAGGCGCGCACCGGCCCGGGCATGGATTCCGTGGGTACGAACGCCGAGCTCACCAGCGGCAGGAAAACGAGCGGATAGGAGAACGCACTCGCGCCGTCCACGGATTTCGCGGTGAGCCCGGGAATCACGGCTATCCACGTCAGCGCCAGCGTGAAGAGGATCAGCAGCCCGGCCACCGCGAGCCAGCCGAGCACGCCCGCCCCGCTCCGGAAGCCCATGAGCACCGCGACGCCGACGACGACCACGAGCGAGATCAGATTGGCGACGAGCGAGGTCAGAACATGCGCCCACAGGACGGACGACCGCGCGATCGGCATCGACTGGAACCGCTCGAAAATGCCGCCCCGCATGTCCAGGAACAGCCGGTACGCGGTGTACGAGATGCCCGACGCGATCGTGATGAGCAGGATGCCGGGCAGTTGATAAGTCACGTACGAGTCGGATCCGACGTCGATGGCGCCGCCGAAGACGTACACGAAGAGCAGCATGAAGGCGATCGGCATGATCGCGGTCGTGATGATGGTGTCGGGGCTGCGCAGAATGTGCCGCAGCGAGCGTCCGAGCAGGACCAGAGTGTCATTCATCGCTTCTCGGCTCCCACGACGCTGAGGAAGATCTCTTCGAGGGTCGGCTGTTTCTCGACGTATTCGACCTGGGCCGGCGGCAGCAGTCGCTTGAGCTCCTCGAGCGTCCCGTCGACGATGATCCGGCCCTGGTGCAGAATGGCGATCCGGTCGGCGAGCTGCTCGGCCTCGTCGAGATATTGGGTGGTGAGCAACACGGTCGTGCCGCTCTCGGCGAGCTCCCGGACCGCTTGCCACACCTCGAGCCGTGCCTCCGGATCGAGCCCGGTCGTCGGCTCGTCGAGAAAGACGACCGGCGGATTCCCGATGAGGCTCATGGCAATGTCCAGCCGCCGCCGCATGCCGCCCGAATAGGTCGCCACCCGCCGTCCGCCCGCCTCGGCCAGATCGAAGCGCCCGAGCAGCCCGTCGGCAATCGCGCCGGGGTCCGCTTGCCGGCGCAGCCGGGCGACCAGCACGAGATTCTCCCGGCCGGTGAGGATTTCGTCGACCGCGGCGAACTGCCCGGTCAGGCTGATCGAGCGGCGCACGTCGGCGGCTTGGGTGCGTACGTCGAAGCCATTGATCGAAGCCTGGCCCGCGTCGGCCTTGAGCAGGGTCGAAAGAATGCGGACAACCGTGGTCTTTCCCGCCCCGTTCGACCCGAGCAGGGCGAAAATGCTGCCCCGCGCCACGTCGAGATCGACCCCGCGCAGCACGGGCAGATCCTTGAACGATTTCTCGAGGCCCCGCACGTGAATCGCGCTGGTCCCCGTCTCCGGTGCACTCATGCCGGTCAGCTTGCAGGGTTGACGCTGCGTCAGGGTCAAGCCTTACATTCAATGTCATGCGTCGATATGCCAACGCCGCGCTCGCCGGAATCCTGATCGCCCTGGCCCCGGGCGCCGCCGCCCAGGCCGCACCCCCGACCGGCGGCGGATGGGTCAAGGAACCGACCCCGCCGTTCGATTTCCCGGCCGGGGTGCCCTGCGACTTCGCGGTGCACGGAGAGCCGATCGTGGACGAGGTCTACTACAAGGACATCTCGGAAACCACGCAGCTCGCAGTCGGACCGCTGATCTACGAGGTCAGCAATCCCGCGACGGGCGCTTCCACCCGGGCCGACGCGAGCTCGAGCGCCGTGCTCATTCATCGCGCGGACGGCTCGCAGACCTGGCTGCTGCACGGGCCGCTGCTGCTCCGCTTCCGCGAGGGCAACGGAAATCTGCCGCGCGGCCTCTACAACCTGACGGGCCCGGCCTGGCGCCTCGACATCAGCAGCGAAGGCCGTCTCACCGTCTCGGGCAACTACCGCATCACCAAAGACGTCTGCGCCACCCTTCAGCCATGACCTTGTCCCTCCCCCGAGGCATTGACGCGGGGGTTGACGACATCGGTACTCTCGGCACGTGGCTGTTGCGGCGGCCTGGTTGCCGGGAGCTCCCGGACATGGTTCCCCCATGGCAGCCGAAAGGTTGACAGCCTTCCGCAGCGCGAATTCGCAGTGATGGTCGACATCTGGCAGATCTCGAAGCCGCTGGCCGGGTAAAGCGGAGCGGAGATGGTCATGCCCTCATTCGGCCTTGTCACGGTGCCCGGCGCGATGGTCCGCCCCTTGATCGTGGTGATCGCCCACATTCCCATTCTCGTCCTCGCCTGTTTCACGATCCCGGTGTGGATCATGGCGGCGGTGCGTCCCTCGACGCACGGCACCTTCGGCTTGAGCCTGGTGCGCGAGCTGAGCACGTGGAGCCGCGACGTGATCGGCGCGACCGGCGGGACACGGCGGCGGTGACTCGGTCCGTCCGCCGGCGGCGCATGTTCACCGGGGAGTCGCATCAGCAGGCGTTGGCGGCGATCGGACGGCTGGAGGCCGGACAGCGGTTGATCCCGGACGCCACCGGCAGCGACCAGCAACGGATCGAGGCCGTCCTCCTGCACCGGATGTTGTCCGGCGGGGTTCGGTTGCCCTCAGCGGTGTCCCCTGCGACGGTCCTCGGCGTGCGCGCGGTTGAGCCGTCACCGGGAGGTCTGAGGATCCACGTTCCTGCTGGTGCGGAGCCCGAGTTCGGCCGGTGGCTGACAGTGGGCCGGGCTCCCGTGGCAGGGCAAGCGGCGGACGCCTTCACGCTTCAGCGCCGAGACGGCCGCAATCTGTCGATGACCGCCCACGGCGCCGGCGCCGAGATCAAGGTGCGCTGCTCCTGGAGTGATTTGTGGAACGCTTCCGCGCCAGGCCTCGGCAAAAGGGCATTGATGGAGGCGACGGCAGGAGTCGCACCTGCTGTCGCTTACCGCTCGGCGCTCAGCGCCCTGCTGCGCCGCCTCATCCTCTTCACGCGAGAAGACCGCCTCCACTGGCTCCTCTCCTGGTACACACGACTGTCCCGGGGAGAAACGGCTCCATCGACGCCTCCGCCCGCCGACCTGGCCAGACTCTTGGCCGACCCCTACTTCGGAGTACCGGAGCCGGTGCTGCACCTGCTGTGCCCCGCCGCGCCGACCCGCCGCGGACGAAGCACCGTCGCCGGCGCACCGGCGCACTATCCGGCCGGCGGCCTGCCGATCGGCCGCCGCATCTCCTACTGGCGCACCCGGCGCAAGATGTCCCAGCAGGTATTCGCGGACCGGATGGGCAAGAGCAGGAGCTGGGTCGACAAGGTGGAGCGCGGGGTGCGCCGCATCGACAAGCTCTCGGTCATCTACGAGATCGCGGACGTCCTCGCCGTCGACGTCCAGCTGCTGCTGGGCCGGGACGTCGAGCCACGGCCCGAGACGCGGAACGACATTGACCAGGTCGACATCGAGAAGATCCGCGCCGCCCTGGAACGCTACGACCTGATGAGCGCGTTCTTCGCCCAGCCACCGCCTGCGCCGCCCTTGTCCGAGCTGGGGAAGGCCGTTCGCCGGGCATGGCTGACCTACCAGCACAGGAACTACGGCCCATTAACCCGAATGCTCCCGCAGCTGTTGCACGATGCCCAAGCCGCCGACAGCGCGCATGCCGGAGGGAAGGAGGCCAGTGCGGCCGCCCACCTGCTCGGGCAGGTCTATCAGATCGCCTCCACGACGCTGCGCAAGGTCGGCGAGCACGAGCTGTCCTGGCTGGCCGCGGACCGGTCGATCGCGGTCTCCCAGCGCGCCGGCGACCCGCTGCTGGCCGGGCGGGCCAGTTATCGGGTCGGCAGCGCGCTGCTCTCGCTCGACCGCGCCCACGCCGCCCTCGACGTCAACGTCAACGTCGCTGACCGGCTGGCCTCGGGCGGACAGGAACGGTCCCCGGAACGGGTCAGTGTCTACGGGATGCTGTTGGCCAACGGGGCGCTGGCGGCAGCCCGGATCGGGGCCGACGCCACCGTGCGTGACCTGATCGCGGGGGCTGAGGAGGCCGTCCGAGAGCTGGGCGACGAGCAGACGCACTACTGGACCCGGTTCGGCCCGACCAATGTTCAGCTGCACCGGGCGGCGGCCGCGGTGCGCTGCCACGAGCAGCTCGACCACAAAAGCTTCGCAGCGATGCCGCCGGAGCACCGGGCCGACCACTATCTGACTGTCCCCCGCGGGTACGCCCAGATCGGCGACGTGGAAAAGGCCGGCGAAATGGTGCTCGAGGGCGACAGGCTCGCCCCGTCGGAGATCCGGTGCCGGCCGTTGGCGCACGAGGTCCTCTCCGACGTGCTGAGCCGCACCCGGGGAAAGCCGCCGGCGCCCATCGCGGAGCTGGCCGAGCAGATGGGGGTCGGCATTTAGACCATTCCGACCCGTCGACCCGGACGTTTCCGATGTCGCGAGACAAGTTGTGCGCGGTCAGCGGCTGCGACCGCCGCACGTATGCACCCGGCAGCACGATGTGCAACCGGCACTACCAGCGCGAACGCAAGTACGGCGACGTGCATGTCCGGGGCCTTCCCCGCATCGCCACGTGCGCTACGTGCGGCAGCCAGTTCGATCCGGGCGAGGGACGCGCACGCAAGTACTGCGGTCGAACGTGCAAGCCGAGCGGCCGGATCGCGGGCAGCGTGAACATGCGGCGCTGGGTCGACAAGCTCGGCGCCGAGGACGGCTGGGTCTGCTGGCTGTGCGAAGACCCCGTGGACCCGGGCCTCTTCTGGCCGCACCAGTACGCCGGATCGGTCGACCACGTCGTCCCCGCCTCGCACGGCGGCACCGATGAGCGTCACAACCTGCGCCTGGCTCACCTCACCTGCAACTGCTCCCGTAGCGACAAGTTGATCGACAAATCGGACTGACGGCGACGCCGATCCGGGCACGGTAGCCGGCCCTCCGCGGCGCTCTAGACTGCCCGGATGAGCGACCCCGGCGTCCTGGACATCGGCCGGCTGTCGCGGGGGCTCTTCGTCGAGTATCTGGGCGAGACGACCACCGACGATCTCGTCGTAGGAGTGGGCGATCCGCCCCCGGTCTGTGACCGCCTCTGGCACGGGCATCCGGGCGTGATCGAGGACCCCACCATGCAGCACGTCCAGGTCACGTGGGCCGGCCTGGAGGACGCGGCGGTCAGTTTCGGGGTGGGGCACAGCTGCGACGACCAGGGTCGCTACGGCCTGGGTGTCATCTCCGCGGCGGAGTACGAGCGGCGCCGTCGCCGGGTGCTGGCGGGACGACCTCCGCAGGATTGACGGTCAGGGCACGTCCGGCGGATCACGACGACGCCGTGATCCGCCGGACGCACCCTCAGCGCGGGGCGTGGGCGGCGAGGAAGGCCTGGGCGATGGCCGAGGCCACGTCGGCCGGGTTCGTGGCGGAGATGGCCTGGCCGCCGGTGGCTTTGGCCATGGCGTTGAGGGCGTTCATGTCGGCGTCCTGGCCGAGGCCGACGGCGATGACCGGGACCGGCTTGCGCGGGTCGGCGTCCTTCTGCAACTGGTCGAGGAAGGCCTGCTGGGTCATCGTGAAGTCGGATTCCTCGTCCTGGCCGTCGGTGAGGACGATGACGATGTTCATCGTGCCCTCCTTGGCCTTGGACCGCATCGAGTCGACGCCGTCGAGGACGGTGCGGTAGAGCGGGGTGCCCGCGTCGTCGACGGCCTTGTAGGCGGCCATCGCGGCGCCCATGACCTCGCGGCGGGACTTGCCGTTGATGTCGTCGGTCAGGGGGCCGAGGGGGACGGCTTCGACGTGGGGGGTGCTTTCCGGGGTGGGGGACGAGAAGTACCACATGCCGATGCTGGTGTCGTCGCCGAAGAGGGTGTTGGCGTTGGCTCCTGACTCGCGGAGCAGCGTCGCCTTGGTGGTGACGCGGCCGCCCTTGTCGGTGACCTTCTGGTTCATGGAGCCGGAGCCGTCGACGAGCAGGAGGACCTGGAAGGGGAAGGTCCGGTACTGGGACCACTGCTGGGCGGTCCGGGTGAGGCGGCTCGGGTCGTCGGGCAGCTTCAGGGCGCGCGGGTCGGCCTCGGCCCGGAAGCCGGCCGCGGTCAGGGACTTGGTGGTGATGGCCGCGCGCAGCTTGTTGGCCAGGTCGCGCTGCTTGGTGGTGCGGGAGATCGCGTACGGGTAGTCGGCCTCGATCATGGCGTCCTGCGGGTACAGGGTGGTGAGATCGGTGTCCTTGGCCAGCTGCTGTTCCGTGGTCGGGAAGACCTCGGTGGCGTGGTCGCGCAGCAGCACCGACGGGTCGGCGTTGGCGTCGGTGAGCCGGCTGCGCAGGGTCAGCGCGCGCAGCTGGGCGATGCCGTCGTCGGGGGTGGTCTTGTTCATGGCGGCCTGCACGGCATAGACGGAGAGCATGCCGACCGTGTTGTGCTGCGGGTCGGGCATGGCGACGTCCTTGACCCGCTGCTTGCTGACGCTGTCGATGAGCGCCGCCCAGGAGGTCTTGTCCTTCTTGGCGAACCGGGCGGCGGTCTTGGCCGGGGCGGCGATCACGATCGGCGAGCGGGCCAGCGGGCCGCCCTTGGTGTCGTAGGTGGTGCCCCCGGCGGCGGCGAGGTCGAGCCAGGCGCTGCTGGAGGGGATCCAGACGTCGGGCTTCTGCACGCCGCTGCCGACGGTGGACGGCTCCTCGGCCCCCACGTAGACCGGGCCGCAGGTGGCGCCCTCGGGGGCCAGCTTGCGGGCGGCGGCCTCGATGACCGGGGCGATCTCGGGGGCGGCGGCGACGCGCAGGATGGTGTCGGGGCAGCCCTCGGCGCTCTGGCGGTCGGCGGCCGCGTCGCGGTCGCGCTGGAGCCAGGTCATGCCCCCGGCGACGGCGGCCAGGACGGCCACGGTGGCGAAGGCGACCGGCCACCGGCTGAAGCGGCGGTGCGAGCGGGGCTCGTCCCAGGAGTAGCGCTGCGGCTCGGCGTCCGGGCGGAGAAGTGAGCCCGCCGGGGCCAGCGTGCCCGACTCGGTGATGACGCGGTGGGGGCGCGGCGGGGCACCGGGCGGCGGAGTCGGCGCGGGGGGCTCGGAGGGCTTGCGGCGGGCGTGGACGACGCCGGCGACCACCCAGATGAGCAGCAGCAGCGCGGCCAGGCCGGCCACGCCCCAGAGCAGGATTGCGCCCAGGTTCCCGTCCATCCAGTACTGCCCCGCTCGTCTCGATCCGATCACTTTCAGTCACGGGTCCGGCGGCCCGCGAACACGAAGAATAGTCGCTTAAATATGCGTGCCCGACGATGGGTACCGTCGGGTATCTGCACTTGCGGAAATGGAGATCAACAGCACCGGGAGTACATAACCGGTGCACAAAGGCGCAGGGCCCGGGTTCGCGTACACCCGGGCCCCGCATTTAAAGATTTTTTAAGGAATGGTGATCAGTACTTCCGGTCCAGCACGTAAGCCCAGTAGATGAGCGTCGTGGCCTGGGCGCTGGAGATCACCGGCTTCTTACCGACAGTCAGCGCCAGCACCTTGGCGATGTAGATCAGGAACCACCGCTTGTTGAGCGAGGTGTCCAGGCTGCCCAGCACCGAGGCGGTCGCGTTGTCCCCGGCGTACTGGTGGGTCAGCTGGATGAGCCACGCGATGGTGGGCTCGACCGTGTAGGTGATGGTCAGCGGGTTCGCCGCGTTGCCGGCCTTGTCGACCGCGCCCTTGCAGATCACCGTGTGCACACCCTTGTCGGTGCTGGTGTGCGTCATGGCGGCCTGGGTCGCCACGCCCGACGCGTCGTCGGTGGTGAGGCAGGAGACCACGGGGAGCGCCTCCATGCCGTAGACCGTGCCGTTGACGGCGCCGGCGATCGACACCTTCGGGGCGGTCTTGTCGATGTTCAGGCTGACCGACGCCTCGTTGGTGTTGCCGGCCTTGTCGGTGACCTTGCCGGGCACGGCGATCTTGGCGCCCTCGGTGGTCACCGTGACGTCGGCGGGGCAGCTGGCGACCGTCGAGATGTTGTCGGTGCAGGTGAAGCGGACGGTCGGGTTGGTGCGGTACCAGCCGGCGTCGTTCTTGGTGCCGGTCACGGTCGCGGTGATCTCGGGGGCGATCTGGTCGACGTTGACGGCCACGGCCGCGGCGGCGGTGTTGCCCGCCTTGTCGATCACCGAGCGGGCGATGCGCTGGTCGGCGCCGTCCTTGGTGACCTTGACGTCGTCCGGGCAGACCGCGATGCCGGCCAGGCCGTCGGTGCACTCGAAGTGCACGACCGGGGCGGTGCGGTACCAGCCGTCGGCGCTCTTCTCGCCGAGCACGGTGGCCTTGATGACCGGCAGGGCCGAGTCGAGGTTCACGGTCGCCGAGGCGGTGGCCGTGTTGCCCGCGGCGTCGGTCGCGGTGCCCAGGACGATCTGGTTCGCGCCGTCGGCGAGGACCGTCTTGTCGCCGGGGCAGCCGGTGATGCCGGAGCCGGCGTCGGTGCACTCGAAGTGGATGACCGGCGCGGTGCGGTACCAGCCGTCGTCGGTCTTGTCGCCCACGACGGTGGCGGTGATCTCCGGCGCGGTGGCGTCGATGTTCAGGGTCAGCGCCGCGGTGGCGGTGTTGCCGGCCTTGTCGACGGCGGTGCCGATGACCTTGGCGACGCCCTCGGTGGTCAGCGTGGTGTCCTCGGGGCAGCTGGCGATGCCGGAGCCCTCGTCGGCGCAGGTGAAGTGGACGGTCGGCGCGCTGCGGTACCAGCCCTCGGCGTTCGGCTCGGCGCCGGTGATGGTCGCCGTGATGGTCGGGGCCACCTTGTCGGCGTTCACCGTGAGCGAGGCGGTGGCGGTGTTGCCGGCCACGTCCTTGGCCGTGCCGATCAGCGTCTGGTCGCTGCCGTCGAGCCGCACGATCTGGTCGCTCGGGCAGAACGCCACGCCGGAGGCCTCGTCGGTGCAGGTGAAGTGGACCAGCGGCTCACCGGTGTACCAGCCGTCGGCCGTCCGCTCGCCCTTGATCTCGGCGGTGATCTGCGGCGCCTTGGTGTCGACGTTCAGCTTGAGCGCGACGTCGGCGGCGTTGCCGGCCTTGTCCTTGGCCGTGTTGACGATGGTCTGCAGCTTGCCGTCGGTCGTTACCTTCTTGTCGTCCGGGCACAGCGCCACGCCGGACAGCGCGTCGCTGCAGGTGTAGCGGATGGTCGGGGCGACGGTGTACCAGCCGTCGGCGTTCGCGTCGCCGAGCACGGTGGCCGTGACGACCGGCGCGAGCTGGTCGAGGTTGATCGTGACCGGGGTCGGCGTGGTGTTGCCGGCCTTGTCGTACGCCGTGCCGATGATCTTCTGGCCCAGGCCGTCCTTCGTCACCGGGGTGTCGGCGGGGCACAGGTTCACGCCGGAGGTGGCGTCGGAGCAGGTGTAGTGGATGACCGGCACCGAGGTGTACCAGCCCTCGTCGTTCTTGGTGCCCTGCACCGAGGCGGTGATGACCGGGGCGGTCATGTCGACGTTGACGGTCAGCGTGATCGTCGTGGTGTTGCCGGCCTTGTCGATCGCGGTGCCGGAGAAGCGCTGCTGCGCCCCGTCCTTGTCGACCTTGATGTCGGCCGGGCAGGACGCCATCTCGACCAGGTCGTCACAGGCGAAGCTGATGGTCGTCGGGGCGACGATCCAGCTCTTGGGGGTCGGCGTCAGGGTGGCCTTGATGGTCGGCGGCGTCCGGTCGTTGCCGGTGGTCACCGTCGTCGAGGTGGTGGTCTCCTCGGGGCTCGCCCCGGGCGCGGTGGTAGGCGCGGTGACCGGGGTCGCGGCGGCCGGCGTGGTGGCGGCGGGCGTCGGGTCGACCGTCACCGTGGTGGGCGTGGTCGCGGCCGGCGCGGCGGGGGCGGTCCACACCGGAACGGTGCCGGTGATGCCGTTGCTGCCGCCGTTGCCGTTGTACGCCTTGACCTGCACCATCCACGCCTTGGTGGTGTCCAGCTTGATCGAGCCGGAGGTCGCGGGCGCGGTCACCTTGGTGATCGCGGTGACCTTGGACTCGCCGTAGCCGATCTGGTAGTAGGTCGGCTCGACCCCGGAGGCGGCCTCGGTCCAGAGCACCTCGACGGTGTTCGGGTCGTCCGAGCGCCGCTGCACGATGAGGCCGCTGGCGTCGGAGGGGACCCACTTGGCCAGGGTCGACTTGATCGTGGTGCCGGCGCCGTACTCGTTCTCGGTGGTGAGCGAGATGCTGTACGACAGCGCCGGGTCGATGCCCTCCAGGCGGAAGGACGTGTCGAGGCTGCGGTAGTCGCGGAGCACCACGCCGTCGGAGTTGCGCGAGAAGACCACGTGATAGGCGGTCATGGGCGTGTAGCCGATCCACGACGGCGTCTTCCACGTGATGGCGGCCGTGGCGCCGTTGTCCTCGCGGTTCAGCGCGAGGCCGCTGGCGGTGCTCGGCACGAGCGACTTGACCGTCCAGTAGCCGGTGGAGGCGGTCGCGCCGGCCGCGTCCGCGGCGCCGATGCGCACCTTGTACGACGCGGTGATGTCCGGCGCGTCGACGGTGTAGGACAGCGTCGACGCCGGCACGTTGATCAGCGACTGCACGTTGCCGGCGGCGACCACGTCCACGACGTAGTGGTCGGCGTCGCTGACGGCCTTCCACGTGACGTTGATCTTCTTGACGTCATCGGTGGCCCGTGCCACCGAGAAGCTCTTGGGAGCCGCCGGCGCCGCCAGTGCGGCGACCGGGCTCACGACAGCGGTGGCTGCCACGCCCACAAGAGTCGCGCTCACCGCGGTGAGCAGTCGCCTCACGTTCATCTGGCCTCATCTCGGGATTCGAGTCGAACAGCCAGCCCTATCGGAAGCAAACCTCAAGACCCGAGCAAGGTGATGTCAGCAAATGAGCAAGCTCACCGGAGAATCATGGTCCGGGCGACCGGCAGGGTCAGCCAGATGCGCGCGCCCCCGGTGAAGTCGGGGTCGGCGCCGATCTCGCCACCGAGCCGGCGCACGATCCGGCGGCAGATGGTCAACCCCAGACCCGTTCCCGGGTACGCCGGATGGGCCCGGTGCAGCTCGCCGAAGATCGCCTCGTGCTGTCCCTCGGGGATCCCGATGCCCTGATCGGTGACCTCCACGCGGACGAACCCCTCGTGGCCCTCGGCGGCCGGGATGACGTCGGCGGAGACGTGGACCCGGGCCGCCTCGCCGGGCCGCACGTACTTCACCGCGTTGCCGATCAGGTTGTCGATCACGCGGCGGAGCATCAGATCGTCCCCGCGTACGGCCGGCAGGTCGTCCCACGTGATGCGCGGCGCCGGCCTGGAGACGTCGCCGGCCCACTCGGCGGCCACGTCGGCCAGCACGGCGGTCAGCTCGACGTCGGTCAGGTGGAGCACGGCGCCGCGGGCGGTGGAGTAGGCGAGGACGTCGTCGATCAGCCGGCTCATCAGGCTCGTACCCCGGCCGATCTCGTGCACGAAGTCGTCGAACTCGGCCGGGCGGGCCGGCCCGAAGTCCATGTTCTCGAGCAGCTGGGCGTAGCCCAGGATGCCGGCCAGCGGCGCCTTGAGATCGTGGCTGACCTCGCGGGCGAAGGCCTCGAGCTCCTGGACGGAGTCGTTGAGGGCGCGGACCGTGCGCTCGAGCTGCTCGTTGCGGAGCCGCTCCTGCTCGAGTTGCGCGGCCAGAGTCTCCGGATCGGTCACGACGGTCACCTCTCGTCCCCGGCGAGGTACTGCTTCATGCCTTTCGTGGCGCCGCTGACGGCGCTCTCGATGCGTTCCACCAGCTCGGTCAGCCGGTCGGCGGCCGCCCCGGTGGTCGCCTGCCGCTCGAGCTCGGCGCAGGCGTCGGCGAGCGGCATCGCCCCGAGCAGGGCGCTGGACGACTTGAGCGTGTGCGCGGCGGCCCGCAGTCCGTCGACGTCGTGGCGGCGCAGGGCGTCGGACATCGCGAGCCGGCGCCCGTCGAGCTGCGCCAGGAACGTGTCCACGGTCGCCACCACGAGGGCCCTGTCCTCGAGCTGCTCCTCCAGCTCCTGGAGCCGGGTGAGGTCCAGGGGCGTCGCCGGCGCCGGCTTGGCCGACAGGTACGGAGCCAGCGCCGTCCGCAGCTCCGGCAATGTGATCGGCTTGCTGAGGTGCCCGTTCATCCCGGCCGCGAGACAGCGCTCGCGGTCCCCGTGCAGGGCAGTGGCCGTCAGCGCCAGGATCGGCGTCTCATTGCCGGCCGCCCGCACGCGCTGGGTCGCCTCGATGCCGTCGGTGCCGGGCATCTGCAGATCCATGAGCGCCACGTCGTACGGGTCCGGGCCGAGCAGCGCCTCCGCGGCGGCCGCCCCGTCGGGCACCGCGTCGCACTCGACGCCGAGGAGCTGGATCATGCGGCGGAAGACCGTACGGTTGACGTCATTGTCCTCCGCGAGCAGCACCCGGCCGCCGGCGAGCGGGGCCACCGTGACGGGCGCACCGCGCACGCCGGTCCGCTCCCGGTTGAGGGCG
This sequence comes from Symbioplanes lichenis, assembly GCF_030709675.1. Lineage (GTDB taxonomy): Bacteria > Actinomycetota > Actinomycetes > Mycobacteriales > Micromonosporaceae > Actinoplanes > Actinoplanes lichenis. The sequence goes on from NZ_JAUZQD010000007.1 coordinate 275,035, forward strand.
GCGACGAGCCGGGCCAGCACCAGGGGCGCCGTGAGCATCCCGGGCCGCCGCACGACGCCGGTGCGCGGGTCGGTCGTACTGATCATCAGGGCCTGGCCCGACGTGCCGAGCGCGCCGATGATCTCGTCCGCCCGGCCCACCGCCGCCTCGTCGTGCGCGTCGTCGCACCAGACCACGGTGTCGGTGGCCGTGGCACCGGTGACGACCTCGTCCAGCGTGGCCGCCAGCGGGTCGGCGCCGGCGCTGGTCAGCAGCCAGGACAAGGCGGTGAGCGAGCGCGGCGTCGGCGCCACGACCGCGACCTTGCGCGTGGCCAGCGGCAGCGGATCGGACTCGGGCTGGTCCGGCGCGGCGACCAGCGGCAGCCGCAGGTGGAACGACGAACCGGCCCCGGGAGCCGACTCGGCCGTCAGCGATCCGCCCATCCGCTCGCACAGCCGGGAGGCCAGCGCCAGGCCGAGCCCGGCACCCTCGTGGCGGCGGGCCGCGGACGAGTCGGCCTGGGTGAAGGGCGCGAAGATCCGTTCGAGGTCGCCGGCGGCGATGCCCGGGCCGGTGTCGGAGACCGTGATGACGAACTCGGCCGCGGAGGAGGCAGCGGCCGTGACGACGACCTCGCCGTCCTCGGTGAACTTCACGGCGTTGCCGACCACGGCACTGAGCACCTGCCGCAGCCGGTCCGCGTCCCCGACGAGCGTGGCCGGCAGCTCCGGAGCGGGCGCGGCGAGCAGCAGGACGCCCTTGCGCCGCACGAGGTGCTGCAACGGCTCGACCACGTTCTCGAGCAGGGGGCGCAGGGCGAACGGCTCCCGCTGAACCTCCAGCGTGCCGGTCTCCAGGCGGGCCAGGTCGAGCAGGTCGTCGGTCAGCGTGCGCAGGGCGTGCACCGAGCGGCGGGTGCTGTCGACGACCTCGCGGGCCTCGGCGGGCAGGGGCTGGGCGCGCAGGAGGTCGACCATCGCCACGACGGCGGTGACCGGCGTGCGGATCTCGTGCCCGAGCAGCGCGAGGAACTGCGACTTCGCCGCCGCGACCGCATCCGAGTTGTCCGAGTGGGGCATCGTGACCAGACGCCGCTGGGCCCCGCAGGAGGCTTCCAGGGGCGCGACGTGCATCGTGCCGCCCGGGTCGGCGAAGAGCGAACCCTCCGGGAACACCGCGGTGTCGTTGGCGACAAGGATGCGCCCGTCGGCGTCGACGATCGCCGCCGGACCCGGGAGGGCCTGGACCAGCGCGCGTGCCGCGAACCCCATGACAACCCCTTCTAAGCCGCCGCGTACGCCGAGGCGGTGACCGCCGCGGCCCGGTCCCAGCCCAGCCGCTCGCGCACCGACGCCAGCCCCGCGGTCGCGTACCGGCGCCAGGACACCTCGTCGCGCAGCAGGCTCGCCAGGGCGTCGCCCAGCTCGGCGGGCCGGGCGGGCGGGACGGCCACCCCGTTGACGCCCGGCTCGAGGACCGCCCGCACGCACGCGACGTCGGTGGCCACGACGGGCAGCCCGACGCTCATGGCCTCGGCGACGGCCATCGCGGGCGGCGACGTCGTGTAGTCGAACTTGAACGGCCACGTGCCCACCTGCGCCGCCGCCAGCTCCGCGAGCAGGTCGGGGACCGGCTCGGTGACGACGTCCACGGACTCCAGCGACTCGGCGCGGGCCAGGATCGCCGGCAGCTCGGGCCGCGGGATGAGCAGCAGCCGCAGCCGCGCGCCGGGCACGCGATCGAGGACCGTGGGCCAGGCGGCGAGCAGGGTGTCCAGGCCGCGTACGGTCTCGGCCCGCCCGGCGAACACGACCGTGGGCGTCCCGGCGTCGAAGCGGGCGCGGCGCTCGTCGGCCGGAGCGCCCGAGGGCAGCCGGGTCACCGTGATGCCCGCGCGGTCGCCCAGGCGCTCGGCGACCCGCGGGTCCGGTGTGAGCACGGTCGAGACGCCGGCGCGGTGCAGGGCCGCCGTGGCGAGCGCGGGCGGCAGGAGGGTCGTGAGGGCCACGCGGGGCTGCAGGACGTTCGAGGCGCGCATCTCGGCCAGGGACGCCCGGCGCCAGGCCGCGGGCCCGGGCACGGTCGGCCACGCGTACGCGGTCAGCACCGTCTTGTACGGCCGGAGCACCGGCAGCGCGGCCTGCACCGGGCCGAGCGCCCCGGCGTGCAGGTGCACCACGTCGGGCCGGATCCGGGCGAGCACCCCGGCCAGCGCGGCCGTGCGCCCGAGCGGGAAGGACGCGACCGCGCCCCCGATCTCGTCCACGCTCGCGAAGACCGCGTGCCCGTCGTGCGCCGCCGAGGTCACCAGGTGATGGGTGCCCGGCACCCGCCCGGCCGTCTCGGTGACGGTCCGGCCCATGGCCTCGTGCGCCGAGAACTCGGCGATGAGGTGCACGACGCGCGGCCCGGAACTCATGAGCGAGCCGCCGCCCGACTGTCCCGGATGCCCAGCACCAGCCCCGCGGCCTCGGTCGCCTTCAACGTCACGAGACCCGCCGTGAGCACCGGGTGGCGCAGCAGCCGGCCCGGGTGGCGCAGCAGCGCCGTACGCGCGAACTTGTCCCCGCTCGAATCCGCATGCATGCGTACATACTGGTCGATCCAGCGGCCGTAGTACCGCTTCTTGGCAAAGGTCGCCCGCAGCTGGATGCGCCCCTCGTCGTGCCAGATCCACGCCCCGACCCGCCCGATGGTGGTGATCTCGCGGGTCCGGTCGGCCAGGTCCCAGTCCTCGGCGGCGGTCAGCTGCTCGTCCCAGCCGCCCAGCTCGTCGAGGACCGCCCGGCGGAAGGCGCGGGGCGACTCCACGGCCGGATCGCCGACGTACAGCATCTTCTCGAGCTGCCGGCAGCGGGCCAGGAAGCCCTCGCCGAACGACCGCTCGGGGATGACCAGCGCGCCGGTGCCCGGGGCGGCGGCGAACTGCCGCTCGATCTCGGTGGCGACGTGCGGCTCGAGCACCATGTCCGAGTCGATGAAGACGACGACGTCGCCGGTGCTCAGGTAGGCGCCGCGGTTGCGCTGCGCGCTGCGCTCGGGACCGAACTGCTCGACCTTGTCGGCGAAGCGCTCGGCGAGCTCCGGGGTGCCGTCGGCCGAGCCGTTGTCGATGACGAGCAGCTCGACGTCGGGGTGCGTCTGGGCCTTGATCGAGCCGAGGCAGGCCGCCAGCGTACGGGCGTTGTTGCGGGTCGGCACGACGAAACTGATCCTCACGGGAACTCCTGCCAGTCAGGCGGCGCGCTGCGAGACCGCGTCGAAGAGGGTGGTGGCGACGTCGTCCCAGGAGTGGGCGCCGCCGTAGGGAACGGGCTCGAAGGACCGCGTCTGCCAGCCCGGCAGCAGCTCGGTGATCCAGTGGGCCATGGCCTCGGGGCTCGGCGGCACGACCACCCCGCCGGCCGCGAACGTGGAGTCGCGCAGGCCCGGGACGTCGTACGCGATGGTGGGTGTGCCCAGCGCGGCCGCCTCGGTGACCACCAGTCCCCAGCCCTCGCGGACGCTGGTCGCCAGGTGCACGTGGGCGCGGGCCATCATGTCGTGCTTGACCCGCTCGCTGACCCGCCCGACGAAGTCGACGCCGGCCGGGGCCTCGGCGCGCAGCTTGTCGAGCAGCGGGCCGCCGCCGATCATCCAGAGCCGCAGGTACGGGATCTCCCGGCGGGCGAGCTGGTGGGCGCGCATGACGTCGTACGGCCGCTTGTAGCTGACCATCCGCCCGCAGAAGACCGCCGTGGGCACCTTCTCCTTGGCGCTGTCCGGCAGCGTGGCCGGCGGCTCGTAGCCCTCCGGCACGACCGTGACGTCCCGGGCGCCGAAGCGGGCCAGCGCGTCGCGGGTCGACTCGGACACGGCCAGCACCGGGGCCGACGCCAGCCGGTGCAGCCACCGCGGCTCCAGCGCCAGCCGGCCCAGATGCGCGACCAGCGGCGGCGCGTTGTGGTGCCAGATCTCCTCGCACGTCTGGTGGACCAGGGCGACCGTCCGGGCGTCGTCCACCCACTCGTGGGCCAGGAACGGCACGGTGTTGGTCTCGTCGACGACGATGTCGAACCGGCCCCGGCCGCAGCGCTCGTACCAGCGGCGGGCCTCGCGGTAGACGGTGAACCGGTTGCCGGCGCGGACCACCCGGTAGCCATCGCGCAGCTCGGCCGCGGGACGCCCGGCGACCGCGGCGGCGAAGAGGGTCACCTCGTGGCCGGCGGCGGCCCAGCGGCGCAGCACCTGCTCGGTGTACACCTCCGCGCCCCCGGCGGCCGGGTGGGACAGGTCGCGCCAGTTCAACACCAGGATGCGCACGGGAGGCTCCGAGGGGGTCAGGCCGCAGTCGCGGCAGTAGCGGAAGATTCGGCAGCGACCGGCTGCGGTTGAGGAGCCCGGCCCCAGACCCGCACTTCCAGCAGCAACATCGCCAGCAGTGTCGGCACCAGCGCGGCGACCGAGCAGGCGGCGATCTGCGCGGCGGAGCCGTGCCACACCTCGATCAGGGCCACCTCGAGCACCGCCCCGAGCCACGGGACGGCGATCGTCCGGGCGTCCCGGGCCAGCGCCGCGTTGGTGAGCAGCGTGACGAACGAGGTCAGGGCGGCCACGCTTGCCAGCGTCCGGACCAGGCCGGTCTCACCCGCGTACGCGTCCCCGTAGAGCACCGTGAGCACCAGGCCCGGCAGCGCGACGATCACGAGCGCGCCGAGCAGCGCGGGACCCGTCACGGCCAGTCCGCCGGAGAGCAGCGCGCGGCCGCGTCCGGGGCGGTTGCGGGCCGCGAGCAGGCGCGGGAAGACGGCAGCCATGATGCCGGCCGGCAGTGCGAGCACGGTCTTGGCCAGGGTGGCCGCGGCGACGTAGGCGCCGGACGCCGCCGCGGCGAGGTGGTGCCGGGCCAGCAGCAGGTCGACCGTGGAGAACAGGAACAGCCCGGTGACCGCGATCCCGGCGTGCGCGACCGCGCCGAGCCGCAGCCCGTTTTGTCCCGGACCTGCGCTGGCCCGGAGCGGGCGGAGGGCCACCAGCAGCGCGGCGAGCTCGGAGAGCACGGTCGCGGCCAGCGCGCCGGAGACGCCGAAGGGGATGACCAGGGCGAGCCCGAGCCCGAGCCGGATCGCGGTGGCCACGAAGTAGGTGTGGGCGACGGTCGCCACGCGGCGGTCGCCGAGGAGCAGGCCCCGGGCGGTCGCGGCGAGCGCGGCCACCACCAGGTAGGGCGCCAGCTGGGCGGACTGGGCCAGCGAGGAGAGGTGGAAGTAGTCGCGCAGCAGGGGCGCGCAGGCCAGCACGATGCCCGCGGGGATCAATGACCACAGGCCGACCGAGCGCAGCGTACGCCGCGTCGTGTCCCGGCTCGGGCCGTGCTCGGCGACGAGGGCGGACGCGGCCGTCTGCAGCGCGCCCAGCGGGACGCCGAGCATCGTCATGGCGGCCAGCACCGCGCCCAGGGCCCCGTAGGTGCCCGGGTCCAGCGTCCGGCCCACCACCGCGTGGAAGAGCAGGTTGCCCACGCTCTGCGCCGCGACGGCGACCGCGATGGGGGCGGCGCCGACCGCGAGCAGGCGGCCGAGCCGGCCGGTTCCGAGTGTCACGGGGGTGCCTATCGGCCGCGCGACTCAAGATCTGTTCATTTCCGCCGTGAGGTTGCGTCACACGCGGAAAAGCCGCCGCATAGTGGGGACATGTCCCAGCCGAGCAGCGTGCCGAAGAAGGTCCGGGTCGTTGTGGCCGTGGTCCTGCTGGCCGCGGCCGCCGCGGTCCTCGCGCTCTGGCCGGACACCGCCCCCAAGCAGGCCAAGAGCAAATTCGTGTCGCCCGGCGCCGGGCTGACCGTGGCCTACGACGAGAAGACCGGCGAGATCAACATCGCCGCGATCGGCTATCGCAAGAAGTCGGTGGCCCAGGTGCGGGTCGGCAGCAACCCGTGGCAGGACGTGCGGGCCGACGACAACGGCACGGTCAAGTACACCGTCATGCTCGGCGCGCGGCCCGGGCTGTCCGGGACGTCGGTGCTGGTCAGCGGGCGCAGCGCGAGTGCCGGATCGCGGACGTTGATCGGCGGCCTGCCCCCGGCGGCCAGCGCGCGCGGCGGGGTCGACCTGACGCCCTACGCCGTGGCGAACGGGCTGATCCTCATGGCTGTCGTCGCCGCCTTCGGCCACCGGCCTCGCCGAGGTCGTCATCGCCGGACCCGTGTTCGGGATACGGCCACGGTGGCGTTCGCCTGAGGGTCATACTCGGGGGAAATGACCGATTATCTGCCTGTCCGAGCCATCCCGACCCGGGACGAGCTGCTGCGTGCGATCGCTGCGGCGCTCGACGCGACCGGGGTGCCATGGGCGTGGCAGGGCGCCGAGGACGCACCCGGGCGCTGGGCCGCGGACACCGGCCCCAAGGATCTCGACATCTGGCTCGGCGGCACCCAGCGCACGGCCGAGAGCGTGGCCGCCGCCCTGCGCAGTCACGGCCCGGCGGCGCTGATCGCCGAGGCGCACGACCCGCGCCGGCTGTGCCACCTGAGCATCGCCGTGCGCACGGCCACCGGACCCGCCGTGGTCGACCTGACCTACGGCGACCTGCGCGTGGGGCCGGTGCTGCTGGTCCCGGCGGCCGGCGTCACCGTCGAGGACCGCCGGCTCACCGGGGCGGCGGCGATGGCGGACCTGCTCGTGCGGCCGGTGCTGCGGGGGCGGCTGCCGGACGCGTACCGGCTGGTGGAGGCCCGGGCGGCCTGGGCGGTGGCCGACCCGGTGGGGCGCGAGCTGCTCGCCCGGCGCCTCACCACCCAGCTCGGCGCGCGGGTCGCCGCCGACCTGATCAGCGCGGCCGGAGGCGAGGACCCCGATCCGGATCTGCCCCGGCGCGCGCGGCTGCGACTGGCCGCCTGGAGCCTGACCCCGGGCGCCGCCCCGGCCACCTGGGCGCAGCGCCGGTCGGTGCTGCCCGCCGGGCCGGCCGCCGGACCGTACGGGCTGCGCACCCGCGGCGTCGTCGTCGCCCTGGTCGGCACGGACGGCTCGGGCAAGTCGACCGTCGCCGAGTCGGTGCGCGCCGGGCTGCACGAGTTCGGCTTCGCCACGCGGGCGGCGTACTTCGGGATGGCCCGCGGCAACCTGCCCGGCGTCGCCCTGGCCCGCCGGATCCTGGGCGTGGGCTCCACGGACCCGGCCCCGGCCGAGAAGCCCGAACCGGTGCTCACCCACGCGCCCCTGCGCAAGGTCGCCGCCTGGATCTACGCCGGCGAGTACGTCTGGCGCTACCTCCGGCACGTCGCCCCGGCCGTGGCCCGGGGCGAGGTCGTCGTCGCCGACCGCTGGGTCTACGACCTCCGCGAGTCGCCATGGCCCGGCTCGCCCGCCGCCCGCGTCGCCGAGGCGGTGGTTCCCGCGCCCGACGTGCTCGTGCTGCCCGACGCCCCGGCCGAGCTCATCCACGAGCGCAAGCCCGAACGCTCGCTCGCGGAGCAAAAGGCGCAGCAGGAGCGCTTCCGCCGGCTGCTCGCCGAACGCCCCGCCCGGCACGCCGAGATCGTGGTCGACACGTCGGGCGCGCACAGCTCGGTGGCGCCGGTGATCGAGGCTGTGGTGAGAGCGGCCCACAGCCCGCGGTGACCACGGCGGTGGTGCCGCGGCACCGGCGGATCCCCGGGTTCGAGGCGCGGGCCGCCCGGATGACGGCCGAGTCGGCGCTGCTCGGGCTGCTCGCCGGGGCCGCGGTGGTGGCGCCCTGGACCCGCGACGGCTATCTGCTGCTGCTCGACTGGGTCAGCGGCCCGCACCAGACGATGACCCCCGGCCTGTACGGGCTCGATCCCGCCGCGCTCGACGCGATGCCCTACCGGCTGGCCACCCAGGCCCTGCGCAACGTGGTCGGGCCGGGCGCGGTGAGCTGGCTGATCATCCTGGGCTACTTCCCGGTGGCGGCGGGCGGCATCTCCGCGCTGATCGGCGGGGGCCGGTCCCGGCGCTATCCGGCGGCACTGTTCGTGTGCTGCAACCCGTTCGTCGTCGAGCGCCTCCAGGCCGGGCACACGGCGTTCCTGATGGTCGTGTCACTGCTGTGCTGGCTGCTGGCTTCCGCGTTGCGGGCGCGCCGGCGCGGCTCGTGGTTCGCGGCCCGCCCGGCCGGGTGGTACGCGCTGGCCATGGCGGTCGGCCCGCATGCCGCGTGGCTGGGTGGGCTGTGCCTGCTCGCCGTGGCGGTGCTGCCGCGGCCGCGCAAGCGCGATCTGGTGCGTACGGTGCTCATGATCCTGTCGGCGGGCGGCATCTACGCGTACGCGGTGGTGCTGGTGCTGAGCGCGATCCTCACGGTGAAGGTGGGGCGCGGCGACCTCGACGTGTACGCCCCCCACGCCGGCCCCGGCGGCATGCTCGTGACCCTCGCGTCGCTGCGAGGCTTCTGGCGCGGCAGCTCCGACAGCAGTCCCCAGGTCGACATCGGCTTCGTGGCGGGCATGGCGATGGTGGCCGGCGCCGCGGCGGGGCTGGCGCTGCTGTGCCGCCGCGAGCCGCGTACCGGGGTCCCGCTGGCCGTGCTCGCCGGGGCCGGACTGCTGCTCGGCGCCGGCATCCACGGGCCGCTGGCGCCGGTCTACCGCTTCGCCTTCGACCATCTGCCCCTGTTCCAGGCGATGCGCGAGCAGCAGAAGTGGCTGTCGATCACGATGATCGCGTACGCCGCCGGCGTCGGCGTGACCGCGGAAGCCCTCAAGACCCTGTGCCTGTCGGCGCGCCCGCCTCTCGTCCGTCTGGCGAGCGGCGCGGCGCTGCTGGCGGTGTTCAGCGGCTACGCGGGCTCGGCGCCCTCCCTCTTCTGGGGGCTGGGCGGCAGCGTGCGGGTCAGCCACTATCCGGGCGCCTGGTACGCCGCCGACCGCATCATGGGCGCCGGCGACGAGTCGGTGCTGTTCCTGCCGTGGCACGAGTACCAGCCGTTCGCCTTCACGGACTCGCGGACGGTGGCGACCCCGGCCGGGGCGTTCTTCCGCCGTCCCGTGCTGAGCAGCGACGCGGTGGAGCTGGGCGAGGTGCGCACCAACTCGTCGTCGCGGCGGATGGCGTACGTGCAACGGCTCGTCGTGGACGGCGGCCACGGGAGCTTCGGGCGCCTGGTCGCCCCGCTCGGCGTCGGATATGTGGCGCTGGCCCGGGACCGGGAGGCGGAGAGCTACGAGTGGCTGGACCGGCAGCGGGATCTGCAGGCTGTGCTGCGTACGGACGACATGGTCCTGTACGAAGTCCGCGCCGAAGGCACCGGACGGGTCGGCGCCGCGCGCAGCGGGGACTACGCCGCGGCAACCGAGCTGGCGGCGCAAGGTGAGCTCGGATCCGAGGCGATCCTGCCCGGCGGTACGCCCTCCGGTCGCGTCCCCTCGGCCGAGTCCGGTGGCATCCGCCGCACGAGCTCCACGAGCTGGGCCGTCGCCCCCGGTACGCCCGGCTGGGTCGTCATCCCCGAGGAATGGTCCCCGGGCTGGCGGGCCGGCACTCTCCCGACCCGGCGGACGGCGGCCGGGACCGTGGCCGTCGAGGCGCGCTCGGAGGGCTTCTCCGTGCGCTATGCCCCGTGGCGATGGCTGCGGCTGGGCCTGGCGGCCTCGCTGCTCACGCTGGCCGGGCTGATCGTGGCCGGCCTGGTCGAGCATCGGCGCGAGCTGCGCCGGTGGCTCTTCGTCACGCGGCGCGAGCCACCTGCTCCTCCCGCTGCACCAGCACCGGAGCCGCCTGGGGGAGAAGCTCGGCGCGCACGGGCCGGTACTGCCGGGTCAGGTGCAGCCGGCCGAAGATGACGAACGTGTCGCGGATCGTCCGCAGGATCGCCTTCGAGGTGACCGTCGACCCGGCGACCCGCTCCTCCAGCCGCACCGGCGCGCCGACGAAGCCGCGGATGCCCGCCGCCTTGGCCGCCACGAAGAACTCCAGGTCGAAGGCGAAACGGCGCTCCCGCATCCGGGGCAGCAGCGTGGCGAGCACGTCGCGGCGCAGCACCTTGCAGCCCGTCTGGGTGTCCCGCATGCCCAGCAGGAACAGCATCGTCACGAGCGTCGAGTAGAACATCGACACGAGCTTGCGGAACTTGGAGGACGCGCTGTCCGAGGCACTGTGCCGCTTGTCCGCGTACACGCCGGGGTGGTTGCCCTGCCGGGCCGTCCGCAGATAGTCGACCAGGTGGGTGGGGTCGATGTCGCCGTCCGCGTCGACGAAGCCGATCCACGCCCCGCGCGCCGCCGCGAAGCCCAGGTGCAGCGCCGCGCCCTTGCCCTGGTTGCGGCCGGCGGTGACGACCCGGACCCCGGGGAGACCCTCGACCGTACGCTCCGAGCCGTCCGTGGAGCCGTCCGAGACCGCGATGATCTCGTACGCCACCCCCTCCGCGCGCAGCTTGCCGATCAGCTGCTCGACCGTGGGCCGCAGCGCCGCCCCCGGGTTGTAGAACGGCACGACCACCGTCAGCTCGACGCCGGCGTCCGCGGGGGACCAGAGGCGCGAGGCGTCGAACAGCTGGGCCCGACCCGTGCCGGTCTCGACGGCGTTCTTGTCGGCGGCGGGGGTGCTGGGGAGCGCTGAGGCGGTCATGCCCGTGTCGATCGGGGCCGACCCTCAATGCAATCTCTGAGCTACCTCAAGCCCGCCGCAAGGTTGCAGACCGGTTGTGGGGGCCCTGGGCATTCCGGGCATTCGTGGCACCATGGAGAGGTGACAGCCTCTCGTTTCCGCAGGTCAAGCGCGCTCGCGCTGGCCGGCCTGACGATGGGTGCCGTCCTGCTGCCGGGCGCCGCGCTCGCGGACGGCCCCGGTTACGGAGGCACGGCCGACGCCCTCACCGTGCAGTGGCAGGAGTCCTCCAGCGACCTCGCCGTCTACGCGGTCGGCTTCCGGGGCGGCTCGACGGTCCAGCTGCAGGTCGGCTCGCAGGGCGACAGCACGGTGTCGGCCGACGTGTCCGGCGCCCTCCGCGTGCTCGTCGTCCCGGCGTCCTCCGCGATCCTGGGGGCCGCCGACACCACCGTGCTCCGCGTGACCGACGCCGCGGGCCCGGGCACCAGCATCCTGGTCACCGGCCAGACGCCCGCCGGCAGCCTGCGCACGCTGGTCGGCTCGGTGCCGCCCGTGGCGTCGGGCACCGGGGCAAGCGGCCTCATCCCGTGGGCCGTGGCCGCAGCCGCCCTGACCGCCGGCGCCGCCTGGCTGGCCGCACGCACGCAAAAGCCCGGCCGTCACCGGCCGGGCCGTCACCGCATGGTCTAGCGCCTAGCTCTGCGGCTCGAAGCGGTAGCCGACGCCGCGGAGGGTGCGGATGTAGCGCGGGGACGAGGCCGACTCGCCGAGCTTCTTGCGCAGGTTGCCGACGTGGACGTCGATGATGTGGTCGTCGCCGTACCAGTTGTCGCCCCACACGTCCTCGAGCAGCTGCCCGCGGGTGAAGGTGCGCCGGGGCGCGGAGGACAGCAGGTCCAGGATGCCGAACTCGATCTTCGTCAGCTCGAGGACGGCGCCGGCCAGGGTCACCTCGCGGACCTCGGGGTCGACGCGCAGGTCGCCGTACTCGCGGACGGCGGCACCGGGACCGGATGCCGTGCCGGCCCGCGGGCGGCGGCGCATGGCCTGGATGCGGGCGGCCAGCTCGCGTGGGGAGAACGGCTTGGTCACGTAGTCGTCGGCGCCGACCGAGAGGCCCACGACCTTGTCCACCTCGTCGGCGCGGCCGGTGACCATGATGATGTAGGCGTCGGTGAACTGCCGGATCCGGCGGCACACCTCGATGCCGTCGACGTCGGGCAGCCCGAGGTCGAGGATGGCGATGTCCGGCTTCTGCGCCTGCGCCTGCTCGACGGCGGCCTCGCCGTCCGTGACGGCGTGCACCTCGAAGCCTTCCTTCTCGAGCAGATGGGTGCAGAGCAGCGTGAACTCGGGCGAGTCCTCGACGACGAGCGCACGTGGCCTGGACACGGGACCTCCGGGTAAGGCTGCGACGGGGCGGACATGCCTCTATTCGGTCGCCGGGCCCGTCACTTCAGCATTCGCTCAGTTCTGGTCGGCGCCGGCCTGGATGAGGGCGCGGTCGGGCAGCGGGCCGGGGCGGGCGAGATAGTAGCCCTGGCCGTAGCGGACGCCCAGGTCGCGCAGGCGGTCGTACTCGTCGGTGGTCTCGATGCCCTCGGCGATGAGGATGGCGCCGATGTCGGAGGAGAAGCCGACGAGCGAGCGGGCCAGGGCCATGCGTACCGGGTCCTCGTTGATGCCCCGGGTCAGCGTGATGTCCAGCTTGATGATGTCCGGGCGCAGCTGCAGGATGTGGCTGAGGCTGGCGAAGCCGGCGCCGGTGTCGTCCACCGCGAGCAGGATGCCGGCGCCACGCAGGACGTCGGTCACCGCGATCAGCGCCGGATAGTCGTGCACCTGGGCGTGCTCGGTGAGCTCGACCGCGATGCTGCGGTCGGCGTGCGACAGCAGGAAGGCGTGCACGCGCGGGGTGAGCAGCGCCTCGACCGACAGGTTCGCGGTGAGCATCGTCCCCTCCGGCATGTCGCCGAGGTGCTCGAAGGCCCGTTGCAGGGCGAGCAGCTCCAGCTCGACGCCGATGCCGGCGGCGGTCGCGGCGGTGAACGCGTCCACCGGGTTGGGGAAGTGCTGGTCGAAGCGAGCCAGGGCCTCGTACGCCATGACCGTGCCGTCCTGGAGCGAGACGACCGGCTGGAAGGTGGGCCGGATCGCCTGTGCGTCGATGATCGCCTGCAGGTCCCGCACCGTGGCGAGGGAGAGCGTCGTCGCTGTCATGCCGGTCAGATCGGCCGCCACCCTCAAGCACCTGTCTGGCCGGCCTCAAGAACGGCGCAAGGTGCAACCGGCTGACAACCCGCGGACCGGCCCCCGGAAACGACCGGACCCCGGCTCGCCGAAGCGGGGCCGGGGTCTCAGACGGGGTCGTGGGGAGGGTGCGGTGCTCTTCAGGCCAGGACAGAGGCTTCCTCGCGGGCGCGGTGCAGGCACTCGATCAGCTCGTACGGGTCGACCTCGGAGTCCGCGTCGACGTCGACGAAGCCGATCCACGCGCCCCGGGCGGCCTCGAAGCCGGCCTGCAGCGCGGCGCCCCGGTCCTGGATGTCGCCGCGAGCGATGACCTGCGTGCGGGACAGGTCGTCGAGCGTGCGCTCCGAGCCGTCCTTCGTGCCGCCCGACACCGCGAGCACCTCGAAGAGGATGCCCTGGGCGTAGAGGGCGTCCGAGATGCGCTCGACCGTGCTGCGCAGCGCGGCGCCGGGGTTGTGGAAGGGGATCACGATGCTGAACTCGACGGCGGTGGGGTCCCCGTACTGCCACTCGGCGCGGTCGCTGCCGGCGATGACGACGGGGGGAACGGCGATGAGGTGTGCGACAGTCATGCCGCCTATGTCGGCACCCTGTCTCAAGCCGCTCTCAACCGATCGTCAAGCCCCGCGCAAAGCTCGGAAAGCCCTGCGGGTTGCCGTCCGGTTGCCCAGCGCCCGGGCCCCGGGTTGCGCGCGGGTTGCGGGGGTCCTCCCTGGGGAGGACGCCGGGTCGGACCGTGGTCCGACGCCGTGGGCCGCGCCGCGGACGACGATCGGTGCATGAACCTGATCGTCGACCAGTTGACCAAGACCTTCGACCGCACTCCCGTGCTCAAGGGAGTGTCGTTGACGGTCGCGGCCGGCGAGTTCGTGGCTGTCGTCGGGCCGAGCGGCTCGGGCAAGTCCACGCTGCTCTACTGCATGTCCGGCCTCGAGCCCGCGACCTCCGGCAGTGTCACCGTCATGGGCAGCCGGTTGGAGACGCTCAACGGCAACGCGCTGGCCGCCCTGCGGCGCCGGCACGTGGGCTTCGTCTTCCAGTCGTACAACCTGATCCCCTCCCTGACCGCCCGCGAGAACGTCGCCCTTCCCGCCCGCCTGGCCAAGCGCCCGGTGGCGGCCGGGGCTGTCGACGCCGCCCTCGCCGCCGTCGGTCTGGCCGAGCGGGCTTCGCACCGGCCGTCGGCGCTCTCCGGCGGGCAGCAGCAGCGGGTCGCTGTCGCCCGGGTGCTCGCGCTGCGCCCCGATGTGGTCTTCGCCGACGAGCCGACGGGTGCGCTGGACACGGAGCCGGGCGACCAGGTGCTCGATCTGCTCGGTGCCGCCGCCCGGGACGGGCGCTCGGTGGTCATGGTGACGCACGACCTGGCGGCGGCCGAGCGCGCCGACCGGGTCCTGGTGCTGCGGGACGGCCTGCTGCACCGATCGCTGATCCGCCCGTCGGCGGCCGAGATCCTGGCGGTGATGAAGTGATCCGGCTCGTCCTCACCGATCTGCGCATCTGGCTGGGCGCCCTCGTGGTCGCCGCGGGCGCCGCCGCCGTCGGCCTGGTGGTCGCCGCGCAGTTGGAGACCGCGCTCGCCGTCCGGGGCATCGAGGGAGCGGCCATCGCTTCGATCGCGAGCACCGTGCTCGTCCTGGGCCTGGTGGCCGGCTTGGTGGTGCTGTCGTCCGTCACCAACCTGACCGTCGCGCTGCACCGCCGGGACTATGCGCTGTGGCAGCTGGTGGGAGTCCGGCCGGCGTACGTGCGGGTCGTGGTCCTCACCCAGCTCGCGCTGGTCGCCCTGGTCGGCGGCGGCGCGGGGGTGGCTCTCGCACTGCCCGTGCTTCCCGGCCTTTTCCGTTTCCTGTACGCCCACAGCGCCGGACTGACGAGCGTCCACGCGACTTTCGGACCGGCCTCGGCCGCCGGCGCGGTGTTGTTCGTCGTGACGGTGATCGTGCTCGGGGGCTTGCGCGGGGCGCGACGGGCCGCGCGAACCGCTCCGATCGCTCTGCTGCGCGAGGCGTCCCTGCCCGACCGCGGCATGACGGTGGCGCGGTGGATCGTGGGCGGGAGCGGGAGTGCTGTGGGCGTACTCATGGCGGTGTCGTTGTCTCGCACCGGCGACCCGGCGGCGGCCCTGCCGGCGCTCGTGATGCTGGCCGGTCTCGTGGCCGGGGTGCTCGCCGCCTTCGGGCCGCTCTATCTCTCCCGGCTGGTCCGCGCCTGGACGGCCGTGGTCCCCGCGCGGGCATCAAGCTCGTGGTGGCTGGCCCGGCACACGACGGCCGACAACATCGGCCGCAGCGCGGCGGCCGTCACCCCGCTGATGGTCGCGGTGGCGCTCTGCGGCGGCATCTATGCGGTCGGTACGACGCTGCGGGGCGAGGTGCCCATCGCCTTCGCCGGCCTGCTCATGGGCGGCCCGCTGCTCCTGAGTTGTCCTGGCCGCGGCGCTCGCCGTCGCGCTGTGGGACATCGCCTATCCGATCCCGCCGGCGATCGGCGGGGCGCTCGTGACGATCGCGGTTCCGTGGCTGGTGGGAGATTCGGTGCGGACGCGCCGGCGACTGGCCGGGGAACAAGCCGTCCAGGCGGTCGTCGACGAACGGCTCCGCATCGCCCGCGAGCTGCACGACGTGGTGGCGCACCACGTGAGCGTCATGGGAGTGCAGGCCGGCGCGGCGCGGCTGTTCCTCGACGTCGACCCCGGCCGCTCCCGCGAGGCGCTGCTGGCCATCGAGGCGGCGGCCCGCGAGGCGGTCGACGAGATGCGCCACATGCTCGGGGTTTTGCGTACTGTCCCGGGCGACACCGCGCCCCAGCCCGGCCTGGCGGCACTGCCCGCCCTGGCCGATGGCTTCCGGGCCGCCGGCCTGCCGCTGGACCTGAAGGTGGAAGGCGCACCGCCGCCCTCGGAAGCCGCGCAGCTGTCGGTCTACCGCATCGTCGAGCAGTGCCTCACCAACGTCCTCGAGCACGCGGGCCCCGCCGTGACCACCGTCCGCGTGACCATGGACGATGCCCAGGTGGAGATCGTCGTCACGAACGGCCCGCCCGCCGCCAGTTTTTCAGGCCGGCCCCCGGGCGGTCACGGCATCGTCGGTATGCGCGAACGGGTGGCGCTCTTCGACGGCCGCCTGGAGAGCGGCCCGTTGCCCGACGGCGGCTATCGGGTGCGCGCTGTGCTCAGGCCGGCCGCATGATCCGCGTCCTGATCGCCGACGACCAGCCCCTCATGCGCGGCGCACTGAGCATGATCATCGGCACCCGGCCGGACATGGAGCTGGTCGCCGAGGCGGCCGACGGCCGGGAAGCCGTCACCCAGGCGGTCCGCCTGCGCCCCGACGTGGCCGTCCTGGACATCCGCATGCCCACCCTCGACGGCCTCGCCGCCACCCGCGAGCTGGCCCGCCTCGGCGCCGACGCCCGCATCCTCATCCTGACCACCTTCGACCTGGACGAGTACGTGACCGCGGCCCTCGCCGCCGGCGCCAGCGGCTTCCTGATCAAAAACGCCCCACCCGAAGACATCCTCGCCGGCATCCGCACCGTCGCCGCCGGCGAATCCCTCCTCGCCCCACGGTGACCACCCGCCTCCTGACCCGCTTCCGCGCCGCCGCCACCGCCGTCGACCCCGCCCGCGCGGCCACGCTCGCCCAGCTGACCCCGCGCGAGACGGAGGTGCTGCGCGGCATCGCCCGCGGCCTCACCAACACCGAGATCGCCACCGACCTCCACATCGGCGAAACCACCGTCAAAACCCACGTCTCCCGCATCCTCACCAAAATCGCCGCCCGCGACCGCGTCCAGGCCGTGATCTTCGCCTACGAAGCCGGCCTCGTCGCCCCCGGCACAGATCGGCGACAGTGATCCCTAGGGGAGTAGCTGCCGGGAGGCCGCCCCGCCGACCAGTTCGACGCGACGGCTGATGTCCAGCTTGACGAAGATTCTGCGCAGGTGACCGTCGACCGTGCTACGCGGGATGAACAGGGCTTGAGCCACTTGACTGTTGGTCAGCCCGTCGGCCACGAGCCGTGCCACGCGTAGCTCCGCGCTCGACAGCTCAGGCGAGAAGATCGGTGTGCCTGTTGCTGCGCTCGGCGCGGTCGTGCGCCACGAGCCGCGGGCATGCTCGAACCGATGCCGTGCGCCGTCCGCCCCGCATGTGATGACAACGCTCAGCGCCTCGTCGAACCAGGTTTCCACTCGTGCCGGGTTCTCGCTGCCGCTCCCCACGACGGCTGCGTCATGAAGAGCCGCGGCCATCGCCAGGCGTCGACCGGCCCGTCGGAACTCGCTCGCCGCTCGACGCAGCCGGGCGACGTCACCGTGAAGCAAGCCCGCCGCGTGAGCTGCCGCGCCCGCCGCGGAATGTGACGCGGGGTTGCGTCGGGCAAGGATGTGCGCGGCGTGAGCGACGGCGGCTGCGCGCCGGCGATCGCCCGCGGTCAAAGCCATGCCGACCAGGGTCGCAGCGGTTCCTGGATCCTGAACGAGCAGGGCGAGCCGGTCCGGCAAGGCTTCGTACAGGTCCTTGAGGAGCTCGTATGCGGCGTCGTCCTGGCCGGTGGCGTGCAAGTAGGTCGCCTCGGACCAGGCCACGTCCTCCGGAGCGGCGGTGATTCCGGTGGCGATCAGACTCCGCATGTGGATGAGCTGCTGATCCGCGGCGGCGAGATCGCCTCGCAGCACCGATGTCCGGGAGAGGGCGCCGAGCAACGGCACCGCCAGTTGGAAGGCGGTGAGCCGCTCGGCGACTTCCACGCCGGCCTCCGCCTCGGCGGCAGCCTCGTCGAGCGAGCCGAGGGCGGTCAGCAGGGCGGCCCGGTAGTAGTGCCACAGCGGCTTGTCCCAGGCGGTGCCAAGTGCGTCGGCCTCACGGTGGCCATGCAGGAGCGTGTCCCGGGCTCCGGCGAAGTCGTCGGTCGCGGTCTGTGCGGCGGCCAGCCAGATGCGTGGGTGACGGTGCCGGGCGTGCCCGCCGAACTGGTCGGCCAGGCGGGTGGCGGTGACTGCGTGGGCCAATGCGTCGCCTGTGCGGCCCTCCGTGTGAGCCGCGAGGCTGCGCGCGGTCAGTCCGAAGACTGCGGCGGCGTACTCGCTGCTGTTCCGGCCCAGCTCGTCGGCCTCAGCGCCATCGGTGTCGGCACCGGCCAGGTTGCCGGAGTAGACACGCGCGTGAGCGCGGATGGCGTGCAGGCTCGCGCGGGTGCCTGTGGTGATCGCGTCCAGCGCGAGTGCGCGGTCGGCGTACTCCTCGGCGGTCTTGTTGTGGCCGGCGTGCTTGCAGGCCTCCGCCAGCCCCAGCAGCAGTCTGGCCTCGGTCTCGGCCGTCAGGCCGGCGGCCAGGGCCTGCTCACCCAGGGCGCGAGCATGCGCGAGGCGGGCGGCGGAGGCGAGCAGGCTGACTGCTTCGGCCACCAGAGCTGTCCTGCGCGGGTCCTGCGCGTCGAGCGTTTCGAGGGCGTGCACCATGAGGTCGGCTGCGGTGGCGGGGGCGGCGACGGCGATCTCGCGTGCGGCGGTGCTGAGCATCATCGCGGCCTCGCCGGCGTCGCCCGGACCGCTCCTGAGCAGGTGCCCCGCGATCTCCGGGGCCGGGCGGTGCTCGTCCCGCGCGATGTCGGCGGCGATGCGATGCAGCCGTTCCCGTGCCCTGAGGGACAGCTTGCTCTGCACTGCCTGACGTACGAGGTCGTGGGTGAATGTCAGTACGCCGCCATCCTCGCTCAGGAAGTCGTCGGACACCTCCCTTACGAGTGGGAACAGCGAAGTGTCCGGACGACCGGTCAAGCGGCCTGCTGTGCTGATGTCGAACGGGCGGTCCAGCACCGAGGTGGCTCGTACCAGCCACCGGGCGCCCGGGGAGAGACTGGCCAAGACGCTCTGCACAGCCTCCACGAAGCTGGACGGCAACTCGTCACCCGTCACCGTGACGCGTCCGGCCTGGGTGAGGACCTGGTTGCCGACGCGCAGGGCCCGCATCAGCTGGGTGACGCGCAGGGGCAGACCTCCACAGTTACCGGCCAGAGCCAGCACGGTGTTGTCGACGTCCGCGCCGAGGACCTTCGCGCTCAGCTGGGCGATGGCTTCCTCGCCGAGGCGCGGCACGTCGATGGCCGAGGCCGCCGCGAGCCGGTCGAGGATCCGCGTGCTCAGGGTGGTGTCGTGGCCCGGCCGCACGGCCAGCAGCCAGCGTACGGGCGTCGAGGCGAGGGCCGGGACGAGCTCGCGGACGGCCAGAGCGCTCACCTCGTCCAT
Source organism: Symbioplanes lichenis (assembly GCF_030709675.1). Taxonomy (GTDB): domain Bacteria; phylum Actinomycetota; class Actinomycetes; order Mycobacteriales; family Micromonosporaceae; genus Actinoplanes; species Actinoplanes lichenis. Next base: position 294,069 of record NZ_JAUZQD010000007.1, read on the forward strand.
CCACTGCGCGTCGTCGATCACGATTAGCAGCGGCTGCCGGGCGGCGAAATCCTCGAGTGCTGTGCGCAACCGGTCGATGGTCAGGAACGGCTTCTCGCTGCGGGGGCTCTCGAACAACCACTCGAACTCGGGCGCGCCGACCGTGCAGGAGCGCAATGCTGCAGCCAGAGTGACCAGGGGCGCGGCGAGGTCCAGCTTGAGCGCTTCGCGGGCGGCGGTGGCCACACCGAGCTCACCGGCCATGGTCACGGTGGTGCGCAGCAGGTGCGACTTGCCGACGCCGGCTTGGCCCCGCAGCACGAGGCATCCACCGGCCCCGGCGGCGGTGTCACTCAGCACATGACGCAGAGTCGTCAGCTCACGGTCACGGCCGAAGGTTTGTCCGGCCCCCATGCTGACGTACCTGGGGCTTGACGGAACCGGCCCCTCCGGCTGGGCCGAAGCCAAGCCCGCGGCGGCCAGGATCCGGTTCAACCGCCTGTCCACCTCGGAGGGGGATATGCCGTCGACCGCCCGGTCGACGAGATCGAACAACTCCCTGAACTCGTCACCCGAAACCCGTCCGGCCCGGTCAGGGGTGGGATCAGCAGTGTTCATCGGGCCTCCGCCCCCGCTTGCCGCCGTCGTTCTCTGCGGCCTGTTCTCGTTCGAGTTCCTTCATGAGCCGCAGCCGGGCTTCCATGAGGTTCTGACGTACCGCGTCCGAGGACCGGCCGAGCAAGATGGCGATCTCGGCGGGCTGGAATCCGTCGATCACGAAGCTCATCACTTCCCGCTGCTTCGGTGGCAGTCCGTCCAGAAGCTGCTTCACCCACTCGCTGTCTTCCCACAGCGTCAGGTGTGGGTCCAGCCGGCCCATCGAAAGGTCGGTCCCCTGGCACGCTTGCTGAACGCGCTCGCGGTCCAGTGCTTCCTTGTTCTTGATCCTGATGAGGTGCGAGATCGCGGCCTTCTGCGCGTAGGCCTGCGGGTGCTGAATCGCGCTCCACCGTTGCCCTACCTCGATCATCGCCGCTTGCGCCGCATCTTCGGCCTGATCCCCACTGGCCCCGAAATACATGACCGTTCGCAGCAGAGGCTGGTAACCCACCCGGAAGAACGCGACGAACTCGTCAGAGACAGACACCCGTGTACCGGCAGGCGGTACAGCAGCAGCTTCCACCGCGTCGTCGTCGGCATCCACTCGGGCTCGCTCCTGTGCTCGTAGCCGGGCGGCCGGATCGACGCCCTTGTCACTAGCCTTGGTTGGCGGACCGGGCCCGGCGTGAGGTCGGCGAGCAAGATTTTCTGTGCCACTGTCCCGTGGATCATCGCCGCCGGCCGAGGGCTGCCGTCACCGCCGCGATTGCCACCACGACCCCGGCCGAGATCAAAGTCACGGGGACCGAACTCGTCACCAGGAAAGTACCGGCCACGGCCGTGCAACCGCCTTGAAACGCCGGGACCACCGATCGAGTGGTGTGCTCCGGGGGTGACTCGAGCCTTTGATCGGCGGGACGAGTATCGGTGACCTTGCCGCTCATGACAGACCTCTTCCTCAGCGCCCGCTTGGGTGTTCACTGCTGTGGTCACCCGAGGCGCAGGAACGTGAGGTCGCCAACGATCTGAACGGTCACAGTGGCGAGCCTGCGGGTGCGCGCAAGGCACACCCGCAGGCGGTCGCTCAGCGGGTGAAGCGGAGGGTGCGTACCTCGAAGGCGGTGAGGGACAGGGCTACCTCGCCGGAGCTACCGATCTCCGCGGGCCCCTCGGGCTGCTCCAGCAGCGTGACCGTCGCGGCGCCCTTCACTGGAGTGTGGAGGGTCAGGGTGCCGGTGGCGCGGCGGCCCTGGGATTCGTAGACGCGGACGATCAGGTCGCCGCTGCGGTCGTTGGCGAGTTTGATGCTGGAGAGGAGGATGCTTTCGCTGTCCAGGGTGATCAGTGGGTCGACGCCGTGGTGGCCGGGCACGGTGCGGGGTGGGAGGTTCAGGTCGAGGCCGGCGGCGGTGGCGGTGGCGATGTCGGCGCCGATCACCAGGCCGTAGGTGGCGGTCTGGGGGCCCTGGTCGGTGGCCGGGTCGGGGAAGCGGGGCGCGCGCAGCAGGGAGAGCCGGACGGTGGTGGTGACGCCGGAGGGATCAGCGTCGCGGGTGAGGTCGTAGCCGTACGTGGAGTCGGTGATGAGGGCGGCGCCGAAGCCGGGCTCTTCGATGTGGACGAAGCGGTGCATGGAGGCTTCGAACTTGGCGGCTTCCCAGCTGGTGTTGGTGTGCGTGACCCGCTTCTGATAGCCGAACTGCGTCTCGGCGGAGACTTGCTCGGCGCGGATGTCGAAGGGGAAGGCGACCTTGAGGAACTTCTCCGTCTCCTGCCAGTCGATCTCCTGCTCGACCCGGAGTGTACGGCTGCCCGGCGCTAGGGACAGCGTCTGGCGGATCGACGACCGGGAGAAGGAGCGCTCCACCACGATCGACGCGTCGACGACGGTCAGCGCGTCGATGGAGCGGATGTCCGTCACGCGGTTGCGGTAGAAGCGGTCGACGTCCCAGGCGTCCCACATGTTCGGGAAGTCCTGGTGCAGCTGGAGCAGGTTGCCCGCCTGGCCGGGGGCGATGGCGTCGCGCCCGGTGGCCAGGTCGACCGCCGACGTGATCAGGCCCTCCGGCGAGACGGTCACCCGGACGATGCCGTTGTCGAGCACGAAGTCGTCCGGGGCAACCGGGCCCGGAATGTCCGCAACGGCAGCCCCGAGCGCCGCCACCCCGTGCCGCGCGAAGGGCGCCGCATTGAACACGATCGGCTGCGACCCATCGCCGGCCAGAGCGCGGCAGGCCGAGTCAATGATCGCCAGCGCCGCGGACGAGATGCGCGCATAGGCGGCCACGGCCTCCCGGTGCACCCAGGCGATCGAGGTGCCCGGGAGGATGTCGTGGAACTGGTGCAGCAACACCTGCTGCCACAGGGCGTCCAGTTCTTCGTACGGATAATCGAAGCCGGCCCGGACCGCGGCGCTCGCCGCCCACAGCTCCGCCTCGATGAGCAGGTGCTCGCTGCGGCGGTTGCCCTGCTTCGTCTTGTGCTGACTGGTCAGCGTGGCGCGGTGCAGCTCGAGGTAGAGCTCGCCGACCCACACCGGCGGGTGCGGGAGCTCCGACCGCGCCCGCGCGAAGAAGTCGTCGGGGTGCTCCCAGGCGACCCGGGCGCTGCCTTCGAGGTCGGCCGTGCGCCGGGCGCGGGCCGCCATCTCGCGCGTGGTCCCGCCGCCGCCGTCGCCCCAGCCGACCGGGGCGATCGACGTGGTGGCCAGCCTGTTCTCCTGGTTCTGGCGGGTCGCGCGGGCCAGCTCGGCGCCGGACAGCTGGGAGTTGTAGGTGTCCATGGGCGGGAAGTGCGTGAAGACCCGCGAGCCGTCGATGCCCTCCCACAGGAAGGTGTGGTGCGGGAACTTGTTGACCTGGTTCCACGAGATCTTCTGCGTGAAGAACCACTGGAAGCCGGCCCGCCGGATGAGCTGCGGCAGCGCGGGGGAGTAGCCGAAGCTGTCGGGCAGCCACACGCCCTGGCACTCGACGCCGAACTCCTCACGGAAGAACCTCTGCCCGTACGCGAACTGGCGCACGAGTGACTCGCCGGTCGGCATGACCGTGTCGCTCTCGACCCACATGCCGCCGAGCGGGATGAACCGGCCGTCCTGCACCGCCTTGCGCACCCGCTGGTAGACCTCGGGGCGGTGCTCCTTGATCCACGCGTACTGCTGGGCGCTGGACATCCCGTACTTGAAGTCGGGGTCCATGTCGATGAGCTCGGTCATGCTCGACGCCGTGCGGGCCGCCTTGCGGATCGTCTCGCGGACGGGCCACAGCCACGCCGAGTCGATGTGCGCGTGCCCGATCGCCGCGATCCGGTGGGCGCTGCGTTCCGCCGGCGACGCCAGGACGGCCTTCAAGCGATCTCGAGAAGAAGCCGCCGTGCCCGAAATGTCCTGCAAGTCCAGCACGTCGAGAGCGTCGTCAAGAGCTTGCAGGATCCGCATGCGGCGCGGCCCGGAGGCGGGCAGCTCGGCCTGCAGCTCGAGCAGCACGTCGATGTCCAGCGCCAGCTCGTAGACCTCCTCGTCGAGCAGCGCGAGGTCCATCCGGCGCGTGGTGTAGAGCGGCCGCTTCGACGACGTCTCGATGTCGCCTTCCTGCGTCGGCAGGAAAGGGTGGTAGTCGAGCAGCACCGGGTTGGCGGCCGCCTCGAGATAGAACTCGACGGTCTCCCCGGTCACCGGGATCCACTGGTTGCGCGGGTTGATGCTCTTTACCGGCGTGCCGTCGGCCAGATAGACCAGCGCCTCGCACTGGAAGCCCGGCATGTTGACGTCGAAGCCCAGGTCGACGAGCGCCTCGACCCGCTTGCCGTGCCACTCGGCCGGCACCTCGCCGCGCAGCCGGAACCACGTGGTGTTCCAGGCGGGACCCCACGGCGTGCCCACCTCGCAGGGCGAGTAGGAGAGCGCGAGTCCCTCGGCCGGCGGGATCGGCTCGCCCGGCAGGGCGTGGGCGGCGACCTCGAGCGGCACCGTGGCGGGGTGGACGGCGGGCAGGATGCGCTCGGCCAGGACGCGGGTCGCGCGTCCGACGGTCAGCTTGATGTCGTCGTGCAACGGGGGACCTTCCTCACAGGGGAGCGTGGATCGCGTGAACCGACCCGACGATCACGGGACGACGGCACCGGTGACGTCGCGAATAACCTCGATGCCGCGGGCCCGCAGCAGCGCGGTGTCGGAAGCCAGGGAGGCGAGCACGATTTGCGGCCCGGGCCGGTCGTCGGTGACGCGGGCGAGCCAGGCGCGGTGGAAGGCACCGGACGGCGAGGTGGCCGCCCGGTGCCCGGGCGCGAAGTCGTCGAGCAGGATCGCCTCGGATACAGGCTCCGGGGTGACCGCCGCCGATTTCAACTCCGCAATCGTGTCGCGGAACCGGGCGCCCGTCGGCTTGAGGGCGCCCGACGCGGTGAAGAGCCCGAGGTCGTACTCGAGCTCGGGGAAGTCCAGCAGGTCGCGGGACACGTCGTGGGAGCACCACCACGTGATGCCGGACACCCCGGCGACCGCGGCGGCGTGCTTCACAGTCTCCGCCAGGAACTCAGGGGTGTCCGCGGGGTCGACGACGTTCGTCGGGGCGCCGACCTCCTGCAGCCACACCGGGCGGTCCGCGTCGGTGTGCCACGCGGCGGCCAGCTTGATCAGGTATTCCGCGTGGCGCACCGAGCCCCGGCCCAGCCCGCCGTGGATCTGCGCGGTGCCGTTGAAGACCCACGAGTGCACGACGGTCTCGTCCCCGTGCGTCACGGCGTGCTGGGGACCGAACGGTTGCGCGTCGTCGTACCAGGCGGCGTCGTACATGGCGTGGGTGATCAATGTCCCGGCCGGAGCCGCACCGCGCGCGGCCGCGGTCAGCCGGCGCAGCCACGCGTCCGCACCGGCCGGGCCCACCGGGTGCGGCGTGGGATGCGGCGCGTGCGCGAACTGGTTGGTCTCGTTGCCGAGCGTGATCCCGAGCAGGTTGGGCCGGTCGGCGACGGCTTCGGTCAGCGCCCGTACGTAATCCGCGAGCGACCCCACCACCGCCGGGTCCGTGAACATGTTGCGCCGGTGCCAGCTCTCCAGCCACGCGGGCACGAAGTCGAAGCTCGACAGATGCCCCTGCAACGCGTCCACGTTCACGTCGAGCCCGAACTCGCCCGCGATGTCGACGACCGTGGCCACGTCCCGCAGCCCCTGACGCCGGATCAGCCCTCGGTTGGGCTGGATGTGCGGCCACAGCGGCAGCACCCGCACGTGATCGAGCCCCAGGCCCGCCAGCGCCGCGAAGTCACGCCGCACGGCCGCCGGGTCGAAGTCCAGCCAGCTGTGGAACCAGCCGGCCGAGGGCGTGTAGTTGACACCGAATCTCATGATCCCCATCTCATCCCTTGACGCCGCCCTCTTCGACGCCTTTGAAGAAGTAGCGCTGCAGCGCGCTGAACAGCACCGCGATCGGCAGGAAGGCGATCATCGTCCCCGCCGCGATCAGACGCTGGTCTTGCGTGAACGTGCCGGACAGGTATTGCAGGCCGACGGTGAGCGTGAACTTGTCGGGCGAGGTCAGCACGATCAGCGGCCACAGGAAGTCGTCCCACGCCGCGATGAAGGAGAAGATCGCGACCACGGCCAGGGTTCCCCGTACGGACGGCAGCGCCACCCGCACAAGCCGCTGCCACGCGTTCGCCCCGTCGACGATCGCCGCCTCGTCGATGTCGGCCGGCAACGCCCGGAACGCGTTGAACATCAACAGCACGTTGAGCGCCGAGATCATCGTCGGCAGTGCGACGCCGAGCAGTGTGTCCGCCAGCCCCAGGTCACGGATGGTCACGAACTGCGAGATGATCGTCACCTCGCCCGGCAGCACCAGCGTGGCCAGGAACAGCCCCAGCACGATGCCGCGGCCGCGGAACTTGAGGCGTGCGATCGCGTACCCGGCGAGGGTGGTGAAGATCAGGTTCCCACCCACCGTCAGTACGGCCACCAGCAGCGAGTTCCCGATGTAACGCCAGACCGGAATCGCGTCCGCCACCCGCGCGTAGTTGTTCAGGGTCGGCTGCTGCGGGACGAACGACGGGGTCGACGTGTAGATGTCCTCGCCGGCGCCTTTCAGTGACGTCGACAGCTGCCACAGGAACGGTCCCACGGTGATGATCAGGACCAGCACCAGCAGCACGTACCTCAAAATCTTCTCTTTCACCGGTCACCTCGGCTGTTGAGGCGGGCCAGCACGATCATCGGGACGACCGCGACCACGAAGAGCAGCACGCTCAGCGCCGAGGCGTAACCCAGGTCGCCGTAGAAGCCGCGCGCGTACTGCTGGATGAGCATGACCAGCGACGAGTCCTGCCCGCCGGGGCCGCCCGTGCCGGCCGTCAGCAGGTAGAGCTCGGAGAAGACGCGCAGCGCCGCGACACTGACCAGGATCGCGACCAGGAAGATCGTCCCGCGGACGCCGGGCACGGTCACGCTCCAGAAGCGCCGGATCGGGCCGGCGCCGTCCATCACGGCCGCCTCGTGCAGGTCCTTGCGGACGTTCCCGAGCGCGGCCAGATAGACGATCATGTAGTAGCCGAGGCCCTTCCACACGGTCAGGCTGACAGCGCTGATGATGATCAGCCAGCGGTCGGTGAGGAACGGCAGCGGCTCCTGCAGGATGTGCAACCGCTGGGCCAGGCTGTTGATGAAGCCGCGGTCGTCGAGCATCCACGTCCACATGAGACCGACGACGACCGCCGAGGCGATCACGGGTACGTAGAACGCGGTGCGGAAGAACGCGATGAACTTGAGCTGCTTCTCGACCAGGATCGCGATGAGCAGCGGCAGCACGGTCAGCAGGGGCAGGCAGATCGCCATGTAGACGACGCTGTTGAGCAGCGCGTCGGCGACCTGGCCGTCGTGCAGCATGTCGGTGTAGTTGCGGAGGCCCACGTAGTCGGCGTCGCCACCCAGCGGCTTGGTGTCGGTGAACGACAGCCGCAGGGTGTTGATCGAGGGCCAGATGCTGAACCCCAGCACCGAGATCAGTGCCGGGGCGACCAGCACCCACGGGGTGAACCAGCGGTGGGATCTCATTACTGCCGGGCGAGCATCTGGTTCATCTTGGTGACGGCGTCGTCGAGGGCCTGCTTGCTGCTCACGTCGCCCTTGACGGCGAGGGCGATCTGCTGGGCCAGGATCGTCTCCATCGCCGTGTTGACCTCGTACGGCTGGAGGCTCTTCGCGGTCTTGAGCTCCTCGAAGGCGAGCGCCCGCGCCTGGCCGACCGGCGTGCCGTCATCCTTCGAGAAGTACGCGTCCGAGGCCGACGCCGTCGTGGACGGGAACACGTTGACGAGGTGGCCGAACTTGTTCTGGTTGTCGGCGTTCGTCACCCACTCGGCGAGGGCCCGGGCCGTCGCCTTGTGCTTGCTCTTGTCCGAGACGCTCAGCCCCTGGACGTACAGGGGCGGGGTGTCCAGAGCCTTGCTGACCGCGACCTGGCCTTTCAGGCTGGGGTTGTCCTTCTCGAAGTCGGCGAGGCTGGTCGCGCCGCCGGTCGTCCACGCCACCTTGCCCTGCGTGAAGAGCTTCGAGTTGCCCTGGTAGTCGGTGTTGAGCACGGTCGGCGGCATGTAGCCGTTCTTGAACGCGTCGCGGTACTGGTCGACGATGCCGGCGGCCTGGTCGGTGTTGAAGACGAACTTCTTGCCGTCGTCGCTGAGCGTCGGGATGCCGGCGAGCGTGAAGTCGATGATGGTCGGCTTGCGGCTCATCAGGTACTCGTCGGGGCACTTGCTGTGCATGATCGCCGCCTGCGCGAAGAGCTCCTGCGTCGTGGCCGGCGGCTTGCTCGCGTCGAGCCCGCACTTGGCGAACTTGGTCTTGTTCCAGTAGTCCAGGTCGGTGTTGAGGTACCACGGGTAGCCGTAGACGCCGTCCGTGCCCTTGAACTTGTAGGCGTCGATCGAGCCGGCGACATACGTCGCGTTGACGTCCACGCCCGCGTCCTTGCTCACGTCGACGAGCAGGTCCTGCTGGGCCAGCGGCAGCGCGAAGTCCGGCGGCAGGTTGATCACGTCGGGCAGCGTGTTCGAGGCGGCCTGGGAGAGGACCTTGTCCGAGTAGCCGTCGCCGGGCTGGTCGAGCAGCTCGACCTTGGTGCCGGGGTACTTGGTCTCGAAGCCCTTGATGACCTCGTTGAGATAGTCGGTGAACTTGGGCGTGAGGGCCCAGGTCTGCAGCGTGACGGTGCCGGTGATCTCGTCGCTGCCCGAGTCGTCGTCGCCCGAGCCACCGCACGCGGCGAGTCCGAGGGCCACTGCCGTGAGAACGGCCACGGAAGCATGTCTGATTCGCATGATCACTCCAGATGCCATAGGTCTTCGTCGACCGTCCGGGTGTGGCGGACATCTCCCGGAAACGTCGGCGCGATCGATGCTCGTTAACTAAAGCGGTATAGTCAATGGCTGGCAAGAGAAAGTTTGTGCCGCTGCAGAGCTTCTAAACCGCTACAGTGGCGCCGTGGGAAATCGGCCGACCATCGCGGACATCGCCAAGCGCGTCGGGGTCTCGCCCGGCGCGGTCTCGTTCGCGCTCAACGGCCGGCCCGGGGTCAGCGAGCAGACCCGGGCGCGCATCCTCGAGGCGGCGCGGGAGATGAACTGGCGGCCGCACCGGGCGGCCCGGGCCCTGGGCGGCTCGCAGGCCGGCGCGGTCGGGCTGGTCCTCGCCCGCGACCCCCGCACGCTGGGCAGCGAGCAGTTCTACACCCAGATCCTCTACGGCATGCAGGACACGCTGTCGGCCCGCTCGTTCGCCGTGCAGATGCAGCTCGTCCGGGACACCGAGGCGGAGATCGCCCTCTATCGCGACTGGGCCTCCGAGCACCGCGTCGACGGTCTGCTCCTGGTCGACCTGCAGGTGGACGACCCGCGGCCGGCGATCCTCGACGAGCTGCGCCTGCCCTTCGTGACGCTCGGCTCGACCGGCGAGGAGGGCCGGCCCAGCGTCTGGGCGGACGACGCCGCGGCCATGATCACGATCGTCGACTATCTGGCGGCGCTCGGGCACCGGCACGTGGCCCACGTGGCCGGGCCGCCGATCTACCGGCACACCGCCCGGCGGGTCGCCGCGCTGCACGAGCACGCGATCCTGCGCGGCCTCGACGCCGGCGAGTCGGTGTCCACGGACTTCAGCGACGCCCAGGGCGCGGCCGCCACGCGGGCTTTGCTGTCCCGGCCGCAGCCGCCGACCGCGATCATCTACGACAGCGACCTGATGGCGGCGGCTGGTCTCGGGGTTGCGCTGGAGCTGGGCGTACGCGTCCCGCAGGCGCTCTCCATCGTGTCCTTCGACGACTCGGTGCTCACCCGGATCGTGCACCCGCAGCTGACGTGCCTGTCCCGGGACACGTACGCCCTCGGCGCCCAGGTGGCGGAGAGTCTGCTCCAGCTCGTGGCCGACCCCGCGACGGGGCACAGCATCCAGGCCGAGACCCCGCGGCTCGTGGTGAGAGGCAGCACCGCGCGTCCTTAGGCCACGTCCCGCCGCGGGTGCCGTACGTTTGACGGGCCATGGGTGTCATCGACCTGGACCTGCCTCCCGCCGCCCGGCCGCTCCCGGTCCGCCGCAGGCCCCGCGTCATGCTCGCCGTCGCCGGGGTGCTCGCCGCGGGCATGGTCCTGGGCGGCGCCGGCGTGTGGGCGTGGTCGGCGCACCACCAGCGGGCCGAGGTCGCCGTGGTGCTGCTCGCCGACGCGGGACCGCAGGCCAACGACGGCGGCGTGGGCGGCACCGTCCTGCACGGGCGGGTCACCGACGCGTCGCTCACCCGGCGCGTGGTCCTCGTCAACGCCGGCCCGCTGCCGATCGACGTGCGCGCTCTGGAGGCCGACCGCCCCGGCCTCACGCTGCACGGCACCGACCAGCGGAGCTGGATCCGGCCGGGTGAGTCGGTGCCGGTCGACGCGGACGTCCGGATCGTGTGCCGCCGCGGGCTGCCGATCAAGAAGCTGCCCGTACGCCTCACCGTCCGCACCGCCGACAACCGCGAGCGGACCGCCGTCACGACCCTCGACGCGGGCCAGTGGAACGAGCCGGCCCGCGTCGCTTGTGCGGGGGCTTTGCTCTAAAAAGTACGGCCTTCGCAGTTGACCTTCTTGTCGGGCTTGTCGCCGCGGCAGTCGTCCAAGCCCGGGCCGCCGTCCATCGAGTCCTTGGTGACCGGCGAGAAGTCCTCGTCGGCGAAGACGATGTCGTTGCCGTAACCGCCCGAGAGCACGTCCGCGCCCCGGTCGCCGCTCACGAAGTCGTCGTCGTTGCCGCCCCAGATGTGGTCGGCGCCGGCGTCACCGTTGATGTGGTCGTGGCCGTTGTCGCCGAAGAGCCAGTCGTTGCCGCTCTGCGGGTTGTGCGACTCCTCGATGATGTCGTCGTCGCCGTCGCCGCCGTGCACGATGTCCGAGCCGTCGCCGCCCCAGATCGTGTCGTTGCCGCCGTTGCCCCAGATCTTGTCGTTGCCGGTGCCCCCGGTCAGCCGGTCGCCCCGCGGCCCGCCGACGATGCTGTCCTGGCCGCTGCCGCCGTCGAGCGTGCTGCCCAGGCCGGACTTGTTGCTGGTCGAGTCGTTGCGGTCGTAGGTGTAGACGCGGACCCAGGTCGGGTCCTTCTTCGGCGTGCACCGCACCTTCGTCTTGTCGCCCTTGACCGCAGCGCATCCCTTACCGGCCTTGACCGCGACCACGTCGTCGATCGTGATCGTGCGCCCGGAGCGGGTGACGACGACTTTGTTCTGCTTGCCCGAGGCGGCCTTGTAGACGACCTTGGTGGTCTCCACGACCGAGGCCACCCCGGTGGTGGCGGCCTGGGCCGGCGTTGCCGTCAGAGCGGCGGCCGAAGCCGTGGCGAGCAGTGACCAACCGACGAAACGACGCACTTCCGCGTTCCTCCCCCGAGTCCGATGAATGGCCGGAACGGTACCGTCCCGTCGCGCAAAAGTCACCCGTTCGTGAACGCCGTCTCGTGGCGCGGCCGTCATTTCCGCGTGAAGGCCTCCCTGAAGTGGGGGCCGTCATTCTCGCGTGAAGGCCTCCTTGCAGTGGGGGAGGAAGGCGCGCAGCAGGGTCGTCTCGCCGCGCCACACCAGCGTCACCGGCAGGGGCAGGTCCTCGACCGGCACGGTTGTCAGCTCCGGCAGCGCCGCGGCCGCCGACGCGTGCAGCACGCCGACCCCGAGCCCCCGGGCGGCGAGCGCGGCGATCGCCTCCGGCGCGGTCACCTGCATCGCCACGGTCGGATGCAGCCCGGCCGTGGCGCAGGCCTCGTCCAGCGCGCCGCGCACGCCGATGCCGGGCGGAGGGCAGATCAACGGGTACGTGCACAGCCGCCGCAGGGACACGCTCGGCCCCTCCGCCAGCGCGTGACCACCGGGCACCGCCGCGGTCAGCCCCGCACCGACGACCGTGTGCCCGGTCAGCCCGGTCGGATCGCCGCCGACCAGGGCGATGTCCGCCTCGTCGGCCCGCACCCGCGCCACGAGGGTCGCCGAGTCCGCCTCGGTCAGCGCGATGTCGACGGTCGGGAACTCCCGATGGAACGACGCCAACGCCTCGAAGAGTGCGGTCACGGTGCACCCCGTGACCATTCCGACCCGCAACTGTCCCCGCACCAGCCCGGTGACCTCGGCGACGGCCTGCCGGACCGCCTCGGCGCCGGCGAGGGCGCTCCGGGCGTACGGCAGGGCGGCCTGGCCGGCGGGCGTCAGCCGCACCGAGCGGGACGAGCGGTCGAAGAGCCGCACCCCCAGGTCCCGCTCGATCTGTCTGATCTGGGTGCTGACTCCGGACTGGGTGAGATGCAACCGCCCCGCGGCCTTGGTGAACCCGGCCTCTTCGGCCACCGCGACGAAACACTCGAGCTGCCACAGATCCATGCCCGCGGATAGTAGTCATGGCGCTAGACTAGTCACACTTACAGAGCGGCCGGCGCCCATCCACGGCGGACAGACCGCGTCTGATTACACCCCGGCGGGGACGTGAGTGAACGCGCTTCCCCGGCGCCGCCGCGTTAGCCTGCGGGGGTGAAGCTCAAGTTGAAGCTGTCCCGGCAACAGCTCATCGTGCTCGGCATCGCCGTGCTCGTGGTGGTCGCGCTGCTGTTCAGCCGGGCCAACGGCGACGACGCCGCCCAGGGGCCGGGCCCTCTCGACACGGCGGCGAGCCAGGCGTGCAACGACTTCGACGCGGGCTATCTCGACGCGCGGACCAAGACGGCCCGGCTGGCCCTCGCCGACAAGGTCATGCAGTCCACGGGCAAGTCCGAGAACGATCAGATCGCCGATCGAGCGGCCGAGCTGGGCCGGAGCGCCGGCGACGGCGGGGGCGGGTGGAAGACGTCGGCCGACGCATTGACCACGGCGTGCCGCGACGCGGGCTGGAAGGCTTCCTAGGGTCGCACCGCCACGGCGTGGAAGACGTGCCAGTGCTTGTCACCGCCGTAGGCCGGCCCCGGCGCGTCCTCCTCTTCCCAGGACACCAGGTCGAGTCCGTCGAAGAGCTGCCGGGCCTCGGCCACGGTGAGGAACGTCTCGCCCTCGGTGCCCGCCCACTCGTCGTGGTCGCCGAAGAGGTTGACGGCGAGCACCCCGCCCGGCCGCAGCGCGCCCCGGACCAGCCCCCAGATCCGGTCGAAGGACTCCCGGGGCTGGTAGGGGAGGGCGTATCCGGAGTAGACGAGGTCGGCCGGGGGCAGGGCGGTCAGCTCGGCGTAGTGCTGGTTCGTGACGGTGAGTCGATCGTAAACGCCGCCGACCGTGCGCCGGACGACCGCCTCGGTCCCGGGTGCGCCGTCGATCGCGTGCACCCGCCAGCCGGCGTCGAGCAGGGCGCGGGTCTCCACGCCGGCGCCGCAGCCGAGGTCGATCGCGGTGCGCCCGCGGCCCGGGCCGGCCGTGGCCGCGGCGCGGACCAGCAGATCCCGGGGCGGGCGGCTGCCCCGCACGGCGTTGTAGGCCACCCAGTGCGCATCGTCGTGAGCCACTGTCACCAGTCCTTCCTGTCATGTCGCCCGGAACCGCCGGCCGACCCGCCGAAATCGCGGAAGATCGCAGTCGACAAGCTGACAGGGTGCCACGCCGTCGCAGGCGGGCGGCGGTTTGCGGCTTTCCGGCGGGCTCCGGCACGGGCTCCCGGGAGCGTTGCGCAGCTCACGGGCACTGGCCGAGTCCGGGTCCTTCCGGGCAGGATCGGGCGCATGACCAGCCCGGGCGGCCTGCCGTACCCGATCACCCTGCGCGGCGACGGCATCGTGCTGCGCGAGTGGCGGGACGAGGATCTCGACGCGCTGGTCGAGCTGCTCGACGAGCCCGCCATCGCCCGGTGGACGCCGATGACGTCGCCGTTCGACACGGCGGCGGGGATCGCGTACCTGAAAAGAGCCCGGCAGGGACGCCTGAGCGGGCGCCGCATGCAGCTGGCCGTCACGGTCGACGGCGAGCGCCCGCTGGGCGAGGTGCTGCTCTTCGGCGTCGACGCCGGCCTGCGGGAGGCGGAGCTGGGCTATCTGGTGGGCGCGCCGCATCGCCGGCGCGGGCTGGCTGCCCGGTCCCTCACGCTGCTTTCCGGGTACGCCCGGAGCACGCTCAACCTCGGCCGCCTCCTCCTGCGCATCGACCCCGCCAACACGGCGAGCACGGCCGTGGCCCGGCACTGTGGCTACCGGCTGACCGGTGAGCCGCCGATCCTCCAGGAGGGCCCGTACGGCCCGAGCAGTCTCGACACGTGGGAACTCGTCGCCGGAGGGGCGAACAGCCGCTCGGAACGGCTGAGAAACGTCGCGGCGAGACGGTACGGTCGCCGCTCATGAAGGTGAGTCGGGAGCAGGCCCTGGCCTATCGGGTGACGGCCCTCGGGCTGGCCGAGCGGTCCACGGCGCGGCCGGCCGATCTGCCCGTGCTCGACCTCGGCATCCAGGAGTACACGCCGGGTTCGGAGCGCGTCGCCCTGGCGGCCCGCACCGGCGCCGAGTTGAGCGACGACCGGCTCGTCACCGTCTGGGCCGCCCGGGGAGCCCCGCATCAGCACCGGCGCCGGGATCTCGGGTGGCTGGTCCAGGCCCTGTGGCCCCTGAGCGACGCCGATGCCGCCGCCCGGACGAAGAGCGCGCAGGTCCCGGCGGCCCAGCGGCTCGGCATCGAGGCGATCCGGGTCACCGCCCGGGCGTTCCGGGAGGTCGTGACCGGCCCGATGCCCCGCGGCGAGGTGAGCGCCGAGGTCAGCCGGCGGATCCCGGCGGAGCTCACGTACGACTGCCGGGCCTGCGCCGCCCGGCACGTCGCGGGCACGGTGTGGCAGCCGGCGGGTCTGCCCGGGGGAGTGCTCGTGGCCGCGCGGGGCCGGGACGCGTTGCTGGCTCCGATCGCGGGCGCCCCGCCGCTGCCCGGGCGCAATGCCGGGATCGGTGAGCTGATCACGGCGTACCTGCGGTTGCTAGGGCCCGCCGGCCCGGCGGAGGTGGCGCGTTATCTCGGGACGACCGCGACCGAGATCAAGCGGGTGTGGCCGGCCGGGCTGGACGAGGTGACCGTGGCGGGCCGGCGGGCGTGGCTCCCGGCCGGGGGCGCGGCGACGCTCGGCGCGGTGGAGCGGCCACGGGGCGTGCGGTTCCTCCCGCCGATGGATCCGCTGCTGCAGGCCCGCGACCGGGAGCTGCTGATCCCGGAGCGCGACCGGCAGA
The DNA here is from genome assembly GCF_030709675.1 of Symbioplanes lichenis. Lineage (GTDB taxonomy): Bacteria > Actinomycetota > Actinomycetes > Mycobacteriales > Micromonosporaceae > Actinoplanes > Actinoplanes lichenis. Next base: position 309,331 of record NZ_JAUZQD010000007.1, read on the forward strand.
AGGAAGTGTGGCGCGTCCTGGGCAACCCGGGCGTGCTGCTCGTGGACGGCGAGCCCGCCGGGGTGTGGCGCGCGAAGACGGCCGGCCGCAAGCGGGTCGACCTGACGGTGACGGCCTTCGACGCGATGCCGGCGACGACACGCAAGGCGGTCGAGGAGGAGGCGGGCGTGGTGGCCCGGGCCCGCGAGGTGGGCGCGGCGACGGTGGCCTGGAGCTGACTTCTTACCAGCTCGGGGGCAGCGTGTCCGGGGTCGGCGGGAGCTTCGGGGCGCGGCAGCGGAAGCCGATCGCGACCATCACGACGAGGGCCCAGACGGCGGCGACCACGGCGGCGGCCCACCAGCCGACGACGGCCAGGATGAGGGCGGCGGCCCAGACCACGGTCGCGGTGAGGATCAGCGAGACGGGCACCTGACGGCGACCGGAGCGGCGGCCGGCCATGCGGTTGCAGAAGTCGGGGTCATCGCGGCGCAGCTGACGCTCCAGCTGCGCGAGCCGGCGGTTGTCTTCCTTGCTGAGCATCTCGCACCTCCGGCACGGGGACACGCAACGACCGGAACCGTACGGGGGCCGGGGCCGGTCGGTTTCTCCATTGTTACCCGTTGGTCACGAGATTCATACCGTGCCAGGGGTTGTGTTCCAGGAATGTTTGTGTTTCCGTCCCCGGTCCATCCTGGAGTTTGTCCCCTGGCGCCGGCCGACCAGGTCAGGGCCGGTGCGCCGCCCGGAAGACCCAGATGCGCATGAGGAGAAACCGAGCCGCCGTGGCCAGCAGGTTGGCGACGATCAGGGCCGCCAGCTCGACCCACGTGGGCGGGGTGGCGACGGCCTGCAGCAGGGCCAGCGTGCCCGAGGTGAGCCCCAGCCCGATGCCGAAGACGACGAGACCCTGCACGTGGTGCCGCCACGCGCCGTCGCTGCCCTGGATCCGGAAGGTGACCCGGCGGTTCACCGCGGTGTTGGCGACCGCGGTGACCAGCAGCGCGATCAGGTTGGCCCACTGGGCGCCGGCCCCGGTGCGGAGCAGGGCGTAGAGCGCGAGATAGGCCAGCGTGCTCGCGGCGCCCACCGCGGCGAAGCGGATGAGCTGCCCGGCGAGCCCGGCGGGCACCCCGGCGACGGGCAGCGGGTTGCGGCCGAGCTGCTCGCGCAGGGCGGCCAGGGGCAGGCTGCCGGTGCCGAGCGCCTTGGTGAGGCGGGCGATGCCGCGCAGGTCGGCCAGCGCGGTGGCGACGATGTCGACCCGGCTGTCGGGGTCGTCGACCCAGTCCACCGGCACCTCGTGGATGCGCAGCCCGGCCCGCTCGGCCAGCACCAGCATCTCGGTGTCGAAGAACCAGCCGGTGTCCTCGACCATCGGCAGCAGCCGCTCGGCGACGTCGCCGCGGATGGCCTTGAAGCCGCACTGCGCATCGGAGAAGCGGGCGGCCAGCGTGCCCCGCAGGATCAGGTTGTAGCTGCGGGAGATGAACTCGCGCTTCGCGCCCCGGACCACCCGCGAGCCCCGGGCCAGCCGGGAGCCGATGGCCAGGTCCGAGTGCCCGGAGATGAGCGGCGCGACCAGCGGGAGCAGGGCACCCAGGTCGGTGGAGAGGTCCACGTCCATGTACGCGAGGACGGCCGCGTCCGAGTGCGTCCACACGTGCTTGAGCGCCCGCCCCCGGCCCTTCTCCGGCAGGTGCACCGACTCGACCGCGGGGTACGTCGCCGCGAGCCGGCGGGCCACCGCGGCCGTCCCGTCGGTGCTGGCGTTGTCGGCGACGGTGATCCGGAACCGGTACGGGAACTGGGCCGTCAGGTACTCGTGGAGTCGCCGGACGCACGGCTCGAGGTCGGTCTCCTCGTTGTAGACCGGGACGACCACGTCGAGAACGGGGGCGACGATCCGAGGGGCGCCGGGAGCGGCGGAGGGCAGCGTCGAAGTGCTCATGGGACCAAGGTCGCCGGGGGCGCTTTGACCGGCTTGTGGCATGCCTGTGGCGGCGCTGTGATCGATCACGGAAGCTCCAGGGAATCGGGCAGGAGGCGGCCCCCGGGGTACGAGGGCCGCCCGCTGGACTACTGCGCCGGCTGGGTGAGGTCGTAGACCGTGACGCCGTCGACGGTCTGCGCCGCGAAGGTCTCCTGGACCCAGGTGGAGATCTCGGAGCTGGCGTTGCTGCCGCCGGAGTTCCCGCCGCCGCGGTTGCCGCCCCCGCCGAAGCCGCCGCCCCCGATGAAGTAGTGGATCTTCCCGGCCTGCACGTACGCCTGGAACTGCGCGAGCGTCGGCGAGGGGTCGCTGCCGTTGAAGCCGCCGATCGCCATGACCGGCTTCTCCGTGGCGAGCTGATAGCCCGAGGCGTTCTGCGAGCCGACGGCCGCGGCGACCCAGGTGTACTGGTCCGCGCCGGCCTCGAGCAGCGTCTTCATCTGGTCGCTGACGGTCGCGGCGTCGAGCAGGCCGCCCATGCCACCGCCGCCGCGCATCCCGCCGTTGCCCCGGCCGCCCGTCCCACCCGGGAACCCGCCGCCTTGCTGGCCGTTCTGGGTGCCGCCGCCCGGGAAGCCGCCCTGCCCGCCGCCGGGGAAGCCCCCGCCGCCGGGGAAGCCGCCTTGGCCGCCGCCGCCCGGGAACCCGCCCCGGCCACCGCCGCCGGGGCCGCCGCCGGGGCCACCCCGGCCGCCGAAGCCGCCGCCCTGCACCGACGGGCCCGCCGACGGGATGGAACCGGTGTGCGGCTCGGACGCCGTCTGCACCGCGTACGCCGCCGGCCCGCCGAGCACCGCGACCAGCGCACCGCCGGCCGCCACCATGGCGATCTTCGCCGAGAGCCGGACAGAGGCGACGACGGCGACGGCGGCGAGGGCGCCCACGATCAGGACGACCCAGCGCAGCCACGGCACGAAGTCCGGGCTCCAGCCGAGCATGTGCCACGACCACCACGCGGTGACGCCGATCGCCACGGCGAGGGCGGCTGCGGCGAAGATGTTCCTGCGGGCCCGCCAGAGCAGCACGGCGCCCATGCCGGCGACCGCGCCGACCGCCGGGGACAGGGCCACGGTGTAGTACGCGTGGAAGATGCCCTGCATGAAGCTGAAGATCAGGCCCGTACTGAGCAGCCAGCTGCCCCACAGGATCAGGCCGGCCCGCTGGTTGTCGGTGCGCGCCCGGCGGAAGGTGAGCACCAGCCCGGCGACCAGCACGATCAGCGCGCCCGGGATGAGCCACGAGATCTGGCCGCCCTGCGACGTGTCGAACATGCGCAGGATGCCGGTCTCACCCCACATGCCGCCGCCCATGCCGCCACCACCGCCGCCGCCGACGCTGCCGGTCTCGTCGCCGTTGAGCCGGCCGAGGCCGTTGTAGCCGAGGGTCAGCTCGAGCAGGCTGTTGTTCTGCGAGCCGCCGATGTACGGGCGCGCCGAGGCGGGCACCAGCTCGACGATCGCGATGTACCAGCCGGCCGACACGACCACGGCGAGCCCGGAGAGCAGCAGCTGCCCCACGCGCTTGAGGATCTTGGGCGGGCCGGCGATCAGGTACGTGAGGGCGTACACCGGCACCACGAGCAGCGCCTGCAGCATCTTGGCCAGGAAGCCGAAGCCGACGAAGACCCCGGCGAGCACGATCCACTTGGTGGAGCCCGTCTCGACCGCGCGCGTGGTCGCGTACGCTCCGGCGATCATCAGCAGCACGAGCAGCGCGTCCGGGTTGTTGAAGCGGAACATCAGCACCGCCACCGGGGTCAGCGCCATCGCGACGCCCGCGATCAGGCCCGCCGCCGCGCCGAAGTGGCGCTTGACGGTGGCGTACAGCAGGCCGACCGAGGCGACGCCCAGCAGCGCCTGCGGGACCAGGATGCTCCACGAGCTCAGGCCGAAGATCCGGACCGAAAGCGCCATGATCCAGAGGGCGGCCGGCGTCTTGTCGACGGTGATCGCGTTGGCCGCGTCCGACGAGCCGTAGAAGAACGCCTTCCAGCTCTCGGAGCCGGCCTGGACCGCCGCCGAGTAGAACGCGTTCGCCCAGCCGGAGGCGCCGAGGCCCCAGATGTAGAGCACGGCCGTGAGCACCAGCAGGGCGAGCAGCGACGGCCGGGCCCAGGCCGGGTCCTCGGGCCGGCCGCGGAGCAACGCCGACCACCGGGACCGGGGCGGCGCCGCGGGCGGTGGTGAGACCGCCGGCGGCGATGCCATCTCCGGTACGGGCAACGTCGAGGTCATCAAGGTTCCTTAGGGGCAGGCGGGGAGCACATTGACTCCCTCACCTTCGGGCGCCCGCCTGTCGGACCCTTATGCCGTTCCTGTGCGCCCCCTGTGAGTCCTGTTTCGACCTGAAGGCGCGCCCGGGATCACGACGCGCGGCGCTTGGCGGCCGCGGCGGCGAGGCGCTCGAGGACGCCCACGGTCGGGTCCCAGCCCATGCACGCGTCGGTGACGCTCTGCCCGTACGTGAGCTCGCCGCCCAGGTCCTGCCGCCCGGCCTCGAGGAAGCTCTCCAGCATGACCCCGCGGATGCCCCGCTGACCGGCCTCCAGCTGCCCGGCGACGTCCTCGGCCACGGCCGGCTGGCGCAGGTGGTCCTTGCCGCTGTTGCCGTGCGAGCAGTCGATGACGACCCGCTCGGGCAGCCCGGCGTCGCGCAGCAGCCCGAGCGCCGAGGCCACGTCCGCCGCGCTGTAGTTCGGGCCCTTGCCGCCTCGCAGCACCAGGTGGCAGTCGGGGTTGCCGGTCGTGTGCATGATCGCCGGCGTGCCGGAGACGTCGATGCCGGGGAAGACGTGCGGCACCGCGGCGGCGTTGATCGCGTCGATGGCGGTGGCGATGCTGCCGTCGGGGCGGTTCTTCATGCCGATCGGCATCGACAGGCCGGACGCCAGCTGCCGGTGGACCTGCGACTCCACCGTACGGGCGCCGATCGCCCCCCACGCCACGGTGTCCGCGATGTACTGCGGCGTGATCGGGTCGAGGAACTCCACGGCCACGGGCAGCCGGCGCTCCAGCACCTGCAGCAGCAGCGACCGGGCCATGCGCAGCCCCTTGCCGACGTCGCCGGTGCCGTCCAGCCCGGGGTCGTTGATCAGGCCCTTCCAGCCGACCGTGGACCGCGGCTTCTCGAAGTAGACCCGCATCACGATCAGCAGGTCGTCGGCGAGCCGGGTGGCTTGTTCCCGCAGCCGGTCCGCGTACTCGACGGCGGCGACCGGGTCGTGCACCGAGCACGGCCCGACCACGACCAGCAGCCGTTGATCTCGGTCGTTGAGCACGTCCTCGACCTGGCGCCGGCCGTCCAGCACGGTCGCGGACAGCTCGTGGGTCAGCGGCAGCTCGTGGTGCAGCAGCGCGGGGCTCATCAGCGGCACGACGGTCTCGATGCGGTGGTCGCTGACCCGCTGCACCTCGGGGATCGTCACGGTGTCCTGCCCTTCTCCGCCGGCCGCCGCGGGGGCCGGCGTCCCCCTGGCCTGGACCGGCTCGTGAAAACGAAAAAGCAGCGACATCGTGTCGCTGCTTCGGCCGGCCCTGCGGGGTGTCTCAGGTCATGAATCCATGGCCGAGGCACCGGCGGGAGCCGGCCTCGTAAACCACGAATACCAACGGGACACGCGGCCATGGTAGCCCATCGGAGACGGACTGTGTCCGTCAGCCGGGGTATGGCTACATGCAAGTTGCGTGTGCTCACATGAAGTGCATGAACGACACGAGCACGCCGGCTCTTCTCGACAGTCTCGCCGATCTGCCGCCGGCGGAGCGTCGCCAGGCGGTCGCGGTGGTGGTGCTGCGGGTGTGGGAGACGCCGCAGGTGCTGCTCGGGGAGATCCCGCCGACCCAGGCGCTGGCGGCCATCGCCGCGATCGCCGCCGGGCTGCCCGGGGCCCAGGGCCGCCCGTGGCTCGACGAGCGCCTGCGGGCCGCCGCGTGTCCCCGGGTCACGAGCGAGCTGTCCGGCCGGGCGCTGTGCGCGCTCGACGTGCTGGTCGGCCGGGACAGCGAGTCGGTGCCGCTGGAGTTGCACGTGAGCGACGGCGCCGCGGCCGGGGCGCTACTGGACGACCTGCGGGACGTACTGATGGACGGCCTGCGGCTGGGGCTGTGAGACCGGCTGGAGCGGCAGCCGTACGGTGAACTCGGTCCGCCCGGGCACGCTGGCCACCTCGACCCGTCCGCCGTGGGCCGTGACCACCGCGTGCACGATCGACAGGCCCAGACCGGTGCTGCCGGCCGCCCGCGAGCGGGAGCTGTCCCCGCGGGCGAAGCGCTCGAAGATCCGGGGCAGCAGGTCGGCCGGGATGCCCGGGCCGCCGTCGACCACCTTGATCACGGCCGCGTCGCCCTGGGCGCGCACCCCGGCGATGACGATCGTGCCCTCGGGCGTGTGCGTCCGCGCGTTGGCCAGCAGATTGGCGATCACCTGATGCAGCCGATGACTGTCGCCGAGCACGGTCACCGGCTCGTCGGGCAGGTCGAGCTGCCAGGTGTGCTGGGGGCCCGCCGCGTGCGCGTCGCTGACCGCGTCGACCAGCAGCATCGTCAGGTCGACCGGATCGTGGGCGAGCGGCCGGCCGGCGTCGAGGCGGGCGAGCAGCAGCAGATCCTCGACCAGGGCCGTCATCCGCTGGGCCTCGGACTCGACCCGCCGCATGACGTGGCTGATCTCGTCCGGCACGGGCTGGCGGCTGCGCCGGCTCAGCTCGGCGTAGCCGCGGATCGCCGCGAGCGGGGTTCGCAACTCATGGCTGGCGTCCGCCACGAACTGACGCACCTGCATCTCGCTGGCGTGCCGCGCCTCGAGCGCGTTGCCGACATGGTCGAGCATCCGGTTGAGCGCCGCGCCGACCGCTCCGACCTCGGTGTGCGGATCGGTGTCGCCGGGCGGCACCCGCTGCGCGAGCTCGACCTCGCCACGGTCCAGCCGCAGCTCGGAGACGCGGGTGGCGGTCGCGGCGACCCGGTTGAGCGGTTTGAGCGTACGCCGGATGATCACGGCCCCGGCCCAGCCCGCGACGCCGATCGCGATCAGGACCGCACCCCCCGTGACCAGCGCGACCGCCAGCAGCGTCTGCTGCGTGTCGGCCAGTGGCAGAGCGACCACGACCACGCCGTTGCTGGTGGTGCGGGACAGCGCCCGATAGTCGCCCAGAGAGCCCAGATCGACGTCGACCGCGTTGCCGTCATCCGCTATGCCGGACAGCGCGGTGATGGTGGCGGGGGACAGATCGGTGAAGTCGTTGTCGTAGTTCCCGTCCTCGTTGAGCGCGAGCCCCACGGTGCCGCCCTCGATGTCCGTCCCGGTCAGGTAGAGGAAGATGTCTCCCTCCTGCGCGCCCGGCGGCACCCGGTCCGACCATCCGCCGAAGGGCGACGGCTGCTGGTTGGAGCGTCCTGCGGGCGGGCGGTTCTGCGCGCGGTTCGCGGTCTCGTTGAGCTGGTCGTCGAGCTGCTGATAGAGCGACTTGTGCAGATAGATCTCGGCGACACCGCCGACGACCACGCCGAGGACCGACAGCAGCGCGATCATCATCGCGATGAGCCGGGTCCGCAGCGACCAGCCCGCGGGGGAGCGCCAGCGGGTCATCTCAGTCCGCCGGCTTCAGCACGTAGCCCGCGCCGCGCATGGTGTGGATCATCGGCGCACGCCCGGCGTCGATCTTCTTCCGCAGGTACGAGATGTAGAGCTCGACCACGTTCGCCTGGCCGCCGAAGTCGTAGTTCCAGACGCGGTCCAGGATCTGGCTCTTGCTCAGCACCCGGCGCGGGTTGCGCATGAGATAGCGCAGCAGCTCGAACTCGGTGGCCGTCAGCGTCACCAGATCGCCGCCGCGGCGCACCTCGTGGCTGTCCTCGTCCAGGCTCAGGTCCCCGACGATCAGCTGGGACTCCTGGCGCTGCTGGGAGCGGCCGGTGCGGCGCATCAGCCCGCGCAGCCGGGCGACGACCTCCTCCAGGCTGAACGGCTTGGTCACGTAGTCGTCGCCGCCCGCGGTGAGGCCGGTGATCCGGTCCTCGACCGAGTCCTTGGCCGTCAGGAAGAGCACGGGCACGTCGGGCGACTCCCCGCGCAGCCGGCGCAGCACCTCGAGCCCGTCGATGTCGGGCAGCATCATGTCGAGGACGACGGCGTCGGGGCGGAAGTCGCGCGCGGCCCGCACGGCGCCCATGCCGTCACCGGCGCTGCGCACGTCCCAGCCCTCGTAACGCAGCGCCATCGACAGCAGCTCGGCGAGGGTGGCCTCGTCGTCGACCACGAGAACACGGACGGGCGCGCCGTCCGGCCGCCGGAGGTCGTTGCTGGGGTCTGCGTTAGCCATCGTCATGATCCCACTGTCGCGGGCGGCGCTTTGCGTCACCTTTCCCCTTCCTGTGTAGCACCTGTGTGTCGCGCGCACAGGAATGCCATGCTTTCCGCACAGCGTCGTGACGGCCGGGGCCGGAACCGTACTGCTCATGACGGAGACGATGAGCAAGCAGCCGCGCCGGGTGATCGGTGCGATGGTGGCGGCGTCATTGGCCGTGGTCGCGGTGCTGGGGCCGGGTCCGGACCTCGTCACCCGGCTCGGCGCGAGCGAGCAGGTGGCGTTCGCGACGGTGAGCGCCGCCGACACCATCCGCAGCGTGGGCATGCTCACCGAGGTGCCCGCGGGCCGGCGCAGCAGTTGAGCGCGTCAAACTAGGACAAACGTCGTTAAATCGGCGTGTCAATCGAACCAGTGCGGCTGCGCCGCTGGGGAGTGGTCCTGGCGATCCTCCTCGTGGTCATCGTCCCGGCCGGGCCCGCCGCGGCTCGTGGGGAGCAGCAGGGGCTCATCGCCACCGGGGGCGCCCACTCCTGTGCGATCACCGGCGCGGGTGATCTCTACTGCTGGGGCGACGACAAGTACGGGCAGCTCGGCGACGGTGCCCGGGCGCACGCCTTCGCCCAGCCGGTCCCGGTGCTGGGCGGGATGACCGAGGTCGCCGCCGGGCGGGCGCACACCTGCGCGCTCGATGCCGGGGGACGCGTCTACTGCTGGGGCGACGGCTCGCTGGGCCAGCTGGGCGTGCCGGGCACGATCGGATCCACGACCCCGCTGTACGTCCGGCTGCCCGGCCCGGCGACGCACGTTGCCGCCGGTGGGGACGCCGGCTGTGCGACTGTTCGCGGCGGGGGCTCGTACTGCTGGGGTGCGGGCCTGGGGCTTGAGCCCCGCGCGGTGGACACTGTCCCGGCGATCGACAGCGACGGCGCCCACGGGTGTGCGGCCGGCGCTCAGCACAGCGTCTACTGCTGGGGCGCCGGTGACGAAGGGCAGCTCGGCGCCGGGAACACTGTCATGTCGGCCGTACCCGTGCAGGTCAGGAACTTGCCGCAGGAAGCCGGCGGCGCGCCGCTGCTGCCGGTGACCCGCATCCTGCAGCCCGTCGCCGCGACCGACGGCCTGCCCCTGACCGAGGTACGCCCGGTCGCACTGATCTCCGTCGGCACGATGCTCGTGGCGGCCGGCCTGGCCGCGCTGCTGGTCCGGCCCGGATCTCGCCTCAGGACGCCGTCTCGAGGACCGCGTCACGGACCACGTCGGCGCCCGGCTTCAACCGCTCCGAGTGGTACACCCGATTCCAGTTCGTCCACGTGACGTGCCCGGCGGCCAGGTCGGTGCCGGACGCCGAGACGGTCACGCCGACGCCGGGGCTCGCGACCGCGCCGATCATGTGCTTCGACGGGTCGGTATAGCCGAGCATCCCCCACGGCACTCGCACCACCAGGTCGTCGCCGTCGCGATGCCAGAGCGCCCGGCTGTCCTCCTCCGGCGGCCCGAAGCGCAGCAAGCCCGTGTCCTGCCCCGCCGGCTGGAAGCGCCGCCATCCCTCTTTCCGCAGGTACGCCTGCCCAGCGCGCCGCGTCACGTCCAGCTCGAACGCGGCGTCGGCCGCCCGGTTGCCCGATCCGGGGGCCGGTGGCCCGTGCACGCCCGGCAGCACGTCGAAGCCGAGCGTGAGCTGGGCCGGCGTGGGGCTGCCGAGACGCACGCGCAGGTGAACGTACGACTCGTCGACCCGCGCGGTCACCCGGCGCGCGGGCCAGGCGGTGTCGTCGTCGAGCAGCTGCTGCGGCCCGGCGTCGGGCGAGCCCGCCGCGTCCATGGCGATGAGCCCGAAGCCCTGGGCGGCGGTGAGCGGGTCGTGCCACAGCTGCCGCCGCTCACCGTCCTGCTGCCCGGCCGTGTTCCAGGACGACCGGAACCACTCGTCGGCCCACCCGGCGAGGAAGCCGCCCGCCAGACCCTGGTCCTTGAGCAGGCGGAGCAGCTCGGCGTCGATCGCCATGGCCTCGCGCTCGCTGTGGTCACCCTCGCTGCGGCCCAGCGGGGCGTCGTGGGCGGACCCGATCGCCGACGGTACGCCGAACTCCGTCACCAGGGTCGGCATGGTGCTGTGGCGCTGGCGCAGCGCGGCGACATATCCGGCGTACGGGTCCGCGCGCCCTTGATAGCGATAGCTCAGCAGCCGGGTGGCCGAGTCGGGCCAGAACGGGTACGCCGCGTAGCTCGCGAACGTTCCACCGGGCCACGTGGACGTCATGTGGTTCGTGCCCTCGCCGTCCGCGGCCGCTATGGGCGGGCTGTAGCCGGCTGCCGCCTCGTAACCCGCCAGCTCGTCCATCCGGGCTGCCAGCCGGCGCTCTCCCGGTGTGGCGCTCGGCGCACTGCGGAACCACTTGCCCCGCGCCGGCCCGGCGGTTTCCTCTTCTCCGGCGGCCTCCGGTTTCTCTTCTCCGGCGGCCTCCGGTTCTTCTTCTCCGGCGGCCTCTGGGTCAATGATCCAGCCGGTCAGCCAGGGCCCGGCGTCGGTGTCCCAGGTGCCGCTCGCCCGTCCCGGCCGGGCGCCCCGCTTCAGCCCGCCGTGCACCGCGTCGTGGGCATCCCGCAACTCGGCCGGAGAGACGCCCTGCATCAGATAGAGCGGCTCGCCGGGATTCGCCCGGTTGAAGGCGACCAGCTCCCGATAGAACGCGGGCGGATGGATCGTCGCGATCCGGACCACGCGCAGCCCGAGCCAGCCCATCGCCGCGAACCACCGCCGGTACTGCTCCGCGGTGATCGCCAGCTCGCCGGGCAGGTGACCCGGCGTGGTGCTGCCCAGGTTGACGCCGGTCAGGAACGTGATGTCGCCCCCGGCGGTGTGCAGCGCGAACCCGTGCTCGTCCGCGGTCGCGACGCTGCTCAGGCCGTGGGTGACGACCGGGGCGGGCGCCTTCGAGCGGCCCACCGGCGGGGAGCCGAGCGCGTCCATGCCGGGGATCGACCACGCGACCGTACGGACGGCGGGGCGCGGCGTGGCCCCCGCGAGGAAGAGGCACATCGCGAGCGTCACCAGACCCACCAGCACCGCCTTGAGCCGGGCGGGCCGGGGCCGGGGCGGCGCCTGCACGAGGTGCAGCGGGAAGTCCCCCACGAAGAGCATTCTGTGCCCCGACAGTTGCGGCCTGGGCGGAAATGTCGGGAAGGTGGAGGGGCTGGAACACTCGCCGTTCGTCCTCGGTTGTGCCAGCGTTGGTCAAGTCGGCGGCGCGCGAGCGTGGGGAGCGGTTCGTGGATCTTCTCGAGGAGTACCGCAGGGCAACGTTCACCTTCGAGTCCGGCGACCCCCTCGGGGCGGCCCGGATGCTCGAGCCCATAGTCGAGGCCGAGCCGCACAACTCCGCCGTCCGGCTGCTGCTCGCCCGGGCCTATTTCAACTCGGCCCAGTTGCAGCGGGCCGAGGAGCAGCTGCGCGCGCTGGTCGAGCACGACCCGTCCGACCACTACGCGCACCACGTGCTCGGCCGCACCCTGGAACGGGCCGGCCGGTTCAGCGAGGCCCTGCCCCACCTGCGCCTGGCCGCGGCGATGAAGCGGCACGACGACTACGACGAGGCGCTGCGGCGGGTGGAGGCGTGGGTCGGCAAGAACGGCGGCCGCACCGCCTACGCCGCCGAGTAGGGTTTCCGGCGTGAAGCTCAAGCTGGATCTCCACGACATCTTCAACAAGGGCACGGAGATCGACAAGGCGCTCCGCGGCATCATCGACGAGGCCATCCAGAAAAAGGCGACCCTCGTCGAGATCATCCCGGGCAAGGGCAGCGGTCAGCTCAAGAAGAAAGTGATCCGCTTCCTCGACCAGAAGGAGATCAAGCAGCTCTACCACCGGGTGGAGAAGGACGGCGACAACTGGGGCCGGCTCTTCGTGCACTTCAAGTTCAACGAGTCGACGGGTCGCCGGGGCCGGGGTCGCTGAGCGTCCGGGTTCTCGCCCGGGTCGCTGGATCGTCCGGGTCCTGGCCCGGGTCGCTAGATCGTCTGGGTCTTCGCCACGGTGAGCATGTCGGAGGTGTGGGTGCCGGCGACGCCGACGGTGGCCGGGCGTGGCTGGAAACCGGGGAGCCCGGTCAGCCCGTCGCTCGCCGACATCAGCCGGAGCCGCATGGGGCCGGCGCCCGCCGCGGTGAGCGTGACCTCGACGCCCTCGGCCGGCGCGTGGAAGACGAAGCCGAACCCCCAGCCGCCGCCGGCCTTCCGGCCCACCGGCACCGGCTGCCCGCCCGCCGTGGCCGCGACGATAGTCGTCTCCTCGGCCACGTGCAGCGTGACCAGGCGGGCGTCCCGGCCCGGGACCAGACGCAGCCGGACCGTACGCCCCTGAGGCGCGTCGGTGCTGCTCAGCACGGTGACCGCCGGGGCGGGCAGCGGGGCGGCCGGGGCGGGACCCGAGCGCACCTTCTCGTCCCCAAAGGCCGGCAGCGTGGCGGTCACCGCGGCCGGCTCACCCGAGACGTAGCCGGCCGTCCAGTCGCTCAGGTCGGCGGACTCGCTCAGCCAGCGGGCCTGCCCGGTGTCCGCGTCCAGGGCGTACATGAGGTGGGTGGGCTCGGGGTGCCGGGCGTCGAAACGGTCGGTCACCATCCCGGCCGCCACGCACGCCGCGGTCGCCACCAGTGCGGTCACGGTCGGTAAGGCCCCGGCGCGGCGCGCACGCAGGGCGACGAGGCCACGCTGACCGCCCGCGGCCGGGTGCAGCAGGTCGGCCACGGGCAGCAACGCGAAGGCGAGCAGCGCGGTGAGGAACGCGCCCGCCGCGGCGAGGTTCATGCCCAGTGCCGGGAAGAAGAGCACCAGGGTCGGCAGGAGCACGACGACCGCCACCCCACCGGCCACGGTGACCAGCAGCGGGGGCAACCAGCCGCGCGGGTGCCGGGCGCCGAGACCCGCCAGCGCCCCGGCCAACGCCGGCAAAGCGGTCAGATAGGAGCCGCCGGGCGCCACGGCCGCGAGGACGATGCCGAGCACCGCGAGCCACGCCAGACCCGCGAGGGCCAGTGCGGCGGGGGACAGGCGGCGGCGCAGCACGGCGTACCAGGCGAAGACCGTCGCCAGGGTGAGCGCGACGACGGCCAGCCGGTACCACCAGGGCCGGTACGGATCGACGGGCATCTCGGCGTACCCGGGGCGCATGGTCTTGATCGTCAGCCACAGCAGCTGGGCCAGGGCCGGGGCGAGCAGCAGCGGCCCGAGGGCGGTGGCGAAGGCGACCGCCTGCCGGCGCGCCGACGCGAGGCCGCGGCGCCGGATCAGCCAAGCCAGCGCGAGCACCGCGAGCACCGCCGCGGCGGCGATGGGCCAGGTCAGGGCACCAGGATAACGGGCGAGCCCGCCGAGCAGCGGGAAATAGGTCGCGTCCTGCCCGGAGCGCAACGCGGGCAGGTTCTCGTCGCCCAGCTCCCGGGCGAGCGCCAGCAGGTTGTCGCCCTCCTGCTGCAGCGTGCCGCGGTCCACGGTGGAAGGCGTGTCCAGCGGCGTGTGGTACCAGGCCACGCCCTCGATGTAGGCGCTGTTCAGGCCGGTGAAGCCGCGGCCGAGGAACGCCGTGAAGTCCGTGTTGTTCGGCATCATCCGGTAGACCTCGACCGCCAGGGACGTGCCGATCGGGTGCGGGGCCCGGCCGAAGACCCCGATCAGACCCGCGTTGCGGGCGGCTGTCTCGAACATGACCGAGGGGCCGGCGCTGCCCCGGGCCTCGAGGTTGAGGACGATGCCACCCTGCCGGGCGTACGGGTGCTGGTCGGCGAAGGCCTTGGCGCCGCAGAGGCAGCCCTCCTCGCCGTCGGTCAGCACGAGGACGATGTCGTTGCGCGGGCGCGGGCCGGTGACGAGGGCTCGCGCGGTCTCCAGGACGGCCGCCACGCCGCTCGCGTCGTCGTTGGCCCCGGGCCCGTTCTGCACCGAGTCGTAGTGGGCCACGAGGAAGACTCGCCCGGTCGGCGCCGTGCCCGGCAGGAGCGCCACGATGTTGCGTACCCGGGCCATGCTCGCCCCGCCCGCGCTGGACGACAGCGCCGCGCCCTGCACCGACACGGTGTCCTGCACCCGGGCGTCGAGACCCAGCCCGCGCAGCGTGGCGACCAGCTGCTCGCGGACGGCGTCGTTGGCCGGGCTGCCCAGCGGGTGCGGGCGGGCGGCGACGGCCTCGACGTGAGCGAAAGCACGTCCGGCGCTGAACTCGGCCGCCGGAGCATCGGCCGGCCGCGCGGCGGGCGGCCGGATACTCGCGAGCGCGTACGCCCCGAGGCCGGTCAGCGCGGCGACGACAGCGAGCGCGGCCCAGCCTCGGCGCCGGGGGTGGGTGAACGCACGATCGGCGGCCACGGGCTCCTCCTCCGGGCGGGTGGTCGAGCGATCTTACGGCCGGGTGGCTTACTTTTGTCCCGTGACTGCCCCGCTCGATCCCGCCGCCGTCCTCTCGGAGTTCGTCGAGCGGGTGGCGCCCTACGACCCGGCCGCCGGCGCCTCGCCTGTGGCGGTGCTCGGCGTGCGTACCGCGCTCGGGGAGGCGACGTTCCAGCTCAGCGACCATGTGCTGCGGGCGATGTGCCGGGCCCTGGAGGTCTATCGGGACCCGGAGGACCGCGGCGACTGCACGGCCTGCGGCGGCCGCCGGCTCGATGACAACCTGCACTGTCTCGACTGCGGACGGTTGCACGGCATCCTGGGCCAGGTCATCGCCGACCACGCCCGGCGGGTCGCCGAAGAGGCAGCCCGGGAGCACTCGGCGTGATGCTTGCCACCGCCGATGTTGTGTCCCCGTCAGGTGTGGTGGACGATCAGCGAGTCACGCCCCCGAAGGAGTCCGTCATCAAGTCCATCCGCCCCGCCGGTGCCGTGGTCCGGCTGCGCCCCCGGGGCGTGGTGACGCCGTGACCGAGCTGGCCCCGCCGCGCCCCGCCATGAAGGCGCCCGAGCGGCTGCGCGTGCTGCTCGTCGAGGACGACGAGGGCGACGCCTTCCTGGTCCGCGAGCTGCTCGAGGAGGCCGGCGCCTCCTTCGACCTGCAGGTCGCCACGACGCTGCGCGAGGCGCAGTCGCTGATGCGCGGCATCCAGTGCGTGCTGCTCGACCTCGGGCTGCCCGACGCCGAGGGCATCGACGGCCTGCGCAAGCTGCTCGCGGTCGCCGGCAGCGCGGCCGTGGTCGTGCTCACCGGCCGCTCCGACGAGCACCTGGGCGTGGGCGCGGTCGCCGAGGGCGCCCAGGACTACCTGGTCAAGGGTCAGGTCGACGGCGTGCTGCTGGCCCGGGCGCTGCGCTACGCCGTCGAGCGCAAGCGCGCCGACGAGAATGCCCAGCGGCTGCGCGAGGTCGAGCTGCGCCAGGCCGAGTCGGCGCGGCTCGAGCGCGGCCTGCTGCCCCAGCCGCTCATGCGCACGACCGCGGTCGACGTGCACACGTTCTATCGGTCGGGCCGGGCGATGGGCCTGCTCGGCGGCGACTTCTTCGACGTCGTCCAGGTGGGTGACGACAAGCTGCACGTGATCGTCGGCGACGTCTGCGGGCACAGCGTCGACGAGGCGGCGCTCGGCGTGGAGCTCCGGGTGGCCTGGCGGGCGCTCGTCCTCGCCGGGGTGCCCGAGGACCAGGTGCTGGGGTCACTCGAACAGGTGCTCATGACGGAACGGCGGGCCCGGGAGGTCTTCGCCACGGTCGCGATGGTTTCGCTGGACCTGAGGGGTAACAAGGCGACCGTACGGCTGGCGGGCCATCCGCCACCGGTGTTGCTCGCCGGCGGCAAGGCCGTGCCGGTGACCGCGCGCACGGGCATCGTGCTCGGTGTGCGCCCGACCCCGACCCCCGCAACCGACGTGGAGCTCACCGCAGATGACTGGTCCCTGCTGATGTACACCGACGGCCTGATCGAGGGTCACACCGGCCACGGCAACGAGCGGCTCGACGTGGAGGGCCTCTGCGGTCTGCTCGGGGAGCCCGCCGCCGCCCAGGTGCCGCTGGCTGCTCTCCCGCCGTGGCTGGTCGGCCGGGCCGAGCAGGGCAACGGCGGCCCCTTGGCCGACGACGTGGCCATGCTGCTCATCTCGTACGGCGGTGGCCGATGAGCTGGACCCAGCTGGGCACCTGGACGTTGCGGCGCCGGGTGCTCGCCCTGTGCGTCCTCGTCGGCGTGGTGCTGTCCCTGCTGGGCGTCGTCGCGGCGGTGACCGCGGCCGACAGCAACAGCCGGGTCGACGACGTCATCAACCGGGCCAGCCCGATGCGCGCCGCCGGGGAGCGCCTCAGCACGGCCCTGGTCGACCAGGAGACCGGCATCCGCGGCTTCGCGATCAGCGGCGAGGAGGCCAATCTCAAGCCCTACACCGAGGGGTTGACCTCCGAGAAGGAGCAGATCGCCACCATCGACCGGCTGCTCGCCGACGGGGAGCAGGACGACCGCATCCGGGCCGACCTGGCCGAGGTCGAGCGGCGGGTGCAGGCCTGGCACGCCGAGGTCGCCGACCCGACCGTCGAGGTCATCCGCACCCAGGGCGCCGAGGCCGGCCAGGCCCGCATCAAGGCCGGCACCACCACCGCCTTCGACGCCGTCCGCTCCTCGATCGACGTGATGCAGCAGGACATAGGCGTGCTGCGGGCCGAGTCGGCCACCGCCGCCCGCGACGCCAGCTCGCAGATGGTCGCCATCCAGATCGCCGCCGCCGGCATCATCATCGTGGCCGGCGTGGTGCTGATGCTGCTGCTCGACCGTCTGGTCGGGCGTCCGGTCACCGAGCTCGCCGACCAGGTGCGCGAGGTGGCGCAGGGCGACTACGACCGGCACATCGAGAGCCACGGCGCCCCCGAGCTGCGCAGCCTCGCCCACGACGTCGACGGCATGCGGCGCCAGATCGCCGCCGAGCTGACCGAGGTGCGCGAGGCCCGGCAGCAGATCGAGTGGGTCAACGACCAGCTCAAGCAGCAGGCCGACGAGCTGACCCGGTCCAACCGTGACCTCGAGCAGTTCGCCTATGTCGCCTCGCACGACCTGCAGGAGCCGCTGCGCAAGGTGGCGAGCTTCTGCCAGCTCCTCCAGCGCCGATACGCGGGCCAGCTCGACGACCGGGCCGACCAGTACATCGCCTTCGCGGTCGACGGCGCCCAGCGGATGCAGCGGCTGATCAACGACCTGCTGGCGTTCTCCCGCATCGGCCGGCTCACCTCCGGCTTCACCGACGTCGACCTCAACAAGGTCCTCGGCGAGGTGAAGTCGCAGCTCGAGCCCCGGGCCGGCGACAACGCCGAGATCACCTGGGACGCCCTGCCGACGGTCGAGGGCGAGGAGCCGTTGCTGACGACGCTCTTCGTCAACCTGATCGGCAACTCACTGAAGTTCAGCCGCCCCGACGTGCCGCCCGTCATCAAGGTGACCGGCGCGCTCGACGGCGAGGAGTGGCGCATCAACGTCCGGGACAATGGCATCGGGATCGAGGCCGAGTTCGCGGACAAGGTGTTCGTCATCTTCCAGCGGCTGCACGCCCGGGACGCCTACGAGGGCACGGGCATCGGACTCGCGATCGTCAAGAAGATCGTCGAATACCATGGCGGACGGATCTGGCTCGACCTCGACGTCACCGAGGGCACCTCGATCTGGTTCACGCTGCCGGTGCTCGCGGGTGTTCCCGTGCAGGAGAAAGCGAAAGAGGTCACCACATCATGACCGCTGCCATACGGCCGGACGGAACGCCCATCGAGGTCCTGCTCGTCGAGGACGACCCGGGCGACGTGCTGATGACGCAGGAGGCGTTCGAGGAGCACAAGGTCCGCAACCGGCTGACGGTCGTGTCGGACGGCGCCGAGGCCCTGTCCTACCTGCGCCGCGAGGGTCAGTACGAGGGCGCCGTCCGCCCCGACCTGATCCTGCTCGACCTCAACCTGCCCCGCCGCGACGGCCGCGAGGTGCTGGAGGAGATCAAGAAGGACGACCAGCTCTGCCGCATCCCGGTGGTCGTGCTCACCACGTCCGCCGCGGACGAGGACATCCTGCGCAGCTACCAGCTGCACGCGAACGCCTATGTCACCAAGCCGGTCGACTTCGAGCGGTTCATCGCGGTCATCCGGCAGATCGACGAGTTCTTCGTTAGCGTCGTGAAGTTGCCGCCGCGTGCGTGACGACATGCTCGACCGGGTCGAGGAGCTGATCCGGGAGGTCGCGCAGACGATCGTCCTGCCGCGCTGGCGGCACCTGGGCAGCGACGAGGTGCACCAGAAGGGCCCCGGCGACCTGGTGACGATCGCCGACCAGGAGTCCGAGCGTGCCCTGACAGCCGGCCTGAAGGCGCTGCTGCCCGGCTCGACCGTGGTGGGCGAGGAAGCCGTCGCGGCCGACCCCGGTGTGCTGCGGCGCACGGGCGACGCGGGCGCCGTCTGGATCGTCGACCCGGTCGACGGCACGAACAACTTCGCCGCCGGCAAGACCCCGTTCGCGGTGATGGTGGCGCTGCTCCAGGACGGCGAGCAGGTCGGCGCGTGGATCCTCGACGTGGTCAGCGACCGCATGGTCCGGGCCGAGGCCGGCGGCGGTGCCTTCGCCGACGGTGTGCGGATGAAGACGCGCGCCGACGCTCCGGCGGCCGACGCGCTGACCGGCACGGTCTCGCACAACCACTTCCCCGAGGACCTGCGCGACCGGGTGGCCGCGGGCGCCGCGAAGTTCGCCGGTGTGAGCGCGGGGCACCACTGCGCCGGCTACGAATATCCGGCCGTCGTCCTCGACGAGCAGCAGTTCGCCGTCTTCTGGCGGATCCTGCCGTGGGACCACGCGCCGGGCTCGCTGATCGTGCGCGAAGCCGGGGGCACGGTGCTGCGGCTGGACGGATCGCGTTACTCGCCCGCCGAGGACGGCCCGGGCCTGCTGGTCGCCCCGAACGACGACATCTGGCACACCGTCCGCGGCACGTTGCTGTCCTAGGCCGGATCCGGCCTGCTCACGTTCGCACTGCGGAGCGGGCCGGGGGCCGATATTAGGGTGCTCGCATGGCTTCGTACCTCGATCGGCTTTTCGGGCTGGACGGGCGCACCGCGCTGGTGACCGGCGGGAGCTCCGGCATCGGCCGGGCGATGGCCGCCGCCCTGCATGGGGCCGGCGCTTCGGTGATCCTGGTCGCGCGCCGGCCGGAGCCGCTGGCCGCCGTCGCGGACGAGTTGTCGGCGACCTTCCTGACGGCGGACCTGGCCGACCGCGACGATGTGGCCCGGGTGGCCGCCGCTGCCGACAAAGTGGACATCCTGGTCAACGCGGCGGCGGTGAACGTGCGGCCGCCACTCGACGAGCTGACGACCGCCGACTGGGATCTGACGCTCGCCGCCAATCTGACGGCGCCGTTCCTGCTGGGGCAGGCCTTCGGGCCGGCGATGGCGGCCCGGGGCTGGGGCCGCATCATCAATGTCGTCTCGCAGCAGGCTTTCCGGGCGTACGGAAACAGTGGTGCCTATGGTGCCGCCAAGGCCGGCCTCGTCGGGCTGACCCGCTCGCAGGCCGAGGCGTGGTCCGCGCGCGGCGTGACCAGTAACGCCGTGGCGCCCGGAGTCGTCCGCACCCCGTTGACCGAGGAGACCGTTTTCGCCCATCCGGGGCGTGCCGAATCTCACGCGCGCCGGACGATGATCGGGCGCAACGGGCTGCCCGAGGATTTCGCCGGAGTTGCCGTATATCTGGCGAGCGCCGCCGCCTCTGCTGTAACCGGGCAGACACTCTTCGTCGATGGTGGATATTCGGCGACATGATCGACCTGCCTTCGCCACCTCCGGCACGGTAAAGTCACCGCGCTCACTTGGAGGAGGTAGATCGTGGCGGCGACGCTCCTGCACCGGCTGAAGCCTGTGCTCGCCCTGGTCACCGCGGCCGTCGTGCTGCTCGTGGCACCCCCGGCCGCGCACGCGGACCCGGAGGACGAGGGTGGCACCAAGGCGCTGCGCACGGCGCTGACCTCCGCCTCCAAGGGTTACAGCCAGGCCAAGCAGAGACTCGCCGCGTCCAAGAAGCGCCAGACCCAGCTGAAGGCCGCGCAGACAGCGGCCGAGGGCAAGGAGGCGGCGCTGCACGACCGGGTGCAGGAGATCGCCGCCCGGTCCTACATGCAGGGCCGCTTCAGCACCATGTCACTGCTGCTCAACAGCAGCTCGCCGGACGGCTTCATGGAGCGCTCGCTGCGCCTCGACCAGCTCGCCCAGATCGACGGGCAGACGCTCAAGGGCTACAGCGAGGCCGCGACCACCGCCGCGAAGGCCACCAAGGCCATCGAGGTCGAGATCAAGGAGCAGCAGAAGCAGGTCACGATCATGGCCAAGAAGAAGGAGCAGGCCGAGGCGGCCCTGGCCGCGGTCGGCGGGGTGACCTCCGCGGGCTTCGGCACCGGCGGCTCCTCCGCCAAGCCCGCTCCCCGCAACTCCGACGGCTCCTGGCCCAAGGAAGGCTGCACGGTCAACGACCCGACCTCATCCGGCTGCATCACGCCGCGCACGCTCAACGCCTATCAGCAGGCGCAGGCGGCCGGCTTCAAGCGCTACACGGCCTGCTTCAGCGAGCGGGCGTCGGGCGAGCACCCGCTGGGCCGGGCCTGCGACTTCTCCGCGGCGTCCGGCGGCTTCGAGAACGTCGCCGCCAGCGGGGGCGACAAGACCTACGGCGACAACCTGGCCGCGTACTTCGTCAAGAACGCCGACCGCCTCGGCGTCATGTACGTGATCTGGTACCGCGAGATCTGGATGCCCAGCACCGGCTGGCGCTCCTACAGCCCGTCCGGTGGGCCGTCCGTCGTGCACACCAACCACGTGCACCTCTCGATGGAGTAGTCACCAGCGGACTCACAGGTGATCACCGGTACCATTCCGCCGATGGAGTCCCCGCGATCCCTCCCGACCGGTCTCGCCACCGCGCTGGTCTTCGTCGCCAGCGGCGCCGCTCTGGTGCTGGAGATCGTCGCGCTGCGCCTCGTCGGCCCCTACGTCGGGGTCACGCTGCAGGTGAGCAGCTCGGTGATCGGCGTCTCGCTGGCCGCGATCGCTTACGGGACCTGGCTGGGCGGGCGCCTCGCCGACAAGCTCGACCCCCGGCGACTGCTCGCCCCGGCCCTGCTGCTGGCGGCCATCGCCACCGCGGTGACGCTGCCGCTGGTGCGCTGGGGCGGCGAGCTGTTGCGTGGCGGCGCGGCCGCGGCAGTGCTGCTCCTCGCCGCGCTCGCCGTCTTCCTCCCGATGCTCCTGCTCTCCACGATCACGCCGCTGACTGTGAAGCTGCAGCTCAGCGATCTGAGCCGGACCGGGGCCGTGGTCGGCCGGCTGTCCAGCGTCGGCACGCTCGGCGGCATCACGGCCACCCTCGGCACCGGCTTCATCTTCGTCGCCGCCATGCCGAGCAGCTGGATCGTCCTGACCACGGCGGGGCTGCTCGCGGTGGCCGGCTTCGCCCTCGGCTGGTACCTGCGGCGCAGCCCCGGCGTCACCGCGGAGGGCAAGCCCCGGACCCGCGCGGCGCTGGTGACGATCGGGCTGGTCGGGGCGGGACTGGGCGCCGCCGCGCCGACCCCCTGCGACGTCGAGACCGCCTACCACTGCGCACGGGTCGACGCCGATCCCCAGGTGCCGGGCGGCCGGACGCTGCTGCTCAACTCGGCGCGCCACTCGTACGTCGACCTCGACGACCCCACGCACCTCGAGTTCGCGTACGTGCAGTGGCTCGGCGCCCTCATCGACGCCCAGAAGACCAGCGGCGCCCCGCTCGACGCTCTGCACCTGGGCGGGGGCGGCTTCACCGTGCCGCAGTACATCGAGGCCATGCGCCCCGGCAGTGATCAGCTGGTTCTGGAGCTGGACGGCGGGCTGGTCGACCTCGACAAGAAGGAACTGGGCCTGCGTACGAGCCCGCAGTTGCGCGTCCGCGTGGGTGACGCGCGCGTGGGCCTCGCCGCGCAGGCCGACGCCGCGTACGACGTCGTGGTGGGTGACGCGTTCGGTCACCTCGTGGTCCCGTGGCACCTCGCCACCCGCGAGATGGCCGCGGACATCGCCCGGGTCCTGCGCCCCGGCGGCCTGTACGCCCAGAACGTCATCGACTACCCGCCCAACCGCTTCATCCGGGCGGAGCTCGCCACGGTCGCCGATGTCTTCCCGCACGTCGCGTTGATCGCGCCGAAGGAGGCGCTGGCGGGCGAGACCGGCTCGAACTTCGTCATCGTGGCGGCCGCGCAGCCGTTGCCGCTGGAGGAGATCCGGCTGCACCTCGACCTGGTCGACGAGCCGGTCGAACTGGTGTCCGGAGCGGCGCTCGACGCCTTCGTCGACGACGCGCGGGTGCTGACCGACGACTACGCGCCGGTGGACCAGCTGCTCGCGGGCTGATCGTCGCTGTTTGCGGGAAGCCGCCTGGCGCGGCTTTCTCTCGCGTAACAATCAGCACATGGGGTGGCTGGCGACGGGCAGGCGGGGAAGCCTCATCGGCGGCCGGTACCGCCTCGTCGAACGGCTCGGCACCGGCGGCATGTCCGAGGTCTGGCGCGGGCACGACGAGGTGCTGGGCCGCGAGGTGGCGGTCAAGCTGCTGGCGCCCCGGCACGCGGACGACTTCCGCTTCCGGGCCCGGCTGCGGCAGGAGGCGGTGGCGGCCGCCCGGCTGTGCCACCCGCACGTGACTGGGGTCTTCGACTTCGGCGCCTTCCCGTACGTGGTCATGGAGCTCAACGACGGCGAAGCGGTGGCCGACCGCCTCCGCCGCGACGGTCCACTGCCCTGGCGCACCGCCGTCACCGTGGCCGCCGAGGTGGCATCCGCCCTGGCCATGGCCCACGCCCGCGGCATCGTGCACCGCGACGTCACCCCGGCCAACGTTATGCTCACCGGGTCCGGCGCCAAGATCGTCGACTTCGGTATCTCGGCCGTGAGCGGCCAGCGCGACGCCGCTCCCGACGGCAGCCTCCTGGGCACGCCCGCCTACCTGGCCCCGGAACGGCTCAGCGGCGGCCCGGTGGCCCCACCCGCCGACGTCTACGCGCTCGGTCTCCTGCTCTACCGCATGCTGACCGGCGGCTTCCCCTGGCCGGCGGACAGCACCACCGAGGCATTACGCGCCCACCTGTACGCCGACCCGGCGCCCCTCCCGCCGCTGCCCGGCCTGCCGCCCGAGGTCGCCGACCTGTGCCTGCGCTGCCTGGCCAAGCAGCCGGAGAACAGGCCCGGGGCGGAGGAGGTCGCCACCGAGCTGGCCCGCCTCGTCGGGCTGCAGCCGGTCATCCCGGCCGCGGCCGAGCCCGCCCGCCCCGCCGTCCGGGTGGCCGTACGCCCCCGCCAGCGCCCGGCGCTCTGGCTGCGCGCGAGTCTGCGCCTCGGGCAGTCATTGCGGCTGGGAGTGCCGCGTCCGCTCGGCGGCGGGCTCTTCGCGGTGACCGGCCGGCGTGGCTCCCTGTCGCGGCTGTCGGACCTCATCCTCTCCGGGCGTCACCGCCTGCACGCCGCGGCGGCCACGGTCGCCCTGGTCGCCGCCCTGGGCCTGGTCTGGACCTCCACCCGCGAACCCGTCGACGTCGCCACCGCCCAGGCCGCCGCCGCGGGTGCCGCACCCGTCCCGCACGGCACCGGCTGCAAGGTGCGCTACCGCGTCCAGCGCGACTCCGGCACCGACTTCGGCGCGCAACTGACCGTCATCAACACCGGCGAACACACGCTCTCCGAGTGGCGCCTGGTCTTCAGCTTCTCGGGCGGCCAGCGCCTCACCGACGCCCCCAAACGGCTCTCCCAGCAGGGCCGCAAGCTGGTACTCCGGGCGAAGAAGGGCGTCGCGCTCCGCCCCGGCCGGTCCGCGAGCGTGTCCCTCAGCGCGAGCTACCGGGCGACGAACCCCCTGCCGCTGACCTTCTCGCTGAACGGCCACGAATGTCAGGCGGAGATCCTCGGCGCCGTGGCCGCCCCGGAGGTCTCGGAGCCCTCCCGCGACCGGCCGTCCCGCTCCGTCCGCGCGCCCCAGCGCAAGGAGTCGCCGCGCCCGCCGGCCCCGTCCCTCCCCACGAACAAGCCGTCACCGGAGGTAACCACACCCTCCTCCGGCTCGCCGGTGCCCCGCTCCCAGGGCGACGGCTTCTCCACCTCGATCTGACGACCGCTGCCGGCTTGCCGGTGCGATCAGTCCTTGGTAACCCCGGCGAACCGCTCGACCTTGGCCGTGTCACCCGCGACTATCAGCAGGCAGCCCTCCGGCACGACGGTCTCCGGCCGGGCGTAGGTGAAGTCCTCGCCGGGCAGCTTCGTCCCGACCACGGTGACGCCCCACTTGCTGCGCAACCCGATCTCGGCCAGCGATCGCCCCACCGCCTCCTCGGGCGCCCGCACCTTCGAGATCGCGAACCCGTCGTCGAACTCGATGTAGTCCAGCATCCGCCCGGTGATCAGATGCGCGACCCGCTCGCCCATCTCCGACTCGGGGTGGATCACGTGCCGGGCGCCCACCCGGGACAGGATCTGGCCGTGCTTCTGGCTGGTCGCCTTGGCCCAGATCTCGCTCACCCCGACCTCGGCGAGGGTGAGTACGGTCAGCACGCTGGTCTCCAGGTTCGTGCCGATCCCCACGACCGCCCGGGAGAAGTCCTGCACCCCGAGCTGCCGCAACGCGTCGGTGTCCGTGGCGTCCGCCTCCACGACGTGCGTCAGCCGGTCCGACCAGTCCTGCACGATGCGCGGGTCCGAGTCGATGCCGAGCACCTCGTGACCGAGATTGACCAGGGACTCCGCGACCGAGCCACCGAACCGTCCCAGGCCGACCACCACGACGTTGTCGGACGTCTCCGGCATGCTGCTCTTCTCCTCGTTGTCGTTGCGTCTCGCCATGCTGCCCCTCATCCCACCAGCGGTCGTTCCTCGGGGTAGCGGTAGAGCCGGCGCCGCGTGTTCAGGGCGATGGCGGTGCCGACCGCGATGGTGCCCACACGCCCGACATACATCAGCAGTACGAGGACCAGCTGCGCCGACGGCGGCAGATTCGGCGTGATGCCGGTGCTCAGGCCCACCGTCGCAAACGCCGAGGTCACCTCGAACAACGCCCGGTCGAACGGCACCCCGTCGGTCAGCGCGATCAGTGCCAGGGTGCCCGAAGCCACAAGAGCCACGCCCAGCAGGGCGACCGTGATGGCCTGCCGTTGCGTCTCCTCCGCGATCCGCCGCTTCCTGATCACCACGTCCGGCTCGCCGCGCAGTTCCGCCCAGATCACGAAGGCCAGCAGCAGGAAGGTCGTGATCTTGATGCCGCCCGCCGTGCTCGCGCTGCTGCCGCCGATGAACATCAGCCCGTTCGTCACCGCGATCGTCTCGGTGTTCATGTTGCCGAGGTTGACGCTGTTGAAGCCGCCCGAACGGGTCATCACGTCCTGCGTGAACGCGGCCAGCACCTTCGTGGAGGCGCCCAGTGGCCCGAGCGTGCCCGGGTTGCTCCACTCGAACGACAGGAACACCAGGAACCCGGTCACGCTGAACAGCACCGTCCCCCACACGGTCAGCCGCGTGTGCGTGGACCAGCTCCCCGGGGTGCGCCACTCCCGGGCCAGCTCGAACATGACGGGGAAGCCGATCGAACCGGCCAGCACCCCGAGCGCCAGCGGGACGCAGATCCACCAGTCGCCGACGAACCGGACCAGGCTGTCCGGGTAGAGCGCGAACCCGGCGTTGTTGAAGGCCTGCACCGCATGGAACACCGCCTCCCAGACGGCGCGTCCGAACGGATAGTCGTACGTGAGCCAGAAGCGGAACGTCAGCACCACGCTGATCAACGCCTCGGACACCAGCATCACCAGCGCCACGCGGATCAGCACGCCGCCGATGTTGCCGCCCAGCCCCGCGCTCTCCGCCTGGGCCATCAGCCGCCCTCGCAGCCCGAGCCGCCTCGACACGAGCAGGCTGAGCAGCGTCGCCAGCGTCATGATGCCGAAGCCGCCGATCTGGGACAGCACGGTCAGCAGGACGAGCCCGAAGCCCGACCAGTACGTGGGCGTGTCGACAACCGCCAGCCCGGTGACACAGACGGCGCTCGTGGCCGTGAACAGCGCCGTGACGAACGGCGCATGCCCCGGCTCAGCCCGCGCCGCCGGCAGCATCATCAACACCGTGCCGATGCCGATGGCTCCGAGAAAGGCGAGGGGCACGATCCGCGCCGGATACCGCCACGGTGACCGTCCGCGCACTCGACAACCTCCGCCTCACCCGATGTCCCCGGTCAGGGTGCCCTACTCGGCGGCCCGAATCGAGAAACATTCCCGCGCGTCGCCCGCCGCGCGCACGGCCCGGACCTCTGTGCCCGTCCGGACCCGGTCATAAGCCTCCGCAACCAGGGTCGACCCCGTCTCCGACGCCGCAGTCGGCCTCTCGCGCGCGCAACGGTCGGTTGTCCCGGTTCCGCGGTCGGCCCGCCGCAGGCTTCGCGGGCGGTTGTCTTCGGCGCCGCGGGCGGCTGTCACTGGCTCTCCGCCGGCTGACTCCGGCGCACGACGATAGAGTCGGCGGCATGGCGAGGCTTGCGGTGGTCAGTGGGGGCGGGACGGGCATCGGGCGGGCCACGGCCGGCATGCTGGCGGGGGAGGGCTACGACGTGATCATCGTCGGGCGCCGTCCCGAGGTGCTCGACGACGCGGTCAAGTGGATCGGTCCGCAGGCGTCCGCGGTCGTCGCCGACTGCTCGGATCCGGATCAGGTGCCCGCGGTCGTCGACGCGGTGGGCGGCCGCGAGGTGGACGTCCTCTTCAACAACGCCGGTGCCTTCATCTCCGGCGACGACGCCACGCTGGCCGATCTCAAGGCGCGCTGGCACGCCGCCTTCGACTCGAACGTCACGTCCGCCGTGCTCATGACCGAGGCCCTGCGCCCGCGGCTGCGCCGGCCGGGTGCCCGGCTCATCCTGGTCAGCTCGATCGCCGCCCAGCGCGGCGGAGGCGGCCCCTATTCGGCGGCCAAGGCGGCCCTGCACGGCCTGATGTTCGACCTCGCCGCCCAGTTCGGCCCCGACGGCATCACGGCGAACGTCATCGCGCCCGGGTATGTGACGGACAGCGAGTTCTTCGACGGCCGCATGACCGAGGAGGGCCACCGCCGCCGGGTCGACGCGAACCTCATCAAGCGCCCCGGCGAGCCCTCAGACATCGCCGAGGCCGTGCGATGGCTGGCCGGCCCGGGCGGCACCTATGTCACGGGCCAGATCATCAACGTCAACGGCGGGTCCGTGCTGGGGCGTTGAGGCCCGTCGCTGTGAAGTTGTCAAGGTAGGCGAACCATCCGGACGCCGTCCAAGGTGCCACCGTCGCCACGTCCGGTCAAAGTGATCCGGATCGCCCCTGTGGATAACGCCGGAGCCTGTGGACAACCCGATTTTCGTCGGCCCTGGCTGATAGACATGCGGCGTGGCCGAGATGAACCGAGAACCAGTCAGCGACGCCGAGCGGGTAGCCGTCCGCGAGTGCGCCGAGGAAGTTCTGCGCCGGTTGGCCGGCGAGCACGCGGTGCTGCGCGAGGACCAGTGGCGGGCGATCGAGGCCCTGGTCGTCGACCGGCGCCGGGTGCTCTGCGTGCAGCGCACGGGATGGGGCAAGTCGGCGGTCTACTTCGTCGCCACAGCGCTCCTGCGCGACGGCATCACGGCGGAGGCGGACGAGCCACCGGCCGGGCCGACAGTCATCGTGTCACCTCTGCTCGCCCTCATGCGCAACCAGGTGGAGGCGGCGGCCCGGGCGGGCATCAGCGCCCGCACGATCAACTCGGCCAACCTCGACGAGTGGGACGAGATCACCGCCGAGATCCAGGCCGGCACGGTCGATGTGTTGCTGATCAGTCCCGAGCGGCTCAACAATCCGGACTTCCGCGACAACGTGCTGCCCGGGCTGGCGGCGAGCACCGGCCTGCTCGTGGTGGACGAGGCGCACTGTGTCTCGGACTGGGGACACGACTTCCGCCCCGACTACCGGCGGTTGCGCACGTTCCTCGAGGGGCTGCCGGGGCGTACCCCGGTGCTTGCCACCACCGCGACCGCCAACGCGCGGGTGACCGCCGACGTCGCCGACCAGCTCGGTGACGCGCTGGTCCTGCGCGGGTCGCTCGAGCGTGACTCCCTGCGCCTCGCGGCGCTCGACCTGCCCGACCCGGTGCACCGGCTGGCCTGGCTCGCCGATCACCTCGACCGGCTTCCGGGCTCCGGCATCATCTACACGCTGACCGTGGCGGCCGCCACGGAGACGGCCGAGTTCCTGCGCTCGCGCGGCTTCGCGGTGGCTTCCTACACGGGCCAGGTCGAGGACGCCGACCGTCGCGCCGCGGAGCAGGACCTGCTCGACAACAAGATCAAGGCGCTGGTCGCCACGTCGGCGCTCGGCATGGGCTTCGACAAGCCCGACCTCGGCTTCGTGGTGCATCTCGGGGCACCGCCGTCGCCGATCGCCTACTACCAACAGGTCGGCCGCGCGGGCCGGGCTGTCGATCATGCCGAGGTGATCCTGCTCCCGGGCCGGGAGGACGCCGCGATCTGGCGCTACTTCGCCTCGCTCGCGTTCCCGCCGGAGGAGCAGGTGCGCACGGTGCTGAGCGCGCTGGCGCCCGACCGTCCGATCTCGACGCAGGCGCTCGAGCCCATGGTCGATCTGCGTCGCGCCCGGCTGGAGCTGATGCTCAAGGTGCTCGACGTCGACGGCGCCGTCCGGCGTACCCGGGGCGGTTGGACGGCGACCGGGGAGCCGTGGACCTACGACGGTGCTCGCCTGCGCCGGGTCGCGGAGGCACGCACGGCCGAGCAGCAGACCATGATCGACTATGCGGCCACGACCGAGTGCCGCATGGAGTTCCTGCGGCGCTGTCTCGACGACCCGGAGGCGCGTCCCTGCGGGCGCTGCGACCGCTGCGCCGACCCGCTGTACGGTCCCGAGGTGTCGGCGGAAGCGCTGGCGGCGGCCGGTGCCTTCCTGGGCCGGGCCGGGGTGGAGATCGCCCCGAAGAAGTTGTGGCCCAGCGGGTTGCCCGCCGTCGGTGTCTCGATCAAGGGCAAGATCCCGCCGGGTGAGCAGATCCTGCCGGGCCGGGCCGTGGGACGGCTGTCGGACCTCGGCTGGGGCGGTCGCCTGCGCGAGCTGGTGTCCCCGGAGGTTCCCGACACCTCCATCCCGGACGCGGTCGCGAGCGCCGTCGTCGAAGTGCTCAAGTCCTGGGCTCACGGGGACGACGCGTGGGAGCAACGGCCCGCCGCCGTGGTCGCGATGGGCTCTCACCGGCGCCCCGAGCTGGTCGGCAGCCTCGCCGCCCACATCGCCCGGGTGGGCCGCCTTCCGCTGATCGGCACAGTCGTCACCCGCCCGCGCCAGGACGACGGCCCGCGGGGCAACAGTGCGCAGCGGGTTCTCGCTCTGCACGACTCGTTCACGGTGCCGCCCGACCTGGCGGAGGAGCTGGCGCGGCTGGACGGCCCTGTGCTGCTGGTGGACGACCTGGTCGACTCCGGCTGGACGATGACGATCGCCGGCCGGGCCCTTCGCCAGGCCGGCGCGCCGGGGGTGCTCCCACTGGCCTTGGCCGTGGCCGGCTGACGGACGACGACGTTCAGGGGCGGCCGAAACCATGAATGGGCTGAGTATCGATACTGGCGACACGGATGTTCTCGCCGAACTCCGGCGCGTGGATCATCTTGCCGCCTCCGATGTAGACGCCGACGTGACTGACCGGGCTGTAGAAGAAGACGAGATCGCCCGGACGCAGGTCGCGCCGGCTCAGGTGGGCCATCGTGGCGTACTGGCGGGCGGCGTTGTGAGGCAGCGAACGACCGGCCGTGCGCCAGGCCGCGAGGGTCAGCCCCGAGCAGTCGTAGGAGCCGGGGCCGTCCGCGCCCCAGATGTAGGGCTTGCCGAGCTGGGCGAAGGCGAAGGCGACGACGTCACCGGCGGGCCCGGCGACGTATTCGGGGACGGGAATGTCGCCCTGCCCGGGGTAACGCGAGCGGCCCGCGTAGGCGAGCATGCGGAGCTGCTTGAGGGTGGTGACCTCGCCCTCGATCACGGCCTTGCGCAGGGCGAGCTGACTTTGCTGGCGCTGTTGCCGGGCGGCCAGTTCGGTGAGGGCGGTCCGGGTGCTGTTCACCGTGATGCGTGCGGCGCGCAGTTCCTCGGCGGCTTGGCGCTCCTCGGCGGCGAGGTGGTGCAGGACGAGGAGACCGTCGACGAACTGGTGCGGGTCGTCCGCGGTGAAGAGGGCGACCGTCGGCCCGGAGCGCGTGCGTTGATAGGTGCGCGAGAGCAGTGCGTCCATGACTGCTTGCCGCCGCCTCAGCTCCCGGGTCAGGGGGCCGAGGCGGGCGTTGAGCTGCTGGATGCGCAGCCGGGTCGTGCGGAAGTCGTCGCGAGAGTTGTTGTAGTGCTCGACGACCACCTCGAGCTGACGGGCCGCGGCGGTGATGCGCTTGTTGAGGTCCGAGGCGGTCGGGCGGTCCTTGCGGCGGTCGAGGACTGGGAGTGCGGCGGGCGCGGGCGCTGCGGCGGGCGCCAAGGCTGCGGTGGCGAGAGCTGTGTGGGCTGCGGCGCGCTCAGGGGCCAGGGCGGCGAGCGCGGGCGCCGGAGCGGCGGCTGTCTGGGTGGGGTGCGCGGCGGCGGGCGCCGGCAGCATGGCGGCGGTCATGAGGGCGGTCGCGGCGACGTGGAGTGGGAGGGAGTGGGGCACGGTCACATAACGAAACAAATCGGACTTAAGCGACGCAGAGCGGTGAGGCGGCGGGGCGAGTGGCGATACGGGTGGGGGGTATGCTCGGGGCATGAGCAGCGAGCACGAGCACCATGGTCCGCACGGCTACTCGGGGGACAAGGCTGCCTTGCTCGGCCGGTTGCGGCGGATCGAGGGGCAGATCCGGGGGCTGCAGCGGATGGTCGACGAGGACACGTACTGCATCGATGTTCTCACTCAGATTTCGGCCGCCAAGAGTGCGCTGCAGGCGGTTGCTGTCGGGCTGCTGGAGGACCATCTCGCGCACTGCGTGGTGGATGCCGCGCGGGCCGGGGACCCGAGCGCCAAGGTCAAAGAGGCGTCGGACGCGATCGCCCGGTTGATCCGTTCCTGACGGGTCCGGTGCTGATCCGCGCCGCTCGATATCGACGGATGTCCGACGTGCCGTCACGGACGCCGCTGCGAAACAATGGGAAAGTCCGAGGGAAGGAAGCGCCAGCCATGGCCGTCACCAGCACCTACACCGTCACCGGCATGACCTGCGCGCACTGCGTCCAGGCCGTCACCAGCGAGCTCTCCGGGCTGCCGGGCGTCGCGGACGTCCAGGTCGACCTCGGCAGCGGCGCCGTCACGGTGACCAGCGCCGAGCCGCTGCCCGCCGAGGAGGTCCGAGCCGCGGTGGACGAGGCCGGGTACGAGCTCGCCGATGCGTGACCGGTCCGCGCACACCGAGCCCGCCGACGCCGAGCAGGCCAGCCCCGAGAACATCGAGTCTGCGAACACCGTGCCCGCGAACGCCGAACAGGCCAGCCCCGAGAACATCGAGTCCGCGAACACCGTGCCCGCGAACGCCGAGCAGGCCAGCTCCGCGCCCACCGAACCCGCGAACGCCGAGCAGGTCAGTCTCGCGAGCGCCGAGCCTGCCAGCGCCGAGCAGGTCAGCGCCGTGCCGGCCGTAGCCTCGACCGCCGACAGCGAATCCGCTGCGGTCGCTGAGTCGGCGGGCGCCCGGTCCGCTGCTTCGACAGTCGAACCGGCCGGGCCTGCCGGGGTCAAGCCTGGCGGGGGTGGGCCGGGCGATGGTGAGCCGGTGGAGATCGGGCTGAGTGGCGGTGGGGCGCCGGGCGAGGTGCGGGAGCGGAGTGCTGCTTTCCGGCTGGCGATGTTCGGGGCGTTGATCGTGGTGGTGCTGTTCGCCGGGTACGGGATCGGACGGCTCAACAACTCGGTGGAGAACGCCGCCACGCCGGCTGTCACCGGACCGGCCGGTCATGACATGGCGGGGATGGCATCGGCGGCCCCGCATGACGACACCGGGGCGGCGCCGCATGTGCACAACACGGATGGGACGGTCACTCAGGTCGCCGGCTCGACGTCTACGGCGGCGCAGTCGGTGGGCGGGCTTGCCGTCACGGCGAGTGGGCTCACTCTTGAGCCGGCGAGCACCTCGTTCGTGGCCGGCCGGAGTCAAGCTTTTTCATTCAAGGTTGCCGCTGCGGGTGGGGCGCCGGTGACGACGTACTCGATCGTGCATGACAAGCCGTTGCACCTGGTGGTCGTACGCCGGGATCTCAGTGGTTTTCAGCACTTGCACCCGACGATGGCGCCGGACGGAACGTGGTCCATCGACCTGACGCTCGCGGCGCCGGGTAGTTACCGGGCGATCGCCGACTTCACGGCTGTCGTGGGTGGGCAGCAGACGCCGGCCACGCTCGGTGTCGACCTGACGGCGGCCGGAAACTACGCGCCGGTGGCACTGCCTGCGCCGGCTACCGAGGCGACTGGCGACGGGTTCACGGTGAGCTATGAGGGCACGGCCAGCACCGCGGCCACGCAGCCGATCATCATGACGGTACGTGACCAGAGTGGCGGGTCCGTCGCGCTGCAGCCTTACCTCGGGGCGTACGGCCATCTGGTCGTCCTCCGGGAGGGTGACGTCGGCTATGTGCATGTGCACCCGGAGCCCGCGCTGGTCGACGGGGCCGTCAAGTTCTGGCTGGCGGCGCCGGGGCCCGGCCGGTACCGGATGTTCTTCGACTATCAGGTTGCCGGGAAGGTGCACACCGCTGCCTTCACGACCATTGTGGAATAGCGGCCTGAGCGTCGTGGGAGAGGCGTTGGTCGCCGTCGCGGCAAGACGGTGACCGCGGTGCGAGGAGGCGTTGGCCGCCCTTGTCGGACGGGTCGTTGATCGCCGTCGCCCCTTCGCCTCGTCGCCCAGTCGCCTTGTCTCATCGCCCGTCGCCGTCGCCCGCCGTCGCCGTCGCCCGCCGTCGCCGTCGCCCGCCGTCGCCGTCGCCCGCCGTCGCCCGCCGTCGCCGTCGCCGTCGCCCGCCGTCGCCGTCGC
This sequence comes from Symbioplanes lichenis, assembly GCF_030709675.1. Lineage (GTDB taxonomy): Bacteria > Actinomycetota > Actinomycetes > Mycobacteriales > Micromonosporaceae > Actinoplanes > Actinoplanes lichenis. The sequence goes on from NZ_JAUZQD010000007.1 coordinate 342,646, forward strand.
CCGCCGTCGCCGTCGCCCGCCGTCGCCGTCGCCCGCCGTCGCCGTCGCCCGTCGCCCGTCGCCGTCGCTGGGGGAGGGGTTGAGTGCCGTCGGGGAGGAGGGGAGGGCCGTTCAGGGGCAAATTTGTGGATCTCCATTCGGGGTTGCGTTTGTTAGGCTCCCCTAACCAAGCATGGAGGTGCTGCGATGACCCTGGCCGACCCTCCCACTGAGCGGCTGTCCGTCCGGCTGCGGACCGGGACCCGTCCCGATCACGACGCCGCGCAGGGCAGTGGCTTTCTCGACCGGCTCGCGGCGGGGACCTTGCCGCGCGAGGCGTACGCGGATCTGGCCACCCAGCACTGGTACATCTACGAAGCCCTGGAGCGGGCCGCCGGGGCGATGGCCACGGACCCGGTCGCCGGGCGGTTCGTGTTTCCGGAGTTGACGCGGCTGCCGGCGTTGAGTGCCGACCTGCTGCACCTGGGCGCCGGCGTCCCGGACACCGCGCGGCCCGTGGGGTTGCTGGCGGCGACTGCCGAGTACAGGGCGCGGCTGCAGGCGGTGGCCTTCGACCAGCCCTGGGCGTACATCGCGCATCACTACACGCGGTACCTCGGCGACCTCTCCGGCGGTCAGTTCCTGGGTCCGGCCATCGCCCGGGCGTACGGGCTGGCGGGTGACGGGCATCGCTTCTTCGTCTTCGACGGGGTCAAACCGCCAGCCTTCCGCACCCGTTATCGCGAGCTGCTGGACGAGACCGGGTTCACGCCCGCCGAGGAAGACCTGTTCCTGGCCGAGGTCACAGAGGCCTACCGGCTGAACATCGCCGTGCTCGCCGAGCTCAAAGAGCGCTGGGCCCAGGAAGGCTGACCATGACTTTTCCGCCTGACGTCGTCGACCAGGTCGCACGGCACATGAACGACGACCACGCCGAGGACAACGTGCTGATCGTGCGCGGGCTCGGCGGGGTCGGGGCCGCCAGCGCCGCCCGGATGTCCGGGATGGACGCCGACGGGATGGACTTCGAGGCGACGGTGAACGGAATCGCCGTGCCTGTGCGCATTCCCTTCTCCGAGCGGGTCACCGAGCGGCGGCAGATCCGGATGGAGGCCGTGCGGATGTACCAGGAAGCCTGCGCCGCCCTGGGCATCGAGCCCAGCCACTGAGGGCCGCGCGCACTGAGGGCCGCGCGCACTGAGGGCCGCGCGCACTGAGAGCCGCGCGCACTGAGAGCCGCGCGCACTGAGGGCCGCGCGCACTGAGGGCCGCGCGCACTGAGGGCCGCGCGCACTGAGGGCCGCGCGCCGAGAGCCGCGCACTGAGAGCCGCGCACTGAGAACCCCGCCGAAAAGGCAGGAGCATGCGAAAGGGCGCCCCGCCGACCGGCGGAGCGCCCTTGTCACGTCGAGGATCAGTCCTCGGAGCCCGTCCCGGCGCCAGCCTCGGAACCGCCGCTCATCTCGCCGGTGGCAGCGGCCTCGAACCCGGCGTCGTCGCTCGCGCCCCGGGGGCTGCGGCGACGGCGGCGACGCGGCTTGGTGCCGGCCTCCGCCGAGTCGCCCGCCTCGGCGGAATCCGACGACGGTGCCGAGGTGGAAGACGCCACGTCCGCGGAAGAGGAAGTGGAGGGCGAGGGCGCCGCATCCAGGGAGGAAGCGGAAGGCGCCGCGCCCGACGAGGAAGAAGAGGAGGCAGCCGACGATTCGGCGGTGACGGCCTCGTCCGCGCCGGTCACCAGCTTGCGGCGGCGCCGGCTGCGCGGGGCGCGAGCCGGAGCGTCCTCAGCCTCGGAGCCCGGACCCGAGCCGGAGTCCGCACCCGATCCGGAGTCGGAGCCGGAAGCGGACTCGTCGCCCGAGCGACCCCGGGACCGGCTGCGCGAGCGCGGCGGGCGGCCACTCTCCCCGCGGTCACGGTCACGGTCACGGTCACCGCGGCCGCGCCGGCGGGTGCCGCCCAGGTCCTCCTCGACCTCGGCCGCGAGGCCGGCGCGGTTGCGCTCGGCGGTCGGCAGGGTGCCCGAGATGTCCGTCGGGATGTCGAGGTCGGAGTAGAGCGCCGGCGAGGTGTGGTAGGTCTCCGGCGGCTGCGGGGCGTTGAGGCCCAGCGACTTGTCGATGAGGGCCCAGCGGGGCATGTCCTCCCAGTCCACGAACGTCACGGCGACGCCCGTGGCCCCCGCGCGGCCGGTGCGGCCGATGCGGTGGGTGTAGGTTTCCGGGTCCTCGGGGCAGTCGTAGTTGATGACGTGCGTCACACCGGAGACGTCGAGGCCGCGGGCGGCGACGTCGGTGGCGACGAGGACGTCGATCTTGCCGCTGCGGAAGGCGCGGAGGGCGCGCTCACGGGCACCCTGGCCGAGGTCACCGTGCACGGCCGCCACGGCGAAGCCCCGGAAGTCGAGGTCCTCGGCGACGCGGTCGGCGGCTCGCTTCGTACGCGTGAAGATCATGGTGAGGCCGCGGCCGTGCGCCTGCAGGATGCGCGCCACCATCTCCACCTTGTTGAGCGGGTGGGTGCGGTAGACGACCTGCTTGGTCAGCGGCGACGCGGCGCTCTCGGCGGTGTGGCCGGCGTGGATCGTCACCGGGTGGCGCAGGAAGCGCCGGGACAGCGCGACGATCGGGTCGGGCATGGTCGCCGAGAAGAGCATGGTCTGCCGCTGCTCGGGGAGCATGGCGAGGATCTTCTCGACGTCTTCGAGGAAGCCCAGGTCGAGCATCCGGTCGGCCTCGTCGAGCACGAGGGCCTTGATGGAGTCGAGCTTGAGCTGCTTCTGCTTGGCGAGGTCGAGCAGGCGGCCGGGGGTGCCGACCAGGATCTCGACGCCCTTCTTGAGGACGTCGACCTGCGGCTCGTACGCGACGCCGCCGTAGATGGGCAGCACGCGCACGCCGCGCGTGGCGCCGGCCGCGGCCAGGTCGCGGGCGACCTGCAGGCCCAGCTCGCGGGTCGGGACGACGATGAGCGCCTGGGGCTTGCCGTCGGCGCCCTCGCCGGGCGACGTGATCCGCTCGAGCAGGGGCAGGCCGAAGCCGAGGGTCTTGCCGGTGCCGGTGGGCGCCTGGCCGATGAGGTCGGTGCCGCGCAGCGCGATCGGGAGAGCATATTCCTGGATCGCGAAGGCCCTGGTGATCCCGGCGGCGGCCAGCGCCTCCACCGTCTCCGCGCGGACGCCCAGCTCAGCGAAGGTGGGGCTGTCGGTGCGGACGGGGGCGCGGGTCAGCGCCGGGACCAGGGCGGGTTCTGTCTCGTTGGTGTCGATGTCGGTCATGAAGTCCTACGGGTGCCTCTCGTGGTGCGCCCGTCGAATTCCTGGGCGCGATCTGGGTAGGGCGCGGGCCACACGCGAGAAAGGGCTCGCGGGCCGCACGCGCGTCGCCGCGGCGAAACCAGCTGAGGAGTCCAGCCAGGGGAAGGGTCCAGAGGCCTGAAGCAGACCAGCTGAAGGATCGATGTGGGCGGCGACGCAGCAAGTCTACCCGACGGAGAGATTTCCCACCCCTGGCGCAAAGGGGACAATGCCCGCGACCTGCCCCGGAGCAATTGCCGGGCCATATGCTCCGGCGCCCGGCAAAAGGCGGTCAAGCGGCGAGATGTGAAAAGACTCAGATAGCGCGAACGCCGGGACCCGGACGATCCAGGTCCCGGCGTCCCGGGTGACGGGCGTGGCCCGCCCCCCGAAAGACCAGCTCAGCGCGTGGTGAAGCCGAACGGGCGGTTGGAGCTCTCGGCGATCTCCACGTAGGCCAGCTTGGCGGTCGGCACGATCACCTTGCGGCCCTTCTCGTCGGTCAGGGTCAGGACGCTCTCCTTGGCCATCGCCTCGGTCACGAGCTGCTCGACCTCGGCCGGCGTCTGCGCGCTCTCCAGCACCAGCTCGCGCGCGGCGTACTGCACGCCGATCTTGACCTCCACGGGTCCCTCCCTCTCAGCAGTCTGTACGAAGTGAAGGCTAGCCGATTTCCGCAGGCGTTCCCGGCGTTGACTCACCCTGCAGCGGGAAGCTGGCGATGCCGCGCCAGATCAGGGCCGCGACCAGCGACTCCGCCTCGTCCTTGGGGGTCTGCCGCCCGGTGGCCAGCCAGTATTGCGCGGCCTGGCCCGCGGCCCCGACCAGGCCGGAGGCGATCAGCTCGGCGTTGGCCTGGCTCAGCCCTGTGTCCGACACCACGGTGTCCGTGACGGCGGCGATGCAGCCCTGCTCGACCCGCTCGACCCGCTCGCGGACCTGCGGATCGTTGCGCAGGTCGGACTCGAAGACGAGCCGGAACGCCTCGCTCTCGTGGTCGACGAAGTCGAAGTAGGCCCGGGTGGCGCCCTTGACCCGCTCCTTGTTGTCCGGCGTGGCCAGCATCGCGCCGCGTACCTTGGCGATTATCGCGTCGCAGTGCGTGTCCAGCAGGGCGAGATAGAGCTCGAGCTTGCCCGGGAAGTGCTGGTAGAGCACGGGCTTGGAGACGCCCGCCCGCTCGGCGATCTCGTCCATGGCGGCGGCGTGGTAGCCCTGAGCCACGAAGATCTGCTGCGCGGCGGCAAGCAGTTGCTTACGGCGCGCGGAGCGCGGCAGGCGCGTCGGGCGCCCCGCCGTCTGGGCTCCGCCGGACGCAGCGGTCATGTCTACCAACCTCCGAGCTCGTCTCCGCGCCGCGCGGGCCGACGCGGCTGCCCGGTTCGGCGATGGTCGCGTCCGGGCGGGCAAAAGTCGCAACGCTGCAACTTATCGCCACTGCCACAACACGGTAGCCTCAGCACGGGGCAAGCGAGGAGCGTGGTGTGGACGAAACAGGGCAGAACGGTGACGGAGGTACCGCGGAAGGCGGTACCGGTGCCGAGTCGCACGACCGTGCCCTGGTGAACGGCTGGGCCCCACGGGAGAGCCCGTGGTCCGCCGGCAGCGCGCTCGACGCGGAGAAGGCGGAGAACGACCTCCCGTCGTGGCGCCGCCCGGCCACCGAGATCCGTCCCTACACCCGGGAGCGTTCCCTGACCACCGACTCGTCGCCGAGCGACCTCCGCGCCTATGCCGTGCCCCCGCCGCCGCACAACTTCCAGCCGTCGCCGCAGTCCGAGCGCGCGGCCGGAGGTCCTTACCAGCCGGGGCCGCAGAACGAGCGGCAGAGCCAGCCGCACGAGCGTCCGGGCGCCGCGCCGGTCTCCCCGGTGCCGCTGACCGGGCCGATGCCGGGCTCGCCCGCCGCCCGCCCCTCCTCCCCGGCGCCGGTCGGGGCCGAAGGAGGCACCCGCGCGGAGAGGGCAGACAGAGCCGGGGGCGGCACCCCGCGCTGGCAGGAGAGCCGCGTCCGCTACGACGACCTGCTCTCCCCGCTGCCACCCGCCGACGAGCCCGGCCGCCCCGATCCGCTCTCGCCCGAGCTGCTGCGCGGCGAGGAGCCCCGGGCCGCCGCGTCGGCCAGCGCGCCGCCCTACCCGTACGAGGGTGATCTGGACGACTCCCGCCGCGACACCCGGATGGCCTTCCCCGCGGAGCGCCCGTCCCGATCGGCCCCGCGCCCGTGGGGGAGCCCCGACGCCGCCCGGCACGCCCAGCCGACGCCGATGGAAGGCCTGCCGCAGGTCGCCCCGGCCGACGACGCCCGCTCCGGTGATCAGGGCCCCGGCCGCCCGTCGTACGATCCCTCCAGCTTCCCGCGCCGGCTGCCCTACGAGCCGGCGTTCCCCGCCCGCCCCGGTGACCCCGGGGCCGGCAGCACGGGTGAGCAGACCCCCGCGTTGCCCCAGCGCGTCCCGGCCCGGCCGGACGTGCCCACCGTCCCGGAGCCGCCGTCCGTGGAGCCCTCGGCCGAGACCCCCGCGCTGGCGCGCATCGCCACGCACCTGCGCCGCGACGACGCGCTCGAGTCGCACGAGCGGCAGGAGGGCTTCGACGTCAAAGCGATCCTGGAGGCCGTCCGCGAGGTGCCCGGGGTCCGCGACGCCGCCCTGCGCACCACGCCCGCCGGGGCGAACAGCCTGCGCCTCGACCTCGCCGAGGGCGCCGACCCGGCCGAGGTGAGCCGCCAGGTCGCCCGCCTGCTGCAGGACCGCATGGGCCTCGACGCCGCCATGCAGGGCGCCGCGCCGCTGGGTGGCATGCCGCCCGCACCGGCGCCGCGCTCGGCTCCGCCCGGACCCGCGCCCCGGTCCGGCCCGCCGTCGCCCGCGCCTCGATCGGCCCCGCCGTCACCCGCGCCCCGGTCGGCCCCGCCGGCTGCGGCGGCACCCAGGTCCGCGCCGCCGGCGAGCACGGGGGCCCCGGCGACCCCGGCATCCCGGTCGGTGTCGCCGGCTCCGCTGCGTCCGGGCCCGGCGCCCGCCTCCGCGCCGCCGTCGGTCACCCGGCCCGGCGCGAACCCGGCGTCGTTCCCGACAGCGGGCACCTATCAGTCCGGCGCGGGCTATGCCCCGTTCGTGCCGGCGCAGCCCAACCCGGCCGGCCGTACGCTGCCCCAGCGCAACCCGGCCGGTGAGAGCCCGCGGCCGCTGCTCGAGCCCGGCGACCGCCCCGGCCCGCGCATCATGATCGAGAACGTGCAGGTCAACACGTTCGGCACGGAGGCCACCGTGTCCGTGCGCCTGACCGTGGGCGGCCGGATCGCCGCGGGGGAGGCCACCGGTCCGGCCTTCGACGGCTACCTGCTGCGGCTCTGTGCCACGGCCACCGCGCACGCCGTCGACCAGTTGCTCGGCCACTCGATGCACGTCGAGGGGCCGGCCAAATGCTATGTCGAGCACGCGGCGGTCGTACCCTTCGGGTCCATCCAGGTGGCGGTGGCAGTCGTGCTGCTCGCCACCGACGGCTGGGTCGAGCAGCTCGCGGGCTCGGCCGTGGTCACCGGCGACGACCGGGACGCCATGGTGCGCGCCACACTCGCGGCGGTCAACCGGAGGCTTGAGGCACTCTTGTCCTGATGAAGGGTGCACAACTAGCGGCCGACGAGGCCCTCCCGCCGGACGGTGCCGTTCCGCCGCCGTGGCCGGCTCGCAAGATCCAGGTCGGCGGCGCGATGCTGCACGTGCGCGACACCCCCGGCACCGCGCCCTCGGCGGAGCCCGCGGTCTATGTGCACGGGCTCGGCGGCTCCTCGCAGAACTGGACGGACGTCGCCGGGCTGCTGGCCGACCGCCTCGACGGCCAGGCCGTGGACCTGCCCGGCTTCGGCTACAGCGATCCGACGCGGCGCTACTCGGTGCCGGCCTTCGCTGCGGGGCTCATCGCCTATCTGGAGTACGCGGACCGCGGCCCGGTCCATCTGGTGGGCAACTCGCTCGGGGGCTCCATCGCCGTACGCGTGGCCGCCCTCCGCCCCGACCTGGTGCGCACCCTCAGCCTGATCAGCCCGGCGATGCCGTTCCTCAACCCCCGGCGCACCGCGCAGGGCCCGTTGCTCCCGCTGCTCGCCCTGCCCCGGGCCGACCTCGTCTATGCGTGGGGCCTGGGCCGGATGACCGTCGAGGAGGTCGCCGACCAGGTGATCCGCGCCTGCTTCGGCGACACGGCCAAGGTCAGCGACCAGCGGCGGGCCGAGGCGACGGAGGAGATCCGGCTGCGTTACACGGTCGAGCACTACCCGAAGGCGTACATGGGAACGCTGCGCGGCCTGGTCTCGAGCTTCCTCCGGGCGTACCTGCCGGGGGCGAACTCGCAGTGGCGGCTGGCCGCCCGCGTGACCGTGCCCACCCTCGTGATCGGCGGGATGCGCGACACGCTCGTCGACTCGCGCGTGCCGGCTCAGGTGGCGCGGGCGATTCCGGACAGCCGGCTGCTGCTCCTGCCCGGCGTCGGCCACGTCGCCCAGATGGAGGTGCCGCGCCTGGTGGCCCGCGGCATCCTCGGCCTGCTCGACGAGGTGCGGGGCAAGGCGCCCACAGCCACCGTGTGAGAGGGATCATTGTGGCAGGGTGAGGGCGATGGCCGAGTCCCCGACACCCGCGCCCGGCCGCCGCTGGCTGCCCGCCACGCTGCTCGCCGGGGTCGTGCTGGTCGCCGGCGCCCTCCTCCTCCCGCGCGTGTGGTCGGTGACGTCCGCCACGCCCGTCGCCTCACAAAAGCCGCGTCCAACGAAGATCGAAGAGCCCCGTCCGACGAAGAGCGCGGGACGAACGCCTGCGGACCCGCTCTCGCTGCCCGGCAAGGTGCCCACCCAGGGCTCGGGCACCTTCACCCATGCGCCGGGAACGAGCAAAATCTTCGGCACCCGGGGTACGCTCCGCCGCTTCCGAGTGGCCGTCGAAGACGGCAGTGGCGAGAACGTCCGCGCGTTCGCCGCCGCGGTCGAGGCCACGCTCGGCGACCCGCGCAGCTGGGCCGGGACGGGACAGGTACGCCTCCAGCGCGTCCCGGTCACCACGGCCGCCGGCTTCACCGTGTACCTCGCCACGCGCACCACGGCGGGCCGCATGTGCGCGAACGGTGGCGTCGACATCACGGTCGGCGGGCGCCCGTACACGTCGTGCCGGACGACCGGCCGGGCCGTCATCAACCTCGACCGGTGGCGGCTCTCGGCGCCGACCTACGTGGCCGCGAAGGTGTCGCTCGCCGTCTACCGCCAGTACGTGATCAACCACGAGGTCGGGCACGAGCTCGGCCGGCACCACGAGGGCTGCCCGCGGCGGGGCGGGCCGGCGCCGGTCATGGTGCAGCAGACCCTGACGCTGCGGGGCTGCACGCCCTACGCCTGGCCCCGCGAGGACGGCCGGACGCTGCGCGGCCCCGCCCTCTGACCGATGCCTCCCGCCCCTTTCGCGTACGCCTCCCAGCCCCCGATCCTGCCTGCTCACGCCCTTCGGCCCAGCCGGTGGGGGCGGTTCGGCCGGGGCGGCATCACCTGGGAGTCGATGGTTCTGAGGTGGTCTCGCGAAACGCCTGTGACGAGCCGCCGCCTCTGGCACTCTGGCGTTTGTTATGGCAAAGGTGACAAAAGGCTCCCCAGTGCCTCGGACCGCCGACGAGGAACTGCCCGTGCGGGAGCCCACGACGGCGACGATCCCGGCTGATGCCGTGCCGGTGAAGGCCGCGCCGGTGAAGCGCACGGCCTCCCGGGCGACTGCCGCCAAGGCCACGCCGGCCAAGACCGCGGCGACGAAGGTGGCGGCCACGAAAGCGGCGGCGACCAAGGTGGCGGCGACCAAGGTGGCGGCGACGAAAGCGGCGGCCACCAAGGCGACCGCGACCAAGACGACCGCGACGAAGGCCACCGCGGCGAAAGCGACCCCGGTCAAGGCGACGGCGGCGAAGGCGGCCCCGGCGAAGACGACGGCGGCCAAGGCCACGCCCGAAAAGACGGCGAGAACGACGGTGGCCAAGGCCACGCCCGAGAAGACGGCGAGAACGGCGGCCGCCAAGGCGACGCCCGCGAAGACGGCCGCCACCAAGGCCACCCCCGCCAAGACGGCGAAGGCCACCCCCGCGAAGACCGCGAAGGCCACGCCCGCCAAGGCAGCCGCCGCCAAGGCCACCCCCGAACCCGGGGACGGCACGGCGGCGAAGCGAACCCCGGCCCGCACCCGAGCCCGCAAAGCAGCGGAACCGGCCGCGGTCTCCGCCGGCGAGGTCGCCGAGGCGTACGCTGCGGGCAAGGCCGACGCCGCAGCGGTCTCCCCGGCGCCCAAGACCGCCGCAGCAGTCGCGCCCAAGACCGCCGACGCCGCAGCGGTTTCGCCGGCGCCCAAGACCGCCGCCGCGAAAGCGTCCACGGTGGCCGAAGCCCCGGCCGAGGACGAACCCGTGCTGGTCACCGCGGGCCCGACCCGCCGCACCTCCCGCCGTTCGAGCGCGGCCAAGGCGCCGGCGGTCGAGCAGCCCGAAACGCCCGCCGTCACGATCCAGGCCCCGGGCGCGCCGGCTGTGACAGTGCAGACGACAGGCCCGGCCGAGGTCACTGTCCAGACCGCGGAAGCGCCCACCGCCACCGTGGCGGCACCCGACGCGCCCACCGAGGTGATGCCGGCCGTGCCGCCGATGGCCGACCCGGTTTTGCCGCCGGCCGGTGCGCCGTTCGGGGTGGGGGCGGGCTCCGGGCGTACGGAACAAATGTGGCCCGGCAGCGCACCCACCGTGCCCATGTCCGCGATCCCGCCCGCGGGACCGATGATCATCCCGCCGCCGCCCGTGCCGCCGGAGGAGACGGACGCGGACACGGCGCCGGCCGCCCGGCGGATGGACAAGAAGCGGCGGCAGGCGGCCGTGCTCATCTTCCTGCTGCTGGCGGTGATCGTGCTGGTGGCCGGGCAGATTTTGCGCAATCACGACGACGAGACCAAGCCGTCCGGCAGCCCGGTCGTGACCGCTCAGCCCGGCGCGGCGGCACCGGCCCGGCCCAGCGCGGCGGCCAGTGCGGCGGCGGCCACCAAGCCGGCCGCCGGGGGCATCCCGCCCGACGCCGTCGACCAGCCGCCGACCAAGGCGCCGGCCAACATGAGCGCGACCGGCTTCACCTTCGTCAGCGGGTACGGCCCGGTGCTCGGCACCACGGGCACGCTGCGCCGCTTCAAGGTCGCCGTGGAGAACCGGATCGGGCAGGGCAACGGCGGCGAGTTCGGCGACGAGATCGACCGGGTGCTCGGGGACCCGCGCAGCTGGATCGCCGCCCGCCAGTTCCGGCTGCAGCGCGTGCCGCAGACCGCCGCCTCGGAGTTCACGATCTATCTGGCCTCGGTGCAGACGACCGACAAGATGTGCGCGACCGGCGGCCTGACGACCGGCGACTTCAGCTCGTGCCGGCTGCCGGGCCAGGTCGTCATCAACCTGGCCCGCTGGCAGGACGCCGTCCCGGACTACGACGCGCCGCTCGAGGTCTACCGGGCGTACGCGATCAATCACGAGGTGGGCCACCAGCTGGGCCACGCGCACGAGGCCTGCCCCGGCAAGGGCGAGCCGGCGCCGGTGATGATGCAGCAGACGTACGGCCTCAAGGGTTGCGTGGCGAACGCCTGGCCCTATCTCGACGGCAAGCGGTATGCCGGCAACCCGGTGAGCTGACGGCGCATTCCCCGTCCCGCATGTCGGGCCGGTGTTCCTCGTCATGGAAAATCCGGCGGTCACCGAGCAACAATGGGTGCGCACCTTACCGTCAACCCGGGGAGTTCACCGTGTCACTGCCCCCGCTCGTCGAGCCGGCCGACTCGCTGTCGATCGACGAGATCCAGCGCTACTCCCGTCACCTGATCATTCCTGACGTCGGCATGGACGGGCAGAAGCGGCTCAAGAATTCCAGGGTGCTCGTCGTCGGCGCCGGTGGTCTCGGCTCGCCCGCGCTGCTCTATCTGGCCGCCGCGGGCGTGGGCACGCTCGGCATCGTCGACTTCGACACCGTCGACGAGTCCAACCTGCAGCGCCAGATCATCCACGGCGTCTCCGACGTCGGCCGGCCCAAGGCCGAGTCCGCCGCGGCGAGCATCGCCGAGATCAACCCGCTGGTGCAGGTGGTCATCCACAACACCGCCCTCGACGTGGACAACGTCAAGGAAATTTTCAGCCAATACGACCTGATCGTCGACGGCACGGACAACTTCGCGACGCGTTACATGGTCAACGACGCCGCGGTGCTGCTCGGCAAGCCGTACGTGTGGGGCTCGATCTACCGCTTCGACGGTCAGGCGTCCGTGTTCTGGGAGGAGCACGGTCCCTGCTACCGCTGCCTCTACCCGGAGCCCCCGCCGCCCGGCATGGTCCCGAGCTGCGCCGAGGGCGGCGTCCTCGGCGTGCTCTGCGCGTCGATCGGCTCGATCCAGGTCAACGAGGCCATCAAGCTCCTCACGGGCATCGGCGAGCCGCTGGTCGGCAAGCTGATGGTCTACGACGCCCTGGAGATGGAATACCGCAAGATCAAGGTCCGCAAGGACCCGAACTGCGCGCTCTGCGGCGAGAACCCGACGGTCACCGACCTGCTCGAGGACTACGAGGACTTCTGCGGCGCGGTCTCGACCGAGGCGCAGGAGGCGACCCTCAACGCCACGATCACGGCCAAGGAGCTCAAGGAGTGGCAGGACTCGGGCAAGGACCTGTTCCTGGTCGACGTCCGTGAGCCCGCCGAGTGGGAGATCGTGTCGATCCCGGGCGCCACGCTGATCCCCAAGGGCGAGATCCTCTCCGGCGAGGCGCTGTCCCGCTTCCCGCAGGACCGCCAGATCGTGCTGCACTGCAAGTCGGGCGTCCGCTCGGCCGAGGCCCTGGCCGCCCTCAAGCAGGCCGGCTTCAAGGACGCGGTGCACGTGCAGGGCGGCATCGTGTCGTGGGTCAACACCGTGGACCCGTCGCTGCCGTCGTACTGATCGTCACCCATTCGAGGTGCCAACTTGTGGGCGGCTCGTCCCTTTGGGGGCGGGTCGCCCTTCTTAAGTGCCGCTGAGCAGCGGCGCGAACATCATCCGCGCGGTAGCGTCTCGGTCGTGGTCGATATGGATGCCGCGATCGGGTACGTCGTGGCGCACGGCGATCCGGTGGAGCGGGCGCGCTTGTCGTGGCTGCGCGCGGGTGCGCACCCGCCGGAGGCCGTGCTGCAGCGCATGGAGAGCGGCCAGACGGAGGCCGGCGGCTGGCCCGCGGCGGGCGACGGCTCCGTGCCCTCGATCGACGCCACCTGCTTCCGCCTCGCCGAGCTGGACGATCTCGGTGGCCTCCAGGGGCCACCCGTCGAGAAGGCCCTCGCCTGGCTCGCCTCGGTGCAACGCGAGGACGGCACCTGGCAGGAGGACGAGTCGCTCGCCGACGTGGCGCCGGTGTGGGCCGTGCCCGGCGACCCGGAGGCCACGTTCTACCAGACCGCGGTGGCCGGCTTCTGGCTGACCGTGGCCGACGTCGAGGAGCACCCGCACCACGAGGCCCCGCCCCGCTACGCGAAGGAGCTGGGCGCCGCCGCCCGGTTCGTGGTCTCCCAGCTGCGCTCGGACAACACGTGGCCGTCCTTCCTGGCGGCCGGCTGGCACGCGGCGGGGCTCCTGCACGAGCAGCAGTTCTTCTACGAGTCGGCGCGGGTGCAGCTGGTCCTGGGCGACCGGCTCGGCGACATGTCCCCGGCCGACCTCGCGGGCATGGCGGCGGCCCTGCGACGCGTCAACCTCGGCGACGACTGGCTGCTGCGGAGCGCGCGCAAGCGGCTGGCGGAGACGCAGCGTACGGACGGCGGCTGGGACAGCGACGAAGGCCCCATCTTCGACGTCAACACGACCCTCACCGCCATCCGGGCGTGTCGCTAACGCGTGTGACCGTTGCCCGTCACCACGTACTTGGTGGAGGTCAGCTCGGGCAGCCCCATCGGCCCGCGCGCGTGCAGCTTCTGCGTGCTGATCCCGATCTCGGCGCCGAAGCCGAACTCGCCGCCGTCGGTGAACCGCGTCGACGCGTTGATCATCACGGCGGCGGCGTCGACCCGGGCGGCGAAGCGACGGGTGGCCGCGATGCTCTCGCTGACGATCGCCTCGGTGTGCCCGGTCCCGTACGTGCGGATGTGGTCGAGCGCGTCGTCCAGCGAGTCGACCACGGCCACCGAGATGTCCGCTGACAGGTACTCCCGCCCCCAATCCTCGTCAGTCGCCGGGACGACGCCGCTCAGCTGGGCCACGCGCGGGTCGCCGTGCACCGTCACGCCCGCGTTGATCAGCTCCTCGACCACGAGCGGCAGGAACGTGTCGACCAGCTCCGCGTGGACCAGCAGCGACTCGGCCGTGTTGCACGTGGACAGTCGCTGGGTCTTGGAGTTGAGCACCACCGCGAGGGCCTTCTCGAGGTCGGCGGCCTCGTCCACGTACACGTGGCAATTCCCGACGCCGGTCTCGATCACCGGCACGGTCGACTCCTCGACCACGGTCTTGATCAGGGACGCCCCGCCGCGCGGGATCAGCACGTCGACCAGGCCGCGGGCGCGCATGAGCTCCTTGACCGAGTCGCGGCTGCTCGCGTCGAGCAGCTGGATGGTGTCGGCGGGCAGGCCCGCGTCGGCGACGGCCTTGCGCAGCACCGAGACGATCGCCGCGTTGGAACTCATCGCCGAGCCGGAGCCGCGCAGCAGCGCCGCGTTGCCCGACTTGAGGCAGATGCCGGCCGCGTCCGCGGTCACGTTGGGCCGGCCCTCGTAGATGATGCCGACCACGCCGAACGGGACCCGGACCTGCCGCAGCTCCAGCCCGTTGGCCAGGGTCGAGCCGCGGACCACGTCGCCGACCGGGTCGGGCAGCGCGGCCAGCTGTCGCAGCCCGTCGGCCATGGCAGCGACCCGCTCGGCGGTCAGGGTCAGCCGGTCGATCATGGCGTCGGTCAGCCCGCCCGTCCGGGCGTTGTCCACGTCCACGGCGTTCGCGGCGACGATGTCCTCCGCCCGCTCGACCAGCCGCTCCGCCATCAGCAGCAGCGCGGCGTCCTTCTCCGCGCGCGTGGCGGCCGCGAGCTCGATCGCGGCGATCCGGGCATCGGCGGCCTGCTGCAACACACTCATGCTTTCCCTCTCACGTCGTCAGAGCAGAACCATGTCGTCGCGGTGGACGACCTCACGTTCGTAGCCGGGGCCCAGCTCCGAGGTGGAATGGCCGAGCAGCGCGGGGAGCTCCACGGCGTCGTAGTTGACCAGCCCGCGCGCCACCGGTGTCTCCGAGGCGGCGTCGATCAGATCGACCGGGTCACCCGCCGCGAACGAGCCGTCCACCGCGGTGATGCCCGCCGGCAGCAGCGACTTGCGCCGGACGACCACCGCGGCGACCGCCCCGGGATCCAGGTGCAGGCGCCCGCGCGGCGTCGTGGCGTGCGCCAGCCAGAACAGTCGGGCGGTGGGCCGGTGCTCCGCGGCGTGGAACAGCGTGCCGACCTCGTCACCGGTCAGCGCGGGCCCGGCCATCGGCGCGGCGGTCAGCACGACCGGGATGCCGAAGCCGGTCGCGATCCGAGCGGCCTCCACCTTCGTGACCATCCCGCCGGTCCCGACCCCGGCCCGCCCGGCGGACCCGATCGCGATGCCTTCGAGATCGGATTCCGTACGCACATCAGTGATCTTTTTCGACGCCGCAGCGGCCGGATCGCCGGTGTAGAGCGCGTCCACATCCGACAGCAGCACCAGCAGCTCGGCCTGCACCAGCGCGGCCACCAGCGCGGCGAGCCGGTCGTTGTCCCCGAAGCGGATCTCCTCGGTCGCCACCGTGTCGTTCTCGTTGACGATCGGCACGGCGCCCAGGTCGAGCAGCTTGCGCAGCGTGCGATGGGCGTTGCGGTAGTGCGCGCGCCGGGTCACGTCGTCGGCGGTGAGCAGCACCTGCCCGACGGTCAGCCCGTGCCGCGCGAACCCGGCCGTGTAGCGCCCGATCAGCAGGCCCTGCCCCACCGAGGCCGCCGCCTGCTGAGTGGCCAGGTCGGCCGGGCGCCGGCGCAGCCGCAGCGGGGCCAGCCCGGCCGCGATGGCACCGCTGGAGACCAGCACCACCTCGCGCCCGTCGGCGGCCAGCTTGCCGAGGACGTCGACCAGCGCGTCGACACGCAGGTCGTCGATGCCGCCCGCGGCCGTGGTCAGCGAGGACGACCCCACCTTCACCACGATCCGGCGCGCGCCGGTCACCTCATCTCGCACCCGGCCCATTCTCCTCGCCGGGGCGGGCGGAGCCGACTTCCGATCCCATATGGTGGCGATGATGACCCCGCAGGAGTACGTCGAAGAGGTCCTCAGGCTCGTCGAGAGCATCCCCGAGGGCAAAGTCATGTCCTACGGCGCCGTGGCGGACGCCCTGGCCGAGCGCTCCGGACGCAACTCCTCGCGCCTGATCGGTGCCATCATGGCCCGCCACGGCGGCGGCGTCCCGTGGCACCGGGTGGTCAACAGCGCCGGTCGGCTCCCGCCCGGTCACGAGCAGGAGGCGCGGGCGCGGTTGCTCAGCGAGGGCGTCCCCTTCCGCGGCGACCACGTCGACATGCGTCTCATGTAAGACCCACCCACCTGGCGGCGCCCCGCATCTGGAATTCGAAGAAGTCGCGGCGGGCCTCGACCGTGTCCTGCAGCTGGCCGAAGAGCTCCGCGCTGATCGCGCCGCAACAGTGCAGCCAGGCGCCCATCGCACGCCCTACCACCTGCGGAGCTGTGCCCGGCGCGAAGCCGTCGGCCACGGCTTGCAGCTCGTCGGCCAGCGGGCCGGTGACGGGCTCGCCCTCGGCGACCTCGGCGGCGGCGACGATCCGGGCCAGCGCGAGGATGACCCGGGCCGCCGCCGGAACGGTGTCGCGCGGCGCCCGATAGCCCGGGACCGGGCTGCCGTAGATCAGCGCCCACTCGTGCGGGTGAGCCAGGGCCCACTCGCGAATGGCGTGACAGACGGCGAGCCACTCCCGGGGGGCGGCCTCGGCGGCGTCGCCCAGGGACCCGTACGCGTCGATGATCAGCGCCGTCAGCAGCTCGTCGCGGCTGGCGAAGTAGCGGTAGACGGCCGACGACGCCATGCCCAGGTCCCGCGCGACCGCCCGCAGCGACAGGTTCGCGCCGTCAGTGCTCAGGTGGCGGCGCGCCACGGCCTTGATCTCGTCCGTCATCTCGGCCCGGACCCGCGCCCGCAGCGAAGCAGCCTTCATGCCGCCAGTGTGCCACTTGCTTTCTCATTGGCTCGGTGCTCTCATGAGAGAGCACTGCTCACAAAGGAGAACGGCATGGACGTCATCCTCGGTGCCGGGCCGGTCGGAACAGCCGTGGCCCAGCAGCTCATCGCCCAAGACCGGCACGTGCGTGTCATCACCCGCAGCGGCTCCGGCCCGGCGTCGGCCGACCGGGTCGCAGCCGACGTCGCCGACCAGGACCGCCTGATCACCCTCACCCGCGGCTCCGACGTCATCTACAACTGCGTCAACCCGCCCTACACGGCGTGGCCGAAAGCCTGGCCGCCCATGTCGGCCGCCATGATCGCCGCGGCCCGCGCGCACGACGCGGTCCTCGCGATCACCGCACCCGTCTACGCGTACGGATCCCAGCCCGGCGGCCACATGACCGAGCACACCCCACTGGCCGCCGTAGGCCGCAAGGGCCGGATCCGCCGCGCGATGTGGGAGGACGCCCGGGCCGCCGGCATCCGCACGGTCGAAGTCCGCGGCGCCGACTACCTCGGGGCCCGCACCACCGGCGTCTTCTCGGCCGTCCTCGCTCCGGCCGTCGCCAAGGGCCGCACCGCCTGGATGCCGGCCGACCTCGACGCCCCGCACTCCTGGACCTACGCGGGCGACATGGCCACCGCCCTCGTCACCCTGGCCCGCGACGACCGCTCCTGGGGCAACGCCTGGCACGCGCCCACCCACACCGGCCTGAGCATCCGCGACCTGGCCGGCCACTTCTTCGCCGTCACCGGCGCCCCCGAGGTCCCGCTGCGCCGCATGCCCCGCTGGATGATGCGCCGCGCCGGCCTGCTCGTCCCGATGGCCCGCGAGCTGGCCGAGATGGACTACCAGTTCTACGGCCCGTTCCTCCTCGACACGACGGAGACGGACCGGGTCTTCGGCCTGCCGCGCACCGACCTCGACACCGTCCTCCGCGAGGAAGCCGCCAGCCTCAAAGGAGGTAACGCGGTTGACGAGCGCCTAGATGTCACTGGCATCATGGAGCCATGACCGATGGCCTCGCGGAATCGACCTGGCGCGGCTTGGTGGCCGGTGCGCGTGAGAGTGCCGACGTCATTGACTTGCGGATGGCGCTGCAGCCCTCCCATCAGGGATTGGCGGGTTCTTTCCTGGGGCTCGGGAGCGATCTGCGGCGCTGGTGGGTAAAGCCTGCCGGGCAGAACGAGGACATGGACTATGCCCTCGTAACGGAGTTTGTCGTGGGTCGGGCCGGGAGCTTGATCGGCGCACCGACCTGCGAGAATGCAATCATCAGCATCGGCTCGGAGTGGGCAGGCTGGGATTTCGCGCCGGGGCGGACTCTGGTGGCGGGGCTCGGCCACGGGACCGTCGAGGTCGAGGCGGCGATCGAGGAACGTCCGTTGCTGAGGCATCGTGATGAGGACGACAATCAACTTCGCCACGCCGGCGTCTTCGCCCTGCACGACTGGTGCTGGGGCTCGGACCAGCAGTGGCTGCACTCAACAACCAATCAGAACAGCATCTACAGCCACGATCATGGGTTCTTCTTTCCTCCGAGCGGCTGGCGATGGGAGGCGGAAGAGCTGCGCCGCCGGGTCGACGAACCACACGTCCTTCGCCAGCCGGCTGACGGGCTGCTCGCAAAAGATCTGCAGGCGATCGCCGATCAGCTCGACAATGTGAATCGGATGTCCCTGGCGCGGATCTTGCGGCAGGTCCCACGCAGCTGGCCCGTTCTGGACAGCGAGTTGGAGACACTGGGTTGGTTCATGGAGCGCAGAGCAGGAGCCGTCGCGGGCCGCTTGCGTGACTTGATCTGATCTTGAGAGGAGGCGAGATGAGATACCTGTACAGCGTTGTTCGGTTCGTGCCGAGCCCAGCCACCGGTGAATACGTCAATATCGGTGCGATTGCCGGCAGCGACGAGACGGGCGACTGGAGCCTGCGGCAGGCGGGCAATCCGCGCCGGGCTCGCCTCTTCGGCCCGTTGGAGAGCCTCAACGCGGTCAACGCCTTCATGAATGAGATCGGGAGCCGCATCGATCGTCATGCCCTGATGCAGAGCGACGAGGTGTCCGAGGGCTGGCTCCGAGATCTTCACCGGCGTCATCGCAATGTCGTGCAATTGAGCCGTCCGGCACCGGTCATCGCCGAGTCGGCGGAGGAGGCCCTGGAGCTGGTCCTCTCCCAGGCGATACCCGAGGACCAGGGGCTGGGCGCCACGGCGCGTGGCTACACGACAAGGCTGCGTCTGTTTTCGGAGCTGCGTGCCAGTTACCGGCGGGTGAACATTCCTCCGAGTCTCCTGCGCGAGCGGATCTCCGTCTCGGCCGGCGGTCTGAGCGCGCCGATGGACTTCGTGGTGGGCAACGGAACCGCCCTTCAGTTGACCCATACGTGGTCGTTTCAGATCCAATCGACTGATGAGGTCGCCAAGGACGTCAAATCCTGGGGGTTCACGGTCGAGCGGCTCCTCAGGCACGGCGGCACCGTCGCCGGGGAGAACTCACCTGTCGTTCCCCCGGGCGCCCACATCGATGTTGTTGTCGCGCCACCGCTGACGCTGCCCCAGGAAGCCGCCTACGAAGAGGCCACCAAGGTCTTCGACGACCTGGGAGTTCACGCAGTCCCCGAGACCAGGGCCGCCGACGTGGCGAGCGAAGCACGGGACCGCCTGCTGGCCGATGGCATCGCGCTGGACCTTTTCTGACTCGTCAGAGCAGAAGGCCGACGCCGCCGCGGCGGGGGTCGCCGGCGGCGCCGCCTGCGCCGACGGCGGTGACGCCGCCGAAGTAGTGGTTGAGGGCGGGCCACTGCTTGACGTGCCAGCCCGCGGCGGCCAGGGCGGCCAGTTCGTCGCGGGGGATGCCCGGCTCGGCGTGGGCGGTGTCGTCGACGACGTGGAAGCGGGCGCGGGCGGTTGCCGACGGGAGGTCGAGGCCGTCGAGCAGGACGCCGAGGAGGGTGTGGACGAGGGCGGTGCGGATGCGGGAGGCGCCCGCGGAGCCGGCCGCCACGACCAGGTTGCCGGACTGGTCGCGGACGACGAGGGGGCACATGTTGGAGGACATGCGGCGGCCCGGGGCGAGGTCGTCGGTGAGGAGTTCGCCCTCGCCGAGCATGGAGTTGAAGTTGATGCCGAGGCCGGGGAGCCAGACCCCGGCGCCCAGGCCCATGGTGGTGGTGACCACGCAGGCGTTGCCGTCCGCGTCGACGACCGAGACGTTGGTGGTGTCGCCGATCTTCTGGCGGCCGCGGTCGCGGAGAGCGGCGGCGAGGGCCACGGCGCGGTCCGGGCGCGGCAGCTCGGGAAGCCCTGCGGGCAGGGCGGCGATCGTGTCCACGGTGCGGTTGAGGTCGTGGCGGGCCAGGACGCGCCACGAGGCCAGTGGCGCCTCGTCGACCGGGGTCTCCAGCACGCGGTAGGACGCCAGGTCCTCCGGCCCGATCGAACCACCCGCCGCCCGTACGGTGTCCACCGTCAGCCCCGCGTAAGCGCCCGTGTAGAACAGCTCCGGCCCCTGATCGGCGAAGGCCGCCAGCGCGTTCGCCAGCCCGGGGTGGAACAGCCGCTCCCCGGCTCGCAACAGCCGCCCACCCGGCGCGTAGACCGCGGCGCCCTCGCCCCACGCCAGCGCCGGCGCCAGGGGCTCCAGGGTCAGCGCGTGCGCGGCGGGCAGGGCGACACCCTCAGCCGCCAGCTCGTACGCCGGCCGCACCACCTCGTGCCACGGCAAGCGCCCCCATCGGCTGTGCAGCTCGGCGCACCCCTTGGGCACTCCGGGCACGGCGATGCTGGCGCCCCCGATCGCGTACACCTGGGGAACTCCGCCGAAGAACACGTCGACCGACGTCATGGGGCCGGCCGCGCGGTCGCCGTCCGTGCCCGGCACCGAGACGAAGAAGTCCAGACAGGTGACCTCGCCCGTCGCCGCGTCCAGCCACGTCGCGAAGCCGCCGCCGCCCAGTCCCGTGTAGACGGTCTCGGCGACACAGGTGGCCAGCACCGCGGCGACGGCGGCGTCGGCGGCCGTCCCGCCGGCGCGCAGGATCCGCAGGCCCGCCTCGGCTGTGGCCGGGTGGCTCGCCGCGACCCCGGCGGCGACCGGGCCGTCCTGGAAGAGCTCCATCCGGGCAGCCTAAGGTGCGTCCGGCGGAAGACGGCGCCGCCGAGCCGGTAGGTTGGTGAGGTGGCCGGTCTGCCAGGTGTCCTCGGTGAGCCCATCAAGTTCGCGTTGAACTGGGGGCGCCGCTACTCGCTGTGGGTCTTCAACTTCGGGCTGGCCTGCTGCGCGATCGAGTTCATCGCGACCAGCATGGGCCGGCACGACTTCATGCGGCTGGGCGTGATCCCCTTCGCGCACGGCCCCCGGCAGGCCGATCTCATGGTCGTCTCGGGCACGGTCACCGACAAGATGGCCCCGGCGATCAAGCGCCTGTACGACCAGATGCCCGAGCCGAAGTACGTCATCTCGTTCGGCTCGTGCGCCAACTCCGGCGGCCCCTACTGGGACTCCTACTCGGTGACCAAGGGCGTCGACCAGCTCATCCCGGTCGACGTCTATGTGCCGGGGTGCCCGCCGCGGCCGGAGGCGCTGCTGCACGGCATCCTCAGCCTCCAGCAGAAGATCGCCGCCGAGCAGTCGGGCCCCGGCGGCGTGTCCCGGCCCGACCCGCTGGTCCCCGGCCCGCCGGACGCGGCCACCCGCCCCCGCGACGCCGCCTCCCTGACGGCTGGTGTCGTGAAACCTCCAGCTCAAACCCGGTAGTTGCGAAATACAGCTACGCTGGCGAGCTATGGGTGGTCAACCGCGGTCCGACTTCATCATCGACGTGCTCACCCGGGAGTTCGGCGAGCTCATGGCCGTCGACCCCGCGGCGTTCCGGCGCAAGTTCCGCAAGATGGCGGCCTCGCCGTTCGCGTTCTACCGCGGAAGCGCCTCGCTCTTCTACGCCGACCTGACCGGTGACTGGCGCGACGACCGGTTCCTCGACGAGCACACCAGCCGGGTGTGGATCCACGGCGACCTGCACGCCGAGAACTTCGGCACGTACATGAACTCGTCCGGCCAGCTCGTCTTCAACGTCAACGACTTCGACGAGGCGTACGTCGGGCCCTTCGTCTGGGATCTCAAGCGCTTCTGCGCCAGCGTCGCCCTCATCGGCTACAGCAAGGCGCTCTCCGACGACGTGATCACCTCGCTGGTCAGGACGTTCGCCGGCGCCTATCTGACCGAGCTGCGGGCGATCGCGCACGGCGGCGACGACGCGATCGGCTCGATCACCCTGGACAACGCCGACGGCGTGCTGCGCCGCGTGCTGCAGGAGGCGCGCCTCAGCACGCGCGTCGACCTGCTCGCGGGTCAGACCACCATCGACGAGTACGAGCGCCGCTTCTCCCTCGGCGACGGCGTCTACGACGTGGACGCCGCGACGGCCGAGCAGGTCACCGCCGCGTTCCACGCCTACCTCGACACGCTGCCCTCGCACGGTCACGGCGTGTCCACCGGCATCAAGGACATCAAGCTGCGCAAGGGCGTCGGCATCGGCTCGGCCGGCCTGCCCTCCTACAACCTGCTGCTCGAGGGGCACACCCAGGCGCTCGAGAACGACGTCATCATCTACATGAAGCAGGCCCAGGTGCCGGCCGTGGCGCGCTGGATCGACGACGAGCGCGTGGCGAACTACTTCCAGCACCAGGGCCACCGTACGGCCGAATCGCAGCGGGCCCTGCAGGCGCACGCCGACCCGTGGCTGGGTTACACCGAGCTCGCGGGCGTCGGACAGCTCGTCGCCGAGGTGTCCCCGTACGCCAACGATCTGGACTGGGCCGACGTCAACGAGCCGGACGAGCTCAAGGGCGTGATCGCCGACCTGGGCCGCGCGGTGGCCCGCATGCACTCGGTCGCCGACGACGAGTCGAGCCACGACCTGGTCGACTTCTCGACCGAGGAGGCCATCGCGGCGCAGGTCGACAAGGACGAGGCCGGTTTCGTGCAGGCGCTGGTCGACTTCGCGCACCGCTACGGCGACCAGGCCCGCGAGGACCATCAGGACTTCGTCGACCTGTTCCGCAACGGCCGCCTCCCCGGGCTCGACTGAGTCAGCCCGCGGGCTGCAGCGCGTAGGCGAATCCGGCCACATCGCGGGCTGCCGCATCCGGCGTGACGGTGACCCACAGCTGCCGGCCCGCCTTGTACTGGATCCGGTTGTGTGACGGATACGCCTGCGGGATCGCCTCCTCGGTGCACGAGATCTTCTCGTCGACCAGCTCGGCGCCGCTGCGCCCGCTCCCGGGGGCGTTGTCCGTCACGACCAGCGCGACGCTGCCGGGCCCGACGCAGGCCACCCGGAGGACGAACTCGCCGTCAGCGGTGGACTCCCACGGGCTGGCCAGCTGGATCAGCTCGGTGGTCATGGACTGGGCCGACAGACCTGCCCGCTCGAGAATGTCCCGGGCCGTGGCCGTGTTGGTCATCGTCAGGTCACTCGGCGTGAAGGTGTCGTCCGTGGCGGTGACGCGGGACAATGTCACCGCATAGTGCGCCGTCTCGGCCGATCCCGAGTCGCCCGCCAGTGTGACGACAATGTCCCCCGCGGCCGCCATGCGGAACTGCCACGACCGCGACGCCGGATCCGGGGCACAGACGACCGTCTGGCCGCCCAGATCGGTGCGGGTGCCGTCACCGGCGACGCGGACCGCCCGGACGTCCAGGGAACCGGTGCCCTCGCAGGCCGCCGTCACCGTGTAGTCACCGGCGGCGACCTTCGGGAACGACGGCTCGCTGTAGAGACCGACCAGCCCGGCGAGGGTCGTGCCGCCCGGGCGTTCGGCCGCGTCGACCGCGGCGCTCGCCCCCTCCCGGCCCGGGCCGGTCAGCCGGGGGATCGCGGTCACACCGGCGATGCCGAGCACCGCGAGCGCCGTCGTGGTCACGGCCACGACCCTTTTCCGCGTACGCCGCCGGCGCACCGTTTCCCGGGCGGAGTCCGCCCCGGGTGGGCGTACCCCCGGGATGGTCTCTGTCCGCAAGGCCGCGAACAGGTCGTCGAACTGATCAGACATCGCGCACCTCCGCGGTGGCCGGCTCGGGGCGCAACTGGGCGGCGAGCGCGGCCCGGGCCCGGTGCAGCCAGGACTTCACCGTGCCCTCGGCCACCCCCTCGCGGTCCGCGATCTCGGCCACCGTCATGTCGGCCAGATAGTGCAGCACCATCGCCCGGCGCTGCTTGTCGGGCAACGTGGCGAGCGCCGTGACCAGCGCCACCCGTTCGGGGCTGGGACCGTCGACGTGGTGGTCGTCCGCGCGCTGCCGGTGCAGGAAGGACAGTGCCGTCCGGGCGCGGCGCCACTTGCTGACGGCGAGGTTCCAGGCGACCCGGCGGACCCACGCGACCGGATCGTCGTACGCGGCCACTGCCGGCCACCGCGCGAGGGCACGGCAGAACGCCTCCTGGACCACGTCCTGCGCCTCCTGCCGGTCGCCGAAGTACGCGTACAGCTGCACGGTGAGGTCGGCATAGTGCGCGGCGTAGACCTCGTCGAAGGACACGGTGGTGGCACGTCTGATCGCTATCGCCTCCGATGTCACGGGCACTACACGTCCGGTCGGGGCACCGGGTTGCGGGGAAGAACTGTCTCATCCTCGCCCTAGGGGCGCGTCTGGCGGATCACGACGGCCTGCGGCGGGCCCAGCTTCCGCCTCGCTGCGCGGTGCGGGCGGCCCGATACAACACTGGTATCGGACCACCCACCCCACTTGCGACGCGAAACCTGGGCCTCGCCTCGGCGACGCCGTGATCCGCCAGACGCGCCCTAGGATGTCTGCCATGACTCCCGAAGAGGTCGGCGAGCGGATGGTCGCGCTGCTGACGGCGGACGATGCCGACGCGCCCGTGGACCCGTCCGAGCTCACCGCGGGCGTCTCCGGCGGCGGCGCGAGCTTCGCCCGGGCCGTGGTCGACGTGCCGGCCGCGCTCTGGTGGGCCGCCCTCGCCGTGGCGCAGGACCAGGGCGGGCTGGGCTGCGACTTCTTCGACTGGCTGTCGGCGGTCGACGAGCTCGACGAGGGCTTCGGCATCGTCGCCCACGTCTGGTCCAGCCGCCGCAAGCACGGCCTGCTCCTGCGCACCCGCGTCCCGCGTGACGCGCCGTCGGTCGAGTCGGTGGTCGACCTCTATCCGGGCGCGGCGTGGCACGAGCGCGAGACGCACGAGATGTTCGGCATCGCCTTCGAGCGCCACCCCGGCCTGCGGCCGCTGCTGCTGCCGCCGGGCTTCGAGGGCCATCCGCTGCGCAAGGAGTTCGTGCTCGCCTCCCGCGTCGCGAAGGCCTGGCCCGGGGCGAAGGAGCCGGGCGAGTCGGAGGCGGGCACGGCCAAGCGGGCTCCGATGCGGCCGCCGGGCGTCCCCGACCCGAACGACTGGGGGCCGCAGAAGGGGCAGGTCCCGCCGCCGCCGTCACGGCCGGCCCGGCGGGCTCCGGCCGAGCGGCCCGCGCGTCCTGGTGCCGCCGAGCGGCCCGCGCGGCCTGGCGCTGCTGACCGTCCCGCGCGGGCTGCGGGTGCTGATCGGCCCGCGCGTCCGGCTGATCCGCCCGCGGCGCCTGATGCCGATCCGCCCGCGGCGCCGCCGGCTGCTTCCGAGGGGGAGGGCTGATGCCGCTCTGGCTCGACCTGCTGATCCGGGTCGTCGCGGTGGTGGCCGGCTTCCTCGTGGTCCCGCTCGTCGTGGGCCAGATGGAGCACAAGGTCATGGCGCACATGCAGGGCCGGCTCGGTCCCATGTACGCGGGCGCCTTCCACGGGTGGGCGCAGCTCGTCGCCGACGGGCTGAAGTTCGTCCAGAAGGAGAACATCACCCCGCGCGACGCCGACAAACGGGTCTTCCATCTGGCGCCGGTCGTGGCGCTGTTCCCGTACCTCATCGTGCTCCTGGCCGTCCCGCTCGGACCCGGCGGCCTGGTCGCGCAGAGCTTGGACATCGGTCTGTTCTTCGTGCTCGCCGTGCTCGGCGTGGGCGTGGTCGCGGTGCTGATGTCGGCGTGGGCCTCGGCCAACAAATACAGCCTGCTCGGCGGTCTGCGCGGCGCGGCGCAGCTGCTCGGCTACGAGCTGCCGCTGGTGCTGTCGGCCGCGAGCGTCGCGATGGCGGCCGGCACGCTGAGCCTGCCCGGCATCGTCGAGGCGTGGCGGCCGTGGTGGCTGCTCTGGCAGGCGCCGGCCGCCCTGGTGTTCTTCGTCTCCGGGCTCGCCGAGATCCGCCGCCCGCCGTTCGACATGCCGATCGCCGACTCGGAGCTGGTCTTCGGCTACATGACCGAGTACACCGGGCTGCGCTTCGCGTTCTTCCTGCTCGCGGAGTATGTCGGCATCGTCGTGATCGCCGCGCTGACCACCGTGCTGTTCCTCGGGGGCTGGCACGGCCCGGCCGCCGACCAGCTCGGGTGGCTGTGGACGCTGGTCAAGGTGTTCGCGGTGGCGTTCGTCGTCATCTGGCTGCGGGTCAGCTATCCGCGGCTGCGCGAGGACCAGCTCCAGCGGCTGTGCTGGCTCGTCCTCGTGCCGGTCGCGCTCGGCCAGCTGATCCTCACCGCGGCGGTCAAGGTCGCCCTGTAGGGCTCGCGATCGGCGGGCGCCGCAGCACCGTCCGTCAGCTGCTCCAGCACACGAGCGACCTGCCCGATGAGACGAGCAGCCCTTCCCCTGACGCGGCCAACGGCCGGGCGCAGTTGCGGTGCGCCCGGCCGGTCGGTCTGGTCGCTCGTTCGATCGCTCGCCCGGTCGGGAACAGTTGCGGATGCGCCCGGCCGGTTCGATCGTCAGCCTGCTCGGTGGGGGTGAGCGACGGCTTCGATCAGGTCAGGAGCGTGACCGAGTAGTCCAGCGTGGTGCCGCTCGCGGTGTAGGTCGCGGTCTGGCCGTTCGCGCAGTAGGACACGAAGACGTTGCCGGCCACGTCGTCGCCCGCGGTGGCGTGGACGAGGGGCCGGACGTCGAGACCCTCGGCCAGCGGCGTCGAGGTCAGGTCGATGATGCGCCACTGGTTGATCGGGTAGGTGTCGGTCGCCGCGGAGAGCTGGCCGTCGCGGGTGGTGATCTGGAAGTTGAGGACGAAGCCGGCGTTGTTGACGACGGCCACCTTCTGCACGCACGGGGTCGCCAGCGTGGTGGGCGGCTCGGCGGCGGCAGCGGGCTGGGCGGTCGCCGCGAGCAGCCCGGCCAGCCCGGCGGCGGCCAGCGAAGCGGTCACGGCGGCCCGGATCCTGGGTGTCCGTACGGTCATGAGGAGTCCCTCCAATGTGGTTCGGGGTCGTTGTCGGGGCTCCCTGTTTCCGGACACCACCCCCCTAAACTGACGATCATCGTTATTTACCGAAATAACTGTGAAGCCCTCGAACAATTAAAATTCCGCACAAAGCTCTGGGAGCGCGCCGACCCCTTACCGCCCGCCCCGTGCCCGCTTCCGGCCCCCGCCCCTGTCTCTTCGCCCCGCTTCGTGTTCGAGCTTCTTCCCGCGCGGCACTCGTGCTCCGGGAGCGCCGTACGGCAGGATGTTCCGGGGGTGTTCTTACCTGTGGACCGGCGACCGGGCAGGATAAGCGCTTATGAGTGAGCATCCGGGTCGGCGCACGCCCGGCAAGGGGCTGGTGGACGGGCTCGCCGTCACGCTCAAGACGATGACCCGCCGGTCGGGGACGCAGCAGTACCCCGACGTGGAGCCCGATCTTCCGCCCCGGTCGCGAGGCGTGATCGCCCTCCTCGAGGAGAACTGCACCGTCTGCATGCTCTGCGCACGCGAGTGCCCGGACTGGTGCATCTACATCGACTCGCACAAGGAGGAGGTCGTCGTCCCCGGCGCGGCCCGGGCCCGGCAGCGCAACGTGCTGGACCGGTTCGACATCGACTTCTCGCTGTGCATGTACTGCGGGATCTGCATCGAGGTCTGCCCCTTCGACGCCCTGCACTGGACCCCCGAGTTCGAGTACGCCGAGACCGACGTCCTCGACCTCCTCCACGACAAGAACCGCCTCGGCGACTGGATGCAGACCGTCCCGCCGCCGCCGGCCCACGACGTCCTGGGCGAGCCCTCCAAGGAGGAGACGACCGCCGCCCGCAAGGCCGCCGGCCCCGGCGCCGCCACCCCGGCCAAGGTCGCCCGTCCCGCCGCCCGCCCGGCCGCCGCCCCGAAAGCCCCGGCTGAGGAGCCGGGCGAGGGGGCCGAGCGGTGACGGTCGCCGACGCGCTGCTGCTGGCGCTCGGGGCCGTCGCGGTCGGCTCGGGGGCGCTCGTCGTCACCAGCGCCCACCTGGTGCGGGCCGGCCTCTACCTGGTGGTGAGCCTCGGCGCCATGGCCGGCCTCTTCCTCGTGCTCGGCGCCGAGCTGGTCGCCTGGGTCCAGGTGCTCGTCTACGTGGGCGCCGTCGTGGTGCTGCTGCTCTTCGCGGTCATGCTGACCCGGGCGCCGATCGGGCCGTCGCGCGATCTCGACCGGCCGGCCTGGCCCGCGCTGATCATCGGCGGCGGCGTGGGGCTCGGGCTGGCGGTCCTCTTCGTGGCGGCGTTCCGGTGGACGGTCTTCGCCCTGCCCGAGCCGGGCACCGCCGAGCGGATGGGCGCGGAGATCTTCGGCTCCTGGGTGCTGCCCTTCGAGGTCCTTTCGATCCTCCTCCTCTCCGCCCTCGTCGGCGCAATCATCCTGTCCCGGCCTGACATCGGCGCAGCGGAGGAGAACAAGCAAGAGGAGGACGCCTGATGCACGCGGCCATCCCGTACGTCACCGCCGCCCTCCTCTTCGGCCTCGGCGTCTACGGCGTCCTCCGGCGGCGCAACGCCGTCCTCGTCCTCATGGCGGTCGAGCTCATGCTCAACGCGGTCAACCTGATCCTGGTCACCACGGACGCGACCCTCCCCGGCCATCGGGGCGGCGCCTCCGCCCTCTTCGTCATCGTCCTCGCGGCCGCCGAGGTGGGCGTCGGCCTGGCCATCGTGCTCCAGTACTACCGCCTCCGCGCCGGCGTGGTGGTCGACGACGTCACCCTGCACGAGCCCGAAAACGAAAACGAGCACGAAAACGAGAACGCCCGATGACCGCCGACGTCCTCACGCCGCTGCTCTCGGGCGTACCCCTGGTCCTGGGCTTGCTCGGTCTGCTTCTGACGAACAGAAGAACGGCCGCCACCCTCGGCATCGCCGGCGCCGCCATCGCCCTGGCGATCACTGTCCTCCTGCTGGCCCTCGTCGACGATCCGATCCGCGTCACCACCGACTGGGTAGCCTTCGGCGACTATCACGTAACCCTCGGCTACGGGCTCGGCCCCGCGGCCCTCTACGTCGCTCTCGCCGTCACGGTCGTCGCGCTCTGCGTCCAGGTCTACTCGGTCGCCTATCTGCACGACGACCAGCGCTACGCCCCGTACGCCGCCCAGGTCAGCCTGTTCACCGGCGCCATGCTCCTCGTGGTCTCCGCCAACGACCTGATCCTGCTGCTCATCGGCTGGGAGGTCATGGGCGCCTGCTCGTACCTGCTGATCGGCCACGACCGTCGCCTGCCCGAAGCCCCCGCCGCCGCTGTCAAGGCGTTCGTCGTCACCCGGGTCGGCGACGTCGGCTTCCTGCTCGGCATCGCGTGGCTGGGAGTGAGCCAGGGCACCTTCGAGATCGACAGGATCACCGAGGCGCCCACGGTCGCGCTGCTCCTGATCCTGGCCGGTGTCGCGGGCAAGAGCGCCCAGTTCCCCCTGCACACCTGGTTGCCCGACGCGATGGCCGGCCCGACGCCGATCTCCGCGCTCATCCACGCCGCCACGATGGTCGCGGCCGGGGTGTTCGTGGTGTTCCGGCTCTTCCCGCTGTTCGCCGGGTCGCCCGCCGCCCTGGCCGTACTCGGCGTGATGGCCGCGGTCACCCTTTTGCTCGGCGCGCTGACCGCGACCGCGCAGGACGACCTGAAACGCGTGCTGGCCTGGTCGACCGTCTCCCAGATCGGCTACATGACCGCCGCCCTGGCCGTCGGCTCGCCCGCCGCGGCGCTGTTCCACCTGCTCAGTCACGCGGCGTTCAAGGCGCTGCTGTTCCTGGCGGCCGGCGCGGTGATCCACGCCCTGGGCACCAACTCGCTCACGCACATGGGCGGGCTGCGGCGGCACATGCCGGTGACGTTCTGGTCGTTCGTGATCGGACTCGGCGCGCTGGCGGGCGTACCCCCGCTGTCGGGTTTCTGGTCCAAGGAGAACGTCTTGGTCGCCGCCGCGCACGCGATCGAGGGCGACGGCCCGGCGCCCGTGTGGGCCGGCTGGGTGGTCTACGTCGCCGCGCTGGCCGGCGTCGCGATCACCGCCTGGTACGCGACCCGCCTCCTGCTGCGTACCTTCTTCGGCCGCTCGCGGTCCGAGCAGTGGTCGGTCGGCTTCGACGACGCCCGCTACGACGTCCCGCCGGGCCCGCCGCACGATCCGCCGCGGGCCATGCGCTGGCCGCTGATCGTGCTCGCCGTGCCCGCGCTGCTCGCCGGGTTCGCGGCGTTCCTGCCGGCCTTCCGCGCGGCGCTCGAGCTCGAGTCCCCGCACCTCAGCGTGTCGATCGTGCTGCCGCTGCTGCTCACCGCGGTGGGCATCGCGAACGCCTGGTGGCTCTGGCACTCCGCCCCGGGCCACGATCCGGTGCGGGAGCTGGGTCGCGCGCGGCCGCTGCTCGCCGCAGGCTTCCGGATCGACCAACTGCAACACCTTCTGGTCGTACGCCCGACGCGCGCGCTCGCCACAGCAGTGTTACGCGTCGACGAACGGGTCGTCGACGCCGCCGTCGAAGGCACCGGAACCACGGCGACCCGGCTGGGCGCCGCGCTCGCCACGGTCCACCGGACGGCGCTGCCCCGGGCGGCTGTGGCCGTGTTCGCCGGCGTGCTCGTCCTCGGCGCCGTCGCCGCGATCGTGGGAGCCGCCGCATGACTCTCCTCCTGCAGATCCTGCTCGTCGCGGTGGTCGCGATTCCGGTCGCCGGGGCGGCCGTGGTCGCCCTGATGCCCGCGAGCCGGGACCGGGGCGCGCGCGTCGTCGCGACCGTCTTCGCCGCGGCGGGGCTCGTGGCGGCTCTTGTCCTGGTGCTCTGGCCCTACCTGCGGGGTGTCGGCGGCGATCCGACGCTGGGACCGTGGGCCGAGATCGACGCCGCCTGGGTGCCCGCGCTCGGTGTCGACTTCCATCTGGGTGTGGACGGCTTGTCCGCCCCGCTCGTGGTGCTGACCGCGTTGCTGACGCTGCTCTGTTGCGCGTACACGGTGTGGAAGGTGCCGGCGGGCGGCTCCGGGCGTACCCTCGCGGGTCTGCTCTTGATCTTGGAAGCCGGCATCCTCGGCACCTTCCTCGCGCTCGACCTGGTCTTGTTCTTCGTGTTCTTCGAGGTCGTGCTCCTGCCGATGTACGCCGTCATCGCCGGCTGGGGCGGCCCGGACCGCCGGCGCGCGGCGCGCAAGTTCGTGCTCTACACACTGTTCGGCTCGGTCCTGCTGCTGCTCGGCGTCTTCACCGTCGTCGTGGCGGCGGGCACGGGCGACATGCTCGCGCTGGCGGGTGGGTTCGGCCTGTCGCACACCACGCAGTACGTGGCCTTCGCGCTCTTCGCGGTCGCGTTCGCCGTCAAGGCGCCCCTCTGGCCCCTGCACTCGTGGCTGCCGGACGCGCACACCGAGGCGCCCACGGTCGGCAGTGTGATCCTCGCGGGCGTGCTGCTCAAGATGGGTACGTACGGGCTCATCCGGGTCGGCGTCGGCGTCGCGCCGGAGGGGGCGGTGTGGGCGTCCCCGGTGCTCGGCATCCTCGCCGTGGCGGCGATCCTCGTGGGGTCGCTCGTGTGCCTGCGGCAGACCGAACTCAAGCGCCTGATCGCGTACTCCAGCGTCAGCCACATGGGGTTCGTCCTGCTCGGCATCGCGACCCACACGGTGACCGGCCTGCAGGCGGCGCTGATCGGCAACATCGCGCACGGCGTCATCACGGGCCTGCTGTTCTTCCTGGCCGGCGCGATCAAGGACCGTACGCACACCGGCGCCCTCGCCGACCTCGGCGGCCTGCGCGAGACGGCGCCCCGGCTGGCCGGCCTGCTGGGCTTCGCGGCGATCGCCTCGCTGGGGCTGCCGGGGCTGGCGGGCTTCTGGGGCGAGGCGTTCGCCGTGGTCGCCGCCGTCGAGCGTGGCGGCGCACTGTGGACGACGCTCGCGGTGCTGGCCGCGCTCGGCGGCGCCCTGACGGCGGTCTACTTCCTGCGGCTGCTGCGCCGGGTCACGCACGGCCCGGCGAGCCCCGCGGTCACCGGAGTGCCGGCGATCTCCCGGCCGGAATGGTGGGCCTGGTCACCGCTCGTCCTGCTCGCGCTCGCCGTGGGCCTGGTGCCCGCGCTGGCGCTGACCGGCACCCTCGACCCGCTGGCCGCCCTGACCGGAGCGCTGCGATGACCCAGGCTGTCAACCACGTCGCCCTGCTGCCCCTGTACGCCGCCGCCGGCACAGCGATCCTGATCCTGCTCGCGGATCTCTTCCTCGGGCGGTTCCAGCTGGCCGCCGGGCTGCTCGGCGCGGCGGGGACGGCGGTGTGCGCGCTCGTGCCCCGCGACACCGGCACCTTCTGTACGGGTGACCTCTGCTCGTGGGTCGTCACTTCCCGGGCTGCCCTGCTGACACTCGTCTTCGCAGCTCTCACAGCCGGCGTGCTGGCACTGTCCGCCCCGGTGCTCCGCCAGGGGTACGCGCCGCCGGGGGAGTACCCGTTCCTGCTCGCCTGTTCGATGGCGGGGGGCGTCGTGGTGGCGTACGCGGGGGATCTGATCACTTTGATCGTCGGCCTGGAGACGCTGACCCTGCCGCTGTACGTGCTGGTCGGCCTGCGCCGAGGCCGCTCCCTGCTGGCCGGGGCGAGCGCCGCCGTCACGTTCTTCCTGATCAGCGTCATCTCCACCGCGGTCGCCCTGCTCGGCGCCGCCCTGCTCTACGCCGCGACCGGCGCCCTGCACCTGACCGCCCTCCACGACGCGACGGGACAGTTCGCAGCCTTGGGTACGGCCGGCGCCGCTCTGCTCGTCGTCGGCTTCGCCTTCAAGGTCGCCGCCGTGCCGTTGCACGCCTGGGCCCCCGCGACCTATGACGGGGCGCCGGTGCCGGTGGCCGCGTACCTGTCGACCGCGTCCAAGCTCGGCGGCGTGCTGGCCCTGGCCGCCGTCGTCCAGCGCCTGGACACCGGCCCGGTCGTCGCCGTCCTCGCCGTCCTCACCATGACCGTGGGCAACCTGGTCGCCCTCCGCCAGGAGCGCATGGTCCGCCTCCTCGCCTGGTCGTCCGTCGCCCAGGCCGGCTACATCCTGGCCCCCCTGGCCGCCGCCGGCGTCGAGGCAGCCCTCGCGTACGCCATCTTCTTCGTCCTGCTGGAATTCGTCGCCTTCGCGGCCGTGGCGGCTCTGCGCGGGCCCGGCGCCGACGGCGGAGCGCTGCTCGCCTACCGGGGCGCCGGCCGCCGCAACCCCTGGGTGGGCGCGGCCCTGGTCCTGGCCCTCGCCGGCCTCGCCGGTCTGCCCCCGGGCCTCGCCGGCCTCTTCGCCAAGGTCACCATCGTCGAGTCCCTGATCGCCGCCGGCTGGGGCTGGCTGGCCGGCGTGGTGGCGCTCAACGCGGTCATCGCCCTGGCCTACTACGTACGGGTGGCCGCCCTGCTCTACACGGTCCCGCAGTCGCCGGGCATCTCGGTCCTCGACCCGGCCCTGCTCCCCGCCCGCGCCCGGGTCCCCCTCGCCCTCACGACAACACTCCTGGTCGGGGCCGTGGTCGCCGTGCTGGCCGGTTTCGCCCCCCAGTCGATCTTCGACACCCTCGCCGGCTGATGCCGATACCGCCGGTCGAGCTGACTGTGGCGGGCATGCGACTGCGGCCGCCTCATGTCGACGACGCTCCGGCTGTGCTGGCGCTGGCCCGGGACCCGGACGTTCGCCTCTGGAACCCCCGCTGCCGGATCCCCGACGAACCGGCCGCCGTCGCCGCATGTCTGGCCGACGCCGACTGGACCACCGGCGCGACCTTCTCCATCCTCGACGAGGCCACCGGCACCTACGCGGGAACCATCGCCCTGCACGACATCGACCCCGGCCGCGCGCAGGCGCACATCGGCTATCGGATCGCGCCGTGGACCCGCGAGCGAGGACTGGCCACCGCCTGTGTGCGGACCGTTGCGGGGTGGGCTTCGGCGAAGCTGGGAATGCGGCGGATCGTGCTCACCCACGCGGTGGAGAACATCGCCTCCTGCCGGGTGGCGGAGAAGGCCGGCTTCGCCCTGACCGGCACGACGCCGGCAAGCAAGCGCTTCGGAGACGGCCTCCTGCACGACGAACATGTGCACGCCCTGACCTAGGGCCTACCACCAGGTGTGGTGGCCGGCGACGACGACGCTTCGCTACCCGCTCGACCGGCTACCCGTCTTCGACGCAGAAGCGGAAGCCTGGCTCGATCCGGACACGCGAACGCCGCTGCCGACGTGGGATAAGTCCCTGGACGCCGTCGACGCCGACCCGGACGCGCGGCCGGCACACGTGGTGCGGTTCGGGCCACAGGTCAAGGCCAAGGGCGTCGACCCCGGCGCGCAAGACGTAAGCCGCACCATCGGTTACATCATCAAGTACGTGACCAAGTCCGCGGCGGACTGCCACAGCATCACCAGCGACCCGTAACGCGACCACGCCGACCGCCTCTGGCGCGAGCTGCGCGTCACGCCATGCTCAGAGCGCTGCGCCAATTGGCTGCTCTACGCCATCCAGCCCAAAAAGGCACACGGCAAGCTGCGACCCGGCCACTGCAAGGGCCGGGTTCACCAGAAGACCACCCTCGGCATCGGCGGCCGGCGCGTCCTCGTCTCCCGCAACCGGTCCGGCAAGACCCTCGCCGACCACCGCGCCGACGCACACGCCTGGGTCAAGGCGCTGCTCGGCGTCAGCGATGAGGCGGCCACCGCGCCGGCCGCCGACTCGCAGAAGGCGGCGCCAGCGCCCTTCGCATGGGAGATGGCCCGACACGGCGACCCCGACCTGCCGCCGCTCGAACACCGGCTCCTGCGGGCGCTGAGTCAACGCATCCAGCGACGCGCCCAGCTCGCCGCCGCTCGGCAACGCGACAGACCGGCCGCCGATCTTTCGGCAACCGAGATCGGATCGACCAGCGATCACGAGGGGGACGGATAAACGAGTTGCTGACGGTTCCGGAAGTGCTCGCTGAGCTGAGCGTCTCCCGGTCGACGTGGTTCTACTGGCGGCAGATCAGCAAGGGTCCGCGAACGATCAAGCTGCCGAACGGTGAGCTGCGAGTTCGCCGGTCCGCGCTCTACGTGTGGCTTGGCCAACTCGAAGGGCGGGCGGCGTGAAGAGCTTCGAGTTCCAGGTCTGGGAGATCACCAAGCGGGCTGACCGGAAGGCTCGGCCGTGGCGCGTCCGGTGGGCCGTCTCCGGCAAGCGCTTCGAGGACACTTTCCGCACCAAGGCCCTGGTCGACTTGTTCCGCTCGGTCCTGCTCAAGGCCGCGAACGACGGCGAGCCGTTCGACACCGACTCCGGGCGGCCGTGGTTCGAGGTAC
Source organism: Symbioplanes lichenis (assembly GCF_030709675.1). Classification (GTDB taxonomy): domain Bacteria; phylum Actinomycetota; class Actinomycetes; order Mycobacteriales; family Micromonosporaceae; genus Actinoplanes; species Actinoplanes lichenis. Next base: position 377,763 of record NZ_JAUZQD010000007.1, read on the forward strand.
GCGCACAGCAGGCTGTCAGCTGGTACGCGCACGTCCGCGAGTACATGAAAGCCAAGTGGCCCCGGCTCGCCGCCAAGTCGCGTCGAGGCACCGTGGAGGCGCTGACGCACGTGACGCTCCTGATGACGACGGGCGCCAAGCGCGGACGGCCCTCTGACGCAGCGCTGCGGGAGGCGCTGTACGCCTACGCGCTAAACCCTCGCCGCTGGTCCGAGGAACCGTCCGACACGCACGCAGCGGCGCTGGCCTGGCTGGAACGGGAGTCGCTATCCGTCACGGAGCTGGACACCACGGCGACCGTCCGCCGAGTCCTGGACGGCCTGTGCGTCAGGATCGACGGCAAGCCGGCCGCCGCCAGCACCATTCGGCGTAAACGGGCCATTCTCTACAACGCGGTGGGCTACGCCGTCGAGCTGGGCCGCCTAGACGTTAATCCAATCGACCGGATCCAGTGGACGGCACCGGAGGTCGCCTCAGGTGTGGATCGCCGAATGGTCGCCAACCCGGCCCAGGTCGCTGCACTGCTCGATGCTCTGCAGTCGATCGGCAAGCGGACTGATCGGGTCACAGCCTTCTTCGGATGCCTGTACTACGCTGGAACCCGTCCGTCTGAGGCGGCTGATTTGCGTCGGCCGGACTGCGTGCTGCCCGGTCGTTGCGTCGACTGCGATACCAAGCTGCCCGACGTCACCGCGGCGCCAGCCGCCGTTCGCCAGCACGAGAAGGTTAAGTACGGCTGGGGGCAAATCACGCTCGCTGAGACTGCTCCTCGGGCCGGCACGGCATGGACTGACGACGGCCAAGCGCACGAGCGGCGCGGGCTCAAGCACCGGTCTCGCAGGGATACCCGGTCGGTTCCGATCCCGCCGCAGCTGTTGGCGCTGCTGCACCGGCACATCAGGGACTACGGGACGGCGCCGGATGGCCGGCTGTTTCGAGGTCTGCGTGGTGGGCCTCTGTCCGAGTCCGTCTACAACCGGTGGTGGAAGCTTGCGCGCAAACAGGCATTTACCCCTGTACAGATCGCCTCGCCACTGGCTCGGCGGCCGTACGATCTTCGCCACGCCGCTGCGTCGCTCTGGCTCAACGCGGGGGTGCCTGCCACCGAGGTGGCTCATCGGCTCGGCCACAGTGTTGCGGTGCTGCTTCGGGTTTACGCGAACTGCATCGACGGTGACGCGGCCAGCGTAAATGACCGCATCGGCGGATGCCTTGCGATGACAGATTGTGCCTTCCGGTGCTTGAGGCGCCCCGACATGGGCTGCGCTGGCTTCGCATGCTCATCTCAAGCTCCGTCCGCGACGCAGCGCCTCTGCGATCAATTCTCTCGCAATCACCGACGGCATAGTCTGAGATGGAGCACAAGGCCGTACCGCCTGGCGGAATAAGGAAGACGTTGTTACGCGGCTGTGAGATCCTACCCGTTATGGCCGACCGAAATCTACAAGCCATTGTTGATCTACTAATCACCGCAGCATCTCAAATGGTGCCGGCGCCCGACCAAAAACCGTGGGACTACGGATGGTGCGTTCCGGACTACCGACACTCGCCAGGCGCAGCGATGTCCGGGCCTACTGGCCCAGTCGCCTTCACCTCGGAAGGTCTTGCAGCATGGGAGGAAGCCGCTACCAAGCTCCTGCGAGACAGAACAATCCTGGACCGCTTCGGTGAAGAAGAATTCTGGAGTGTATTGGGCTCCATGACAGTCGCAGCAGCGACGTCCGATGACCCCGTTGCACTCGTATCAAACGGCGTCGGAAGATTGCGTGGATGCGATCCCGCGCTCACCATCATCCTTGTCGCGAATGTGGCTTGGGGGACTCCACCACTAGCAATAGGCAACTTCGTTATTGGCAACGCTGGTCATACCTTTGTGAAAGAGGTCAATAGGGCTGCAGGCCGGCGACGCGGCATTCCGCAGGAAACGGCAGACGCTTGGCTGAAGCGACAGATAGCGTCGCGAACTCGCGATGACCAATCGCCAACTCCAGTCGCCTTAGCATGCTGGACGCGTGGACAGCAGGCGCTCGCTCACGACGAGGCCGAGCGCGCCTTGAGGAATCTTGTCGATCTATGCGTGCTTCTCGAAACGGATCTTCCTGCGCATAGAGTCTATCGGCGCGGTGATACCAATAGGCCGGGAGTCCGAGGTCTTAGGCTCGACCGTGGCGCAATTGAGGAAGGGCTTTCCAAACGCTCCCGCATTGAGCTCGCCTCCTTCCCTTTGGTTCTCAGCGATTTGACTCCAGCCCGCGAGAGCACACAGTGGTTCAACACCGAGCCCTTACCACTAGGAGAGCTATTGGGGCAGGAAGAACTTAGGACAGTCGTCAGGTCATGTTTCGCCGAGGATCCTATTTCGAACAGGATTCGAGTTGCCGCTAGGTGGTTCGCGGAAGCTCACTACACGCTAGCTGATGACGATGCCGCCTTGGCGCTCGGAGTAGCACTAGATGCACTATTGAGTGGCCAGCGTGCGCTACCGGGAAGCGCAATGGCAGACAGATTCGCACTCCTCGAACCGGAAGCGAGTGAGCGACGAGAGCGGGTGAAAGCATATCTGGATTTCTACGGTGTCCGTAGTAGCGTTGCTCACGGAGGGCGTAGCAGCCGCCTCGATCAGAAGGATTTTGTTTCTCAATATCAAGCAGCAGTTCGGTGGGCAGCGCTCCAGACAGTCGCGATGCGCGACAAGTTCACGCCCTCTTCGGAGAAGCAAGTAGACGAACTGTTCGATGACCTCAGGTGGGGTGCGCGATCCTGGTAGAGGAGCGAAGCTTGGCCTCACCCCACGGGCCGGCGGGCGGATCGTGGGCGACAGCACTCTTCGCATGGTCGGAAGCAGCAAAAAAGCCAGGTCAAAGTCGGTGCAGCTACGGACGTTCAGAGCCCTCCGTAAATCCGTCGCGAAAGCTACGAAGGTTCGAATCCTTCACCCGCCACCGGAAAGTTGAACGGCCTCGTGAGCTGCGGAAACGCGACTCGCGGGGCCGTTTTTCGTCGAGGCGTCGGCGGGGTGGCGAGATGCGGCCGGTCACGGGAACACGCGGGTGCGCCTCCCCCTGGGCTCAGGCGGGCATGCCAGGCTCGCCATTTCCGGCCGTCGGCGGCCACTCGGCTGAGCGACGAAGCCGCGACGCCGGCCCGGCGAGACCACCTGTCCGCGCGAGACCATCTGTCCGCGGGGGTCAGCGGGACCACTTCCAGCTGGTGAAGGGGGTTCGGCGGACGATTTCGGCCAGTTGGGTCATCGAGGTGGTGATGGCGTGGGCGCCGGCTGCGGTGAGGTGTTCGTTCTTGCCCAGCTCGTTGGCGTACCCGATGGTGGGGATGTTGTCGGCGCGGCCGGCGAGGATGTCGGTGGGTGAGTCGCCGATGAGGATGCTTTCGCTGCCGTAGGCGCCGCCGTCGGCGAGAGCCTGCCGGACGAGGAACGGGTTCGGCTTGAGGCGGCGGGGGTCCAGGCCGTCGAAGCGGGCGGCGACATGGCGGACGTACGGGGTCAGGTCGTGGGCGGCCAGGTAGGCGTCGACCGCCTCCACCGCATTGTTGCTCACCACGATGACTGCCCGGCCGGTGTCCCGGGCCGCCTTGAGGAGGGCCTCCGCGCCGGGTGTGGGGGTGGCCGTGCCCGCGGCGATGATTTCGGCGTCGCGGAGGTGGTCGGCCACGGCCCGGATCAGGTTCCTGTCGCCCCGGTCGGCCATCGCGCGCAGGAGGGCGAGCGGATCGTCGCCGGCCGTGACGTCCAGCGGGAGCCGGGCGCTCATCTCGGCGGCGATGGCCCGGGCGGGGTGGCCGGCGAAGAGGGAGCAGAGCGGGCCGTCGAAGTCCAGCAGCAGGTAGCGGCCCCAGCTGACCACCTCCGCCAGCGGGCGCGTGATCGGGGTGCTCATGGGATGTCCCTTCCGGGCAGGCGGGGAAGGACATCTTCGCGACTTCGGGGTAGTGCGTGGACAAGGCACAAGCCCGCGCGACACCGGGAGTGACACGGGCAGCTGCGGGGGCTGCGGATGGCCTACCCTCGGTCCATGGCGCGGGAACCGGTGCGACGACCGGACATCGACACGCTGCGGGCGGCGGATGTTGATCGGCACAAGATTGCCGAGCAGCTCAAGGGGGCGCTCGACGAGGGCCGGTTGAGTTTGGCCGAGTACGACGACCGGGTGCGCGACACGTATGCCGCGCGTACCTATGCGGATCTGTTGCGGATCGTGGCGGATCTGCCGCAGCCGGGGCTCAGTGCCGAGGAGATTCATGCCCGGCAGCTGGCCGAGCAGCGGCGCGCGGATCGGCGGATGCCGCTCGCGTTGTCGATTCTGTGGACCATCTGGTCGTCGTTGTTCGTGCTCAATCTGGTGGTGTGGCTGATTGTCGAGATCACCACGCCGGACGTCGACATCTATCCGTGGCCGGTCTGGGTGCTCGTGCCGGGCGCCGTGCTGGGGGTCACGACGATCGGTGTCCAGAGCATGCGGCGGCGGCACAACCGCTGATCACTTGAAGAGCGCCGCGCCCATCAGCGGCGCCAGCGCCTTCGAGTACGTCTCCGTCAGGTGACTGTTGTCCTTGAACACCAGCGTGTTGCCGATCACGATCGGGCACGTGGTGGTGCACAACCACGGCGTCGGGTCCACCACTCGGATGCCGTCCGCACGGGCGGCCGCGGCGACGAGCTTGCGGCGGTTCGGTTCCACGATGGACTTGTTGAGCGGCCGGTTGCAGGCGGTGAGGTTCTCGGGGTTCGTCGCCGCGCACTCGGGCGCCTCGCCGCGGGGCCAGTTGGTGTCCTGCAGCAGCACCAGGCTGGCGCCCGGGGTGCGCAGCCGGTCGAAGGAACGCTGCCAGCCGGCCGCCCACAGAGGATCGTCGGCCTTGCCCGACATCGGCACCCGGGCGCCCGCGTCGTCGATCAGCCCGCCGCTGTCCATGTCGTTGGAGGCCAGCACGACCAGCTGCGGCCGGTCCGCTGCGATCCGGTCGAAGACCTGGTCGCGCCAGGCCGAGCATTCCGCGTACGGCCGCTTCAGCGGGATGTTCCACGTCCGCACCGACGGTACGGGGCACGCGGCCTTGGTCATCGCGACGAGCTTCCACCCCGCGTCGCGCGCCGCCGCGTCCACGGCCGGGAACCAGTTCGCGGCGTGCGAGTCGCCGATCAGATAGACGGTACGGGCGCCGGCCGGATCCCCGTACACGCAGAGCCGGTCCTGACGATCGGGCTCGTAGTCGACGTGACACTCGTCGGCGTAGATCCGGGGCACGTCGTCGCCGGCGTCCTGAAGCTTCGGCGTCAGGTTCTCCGGCATGAGATTCTTGCCGGCCGACGTGGCGATCAGCTGCGTCAGGCGCGCCTGCGGATCGGCGGCCGTGGCGAGCGCCGCGGCGGTGTCGGGGGCGGCCGGGCCGGTCGGCAGCGGGGGTGTGAACTGCGCCGCGACCAGGGCGAGCGCCGCGGCGGACGCCGACAGCACCAGCCCGAGCCCGATGCCCCGCGCCGAGGTCGCCTTCAGCCAGGCGTGCCGGCGCACCGGGTTCTCCACCAGGTGATACGACGCCACGGCCAGTCCGAGCGCCCCGGCTGCCAGCGCGAGGTTGACCGCCGTGGTCGGCTCGACGCCGAGGGCCGCCGGGCCGATCATCAGCACCGGCCAGTGCCAGAGGTACCAGCCGTAGGACAGCTTGCCCAGCTGCTGGAACGGCCACGTGCGGAGCAGACTCACGGCGCTTCCGCGGGCGGCGGGCGTACCTCCGGCAATCACCGCCGCGGACCCCAGGACCGGGAGCAAGGCGGCCGCCCCGGGGAACATTGTCCCCTCGTCGAAGACTACGGCCGCCACACCGATCGCGGCGAGGCCGGTCCAGGTCGCGGCGGCGGCCAGCACTTTGGGCGTACGGGCGAAAGCGCCGGCGCCGACGGCAACCAGCGCGCCGATGCCCAGCTCGAAGGCCCGCGTGTGCGCGCTGAAGTAGGCCCACGGCGCCGAGCGGCTCGTCAGCCAGACGCTGACCGTGAGCGACGCCACCACGACCACGGACAGAACCACGATCACGGGTACGACGTGCGACCGGCCGCGCCGCCACGCCCAGACGGCGAGAAGCAGCAGCGGCCACACGAGGTAGAACTGCTCCTCCACGGCGAGCGACCACAGGTGCTGCAGCGGCGACGGCGCGGAGGTGGCATTGAGGTAGTCGGTGCCTTCGGCGGCGAGGCGCCAGTTGATGCCGTAGAACGTACTGAAAAGGGCGTCCGTCGCGATCGAGTGGAAGCGCGTGACCGGCAGCCAGAACCAGGCGCCGACGAGTGTGGTGACAAGAACCACAGTGGACGCCGGGAGCAGTCGCGTGGCCCGGCGGGCGTAGAAGCCGGCGAGCGAGATCGCCCCGGTCTTGCCCAGCTCCTTGACCAGCAGCGTCGTGATCAGGAAGCCCGAGATCACGAAGAACACGTCGACGCCGACGTAGCCGCCCTCGAGCCCGGCGATCCCGGCATGGCTCAGCACCACCAGCACGACGGCTAGCGCGCGCAAGCCCTCGATGTCGGGCCGGAAGCCCAGGTGCGGGGCGGTGGCCGGGGCGGAGGGAGCGACCGGGCGGGTCGGGGCGCTGAGGGACACGCGGTAGTGAACCAGCGGCTTGCGAACGGAAAGTGTACGCCGGGTCAATCACGGGGGTCGGTGGAATTGATGTGCACTCCGGTGGCGCCGGTGGGAAGAATCGGACCATGGCGTGGCGGATCACCGAGGACGTGGACGAGTTTCTGGCCGGGGCGGGCGACTTCCTGCGCTCCCGGCCGGTGGAGAACACTGTGTTGCTGACGGTCGCCGACAGTGTGCGGCGGGGGGCGTACCCGGCGGGTGCGTTGTTCGGCTGGGCCGCGGAGGGCGGGGCCTATGTGCGTACGGTCCCCCGGCCGAGCCTGGTCTCCGCCATGTCACCGGACGTCGCCCGCGAGCTCGTCGCGGCCCTCGACGGGCAGGAGCTGACCGGCGTCCTCGGCCCCGACGACGTCGTCGAGGTGTTCACAGTGGAGTGGCAGCGCCGCACGCGAGGCCACGCCCGGGTACGCGGCCGGCAACGCCTCTACCGACTCGGCGCCCTCAAGTCCCCGGTCCCCCACCCGTCCGGTGGCGCCCGGAAGGCCGTACCGGCGGATCGTGAACTCCTCGTCGAGTGGATGACCAGCTTCTTCCGCGACGTCGGGGAGACGCAGCCGCGGCCCGAGCAGTTCTTCGAGGAGAAGCTGGCCCACGGCGGCATCATGCTCTGGGAGGACGCCGGCCGGCCCGTCTCCATGGCCGCCCTCACCCGCCCCGACGCCGGCATGGTCCGCGTCCAGGCGGTCTACACCCCGGTGCCCTACCGCGCCCGCGGCTACGGCGGCGCGATCACCACCGCCGTCAGCCAGGCCGCCCGCGACGCCGGCGCCGCCGAGGTGGTGCTCTTCACCGATCTGGCCAACCCCACCTCGAACGCCCTCTACCAGCGGCTCGGGTACGTACCGTTGGAGGACCGCACGATGATGGAGTTCACCGCATGAGCAAGGTGTTGCAGGTCAACCTGGCCGTCCCGGAGCGCACCGACGTCAAGGGCGTCGGCGTGACGGGCATCAACAAGCAGCCCGTCACGCACCCGGTCCAGGTCACCGCCCCGGGCCCCAAGAACACCGCGCCGCCCGCCCAGGCGAGCGGCCTGGCCGGCGACGAGATCCACGACCTGGCCAACCACGGGGGTACGGATCAGGCTGTCTACGCGTACGCCCGGGAAGACTACGAATGGTGGGAGAAGGAGCTCGACCGTCCCTTGCCGGGCGGCATCTTCGGCGAGAACCTCACCACCTCGGGCGTCGACATCAACGCCACCCTCCTCGGCCAGCGCTGGCAGATCGGGGCGACACTGGTCCTCGAAACCACGTTCGGCCGCATCCCGTGCGCGACGTTCCAGTGGAAGATGCAGGAGCCGCGCTGGGTCAAGCGGTTCTCGCAGGAGGCGCGCCCCGGGGTCTACTTCCGGGTCGTCACGCCGGGTCCGGTGCAGGCCGGCGACGAGATCACCGTGCTGGACGAGCCGGGTCACCGGGTGACCGTGTCGGAGAGCTTCCGGGCGTGGCTGTTCGAGCCGGAGAAGCTGAAGAGCTACCTCGACCTCGACGACTTCCCCGAGGGCCAGAAGGCCGAGATCCGCCAGCGCCTGCGCCTGTGACCGGCCCCTTCCGCTGGGATCTCGTGACGCCCGGCCAGTTGGGCACTCTGCTGGCCGGGGTCGAGTCGCCGTCGTTGTGGTACCTCGACGACCTCGTCGCGTGCGCCGGCAAGGTGCTGGCCCGCAGCGGCGACGGGGATCTCGTCTTTGTCGGCCGGTCCCTGGACTCGATGTACGACCTGCTCGGCGGCGCCCTCGACGGTCGGCGGCTGAGCCGGTTGCCGCTGTCGTTCCACCGGCACTGGCGCGACTCGTTGACCGGGGCGCAGCTCGATCAGGCGCGACGGATCGCCGATTCTTTCGGACTGTCGCCGTACGCTCTCGCCCGCCGCAGCCGCCCCGTCACCTTCGTCGACGTCGTGGACAGCGGCGGCACCTTCACGGACTTGTTCACGCTGCTCCGCGACTGGATCGACGACGAGCGGGAGCCGTGGGACGTGATCCGGCGCAAACTGCGGTTCGTCGGCGTGACCGTGCGCCGGGACACCAGCCCCAAAACCTTCCGGTGGCAGCAGCAGGTGTCGTGGGCCCGGCAGCTTCCGTCCCGGTCGGTGCTGAACGTGTCGCTGGACGGGCGAGTGTGGTCGTACTTCGCCGGGTGGCAGGAGAAGCTGACCCGGTCGTACCGGCCGGAGGACTGGCTGGTGGAAAGCTCGGGGCCGCAGCGGGACGAGGCGACTCGGCTGGCCCTGGCGGAGGCGGCGGCGCTGGTGGCTCATGGCCGGAGCGCGGCTGGGCGGCGGGCGCTGGCCCGGGCGACGGACGGCGAGCCCGCGCTGGCGGAGGCCTGGCTGCGCCGGCTCGTCACCGACCTGCGACTCCCGGCCACGAGGGCGGCTCGAGATCGCCCGCCTCCAGCCAGTCGTGGCCGGTGAGATCGACCGCGCAGCCGGCGGTCTGCAGGCGGTGGGCCAGATCCTGGCGGCGAGCCGGGGTGTTGTCGAGACGGACGACATGGCGGCCGTGAATGTCGCTGAAGACGCGGATGCGGCCCAGCTCGACGATGACGGTGCGGCCGGGGTCGCGACCCATGGCCATGCCCGCCTCGAAGAGCACGTTGGGGCGCGGCTGCGGCTGCGGCTCGGTGTCCGGGTCGTCGCCGGGGGCCAGGCTCGGACGCAGGTAGGCGATGTCGTCCGGAGTCTCCAGCACCACCACCGCCTGGGCCGCACCGAAAGCCGCGTCGAGCACCTCGCCGATGTAGGGGGTGGCCTGGCCGGTCAAGCGGATCGCCTGGGACCACTCGATCGGATCCAGCCCGACCGCCCGCAGAAACGCGAAGAGCGCCTTGCGAGCCGGCTCATTCCGCCCGTGGACGACGAACACTTTCCGGGCATCCGGTTGACCCATCGAGTTGTGCCCCTTCCCCGCGTCACCACCACGGTCGACGCTATCCGAGGGGTACGACACCGGGGTTTTCGCAGGTCTCCACTCACGCACGTCGCCGTGCGGCCGCAGCCGTTCAGGGGACGGAGTCACCTGGCTGCGGGCGTGCGGCCCTCGGCGTGAGTGCCCTGTGTCAACCTTCTGGTTGTGGGTTTTGTTTGAGGAGGGTTTGCAGGGCGTTGTGGCGGGCCGGTTGGTAGGTGGTGTTGGTGGTCCAGCAGGCGTGGATGATGGCGATCCAGGCGCGGGCGAGGATCCGGGTGGCGTGGTTGTGGTTCTTGCCTCGTGCTCGGGCCTGCTTGTAGAGGTGAGCGGCCCAGGGGTTGGTTTTGCGGCTGTCAGCGGCGAAGTCACAGACCGCGTCGCGTAGTTGTTTGTCCACCGCCCACCGAAACGCCACGATCCTGGTGTGACCAGACTGCCGGGTCGAGGGCGTGACACCGGCCAGCGCCGCCAGGCTGGCGGGGGTGGGGAACCGGGCCCGGCAGTCGCCGATCTCGGCCAGCAGCCGGGCCGCGCGCACGGTCCCGGCCCGGGGCAGGCTGGTGAAGATCGCCGCGTCCGGATGCTGGGCCAGAGCCTCGGCGATCCGGTCTTGCAGGGCGGCGATCTGGGTCATGACGGTGTTCAGCGCGGCGAGGTATGCCTGGGTGATCGCGGCCAACGCCTGCCCGGGTGCACCGGTGACACCGCGAGCGGCTTGCTGCACGCGTTGCAGCAGCACGGCAGCGGGTTTGACGTAGTAGTGCCGTTCGTGCAGCCACGGCTGCAACTGCTCGGCGGTCAACGCGTCGACGGTGTCCTGGGTGCCGAAGTCGGCGAGAAACGCCCGCGAGGTCGGCGCGTCGAGTTCGGCGAACAACCCGACCGCTGCCGGCAACACCGTCAGCAGATGCGCCCGCAGCTGATTGGCCACCGCCAGACGATGCCCGATGAGGTCTTTGCGGGCGCGCACCAGCGCCCGCAGGCTCTGGGTGTCCTCGTGGTCAGCGACCAGCGCGCTGAGCCGGCGCCGGTCGGTGCGCACCACATCAGCCAGCACGAACGCATCGAAACGGTCGTCCTTGTTCCCGGCCGAGCCGTACCGGCCCCGCAGCGCCTTGACCTGCGATGGTGCAATCACGAACACCGGCAGACCGGCCGCGAGCAGGGCGGTGACCAGTGGGCCGTCGCCGCGTTCGATACCGACCCCGGCCGGCTCATACTCGCCTAGCTTGGCGATCAGGGCGGCGATACCGGCCTTGTCATGGCTGACGGTGACACGTTCGAGTACCTCACCATCAGCATCGAGCAGACAGACAACGTGGTGGGTATGGGCCCAATCGATGCCGGCGAACACTCGCGCCCGCGGGCCAGCTGCTGTCAGACTTGTCACTGCTTCTCCTGCTGCTCGAATCAGTAGGACGAAGCATCTGGTGGTACCGGTGGCATCACTGCCGGACGCTCATTGAAGGCGCTCTACGGCGCAGTGCCCTGTCGCCAGTCGGGATGCCCCGGACCGCCAGACCCCCGCAAACACTCACGCAGGCCCTCAACCGGGGTCAGCAACGATGGGCAGTAAGCCTGACAGACCAGATGCCGCCCGGCCCTGACGGGCCGGACGACAACCATGCTCCAGCAATGAGCAGCGATCTGCACCCCCATCCAACCGCCCCGCCCACCACCCGAACCGGACTGAAGGCTGAGCCGCCCCGAAGCTACGACATCAAGCCCTTGATCTTGATCTACGTTCAGCGAAGTCACAGCTACTCACGGATGAATCCACACCTGGGCGATGTTCTCTGGAAGGCGGGTCCCCTCCGGCCCGCAGGTGAAGGAGTCATCGTGCACCATCACAACGGTCTCAAGACGGCCGCTCTGCTGGGCCTGCTCACCGCCATGATTCTTGCCGTCGGTTACTGGGTCGGCGGGAGCGGTGGTCTGGTCTTCGCCGTCGTGTTGTCGCTGGCCTTGAATGCCGGCAGTTACTTTTTCTCGGACAAGATCGCGCTGCGGTCGATGGGGGCGCGGCCGGTCAGTGAGGCCGAGTTCCCGGCGCTTTATCAGATCGTGCGGGAGCTGGCGACGTCGGCCGGACAGCCGATGCCGCGGCTCTACGTGAGTCCCTCGATGCAGCCCAATGCCTTTGCCACCGGGCGCAATCCGCAGAATGCCGCGGTGGCCGTGACGGCCGGGATCACGCGGATTCTGGACCGGCGGGAGTTGCGTGGAGTGATCGGGCACGAGCTTTCCCACGTCTACAACCGGGACATTCTCATTTCCAGTGTGGCCGCGGCGCTGGGCGGGATCATCACGATGTTCGCGCAGCTGGCGATCTTCCTGCCGCTCGGCGGGGGTGACGACGAGGACGGGCCGAACCCCGCGTCGCTGCTGCTCATGCTGATTCTCGGGCCGCTGGCGGCGTCGATCATCCAGCTGGCGATCAGCCGGAACCGGGAGTACCAGGCCGACGCCTCGGGCGCGACCCTCACGCGGGACCCGCTGGCGCTGGCCAGTGCGCTGGAGAAGATCCATTACGGGGCGCAGCGGATGCCGCTTCCCGCGGACGGGCAGCTGGCCACGTCGGCGCACCTCATGATCGCGAACCCGCTGCGCAGCGGCGGCATCGCGGGGCTCTTCTCGACGCACCCGCCGATGGCCGAGCGGATCAAGCGGCTGCACCAGCTGGCCGCGATCACGGGAACGGGCCCGGTGCAGTTCCAGAGGTGACGTCCGCGACAACCGGGTAATTTCAGGTGTGTTACGCCGCCTCCGATCGTTACCGTCGGAGGCGGCGTTCGCTCATTCTGTGACTTCCTGGAGGCTCGGTGCGGCAGTACCTCGGCGTGTGGCAAATGCCGAGTGCCAAGACGTTGCTGGCGGTCGGCATCATCGCCCGCCTCGGCATCGGCATGACGCCGCTGGCCCTCCTCCTGTCGGTCCAGCAGACCACCGGACGCTATGCGGCCGCGGGCCTCGCGGGCGGTCTCTACGCCCTCGCCGGCGCCGCCGTCAGCCCGATCGCCGGCCGCGTCGCCGACCGCATCGGCCCCACGCCCGTGCTGATCGTCACCGCGATCCTGCACCCGCTCGCCCTCGGCGGCCTGATCATGGCCACCCACGGCGACATCTCCTGGGTCCTGGCCGCCGCCGCCCTGGCCGGCGCCACCTACCCGCCCCTCACCGCCGCCATCCGCCGCGCCTGGACGGACGCCACCTCGGTCGGCAGCGGCCGCCACACCCTGCGCCCGGCCGCGATGGCCGCCGAGACGTCACTGTTCGAGCTGGTCTTCGTCCTGGGCCCGATGCTGGTCGCCGCCATCATCGTGATCACGCACAACCCCCTGGTCGCCCTCGGCTTCGCCGCCGTGGTCACCCTGGCCGGCACGCTGTGGATCGCCCTCCTGCCCATGATGCGCGGCTGGATCCGCCACGAACACGCCGAGCACGCCCGCGGCCTCGGCCCCCTGCGCGTCGGCGGCTTCCCGGCCCTGCTCGCCTGTGTCGGCGCCCTGGGCATCGCCTTCGGCGCGGCCGGCGTGATCGTCCCCGCCTACGCCCTCCAGCACGGCGGCGGCGACAGCCTCGGCGGCGTCCTCCTGGGCGTCTGGGGCATCGGCAGCGCCATCGGCGGCATCTGGTTCGGCACCCGCCACCCGGCCATGGCCATGTCCCGCCAGTTCGCCTGGTTCCTGGGCGCGGTCGCCGTCAGCTTCGCCGCCCTCGCCGTCATGCCCAACCCCATCGCCCTCGCCGTCGCCCTCATCATCGGCGGCGCCGCCATCGCCCCGGCCCTGACCATCGAGAACAACCTGGTCGGCCGGTTCGCCCCGCCCGCCATGCTCAGCGAGGCCTTCACCTGGGTCACAACGGTCTCCGTAGCCGGAAGCGCCGCCGGCGGCGCGATCGCGGGCGCCATCGTGGACCGGCCGGGCGGGCTTCCGTGGGCGTTCGTGTTCGCGGGGGCTGTGGTGGGGGTGGCCGCGGTGGTTGCCGCCGTGCCGACCGGGCCGGTGGCGCGGGCGGACGAGCGGGCTTCGGAGCGCATGCGCGAGGCGCTGGCTTCTTAAGATCAAAGGCTTCATGTCGTAGCTTCGGGGCGGCTCAGCCTTCAGTCCCTGCAGCAGGCGAATCGGGAAGAAGTCGCCAGGCTGGTTGAGCAGGCCCGCCTAGCGTCAGAGTCGCAAACCGAGGCGGAAAGGCGCGCATCACTGATGCAGGACGCCGAACGCCAGTTCCGCGGTATGGCCACTACGCTGCTGGCAGTGATAAGGGCCGCTGCGCCTGCTATAGAGGAATCCGGCATAGTTGCCCAGCACCTTTCGGGTGGGGCGCCTACCCATGGCTGGCGAGTACGATTGGGTATGGGGAAGCTTGATTTTGAACCTTTTAGGCGCTTTGAGGAACCGCCGGGCCTACCATTCGACGTTATATCGTGGTGTTCGCTTGTAGTGACCAAGAATCAGGACCATTATGGCTATAGAGGTCGCTCTCACAGTCTGTGGTTCTGCGACGCCAAAACACCTGGTCAGTATCGTTGGTACGAGACCGCTTTTATGGCTCAGCCCCTAGTCAGCGGCGGCACATCAGAGTTCAACCCTTTCGCCGTGGACCCTCAAAGCGATGCAGCTAGACAAGCATTGCTTCCGGGTATGGGAACATTTCAGGTCGCATGGCCCTTTACGCCTGTCGACCCAGGCGAAATGGACGAGTTCGTGAATCGTTGAGCTAGTTGGCTTGCTGCTGCGGCGAGTGGAACCTTGATGCACCCGTCGGAATTGCCGGAGCGTTCGATCGCAGGTAGCTGGCGACATTAGATCGGAGCACGCGTGTGCCGAGCGACTGATTGAGCGACGATCGCCTGGGGGCTAGGCATACGTCTACGAACGATAACGGACTGGAACCGCAGATCAGCCTAGTTCGTGGCAACGATCCGTCTCCGGAGCCGAGCTGGCACGTTGAAAGATTGCCGAATAAGTCTTTTCTGGATCAAGGCGCCGCGCAAGCGCGTCGCGGCCGGTCGCCCTCGGCCTGCTGGCGCCCTCCGGGCGGCATCGGCCGGCGCACCGGCCACCGGCTGAGTGAACGTCAGCTCCATGGCGATGCCTCCGGCGGGAGCACTCAGGCTTCTGGGATGGGTGCCATCCCGCCCGCCATCGACTCAGGCAAGTCGAGCAGACCGACGCCGGGACCGCCAGCGTCCGTACCTATCTATAGGCAGCCGCTCAGTGGCGGCTGCGGCGCCGGCCCGCACCCCGGAGGGTGAGTCGACGGCGGACAGGATGGCGGTGGGGGAGTGGGCTGCGGTGTTCCCGCTATGTTCCCGTGGACCCTCGTAACCGGCCAGATCCACCCGGACGGCGTCGGACCCAACGAGAACGGCCCCGCGGCTGCGTTTCCGCAGCTCACGGGGCCGTTTCTATCCCTGGTGGCGGGTGAAGGATTCGAACCTTCGTAGCTTTCGCGACGGATTTACAGTCCGCTCCCATTGGCCGCTCGGGCAACCCGCCTGGGATCACCACCGGGATCTCCCCCGGCAGCGGACAACAGAATAGCCGCCCCGCCGGACCCCCTCGCAACCGGGTACGGTCGGCATGTCGGGGCCCCTTCGCGCGGCCCTCACCTACATCGACAAGCGTCCAGCAGTTGGAGTCTGATCATGGCAGCCAGCCCGTCGTTCGACATCGTGAGCAAGGTTGACGGCCAGGAGGTGGACAACGCCTTCCACCAGGCGGAGAAGGAGCTCGGGACCCGGTTCGACTTCCGGGGCAC
This sequence comes from Symbioplanes lichenis, assembly GCF_030709675.1. Lineage (GTDB taxonomy): Bacteria > Actinomycetota > Actinomycetes > Mycobacteriales > Micromonosporaceae > Actinoplanes > Actinoplanes lichenis. The sequence goes on from NZ_JAUZQD010000007.1 coordinate 393,102, forward strand.
CGGCACGGTGATCGAGAAGTCGGGGGAGAACGGCATCACGATCACCTCGGAGACCGAGGAGCGGGCCTCCGCCGCCCTGGAGGTCTACAAGGAGAAGCTCGTCAAGCGGAACATCTCGCTGAAGTCGCTGGACGCCGGGGAGCCGCGGCAGTCCGGGAAGACGTACAAGATCGATGCCAAGGTGGTCGAGGGCATCGAGACGGACAAGGCGAAGGCGATCAGCAAGAAGATCCGGGACGAGGGACCGAAGGGTGTGCAGGCGCAGATCCAGGGCGACCAGCTGCGCGTGACCGGCAAGAAGCGGGACGACCTGCAGGCCGTCATCGCGCTACTCAAGGCCGAGGATTTCGGGGTCGCGCTGCAGTTCACCAACTACCGGTGAGCTGACCCGGCGGGGCGCAGACTGGGGTGATGAACGCGACGCTGGCGGTCGGCGGAGGGATTGGGCTGCTGCTGGCGCTCTTCGGGGCGGTGATGCTGGTCACCGGGAGGGCGCCCGCGGGCACGATGCGGATGTTCGCGGAGGTCCGTGACGCCGGGCTCTATCACCTGTTGTTCGGGGTGGGACTGCTGGTGATGGTGGTCTCGCAAGCTCTGCTGCGCGGGCCGGCCGCCGTGGCCGTCGGGGTGGTGGCGCTGGCCCTCGCCGTCGTGGCACTGGTGAAATACAGACCACGAAAGAGGGGGTCAGTGTGATCGATCCGGTCGTCGACCTGCGGGACGTACGCGACGGGGCCGTCTTCGCCGACGTGCGGTGGTACCTCGACGGCCGGTCCGGGCGGGCCGCCTTCGAGCGGGGTCACCTGCCCGGGGCCGTGTTCGTGGATCTCGACCGGTGGCTGGCGGCGCCCGGGTCGCCGGGGGAGGGGCGGCATCCGCTGCCCGCCCCGGAGGTGTTCGCCGAGGGGATGGCCGCGGCCGGCATCGGGGACGAGGACACCGTCATCGCGTACGACGACGGGGGTGGCACGATCGCCGCCCGGCTGGTGTGGCTGCTGCGCGCCACGGGGCGGGACGCCGCGCTGCTCGACGGCGGGCTGGGGGCGTACCCGGGAAAGCTGGAGAGCGGACCGGTGAGCCCGGCTCCCGCGGTTTTCACCCCCCGGCCGTGGCCCGCGGAGCGGCTGGCGGCGCTCGGCGATCTCGACGCCGCCGCCGTGGTGATCGACGCCCGCGACGGCGCGCGGTTCCGCGGCGAGGTGGAGCCGGTCGACCCGCGGCCGGGGCACATTCCCGGGGCGCGCAATGTCCCCTGCCGGGAAAATCTCGACGAATCGGGCCGTTTCCTGCCGGTCGAGCAGTTGCGGGAGCGGTTCGCGGCGGCCGGTGTGACGGCGGGCGGCGATGTCGTCTCCTACTGCGGCTCGGGCGTCACGGCCTGCCACAACCTGATCGCGCTCGAGCATGCCGGGCTGGGGCTGGGGCGGCTCTATCCCGGTTCGTGGTCGCAATACAGCGCGACCGACCGGCCGGCCGCGACGGGCGCCTAGGGCCGGTAGGCCTCCCACGCTGCCTGCTTGGTGGTGCCCAGCGCGGCCCCGATCTGGGTCCAGGAGGCACCGGCGGCGCGCGCCGAGCGGACCATCGCCTGCCGCCCGTACGAAGCCTTGCGGCTGACCACCTCACTGAGCGCAAGCAGTTCGAGCGTCTCCTCCCGGCTGAGCGCCGGCGACTCCGCGCTCCCGGACACCGTCGCGAGAGCATCGCGCATCCTCAACTCGTCGTAACGCGTTGTAGCGGTGGAGAGCGTGTGCTGTTGCTCCAGTTCGTCGGGAGTAGTCATGTCTTCACTTTTCCGTCAGGTTCGCCTGACGTCAATCCAGCTTGACGAAGGCGACGCGAGTTGCCCTCATATCTCCGGTTAAATCGGGCTCAAAGCCGTCAATTTTGCGGCTCGTGACCCGGCCGACGCCTCAACCGTTCAGTCAAGATTTCGGGATGTGCGGCTTCCACCCGCGCGCGAGCGCTGTCTGACGTACTCCCGGTGTGGCACCATCATGGAACCCCCCATCCGGAGCACTTTTTCCTCGAGGAGCAAACATGTCTGCAAGGAAGCTGGGCCGCTTCGCCGGCTTGGTTTTCGTGCTCGTCGCGCTGGCCGGCGGAGCCGCCGCAACAGTGTCGGCCGAGCAGTCCCCGACGTCGCAGGCATCCACCGCCTCCACTCTGGGCGACATCGTCTGGACCTGATCGCCGGCCCGGCCGGCATCGCCGGCCGGGGCCGCGCGGTTCGACCGACGAGGAGCGTGCACATGGCGGGGCAATCGCGTCCGAGACGGGGGTCCTCGCACAATGCGTGGCTCATCACCAGCCCGCTCGCCATCTTCGCCCTCGTCTGCCTGACGGTCTACTGGGTCCGTGACCCGGGCTGGGTCGAGAAGTCGTGGGTCGGAGGCCTGATCCTCCTCGCGGCTTTCGTCGTCGCGCACGTCAGCGTGCTCAACGTCATCGTCCGGCAGCAAAGCTTCGTTCTCGTGCTCAACGAGATCCCCCTGCTGCTCGGCCTCTATTTCCTGCCCGCGCCGCCGGTCATCCTCGCGCACGCCATCGGCAGCATGTTCTCGCAGCTGCGCACGCGTAACGATCCTGCGAAGCTCGGCTTCAACGTCGCCAAGTCCGCCGCCGGCACCGCGGCCGCGGCCGTGGTCATGTCGGCCCTGCCCAAGATCACGAACGCGGGCCCGGGCACCTGGGGCATCCTCACCGCGGCGGTCCTCACGGCCACCGCCGTGAGCTGGGTCGCCTTCGGCGGCGTCATCGCCGTCGTCCAGGACAGGCACGCCGCGCTCGAGGCGCTCAAGGTCTCCACGCAGGCCTTCGTCACCGCCGGCATCAACATCGGCCTCGGCCTGGTCCTGCTGATCTCGCTCGACGCCACCTGGTGGTCACTGGTGCCGCTGGGCGCGCTCGGGCTGGCCCTGGGCATCGCGCTCCGGTCGGTCTCCGAGTTCTTCCGCCAGCACCGCACGCTGGCCGAGGTCTCCGAGATCACCCAGGCCATCCGGGAGCAGGGCACCCACGGCAGCCTGCCCGACGTCGTTCTGGGCCCGGTGCGCACACTGCTGCGCGCCGAGTTCGCCACGTTGTGGCTGCCCGTGCAGGGGCGGCATCCCGAGGTGCTGCTGACGGCGCGGGTGGGCGGCAAGGGGCTGCTGGACATCTCGGCCACCCCGGCGCCCGTACGCGACCAGGCAGTCAAGAACGGACGCACGGTGGCCGTGGGGGCGCGGTTCTCCGACACCACGCACCTCCGGCCCTATCTGCGGGACAGCCGGGTCAAGGACGTCGTCGTGGTGCCCCTGCGCTCCGGCCAGACCACGATCGGCAGCCTCGAGGTCGTCAACCGGATGAGCGAGCCGCTCACCTTCCGCGACTCCGACGTGCGCGTGCTCGAGACGATCGCCGCGCACGTGGCCGTGGCCGTGGAGAATTCGCGTCTCGTCGAGCGGCTGCGGTTCGACGCGTACCACGATCGGCTGACCTCGCTGCCCAACCGTCGGCGGATCATCGACGCGCTGGCCGAGTCGGTCAAGGTGCGGGCGCCGGGCGAGGTGGTGGCCGTCATGCTCTTCGACGTCGACGGGTTGCGCGACGTCAACGAGTCGATGGGTCACGCGGCCGGCGACAAGCTGCTGGCCGAGGTGGCCGAGCGGCTGCGCACGCTCGCGGGGCCGGGTTCGCTGGTCGGGCGGATCGGCAGCGACGAGTTCGTGGTCACGCTGCGGGCCGAGTCGGCCGACGAGTCCGTACGGCTGGCGACCGACCTGCGCGAGCAGCTGCGCGGCTCGATGGCGGTGGAGTCGCTCACGCTGGACGTAGACAGTGCGGCCGGCGTGGCCGTGCACCCGGACCACGGCGACGACCCCGAGGCCCTGCTGCGCCGGGCCGAGCTGGCGGCCAACGCGGCCAAGACGCTCCCGTACGGCGTGCAGCTCTTCCACCCCGCCCTCGAGTCCCGCGCGGTGCGTCGCCTGGGTCTCGCCGCCGACCTGCGGCGGGCGCTGGACTCGGGCGAGCTGGAGGTCCACTTCCAGCCGAAGGTGTCCATCCAGGACCGGCATCTGATCGGGGTCGAGTGCCTCGCGCGCTGGCAGCATCCGGCGCACGGCGAGGTGTCGCCCGAGGACTTCGTGGCTGTGGCGGAGCACACGGGACAGCTGCACCGGCTGACCGAGGTCGTGCTCACCGCCGGGCTGCGGCACTGCCGGGACTGGGCGGAGGCGGGGCGGCCGCTGTCGATAGCGGTCAACCTCTCCGCCCGTACGCTGCTCGATCCGCGCTTCCCCGACCAGGCCCGCCAGCTGCTCGCCGAGCACGGGGTGCCGCCGGAGCTGGTGACCTTCGAGATCTCGGAGCCGGGCATGCTGGGCGAGATCGAGCGGGCGCTGCCCACGCTCTACCGCCTGAAAGACCTGGGGGTACGCCTCTCGGTCGACGATTTCGGCACCGGCGCCTCGTCCCTGTCCTACCTCCGGCAGCTCCCGGTGCACGAGGTGAAGATCGACGAGAGCTTCGTCCAGGGAATGGCGACCGACTCGGGCGACCTGGCGATCGTGCGCGCGGTCATCGGACTGTCCCGTGAGTTCGGCCTCACCGTGGTGGCCGAGGGCGTGGAGAGCGAGCTCACCCTCGACCTGCTCGCCGAGCTCGGCTGCGAGATCGGCCAGGGCTACTTCTTCAGCCGGCCGTTGCCGGTCGAGCGGCTCAACACGTGGCTCACCGCCCGGACGGAGCTGGAGGAGACGCCCACCGGAGAGGTGCGCCGGCTCCGGGCCGTCGGCTGACGCGGCCCGCTGAGCTGGGACTTCGCGACACGGGGGTACCGATTTCACTCGCGGCGCCGGGCCGTGTAAGCTTTCCCCTGCAGCGAGCGAGAGATCGCGAGCAGGCCCCCTTAGCTCAGTCGGCAGAGCGTCTCCATGGTAAGGAGAAGGTCTACGGTTCGATTCCGTAAGGGGGCTCCACCCGGGTTTGTGATCCGCCTTCAGGCGCGGAATTTCAGCCTGGCGCGGCGGTGTAGCTCAGATGGCAGAGCAAGCGGCTCATAATCGCTGTGTCGCCGGTTCAAGTCCGGCCACCGCTACTGAGGATCTCCCGCTGGAAGATCCTCTTCGATCCGGGAGCAGTCCCGGATCGGCATGCGAACCCGGACAAATGTCCGGCGTTTTGCATGTCCGCACCTCAAGCGTCTACTCTGGTACGCCGTAGTGGCTGCCAATCAGTAGCCAGAAGCATCGTGAGCAGGAAGGCATTCCGCCGTGGCCAAGGCGACCGACGTCCGTCCCAAGATCACCTTGGCGTGTACGGAGTGCAAGGAGCGCAACTACATCACGCGCAAGAACCGCCGTAACGACCCCGACCGCATCGAGCTGAAGAAGTTCTGCCCCCGGGACGGCAAGCACACCCTGCACCGCGAGACGCGCTGATCCGATCTCTTCCCGACATGGCGGTTCCCCGATTCCGGGGGAGCCGCCATGTCGGCGTTCGGGGCCCCTTCCCGGCGGTTACCACCGCTCACCGCGCCCCTGCTCCCTCGGCGCCCGTCCACCCGCCGCGCTCTTCACCCTCGGCGTCCTCCTTCCGCCGCCCGCCGCCGCGCTTGCTGCCCGTCGCCGCTCGCCGCCCGCCGCCGCCCGCCGCCGCTCGCCGCCCGCCGCCGCTCGCCGCCCGTCGCCGCTGCGCCGCCGCCCGCCGCTCGCCGGCTCGGCCGGGGCGCCCGTCCTCCCCTGCACGGCCGGTGCAGAGTAGTTTCAGCGGCATGCCTCTCGACCCGTCCTTCGTCGGCCGCAGCTGGCCGGCGACCCCGCCCTACCAGGTGGGCCGCGAGAAGATCCGCGAGTTCGCCACCGCCGTCGGCGCCACCGCCGCCGAGCACCACGACCCCGAGGCGGCCCGCGCGGCCGGCTACCCGGATGTCGTGGCGCCGCCCACCTTCCCCGTCGTGATCACGATGGCCGCCAGCCGGCAGATCATCGCCGACCCTGCCCTCGGCCTGGACTACAGCCGGGTGGTGCACGGCGACCAGCGGTTCGCCTACGCCCGGCCGGTCGTCGCCGGCGACTCGCTGGTGTGCGTCAACACGGTCGACGAGATCACGTCCCGCGGCGGGCACGACTTCATCACGACCCGCACCGAGGTCAGCACCGAGGCCGGCGAGCCGGTTGTCACCGTCTGGTCCAAGCTCGTCCAGCGTGGGGAGGGATGACGATGAGCGAGCAGCTGCCGCCGCAGACGTTCCGGGTGACCCGGGCCGATCTGATCCGCTACGCGGGCGCGTCGGGTGACTTCAACACGATCCACTGGAGCGACCGGATCGCCACCAGCGTGGGCCTGCCCGGCGTGATCGCCCACGGCATGTTCACGATGGCCCTGGGGGGACGGGCGCTCGCCGAGTGGGCCGGCGCCCCCGACGCCGTCGTCGAGTACGGCGTCCGGTTCAGCCGTCCCGTGCCGGTCCCGGACACCGACGAGGGCACCGAAGTCGTGGTCACCGGCGTGGTCAAGGAGGTCACGGACGACGGGCTGACCCGCATCGACCTGACCGCGACCTGCAACGGCGAGAAGGTTCTGTCGCTCGGCAAGGCGCTGATCCGCAAGCGCTGAGGGGGCCACGGCGGGTTGTGGGTGGGGCGGGTTGGTCGGTCCGCCTCCCTACCCGTACACTGGTCCGCCGTAGGGCAATAACTCCTGTCTGTAGGCAGGGGTGGGCGCCTTACGTAGGGGTGTAGCTCAATTGGCAGAGCAGCGGTCTCCAAAACCGCAGGCTGCAGGTTCAAGTCCTGTCACCCCTGCGCACCGACCCGTATCGGCCCGGCGGACCGCCCGGCGCGGGCCGCCGGTACGACCGAGCGCCGCGTAAGGGCGCAGTGCGACATCCACCGACCGACGTTACGGAAGAGGGGCGAAGTGGCCGAGAGGAACCGACCCGGTGACGACGCTGCAGGCGAGCGCCCCGAGGACGAGTCGATCGACGATGTCACGGCCGACGACGCCCGGGCCGACGACGGCGACGAGGAGCTGACCCGCGGGGGCGGCACCGCCGTCCGGGAGCGCACCGACTCCGGCAAGGGCAAGGCCACGAAGGAGCGCCGGCGCGGCCGCATCGGCGGTTTCTTCCGCGAGGTCGTCGGCGAGCTGCGTAAGGTCATCTGGCCGACCCGCCGCGAGCTTCTGACCTACACCGCTGTCGTGATCGTCTTCGTGGCCGTGATGACGACCATCGTGGCCCTGCTGGACTACGGGTTCGGCAAGGCCATCCTGACGACGTTCGGCAACTGAAGCCGAGAGTTACGGAAGTGAGCAAGCGTGCCTGAGTACGACGACGAGAACGCCCTCTCCGCCGACGAGCAGTCGTCGGTGGCCACGGCGGGCGATGCCGAGTCGGTCGAGGCCGCCGCCCAGACCGCCCCGGACGAGGCTGAGCCGGCCGACGCCGAGGCCGAGGCCGCCGCTCCCGACGTGGACGACAACTACGACCCGGTGGCCGAGCTGCGGCAGAAGCTGCGCTACGCCCCCGGCGACTGGTACGTCGTGCACTCCTACGCCGGCTACGAGAACAAGGTCAAGACCAACCTCGAGACCCGCATCACGAGCCTCGACATGGAGGACTTCATCTTCCAGGTCGAGGTGCCGACCCGCGAAGAGGTCGAGGTCAAGAACGGCAAGCGCAACCAGGTGCAGGCCAAGGTCTTCCCGGGTTACATCCTCGTCCGGATGGACCTCACCCCGGAGTCCTACTCCTGCGTGCGCAACACGCCCGGCGTGACCGGCTTCGTGGGCGCGACCGACCGCGTCGACCGCCCGGCCCCGCTCTCGCTCGACGAGGTGCTGAAGTGGCTGGCGCCGGCCGTCGAGCAGGAGGAGAAGAAGGCCAAGCCCGAGGTCAAGGTGCTCGACTTCGAGGTCGGCGACTCCGTCACGGTCACCGACGGCGCCTTCGCGTCGCTGCCGGCGTCGATCTCCGAGATCAACGCCGACCAGCAGAAGCTCAAGGTGCTGGTTTCCATCTTCGGCCGGGAGACGCCGGTCGAGCTCAACTTCAACCAGGTCGCCAAGATCTGAGTTGCCGCACCCCGCACGTCGTGGGAGGGGCGCGCGATTCGTCGCGCCCCGCGATCTACCACAGGAGTAAAGAGAAATGGCACAGCGCAGCAAGGCGTACCGCAAGGCTGTCGAGCAGATCGACGCCGCCAAGCTCTACGAGCCCACCGAGGCCGTGAAGCTGGCCAAGGACACCGCCTCCACCAAGTTCGACGCCACGGTCGAGGTCGCCATGCGGCTCGGCGTGGACCCGCGCAAGGCGGACCAGATGGTGCGCGGCACGGTCAACCTGCCCCACGGCACCGGTAAGACCGCTCGCGTCATCGTCTTCGCCCAGGGCGCGAAGGCGGAGGAGGCCGTCGCGGCCGGCGCCGACGAGGTCGGCACGGACGAGCTCGTCGCCCGGATCCAGGGTGGCTGGCTGGACTTCGACGCCGCGATCGCGACGCCGGACCAGATGGCCAAGATCGGCCGCATCGCCCGCATCCTCGGCCCCCGTGGCCTCATGCCCAACCCGAAGACGGGCACGGTCACCGTCGACGTGACCAAGGCCGTCTCCGACATCAAGGGCGGCAAGATCACGTTCCGGGTGGACCGCCACTCGAACCTGCACCTGATCATCGGCAAGGCGTCCTTCTCGGAGCAGCAGCTCGTCGAGAACTACGGCGCCGTGCTCGACGAGGTCCTGCGGGCCAAGCCGTCCGCGGCCAAGGGCAGCTACCTCAAGAAGATCGCCGTCAGCACCACCATGGGCCCCGGCATCCTGATCGACCCCAAGGTCGTCAAGGGCTTCCAGGTCGCCCAGGACTGACGCACCCCGCTTCACCGAAAGCCCCCGGCTCACTCCGGGGGCTTTCGCATGCCCGGAGCGGCAGCCGGCCGCGATGTGCGAGCTCCGGTTTCGGCACGGTGGCACGCTCCCGCACAGCGCCGGTCGAGGCACTGTGCGCGCTCCGGCACAGCGCAGGCCTCGGCAATGTGCGCGATTTGGCAATGTGCAGCGGAGCGGGTACTGTTCCTTCTCGAAGTTCCACCCACAGACCGCTGGTTGCCGCAGTCGCCGTTGTTTCTGACGGAGGCCGTGGCCGAAGGTCCCGCAACAGGCGGGCGGCCCGCGCAGGGGAGAACGGTTCGCGATCATGTCGACGCTTCCGAGCGTCCATGCCCGCCCCGTGCGCCCTGCGCCCGGGGCGTTTCTCGTTGTCGGGGCCGGACAGATGCCGGCGGCTCATGAGCAACGAGAGAGGAGGGACATGGCGGACAAGCCGGTCCGGGCCGACAAGGCCACTGCGGTCGCCGAGCTCACGGAGCAGTTCCGTAACTCGTCGGCCACCGTGCTCACCGAGTACCGCGGCCTCACGGTCAAGGAAATCAGTGAGCTTCGCCGTTCGCTCGGCAACGAGACCAAGTACTCCGTGTCGAAGAACACGCTCGCGAAGCGGGCTGCGGCCGACGCGGGGATCGAGGGGCTCGACGCGCTCTTCGCCGGTCCTACCGCGCTCGCGTTCGTCGGCGGTGACGTGGTCGAGGCGGCCAAGGGCCTTCGTGCCTTCGCCCGCGCCAACCCCACCCTGGTGATCAAGGGCGGCGTCTTCGAGGGCAAGGCCATCTCGGCCGACGAGGTCACCAAGCTCGCCGACCTCGAGTCCCGTGAGGTGCTGCTGGCCAAGCTGGCCGGCGCCATGAAGGGCAACCTGACCAAGGCCGCGGGCACCTTCCAGGCCCCGCTCGCCCAGGTCGCACGTCTGGCAGCTGCTCTGCAGGACAAGCGCGCGCAGGACGGTTCCGCCGAGGCCTGACGGTCTCGCGCGGCGTACGACTTAAATTCTCAGTACTGACGAAAGGTTGCCAGACATGGCGAAGCTCAGCACCGACGAGCTGCTCGACGCGTTCAAGGAAATGACCCTGATCGAGCTCTCCGAGTTCGTGAAGCAGTTCGAAGAGGTCTTCGAGGTCACCGCCGCGGCTCCCGTCGCGATGGTGGCGCAGGGTGGCGGCGGCGGCGAGGCCCCCGCGGCCGAGGCCGAGAAGGACTCCTTCGACGTCGTCCTCGAGGCCGACGGTGGCAAGAAGATCCAGGTCATCAAGGTCGTGCGTGAGCTGACCGGCCTGGGCCTCAAGGAGGCCAAGGACGCCGTCGAGAGCGCCCCCAAGGCGATCCTCGAGGGCGTCAACAAGGAGAAGGCCGAGGAGGCCAAGGCCAAGCTCGAGGGCGAGGGCGCCAAGGTCACCCTCAAGTGACCTGAGGTCTCACCTGATCTGCCCGGACGGGCGGGGATCCCACACCGGATCCCCGCCCGTTCCGTGTTTTTGGCAAAGTCGCAGGTCAGAGCCCTTTTGGTGGGCGGTCGGATGACTGACTCGCATAATCCACCAATCACCACATATGCTCTCTAACGGGCTCGGTCACAGGACCCGCCCCCAGCGCAAGTCTTGACTGTGTGTCCGCTGACAGGCACGCTGACATCAGCAAGTTTCCGCGCTTGCGACAGCCGTCCGATGGGTAATCCGGTGTCACCGGGATCCCGCGGGCCGGCACCCGAGGGAGAGTTGCCGCGTTCGAGCGGCCCCGTCTGGACCCTGGCCGAGAAGGCGCAGGTCAGAGGCGACGGGGATCCGTTCCGCAGGTCCCCTCCGGTGTGGGCTGGACAGCGGTTAGCCGAGCGGCTACACTGCTAGTTTGCGCTGCCTTCTGCCTTGAGCCCTGCAGGGACATCCATCCGGGTGAATTCCTGGGGGTCCATTGGAGTGCCCAGAGCAGTAGACAGCGCAGAAAGTTGCATCAGCAGCTCAGCCGCATCAGCAGCACCGGTCCTCGGAAGGACGCATCTTGGCAGCTTCCCGCCCTGCGAAGACCAGCCGTACGTCGAGCGCATACGCTCCCCGCCGTATTTCTTTCGGCCGGATCCAAGAGCAGCTTGAGGTCCCCAACCTCCTCGCCCTCCAGACGGAGTCCTTTGACTGGCTGGTCGGCAACGAGGCTTGGCAGGCCCGCACGACGGACGATCCGCACGCCCACTCGGGCCTCGCAGAGATCCTCGAAGAGATCAGTCCCATTGAGGACTTCTCCGGCACCATGTCGCTGTCCTTCTCCGCTCCGCGCTTCGACGAGGTCAAGGCCTCGATCGAGGAGTGCAAGGAGAAGGACCTGACCTACTGCGCGCCGCTGTTCGTGACCGCGGAGTTCACCAACAACACGACTGGCGAGATCAAGAGCCAGACCGTGTTCATGGGTGACTTCCCGATGATGACCCCCAAGGGGACGTTCGTCATCAACGGCACCGAGCGCGTCGTGGTGAGCCAGCTCGTCCGCTCCCCGGGCGTCTACTTCACCAAGGAGCCGGACAAGACCTCCGACCGCGACCTGTCCAGCGTCAAGATCATCCCGAGCCGGGGCGCCTGGCTCGAGTTCGACATCGACAAGCGGGACACCGTCGGCGTCCGCATCGACCGCAAGCGCCGGCAGGCCGTCACCGTCCTGCTCAAGGCGATCGGCTGGTCCGCGGACCAGATCCGTGAGCGGTTCGGGTGGTCCGAGCTGCTCATGACGACGCTCGAGAAGGACCACATCGCCGGGCAGGACGAGGCCCTGCTCGACATCTACCGCAAGCTCCGTCCCGGTGAGCCCCCGACCCGGGAGAACGCGCAGACCCTGCTCGACAACCTCTTCTTCAACCCGAAGAGGTACGACGTCGCCAAGGTCGGCCGCTACAAGTTCAACAAGAAGCTGGACATCGACGTCCCGATCGTCCGCGGCACCCTCACCGAAGAGGACATCGTCAAGACCGTGGACTACCTCGCCCGGCTGCACGCCGGCGAGGAGGGCTACGAGGCCGACGACATCGACCACTTCGGCAACCGGCGCCTGCGCACGGTCGGCGAGCTCATCCAGAACCAGGTCCGCGTCGGCCTGTCCCGGATGGAGCGCGTCGTCCGCGAGCGCATGACGACGCAGGACGTCGAGGCGATCACGCCGCAGACCCTGATCAACATCCGCCCCGTCGTGGCGGCGATCAAGGAGTTCTTCGGCACGTCGCAGCTGTCGCAGTTCATGGACCAGACCAACCCGCTGGCGGGTCTCACCCACCGGCGCCGGCTGAGCGCGCTCGGCCCGGGCGGTCTCTCCCGTGAGCGGGCCGGCTTCGAGGTCCGTGACGTGCACCCGTCCCACTATGGCCGGATGTGCCCGATCGAGACCCCGGAAGGCCCGAACATCGGCCTGATCGGTGCTCTCTCGACCTTCGCGCGGGTGAACCCGTTCGGTTTCGTCGAGACCCCGTACCGCAAGGTGGAGAACGGCCGGGTCACCGACCAGGTCGACTACCTCACCGCGGACGAGGAGGACCGGTTCATCAAGGCGCAGGCCAACGCCCTGCTCGCCGCCGACGGCACCTTCGCCGAGGATCGTGTCCTGGTCCGCCGTAAGGGCGGTGAGGTCGACTACGTGCCCGGCACGGACGTCGACTACATGGACGTGTCGCCGCGGCAGATGACCTCGGTCGCCACCGCGATGATCCCGTTCCTCGAGCACGACGACGCCAACCGCGCCCTCATGGGTGCGAACATGCAGCGTCAGGCGGTCCCACTGGTCAAGGCGGAGGCCCCCCTGGTCGGTACGGGCATGGAGTACCGTGCCGCGGTCGACGCCGGCGACGTGGTCGTGGCCGAGGTCGGCGGCGTGGTCGAGGACCTGTGCGCCGACTACGTGACGGTCCACCAGGACGACGGCCACCGCCGCACGTACCTGCTGCACAAGTTCCGCCGCAGCAACGCCGGCTCCTGTGTCAACCAGAAGCCCGTCGTCTTCGAGGGCGACCGGGTCGAGGCCGGCCAGGTCATCGCCGACGGCCCGTGCACCGACGAGGGGGAGATGGCCCTCGGCCGCAACCTGCTCGTCGCGTTCATGTGCTGGGAGGGTCACAACTACGAGGACGCGATCATCCTGTCGCAGCGCCTCGTGCAGCAGGACGTGCTCACCTCGATCCACATCGAGGAGCACGAGGTCGACGCGCGCGACACCAAGCTCGGCCCGGAGGAGATCACCCGCGACATCCCCAACGTCAGCGAGGAAATGCTCGCCGACCTGGACGAGCGCGGCATCATCCGGATCGGCGCCGAGGTCGTGCCCGGCGACATCCTGGTCGGCAAGGTCACGCCCAAGGGCGAGACCGAGCTCACCCCCGAGGAGCGGCTGCTCCGCGCGATCTTCGGTGAGAAGGCGCGCGAGGTCCGCGACACCTCGCTGAAGGTGCCGCACGGCGAGACCGGCACGGTCATCGGCGTCCGCACCTTCTCCCGCGAGGACGGCGACGAGCTGCCCCCGGGCGTCAACGAGCTGGTCCGCGTCTACGTGGCGCAGAAGCGCAAGATCCAGGACGGCGACAAGCTCGCCGGCCGCCACGGCAACAAGGGCGTCATCTCGAAGATCCTGCCGGTCGAGGACATGCCGTTCCTGGAGGACGGCACCCCGGTCGACATCGTGCTGAACCCGCTGGGTGTGCCCTCGCGCATGAACATCGGCCAGGTCCTGGAGACCCACCTCGGGTGGATCGCCAAGACGGGCTGGGAGGTCGAGGGCGACGACGCCGAGTGGAAGCGTCAGCTGCGGGCCATCGAGGCGCACGAGTCCCCCAAGGACTCCAACGTCGCGACCCCGGTCTTCGACGGTGCCCAGGAGGAGGAGATCAAGGGCCTCCTCGAGTCGACGCTGGTCAACCGCGACGGTAAGCGGCTGGTCAACGGCGACGGCAAGGCGCAGCTGTTCGACGGCCGCTCGGGAGAGCCGCTGCCGGACCCGATCTCGGTCGGCTACGTCTACATCCTGAAGCTGAACCACCTGGTCGACGACAAGATCCACGCTCGCTCGACCGGCCCGTACTCGATGATCACGCAGCAGCCGCTGGGTGGTAAGGCGCAGTTCGGTGGCCAGCGCTTCGGTGAGATGGAGTGCTGGGCCATGCAGGCCTACGGTGCGGCCTACGCACTGCAGGAGCTGCTCACCATCAAGTCCGACGACGTTCTCGGCCGCGTGAAGGTCTACGAGGCCATCGTCAAGGGCGAGAACATCCCGGAGCCGGGCATCCCCGAGTCCTTCAAGGTGCTCCTCAAGGAGCTGCAGTCGCTGTGCCTGAACGTCGAGGTGCTCTCCAGCGACGGTGTGGCCCTCGAGATGCGCGAGACGGACGACGAGGTCTTCCGGGCCGCGGAGGAACTCGGCATCGACCTGTCCCGGCGCCCGAACGAGGGCGTCAGCAGCGTCGAAGAGATCTGACGGAGTGCGTCCCCGGTGAGCTCAGCTGCGGCTGACCGCGAGCCGGGGACGCCCCCCGCCGGCCTGGAACCCATCCGAGCAACGAAACACGAGGGATAGACCAAGTGCTCGACGTCAACTTCTTCGACGAGTTGCGCATCGGCCTGGCCACCGCTGACGACATCCGGCAGTGGTCGCACGGCGAGGTCAAGAAGCCCGAGACGATCAACTACCGCACCCTCAAGCCCGAGAAGGACGGACTCTTCTGCGAGAAGATCTTCGGTCCGCAGCGGGACTGGGAGTGCTACTGCGGCAAGTACAAGCGGGTCCGGTTCAAGGGCATCATCTGTGAGCGCTGCGGCGTCGAGGTGACCCGGTCCAAGGTCCGCCGTGAGCGCATGGGCCACATCGAGCTGGCCGCGTCGGTCACGCACATCTGGTACTTCAAGGGTGTGCCGAGCCGGCTGGGCTACCTGCTCGACCTGGCGCCGAAGGACCTCGAGAAGATCATCTACTTCGCCTCGTACGTGGTCACGAGCGTGGACGCCGAGGCGCGTCACCGCGACCTGTCCACCATCGAGAACGAGATCTTCGCCGAGAAGCGCCAGTCGGAGAACAGCCGCGACTCGGAGATCGAGAAGCGCGCCGCCAAGCTCGAGCAGGACCTGACCGAGCTCGAGGCCGAGGGCGCCAAGGCCGACGTGCGCCGCAAGGTCAAGGAGGCCGGCGAGCGCGAGATGCGCCAGATCCGCGACAAGGCGCAGCGCGAGATCGACCGCCTCGACGAGGTGCTCGACACCTTCCGCAAGCTCGACAGCAAGCAGCTGGTCACCGACGAGCTGCTCTACCGCGAGCTGCGGGACCGCTTCGGTGAGTACTTCACCGGTGGCATGGGTGCCGAGGCCATCAAGGCGCTGCTCGAGAACATGGACCTGGACGCGGAGGCCGAGAGCCTGCGCGAGACCATCCGTACGGGCAAGGGCCAGCGCAAGATCCGCGCGCTCAAGCGCCTCAAGGTCGTGGCCGCGTTCCTCAACACGCGCAACTCGCCCCTGGGCATGGTGCTGGACTGCGTCCCGGTCATCCCGCCGGACCTGCGCCCGATGGTGCAGCTCGACGGTGGCCGCTTCGCCACGTCCGACCTGAACGACCTGTACCGCCGGGTCATCAACCGCAACAACCGGCTCAAGCGCCTCATCGACCTCGGCGCGCCCGAGATCATCGTGAACAACGAGAAGCGCATGCTGCAGGAGGCCGTCGACGCACTGTTCGACAACGGCCGCCGCGGCCGGCCGGTGACGGGTCCGGGCAACCGCCCGCTCAAGTCGCTGTCCGACATGCTCAAGGGCAAGCAGGGCCGCTTCCGGCAGAACCTGCTCGGCAAGCGCGTTGACTACTCCGGCCGTTCGGTCATCGTCGTCGGCCCGCGCCTCAAGCTGCACCAGTGCGGCCTGCCCAAGCAGATGGCGCTGGAGCTGTTCAAGCCGTTCGTGATGAAGCGCCTGGTGGACCTCAACCACGCGCAGAACATCAAGTCGGCCAAGCGCATGGTCGAGCGTCAGCGGCCGGTCGTGTGGGACGTCCTCGAAGAGGTCATCAGCGAGCACCCGGTGCTGCTGAACCGCGCGCCGACCCTGCACCGCCTGGGCATCCAGGCCTTCGAGCCGCAGCTGGTCGAGGGCAAGGCGATCCAGATCCACCCGCTCGTCTGCACGGCGTTCAACGCCGACTTCGACGGTGACCAGATGGCGGTCCACGTGCCGCTGTCGGCCGAGGCGCAGGCCGAGGCCCGGATCCTGATGCTCTCGTCGAACAACATCCTCAAGCCGGCCGACGGCAAGCCGGTCACCATGCCGACCCAGGACATGGTCATCGGGCTCTACTACCTGACGCACCTCACCCAGGGTGCGAAGGGCGAGGGCCGGGTGTTCAGCTCGGACGCCGAGGCTCGGATGGCGTTCGACAACGGCGAGCTGCACCTGCAGGCCCCGATCAAGGTGCGCCTGCACGGTCTGATCGGCGTGGACAACGGCGCCAAGGCCGAGAAGTGGGTCCAGCCGGAGGAGTGGCAGGAGGGCGAGCAGCTGCTCGTCGACACCACCCTGGGCCGGGTCATCTTCAACGAGACGCTGCCCCCGGGCTACCGCTTCGTGAACTACGAGATCCGCAAGGGTCAGCTCTCCGCGATCGTCAACGACCTCGCCGAGCGCTTCCCCAAGGTCGCCCTGGCGGCGACCCTGGACGCGCTCAAGGAGGCCGGCTTCCACTGGGCCACCTGGTCCGGTGTGACGATCGGCATGGGCGACGTCATCGGCCCCCCGCGCAAGCCGGAGATCATCGCGCGGTACCAGGCCGAGGCCGACCGGATCGACAAGCAGTACCAGCGTGGTCTCATGACCGCCGAGGAACGCCGCGGCGAGCTCATCGAGATCTGGACCAACGCGACCAAGGACATCTCCAAGGAGATGGAGACGGCGCTGCCGCAGGAGAACCCGCTGTGGGTCATGATCAACTCGGGTGCCCGCGGTAACCTCCTCCAGCTCCGGCAGATCGCCGCGATCCGTGGTCTGGTGGCCAACCCGAAGGGCGAGATCATCCCGCGCCCGATCACCTCGTCCTACCGCGAGGGCCTCACCGTCCTGGAGTACTTCATCTCCACGCACGGTGCGCGCAAGGGTCTGGCCGACACCGCGCTGCGTACCGCCGACTCGGGTTACCTGACCCGTCGTCTGGTGGACGTCTCGCAGGACGTGATCATCCGCGAGGAGGACTGCGGCACCGACCGCGCCATCCCGATGGTGGTCGGCGAGCGCGAGCCCGACGGCACCCTGGTCGTGCACACGCACTCCGAGACCGGCGTGCACGCTCGTACCCTGGCCGACGACATCGACGACGCCAACGGCAACCGGGTCGTGTCGCGCGGTGACGACCTCAACTCGATCCTGGTCGACAAGCTCGTCGCCGCCGGGGTGGAGCAGGTCCGCGTCCGCAGCGTCCTGACCTGTGAGTCGAAGCTCGGCGTGTGCGCGGCCTGCTACGGCCGTTCGCTGCCGACCGGCAAGTCGGTCGACATCGGCGAGGCGGTCGGCATCATCGCCGCCCAGTCCATCGGTGAGCCCGGCACGCAGCTGACGATGCGTACCTTCCACACCGGTGGTGTCGCGGGTGAGGACATCACCCAGGGTCTGCCGCGTGTGCAGGAGATCTTCGAGGCCCGCGTGCCCAAGGGCAAGGCGCCCATCGCCGACACCCCGGGACGCATCCGCATCGAGGACGGCGAGCGTTCGCGGAAGATCATCGTGATCCCGGACGACGGCAGCGACGAGATCGTCTACGACAAGATCTCGAAGCGCGTCAAGCTGCGGGCGCACGACGGCGACCACGTGGCGGTCGGCGAGAAGCTCACCGAGGGCACCATCGACCCGCACGAGCTGCTGCGCATCATGGGCCCGCGCGCGGTCCAGGTCCACCTGACCCAGGAGGTCCAGGAGGTCTACCGCTCGCAGGGTGTGCTCATCCACGACAAGCACATCGAGATCATCATCCGCCAGATGCTCAAGCGGGTGACGGTCATCGACTCGGGTGCCGCGGAGTTCCTCCCGGGCGTGCTGGTCGATCGGGCGCTCTTCGAGTCCGAGAACCGTCGCATCGTCGGCGAGGGTGGCGAGCCCGCCGCCGGCCGTCCGGTGCTGATGGGTATCACCAAGGCCTCGCTGGCGACCGACTCCTGGCTCTCGGCGGCCTCCTTCCAGGAGACCACCCGGGTGCTCACCGACGCTGCGATCAACTCGCGCAGCGACTCGCTGGTGGGCCTCAAGGAGAACGTCATCATCGGTAAGCTCATCCCGGCCGGTACGGGCATCAGCAAGTACCGCAACATCCGGGTCGAGCCGACCGAGGAGGCCAAGGCCAAGGTGTACTCGATGACCGGGTACCCCGAGACCGACTACGGCTTCGGTCCGGCCAGTGGCCAGGCTGTCCCGCTGGACGACTTCGACTTCGGGTCGTACCGCTGAGCAGCTGAGCAATGACGTCGAGGGCGTCCGCGCACCGCGCGGGCGCCCTCCGGCGTTTCTAGAATGGAGCCGTGACGCTTCCGGTCTCCGCAGCACCCACCCGCCACCCGATGGACCCGGAGCCCGCGCCTTCCACGAAGGCCCGGGCTGTTTTCGTGCTCGGGCTGGCGGCCCTCCTCACCGGCGCCTTCGTCGGAGGCGTGATTCCCGCCACCCTGGCGCTGCTCTTGGCCCGGCAGGTCGAGCGGGAGCACTATGCCGCCGGCGGCTATCTGCTCGGCGCCCGCTGGGTGCGCCGGGGCCGCCGGCTGGCCTGGGCCGGGCTGATCCTCGCGCTCACCGCCCTGGTCGTGGCCACGATCGCCGGGCTGCTGCACTTCGCGGCCGCCCCGGGCGGTCAGGACTTCGACCCCGGCACCGACTGACCGGCCCGGGCCCGACCTCGGGCTGCGGGGCACCACCTTCGGGTGACATGCTCGGAGTCCTACGGGTAGGCGGCGAGAGGGACGGTCCGTGACACAGCAGCCAGGCTCCTGGCCCGGGCAGCAGCCGGGACACCCGGTCATGCCGCCACCGCCGATGCCGGCCCCGCCCATGGCGCCGCAACAAATGCCGCCGATGGCGCCGCAACAAATGCCGCCGATGGCGCCGCAGCAGATGCCGCCGATGGCGCCGCAGCAGATGCCGCCGATGGCCCCGCAGCACATGGTTCCGCCGCACATGGCCCCGCCGGCGGCGGGGGAGACGTGGACGGCGGAGCGGATGGACCCCGTGGCCGGCACCCCGTTCGGGCTGGTGCAGCTGCGGGTGGCGCCCATCACGTCCGGGCTGGCCGTCGGCTCGCTCGTCGCCGGGGTCGCCGGGATCCTGGTGTCCACGCTGGTGCTCTGTTTCGGCGTCGCCGGGGCCTCGGCCGGCTGGGGCGCGCTCGTGGGCGGCGCCTTCACCCTGCTCGCCGTGCTGGCCGGCGGCGGCTCGATCAGCCTGGGCCTGGCGGCGCGGCGGCAGATCCGGCGCTCGGGGCAGGAGGGGCGCCTGCGCTTCACCGGCCGGGGCGTCGCGATCGCCGGCATCTCCTGCGGCGCCGCGGGAGCGGGAATTGCGCTCCTGACCCTCTTGTTGGTAGTGCTGGTGGAGGTCGCGTGACGCGTGGCGCGGGAAACAGGCACCGCGGCGTTGCTTGCGCGCGGCACCCGCTACACTTGTAATGCGGAGATGTCCATCATCAAGCTAGCCGGTCTGACCGGCCGCTTTTCATGCGGCTCGTTTTGACCTGCGTGCGTGTGGTGGGTACTCTTTCCCCTCGTGCCCGGGCTCGCCCGGGCAACTCGTGCGTGCGCCCGAGTCTGAAGTAACGACGGGGCAGTGGCACGACGGGCTCGACAGCCCGACAAAGACAAAAACTCGCCGCGCGTGACCTGCGCGTGGTGGGACCGTGAGCCGGACGACACGCCCGACCGCGGGTGCGGGAGCCCACCGGGGCCGCTCGCACACAAGGCATAACGAAGACGGTGCGGTCGCGTGAGAGCGGCCGAAGGGAGCGGAGAAACCCGGTGCCCACGATCCAGCAGCTGGTCCGAAAGGGCCGCCAGGCGAAGACGAGCAAGACCAAGACGCCGGCGCTGAAGGGAAGTCCTCAGCGGCGCGGCGTGTGCACGCGCGTGTACACCACCACCCCCAAGAAGCCGAACTCTGCGCTGCGCAAGGTCGCTCGTGTGAAGCTCAGCAGCCAGATCGAGGTCACGGCGTACATCCCGGGCGTCGGCCACAACCTGCAGGAGCACTCGATCGTGCTCGTGCGTGGCGGCCGTGTGAAGGACCTCCCCGGCGTTCGCTACAAGATCGTCCGCGGTTCGCTGGACACCCAGGGTGTCCGCAACCGCAAGCAGGCCCGCAGCCGTTACGGCGCGAAGAAGGAGAAGAGCTGACATGCCGCGTAAGGGCCCCGCTCCGCGCCACCCTGTGGTTGCGGACCCGGTTTACAACTCCCCCCTGGTCACCCAGCTGGTGAACAAGATCCTGGTGGGCGGCAAGCGTCAGCTCGCCGAGCGCATCGTCTACGGCGCCCTCGAGGGCTGCCGCGAGAAGAGCGGCACCGACCCCGTGGTGACGCTTAAGCGCGCCATGGACAACGTCAAGCCGACCCTCGAGGTCCGCAGCCGCCGTGTCGGTGGCGCGACCTACCAGGTGCCGGTCGAGGTCCGCACGCCGCGGCAGACCACCCTGGGCCTGCGCTGGCTCGTGCAGTATTCGAAGGCGCGCCGCGAGAAGACCATGATCGAGCGCCTGCAGAACGAGCTCCTCGACGCCAGCAACGGCCTCGGTGCCGCTGTGAAGCGCCGCGAGGACACGCACAAGATGGCGGAGTCCAACAAGGCCTTCGCGCACTACCGCTGGTAACAGCCCCCGTCGCCGGCCCGGCCACTGCGCCGGGCTGCGACGCCGGTCACCCCGGCATCTCGTGCCATCGGCGCGGGAACCCAGTCGACGAGACGACGAAGAGTAGGGATTGCAGTGGCTGCCGCAGACGCGCTCGCCAAGGTACGCAACATCGGCATCATGGCGCACATCGACGCTGGTAAGACCACGACGACCGAGCGCATCCTGTTCTACACCGGCATCACGTACAAGATCGGTGAAGTCCACGAGGGCGCGGCCGTCATGGACTGGATGGAACAGGAACAGGAACGCGGCATCACCATCACCTCCGCCGCCACGAAGTGCGAGTGGAAGGGCTACACGATCCAGATCATCGACACGCCCGGCCACGTCGACTTCACGGTCGAGGTCGAGCGGTCGCTGCGTGTGCTCGACGGCGCCGTCGCGGTCTACGACGGTGTGGCCGGCGTGGAGCCGCAGACGGAGAACGTGTGGCGGCAGGCGGACAAGTACCACGTCCCGCGCATGTGCTTCGTCAACAAGCTCGACCGGACCGGTGCCGACTTCTTCCGCTGCGTGCAGATGATGATCGACCGGCTCAAGGCCACCCCGCTGGTCCTGCAGATCCCGATCGGCCTCGAGGGCGACCACATCGGTGTCGTCGACCTGATCGGCATGCGGGCCCTCACGTGGCGCGGCGAGACCCAGAAGGGTGAGGACTACGCGGTCGAGGAGATCCCGGCCGACCTCGCCGACCAGGCCGCCGAGTGGCGCGAGAAGCTCGTCGAGACGCTCGCCGACGTCGACGACGCCGTGATGGAGAAGTACCTCGAGGGCGAGGAGCTCTCCGAGGACGAGATCAAGGCCGCCATCCGGCGCGCCACGATCGCCAGCAAGGCCAACCCGGTGCTGTGCGGCTCGGCGTTCAAGAACAAGGGCGTCCAGCCCATGCTCGACGCCGTGGTCGACTTCCTGCCGTCGCCGCTGGACATCCCGGCCATCGAGGGCACCGCGACCGACGGCGAGACGCCGATGCAGCGCAAGCCGTCGAACGACGAGCCCTTCTCGGCCCTGGCCTTCAAGATCCAGACCGACAAGCACCTCGGCAAGCTGACGTACGTCCGGGTCTACTCCGGCACGCTCGAGTCCGGTTCCCAGGTGGTCAACTCCACCAAGGACCGCAAGGAGCGCATCGGCAAGATCTACCAGATGCACGCCAACAAGCGTGAGGAGCGTCAGACCGCGCAGGCCGGCGACATCATCGCCGTCCAGGGTCTGAAGCAGACCACCACCGGCGACACGCTGAGCGACCCGGGCCAGCCGGTCATCCTCGAGTCGATGACCTTCCCCGAGCCGGTCATCCAGGTCGCCATCGAGCCGAAGACCAAGTCGGACCAGGAGAAGCTGGGCACCGCGATCCAGCGTCTGGCCGAGGAGGACCCGACCTTCCGCGTCTTCAACGACGAGGAGACCGGGCAGACCATCATCGCCGGCATGGGCGAGCTCCACCTCGACATCCTCGTCGACCGCATGCGGCGCGAGTTCAACGTCGAGGCGAACATCGGTAAGCCGCAGGTCGCGTACCGCGAGACGATCCGCCGCACGGTGGAGAAGATCGACTACGTGCACAAGAAGCAGACCGGTGGCTCGGGCCAGTACGCGAAGGTCGTCGTCTCGGTCGAGCCGCTCGACATGACGGCGGACGGCCCGACCTACGAGTTCGTCAACGCCGTGACCGGTGGCCGCATCCCCCGGGAGTTCATCCCGTCGGTGGACGCGGGCGCGCAGGACTCGCTGCAGTACGGCGTGCTCGCCGGCTTCCCGCTGGTCGGCGTCAAGCTGACCCTGCTGGACGGTCAGTACCACGAGGTCGACTCCTCCGAGATGGCGTTCAAGATCGCCGGCTCGATGGTCATGAAGGAAGCGGCTCGCAAGGCCGACCCGGCGCTGCTCGAGCCGATGATGTCCGTCGAGGTCACCACGCCCGAGGACAACATGGGCGACGTGATCGGCGACCTCAACTCCCGGCGTGGCATCATCCAGTCGATGGAGGAGCGCTCCGGCGCCCGCGTCGTCAAGGCTCTGGTCCCGCTGTCGGAGATGTTCGGCTACGTCGGCGACCTGCGGTCGAAGACGGCCGGCCGGGCGAGCTACAGCATGCAGTTCGACTCCTACGCCGAGGTGCCCCAGGGCGTGGCGAAGGAGATCATCGCGAAGGCCACCGGCGCCTGATGCGGTGAGGCGCGTGCGGCCTGTCGAGGGCCGCACGCGCACTAGCAGTCGACAGAGTCCCCATCGCCTTATCGGGCGTGCCGGGCGAGAAGAAAACCACAGTCCACAGGAGGACACCAGTGGCGAAGGCGAAGTTCGAGCGGACTAAGCCGCACGTCAACATCGGCACCATTGGTCACATCGACCACGGTAAGACGACGCTGACTGCGGCAATCACCAAGGTCCTGCACGACGAGTACCCGGACCTGAACCCCTACACGCCGTTCGACGAGATCGACAAGGCGCCGGAGGAGAAGGCCCGCGGCATCACGATCTCGATCGCGCACGTCGAGTACCAGACCGCGGCGCGTCACTACGCGCACGTGGACTGCCCCGGCCACGCCGACTACATCAAGAACATGATCACCGGTGCCGCGCAGATGGACGGCGCGATCCTGGTGGTCGCCGCGACCGACGGCCCGATGCCGCAGACCAAGGAGCACGTGCTCCTGGCCCGCCAGGTCGGCGTTCCGTACATCGTCGTCGCCCTGAACAAGAGCGACATGGTCGAGGACGAGGAGCTCCTGGAGCTCGTCGAGCTCGAGGTTCGCGAGCTGCTCAGCACCTACGAGTTCCCCGGCGACGACGTTCCGGTCGTCCGCGTCTCGGCGCTCAAGGCGCTCGAGGGCGACTCGGAGTGGACCGGCAAGCTCCTCGAGCTGATGAACGCGGTCGACACCGCGATCCCGCAGCCCGAGCGTGAGACCGAGAAGCCGTTCCTCATGCCGATCGAGGACGTCTTCACGATCACCGGTCGTGGCACGGTCGTCACCGGTCGCGCCGAGCGTGGCATCCTCAAGCCGAACGAGGAGGTCGAGATCGTCGGCATCCGCGAGAAGTCGACGAAGACCGTCTGCACCGGCATCGAGATGTTCCGCAAGCTGCTCGACGAGGCCCGCGCGGGTGAGAACGTCGGTCTGCTGCTCCGCGGCATCAAGCGCGAGGACGTCGAGCGCGGCATGGTCGTCGTGAAGCCGGGCACCACGACTCCTCACACGGAGTTCGAGGGCCAGGTCTACATCCTCTCGAAGGAGGAGGGCGGCCGGCACACCCCGTTCTTCCAGAACTACCGCCCGCAGTTCTACTTCCGCACCACGGACGTCACCGGCGTCGTCACGCTGCCCGAGGGCACCGAGATGGTCATGCCCGGCGACTCCACCACCATGTCGGTGAAGCTGATCCAGCCCATCGCCATGGAGCAGGGCCTGAAGTTCGCGATCCGTGAGGGTGGCCGCACCGTCGGTGCCGGCACGGTCACGAAGATCAACGTCTGAGTGAACGCTTCCCCACCTCGTGGGGACGCTCACAGGTGACCCCGATTAGCATTGTCGGATTCGATCCGGCATACTAGTCAGGTTGCGTCGCGCAGGGTGGTTGGCTGCCTTTGCAGTACAGGCAGCCAACCACCCTCGCCCGGTGTCCGGCGTGTGTTGTGACAGAGCCGCCGGCCGCCCCGATCCCGACGGATGGGGTCGCTCTTCGGAGCTGATCCACGGGCATGATCGCTCCAGATCCTTGGGGCGGAGCCTGGTTCCCGAGCGCGACACGCCCGACCGCGGGGGTCGGACAACGCAGGATCAACGGTCCTGCGGGCATGCGAGAGCCACCGCTTTCGCAGGTAGCGGCATCGAGAGAAGGAAACAGAAGCCACCATGGCGGGACAGAAGATCCGCATCCGGCTCAAGGCCTATGACCACGAGGTCGTCGACTCCTCGGCGCGGAAGATCGTCGAGACGGTGACGCGGACCGGGGCGCAGGTCGCTGGCCCGGTGCCGCTGCCCACGGAGATCAACCGTTTCTGCGTGATCCGTTCGCCGCACAAGTACAAGGACTCGCGCGAGCACTTCGAGATGCGCACGCACAAGCGTCTGATCGACATCATCGACCCGACTCCGAAGACGGTCGACTCGCTCATGCGCCTCGACCTGCCGGCTGGCGTCGACATCGAGATCAAGCTGTAGGGATCCGGACAATGGACAGGCAAGTTAAGGGGATCCTGGGCGCCAAGCTCGGCATGACCCAGGTCTGGGACAACAACAAGGTCGTCCCGGTGACCGTGGTGCAGGCCGGCCCTTGCGTCGTGACCCAGGTCCGCACCCCCGAAGCAGACGGTTACGCAGCGGTGCAGCTGGCCTACGGCCAGATCGACCCGCGCAAGGTGAACAAGCCCGAGAGCGGTCACTTCGCGAAGGCGGGTGTGTCGCCGCGGCGCCACAAGGTGGAGCTGCGCACCACCGACGCCGGCGAGTACGAGCTCGGCCAGGAGATCACCGTCGAGGCGTTCGAGGCCGGCGCGGCCGTCGACGTCACCGGTAAGACCAAGGGCAAGGGCTACGCCGGTGTCATCAAGCGGCACGGCTTCCACGGCCTGCGCGCGAGCCACGGTGTCGAGCGCAAGCACCGCTCGCCCGGCTCGATCGGCGCCTGCGCGACCCCCGGTCGCGTCTTCAAGGGCGTGCGGATGGCCGGTCGCATGGGTGGC
The DNA here is from genome assembly GCF_030709675.1 of Symbioplanes lichenis. GTDB lineage: Bacteria > Actinomycetota > Actinomycetes > Mycobacteriales > Micromonosporaceae > Actinoplanes > Actinoplanes lichenis. Next base: position 418,540 of record NZ_JAUZQD010000007.1, read on the forward strand.
CAGCGCTTCACCGTGCAGAACCTGACCGTGCAGGCGGTCGACGTCGAGAACAACGTGATCCTGGTCAAGGGTGCCGTTCCCGGCCCCAAGGGCGCGCTGATCCTCGTCCGCACCGCCGCCAAGAAGGGTGGTGCGAAGTGAGCTCCGTTGACGTGATCAACGCGGAGGGCGCGAAGGCCGGCTCGGTCGAGCTGCCCGACAGCGTCTTCGACGTGCAGGCGAACATCCCGCTGATGCACCAGGTCGTCGTGGCGCAGCTGGCCGCGGCCCGGCAGGGCACGCACAAGGCCAAGACGCGCGGCGAGGTCGCCGGCGGCGGCAAGAAGCCGTACAAGCAGAAGGGCACCGGTCGCGCCCGCCAGGGCTCGATCCGCGCGCCGCAGTTCACCGGTGGTGGCGTCGTGCACGGCCCCGTGCCGCGCGACTACTCCCAGCGGACGCCCAAGAAGATGAAGGCCGCCGCCCTGCGTGGCGCCCTCTCGGACCGGGCCCGCGAGGGTCGCATCCACGTGGTCGACGCCTTCGTCGCGGGCGAGACCCCGTCGACCAAGGCGGCCGTCGCCACGCTGCGCAAGGTCGCGAAGAGCACCAAGGTGCTGGTCGTGCTGGGCAGCCAGGACGCGACGAACTGGCTGTCGCTGCGCAACGAGGCCACGGTGCACCTGATCGAGGCCGGCCAGCTCAACACGTACGACGTGCTCGTGGCCGACGAGGTCGTGTTCACCAAGGACGCGCTCGACGAGTTCCTGGGCACCTCCGAGACCTCCGAGGAGGCGAACAAGTGAGCACGATCGCCGACCCGCGCGACATCATCCTCGCCCCGGTGGTCTCCGAGAAGAGCTACAGCGTTCTCGACCAGAACTGGTACACGTTCCTCGTCCACCCGGACGCGAACAAGACCCAGATCAAGATCGCGATCCAGCAGATCTTCGACGTCCGCGTGCTGACGGTGAACACCGCGAACCGCGAGGGCAAGCGCAAGCGCACCCGCACCGGCTTCGGTCAGCGCAAGGCAACCAAGCGCGCCATGGTGAAGCTGGCTGACGGTGACCGTATCGAGGCCTTCGGCGGCCCGGTCAGCTAAGGGGTTTGTGAATCATGGCTATCCGTAAGTACAAGCCGACCACGCCGGGCCGCCGCGGCTCGAGCGTCGCCGACTTCGCCGAGATCACCCGGTCCACGCCGGAGAAGTCTCTGGTCGTCCCGCTGCCCAAGAAGGGCGGCCGCAACGTCCACGGCCGGATCACCACCCGGCACCAGGGCGGCGGTCACAAGCGTCAGTACCGCCTGATCGACTTCAAGCGGAACGACAAGGACGGCGTGCCGGCCAAGGTCGCGCACATCGAGTACGACCCGAACCGCACGTCGCGCATCGCGCTGCTGCACTACGCCGACGGCGAGAAGCGCTACATCCTCGCGCCGAAGGACCTGAAGCAGGGCGACCGCGTCGAGTCGGGCGTGGGCGCGGACATCAAGCCGGGCAACAACCTGCCGCTGCGCAACATCCCGGTCGGTACGACGATCCACGGTGTGGAGCTTCGTCCCGGCGGTGGCGCCAAGCTGGCCCGCTCGGCCGGCGTCGGCATCCAGCTGCTGGGCCGCGAGGGCGCGTACGCCACGCTGCGTATGCCCTCCGGCGAGATCCGGCGCGTCGACATCCGCTGCCGCGCGACGGTCGGCGAGATCGGCAACGCCGAGCAGTCGAACATCAACTGGGGCAAGGCCGGCCGCATGCGCTGGAAGGGCAAGCGCCCGACCGTCCGTGGTGTCGCCATGAACCCGATCGACCACCCGCACGGTGGTGGTGAGGGTAAGACCTCCGGTGGTCGCCACCCGGTCAACCCGGCTGGTAAGCCGGAGGGCCGTACCCGCCGCAAGGGCCAGGAGAGCGACAAGCTGATCGTTCGCCGCCGCTACGCCACCCGCAAGCGCGGGTAACGGGAGTTAAGAGATGCCTCGCAGCCTGAAGAAGGGCCCGTTCGTCGACGACCACCTGCTCAAGAAGGTGGAAGTCCAGAACGAGAAGAATTCGAAGAACGTCATCAAGACCTGGTCGCGGCGCTCGACGATCATCCCCGACATGCTCGGGCACACGATCGCCGTGCACGACGGGCGCAAGCACGTCCCGGTGTTCATCTCCGAGGCCATGGTCGGCCACAAGCTCGGCGAGTTCGCTCTGACCCGCACGTTCAAGGGTCACGAGAAGGACGACCGCAAGAGCCGTCGTCGCTAGTCGGATCACGGATAGGAAAGGGGTTACAGCGATGCCAGCAAACAGCGATGTCGCGGCGCTTCCGGGCGCTCGCGCTGTTGCGCGCCACGTGCGCATCTCGCCGAACAAGGCGCGCCGTGTGATCAACCTCGTCCGCGGTCTGCCCGCGAAGGAGGCTCTCACGGTCCTGCAGTTCGCGCCGCAGGCCGCCAGCGAGCAGGTCTACAAGGTGCTCGCCAGCGCGATCGCCAACGCCGAGAACAACGAGCGGCTCGACCCGGACGCGCTCCTGGTCGCCGAGGCGTTCGTCGACGAGGGCCCGACGCTGAAGCGGTTCCGGCCGCGGGCGCAGGGCCGGGCGTACCGGATCCGCAAGCGCACCTGTCACATCACGATCGCGGTGGAGGCCGTCCAGGTCGCCGCTCCGGCCCGCAAGGCCGCCGCGAAGAAGGCCGCTCCGGCCCAGGCGGCTCCGGCCACCGAGGCGAAGCCGGCCGAGTCCCAGAGCACGGAAGGTGCCGAGTAATGGGTCAGAAGGTTCACCCCACCGGGTTCCGGCTCGGCATCTCCACCGACTGGAAGAGCCGCTGGTTCGCGGACAAGCTCTACAAGGACTACATCGGCGAGGACGTCAAGATCCGCCGCATGATGTCCAAGGGCCTCGAGCGCGCCGGCATCTCCAAGGTGGACATCGAGCGCACCCGGGACCGGGTCCGCGTCGACATCCACACCGCCCGGCCGGGCATCGTCATCGGCCGCAAGGGCGCGGAGGCCGACCGCATCCGCGGTGAGCTGGAGAAGCTCACCGGCAAGCAGGTCCAGCTCAACATCCTCGAGGTGAAGAGCCCGGAGTCGGACGCGCAGCTCGTGGCGCAGGGCGTCGCCGAGCAGCTGTCCAGCCGGGTCAGCTTCCGCCGGGCGATGCGCAAGGCCATGCAGTCCGCGATGAAGAACCCGGTCTGCAAGGGCATCCGCGTGCAGGTCTCCGGTCGCCTCGGCGGCGCGGAGATGAGCCGCACGGAGTTCTACCGTGAGGGTCGCGTCCCGCTGCACACGCTGCGCGCCGACATCGAGTACGGCTTCTTCGAGGCCCGTACCACCTTCGGTCGCATCGGCGTGAAGGTCTGGATCTACAAGGGCGACGCCGTTCCGGGTCGCGAGGTCGCCCCCGAGGCGCCCGCGCGTCCGCGCCGGGACCGTGGCGACCGTCCCGACCGTCCGCGTCGTGGTCGTTCCGGCTCGTCCGGCACCACCGCGGGTGGCACCGAGGCCGGCCGGGCCGCGCAGGCGCAGGCCGCCGCCGAGCCGACCGAGACCGCCGCTGCTCCGGCCGCGGCCGAAACGCAGCAGGAGGGCTGACACATGCTGATGCCGCGTAAGCCCCCGAAGGGCTTCCGCAAGCCGCACCACCCGGACCGCCACGGCGCGTCCAAGGGCGGCAACCGGGTGGTCTTCGGCGAGTTCGGTATCCAGGCCCTGGAGCCGGCGTACGTGACGAACCGGCAGATCGAGTCGGCTCGTATCGCCATGACCCGCCACATCAAGCGTGGCGGTAAGGTCTGGATCTCGATCTTCCCGGACCAGGCGCTGACCAAGAAGCCCGCCGAGACCCGCATGGGTTCCGGTAAGGGTTCGCCGGAGTGGTGGGTCGCGAACGTCAAGCCGGGAAGGATTCTCTTCGAGATGTCGTTCCCCAACGAGACGATTGCGCGCGAGGCGATGCGCCGCGCGATTCACAAGCTCCCGATGAAGTGCCGCATCGTGACACGCGAAGTGGGTGAAAGCTGATGGCAGCGGGCGTGAAGCCGGCCGAGCTGCGCGAGCTCTCCGAAGAGGAGCTGGTCTCGCGGCTGCGGGAGGCGAAGGCGGAGCTGTTCAACCTTCGCGTGCAGGGTGCCACCGGGCAGCTCGACAATCACCGTCGGCTGCAGGTGGTCCGCAAGGACATCGCGAGGATCTACACGGTCATGCGGGAACGTGAGCTCGGGCTCTCGGCCGCGCCGAGTGAGGTGACAGCATGAGTGAGAACACGACTGCTGCTCCGCGGGCTCAGCGCAAGACGCGCGAGGGCCTCGTGGTCAGCGACAAGATGGACAAGACGGTTGTCGTCGAGGTCGAGGACCGCGTCAAGCACGCGCTCTACGGCAAGGTCATCCGGCGTACGCGCAAGCTCAAGGTGCACGACGAGCAGAACGCGGCCGGCATCGGCGACCGGGTCCTCATGATGGAGACCCGTCCGCTCTCCGCCACCAAGCGCTGGCGGATCGTGGAGATCCTCGAAAAGGCCAAGTGAGTCTGGCTGGGCCGGCGAGAGCCGGCCCAGCCGACCATCGTTCCGCCAAGCTTCGGACAGCAAGTCTCCGGAGAACTGGCAGACATAGGAGAACCCAGTGATCCAGCAGGAGTCGCGACTGCGCGTCGCCGACAACACGGGTGCCCGAGAGATCCTGTGCATCCGCGTGCTCGGTGGCTCCGGCCGCCGCTACGCGAGCATCGGCGATGTCATCGTGGCCACGGTCAAGGACGCGATCCCGGGCGCGGGTGTGAAGAAGGGTGACGTCGTCAAGGCGGTCATCGTTCGCACCGCCAAGGAGAAGCGCCGTCCCGACGGCTCGTACATCCGCTTCGACGAGAACGCCGCCGTCATCATCAAGGACGGCGGGGACCCCCGCGGTACGCGTATCTTCGGCCCGGTCGGCCGTGAGCTGCGCGACAAGCGGTTCATGAAGATCATCAGCCTGGCGCCGGAGGTGCTCTGACCGTGAAGATCAAGAAGGGCGACACGGTCGTCGTCATCGCCGGCAAGGACAAGGGTGCCAAGGGCAAGGTCATCGCGGCCTTCCCGCGCCAGGACAAGGTCCTCGTCGAGGGCGTCAACCGCATCAAGAAGCACGAGCGCATCCGTACGACGCAGCGCGGTTCGAAGACCGGCGGCATCGTCACGCAGGAAGCCGCCATCCACATCTCGAACGTGCAGATCGTGGACGACCAGGGCAAGCCGACCCGCGTGGGCTACCGCATCGACGAGAACGGCCAGAAGGTCCGGATCGCTCGTACCACCGGTAAGGACCTGTGATGACTGCCGCTACCGAGACCAAGACCCTGCCCCGGCTGAAGCAGAAGTACCGCAGCGAGGTCATCGCCGGGCTTCAGGAGCAGTACAAGTACGGCAACCCCATGCAGGTTCCCGGCCTGGTGAAGGTCGTCGTGAACATGGGTGTGGGCGAGGCCGCCCGCGACGCCAAGCTGATCGACGGCGCCGTGCGGGACCTGACCACCATCACCGGCCAGAAGCCGCTGGTGCGCCGGGCGACCAAGTCCATCGCGCAGTTCAAGCTGCGTGAGGGCATGCCGATCGGCGCGAAGGTCACCCTCCGCAACGACCGCATGTGGGAGTTCCTGGACCGGCTGCTGTCGATCGCGCTGCCGCGTATCCGCGACTTCCGCGGCCTCGACGGGCGCAAGCTCGACGGGCACGGCAACTACACCTTCGGTCTGACCGAGCAGTCGGTGTTCCACGAGATCGACCAGGACCGGATCGACCGGACCCGGGGCATGGACATCACCGTGGTCACCACCGCCAAGACCGACGAGGAGGGCCGGCAGCTGCTCAAGCTTCTGGGCTTCCCGTTCAAGGAGAACTGAGCATGGCTAAGAAGGCCCTGAAGATCAAGGCTGCCGCGAAGCCGAAGTTCGCCGTTCGGGCTTACACCCGGTGCCAGAAGTGCGGTCGCCCGCACTCGGTGTACCGCAAGTTCGGCCTGTGCCGGGTTTGCGTCCGGGACATGGCCCACCGGGGCGAGCTGCCCGGCGTGTCCAAGGCTTCTTGGTAACCCCGACTTCTGTAACACCGCTTCGCCGTAGGCCTGGCCGTATGACCGGGAACCCCGGCGAGAAAGGTTGACGAACACCCATGACGATGACTGACCCGATCGCAGACATGCTCACGCGTCTGCGTAACGCCAACCAGGCGTACCACGACAAGGTGACCATGCCCTTCTCGAAGATCAAGGCGAACATCGCCGAGGTCCTGAAGGCGGAGGGCTACATCGCCTCCTGGTCGGCCGAGGAGCCTGAGGAAGGCGAAGTCGGCAAGCGCCTGGTCGTTGAGCTCAAGTACGGCCAGAGCCGCGAGCGCAGCCTCGCCGGCATCAAGCGCGTGTCCAAGCCCGGCCTGCGGGTTTACGCCAAGTCCGACGAGCTCCCGCGGGTGCTCGGCGGCCTGGGCGTCGCGATCATCTCGACGTCCCAGGGCCTCCTGACTGACAAGCAGGCCCGCAAGCGGAGCGTTGGCGGGGAAGTCCTCGCCTTCGTCTGGTAACGGAGACTAGACATGTCGCGAATCGGACGTAAGTCGATCCCGGTCCCGGCCGGCGTCGACGTCACCATCACGGGCCAGACCGTCAAGGTCAAGGGCCCCAAGGGCGAGCTCTCGCACACCATCGCCGAGCCGATCACCATCGAGAAGGCGGAGAACGGCGAGCTCTCGGTCAACCGCCCCAACGACGAGCGCAAGGCCAAGGAGCTGCACGGCCTCTCGCGTACCCTGGTCGCCAACATGATCGTCGGCGTGACCGAGGGCTACAAGAAGACGCTCGAGATCAACGGCACCGGTTACCGCGTGACCGCCAAGGGCAAGGACCTCGAGTTCGCCCTGGGCTTCTCGCACCCGGTCAACATCGTGCCGCCGGCCGGCATCACCTTCACGGTGGAGCGGCCCACGCAGTTCACGGTGGCCGGCATCGACAAGCAGCTCGTCGGCGAGGTCGCCGCGAACATCCGGAAGATCCGCCCGCCGGAGCCCTACAAGGGCAAGGGCGTCAAGTACCAGGGCGAGGTCATCCGCCGCAAGGCCGGAAAGGCAGGTAAGAAGTGACCGCCACGCTGCTCAAGCGCCGCAACGGCGGCGGGGTCGCCCACAAGCGCTCCGTCGGCAAGGCTCGCCGGCACTTCCGCGTTCGGAAGAACGTCCGCGGCACTGCCGAGCGTCCCCGTCTGGTCGTCTCCCGGTCCACGCGGCACATCACCGCGCAGATCATCGACGACCTCAAGGGTCACACGCTGGCCTCTGCCTCCACGCTCGACGCCTCCCTGCGGGGTACCGAGGGTGACAAGAGCGCTCTGTCCGGCAAGGTCGGAACGCTCCTCGCCGAGCGGGCCAAGGCCGCGGGCGTGTCCAAGGTCGTCTTCGACCGCGGCGGCAACAAGTACGCGGGGCGGATCGCCGCGCTTGCGGACGCCGCCCGCGAAGCCGGACTCGAGTTCTAGGAGGGAATGACCAATGCCTGGTCAGCAGCGCCGAGGCGGCGGGTCCGGCGGTAACAACGAGGGTGGCCGCCGCGACAACCGCCGCGAGGGCGGCCGCGGCAACGCGCCCGTCGAGAAGACCCCGCACCTCGAGCGGGTCGTCGCGATCAACCGTGTCGCGAAGGTCGTGAAGGGTGGTCGTCGCTTCAGCTTCACCGCCCTCGTGATCGTCGGCGACGGTGACGGCACCGTCGGCATCGGATACGGCAAGGCCAAGGAGGTGCCCGCGGCCATCGCCAAGGGTGTCGAGGAGGCCAAGAAGCACTTCTTCAAGGTGCCGCGGATCGGTAACACCATCCCGCACCCGATCACGGGTGAGGCGGCCGCGGGCGTCGTGCTGCTCAAGCCGGCGTCGGCTGGTACCGGTGTCATCGCCGGTGGCCCGGTGCGTGCCGTGCTGGAGTGCGCCGGCATCCACGACATCCTCTCGAAGAGCCTCGGCTCCTCGAACCCGATCAACATCGTGCACGCGACCGTCTCGGCCCTCAAGGGTCTCGAGTCGCCGGAGAAGGTCGCGGCGCGCCGTGGCCTGCCGGTCGAGGACGTCGCGCCCGCGGCCATGCTGGCGGCGCGTGCGGAAGCGGCGGTGCACTGATGGCACGCTTGAAGGTCACCCAGGTCCGGTCCGAGATCGGCCGTAAGCAGAACCAGCGGGACTCCCTGCGGTCGCTCGGCCTGAAGCGGATCAACGATGTGGTGGTCAAGGAGGACCGCCCCGAGATTCGGGGCATGATCTTCACCGTGAGCCACCTCGTCAGTGTCGAGGAGGTCGAGTAATGGCGATCAAGGTCCACCACCTGCGTCCGGCGCCCGGTGCCAAGACCGCGAAGACCCGTGTGGGTCGCGGTGAGGGCTCCAAGGGCAAGACCGCCGGTCGCGGTACCAAGGGCACCGGCGCCCGGAAGAACGTCTCGGCGGCGTTCGAGGGTGGGCAGATGCCCATCCACATGCGCCTGCCGAAGCTGAAGGGCTTCAAGAACAAGAACAAGGTCGTCTTCCAGGTCGTGAACCTGGACCGGCTGGCCGAGCTGTTCCCGAACGGCGGCGAGGTCGGCGTGGCCGAGCTCGTCGAGGCCGGCGCGGTCCGCAAGGGCCAGCTGGTCAAGGTTCTCGGCTCGGGCGAGCTGGGCGGCGTGGCGCTGACGGTGTCGGCCCACGCGTTCAGCGAGTCGGCCAAGGAGAAGATCGCCGCGGCCGGTGGTTCCGTCACCGAGCTGTGATGCTCGCCGGGGGTGCTGGCCTGGTATCAGTGAGATACCGGGCCGGCATCCCCGTTCTGGCGTCTGAACTGGCACAACGCCAGTTCGGGCGCGAGAGCGCAGACAGCCGTTGAGTAGCTCTTCGTCCCCGAGTGCTGCACAAGCGGCGACCGTGCCTCACGACGGGCACGTCAGGCTGTTAGAGTCCGTTCCCAGCTAGGGATATCGGTCGTCCGGACCGATGCCTACCCCCATCCGCCGGTTTCAGGCGGCCACCTCGCGCAGGAGGATGAAGTTGCTCTCCGCCTTTTCCAGTGCGTTCCGGACGCCTGACCTGCGCAAGAAACTGCTGTTCACAGTAGCGATCATCGCGGTCTACCGGCTCGGTGCGACTTTGCCCAGCCCGGGTGTGTCCTACACCAACGTGCAGAACTGCCTCGAGGCGGTCAACGACCAGAACGCCGGCGGCGGGGTGCTCAACCTGCTGAACCTGTTCTCCGGTGGCGCGCTGCTGCAACTGTCGGTCTTTGCGCTGGGCATCATGCCCTACATCACCGCCTCCATCATTCTCCAGCTGCTGACGGTCGTGATCCCCCGGCTCGAGCAGCTCCGCAAGGAGGGGCAGAGCGGTCAGGCGAAGATCACGCAGTACACGCGTTATCTGACCCTGGGTCTCGCCATTCTGCAGTCCTCGGCCTTCGTGGCGCTGGCCCGCTCCGGTCAGCTCTTCGCCAACGCGTGCCCGCAGGACCAGGCCAACCTGCAGATCATCCCGGAGAACACCGGCCTGCCGCTGTGGCTCACGCTGGTCATGCTCATCGTCACGATGACCGCCGGCACCGGCGTCGTCATGTGGCTGGGCGAGCTGATCACCGACCGCGGCGTCGGCAACGGCATGTCCGTCCTGATCTTCACCTCGATCGCCGCGCGCCTTCCCGGCGAGGGCTGGACGATCAAGGAGAGCAGCGGCTGGGGCAAGTTCTGGCTCGTCATCGCGCTGGTGCTGCTGGTCATCTGCGCGGTCGTCTTCATCGAGCAGGCGCAGCGCCGCATCCCGGTGCAGTACGCGAAGCGCATGATCGGCCGGCGCATGTACGGCGGCACCTCGACGTACATCCCGCTCAAGGTCAACCAGGCCGGCGTCGTGCCGGTGATCTTCGCGTCGTCGCTGCTCTACCTGCCGCAGCTGTACCTGCAGTTCTTCGACCCGAACAACCTCAAGGGCTACCAGCAGTGGATCCAGAACAACCTGGCGAACCCGAGCCACTGGATCTACATCACGACGTACTTCCTGCTGATCATCTTCTTCACGTACTTCTACGTCTCGATCACGTTCAACCCGACCGAGGTCGCGGAGAACATGAAGAAGTACGGTGGGTTCGTACCGGGCATCCGGCCCGGTAAGCCGACCGCCGACTACCTGGACTTCATCCTGAGCCGGATCACGCTGCCGGGTGCGCTCTACCTGGGTCTGATCTCGGTCCTGCCGAACTTCTTCTTCATCTGGCTGAACAGCCAGCAGTACCAGAACTTCCCGTTCGGTGGTACCGCGGTGCTGATCATGGTCGGTGTGGGTCTGGAGACGGTCAAGCAGATCGAGAGCCAGCTGATGCAGCGCAACTACGAAGGGTTCCTCCGGTAGTGGGGGCGCGGAGCCGGGGGGCTCTCGCGTCCAAGGTTTGCGAGGCTCGTTCTCACCGAAGCGAGGCGATGTAGGTGCGGCTGGTACTGGTGGGCCCTCCGGGGGCCGGCAAGGGGACCCAGGCTGAGTTCATCGCTGCCCATCTCGCCGTACCGAAGATCTCGACCGGTGACATCTTCCGGGCCAACGTCTCCCAGGGCACGCCGCTGGGCCTCGAGGCCAAGCGGTACATGGACGCCGGGAACCTCGTCCCCGACGAGGTGACCATCAACATGGTCCGGGACCGGCTCGCCGAGCCCGACGCGGCCGACGGCTTCCTGCTGGACGGCTTCCCGCGGACCGTCCCGCAGGCGTCGGCGCTCGACAAGCTGCTGGCCGACCTCGGCACGGCGCTCGACCTGGTCATGGAGCTGGTGGTCGACGACGACGAGGTCATCCGGCGGCTGTCGGGGCGGCGCACGTGCCGGGGCTGCGGCAAGATCTGGCACGTGGAGTTCGACCCCACGAGCAAGGAGAACATCTGCGACAGGTGTGGCTCCGAGCTCTTCCAGCGGGACGACGACCGGGCCGAGACGATCGCCAACCGGCTCGTGGAGTACGCCGACAAGACGGCGCCCCTGGTCGACTTCTACGGGGCCCAGGGCAAGCTGGTGGGCATCGACGCGACCGGCCCGGTCGAGGACGTCACCGTGCGTGCCATCGACGCGCTGCGGTCGTACGGAGGCTGAGCGAGCATGCGCCGCGAGCAGCTGGACATTCAGCTAAAGACCCCCGAGCAGATCGAGCTCATGCGCGGCGCCGGCCTCGTCGTCGCCGCCGCGCTGCAGGCGATGCGCGAGGCGGTGGCGCCGGGCATCTCCACGGGTGAGCTCGACGCCATCGCGGAGAAGGTCATCCGGGACGCCGGGGCGGTCCCGTCGTTCAAGGGCTACCACGGCTTCCCGGCCTCGATCTGCGCCTCGGTCAACAACCAGGTGGTGCACGGCATCCCGTCCACCGAGCAGGTGCTGCGCGAGGGCGACCTGATTTCGCTCGACTGCGGCGCGATTCTCGAGGGCTGGCACGGCGACTCGGCCATCACGGTCGGCGTCGGCGAGACCGATCCGCAGCTGCTCAAGCTGGCCGAGGTGGCCGAGGACTCGATGTGGGCCGGCATCGCCGCCGCGGCGCGCGGTGCGGCCAACGGGCGGGGCCGGCTGACCGACATCTCGTTCAACGTCGAGAAGACGGTGCGCAAGGCCGGGCGCTACGGGATCGTGGACGGCTACGGCGGGCACGGCATCGGCACCGAGATGCACCAGGACCCGCACGTGCTCAATCACGGCAAGCCCGGCAAGGGGCCGAAGCTGGTCCCCGGCCTGGCGCTGGCCATCGAGCCGATGATCACGATGGGCTCGCCGCGGACGGCCGAGCTGTCCGACGGCTGGACGGTCGTCACGCGCGACGGGTCGATCGCCGCCCACGTGGAGCACACGATGGCGATCCTCGAGGACGGCGTCTGGGTGACCACGGCGCCGGACGGCGGCCGGGCGCGCCTGGGCGACCTCGTCACGGCCCGGCAAGAGGCCGTTGGCTCCCACTCGGAGTAAAAGCGCCGGGGTGGCATGCTAGGAGCCATGGGGCGCGAGGAGATGCGGGCGGGCGACGACGACCGCGAGGCAGTGGCGGCGAGGCTCAAGGAGGCGCTCGATCAGGGGCGCCTCGACCTTCACGAGTACGACGAGCGGCTCCAGCGCGTGTACGGCGCCAAGACCTACGGCGAGCTGGAGACCGTGACCACCGACCTGCCCGGCACCGTCCCCCCGCGGCAGGCCCGGGTCGCGACGCCCCAGCCGGCGACCGCGGTCGGCAAGCGGCCGCCCTACCTCACCGGTTACGCGGGCGTGGTCGTGGTCTGCGTGATCATCTGGCTGCTGTCGAGCCTCGGCTCGGGTCACTGGCAGTACCCGTGGCCCGCCTGGATGCTGATTCCGCTGGTCTGGAGCTTCGTCGGGCGTTCCCGCGGCCACGGGCGCTGAGCGGGCCGGCCGACATGGAGCGCGATCGGATGCGGGCCGGCGACGGCGACCGTCAGGCCGTCGCGGAGCAGCTGCGCGGGGCCCTGGACGAGGGGCGGCTCGAGCTGCACGAGTACGACGACCGGCTCCAGCGCGCGTACGGCGCCAAGACCTACGGGGAGCTGGCGGAGCTGGTCGAGGATCTGCCGGCGGCCGTGGTGCCCGTGCCCCGGCCGCCCGCGACGCCGCAGCACCTGGATCCCCGCACCGATCGGGAGCTGACAGCCCGCTGGCTCGCGGAGATCTGGGGCAGCTGGGTCTCCGTCAACGCCATCATGGTCGTGATCTGGCTGGTGACCGTCATCGGGAGCGGTGAGCTGAGTTACTTCTGGCCGGTCTGGGTGGCCGGTCCGTGGGGCGCGGTGCTCGTCTGGCAGACGGTGGCGGGGCTGGCGAGCGGGCAGCCGCGCCTGCAGGCGGAGAAGAAGGCCCGTAAACGAGCCGCGAAGCTCGAGCGGAAGGCCGCGAAGGACGACCGGCGCGGGGAGATTGCCCCCTGACGCGTCGTTTGTCCGGGCGCCGACACACCCGACCCCGGGTTACGAGGGGCTCGGTTTGGTGTCGATGCGAGGGCGCGCGTACACTGGCTAGCTGGCGCACAGCGTCCACTCCGGCATGTCATCAAGCGCTTCTGGTGAGCGCCGGAGCCGCGGCTGGTCCCAGGCCCCCGGTGATCCGGGGATCGGGGATGAACGTTGTGAGCTTGCCCCAAGAACCCGATGTCAGGTAGCGGAGGACATGCCTAAGAAAGACGGAGCCATCGAGATCGAAGGCCGAGTGATCGAGCCCCTGCCGAACGCCATGTTCCGCGTGGAGCTCGCCAATGGTCACAAGGTGCTCGCACACATCTCCGGCAAGATGCGGCAGCACTACATCCGCATCCTTCCCGAGGACAGGGTCGTCGTCGAGCTTTCGCCGTACGACCTGACCCGTGGGCGCATCGTCTACCGCTACAAGTGACCTTGTCCCGGCGGCGACGCCGGGTGAGTTCTTGCAACGGGGTCGCGGGGATCTGTTCCCGTCCGACTGAGAGTTAAGGCAAACCGTGAAGGTCAAGCCGAGCGTCAAGCGGATCTGCAACAACTGCCGGGTCATCCGGCGGCACGGCCGCGTCATGGTCATCTGCAAGTCCGACGCGCGTCACAAGCAGCGCCAGGGCTGATCCCAGCCTGGCTCTGCCAGATCCGTACCACATGCACAAGCCCGTTCCAGCCGCTGTCACCGCAGCGTCGTTCCGCGACGCGTCGATGACGTGCGGTTCCACCCCCGGTCGGAGGCCGGGGCCCGCCCGGGCAGGCGGGGTGGTCCGGGCACAGACCTCCGTGAGACATCTGAGGAGTTAGCCCACTTATGGCACGACTCGTCGGCGTCGATCTTCCCCGCGAGAAGCGGATGGAGATCGCGCTCACCTACATCTTCGGCATCGGGCGCACCCGTGCCGTCGAGGCGCTTACCGCCACCGCGATTGACCTGAACAAGCGCGCCAAGGACCTCACGGACGAGGAGCTGGTCCAGCTCCGCGACTACATCGAGGCCAACTTCAAGGTTGAGGGTGACCTGCGCCGCGAGGTCGCCGCGGACATCCGCCGCAAGGTCGAGATCGGCTGCTACGCCGGCATCCGTCACCGCCGGGGTCTCCCCGTGCGGGGTCAGCGCACCCGGACCAACGCGCGTACGCGCAAGGGCCCGAAGCGCACTGTTGCTGGCAAGAAGAAGCCCGGTCGGAAGTAATAGGAGCGCACTGACTTATGCCACCCAAGGCACGCGCAGGGGCCGCAGTCAAGAAGGTCCGGCGCAAGGAACGCAAGAACGTCGCCCACGGGCAGGCGCACATCAAGAGCACCTTCAACAACACCATCGTGTCGATCACCGACCCGACCGGTGCTGTCATCTCCTGGGCCTCGTCCGGCCAGGTGGGCTTCAAGGGCTCCCGCAAGTCGACCCCGTTCGCCGCGCAGCTGGCCGCCGAGGCGGCCGCCCGTCGTGCCATGGAGCACGGCATGCGCAAGGTCGACGTGTTCGTCAAGGGCCCCGGCTCCGGCCGGGAGACCGCCATCCGTTCGCTGCAGGCCGCCGGCCTCGAGGTCGGGCAGATCTCCGACGTCACGCCGCAGCCGCACAACGGGTGCCGTCCGCCGAAGCGCCGCCGGGTCTGAGGGATAGAGAGAGAAGATGGCTCGTTACACAGGGGCGGACTGCAAGCGCTGCCGCCGCGAGAAGATGAAGCTGTTCCTCAAGGGCAGCAAGTGCGATGGTCCGAAGTGCCCGTTCGAGTCCCGGCCCTTCCCGCCCGGACAGCACGGCCGCGGCCGCACCAAGGAGTCGGAGTACCTGCTCCAGCACCGTGAGAAGCAGAAGGCCCGCCGCACCTACGGCGTGCTCGAGAAGCAGTTCCACGGTTACTACGAGGAGGCTGTCACCAAGCCCGGCAAGACCGGTGAGGTGCTGCTGCAGATCCTCGAGACGCGGCTCGACAACGTGGTCTACCGGGCCGGCTACGCCGCGTCCCGCGACATGGCCCGTCAGCTCGTCAAGCACGGTCACTTCCTGGTCAACGGCGTGAAGGTCGACATTCCTTCGTACCGGGTCAAGGAGCACGACATCGTGCAGGTCCGCGAGAAGTCGAAGGAGATGACCCCCTTCGTCGTCGCGCAGGCCCAGGCCGGCTCGCGCCCCGTTCCGGCGTGGCTGGAGCCGATCCCGAGCGAGATGAAGATCCTGATCCACTCGCTCCCGGCCCGTGCCGTCATCGACACGCAGGTCCAGGAGCAGCTGATCGTGGAGCTCTACTCCAAGTAACAGCTTTTTCGAAAGGCCGGCCGGACCGGCCGGCCTTTTGAAAAGGGCACCGACGGCCATCAAATAGTGGGTGGCCTGACAGAAAGAAGAACAGCGTGCTCATCAGCCAGCGGCCGTCCCTCTCGGAGGAGACGCTCAGCGAGACCCGCTCCCGGTTCACCATCGAGCCGCTCGAGCCGGGCTTCGGCTACACCCTCGGCAACTCGCTGCGGCGGACCCTGCTGTCGTCCATCCCGGGCGCGGCGGTCACCAGCATCAAGATCGACGGCGTCCTGCACGAGTTCACCACCATCCCCGGTGTCAAGGAGGACGTGGTCGAGCTGGTCATGAACGTCAAGGAGCTCACCGTCAGCTCCGAGCACGACGAGCCGGTCAGCATGTACCTGCGCAAGCAGGGCCCGGGCGACGTCACCGCCGGTGACATCCAGCCCCCGGCCGGCGTGTCCGTGCACAACCCCGACCTGAAGCTGGCCACGCTCAACAGCAAGGGCCGGCTCGACATGGAGCTCACCGTCGAGCGGGGCCGTGGCTACGTCACGGCGGCGCAGAACAAGAGCGCCGGCGCCGAGATCGGCCGCATCCCGGTCGACTCGATCTACTCGCCGGTCATGAAGGTGACCTACCGCGTCGAGGCGACCCGTGTCGAGCAGCGCACCGACTTCGACCGTCTGATCATCGACGTCGAGTCCAAGGCGTCCATCTCGCCCCGCACCGCGCTGGCCTCGGCCGGCTCGACTCTCGTCGAGCTGTTCGGCCTCTGCCGCGAGCTGGACGAGACCGCCGAGGGCATCGACATCGGCCCGTCGCCGCAGGACGCTCAGCTGGCCGCCGACCTGGCCCTGCCGATCGAGGAGCTGGACCTCACCGTCCGGTCGTACAACTGCCTCAAGCGCGAGGGCATCAACACGGTGGGCGAGTTGATCGGGCGGACGGAGGCCGACCTTCTGGATATAAGGAATTTCGGTCAGAAGTCGATCGACGAGGTCAAGATGAAGCTCGCCGGAATGGGCCTGGGCCTCAAGGACAGCGCGCCGTCCTTCGACCCGGCGCACGTGGTCGACTCGTTCGGCGACGTGGACTACGACACCGACGACTACCGCGAGACCGAGCAGCTCTGAGCTGTCCGGCCTGAATTAGGAGCAACCGGAAATGCCTACGCCCACCAAGGGTCCCCGCCTCGGCGGCAGCCCGGCGCACGAGAAGCTGCTGCTGGCCAACCTGGCCACGGAGCTCTTCCGGCACGGCAAGATCAAGACCACCGAGACGAAGGCCAAGCGCCTGCGTCCGCTGGCCGAGACGCTGATCACCAAGGCCAAGCGCGGTGACCTGCACGCCCGTCGCCGGGTGCTCGGCACGATCAAGGACAAGGACGTCGTGTACGCCCTGTTCGAGCAGATCGCGCCCCGCTACGGCAACCGCCCGGGCGGCTACACGCGGATCACCAAGACCGGCCCGCGCAAGGGTGACGCCGCTCCCATGGCCGTCATCGAGCTGGTCGAGGAGCTCGAGGTCGCGGCCACCACCGCGCCCGCGAAGAAGGCGGCCCGCAAGGCCGCCGCGCAGCAGGACAAGGTCGAGGCGCTGGCCCGCGAGGACGAGGCGCCCGCCGCCTCGAGCACGCCGGCCGAGGCCAAGGCCGACACCGATGGTGACCAGGACGCCGAGGCTCCCGTGAACGCCTCCGGCGACAAGGGTGCCGAGGGCCCGGGCGACCAGGCCGAGGGTGAAGACACCAAGGCCTGATCTTCAGGCAGCGACGGCCCGGCCCCCTCACGGGGTGCCGGGCCGTTCCCATGGGAGGAAGAAGTGACGGAGACGACCCGGCTGCGGCTGGATGTCTCGTACGACGGCGGCGACTTCTCCGGCTGGGCGGCCCAGCCCACCCGCCGTACGGTCGCCGGGGTCCTCATCGAGGCCCTGCGCCGCCTCGCGGGCCCGGACGCCGAGCTGGGCCTGACCGTGGCCGGCCGCACCGACGCCGGGGTGCATGCGACCGGCCAGGTGTGCCACATTGAGCTGCCCACCGAGCTGTGGGAGACCCTGCGTGGCTCGCTGCTCCGCCGCCTCGCGGCCCTCATGCCCCCGGACGCGCGGGTCAAGGCGGTCACCGAGGTGCCGGGCACGTTCGACGCGCGCTTCTCGGCGACCTTCCGGCGGTACGAGTACCGCGTCGCCGACACCCCGTACGGCCCCGACCCCCTGCGCCGTCACGACACGCTCGGCTGGGTCCGCCCGCTCGACCTGGGCCGGCTGAACGCGGCGGCGGAAGGGCTGGTGGGACTGCACGACTTCGCGGCCTTCTGCAAGCGCAAGGAGCACGCCACCACGATCCGCGCGATCACCCGCCTCGACTGGCGGCGCGACCCGGACGGGATCGCCGTGGCCACGGTGCAGGCCGACGCCTTCTGCCAGGCGATGGTGCGCAGCCTCGTCGGGGCGATGCTGACCGTGGGGGACGGGCGGCGCGACCCGGGCTGGCCGGCGAAGCTGCTGACGCTGCGGGAGCGGTCGAGCGAGGTGACGGTGGCGCCCGCGCACGGGCTCACGCTGGTCGAGGTGGGCTATCCGGACGAGGCCGAGTACGCCGGGCGGGCCGACGCGACCCGGCGGCTACGAAGTGCCGAGGAGTGACTCGAACAGCTCCGCGGTGATCCGATCGGCGTCCGGATCGTCGTCGGGCACGACACCGCCGCCCGGGCGCGAGATCACGCAGTAGAGCAGGTACTGGCCCCGGGGCTGCCACGACGCCTGGCCGGGTGGCCCGATGAGCTGTCCGAAGCCGCCCCGGCCGTGCTCCACGAGGATCTGGGCGCGGTCGGCGGCGTCGCGGGCGGCGGGCGCGTCGCCGAGGGTGAAGACGCCGGCGGTCACGCGGTAGTCGCCGTACGGCGCCTGGAGCGCCGCCCGCACCACTTGGGCACAGCCGGTGTCCCGCAGCACGGTGGCCAGCTCGCCGGTCACGGCGGAGGCGCAGTTCGCGTCCCAGTGCGACAGCTGGACCGCGTACGGGGAAGTGGCGAAGACGTCCGCGACCGTGAGCGGGCCCGGGGGTGGGGTCCGGACGTCCGCGCGGCTCCGGGCGCCCTCGGCGAAGACGAAGAAGCCGGCGACCGCCACGATCGCCGTGAGAATGAGCGAGGCGAGCCCGCTGAGCAGGAGGTGTGGCGCCTCCCGCACGTCGGGCGACGGCGGCCTGCCGTGCCGGGGCCCGGAGGCGCGGTGGGCGGGTCGGGTGCGGCCACCGCTTGGCATGCGCCGAAACTAGGCCGGTACGGTGGTCGACCGGCGCACACCAGGTGCGCGCCGAGACAGGGGAGACTGACAGCGTGAGCGCCGATCATTACTTCAGTGCCGAGCCGGCGGTCCCCGAGACCCGTGAGCAGATCGAGTTCGGCGTCGGGGGCCGGCAGTACGCCCTCGCGGCGTCCCGTGGCGTCTTCTCGTCCGGGCGGCTCGACCCGGGCACGGCCGTGCTGCTGCGCAAGGGGGACCTGCCGCGCGAGGGCGGCACGTTCCTGGACATCGGCTGCGGCTACGGCCCGATCACGTGCGTGCTCGCGGCGGAGGCGCCGGGTGCCACCGTGTACGCGATCGACGTCAACTCCCGGGCGCGCGCTCTCACCACGGAAAACGCGACGACCCTGGGCCTGGGCGACCGGGTGCGGGTGCTGGCGCCGGACGAGGTGCCGGCCGAGGCGGTCTTCGACCAGATCTGGAGCAACCCGCCCACCCACATCGGCAAGGCCGAGCTGCGCGAGCTGATGGCGCGCTGGCTGCCCCGGCTGGCGCCGGAAGGCGTGGCGTGGCTGGTGATCAATCGCAACCTCGGTGGTGACTCGCTGCACGCCTGGCTCGTCGAGCAGGGCTGGGACGTGACGCGTACGGCCAGCCAGCGCGGCTTCCGTGTGTTGAAAGTGACGCGGAAAACAAGCTGACCGGCGGGCCGCGACCGGGGACCATGTCCGCGTGGGTTATGTGGATGTCGCCGGCGTCGAGTTCGTGCTGCCGGACGGAAGAGTGCTCTTCTCCGACGTGTCGTTCCGGGTCGGGGAGGGGAAGAAGGTCGCCCTCGTCGGGCCGAACGGCGCGGGCAAGACGACGCTGCTGCGCATGGTCGCGGGCGACATCGCGGCGCCGGCCGGGTCGATCGCCCGGGTCGGCGGGCTCGGCGTCATGCGCCAGTTCATCGGCATGATCGGCGACGACCGGACGCTCGAGGACCTGGCGCTGTCGCTGGTCGTCCCGGCGCTCGGCCAGGCGGGGGCCAGGCTGGCGGCGGCCACGGCGGCGCTGGAGGCCGCGCCGGAATCGGAAAAGACGCAGATCGCGTACGCCAACGCGCTCACCGGCTGGGGCGAGGCCGGTGGCTACGACGCCGAGGTGCTCTTCGACACGGTCGCGGTGTCCATCCTGGACAAGCCGTGGGAGCAGGTACGCAGCCGCCCGGTCCGGACCCTCTCCGGCGGCCAGCAGAAGCGGTTCGCCCTCGACCTGTTGCTCCGGGGCAGCGACGAGGTGCTGCTGCTCGACGAGCCGGACAACTTCCTCGACGTCCCGGGCAAGCGCTGGCTGGAGGCGCGGCTGCGCGAGTCGTCGAAGTCGGTGCTCTTCGTCTCGCACGACCGCGAGTTGCTGGCCCAGACCGCGGACCGGGTCGTGGCGGTGGAGGGCGGGGGCGCGTGGACGCATCCGGGTGGCTTCGCCTCCTGGCACGAGGCGCGCGCCGACCGGCACAGCCGGCTGCTGGAGCTGCGGCGCCGGTGGGACGAGGAGCACGAGAAGATCAAGGAGCTCGTCTTCACGCTCAAGAACAAGGCCGCCTACAACGACGGGCTGGCGTCGCGCTACCAAGCGGCCCAGACGCGACTGCGAAAGTTCGAGGAGGCGGGACCACCACCGCTGCCGCCGAAGGAACAGTCGTTGCGGATGAACCTGCGTGGGGGGCGTACGGGGAAAAGGGCCGTGATCTGCACCGGGCTGGAGCTGGAGGATCTCACCTTCCCCTTCGACCTGGAGATCTGGTACGGCGACCGGGTCGCCGTGCTCGGCGCCAACGGCACGGGCAAGTCGCACTTCCTGCGGCTGCTCGCGGCCGGCGGCACGGCCCCGGACGTCGACAACAAGCCGGTCGACGGCGCGCCGCTGGCCCACGTCGCGCACAACGGCGTGGCGCGGCTCGGCGCGCGGGTCCGGCCGGGTCACTTCTCGCAGACGCACGACCGGCCCGAGCTGCTGGAACGAACGCTGGTCGAGATCTTGTGGCGCGGCGACGAGCACCGGTCCGGAATGGACCGGGCGGGCGCGATGAAGGCCCTCAACCGCTACGAGCTCTCGGCGCAGGGTGATCAGCGGTTCGGCACGTTGTCCGGCGGGCAGCAGGCGCGTTTCCTGGTGCTGCTGCTGGAGCTGTCGGGGGCGACCGTGCTGCTGCTCGACGAGCCGACGGACAACCTGGACCTGGCGTCGGCGGAGGCGCTCGAGGAGGGGCTGAAGGCGTACGAGGGCACGGTGATCGCTGTCACGCACGATCGCTGGTTCACCCGGGGCTTCGACCGGTTCGTGCTGTTTCAGGGCGACGGGGACGTGGTCGAGACGCCCGAGCCGGTGTGGGACGTGCGGTAGGTCTTTACGGCGGCGACGCGCCGGGGTTAGTGTCCGTAACGGAACAACCCCACGGGAGTCCGGTGCACCGGGCTGAGAGGGGGGCTCGGTAGCCCCCGACCGTCGAACCTGATCCGGGTCATGCCGGCGCAGGGAGGAGCGTGTTGTGGACTTTCCGTCTCTTCATGTCGTGACCGGTGCCCGGCCGGTTGCCGTCGTCACTGCGGCGATTGCTGCGGCCGTGCGGCTCGACGCGACCGACCGGCTGGCCGTGCAGGTGCGCGTCGAGGACGACGTGACCGACCGGGCGGCGTACGAGCTCGCGCTGGCCGTCGTCGACCTCTGCCGCCCGGCCGGGGTGATGTGCCTGGTCAACGATCGGTTGCACATCGCGCTGGCGGTCGGCGCCGACGGGGGTCACGTGGGTGCCGACGACCTGAGCGTGCCGGCGGCCCGGAAGGTGCTGGGCCCGGCCGCGGTGGTGGGCGCCACGTGCCGCGACGGCGATGACGCCCGGGCGGCGGTGGCGGCGGGGGCTACGTACCTCGGCGTGGGTCCGGCCTTTCTGACGGTGACCAAAAGCGGCCTGCCGGCGCCGCTCGGCCCGGACCAGGTCGGCGCGGTCGCGCGGGCCGTGCCGCAGACTCCGGTGGTCGGCATCGGCGGCATCACCGTCGCGAACGCCGCCGAGCTGGTGCGCGCCGGGACGCACGGGATCGCCGTGGTCGGTGCCGTGGCGCACGCGCCCGATCCCGGTGAGGCCGTCGAGCAGCTGCTCAAGGCCCTGCCGTGACCGGCGTCGCCGTGATCGGCGGCGGCATCATCGGGCTGAGCATCGCCTGGCGGCTGCGGCGCAAGGGGATCAAGGTCACTGTGTACGACGGCGGTGACGACGATGCCGCCTGGTACGCCGCGGCCGGGATGCTGGCGCCGGCGGGGGAGACCTCGTTCGGTCAGGAGGCGCTGACCGAGCTGCTGCTCGAGTCGTCGCGGCGCTGGCCCGCCTTCGCGGCCGAGCTGGCGCAGGAGTCGGGGCTGGACCTGGGTTACGACGCGACGGGTGCGCTTACCGTGGCGCTGACCAGCGACGACTTGTCCGTGGCGCAGCACGAGTGGCGGGGGGCGGCTGGTCGCGTACCCAGTGAATTGCGGGACCTCGAGCCCGCGCTGACGCCGCGGATCCGGGGTGGCGCCTTCGTTCCGGGCGATCACCAGGTGGATCCGCGCCGGGTGGTCGCGGCGCTGCGGACGCTGGTGGACATCCGGGCGGGGAAGGTGTCGGAGCTGCCGCCGGGGAAGGTCGTCGTCGCGGCGGGGCTCGGTACGGCCGCACTGACCGGACTGCCCGTCCGGCCGGTCAAGGGTCTGGTGCTGCGGCTGCGCGGGGAGCCCGGCCTGCTCCGGCACGTGATCAACGGATACGTCGACGGGCGGCACGTCTATCTCGTCCCGCGCGCCGACGGCGAGATCGTCGTGGGCGCCACGCAGGAGGAGCGCGGCGACTTCACCGTGACCGCCGGGGCCGTGCTGGAGCTGCTGCGCTCGGCCGTCGACCTCGTGCCCGACCTGGCCGAGTGCGAGCTGACCGAGACGGTCGTGCGGCACCGGCCCTCCACCCCGGACAACGCCCCGCTGCTGGGCGAGCTCCGGCCGGGCGTCGTCGTCGCGGCCGGGCACCACCGCAACGGGATCCTGCTCGCGCCGGTCACCGCCGACCTGATCGCCGAGCTGGTCGCCACGGGCCGGGCCGATCCGCTGCTCGCCCCCTTCCCCCCTGGGAGGTTCGCGTGAACGTCATTCTCAACGGCAGCGCCACCACGGTGTCCGTCCATACGGTCGAGGGGCTCGTCGCCGGCGTGACCGAGGCCCGGCGCGGAGTCGCGGTCGCCGTGAACGGCGAGGTCGTCCCCCGCTCGGCCTGGCCCGGGGCGCAGCTGCGCGAGGGCGACAAGGTCGAGATCCTCACCGCCGCGCAGGGAGGCTGAGCATGCCGGACATCTTCAAGGACTCCCGCCTCATCCTGGGCACCGGCGGCGCCGAGAGCCTCGCCGCGCTCGAGGCCGCGATCGTCGCCTCGGGCACGGACATGGTGACCGTGGCGCTGCGCCGGATCGACGCGGCCGGGCCGGGACTGCTGCCGCTGCTGGACCGGCTCGGGGTGCGCGTGTTGCCGAACACGGCCGGTTGCTACACCGCCTCCGACGCGGTCAAGGCCGCCCGGCTGGCGCGCGACGCCTTCGAGACGGATCTCATCAAGCTCGAGGTCATCGGCGACGAGCGGACCCTGCTGCCCGACGGTGTCGAGCTGCTGCGGGCGGCGGAGATCCTGGTCGCGGACGGGTTCGGCGTGCTGGCCTACACCAGCGACGACCCGATCCTGGCCCGCCGTCTGGCCGACGCCGGGTGCGCGGCGGTCATGCCCGCGGGCGCGCCGATCGGCTCCGGCCTGGGCATCTCCAACCCGCACCACATCCGGCTCATCCGCGACAGCGTCACCGCGCCGGTGATCCTCGACGCGGGCATCGGGACGGCCTCCGACGCGGCGCTGGCCATGGAGCTGGGCTGCGACGGCGTCCTGATCGCCTCGGCCGTCACCCGGGCCGAGGACCCGGCGCGGATGGCGGCGGCGATGCGGCACGCCGTCGAGGCGGGGCGGCTCGCCTTCGGCGCCGGGCGGATTCCGCGGCGCTATCACGCACTGGCGTCCACATCGGACGCCGGGATGCCGCAGTGGTGACCCCCTCAGGCGTCGTCGTGCTCACCGATCGGCGGCTCGCTGCCGGGCCGTTGGTGCCCCTGGTCCAGGCGGCGGTACGCGGCGGCGCGTCGTGGGTCGTGCTGCGTGAGCGAGACCTGCCGTACGCCGAACGCGCCGCCCTCGCCTCGGAACTGCGGGCCGTGGCGCCGGGGCGCGTGATCGTCGCAGGTGCGGACCCCTTGGGTGGCGACGCCGTTCACCTGTCGTCGACGGATCCGGCGGTCGACGGCGTGGGGCTGGTCGGGCGCTCGTGGCACGGGACCGAGCCGCTGTCCGATGAGGACTACGTGACGCTCTCGCCGATCTTTCCCACGGTCACCAAGCCGGGGTACGGGCCGCCGCTGGGCGTATCCGGTGCGGCTCGCCTGGCGGGCTCTCGGCCGTGGCTCGCGCTGGGAGGCGTCGACTCCCCGGATCGGGCGGCTGCTTGTCGCGCGGCCGGGGCGGCCGGGGTGGCGGTGCTCGGGGCGATCATGCGGGCAGACGATCCGGGGCGGGTGGCCGGGGCGCTGGCCGAGGCTTTTTCCGTGCCGCCTTTCCTGCCGGCTGGGGCGGTGCGGTCGTGACTCCTCGGGTGGTGCTGACGATTGCGGGGTCCGACTCCGGCGGGGGTGCCGGGATTCAGGCCGACTTGAAGACGTTCGCGGCGCTGGGGGCGTACGGGGTGTCGGTGATCACCGCGATCACCGCGCAGAACACGCTCGGGGTGACCGCCGTGCACCCGGTGCCGCCGGACATCGTGGCGGCGCAGCTCGACGCGGTGCTGGACGACTTCGAGGTGGCGGCGGTCAAGGTCGGGATGGTGGCGGACGCGGCCGTGGCCCGGGTCATCGTGGATCGGGTCGCTCGGCTGCCGCATCTGGTGGTGGATCCGGTGCTGGTCGCCACGAGCGGGAGCCGGTTGTCGAACGTGGAGGCGGTGGCGCCGCTGCTGCCGCTGGCTCGGGTGCTGACGCCTAATCGGGCCGAGGCTGGTGCTCTGCTCTCCCGTGAGGTGGTCACGGTTGCGGAGATGAGTGCCGCAGCCCGGGAGCTGGCGTCCTCCGGCGCGGTGGTTGTTACAGGCAGCGAGTCTGCTGTGGATGTGCTTTTCGCTGACGGGCGGGAGTTGTTGCTGCGGGGCGAGGCCGTGGCCAGTGGCAACAATCACGGGTCCGGCTGCACGTTCTCGTCGGCGATCGCCGCCCGGCTGGCGCTCGGGGACGAGTTGGTGCCGGCGGTGAGGTTCGCCAAGTCGTACGTCGCGCGGGCGCTTGCCGGTGGCCGCGACTGGAAGCTCGGCGCCGGGCCGGGTCCGCTGCACCACTTCAACTGAGTTTTCGCCCTTGTCACGGGACAACTCTGTCCCGAGGGCGCCCTTTTTGGGAGGTTTCGTGAGGAACAAGGTGTACGTCGAGGGGTCCCGGCCGGACATCCAGGTGCCGTTCGCCGAGGTGCCGCTGACCGGGGACAACCCGCCGGTGCGGCTCTACGACACGTCGGGTCCGGGGTCCGATCCGGCGGTGGGGCTGCCGCCGTTGCGCGGGCCGTGGATCGCTGCCCGGGGCGACGTCGCCCCGGTCGCGGGGGCGGGGACTCCGCTGGCCGGTGCCGGTGGGGCGCGGCCGACGCAACTGGCCTATGCCCGGGCCGGGATCGTCACGGACGAGATGGAGTTCGTGGCGATCCGGGAGGGCGTCGATCCGGCCCTCGTCCGGGACGAGATCGCGGCGGGGCGGGCCGTGCTGCCGGCCAACATCAACCATCCCGAGATCGAGCCGATGATCATCGGGGCCCGGTTCCTGGTCAAGGTCAACGCCAACATCGGCACGTCCGCCGTCACCTCCTCGATCGCAGAGGAGGTCGACAAGCTGACCTGGGCGACCCAGTGGGGCGCCGACACCGTGATGGACCTATCCACCGGCAAGCGCATCCACGAGACGCGCGAGGCGATCGTCCGGAACTCGGCCGTGCCGATCGGGACGGTCCCGATCTATCAGGCGCTCGAGAAGGTCGGCGGCGACCCCGTCGCGCTGAGCTGGGACGTCTTCCGCGAGACCGTGATCGAGCAGTGCGAGCAGGGCGTCGACTACATGACCGTGCACGCGGGGGTGCTGCTGCGGTACGTACCGTTGGCTGTGGCTCGTGTCACCGGCATCGTCTCCCGCGGTGGCTCGATCATGGCGGCGTGGTGCCTCGCCCACCATCGGGAGAACTTCCTCTACGACAACTTCGCCGAACTGTGCGACATCCTGGCCCGCTACGACGTGACGTTCTCGCTCGGGGACGGGCTGCGGCCGGGGTCCATCGCGGACGCCAACGACGAAGCGCAGTTCGCGGAGCTGCGGACGCTCGGCGAGCTGACCCAGGTCGCCCGGGCGCGCGGCGTCCAGGTGATGATCGAGGGGCCGGGCCACGTGCCCATGCACAAGATCAAGGAGAACGTCGACCTGCAGGTCGAGCTCTGCGACGGCGCGCCCTTCTACACGCTCGGGCCGCTGACGACCGACATCGCCCCCGCGTACGACCACATCACCTCGGCCATCGGCGCCGCGATGATCGGCATGTTCGGGACGGCGATGCTCTGCTACGTGACGCCGAAGGAACATCTCGGGCTGCCGGACCGGGACGACGTGAAGGCGGGCGTGATCGCGTACAAGATCGCCGCCCACGCCGCCGACCTCGCGAAGGGTCACCCGGGCGCGCAGGCCTGGGACGACGCGTTGTCGAAGGCGCGCTTCGAGTTCCGCTGGGAGGACCAGTTCAACCTGGCGCTGGATCCGGCGACCGCGCGCGCCTACCATGACGCGACGCTGCCGGCCTCGCCCGCGAAGACCGCCCACTTCTGCTCGATGTGCGGCCCCAAGTTCTGCTCCATGAAAATCACCCAGGAACTCAAGGACTACGCGGCGCGCGGCATGGCCTCGAAGAGCGAGGAGTTCGTGAGCTCCGGCGGCAAGGTCTATCTGCCGCTCGCCGAGTAACACTCTCATCCCGGCGCCCGGGTGGCGGCGTTCGTCTTGCTTCGCGGGGCTTGGGTGGCGACGCTCGTCTTGCTTCGCGGGGCCTGGGTGGCGACGCTCGTCTTGGTGCGGCGCCCGCGCGGGGCCGACGCCGGCCGGGGTGGCTTCCGCGCCGGCGCCGGGCCTTACTTGCCGAGGCCGCTGACCCAGTCGGCGTAGTCCTCTTCCTTGCGGGCGGCCTTGCGGCGGCCGCGGCCGAAGAGGCCCTTGCTCTCGGGCTGCGCCGGGCCGGGCGGCTCCGGGACCGTGCCGTCGGGGCCGGGGATCGGGGCGCTGATCCTCGGCTCCTGCGTGGTGGCCGGGGCGCTGATGCGCGGCTCCTGCGTGGTGGCCGGGGCGCTGATGCGCGGCTCCTGCGCGGGGACGGGCGCGCTGATCCGCGGCTCGGACTGGCTGATCGGGGCGCTGATCCGTGGCTCCGGCTGGCTGATCGGGGCGCTGATCCGCGGCTCGGGCTGGGTGATCGGGGCGCTGAGGCGAGGCTCGGGCTGGGTGATCGGGGCGCTGACGCGGGGCTCCGGGATCGGGGCGCTGACGCGTGGGGGCTCCGGGGTCAGCGGCTGGCCCGGGCGGCCCTGCGGCGCCGGGCGTTGGGCCGGGTGCTGGGTCGGGTGCTGGC
Source organism: Symbioplanes lichenis (assembly GCF_030709675.1). GTDB lineage: Bacteria > Actinomycetota > Actinomycetes > Mycobacteriales > Micromonosporaceae > Actinoplanes > Actinoplanes lichenis. The sequence continues at coordinate 445,736 of NZ_JAUZQD010000007.1, forward strand.
CGCGGACCGGGAACTCGCCGGTGCGTCCGCGGAAGGCGTCGGCCACGCTGCCTCGGCGGCGCGGGGCGGGCGGGGGCGTGACCGGGGCCGGTTCGTCGGTGCGGGGACGGGAGTGGCCGCCCAGCGCCGGGAAGCCGGACGGGTCCGTGGGTGCCTGTCCCGTGGCCGGCGGGTAGCCGTGTGCCTGTCCCGTCGCGGGCGGGTAGCCGTGTGCGCCGGTGTCGGCCGGGCGCGGCGACTGGGAGAGGTCGATCACGCCGGTGTCGACCGGGCGCGGGGTGGGTGACTGCCGGCCGGGGCCGCCGACGGCAGCAGCGATCGGGTCGGACGGCGAGGGCACGGGCCCGGCGGACGGCGACGATGCGGGTCGGCCGGACGGTGCGCCCGCCGGCTGGCCGGACGGCGAGGAGGTGGGCCGGCCGGACGGTGTGGAGGTGGGCCGGCCGGACGGCGTCGGCGCGACGGCCGGCGAGCCGGAGGGCGCAGGGGCCGCCTGCGGGCCGGACGATGCGGGCCCGGTCGGAGCGGGCCCGCCGGCGGACGAGGCGGACGGGGCGGACACCCCGGCCGACGAGGAGGACGTCCCGGCGGACGGAGACGATGCTCCGCCGGCCGGCGCCTCGGTGGACGGGGTGGTTGCGGTCGCCGGCTGGGGGTCTTCCTCGTCGGCGGGTGGGCGGCGGAGGACGGCGGCCAGGACCGAGCCGAGGACGCCAGCCCCGGTGGCGGTCATGGCGGCCCAGTAGGGCGTCATCTGGTAGTGGTCGGCGCCCGAGCCGGGCCCGGCGATCAGGTAAGCCACGGTCAGCAGGGCCGGGCCGGGGAGGCCGGCGAGGGCGATCGTGAGCATGGACAGGCCGCGCCGGCGGGCGAGGATGCCGAGGGTGAGGCCGATGAGGAGGGCCAGGGCCGGCATGGTGGCGAGGGCTGTGCGGTCGGTGGGCAGCGCAGCCAGGTCGAGGACGCCGAGGCGCACGGCGGGCAGCGGGTCGCTCGGGGCCAGGGAGGGTGCGACCGACACGAGGGCGACGATCCAGATCGCGGCGGTGACCGTGGCGAGGCTCCAGCGGGCGACGCGCTGGGCGAGGGCCGCCCAGGCGGCGAAGACGCCGACGAGGGCGCCGATGCCGGTGCCGATGGCGATCACCACGACCGGGTCGACGCCGGCGATGCGGGCGGTGCGGGCCGGCTGCATGGTGAGCGGGACGATGACGGCGGCGCCCAGGGCGGCGGCGAAGGACAGGGCGACCTCCGCGCGTACGCCGATGCGGGTCGAGGGTGACCAGCGACGCAGCAGGGCCGCACCCGCCAGGGCCCCGGCCGCCGCGGCGATCATCGGGAACCAGACGACCCAGGCCAGCTGCGCGGTCCACTGATCACGCGTGGTGACGTCGACGACCCGGGTGAGTCGCACGACGCCCAGCCCGTACGCCATCCCCAGCTCACTGGCGCCCACGAGCGCGCCGACACCCACCGTGGCGGACAACGCCTTGGCCCAGGTCCGAAATGCCATGCCCGGCACGTTACGGAACCGGCACCGGTGACCGCCAGTCCGGACGCCCGTTCTTAAGACTCGCCAAAATCGAGCTTGGTTCTACTCGAAGCCGGCCTTCAGCTCGATGATCCGGCCGATATACACAGTGTCACCGACGTTGGTCAGCTTGTGAGTCTGGCCGAGGTCCCGATAGACGACGTCGCCGGTCTCCTCGACGATGTCGATCTTCTTGCCGTCGAGGGTGTGGATCACCTGCCGGGCGCCCGAGACGGCCACCACGAGATAGGGCAGCCCGTGGTGGTGCAGCCCCTGCGTCTCGCCCGGCGCCAGCTTGATGTGCCATACGCGTACGCGCTCATTGTCGAGAATCACTTCCTGGCCGACGGGTCCGAGCTCTTCCGAAGTCACGAGTCACGCCCCTGAGCGAAGAAGTGAGTCACAGATCACGCACCTGGGGGAGGACCTGAGCGGCGATCAGATCGAGGTGGCCGAGGTCATGGATGTCGATCATGCGGAGGTGGATCCGGGTGGCACCGATCTCCGCCAGCTCACCGATGCGCTGGACGAGCCGGTCCGGACTGCCCTCCACGGGATCTTCCGGCGGCAGAGCACTCGGAACGTGCAGCGGAGCCGCGCGACGGGCCACCTCGCCGGGCGTCCGGCCGACCGCCGCCACGACGCCGGCGGAGAAGATCGGGGTGCTCCGGGCGTACCCGTGGGAGGCAAGCCGGACCCGCTCGAACGCCGCCGCCGTCTCGCTGACCGATTTGAACGGCACGTTGTATTCGTCCGCGAAGCGGGCGGCCAGGTTGGGTGTGCGCTTCGGGCCCTTGCCGCCGACGATCACCGGCGGGCCGGGCCGCTGCACGGGCTTGGGCAGCGCGGGCGCGTCGAGCAGCCGGTAGTGCTTGCCGTCGAACGAATAGGTCGCGCCTTCCGGCGTGGACCAGAGGCCGGTGATGATCTCCAGCTGCTCGGTCATGCGGTCGAAGCGCTCGCCGACCGGCGGGAACGGGATGCCGTAGCTGAGGTGCTCGCGCTCGAACCAGCCCGCGCCCATGCCCAGCTCGACGCGGCCGCCGCTCATCGCGTCGACCTGCGCCACCATGATCGCCAGCGGGCCGGGGAGGCGGAACGTCACCGAGTTGACCAGCGTGCCGAGCCGCAGACGGGTGGTCTCGCGGGCCAGGCCGGCCAGGGTCAGCCAGGCGTCGGTCGGGCCGGGCAGCCCCGGGTCGGCGCCCATCGACTGATAGTGATCAGCGCGCAGCAGGCCCTCGAAGCCGGCGTCCTCGGCGTGGCGGGCCAGGCGCAGCTGGTCGTCGTACGTGGCGCCGCGGTGCGGCTCGATGAAGAGGCTGACGCGCATCGGCTCAGGCCATCAGCAGTTCGTGGAGCTCGGCGCTGCTGCGCGCGACGTCCTCGAGGTGCGCGCCGCGGCCCAGCGTGCGCGGGCGGGGGATGTCGATGTCGAGCACCTGGCGGATCCGGCCCGGCCGGGGGCTGAGCACGACGACCCGGTCGGCGAGCAGGACGGCCTCGTCGATCGAGTGGGTGACGAAGACGATCGTGGTGCCCAGCTCCATGTGCACGCGCTGCAGCTCGCCGGAGAGCTCCTCGCGGGTCAGCGCGTCGAGGGCGGAGAACGGCTCGTCCATGAGCATCACGCGCGGGTTGGCGATCAGCGACCGGCAGAGAGCCACGCGTTGCTGCATGCCGCCGGACAACTCGTGCGGCAATCGCTTCTCGAAGCCGGTCAGGCCCGTCAAGGCCAGAAGCTCGTCGGCCCGCGCGCGGTGCTCGGCTTTCTTCCAGCCGAAGATCTGCACCGGAAGGAGGACGTTGTCGAGGACCGTGCGCCACGGCAGCAGCGCGGGTTTCTGGAACATCATCGCGATGTCGCGGCGGGGCTTGGTGATCCGCTCCCCGGAGACGGTGATCTCGCCGCCGGTCGTCGGCAGCAGCCCGGCGATCAAGCGCAGCAGAGTGGACTTTCCGCAGCCCGAGCGGCCGAGGACCGCGACGAACTCGCCATCGGCGACCGTCAGATCGATGTCGCGCAGAGCCTCCACAGTGCCCGAACGCCCGGAGAACGTCCGCGACACGCTGCTGAGGCTGATCATGCTGCGCTCCCGCGAAGATCGGATCGATGCGGCTGCCACTTTAGCCACTCAAGAGTGCTCTGTCGTCACCAACCTGTCCACGTTGGTCACCGATCCGTACCAGTCATCGATGACTCGCCGATGTTCCCCTACGCTTACGCGGCGAGTTCGACTGAACACAACTGTGGCGTCCCGGCACCCTCCGCCCGGCGCCTCCTCGACACCCCTTGTTGGGAAGGAATACGGTGCAAAGACGGACATTCACCCGTACGCTCATGGCCGCCGCGCTGGCCACGACGCTCGCCGCAGCCGGCTGCAGCGATGACGGGGACGACACCAGCTCGAGCAGCTCCGGCGGATCGCAGTCCCTGGAGAAGGTCACGTACCTCACGTCGTTCGGCAACTTCGGCCGGGACTCGTACGCGTACGTGGCCAAGGAGAAGGGCTACTTCCGCGACGCCGGCTTCGACGTCGAGATCAAGCCCGGCAACGGCAGCCTCGAGAACATCAAGGCCGTCGTCGGCGGGCAGGCCGCGTTCACGCCGATCGACCTCACCGGTGGCCTGCTCGCGGCCGGCGGCGCCAACAACCAGCCCAAGGTCGAGGGCTTCACCGCCGTCGCCGCGATCCAGCAGCGCACCATGGCCGCGGTCATGTCGCTCGAGGGCTACGGCATCGCCACGCCCAAGGACCTCGAGGGCAAGAAGATCGCGGACACGCCCGGCTCCGTGGTCCGCAACCTCTTCCCGACGTACGCCAAACTGGCCGGCGTGGACGCCGCCAAGGTGACCTTCGTCAACGGCAACGCGACCACGCTCTTCGGCACGCTGGCCAGCCACCAGACCGACGCCATCGGGCAGTTCGTCGTCGGCGCGCCGACCGCCGAGACCGTCTCCAAGGGCAAGAAGCCGGTCGTCCTGCCCTACAGCGACGTGCTCCAGGACCTTTACGGCAACGTGCTGATCACCTCCAGCAAGTACGCCAAGGACAACCCGGACAAGACCAAGAAGTTCACGGACGCCCTGCTCAAGGGGCTGCAGGACAGCATCACCAACCCCGACGAGGCGGGCACGATCCTGCAGAAGACCGTCGCCACGGCCAACGCCAAGGCGGCCGCCGCCGAGCTCACCCTGATGGGCCCGTTCGTCAAGTCGGAGGCGTCCGGCGTGCCCGTCGGCGCGCTCGACAGCCAGCGCGTCGCCCGCAGCATCGCGATCCTGCAGGGCGCCGGCCAGATCCCGGCCGGACTCACGCCCGAGCAGGTCATCACCTTCTCGCTGGTGCCGAACGCCTGATCCGCAGCCGGCGCGGGGCCTGTCGCACCTGACGGGCCCCGCGGCCGTCGGAAGGAACCGTCATGACCGATCTGGCAACCGCTCGCCGACCGCCGCTGACCATCGTCTTGTGGCCCCTGCTCGGGCTCGCCGCCGCCGTCGGCGCCTGGTGGGCCGCCACGGTGGTCTTCGACATCAACGACGTGATCCTGCCCGGCCCGCCGGACGTCGCCGACGGCTTCGGGCGCTATCCGGACACCTTGCTCCAGGAGGCCTGGCACACCACCGTCGCCACGGTCGAGGGCTTCGGAATCTCCGTGGTGATCGGCGTGCTGCTGGGCGTCGCGATCGCCGCCTGGGGCCCCTTCGAGCGGATGTTCGCGCCGCTGCTGGTGGCCTTCAACGCGGTGCCGAAGGTGGCGCTGGCCCCGCTGATGCTGATCTGGTTCGGCTACGGGAAGACGCCGGTGCTGGCCATGGCCTTCATGGTGTGCTTCTTCCCGATCGTGCTCTCCACGGCGACCGGGCTGACCAGCACGCCGACGGATCTCGCCGAGCTGGCCCGGGCGATGACCGCGTCGTGGGCGCAGACCTTCTGGCGCGTGCGGCTGCCCGCCGCGCTTCCGCAGATCTTCGTCGGACTCAAGGTCGCGATGCCGCTCGCCGTCATCGGCGTCGTCGTCGGCGAGATGCAGTACGGCGAGTCGGGGCTCGGCATGATCATCGTGCAGACGAGTGGCCAGGGCGACACCCCGGCGACGTTCGCGGCGATCGTGCTGCTGGCGGTGGCGAGCATCGTGCTCTATTACCTGCTCGCGTTGATCGAGCGGCTGGCGCTGCCCTGGGTCAAGGGCACCACGTCGACTCGGTGAGACTCGGAAGGCGGGGGCGCCATGGGTGCCCCCGCCTTTCTTTCGCTCTTCCGGTCCTCCGCCGGCTCTTCCGCCGGCGCCTTCGTCAGCTCTTTCGTCGGCTCGGCCGACACGCTCTTGTCAGCTCAGGAGACGCCAGCGGCCGCTGCGGGCAACCAGCAGGGTCAGGGCCTGCGGCATCAGGGCCGAGTGGTTGTCGGGCGTCAGGCGGATCGGCCCGGAGAGGCCGTCCGTCTGCGACGTCTCGAGGATGTCGCGCAGCTGCTCCCGGTCGGTGCCGGCCCGGGCCACGGCGTCGGCGATCAGGGAGACGGCGTCGGCGCCGAAGGCCGCCACTCCCGAGTACGACCCGTAGCGCGCGGTGTAGTCGCGGAACCACTGCTTGCGGGCGGCCTTGGCCGGGGTGGTCGCGATGACGTCGTCGATGGCCAGGATCTGGGTGAAGACCATCGTGGTGTCGTCGGTCGCCGCCGCGGCCTGCGGGGAGAGGAAGAGGTCGCCGGCCGCGGCCGCGTCGAAGTAGATGCGCCCCTTGAACTCCGCCGCCTTGGCCCGGGTCGCGGCGAGCGTGGCCTGGTCCGGGCCGGTCAGGATCACCAGCGCCTGGGGCTCCTCCTCGAGCAGGCCGGTGACGGGGGTGGTGACGTCCGTGGCGTCGGGCCGGACCGCGGCACTGCCGGTGACGTCGATGCCGGCCTTGGTCAGCAGGAGTTCCATCTGCTCGCGGGCCTTCTTGCCGTACAGGTCGTTCGAATAGAGGATCGCGACCTTCTTCTGCTTGGCCCGCGCCAGCTCGGCGGTCAGCACGGCGGTGCTGTCGGCGCTGTTGGGGCCGAGCTTGAAGAGGTAGCGGTGGCTGGCGATCGGCGTGGTGAGACCGTCGGCTGTCGCGAGCGCGATGGTCGGGATCTTCTGGTCGTTGATCGTCTTGGCCGAGTTGGCCGTGCACTCGTTGCAGGAGCCGGTGATCAGAGCGGCCACAGAGGAGTCCGCGGCCAGGGTGCCGACGTCGGGCACGGCGGACCGCGGGTCGGCGCCGTTGTCCAGGATGCGCAGCACGAGGTTGTGCCGGCCGAGCTGGCCGGAGGCGTTGATCTGCTCGACGCGCAGCTGGAGGGCGCGGGCGTACGCCGCGTCGACCGGGGAGTTGGACGCCAGATCGGCGCCGATGACGACGTCGGTCTTCGCGCCGGCGTCGCTGCCCGAGTCGCACCCCGCGAGTGCGGACATGACGAGCGCCGATGCGGCGACGGGCGCCGTCAGACGACGGGGGAGCCTCACTGGGGTGCCTCCTCAAAGGCGCTTCAAGGGATTTCTTCGCGATGCGACAGAGCCACGTTGTCCGGTTTGGACCGTGCGAACACGGACACGGCGTCCGTTCGATCGCGAGAAACCTTGCCAACGTGAGGGTTGCTGGTCAAGCCGCGCGCAGAGCCTTGCGCGGGACGTTCATCCCACATAGTGGTTGGAATCTTGATGCATAAGTGTCACTGCGCCGATACGTTGCGTTGCCGTCGTCACATTTGCGCACGTCAACACCTACTGTGTGTCGATTGTCGATCCGTTCGGACCATTGTCTCCGGCTCGTGAACGCTCATTCCGGACGGTCGCGGGCTTCCCAAACGGTTGCCGACTCTGATGAAATCGCGGCCGTGCCGCGTGTGGCACGTGCCTTGCCGCGGGGGGTCCGGTGGGCCCGCTTCCCGCATCCGGGCGGACGACGAGATGCGGAGATGATCAGCGAGGAGATGTCGTGAGCACCGGATCTTCGACCCAGGCTTCGACCTTTCCCGCGGGCTCGTCCGCTCCCGCCCTCGGCTCCTCCGCCGCCGGCCGCGACGACAGCCCCCGGCCGGCCGCCGTCCGTCCGCGCCGCCGCTGGCTGCCGCGCCTGCAGGACACCCGCATCCGCTCCAAGCTGACGCTGATCCTCTTCGTCCCGTTGGCCGCCGTCCTCGCCCTCGCCGCCGTGCGACTGGTGGACGTCGGCCGGCAGGCCGTCGACGCCGGCCGGGTGGAGGACCTGACCCGCCTCGGCACCGACGTGTCCGGCCTGACCCAGGCGCTGCACCAGGAGCGCATGGCCGCCGCCGAATATCTGGCGAACCCCAAGGCGGACCGCAAGGGCTACAACGCCCTCGTCGCGGCGAGCGACGAGCGGATCGACAAGTTCACGACCGACCGGCGCGAGATCGACGATCCGCCCGCCGTCGTGGCCACCGCGCTCAACCGCATCGACGACCACCTGCGGCTGATGGACGCCACCCGCAAGAAGATCGTCGACCGCGACCAGATCGCCGTCTCCGAGGCCGTGACGCGCTACGGCGTCGTGACCACCGACCTGATCGGCTATCACGAGGTCCTCAGCCAGTACGCGGGCGAGGGCGACGTGGCCGACAGCCTGCGCGCGCTCTCGGCCTTCGCCAGGGCCAAGGCCGGCACCGCCGAGCAGGAGGCCGTCGCCTATGCGGCGCGCTCCGCCGGCGACGTCAGCGACGAGCAGCTCACCGTGCTCACCGCGACCCAGACCGGCCAGCAGGAGGCGCTCGAGAGCTTCTCGCTGGTCGCCACCCCGGCGCAGCAGCAGCTGATCGACGACACGGTCACCGGTGACGCGGTCAACCTCGCCGACCAGACCGCCACCCGCATCGCGCGCAAGGAAGCGGTGCCCGCCGCCGAGGTGACCACCTCCCTCGGCGCGGTCGTCGACCTCATGCGCTGGGCCGAGCAGCGGCTGGAGGGCGAGACGCTCGCCCGGGCCGCCGACGAGAGCTCCGAGGTGGGTCAGCAGACCGCCCTCGAGGCCGGCCTGATCCTGCTGGTCCTGGTCATCGCCGTCGCCCTGGCCGTCGTCCTGGCCCGCTCGCTCAACAACTCGCTGCGCCGGCTGCGCGAGGGTGCCCTGGCGGTGGCCAACCGCGACCTGCCCGACGCCGTGGCCCGGCTCCGCGACGTGCGCAACCTGGGCGATGGCGGCGTCGACGACATCGTCGACCAGCTGCCCGACGCGATCCGGCTCACCAACCGCGACGAGGTCGGCCAGGTGGCGCAGGCCTTCAACGTGGTCCACCGCGAGGCGGTCCGGATCGCGGCCGAGCAGGCCGCCCTGCGCACCACCGTCTCGGCGATGTTCCTCAACCTCGCCCGCCGCTCGCAGAGCCTGGTCGACCGCATGATCGGCGAGCTCGACACGATCGAGCGCACCGAGGAGGACCCGAAGCGCCTGGCCCGGCTCTTCGAGCTCGACCACCTCGCCACCCGCATGCGCCGCAACGACGAGAACCTGCTGGTGCTGGCGGGCGCCGACTCCAGCGCCCCGCGCCGCGAGGACGCCCTGGTCGTCGACGCGCTGCGAGCCGCCCAGTCCGAGGTCGAGCTCTACAACCGCATCGAGTTCGGCACGGTCGACACCGACATCTCGATCATGGCCGTCGCGGTCAACGACGTCGTCCGGCTCGTCGCCGAGCTGCTCGACAACGCGACCCGCTTCTCGCCGCCGAACACGGTGGTGGTCGCCGACGGCCGCCGGATCCGCGACTATGTCGTGATCCAGGTCGAGGACCGCGGCCTCGGGATGTCCGAGGAGCAGATGGAGAGCCTCAACCGGCGCCTGGCCGAGACGCCGGACGTCGACGTGGCCGCCTTCCGCCTGATGGGCCTGGCCGTCGTGGGCCGGCTGGCCGGACGCTACGGCATCCGTGTCGAGCTGCGGGCCAACATCGAGGGCGGCACGGTCGCCCAGGTGATCCTGCCCAACAGCATCGTGATCCTGCCCAACAGCCGGCCGCTCGACCCGCCGGGACGCGGCCCGCGCCAGCTCGACGCGGCGCCCGCGGCGTGGAACGACCCGACCGGCTTCAGCCGCGCGGCCACGGCGACGTTGCCGGCCGTCGCGCCGGATCCGTGGCGGGACGGGCCGGCGATCCGGGCCGGGTCGGGCGGCATCTCCGCGCCGCAGTCGCCGGCCGTACCGAAGCATCCTCTGCTCCCGGCGCAGCCGTCGCAGCTGCCCGGACCGGGCGAGGGTTTCCCGACCCCGAACAGGCCCGCGCTGCCCAAGCGGGGTGTGGCGGACCGGGGACTGCCGTCGCCGGTGTCGCCCGCTTCGTCCCCGATCTCCGCCGCTCCGATCTCGTCGGCCTCGGTTTCAGCCGCTCCCATTTCGGCGGCTCCTGTCTCGGCGCCGGCTCCGGCGGCTTCGGTCTCGGCGCCGGCTGCGGCTGTCGAGGTGCCGGCGCCCGCCGGGTCGGCCGCGACGGCGTTCCCGATGGTGGAGGCGCCGGCCAACCGCCCGGTGAGCCCGAACCCCGACGGGTGGGGCGCCGCGCTGGCGGAAATGCCGCCCGCGCCGGCCGCCGACAGCCCGGCCGAGCCCGCGCCGATCTTCCTGCAGATGCAGCAGAGCTGGTTCCTGGGCGGTGACGAGACGCCCGGCGAGGAGTGGAGCATGCCGACGGCGGGTTACGCCCCGCCGCCGAACCAGCCCGCCGCGCCGGCCGACGAGACGCAGATCCTGTCCACCGAGGCGCCGGTCGAGCCGGTTTCGGACGTTGTGCCGGAAGTAACAGCGGAAGATTCTCCCGCTCCCGTGTCTCCTGCGGCTTCAGCCAGTGGCCGATCCGTGAATGCGGGGCAGAATGGTTCCCGGCCGGCGGACGACGCCGGTTCCGACAGCGGTAACCCGTCCGTGCCCCGGCAGCGCCGAGCTGCCGACGACGCGTGGCGGACCGCGGCTGACGAAGGATGGCAGCGGGCGATGGCGGCGGCACAACCAAACGTCACCGACACCACCCGCTCCGGGCTGCCCAAGCGGACACCTCAGGCCCAGCTCGTCCCGGGTGGGGTGCAAAGTGTGCCGCGTCAACAGAATCGGCGCAGCCCGGACCAAGTGCGCGGGCTCCTCTCTGCGTACCACCGAGGCGTGCAACGAGGGCGTACGGCCGGCAGTGAGGAAGCTGCCGCGCTCGCCCCTGCTCCGAAGGAGAACGGACAGTGACCAGGCCCCCCACCATGCAGGACATGGGCTGGCTGCTCAGCAACTTCGCCGACAGCGTGGCCGGAATCGCCCACGTCGTCGCGGTCTCCGCCGACGGCCTGCTGCTGGCCTCGTCCCGGGACCTGCCGGCGGACCGTGCCGACCAGCTCGCCGCGATCACCTCCGGCGTCGTGAGCCTGACCGACGGCGCGTCGCGCATGTTCAACGCCGGTCAGGTGCAGCAGACGATCATCGAGATGGACAGCGGCTACCTGTTCCTGATGTCCATCAGCGACGGGTCGTCCATGGCCGTGCTCGCGGCGCGCAGCTGCGACGTCGGCCAGGTCGGCTACGAGATGGCGTTGCTGGTCGAGCGCGTCGGCGCGGCCCTCGTGCCGGCCCCGCGTGAGGCCGTCGTCCATCACTGAGCCGCTTGTGTTCCTGACGTGTCCCGTGCCAGCCGGAAGGAGGTGACCGCCCGATGGGGCAGCCGCACGACCCCCGCGGCAACCTGGTCCGTCCGTACGCGGTCACCCGGGGCCGGACGGAGCCACGGCGGGAGATCCCGATCGAGGCGGTCCTGGTGGCGAGCCAGGCCGCCGTGCAGGAGGCCCGGTTCGCCGGGCACGACAAATATCGCATCGCCGTGCTGTGCGAGCCCAAGGCGCAGTCGCTGGCCGAGATCGCGGCCTACAGCCGGCTCCCGCTGGGGGCCGCCCGGGTGCTCGTCGCCGACATGGTCGACGACGGGATGTTGGCTTTGCACAGCGCCGCTCCCAAGCAAGGGTTCACGGAGCGGATGGATCTGCTGGAAAGGGTGTTGAGTGGACTTCGCAAGCTCTGAGCGGGCGGGGGCGCAACCCAAGGAGATCACCTCCGCGAAGATCGTCGTCGCTGGTGGCTTCGGCGTCGGCAAGACGACGCTCGTCGGTGCGGTCTCCGAGATCGAGCCCCTGACCACCGAGGCCGTCATGACCTCGGCCGGGCAGGGCATCGACGACGCGTCCAAGGTGCCGGGCAAAGAGACCACCACGGTGGCGATGGACTTCGGCCGCATCACCATGGCCGAGGACCTGATCCTCTACCTCTTCGGGACGCCGGGCCAGACGCGCTTCTGGTTCATGTGGGACGAGCTGATCCGGGGGGCCGTCGGCGCCGCCGTGCTGGTGGACACCCGCCGCATCTCGGACGCCTTCGCCCCGCTCGACTACTTCGAGAACAGGCACCTGCCCTACATCGTGGCGCTGAACTGCTTCGACGGCGCGCCGCGCTACGAGCCGGAGGAGGTGCGGGAGGCGCTCGCCATCTCGCCCCAGGTGCCGCTCGTCATGTGCGACGCCCGGCAGCGCGACTCGGTGAAGATGGTGCTGGTCAGCGTGGTCGAGCACGCGATGCGGACGCTCGTCGCCGAACAGGGCCGCGGGTTCCCCGCGCCGGTCGGGTGATCATCGGCTGCCTCGTCTCACAGAGGTAGCCGATAACCCCGTTTCACCACCGTCTGGACGACGCCCGGGGTGCCCAGGCCGGCGCGGAGCCGGGCCACGGCCATCTCGACGGCGTGCTCGTCGGCGCCGCGGGGGAGGGCGCGCAGCAAGGCGGCCCGGGAGAGCACGCGACCGGGCGTGACGGCGAGCGCGCGCAGGACGGCCATCGGGGCGGGAGCCAGCGGACGCAGCTCACCGTCGATGATCGCCGCGTGGCCACGCAGAGTCAGCGCGTGCCCGGCGACTTCGAGGCTGAGGGCCCGCTGGGGGAGCTTGTCCACGATCGTACGGACCAGGGCGCTCATCCGGGCCCGGGACGGTGCGATCACCGGGACGTCGTGCTTGCGCAGCGGAGCCGCGGTCACCGGGCCGACGCAGGCCGCCAGGACGTCCGTACGCAGGGCAGTCAGCAGCTCGTCGACCTCCTGGCCCGCCGCCCGCAGCACCGCGCCCACCGCCGGCGCGGAGGTGAACGTCACGGCGTCGACCAGCCGGCCGGTGATGAGATCGACCAGACGGTGCAGTGGCGCCGGATCGATCGGTGGCGCCCAGCGGTAGACCGGGACCTCGACCACGCGGGCGCCGGCGGCCTGGAGCGCCTCCGTGTACTCCGGCTGGCTCTCGCCGTGCAGCTGCATCGCCACCGTCAGGCCGGAAACGCCGCGAGCCGTCAGATGGTCGACGACCTCCTCGTAGCTTTCGCCCTCCGGTGACCAGTTGTCCCGGAGCCCGGCGGACCGGACAGCGGCCCGGGCTTTGGGGCCACGCGCGACCAGGTACGCCCGGGAGAGCACGTCGCGCAGCGGTTCCGCCAGCCCCCAGCCCTCGGCCGCCTCGAGCCAGCCCCGCATGCCGATCCCGGTGTTGGCGAGCACGATGTCCGGTGGCGACGCGAGACAGGCCCGGGTGGCGGCGCGCAGCTCGGCGTCGTCAGCGATCGGGACGATGCGCAGCGCCGGGGCGATCACAACCCGGGCTCCCCGTTGCTCCAGCAGGCCGGCGAGCTCGTCGCGGCGGTGATCGGAGGTGACCCCGATCGTGTAGCCCGCCAGGGAGGCCGCCGGCTCCTCCAGAGCCGATGCGGTGAGGACCGGACGTCGCGTACTTCCCGTCCGGTCGGTCATGTGTTCGTGAAAAGCCGCGGCGTGGCCGGCCGGTCCACCGAAGGGCACGCTCGGAGACCGCCGTCCTCAGCGTCGACCCGCTCCCATGTCACGCCTGCGTTCTCCGCCGTACCTCCGGCCGGCACACGCCGCGGCTCTCCTCCGCCGATGCGGTCGCCCGCGCCGGCAGGCACCGCCAGGTCCGTCCTCAACCCTGGCGGTGGCTCGGAGGTCGTGGTGGTGGCGCACCCGGGCGCGGAGAACCGCACCTTCGGGGAGACATCACCACGTGCCATGACGGAAGCGTGCCGGTGGGGAATTTCGGTCGCGGGTCCCGTATGTTTCGAGCCTGCTAAGGCATCGATCGACACTCGGCGTTCTCGTCCGGCCGGATGCGGCGACCACGGTGGGCCTCGTTCTCCGCGACAGTGGGTTTCGTTCTCCGCCACGGTGGGTTTCGTTCTCCGCCACGGTGGGTGGAATCACGTGCCCCGCTGTCGGCGTGCCGCGCATCACGGCCTATCCTGGGACCGATAAGTTATGCGGTCCGTCGGCTGACGGGCCTCCTAGCCCGTTTTGACCGCGCGCCGCGCTGGCGGGTATTGTTGCCTGCTGTTGTGCGACAGCTGCGAGCGTCCCCGTTCGGGTACGCTTGATGGTCGTGCCTGTTACGACCAGCGCGCGCCCCAAGACCGACGACGAGACAAGGTAATTCTGTGCGTACGTACAGCCCGAAGCCGGGTGAGATCGAGCGTCAGTGGCACATTATCGACGCTTCTGACGTCGTCCTGGGCCGCCTGGCCACCCACGCCGCGACCCTTCTGCGCGGCAAGCACAAGCCGACCTTCGCACCGCACGTCGACACCGGCGACTTCGTGGTGATCATCAACGCCGGCAAGGTCGCCCTGACCGGCAACAAGCGGCAGACCAAGGTCGCCTACCGCCACTCCGGCTACCCGGGTGGTCTCAAGCAGGTCGGCTACGAGGAGCTGCTCACCAAGCGCCCCGAGCACGCGGTCGAGCTGGCCGTCAAGGGCATGCTCCCGCACAACAAGCTCGCGCGTCAGATCATCAAGAAGCTGAAGGTCTACCCGGGCGCCGAGCACCCGCACGCCGCGCAGCAGCCGCAGCCGTTCGAAATCAAGCAGATCGCGCAGTGAGCGCGGGCGAAGGAAACAGCATGACCGACATCGTCGAGCCCGAGGTCGTCGAGAACGTCGAGACCGTCGAAGAGCCCGCTGAGACCGTCGTGGTGGTCGAGGCCCCGGCTCCCGCCGTTCGCGCGCCGCGCCCCGGTGATCGCCCGATCCAGACCGTCGGCCGCCGCAAGGAGGCCATCGTCCGGGTCCGCCTGGTCCCCGGCAGCGGCAAGATCGTCTGCAACGGCCGCGACCTCGAGGAGTACTTCCCGAGCAAGGTGCACCAGCAGCTCATCCGCGAGCCGCTCGTCACCACCGAGAAGGCCGAGCAGTTCGACGTCATCGCCAACCTGCGTGGCGGCGGCATCACCGGTCAGGCCGGCGCCCTGCGCCTCGGCATCGCTCGTGCCCTGATCACGAACGAGCCCGACGACCGCCCCGCCCTCAAGAAGGCCGGCTTCCTCACCCGTGACGCCCGCGTCAAGGAGAGCAAGAAGTACGGTCTCAAGAAGGCCCGCAAGGCCCCGCAGTACTCGAAGCGCTGACCTCAGCGCTCGTCTTGCACCACGTCTGACCGATACGGCCGGGTGCGCCCCCTCGCTCGGGGCGTGCCCGGCCGTTTCGCATCTCTGAGCTTTGTTTGCTTTTCCCGCTCGGCCGCGCGTCACGCTTTGACCACTTGGCCGCGCGTCACGCTTTGACCACTTGGCCGCGCGTCACGCTTTGACCACTCGGCCGCGCGTCTCGTGGCAGGCTTCCCGTCGCTTCACGCGGCGGGCCGACTTCCCCGTCGCTTCTTGTGGCGGGCCGACTTCCCCGTCGCTTTACGTGGCGGGCCGACTCTCCGTCGCGGCGGTTGCTTCGTGCGGCGGGACCCACCGACTTCCGGTCCGGAGCGTCCGGACCACCGAAAGGAACGGCGCCATGGGGCGACTCTTCGGCACGGACGGCGTACGCGGGCTTGCCAACGGTGAGCTGCTGACCCCGGAGCTGGCACTGTCGGTGGCCGTGGCCGCCGCCCGGGTGCTGATCGAGAGCGACCGGAGCCACCAGCCGCTCGCCATCGTCGGCCGGGACCCGCGGGCCAGCGGCGAGATGCTCGAGGCGGCCGTGGTGGCGGGCCTCGCCAGCGCCGGCGCGAACGTCGTCCGGGTCGGGGTGCTGCCCACGCCCGCCGTCGCCTACCTGACCGGGCAGGCGCAGGCCGATCTGGGCGTCATGCTGTCGGCGTCACACAACCCGATGCCGGACAACGGGATCAAGCTCTTCGCCCCCGGCGGCCTCAAGCTCCCGGACGAGATCGAGGAGCGCATCGAGGCGGCGATCGCCGACGGGCACGGGCTGGTCGGCCGCCCGACCGGCGCCGGCGTGGGCCGCGTGCACGACCTGCTCGACGGTGCCGAGCACTACACCAAGCACCTGGTCGACGCGACGCCGCACAGCCTGGCCGGCATCAAGGTCGTCGTCGACTGCGCGAACGGTGCCGCGAGCGACGTCGCCCCGGCTGCCTACGAGCAGGCCGGCGCGGAGGTCATCGCCATCCACGCCGAGCCCGACGGCCTCAACATCAACGACAACTGCGGGTCCACGCACATGGAGTCGCTGATCGAGGCGGTTGTGCGGGAGGGCGCCGACCTGGGTCTCGCCCACGACGGCGACGCGGACCGCTGCCTCGCCGTCACCGCCACGGGCGAGGTCGTCGACGGCGACCAGATGATGGCCATCCTGGCCCTGGCGATGCGCGACGCGGGCACCCTCACCGGCGACACGCTGGTGGCCACGGTCATGAGCAACCTCGGCCTGCGCCTCGCGATGAAGGAGGCGGGCATCCGGCTCATCGAGACCAAGGTCGGCGACCGGTACGTCCTCGAGGAGCTCAACGCCGGCAAGCTGGCCCTCGGCGGCGAGCAGAGCGGTCACATCGTCATGCCCGCGCACGCCACCACGGGCGACGGCGTGCTGACCGGCCTGCACCTGATGGCCACGATGGCGTCCAGCGGCAAGTCGCTCGCCGACCTGGCGGCCGTGGTGCACAAGCTGCCCCAGGTCCTGATCAACGTCAACGTCGCCGACCGTGAGGCCGGTGCGCAGGCCCCGACCGTGCAGGCCGCCGTGGCGCTGGCCGAGGCCGAGCTGGGCGAGACCGGCCGGGTGCTGCTCCGCCCGTCGGGCACCGAGCCGCTCGTCCGGGTGATGGTCGAGGCGGCCACCGAGGAGCAGGCGCGGAGCGTCGCCGAGCGGGTCGCCGACGAGGTCCGCACGGCCAGCCCCGCCTGAACGTTTTCCTCCGGCCCGGCTCTTTCCGGCCCGGCGTTGCGCTCTCTTGCGCGGCGCTGGGCCGTTTTCCTCAGCCCGCGAGCATGCTCAGGCGGCGGGCGGTTTCGCCTCCGTCAGCGGGACAGGCCGCTCAGGCGGCGGGCGGCCTCGTCGATCACGTCCTCCCGCTTGCAGAAGGCGAAGCGGATCAGGCGGCGCCCCTGCTCCTGGTGGTCGTAAAAGACCTGGGTCGGCACCGCGACGACCCCGCACCGTTCGGGCAGGGTCCGGCAGAAGGTGACCCCGTCCACGTCCTCGGGCGCCAGCGGGCTGATGTCGGCGGTGACGAAATAGGTGCCCTCCGACGGCAGGACCCGGAAGCCGGCCTCGGCGAGCCCGGCGACGAGCCTGTCCCGCCGTGCCTGCAGCCCGGCGCGGAACCCGGCGAAGTAGGCGTCGGGCAGCCCCAGCGCCACGGCGACGGCCGGTTGCAACGGGCCCGCGTTGACGAAGGTCAGGAACTGCTTGACGCGCTGCACCGCCGAGACGAGCGGTGCCGGACCGGTGGCCCAGCCGACCTTCCAGCCGGTGCACGAGAACGTCTTGCCGGCCGACGAGATCCGCAGCGTGCGCTCGCGCATCCCGGGCAGACCGGCCAGCGGGACGTGGCGCCCGTCGTCGAAGACGAGGTGCTCGTACACCTCGTCGGTCACCGCGTACACGTCGTGTTCCCGGCACAGCTCCGCGATCAGGGCGAGCTCTGCGGGGGTGAAGACCTTGCCGGTGGGGTTGTGCGGGGTGTTGAGAAGCACCATCCGGGTCCGCGGCCCGAAGGCGGCGCGCAGCTCGGCCTCGTCGAAGGCATACCGGCCGTCCGGGCCCGGACGGAGCGTCACCGGGCGGCGCACCGCTCCGGCCAGCGTGATCGACGCCGCGTACGAGTCGTAGTAGGGCTCGAAGCACACGACCTCGTCGCCCGCCTCGCACAGGGCGAGCACCGCGGCGGCGATCGCCTCCGTCGCCCCGGCCGTCACCACGACCTCGGTGTCCGGGTCCCGGGCGAGACCCCAGAAGCGCTGCTCGTGCGCGGTGACGGCCTGTCGCAGGGCGGGGATGCCCGGCAGCGGCGGATATTGGTTGGCGCCGGAGCGCAGCGCCTCGGCGGCCGCCGCGAGCATCTCCGGCGGCCCGTCGGTGTCGGGGAACCCCTGACCGAGGTTGACCGAGCCGGTCCGCGCGGCGAGCGCGGACATCTCGGTGAAGATGGTGGTGCCGAACGGGCGCATGCGGCCGACGAGCGGGTCCGCCGAGATCGACGACGTCACGCCCGCCAGCCTACGGGCTCGCCTCAGGAAACCGTCTTCGAGCAGCTGGCCGTCGTGAAGCGGCCGGTGCCCTCCTTCTCGGCGACCTGCTCGCCGTCGACCTTCACCGAGCAGGCGATCGTGCCCTCCTCGACGTCGGCGCGCACGGCCGTCACCGAGACGAAATACGGCTTCTGCATGGTCAGCGTCTTGCGCCACGGCAGCGAGACGTCGCTCTCCTGCTGCGGGCCCTTCTCGGCGTCCACCCAGACGATCGAGACCGGGCCGTCGCCCGTCACCTCGTACTCGACCTCGAACTCCTCGCCGAAGCCGCCGTTGCCGGGCAGGTCGGGCAGGTCGGTCGGCAGCGTGGGCAGGTCGGTCGGCAGCTCGGTGGGCAGCCCCGGGACGTCGATGTCCGGCGGCGCCGTCGGCACCGAGCCGATCGTCTCCTGGGCCTTCTCGGTCGCCCTGTTCACCAGGAGCACGACCGAGGTCACCCCGCCGGCGCAGAGCAGCAGCGTCACGGCGATCAGCACGGCAATCAGCGGGGTGTTGTTCCGCTTCGGCTTCGGCGTCTCGTAGGGCTGCTGGTATCCCGGCTGGGGCGGGCCGTATCCGGGCGGCGCGTATCCCGGCTGCGGGCCGGGCTGCGCGTAACCCGGCTGCTGGTAGCCCTGGTATCCGGGCTGGGTGCTCGACGGAAACTGCGACGTCGGCGGGTACGGATCGAACTCGACGGGCGGCGGGACGGCCGCCTGGCCCGGCTGGAAATACTCGCCCGGTCGCGGCTGCGGCTGGGGCGCCTGGGCGTCGCCCGTCGAGGTCGCCCACGGATCGGCCGAGGGCGGGTCGTGGGGGTCGGAGGGCGGCGGTGGGTAGCTCAAGCGTCTCTCCCGGGGAGTCGTCGGCTCGACGGTACGCCGGGTCCGCCAGCCGCGGATCACCCGGTCGTGTCGGAGCCGTCGATGACCTGCGGCTATATCTGCCCAGGTCGTCCGCTTCGCCCATTTCGATCAAGTGGCGTGCGCAAAAGTATGCCTCTCGCGCACCACAGATGCGCGAAAGTCCGCTACGCTGCCCCACATGTGTGGGATCGTGGGTTACGTCGGTGCTCGACCGGCGCTGCAAATCGTGCTCGACGGGCTTCGCCGCCTGGAATATCGCGGCTATGACTCCGCGGGCGTCGCGGTGGTCGGCGACTCGGCCATCCTGACCGAGAAGAAGGCCGGCAAGCTGGCGAACCTCGAAAAGGCGCTCTCCGAGCGGGCGAGCGACGGCATCGCCACCGGCCCGACGGCCATCGGGCACACGCGCTGGGCCACCCACGGCGGTCCGACCGACCGCAACGCGCACCCGCACCTGTCCGGCGACGGGCGCGTGGCCGTGATCCACAACGGCATCATCGAGAACTTCTCCCGGCTGCGCGCCGAGCTCGAGGCCACGGGCGTCGAGTTCGTGAGCGACACCGACACCGAGTGCGCGGCCCACCTGCTCGCCGCCGAGATCCGCGCCCTGCGCGAGTCGGGCGCCACCGAGACCGGCCCCCAGTTGCTCGCCGCGGGCATGCGCCGGACCGTGCGCCGCCTCGAGGGCGCCTTCACTCTGCTCGCGATCGACCTCGAGGTGCCCGACGCCGTCGTCGCGGCGCGGCGCAACTCCCCGCTCGTGGTGGGCCGGGGCCAGGGCGAGAACTTCCTCGCCAGCGACGTCTCCGCCTTCATCGAGCACACCCGCGAGGCCGTCGAGCTCGGCCAGGACCAGGTCGTGCTCATCACGCCGGACGCCATCGAGATCACCGACTTCGCGGGCGCCGAGGCGAGCGGCAAGGAGTTCCACATCGACTGGGACGCCTCCGCCGCGGAGAAGGGCGGCTACGAGCACTTCATGCTGAAGGAGATCGCCGAGCAGCCGCAGGCCATCGCGGACACGCTGCTGGGCCGGCTCTCCGAGCGGGGCGAGATCGTCCTGGACGAGGTGCGCCTCACCGACCAGGACCTGCGCGACGTCGACAAGGTCTTCATCGTCGCCTGCGGCACCTCCTACCACGCCGGCATGGTCGCGAAGTACGCCATCGAGCACTGGACCCGCATCTCGTGCGAGGTCGAGCTGGCGAGCGAGTTCCGCTATCGCGACCCGGTGCTGGACCGTTCGACGCTGGTCATCGTGATCAGCCAGTCCGGCGAGACCATGGACACGCTGATGGCGCTGCGCCACGCGAAGGAGCAGAAGGCGCGCGTGCTCGCCATCTGCAACACCAACGGCTCGACGATCCCGCGTGAGTCGGACGCCGTGCTCTACACCCACGGCGGCCCGGAGATCGCGGTCGCCTCGACCAAGGCCTTCCTCACCCAGCTCGTCGCCTGTTACCTGATCGGCCTGCACCTGGCCCAGATCCGCGGCGTCATGTACGCGGACGAGGTCGCCGCCGTCGTCTCCCGCCTGCAGCGCACCCCGGACGATCTGCGCGAGCTGCTCACCCGCATGGAGGAGGTGCGCGAGCTCTCCCGCGACCTCCGGACCGCGTCGACGATCCTCTTCATCGGCCGCCACGTGGGCTTCCCGGTGGCGCTGGAGGGCGCGCTCAAGCTCAAGGAGCTCGCCTACATGCACGCCGAGGGCTTCGCCGCCGGCGAGCTGAAGCACGGGCCGATCGCCCTCATCGACCAGGGCACCCCGGTCGTCTGCGTGGTGCCGTCGCCGGCCGGCCGCGGCGTGCTGCGCGACAAGGTCGTCTCCAACATCCAGGAGGTCCGGGCCCGGGGCGCCCGCACGATCGTGATCGCGGAGGAGGGCGACGACGCCGTGGCCGCCTATGCCGATCACCTGATCCCGGTGCCGCGTACGCCCACCCTGCTCGCACCCCTCATGACCACCGTCCCGCTGCAGATCCTCGCCTGCGAGATCGCCACGGCGCGGGGTCACGACGTCGACCAGCCCCGCAACCTGGCCAAGTCCGTCACCGTGGAGTGACATCGGCCTGTCCCGTCACGATCCGGGCGAGGGCGTCCAGCGCGGGCCGTCCCTCGTCCCAGTAGCCCACGTGCCCGGCGTCCGGCTGACTCGCCACCGAGTGAGCGCCGAACGCCGGGTCGGCGGGATTCCGCCCGAAGAAGAGCTCGTCCTCGGGGCGCAGGAACGCGTGGGCCGCCCCGCCGGGGATCACACGGCTCACGAGCAAATCCCGGGCCAGCGCGTCCGGAGCCACCGCCGCCCACTGGACGGGATCGGAGAACGCCGTCATGGCGTACACCTCCGAGCGCGGCACCCGCAGCTCCGCAGCATGGTCGACGCCCACGCCGGGAGAGCCGACGAAGACCACACTGTCGGCGGCGAGCCCGGGCTGCGCCGCCGCGGTGCCCACCACCAGTGACCCGTAGCTGTGCCCGAGCAAGGTCTGCCGAGCAGGCTCGCCCTGGTGCGTGACTCGGAGCCCCTCCTGGAACCGGCGTAGCTGATCGGCCCCGGCGACTGCCGACGATCGGCCGGCGGCCTCGAGCAGGTTGTCCGGCGCGTCGTAGCCCAGCCACATGACCACGCTGGCCGGGCGGTCCGGCACCAGCTCCGCGGCCCGGACGGCGAGCCGGTCGGCGCGGGTCAGCTCACCCCGGTAGGAAGCCAGGTCGGCGGTCATCCCGGGCACGTGCGTGACCACGGCGGCGGCTCCGTCCGGGTCGCCCAGGGCCACCACCGCACGCCCGTCGCCGCCCGGGTCGACAGCCATCAGGTACGCCCGGGAACCCGACTCGGCATCCAGTCGCGCCGCCAGGTCGCCGGGCAGGTGCATGCCGTCGAGCAGGATTCTGTTGGCCCTGTCGCGGGCGGCTGCGGGCACGCCGTCGAGGGCCCCGAGCCAGGCCGGCTGTCTCGCTGTCACGTCGTCGCGCTGGGACGGGGTGAGGGACTGCCACCAGGCGTGAACTTTGGGGGCTGGGGCCGTACAGAAAGGTGTGGGTGTGGGGTGTGTTTGTGGGGTGGGGAAGAGCCGGCGCAGGGTGCCGGCGTGGGTCTGGTCGGCAGTCTCGGCGGAGCCGCCGGTGCGCCCGGCCCGGGTGAGTGCCGCCGCGAACTCGCTGAGCGCCTGATCGGCGGCCCAGCACCCGAGGCGCAGCAGGGTCAGCCGGTGGACGATCGCGGTGAGGGCCGCCACGACGGCCTCCGCGCAGGCACCCGACCAGAGCTCACGCAGACGTGCGGCGCAGCTCTGGATGCGGGCCGCCCAGAAGCCGGCGGCCGCCGCCCAACGCCGCCAGTCCATCGCGGCGGCCTGCCACCGCGCGGGATCGCCCGCGATCGCTGTGGCGCTCATCGCATCCGCCGCAGAGCCGCTGCCGCCCGGTCGTCCGCGGCCTCGTAGTCGTCCATGGTGGTGAGGGCCGCCTCGCTGATGCCGGCGATGTCGCCGGTGAGCAAGGCGAGGATCCGCTGCGCCGCGGCGACGGCCGCGGCGTTGGCCGCCGTGCAGGACCAGACGGGACCCGCGCCGGGCGACGGCGGATCGGCCTCCATCCGCTCGCCCGTGCGGCGCAGCGCCGTGGCCCAGGACCGCACGGCAGGGATGTCGACGCTCAGTTCGGACCGCATGGGCAACCTCCTGGAGGGGTTCGGGGCCGCCAAGATAGGCCGATTTCCCGGGGGCCCGCAGGGGGCCTGTGGATAACCTCTCGGCGTCCCGGGCGGGCCTGTGGACAACTCGGCCCGGATAGGGTTGGCCGTGTGATCGTGTCTGTCGGGATCGACGTGGTGCTGGTGGAACGGTTCGCCCGCTCGCTGGAACGAACGCCGCTGCTCGGAGATCGGCTCTTCACCGACTCGGAGCGGACGACGACGTCCGGCAACCCGCGCTCGGCGGAGTCGCTGGCCGCCCGGTTCGCGGCCAAGGAGGCCGTGGCCAAGGCGCTCGGCGCCCCCGCGGGGCTGCGGTGGCACGACTGCGAGATCGTCTCGGACCCCGACGGCCGGCCCTGGCTGACCGTCTCCGGCACGGTTGCCGCGGCCGCGGCCGAGCGCGGGGTGAGCCGCTGGCACCTGTCGCTGTCCCACGACGGTGGCATCGCCTCGGCCATGGTGGTGGCGGAGGCCTGAGCAACGGCAGGTAGGGAGTTCCGATGCGGCACGCATGGCGGGTGGCGGACATACGGTCGGCCGAGAAAGCGCTGATGGCGATCTTGCCCGAGGGCACGTTGATGCAGCGCGCCGCGGCCGGGCTGGCCCGTCGGTGCGCGTTGCTGCTGCGCGAGCGCGGCGGCGTCTACGGCGCGACGGTGGTGCTGCTCGTCGGCAGCGGCGACAACGGTGGCGATGCTCTTTACGCGGGCGCGCGGCTGGCTGCCCGGGGCGCTGCGGTGCTGGCTGTGTTACTGCAGCCCGAGAGAGCCCACGCGGCCGGGCTTGCGGCGCTGGTGCGCGCCGGCGGGCGTACGGTGGCGGGCTTGCCGTCCGTCGCCGACCTCGTGGTCGACGGCATCGTGGGCATCGGTGGCAGCGGCGGGTTGCGCTCGCAGGCGGCTCAGCTGGTCGCGGGTCTTTCCGGGTTGCGTGGGCGCGACGGCACGCGCCCGCCGGTCGTCGCGGTGGACGTGCCGAGCGGAGTGGCCGTCGACACCGGAGACGTCCCGGGTGACGCGGTTCACGCCGACGTGACGGTCACCTTCGGCTGTCTCAGGCCGGCCCATGTCGTGGGCCCCGCCGCGGCCCTGGCGGGCCTCGTCGAGCTGGTCGACATCGGCCTGGGTGCGACGCTGCACGCCGATCCGGCGGTACGCATCCCCGACGCGCCCGACATCGCGGCGTGGTGGCCCCGCCCCTCGGCGTCGTCCGACAAGTACACCCGGGGCGTGGTCGGAGTGGCGACGGGCTCCGCGAAGTATCCCGGCGCGGCGCTGCTGTCCGTGACCGGAGCCCTCGCCGGGCCCACCGGCATGGTGCGCTATGCGGGCAGCGCCGATCGGGAAGTCGTCCGGCAGCACCCTTCTGTCGTCGCCGTGTCCCGGGTCGCCGATGCCGGCCGGGTGCAGGCGTGGGTGTGCGGCTCCGGGCTGGGCACGAGCGACGACGCCCGGGAGGAGCTGCGGGGCGTCCTCGCGAGCTCCCTGCCGGTCCTGCTCGACGCCGATGCTCTGACTCTGCTCGTCGACGGGCAGCACGCGGAGTATCTCCGTCGGGAGGCGCCGCTGGTCGTCACGCCGCACGACCGGGAGTTCGAGCGCCTCGCCGGGGAGTTGCCCGGCGCCGATCGGATGGAGGCCGCCGCGCGGCTGGCTCGCAAACTCAACGGCGTCGTGCTGCTCAAGGGAGACAGGACGATCGTGGCGGCGCCGTCCGGCGAGACCTGGGCCAACCCGACGGGTACGCCCGAGCTGGCCACGGCCGGATCCGGTGACGTGCTGGCGGGGCTGCTCGGATCGTTGCTGGCCGCCGGAATGCCGGCCGAGCGGGCGGCGGTCGCGGCGGCTTACGTCCACGGACTGGCCGGCCGGCGGGCGGCAGCCGGGGGCCCGCCGACGTCCGCGGACGTGGCGGCCGCCCTGCGCCCCACCCTCGCCGAACTGCTGTGACCCGGACTGCTCAGTAGGGTGATGAACATGTGGCAATCCGAAGTCCGGATCGATCTGGACGCCATCGCCGGCAACGTGGCGACGCTGCGCGCGGGCACGACCGCCGAGGTCATGGCCGTGGTCAAGGCCGACGGCTACGGGCACGGCATGCTGCCCTCGGCCCGGGCCGCCCTGGCCGGCGGCGCCACCTGGCTCGGCGTGGTGACCCTCGACGAAGCTCTGCAGCTGCGGCGGGCCGGGCTGACAGCACCGATCCTGTCCTGGCTCCATTCGCCCGGAATGCCGCTGCACGAGGGCGTCGAGGCGGAGATCGATCTCAACGCGGGCAGCCTTCCGCAGCTCGCGGAGGTCGTCGCGGCGGCACAACGGGCGGGGCGGACGGCCCGGGTGCATCTCAAGATCGACACAGGGCTGGCCCGCGGGGGCTCGACTCCCGACGAGTGGCCGGCCCTGCTCGAGGCGGCGGCTAAGGCCCAGGCCGACGGCGATGCGGAGATCGTCGGCGTGTGGAGCCACTTCGTCCGCTCCGACGAGCCCGGGCACGAGACGACGGACCGTCAGCTCGCCGTCTTCGCCGAGGGGCTGGCGACGGCCGAGCAGTTCGGCATCGAGCCGCGCTACCGCCACATCGCCAACTCGGCGGCGACGCTGAGCCGGCCCGACTCACACTACGACCTGGTCCGGCCCGGTCTGGCCGTCTACGGCATCTCGCCGCTGCCCGGGCCGCAGCCGCCCGGTCTGCGGCCGGCGATGACCGCCCGGGCGCGGGTCGCGCTCACCAAGCGGGTGCCGGCCGGGCAGGGCGTCTCGTACGGGCACGCGTACCACACCGCGAGCGAGACGACGCTGGCTCTGGTGCCGCTCGGCTACGGCGACGGCGTGCCGCGACATGCCTCGAACGTGGGGCCGGTGCTGCTGGGCGACAAGGTTCGCACGATCGCCGGACGGGTGTGCATGGACCAGATCGTGCTGGACTGCGGGGACGACCCGGTGCGGGCCGGCGACGTCGCCACCCTCTTCGGCCCGGGTGCGCACGGTGAGCCGACCGCCACGGACTGGGCGGACGCGATCGGGACGATCAGCTGGGAGATCGTCACGCGGTTCGGAGCGGCGCGGGTGCCCCGGGTGTTCGACGGGACCGCCGGGTTGGCCGGCTCTTCGACCGGAGCAGACGCGTGAGCCCGGCCCGAGCTGTTCCGTCGTCTTTGTCGACGTCTTTGTCCAAGGCGGTTCCCTCGCGTAAGCAGGTCGGCATCGCCGGTGCTGTGGTGGGTGTCGCCGCGGCCGGTCTCGCGACGGCGTTCGCGGTCGAGCGGCTGCTGGTGCGCCGGTCGGTGCGGACATCAGAAGACCCGTACGTCGACGAGGAGTTCGGCGACCAGCCGTTCGACGAGGAGCTGACCGTCACCGCGGCCGACGGCACCGAGCTGCACGTCGAGATCGTCGAGCCGCGGGTGGAATCGGGCGAGCCCAAGCCGACGATCGTGTTCGTGCACGGGTTCGCGCTGGACATGGGCACGTTCTACTTCCAGCGCCAGGTGCTCACCGAGCGCGGCGACCACCGGCTCGTCTTCTACGACCAGCCGGGGCACGGACGGTCGAGCCGGCTCAAGTCCGGCCAGTACGACATCGCGGCGCTCGGCAAGTCGCTGGCGGCCGTGCTCGACGCCACGGTCCCGGACGGGCACATCATCCTCGTCGGACACTCCATGGGCGGCATGACGATCATGGCGTTCGCCGAGCAGTACCCGGAGTGGTTCGGCAATCGCGTGACCGGCGTGGTCCTCATGTCCACGTCGGCGGGCCTGATCGACAAGACGAAGCTGGGGCTGCCGAGCCTCGTGGCCCGGGCGAGCGCGCCCTTCTTCCCGCTCTGGTCGGGGGCGGCCCGGCTCGGCGGCGGAACCATCGACCGGGCGCGGATCGTGTCGTCCGATCTCGCGTGGCTACTGACCCGCCGGTACGGCTTCGGCGAGACACGGCCCAGCCCGTCGCTGGTGACCTTCGTCGAGGAGATGAACTCCCGGACGTCGGTGGAGACGCTGACCAAATACCTGCACACGCTCTACACCCACAACCGCTTCCCGGCGCTGTCGGTGCTCAAGGGCGTGCCGGTGCTGGTGCTGGTCGGGACCAAGGACTATCTGACCCCGGTGACGCATTCCGAGGAGATCGCCCGGCATCTCCCGGACGCCGAGCTGATCAAGATCGACAACAGTGGACACGTGGTGATGCTGGAAAAGGCGGACGAGGTCAACGCGGCGCTGCTGCCCTTCCTGGACAAGATCTCATGAGCTTCCGTCTGTCGACTGTGGAGGAGACGCACGCCTTCGGGACGCGGCTGGCCGGGATCCTGCGACCGGGTGATCTGCTGCTGCTGACCGGGCCACTGGGCGCGGGCAAGACGGCTCTGGTGCAGGGGATCGGGGCGGGGCTGAAGGTGGTCGGGAGCATCACGTCGCCGACTTTCGTGATCGCTCGGGTGCATCGGGCGGATGTGGGGCGGGGCGGGGTGGTGCCGCTGGTGCACGCGGATGCGTACAGGCTGGGGGATGCGCCCGACCCGCGCGCCGAGATCGACGACCTGGACCTGGACGCGTCGGCGGAGGACGCGGTGACGGTGGTCGAGTGGGGCGCCGGGATGGTCGAGCAGCTGAACGACGAGTACCTGGGCGTCCGGATCGATCGGCTCGAGGACGACACGCGGGTGATCGAGCTGCGGCCTTGCGGCGGGGACTGGGCGGAGCGGATCAAAGAGCTGTGAGGGTACGGGAAAGTGTCGTACCCGGTGGCTATGGTTTCTGCGTCCCGCCTTCGAAAGACCGGAGCTGACGTGAATCTTGCTGAGCTGCTGCCGCCCGCCTGGCGCTCGGAGCTCGACCCGTTCCTGGACCCCGCGGCGACCGCGGCGCTCGGGGCGTTCGTGGGCGAGCAGTACAGCACGCACACGATCTATCCGCCGATCGAGGACCTTTTCGCGGCCTACCGGCTGTGCTCGCCCGAGCAGACGCGGGTGCTGATCCTCGGCCAGGATCCCTATCACGGGGCGGGCCAGGCGCATGGGCTGAGCTTCAGCGTGCGGGACGGGGTGCGGGTGCCGCCCTCGTTGCGCAACGTCTACAAGGAGCTCGCCGAGGATGTCGGGGTGCCGCCGTCCTCGAGTGGCGACCTCACGGGCTGGGCGCGGCAGGGAGTGCTGCTGCTCAACGCGGTGCTGACGGTGAAAGAGAAGTCGGCCGGCTCGCACAAGGACAAGGGCTGGGAGATCTTCACGGACGCGACGATCCGGGCGCTCAATGCCCGCTCGGAGCGGATCGTGTTCCTGCTGTGGGGCGCCTACGCACGCAAGAAGACGGCGCTGATCACCAACCCGGCCCACACCATCATCGAGTCGGGCCACCCGAGCCCGATGAACGGCGGCCGCGACTTCTTCGGCGCCCGCATGTTCAGCGCGACGAACAAGGCCCTCGCCGACGCCGGCCGCCCGGTCATCAACTGGGACCCGCGCGCCTGAGCCCGCCCCCGCCCCTCGCCGAATCGCCGGATCGCCACGTCGCCGCGTCGCCACGTCGCCGGATCGCCGCGTCGCCGAGCCGCCGAATCGCCGAGCCGCCGAATCGCCACGTCGCCGGATCGTCAGGTCGCCGAGCCGCCGAAACGTCAGGTCGCCAGGTCGCCGGGTCGCCGTAACGCCGGGGCGCGGGGTGCCGGGTTGCTGGGACGCCGGGGTGCGAGGTCGTGGGGTGGCCGGGTTGCTGGGACGCCGGGGCCGCGAGGTCGCTGGGTCGCGGGGCTGGCGGGTCGCTGGAGCACCGGGTCGCTGGATTGCTGGATCGCCGGTTCGCGAGGGGCTCGCCGGGGCGCGGGTGCGAGAGGGCGCGCGCCGAGGTGGTGGCTGCGGCGAGTCGGCGAACCAGGGAAGGCGGCACGGGTTCGGCTGCGGTGCGCGTTCGAACGGGGCGGCCGAGTGCGGCGCGCCTTCACCGTCGGTATGAGGCCCGCGCCACGTGTCTGGGTGGCGGGGATCTGCGTGAGGGGCGTCGCGTCGTGCCGGTCCAGCGATCGGACCGGGGGTGCGGCGGGGCGGCGGGGGAAAGCTACTGTTTGTTGGTGCTCGTTCTAGCTCTTGACACTGCCACCCCTGCCGTCACGGCGGCGCTGGCCGAGGTGGGTGATGGTGGGCTGCTGCGGGGGCTGGGGGAGCGGCGGACCGTTGATCCCCGGGCGCACGGGGAGTTGCTCGCGCCGCAGGTGAGGCTTGTGCTTCAGGAGGCTGGGCGGACTGCTCGCGA
Organism: Symbioplanes lichenis; assembly: GCF_030709675.1. GTDB lineage: Bacteria > Actinomycetota > Actinomycetes > Mycobacteriales > Micromonosporaceae > Actinoplanes > Actinoplanes lichenis. Next base: position 474,589 of record NZ_JAUZQD010000007.1, read on the forward strand.
GGTGGGGGCGGTTGTTGCCGGGCTGGGGCCGGGGCCGTTCACCGGGTTGCGGGTCGGGCTGGCCACGGCGGCGGCCATGGGGCAGGCGCTGGGGGTTCCGACTTACGGTGTTTGTTCGCTTGATGCGCTTGGGCGGGCGGCCGGGCCGGGGCGGGTGCTCGTGGCCACCGATGCGCGGCGGCGGGAGGTCTACTACGCGGTCTATGAGGACGGGGTGCGTGTCGGCGAGCCCGATGTGGGCAAGCCCGCCGATCTTCATGTGACTGCGGACCGGGCTGTCGGGGAGGGTGCGGTCAAGTACAGCGAGGTGTTCGGGATGCCGATCGACGATCGGGTGCTGTATCCCTCCGGGGAGGCGTTGATCGCGCTGGCCCTCGACAAGATTCGCGGCGGGACGGGCGAAGTGCTCACCCCGCTCTACCTGCGCCGCCCCGACGCGGTTGCCGCCGCCGAGCGAAAGAGCGTGCTGCAATGATCAAGGCGCCGGGCAAGGAAGCGACCAAGGCGCCAGGCCGGAAAGCGACCAAGGCGCCGGGTAAGGACGTGACCAAGGCGCCGGGCCGGCAGCGGAAGAGCGGGCACCGATGACCACGCCACCGGCTCTCGAGCGGTTCCGCTGGTGGCACATCGCCGAGGTGCTGCCGATCGAGGAGGATCTTTTCGGCGCGGAGAAGTGGTCGGCGGCCATGTTCTGGAACGAGCTGGCCCAGCGGAACTACTACGTCGTCGCGACGGACGGCGCCTCGCTGCTCGGGTACGCCGGTCTCAACGTGGTGGACGAGCAGGAGAGCTGGGTGCAGAACATCGCGGTCCGCCGTGAGGCCCAGAAGCGTGGCATCGGCCGCCTCCTGCTCGAGGATCTCATCGAGCGAGCCGGCCGCCGGAAGGTGCTGCTCGAGGTCGCGGTGGACAACGCGCCGGCCCAGCACCTCTACGCCACCTATGACTTCGAGCCCGTCGGGATCCGGCGCGGCTACTACCAGCCCAGCAACACCGACGCCCTGGTGATGATGCGAGATGCCTGACGAGCCCCTGGTCCTCGGGATCGAGACCTCCTGCGACGAGACCGGCGTGGGAGTTGTGCGTGGGCACACCCTGCTCGCCGACGCGCTGGCCAGCAGTGTCGAGCAGCACGCGCGGTTCGGCGGTGTGGTGCCCGAGGTGGCCAGCCGGGCGCACCTCGAGGCCATGGTGCCGACCATGCAGCGCGCGCTCGACGAGGCCGGCGTCACGCTCAATGACATCGACGCGATCGCCGTGACCTCCGGGCCCGGTCTTGCGGGGGCGCTGCTCGTCGGGGTCGCCGCCGCCAAGGGGTACGCCCTCGCGGCCGACAAGCCGATCTACGGCGTCAACCATCTCGCGGCCCACGTGGCCGTCGACACCCTGGAGCACGGCCCGCTGCCCGAGCCCGCGGTCGCGATGCTCGTCTCCGGCGGTCACTCCTCCCTGCTGCTCGTGGACGACCTGACCGCGGGCGTGACCCCGCTGGGCGCCACGATCGACGACGCCGCCGGGGAGGCCTTCGACAAGGTCGCGCGGCTGCTCGGGATGGGTTTCCCGGGCGGGCCGGTGATCGACCGGTCGGCGCGGGCGGGCGACCGGGCGTCCATCATGTTCCCGCGTGGGCTCACCGGGCCCCGTGATCAGGAACGGCACCGCTTCGACTTCTCGTTCTCGGGGCTCAAGACCGCGGTCGCCCGCTGGGTCGAGGCGCGAGAGCGGGCCGGCGAGCCGGTGCCGGTCGCGGACGTGGCGGCGAGCTTCCAGGAGGCGGTGTGCGACGTGCTCACCGCGAAGGCGCTCGACGCGTGCCGGGAGCACGGCGTGGAGACGCTCGTGATCGGGGGCGGGGTGGCGGCCAACTCGCGGCTGCGGCTGCTGGCCGAGGAGCGGGCGGCCAAGCTGGGCATCCGCGTACGCGTCCCGCGCCCCCAGCTCTGCACCGACAACGGCGCCATGGTGGCGGCCCTCGGGTCACACCTCGTGGCGGCGGGCGTGGCCCCGAGCCGGCTCGACCTGCCCGCGGATTCGGCAATGTCATTGACCGATGTCGTGGCCGCGGGGTAGGAAGCACGGATGATCGCACGCATGTGGGAGGTCCGCGCCTCGCGCAGTGGCTTCGACGAGCTGCTGAGCTGGGTCTGCGACGTGGCGGTGCCGCAACTGGAGGTGCTGCCCTCGCACGTGTCGAGCGAGGTCTACTCCTCGACCGATCTGCGCATTGTGGTCATCAGCCGGTGGCGCAATACCCCGGAAGAGTTACCCGCGCCGCCCGCCGAGCTGGTGGCAAGATCTCCGCACGTGTGGGATTTCACGCCGGTCGATAGATAAGGCAGCTAGATCGTGATCACGGGATTACGTAACGTCGAAGGGCGATGCGTGATCTGCCTCCTGCCGACTCCGGAAGCCCCGACCACCGGTCAGCCACCCGCTACCTGACGTGGCTGGCCCGCCGCACTTGGGCCTCCGTCGGTGCCGCCGTCATCTTCGCCGTCCTGTGGATGGTGTGCCAGGCCGTCGTCCCGGCGGTCGTGGGCCGGGCGATCGACGCCGGCCTGACCCATCACGACGGCGGCGATCTGCTGCTGTGGAGCCTGGTGCTGCTGGGCATCGGCGCGGTGCAGGCGCTGGCCGGTGTCCTGCGCCACCGGCGGGCGGTCTACAACTGGCTGTCCGCCGCGTTCCGGACGATCCAGGCGTCGGTCCGCAAGTCCGGCAAGCTGGGCGTCGCCCTGCCGCGCCGGCTCGACGCGGGCGAGGTCGTTGCCATCGGGACGGCCGACATCAGTCACATCGGCAACGCCATCGACATCACCGCCCGGGGCACCGGCTCGGTGATCGCCGTACTGACCGTCACCGTCCTGCTGCTCTTCACGTCGGTGCCGCTCGGCCTGGTCGTGATCTTCGGCATTCCGCTGCTGACCGCGGTCGTGAGCCTGCTGATCCGGCCGTTGCACCGCCGTCAGCAGGAATATCGCGAGCAACAGGGTCAGCTCACCGGCCGCGCCACCGATCTGGTCGGCGGTCTGCGGGTACTGCGCGGGGTGGGCGGCGAGCCGGTCATGGCCGAGCGCTACCGGGCCGGGTCGCAGTCGCTGCGCGCGGCGGGCCTGCGGGTGGCCCGGGTGGAGGCGCTGCTCGACGGGGCCCAGGTGCTCGTACCGGGAATCTTCCTGGTGCTGGTGACCTGGCTCGGCGCCCGCTTCGCGCTGGAGGGGCGGATCACCGTGGGCCAGCTGGTCAGCTTCTACGGGTACGCCGCGTTCCTGGTGTCACCGCTGCGCCAGCTCACCGAGACGATCGACAAGCTGACCCGCGGGCACGTCTCCGGCCGGCGCGTGGTGGACATGCTGCGCGTGGAGTCGGACCTGCCGGATCCGCCCCGGCCGGTTCCCGTGCCGCGCACCGGCGATCTCGTGGACCCGGTCTCCGGTCTCGTCGTCCGCGCGGGCCGGGTCACCGCGGTCGCCGCGGCGCAGCCCGCCGACGCGGTCGCCATCGCCGACCGGCTCGGCCGCTACAGCCGCGCCGGCGACGGGACGCTGCTGTCGGGCGTACCTCTGAAAGAGCTGGAGCTGGCCGCCGTGCGGGAGCGGATCGTGGTGGTTGACAACGATTCCCGGCTGTTCTCGGGGCCGCTGCGGGAGGATCTCGATCCGGACGGCACCGGCCGGGCCCCGGCGGCGCTGGCGGCGGCCTCGGCCGACGACGTCGTCGCGGAGCTGCCCGGCGGCCTGGACAGCGAGGTCGCCGAGCGCGGCCGCAGCTTCTCCGGCGGCCAGCAGCAACGCCTGCGGCTGGCCCGGGCGCTGGTCGCCGATCCGGAGATCCTGGTGCTGGTCGAGCCGACCAGCGCGGTCGACGCGCACACCGAGGCGCGCATCGCGGACCGGCTCGGACCGGCGCGGCGGGGCCGGACCACCGTCGTCTGCTCCACCAGCCCGCTGGTGCTGGACCGGGCGGACCACGTCGTCTATGTCGAGGACGGCGTGGCGGTCGCCGAGGGAACCCATCGCGAGCTGCTGGACAGCAGCCGCGCCTACGCGAGGACGGTGCTGCGCGAGTGAGCAACGCGCTGCCGGTGGCGGACAGCCACCAGGTACGCAGGTACGCCCGCGATCTGTTCCGCCGCCATCCCCGGCAGCTCGCTGTCGCCGTGGGACTGCACGCGGCGGCGGCGATCGCCGGGCTGGCCGGGCCCAGGCTGCTCGGCGACCTCGTCCAGTCGATCGAGCACGGCTCCGGCTTCGGTGCCGTGGACCGCATCGCCCTCCTCATCGCCGTGTTCATCGTGGCGCAGGCGGTGCTGGTGCGCTTCGCCTACATCCGGTCCGCCCGCCTCGGCGAGCGCATCCTCGCCGAGCTGCGCGAGGAGTTCGTGGACCGGGTGCTGCGCATCCCACTGTCCACGGTGGAGCGGGCCGGCTCCGGCGACCTGCTGACCCGGACCTCCCGGGACGTCGACGCGCTGTCGCGGTGCGTCCGGTTCGCGGTGCCCGAGACATTGATCTCGCTGCTCACCGTGGCGCTGGCCGTGGTGGCGCTGATCCTGGTGAGCCCGCTGCTGGCCCTCCCGCTGCTGATCGCCGTACCGTTGATCGTCTTCTCGGCGCGGTGGTACCTGCGCCGGGCGGCGGCCGGCTACCTGCGCCAGAACGCGGCCTATTCGCAGGTCACCGATGGCCTCGCGGAGACGGTCGAGGGGGCCCGGACGGTGGACGCCCTGCGGCGCCAGCGCCAGCGCCTCCGCCGTACGGACGCCGACCTGAGCCGCTCCTGGCAGGCCGAGCGCTACACCCTGTGGCTGCGCACGGTGTGGAGTCCCACGGTCGAGTTCGGCTACATCCTGCCGGTCGTGGGCACCCTGCTCATCGGCGGCTGGTTCTACTACCAGGGCTGGGTGGACCTGGGTCAGGTGACGTCGGCGGTGCTCTACACGCAGCTGCTCATCGACCCGCTCGACCGGTTCCTCGGCTGGCTCGACGAGCTCCAGGTGGGAGCCGCGTCACTGGCCCGGCTGCTCGGCGTCTCGTTCGAGACCCCGCCCGCCACCGAGGAGGTGCCGCGGGGGACCGAGATCGTGGCCAAGGACGTCCGGTTCTCGTACGTGGAAGGGCGTGAGGTGTTGCACGGCATCTCGCTGACCATCGCGCCGGGGGAGCGGCTGGCGATCGTCGGCCCGTCGGGCGCGGGCAAGTCGACGCTGGGCCGCCTGCTGGCCGGGGTCCACGCGCCCGGTGCCGGGTCGCTCACCGTCGGCGGGGTCCCGCTCGCGGATCTTCCGCTCGACCGCTTGCGTACGGAGGTCGCGCTCGTCAGTCAGGAACATCACGTCTTCATGGGCACCCTGCGTGACAACATCGCCATGGTCCGGCCCGGGTCCTCGGCGGCCGATGTCCGGGAGGCGCTCGCCGCGGTGCACGCGCTCAAGTGGGCGGACGCCCTGCCGGCCGGGATCGACACGCTCGTGGGCGCCGGCGGTGTGCCGTTGTCCGCGGCCCAGGCGCAGCAGGTGGCGCTGGCCCGGCTCGTGCTGGCCGACCCGCACACCCTGGTGCTGGACGAGGCGACGGCGCTGCTCGACCCGCGGGCGGCGCGTGATCTCGAGCAGTCGCTGGCGGCGGTGCTCCGGGGACGTACGGTGGTCGCGATCGCCCACCGCCTCTTCTCCGCGCACGACGCCGACCGGGTCGCGGTGGTCGAGGGCGGGCGGATCACCGAGCTGGGGTCGCACGACGAGCTGGTGGCCGCGGGCGGCTCGTACGCCGCGCTGTGGGACTCGTGGCACGGCACGCCGCAGGTACAAGCGGAGCCCGCCTGAACAGCAGGCGGGCTCCCTCGGGCGCAGCGGCTATCTGGCGCCGGTCGCCGCCGATCGGCGCCGGGAGAGCGCGTCGACGCTGGCCGCGAGCAGCAGGATCAGGCCGGTGACGATGAACTTCGTGCCGGAGCTGAAGCCCATAAGGCCCATGCCGTTGTCGATGACCGCGATCACCGCGCCACCGATGACCGCGTCGAAGACCCGGCCCTTGCCGCCGAAGAGGCTCGTGCCGCCGATGACGGCCGCGCCGACGGCGTAGAGCAGGACGTTGCTGCCGCCGGAGTTCGGGTCGACCGAGTTGGCCCGGCTGGCGGCGATGATGCCGCCGATGGCCGCCATGAACGTGCCGATCACGAAGACTGAGATGCGGATCCGGTCGACCGGGATGCCCGCGCGGCGGGCCGCCTCCTTGTTGCCGCCGACCGCGTAGAGGTGCCGGCCGTAACGGGTGCGGGCCAGCACGAAGGTCCAGACCACCAGGATCACGCCGATGATCGGGGCGACGATCGGCACGCCCTTCACCGAGATGATCAGCGGGTTGATGCTGCGCTCCTTCGTCAGCACCGCGACGGCCGCGAAGAGCAGGATCGCCAGGCCGGCGACCCGGGCCGCCACGATGCCCATCGGCTCGGTGACCAGACCCCGGGACGCCCGCCCGCGGATCTTGGCGAACTGGGCGGCCGCGAAGCCGGCCACGGCGACCACGGCGACGATCCAGCTCAGGGCGACCGACATGTTGTTGTTGGCCAGGGCGAGGACGAACTTGTCGCGGATCGAGATGTTCTTGCCGCCGCTGAGCAGGACCAGCAGGATGCCCTGGAAGGCGAGGAAGCCGGCCAGGGTGACGACGAACGACGGGATGCCCAGCTTGGCGCAGAGCCAGCCCAGCACGAAACCGATCACCAGGCCGGTGGCCAGGGCGACGAGGATGGCGCCCGGCCACGACCAGCCGTGATCGGTGAGCAGGATCGCCATGACCGCGCCGCAGACACCGCTGGCGAAGCCGGCCGACAGGTCGATCTCGCCGAGCAGGAGGACGAAGACCAGACCCATCGCGATGAAGATGACCGCGGCACCCTGCGAGAACAGGTTGGCGAAGTTCGTGGCGCTGAAGAACGTCGGCCGCGCGATGCCGAAGACGAGGCACAGCACGACGAGTCCGAGGATGGCCGGCAGGCTGCCGATGTCGCCGCCGCGGACCCGGCCCCAGTAGTCGTGCAGGTGGCCGGCGACGGTCGGCTTGACCACCTGGATGTTGCCGGCGGTCTCGGTCGTGGAGGTACTCATGCGGCGGACCCTCCGGGCGTGATGTCGGGGATGCCGGCGGCGGCGGGCTTCTCGGGCGGCAGGCCGAGGTTGCCGCTGCGGCCGGCCGTGATCAGCTCGACAACCTGGGAGTGGGTGACGTCGGTCGTCTTGACCTGCGCGGCCGTGCGGCCCAGATAGAGGGCGGCGATCCGGTCGCTGACGGCGAAGACGTCGTTCATGTTGTGCGAGATGAGCACCACGCCCAGG
>NZ_JAUZQD010000008.1 GCF_030709675.1 Symbioplanes lichenis
CCGGCCTCCCCGCCCCCCCCCCCCCCCCCCCCCACCCCGGGGGGGGCCGGGGCTGCCCCCACCCCCCCCCCCCCCCCGGCCGGTGCTGATCTGGGTCAGATGCGCTCGACGTGGGCGCCCAGCGCCGAGAGCTTGTTCTCGAAGTCCTCGTAGCCCCGGTTGATGAGGTCCACGCCGTAGACGCGCGAGGTGCCCTCGGCGGCGAGGGCCGCGATGAGGTGGCTGAAGCCCGCGCGGAGGTCCGGGATCACCAGGTCGGCCGCGTGGAGCTTGCTCGGGCCGGCGATGACCGCGGAGTGCTTGAAGTTGCGGCGGCCGAAGCGGCAGGGGGTGCCGCCGAGGCAGTCGCGGTAGACCTGGATCGTGGCGCCCATGGAGTTGAGGGCCTCGGTGTAGCCCAGGCGCTGCTCGTACACGGTCTCGTGCATGATCGAGAGGCCGCGGGCCTGGGTGAGGGCGACGACCAGGGGCTGCTGCCAATCGGTCATGAAGCCGGGGTGCACGTCGGTCTCCAGCGCCACGGCCTGCAGCTCGCCGCCCGGGTGCCAGAACTTGATGCCGCCCTCGACGCCGGTGACGCCGGGGCGGGACACGCGGGCGTCGGTGACCTCGTACTGGCCGCCGATGGAGCGGAAGACGTTGAGGAACGTCATCATGTCGGCCTGCTGCGCGCCGAGCACCTCGATCTCGCCGCGGGTGGCGAGGGCAGCGGCGGCCCAGCTGGCGGCCTCGATGCGGTCCGGGATCGGCTTGTGCTGGTAGCCGTAGAGCCGGGGCACGCCCTGGATCTCGATGACCCGGTCGGTGTGGACCTTGATGATCGCGCCCATCTTCTGCAGGACGCAGATGAGGTCGACGATCTCGGGCTCGATGGCGGCGTTGCGCAGCTCGGTGACGCCCTCGGCGCGGACGGCGGTGAGCAGCACCTGCTCGGTCGCGCCGACGCTGGGGTACGGGAGCTCGAGCTTCGTACCGTGCAGGCCGTTGGGCGCCGTCAGGTGCATGCCCTGGGGGGTCTTGTCGACGATCGCGCCGAACTCCCGCAGGGCCTGGATGTGGAAGTCGATCGGCCGCGGGCCGATGTGGCAGCCACCCAGGTCCGGGATGAAGGCGTGGCCGAGCCGGTGCAGCAGGGGCCCGCAGAACAGGATCGGAATCCGCGAGGAGCCGGCGTGGACGTTGATCTCGTCGCTGCTGGCACTCTCCACGTTCGTGGGGTCCATGATCAGCTCGCCGTCGTCGGTGCCCTTCGCCACCTTGACGCCGTGCAGCTCGAGGAGGCCGCTGACGACCTCGACGTCGCGGATGCGCGGGACGTCGAAGAGCGTGCTCGGGGTCTCCCCGAGCAGGGCGGCCACCATGGCCTTGGAAACCAGGTTCTTGGCGCCACGGACCCGGATCTGCCCGTTCAGCGGCGTACCGCCGTGGACGGCCAGGACGTCGTCGGTCAACGCAACCTCCTGAGGCGGGCGCATCAGTGCGCCCGGAGCGAGTAGGGGTGCTGCCGGCGGTGGGGGGTTCACCGGTGGCAGCCGCCCGGGCAGCATAGCCCTGCGTGACCATCACGAAAATCACCACAACACTCAGCGGGGCACGAATTGCTGATGATTAAGCCAAGAAAAAGGTGCGGTGGAGCGCTGGGCTTATCCTTGACTACCCGCTGTGACGGATTTACGGCAGCGCGAGCATCTGGTCGAGGGCCACGCGGGCGTATTTCGCGGTGTCCTCGTCGACCGTGATCTGGTTGGGCACCCGCCCCGCGACCAGCTCCTCGAGCGCCCACACGAGGTGGGGGAGATCGATGCGGTTCATGGTCGAGCAGTAGCAGACCGTTCGGTCGAGAAACATGATCTGTTTGTCCGGGTGGGCGAGCGCCAACCGGCGTACGAGATTGAGCTCGGTGCCCACCGCCCAGGCCGAGCCGGCGGGGGCGGCGTCGAGCGCCTTGATGATGTATTCGGTCGAGCCCACGTAGTCGGCGGCGCGCACGACCTCGTGGCGGCACTCCGGGTGGACCAGCACGTTGACGCCGGGGACCCGCTCGCGCACCTCGCGCACGCTGTCGATCGTGAAGCGCCCGTGCACCGAGCAGTGCCCGCGCCACAGGATCATCTTCGCGTCGCGCAGCTGCTCGGCCGTCAGGCCGCCCTGCGGCTTGTGCGGGTCGTAGAGCACGCAGTCGTCGAGGTCGAAGCCCATCTCGAGGACGGCGGTGTTGCGGCCCAGGTGCTGGTCGGGGAGGAAGAAGACCTTCTGACCCTGCTCGTACGCCCACCGCAGCGCGCGCTCCGCATTCGACGACGTGCACACGACGCCGCCGTTGCGGCCGACGAAGCCCTTGATGTCGGCGGAGCTGTTCATGTAGGTCACGGGGACGACGTCGCCCGCGATGCCGAGATCGGTGAACTGCTCCCACGCGGTCTCGACCTGCCCGAGCACCGCCATGTCGGCCATCGAGCAGCCGGCCGCGAGGTCGGGCAGGATGACCTGCTGGGCGGCGCTGGTCAGGATGTCGGCGCTCTCCGCCATGAAGTGCACGCCGCAGAAGACGATGAACTCGGCGTCGGGCTTGGCGGCGGCCTCGCGGGCCAGCTTGAACGAGTCGCCGGTGACGTCGGCGAACTGGATGACCTCGTCGCGCTGGTAGTGGTGGCCCAGCACGAAGACGCGGTCGCCCAGGGCGGCCTTGGCTGCGGTGGCCCGGGCGACCAGGTCGGGGTCGCTGGGCGCGGGCAGGTCGCCGGGGCAGTCGACGCCGCGCTCGCTGGCGGGGTCGGTGCCCTGGCCGAGGAGCAGCAGCGCGAGAGGGGTGTTCGCGGGTTCGGTCCAGGTCGACGTCACGCCGTCCATGTTTCCACAGCGTGACGTCGATCGAGGTGTGGCGAAGCACTCACCGGCCGGCGCCCGAGCGGCGAACGCCAGGCGGGCGTCGCGCGAACCGCCGCGCCGGGCGAGCGGGCGGACGGCGCCGTGCGATCCGCCGCTCCGCCCGCCGGGCGAGCGGGCAGACGGCGCCGCGCGAGCAGCGGGCGGAAGACGGCTCAGCGCGGCCGGCGGCTCTGGAACCGGGTCGCGAGTTGCTTCAGCTTCGCCTGGTTCTCCGGCTTGGCCAGCTGGCGGCGCCCCTCAGCGACCACCTTCTGGCCCTGCGGGCTGGCAAGGAATTTCTGCAGTCTCTGAACAAGCGTGGGCATGCCTATAAGGTTGCCAGCCCCGCCTGAGCGAAACCTGTACTTTCTGCTCGTGCGCGTACTCATCTGCCCCGACAAGTTCGCCGGAACGCTCAGCGCCGCCGAGGTGGCCACCGCCGTGGCGGAGGGCTGGCACGAGGTCGCGCCCGCCGACGAGTGCGTGCTCCGGCCGCTGTCCGACGGCGGCCCCGGCTTCGTCGACGTTCTGGGCACCGCGCTCGGCGGGCGCCGGCTGCCGGTCGCCACGGTCGACCCGCTCGGGCGTCCCGCGCGCGGCGACGTACTGCTGGCGGGCAGCACGGCCTATGTCGAGAGCGCCCAGGCGTGCGGCCTGCACCTGCTCACCGCGGAGGAGCGGGACCCCAACCGCACGACGTCGTACGGGCTGGGCCTCCTGCTGGCCGCCGCGGTCGAGGCCGGCGCGTCCGAGGTGGTCGTCGGGCTGGGCGGGTCGGCGGTCAACGACGCCGGCGCCGGGATGCTCGCCGCGCTGGGTGCGGGGCCGGTCGACGTCGGCGGCTACGCGCTTCCCTACGGCGGAGCAGCCCTGGGTACGGCCGAAGCGCTCGCCGGATCGCCCCAGCTGCGCCAGGTCAACCTGGTCGCCGCGACGGATGTGGACAACCCGCTGACCGGCCTGTACGGGGCCAGCAACGTCTTCGGGCCCCAGAAGGGCGCCTCGCGCGACGACGTCATGCGACTGGACGCCGCGCTCGAGCACTTCTCGGCCGTGCTCGGGAAGGCTTTCGATGTTGACGGTCTGGCCTCGATGCCCGGGGCGGGCGCGGCCGGAGGCATCGGCGCGGCGCTCCTCGCCCTGGGCGGCCGGGTGACCTCCGGCATCTCCCTGGTCACCAGTCTGATCGGCCTCGACGCGTCGCTCGCGGCGGCCGAGCTGGTCATCACGGGCGAGGGCTCGTTCGATCACCAGTCGCTGCGGGGCAAGGTCACCGCCGGCATCGCCAACCAGGCCCGCGACCACGGCCTGCCCTGCGTCGTCGTCGCCGGCCGCAACGAGACGGGTCACCGCGAGGCGGCCGCCGCGGGCGTCACCGAGACGTACGCCCTGGTGGAGCATTTCGGGTCGACCGAGCGCGCGCTGGCGGAGCCAGCCGTGGGCCTGCGTGAGATCGGCGCCCGCCTGGCCCGCCAGTGGAGCCGCTGAGCCCGTGGTGCCGCTGAGGATCCCGGTGTCGGACATCTCGCCCCCGGCCGTTGGGAATAGGCGGCGGGAGAGTTAGCGTTGGCCTCTACGGCACATCAGCTGACCGGCAGGGAGAACCGCACGTGACCACTGAAGCGCACACCGAGTCGACCGAGGCCACCACGGCCGCGCCGACCGGCGTCATTTTGACCGACGTCGCGGCTGTCAAGGTCAAGGCCCTGATCGAGCAGGAAGGGCGCGACGACCTGCGGCTCCGCATCGCCGTCCAGCCCGGCGGCTGCTCCGGCCTCCGCTACCAGCTCTTCTTCGACGAGCGCTCGCTCGACGGCGACGTCGTCAGCGACTTCAACGGCGTCGAGGTCGTCGTCGACCGCATGAGCTCCCCCTACCTCGCGGGCGCCACGATCGACTTCGCCGACCGCATCGACGCCCAGGGCTTCACGATCGACAACCCCAACGCGCAGAACTCCTGCGCCTGCGGCGACTCCTTCCACTGACGCGAAGGTGGCCGGGGCCCTGTGTCCGCCGGAAGCGCGGACCGGGGCCCCTTCGCCTCACCGGGGGCCGAGCCCCCGAGCCTCCCACGGTGCTCACCGGTCACGCTTGCTGCCGGGCGACCCGCGGCGGGCGTGAACGATCCATTGCTTGACGCGAGGCCGTCTCGCCCTTCGGGACGGGCGGCCTTTGGCATGTCCAGCTGTCATGGTGCGGCGACACGCGCGGCGTACTCGAAGGCGGGTCTTGACGCGGTGGAGGCGGGGCGACGCCGGGGTGTCCGGGGGACGAACCCCCGGTAGGCTCCTGGGGTAATCGCACCCGACCCCCGAGGGCCGCCATGAAGATCGCCGTTACCGGCTCGATCGCCACCGACCACCTGATGCATTTTCCCGGCAAGTTCTCCGAGCAGTTGATCGCCGATCAGCTGCACAAGGTCTCGCTCTCCTTCCTCGTCGACGATCTCGTGGTCCGGCGGGGCGGCGTGGCGCCGAACATCGCGTTCGGCATGGGCCAGATGGGGCTGCGCCCGATCCTGGTGGGAGCGGTCGGCGCCGACTTCGCCGACTACCGGTCGTGGCTCGAGCGGCACGGGGTCGACTGCGGCTCGGTGCACGTCAGCGACGTGCTGCACACCGCGCGGTTCGTCTGCACGACGGACGAGGAGCTCAACCAGATCGCGTCGTTCTACGCCGGGGCAATGGCCGAGGCGCGCAACATCGAGCTCGCCCCCGTCGCGGAGCGGGCGGGCGGCCTCGACCTGGTGCTGATCGGCGCGAACGACCCGGCCGCCATGCAGCGCCACTCGCAGGAGTGCCGCGCCCGGGGCTACGCGTTCGCCGCGGACCCGTCGCAGCAGCTCGCGTGGATGGACGGCAAGGACGTGCTGCCGCTCATCGACGGGGCGCGCTACCTGCTCACCAACGAGTACGAGCGGTCGCTGCTCGAGACCAAGTCCGGTCTCACGAGCGACCAGGTGCTCGAGCACGTGACGATCCGGGTCACCACGCTCGGCGCGGACGGCGTGGAGATCACCGGGCGGGACATCGAGCGGATCCACGTGCCGGTCGCCCGGGACGTCGTGCCCCAGGACCCGACCGGGGTCGGCGACGGCTTCCGGGCCGGCTTCTTCGCGGCGCTCAGCTGGGGCGTCGGGCTCGAGCGGGCGGCGCAGGTGGGCTCGCTGGTCGCCGCGCACGTCCTCGAGACGGACGGCGGCCAGGAATACGACATCAAGGCCGACCTCTTCCTCAAGCGCCTCGCCGACTCGTACGGCGACGAGGCCGCCGCCGAGATCCAGCCCTTCCTGACGAAGGCCTGAGCCCGCGCGAGACCACAGGCCCGGGCCCGAACGTGAGCGAAGGCCCGGGCCCGAACGTGAGCGAAGGCCCGGGCCCGAACGTGAGCGAAGGCCCGGACCGGCACGAAGCCGGGCGCCCGCGCCGGCGGAACGAGCACGAAGCGGGCGCCGAGCCGGCGGAACGAGCACGAAGCCGGGGCCCGAGCGACGCCGAGCGAAACAGTGGAGCGGCGTGGCCGTGAAACGGCGGATGTTCGGTGAACCATGGCAAGGTAAGGCGAGAAGGTCCGCCTCGTAGCGATGAGCCTGAGGGTCACCGGCTCGCGCCGGGCGGACAGCGGACGAGGAGAGCGACTGTGGTGCTGGCCGTCTTCGCCGGGCTGCCGGGTGTGGGCAAGTCCACGCTGGCCCGGCAGGTGGGGGCGGCTCTGCCCGCGGCTGTTCTGGGGGTGGACGCGGTCGACGCCGCCCTGCGCGTCTATGACGTGAGCGAGCCGCGGCCGGGACACGCCGCGTACGGGGTGGTGGCCGCGCTGGCCGAGACGCAGCTCACGCTCGGGCTCAGTGTGATCATCGACGCGGTGAATCCCGTGGCGGCGACCCGGCGGATGTGGACGGAGCTGGCCGAGCGGCTCGACGTGCCGCTGCGCGTGGTCGAGGTGGTCTGCGGCGACGAGGACGTGCTGCGGCGCCGCAGGAGCAGCCGGGGCGAGACGGGCGGCGGGCCCGTTGAGTACGAGCCCTATCTCGGCCCTCGGATCGTCGTCGACACGCATCTGGCCGTGGACCCCGTGCTGCCGGTCGTGGAATACCTGCGGAAGTGAAGAAGATCAGCTGAGGCGACGCACCTCGTAGACGCCCGGCGACGGACTCCCCGCGTACTCCTGCTGCTTGAGCCGGCACCACGCCGGGATGTCGTTGGCCGCGGCCGGGTCGTCGGCCAGCACCCGGATCATGCCGCCCACCTCGACCCCGGGCAGCGCCTTCGCCAAGTCGATGATCGGTAACGGACAGCGCCGCCCCCGGGAGTCGACGACGGTCACAGGCCCGCCTCGGCTCGCAGGCCGGCCACGATGCCGGGCAGCGCCGCCAGGAAACGGTCCACGTCGGCCGACGACACGCCGGGATGCAGCGACACGCGCACGTTCCCGTGGCTCAGCACGCCCATCGCCTCCAGGACGTGGCTGGGCTTCAGCGTCGACGATGTGCACGACGAGCCCGACGAGACGGCGAAGCCGCGCCGGTCGAGGGCGTGGAGCAGCGCTTCCCCGTCCACGTACAGGCACGAGAACGTGACGATATGGGGGAGCCGGTCGTCCGGGTCGCCGATGATCTCCACGTCGGGGACGGTGGCCGCGACGGTGGAGCGGATCCGGCCGATCAGCTTGCTCTGGCGTACACCCTCGGTCCCGGCCTCGGCCTGCACGGCCCGCAGGCTCGCCGCCGCCGCGACCACCGCCGGGAGATCGAGGGGTCCCTGGGCCCGGGGCCTGTGAAGATCGTCACCGGGGTGGGGCGACACCCACCGCGTGCCCTTCCGCACGACCAGGACGCCGATGCCCGCGGGACCGCCCCACTTGCGCGCGCTCGCCGACAACAGGGACCAGCCCGCCGGTACGGGGGCGTGCCCGACCGTCTGCGCGGCGTCCACATACAAGGGCACGTCGCCGCACAACGAGGCCGCGGCCGCGACCGGCTGCACGGTGCCCACCTCGTGGCTGGCGCTGATCAGGCCGGCGAGGGCCACCCCGGGGCGGGTCACGGCGCTCGCCCAGGCGTCCAGGTCGAGGCGGCCGAGGCGGTCCACGCCCACCTCGGCGGCGTCGCCGTGCCGGGCGGCGGCGTGCAGGACGGCGGAGTGCTCGATCGCGGAGTGGACAAACGTCTGACCAGCTCGGACGCGTCCCGCGAGTCCGCCCAGGACGGCGGCGTGGGCGGCGGCGGTGCCGGACGGCCAGAAGGTGACCTCGTCGGGCCGTACTCCCAGGCAGCTCGCGACCGTGGCCGTCGCGGCCTCGCGCAGCTGTTGCGCCCGCCGGCCCGCCGTGTAGAGCTTGTCCGGGTCGGCCCAGCCGTCCTCGAGGGCGGCGAGCAGGGCCTGACGGGCGACCGGATGCAGGGGCGCCGCGCTCGCGGCATCCAAATAAGCGTCGGCTTCCACCCCGGAACGGTATCGTCACGACAACGGGGGTGTGCCCGCAAGATCCGACCCCCGGCAGGCAGAGGGCCCCGGCAGGTCGAGTAGTGTGCGACCGTCGGTGACACCTTGCCGTCGGTGTCCGGATTCGTGGCACCGGGCGGTGCTCTAGGGAGGCAGGAGCAGGTGGTCTCAAGGAGTTCGGTCGCGCGACCTCGCGTCGTTCGGCTCGCCGGGCTCGGTGTCGGTGGTGCTCTGCTGCTCGCCGTGCTGTCCGGCTGTTCGGCCGATGGGATCGGTGACGCCATGGGCGGCTTCGGCTGGCCCAAGCACGGCATCACCGAGCAGGCGCACAGCATGTACGACATGTGGATCGCGTCGGTCATCGCGGCCCTGATCGTGGGCATTTTCGTGTGGGGCCTGATCTTCTGGTGCATCATCCGGTACCGCAAGCGGGGCGACAAGCTCCCGGTGCAGACCCGGTTCAACATGCCCATGGAGGTCCTCTACACGGTCACCCCGGTGCTGATCGTGGCGGTGCTCTTCTACTACACCGCGATCGTGCAGACCGAGGTGGACAAGCTCTCCGCCAAGCCCGACATGACCGTCGAGGTCGTCGCGTTCAAGTGGAACTGGCAGTTCAACTATCGCGACGGCATGGGCGAGGACGCCAACACGGTCGCCTCGACGCTCGGCTCGACCGACGTCATCCCGCTGCTCGTGCTCCCGACCGGCAAGAAGGTCCGGTTCGAGGAGACCAGCAAGGACGTCATCCACTCGTTCTGGGTGCCGGAGATGCTGTTCAAGCGGGACGTCTTCCCGGGCAACGTGCGCAACGCCTTCGAGGTGACGCTCGACAAGGAGGGCCGCTACGTCGGCCGGTGCGCCGAGCTCTGCGGCACCTACCACGCGTTCATGCAGTTCGAGCTGGTCGTGGTCTCGCCGGAGAAGTTCGACACCTTCCTGCAGGCCAAGGAGAGCGGCAAGACCACCGAGGACGCCATGGAGGCCATCGGCTTCACCGGTGACCAGCGCTTCGCCGTGACGACGCAGCCGTACGACAGCCGCCGCCACACGGAGTCCTGGAACCAGTCCGGCCAGACGACGGCGCTCGGGAAGTAGGGGACAGACAAGTGAAGACCGAATACAAGATCTTCGCGGGCGTCGCCGTCTTCCTCTTCGGCGCGGCGATCGTCTACGGCCTCTACACCCACGGCGAGACCGGCCACCTCGAGTGGATCGGCACCGTGGCGCTGGTCCTGTCGGGCCTGCTCTGCTCGATGTGCGGCGGCTTCTTCTGGTTCGTCGCGCGGCGCATCGACGACCGCCCCGAGGACCGTGAGGACGGCGAGATCGCCGAGGGCGCCGGCGAGATCGGCTTCTTCAGCCCCGGCAGCTACTGGCCGTTCGGCCTCGCGCTGGCCGCGGCCACCGCGGGCCTGGGCCTCGTCTTCTGGATGTGGTGGCTGATCGCGCTGGGCATGCTGATGGTGGTCTTCGCCGCCTGCGGTCTGCTCTTCGAGTACTACTCGGGCACCCGGCACCCGGTCGAGCACTGATCCGCTGAGTTTCCTCGCAAGGCCCGCACTTCGGTGCGGGCCTTTTGCGTTGCCCCCGCCCCGTCGCCTCGCTGCCGCCGAGGCGGTCGTTTCACGCGCGGCGTGGGGGTGGGAAAGGGCCGAGCTTCCGGCCGCGCCAGGTGGCCCGGTCGCGGCGGGTGCGGCTTGCCGCTCACACCGCCCGGGTACGCCCCCCAGCGGCGCTCTGACGGCCGGAAACGTCGCCGCCGCCCTTCCCCCGGGGGCAGGGCGGCGGCGACGGCTCAGGCGGCTGTGCGCTGGAGCGGGGCGACCCGATTGCCGTTGGGGCGCAGCCAGACGCGGATCTCCAGGGGCGCCAGGATCTCGGCGGCACCGCAGCGGGTGCAGACGAGCTCGGGGCAGTCGTCGTGGCCGTCGGTGCACGGCGGCACCTCGAACGGCATCTCGGCGTCGCAGAGGACGCAGCGCAGCTCTCGTTCGTCCACGGGTGGCTCCTCTTCGTCGGAAGGTGGAATTACCCGAATGTCATTCAAACGTTGTCACGGAACCACCCGGCAGTGGTGGGATCTCGCCCCGGCGTGTCCGGACAAATTGCGGACTTCCGGCACGAACCGGCCACCCCGGTCACAGGTCCGGCGGTTTACTGCTCGGCGGCCTTGGCTTGCTTGGCGGCTTCCACCCAGGTGCTCAGCAGAGCCGTGGCCGCGCCGGAATCCACCGTACTCGCGGCGCGGTCGATGCCGGCCCGCATGGTCTCCGTCAGCGAGCCCGGGAAGCCGTCGTGGGCCGCGAAGGCCGCCGCCGCGTTGAGCAGGACGGCATCGCGCACCGGGCCCTTCTCGCCCGCGAACATGCGCAGCGCCGCGGCGGCGTTGAACGCGGCGTCGCCGCCGCGCAGGGCGCCCGGGGCGCTGCGCGGGAGACCGAACTCCTCGGCGTCGACCAGCGACTCCGTGACCTCGCCGCCGCGGACCAGCCAGACCCGGGTGGGTGCGGCCGTGGTGAACTCGTCGAGGCCGTCCTCGCCCCGCATGACCAGGGCGGCGTCGCCGCGGCGGGCGAAGACCTCGGCCATCACCGGGGCCATCCGCAGATCGAAGCAGCCGACCGCCGCGTTGCGCGGGCGGGCCGGGTTGGACAGCGGGCCGAGGAAGTTGAAGAACGTGGGGTGACCCAGCTCGCGACGCGGGACCGAGGCGTGGCGCATGCCCGGGTGGTAGCGGGCCGCGAAGCAGAAGCCGACGCCGGCCTCGGCCACGGTCCGGCGTACGCCCTCCGGGCCCAGGTCGAGCGGGATGCCGAAGTACTCGAGCAGGTCCGCGGTGCCGCAGGCCGACGACGCCGCCCGGTTGCCGTGCTTGACCACGGTCACCCCGGCGGCGGCGACGATGATCGCTGCCATCGTGGAGATGTTGACGGTGTGGGCGCGGTCGCCGCCCGTGCCGACCACGTCGACCGCGTCGGCCCGGGTCTCCTCGGGCAGGTCCACCGGCGTGGCGTTGGCGATCATGGCGTCGACCAGGCCGGTCAGCTCGGCCGGGGTCTCGCCCTTGGCCCGCAGCGCCACCGCGAAGCCCGCGATCTGCACCGGGGTGGCGTTGCCCGCCATGATCTCGCCCATCGCCCACGCCGTGTGCTCCCGGGGCAGCTCCTCGCCGCGCAGCAGTGCGCCGAGCAGATCGGGCCAGGTGGGCGTGGCCATGGGGGCCTCCGGGGGAGCGGGTGATCGGGGGTTCAAACCTCGGCGCGGGCCGGGCGGCCCGCGCGGGCCAGGATGGCGGCCGCGAAAACCCGGGCCCGGCGGACCGGACCCGGGCGGGGGTCAGGCGAGCTTGCCGAGACTGCCCAGCGGTACGGCACCGGAGCGCCGGGCGCGGAGCATGCCGGCGACCGTGCGGCCGGTGGTGACCGGGTCGAGCGGGAACGTCAGCGTCTCGTCGACCTGGGCGAAGGCGGCCAGCCAGCGGTCCGCCGCCCGGGCGATGACGACGCAGGTGGGCGGCGGGTCCGCATATTCGTCCTTGGTCTGCCGGGCGATGCCGAGGCCGCCCGCGGGACTGGCCTCGCCGTCCAGCACCATCAGGTCGATCTCGTACTCGTCGAGGAGCCGGCGACAGTCTTCCCACGTCGACGCGTCGACGAACTCCACGGTCAGGTCCGCGGCGGGGCGCACGCCGATCGCCAGACGGATCTTGTCGCGGACGGCGATGTCGTCGCTGTAGAGCAGGACGGTGTAGGTGCTCGGCTCGGTCTTGCTGGCATCACTCATATGATCTGCCCCGGCTTCCGACGCTCGTAGATGCCCGCTGATGGTACCCGCCCGGTCACTCGGGCTCGGTGCGTGGTCCGGTCGTGGCGTGCGCGTTTGTGATCTTGGTCGCCGCGCCGGGGGACGTGGCCTGCGTCTCTTCCGTCACTTCCGCCCCGTCGTCCGTACCCGGGGAAGCGGTTGCGGCCGCCGCTTCCTCGGCCTCCGCGCGGTCGAGGGCGCGGTCGACCCGGCGGGCCTCACGCTCGGACTGCTTGATCCACTGCAGGACCAGGATGCCCAGCATCGTGACGCTCACGATCTCGCCGCCGGCCCACAGGATGCCGCCCGCCGTGACCTGGTCGCTGTGCGGGTCGATCCAGGTCAGGTGCAGGTTGGGGTACCAGTCGCCGCCCAGCAGGTCCTTGCTCTGCATGATCGTCAGCCCGAGGACCGTGTGGAACGGCACGGACAGGACCATGAGCAGGGCGCGAGCCGGGTACGGCCACCGGTTGGGCAGCGGGTCGAGCCCCAGCAGCGGCCAGAAGAACAGGCAGCCCGTCACGATGAAGTGCACGTGGATGAACTCGTGCAGCCAGGCGTGCTCGAGCGTGGCCCGGTAGAGCCCCGTGAAGTAGAGGACGAACGGGTTCGCGATGAAGATGCCGAACGCCACCAGCGGGAACGTGAGCACCCGGGCCACGCGGCTGTGGACGATCGCGAGCAGCACCTTGCGCCCGTCCTTGGGCAGCGTGCGCAGCGCCAGCGTCATCGGGGCGCCCAGGGCCAGGAAGATCGGGCCCACCATGGACAGGACCATGTGCTGCACCATGTGCACGCTGATCAGCGTCGTGTCGTACGCCTCGATGCCGGTCACCGAGACGGCCGCGATCGAGCCCAGCCCGCCGGCCAGGAACGCCACCGTGCGGCCCGTGGGCCACTGGTCGCCGCGCTGCCTCAGGCGGTGCACGCCGTAGAGGTAGAGGGCCGCCGCGATCAGCAGGAAGAGCGCGATGAGGCTGGTCAGGCGGATCTCGGTGAAGATGGCGCCGACGGTGAACGGCGGGGGGACAGTATCGCCCGCCGGCGCCGCGAGCGTGGCCGTTTCGACGTGTTGCACCACTTCAGGCTATGCCCGGACGGGGTGCGCGCGTTCTACCGGGCCACGACACACACCGGATTGGGCCCCCCGCGACACGTTGAGGTGATCGCGGGGCAATAATGAGCCTCGTGACAGCGGCCTCAGCCATCGACAAGAGCCGGATCCACTCGCTGACCCGACCCAACATGGTCAGCGTCGGGACCATCGTGTGGCTCTCCAGCGAGCTCATGTTCTTCGCGGCGTTGTTCGCCATGTACTTCGCCATCCGCGCGGCTGACTACAGCATGTGGGAAGAGCACACCGAAGCTCTCAAGATCCCGTACGCGACGACGTTCACGATCATTCTCGTGCTCTCGTCCGTCACCTGCCAGCTCGGCGTGTTCGCGGCGGAGAAGGGTGACGTGTTCGCGCTGCGGCGCTGGTTCACGATCACTTTCGTCATGGGCCTGATCTTCGTGCTCGGCCAGGCGAACGAGTACCGCAACCTCGTCCACGAGGGCATCAAGCTCAACGGCGACGGGTACGGCTCGATGTTCTACCTGACGACCGGGTTCCACGGTCTGCACGTGACCGGCGGGCTCATCGCCTTCATCGTCTACATGATCCGCACGACCATGGGCCGCTTCACGCCGGCCCAGGCCACGTCGGCGATCGTGGTGTCGTACTACTGGCACTTCGTCGACGTCGTGTGGATCGCGCTGTTCGCCATGATCTATTGGCTGCAGTAGCCCGCCGCCGTCCGTGAGTTTCAAGGTCAACACCCAGAGGGACACAGCCCATGACTTCTGACACCCCCGCCGGACGGCGCTTCCGGGTGTTCACCCGGCGGCGTTCCGCGCCCAGCCGGGCTCGCCGGCGTATCGGTGCAGCGGTCCGCATGCTGGCCGCGCTCGCCCTGGCCGGAGGCGTCTACACCGCCTTCGCGCCCGGCGCCTTCGCCGAGGACGACCGGCAGCTCTCCACCGCGGCCCAGGAGGGCAAGGCCCTCTTCGACAACAGCTGCATCACGTGCCACGGCCGCAACGCCGAGGGCGTCGAGGGCCGCGGCCCGAGCCTCATCGGCGTCGGCTCCGCCTCCGTGGAGTTCCAGGTCGGCACCGGCCGCATGCCGATGACCCGCCAGGAGGCCCAGGCCGAGCAGAAGCGCCCCGTCTTCGACGAGACGCAGACCAAGCAGCTGGGGCAGTACATCCAGGAGATCGGCGGCGGCCCGGAGATCCCGGCCGGCTCGCTGACCAAGGACGTCGAGTCCGACCCCGAGGCGCTGGCCAAGGGCGGTGAGCTCTTCCGGCTCAACTGCGCCCAGTGCCACGGCAACGTCGGGGCCGGCGGCGCGCTCTCCTCCGGCAAGTTCGCCCCGAGCCTGCACGACCCGACGGCGGAGCAGATCTACGGCGCCATGCTGACCGGCCCGCAGAACATGCCCGTCTTCGGCGACAATGAGCTCACGCCGGACGAGAAGCAGGAGATCATCACCTACATCACCACCCAGATCCAGAACGACAAGGACCCGGGCGGTCTGTTCAACCTGGGTGGTTACGGCCCGGCGACCGAGGGTCTGGCGATCTTCGTGGTCGGCATCACGATCCTGGTCTTCGCGGCGCTGTGGATTGCGGGGAAGTCATGACCGTCACGCACGGTGGGTCGCACGGCACCAACACCGGCACCGAGCCGGTCGACGTCAACGACCCCAAGCTGTCGCGCTTCGACATCGTCCGTGAGGGCGCCCGGCGCGACGACATCGAGATCGTCACGTACGAGTCGCAGTTCGAGGGCACGAACTCCAAGGCGGAGAAGCGCATCGTGCGCAACATCGCCCTGCTGTTCGTCATCTCGGGCCTGTTCGCGCTGGCGTTCGTCGTCCTCTTCATCGTGTTGCCGTGGGAGTTCGAGCTCGGCAACCACCTGAGCGACTACTACACGCCGGCCCTGGGCATCACGCTCGGCATCTCGCTCTTCGCCCTCGGCATCGCGATCCTCGCCTGGGCCAAGAAGCTGCTGCCGCACGAGGTCTCGATCCAGGACCGGCACAACCAGCCCTCCAGCGACGACGACCGGCTGATCACCGGCCAGACCATGGTCTACATGGTCGACGAGCTGGGCGTGCAGCGCCGGCCGCTGCTCAAGGGCGCGATCGCGCTGGGTCTCGCCCCGCTCGGGGTGGCCGCGGCCGCCCCGCTCATCGGCGGTCTGATCGAGAACCCGCACAAGGGCGAAGAGCCGATGATGTACCACACCGGCTTCGACCCCGTCAGCAACAACGGGCAGCTCGTGCGGCTCGCCCGCGAGGACGGCTCGCCGGTCCGGCCGGACGACGTCAGCGTCGGCGGTCAGATCACGGTCTTCCCGGGCATCCCGGGCGGCTCGACCAACCACTACGCCGACTCGCCGACCCTGCTGGTGCACCTGCGCGCCACCGACGCCGAGGCCACCCGGGCCGCGGCCGAGGGCGACGAGATCAACAAGGGCGGCATGTGGGGCAACTACGTGGCGTTCTCGAAGATCTGCACCCACGCCGGCTGCCCGGCTAGTCTTTACGAGCAGCAGACCAACCGTCTGCTCTGCCCGTGTCACCAGTCGCAGTTCCTGATCACCGACAACGCTCGTCCTGTCTTCGGACCGGCCAGCCGCCGCCTGCCTCTCCTGCCTCTCGAGGTGGACGAGGAGGGGTTCTTCGTGGCAGCGTCTGACTTCCGGGAAGCTGTTGGACCCGACTTCTGGGAGCGGCCATGAAACGCCGGAAGCTGGACCTGGCCCAGGTCCCCGCGAACATCGGCAAGGGGCTCGACGACCGTTACCAGGCTGCCACCCCGCTGCGCGGTCTGCTGAACAAGGTCTTCCCCGACCACTGGTCGTTCCTGCTCGGTGAGATCGCGCTCTTCTCCTTCGTCGTGCTGTTGCTGAGTGGCGTGTTCCTCACGCTGTTCTTCGACCCGTCGATGAAGGAGGTCGTCTACGACGGTCCCTACACCGCCCTGCGCGGCGTGGAGATGTCGGCGGCCTACGAGTCCTCGCTGCACCTGTCCTTCGAGGTGCGCGGCGGTCTGTTCATGCGGCAGATGCACCACTGGGCGGCGCTGCTGTTCATGGCCTCGATCGTCATCCACATGGCGCGCATCTTCTTCACCGGTGCGTTCCGCAAGCCCCGCGAGGCCAACTGGACGATCGGCGTCATCCTCTTCCTGCTCGGCTTCTTCGCCGGCTTCACCGGTTACTCGCTCCCGGACGACGGCCTGTCCGGCACGGGTCTCCGCATCGCCTCGGCGATCATGCTCTCCATCCCGGTCATCGGCACGTGGCTGTCCGCCGCGGTCTTCGGCGGGGAGTACCCGGGCGAGCTGATCATCGGCCGCTTCTACATCGCCCACGTGCTGCTGATCCCGGGCGGCCTGCTCGCCCTGATCGCCGCCCACCTGGGCATCGTGTTCAAGCAGAAGCACACCCAGTGGCCGGGCCCGATGCGGACCAACGACAACGTCGTGGGCGAGCGCATGTTCCCGCGTTACGCGCTCAAGCAGGGCGGCTTCTTCATGGCCGTCTTCGGCACGATCGCGCTCATGGCGGGTCTGTTCCAGATCAACCCGATCTGGCTCTTCGGCCCCTACCTGGCCTCCGCGGTGTCCTCGGCGAGCCAGCCCGACTGGTACGTCATGTTCATGGACGGCCTGGTCCGGCTCATGCCCGCCTGGCAGATCGACATCCCGATCGGCGACGGCTATGTGATCCCGCCGCTGTTCTGGCCCGCGGTGGTCGGCCTCGGCGCGCTGTTCACGCTCCCGATGCTCTACCCGAGCATGGAGGCGCGGCGGCTCAAGGACCACAAGTCGCACCACATCCTCCAGCGGCCCCGGGACGCGCCCGAGCGCACCGGTGTCGGCGCGATGGCCTTCTCGTTCTTCTTCATCGCGACGATCTCCGGCGCCAACGACGTCATCGCCGACAAGTTCCACATCAGCCTCAACGCGATGACCTGGGCCGGCCGCATCGGCCTGGTGCTGATCCCGCCGCTGGCCTACTACCTCGCCGTCCGCATCTGCCTCGGTCTGCAGCAGCACGACCGCGAGGTGCTGGCGCACGGTGTGGAGACCGGCATCATCCGGCGGCTGCCGAACGGCAAGTTCGAGGAGGTCCACCAGCCGCTCGGCCCGGTGGACGACCACGGCCACCCGATCCCGCTGGAGTACGCCGGCTGGGTCGTCCCGAAGAAGATGAACCGCCTCGGCGCCCTCGGGCCCGCGGTCAAGGGCTTCTTCTTCCCGGTCGAGAAGCCGGTCGAGGCGCCGGTGTCCCCGGCCGTCCCGCCGGTGACCGGCTCCAGCCGCGAGGAGATCACCTCCGGCCGCTGAGGTCACGAGCACGACAAAAGGGGCCCCCTGGTCAGGGGGCCCCTTTTCGCATGTCCGGGGACGGGCCGCCGGTCTCGGGTCGGTTCGCTGCTGCGGGTCAGTCGGCGTCGGGGAGGCCGATCGCGAAGGCGTCCTCGAGGTCGTGGCGGGAGTAGGCGCGGAAGGCGATGTAGGTCTCGGTGTTGACGACGCCGGGGGTCTTGGAGATGCGGCCCGCGATGACCTCGGCGATGTCGTCGAACTTCGGGACGCGCACGATGGCGATCAGGTCCGCGCCGCCGGCCACGGAATAGACCTCGCTGACCCCGGGCGTCGCCGCGAGGGCCTCGGCCACCTCGGGAATCTGGTCGGTGGCGCAGTCGATGTGCACGATGGCGGTGTTCACGCGGGCTCCTCTGATCGGCGTCGCTTCATGCTAGGGCCTTCCCGCGCCGGTGACTGCGGGTCAGGCTCGGACGGTCATGTCGGCGCCGGCGCGGATGACGCCGGTGAGGGTCTCGCCGGGGGCGACGGTCGCGCCGGGCCAGACGACGCTGCGGGTGACGGTGCCGGCGACGGTGGCGCCGGGGCCGATGACCGACTCGGTGACGTCTCCGGTGATGGTGGCGCCGGGGCCGATGACGGACGCCGTGACGGTGGCGACTGCCGTGGGGTCGGCTGTGCCGGCGGCGTGAAGGTTGGCGGCCAGGTAGTCGGCGGGGGTTCCGGTGTCGATGTAGGTCCCGGCGTACCGGATCAGGGAAAGGTCTCCCGCCGCCTCCGCGGGGCGCCAGACGGTCCGGACCAGGTCGGAGAAGGCGGGGGTGAGGTCGCGCACGTAGCGCCAGGGAAGCAGCGAGAAGCCCGCGAAGCACTCTCCGCCGAACTCGCCCGCCCGGCCGGGCCGGGGCGCCGTGGTGAGCATGCGGACCGAGTTGCCGTCCCAGCCGTCGAGCAGTGCGGCGATGTCCTTGCCCGGGGCGCGGGCGGGATCGGCCAGGTAGGCGTCCGCGTTGCCGACCAGGACGCCGCGGCCGTCGATCCAGTCGCGGAGCAGGCCGAGGCCGCCCGAGGTGCCCAGCGGGCCGTCCGGCTCGACCGAGACGTGGGCGCGGGCGCCGGCGTGGGCGACGACCTGCTCGCCCAGGTAGGCGGCGTTGACGGCGGCGTCGAGCCCGAGCGCCTCGACGCGTTGCAGAGCGCGGTCGAGGAGGGCGATGTTGCCGACCGGGCACAGGGCCTTCGGCAGCAGTGTCGTCAGGGGACGCAGCCGCCGCCCCTCGCCGGCCGCGAGGACGACCGCGCAGATGCCGGCCATCACGAAACCGCGCGGGCCGGGCGGACGGTGTGGAGGCCGATCATCACAAAGCTGCGGGCCGGGCGGACGGTGTGGAGGCCGATCATCACGGAGCCGCGGGCCGGGCGGGCGGTGTGGAGGGCGGTCATGAGGCGTGCGGGCCCATGCCGTAGACGCCGAGGACCTTGGCCGTGTTGGGGGTGAGCCTGGGCAGGTCGTCCAGCGCGAACCAGCCGGCCTCGATCACCTCGCCGCCGTCCACGATCAGCTCCGTCGTCGAGGCCGGGACCGAGCCGGTGAACATCATGTCGACCCAACCCTTGGCGTGCACGATGGCGTTGGGCGTGGCGGGCTCGAGGTCGTCGGGGTCGATCCGGACGCCGGACTCCTCGCGCAGCTCGCGGGCGGCGCCGACGTGCGGCGGCTCGGCCTTCTTGAGCAGGCCGGCGGGCAGGCCCCAGGCGCGGCCGGGCGGCTGACGCAGCAGCAGAAGGCGGCCCGGCTCGGGCGCCTCGGCGTCGCGGATCAGGCAGACGGCCCCGACCGTGTATTTCGGGACCACCATGCGGACGATTCCGCGGCGCACCGGGTGCGGCAGGTTGTAGAACGCTCGATAGGCCGCACCGCGCACCCGCCGGGGAATCTTCACGTCGCACAGGCTATCGGTGATCGCCAACCCGCCTAGTCGGGGTGGTCGACCAGGGCGATGAGCTGCTCGACCACCTGGTCGGGCTCGAGATTGCGCTCGGTCACGGCCACCAGCATGGTCTCCAGGTCGGGATAGCCGAGCTCCTCGGCCAGCCGCCGCAGCGGCACCTCGCTGGCCAGGCCGCGGTCGTGCTTGCGCAGCGTCAGCCCGATGGTGGCGCGGCCCAGGCGCACCTTGTCCTGGATGCTGATGCCGGGCGCGTTCTCCTCCGAGAAGTGGCGCTTGATCTGCATCTGGGCCTGGGTCGACTTGACGAACTCGAGCCACTCCTTGCGGGGGCCCTTCTGCGCGCCGGGCGCCGCGGGGACCTGGCTCTCATTCTCCGAGAAGATCTCCACGACGTCACCGTCGCGGAGCTCCGAGCTCAGCGGGGCGAGACGCCCGTTGATGGTCGCGGCGAGCGTCTGGTCACCCTGGTCGGGATTGAGCTCGTACGCGAGGTCGACCGGCGTGGATCCGGACGGCAGCTCGACCATCCGGCCCTTGGCGAAGACGGTGATCTGCGCCTCGGACAGGTCGCAGCGCAGGGAGGCGAGGAACTGGCTCGCGTCCGTCGCCTCCTCCTGCCAGTCGAGCACCCGCTTGAGCCAGGTGAGCTGGTCCTGACCCGGCGACGCCATCTCGGACTTGGGGAAGCGGTAGCCGGTCGCCACGCCGTATTCGGCGCACCGGTGCATCGAGACCGTGCGGATGAGGACCTCGACCAGGCGCCCCTCCGGGCCCGTCACCGTGGTGTGCAGCGAGCGGTAGAGGTTGTTCTTCGGGGTGGCGATGAAGTCCTTGAACCGGCCGGCCACCGGGCGCCACTGCCCGTGGATGGCACCGAGCGCGGCGTAACAGTCGGTCTCGGGGCCGTCCACCACCACGGCGATGCGGGGCAGGTCGAAGGGGACGGCGTGCCCGCCCGCGACCGTGTCCTTCCAGATCGAGTAGTAGTGGCGGGGGCGGGGCGTGACCTCGGCGTCGACGCGGGACCGGCGCAGGGCCGTGCGGGCCTTGGCGGTGACGTCAGCGAGATATTCGTCCCAGCCCGGGCGGTTCTTCACGTGCTCGTCGATGCGCGCGAAGGAGTCGGGCTCGAGGTGGTAGAGCACCACGTCGTCGAGGTCGCGCTTGAGGGCCTGGATGCCGAGCCGGTCGCAGAGCGGCACCAGCACGTCGAGGGTGGCCGTGGCAATGCGGGCGCGGGAGGCGGGGGAGCGGGCGCCGAGCGTGCGCATGTTGTGCAGCCGGTCGGCGAGCTTGATCACCAGGACCCGGACGTCCTTGCCGGCCGCGACGATCATCTTGCGGATGGTCTCGCCCTCGGCGGCCTTGCCGTAGAACTCCTTGTCGAACTTGGTCACGCCGTCGACGAGATGGCTCACCTCGGGCCCGAAGTCGCCGTGCAGCGTCTCCAGCGTGTAGCTCGTGTCCTCGACGGTGTCGTGCAGCAGGGCCGCGACCAGCGTCGTCGTGTCCATCCCGAGCTCGGCGCAGATCTGGGCGACCGCGAGCGGATGGGTGATGTAGGGATCGCCGCTCTTGCGGAACTGCCCGCGGTGCATGTTTTCCGCGACCGCGTAGCTGCGGCGCAGGACCGCGGCGTCGGCGGTCGGATGGACTGCGCGATGGGTCCGGGTCAGAGTGGTGACCGGGTCGTCGTCGTTGCCCTGGAAGCTGAGGAAGGACCGGAGCCGCCGCGCGAGCGGCGTTGCGGGCAAGGCACGTCCCAGCGCGGCGCCGTGGCCGGCGTCGACGTCCACTCGGACACCTCCTCACCGCTTCGCCCGCGCTCCGGGCGCGGGATCGCCACTTCGCTCCGAAAGCCCCTACCCCTGTTTCGGGGGAGCCAACCGAGTTCCCTACAGCCTAAGCGAGCGAGCGTCGTCCGAACGGTCAGTTACCGATGAGCGAACGGATGAGTCTCTTCTCGACGACGCGGCTTCCGCCCTGGTGAGGAGGCTAGTGAACCGCGCAGCGCCACGCGCCGGTGACACCCAGTCGCCGGAAACTTCCACCAGCCGGGTGTCCGGCTTGTCGAGCCACGCGAGGATCTTTTCCGTCTCCTCGGCCGTCGCGGCGGGCACGGGCCCCGGTCCCGGTAGGACCGTCTCGGCCGTCGCGAGGGCCATGTCGAGGGTCGGCCGGGGGTGCACCCGGGGCGGCGAGGAGGCCGCGGCGGCGAGCCGGCCGTGGCGGACCACGGCGATGTCCCAGCCGTACGCGTCGTTGCGCCGGGCGGCCACGAGCTCGCCGAGCCGGGTCAGGGCGCCCAGCCGCTGCATGCGTACGACGGCGCGAAGCAGGGCCACGAGTCGCGACCGGAGCACCGCCGCCTCCTCGTAGCGCTGCTGGGCGGACATCGCCTCGATGCGCGCCATCAACGCCTCGACCAGCGGCTCGGGGTCGCCGTGGGTCGCCGTGCGGAACGGGTCGGCGGCCGTGGCCGCGTACTCCTCGGGGGTGATCAGGTGCTCGCAGGGCGCCGGGCACCGCCCCAGCTCGGCCAGCGCGCAGGCCGCGGTCCTGGTGCGCAGCGAGAGCTTGTGGGTGCACTGGCGCAAGGGGACGGCGTCATAGACGGCCGCGGCGGCGAGCTCGGCGGTGCGCCGCGACGAGAACGGGCCCAGATAGGACGCGCCGTCCTCGGCCAGCTGCCGCACGACCGACAGCCGGGGGTACGCCTCGGCGGTCAGCTTGAGCCAGACGACGCGCTCGGGATATTTCGACCGGCGGTTGTAGGGCGGCGCGTGCGACGCGATGAGACGCAGCTCACGGACCTCGGCCTCGAGCGGGTGCGCGCACTCCACCGCCTCGACCCGGGTCGCCGCGGCGATCATCTCGGACATCCGGGCGCGTTTCTCCGCGGCCGTGAAATAGCTGCGCACCCGCTTGGCGATGTCGACGGACGTGCCCACATAGAGCGGGCGGTCGTCGGCGGCCCGGAAGACATAGACCCCCGGCACGTGCGGCAGATCATCGGCGAGGTGCCGCTTGCGGCGCTGGGCGGGCGTGATGACCTTGGCGAACTCGACCGCGTCGCCCAGCGTGTGGACCTTGAAGCTGCCCAGCCGCTCGATCAGCCCGTGCAGCACGTCGACGGTGGCCCGCGCGTCGTCGAGCGCCCGGTGGTTGGGCGTGACCGCGGCCCCGAAGAACTGCGCCAGCGTGCCGAGCTTGCGGTTGGGCACCTCGTCGCGGGTCAGCGCCCGCCGGGCCAGCGCCGCCGTGTCCACCACGCGCGGGTTGGGCCACGGATAGCCGTGCCGCGCACAGGCCGCTTTCAGGAACCCCACGTCGTACGGGGCGTTGTGCGCGACCAGCACCGCCCCGCGCAGGAACTCGAGCAGGCTCGGCAGCACCACCTCGATCGGCGGCGCCGGGGCCAGCATCGCCTCGGTGATGCCGGTCAGCACCGTGATGAACGGCGGCAGCGGCTCGCCCGGGTTGACCAGCGTCGCGAAGACGCCCAGCTCCTCGCCCGCGCGGACCTTGACCGCCCCGATCTCGGTGATGCCGCCGCCGTCGGGAGCGCCGCCCGTGGTCTCCAGGTCGAGTACCACGAACGTGGTGTCCCGCAGGGAGAGGGCCGCGGGGTCGACCGATCCGTCGGCGGTGAGCAGGGTGTCCAGAGTGCCCTGGACATATGCCGGTTGTGCCACGGCGGGCAGAGTAGAGGCAGGGTGTGACATTCCCTCCGGGCCGGCCGGAAACATCACTTGCCTCCGCAAGCTTTTTCCCTGCCCAGGGTGGAAGAATAGGAAGATGTCCGCGCCGCACGAGTCCGACGACCGCCCCGAGGAGGTGGCGGCGCCTCTCGACGAGCCCTCCCTCCCGGAGGCCGTGCGGCAGCGCATCACCACCCTGGCCGCCGCGGCGCTGCCCGGGCTGCCGGGCGAGGAGGTCCCGGTCGCGTTGCGCCGGGTCGCCCGCTTCGCCCCCAACCGCCGGGCCCGGCTGGGCGGTCAGGCGATCGCCGCCCAGCTCGCCGCGGACCCGCTCTTCCGCCAGCGGCTCGGCGGCAAGATCCTCACCGACGCCGGTGACCTGGGCGAGGCCGTCGCGGCCGGGCTGGCCCCCGCCGCGGCCGACCCCGTCGAGGTGGCCGCGCTGGCCTATCTGGCCCGCCCCGAGAGCTGGCTCACGCTGATCGAGGCGGCCGGCGAGTCGGTGCGCGCCGAGGCCGACAGCGCCGCCGTGGCGAGCCAGATCCGCGAGGCCGAGCAGCGGGCCGCCCGGGCCGAGCACGACCGCGCCGTGGCCAAGGTCGAGGCCGACAAGCTCCGCGACGAGCTGGCCCGGGTCCGCGAGGAGCTCGGCCAGGTGCGCGAGGAGGCCCGCAGCGCCGCCCGCGCCCTGCGCGAGACCCAGGCCGCCCACAAGCGCGCGACCGACCTGGTGGCCACCGAGAAGGGACGCGCGGCCAAGGCCGCGGCCGAGCACGACGCCGAGGTACGCAGGATGAAGGCGCGCCTCGCGGAAGCCGAGGCCCAGGCCGCCTCGGGCAAGCAGACGGTCAAGGACGCCCGGGCCGCCGGCGACGCCCGCCTCTGGCTGCTGCTCGAGACCATCGGGCAGGCGGCGACCGGTCTGCGCCGCGAGCTGGCCCTCGGGCCGCAGGACAAGCTGCCCGCCGACTTCGTGGCCGACCACGCCGCCGACCGGCCCGCGGCGCTGGAGCGGTCCCGGCCCCGCGCGCAGGACACCGACGACCCGGGGCGGCTCGACCAGCTCCTCGCGCTGCCCCGCGCGCATCTGATCGTCGACGGTTACAACGTCACCAAGCGCGGCTTCGCCGAGATGTCGCTGGAGCAGCAGCGCAAGCGCCTCATCACCGGGCTGGGCGGGATCGCCGCGCAGACGGGCGACGAGGTGACCGTGGTCTTCGACGGGGCGGAGCGGGTGCACGGGCTGCCGCCCGCGCCGCGCGGGGTGCGGGTGCTCTTCTCGCACAAGGGCGACACCGCGGACGAGCTCATCCGGCAGCTGGTGCGGGCCGAGCCGGCGGGGCGGCCGCTGGTGGTGATCTCGTCGGACCGGGAGGTCGCGGACGGGGTGCGGCGGCACGGGGCGTACCCGATGGGGGCCGACTCCCTGCTGCGCCGGCTGTCGCGCACGTAATTTTGTCGTACCCCTCGCCTAGCGTGATGGTTACCGATGGTGGCCGGTCCGCGGCACGCACTTCCCCCGGATCGCGGCCGGGTCGCCGCCGGTGAGGAGGAAGGATGCTCATCGACTGTGGCCGCTGCCCCGGACGGGGGCGCGGATGCGAGGGTTGCCTGATCAAGACGCTGGCGGACACGCCGGACGGGCTCGCCGACCTGACGCCCGCGGAGGTGCGGGCGGTGGAGGTCTTCGAGCTGGCGGGGTTCGAGGTGGAGCTGCTGGAGACGCCGGAGCCGCCGGTGTCCGTGCCGCTGTTCCGGCCGCGCGGACACGTGGCGTGATCATCTCGGCGCTTCGGGCCGTGTCGCCTTGAGTTGTCCACAGGCGGGGTGGCGGCTCCGCCGGGCGGTGCTCTTGACGACCTAGGATTGGGCCTCCCTTTTCTTTTACCGGCGGGAGGTGGGCGTGTGACACCGCGTGGGTGGGCCTTGTGTGCCTTGGCCGTGCTGGTGGTGGCGCTGGCCGCCTTCGCCGCCGCGACTGTTCCGTGGCATCGGCCGCCGGCGCCCCGGGCCGATCAAGTGGCCGCGCTGCGGGAGTTCCCGGCCGAGCAGGTCGCGCGGGCGCGGGCTTTCCACGCGGCGCTGCGCCCGGCGACGTACGGATCGATGGTCCTCGGCCTGGCCGGCGCCCTCGTCCTCGGGCTGACGCCGCTCGGGGCGCGGCTGGTGAGCCTGGCCGGGCGGCCGTTCGGCGACCACTGGATCGCGCGGGCCGTGCTCGGCGGGCTGCTGGTCGTGCTCGTGGTCGAGGTGCTGACCCTGCCCTTCGCGGCCTGGCGGCACCGGATCGTCGTGGACTACGGCATCTCCACCCAGTCGTGGGGTGCCTGGGCCGTCGACCTCGCCAAGTCCTACGCGGTGGGTGCCGTGCTGGGCGGCGTCGTCCTGCTCGGCTTCTTCACCGTGACCCGGCTCGCGCCGCGCTGGTGGTGGGCCTTCGGGGCGACGGGCGCGGCGGTGCTCGTCGTGCTGCTGTCGTTCGTGCTGCCCGTGGTGGTCGAGCCGATCTTCAACAAGTTCACGCCGATGGCGGCGGGCCCGCTGCGCAGCGAGCTGATGCAGCTGGCGGCGCGTGACGGCGTCCCGGTCAAGGACGTGCTCGTCGCCGACGCGTCCCGGCGCACCCGGGCGGTCAACGCCTATGTGTCGGGGTTCGGCCCCACGCGCCGCATCGTCGTCTACGACACCATGCTCACCGAGGCCACCCCCGACGAGGTCGTCTCCGTCGCGGCCCACGAGCTGGGCCACGCCAAGCGCAACGACGTGCTGACCGGCACGATCCTGGGGGCGCTCGGGGCGGCCGCCGCGGTGGTGGCGCTTTATCTGCTCGGCTCGCTGGGCTGGCTGCTGCGCTGGGCCGGCGTCGAGTCGATGGGCGAGCCGCGGGCGATCGCGCTGCTGCTCGCGCTGGTGACGCTCGCGGGCCTGATCGGCGGGCCGGCGCAGGCGTTCGTCTCGCGCCGGATCGAGGCCCGGGCCGACGACCACGCCCTGGAGCTGACCGGCGAGCCGGAGACCATGGCCGCGATGCAGCGCCGCCTCGGCACCGTCAACCTGTCCGACCCGGACCCGCCGGCGTGGGAGCACACGCTGACCGCGTCCCACCCCTCCACGGTGGAGCGCATCGCCGCGGCCGCCGCCTACGCACGAGGAGAACGATGACGGGCACCGGGCGGACGCTGCTGGTCACGAACGACTTTCCGCCGCGGCCGGGCGGCATCCAGCAGTTCGTGCACAACCTGGCGGTGCGGCAGCCGGCCGGATCGGTGGTCGTCTACGCGTCGACGTGGCGGGGGGCGGAGAAGTTCGACGCCGAGCAGCCGTTCGAGGTGATCCGGGAGGACACCGGGGTGCTGCTGCCCACGCCGGCCGTGGCGAAACGGGCGGCGGAGATCGCGCGGTCCCACGAGTGCGACTCGGTGTGGTTCGGGGCGGCGGCGCCGCTCGGGCTGCTGGCCGGGGGACTGCGGCGGCGGGCCGGGATCGAGCGGGCCGTCGCCCTCACGCACGGGCACGAGATCGGCTGGGCGGCCCTGCCCGGCGCCCGGCAGCTGCTCCAGCGCATCGGCCGGGGCAATGACGTCGTCACCTATCTCACCGACTACCAGCGGCGGCGGCTGGACGGGGCGCTGCACGGCCGCACCGCGCTCGAGCGGCTCACGCCCGGCGTCGACGTCGACGCCTATCACCCCGGCGTCGACGGGTCGGCGGTCCGGGCCTCGTGGGGTCTGAGCGACCGGCCCGTCGTGGTGTGCATCTCCCGCCTCGTGCCTCGCAAGGGCCAGGACATGCTGATCCGCGCGCTGCCGGAGGTGCGGCGGCGGGTGCCCGGGGCGGCGCTGCTGATCGTGAGCGGGGGGCCTTACCGGAAGAAGCTGACCGAGCTGGCGCGCGCCCAGGGCGTCGAGTCCGACGTGGTCTTCACCGGCTCGGTGCCGTGGGAGGAGCTGCCGGCGCACTACGCGGCCGGGGACGTCTTCGCGATGCCGTGCCGCACCCGGAGCGCGGGCCTCGACGTCGAGGGGCTGGGCATCGTCTACCTGGAGGCGTCGGCCACCGGGCTGCCGGTCGTGGCGGGCGACTCGGGCGGTGCGCCGGACGCGGTGCGCGAGGGCGAGACCGGCTACGTCGTCGGCGGCCGCGACGTGGCGGCGCTGGCCGACCGGGTGGCGAGGCTGCTCGGCGACCGCGAGCTGGCGCGGCGGATGGGGGCGGCCGGGCGCGCGTGGGTCGAGGCGGAGTGGCGCTGGGAGACGAAGGCGGCGCGCCTGGGGGAGCTGCTGCGCAACCCGGCGTGACGCGGCGGGACCCGGCGTGAGGCGGCGGGGCGGGGCGTGCCAGATAGGGGTGAATGGCGGTCACTCATGGTGGGTGGGTGGACGCTTTGCGTCAGGGCGGGGTAGGAACGGCGGAGAGCCCATGGGACGGGAGCCGTTGATGGCCCACGCGAGTTCTCAGGATGCTGCCACCGGAGAGACCGTGCCGCCGGAGCCCGCCGGCGCCGGCGACGGGGAGAAGAGCGTCGGGGAGCAGGGCGACGGCGCCGGGCCGTTGACTGCTGCGCTGGAGAGCGACGAGGGCGAGGAGTCCGAGCTGGCGCTGCCCTACTGGTTGCGGAGCACGGAGGAGGCGGCCAAGGCGAGCTTTCTGCAGATGTGCCGGCGCCTGCCCCGGCTGCTGCGGGACGCGTGGGCGCTGGCGTGGCGAGCCAGTCCGCGGACCACGGCGGCGCTCGTGGTGCTGCAGCTGCTCGGCGGGGTGGCCAGTGCTGCGGGGCTGATCAGTGTGGTGGGGGTGTTCGACGGGCTGTTGCAGGCGGGGGCGACGCCGGAGCGGGTGCGGGCGGCCGTACCCTCGCTGCTTCTGCTGGTGGGGGCGCTGGCCGTGCGCGGGGCGCTGACCTCGGCCGCCGCGGCGGCGAACGGGCGGTTGTCGCCGCTGGTGTATCAGGCGGCCGAGATGCGGCTGCTGGAGCTGACCACGGCGGTGGGGCTGTCCACGTTCGACGACCCGGACTGGCGCGACGCCATGGAGCGGGCGCGGGACCGGGGCATCATGGCCGGGCAGATGCTGGTGGACCGGGCCGTCGAGCTGGGCACCAACCTGATCGGGCTGGTCGCGGCGGCGAGCGTGCTGGCGGTGCTGCATCCGGTGCTGCTGCCGCTGCTGGTGGTGGCCGTGGTGCCGATCGCGTGGGCGGCGGTGCGGTCGGCGCGGCTCGGGTACCGGCAGATGTTGAAGTACATCACGGTGTGGCGGCGGCAGCGGATGCTCGCGCACTTGCTGGCGGCGCGGGAGCCGGCCGCCGAGCTGCGGGCCTTCACGGTCCGGGAGTTCCTGCTCACCGAGATCCGGCGGCTGCTGGCGGCGGCGACGCGGGAGGAGATCCGGCTTTCCACGCAACAGGTACGCACGACCTTGATCGGCAACTCGCTGAGTTCGGTGGCGACCGGGGTGACGTACGCGATGCTGCTCTGGCTCTTGTGGACCGGGCGCATGGAGCTGGCCGCGGGTGGGGCGGCCGCGTATGCGATCAGCACCGGGATCGGGAAGCTGACCGAGCTGGCGTACAGCGCGAACCGGGTGTTCGAACAAGGGCTGTACTTCTCCGACTTCCAGGGCTTCTGTGAGCTGTCACGCGCGCGTTCCGAGCCGGGCGCCGGGCACGAAGCGCCACCCGCGTTCGAGGAGATCCGGGTCGAGGGGGTCACGTTCCGGTATCCGGATGCCGAGCGGGCGGCCGTACGCGATGTCAGCATGACCCTGCGCCGCGGCGAGATCATCGCGCTGGTGGGCGAGAACGGGTCCGGCAAGTCGACGCTCGCGAGCCTGCTGGCGGGGCTCTACCGGCCCGAGTCCGGGCGGATCACCTGGGACGGCCGCGACCTCGCCGGCATCGACCCGGAGTCGGTGCGCCGCCGGGTCGCCGTGGTCATGCAGGAGCCGACCCGCTGGCCGCTCTCGGCCCGCCAATCCATCACCATCGGCCGGTACGAACGGCAGGCGCACACCCCGGACGTGCACCGCGCGGCCCGGGCAGGCGACGCGCACGACTTCGTGATGGAGCTGCCCCGCGAGTACCAGACCCTGCTGTCCCGGCACTTCACCGACGGCGCCGACCTCTCCGGCGGGCAGTGGCAGCGGCTGGCCGTGAGCCGGGCGTTCTATCGGGACGCGCCGCTGCTGATCTGCGACGAGCCCACGGCCAACCTCGACGCGCGGGCCGAGCACGACATCTACAGCCGGCTGCGCGAGCTGGCCGCCGGCCGTACCGTGGTGCTCATCACGCACCGCATGGCCAGCGTCCGCGAGGCCGACCGGATCTATGTCTTCGACCACGGTGAGCTGGTGGAAGAGGGCGACCATGAGGCGCTGATGGCGGTCGGCGGCACCTATGAGCAGTTGTTCACGCTGCAGGCGAGTGCCTATCAGGACGCGGCGTGAGGCACAGTTGAGCCGTGGAGATCGACGAGGGCCTGCGGGCCGAGCTGGGCGTGGAGCCGGGTGGCGTGACGCTGCTGCAGTTCTCGACGGCTTTCTGCGCGCCGTGCCGGGCGTTGCGCCGGGTCAGCGCCGAGGTCGCCGCCCTGGTGCCGGGGGTGCGCCACGTCGAGGTCGACGCGGAGAGCCATCTCGAGGCGGTGCGGGCGCTGGGGATCGAGCAGACGCCGACGCTGCTGGTGCTGGACGCGCGCGGTGGGGTGGCGAAGCGGGCGGCCGGGGTGCCGACGAAGCCGCAGCTGCTGACCGCGGTGGCCGCGGCCATGCCGTAAGAAAGCGAGGCCGCGCGGCGCCGAGTGGGGCGGTGATGGCGGCGCTGCCATGAGTGAAAATTGACGTGTCGGGACACGCCGCAGATGTCCGCTTGATGCGAATAGTCCACCCGAACGGGTGACAACGAGAACACCGCCGGTCCCCGAAAGCGGGAACCGGCGGTGGCGGGAGAGATCAGAACTTGGGGGCGTCGGGCGCCTCGAGCAGCCCCAGCCGCAGCGCGGTCATGAGGGCCTGGGCGCGGTTGGCCGCACCGAGCTTCTCGTAGAGCTTCGAGATGTGGGTCTTGGCCGTCGACTCCGAGACGAAGAGCTGCTTGGCGATCCCGGCCACGCTCATGCCGTCGGCGAGCAGGCGCAGGACCTGGCCCTCGCGCGGGGAGAGCTGCGGGCCGGAGGGGGCGAGCCGGCGCTTCATGGCCTCGGCGAGATCGGCCGCGGTGAACGCGCTGGGCGCCGACGCCGCGTGCCGGGCGGCCGCCACGACCTCGTCGGCGGGGGCCGTCTTGGGGACGAATGCGCTGGCCCCGGCCTCGAGCGCACCGAAGAGCTGGTCGTCGCCCGCGTACATGGTCAGCACCACGATGCCCATGTTCGCGTTGTTCTTGCGCAGGGCGCGGGTCGCCTCGAGGCCGCTGCCGTCGGGCAGCCGGAGGTCCATGATGACGACGTCGGGCTGGAGCGCGCCGGCCTGGCGGACGGCCTCGGCGGCCGTGGCGGCCTCGCCGACCACCTCGAACTGCCGGTCCCGCTCGAACGCGTGCCGCAGCCCCTTACGGATCAGGTCGTGATCGTCGACGAGCAGCACCTTGGTGCGGGTCGTCGGCATCGGACTGGTCGACATGCTCGGGTTACTCCCCTTCTGGTGCGGAAACGCTATCCCGCACGCTATCGCGCCGAGCGGAGGTTCCGAGCACTACCGCTACGGTTGTCCCGCTGGGGTGTCGCGGCCTGATCTCCAGCCGACCCCGGATACGTTCCGCTCTCTCCGCCATGATCGCAAGGCCGTAGCGCCCGTCCGGACGGTCGTCGGCGAAGCCCTTGCCGTCGTCCGAGACCTCGATCTCCGCGTACGGGGGATCGACCGTGCACGTGACCCACAGATTGGACGCGCCGGCGTGCTTGCGCGCGTTGGTGATCGCCTCCTGGGCGATGCGCAGCAGCTCGGCCTCCGTCGCGGCGGGCAGCCGGGCCGTGGACTCGTCGAAGGTGAAGTGGACGCGCAGGCCGGCCGAGGTGCCGAGGGTCCGCGCGTACTCGGCGATCGCCGCCGCCAGGCCGCCGTTGCGGTCCACCTCGGAGCGCAGCTCGAAGAGGCTCAGCCGCAGCTCGGTGATGACCCGGGTCACCTCGCTGCGGAGCGTGCGCAGCTCCTCGGCGGTCTCGTCGGCGCCGTCGGGCAGGGTGGCCTGGGCGTTGTCGATGCCGTAGCCGACCATCACGAGCTCCTGCGCCACGCCGTCGTGGATCTCGCGGGCGAGCCGCTGACGCTCCTCATTGGTCGCCAGCGAGCGCACCTCGTCGAAGAGCAGGGCGGCCTCGAGCCGCAGGGCGGCCGGTCCGGTCACGTCCGTGACCTTGGCGATCACCGGTGAGGGGTAGGCGCTCGCGGTGTCGGCCTCCAGGACGACCAGCCCGATCGTACGGACCCCCGCGACCAGCGGCACGACCAGCGACGACGCCTCCCCGCCGGCGTGCGAGCGGGCCTGCGACCGGTTGGCCGTGATCGGGGTCTGCGAGGCCCACGCGTCGGCGATGGCGGAGTCCGCGTCGAGCGTGGTTTCCCAGTCGACCCGCTCGGCCCCCGACTGCGCCAGCACGACGAGCCGTCCGCCGCCACTGGCCGACAGCACCGCCGTCCGGGCCGCGGGCGCGACGGTACGCAACTCCTCCAGCAAGTGCTCCGAGATGCCGCCCGGGTCCAGCGTCGCCCCCGGCAGCGATCGGGCCACGCTGCGCAGCTGGGTCAGCAGGCGGGTGGCTTCCTCGTACGGCTGGGGCTGGGGTTCCGCGGGGGTCATGAACTGCCGCATGGTGTCCGCGGCGAACGTCATGATCGCCCCGAGCACCAGCCACTGCGCGCCCGCGGCGAGATAGCCGAGCTGGGTGATGACCGCGGTGCCCCCGCCCACGACGACGCCGCCGACGACCATCGCCACGGCGGCGACGCCGAGCAGGGCGGCACCCTCGGTGGGACGGCGGCGCAGGGCGGCGGTGAGGAGCGGCACAGCCAGGTACGGGAGGACGGCCTCGGCGCCGAAGCCCACGTCGACCGTGCCGAGGGTGTTGGCGGCCGCCGCGACGGATCCGGCGGCCAGTCCGGTGATCGTGACCTCGGCGATCCGGCCCAGCGGCGCCGCGAACCGGTGGTCCGGGGCCAGCACCGCGGGCAGGGCGGCGATCAGCAGCAACGCGATCCACCCGAGCTGCTTCCAGTCCTGCGTCGCGATCAGGGTGAGCGCGGTGACGAGGGCGAGCATGACGAGACGGGCGGCCACGGCGAGCGGATGGAGGCGCAGGGGGACGCTGGCTGAGGCTGGCACGTGACGGATCGTAGCCGCAGGGGGTCGGCGCGGCCCATCGGGCGACAGGCGCACCGGCCCGGCGAACGTCGGAGGCGGCGGTGCACCGCGACCCGGTGAGCGGAGGGGAGGGCGGCAACGCGCCGGGCTGGTGAGCGGGGGAGATCGCCGTGCCGGGACCGGTACCGGGTAGCCTCCCAGCCATGGCGGACACGTCGACGCAGTCGATCCTCATCCAGGCCCCGCCGGCCGTCGTGGCCGCGGTGATCTGCGACTTCCCGCGCTATCCGGAGTGGGCCGACGCGGTGAAGGTGGCCGAGGTCGTCGAGGAGTACGAGGACGGCTACGCGGCGCGCGTGCACTTCGTGATCGACGCCGGGCCGCTGGCCGACGACTACGAGCTCGACTACGCGTACGCGGAGGACCTGTCGCGCGTCGAGTGGCATCTCGTGGCACCGTCGAAGGTGCAGAAGGCGCTGACCGGCTCCTACGACCTGGTCGCCGAGGGGGAGGGTGCGACGCGGGTCACGTACTCCCTGGAGGTCGAGCTGACCGTGGGCATGCTGGGGATGTTCAAGCGCAAGGCCGAGAAGATGATCATGGACACGGCGCTCAAGGAGCTCAAGCGCCGCGTCGAGAGCAACTGAGCCGAGAGCTGACAACGGGAGGCCGGGCCATGGCGGGGAGCACGGGAACGGCACGCGAAGAAGCCGAGCGGCTTGTCGCCACGGTGCTCGCGATGGCCTCGCAAGTAAGCGCGAGCCGGCCGGGCAGGTCGAGCGAGTCGAGCGGGTCCGGAGAGGGGCAATCCGGCGGCTCCGGAGGGCCCGGGTCCGGCTTCGGTGGTCTGAGCGGCCTCGGCGACCTGGTGACCGGCGCGATCGGCCGCATCGCGGATGCCGTCACCGGCGACTCCGATGCCGAATTCGACAATTCCGACAAGTCGGAAAAGGCAACCGTCCATCGGGGCTGGTCGACCGGGTCGCCGGAGTGCTGCGTCTGTCCGATCTGCCGGGCCATGGCGTCGATGCGCGACCCGGGCCCCGACACGGCGGCGAAGCTGGCCGCGGGCGCGGGCGACTTCGCGACCGGCGTGGCCGGCCTCATGCGCGCCTTCTCGGCGGTGAGCTCGGCGACCGCGCCGAAGGCCAGGAGCGCTCCGCCCCGGCCCGAGCCGACGCCCGACCAGTCGTGGTCGGCGGCCACTCGGGCGACCGCCGGGCCGGCCCGCGAGGCGCCCGTCGACGAGAGCGCCGACCCGTGGGGCGCGGCCACGCGACGCGACGCCGCCACCGCGCGCGAAAAGCCCGAGCGCGAAGAGCCCGTGCCCGGGAAACCCGTACCCGGAAAGCCCTCAGTGCGGAGGGAAAAGCCCGCGGAAGAACCCGTCGTGACAGGTCACACCGGCGATGTCTGGGCGGCAGCCACCGCAAACGGGCGGAAACCGGGCGAAAGTGCCGTGGCGGGATCCTCCGCAGTAGATCATGATGTGGCAGCGCCGGAGGAACACCCCGGCGCCGCGGAGCAAGACGGGCGCGACTGACCCTCGCGACCGGGATGACAGAGGGGACGGGCAGCGTGGCGCTGACCATCGGAATCGACGTCGGCGGCACGAAGGTGGCCGGCGGCGTGGTCGACGAGCGGGGGCAGGTGATCGCGCAGACGCGGCGCGAGACCCCGGCCGACGACCCCGCCGGCACGCGCGACACGATCGTGGCGGTGGCGACCGAGCTGGCGGCGCAGCACCCGGAGGCCACGGCCGTCGGCATCGGCGCCGCCGCGTGGATCGACGCCGCGGGCGCGACCGTGCTGTTCGCGCCCAATCTGGCCTGGCGCGACGAGCCGGTGCGGGACTACGTGGCGAAGGCCGTCGGCCTGCCGACCGTGCTGGAGAACGACGCCAACGTGGCCGCCTGGGCCGAGTTCCGCTTCGGCGCGGCGCGGCAGGCGGACGACTCGATGGTGATGATCACCGTCGGGACGGGCATCGGCGGCGGGATCGTGCTCGGCGGCAAGCTGTGGCGCGGGGCGAACGGCATCGCCGGCGAGCTGGGTCACATCCAGTCGGTCAACGGCGGCCACCCGTGCGGGTGCGGGCGGCTGGGCTGCCTCGAGCAGTACGCGAGCGGCAAGGCGCTGGTCCGCTTCGCCCGCGCCGGGGCCCGGCAGGAGCCGGAGAAGGCGGCCCTGCTGCTCAAGCTGGCCGGCGGGGACGCCGACGCGATCACCGGCCGGCAGATCACCGAGGCGGCGCAGGCCGGCGACGGGGTGGCCCGGGACGCGTTCGCCCAGATCGGCTACTGGCTCGGGGTGGCCATGGCCGACCTCGCGCAGGCGTTCGACCCGCAGGTGCTGGTCGTCGGGGGCGGCGTGATCGACGCCGGGGAGCTGCTGATGGGCCCGACCCAGGCGACCTATCAGGAGCAGCTGGCCAACCGCAGCCGCTTCCCGGTGGCGCCCATCGTCGCCGCCGAGACGGGCAACACGGCCGGCGTGCTCGGCGCGGCCGACCTGGCCCGGCGGATCTGACCGTCGTGTCCGGGGCCGCGCTGCGGGTGCTCAGCTGGAACGTGCACGGGCTGCGCGACGACCGGTCCGCGCTGACCGGTCTGGTCCGCGAGCTGGCCCCGGACGTGATGGTCGTGCAGGAGGCGCCGCGGCGTTTCCGCTGGCGGCACAAGTGCGCCGCGCTCGCCGACGAGTGCGGCATGATCGTGGCCGCCGGCGGCCTGCCGTCGCTCGGCAATCTGATCCTGGTCAGCCTGCGCGTCCGGGTGCAGGACACCTGGTGCCTGCAATATCCGCTGACGCCGGGCCGGCACATGCGCGGGGCCGCGTTCGCGCGCTGTTCCGTGCCGGGCGGCCGGTTCACGATCTCCGGCTCGCACCTGGCCACCGACCCGGTCGAGCGGCCCGCCCAGGCCGCCCTGTGGAAAGAGGCGCTGGCCGCGGCCGAGGGCCCGCTGATCGCCGCCGCGGACCTCAACGAGGGCCCGGGCGGGGGCGCGTGGCGCACGGTCGCCGACGGTCTCGCGAGCCCGGAGTGCGGGCACACCTTCCCGGCGCGCCTGCCCGCGCGGCGCATCGACGGGATGTTCTTCTCGCCCGATCTCCAGGTCACCCGGTACGAGGCCGTCGGCACCGCGGCGGCCCGCCGGGCGAGCGACCATCTTCCCGTACTGGCGGAGTTGACGCTGCCTTCCGCCTGACGCGAGTATTCCGGGGTGCAAGACACCCCTGACATCGCCGACCGGCACGACGCGGTCTGCGTGATCGGTGCGGGCGCCAGCGGTCTGGCCACCGTCAAGAACCTGCGTGAGCAGGGTTTCTCGGTCGACTGCTACGAGCGGGAGACGTCGGTCGGCGGCGCCTGGAACTGGCGCCACGACCGCAGTCCCGTCTATGCGTCGATGCACCTGGTCTCCTCCCGCCCGCTCACCGAGTTCCCCGACTTCCCGATGCCGGACGACTGGCCGGACTATCCCCACCACACCCGGCTGCTGACCTATCTCGAGCGTTACGCCGACCACTTCGGCCTGCGGGACAGCATCTGGTTCGGCACCGAGGTGGTCGCGGTGACCCCGGCGGGCGACGGCCGGTGGGAGGTCACAACGCGCAGCACGGGCGGCGGCGCCGAGCGGGTCCAGCGCTACGCGGCCGTGGTCGCGGCCAACGGGCACAACTGGGCGCCGAAGCCGCTGTCCGTGGACACCTCCGGCTTCCGCGGCAAGGTGATGCACGCCTCCGCCTTCAAGGACCCGGCCCAGCTGCGGGGCCGCCGGGTGCTGGTGGTCGGCGGCGGCAACAGCGGCTGCGACATCGCGGTCGAGGCGGCCCAGCAGGCGGAGACGGTCTGGCACTCCACCCGGCGCGGCTACTGGTACGCCCCCAAGTACCTCTTCGGCCGCCCGCTCGACCAGATGCTCCTGCACTGGCGGCTGCCCCAGTGGCTCTACGAGCGGGTGCTCCGGCTGGCCGTCGGCGACCTCACCCGCTTCGGGCTGCCGGCTCCCGACCACCGCCCGTACGAGAGCCATCCCGTCGTCAACAGCCAGCTCGCCTACTATCTGGGCCACGGCCGGATCACCGCGGTCGGCGACGTGGCCCGGATGGAGGGCTCCACGGTGGAGCTCGCCGACGGCCGGCGCATCGACCCGGACCTCGTCGTGACCGCCACTGGCTACCTGCCGCACTTCGGCTTCCTCGCCCCCGAGCTGCTCGACATGGACGAGGACGGGCGCCCCGACCTGCATCTGCACACGTTCGCGCGCAAGCACCCGACGCTGGCCGTGGTCGGCCTGGTGCAGTCCGACGCCGGGCTGTTCCCGCTGGCCCACTGGCAGAGCGTCGCCGTCGCCCGGTGGCTGCGGCTGCGCCTGACGGACCCGGACCGCGCCGCCGCCGTCCAGCAGAAGGAGTCGTCCCGGCCGCTGCGCAGCTGGACCCGGCTCAAGGTGGTGCCCTCGTCGCGGCACTGGTTCGAGGTGGGCCACCTGTCCTATCTGCGCGCCGTCCAAGGCCTGCTCGACGAGATGGAGCCCGCCCGATGAGCCCCCGCGTGCTGCGGACGGAGGACTGGACGGCGCCGGTGCCCCCGGTCAAGCGCGAAGTGCTCAGCGCCCTGCCGCATCCCGACGACGGCCGGCCGCCCCTGCTCTTCGTGCCGGGGCTCGGGCACGCCGCGTGGTCCTTCCGCGAGCACTGGCTCGGCCATGCGGCGACCCGGGGCTTCCCGGCGTACGCGAT
The DNA here is from genome assembly GCF_030709675.1 of Symbioplanes lichenis. Taxonomy (GTDB): domain Bacteria; phylum Actinomycetota; class Actinomycetes; order Mycobacteriales; family Micromonosporaceae; genus Actinoplanes; species Actinoplanes lichenis. Next base: position 37,202 of record NZ_JAUZQD010000008.1, read on the forward strand.
CAGTCCGCGCGAGCGGGGCACCCTGCGCGCCTACGTCCACGACGTCGTGCAGGCGGCCGCCGGTCTGCCGCGCCAGACGGTCCTGATCGGACACGGCTTCGGCGCCCTCGTCGTCGCCCATGCCCTGGCCCGCTATCCGGCCCGGGCGGCCGTGCTCTCGGCGCCGCTGCTGAACGGCTGGGCGGCGGTGGGCGCGGCGCTCCGGGCCAACCCGGCCGGCGCCCTGCCGGGCCTGCTCGGGCGGCCGGTGCGCCTCTCCGGGCCGCAGCTCGGGCTGGCCGACACCGCGCGCGTCGCCGGCGTCCCGGCCCGGCTCTGCCGCGAGCTGATCATGGCTCCGGACCCGGGCGAGCCGGTCGGCGCCCCGCCCACCCTGGTCCTCGGCAGCCCCGACGACCGCGTGGTCACCCGCCGCGCCCTGGACGCCGCGGCCGCGCGCTACGGCGGCGCGCCGCTGCTCTTCCCGGGCATGGGTCACGACCTGATGCTGGCGCCGGGCTGGGAGGAGCCGATCGACGCCGTCCTGGACTGGCTGCTCAAGGAGCTGCCGTCGTGACGGTCACCCTCCGCTCGCTCACGCTGGAGGACACCGCCGCGGTGCACGACTACGCCCGGCTGCCGGAGTCGTCGGCCTTCCAGCCGTGGGGCCCGAACACCGAGGAGGAGACGGCCGCCTACGTCCGCGAGGCCGTCGCCGCGGGCCCGGATCGGCTGGTCTTCGCCATCCTGCGCGACGGCGGCCTCGTGGGCGCGGCGGAGCTTCTCCTGCGCGGCCCGGCGGCCGCCGAGATCGGCTACGTCGTCCACCCTCGGCACCACGGCCAGGGCATCGCCACGGCCGCGGCGCGTCAGCTGCTCCGCCTGGGCTTCGACGAGTACGCCCGGCACCGCATCTATGCCACCTGCGACCCCCGCAACCTCGCCTCGGCGGCCGTCCTCCGCAGGATCGGCATGCGCCACGAGGGCCGGATGCGCGGCACGATCCTCCTGCCCACCGGCTGGCGCGACTCCGACCTCTACGCCGTCCTCGAGGACGACTGACCGCCACAGCTCAAGTCGGCCCGGGCCAGGCCGATGGGCGGGCCGACATGAGAAAGCTGTGGATCGCCGTGAGCGTCGCCTGGGTGCTGCTGCTCGGCGCCGCCGTGCCCCCGCACCCGCCCACGCCCGCGATCCCGGACGCCGCCGCGGCCGTCGCGTGGGGAGACGTCGCCGCGCAGGCCGCCGAGGGCAAGGCGCTGGTCCTCCACGCGCTGACCTACTCCGACTCCGGACCGTCCTGCGAGCTGTTCCCGGTGCCGCGATCGCTGCCGGTCCGGCTCCGGCTCGGCGAGTTCGTGGCTGTCGGCCCGGATCTCTACCAGATCACCGCGGTCACGTCCGAGCGGAACATCGAGCGCGTGTGGCTCGCCGCGGATGTCGTCGTCCGGTCGCCCTCGTGCGCCTCCGGGCTGATCTCGCTGTGGGACTTCCTCTTCGTGGCCACCGACGGCTCGGTGGTGCAGCCGACGCCGCGGGGCCGGGCGGACGAGCTCACCATGTACGCGCTGCCCGCCGGTGGGTGGACGGCCGGGCGGGTCTGGTTCGACCTGCCGGCCGGCGCGGTCGCGGGCGGTGCGGTGGCCGTACGCCGACCGCCGTGGAGCGGCTCGTGGAGCCGGCCGGAGCCGTTCGTCCCGTACGGGATGTGGCCGGTCTAACCCGGGATGCGGGCGGCGACCCGGCCGGTGCTGTCGAGGGTGGTCAGGTAGGAGCGGGCCCACTGGACGATGTCGTGACCGGTCAGGTGGTCGCGCATGGCGGTCATGCGGCGTTCGAGGTCGGCGGGGTCGGCCTCCATGGCCTGCAGCAGGCGTTCCTTGAGGCCGTCGACGTCGTGCGGGTTGACCTGGAAGGCGTCGGTGAACTCGTCGGCGGCGCCCGCGAACTCGCTGAGGACCAGGGCGCCGGTGGCGTCGGCGCGGGCGGCGACGTACTCCTTGGCGACCAGGTTCATGCCGTCGCGCAGCGGGGTGACGACCATGATGTCGGCGGTCTGGTAGAGGGCGGCCAGTTCGGCGCGGTCGAAGGGCTGGATGAGGTAGTGGACGGCCGGCTCGCCGACCCGGCCGTACTCGCCGTTGATCCGGCCGACCTCGCTCTCGATGCGGTCGCGCAGGCGGCGGTACTTCTCGACGCGTTCGCGGCTGGGGACGGCGACCTGGACCATGACGGTGTCGCGGACCTTGACGCGGCCGTCACGCAGGAGCTCGCTGTACGCGGTGAGGCGCTGCTCGATGCCCTTGATGTAGTCGAGGCGGTCGACGCTGAGCAGGACCCGGCGCGGGCGGCCCAGGTCGGAGCGGAGCTGGGCGGCCCGGGTGCGGACGTCGCGGCGAGCGGCGAGGGCCTGCATCTCGGCGACGTCGATCGACATGGGGAAGGCGCCCGTCCGGATGGTCCGGCCCTCGAAGGAGATCTGGTCGTCCCCGGTGACCTCGGCCCCGAGCAGCTTGGCGGTCAGCTGGGCGATGTTGTGGGCGGCCTGGGGACGCTGGAAGCCGACCAGGTCGGCGCCGAGCATGCCGCGCAGCAGCTCGATGCGCCGGGGGAGCTGCATGAAGAGCTCGGGCGGCGGGAAGGGCACGTGCAGGAAGAAGCCGATGAGGACGTCCGGCCGGCGCTCGCGGATCATCTGCGGCACCAGCTGCAGGTGGTAGTCCTGCACCCAGACCGTGCCGCCCGGCTCGACGGCCTCGGCGGCGGCCTCGGCGAAGCGGCGGTTGACCTCGCGATAGGTCTCCCACCAGCCGCGGTCGAAGACGGCCTGCTCGACGGCGTCGTGGTAGAGCGGCCACAGCGTGGAGTTCGCGAAGCCCTCGTAGTAGCCGGCCAGGTCGTCGGCGGACAGGGCGATCGGGCACATCCGCAGGCTGCCGATGTCGGGCAGGTCGGGGGCGGGCCCCTCGTGGCCGGACCAGCCGACCCAGGTGGCGGGGGTCTGCTCGAGGATGGCGTGCAGCGCGCCGGCCAGGCCGCCGGGGCTGCGCCGCCACTCGAAGGCGCCGTCGAAGGCGCTGTTGTCATCCACGGGCAGACGGTTGGCGACGACCACGAGCGAGCTCTGGCGCATCCACGAGACGTTAGTGGACGACTACCCAGCGAAACAACAAAGGGCCTCGATGGGACAGATCACACCACGGCGCGCCGCGCGCCAACCCCCCAGGTCACACCACGGCGCCGTCGTCGTCGTCGTCCTCGTCGTCGCCCGAGCGCAGCCGCCACACCAGCGTCACCGCGCCCGCCACGATCGCGGCGAAGCCCATCAGCGTCACGATCCGCGCCTCGATCGGCAGCAGCGTCGGGAACAGGAAGAGCACGAAGCCCACGACCACGCCCAGCACGCCGGCGATCGCGTATTTCGACACGTGGGGCAGCGGCGGCGGAGGCGGCGGGACATAGCGCTCGTCCTCGTCCTCGTCGTCGTCCGGGAGACCGGTGCCGAAGGTGTCGAGCCCGTCGAGCAGCGACTCCTGGTCCGTGCGGCGGCGGTTGTGCCGCACCTCACCGGCCGGCGGGGCGGGCTCCGGGGGCGGCGGCTCGGTGGCGCGGGCCGGGTCGATGCCCTCGGCCTCGGGCCACGGCGGGGCGGCCGGGTCGACCGCGGTGTGGAAGCCGGCGACGATCCGGGCCCACTCGGCGTCGACGTCGCTCTGCTCGCCGCCGGGTGGGGTGTCCGGGCGGGCCGGGCCGCCGGCCGCGGGCGACGACGCCGGCAGGGGCTCGGCCGTGGGGTCGGGCCAGGCCGGCGGGGTCTGCGTCAGCTTCCGCAGGTGCTCGCGGGCGGTGTCGAGGTGGTCGCGATCGACATAGAGCCGGTCGGTCGGGGTCGCCGGGAAGGTCGTCGCCCGGAAGATCGGGTCACGGTCGGCGGACGGCTGGAGATAGGCGGCGATGCCGCCCGCGGCGAGCACGTCGAGCAGGTGCTCACCCACGCGCGGATCCACGTCGCCCGCGGCTGCGTAGTCAGCCGCGTCGAGCCCGTTGTCCCGCCGCCCGCGACGGGCGCCACCCGCAGACACCCTGCACACCTCTCGCCCCCGCGCTCCACACGCGCGTGCCCCATGGTGACACGGCGAAGGGCCGTTCCGGGAGTGCGTGTGGCGTGCCGCTCGGTTTCGGTCTCGACAAGATCACGTCAGCGCGGTGATCAAATCGGCGGGCGCGCAGGTCACGGGCCGGTCGCTGACCTGACCGTCGCCCAGCTCGACCAGCCGCCACCGGCCGTCCTCGTGCCGGACCAGGTCGGCCGTCACGAAGGGCAGCCCGAGCCCGGCGACGGCCGCGGCGAGCCCGGCCGGCACCTCGACGCCGCCGGGCAGCTCGCCGGGAGTGTCGGGATGGGCCGTGACCAGCCGGCACTCCCCGCCGACCCACCACGTCCGCGCCTCGGCCCCGGTGAACGCCTCGAACCGCCGCACCACGAACCCGCCCGTGAACTCCTCCGCCCGCAACTCCCGGAACCGGCGGGCCACCTTTCCGGCCGTGGAGAGATCCGTCACGTCGGGGACGAACGCCGCCTCGGCCCAGTGGTGCTTCAGCGACTTGCTGTAGTCCCGGAGCACCGCGGCGCCGCCGCCGAGCGCCGTGCAAGCCTGCTCGAACGCGCCGACATCCTGCCCCACCGTCCATGCCGTGTCCGGGGTCCACGCGGCCAGCGGCTCGTACCACCCTGGCAGCTCGTGGGCCCGCCGGTACTGCGCGGCGCTCGTCCGGAGCGTCACGTCCCGGGCAACCAGCGCCGCCTCGAACGCTTCATAGTGTGCGGAGCGCAGCATCCAGCCCCGGTACACCGCGTCGGGGCCGGCGGGGACGCGGGCGACGGCGGCCGCGGCGTCCCCGCCGCCGGCCAGCGCGTCATGATCGATGACGGCGACCGTGAGCCCCGCCTCCCGGGCCGCCGCGGCCTCGGCCGCGAAGTGCTCGTCGGGCCGCCGCGGGCGCAGCGGGTCGCCGGGGACCAGGAGCATCATCCGGCTGCTCCCGTCACGGGCCGCTCAGTCACCGGGCCGTACGTCGTCCCGGCCCGGTCCCGCTCCAGCCACCCGGTCTCGACCAGCATCCGCCGCACGGCCGCCACGTCGTCGGTCACCACGGCGAGCCGCTTGTTCAGCGTGTCCTCGTCGCACAGCCCGTCGAGCGCCAGATAGCGGGTGAGCAGCTCGCCGACGAGCGGATAGCGCTCGCTCTGGGTCGGCGGCAGCGAGGTCAGCCGCCCGTGGGCGAAGAACCCGCGCAGCGCCGGGTACTCCGCCAGCAGCGGGGCCAGTGGCTGGGCCTTGTCGACGGCCTGGGCGACCTCGCGCAGCTCGCCGGGCTTCACCCGGTAGACCCCGTTGCCGGTGCCGGTCGCCACGCCGACCCCGACCAGCCGGGCCAGGATGGTGCCGACCTCCTGCACCGGCTTGTCCATCGCGTACGCCAGCTCGGCCAGCGTGACGCCCTCCTTGCCCCGGCGGGTCAGCTCGGCGAACGCCGTCAGCCGCTCGGGCACGGCGAGCTGGGTGAGGATCTCGGCGGCACGCGCCGCTTCGGCAGACATGCCGACCACCGTAGGAGTTCCGGCCGGAGCGGGCATCCGATTACCGCGTCCGGACGGATCAGTGACAAGGCGGTGGCCGGGCCCGGATCGCGATGGAAGGGTGCCGGGATGGACACCGGCACGCATACGGCCGCCGACGCGCTGGCCGATCGGCTGCTCACGGACACGCTCGGGGCGCTGGAGCTGTTCAGCGTCTTCCTCGGCCGCGAGCTGGGGCTCTACGAGGCGCTCGCCGCCGGCCCGTGCACCCCGGACGGGCTGGCGCGGACGGCCGGCATCGCGCCCCGCTACGCCCGCGAGTGGCTGGAGCAGCAGGCCGCCGCGGGACTGCTGGAGACCATCACGAGCAAGGACCTCCGCCGGTACGCGCTCCCGGCCGCGTACCGGCCGGTGTTGCTCGAACCGGAGAGCCCGGCGCACGTCGCCCCGCTCGCCGATCTGATCGCGGGCATCGCGGGGGTGCTGCCCCGGCTGCCGGACGCCTACCGGTCGGGCGCCGGGGTCCCGTACCGGGACTATGGTCCGATCTTCCGCCGGGGGCAGGGCGGCATCAACCGGCCCATGATCGCGCACGAGTTGCCCGGGTGGCTGGCCGCCGTGCCCGGGCTGGGCGCGCGGCTGACCGCCCCGGCGTCGCCGCGCATCGCCGACGTGGCCTGCGGGGAGGGCTGGTCGACGGTGGCGCTGGCGCGGGCCTTCCCGGGCGCGCTGCTGGACGCGTACGACATCGATCCGGACAGCGTCGGCGTCGCCCGGAGCAACGCCGCGGCCGCCGGGGTCGCCTCCCGCGTCGAGTGCCACCTGGCCGACGCGGCGGAGAAGGGCGCGCTCGGCGGCCCGTACGACCTGATCCTGATCGTCGAGGCGCTGCACGACCTCGCCCGGCCGGTCCCGCTGCTGGAGGCCGCCCGCGACGCGCTCGGCCCCGGCGGCGTGATCGTCGTGGTGGACGAGCGGGTGGCGGACCGCTTCCGCGCGCCGGCGGGCGAGGTCGAACGGCTCATGTACGGCTGGAGCGTCACCCACTGCCTGCCCGCCGCCCTGGCCGAGCAGCCGTCGGCCGGGCTCGGGACGGTGCTGCGGGCGCCGGCCGTGGTGGCGCTGGCCGAGGCGGCGGGTCTCGGCGCGGAGGTCCTGCCGCTCGGCAACGACTTCTTCCGCGTGTACGCGCTCAGCGCTTCGGCTGGTTGAAGCGGAGCAGATTGCCCGACGGGTCGCGGAACGCGCAGTCCCGGACCCCGTACGGCTGGTCGGCCGGCTCCTGCAGCACCTCGGCCCCGGCCGCGCGGATGCGCTCGAAGGTGGCGTCGACGTCGCCGGTCGTGAAGATGACCCCGCGGAGCAGGCCCTTGGCGAGCATCTCGGCCATGGTCCGCTTGTCGGCCTCGGACGCGTTGGGGTCGGCGAGCGGCGGTTCGAGCACGATGCTGACGTCGGGCTGGGCCGGCGAGCCGACCGTCACCCAGCGCATGTTCTCGTAGCCGACGTCGTTGCGGACCTCGAAGCCGAGCGCGTCCCGGTAGAACGCGATGGCCTTGTCGAAGTCGGAGGTGGCGAGGAAGGTCTGCGCAAGTGTGATGTCCATGCAGCTCACGCTACGGGTGAGGGGCCCGGCCGGGCTTCTCCGTTCCTGACCGGTCGCGTATAGATCTTGGCGATGCACGGCGGGATGACGGCGCTGTCGTCGTGCGAGCGGGCCCGGTAGGCGCTCGGGCTCTCGCCGACCAGCTCGGTGAAGCGGCTGCTGAAGGAGCCGAGCGACGTACACCCGACGGCGAAGCAGACCTCGGTCACGCTCAGATCGCCCCGCCGCAGCAGCGCCTTGGCCCGCTCGATGCGGCGGGTCATGAGATAGCTGTACGGGGTCTCGCCGTACGCCTCGCGGAAGCTGCGCGAGAAATGGCCCGCCGACATGAGCGCCGTGCGGGCCAGGGCCGGGACGTCGAGCGGCTGGGCGTAGTCGCGATCCATCCGGTCGCGGGCCTGCCGCAGCCGTACCAGATCCGCCAGCTCCATCTCAGCCTCCCATGGCCCGCCAGCGCGCCAGGTTGTGCTTCGCGTCGACCAGGGCGTCGTGGCGCCCCTGCATCGTAGGCAGGGTGGGCCGCCCCTTGTCGTCCCACAGCTGACGCAAATCCTTGGTGAACCGGGGGATGATCCGCGGCAGGGCCGGCATCGCGCCCCAGAGCTGGGCCAGCGCCACGTGGTCGTAGGCGGCGTACCAGGCCCAGAGCTCGATCGGCTCGTCGCGGCCGCGGACCGGCTCGGTGAGGAAGTCGTAGAGATCGGTCCGGATGCGCTCGCGGGAGCGCCAGGCCGGATCGGCGGGGGAGGGGAGCTTGTCGAGCACGTTGCGGCGGACCCACGGGATCGCCTTGGACTCGTCGAACTCGGTGGAGACCGCGTAGAACTCGCGGCCGTGCTCGTCGACCAGGCCGATGGACACCAGGTCGACCGTCCGGCCGTCCTCGATGAACTCGCAGTCGTAGAAATAGCGGTAGGGCATCGTCGTCCATCCTCGCCTACCCGCCGCGGCCTGTCCCCGTCAGGGCCGCTGTTCATCCCTCTTGTCTGCCGCTTTCATCCGCCGCCGCTCCGGGTCAGGGCTTCTTCTAGCCGCCGCTCCCTGTTCCGGTGAGGGCATCTTTCATCCGCCGCCGCTTGTTCCGGTGAGGGCCTCGCGGGCGCGGCTCAGCACCTCGCGGCCTTCGGCGCCCGCGCACTCCAGGCGTCGTGCGGCCCAGTCGGCGCGTACGGCCCACCGGAAGCGCAACATGACCGGCAACCCGGCGTGCAGCTCGTCCTCGGTCAGGGGCCCCGCCGCGAGATAGCCGTCGAGCAGCTCGGCCGACGTCTCCTCCCCGCCCGCGTAGAGCACGGCGGCCGCCACGTCGTAGAGCAGCGGCCCGCTGCCCCCGGCGCCGCAGTCGAGCAGTCCGGCGCTGCCCGTGGCGGGATCGATGACGAAGGTCTCCGGGGCCGGGTCGCCGTGCAGGACCCCGTACGTCAGCCGGTCGGTGATCGTGAGCCGGGTGGTGGCCGTGATGGCGTCGGCCACGGCGGGCCGCAGCCACGGCTCGATCGCGAGGTGCGGGGCGCCGGCGTCGAGGCGGTTCCAGTGCCGCAGCCCGGGGTGCTGGAAGGTCTGCAACTGCCGGTGCACCGCCCCGAGCCGGTCGCCCCAGAACTGCTGGTCGACCGGGTCCCGCCCGTCGAGCGTCCGGCCGGGGCCGCGGCGCAGGACGGTCAGGGTGCCGTACGGGGTCTCGACGGTGAGCGCGCCGCCGAGGGTGCGTACGGGCTCCCCGGCCTGGATGCCGCCGGCCCGCAGGTGGGCGGAGACGGCGACCCCGGCCTCGACCGGCTGGCGGGCCGCGGAGTCGCCGAGGTGCGCGACGAACTGCCGGCCGCCCGCCGCGACCTCCCAGCGGCAGGACAGCCGGCCGCGCGGCAGCTCCGTGATGCCGTCGGGCATCAGGTGCCACTCGTCGCGCAAAGTGGATCTCAGCAGCTCGTCAGGTGACACGGCGCGGATTATTTACGTACGCACCGTGTGCATGACGGACACAGTGGGCGACTTTAACCGGAACCATGATCAACGACTACGGGCGGCAATTGGGGGGTTCACAGAAAGCGACATACGCGAAATGATCGAACCGGAGCGCAGTGGAGGTATCAAATGGCGTTGATGGCACTCTGCATGCTAAGAGTGATCGTTCACGCCTTGGGGCCGGCGGCGGACAGCAATGCCCGTGGCGGTCCCGACCGGGGGAAGGACTGACCGTGGATCATCGGCTGCCGGAGCCGGGAGACGCGCTGACGGGCGTGGAGATGTTCGCCGGGCTCGAGCCCGACGTGCGCCAGCGGGTCATCGCCGCAGCCGTCCCGCGCACCTATCGCAAGGGCCAGATCCTCTTCGTCGAGCACGACCCGGGCGACTCCCTGATCGTCCTGCGGCGCGGGGCCATCGCGGTCTTCCGCACCGCCCCGACCGGCGAGCGCGCGGTCCTGACCGTGGTCCGCCCGCCCGACGTTCTCGGCGAGGTGTCCCTGCTGGACGCCTCGACCCGCTCGGCCAGCGCGGAGGCCATCGAGGACAGCCAGGCGCTCGCGCTCTCCCGGGTGGCCTTCATGGACCTCGTCCACTCCAACCCGCGCATCCTCGACGCGGTGATGCGCTCGGTCGGCGGCCTCATCCGCCGGCTCACCGAGCAGAATGCCGATCACGTCTTCCTCGACCTGCCCGGGCGGGTGGCCAAGACCCTGGTCCGCCTCGCGGGGGACAGCCAGGCCCCGATGATCACGATCGAGCTCAACCAGAGCCAGCTGGCCGAGATGGCGGGCGGCTCCCGGCAGAGCGTCAACCAGGCGATCGGCTCGTTCGCCACGCGCGGGTGGTTGCGGACGGAGGGCCGCCGCATCGTGGTGACCGACGTGTCCGCGCTGCGCCGCCGCGCCGGGATGGCCGAGCGCTGAGGTTGATCTTCCCCGGCGGGCTTGCCGGTCGCTGCGCCAGCGGTCGCTGCGCTGCCGGTCGCTGCGCCGCTGGTCGCTGCGCCGCTGGTCGCTGCGCCGGCGGCCGCCGGTCTGTTTCGTCGGTGTCACTCCGGGAACGACTACGGGTGACACCGACGAAGGAGATCTCATGGCTGAGCACACCGAGCAGGAGAAGCGCGAGAAGCTCAAGGGCCTGGTCAAGGACGCCAAGATCGGCATGCTGACGACCATGACCACGGACGGGCGGCACGTGAGCCGGCCGATGGCGCTGCAGGACGTCGAGTTCGACGGGGACCTCTGGTTCTTCACCTACTCCGACAGCGACCTCGTGGCCCAGGTCCGGGTCAACCCGCAGGTGAACGTCTCGTTCAGCGACGGCAAGCAGAACTCGTGGACCTCGGTCTCCGGCACCGCGCTGCAGACCGACGACCCGGCGAAGGCCAAGGAGTTGTGGAACCCGCTGCTCAAGGCCTGGTTCCCGGACGGCCTCGAGACGCCGAACCTCACGCTGGTCAAGGTCACGGCCGAGACCGCCGAGTACTGGGAGGCGGCTCACAGCTCCAACGTCGTCACCCTTCTGGGCTACGTGAAGGCGGCTGTGACCGGAAAGACGCCGGACGCTGGCGAGAACGAAACAGTGCGCCTGTAACGCGTGGACGGTGGTCCGGGTGTCGTCGGCCGACTACAGTGCGCACTGCGGCCCGCCCCGGACCGGCGCCGACGCCGGCCGTTTCCCCTCGCAGGGTGCCGGGCCTCTCGCGACCCGATCAGGGAGGACGAGCAAATATGCGCATCGGCGTGCTCACCGGGGGCGGCGACTGCCCCGGTCTCAACGCGGTGATCCGGGCCGTGGTCCGCAAGGGCGTGGCCACGTACGGACATGAGTTCGTCGGTTTCCGGGACGGCTGGAAGGGCCCGCTCGAGGGCCTCACGAAGCCGCTCGGCATCGCGGAGGTCCGGGGCATCCTGCCGCGCGGCGGCACCATCCTCGGCTCGTCGCGGACCAACCCCTTCAAGATCGAGGGCGGCGTCGAGAAGATCAAGGCCAACCTCGCCGAACAGGGTGTCGACGCGCTGGTCGCCATCGGCGGCGAGGACACCCTCGGCGTGGCGACCCAGCTCGGCGATCTCGGCGTCAACGTGGTCGGCGTCCCCAAGACGATCGACAACGACCTGAACGCCACCGACTTCACCTTCGGCTTCGACACCGCGGTCAACATCGCGATGGAGGCCATCGACCGGCTGCACACCACGGCCGAGTCGCACCACCGCACCCTCGTCGTCGAGGTCATGGGCCGGCACGCCGGCTGGATCGCCCTGCACGCGGGTCTCGCCGGCGGCGCCAACGTCATCCTGCTGCCGGAGCGCAACTTCGACGTCGAGCAGGTCGCCACGTACGTGACCAAGCGCTTCCAGGTCGAGTACGCCCCGATCGTCGTCGTGGCCGAGGGCGCCCAGCCGCTCGAGGGCCAGATGGTCACCCAGGACAAGGGGCTGGACTCGTTCGGCCACGTCCGGCTGGGCGGCATCGGCCAGTGGCTCGCCGAGCAGCTGGAGGAGAAGACCGGCAAGGAGGCCCGCACGGTCGTCCTGGGTCACATCCAGCGCGGCGGCACCCCGTCGGCGTTCGACCGGGTCCTCGCCACGCGCTTCGGGCTGCAGGCCATCGACGCCGTCCACGAGGGCGACTTCGGCAAGATGATGGCGCTGCGCGGGACGGACATCGTGCGCGTGCCGCTCATCGACGGCACCGGCGAGCTGAAGACCGTACCTTTGTCGCGGTACGAAGAGGCCGAGGTCTTCTTCGGCAGCTGAGCCGTCGTCACCGGGGCGGGCTGTCCTCCATGGCCCGCCCCCGCGCAAGGGGAGAACATGATCGCAGTCATCGGCGCCGGCAAGATCGGCGAGCTGGTCGTCTCGGGCCTGTTGCGCGCGGGCCGCCCCGCCGACCAGATCCTGGTCACCGCCCGGCGCCCCGAGCGCGGCAAGGAGCTGGCCGACCGCTACGGCGTCCGCGTCGTCGACAACAGCACCGCCGTCGCCGAGGCGGACATCCTCGCCGTCGCCGTGAAGCCCCAGGACGCCGGGACGCTGCTGGACGAGGTCGGCCCCCAGGTGCCCGCGGGCAAGCTCATCGTGTCGCTCTGCGCGGGCCTGCCCACCAGCTTCTTCGCCGCGCGGCTGCCCGAGGGCACCCCGGTCGTCCGCGTCATGACCAACACCCCGGCCCTGGTCGACCAGGCGATGACCGCGATCTCCGCCGGCCCGCACGCCACCGGCGAGCACCTGGCGATCGCCGAGGAGATGTTCCAGCCGCTCGGCTCGACCATCCGCGTCCCCGAGTCCCAGCAGGACGCCGTGACGGCGCTCTCCGGCTCGGGCCCGGCCTACTTCTACCTGCTGGTCGAAGCCATGATCGACGCGGGCATCCTGCTCGGCCTGCCGCGCCAGGTCGCCCACGACCTCATCGTCCAGACCGCGATCGGCTCGGCGGTCATGCTCCGCGACTCCGGCGAGCACCCGGTCAAGCTCCGCGAGGCCGTCACCTCCCCGGCCGGCACAACCATCTCCGCAATCCGCGAGCTGGAGAACCACGGCGTCCGCGCGGCCCTCCTCGCCGCCCTCGAAGCCGCCCGCGACCGCGCCCGCGAGATCGCCGCCCAGAGCGCCTGAGCCGGCCCCGGCAGCCGGTGAGGCCGTGGCCCGCTCTTCAACTGGTGAGGCCGTGGCCGGCTCCTCAGCCGGTGAGGCCGTGGTCGGCGCGGAGGAACGTCGCGGCCTGCTCGCCGACGAGGACGCTGGGGGCCATCGTGTTGGCGACCGTCACCCGGGGGAGGACCGAGGCGTCCGCCACCCGCAGACCGTCGCAGCCGATGACGCGCAGCCGCGAGTCGACCACCGCCGAGTCGTCGCGGCCCATGCGGGCGGTGCCGCTCTGGTGCCAGAAGGTCTGCACCACGTCGCGCAAGTAGTCCACGGTGGCGGCCCGGCCGACCGGCCCCGGCAGTGCTTCCGCCTTCAGGTACGGCCGCAGCGGTCCGGCCGTACCGATGGCTCGTGCGGTCTCCAGGGCCCGCAGGGCGCTGTCGATGTCGGCCGGATCGGTGAAGTAGCCCGTGTCGATCAGCGGATTGACGGCCGGGTCGGCCGACGCGAGCCGGACGCGGCCGGTGTTGTGCATCTTCATGCCGATCAGGAACTTAGCCGCCCGCTCGGGCAGGCCGCCCTGCGCGGCGATCGTCGGCGACGCCTGGGCCCGGCCGGTCGAGTACATGACCACCGGTGGGTCGCCGGCGGTGTCGGTGAGGTTCCAGAACACTCCGGCGCGGGCCTCGAGCGGGCCGCTGAGGTCGGCGTCCGCCGTGGCTTCCCAGAGGTGGTCGAGCAGGGCGTGATCGTTGAGGTTGCGGCCGACGCCGGGGGAGTGCACCCGGACCGGAATGCCGTGCTCACTGAGGTGCGCGGCGTCGCCCACGCCCGACAGCATCAGGGTCTTCGGGGTGTTGACCGCGCCGAGCGACAGCACCACCTCGTGCGTGGCGTGCACGTCCAGGGTCCGGCCGCCGTGCCGGAGGCGGACCCCGGCGGCCCGGTTCTTCTCGAAGAGGACCTCGGTGACCAGCGCGCTGTGCAGCACGGTCAGGTTCGGACGCGGGCGGTTCGCGACATACGACCGGTACGGCGACTGGCGGCGTCCGTCCCGGATGATCTCCTGGCGAGGTGCGGCGCCGCGTTCCGACTCCATCAGTGCGCCGTTGGGGTTGCCGTGCCGCGGGAAGCCGGCTTCTTCGGCGGCGGCGAGCACAGCTTCCCCGTACGGATGGATGTCCTGGGTGTCCTGCACCCACATCGGGCCCTTCTCGATGCGGTCGAACAGGGTCCGGACATTGTCGTGGCCCCAGACCGGGTCACCGGTCTCGCGGGCGAAGAAGTCCCAGTCGTCGCGGTGCCCGCGGATCTAGATCGAGACGTTGACGCTGCCGCCGCCGCCCAGCACGCGGCCCATGGCGTACGGGAGCACCCGGCCGTTGACCGCCGGATCGGGCGCGGTCGTGAAGTCCCACACCCGGTCGGTGCCCTGGTTGAGCGGCCACATCTCCGGGTTCCCGACGGCCGGATCATCGTCCTCGCCGCCCGCCTCGACGAGCAGGACGGAGACGGCGGGGTCCTCGGCCAGCCGTCCGGCCACGGCCGACCCGGCGGGCCCGGCGCCGCAGACCACGAAGTCGTAGCGTGAATCAGTCATGGGTGGACTGTGCGCCGGAGCGATTCCGGCGGCGAGCCGGCGTCCGCTGAGCGGACGGAATCAGCCGGGCCGGGCCGTCAGCCGCTGCAGTGCCCGCGCCGCCCGGTGCACCTGCGGGGCGAAGCGATCCGCAGGCCGCGGGTCGACGGAGGCCAGCTGCAACGCCGCCCGCCGCCCCTCGGGCAGCAGCACCGGTACGGCATAACAGGTGAACCCCTCGTGCACGGCGGTGTGGTCGGCGCTGACGCCGGTCAACTCGGGGCTGACGAGGACACGGCCGGACGCGGTGAAGGCGGGCAGCTGATCACCCGGCCGGTGCCCGACCGGCAGGCTCATGTGACCGGGCACGGTCTCCAGCACGACGTACGCGTCCTGCTCCGGAACCACCAGCGACGCCGCCGCTCCGGTGCCCGCCCGCAGTGCCCGCAGGATGTCGGCCGCCGACTCGCGCAGCCCGGCGTGCGGCTCGACGTGACGGGCCAGGCGCAGCAGATCGGCCGCCAGCACCCAGTGGCCGTCGACCAGGTCGACGGCACCGGCCTCGCGCAACTGACCCAGCAGCCGGTGCACCGTGGGCCGGGGCAGCCCGGTGCGGCGGACCAGCTGCGCCACCTGACGTCCCGGCACCGTCTGCGGCACCGCGCGCAGCAGCTGGAACGCTCCGTCGATCACGCCGCGGCCGGCGGCCGGTGAACCCGGTTCGGGCATGGCGATCACCACCTCCGCGATCAAAGATCGCAGGTCGGTGCAATCAGTACCAGATGGCGACCTGGGCGCCGTCGCTCTGTTCGGGCGGGCTGGGGTGGCTGGAGGCGGTGCCGTTGGCCATGCGGTTGGCGGTCCAGGCGACGGCGGCGGCGTCGAGGATGTCGTCGGGCGGGGCCTGGCCGGCCGGGCCGAGGTGGTCGGGGAGGACGATGCCGTGCTTGGCCAGGAGCTCGCGGCGGCGGGCCTGGCCGCTCCAGGTCTTTTTCGCGTACGTGAGGGGCTCGCCCGCCATCTCGCGGAACGACACCTCCGGGTGGGCCTCGAAGAGCAGCCCCGGGTGGCGCTCCCAGATGGCGTTGGCCTCGAGCAGCTTGGGGCGCAGCGCCCACGACTGGCGGCTCAGGCCGGAGCCGGTGAGCTCGCGGCAGATGCGGTTGGCCGTGGCGAAGTCGGTCTCCTGCCACACCGCGCGCGGCGGCACCCGGAAGACGCTGCTGCGCCGGGGGCCCAGGGTGTCGGCGGCGAGGGTGTCGGCGGCGCGCCAGCGGTCGGGGAACATGCCCAGCGGGATGTCGACGCCGATGACGGCGGCGCCCGAGCTGCCCGCCACGATCTCGTACAGGGTGGCGGCCAGCATGGCCCGGCCGAACTGGCCGTCGCGCAGCTCGACGCCCACCCAGCCCAGGGCGTACGCGTCGACGCCGATCACGTGGATGCTCATCGTGGGAGCAGGTTCTCGATCGGGGGGATCAGGTCGGACGGCTGGGTGCCGGGGTCGAAGCGGCCCTCGACGGTGCCGGACGGGCCGACCAGGAACTTCTCGAAGTTCCACTGGATGTCGGGGCCGTCGCCGATCAGCTCCCGGTAGAGCTCGTGCCGGTCCGGGCCGTTGACGTCGACCTTCGCGGTGAGCGGGAAGGTCACGCCATAGTTGACCTGGCAGAACTCCTCGATCTCGGCGGCCGATCCGGGCTCCTGGCCGGCGAACTGGTTGCACGGGACCCCGAGGACGACCAGGCCGCGGTCGCGGAATTCGTCGTAGAGCTTCTGCAGGCCCTCGTACTGGGGGGTCAGGCCGCAGCGGGAGGCCACATTGACCACCAGGACGACGCTGCCGCGGTAGCGTCGCAGATCGGCGGAGCCGCCCGTGAGGGCATCGATGTCGACGTCGTGGATGGTCATGACGGCAGACTACGCGCAGTGCGTACGTGAGTGCACGCTGTGGCTCTCGGGCGGCCAAAGTTACGACCGTGGGTAATCCGCCGTCACAGTCTTGACTGATGTTCATTGATGTGACTACCGTCTCTTCAACTTCCCTTTGGAAAGTTTCCTAATTGTTCCGAGGAGACGCCCCGTGAACACATCCCCCCGCCGCGCCCTCTGGGCCGGTGCGATCGCGGCAGTCGCCGTGGCCGTGGTGCCGCTCGTGTCGGCCCCGTCGGCCTCGGCCGCGGCGGCCTGCGCCTCCGCCTGGAGCGCCACGGCCACCTACACCAACGGCAACCAGGCCTCGCAGAACGGTCACAACTACACCGCGAAGTGGTGGACCCAGAACGAAGCCCCGGCCACGCACAGCGGCCAGTGGGACGTCTGGGCCGACAACGGCACCTGCGACGGCGGCTCGACCCCCACGACGCCGCCCACCACTCCGCCCACCACGCCCCCGACCACCCCGCCCACCACACCCCCGACAACGACCCCGCCGGGCACGGCAGGCAAGAACGTGGTGGGCTACTTCGCCGAGTGGGGCGTCTACGGACGCAACTACCACGTGAAGAACCTCGTGACGAGCGGCTCGGCGAGCAAGCTCACGCACATCCTGTACGCGTTCGGCAACACCACGAACGGTCAGTGCAGCATCGGTGACAGCTACGCCGACTACGAGAAGGCGTACACCGCGGCGGACAGTGTGGACGGCGTCGCCGACACCTGGGACCAGACGCTGCGCGGCTCCTTCAACCAGCTCAAGAAGCTGAAGGCGGCCTACCCGAACATCAAGCTGATCTGGTCGTTCGGCGGCTGGACCTGGTCCGGCGGCTTCACCCAGGCCGCCGCGAACCCGACCGGCTTCGCCAACTCCTGCTACAACCTGCTCAACGACAGCCGCTGGGCCGGCCTGTGGGACGGCATCGACGTCGACTGGGAGTACCCGAACGCGTGCGGGCTCTCCTGCGACAGCAGCGGCCCGGCCTCGTACAACAACGTGGTCTCGGCCCTGCGCACCAAGTTCGGCTCGAACTTCCTGGTCACCTCGGCCATCTCGGCCGACGGCAGCAACGGCGGCAAGCTGGACGCGGCCGACTACGCGTCGGGCATCAGCAAGCTCAGCCTGGTCTTCCCGATGACCTACGACTACTACGGCGCCTTCAACCCGCAGGGCCCGACCGCGCCGCACTCGCCGCTGACCTCCTACGCCGGCATCCCGACGCAGGGCTTCTGGTCCGACGCCGCGATCCAGAAGCTGAAGAGCAAGGGCGTCCCGTCGAACAAGATCCTGCTCGGCATCGGCTTCTACGGCCGCGGCTGGACGGGCGTCACGCAGTCGGCTCCCGGCGGCACGGCGACCGGCGCGGCCCCCGGCACGTACGAGCAGGGCATCGAGGACTACAAGGTGCTCAAGAACACCTGCCCGGCCACCGGCACCATCGGCGGCACCGCCTACGCCAAGTGCGGCAGCAACTGGTGGGGCTACGACACCCCGGCCACCATCGGGACGAAGATGACGTACGCCAAGCAGCAGGGTCTCGGCGGCGCCTTCTTCTGGGAGTTCTCCGGCGACACGACCAACGGTGAACTGATCTCGGCCATCAGCAACGGCCTCAAGTAGGGCCCGTCCAACCGCCCCACCACCGCCCATAAAGCGGACTGAAGACTGTTGTCCCAAGGTTCGGGGCGCCGGGTGACCACCCGGCGCCCCGTTTCGGTTACTGGATAGGCTCTACGTCATGCACCGTGAGTGGCATCAGCTCAGTCATCCCGGACTCGGCGCGACGGCGCTGCAGACCTCCCGACCCTCGACCGACTCGGCCGAGGACGCCGCGCTCGGCCTGGACCGATGGCGTGAGCTGCCGCGCGTGCAGATGCCCCCGTGGCAGAACATGACCGAGGTCGCCGACGTCTGCAAGGTGCTCGGCAACGTCCCCTCGATCGTGGCGCCCTACGAGGTCGACCAGCTCCGGCAGAAGCTCGCCGACGTGTGCGAGGGCCGCGCGTTCCTGCTGCAGGGCGGCGACTGCGCCGAGACGTTCGACGGCAACACCGAGAGCCACCTGCTGGCCAACGCGCGCACGCTGCTGCAGATGGCGGTCGTGCTCACGTACGGGGCCTCGATGCCCGTGGTCAAGGTGGCGCGCGTCGCCGGGCAGTACACCAAGCCGCGCTCGTCGGCCACCGACTCGCTCGGGCTGCCGGCCTACCGCGGCGACCTGATCAACTCGCTCGAGGCCAACGAGGCGGCGCGCGTCGCCGACCCGCAGCGCATGATCCGGGCGTACGCGAACAGTGCCGCCGCCATGAACATGCTGCGCGCGTACCTCTCGGGTGGCCTCGCCGACCTGGCCAGCCTGCACACCTGGAACAAGGACTTCGTCCGGTCGTCGCCGGCCGGCGAGCGCTACGAGGCCGTCGCCCGCGAGATCGACCGCGCGCTCGACTTCATCCGCGCCTGCGGCATGACCGACGACGAGGCCCTGCGCACGGTCAGCCTCTACTGCTCGCACGAGGCCCTGGCCCTGGAGTACGACCGGGCGCTGACCCGGGTGTCGGACGGCCGCGCGTACGGGCTGAGCGGTCACTTCCTCTGGGTCGGCGAGCGCACCCGGCAGCTCGACCACGCGCACATCGACTTCATCAGCCGCATCGCCAACCCGATCGGCGTCAAGCTCGGCCCCGGCACGTCGCCCGAGACCGCGATCGAGCTGTGCGAGAAGCTGAACCCGGAGAACATCCCCGGCCGGCTCACGCTGATCAGCCGGATGGGCAACGGCAAGGTGCGCGACGCCCTGCCGCCCATCGTGGAGAAGGTCACCGCCACCGGGGCGAAGGTCGTCTGGCAGTGCGACCCGATGCACGGCAACACGCACGAGTCGTCCAACGGCTACAAGACGCGGCACTTCGACCGGATCGTCGACGAGGTGCTCGGCTACTTCGAGGTGCACCGCGGGCTGGGCACCCACCCGGGCGGCATCCACGTCGAGCTGACCGGCGAGGACGTCACCGAGTGCCTCGGCGGCGCGCAGGGCATCGAGGACCTCGACCTGCCCGACCGTTACGAGACCGCGTGCGACCCGCGGCTCAACACCCAGCAGAGCCTCGAGCTGGCCTTCCTCGTGGCGGAGATGCTCCGTGGCTGATTTTGTCGATCTCCGCTCGGACACCGTCACCAAGCCGACCCCGGCCATGCGCGAGGCCATGGCGTCCGCCGAGGTGGGCGACGACGTCTTCGGCGACGATCCGACCGTCAACGCGCTCGAGGCCCATGTGGCCCGGCTCTTCGGGCACGAGGCGGCGCTCTTCTGCCCGTCCGGCACGATGGCCAACCAGATCGGCCTGCAGCTGCTCGTCTCCCCGGGCGAGGAGCTGCTCGCCGGGTCGGACGCGCACGTCGTCAACTACGAGGTGGGGGCGGCCGCGGCCTACGGCGGCATCTCCACGCGTACGTGGCCGTCGGTCGGCGCCGAGCTTGATCCGTCATATATTTCGGACATGATCGCCCCGGCCGGCTACCCGTCGGTGCCGACCCGGGCCGTCGCCGTCGAGCAGACGCACAATCGCGGCGGCGGCACGATCACGCCGCTCGCCACGCTGCACCGGCTGCACGAGACGCTGCATGGCACGGGCGTCGCCCTGCACTGCGACGGCGCGCGGATCTGGCACGCGCATGTCGCCGACGGGGTGCCGCTGTTCACGTACGGGCAGCTCTTCGACACCCTCTCGGTCTGCCTCTCCAAGGGTCTCGGCGCGCCGGTCGGCTCGCTGGTCATCGGGTCGCGCGAACGCATCGCCCGGGCCCGGACCATCCGCAAGCGCCTCGGCGGCGGCATGCGTCAGGTCGGCATCCTCGCCGCGGCCGGCCGCTACGCCCTGGACCACCACGTCAAGCGGCTCGCCGAGGACCACGCCCGGGCCCGCCGCCTGGCCGAGGCCCTCGAGCCGCTCGGCGTGGTGACCGCGGCCGACGTGCGCACCAACATCGTGCTGATCGACACGGCGAAGACCCGCTACGACGCGCCGGAGCTGGTCCGGGCGGCGGGGGAGCGCGGCATCCGCATCGTGGCCATGGCCCCGCAGACCGCCCGCGTCATCACCCACCTCGACGTGGACGACGACGGCGTGGACCAGGCGATCACCGTCCTGCGTGACCTGCTCTCCTGACCGGTCTTGACTCTCACACGGTGTCAGGGCCCAGGCTGAACGCACCATGTTCAGTATCGGAGAGTTCGCCGGCCTGGGCCGGGTGTCGGTGCGCATGCTGCGTCACTACGACGCCATCGGCCTGTTGCGTCCCGCCCACGTCGATCCCCGCAGCGGCTACCGCTACTACAGCGCCGCGCAGCTCCGGGTGCTCAACCGGGTGACCGCCCTCAAGGATCTGGGCTTCAGCCTGCAGCAGGTGCAGGCGCTGCTCGACGAGAAGGTGGACGTGGCCGAGCTGCGGGGGATGCTGCGCCTGCGCCGGGCCGAGCTGGCCGCGCGCATGCGCCAGGACACCGCCCGGCTGGCCCAGGTCGACACGCGCCTCCGCATGATCGAGAGTGAGGGGCACATGGACACCGGAGATGTCGTCCTCAAGAGCGTTCCCGCGCTGCGGGTCGCGCAGCTGTCCGCCACCGCGGCGGGCTACGACCATCCGACGTCGATCACCGAGAACCTGAGCCCGCTCTATCCGCGGCTCATGGAGCTCCTGGAGAAGCACGCGGTGGCGATGACGGGCGCGCCGCTCGCCTGGTACGAGCCCGCGCCCGCCGAGCCCGGCGACGAGACGATCACCGTGCACGCCGCCTTCCCGATCGGATCGGCCGAGGTCGGCCCGGACGCCGGCTTCGAGGTCGTCACGCTGCCGCCGATCGAGCAGGCGGCGACCGCGCTGCACCACGGGTCGATGGCCGAGGCCTTCCGGACCGGCCAGAAGATCGCCACGTGGATCGACGACAACGGGCGCCGGGCGGCCGAGCCCGGTTTCGCGCGGGAGGTCTATCTCGACTGCCCGCCGGGCGAGTTCGACAAGTGGGTCACCGAGCTGCAGATCCCGCTCGCCTGAGGCGCTCTTCTCACGAGTCTCCTGAGGCGCTTGTTTCGCGAGTCTCCTGAGGCGCTTTTCACGAGCGTCGGCGCGGCCACCGCCTCCGGTCCTCGCGGATCGGGGCGCGGGGCAGCGCCGACTCGTTCTCCCGCCGGCTCCGGCGGGTGGCCACCAGCCAGGCAATCGGTTCCATGGCATCTCCTCGGATGAGCCGTTAACGTTAACGTGAACGCTAACGGGCCTCCGGCGGGGAGGTCAAGGCCGTGGGCGCTAAGCTGCGCACATCGTGGAGAAACGGCAGGTCACGCTCAAGGACGTCGCCCGGGCGGCAGGCGTGTCGCACCAGACCGTCTCGCGGGCGATCAACGACAAGGGCGAGATCGACCCCGAGACGCGCCGGCGGGTGCTCGAGGTCGCGCGGGAGCTGCGCTATCGGCCGAGCCGCTTCGCCCGGGGCCTCGTGAGCTCCGGCACGATCACCGTCGGACTGCTGGTGCGCGAGGTCGTGAACCCGTTCTTCCCCGAGCTGATCGCCGGCGTGCTCGCCGCGGCGGACGAACGAGGCTGGCAGGTCGTCGTGGCCAGCAGCGAGAACGACGAACGCCGCGAGGCGGCCGCCGTCAGGTCGCTGGCCAACCAGGTCGACGTACTGATCGGTTATCTGATGGGACCCGCACCGGAGGACGGCCTGCCCCTGGTCGTCATCGGCCGCGAGGGCGCCGACATCGACGTCGACGCGGAGGGCGGCGTGCGGCAGGCGCTCGACCACCTGATCGATCGCGGCCACCGCCGGATCGGCATGCTCGACCTGCCGTCACCCTGGGGGAGGCGCGAGCCCTTCCTCGAGTACGCGAGGGAGCGCACCCTGCCGATCGACGCCGGCTGGGTCATCGACACCGAGTCGGTCGACCCGGACGGCGGAACGGCCTTCGAGCGACTCCGCGCCGTGCACCCCGACGTGACCGCCGTGCTGGCCTACAACGACGTCATCGCCGTCGGCGCCCAGCGGGCCGCCCGCCGCCTCGGCCTGCGCGTACCGGAGGACTGCGCCTTCGTGGGCTTCGACGGCCTGACCATCGGCGACCTCCTCGAACCACCCCTGACCAGCGTCGCCATCGACAAACGCCGGATGGGCGAACTGGCCGTCGAGCAGGCCGAGCGTCTGCTGGCCGGCACTCCGGCCGACCGGATCATCCTCGAGACGACGCTCGAGGTGAAGGGCAGCAGCTAAGGCCCGTCCTCGCGGGCACTGAGCGTCGGATGCCGACTGCTCGGTCCGTAGGCGAGGTGCGCCACGCCCGCGGCCGTTCAATCGCCCATCACGGCGGTCCTTGAAGATCGCCGAGTCGGCCGCAGAAGTCCATCGCCGCGACCGACGGAATGCTGCGCTTCGCATTGGCCATGCTCCGCATTGTGCGGGTCGCGCTGTGCCCGTGCCGCGCAGTTATCGAAACCGCCGCTGTTTTTCCTGGCGAGCCTCGCGGGAAAGGCGCTCGTCATCCGCGCGCGTAATGCGCCTCAATCCATTCTCGTGGGCCGATCGGCGGTAGTGCGCCGGGCCGAGCTGGTGGTGCGGCCGCCCGTTCCGAAGTTGAGCTGAGCGACGCTGACGGCTGCGGGTGGCTTCGTCGACCCGGGAGAGTTCGGCCTCGATGGCGAGCGCGCCCCCGGCGGGGGCGGAGGGGCGTGACTTGCCGGCCCTCGGCGACAAGGACCCGGGCGGAATCACATCAGCGAGTCGTCGTAGGCGGCCGTCAGCTCCCCGTCCGCATCTCCCGTGTTGATCACGCCGGTCGGCTCGATGAGAACCGCGTGAACCTCTCCGTCGGCGACCGGGCAGTGCTCGACGCCCCGGGGTACGACGAAGAGCTGACCGGGACGCAGGACCACGTCGCCGTCACGCAGCTGGATGGTCAGCTCCCCGTGGACCACCAGAAACAGCTCGTCGGTGTCCTCATGGGTGTGCCAGACGAACTCCCCCTGCACCTTGACGACCTTGACCTCGTAATCGTTGAGCCGCGCCACCACTGCAGGCGACCAGTACCGCGACACATGGGACAACTTCACGGCGATGTCGACAACGTCACGAGCCATACCCGCCAATATGCCATCGGCAGCTGCACTTAGGGAGATCGACACCCGTCGTGCGGAAGCCGTCGACGCCAAAGCGGAAACGGCCGACCCTCGCGCCGAGGTGGCCGGCGGGCGGGCGTGGGCGTTCGCCCTCCGTGCGGAGGTCGCCGGCGGGTGGGCGTGAGCGGTCGGCCTCCGTGCGGAGATCGCGCGCGGTGAGGCGGGAGCGGCAGGCCCTCGCGCGGAAGCGGCCTGATGGAGGCGGTAGCGACCGGTGGTGGTGGCGGGGTCAGCTCCGGGCGCGCAGGCTGAGCTGGTGGGGCAGCCGCTCGTTTCGGAGTCGAGGTGAGCGGCGCCGCCGGCTCTGGCGCCGGAGCGGGTCGCGTGGGACTCGGGGCAGGACGGACCGACTGCGGCAGGGCTGGACCGGGCAGAACTGCGGGCTGCGGCGCGGTCGGGCCAACCGGCGCCACGGGCTGCGGCGCGGCCGGGATGGCGGCCGGGATGACTGACGCGACCGGCTGCGGCGCGGTCGGGGCAACCGGCGCCACGGGCTGCGGCGCGGCCGGGATGGCGGCCGGGATGACTGACGCGACCGGCTGCGGCGTGGCCGGCGCAACGGGCGCGCTGGGCTGCGTTGCGGAAGGTAATGAGGCGGCTGGAGCGTGCCGTGCGGTGGGCTGCGGCGCGGAGGCCGGCCGGGATCGGGGGCGCACCGGCATGGCTGGCAGCACTCCGCCGGGACCACTCGCGCCGGGCGCCCAGAAGCCCTCCCGGCGAGCCCGCAGCTCAGCCAGCCGCCGGGTGTGCAGGCGAAACTTGCCCCAGTCGCGCCGCACCTTGTGCTCGCGCCGAAACTGCTCGCGCTCCGGGCACCAGCGCCGCGAGCGGGTGCGATCACGCATCCCGGTCACCTGCGCCCGGCTGAACAATCCCAGCTGTCCCATGCCGAAAATTGTCCTCCCGCCCGATGCCGAATGTCGCATCGAAATGACGATCCGGCGTGGAATTAACCACCGTCACCATGCCACTCCGAATTGGCTTACGAATGCATGTGAGTGATACAAGCAAAGAGCGAGGAAGCGCGGAGCGTATTGCCGCTGAGGCGGCAGAAACGGACGCCGAGACGGTGAAACAGACAGACGCCGGACGGTGACAAGGGCGGGCAGAGGGATGGTGACAGAGGCGCGCGCCGAGACGGTGACAAGGGCGGGCGGAAGGACGGTGACCAAGGCGGGCGGAGGGACGACGGGTGCGTCAGAGGTCGCGCAGGCCCTTCAGCAAGGCGATGTCGGCCGCGTGGCCCTCGTGCTCCTTCGTCGGCGTTTCGACGATGATCGGGACGCCGGCGGTGGCGGGGTGGGTCAGCAGCTCGGCGAAGGGGGCCGCGCCGATCGTGCCGGCGCCGATGGTTTCGTGGCGGTCGCGGGTGGAGCCGCAGGCGTCCTTGGAGTCGTTGGCGTGGATCAGCATCAGCTTTTCGCGGCCGACGGTGGCGATCAGGGAGTCGATCGTGGCTGTCATGCCGCCCGGGGTGGCCAGGTCGTGCCCGGCCGCCCACGCGTGGCACGTGTCGAAGCAGACGCCCAGCCACGGGTGGTTCTCGACCGCCGCGAGGTACGGGCCGAGATCCTCGACCTTCGACGCCAGGCTCCGGCCGCCGCCCGCGCTCGGCTCCACGAGCAGCTTCGGCAGACCCTCCGAGGAAGCGACGTCGAGCAGCGGGAGGAGCGCCTCACGGAGCTGGTGCATCGCCTTGTCGTCGTGGGCCGGGTCCACCGAGCTGCCCGCGTGATAGACCACCGCGGTCGCCCCGATGGCCTGGCCGCGGCGCAACGCGTGCGACAGCGTCTCCACCGAGCGGTCGACTGTCTGCTCCGTGGGCGAGCCCAGGTTCACGAGCAGCGACGCGTGGATGTAGGCGGGCAGCCCGCGTTCGCCGCACCCGTCGCGGAACAGGGTGTCCTGCTTGGGGTCGCCCGGGGGCAGGGCCCAGCCGCGGGAGTTGGAGACGTAGACCTGCACCGCCTCCGAGCCGGCGGCGTCCGCATAGGGGAGCGCCGCCTTGGCCAGGCCGCCGGAGGTCTTGGTGTGCGATCCGATCCGGCGGGTCACAGGCAATTCAGCACTACCTCGGTCTGGGGCGCCACCTGGCTGTTGCCGCCCGGGTTCTGCTGGAACACGTTGCCGTTCTGGTTGAACTGGAGGCGCACCCGCAGGTTCATGCCCTGCAGCGTCTGGGCCGCCTGCTGGCAGTTCTGCCCGGTGAGGTCGGGCACGGTGACGAATGGCGGGCCCTTGCTGACCTCGAGCTTGATCTCGGTGTCCTTCTCGACGCCGGTGCCCGGAGCGGGCGTCTGGCCCAGCACCGTGCCGGCCGGCTCGTCGCTGTCCTTGACCTGCTCGACCACCTGGAGGCCTTGGCCCTGCAGCTCGGCGCGGGCGTCGTTGATGTTCTTGCCCTTGACGTCGGGCACGCTGATCGGCGCCTTGCCCTTGCTCAGCACGACGGTGACGGTGTCGCCCGGCTTCGCCTCCGTGCCCGCCTTGGGGTCGGTGGAGATGACGGCGCCCTCGGCCACGTCGTCGCTGTATTTCGGGGTGCCCTCCTTGTAGACCAGCTTGGCGCCCTCGATGTCGCCCTTGGCCAGGGCCTTTTCCTTCTCGATGACGTCGGGCACGGGGTAGCGCTCCGGGCCCAGCGAGAGGATCAGCGTGATCGTGCCGCCCTTGGCGATCTTCTCCTCGGCCGGCGGCTGCTGCTCCAGCACGACGTCCTTGGGGACCTCTTCGCTGTAGCGGCCCTGCCCGAGCACGATGCCGAAGCCCTGGGCCTTGGCGGTCTGCTCGGCCAGCGTCTGGGTGGCGTTGACCAGCTGCGGCGCCTTGGTGAAGCGCCCGGCGGTGAGCCACCAGGTGCTGCCGGCGATCGTGAGGACCATGGCCGCGATCGCCGCGATGATCAGGATGCGGCGCCGGTCGCCGAAGCGGCCGGTGGGCTCGGGCGGCTCGGGCTCGGCGTAGCGCCGGGCGCCGGCCGCGCGGCGGCCGCCACCCTGGTCGGGCAGGCGGGCCCAGGACGGCCGGTTGCCGCCGGCCGCGGGGAAGGTCGAGGTGACCTGGGGTACGAGCGCCGTGGCGTCGGCCGCCGGCGGGCGCGCGGGCACCTGGCGCAGCAGGGCCGTCTCGACGTTCGCCGCGCCGAGGTCGTCCCGGACCACCTGCACCTCGGCGAGCAGCGCGCCCGCGTCGGTGGGGCGGGCGCCGGGGTCGCGGCGGGTGGCCCGGGCGACCAGGTCGTCGAGCGCCGTGGGCAGGCCGCGGACGATGCTGGAGGGCGCGGGCACGTCGTTGTCGACGTGGCGCCAGGCGATGTCGACCGGCTCGCCGCCGTCGTAGGGCACCCGGCCGGTCAGCATCTCGAAGAGCACGATGCCGGCCGAGTAGACGTCGGTGCGCGCGTCGGCGTGACCGTCGGTGACCAGCTCGGGCGCGACGTAGGCCACGGTGGCCATGAGCTGGCCGGTGTCGTCGGACGAGCTCGCCTCGACCGCGCGGGCCAGCCCGAAGTCGGCGACCTTGACGACGCTGTCGACCAGGTTGCCCAGGCCGCCGCTGGGCGCCTCGGCGACCAGGACATTTTCCGGCTTGACGTCGCGGTGGACCAGGCCGGCGCGGTGGGCGGCGGCGATCGCGGAGAGCATCTGCTCCAGGATGGCCAGGGCCTCGACCGGGTTGAGCCGGCGGCGCTGGGTGAGCAGGTCGCGCAGGGTGCGGCCCTGCACGTACTCCATGACCAGATAGGGCAGGCCCTGGTGGCGGCCCTGGTCGTAGACGGCGACCACGTTGGGGTGGGTCAGCCGGGCGATCGTCTTGGCCTCGTCGGTGAAGCGATCGACGAAGTGCACGTTCGTCGCCTGCGACGGGTGGATGATCTTCAGGGCGACGGTGCGCTCGAGGCGGTCGTCCACGGCGGTGTAAACGGTCGCCATGCCACCACGGGCGACGCGCCCGGTGATCCGGTAGCGCCCGTCAATCGTCGTGCCGATCAACGCGTCGGCGACTGTCGTGTCCATCGGCGTGAAGTGTATGTGCCCTTTCCTGAACGGCGGACCAGGATGTCACAGCTGAGACCGAACGGGTATGGCGACCGGCGCGGATTCAGGTGAATTGCCCGCGACACCGGCGCGTCGCGGGCGGCTATGTCATGAAAAATCGGATCAGTCCCGGCGTGCGTGCCGTGCCCGGCGCCCGTCGTGCCGCCGGCCCTCGCCGTCGTCCGGCTCGGCCGAAGTGGGGTCGTCCGACGGCTCGGCGGACGGCGACTCGGTGTCGCTCGTGGACTCGGTCGGCGTGGGCACCGGCGGGGTGGTCGCCTGGTGCGTCGGCGCCGCGGTGGGCGTCGGCACCGGCGGGGTGAGACAGTCGCACGGCTCCGGACCGGCGGGCGGCGTGGTGCCCCCCTCCACCTTGGTGGGACGGGTACGCGGCGGAGCGGTGGCGCGGGTGGTCATACCCGGCGTGGCGGTGGTCGCAGCTGTGTTCGGGATCACCTGAATCGTGTCGGCGAGCGGCTCCCGCACCAGCGTGGCACCCGGCTCGGCGGAGGCGACAGGGAGCTCGGGGGCCGACCCGCGGCCGAGACCCTGGTTCGAACGCGCCGCCCCGGGAGCGGCTGCCGCCAGCGGGTACGGCTCAGCGCCCGGCTCGCCCCCGGCCAGCGCGCCCATCCCGCTCGTCACGGCGAGGTAGCTGCCGCCCGCCCCGGCGACCACCAGCGTGCCCAGCGCGGTCACCGTCACGAGGCGGCGCCGGTTGCGGTCCTGGGCCGGGCCGGTCCGCAGCCCGGTGACGCCGCCGAACGTACTCATGCCGGTCGCCGTCACCTCCTCGCGCACGGCGTGCCGGGCGGGCAGGCCGGTCGCCGGGTCCGGCCGGTTCATGTCGTACTGCAGGGAGCGCCAGGCGCCGGCCATCTCCGTGCGGGTCTTCCGCCACAAGGTCATCGCGACTCTCCTGTCTGCCGGACGGCAAAAAGCGGGAACTCGGTTTTCACACCGGGGAGGGGGCGTGGCACGCTGGTCGGGTGACCGATTCCGTGACCAAGGGCCCCGCGAGCTGGGTCAATCTGCCGGACGTGGCAGAGCGCCTCGAGGTGTCGATCAGCAAGGTGCACCAGATGATCCGCGACGGCCACCTGCTGGCCGTCAAGCGCGACGGCATCCGGGTGGTGCCGTCCGAGCTGGTCGCCAACAGCATCGTGCTCAAGCACCTCCCCGGCGTCCTCACGTTGCTCCACGACGCCGGGTACAACGACGAAGAGGCCCTCGGGTGGCTCTACGAGCCCGACGAGACCCTGGACGGCTGCGGCGCGGTGGCGCTGGGCGGCGACCGGGCCCGCGAGGTCAAGCGGCGCGCGCAGGCACTCGGCTTCTGAGTGCGCCACTTCTCGTACCTCTTCGTGCTCCTCGGCTGCCTGGTCTGCGCCGGGTGGCTGGAGCCGATCTTCAAGGTCAACGTGTTCCGGCGCTGGCGGCGCCTGCTGCTGACGCTGCTCCCGGTGGCCGTGGTCTTCGTGCTGTGGGACCTGGGCGCGATCGCGGCGGGGCACTGGACCTTCGACCCGGAGCAGACGACCGGTGTGCTGTTCCCGGGCGGCCTGCCCCTCGACGAGGTGCTGTTCTTCCTGGTCGTCCCGATCTGCGCGGTGCTCGGGTTCGAGGCGGTCCGGGCGTCCCTCGGGAAGGGTGACGACGAGTGACGTACACAATGGCGGTGTTGATCGGGGTTCCGGCGGCGGTGCTCGTGGACCTCTTCGTGCTGCGGACCGCGCTGGTCGCCAAGGCCGTCTTCTGGGCGACCTACCCGATCATCATCGTGTTCCAGCTGCTGTCGAACGGCATCCTGACCGGGCGCCACATCGTGATCTACGACCCGGACGCGATCGTCGGGCTGCGGATCGCGTACGCGCCGGTCGAAGACCTGTTCTTCGGTTTCGCGATGATCCTGCTCACGCTCTCCACGTGGGTGTGGCTCGGCCGCCGGGGCGTGCAGCGCACACCCCGGGCGGGTGAGGGGAGCAGGCTGCTGTCATACCTGGCGGCGCGTCGCGGCGTCGGCCAGGGCGACCAGCACGTCACGGGCCTCCGCGTCCAGCTCGACGGCGTCGAGGGCGGCGAGCCCGGCGGTGGTCAGCGCCGCGATCCGTGACTCGGTGCGGTCGAGCGCGCCCGTGGCGGTGATGATCTCGCGCAGGCGGGCGACATCCGGGGCGGGACTGCCCAGACCGGTCTCCAGCTCGGCGCGCTCCGCGGGGCCGGCCGTCTCGTAGGCAGTCGCGATCAGGTACGTCCGCTTGCCCTCGCGCAGGTCGTCGCCCGCCGGCTTGCCGGTCACGCCGGGGTCGCCGAACACGCCCAGCACGTCGTCACGGAGCTGGAACGCCTCGCCGAGCGGCAGCCCGTACCCGGAATAGGCCTCGAAGACGGCCCGGGGCGCGCCGGCGAGCGCGGCCCCCAGCAGCAGCGGGCGCTCGACCGTGTATTTCGCCGACTTGAAGCGGGCCACCTTGCTCGCCCGCGCGGCCGTCATGTCGCCGGTGACCGGGCTGAGCACGTCCAGATATTGCCCGACGGTCACCTCGGTGCGCATCTCGTCGAAGACCGGCCGGGCCCGGACCAGCGCCTCGAGGTCCACGCCCGCGCCCTGCAGCAGCTCGTCCGACCAGACCAGCGCCAGATCGCCGAGCAGCACCGCGGCCTTGTCCCCGAACGCCTCCGCGTCACCCAGCCAGGCCGCCGCCGCGTGCCGGGCGGCGAACCGCTTGTGCACCGACGGCTCGCCGCGGCGGGTGTCCGAGCGGTCCATCAGGTCGTCGTGGATGAGCGCGGCCGCCTGCACCAGCTCCAGCGCGGAGACCGCGGCCACGACCTGGTCGCTGTCCACCCCGCCGGCCCCGCGGAAGCCCCAGTACGCGAACGCGGGCCGCAGCCGCTTGCCGCCCCCCAGCACGAAGGCCTCGAGGGCGTCGGCCACATCGGCCAGGTCGTCGTCGATCGCCAGCAGCCGGGTGCGCTGCCCGGCGAGGAAGGCGGAGAGGGCCTTGTCGACGCGGGGACGCAGGCCGGCACGGTCAAGCAGGGAGGTCACGCCGCCCAACCTAGCCGGTAGGGTGGGCGCGTGGCTCTCGGTCTCCCCTCCCAGCTGCCGGCGACCCCGGCGATCGGTGACCTGGTGCGAGGACCGGGGCCGACGTTCTCGTTCGAGTTCATGCCGCCGAAGACCCCCGAGGCCGAGCAGCTGCTCTGGCAGACGATCCGCGAGCTCGAGCCGCTGCGGCCCGACTTCGTCTCCATCACGTACGGGGCCGGCGGCAGCACCCGCGACACCACCGTCGACGTGACCGAGCGCGTGGCCGGCGAGACGACGCTGCTGCCCATGGCCCATCTCACCGCGGTGAACCACTCCGTCGCCGAGCTGCGCCACGTCATCGGCCGCCTGGCCGGCGCGGGCATCCGCAACGTGCTCGCCGTCCGGGGCGACCCGCCGGGCGATCCCACGGGCGAGTGGGTGCGGCATCCCGAGGGGGTGCTCTACGCCGAGGACCTCGTCCGGCTGCTCAAGGAGTCGGGCGACTTCAGCGTGGGGGTGGCCGCGTTCCCGTACAAGCATCCCCGCTCGGGTGACGTCGACAGCGACACGCGGCACTTCGTCCGCAAGTGCCGGGCGGGCGCCGACTTCGCCATCACGCAGATGTTCTTCGAGGCGGACAATTATCTGCGGCTGCGCGACCGGGTGACGGCGGCCGGCTGCGACACCCCCGTCGTGCCGGGCGTGATGCCGGTGCTGCGGATGGGCACGATCGAGCGGGCGGCTCAGCTCTCGGGGGCGCCGTTCCCGGCCGGCCTCCGCGCGCGCTTCGAGCGGATCGCGGACGACCCCGCCGCCGTACGCGAGCTGGGCCTGGAGTTGTGCGCCGAGATGTGCCGCCGCCTGCTCGACGAGGGCGTGCCGGGGCTGCACTTCATCACCATGAACCGCTCCACCGCCACCCGAGAGGTCTGGCAGAAGCTCCGGTGACCTGGGATCAGTACGCGGACGCCTGGTCGGCGCTCCACGGTGGCTTCGACCCGCGCACGGCGTCGCCGGTGGTCCGCGGCTGGGTCCGGCTCGCCTGGCGCGGCGGCAGCCTCGCCGGTCGCCTCGGCATCGGCCCGTCCGGAGTCACGACGCTCGGCCTGGCCCTCTGCGCGCTGGTCCCCTTCGTGCCCCTGCCCGCGGCCGCCGTGCTCGTGCTGCTCGCCGCCTTCGCCGACACCCTGGACGGCGCGACCGCCGTGGTCACCGGCCGGGTCACCCGCTTCGGCTACGTCTACGACTCCGTCGCCGACCGGCTCGGTGAGCTCGCGTGGCTCGCCGCCTTCTGGGCGGCCGGCGTCCCCGGCCCGCTCGTCGTGGCGGCCCTCGCGATCAGCTGGCTGCACGAGTACCTGCGCGCCCGCGCGACGGCGAGCGGCATGACCGAGATCGGCATGGTCACGGTGGGCGAACGCCCCACCCGCGTCTCGGTCGCCATCAGCGGCCTGGTGATCGCGGCCGTCCTCACCCCCTGGTCCGCGACCATCGTCCTGGTCGCGGTGATCGCCTGGCTCACGCTGGGCGTCGTGGGCTTCGCCCAGCTGGTGTACGCCGTCCGGCGCGCGTTAATCCGTTGATCCATCCCGCCGTGCGTCCTACCTTTTGTCCCGTGACGCCGCGCCGGGACTGCTGAGGATCCCTCCTTCCGTGCTGCGCGCGTGCCGTCGCGCCGGTCAACAAGGGAGGTGATCCGTCATGAGCGTGGTCCTCGTTCTCAACGCCGATTCCGGGCCGCTGCACCGGGTCAGCGTCCGGCACGCCATCCGCATGCTGTTCCGCGAGGTCGCCGTGGTCGAGGAGGCCCGGCCCGACGATCGCATCGGCGTCTTCCCGGTCCCGACGATCATCCGCCTGGTCAGCTATGTCGTCACCCGCTGGCGGCACAGCCACGGCCCGGCCTGGTCCCGCGCCGGCGTCCTCACCCGCGACGGCCGCCGCTGCGCCTTCTGCGGCAAGCCGGCCTCCACCATCGACCACGTCCTGCCCCGCTCCCGGGGCGGCGCCAACAGCTGGACGAACACCGTCGCCGCGTGCGGCCGCTGCAACCAGCGCAAGGGCGACCGGACGCCGGAGGAGGCACGCATGCCGCTCCGCTTCCGCCCGGCCGCGCCGAGCTGGGCCGAGGCCGCGGCGCTCTGATCGGCGGCCGGCGGGTGCAGCACCACGGGGGCCCGCCGGCCGTCATCCCTCTGCCCACCTGTCGCCGTACGCTTGTTTGCGCCACCCCATTGCATTTCATCGACAATTCGGGGTGGCGTGGTGACGGTGATTACTTTCATTCCGGATCATCATTTCAATGCGACATGGCGGGGCGGGCCGGAGGACAATTTTCGGCATGGGACAGCTGGGTTTGTTCAGCCGGGCGCAGGTGGCCGGGATGCGTGATCGCACCCGGTTGCGGCGCTGGCGCCCGGAGCGTGAGCAAATCCGGGCTGAGCACCAGGTGCGGCGTGACTGGGGCAAGTTTCGGCTGCACACCCGGCGGCTGGCTGGGCTGCGGGCTCGCGGGGAGGGCTGCTGGGCGCCCGGCGCAAGCGGTTCCAGCGGAGTGTTGCCTGCCATGCCGGCGCGTCCCCCGAGCCGGCCCCCCGCGCCGCAGCCCGCCGGGCGGCACACTCCCACCTCCTCGCCGTCTCCCGCACCACTCACCGCGACTGCGCCGGGGTCCGTGGCGCCGGGTGCCTCGGCCGCGCTGCAGGTCGCTGTGCTGTCCAGTTCGGCTTCGCGGTCGAGCCGGCCTGGCTCGAGTCCCGTGCGACCCGCTCCGGTGCCACAGCCGGCGGCGCCGCTGACCTCGACTACGGAACGGGCGGCTGCACCGTCAGCTCGGCCTGTGCACCCAGGGCTGACCCCGCCACCACCGGTCGCACCCGCCTCCGCCAGGCCGCTTCCGCCTCATCGCCGACAGCTTCCGCTTGAAGGCCGGCCGCTCCTGTCTGACCGCCAGCGAGCTCCGTTTGAAGGCTGGCCGTTCCTGGCTGACCGTCAGCGACTTCTGCTCGTCGGCTGGGCGTTCCTGGTCAGCCGCCGGCGACTTCCGCATGGAGGCCGGACGCTCCCGCGCGAGGGCCGGTCGGCGCCGGCGGTTTCCGCGCGACGGCTGTCGGCGCTTTTGCTGGGCTTGTCGGCGCGATCGGCCCTTACGCGCGGCAGCTCAGATCGCGGCATGCGAATGCTGATCGGGTCCACCGAGATGAGTGAGACTGCTTCGGTCCTGCCTCGCATGACGAATTGCGCGCTCCATTCAGCCGAGTCGCGAGGTTCGGCCCCGTGGCCCGCTGTCATGTACCCGGGTCCATGTCAGGCGGCGAAGATGTCGTCGGGTGTTGGTCGACATCCGCGAGACGGGTCATGGCGACGGCTGCATGTCTCTTCGGGGGCGGCTGCCGATGGCATATTGGCGTGAGGACACCGACGAGTTGTTTCTCGTGGTCCACGGGGAGCTCACCATTCAGCTGCGTGACGGCGACGTGGTCTTGCGTCCCGGTCAGCTGTTCGTCGTGCCGCGGGGCGTCGAGCACTGCCCGGTCGCCGACGGAGAGGTTCATGCGCTTCTCGTCGAGCCGGCCGGCGTGGTCAACACGGGAGATGCGGGCGGGGCGCTGACGGCTGCCTACGACGACTCGCTGATGTGACTCCGGCCGGTCACTTGTCGCCGAGGGCTGAAAACTCACGCCCCCGGCCTTGTCGTCGCTGCGCACGGCGTTGCGGTGCTGGGCCGACGGCAATGCCAGGCCGGGCCGACGGCGGAAATCGGGCAGGCGAGAGCAGATGAGATTGGATCAGGGCGAGTGTCAGGGCTCGGGGCTCCACCAGCGGGCGGTCAGGGTGACGGCGGCTCCGGCGAGGGCGGTGGACAGGCCGGTGACGAGAGCGGTGTGCAGGTTGGCGCTCAGCCACAGGGCGTAGGCCGCCGTCACTGCCATGGCGAGTGTTGTCACGGTGGCTGGGGCGTAGGAGCGGGGGAGCAGGAGGAGCGCCGGTAGGCCGATGAGGATCACGGCGGCGGCGGGGAGGGTGCCGGCGGCGGCGCCGTAGATCAGGATCAGGAGCAGGACGCCGGTGTTGTGGGGGATGTCGGCGGTGAACTCGCCGATGCGGGGAAGGCCCGCGACCGCTGCGAAGAGGGCGACGGCGGCGGCTGCCGTTGCGGTCAGCCAGCGGCCGGCGGGGTGGGTCCGGCCGGCGAGGCGCCAGGCGATCAGGGTCACGATCAGCAGCGGGAGGGCGACCGCGAGCACGGCCGGGCCGCGGGGGACGGGCGGTTCGAGCAGGACGACCAGACAGGCCGTGACCATGCCGCCGATGATGCCGGCGGCCAGCGCCGTGGCGACGAAGACGGTGGACTGCTTGAGCATGGGTTCTCCTAGACGAGCATTTGAGCGATCGCTCAAACTGAGCCTAGCAGTGATTTGAGCGACCGCTCAAAGGGTTACCGTGGGGGCATGAGTTCCGCACCTGAGCGCACCGCCCGCGACGTCACCGGCCTGCTCAACTCGGCGGGGCATGCGCTGTCCAGCCGGCTGAACGCGGCGCTCATCGAGGTCGGGCTCACCGAGAAGATGCAGTGTGTGCTGGTTCATGCGCTCGAGGAGGAGCGGACGCAGATTCAGCTGGCGGCGCTGGCTGATCTCGACAAGACCACGATGGTCGGGGTGGTGGACGAGCTCGAGCGCCGGGGGTTCGCCACCCGGCAGCCGTCGCGGACGGATCGGCGGGCGCGGATCATCGCGGTCACCGAGGCGGGGCGGCGGGCGGCCGAGCAGGGGCAGGAAGTGGTCGACCGGGTGCACGTGGAGGCGCTGGCCGGGCTGCCGGACGACGTGCGCGCGGTGTTCGTACGGGCGCTGGCTCAGCTTGTCGACGACAACCGGGAGGCCGGGCCGAAGGCCGTGCGGCGGGCGCGGCAAGTCGTCCGTTAGAAGATAGTCCGCTTCCGAACAATCTGTTAGGGTCCGATGTATGGACCCCTCTCGTCGTGCCGCCGCGCTGGCGGTTCTGTGCCTGACCGCGCTCATGATCGTGCTGGACAGCACGATCGTGGCCATCGCCCTGCCCGCCATCCAGGGCGATCTCGGCTTCTCCGACGCCGGCCTGTCGTGGGTCGTCAACGGCTATCTGATCGGCTTCGGCGTGGTGCTACTCCCGGCCGGGCGCCTCGGCGACCGGATCGGCGCGCGACAAGTGCTGCTGGCCGGGCTGCTGGTGTTCACCGTGGCCAGCCTGGTGTGCGGGCTGGCGCCGGGCGCGGGCTGGCTGGTCGGCGGGCGCCTCGTGCAGGGCGC
The DNA here is from genome assembly GCF_030709675.1 of Symbioplanes lichenis. Classification (GTDB taxonomy): domain Bacteria; phylum Actinomycetota; class Actinomycetes; order Mycobacteriales; family Micromonosporaceae; genus Actinoplanes; species Actinoplanes lichenis. Next base: position 72,970 of record NZ_JAUZQD010000008.1, read on the forward strand.
CGGCGGCGGGCTCGCGTCGGCGGTGATCTTCGGGATGATCGTGCGGCTCTATCCTGAGGCGCGCGGGCAGGCGCGGGCGCTCGGGCTCTACAGCTTCACGCAGGCCGGGGGCGCGGCGCTCGGGTTCGTCGCCGGTGGCGTCGTCACGGACACGGCCGGCTGGCCCTGGATCTTCCTGATCAATGTCCCGATCGGCGCGCTGGCGCTGGGGGCCGGGCTGCGCGTCGTGCCGCGCGAGGCGGGCGCGGGAGTGCGTACCGGGAAAATGGTCCTCCGCAGCCGGCACCTGTGGGTCGCCCTCGCCGCCACCATGCTGATCTTCGGTACGGGCATGGGCTTCCAGTACATCAACGCCCTCTACCTCCAGCGCGTCCTCGGCCTGGATCCGGTCACGACCGGCATCGCCTTCCTGCCCACGCCGGTCGTCATCGGCCTGGTGTCGCTCTTCGTCGCGCCGCGCGTCACCGCCCGGTTCGGCCTGCGCGCCGTTCTGGGAGCCGGCCTGGGCCTGATGGTCGCCGGTCTGCTGCTGCTCGCGCGGATGCCGGCCACCGCCACGTACGCCACCGACGTCCTGCCCCCGCTCGTCGTCATGGGTCTCGGCGTCGGCGTGGTCATCCCGGCGATCATCATGCTGGTGATGCGGGATGTCGCCCCGGCCGCCACCGGCTTCGTCTCCGGGCTGGCCAACACGGCGCAGCAGGCGGGCGGCGCCGCCGGCGTGGCCGTGCTCGCCCTGGTCGCCGCCCGGGTCACCGGGAGCGGAGGGTACGGCTACTCGTGGGCTTTTCTGGTGGCGGCGGGCTTCGTGCTCGGCGCGCTCGCGCTGACGTCGCTTGTCCGGCGGCCTGGTGCTCGGGAGGAGGTCAACGTAGCGTTGACACGGTGACACCGGACCTCGATCAGCTTGCCGAGATCGGTCCGGCCCGGGCCCGGCTCGACGAGCGGGAGCTGGAGCTGATCGACCGCGCCCGGCAGGCCGGCGCCACCTGGGCGCAGGTCGCCGCGGCGCTCGGGCTGGCCAGCCGGCAGGCCGCCGAGCAGCGCAGACAGCGGCTCGTCGGCGCGGCTCGGGCGCGCCGGCACGACCTCGATCGGCGGTACGCGTACAGCATCGTCGTCCTGCGGCAGGCCGTCGCCGACCTGCACCGGGCCATCGCCGCCGACCGGGGCTGGACCGGTCGCTTCCCGCGGGCCGCTCTCGCCCGCACGACCGTCGCGACCGCGCTGGACGCCCCGCCCGGCGGGCTGTTTGCGCTGGCCAGCCAGGCTGCCGACGACCTGCGGGGAGCGACGATCCCCGGGTATGTGCGGCTCGCTCACCGCAAGGTGCAGGCCGCCCTGTCAATGAGCGATTGACAGGTTGCCTCGCTGGGACTCAACTCCTGACGATGGCGCCCATGTCCCGCAACGCCACCCTCTTCGTCGCCGTCTCGGTGCTGTCCGGCTTCGGCAGCAGCGCCATGGCCCTGGTCAGCGGCATCTGGATCCTCGATCTGACCGGTTCGCCCGGGCTCGCGGGCCTGGCCGGCTTCTGTGTGTACGCCCCCACGCTCGCCGGGCCGTGGCTCGGTGCCCTGGTCGACCGGCTGCCCCGCCGTCCGCTCGCCGTCGGCACGAACCTGGGCCTGGCCGTCCTGCTCGGCGCGCTCCTCGCGGTCCGCGACCCGGGCGACGCGTGGCTGATCTACGTGGTCTCCTTCGGGTACGGCCTCAGCTACGTCCTGCTCGACGCGGCCGAGTCCGCCCTGGTGCCGGCCGCCGTGCCGCCGGGTGACCTGGGCGCGATCAACGGCCGGCGCTCCAGCGCCCAGGAGGGCATGAAGCTCGTGGCTCCCCTCGCCGGCGCCGCGCTCTATGCCTGGCAGGGCGGTCACGCCGTCGCCGGCCTCAGCGCCGGGCTGCCCGTGATCGGCGCCGTCCTCTACGGGCTCCTGCACGTGCGGGAGCCGGGCCGGTCGCCGCACCGCCGGGAGAAAATGGCGCTCCCCGCGTCGCGCGAGCTCCGGATCACTGTCCTCGTCGCCGCAGTTGCCATCGGCGTCTCCGCCCTCACGACCGCACCGCAGTACGCCGTCGTGACCCGCGACCTCGGGCTGCCCAGTGCCTTCGTCGGCGTGCTGACCAGCGGCCAGGGCGCGGGCTCGATCGTGGCCGGCCTGCTCGCCGGGCGGGTGATCGCCCGGCGCGGCGTGGTCTTCCTCGGTGTGACGGGCGCATTGATCTACGCGGCGGGGCTCCTGCTCAAATGTCTGCCGTGGACGCCGGTGGTCGTGGCGGGCGCGGTGCTCAACGGCGCGCTGCCGTGGACATTGATCGCCGCGGTGACGGCCGTGCAGACGCAGGTGCCCGAGCGCCTGCTGGGCCGGGCGTCGGCCACGGCCAACACGCTGATGTTCGGGCCCATTGTCCTCGCCAACCCGGCCGGCTCGGCGCTGGTGGCGCTCGGCGGCCGCCCCGGCCTGGCGATCGGGGCGGCGCTCTGCGTGGTCACAGCAGGTTTTTCACGTACGCGGTCACGTCAGCCGGATCATGCGTGACGCACCCGATGTAGTTGTCCGGCCGGACGAGAACCAGGGTCGGCTCGGTGATGTCGTAACTCGCGTCGGTGTGGCCGCCGATGTCGACCACGTGCACTTCGCCGGGCACCGCGGGCGCCGGGGTGCCGAAGCAGAGCAGCGTCCAGTGCGGGCCGCGGAGCGCGTCGAAGATGCGTACGGGAGCACCTGAAGTGTCGTGGCACAGGGCGTCCGGCGCGCGATCTCCCGCGCGCACCTCCCCGGGCCGCGGCCTGTGGTCCGCGGCGAGCGGTCCGCCGCGATAGCCGAGACCGAGTTGCCGCAGCACCGGATCGTCGCGGCGCATCGCCTCCTCGGGCGCCGCGAACTGGCGGTGGTGCAGCTTGGTGCTGATCCCGAGCACGTGCGCGGCGATCGGCAGCCGCTCGGCCTCATAGGTGTCGAGCAGGGCGTCGTTGCCGGCGGCGAGCTTCCAGCCCAGGTTGTACGCGTCCTGGATGCCCGTGTTGAGGCCCTGCCCGCCGGCGGGGGAGTGGATGTGCGCGGCATCCCCGGCCAGGAAGACATTGTCCACGCGGTAGCGGTCGACCATGCGAATGTTCGCGCGGAACTGTGACGTCCAGCCCACGTGGGTCAGCGTCACCTCCGGCGCCAGGCGGGCGACGACGGCGCGCATCTCCGCCTCGGACGTGGCGAGCGGCGCGAACAGCTGCCAGACGTCGGTGCCGGGCAGAGGACAAAGAGCCAGTTGCTGCGTACGCCCGTCGGGGCCGGGCCACATGTGCCATGCGTCCCGGGGCAGCCCGGTCAGCCGGACGTCCGCGATGAACATGGTGTGGGTGTCGTACGTCTCGCCGGCGAATCCGACGCCCAGCAGCCGGCGGATCGTGCTGCGCCCGCCGTCGGCCCCGACCACGTAGCGCGCCTCGACCGTCTCCCCGGTGCTCAGCTCCACTGTGGTGCCGCGCAGCCCGGTGACGGCCGTGCCGTACTCGATGCGCCCGCCGAGCCCGGTCAGGTGCTCCGCGAGCAACTCGCCGGTGCGCCACTGCGGCACCATCCAGCCGTTCGGGTACGGGACGGCGGGCGTCGGCTCGTGCACCTCGTCCATGCGCCAGTCCGTGAGCGTGCCGTCGGGCCGGTGGATGCGTAGCGGCGGGTAGAGGGCGCCGGCCGCGAGGAACCGGTCGAGGACGCCGAGATCGTCGAGAACCTCGAGCGTACGGGGCTGGAGTCCCTTGCCCCGGGAGCCCTCGAACGGATGGGACGAGGCCTCGACGATCCGGTACGGGACGTGGCGGCGCTGCAGCTCGATGGCGGCCGTGAGCCCGGTGGGCCCGGCTCCGGCGATGAGGATGGTCATCGGTTCCCTTTCGATGAATTTTGGTTCACTGAATTTGGATTCACCGTAGAGCGCGGGAATAATCGGCGTCAAGCGCGCGGCGGGAGGTCCAGGTGGCGACGGGGGTGCGACGGCAGCAGGCCGAGCGGACGGAGGCCGAGCTCAAAGCCGCGGCGGTGCGTGTCTTCGGCCGGCTGGGCTACCTCAACACCAAGATCACGGACATCACGGCCGAGGCCGGGCGGGCGGCCGGATCGTTCTACTCGCACTTCGGCAACAAGGAGGCGCTGCTCGAGGCGTTGCTGGCCGACGTGCTGGCCTTCGGTGACGCCTCGGCCGGGTCCGCCGGGCACAGCGACGACTTCAGCTCCCGCGAGGCCGTGCGGTTCCACGTCGCGTCCTACTGGCACGCCTCCCGGCGCCACCGCGTGGTGCTCGACGCGCTGCGGCAGGCCGCGACCGTCGACGCCGCCGTCGCCGCGCGGCTGCAGGAGCTGACCGACCCCGACCTGCGGCACATGGCGGAGCACCTGGTGCGGGCGCGCGAGGGCGGGCTGACCCTGCCGGGCGACCCGGCCCGGCTCGCGGAGATCTTCACCACCCTCATGGCGGAGATGGCGGCGCAGTGGCAGGCGGCCGGGATGCCCGACGACGAGGCGATCGAGCTGCTGACCTCGTTCTACTACGCGGGCATCGGCGGGTGACCGCCGGTTTGCAACTTGTTCGATACCTGTGGGGTACCGCGAAAACTCTTCGAGATCGCTAGATTCCGCTGGTGAGCGACCAGCACCCCGCCCCCGGCCCGTCGTACCCGCCCGTCGACCCCTACGGTTCGGCGCCCGGTGGTTCCTATCCGCCGCCCTCCGACCCGTCCGGCTTCCCGGCCGCGCCGGGGTATCCGGATCCGACGACCGCTTACCCGCCGGCTGCTTCGTACCCGCCGGCTGGGTTTCCTCCGCCGCCGGTTTCGGGCGCGCCCGCCGGTTATCCGGGGCAGTCCTATCCGCCGCCGGTCTCGGGTGCGCCCGCCGGTTATCCGGGGCAGTCGTATGCGGGGCAGTCTTATCCGCCGGCTTATCCGGCGGCGCCGGGTGCCGGTTATCCGGGCGGGCCGGGCTATCCCGGGGCGTACGACTACGCGGGGATGCCGCCGCAGCCGAAGCCGGGCACCAACGGGTTCGCCATCGCCTCCCTGATCTTCGGCATCATCGGCGGCGTGCTGTTCGCGCTGATCTTCGGCGCCGTCGCGCTCTCGCAGGTGAAGAAGTCCGGCCAGAAGGGCCGCGGCCTGGCCATCGGGGGCATGGCCGCCGCCGGTGCCTGGGTTCTGATCGGCGTGCTGGTGGGCATCATCGCCGCCCTGGCCGACACGTCCGGCGACGACGCGTCCGCCTTCTCGCCGCTGCCCGCCGTCACGAGCACCGCCGGCGGCGCCACGGACGTCCAGGACCTGGTCAAGGGCGACTGCCTCAAGAACGTCACGAACTCCACCGACCGCGTCTACGACCTGCCCAAGGTCTCGTGCGGCCTGCCCCACGAGGGCGAGGTCTTCGCGACCTACACGCTGCCCGCCGGCGCCTTCCCGGGCGACGACGAGGTCGAGGACATGGCGTTCAAGGGCTGCGACAGCCGCTACAGCTCGTACACGTCCGAGGACGACCCGGCCATCGAGATCTACTACCTGCACCCGCTGCGGGACACCTGGTCCTCCGACCGGGGCGTGACCTGCATCGCGGTCGACACCAGCGGCCCCCGTACGGGCTCGCTCAAGGACTGATCCCGAGGTGCTCGCGTCATGACCAGGTCGAAGCGCTGCCGCCGGGTGGTGTCGCTGGTGGCCACATCGGCGGGCCGGGTACCAGCGGGCCGCGCGCGATCTCGGCCTGGACCCTGCCCGCCGCGCAGACGGCCGGCGCCGCCGTCCGGGCCGGGCACCGCGAGCACTTCGCCGTCTCACTGGTCCGCCGGGCCTGCGCCGCCTGATCTTTTCCTGAGAGCGCTCTCGGTCGTACCGTCCGAACCATGGAGCGCGTCACCAGGAACCGGCAGTCGCCCACCGCCCTGCTCGCGATGCTCGAGCGGGCCTACGGCGCCGGGCCGGTGCCGGACGCCGGCGACGAGTGGGTCAGCGAGCTCGACCACGGCTGGCTCAACATGGCCTATCTGATCCGGCTGCGCGACGGGCGCCGGGTCGTGTGCAAGATTGCCCCGCGCGAGGTCATGGCCCTGTTCGGCCGGGAGTGACCGCCGACGCCCTGGGGACCCGGCCGGTCGGGCGGCTGTTGTGGCACACCTGCTCGCAGACCACGCTGTCGGTCAGCGCGTACGGGATCTATGCCCTCACCAACGCCTGGTTCGTCGCCCGCGGAGTCGGCACCGACGCCATGGCCGCGGTCAACCTCGCCGCCCCCATCCTGCTCGTCCTCGGCGCCGTGTCGACGACCGTCGGCGCGGGCGGCGCCTCCCTCGTCTCGCGGCGGCTGGGCGCCGGCGACCCGGCCGGCGCCGCCCGGGCGACCGGCCACGCCTTCCTGCTCTTCTGGACGTGCGCGGTGGTCACCACGGTCGCCGGGCTGCTCGCCCTCGGCCCGCTGCTCACCGCGCTCGGCGCCGGACCCGGCTCGCCCACCCGCGGACTCACCCGCGACTACGCCGTCGTCCTGCTCTGCGGCGCGCTGGTGTCCACCGGCTTCTCCAGCCTCATCCGGGCCGAGGGCCGGCTGCGCTTCGCCACGCTCATCTGGCTGATTCCGATCATGGTGCAGATCATCCTCGATCCGCTGTTCATCTACGGCCTCGATCTGGGCGTACGCGGCGCCGCCCTCGGCACCGTCGGCGGTCAGGCCGTCTCGGCCGGCATGAGCTGGTGGTTCTTCTTCGTCCAGTGCCACCGTCCCTACCGCGTCACCGCCCGTGACCTGCGGCCGCACGGTCCCACCCTGCGCGCGCTGCTCACCGTCGGAGCCCCGTCGTTCCTCGCCGGGTTCGGGGCCACCGTGCTGGCCGTGCTCGTCAACAATGTGCTCGCCGCGACCGTCGCCGGGGCGACCGCCCTGGCCGCGTACGCGGTCTGCGCCCGCATCCAGACCTTCGCCGCCATGCCCCAGACCGGCATCAGCCAGGGGCTGCAGCCCGTCGTCGGCTACAACGCCGGGCTCGGGCGGCCCGACCGGGTGCGGCGGGCGCGGACCCTCGCGTTGCGGGCCACCGTCGGCTACAGCACGATCGTCGCCGTCATCGTCGCCGTGGGCGCCGGGCCCCTCATCGCCGTCTTCACCGACGATCCGGCTGTCGCCCCGGTTGCCCGGGACGCGTTGCGCATCATCGCCATCGGGGTCGCCTGCGCCGGCGTCACGCCGCTCATCTCGGCGTACTTCCAGTCGCTGGGCCGGGCGACGCCGGCGTACCTGCTGTCGGTCGGCACGCTGCTCGTGGTGAAGGTGCCGCTCGTGCTGGCCGGGAGCGCCGCCGGGGTCACGGGCATCTGGGCCGGGCTGGCGGCGGGGGAGGTGGTCAGTGCCGTGGTGGCCTTGCTCGTCCTGCGGCGCGTGGCTGGGGACTGAGTCAGCCTGCGCGGACCAGGGCGCCGGGCCCAAGGTCGCCGGCCTGTTGCCGGAACGGCGTCCACCTTTCGGCGGTCTGGTGCGGGGTCGGCCCGGCTGATCGAATGGGGGACCCGGACAGGGGCGCGACGACCAGAGGAGTGCGAGGCATGACAGTGGACGTCCCGGACGGCACCGGACCTGAAGCGGCCGTGCGGGGACAGCGCGTCCTCGACCTGCTGGACAAGGCGATCGACGTCCAAAGCCCGCTGGTGCGCAAGAACATCGCCCGCGCCCGGCAGCGAAAGCCGGAGGCGTCGCCGGCCGAGGTGATCCGGACTTTGGAGCGGATGTACGTCAGCGCCCTGACCGGAACAGGTGCGGCCGTGGGCGGGAGTGCGGCCGCGCCCGGGGTCGGGACCGGGGTGGCCCTGGCGCTGTCGGCGGGGGAGTTCCTGTCCTCGCTCGAGCTGAGCGCCCTCTTCGCGCTCTCGGTCGCCGAGATCCACGGGGTCCCGATCGACGAGCTCGAACGGCGCCGGACGATCGTCATGGGCATCATGCTGGGCGGGTCGGGTTCGGCGACCATCGGGAAGGTCGCCGAGCGGACCGGGCAGCACTGGGGGCGCCAGATCGTCGCCAAGGTGCCCGGTGAGACCCTGCGGCAGATCAACAAGGTGCTGGGACGGCACTTCATCACGAAGTTCGGGACCAAGCAGGGCATCATCGTGCTCGGCCGGGTGGCGCCCTTCGGGATCGGCGCCGTGATCGGGGGCGGCGCCAACGCTGCCCTCGCCGCCCTGGCGGTGCGGGCCGCCCGGCATGCCTTCGGCGCCCCGCCCGACTCCTGGCCGGCCGAGACGGGAGCGTCGCCGGGGTCACGGCCCGCCGAGGGTGCCGCGACGGAGAACGGGTGAGGGGCCACGGGCGGGCGGCGCGCCAGGGCGACAGCACCCCTTCTGATGGTGGTGACAGCAGGATGGTTCCGCAAAGGACCCGCTACCTACGGTGATGTCACTCGCCGAAGGACAGGGGAACCACATGCGAGCATCTCGAAGTCTTGCCGCGGCACTGCTGGTGGCCGTCGTGGCTGGGAGTGCGGCGCCGGCCGCTGCCGCAACGACCACGCGCGACCGGACTCTGCAGGCGGCCGTCGACGATTTGCATGGGCGGGGTGTCACCGGTGTTCAGGGGCTGGCGCGCACCGGCGGCACGGTAGTCACGGCTCGGGCCGGGGTTCGTGACCTGCGGACCGGGCAGCCGGTGCCGGTCGACGGTTATTTCCGGATGGGCAGCAACACGAAGACGTTCGTCGCGGTGGTTGCGCTTCAGCTGGTCGGTGAGGGCAAACTGTCGCTCGACGACACTGTGGAGCGTTGGCTGCCCGGGGTGGTGACAGGCAACGGCAACGACGGACGCACCATCACCGTACGGAATCTGCTGCAGCACACCAGCGGCATCGCCGACTACACCGGGGATCTCGTGGGGCTGAGCTCGTACGAGAACTATCTGGCCCACCGGCTCGACCACCACGACGCCGCGGATCTTGTGGCGCTGGCGATGCGGCACGAGCCCGGGTTCGCGGCCGGGACACACTGGTCGTACTCGAACACCAACTACATCCTCGCCGGCATGATCATCGAGAAGGTGACCGGGCGGCCGTGGGCGACCGAGGTGAGCGCGCGGATCCTGCGCCCGCTGGGGCTGCGCGAGACGTCGATGCCGGGCGACGTGCCGTTCCTGCCCGGCCCGCACGCCCGGGGCTATCAGCAGTGGGAGCCGGGCGGCGAGCTCACCGACGTGACCGTGTTCAACCCGACCGTCGCGGGCGCCTCGGGCGGCATGGTCACGACGCCGTCCGACCTGGCCCGGTTCTGGCAGGCCCTGCAGCGCGGCCGGCTCCTGCAGCCTCAGCAGATGGCCCAGATGCACGACACCGTCCTGGCCGAGACCGTGCAGGACGAGGTGCCCGGTGCCCGCTACGGCCTCGGCATCATGTTCCTGCCGAACCGCTGCGGCGGCGCCTGGGCCCACCTCGGCGACGTGCCCGGCACGAGCACCGCGAACGCCGTCAGCGCGGACGGCTCGCGGGTCGCGATCGTCGCCCTGTCGACCCAGCTCGCCGACGAGCAGCCGGCCCGGGCGGTCCAGCAACGCACCACCCGCCTCCTCGACGACATCATCTGCGGCGCGCGCTGAGCGGCCGTGACTATCTGCGGCGCTCGGTGAGCGGCCGTGACGGGACCGGCCGGCGTGACCCACCACGGGGGCGCGCCGGCCGGACCCACCCGTTGCGCCGGATGCGGGCGCTGCGGCCGGGAGCGGGCACACGGTCGCCGGGCCGCCAGTCTCGCTTCATGCCGCCCGTACTTATGAATCAGGCCGCCTGGACGCCGAACGGAAGCTCGCCGTGGGCGATGTGGTCGAGCAGTGTCTCGCGCAGAGCGAGCGCCGCATGGGGCAGCGTCGCCCGGCGGCGGTGGGCCAGTGCGATCGTCCGGCGCATGCCCGGCGGCTCGAGCGGCGTCGCGCGCAGCAGCGGCCGGTTGACCAGCACCATGCTCGGGACCAGGGCGACGCCGAGACCCGCCTCGACAAAGGCCAGCACCGCGTCCATCTCGCCGCCCTCCACGGCGAAACGCGGGGTGAAGCCGGCCTGGCGGCAGGCCTCGAGCGTGGCGTCGCGCAGGTCGTAGCCGGGGCGGAACATCACCATCGGCACGTCGCGCAGATCGGACAGCGACGCGTACGCGTGGGGCAGGGGCTCGACCGACGCGACGACCAGGCTCTCGCGGAGCACGGGCATCGAGCGCAGCGCGGGGTCGACGCCGTGGACGGCCGGCTCGACGATGAGGGCGAGGTCGAGGTCGCGGGCCAGCAGGTGGGTGATCATGTCCTGGGAGCTGCCCTCGTTGACGTGCAGCTCGACGTCGGGGTGCTCGGCGCGGAAGCGGCGGAAGACGGCCGGGACCAGGCTCGAGCAGAGGCTCGGGGTGGCGCCGAGGCGGACGCGGCCGCGGCGCAGGCCGACGATCTCCTGGATGGCGTCGCGGGCGGCGTTGGCGTCGGCGACCATGCGGCGGGCGAGGGGCAGCAGGGTCTCGCCGGCGGCGGTCAGGACGACGGCGTTGCGGGCGCGTTCGAAGAGCGGCGCGCCGAGGGTCGCCTCGAGGCTGTGAATTTGCTTACTGAGAGTCGGCTGTGAGACGCCCAGGATGTCAGCCGCCTGGGTGAAATGCCGGGATTCTTCCACTGCGAGGAAGTAGCGAAGTTGCTGCAACTGCATGTTCATAGCCTACGTCTATGATTACTGAGCCGATCATGCATTAGACGAATCGAGCCCGCCTGCCTACCGTCAGAAGTGTGGCGGTAAACACCAGTACACCCCCGGTCAAGGCCGGACCAGCGGTGGCGACGGGGCGGCGCACGCCGAAGGGCGTCCGCTCCTCGGTCGCGCTCAAGATCATCATGGCGGTCTCCGGCATCGTGCTGGTCGGCTTCCTCTACGCGCACATGATCGGCAACCTGAAGATCTTCTTCGGCGCCGAGTCCTTCGACCACTACGCGCACTGGCTGCGCACGATCGGCGTGCCCGCGCTGCCCAACAAGGTCGCGCTCTGGCTCATGCGGATCGGCCTGATCGTCGCCGTCGTCGCCCACATCGTCGCGGCCGCGATCCTGGCCCGCCGGGCCCGCAAGGCGCGCCCGGTCCGCTACGCCCACCGGCCCAAGGTGCAGGGCAGCTATGCCGCGCGCACCATGCGCTGGGGCGGTGTGATCATCGTGCTCTTCGTGATCTGGCACCTGCTCGACCTGACCGCCGGCGTGGTCAACCCGGCCGGCGGTGACTCCGAGCCGTCCGCGCGGGTGATCGACGGCTTCCAGCCGGACCGCTGGTGGGTGACCATCTTCTACGTGCTCGCGATCGTCGCCGTGGGATTCCACCTGCGGCACGGCCTGTGGAGCGCCTTCCGCACCCTGGGCCAGCAGACCGCCCGGGGCCAGATCATCGGCCGCACCGTCGCCCTGGTGCTCTCCCTGGTGCTGGTCGTCGGCTACCTCTCGGTGCCGTTCGCCGTGACGCTCGGATTGGTGGACTGACATGACCTCCTTCTGGAACGAGGGCGACCCGATCGTCGACGAGGCCGCCCCCGACGGCCCGATCGAGACCCGTTGGGACCGCCGCAAGTTCGCCGCCAAGCTGGTCAACCCGGCCAACCGCCGCAAGCTGAGCGTCATCGTCGTGGGCACCGGCCTGGCCGGCGGTTCGGCGGCGGCGACGCTCGCGGAGGCCGGCTACAAGGTGCGGTCCTACTGCTACCAGGACAGCCCCCGCCGCGCGCACTCCATCGCCGCGCAGGGTGGCATCAACGCCGCCAAGAACTACCGCAACGACGGCGACTCGATCTACCGGCTGTTCTACGACACGGTCAAGGGCGGCGACTTCCGGGCCCGCGAGTCCAACGTCTACCGCCTCGCCCAGGTCAGCGTGAACATCATCGACCAGTGCGTCGCGCAGGGCGTGCCGTTCGCCCGCGAGTACGGCGGGCTGCTCGACAACCGCTCGTTCGGCGGCACCCAGGTGTCCCGCACGTTCTATGCCCGGGGGCAGACGGGCCAGCAGCTGCTGCTCGGCGCCTACCAGGCGATGGAGCGGCAGATCGGGCTCGGCAACATCGAGATGAACGCCCGCCACGAGATGCTCGAGCTGATCATCGTGGACGGCAAGGCCCGCGGCATCGTCGTCCGCGACATGATCACCGGCGAGATCAGCACCGACCTCGCGGACGCCGTCGTGCTCGCCTCCGGCGGCTACGGCAACGTGTTCTTCCTCTCGACGAACGCCAAGGGCTGCAACGTCACGGCGACGTGGCGGGCGCACCGCAAGGGCGCGCTCTTCGCGAACCCCTGCTACACGCAGATCCACCCGACGTGCATCCCCGAGTCCGGCACGCACCAGAGCAAGCTCACGCTGATGAGCGAGTCGCTGCGTAATGACGGCCGGGTGTGGGTCCCTCGCGGCCAAGGGGACAATCGCCCTGCTTCGAACATTCCGGAGGAAGAGCGCGATTACTACCTTGAGCGGATTTATCCCTCCTTCGGGAACCTGGTCCCGCGTGACATCGCCTCCCGCGCGGCGAAGAACGTCTGCGACGAGGGACGCGGCGTGGGCCCCGGCGGCCTCGGCGTCTACCTCGACTTCGCGGATGCCATCAGCCGTCTCGGCCGGGCAGCCGTCGAGGCCAAGTACGGCAACCTCTTCGAGATGTACCAGCGCATCACCGGCGAGGACCCGTACGAGACGCCGATGCGCATCTACCCCGCCGTCCACTACACGATGGGCGGGCTCTGGGTCGACTACGACCTGCAGTCGACGATCCCCGGCCTCTTCGTGGTCGGCGAGGCGAACTTCTCCGACCACGGCGCCAACCGCCTCGGCGCCAGTGCGCTGATGCAGGGCCTGGCCGACGGCTACTTCGTGCTGCCGCACACCCTGGCCAACTACCTGGCGTCCGGCCCGTACGAGAAGATCTCCGAGGACCACGCCGAGGTGGTCGCCGCCCGGCAGCAGGTCGAGGAGCGCATCACCAAGCTCCTGTCGATCAACGGCGACCGGACCGTGGACTCGTTCCACCGCGAGCTCGGCCACATCATGTGGGAGTACTGCGGGATGGAGCGCACGGAGGAGGGCCTCACCAAGGCGATCGACCTCATCCGGGCGCTGCGCGACGAGTTCTGGACGCGGGTCAAGGTGCCCGGCACCGGTGAGCAGCTCAACCAGAACCTCGAGAAGGCCGGCCGCGTCGCCGACTTCCTCGAGCTGGGCGAGCTCATGTGCATCGACGCGCTGCACCGCGCCGAGTCGGCCGGCGGCCACTTCCGCGCCGAGAGCCAAACCCCCGACGGCGAGGCGCTGCGCCACGACGACGAGTACAGCTATGTCGGGGCGTGGGAGTTCGGCGGCACCGGCCAGGCGCCCACCCTGCACAAGGAACAGCTCGACTTCGAATACGTCCACCCGAGCACCCGGAGCTACAAGTAATGGACATCCAAGTACGGGTGTGGCGCCAGTCCGGCCCGGACGACAAGGGCCGCATGGTCACCTACGACGTCAAGGACATCAGCCCCGACGCCAGCTTCCTCGAGATGCTCGACGTCCTCAACGAGAAGCTGATCCTCGACGGCGACGACCCGATCGCCTTCGACCACGACTGCCGCGAGGGCATCTGCGGCATGTGCGGCATGATGATCAACGGCATCGCCCACGGCCCGGAGCGCGCCACCACCACCTGCCAGCTCCACATGCGCCACTTCAAAGACGGCGACGTGATCGACGTCGAGCCCTGGCGCGCCGCCCCCTTCCCGGTGATCAAGGACCTCGTCGTCAACCGCGGCGCCTTCGACAAGATCATCGCGGCCGGCGGCTACATCACCGCCCCCACCGGCACGGCCCCCGAGGCCCACGCCACCCCCGTCCCCAAGCCCGACGCCGACGCCGCCTTCGAGGCCGCCACCTGCATCGGCTGCGGCGCCTGCGTGGCCGCCTGCCCCAACGGCTCGTCCATGCTCTTCACCGCGGCCAAGGTCGCCCACCTGGGCCTCATGCCGCAGGGCCAGCCCGAGCGCGACACCCGCGTCATCAACATGCTGGAGACCCAGGACGACCTGGGCTTCGGAGGCTGCACCAACATGGGCGAGTGCACCTCGGTCTGCCCGAAGGGCATCCCGCTCAACCTGATCGGGCGCCTCAACAGCGACTACCGCAAGGCGCTGCGCAAGCGGTGATTCTCTTGTGAGGACGGCCCGGAGCTTCGGTTCCGGGCCGTCTTTCGTTGCGCCTGCTCGAGGATTCCGCCGGGCCGTCTTTCGTGCGGCTGCCTTGTCGAATACGGGCGGCATGACGTGAGCCTGGCGGCCGGCGACCGTGTGCCCGCTCCCGGCCGCAGCGCCGGCATCCGGCCTGAGGCGCGGGTCGAGCCGGCACGCCCCCCGTGGTGGGGCGCGCCAAGTTTCTCGCGTTCCGACCCGCAACAAGTCACTTGGAGTAGCGGCTTGCTGCCACTATGCGGCCATGGGTGCACAGACGCTCCTCGCCGCCTTCGCCGTCGTGATCTCGATCGCCGCCCTGGCCGTCTCGTCGGCGTTGTCGTGGCGGCAGCTCCGGTCGATGCGGAGCGCCAATCATGTCCCGGTGGCCATCGAGATGCTGACCCGCGCCTACGGCAATCCGGAGTTCCAGCGCGCTGAACTCGACATGCTTGCTCGCCTGCCCACCCTCGACCCGAAGGCCGGCTTCAGCGGGCTCCCGGAGTCGTTGCTGACGACCAGTCTGCAGGTCATCGCCTTCTACGACTCCATGGGCATCCTGGTCGCCTTCGGCTGCGTGGACGAAGTGCTCGTGCTCAGCTCGATCAACTTCCGGATCCGGCGAGTGTGGCGAACCCTGGAACCATTCGTGCTCGCCGAGCGCAGGCTCCGGCAGGGCTTGTACCTGGACTTCCTGGAGGATCTCGCCGCCCGGGCCGAACAGTCGGACCCGCAACGGCTGCACGAGCGGCTCGGCCTCCGGTCCATGCGACCGAGCCGGGCCTGAATCGGGCGAGGACCACGGCTCGGAACCCGTCGCGGCTGACGGCGTCGGCAGTGCTCGGGCCGGGGCGGGCCCGGCCGCTCCTGCCCGCGCCGGCACCCGTCCCGATCAGAGCGCCCACGTCCGGATCATCTCGTCCGGCGACGCCTCCGGATTCCGCCTCAGGTCCCGTCCGGGACGTCCACTGTCACGCCTCGGCGCCGAGGCCCCGGATGGTCAGCTGAGCTTCCATTCGGCGGCGACGTCCATCAGGGGGACGTAGACGATCTCGCCCTTGCGGGCGGCGACGTCGAAGACCACTGTCGACGTGTACGTGCGCCCCACCGACTGGCGGCGGAAGAAGCCCAGGTAGTCGTCGACGTCGCAGCCGCTGCCGCCCACCGAGTTGAGCCACTTGCCGTCGGCGTTCTGGAAGCGGAACGAGTACTCGCTGACCTCGGGCTCGCCCTCGAGGACCTTGAGGGTGAGCTTGACCGGGAGGTAGCCGCCGTTCGCGGGCTTGACGCCGTAGTTGCCGCAGCCGCCCTTGTGGAACTTGCCCGCCTTGAGCGTCAGCCGGTACCGGGCATCGCCCTCGCCCCGCATCACGAAGGACTGGCCGTCGCGCAGCTTCTGGGGGCCGAAGCGGGCGCGGAGCGGTTCCGAGGGTTCGGTGGCGGGCTTGGGCGAAGGGAGAGACGACGGGGTGCGGGCCGGAGTCCGGGACGTGGAAGCGGCGGGAAGGTCGTCGGACGAGGTGGCGAGGGTGGAGTCGTCCGGGCCGAGCGCCCGGTAGGTCAGGTAGACGACGGCCACGGCCCCGAGCAGCAGCAGCGCGAGCCCGCCCGCGAAGTAGGTCGTCACCAGCTTGCGGGAGACGCGGCGGGGGCCCCGGCCGATACGCACCGGGTTGCCGGTCGAGCCGGGCGCTCCCGGGCCGGTGGGCGTTCCCGGGCCGGACACGGGAGGGATCGGGCCGGCGGAAGCATAGGACGGCGGCAACAGCGGCACGGTGTGCAGTGACGTCGGATCGCCCAGCCAGGGGTCCGAGGGCGGCGGCGTGGGATCGGCGCTCGCGGGCTCGCCCGCCGAGGAAGGCGCGCCCGAAGAGATTGGGTCTGAAGAAAGCGGACCCGAGGAAGGCGCGTCCGAGGAAGGCCCGCCCGGCGAGAAGGGCGCGCCCGGGGAAGGGTCGCCCGGCGAGAAAGGCGCGCCCGGCGAGGGCGGCGTCGAGGATGGCACGGGCGGTCTCCTAGCTGCTCACTGCGCGATCCCCGGAAGCACCGCCGGATCGATCAACGTGGAAGCAGCATAGAGGAGTGTGTCACCTTGCCGTGTCCGCACGGATCGTGGGTGGGGCAGCTATCAGCCCGGTGCGTTCCCTCGGCGATGGCTGTTCTGTCACATCGTGGCATCACTCTGGGACTGAGTCGCCGTTGGATCGATACTGATCCTTCCGGTGACTCGTCGGAAGGGGCGACACGTGGCGTTCTGCTTCGCGACGCCGCGCCGCAGCGGGATGACCGCATTTGTAATCCTTGTCGCGGTCGCTGGTTTGTGGTGGCCGGACTACGGCTTCACGCGAGGCCGGGCGACGAGGCCCCGTCAGAAGCAGTTCTTCGCCTGTCCTCACTTTCCGCAGTGTCATACCAAGCCCGTACGACAGCCGACACGTGCCCATCACCGAATGCCGCGCTGCAGGGAGCACTCATTGGCTATGAATGTGCCCGTCGTCCGGAAGCCGCGATGAGTGATCTAGGACTGGGCAAGGAGAGTATCAAAAGCCTCGGAGCAGGTGCCTACCTTGTCAATGTCTTGCCGAGTGCAGTCCTCGTCGCGGGGATCTTCGCGGTTGTCACGTCGCGGTTGTACCCGTGGAGCAAACCTGTCGGCGCGGCACGTCCGGGTATTGATTCAATCATTGCAACTGTCCGAGGGTCAGTCCTTACCAGCGTAGTCGTCTTCGCCGCTGCGGTTCTGTTCACGACGGTTGTACTGCGTCCATTCCAGATATCGATTGTTCAATGGCTAGAGGGGTATTGGCATTACCGTCCTCCCTTCCGTGTGGCACAGGACT
The DNA here is from genome assembly GCF_030709675.1 of Symbioplanes lichenis. Classification (GTDB taxonomy): domain Bacteria; phylum Actinomycetota; class Actinomycetes; order Mycobacteriales; family Micromonosporaceae; genus Actinoplanes; species Actinoplanes lichenis. The sequence continues at coordinate 90,020 of NZ_JAUZQD010000008.1, forward strand.
TCGCCGTCGAGCGGCACCACCGCCGCCGCAGTCGGCACCTTATTCGTCTGCAGGATATTCCAGAGGAGTACCTCAGGCTACCTCGATTTGATGCGGTCGCATCGCAGGGGCGGAGGCGCGCCAAGTCGCAACGCGAACAAGAGCTCGCCAGCGAGATTCTCTTCCAGCAGTACCCTGAGCATGCCGAGAACATCATGCCGACCCTGCTCGGTAACGTGCTGCGCCGTGCCGAGACTGTAGCGGGCGAACGCTACGGGCTGAGTACCGTGCAGGCCTTCCCGCGCTTGCATCCTTTCCTCTCGCCGCGGTTGGCGCAGGAGAATGAGACGCAGCTCAACGTATTAGACACAAGTGCAACCCTGACCATGATTCTCGGCGTCTTGGGTGTTGTGTCAGGACCGTTTGTGGCGCGGTGGGATCTTTGGTCTGCGGTGCCGCTGGCATTTGCCTTGGTTGCTGCTCTCAGTTACCGGGGAGCTCGGATCGCCGCCCAACGCCAAGGTGCAATACTGGCAGTGGCTTTTGACTTGCATCGCTTCGAGATGCTTACTGCTATGCGCAGGCGCCTGCCGAGGGACGCTCGGGAGGAAGCCGCTGACAATGAGGCGCTTTCTCGAGTATTCGATGGGCAATCCGCCGTCAGTCAGCGTCCTTGGCGATATGCTCATCCGGCGCCGAGCGATGGGTCAGAGATGGTGCGTTGACGGTCACGTAGGTGGACCGAGCCGCCGACGCCAGCCACATGCAGGACGACGGCGGTGCCCGTCTCCCCGGTGCGGCTATAGATTTGCCACTCTGCTTCGATCTCCTGCAGACGTTCGCCCTGCTCCGAGCTGCGAGGATCGTCGAAGACCTCCGTGGCGTCCAAGAGGCCGTCCAGCCGGATGCTCCTACTGGCGTTTGTGCGGCCCACCACGACCGGCCAATGGCTCGGGAGCGCCAGTTCTATCCGTCCTGCAACGCTGCTCGCAACAATCTCGAGAGGGCCAGTCCGGGGCACTCCAGCCGAGCGTAAATCTATGACCACCCTGCAGAGGACTGCCACGACGTCCAAGCGTTCGGGTGCCTCGGCGTCAAGGTCATAGATGACGTGGCGGTTCAAGAACATGCCATATGTGCGACGGATCGGCCCATGTGAACCTGAGCCAGCCGCTTGGCGTAGCACGGCGGATGTCGCGACTAGGGCAAGCATGAAGCCTAGTCCCGGCCAGAGATCGTGTGGTGCCCACCAGCCTTTGCCGAGCGCGAGGACGGTCACCCCGGCTGCACTAAGCAGCACCGGGCCCGCCAAGGCGCCTTTCGGAACGAAGTTGTGGAGTAGAACCACAACGGCGCATGCCAAAAGGAGATAGCCAGCTCTGTCCCATAACGCCCGACCGATCACTGCAAAGGTCCCGGGTCCCGCCAGGGCGAGCAGCAGGCCCGTCCAGATGCCGATGACGCCGAACACGCCTCCGATGCTTCGGTTGGTCACCTTCGATATAGAACCACGTCAGGCAAGCTCAGTCTTGTCTCGGCACATCACCAACACGTTCAGCAGTGAACGGGACTCGCGGTGGCTTAAGATCCGTCTGAAACTCAGGCGTCCCCGACGGTGTCCGCGACGATCTGGGCGGAGAGGGTCACCATCGGGAGGCCGCCGCCCGGGTGGGCGGAGCCGCCGACGAGGTACAGGCCGCGGACCGGGCCGCGGTTGGCCGGGCGGAGGAGGCCGCCGGCCGTACCGTAGATCGCTCCGCCCGGGGCCCGCGTCGCCGCCGCCAGGTCGCGGGGGGTGCGGGTCTCCAGGAAGCGCAGCCGGTCGCGGACGTCGAGACCGCGCGCCGCCAGCACGTCCAGGATGTGCGTGGCGTAGGCGCTGGCCAGGCCGGGCCGGGTCCAGTCGACCGCGTCCGGGGCGGTGCCGTGGCGGGGGGCGTTGATCAGGACGAACCACGCCTCGTCACCGGCCGGATGCACTGCCTCGTCGACAGCGCGGGTGACGAAGATCGTCGGGTCGGCCGGCGGCCGGGCGCGCGAGCCTCGCCCCGGGTCGCCGAAGACGGCGTCGAACTCCGCGTTGTAGTTCCGCGGGAAGAACACCGTGTGATGGGCCAGGGCGGGTGTTGCGCCTTCGACGCCCAGGAGCAGCACGAAGCCGGCGAGGCTCCGGTCGTTCAGCGTCGCGAGCCGGGCCGGGCTGGGCAACAGATCCCGGTAGAGGATGGCCGCGTCCACGTCGGACACGACCACGTCTGCTGGAACGAACGTTCGGTCGGCGAGAGTCACCCCCGAAACAGAATATGTGGCCTCGATCGAGGCGACCGGGGTCGAGAACTTCAGCCTGACGCCGAGTGACTCGGCCTTGGCGACCAGGGCGTCCGTCAGGGTGGTGAGGCCACCGGGCAGGTACCAGCCGCCGAAGGCGAGTTCCGCGTAGGGGACGGCGGCCAGGGCAGCGGGGGCCCGGCGGGGGTCGGTGCCGGTGTACGTGGCGTAGCGGTCGAGCAGCATGCGCAGGCGCCAGTCGCCGAGGTAGCGGCGGCCGAGGGCGCGCAACGACCGGCCCGGGGCGATGGCGAGCAGGTCGGGTACGCGCCACGAGAGGCGGGCGAGGGTGGCGGGGGTCACCTCGTGGCGCAGCACCGAGTTCCAGGAGGCGCCCCAGATGCGCTCGGCGCGTTGCCAGAAGCGGGCCCAGTCGGCGGCGGCGCGCGGGCCGAAGGCGTCGGCGATGCGGGCGCGGAAGACGGCCGGGTCGGACGAGGAGTCGAGCACGCTGCCGTCCGGGAAGACGTGGCGGACCACCGGGTCGAGCGGCTGCGGGTCGAGCTCCAGGCCCAGGTCGGCGAAGACCTGCGGCAGCGTCAGCAGGCTCGGGCCGGTGTCGAAGCGGAAGCCGTCCCGCTCGTACTGGGCGAGCTTGCCCCCGGCCCCGGCGGCCTGCTCGAACACGGTGACGTCGTGCCCGGCGCCCGCGAGCCGCACCGCCGCGGCCAGCCCGCCGACGCCCGCACCGATGACGATGACCCGGCTCACACTGTCCTCCCGTCGACGCGCGCACCGAACATGATCCGGCTCATACCGTTCTCCCTCGCCAGGTCAGCTGCCCACGGCGGCGCCGGGCGAACGAGCGCGCGGCGAGCCCCGCGAACAGCACGATCGACACCGGCTGGGCCAGCGGGTCGGGCCAGGTCCGCCCGCCGGTCGCGGCCGCGGCGATCACCCTGCCCAGCACACCGATGACGTACGCCGTGAGCGCCACCGCCACGCCCGGCGTCCACCCCACAAGAGCGAACACCGCGGCGGCGACGAGCGGGAGGGCGTACAACAGAAGGAGCAGCACCACGACGCACGCCGCACCGGACGGTGATCCGAAGGACGCCCACAGCGACTTGCCGTAGCCGTCGGCCAGCTCGCGCCACGTGTCGTACATGCAGCAGACCGCCGTCCGCGACCCGTCCGCGAGCGCGATGCGGCCGCCCGCGCGCTTGACCGCCCGGGCCAGCCCGATGTCCTCGAGCACGTCGTCGCGGACCGCCGCGTGGCCGCCCGCCCGTTCGTAGCCGGCGCGGTCGGTCACCAGCCACTGCCCGCCCGCGGCGGCGAGCGAGGGGCGCGGGGAGCGTTCCATGGCGCGCAACGGCAGGAAAGTGAGCCATGACCACTGCAGCAGCGGTTGCACGAGGCGCCCGGCGCCGACGATCTTCGGGTACGGGGAGAGCAGCGTCACGCCCGCCGACCGCAGTGCCGTGACGGCGCCCGCCACGGCGTCGGGGGCCAGGACGACGTCCGCGTCGACGAAGACGAGGACGTCGCCGGCGCGGGCCGCGTCGGCGAGCTGCGCGCAGGCGTGGGGCTTGCCGAGCCACCCGGCAGGCAGCGGCTTCCCGGTCAGCAGAGTGACCCGGGATCCCGCGACGGACGTCACCACGTCGGCTGTTCCGTCGGTGGAGCCGTCGTCGAGGACGTAGATCTCCAGGTGCGGCACTCCGCGCTGGGCGAGCAGCGCTTCGAGGCACGGGGTGACGCGGGCGGCCTCGTCACGCAGCGGCAGCAGGACGGCGACACGCTCGGTCACCGACTTCTCCCGCGGCACGCGGCGTAACAGCAGCGCGTTGACCAGAGTGTGAGCGGTCAGCGCGAGCCACGGGACGAGGGCGAGCCAGATCATGGCCGGCGGAAGGTCAGGAGCAGCGGCGCGACGACCGCGCCCATGAGCACGCCGCCCCACACGGCGGACCACGGCAGGCCGAGGAAGACGGCGTGGGCGAGGACCGAGGAGGCGTACGTCCACAGCCAGAGCGCGAGCATCGGGCCGTCCGCAGCGGGGCGCGGGTCGCCGGCGAGGCCCAGGGCCAGGCGCAGCACGGTCATGAGGACCAGGGCGAAGCCGAGCCAGCCCAGGTAGTTCCCGATCGGGATGCCGGGGACGCCGGGGAGGGCGGGCGTGGGGGAGTGCCACGTCCAGTAGTCCTCGGCGACCATCTGCGGGTCGAGGAAGAGGTCCCAGGCGGCGAGCCCGGCGGCGGCCAGCAGCACGCGCGGGACCGCCCGGGCGGCCACGCGACCGGCGGCGAGCCAGGCCGGCCAGGCCATCCAGGTCCAGGCGAGCGGGATGATGAGCGGGACGCCGAGGATCTTCGGGCCGAGCTCGCCCGAGTAGTCGTACGTGCCGAAGGGGAAGCCGGTCGCGACGCCGACCGCCTCCACCGCGAACCCGCCCGCCGTCGCCGTGGCGACCAGCGCGACCGCCGCTCGGACGCCGCGGGTGAGCGCGGCGTGCGTGACGGAGAGCACGTACCCGAGGAGGACCGTGGCCACGGTGAAGCCGGCGCGGACGTCGCCGGCGGTGAGCGGGTAGCAGATCTGGACCAGGACGAGGACGCCGAGCAGCGCCCAGAGCACGAGGCCGGTGCGCGGCCGGCGGAGAACCGCGGCGGTCAACAAGCTAGATGCCGACAATGCCCGGGGCATCCTCGGCGGGGGCGCGCTCGGTCAGCGGCAGCGAGCGGCCCAGGATCGCGAACGCGCGCTCGTCCCCGGGGAAGTAGAAGTGGCGCAGCACGTCCTCGTAGCCGAACCGGCGGTAGAGCCGCCAGGCCCGCGACTGCTGCTCGTCCGCCTCGGGAGTGGACAGCAGCACGGTCGAGCCGCCGGCCATGGCCAGCAGCGCGCGCAGCTGGCGGGCGCCGATGCCGTGGCCCTGGGCGCTCGGGCGCACGTGCAGCTCGACCACCTCGAAGCAGTCGCCCAGCCAGCGCTGGCGGGCCGGCTCGCCGAGCGCGGCGCGCACCTGGTCGTGCCACCACTGGCCGGGGCCCGAGGTGTAGCCGTAGCCGAAGCCGGCCAGCTGCCCCTCGGCCGTCAGGGTGGCGACGGCGCGGAAGCCCGCGCGGCGCACGTGGGCACCGATGTAGCCGCGGCGGGTCTGCAGCAGCGCGGGACGGTAGCCCATCGCCTCGCCGTAGACGCTCACCACGTCGTCCAGCCGCCGGAGCATGTCGTCCGGCTGCCAGGGGACGAGCCTCATCGCTCTCCTTCTTCCCGCCAGCTGAGCACGGCCTTGTCGCCGTGAATGGCCCGCACCGCGAACCGGGCGAACAGATCCTCGGCGTACCAGCGCGCGGCCGGCGTCCGGGCGATCACCGCACGGTGCTCCGGCTGACGGTACGCGAACGCCGTCAGGTCCGCCGCGTCACGCCACACACTGACCGTGCCCTGCCAGCCGACCGGCGCCTCGCCGATGCCGAACCGGGCCAGCAGCCCGGGCGCGGCGTGCAGCTCCCGGGCGACCGGTGGCACCGCGTTCCAGAAGGTCAGGGCCTTGGCGGGGCGCAGCCGGGCCCGGGTCAGCGCGAGCACGGTGCCCTGGCTCTTGCCCGCGTGCGGCTCGCCGAAGGGCGCCACGCCGGACCAGCGGCCCCGGCTGACCAGCGGCGTGAGGTCGATCCGGGCGGCGCCGCCCGCCAGCCTGTCCCACGCGCGGCCCACGGCGCCGAGGTCGCCGCCGCCGGGCGTGTCCCACGTGACCACGGCGGCGAACCGGGTCAGATCGGCGTCTCCCGGCCCGAAGCCCGTGCCCGTCCCGGTGCCCAGCAGCTTGGCGAACCGCACGCCGGGCAGCCGGCGCAGGCGGCGCGGATCGATCGCCATCCGCGGAAAGGCCAGCCCCGCGCTGCGCCGCGGCAGCCGCCACACGTGCAGCGTGACCAGCGGCGGCGGGGGGATCATGGGCCGAGACTACCCAGCCGGCCGGCGGATAAGCTCGCTCACCCACAGCCGGTGGAACGTGGTGGTGGTCACCACCTCGTACCGGTCGGCGACGGATTTCTGCTGCCACGGCGGCAGCGGCCACAGCGGCTTGCCCGCCGGGTCGGAGGAGATCAGCCAGATCCGCTCGGTGCCGCCCAGGCACGTCACGGTGTCCGGGCACGGATAGTGCAGCCAGTTCCACTCCTCGCCCGGCGCCTGCTGGACCAGGATCTCCTTCGGCTGGTCGGCGACCGGCCGGTTCCGCCAGTAGTAACGGAACCCGCGGTGCAGGAACGTGTACCCGGTGAACACCACGCCGTCGCCCGGCTCCTCGCGCTCGGCGATGAAGGCGGCCGCGGCGCGATAGCCGGCCTCGTCCTCGACCGTGTCGCTGCGCAGCTCGAGCTGCTGGTTCCACCCGAAGAAGGTGAGCGCGCCCCCGGCCACGAGCACGGCCGCGACCAGCTGCGCGGTCACCGGGCGCCACAGCCGCGCCGCCGGGTCGCTGCCCGCGACCTTCACCATCGCGTACGCCGTGAGCAGCACCCACGCCGGCACGGTGAACAGCACGTACCGCGGGTAGAAGAAGTGGAACTCGTGGAACGTGTAGTACGCGACGACGGGCGGCAGGATCGTCCACAGCGCGAGGGCGGCGGCCGTGGCCGGGCGGCGGGCGACGAGCCCGACGAGCCCGACCAGCCCCGCCACGAGGAGGAACGCCGCCGCGCCGGGGCTCATGAAGACCTCGCCCGGGAACTCCTGGACCCGCTCCCACGTGGTGTCGGGGATCCAGGCGATCTGCCCGTTCTGTCCCTGGCCCTTGAGGATGAGCGGAGCCGCGACGCCGAGGCCGGCGAGGGCCGCCACGGGCCAGCCGATGAGGATGCGGAGCCGGACGCGCAGGCCACGTTCCTCAAAGACCTTCGCCGCCGGGGCTTCCTCGTCTTTCTTTTCCGGGGTTTCCTCAACCGTGTCCGTGGTTTCCTCGACCGGCTCGTCGCCGGGCTTTTCCCGGCTTCCGTTGCGGCGGAGCAGGGTGCCGAGGACCAGGGGCAGGTGCGCGGCCAGCGACATCAGCGCGACGACGTGACTGCCCGCGATCCACGCGACGGCGACCGCGTACGGCAGCCAGCGCCACACCGTCGGCCGCTCCAGCGCCCGCAGCAGCAGCCACACCGCCGTCACCGTGGCGAGCATGGCCATCGCGTACGGGCGGGCCTCCTGACCGTACCGGGAAATCACCGGGAGCGCGGCGATCAGCAGGCCCCCCGCCAGTCCGGCGCGCGGCTCGAAGAGGCGCCGCCCGATCAGTGCGACCACCGCCGCGGCCAGCGCCATGAACAGCGCCGACGGGACACGCAGCGCGGCCTCCGAGTCGCCGAACAGGCCGATCCACCAGTGCATCAGCACGTAGTAGGGGAGCAGCACCACGTCGACGGTCTCGGTGAGCTTGCCCAGATCGTCGAACGACAGTGACGCGGCCCACCAGGTCGCGTTCTCGTCGCGCCACAGTTGCCGGTCGCCGATCCCGATCAGCGTCACGGCCAGCGTGACGGCGAAGGGCGGAAGCGTCAGGCCGAGGGTCTGCCACAGCCGCCGGGTCCGCCGCTCCGGCCGCGCGGGCGGGGGCTCCGCCGGCGCCGGCGCCTCGTCGTCCACGGGCTTGCGGGCGGCCGGGATCTTCGCGGCCGGGTGCGCCGTGGCTTCGCTGCCGGGTATCGCGGATGTCTCGGCGGCCATGCGGAATGCTCCGGGAGGTCGGGGACACAGGTGCTTCATCTTAGGCAGGCCCGCTGTTCACCTTCCGGTCGCCGTGAGCAGCCCGGCCGCGCGGGCGATCGTGGCGCGCGGATTGTCCGCCCAGTCCGGCGTGACCGGCGTGAGGGCGGCGGCCAGCGGATAGCGCTCGGCCAGGTCCGGAATCTGCCGCCGCGTCGCTTCCGCGTGCGCCAGCCACTCGGCGGCGCCGTCCGGCCCCAGGCGCCGGTAGTCGGCATCGGTCTCGGCGCAGGCGCGCACGGTGGCGTAGAGCACGGTGACGATCGGGGCGTGACCGGCCGGCGGCACGTGCCACGCGTGCAGGATGCCGAGCAGGCGCTCCATCCAGTCCCGCTCGTTCGGGCCCCGGCCGGTGCGCGCCCACGACTCCGCCGCCAGCCAGGGGTGGGCCGCGTACAGGTCGAAGAGGGCCGTGCCCCACGCCGTGAGATCGGCCGCCGCGCTCGGGCCGGGATCCCGCCAGGCCGGGAGCGCGGAGACGTGGTCGCGCAGGAGCTCCAGGAGGTTGGCCTTCGTTCCCACGTACGGATAGAGGGCCATCGGCGTCTTCCCGAAGGCCGCCGCGACCGCCCGGGTGGAGACGGCCGCCAGCCCCCCGGCATCCGCGAGCGCCGCGGCGGTGTCGAGCACCGCGTCGAGGTCGAGCTGCTGCCGCGGCCCCCGTCTCGGCGTGGGCAGCGTGGTGCCCCGGTGCCGCCACAGTCGCCGGACCTGAGCGTCGCTGTCGTCTTGTCCCATAGTCCTTACAGTGTAATCTGTTTCCATGACTGTGGTGCTGCTGCCCATGAACACCGGCGTGACCGACGAGTCCACAGCGGCAACCGTGCGGGCGTGGGGCGGCGATCCCGACGCCGGCCACACCATCGCCGCGGCGCTGACCGAGGCGGGCTATCGCGTGGTGGCCTTCGACTACGAGAAAGAGGTGTTCGCCCGGCCCCGCCCGCTGAGCGGCGACCGGCTCGCGGCGGACCTGCTGGCGGCGGCCGACGAGGCGGGCGCGGAGCGGTTCGCGTACTACGGCTATTCGTGGCTCGGGCTCGCCGGCCTGCAGCTCGCCCAGCGCACGGATCGCGTGACGGCCCTGGCGGTCGGCGGCTTCCCGCCCCTCGGCGGCCCCTACGAGGCGATGCTGAAGGTGACCCGCGCCGCCCACGAGCAGGCGCTGCACCCCGTGCCGGCGCCCGCCGAGGTGACCCCGGGCGACTGGGAGTCGGCGGGCAGCACAGTGGAGCCGGCCCAGACCGAACAATTCGTGACCCTGTACGAATCGCTGCAGGGCCTCGACGAGCCGGCCCAGCTGGACCGGATCACCGTGCCGGGGCTGGCCTACGCCGGCGCGGCCGACTCCATCACCTACGGCCCGGGCTGGGGCGACACGGAAGTGGTGATCGGCCCCGCCCTGGCCGCCCGCCGCACCGAGCTCGAGCAGCGCGGCTGGACAGTCCACCTCGAACCGGGCGCCGACCACCTGAAGGCCCTGCACGCCTCGGTCGTCCTGCCCGTCCTCCTGCCCTGGCTGCGCGAGCACGTCCCCGCCTGAGTCCCGCTACGGGATGAGGACGATCTTGCCGCGGGTGTGGCGCTGCTCGAGCTCGGCGAAGGCGTCGGTGACGCGGTCGAGGGGGTAGGTCGCGGCGATCGGGAGTTCGAGGGTGCCGTCGGCGACGAGGGCGGCCATCTCGGCCAGGATCTCCGGGGTGGTGGCGTCCTCGCTGCCCTCCGCCTTGACGCCCAGCTCGGCGGCGAGGGCGAAGGCGATGATCGTGTTGATGCGGTCGCGGGGAATGCCCAGGTCGACGGCGAGGCGGACGTAGTCGGGGCCGAAGAGGTCCAGGAACGCGTCGATGCCCTCCGGGGCGGCCGCGGTGAGGCGGTCGCGCAGGCCGTCGCCGTACGGGATGGGGGTGGCGCCCTTGCTCGTGAGCCACTCGTCGTTGGCGGGGGACGCGATCGCGAGGACATTGACACCGCGCCGGGCGAGAAGTTGCACGACCAGGGTGCCGACGCCGCCGGCCGCCGCCGAGACGGCGACCGTCTCGCCGGGCCGGGGATCAATGGCGCGCACGGCGGAGTACGCGGTGACGCCCACCACGTAGAGACCGCCGGCCGTGACCCAGCCGAGGGCCGGGGGCTTGGCCACGAGCTGGCCGGCCGGGACGGTGACGTGGGTCGCCTGGCTGGACCGGCGCCACGACCAGCCGAGCACATCGTCGCCGGGCTTCCAGGCGCGCACGCCCGGGCCGAGGGCGGTGACGACGCCGGCCAGATCGCTGCCCTGGCCGGACGGGAAGGTGCCGGGCCAGCGCTCGTGGAAGGCCCCGGTGCGGATGGCGATCTCGCCGGGGTTGATGCCCGCGGCGCGCACCTCGACCAGGACCTCGCCGGCGGCGGGCTCGGGGGTGGGCAGGTCGGCGACGTGGAGGACACCGCGGTCGCCGTACTCGTCGAATCGGACTGCTCTCATGGGTTTGATGTTAAGCACTAATAACCTTAGTGGCAATGTAATCTGGGGCGATGCTGAGGGAGCTCTTCGACGACCTGATCCGCCTGGAGATCGTGCTGTGGAACACGATCGACACCGCGCTGCGCCGGGAGTGCGACGCGAGCATGGGCAGCTTCGACGTGCTGAGCGTCATCGAGCGGACGCCGGAGTGCCGGGTCCAGGAGGTCGCGGGTCAGCTGGTCATCACGGTCGGCGGGGCCAGCCAGGCGGTGGACCGGATCGAGCGCAAGGGCTGGTGCGTGCGCCGGCCGCACCCGCGGAACAGGCGCTCCTCGGTGCTCGAACTCACGGAGGAGGGCCGGCGGGTGTACGACACGGCGGCGCAGGTGTTCGAGCGGGAGGCGCAGCGGCTGCTGGGCGAGCCGTTGACCGACGGGGAGCGCGCGCAGTTCGGCGCGATGCTGCGACGGCTGCGTGCGGCTGCTACCAGCTGAAACGCTCGCGGTGGATGCGGGCGGCGGGGACTCCGGCGGCGCGGGCGGCCGTGCGTACCGTGTCGGTCCAGGCGTCAGGGCCGCACACGTACAGGTCGTGGCCGGCGATGTCCGGGGCGAGCTCGCGCAGGGCCGCCGCGTCGGAGTAGCCGGCGTACTCGGCGGGCAGCCAGGAGCCCGGACGCGCGCGCGGGCCGATCAGCGGGACCAGCCGCACGCCCCGCCGCCCGGCGAGCCACTCGATCTCGTCCAGGAAGGCCACCTCGTGCGCGTGGCGGGCGCGGTAGAGAAGAGTGGCCTGGTTGTGGCCGTACGGGAGATCCCACAGCAACGCGAGCAGCGGGGTGATCCCGACGCCGCACGCGAGCATGGTCACCGGTCCGCCGCGGTAGGACTCGGCGGTGAGGCGGCCGTAGGGGCCCTCGATCAGCACGCGGGTGCCCGGGGTGAGACGGGTCACGCGGGCGCTGCCGTCGCCGAGGCTCTTGACGGTGATGCGGAGCCGGTCGCCGTGCGGCGGGCCGGACAGCGAGAACGGGTTGCCCCGCGACCAGCCGTGTCCGTCCAGGAAGCGCCAGACGAAGAACTGCCCCGCGCGTACGGGCAGACGGTCCAGCTCACGCCCGCGGAAATGCACCGACACCAGGCCGTGCGCCTCCGGGACGACCTCGTCGACCACGAGCCGGTGCCGCAGCGTGCGCCCGAGCGGCACGGCTATCCGGAAGACGAGCACGCTGCCCGCGGCGAGGAGACAAAGACCCTGCCAATAGGCGCGCGCGACCGGGTCCGGCTCCGTCCACAGCAGGTGGGGCAGGGCAAGACCGATTCCCGCGTACGCGTACAGGTGCAGCAAGTGCCAGCGCTCGTAGCGCAGGCGGCGGCGGGCCCGGCGGACCGACGTGACGACGACCAGCACCAGGGCGGCCGTGCCCGCCGTGGCGAGCAGCACGCCCGGATAGCTCAGCACCGCGGCGGCGTACGTGAGGGTGGCCAGGAGAATGTGCGCCAGCAGCAGCAGGAACGACGCGAAGCCGGTCCACCGGTGCCAGCGGGCCAGGGTGTCCTGGCCGAAGGACCGCTCGACCAGCGGGACACGGGCCATGAGCAGCACCTGGAGCAGCAGCAGGTCGGCCGCGAGCAGCCCGGCCAGCTGACCGGGAGTGCGGTTCTCGTTGTGCCACCAGAGCCCGGTGACGGTGAGCACACTGAGGGCGCCGGCGAGCCGTGCCGCCCGGGGCCACCAGCGCGGGGTGACGCCGACACGCGGCCGCAGACCGGTCATGGGCGGTCACGCTATAGGCGCGTTTTCCCTGGTGGCGAGGGCTGCGTGGGGTTCTTCACGGGTCGGCCCGGAAACGGTTATCGGGTGCCGTCGCCGCCGGTCTCCACAGCGTCGACGCTCGCGTCCCACAGCCGCCTCGCCAGCTCGGGATCGGTGGCGCGGGCCGCCGGTTTCGTCGCTTTGCGCCCCACGTAGTAAGCGCCGTTCGTCAGCTCCTCCGCCGGGGTGATCGCCAGCCACGCCAGCTCGGCGCCGGCCTGCACCGGGCTCTTCAGGAACGGTGCCCCGACGGTCCAGAGGGCCCTGGTCAGGGTGCCCGCGCCGAAGTTCGAGCGGACGACGCCCGGGTGGAAGGAGACCGACAGGATGTCCGGCCAGCGGCGGGCCGCCTCCTGGGCGAAGAGGACGTTGGCCTGCTTGGCGGTGCCGTAGGCGGGCCAGGAGCGCCACTTCTTGTCGGTGCCGGCCAGGGGATCCGCCGGATCGAGGGTGCCGCCGCGGTGGGCGTCCGAGGCGGTGGTGACGATGCGGCTCACCCGCTCGCGCAGGAGGGTGGCCAGGAGGAAGGGGCCGAGGTGGTTGCCCTGCAGGGTCGCCTCGAAGCCGTCCGGTGTGCGGCGGTGCTCCGGCACCATCCCGCCGGCGTTGCTGGCGAGGACATCGATCTTCCCGTACGTGGTCAGCAGGTGCTCGGCCAGGCGGCGCACCTCGGCGAACGACTCGAAGTCGGCCCGCACCTCGTCGGGCTCGGGCCCCTGCGCGGCGGTGCGGATCCGCGCCATGGCGGCACCGAGGCGGCGGGGGTTGCGCCCCACGACGACGACCTGGTCACCCAGGGCGGCGAGCTGCCGCGCGGCCTCGAGCCCGATGCCGGAGCTGGCACCGGTGACCACGATCGTGCGCATAGCTGTCCTCTCGCCGGGGTGTCTCCCATCCTGCCTCCTCGCGACGTTGCTTTTTTGTCGGAGGGGGGTGCTAGTCTCGTCGGTAGTTAGAACGAGTGTTCGATTGGTTCGACGGTTGTTCCATGGTGATCGACTCCGGCTCCGGCCGGCCGGTCACCGGGGGCGGCCGGCCGGGCCGGTCGGGCGAGGGAGGGGCCGCGTTCGCCGCGCGGCTCCGGGCGCGGCGCCCGCGAAGTGCCGTGCCGGGTCCGGCCTCGCGGTCCGGGCCACCCTCCGGTCCGATCCTCGTGGGTCCGGGCCGTGCCGGTCCAGGCCTCGCGAGCCCGGACTGGTCCGGTCCGGGTCGTCGAAGGGCGCGGGCCGGGTCGCTCCGGGCCTCGCGAGCCCGGTGGCGGCGGCCGGATCCTCCGGGATGCGGCCAGTTGGTCCGGTAACTCCGGTTTCGGGCCGAGGCGGTCCGGGCATTCGCGGGTCCGGATCGCGCCGGTCCGGACAATCGCGGGTCCGGATCGCGCAGCCCGGGGCTCCGGCTCCGGGCGCACCAGGCAGGACCGTCGTCCGCCGCCCCCGACCCCCGGGCGGCGGGCGACGGCCCCGCCGGCGAAGTCCGGCCGGGTGTGGTGTGGGGAAGCTTCACACCCGGCCGGCACCCCCGCTGTGCCTTCCTCCGCAGCGGATCGGTTCGACCAGCACGTCGGATGCGACACACGCGAGGAGAGACCATGGGGAGCACCCCGGCACCGGGACCGAGACCATCCCACCCGGGCTTCGGCCCGCAGGAGCCCGCCCTCTGGGAGCCGGGCCAGTGGGACCCGGAGCGCCCTGCCGTCCGGCCCGCTGCTCAGCCCCGGGCTGAGCGTCCTGTTGGCCAGCCTGCTGCCGAGCGGTCTGCTGCCCAGCCTGCTGCCGAGCGGCCGGCTGCCCGGCCGGCTCCTGTGCGTTCCGCTCCTCGGCCGGTCGCCGGGCAGCCCGTCCCGGGTGCGGTCGGTGCGCCGGTGGCGGGGCTGGCCCATGCGCCGACGGCGGGGACGCAGTCGCTGCCCACCGTGCCGGCCAACCTGCTGCCCAACCGGACGCCCGCCCAGCTGCTCGCCATCGCCCACGCGGGGCTGGCCGAGGCGGCGCGCACCCGGCCCGACGGCCTGCGCTACGCGGCCGCCCACCTCGCCGCCCTGCGCGCCGCGGCGGCGGTCCTCGCCTCCCGGGCCCGCCCGGCCGCCCCGACCCGGCGCAACCAGGTCACCAGCGTGTGGTCGCTGCTGGTCCTCGTGGCGCCCGAGTTCGGCGACTGGGCCACCCACTTCGCCCTGGGCGCGGCCAAGCGGTCGGCGGCCGAGGCGGGCATCCCCCGCGTGGTGACCGCCCGCGAGGCCGACGACCTTCTGCGCGCGGCCGAGACGTTCGTGGCCCAGGTCCAGGCGGCGCTCGGGCTGCCGCATCAACCTGTGCTCGAGGGGACGCCCGCTTCGCTCGAGGCGGCTTGAGCGGCTTCCGGGCGTTTTAGCGCGGTTCTCGGGCGGTCTCGCCTTTTGCCTGCGGCTTGTCGGCGGGCGTCTCGTGGCCTTTCGCCGACGGTCTCGTGGCCTTTTCGCCGGCGGTTTCGTGGCCTTTCGCCGGTGGTCTCGTGACTTCTGGCCCGCGGGCTTGTCGGTGGTGTCGCCGGCGCGCTTCTCGTCGCGGGGCTGCTGGTGGTCTTGCGGCCGGAGTGCGGCTGGTTGCTGCGGTGGAGGCGCCGCAGCGGTAGAGGGCCGCGGTGGAGGCGCCGCGGTGATGGAGGCCGTGGTGGAGGCGCCGCGGTGACGGGTTCGTCCTCGGGGGCGAGCGACTCGGGTGCTTGGTGGCTCGGTGCGGCGGGGCCATGAAGATCAACTTGGGTGGATGCGGACAAGCGGGGCGGGGAGATGGCCGGACGCATGATCAACGGTGCGACGGCGCTGGCTGAGCTGGTTCGGAGCGGGAACGAGGCCGGTGAAGGAGGCGCGCAACGGGCGCTGCCCGTGCTGCCCGCGCTGGGCGGACTGCTGCCCGGGCGGGGGTTGCGCCGGGGCAGCACCGTGGCGGTCGGCGCGGTGCTCGGCGGTCTCCCGGGGCGGGAGCGGTGGTCCGAGCCGGGGCGGGAGCGGTGGTCCGAGCCGGGACGTGGATGGCGGAGCGAGCCCGGGCGCGAGCGATCGTCCGAAGTGGAACAGGCTGGGCGGGCCGAGCCGGGCCGGGAGCGGCAGGCTGGGGCGGGCCGGGAGCGGCAGGCCGGGGCGGGCCGGGAGGCATGGCAGCGACCGGGGGCGGCTTTTCGGCCGGAGGGGCAGCTGCGGGCGCCGGTGGCCGTGGGGAACACGTCTCTGCTGCTGGCGTTGCTGGCGGCGGCTTCGGAGGCGGGGTCGTGGTGTGCCGTGGTGGGAGTGCCGGAGCTGGGGGCGGTGGCCGCGGCGGAGAGCGGGATCGCGCTGGAGCGGCTGGCGCTGGTGCCCAACCCCGGGCCGGAGTGGCCGACGGTGGTGGGGGCGCTGATCGACGGGGTCGACGTGGTGGTGCTCGCGGTGCCCGGGCCGGTGGCGCCGACCGTGGCGTCGCGGCTGGTGGCGCGGGCGCGGCAGCGGGGGTGCGTGCTGGTGCCGTACGGGCGGTGGGACGGGGCCGACGTCAACCTGCAGGTGGTGCGTGGTCAGTGGGAGGGGCTCGGGGAAGGCCACGGGCGGCTGCGGCGGCGCACGGTGACAGTGGTGGCCCGGGGCCGGGGCGCGGCGGCGCGGCCCAAGGAGCTCACCCTGTGGATGCCGGCGGCGGCGCCCCGGCCCGCGATCCCACCCGTGCCGCAGGACGTGGTCGCCCCGGCGTCCGGTGAAGAGGTGACCAGGACGCCCGTCGAAGACCTCGCCGGAGCCACTTGGGGAAAGGCGTCCGTCGAAGACCTCGCCGGAGCCACGCCCGTCGCGGCGTCCGGCACGGTGGTCGGGGCGGCGGCGTCGTGGGAGGCGTTGCGGGGGAAGGTCCGGCTCGCCACGGTCGACGGGGAGACGGTGGATCCGGCGTGAGCGGGACCGTGGGCGAAGCCGGGCGCGGCAGGGCGCCGGGCGCGGCGGGCGGGCCGCGTACGTTGCTGGTGTGGTGTCCTGACTGGCCGGTGGTGGCGGCCGAGATGGTGGACGGGGTCGGGGCGGACGGGCCGGTGGCCGTGCTGCGGGCGAACCGGGTGGTGGCGTGTTCGGAGGCCGCTCGGGCGGACGGGGTGCGGCAGGGGCTGCGGCGGCGGGAGGCGCAGAGCCGGTGTCCGGGGCTGACCGTGGTGGAGTTCGACGCGGGGCGGGACGCGCGGGCGTTCGAGCTGGTGGTGGCGGCGGTCGAGGAGGTCGCGGCCGGCGTGGAGGTGGTGCGGCCGGGGGCCTGTGCGGTCGCGGCCCGGGGGCCGGCCCGGTACTTCGGGGGTGAGGAGCTCGCCGCCGAGCGGATCGTCGAGCAGATCGCGCAGGCGTGCTCGGTGGAGGCGCAGGTGGGGATCGCCGAGGGGGTCTTCGCGGCGGGGCTGGCCGCGCGGACCGGGGTGATCGTCGAGGCGGGGCGGACCACGGCGTTCCTCGAGCGGGTGACCGTCGACGCGCTGGAGCGGCCGGAGCTGGCCGATCTGCTGCGCCGGCTCGGGGTGAAGACGCTGGGGGAGTTCGCGGCGTTGCCGGCCGGGGACGTGCTGACGCGGTTCGGGTTCGACGGGGCGCTGGCGCACCGGCTGGCGGGCGGGCTCGACCATCGGCCGCTGGCGGTGCGGCAGCCGCCGCCGGACCTGGAGGTCACCGGCACGTACGAGGACGATCCCCTCGACCGGGTCGACGTCGCCGCGTTCGCGGGGCGGGCGCTGGCCGAGCGGCTGCACGAGCGGCTGGCCGCGTACGGGCTGGCGTGCACCCGGCTCGGCATCGAGGCGATCACCGCCGACGGGCAGGAGCTGCACCGGGTGTGGCGGCACGACGGGCTGCTCGACGCGGCCGCGATCGCCGAGCGGGTGCGCTGGCAGCTGGACGGCTGGCTGACCGGTGGCCGTCGGCAGGACAGAAGGCCGACTGCGGGTCTCGTACGGCTGCGCCTGGTCCCGGACGGTGTCATCGTCCACCTCGGACTCCAGCCGGGGCTCTGGGGCGACGCCGGCGCGGAACGTGAGCGGGCGCACCGGGCGCTGAGCCGGGTCCAGGGCCTGCTCGGACCCGACGCGGTGCTCACGGCGGTGGCGGCCGGCGGCCGGTCGGCGGGCGACCGGGTCCGCTTCGTCCCGTGGGGCGACGAACGCGAGCCGGCCCGCCCCGGCGCGGCTCCCGAGCGGGGCATCCCCGTGGCAGAGCACGAGCCGGCGCTGGAAGGAGCGTCAGAAAAAGAGGTGGAAGGGCGCGAGCCGGCCGCCCGCCCGAGAGATATGAGCAGAAAGCGGAAACAGAAACAAATGTCCGAATCGCCAGCGCCCCCGTGGCCGGGGAAACTACCCGCGCCCGCGCCCGCACTGGTACTCCCGCAGCCGGCTCCTGCCGTCGTCCGGGACGAGGACGGCAACACGGTGGGCGTGAGTGCGCGGCTGCAAATAACCGGGGCGCCGCGGGTGCTGACGCTCGGGCCCGAGGAGCTGGAGATCACCGGCTGGGCCGGGCCGTGGCCGGTGGACGAGCGCTGGTGGGCTCCGGCCGAGGCCGGGCGCCGGGCACGGTTCCAGATGGCGGTCGCGGACGGGCGCGCCTTTCTTCTGTCCCTGAGCGGCGGTCACTGGGCCGTGGAAGCGATATACGACTGATGAGTTTTCACAATCCCGACATCTCGTGGGGCGAGCTGGAGAGCAAGCTCACGGGCAAGCGTCACCTGCACGTCGTCGATCCGCTCGCGGTGGACGGCGACGGCGGGGACTCGCCGGCGTGGTCGCGCAAACGGCAGCCGTACGAGGCTCCCGCTTTCGTCAAGAAGGCCACCGCCGAGCCGTACGCGGAGCTGCACTGTCACTCGAATTTCAGCTTTCTCGACGGGGCGAGCCACCCCGAGGAGCTGGCCGAGGAGGCGGCGCGGCTCGGGCTGACCGGGCTCGCGGTGACCGATCACGACGGGTTCTACGGGGTGGTGCGCTTCTCGCAGGCGGCGCGGGAGCTGGGGCTGCCGACGATCTTCGGGGCGGAGCTGTCGCTCGGGCTCACCAAGCCGCAGAACGGGGCGGCCGATCCGGAGGGCACGCACCTGCTGGCCCTCGCGCACGGCACCGAGGGGTACGCCCGCCTGGCCCGGACGATCTCGCGCGCGCAGCTGGACGGGGGCGAGAAGGGCCGCCCGGCGTACAAAAGCCTGGAAGAGCTCGCGGAAGTCTTGAGAGACCACGTCCTGGTCCTGACCGGTTGCCGCAAGGGCAGTGTGCCGCAAGCGCTGGCGCAGAACGGCGTGGAAGCTGCGGCCTACGAGCTGGACAGGCTCATCGACCTCTTCGACCGCGCCAACGTCGTCGTCGAGCTGACCGCGCACGGCAACCCGGACGACGACGACCGCAACGATGTCTTGTACGAGCTCGCTCGCAGCCGCCGCGTCGAAGTGGTCGCCACCGGCAACGTGCACTACGCGACCCCGGGCCGGCGGCGGCTCGCGACCACGCTGGCGGCGGTCCGGGCGCGGCGCAGTCTCGACGAGATGGACGGCTGGCTGCCCGCGGCGGGGACGGCCCACCTGCGCAGCGGTGCGGAGATGCGGCGGCTGTTCGCGGCGTACCCGGGTGCGGTGGAGAACGCCGCGATGTACGGCCGGGAGCTCGCCTTCGACCTCAACCTCGTGGCGCCGAAGCTGCCCGACTTCCCGATCCCGGAGCCCGGGCACACCGAGATGAGCTGGCTGCGCGAGCTGACCATGCGCGGCGCCCGCGAGCGCTACGGGCCGCCCCAGGCCCATCCCAGGGCGTACGAGCAGATCGAGCACGAGCTCCGCATGATCGAGGAGCTGGACTTCCCGGGCTACTTCCTCGTGGTGTACGACATCGTGCGCTTCTGCCGCGACAACAAGATCTACTGTCAGGGGCGGGGCTCGGCCGCGAACTCGGCGGTCTGTTACGCGCTGCGGATCACCAATGTGGACGCCGTGGAGTACGACCTGCTCTTCGAGCGGTTCCTCGCCCCGGAGCGCGACGGGCCGCCGGACATCGACGTGGACATCGAGTCGGACCAGCGCGAGAAGGTCATCCAGTACGTCTACGACAAGCACGGCCGCGAGCACGCCGCTCAGGTCGCCAATGTCATCTCCTACCGGCCCCGGTCGGCCGTACGGGACATGGCCAAGGCTTTTGGATTCTCGCCCGGGCAGCAGGACGCGTGGAGCAAGCAGATCGACCGGTGGGGCAGTGTCGCCGCGGTCGACGTGGAGGACATCCCGGCGCACGTGGTCGACTTCGCCAACCAGGTGCAGAGCTTCCCGCGGCACCTGGGCATCCACTCCGGCGGCATGGTGATCTGCGACCGGCCGATCATCGAGGTGTGCCCGGTGGAGTGGGGGCGGATGCCCGGCCGCTCGGTGCTGCAGTGGGACAAGGACGACTGCGCGGCGATCGAGCTCGTCAAGTTCGACCTGCTCGGGCTGGGGATGCTGTCGGCGCTGCACTACGCGTACGACATGATCGAGCTGGAGCTGGACCTCGGCGACATGCGGCTGGACGATCCGGAGATCTACGAGATGCTCCAGCGTGCCGATTCCGTCGGGGTCTTCCAGGTCGAGAGCCGCGCGCAGATGGCGACCCTGCCGAGGCTCAAGCCGGACAAGTTCTACGACCTCGTCGTCGAGGTGGCGCTGATCCGGCCGGGGCCGATCCAGGGCGGCTCGGTCCACCCGTACATCAGACGAAAAAACGGACTCGAGGCGCCGACCGTCCCCCATCCGTTGATGGCGAATGCCTTGGCCAAGACGCTCGGCGTGCCGCTGTTCCAGGAGCAGCTCATGCAGCTGGCGATCGACGTCGCGGGGTTCGACCCGGCCGAGGCCGATCAGCTCAGACGGGCGATGGGATCCAAGCGGTCGACCGAGAAGATGGAACAGATCCGGCAAAGGCTCTATGAGGGCATGGCTGAACGAGGCATCACCGGCGACCTGGCCGACGAGATGTTTCACAAGCTGTCGTCGTTCGCCAACTACGGCTTCCCCGAGAGCCACGCGATGAGCTTCGCCTATCTCGTCTACGCGAGCGCGTGGCTGAAGAGATATCACCCCGCCCCCTTCTGCGCGGCGCTGCTCAACGCCCAGCCGATGGGCTTCTACTCGCCGCAGTCGCTGGTCGACGACGCCCGCCGCCACGGGGTCGAGGTGCGCCGCCCCGACATCAACCTCAGCGACGCCCTGGCCACCCTCGAGTCCGACGAGAGGACGAGGTGGGGCTCGGGGCCGGAGGAGCCGCCGCACATGTGGGGACTGGGCGGGCCGGCCGTACGCATGGGCTTGTCGAGCGTGCGCACCCTCGGCGCCGACCTGGCGGAGAAGATCGAACACGAGAGGCGCGCCGGGGGTCCGTACCGGGACATGACAGATCTCGCGCGGCGGACCGGGTGCTCGACCGCCCACCTGGAGGCGCTCGCCACCGCCGATGCCTTCGCGGGTTTCGGCCTGTCGCGCCGCGAGGCGCTGTGGGCGGCGGGCGCGGCGGCGCAGGACCGGCCCGACCGGCTGCCGGGCACGGTCACCGGTACGGGTGCTCCCGCGCTCCCCGGCATGGAGGACGTCGACAAGCTCGTGGCGGACGTGTGGGCGACCGGCCTGTCCCCGGACGCGCATCCGGCGCAGTTCCTCCGCGCGGAGCTGGAACGGCAGGGCGCGCTGCCCGTCGCCCGGGTCGGCCAGGTGACGTCGGGCACCCGGATCCGGGTCGGCGGCATCGTCACGCACCGGCAGCGACCGGCGACCGCGGGCGGGGTGACGTTCGTCAACCTGGAGGACGAGACCGGGATGCTCAACGTCACCTGCTCGCCGGGGCTGTGGCAGCGCTATCGCCGGGTGGCGCGGACCAGCTCGGCGCTGCTGGTGCGCGGGATCCTCGAGAAGACCGCGGAGGGCGTGCTGAACCTGGTCGCCGACCGGCTGGAGACACTCACACCACCGGTGACGCCGGCGTCCCGGGATTTTCGGTGATTATTCCCTTACAGCACCTTTTGTGGCGTACACCGTTAGCCGGGGTGAAGACCACGTCGAGGGAGTGACACCATGATCCGCAGCCTGAGCCTGTCCGCCGTCCTGCTGGCGCTCGCCGCGAGTCCCGCCGCCGCCGCGAAGGCCGGGGAGAGCCGGCTGGAGCTGAGCTACACCGCCGCGGCGGGCTACGCGGGCGCGGTCGAGCTGCGCTGCAAGCCGGCCGCCGGCGCGCACCCGCGGAAGAAGACGGCGTGCCAGGAGCTCACCGCGGCGAAGGGCAACCCGGCGAAGCTCAAGCCGCGCGCGGGCATGTGCACGATGCAGTACGACCCGGTGACCGCCACGGTCCGGGGCACGTGGCGGGGCGGACAGGTGGCCTGGTCGAAGACCTTCGGCAACGCGTGCGCGATGCGCCTGGCCATGGGAGATGTCATGGCATTCTGATGACAAAGCGCCCTACTGACCTTGGGGGCCGGCTCCTAGCATCGATGCATGTCCACAACGGAGCGGACCGACGTCGAGCAGGCGCTGCTCGGCGGCACCACCTATCGCAGCCTCGGCGAGCAGCGTCTCTCGCCGCAGGAGGAGCGCTTCGAGCGAGCCCGGCGCACGGCGGGCTTCGTCCTCGCCCCGCTCGTGACCCTCGTCTTCCTCGCCCTGCCGCTGGACCTGCCGCCCAGCGAGCAGACCCTGGCCGGCATCCTGCTCGGCGTCATCGTCGCGTGGGTCACCGAGCCCGTCCCGATCCCGGTCGGCGGCCTGATCGGGGTCGCGCTGATCGTCCTGCTCGGGGTGGCGCCGGCGGCCGACGTGCTGGCGCCCTTCGGCTCGTCCACCGTCTTCACGTTCATCGGCGCGTTCATCCTCGCGCAGGCGATGCTCAAGCACGGCCTGGCCCGGCGCTTCGCGTTCCGGCTGCTGTCGGTGCCGGGCGTCGGCCGCTCCACCACCCGGGTGATCATCGCCTTCGGCGTCATCACCTGCTGCCTGTCCGCCTTCGTCTCCAACACCGCCACCGTCGCGATGCTCCTGCCGACCGCGCTCGGCATCCTCACCGTCATCGCCAAGCTGCTGCAGGAGCGCGGCCACGTCGCCGGCGCCTTCGACCCGACGCGGCTGCGGGTGGGCGCGGCGTTGCTGCTCATGCTCGCGTACGGGGCCAGCGTCGGCGGGCTCCTGACGCCGGTCGGCAGCCCGCCCAACCTCATCGGGCGGGGCCTGATCGAGGAGGCGACCGGTGAGCGCATCTCGTTCGCGGAGTGGTCGGCCGTGGCGGCGCCGATCTGCCTGGCCATGTTCGTCGTGCTGGCCGTGGTCCTGCTGCTGCTCAACAAGCCGGAGATCAGGCGCATCGACGGCGTCGAGGAATACGTCGCCGCCGAGCGGGCGAAGCTGGGCCCGATGTCGCGCGCGGAGCGCAACACCCTCGTCGCCTTCGCCGTCACCGTCGCCCTCTGGATCACCCCGGGCATCGTCGCGCTGATCGCGGGCAGTGACTCGGCGGCCTACGACACGGTCAGCGGCCGCCTCAACGAGGGCATCGTGGCGGTGCTCGGCGCCTCGCTGCTCTTCCTGCTGCCGACGGCCTGGGGCGAGCGCAAGTTCACGCTGGACTGGAGCGACGCCGCGCGCATCGACTGGGGCACGATCCTGCTCTTCGGCACCGGCATCATCTTCGGCTCGCTGCTGGCCGACACCGGGCTGGCCGAGCGGATCGGCAAGTCCAGCGCCGACGTGCTCGGGCTCTCCAGCACCTTCGCGGTCACGGCCTTCGCGGTCCTGCTGGCCATCCTGATCTCCGAGACCACCAGCAACACGGCCTCGGCCGCGGTGGTCGTGCCCATCATCATCCCGATCGCGGCCGCCACCGGGATCGACCCGCTGGTGCCGGCGCTGGCCGCGACCTTCGCCGCGTCCTTCGGCTTCATGCTGCCGGTCTCCACGCCGCAGAATGCCGTGGTCTACGGCTCCGGCGCCGTGCCGATCACCACGATGATCCGGTCCGGGGCGTCCTTCGACGTGCTCGGCGCCGCGCTGATCCTCCTGCTGCTGCCGCTCATGGTGGCCCTCGTCGGGCTGGGCGGCTGACATGGCGGCTGACCCAGCGGCCGGCGTGGCGCGGATCGCGGTGATCCCCGGCGACGGGATCGGCGTCGAGGTCACCGCGGCGGCGCGGGAGGTGCTCGACGCGGTGGCCGCCAAGCACGAGCTCGGCCTGGCCTACGACGAGTTCGACTGGTCGTGCCGCCGCTATGCCGAGCACGGCGCGATGATGCCGTCCGACGGGCTGGAGACGCTGCGGCGCTACGACGCGATCCTGCTCGGGGCGGTGGGCTGGCCGGGCGTCCCCGACCACGTCTCGCTCTGGGGTCTGCTGATCCCGATCCGGCGCACGTTCCGCCAGTTCGTCAACCTGCGGCCGATCCGCACGTTCGCCGGCCTGGTGAGCCCGGTGCGCGACGCGGTCGCCGACTTCGTGGTGGTGCGCGAAAATGTCGAGGGCGAATACAGCGAGGTCGGCGGCCGGATGAACCGAGGCTTCCCGGACGAGTTCGCCGTGCAGGAGTCGGTGTTCAGCCGGGCCGGGGTGTCGCGGATCGCCGACTTCGCGTTCGGGCTGGCGCGCACCCGTCGCTCCTACGTGACGTCGGCCACCAAGTCCAACGGCATCGTGCACACCATGCCGTTCTGGGACGAGGTCGTGGCCCAGCGCGCGGCCGCCCACCCGGACGTGCGCTGGGACGCCGAGCACATCGACGCCCTGGCCGCGAAGCTCGTCCTGCAGCCGGAGCGGTTCGACGTCATCGTGGCGTCCAATCTTTTCGGCGACATTCTCAGCGATCTGGCCGCCGCGGTGGCCGGCAGCATCGGCATCGCGCCGTCGGCCAACCTCGACCCGACGCGGGCCGGGCCGTCCATGTTCGAGCCGGTGCACGGGTCGGCGCCCGACATCGCGGGCAAGGGCATCGCCAACCCGGTCGGCGCGGTCTGGTCGGCCGCGCTGATGCTCGAGCACCTCGGCCACGCGGACGCGGCGGCGGACGTGCTGGCGGCCATCGAGACCACGCTCGCCGGGCCGGACACCCGGACCGCCGACCTGGGCGGGACGGCGGACACCGGCACGGTCGTGCGTGCCCTCGTGTCCGAAATAGGTCGCGCGGCCGGCCGGCCGCCGGTGCGGTGAGCGGTTTGGTCCACAAGAGAGCTGGCCACCATCTGCCCCGCCGTCGCGCCGGTGAGCGGCGCCGGGCCGAACGCGTCGACGAGACGGCCACGCCCGGCCGGAACAGCCCGGAGCTTTGGGATTTCGCGTGGTATCGGAAAGGCGGGACCGACACCGGGCTGACGAAGACCGTCCGCGCCCGGGACACGGCGACGATCAGGGCGCGCTGTCTCGCCGAGGCGCCCGGCACTGAGGGCGGCAAGGGCAATGTCAGTCAGCTCGACGGCGCCGGTGGCTTCGCCGTTTTCCCGGCCTTCGATCTGCCGTTCCGGCGGCCCGAGCACGTCAACATCGACGGCGGCGGGGACCGCGACGCAGCGTGTCATCCGGGCGTACGGGTTCGGGTGATCGCCGGGACGGACGGATCGCTGCTGTCGGAAATCCGTCGCACCTGGGTGCGACACGTCACATATTTGCCAGTGTCGATCGGTGGCGGGGAGATGCCTCGCCGGACGGGGGAGGGCACGTGCGACGAATATCTGTTCTGGCAGTGTGCGTCACTGCGGCCGCGGCTTCGGTGAGCGCGCCGGCGGCGGCTGCCGTCACCGACACTCCGGCGGCCGCTCCGGCGCCGGTCCGGGTCACGAGCGACCGCATCCTGATCACGGGCGATCGGGTGACCGTCCACAGTGACAAGACCGTATCCGTGGTGCCCGCGGCGGGACGCGAGGGGATGCGCTTCCTCAGCACGTCCACGCCCGCGGGCCGGTCGGTCATCCCCGTGGACGCGTTGCCGCTGCTGCGGTCGGGGCGGCTCGACCCCCGGCTCTTCGCGCTCGACCCGCTGACCGATGCGACGGAGCTGCCGCTGCTGGTGGCGTACCCGAAGAGCAAGAGTGCCCAGGCCCGCACCGCGACCGGCGTCGCAGGCACCCGGGTCACGCGCGAGCTGACCAAGGTCGGCATGCTTGCGGTCCGGGCGAACGCCGCCGGCCGGGCGGACCTCTGGAAGTCATTGACCACGGGTACGGACGCCGCCCGCACGTTGCGCGCCGGCGTCGACCGCGTCTGGCTCGACGGCAAGCGCCGCGTCAACCTCGACCGCAGCGTGCCGCAGATCGGGGCGCCCGCGGCGTGGCAGGCCGGCCTGGACGGCACCGGCGTCAAGGTGGCTGTGCTCGACACCGGCATCGACGCCACGCACCCCGACTTCGCGGGGCAGATCGCGGAGTCGCAGAACTTCACCGACACGGCGAGCACCGACGACGAGGTGGGCCACGGGACGCATGTCGCCTCGACCATCGCCGGCACCGGCGCCGCGTCGGGCGGGCGTTACAAGGGCGTCGCCCCGGGCGCGAAGCTGGTGATCGGCAAGGTCTGCGGCACCGAGTACTGCGAGGACTCCGCCATCCTGGCCGGCATGGAGTGGGCCGCGAGCCGCGCGCCCGTCATCAACATGAGCCTCGGCGGTGGGGACACCCCCGAGATCGACCCGCTCGAGGCCGCGGTCGGCGAGCTGACCCAGCAGTACGGCACCCTGTTCGTCATCTCCGCGGGCAACGCCGGTGGCTATCAGACCCTCAGCTCCCCGGCGAGTGCCGACGCCGCGCTGGCCGTGGCCGCGGTCGACCGCGACGACCAGCTGGCGAACTTCTCCAGCCGGGGCCCGCGGGTCGGCGACAACTTCCTCAAGCCGGAGATCTCCGCGCCCGGTGTCGACATCGTCGCGGCCCGCGCGGCGCACGACCGGATCGGCGGTCCGGCGCCGGTCGAGGGCTACTCCAGCCTTTCCGGGACGTCCATGGCGGCCCCGCACGTCGCCGGTTCCGCCGCGATCCTCACCCAGCAGCACCCGGACTGGACGCCGCAGCAGCGCAAGACCGTCCTCATGGGAGCCGCGAAGCCCACGCCGGGCGCGGAGGTCGAGGGGCAGGGCGCCGGCCGGGTCGACGTGGCCCGGGCGATCACCCAGGAGGTCGCCGTCGACGAGGGCACGCTCGGCTTCACCGGCGGGCAGTGGCCCCACGGCGACGACCAGCCCGAGACGAAGACCGTCACCTACCGCAACGACGGCGCCGCGGCTGTCACGTTGACGCTGTCGCTCGACGCCCCGGCGCTGTTCTCGCTCACCGGGCCGTCGACGCTGACCGTGCCGGCCGGGGGCACCGCCACGACGACCGTCACGTCCGACACGAGCGTCGAGTCGCCGGAGACGTACCGGGGTGGTTATCTGACCGCGACCGGTCCCGGCGGGCTGCGGGTCGTGGCGCCGGTCGGTGTCTATGTCGAGCCGGAGAGCTATGACGTGCCCGTCACGGTCACCGGTCGCGACGGCGTGCCGGCCGAGTCGGCGTACACCGTGTTCTTCGATCAGGAGACACTGCGGTTCTTCGAGATCGGCGGGGCCGGCGGCACCGTCCGGCTGCCCGTGGGCGACTACGGCGTCTACTCCTTCGTCGACAGCTCGGATTCCTCGGCGCTGCTCGCGCAGCCGCTGCTCGTCGTCGACGACGCGGACCCGGTCCGCATCGACGCGCGTAAGGCCGGCCGGGTGCGGGTGACCCCGCCGCGGGCCGATGCGGTGAACACCATGCTCGCCGCCTCCGCTGAATGGCTCAGCGACGAGTGGGGCGTCGGCGCCGGGACGCTCGGTGACGAGGCCCACGCGCTCTACACCGGGCAGATCGCTCCGGCCGCGCCGCTCGACATCTTCACCGCCACGATCGCGGCGTCCTTCGCGCGGGGGTCCGGACGGAACAGCCCCGAGATCTGGGACTTCGCGTGGTTCCGGAAGGGCCGGATGTACACCGGGCTCAGCAAGACCGTCCGGGCCCGGGACATGGCGACGATCAAGGCGCAGTACAACGCCGAGGCGCCGGGGACGGAGGGCGCCAAGGCGAACATCGGCACCCTCGACGGGGCCGGCTTCTGGGCCGTCTTCACACCGTTCGACCTGCCGTTCCGGCGGACCGAGCACGTCAACACCGACGGCGGGCAGTGGCAGTCGCAGTTCTACCAGAGCATCCCGGCCGCCTCCCCGGAGGACTTCCCGACCGACGTGAGCTGGGCTCAGGCACCGCCGCGGACGCTGCGGGCCGGGCAGACGTACCGGGAGGTGTGGAACAAGGCCGTCTTCGGCCCGAGCGTGGTCGGGCCGCAGTATCCGTTCGACTACGTGGTCCGGTTCGGTGACACCGTGTTCGCGGCGATCCGGCTCTTCAGCGAGGGCTCGGGGCATGCCGGTGGTTCGGTGGTGACGTCGGCGCGGACGGCGCTCTACCGGGGCGACACGTTGATCGGGGAGAACGCGGCCGTGTGGGGCGAGTTCGCTGTGCCGCCCGAGCCGGCGACCTACCGGCTGGAGGCCACCGCGTCGCGCGGGGCGCCGCACACGTTGTCGACCTCGGTGACCGGCTCGTGGACGTTCCGGTCTGCCACTGTCCCGGGTGACGATCCCGCGCACGATGCCGCGCAGGTGCCGATCTCGACGATCCGGTTCGATCCCGCGCTCGATGATCACAACCGGGCCTCCGGGACTCTCCGGGTTCCCGTCCACATCGACCAGCAGGTGCCGGCAGCGGTGCGGAAGGTCACTGTCGACGTCTCGTACGACGACGGCGCCACGTGGAAGGCCGTGCCCGTGACGGGTTCCGGGGTGCACCGGGCGGCCGTGATCCGGCATCCCGCGGGTCCGGGATTCGTGTCGCTGCGGGCGACGGCCGTGACGGCGGCGGGTACCGCTGAGCAGAGTGTGATCAGGGCGTACTCGATCGGTTGATCGGGTGGTGCCCAGGGGCGGCGGGCTCCGGCTCGCCGCCCCTCTCCCGCGCCCGGCCGTTACGCTGCGACGGTGGACACCGCATCGACGCGTACCCCCCGACCGCCCGTCACCGTGCGCACGGCCGCCGTCTGGGCGGTGCTGCGCCGGGAGCTGGACCGGCAGCCCGGCCGCGAGCTGACCGTGCTCGACGTCGGCGGCGGGACCGGCGGGTTCGCCGTGCCGCTGGCCGAGCTGGGCCACACCGTCACCGTCGTCGACGCCAGCCCCGACGCGCTGGCCGCCCTGACCCGCCGGGCCGCCGACGCGGGCGTGGCCAAGCGGGTGCACGCGGTGCAGGGCGACGGCGACGCGCTCGCCGGGCTCGTGTCGCCGGGCAGCGTCGACCTCATCCTCTGCCACGCCGTGCTCGAAGTGGTCGACGACCCGGCCGGCGTGGTCCGCGCGATCACCACGGCGCTGCGGCCCGGGGGAGCGGTCAGCCTGCTCGTGCCCGGGCGGGCCGCCGCGGTGCTCAACCGGGCGTTCAACGGGCACCTGGCCTCGGCGTCCGCGCTGCTCGACGATCCCGAGGGGCGGGCCGGGCGGCGGGACACGCTGCGCCGGCGTTACGACGCGCGGAGTGCCGCGGAGCTGCTCGGGGCGGCGGGTCTGACGGTCGAGGAGACCCACGGCGTCCGGGTGCTGGCCGACCTGCTGCCCGCCGCGGTCACCGAGGAGGACCCGCAGGCGATGGTGGAGCTGGAGCTGGCCCTGTCGTCCCGGCCGCCGTTCCGGGACATCGCGTCGCAGCTGCACGTCTTCGCCCGTCGCCCGTGACTCTTTTCGATCAGCCGGGCCTGGTGCGGCCCGCTTACGGGCGCGGGAGTCTCGCGGAAGTGCTGCCCAGCGTGGCGGCGGTGCTCGGGGTGCCCGGCGCGGTCGACTCGCTCGGGCTCGGGACGGCGCTGGGCGACGTCGATCGGGTCGCTGTGCTGCTGGTGGACGGGCTGGGGGCGTACCAGCTGGCGGCGGTCCGGGAGCACGCACCGATCCTCGGGCAGATGGGTGACCGGACGATCACCTCCGGCTTTCCCTCCACGACGCCGGTGAGCCTGGCCACGATCGGGACCGGCGTGCCGCCCGGCGAGCACGGGATCCTCGGCTTCACCGTCCGGCAGCCGTCGGGCGAGGTGCTCAACCACATCCAGTGGGGCCACCACCCCGATCCGCTCGCGTGGCAGCCGGTGCCGACCTGGTTCGAGCGGGTACGGGCCGCGGGGGCCGGCGCGACACTGGTCACACGGCCTTCCTTCCGGGGTACGGGTCTCACGGTCGCTTGTTACCGCGGCGCCTCGTTCTCCGGGGCGACCGACGTGCCGTCCCTGGCCGAGGCGATGCTCGCGGCGTTGTCGGCGCCGGGGCTGGTCTACGGCTATCACCCCGACCTGGACCATCACGGGCACGGGACCGGGGTCGGGTCTCCGGAATGGGTTTCCGCGGCGGCGGCACTCGAGGAATTGGTGTCGCGACTGATCTCCGGGTTGCCGCCTCGGTCGGCGCTGCTGATCACCGCTGATCATGGTCAGGTGAACATTCCGTTCACTGCTCGTCCTGACATTTCCGACATATCGCCTCCTGGGCTGGTGGGGGTGGCCGGGGAACCGCGGGTTCGATATCTGCACACGGCACCTGGGGCTGCTTCTCGGGTGGCGGCGGCTTTCCGGTCCGCGTTGGGGTCGTCGGTGCGGGTGCTGCTGCGGGACGAAGCCGTTTATTCTGGACTTTTCGGATCTGTTCCGGCGGCGCATGCCGGGCGGATCGGGGACGTCGTGGTGCTCTGCGTCGACGACATCGTGCTGACCGCCCGGGACTGGGAGCCGCCGTCGGTCGGCAAGCTCGTGGCCTATCACGGGTCGGTGACCGCGGCGGAGATGACGGTGCCGCTGCTGATTTCTGTCGTACCCCCGGCCTAGGGTTTCCGGCGTGGGACGAAGTCAGGCGATCGGGCAGGGGTTCGACCCGCGGTTCGGGCCGGAGGCCGACGACGCGGGGTGCACCATCCTGCACGTCGACATGGATGCCTTCTACTGCTCGGTCGAGGTGCGGCGGCGCCCCGAGCTGCGCGGCAAGCCGGTCGTGGTCGGCGGGCTCGGGCCGCGCGGGGTGGTGAGCTCGGCCAGCTACGAGGCCCGGCGCTACGGGGTGCGCAGCGCGATGCCCATGGCGCGGGCCCGGTCGCTGTGCCCGCGGGCGGTCTATCTCGAGCCCGACTTCGCCGAATACACGGCCGCGTCGCGCGCGGTCATGAAGATCTTCCGTGACGTGACGCCGCTGGTCGAGCCGTTGTCGCTGGACGAGGCGTTCCTCGACGTCGCCGGCGCGCAGCGGCTGCTCGGGCGGCCCGCGGTCATCGCGGCCGGCATCCGCCGCCGGATCCTCGAGCAGCAGCGGCTGACCTGCTCGGTGGGCGTCGCGCCGAGCAAGTTCGTGGCCAAGCTCGGCTCCACCCGGGCCAAGCCCGACGGCATGATCGTCGTCCCGGCGGGCGAGGTGCTCGACTTCCTGCACCCGCTGCCGGTCGGCGCGCTGTGGGGCGTCGGGGACAAGAGCGCCGAGCGGCTCCAGCGCCTCGGCCTCGCCACCGTCGGCGACCTGGCCCGGGCGCCGATCCGGATGCTGCGCGGCAGCCTGGGCGAGGCCGCCGCCGCCCACCTGCACGAGCTGTCCTGGGGGCGCGACCCGCGCAAGGTCGTGCCCGAGCACGAGGAGAAGTCGATCGGCGCCGAGCACACCTATGACGTCGACGTCACCGACCCGGCCGTGATCCGGCGCAGCCTCCTCGGCCTGAGCGAGAAGGTCGGCGCCCGCCTGCGCGCCGCCGGGGTCGCCGGCCGCACGATCACGATCAAGGTCCGGCTCGACGACTTCCGCACGGTCAACCGCTCCCGCACCCTGCCGGCGACCACCGATGTGGCCCGCGAGATCTTCGAGATGTCGTGGAGTCTCTTCGAGGCGCTGCGCCCGGCCGACCCGATCCGGCTCGTGGGCGTCCGGGTCGAGGGCCTCACCGCCGCGGCGGGTGCTCCGCGCCAGCTCACGCTGGGTGAGCCCGAGCGCGGCTGGCGCGAGGCGGAGGCCGCCGCGGACGCCGTGGCGGCCCGCTTCGGGCGTTCCGTCGTCGGTCCGGCCAGTCTTCTGGGCCGATCCGGGCGCCGCGTAACCGAAAATCACCCGCACTCGACGGTCGTCCCGCTTTCCGACCCGCCCACCCCCTCGTAGACTTGCTCCAAGGCAGCCGGACGGCTGTCTCGCTTCATCGGCCGCCTGCGACTCCGCCGGGGGCCGGGACTTGCGCCCGGGGAGGAATGTCGTGCCGCTCTCGGAGCACGAGCAGCGGCTGTTCGATCAGATCGAGCGGTCGCTTGCCGAGGACCCCAAGTTCGCCTCGGCTGTGCGCAACAGTGACCCGCGCTTCCACGCCCGCCGTCGATTCGTCGTCGCCGGGTTCGGGGTCGTGGTGGGTCTCGCGCTACTGGTTCTGGCCGTGATGATCGGCAGCACGCTGCTCGGCGTCGGTGGCTTCGTCGTCATGCTCGCGGCCGCGGCCTTCGCCGTCCAGAGCCGTCGCAAGGGCAACGCCCCCGCCGACCTCCACGCCGTCGGCGGCACCGCCTCCCGCCGCACCCGCCAGCCCCGCCGCGGCGGGCTCATCGACCGCCTCGAGGACCGCTGGCGCCAGCGGCCCGAGGGGCACCGCTGACCCGCCCGCCCCGGGCTCCCGCCGGCCGCTGACGTTTTCGTCGGCGGCCTCGCGCCTGTCGCCGGCCGCTGATCCCGTCGTCGGCGGCCGTATGCGTTGCTGCCGGCCGCTGACTTCATCGTCGGCGGCCGCTTGCGTTGCTGCCGGCCGCTAACTTCGTCGTCGGCGGCCAGGTGCGTTGGTGCCGGCCGCTGACCACCCGTTGGCGGCCGTGGGCGTTGTTGCTGATCACTGAGCTTCGCGTCGGCGGCTGCTTGCCGGTTGCCCTTGGCGCCCGCGCTGCTGACGGCCTTGGACGTCTGCGCGCCGTCGGCCGCCCCGCCTGCCTCCGCCTCGCCCCGCCTGCCTCCACCCGCCTCGCCCCGGTTGCCTGCGCCGCGCCAGCCGCCCGTCCGTCGCCTGCCACGCTTCCAGGCGCCGCGCCGCCCGTTCGTCGCCACCTGCCGGCTTTCTGCGCCTTGCCGCGCCGACTGGCGGCTGCCGCTGGCCGGGCTTTCTGCGCGGCGCCGGCTGATCGACAGGGCGGCCATAGCGACCTTTTGGCGGGCTTTCGGTGATTCGGGCTGAACGGGACATCGTGCGGATGGTGATCGCGGGCGGCCCGGGCGGGTCAGGTCCGCGGGTGGTCAGCGGTCCAGGTGCGGGCGGGACGGGATGACCTTCCAGGCGATCGCGCCGGACAGCAGGAGGAGGGCGGCGGCAATCATCGAGGTCACCTGCATGCCGTGGGCGAAGGCGTCCCGGGCGGCGGCCAGGATCGCGGACCCGGTGGCGCCGGTGCCGGCGAGGGCCTGGGACGCGGCGGCCAGCGAGTCGGCGACGGCGGACCGGGTGGTGACGCTCAGCGCCGAGAGGTCGGGCAGCCCGGCGCGGTAGAGCGTGGTCTGCAGCGTTCCCAGCAGGGCGATGCCGAGGGCGACGCCCAGTTCGTACGACATCTCGGAGATGGCCGACGCCGCGCCCGCGCGTTCGCGGGGGACGGTGCTCAGGACGGCGTCGGTGGCGGCGGTGAAGGTGATGCCGATGCCCGCGCCGATGAGGACGAGGGCGGTGGCCAGCGCGGCGTAGCCGGTGGCGCCCTCGGCGACCGCCAGGACGGCGAAGCCCGCGGCGGTCACGAGGAGGGCGGCGGCGAGGGTGCGGCCCACGCCGAGGCGGAGGATGACGCGGGCGGCGACGACGGCCACGAGCATGGAGGCGATCGTGGCGGGGAGCTCCCACAGGCCGGCGCGCAGCGGGGAGTAGCCGCGGACCAGCTGCAGGTACTGCGAGAA
Organism: Symbioplanes lichenis; assembly: GCF_030709675.1. Taxonomy (GTDB): domain Bacteria; phylum Actinomycetota; class Actinomycetes; order Mycobacteriales; family Micromonosporaceae; genus Actinoplanes; species Actinoplanes lichenis. The sequence continues at coordinate 123,226 of NZ_JAUZQD010000008.1, forward strand.
GAAGAACAGCAGGCCGCTGAAGGCGAAGATGGCGATCAACGACACCAGGACGGTGCCCGCGAAGGCCGGACGGGCGAAGAGCGTGATGTCCACGAGGGGCGTGCGCAGGGTTCGCTGGCGGCGCACGAACCACACCCCGGCGGCCCCGCCGATCACGACGGCGACCAGGGCGAACGCGGAGTCGGTGTGCTTGACGGCCCACACCAGCGGCACGACCGCGGCCACCGACAGCACGGCGCTCAGGGGGTCGAAGCGGCCGGGGGAGGGGTTGCGGGACTCCGGCACGAGGGTGGCGACACCGGCCAGGACCAACAGCATCACCGGTACGTTGATCAGGAACACCGATCCCCACCAGTAATGCTCCAGCAGTGCGCCGCCGATCAGTGGGCCCAGGGCGGCGCCGCCCGCGGTGCCCGCCGACCAGATGGCGATGGCCCGGGTGCGCTCGGCCGGCTCGGTGAAGACGTTGCGCACGATCGACAGCGTCGACGGCATCAGGGTCGCCCCGGCCACGCCCAGCAGGACGCGCGCGGCGATCAGCCAGCCGGCGCTCGGAGCCAGGGCGGCCAGCACGGAGGCGGCCCCGAAGCCGGTGGCGCCGAGGAGGAGCAGGCGCCGGCGGCCGATCCGGTCGGCGAGCGTGCCCATGCTGATGAGCAGGCCGGCGAGGGCGAACGAGTAGACGTCGCCGATCCACAGCACCTGGGTGGCCGAGGCGCCGAGGTCAGTGGTGAGGGCCGGCATGGCCAGGGCGAGCACCGTGCCGTCGACCGCCAGCAGGGTCACCGCCAGGGTGAGCGCGGCGAGCAGGGCGGCCTTGCGGGTGGACGTCATGCTCCGAACGCTACCGACCATCTGGTCGGCAGAGCAAACCATATGGTCGGTTAGTAGAATCACCACGATGAAGGAGCGGGACACGGCACGGACGCGGCGGATCGTGCTGGACGCTGCGGCGCGGGTGGTCGGGCGGCAGGGCTCCGGGGCCAGCGTGGACGCGATCGCCCGGGCGGCGGGCGTCTCCAAGGGCGGCCTGCTGCACCACTTCAAGTCCCGCGACCAGCTGCTGCTGGCGCTGGCCGAGGACCTGGTCGAGCAGTGGACGGCCGCGGTCCGGGCCAAGGTCGATCCGCGGGACCACGGCCGGGGCCGGCTGGTCCGGGCCTACGTGAACGCCCTCTTCGACGAGACGCTCGGGGAGACGGGCGTGCCCGAGCACGTCACGCTGTACGCGACGCTGGCCGGAGTGCCCGGAGTGGCCGAGCTGCTGCGCCGCGACAAGGAGCGGTGGCGCGAGGCGTTCGAGGCCGACGGGCTGGATCCCGACCGGGTGCTGCTCGTCGTGCGGGCGGCGGACGGCGCGGCGGTGGCGAGCCTGTACGAGGGCGGCGCCGACCCCGGTGAGATCGAGCACACCCGGCGCCTCCTCCTGGCCCTCACCGAGGCCGACGGACCGCCGACCTGACCACCGCCCCGCCGCGAAAGGCCGAGAAGCCCGCCGCGACGGACAAGCCGGGGGGAAGGGGGTCGAAGCGAACCGGCGCCACCCCGAGGAGGGATGACGCCGGCGAAAGGGAGAAAAGAGAGAACCGTCAGCGTGCCGAGCGGTTGGCCAGCAGCCGGCGCGGGCTGAAGCGGATCGCCGAGTCGCGCATCCGGCTCAGCGCGCCCATCCACCGGGACGACGTGTCGCCCACAGCGAGCCGCCAGCGGAGCATCACCGACGGCGGCAGGAGCACGGCCCGCAGGCGGGTGCGCTTGTCGGACGTCTCGGCGAGGCCCTTGCGGACCATGGTGAGCGCCTCGGTGAGGCCGTCGCCGCGCAGCGGGCTGCGGGCATAGCGCGCGCGTTCCTCGGCGCTGCCCAGCAGGACGGCGGCGTCGGCGGCCGGGGTGGCCTTGAGCTCGGCCTCGCGGATGAGGCGCTGGGCCGTGTGCCGGGGCGTCTCGGTCGGGTCGACCGTCACCTGGTAGTCGAGCATGGTGTCGACCAGCTCGTCCCAGGCCGCGTGGGCGTCCGCGCGGGCCCGGACCGACTCGGTGGTGACGGTGACGGCCGGCGCGCCGCCCGGTGGGGCGCCGCCCGGGCTCGCCGCGGCCGCGGTGACCGTGACCGGCTCGGTGGCGGCGTGGCGCCGGCGCCGGACGAGGACCCGGCGCAGGGCCGGGACCAGCAGCAACGCGATGAGCAGGGCCGCGACGGCCACCGCGATCAGGGCGCCGGTCGGGAAGCCGGAGCCGGTCGTGGTCGAGGTGGTGCCGGCGAGGCCCGCATCTTGGTCACGGTCGGGGCGGTCGGCCGCACCGGCGGCGGCGGAGCTGGTCGCGCCCGGGGCGGCGGTGGCCGAGGCGCTGGCCGTCGGCTCCTCGACGCGGTCGTTGTCCGGGGCCCAGGCCGAGCGGGTCGAGCCGACCACGTCGGCGGCCGGGGTGGCGTCGAACGGGATCCAGCCGAAGCCGTCGAAGTAGACCTCGGTCCAGGCGTGCGCGTTGCGGTTGGTCAGGACGTACGCGTCGCCGTCCTTGGTGCCGCGGGTGAAGCCGAACGCCACCCGGGCCGGGATGCCGGCCTCGCGGACCATCCACGCGAGCGCCGCCGCGTATTGCTGGCAGTAGCCGGCCTTGTTGTCGAGGAAGGACGAGATCGCCGAGGCACCGTCCACGTCGGGCGCCTGCAGGCTGTACGTGAACCCGTTGTCCTTGGAGAAGTACTCGTACAGCGCGAGCACCTTGTCGTACTCGGTGTCCTGGCCCCGGGTGAGCCGCCTGACCAGGTCCTCGACCTTGGGGTCCTCGGGCGTCGAGGCGAGCTGCTGCACCCGGGAGTCCTCGCGGGGCAGCTGCTCCGCCCGGCGCAGCTGGGCCGGCGTGTACTTGGCCCGGACGTAGTCGAACGAGTACTTCTGGCCGCGGGTGGTCGTGCGGTTGGAGTAGACGACGCCGGCGCTCGGGTCGTAGGACCAGGGGCCGTCGAGGCCGTCCAGGTCGACCGGGCTCGAGTAGACCGGGGCGAGCGCCTGCGCGAAGTCGTTCGTGATCTCGACGTCGGCGCGGTAGGACTCGTAGTCGCCGCCGTTGCTGCCCTGGTCGTCGCGCGGGTCGGTCAGCGCGCCGCGGGAGATCGGCTGCCCGGTCGGCGTCCGGTTGCTGAAGCCGCCCTCGGTCAGCACGTCGGCGATGCCGAAGCGCAGGTAGAACGGGTCGGGCTCGGAGGTGCGCACCTTGACGTAGTCGGTGACCGCCGTGGTCTTGAGGAAGCCGCTGAGCGACGCGACGAGGTTGATGCGCCCGTTGCCGCCGCTGCCCGTGCCGTTGCCGCCCGGGCCGGTGCCCACCTGGGTGAGCCGGTTGAGCAGGCCGGTGTCGAGGCCCGGCACGATGAGCGGGAGCAGCACGGCGACCGCGACGCCGGCGACCGCGAGCCGGCGGCCCGCCGCGGCCAGGGGCGACGGCTCCCAGACGTCCACGTCGCGCCCGTCGCCGGTGAAGCGCCGGCCGAAGCGGCGCACCCGGTCGACATTGTCGGCGACGAGCAGCCACAGGAAGCCGGTGGCGCCGACGATGAAGGGGACCACCGGCACGCTGTCGACATAGACGGCGACGGGCACCGAATAGATCGCGAGCATGGGCAGACCGGCCAGCGCCGGGCGCCGCGCGACCACGGTCAGCAGGTCGACCACCACGGCCACCCCGCCGATGCCGAGCGTGGAGAGGAAGAGCAGGCCCTCCCGGTCGGGGACCGGCACGCCGTACGACCGGGTGTCGTTGCCCGCCTCGGTGAACAGCTCGCCGAAGTGCGCGAAGGTGCCGGGGCCGGGGATCAGCGCGAGCAACTCCTCGCCGCTGGGGAACATCCAGGTCAGCGTGAGCAGCAGCACCGCGACCATGCCGGCGGCCTGGGCCCACACCGGGAAGCGGAGGGTACGCGCGAGCACCGCCGCCCCGGCCACGAGACCCACCGCGAGCATGGCCTGCAGCAGCCACGTCCAGGTGTCGAAGATCGCGTACAGCGGAGCGGCCGACAGCAGCGTCGCCGCCGCGGCCACCAGGCCCAGTCGTCGCCGGCCCGTCACAGTGTCACTCCTGTCATCACATGCCCGCCACGGTCTCGGCCATCGCCGCGCGGTAGGCGAACCCCTGCGAGCCACGCCCCGCGGACGGCCAGAGCGCCGCGAGCGAGTCGCCGTGCTTCACCGGCAGCGCCCGCCAGCCGCTGCGGACCAGCGCGAGCTGCGTGGTCGCCGCCTGCCGGTCGGCCTCCTGCCGGTCGGGGCCGGTCATCGTCGTCCAGGTGGAGCTGTCGATCGCGAACCCGAGGCAGGTCGCGCCGTTGCTGCGCAGCCCGGTGAGCACCTCGGCCTCGGCCACGGTGAGCGCGCCGAAGAGCCCGATCACCAGCCCGCCGTCCGAGCGCCGGCGGACCGCCTCGACGAGCGTGGAGACGTCGCCGGCCTGGGTCAGCTTGACGTCGGCGAGGGTGTCGAGGATCGCGCCCTCGCCGCCCGCCTCGACGGCGTCGAGATCGATGCCCGTGCCCGTCACCAGGCGCAGCTTGTAACCCGCGGCCCGCAGGTGGACCGCGATGCTGGCCGCCGCGGACACCGCCCACTCGAAGCTGGCGGTGGGACCCTCGCCGCGGTGCGCGTACAGCCGGGTGTCGAGCACCACCGTGGCGCGCGACTCCCAGGGCTGCTCCTCGCGGCGGACCATGAGCTCGCCCGTGCGGGCCGTGGACCGCCAGTGCACCCGGCGCAGGTCGTCACCGCGACGGTACTCCCGGGTGGCGGCGTCGTCCTCGCCGTGCACGGCCACCGAGCGGGCGCGGCTCTCGCCCGTACCCGCGTATTCACCGGCCAGACGCACGGCCGGCAGCGCCACGACCTGCGGAATCACGGTCAGCTTGTCGACGCTGGGGAACGAGCGGGTCAGCTCGCACAGCCCGAAGGGGTCGGTGAGCCGGATCACCAGCGGGCCGACGGGATAGCGGCCCCGCACGTCGGCCCGGACCGTGTAGGCCACCGAGCTGGCCATGTGGGCGCCGAGCCGCTCCAGCACGACGCGGGGCCGGGAGCCGAGGGCGTACGGAAGCCTGTCCTCCAGCAGCAGCGTGCCGGTGGGCAGGCGGGACAGATTCTGCAGGCGCAGCACGACCCGCGCGCTGGAGCCGACCGGGGCGCGGCCGGGCTCGAGCGACCGGGTGCAGGCCAGCTTGTAACGGCTGCGCCCGACATAGGCCGCGGCCAGCAGCGGGAGGGCGGCCAGCAGCACCGCGACCCGCAGCAGGTCCTTCTCGCCCAGGATCATGGCGGAGATCCCGGCCGCCACGGCCGCGGCCAGGAAGGACCGGCCCCGCGTCGTCAGCCCGCGCAGCGCCTCGCGCATCAGCGACCCCGGGACTCGTAGAGGCCGCCGTCGCCCTGGGCCCGGGTGTCGTACGGCGAGCGGTTGCGGTCGTGCGGCAGCGGGAGCCGGTGCACGATCTCGGCCACGATGGTGTCCGTGGTGCGCCGGTTGAGCTGGGCGTCCGCGGTCGGGATGATGCGGTGGGCCAGGACCGGCACGGCGAGGGCCTGCAGGTCGTCGGGCAGCACGTAGTCGCGGCCCTCGAGGGCCGCGACCGCCTTGGCCGTGCGGAGCAGCTGCAGCGTCGAGCGGGGCGACGCGCCGAGGCGGATCTCCGGGGCCTCGCGGGTCGCGGTGACCAGCGCGATCGCGTATTGCTGGACGGCGTCGGCGGCGTGCACGTCACGGACCGTGGCGATCAGCCGGCGGATCAGCGCGGCGTCGGCGACCGGGCGCAGCGAGTCGAGCGGGTTGACCGCGGCGCGCCCGCTCAGCATGGCCAGCTCGGCCCGCGGGTCGGGATAGCCCATGGCGATCCGGGCGGTGAACCGGTCGCGCTGCGCCTCGGGCAGCGGATAGGTCCCCTCCATCTCGATGGGGTTCTGGGTGGCGATGACCATGAAGGGCGACTGCAGCTCGTAGGTCGTGCCGTCGACCGTGACCTGCCGCTCCTCCATGCACTCGAGCAGGGCGGACTGGGTCTTGGGGGAGGCGCGGTTGATCTCGTCGCCCACGACCAGGTTGGCGAAGACGGCGCCCGGCTTGAACTCGAAGTCGCGCGTCTCCTGGTTGTAGACGCTGACGCCGGTCACGTCGCTGGGCAGCAGGTCGGGGGTGAACTGGATGCGGCGCACCGAGCAGTCGATCGAGCGCGCGAGGGCCTTGGCGAGCATCGTCTTGCCGACGCCGGGCACGTCCTCGATGAGCAGGTGCCCCTCGGCCAGCAGCACGGCGAGCGCCAGCCGGACGGTCGCGCCCTTGCCCTCGATGACCTGCTCGATGTTGGCGATGATCGCGTCGCTGGCGCTGCGGAACTGGTCGTTCGTCAGCGGTCCGCCGGGCGCGTCCCAGGTGGGCGTTGTCACGGGCCTCCTCCATGTCGTTCAGGCCCCTTTCTAGGCGACGCCGCCGAAAGGAAACCGAAGGGCGCTCGCCGCCCGTCCTGACAGGTTAGCCCGGTCACAGCAACTCGCCGAGGGGGCTGCCCAGCGGAGATGCGTTTAGTAGTCAATCGGTCACGGATACCGCTTCGATAACGAACCGCCCATTTATTGATTTCCCTGTCTCCATGTGAATCGATCAAGGGCATCGACGGGCGCGAGCCCGTTCAGCCGTGGCCACATGGAGGGCCGTACATGAGATTCACCACTGGATGGGCCGCCGGCGCGAGCGTCGTGCTGCTGGCCGGGCTCCTGCCCACCGCCGCGCAGGCCGCCCCCAGCCCCGCGCCCGCTGTCGAACCGGCGGCGCCCGGGGAGCTGCACGCCGGGAACTACGACTCGCGCACGGCCATCAATGCCGGCAAGGGCGATCTCGGCACGACCGAGTCGGCGAAGCGCGTCAAGGCGGCCGAGCAGGCGGGCAGCGGCGCCCGCAAGCTGCGGGACTCGCTGGGCGTGCAGGGCGTGGTCGACATCGACCGCGCCACCGGGACGCCGCGCCGCGTCGCGCGGCTCGACGGCTTCCTCACCGGCCCCAGCCGCAAGAAGCCCGAGAGGATCGCCCGCGACTACCTCAAGGCGCACACCGACGTCTTCGGCCTGAGCGCCGCCGCGGTGAACGCCCTGACGCTGCGCCAGGACTACGTCGACATCGCCGGCACCCACCACCTGAGCTTCCAGCAGACGGTGGACGGCGTCGCGGTCTTCGGCAACGGCATCAAGGCGCACGTGGCCAAGGACGGCCGGTTGGTGCAGGTCGACGGCTCGCCGATCGCGGCCCTGCCCACCAGCGCGGGCACCGCCGGCATCACGGCGGAGAAGGCGCGCGCCGCCGCGGTCAAGGACGTCCGGGGCAACTCGACGGCCCAGGTCACCAAGCGGGCGGCCGACAAGGTCAGGACCACGACCTTCGCCGACAACGGTACGGCCAAGCTGGTCCTGTTCCAGACGAAGACCGGCCCGCAGCTCGCCTGGCAGGTCATCGCCGTCGACGAGGGTTACGTCTCCGTCGTGGCCGCCAGGACCGGCGACGTCCTCTACCGGCAGAGCACGGTGGCCGAGCACAGCGACAGCCCGACCGGCCTGGTCTGGGACTACTACCCGGGTGCGGCGGTCGGCGGCAAGCAGAAGAAGACCGACCTGAGCAAGTGGCTGCCGAAGAACAGCACCACGCTCAGCGGCACCACCGCGCACGTCTACGCGGACCTCGACGACGACAACACCGCCAACGCGGGCGAAGAGGTGCCGTCGACGGGCAAGGGGAGCTTCAACTACCCCTTCACCGACTTCACGGCGACCGCCGGCGGCCTGTGCTCCGCGCAGTACCAGTGCTCGTGGGACCCGGCGACGCCGTACTCGTGGCAGAAGAACCTGGGTCAGAACGCGACCCAGATCTTCTACTACATCAGCAACTTCCACGACCACCTCAAGGCCGGGCCGATCGGCTTCACCCGGGCGGCCGGCAACTTCGAGGCGGCCGGCGGCGACGCCGTGCAGGCCCAGGCGCTCGACGGCGCGAACACCATGAACGGCCTGCCGGACCCGGACCACACCGACAACGCCAACATGAACACGCCGCCGGACGGCATCGCGCCGATCATGCAGATGTACCTGTGGCCGGACCCGAGCACGCCGGGCGACCCCTTCCTCGCCGGCAACTCCGGTGACGAGGCGGACATCATCTACCACGAGTACACGCACGGCCTGAGCAACCGGCTCGTGGTCGACGCGGACGGGGTCTCGACCCTCAACTCGCACCAGTCCGGCTCGATGGGCGAGGCGTGGAGCGACTTCTACGCGCTCGACTACCTGGTGAGCCGGGGCATCGACAAGGACACCAAGGCCGACGGCGACGTCAAGGTCGGCGAGTACATCACCGGCGGCGACACCATCCGGTACGAGGCCATCGACTGCCCGGTCGGCAGCACGGCGGCCGCGTGTGTGGGCGGGGCGGCGAGCGGTGCCGGCGGGTTCACGTACGGGGATCTGGGCAAGATCTCCACCCGCGGCGCCGAGGTGCACGCCGACGGCGAGATCTGGGTGCAGACCCTCTGGGACCTGCGCAAGGCGCTCGGCAGCAGCAAGACCCTCGCCCTGGTGACGCGGGCGATGGAGCTGTCCCCGGCGGACCCGTCTTTCCTGGACCAGCGCAACTCGATCCTGACGGCGGACCGGGTGCTCAACGGCGGCCGCAACAGCGCGGCGATCTGGAAGGTCTTCGCCCAGCGGGGCATGGGCTTCTTCGCGGCCACGGTCGACGGCAGCGACGTCGAGCCGGTCGAGGACTTCTCCCTGCCTCCGGCGGCCAACGCGCCGCGCGGCACGCTGACCGGCACGGTCACCGACTCGGCCACCGGGGCCGGGGTCGCCGGCGTGACGGTCGGCTTCGGCGGGCACGACTCGGGCTTCGCCGGCAGCTACGTCGCCACCACGACGGCCGGCGGCAAGTACACGATCAGCAACATCATCCAGGGCACCTACCCCAAGGTGTACGCCAAGGGCGGCGGCTACGACGAGCAGGTCGCCACGGTCAAGGTCGGCAAGGCCGTCACGCGGAACTGGTCGGTGCGCCGGGACTGGGCGGCGTCGAGCGGCGGCGGCACGGTCACCGGCTTCAACGGCGTGGACGGCAACGCGTACGGCTGCGGCACCAACCAGATGATCGACCAGGGGCAGACCACCGGCTGGAGCTCCGACGGGGTCCGCCCCGGCGGCGGCACCACCACGGCGATCGAGCCGCGCTGGATGATCACGCGGCTCCCGGCGGCCGTGAACGTCGCCGAGCTGTCGATCAACCCGTCGAACATCTGCGGTGACGACCCCAGCGCCGCGACGGGCGACTACCGGGTGGAGACCTCGGCCGACGGCAGCACCTGGGCCGTGGCCGCCGAAGGCCACTTCACGCCCGACCAGCTCCAGGCCACCACCGTGCCGCTCGCGGCCGGGACCGGCACCGGGGTGACGTTCATCCGCTACACGATGCTGGGCACGCAGCTCGCGGACTACGGTCTCGACTGCTCGCTCGGCTACAGCGGCTGCTCGTGGATCGACTCGGCGGAGCTTTCCGTCTACGGCTCGCCCGCTTCCTGAGGCAGGAAGGCCCCGGCGGCATACCAGTCGCCGGGGCCTTCGCGCGGGGAGTACTATCGCTCCATGGCTTTCAGCTCGCTGCTTCTTAGCTAGCCGCGCGGTCGATCCCCGACCGGCGTGGCGCCCCCTCGTGAAGGGGGCTTTTTTGTGTCCTTTGAACCGGCGAGCTGACACGAACGAGATGGTGACGATGAGCGAGTCCGAGAACGTCGGCGCGGACGTCCCGCCGTACCGCTACACGGCCGCGACGGCCAACGAGATCGAGCCGCGCTGGCAGGCGTACTGGGCCGAGCACGGCACCTTCCGCGCGCCCAACCCGGCCGGCGACCTGGCCGACCCGGAGCACCCCCGGGCCGGGGCGCCGAAGCTGCACGTGCAGGACATGTTCCCGTACCCGTCGGGGTCGGGCCTGCACGTCGGGCACCCGCTGGGCTACATCGGCACCGACTCCTACACCCGCTACAAGCGGATGACCGGCTTCAACGTGCTGCACCCGATGGGCTTCGACGCGTTCGGCCTGCCGGCGGAGCAATATGCCGTGCAGACCGGCACGCACCCGCGCACCACCACCGAGGCCAACGTCGAGCGCTACCGGCAGCAGCTGCGCCGGCTGGGCCTGGCCTACGACGACCGGCGCACGTTCTCGACCACGGACCCGGACTACTACCGGTGGACCCAGTGGATCTTCCTGCAGGTCTTCAACTCGTGGTTCGACCGCGCGCGGCGCCAGGCGCGCCCGATCGACGAGCTGATCGCGGAGTTCGAGGCCGGCACGCGGCCGGTCCCGGGCGGCCGGGTGTGGAGCGAGCTGTCCGCGGTCGAGCGCCGTCAGGTGATCGACGGCTACCGGCTGGCCTACGTCAGCGAGGCGCCGGTCAACTGGTGCCCCGGCCTGGGCACCGTGCTGGCCAACGAGGAGGTCACGCCGGACGGGCGCAGCGAGCGCGGCAACTTCCCGGTCTTCCAGCGGTCGCTGAAGCAGTGGATGATGCGCATCACCGAGTACGGCGACCGCCTGGTCGACGATCTGGACGCGCTGGACTGGCCCGAGCCGGTCAAGCTGATGCAGCGCAACTGGATCGGCCGGTCCCGGGGCGCCCACGTCGGCTTCCCGCTGGACGGCGACGACGTCGTCGAGGTGTTCACCACGCGTCCCGACACGCTGTTCGGTGCGACGTACATGGTGCTGGCGCCCGAGCACGACCTGGTGTCCACGATCGTTCCCGCCGAGTGGCCCGCGGGCGTCAAGGACGCGTGGACCGGTGGGCACGACACGCCCGAGGCGGCCGTCGCCGCGTACCGGGCGCAGGCCGCGGCCAAGACGGAGGAGGAGCGGACCGCCGACGCCAAGGTCAAGACCGGCGTCTTCACCGGCGCGTACGCGACCAACCCGGTCAACGGCGCGCGGGTGCCGATCTTCATCGCCGACTACGTGCTGGCCGGCTACGGCACCGGCGCGATCATGGCGGTGCCGGGGCACGACGAGCGCGACTGGGACTTCGCGCAGACCTTCGACCTGCCGATCGTCCGCACGATCTCGACGCCCGAGGGCCACGAGGGCGTCTGGACCGGCGACGGCGTGGCGGTCAACAGCGAGTTCCTGGACGGCAAGAACGTCGTGGACGCCAAGGCCGCGATGATCTCGTGGCTGGAGGAGCGGGGCCACGGCAAGGGCGCCACCACGTACCGGCTGCGCGACTGGCTGTTCAGCCGGCAGCGCTACTGGGGCGAGCCGTTCCCGATCGTCTACGACGAGACCGGCCTGCCGATCGCGCTGCCCGAGAGCATGCTGCCCGTCGAGCTGCCCGACGTGGACGACTTCTCGCCGCGCACCTTCGACCCGGACGACGCCGACAGCGAGCCCGAGACGCCGCTGTCGCGCAAGAAGGACTGGGTCGAGGTCGTGCTGGACCTGGGCGACGGGCCCAGGACGTACACGCGTGAGACCAACACCATGCCGCAGTGGGCCGGCTCCTGCTGGTACGAGCTGCGCTACCTGGACCCGCGCAACGACAAGCGGCTGGTCGACCCCGAGAACGAGGCCTACTGGATGGGCCCGCGGGGCGAGGGCGACCCGGGCGGCGTCGACCTGTACGTCGGCGGCGTCGAGCACGCGGTGCTGCACCTGCTGTACGCGCGCTTCTGGCACAAGGTGCTGTTCGACCTGGGCCACGTGAGCTCGTTCGAGCCGTTCCGGAAGCTGTACAACCAGGGCTACATCCAGGCGTACGCGTTCCGGGACGCCCGCGGCTTCGCGGTGCCGGCGGACGAGGTCGTCGAGCGGGACGGCAAGTGGTTCCACGGCGACGACGAGGTCACCCGCGAGTACGGCAAGATGGGCAAGTCGCTGAAGAACGTCGTGACCCCGGACGAGATGGCCGAGCGCTACGGCGCCGACACGTTCCGGGTCTACGAGATGGCGATGGGCCCGCTGGACGTGTCCCGCCCCTGGGACACCCGCGCGGTCGTCGGCTCCCAGCGCTTCCTGCAGCGCGCGTGGCGCCTGGTGGTCGACGAGGAGACCGGGGCCAACCGGGTCACCGACGAGCCGCTGGACCCGAAGACCCGCCGGGTGCTGCACCGGGTGATCGACGGCGTCCGGGGCGACATGGAGGAGCTGCGCTTCAACACGGCCATCGCCAAGCTGATCGAGCTGACCAACACGCTGACCCCGCGGAGCACGGTGTCGCGCGAGGCCGTCGAGCCGCTGGTGCTGATGATGTCGCCGTTCGCCCCGCACGTCGCCGAGGAGCTGTGGGGCAAGCTGGGGCACGAGGGGTCGCTGGCGTACGCGGACTTCCCGGTCGCGGACCCGGCGCAGCTGGTCGCGGAGTCGGTCACGTACCCGGTGCAGGTCAACGGCAAGGTCCGGGGCCGCGTCGAGGTCGCGCCGGACACCGCCGAGGACGCCGTGCGCGCCGCCGCGCTGGAGGCCGTCGCCGAGACCCTGGGCGGCCGTGAGCCGCGCAAGGTCATCGTCGTCAAGGGCAAGCTGGTCAGCGTCGTCGTCTGACTCTGTGGGAAAGGGCCCGCCGCCGGCGGGCCCTTTCTGCTTGTCTGGGCGCCATGTCGCAGCCTGTCACACCCCTGACCCAGCCCTTGGACGCCACCGTCCGGCCGCCCGGCTCCAAGAGCATCACCAACCGCGCGCTGCTCTGCGCCGCGCTCGCCCCGGGCCCGTCCACGCTGACCGGCGCGCTCTTCGCCGACGACACCCGCGCGATGATGGGCGCGCTGTCCGCGCTGGGTGCGGAAGTGGCGGTCTCCGACGGCGTCGTCCAGGTCACCGGTGGTGCGCTTTCCGCCGGTACGGTCGACGCGCGCCAATCCGGCACGACGTCCCGGTTCATCCTGCCGGCGGCAGCGCTGATCGCCGGTCGTACGGTGGTGGACGGCACCCCTCAGCTCCGGGCGCGCCCCTTCGGCCCTGTCCTCGACGCCCTCCGCCAAGCCGGGGCGGTCGTCGAATCGTCCGGTTTTCTGCCCGCTGCCGTCACCGGGCCCGCCGCCGGGGGAGAGGTCACCGTCAGTGGGCACATCTCCAGTCAGTTCCTGTCCGGGCTGCTCATGGCCGGTCCGCTGATGCGCGACGGGCTGCGGGTGACCCTCACGTCGCCGCTCGTCTCGGTGCCGTACGTGGAGATGACCAAGGCCGTGATGGCGGCCTTCGGGGTCACCGTGTCCGATCTGAGCGTCGAGCCGGGTTCCTACGTGCCGGCCACTTACGCGATCGAGCCCGATGCCAGCGCCGCCTCCTACTTTCTCGGGGCCGCGGCCGTCGCCGGGGGCCGGGTCACGATCGACGGCCTGGGAACGGGCAGCCTCCAGGGGGATGTCGCCTTCGCCGACGTTCTCGCGCGGATGGGCGCCTCGGTGATCCATGCCGCCGGCTCGATCACCGTGGAGTCGTCCGGCTCCCTGCGCGGGATCGACGTCGACATGGCTGACATCTCGGACACCGCGCAGACGCTGGCCGCCGTGGCGGTGTTCGCCGACTCGCCGACCCGGGTGCGCGGCATCGGCTTCATCCGGGGCAAGGAGACCGACCGGGTGGGCGCCGTGGTGACCGAGCTCCGGCGGGCCGGCATCGACGCGACCGAGGACGACGACGGCTTCACGATCCGTCCGGGGACGCCGCGGCCGACGCGGTTCGCCATGTACGAGGATCACCGCATGGCGATGAGCATGGCGCTGCTCGGGCTGCGGGTCCCGGGCATCGAGATCGCGGATCCCGGGTGCGTGGCGAAGACGTACCCGGAGTATTTCGCGGATCTCGCCGCACTGGGCGGCTGAGTCAGTCCGTCAGGTAGTGGGCTATGACCGGCCGCAGCCAGGCGACGAGGGCGTCGTCGGGCATGTCGACCAGGGGCGCTATCCCGACGATCGAGCGGGCGACGGCGATCCCGAGCAGGTGGGCCCCGATGAGCGCGATCCGCTCCTCGGGGCGGTCGGCGGCCAGCGGGGCGAGGCCGGGCGTGACGTGGTGGGTGAAGACGCCCAGGAGGACGTCCGCGGCGGCGCGGTTGGACGCCGCGGCCCGCAGCAGCGGGAGCAGCGGGCCGTCGGGCCGCCACAGGTGGACGAAGAGCGGGACGAGCACGTCCGCGACCTCGCCCGGTGCCGTCGCGGACAGGTCCGGGAAGCGGATCTCGAGCCGGGCCGCGGCCTCGAAAAGGCCGTTCTTGGTGCCGAAGTAGTGCATGACCAGGGCGGGATCGACGCCCACGGCCGTGGCGACCGAGCGGATCGTCGTGCGGTCGAAGCCCTGCTGCCCGAACTGCGCCCGTGCCGCGTCGAGGATCGCGGCCCGGGTCGCCTCGGAGTCCGCTGTACGTGCTGCCACGCGCCGAGCCTACCGGACCCTGTTCAACAGGTGTTGACGACGCCTCCTGAGCTGTTCTACGGTTGTTGAACAGCTCAGGAGGTGAGCCCTATGGAGGACGTTCTCGTCATCGGAGGCGGTCCCACCGGCATGACAGCCGCCGGAGACCTGGCGCTGCGGGGCCGCGCGGTCACCGTGCTGGAGCGCTGGCCGCAGATCAACCCCGCGAGCCGGGCCTTCGTCACCATGCCCCGCACGCTCGAGGTGCTCGACAGCCGCGGGCTGGCCGACGACCTGCTGGCGACCGGCACCACCACGGCCGAGATCCGGCTCTTCGGCGGGGCCACGATGGACCTGTCGCGGCTGCCGTCGCACTACCCCTTCGGCCTGATCACACCCCAGACCAATGTCGACCAGGCCCTCGGCCGCTACGCCACCGCCGCGGGCGCCACGATCCGGCGCGGGGTCGAAGCGGCCGCCGTGACGCAGGACGACGACGGCGTGACCGTCACCGCGGCGTCCGGCGAGGTGTTCCACGCCCGCTATCTCGTGGCCGCCGACGGCGCGCACAGCACGGTGCGACGGTTGTTGCGGCAGGACTTTCCGGGCAGCACGGTGCTGTCCTCGGTGGTGCTGGCCGACGTCCGGCTGGCGCACGGGCCGGCGGGCGGGGCGCTGACGCTCGGCGACACCGCCGACTGCTTCGGTTTCCTGGTGCCCTATGGCCGCGGCGACTGGTTCCGGGCGATGACGTGGGACCGCGGCCATCAGGTGGGCGACGCCGTGCCGGTCGAGCGGGAGGAGATCGTCCGGGTGCTGAACCGGGCGATGGGGCGGGACGTGGGGGTCCTGGAAGTCGGGTGGCACTCGCGCTTCCACTGCGAGGAACGGCAGCTCCGGGCGTACCGGAAGGGAAGGGTCTTCTTCGCCGGTGACGCCGCGCACGTGCACTCGCCGATGGGCGGGCAGGGCATGAACACCGGCATCCAGGACGCGGCGAATCTCGCCTGGAAGATCGACGCCGTGCTCGGCGGGGCGGGCGACGCCGTCCTGGACACCTATCACGCCGAGCGGCATCCGATCGGGCGGCGGGTCCTGCTGCAGTCCGGGCTGATGATGCGCAGCGTCACCACGCACCCGGCCGGTGCGCGCTGGCTGCGCGACCATCTCGCCCCGCCCGCGCTGCGCCTGGTCCGCGACCAGCTGGCGGGCAGCTTCGCCGGCACCGGGCTGCGATACACGCACCGTCGCGGCGAGCACAAGCTGGTCGGCACGCGCGCCACCGAGGTGCCCCTGGCCGAGGGGCGGCTGACCGAGCTGCAGCGCCGGCCCGGGTTCCTGCTCGTGCGCTCTGCGGCCGGGCCGGCGGTGCCGCCCGGTTTGCTGACGGCCGAGCGCACCGACGCGGGACCGGCCCTGCTCGTGCGGCCGGACGGCTACATCGCCTGGGCCGGCGAGGACGGCTGGGCTCCCGTTCTCCGTCGATGGACCGCTCACTCCGAGGAGGCAAAGCTGTGACCATCAAGGTGCTGCAGACCGGCCTGGACCCCGACAAGATCGATTTCGCGTCGCCTGCGTTCGCGTCGTTCCCGGGTCTGACCCGCGAGGGCCTGCGCAAAGCCAACGACGACAACGTCGCCGGGCTGCGCGCCGCGGGCTTCGACGTCGACAACATCCTCATCGACTTCGGCGAGACCGCGGTGGGTGTCATCGCCGAGGCCATCGACCGTACGCCCTACGACGCCGTGCTGATCGGCGCCGGCGTACGCCTGGTGCCGTCCAACACCGTCCTCTTCGAGGCGCTCGTCAACCTCGTCCACGCCCGGCTCCCGAAGGCCCGCTTCGTCTTCAACTACGAGCCGCGGTCGACCCCGGACGACATCCGGCGCTGGTTCGACGGTCCGGAAGCCGCCGGCCCGCGGGCGTGACCGTCGTCCGCCGTGACCCGGCTTGGTCGTCCGTTCTCATCCGGCTTTGTCGTCCGCGGGGCCGACTGCGGTCGCGGCCAGGGCGTCGCCGAGCGCGGTCCGCCAGTAGAGGACTTCACGCCCGGCGCGGCGGCGGAGCACCAAGCCGGCGCCGAGCAGCACCTTGAGGTGGTTGCCGACCGAGCCCAGCGGCAGCCCCGAGAGGGCCACGAGCTGCGTGGTCGACCGCGGATCGTCCAGCGCGAGCAGCAGCCGGGCCCGGTTGGCGCCGACCAGCCGGGCCAGGCCCCGTACGTCCGCCCCGGCCGGCGGGGCGAGCGCGCCGGTCACCGGGTACATGACGGCGTACCGGGTGGGCTCGTCCCACATGACCCACGAGCCGTTGCTGTGCACCGGGACGAACACCAGGCTCCGCGCGGCCGAGAGGTCACGCTCGGGCAGGTCGAAGTGGTTGATCTGCAGCAGCCCGTCGCCGAGCCACCGGGTCCTCGCCCCCAGCGTCGGGATCAAGCCGGACCAGCCCTGCGTGGCCAGCAACGTCGTCCGGGACACGATGTCGGCCTGCAGCACCCGCCGGCGCCGGGGCCAGTCCGCCTCGACGGTGGCCGTCCAGATCCACTGCAGCAGTCCGAGCAGCTCCGCGCGCAGCCCTGGGCGCAGCAGCGTCGCGGCGAGCCGGCCCGGCCGGACCATATGGAGCTCCGAGCGGATGCGGTCGTCGTCCCACTCGCCGGCGAGCTGGTCGAGCTCGCCGGCGAACGACAGGCCCGGGGCCGCGGGAACCGTGCCGAGGAAGTCGGCCGTCCAGCCCGGCCGCTCGCCGATCCGGGGCCGCCACGCCCGGCGGACGAGGTCGCGCCGGACCGGATGCCGGGCCAGCATCTCCGCGTATGCGTCCCGGTTGGCGGCGTGGAACGCCTGCTGCCAGGGCCCGCGTGGGATCTCGAGCAGGGTGAGCGCGGCCACCGTCTCGGCCAGCGGGGACAACACGAACCGGCTCGACGCCAGCAGGTCGGCGGTCACACGCCAGGACCCCATGACGTTTCGCCTCCTCGCGAAGAAGTGGGGACTGCCGCCGCCACTGTTCCAGACTCTCGCCGTGCGTACCTATCGCGAGATCTTCACCCTCCCCGAGTTCCGGATGCTGTTTCTCGCCCGCTGTATCACGATGGCGGCCGTCTCCGTCGGCAGCCTCGCCCTCGGCGCCACCACCTATGCGAGCACCGGGTCGCCCGTGCTCACCGCGCTGGCAATGTTCGGCGGGCCGCTGATCACGCTGCTCGGCTCGGCCACCGTGCTCAGCGCGTCGGACGCGATGGGCCCGCGGCGGGCGGCGACCGTCATGCCGATCGCCTACGCCGTCGCGTTCTCGCTGCAGGCGCTGCCGGATCTGCCCTGGGGGACGCGGTTCCTGATCCTTGCGATCCCCTTTCTCGCCGGCTCGGCGACCAGTGGTTCCGTCATCCGGCTGCTGCACGCCGTCGTGCCGCCGGACGGCTTCGTGCTCGGCCGGGCGACGCTCAACATCGCGGTCGGCGTGATGCAGGTCGCCGGGTTCGGGCTGGGCGGTCTTCTGCTCGTTCGGCTTCCGCCCGCCGCGCTCTTCGGGATGGCCGGGGCGGCCGCCGTCGGGGCGGCACTGACCCTGCGGTTCGGGCTCCGGGAGCGGCCCGGCGTGGCGTCGGACAAGGGACTCGTCATCCGTACGCGGGAAGTGAACCGGGCCTTGCTCGGCTCGCCGGTGACGCGGCCGCTCTACCTGGCGATGTGGGTCCCGAACGGGTTGATCGTCGGGTGCGAGGCGCTCTTCGTCCCGTATGCGGGGCAGGCGCACGCCGGGTATCTGTTCGCCGCCGGCGCGGCCGGCATGCTGCTCGGCGACGTCCTCCTGGGCCGTTTCGTCCCGGTTCGGTGGCGTGATCGGTGGGCCGGTCCGCTGCGAATCCTGCTCGCGGTGCCGTACCTCGGTTTCCTGCTCAGGCCGCCGCCGGGGGTCGCGCTCGGGCTCGCCTTCGTCGCCTCGATCGGGTACGCCGCCGCGCTGCCCCTGCAGGAGCGGCTGGTCCGGGTGGCCGGGGCGGATATCCAGGGCCAGGCTTTCGGCCTGCTCTCCACCGGGCTGATGGCGGGGCAGGCGGTCGGGGCGGCGATCGGCGGGGTGCTCGCCACCGGGCTGAGTCCGGCCCGTGCGATGGGGGTGCTCGCGGTCGCCTCGCTGGGCATCACGCTGGCGTTGACCCCGGCGCTGCGGCGGTCGGAGCCGGCCCCGGTGCTCGCTCGCTGAGGTCCTCTGCCGCTGGGCGTAGGTCAGGCTGCGGCGGCGACGGCCTGGGCGGCGGCGTTCTTCTTCGCGGCGAGGCGCCAGCGGAGGACGATCGTGGTGGTGAGGCCGATGCCGATGGCGGCGGGGGCCAGCGTGACCGGGTTGAGCGAGCCCGGGGCGGCCACCGCGGCGCCGATGACGGCGTAGGAGACGGCGCTCGGGATCGAGGCCAGGGTGGTGCCGAGCAGGTAGCGCTTGCGGCAGACCGAGGTAGTGCCGTAGGCGTAGCCGATCAGGCCGAAGGGGGCCAGCGGCAGGAAGCGGACCAGCAGGACGGCCGACAGGCCGCGGCGGTTGAGCCAGCCGTCGAGGCGCTCCATGCGGCTGCCGTTCTTGGCGCCGAGGGCGCCGCGGCCGGCCCAGCGGCCCGCGTAGTAGGTGGCGACGGCGGCGATGACGGCCGCGGCCAGCGCCGTGGCGGCGCCGGTCGCGGGGCCGAGGAGGGCGCCGCAGGCGACGGTGATCGCCGTGCGGGGGACCAGCACCGAGAGGAGCAGGCCGCCCACGACGGCGACGATGACCGCGGCGGCCGGGCCGAGGGCGACGACCGAGTCGGCGATCGCCTGCAACGGGAGGACCATCGCGGCGACGCCGAGGCCGGCGACGACGGCGGCGAGGAGGCCGAAGCGGACGAGCCGGCGGCGCCAGCCCATCGGCTCGTGCGGCAGGGCCGGGGGCTGCTGGCTGGCCTGAGGGTCCGGGGCGGAGGTGTCGATGCCGCTCGGGGCGATCAGGAGGTCAGTCATGCAGGCGTACCGCCCCTACTCTCGTCGGTCCAGGTGCTGGTCAGGCGTTCATCGGGTCATGCGGTGCCCGCCGCGGCGAGCCGTTCGCCCCGGAGCCGCTCGCTCCAGGTGTCGTCCAGGGGTTGAAGACTATCCGCGCCCGTGGCCCAGCGCAGTAGCAGATCGGCTATAGCTGGGTTGCGGGCCAGGGCGGGTCCGTGGGCATAGCTGCCGAGGATCTTCCCGTTCCAAGCGCCCTCGGTCTGCCCGTCATTCCCGATGCCCGCTGTGACTCGTGCGAGCGGTGAGACGCCCGGGCCGAGATGGGTGCGGCCGCCGTGGTTCTCGAAGCCGGTCAGCGGGGGCAGGCCCAGCCGCGGGTCGATGTCGCCGCGCACCTCGCCGACGGCGCGGGTCTCGCCCCGGTCGGAGGAGATGTCGAGCAGATCGAGGCCCCGGCACTGGGCGCCCTTGGCATAGAACGAGCTGCCGAAGAGCTGGTAGCCGGCGCAGATGGCGAGCACGGCGGCGCCCTGGTTGACCGCGCGGTGCAGGCCACCGTCGGCGAGCAGCCGCTGGGCCGCGAGAGCCTGCGGGCCGTCCTCGCCACCGCCGATGAGGTAGATGTCGGCGGTGGTGGGCATGGCCTGGTCGGAGCGGACCTGGTAGGTCTCGGCCGGGATGCCGCGCAGCGCCGCCCGGCGGGCCAGGATCAGCATGTTGCCCCGGTCGCCGTAGGTCGACAGCAGATCCGGGTAGATCCACACGATCCGCAGCGTGCTGTCGTTCATCGCTCTGACTCTCGCTTCCTGCCCTGGGTGCCGCGGGGTGCGTCAGTTGACACGGTCGAGCTCCGCCCGGATGTCCTGGAACGCGGTGTAATTGGCGATCACCTCGAGGCGGCCCGCCGGAACCGAGCGCACTGCCTCGTCGAAGGTAGTCACGTGGCGGAAGGCGACTTCGTTCACTTCGAGCCGGACGGCCAGGTCGTAGGCCCGGTCGCCGGTGATCAGCACCTGGCGCCCGCGCAGCGGCGAGAAGTCGACGTCGTAGAGCCACGAGGTGTCGAAGCCGTCGGGGTCGCGCGCGTTGATGGAGAGCAGCGTGGGGGCGACCTCGGCCATGTCGAAGGCCTCGAGCCAGCTCGCCGGGTTCTTGGCGAGGAGCAGCCGGATGTTGCGCCCGTCCCGGTCGACCTGCGCGTAGCGCCCGGCCACCGAGGCCACGGTCGCGAGCCGCGGGACGGCCTCGATGGGCCGGACGCCGAACTCTGCGGCCACCGCCAGCGCGGTCGCGGCGTTGCCCAGGTTGACGTGGCCCGGAAGCTGCAGCTTGACCAGGTGCCAGTCGCCCTTGGCGTCGATCACGCCCTCGTCCTCGACGACCCACTTCGGCTGCGGGCGGCGCAGCGTGCAGCCGGTGCACCACCAGTCGCCCTGGGCGCGGTTGATGGGGGAGCCGCACTCGGGGCAGACCCACGAGTCGTCGGTCCAGCGCTGACCGGCGCTGAACCAGCTGATGTGCTGGCTGCCGGTCGCGGCCCACACGACCATCGGGTCGTCGGCGTTGGCCACCACGACGATGTCGGGGTGCGCGGCGAGGGCGGTGCGCCACAGCTGCGCCATCATCGACACCTCCTTGGCCCTGTCCAGCTGGTCGCGGGAGAGGTTGAGGAGGGCGACGACGCGGGGCGTGGTCTCGTCGATGACCCGGGCCAGATAGTGCTCGTCGACCTCGAGCACCGCGAACGGCGTGGTGCCGGCCTTGGCCAGGGCCGAGGTGTGGCCCGTGGGCATGTTGGCGCCGAACGAGTTGGTCGCGACCGGGCCCAGCACGCCGAGCGCCGCGGCCGTGAAGCGCGTGGTCGTCGTCTTGCCGTTGGTGCCCGAGACGAGCGCGATGGCCCGCCCCGCCGCGAGGTTGCGCAGCAGGTCTGGGTCGATCTTGAGACCGATCCACCCGCCGATCACCGAGCCGTCGCCGCGGCCCGCGGCACGCGAGAGCGCGGCCGCCGTGCGCGACACCGAAGTCGCGACCTTGGCTCTCAGAGGCAATTTCCCGTCCGTCACGGCGACGAGGGTACCCGAAACGGACGTTACGTCGAGTGGCGCCAGGGGCGGTGTATTCCTGTGCTGCGAGCGTGTTTCACGCCTCCGCCGAACGGTGGACCCCGGCGCGCCGTACGGGGGACGATAAAGCCCGGTAGGGACGTTTGCCGGGGTATTCGCCCGACCTCGGCCGGGTGGGAGTACGGCCTGGTGGCGGGTTTTTATGTGTTCTGATTCACCCGTAACTTTAGACGTACCGTAGTTGATCAATCTCGGGGCGTAGCGGCAAATGTCTCCGGCAGGTAACAAAACGGACAGTGTCCACTGTGCCAAATACGGAGAGTCACATCGGTGGGTCTTACCGTCGGGCCGAAACTCGGGTACCAAGGTGGGGCCGGTGAGCACCCGCCCACCGCTCGAGCCGCCCGGATCACGCCGAGCCCTGCCCCGGTCCGCGCAGCTCGACCACGAAGCTCCACGCACCAACCACAAAGGCATACGGGGGCAGGGACGGGGGACCCATTTCCACTGGTCCGCTCGAGGCCGAGACCGGCCGGCGCCGTCAGGTGCCGCTCGGAGCAGGCCCCGGACCTCGGGGTGAAGCCGCGCAATCCGGCGGCCGGGCAAGCCTTCCCGCCCGAACCCGACAGCTAACCT
The DNA here is from genome assembly GCF_030709675.1 of Symbioplanes lichenis. Classification (GTDB taxonomy): domain Bacteria; phylum Actinomycetota; class Actinomycetes; order Mycobacteriales; family Micromonosporaceae; genus Actinoplanes; species Actinoplanes lichenis. The sequence goes on from NZ_JAUZQD010000008.1 coordinate 145,319, forward strand.
CGCAGGCGTGCCGGAGGGATCTCTACTACCGTGCACGAACGCAGTTCGAGCAAGGGCCGGCGTGTGTCCGCCGGTGCCGGAACCGTCGCTCTCTCCCTGGGTCTCTGCCTCTGCGCCGGCCAGCTGGTCGCGACGCCGGCAGCGTCCGCCGCCACCATCACCGCGACCCCCGTGGTCACGGCGGCGGCGGCAAAGATCAAGCCGAAGCTGACCAACTCGGCCACCCGCACCATCACCAAGGGCAAGTCGGTGAAGGTGACGGCGAAGGTCGTGAACCCCAAGACCGGCAAGGTCGTCACCAAGGGGTCGGTCCGCCTCCAGGCGCTCCGCAACGGCAAGTGGCACACGTGGGCCGCCAAGCCGGTGAACAGCAAGGGCCTGGTGGCGATCACCGCCAAGCCCGGCGTCACCACCTGGTTCCGGACCCAGTACACCGGTTACGGCCAGTTCGGCTACGGCACCAGCGCCGGCCTGAAGATCACGGTCAAGAAGCCCAAGGTCGCCGCGGGCGTCAAGATCCTGAACGAGGCCAAGAAGCACAAGGGCGCGCTCTACAAGTACGGCGCCGCGGGCCCCAGCCGCTTCGACTGCTCCGGGTTCACCAAGTACGTCTACAAGAAGGCGGTCGGCAAGAGCCTGCCGCACAAGGCGAACTCGCAGCAGAAGTACGGCAAGTCGGTCAGCAAGGCGAACAAGAAGGTCGGCGACCTGATCGTCTTCCGCTCCGGGTCGTACGGCTACCACGCGGGCATCTACGCCGGTGGCGGCTACATCTACGACTCGCCCCACTCGGGCGCCCGGGTCGGCAAGCACAAGATCTGGAGCAGCAACTACGTCGTACGCCGCCTCGCGGCCTGACGCAGCTCCCGGCAGGACGCCGTCGCCGGCTGACCCCGGCGCGCGGCCGAGCAAGGCTGTACGACAGTGATGCAGTGACGCGGTTCGACATTTCAGTGAGGCGTGGCCCGATGCGGGTCACGCCTCACTGTCGTTTCCGCCGTGATCCGGCGCGGCCGCCATGGGGTGGTCGTCCGTTCGGCGCGCGGGAAGGCTGGGGCGCGCGGGCGCAAGGGGTTCCCATGTGAGAGATCTTGCGCCGGGTGGGGGTTGCCAAGGGGGGCACCACTTCGCTCCACCCGGGGTCGCGGATTTCCTCCACTTCCCTCCCCGGCTGCCCTTCCGTGCTTGAGATATACCCCCTTTTGTGGGCGTTTCTGCCGCCGTGGCCGCCGCGTGTCGGAAAGTGGACCACGCGGGGGCGGCCAAAACCCTCCACCTCGCGGCCACCGCTTCTGACGTGCTGTTTCATCCGCGAATCGGGCTCGCGGAAGCCCCGTTTCCGGTTGCGGGTGGAGGGAAGTGGAGTAAAGTGGTGCCCAGTGGCAGGGCCGGATCGGACCTGCCGGCCCGAGCGAACCGGCGGACCGCGATGCCGCCACTGGGCAGGGGGGTTTGCCGATGTTTCTCGGCACGCACACCCCGCGCCTGGACGACAAGGGCCGGCTGATCCTCCCGGCGAAGTTCCGGGACGAGCTGGCGGGAGGTGTCGTGATCACCAAAGGGCAGGAGCGCTGTCTCTACGTGTTCCCGATGGCCGAGTTCCAGCGGATCGCGGAGCAGTTGCAGACCGCACCGGTCACCAACAAGGCGGCCCGGGCCTACAGCCGGGTGTTCTTCGCCAGCGCGCACGACGAGATCCCGGACCGGCAGGGCCGGGTCACGATCCCGGTCCACCTGCGGGACTACGCGGCACTCGACCGCGAGCTCGTGGTGATCGGGGCGAGCACGCGGGTGGAGATCTGGGACAAGCAGTCCTGGGAGCAGTACCTCTCGGCGAGCGAGGACGAGTTCGCCGACATCGAGGAGGGGGTGCTGCCCGGCGGACTGTAGGCGTGGCCACCGCCGGCGGAGAGTCCGGTCGTCGTTGCCCTACCACCAGATCTCCAGCCGCTCCCGCTCCTGGCGCCTCTTCCCCGGCGCCAGGCGCGTGACCAGCCCGGACGGCACCGGGCATGAGCGGATGGGGATCTGGCGGTACGGAGGACGGCCGGCGCACGCTCGACAGAGCACGGGTGGCACCACGCGAGGAAGAGCGGTGCGATGGGGGTCGACATGGGGGAGCTGCGCGGCACGCACGTGCCGGTGCTGCTCGAGCGTTGCCTGGAGATCCTGGCTCCGGCGCTCGACCGCAGCGGCGCGGTGCATGTCGACTTCACGCTGGGCCTGGGCGGGCACGCCGAGGCGGTGCTGGAGCGGCACCCGGGCGTGACGCTCGTGGGGCTGGACCGCGACACCGAGGCGCTGGCCCACGCGCGGCACCGGCTCGCTCGCTTCGCCGACCGGATCCATCTCGTGCACGCCGTCTTCGACGAGCTGCCCGAGGTGCTCGAGCGGCTGGAGCTGCCGGCGTTCCACAGCGGACTGCTCGACCTGGGTGTGTCCTCGTTGCAGCTCGACGAGGCGGACCGCGGGTTCGCGTACGCCAAGGACGCCCCGCTCGACATGCGGATGGACCAGTCCCGCGGCATCACCGCGGAGGAGGTCGTGAACGGCTACGAGCCGGGGGAGCTCGTCCGCATCCTGCGGGTCTACGGCGAGGAGAAGTTCGCGCAGCGGGTCGTCTCGGCGATCGTGCGGGAGCGGGCGAAGGCCCGGATCGTCTCCTCGGCGCGCCTCGCGGACCTGGTGCGGGACGCGATCCCGGCCGCCGCGCGACGAACGGGTGGAAATCCCGCGAAAAGAACGTTTCAGGCGCTACGTATTGAGGTAAATGGCGAACTCGCCGCCCTCGAGAACGTTCTGCCGTCCGCACTGGAGCTGCTGGCGCCGAAGGGGCGGCTTGCGGTGCTGTCGTATCACTCCTTGGAGGACCGGATCGTCAAGCGTGCCCTGGCCGAGCGGGCGCGCAGCACGGGGCCGATCGACCTGCCGGTCGAGCTGCCCGGCACCGGTCCGACGGTGCGGCTCCTGACGAGGGGGTCGGAGCCGCCGACGGAGCAGGAAGTGGCGGAGAACCCGCGGGCGGCCTCGGTGAAGCTGCGCGCGGCGGAACGGCTGGACGAGCACGACCCGGCAGCGGGGACCGGACGCGAGCGGGCCCGGCTGTCGGCACAGGGGGGACAAGGGCGGCGACGCCCGGGGGCACGGAAGAAGGGGGAGGGTAGTTGAGCGAGCGTATGCAGGCAGCGCGGTCGGGGGGCCGGACCGCGAGCCAGGGGGACGACCGGCGCAAGCCGGGCCGGGGCAGCAAGTACTTCCCGACGCAGGGCGCCACGGCGCTGAAGCCGGGGGTGCAGCCGCGCGAGACGGCGGCGGCACCGCGGCTGCGGGTCGCGCCGCCGATGCCGATCAACGCGCCGCGGGCGCCGTTCATCGCGCTGGTGGTGGCGGTGGTCGTGGCCGGCGTGCTGGGCATCCTGCTGATCAACACGAAGACGGCCGAGAACTCGTTCAAACTGGACACGCTGCAGAAGCAGCAGGACGCGCTGGACGCCCGGCAGCAGACGCTGGAGAACCAGATCGCGGCCAACGAGATGCCGGGCAGCCTCGACGCGGCCGCCCGCCGGCTGGGCCTGGTCAAGGCGAACTCGCCGGCCTGGATCCGGCTGCCGGACGGCAAGGTGTTCGGCATGCCGAAGCCGGGCAGCGGCGAGCCGGCCGTGACGGCGCAGCAGCCGCCGTCCGGGGCGCCGGCGACGACGGCCGCGGGCGAGTAGCGCGATGACGCCGCGCGACGACGAGCCGCCGCGCCGGGGCCGTGAGCCCCGGCGCGGCGCTTCGTCAGAAGAGGGCCGGGAGAGCGGGCGCGGCTTCGGGGGCATCGGCGAGGCGCGGGCCTACACGCCGCGCGGGCGCACGGTGCGCGAGGGCGACCAGCGCACCCGGTCCCCGCGCGCCGGGCGCACCAACGACCCGTTCCGCCCGGCGCTGCAGGTGCTGGACGGCGGCCGGTCGGCCCGGGACCGGCGGCGCGGCGAGGACACCCCGCCGCCCCGCCAGCGGGACGAAGAGCCACAAGAAAAGGGCAAGGGCGCCCGCGTACGCGCCCAGCAGTCCGACCGTGAGCGCGAACGCCAGCCCCGTCCGGCCCGCGGCGAGACGCGCTCGGGCCGGACCGAAGCGCGTTCCGGCCGTACGGAAGCCCGGCCCGGCCGGGGTGAGGCGACGCGCGCGACCGCAGGGGCCGGACGCACCCGCGCCACCGCCAACCCGCGCCGAAGCGGCGGCCCGGCCCGCAACGTGGCCCGGAACACGCGCCGGCCCGTCCCGGCGGCGCCGCCCGAGCCGCCGAAGCTCGCGAACAGCACGCGCCGGCTGCGGCTGGGCACCGTCCTCGCGCTGACGCTCTTCGCCGCGATCGGCGTACGCCTGGTGGTGTTGCAGGTCGTCGACTCGCCGGCGCAGGCGCAGAGCCTGGAGAAGCAGCGCAGCCAGCGCCTCACCGAGGTCGTCCTGCCCGCCCCGCGCGGCAGCATCCTCGACGAGAACGGCGCCGAGCTCGCGCACAGCGTGGAGGCCCGCTACATCTACGGCGACCCGGAGATGATCGGCGACCCGGGCGCCACCGCCGCGAAGCTGTCGCCGCTGCTGGGCGTGCCGCAGTCCAAGCTGGCGACGCTCATGCAGAAGAAGAAGCGCCCCGGCGGCGGCCCGTCCCGCTTCGAGTACCTGGCCCGGGGCGTCGACGTCGCGACCGCCGATCAGATCCGCAAGCTCGACCTGGACGGCATCGGCTCGGGCCGCGACGAGGTGCGCGTGGTGCCCGGCGCCGACCTGGCCGCCAACCTCATCGGCTTCACCGGCGACAACCACACCGGCCTGGAGGGCCTCGAGGCGCGCTACGACGACCTGCTCAAGGGCACCGACGGCGAGAAGGTCTACGAGGTCGGCAACGGCGACCTGGCCAAGGAGATCCCCGGGGGCTACCGCCGGGAGACCGCCGCCAAGCCCGGCTCGTCGCTGCAGCTGACCATCAACAGCGACCTCCAGTTCCAGGTGCAGCGCTATCTCCAGGAATACATGGAGGAGAAGAAGGCCACCATCGGCGGCGCGGTCGTGATGGACGTGCGGACCGGCGAGGTCAAGGCGCAGGCGAGCTATCCCACCTACAACGCCCAGAAGGCGCTCGACTACGACGCCAAGGACCGGGTCGACACGGTGACGAGCATCGTCTCGGACCCGGGCTCGACGCACAAGGCCTTCACCGTCGGGGCGGCGATGGAGGAGGGCCTGATCACCAAGGACTCGACGGTGACGGTCGCCCCGGCGATCAAGGTGGGCGGCACGTGGTTCCGCGACCACCACACGTTCACGACCGGGTCCAAGGTGCCGGTGAGTCAGCTGCTCGCCTACTCGTCGAACGTGGGCACGATCCAGATCGGCAAGATGCTGGGCAAGGACAAGCTCTACGAGTACCAGCAGAAGTTCGGGCTGGGCCGGCCGGCCAACGAGGGCATGCCGGCCGAGGCGGCCGGGCAGCTGCTCGCGCCGGAGGACTGGAGCGACTCGTCGTGGGGCTCGGTGCCGATCGGGTTCAGCGTCAGCGCCACCCTGATCCAGATGGCCGGCGGCTATGCCGCCATCGCCAACGACGGCGTCTACATCCAGCCGCACCTCATCAAGGCGACCATCTCCGGCAAGGACGGCACCGTGACGCCCGCCGACCCGCCGGAGACCCACCGGGTGCTCAGCGCGTCCACGTCGCAGGACCTGCGCGAGATGATGGAGTCCGTCGTCGACGCCCAGGACGGCACGGGCACCCAGGCGGCCGTGGGCGGCTACCGCATCGCGGGCAAGACCGGCACCGGCAACAAGCCGATCGAGGGTCAGTACACCAACCACAACGCCAGCTCGTTCATCGGCATGGCCCCGGCGGAGAACCCGAGGTACGTCGTCGCGGTCTTCGCCGACGTGCCCGAGGGGACGACCGGCGGCGACGTGGCCGCCCCGGCGTTCAGCAAGATGATGGCCGCGACCCTCACCGCCTACCATGTGCCACCGTCCAGTACCCCTGCGCCGAAGTTCGACTGGATGGAATAGCGCTCCCGTATGGCGTTCGCAACCAGAAGTCTGTGACCGGGTAGGGTCTGACGCCGTGTCCGGCATTCCCCGTCCCCAGACTGTCCGGCCGTCCCGGCTGACCGACCTGGCGCGTCTGGTCGACGCCGCCGTGTCCGGCCCGGACGCCCAGGTCACCGGCGTGACGCACGCCAGTGGCGAGGTCCGTTCCGGCGATCTCTACGCCGCCCTGCCGGGTGCCCGGCGGCACGGCGCGGAGTTCGCCGCCGCGGCGGTCGCGGCCGGTGCCGTGGCCGTCCTGACCGACCCCGGCGGGCGGGAGCTCGCGGCCGCCGCCGGGGTTCCCGTCGTCGTGGTGGACGACCCCCGGGAGTCACTCGGTGTGATCGCCTCGGCGGTCTACGGCAACCCGGCCGAGCGATTGACGATCATCGGGCTCACCGGCACGGCCGGCAAGACCTCGACGGCGTACCTCGTCGAGTCGGGCCTGCGCGCCGCGGGCCTCAAGACCGGCCTGATCGGCACGGTGGAGACCCGCATCGGCGACTCGGTGGTCAAGAGCTCGCGCACCACGCCCGAGGCGACCGACCTGCACGCGATCCTGGCCGCCGCCGTCGAGCAGGGCGTCACCGCCGTGGTCATGGAGGTCTCCAGCCACGCGCTGGTCATGGGCCGGGTCGGCGGCGTGCGGTTCACGGTGGGCGGCTACACCAACTTCGGCCAGGACCACCTCGACTTCCACGCGGACTCGGCCGAGTACTTCGCGGCCAAGGCGCGCCTCTTCGACGGCCGCTGCCGCTTCGAGGTGCTCAACGCCGACGACGCCGCGCTGCGGCCGCTCTTCAAGCCGGCCACGATCAGCTACTCGGCGGCCGGCGACACCGCGGCCACCTGGTCCGCCTCGGACGTCACGGTGGACGGTGCGGGGCAGCGCTTCACCGCGCACGGGCCCGCTGGTCCCGTACCGGCGGGGGTGGCTCTTCCGGGTCTGCACAACGTGGCGAACGCCCTGCTGGCCCTGGCCGGTCTCGTCGCCGCCGGCATCGACCCGCGGGTGGCCGCGGACGGCATCGCGGCGTGCCCGGGCGTGCCCGGCCGGCTGGAGCGCGTCGACGCCCCCGGCGAGGTGCTCGGCGTCGTCGACTACGCGCACAAGCCCGACGCGATCGTGGCCGCCCTGGCCGCCCTGCGCGAGCTGGCGACGGCCCGCGGCGGCAGCCTGGTCTGCGTCATCGGGGCGGGCGGCGACCGCGACCGGGGCAAGCGGCCGCTGATGGGCGCCGCCGCCGCGCGCGGCGCCGACGTGGTCGTGGTGACCGACGACAACCCGCGCACCGAGGACCCGGCGGCCGTGCGCGCCGCGGTCCGGCGGGGGGCGGAGGAGGCCGGCGCGCCGGCGAAGATCATCGAGGTGGCGGGCCGCCGGGCCGCCATCGACGAGGCGGTACGACTGGCCGGCCCCGGCGACGTCGTGGCCGTCCTCGGCAAGGGACACGAGCGGGGCCAGGAGGTGAACGGCGAGGTGCTGCCGTTCGACGACCGCATCGAGCTGGCCGCGGCCCTGACCGCGAGCTTGGGAGGAACGCAGTGATCCGGATGACGCTGGCGGAGATCGCCACGATCACCGGCGGGACGCTGGTCAACGCCGGCCCGGACGCCACGGTGACCGGGCCCGTCGAGTACGACACGCGGCTGCTGGAGCCCGGCGGCCTGTTCGTCGCCTTCGCCGGCGAGCGCGTCGACGGCCACGACTTCGTCGCCGGTGCCGTGGCGGCGGGCGCCGCCGGTTACCTCGGGACGCGCGACGTCGGTCAGCCCGGCGTGGTCGTCGCCGAGCCGCTGGAGGCGCTGGCCACGCTCGCGTCGGCGGTGGTCGGGCGGCTGAGCGAGCTGACCGTGGTCGGGCTCACCGGCTCGTCGGGCAAGACCACGACCAAGGACTACGTCGGGCAGCTGCTGAGCAAGCTGGGACCGACCGTGGCGCCGGCCGGGTCGCTCAACAACGAGCTCGGGTTCCCGTACACCGTGCTGAAGGCCACGACCGAGACGCGCTTCCTGGTGCTGGAGATGGGCGCGCGGGCGGTCGGCCACATTGCCTACCTGACCGGCATCGCGCACCCGCGGATCGGGCTGGTCCTCAACGTCGGCGCGGCGCACATCGGCAAGTTCGGCTCGGTCGAGGGCACCGCCCGGGCCAAGGGCGAGCTGGTCGAGGGGCTGCCGGCCGAGGGGCTGGCGGTGCTCAACGCCGACGATCCGCTGGTCGCCGCGATGGCGTCGCGGACCCAGGCGCGGGTCGTGCTCACGGGCGAGTCCGCCGCCGCGACGGTACGCGCCGAGAACGTGACCGTGGACGAGCGCGGGCGGGCGGCGTACACCCTCGTCACGCCGGACGGCCGCGTGCCGGTGCGGCTGCGGGTGGCCGGGCGGCACCAGGTCGCCAACACCCTCGCGGCGGCCGCCGCGGCCCTCGAGGCCGGCCTCCCGGTCGAGGCCGTGGCCGAGGCGCTGGGCGAGGTGACCATCAAGTCCGAGCGGCGGATGGACGTCTTCGAGCGGCCCGACGGCGTGACGGTGATCGACGACTCGTACAACGCGAACACGTCCTCCACGACCGCGGCGCTGCACGCGCTGGCCGCCATGGGCCGGGAGCGGCGCATGGTCGCGGTGCTGGGTTACATGGCCGAGCTCGGTGACGAAGAGGTCAGCGGGCACGAGGAGGTGGGCCGGCTCGCCGCGGAGCTGGGCGTCGGCCGGCTGGTGGCCGTGGCGGAAGCTGCTCCGGCGGTGCTGGACGGCGCGGCTCGCGTACCGGAATGGAAGGGTGAGGCGATCGCGGCGGCCGACCAGGACGCGGCGATCGAGGCGGTCATGGGTGATCTGCGGCCGGGCGACATCGTGCTCGTCAAGGCGTCGCGGTACCGGACGTGGAAAGTGGCGGACGCGCTGCGCGCCGACGCCGCCGGGGAGGTTGGCCCGTGAGGGCAGTCATCGTCGCGGCCGCGGTCGCGTTCATCATCTCGTTGTTCGGCACGCCGGTCGCCATCCGGGTGTTCACGGCGCTCAAGGCCGGGCAGCCGATCCGGACGCTGGGCCCGCAGACCCACCAGGGCAAGCGGGGCACGCCCACGATGGGTGGCGTGGCGTTCATCATCGCCACGGTGCTCGCCTACGTGGCCGGGCACGTGGCACTGACCACGCTCCCGGAGCAGCAGATCGCCCAGGTGCCGCCGACGATGACGGCGCTGGTGCTGCTCGGCCTGTTCGTCTTCTGCGGGGCGGTCGGCTTCCTCGACGACTTCCTCAAGGTCCGCCTCAAGCACTCCGGCGGCCTCAGCGCGCGCAGCAAGCTGCTCGGCCAGCTCCTGGTCGGCGGGGGGCTCGGCGTCGCGGCCCTGTACGTCCCGAGCACCAACGGCGAGACGGTGGCGAGCACCTCCATCTCGTTCATCCGCGACATCAGCTTCCTCGACGTCGGCAAGGTCGGCTCGGTCATCGTCTTCGTCTTCGTGATCATGTCGATGTCCAACGGCGTGAACCTCACCGACGGCCTCGACGGCCTGGCCACCGGCGCCTCGATCCTGGTGCTGGGGGCCTACGCGCTGATCGGCTTCTGGCAGTACCGGCACTGGTGCGGTGACATCAACTACCAGGGCGCGTACTGCTACGAGGTCCGGGACCCGCTGGAGATCGCCCTGATCGCGGCGGCCGCGGCGGGCGCCTGCGTGGGCTTCCTGTGGTGGAACACCTCGCCGGCGCGGATCTTCATGGGCGACACCGGCGCGCTGGGCCTGGGCGGCCTGATCGGCGGGCTCGCGATGGCGACCCGGACGACGCTGCTGTCGATCATCATCGGCGGCCTGTTCGTCATCATCACGATGTCCGTCGTGATCCAGATCATCTCGTTCAAGACCACGGGCAAGCGCGTCTTCCGGATGTCGCCGCTGCAGCACCACTTCGAGCTCGCCGGCTGGAGCGAGGTCAACATCGTGGTCCGCTTCTGGATCGTCGCCGGCATCTGCGTCGCCATCGGTCTCGGTCTCTTCTACAGCGACTTCCTGGCGACAATGGGATAGATCTCCTCCGACACGCCCGGCTCCTCCCGGGGCCGGGCGTGTCGCGCCACCATGATGGGTGGCATGGGGGAGGACAAGCCTGAGTCCCGGACCACGGTCACCGTGTCGCCGGCCGCGACCGTGCAGCCCGCGCCGGCGGCGGTCCCGCCGAGGACGCTGAGCCAGCAGCTGCTGCCGGCCGTGCACGGGCTGCTCGCGCGGCCCCTGTCGTCCTACTACCTGTTGATCGCGAGCGCCGGGCTGCTGCTGGTCATCGGGCTCACCATGGTCTTCTCGGCGACGAGTGTGAAGGCGTACGCGGAGGACGGCAACGCCTTCACCGCCGTGGGCAATCAGGCGATCTTCGCCGTCCTCGGCTTCCTCGGCTTCTGGGTGTGCCAGCGGCTGCCCGCGAGCACCCTGCGCTTCCTCGGCGTCTACATCCTCGGCGCGGCGGTGGCCTTGCTGCTCCTGCTGGACCTGGTGTGGGCGCTCGGCTCGGTGGGCGTGCTGCCCCGGGACTCCGTGAACGAGACCGTCACCGCCGGCCCCATCACCGCGCACCTGCTCTGGCTCTACATCGGCCCGATCGGCCTGCAGCCCGCCGAGTTCGTCAAGTTCGGCGTGGTGCTCTGGGGCGCCGACGTCATCGCGCGCAAGGGCGCCGCGCTGGGCTACTGGCGCGAGCTGTCCATGCCGCTCTTCCCGGTGGTCGGCGTGCTGTTCGTGCTCGTCGGCTACAACGACCTGGGCACCATGCTGGTGCTGCTGTCGCTGATCGTCGGGTTGCTGTGGGCGGCGGGGGTGCGGACCAAGGTCTTCGCCGCGCTCGGCGTGCTCGGTCTGGCCGGCATCGGCCTGCTGGTCGCCGCGGCGTCGCGGGGCGCGGGCTCCGGCGTCGCGGGCGAGGAGAACTACCGCCTGCTGCGCCTCACCATGTGGCTCAAGATGCCGGAGAACTGCGACCTGGGCTACTGCTACCAGATCCTGCAGGCGCGGTCGGCCATCCACGAGGGCGGCTGGTTCGGCGTCGGGCTGGGCAAGAGCGCGCTCAAGTGGAACTGGCTGCCGGCCGCCGACAACGACTTCATCTACGCCGTCGTCGCCGAGGAGCTGGGCGTGATCGGCTGCATGGTCATCGCGGTGCTGTTCGCCGTGCTGGCCTACACCGGCTTCCGGATCGCCCGGCGCGTCGACGACCCGTGGCGGCGGCTGGCGGCGACGGGGATCACCACCTGGCTGGTGGCCCAGGCGGTCATCAACATGGGCGGCGTGATCGGCCTGCTGCCGCTGACCGGCGTGCCGCTGCCGCTCATCTCCTCGGGCGGCAGCGCGCTCATCGTCACGATGGCGGCACTGGGCGTACTGGCGGCCTGTGCCCGCTCGGAACCCGACGCGGCGCGGGCCCTGCACGCCCGTCCGGCCGCCCGATGGGTACGGCTACTCTGGGCCCCGCTGCCGCCGCTTCCCCCGCCGCGGCGGCCCGGTCCGTCGCGTCCTCCGGTCGCCCGGGCCTCGTCCGTGAGGGGGGCGAGTTCGTCCGTGAAGGGGGACTCGTCGGCGAGGGGGGCGAGTTCGTCCCTGAAGGGACAGAGGAGGCGGTAATGGCACTGCTGCGGTCGGTCGTGCTCGCCGGGGGAGGCACCGGCGGTCACATCTACCCGCTGCTCGCCTTCGCCGACGCGCTCCGCCGCCACTTCCCCGAGGTGCGGATCACCACCCTCGGCAGCCCCAAGGGCATGGAGAACGACCTGATCCCGCCGGCCGGCTACGACCTGCGCGTGATCCCGGCGTTCCAGCTCCCGCGCGCGATCAACCTCGATCTGCTGCGCACCCCCGACCGGATGTACAAGTCGGCCCACGCGGCCGGGCTGATCGTCGACGAGGTGGGGGCCGACGTGGTGGTCGGCTTCGGCGGCTACGTGTCGGTGCCCGCCTATCTCGCGGCGTGGCGCCGGGACCTCCCGATCGTCATCCACGAGGTGAACGTGCCGCCCGGCGTCGCCAACCGGATGGGCATGCGCTTCACGAAGAACGTGGCGGTCGGCTTCCCGGGCCAGCCGGAGGCGGTGGAGTCGCTCAAGGATGCGCGCGTGGTGGGCGTACCGTTGCGGACCGCCCTCACCCGCATGGACCGTGCCGCCCTCCGCCCGCAGGCGTTGCAGCACTTCGGGCTCCGCCCCGACCTGCCGGTGCTCTTCGTCTCCGGCGGCTCCTCGGGCGCGCGGTCGATCAACCTGGCGGTCGCCGCGGCGGCGAAGAAGATCACCCACGCCGGCGTCCAGGTGCTGCACGTGCAGGGCGGCCGCAACGATCCGTTCGAGGTGCCGGGCGACCTGCCGGTACCGTACGTCGTCGTGCCCTACCTGTCGGACATGGAGCTCGGCTACGCCGCCGCCGACCTGATGCTGTGCCGGGGCGGGGCGATCACGGTGGCCGAGACCACCGCGCTGGGCATGCCCGCGGTGTACGTGCCCTACCCGCACAGCAACCAGGAGCAGAAGCGCAACGCGCTGCCGGTCGTCGAGTCCGGTGGTGGCCTGCTCGTCGACGACGGCGAGATGACGCCGGAGTGGGTCGAGCGCACGATCATCCCCCTCGCCCTGGACTCCTCGCAGCTGGCCACGATGGGGGCGGCCGCGGCGGGCCAAGGCCGGCGCGATGGCGACGAGGCGCTGCTCGACTTCGTGTGCGAGGCCGTGGCGGCCTCCCGATGACCCTTCCCGCGATCCTTCCCGTGAGCATGAGAGGTGCCCTGTGAGCACGCCCGACCTTGTTTCATCCGCGGCGGAAAACCGAAAGAAACCAGGTTTGGAGCCGGCCGGCGAGACGACCGCCGAGGACCTCGGAAATGTCCACCTCATCGGCATCGGCGGTGTCGGCATGGGCGGGCTCGCCCGTCTGCTGCTCACCCGCGGCGTCCCCGTCTCGGGCAGCGAGCTGCGCGAGTGGCCGGCGCTGGCCGCGCTGCGGGCGCTGGGCGGCACGGTCCACATGACCCACGAGGCCTCGAACCTCGACGGCGTCGACACCGTCGTCTATTCCACCGCGATTCCGCAGGAGCACGTCGAGCTGGCCGAGGCGCGCCGCCGGGGCCTGCGGATCCTGCATCGCTCCGAGGCGCTCGCCGCCGCGATGACCGGGCGCCGCACGATCGCGGTCGCCGGCACCCACGGCAAGACCACGACCACGTCGATCATGACGGTGATCCTGCAGCACGCCGGCGAGGACCCGTCGTTCGTCATCGGCGGCGAGATCTCCGCGGCCGGCTCCAACGGTCACCACGGCTCGGGCTCCTACTTCGTCGCCGAGGCGGACGAGAGCGACAAGTCGTTCCTGATCTACCGGCCGCACGTGGCGATCATCACCAACATCGAGGGCGATCACCTCAACAACTGGGGCGACCTCGACGGGCTCAAGGCCGGCTTCCTCGAGTTCGCCGAGCTGGCCGATCCCGAGGGCTTCGTCGTGACGTGCATCGACGACCCCGGCGTGCAGGAGATGATCGAGGCGCTGCGCGCCAAGGGCAAGACCGTTTTCACGTACGGGGAGAGCGCCGCGGCCGACCTCCGCATCAGCGACGTGGTCTCGTCCGTGCAGGGCGTGCGCTACCAGGCGACGCTGGACGGCAAGCCGCTCGGCGAGATCACGTTCGCGATGCCGGGGCGGCTCATGGGGCTCAACAGCGCGGCGGCGGTGCTCACCGCGTTGCGCCTCGGCCTGCCGCTCGACAAGATCACGGAGGCGCTCGCGTCCTTCCCGGGCGTACGGCGGCGCTTCGAGCGCAAGGGCACGGTCAACGGCGTCCGGGTCTACGACGAGTACGCCTACCACCCCACCTCCGTGCAGGCGGCCCTGCGCACGCTGCGCGACGTGGCCGGGGACGGACGGCTGCTCGTGGTGTTCCAGCCCTACCGCGTCTATCGCACCCGGGACCTGCAGGCCGAGCTGGCCGAGGGGCTCGCGGTCGCCGACGAGGTGATCGTGATGGAGGTCTTCGGGCCGGGCGAGACGCGGGGGCCGGGCGAGGGCGGCGCGGCGCTGACCGCGGCGATCGACCTGCCCGCGGAGAAGAAGGTTTTCGTGGCGTCCTGGGAGGACGTTCCGGCGGAGGTCGTGCGGCGCAGCCGTCCCGGTGATGTCGTGGTGACGATGGGGGCGCCGCCGATCTCGCTGATGGGGGACGAGCTGCTGGTGGCGCTGGCAGACAGCTGATCTTTCGGGGGGCGGGGTCGTGGCGGAGCCGGGTGGGCGCAACTGGCGTCTCGTGCGGGCGGACACCGATGCCGTGCCGCCGTCGGTGCGGCGCTTCATGGCGCGGGCCCGGCAGCGGCGGTTGCGGGCGGCCATGCCCTGGGCGGTGACGCTCGGCGTCGTACTCGTGGTGGGCGGGCTGGTCTGGACGGTCTACGGCACGTCGGTCCTCGGCGTGCGCGACGTGGAGATCGTCGGCACCGACATCCTCACGCCCGAGCAGGTGGAGCAGGCGGCCCGGGTGCGGATGAGCGAGCCCCTGGCCCGGGTCGACCTGGACGTGGTCCGCGCGCGCGTGGAGACGCTGCCGGCCGTGGACCGGGCGATCGTGTCGCGCGGCTGGCCTTCCACGGTGGAGATCCAGGTCGTCGAGCGGACGCCGGTGGCCGCCGTGCCGATGGGCGAGCAGTTCGCGCTCATCGACGACGAGGGGGTCGCGTACCGGACGGTGGCGAAGAAGCCGAAGGGCCTGCCGCGGGCCGAACTCACCACGCCCGCGCCCGGCGACGTGAACACCAAGGCCGCGCTGACGGTGCTCGGCTCGCTCACCGACGAGCTGCGCGCGCAGCTGGTGTCCGTCTCGGTGCCCGCGCCGGCGCAGGTGAGCCTCGGGTTGCGCGAGGGCCGTACGGTCGTCTGGGGCGACGACACCCAGAGCCCGACGAAGGCGCAGATCGCGACCGTGCTGCTGAAACGGGACGGCGACACGATCGATGTGAGCGCGCCCACGGTCGTGACGATCCGGTGAGTTATTCGGACAGAACGGTCCGAACGGCGCTTTCCGGCACAGGTTACGGCCGAGTCGGATAGTCGCCACGTAAGCGGACGCCGACACGCCGCGCCGGTCCTTGGATCGGGCGACACGTCCGCTTACGTTGCCCCTTGAGGTTCAGTAGTTGACATAGCACTAAGCCTCTAGTAGAGGGTGAGGGTTTCCTCGCCCTCCCTTGTACGGAGTGGACGCCGATGGCGGCTGCCGACGGGGAGCCGCTGGGGCCCTCGACGTCCGAAAACCCTGGAAGGGAAGGCTGAGCCCGATGACACCTCCGCACAATTACCTGGCGGTCATCAAGGTCGTCGGCATCGGTGGCGGCGGCGTGAACGCCGTGAACCGCATGATCGAGGTAGGGCTCAAGGGAGTCGAGTTCATCGCGATCAACACCGATGCGCAGGCGCTGCTGATGTCCGACGCCGACGTCAAGCTCGACGTCGGCCGCGAGCTGACCCGCGGCCTCGGCGCCGGGGCCCAGCCGGAGGTCGGCAAGAACGCCGCCGAGGACCACCGCGACGAGATCGAGGAGGTCCTCAAGGGCGCCGACATGGTCTTCGTGACCTGCGGCGAGGGCGGCGGCACCGGCACCGGCGGCGCGCCCGTGGTCGCCAACATCGCCCGCAAGCTCGGCGCGCTGACCATCGGCGTCGTCACGCGGCCGTTCTCGTTCGAGGGCAAGCGCCGCCAGGTGCAGGCCGAGTCCGGCATCGACGAGCTGCGCAACCAGTGCGACACGCTCATCGTGATCCCGAACGACCGGCTGCTCGCGCTGGGCGACCGCGGCATCAGCATGATGGACGCGTTCCGCCAGGCCGACCAGGTGCTGCTCTCCGGTGTGCAGGGCATCACCGACCTGATCACCACGCCGGGTCTGATCAACCTGGACTTCGCCGACGTGAAGAGCGTCATGAGCGGCGCGGGCAGCGCCCTCATGGGCATCGGCAGCGCCCGCGGCGACAACCGCGCGGTCGAGGCGGCCGAGAAGGCGATCTCCAGCCCGCTGCTCGAGCAGAGCATGGACGGCGCGCGCGGCGTGCTGCTCTCCATCGCCGGCGGCTCGGACCTCGGTCTCTTCGAGATCAACGACGCGGCGCAGCTGGTCACCGACGCGGCCCACCCCGACGCGAACATCATCTTCGGCGCGGTCATCGACGACGCCCTCGGCGACGAGGTGCGGGTCACGGTCATCGCGGCCGGCTTCGACGGGGGCACTCCGTCGTACAAGCCCGCCGAGCCGGCCCGCAAGACGGTCGAGGCGCCCCCGGCGCCGCGGGCGACCCCGCCGAGCGTGCCGCAGGCGCCGGTCAGCCCGGCCGCGGCGCCGCAGCCGGCGGCCACCACCCCGCCGCCGCGGCGGGTGCTCTTCGACGACGTGGACGTGCCGGACTTCCTCAAGAATGGTTCCTGACCTGGAGCGGCACGCTGAGCTGGCTGCTTCTCTCGCCGAGGTGCGGGAGCGCATCGAGCGTGCCGTCGCCGGTGCGGGGCGTGCACCGGGCAGCGTCGCCCTGGTGGCGGTGACCAAGACGTACCCGGCGAGCGACGTCGAGTTGCTCGCCGGGCTCGGCGTCACCGACGTCGGGGAGAACAAGGATCAGGAAGCCGCGGCGAAGGCGGCCGCGGTCTCCGCGGCTGTGCGGTGGCACTTCGTCGGGCAGTTGCAACGTAACAAGGCCAGGTCGGTGGTGACCTACGCCGATGTCGTGGAGTCGGTCGGCTCGGTGCGGCTGGCGACGGCGCTCGGCTCGGCTGCCCTTTCGCGCCGGGATCGGGAGCTGGAGGTGCTGATCCAGGTCAGCATCGACGGGGATCCCAGCCGGGGCGGCGCGGTCGACGGGGGCGCCGACCCCGACCGTGACCTGTGGCGCGTCGCCGAGGCCGCGGCCGGCGGCGAGCGGTTGCGCCTCGGTGGCGTCATGGCGGTGGCTCCCCGGGACTGGGAGCCCTTGCGCGCGTTCGCGAGACTGGCCGATATCGCGGCCCGGCTGCGCGCGGACCATCCGGGGGCGACGGTGGTGTCGGCGGGCATGAGCGGGGACCTCGAGGCCGCCGTCGAGCACGGGGCGACACACGTACGGATCGGTACTTCTTTGCTCGGGATGCGAAACCCGCTGCGGTAGCCTTTGGCGGGCAGCAAACTACATACGTGTTGTTTACGCGCGAAGCGCAGGTCGTCCTCCGGGCCGCCGCGCCGCGCCCGACGACGCAACGTCGTTCGCGGGCGCCGGGGTCGAGAGGTTTGAAGATCACGGAATCCGTGCAAGGGGGGACGCGGCACCACAGGGGGTGTGGGTCGCACACGGACGGAGGTGGGGGCATGGACAAGCGGTTCGGCGCCGAGGGTTCGGTGATCGCATGAGCGCTCTGCGCAAGGCGGGGGTGTGGCTCGGCCTCGTCGAGGAGGACGACCAGTACGACGACCGGGGCTACCGCGACGACAGCTACCGCGACCGGGAGCCCCGCGAGCGGGACCACGACCGCGGCCGCGAGCGTGCGCGCTCCCGTGACTACGGCTACGCCGACGACTATGCCGACGACGAGGACGAGGTCGACGAGACCCCGGCGCCGCCGCGGCCCCGGGCGTCGGCCAACAGCGGCCGGCTGCAGCGGGCCGTCGAGGACCTCGACCGCCAGGAGCACCAGCGGGGCAGCGTGCGCTCGATCACGCGGCCGCCGGCGCCCGTGGCCGACCCGGCCTACGCCACCAGCGACAACCTCGCCCTGGCCCCGCAGCCCCAGCCGCAGCCGCAGCCCCGGGTCTACGAGGAGGAGCAGCGCTACCAGATCACCACGCTGCACCCGACCACCTATCGCGAGGCGCGGACCATCGGCGAGCACTTCCGCGACGGGGTGCCGGTCATCATCAACCTCACCGAGATGGACGAGGGCGACGCGCGGCGGCTGGTCGACTTCGCGGCCGGACTGGCCTTCGGCCTGCGGGGTACGATCGAGCGCGTGACCAACCGGGTTTTCCTGCTCTCACCGGCCAACGTCCAGGTCACCGCGGAGGACAAGGCGAAGATCGCTGAGGGCGGCTTCTTCACCCAGAGTTGACCCCCTAACGAGGGACCCGCTGACCGTGCTGTCGATCGTGTTCCAGATCATCTTCCTGCTCCTCTATCTCTTCTTCCTGACGTTGCTGGCCAGGTTCGTCCTGGGTGCGGTGCTTCAGTACGGTCGCCGCTGGCAACCCGGGCGGGGTGCGTCGGCGGCGCTGGAGTCGGTGTGGAGCGTCACTGATCCGCCCCTCAAGGCGTTGAGGCGTGTGATCCCGCCGCTGCGAATTGGTACCGTGAGCTTGGACCTGGCGTCCCTGGTCCTGCTGGTTATCCTTTACGTGCTTCTGTATTTCGTGTTAGCGAGGCTGATCATCACGTTCGCCTGACCGCGAGCGCTGATCGGCCCCGTCCCACGCGGCCGCAACTGACCCGAGGAGTTTCGATGCCGCTGACCCCGGCCGACGTGCATAACGTCGCCTTCAAGAAGCCCCCGATCGGCAAGCGGGGGTACGACGAGGAGGAGGTCGATGCCTTCCTGGACGAGGTCGAGCGCGAGCTCGCCCGTCTGATCGAGGAGAACAACGAGCTGCGCGCGCAGGTGGAGCGCGGCGGGCGCGGTCCCGCGCCGGCCGGCCCCAGCTCCGACCCCCGCCTCGCCGCGGAGCTCAACGACATCAAGGCCCAGCTCGACCGGGTGCAGCGCGACAAGACCGCCGCGGAGCAGGCCGCCCGCCAGATGCAGGCCGAGCTCGAGCAGGTCCGGGCCCAGGGCCCCGGCGCGCCGGCCCCGTCCGGCGGTGGCGACGGCGAGCAGCAGGCCCTGCGGGTCCTGATGATGGCCCAGCGCACCGCGGACGACCACGTCTCCGACGCGCGCCGCGAGGCCGACAAGCTGCTGTCCGAGGCTCGCTCCAAGGCGGAGGAGGTCACCCGCGAGGCGCGGGCGAAGGCCGACGCCCTCGAGCGGGACGCGCGCCAGCGGCACCAGGAGGCCATGGGCGGCCTGGACGCCAAGCGCACCGCGCTGCAGAAGCACATCGAGGAGCTCAAGCAGTTCGAGCGGGAGTACCGCACCCGCCTGAAGGCTTACCTCGAGAGCCAGCTGCGCGACCTCGACGGCCGGGGCCAGGGCCTCGAGGCGGAGATGTCGCGGGCCGACGCCGGCCGGGCGGTCGGCGGCTCCGGCGGTCTCGCCGCGGCCGGCCTCGCCGGGTCCTACGGCGGCAGCCGGGCCAACTCCATCGAGGGCCGCTGAGCCCCCGCACCACCCCTGAGTTCCTTTGCAGTGCGGCACAGCCGCTCCACGGTCAACACTGCGACGGGGATGAGCCATGATCGTAGCCAGCCTTCTGCTCATCCTCGTCGCCGTGCTGCTGCTCGTCCTGGGCCTGGTCGGCGGCTCGAGCTCCCTCCTCATCAGCTCGATCGTCGCCAGCCTGCTGGCCGCCGTCGCCCTCGTGGCAGGCGCCCGCCAGTCGGCCGCCCGCCGCGAGTCGGATCCCGACGCCGGCCCCTCTCCCGCCCGGTCCCGGGCGCGCACCCGCTCCGCCGCTCGCGCGGCTGCCGGGTCCTCCGCGGCCGCACCGGCTTCCGAGGCCCCATCCGCTGATTCCTCGTTCGCCGGGCCGGGCTCTTCCGCTTCCTCCTTCGCCGGGCCGGGCGCTTTCTCGGATCTCGGGTCGTCGCGGGAGCGGGACGCTTACGCTGACCGGGACGTCCCGGGGGCGTTCTCCGGCTCCGGCGACGCCTCGGAGATCGACGACGCCGTTCCCGGTCCGGTGGCCGATCGTGACGCTCCGGACGACGACCGGGACGACCGGGCCCGGCAGGACCAGGCCGCCGCCTACGCCGCGGGTCAGCGCGACGCCGAGGCGGGCCTCACCGGCCCGCCCCGGACGGCGGCCACCACCGGGCCCGATGTGACTCAGCGTGTCATTCCGGACGCGGATCTGCGCGACGAGTCGCCGCGGGCCGGAGCCGGCGCCGGTGGGGACCATGCTCCGTTCTCGGGACCGGAGTCCTCCCGCACCGGCGCCGGTCCGGCCCACGACGCTCCCGGCGGCGAGGGCGACCGGCCCCGGGCCGACTACGAGCAGGCGGCCTCGGTGATCGGTGCCGCGCGGTCCGAGGGGGACGCTTCCCCGGAGAGCGCGGCCGGGCCACCGGTGGCTTCGGACCCGGCGGAGGCCGGGGAGTACGCCGCGCCCGATCCGGAGGACCCGGACGACGAGCCGCTGCCGCAGGCGGTCCGGCCGGCCGACGCGGTGCGGGTGGCCCGGATGGACGCGGAGGTGCTGGTCGTGGACGGGCGGCCGCGTTATCACGTGGCCGGGTGCCCGCATCTGGCCGGCCGGGAGACCGAGGGGCTGCCGGTGGCGGAGGCGGTCGAGCTCGGCTTCAGCCCGTGCGGGCAGTGCCGTCCGGTCGATCGGCTGGTCGCCGCGGCGGCCCGTTCCTGAGCCCGCGGCGACACGCTCCTGAGTCCTCGGCGTTGCGGCTGAGCGCTGCCCACCGTTCGCCGGCCGGGTCGCCGGCGCGAGCCCCTCTCGCGCCGGTGACGCTGGGTCAGCGCGGTTGGTGACGGTGGGTGTCGATGCGGGCCCGCTCCGGGTTCGCATCGATCATCGGCACAATGAGGCATGGCCAAGCGGCGTGCGCCTCGATCCGATCCCTCCGATGCTGCCGGTCGCCCGGCGGGTTCTGCGCGGGGCGGGGCGGCGGGCGCGCAGGCCGATGGGCCGGTGTCGGTGGCGGTGCGGGCGCGGCCGGGGGCGGGTCGGACCCGGGTCGGCGGGCGCTACGAGGGTCCGCACGGGCCGGCGCTGATAGTCGCGGTAGGGGCGCCCGCGGTCGACGGGAAGGCCACTGAGGCGGTGCGGCGGGCGCTGGCCGAGGCGCTGGGGGTGCGGGCGGGGGCGGTCGCGCTCAAGCTCGGGGCGACGAGCCGGGACAAGGTCTTCACCGTCGACGGGGACGTCGGCGCCGAAGTAGCCGCCCTGCGTGATGGCGCTCCTGGCAGGGCGGTCGGCAGCGGTGGCGCTCCTGGTGGGGCCGGCGGCGAGGCTCGTGGCGGGGCGAGCGGCGGCGTGGCGTGACGGAGGGGCTCGACGTCGCGCTCCTGCTCGGGGCCGCGGTGCTGCTCGTGGCGGTCGGGGCGGTGCGCGTGTCGACGCGGATCGGGCTGCCGAGCCTGCTCGTCTATCTGCTCATCGGGATGCTGATCGGCGAGTCCGGGCTGGGGATCCGGTTCGATGACGCGGAGCTGACCCGTACCCTCGGCTTCTGCGCTCTGATCATGATCATCGCCGAGGGCGGGCTGACCGCGCGCTGGACCACCCTGCGGCCCGTGCTCGGGCTCTCCGCGACGCTGGCCACGCTCGGGGTGGCCGTCAGCGTCGCCGTCGTGGGCGCTGTCGTGCACTGGGTGCTCGGGCTCGACTGGCGGCTCGCGCTGCTCTACGGGGCGGTGCTGTCGTCGACGGACGCGGCGGCGGTGTTCGCCACGTTGCGGCGGCTGCGGCTGCCGCGCCGGCTGGTCGCCACGCTCGAGGCCGAGTCCGGCATGAACGACGCGCCGGTGGTCCTGCTGGTCGTGCTGCTCTCGGCCGTGGGTGCCTTCGCTCACCCTTGGTGGTACGAACTCCTGCTCGTCCTGTACGAGCTCAGCGCCGGCGCCGCGATCGGCCTCGTGGTCGGCGTGGCCGGACGGTGGCTGCTCCGGCACGCCGCGTTGCCGTCGGCCGGGCTCTATCCGATCGCGGCCGTGGCGCTGACCTTCCTCGCGTACGCGGTCGGTGCCGTCGCCCACGCCTCGGGCTTCCTCGCCGTCTATGTGGCCGGGGTGGTGCTCGGCAACGGCCGGGTCCCGCACCGCCGGGCGATCCTGGGGTTCGCGGACGGGCTGGCGTGGGTGGCCCAGATCGGACTGTTCGTGCTGCTCGGGCTGCTGGTGTCGCCGGCCGAGCTGCCCGCGGCGCTGGTGCCGGCGCTGGTCGTGGGGTGTGCGCTGGTCCTCTTCGCCCGGCCCCTGTCGGTGTGGGTGTCGGCGGTCGCGGTGCGCGGCTCGCGGCGGCTGGGCTGGCGGGGACAGGCGTTCCTGAGCTGGGCCGGGCTGCGCGGCGCGGTGCCGATCGTGCTCGCGACGATCCCGTTGTCGGCGGGGACGCCCGGGGCGGGACGGCTCTTCGACGCGGTGTTCGTGCTGGTGATCATCTTCACGCTGGTGCAGGCGGGCACCCTGGCGCCGGTCGCGCGGCGGCTCGGCATCACGGCGCCGGAGGAGACGGTCGAGGTGCACGTCGAGACGGCGCCGCTCGAGCGCATGCACGCGGACCTGCTGCAGATCGACATCGACCGGGGCTCGCGGCTGGCCGGGGTGCACATCGACGAGTTGCGGCTGCCGGTCGGGGCCGGCGTCACGCTGATCGTGCGGGACGGGGGCGGGTTCGTGCCGGGGCCGGACACGCGGATGCGTACGGGGGACAGTCTTTTGATCGTCGCCACCGCGGACGTGCGGGACACCGCCGAACGCCGGTTGCGGGCCGTGAGCCGGCGGGGGCGGCTCGCGCGGTGGTTCGGGGAGGACGGGATGGAACGGGTCTGACCGGCGCCGCATCATCCGTGGCTTCCGCCGGCGGCCGGCCGGGCGGGTCCGTCGGGGCCTGACCGGTATCCGACGGTCCGGTTCGGGGCTTTTGTCGCAGGTCGGGGCGGTGCGGCGTGTTGTCGGGACCGTTCACGTTCCGTATCCTTGCCACCCTCCGGAGTGCGCGGCTGGGTCGAACCGCCGCGCACAGGTGCGTGGGGTGCGTGCCGGGCCGCGCGGGGGCGTGGCCGCCTGGGTGCGGGGGCGGTGGGCGACCGCGACCCCGCGACACCGATGACCGCCGAGATTCGCCGCGCCCCGCGCGCGGCTCAGGGGAGCGACGATGGCCAAGGCAACCGAGAAGGCCGCGCCGAAGGGGACCCGCAGCGCGGAGGAGACCGAGCAGATCCGCGTCGCGCTCGTGGAGCGCCGCGACGAGCTGCAGGAGGAGTACGACCGCTCCCTCTCCGAGATCACCGCCCTCCAGCGCGAGCGGCTCGAGGACTCCGCCGGGGACGACCAGGCGGACACCGGCACGAAGACGTTCGAGCGTGAGCAGGAGATCACTCTCGCGCACAATCTGCTGGAGCGGATCACACAGGTGGAACGCGCCCTCGAGCGGCTCGGCGAAGGCAACTACGGTTGGTGCGAGCGATGCGGCAACGCCATCCCCGTCGAGCGGCTGGCGGCGTTCCCGGTCGCGACCCTGTGTGTGTCCTGCAAGCAGTTGGAGGAACGACGCTGAACGCCGACGAGGCAGCGGCCGGCGCCGCGCACCCGGTCGAGGGCTCGCCTGCGGGCGGGCCCGTCGCGGGCTCGCCTGCGAGTTCGCCCGCGGGCTCGCTTCCGGGGGGCTCACCCGCGAGTTCGCCCGCGGGCTCGCTTCCGGGGGAGTCCGCCGGGGGTGGGCCGGATCCGGTCGCCGCCGCACCCCAGAGTTTTTCCCGCAAGGCGGTCACGGTGCTCGGCGTCGTGGCCGTCGTCGCGGTGCTGCTCGACCAGCTGGTCAAGGAGCTGTCCACCAACGGCCTGACCGAAGGTGAGCCGGTGCGCATCCTGGGCGGCCTGGTCTACCTGTCGCTGCTGCGCAACAGCGGCGCCGCATGGAGCATGGGCGCCGGGATGACCTGGATCTTCCCGCTGGTGACGATCGTCGTCGTGGGCTGGATCGGATGGATGGCCGTCCGGCTGCGGTCGATCCCGTGGGCGGTCGCGCTCGGCCTCGTGCTGGGCGGGGCGCTGGGCAACCTGGGCGACCGGTTGTTCCGGGACCCCGGCTTCTTCCAGGGGCACGTGGTCGACATGATCAGTGTCTTCGGGCCCAACGCGCAGTACTTCCCCGTCTTCAACATCGCCGACAGCTGCCTGAGCGTCGGCGTGGTGCTGGCGGTGCTGCTCGAGCTGACCGGGCGGCAGCGCGACGGGTCGCGTACCGGGCAGAAGCGGGCCGCGGCATGAGCGCGCGGTCGTTGCCCGTACCCGACGGTCTGGACGGCATGCGTCTCGACCAGGCCGTGTCGCGTCTCTTCGGCCTGAGCCGCACGGCGGCCGCGTCCCTGGTCGAGGCCGGTGACGCGCTCGTCGACGGCATCCCGCGGCCCAAGAGCGACAAGGTCAGCGCCGGGGCGTGGCTCGAGGTCACGCTGCCGCCGCCGGTGACCGCGCCCGCCGTGGTCGCCGAGCCGGTGCACGGCCTGGGCATCGTCTACAGCGACGACGACATCGTGGTGGTCGACAAGCCCGTCGGCGTGGCCGCGCACCCGAGCCCCGGCTGGACCGGCCCGACCGTGATCGGCGGCCTGGCCGCCATGGGCCAGAACGTCGCGACCAGCGGCGCGGCCGAGCGGCAGGGCGTCGTGCACCGCCTCGACGTCGGCACCACCGGGCTCATGGTCGTGGCCAAGAGCGAGGTGGCCTACAGCGTCCTCAAGCGCGCCTTCAAGGAGCGCGAGGTCGACAAGCGCTACCACGCCGTCGTGCAGGGTCACCTCGACCCGCTGCGCGGCACGATCGACGCGCCGATCGACCGGCACCCCACCGCCGACTACAAGTACGCGGTCATGTCCGACGGCAAGCCCAGCGTCACGCACTACGACACCCTCGAGGCGTTCCGCTCGGCGAGCCTGATCGACGTGAAGCTGGAGACGGGGCGCACCCACCAGATCCGCGTCCACTTCTCGGCGCTGCGGCACCCCTGCGTGGGCGATCTCACGTATGGCGCCGATCCGACCCTGGCGGCCCGGCTCGGGCTGAAGCGGCAGTGGCTGCACGCCCGCGAGCTCTCCTTCCTGCACCCGCGCACGCTGGAGGAGGTCCGGTTCGTGAGCGACTACCCTGAGGACCTGGCGCACGCACTCGACATCCTTGGTGAGAGCTAGGTTTCTTCCGATGGGCCCCGGAGACCGCACGATGCACGCTCCGGTGCGGGGGTTGCCCCGCACCGGCTCGGGTCCCGTGCGGCTGCGGGTCCTGACCGGGCTCGTGCTGGCCTCGGCCCTGGCCCTGCTCATCACGGTCGTGGTCAGCACCGACCACGGCCCGGCCCCCGAGCGCGAGTCCGGCGACGTCGTGCGGGTCGGCGTGGTCGACGGCCAGTCGGTCGCCGGCTATCTGCGCTCGAGCCGGGGCGAGCTGGCGGCGCTGCTGCCGGCCTCCGGGGCGCCCGCGTCGGGCGAGACCTGGGCCCTGGTCAGCCTGGCCTCCTACTTCCCGCCCGACCGGCTTCCCGCCCTGCTCGGCGGCGCGCCCGTCGCCCAGGTCTACGCCCGGGCGCCGCTGCCCGGCGTGCGCACGCAGGTCGTCAAGATTCCGGTTTATCGCATGCCGCAAGATGTCGTCTCCGGCATGCAGAACGCCGCCCTGGCCCGTGACCAGGAGCAGGCCGACTATCGCAAGCTCGCCGGGAAGCTCCACGGCGACACCCGCAACGACGAGCGCCTGCGCCTGGCCTACGACACGGCCGCGCGGACGGCCGCCGCCGAGGCCGCGGCCTACCGGGCCGCCTGCGCCTGCGTCTTCGCCGCCGTCGTGCGCGCCGGGCCGGAGATCCTCGACACCATCGCGGACCGCGCCGAGGTGCGGGCGGTGGACCCGGCCCCCGAGGTACGCCGCCTCGACCGCACCGAGTTCCGCCCGGTCCAGCCCGAACAGACGACGACGGTGGAGGTTGCCCCGCAAACCTCCCCGCCACTACCCTCATCGACCGGGGCGAGTGTGACGCCGGCCGCACCGTCCCGTCCCGCGCCGGGGCCCACGCCGTCCGCCCCGGCACCGGAGGAGAGCGCTGCCGCATCGACCGCACCGTCCGCGAGCACCGAGGCCGAGCTGCCGTCCCGAGCACTGGCAGCATCCCCGGGCGCGTCCGGGCGTTGATTCCAGGAGTCTTCACGTGCATTCGCCCGTGAAGGCGGCGTTTGTCAGTTGGTGATCAAGAGCGCTCAGGCTTGTGCCACGCAGAGGTGGCCCGAATAAGGTAGGCGTCCGTAGCCTGTTGCCCCGACGGTGACCGGCGCGCACATTGACCGATATCGAGCAGGGGCGGGGAGGACGAGCCGTGGACGGGACCGAGACCGGCTGGGGCCGGCCTGCGGAGCCGGCGCCGCGCTGGCGGGCGCTGCTCGACCGGGCCCGGCACAGCGCGCGGGACGACGAGCGTGAGCCGGAGGACTCCGGGTCGCGCCGGGAAGACTTCGGCTCGCGGCTCGAGGGCGATGCGCAGCCGTTGCCCAGTCGGCCGCAGCGGCCGTTCAATCCGCTGGATCCGCGGCAGCGGGAGGCCTACGGGGCGGCCGAGCCCCGGCGGGCTCCGGTGCCGCCGCCGGTCAATCCGCTGGAGCAGCGGCCGGGTCGGGCTTCGCTGGGGGAGCGGCTGAACGCTTCGGAGGCGTCGCCCGCTGTTTCGCCTCCTCCTTCTCCTTCGCTTGATCGGTCTTTCGATCGGGGGCCTGCGCCCTTGCCGGCGCCTGCGCCTTCGCTTGATCAGCGTCGGCAGTCGCGGATCGGGGAGGGGTTCCAGCCGCGGCCGGATGCCGACTCGAACAGCTTCTTCAATCCGGGCGCGCGGCCGGCGCCGCCCCTGCCGTCGCGCGGGGCCGCCTCGGTCGGGTCGGCCTCGGTGCCGGCGCCGCCGTCGGCGCCGCAGTCCTTCGCGCCGCAGTCCTTCGTGCCGCCGCCTCTGGCCCCCGCGCCTCGTTCGGCGCCGCCGTTGGCTCCCGCGCCGCGGTCGGTTCCGCCGTTGGCTCCCGCGCCTCGTTCGGCGCCGCCTTCCGCGCCCTCGCCGACGTCGCCCGCCGCCTCGCGCATCGAGTGGCGGCAGACGCGGCAGGAGGCCGAGGACCGGGCGGTCGCCACGCTGCGCCGCAAGCTGGGCAAGCCGCGGGTGCTGGCCTTCGCCAACCCCAAGGGTGGCGTCCACAAGACCACCGCGACCGTGCTGGCCGCCGCCACCATCGGCAGCGTGCGCGGCCGGGGCGTGCTCGCCTGGGACGACAACGAGCTGCGCGGCACCCTCGGCCTGCGCGCCGGCAGCGCCCGGCACGCCCGCACCATCCGGCACCTGGTCAGCGACCTGCTCCAGATCGAGAACATGCACGGCAACGACCTCATGCAGGTCTTCGACGGCTATCTGCGGCACGCCTCGGACGGCTCCTACGACGTGCTGGCCGGCGAGGAGAACCCCCGGTTCGCGCAGCGGCTCGACCAGAGCACGGTGAGCCGGGTGACGGACCTGCTCCGCCGCACCCACGACGTCATCTGCGTCGACACCGGCAACAACGTCGAGAGCATCAACTGGCAGACCGTCATGCGCAGCGCCGACCAGCTCGTCGTGACGACCGTGCCCCGCGAGGACGCCGCCTTCACCGCCGACTGGATGCTCGACGTGCTCAACGAGACCGGGCAGGAGGAGCTGGTCCGCAACGCGGTCACGCTGATCTCGTGCCCGTCGCCGGGCAAGCTGCCGTTGCTGGACGACCTCGCGAAGCACTTCGCCACGCGGACGCGGGCGGTGGCCATCGTGCCGTACGACCCGTCGCTGGAGGTGGGGTCGTCCATCGAGTACGGCGCCCTGCAGCCCGAGACGAAGCAGGCCTGGCAGCGCGCGGCGGCGATGATGATCGAGCCGTTCGCGGAGTAGCCGGTGTGATCATCGAGGCAATCCCCGAATAGGTGGGTGTCTGGCTCCCCTCTCGCGGGGCCACGGGTCTAGGCTCGTCAGGTCTTCGTCGCCGCGGGAGTTAGGGGGCCCTGGGTGTCTGACTCGTTCGTGCACCTGCACGTGCACACCGAGTATTCGATGCTCGACGGCGCGGCGCGGGTGAAGGAGCTCCTCGCGGAGGCCAACCGCCTCGGCATGCCGGCCGCGGCGATCACCGACCACGGCAACATGCACGGGGCCTACGACTTCTACACGCAGGCCAAGGCGGCCGGCGTGACCCCGGTGATCGGGGTGGAGGCCTATCTCGCGCCCGAGTCGCGGCTCAACAAGAGTCGCATCAAGTGGGGCCGGCCGGAGCAGAAGAGCGACGACATCTCGGGTAACGGCGCGTACACCCACATGACCATGTGGGCGCGGAACGCGGTCGGCCTGAAGAACCTCTTCCGGCTCAACTCGCGGGCCTCGATGGAGGGTCAGCTCGGTAAGTATCCGCGCATGGACTTCGACATCATCGCGGAGCACGCCGAGGGCATCATGGGCACGACCGGCTGCCCGTCCGGGGCGGTGCAGACGCGGCTGCGGCTGGGGCAGTTCGACGAGGCGCTCGAGTCCGCCGCGCGCTACCAGGAGGCGCTCGGCCGGGACAACTACTTCCTCGAGATCATGGACCACGGCCTGTCGATCGAGAAGCGGGTCCGCGACGGGCTGCTGGAGATCGGCAAGAAGCTCAACATCCGGCCGCTGGTGACCAACGACTCGCACTACGTGCACGAGGCGCAGGCCGAGGCGCACGACGTGCTGCTGTGCGTGCAGACCGGCAGCAACGTGGCCGACCCCAACCGGTTCCGCTTCGACGGCGCGGGCTACTTCGTGAAGTCGGCCGACCAGATGCGCGCGGTCGACTCGTCGGAGGCCTGGCTGGAGGGCTGCCGCAACACGCTTTTCGTGGCCGAGCGGGTCGACACCGAGGGCATGTTCACGTTCAAGAACCTGATGCCCCGGTTCCCCATCCCGGAGGGTTACTCCGAGGAGGAGTACTTCCGCCACGTGGCCTTCGAGGGGCTGCGGGCGCGGTTCCCCGACGGCATCCCGGAGACCCACGTCAAGCAGGCCGAGTACGAGCTGGGCGTCATCATCCAGATGGGCTTCCCGTCCTACTTCCTCGTGGTCGCCGACTTCATCCAGTGGTCCAAGCGCAACGGCATCGCCGTGGGCCCGGGGCGTGGCTCCGCGGCGGGGTCCCTGATCGCGTACGCGATGGGCATCACCGACCTCGACCCGCTCCCGCACGGCCTGATCTTCGAGCGGTTCCTCAACCCCGAGCGCATCTCCATGCCGGACGTCGACATCGACTTCGACGAGCGCCGGCGCGGCGAGGTCATCAAATACGTGACCGACCGCTGGGGCGAGGACAAGGTCGCGCAGATCGCCACGTTCGGCACGATCAAGGCGAAGGCCGCGATCAAGGACGCCTCCCGGGTGCTCGGCTACCCGTTCGCGGTCGGTGACCGGATCACCAAGGCCATGCCGCCGGACGTCATGGGCAAGGGCATGAGCCTCACCGGCATCTTCAACAAGGACGACAAGCGCTACAACGAGGCGGGCGAGATCCGCTCGATGTACGACTCGGAGCCCGACGTCAAGAAGGTCATCGACACCGCGCGGGGCATCGAGGGGCTGATCCGGCAGACCGGCGTGCACGCCGCGGGCGTCATCATGAGCGCCGAGCCGATCATCGACCACATCCCGTTGATGCGCCGCGCCTCCGACGGCGTGATCATCACGCAGTTCGACTATCCGACCTGCGAGACGCTCGGCCTGCTCAAGATGGACTTCCTGGGCCTGCGCAACCTGACGATCATCGATGACGCGGTCAAGAACATCAAGCTCAACCACGGCCTCGACCTCGATCTGCTGAAGCTGCCGCTGGACGACCCCAAGTCCTACGATCTGCTGGCCCGCGGCGACACCCTGGGCGTGTTCCAGCTGGACGGCGGCCCGATGCGGTCGCTGCTGCGTCTGATGAAGCCCGACAACTTCGAGGACATCTCCGCCGTCCTGGCGCTCTACCGGCCCGGCCCGATGGGCGTCGAGTCGCACACCAACTACGCGCTGCGCAAGAACAAGCTCCAGGAGATCACCCCGATCCACCCCGAGCTCGAGAAGCCGCTGCAGGAGATCCTCGAGCCCACATACGGCCTGATCGTCTATCAGGAGCAGGTGCAGCGCGCCGCGCAGATCCTCGCCGGCTACTCGCTCGGCCAGGCCGACCTGCTCCGCCGGGCCATGGGCAAGAAGAAGAAGGAGATCCTCGACAAGGAGTTCATCCCGTTCCGGGACGGCTGCCGCGAGCACGGCTACTCCGACGAGGCGATCCAGGCGGTGTGGGACGTGCTGGTGCCCTTCGCCGGCTATGCGTTCAACAAGGCGCACTCCGCCGCGTACGGGCTGGTGTCGTTCTGGACCGCGTACCTGAAGGCGCACTACCCCGCCGAGTACATGGCCGGGCTGCTCACGTCCGTCGGTGACGACAAGGACAAGATGGCCATGTACCTGGCCGAGTGCCGCCGCATGGGCATCCAGGTGCTGCCGCCCGACGTCAACCAGTCCGCCGGCCCGTTCACCCCGGTCGGCAAGGACATCCGCTTCGGGCTGGGCGCCGTGCGCAACGTCGGCGCCAACGTCGTGGAGTCCATCGCGCGCTGCCGCGTGGAGAAGAGCGAGTACAAGGACTTCTACGACTTCCTCTCCAAGGTCGACGCGGTGGTCTGCAACAAGCGGACCGTGGAGTCGCTGATCAAGGCCGGCGCGTTCGACTCGCTCGGGCACAGCCGCAAGGCGCTGCTCGCGGTGCACGCCGAGGCCATCGACGCCTTCGCCGACGTCAAGCGCAAGGAGGCCGCGGGCCAGTTCGACCTGTTCGGGGCGTTCGGCGACGACGCGGGCGGCGGCAGCTCGGCCACCGTGGCCATGCCGACGATCACCGAGGACGAGTGGGACAAGCGCGACAAGCTGTCCTTCGAGCGGGAGATGCTCGGTCTCTACGTCTCCGACCACCCGCTCGCCGGCCTGGAGCAGGTGCTCGCCAACGCCGCGGACACCAGCATCGCCTCGCTCAACGAGGAGGGCTCGGTGCCCGACGGGCAGGTCGTCACGCTCGCGGGCATCCTCACCGGCGTGCAGCGCCGGATCACCAAGCAGGGCCGGGCCTGGGCGTCGGCCACCCTGGAGGACCTCGCCGGCGGCGTGGAGGCGTTGTTCTTCCCCAACACGTACGAGGTCATCGGGCAATACATCGCCGAGGACGCCATCGTCGTCGTGAAGGGCCGGGTCGACCGCCGCGACGACACGCCCCGGATCATGGCGATGGACATGTCGATGCCCGACGTCACGCACAACCCGGATTCCAAGCCGATCACGCTGACCATGCCGATCACCCGGTGCACGCCGCCGCTGGTCTCGGAGCTCAAGGACATCCTCGTCAGCCACCCGGGCGACGCCGAGGTCCACGTGCACCTGCTCAACGGCAGCCGCAAGACGGTCATGCGGCTCGGCGGCTTCAAGGTCGCGCCGACGCCCGCCCTGCGCGCCGACCTGAAGATGATCCTCGGCCCGTCGGCGGTCGCGTGATGGATCAGCGGCGCGGACCTGGCAGGATCGTGGAGTGAACCCGAGCCACGAACCGGAGCCGGTCTACCTGTACGGGCCGCCGCCGGACACCGCGCCCGCCCTGCCGGAGCCCGTCGCCGAGCCGCGGGCCCGGTCGCGGCGCTCCTGGCAGCGGGCGGCCGTCGTCGCCGCCGCGATCATCGCGGCCATGGCCGTCGCCGGCGCCCTGCTCGGCCTGCTCTGGGCCTGGGTGGCGCCGGACGTGCCGGTGATCAACACGGGCGCCGCCGTCGTGGTCAACGACCCGTCGCCCGAGGAGTACATCGCCGCGGACGGCTGGTTCACGCTCATCGCCTTCGCCTTCGGGCTGGTCGCCGCCCTGGTCGCCTGGCTGGTCCTGCGCCGCGACCGGGGCCCCGCCGTGCTGCTCGGCGTCACGCTCGGCGGGCTCGCGTCGACGGTGGTCATGTGGCAGGCCGGGCGGCTGATCGGGCTCTCGGCCTGGAACTCGTGGCAGGACAGCTCGCAGCCGGGCGACACCTTCCAGCGGCCGCCGGACCTGCACGCGCACGGGGCCCTGCTGGTCGCCGCGTTCGCCGCGGTGATCGTGACGACGCTGCTGGCGGGGTGGTCCAACGACCCGGAGCTCGACCAGCCGGGCGCGAAGCCGGGCTACGGCCGGGACTATCCGCCGGTGGAGCCGTCGGGTGGCCTTTTCCCGGCGGAAGGCACCGAGCCCGGGCCGTCGCCGGCCGGCCCCTCCGGCTCGGCCACGGAATCGCCCGATTCGTCCGGCTCGACGGCGGGTCGCTGACCGGGACCGCTTGGTTCTCTCCGCGGCAGCCGGGCGGTCAGTTGGGACTGTTGGGTCGGGCCAGGTCCGAGAGGGGGACGGGCACCGCGCGGACGCGAGCCAGCAGCCCCGCCTCGCGGTTGAGCAGACGCAGCTCCGCGCGCAGCCGGGTGATCGTGTCGGGGGCGGCGAGCAGGTCCTGGCGCTCCTGGACGGTCAGCTGCGCGGTGGCCGCGACCAGGTGGGACAGGACGGTCGGATCGTCGGGGACCTGGTCGAGCACCTCGGAGTCGGGGCGCAGCAGGTCGAGGTAGGTGCGGAAGGCGGCCAGCACCCGCGGCGCCAGGAGCTCGGCGGTGGCGTCGGCGGCCTCCTCGTCGGGGAGCCACTCGACCTCGGCGGTGAGATAGGGGTGCGGCTCGGGGTCGAGGGCGAGCACCCGGAAGCGGCGCCGGCCCACGGTCACGATGTCGAACCGGCCGTCGGGGAGCTCGGTGACCTGGCGGAGCTCGGCGGTGCACCCCACCTCGAAGAGCTGGTCGGGGGTGACGGCGTCGGGCTCGGCGGCCTCGTCGTCGTCGCCGGTCTCGGTGAGCACCTCGGAGCCGTGCCGCAGGGTCACGACGCCGAACTCGTGCGGGTCGTCGCCGGTGCCGGCGACCAGGTCACGCACCAGCGAGCGGTAGCGCTCCTCGAAGATGTGCAGGGGCAGCACGAGGCCGGGGAACAGCACCGTGCCGAGGGGGAACACCGGGAGAATCGCGCCCACGTCCTGAGCGTATCGGCATGCTCTTGATGAGCGCTCGCCACGCCGCCGGGAATGTTGCCGTGGCGGATGTCCCCGCAGCGACGCGCAGGTGCTCCGCGCGCTTCCGTGGCGGGTCTCACCCCTGGCCGGGACGGTTCACGCCACGCCGGGCGGCGGGCGAGTCGTGGCGGGTCCCACTGCCTGGAACCGCGCCCGGAGCCGCTGCGGCGCACGGCCTAGACTTGGCGGCGTGCTGAACCGGATCGACCTGCGCGGCTCCCGCCGGGACCCGCGCGGTCTGCTGCCCCGTGCCCAGCTCGACGTCGCCCAAGCCGTCGAGCGGATCCGCCCCGTCGTGGAGGCGGTCCGGGAGCATGGATTCACGG
Source organism: Symbioplanes lichenis (assembly GCF_030709675.1). GTDB lineage: Bacteria > Actinomycetota > Actinomycetes > Mycobacteriales > Micromonosporaceae > Actinoplanes > Actinoplanes lichenis. The sequence continues at coordinate 178,693 of NZ_JAUZQD010000008.1, forward strand.
CGATCCGCGAGGCCACGGAGAGATTCGACGGCGTACGCCTGGAGCGCCTGCGCGTGCCCGCCGAGGCCATCGCCGCCGCGGTCGAGACCCTCGACCCGGACGTGCGCCGGGCCCTCGAGGTGGTGATCGAGCGCACTCGCAAGGTCCACGCCGACCAGCGCCGCACCGACGTGACGACGCAGGTGGTGCCCGGCGGCACCGTGCTTGAGCGGTGGGTCCCGGTGTCCCGGGTCGGGCTCTACGTGCCGGGTGGCCTGGCCGTCTATCCGTCCACCGTCGTGATGAACGTCGTGCCGGCCCAGGCCGCGGGCGTCGAGTCCCTGGTCGTGGCGAGCCCGCCCCAGCCGGAAAACGGCGGCCTGCCCGACGCGCGGGTCCTGGCGGCCTGCGCGCTGCTGGGCGTCGATGAGGTCTATGCGGTGGGCGGGGCCCAGGCGGTCGCCATGCTCGGCCACGGGTCGACGGGCGCCGACGAGACCGACGGGTGCGCCCCGGTCGACGTGATCACCGGGCCGGGCAACATCTGGGTGACCGCGGCCAAGCGGCTGCTGCAGGGCACGGTCGGCATCGACGCCGAGGCCGGGCCGACCGAGATCGCGATCCTGGCCGACGACACCGCGTCGCCGGTGCACGTCGCCGCCGACCTGATCAGCCAGGCCGAGCACGACCCGCTCGCCGCCAGCGTCCTGGTCACCGACTCGCCCGCGCTGGCCGACGCGGTCGACGCCCAGCTCGCCGTGCAGGTGCCCGCGACCAAGCACGAGGCCCGGGTGCGCGAGGCGCTCGGCGGCCGCCAGTCCGGTGTGGTGCTGGTCGACGACCTGACGCAGGGCCTGGCCGTGGTCGACGCCTACGCGGCGGAGCACCTGGAGATCCAGACGCGCGACGCCCGCGAGTGGGCGCTCAAGGTGCGCAACGCCGGAGCGATCTTCGTCGGGGCGTACTCGCCGGTGTCGCTCGGTGACTATGCGGCCGGTTCCAACCACGTGCTCCCGACGGCGGGCTGCGCGCGGCACTCGTCCGGGCTGTCAGTGCAGTCGTTCCTGCGCGGGATCCACGTCGTGGAGTACGACGAGGCCGCGCTGCGTGACGTGGCGCCGCACGTGGTCGCCCTGGCCAACGCCGAAGACCTGCCCGCCCACGGCCAGGCCGTGACCGCCCGCTTCGGGGCCGGGGGTGCGTCGTGACGACGATCGACGAGCTGCCGATCCGGGACGACCTGCGGGGCCAGACTCCGTACGGTGCGCCGCAGCTGGACGTGGCGGTGCGGCTGAACACGAACGAGAATTCGTACCCGGTGCCCGAGGCGGTCGTCGAGGCGATCGCCAAGGCGGTGCAGGCCGAGCTGCGCGACCTCAACCGCTATCCCGACCGGGACGCGATCGCACTGCGCACGGATCTCGCGGGCTATCTCGGGCACGGGCTCACCACCGCGCAGGTGTGGGCGGCCAACGGGTCCAACGAGGTGCAGCAGCAGATCCTCCAGGCGTTCGGCGGGCCGGGGCGGACGGCGCTCGGCTTCGGCCCCTCGTACTCGATGCACCCGCTGCTCGCCGCCGGCACCGGCACCCGCTGGATCGGCGCGCTGCGCGACCCCGACTTCGGGCTGACCCCGGCGGCGGCCGTCGAGCAGATCGAGCGGTACCGGCCCGACCTGGTGTTCCTCTGCTCGCCCAACAACCCGACCGGCACGGCGCTCGACCCCGAGGTGATCGACGCGGTGCTCGCGGCGGCGCCCGGGATGGTGCTGGTCGACGAGGCCTACGCCGAGTTCGCCCGGCCCGGCACCCCGAGCGCCCTGACCCTGCTGCCCGGGCACCCGCGCCTGATCGTCAGCCGCACGATGAGCAAGGCGTTCGGCTTCGCGGGCGGGCGGCTGGGCTACTTCGCCGCCGACCCGGCCGTGGTCGACGCCGTCCAGCTGGTCCGCCTGCCGTACCACCTGTCGTCCTTGACCCAGGCCGCCGCGCGCGCCGCCCTCGCCGAGCGGGACGCCCTGCTCGCGACGGTCGACGCCATCAAGGAGCAGCGCGACCGGATCGTCTCGACGCTGCGCTCGCGCGGAGTCCGGGTCGCCGACAGCGACGCGAACTTCGTGCTCTTCGCGGTGCCCGCCGCGTCCGCCTCGCTGTCCGAGTCGTCGCCTGCCGCCTTGTCCGGTGCCGGGTCTGCCGCCTCGTCGGGTGCCGGGTCTGCCGCGCCGGCCGGGTCGGTGGGCTGGGCCGGCGCGCTCGGGTCCGGCGGGGAGCGGGCCGTGGGCGACCAGAAGGCCGCGTGGCAGGCCTTTCTCGACCGTGGCGTGCTGATCCGCGACGTCGGGCTGCCCGGCTGGTTGCGGGTGACCGCCGGCGATCCCGACGAGACGTCCGCCTTCCTGAATGCCGCCGAGGAGATTCTGTCGTGAGCCGCACCGGGCGCGTCGAGCGCGTCACCAACGAGACCAAGGTCCTCGTCGAGATCGACCTCGACGGCACGGGCCGGGGCGACCTCGCCACCGGGGTCGGCTTCTACGATCACATGCTCAACCAGCTGGCCAAGCACGGCGGCTTCGATCTGCTCGTGCGCACCGAGGGCGACCTGGAGATCGACGCGCACCACACGATGGAGGACACCGCGCTGGCGCTCGGCGAGGCGTTCGCGATCGCGCTGGGGGACAAGGCGGGCATCCGGCGGTACGGGTCGGCGACGATCCCGATGGACGAGGTGCTCGTGCGGGCGGCCGTGGACCTGTCGGGGCGGCCCTATGTGGTGCACGAGGAGCCGGCCCTGGCGCCGTACATCGGGCCGGTCTATCCGACGAGCATGACGCGGCACATCTTCGAGTCGTTCGGTCACGCCGCCAAGGTGACGCTGCACGTCAGCGTGCTGCGCGCGGCGCGCGAAGGCGGGCACCCGGACGCGCACCACGTGGTGGAGGCGCAGTTCAAGGCGTTCTCCCGGGCGCTGCGCGAGGCCGTCGAGATCGACCCGCGCAACGCCGGGGCACTCCCGTCGACGAAGGGCGTGCTGTGAGCACCGTCGTCATCGATCCGCGCAACGCCGGGGCGCTTCCGCCGACGGAGGGCGTGCTGTGAGCGCCGTCGTCATCGATCCGCGCAACGCCGGGGCGCTTCCGTCGACGGAGGGCGTGCTGTGAGCACCATCGTTCCGGTCCTTCTGCTCGGCCTGGCCGGTGTGCTGGTCGGCGGCGTGGTGTCGCTGCGGCAGCAGGGGGCGACCAAGTTCTCGATCGGGCTCGTCGCCGCGCTCGCGCTGATCTCGGCGGCGGGCGGCGTGCTGTGGCTGATCCCGGGGGACTCATGACCAGCGTCGTCATTCTGGACTACGGCTCGGGGAACCTGCGGTCGGCGGAGCGGGCGGTCGCCCGGACCGGCGTGGATGTCACCGTGACGGACGATCTCGACGCGGCCGCGGCGGCGGACGGGCTCGTGGTGCCGGGCGTCGGGGCCTATGCGGCGTGCATGGCTGGGATCGAGAAGCTGGGCGCCGGGCCGGTCATCGCCGAGCGGGTCGCCGCGGGGCGGCCGGTGCTCGGGATCTGCGTGGGCATGCAGATTCTGTTCGAGACGGGGGTCGAGCACGGCGTCGAGACGCGGGGGCTCGGGCTACTGCCCGGCGCGGTGACGAAGCTGACGGCGAGCCGGATTCCGCACATGGGGTGGAACACCGTCACCGCACCCGGGGAGTCGACGCTGCTCTCCGGGCTGGAGCCGGAGACGCGGTTCTACTTCGTGCACTCGTACGCGGCGTCGGATCTCGCCGCCCTCGAAGCGGCCGGCGCGAAGGTCACCACGGCCGCGCACGATCTGCCGTTCGCCGCGGTGGTGGAGCACGGGGCGTTGTCGGCGGCCCAGTTCCACCCGGAGAAGTCCGCCGACGCCGGATATGCGCTGCTGCGCAACTGGGTGTCCGCGCTGGATGAGTAAGGAACGCGCGCGCCGGCGGGCCGAGCGGCTCGCCGTCGCCGAGAAGCAGAAGGCCCGGACCGCGCGCCGGGTCGCCCGCCGCACCCGCCGGACCGAGTTCAAGCGCAGGCTCACCCCGCAGAAGCGCGGCGCCGGCCGGCTCTACCGGCGCAGCCGCGGCGAGCGCCTCGGCATCATCGCCGTGCCGCTGGTCGCCGCGGTCGCGGTGTGGTTCCTCGTGCCGGAGCTCGGGCTGCGCATCGTGCTGACCGTCCTCCTCGTCCTGGTGCTGCCGGCGCTCGTCGTCGCGGTCCTCGGCCGTCGTTAGTCCGTCCCAAGATCGGAGCTTGTTCGTGACCCTCTCCCTGCTGCCCGCCGTCGACGTCGCCGACGGCCAGGCCGTGCGTCTCGTGCAGGGCGCCGCCGGCTCCGAGACCAGCTACGGCGATCCGCTGGAGGCGGCGCTGGCGTGGCAGAACGACGGCGCCGACTGGGTGCACCTGGTCGATCTCGACGCGGCGTTCGGGCGGGGGTCCAACGCGGCGCTGCTGGCCGAGGTGGTCGGGCGGCTCGACGTGAAGGTGGAGCTGTCCGGCGGCATCCGGGACGACGAGTCGCTGCGGGCGGCCCTCGGCACCGGCGCCGCCCGGGTCAACATCGGCACGGCCGCGCTCGAGGACCCGGAGTGGTGCGACCGGATCTGCGGGGAGTTCGGCGACCGGGTGGCGATCGGCCTCGACGTGCGCGGGCGGACGCTGTCGGCGCGGGGGTGGACCCGGGACGGCGGCGACCTGTACGAGGTGCTCGAGCGGCTCGACAAGGCCGGCGCCGCGCGCTACGTCGTCACGGACATCACCAAGGACGGCACGCTCAAGGGTCCGAACCTCGATCTGCTGCGCGAGGTCTGCTCCCGTACGCCGGCTCCGGTCATCGCCAGCGGCGGCGTCTCCAGCCTCGACGACCTGCGCGCCCTGGCGACGCTGGAGTCCGTGGGCGTGGAGGGCGTGATCGCGGGCAAGGCGCTCTACGCCGGGGCGTTCACCGTGGCGGAGGCCCTCGAGGCGCTGCGCGAGGCCGCGGCATGACGGTCGCCGTGCGCGTGATCCCGTGCCTCGACGTCGACGCGGGACGGGTCGTCAAGGGTGTCAACTTCGTCGACCTGCGCGACGCCGGTGACCCGGTGGAGCTGGCCGCCGCCTACGACGCGGCGGGCGCGGACGAGCTCACGTTCCTCGACGTGACGGCGTCGTCGGATGCGCGGGGAACGATGCTCGACGTCGTCCGGCGTACGGCGGAATCGGTCTTCATTCCGTTGACCGTGGGGGGCGGGGTCCGCTCGGTGGACAACGTCGACACGCTGCTGCGGGCCGGCGCCGACAAGGTGGGCGTCAACACCGCGGCGATCAGCCGGCCCGAGCTGATCTCGGAGATCGCGGACCGGTTCGGCAACCAGGTGCTCGTGCTCTCGCTCGACGTGCGCCGCACCGCGGACCAGCCCAGCGGCTGGGAGGTCACCACGCACGGCGGCCGCCGCAGCACCGGCCTGGACGCGGTCGAGTGGGCGGCGCGGGTGGCCACGCTCGGCGCGGGGGAGATCCTGCTCAACTCGATGGACGCGGACGGGACCAAGGCGGGCTTCGACCTCGAGCTGATCGGCGCGGTACGCGCGGTCGTCGACATTCCGGTGATCGCGAGCGGCGGCGCCGGGGCGGTCGCGCACTTCCCGCCGGCGGTGGCGGCGGGCGCGGACGCGGTGCTCGCGGCGAGCGTCTTCCACTTCGGCGAGCTGACAATCGGCGAGGTGAAGGAAAGCCTGCGCGCCGCGGGCAACCCGATCCGCTGACAAGGGCCGCCCGCGACCCGGCGCGCCGCAGAGCACAAGGGCCGCCCGCGACCCGGCGCGCCGTAAAGGACACGGGCCGCCCTTGACCCGGCCGCGCCGCAGAGCACAAGGGCCGCCCGCGACCCGGTGCAAACAGCGGAAGGACGAGCGTCAGCCCTGGTCGACGCCGGCTGTGAAGGTCAGGAGCGCGTCGGCGAGGGCGGCCGGGGCCTCCTGTGCGACGAGATGGCCGACCCCGTCGAGGCGTACCGAGGTGACCGGACCGGCGGTGACCTGCCGGAACGTCTGCTCGGTGAAGGGCGCGCTCGCCGCGTCGACGGTGAGCACGGGCATCGTCAGCGGATGCGCCGCGGCCAGCGCCGGCGTGCTGCCCTGGTCGGCGAGGACGCTCTGGTAGAGCCCCTCCGTCCCGCGCCAGCCCCCGGGCCGCGCATAGGTGCGGGCGAACTCGTCCAGGTCGGCCTCGGTGACGGCTCCGGGGGTGGCGAGCATCATCGGGTACGCCCACCCGGCGAGCAGCTGCCGTTCCCGCCCGGGCAGGAGCAGCGAAGGGATGCCCGGCGCGCCCAGGAAGCCCACGTGCCACGAGCCGCCGTGGTTGACGTCGGCGAGCTGCTCGAGCCCGTACCCGGGCAGGGTGGCCTCGATCGCGGTGAGGCTGAGCACGTCGGCGGGGTGCGTGGCGGCGAAGCGGAAGCCGACCGTGCCGCCGATGTCCTGGCACGACAGGTGGACCGGGCCCACGCCGAGGTGCCCGACCAGGTGGTGCAGGTCGTCAGCCGAGGTCGCCACGTCGTAGTCCCCCTCCCCGGTGCCGGAGTCGCCGAACCCGCGCAGGTCGACGGCGAAGACCCGGTGCGTCGCGGCGAGCAGCGGGATGAGCTCGCGGAAGGCCCACCACGACTCGGGCCAGCCGTGGACGAGCAGGATCGGTGAGCCGCCGGTGCCGGCCGAGACGTAGTGCAGGCTCGTGCCGTTGAGCTCGGCGACATGATGGGTGAGATCGGACACGGTCACTCCCGAGATAGACAACTAGGTTGTCGAATACGGTAGACAACCTGGTTGTCGAAGTCAACGGCTCGGCTAGGCTGCCCGCATGTCCGCATCCGGCGCCGATCTGGCCATGCTCCTGCTCAATGGCTTCCGCCACCTGGCCGACCGGGCGACCGCCGAGCTCGCCGCGCGCGGCTACGAGGACGTGACCACGACGCACGAGTTCGCGCTGACGGCGATCATCGAAGGGGCGGACAACGCGTCGGAGCTGGGCCGCCGGCTGTCCGTCACCAAGCAGTCCGCGGCCAAGACGATCGCCGCGCTGGAGGAGCGGGGCTATGTCGGCCGCGAGCCCGATCCCGCCGACGGCCGCCGGATGCGCCTGCACGTCACCGAGCGCGGGCTCGCCATGCGGCGCGAGGGCCGGGCGATCTTCGACGAGATGCGCGCGGAGTGGGCACGGCAGGTGGGCGCGGGCACCCTCGCCGGCATGGAGGAGGCGCTGCGGCGGTTGCTGGACCGGAAGTGATCAGCGGCCGTCGGCCAGGCGGAGCGAATACTCCCGGACGGCGGCGTTGTAGGTCTTCTCGTCGAGCGCCCAGGCCGAGTCGCCCGGCGAGGCGCCGCGGTTGAGCTGGGTCTGCAGCGTCAGCACGGCCGACGACAGGCCGCTGAAGGGCCGCGTGCGCCACAGCTGCTCGCCGGCCGGCGCCACCTCGACCAGGTCGTCGTCGACGGTGATCAGGCCGGCGCCGGCGAGGCGGCGGACGGACTCCTCGAGCTCGGCCCGGCTGGGCACGCTGTGGTGCAGGAAGTCGGCCGCGGCCAGCAGGTCGGCCAGGCTGGCCCCGGTCACGGGCAGGGCGGCGTGCATCGCCCGATCGCGCTCGAGGCGCTCGGCGATGACCGCGGACACGAAGATCCAGGCGTCATTCCAGTGCCACTCGCCAGCCCCCATGACGCCATGATGCCGCCTGGCCGCCGAACCCGAAAGCGAATGTGTCCGGATGATCACCGGACCGTGTCCCACTGTCGGGATATGTCGCCCGCACGGGACGCTTCGGCCGGCAAGAACGGTCAGCGCTCGCTTTGTCCAACATGGATCTCCGGGGCGGGGGCCGGCCGGATCGTGAACATCGGCAGGAAGAACTGGGCCAGGGGGCCGATCGCCACCGCGTAGACGATCGTGCCCACACCGAACGTGCCGCCCAGCAGGAAGCCGATCGTCAGCACGCCCAGCTCGATCGCGGTCCGGACCACGCGGATCGACAGCCGCGGGAAGCGCTGCACGATGCCGGTCATGAGCCCGTCGCGGGGGCCGGGGCCGAGACGCGCGCCGATGTACATGCCGGTGGCGACGCCGTTGAGCAGCACACCCGCCACGAGATAACCGATCCGGGCGGCGAGGTTGGGACCGGGGGAGAGCACCGCGAGCGCGGCGTCCGCCACCGGGCCGATGACGACCAGGTTGGCGATCGTGCCGAAGCCCGGCTTCTGCCGCAGGGGGATCCAGAGCAGCAGCACCGGTACGCCGGTCAGCAGCACCACCACGCCGAAGCTCAGCCCCGTGACCTCCGACACGCCCTGGTGGAACACGTCCCACGGGTTGAGTCCCAGGGCCGACTCCACCATCAGGGCCATGCTGATGCCGTAGAGCACCAGCCCCGCGAAGAGCTGGGGCACACGTCGTTTGCCAAGATCCGTCATAAGTGCCACTCTGAGGGCCAATCCGCGGGCTCGACATAGCCAATTTCCCGGAGGTGGCCGTGACGACCACGATGCGAGGCGACCAATTGGCCCGGCTGCTCGGTCAGTGGCATGCGTTGCCGGGGCGACGGCGGAGTCCCGACTACGCCGCGCTGGCCGGGTCGATCCGCGGGTTGCTGAGCGACGGGCGGCTGCCTCTCGGGGTCCGGTTGCCCGCGGAGCGCGAACTCGCCGCCGCGCTGAGCGTGAGCCGCACGACGGTCACCGCCGCGTACCGGGGGCTGCGGGAGAGTGGCCACCTGACCAGCCGGCGTGGCGCGGGGAGCTGGACCACCCTGCCGAACGGCCACCGCGTCGCCACCTCGGGGCTGTGGACGCCGGACGACGACATCGAGATGATCGACCTCGGCGTGGCCGCGTCGGCGGCGCCGCCCGAGCTGGTCGGGGCCGCCCGGGCCGCCGCCGACGACCTGCCCCGCTTCCTCGGCAGCGCCGGCTACCGCCCGACCGGGCTGGGGGAGCTGCGCGACGCGGTCGCCGCGGGCTACACGCGGCGGGGCGTGCCGACGAGCGCCGAGCAGATTCTGATCACCAGCGGCACGCAGCAGGCGCTGGACTTGTCACTCCGGCTGCTCGTCCCGCCGGGCACGACGGTGCTCGTCGAGTCGCCCACCTATCCGAACGCGCTCGCCGCCCTGGCCGCCCGCCGCGCCCGGATCAGCACCCACGGGCTCGACGCGGAGACCGGCTGGGACGCGGAGCTGCTGCTCGGGGCCGTGCGGCAGACGCGACCACGGATGGCGTACCTGATCCCGGAATTTCAGAATCCCACCGGCCACCTGATGCCGGCCGCCCTGCGCGAGCGGCTCGTGGCCGCGGCGCACTCGGCCGGCACCGAGCTGGTCGTCGACGAGTCCTGGGTCGACCTGGCGCTCGACGGTCAGGCGATGCCCCCGCCCGTGGCCGTTTTCGATCGTCACTCGCGGGTGGTGTCGATCGGCGGCCTGAGCAAGGCGTACTGGGGTGGCCTGCGGATCGGCTGGGTGCGCGCCTCGGCGCCGCTGGTCCAGCGGCTGGCCGCCCTGCGCGTGGGCGTCGACATGGCGAGCCCGGTGCTGGAGCAGCTGGTCGCCGTCCGCCTGCTGCACGACGCCGAGCGCATCGTGGCCGCCCGCCGCGCCGAGCTGCGCGAACGCCGGGCGGTGCTGACCGCCGCCGTCCGCGAGCACCTGCCGGAGTGGCGCTTCAAGGAGCCGGGTGGGGGCACGGTCATCTGGGCCGAGCTGGACGGCCCGATCTCGAGCGCGCTGGCGCGGGCGGCCGAGGAGGTGGGCGTACGGCTGGCTCCTGGTCCTCGTTTCGGCCTGGACGGGACGCTGGAGCGCTTCCTCCGCCTGCCCTATCCGCTGCCGCCCGAGGACCTCACCGAGGCGGTGCGCCGGATCGCCTCGGTCCGCTACGACCTGGACCACGTGGCCCGCCCCGACTGGCGGACCCCGGCGGTCATTGCGTGAAGAGGTGCCTTTAGTCCGTTTTAAGGGTGGCGGCGGGGTGGTTGGAAGGGATCTTGGCGAGTGAGCCCTCGTACATCTTGTCGATCTGGTCGCTGAAGTTCGCCTCGACGCTGCGCCGCTTGATCTTCATCGACGGCGTGATCTCGCCGTGCTCGATGGTGAGGTCGCGGGGCAGGATGGCGAACTTCTTGACCGTCTCCCAGCGGTTGAGCTTGCCGTTCAGCTCCTCGACATAGCCCGCCACGAGCTTCTCCGCCTCGGGCGACGCGACGATCTCGGCGTACGTCCGGCCGGCGTGCGGGCCACCGGCCGCCCACGCCGCGATCGCGTCCTCGTCCAGGCTGACCAGCATGGTGACGAAGTTGCGGGCCTGCCCGACGACGACCACCTGCGACGTGTACGGGCACACGGCCTTGAACATGCCCTCGATCGCCGACGGCGCGATGTACTTGCCGCCCGACGTCTTGACCAGGTCTTTCTTCCGGTCTGTGATCGTGAGGTAGCCATCGTCGTCCAGCTCGCCTATGTCGCCCGTGCGCAGGAAGCCGTCCTCGGTGAACGCCTCGGCCGTCTCCTGGGGCAGGTTGTGATAGCCGCGCATGACCGGGGTGCCCTTGACCAGCACCTCGCCGTCGTGGTCGATCCGGCACTCGAGGTCGCCCAGCGCCTCGCCGACCGAGCCGATCTTGAGCCGGCCGAGCCGGTTGACGAAGATGGCGGCGCTGGTCTCGGTGAGCCCGTAGCCCTCCATGATCGGCAGGTTGGCCGCGGCGAAGAACTCGGCGATGTCCCGGCTCAGCGGCGCCGACCCGGAGACGAGCAGCCGCAGGTTGCCGCCGAGCCGCTGCTGGAGCTGGCTGAAGACCAGCCGTTCCGCGATCGCGTAACGGGCCTTGAGCGCCCCGGACACCGGCCGGCCGGCCTGCTCGCGGGCGACCTTCTCCTTGCCCGTGCGCACGGCCCACCCGAAGATCTTCGCCTTGAGCCCGCCTCCGGCCGTCGCCGTGGTGACCGTGCGGTTGTAGACCTTCTCGAAGATCCGGGGCGCCGCGCACATCAGCGTGGGGCGCACCATCGGCAGCAGCTCGACCAGCTTGTCGACCCGGCCGTCGACGTAGGTCGGCGCCCCGACGTGGATGACGCCGCAGGTCAGGCACTTGCCGAAGGCGTGCGCCAGCGGCAGCCAGAGGTATTGCATGTCGCTCGGCTCGAACAGGCCGAGCCCGCCCTGGGCGACGCCCTCCCAGCACCAGCAGGCGTGGGTGAGCTGGACACCCTTGGGCCGCCCGGTCGTCCCCGACGTGTAGATCAGCGTGGCCAGGTTGTCCGGCCCGAGCCGCCCGGCGATCTCCTCGATCAGCTCCGGCGTCTCGGCCAGCCGGGCCCGGCCGCGCTCCTCCAGCTCGGCCAGGGTCAGCTGCGGCGGCTGGGCGGCCGCGTCGGGCAGCCCGTCGAAGAGCACCACGTGGGTCACGGCGTTGTCGGTGCCGGCCAGCTTGAGCGCCTGCTTCGGGTCCTCGGCGATCACGACCTTGGACCCGGAGTCGGCCACGATGTAGGCGGCGTCCTCGGGCTCGGTGGTCGGATAGACGGTGGTGGTCGCGGCGCCCGCGAGGTTGACCCCGAGGTCGGCCAGCACCCACTCGATCCGAGTGTTGGAGACGATCGAGACGCGATCCTCGATCCCGATGCCGAGGCTGACCAGCCCGGCGGCGATCGCCTTCGTGCGTTCCCCTACCTGCGCCCACGTCAGCCAGTCGATGGCCGTGTCGTCGGCCGACGGGGACCCGAAGGCCCGGCCGTCCGGCGTGGCCGCCACCCGACGCAGCAGCATGTCGGGAATCGAGGTGTAGGGAACTTCGAGAGCCATCGGCGCCGCCTCTTTGCGTCGTTGGGGCCTGTAACAGCCGCGTTAACGAAGGGTATTGCGCGAGCGTCGCCCGCACCAGAGGGCGGCTGGTCTTCAGGACTTTCACAGATGGTGGCAGGTTCGACCGGCATCGAGGCAGCTGGATCTCGCGCCCGTAGGGTCGGCCGCATGAGACGTTCCTGGCTCGGCGCGGCTGTGTTCCTGGCCGTCGCCCTGATGCCGGCCCCGGCCCACGCGACCGGCACCGTCCGGCTCGCGGGCACGGCCGCCGCGATCCCCGGCAGCTATCTCGTCGTCCTCAAGGCCCCCGGCCCCCGCACCGGCGCGCTCGCCGCCCGCTACGACGGCAGCGTCACCCGGTCGTTCGACGCCCTGCACGGCTTCGAAGCGGCCCTGACCCCGCAGGGCGCGCGCCGGCTGGCCGCCGACCCGGCGGTCGCCTTCGTCGAACAGAACCAGGCCGTGTCCCTGGCCGCCGCCGCCCCCTCCTGGGGCCTCGACCGCATCGACCAGCGCGACCTGCCCCTGAGCAGCAGTTTCTCCGCCGCGCAGACCGGCGCCGACGTCACCGCCTACATCGTCGACACGGGCATCCGCTACTCCCACAGCGACTTCGGCGGCCGGGCCAGCCTCGGACACGACGCGATCGGCGGCTACGGCAACGACTGCAACGGCCACGGCACCCACGTCGCCGGTACGGTCGGCGGCGCCACCTACGGCGTCGCCAAGCAGGTCACCCTCGTCGGCGTCCGCGTCCTCAACTGCTCGGGCGCCGGCACCACGGCCGGGGTCATCGCGGGCGTCAACTGGGTCACCGCCCACGCCGTCCGCCCGGCCGTCGCCAACTTGAGCCTCGGCGTCCCGGCCAGCGCGGCCCTCGACGCCGCGGTCACCGCGTCCATCGACGCCGGCATCACGTACACGCTGGCCGCCGGCAACGCCGCCACCGACGCCTGCACCATCTCCCCGGCCCGCGTCCCCGCCGCCCTCACTGTGGGCGCCACCACCAGCACCGACGCCCGCGCGCCCTTCTCCAACTCGGGCCCGTGCCTCGACCTCTTCGCCCCAGGCGTCGCCATCTCCTCCGACTGGTACACCGCCGACACCGCCGTCAACCTGCTCCACGGCACATCCATGGCCGCCCCCCACGTCGCCGGCGCGGCGGCGCTGGTGCTGTCGGCCCACCCCGGCTACACGCCGGCGCAGGTACAGGAGGCTCTGCTCAGCGCCGCCACCCCGAACAAGGTGACCAACCCGGGCGCCGGCTCCCCGAACCGCCTCCTCTTCACCGGCTGACCGCCAGCCTTCTCCTGGCCGGTTCACCGGCTGACCGCCAGCCTTCTCCTGGCCGGCCGCCTGCCTCGCCGCGGCGATCGCGTGGGCGGCGGGCACCCTGGGTGCCTCCTCGGGCGGGCGAGGCAAACCAGCGGTGCCCGGGCTGCGTGAGCCCGGGCACCCTTCCTTTTCCTGTACGCAGTCAGCGCCGCCCAGCCAGATCCCACGCCGGCGGAGCTCCGGGGCGCTCAGTGGTCCTGTGGGCGTGGCAGGTGCCGCCGCGTGGATCAGTCGTCGTCGCCGTGCCGGTCGTCGTCTCCGCCGTGACGCCCGTGGTCGTCGCCCCGGTCCTCGCCCCCGTGGCGCCCGTGGTCGTCGCCGCCCTTGTCGTCGCTGCCGCGCCCGTGGCTGCCGCCGTGGTCGTCGCCGCTCCGACCGCTGCCACTCCGACCGCTGCCGCTCGTGCCGCCGTTGTCGTCGCTGCTCCGGCTGCTCGTGCCGCTGTTCCGGTTGTCGTCGCTGCTCCGGCCGCCGCTGTCGCCGTCGGTCCGGTGGCGGGTGATCGCGCCCGTCGCGCGGTCGACGTCGATGTCGTGCTCGACCCCGTTGCGAACGACGTCCACCTCCCAGACGGCCCGGCCGTGCTCGGTCTCCCGCTCGATGCTCTCGACATAGCCGCCGCCGGCCGCCCGCAACGCGATCGTCCTCGCCGCGTCCATGCTGATGACCCCGCCCCGCGCGGCCCCGCTCCGGCCCGTGTCACCCGCGCTGCCCGTCGCGCCCGCCGAAGCGGAAGCCGAGGCCGACGGAGAGGCCGAGTCGTCGGTGCCGCGCCCGGCCGAGTCGTCGACACCGCGCCCGGCGGAGTCGTCGCCGGCCGTGGCCGAGTCGTCGCTCGCGGACGGCGACGGGGAGGCCGAGTCGTCGAACCCCGAGTCGTCGGTCGCGGTGGGCGAGGCGGTGATGACGTCGCCGTTCGGCTTCATCGGCACCGAGATGTCGTCGCCACCGTCCGCGGCGAGCGCCACCCCACCCACGGCGAGCGCGGCGACGGTCCCGGCGGCCAGCGCGGCGGCGGTGCGAATCCTGATCATGAGTACCTCCGGTGTCGTGTGAACCAACACGACGAAGATCCCGCGATCCGCCCTAGCAGCACGCTGTGCGAACACTAAGCCCCGGTTAAGCCCGGCCCGCGGCGCGAACAGCCGGCCCGAACCCCACCCGAGCGCGCAGTCCACGCTGCCCCGGGCCTCCGCGCTGGTGCCCGGGTGCAGGAGGCGGTCGCCGTGATGCAGTGCCGACTCCCGCCCACGAGCAAGGGGCGGCGCCTCATTGGGCGGCGCAAGCAGGGGGTGGCACCGCGTCGGGCGGCGCAAGCATGGGGCGGTTCCGAAGTGGGCGGCGTTAGCAAGGAGCGGCACCGCATCGGGCGGCGCAAGCAAGGAGCGGCACCGCATCGGGCGGCGCAAGCATGGGGCGGAATCGGAGCGGGCGGCGCGAGCAAGGGCCGTCACCGGAGCAGGCTGCGCGAGCGAGAGGCGGCATCGGAGCAGACCGGCGTCGGAACTGGCCGACGCAAGCACGGCGCAGGTGCGGGCGGGGTGCCACAGCTGGAGCTGCCTGGCCGACATCCCCAGCGTGCCGGCGATGCGGCCGGAGCCAAGCGGACGGCGGGGCGTCACGAAGCCGGCAGTGGAACGAACGCCGGAGCGCGGCTATGCGGCCGGGAGCGGAGCGGGCGCCGGGGCGAAGGTCAGGCGGACCAGCGCGCCCCCGCCCTCGGCCGCCTCCACGGTGAGAGAGCCGCCCCCGTCCTCGGCCGCGCGGCGGGCGATGTCGACGCCCAGGCCGGTGGAGCCGCTGCCCGACGAGCCGCGGCGGGAGCTCGAGGCGGGGAAGCCCGGCCCGTGATCGCGCACGGTCAGCTCGGCCCCGCCGTCCGTGGCCGGGCGCAGGGTGACCGCCAAGGCCGTGCCGTCGGGGGTGTGGGCGAAGACGTTGCCGAGGAGGGCGTCGAGGGCGGCCGCGAGCTCGTCGGCGGGCACGGCGACCGGGAGGGGCGCCTCGGGCAGGCTGGTGGTGACGGCGCGGTCGGTGTCCTCGGCCAGGACGGTCCAGAAGGCGACCCGGTCGCGGACGACGGACGTGGCGTCGCAGCTCTGTCGCTCGCCGCCGCGGCGACGGGCCTGCTGGATGACCGTGGTGACCGCGCGCTCTATCCGGTCGGCGGCGGCGGACATGCGGTGGGCCTCGGCCGGGTCGCGCATCGACTCCACCTCGAGGCGGAGGGCGGTGAGCGGGGTGCGCAGCCGGTGGGAGAGGTCGGCGACCTGCTCGCGTTCCTCGCGGAGGAGGTCCTGGATGCGGCCGGCCAGGTGGTTGAGGGCGCCGGCGACCTCGCGGACCTCGGGCGGGCCGGCGGGCGCGGCGCGGGCGGACAGCTCGGCGCGGGCGAGGCGGTGCGACACGGCGGACAGGTCGGCGATCGGCGCGACGAGGGCGCGGGCGAGACGGTCGGCCACGAGCAGGCCGAGGATCACCAGCGCGGCGCCCAGGCCGGCGAGGACCAGCCAGGCCCGGGTCACCCCGCGGGTCAGCTCGGCGGCGGGGACGAAGGAACGGATCACGTACGTCCCGCGGGTGCTCTGGACCCCGACCACCACCTCGCGTCCGGCCGCGGTGCCGACCGTCAGCGACCGGACGTCGGCGGCGGCGAGCCGGACCGCGGGCGTGCGCTCGGCCGGGCTGCCCAGCACGGCTCCGGCCGGGGTGAAGACGCTCACCGGCACCGGCTGCCCCTCGAGCGAGCCGCTCACCTCGGCGTCGCCCGCGCTGCCGATCAGCGGCACGATCGTCTGGATGACGGCGCTCGCCTCGCTGAGCGCGCGGTCGGCCGCCACCTGCCGCACGAGCACGGCCAGCGGCACCAGGAACGCGATCAGCACCAGGCACGTGGTCGCCGCCACGAGCAGGGTCAGCCGGCGTCTCATGCGGGCTCGCTCAGCCGCACGCCGACGCCGCGGACCGTGTGGAGGTAGCGCGGCTGCTGGGCGGTCTCGCCGAGCTTGCGCCGCAGCCACGACAGGTGCACGTCCACGGTCTTGTCGGCGCCGCCGTAGGGCACCTGCCACACCTCGCTGAGCAACTCACGCTTGGTCACCACCTGACCCGCTTTGGCTGCCAGGTGATGCAGCAAATCAAACTCACGTGGCGTGAGGTCAAGCCCGGCGCCGTCCAGCGTCGCGGTCCGCGCACCCGGATCGATCCGCAGCCCGCCCACGGTCAGCGCGACGGGCTCGCCGCCGGCCGCCCCGCCCCGGCGCAGCACCGCCCGGATCCGCGCCTCCAGCTGCGCGGCCGTGAACGGTTTGACCAGATAGTCGTCGGCGCCCGCGTCCAGCACCCGGACGATCTCGCCCTCGTCGTCCCGCGCCGTGGCGACGATCACGGGAACCGCGCTCACGGCCCGCAGCATCCGCAGCATCTCCCGGCCGTCGAGGTCGGGCAGGCCCAGGTCGAGCACCACGAGGTCCGGCCGCTCGGCGAGCGCGGTCTGCAACCCGTCCATCGCGTTGTGCGAGGCCGCCACGGCATGCCCGCGCTCCCGCAGCGCGCGCAGCAGGTTGGTCCGGATCGCCGAGTCGTCCTCGATCAGAAGCAGGTGAGCCACCCGCGCACGGTATCCGGTCGGTACCTCTCCCCGAGCGGCCTTAACCCTCTCTTAGCCTTCCCCGGCCCTGCTCTTAGCCCCGCACCGGGCATAGTCGTACGCATGAACCGTCGCACCCTGCTCGGCGCCGCGAGCTGGCTCGGTGCGGCCGCCGTCGCCGTTCTGGTCGGCCTGGCCGCCATCAGCATCATCGGCGCGGGTCTCACCTCGAGCCCGGCCCCGCCGCTCAGCGCGGCCGACGTCGCCCGCCAGCTGGAGGCGCTGCCCGCACCAGAGACCTCAGCCACGGCGAGTCTCGGCCCCGCGAAGACCGCCAACCGCACCTTCTCGACGCGCGGCGGCACGGTGGTCGCCCGCTGCGACGCCGAGGGTGGCCCCGAGATCGTCTCCATGTCGCCGCGGCCGGGCTTCGAGCTGCACGACCGCGACGACGACGAGGGCGAGTTCCGGAGCACCAGCGACAACCACGACCGCGTCAAGTTCCGAGTCTCCTGCGCCGGCGACCGGCCTCAGCTGGCGACCCGGTCGGACGACGACGACTGATCAGCCCGGTAGTGGCCGAAGGTGACTTCCCGGCGGAGCGAGAAGCCCAGGTGCTCGTACAGGCGGATGGCGTTGGTGTTGGTCGCGGCCGCGTGGAGGAAGGGGGTCTCGTCGCGGGCGCGGATGCCGTGCGCGACGGCCCGGACGAGGCGGGTGGCCAGGCCCCGGCCGCGCCAGGCGGGGTGGGTGCAGACGGCGCTGATCTCGGTCCAGCCGGCCGGGTGCAGGCGCTCGCCGGCCAGGGCGATGAGCGTGCCCTGGCTGCGGATGCCCAGGTAACGGCCGAGCTCCACCGTGCGGCGGCGGAAGGGCCCCGGCCGGGTGAGCGCGATCAGGTCCAGCATGTCCGGGACGTCCGCCGGGCCCAGCCGGAGAAGGGACGGGTCGGCAGCGCCCCGCGAGGTCAACCCGACGAGCTGAACGCCGGTCCCGGTGCTGACGACGGTCCAGCCCGGGAAGGCGACGAGGGGCCCGCCGGCCACGTCGGCCGAGCCGCCCGGGCCGACCAGGCGGGCCAGGTCCGCCCACGCCTGCGGGTCGGCCACGTCGGCCAGGGCGTGAAAGGGCGCCACGTCCGGGTCGTAGCGCGCGGCCAGCCCGTACGTCCGGGCGAAGCGGGCGTGCGGGCCGTGCAGCGCGACCCACGCCGGGTTGTCGAGGACCTCGGTGCCGACGGTCGTCATCTCACTTGCCCTCGAGCGGGAGGCCGGGCGGGTTGATCTCGGGCGCCTGGACGGCCTCGCCGGCCAGGTTCCAGCGGCCGAGGATCTTCGCGTAGTCGCCCGAGCGGATCAGCTCCTTCAGCGCCGCGTCGAGCGCCCGGACGAAGCCGTTGTCCTTCTTGGTGGTCAGCGCGATCTTGCCCTGGAGCCCGGCGCCGGCCCCGGAGTAGGTCCCGGCGATCTCGGTCTCGCCGGCGATCGCGACGTGATAGGCGACACCCGGGTTGGGGCCCAGGTAGGCGTCGATCTGACCGGAGCCGAGGGCGAGCCAGGTGGCCTGGTTGGTCTGGTAGTACTTGATGTCCACCGGCGGCCGGCCCTCCTTGACCGCCTGCTCGCTCCACTCGACCAGGATCTTCTCCTGGTTGGTGCCGGAGCTGACGGCGACCTTCTTCCCCGCCACGTCGGCCGGGCCGGTCACCTTGAGGCCGGAGCCCTTCTTGACCTCGAAGGCCAGGTTGTCGAGGCGGTAGGTCGCGAAGTCGTACTTCTGCTTGCGCTCCTCGGTGACGGTGATGTTGGACCCGCCGACCTCGAAGGTGCCGCTGTCCAGGCCGATGAAGAGGTTCTCCCACGAGGTGTTCCGCAGGTCCGGCCGGAGCCCGAGGATCCCGGCGATCGCGACGGTGATGTCGGGCTCGCTGCCGATCAGCGTCTTGTTGTCGGTGGCGGTGAAGGCGAGCGGCGGGGAGCCGGAGCCGGCCGCGCCCACGCCGATGGTCAGTTTGCCGTCGGCGGCGATCGCCGGGGGCACGAGCGCGGCGATGGCGTCCACCTTGGCGGGCACGATCCGCTGCTGGTCGGGACCGGTGTTGATCTGGTTGGCGACGGCGACGGCGGGCTCCTCGTCCGGTGCGGCGCACCCGGCGGCGAGGAGAACGAGGGCGGCAGCGGCGACGGCGATACGCAAGGAGACTCCTCAAAGGACCTTGGACAGGAACGCACGGGTACGGTCGTGGCGCGGCGCGTCGAGCACCTGCGCGGGCGGGCCCGTCTCCACCACCCGGCCGCCGTCGAGGAAGACGACCGTGTCGGCCACCTCGCGGGCGAAGCCGATCTCGTGGGTGACGACGATCATCGTGGTGCCGGCGCGGGCCAGGTCGCGCAGGACGTCGAGCACCTCGCCCACCAGCTCGGGGTCGAGGGCGGACGTCGGCTCGTCGAAGAGCACCAGCTTCGGGCGCAGCGCGAGGGCCCGGGCGATGGCGACGCGCTGCTGCTGCCCGCCCGAGAGCTGCCGGGGGTACGCGTCCGCCTTGTCCGCGAGCCCCACGCGAGCCAGCAGGTCACGGGACTCGCGCAGGGCCTCCGCACGGGGCCGGCGCAACGTGGCGACGGGCGCCTCGGCGACGTTCTCCAGGGCGGTCAGATGCGGGAACAGGTGGAAGTTCTGGAAGACGAACCCGATGCGGGCGCGCTGGCGGAGGATCAGGCGCTCGCTCAACTCGTACAGGCGATTGCCGCTCTGCCGATAGCCGATGAGCTCGCCGTCCACGCGGACCGTGCCCCGCGACAGCTTCTCGAGGTGGTTCACGCAGCGCAGCAGCGTCGACTTGCCCGACCCCGACGGTCCGATGACGACCGTCACACTGCCGGCGGGGACGGTGAGGTCGACGCCGTTGAGCACTTCGTGGGGGCCGAACGACTTGTGCACGTCCCGCAGCTCGATCATCGGACCGCTCCCCGGGCGAAGCGCCGCTCCACGTAGTGCTGCAGGACGGAGAGCACGGCGGTGAGGATCACGTACCAGACGGTGGCCACCATGAGCAGCGGCACCACGCGGCCGTTGCGGCCGTAGACCACCTGCACCTGGTAGAACAGCTCGCCGATGGCCAGCACGTACACGACCGAGGTGCTCTTCAGGAGGTTGATCAGCTCGTTCGCGGCGGGCGGGAGGATCGCCCGCAGCGCCTGGGGCCAGACGATCCGGCGGAACTGCCGGAGACGCGGGATGCCGAGCGAGGCCGCCGCCTGCAGCTGGCCGGGATCGACGGAGATGATGCCCCCGCGGACGATCTCGGCGGCGTACGCGGCCTCGTGCAGCGCGAGCCCGAGCAGCGCGGCGCCCATCGAGCTGACCAGGCCGGACGTCTCGAAGCTGACGAAGCCGGGACCGAACGGGACGCCGAGCTGCAGCTTGTCGTACAGGTAACCGAGGTTCGCCCAGAAGAGCAACTGCACGATCAAGGGCACGGACCGGAAGATCCAGATGTACGTCCAGCTGACCGCCCGCAGCACCGGATTGCGCGACAGCCGCATCGGCGCGAGCACAATGCCCCCGAGAAAGCCGAGCACCGCCCCGGCCGCCGTCAGCTCGAGCGTGACGAGCAGCGCGTGCATGATCGACCGCTCGAAGAAGTAGCCCGCGAAGGCGGACCAGTCCCACCCCGGGTTGGTCACCAGCCCGTGCCCGAACTGGGCCACGAGCACCAGCACGAGGGCCGCGAGGATCCAGCGCCCCGGGCGGCGGGCCGGAACGACGACGAGGCCGGGTCCCGGGCCGTCCGTCCGGGGAGGAGGATCGGCGCTGGGGGAGCGCGCCGGCGTCTGGAGGCTCATGCCGATGACGCTAGGCCGGAGGCGGCTTTCCCCTCAATGCCTATCTGCGATGTATGTAATACGGGATTGTTGCGGGGGTCACCGTGGATCTGGTGGTGGAGCTGAGCGGGCGCGGTGACCGGACGGTCCGGATCTATCGGGCGTTGCGGCAGGCCATCGTGGACGGCCGGCTCCCCGTGGGGCACCGGCTGCCCGCCACCCGGGTGCTCGCCGCGGATCTCGGGGTGGCCCGCAACAGTGTGACGGCCGCGTACGAACGGCTGGTCGCCGAGGGCTATCTCACCGCGCGGACGGGCGCCGGGACGTTCGTGGCGGACGTGCGGTCCGAGCCCGCCACCCGCCGGGCGCCCGCCGATCCGTTGCGTCCGCGGGCAGGGTGGACCTACTCGGCGACGCCGGCGAGTGCGACCGAGCCGGTGCCGCGCTACGACTTCCGGACCGGCATGCCGGACGCGTCGCTCTTCCCCTTCGAGACGTGGCGCCGGCTGGTGGCGGCCGAGCTGCGGGTCGGCGCCAACCACCCCGGACGGTACGGCGACCCCGCCGGGCACCCCGCGTTGCGCGCGGCGATCTCCCGGTACGTCGGCTACTCGCGGTCACTGCGCGTACGGCCGGAGGAGGTCGTCGTCACCAACGGTGCCCAGCACGCGCTCGACCTGATCGGCCGCGTGCTGGTGTCGCCCGGGGACGTGGTGGCGGTGGAGGACCCCGGCTATCCGCCCGCGCGGCAGGTGCTCGCGTCGCTCGGGGCGCGGGTGGTGGGCGTACCCGTGGATGCGGACGGCCTGGTCGTGGACGCCCTGCCGGACCGGGCGCGGGTGGTCTGCACGACGCCGTCGCACCAGTTCCCGCTCGGGGGTGCGATGAGCCTGACCCGGCGGCACGCGCTGCTGGCGTGGGCGGTGCAACGGCCGGCGGCGATCGTGGAGGACGACTACGACAGCGAGTTCCGGCACTCGGCCCGGCCGCTCGAGCCCCTGCACAGCCTCGACACGGCGGGCCGCGTGATCTATGTGGGCACGTTCTCGAAGAGCATGCTGCCGAGCCTGCGGACCGGGTTCGTGCTGGCGCCGGCCCCGCTGCGGGCGGCGCTGATCGCGGCGCGCCAGCTCGGCGACTCGTACGGGCAGGTGGCTGTGCAGGCGGCGCTCGCCCGCTTCATCGACGAGGGGCTGCTCGCCCGGCACGTGCGGCGCGCCGGGCGGGCGTACCGGGACAGGCAAGCCCGGGTGGTCGCCGCGCTGAGCGGCCTCCCGCAGCTCTCGCTGGTCCCGGCGGCGGCGGGGTTGCACGTCGCGGCGCTGACCTCAGGGCCGGCGGGACCGGTGGTGGCGGCGGCCCGGAACCGCGGGGTCGCCGTGGAGGATCTGGGTCACTACGGGAGCGACTCGACCGGGTTCGTGCTCGGGTTCGGGGCCGTCGATCCGGCGCTGCTGGACGAGGGGCTCTCGATCTTCACGAGCCTGGTGTAGAGCACCGCGCTGCCCGCCACGACCAGGCTGAAGAGCGCCGGCCAGCCGGTCAGCACCAGCAGCCCGAGCACGGAGGTCAGCGCCAGCCCGGCGCCCCGGCGCGACCACCCGCGCGGCAGCAGGCGCAGGGCCGCGGCGGTGCCCAGGATGTAGACGAGCGTGAAACACCCGGTCACCAGCAACATCTGCGTCCGCAACGCGATGGGCGCCGCCACCGCCGCCAGGCTGACCACCGAGATGAAGATCAGATTCCCGCGTACGGTGCCGAACGGCCGGCGTGGCAGGCTGTGCTGCTCGGCCAGCGCGGCGCCGAGGCGGGAGGCCCCGGCGAAGTACGCGTTCATCGCGCCGATCGTGAGCACCAGGGCGATCACCGCCGTCACCGCTCGCACCGGGCCGCCGACGCCCTGCTCCAGCAGATCGGCCAGGGGTGCGGGGCTGTCGCCGGCGGCCGGCCCGAGCACGGTGATGCTCGCCCCGGCGACCGCGAGGTAGAGCACGCCGACGATCCCCACGGCCGCGGCCGTTGCCCGGGGCACGTCGCGGCGCGGGTGCCGGTACTCGCCCGACAGCGGCGACACTGCCTCCCAGCCCGCGAAGCCCCACACGAGTACGGCGGCCGCCGCGCCGATGCCCGCCCAGCCGTGCGGCGCGAACGGGGTGAGATGCGTCCACCGGGCGTGCGGCAGCGCAGCGAGCACCGTCACGACGAGCAGCACCACCAGCGTCGCCGTCAGGATCAGTTGCGCGCGGCCGGAGACCCGGAGCCCGAACCAGTTCATCGTGACCACGATCGCCAGGCACCCGGCGAACGTCGCCGCCACGGTCGTGCGTCCGCCGCCGAGGACGTCGGCCACGTACCCTCCGGCGAAGGCCGCCGCGGCCGGCGCGCCGAGCGGCACCGCGAAGAAGAAGGACCACCCCACCGCGGCGGCGGCCCGGGGCCCGAAAGCCCTCCGCACGTACGCGGACACGCCGCCACTGTCCGGCCAGCGCGCCCCCAGCGCGGCGAACGTCCAGGCCAGCGGGGCCGACAACACGATCAGCGCCAGCCACGCCACCAGCGACGCCGGCCCGGCCAGATCCGCCGCGAGCGCGGGCATGGAGATCACCCCGGTGCCCAGCACCGCTCCGACACTGAGCGCAGTCCCCTGCGCGCGGCTCAACATGCGTACGACGCTAGGGGCCGAGTGGCTCTACGTCCGGGCCGATTCCCCGCTGTCTGAAGGAGCCAATTCCCGCAGCCCGCGCTCCCACCGCGCCCGCCGCTCGTCGTCGCTCTGCTCCCACCAGGGCGTGCCCCGCTCCCCGAGCGCGACCTTGGCGATCTGCACCCGGGCCCGGGCCGGCTTCGGATTGCGCCCCGCCCGCAGCGCGGCACCGACGTCCCGGCGGGCGGCCATGAGTGCCTTCCGCAGCCGCGCGCCGGCCTCCTCGGGAATCGCGGGATCGGTGGCCCGCCACCGCCGCCCGTCGACGACGATGTACCGTCCGTCGTCCGTGGTCTCCACCATGATCAGTCGGTACCCCGCCCCGGCCCGCCCAATCCGGGCGAGCACGGCCTTGTGTTCCTGCCAGATGTCGTCGGCGACCGCGGCGACCACGGAGTTGGCGACCCCGAACGCCTGGCCTGTCTCGCTCCGCCGGGAGCAGGCGGCGTCGTCGCCGCGCAGGCCGATCAAGGCGACCCTGCCGATGCCGGCGGCGACGGCCAGCAAGGTGGAGGCGAGTGGCCTCTTTCTCCCGGCGCATCGGGCAGTGTCGCGCCCGCCGTTCGGCCTTTTGGCGGCGCGGGGCGAGTCGTCCGGTGGGGGCCGTCGTTGCCTGTGACGACGTGTCACCCCAGGAAGGGATCTCCATGCTGCACCGACTCGCCGGTGCCGTTCTTGTCGCCGCGCTTGCCGCCACCGGTCTGGCGGCCGCCGGGCCCGCCGAGGCGGCCGCGAAGACCTACAAGAACTGCACCGCGCTGAACAAGGTCTACAAGCACGGCGTCGCCCGCAAGGGAGCCAGCGACAAGGTGCGCGGCTCGACGCGGCCGGTCACGACCTTCACGGTCAGCACCGCCGTCTACAACGCGAACAAGAAGAGCGACCGCGACAAGGACGGCGTTGCCTGCGAGAAGCGCTGACCTTCAGGGGACGGGGTAGCCGTTCTCGAGGTAGGCCGGGCTGCCGTCGGCGCGGGCCCGGATCGCGGCGGTGATGCGGCGGGACAGTAAGTCCGAGAGGCGGTCGGTCGCTTCGTGCTCCGTGCACCAGGCCCAGCTGCGCAGTTCCTCCGCCGGCAACTGGATGCGGTCGGTCTGTTCCGGGGTGAGCAAGCCGCCGTCGAAGAGCAGCATCAGGCCCTCGGTGCGGTCCGGGCGCGGGGGCACCCAGTCGGTGACGAGGAGGCGGCCGGGCCGCAACGGCAGGCCGAGCTCCTCGTCGACTTCGCGCACCGCCGCGGCGTACGGGGACTCGTCGGCCTCCACGGCCCCGCCCGGAATCTCCCAATAGTCCGTGTAGGTGGGCTCGACCAGGAGCACCCGGCCGCGATGGTCGGAGAGCAAGACGCCGGCGCCCATCCGTTTGCGCGGCAGCGACGCGGTGTAGTCGGTCACCGGGGCGTCAGCGGCCGAGTTTCGCGGTGCGGAGGGACTCGTCGCCGGTGACCTCGACGTGGGCGACGCGCTGGCGGCCGGAGAGGAAGAGGGCCAGCTCGCCCGGGGGACCGGTCAGGGTGGCGCGGGGCTCGCCGTCGCGGAGCTGGAGGACGCCGTAACCCGGGGCCTCGAGGCGGACCGGCTGATAACTGCGGAGGGCGAGGCGGGCGAAGAGCTTGACGGTCTTCCAGAGGGTCAGCTCGTCGGCGGGGTCGAGGGGGCGGGGCTCCCAGCCGGTCTGGGCGCGGCGGATGTCCTCGTGGTGGATGAACATCTCGTTGGTGTTGGCCGCCTGGTCGGTGAGGGGGTTGCTGAGCGGGCTCCACCACGGCGGGGTGCGGACGGCGTCGATGAGCTCGGGGTAGGGGCGCTCCGCCGTGGCGCGCAGGATGCGCTCGCCGCGGGCGGCCAGGGGCGGGACGAAGCCGGCGAGGGCCGCATCGGCCCGGCGGTCGCGGACGACGATGTGCGCCGCGAGGTCCTTGGCCTGCCAGCCCTCGCAGACGGTCGGGGCGTCGGGGCCGGCTTGGAGCAGAGAATCGGCGAGAAGCCGGCGTTCCGTGCGCGCGAAGGTCATCCGCAAAGCGTAGAGCAAGCAACAACTCTGTAATACGAGACACAATCGCCGGGGCATGCCGGGCGGCGGCCGGGACGGCAGGATGGATCGGTAAGGCCGGGAGACCGGCGGGGCGCTTACTTCGGGGCGGGGCAGATTTGAGCACGAGGGCCAGCCGGGACGTGCTGGGCCGGGGGCTTCGCGTGCTCGGCCGCGCGATTCGCACCGAGCCGCGGCTGTTCACCGTGGGAGTCGTGGGCAGCAGCCTGTTCGGGCTGCTGATCATCGCGAACTCCTATGTCGTGGGGGCGGTCACCGGGCACGTCGTGGTGCCGGCGTTCACCGAGCACCGGGCCGGCGTGCGGGAGCTGCTGCTCATCGCGGCGGCATTCGTCGGGATCTCGGTGCTGCGGGTGATCAGCATCTTCGGGCGCCGGCTGGGGGCGGGCTACATGCAGTTCCGGCTGCAGGCCCGCTATCGGCGCGCGGTGACGCGGCGTTATCTGTCGCTGCCGCCGGCGTGGCACGCGCGGCACGCGACCGGCACGCTGCTGTCCAACGCCAACTCGGACGTGGAGGCGGCGTTCGTACCCATCGCGCCCCTGCCCTTCGCGGTCGGGACCGTCGTGATGATCCTCGCCGCGGTGATCTCGCTCTTCTTCACCGACTGGGTGCTCGCCCTGGTCGGCGTGGTGCTCTTCCCGGCCCTCTTCCTGATGAACCTGGTCTATTCGCGCCGCATGTCGCCGCGGCAGATCCGGGCCCAGCGGCTGCGGGCCAAGGTCAGCGCCGTCGCGCACGAGAGCTTCGACGGCGCGCTGGTGGTCAAGACCATGGGCCGCGAGGCCGACGAGTCGCGGCGCTTCCGGGTGCACGTGACCGAGCTGCGCGACGCGCTCATCTCGGTGGGACGGCTGCGCGGGCTCTTCGACCCGCTGATGGACGCGCTGCCCAGCATCGGCACGCTGGCGGTGCTGCTGCTCGGGGCGTGGCGGCTGCAGTCCGGTGCGATCACGGTGGCCGACCTGGTCAGCGTCGCTTTCCTGTTCACGGTGCTCGCCTTCCCCGTACGCGCGATCGGCTGGGTGGTCGCCGAGCTGCCGCGCAGCGTCGCCGGGTGGGAGCGGGTGCAGGCCGTGCTCGGCGCCGAGGGCGACCTCGCCTACGGCGCCACGACCGACCCCGGGACCGGCCCGGCCACGCTGCGGTTCGACCAGGTCTCCTTCGCGTACGGGCAGGGCGCCGAGGTTCTCCACGACATCTCGTTCACCGTCCCGGCGGGCCGGACCGTCGCCCTGGTGGGTGCCACGGGCTCGGGCAAGTCGACGATCGCCTCGCTGGCCGTCCGTCTGGTGGACCCGGACAGCGGCACGGTGACGGCCGACGGGCGGCCGCTCCCCGAGCTGGCGCCGGGCGCGCTGGCGGCGACATCGGCGCTGGTCCCGCAGGTGCCGTTCATCTTCGACGACACCGTGCGGGGCAACATCACCCTTGATCGGGAGAGCGTCGACGACGAGGCGGCCTGGGCGGCGCTGCGGCTGGCCCAGGCCGACGGGTTCGTGGCGAAGCTGCCCGAGGCGCTCGACACCGCGGTCGGCGAGCGCGGCACGTCGCTCTCCGGCGGGCAGCGGCAGCGGCTCACGCTGGCCCGCGCGCTGGCCGGGCGCCCGCGGCTGCTCGTGCTCGACGACGCGACCAGCGCGGTCGACCCGCGGGTGGAGGCGGCGATCCTCGGGGCGCTGCGGGGCCACGACGCCGGGGCCTCGATCCTGGTCGTCGCCTATCGGCGGGCCACGATCGCGCTGGCCGACGAGGTCGTGTTCCTGCGGGACGGCCGGATCGCCGCGGTCGGCCCGCACACCGAGCTGATGGCGACCGTCCCCGGCTATCGGGACCTGGTCACCGCCTATGAGCAGGCGGAGAACGAGGAAGAGACGGTGCAGGCATGACGGCCGCCGTGGTCGAAGAGGGGACGCTGGCGACCGTACGGCGGGGGGTGAAGCTGTCGCCCGAGCTGCGGCCGGGCCTGGCGGGCACAATCGCGCTGGCCTTCGTGTCGATGGCCGGGCGGGTCGCGGTGCCCATCGCCGTGCAGCAGGGCATCGACCGGGGCATCCGGGCGCCCGGCGGGCCGCACCTCGGCGTCGTCCTGACCATCGTGCTGATCACGCTCGGGCTGCTGGCGGTCTCGACGACGTGCGGCTATCTGATGACGCGCCGGCTCTTCACGGTGAGCGAGACGGCGCTGGCGTCGCTGCGCTCGCGGACGTTCCGGCACATCCACGATCTGTCGATGCTGCACCAGCAGTCCGAGCGCCGCGGCTCGCTGGTCTCCCGGGTCACCGGCGACGTCGACCAGATCACCCAGTTCCTGCAGACCGGCGGCGTGCAGCTGCTGCTCACCGGCGGGCAGGTGGCGGTCACGACGATCGTCATGCTGGTCTACTCGTGGCAGCTCACCCTGGTGGTCTTCGTCTGCTTCGTGCCCGCGGCCATCGTCATCCGGCTCTTCCAGAAGCGGCTCGCCGCCGTCTACCGGGTGGTTCGCGAGCGCACCGGCATCATGCTGGGGGCGGTCGCGGAGAGCGTCGTCGGGGCCGCGGTCATCCGGGCGTACGGGGTCCGCTCCCGCACCGAGAAGAGGCTGGACGACGCGATCGACAACCTGCGCGTGTCGCAGCAGCGCGCGTTGCGTACCAGTGTCACCAGCTTCTCCACCGGGGAGATCGCGGCCGGGCTGGCGCTCGCCGCCGTCGTGGTCGTCGGGGTGCTCCTCGGCGTGGACGGCGGGCTGACCGTGGGCAAGCTCACCGCGTTCCTGTTCCTGGTGACGCTGTTCATCCAGCCCGTGCAGATCGCCACCGAGGTGCTCAACGAGGCGCAGAACGCCGTGGCCGGCTGGCGGCGGGTGCTCGACGTGCTCGACATCCAGCCCGACGTGGCCGACCCGGGCACCGAGGGCGCCGCGCTGCCGCCGGGCCCGCTGTCCGTACGCTTCGCCGACGTCTCCTACCGCTATCCCGGCGGCCCGATCGTGCTCGCCGACGTCGACCTGGAGATCCCGGCGCGCACCAAGGTGGCGGTGGTCGGGGAGACCGGCAGCGGCAAGACGACCTTCGCCAAGCTGCTCACCCGGCTGATGGACCCGGCCGGCGGAACGGTGCTGCTGGGGGACACCCCGCTGACGTCCGTACGCTTCGACTCGTTGCGCTCGCGCGTCGTCATGGTGCCGCAGGACGGGTTCCTCTTCGACGCGACCGTGGCGGAGAACATCCGCTTCGCCGCCCCGGGCCTCACCGATGACCAGCTGACGGACGCGTTCGCCGAGCTCGGGCTGGGCGACTGGCTGGCCGGGCTGCCGCAGGGGCTCGAGACGCCCGTGGGGGAGCGTGGCGAGGCCCTGAGCGTGGGCGAGCGGCAGCTGGTCGCGCTGGTCCGGGCCTATGTGGCCGACCCCGACCTGCTCGTGCTGGACGAGGCGACGAGCGCGGTCGACCCCGCCACCGAGGTACGCCTGCAGCGCGCGCTCGACACGGTGACGCGCGGCCGGACGACCGTGGCGATCGCGCACCGGCTGTCCACGGCGCAGGCGGCGGACGAGGTGATCGTGGTCGACGCGGGTCGCGTGGTGCAGCGCGGGCCGCACGCGGTGCTGGTGCAGGAGGAGGGCTCGATCTACGCCAAGCTCTACGCGTCGTGGCTGGAGCAGACGCGCTGATCGGTCGCCGGCGGGCCGGACGGGCCGCCGATGCGCTGATCAGTCGCCGGCGGCCGCGCGGGCCAGCGTGGCCAGGCGGGCCGCGGCGGCGCTCAAGGTGCGGTCGCGGGCGGTGGCGACGCTGACCCACATCGTGAAGTCGGCGTCGTCGATCGCGATCCAGTGCAGCCGGTCGTCGCCCTCGGCCAGATAGCGCGGGAGGAAGCCGACGCCCAGCCCGTTGCGGATGAGCGCGGCGGTGTCGGCGGTGTCCGAGGTCTCGTAGCGGACCTCGCGGTGCAGGCCCCGGCGCCGCAGCTCGGTGTCGACGAGCGTGCGGTTGGCGAACCCCGCCCGGAAGTCGACGAAGCGCAACCCGGTGACCTCGGCCAGCGCGATGCGGTCCCGACCGGCGAGCGGGTGATCGGGCGTCACCGCGAGGCCGAGGGGCGAGCTCGCGAGCGGGTCGACGCGCAGGTCCGGGTAGTCCGCGGCGGTGGCCGACAGGAACGCGACGTCGATGTCGCCGCGGCGCAGGGCGGTGGCCATGCCGGCCGTTCCGGTCGCGGAGGGCGCGATGTGCATCGTGACGTCGGGGTGGTCGCGGGTGAAGCGGCCGAGCAGCGCGGGAATGTCGAAGAGCGTCACGTTCGTCATGTAGCCGATGCGGATCGCCCCGGACAGCCCGCCGCGCACGGCCTCGACGGCGTCGCGCGCCGCGCGGAAGGCGGCCAGGATCACGGTGGCGTGCTCCAGCAGCACCTGCCCGGCGGGGGTCGGGCGCACCCGGCGCGTGGTGCGGTCGAAGAGGCGCTCGCCCAGGTCCGCCTCGAGCGCCGCGACCGTGGCGGAGACGGCCGACTGCACGAGATAGAGCTCGGTGGCGGCCTTGGTGAAGCTGCCCGTGCGGGCGACGGCGGCGAAGACCTCGAGCTGGCGCCGATCCATGACTCATCTCCTCGTACGATCAATGGCATCAGTTTTCAGCGTTGGCTCCGATGGATCAAGCGTCGCAGACTGGGCGCATGACAGTTATCTCCCCGGCCCGGTCGCCCCGGCCGGCTCTTGTCCCGGCGCGCCGCGGGGTCAGCCACGGCTCGGGGTTCTGGATCGCCTCGGCCGCGTTCCTGATCGTGATGGCCTACAGCACCGTGCCGACCCCGTTGTGGTCGCTCTACCAGCAGCGGGACGGGTTCTCGACCTTCGCCGTGACGATCGCCTTCGCCGCGTACGCCGTCGGGGTCGTGATCTCGCTCTTCCTCGCCGGGCACCTGGGCGACACGCTCGGGCGCCGGCGACTGCTGCTGCCCGCGATCGGGCTCGAGATCGTCTCGGCCGTGATCTTCCTCGCGTGGACCGCGCTGCCGGGCCTGATCGTCGCCCGGGTGATCTCGGGGCTGGGCATCGGCATGCTGACCGCCACGGTGACGGCGCACATCATCGACCTGCACCTGCGGGCTCGCCCGGGCGCCGGTCCGGTGCGCGGTCAGCTGGTCTCGGGGGCGGCCAACCTCGGCGGGTTCGGGTTCGGCGCGCTGGTCTCCGGGGTGCTCGCCCGGTGGGCGCCGGCGCCGCTCGTCACGCCGATGGTCGTCTTCCTGGTGCTGCTCGTGGTGGCGTTCGCAGGCGTCGCTCTCGTGCCCGAGACGGCGGACGTTCCTGCGACACGCCCGGCTTACCGGCCGCAGCGGGTGCGCGTGCCGCAGGCGGCCCGCGGGCGGTTCTTCCTGGCCGGGGGCATCGCGTTCGCGGCGTTCTCGGTGCTCGGGCTGTTCACGTCGCTCGCGCCGATCTTCGTCGCCGGGCAGCTGCACATCACGTCGCGGGCGGTCGCCGGGGCGGTCGTGTTCGTCACGTTCGGGTCGGCGGTGGTGGCGCAGATCGCCGTGCGGCCGCTGAGCCTGCGGGCCCAGGTCGCGCTCGGGGCGCTGCTGCTGGTGCTCGGGATCGGCGCGCTGACCGCGGTCGTGCTGACCACCGGCAGCATCGTGTTCTTCCTGGCCGGCGGCGTGCTGAGCGGGGCCGGGGCGGGGACGCTCTTCAAGGCGGCGCTGGCGGTGGCCGGCTCGCTGGCCCAGCCTTCCCACCGGGGCGAGGTGCTCGCCGGGATCTTCCTGCTGGGCTACATCGGACTGACGGTGCCGGTGGTGGGCATCGGGGTGGCGACGTTGTCGGTGTCGCTCGCCACGGCGCTGACCGGGTTCGCCGTCGTCATCATCGCCCTGACTCTGCTTGCCGCCGTTCCGCTTGCCGCGGCGTTGCGCCGCGCCTGATGGTGAAACGGCCCCGGCACGCCGTTGTGCCGGGGCCGCCGCTTGTGACGCTTCGCTTGATCAGCGCGCGTAGAACTCGACCACCAGCTGCTCGTCGCAGATGACGGGGACTTCGGAGCGCTCCGCCTTGCGGATGACCGTCGTGCGCAGGTCCTCGAGAACTGTCGACAGGTACGGCGCGGTCGGGCCGTCGATGTGCGCGCCGGTCGCCGCGATCTGGAACGGCGGCTTCTGGCGGCTGCTCTCGCGCACCTCGATGACCTGGCCGGGCTTCAGGCGGTAGGACGGGCGGTCGACCTTCTTGCCGTCCACGGTGAAGTGGCCGTGCGCGACGAGCTGACGGGCCTGGTAGATCGTGCGGGCCAGGCCGGCGCGCTGCACGGTGGCGTCGAGGCGGCTCTCCAGCAGTGCGACCAGGTTCTCACCGGTCTTGCCGTCGCGGCGGTGCGCCTCGTCGTAGGCGGCCCGCATCTGCGACTCGCTGATGTTGTACTGGTGCCGCAGCCGCTGCTTCTCGAGCAGCCGCACCTGGTAGTCCGAGGACTTGCGCCGGCCACGGCCGTGCACACCGGGCGGGAACGGGCGCCGCTCGAAGTACTTGACGCACTTGCGGGTGAGCGGGATGCCGAGTGCCCGCGACAGCCGGGCCTTGGGTCGGGAGTTGTTCACGGGCGATCTTTCATCCTCCGGTGCAGGTGCTACGGTTAGCCTCGCCTTACTAAGGTTAGCCTAACCGGTGCTCGGAGGATCCTGACATGCAGCCCACCCATGCCGAGGTCGCGCGAACGATCGCCGCAGGCCATCTGCCCGCCACGGCGCACATCGCGTGCCGCCCGGGGCCCTACCCCGTCCGGCACGTGACCGACGCCCAGGGCCGGGTGCTGCTGCTCTCGCCCCGCGACGGCGCGCTCGCCGCCGCCCTGCGCCCCGGCCCCGACGTCGACGACACCGCGCTGGTCCTCGACATCCCGGACGTGCCGCCGGTCGCCGGCGCGCCGTCGCTCGGCCGCGTGTGGGTCGCCGGCTGGGCCACCCTGCTCGAGGGCGACGAGGCCCGCCAGGCCGCCCTCGACTACGCCGACACCGACCCGGCCACCGACCTCCTCGACGTCGGCGACTCGCAGGTTCTCCACCGCATGGACGTCGCCGAGGTGCGCTACGAACGCAACGAGGTCCTGCGCGACGTCGACCCGGACGACTACGCCGCCGCCACGCCCGACCCCCTGCGCGCCATCGAGTTCGACCTCATCGCCGACCTGGCCGACCACCACGTCACCGAGATGTCCGACTACGTGCGGCGGCAGCTGGGCAAGGCAGCCCGGCCCGGCGACGACCCGCGCGTGGTGCGGCTCGACCGCTACGGCTTCCTGGTCCGCTTCGGCGACCGGCTGGCCCGGCTCTCCTTCCCGCGCCCGGTGACCGACCGGCACGATCTGGCGCATCTGCTGCACCCGATCCTGTGCCACCGGTGCGCGCATGCCTGATTAGCCCGGTGCCGGCCTAGCGGTTCCGGTAGTAATGTCCGGGCGGGGCGCAGCTCTCGGTGACGGTGGCGGGCGCTGCCGCCAGGGCCGAGGTGGCGGTCGCGGTGACGATCGCTGCCGTGGCTGCCGCTGTTGCGGTGGCGCGCATCAGGTGGAGCATCGTGATGTCCCCTCATCAGGATGGGCGTGCTCCCAGGATCGACCGTAGGGGTGGGCGGCGCGCCGCTCAAGGGCCGATTCCACCTTCTCGCCGGGGTGAGGCGTCGTCAGAGGTCGAGGATGCGGTCGAGGAAGTCCCGATAGTTGCGCATGGCCATCCGCATGCTCTCCGTGTCCGGCGTGGACGTCTCCCGCAGCGGATCCAGCTCGTCCCGCTCGGCCAGCATCGCCGCCGAAAGCTCCCCGACGGCGTCACTGATCAGATCCCGGGCGCGCTCGAGTGCACTCACCGGATCGTCCACGAACTGCGCCTTCACCTCATGCCACTCGCCCCGGAACCGGGCCCCGGCCGCCTCGTCCCAGAACGAGATCGCCGTCCCCCCGACATCCCCGGGCCGCCGCTGAGCCACCCCCAGATCGTCGCCCGCCGACTCCCGGCCGAGGTCGTCGCCCACCTCGGGCCGGTCCTCGACGGCGTGGCCTTCGAGCTGCGGCACCTCGTCCTCGGCGGCGTGGCTCTCGAGGCGGGGGTCCCCGTCCTCAGCGGCGTCCGGCTCGACTGTCACGATGCGCTCGACGGTCAGCTCATTCGCCACGACCCGATCGACAACGAGTTCACTGTGGTCATCGGCCTGCTCAACACCGTGCTGAGCCGGCCCGATGCCGACGTCGACCAGCCGGTCGCGCTCTTCCCGGCCGTCAGTTGCGCGATCCTCCGTGGCGCTGCCCTCACTGGCGTGGCCCTCTGGTGCGCTGCTCTCTTCGGCGGAGTTCTCCGGCGCGCTGCTTTCGTCGGTGGCCCCGACTCCCTCGAGGACCTCGATCCCAGTCACGGCCTCGACCGCGTCCACGGCGTCGACCACGGTCAAGGCCTCGTCATCGGGCTCGGCGCGGCGACGCCGTCCCCCGGAGACAGGAAACGACGGCAGTCCGGCCACGGAACCGAGGTCGTCAGTCGGCTCCGATCCGATCCCCGGTTCCGGAACACGCGCCGACCCCGTGACGGTCACCTGCGCCCGGCCGGTAGGCGCCTCCCGCACATCGTCCCCAACCTCGTCGGGGCGCCGGCGCTCGTCCTCTGCCGCGTGGGGAAGCCGGCGCTCGTGGTCCTCTGCCGCGTGGGGAAGCCGGCGCCCGTCGTGCTCCGCCGCGTGGGATAGCTGGCGCCCGTCATCATCGGCTGCGCCGGAAGGCCGGCGCTCGTCGTCGTCCGGTGCGGAACGGCGGGCGACGTAGGGCTTCGCCGGTTCGCCGGGCGGCGGTGTGTCGTCGCTCAGCGGGAGGTCCTGCGGGTCCTCCGGCTGCTCGGGGTGAGGCGCCCAGCCGTCGGGCAGGGGAGGGTTGCCCGCCCGGGTGAACGGTGACGGCGCATAGAGGGGCACGCTCGCCTGCGGAGGCGGCGCGAACGGACCCGCTACGTCGTCGGACGCCCCGATCTGGCCGGCGCCTTCCCCCTCGTCGGCCGGAGTGGTTGCCGGGATCTCGTCGGCCGGGGCCTGGGTGGCCGGCGGCTCGTCGCCGGGGGTGTCCGACTCCGGGAACTTGTGGAAGAGGTCAGCGATCGGGTCGTCCGCGAGGGGCGCATCGGCCGGCGGGAAGAGGGGACCTCGCCACCCATCGGCGGGCGCCGGATCGTCGTAGCCGTTGGCGGGCGCGGAATCGTCATAGGCGTTGGCGGTGCCCGGTCCGTCGTAGGCGTCGGCGGTGGCCGGACCCTCGTCGTCGTGGGTGGTGCTCGGTCCGCTGTAGCCGTTGGTGACGGGCGGCCCGGCGTGGCCGTTGGCGGAATGGCCGTTGGCGTGGCCGTTGATGCGGGCAGGGCCTTCGTCGAGACGGCGGAGGCCGCCGAGCAGACCGCCGAGGAGCGCCTCCGTGGGACGGCGGGAGCCCAGGGCCACCATCTGCGCGTCGAAGGGGAGCGGCGGCCGATTGTCACGCCGGCTGGAGTCGGCCGGCTGGCCCGGGCCGTTCGTACCGTCCGATTTGTCCTGTGCGTTCTGCGCCTCGTGGTCGTCCGTGTCGTCGGGACGGTGCGGCCATCGCGGTTCGGCGGAGCCTTGCCTGTCCTCGGCCTCGGGCTCGTGGGTGGAGCGGGAGGGCTCGTCGGTGTGGGGCTCCGGCGCGGGGCGGCCGGCACGGCCCAGTGGTTGGCCGGAGATGTCGTCGCCCGGATAGCCGGAAATGTCGTCCCGCGAGAAGTCGCCGGGAGAGGTGCCCCGGTCGCGGCCGGGCGCGGGGAAGGTGTTCCACGGCTGCTGCGGCTCGGCGACCCGGGGCGGCGGCGGGATCTGGAACGTGCCTGCCTCCGGCACCCGGTAGCGGCCCGCGTCCGGCATCTGCGGCAGGTCGGGGAGCGGCGGAACGTCGGCGGGGCGGGTGGCTTCCGGGTGGGAGCCGGCGGTCTCCGGATCGGTCACGCGCGGGTCGGGATCGACGGGCTCGGGGCGGAAAGAGTGCGGGCCGGGATCGACGGGCTCGGGCCGGAAAGAGTGCGGGCCGAGGTCGATGGGCTCGGGGCGAAGAGCGTGCGGGCCGGGGTCGGCGGGGCCGGGGCCGGGGCCGGGGGTGTCGAGGGTGGGGAAGTCCGGCATGCGGGCGGGGTCGTCGGCCGGGTCGGTGCCGGTGCCGGGCGGGCGGCCGAAGTGGGGCATGCGGCCGTGGTCGGCTTCGGGTGGGGGTTGCGGGAGGTCGAAGGCGTTGAAGCTGCCCAGCTCCGGGAGGTCCAGGCCGGGGACGCCGTTCGGGACTCCGGCGGTGCCGCGCGGTTTGCGGCGATCGCCCGGAATGCCCGTGGGGGCCGGCGGTGAGGCCGGGAAGGACTCGTCCGGGTGGACAGCGGCGGGGCCGGCCGGGTGGGCGGGGTCGTCCTCGTCGGGCCGCTGGGGCTCGGGGGTGGGGCTGCCCGGCGCCGGCCAGGGGCGGGCCTGGCCGTAGGGCCGGCGACTGTCGTCGGGGTGGGCCGTGGGCTCCATGTGCGTGAGACTCCCGTCACCTCAGCGCGGCCCCCGGGTGGGCGCGCAGGCACGACACCCGGGGCAGGCGCGGCGCACGACGACGGTACCTGCCGCGGCTCCGTGCTCACACCCCCAGTGCGGCTCCGTGACCGGATCGTGGGCTACCGGCTCGTGGACGCGGCGGCGCGTGCGAGACAATCTGGGACTGTGCCAGCAGACCTCGAGAATCAGCCCGTACGGCCGTCCGGCCTCGACCCGCGGATCGCCGCTCGCCTGCGCCGGGGCGACGACGGCCTCGTCGCCGCCGTCGTGCGTGAGCACGGCTCCGGTGACGTGCTCATGCTGGCCTGGATGGACGACGAGGCGCTGCATCGGACGCTCACCACGGGGCGGGCCACCTACTGGTCGCGCAGCCGCCGCGAATACTGGGTGAAGGGCGCCACCTCGGGCCACCACCAATATGTACGGGACGTCGCCCTCGACTGCGACGGCGATGCGCTGCTGGTCACGGTCGAGCAGGTCGGGGCGGCCTGCCACACCGGGAGCCACTCGTGCTTCTCGAACACCCTGCCCGTGACGGCGCCGGAGGCGAACGTGACGGCGCCGGAGGAAAACGTGACGGCGTCCGGGGAGGGCCAGTGACCAGCGGAGCCGTGCAGCCGGACGAGGCGACCTTCGTCACTCAGGCGGGGGAGCGCCGCGTCGTTCCCGTGATCCGGCGGCTTCTCGCCGACGGGGAGACGCCGATCGGGGTCTATCGGAAGCTCGCCGGCGGCCCGGGCACGTTCCTGCTCGAGTCGGCCGAGCAGGGCGCCGGCTCCGCGGCGTGGTCGCGTTATTCCTTCATCGGGGTCCGCAGCGCCGCCACCCTGATCGAGCGGGACGGGCAGGCCGCGTGGCTCGGCACCCCGCCGGCGGGCGTTCCGCTCGACGGTGACCCGGTGGCCGCGCTGCGGGAGACCGTGGCCGCGCTGACCCGGCCCGAGGAGAACCCTGCGGACGATCTCCCGCCGCTGACCGGCGGCATGGTGGGCTATCTCGCGTACGACCTGGTGCGCCGGTTCGAGCGGCTGCCCGCCACGGCGACGGACGACGTGCCGCTGCCCGAGCTGGGCATGATGCTCGCCACGGACCTCGTGGTGCTCGATCACTACGACGGGTCGGCGATCCTCGTGGCCAACGCCGTGCTGCCCGAGCGGGCGAGCGGGGACGAGGCCCGGGCCGCGTACCACCAGGCGGTCGGCCGGTTGGACGCGATGACCACCGCGTTGTCGCGTCCCACCCCGCCGATGATCTCCACGGTGGAGCGGACGCCGCCGGGGGAGGTCGTCAGCCGTACGGTCCCCGGGGACTACCAGAAGGCCGTCGAGTCCGCCAAGGAGGCGATCCGGGCCGGCGAGTGCTTCCAGATCGTCGTCGCGCAGCGGTTCGAGCGCGCGACGGCGGCCGATCCGCTGGACGTCTACCGGGTGCTGCGCGCCACGAACCCGAGCCCTTACATGTACCTGCTCCGCTTCGACGACTTCGACATCGTCGGGTCCTCGCCGGAGGCGCACCTGAAGGTGACGGAGGAGGACGGCGGCGTACGCCGGGCCCTGCTGCACCCGATCGCCGGCACGCGCTGGCGCGGGGCGACGCCGGAGCTGGACAACGCGCTGGCCGCCGAGCTGCTCGCCGACCCGAAGGAGCGGGCCGAGCACGTCATGCTCGTCGACCTGGGCCGCAACGACCTGGGCCGGGTGTGCAAGGCCGGCTCGGTGGAGGTGCCCGACTTCGCGCGCATCGAGCGCTACAGCCACGTCATGCACATCGTGTCGACCGTCGTGGGCGAGCTGCGCGACGACCGGACGGCGTTCGACGCGCTGGCGGCGACGTTCCCGGCCGGGACGCTGTCCGGGGCGCCCAAGGTGCGGGCCATGGAGATCATCGAGAGCCTCGAGCCGGTGCGCCGCGGGCTCTACGGCGGCACGGTCGGCTACTTCGGCTTCGGCGGCGACATGGACATGGCGATCGCCATCCGGACGGCGCTGATGACCGGCGGCTACGCCTACGTCGGCGCCGGCGCCGGCATCGTGGCCGACTCCGACCCGGCATCCGAGGAGCAGGAGACCCGCAACAAGGCCGCCGCCGTCCTCGCCGCGATCGCCGCCGCCGAAACCCTCCGCGCGGCCCGCTGATGACCACCGACGACAGCACGCCCGCGACCAGGACCGGCGAAGCGGCACCCGCAGCCGAAGCCGACGATGCGGTGCCCGCGGCCAGGGCTGGCGATGCGGTGCCCGGGGTTGGGGCCGGCGATGCGGCGTCCGCGGACACGGCGGGCGACGAGACGGCAGCGCGGCAGCAGGAGGCGGGGAGGGTGACGCCGGGCCGGCGGCTGGCCTACGCGGTGCTGGCCACGGCCGCCGGCGCCGGGCTGGTGTTGTGGGGAATCACCCGCACGTGGTCGACCAAGGTCACCGATCGCCCGGGTCTGACC
Organism: Symbioplanes lichenis; assembly: GCF_030709675.1. Taxonomy (GTDB): domain Bacteria; phylum Actinomycetota; class Actinomycetes; order Mycobacteriales; family Micromonosporaceae; genus Actinoplanes; species Actinoplanes lichenis. Next base: position 217,015 of record NZ_JAUZQD010000008.1, read on the forward strand.
CAACTGCGCGAGACCCATCCGGGTACGGACACCGCCCCGCTCGTCCTCGCGCTGGCCCTGGTGGCCCTGGCCGGCGCCGGCGCCCTGTTCGCCACGAAGGGTGTGGTGCGCCGGGTCCTCGGCGTGCTGATCGCCGTGGCCGGGGTGGGCGTGGTCGTGGCCACGATCGCCGGGCGGGCCGGGCTGGACATCGGCGAGGCGGGCGCGGGAGCCACGGCGTGGCCCGTGGTCTGCGTCGCCGGGGGGCTGCTGGTGGTGCTCGGCGGGTGGTGGACCGTCCGGCACGGGCACGAGTGGCCCGGCATGGGCGCCCGCTACGAACGCACCGTCACCGCTCCCGTGGCGACGGACGACACCGGGACCGTCGACGCCCGCTCGGCCTGGGACGCCCTGGACCGCGGCGACGACCCGACAGCCCGCTGAAAAGCCGCGACGAGGTGAAGGCGGCCCGTTGAAAGGCCGCGACGAGGTGAAGGCGGCCCGTTGAAAGGCCGCGACGAGGTGAAGGCGGCCCGTTGAAAGGCCGCGCCGAGGTGAAGGCGGCCCGTTGAAAGGCCGCGCCGAGGTGAAGGCGGCCCGTTGAAGAGCCGCGCCGAGGTGAAGGCGGCCCTGTAAAAGCCGCAAAAGACGCCGGCCCCGCAAAGCCGCAAAAGGTCGAGGTGGCCGGTCGAGAGGGCGACGCTCGGCCGAAAAGGCCGGGGGAAGATCAGCGCGCGTTCAGCGACCGCCGCGCCGGGATCGTGCGGGCGTTGCGCGGGCGCGGCGTGGCCGCCAGGGCCGCCACCATCGCGTCGACGTCCGCCCGGGCCTGGGCGCGCGCCTGGTCGGCGCGCATGGCGTCGTAGGCGTTGTCGCGGGCGGTGCGCACGTTGGCCGGGCCGATCATGCGGCGCTCGACGCCGGCGATGAGGTCGGCGGCGGCCGCGACGACGGCTCGGGACACGGCGGCGAAATTCTGCTCAGAGGTCATCAGGTCTGCTCCACACCAGGTGACTGTCCGGACCAATTCTGCCTGACTCCCAGGGTGCCCGCCGCGTGTTACCAGCTCATGACGGTGCGGTGACCGCCGCCCGGGGTCGTCCGATCGGCCGAAGGGGCCCAGGTGGAGGACCCACCCACCCCGCCGATAGTGTGACGGACGTGACACGGTGCGTGGTGGTGGCGCATTATGCCGCAGCCCATCAGGTGAGGATCGCCATACCCCGGAGGGCTGGACAGGACGGCCGCCACCTAGCATCGGCCCGAGGACACCCGGAGAGGGGAGTCGTTAGGTGACAGACGATCAGCGTGGCGCGGGACCCCAGAACGTGCTCGAGGAGATCCTCGCCGGCGTGCGGGAGGACGTGGCGGCCCGGCAGGCTCAGGTCTCGCTGGACCAGGTGAAGGCGGCCGCACAAGCGGCACCCCCGGCGATCGACGCGTACGCGGCCCTGCGCAAGCCGGGCGTCGCCGTGATCGCGGAGGTCAAGCGGTCGTCCCCGTCGAAGGGCGCGCTCGCGGACATCCCCGACCCGGCGGAGCTCGCGGGTGAGTACGCCGGCGGCGGCGCGCGGTGCATCAGCGTCCTGACCGAGGGCCGATGGTTCGGCGGCTCGCTCGAGGACCTGGCCGCGGTGCGGGCGGCGGTGAACGTACCGGTGCTGCGCAAGGACTTCGTCGTCTCCAGCTATCAGGTGCACGAGGCCCGCGCGCACGGCGCCGATCTGGTGCTGCTCATCGTCGCGGCGCTCGAGCAGAACGTCCTGGTGGGCCTGCTCGAGCGGATCGAGTCGCTGGGCATGACCGCGCTCGTCGAGGTGCACAACGAGGAAGAGGCCGACCGGGCACTGGACGCGGGCGCCCAGGTCATCGGGGTGAACGCCCGGGACCTGCGGACCCTCGAGGTGGACCGGTCCGTCTTCGAGCGGATCGCGCCCGGGCTGCCCGGCAACGTGGTGAAGATCGCCGAGTCCGGCGTCCGGGGCCCGCACGACCTCATCCGGTACGCGTCCGCGGGCGCCGACGCGGTGCTGGTCGGCGAGGGCCTGGTCACCCAGAAGAGCCCCCGTGACGCCGTGGCGGAGCTGGTCAACGCCGGCAACCACCCCGCGACGCCGAGGCCGGTGCGATGACATTTCCGGACATGGCCGGACACTTCGGCAAGTACGGCGGCCGGTTCGTGCCCGAAGCGCTCGTCAAGGCGCTCGACGAGCTCGAACGCGCGTACCGGGAAGCCAAGCAGGACCCCGTCTTCCAGCAGCGCTTCGACGGCCTGCTCAAGAACTATGCCGGGACGCCGAGCCTGCTCTATCGGGCCGAGCGGCTCAGCGAAGCGCTCGGAGCCGAGATCTGGCTGAAGCGCGAGGACCTGAACCACACCGGCGCCCACAAGGTGCGCAACGTGCTCGGCCAGGCCCTGCTGGCCAAGCGTATGGGCAAGCCGCGGGTCATCGCCGAGACCGGCGCGGGCCAGCACGGCGTGGCCAGTGCCACCGCGGCGGCGCTGCTTGATCTTGAGTGCGTGGTCTACATGGGCGCGACGGACACCGAGCGCCAGGCGCTCAACGTGGCCCGGATGCGCATGCTCGGGGCCACCGTCATTCCGGTGACCAATGGTTCGCAGACCCTCAAGGACGCGCTCAACGAGGCGCTGCGCGACTGGGTGTCGACCGTCGAGACGACCCACTATCTGCTGGGTACGGCCGCCGGCCCGCACCCGTTCCCGGAGATCGTCCGCGACTTCGTGGGCGGCATCGGGGTCGAGGCGCGGGAGCAGATCGTCGGCGCGACGGGCCAACTGCCCGACGCCGTGGCGGCCTGTGTCGGCGGCGGCTCCAACGCGATCGGGATCTTCCACGCGTTCGTGCCCGACGAGGGCGTGCGCCTGTTCGGCTTCGAGGCCGGGGGCGACGGCGTGGAGACGGGACGCCACGCGGCCTCGATCACGGGCGGCTCGGTCGGCGTGCTGCACGGCAACCGCACATACCTGTTGCAGGACGAGGACGGGCAGACGATGGAGTCGCACTCCATCTCCGCGGGCCTCGACTACCCGGGCGTCGGCCCCGAGCACGCGTGGCTGCACGACACCGGGCGCGCCACCTATGAGCCCGTGACCGACGCCGAGGCGATGGCCGCGTTCCAGCTGCTGTGCCGTACGGAAGGAATCATCCCCGCGATCGAGAGCGCGCACGCCCTCGCCGGGGCCGCCAAGATCGCGCCGCGGCTGGCCGCCGAGCTGGGCCGCACGCCGACGATCCTGGTCAACCTTTCCGGGCGTGGCGACAAGGACGTGCACACCGCCGGCGCGTACTTCGGGATCCTGGACGACAACGAAGTGCTGGTGCCGGGGGAGCAGGAATGAGTATCGCCGAGACCTTTGCCAAGGCGAAGGCCGAGGACCGCTCGGTGCTGGTCGGTTGCATGCCGGCCGGCTTCCCGACGGTGGACGACTCGATCGCGTCGATGGTGGCGATGGCCGAGAGCGGCTGCGACGTCATCGAGGTCGAGCTGCCCTACTCCGACCCGGTCATGGACGGCCCGGTCATCCAGAAGGCCAGCGACATCGCCCTGGCGAACGGCGTGCGCTCGCGCGACACCCTCAAGATCATCGAAGCGGTCTCCCGTACGGGCGCCACGGTCGTCCTGATGACCTACTGGAACCCGATCGAGAAGTACGGCGTGGACGCGTGGGCCCGTGACCTCGCCGCGGCGGGCGCCACGGGGATGATCACGCCCGACCTGATCCCCGACGAGGGCGCGGAGTGGATCGCCGCCGCGGACAAGCACGGCATCGACCGCACGTTCCTCGTCTCGCCCTCCTCGACCGACGAGCGGCTGGCGATGACCGTGGCGAGTTGCCGCGGCTTCGTGTACGCCACGGCACTCATGGGCGTGACGGGTGCGCGTACCAGTGTGTCCTCGCAGGCCCCCGAGCTGGTCGAGCGGATCCGCCGGGCCGACCCGCACATGCCCGTGGGTGTGGGTCTGGGTGTCGGGACCGGTGCGCAGGCCGCCGAGGTGGCCGCGTTCGCGGACGGCGTGATCGTCGGCAGCGCGCTGATCCGCTGCGTCCTGGAGGCGCCGGACCTGGCCACCGGGCACGACCGGCTGCGCGCTCTGAGTGCCGAGTTGGCAGAAGGTGTACGCGGCGGCGCGCCCAGGTGACATGAGCGGCGCCCGTCGGCGGTAGGGTGCGCGCGTGAAGTACTACGCCCAGATCCCCAGCCCGACCGTCTCGGTGTGGCACGTGCTCGGACTGCCGGTCCGGGCGTACGCCATCTGCATCGTCCTCGGCATCGTGGCCGCCGTCCTGATCATGGAATACCGGCTGCGGCGCCGCGGCGTGGCGCCGTGGGTCTCGCTGGACATGGCGGTGTGGGCGGTGCCGTTCGGCATCGTCGGTGCCCGGGTCTACCACGTGATCACGTCGCCGGAGCAATACTTCGGCGACGGCGGCGACCCGATGCGCGTCTTCCAGATCTGGGAGGGCGGCCTCGGCATCTGGGGCGCGGTCGCCGGTGGCGCGCTCGGCGCCTGGTTCGCCGCCCGCCAGATCGGCCTGCCGCTGTCGGTCTTCGCCGACGCGCTCGCCCCGGGCCTGCCGGTCGCCCAGGCCGTCGGCCGCCTCGGCAACTGGTTCAACAACGAGCTCTACGGCAGCGTCACCACCCTGCCCTGGGGCCTGCAGGTGCACGACATGGACCGGTCCAACCCGGGCCACGCCACCATGATCGACGGCCAGGCCGTCACGCTGCCCGACCTCTACCACCCCACCTTCCTGTACGAGCTCGTCTGGGACCTGGGCGTCGCCGCGCTCGTGTGGGCCCTCGACCGGAAGTACAAGTTCGGGCGGGGCCGGGCCTTCGCCGTCTATGTGATGGCCTACACCGCCGGGCGCCTGTGGATCGAGATGCTGCGCATCGACGAGGCGAACCACATCTTCGGCATTCGGTTGAACGTGTTCACCGCGATCGTGGTGTTCCTGGGCGCGCTGATCTACTTCCTGCTGGTCAAGGGCCCCCGCGAGTACGTCGTGCCGGACGACGCGCCCGACTCGGCGCCCGCGCCGGCCGCGGAGAGCGACGTGGACCAGGTCGACGTCGGCTCGCCCGCGCCGGCGGCCAAGGCGCCGCGCAAGTACCAGGTGGTGAGCGAGGAGCGGTTCCTGGCGTACCAGCAGACGGGGATCCTGCCGCCCGCGGCCGGCGGCTCGCCCGAGCCCGATCTGGCGCCGGCCGGGGTCTCCGCCGGCGCGCCCGCTTCTTCCTCGCCTGCCTCTCCGGCCTCTTCCGCGTCAGCTGCGTCCGCCGCGCCTGCTGCGGCTGCTCCGTCGGCCACGCCGGTGGAGCAGTATGCGAAGCCCGTCGCGAAGCCCGCTGCCGAGCCGGCCGCTCCCGAGCCGGCCGCTGCTGAGTCGGCCGCTGTTGAGTCGGCCGCCAAGCCCGCCGCCGCTGAGCCGGTCGCCAAGCCCGCCGCTGAGCCGGCCGCCGCTGAGCCGGTCGCCAAGCCCGCTGCCGAGCCGGACGCCGGTCCCGCGGAGAAGCCGGCCGCCGTCGCGGAGCCGGACGACAAGACGGACGAGAAGTAACGTGCGGACGGCCGTCGTGGTCGGCGCCGGCCTGGCGGGGCTGGCCGCCGCCGGGGGTCTGGCCCGCGACGGCTGGCACGTGACCGTCCTCGAGGGCCGCGAGCGGGTGGCCGCCCCGCCGACCGCCCTGGTGCTGTGGCCCAACGGCCGCCGCGCCCTGGAGTCCCTCGACCCCGACGGCGGCTGGCCGGCCATCGCCGCCCCGCTGCCCGACGGCGGGGTGCGGCGCCCCGACGGCCAGTGGCTCGTCCCGCCGCACACGCGTCCGGGGGCCGGTCCCGCCCCGGCGGTCGTACCGCTGCAAGATCTTTACGACGCCCTCGTCGCCGGCCTGGGCGAGCGGGTGGAGATCCGTACCGGTTTCGCGGTGACCACGGTCCGGGCGCGGCGGGCGTCGCGCCCGGCGGTGGGGGACGGGCGGGTCTTTCTCGAGGCCGACCTGATCGTCGCGGCCGACGGCATCGACAGCACGATCCGCCGGGCGCTCGCCCCCGAGGCGGTCGCGGTCGGCTCCGGCTTCGCGGCGTGGCAGGCAGTCGTGCCCGGCTTCCGGCTGCCGGACTTCGCACCCGCCCAGGCGGCGGGCGGCGAGACGCTCGGCGCGGGCTACCGGTTCGTGGCGATCCCGCTGGGCCGCGGCGGCTTCTCCTGGGTGGCCACGGCGGCCGGCGCGCCCCGCCCCGAGCCGCCCGCGACCCAGCTCGCCCTGCTGCGCCGCTGGTTCTCCGGCTGGCACGCGCCGGTGGGCGAGCTGCTCGCCGCCACCCACCCCGAGGACCTGGTGCCGCAGGAGGTGCGCGAGCTGCGGCCGCTGCCGAGGGCGTACGGCTTCCGGTGTGGTCCTGGCGGTGTCGTCCTCCTCGGCGACGCCGCCCACGCCATGCCGCACCACCTCGGCCAGGGCGCGTGCCTCGCGTTCGAGGACGCGGCCACCCTGCGCTCGCTGGTCGCGACGGCCGAGCCGGGCGCCGCGCTGGGCGACGCGGTCGAGGAGTACGACCGGACCCGCCGTCCGCGCGCAGCCACGGTGGTCCGCCAGACCCGCCGCATGTCCGCCGTCGTCCAGGCCCGTGGCCGCCTGGCCCTCCGGGCGCGCGACGCGGCGCTCGGCTCGCTACGCCCCCGCATCCTGGGCAGCGCCCACGGACTCGCGGCCGACTGGCAGCCCCCGGACAGGCCTTAAGGCCTGCTCAGAGTGGTGAGGCCGGCCAGCACGCCGGTCACTTCGAGGGCGCGCAGGCTGCGGCCGTGCAGGTTCGTCACCTGGAATCCGCTGCCCCCGCGATGGGCGTCGCGGCGCGCCGAGAGCAGCGCGTGGATGCCGGCCGAGTCGCAGAAGCCCAGCTCGCCCGCGTCGACGACCAGCGTCTCCGGCCGGAACTCGGCGAGGGCGGCGCGGACCTCCCCGCCGAGCAGCTCGGCGGTGCCCAGGTCGAGGTCGCCGGCGAGGTGCAGGCGGATGGCGCCGGAGGGATCCTGGTGCACGGTGATGTTCATCGGCCGGCCGCCGGCGCCGGGTGGGGCAGCAGGTCGACCCGGACCCGCTTGCCGCCGCGATGGTTGTGCACCTGCCACCCCGCGGAGAGCGCCTCGATGGCGGCCAGCCCGCGGCCACCGGTCTCGTCGGGCTCGCGCCGCCGCGGGAGGACCGACGAGCCGTCGGCGACCGACACCTCCACCTCGGGGCCGGCCGCCCGCAGCTCCAGGGTGATCTCGCCGCCCCCGTGGCGGACGGCGTTGGTGACCAGCTCGCTCACGATCAGGATCGCCGCGTCACGCCACTCGTCGTCGTCGAAGCCCCAGTCGAGCAGGACGGTGTCCACGATCGTCCGGGACCGCGCGGGCGCCTGCCGGCCCAGCACCACGTCGAAGTGTGCCGTCAATGTGTCCACGCGACATTCGCCCACCCCGGTTACGGCTGTCATATCCGTCGATCCCAGGCTACGGTTTCCGGGCTGCGCCGCCGTACCGCATTTCGGTCGTCATGCCGACGGTCCGCCATCTGGCCCCGGCGGGTCCCTGCCCGGCGGCGTGCCCGTTCAGGGGAACCCGGCCCGCCGGTCCCCGTGCTGCAATGAGACGTGGCTCGCTCGCCCGCAGCGCGGGACGTGGCGCTGTGCGTCGCCGTGGCCGTCGCGTACACGGCGGGTTCGCTGTCGTCCTTCCTGCTCTTCCAGGCCTCGGCGGCCGGCGCGGTCTTCTTCCCGCCGGCCGGCGTCACCCTCGCCGCGCTCCTGCTCACGGCGCGCCGCCGATGGGTCTGGGTGCTGGCGGGCGCGGCGGTCGCGGAGCTCGGCATCGACGTCGCCCACGGGATCCCGCCGGCCGGGGTCGCCGGGTTCGTCCTCGCCAACGTCGCCGAGCCGCTCGCCGGGGCCGCCCTGGTCCGCCGCCGGATCGCGGGCCCGCTCGACCTGTCCCGGCGGGTGCACGCCGTGACCTTCCTCGCCGGCGCGGTGGCCGCCGGCCCGGTCGCCGGGGCCGTGGTGGGGGCCACCACGATCGTCGTCGTCGAGCACCCCGGCTGGTGGGCGGCCTTCGGCCAGTTCTGGGCCGGGGACGCGCTGGCCGTCCTCACGCTGGGCACCGCGCTCGTGGCCCTCGGCGGCGTCCGGCGCTCCGAGCTGCGCCGATGCTGGCGCCGGGCGGCGGTGCTGCCGGCCGCGGCGGGCCTGACGGTGGCCGGGTTCTGGTCGTCCCGGGTGCCGCTGATCTATCTGCCCGTGCCGTTGCTCGTCGGCATCGGCGTACGCGGGCAGGCTGGTCTTGTGGGTCTGGCCGGCTTCGCGATGGCGTTCACCGCGAACGTCGTCAGCGCCGCGGGCCGGGGACCCTGGGGCACGGTGGCCGGTGTGCAGCGGCTGGCCGGGGCGAGCCTGCAGCTGTACGTCGCGTGCATCGTGCTCGGCGCCGGGGCCCTGGCCGTCGCGGTCGGCGAGCGTGACCGCGCCCGGGCCGAGTCGGAACGCGAGGCGCACGCCCGCCGCCGCCTGCAGGCCCTCCAGCGGGTCACCGCCCGGCTCGCCGGCGCCGCCACGGTCGCCGAGGTCAACGACGTCCTGACCGGCGACGGGCCCGCCGCTCTCAACGCCCTCGGCGTCCGGGCGCTGCAGCGGGCGGAGCTGTTCGAGACCGAGCAGCGGGCGGCCCACCAGCTGCAACGCGCGCTGCTCCCGGCCATCATGGCGGACCTGCCGGGGGTCGCCGCTGCGGCCCGCTACCTGCCGGCCACCGAGGGCCAGGACGTCGGCGGCGACTGGTACGACGTCTTCGCCCTGCCCGCCGGCCGCGTCGGCATCGTCGTCGGCGACGTGATCGGCCACGGTCTGACCGCCGCGGTCGCGATGGGCCGGCTGCAGCAGTACGTCCGGTGGATCGCGGGGAAGGGCGCCACGCCCGGTGACATCCTGGGCGAGCTGGACGAGCTGTGCCCGTCCGTCCCGGGCGCCAGCTATGTGACGGTCGGCTACGCCGAGTACGACCCGGTGGCCGGCTCCCTGCGCCACGCCCGCGCCGGCCACCCGCCGCCGCTGCTGGTGACCGACGGCACAGCCGAGTATCTGTGGGACGCCCTGTCCGAGCCCCTGCCGACCGCGGCCGGCCCGCGTCCGCAGGCGGAGACTCTCGTGGCGCCGGGCGCGATGCTGGTGTGGTACTCCGACGGGCTCGTCGAGCGGCGGACCGAGACGCTGGACGCCGGGCTGGACCGGCTCCGGACGGCGGCGGCCCGCATCACCGACCCCCGGCCGCAGCGCTGGTGCGACTGCCTCCTGGACGCGATGATCACCGGCAACCCGACCGGCGACGACAGCGTCGTGGCCTGCGTCCGCCTGGGCACCGCCCCGCCCTCGGCGGTTTCAGGGGGTCGTCGCACCACCGTCGGAGTCCAGAAGTTCAGCTAGACGCTCGGCTGGTGTTTGCCACCCGAGCGTCATTGCCGGGCGGCCGTTGAGCTGGGGCCGCGACAGCGGCCAGGTCCTCGGGTGCGTGCTGGGCGAGGTCGGTCTCTTTCGGGAAGTACTGGCGCAGGAGTCAGCTGGTGTTCTCGTTCGAGCCGCGTTGCCGGGGTGGGTGGAGGTCGCTTGGTCTCAGGTCAGTGACCGAGTTTGATCGTGTTCGGTTCATCCGGTGCGGCGGAAGCTCCCGCGGCGAAGACATGGGTCACGGTGGCAACGCGCCGGCCGAGGTGGCGTGCGGTGTTCAGATCGGCGGCGTGGGCAGCGTCGGGACCCTGGTCGTTCCAGGACTGGGCGCCGGCGCCGAGGTAGAAGCCGAGGCGGTTGTCGTCGTGCTCGCTGGCGACGGTGGTGTTCCAGCCGGGCAGTAGTCCGAGGCTGATCCAGTGCATGCCGTGCTGCGCGGCGAGCAGCGACAGGTACTGCAAGGTGTGCAGTTTGTCGCCGCTCATCGAGCCGGAGTTGGTGAAGCCGGCGGCGATCTTGTCCTGCCAGGACCGTCGCATCCAGGGCTTGGAGGAAGCTTCGGCGAAGGCGTGGAAGGCACCCGACGCGCTGCCCATGTAGGTCGGAGTGCCGAAGATGATCGCGTCGGCGTTGCCGAGCGTGGCCCATCCGGCGTCGGTGATGGTGGCGACGTCGACGAGGTCGACGTCCACCGCGTCCACCGACCGGGCACCGTCGGCGACGCTGTTGGCGAACTCGCGGGTGTGGCCGTAGCCGGAGGTGTAGGCGATGGCGACGGAGATGCGGGGCATGATTTTTTCCGTTCAGGAGAAGGGCGGGAGAGGGGTCAGTGGTTCTCGCGGGCCGATGACGTCTCGGTCATGTCCGGGTATCGGTCGCCGAGCACGTTGCCGGCGATGGGCTCGAGCTGGGCCAGTTCGGTGCTCGTCAGGGTGAGCTCAGCGGCAGCCAGGTTCTCCAGCAGGCGTTCGGGCCGGCGAGTGCCCGGGATCGGCACCACCGGCACGCCGTGCACATCCGCCGAGCTCGGCGGCGGCCGTCACCAGGCTGGTCTCGATGTCGCGGGTGAACAGCGACCATTCGGACTGCACCGCGGTGATCGGATGGATCGCATGGGCTTCGCGCAGTTCGGCCCCGGTGACCTCGCTCAATCCGAGGAAGCGGACCTTTCCCCGCTGCACGAGTTCGGCCATGGCGCCGACAGATTCGGCCAGGGGAACGCGCGGGTCGCGCCGGTGCATGTAGTACAGGTCGATCACGTCGGCCCCCAGGCGATCGAGGCTGGCATCGACCGCCTGATGAACGTATGCGGCGTCGGTCCGGATCGACATGGAACCGTCGCCTGCTCGCACGGTGCCGAACTTGGTCGCTATCACGACGGAGTCGCGGTGCGCGGCCAGGAAAGGAGCCAGGAAGCGTTCGTTGTCTCCCTGGCCGTACATGTCGGCGGTGTCGAAGAGCGTGACACCGGCGTCCAGGGCGGTTTTCAAAGTCCGCCTGGCCGCTGAGGGGTCGGTGGGGCCGTAGAACTCGCTCATACCCATGCAACCGAGGCCTTGCTTGCCCACCAGGGGGCCGTTCACTCCGAGGACGACATGGGGGACCACTAGTCACCACCTCCTGTAGGTGTTGTTGACGGTGGCAACGCTAAACCGTTGACATCGTCAATGACAACGTCAGTCAAGAAGCGTTACCTTCGACACATGCCAGCCGTCAGACCCGACACCGCCGTAGCCGCCGACCGCAGCGAGCAGAGCGAGCGCATTCTGGAAGCCGCCGCCCGCTTGCTCCGGGAGCAGGGCCCCGCCGCCATCTCGACCCGCGCGGTCGCCACGGCCGCCGGCGTGCAGACGCCGACGTTGTACCGCCTGTTCGGCGACAAGGACGGCCTGCTCGACGCCCTGGCCAGCTACTGCTTCGAGAGCTACATCGCTGAGAAGCGCGCGCTGAGTCCGAGCCCGGACCCGATCGCCGACGTCCGCAGCGGCTGGGAGATCCACGTCGAGTTCGGGCTGCGCAATCCGGCCTTCTATGCGCTGATGTACGGCAACCTGCGCCCGGGTCGCAGGCCGGCCGCCGCCCAGGAGAACAGCGAGATCCTGCGCCGCATGCTCGAGCGGGCACGCCGGCAGGGCCGGCTGCGGGTCCCGGTCGACATCGCCGTCCGGCACATCGAGGCCACCACCACCGGCGCGGTGCTGCTGTTGCTCTCCCAGCCGGAGAGCGAACGCGACCCGGCCACGCTGATCGGCCTGCGCGACACGGTGATCGCCTCGATCGTCAGCGACCCCAGCCCCGCCGGTGACGCCTCGACAACCATTGCCGGGCGGGCGCTGGCCCTGCTCGCTGCGCTCGGCGAAGGCGCCGACGCCGGCGCCGACCCGGTGGTCGACGCGGGATTCAGCCTCCTCGAGGCCGCCCTGCTCAGAGAGTGGATCGGCAGCCTGGCCAGGTGATCCGAGCCGAGTTCAGCCGCCGCCGAGGATCAGAGGGGCGCCGCCGCGGGGCTGCCGATGCAGGCGGTTCCCACGCGGCGGAAGCCCAGCCGCGAGTAGAGCCGCGCCACGTCCTCGTCGCCGGCTGAGAGGAAGACCACGTCGTCGCCCTCGTCCAGCGCGCGCCGGGCGAGGGCCGCGGTCAGCTGGGAGGCGTACCCCCGGTTGCGGGCCGCCGGCAAAGTCGCCACACCGACCACTTCCGCCACGCCGCCGGAGCGCTGCACCGAGCCGACCGCCAGCACGCCGTCGCCGGGGGAGGAGACCACGGCGCTGACGACGTGGCCGGCGCGGTGGGCGCGTACCTGGTCGGTCAGGGCTTCCGGGGGTGGGGGCGGGACCGCGTCGCGCTGGGCCGGGCCGGCGGGTTCGATGGTGAGGGCGCCCGCGGTGGCCGTGCTGGGGGTGGAGGCGGGGGTGGCGAAGCCGAGGCCGGCCACGGCGCGCCCGGCCGTGAGGTCATCGGGAAAGGAAGGATCCGCCGGGTCGAGGAGGCGGACGACGGCCCCCGGTACGGGCAGATCGGGCACCAGCGCGGCGCGTTCGAGCACCATGAGCGGGGCGAGCAGCACGTCGAGCCCCGCGGACCGGGCGACGGCGAGGAGGTCCGGGGTCGTCTCGTGGACCCATTCGAAGGCCTCGGGGACGCCCAGTTCGCGTTGGCGGGCGCGGACCGCAGTAATATCAGCGGCGGACGGGGTGTCACCGCCGAGGCCCTGCCGCAACGAGAGCCGGGGCCGGGCATAGAACGGCCAGCCCGCGCCCTCGCGGACGAAGAGCACGAAGTCCCCGATGTCCTCCGCCACCGCGGCGTCTCGGGGCACGGCGTCGTAGAAACGTTCCAGCCGGGCAAAGATGTCGGTATCCTCTAGCGCCACCGCGCGAGACTAACCGACCCGCCCCCGGCAAGTGTGATCCATCCGCACCTGGCGGAGTCGCCGGGCGTCTAACGTAGTATCTAGAGACTTTTGCAGGGCCGACGTCGTCCCGACCTCAGCAGGAAACAAACGTGACGATCGGAGGCCCGGTGGCATTTCCGCACCCCCAGGGGCTTTATGACCCGGCCAACGAACGCGACGCCTGTGGCGTCGCGTTTGTGGCTGACCTCCATGGCCGGCGGTCGCACGATGTCGTCGCCAAGGGCCTGTCCGCGCTGATCCGCCTGGACCACCGCGGCGCGCGCGGCGCCGAGTACAACACCGGCGACGGCGCCGGCATCATGATCCAGGTCCCGGACGCCTTCCTGCGCGCCGTCGTGGATTTCGACCTTCCGGAGTACGGGTCGTACGCCACCGGGCACGTCTTCCTCCCGACCGACGAGGCCGACGCCGCCCGCGCGATCGCCGTGTTCGAGAAGTACGCGCTCGTCGAGGGGGCCGACATCCTCGGCTGGCGCGACGTGCCCGTGGACCCGTCCGGGCTGGGCGCCACCGCGGAAGCCGCCCGTCCGGTGATCAAGCAGGTGTTCCTCGCCGCGGACCGGCTGACCGGCGATCGCAAGACGCTCAGCGGGCAGGAGCTCGACATCGTCGCGTTCTGCATCCGCAAGCAGGCCGAGCGGGAGACGCAGCAGCGCGGCATCGCGGCGTACTTCCCGTCGCTGTCGTCGCGCACGATGACGTTCAAGGGCATGCTCACCCCGGACCAGCTGCCGGAGTTCTTCCCCGATCTGACCGACGACCGGGTCGACAGCGCCATCGCGCTCGTGCACTCGCGCTTCTCGACGAACACGTTCCCGTCGTGGCCGCTCGCCCACCCGTACCGGTTCATCGCTCACAACGGTGAGATCAACACCATCCGCGGCAACAAGAACTGGATGGCGGCCCGCGAGGCGCTGCTGGCGTCGCCGAAGCTGCCGGGCAGCATCAAGCGGCTCTTCCCGATCTGCACGCCCGAGGCGTCGGACTCGGCGAACTTCGACGCCGTCCTGGAATTGCTGCACCTGTCGGGCCGCAGCCTGCCGCACGCCGTCCTGATGATGATCCCGGAGGCGTGGGAGAACGACCTGGCCATGGACCCGGCCCGGCGCGCGTTCTACCGCTTCCACGCGAGCCTCATGGAGCCGTGGGACGGGCCGGCGTCGGTGGCGTTCACCGACGGCACGATCATCGGCGCGGTGCTCGACCGCAACGGCCTGCGCCCGGGCCGCTGGTGGCACACCAGCGACGGCCTGGTCGTGCTCGGCTCCGAGGCGGGCGTGCTCGACATCGACCCGGCCACGGTGGTCGCGAAGGGCCGCCTGCAGCCGGGGCGCATGTTCCTGGTCGACACCGAGGCCGGCCGGATCGTGCACGACGACGAGATCAAGGCCGAGCTGGCCGCCGCCGAGCCCTACGACGAGTGGCTGCACGCGGGCCTGCTCGAGCTCGACGACCTGCCGCCGCGCGAGCACGAGATCTACACGCACGACTCGGTGCTGCGCCGCCAGCAGATCTTCGGCTACTCCGAGGAGGAGCTGAAGATCCTGGTCGCGCCGATGGCCCGTACGGGGGCGGAGCCGCTGGGGTCGATGGGCACCGACACGCCGATCTCGCCGCTGTCGACCCGGCCGCGGCTGCTGTTCGACTACTTCCATCAGCTCTTCGCCCAGGTCACCAACCCGCCGCTGGACGCCATCCGCGAGGAGCTGGTGACCAGCCTGTCGACGACCATCGGCCCCGAGGGCAACCTGCTCGACCCGGGCCCGGCGAGCTGCCGCCAGATCGTGCTGCCCTACCCGATCCTCGACAACGACGAGCTGGCCAAGCTGCTCTCCATCGACGAGGACGGCGACCTGCCGGGCTTCAAGGCGGTGCGGGTCTCCGGGCTCTACCCGCTGCGCGACGGGGCCGAGGGCATCAAGGCCCGGCTCACCCAGATCTGCCGGCACGTGTCGGAGGCGATCGAGGACGGCGTCCGCATCCTGGTGCTCTCCGACCGGGACTCCAACGCCGACCTGGCCCCGATCCCGTCGCTGCTGCTGACCGCGGCGGTGCACCAGCATCTCGTACGCGAGCAGACCCGCACCCAGGTCGCGCTGGTGGTCGAGTCGGGGGACTGCCGGGAGGTGCACCACGCGGCCGTGCTCATCGGCTACGGTGCCGCCGCGGTCAACCCGTACCTGGCGTTCGAGAGCGTCGACGACCTCATCGCGACCGGCCCGCTGGCCGGCGTCGAGTCGAAGAAGGCGGTCCGCAACTACGTCAAGGCGCTCGGCAAGGGCGTCCTGAAGATCATGTCCAAGATGGGCATCTCGACCGTGTCGTCGTACTGCGGCGCGCAGGTCTTCGAGGCCGTCGGCCTGGACAACCAGCTGCTGCAGCGCTATTTCGCGGGCACGTCCGGGCGCATCGGCGGCTCCGGGCTGGCCGAGATCCACGCGGAGGTCGCGGCGCGGCACGCCAAGGCGTACCCGTCGAACCCGGCCGAGCGCAGCCACCGCCGCCTCGAGGTCGGCGGCGAGTACCAATGGCGCCGCGAGGGCGAGATCCACCTCTTCAACCCCGAGACGGTCTTCCTGCTGCAGCACGCCACGCGCAGCAAGCAGTACGACGTCTTCCAGCAGTACACGTCCAAGGTGGACGGGCTCGCGGCCGAGGCGGGTCACCTGCGCGGCCTCTTCACGCTCAAGTCCGACCGGCCGGCCGTACCCCTGGAGGAGGTCGAGCCCGCGTCCGAGATCGTGAAGCGCTTCGCGACCGGCGCGATGTCCTACGGCTCGATCTCCGCCGAGTCGCACGAGACGCTCGCGATCGCGATGAACAACCTCGGCGGCAAGTCGAACACCGGCGAGGGCGGCGAGGACGTCGAGCGTCTCTACGACCCGGCGCGCCGCTCCAGCGTCAAGCAGATCGCGTCCGGCCGCTTCGGGGTGACGAGCGAATATCTCGTCAACGCCGACGACCTGCAGATCAAGATGGCGCAGGGCGCGAAGCCGGGCGAGGGCGGGCAGCTGCCGGGCAACAAGGTGTGGCCGTGGATCGCCAAGACCCGGCACGCCACCCCGGGTGTGGGGCTCATCTCGCCGCCGCCGCACCACGACATCTACTCCATCGAGGACCTGGCGCAGCTGGTCCACGACCTCAAGAGCGTCAACCCGCAGTCGCGCGTGCACGTCAAGCTGGTGTCCGAGATCGGCGTGGGCACGGTCGCCGCGGGCGTGGCGAAGCTCAAGGCCGACGTGATCCTCATTTCGGGCCATGACGGGGGTACGGGCGCCTCGCCGCTCAACTCGCTCAAGCACGCGGGCACGCCGTGGGAGCTGGGGCTGGCGGAGGCGCAGCAGACGCTGTTGCTGAACAAGCTGCGCGACCGGGTGACCGTACAGGTGGACGGGCAGTTGAAGACGGGGCGGGACGTCCTCATCGCCGCTCTGCTCGGTGCGGAGGAGTTCGGCTTCGCGACCGCGCCGCTGATCGTGTCGGGCTGCATCATGATGCGCGTCTGCCACCTCGACACCTGTCCGGTGGGCATCGCCACGCAGAACCCGGTGCTGCGCGAGCGCTACAGCGGCAAGCCCGAGTTCGTGGAGAATTTCTTCCTCTTCATCGCCGAGGAGGTCCGCGGCTACCTGGCCGAGCTGGGCTTCCGCAGCATCGACGAGGCGATCGGGCACGCCGAGGTGCTCGACGTGGCGCCGGCGCTCGACCACTGGAAGGCCAAGGGCCTCGACCTCGGCCCGGTGCTCTTCGTGCCGGAGCTCGAGGAGGGCGCGTCCCGCCGCGGCGTCGTCGCCCAGGACCACGGCCTCGACAAGTCGCTGGACAACGAGCTCATCGCGCTCGCCCAGCCGGCCCTCACCGACGGCACGGAGGTCCGCGCCGAGGTGCGCGTCCGCAACGACCACCGCAGCGTCGGCGCGATGCTCGGCGGCGAGGTCACCCGGCGCTACGGCGGCAACGGGCTGCCCGACGACACGATCGCCTTCACCCTGCGGGGCACCGGCGGCCAGTCGTTCGGCGCGTTCCTGCCGCGCGGCGTGACGCTGCGGCTGATCGGCGACACCAACGACTATGTCGCCAAGGGCCTGTCCGGCGGCCGCATCGCGATCCGCCCCGACGAGCGCGCGCCGTTCGTCGCGGAGGAGAACACCATTGCCGGCAACACCATCCTGTACGGGGCCACGGGCGGAGAGCTGTTCCTGCGCGGCCGGGCCGGGGAGCGGTTCGCGGTGCGCAACTCGGGTGCCGCCGCTGTCGTCGAGGGCATCGGCGACCACGGCTGCGAGTACATGACCGGTGGCACTGTGGTGGTGCTCGGCTCGATCGGGCGGAATTTCGCGGCCGGGATGAGCGGTGGGACCGCCTTCCTGCTGGATCTCGACCCGGCCCGGATCAACCCGGAGCTGGTGGATCTCGCACCGCTCACCTCCGCGGAGGAGGAGATCTTGCGTCGCTTGATCTCCCGCCACCTGGAGGAAACGGGCTCCGCGGTGGCCGAAGCGCTGCTCGCGGACTGGCCGGCCGCTGTCTCCCGCTTCACCGCTGTGGTCCCGCGCGACTACAAGCGTGTCATGGAACTGATCAAGACCGCCGAGGCTGCCGGTCGCGACGTCGACGAGGCTGTCATGGGGGTTGTCCGTGCCTGACCCGAACGGTTTCCTGCGCTACGAGCGCCAGCTGCCCAAGCGCCGGCCCGTGCCGGTGCGCATCAAGGACTGGCGCGAGGTCTATCCGCCCGCGGGCGAGGAGCTCATCCGCGAGCAGGCGACGCGCTGCATGGACTGCGGCATCCCGTTCTGCCACGAGGGCTGCCCGCTCGGCAACCGCATCCCGGACTGGAACGACCTGGTGCGTACGGGCACCTGGGCGTCCGCCGCGGAGAGCCTGCACGCGACCAACAACTTCCCGGAGTTCACCGGGCGGCTGTGCCCCGCGCCCTGCGAGGCGGCCTGCGTCCTCGGCATCGCCGACGACCCGGTCACCATCAAGCAGGTCGAGGTGGAGATCGCCAACCACGCCTTCGACCACGGGTACGTGCAACCGCAGATCGCCCCGACCCGCTCCGGCAAGTCGGTCGCCGTCGTCGGCTCGGGGCCGGCCGGTCTCGCCGCCGCCCAGCAGCTGGCCCGGGCCGGCCACGACGTGACGGTCTTCGAGCGCGACGACCGGATCGGTGGCCTGCTGCGCTACGGCATCCCGGACTTCAAGCTGGAGAAGGAGCGCATCGACGACCGCCTGGCCCAGATGTCGGCCGAGGGCGTCGTCTTCCGCGCCGGCGTGAACGTGGGCGTCGACATCACCGCGGCCGAGTTGCGGGCCCAGTTCGACGCCGTGCTGCTGGCGTGCGGCGCCCTCGCCGGTCGGGACACCGCTTCGACGCCGGGCCGTGCGCTGAACGGCGTACACCTGGCGATGGAGCACCTCGTCCCGGCCAACCGGGTCGTGGCCAAGCTCGAGCCCTTCGCCTCGATCGACGCCGCCGGCAAGGACGTGGTCATCATCGGCGGCGGCGACACCGGCGCCGACTGCCTCGGCGTCGCCCACCGCCAGGGCGCCCGGAACGTCATCCAGCTCGACCAGTACCCGCTGCCCCCGGACACCCGCGCCGCGGCCCTGCACCCGTGGCCGACCTGGCCGGTCATCCTCCGCAACTACCCGGCCCACGAGGAGGGCGGCGACCGCGTCTTCGGCGTCGCCGTCCAGGAGTTCGTCGACGACGGCGACGGCAACGTGGCCGCCGTCCGCATCGCCGACGTCGTGGTCGAACGCATCGACGGCGTCCGCACGGTCACCGTCACCGAGGGCTCCCAGCGCGACCTGCCGGCCCAGCTCGTCCTGCTGGCCATCGGCTTCGAGGGCACCGAGGACCAGCCCTTCCTGGCCGACCTCGGCGTCACCCGCACCAAGCGCGGCGCGGTCGACACCGACTCCGGCTGGCAGGCCGCCCCCGGCGTCTTCATCGCGGGCGACATGCACAAGGGCGCCTCGCTGATCGTGTGGGCCATCGCCGAGGGCCGCTCCGCCGCGTCGGCGATCCACGCGTATCTGGGCGGCGCGGGCGAGCTGCCGGCGCCCGTACGCCCGTCGTCCCAGCCCCTCGCCGCGACCCGCTAGCCGCTGTCCTTTGTCGGGTCCGGCGCTTTATGCGCGCCGGGCCCGCAGCGTGGCCTCACTGGCCAGGGACAGCGGCTGCGGCAGTTCGTCCTCGCCGAACCAGCCGATCGCGGTGCACTTGCCGGGCTCCCGGATCTCCGGTGTGCCGCCCTCGTGGCGAGCCAGGAACGACACCGACACCCAGTGCTGCCCCTCGGTCATGTGATCGTCCACACCGAGCAGCCGCTCGACGGTGACGTCCATGCCGTACTCCTCGCGCATCTCCCGCCGTACGGCGGCTTCGAGGGTCTCTCCGAACTCGACGGTCCCGCCGGGGAACTCCCAGCAGCCGCTCTCGTTCCGCGCTTCCGGCCCCCTCAGGGCGAGAAAGACTTCCTGCCGGCCGTTGAGCACGTAGGCGCCCACCCCCACGCCGACGTGGTCGCGCCCGGGCTCACTCACCGGCTCAGCCTATCGCCGGAATGATCACCAGGCCCGCCGCGAGCCACATGAACGAGATCGACAACAGAATGAACAGGCCGATCCACGTCTCGTACCACCGCCAGATGTTCCCCACCTCGGGCGGCTTCCGGAAGTCCTTGCGCACCGCCGTCCCGGTGAACTCGCACTCCTCCTTCCGGTAGTCCCACCACGTGAACATCCCCATCACGATGAGAATCAGCGTGAAGAGCGCCACGAACGTCACCAGCAGAAGAATCGCCACAACCCCGATCCGTGCCGTGCCCGGCCGGATGCCCCAGTCCTCGTACCGCACGAAAAGCGCGAGCGCCGCCCCCACCAGCACCGTCGCCAAGGTCTGATAGATGGCCAGGAAGCGGTAGACATTTTCGTTGACGGTGTGCAGCTGCTGCAGGATGTACTTGTACCGCTCCACCTCAAAAGCAGTCACCTTGTCCACCGGCGCCGGATTAGTCACGGGACCACCACCATCCGTTCTCGTCCGTGTACACGTACGCTTCGGGTGGGGGAGCGGGAATATCTGTGCAACTGCGGGCCACCTGCTCGAGGGCGTCGTTCACGTCGTCGACAGCAAGTCTCCACGGGGCGTCCGGGACCAGTAGCCGGAAGGCCAGCGGGAAGTCGCGTGCCAGCGCCGCGGCGTGCCGAGAGATCCACTGCACCAGCGGGTGTGTGGCGTTCAGGATGGAGTCCGCCTGGGCCAGACCCGCAGGGCCTCGAAAGGGAACCGCGTACAACGGGGGCAGCAGGTCGGAGATCTGGTCCGCGGCGGTGTGGGCGACGGCGACCAGGCGCCCGGATCCGCGAGTCGCGGCAGGCTCGTACACGATCGGCACGAAGAAGGCGAGCAGTGCCGCGGCGAGACCGCCGTAGAAGGATTGTTTCCCGGGCAGGTAAGCAAGGGCGGAGCCGCCGACCGGCGGCTGCTCTCCCTGCGCCACCGCCGCCAGCAGCGCGTTCACGCTCACCATGCCGTTCGGTGTGGGAATGACGTCCTCGTCGTTCCATCGGCCGCCGGTCAGCAGGGCATCGCTCCGGAGTTCGGCAACGGAGAAGGGGTGCGCGGACCCGTTGCCGAACAGGTCCAGCCGGAGCAGATGCCGCAAAGCGCCGGATGGCGCGGTTGAACCGCGCAACGCCATATGTATGGCCAGATGCGCCGCCGACTGCACCGGGAAAGAAACGGCTCGTACCGCTTCCCGGGAGATGGTGAGCTCCGGACGCAGTGCGCCGCCCAGTAACACGATGCCCCCCAGAACAGCTTCCCGCTCGACAACGCTGTTGAACAGTGGGCCGGCAGGCGGCCCCACGGGCAGGACGACGCCGTGGTGGGCCCATCGGGTCGGCGGCTCATGACGAAAGAGGGATGACAAGGACGGATGGCCAACTTCCCGATAACTGACAGGGAAGGGCGTTTGCAGGCTGTGGCGGTCCAGAGCGTCCCAAATGAACACCGGCGCTTCCGCCAGCGCAACAGCCCGTTCGGTCTCGGTTCCCCCGGGCATGGGTGGCAAGGGCAGCCCGGCGAAGGGTGCGAGCGCGTCCAGGAAGGAAGCGAATGTGGCTTGATCGACGTATCGGTCTACGGTGATTTCGACGTCCGGTTGTTCACTGTACCGAGCAGTTCTGATCCGGCATGTGACTTCCGTGACGGCGTCTGTGGGTCGGCCTGCCAGTCCGGCCGGCTTCTTCGGCCAGCCGGCCAGAAGATCTGAAGCGGTACCGTCGGCGCTGGACGCAGGGAGGGCCAGCAGAGCGATCAGCCGGCCTCCTACGCCGGTCACCGATGTCGTGCGGTCCAGATCGATCGGCACGGTCACGACGTCGAAGCTTCCGATGAAGGGCAAAGCGCCGATTCTCGACTCGCGATCGGCGGTGTCTATCCGGGCGACATGCGGTTCAGGCCGCCACACATCATCCAGCGTGGCGGAGTGCCGGCGGCCGGCCGCCTCTCCGTTGACCGTGACAGAGATGGGCGGCGACAACAGAAGGTCCTCGACCTTCGCGGCGATCCCGGCAGTGCGGATGCCCGTACGGCGCGGGTCGATGCGTACGGCGATGCTGGTGCCCGCGTGCCGGCGGAATCCCCGGTCGCCGCGTGGGCCGGCGGGCATGTCGTCCGGTCCCTGGCCTGCCCGGCGCAGGACGAAGAAGTCACGATCGCGGCGCAGTGACAACCGCAGCGCGGTGCCCGTCTCCGGTTCGTCACCGCCGCGGACCAGATGGCGGGTCGACACCTCGATCCGGTCCCCGGCCAGGAAACAGGACAGCACTCCGATGCCGAAGCGGCTGATCGGCACGAACGCCTTCTCCTGCTGCCGGCGGACCAGCTGGGCCTCGAACTCGGCCGACTTGTAGTACGACCGGCCCACGCGCAGGAAGTAATCCCGCAGCAGCCGTTCATCCATTCCCAGGCCGTTGTCGTCGATGCGGACCCACGTGAAGCCGTCACCGTCCTCCCAGCTCGTCACCGCCACATGCGGGTGCGGGAAGGAGCCGTGGATCCGCTCGCGGGCCAGCACGGTGTCGATGGCGTTCTGCAGCAATTCCCGCAGGAACGCGTACTGGTCGTCGTAGAGTTCTTCGCCGGTGAACAGCTCCAGCACCGAGGCGCGGTCGAGTTCGAAGCGGAAGTCGCCGTACGTGTACCCCTTGCTCTCCACCTGGCGGACGTCGATGTCGCCGGGCAGCGGCAGGTCGCGCAGCCCGGCCCGGCACTGGTCCCGGATGGGCCGGCACTGTTGCAGCTCGGTCCGGGCCATCCCCAGAAAGGACCGGATGGCATGCTCGACTGCGGGATCACGGGGGTTCGCCGCATATCCGATCTGATAGATCGACGGCCACGAAGCCGGATCCTCGCGCGGGAACAGGAAACCGCGGCTGTGCATCTGCTGATGCCAGTGTTCCGCGCTCTCGGCGGCGGTGGCGTAGCCCGGCCGGGCCAGGCCGAGGTAGTCGTAGATGATCCGCGGGGCGCGGCTGCGGCCGAAGTCCATGAGGTCCGCGAGCCGGAGCAGCATCGCGCAGAAGCGGAGGTCCGCGACGCCCAGGAACTCGTCGAAGTCCCCGGTCCGCAGGACGTCCGCCGACTCGTTGTGGCTGCGGCACACCCTGTCCAGAGCGCTGACCAGCGACATCCCGTCCCAGGCGAGCAGCTGCGGCTGGGCGAGCTCCAGCCGGTCGAGGTGCTCACGCACCCGGACGGCGTGCCGCTCGCGGCAGTACCTCTCGAGAACAGCCGCCGGTACCGCTCCGCCGTGCCGGTGCACCGCCAGATAGGCGTCCGGCTCGCGGCGCAGGAACCGGCTGAACTCCTCGTCCCCGGGAACGCGCGCCCGGTCCTCGGCCGAGTAGACCATCCCGATGTCGTGGAAGTACGCCGACAGAATCAGCAGCGCCGCCTCCAGCGGATCCACCTGTCCGATCCGGGGACCCGCCAGTTCGTTCATGAGGCCGACGACATTGCGGGCGTGGCGCTCGTCGTGCAGCGTGTACGCCGGGAAGGTGTCCCGCACGGTCTTGAGCAACTCGGCAGCCTGAGCCGTCGCCGCCTCGACCATGACCCGGCCGGCCGGATGGCGGGCCAGCACTTCACCCAGTGGACCCCATGCGGACACGAAACGACCCCCGGCCCCGGACGCGCTGTTGTATGGACATCGCGCAATGTAGTGCCGGGGGCGGGAGATCGCGATCGGGAATGTGACCGAGGGGATAGGTCGCCCACTCGGCTCCGGCGGCACAGGCAACACCGATAAGCTGAGGCCGAATCGCGGACGTCGAAGCCCGCGCGCACAACCACCCCGATCGGGGGTCGGCCGGCGGGCCGATCCGGAAGAGAGACTAGCCTGATGGCTGTGACACGCCGCGCAAAGATCGTCTGCACGATGGGCCCCGCCACCTCCTCCCCCGAGCGGATGCTCGGCCTGGTCGAGGCCGGGATGGACGTGGCCCGCATGAACTTCAGCCACGGCAGCCACGAGGACCACCAGAAGGTGTACGAGACGGTGCGCGCGGCTGCTCAGCAGACCGGCCGGGCCGTGGCGGTCCTCGCCGACCTGCAGGGGCCGAAGATCCGTCTCGGGAAGTTCGCCGACGGGCCCCACCAGTGGGACAACGGCGACGTCGTGACGATCACCAGTGACGAGATCCTGGGGTCGAAGGAGCGCGTCTCCTGCACGTACAAGAAGCTGCCGCAAGAGGTCAAGGTCGGTGACCGGCTGCTGATCGACGACGGCAAGGTGGCCGTCGAGGTGTCGGCGGTCGACGGCAACGACATCCGGTGCCTGGTGACGGAGGGTGGCCCGGTCTCGAACAACAAGGGCGTCTCGCTGCCCAACGTGGCCGTCAGCGTGCCCGCGATGAGCGACAAGGACGAGGAGGACCTGCGGTTCGCCCTGGGCCTCGGCGCCGACCTGGTCGCGCTGTCCTTCGTACGCTCGCCCGACGACATCAAGCTCGTGCACCAGATCATGGCGGAGGAGGGCCGGACCGTCCCGGTCATCGCCAAGGTCGAGAAGCCCGAGGCCGTCGAGCACCTCGAGGCGATCGTGCTCGCGTTCGACGGCGTCATGGTGGCCCGCGGCGACCTCGGTGTGGAGATGCCGCTCGACCAGGTGCCGCTGGTGCAGAAGCGGGCCGTGCAGCTCTGCCGCGAGAACGCCAAGCCGGTGATCGTCGCCACGCAGATGCTCGACTCGATGATCGAGAACTCGCGCCCGACCCGCGCCGAGGCGTCCGACGTCGCCAACGCCGTGCTCGACGGCACCGACGCGGTCATGCTGTCCGGGGAGACGTCGGTCGGCAAATACCCGGTGCTCACCGTCAGCACCATGGCGAAGATCGTGACGACGACCGAGGCCGGCCCGTTCGACGTGCCGGACCTGGAGCACGACCCGCGTACGCACAGCGGCGCCCTGACCATCGCGGCCGTCCGCATCGCGCGCAACATCGGGGCGAAGGCGCTGGTGGCGTTCTCGCAGACCGGTGACACCGTGCGCCGCCTGAGCCGCCTGCACTGCGAGCTGCCCCTGTTCGCGTTCACGCCGGTGGCCGAGGTGCGCGACCAGCTGGCGCTGTCGTGGGGTGTGGAGACGTTCCTCACCGACTTCGTGCAGCACACCGACGACATGTTCCGCCAGGTCGACCAGCGGATGCTGGGCCTGGGCCTGGCCAAGCCCGGCGACTACGTGGTCGTCGTGGCCGGCAGCCCGCCCAACGCGCCCGGCTCCACCAACACCCTGCGCGTGCACCGGCTCGGCGACCTCGTCGACCCGGCCACCGTCGCCCCGAGCACGGTGTGACCCCACTGACCGGACAGGCCGCCGTCGACCAGCTGCTCGAGGTCCTCGATCTCAAGCAGCTGGCCGGCGACCGGTTCCAGGGCATCAGCCCCCAGGTCGGCGCGCAGCGCGTCTTCGGCGGCCAGGTCGCCGGGCAGGCCCTCGTGGCGGCCGGCCGCACCGTCGATCCGGCGCGGCACGTGCACTCGCTGCACGGCTACTTCGTACGTCCCGGCGACCCGACCGTCCCCATCGACTTCACCGTGGAGACGATCCGCGACGGCCGCTCCTTCTCCGTGCGGCGCTCCACCGCCCAGCAGCACGGCAAGACGATCTTCTTCATGTCGGCGTCCTTCCAGGTCACCGAGCAGGGCCTCGACCACCACACCCCGGCCCCGGCCGGCGTGCCCGGCCCCGAGGACACCCCGACCGTCCGCGACCTGCTGGCGAAATATCCCGACCGCGAGGCCGCCTACAACAAGGGCCCGCAGGCCATCGACGTCCGCTACCTGGGTACGCCCGGCTGGGTCCCGCCCGGCGACCGCGACGCGTCCGAGCAGCAACGCGTCTGGATGCGCATCAACGGCACCCTGCCCGACGACCCGCTGATCCACGCCTGCGCCCTGACCTACGCGTCCGACCTGTCACTCCTGGACGCCGTCCTCTCCGTCCACGGCGAGGTCTGGGGCCCCGGCGGCGTCATCGGCGCCAGCCTCGACCACGCCCTCTGGCTGCACCGCCCGTTCCGCGCGGACGAATGGTTCCTCTACGACAGCGCCAGCCCCTCCGCCTCGGGCAGCCGCGGCCTGGCCAGCGGCCGCATGTTCACCCGCGACGGCACCCACATCGCCAGCGCCGTCCAGGAAGGCCTGCTCCGCCGCATCGGCGCCTGAGGACCCCTTGCCCGCCGCCGGCTCCCCGGCCCACCAGCTCCCTTTGCCGGTACGCCACCAGCAGCGCCGCAAGCACACGAACGCTCGCCCCCGGCGCCCGCCCGGCCCGATTGGCGACGGCGCCCGCCCGGCCCGATTGGCGACGGCACCCCCGCCTGGCTCGACTGGCGACGGCGCCCGCCTGGCTCGACTGGCAACGCCGTCCGCCTGGCCCGGCCGGGGGCGACGTCAGTCCATCAACCGCCGCGCGATGATCGACGTGTCGTCCATGCCCGGCATCGCCGCCTCGGCCGCCCGGGCCGCCGGATCCAGCAACGGCAACGACGACTCGTCCCCCCGCCGGCCCCGCATCCCGGCCGCCCCGGCGCCACCGTAAGCCGCGCCGCCCGCACTCCCGAACCCGCCGGCGTCCGCGCCTCCGTAAGCCGCCCCGCCGTCCGCACTTCGGTAAGCCGCGCCGCCGTCCACACTTCCGTAAGTCGCCGCGCCGCCCGTGCTCCCGTAAGTCGCCGCGCCGCCCGTCGCCGTGCCGGCAGTCCCGCCCGCCACCGGACCGCCGCCGAACACCGTCGCCGTCGTCTCATCCGCCCGGGGCGCGGCCATCGGCGTCCAATCCACCGGCGCCGCCGATCCCAAGCCGGCCGGACCCGCAACCCCCGAGCCCGCAACCCCTGAGCCCATCGGCCCCGAGCCCGCCGGCCCCGCGTCGTCCCGCCCGCCGTCCCCGGTCATCGGCAGGTCGGCGCCCTCGGCGGTGTCCGGCACCCGCACCTGCGCCGCCTGCTCCGCCGCCTGCGCCAGAATCCCCGGATCGACCGACCCGGTCACCCCGCGCTGCGCCAGCACCGCGTCCAGATCCGCCGTCGTCCGCAACACCTCGTCATGGAAACTGCCCCCGCCGAAACCGCCCGTGCCGCCCCCGCCGACAGCCTGCGCCGACATCACCGGCCCCGCCCCGGCCGACCCCGCCGCGCCGCCCCCGACCATGCCCGCAGCCCCGGTCATCCCCGCCGCACCAGCCCCGGCGACCCCCGACGGGCCTGCGCCGAAAGCCGCACCATGCCCACCCGAAGCCGCCCCCGGCCTGATCGCGCCCGCGTGGAAAGCCGCGCCGGCCCCGCCCGTACCCCCGGCGAAAGCCCCGCCCGCAGTGCCCGCAACCGGCGCGGAAAGATCAGCCATTCCCGCCGCCGACGCCCGCGGCACCGCCGCCCGGTGCCGGGCCCCCAGCTCCGCCGCCGGCGCCTCCTCGAAGTCCATCAGGCCCGCCGCATAGCCGGCCACCCCGACCGCCCGCTCCGCCGGCAACTCCAGCAGCCGCTCCGCGCGCGCCGCGGCCGAAGCCTCCCGCAGCCGCAGCGCCGCGACCAGGTCGGCGATCCCGCGCAGCAACGCGGCCCCGGCCAGGACCACCAGGACAATTTCCGCCGTACGCCCGAAGGGCCCCGCCCCGTGGAACCCGACCCCGGCCTCCACCACGCCGAGCACCGCGTAGAGCCCCCAGATCCGGTCGGACTCCCGGCTCAGCATCCCGATCGTCAGGTCCGCGGCGCCCCGCACCATCAGGAACCACCCGACCAGCGCCCCCGGCGTCGCCCACGAGCTGGTCCCGTCCGCGAGGAGCAGCCCGCCCGTGGCCGCGAACACGACGGCCATCCCGGCGTTGAGCCCCCACGTACGCGTCAGCGCGAGCGCCCGCACCGCCTCGGTCAGCGCCCCGAACAGGATCACCGGCCCGGCCACCCGCGCCAGGTCCGCCGGCTCCAGCCGCAGCACGCTCCACGACACCGCCAGCCAGGTCACGCCCGCGAACAGCAGGAACCCCCACAGGCCGTCCCGCACAACGGTCAAAGGCGACGAGCCGGACCACATCATGAATCCTCCCGCGGTGCTGCGCTGGTACTGCCATGACAACACCCGCGACCACCGCAAACCGCCCTTTCCCGGAAAAACCCTCGCGTTCCCCCGACCTGTGCTGACCTCAGGCCTTCGCCCCGACGCACCCGTCCAGCACCGCCACCCCTTCCTTGCGCGCCACCGACAACATGTTCGGCTTGCACATCCGCCACGGGACGCCGAGCCGGTCGAGGCATTCCTGACAGAGCCGCATGATGTCGCGGGATTCGTTGGAGAACATGTAGCGGGGGTAGCGGTACTCCTTGCCATTGCGAACGACGCGGTTTTCCGAGCGGCAGCCGTCCGAGTGGAAGAGCCCGCGCGCGAAATCTCCCGGAAATTCGTCCACCACCTCCTCCTGCCAGGGAAGAAGGGCAATCTCGCGCTGGTGCTTCATGCCGGGGCCATGCTGCGGCAACAGGCACGGCCAGTGCATCGAGTAGCTCTGCACGGAGGTGCACCCGATCTTGGGAACCCGCTGGACGCTTCTCGCGATCACTCGGCGCATGGCCTCTTCGCACTTGTCGATCAGGGCCGGCCAGGCGTCGTCGCAGGCTATCCGCAGCACCGGCACTCGAGCAGAGGTGACGAGATGCCCGTCACCGAGATAGAGCCCGAGCAAGTGCGCATAGGCGGGGCCGTCGTCGGGTGGTCGCGGGGGAACGTCGCAGCGCGGACACCGAGAGATTTCAGCAGCGCGTTCGGTGGCCCTGCGGGAGTCACTGTGCAGCCAGTGGCTGACAGTGCCGCGGGGCAGTCGTAACTCGCGCGAAATAGCGGTCGCGGTCATGCCTGCGGCATACAACTCGATGGCACGGCGGATCAGGTGAGAGGGGTGCACCCCATCATCTTCGAACAGGGGTACGACAGTTTTCCGGTGCCGGGAGCGGGATTCGAACCCGCACGCCCTTTCGGGCAGAGCATTTTGAGTGCCCCATGTCTGCCTGATTCCATCATCCCGGCTCGCGCGTGCCGCCGGGACCAAGGTCACGTCGATACGAGCAAGGGACAGACTACCCACTACGCTGTCAGGGGTGACACCCGGATACCCGGGGTGTCGCAACTTCGTGGAGCGTTGGGGGTAGGGGTTTCGTGGCCGACACGCAGGCGAGTGCCGAGCGCAGGCGGGTTCTGATCGCCGAGGACGAGGCCCTGATCCGGCTCGACCTGGCCGAGATGCTGGTCGAGGAGGGGTACGACGTCGTCGGGGAGGCCGGCGACGGGGAGACCGCCGTGCGCCTCGCCGAGGAGCTCACCCCGGATCTCGTGATCCTGGACATCAAGATGCCGATCATGGACGGGCTGGCCGCCGCCGAGCGGATCGCCGGGGCGAAGATCGCGCCGGTGGTGATTCTGACGGCGTTCAGTCAGCGGGATCTGGTGGAACGGGCGCGGGCGGCGGGGGCGATGGCCTATCTGGTGAAGCCGTTCCAGAAGTCGGACCTTGTGCCGGCCATCGAGATCGCGCTCTCCCGCTACTCGGAGATCTCCGCGCTGGAGTCCGAGGTTGCCGGGCTGACCGACCGGCTGGAGACCCGCAAGTCGGTGGAGCGGGCCAAGGGCGAGCTGATGACGAAGTATCAGATGACCGAGCCGCAGGCGTTCAAGTGGATCCAGCGGACGGCGATGGATCACCGCATGACGATGCGTGAGGTGGCCGACCGCATCCTTGCGGAGGGTGAGGACACGCCTGCGTCCTGATTGGTTGTTACACCTTCTCCGCACGGGGATCACCGCACGTAACGGTTCGGTGAATGCCCGAGTGAACTCTTACCTCTGAACATGAGGGTGGGATAACGTCCCGCCCCATGACGGGCGCAGTGGGGGCGGGGCGGCGCGCAAGTGCCAATCGACCTGCGGTGGCTCGACGGGTTCGGTATGGAGGAGGATTCCAACCTTGAGGCAGGTCTTCGCACGAGCCATCAGCGGCCTGGCCGTGATCGGGCTCGTCGCCGGTGCCGCGGCTTGCAACAGCAGCAGCGACACGGGCGACTCGGCCAGTGGCGGTAACTGCGGCTACAAGCTCGCTTACTTCGGCGCTCTGACGGGTTCCTCGGCGAACCTCGGCGTCAACATCGAGCAGGGTTTCGAGCTCGCGATCAACCAGTACAACGAGAAGAAGGGCTCCGACTGCATCACGGTCGCGAAGTTCGACTCTCAGGGTGCGCCCGAGGTGGCGCCGGGCGTCGCCCGCCAGCTGGTCGCGGACAAGAAGATCCTGGGCATCGTGGGCCCGCCGTTCTCCGGCGAGTCCGAGGCCGCCGACCCGATCTTCGAAGAGGCCGGCATCCCGACCATCAGCCCCTCGGCGACGCGGACGTCGCTCGCGTCCAACGGGTGGAAGACGTTCCACCGCGCGGTGGCGAACGACGACTCGCAGGGTCCGGCCGCCGCGGCGTACATCAAGGACACGCTGAAGGCCACCAAGGTCTTCGTGGCCGACGACCAGTCCGCGTACGGTGCCGGTCTGGCCGACATCGTGAAGCAGAAGCTGGGCACGGCGGTCGTGGGCACGGACAAGACCGAGGCCGACGGCAAGCAGACCGACTTCTCGGCGGTCGTGCAGAAGGTCGTCAGCAGCGGCGCCAACGTGTTCTTCTACGGCGGCTACTACCAGAACGCGGGTCTGATCCGGAAGCAGCTCACCGCGGCGAACTGGAAGGGCACGCTGCTCGGTGGCGACGGCATGAAGGACGCCGGCCTGGCCAAGGCCGCCGGTAACGCCGCCGCCGTGGGCACCATCGTCACCTGCCCGTGCTCGCCGCCGGAGAAGGCGGGCGGCACGTTCGTCGCCGACTACAAGGCGAAGTGGGGTGTCGACGCCGGTACGTACTCGGACGTCGCCTACGACGCCGCGAACATCTTCCTGCAGGGCATCGACGCCGGCAACACGACGGCGGAGAAGATGAACACCTACCTGTCGACGGTGAACTACCAGGGCATCGCGAACACCTACAAGTTCACCGAGACCGGTGAGCTGGACCCCAGCCTGCTCAAGGTCTGGACGTTCAAGTTCGACGCAACGGGCAACCAGGTCGCGGACCAAGAGGTGAAGGTCTCCTAAGTTCCGCCGTATCTCGCTGCAGGGCCGGTGCGGCCGGATGATCTCCGGCCGCACCGACCTCTTCGTTTCAGGAGCCCCTTGTGGATTTTTCCGGTCTGATCCAAGATTTCGGACCGCTGACGATCACGGGTCTCGCCCAGGGAGCGATCATCGCGCTCTTCGCCCTGGGCTACACCCTGGTGTACGGCGTGCTTCGCCTGATCAACTTCGCTCACTCCGAGGTCTTCCTGCTCGGGTCCTACGCGTGTCTCGTCGTGTGGGGCTTCTTCGGGCTCGACCAGAACTCGGCCACCCCCAGTGTCATCGCTGTCATCGGTTTCCTGTTGCTGGGACTGGTGGCTGCCATCGTTGTCTCCGGCCTCACCGCGCTGGGCGTGGAGCTGGTGGCGTACCGTCCGCTGCGCCGGCGTAACGCGCCGCCGCTGGCGTTCCTGATCACCGCGATCGGGGCCTCGCTGTTCATCTCCGAGACCGTCGGCGTGATCACCCAGCGCAACATCAAGGCGGTTCCGCCGCTGATCCGCCCGGCCGACGTCTTCGTGATCGGCAACATGCATGTGACGAACCTGCAGATTCTGATCATCGTGCTGGCGCTCGTGATGATGTTCGTGCTGGACCGCTTCATCAACCGGTCGCGGCTGGGCCGCGGCATCCGGGCCGTGGCGCAGAACCCGGACAGTGCCGCCCTGATGGGCGTCAACAAGAGCCGGGTCATCGCGCTGGTGTTCCTGCTCGGTGGTCTCATGGCCGGCATCGCGGCCGTCATGTACGACCTGAAGATCGGGGTCACGCGCTTCGACGCCGGCTTCCTGCTGGGCATCGAGGCGTTCACCGCGGCGGTGCTCGGCGGCATCGGCAACCTGCGCGGCGCGCTGCTGGGCGGCCTGCTGCTGGGTGTGCTGCAGAACTACGCGGCGGGCCTGTTCGGCACGCAGTGGCTGCACGCGGCGTCGTTCGTCCTGCTGGTCCTGATCCTGCTCGTCCGCCCGACGGGCCTGCTGGGTGAGTCTCTCGGGAGGGCCCGAGCATGAGCGAGAGTGTGGCGGCAACGTCCGCAAAGAAGAGCTGGCGCGGCAACGGCGGCGTCCGCGGCTGGTACGGCCGGCAGTCGCTGGTCGTCCGGGTGGTGCTGGGCATCGTGTTCGCGGTGCTGGCGGTCCTGCTGCCGTACGTGGGCGACGTCCCCGTGATCGGCCCGCAGATCATCACCGTGGGCATCGACTGGCCGAGCGCCCTGTTCAACATGTCCTACTACGTTCTGCTGGCTCTCGGCCTGAACGTCGTGGTGGGCTTCGCCGGCCTGCTCGACCTGGGCTACGTCGGCTTCTTCGCGGTGGGCGCGTACACGGTGGCGTTGTTCACGTCGCCGGACAGCGTGCTGCACACGGAGTGGAAGTGGGTGGCGGCCATCCCGGTCGCGCTCGCGGTCACGATGGTGTCGGGCCTGATCCTGGGCTGGCCGACGCTGCGGTTGCGCGGTGACTACCTGGCGATCGTGACGCTGGGCTTCGCCGAGATCATCCGCATCTTCGCGACCAGCTCGGAGACGCTGCGTGGCGACCGGGGTTTCTCGGACCTGCCGCACCCGCCGGGCGACTACTCCGACGGCAAGGCGATCTTCGGGGTGGCGGACGCGACGCCGTACTACTGGCTCGGTCTGGCCGTGATCATCGTGGTGATCTTCGCGGTGCGCAACCTCGACCGCAGCCGGGTCGGCCGGTCGTGGCTGGCGATCCGCGAGGACGAGGAAGCCGCCGAGATCATGGGCGTGCGGACGATCAAGTACAAGCTGTGGGCGTTCGCGATCGGCGCGTTCATCGGCGGCCTGGGTGGCGTGATGTTCGCCGGGCAGCAGGGCTTCATGAACTCGCAGACGTTCCAGCTGCAGTTCTCGATCCTGGTGCTGGCGGGCGTGGTCATGGGTGGCTCCGGCAACATCTTCGGGGCGATCCTGGGCGGCGCGCTGATCTCGTACATCCCGGACCGGCTGCGCGGCATCGAGGACCCGATCTGGCACACGGACCTGTTCGGGTTCCGGTTCGCGATCTTCGGCGCGGTGATCATCGCGATCATGATCTTCCGGCCGCAGGGCCTGATCCCGAGCCGTCGCCGGGCGATGGAGCTCAAGGACCGTGAGAAGGAGGTGGCTCCCCAGTGAGCGAGCCTCACATCGAGACGCCGCAGGAGCTCGACGACGCCAACGCGAAGCCGGTCGACCGGCCCGCGCAGACCGGCGCCGCCAAGCCGTCGCCGGACAAAAAGGGCGATGTCCTGCTGGAGATGGAGAACGTCACGCTGCGCTTCGGCGGCGTCGTGGCGCTCAACGACGTCAGCTTCGCGCTGCGCAAGGGCGAGATCTTCGGTCTGATCGGCCCGAACGGCGCCGGCAAGACCACGTGCTTCAACGCGATGACGGGCGTCTACCGGCCGACCTCCGGGGCGATCCGGTTCAAGGGCGAGTCGATCGTCGGCAAGAAGAAGCACGAGATCACCCGGGGCGGCATCGCCCGTACGTTCCAGAACGTGCGCCTGTTCCCGGAGATGACCGCGCTGGAGAACGTCATGGTCGGTGCCGACGCGCACCACAAGACCAGCGTGCTCAGCGCCCTGTTCCGGCTGCCGCGCTTCTGGAAGGAAGAGCACGAGGGCCGGGACAAGTCGCTCGAGCTGCTGCGCTTCGTCGGCATCGAGCACCGGGCGGGGGAGGTCTCCCGCAACCTGTCGTACGGCGAGCAGCGCCGGCTGGAGATCGCCCGGGCGCTGGCGACCGACCCGACCCTGCTGTGCCTGGACGAGCCGGCGGCCGGCTTCAACCCGGCGGAGAAGGCCGAGCTGCTCGAGCTGATCCGCAAGATCCGCGACACCGGGGTCACCGTGCTGCTCATCGAGCACGACATGCGGCTGGTCATGGGCGTCACGGACCGGATCGTGGTGCTGGAGTTCGGCAAGAAGATCGCCGAGGGCACGCCCGCCGAGGTGCGGGACGACCCGAAGGTGATCGCGGCGTACCTGGGGGTCCCGACCGATGCTGCTTGAGTTGCAGGACATCACCCTGCTGTACGGGCGGATCCAGGCCCTGCACGGCATCAGCCTCACCGTGAACCAGGGTGAGATCGTCGCGCTGATCGGGGCCAACGGCGCCGGGAAGTCGACGACGATGCGGGCCATCTCGGGGCTCCGCCCGGTCGCCCAGGGTAAGATCATCTTCGACGGTGAGGACATCACGAAGATGCGCGCCGACCTGCGGGTCGTGCGCGGGGTCTCGCAGTCGCCGGAGGGCCGGGGCATCTTCCCGGGCATGACGGTCCGCGAGAATCTCGAGATGGGGGCCTACACGCGGCGCAACCGGGCCGAGATCGACGAGGACCTCGACCGGGCGTTCACGCTGTTCCCCCGGCTCAAGGAGCGGGAGAAGCAGGTCGGCGGCACGATGTCCGGCGGCGAGCAGCAGATGCTCGCGGTCGGGCGCGCGCTGATGAGCCGGCCCAAGCTGCTGCTGCTCGACGAGCCGTCGATGGGCCTGGCGCCCATGCTCATCCAGCAGATCTTCGACATCATCGTGGAGATCAACCAGCAGGGCACGACGGTCCTGCTGGTCGAGCAGAACGCTCAGCAGGCGCTCTCGCGCGCACACCGGGCGTACGTGCTGGAGACCGGCAGCATCGTCAAGTCCGGCACCGGCGCCGAGCTGTTGCACGACCCCTCGGTGAAGGACGCCTACCTCGGCGTCGCCTGACCCCCCACAACCAGGGAGTGGCTATGTTCCGCATCACTACTGGCCGCCGGGCGATCCTCGGCGTGGCCGTCGCGGCCGCGATGACCGTGTCGCTGGCCGCCTGCGGCGAGGAATCCTCCGGCGACACGGACAGCGGCGCCGCGCCGGTGCCGTCGGCCTCCGCCGACACCAGCCTGGCCGACAAGGTGCCGGCCGACATCAAGGCGGCGGGCAAGCTCGTCATCGGTACGGACTCCACGTACGCGCCGAACGAGTTCCTCGACACCGACGGCAAGACCGTGGTCGGCTTCGACGTCGACCTGTTCAACGCCGTGGCGCAGAAGCTGGGCCTGACCACCGAGTGGCAGTCGGCCAAGTTCGACGCCATCATCCCGGCCGTCGTGTCGAAGAAGTACCAGGTGGGCGTCTCGTCCTTCACGATCAACGCCGACCGCCTCAAGGAGTCGACGATGATCTCGTACTTCTCCGCGGGCACCCAGTGGGCCACCAAGTCCGGCGCCACGATCAACCCCGACGACGCCTGCGGCAAGAAGGTCGCCGTCCAGGTCGGCACGGTGCAGCTGGACGACATCACCGCCCGGTCGAAGAAGTGCACCGACGGCGGCAAGACGGCCATCACCATCGACCAGTACCAGTCGCAGGCGGACGCCACCAACGCGGTCGTCTCCGGCAAGGACGAGGCGATGCTCGCCGACTCGCCGATCTGCGCGTACGCGGTGAAGCAGACGAACGGTCAGCTGGCGCTGGCCGGGGACATCTACGACTCGGCCCCGTACGGGTACGTGCTGCCGAAGGACCAGACGGACTTCGGCGCCGCGATCGAGGGCGCCCTCGAGGCGCTGATCGCCGACGGCACGTACAAGACGATCCTCAGCAAGTGGGGCGTCGAGGCCGGCGGCATCACCGACCCGGCCGTCAACCCCGCGGCCTGATCCGCGGCGGACATGACGACGGAAACCGAAACCGGACGGGCACGGCCTGACGCTGTTCAGGCCGTGCCCGTCCGGCACCCCGGGCGGTGGGCGGCGATCGCGGTGCTGGCCGTGCTCGCCGCGATGTTCCTGCACCTGCTTCTCACGAACGACCGCTTCAACTGGCGCTTCATCTTCGTCAGCATCGGCGACGGCAAGCGCGGGGTCATGTTCACCGGCCCGGTGCTGGAGGGCCTGCGGGGCACGCTCCTGCTGACCGTCTCGTCGATGGTCATCGGCGTCGCGCTGGGCGTGGTCATCGCGATCATGCGGCTGTCGCCGAACCCGGTGCTGTCCTGGGTGGCGTGGCTCTACACCTGGGTCTTCCGGGCGGTGCCGCGGCTGGTCCTGGCGATCCTCTTCGGCAACCTGGGCATCCTGTGGGACCGGATCGGTTTCGGGGTGCCCTTCGACGAGCAGCTGGGCCGGTTGTTCGGGGTCAGCGACCTGAATTTGCAGTTCTACAGCATCAAGGCGACGGATCTGCTGTCCGGTTTCGTGGCCGGCATGCTCGCGCTGGCGCTCAGCGAGGCCGCGTACATGGCGGAGATCGTCCGGGCGGGCATCCAGTCGGTCGATCCCGGTCAGGCCGAGGCCGCGTCGGCGCTCGGGCTGTCGCGCGGTCAGGTGCTGCGCCGCATCGTGCTGCCTCAGGCGATGCGGGTCATCGTGCCGCCGACGGGCAACGAGACGATCGCGATGGTCAAGGACACGTCGCTGGTCGCCTTCGTGCCGGTGACCTTCGAGCTGTTCTTCCAGCTGCAGGCGATCAGCTCGCGGACGTTCATCGTGCTGCCGGTGCTCATCGCCGCGTGTCTCTGGTACCTCATCATCTGCAGCGTGCTGATGATCGCGCAGTACTTCGTCGAGCGGCACTTCGGCAAGGGCTACGGCGCCACCCGCCGGTCCCGCAAGCGGCCCGTGGGAGTGGAAGGGGCGACACCGTGACCGACGCGATGGTGCGCGCGGAGAACGTACACAAATCGTTTGGGCATCTGGAGGTCTTGAAGGGTGTCGACCTCGAGGTGCGCGCGGGTGAGGTGTGCTGCGTGCTCGGGCCCTCGGGGTCGGGCAAGTCGACCTTCCTGCGCTGCATCAACCACCTGGAGAAGGTCAACGCCGGCAAGATCTTCGTCGACGGCGACCTGATGGGCTATCGCGAGCGCGGCGGCAAGCTGCACGAGCTGCGGGAGAAGGAGGTCGCCGCGCAGCGCCGGTCCATCGGGATGGTGTTCCAGCGGTTCAATCTCTTCCCGCACATGACGGTGCTGCAGAACGTCATGGAAGCGCCGTGCCGGGTCAAAAGAGAGAGCAAGTCCGAGGTACGGGAGAGAGCGCTGGCGTTGCTCGACCGGGTCGGCCTCGGGGCGAAGGTGGAGAACTACCCCGGGCAGCTCTCGGGTGGGCAGCAGCAGCGTGTCGCCATCGCCCGGGCGCTCGCGATGCGGCCGAAGCTGATGCTCTTCGACGAGCCGACCAGCGCGCTGGACCCGGAGCTCGTCGGCGAGGTGCTCGACGTCATGAAGGACCTCGCCCGCGACGGCATGACCATGATCGTGGTGACTCACGAGATCGGCTTCGCCCGGGAGGTCGGCGACTCGCTGATCTTCATGGACGGGGGCGTGGTGGTCGAGCAGGGCGCCCCGCGGGAGGTCATCGGCAATCCGCGGCACGAGCGAACCCGGGCATTCCTGAGCAAAGTGCTGTAAAAGCCAGCGGGGTGGTCCGCACGAGTGTCGTACCCCGGGTCTAGAGTTCTCGGACGTGAGCGAACACGCGCAGACCCCCCGCTTGCTGCTGCTGGACGGCCATTCGCTGGCCTACCGCGCCTACTTCGCGCTGCCCGTGGAAAATTTCTCCACGGCCACCGGGCAGGCGACCAACGCGGTGTTCGGCTTCACCTCGATGCTGATCAACATGCTCCGCGACGAGAAGCCGACGCACATCGCGGTCGCCTTCGACGTCAGCCGCACGTCGTTCCGCACGGAGAAATACGCGGAATACAAGGCCGGCCGCTCGGAGACCCCGACGCCGTTCCTGGGCCAGGTCAGCCTGGTCAAGGAGGTGCTGGCCGCGCTGCGCATCCCGGTGGTGGAGAAGCCCGGCTACGAGGCCGACGACGTCATCGCCACGCTCTCCTGCGCCGCCCGTGACCAGGGCTTCGAGGTGGTCATCTCCAGCGGCGACCGCGACGCGTTCCAGCTCGCCGGCGAGCGGGTCACCATCCTCTATCCCGTGCGCGGCGTCTCCGAGGTGTGGCGGATGACGCCCGAGGCGATCGAGGCGAAGTACGGCGTGCCCCCCGAGCGCTACCGCGACAAGGCGGCCCTGGTCGGCGAGGCCAGCGACAACCTGATCGGCGTGCCGGGCGTGGGAGACAAGACCGCCGCCAAGTGGATCAATCAGTACGGCGGGCTCGACGGCGTGATCGCCGAGGTCGACAAGATCAAGGGCAAGGTCGGCGACAGCCTGCGGGCCCACCTGGCCGACGTCATGCGCAACTACGACCTCAACAAGCTCGTCACCGATCTCGAGCTGCCGGTCGGGCCGGCGGATGTCAAGTGGCAGGGCTGGGACCGCGAGGCCGTCCACCAGGTGTTCGACGCGCTGGAGTTCCGGGTGCTGCGCGAGCGGCTCTATTCGTACCTCGAGGCGGTCGAGCCCGAGGCGGAGGCCGGCTTCGACCTCGACGGCACCGTGCTGGGGACCGGCGAGGTGGCCGCGTGGCTCGACGCCCACGCGTTGGAGGCGCCGGTCGGGCTGGCCTTCACGGGTTCCTTCGGCCGCGGCACCGGCGCCCTCACGGGGATCGCGGTGGCCACCGGGGACGGGCCCGCCGCCTGGTTCGATCCCACGACGCTGGATTCCTCGGACGAGCAGGCCGTGGCCGCATGGCTGGCGGATGCTTCCCGTCCCAAGATCATCCATGACGCCAAGCCGGCGATGCTGGCGCTGCGCGCCCACGGCTGGGAATTGGCCGGCCTGCGCTCCGACACCGCCCTGGCCGCCTATCTGGCCAAGCCCGACCAGCGGGCCTACGACCTGACCGACCTCGCCCTGCGCTATCTCAAGCGGGAGCTGCGGGTCGACGCCCCGGCCGATGGGCAGCTCGACCTGCTCGCCGGCGTGAGCGACGAGGGCGCCGCCGAGCAGAATGTGATGCTGCGCGCCCGGGCCACCCTCGACCTCGCCGACACCCTCACCGAGGAGCTGTCCCGCGACGAGGGCGCGTCGCAGCGGCTGCTCATGGAGGTCGAGCAGCCCTTGGAGGTCGTGCTCGGCGACATGGAGCACCTCGGCATCGCCGCCGACACCCACTACCTGGGCGAGCTCGAGGCGCACTTCGCGGCCGAGGTCAAGGCGGCCCAGCAGGCGGCGCACGCGGTCGTCGGGCGCGAGTTCAACCTGGGCTCGCCCAAGCAGCTGCAGGAGATCCTCTTCGTCGAGCGCAACCTGCCCAAGACCAAGAAGATCAAGTCGGGCTACACCACCGACGCCGACGCGCTGCAGAGCCTGTTCGCGCAGACCGGCGACCCGGTCCTGGAGCACCTGCTGCGCCACCGCGACGTGGCCAAGCTCAAGTCGACGGTCGACGGGCTGCTCAAGTCGGTCTCCGACGACGGGCGCATCCACACCACGTTCAACCAGACCGTCGCCGCGACCGGCCGGCTCTCGTCCACCGACCCCAACCTGCAGAACATCCCGATCCGCACCGAGGAGGGCCGCCGCATCCGCCGCGCCTTCGTCGTGGGCGAGGGCTACGAGTCGCTGCTCACCGCCGACTACAGCCAGATCGAGATGCGCATCATGGCCCACCTCTCCGAGGACGAGGCGCTGATCGCCGCGTTCAACTCGGGCGAGGACTTCCACGCCGCCACTGCCTCATCGGTCTTCCACGTCCCGGTCGAGGAGGTGGTGCCCGATCAGCGGCGCAAGATCAAGGCGATGAACTACGGGCTGGCCTACGGGCTGAGCGCCTTCGGCCTGTCCAACCAGCTGTCCATCACCACGGAGGAAGCCCGTGGCCTGATGACCGAATATTTCGAGCGCTTCGGCGGCGTCCGCGACTATCTGCAGGCCGTGGTGCGCCGGGCCGTGCAGGACGGCTACACCGCGACGATCCTCGGCCGCCGCCGCTACCTGCCCGATCTGAGCAGCGACAACCGCCAGCGGCGCGAGATGGCCGAGCGGATGGCGCTCAACGCCCCGATCCAGGGCTCGGCCGCCGACATCATCAAGGTGGCGATGCTGCACGTCGACACCGCGCTGCGCGAGGCCGGCCTGGCGTCGCGGATGCTGCTGCAGGTGCACGACGAGCTCGTCTTCGAGGTCGCGCCGGGGGAGCGGGAAGCGCTCGAGGCGCTGGTGCGGCGGGAGATGGGCGGGGCCTACCCGCTGTCGGTGCCGCTCGAGGTGTCGGTCGGCCTCGGCCAGGACTGGAACGGCGCCGATCACTGACGCCGGCGCTCATCTCCCGGGAGGCGCGTCAGCGCCGGCCCGTCACGCACTGCGCCCGGCGGTGACTTGGGCGCCGGAAATCGGCGAAGCGGGTTTCTTCGTCGATTTCCGGTGTCCAAGTCAGCGTCTTCGGGGGCGCGGCGCCCGCCGCAGCGAAGCGGAGGCCGGTAGCCCTGTCGGAGATTCGACAGTCTGTGCACAGGGGACGGTGGGGTCGCTGACCAGTCGGGGGAACCGCCTACGGGTGGGACTTTCGGGCAGTTCTCGCGGCCCTTACGGCACCGGGCGCTAATGGCGCGCGAGCGGCTCTGAACTGGGCAAACGCTATTCCGCGGCGGGCGGGCAATGGTGCTGTGAAATGCATTCTGGCGCTCTGCGACGACAATCTTGCACAGCGACTACATCCGGGGCGGACACCGGCGCGGGCGGCTTGCCCCGCTCTGCAAGGGTGGTCTGATGCCAACCACTTCGCTCGACGTGACATCGCTGTCGGAGGCGTGGGCGCCGGTGATCCATCGCCCGCTGGAGGACGGCCAGGCGCGCGCCTACGCGCCGATGTTCAAGGCGCTGGGCGACCCCGTCCGCCTGCGCCTGCTCTCCATGATCGCTTCCGCGGGCGGCGGCGAGGTCTGCGTCTGCGACCTGACCGGCTCGTTCCAGCTGACCGGGCCGACGATCTCGCACCACCTCAAGGTCCTGCGCGAGGCCGGCCTGGTCGACAGCGACCGGCGCGGGACGTGGGTCTATTACCGGCTGGTGCCGGGGCCCCTCGCCCTGCTGGCCGGCCTGCTCGACGTCACGAAGGCCGCCGCCACCGTCTGACCGTCTCCCGGGCCGGCGTTCGCGCCGGCCTTGCGTCACTTCTTGAGCGGGTCGTGGCCCCAGTTCATGAGCGACCAGCGCCACTTGGTGTCCTTGACGTCACCCTGCGGCCGCTGCGCCAGGTGCCGGTGCACGTAGCCGACGACCTTGCGCATGTGCGCCTCGTCCTGGTCGCTCAGGTCCGCCTTCTTGGTGTGCAGCAGCTTCACGATCTTGCGCCCGCTGTCGTGGCCGACCGACTCGCCGCCGCCCGACTTCTGGCCGACCTCGCGCGACTCGTCGGTCTCCAGCCACTTCTCCAGCTCGGACGCGCTCATGTTCACGGCGTCCTTGAACTCCGTGTACGTGTCACTTGCCATCCTTCAGCGCCTCCTCCTTGTGCACGGCGGTCGCCCCGGTCTTGTCGCTCTTGACCTTGTACTGCGGCTCGTCCTTCGACGCCGCCACCGTGCGGCCGGACTCCTCCGTGCGAGAGGTGATCTTCTTCTCGACCGTGCCCTCGACGGTTTCGCCGTGGCTCTTCCAGGACACCTTCGTACCTTTTCGCAGGCTCATGAACTCGGGGTACCCGGCGTCCCGGCGGCATAACGCCCGAGGTCAGCCGGGTTTTCCCCGGGTGAGTGACCCCTCCGGGATCTCGGTCCGGCGTCCTCGCCCGGGGCCGGCTCAGCGCGCGCCGGGCAGGTCGCGGTGCCGGCTCAGCGCGGGCCGGGCAGGTCGCGGTGCCGGCTCAGCGCGGGCCGGGCAGGTGGGTGACGAAGATCGCGGTGCCGGGGAAGAGGCGGCCGCGCAGGGGGCTCCACTGGCCCCAGATCTGCTCGTGGCCCTCCGGCCACTCCGGCTCGATCAGGTCGTCCAGGACGAAGCCGGCGGCGACCAGCTCGCGGATCCGGTCGCCCAGGGTGCGGTGCTGCTCGACGTAGGTCGGGGTGCCGGCGGCGTCCTGCTCCACGTACGGGCGGCGGTCGAAGTAGGGGTGGATCGCCAGCAGGCCGTCCTCGCCCGGGTCGTCGAGGAAGATCCACCGCATCGGGTGGGTGAGCGAGTAGACCCATGTGCCGCCGGGGCGCAGCACCCGGGCGACCTCGCGCATGACCGCGGCGGAGTCGGCGACGAAGGGGATCGCGCCGAACGCCGTGAACACGATGTCGAAGGCGCCGGTCGCGAACGGCAGCGCCAGCGCGTCGGCCTGCACCAGCGGCACCTCGACGCCGGAGCGCGAGGCGCCCGCTTGGGCCTGGCGCAGCATGCCGGCGCTCAGATCCATGGCGACCACGCCGGCGCCCTGACCCTCCAGCCAGCGCGCTGCTGCCGCGGCCCCGGAACCCAATTCCAGAACCCGCTTCCCTCGTACGTCGCCCAGCAGCCGGACATCGGCCTCGCGCACACCCTCGGGGCACCACACGAAGTCGGCGTCCCCGAGGAAGGCGCCGTGCTCCTCCTGGTAGTCGTCGGCGTCGAGGTCCCACCAGTGGCGGCTGGCGACGCGGCTCTCGTCGTCGGTCACCGGGCGGCGCAGGGTCACGTGGTCTTCGATCACCGGGCCACCGTACGTTCCCCGGGGTGGGCGCCGCCCCGCGCGTACCCGGATCGGTGAAGCGTCGCGGGGCGGGACCGGTCGGGCGGACCCGGATCGGGATCGTGACGCGGGGCGCGAGCCGGTCCGCGCGGACCCGGACGGGGACCGCGGCACGGGGCTTGATCCGCTCTGCGCGTACCCGGGAAGGGAATGCGCCGTGGGGCGGCCGGGCAAAACCGCACGTAACGGGCGTGGTGACGGGTTTGGCGGGAACAATGTGCCTGGGTCCGCAGGAGGGCTTGCAACCTGTGGTAATGCGCACTGTAAGCTAGTCGATGCGCTCGCGGATCGTGTGCCTCGGCAGGGAGCAGGTTCCGCAAGTCGTCGGTCCAGCATGATTCTGACTCGCCTGATCGCCCGGCTCCACGCTCGTGATCACCGGATGTTCGTGCTGTGCCCGTCGTCAGGTCCGTGACGCGCAAGAGACACCACGAAACCATCCGTTCGGAGCAACAGTCCACATG
Source organism: Symbioplanes lichenis (assembly GCF_030709675.1). Taxonomy (GTDB): domain Bacteria; phylum Actinomycetota; class Actinomycetes; order Mycobacteriales; family Micromonosporaceae; genus Actinoplanes; species Actinoplanes lichenis. The sequence goes on from NZ_JAUZQD010000008.1 coordinate 259,654, forward strand.
ACGAGCAGCATCGAGGCCACCTCGAGCGCCAACCGGGTCACCGTCGACGATCTCGGCTCGGAGGAAGCTTTCCTCGCAGCCATCGACGAGACCATCAAGTACTTCAACGACGGTGACATTGTCGAAGGCACCGTCGTCAAGGTCGATCGGGACGAGGTCCTGCTCGACATCGGCTACAAGACCGAGGGCGTCATCCCCTCGCGCGAGTTGTCGATCAAGCATGACGTGGACCCCGCGGAAGTGGTGTCGGTCGGAGACCACATCGAAGCCCTCGTCCTCACCAAGGAGGACAAGGAAGGCCGCCTGATCCTCTCGAAGAAGCGCGCGCAGTACGAGCGCGCGTGGGGCACCATCGAGAAGATCAAGGAGGACGACGGCGTCGTGCGCGGCTCCGTCATCGAGGTCGTCAAGGGTGGCCTCATCCTCGACATCGGCCTGCGTGGCTTCCTCCCCGCCTCCCTCGTGGAGATGCGTCGCGTCCGTGACCTCCAGCCCTACGTGGGCCGGGAGCTCGAGGCGAAGATCATCGAGCTGGACAAGAACCGCAACAACGTGGTCCTGTCCCGCCGGGCGTGGCTGGAGCAGACCCAGTCCGAGGTCCGCACCGAGTTCCTCAACAAGCTGCAGAAGGGCCAGGTCCGCAAGGGCGTCGTGTCCTCCATCGTCAACTTCGGTGCCTTCGTGGACCTGGGTGGCGTGGACGGCCTGGTGCACGTCTCCGAGCTCTCCTGGAAGCACATCGACCACCCGTCCGAGGTTGTCGAGGTCGGCCAGGAGGTCGAGGTCGAGGTGCTCGACGTCGACCTGGACCGCGAGCGTGTCTCGCTGTCGCTGAAGGCGACCCAGGAAGACCCGTGGCGCCAGTTCGCCCGGACCCACGCGATCAACCAGATCGTGCCGGGCAAGGTCACCAAGCTGGTCCCGTTCGGTGCGTTCGTCCGCGTCGACGACGGCATCGAGGGCCTGGTGCACATCTCCGAGCTGGCCGAGCGGCACGTCGAGCTGCCCGAGCAGGTCGTCCAGGTGGGCTCCGACGTCCTGGTCAAGGTCATCGACATCGACCTCGAGCGTCGCCGCATCTCGCTGTCGCTCAAGCAGGCCAACGAGGGCTTCGTCGAGGGCGAGGAGCACTTCGACCCGACCCTCTACGGCATGGCTGCCACGTACGACAACGAGGGCAACTACATCTACCCGGAGGGCTTCGACCCGGAGACGGGCGAGTGGCTCGAGGGCTTCGACGCCCAGCGCGAGACCTGGGAGAAGCAGTACGCCGAGGCTCGCGAGCGCTGGGAGGCCCACACCAAGCAGGTGCAGGCGTCCCGCGACGCCGACGCCGAGGCCGCGCTCAACCCGGTTCCGGCCGGCGGCGTGACCTCGTCCTCCTCCTCGTCGACCTCCTCCTCCACGAGCTCGTCCGCCCCGGCGCGCTCGAACGAGGAGCCGGCCGGCACCCTGGCCACCGACGAGGCCCTCGCCGCCCTGCGCGAGAAGCTCGCCGGCGGCAAGAACTGAGCACCATCGCCTGACCCGGTCCCCGGCCCGTAACGGCCGGGGCCCGGAACGGACGCCGAGCCGCCCCTCCGCCGTCGCGCGGGTGGGCGGCTCTTTCCGTGCGCGCCTCGTTTTTGCCCGCCGGCGGCGGCTGCTCGGCGGCGATGTCCGCTTCCCGCGCCCTTCTTCCGGCTTTCTCGGCTCGCGCCGCTCGGGGATACTGGCCGCGTGCTCAAGGTGGGGTTGACCGGTGGCATCGGAGCCGGGAAAAGTGCCGTCGCGCGGTTGCTGGCCGAGCGCGGCGCGGTGATCATCGACGCCGATGTGCTCTCGCGGGAGGTGGTCGCGCCGGGGACCGACGGGCTGGCCGCCGTGGCGGAGGCCTTCGGGGCCGGGGTGCTCACGCCGGCGGGTGAGCTCGATCGGCCGGCCCTCGGCACGCGCGTGTTCGGCGACACCGGCGCGCGGCGGACCCTTGAGAAGATCATCCATCCCCGGGTACGCGCCCGGACCGCGCAGCTGACCAGCGAAGCCCCGCTCGACGCGGTCGTCGTCAACGACGTGCCGCTGCTCGTGGAGACGGGACTCGCGCCCTCGTACCACCTGGTCGTGGTCGTGGAAGCCGATCCGGAGACGCGCGTCACGCGGCTCGTGGAGACGCGCGGGATGACCCAGGAGCAGGCCGCCGCCCGGATCGCCGCGCAGGCCGGCGACGACGAGCGCCGGGCCGCCGCGGACGTGGTGATCAGCAACGGCGGGACGCTCGCCGAGCTGGAGACCCAGGTCACCCGGTTGTGGCGCGAGCGGCTGGTGCCGTACGAGCGGAATGTGCGGTTGTCCCGCTTCGCCGGCACCGACGGACGTTTGCGGGTCGCCGAGCCGGACGTGACATGGCCGGCGCAGGCGGCGCGGATCATGGCGCGGATCGATCATGTGCTGCGGCCGCTGGGCCTGGACGGGGGGCTCACGCACATCGGGTCGACCGCGGTGCCGGGGCTGCCCGCGAAGGACCTCATCGACCTCATGCTCGCCGTGCCCACCTTGACGGCGGCCGACGAGGCGGCGGGCGCGCTCGCCGGGGCGGGGCTGCCGCGGCGTACGGGGGAATGGGCCGACAACGCCCGCGGGATCCCCGGCGCGACGTGGCCCAAGCGGCTGCACGGCCATGCGGACCCGGGGCGGCCGGTCAACCTGCACGTCCGGGTGACGGGGTCGCCGGGGTGGCGCTTCGCGCTGCTCATGCGCGACCACCTGCGGGCGGTGCCGGAGGCGCGCGACGGTTACGCGGCGGCGAAGGCGGACTGGGCCGGGCAGCACGCGGACGTGGCCGGTTACGCGGAGGCCAAGGAGCCGTGGTTCGACGCGGAGGCGGAGGCGGCGCACGCGTGGGCCGAGGAGGTGGGCTGGCAGCCGCGTGCGTCCTGAGGCTGCCCTTTTCCGGCTGCGGGGTGTTCGCGGCCCTTTTCCCGGCCGCAGGGCGTTCGCGGCCTTGTGCTGGGCGCGGGGTGTTCGCGGCTTTCCTGGGGGCGGGGCTTTCGCGGCTTTCCCTGGGCGCAGGGGCGCTCGCGGCGGGCGGTCGTGCGGTGTGGCACGACCTTCCCGGACGCGCTCGCCGGCGGCACCGGGGCTGCGATCCGTGGAGTCCGCCCGGGGCGCCGCGTGGTGGCACCGGCCGGGCGGCAGGCCGCCGCGAGCGACCTACCCGACCAGTCTGAACCGGTCGCGGGCGGGGGACAACGCCCGGAATACGCACCATCGGCACGAGCGTCGCGGAAACTTGTCACACCCCCGACGTACGGTGGGTCCATGGCGCTCGACATCCCACGACTCGACGGCACCTTCGAGGTCGTCAGCGAATACCAGCCGGCCGGTGACCAGCCCGCGGCCATCGCCGAGCTGGAGCGCCGGGTGCGCCGGGGCGACCGCAACACGGTCCTGCTCGGGGCCACCGGCACCGGCAAGAGCGCGACCACCGCGTGGCTCATCGAGAAGCTGCAGCGGCCGGCGCTCGTCCTCGCCCCCAACAAGACGCTCTGTGCCCAGCTCGCCAAGGAGTTCCGCGAGCTGCTGCCCCACAACGCCGTCGAATACTTCGTCAGCTACTACGACTACTACCAGCCCGAGGCCTACATCGCGCAGACCGACACCTACATCGAGAAGGACTCGTCGGTCAACGAGGAGGTCGAGCGGCTCCGGCACTCGGCCACCATGTCGCTGCTCACCCGGCGCGACGTCATCGTGGTCGCGACCGTCTCGGCGATCTACGGCCTGGGCACCCCGCAGGAATACCTCGAGCGCGCGGCCAAGGTCAAGGTCGGCCAGGAGTGGGACCGCGACCAGCTGCTGCGCCGCCTCGTCGACATTCAATACAGCCGCAACGACATGGCGTTCCAGCGCGGCACCTTCCGGGTGCGCGGCGACACGCTGGAGATCATCCCGGCCTACGAGGAGCTCGCCGTCCGGATCGAGTTCTTCGGCGACGAGATCGAGAAGCTCTACTATCTGCACCCGCTCACCGGCGACATCGTGCGCGAGGTCGACCAGCTCGTCATCTTCCCGGCGACGCACTACGCGGCCGGCCCCGAGCGCATGGAGCGGGCCATCCGCGACATCGAGGCCGAGCTCGAGGAGCGCCTCGCCGAGCTCGACCGGCAGGGCAAGCTGCTCGAGGCCCAGCGGCTGCGGATGCGCACGACCTACGACATCGAGATGATGCGGCAGGTCGGCTTCTGCAACGGCATCGAGAACTACTCGATGCACATGGACGGCCGCTCCTTCGGCGACCCGGCCTACACGCTGCTCGACTATTTCCCCGACGACTTCGTCACGGTCATCGACGAGTCCCACGTCACGATCCCGCAGATCGGCGGCATGTACGAGGGGGACGCCTCGCGCAAGCGCATCCTCATCGAGCACGGCTTCCGGCTGCCCAGCGCCGCGGACAACCGGCCGCTGCGCTTCGACGAGTTCCTCGAGCGGGTCGGCCAGATGGTCTTCCTGTCGGCGACGCCCGGGCCGTGGGAGATGGGGGAGGCTCAAGGCGAATACGTCGAGCAGGTCATCCGCCCGACCGGCCTGGTCGACCCCGAGGTCGTCGTCAAGCCGACCAAGGGCCAGATCGACGATCTCATGCACGAGATCAAGCTGCGCACCGAGCGCGACGAGCGGGTCCTGGTCACCACCCTGACCAAGAAGATGGCCGAGGACCTCACCGACTACCTCCTGGAAAACGGCATCCGGGTGCGCTACCTGCACTCCGAGGTCGACACCCTGCGCCGCGTCGAGCTACTCAAGGAGCTGCGCAAGGGCGACTACGACGTCCTGGTCGGCATCAACCTGCTGCGCGAGGGCCTCGACCTGCCCGAGGTGTCGCTGGTCGCCATCCTCGACGCCGACAAGGAGGGCTTCCTGCGCAGCGGCCGCTCCCTGATCCAGACGATCGGCCGCGCCGCCCGTAACGTCTCGGGCCAGGTCCACATGTACGCGGACAAGATCACCCCGTCGATGCGCGAGGCGATCGAGGAGACCGACCGGCGCCGGGCCAAGCAGGTCGCCTACAACGAGGCCCACGGCATCAAGCCCGAGCCCCTCCGCAAGAAGATCCACGACATCCTCGACGACATCTACCGCGAGGCCGAGGACACCGACACCACCCTCGGCAGCCACTCCGTCGGCGGCGCCGGCCGGCAGATGTCGCGCGGCAAGGCCCCCGTGCCCGAGACCCGCTCCAAGGGGCGCGCCGCCGCCACGGCTCCGGCCCGCGAGGGCATGGCCCGCGCCGAGCTGGCCCAGCTCATCCAGGACCTCAACGACCAGATGCTGGCCGCGGCCCGGGAGCTGCAGTTCGAGCTGGCCGCCCGCATCCGCGACGAGATGTCCGAGCTGAAGAAGGAGCTCCGCGGCATGGACGTGGCGGGGGTGCGCTGAGCGGATGGGGACCCGCCAGGAGATCGCCGCGCTGCCGCCGCCGGCTTCGCCGTCCGTCGCGTTGCCGTCATCGGCTTCGGGGCCTGTCGCGTTGCCGGCGTCGGCTTTGGGGCCTGTCATGTTGCCGTCGGCCGCGCCGCCTGTCGCGGAGGGCGATCTGGCCCGGGCCGACTCGCTCGCCCGGGAGATCTTCGCCGACATCGCGAACAAGTGGGCGTTCCTGATCATCGAGTTTCTCGGGCCACGCACGCTGCGCTTCACCGAGCTGCGCGACGAGATCGGCGGCATCAGCCACAAGATGCTCACGCAGAATCTCCGCATGCTGGAGCGCAACGGGCTGATCGAGCGCACCGTCCACGCGACCGTCCCGCCTCAGGTCGACTATGCGCTGACCGAGGCGGGGCACGGGCTGCGGGCGGTGGTCGACGGGATGTGCGGATGGACCCAGCAGTACCTGGGGCACATCGAGGCGTCGCGGCGGCGGGCGAGCGGGGTTTCCTGACGACGCCGGTCAGTCGAGGACGGCTGTCGCTTCGAGCTCGACGTGGTGTTCCGGCACGTCGAGCGCCGCGATGCCGAAGAGGGAGGCCGGCGCGGCCGGGGTGACGCCCAGCCGGGCCGCCGCCCGGGCGATGCCGTCCACCACCTGCGGCATCAGCTCCGGCCGCCAGTCGACGACGTGCATGGTCAGCTTCACCACGTCGTCGAAGGTCGCTCCCACGCCGGCCAGCGCCGTGCCGACGTTCAGATAACACTGCTCGACCTGCGCGGCCAGATCGGTGGCGCCGGCGTCCCAGGCCACCTGCCCGGCGACGTGGATCAGCTTCGAGCCGGTCGCCACGGACACCTGCCGGTAGATCGGGATCTCCGGCAGGCCGCCCGGGTTCACCAGGGTCACGGCCATGTTCGCGTACTCCTCCTGTGCTGGGCCCGGGCCCTTTGTCGTGCCCGGGCCGATCGGTTCCGCAGGCCCGCATTCGTCTTGGTTTCGCAGGCCCGCATTCGTCTTGGTTTCGCAGGCCCGCATTCGTCGCCGCGGATCCTCGTCGGGTCGTCGGCGCGGTGGTCGGGAGAACCGTATGAGGCTCGTGCTGACCTGGGAAGAAGGCACTTTTTCGAGACTGGGTCACCTGGTGGTGACCGTTGCGGTGGTGGTCGCCGGGTGCGGCGCGAACAATCCGGTGGGCGCGGGCGGGGTGCCGGCCCTACCCTCGGCGCGTGTCACAGATCTCGTGGACGGTTGGTTCCCCGGCTTCTCCGGTGGAGCTGACCGGGCTCATTCAGCGGTGTCTCGCGGCGGACGGCGGGTTGCCGCTCGCCGCCGAAGCCGGCTTCGTCCGCAGCCGGTGGACCGGCGAGCGCATCACCGGCGTACAGGCGCGCACCTCCGACGGCCGGCTCGTCGCCGCCGGGGCCCTGCGCCCTGCGCCTTCCAGCGCGCCTTCCACCGCGCCGCCCGCTGTGCCTTCCACCGTGCCGCCCGCTGCACCTTCCACCGTGCCGCCCGCTGTGCCTTCCACCGTGCCGCTCGCCGCGCCGCCCGCCGAGTCGGTGCCGCCCGCACAGGTGGCCTGCGGGCTGGTCGATCCTGGGTTTCGCGGGGCGGGGCTGGGCGCCCGGCTGCTCGATGTGCTGCTGGCCGAGGCCCGGCGGCTCGGCGGCTCGGTGACGGTCGAGACCGAGGCGTGGACGCCGGCGGCTGACACCCTCTTCGGTACGCGGGGGCTCCGGCCGAGCTTCGCCGAGGACGTGCTGCGAATCAATCTCACCCGAGGCGTACCCGAGCACAGCCGGCCCGCCGGAATCGAGCTGGAGGAGTGGTCCGAGGCGACGGCCGAGCGCTTCTTCGGAGCTTATGAGGCAGCCTTCCGGGAACGTCCCGGCTTCCCGGGGTGGACCACCGACGAGTGGATCAACGACCTGGTCGAGGACGACGAGTTCCGGCCCGGCTGGTCACTGCTCGCCACCCGCGTCGGTGCGCGTGATGCCGCCCGCCTCGGAGCTAGTGACGCCGCCCGCATCAAAGCCCGCGAGGCCGTGAGTGTCGGCGTTCTCGCTACCGCTGACGGTGCTCCTGTTGCCGCCCGTGACGTCGGCTTCGTCACCAGTGCGGCCGCGACCGTCACGACCTCCTACCTGCCCGGCGCGCTCGGCTACGATCCGGTGCCGGCTGACGATGCGCTGGTGTCCGGGGCGACCCACCCTGTCGGTGGCGGCGGGGCGGGCTGGATCGTGCAGGTCGGTGTGGTGCCGTCGGCGCGGGGGAACGGCCTCGGGGGAACCCTGGTGAGCGAGACCCTGCGTCGCATGCGCGCGGACGGCGTCGCCGAAGCCTGGCTGACCGTGAACGTCGACAATCCCGGGGCGGCCGGGCTCTACCGGAGGCTGGGGTTCCGGACGACGGGGCGCCGGGCTCGCTACGTGGCGCACTAGCCGGTCTTGCCACTCGACGGGGGCGCCGGCTCGTTCAGCTAGTGGGGCGCCGAGGTCGTCAGCCAGAAGAGGCGACCAGCCGAGAAAGTTGCCGCGTTCGCCGGCATGGGAAGCCGCCGCGGCGGGCAGTCGATGGACTAGGTTCCTAGGATGCGCTACGCCGTGAGGCGGAGATCGTACGGGCGTCAGCACGATCGGTGAGTGTCACTATTCGGACCGATCTCAGTGGGTGCGACGGGCGTCCCGGGATGTGCGCGGGGGTGTCTCAGTATGCGCGCGGGCGCTCTACCGGCCGAAACGCTCGGGGCCGAGGTGGGAGCCGCATGGCACAGTGCCACCTAGCAGGCGGAATGCGCTTACCGGGCGGTTGTGGGAACGGCTGGCGGGGAGAGCCTCGACACTGTTGGCTGGGGTCATGTGCCACTTCGCGCGGCGATGCGACACAATGGCTGCCGTAGGAGGGGAGTATTCCTTCGCGCCGGTCTCGTCAACACGGTCTGCATCCTCGCGGGTGCACCCGGGGCCGGCGGTTCCTCACCGGTGCGTCCAGCACCGGGCGGGAGCGGAAGAGACCTCCGGCCGCACTTCGCCGCGCCCGGCCCCCAAGCCGGCGCGGCGATACTTCGTGTCTGCCGGAGGTTCTCGTTGAACGTCTCTGCCTGGGTCTGGTTCGCCACCCTCGGAGCCCTTGTCGTCATGCTCGCCGTCGATCTGCTGATCGTCGGGCGACGCCCCCACGAGCCGAGCATGCGCGAGGCGGGCGGCTGGGTGGCCTTCTACATCGGGCTCGCCGTGCTTTTCGGCCTCGGCCTGTGGCTGGCCTCCGGCGGGCAGGCCGCCGGTGAGTTCTATGCCGGCTGGCTCACCGAGTACTCGCTGAGCGTCGACAATCTCTTCGTCTTCATGATCATCATGTCGAGGTTCGCGGTGCCCCGGCAGTTCCAGCAGAAGGTGCTGCTCATCGGCATCGTGCTGGCCCTGGTCATGCGGGGCGCCTTCATCGCCGCCGGCGCCGCGCTCATCGAGCAGTTCTCGTGGGTCTTCTACATCTTCGGGGCGTTCCTGGTCTACACGGCGGCGACGCTGCTCAAGAGCGACGAGGACGAGGAGTTCAAGGAGAACATTCTCATCCGCTGGTCGAAGCGCGTCTTCCCGGTCTCCAGCTCCTTCGACAGCGGCCGCATGACGATCGTCACCGAGACCGGGCGCCGGCTCTTCACCCCGATGCTCATCGTGATGATCGCCATCGGCACCACCGACCTGATCTTCGCGCTCGACTCGATCCCGGCGATCTTCGGCATCACCAAGGAGCCGTACCTGGTCTTCGCCGCGACGGTGTTCGCCCTGATGGGTCTGCGACAGCTCTACTTCCTGCTCGGCGGGCTGCTGGAGCGCCTGGTCTACCTGAACATCGGGCTGGCCTTCGTGCTCGGCTTCATCGGCGTCAAGCTCTTCCTCGAGGCGCTGCACACCAACTCGCTGCCGTTCATCAACGGCGGCCACGGCGTCCACTGGGCTCCGGAGATCCCGATCTGGCTGTCGCTGCTGGTCATCGTCGGCACCCTCGGCATCGCCACGGTCGCGAGCCTCATCAAGTCGTCCCGCGACCGCAAGAAGGAACTGGTCGACACCGCCGCCTGACCCGCGCGCGGCTGCTTTCGCGTACGGGAAAGGGAAGAGCCCCACCCCCTGAGCGGGAGTGGGGCTCTCAGCGTGCGGAGGCGCTCAGCTCTGGTGCTTGCGCCGGGCGGCGGCGCGGCCGCGGGCGTTCTGGTCGAGGACCACCTTGCGGATGCGCACCGCGGTGGGGGTCACCTCGACGCACTCGTCCTCGCGGCAGAACTCGAGGGACTGCTCCAGCGACAGCTTGCGCGGCGGGATCACCTTCTCGGTGTTGTCCGCGCTGGCGGCGCGCATGTTGGTGAGCTTCTTCTCCTTGGTGATGTTGACGTCCATGTCGTCCTCGCGCGAGTTCTCGCCGACGATCATGCCTTCGTAGACCTCGGTGGTCGGCTCGACGAAGAGCTGGCCGCGCTCCTGCAGGTTGATCATCGCGAACGGGGTGACCACGCCGGAGCGGTCGGCGACCAGCGAGCCGTTCTGGCGGGTGCGCAGCTCGCCGAACCACGGCTCGTAGGACTCGAAGAGGTGGTGCATGATGCCGGTGCCGCGGGTCTCGGTGAGGAACTCGGTGCGGAAGCCGATCAGGCCGCGCGCCGGGACCAGCCACTCCATGCGGAGCCAGCCGGTGCCGTGGTTGATGAGCTCCTCCATGCGGCCCTTGCGGGTGGAGAGCAGCGTGGTGATGGCGCCCATGAACTCGTCGGGGGCGTCGATGGTGAGGCGCTCGACCGGCTCGTGCACCTTGCCGTCGATGACCTTGGTGACGACCTGGGGCTTGCCGACGGTCAGCTCGTAGGACTCGCGGCGCATCTGCTCGACCAGGATGGCCAGCGCGAGCTCGCCGCGGCCCTGGACCTCCCACGCGTCGGGGCGGTCGGTCGGCAGGATGCGGAGCGAGACGTTGCCGATCAGCTCCTTGTCGAGCCGGTCCTTGACCATGCGGGCCGTGACCTTGGCCCCCTTGACCTTGCCGACCAGCGGCGAGGTGTTGGTGCCGAGGACCATCGAGATGGCCGGCTCGTCGACCGTGATCAGCGGCAGGGGCACGGGGTTCTCGACGTCGGCGAGGGTCTCACCGATCATGATGTCGGCGATGCCGGCGATGGCCATGATGTCGCCGGGGCCGGCGCTCTCGGCCGGCTTGCGGTCGAGGCCCTCGGTGATCAGCAGCTCGGAGATGCGCACGTTGCTGACCGTGCCGTCGGTCTTGCACCACGCGACGGTCTGGCCCTTGCGGATCGTGCCCTGGTGGACGCGGCAGAGGGCGAGACGGCCGAGGAACGGCGACGCGTCGAGGTTGACCACGTGGGCCTGCAGCGGCGCGCCCTCGGTGTAGGTCGGGGCCGGGATGGTCTCGAGGATCGTGTGGAACAGCGGCTCGAGGTCCTCGCTGTCCTCGGGGACGGCGCCGTCCTTGGGCTGGTTGAGGGAGGCGATGCCGTCGCGGGCGCACGCGTAGACGATCGGGAACTCGATCTGGGACTCGTCGGCGTCCAGGTCGAAGAAGAGGGCGTAGGTGTCGTCCACGACCTCCTTGATCCGGGCGTCGGGACGGTCGACCTTGTTGATGACCAGGATGATCGGCAGCTTGGCGGCCAGCGCCTTCCGCAGCACGAATCGGGTCTGGGGGAGCGGGCCCTCGGACGCGTCCACCAGCAGCACCACGCCGTCGACCATGGTCAGCCCGCGCTCGACCTCGCCGCCGAAGTCGGCGTGGCCGGGGGTGTCGATGATGTTGATGGTGACGGGCTTGTCACTGTTGGCGGGCTGGTAACTGATCGCCGTGTTCTTGGCGAGAATGGTGATGCCCTTTTCGCGCTCAAGATCCCCAGAGTCCATGACGCGGTCGGCCATCTCGCCGCGTGCGTGGGACTGGCTCCCCTGGCGCAGCATGGCGTCGACCAGGGTCGTCTTGCCGTGGTCGACGTGGGCGATGATGGCGACGTTGCGTAGGTCGGTGCGGGTCTGCATGCTCCCATTGTCCCCGGTCTCGGTTGCCGTCACGGCCCCGGGGTTCACTTCCTGGAACCGGTCCCGATCGTCCGTTTTCGCCGGGCGGCGGAGCGACGCTGCATCCTGTTAGCGTGCGACCACTGATCGGTCATCCGGGGAGGAACCGTCGATGGATCGCAGGATCACCTGGGTGGCGGCGGTGCTGGCGCTGGTCGTGGGCGCGGGCTGCGGGATGATCAACAACCAGGAGGCCGATCCGGCGGCGGGCGCGCCGGTGCCCTCGGCGTCCGCCGAGTCGCTTTTCCCGATCGAAGAAGTGACGAGAGACACCGCCACCGAGAAGCCGAAGCCGTCGAAGAAGCCCCGGCCGAAGCCGTCGGAGGCCAGCCCGACGCCGACCGAGGACCCGAACAACTTCCAGGCCCCGGAATGTGCCGAGTACGACGGCAAGGCAGTGAGCAAGAGCAAGGCGAAGGCGGCGCTCACCGCGGCGGCGGCCAAGAGTTACTGGCCCAAGTCCGCTCCCGGGCTCAAGATCCCCAAGCGCCTCGTGCTGGCCACGGCCTGGCACGAGAGCGGCTGGCAGTCGAACATCGTCAACTGCGACGGCGGCCACGGGCTCATGCAGGTGATGCCGGACACCGAGGCGTTCATCAACCAGCGCTTCGAGCGGACGTACGACTCGCAGGACTACAAGCAGAACGCGATCCTGGGCGTGAACTATCTCGCCTGGCTCACCAAGGCCTTCGGCGACCAGTACTTCGACGGCAAGTACGACCTGAGCGCCGCCCGCTGCCGCGGCGAGTCCGACCCGTGCCTGCTCAACATGGTGATCGCCGGCTACAACGCCGGTCGCGGGGCGGTCGACGAGGCCCGGGCGGACAAGCAACTGCCCAACCCCCGATATGTGTACGTGACCCGCTCGCTGATGGAGTCTTGCTACTGCGACCGGTACTGACCGCCGCCGGGGTGGGCCCGTCGGCGACGGTCGCGGGGTGCGAGCTATGCTGGGTATTGGAACCCGAGACTGTGCGCCGCCGCTCCATGGCGTTTTGACCCGTGAGCGAGCGCGGTAGTAAAGTCTCGGGGTTGTCGTGCGTAGATGATGCTGGCGAGCTCCTGAACGATGGCCCGTGCAGCACACACTAAGGAGCTTTAGCGGTATGCCTCCCAAGAAGAAGACCCATGAGGTGACCCTCGCGCTTGAGGCGGGTAACGCCGCGATGGTGGACCTCGGTAAGATGCTCGGCCCGACCGGCGCCAACATGCGTGCCGTCAAGGTGGAGTACGACGAGGCGACCGCGAAGAACCGGGGCGAGATCATCCCGGTGATCGTGAGCGTCTTCGAGGACCGCTCTCACCAGCTCACCTACAAGACGCCGCCGACCAGCTTCCTGATCCGCAAGGCTCTGGGCATCCAGTCGGGCGCGTCCAACCCGCTGACCCAGACGGTGGGCACCCTGAGCGCGGACCAGATCAAGGGGATCGCCGAGCGCAAGCTCCCCGACCTCAACGCCAACGACCTCGACGCGGCCATCAAGGTCGTCGCCGGCACCGCCCGTTCCATGGGCGTCAAGGTCGCCGGCTGAGGCAGGCACCCCCGGCGCCGGCTCACGCTGGTGCCACCACGGCGCCGGCTCCGGCCGATGCCGTCCGCTCGGTCCCGGTCCGCCGGCGCTGAGCACCCGAGCTACGCACCACGGCGCGGTTCCCTCCGGGGAGCCGCGCCGTCGGCGTTTCCGGAGCGGCGCTGTTGGCGTTCCCGAGCAGCGCCGGCGGCGTTCCGTCCGGCTTCCGGCGTCCGTGTCGCTGCCACTCGCGCCCGCACCGCGCAGTCACGACCGCGCCTGCACCGCGCAGTCACGACCGCGCCCGCACCGCGCACTCACGACCTCGCGCCCGCGTGCTGCGGCTCCGAGCCCGCGCACTCGTCGCGGCTTCCCGAGCCTCGTGCGACGCCGACATCCCGCGCGCCGACGCTGCCCCCTTCTTCGCGCCGGCATTGCCCACGTCCCCCGCGCAGGCGCTGCCTGTGTCGCTCGCCCGAGGCCCCGCGCGCCGCAGATGGGGAGGGCGGTGCACGGCAGGCGGCGGGCACAGGGTCACTGTTTGCCGACGATGTCCTCGATCAGGCCGTACTCCTTGGCCTCCTCGGCGGACAGGATGCGGCCCGCCGACAGGTCGTCCTCGACGCGGCTGCGGGTCTGGCCGGTGACCTCGACCAGGCGCAGCACGACCTCCTCCAGCTCGCGCAGATGCTGCCCCGCCGCGGCCGCGACCTCGTCGGCGGTCCCGGTGACCCCCGCGGCGCGGGGCTCGGCGAGCCGGAAACGAGCGTGCCTGTACGCGGACCGCCGAGTCGCCGCCGCGAGCACGGCCAGCACCGCCCCGCCCGCCTCGGACGTCACCACGGCGTGCACCGGGGCGGCCATCGCGTCGATCACGTCGATGACGGCGTGGGCCGCGTTCAGGTCGCCGCCGCTGCTGGCGACGTGCAGCTGCACCGGCTCGGGGCCCGCGGCGTCCAGGGTCAGCAGCGCCGCGGCGGCCCCGGAGGCGGTGTGCGCGTCGAGCGGCCCCCGGATCATGACGATGCGCTGGTCGAAGAGGCGCTCCTCGAGCCAGCCGGGAAAGCCGGGGCCCGCGCCGCCGCCGCCGGGAAGGCCGGGCTGGTGCCAGGGCTCGGGGGAGGGGTGGGCGGGCTGCCAGCGCAGGAACTCACGGCGCGGATCCAAGGGAACCTCCAGGGGGCGCACAAGTTCCCCCGACAGTACGCACGCCGCCCCGGAGACCCCGAGAAGTTAAGCCGACGGCAGAGAGCCCGTCACCAGCCGCGGGCGCGCCACTCCGCGAGGTGCGGGCGCTCCCGGCCGAGCGTCGAGTCCTTGCCGTGCCCCGGATAGAACCAGGTGTCGTCGGGCAGCCGGTCGAACAGCTTCGTCGTCACGTCCTCGATCAGTGACGCGAACCGCTGCGGGTCCTTCTGGTGTTGCCCACGCCGCCCGGGAAGAGGCTGTCGCCGGTCCACAGGTGGGCGATGCCGCCGGGCTCGCGGTAAAGCAGCACGATCGAGCCCGGAGTGTGCCCCACGACGTGGATCACCTCGAGGGTGCAGTCGCCCACGGTGATGGTGTCGCCGTCGCGGACCGTGTCGTGCACCACCGGGATCTCCGCGGCGTCGTCGGCCCCGGCCACCGAACGGGCGCCGGTGGCCTGCACCACGTCGGCCAGGGCGCCGTGGTGGTCCCAGTGCCGGTGTGTCGTGACGACCGTGGCCAGGCCGCCGTCGCCGATCAGGCCGAGCAGCGTGGACGCGTCGTTGGCGGCGTCGATGAGCAGCCGGCTGCCGTCGGCCGTACAGCGGAGCAGGTAGGCGTTGTTGTCCATCTCGCCGACCGAGACCTTCGTCATGGTCAGGCCGGCCAGCTCGCGGACGGCGGGCGCGGAGCCGCGGCTGACATCACCGGTGTACGTCATGTCAGGCACCCTATTTCCACACCGGCGGCACGGGCAGCTCGCCGTCGGGGGAGACCGTCAGCTCGGCCCCGTCACCGCGCCCGGTCAGCCACGCCGCGAGGGCCCGGGTGGGGCCGCCGACGGCCGGGGTCGCCGCGGTGGGCGTACCGATGGTCAGGGGGTGATCGAGACCGTGCGGGCGCAGCACCAGCGTGAGCGAAGTCTCGCCGGTCGCCACCTCCCGCAGCAGGCGCAGGGCGAAGGCGTCGGTCCAGTCCTCCGCGGTGTACGCCCCACCGAGGTCGACGTGGTGCACCTCGACCTCGCGCAGCCGCCCCCACGGGACCGCCGCCGCGGAGCCGGCCATGGGCAGCGGGACGGTCCACGCCTCGGCGGGCATCGCGGCGGCCGCGTCGGCGAAGCGCTCGTGGGACTCGCGGATGTCGGCGACCTGCTCGGCGATCGGGCGGTGCCGGCCCGCCTCGATGCCCTCGGTGCGGGCGGTGGGCGTGGCGTAGGCCGGCGTCTCCACCCCCGTGCGGGCCCAGGTCAGCAGGTTGGTGAAGGCGTCCGCGTTGCGGGCCACGTGGGTGAGCAGGTGCCCGATCGTCCAGCCGGGCAGGCGGCAGGGCGCGCTCTGGGCGTCGGGCGGCAACTCCTCGGCGGTGCGGGCGAGCCGCTCCGTCGCCTGATCAACATCGGTCATCAGGACCAGGGGATCCATCGTCACGGGAGAACCCTAGGGGAATATCGCTTTCCCCGCCGTCACCCCGTCCGTACCGTCGGTGCTGACGCGTCACGTAACCCGAGAAGGAGGTGGATGAACGTGCCGTTCCCACCCCGATCCGGGGCCCGCCTTCTCTTCTCCTAAGAGGGAACATGTCCGACCTGCCCGCGCTGGGCTGGGACGCGACGCACGCGTCCGCCTATCGTCGTTTCGATCGCCCCGACACCTTCCCCGGGCGTGTCCTGCGCGCCGACCGGGGCGTCTGCACCGTGTACGCCGCCGACGGCGTGCACCGCGCCACCCTGGCCGGCAGCCTGCTGGTCACGGCCGCCGCCGACCCGTCCGATCTGCCGTGCGCGGGGGACTGGGTGGTCGTACGCCGGTGGCCCGACCGCCGCACCACGCTCGAGATCGTGCTGCCCCGCCGCACCGCCCTGGTCCGGCGCACGGCGGGCAAGGACTCGTCGGGCCAGGTGCTCGCCGCCAACATGGATCTCGTCGCCGTCGTCGAGCCTCTGCATCCCGCGCCCGACGCCGCCCGGATCGAACGTCAGCTGGCGCTGGCCTGGGACTCCGGCGCCCGGCCGCTCATCGTCCTGTCCAAATCCGATATGTCGGCGAACGCGGACGCGATCGCACGGCAGTTCCGGGCGCCGGACGTCGACGTGCTGGCCGTCAGCGTGCACCGGGGGACCGGCGTGAGCGCGCTGCGCGACCGGATAGGCACCGGCACGATCGCTCTCCTGGGGCGCTCCGGCGCCGGCAAGTCCAGTCTCGTCAACGCCCTCGCGGGGACCGATGTGATGGGCGTACAAGAAATCAGGCGCGCCGACGGCAAGGGCCGGCACACGACGGCGTACCGGAATCTCGTCCCCCTGCCGCAAGGCGGCGCCGTGCTGGACACACCCGGGATCCGCGGGGTCGGCCTGTCGGACACGGCCGAGGGCCTCGACAAGGCCTTCGCGGACGTGGCCGGCCTGGCGGCGGACTGCCGATTCGGTGACTGTCGTCACGAAGCCGAGCCGGGCTGTGCCGTGCAGGCCGCGCTCGCCGACGGCACGCTGACCGCGCGGCGCTGGGAAAGCTGGCGCAAGCTGCACCGAGAGGTCGCCCACGAGGGCGGCCGCAAGGCCGTGCGGCTCGCGGCAGGCGGTCGGCGCAGACCGCATTGATGTCGGTCGGCTCTGGCACACTGCTCCGGTGCTGACGGACGAGGAACTCTTCACCGACCGGGCCACGCCCGTGCCGAGCCCCCCGCCGTCCCGCCGCGCCCGCAGGAGCCTCTGGGCCGGCGGGAGCTACCTGCTGCTCAGCGTGGTCGTGCTGATCCAGCTCTGGATCAGCCCGGCCGGCCGGGTCCTCGCCTCCAACGACGACGACCACGGCTTCTTCCTGTTCGTCATGGCGCACGGCGAGCGGGTGCTCTTCCACGGCGACAACCCGCTGGTGACCGGCCGGATGAACGTGCCCGACGGCGTCAACATGATGGCCAACACCTCGGTGCTGGCCCTCAGCCTGCCGTTCGCGCCGGTCACGCACTACTTCGGCCCGGCGGTCACGCTGGTGTTGCTGCTCACCCTGAGCCTGGCGGGCACGGCTTTCGCCTGGTGGTGGGTGCTGCAGAAGCATGTCGTACGCTCCCCGCTCGCCGCCTGGGCCGGCGGCCTCTGGTGCGGCTTCGCGCCCGCGATGGTGTCCCACGCCAACGGTCATGTGAACTTCGTCGCCCAGTTCGTGGTCCCCTTCATCGTCTGGCAGGTGTTGCGCCTGCGCGAGCCGGGGCGCGTGTGGCGCGGCGGCGTGATCCTCGGGCTGCTCATCGTGCTCCAGGTCTTCCTCAACGAAGAGGTCCTGCTCTTCACCGCGATCACGCTGCTGGTCTTCGTGATCGCCTACGCCCTCGCCGCCCCGGCCGTCGCGAGACACGCCTTCCGGCCGTTCGTGGCGGGCATCGGGGTCGCCGGGGGCACGGCCCTCGCCCTGCTGGCCTACCCGCTGTTCATCCAGTTCTCGGGGCCGCAGAGCTACTCGGGGCAGCCGTTCGAGCCGGGCAAGTTCGTCACGGACCTGCTGTCGCTCGGGGCGTACGCCCGGCAGTCCCTGGCCGGCAACGGCGTCGTCGCCCGCGCGCTCAGCGTGAGCCCGACCGAGGACAACACGTTCTGGGGCCTGCCGCTGCTCGTGCTGCTCGTCATCGCCGCCGTGATGCTGTGGAACAGTGCCGCCCCGCGCGCGGCGATCATCGCGGCCGGGGTGCTGCTGCTCATGTCCATGGGCCCCGAGCTGCGCGTCGGCGGTCACGACACCGGCATCCCGCTGCCGTTCGCGCTGATCCAGCACGTGCCCGTGATCGACCTGGTCAGTGTGACGCGCTTCGCGATGGTCCCGGCGACGATCATCGGCATCCTGCTCGCGGTGGCCTGCGACCGCGTCCGGCGGCTGTCGCGCCGCAACCGCAAGCGCTTCTGGGCGCTGCTGGTCGCGGCGGTCGTCCCGGTTCTGCCCAAGCCGCTGCCGGTCGTGGCGGCCGACCCGCTGCCGGCCTTCATCGCCGACAAGATGTACGAGGCGTACGTCCCCGAGGGTCGCACGCTCGTGACGGTGCCGTTGCCGGAGGTGACCAACGGGCGGGCCGGTATGCGGTGGTTCGCGCTGTCGGGGCTCGGGTTCGAGGTGCCGCGGGGATACTTCATGGGGCCGTCGGCGGACGGGACGGGCTCGTGGAACGCTCCGGCGCGGCCGACCGACTCGATGTTGCGCTCGGTTCAGGCGTACGGTCGGGTGCCGGTCCTCACATCGGCGGATCGCGCCGCGGCAGTTGCCGATCTCACGTATTGGCGGGCGGCCGTGGTGGTTCTCGTGCCCGGGACCGAGCACTATGAGGAACTGCGAGCGACGGTGACGGGCTTGCTGGGTGAGGAGCCGCAGCAAGTGGGCGGCGTCGAGCTGTGGGATGTTCACTCGGCCGGGTGATGATCTATTGGCGGACTGCAGGGAACAACGAGGTGACGTAGGGCGCTGCACCTCGGCGGCGGAAAAATGTCGTACCCCCTCGCTAGGGTTTCGGCGCCCATTCTTCTCAGACGTACGGAGTGGCTGGCTGTGGCCGACCGACTGACTATCCGCGGCGCGCGGGAGCACAACCTGCGCGACGTTTCTCTTGACCTGCCCCGCGACGCGATGATCGTGTTCACCGGGCTGAGCGGCTCCGGCAAGTCCAGCCTCGCCTTCGACACGATCTTCGCCGAGGGCCAGCGCCGCTACGTGGAGTCGCTGTCCTCCTACGCCCGGCAGTTCCTCGGGCAGATGGACAAGCCCGACGTCGACTTCATCGAGGGCCTGTCCCCGGCCGTCTCGATCGACCAGAAGTCGACCTCGCGCAACCCGCGCTCGACCGTGGGCACGATCACCGAGGTCTACGACTACCTGCGCCTGCTCTTCGCGCGCACGGGCATCCCGCACTGCCCGGTCTGCGGCGAGCGGATCAGCAAGCAGACGCCGCAGCAGATCGTCGACCGGGTCCTCGCCATGGAGGAGGGCACCCGGTTCATGGTGCTCGCCCCGGTGGTCCGCGGCCGCAAGGGCGAATACGTCGACCTCTTCGCCGAGCTGCAGGGCAAGGGCTATGCCCGCGCTCGCGTCGACGGCACGGTCTATCCGCTGACCGAGCCGCCCAGGCTCAAGAAGCAGGAGAAGCACACCATCGAGGTGGTCGTCGACCGTCTCAGCGTCAAGGCGTCGAGCAAGCAGCGCCTCACCGACTCGGTGGAGTCGGCGCTCGGCCTGGCCAACGGCATCCTGCTGCTCGACTTCGTCGACCTGCCCGAGGACGACCCGCAGCGCGAGCGGCTCTTCTCCGAGCATCTGGCCTGCCCCAACGAGCACCCCCTGGCGATCGAGGACCTCGAGCCGCGGGTCTTCTCCTTCAACGCGCCCTACGGTGCCTGCCCCGAGTGCACCGGCATCGGCACGAAGAAGGAGGTCGACCCCGAGCTGATCATCCCGGACGAGGAGGCCAGCCTGCGCGGCGGCGCGATCCAGCCGTGGTCCGGCGGCTCCACGCTCGAGTACTTCCTGCGCCTGCTCGAGGCGCTGGGCAAGGCCGAGGGCTTCAGCCTGGACACCCCGTGGCGGGCACTGCCCACCCGGGCGCAGAAGACGATCCTGTACGGGTCGGAGGACCAGGTCCACGTCCGCTATCGCAACAAGTACGGGCGTGAGCGCTCCTACTACACCGGCTTCGAGGGCGTGGTGCAGTGGATCGAGCGCCGGCACAACGACACCGAGAGCGACTGGTCGCGCGACAAATATGAGGGCTACATGCGCGACATCCCGTGCCCCACGTGCGGGGGCACGCGGCTCAAGCCCGAGGTGCTGGCGGTCACGGTCTCGGGCAAGAGCATCGCCGAGGTGTGCAACCTGTCGATCGGCGAATGTGCCGAGCTGCTGGCCGGTCTCGAGCTCGACGACCGGCAGAAGATGATCGCCGAGCGGGTGCTCAAGGAGATCAACGCGCGGCTGCAGTTCCTGGTCGACGTGGGTCTGGACTACCTGTCGCTCGACCGCGGCGCCGGCACGCTCTCCGGCGGCGAGGCGCAGCGCATCCGGCTGGCCACGCAGATCGGCTCCGGGCTGGTGGGCGTGCTCTACGTGCTCGACGAGCCGTCGATCGGCCTGCACCAGCGCGACAACCACCGGCTCATCGAGACCCTGGTGCGGCTGCGCAACCTCGGCAACACGCTCATCGTGGTCGAGCACGACGAGGACACCATCCGTACGGCCGACTGGGTGGTCGACATCGGCCCCGGCGCCGGCGAGCACGGCGGCACCATCGTGCACTCGGGTTCCGTGAAGGGGCTGCTCGCCAACAAGCAGTCGCCCACCGGGGCGTACCTGTCGGGGCGCAAGCAGATCCCGACGCCGGTGATCCGCCGCCCGCAGACGCCCGGCCGGGAGCTGGTCGTGCAGGGCGCCCGCGAGCACAACCTGCGCAACGTCACCGTGCCGTTCCCGCTGGGGCAGTTCATCGCGGTGACGGGCGTGTCCGGCTCGGGCAAGTCGACGCTGGTCAACGACATCCTCTACACGGTGCTGGCCAACCAGATCAACGGCGCGCGCATGGTCCCGGGGCGGCACACCCGCATCACCGGCCTCGACAACGTCGACAAGGTCGTGGGCGTCGACCAGTCGCCGATCGGGCGCACCCCGCGGTCCAACCCGGCGACGTACACGGGTGTGTTCGACAACATCCGCAAGCTGTTCGCGGAGACGCCCGAGGCCAAGGTGCGCGGCTACGGGCCCGGCCGGTTCTCGTTCAACGTCAAGGGCGGCCGCTGCGAGAACTGCTCCGGTGACGGCACGATCAAGATCGAGATGAACTTCCTGCCCGACGTCTACGTGCCCTGCGAGGTCTGCAAGGGCGCCCGCTACAACCGCGAGACGCTCGAAGTGCACTACAAGGGCAAGACCATCTCCGAAGTGCTCAACATGCCGATCGAGGAGGCCGCGGAGTTCTTCCAGGCCATCACGAGCATCCACCGGCACCTCAAGACGCTCGTGGAGGTCGGCCTGGGTTACGTACGGCTGGGTCAGCCGGCGCCGACCCTGTCCGGCGGCGAGGCGCAGCGCGTCAAGCTCGCCTCCGAGCTGCAGAAGCGCTCGACCGGCCGGACCGTCTACGTGCTCGACGAGCCGACCACGGGCCTGCACTTCGAGGACATCCGCAAGCTGCTGCTGGTGCTCAACGGGCTGGTCGACAAGGGCAACACGGTCATCACGATCGAGCACAACCTCGACGTGATCAAGACCGCGGACTGGCTGATCGACATGGGCCCCGAGGGCGGCAACAAGGGCGGCCAGGTGCTCGCGACCGGCACGCCCGAGGAGCTGGCCGAGGTGGCGGAGAGCCACACCGGGCAGTTCCTGCGCCCGATGCTGGGGCTCGAGGGCAAGGCGGCGGGTTCGCCGTCGGCGGCCGCGCGGGCGGCCAAGGCCAACAACGGGGGCAAGACGCCGGCCAAGACCGCGGCGGCGCGGAAGCCTCGTACGGCGGCGACCGCGACCGCTTCGGTGGAGGAGACCCCCAAGCCGCGTACGGGCCGGTCGCGCGCGAAGGCGACCACCGCCTGATAGTGCTTTGTTCGTCGGCAGCGGCGTCTCGCTTCGGCGGGGCGCCGCTCTGCTTTGCGCGTCGTTCAGGCGGCATTGGTTGAAATCTCAGGTAACTCCCAGCGATTGCTGGCAGCCTGAGCGCACGCACGGTTTCCTCGCAGGTCACCCGGCCCGGCTCCGAAACGTGCCGGAAACGACGGGATAGGGCGGATAAATTTCCCCCGCGGCCATGAACCACACCGAGGAGCCGCGCGTATCTACAAGCAACGCCGTGTGACCTCATCACGCGGAACAGCGGGTAATTCGAAGGGTTTGGCGAACAGATGACTGACGTGCAGACGAGGGCCGACGTGGAGACCACGAGCGCCGGCGAGCAGACCGCGGGGCCGCGCCTCGCCGGTTCGCGGCGCGTCGTGCTCGCGGGTGCGGGTGCGCTCGGCGCCGGGTGTCTCCTCGCCGCCTGCGGCACGGACACCAGCGGCAGCAGCAGCTCGACCGGCGCCAACGGCGGCGACTTCAGCGACAACCCGAAGCCGGCGGGCAGCGCGACCGCCCCGGCCGGCGACGCCGCCGACTCGAGCAGCGGCACGGTGCTCGCGGCCGTGTCCGACGTCCCCGAGGGCGGCGGCATCATCAAGGGTGACTACGTCATCACCCAGCCGGAGGCCGGCACCTTCAAGGCCTTCAGCAAGATCTGCACCCACCAGGGCTGCCCGGTCACCAAGATCGACGGCACGAACATCTTCTGCCCGTGCCACAACAGCACCTTCGACATCAGCGACGGCTCGCCCACCGGCGGCCCGGCCACGAAGGCGCTGCCGGAGACCAAGGTCAAGAAGGACGGCGACAACATCGTCGCCGCGTAGGGTCCGCGGCGCGGCGGGGCCTGGTTCCCGCCGCACCGGATCCACGACGAGCCGGGGCCGGTCCGTGACCCTGCCGGCGCGACCGGCCCCAGTTTCTCGGCCCCTCTTCCCACCGCGCGGCGTTCTCGCTGCGTGGCCCCTTCGTGGCGTGGCCTTCTCGCCGCGTGGCCATCTCGCGGCGTGGCCCCCTTTTTGTGCCGGGGCTTCGGACCGGGGGCCCGGCGCCGTGGCGGCGGCGACGGGCCTCCGGCGGAGGAAATAATGTCAGGGGGCCGCACTAGTGTGGAAGTGTGCCTGACCCGTCCAGCTACCGGCCGGCGCCCGGGACCATCCCGGACGCCCCCGGTGTCTACCGTTTCCGTGATCCGACCGGCCGCGTCATCTACGTCGGCAAGGCCAAGAGCCTGCGCAACCGGCTGAATTCCTACTTCGCCGACACGTGGACCCTGCACGCGCGCACGCAGCAGATGGTCACCACCGCCGGGTCGGTCGACTGGGTCACCGTGGGCAGCGAGGTCGAGGCCCTCCAGCTCGAGTTCAACTGGATCAAGGAGTTCGACCCCCGGTTCAACGTCAAGTACCGGGACGACAAGTCCTACCCCTTCCTCGCGGTCACCCTCAACGAGGAGTTCCCCCGGCTGCAGGTGATGCGCGGGGCGAAGCGGAAGGGCGTGCGCTACTTCGGGCCGTACAGTCATGCCTGGGCGATCCGGGAGACGCTGGATCTGCTCCTGCGGGTCTTCCCCGCCCGCACGTGTTCGTCCGGTGTGTTCAAACGCTCGGGGCAGATCGGCCGCCCGTGCCTGCTCGGCTACATCGGCAAGTGCAGCGCGCCCTGCGTGGGCCAGGTCTCCGCCGAGGAGCACCGGGCCATCGTGGACGATTTCTGCGACTTCATGGCCGGGCGCACCGACACCTTCGTCAAGCGGCTCGAGCGCGAGATGCTCGACGCCTCCGAGCAGCTCGACTTCGAGAAGGCCGCCCGCCTGCGCGACGACATCGGGGCGCTGCGCCGGGCGATGGAGAAGCAGACCGTCGTGTTCGGCGACGGCACCGACGCCGACGTGGTCGCGTTCGCCGACGACCCGCTCGAGGCCGCCGTCCAGGTGTTCCACGTGCGCGACGGCCGGGTCCGCGGCCAGCGCGGCTGGGTGGTCGAGAAGACCGAGGAGCTGACCACCGGCGACCTTGTGCACCACTTCTGCAGCCAGGTCTACGGCGACGAGCACGGCGAGGGCGACGTGCCCCGCGAGCTGCTCGTGCCCGAGCTGCCGCCGGACGTGGCCGCGCTGGAGAGCTGGCTCTCCGAGCACCGCGGCAGCCGCGTCACCCTGCGCGTCCCGCAGCGCGGCGACAAGCGCACCCTGCTGGAGACCGTCGCCCGCAACGCCGGCGAGTCCCTGCAGCGGCACAAGCTGCGCCGCGCGGGCGACCTGACCACCCGCAGCAAGGCCCTCGACGAGATCGCCGAGGCGCTGGGCATGGAGTCCGCCCCGCTGCGCATCGAGTGCTACGACGTCTCGCACATCCAGGCCACCGACGTCGTCGCCAGCATGGTCGTCTTCGAGGACGGGCTGCCGCGCAAGAGTGAATATCGCCGGTTCGCGGTCCGGGGCAACCCCGACGGCAGCGGCGTCGACGACCTGGCCGCGATGAGCGAGGTGATGCGGCGGCGGTTCGCACGCTACAAGGCGGACGCGTCGCCGCTCGGTGCCCCGCCCGGCGAGTCCGATGTCGCCGGGCTCGACGGCTCCGATGTCGACGAAGCCGGCGACGGTGGCCTTGATGACGGTGGCGTCGACGAGGTGGCGACGAAGGAGTTGCCGGGGATCGACCCGGAGACGGGGCGGCCGCGCCGGTTCGCGTACCCGCCGCAGCTCGTCGTCGTCGACGGCGGCCAGCCACAGGTCAACGCGGTGGCCGCGGTGCTCTCCGACCTCGGGGTGACCGACGTCGCGCTGTGCGGGCTGGCCAAGCGGCTGGAGGAGGTCTGGCTGCCGGGCGAGGACTTCCCGGTGATCTTCCCGCGCACGTCCGAGGCGCTCTACCTGCTGCAGCGCGTCCGTGACGAGGCGCACCGGTTCGCCATCACCTATCACCGGCAGAAGCGCTCCAAGCGGATGACCGCGTCGGCCCTCGACCAGATCCCGGGGCTGGGGGAGACGCGGCGAAAGGCGCTGTTGCGGCACTTCGGGTCGCTCAAGCGGCTCGGGCAGGCCACGCCGGAGGAGATCACCGAGGTGCCGGGCATCGGGCGGCGTACCGCGGAGGCTGTGCTGGCCGCCCTCGCGCCCGCCGCGGCGCCGGCTGCTGACGCCGGAGAGTCCGCCGAGGCATCCGCGACGCCGGCCGGTGGCGCGGGACGGACGAAGGCGGGGGCCAACCGCAACCGGGTCCGCCGGCCGCAGGCCCCTCCGCCGCCGCCCCGGCACGTCACGGCTCCGGACGGGCAGACGCCGTCGCCTCGGCACGGTGTGGCGTCGGATGAACGGGCGCCGTCGCCTCGGCCGGTCGTTGATCCTGCGGAGCCGGCCGGTTCCGCTGTGACGCCGCCGTCGCAGCCCGCCGGCGTGGAGGTGCCGAGCGAGTAACCGCCCCGCCGGTGTCGCCGCGACTCCGCTCGCCGGGTGACCGTCGCGGGCTCGCTGCGCACGGGCCCGGCCGATCTCAGCGCCATCGTCGGCCCGTGCACCCGGGACGACGTCAGCCGGTCCCGGCGGTGGGTCGGCGGGGTCATCCGGGCGGGTGGTTGCGGTGTGCTGCGGCGCTGCCACCGGGTGTGAGCTGGGCGGCGGGTGGAATACGGGTGTCCGTTCTCACCGTTTCGCCGAGGGGTGACTGCGACCGGGCGGGAACGCGCCGTGATCACCGCAGCGTCGGGCGGGCTTGATCCACGGGCGGGCCGCCGGGACCGGTTCGCCGGGCTGCGCGGATCGGGTAGCGGACACCATGTCCGGCCGCCCGGGGTGGGCGCGTCGGCCTAGGATGCAGTGTCCGCCCGGGGTGGGCACACACCGAAGACGTCAGGCCCGAGGGGCGCAGGAGGAGTACGTGACCGAGTCGATGCCGGACTTCGCTCCGGAGCCGTCGCCCGACGAGGCCGCCACGGACCTCGTCGTGGTGACCGGGGTGTCCGGGGGTGGCCGCAGCACGGTGGCCCGCGCCCTGGAGAACGTCGGCTTCTACGTCGTCGACAACCTGCCGCAGGCGCTGATGCTCGACATGGCCCAGCTGGCGTTCGCGGCCGGCGGCGCGGCCCGGCGCACGGCGATGGTGCTCGACGTGCGCAGCCGGGCGTTCTCGACCGACCTGGCCGGGGCGGTCCGGGCGCTCAAGGAGCGGGGCTTCTCGCCGCGCGTGGTGTTCGTCGACGCGGACGACGAGGTGCTGATCCGGCGCTTCGAGTCGGTGCGCCGCTCGCACCCGCTGCAGGGCGACGGGCGCCTGGCCGACGGCATCGCCGCCGAGCGCAAGCTGCTCGAGGAGGCGCGCGAGCAGGCCGACGTCATCATCGACACCAGCCACCTCAACGTGAACCAGCTGCGCCGCCGGGTCGAGGAGCTCTTCGGCGGCGAGGACGCGCGGCGGCTGCGGATCACCGTGCTGTCGTTCGGCTTCAAGTACGGCCTGCCGCCCGACGCCGACTACGTGCTCGACGCCCGGTTCCTGCCCAACCCGTTCTGGGTGCCGGAGCTGCGCGACCACACCGGCCTGGAGGAGGGCGTGAGCAACTACGTCCTGGGCCAGGAGGGCGCCGGCGACTTCGTGGGGACCTATGCCGGGCTGATCGCCGCGACCGCGCCCGGCTTCGAGCGGGAGGGCAAGCGCTACCTGACCGTGGCCGTGGGCTGCACCGGCGGCAAGCACCGCAGCGTCGCGATCGCCGAGGAGCTGACCGCCCGCCTGCGCGACATCCGGCTCTCCGCGCACACCTCCCACCGAGACCTGGGGCGCGAGTGACCCGCCCGTTACGAGTGGTCGCCTTCGGCGGAGGACACGGTCTCGCGGCCTCGCTCAAGGCCCTGCGGCTGACCGAGCCCGCGCTGGAGCTCGACATCACCGCCGTGGTGACCGTCGGCGACAACGGCGGCTCGAGCGGCCGGTTGCGCGCGGAGCGGGACGCCCAGCTGCCGCCCGGTGACCTGCGCATGGCCCTCTCGGCGCTGGCCGACGACACGCCCGGGCACCAGACGACGGTCCAGCTGCTGCAGCACCGCTTCGCCCCGGTCGGCAAGCAGGACCGCCGAGCCGCCGCCGCGAGCAGCGCCCCGCAGAGCGCCGACGCCGCGAGCAGAGCGCCGGAAGGCGACGCCGCAAACACCTCTCCGCGAAGTGGCAACGCCGGGATCGAGGAGCATGCCGAGACCGCGGGGGAGACGGGAAAGGCGGCGGAGAAGGCCGGCTGGGGCGGCGTAGACCGGCGCATCGCATCCGTCGGCGGCAAGCACGACCCGCTCGCCGGGCACGCCGTCGGCAACCTGCTGCTGCTCGGCCTGCTCGAGCTCATGGACGATCCGGTCGAGGCGCTGCGCCACGCCGGGTGGATGGTCGGGGCCAAGGGGCAGGTGCTGCCCATGGCCGAGCACGCGGTCGGGATCGAGGCCGACGTGCGCGGGGGCGATCCCGCGCGCCCGGAGGACGTCGTGACCGTGTGCGGGCAGCATGCGGTGGCGGTGACGCCCGGTCACATCGAGGCTTTGCGGATCGACCCACCGGCGCCGCCCGCGTGCCCGGCGGCGCTCGAGGCGATCGGGGCGGCGGACTGGCTGATCTTCGGGCCGGGCAGCTGGTACACGAGCGTGCTGCCGCACCTGCTGGTGCCCGAGCTGGCCGCGGCGATCGTGGCGAGCCCGGCGCGGCGGCTGGTGACGCTCAATCTGGCGGCCGACAACGAGACGGCGGGGCTGTCGGTGGCCGATCACCTGGCGGCCCTGCACTGGTATCTGCCGGAGCTACGGATCGACGTCGTGCTGGCCGATGCGAAGTGGGTGGGCGAGCCCGACCCGGTGCACCGGGCGGCCGAGGCGCTGGGGGCGCGCCTCGTGCTGGCCCCGCTGGCCACGGCCGACGGCAGTCCACGGCATGATCCTGAGTCGTTGGGCACGGCACTGGTGCCGGTCCTCGGCGACGATCGTTAAGCAACTGGCGTACCGCTACACACAGCATGAGGTGACTTTCGAGATGGCGATGACGGCAGCGGTGAAGGACGAGCTGAGCCGGGTCGACGTACCCAAGCCGTGCTGCCGCCGTGCGGAGATGGCCGCCCTCCTGCGGTTCGCCGGGGGGTTGCACATCGTCTCCGGCCGCGTGGTCGTCGAGGCCGAGCTCGACACCGGCGCCGTCGCCCGGCGGCTGCGGCGCGAGATCGCCGACGTGTACGGCTACCCGAGCGAGGTGCACGTCCTCGCGTCCGGCGGCCTGCGCAAGGGCAGCCACTACATCGTGCGCATCGTCAAGGACGGCGAGGCCCTGGCCCGCCAGACCGGCCTGCTCGACGTGCGCGGCCGTCCCGTCCGGGGCCTGCCGCCGCACGTGGTGTCGGCCAACGTGTGCTGCGCGGTCGCCGCGTGGCGGGGCGCGTTCATGGCGCACGGCTCGCTGACCGAGCCCGGCCGGTCGAGCGCGCTGGAGATCACCTGTCCCGGCCCCGAGGCGGCGCTCGCCCTGCGTGGCGCGGCCCGGCGCATCGGCATCACCGCCAAGGAGCGCGAGGTGCGCGGCGTCGACCGGGTGGTCATCAAGGACGGGGATGCGATCTCCGCGCTGCTCACGCGCATAGGAGCGCACGCCAGCGTGCTGGCTTGGGAGGAGCGCCGGGTACGCCGGGAGGTGCGCGCCACCGCGAACCGCCTCGCCAACTTCGACGACGCGAACCTGCGCCGCTCGGCCCGCGCGGCCGTGGCGGCGGCAGCCCGGGTCACGCGCGCCCTGGAGATCCTCTCCGAGGAGGCGCCGAACCACCTCACCTCGGCCGGTCAGCTCCGCCTCGAGCACCGGCAGGCCAGCCTCGAGGAGCTCGGCGCCCTCGCGGACCCGCCGCTGACCAAGGACGCGATCGCCGGCCGCATCCGCCGCCTCCTCGCCCTGGCCGACAAGCGCGCCCGCGACCTCGGCATCCCCGACACCGAGGCCGCGGTCACCCCCGAGATGATGGCCTGCTGACCCACCCCAAAAGACGCGGGCCGCCCTGAGGACGCGGGCCGCCCTGAGGACGCGGGCCGCCCTGAAGACGCGGGCCGCCCTGAAGACGCGGGCCGCCCCAGGAGAAGCGAGCCGCCGTGGAGGGCGGGCCGCCCCGAGAGAGCGAGCCGCCCCGGAGAGCGGGCCGCCCTCAAGGCGGGCGAAGCGTCAGGCCGGGTGCGCGGGCCGGTTGAGCAGCACCCGGCCCAGCACCAGCGTGCCCACGCCGGCGACCACGACGCTCATCAGGCCGACGCGCAGGCTGCTGTGATCGGCGACCAGGCCCACCACGGGCGGTGAGGCCAGGAAGCCGATCCGCAGCACCCAGCTGACGATCGTCAGGCCCAGCCCCGGCGGCAGGCCCGGCAGCTCGTCGGCGGTGTGCATCGCGGCCGGGACCAGCGTCGCCGTGCCCAGGCCGGCCAGCGCGAAGCCGAGCAGCGCGGTCCCCACCGACGGGAAGAGCAGCGCGCCGCCCATGCCCAGCGCCGCGATCGTGCCGCCGATGCGGGTGACCGTGCGCTGACCGAAGCGGTCGACGACGCGGTCGCCCAGGAGCCGGCCGACGGTCATGGCGACTTGGAGGGCCACGAAGGCGAGACCCGCGGCGGCGGCCGGGGAGTCGACCACGTCGGTCATGAAGAGGGCACCCCACGAGGCGCCCGCGTCCTCGACGAGCGCGCCGAAGAGGGCCAGCCCGCCCAGGGCGGCGAGCATCCAGGCCGCGGGCCGCCACGAGCGGCGCGGCGCGGCCGCCGGGGTGTCCACGGGATCGGCCGCGTCGGCGCCGGGCAGCAGGAACCGGTACGCGACCAGGGCGATCACCGAGAACAGGACGCCCGACACGGCCAGGTGCAGCAGGAGCGGCACGTGAAGACCGGCGGCCGCCGACCCCATGAGCCCGCCGAGGACGGCGCCGATGCTCCACACGCCGTGGAACGAGTTGACGATCGACCGGCCGTACAGGCGCTGGACCCGCAGCCCGTGCGCGTTCTGGGCCACGTCGACGATCGCGTCGCCGGCGCCGGCGACGAAGAGGACCGCGGCGAGCAGCCACCAGTTCGGGACCACGGCGACGAGGAGGAAGCCGGCCGCGATGAACGGGATGCCGAACGACGCGGTGCCCGCCGAGCGCAGGAGCCGGATCACCGCGGGCGCGAACAACCCGCCGGTGAGCGCGCCGAGCGGGCCGGCGGCGATGGCCGTACCGAGGAGGGCGTTGCTGATGTCGAGGCTGTCCCGGATCTCGGGGTAGCGCGGGACGACGTTGGCGAAGAGGGCGCCGTTGGTGAGGAAGACGGCGCCGACGGCTGCGCGGGCGTGGCGCAGCCGCCGGTCGGGAGCGGCGGACACAGCAGTGGACAAGGAGGTTCCCAGGGGTGAGGCGGAGCAGGGGTCGACTCAGTGGAAACGAGCGACGGCCTCGTCGATGTCGGACTCACTGAGGGGGGAGCCCGGGAAGCGGGACAGCCGGACGAGGGGAATGGCCCGCATCATCTGGCCGTGCTGCGGGTCGAAGAGCATCGCCCCGAAGCCGCCGATGCGCTCCTTGAGCCACTCGCCGGCCTGCGGGTGGGCCAGGAACTCGTCCGCGGTCGACGACGAGGTCAGCGGCGGGGTGACGTCGTCACCCTCGAGGGTGATCGTGGCTGACAGCCGGATGTCGCGCGAGGACGCCCCGACGCGGATGCCGAACTCGCCACCCTCGACGGTCCAGCGCCGGAGCGCCGGGTGCCAGTACGCGAACGCCCGCCGGTCGAGGGCCACGGTGACCGTCGCGGACTCGCCGGGCTCGAGGAACACGCGGGCGAAACCGCGCAGCTCCTGCTCGGGGCGGTAGACCGAGGCGACGGGATCGGTCACGTACACCTGGACGACCTCGGCGCCCGCGACGGACCCGGTGT
Organism: Symbioplanes lichenis; assembly: GCF_030709675.1. Taxonomy (GTDB): domain Bacteria; phylum Actinomycetota; class Actinomycetes; order Mycobacteriales; family Micromonosporaceae; genus Actinoplanes; species Actinoplanes lichenis. The sequence continues at coordinate 290,325 of NZ_JAUZQD010000008.1, forward strand.
TGGTCACCGTCAGCGTGACACCCTCGCCCGACGCGGACAGGTCGCTGTACGCGAACGACGTGTACGAGAGACCGTGCCCGAACGGGTACGACACGGGCAGCGCGTGGGCGTCGTACCAGCGGTACCCGATGAGGAGCCCCTCGCCGTACCGGACGTGGCCGGACTCGCCCGGGAAGTTGCCGATCGCCGGGTTGTCCTCGAAGCGCACCGGGATCGTCTCGGCGAGCTTGCCGGCCGGGTTCGCGGCGCCGGTGAGCAGGTCCGCGGTCGCCGAGCCGCCGGCCTGACCGAGCAGCCAGCCCTCCAGGACGGCCTTCGCCCGGTGCTCCCAGCCGGAAACGGTCACTGCGGAGCCGTTGGAGAGCACGACGACCACGTTCGGGTTGGCGTCGGCCACGGCCTCCAGGAGCGCGATCTGGTCCGCGGGCAGGTTCATGTGGTCGCGGTCGTAGCCCTCGGACTCGTACGAGGAGGGCAGTCCGAGGAACAACACCACGACCTCGGACGATGCCGCCAGGGCAACGGCGCCGGCGACGAGAGCCGGGTCCGCCGCGTCGGGGGAGAAGCCCGGCGCGAAGACGACGTCCCGCTGGAGAGCTGCCGTCAGCGAGGAGAGCGCGTCGTCGACCCGGGTCGGGTTGACCTGGGACGAGCCGGCGCCCTGGAAACGGGGCGTACGCGCGAACTCGCCGATGACCGCGACCGGGCCGCCGGTGGTGGCGAGCGGCAGGATCGCGTCGTCGTTCTTCAGCAGCACCGCACTGGCCGCGGCCGCCTCCCGGGCGAGCGCGTGGTGCGCGTCGGCGTCGAACGTCTGGCCCGGGGCAAGCGCGGGCAGCACCCGGTTGAGCAGCTCCAGCACCCGGGTCACGGCGAGGTCGACGTCCTTCTCGTCGAGCGTGCCCGCGGCGACCGCGTCGAGGATCACGCGCGTGCCGCCGCCGCCCGAGGACGGCATCTCCAGGTCGAGGCCGGCGTGCACGGCAAGATCGCGGCGGTTGACGGCACCCCAGTCGGAGACGACGAGGCCCTCGTAGCCCCACTCGTCACGCAGGACGTCGGTGAGCAGCCAGCGGTCCTCGCTCGCGTACGTACCGTTGATCTTGTTGTAGGACGACATGACCGTCCACGGCTGCGCGCCGGTCACGACCCGCTCGAACGCCGGCAGGTAGATCTCGCGCAGCGTCCGCTCGTCCACGTCGGCGGAGATCGTCATGCGGTCGGTCTCCTGATTGTTCGCCGCGAAGTGCTTGAGCGACGTGCCCACGCCCTGGCTCTGGATGCCGTTGACCAGCGCGGTGCCCAGCTCGCCGGCGAGCTTCGGGTCCTCGGAGAAGTACTCGAAGTTGCGCCCGCAGAGCGGCGAGCGCTTCATGTTGATGCCGGGGCCGAGCAGCACGGCGACCTCCTCGGCGCGGCACTCGCGGCCGAGAGCCTGGCCGATGCGCTCGAGCAGTGCCGGGTCCCAGGTCGAGGCGAGGCCGGCGGCGGGCGGGAAGCACGTGGCCGGGACGCTGTCGTGGAGGCCGGCGTGGTCCGAGGCCCCGGCCTGCTTGCGCAGTCCGTGCGGACCGTCGGTGACCATGACGGAGGGGATGCCGAGGCGGTCGATGCCCTGGGTGCGCCAGAAGTCGGCGCCGTCGAGCAGGGCGGCCTTCTCCTCGAGCGTGAGAGCGCTGACGAGGGCGGGGATGTCGAGGGGCGGAGTCATCACCGAACTGTAACGCCGAAAACCTCCGCGCGGAAGTTTTCTCGCCCCTAGGATGGCGCGATGTACGAGAAGGGGCTGCGCCGGCGGCAGGAGATCCTGGACCGCGCCATCGAGGTCTTCGCCGCGCGCGGCGCGCAGGGCACCTCCCTGCGCGCGATCGGCGAGGCGATCGGCGTCTCGCATGCCGCGCTGAAGCACTACTTCGACTCGCGCGAGGAGCTGCTCATCGAGGTCTACCGCGCCGCCGAGGAGCGGCTGGTGGCCGAGGACGAGCCGGAGACGACGGTCGTCGGCATCATGACGTCGGCCGCCCGGCGCAACCACAGCGTCCCCGGGCTCGTGCAGCTCTATTCGACCCTGGTCGCGAGCGCGCTGGAGGCGGGGCACGAGCCGGCGCGGCAGTTCTTCTCGGCCCGCTTCGCCGGCCTGCGCGAGATGTTGATCGGTCGTATCACCGAGGAGCAGCGCGCCGGCCGGATCCGCCCCGACATCACCCCCGGGGCGGCCGCCGCGCTCATCATCGCCGCGTCCGACGGCCTGCAGACCCAGTGGCTGCTGGATCCGGAGGTGGACATCGAGGAGTCGCTCACGCTGCTGGAAGCCCTGCTGTCAACCAGTACGCCCGTACCGTAAGAATGTAACGATCGGGTATCCCCCGAGAACATCTTCGTGACGGCTCTCGGCTAGGGTCTTCCCTGACGGCGACGCTGCCGGGTACCACGGCCGACGCGGCTCGAAACGAGGTCGGCGCGAAGACCTCCGCCGGCGTTCCTCCGGCGGACCGAATTGAGGGGAACGACCTGTGACCATCCGGGTTGGCATCAACGGCTTCGGCCGCATCGGCCGCAACTTCTTCCGCGCGGCGCTCGCCTCCGGCGCCGACATCGAGATCGTCGGCGTGAACGACCTCACCGACAACGCGACGCTGGCCCACCTGCTGAAGTACGACAGCATCCTGGGCCGCCTGCCGCACGAGGTGAAGGCGACCTCCGACGAGATCACCGTCGCGGGCAAGACCTTCAAGGCGTTCGCCGAGCGCGACCCCGCGAACCTGCACTGGGGCGACCTGGGCGCCGACGTCGTCATCGAGTCGACCGGCTTCTTCACCGACGCCACCAAGGCCAAGGCCCACGTGGACAACGGCGCCAAGAAGGTCATCATCTCGGCCCCGGCCAAGAACGAGGACATCACCATCGTCATCGGCGTCAACGACGACAAGTACGACGCCGCGCAGCACACGGTCATCTCGAACGCGTCCTGCACCACGAACTGCCTCGCGCCGATGGCCAAGGTGCTCAACGACACGATCGGCATCGAGCGTGGCCTCATGACCACGATCCACGCGTACACCCAGGACCAGAACCTGCAGGACGGCCCGCACAAGGACCTCCGCCGGGCCCGGGCCGCCGCGCTCAACGTCGTCCCGACCTCGACCGGTGCCGCCAAGGCCGTCAGCCTGGTGCTGCCCGAGCTCAAGGGCAAGCTCGACGGCTTCGCGATGCGCGTGCCGATCCCGACCGGCTCGGCCACCGACCTGACCTTCCAGGCCGCCAAGGAGACCTCGGTCGACGAGGTCAACGCCGCCATCAAGGCCGCCGCGGACGGCCCGCTCAAGGGCATCCTCACCTACACCGAGGACCAGATCGTCTCGGCCGACATCGTCACCGACCCGGCCTCCTGCATCTTCGACGCCGGCCTGACCAAGGTCATCGGCAACCAGGTGAAGGTCGTCGGCTGGTACGACAACGAGTGGGGCTACTCCAACCGCCTCGTCGACCTGGTCAAGCTGGTCGGCTGAGCCTCGTGCGGACTCTCGACGAGCTGCTCGGCGAGGGTGTCTCGGGTCGGCGCGTGCTCGTGCGCGCCGACCTGAACGTGCCCTTCGACAAGAGCGACCCCACTGTCATCAGCGACGACGGCCGCATCCGGGCGGTGCTGCCGACCCTTGTCGCCCTCCGGGACGCCGGCGCCAAGGTCATCGTCGTCTCGCACCTCGGCCGCCCCAAGGGCGCGCCGGACCCCAAGTACACCCTCGAGCCGGTCGCGACCCGGCTGCAGGAGCTGCTCGGCACCGCGGTCGTCTTCGCGTCCGACACCGTCGGCGAGTCGGCGTCCTCCACCGTGGACGCACTGGCCGACGGCCACGTCGCCCTCCTGGAGAACCTGCGCTTCAACGCGGGCGAGACCTCGAAGGACGACGCCGAGCGCGGCGCGTTCGCCGACCAGCTCGCGGCCCTCGCGGAGTACTACGTCGACGACGCCTTCGGCGCCGTGCACCGCAAGCACGCCTCCGTGTACGACGTCCCGGCGCGCCTGCCCCACTTCGCGGGCGGGCTCGTGCTGCGCGAGGTCGAGGTGCTCCGCAAGGTCACCGAGAGCCCCGAGCAGCCGTACGTGGTCGTGCTGGGTGGTTCGAAGGTCTCCGACAAGCTCGCCGTCATCAAGGCGCTGCTGCCGAAGGTCGACAAGCTGCTCGTGGGCGGCGGCATGTGCTTCACGTTCCTCAAGGCCCAGGGGCACGAGGTCGGGAAGTCGCTGCTGGAGGAGGAGATGGTCGAGACCTGTGCCTCCTTGCTGAAGGAAGCCCAGGGGCGCATCGTGCTGCCGACCGACGTCGTGGCGGCGACCTCCTTCGCGGCGGACGCGGACCACGAGGTCGTCCAGGCCGGCGAGATCCCGGCCGACCGGCTCGGGCTCGACATCGGGCCGGAGTCGGTCGTGCTCTTCAACGAGTCGATCGCGGCGGCGAGGACGGTCTTCTGGAACGGGCCCATGGGCGTGTTCGAGCTGGCGCCGTTCGCGGCCGGCACCCGGGGTGTGGCCGAGGCGATCACGAAGATCGACGGCTTCTCGGTGGTCGGCGGCGGCGACTCGGCGGCGGCCGTGCGCACGCTCGGCATCGACGAGTCCGGCTTCGGGCACATCTCCACCGGCGGCGGCGCGTCGCTCGAATACCTCGAGGGCAAGACCCTGCCGGGTCTGGCCGCGCTGGAGAGCTGACCGGTGACCGGGCCGGAGCCCCGCACACCGCTCATGGCCGGCAACTGGAAGATGAACCTCAACCACTTCGAGGCCATCCTCCTCATCCAGAAACTGGCCGCCGGCCTCAACGAGGAGCAGCTCACGTCGGTGGAGACCGTCGTGCTGCCGCCCTTCACCGACCTGCGCAGCGTGCAGACCGCGATCGACGGCGACAAGCTGCTGATCAAGTACGGCGCCCAGGACGTGTCCCCGCACAAGGGCGGCGCGTACACCGGTGAGGTCTCGGCCGCGATGCTCGCCAAGCTCGGCTGCACCTATGTGACGGTCGGGCACAGCGAGCGCCGGCAGTACCACCACGAGGACGACGCCCTGGTCAACGCCAAGGTGAAGGCCGCGCTGGCCAGCGATCTCACGCCGATCCTGTGCGTGGGGGAGGGGCTGGAGGTGCGCGAGGCCGGCGGGCACGTGGAGCACGGCACGGGCCAGCTGATCGCGGGTCTCGCCGGGCTCAAGGCCGAGCAGGTGAAGAAGGTCGTCGTGGCCTACGAGCCGGTGTGGGCCATCGGGACGGGCAAGACCGCCACGCCCGAGGACGCCCAGGAGGTGTGCGGCGAGCTGCGGGCCGCCATCGCCACCAAGTACGACGCGGAGACGGCGGCCGTGGTCCGCGTCCTCTACGGCGGCTCCGTGAAGGCGGGCAACATCGCCGCCCTCATGGCGCAGCCCGACGTGGACGGTGCCCTGGTCGGCGGCGCGAGCCTGGTCGCCGACGAGTTCGCGTCGATCGTCCGGTTCCGCGAGCACGTGAAGCGCTAGAAAGTCGTTGACGAACCGGCCGCCCCTGGGGCGGCCGGTTCTTTCTGCGCCCGCTATTGTGGGGTGCTTGCTGTGCCCTCGAGGAGGACTGTCCGACCATGCCCACCTGGTTCGCGTACACGTTGATCACGCTGCTGTTCATCACCAGCATCCTGCTGACGCTGCTGATCCTGCTGCACCGCGGCAAGGGCGGCGGCATGTCCAGCATGTTCGGCGGCGGCGTCACCTCCAGCCTGGCCGGCTCCTCGGTCGCGGAGAAGAACCTCGACCGCTACACCGTGCTGGTGGGCATCGTCTGGTTCGCCTGCATCGTCGGGCTCGGCCTCTGGCTCAAGCTGGCCCAGGCCTCCTGAGCGACGAAACGCAGAGTTTACGTCCGGTTCCGCACTGTTCGTCGGCAAGTCTTCCTGCGGCGCTGTGCGAGTACTAGACTTCCCGCGCGGTCCGGTTCGTCCGGGCCGCGCGGTTGTTTGTGCACCGCTTCTTCACGCCGCCGTCCCTCCCCGGCGATGACGCCCCTCGACAGGCAGGAGTCACTCCCGTGTCCAGTGGCAGTGCGATTCGCGGCAGCCGCATCGGGTCCAGCCCGATGCGCCCCGACGAGCGTAGTGAGCCCGCACCCCGGCGGGAGGTGACATACTTCTGCGCCGCGGACCACGAGCTGGTGGTCCGCTTCGCCGCCGACGTCGAGCCGCCGGACACGTGGGACTGCACGCGCTGCGGCCAGCCCGCCGGCCTCGACCGGGCCAACCCGCCCGGCAAGTCGCGCACCGAGCCGTACAAGTCACACCTCGCCTATGTGAAGGAGCGCCGCTCCGACGCCGACGGCGAGGCGATCCTGGCCGAGGCCCTGGCCAAGGTCCGCCGCCGCCGCGGCGAGTGACCGGCGCCCCGATTCCTCGGCGCCGGATGGTGTGACGGGCATCACTTCGGAGCGGCCAACCGATCGGGCGGCCGTGCGTCCCTCCTTGCGAAAGCTTCCGCGATCGTGAGGAGATCGACCCGATGAAGATGCCCGTACGCCTCGGACTGTGCGCCGCCGTTGCCGTGGGCGGGGTGGCCTTCGCCGCCGCCGCGTTCGCCGACGACTCGGCCCCGGCGCCGGTGCCGTCCCCGGTCGCCACGGCGTCACCCGTCCCGGACCAGCCGGCCGCTTCTCCCGTGCCGAACCAGCCGGGCGCTTCCCCGGTGCCGGACAAGCCGGGTGCGTCGCCGGTGCCGGACAAGCCGGGTGCCTCTCCGGTGCCGAACAAGCCGGGCGCTTCCCCGATGCCGAACAAGCCGGGTGCGTCGCCCGTGCCGCACAAGCCGACGGCCTCGCCGGTGCCGGACCAGCCGGCCGCGTCGCCGGTCACCGGGTACAAGCCCACCGCCGCCCCGGCTGCCGCGGGCCGCTGATGCAGGCCGCCGTCGCCCGGCCGCCGCTGCTGCGCTGGCTGCGGTCGATCCTGCCCGGCGCCACCGAGCACCGCTCCGGCGGCGCCGGGGGCCCCGGCGGGGTGCCCGCGATCAATCAGCTCTATCACGCGCGGCGGCTGCGGCTGGTGCGGCTGGCGGTCCTCATGGTGGATGACCTGGGCACGGCCGAGGACATCGTCCAGGACGTGTTCGCGGCGCTGCACCGGCGGCACGGGCCGGAGCTGCGCACCCTCGCCGACCCGGACGCGTACCTCACCACCGGGGTGCTCAACGCGGCCCGGTCGGCGCTGCGCCGCCGGCGGACGGCCCGGGCCTATGTGCCCCCGCCCGCCGGCACCGCGCCCGCCGCCGAGGACGAGGCGCTGCTGGGCGAGCAGGACCGCGAGGTGCTGTCCGCGCTGCGCGAGCTGACCGTGCGGCAGCGCCAGGTGGTGGTGCTGCGCTACTGGTCGGAGCTGTCCGAACGGGAGATCGCCGAGGCGCTGCACATCTCGCCCGGCACGGTGAAGTCGACCGCCAGCCGGGCCCTGACGATCCTGCGCGGCCTGCTGGGAGGTCATCGATGAGCACCCTGGAGAGCAGGCTGCGGTCCACGCTGGCCGCCCGGGCCGAGCTGATCACCCCCGAGCGGTTGAGCCCCGCGGTGCCCCCGACCGCGCCGGCTCCCGTGCGCTCGCGCCGGCCCGCGATCATCGCGGTGATCCTGGCCGCGGCGGCGGTCGCGCTGGTGGCGGTGGCCATGCTCACCCCCGGTCTGGTACGCGGCCCCGCGCCGCAGCCGCCCGCCGGACCCGTCCCGTCGCCCTCGCTGTCGCCGTCCGTGCCGGTCTCGCCCAGCCCGCGCTCGGGCTCGCAGGCCAGCCCGCGCCCGAACAACGAGAACGCCCGCCCCGGCGCCGGCGCGACCACGGCCGGCCCGGGTGCCGACGCGACAACCGGCGGCCCGGGTGCCCCGGAAGCGACGCCCGACTTACCCGCCGGCACCAAACCGGCCGGGACCGGCGCGGGACCGGCCGCCGCCGACGACGAGCCGGTCTCACCCACGCCCCGGTGAACCGCCGCCGGAGTCAACCCGGAGTGGGCAGCCCGGTGACAGGATGGCCCGGTGAACTGGACACTCGAGGTAGTGGTGGTGCCCGTCAGCGACATCGACCGGGCCAAGGAGTTCTACGCGGACAAGCTCGGCTTCCACGTCGACCACGACATCGCGCCGGGCGGTGACGTGCGCATCGTGCAGCTGACCCCGCCCGGCTCGGGCTGCTCGATCGTGCTCGGCCGGGGTGCGGTGCCGCACATGGTGCCCGGGTCGCTCAAGGGGCTCCAGCTCGTCGTCCCGGACATCACCCGGGCCCACGCCGAGCTGGTCGAGCGCGGGGTCGACGTGAGCGACGTGCAGAAGCTGGGCGAGAATCCGGCGCCCACGCCGCACCCGCTCGACAACGTCGGCTTCGTCTTCTTCGCCGACCCCGACGGCAACGAGTGGGGCGTGCAGCAGATCTCGTCCCGCCCCTGACCCGGCCACCGCCGCGGCGACACGCGGAGACACGCGGCGGCGGGGCGACACGGCGACACGCGGCGGCGGGGCGACACGGCGACACGCGGCGGCGCGGCGACACGGCGACACGCGGCGGCGCGGCGACACGCGGCGGGCTCAGATCGGCGCGGCCATGGCGGCGTGGCCGCGGGCCTGCAGGGCGTGGACCTCGTCGTGGCGGCCCGCGACCTCGCTGCGGCCGATCGCCACGGACGTCTCGACCAGCCGGCGGGCCCGCTCGTGGCGCCGCTCGTCGTAGGCGGCGAAGGCCACGCCCAGGTCGTCGTGCCGCGTGACCTCCTCGGCCAGCACGACCGCGTCCTCGATGGCCAGGGCGGCGCCCGACACGAGCTGGGGCGACGGGGAGTGGGCGGCGTCGCCGAGGAGGACGCCGCGGCCCGCGTGCCACGGTCCGTCGACGAACAGGGCGTGCACGGGACGGCGTACCACCTGGGCCGGATCTTTGATCGTGTCCCGCACGGCGGCGAACGGCCCGGTGAAGGGCGCCAGCAGGGCCCGCATGCCGTCCGCCAGCTCCGCGGCCGGCAGCTCCTCCGGCGCGGCGAGGCTCTGCGTCAGGAAGACGTAACCCTTGTCCGCGGAGATCGGGATCAAGCCGGTCGTGAACGTCGGCCCGGCGTAGGTGTGGACCGCGGTCGCCCACTCCGGCCGATCGACGAGGGCGCGCCACACCATCTGGCCCGTGTACCACGGCTCGCCGGGCAGGCCGAGCTGCTCGCGGGTGCGGGACCGCACCCCGTCGGCGCCGGCCACATAGTCCGGGCGGCGCGTGGTGCCGTCGCTGAGTCGTACGGTCGCGGTCCGGGGCTCGAGCTCGCGCACCGACAAGCCCGTACGCAGCACCGCGCCCAGCCCCTCCGCCCGCTCGCGCAGGATCCGGTGCAGCGCGGGCCGGCCCATGCCCACCTCGGCCGGCTGCCCGGGCCCGAGCACGCTGGGCAGGTCCATCGTGGCGCGTACGGTGCCGGCGGCGTCGCAATGGAACGTCCGGAAGATCGGGCAGCCCGCCGCCGTGCATTCGCCGGCCAGCTCCACCGCCCGCAGCGCCCGCACGGCCGGCCCGGTGAGGCTGAGCCCCCAGCCGGCGACCGTCCAGTCCGGCCGCGCCTCCACGACCTCGACCTCGTGTCCCGCCCGCCGCGCGGCGACCGCGTGGGTGAGCCCCGCGATCCCGCCCCCGACGATCAGCACCGACCGTTTCACGACACCACGCTCCCGGGTCCGTCAACCGGTCCAGTGTGGACTGCCCCGCCGGTGGTCACCACCCCGCACGAGTGACTGACGCGGCGCCGGCCACCACGTGGGTGACCGGCGCCGCGTTTGACGTCGATGCTCGGCGCTCGCCGGCGGCTGCGGTTGGTCCGCGTTCGCCGGCTGCGGTTGGTCCGCGCTTGCCGGCTGCGGTTGGTCCGCGCTTGCCGGCTGCGGTCGGTCAGCGCTTGCCGGCGGCCGCGGTGTCGAGGAGCCAGAGCGTGCGCGACGTCCCGGCGACCCGGGCGGCGGGCAGGGCCTGGTCGCCGCCCAGCGCCGCGGCGACCGCCACGGCCTTGTCCGGGCCCGCCGCGACCAGCCACACCTCGGCCGCCGAGCGGATGGCCTCGAGCGTGAGCGAGATCCGGGTGGGCGGCGGCTTCGGGCTGTTGTGCACGGCGATGGCGGCGCCGGTGCCCGTGGCGTCGGGGTGCTCCGGGAAGAGCGACGCCACGTGGCCGTCCTCACCCACGCCCAGCATCAGCACGTCGAAGGCCGGCACGGTGCCCCCGCCGGCGGCCGCGGTCAGGGCCTCGGCGTAGCGGACCGCGGCGGCCTCGGCGTCGTCGCCGTCCGGGCCGTCGGAGGCCGGCATCGCGTGCACCCGGGCCGGGTCGAGCGGAAGCGCGTCGAGCAGGGCCTCGCGGGCCTGGGTCTCGTTGCGGTCCGCGTCGCCGGCGGGCAGGAAGCGCTCGTCGCCCCACCACAGGTCCACCCGGGCCCAGTCGATGGCGCCGGAGGCGGGCAGCTCCTGCACGGCGCGCAGCACCTTCGCCGCGACGCGGCCGCCGGTCAGCACCACGTGGGCGTGACCCCGCACGGCCTGCGCGTCGATGATCGTGGTGACCAGGCGGGCCGCCACGGACGACGCCAGCACGTCGGCGTCGGGAACCACCACCACAACGGTCTCGCTCATGGGACCCCTCGCTCAGCACAGGGCCGCGGATGGCCGCGGCCTTCGAAACGGTGCCGCGGGCGAGCCGCGGCTTACATAACAGCGCCGCAGGCATACCGCGGCTTTCACAACAGAGCCGCGGGCGAGCCGCGGCTTACACAACAGCGCCGCGGGCGGGCCGCGGCCACCGCTTCACGACGAAGCGGCCGAAAGAAACGGGGCCGCACCGCCCAGCCAGGCGGAACGGCCCCGTCGATCTTAGTCACGGCCCCGATCAGGCCGCCGAGCCGCCCGGACCGGCCATCGCGGCGTCGTCGCCGGCGCGGCGGGCGAGCGCCGGGTCCTTCCAGACGTGCACGCGCGCGGCCGGCTTGTGGTCCAGGTCCTTGATGCCGGCCATGGCGCCGAGCGCCTCGCCGTAGATCTGGTCCGGGTCGAGCCGGCGCAGCTCCTCGGCCAGCTCGTCGCCGACCGGGCGCTTGGGGAGCGGCATGTAGCGGGGCTCCTGGCCCGTACGCGAGAACAGCGCCGTGCCCTCCTCGCGGGTGACCGTCACGCAGTCGCCGTTGGCGCACTCGAGCTGGACGGAGTGCATGCGCGGGGCGCGGTCGGTGTGCTCCCAGACCGGGTCGATGCCCAGCCGGGACTTGAGCCAGCCGACCATCAGCGCGGCCGTCGGGTCGTTGGACGGGGCCACCACGGTCGCGCCGGTGACGCGCTCCTCGGTGGAGTCGAACGCGCCCGCGACCAGGGTGCGCCACAGGGTGATGCGGGTCCAGGTCAGGTCGGTGTCGCCCGGGGCGTAGTCGACGGCCCGCTGCTTGAGCGCCGCGACCGGGTCGGCCGCGAGCTTGCTGTCGGTGATGCGCCGGTCCGCGACCACGCCGAGGAAGTCGTTGGCGATCATGTCCGGCGGCGCGCTGTGCCACCAGGTGACCACCGGGACGTCCGGCGCCAGCAGCGGCATGACGACCGACTCGGCGTGCAGCGCGAGGCGGCCGTACATGCGCATCACGACGGCCTCGGCCGGGCCCAGCCGGCCGCCGACGACGATCTCGGCGTCGAGCCGGCTGCGGCCCTCCAGGTCGGAGCGGACCACGATGAGCAGCCGGCACGGGTGCGCCGACGCGGCGATGGTCGCGGCGGCCTCGGCCTCGCGGACCTGCTTCTCCTCGACGACCGCGACCAGCGTCAGGGCGAGGCCGGAGGCCACACCGCCCGCGCTGCGCCGTTCGGCAGCGAGGGCCTTGACGACCTCGGTGCCGGTCGTGTCCCACAGACCGATCATGCCCGCCTCCAAGCACGGCCCTCACGGGCCAGCATCTCGTCCGCCGCGCGCGGACCCCACTCACCCGACCGGTACGGCTCGGGCTTGGTGCCCGCCCACGCCGCCTCCAGCGGGTCGATGACCGCCCAGCTCTGCTCGATCTCGGCCGCGTCCGGGAACAGCGTCCGGTCGCCGATGAGCACGTCGAGGATCAGCCGCTCGTACGCCTCGGGGCTGGACTCGGTGAACGCCTCGCCGTACTGGAAGTCCATCGCGATGTCGCGGATCTCCATGGTGGAGCCCGGCACCTTGGACCCGAACTTCAGCACCACGCCCTCGTCCGGCTGCACCCGGACGACCAGCTGGTTGTTGCCCAGCATCTCGACGTCGGCCGGGTCGAACGGCAGGTGCGGCGCGCGCTTGAAGAGGATCGCGATCTCGGTCACCCGGCGCGGCAGCCGCTTGCCGACGCGCACGTAGAACGGCACGCCCGCCCAGCGCCTGTTCTGGATGCCGAGCCGGACCGCCACGTAGGTCTCCGTGGTGGACTCCTCGGGGATGCCCTTCTCCTCGAGATAGCCCACGGCCCGCTCGCCGGCCACCCAGCCCGGAAGGTATTGCCCGCGGACGGTGCCCTCGGCGATGTCCTTCGGCAGGCTGATGGCCTTGAGGACCTTGAGCCGCTCGGCCCGGATGTCGTGCGGGTCGAAGCTCGTGGGCTCCTCCATGCCGACCAGGGCCAGCAGCTGGAGCAGGTGGTTCTGCAGGACGTCACGGGCCGCGCCGGAGGCGTCGTAGAACGCCGCGCGGGTGCCGATGCCGACGTCCTCGGCCATGGTGATCTGCACCGAGTCGACGTACTTGGAATTCCACACCGGCTCGAACAGGCTGTTGGCGAAGCGGAGGGCCAGGATGTTCTGGACCGTCTCCTTGCCCAGGTAGTGGTCGATGCGGAAGACGTCGGCCGGGTTGAAGACCTCGTCGACCAGCTGGTTGAGCTCGACCGCGCTCTGCAGGTCGTTGCCGAACGGCTTCTCCACGACCACCCGGCGCCAGCCGCCGGACTTGGCGTTGTCGGCCATGCCGGTGCGGTTGAGCTGGTTGAGCACCATGGGGAAGGCGACCGGCGGGATCGAGAAGTAGAACGCGGCGTTGCCGGTGATGCCGTTGCGCTCGCGCAGGTCGTCGAGGGTCTCGGCCAGCGTGTCGAACGCGGCGTCGTCGTCGAACGAGCCGGGCACGAAGTGGAACTGGCTCGCGAGCCGCTGCCACACGTCCTCGCGCCACGGCGTGCGGGCGCCCTTCTTGGCCGCCGCGTAGGCCAGCGCCTCGAAGTCGCCGTCGCCCCAGTCGGCCCGGGCGAAACCGAGGATGACGAAGCCCGGTGGCAGCAGACCCCGGTTCGCGAGGTCGTAGACGGCCGGAATCAGTTTCTTTCGCGACAGGTCACCGGTGACGCCGAAGATCACCAGAGCACACGGCTCCGGGATCCTGGGCAGCCGTCGGTCCTGTGCTGTGCGCAGCGGATTACCCACGTGTCCCATCCTGCCAGCTTTTTGTCGTCCCGAAGGGTTACAGCGAAGGGTCAGGCCCGCAACATCCGGGCAGCCGCGAGCAGACGGGCGACCCCGTCGGCGCGATCGGCGAGGTGCAGCCGCAGCAGCGGACGTCCGTGCCGGGTCACGGCCCGGCGGGCGGCGGCGGCCCGATCGGCCCGCAGCTCACCCAGCGTGTACGCCGTCCCGGGCACCGCCACGTCTGCGGCGTCCGCCCCAGTGATCTGCAGGAACGTGCCGTTGCGCAGGTCAGCGGCCGTTTCGGGGGCGGTGTCCAGGGTGACCGGGCGCTCGGTGGCGGCGGCCAGCAGCGGGCGCAGCTCCGCCAGCTCGGCCTCCGACGCGGGGTCGAGCAGCACCACGACGGACAGATGATCATGGACACCGGCCGTCAGCTCGCGCAGCGCGCCCGCCGTGTCCCGCACGTCCGCAGTGGTGAAGATCTCTATGCTGCCGTCCGTGCACGCGAGTGTCACGTCGTCGCCGGACTCCCCGGCGGGCTCGTGCGGCCGGGCCCCGCGCAACCGGGCGGCGATCTCGGCGGCCCGGTGCCACACCACGAAGTGCGCGCCGAGCGGCCCGTTGACGGCGATGTCGGGCGCCGTGCCCCGGCCGCCGGGCATGGTGCCGACGGCGAGGCTGCCCCCGTACGCGATGGTGGTCACGTCCTGCCCCCGCACGCCGGGGCTCTCCGGGCTCTCGGCGGCGACCGGCACCAGGCCGGCCGCGGTGAGCAGGGGCGCGATCCACTCGGCCAGGGCCTCGAGCCCCGTGCCGTCGTTCACGAGCGCCACCGCGTCCGCGCCGGCGAGGGCGAGCCCCAGCGACAGCGCGGGATTGTCCGTGTCCGCCTCGAGCGACGGCAGCACGGCCTCGGCCTGGTCGAGCAGGTCGCCCACGTCGGCGCCCGCGAGCGCGGCGGCGACGACCACGGCCAGCCCGTCGGCCCCGGTCAGCAGCGCCTCCGGCCCGCTCGTGGCGACGAAGTGCCGCGCGGCCTCGGCCTCGGTCAGGCCGATCTCCATGTAACCGGCGAGCAGCACCCGCCGCAGATCGCCGGAGCCGGCGCCCAGCACCGTGACGGTGCGGCGCAGCAGCTCCTCGTCCTCGATCAGGCCGCACACCCGCGCGGGGTCGGGCCCGTCGAAGACCGTCAGGTCGAGCCCGAGCGTGCGGGCCACCGCCAGGGCGGCGCGGCCCGGACTGCCGGTCTCCGGTCCCGCGCCGGCGTCGCGCGGCTGCACCGCGCCGGCCAGGACCACGTGGTCGAGATCACCGAGTTCGTCGTGCAGCTCCGCGAGCTGGGGGAGCAGCTCGCGGCTGCGCGTCAGGGCGTGCCGGACCGGCTCGGTGCCCAGTCCGGCCAGACGGGCCACGACCGGCTCGCGGCGGGAGGCCGCCGCGGGCGCGCCGAAGACGGCGAGCCCGGCGGCGGCCTCCACGGCCGCGAGCAGGTCGGTGGTCACTTCGCGGCGTCGCTCGGGTTGTCGGAGCCCTGCTTGGCCGCCTCGAGGGACTTGCGCACGTCCTCGAGCAGCTCGCCCCAGCTGGCCTCGAACTTCTCGACGCCCTCGTCCTCGAGCACCCGGAACACGTCGGTCAGGTCGACGCCGGCCGCGGCCACGTCGTCCATGACCTTCTGCGCGGTGGCGTAGGACCCGGTCACCGTGTCGCCGCGGGTGTCACCGTGGTCCTCGTACGCCTTGATGACCGACTCGGGCATGGTGTTGACCGTGCCGGGGGCGATGAGCTCCTCGACGTAGATGGTGTCCTTGTAGTCGGGGTTCTTGGTCCCCGTGGACGCCCACAGCGGCCGCTGCGGCTTGGCCCCCGCGGCCTCGAGGGCCTTCCAGCGGTCGGAGGAGAACTTCTCCTCGTACGCCTGGTAGGCCAGCTGCGCGTTCGCGACGGCGGCCTTGCCCTTGAGGGCCTTGGCCTCGTCCGAGCCGATCTTGTCGAGGCGCTTGTCGATCTCGGTGTCCACGCGGGAGACGAAGAACGACGCGACCGAGCCGATCTTGCTCAGGTCGTGGCCGTTGGCCTTGGCCTGCTCGATGCCCGCGAAGAACGCGTCCATGACGGCCTTGTAGCGCTCGAGCGAGAAGATCAGCGTCACGTTGACGCTGA
Organism: Symbioplanes lichenis; assembly: GCF_030709675.1. Classification (GTDB taxonomy): domain Bacteria; phylum Actinomycetota; class Actinomycetes; order Mycobacteriales; family Micromonosporaceae; genus Actinoplanes; species Actinoplanes lichenis. The sequence goes on from NZ_JAUZQD010000008.1 coordinate 305,904, forward strand.
TGCCGTGGGCCAGCGTCTCGGTGATCGCCGGGAGACCCGCCTCGGTGGCCGGGATCTTGATGTAGAGGTTCTCGCGGTTGACGAGCCACCACAGCGTGCGGGCCTCGGCGGCGGTCTTCGCCGTCTCGTGCGCGCTGCGCGGGTCCACCTCGATGGACACCCGGCCGTCGACGCCGTCCGTGGCGTCGTACTGCGGCTTGAGGACGTCGGCCGCCCAGCGCACGTCGTACGAGGTCAGGAGGCGGATGGCCTCCTCGACCGTCACGCCCTGCGCGGCGAGGTCCTTGAGCTGCTCGTCGTACGCCGTGGCGTCCGAGAGCGCCTTGGCGAAGATGCTCGGGTTGGTCGTCACGCCGGCCACGTGCTGCTCATCGAGCATCTTGGCGAGCGAGCCGGTCTGCAGCCGGACGCGGGAGAGGTCGTCGAGCCATACCGCCACACCCTGGGCGGAGAGCTCTGCCAGCCTGTCAGTCATTTGGAACTACTCCCTCAGTTACCGGTCGTGTGACCGGTGATCTCGCCGACCTTGGCCAGGGCGGCGTTGGCCTTGGCCACCACGTTGTCCGCGGTGAACCCGAACTGCTCGAAGAGGATCTTCGCAGGCGCGCTGGCCCCGTAGTGCTCGATGCTCACGGCCTCGCCGGCCTCGCCGAGGATGCGGTCCCAGCTCATCCGGATGCCGGCCTCGACCGAGACGCGCGCCTTCACGCCGCGGGGGAGGACCGCCTGCTGGTACGCGGTGTCCTGCTCGTAGAACCACTCGAGGCACGGCATCGATACCACGCGGGTCGGGGTGCCCTCGGCCTCGAGGCGCTCCTGCGCGGTGAGGGCGATCTGGACCTCGGAACCGGTGGCGATGAGGATCACCTGGGGCTCGCCGCCCTGCGCCTCGGACAGGATGTAGCCGCCCTTGAGCGTGCCCTCGGCCGACGCGTACTTGCTGCGGTCGATCGTGGGGAGGTTCTGCCGGGAGAGCGCGAGCGCGGTCGGCCGGTCGTTGTGCTCGAGGGCGCCGCGCCAGGCCCAGGCGGTCTCGTTGGCGTCGGCCGGGCGGACCACGTCGAGGCCGACGATGGCGCGCAGCGCGGTCAGCGTCTCGATCGGCTGGTGGGTCGGGCCGTCCTCGCCGAGGCCGATCGAGTCGTGCGTCCACACGTAGACGACCGGGAGCTTCATCAGCGCGGACAGGCGGACGGCGCCGCGCATGTAGTCGCTGAAGACCAGGAACGTGCCACCGTACGGGCGGGTGGCGCCGTGGGCGGTGATGCCGTTGAGGATCGAGCCCATGCCGTGCTCGCGGATGCCGAAGTGCAGCGTGCGGCCGTACTCGTGGCCCGGGAAGGCCTTGGTCGCGTACTCGGCGGGGATGAAGGACGGCTCGCCCTTCATCGTGGTGTTGTTGCTCTCGGCCAGGTCGGCCGAGCCGCCCCAGAGCTCGGGGAGCACCGGCGCGAGGGCGTCGAGCACCTTGCCGGAGGCGGCGCGGGTCGCGATGCCCTTGGCGTCGGCCTCGAAGACGGGCAGCGCGTCGGTCCAGCCCTCGGGCAGCTGGTGGGCGGCGAGCCGGTCGTGCAGCTTCTTGCCCTCGGGGTTGGCGGCGGCCCAGGCCTCGAAGGCCTTGTCCCACTCGGCGCGGGCGGCGCGGCCCCGCTCGACGACCGTGCGCACGTGCGCGAGGACGTCCTCGTCGACCTGGAAGGTCTTCTCGGCGTCGAAGCCGAGGATCTCCTTGGTCGCCTTGACCTCGTCGGCGCCCAGCGCGGAGCCGTGGATCTTACCGGTGTTCTGCTTGTTGGGGGCCGGGTAGCCGATGATCGTGCGCAGCACGATGAAGGACGGCTTGTCCGTGACGGCCTTGGCCTCCTGGATGGCGTTCCAGAGCGCCTCGACGTCCTCGGCGTACTCACCCTGCTCGGGGTCGCCCTTGCGCCAGTCGACGGTCTGGACGTGCCAGCCGTACGCCGCGTAGCGCGCGCCGACGTCCTCGTTCTTGGCGATCCGGGTGTCGTCCTCGATGGAGATCTCGTTGTCGTCGTAGATCACCGTGAGGTTGCCGAGCTTCTGCACGCCGGCGACGGCGCTCGACTCGTGGCTGACGCCCTCCTCGATGTCGCCGTCCGAGCAGATCGCGTAGATCTGGTGGTCGAAGATCGACTCACCCTCGGCCCGCGGGTCGAAGAGGCCCCGCTCGCGGCGGGCGGCCATGGCGAAGCCGACCGCGTTGCCGATGCCCTGGCCCAGGGGGCCGGTGGTGATCTCCACGCCGGGGGTGTGCCCGTACTCCGGGTGGCCCGGGGTCAGCGAGTCCCACTGGCGCAGCGAAGCCAGGTCGTCCAGCTGCAGGCCGAAGCCGTTGAGGAAGAGCTGGATGTAGAGGGTGAGGCTGGAGTGCCCGGCGGAGAGCACGAAGCGGTCGCGGCCGGACCACTGGGGGTCGGTCGGGTCATGGCGCATCACCCGGTTGAACAGCAGGTATGCGGCCGGGGCGAGGCTCATCGCGGTGCCGGGGTGGCCGTTGCCGGCCTTCTCCACGGCGTCCATCGCGAGGACCCGCACCGTGTCGACCGCCTTGCGGTCGAGGTCGGACCAGTTCAGTTCGTTGGCAGCCACGTCGGTTGTGCTCCTCGGGGCAATCATGTCGGAACCCTTTTGGGTTGACCCTATCCATTCGGCGTAAACCCTCGTCGGGGGATACGTGCAGGCCCATACGCTGAGAGCGGACATGCTCCTGTGACGTCCCGCACCCCGGCCGGGCCGGTCGAGGGCCTGCTCAGGCTGCGCGTAGTCTGTCCCACTGTGCCGACCGGTGTCTGCCGGCAACGGTTGACGAACCTGGCCCGCGCCGATGCCGGAAGGTGGCTGTCCGTGAGCATGATCACCGAGCGACTCGCCAAGGGGCGGTCGCCGGAGGCGGGGGAGGCGGAGCAGCAGGCCCCGTCGGGCTCCCGGGCCCGGCGTGACCCCCGAGCTGTTCTCGCGGCGTACGTCTCGCTGACCAAGCCGCAGATCGTCGAGCTGCTCCTGGTCACCACGATCCCGGTGATGATGTTCGCGGCCGGCGGCTGGCCCGACCTGGGGCTCATGGCCGTCGTCCTGGTCGGCGGCGCGCTCGCCGCGGGCGCGGCCAGCACGTTCAACTGCTACATCGACCGCGACATCGACAAGATCATGCGGCGCACCAAGCGGCGGCCGCTGGCGACCCACTTCGTCACGCCGCGCGCGGTGCTGATCTTCGGCTCCGTCCTCACCGTCGTGTCCCTGGCCATGATGGCCGTCTTCACGAACTGGCTGGCCACGGCGCTGACGGCGGCCTCGATCGTCTACTACGACGTGATCTACACGATGTGGCTCAAGCGGCGCACGTCACAGAACACCTTCTGGGGCGGCATCTGCGGCGCGGCCCCGGTGCTCATCGCGTGGGCCGCGGTGACCGGCACGGTCGGGCCGATCGCCTGGGCGCTCTTCGCGGTCGTCTTCTTCTGGCAGATGCCGCACTTCTACCCGCTGGCCATCAAGTACAAGGACGACTACGCCCGGGCCGGCATCCCGATGCTGCCGGTGGTGCGCTCGGCCGCCCGGGTCAACACCGAGATCCTCCTCTTCACCGTCCTCACGGTGGTGTCCTCGCTGGCCGCGTGGCCGCTGGGGCTGGGCTGGATCTACGGCGTGACGGCCGTCGTGGCGGGCGTGCTCTTCTCCGCCGAGGCGCTGCGGCTGGTCGGCCGGTCGCGCCGGGGCGAGCCGCTCAAGGCCATGCGGCTGTTCCACTGGTCCATCACCTATCTGACGGTGCTCTTCATCGCGGTCGCGGTCGACGCGCTGATCTGACCCTTCGTTCTCGGAAAGCCCGCCGGCCGGTGCCGGCGGGCTTTCGTCATTCGTGAAACTGTTTCGGTGTGAGTCCCGTCATGCGGGAGGTCGCACGATCGGCCCGGTGGGGTCGGTTTCGGATCTTTCCCCCGGGAAACCACAGTGGAATGTGACCGCGGGCCGGAGTTGCATTGAGTGACGACATTGTCCGGTCGTCGCACATACTGCCCGTTACCGCACCCGGCAAGGTGACGCAGCGTCATCCTTTAGGCGGAAACCGTGGGCGGTGGCCATACCGGGCATATCGGGGTGAACCAATGCTCGATCACGGTAAACCTGCTGGTAATTGGCATCACAAATTGGGCCGGACAGTACTTGCTGTCCACGAATACGTGCCTACGCTGCCCCTCATGGCAGAAGGTTCCGATACGACACTGACCGCGGAGATCAAGTCTTTCGCCGCGGGGCACGGCGGCGCCAAGGCGGTCATCGAATACGTCGGCAAGCGCGGCGCCCGGATCGTTCTGGTCGGTCAGGACGGCGAGTGGACCGACCAGTTCGCGCCGCAGGGCACCGACGCGGCGCGCAAGGCGTGCGCCACGGCGGGCGTCGAGGTGGAGAACGAGTGGGAGCGCGAGCTCATGGAGCAGATGCGCCCGAGCAACGACCTGTGGCGCTCGATGTCGCGCCGCACGATGGCGCGCTGATCTTCCGCGGGGGTTCCCCGTCTTGTTGAGCGTTCCCTTTTCGCGGCGGCCCGGCCTCACCCGGGCCGCTTCTCCTTGTCCGGGCCTGGTCGCCGCCTCAGACGGCGGCGGGCTCGGGGGCCGGGGTCTGCTGGGGTGCCGGGGTGGTCTCCACCGCGGCCGGGCGGTCGCGCAGCTTCCACAGGACGTTGAGCGTGCCGACCCACACCAGGCAGGCGCCGAGCATGTGGAAGCCGACCAGGATCACCGGCAGATGCGTGAAGTACTGCACGAAGCCGATCAGGCCCTGCGCCAGCTCGATGCCGACGAACAGCGCCGCCGCGGTCACGGCCGGCCTCGGGGCGCCCACCGCGCGCAGGGCGAACCACAGCGCGACCGACAGGCCGATCAGCAGGAACACCAGGTCCGCGTGGGCCTGCGAGATGTTCGTCGGGTCGAGCCCGTTGCGCTTGGCGTCCGCGTCGCCGGCGTGCGGGCCGCTGCCCGTCACGATCACGCCCACCACGATGACCACGGCGCTGACCAGGGCGGTCAGCCCGGCCAGGTGGCGCAGGGGCGGGCTCACCAGGCGCCGGACCGGGGCGTCGCCCTCCTTGGTGCGCTGCCAGAGCGCCCAGGTGGCCGTGATCAGCGCCATGGAGAGCAGGAAGTGCAGGCCGACGACCCACGGGTTGAGATCGGTGAGCACGGTGATGCCGCCGATGACGCCCTGGCCGGGAATGCCCAGCCCGGCGAGCAGGGCCAGCACGATCAGCGAGCGGCGGCGCGGCTTGTGCATCAGGGCGGCGACGAAGGCCGACAGCGCGATCAGGCCCAGGACGATGCCGAGCAGCCGGTTGCCGAACTCGATCACGCCGTGGACGCCCATCTCCTGGGTCGTCGTGTAGGACTCGTCGGTGCACTTGGGCCAGGTGGGGCACCCCAGGCCCGAACTGGTCAGGCGGACCGCCGCACCGGTGACGACCAGCGCGATGTTGGCGATCAGGGACGCGAGGGCCAGAGGGCGTACGAGGGTGTTCCTGCTCACCTCCGGGATGCTACGCCCGGCCACCTGCGCGTCTCCTGAGCACTCTCCGGGCCGGTGTCCCGGATCACCGGAGGGTTGGTTTGCAGCCGCGTCACGAAATACGTAACGTTGGCGTAGTGAAAAACGGGGTGGAGATCGGGAGCGCGCGGACGGCCCAGCCGGCCGCCGGCCCCCGCACACCCTTGATCGAGCTCAAGAGCCCCGACGGGCGCACCCGCGACCGGGTCGCCCACCTGCTGTTCGAGCGGGGCGGCGCGACCGCCGCCGAGCTCGGCGCGGAGCTGGGGCTGAGCCCGGCCGCGATCCGCAAGCACCTCGACGCGATGCTGGCCGACCAGCTCGTCGAGGTCCGGGAGACGCCGCCGCGCGGTCCGCGCGGCCGGGGCCGGCCCGCCAAGGCGTTCGTGCTGACCGCCGCGGCCCGGGAGGGCTTCCCGCATCTCTATGACGGCATCGCCACGGCGGCCCTGCGGTGGATCGCGGAGCACGGCGGCCCGGGTGCCGTCGACGCCTTCGCCACGGCGCAGGTCGCCGCGCTGGAGGAGCGCTGCCAGGCGGCGTTGCTCGAGGCCGGGGCCGACCCGCTGGCCAGGGCGGAGGCGCTCGCCGAGGCGCTCACCGCCGAGGGCTACGCTGCCAACGCGACCACGATCGCGACCGGCGGGCAGCTGTGCCAGCACCACTGCCCGGTGGCCCACGTGGCCGCCGAGTTCCCGCAGCTGTGCGACGCCGAGACCGCGGTCATCTCGCGGCTCATCGGCACCCACGTGCAGCGGCTCGCCACCATCGCGCACGGTGACCGGGTGTGCACCACGCACATCCCGGCCCCGCAATGCCCCACCCCAGGAACCACCGCGAACACGGTTAGGACGGACGGACAATGACCGACCAGATCGTCACTCAGGAAGAGCACCTCGCCGCTCTTGGCAAGTACGAGTACGGCTGGGCCGACGCCGACGCCGCGGGCTCGATCGCGCAGCGCGGCCTGTCCGAGGCCGTCGTCCGCAACATCTCCGCGCTCAAGAACGAGCCGCAGTGGATGCTCGACCTCCGCCTCAAGGGCCTGCGCCTGTTCGACCGCAAGCCCATGCCCAACTGGGGCGCCGACCTGACCGGCATCGACTTCCAGAACATCAAGTACTTCGTGCGCTCCACCGAGAAGCAGGCCGCCAGCTGGGAGGACCTGCCCTCCGACATCAAGGCGACCTACGACAAGCTGGGCATCCCCGAGGCCGAGAAGCAGCGCCTCGTGGCCGGCGTCGCCGCGCAGTACGAGTCGGAGGTCGTCTACCACAAGATCCGTGAGGATCTCGAGGAGCAGGGCGTCATCTTCCTCGACACCGACACGGCGCTCAAGGAGCACCCGGAGATCTTCCAGGAGTACTTCGGCACCGTCATCCCGGTCGGCGACAACAAGTTCGCCGCGCTGAACACGTCGGTGTGGTCGGGCGGCTCCTTCATCTACGTGCCCAAGGGCGTGCACGTTGACATCCCGCTGCAGGCCTACTTCCGGATCAACACCGAGAACATGGGCCAGTTCGAGCGGACGCTGATCATCGCCGACGAGGGCAGCTACGTGCACTACGTCGAGGGCTGCACGGCGCCGATCTACTCGTCCGACTCGCTGCACTCCGCGGTCGTCGAGATCGTCGTGAAGAAGAACGCCCGGGTGCGCTACACGACCATCCAGAACTGGTCGAACAACGTCTACAACCTGGTCACCAAGCGCGCCACCTGCGAAGAGGGCGCGACCATGGAGTGGATCGACGGCAACATCGGCTCCAAGGTGACCATGAAGTACCCGGCGGTCTACATGACCGGCGCGCACGCCAAGGGCGAGGTGCTCTCCATCGCCATGGCCGGCGAGGGCCAGCACCAGGACTCCGGCGCCAAGATGGTGCACGCCGCGCCGCACACCTCCAGCACGATCATCAGCAAGTCGATCGCCCGGGGCGGCGGCCGCACCTCCTACCGCGGCCTGGTCCAGGTGCTCGACGGCTCGCACCACAGCGCCAGCACGGTCAAGTGCGACGCGCTGCTGGTCGACACGATCTCGCGCTCGGACACCTACCCCTATGTCGACATCCGCGAGGACGACGTCAACATGGGCCACGAGGCGACGGTCTCCAAGGTCAGCGAGGACCAGCTCTTCTACCTGATGAGCCGGGGCCTGACCGAGGACGAGGCCATGGCGATGATCGTGCGCGGCTTCATCGAGCCCATCGCCAAGGAGCTCCCGATGGAATACGCCCTCGAGCTCAACCGCCTCATCGAGCTCCAGATGGAGGGGGCCGTCGGCTGACGCCTCCTTGCCCTGTGCGCGCTGGTCACCCTGGAAGAATCTCCGAGATTTAGGACGACATGAGTACCGAGGCCATGGCACCGCCCAGCACCAAGTCGCAGGTGCTGCGCTCCTTCGACGTCACCGACTTCCCGGCCGTCACCGGCCGGGAGGAGGAGTGGCGCTTCACCCCGATCAAGCAGCTGGGCTCGCTGATCACGGCCACCTCCCTGACCGGCACGGCGCCGGGGTTCGCCCCCGGCGACCTGCCGGCCGGGATCTCGGTGACGAGCGTCGACGCGGGCAAGGTCGAGGACGTGCTTACCCCGTTCGACCGGATCAGCGCCCTGGCGTACGGGTCGGCGGCCGCCGTCGCCCTCGTCGACGTGGCCGCGGAGACCGTGTCCGACACCCCGGCCGTGATCCGGGTCGTCGGGCAGGGCAGCGAGGCCGCGGCCGCCCGCACGTACGTGAAGGTGGGCAACTTCGCCAAGGTCACCATCGTGCTGGAGCAGGTCGGCACGGCGACGGTGGCGGACAACGTCGAGGTCGTGCTCGGCGACAGCGCGCAGCTGACCTTCGTCACGCTGGCCGAGTGGGACGACGCGTCGGTGCAGGCGCAGCACATCAAGTTCCGCGTCGGCCGCGACTCGCGCGTCCAGCACGTGCAGGTCACGCTGGGCGGCTCGGTGGTCCGCCAGTTCACCTCCGTCGAATACGCGGGCCGCGGCGGCGACGCCGAGCTGTGGGGCCTCTACTTCGCGGACGCCGGCCAGCACCAGGAGCACCGCCAGCTCGTCGACCACTCGATCCCCGACTGCCGCAGCTACGTCGGTTACCGCGGGGCGTTGCAGGGGGCGTCCGCCCACACGGTGTGGGTCGGTGACGTGCTCATCCGGGCCGAGGCGACGGGCACGGACACGTACGAGATCAATCGGAACCTGATCCTGACCGACGGGGCCCGGGCCGACTCGGTGCCGAACCTCGAGATCGAGACCGGCGAGATCGTCGGGGCGGGCCACGCCAGCGCGACCGGCCGCTTCGACGAGGAGCAGCTGTTCTATCTGATGGCCCGCGGCATCCCGGAGCACGAGGCCCGCAAGCTGGTCGTGCGCGGCTTCTTCGCCGAGCTGATCAACAAGGTGCCGGTCGAGGACCTGCGCGAGCGCCTCGGCGACGCCATCGAGGCCCGCCTCGCGAAGACCGGGGTCTGATCGATGGACTTCGAGCTCGCCGGCAGCGTCGCCGACGTGGCCAAGGGCACCGCGATCCAGGTCGAGATCGACGGGGTCGAGGTCGCCGTGGTGCACGCCGACGACGACACCTTCTACGCCGTCCGCGACGAGTGCAGCCACGCCTCGGTCGCCCTGTCCGAGGGCGAGATCGAGGGCTGCATGATCGAGTGCTGGCTGCACGGCTCCCGCTTCGACCTGCGTACCGGGGAGCCCTCCGGCCCGCCCGCCATCGACCCGGTGGCGATCTATCCCGTCGAGATCCGCGACGGCGACATCTACGTTTCGACCCAGCCGAGTAATGGAGTAAACCCGTGAGCACCCTGGAGATCCGCGACCTGCAGGTGTCGGTCAAGCTGCCCGAGGGCGAGCTGAAGCCGATCCTGGCCGGGGTCGACCTCACCGTGAAGTCGGGCGAGACCCACGCGATCATGGGTCCGAACGGCTCCGGCAAATCCACCCTGGCGTACTCCATCGCGGGCCACCCCAAGTACGAGATCACCGGCGGGTCGGTGCTGCTCGACGGCGAGGACGTCCTCGCGATGACCGTCGACGAGCGGGCCCGCGCCGGCCTCTTCCTCGCCATGCAGTACCCGGTCGAGGTCCCCGGCGTGTCCGTGGCGAACTTCCTGCGCACCGCCAAGACCGCGATCGACGGCGAGGCGCCCAAGCTGCGCACCTGGGCCGGCGAGCTGCGCGGCGCGATGGAGCGGATCCAGATGGACCCGTCGTTCGCCCAGCGCAACGTCAACGAGGGCTTCTCCGGCGGTGAGAAGAAGCGCCACGAGATCATGCAGCTCGAGCTGCTCAAGCCGAAGATGGCGATCCTCGACGAGACCGACTCCGGCCTCGACATCGACGCGCTGCGCATCGTGAGCGAGGGCGTCAACCGCGTCCGCGCCACCGGCGACACCGGCCTGCTGCTGATCACGCACTACACCCGGATCCTGCGCTACATCAAGCCGGACTTCGTGCACGTCTTCGTGGCCGGCAAGATCGTCGAGGAGGGCGGCCCCGAGCTCGCCGAGCAGCTGGAAGCCGAGGGCTACGAGCGTTACGTCGCGGGGGCGAAGGCCTGACATGTCCCTCGACGTGGTCCGCGTTCGCGGCGACTTCCCGATCCTGAGCCGGGAGATCAACGGGCACCCGCTGGTCTATCTCGACAGTGCCAACACGTCGCAGAAGCCACGCCAGGTGCTCGAGGCGATGCAGGACCACCTCGAGCGGCACAACGGCAACGTGTCCCGCTCGGTGCACACGCTGGGCACCGAGTCGACCGAGGCCTACGAGGGCGCGCGGGCCAAGGTCGCGGCCTTCATCGGCGCCACGAACCCGGACGAGGTGGTGTTCACCAAGAACTCCACCGAGGCGATCAACCTCGTGGCCTGGACGGCGGGGCAGTTCCTGGCCCTCGGTCCGGGCGACGAGATCGTGGTCTCGGAGATGGAGCACCACTCCAACCTCGTGCCGTGGCAGCTGCTGTGCGAGCGGACCGGGGCGACCCTGCGCTGGTTCGGCGTGACCGACGAGGGCCGCCTGGATCTCACTGCCCTGGCCGACGTCGTGAACGAGCGTACGAAGCTCGTCTCCGTCGTCCACATGTCGAACATCCTCGGCACGATCAACGACCCGTCGCCGATCGTCGCGCGGGCCCGTGAGGTCGGCGCGCTCGTGATGCTGGACTGCTCGCAGTCGGTGCCGCACTTCTCGGTCGACGTGGCCGAACTGGGCGTGGACTTCATCGCGTTCACCGGGCACAAGATGCTCGGCCCCACGGGGATCGGCGTGCTGTGGGGCAAGGCGGCGCTGCTCGACCGGATGCCGCCCTTCCTCGCCGGCGGCTCGACCATCGAGACGGTCACCATGGGCGGCACGACGTTCGCGCCGCCGCCCGCGCGGTTCGAGGGCGGCACCCCGCCGATCACGGCGGCCATCGGGCTCGGCGCGGCGGTGGACTACCTGAAGGCCGTCGGCATGGACGCTGTGCACCGCCACGAGCAGGAGATCACCGCGTACGCGCTGAAGGCCCTGGCCGATGTCGAAGGCGTGCGCATCTTCGGGCCGGCGAGCCCCGAGGGGCGGGGTGGCACGGTGTCGTTCGGGGTCGACGGGGTGCATCCGCACGACGTCGGGCAGATTCTCGACGATCTCGGTGTTGAGGTTCGCGTGGGGCACCACTGCGCCCGGCCGGTGTGCACCCGCTTCGGCGTTCCGGCGATGACCCGGGCGTCGTTCTACCTCTATACGACGACCGACGAGATCGACGCCCTGGCGCGCGGTCTGGAGCAGGTGCGGAGGGTGTTCGCCTGATGATCGACCAGCTCTACCAGGACATCATCCTGGACCACTACAAGCATCCGCACGGCCGCGGCCTGCGCGACGAGTTCGCGGGCGAGGCCCACCACGTCAACCCGACGTGCGGCGACGAGATCACGATCCGGGTCGCCTCGGATCTTTCCGACATCTCGTACGACGGCCAGGGCTGCTCGATCTCGCAGGCGTCCGCCTCCGTGCTGTTCGAGCTGCTCAAGGGGCGCACGGCCGACGAGGCCGGCGTGATCCACGAGAAGTTCGTCGAGCTGATGCAGAGCCGCGGCACGATCGAGCCGGACGAGGACGTGCTCGGCGACGGCATCGCGTTCGCGGGCGTGGCGAAGTACCCGGCGCGGGTCAAGTGCGCGCTGCTGCCGTGGATGGCTTTCAAGGACGCTGCCGCGCGGGCGGGTGTGAGCGTGAACCCGGAGGTTTCAGCATGACCGACCAGACTGTGACCGAGAAGACTGTGGCCGACATCGCGTCGGCGGCGGCCGACACGGCCGGGCCGGACGACGCGACGTCGCCCGTCTCCACCGACCCGGCGCCCGCCGCCGCGGCCGCTCCCGCCGCTTCGGAAGCCGCCGCTCCCGCCGCTTCGGAAGCCGCTGCTCCCGCTGCTTCGGGGGCCAAGGCGTCGCTCGCCGACATCGAGGAGGCGATGAAGGACGTCGTCGACCCCGAGCTCGGCATCAACGTGGTCGACCTCGGCCTCGTCTACGACACGTTCGTCGACGACGACAACGTCGTGACCCTCGACATGACGCTGACCTCGGCGGCCTGCCCGCTGACCGACGTCATCGAGGACCAGACCCGCCAGGCGCTGACCACCGGCCCGGGCGGCGGCCTCGTCAGCGACTTCCGGATCAACTGGGTGTGGCTCCCGCCGTGGGGCCCGGACAAGATCACGGACGACGGGCGCGAGCAGCTGCGGGCGCTCGGCTTCAACGTCTGAGCTTTCGCACGTACGCCGCCGGGTGCCCTCAGGGTCCCGGCGGCTTTTGCGTGTCCGGGGTCACCCGATCGGGTTTCCGCACGTCGTCGCGTTGACGACACGCGGGGTCCGGGCGGCCGGGACACGCGCAGACTGGCGGTTTCGGTGCCGGAGGACGCCATGACTACCACCCGTCGTGCCATGACCGCACTCGTCGCCTCGACCCTCGCCGCCGCGCCGGGGGATGCTCGCCAACGCGGGAGGACGCCGACATCGAGCAGGAAGGCAACTACGTCTGCACCCTGAGCAAGGACACGATCGAGCGCCGGTACACCGCGCACGGGCTGTTCCTGCGGGTGGGAGAGACGGCCGCCCGAACCGGCTCACGACCACGGCCGACACCCAGCACGGGGACCGGGTCGACCAGGCCACCCGCTCGGTCGACCTGCACAAGAAGCGCGATCTGGCCGACGTGCGCGGGCGGTTGCGTACGGTGCTGGGTGATCCTTTCCAGGCCGTGGCGCCCGACCGGCTGTTCTTCCCGGAGCAGGGCGGCAAGCTGTGGTCCCGCCTGAACCGGGCGGAGCTGACGATCGGCCAGACCTACCGGGTCAAGGCGTCGAAGCAGGACTATCCGCTGGACGTCGGCCCGTTCGGGCTCGGCTATCGCAGCGAGCAGACCGAGCGCACGCTGATCGCCTCGCGCGTCCGCCTGGGCGGCGGGGAGCAGGAGATGTCGTGCAGCGGGCAGCCGGACGTGCCGGCGCCGCCGAAGAAGGCTGCCGAGTACCGCACCCTGCCGTCCGACAAGGTGCCGGAACCGGAGCCGTCGCCGTCGCTGACCGGCTCAGGGGATCCGACCGCGTCGCCGTCGGTGCTGGACGCCAGTGCCTCCGTTCCGCCGGAAACCGCGGCTACGGATCCGACAGTCCCGGCCGCGCCGGTCGACGACCTTTTGTCGGTGGGTCCTGATAGAACTCCCGCATGACGCAGACACCGCCGTTCGCGGACCAAATCGGGCTGATCGAGGACCGCTCGGCCGCCTTCCGCTCCGCCGTCACGGGCGCCGACCTCACCGCCGCCGTGCCGGGCTGCCCCGGCTGGACTGTGCGCGACCTGGCGACCCATCTCGGCAACGTGCACCGGTTCTGGGCCGTGGCCGTCGCCGCCGGGCCCGCCGCGGAGCGACCGTCCGACGCGGCCCTCGGCTCCCGCGAGCCGTCGGGCGACCTGCTGGAGTGGTCGGCGGAGTCGACCCGCCGGCTGGTCGGGGCCTTGCGCACGGCCGGGCCCGGCGCCGGGTGCTGGACCTGGTGGGAGGCGTCCGGCGCGCCCATGACGGCCGGTGCGGTCGCGCGTCATCAGGTGCAGGAGGCGGCGGTGCACGCGTGGGACGCCCAGTCCGCCGCCGGTGAGCCCGAGCCGATCCCCGCCGCCGCCGCGGTCGACGCGATTCCCGAGTTCCTGGAGGTGGGGCTCGGGTCGCTCGGGCCGTGGCCGCACCGGCCCGCGCGGCTCGCCTTGTCGGCCACCGACGGGCCGGCGTGGACCGTCGATCTCACGCCGGCGGGCGCCGAGGCGCATCCGGCGGCCGCCGGGGAGCCGGTCGTGACGGTGCGGGCCGCGGCCAGCGACTTGCTGCTCTTCCTCTTCAACCGGATTCCGGCCGAGGCGGTGACCGTCACCGGTGATGCGAGCGTGCTGGGTGAGCTGCGTTCCTGGACATCGGGCGACTGACTCAGAGGTGTTTGGCGGCCTCGCGGACCGAGAGGGGCGAGAGGACGTTCCGGTGCTCGGCGAGATAGGCGCGGACGGCGTCCGGGTCCGTGCGGGCGTAGTGGCGCAGGGCCCAGCCGATGGCCTTGCGCACGAAGAAGTCGGGGTGCACGGCCTGCCGGGTGCAATAGCCGAAGAGGCGCTCGGTGTCCGTGGCGGCGCCGTGGTGCAGCTGGTGCAGGATGGCCGTCCGCACCAGCCAGAGGTTGCCGTCGCCGGCCCAGGCGTCCATCTCGGTGCGCAGCCCGGGATGCCGGGTGACCAGCGCGCCGACGAAGCGGGTGGCGAGCGGGTCGACGGTGTCCCACCAGGACTTCGTGGTGATGAGGGCGCGGGCCGTCGCGAGGAAGCCGGGCCCGGGCACCGCCGCGTGGGCGCGCAGATAGTCGCAGGCGAAATACTGGTACTCGCGCTCGGGCAGGTCCCAGCAGCCGAGTGCCACCTGCCGCAGCTGCTCCTCCGTGGGCGCGGCGAGACCGGCGACCACGGACCTGGCCAGGGAGCGCTGCGCCGGGGCGGCCAGCCCGAGGAAGGGGAACTGATCCCGCATGTACGCGGCGGCCGGCCCCGCCCGCTCCGGGTCCCGAGCCTCGCCGAAGACCCGGGTGAGCCGATCGAGCAACGCCGGCACGGCCACCGGCTCGCCCCGCTCCCGCCGCCGGGTCCGAGCCCGGCCGCCGGCTGTGCTGCTCGCCTCGTCGGCCGCGTCGCTCCTGGCGCCGGTTGCGTCGCTCATGCGGCTGATCCTGCCAGGGCGCGCGGTCGTAGGGTGGGGCCATGAGCGCTCGACCCGCGGCCGGCGGCGGACGATGGGTCGACGTGGCCCCGGAACGGCTGCCCCGGTGGCTCGAGAATTTCGCCGCCCGGCACGGTGGCTACACGGCCGGCGGGCTGACGATCACGGGTGCCGATGGGGCCACGGCCGAGCTCTTCCCGCCGCCGGGTGCGGACGGCATCGACGATCTGGCCGGGCTGGCCGCGGCGGCGGGGGAGCCCCGGCGCCTCGGACTGCTCCTGGCGCGGAAGGGCGCCGTGGCGGTCGGCGTCGCGGAGGGCATCCGGCTGGTGGCGTCGAAGGTCGACACGCACTACGTCCAGGGGCGGACCGCGGCCGGCGGGTGGTCGCAGCAGCGCTTCGCCCGGCGCCGGGACAACCAGGCCAAGGCGGCGGCCGCCGACGGGGCGTCGATCGTGGGCCGGCTGTTGCTGCCCGAGGTGAAGACCCTGCGCGCCGTGGTCACGGGCGGCGACCGGGCCGCCGTGGAGGCGATCCTGACCGCGCCGGTGCTGGCCCCGGTGCTGGCGTTGCGGGACGAGCGGTTCCTCGACGTGCCCGAGCCCCGGCGGGCGGTGCTCGAGGAGGCGGTAGCGCTGGCTCGTACGATCCGGGTGCTGGTCCGGGATCCCGCACCCGGGCCGTGACCGCGCCGGCTCGTCCGGTCCAGGTCCGGGATTCCGGACCCGGGGCGTGACAGCGCGGCCGGAGAGCTGATCGGGGCCGGCGCAGCGGGGTCGAACGGCGGGCCGGGGCGGGATAGGGTCGCGATCATGGGTGTGGTTGCGGAGCTGATCCTGATCCGGCACGGGCAGAGCGCGTCGAACGTGGCCTTTCCCGAGGCCGACGCGGCCGGGCGGGTCGAGTCGGGGCTGAGCGGGCGCGACAGCGAGGTCGAGCTGACCGCGCTGGGCGAGGAGCAGGCCGCGGCGGTCGGCCGCTGGCTGGCCTCCCTGCCGGCCGAGCTGCTGCCGGAGGTGGCGATCACGTCGCCCTATCTCCGGGCGCGCGAGACGTGGCGGCTCGCGGTACGGGCGTCCGGGCTGGAGCTGCCGGCCGCCACCACCGACGAGCGGCTGGTCGACCGGCTGCTCGGCGATCTCGAGATGCTCACCCGGGCGGCCGTCGCCGAGCGCTTCCCCGACGAGCCGGGTCGCCTGCTGGAGGCGGGGGAGTACCGCTACCGGCCGCCGAACGGCGAGGACTTCGCGGACATCGCCGTACGGCTGACCTCGTTCCTGGACGACCTCAACCGCGACCACGCCGGCCGCCGCGTCGTGGTCACGGCGCACGACGCGGTCGTGCTGATGATGCGGTACGTGATCGAGGGCCTCGACTGGGACCGCCTCGCCGACGTGGTGGCCGCGGCCGGGTTCGTCCGCAACGCGTCGATCACCCGCTTCGACGGCAGCTCCGGGCGGCTGGTGCTGGACCGCTACAACACGGTCGACCACCTGCCGGCCTGACAGATCACCACACCAACCCCACCGCGAGTACGCCGATGAGCGCGCTCGACACCAGCGCGGTGGCCCGGCGGGCCCGGGGCGTCGTGAGCAGGCGTCCCGCCACGGCACCGGTGCCCGCGATCAGCAGTTGCCAGCTCGCCGAGGCCGCGAACGCGCCCGCCACGAACCACATCCCACCCCCGCTCCCGCCCCGGCCGAGGACGAGAGCGGTGAAGTACACCACCGTCGCCGGGTTGAGCACGGTCAGCCCGAGCACGGCCAGATAGGCGGTTCCGGGTCCGGCCCGGTCGAACCGGGACGTCTCGGCGGCGGGGCTCGCCGGAGTCAGCGCCGAGCGAGCGGTCCACGCGGCCAGGATCAGCAGCGTCGCGGCGGAGAGCCAGCGCAGGGGCGTGGCGATCGGGGCGACGGCCGAGGCGAGGGCTGCCCCTCCGGCGACGGCGGCCGCGGCGTAGATCGCATCGGCGGTGGCGGCTCCGAGCCCGGCGGCGGCCCCGACGGTGAGCGAGGTGCGGGCGCTGAGCCCGGCGATCAGGACGGCTATGGCCCCGACCGGGACGGCGACTCCGTAACCGGCGACCACGCCCGCGAGGAACGGGCCGGTCATGACACGGCCGTGGACACCGCCCGGTCGCGAGGCGTGCGCTGCTGTCGCCCGGCGCGGGAGCCGGCGGGACGAGTCAGGGCACGAGGCGTTCGCATGCGGGTCACGCGCTCATCGTCCGGGCACCCGCCCCGCCGGGCAACGCAATTACACGAGTACGCCCCCGGCACGACTCGCGCGCTGGGGGCGTACTTGGTCAGGTAGGCCCTCGGCACGACTCGCGCGCGGGGGGCGTACCCGGGGAGGGGTTGTCAGATGTCGAGCGACGAAGCCTGGAACGTGTCGCACTGCTTGGGGTCGCCGCCCTCGTAGCCCCGGCTGAACCAGCCCATGCGCTGCTTGCTCGTGCCGTGGGTGAACTCGGCCGGGTTGACCGTGCCGCCGCCCTGCTGCTGCAGGGTGTCGTCGCCGATCTTGGAGGCGGTGTCGAGGCCCTGCTGGATGTCGTCCTGGGTGATGTTGGTGATGAGGACGTCGCCGTCCGCGTCCTTGGTCTCGGTGGCGTGCTTTGCCCAGACGCCGGCGTAGCAGTCGGCCTGCAGCTCCAGCTTGACGCTCAGCGCGTTGGCCTGGTCGGGGTCGCGCTCCTGCTGGCGGCGCATCGAGGCCTCGGTGCCGAGGAGGTCCTGGACGTGGTGGCCGTACTCGTGAGCGAGAACATAGGGCTGCGCGAACTCGCCCGGGGCGCCCAGCTGCTGCGCGAGGACCTGGTAGAAGGTCAGGTCGATGTAGACCTTGTCGTCGGCGGGGCAGTAGAACGGGCCGACGCCGGAGTCCGCGGCGCCGCAGCCGGTGCTGACGCGCTGTGAGAAGAACCTCGTGTTGGCCGGCTTGTACTGCTCGTTGAACGCCTGCGGCAGCTCGTCGGCCCAGAAGTCCTGGATCGAGTTGACGTAAAGGGCGTTGCGGCAGTCGAGCTGGTCGAGCTTCTGCTCCGACGAGCACTTCGCCTTGAGGGTGGCGTTGTCGCCGGTCTGGGTCTGGCCGCCGTCGCTGCCGCCCAGGCTGTTGATGCCGAAGTAGCCGCCGACCACGGCGACCAGCACGGTCACGATGATGCCGACGAGGCCCCCGCCGCCGCCCGGGATGGGCAGGCCGCCGAGGCCACCTCCGCCGCCGCCACCGCTCGATCGGTCGTCCTCGATCTGGCTGGTGTCGATGTCGGCGCGGTCGTTGAGTTCCATCCAGTCCTCCCGGGCGTGATGCCGCCGCGTTTACCCGATGATCTTGCTCTCTAATCGGGTGGGAGGTCCCTCGGGGTGCCTAGTACAATCAACGGGTGCTGCTCTGCGAAGGCTGACCTGCCCCGCGCTCTTCTTCCCACCCGGGTGGAAGAGCGCTTCCGTGTGCCTGAGCCAGCCTTATCTCCCGAGAGCGAGAGCTTCCCATGATTACCGCCACCGGACTCGAGTTGCGTGCCGGCGCCCGGATCCTGATCTCCCCGACCACGCTGCGTGTGCAGCCCGGCGACCGCATCGGCCTGGTCGGCCGCAACGGCGCCGGCAAGACCACGACGCTCAAGGTGCTGGCCGGCGAGGGCACGCCCTACGCGGGCACGGTCGAGGCGACCAGCGAGATCGGCTATCTTCCGCAGGACCCGCGTACGGGTGATCTGAACGTCACCGGTCGCGACCGCGTCCTCTCCGCCCGGGGTCTCGACTCGATCATCAGCGAGATGCAGAAGCTCGAGATCGAGCTGGAGGAGAGCGGCGACGACAAGCTGGTGCGCCGCTACGGCCAGCTCGAGGACCAGTTCTCGGCCCTCGGGGGCTACGCGGCCGAGGCCGAGGCCGCCCGCATCTGTGCCAACCTCGGGCTGCCCGACCGCGCGCTCGCCCAGACGATCGGCACCCTCTCCGGCGGTCAGCGCCGCCGCATCGAGCTGGCCCGCATCCTCTTCGCCAACTCGGGGCAGAACGGCAAGGGCATCCTGCTGCTGGACGAGCCGACCAACCACCTCGACCACGACTCGATCGCGTGGCTGCGCGGCTACATGGCGCAGCACAAGGGCGGCCTCGTGGTGATCAGCCACGACGTCGAGCTGCTCGACGCCGCGGTCAACAAGGTGTGGTACCTCGACGCCAACCGCTCGGTGGTCGACATCTACAACATGGGGTGGAAGACCTACCAGGAGGCGCGCGAGACCGACGAGCGCCGGCGCAAGCGCGAGCGGGCCAACGCGGAGAAGAAGGCCGGCGCCCTCATGGCCCAGGCCGACAAGATGCGGGCCAAGGCCACCAAGACGGTGGCGGCGCAGAACATGGCGAAGCGCGCGGAGAAGCTGCTCGGCGGGCTCGAGGAGGTGCGCACCTCCGACCGGGTCGCCAAGGTGCGCTTCCCTACG
The DNA here is from genome assembly GCF_030709675.1 of Symbioplanes lichenis. Taxonomy (GTDB): domain Bacteria; phylum Actinomycetota; class Actinomycetes; order Mycobacteriales; family Micromonosporaceae; genus Actinoplanes; species Actinoplanes lichenis. The sequence goes on from NZ_JAUZQD010000008.1 coordinate 325,173, forward strand.
CCGGCCCCGTGCGGCAAGACGCCGCTGACGGCGAGCGGGCTGTCGAAGTCGTACGGGTCGCTGGAGATCTTCACCGACGTCGACGTCGCCGTCGACCGGGGCTCGCGCGTCGCCATCCTGGGTCTCAACGGCGCCGGCAAGACCACGCTGCTGCGCATGCTGGGCGGTCTGCTCGAGCCCGACACCGGAGAGGTACGCCCGGGGCACGGGCTGCGGCTCGGCTACTACGCGCAGGAGCACGAGACCCTCGACGTCGACCGGACGATCCTCGAGCACATGCGCAGCGCGGCGCCGGACCAGACGGACACCGACCTGCGCAAGATCCTGGGCGCCTTCCTTTTCTCCGGCGACGACGTCGACAAGCCGGCCGGGGTGCTCTCCGGGGGCGAGAAGACGCGGCTGGCCCTGGCCACGCTGGTGTGCTCGGGGGCCAATGTGCTCCTGCTGGACGAGCCGACGAACAACCTCGACCCGGTCAGCCGGGAGCAGGTGCTCGACGCGGTCGCGAACTATCCCGGGGCGATCGTGATGGTGACGCACGATGCCGGGGCCGTGCAGGCGCTCAAGCCGGACCGGGCGATCCTGCTGCCCGACGGGGACGAGGACGCCTGGAGTGACGATCTGCTGGAGCTGGTCGAGCTCGCCTGACGCCGTCCCCTTCTGCCCGGTGGTCCTCGTGGCCACCGGGTTTTTGCTGCGCGGGCCGGGGGTTCTCGCTGCGCTGGGACCGTCGGAGATCCAGGATCATCGGCATCGTCAGTTGTCAACTGGTGCCCACACAGACAGTGCGACACGTGCCCGGCACTGGTCATGCCTGACACTCAAGTGGGCACCCCTTCCGTGCTGCATCGTGCCCGTTCGGTCATGAGATGGGCCCGGAAGCGACGATACCGGGCACGCTCGGTGACAGCGTTGTCGAGGCCCCGGGCGGATCATGTTTGCGCAGGTCATCCCGCCTTGATCGGAGCGGCCGGCCGATACCGGGAACGGGTCCGCGCCGGTTCCGGAAAACGTTCTCGGCCCGCCATTCGACGCCCGAACGGTCTTGGCCGGCAACTGTCTGACATTGATGAACGTGGCCATCGTCGGGTTCCTGACACCGGTAAATGGGCACGTTCGTCAACCCCAGATACCTAGCGCATGATCGTTGGAGGCGGTCTAATAGGTGGGACCGTATCGAACCGCACAGTCTGGGGACGTGAGGAATCAACATGGCAGCCACGGGCACAGCCACCAGCACTGAGAAGGGTCGTCGAATCGTCGGCAGCGAGCGGCAGACGCTCGCCAAGGACCTCGTCAAGCGTTACACCTCCGGAGAGAGCATTCGGGCCCTCGCCGCATCCACCGGGCGGTCCTACGGATTCGTGCACCGCGTGCTCACCGAGTCCGGGGTCCAGCTGCGGCAGCGCGGCGGTGCCCGCCGGCGCAAGAAGGCGTGACGACCAGCGAGGCTTCCACCTCCACCGCGGGCGTCCGATACGCACAGGACGGGCCGGTCGCAACGGTGACGTTGTGCCGGCCCGACGTGCTCAATGCACAGACGCCGGCCATGTGGGCCGAGCTGGCGAATATTTCGCGCGCATTACCGGGAGACGTGCGAGTCCTCATTGTCCGGGGCGAGGGACGCGCCTTTTCGGCGGGACTCGACTTGTCGGTCGCGCGCGGTGACGGCGATTCCTCCCTCGCCCAACTCGCCCGGCTGTCACCCGAAGAGTGCGCGGCGCGTATTGCCGGCTTCCAGGAAGCGTTCACCTGGTTACGACGGCCGTCCCTCGTTACTGTCGCGGCGGTGCGGGGACATGCCATCGGCGCCGGTTTCCAACTGGCGTTGAACTGCGACCTGCGGGTGCTCGCGGAGGACGCGCAATTCTCCATGGCGGAGGTGACGCTGGGGCTCGTACCCGATCTGGGTGGCACCAAGCGGCTCACCGAGCTGGTCGGTCCCGCGCGGGCGCTGGAGATCTGCCTCACCGGGCGCCGGCTGCCGGCCGTGGAGGCCGATCGCCTCGGCCTCGCGACGGCTGTCGTGCCGGTCGACGACCTGGACGCCGCGGTCGCGGACCTGACCGCCGCCGTGCTCGCCGCCCCCGCCGGCGCGGTGGCGGAGATCAAGGCCCTGATCGCCGGGGCGACCGGCCGCACCTATGCCGAGCAGGACCGGGCCGAGCGGGAGGCGCAGACGCGCCGCCTCCGGGACCTGTCGGGGCTGGAGTAGGAACAACCGGCTCCCCCGGAAAGTTGTCGTACCCGGCGGGCACACTATGTCCGCCGTGGTTCGACGACCCTGGAGGTGACGCCATGGGACCCATGTCCTCCGGGTCCAGCTGGATGATGCTGCGCTCGATGCAAAATGCCGACCGCGTCACCGGGCACCAGCTCAAGCGGGGCACCGCGCGGCGCATCCTCACCTATGCGCGGCCCTACCGGCGCGACATCGCCGTGTTCCTGGTCACCGTCGTGATCTCCGCCGGCATCGGGGTGGCCACGCCGGTGCTCGCCGGCCACGTGGTCAACGCGATCACCGCCGGCGGGTCCGATGCGGCCGGCACGATCATCAAGCTGGCCCTGACGATCGCCGGGCTGGCGGTCGGCGACGCCCTGCTCTCGCTCGCCCAGCGGTGGTACTCGGCCCGCATCGGCGAGGGGATCATCCTCGACCTGCGCACCCGCGTGTTCGATCACGTCCAGCGGATGCCGTTGCAGTTCTTCACGCGTACGCAGACCGGCGCGCTCGTCAGCCGGCTCAACAACGACGTCACGGGCGCGCAGCGCGCGTTCACGTCCACCCTGTCCGGCGTGGTGAGCAACGTCATCCAGCTCGTGCTGACCGCCGCCGTCATGTTCAGCCTGTCGTGGCAGATCACCGTGCTGTCGCTGGTGCTCCTGCCGCTCTTCATCATCCCCGCGCGCCGGGTCGGCAAGCGGCTCGCCGAGATCACCCGCGAGTCCTACAACCTCGACGCCAAGATGAACGCGACCATGACCGAGCGCTTCAACGTCTCCGGCGCCCTGCTGGTCAAGCTCTTCGGCCGCCCCGGCGTGGAGGCCGAGCGGTTCGGTGAGCGTGCCCGCCGGGTCCGCGACATCGGCGTGCAGCAGGCCATGTTCTCCCGCACGTTCTTCGTCGCCATGCTGCTGGTCGCCTCGCTCGCGCAGGCCCTGACCTACGGGCTCGGCGGCTGGCTGGCCGTCACCGGCAGCGTCACGGCGGGCACCGTGGTCACGCTCGCCCTGTTGCTGACCCGGCTCTACGGTCCGCTGACGGCGCTCAGCAACGTCCGCGTCGACGTGATGAGCGCCCTCGTCTCGTTCGACCGCGTCTTCGAGGTGCTCGACCTGCGCCCCGGCATCGAGGAGAAGCCGGACGCGACCGCGATCCCGGCCGGCGCCGGGCGGCTGGAGTTCCGGGACGTGCACTTCCGCTACCCGAGCGCCGCCGAGGTCTCGCTGGCCACGCTCGAGGACGTCGCGACCCTCGACCGGCAGGAGGGCGCGCCGGTGCTGCGCGGCGTCGACTTCACGGTCGAACCCGGGCAGATGGTCGCGCTCGTCGGCCCGTCGGGCGCCGGCAAGTCGACGACGTCCATGCTGGTCTCCCGGGTCTACGACGTGACCGAGGGCGCCGTGCGGGTCGGCGGCGTCGACGTCCGCGACGCGACGCTCGACTCGCTGCGCGACACCATCGGGGTGGTCACCCAGGACTCGCACCTCTTCCACGAGACCATCGCGGAAAATCTGCGGTACGCCCGCCCCGGCGCGACCGAGGACGAGATGTGGGAGGCGCTGCGCGGCGCCCAGGTCGAGCAGCTCGTCAAGGCGCTGCCCGACGGCCTCGACACCGTGGTCGGCGAGCGGGGCTACCGCTTCTCCGGCGGCGAGAAACAGCGCATCGCCATCGCCCGCCTGCTGCTCAAGCACCCGTCGATCGTCATCCTCGACGAGGCGACCGCCCACCTCGACAGCGAGTCCGAGGCCGCGGTCCAGCGCGCGCTGTCGGTGGCGCTCGAGGGCCGCACGGCGCTGGTCATCGCCCACCGCCTCTCCACCGTCCGCGAGGCCGACCTGATCCTCGTCATGGACGGCGGCCGCATCGTCGAGCGCGGCACGCACGAGCAGCTGGTCGCGATCGGCGGGCTCTACGCGGAGCTCTACCGCACCCAGTTCGCCGACAGCCGCCCCCTGATTCCGTCCGACGTGGAGCCGATCGTCATCCCGGTGCCGACGCCGATCGAGCCCTGACCGCCCGGCCGCCCGGCCGCCCGGCCGCGCGGCCTCGTCCTCCGGTTGCCGGAGCGCCCGCGTGGCTCCGGTCTTCGCTGCTCGTCGAGGGCGGCGGGGCTGGGCGCCAGGATCGGCGGCCGGTTTCCCGTGGGAGAGGGTCGCGAGCCGTGTCGGTGCGCAAGTCGAAGCGAGACATCTCTGAGCTGCTGCAAGCGTGTGCCGCCGCGGTGGATACGGGTGACGGCGATGCGTGGGCGGACTGTTTCACGCGCGAGGGCGTGCTGCGGGACGACGCCGGTGAGTTCGTGGCGCGCAGGGAGCGGGGCCGGGCCGGCGCCGGGCTGCCGGAGGGGGTGCGGCGGCACTTCCTGTCCGGCGCCACCGTCGAGGTCGACGGGGACAGCGCCGTCAGCCGCTGCTCGTTCCAGGTCGTCGTCACGCCGCCGGGTGGGCCGGGCGGGCCGGCGCGGGTGGGGGAGTTCCGGGGATCGGCTGCGCCGGGCCGGCCAGGTCGGCGCGATCGTGGCGGTCGCGGGTGAGCGCCGCGCGAAGGCGGCTCAACGGCCGGTGGGTCACGGGCTGAGCGCCGCGCGCAGTTCGGCGAAGGCGGCGGCCAGCGTGTCGGCGGTGTAGTGGGCGTTCAGGCCGCTCGGGTTGGGCAGGACCCAGACGCGGGCGCCGCCGACGGTGGCGGTCTGCGGGCCGGTGCGGGCCTTCGGGTGGCCGAAGGCGGTCCGGTACGCGGTGACGCCCAGCACCGCGAGGAACTGCGGCCGCCACTCGGTGACCCGGGCTGTCAGGTGTTCGCCCCCGGCGACCAGCTCGTCGGTGGACAGTTCGTCGGCGCGGGCGGTGGCGCGGGCGACCACGTTCGTGATGCCGAGGCCGAGGGCCGGAAGCAGGTGCTGCTCCGACGGGTGGAGCTGCCGGTCGGTAAAGCCGGACCGGTGCAGCGCGGGCCAGAAGCGGTTGCCCGGCCGGGCGAAGTGGTGGCCGGTCGCCGCCGAGTAGAGGCTCGGGTTGATGCCGGAGAAGAGCACTCGCAGGCCCGGGCCGCCGAGATCGGGGATCGTGCGGCCGGCTGCGGCGGCGACCTCGGCGGGGGTCGGCTTCGGGGGTGCGCTCATGGGTTGAGCCTAGAGAAGTCACTCATCGTGATGGCGGCTTCCGTTTCCGGGGTGTTAAGAGCGGCGTACGGGCAAACATCCGGCGAATTGTCGTTCATGCGCCCTGAACTGGGGTGGGGGGTGCTCGGAGGCCGATCTCGATGGCTATCCTCTCGCCATGATCCGGATGACGCTCGCGGAGGTGGCCGCGGTGGTGGGGGGCACTGTGCGTGACGGTGACTCCCAAGCCGTGGTGGCCGGGGCGTCGCATGACGGGAACAGAGTGCGCCCCGGCGACTTGTTCGTGGACATGACCGGCGACCCCGGGGCGGCACGCATGGCCGGGGCCGGGGCGGTGCTCACCGACCGCCCCGGGGGTGGGCCGGCGGTGGTCGTGGGCGAGGTGCTCACGGCGTACCGGAAGCTGGCCTCGGCGGTGACCACCCACCGGCCGGACGTGTGCCGGGTGCTGGTGACCGGAGGGGGTGCCCGCGCCGCCGCGGCCCGGCTGCTGGGCGCGGTGCTGGCGCGGCTCGGGCCGACCGTGCTGCCCCGGGGCGGGCCGACGCCGGCGGGGGTCTGCGAGACCCTGCTCGCCGCCGACGACACGACCCGCTTCCTGGTCGCCGAGCTGGACGCGCGCCGGGGTGGCGGCATCGCGGCCTTGCTGGCGGCGCGACCAGCCGTCGCGATAGTGCTGGGCGACCTGCCGCACGAGGTGGAGGGACTGCCGGCCGGTGCCGTGGCGGTGCTCGACGCGGACGATCCGGCGACGGCCGCGCTCGCCGGGCGCACGGAGGCGCGGGTGGTGACCTTCGGGCGGCATCGGACGGCGCGGGTGCGGGCCGAGCGGATCGTGCTCGACGGGCGGGCGCGGGCGCGCTTCGTGCTGCACACGCCGGTCGGGTCGGCCGAGGCGGCGCTGCGGCTGCACGGGGAGCAGCCGGTGACGGCGGCGCTGGCCGCGGCGGCGGTGGCGCTCGAGCACACGCACGACGTCTGGCTCATCGCGGACGCGCTGGGCACTGTGGACCCGGGGCCGCGCGGGGCGGGCGGCCTCACGGTCGTCGAGGAGCGTCCGGACGGGGTGACGGTGCTGGACGCGACCGGCGACGGGAGTCCGGAGGTGGTGCTGGCCGCCGTGCGGACCGCGCTGTCCGTGGCCGCGGGCCGGCGCCGCACGACAGCCGTCCTGAGTGGCCTCGGCGACGAGAAGGACCGGATCAGGGCGGCCGCGCTGCGCATGGGCATCGACGAAGTGCTCGCCTCCGGGGCGGAGGCGCGCCCGGGCGACGTCGTGCTGCTGGCGGGCGAGAGCGGCTAGAGCATCCGGGTGAAGCCGCCGTCGACGGGGATCTGGATGCCGGTGAGGTAGCTCGCGGCGGGGGAGAGGACGAAGGCGGCGACCCGGCCGAACTCGGCGGGCTCGCCCAGCCGCCGCAGGGGCAGCTCGGCCGCTTGCCGGGCGGCGGTCGCCTCGGCGTCCCCGGTGGCTTCGTGCAGGCTCCGCGTACGGTCGGTGAGGATCCGCCCCGGCAACAGGCTCACCACCCGGATGCCGCGCGGGCCGAGCTCGTCGGCCATGTCCTTGGCCACGCCCGCCAGCCCGGGGCGCAGGCCGTTGGAGAGGCCCAGCCCGGCCAGCGGCGCCCGGGTCGACGTGGACAGCACGAAGGCGATCGCGCCGCCGGTCGTCAGCGCGGCCGCCACGGTGCGGGCGGCGCGCACCGAGCCCAGGAAGACGGTCTCGAAGGCCGAGCGCCACTGCTCGTCGGTCTGCTGGGCCGCCGAGCCGCCGCCCGGGCCGCCGACCGAGATCAGCGCGCCGTCGAGACGGCCGAAGCGCTCGCCGGCCGTCCGGACGAGCAGGTCAGCGGTGTCCGGGTCGGTCAGGTCGGCGGCCACTCCGGTGGCGCGCGGCCCGAGCCGGGCCACGGCGGCGTCGACGGACTCGCGGGTGCGGGCGGAGACGACCACGCGGGCGCCGTCGGCCACCAGCGCCTCGGCCGTCGCGAGGCCCAGCCCCTTGGACGCGCCGGTCAGCACGTAGACACGGTCCGCCAGTCCCAGATCCATGCCCCGATCCTGCCATTCACGCGGCGGGCCGGCGCAGCACGCGCACCCGGCCGCCGGCCTGGAGGACCCAGGCGCCGGCGACCGTGCGGAGGGCGGGGCGGCGGCGCGGGCGCGGGGGCGCGCTGCCGTCGTAGGTCAGGGTGGCCTCGCGTACGGCCAGCTCGGCGCCCGCCGCGGCCGGGAGCTCGCCCCGGGCCCGCAGGTCGCGCGCCAGGTCCCAGCCGTCGCGCAACGAGCCCCGCGTCGGCCGGGTCGCGGCCCACGCGGACCAGACCTCGAACCACTCCCGCCCGCAGGCGCCCGCCAGCTCCGGCCAGTTCCGGGCCACCTCGCCCGCGCGCTTGCGGAGCAACGCCACGCGCGCGGCCTCCACCAGGCGCGGGTCGAAGCCGCCGGGCAGCGGCGCCCCGGAGGTCAGGGCGGCGACCAGGGCGGCCTGCCGGTCGGCGAGCGACCCGGTCACGGGGTGACGCGCGGGTAGCCGGAGGCCGCGGCGATCGCGTCGAGCTCGGCGGTGAGCTCGGCGGCCGGGGGATAGTCGCCGTCGCGTTCGAGCATGAGCGCGGGCGGGCGGTGCCGGCCGCACAGCTCCGCGACCAGCTCCAGCACTTCCGGCGGCACGGCGTCGGTGTGCGTGTCGTGATAGATGCCGTCCGGCGTCGCCGAGCCGCCCGCGACGTGGCAGTATGCGATGCGTTCCAGCGGCAGCCGGTCGAACAGTGCGGCCGGGTCGGTGCCCCGGTTGAGCGCGTTGGCGTACACGTTGGCCACGTCGAGCAGCAGCAGCGCCTCCGTCCGCTCGAGGATCTCGGTGAGGAACGCACCCTCGTCCAGCTCGTCGTCGGGCCAGTCGAAGAGGGCGGCGATCGGCTCCAGCGCGATCGGCACGTCCAGCTCTTCCCGGGTACGCCGCACATTGGCGACCACCGCGTCGACGGCCTCGCGCGTCCGGGGGATCGGCAGCAGATGTCCCGCCTCGACGCCACCGGCCCGGACGAAGGCGATGTGCTCGCTGACCAGTGGCGCGTCGAGCTGCCGGGCCACGGCGGCGAAGTGCGCCACCCGCGCCGGGTCGACCGGTTCGGCCCCGCCCAGCGACAGCCGGGTGCCGTGCGGGATCACGGTCACCCCGCGCTCGCGGAGCCGGGCGAGCCCGTCGGGGAGCTCGCCCTCCGGGGGCACGGACTCCGCGACGACCTCGGCGAAGCGGAGCCCCGGCAGCCGGTCCACGTAGCCGGCGATGTCGGGGCGCCAGCCGATGCCCACGCCGTACTCGATGGTCATCCGCCGCAGCCCCCGCCGCCGCCGCAACCACCGCCACCGCACGAGCTGCCCCCGCCGGAGTCGCCGCCGCCGTAGGAGCCCGAGTCGCCGCCGCTCATGCCGGACGCCGTCGCGTTGCGCTGGATCTCGGCCTCCGCGGCGAACACGGGGTCCATGGCGTAGAGCGACGCGGCGCCGAAGAGGGCCACGCCCATGGCGGCACCACTCGCGCCGTAGGTCGCGTACGCGGGGGAGTGGCTCGGGGCCAGATAGTCGTGCCGGCGGCGGACCGCGGTCATGCCCTTGGTGGCCGCGCCCGTCGCGAGACCGGTGCGGCGCCACAGGAAGATCGTCGCCCCGGCCGTGATCACGAGGGCGATGAAGAGGAAGGCCACCGGCTTGTCGTTCGCGACGCCGGCCGCGAAGCGGGCGATGCCGACGGCGAGCACGGCGAGCATGGCGAGGGCCCAGAGCCGGGCCGTGCGGATCGCGTCGGCCGGGACGGCCAGGCCCTGCCGCTCCAGGCCGGCGCGGAGCTGGTCGAGCGCCGCCCGTACGTGCTGCAGGGTGGCCAGGTCGCGGACGCGCTCGTGATTGCCGGCCGCGTGGTGGATGGCCGTATCGAGCGGCGTCACACCGGCGGGCAGCGGTCCGCTCGGGGCGAGCCGGCGACCGGAGACGGCGGTGACGGCACCGGCACTGCGCAGGCCGCTGAGCGACGCGTAGACGGCGAGGCGCTCGCCGCCGTTGAGATAGGCGATCTGCTGCGGGCCGAGGCTGCCGACACTGGCAGTCCGGTCACCGCGGAAGAGGACGCGGCGATGCACCGAGGCCGCGACGAGGACCGCCACGACGGCGGCGAAGTAGAGGGCGAGGAAGGCAGGACCCGAGATCCCCCAGGTGTCGGTCATGTGCACACCTCCATGCCGGCTTGAGCCTTCATTGTGCAGGCGGGCGCAACCCCTGGTCAGGCCCGGCGCACGGCGCCTTCCACGACGTCGAGGACGCGGCTGAGCTCCCCGGCCGGGCGGCCGGTGGCGAGGTGCAGGACCAGCCCGTCGTACGCGAGCTCGAGGAACTGGGTCAGGACCTCCACCGGCACGTCGTCGCGCAGCACGCCGGCCTCCCGCTGGCGCTCGAGGCGCTCGCGGGTCGCGGAGGCGATGGCGGCCGAGCGCTCGGCCCAGCGCTTGGCGAACTCGGGGTCGGTGCGCAGCCGCCGGGACACCTCGAGCTGACTGCCGAGCCAGCCGGCGGTGTCGTTGCTGGCCCCGGCCCGGTCGAGCAGGTCGCGCATCACCTGAACGAGACCGTGACGCCCGACCGTCTCGACCATCGCGGCGGCGTCGTCCTCGGCCACCGCCAGGAACAACGACTCCTTGTCCCGGAAGTGATGGAAGATCGCGCCGCGGGACAGGCCCGTGGCCTCCTCGAGGCGGCGTACCGTGGCACCCTCGTAGCCGTAACGTGCGAAACAGCCGCGGGCCGCCCCGAGGATCTCGTGGCGGCGGGCTTCAAGCTGGTCCTGGCTCACCCTGGGCACGCAGCGATGGTGTCACGCCGGTTCCGGCGGTCGCAATCCGTACGTACGGCTTGCTCCGCGGCACTGTTAACACACTTGGGCTGTTCGGTCCGGTATTCACTCACGTAGAGTGCCCGGCGTGCCCCTCGTCTTCCTCGCCTTGGACGACACCCTGCTCGACCGCAGCGGGGCGTTCAAGCTGTGGGCGAAGAGCTTCCTCGACCAGATCGGCGCCCCGCACGAGGACCTCGACTGGCTGCTGTCGGTCGACGCGGACGGCCTGACCTCCCGCTGGGACCTCGGGGACGCGATCCGGGAGCGCTACCAGCTGCCCTACACGTCGATCGACATGGTCGAGGAGCTGCACGAGGGACCGCTGGCCTACGAGCGGCTCGACCCGCTCGTCGCCTGCGCCCTGCAGATCGCCGGCGACGCGGGCTGGGTGCCGGTCGTGGTCACCAACGGCCCGCACGAGCAGCAGGAGAGCCGCATCCGGCGCACCGGCCTCGACCGCTACGTCGCCGACTACGTGATCTCCGGCCAGGCCGGCGTGAGCAAGCCCAACCCGCGCATCTTCGCCCTGGCCGCCCAGCGCGTCCGCATGCGGCTGGGCGGCGCCTGGATCGTCGGCGACAGCCCCGAGGCCGACATCGGCGGCGCCGCGGCCATGGGCCTGCCCAGCGTCTGGCTGCACCGCGGCCGCGACTGGATCGATCAGCGCTTCGCCCCGACCCGCGTGGTCGGCAACGTCATCCAGGGCTTGTCGGCCGTCATGGCGTCCCCCTCCCGCTGAACCAGCGGTCCAGCTCGGCGAGCACGTTCCCGATCGGCGGCCGGAGGGCCTCGGCGATCGCGGCCGGGGTCTCGCCGTCGCGGGTCAGGCGGCCCGTCTCGGCGATGATGATCCGGAAGACGCCGGCCAGTGCGATGCCGTGCAGCCGGGCCAGCTCCGGCGCGATGTCCCCGCCGGCGGCGACGGCCGCGGCCAGCGCAGTGGCCTGCCGGTCGCTCACCTCGAGGGCGAGCCGGTTGACCGTCGGGCTCACGGCCGCCAGATAGCCCAGGCTGCCGCGGGCATTTTCCGCGGGCTGGTCGCGGATCGCCTCGATCATCGCCAGGACGGTGTCGCGGATGGCGGCCGCGGGGCTGACACCGGCCGGGCGGGCGCGGATCAGCTCGCCCAGCTGCTCGTTCAGCTCCTGCTCGCGATCGGCGACCAGCTGTTCCTTGGCCGGGAAGTAGTTGTAGAGCGTCTGCTCCGCCACCTCGGCCGCGCGCGCGATCTCGCTGACCGTCACCTGCTCGTAGCCCCGCTCCGCGAACAGGCGCGCCGCCGTGTCCGCGATGAGCCGGCGGGTGCGGGCCTTCTTGCGCTCTCGGAGTCCGGGTTCGGGCACGGCGGAAGTGTATCAAGCCACAAAACTAGAGTGCGCTCTAAGAATGACGTACGGTCTAGGAATGTTCGATACGAAGACGCGGATCGCCTTGGCCGGCCTGTCCGCGGTGTTCCTGTTCGAGATGCTCGACAACTCGATCCTCACCGTCGCCCTGCCCACGATCGGGCGTGACCTGCACGCCTCGACGCTGGCGCTGCAGTGGGTGACCGGCGCCTACGCGGTCGTCTTCGGCGGGCTGATGCTCGTCTTCGGCGCGGTCGCGGACCGGTTCGGCCGGCGCCGGATCATGCTGCTCGGGCTCGCCCTGCTCGGCGCCGCGAGCCTGGCCACCGCGTTCGTCACGACTGCGGAGCAGCTCATCGCCGTCCGGGCGGTGACGGGCGTGGCGGCGGCCATGACCACGCCGGGCTCGATCGCCCTGGCCTTCCGGCTGTTCACCGACGACGGGCAGCGCGTCCGGGCCATGACCCTCATCACGACCGTGGGCCTGGTCGGGCTCGCGATCGGGCCGACGGCCGGCGGCTTCGTGCTCGCGGTCGCCCCGTGGCAGGTCCTGCTGCTCGTCAACGTCCCGATCGCCGCCCTCGCGCTGCTCGGCATCCGCGCCGGCATCGCCCCCGACCGGCCGGAGGACCTGCACCGCGACCCGGTGGACGCCCCGGGCGCGGTGCTGGGCACGGCGACGATCGTGCTCGCGCTCGTGGCACCCACGCTCTTCGTCGACGAGGGCACCGGCTCGTGGGCGCCCTGGGCCACGACCGGCGCGGCTGTCGTGGCAGCGGTGCTGTTCGTGCTGCGTGAGCGCTCCGCCGCGTACCCCCTGCTCGATCTGGGGTTGATCGCCCGCCCGCTGGTGTCCGCCGGCCTCGCCTACAAGGCCGCGACCGGGCTGGCCGTGGCCGGGATGGGTTACCTGGTGACCCTGCAGCTGCAGCTGGACTGGGGCTGGTCGCCGTCCCTTGCTGCCGTCGGCATGCTGCCGCAGGTCGTCGTGCTGATCGCCGCCGGGCCGTTCGTCAACCGGTTCGTGGAGCGCGCCGGGCTCGAGCGGTCGGCCTGGCTCAGCTCGATCGCGGTCGTGGCCGGACTCGCCGTCTATGCCCTGCTGGGCCACTACGGCTACGTCTGGGTGGCGCTGTCGCTCGCCCTGGTCGCCACGGCGATCCGCGTGGTCGGTGTCGTCGCCGGGGTCAACGTGATGCGCGGCCTCCCAGAGAACAGGACCTCCATCGGCGCCGCCCTCGTCGACACCGCCTCCGAGGTCACCTCCGGCGCCGGCGTGGCGGTCGGCGGCACCGTCATCGCGGCCCTGTTCACCGGCGCGATCGCCGCGCCGCACTGGAGCGCGGGTCAGACCACCCAGTTCGAGCACGCGGTCACGCTCGCGGGTCTGGTCCTTACCGCCGTGGCCGCCCTGCTGGTGGGGTGGGCGATGCAGCGGACGAGGCGAGGCGCTGCCGGTACGCCTGACGCCGGCGACGACCGGCTCGCGGCGCCGCGAGCGGCCGTGTGATCTACGCTTCCGGACATGGATGACAAAGAGGTGCTGGGCCGGATTCACGGCCTGGTCGACGAAGAGCACAAGCTGCGCGAGCAGCTGAGCCAGGGCAAGCTCAGCGCCGACGAGGAGCACGCCCGGCTCAAGGAGGTCGAGGAGGCGCTCGACCAGTGCTGGGACCTGCTCCGCCGGCGCCGCGCCGCCCGCGAGTTCGGCAACAACCCCGACACCGAGCAGGCGCACAGCACCGGTGAGGTCGAGGGCTACCTCCAGTGAGGTGTGGCGGCCGCCGGGACCTCCGGCGGCCGCGCCTCACAGCAGGCCGGCCTCGTATTGCAGGCGCTCGACCAGCTCCGGCTGGTCGACCTCCAGCCCCCGCGCGGTGAACCAGCTCGCGACGTTCTTGACGTCCCGGGCCAGGAAGTCGCCGCCGGCCGGGTTGGCGATCACGTCGACCACCTGCGGAAGGTCGATGATCACCAGCCGCCCGGCGTGCACCAGGATGTTGTAGGGCGACAGGTCGCCGTGCGCCACCTGCGCGCGGGCCAGCACGCTGAAGGCGTCGACCGCCTGGCGCCACAGATCGGCCAGCTCGTCCGGATCGGGGCGCAGCTGCGCGAGCCGCGGCGCCGCCTCGCCGGTCTCCCAGTCGCCGATGAACTCCAGCATCAGCTCGGTGCCGATGATCTGCACCGGGTACGGCACGGCGATCGTCCCGCCCTCGGCGGCCACCTGCCACAGGTGCGACAGCGCGGCGAACTCGGCCTGCGCCCACTGCCCGGCGATCATCTGCTTGCCGAAGCCGGTGCGGTTGGTCATGGCCCGCATCTCGCGCGAGCGCCGCACGCGCCGCCCCTCGAGATAGCCCGCGTCCCGGTGGAACAGCCGGTGATCGCCGTCCCGGTAGCGCTTCGCGGCCAGCATGCTGGTCTTGTCGGTGTCAGGAATGCCCCGCCGGACCAGGAAGACATCGGCTTCCTTGCCGGTCTTGAGCATGCCCAGCTCGGTGTCCACGGCGCCGTACTCGGTGCGCACCCACTCGGGGCGCGGAAGCGGGCCGTGCAGGGCCCCGTCCCACGTCGACCAGCGATCGCCGGTCTCAGGCAGGTCGGGCTCCTCGCTCAGCTGCGGCTCGAGCCGCCCCCGGGGGACGAAATCGGGCTCGTCGTCGTCGAACTTGCGACGGCCGCGGCGCATGGTCGCCGGGCCGGAAGAGTCGTGCTCGCGCACTGGAGGGTCTCCTCGGAGAAGAAGGAAGTCTGGTGAACCTGGGCAGGGGTCATCACAAAGACAGCCATGGGTCCACACCTCCTTCGTCCGGGACCTCTCGGTCGTGCGGGTCAGACTCTGCCGCGCGCCGGGAAACCCCGCAACCTATTTATTCGGTACGGGCTTGGGAGCGCTCCCGTAGCATCGAATTACGTCTATGGAAGGAGCCTCGCGTGAGAAAGCTCTGGTCTGTGCTCTCCGCCGCCGTCCTCGCTCTCGCCACCGCTGTCGTGCTACCGGCCGCGCCCGCCTCCGCGGCCGCGCTGACCGAGGTGACGAGCTTCGGCGCCAATCCGACCGGCCTGCGCATGCATCTCTACGTGCCGGACCGGCGCCCCGCTGAGCCGGCCCTGCTGGTCGCCGTCCACTACTGCACCGGCTCGGGGCCGGCCTTCTACTCGGGCAGCGAGTTCGCGTCGCTCGCCGACCAGTACGGCTTCATCGTGATCTATCCGTCGGCCACCCGCTCGGGCAACTGCTTCGACGTGTCGAGCCCGGGCGCCCTGACGCACAACAGCACCAGCGACCCGGCCGGCATCGTGTCGATGGTCCGGTACGTGCAGCAGCAGTACCACACCGACGTCGACCGCACCTTCGTCACCGGCGCCTCGTCGGGCGGCATGATGACCAATGTGCTGCTCGGCGACTATCCCGACGTGTTCGCCGCGGGATCGGCGTTCATGGGCGTACCGTTCGGCTGCTTCGCCGCCACTGCCGGTGACCCCGCGAACCCGGCCAACCAGGCGGGCTGGAACAGCACCTGCTCGTCCGGGCAGCTCATCAAGACCCCGGCGGCCTGGGGCGATCTGGTGCGTGCGGCCTACCCGGGCTACACCGGCCGGCGCCCCCGGATGCAGCTGTTCCACGGCGCCACGGACACGACGCTGGCGTACCCGAACTTCGGCGAAGAGATCAAGCAGTGGACCAATGTGCTCGGTGTCAGCCAGACGCCGGTGGCCACCGACACGCCGCAGTCGGGCTGGACCCGTACCCGTTATGGCGCCAACATCGTCCAGGCACCTGTCGAGGGCATCAGCGTCGCGAACGTCGGCCACTCGCTCCCGCTGAGCGGCATGGCCCGGATGGCGATCGCCTTCTTCGGCCTGGACACCACGACGACCCCGCCGACCGATCCGACCACTCCGCCGCCGTCCGGCGAGTGCACGGCCACCGTGTCGCTCAACTCCTGGACCGGGGGCTACGTCGCCACCGTACGGGTGACAGCCGGCGCCGCGGCCCTCAGCGGCTGGACGGTCAGCGTGCCCTTGCCGACGGGCAGCGCCGTGACCAGCACCTGGAACGCCGGGGCGACCGGCAGCTCGGGCACGGTCAGCTTCCGCAACGTCGCGTACAACGGGACGGTCCCGGCCGGGGGCAGCGTCGAGTTCGGCTTCCAGGGCACCGGCAGCGGACCGGGCGCCGCTCCGGCCTGTCAGGCGGCCTGACCGCCGAGTGGCACGCTTGGGGGCATGGATTTCCGCTGGGCCTACAAGTCGGCCGTCGCCACGTTCACCGATCTCGTCTACCGCGTGCCGGAGGACAGGTGGGACGGGCCGGGGCTCGGCGAGTGGACGTTGCGCGAGCTGACCGGGCACGTGGTCGGGTCGGCGCTGCGCGAGGTGCCCCGGGCGCTCGGCGGACCCGCGGCCACGGTCGACGTGGCGTCGCCGGAGGGCTACTGGGCCTTCGCCCAGGCGGCGCCGGCCGAGGTGGTGGCGGCCGTCCGGGCCGCGGCCACCGAGGACGCCCGCAAGACGGCGGCGGAGTTCGGCGTGTCACCGGCGGCGGGAGTCGCCGAGTATGCGCGGGCGGCGACCCAGGCGCTGTCGGCGGCCGGCGACGCCGACGTGGTGCTGACCGCCGTGGGCGGCATGCGCGTCCGCGAGTGGATCCCCACCCGCACCTTCGAGCTGGTCGTGCACGGTCTCGACGTGGCCGCGGCCGCCGGGGCCGAGGTGGAGTTCGCCGAGGAGGTGCTGGCCGCGGTCACCCTGCAGGCCGCCCGGGTGGCCGCGACAAGCAAGGAGAAAACACTGGTCCTGCGCGCCCTCACCGGCCGCGCCACGCTGCCGCCGGACTTCTCGGTGGTCTGAGAAGCCCGGCGGCAGCGCCGGATCAGCTGTTGAGCATCTTGCGGAGGACGTACTGCAGGATGCCGCCGTGGCGGTAGTAGTCGGCCTCGCCGGGGGTGTCGATGCGGACGTCCGCGTCGAACTCGACGCCCGTGTCGGTGCGGACCTTGACGGTGGCGGGGATCTTGCCGTCGTTGAGCTCCGTGACCCCGGTGATGGTGAAGGTCTCGTTGCCGGTCAGGCCCAGGGACTCGGCGTTGGTCTTGGGCGGGAACTGCAGCGGCAGCACGCCCATGCCGATGAGGTTGGAGCGGTGGATGCGCTCGTAGGACTCGGCGATGACCGCGCGGACGCCCAGGAGCATGGTGCCCTTGGCGGCCCAGTCGCGGGAGGAGCCGGAGCCGTACTCCTTGCCGGCCAGGATGACCAGCGGGACACCGGCCTCCTTGTACGCGACCGACGCGTCGTAGATCGTCGTCTGGTCGCCGGTGAGGTGGTTGACCGTGAAGCCGCCCTCGACTCCCGGGACCAGCTGGTTGCGGAGCCGGATGTTGGCGAAGGTGCCGCGGATCATGACCTCGTGGTTGCCGCGGCGGGAGCCGTACGAGTTGAACTCGTGCCGGGGGACGCCGTGCTCGGCCAGGTACTGGCCGGCGGGGGAGTCGGGCTTGATCGAGCTGGCCGGCGAGATGTGGTCGGTGGTGACCGAGTCGCCGAGCTTCGCCAGCACGCGCGCGCCCGAGATGTCCTTCACGGCCGCCGGGGAGGCCGCCATGCCCTCGAAGTACGGGGGCTTCCGCACGTAGGTCGACTCGCCGTCCCAGGAGAAGGTCTCCCCGGCCGGGGTCGGCAGCGACTGCCACTGCTCGTCGCCGGCGAAGACGTCCTGGTAGGCGGCCGAGAACCCGTTCGCGCCGATCGCCGAGGCGATGGTGTCGTCGATCTCCTGCGCGCTGGGCCAGATGTCGGCCAGGAACACCGGCTTGCCGTCGGAGCCCGTGCCCAGCGGCTCCGTCGTGATGTCCAGGTCCATCGTGCCGGCCAGCGCGTACGCGACCACGAGCGGCGGCGACGCGAGGTAGTTCATCTTGATGTCGGGGTTGATCCGGCCCTCGAAGTTGCGGTTGCCGGAGAGCACCGACACGGCGGTGAGGTCGGCCTCGTTGACCGCGGCGGAGATCTCCTCGGGCAGCGGGCCGGAGTTGCCGATGCAGGTCGTGCAGCCGTAGCCGACCAGATTGAAGCCGAGCTTGTCCAGATAGGGCGTCAGGCCGGCCCGGTCGTAGTAGTCCATGACCACCTTGGAGCCCGGGGCGAGCGTGGTCTTCACCCAGGGCTTGCGGGCCAGGCCCTTCTCGACGGCGTTGCGGGCCAGCAGGGCGGCGCCGATCATGACCTGCGGGTTCGAGGTGTTCGTGCAGGACGTGATGGCGGCGATGCCGACGAAGCCGTGGTCCAGCTCGAACTCGGTGCCGTCCTCCAGGGTGACCCGGGTCGGCTTGGACGGACGCCCGTCGGCACCGGCGGCGGCGGAGAAGTAGTGCGGCTTGTCGGCGTCCGACTGCTGTCCGTTCGCGATGGGGTCCGAGGCGGGGAACGTCTCCTCGACCGACTCGTCCGCCGGACCCTCCTGCTGAACGTAATTGCTGAGAGCGTCGCGGAACATCGGCTTGGCGCTGTTCAGCGGGACGCGGTCCTGCGGGCGCTTCGGGCCGGCCAGCGACGGGACGATCGTCGACAGGTCCAGCTCGAGCTTCTCCGAGTAGGACGGCTCGGCGGCCGGGTCGAGCCACAGGCCCTGCCGCTTCGCGTACGCCTCGACCAGGGCGACCTGCTGCTCGCTGCGACCGGTGAGCTTGAGGTACTTGATGGTCTCGTCGTCGATCGGGAAGATGGCGACGGTCGAGCCGTACTCCGGGCTCATGTTGCCGATGGTCGCGCGGTTGGCGAGCGGGACGGCGCTGACGCCGGGGCCGTAGAACTCGACGAACTTGCTGACCACGCCGTGCTCGCGGAGCATCTCGGTGATCGTGAGGACCAGGTCGGTGGCGGTGGTGCCGGCGGGCATCTCGCCGGAGAGCTTGAAGCCGACCACGCGCGGGATGAGCATGCTGACCGGCTGGCCCAGCATGGCGGCCTCGGCCTCGATGCCGCCGACGCCCCAGCCCAGCACGCCGAGGCCGTTGACCATCGTGGTGTGCGAGTCGGTGCCCACGACCGTGTCGGGGTAGGCCTGCCCGTTGCGCTCCATGATCGTACGGGCCAGGTATTCGATGTTGACCTGGTGCACGATGCCGGTGCCGGGCGGGACGACCTTGAACTCGTTGAACGCGGTCTGGCCCCAGCGCAGGAACTGGTAGCGCTCGCGGTTGCGCTGGTACTCCAGCTCGACGTTGCGGGCGAAGGCGTCCTCGCGGCCGAACAGGTCGGCGATGACCGAGTGGTCGATGACCAGCTCGGCGGGGGCGAGGGGGTTGACCTTCGCGGGGTCGCCACCGAGGTCGCTGACCGCCTCGCGCATGGTGGCCAGGTCGACCACGCACGGCACGCCGGTGAAGTCCTGCATCAGCACCCGCGCGGGCGTGAACTGGATCTCCACGCTCGGGTCGGCGGTGGGGTCCCAGCCGCCGAGGGCCCGGATGTGGTCGGCGGTGATGTTCGCGCCGTCCTCGGTCCGGAGCAGGTTCTCCAGCAGGATCTTCAGGGAGTAGGGCAGGCGCTCATGGCCCTCGACCTTGTCGATCGTGAAAATCTCGTAGCTCGCGTCATCGACGCGCAGCTCGCTCTTCGCACCAAAGGTGTCCAGGCTGGCCACGTCATCTCCTTCACACCCAGCGACCGTGAGTAGTCCTCAGCAGTCTCGCGCACCGGTGAGGCGCGCGTAGCGGTTAGGCACACCTAACTCAACGTCGATGTGTTCGCCTAAACCGTACGTCCGTCTTGTTTAAGCGCGCAAGTTTGCCGCCATGATCACGGGGGTACGACGTGTTCCGTGAAATCGCCCGTGGATCTGGACCGCCTGACGGACTTCTTCGACCGTTACGGCTCGGCGCTCACCCGCGGGGACGTGTCCGCGATCGCGGGCTGCTACGCCCTGCCCGGGATGGTGGTCGCGGACACGTACAGCTTCACGTTCACGTCCCCGGCGGCGGTCGCCTTGTCGTTCCTGGGCGCCGCTCCCGCGTACCAGGAGCAGCGGATCGTGGCGGCACACGCGCAACTTCGCGACGTGCGCCCGCTGAGCACGGCGCTGGCGATGGTCGACGTCGAGTGGGAGTACCTCGACAGCCGCGGCGCCGCTGTCCCCGGCGAGAGCTTCAGCTATCTGCTGCGCTCCGACGCCGAGGGGCCCCGCATCACCACGGTCATCGCGACTCGCTGACAACCCCTTCCAGCAGGGTACGCACGGAGCGCGCCGGCCGGCCGGTCAGCTTCTCCAGGTCGGGGGCGGTGACGTCGAACTCCCCGCGGCGCGACGCCTGGAACATGCCCAGCGCGATGGCGGCGCGGAACTCGGGCACACCGTTCGCGAGCAGGCCGGCCGTGAACTCCTCGTCGCCGATCACCACGTGCCGGATCGGGCGGCCGGTGAGCTCGCCGAGCATCGCGGCCACGCCGGCCATGTCCACGGTCTGCGGGGCGGTCAGCGGCGGCGTCGGGCCTTCGAAGCGGCCGGGCTCGGTCAGCACGGCAGCGGCCGCCTCGGCGAGGTCATCGTGCGCCGTCCAGGACACCGGCCCGTCGGCGGGCGTGCGCAGCTCGCCGCTCTCCAGGCTCCGGCCCAGCTGCCACCGGATCGTCTCGGCGTAGAACCCGTTGCGCAGCGACGTCCATGGCCGGCCCGTCGCTGCCAGGTGCGCCTCCGACGCGGCGTGCGAGTGCATGGGGGAGAAGGCTGAGCCCCGGGCGGCGCCCTGGTGGCTCGTGTAGACGACCCGCTCGGCCCCGGCGGCGACGGCCGCGTCGATCGCGGCGCTGTTGGCGGCGAGGGCCTCGGCGCCGGTCAGGTTGGCCGAGACCACGAGCACCTGCTCCGCGCCCTCGAAGGCGTGGGCGAGCGACCCCGGGTCGGTGAAGTCGCCGCGGCGCACCCGCACGCCCCGGGCGGCGAGGCCGGCGGCCTTCTCCGGGTCGCGGACGCTGACCGCGACCTGCTCGGCGGGAACGCGGGCGAGCAGCCGCTCGACGATGCGCGAACCCAGCTGGCCGGTCGCGCCGGTGATGACGAACATCGTGTGCCTCCTGGTATCAATGGAATCGCAGCAAAGGTAACGCTGGAACCACCGGTGTTGTCAAGGTGGTGTTATCGTCGGCACCATGACGGCGGGGCGGGAGAGCACGCGGCAGCGGATCATCAACGTGGCCGCGCGGCTGCTGGGCGAAAGCGGCCCGGCCGCGGTGACGACCCGGGCGGTGGCGCAGGCCGCGGCGCTGCAGCCCCCGGCGATCTACCGGCTCTTCGAGGACAAGGACGCGCTGCTGGACGCGGTGGCCGAGCACGTCTTCGCCGCCTATGTCGCCGGCAAGCAGCAGGCCCTGCAGCACGACGACCCGATCGCCGAGCTCCGGGCGGGCTGGGAGACCAACATCGGCTTCGCCCTGGCCAACCCGGGGGTCTACAGCCTGCTCACGGATGTGTCGCGCGGGGCGCGCTCACCCGCCTTCCGCGCGGGCACGCAGGTGCTGCGCGACAAGGTCCACCGCATCGCCGAGGCCGGGCGGCTGCGGGTCAGCGAGCGGCGCGCGGTCGAGATGATCCAGGCCGCCGGAACAGGCGCGATCCTCACCCTGCTCGCGACGGCGCCGGCCGAGCGGGACACCAGCCTCACCGACGCCGTCTACGACGCGGTCGTGCGCGCGATCCTGACCGACGCGCCCGTCCTGGACCCCGCCGACACCACCGCCGCGGTCGTCGCCTTCCGCACGGTCGTCCCGCGGCTCGGCGCGCTCACCGAGGCCGAACGTACCCTCCTGAACCAGTGGCTGGACCGCGCCGCCGGCTGACGGCTGCAACACCTCTCCGGGCCGGTGCGTGTTGTCGATGTGTCCACCACCGCCGAACGGGAGGCGCCACCCGCCGTGACCGGCCGCCCACCCAGCTTCCACGACTTCTACGAGGCCCACTACGCGGACGTCAGCGTGCAGCTCTACGCGTACTTCAACGATCGTCACGAGGCCCAGGACATCGCGCAGGAAGCGTTCTGCCGGGCGCTCGCGCGCTGGGACAAGATCGCCGCGTACGACGACCCGGTCGCGTGGGTCCGCCGCGTCGCCTGGAACCTGGCCGTGAGCCGGTGGCGCCGGGCGGGTACGGCCCTGCGGTTCCTGCGTCGCCAGCGGCTCGAGGAGCCCGTGCAGGACGGACCGGCCCCGGACCGGGTCGCCCTCTTCGCCGCGCTGGCGAAGCTGCCCGCCGCGCACCGCCGCGCCGTCGTCCTCTACTACCTGGCCGACCTGCCCGTACCGGAGATCGCCGAGCGGGAGCAGGTCGCCGAGGCCACCGTCCGGTCCTGGCTGCACCGGGCCCGCACCGCGCTCGCCGGAGAGGTGCAGCATGACTGACCAGCTCGAAGACCTTTTCCACGCCGCGCGCGCCCAGGCCGTCCGGGAGATCGAGCCGCCCGGCGCCGAGTCGGCCGGCCGGACGGTCCGCCGGCGCCGCCGCAGCGCCACGGCCGCGGTCGCCGCGCTGGTCGTGCTGGCCGGAGCCGGGGCCACGGCGCTGCTGACCCGGCCCCGGGAACCGGAGACGATCACGTTGGGGCCGGCGCCCGGTGCCGTCGCCGCCGAGGATGCCGGGCAGGTCGGCAGCGCGTACGCCCGGACCACCCCGGCCTGGCTCGGCAACCTGACCCTGGAACTGGCCTGCACGGGCCCGGACCGGGTGACGCTGGTAGTTCGGGGCACTCCCGCGGCGGACCCGGGCGAGACGGCCCCGGCCGAGCTGGCCCGGGCGACGGCGGTCTGCGGCACCGGCGCTACGACCAGCGTTTTCTCCGTCAAGCGGGGGATCGCCGGCCTCACCCTGCAGCTGTCCGGCGCGGCGGAGGCGATGTTCGCCTACCGGCTGACGACCGACACCGGCGAGCCGCTGACGGAGACCGACCCCGGTGCCCGCCTGCGGCCGGCCGCCGGGCTGGTCCGGTCGCTGCCGTGGCTCGACCCCGGTGCGGTGCGGTCGGTGGATCAGGTCGCCGAGGCGGGACGCTACCGGCTGACGATCGTCTGCACCGGTACGGGCACCGCGGAGATCGCCCTCGGCGACCGTCCGCACCGGATCGGCCGTGCGCCGTGCGCCTGGCCCGGCGAGCCGACGGTGCTCGACGTGGCCGTCTCCCAGGCGCGAACGCTGCTGCGAATCGAGTTCCGGGCGCCGGAGGGCGCCACCGCCCCGGCCCGCCTGGCCTGGACGTGGGAGAAGCGGTGAGACGCGGACGCACCCCGGTGCCATCATGGGCGGGTGAGCACGATGGAGATCACCGAGCCCGTCCTGACCGAGCTGAGCCGGCCGGAGTGGCTCGTCGTGCACTACCGGCGCGACGACGAGAGCTACACCGGCTGGTCGTTGCACGCCTGGGGTGACATCGCGCCCGGCGCGGAGACGGATTACGCGGCCGGGCACCCGTTCGCGGGCGAGGACGCGTACGGGCGGTTCGCCTGGGTGCGGCTCGCCGATGACGCGCGTGACGTGGGCTTCCTCGTGGTCGACAGCGCGTGGGGCAAGGACGTCGCCGAGGACAGGCACGTCGACCCGCGCGTCACGCCGGAGATCTGGCTGCGGCCGGGCGACCCGGAGATCCATGCGTCGGCCGAGGCAGCCGGCTTCCCGGCGCCGGTCACGGCCGACGACGATCACGCGGTGCTGCACTACCGCCGGCCCGATCTGGACTACTCCGGGTGGGGCGTGCACGCCTGGGAGGGCACCCCGGCCAAACCGATCTGGGGCGTGCCCATAGCGCCGGCCGCGTTCGACACGTTCGGCGCGGTGTTCCGGGTGCCCGTGCGGCCCGGCGCGGCCGGAGTGCGTTACGTGATCCATCGGGGCGACGAGAAGGACCGGCCCGACGACCAGCGGCTCGATCTCACCGTCGCCCGCGAGGTGTGGCTCGAGGCGGGGACGGCGGCGCCCGTGCGCCCGGATCTGCGCTCGCTGGGCCCGGAGCTCGACCCGGCCCGGGCCCTCGCGGTGTTCGTGGACCGCACGACTGTCGCGCTGCCCGCGTGGTTCGCGGAGCTCGGGGGCACGTTCGCGCTCGTCGGGGCGCCGGGCGGCGACCTGCGGCGGGCCGGCGACGAGCTGACGGGCGAGCGGACGACGCTGCCGCTCACGCCCCGGCCGGGCGGCTTGTTCCAGGCGCAGAGCCGGCAGTTCCCGCACCTCCGGGCGTACAAGGCGTTCGCCGTGCCGGAGCTGGGCGACGCCGCGCTGGCCTATCTGCTGCGCGGGCAGCTGCTCGTCGCGGGCCGCGACCAGCGCGGGCGGCTCGTGGCACTGACCGCCGTCCAGCTGCCCGGCGTGCTCGACGATCTCTATGCCGAGGCCGCCGACGCGCCGCTGGGACTGGTGGCGGGCACGCTGTCGCTGTGGGCGCCGACCGCCCGCGCGGTGGTGCTCGAGCTGTCCCGGGCGCCGGGCGACGAGAAGCCGAAAGAGCTGCCGATGGAGCGCGACGCGGCCACCGGCGTGTGGAGCGTCCCGATCAAGCCGAAATGGCTCGGGCGCTTCTACCGCTACCGCGTCGAGGTGTGGCACCCCGCCGCGCAGCGCGTCGTGACCAGCGTCGTCACCGACCCCTACTCGGTGTCGCTGGCGGCCGACTCCACCCACAGCCAGCTCGTCGATCTGGCCGACCCCGCGCTCAAGCCGCCGGGCTGGGACGCCGCCGCCCGCCCGGCGCCCGTGCCGCCGGCCCGGATGCAGATCGCCGAGGTGCACGTCCGGGACTTCTCGATCGCCGACCGGACCGTGCCCGAGGAGCACCGGGGGACCTTCCTGGCATTCGCCGACGAGGACGCGGCCGGGCCGCGGCACCTGCGGATGCTCGCCGAGTCCGGGCTGACCCACGTGCACCTGCTGCCGGCCTTCGACTTCGCGAGCGTGCCGGAGCATCGCGCCGATCAGGCCGTACCCCTGTGTGCTCTGTCGTCCTTCGCCCCCGACTCGCCGGAGCAGCAGCGCGCGGTGATGGCCGTCGCCGACCGCGACGGCTTCAACTGGGGGTACGACCCGGTGCACTACACGGCCCCCGAGGGCAGCTACGCGACCGAGCCGACCGGCAGTGCCCGGGTGCTCGAGTTCCGCCGGATGGTCGCCGCCCTGCACGCCGCCGGGCTGCGCGTGGTCATGGACGTCGTCTACAACCACACGATGGCCGACGGGCTCGCCCCCTTCAGCGTGCTCGACCGGATCGTGCCCGGCTACTACCACCGGCTGCTCGCCGACGGCACGGTCGCCGAGTCGACGTGCTGCTCCAACACCGCCACCGAGCACGTCATGATGGGCCGGCTCGTCGTCGACTCGGTGGTCACGTGGGCCCGGGAGTACAGGATCGACGGCTTCCGCTTCGACCTCATGGGTCACCACCCGCGCGCCAACATCCTCGCCGTCCAGCGGGCCGTGGGGAAGGACGTGCACCTCTACGGCGAGGGCTGGAACTTCGGCGAGGTGGCCTACGACGCCCGCTTCACCCAGGCCACCCAGGTCCACCTGGCCGGCACCGGCGTCGGCACCTTCGACGACCGGCTGCGCGACGCCGTCCGGGGCGGCGGGGCGCACGGCGACCCGACGGTGCGCGGCTTCGCGAGCGGCCTCGGCGCGGACACCCCGCTCGCCGTCCACGACCGGCTCAAGGTCGGCCTGTCCGGCGCGCTGGCGACCTACCGCTTCGTCACCTCGACCGGCGCCGAGCAGTCCGGCGCGCAGATCGACTATCACGGCTCGCCCAGCGGCTACACGACCGCCCCGGGCGAATGCGTGACCTATGTGGACGCCCACGACAACGAGATCCTCTACGACGCCCTGGCCTTCAAGCTGCCGCGCGACATTCCGATCGCCGACCGCGCCCGGATGCAGATCCTCGCCCTGTCGTTCGTGACCCTCGGGCAGGGCACCGGCTTCTTCGCCCTGGGCAGCGAGCGGCTGCGCTCCAAGTCCCTGGACCGCAACTCCTACAACTCGGGCGACTGGTTCAACCAGATCCGCTGGGACCCGGCGACGGGCAACGGCTTCGGCCTCGGCCTGCCGCCCTTCGCCGACAACGCGTCGCAGTGGGACTTCGCCCGCCCCCTGCTGGCCGAGCCGTCGCTGGTGCCGCCGCCCGAGGTGATCGAGATGGCCGCCGCCCGCTTCGCCGAGCTGCTGCGCATCCGCCGCTCGACCCCGGTCTTCGGCCTCCCGACGGCCGAGGAGGTGCAGCGCCGCCTGACGTTCCCGCTCGGTGGCCCGGCCGAGAGCCCGGGCGTGCTCGTGATGTGCCTGGACGGGACGGGTCTCGACCCGCGCTGGTCCACCGTGGTCACCGTCTTCAACGCGACGACCGAGGCCACCACCCAGACCGTGCCGGCCCTGGCGGGGGTCGAGCTCACCCTGCACCCCGAGCTGATCGCCTCGGCCGACCCTGTGCTGCGTACGGCCACCGCGGACGCCGCCGCGGGCACCCTGACCGTGCCGGCCCGCTCCGTCGCCGTCTATGTGGCAGAGCTCGCCTGATGCGTGAAACCGTGAGCTACCTGGAGATGACGGCGCCCGGTCAACTTGTGCCGGCCGCCGTGGTCCCCGGGCTGACCCTGACTCCCCTGAGCCCGGAGTCGCCCTTGGTGGTGGAGCTGCAGGTCCGCATCGGCGCCCCGCACGGCTGGCCCAGCGCCCGCCGCACCGCCGACCAGTGGACCACCTGGCTCGCCGAGCACCCGGACCGGCGCTACTGGCTGCTCGCGTTCGAGGGCGAGCCCGCTGGCCTGCTCGCCTACGACCTCGAGGCCGACGTCGTCGAGATCGAGACCTTCGGCCTGGTGCCCGAGTTCGTGGGTCGAGGTCTCGGCGGTCACGCGCTGACGCTCGGGCTGGAACAGGCGTGGCAGCTGGCCCCCGACGTCCACCGGGTCTGGCTGCACACGTCGTCGGTGGACCACCCGCACGCGCTGCCCAACTACCACCGCCGGGGCCTGCGCACCTTCCGCACCGAGGAGCGCGAGCGCGCGAGCTGATCGTTCAGGCGAAGCCACGATGAGCGGCAGGCGCTCGGAACTCTCCGGCGACCACGATCGCGGTCAGTGTCCGGGAAGCGCATGAAGCGATGTGGTCGTACCCGCTCGGTACGGTCGTCGGAGTTGAGTGACCGACGAACGGACCGGGGAGTTCGATGCGCTTCACGTTGCAGCAACAGCGCTGGTTCGAGGCCCCTGCCGGAACGGTGAGCGAAGCTTTCCTGCTCCGGGACGCTTGGAACGACTACGGCTACGTGACCATGTTCGACCTCGTCATCTATGACGACGACGGGGTCCGGCGAGACATCGGTCAGGTCAAGATAGCCCGGACAGGCATGGGCAACGGTGGCCCGACGAGCACCTCGGACATCCTGCCGGATTCCTTCGAGAAGCTCGACGACAGTCACTTCTCACTCGGTCAGGACGACACCTACTACGAGCGACTCGGCGAGCTCGGAGACGGCCTGCGGGAAGTGGTGCTGCGGTCGCTCCAGGACATCGCTTTCGCGCCTTCTGCTCTCGAACGGGCACGGGGAGAGGCTGTCACGGAGACGTCGTTCTACCGTTTCGTGTCCGAATCCGTGGTCACCGGCTGGTACCGGAGGATCGCTCAAGGCGGGGAGCGGCTCACCGAATACAGGTTCACCTATGTGCCGGGGCCGGAGGCGACCCCCTTGCTCTTCGACATCGAGCCCGACGGCCGGCCACCCACGAACATTCACGTCCTCATCGGCCGTAACAACGTCGGTAAGTCCTTCCTGCTCCGGAATCTGGTGCGAGCCGCGGTGGAGGGCCGGGACATGGCTCCCGAGGCCGGCACGATCATCTACCGGGCCGGTACGCAGGCCACCTTTCTCGGCGTGGTCGCCGTCTCCTTCAGCGCCTTCGACGAGTACGTCGACATCCCGCCCGAGCGGCAACTGATTCCGTGCACCTACATCGGTGTGCGAGCTCCGCTGCGTTCGGGTACCGACCACGCGACTCTCCGCTCGCGGGCCGATCTCGCCACCCAGTTCGCCGCCAGCCTCGACGCATGTCTCACCGGACGGGCGGCTGCCCGATGGATCCGGGCGGTCGAAACTCTGCGCTATTCCGGCTCGGGCTTCCTCGAGGACGATTCGTGGATCGAGATGTTCCGAAGGGCCGAGCCGGATCGACGACACGCGATGGCGACGGAACTCTTCGGCAATCTGAGCTCGGGCCATGCGATCGTTCTGCTGACCGTCACGAGCCTGGTCGAGCACGTCACCGAGCGAGCCTTGGTGGTCCTGGACGAGCCGGAGTCCCATCTGCATCCGCCGTTGCTGGCCGCCTTCGTCCGCGCGCTGTCCGGGCTGCTCATGGATCGTAACGGCGTCGCGGTGGTCGCCACACATTCTCCTGTCGTGCTGCAGGAGGTGCCGGCTTCATGCGTGTACAAGCTTCGTCGCTACGGATCGGTTCTCGAGGCTGACCGTCCGACCATGGAGACCTTCGGCGAGAACGTGGGCACGCTGACGCATGAGGTCTTCTCGTTGGAGGTGACCGACTCCGGTTATCACCGGGACCTTCGCGATGCCGTTCGAGAGGGCCTCTCCTTCGAGGAGGTGCTGGCGCGCTTCGACAACAAGCTGGGCGCCGAGGCTCGCACCATAGCCCGGACGCTCGTCGCCGTTCGCGACAGCGCGGGACAGATCTGATGTGGCGGGTGAATCGCCCCGGACTGGACGCCAGGACGGTCTATCGCTCCTGTCTGACCGGTGCGGGTGCGGACATGTCGCGCTATGAGGACGAGGTCGTACTGGCCGCGACCCGTTATGCCGTCGCGGCCGATGCCGGCCGACTGCTCGACCTCAAGGACCTTTGCGAGATGCCGGCGGTGAAAGACGACCGCGCTGCCCTCAAGGACCTGTACACCTCCCGCCTGGTACGCCAGGCTGACGCGCGCCGGTATTACGACAAGCTGAAGGCGGCAGCTCCCTTCGGGCAGTGCCCGCTCTGCGGTCACCGCGACGTCTCTACTCTCGACCATCAGCTGCCGAAGTCGTCCTACCCGCTGCTTGCCGTCGTTCCCGACAATCTCGTTCCCGCGTGCGCCGATTGCAACAAGAACAAGAGCGCCGCTGTGGCAACCACGGATGACGCTCAGACGCTGCATCCCTATTTCGACGACGCAGGCGCGGGGCAGTGGCTTTTCGCGACGGTGAACAGGGCGACACCGGCCACCGTGACATTCTCGGCGGAGCCTCCGCTGGAGGTGGGCGAGGTCATGCGGGCGCGGATCCGAGCACACTTCGCGGCCTTCGGACTTGCCGGGCTGTATGCCATGCAGGCCTCGCGGATGCTGGCCGGACAGCAACGCGCACTGGCCGGTCTGTTCGAACTCGCGGGTTCTGCGGCCGTCGTGGCGCATCTGCGGGAGCAGGCCGACAGCTGGTGGGGACGTTTCCGGAATTGCTGGCAGTTCGCGATGTACCAGGCGCTCGCCGGGGACGAGTGGTTCGTCGGCGGCGGGTTGAGGGGGTGAGGGGCTTCCGGGATGATGGCTGGTCGGTGGCCGAGGTGAGCTGGGGGAAGAGGCGACATGCGCCTGCTGGTGGTGGGGACCGTGGTGCTGGCGGTGGCCGGCGGGTGCACGACCGGGGACGCCGAGCCGGCGCCGCAGCCCGGGCCGTCGACCGGGGCCGGGTCGTCGACGGCGGGCGGTTCGGCGACGGTGGCGGGGTCGGCGCCGGCGTGGGACGAGCCGGACGATTACGCGTACACGGTGGAGCGCCGGTGTGACGGCAAGCCCTCGCTCGGCACCTATGCGGTGACCGTCGCCGGGGGTGAGGTGGTGGACGTGCGGCGGACCGGGGGGACGGCGGTCGCCGGCGAGGAGGAGATCGATCCGCCGACGCTGGGCGGGTTGCTGCAGCTGGCGCGGACGGCGGCCGAGGACGGGGGGCGGATGACCGTCAGCTCGGACGCGGGGGACGGCCATCCCGTGCTGATCTCGTTCGACGTGTCGGAGGGCGGGACGAACGACGACAACACCTGTTTCCGGATCGTGGAGTACGCGCCTACGCGGTGACGACCGCCTCCGCCGCCTTCGGGATCGTGGCGCGGTCGTAGTGGAAGTAGGGGCGCAGGGCGGCCGGCGCGGCGGTGCGGCCCCAGTCGTAGATGAGCTTCTGGGTCTCCTGCGAGCCGTCGTGCCAGCGGCGCAGGACGTCGTGGAGGTTGAGCGGGCTGGGGGAGGCCTCGCCGTCGCCGAGGAGATAGGCGAGTTCCGGTACGGCGTCGGCCGCGCTCAACGTGCCCCGCTGGACACGTTCCATGACGGCGAAGCACTCCTCGAACTGGCGTTGCGCGCTCGGCAGTTCGGGGCAGAAGGAGCCCGGCAGCGGCCCCTGGTGCAGGCGGGCCAGCACGGCGGGGTCGGCCGTCTCCACGTACTGGTAATAGCTGCCCGCCACCCGGATGACGCCGAGGTTCCAGGCGAGGTACCACATCTTCGACCAGGCCCGCCACAGGTCGAAGTCGCGGAAAGCGATGTAGGAGCCGGCGATCAGCTTGTCGTTGTTGTCGAGGATGTTCTGGTTGAGCACGTCGAGCGGGGCGAACCGCGCCGCCGAGAAGTCGCCCTCCGCGCGCGCCGCGAGATAGGTGGGCACGAAGGTCTCGATGACCGCCATCGTGTTGGCCATGCCCCGGCTGAAGAGCGCGTCGATCGCCCCGGCCGCGTGGCTCATGAGGATCCAGCGGTCGCCGACGGTCTGCCGCGACGAGAACTGCGTGCGCCCGGTCGACACCCATGGGAAGGCGGCCTCCGCGCCGGCGAACTGCCGCTTGATCGCCGGGTAGCGGTCGAGGAACGCGTCCCACTCCCGCTGCGGCTCCCGGGTCCTGGGGAAACGGGCCGAGTCGAGGTTGAGCCCTACGCTGACCAGGTCGGACTCGCTGCCGGCGTGGTTGTCGAACGGAATGACCCACATCCAGCCGCCGTCGAACAGGTGGTGCAGCGTGCCCTGGTGCCACAGGTTGGGCTGGCCGCTCGACTCCTCGACACTGTCGTACGGCCGGACTCCGCGCATGTGCGTGAAGATGGTCCGCGAGTCGGTCTTGAACCGGCACGGCTCCTCCCGCAGCCCGTACGCGTTGGCGAGCACCGACGTCCGCCCGGTGGCGTCGATCACGTACTCGCTCCTGAGCACCGTGCCGTCGGTCAGCTGGACGACAGCGTGGTCGGCGGTGATGTCCACCCCGGACACGCGCACTCCCTCACGGGCGACGGCGCCGTAGCCGACGGCCGCCCGGAACAGGTACTGGTCGATGTCGGCGCGCATCAGGTGCGACTCCGGGCCGAAGGGTCCCTCGGAGACGCTGCACTGCGTGACCTCGTACGGATCATGGTCGATGTCCGGACGGTGATAGACGAAGCCGAAATTGGTCTTGATGCCGCAGCGCCGGCTCGCGTGCGCGGATGCCGGCGGAGGTGGACATCTGCGCCAGCTCGGGCACGTCGTAACGGGCGGCGAGCAGGCGCATCAGGAACGACGTCTCGCCGATGGTCGACTCGCCGAGGGCGAAGCGCGGGTGCGTGGCGCCGTCGATCAGCGCCACCGAGATGCCCTGCCGGGCCAGGATCGCGGCGACCGTGCTGCCCCCGATCCCGCTGCCGAGGACTGTCACTTCGACGTTGATGTCCATGTTCTCTCCCCGTTGGTGCTGTCGCTTTTGTCCCCGTCGGCGCTCTCGAACCGGCGCTCGCGCGCATAGTCGACGCCGGCCTTGGCTTGCGCGGCGGCCATGGTGCGGCGGGTCCGGCCGTCGGAAGCGAGCTCCCGGTCGTACGCCTGCAGTCGCGGTGCCGTGCTCCCCTTGAAGTAGGGGGCGACCTGCCGCGCGAAGAGCTCGTAGGAACGCCGGGTGGCGGCCGGGTCCGCGATGTCCGACTGCTCGATGAGGAACGTGCCGAAGCCGCCGCTCATGTCCCACATCGTGCGGATGTGCTCGATGGCCTGACCGGGCGTGCCGATGACCGCCGTGCCGGTGAAGGTGAGCAGGTCGACCAGGGCGTCGGGATCGTCGAGGTCGGCCGGGATGTTCTGGGGCAGGATCTGCCGGATGTAGCGCAGATAGGGCCCGATGCGCCGGCGCACGTCCGCCCGCGCCTCGGCCTCCGTCTCGGCCACGTGCACGAGACTCAGCACCGACCAGCGGCGGCGGTCGAACGTACGCCCGGCGGCGGCCGCCTCGTGCTCGGCAATGCTCGCGGCTGTCCGGAGCGGGTTGTCGGTGCCCGACCCGATCGCGGCGGACGCCCCGAAGGACACCAGGCCCGTGCCGAAGCGTCCGGCCAGGCGCGGGCCCGCCGGGGACTTGAAAGCGGCAACCCGAATGTCAAGCCCGCTTCCGTACGGCCGGAGGTGCAGCCTGGCCTCGTCCAGCGCGAACCAGTCGGTGCGCCGGGTCACCGGCCCGTCGCCGCGCAACAGGGCCGTGATCGCCTCGAGCGACTCCTCCATCATCCGGCGGGCCTGCATCGGATCATGGCCGATCATCCGCGCGTCGAGCGGCAGCGCCCCCGACCCGACCCCGAAGAGCAGCCGGCCGCGCGTGAGATGGTCGAGCAGGATGATCCGGTCGAGGAGCAAGAACGGCTGATGGTACGAGAGGGTCGACACTCCCGTGCCCAGCTTGATGCGCGTGGTCCGCTGGGCCGCCGCGGCGATCATCAACTCGGGCGCGGCGATGATCTGCCAGCCGCCGGAGTGATGCTCCCCGAACCAGAACTCCTCGTAGCCGAGGCGATCGCAGTGCTCGGCCAGCGCCAGGTCGTCGTGCAGCTGCAGGGTCGGATCGCCGGACGGCTCGTGGAACGGAAAGACCAGGACGCCGAAGTCCATGCCGCGCTCCCTCACGCGATCAAGCTCTTCGTGAACCTTTCTCATTGTCAATGTGGACAGTGACGCGCGCAGCCCCGTGCCGCCGATTGGCACATCGTCGGCCTGATCAGGCGTCGCTTGCCCGGCTTCTCCCGGGCGTCCTCGGCGCGTTCGGGCCACGACCCGCCGGAGAAGCGGCCATGCTGGAGCGGTGACCGCTGATCCTCCCGGCCCCCGCGGACTCCTCGGCGGCGCGGCCGTGACCGCGGGCCGCGTCGGCTTCGGGATGCTCTGCGCGATCGGCGGGACCCTGTGGGCGGTGCTCGATCCGCCGGACGCCACCCACGTCGTGGTCGGCCTCGTCTTCGCCGCCGGTGGGCTCGTGATCGTGACACCGTTGCGCCGGCGCCTTCCCCGGCGGCTGACCGGGCTCGCCATGGTGCTCGCCGCCGCAGCCGGGACCGCCGGCGGGACGGCGGTGGAACACACCAGCCTGGGCGGCATGTTCGTCTGGTCCATGGCACGCGGGTGGCCCTTCGGCTGGCTGACCCGCGACGGCATCGCCGGCGACGCCGAGACGGCCTACCGGATCGCGCTCGCGGACACCTGGTCGATCGGCGCGACCTCGCTGCTCGCCACCCTGGCCTTCTGGAGCATGGCGGCAATGGTGCTGACGCTCGCGGGAACGCTGACCAGACAAGCGTGGCCCCGCTAGACACCTTTCGGGGTGGAGCCGCAGCGACACCGGGATCGTGGTGACCTTGGTGGTGCTCGCCGGTCTGCTGCTCGTGACGGTGGCGTTCGGCGACAGGGCGGCCGCCAGGGAAACGGCTGCCACTTGCTTCGCGGGCCTGCACCTCGTCCTCGCCGGCTACTCCGGGTTCGTGCGGTGGAGGGCCGCCCGCCGAGGCGTGGACCGTCGTGTCAGTCGCCGAGGGCTGGCCATGCATCGCGAACCCGGCCCGGCCGCGACGGAAGCCGGGCGCACGCGGGTCAGCGTGGCCGGTCCGTCGCGGCGGGGGCGCGGGTCACTCGGGGAGGCGGGGCCCCGCCTCGCGCTGGGAGGCGAGCCAGGCCTCGACGTCGGCGGAGGAGCGGGGCAGGCCGGCCGACATGTTGCGGTAGCCGTCGGCGGTCACGAGGATGTCGTCCTCGATGCGGACGCCGATGCCGCGGAGCTCCTCGGGGACCAGGTCGTCCTCGGGCTGGAAGTAGAGGCCCGGCTCGACCGTGAGGACCATGCCCTCGCGGAGGTCGCCGTCGCGATAGTGCTCCTTGCGGGCGTTGGAGCAGTCGTGGACGTCGATGCCGAGCATGTGGCCGGCGCCGTGGAGGGTCCAGCGGCGGTAGACGGTGGACTGCTCGGAGACGGCCTCGTCCACGCTGACCGGGAGGAGGCCCAGGGCGTCGAGGCCCTCCGCCAGCACGTGCATGCAGGTCTTGTGGATCTCCGAATATGTGACGCCGGGCTTGATGACGTCCATGCCGGCCTGCTGCGAGGCGTGCACGATGTCGTAGACCTGGCGCTGCAGGGGGCTGAACGTGCCGTTGACCGGGACCGTGCGGGTCACGTCGGCCGTGTAGAACGTGGTGCCCTCGACGCCCATGTCCATGAGCAGCAGCTCGCCGGGCGTGGTGACGCCGGTGTTGCGCACCCAGTGCAGGATCGTCGCGTGCGGGCCGCCGCCCACGATGCTGCTGTAGCCCACGTCGTTGCCGTCGTGCCGGGCGCGCAGGCCGAAGACGCCCTCGAGCAGGCGCTCCTTGACGCTGCGGTCGGCGGGCAGGACCCGGGCGACGTCCTCGAAGCCGCGCACGGTGGCGTCGATCGCGTCCTGCAGCTGGGCGATCTCCCACTCGTCCTTGATCAGCTTGAGCTCGGAGATGGCGACGGCCAGGGCGCGGTCGCGGCGCACCCGCGGGTCGGGGTCGTAGCCCAGGATCGCCCGGTCGACGGCGGCGTCGAGGCCGCGCAGCACCCGGGTGCGCGAGGGGGCGAGGTCGGCGAGGGCGTGGCCCAGCTGCTCGTAGGGCCGGGTCTCGACGCCCAGCTCGGTCGAGCGCTCCCCGAGGGTGTGCCGGCGGCCGACCCACAGCTCGCCGTTGCGGCTGCGGAAGAAGGCGTCGGTCTCCTTGGAGTTGCGGTCGTGCGTGTAGACGACCGCGTCGTGGCCGGAGCCGCTCGGGCGCATGATCAGCACGCCGTCGGGGTCGGCGTCGCCGGTCAGGTAGACATAGTCGCTGCCGGGGCGGAAGTGGTAGTCGGTGTCGTTGGCGCGCACCTTCTCGCGGCCGGTCGGGATGACCAGCGTCTCGCCTGGGAACGCCGCGGAGAGCTCGGCCCGCCGCTTCGCATAATTGGGGGCCTCGGGCCGCGCGGTGACCTCGAGCGCGTCGTTGCGCCAGCCGGTGCGCATGAACTGCAGGTACGCCTCCGGGAAGTCCGGGTCGTGCGACTCGGTCTTCGGCTGCTCCGCCATGGTGGGCCCCTCCCTTGTTGTGCCGCCCCTGACGTTACCGCCTCGGCCCGCGCCGCCCAAAGATCAACTTCTCGCACGGGGGCTGGAGTTCCGGGCCGGCCGCCCTGGTTAGGCGTCCAGGGTGAGGCAGGCCACTCGCGCTCCGGCCGTCCCGGCCTTCCCCGCATCCGTACGCGTGGACTTCTCGTGCACCACCAGCGACCGCGGCGGACGCGCGGGGTCGAATACCCACTCCTGCCGCGCCATCGAGTGACCACCGCCACGCTCGTCGGCCGTGAAGTCGAGCCACACTTCGTTGCGTGGGTTCGCGTACGACGGGTCGACCGAGGGCTTCGACGGGTCCGCTTGGTGCTGATAGTGGGGCCCGGCGTCGTCCGGCTCGAGGGTGCACGGCTGGGTGTGCAGGTGCGCGCCGTAACTGCGCCTCGGCACCATGCCCGTGACCGTCAGGCCGATCATGAGGCCGGGACGGACGGCGGCGAGCTCGACCTTGGCCGTGGCGCCGCTGGGGACGACGCTGGTGTCGTACGTGATGGTGGGAAGGGTCTTGGGCCGGAACGTGCCCGCATAGGTCTCCACCGCGTCCGGCGCCGGGGCCGACGGGCTGCTGCTCGAGACGGCCACGGCGGGCGCGCCCGTGACGATCCAGGGCGTGCCGGCGGGCGGGGGCTGCGGCTCGGTGCGCGGGCTCTGCGCGGTCGGGGCGCACCCCGCGAGCGTGGCGGTCAGGGCGATTAGTCCGGCGGCGCGCATCATGTCCGGATTGTTTCAGTGGATCACCGGCCGGGCGAGCATCCGGGGAGTGTTAGCTTTCTCGCGCCGCCGGTCGGCGGCCTGAGAAAGGACCGGAGGGGATCGGCATGGGGTACGCGGTCGTGCTCGGCGAGGCACTCGTCGACCTGCTGGAGACCGAGCGGGACGGCGAGCTGATCTATCGGCAGGCGATCGGCGGCGCCCCGCTCAACGTCGCCGTCGGCGTCACGCGCCTCGGCGGCCGGGTCGACTATGTCGGGTCGCTCGGCAACGACACCCTCGGCGACCGGATCGCCGCCTTCCTGCGCCAGACCGGCGTCGGCACGGACTCCACGATCCGCGTCCCGGTGCCGACCACGCTCGCGGTCACGACCTTCGAGGGCGCGGAGCCGACGTTCCAGTTCTACGGCGAGCCGCCCTCCTATTCGCTGGTCCGCCCGGACGACGTCGCGGTGGACCGCGTCGCCGGCGCCGCCGTCGTCTACGCCGGCTCGATCAGCCTCATGCGCGAGCCCTTCCAGGCCGCCGCGCAGGCCGCCTGGTCGGTGGCCGGTCCGATCAAAGTCTTCGATCCCAACGTACGCCCGAAGCTGCTCCCCGACGCCGCGGCGGTGACGGCCCTGCGCGAGCTCGTCGAGGGGTACTTCGCCTCGGCCGACCTCGTCAAGCTCAGCTCCGCCGACGCCGAGGTCCTGTGGGACGGCGCCGGTCCCGAGGCCGCCGCCCAGCGCATCCTCGGCCTGGGCGCCAAGGCCGTCGTGGTCACCTGCGGTGCGAAGGGCGCCCACGTCGCCGTCCCCGCCGGGGCGACCACCCTCCCGGCGCCGTCGGTCAACGCGATCGACGCCACGGGCGCGGGCGACTCGGTGATGGCGGCCCTGGTCAGCCGGCTGCTCGCCGGCGGCGTGCCGGAGGACCTGGCCGGCTGGCAGCAGTACGTGACCTTCGCGCTGGCCGTGGCCGGCCTGGTCTGCGAGCGCCGGGGCGGCGCCGTGGCGATGCCGACCCCGTCCGAGCTGACCGCCCGCTGGGGCGCGCTCATCTGACCGAGCGCCTTCTCAACACGCTTATTCAGCCGAGCGCCTTCTCGATGAAGCGCTGGCGGTCGACCAAGGCCCGTTCCACCCGCACCTCGGCCACCACGGTCTCGCCGGCGCGCACCTCGACGTCGAAGAACAGGCGGCGCCCGTCCACCTTGACGAGCGTCGCCTGCGCGGTGACGAGCCGCCCGACCGGGGTGGGGGCGTGGTGCTCGACCTCGGCCCGTACCCCCACCGTGGTCAGCCCGGCCGGCACCTGCCGCGCCGTCGTCAGCACGGTGGCGGTCTCGGCCAGCGCCAGCACCCGCGGCGTGCCGAGCACGGGCACGTCCCCGGAGCCGAGGGCCTGGGCGGTGTCAGCATCGGTGACGGTCAACTCGACCCGGGCGCCGGGCCCGGGCGCGAACTCGGGAAGGTCCATACCGTCAGCTTAGGACGGTTCGGGCCGCTGCCAGCCGGTGTCACTCGGGGGAGCCTGTCCCGTCGGTGCCGTCACAAGTGGCCGGGAGTCCCGGGCGTGGCGGGCGCGGTCGGCCAGTTGGGCGGCGATCCAGTAGGCCTCGGCCAGGTCCCGGTCCTTGGCGACGGCGGCGCGACCGCCGGCGGTGTCGGCATAGACGGTGGCGAGACCCAGGCGACGCTGGATCGGGCCGCGGATGACCCGGACGCTCTGCATTCTCGCGTACGGAACCAGGGTCATCTGGCGGGTGACCACCCCCGACCGGGACACGAACACCTCGCCGGCCAGCGCGATCCCCAGCCCGCGCCAGCCGATGGGCTGCAACCAGCGCGCCCGCCGCGGCACCGGCACCGTGGGCAGCGCACCCAGGTCGACGCCGGGCAGCACCTCCCACACCAGGTGCCGGCCGGCCTCGAAGACCCCGACCGGCAGCAGACTGTCCGAGCTGTTGTCGTTGTCCCCGCCCGGCGCGGCGATCCCGGCGATGTCCAGCCGCAACCGCAGCCAGCCCCGCATCCGCCACAGGAACGGCCACGTCACGCCGATCGTCTGCACCCGGTTCAGTGGCACGACCTGACTCCGCGTCTCCAGCAGGCCGTACCGCACGCCCAGCCGGCCGGCGGTGTCGCGCGAGAGCCGGAAGTTCCAGTCGCGCAGCACCCGGCGTACGGGCTGGAGCAGCACACCCGCCATCGCCGTCACCGTGCTCGCGATGCCGATGAAGGTCCACGAGCCCTCGAGCACGAACTGCATCACCACGAAGGCCACGCCGACCGGCAGGAAGAACGCCTGCGGGGTGAGCAACTGGCTGATCACGAGGTCCCGGTTGACCACCCGGAAGACCGGCCGCTCGGGCGCCTCGACCGCGACAGGCCCGGCGTCCGGACCGATCTGCCCGGCGGGTCCGCCGGTGGTCCGGCTTTCCCCGGGGGTACGCCCGGCGAGCGCGAGCAGCCGCGACCGCAACGCCACGGCGTCCTTGACCGTCAGGTACGCGAGCGGCGCCTCGGTCTTCCCGCCCCCGACGACCTCGAGCCGGAGCTCGGCCAGGCCCGTCAGCTGCGCCAACAGCGGTCGCCGGACCTCCACGGACTGCAGCCGGTCGAGCGGGATCGCGCGGTTGCGGCGCCAGAGCAGGCCGTCCTGGATGCGCAGCTCCCGGTTGACCACGTGGTAGCCGGTGTTCAGCCATCCGATCAGCGAGAAAATCACCACGCCGACCGCGATCGCGCCTACGACCAGCGCGAATACCTCGAGTCCGACCTGCGACAAGGTTTGCCAGCTGAGCGCGGCGACGATGACGGCGATGGATTTGGCCCCGTTGAGCAGGGGGCTCAGCGGGTGCAGCCGGCGGCGTGGCTCCTCGGCGGGGGCGCGCTCGGCCGTTTCCTCGCGGCGTGCGCCGCTAGCGGTTTCGTCCCGTCGGGTGTCGGCGGCGGCCTCGTCGTGTCGGGTGTCGGCGGTGACTTCGTCGTGTCGGGTGTCGGCGGTGACCTCGTCGTGTCGGGTGTCGGCGGTGACTTCGTCGTGTCGGGTGTCGGCGGCGGCCTCGTCGTGTCGGGTGTCGGCGGCGGTGTTGTCGCGGCGGGCGTCGGCGGCGGTCACAGGCCCTCGGCCCGGTCCTCGCCCAGCGCGGTCAGGCGGTCGCGCAGCCGGGCGGCCTCCTCGGGCGGCAACCCGGGGATCTTGGCGTCGCTGGCCGCCGCGGCCGTGTGCAACTGGACGGTGGCCAGCTTGAACGCCCGCTCCAGCGGCCCGGCGGTCACATCCACGAACTGCATCCGCGCGTACGGCACGATGGACAGCCGGCGCACCACGAGCCCGTGCCGGACGAGCAGATCATTGTCCCGCTCGGCGTAGCCCCACGCGCGCACCGCCCGCACGGTGATCCAGGAGCGCCAGACCGTGAAGACCAGCTCCAGCCCGATGAGCACCGGCCACAGCCAGAAGCCGGTCAGCGCCCAGCCGACGCCGAGCCCGGCCAGGACGACGGCGACCCAGATCGCCCGGTTGATCAGCTCCACAGTGATCAGCTTGGGCGAGACTGGGCGCCACTGGACGGTGTCGGGCCAGGGTTCGAGGGCGCTCTCCGGCCCGTACGCCGGGGGAGCCCCATAGCCCTGCGGCGCTCCGTAGCCCTGTGGAGGTCCGTAGCTCTGCGGCGGCGCGCCGTATCCGCCGGGCGCCGACACGCCGCCGGGCGGTCCATACATTCCCGGTGCGGCGTCCGGCGGCCCGTAGCTCCCGGGCACGTTCGTCGGCGCACCGGCGTAACCGGGCGTGTGCATCGGCGTGGCGGCGGGTTCGGGCGGAGTGAGTGGTGGTCCGTAGGTCCCGGGCGCGCCCGGCGGCGGGCCGGCGGGACCGGGGCCGTTGGACGGCGGTCCGTAGGCCGCGGTCTCACCTGGCGGCGGGCCGGCGGGACCGGGTGTCGTGGTCGTCATGGGTGGCGGTGGGTAGGCCCCGGGCGCGCTCGTCGGCGGCGTGGCCGCGTGGTGCGGCGGCGGGTCGGCCGGGCCGGGGGTGCCGGGCGTGCTCACGCCGGGAAGCTCGCTCACCCCTGAAAGACTAGGCGGTGGCGGGGAACGCGGTCACCTCGCGCAGGAAACCCCGCGCGCCCAGGAAGTCGGACAGGTGCTCGCGGTGCTGGTCACAGGCCAGCCACGTTTTTCTGTACGCGGGCTCGTGCAGCTTGGGATTGTTCCACCGCAACGCCCACGACGCAGCCGACCGGCAGCCCTTGGCGGAACACTGCACCGCCACTTCCTCGTCCACCCGCAAACTCTATCCAGCAGCGCGACGAAACCCGGAAGCCCGCACCGCGGCGCCTCCACCGGACGCGCCCGGCGGCGAGTGTTTGAGCGCCGGGCGACCACGGGGGAAGTCGCCCGGCGACGGGGTGAATGCTACACGGGCCGCACGAGCTCGCGTCCACCCGGCGCGGTGCCCGTCCGTGCTCATCGCGCAGAAAGATCGACATGTTCGCCGCCCGGGTCGGCGCGTAATGCGGCACTGGCGGACCGCTCCGAGCGGCGTCGTGTAAGTCTTGGGGGTCGGCACGCACGCCGATCCCGTCCGGCCGCGCGCCGGGCCGGGCCGGAGTGCTCGCCGACGTGACCGCACAGTGCAGACCAGCTGTTGGAGGACCGGTGGCCGAGCCGACCACGCCCGAGGGCCCGACCCGCGCCGACGCCGGTGCGCCGGTGCCGCCCGCGCAGGACGCCACGCAGCTCGAACGGGCCATGTTCGAGGTCAAGCGGGTGATCGTCGGGCAGGATCGGATGGTCGAGCGCATGTTCGTGGCGCTGCTCGCGCGCGGGCACTGCCTGCTCGAGGGCGTTCCCGGCGTCGCGAAGACGCTCGCCGTGGAGACCCTGGCCCGCGTCGTCGGCGGCTCGTTCTCCCGCGTGCAGTTCACCCCCGACCTGGTGCCGGCCGACATCGTCGGCACCCGGATCTACCGGCAGTCGAGCGAGAAGTTCGACGTCGAGCTCGGCCCCGTCTTCGTCAACTTCCTGCTCGCCGACGAGATCAACCGCGCGCCCGCCAAGGTGCAGTCGGCGCTGCTCGAGGTCATGGCCGAGCACCAGGTGTCGATCGGCGGCGAGAGCCACCGGGTGCCCGACCCGTTCCTGGTCATGGCCACCCAGAACCCGATCGAGCAGGAGGGCGTCTATCCGCTGCCCGAGGCCCAGCGCGACCGCTTCCTCATGAAGATCGTCGTCGGCTATCCGACCGACGCCGAGGAGCGCGAGATCGTCTACCGGATGGGCATCAGCGCCCCCGAGCCGAAGCAGATCTTCACGGCCGAGGACCTCCTCGCCCTCCAGCGCCGCGCCGACCAGGTCTTCGTGCACAACGCCCTGGTCGACTACACGGTGCGGCTGGTCCTCGCGACCCGCGCCCCGGCCCAGCACGGCATGCCGGACGTGGCGCAACTCATCCAGTACGGAGCCAGCCCCCGCGCGTCCCTCGGCATCGTCCGCGCCACGCGGGCCCTCGCGCTGATGCGGGGCCGCGACTACGCCCTGCCCCAGGATGTCCAGGACATCGCCCCGGACATCCTCCGGCACCGCCTCGTCCTCAGCTACGACGCGCTCGCCGACGACATCCCGGCCGACCACATCGTCAGCCGCATCATGTCCAGCGTCCCGGTGCCCTCGGTCGCCGCCCGTCAGGACACGGCCAACGGCCAGCCCGTCCCGGTCTCCGGCGGTCCCGCCCCGGCCGGTGCCCCGTTCGGCGGTCACCCCGGTCAGCCCTACCCGGGTCAGCACCACCAGGGCGCCCCCGGTCACCCGCAGCCGCCGTTCGGCCAGCCGGTCGGCCACGGCCAGCCGCTGGGCGCCGGTCAGCAGCACGCGGGCGCGGGCCAGCAGTTCGGCGCCGGTCAGCCGACGGGCGCGGGCCAGCAGTTCGGCGGCGGTCAGCAGGCGGGCGGCGGTCAGCAGGCGGGAGCGGGCCAGCACCCGGGCGCGGGCCAGCCGGGTCAGGCACACCCCGGGGATCAGGGCCTCCGCAACGGTCAGCCGCAGCAGCAGTCCTGGCCCGGCCAGCAGTGACGGCACGCCGATGACCACCGCCGACACGCCGCCCTCAGGCGACGCTTCCGCGCCGGTCAGTGCGCCGCCCGGGTGGAACGCGCCGGTCAGTGCGCCGCCCGGGTGGAACGCGACCGCGCCCAGCGACATGCCCACGTTCGGCGCCCCGGTCGCCCCGGTGGCGACGGAAGGCGTGACGGCAGGCACACCACCACTCGGCGCGCCGGCTTCGACGAGCGGCCCGGCGGCGACCGGCGCCACGCGAGCCGGGCAGCAGAGCGGGACACGGTTCGAGCTGCCGCCGGTGACTTCCGGTTCGGGAACGGCGCGCGCGGAGGCCGTACTCAATCGTCTGCAGCTCTTGGTCACCCGCAAGCTGGACGGGCTGCTTCAGGGTGACTACGTGGGGTTGTTGCCCGGGCCCGGGAGCGAGGCGGGGGAGAGCCGCGAGTACCGGCCCGGTGACGACGTGCGACGCATGGACTGGCCGGTGACGGCGCGCACCACGTTGCCGCACGTGCGGCGCACGGTCGCGGACCGGGAGCTCGAGACGTGGATGGCGCTGGACTTGTCGGCGAGCCTCGACTTCGGCACGGCGAACTGTCTCAAACGCGACCTCGTCCTCGCCGCCGCCACGGCCATGGCGCATCTCACGGTGCGCGGCGGCAACCGGATCGGCGCGGTGGTCGGCACCGGTGCGGGCCGGGCCGTCCCCGAGTCGCGGGGCGGCTGGTCGTGGCTCCGGCGCAGCCGGCGCGCCGAGGCCGTACCCGAATCGGCGTCGGTGATCCGCATGCCGGCGCGTCCCGGCCGCAAGGAGGCGCAGGGGCTGCTGCGCGCGATCGCGCGCACCGAGATCAGGCCCGGCCGCGCCGACCTGGGCGAGTTGATCGACATGCTCAACCGCCCGCCGCGCCGCCGGGGTGTCGCGGTCGTCGTGTCCGACTTCATGGCGCCGGTCGACGGCTGGTCGCTGCCGCTGCGCAAGCTGGCCGTGCGCCACGACGTCCTGGCGATCGAGGTGGTCGACCCGCGCGAGCTCGAGCTGCCCGACGTCGGCGTGCTGACCCTCGCCGACCCGGAGACCGGCGCGCTGCACGAGGTGCAGACGGCCGACCCCCAACTGCGCCAGAGGTACGCCGAGGAGGCCGGCCGCCAGCGCGGGGAGATCGCCCGTGCCCTGCGCGCCGCCGGGGCCGCCCACCTCCGCCTGCGCACGGACTCCGACTGGCTGCTCGACGTCGTACGTTTCGTCGCCGCGCAACGCCACGCCCGTACCCGGGGAACCACCCGATGACGACGCGTCCCGCCGCTCTCCCTC
The DNA here is from genome assembly GCF_030709675.1 of Symbioplanes lichenis. Taxonomy (GTDB): domain Bacteria; phylum Actinomycetota; class Actinomycetes; order Mycobacteriales; family Micromonosporaceae; genus Actinoplanes; species Actinoplanes lichenis. The sequence goes on from NZ_JAUZQD010000008.1 coordinate 368,247, forward strand.
GCCGGGGGCGCACCGTTTCCCCTGCTGCGCCGCTTTGTCCTGCCGCGCCGCTTTTCGCTGCTGCGCCGCTTTCCTCTGCCGCGCCGCTTTCTCTCGCCGGGGCCGCGCCGCTTTCTCTCGCGCGCCGGCGCTGCGCTCCCTTGCCGGGGCCGCGCCGCGGTGACACGCTCGCAGCAGGGAACGAACCGATGACCCGCCACGATCGCACCCGGGGGACCGCCCGATGATCCGTTTCCTGCAGCCGTGGTGGCTGCTCGCCGTGCTCCCCGTGGTGGTCGTCGCGGGCTTCTACGTGTGGCGGCAGTTCCGCAAGCGCCAGTACGCGATGAAGTTCACCAACGTGAACCTCCTCCGCAGCCTCGCCCCCCGCGGCCTGGGCTGGCGCCGCCACGTGTCCGCCGCGGCGATGCTGCTCAGCCTGCTCGTGCTCGCGCTGGGCCTGGCCCGCCCGTCGATCGACAAGGAAGAGCCGCTCGAACGCGCCACCGTGATGCTCGCCATCGACGTCTCCCTGTCCATGGAGGCGGACGACGTGGCGCCCAACCGCATCGAGGCGGCACAGGAGGCGGCCAAGGCGTTCGTGCAGGAGCTGCCCCAGACGTACAACCTGGGTCTGGTCTCCTTCGCCAAGTCCGCCAACGTCCTGGTCCCGCCGACCAAGGACCGCGCCGCGGTGATCTCCGGCATCGACGGTCTCACACTGGCCGAGGCGACCGCGACCGGCGAGGCCGTGTTCACGTCGCTGGACGCCATCCGTTCGGTCCCCGCCGACGGCGCCGACGGGGCCCCGCCCGCGCGCATCGTGCTGCTGTCGGACGGCTACCGCACCTCGGGCCGCTCGGTCGAGGACGCCGCCTCGGCCGCCTCGGCCGCCAACGTCCCGGTCTCGACGATCGCCTTCGGCACGGACTCCGGCATCGTCGACATCCGCGGCGTCCTCCAGCGCGTGCCGGTCGACCGGCTCTCGCTGCAGCAGCTCGCGGAGAAGACCAAGGGCTATTTCTACGAGGCCGCTTCGGTGAGCGAGCTCAAGCAGGTGTACGAGGACATGGGCAGCTCGATCGGCCACCGTGTCCAGCCGCGGGAGATCACCCAGTGGTACGCCGGAGCAGCCCTGCTGTTCGGTCTGGCGGCCGCGGGCCTGAGCATGCTGTGGACGTCACGCCTGCCGTGATCGCGCGCGGGTTACGGGGTTGACGCCCGGTCGCCGATCCGCGTGGCGCGCGCTGTGTTTTCCGCGCGTGCGTCTCTTCCCGTGGGAGGCGCTGCTTGTGCGTCTCCGGTCGCCGCACCTTTTGGGCGAGCGTCTTGCCGTGCGATGGGCTGTGCCTGCCGCCCTCTTCGCGCGGGCGCCGGGTCGGCGACGTGCCCCTTCCGCGCGGTCGCGGGGGTCAGCGCCGCGTCGGGCGGTCGATCCGACTGGTCCGGCCGGCGGCTCTCCCGGGGGAACCGCCGAACGGCGCGGATCGGTGGGCACGGCGTGTCGGATGATTGGGACCGGTCATGCGTTGTTGTGGGCCAGCACGAAGACGACGAGCACCCAGGCGGCGGCGATGGTGAAGCTCAGTGGAGCAAGAAAACGGCTCATGGCAATGACTTCCGACGGCGGCGGCGAACGGGAAAGTGCGCACACGGCAGTCGTGACCGGAGCCTTCAGCGCAGGCGCGGTGCCACCGTCCGGGGATGTTCAGCCCAGGACGGGACCGGTGATCGAGCCGAGCACGGCACGAACCCCGGCGAAGCACAAGTGGCGACAGAAGGCGGAGACTGTGTCAGCGGCCGAAGCCCGGCATCACCGCGCCTCCACGCGGAAGGCGCGGGGCGAGGCGGTGGCTCAGGACGGCTGACGAGCGGCCCGGCCACGACTAGGAGGATCGCTATCTCGCACAGCGATCACCTCCAGAGCTAGTCGGGCCGTAACGAACCGTGGTGAAGAGTACCCCCTCACAGCCACTTGAAAAATCCGGACCTGGGTGTGCTGCGCCACGTGCGAAAGGACCGCCGCGCCCGTATCCCCGCGCGCCGGAATTCGTTCGTGCGCACACCCTCTGCCGCCTCACGAGGTGCCGAAGTTCCGAGTGCCGGCGCCCGATGATCGGCGGGTGCTCGCAGCGCCAAGGCACCCGAGAGTGATCGGTTCGTGGCCGCGGCACCACCGTTCCCGCTAGTGATCGGTCGATGGCCGCGGCGCCACCGCACCCGAGAGTGATCAGGTGATGGCCGCTGCACCACCTCATCCGCGAGTGATCGGTCAGTGGTCGCCACCTCATCCGCCCGTGACCGTCGTCGTCGCAGCACCCGACTGCTGTGCACCGCCACGGCGAGCACGACGGCCAGCACCGGAAGCCAAGCGACACGCCAAGCCACCCAGCTGGTGTCGCCGGGCGTGCCGATCATCCCGGGCAGTCCGAGCGCCACCGCGGCGCCTGCGGTCACCAGCAGGACGGATTGATGCCACAGGTAGACGGGCAGCGCGTATCTGTTGAGCGCGGCCACCCACCGCCACGGCCGGTCGGCTATCGGTCGCAGCAGGAGGAAGACGCCCACCTGAGCGACGGCCAGAGCGATGGCGGCCAGCGACGGCGGGTCCAGATTCGACCGCCCCGCCCCGGGAACCCCGACCGCACTGACCGGGTAACCCCCGACGCCGACCAGCGTGACCAGACTCGCCGAACCCATCACCGCCAGCAGCACGGCGTGTCGGCGCCCTGCCAGACGACCCCGAGCCACAGCAACACCCAGACACCACGGAACCGCCCAGGCCGCCGCCACGGCCAGATAACCAGCCCAAGCCGGCAGCGCCGAAATCCCGGCGACGAAATGTCCGGTCCCGCCGTTGTCGGCGCCGCCCACTATTGACGGAGACATCGTCGCCGCCCGGCCGAACGTCATCATCCCGGCCGCACAATCAAGCGCGGCAACAACTGCAACCGCGACGCCCGCACCGCCGAATAGCCACGCAATCCCGCAACGCCGAAGTACAGGCGTGATGACGAGCAGAGCAAAGTACGGCACCAAGAACCACAACGGACTCACCGCCAGCCGGCCCGCCGTCGCCAGAGTCACCCCCGAAACCCCCGCCGCCGCCCCGAAAAACAGCACAACCATCCACGACCCGAGAAGAACCATCACCCCCTTCCAGGTACGCCCGACCCGCCGCCGCACAAGCACTGCCTGTCCCGTCGGTGCAGCCCCTCCCCGAGGCGTAACCGCCCCATGCCCCGCTTCTGCCGCGCGTTGCCCCGTCGCTGCCTCTTGCTGCGCCGCCGTTTGCCGCGCTGCCTCTTGCTGCGCCGCCGTTTGCCGCGCTGCCTCTTGCTGCGCCGCCTTCTGCTGCGCCGCGTTCCTGCACCCCGCTCGAGTGGCCGCGAAGCCTCCCGCGAAGAAGAACAGTCCAAGCGTCTGGAGAAACCAACTCACCGGCGCCGCTTGGGGAAATGTGGCAAGGGGGCTCGTGGTGTGCAGCCCGTCCGCACGCATGACAAGTCCCGTGACAAGCCAGTGCCCGACCACAACGCCGGCCATCGCCATTGCCCGCGCGGTGTCGACGCCTCGATCGCGCCCATTCGTGCCGGCCGTCCCAGTGCCGGAACAGGCGGGCCGCGCGCCTCCGCCAGAGAAGGCATGCCGCGCGTCTCCGCCCAAAGAGGCAGACCGCACGTCTCCATCTGAAGTGGCACTCGGCCGTAGGTCTGCGGAGGGAGGCAATTCCGGACGAACGCGCGGGCGCCCCTCCGCGCGGGTGATCAAGTTCGGTCGTCCGCGCACCCCGGGCCGGCGGGTCATGAGGCGGCCGCGGCGGGGACACGCCCGACGACGATGTCCGCGACCGCCGCGAGTGTCGGGGTGCCGGGGACGAGGTAGCCGTCGTGGCCGCGTACACCGGTGGTGGGAAGGGTGACCGCCCCGAAGGCCGGCGCGGACGGACGGCGCCCGTGGCCCAGGTGGCCGAGTCGAAGTTGCGGTATGCGCCGGATCCAGTCGTCGGCGGCCAGCGCCGACCACACGCGCGCACCGCCCAGTTCGTCCGCGTGCCGGACGCCCATGCCCGGCGCGCCGAGCGCCACGATGTCATGCACCCGGGCGAGTCGGCAGGCGGCCAGCCCCGCGACGAGTGCGCCGTAGCTGTGCCCGATCACGGTGACAGCCGCGCCACGCGGGAGCGAACGGACGAAATCGCTCAACGCGCCGGCGCCGGTCAGCGCCCGGAGATCACGAGCCGCCTCCAGATCCAGCCCGGCGGGCGGCTCGTAACCGAGCCACGCCACCACCGCCACCCGAGCTCCCGGATCCGCGCGGCGGGCGGCGGCAAGAACAGCCCGAGCCTGTACGGCCGGAGCCCGCCCCGCCACGCCCCCGAGCCCCCGATCGAAGTCGGCGAGCCGCGTGCTCACCCCCGGAACCAGAACCGCGATCCGCTCCGCCCCTTCCAGGTCCCCGATCACCTCCACCGCCCGTCCGCTCCCACCGGAATCGAACGACAAGAACCGCCGCCCCGCCCGAACCCAGTCCGAGTAGGGCTCCCCAGCGGCACCCATCGCCGCCCGAACCCGACTCTGCTCAGCCGAAAAGACCTGGGAACGGTCCGAACTCCCTGCCCCCACCCCGCCGTGGCCCGAACCCCCGACCCCCGGCCCACCGTCGCCCGACCCCTCGATGCGCGCCCCGCGATTGCCCGACCCTTCGACCCTCGTCCGGGATCGACCGCGCGCGTCCGAGTCCGCCCCGCTGACAGCCGAAGGGCCGGACGATGGAGAACCCGGGCCGTCGGCACCGATGGGCACGTCATGAGTGGTGCTGTGAGAGAAGGTGACAGTGGACGAGGCGTCGACGGCGGCTTCGCGGGGGCGTCGGCACGGTGGAGACGGATGGGGCTGCGGCACTGCCATGGCGTAGGTGGTCAGCAGCATGGTCGAGAGCGCGAGTACCGAGGTTGGACGCATGCGAGGCAGCGTCCGGCGAAGGCCGGCCCCGGCGAGTCACGCCGGAGTGCTGACTTCCGCCCGGTTCCGGGGTAGCCCCTTTCCCGTACCGCGGAGCGACACCGTGCATGTGCGCCGCGCCGGACGAGGCGGAGCGTGGAAGCCTGCGGCGGGCGGACGGATCGCCGGGGGAGAGCCGCTCGACGACGGAGCTGCGGCGGGGTGACGGCACCGAGGCTCCGGTTCGTCGTCGGGTTCGTCGGCGGGCCCTGGCGTCGGCGGCGGTCGGTCGATCCGCGGCCGGACCAAGCCGGGTCTCCTGCCGTTGTCCCCCAGCCGTTGCGCGGGGAAGCCGTTGCGAGGCGACATGTGCGCCGGGCGCCCGGGACCCCGCGCTCGCAGACGGCGACTCACCGGTGACGCGGGCGTCACGTGCGCCCAGTGGCTCCCCGCTCGCGCAGCCGGGTGGTGGCACGGGCGTTCATGGGTGCCCTGGCGGTTTCGCGCTCGCGCGGCTGGGCCGTGGCGCGGGCGTCCGGTGCGAGGTGATGCGGGTCAGGCGCGGGCGGTGACGAGGCCGGTTTCGTAGGCGAGGACGACGGCTTGGGCTCGGTCGCGGAGGGCGAGTTTGGTGAGGATGCGGGACACGTGGGTCTTGACGGTTTGTTCGGCCAGGACGAGGGCCGTGGCGATCTCCTGATTGGACATGCCGCGGGCGATGAGGCGGAGGACGTCGGTTTCCCGTGGGGTGAGGCCGTTGAGGATGGTGGGGTGGGGATGGCCGGCGCGGGGGAGGGCGGCGAACTCGGAGATCAGGCGGCGGGTGACCGACGGGGCCAGGAGGCCGTCGCCGGCGGCCACGACGTGGACGGCATGGACCAGGTCGGCGGCCGGGGCGTCCTTGAGGAGGAAGCCGCTCGCGCCGGCGCGGAGAGCGGCGAAGACGTAGTCGTCGAGGTCGAACGTGGTGAGGATGAGAATCCGCGGCGACTCCCGGGAAGCGGCGGCGATGCGGCGGGTGGCCTCGATGCCGTCCATCACCGGCATGCGAACGTCCATGAGCACCACGTCGGGCGCCAGCCGACGAGTCTCGGCGACGGCCTGCTCCCCGTCGGCCGCGTCGCCTACCACGAGAAGATCGGGCTGCGCGGCCAGCAACGCCCCGAAGCCCTGGCGCACCATGGCCTGATCGTCGGCGATCAGCAGCTTGATCATGTGTCCTCCCCGGACCGGACCGCCTTCTCCGCGAACGACTCCACCGGACGCGATCGCCCCACGGGCAAAGACTCCGCAGAAGATGATCCTTCCCCGGGCAGAGCCCGTGAGCCACTTCGTGCTTCGGCCGGTGGCTCCGACGTCAGCGGCAGGCGGGCCGCCACCAGGCAACCGCCGTCCGGCTGCCGCCCCACATCGAGAGTCCCGCCCAACGCCAGCGCGCGTTCCCGCATGCCGTCCAAGCCGTGGCCGCGCGACGAACCCCCCTCAACCGGTGACGGATCGACATCGGACTGCGGCGAACCCGGGACGAGCGGTCTGCCGGCCAACGGCAACGACTTGCCGTCCTGCGGCGATTGCTGGACCGGCGCCACGTCGGAGTCCGGCTGCTGCTTGTGGAGGCCCGGCGGCGGATGGGTGGGTGGCGGGTTGAGAGTCGACGGGTCCGTGTGGGACGGGTCGGTGTGGGGCGGCGTCAGGTGGTGCGGGGTTGCTGGGGCTTCGGCGGGGAGAGCAGCGGTGGAGGCGGTGCGGCGGGAGGTTTCGGGGTGGGCGGTGGTGGGGGTGGGGCCGTTCGCTATTTCCAGGAGGAGGGCGGCCGGGGTGGCTCGGATCGCGACGGTGGTGGGGCTGCCGGGGGCGTGGCGGGCGGCGTTGGCGAGGGCTTCCTGGATGATCCGGTATGCGGCCAGGCCGGTTGCCGCGGGCACGTGTGAGGGTGGGGGACCGGGCTGGGGGCAGGTCACGGGCATGCCGGCGCGGGCGGCCCCGGCGATCAGGGCCGGGACGTCGGCGAGGGTCGGCTGGGGGGTGAGCGGGGCGCGGTCCGGCTCGGCGCGGAGGACGCCGAGGAGGCGGCGCATCTCGGTCAGGGCCTCGCGGGCGGCGGCGGCGATGTCCTGGAACTCGGCCCGGGCCGGGTCGGGCACGCCGGGCACGCGATAGGGGGCCGTCTCGGCCTGGACAGCGATCATCGACATGTGGTGGGCGACGACGTCGTGCATCTCGCGGGCGATGCGGGTGCGCTCTTCGAGGACGGCGCGGCGGTCCTGCTCCCGCTCGGTCAGGCGGGTCTGCTCGTCCAGCTGCGCGCGGGCCCGGCGGCGGCGGGACACCAGGTCACCGGCGAGAGCGAGGGCGATCAGGAGCACCGCCACGCCCCACGCGTTGGTCCGGGGGGCGAGGGCGAGGATCGGAACGATGGACAGCGCCGTCGTCCAGGCGATGACGGACGCCCTCTCCCGCATCGTCAGGAGCACGAAGACCGCCAGGAAAGCCAGGATCTGGACCGGGGTCCACGGCCACGGCTCCTCCGGGGTGGCCCGCGCCACGCCGATGAACAGCATCGGCCAGGCCAGGCGCCACGCCGTCAGGCGCAGCCCCGCTGCGGAGAGCACCACCGGAAGCACCACGCCGATCGACAGCAGCGCGGCCGGCCACGGCCTGAGGGACCGCGTGTCCATGAGGTAGGCGCCGTTCGCCAGCCCCAGCATCAGCAGCACCAGCAGGCCGAGCGGCGTCCCGTACAGCCGGAATGCAGCGGGCAGGCGCCATCCGGCCGGCGGTTGCCGACGGTCCGGACCGGCGATGAGCCGGCGCAAGGCGCGGAGAGGTTCCATGCCCGGGACGGTACGACGGGGGATCGATTTCGTCGCCCCTCTTCGGTAGGGGGTGCCACCCTCTCCGGTAGGGGGCGCGCACCTACCGAAGAGGGTGATGCCGCAGGTCGCGCCTGCGAAATTCTGGGCGCCCAGGTCAGCATGGCGAAGGTCTCGTCCGGCGGGTTCGCTCCTACCGGCGGGTAGGGCCTAGTCTGCTGCCATCCCGCTGAATTGGACCGGCCGTGTGCCGGACCGGCTCCGGGCACCGAGCAGCAACGAGAGAAGGAGCAGCGCGTTGGCCCGCACCGTCCTGGTGACCGGAGGAAACCGTGGCATCGGCCTGGCCATCGCCCAGGCGTTCGCCAAGCAGGGTGACCGGGTGGCGGTCACCCACCGTGGCAGCGGCGCACCGGAGGGACTCTTCGGCGTCGAGTGCGACATCACCGACCCCGCCGCCGTCGACGCGGCCTTCACCACGGTCGAGAAGGAGCTCGGCCCGGTCGAGGTCCTCGTCGCCAACGCCGGCATCACCGACGACACGCTGCTCCTGCGCATGTCCGAGGAGCAGTTCACCCGGGTGCTCGACACCAACCTGACCGGCTCCTTCCGCGTCGCGAAGCGGGCCAGCTCCAAGATGCTGCGCGCCAAGTGGGGCCGGATCATCTTCATCTCCTCGGTCGTCGGGCTCTACGGCGGCCCCGGCCAGGTGAACTATGCGGCGAGCAAGGCCGGCCTGGTCGGCATGGCCCGCTCGATCACCCGCGAGCTGGGCAGCCGTAACATCACCGCCAACGTGGTGGCGCCGGGCTTCATTGCCACCGAGATGACCGACGTGCTGTCCGACGCCCGCAAGGAGGAGATCCTCAAGGCGATCCCCGCCGGGCGGCTCGCGACGCCGGACGAGGTGGCGCAGGCGGTCACCTTCATCGCCGGGGACAGCGCGGCCTACATCTCGGGCGCGGTCATCCCGGTCGACGGTGGCCTCGGCATGGGCCACTGACGGCAGTCGGCGCCGATGCGGTCAACGGGCGGCGGTGCGGTTCGGAGCGGCACGTGGTCTTGGGGCGGCGGTGCGGTTCGGAGCGGCGATGCGGTTCGGAGCGGCACGTGGTCTTGGGGCGGCGATGCGGTTCTGGGGCAGCGATGCATTCTGGAGCGGCACGCGGTCTTGGGGCGGCGGTGCGGTTCCGGGGCGGCGACGTGGTTCCGGGGTCATTTGGCTGACGGGTTGACGAGCTGACCGGCTGCGGGATCGCGGCTGGGGCTGCAGGGCTAGGAAGTACGCGGGGGCGGGCGTCGAGAGGCGCGCGCCAGCGACGAGTGACAACACAGGAGATTTCGTGTCTGGACTGCTGGCCGGTAAGCGGCTGCTCATCACCGGCATCATCACCGACCAGTCGATCGCGTTCTCGGCGGCGAAGCTGGCGCAGGAGAACGGTGCGACGGTCGTGCTGACCGGGTTCGGCCGGCTGTCGCTGGTCGAGCGGATCGCGAAGCGGCTGCCGGAGCCCGCGCCGGTGATCGAGCTCGACGTCACCGATCCCGAGCACCTGGCCGCGCTCGAGGGCAAGGTGCGGGAGCACGTCGACGGGCTGGACGGCGTGGTGCACTCCATCGCGTTCGGGCCGCAGAGCGTGCTGGGCGGCGAGTTCCTGAACGCGGGCTGGGCCGACGTGGCGAAGGCGCTCGAGGTGTCGACGTTCTCCTACAAGGCGCTCGCCACGGCCTGCCTGCCGCTGATGGGCCGGGGCGGCAGCATCGTCGGCCTGACGTTCGACGCGACGAAGGCGTGGCCGGTGTACGACTGGATGGGCGTCGCCAAGGCGGGCCTCGAGTCGGCGTCGCGCTACCTGGCGCTGCACCTCGGCCGGCACGGTGTGCGCAGCAACCTGGTCTCGGCCGGTCCGCTGCGGACGATGGCGGCCAAGTCGATCCCAGGCTTCGAGCAGTTCGAGGAGGCGTGGCAGAACCGGGCGCCGCTCGGCTGGGACCTCACCGACCAGGAGCCGGCGGGGCGGGCGATCTGCGCGCTGCTGTCGGACTGGTTCCCGGCGACCACGGGCGAGATCGTGCACGTCGACGGCGGGTACCACGCGCTGGGCGCCTGAGCGGCGGGCATTGGGCAAGACAACGGCGAGGGGTCGCGAGGTTGCGGCCCCTTTTCCGCGCCCGGGCAAAGGAGCCTAGCCTCCTAGGATGACCAACGCGCCGCAACGTCTGACACAGCCGACACGGCTGGAGCGCCGACGCACTGCGGCATACGCCGCGACGTCCAGCTCGGCCGACACTGCTGGAGCGCCGACGCACTGCGGCATGGGCCGCGACGGCCGGCACGCCCGGTCGCAGCTGGAGCGCCGATGCACCACGCCGTGCAACAGGCCGATGCACTACGCCGCGCAACGCGGCGTTCAGCACGGCGGGCGGTGCTGGGACGCCGATGCGCCGGGGCGTGCAACGCGGCGGTCGCTCTTGGAGCCCAGATGTACTGCGGGGTCCAGCACGGTCTGCACACCATGACGCCGATGACTTGCGGCGCCAATTGCAGGTGAGGCGGCGTGCGTACGGCGGCGGGGGAGATCATCCGAACGGGCTGGGGAGAAACGGACGGGCGGGCGGCGGACACTGGACGGGCGGCCTACGGCTGTGAGGCGGGCGCCGATAACGGGAAAAGTCTGACTTGTGAGCTGAATCCGGAAACGAAAGATCTTTCGCATTCGTCGGGCTTACCGTTCGCCTCGTGGTGCATATGCGAGTGTTTCGTGATGACGACTCGGGACAGCCCCGGCGCATGGTGGTCTTCGCCGCCGTGCTGCTCGCCCTGGCGCTCATAGGGCCGCCCACCGCCGCCCAGGCCGCCCCCGCCACCGTCTCCACGACCGCCCAGGGTCTCCGCACCGACCTGACCCTGCTCGGCCTCCCGGTGAACCTGCTGACCACGACGCAGAGCACCTGGCAGACGGGTCAGGCCGCGAACACGCAGCAGGTGGCGAACATCGGGGTACCGAACGTTCTCGGCACCGGAGCCATCACGGCGCGGACCGGGCCCGACTCTACGAGCAACGGCGGCACGGCGCGAGCCACCGTCGCCGGGCTCAACGTTCTCGGGGCGAGCACGCTCGGCCTCGACGCCGTCGACACCTCCTGCACGATGTCGCCGACGGCGGTCACCGCGGACACGGATGTCGCGAACCTCAAGCTGCTCGGGGCGACGGTCAACCCCTCGACGGGCCTGAACCTCGACGTGCCCGGCATTCTGACCGGCGTCCTCGACCGGCAGACCGCCTCTTACAACGCCACGACGGGCCGGTTGTCGTACACCGTGCAGGGTTTGAATCTCGATCTGCTCGGCGGCACGACCGGGGCGCTCGCCAAGGGCACGGTGATCGTGGCGGAGTCGACGTGCTCGGGGTATGTCAAGTTCGGGTCGATCGGCACGAGCGCGAAGACCGTCGTGCCGGGCACCACGGGCACGCCGACGGTCACGATCACCAACGCGGGCGAGGTCGCCGCGCCGAACACGGTGGTGACGATTCCGGCGCCGCCCACCGGCTACACGCTGGGGGAGGTCACGGCGACCGGCGGTGGCACCTGTTCGACGGCCAGCACCACGCAGATCCGGTGCACCGGCGTCACCGTGCCGGGCGGCGGCAGCGTCACCGTGTCGCTGCCGGTGACGGTCGCGGCGAACGCGGCCGGCGCGGCCAACTGGTCGCCGGCCGACGGGAGCATCACGGCGGTCAGCACGCCGTTCCCGGCGGTGCCGGACACCACGATCTCGGTCCGGGGCGAGGGCCGGCTGGTCACGGTGGGCAATCCGCAGACCACCCGGAGCACGATCACGGTCACGCAGATGGCCCTGCCGGCGGGCAAGTCGGCGTCGACGCCGATCACGGTGACGAACGAGGGCCCCTCGGACGCGACGACCACGGTCACCGTCCCGCTCGCGGGCCGGCCCGACGGCGTGTCGATCACCCGGGCCGTCGTGGGCAGCAACCTGTGCACGGTGACGAGCACCGCGATCACGTGCACCGGCGTGACGGTGCCGGCCAACGACAAGATCGCGATCACGGTCACGGCCGCGGCGACCACGACCACCCCGCCGGGTACGACCTGGGACGTCAGCAACATCACCGCGACGCTCAACGGCTTCGCGGCGACCGGCGCCGGGCGCCTCCTGACGGTCAGCGACCCCGACGTGAACCTCAACAACGGCCTGACGATCGTCCCTGTGACGGCCACGCCCGGCAGCCAGCAAGCGGCAAATGTCCGGATCCGTGTGACCAACGCCGGGCTTCAGAACGGCACCGGCACTCTCACGATCCCGGCCCCGCCCGCCGGCTACACCGTGGGGACAGTGACCACCACCGGCGGCGGCACCTGCACGAACGGCGCGATGAGCATCTACTGCGAGAACGTCACGTTCCCCCGGCAGGGCACGACGACGGTCACCGTCCCGGTCACGCTGGACCCGGACGTGACGGCGAACTGGGTCACCACTCCGACCCGCCCGGTCAGCGCGACCAGCGGCGACTCCACCGGCCAGACCACGGGCACCCTGGTCACCGCCGACCCGCGGTGGACGTACTCGGTGGACGCGGTCCCGCCCGCGCCCCGGACCGTACGCCCGGGGCAGAGCACCACGATGAGCGTCACCATCACGAACGACGGCCCCTCGGACGCCGGCGAGTCGACCTTCACGGTGCTGGCGCCGCGCTCGACGACGTTCGGCCCGCTTACCGGCCCGGCGAGCCAGCAGTGCACGGTCACCGGTCCGACCGCCCTGCGCTGCACGGTGACCCTGGCCGCCGGTGACGACGTCACCTACACCCTGCCGCTCAATGTCTCCGCCCAGGCGGATGCGAGCACCCCGCTCGACGGCGGCTGTGTGAGCTTCAACAACGACGCCGACTGCGACGACCCGGACGACAGCCCGCTGCCCGGCATCCAGCTGCGCACCCCGCTGGCCAACCGCCTGACCGAGACGTTGGTCGCGGCCACGATCACCCCGGGTACGACCGGAGTCGCCCGCGTGCGCCTCCGATCGACCCAGGACGAGGACGACCTGACCGTCACGATCCCGCTGGGTGCCCTGCCCGGCGGCTGGACGGCCACCGCCCCGGGTTGCGCCGTCACGACGAGCGTTGTCACCTGCACCGGGGTCGACCTGCAATCCAACGAGCAGCGGGACCTGACGCTGACCGTGGCCGTTCCGTCCAGCGCGACTCCGCCGGCCAAGTGGACCGCCGCCGACGTCGTGGTCACCGACGGCGACGAGGAGATCAGCCGCGACGGGGACCTGGCGATCGCCGGCCCGCCCGTCACCGATCTCACCGCGACCGTCACGGGCCCGGCCGACAACACCGTGCTGCCCGGGGGTACGACCCAGATCACCGTCGTGGTGGCCAACGGCGGCCCGTCCGACGCGACGGACGCGAGCGTCGTCGTCATCGCCCCGAACAGCACGACCTTCGGTCCTCCGGCGAGCCCGTGCCAGCTCAGCAGCCCGCGCCGCGCGGTGTGCACCGTCGACGTGGTCGCCGAGGACGAGACGCCCGAGCTGCGGCTTCCGCTTGTCGTGGCGGCGGGCGCGGACCCGTTCACCCCGCTGGGCGGCGGCTGTGTCGAGCTCGACGGGGTCTCCGGCTGCGGTCCCGACGACGAGCCGATCGAGCCGATCGTGCTGCAGGTGCCCTTCGACCGCCGCGTGACGCTGGACGCCACGCAGGCCACCGTGACGCCCGGGCGGCAGGACGTGGCCACTGTCACGGTGACCGCGGCGCACGGGGATCTGGATGACATCGCGGTGTCCGTACCTCTGAACGGTGTGCCCGGGGGTCTGAGCGTCCGGACGCAGAGCGCGACCAACGGCGGGGTGTGCACGGCGACCGCCACGCGGGTCACCTGCACCGGGCTGACGATCCCGGACGGCACCACGGCGACCGTGTCGCTCGGCGTGGCGGCGGCCCCTTCGGCCGTACAGGGGACGCCGTGGTCCGCGGACCCGGTCACCGTGAGCCGCGGCACCCAGTCGGTCGCCGCGCGGGAGCGGCTCGCGGTGGTCGGCGCGCCGGTCTACACCCTTGACGTCAACACCACGCCGCCGTCCGGGCCGGTGCCGCCGGGCGGGACGGGCACGCTCACGGTGAGTGTCGACAACACCGGCCCGTCGGACGCCAACGACGAGACGATCAGTGTGCTGGCGCCGGACGGCGGGACGTTCGGGCCGCTCGGCGGGCCCACCGCGCAGTTCTGCCGGATCGTGACCAGCGGCCGCGTGAGCTGCACCTTCGACCTGCCGGTGGACGCGCCCGCGATCAACTTCGCGCTGCCGGTCGTGGTGTCCGGCGGTGCCGACCCGGCGCAGCCGCTCGGCGGCGGCTGCGTGGACCTGGACGACAACGGCTTGTGCGGCCCGGGCGACGATCCGCTGCCGCCGATCGTGCTGGCCGCGCCCTTCGACCGGCAGCTTGACATCAGCACGAGCCCGGCCCGGGTGACCCCGGGCACCACGGGCAACGCGGTCGTGCTGCTGTCGGCGAGCCCGGCGCAGACGGGCCTGACCCTGTCGATTCCGCTGGACGACAAGCCGGCCGAGATGACGCTGGGCACGGTCACCGCGACGCCGGCGGCGAGCTGCGCGGTCAATGCGACGGCCATCACGTGTACGAACGTCAGCGTCCCGGCCTCCGGCACGACCATCACCATCCCGGTCAGCGTCGCGTCCGGCGTCCAGGGCACGCTCGTCTGGTCGACGCGTGCCATCACCGCCACCAATCCGGCCGGTGACCAGGCCACGGGCGCCGGCCTGCTCGTCCGCACCGGCGACCCCGACTACACCCTCGACGCGCAGGTCACCGGTCCCGCCCCGGGCACGGTCCTGCCCGGCGACACCACGACCATGCGCGTGACGCTGACCAACGCCGGCCCCTCGACGGCCACGGACGCCCTGGTCACGCTGCGGGCGCCGGTGGGCACCGCGTTCGGCACCCTGGCGGCGCCGCTGGCGGACTCGTGCACGCGCGCCTCGGCGACCCGGATCAGCTGCTCGGTGACGCTCGGGGTGGCGCCGGCGAGCCTGGTGTGGGACGTGCCGATCGTGGTGCCGGGCAACGCCGATCCGAACCAGGCGCTCACCGGCGGCTGCCTCGACCTCGACGGCGACGCGGCCTGCGGCGGCCCGAGCGACCGCGCGCTGCCGGACATCCGGCTGGCCACGCCGCTGGGCCGGATCGCGACGGTCACCGCCACGAACACGCCGGTCGTGCCGGGACGCACGGCGGTCACCACGGTGTCGGTGGCGCTGAGCCAGGCGCGTACCGGCGTGCGGGTGACGATCCCGCGCGACGCGCTGCCGGCCGGCCTGACCACGACGGCGATCGCGGCCGACGGCGCCACGTGCACGACGTCCGGCACCGCGTACAGCTGCGGGGACTTCGCGGTCACCGCGGGCGGTACCGTCGCGCTGCGGGTCACGGTCGCGGCCTCGGCGGCGGCCGACCCCGGTGCGGTGTGGGCCCCGGCGGTGGCGGTCACGCGGGGGGACGAGAGCGTGACGCGTACGGTGGCCGCCGCGACCGTGGCCGACGCCGACGCGCCCCTGACCGTGACCGTCGTCGGCCCCGCGCCGGGCACGGTGACGCCGGGCTCGGCCGCCGACCTGGCGATCACGGCGACGAACCCGGGCCCGTCGGACGCGCGCAACGCCTTCCTGAGTTTCCGGGCGCCGGGCGGCACGACGTTCGACCCCGGTTTCGCGTTGCCGCGTTACTGCACGCGGGCGTCCGGCACGCGCGTGGACTGCACGCTGGACGTGGTCGCCGCGGGCACGAACCGCCAGTGGACGCTGCGGGTGCTCGTGCCCGGCACCGCCGACCCGGACGAGCCCGTGGACGGCGGCTGCGTGGACACCAACCGCGACAACGTCTGCACCAGCCCGCCCGACAACCCGCTGCCCGACATCGTGCTCGGCGCGGAGCTCGACGGCACGCTGGGTGTCGGCACGCGTTCGGGGACAGCTACGCCGGGTCTGACGGGTACGGGTTACGTCGTCGTCACCGCCTCGCGCGCCGTCACGGGGCTGACGGTGACCGTACCGCTGGCGCAGCTGCCGGCCGGTTTCACCGTGAGTTCCGCCACCGGCCCGACCGGGTCGGCGTGCCAGATCCAGGCGGCTCAGGTCCTGTGCACCGGCGTCGACCTGGTCGCCGGCACCAACCAGGCCGTCGCGCTCGGCGTGACCACGGCCTCGTCCCTGGCCGCCGGTGTGACCTGGACCCCGACCGGCATCACGGTCAGCCGGGGCACCGGCGACACCGCGCAGGGCAACGGCACGATCGTGCTGACCGGCCCGCCCGTACCCGGGGTGCGGATCGTGCTGACCGGCCCGACCGACCCGGTGCCGCTGGGCACGACGACGGTGGTCACGGCGACGATCACCAACACCGGCCCGTCCGACGCCACCGGCACGACGACCACGGTCACCGCGCCGAGCCAGACGACCTTCGGCACGCTGTCCGGGCAGGCCGCGATCGACTGCACCCCGGCCACGAGCACCCAGCTGACCTGCCGCTTCAACCAGGCGGTCGGCGCGGCGGCCCGGATCTGGCAGCTGCCGGTCGTGGTGCCCGCCGACGCGGACCCGTCCCTGCCGGCGACCGGGGGTTGCGTGGCGGTCAACGGGTCGAGCACCTGTCTGACGACGTTCGAGCTCGCCGACGAGCAGGCCCTCTATCAGCCGCTGCGGAACACGGTGACGATCGACACCACCCCGGTGGAGATCGCCCCGGGCAGCGACGGGCAGCCGCAGATCACGATCACCGACACGAGTACGCGCGACGGGCTGAGCCTGGTCGTGCCGCTCGAGACGCTGCCGGACGGCTTCGCGGTGAGCGCCGCGGCGTCGGAGTCCAGCTCCGGCGAGGCCTCCAACGGCACCTGCGCCGTCACGACCGCCCAGGTCAGGTGCACCGACATGGCCGAGGAGGAGGGCACGGTCACGATCACGCTGACCGTCGCCGTGGACGACGCGGTCAGCGCGGACGCCAAGTGGACGGCGACGAACATCACGCTCACCGACGACAGCAGCGCGACCGACCAGCTGGTCGCCTCGGGCGTGCTGGTCACGACGGGCGGCGACACGGACACGGTCACCACCACCTTCGGCACGCCGACGGTCAACCCGGCCGCGCCCGGGCAGAAGACGGTGCTCCCGATCCGGCTGCGCAACCCCGGCCCGAACGCCGCGAACCCGCACGTCATGACGCTGAAGGTCCCGTCGGGGCTCACCCCGGGCTCGCCGCTGCCGGCCGACTGCGTCTGGGACGAGGAGAGCAACGTCGTCACCTGTACGCGGAACCTGGCCGTCGGGGCCGCGTACACGTACAACATCCCGTTCGTCGTCGGGCGTACCGTGAGCGTCGGCACGGTCATCACCGGCGGCTGCCTCGACGCCGAGCCGGCCAACGGCAGCTGCTCGGACGCCGAGGACCAGGCGATGCCCGCGATCTCGGTGGTGTCCTCGCGGGTGGACCTGGAGCTGGGGGTCAAGCGCAAGACGACCACCGCGCGGCCCGGGGGCACGGTGCTGCTGAAGCTGCCTTACAGCAACAACGGCTCGCAGACCGCGGCCGGCATCACCTTCAGCATCGACCCGCCGGCGGGCGTCAACCTGGCACTGGCCCGGGTGCTGCTCGACGCCTCCGGGGACGACGCCGGGCTGGTGACCATCGAGTGCATGCCCGACGAGACGGGGGACGCGAACGCCGTCGTCTGTGACGGTCCCGACGCTCCGGTCGGGGCCACCAGCGAGCTGTGGCTCAGCATGCGGATCACCTCGGCGGCGAAGAAGGGCGTCCATCCCGTACGCGTGACGATCAGCACCACGAGCGCCGAGGGCAATGTGGTCAACAACACGATCGAGGCGCTGCTGTCGATCGCGGGCAGCTCGGACTCCACGCCCACCGACACCTCGAACTCGGGCGGTGGCGGCGGGGACAACCTGCCCAAGACCGGTCAGAACCTGCTCGGGCTGCTGGTGCTGTCCATGCTCCTGGTCATCGGCGGCGTGATGCTGCGCGTCGGAGGCCGTACGCGTAAACAGTGACGTCGATTGCTGATCGGCGGGGTGCGCGGGCGCCACCGGGCCGGGCGAGGGAGGATGGTCCGGTGGCGTACGACGCGTTTCTCCTGCTCTCCTTTGGCGGCCCCGAGCATCCCGACGACGTGATGCCGTTCCTGCGCAACGTGACGCGCGGGCGCGGTGTCCCCGAGGAACGGCTCGCCGAGGTCGCCGAGCACTACTACCACTTCGGCGGGGTGTCGCCGATCAACCAGCAGTGCCGCGACCTGCTGGCCGCGGTCCAAGCCGACTTCTCCGCCCACGGGGTGCAGCTGCCCGCGTACTGGGGGAATCGCAACTGGGGCCCGATGCTGGCCGACACCGTGGCGCAGATGCGCGACGAGGGGATCACGTCGGCGCTGGGCTTCGCGACCAGCGCGTACGGGGGCTATTCGTCCTGCAAGCAATACTGGGAGGACATCGCGCAGGCCCGCGCGAAGGTCGGCCCGGGCGCGCCGGCGATCACCAAGCTGCGGCAGTTCCACGACCACCCGGGCTTCGTCGGCCCGCACGTCGAGGCGGTCCGCTCCGCGCTGGGCACCCTCGACCCGGCCCGCCGCGCGAGCACCCGCCTGGTGTTCACCGCGCACTCGATCCCCAACTCCATGGCGGCGACCGCGGGCCCGACCGGCGGCCGCTACGAGGCGCAGCTCAACGAGACCGCCGCCCTGGTGCACGCCCAGGCCGCGAGCGACCTGCCGTGGGACCTGGTGTGGCAGAGCCGCTCCGGCCCGCCGCAGGTGCCGTGGCTCGAGCCCGACATCAACGATCACCTGAAGGCCCTGGCCAAGGAGGGCGTGACCGACGTCGTGGTCAGCCCGATCGGCTTCGTCTCCGACCACCTCGAGGTCATCTGGGACCTCGACAACGAGGCCAAGGAGACCGCCGGGGAGCTGGGCCTGGGCTACGCCCGCGCGGCCACGCCCGGCACCCACCCGGCGTTCGTCACGATGATCCGCGAGCTCGTCCAGGAGCGCACCGCGGGCGTCGACCGCGACCGGCTCGGTAGTCTGCCGGTCTGGGACGTCTGCCCGGCCGACTGTTGCCCGGCCCCGCAACGACGAGGAGCCTCATGACCGAGCGCAAGGCCATCGAATCCTGGCTGACCGACATGGACGGAGTCCTCGTCCACGAGGGCGTGCCGGTGCCGGGGGCCCCGGAGTTCGTCAACCGGATGAAGGAGAGCGGCAAGCCGTTCCTCATCCTCACCAACAACTCCATCTACACGCCGCGTGACCTGCAGGCCCGCCTGGCCCGCATGGGCTTCGACGTGCCCGAGCAGTCGATCTGGACGGCCGCGCTGGCGACCGCGCAGTTCCTGGCCGACCAGCGCCCGGGCGGCACGGCCTACGTCATCGGCGAGGCCGGCCTGACCACGGCCATGCACGCGGCCGGCTACATCCTGACCGAGTTCTCGCCGGACTATGTCGTGCTCGGCGAGACGCGCACCTACAGCTTCGAGGCCATCACCAAGGCCGTCCGGCTGATCAACGACGGCGCCCGCTTCATCTGTACGAATCCCGACGCCACCGGCCCGTCCAACGAGGGCGCGCTGCCGGCCGCAGGCTCGGTCGCCGCGATGATCAGCAAGGCGACCGGCGTCGAGCCGTACTTCGTCGGCAAGCCCAACCCGATGATGATGCGCTCGGCCCTCAACGTCATCGGCGGCCACAGCGAGAGCACCGCCATGATCGGCGACCGGATGGACACCGACGTGCTGTGCGGGCTCGAGGCCGGGCTGGAGACGATCCTGGTGCTGACCGGGATCAGCACGCGCGAGGAGAGCGAGCGCTATCCCTACCGCCCGTCGCGCATCGTCGACAGCGTGGCGGATCTGATCGGCGAGATCTGATGCCCTGGCCCCTCACGCGGGGGCCAGGGTCTTCCGCACCACCCAGCGATGCTTGCCGATCTGACGATCACGGACAAAACCCATCTTCTCGTACGTCGAGAGCGCCCCGTGAAAAGAAAGCCGGCTGCCACGGAGCCGGCGCTCTCCGGGTAGCCCTCCACGGTCCCGCCCCCGAGCTCCGCGATGAGATCGAGCGCCCCGGCCAGCGCGGCCGTGGCGACCCCTTGCCGCCGGTGCCCCTTCCCGACGAAGTTGCAGGCGATCCGCCAATCGGGCGGGACCGGCCGGTCCCGCTCGTACGCGGCTCTGTTCTTGATCGCCGGCACTTCCTGCGGTGAGCCGAACTGACACCAGCCCACGCAGTCGCCCCCGTCGAAGACGAGCGCGGCGTGCGCCTGCCCGCCGAGCACCCGCTGCTGTTTCGCTGTCTTGTTCAGGCCGGGGTCACGCCGGGACAGCCCCCCGTGGAAGCCCATGCACCAGCAGCCGCCGAAGACGCCGTTGTTGCGCTCGACCAGGGCGGCGAACGCGTCCCAGGTCGACGCGTCCAGGGGACGGATCTCATAGGTCATGGCTTGCACCTCACGTAGCGTCATACCACATAGTCGAGGCATGGCATTCCACTACGACGCGATCGGATCGCCTCGCCCATCGGGGCCGCCTGCGGTGACGCCCGCACGGGGTTGAACGTCGGCGTGGGCACCGGCTCCCGCCCCATCCGGACCACCCGCGTCGCGCCGCGCCCCTCCTCTTTCCGGGAGCGAGAGCGCCCGGGCCGTTGTGCTTGCGCGGTTCCGCGTGGGTGCCCTCGAGCGGTCCTCGTCCTCGGCCGCGCCCTCGTTACCTTGCCCGCATTCATGGTGCTCGGGTGGTTCCGCGTGGGTCGCCTCGCGCGCGTTGTCGCGTGGAGGTCCGACGACCCGGATCGCATGGTCGCCGGAGGGGCCGACCTCATGGGCGACCTCGCCGCACGGCCCGCTGACCTAGGGGCGACGTCACCGCTCAGCCCGCTGATCTTCTGGGGCGACCTCGCCGCACAGCCCGCTGACCTCATGGGTGACGTCACCGCTCAGCCTGACAAGCTCGACACCGAGCTAGCACGCCATGGCCGTCCCCGCACCGCGCCGTCTCGCAAGGGCCTCCCCACGCCGCCTCGCCGCCCGTGATGTCGGACTCCCATCCCTTGCCGTAATCCTCGCCGGCGGTGTCCCGCGTGGCCGACTCGCCGACACCGCTGCTGTGACCCGGGATGTCCGGGCGGGCCGGCTGTCGACGCTGGGGCTTCGCCTCAGGGGCTTGAGGGCGGCTACGGGGAGGGCGTGAGCGCGGGCCAGGGGGCGCGTGGCCGGCGGCGGCTGCTCTCGATCAGGTGCTTGCGCGGGGCGGGCCGGAGGGCGTGAGGCCGGCGGCGGCCGCTCTCGATCAGGTGCTCGCGCGGGGCGGGGTCGGAGGGGGCGTGAGGGCGTGTCAGGGGGCGTGGGGTCGGCGGCGGATGCCGGGCGGGCGGCGGCCGCTCTCGATCAGGTGCTCGCGCGGGGCGGGGTCGGAGGGGGCGTGAGGGCGTGTCAGAGGGCGTGGGGTCGGCGGCGGATGCCGAGCAGGCGGCGGCCGCTCTCGATCAGGTGCTCGCGGAGGGCGGCGTCGCCGAGGGCCAGCAGCTCCGGATCGGTCAGCGGGCCGCGCAGGCCCGTGACGAAGACCGACAGCGCCACGCGGGTCGCCATCGTGGCGGGGTCGGTGCCCGTCAGCGCCAAGGACTCGGCGAGCTCGGCGAAGCCCAGCGCGTCGACCTCGGCCTGCAGCACGCTGCCGATGTAGGGGTCGCCCATGACCACTTGGAACTCGTCGTTGTGCGCGACGGCGAGGTCGACGATGCCGATGAGCATCGCGTCCAGCCGGGCATTGCGACCCCGCTGGGCCCCGATGACACGAGCCAGCTCGGCGATCCCGGCGATGATCGGCTCCAGGACGCCGCGTACCAAATCGTCCTTGGTCTTGAAGTGGTAGTAGACAGCAGCCTTCGAGACGCCCATCAGGTCCGCGATCGCCTGCAGGGACGTGCCCTCGACACCGTGCAGCGTGAAGAGCCGCCGCGCGGTCTCGAGAACCTGGACCCGCCCGGCCCCCCGGGGTCTCGTGCCCGCTGCCATGGTATCGCCTCCCTCGCTGGAAAACTAACCATACGGCAAGCCTGGTACTAGCCGGAAGGCAAGTGTGATACTGGCCGCATGGCAAGAAATAAACTGGCCGAGCGTCAAGTTTAAGCCGATGCTGGGAAGCGCCGAACGGCATAGATGAGCCGGTAACGAGCAGGCGAGGGAGAGTGCGATGGCGACGTTGCTGTACAGGTTGGGGCGGTTCTCGTTCCGGCGGAGGCGCCTTGTGCTGGCGTTGTGGGTGCTGGTCCTGGCGCTCCTGGGAGTGGGCGCGGTGACGCTGTCCGGCTCCACGACCAGCGCCTTCTCCATCCCCGGCACGGAGTCGTCCCGGGCCCTCGACGTGATCGGGGAGAAGATGGGCGGCGGCGGCAACACAGCGTCCGCCAAGGTCGTGTTCACCGTCTCCGGCGACGCGACGCTGACCGGTGGCTCGCCGAAGGCCGCCATCGAGCGGGCCGTCGCCAAGCTGCAAACCGCCCCGCAGGTGGCCGCGGTTGCCGACCCCTACGAGTCGCAGACCGTGTCGCAGGACGGGCAGACCGCCTACGCGACGGTCACCTACCGGGTCGCTGCCGTCGACCTGACCGAGGCCGACAAGGAAGCCCTGCTCGCGGCGGGCGACACCGCGAAGAGCGCCGGCGTCGGGGTCGAATACGGCGGCGACGCCACGCAGGCGGGCACGGAGGCCGGAGCCACCGAGGTGCTCGGCGTCGTCGTGGCCGCCGTGGTCCTGCTCGTCACGTTCGGTGCGCTCGTGGCGGCCGGACTGCCCCTGCTCACCGCGATCGTCAGCGTGGGCGTCGGCATGGCCGGGATCCAGATCGCCACCGGCTTCTTCGACCTGTCCGGCAGCACCTCGGCGCTCGCCTTGATGCTGGGCCTGGCCGTCGGCATCGACTATGCGCTGTTCATCGTCACCCGCTATCGGCACGAGCTCGGCGCCCGGGATCCCGAGGAGGCTGCCGCCCGCGCCGTGGGCACCGCCGGTTCCGCCGTGGTGTTCGCGGGCTTGACGGTCGTCATCGCCCTGGCCGCCCTCGCCGTTGTCGGCATCCCGTTCCTGGCCGCCATGGGCTTCGCCGCCGCGGGCACCGTCGCGGTCGCCGTGGTCATCAGCCTCACGCTGCTGCCGGCCCTGCTGGGCTTTGCCGGCACCAAGGTGCTGCCCAAGAAGCAGCGCGCCGGTGCCGCCGAGCCGACCGGCAAGACGCCGGCGGGTGAGCGCTGGGCCCGTGCCGTCGTCAAGCACCGGGTGCTCGCGCTGCTGGTGCCCGTGCTCGCGATCGGTGTCGTGGCGATTCCCGCGCTGGACCTGCGCCTGGCCCTGCCGGACGACAGTTCGGCAGCACCGGACTCCACCCAGCGCAAGGCCTACGACCAGCTCGCCGAGGGCTTCGGCGCCGGCTTCAACGGACCGCTGGTCATCGTGGTCGAGGCCCCCGCCGGGCAGGCCGCCACGGCCGGCGCCCAGGCGCAGAAGATCATCTCCGGTCTTGCCGACGTCGTCCTCGTCACCCCGCCGACGCCCAACCAGGCCGGCGACACGGCCCTGCTCAATGTGATCCCGAAGAGCGGGCCCACCAGCGAGGACACCAAAGACCTCGTGCACGCGATCCGAGCCCAGGAGTCGGGCTTCACCGCGGCGACCGGAGCCACGCTCGCCGTCACCGGCACGGCCGCGATCAACATCGACGTGTCCGAGAAGCTCAGCGACGCGCTGCTGCCCTACTTGGCGGTCATCGTCGGGCTGGCCTTCATTCTGCTGATGCTGGTCTTCCGCTCGATCCTGGTGCCGGTCAAGGCCACGCTGGGCTTCCTGCTGTCGGTCGTGGCGGCGTTCGGGGCGCTGGTCGCGGTCTTCCAGTGGGGCTGGCTCGCGGACCTCTTCGGCGTCGACTCCACCGGCCCGCTCGTCTCGTTCATCCCGATCTTCCTGATCGGCATCCTCTTCGGCCTGGCCATGGACTACGAGCTCTTCCTGGTCAGCCGCGCCCGCGAGGACTACGTGCACGGCGCCGCCCCCGACGAGGCAATCATCAGCGGCGTCAAGCACGGCGCCCGCGTGGTCACCGCGGCTGCCCTCATCATGATCAGCGTCTTCGCCGGCTTCGTCCTGGCCGACGACACGATCATCAAGTCGATCGGCTTCGCCCTGGCCTTCGGCGTGGCCGTGGACGCCTTCCTGGTCCGCATGACCATCGTCCCGGCCGTCCTGTCCCTGCTCGGCCGCTCCGCCTGGTGGCTGCCCCGCTGGCTCGACCGAGCCCTCCCCAACGTCGACGTCGAAGGCGAGCAGCTCACCAAGCACCTCGCCGCCACCGAACCCGAGCGCGAACTCCAACACATCTGACCCACCCGTCACCGCCCGCCGCGCTCGGGCACCGGCAGTCGCGCTGGGCACCGGCCGTCGCTTTCGAGTGCCGACCGCGCTCGGGCGTGCACCGCCGCGCTCGAGCGCCGGCTGCCGCGCTCGGGCTCCGGCCGTCGCGCTTGAGCGCCGTCCGCCGGGTTCGTGCGCTGTCCGCCGGGTTCGTGCACCGGCCGCCGTGCTCGGGCGCGCAACGCCCGTGCTCGGGCGCGCAACGCCCGTGCTCGGGCGCGCAACGCCCGTGCTCGGGCGCGCAACGCCGTGCTCGGGCGCGCAACGCCGCACTCGGGCGCCCGCTGCCGCGCGCGGGCACCGGCTGCTACGCCTGACCATGGGCTGCCGGGCTCGCCCACCGGTTGCCCGCCCGACCACGGAGGAAGACCGGTTGGCCTGCACGGCTACGGAGGAAGGACGAAACCGTGCAGAAGATCAGCTCGCCGGCGCCGAGGCGTGTCGAGGGTGGGACGGTCGCGTGGCGCAGGGCGGTTGGTCGGCGGGGTGGAGGTCAGGGGGTGAAGAGGGCGTTGAGGCGGTAGGTGATGACGTCGACGGCTTCTTCGGGGGTTCGGGCGCCGACCAGGACCATGGAGGAGAGGCCGGCGGCCAGGGCTCCGAGGGTGCGGGCTTCCTGGGTGGGGTCGGCGGTCGGGGGGATGTGGCCGGTTTGCTGGGCGCTTCGGATCTGGGTGGTGAGGACCTTCTCCATCGAGTCCTGGGGGAGGGGGTCCGGTCCTGCCGCGGCGGCGGAGGCGAGGGACGGGTCGGCCAGGGCAGCGGAATAGTAGGCGCCGTGGACGCGGGCCATCATGAGGCTTTCGTCGTCGGTGGGGAGGGCTTCGATCAGGCAGATCCGCATGATGTCGCGGGGGCCGGGCGGGCGGCCCAGTTCGCGGAGGCGGGTTCGCATGCGGTCGGCCATGGCTCGGGTCAGGTAGTGGAGGGCGTCGGCGAGGAGGCGGTCCTTGGTGGCGAAGTAGTACTGGACGAGGCGGACCGAGACGCCGGCTTCGGTGGCTACCTCGCGCAGGGTGGCCGCCTGGAGGCCGCGGGTTGCCGCGATGCGCCAGACGGCTTCGGCGATCTGCCTTCGCCGCACCTCGTGATCGACCCGCTTCGGCACGCCCTCACTGTGGCACAGGGGCCGCGGCCGGCCGTGCGGCACCCGCGATCGGTTGACCGTCGATGCCGCCGGCGCACCGGGTTCAGGACGGGCGGGGCGGCGTGTCGGGTTCAGGACGGGCGGGGCGGCGTGTCGGGTTCAGGACGGGCGGAGGCCGGCGAAGAGGTCGTCCTCCGGGAGCGGGGCGCCGGTGGTGTCGTGGACGCGGACGTAGGTTTCGGTGCGCATCAGCTTGGCGAAGCCCTCCTTGCCCAGGTTGAGGAAGAAGGCGCTGTCGCCCTGGCTGGCGTGGGCGGCGAGGGCGTCGTACTGCTGGTCGGTGAACTCGCTCGTGTCCAGCCAGGTGGTGATCTGGTCGTCGGGCAGGCCCTCGGGCGGCGTCTCGGTCTGGTCGGCGGGCTCCTCCCAGGTGATGCCGAGCTCTTGCAGCCGCTCCTGGAAGTTTTGCACCCACGACTCGGGCACGACGCTCCAGTAGACCTTGGCCGGGCCTCCGGCCAGGGCGACCGCGGCCATCGTGACGCGGTGGGCCTGGATGTGGTCGGGGTGGCCGTAGCCGCCGTTCTCGTCGTAGGTGACCACGACGTCGGGGCTGTGGCGGCGGATCAGCTCGGCCAGGCGCTGGGCGGCCTCGTCGACCGGGGTGGTCCAGAAGGCGCCGGGCGCCTCGTTGGCCGGCCAGCCCATCATGCCGGAGTCGTGATAGCCCAGCGTCTCCAGATGGGTGACGCCGAGGGTCGCGCAGCTGGCCTCCAGCTCGCGGCGGCGGGTGGCCACGACGGCCTCGGGGTCGTGACCCGGGTCGCCGGGCTTGACGCCGTCCGGCCCGTCGCCGCAGCGGCCGTCGGTGCAGGTCACGACGATGGTGGTGAGCCCCTCGGCCGCGTACCGGGCGAGGGCCCCGCCTGTGCTGGTCACCTCGTCGTCGGGGTGTGCGTGCACCGCCATCAGTGTGAGAGTCATGGTGTCACCTTAGAGAAGGGATCATGATGACGACTGTGGGCAGCGGACCGTTGCGGGTCCTGGCGCTGCACGGGTGGTTCGGCTCCGCGCGCGGCTGGGGTCATCTGCCGGACCTGATCGACCGCGAGCGGCAGACGTGGGTCTTTCCCGACTTCCGGGGGTACGGGCAACGCCGGGACGTGGCCGGCGAGCACACCGTGGCCGAGATGGCCGCCGACGCGCTCGCGGTCGCGGACGAGCGGGGCTGGGACCGTTTCGCGGTCGTCGGGCACTCGATGGGCGGCAGCGCGGCGCAGCACCTGCTCGCCGACGCGCCCGGCCGGGTCACGCACCTGATCGGCATCAGCCCGGTGCCCGCGAGCGGCGTGCCCTTCGACGAGCAGGGCTGGGCGCTCTTCTCCGGGGCAGCCGGCAGTGCCGAGCACCGGCGCACCATCGTGGACCTCGTCACCGGCAACCGGCTCGCGCCACGGTGGGTCGATGCGCTCGTACGGGAGAATTTGGCTTCTTCCGACGCCGCGGCCTTCGGTGCGTACCTGGAATCGTGGGCCCGCACCGATTTCGCCGCCCGCGTCGCCGGCAGTCCCGTTCCCGCCCTCGCGATCGTCGGCGCGCACGATCCGGCGATCAGTGCGGCGGTGATGGAGGCGACGTGGCTGCCCGCCTATCCGAACGGGCGGCTCGAGGTGCTGGCCGAGGCGGGCCACTACGCCATGGACGAGACCCCGGTGCGCCTGATCACGCTCATCGACGAGTTCCTGTCCGCCAGAGAGCAGCATGGAGCGTCCACCTGAGAAAGGCACGGATCGTCAGCCGGAGACGGGCGGAGAGCGCCCGCCGGGGAGGAACGGGAATCGTCTGCCGGGCACGGACGGGGAGCGTGGTGATCATGCTGCGGTCGCCACCGCCGCGGCTTCGGCGTATTTTCGGCAGGCCCTCTACGGCACGACCGAGCCCGCGGCCGACCGGCGCGTCGTCGACCTGCTCGGGGCGCTGGGCCGGTCCGACCCGCGTACGTGGGCCGCGCTCACGGTGCTGCGCGCCAACCCCACCGACCCGGTGGCGACCGCGGCCCTCGAGCAGCGGATCGCCGAGGTGGCCCGGCGCGATCAGGTGTTCCGGGACGCGCTGGCGCGCACCCTCCACGGTGAGTGGTGAGCTCAGAAGCCCGCGGCGATCTGCTCGAACCAGCGGTTCGCGGCGCGGGTGTGCAGCTCGAAGCCCAAAGGCTCCGGGCGCGTCAGCACCTCGCGCCCCCGGGTCTCGTCGTCCGCGTGCTCGGGGAGGTCGGCGACGGACGCCAGGGCCGGCAGCAGACCGAAGATGAGCAGCGTGCCGTCGGGCGCACTGACGGCGTCGAACAGGCGGACGTCGGCGGGATCCGCGCGTACGCCGGTCTCCTCGGCCAGCTCCCGCGCGACCGACTCCTCCCAGGTCTCGCCGGTCTCCATGAAGCCGCCGGGCAGCGCGAGCCGATCGGCGGCGGGCGGGACCGCGCGCCGGATCACGAGCAGGCCCGCGCCGACCGGCTGCAGGGCGACCGCGACCGGCTTCGGGTTGAGATAGCTGGTCTCGCCGCACGCGGCGCAGCGGCGCGGCCAGGGCTGACCGGGGGTGAAGCGCGCACCGCAGAACGTGCAGTGCGCGTAGCGGTCAGGCATGCAGCGGCGAGTTGCAGGCGGCGACGAGGGCCTGGCGGCAGGCACTCATCAGCGGGCGCAGGGCGGCGTCGCGCTGCTGGGCCTCGTAGTTGTTGACCGCGCCGCCCGGGGCGTTGTGCTCGGCGAGGGCGAGGACCTGGTCGAGGATGCTGGCCCGGGCGAACAGCCGCCGCGAGCGCGGGTCGAAGCCGGGCGGCAGGGTCGCCGTGCTCTCCGGGCGGCGCAGGGCCTGCAGGGCGCCGGCCAGCTCCGGGCGCCACTGGGCGATGTCGAGGCGGGCCAGCTGGGTCGTCGCCTCGGCCAGCACGCGGGTCAGCTCGGCCTCGGCCTCCGCCGAGCCCATCTGGAACACCGGCTTGTAGTCGGCGACGGGATGGAAGCGCCACAACACCGTCTCGAACGTCACACCGGAGCCCGACGTGTGGGTGCGTACCTCGGGAACCACCCCGTAGTCCGGGGTCATCACCGCCTCGCCCGCCAGCATCGCGGCGCCGGTCAGCTCGCCGGGGCCGGGCAGGCCGCGCGGGTCGCCGGGCACGGGCAGCACCAGGCGGATGTCGTCGGGGTGCAGCTTGGCCAGCGTCGGCAGGGCCTGGGTCAGGGACACGTCGGTCCACGTGCCCGGGGCGTCGGTGACGAGGTGTTCCTCGTCACCGGCGATCTCGTCGGCCAGCTCGTCGAAGGGCACGAGACCGGCGCGCCAGGCGCGTACCCAAGCGACGAACCGGGTCGACCGGCGCGCCGTCAGCGTCGCCGCATCTGCTGCGGGGGACATGCAGGCAAGGGTACGTGCCATCGCGCGAACTTGTCTCGGCCGGAGCGTCGGACCGGCGTGTCCGGGCGTACGGGAGTTACGGTGCGTTTCATGTATGGGGAGGACGTGCTCTCGGGCAACTGGCGGCGCCGCAAGGTCATACCCGAGGTGGACGCCGAGCCCGGCCTGGTCGTCGAGGACGCCGGCGCCGGCTTCTGCGGGGCGGTGGTCGGCTTCGAGTACGGCGCCGTGGTCCTCGAGGACCGGCACGGCAAGCGCCGCAACTTCCCCCTGGAGCCGGCCGGCTTCCTCCTCGAGGGACAGCTGGTCACGCTCCGCCGCCCGGCCGCCGCCCCGGCCGCTCCGCGACAGCAGCGCACGGCCTCCGGCTCGGTGGCGGTCGCCGGCGTCAAGGCGCAGGTCGCCAAGGCCAGCCGCATCTGGGTCGAGGGCATCCACGACGCCGCCCTGGTCGAACGCATCTGGGGCGACGACCTGCGCATCGAGGGCGTCGTCGTCGAACCCCTCGACGGCATCGACGACCTCGCCGGCGCCGTCCGTGATTTCCGTCCCAGCCGCGGGCGCCGCGTCGGCGTCCTCGTCGATCACCTCGTCCCGGGCTCGAAGGAGAGCCGCATCGTCGCGGCGGTCACCGATCCGAACGTGCTGGTGACCGGTCATCCGTACATCGATGTCTGGCAAGCGGTGAAACCGGCGAGCGTGGGCCTGCGCGCCTGGCCCGACATCCCGCGCGGCCAGGACTGGAAGGAGGGCGTCTGCCGCGCGGTGGGCATCGCCGAGCCGTACGAGATGTGGCGCCGCATCCTCGCGAGCGTCAGCAGCTACAAGGACGTCGAGACGCCCCTGATCAACGCCATGGAACGCCTCATCGACTTCGTCACCGAGCCCGCGGAGTAGATAATCCCCGAATGCCCGGTGCGGGCGCCCAGGGTCGCCTAGCCTCGCAGGTGGAGGTGGCCGTCTTGCCGTACTCGCCGCATTCCGGGCAGCCCGTCGTCCTGATCGTCGAGGACGACGAGGACGTGCGTGACCTCGTGGCGCATTCGCTGGGCCGGCGCGGCTTCGAGGTGCTCGCCGCCGCGGACAACAGTGGGGCCGAGGCCATCTGCCGGGAGCGGGCCGGCCGGATCGACATCCTCATCGCCGACCTGTCGCTGCCCGGCGAGGTGCCCGGCGAGCTGGCGCGCTGGGTGGCGTCGATCTATCCGAGCATCAAGATCGTGTACCTCAGCGGCATCCCGCGGCACGTCGCGCTGAGTTCCGGGCTCGTGCAGGCCACGGCGCCCTATCTGGAGAAGCCGGTCAATCCGGAGGTGCTGGCCGGCACGCTCACGAGCCTGCTGCCGCGGGCCAAGGTCGCGTCGGACGACTGGTGACGTCCGGTCACGAGCGAGGCATCCGGGCCCGGCTCGACGAGATCGGCGACTGGGAGGAGCCGGGGCCCGGGCGCGCGCTGATCGTGCGGATGCTCCGCTCGTACGTGACGAAGACGCCTCCGGGCATGGACCGGCTGGATGAGCTGGCCGCCCAGGGCGACCTCGATGGCGTACGCGACCAGGCGCACGCCCTCAAGGGATCCGCGACCAACCTCGGGGTGACCGCCCTGGCCGAGCTGTTCGCCCGCATCGAGGACGAGGCCCGCGCCGGGCGGATGGCGCCGCTGGACGGCATCCGCACCACCTACGCCGAGGTGGCGCCGGTCTGCACGAGCCTGGCCGACGAGCTCGATGTCAGGCCAGTTGATACGGATCGCGGCTGAAGACGAACGTCGCGATGTCCAGCTTGTCGACCGTGCCGTCCGGGGTGCGCAGGACGTGGAGCAGCTCGCCGGCGTTCGTGCCGGCCGTGCCGCGCCAGCGGTCCGGGGCCTCGCGGGTGAAGCGCCACGGGGACCGGGCGGAGGAGCCGACCGGCGCCATGACCAGGTCGGCGCCGGCCGGGGCGACCTCGTACTCCATGCCCATCCACCACCAGCGGCCGCACAGCTCGGTGGCTTCGCCCTGCGGGGGCGGGGCGGGCTGCCACGGCACGACGACCTCGGGCGTGGCGTCGAGGACGGCGGTGAGGGCGTCCAGGGCGACCGTGCGGATGGTGGTGCCGCGGAGGGCGTACGCGTTGGCGAAGGCGACGACCCCCACCCGGCTGGGCCGGTGCACCAGGATCTGGGCGGCGTAGCCGGGCATCGAGCCGCCGTGGCCGACGTAGATGCGCTCGCCGACCCGGTTCAGCTCCGGGCCGAGGCCGTGGCCGGCCGTCCACGTCTCGTCCTGCATGGCGATCGGGGTGCACATCTCGTCGAGCGTGGCCCGGGCGAGCACCGCGGGCGCCGGGTCGGCCAGGAAGCCCACCCACTTGGCCAGATCGGTCGCGGTGGACCACAGCTGGCCGGCGGCGGCCATCGCGCCCGCGTCGGGGCGGGGCTCCTCGTGCAGGCGGCCGTCGAGGGCGTGGACGACATACCCCCGGGCGTACGGCTCCACGGGCAGATACGTGGTGCGTTTCATGCCCAGCGGTTCGAGGACGCGTTTGGTGACCCGCGTGGCCCACGGCTCGCCGGTCACCCGGTGGACGACGGCGCCCAGGAGGCCGTACGCCAGGTTGGAGTAGTGGTAGTCGCGCCAGGGCGGGCCGGCGATCTTGTCGGCGGTGAGGCCCGACAGCAGCTCGTCGACGGACTGGCCGGCGGTGCGCTCCCACCACGGGCCGTCGGGCTCGCGGCGCAGGCCCGAGACGTGCCCGAGGAGCTGGCGCAGCGTGACGGCGCCGAGCGGGGTGCCGGGCAGGTGGCGGTAGAGCAGGTCGTCCAGGCTGAGGGCGCCCTCGTCGCGCAGCTGGAGGATCAGGGTGGCGGTGAGTGTCTTGGTGATCGAGCCGATCCGGTACTGGGTCTTGGGGTCCGGCGGCGGTGTCTCGCCGGCCCCGGTGAAGTGCAGCAACGAGCGGTCCTGGACCACCGCCAGGGCCAGCGAGGGGGCCCGGCCGGTGCGCTGCGCGCGGGCGGCGATCCCGGTGACGGTCCGGGCGATCTCGGGGAGCAGCGGCACAGGTGGTCCTCCATAAGTCGGTCAATGGCCTAACTACGCGGCCGCGCGCGAAGAAACGCGAAAAAGTGGGGGCCGCGCCGGATCGTCGGAGGTGCGGGAACGTGTCAGGATCGAAGCATGGAATCGGTCCTGTGGCTCGTGCTCGCGATCGCGCTGGCGATCGGCGAGGCCTTCACGGCGACCTTTCTGATCATCTTCTTCGCGGCGGGTGCGCTCGCGGCGGCCGGCGTGGCGGCGCTCGGCGGCCCGGTGCTGCTCCAGGTCATCGTCTTCGCGATCGTCTCCGGGCTCTCGGTCGGCACGTTGCGGCCGCTCATCACGCGGCACGCCAAGTCCGCGCTGGAGACGGGCGAGACACCGTTCGGCATCGAGGCGCTCGAGGGGCAGCACGCCACCGTCCTCGAGGCCGTCGGCGCCGACCACGGCCTGGTCAAGGTCGAGGGGGAGTTGTGGACGGCACGATCGTTCGACGGCCACGAGACGTACGAGCCGGGCGAGCGCGTCCGCATCATCAAGGTCAAGGGCGCCACGGTCATCGTGTGGCGTGACGAGACCCCGAACATATAGGGGGGAGCACCTGTGGAAGCAGTGCTCGGCGTACTCATCTTCGTGATCGCGCTCTTCGCGGTGATCACGCTCATCCGGTCGGTTCGGATCGTTCCCCAGCAGCGCATGGACGTCGTCGAGCGGCTCGGCAAATACAAGCGCACCCTGTCGCCCGGCCTCAACCTGCTCGTGCCGTTCGTCGACGCGGTGCGGACCAAGGTCGACATGCGCGAGCAGGTCGTCAGCTTCCCGCCGCAGCCCGTCATCACGTCCGACAACCTCGTGGTCAGCATCGACACGGTGCTCTACTTCAAGGTGGTCGACCCGGTCCGGGCCACGTACGAGATCTCGAACTTCCTGCAGGCCATCGAGCAGCTGACCGTCACCACCCTGCGCAACGTCATCGGCTCGCTCGACCTCGAGCGCGCCCTGACCAGCCGCGAGGAGATCAACCGGCACCTGTCCGGGGTGCTCGACGAGACCACGGGCCGGTGGGGCATCAAGGTCACCCGGGTCGAGATCAAGGCCATCGAGCCGCCGCCCAGCATCCGCGACTCCATGGAGAAGCAGATGCGCGCCGAGCGCGACCGCCGCGCCGCGATCCTCAACGCCGAGGGTCACAAGCAGGCGCAGATCCTCACCGCCGAGGGTGAGAAGCAGGCCGCCGTGCTGCGCGCCGACGGTGACCGGCAGGCCCGCATCCTGCAGGCCGAGGGTCAGGCCAAGGCGATCCGCACGGTCTTCGACGCCATCCACACGTCCAACCCGTCGCAGAAGGTCCTCGCCTATCAGTACCTGCAGTCGCTGCCGCAGATCGCCAACGGCACGGCCAACAAGGTCTGGATCATCCCGACCGAGCTGTCCAAGGCCCTCGACGGCCTCGGCGGCGCGCTCGGCGGACTGGCCAACATGGCCGGTGACAAGCCGTCGGAGGCCGTCGACGCGGCCGCCGTCGAGCGCGAGGCCGTCGCCGCGGCCGAGGCCGCGGCGGCCGAGGCCCAGGCGGTCAACGCCCAGGTACGCGAGGCCGAGGCGCAGGTCAGCGGGGACAACGCCCCGAAGGGCCTGCCCGCGCCCGAGACGATCCCGCCGTCGTCGGCCCTCGGCGCCGCCGACTACAACGGAGCCGGGGAGCCCGAGCGGGCATAACACTTAGGGTGCAACACGGGAGTAAAGAGGGCCAAACCCCGCGCGAGAGCGCGGGGTTTTGCCATGGTGGACTTCCCGACGGTGCCCCCGGCCGCTCGCCCGACCCAAGGCGGAGCCATGAGCACGAGCCAGTACCAGACCGCGAGCGGTCGACCCCTGCGTGTCGCCCCGGCCTGGGTGGGCGCGCCCGGCACCGAGATCGCCGACCCGACCGCCTTCCCCGTACGCGACGCGGTGTGGATCTGGTCGGTCCGCCGCTACGCCCGCACCGCCCTCTGGGCCCTGCCCGCCGGCGCCGTCCTGCACGGCTGGGCCACCCTCGGTGTCGCCACCCCGCCGGGCCCGCTGCCCGTCCAGCTGGCCGCCGGCTGGCTCACCACGGTGGCCATGATCGCGCTGGCCGGCCTGCTCGCGGGCACCCGGGCGCGCCGCTCCGCCGCCGCCGGCCTCCTGGTCAGCCTGGCCGGCGCCGTCCTCTGGCTGCCGCTCACCACCGTCCCCGCCGGGGCGCCCGTCCCCGCCGCCGGCCTGCCCGCCGACCACGTGCGCACCGCCGCCCTGGTCGCCGCGGCCGTCCTGGGCGCCGGCTGGTTCCTGCTGGGCTGGGCGGTCTTCCGCTCCCGCCTGGTCAACCCGGCCGACGGCATCCTGCTCATGCTGGCCGCCGTCTCCGTGGGCGCGGGCACCTTCGCGGTCAAGCCGCTGCCGACGGTCGGCGCGCTGCTGCTGCTCGCCGCGGGCATGGGCCTGGCCTGGACCGGCGGGCGGCTGGCCCCGCGGTCTTGAAGCGCCCCTTCTGATCAGGCGGGCACGGGACCGAGCAGCAGCCCGCCGTCGAGGACGTACTCGGAGCCCGTCGCGAACGCGGCGCCGGCCGACGTCAGGAACAGCAGCAGCTCGCTGACCTCGGCCGGATCGGCGAGGCGCGGGATCGCGTACGGCTCGGGGGAGTAGACCTCGGCGATCGCCGGGTAGCCGGCGGCGGGCGGCTCGGTGATGAGCGGCGTGGACACGACACCGGGCTCGATCGCGACGACGCGGATGTTGTCGCGGGCCAGCTCCAGCGCGGCGGTGCGGGTCAGGCCGCGGAGCGCCCACTTGCTCGCCACGTAGGCCCCGAAGTACGCGGTGCCGCCGTGGCCCATCGTCGATCCGATGTTGACGATCACGCCTCCGCCGGCGCGGCGCAGCGACGGGGTGACGGCCTTGATGCCCAGGTACGGGCCGGTGACGTTGACGGCCAGCGTCGCGTCCCACAGCTCGCGGCCGGTGTGCTCGACCAGCGTCGCCGGGTGCTGCGTACCGGCGTTGTTGACCAGCACCGACACCGGCCCGAAACGGTCCTCGGCGGCGGCCACCGCGGCCTGCCAGCCGGTCTCCACGGTCACGTCGAGGCGCTGGAACAGGGCCCGGTCGCCCAGCTCGGCGGCGAGTGCTGTGCCCGCTTCGGCGTCCCGGCCGGCGATGACGACCCGGGCCCCTTCCCCGTGGTACGCGCGGACGTGGGCCGTACCCATGCCGGAAGTGCCCCCGGTGACGAGCACAGTGCGGTTCTCGAAACGACGCATGGTCCACTCCTTGATGGCGAGGTGAGCCACTCGACTCGCCACGAACGGTAGAGCTCGTCCGGGTGGTGAGTCAAGTGACTCAGGTCGCTATGGTGGAGGGGTGACGCCGTCGACGTACCACCGCAATCTCGCCGAGCAGAAGCGCTCGGCCATCATCGACGCGGCCACCCGGCTGTTCCTCGAGCTCGGTTACGGCGGCACGTCGCTGGCCCGCATCGCGACCGAGGCGGACGTGTCCAAGGCAACGCTGTTCAAGCAGTTCCCGACCAAGGCCGCGCTGTTCGACGCCATCGTCACCGACTACTGGAAGGTGGCGCCCGGGGCAGACCAGGCGCCCGGGCCCGGCGACCTGCACGCCGGGCTGGTCGCGATCGGCCGTCGCTATGTCGCGTTGCTCACCCGGCCCGGGATGGCCGACCTCTTCCGCATCGTCATCGCCGAGGTGCCGCGCTTCCCCGAGCTCGGGCGCACCCAGTTCGAGCTGGGCAAGCTGCCCTTCTTCGAGACCGTGCGGGCCTATCTGGAGTCCGAGGCGGCCGCCGGCACGGTCACGCTGCCGGACCCCGTGCTCGCGGCGACCCAGTTCCTCGGCATGATCGCCGACTACGTGTTCTGGCCGCGCATGCTGCTGGTCTCCTGGGACCCGGCGCCGGCCGCCATGGACCGGGCCGTCGAGGAGGCGGCGCGCACCCTGGCGGCGCGTTTCCTGGCAGAGTGACGGCATGAGCAAGGTGGTCGCTGACATCTCGATGTCGCTGGACGGATTCGTGACGGGACCTGACCCCGGGCCGCTGGCCGGTCTGGGCCGGGACGCGGACGGCCTGCACACGTGGGCCTTCGCCGACGACGCCGTGGACCGGGAGGTGCTCGCCTCCGCCACCGACGCCACCGGGGTGGTGGTCATGGGCCGCCGCACGTTCGACGTGATCGACGGGCCCGAGGGGTGGAGCGACACCGTCGGGTACGGTGCCGGGCTCGCCGCCGTGCCGCCTGTGCTCGTGGTCACGCGGACGCCGCCCGCCGAGATGCGGCTCGACCGGGACCGGTTCACGTTCGTCGTCGACGGGGTGCGGAGTGCCGTCGCCAAGGCACGGGACCTGGCCGGGGGGCGGGACGTGGTGCTGATGGGCGGCGGTGCGCTGATCCGGGGGGCGATCGACGCGGGGGTCGTACAGGAGCTGCGGTTGCACTTGGCGCCTTTGACCCTGGGCGGGGGGACGCCGCTGTTCGCCGAAGGGTCGGTGCCGCGGCGCTTCCGGCAGATCCACGTGCGTCCGTCCGCGCACGCGGTGCACCTCACGTACCGGATCGATTGAACTTTGCTCCTCGTGCTTCTTTCGGCGCCGCTTCTGGCGCTCCAGCGCTGCTCCTGGCGCTCCGGCGCTGCTCTTGGCGCCCCTCAGCGCTCCTTCACCGCGACAGCTCGTAGAAGGCGATCGCGGCCGCAGTCGCCACGTTGAGCGAGTCCACGCCGGCGTGCATCGGGATCGACACGCGGACGTCGCTGGCTGCCATCGCCCGGCGGGTCAGACCCGGGCCCTCCGCGCCGAGGAGCAGGGCGGGCCGCTCACGCTGGGCGTCGGTCAACTGCGCCAGGGGTACGGTGTCCGCGCCCGGTGTCATCGCCAGCAACGTGAAGCCGGCCGCGCGTACGGTGTCGAGCGCCTCGGCCCAGTTCTCGGTCTTCGCGTACGGGATGGCGAACACCTCGCCCATGCTGACCCGCACCGACCGCCGGTAGAGCGGGTCGGCGCAGTCGGGGGACAGCACCACCGCGTCGATGCCCAGGGCCGCGGCGCTCCGGAACAAAGCGCCCAGATTGGTGTGCGTGTTGAGCCCCTCGAGCACGGCCAGCCGGCGCGCCTTCGCGAGCAGGTCGGGCAGCTCGGGCAGCGGGCGCCGGTGGAACGACGCGAGCACCCCGCGGTGCACGTGGAAACCGGTGATGGACTCGAGGACCGGGGGCGCCCCGGCGTACACGACGGCGTCGTCCGGGAGGTCGGTGAGCTGGTTCACACGCTTCTCGTCGACGAGGACCGAGCGCAGGCGGTAGCCGACCCGCAAGGCGCGCCGGATGACGAGCTCACCCTCGGCGATGAAGAGCCCGTTCGGCGGTTCCCACCTGGTACGCAGCTCGACGTCGGTCAGGGCCCGGTAGTCCGCGATGCGGTCGTCGTCGGGGGTGGTGATCTCGGCGTACGGCACAGGGGCATTGTGCCCGGCGCCCACCCGGCGGCGGACCGGTGGGTTGACGACCGTTTTGTCCCTCGGCGTCCCTGTACTGTTGCGGCCGTTGAAAGGACGGTGGTCACGATCACCCAGCTCCGCACCGACCGGCTGCTCCTGCGGCAGTGGCGCGACGACGACCTGCTCCCGTGGGCGGCGCTCAACGCGGACCCGCTCGTGCGCGAGTTCCTCGGCCCGGCGCTGACCTATGAGCAGAGCGCCCAGTCGCTGGAGCTCTTCCGGTCCGAGCTGGCGGCGCGCGGCTGGGGCTGGTGGGCGGTGGAGGTGCCGGCGACCGGCGAGTTCATCGGCTTCGCGGGGCTCGACCCCACCGACAAGACCAGCCCGGTGCCGGGCGTCGAGATCGGCTGGCGGCTGGCCCGCGCGGCATGGGGTCACGGCTATGCCACCGAGGCGGCGCACGCGCTGCTCGACTTCGGCTTCGCGGAGCTGGGGCTCGGCGAGATCCTGGCCATCACGGTGGCGACCAACCAGCGCTCGCGTGACGTCATGCACCGCCTCGGCATGACCCACGACCCGGCGTGCGACTTCGAGGACCCGGAGATCCCGGCGGGTCCGCTGCGGCACAACGTGCTCTACCGGATCGCTCGCCCAAGGGTCGGTGTGTGAGTGGGGCGCGCCGCAGCCCGGCCCCCACTCACACACCGACCCTTTAAGGTGGCTTGATGGCTGTGCCTTTGCTTCTCGCCGGGGTGTGCTGATGCTGGTCGACTCCCTCGACGTGTTGAGGCGCCGGCGCAGCGCCAAGTGGCGCGCGCATCCCGAGGATGTGCTGCCGATGTTCGTCGCCGAGATGGACGTGCCGATCGCCCCGGTGATCGCCGACGCGCTCAAGGCGGCGATCGACGCCTCCGACACCGGCTACGCGGATGCCGACGCGCCGGAGTTCGGGGCGGCCGTCGCGCGGTTCGCGGGCCGCCGCTGGGGCTGGGAGGTCGATCCCGCCCGGGTCACCCCGATCACCGACGTGGGCGTGGGCGTGGTCGAGCTGCTGCGCCTGGTGGCCCGGCCCGGCGACACCGTGGTGATCAGCCCGCCGGTCTACCCGCCGTTCTTCGAGTGGACGCCCGAGGCGCGGCTGCGGCTGCACGAGGTGCCGCTGACCGCCGGCTATCGGCTCGACCTGGCCGCCCTGGAGGTGGCGTTCGCGGAGCGCCCGGCCGCCTATGTCCTGGCCAACCCGCACAACCCGGTCGGCCGCGTGCACACCCCGGAGGAGCTGGCCGCGCTGGTCACGCTGGCCTCCGAGTACGGCGTG
Organism: Symbioplanes lichenis; assembly: GCF_030709675.1. Classification (GTDB taxonomy): domain Bacteria; phylum Actinomycetota; class Actinomycetes; order Mycobacteriales; family Micromonosporaceae; genus Actinoplanes; species Actinoplanes lichenis. Next base: position 406,812 of record NZ_JAUZQD010000008.1, read on the forward strand.
ACGGTCATCAGCGACGAGATCCACGCTCCGCTCGTGCTGCCGGGCGCCACGCACACGCCGTTCCTGAGCATCCCGGGGGCCGGGGCGGTCGGGGTGAGCCTGATCTCGGCCAGCAAGGCCTTCAACCTGGCCGGCCTGAAATGCGCCGCCGTCGTCGAAGGCGCCGGTCTCGACTCCGGCGTCGCCTCTCGTGCCGATGCCAGTGGTGGTGGCGGGGACGCCGGTGCCAGTGCCGGCATTGGCGGGGTGGCTGGAGTCGGCGGGGCGGCCGGCGTCGGCGCGGGTGCCGGTGCTGGTGGGGGTGCGCGGGATCTCGCGGCTCGGTTTCCGCCGGATGCCCGCTGGCGGACCGGTCACTTCGGGCTGCTGGCCACGGTGGCCGCCTTCACCGAGGGCGACGCCTGGCTCGACGACCTCCTGACCTTCCTCGCCGAGCGCCGCACCCAGCTGGCCGCCCTCCTCGCCGAGCACCTCCCGGCCGTCACGTGGCGCCCGCCCGAGGCGACGTACCTCGCCTGGCTGGACTGCCGGGCCCTCGACCTCGGCGACGACCCGGCGGCGGTGTTCCTGGACAAGGGGCGGGTGGCGCTCGAGCCCGGCGTCGACTTCGGCGCCCAGGGCGCGGGCTTCGTACGCCTCAACTTCGGCACGAGCGCGGAGATCCTCGAAGAGGGCGTCCTCCGGATGGCGCGCGCCCTCGGCTGATCCGCTTCTCCCACTGCTTCCGTCTCTCCCCGGCGACGGTCCTGCCTGCTCGCGCCGGTCTGGCTCGCCGGACTTGCTGGCTCGCGCCGGGATCGCGGTGCCGTCCTGTCCGGCATCCGGCAGGGCCGGGTCGCCGCGAGGGCGGGCGGCGGGAGCGCTCCGGCAGTACGGTTGTCCTGTTGGCGTGGTTCCGCGAACGGGGGGTGTGCCGTGTCATCCGGTTCCGACCCGCACATGCTCGCCCTCTTGCGGGCCATCCGCCTCCGCCTGGCCGCCCCGGACGCCGTCGCCGCGGCCGCCGCGGACGTCGCCGAGGCCCTGAGTGGCGAGATCACCCGCGACGGGCCGGACTCCCGCGCCGCCGAGCCGCTGCACCCCGAGCTGATGATGCACCCCGAATGGCCCGGCCACCACGAGACCCCGGAACTCCCCGCCGCCCACCCCCACCGCGACCTCTCGGCCTCCCGCATCCCCCGCCCCGAGGCCGACCCCGAGCTGTCCGCCCCGCGGGCCGAGTCCGAGGGGTGGAGTGCGGCCGGTCCGGCGGGCGCTCAGGCCAGGTTCGGCACGCTGCCCACCAACACCCCGCGCCCGGCTCCGAGCGCCCCGACCGGTCCGACCGGTCCCGTGAGTACTGGTCCCGCGGGCACCGGTCCTGCGGGCCCCCGTCCTGCGAGCACCGGTCCGGGCAGCACCGGTCCGGGTAGCACCGGCTCGGGAGGCGTGGTGTCCGGCTCGGGCGGGCCGGGCAGTGCGGGTGCGGGTCCCGCCCGGCCGATCGTGGACGGCCCGGCGACGACTTCGGGGCCTGCGTTTCCTTCCGACACCGGTGCGGACCTTCCTCCGCGGGCGCCCGCGGCCGACTTCGACCCCGGTCACCTCCTTGACCTGCTCCCCGACGACCTCAGCGCCCAGGCCCGCGCCCGGGCCGCCCTGGCCGAAGCCGCCGGTCGCGCCACCACGAACCCCGCGCACCTCCTGCCGCCCGCCACGACAGCCCAGCCGCAGCCCGGCGCCGCCCTGACCCCGCAAGGCATGCCGGGACAGAGCACAACCCGGCCAGGCTCGAGCACTCCGGGAGCGAGCGGCCCGGGCTCGACCACAGCGGGCACGGGGGGCTTCGGCGGAGCGTCTCCGGGCGCGGGAGGCTCGGGTGGCGCGCTTTCGGGGGCGGGCATGTCCGGTCGGGTGCTTCCGAGTGCCGGTGGGCCGGCTCCGGCGGGACCACGCGGAACGGTCCCCGTCCCCGGGATGCCCTCCGTGCCGGGCCTGTCCTCGGGGTCGGGCCTGTCGTCCGTGCCGCCGCTGCCGGCTGCCGGTGGTCCTGCCGGCCCTCCTCTGCCGAACCCTGTGCTGCCGGGCGGACTGGGCAGCCGTCCCGCGCGGGACACTCGCCTGCCCGCGGCACCGCCCGTCGGCACCACGCCTGGCGCCATGCCCGGCACGCCCGGCGCCATGCCCGGCACGCCCGGCACACCTGGCGCGGCGCCCGGGAGCTCGTTGCCGGCGCGTTTGCAGGCTCCTGGACTTCCGGTTGTTCTGCCCGGCTTCTCGGTGGCTCCGGCACCTGGCGGTCCGGTGCGTCCCACGCCGCCGGGCGCGACCGTTCCCGCCTTGCCGACCGTTCCTGGCCCACCAGTCCACCCGGGCAATCCGGCCGCGCCCGGCACTCCCGCTCTGCCCGGCGGCTCGACCACGCCCGGCGGCTCGATCAACCCCGGCGGCCCGACCGCCCCCGGCGCCCCGGCTCAGCCCGGCGCACCGATCTTTCCCGGGGGCGGCTCGGGCGGCTCGGGGGGAGTGCATGGGGGGCGGCCGGGGGCGGCTCATGGCGTACCTGGGGGGTGGGATCCCGGACTGGTGCCGGCGGCGTCGCTCGATCCGATCAGTGGGATTCCGCCGATCGGGGCGCCTCGGGCGGCCGGGCCGATGTGGCCGGGTGATCCCGTCGTCGCGATGCCGGGTGTGTCGGGGCCGTGGGACGCGAAGCCCGTCGCGCCCGGTCGGCCCGTGGCGGCGCCCGATGGCATGAACCCGGCCGATGATGCCGCGTTGCAGGAGATTCGGCGGCTGCTCGGCAACAGTTTGACGCTGGCCGGCGGTCCGTCCGATGTGGCGAGCCGGTTGCGGGCGGCGCTCGTGCAGGCGCAGCCGACGCTGTTCGCCGGGGTGCCGGGGAGCGCGGCCACGCAGGTGGAGCAGCTCGCCGAGGGGCTGACCTGGCTGGTGCACCAGGTGGATCAGCCGCCGGCGCTGGTGGCCGGGTTCGGGCGGCTGGGGGCGGCGCTGGCCGAGTGCGGGATCGCGCCGCAGCAGTTGCAGCTGGCGGGGGCCGCGCTGGCCGAGGCGATGCGGGCCGGGATGGCCGCGAACGGCTGGCGGCAGGACTTCGACCAGGCGTGGCGGTCGACCTGGCAGCACGCGTACGAATGGGTGGCGCAGGGCATGACGGCCGCGCGCTACGAGCCCACGACGTGGGCAGCCGTCGTCGTGGCGCACGAGCGGCGGCGGGACGACCTGGCGGTGATCCGGCTGCGACCGTATCTGCCCATGCCGTACGTGCCGGGGCAGTTCGCCCGGATCGAGCTGGCCGAGCTGCCCGGGGTGTGGCGGCCCTACTCGCTGGCCGGAGCGCCGCGCCGCAACAACCTGATCGAGCTGCACGTCCGGGCCAAGACGCTCACCGGTGTCAGCGGCGCTTTGGTGCATCGCACGCGGGTGGGCGACCTGGTACGCCTCTCGCGCGCCGAGGGCTCGATGACGTTGCCGGCCGCGGGGCCCGACGTGCTCATGATCGCGGGGGACACGGGTGTCGCCCCGTTGAAGGCGCTGCTCACCGAGCTGGCCGACACGGGCGACCCCCGGGCGGCGGCGTTGTTCTGGGGCGCGCGGACGCTCGACGAGCTCTATGACATCGAGGAGATCGCGGCGCTCGCCCGGGCGGCGCGGCGGGCCACGGTCATCCCGGTGATCTCGGAGGGGCCCAGCGGACCGTACGCGGCGGGGCTCGTCACGGACGCCGTCGCCGCCTACGGCGAGTGGTCCGGCCACGAGGTCTACCTGGCCGGCCCGCCGCCGATGCTCGCCGCGGTGAGCGCCGCCCTCCAGCACCTCGGCGTCGACCCCGCGCACATCCACCACGACACGCCCGAGTAGACGCCCCGACACTCCCGAGTAACCACCCCACCAACCTCGGCGCGGCGCCGGTCACGCCGACGTCAGCGCGGTGGAACGGCGGGCGAGCCGAGGGACACGCCGACGCGGGCGCATCGGGAGCCAGGCGCGCCCCGAGGAAGGCGCGCCCGGTCCGGAGGGATCAGAGGAACGCCGACAGCGCCTTCGCGTACGCCGGGGGAACGAACGTCTCCCCGCCCGGCGTGAGCACCGCCGCCCGGTCCGCCGCCGCCCATCCGGCGGCGGGAACGGCCGCCCGCAGCGCCGTCACCACCGGCGCGTCCGCCCACTGCGGGTCGTCGGCCAGCATCGTCAGGGCGACCAGCGACTCCTCGACCTCGCCCACGCACTCGAACGGCTTGTGCGCGTCGATCCCCAGCAGCTCCAGATAGCCCGGCACCTGCGCCGGGTCGGCGAACAGGTCGCGCCCGAAGATGCGGGTCAGCCGCTCGCGGGGCATCGACGGGGCCATGGCGAGGGCGACGAAGCGGCACTTCGGGCAGTCGCCGCACCAGCGGGCCGTCGGGTCGTGCAGCTTGAACGCCTTGTTGCAGCTGGTCACCACGTCGTCGTAGCGGTCGAACCGCGCGTACAGCTGGGCGATGCGCAGCTCGGACAGCGACCGCAGCAGCGAGAAGTACGGCTCCGTGAGGCCGGCGTGGGCGGTGACGGCGGCCCGCAGCAGCCCCTCCGCCGCGACGCCCTTGGACCACTGGTGGTTGATCTCGTGACCGTTCCAGATCAGGTTCGGGTCCGAGGCCGAGCGCTCGTTGGACATGACGACCGGCCCCAGCCCGTGCAGGACGGCCGTGGCGATGGCGATGAGCGAGTTGATGGCGGTGACGGGGATGTGCCCGTTGCGCGCGCCGGCCTTGTTGAGCTCGAACAGCTTCGGGTCGAGCTTGCGGCGGGCGGCGAGGGCGGGGAGGCCGGAGGCGGCGTTGACGTTCTCGATGACGTGGTTGGGGTTGACCGAGAAGGGCACCGGGTCGAGCCCGGCGGCGCGCAGGATCTCCAGCGTCACGATGGAGTCCTTCCCCCCTCCCACGGCGGAGAGCGGCCGCTTGTCCGAATTGTCCACGGGAGCTGCCGGAGCCGACACCCCAGGCACGTCGACGGAGAGCTCCAGCACGTACGGCAGCTGGTTCACGTACGCGTACTCGCCCAGCCCCTGGCTGTAGACCGCGTCGAAGAAGGCGGACGCCTCGGCAGGGTAGGCCCGCGGCGCCTCGATCCGCGGCGGCGCCCCGACCTTGTAGTAGCTCACCCCGGCGACGACGTGCAACAACTCCAGCACTCGATGGAACGTGTCCGGAATATCGGACACGTCCGCAACTGGGAACGTGATCGTCTCCGTGAATGACAGATCGTCCAGCGCGTAGTCGAACGTCGCGACGCCCGTCGCGGGGTCGAAGGCGTACGAGGGGAACCTCATGACGTCGAACTGCACCCGTGCACTCCTGTCATCGAACCGACGGGCAATACTAATGCGACCCGACCCGAGGAGTATTCCTGTGCGCCTGGCAGACCTGCGCGGACGTTCCGTAGCCGTCTGGGGGACCGGCCGTGAGGGCCGCGCCGCCGTGACCGCGATCGCCGCGCACGCCCCGGCCCGGCTGATCGCCGTGGACGACAGCGCGAACTTCCTGTCCGTACCGTGGGAGGGTGAGCTTGCGGCGCTCGCGCCCCTCGCCGGCGGCGACCACGCGTTCCCGGCGCTGGCGGCGGCGGACGTCGTCGTGCGCTCGCCGGGTGTGCCGAACACGCACCCGTGGATGGCCGAGCTTCGCGAGCGCGGCATCACGATCACCGGCGGCAGCGCGCTCTGGATGGCCGAGCACGCGCGCAACACTGTCGGCGTCACCGGCAGCAAGGGCAAGAGCACCACGTCGGCCCTGATCAGCCATCTGCTGGCGGCGGCCGGGCGGCCCAACATCTTCGGTGGCAACATCGGCGTCCCGCTGCTCGATCTTCCCCCCGCGGACCAGTACGTGCTGGAGCTGTCGAGCTACCAGTGCACCGACCTGACCGACTCGCCGCGCGTGGCCGTCGTGACGTCGCTGTTCCCCGAGCACCTCGACGCGCACGGGGGCGAGCGCGAGTACTACCGCGACAAGCTCAACCTCCTGGCCCACGGTCCGGAACTGATCGTGGTCAACGGCGCCGACCAGCGGCTGGTGACCGAGACGCTGGCGGTCCGTGACCTCAACGGCTTCGCGGCGATCCCGGCCGGCAACGAGGACTCGCGGTTCCGGGTCGAGGCGGACGGGTTCGTCTACTGCAGCGACGACGTGCTCTTCGCCCGCGACGAGTTGAAGCTGCGCGGCGCGCACAACGGCCGGAACCTGTGCGTGGCGCTGGCGGTGCTCGACGGCATCGGCATCGACGTGCTGGCGCTCAAGGAGGAGCTGCGCGCGGCCGTCGCGTCGTTCGAGGGGCTGCCGCACCGGCTGGCGGAGATCGAGGACCCGTCCGGGCTGACCTTCGTCGACGACACGCTGTCGACCAGCCCCTACGCGACGATGCACGCCATTGACGCGTACGCGGGAAGGCCGTTGACCGTGCTCGTCGGCGGCACCGATCGGGGACTCGACTACGGGCCCCTGCGCGAGCACCTCGAGGAGAAGACGATCACTGTCATCGGGCTGCCCGACAGCGGCCCCCGGATCCTCGAAGCGCTCGCGGGGCTCCCCGGCGTGCGCACCGAGGCGGCGGAGGACCTGGCCGACGCGGTGAGCCTCGCGCGCAAGCTGACTCCGGCCGGGGGAGCGGTCCTCCTGTCGCCGGGTGCCCCTTCGTACGGCCGGTTCCGGAATTTCGAGCACCGCTCCGCGGCCTTCCTGGAAGCGATCCAGAAAAGCGCTTAACCGGTTCTGGGCAGAATTTTTGCCAGCCGCGGCCCGTTACGAAACGCCCTCGCCTGTTGCGAGGGCGTTTCGCGTTGCCCTCAAAACATCCGTGCGGGTGATGCCCGGCTGACCGAAAGGCTGACTACCAAACACGGGCATACTAGGTCATGTGATGGCTATCACGTCCTACCGGCCATTTGCGGATCGACACCCGTCAAACGACGCCGCCGTAACACGCATTCATCGACGTGCTCTTGGTAACGGTTTGAAAACTTCGCCCACAGTCTTGACACAGGGGGGTCCGCAGTAAGAACTTTTACCGCGACAGTTAACAAGCCTTTATGAAGGGATGGCCCATGGTCGAGCCGGACGTGGACGGCGCCGCCCCCACCGCGGTCGTCGACGCGCCTGTGCGCGACAACACGGGCGTCCTGCTCCGGGTGCGCACGCTGCTCCCCGAGTTCACCGGGGCGCTGCAGCGGGTGGCGGAGCAGGTCCTGAGCGATCCGGCCGCCGCGTCCCGGGCCACGATCGTCGAGCTGGCGGAGCGCAGCGGCACCTCGCCGGCCACGGTCACCCGCTTCTGCCGGGCCCTGGGCTTCGAGGGCTACTCCGAGCTGCGCCTGGGCATCGCCGCCGAGACCGGCCGGGCCCGCTCGGCCGGCTGGACCGTCGACATCGGCCGCGAGATCCAGCCCGGCGACCCCCTCGAGCGGGTGCTCGGCCAGATCATGGCGGCCGACACCCGGGCCATGCACGACACCGCCGAGCTGCTCGACCTGGCCGAGGTGGAGCGGGCGGCCGTCGCGATCGCCGCCGCGCCGCGGGTCAACATCTTCGGCGCCAGTGGCAGCGCGCTGGTCGGCGAGGAGATGCAGTTCAGCCTGCACCGCATCGGCGTGCCGGCGTGGGCGTGGACCGACGTGCACAACGGTCTCGCGAGCGCGGCGCTGTCGCGTACGGGGGATGTCGCTCTGGGCATCTCGCACTCGGGCGAGACCGGCGAGACCATCGAGCTGCTGGCCGAGGCCAGCAGCCGGGGTGCCACCACCATCGCGCTGACCAGCTTCCCGCGCTCGCCGCTGGCCGAGCTGGCCGACATCGTCCTGCTCACCGCCACCCAGGCCACGACCTTCCGGCCGGACGCGCTCTCCGCGCGGCACCCGCAGCTGGTCGTCCTGGACCTCCTGTACGTCGCCGTCGCGCAGCGCACGCACGAGCGCTCCAACGCGGCCTTCCAGCGCACCGCCCAGGCTGTCAGCGGCCACAAGGCCGTGAAAGACGGCAGCCCCACCCCCTAGACCTTCTCCCCGGCTCCAAGCGCACCACCGTTCGGCACCGGATCACACCCTGAGGAGTAAGTGCATGACCGACATCTTCAAGCCCGAGGTCGACCGCCGGACGCTGCTGCGCCGCGCGGCCGCCGTCGGCCTGCTGGCCACCCCCGCGGTGAGCATGCTGAGCGCGTGCCTCGGCGGTGGCGGCGACGACGAGGACACCGCCGACAAGCCGGCCGGCGAGGTCTCGGCGACCAACCCGCTGGGCGTCAAGGAGGACGCGCCGCTGGAGATCGTGATCTTCAACGGTGGCCTCGGCACCAAGTACGCGACCGACGTCGACATCCCGTCGTACAACAAGCTCTTCCCGAACTCCAAGGTCACCTTCAACCAGACCGAGGAGATCTCGACCGTCGTCCAGCCCCGGTTCACCGCGGGCGACCCGCCGGACATGATCAACAACTCCGGCTCGAAGCTCATGGACCAGGGCGCGCTCGTCTCGGCCGGCCAGGTGCAGGACCTGACCGACCTGTTCGCGGCGCCGTCCGTGGACATCTCCGGCAAGACCGTCAAGGACACCCTGATCCCCGGCACGGTGGAGCAGGGCACGTTCAACGGCAAGCCGTACGTGCTCAACTACGCCTTCACCGTCTTCGGCCTCTGGTACTCCGGCAAGCTGTTCAAGGACAACGGCTGGACCGTCCCCACCACGTGGGCGGACTTCACCAAGCTGCTCGACGCCATGAAGGCCAAGGGCATCACGCCCTACGGCTACGCCGGTGCGAACGCCCCGTACTACCAGTACACGGCGATCCTCACCAGCGCCGCCAAGATCGGTGGCCCCGACGTCCTGAAGAACATCGACAACCTCGAGCCGGGCGCCTGGACCAGCGACGCCGTCAAGCAGGCCGCGGCGGCCTGGGCCGAGGTCGGCGCCAAGTACTCCAACAAGGCGTTCCTCGGCCTCAAGCACACCGAGGTCCAGCTCCAGCAGAACCAGTACAAGGTCGGCCTCTACCCGTCGGGCTCGTGGCTGGAGAACGAGCAGGCCAAGGACACTCCGGCCGGCTTCGACTACCAGCTGATGCCGATCCCGAGCGTCACCACCGCCGACAAGCTGCCCGTCACCGCCCTGTACGCGGCGGCCGGCGAGCAGTACTTCGTCGCCAGCAAGGGCAAGAACCCGCGCGGCGGCATGGAGTTCCTGCGGCACATGCTCTCCAAGGCCGGCGCCGTGGGCTTCACCCAGCTCACCAAGACGCTGACCGTCGTCGCCGGGGCCACCGACGGCATGGAGATCAGCGCCGGCCTCACCTCCGGCAACAAGGCGCTGGGCGCCGCCGGGGCCGACACCTTCAGCTTCCGCTTCGACACCTGGTACAAGAAGCTGGACGACGAGGTGCGCGCCGCCACCAACGAGCTCATGTACCAGGGCGGCAACGCCGACAAGTTCACCCAGCGCATCCAGAAGGTCGCCGACGCCGTCAAGGCCGACTCGTCCATCGAGAAGTTCTCCCGCTGATTTCCCTCAGGGCCCGCGGTCTTCCCGCCGCGGGCCCTTCCCCCATAGACGGACGGAGCTAGCACCATGAAGCACGGCAGGTACCCGTTCATCATCGGCTTCCTGATCGTGCCGGTGGCGATCTACGCGACGTTCGTGGTGTATCCCTACATCCAGGCCTTCAACCTGTCCTTCACGAACTGGCGCGGTTTCTCCCCGACGTTCGACTACATCGGGTTCGACAACTTCACGAAGCTGTTCCAGGACACGACGTTCTGGAAGGCCATCCAGCACCACGCGGTCCTGCTGATAGCGATGCCGCTGCTCACCATCGCCATCGCGCTCTTCTTCGCCTTCCTGCTCAACGTGGGCGGCGGCAGCAAGGGCGGGCTGATGACGGGCGTACGCGGCTCGAAGTTCTACCGCGTCATCTTCTTCTTCCCGCAGCTGCTCGCCCTGGCGCTGGTCGCGGTCATCTTCAGCCGCGTCTACTCCCCGGACGAGAGCGGCCTCATCAACGGCCTGCTCCAGCAGGTCGGGGTCAACGACCCGGTGCTGTTCCTCGCCGACAAGAACCTGGCCCTCTGGTCCATCATCGCCGTGCTGGTCTGGCAGGCGGTCGGCTTCTACGTCGTGCTCTTCTCGGCCGGCATGGGCTCCATCCCGACCGAGATCTACGAAGCGGCGGCGCTCGACGGCGCCACCCGGGGCACCCTCTTCTTCAAGGTGACGCTGCCGCTGCTGTGGAACACCCTCCAGGTCGCCTGGGTCTATCTGGGCATCGCCGCCTTCGACGCCTTCGCGCTGGTCAACGTCATGTCCGTCGACCGCGGCGGCCCCGACGGCGCCACCACGGTGCTCGGCCTGGAGATCTTCCGCAACATGCAGGACTACGGCCAGTACGGCTACGCCTCGGCCATGGGCGTCGTGCTGTTCTTCCTGACCCTCACGTTCGCGGCGCTGACCCTGCGGGTCACCCGGCGCGACACCGTCGAGCTCTGATCCGGGAGCGTCCACCATGACCAACGTTTCGACCGACGTGACCGCCCCGCCGCCGGGGACCGTCGACTATCCCGGCCCCCGCAAGAGCGCCGGCGTGAACCCCGACAAGCGCGACGGCAAGCTCTTCAGCGGCTTCGCCCACATCGCCCTGGCCATCTGGGGCATCCTCGTGATCGCCCCGCTGATCTGGGTGATCCTGGCGTCCTTCAAGAGCAACACCGAGATCTTCACGCACGCCCCGTTCAGCCTGCCGAGCAAGATCTCCTTCGAGACCTACAAGACGGCGTGGACCGAGGCGCACATCGGGCGCTACTTCCTCAACAGCGTCTTCGTGGTCGCGTTGAGCACGACCGGCACGATGATCTTCGGCTCGATGGCCGCGTACGTGCTCGCCCGCTACAAGTTCTGGGGCGACCGCGCGATCTACTACCTGTTCGTCTCGGGCATGGCGTTCCCGGTCTTCATGGCGATCGTGCCGCTCTACCTGATCCTGCGGAACCTGCACCTGCTGAACTCGTTCACCGGCCTGATCCTGGTCTACATCGCGTACTCGCTGCCGTTCACGATCTTCTTCATGACGGCCTTCTTCAAGACGCTGCCGAACACCGTGGCCGAGGCCGCCGTCGTCGACGGCGCCTCCCACACCCGGCTGTTCTTCCAGGTCATGCTGCCGATGGCCAAGTCCGGCCTGATCAGCATCACGATCTTCAACATCGTCGGCCAGTGGAACCAGTACCTGCTGCCGGTGGCCATCATGCAGGGCTCCGGCGCCGACTCGAAGTGGGTCCTCACCCAGGGCATCGCCAACATCTCGGTGTCCGCCGGCTACCAGGCCAACTGGGCGGCCCTCTTCGCGGCGCTCACGCTGTCCATCCTCCCGATGATCATCGTGTACGCCTTCTTCCAGCGCCAGATCCAGTCCGGCCTCACCGCCGGCGCGACGAAGTAGCTCCTTCGATGCCGCTCCCCGCTCGGGGGAGCGGCATCGCCTCGTCAGAGCCCGCCCACGTGGGCCCTCAGGAAGTGCCACGCGGCGCTCCGCCGGTCGACCCGGTTGTAGAGCCCCACCCAGGTCGCCGACACCTTCCCGCCCCGGCAGGTGGTCCGGTCGAAGGACCCACCCGTCACCGCGAACAGCGTCGGTACGCCCGCGCTCCACTCCAGCGTCGGGCCGCCACTGTCACCCCGGGCCGTACCGCCGTTGACCGACGTCACATAGGTCACCTGCCCGGGCAGCCGGCACGGCGCCTGGAGGCTGCGCGGACTCGCGACCTTCACCTCAGCCACGCGGGGCAGACTCTGGCGGTCGCCGCGGCCGTCGGCGGTCTCCCCGAAGCCGTACACGTAGGCGTTGGTCCCCGCCGGGATCGGTGCGGCGCCGATGCGTACCGGCGTGACGCCCGCGACCGGCTTGCTCAGCTTGAGCAGCGCGATGTCCCCGACCCCGCTCCGCTCGTCGTAGCCGTCGAGCCGCCACACCTCCGACGCCGTCCGGCTCTGCGCGGCATTGCGCGCCGACGTGTTCACGTACACCGTGATCTTGCTTGCCCTGTACGGCCGGCCCTGCTTCTCACCCTTGTTGGTGCAATGCTGCGCCGTCACCACCCACCGGTCGGCGATCAATGTCCCGGTGCAGTTGACCCCGGGGTCACGCCAGCCGTCCTTCGCAGCGAGGCGCACCACCGCGGGGGCCAGCGACTTGCCCCGCTTCGACCCGGCGAACCCGCCGACGATCGCCCCGGCCGGCGTGGCCGTGGCGACGACGCAGGCTGATCCCAGGAGTGCTGACCCCAGAGCGGCTCCCGCCACCTTGCGAAACTTGCTCATAGCCACCTTTCCTGGAGCATCCCGTGCTTCCCGGGAAAGACGCTAGGAGAGTCCGAGCCGGTGGACATCGCCCGTTCCACGGCGTCCGTCACGCCACTCCGGCGACCCCGATCGGTGGTGCCGGCAGCTTGCCAGTCGCCGCCGCGGTCGTCTTCGGACAAACGGGCGGTCAGGAGGGCTCGGGCGCCGGCTCGGGTCGCGGGAGAAGAGGCGCAGCGTGATCTCGTAGCTCGCCGGCGCGCCCCTGCCC
>NZ_JAUZQD010000009.1 GCF_030709675.1 Symbioplanes lichenis
GAGCCGCCACCGCCAAATCGGGGGGCCGAGACCCCCGCCACAGGGTGAAGACCTAAACCCGCTCGACGCCGGCGAAGGTCCGCTTCCCCTTGCGGAGCACGAGGAACTGTCCGTGCAGCAGGGCCGACGCGGGCACCACGGCCTCGGCGTCGGTCACCCGCTCGTTGTTCAGGTACGCCCCACCCTCCGAGATCGTGCGCCGCGCGTCCCCGTTGCTCTTCGCGAGCCCCGTCTCCACGAGCAGCGCCGCGACCGTCGGCAGCTCCCCGCGTACCGGAGTCAGACCGGTCTCGGACAACGCAGCCCGCAACGTGGCTGCGGACAGCGAAGAGAGCTCACCGCGCCCGAACAGAGCCTGACTGGCGGCCACCGCCTGATCGGCCTCGGACGAGCCGTGCACGAGCGCGGTGATCTCGTACGCGAGCTCCTTCTGCGCCAGTCGTGCCTGCGGCCGCTCGGCCGTCTCCTTCTCGAGCGAGACGATCTCCTCCCGCGACTTGAAGCTGAAGTAGCGCAGGTACTTCGCGACGTCGGCGTCGTCGGCGTTGATCCAGAACTGGTAGAACGCGTACGGCGAGGTCATCTCCGGGTCGAGCCACGTCGCACCGCCCGCGGTCTTGCCAAACTTGGTGCCGTCGGCCTTGAGCACCAGCGGGGTCGTGAACGCCTGCACAGGGCCGGCGCCGCGGCGGCGGACGAAATCCACGCCGGCGGTGATGTTGCCCCACTGGTCGGACCCGCCGAACTGCAACTGGCACCCGTGCCGCTGGTGCAGCTCGAAGAAGTCGTTGGCCTGAAGCAGCTGGTAGCTGAACTCCGTGAAGCTGATGCCGGTCTCGAGCCGGTTCTTGACCACGTCGCGGGCGATCATCTTGTTGACCGGGAAGTGCTTGCCGACATCGCGCAGGAAGTCGATGACCGACAGCGACGCGGTCCAGTCGAGGTTGTTGACCATGGTCGCCGCGGAGGGCCCGTCGAAGGTCACGAAGGGCTCGAGCTGGGACCGGATGCGCGTCACCCACCCGGCGGTCACCTCGGGCGCGTTGAGCACCCGCTCGGTCGAGCGCCCGCCCGGGTCACCGATCTGCCCCGTGGCCCCGCCGACGAGCAGCAGCGGCTTGTGCCCGGCGAGCTGGAGCCGGCGCGCGGTCACCACCTGCATGAGGTTGCCGACGTGCAGCGAGGCGGCGGTGGGGTCGAAGCCCACGTAGTACGTGATCGGATCGCCGTCGAGCAGCGTCCGCAGCTCGTCGGCGTCGGTCGAGTCCTGGATCAGCCCGCGCCACAGCATGTCGTCAACAAGAGTCACCCACCGATTGTCCCGCAGGACCGGAAGGGAATTACCGTGGCCCCATGGCGAAGAAGAAGCTGCAACAGCAGCTCGAGGAGGCTCAGCAGCGGTTGCTCCGGCTGCGGCTGGAGCTGGGCGGGCAGATCGGGGCGAAGAGGATCGGCCCGCCGCTGTGCGTCGTCTTCGAGGGCTGGGACGCGTCCGGCAAGGGCGGGGCGATCAAGCGGCTGACCGCGCCGATCGACCCCCGGCACGTCCGGGTGTCGCAGTTCGCCGCCCCCACGTACGACGAGAAGCGCCACCATTTCCTCTGGCGCTTCTGGCCCAAGCTGCCGGGGTGGGGTGGCATGGCGGTGTTCGACCGTTCCTGGTACGGCCGGGTGCTGGTCGAGCGGGTCGAGGGTTTCGCCACCGAGGAGCAGTGGCGGCGGGCGTACGACGAGATCGTCGAGTTCGAGCGCACGCTGACCGCCGAGGGCATGATCATGGTCAAGTTCTGGCTCGACGTGTCGCCTGAGGAGCAACTGCGCCGCTTCGAGGACCGGGCCGCCGATCCGCTGCGCGCGTGGAAGCTCACGGACGAGGACTGGCGCAACCGCGACAAGCGCCCGGCGTACGAGAAGGCGGTCAAGGAAATGCTCGGACGCACGAATCACAAGAACGCGCCGTGGCACGTGATCCCCGGCGACGACAAGCACTACGCGCGGCTGGCCGTCGTCGAGGCGGTCTGCGAGGCGATCGAGAAGCGTCAGCCCTTGTAGGCGGGGAGGTCGAGCGTCTTCCGAATGGCCTGCTGTACGTCCTCCGGGGCGGGCCGCGCGTCGATGTCGTGCACGACCTCCTTGCGCCGGAAGATGTCGAGCACCGGCTTGGTCTTCTCGTGGTAGTCCTTGAGCCGGGCGGCCAGCGCCTCCGGAGTGTCGTCCTCGCGCACGATCAGCTCGGTGCCGCAGATGTCGCAGCGGCCCTCCTGCTCGGGCCGGTCGGCGATGAGGTTGTAGTCCATGCCGCAGCCGGGGCACAGCCGGCGGCTCAGGACCCGGCGGCGCACCTCGGCGTCGGGCAGCTCGAGGTGGATGACGGCGTCGATGTCGTAGCTCTCCATGAAGAACTCGGCCTGGCGCCCGTTGCGCGGGAAGCCGTCGATGATGAAGCCGAAGTTCCAGTCGTGCTGGTCGAGCCGGTCGCGCACGACGGACTCGACGAGGTCGTCGCCGACCAGGTCGCCGGCGTTCATCGTGCGGCGGACCTGGGCGCCGAGCTTGGTGTGCTTCTGCACGTGCCAGCGGAAGATGTCGCCCACGCTGATGTGGACGAGGTCGAGGTCCCGGGCGAGCAACTCGCTCTGGGTGCCCTTGCCGCTGCCCTGCACGCCCATGATGACGTATTTGCGCATGGTGTCCGCCTCCCTAGAGAACCGCGCCGACTCGCAACCGGCCGAGCCCCGGCAGCCGGGACGGATCGATGCTCCACGCGCCGGCCACGCGGAGCACGTCCTGCTCCGAGACCAGGATCGTGGTGTCCTCCGCCACGAGGGCGGCGAGCTCCTCCTCCAACGTGACCGGCTCGGCCACGAGGTAAACAGCGGGCAGGCCGAGCTCGAGCTCGACCGGCGTCGGGTCGCCGAACCAGGTGGTGACGTCGCCCGTCTGCCCCACGAATCCGAAGGCGCGGACCAGCTCCCCCTTCGCCGCGCGCTGCCAGCGGTGGGTCTCGGTGACCCGGTGGGTGGCGAACTGCTGCACCTCGGTGCCCAGCCGCTCGGAGAGGTCCACCACGTCGGCCGGGTGGTTGAGCAGGCGCCGCCCGGCGGCGAGGGTCCAGCCCTCGACCGGCGGCGTGACCGCGATCCGGTCGTCGGTCAGGTGGGCCACGTCGAGCCCGTCCCGCCACGGGACCTCGCCGAGATCCCGCAGCCCGAGGGCGTCCACGACCGCCCGCTGATCGACGCCCCGGATCGCCAGCCACGCCTGTTTTGTCCCGAAACCCGCCATTGCCGTCACGGTAGACGTCAACTCGGCCGCGGGCCGCGTTATGCCCAGTTGTAGTTGCGCCGGAGGATGGCCGCGACCCGGTCGAAGCGGGCGCGGTCGAGCACGGCGCCCTCCCGGCGGATGCCGTCCTCGTCGACCTCGAGCACCCGGTCGAGCCGGACCCAGCTCGGCCGCTCCTCGCGGTCCCACGCCCCGGGGCCGAGCGCGAGCCAGTTGCGCTGACCGTCCCGGTCGCTCTGCGAGGACAACATCAAGCCCAGGAGGGTACGCGCGTCGCGCCCCACCACGAGGACGGGACGGTCCTTGCCCTGGTGCGGGTCGTCCTCGTACTTGACCCAGGTCCACACGACCTCGCCCGGGTCGGCGTCGCCGTCGAGATGCGGGGCGTACTCGATCTGGCGTCCCCGCTGGCCGGTGGGGACGTGCCGGGCCGGCCGCCGCGCCGCCGTGCCCTCGGGAGCGGGCGCGCGCCGGGGTGCCGCCACGCGCTGCGCGACGCCGGTGATGGTTCGCAGAAGTCTGTTCACATCGCGCACTGTAGCGATCAGCCGTCGGCGGCCCGGTAGGCGATCTCCGGGTCGAGCAGAGCCGCCCACCCCGGCCGCCACTGCGCCGCCCGCGCCTCGATCTCGATGCGCAGGTTGGCGCGCCACGGGCCGAAGGTGTCGTCGTCCGGCCACCACGAGGGCCAGGCGTCGTAGCGGCGCTCCACGGTCACTTCCGTGGCGGTGGTGGTGACCCGCAGGAAAAGCCAGCGCCCGTACGCGTCGTCGGCCTCGGCCGCGCGCAGCCGCCGGATCAGGTCGCTGAGCTCGTGGAACATGCCGAAGTTGCCCTCGCCGGGGCGCTCGGCGGGCGGCGGGTCCCCGACCTGGGCCTCGAGGCTGCTGCCGTCGGCGTAGGCGCTGACCTCGCACCGGCCGTCGCCCGCCGCACTCCGGCCCCGCAGCCAGGTGACCAGGGCGCCGAGCTCGCCCGTGCCGACCGGGAGGGGACGGTCACGCTCGGGCTCGCGGTGCATGGCCGCCCAGATGAGCCGGTCGTGGTCGCCCTCGCTGAGCTTGCGGACCCGGCGGCGCTGCGGAGGCCGGCCGGCCGGGCGGGACGGCGGCTCGACGTCGCCGAGCAGCCCGGCGCGGGTGGCCACGGCGAGGCCGGCGCGGATGTCCGGCTCCCGGGTGGTGAGCCGGGCGAGCAGCGCGTGCAGGGCCGCCGAGCCGAAGCCGGTCAGGAGCCGGGCGGCGGCCGCGGCCACGTCGGCGCGCTCGGCGGGGGTGTCGACGTCGTGCTCGCCCCACTCGAAGACGAACTCGGCTAGCTCCCGGCCGGCGGCGTCGTCGCCGAGGACAGCGCCGGCGGTCGTGGTGAGGCCGTTGCGCAGCTCGTACGGCACGCGGCGCCAGCGGCCGGCGTCGTACCAGAAGGTGTAGCCCAGCTCGTCCCGCCCGGCCGGACCGGTGAGCTCCTCCCACGGGAGCCACTCCGGGGCGCCGGCCAGCAGGTCGAGGGGCGGCTCGGCGTCGACCGTCGCGCTGTACTCGTGGTCGTAGCCGTAGAGCACCGCCCGGCCGCCCTCGATCAGCGTGAGGTGCGCCCAGTTGCCGCCGCCGTCGTCGTGGTGGGCGCCGGCCGCGGTGATCGTCCACACGTCCTCGTGACCGAGGGCGCTCAGGGCGGCGGCGAGGGTCGCCCATCGGCGCCACAGGTCGGCGGGGGCGTCCAGGCCGGCGGGATCAGTCACCCCACCAGGCTATTCGTCCTTCGGGGCGGCGACGAGGACACGCCCCGCGCTATTCGGTCTTCAGGCCGGCGACGAAGGCCCGCCACGCCGCTTTCGGGAAGACCAGCGCCGGGCCGTCCGGGTCCTTGCTGTCGCGTACGGCCACGACGTCCACGAGATTGTCGGCGACCTCCACGCAGTCGCCCCCGTTGCTGCCGCTGCGCGTGCTCTTGTGCCAGCGCGCACCGCTGAGGTCAGGCATCGCTCTCCTTGATGATCGTGCCGATGAGATCCTCGGAGGCGCGCCGGCCGAGCGCGACTTGTTCCAGCTCAGCCCACACGCCGCTGTAAGTCTCCACTTCGCGGGGCTTGTCCAGGTAGAGGGCGCCGGTCAGATTCTCGCAATAGATGGTCGTCGGTTCCGGGGCGGCGGTGCCGACGGTCGGGAAATCGAGAATGGTGAACGAACCGGCGCTTGACGCGGTGTGCGGACCCGCTCCGAAGGGGATCACGCGCACGCTCACGCCCGGGCGCTGGCAGATGTTCACGAGATGGGCGAGCTGCTTCTGCATGCCCAGCGTGTCGGCGATCGTGCGGCGCAGCACGCCCTCGTCCACGAGCACGTCGAGGCGCGGGGGCGGCGGGTCGGCCCGGCGGAGCAGCTCCTGCCGCTCGAGGCGTACGGCCACGGCGCTGCGGACCCCGGAGTCGTCGAGGTCGGCGCGCTGACGGAAGACCCATTCGGCGTACTCGGGATTCTGCAGCAGGCCCGGGATGACGCTCGGCGCGTAGTGTCGCAGCCGCTCGGCGGCGGTCTCCATGCCGACGTAAAGCTCGAACCAGCCCGGGACGACGTCGCCGTAGGCGTGCCACCAGCCCTTGGCCTTGGACTCGCGGGCGAGGCCGACGAGCACCTCGGTGATCTGGGCCCCGGCGCCGTAGAAGGCGCACATGGCGAGCACGTCGTGCTTGCGCAGCGAGACCTCGCCGTTCTCGATCCGGTACATCCGGGCCCGGGAGAACTCGAGCTCCTCGGCGGCGGCCATGAGCGAGATGCCGGCGCGCTCGCGCAGCTGCTTCATGAGGCGTCCGGCCTGCCGCCTCGGGACGGTGGAGCCAGTCTCGACGCCCACGCGACCTCCCGTGTCAGAAAGTTTGCAGTTGTGCCGAACGAGACGGCGAGAATCTCGTTCGGGAAAATCTCGCCGTGCTCCATTGATGATGGAGAGTATGTGACGCACGCTCCTCTGTGTAGCCCCTAAGTTGCCGTAAGTGATCTTCAGAGGAGACCCATGCCGGGCAGTCCCCCCACCGAGCACCTGCCGGGCCGGCCGTCCTGGGACTGCCTGGTCTGCGACCGCCCCTGGCCGTGCGCCACCGCGAAAGCCGACCTCGCGGCCCAGTACGACCACTTCCCCGCCGGGCTCGCCATCTACATGGCCTCGGTGATGTACGACGCCGTCGCCGACCTCACCGCCCGGGGCGAGCCCACCCCCGCCGACCTCTACGACCGGTTCCTGTCCTGGGTCTCTTAGTTCTTCGTGAGTCGATCCTTTAGGGCTCCTTAGAAAAGCCCGCCCCGGCGCCCCGGCCAGCCATAGTGCAGGTCGCAACGCTGTCCGAGTCTGTCTAAGTGCCGAGGTGACCAGTTCCGTGTCGATGTCCGCTGCCCGACGTTTCCGGTACACGCTGGCGGCGGGGGCCACCGCCGTGGTGATCGGGGCCGGCTTCACGGTCATCGGCGTGGCCCGCTCCGGCGACAGCGCCCCGGACAACGCCGCGGCGACCGTGCCCCTGGCCACCCAGTCCCCCGTCGACCTGGGCGCCACGCCGGAAGCGGACCTGCTGCTCGACGAGGAGTCCGTGCCCTCGCTGCCGCCCTCGGCTCCGCCGTCGTCCCCGTCGCCCAGCCCGTCGAAGTCGGCCACCCCGAAGCCCAAGCCGTCGCGCACGGCCACGGCGAAGGCCACGCCGGCGAAGACGAAGACGGAGAAGCCGAAGAAGAAGGCGACGACCTCGGTGCCCGCCACGAGCGGCTCGATCCTCGACCAGGTGCTGGCCCACATCAACGCCGCCCGCAAGGACGAGGGCCTGGGCGCGTACACGCTGGACAGCGACCTGTCGAAGGCCGCGGCCATCCACAACCAGCTGATGATCGACGGCTGCGGGCTGAGCCACCAGTGCTCCGGCGAGGGCGGCATCGGCGACCGCTTCAGCGCACAGGGCGTCAAGTGGAGCTCCGCCGGCGAGAACATCGGCTTCGGCAGCGCCGGCTCCAGCGACGCCGCCAAGGTCGACGCGGCCAACGGCCTGACCGACAGCATGCTCGCCGAGACGCCGCCCAACGACGGCCACCGCAAGAACCTGCTGAGCGACGGCTTCGAGAAGATCGGCCTCAGCGTGGTCCGCGACAGCAAGGGCGTGGTCTGGATGACGCAGGACTTTGTCGGATGATGCGCCCCGACCACTTCCGCCGGCGGCGGCGCCCGCTCGAGTTCGGCCCGACGCGCCCCTTCGGCCCGCAGCGCCCCGCCGCGACCCTCCTGCCGGTCAAGCGCCGCCGCCCGGGCGGACCGCGCCGGCCCGCCAACTGACTTTTCCTCCCGGGCTTTTCGAGTACGCCGCCCGGGGCCGGGCAAACTGGACAGCGTGTCCGATCCCTGGCTGAAGCTGCCCGCCGCCCGCGTCGACGAGGCCGCCCGTGACCTGCTCGGCCGGCGCCTGACCGCGCACGGCGTGACCGTCCGCCTGACCGAGGTCGAGGCCTACAGCGGCCTGGGCCAGGACCCGGCGAGCCACGCCCACCGGGGCATGACCAGCCGCAACGAGGTCATGTTCGGCCCGGCCGGCCACCTGTACGTCTACCAGATCTACGGCATGCACTTCTGCGCCAACATCGTCTGCGGCGAGGAAGGCGTGGCGGCGGCCGTCCTGCTCCGCGCCGGTGAGGTGGTCGACGGCCTTGATCTCGCCCGCGAGCGCCGCCACGCGCGCAAGGAGACCGATCTCGCCGCCGGGCCGGCCAAGCTGATGCAGGTGCTCGGCCTGGACCGCGCGGCCAACGGCACCTCGGTCGTCGACGGGACGGGACCGGCCACGCTCGCCCCGCCGGACGGCCCGGTCGGCCCGGTGGTCGCCGGCCCCCGCGTCGGGGTGACGGCCGCCCACGACGTGCCGTGGCGCTTCTGGCTCGACGGCGACCCGACGGTCAGCGCGTACCGCCGTCATGTCCCCCGCCGCCGGCCCGCCGGTACGTCGTGACGTCCGCGCCGCTGGGGAAGCGCCGGCTGTCCGTGACGGTGAACGCCGCCGGGTCGAAGCCGCCGTCGACCAGCGGCAGACCGGCGCCCGCCAGCACCGGGTAGCGCTTCACGACCAGCTCGTCGATCTCCGGCAGCAGGGCCGCGGCGAGCTTGCCACCGCCGCAGAGCCACAGGTCCAGGCCGTCGGCCGCCTTCAGCTCCCGCACATACGCGACCGGGTCGCCCTGGGCCCACTCGACGGGCCCGTCCGCGCCGGGCGTCCGGGAGAACACGATCTGCCGCAGGTGGGAGTACGGGCTGGTGACGCCCTCGTCCAAGCCCACCTGGTACGTCGCGCGGCCCATCAGCACCGTGTCGAAGCGCAGGTTCGGCGTGCCCTCGAGGCCGAGCGCCGCCCGGAAGGCGGCCGGGATCGTCTCCGGCTGGACCGCGTTCATCGCCGTCATCAGGTCGGCGTCCATCGGGAAGAACGCGGACTCCCCGCCCGGCCCGGCGATCCGGCCGTCGATGGTCGTGGCGACGTAGTACACGAGGCGTCGGCTCATCGCCGGATGATCCCACGGTGGGAGAACCGGGTGATGTCACGGCCGGGGGGAAGTGTCGTAGGGCGGTGATAGACCGTGCGGCATGGGAGAGCGGCCGCGGGTGGTGGTGTCGGTGACGGCGTCGGTGGACGGGCGGCTCGCGCTGCGGCGGGAGTCGTTGCTGCTGCACGCGGCGGCGGCGCGGGAGTGGGAGGCGCTGATGCCCGCGAGCGCGGACCGGGTGCAGGCGGCGCGGACGGCGTACCTGGAAAGGGTGTGGGGTCCGCAGGCCGTGCTGGAGGGCAGCGGGTCCTTCGTGCCGGACCACGCGGGGCCGGTGGACGGGCTGCCGCCGGACGACGGGCAGCCCGGGGACTTCCTGGCCGACGCGGTCGTGCACCGGCCCGGGCGGCGCAAGTGGTTCACGGTCGTGGACTCGCGGGGGCGGGTGCGGTGGCGCTACAAACAGCACGGCGACCAGGATCTGCTCGTGCTCGTGGCGGAGGAGACGCCCCGGGAGTATCTGGCGTACCTGCGGCGAGAGGGGATCTGTCACTTGGTCGCGGGGCGCGAGCGGGTCGATCCGGGGCTCGCGCTGCGGCGGATGCGCGCCGAGCTGGGCGTCACGTGCGTCGTGGCGAGCGGGGGCGGCAGGCTGCAGGGGGCGTTGCTGCGGGCCGGGCTCGTGGACGAGGTGCACCTGGTCGTGGTGCCGGCGGTGATCGGCGGGAGCGGGACGCCGGCGCTCTTCGACGGGGTGCCGCTGAGCGCGAATGAGCGAGCCACGCCGCTGCGGCTCGTGGCGTCGCAGGCGGAGCCCGACGGGGTGCTGTGGCTGCGCTACGAAATCGCCGAAAGCGCCACCGCGGGGCGGCCCGGCCGTTAACGTCCGTGCCGTGATGTCTCGACGGGTGCTGGTGCTGCTGGACGTGCTGTGCCTGACCGGCGTGCTGTGGTGCGGCGTGCTCATCGGCGGGCTGCTGGGCGGGGCGGCCACGCTGCCGACCACGCCCGTGGTGCTGGTGGCCGTGGCGCTGGTGCTGCCCGGCTTCGTCGCGGGCATCCTCACCAACCGGCGGGCGCTGCGCGGGCGGCGGCCGCAGAGCTGGTTCATACCCGCCGTGTGGGCGCCGCCGGTGGAGCTGCCGCGCTGGGGGCTGCTGACCGCCGGGGCCGTGCTGGCCGCCTTCTGGGTGGCAGGGCTGTCGGCCTTCGCCGGGATGAGCACCGACTCCCGGCCGGGCGAGCCCGCGGCCCGCGAGGTGCGCGCCGAGCAGCGCTTCGCCCTCGGCGTGCTCGGCGGCGTCGGGGTGGGCGGCACCGCGCTGGCCGCCTCGACCGTGCTGCGCGAGCGCCGGACCGGGCAGCGCCGCACCGCCTGATCTTGTTATTGTCTCGCCCTCTCAACTCCCAAGGGCGTGACTCGTGCGGCGGAAGCCTCTTGTCCTTCTGGGCGCTGCGGCGCTCGTTCCTCTGCTCCTCCTGGGGACCACCGCGTCGGCCTCCGCCGCGAGCGGCACCCTGACGGTGACCACCTATGACCGGACCGGCGCCAAGGTCGGCACTCCGCTGAAGCTGATCAACCTCGCCACCAACGGCACCTGGACGGCGACGGCCGGCAAGGCGAAGTCGCTGCCCAAGGGCACCTATGCCGTGCTGGCCGCCATCCACACCAGGAAGACCGCGTCCGACACCGTCGGCGCGCTGGTGGTCAAGGTCGCGGGCAAGAAGGCCGCGACGATCGACGCGCGCAAGGGCAAGGTGCTCAAGGACAGCCTGGACAAGAAGCCGGTCGGCGGCTACTCCGAGGTGCAGGCGGTCGTCTGCCTCGGCGCCTGGTCCGAGAGCGTCGAGGTGCGCAACAATCCCGGCCAGGTCTTCGTGATCCCGAACGCGTCGAAGAAGCTGGAATCGCACCTCGCCACGGTGTGGAGCGACGACCGCGAGCAGTGGGTGGTCGCGCGCTCGCAGAAGACCATCCCCGCCACGCTGACGCGTACGGTCAAGCGGTCCTCGCTGGCCACGCTGACCTCCTATGTCCGCGCCGGTGTCGCGGGCGCGTCCAACGTCAACCTCATGCTGCAGGGCTCGGGCATGAGCTGCCGGAGCAGCCTGCTGACCGGGCTCCCGTCGGCCGGCGTCCCGGCCATGGTCAAGACCCACGTGTCCGCGGGCAAGTGGCAGATCGAGGCCGACACGTCCGCCCCCAACGGCGACACCATCGGCTTCCAGTACGCGGAACGCACGCTCGCCGCGGGCAAGAGCTACTCGCAGACGTTCCTCCGCTCGGCGTGGGGACCGGCGACCCGGCCGCAGATCGCGCCGAAGACGATCCACTTCGACACGTCGCAGATGTTCGTCGACCCCGGCTTCGGGTGGACCGGCCGTTACGGGTCGGAGGGCGGCTCGAAGTCGACGGCGTCACTGTCCCGCGGCGGCACGCTGATCAAGAAGCAGAACCGCACCGACATGTACTCGTACGACAACGCGATCTTCTCCGCCCCCGCGAAGAAGAAGGGCTGGTACCTGCTCCGGGTCGACGCGCAGCGCGCCCGGCCCGGGCTCACCTACCCCAAGAACCTGCTGTCCGCCCGCTCCAGCGTGTGGTTCAGCTTCTACGCCAACCCCACCGGCGAGCGTACGGCCGCCGTGGCCGTCCCGCGCTTCTCGGTGACCGGGCTCGACGGCTCCAACCGGGCCAAGGCGCGCACGACGACCACCGTGGACATCAAAGCCCAGGGCACCGCCGCGACGACGATGAGCGTCAAGGCGTCGTACGACGGGGGCAAGAGCTGGAAGGCCGTACCGGTGAAGAAGTCCGGCGGTCTCTGGAAGGCCACCGTCAAGAACCAGGGAGCCGGTTTCGTGGCGCTGCGCGCGCAGGCGAAGACGGCCAAGAACTACAAGACCGAGGTCACGGTGTATCGGGCGTACGCCGTGCGCTGACGCCGGCACCCGGATAACGGCTGCCGTCTATGTCCGATATGGTCGTGGTCCCCGGGGTGGGGGCCGGGTCCCGCGGTCCTCACCCCGGGCCGCCGCTCAGGTGGTGATGGCGTCGATCAGGTCGCCGACCGGGCGGTCCGGCAGCGCGCGGGCCACGTCGGCGAGGGCGACGATGCCGACCAGGTCGTGGCCGTCGATGACCGGCAGGCGGCGGACCTTGTGCTGGGCCATCGTGCGCAGGATGTCGGCCGCGTCGTCATCGGCGCCGATCGTGACGGGCTTGCCCTGGGCCAGCTCGCCGGCCTTGATCCCGGCCGGGTCGTGCCCCTTCGCCAGGGCCTTCACCACGATGTCGCGGTCGGTCAGCATGCCCCTGAGCCGGTTGTCGGTGCCGCAGATGGGCAGCGAGCCGACGTCGAGCTCGGCCATCTTGCGGGCGGCGTCGGCGAGCGTCTCGGCCTCGCCGACACACGTCGCGTCGGGCGTCATGATCTCTCGGGCGGTGGTCATCGGTGACCTCCCCTTCACTGGGCGTGAACGGAAGGCGTACCCGGTTTACACAGTGGCAATCGTGAATGCCACTTCATCCACCAACTCGCGGGCCAGGAAGCCGATGCGCCCGTAGCGCGGGGCCAGGCGCTGCCCGGCGACCGCGTGGGCGTACGCCGCCCAGCACGCGGCCTGGGCCGGCTCGGCCTTACGGGCCAGCAGACCCGCGACGATCCCCGCCCGGACGTCGCCGCTGCCCGAGGTGCCCAGCCCGGCGTCGCCGCTCTCCTCGCGCCACGCCTGGCCGTCGGGGCCGGCGATGTGGCCGTACAGGGAAACGGTGGCGCCGTAGGCGGACGCCAGCTCGGCGGCGACCGCGGCCAGGTCGTCGCCCGGCTCCCGGCCCAGCAGGATCTCGGCCTCGGTGACGTTCGGGGTCAGCACGACCTTGAGGTCCCGCCCCGCGAGCAGCTTGGGCTCCTTGCTGAGGGCACCCAGCGCATAGGCGTCGAGCACCACCGACGACGAGCCGGCCGCGTCGAGCAGCTGGTGCATCAGCCGCAGGGTCTCGTCGACGTCGTCGAGGCCAGGGCCGATGGCGAGCACGTCGGCCTTGACCGCCAGCTCGAGCAGGTGCTCCGGCGCGTCACCGGAGACGGACCCGCGCCCGGTCTCGGGCAACCCGACGACCTTGGCCTCGGGCACGGTGATGCTCAGGGCGGCGGCGGTCGACTCGACCACGGCCAGCTGGAGGCGTCCCGCCCCGGCGCGCATCGCGGACTCGCCGGCCAGCAGCACCGCGCCCGGGGTGAACCGGGAGCCGCCGACGACCAGGACGGTCCCCCGGCTGGTCTTGTCGCCCGCCGGGTCGGGCAGCGGCCACCGGCGCAGCACGGCCGGGGTGATGACCTGTTCCTCACGCCGGTTCGGCATCGACGTCCTCCTGCCTGGTGTGCGGGGCGCCCTCGTCCTTGATGTGCGCCACGTCGTTGAACAGGACCGGCCCGAGCTCATCGCCGCGCCGCTCCCACGTGCTGATCGAGCAGTTGGCGATCGTGGTGGCGTGCGCGACCGTCATGAGCTCCTCCTCGCTGAGGTGCTCGGCGAGATAGCGCACCAGCAGCACGATCGCCTCGTGACCGAAGAGCACGATCCGGCCGCCGGGGTGGTCCTCGCGCAGCTCCCGCAGCAGGGCGCGCAGCCGCAGCAGCACGTCGGCCCACGACTCGCCGCCGGGCGGACGGTAGTAGAACTTGCCGAGCCGGGCCCGCCGGGCGTACTCGTCCGGCAGCCGGGACTGCACGCCCCGGCCGGTCATCAGGTCGAGAATGCCCAGCTCGCGGTCGCGCAGCCGCTCGTCGACGACCATCGGGACGCCGCTGCCCGCGAGGGCGAGCTCCGCGGTCTGCCGGGTCCGCAGATAGGGGGACACCACGGCGAGATCCGGCCGGTTGTCCGCGAGCCACGCGGCGACGGCCCGCGCCTGTTCCCGCCCCGCGTCCGACAACGGGACGTCCGCGTCACGCTCCGGGATGTCGATGATCTCCAGGCCGCTCGTCTCGGCGTCCTGCGCGATCACATTGCCCGTGCTCTGCCCGTGCCGGACGACAGCCAGCCACCGCAACTCCTCCATGACCAACGCCTTTACCCTGTTGATCGGCCGCTACGCCAGCCCCGGCGCCGGGAGAAGTCGATCATTCCTGTTTCGGTGGCGGTCGTTCTTGACTGGCGAACGCCGGGCTCTGGACCGGTCCCGCGGCCGGACGGCAGGCTCACGGCATGGCCCTCACCCGACGCGCCCTGCTGGGCGGTTCCGCCGCTGCTGCGGCCCTCGGGCTGACCGGGTGCGCCGGCTTCACCCCCGGACGCGACGCGGGCGGCTCCGTGGACTTCTGGAATCTCTTCGGCGGTGGCGACGGCCTGCGCATGACGCAGATGCTCGACGCCTACCGCGCCTCGCACCCCGGGACCGATCTGAGCGCCGTGACGCTCGCCTGGGGCAACCCCTATTACACGAAGCTGTCCCTCGCCACGCTCGGCCAGAAGCCGCCGGACGTCGCGGTCGCCCACTTGACCCGGGCGAAAACGATGATCACGGCCGGGCTGCTCGAGGAGCTGCACCCGGAGGACCTGGCCCGGCACGGCATGACGCCGGACATGTTCTCCCAGCGGCCGTGGGAGGCCGGGCTGGTCGACGGTAGGGCCTACGCCATCCCGATCGACACGCACCCGTTCGTCATGTTCTACAACACCGAGATCTGCCAGAAGGCCGGCCTGCTGGCCGCCGACGGGACCCTCGCGCCGCTGGACACCCAGGAGAAGTTCATCGACGCCCTGACCAAGGTCAAGGCCGTGACCAAGGGGTACGGCGGGGTCGTCGCGATCGACGGCGACGTCGCCAGCCCGTGGCGCATCTTCCAGTCCCTGTACGCGCAACTGGGCGGCCAGGTGCTCGCCGACGAGGGCACCAAGGTGGTCATCGACGACGACGCGGCGGCCCAGGTGTTCACGTTCATGCAGAAGCTCACCAGCGGCGGGCTGATGCCGGGCAGCGTGGACTACCAGGGCGCGATCGCGATGTTCGCCAGCGGCCAGGCGGGGTTCTACTTCCAGGGCGAGTGGGAGATCTCGACGTTCCAGACGGCGAAGACGCCCTTCTCGATGACGCTGTTCCCCAATGTGTTCGGCGGGGGGACGTACGCGGTGCAGGCCGACTCGCACACGCTGGTCATCCCCAAGCAGCCCAACCGGGACCAGGCCGGGCTGGACCGCTCGCTCGACTTCATCAAGACGCTGCTGGACCAGAGCAAGACCTGGGCCGAGGGCGGGCACGTGCCCGCGTGGAAGCCGTTCCTCGACAGCGCCGAGTACAAGGCGCTGACGCCGCAGTCCAACTACGCGGCCGCCGTCGACGGCGCCACCTACGACCCGGAGGGCTGGTACTCCGGCTCCGGCTCCAACTTCGAGATCGTCTGCAGCGCGGCCATCGGCAACGTCCTCGCCGGGCGGGAGTCCCCCGCCGCCGCGATCGCGCAGATGCGCGACAACCTCGACCGGCTCGCCAAGACCGCCTCGCCCGTCTGAGAAGGAGGTGCACCCATGACCACCACCGAGACAGCCGTCCGTACGCCGTCCGCCGAGGAGCCTGTCGCCGAGAAGAAGCGCGGGTACGGTCTGCCCGCCGCGGGCTTCCTGGCGCCGTTCCTGCTGGTGTACCTGCTGTTCATCATCGGGCCCGGCCTCTACGGGCTGCTGATGAGCTTCTTCGACACCAGCCTCGTCAAGCCGGGCCTGTCCAGCTTCGCCGGGCTGGGCAACTACACCGAGGCGCTGCAGAGCGGCGACTTCTGGTCGTCGCTGTGGCACACGCTGTGGTTCACGATCCTGACGACGCCGCCGCTCATCGTGCTGGCGCTGGCGCTCGCACTGCTGGCCGACCGGGTCAAGCACGGGCGCTGGTTCTTCCGGCTCGCGTTCTTCGCCCCGTACATCCTGCCGTCGGCCGTTGTGGCCTTGATCTGGATGTTCCTCTACACGCCGGGGCTGGGCCTGATCGAGGTCAGCCTGGGCAAGATCGGGATCACCGCGCCGAACTGGCTGGGCGACCCCTCGTGGGCCATGCCGTCGCTGGCCATCACCACACTGTGGTGGACGCTCGGCTTCAACTTCGTGCTCTATCTCGCCGGCCTGCAGGAGATCCCGCGCGACCTCTACGAGGCGTCGGCGATCGACGGGGCCTCGCCGTGGCAGCAGATCAGGTCGATCACGCTGCCGCTGCTCGGGCGCACCACCACGCTCGTCTGCGTGCTGCAGGTCATCGCGTCGCTCAAAGTCTTCGACCAGATGTACATCATGACCTCCGGCGGGCCCGACTTCGCGACCCGCTCGATCCTGCAGTACGTCTACGACTCGGGCTTCACGAACTTCCGCATCGGCTACGCGTCCGCCGTCTCGATGCTCTTCTTCCTCGTCGTCCTGGCCGTCTCCGCGGTCTGGTTCACCATCGTCCGCCGCCAGGAAAAGGGGGTGTGACCATGAGCATCGCGACGCGGCCCCCCGCCTCGGCCATGACCGTGGCCACGCGCACGAAACTCTTCAACCGCATCTGCGCCGGCGTGCTCATCGCCTTCGCGCTGCTGTGGCTCGTACCGTTGCTGTGGGCGGTGGACACCGCGCTCAAGCCGAACGCCGAGACGGTCAACACCACGTGGGCGATCAACGACCCGACGGTGGCGGCCTTCGGCCGGATCCTGCGCGACACCGACATCGTCCAGTGGTTCGGCGCCAGCATCTTCATCTCCACGCTGACCGCCGTCGGCACGGTGCTGCTGGCCAGCCTCGCGGCCTTCGCGCTGTCCCGCATCAAGTTCCGCTACAGCAACGTCGTGTTCTGGTTCGTGCTCGCGGGCATCATGATCCCGAGCCAGGTGCTGATCGTCCCGCAGTTCCGCGAGATGGACTCGCTCGGCCTGCTCAACACCTTCTGGGCGGTCAGCCTGCCGCAGATCCCCACCGCCGTGGCCGTCTTCATCTTCAAGCAGTTCTTCGACGGCCTGCCCCGCGAGCTGGAGGAGGTCGCCCGCATGGACGGCGCCGGCTGGCTGCGGATCTATCGGCGGATCATCATGCCGCTGGCCCGGCCGGCGGTCTCCGCGGTCGCCATCTTCGCGTTCGTCACCTCGTGGAACGACCTGCTGTGGCCGCTGCTCGTGCTGAGCAACCCCGACACCATGACGATCCCGGTCGGGCTCGCCACCGTGCAGGGCACGTTCGGCATCCGGTACGCCGACACCATGGCGTCCGCGATCCTCGGCGCGATCCCGCTCGTCGCCGTGTTCCTGCTCTTCCAGCGCAATATCGTCGAAGGCATCGCCGGCAGCGGCCTGAAAGGATGAGAATGCTCAACGCTTCCCTGACCGTCGACCCCGCGTACACGATCGGGACGGTGGACCCGCGCCTCTACGGCTCGTTCGTCGAGCACATGGGACGCTGCGTCTACACCGGGATCTACGAGCCGGGTCACCCGTCCGCGAACGGCGACGGGTTCCGGCAGGACGTGGCGGGGCTCGTGCGGGAGCTCGGGGTGCCGATCGTGCGCTACCCCGGGGGCAACTTCGTCTCCAACTACAAGTGGGAGGACGGCATCGGGCCCGTCACGGATCGCCCCCGGCGGCTCGACCTGGCGTGGCGCTCCCTGGAGACCAACGAGGTCGGCGTCGGCGAGTTCGTGACGTGGGCCCGCTCGGTCGGCGTCGACCCGATGATGGCGGTCAACCTGGGCACGCGGGGGCTCGAGGCCGCTCGTGACCTGGTCGAGTACTGCAACCTGCCGGGCGGGACGTACTGGTCCGACCTGCGCGGCGGGGATCCGTACGGGATCAAGGTGTGGTGTCTCGGCAACGAGATGGACGGTCCCTGG
Source organism: Symbioplanes lichenis (assembly GCF_030709675.1). Taxonomy (GTDB): domain Bacteria; phylum Actinomycetota; class Actinomycetes; order Mycobacteriales; family Micromonosporaceae; genus Actinoplanes; species Actinoplanes lichenis. The sequence goes on from NZ_JAUZQD010000009.1 coordinate 17,647, forward strand.
CAGACCGGGCACAAGACCGCCGAGGAGTACGCCCGGATCGCCGTCGAGACCGCCAAGTCCATGCGCCAGGTCGACCCGTCGATCGAGCTCGTGGCGTGCGGCAGCTCCAACCGCGCGATGCCGACGTTCGGCTCGTGGGAGGCGACGGTGCTCAAGGAGGCGTACGAGGCGGTCGACTACATCTCCGCGCACGCCTACTACCAGCAGCACGGCGACGACCGGGCCAGCTTCCTCGCGGTGGCGACCGACATGGACGCCTTCATCGAGGAGGTGGTGGCGACCGCGGATCACGTACGGGCGGTCAAGCGGCAGTCCAAGCGGATCCACGTCTCCTTCGACGAGTGGAACGTGTGGTACCAGAGCCGGTTCGTCGGCGAGACCAACCTCGACGTGGAGCAGACCCCGCGGCTGATCGAGGACGTCTACTCGGTGACCGACGCGGTGGTGGTCGGCAACCTGCTGATCTCGCTGCTCCGGCACGCCGACCGGGTGAAGATCGGGTGCCTGGCCCAGCTGGTCAACGTCATCGCGCCGATCATGACCGAGCCGGGCGGGGCGGTGTGGAAGCAGGCGTCCTTCCACCCCTTCGCCCTGACCGCGCAGTACGGGCAGGGCACGGCGCTGCAGGTGATCCCCTCCGCCCCGACGGTGTCCACGGCGCTCTACGGTGACGTGCCGGTGCTGGACGCGGTGGCCGTGCACACCGACGCCGACGAGATCGTGATCTTCGCGGTCAACCGGTCGCTGGAGGAGCCGCTCGACCTCGCCGTGGACCTGCGGTCGCTGCCGGGCGTCACGTCGGCCACGCACACCGCTCTGGCCGACGCCGACCCGGACGCGGTCAACACCGCCGCGGCGCCCGATCGGGTGGCGCCCCGGCTGCTGGACGAGCCGAAGATCGACGGGGGCCGGCTGTCGGCCGTGCTGCCGCCGCTGTCCTGGAACATGATCCGGATCAGCTGACCCCTGGTCCCAGCGGTCCCGCGCCTGCCAGGTGCGGGACCGCCGTCGTTCCGGACTCCTTCCCCTGGTGCCGGACACGGCGGCGGATGCGGCATGATGCGCGGATGATCATCGATGCGGTCCGGGTCGCGTCGTTCCGGCTCCCGGTCGGCTACGTCAGCGCCCTGACGCCGCGTGTCCCCGGACGGCGGCTGATCGTGGCCGGCGTGGGAGCCGCGGTCGCGGTCTTCGACGTGGACCGGGCCGCCGCCGGGCCGCTGGCCACGTTCCCCCAGCCGGGCGAGCCCACCGGCGACCCGGCGGTGGCCCCGGATCTCTCCCTGGCCGTGTGGCCGGGCCTGACGGCGGTGCACGCGGTCGCGGCGAACGGCACGGCGGTGTGGACGGCACGCCACCCCTGCCGGGTCTGCGGCGAGACCCACGAATCCGCGGACGAGTACGCCGACGACCTGTACCACCGCAGCCCGGACAGCGGCTCGGCGGCTTTCGCGGCCGACGGGCGCACGGTGTGGGCGCACGTACGCGGCGACCTGCTGGACGCTCCGGCCCCGCCCGGCCCGCCTCCGGCGGACGACGACAGCACCGAGCAGTGGGTGGTCTTCGCCGCGGCCGACGGCTCCGTGCTGGCGCGGACCGGCACGGAGTCGTGGGGCGCCGGCTCGGACCACCTGCCCCACCTCGATCCCGCCGTGATGGGCCTGGACATCGGTGAGGGCCAGGACGGCTCGGTGGTGCTGGTCGGCCGGCTGCGGGAGGACGGGCTGGAGACGGTGAGCTTCGATGACCGCGACCGGATCCTCGTTGCCCTCGGGCCGGACCACGTGCTGACCGTGCGCCACGGAGGCCCGACGGACCTGCGGGTGCACCGGCTGACCGACCTGGGTGTCACCGCCGAGCTGGCGTCCGCGGATCTGCCGGGCAGCGGCCCGGAGAACGGCTGGGACTACTACGTCGCGCCGCTCGACGACCGGACCTACGTAGCGAGCACCTCCCGGCACGGGCATGCCGAGGACGACATCCGGCACTGGCTGATCGACGTGGTCGACGGCGTGGTGCGGGGGCAGGTGCGCTACCCCGGCGCTGCGGGCCCGCGGCTCATCGGCTTCGGCGACGGAACCTGGCTCACCGCCGGGCCGGAGAGCGATGTCGCCCTGTGGCGCCTGCCCCCTTCGATCAGCTGACTTCTTCGTGCGGCGCGCTGCCGGTCCACTCCCGTTCGGTGGCCAGGCGGCGCGCCGTCGCGATGAGCGCGCGGACCTGGGCGGACGGCTCGTGCTCGCGCCACAACAGCGACCACGGATAGCGCGGGGCGACCGGGCCGAGCGGGCGCCAGCAGACATCGTCCGGCCAGCCGGCGGCCGAGGCGGGGACGCACATCACGCACTTCTTCTGCGCGACGAGATCGACGGCGGCGCGCAGGGTCTGGACCGTGCCCGGGAAGCTCGACGGGAAGAAACCCGCCGCCCGGCACAGCTCCGCGACGTAGGAGTTGAACTCCGGCGCCACGTCGTCGTCGGCCAGCAGCAGCGTCTCGTCGCGCAGGGCGGCGACCGGGACCTGCGCGAGGGCGGCGTACGGGTGCCCGGCCGGCACCAGCACACCCAGCGGATCCTGCCGGAACACCTCGGCGGCGATCCCCGCCGTCCCGGTGCTGAGCCGCCCCACCCCCACATCGAGCCGGCCGTCGGCGAGCATCCGGCACTGCTCGGGCACGCCCACCTGCACCTGGTGCACCTCGACCTCGGGGAAGAGCGCCTGCACCATGCGCAGCACGGGACGGATCGCGCCGTACCCCTCGTCGAGCAGACCCAGCCGCAGCGTCGGCGCCGCCGTGCCCCGAGCCTGTTCCGCGGCCCGCTCGACGTGGTCGAGGATCTGCCGCGCCTCGACGAGGAACCGGCGGCCGGCGCCGGTCAGCGCGACATGCCGGGTCGTACGCTCGACGAGCTGGACGCCGACGGCCCGCTCGAGCCGCTGCACCTGCGCGGTGAGCGCGGAGGGGACGATGTGCTCGCGGGCGGCGGCGCGGCCGAAGTGGAGCTCCTCGGCCAGCGTCACGAAGTATCTGAGCTGCCGCAGCTCGATCCGGCCACCGTGGGCCGCGGAGGGCAACGAGCTGACCACCATGACACCCTCCCGAGGATCACCTTCAGTCGATGCGTCCTCCGGAGTGTTATCGCTAACACTCTGGTAGTCAATACGTAACCCTCCAGCAATGATCTTCCTGTGTCCCCGCTGTTAGCGGTCACAACCCGCCGCCGCCGCTCCCCCGCGCCCGCCCGGGCACCCCGAAGGTGAACGCTCACCTCATCGAGTAAAAGTCCACCAACTCGACCCGGTTGGTAGACAAAGGGGGAACCGTCGCGGAGACTTCCGGGATGGATCTCACCCTGGCGCTCGCCGGCCTCGGTGTCGGCATCGTCGTCGGCCTCACCGGCATGGGCGGCGGCGCCCTCATGACCCCCGTCCTGGTGCTGCTCTTCGGCATCCCCCCGGTCGCCGCCGTCTCCAGCGACCTCGCGGCCAGCGCCGTCATGAAACCCTTCGGCGGCTGGGTGCACGCCCGGCGCGGCACGGTCAACTGGCGCCTCGTCGCCTGGCTCTGCGCGGGCAGCGTCCCCAGCGCCTTCGCCGGCGTCCTGATCCTGCGCGCCCTCGGCGACGACGAGACGGTCCAGCACATCATCAAGATCTCGCTCGGCGTCGCCCTCCTGCTCGCCGCGGCCGGCCTGCTCCTCAAGGCCTGGGTCGGCCGCGGCCGCCCCGCCTCCGGCGAGCCGATCGCCGTGCGCCCCCTCCCGACCCTGCTCATCGGCGCGGCCGGCGGCGTCATCGTCGGCATGACCAGCGTCGGCTCCGGCTCACTGATCATCGTCGCCCTGCTCGCCCTCTATCCGACGCTGCGCGCCAACGACCTCGTCGGCACCGACCTCGTCCAGGCCATCCCCCTGGTCCTGTCGGCCGCCGCCGGCCACGCCCTCTTCGGCGACCTGCAGCTCGACCTGGCCGGCGCGGTGCTGCTGGGCTCGATCCCGGGCGTGCTGATCGGCTCCCGCATCTCCTCCCGCGCGCCGGGCGGCATCGTCCGGGCGGCGCTGGTGATCGTGCTGCTGGCCAGCTCGCTCAAGCTCCTCGACGTCCCGACGACGGCCGTCGGCCTCGTCGTCGCGGCGGCGATCGTGGTGGCGGTGGGCCTGGCCCTGTGGCAGCACACCCATCGGGCGCCCGAACAGCGGCTCCCGGAACACGCTCACGCGAGATAGTAACATCGGTGATAGTATCTTCAGCGAGACTATCTGGGATGGGAGCTGGAGGCAGCCGTGTTCGTGGGGCGGAGGCATGAGCTGGCCTCGCTCGACAGCCTGCTCACTCAGGTGCGTAAGAGCATGGGCGACGCCAAGCCGGGCCGCTGCGTCCTGATCCGCGGGCGCCGCCGGATCGGCAAGTCGAGCCTCGTCGAGGCCCTGGTCGACCGGGCGGACGCGCCGGCGGTCTTCTTCACCGCGTCAGGTGCGCCCGACGCCGTGGAGCTGCCGGCCTTCCTCGACGCGGTGAGCGGCTCGACGCTGCCCGAGCGGGAGATCTTCGCCGAGGCGACGCCCGGCAACTGGAGTGCCGCCCTGCGTCAGCTCGCCGGCATCCTGCCCGACGACCGGCCCAGCATTGTCGTGCTCGACGAGGTGCCCTATCTGGTCGAGCAGGTCGAGGCCTTCGAGGGCATGCTGCAGCGCGCCTGGGACCGCGAGCTCAGCCGCAAGCCGGTCCTGCTCGTCCTCATCGGCTCCGATCTGTCCATGATGGAAGCGCTGAACACCTATGGGCGGCCGTTCCACCAGCGCGGCACCGAGATGGTGCTCGGCCCGCTCAACCCGGCCGAGGTGGGCGAGATGCTCGGCCTCGCGCCGGCCGAGGCGTTCGACGCCGCGCTGGTCACCGGCGGACTGCCCCTCATCTGTGCCGCCTGGCCGCGAGGCGCCGGCCTCCTCGACTTCCTCGGCACCGAACTACGCAACCCGGTGTCGCCGCTGCTGGTCTCCGCCGAGCGCTCCCTCGCCGCCGAGTTCCCGACCGCCGCGCAGGCCCGGACGGTGCTCTCGGCCATCGGCAGCGGCGAGCGCACCTTCACCAACACCGCCCGGGCCGCGGGCATCTCCCACGCCACCTTGAACCGGGCGCTCGAGACGCTGACGGCCAAGCGGCTCGTCGCCGCGGAGCTGCCGCTGTCCCGCACGCCGTCGAAGGAGCGCCGCTACCGGGTCACCGATCCTTACCTGAGGTTCTGGCTGACGTTCGTGGGCCCGTACCTGCCGGAGATCGAGCGGATGCGCGGCGACCTCACCCTGGCCCGGCTGCGTGCGAGCTGGACGAGCTGGCGGGGGCGGGCGATCGAGCCGCTGCTGCGGGAGTCGCTCGCCCGCCTGCTGCCGGCGCAGGGCATCACCGCCGCGGCCGCCGTGGGCGCCTACTGGACGCGCTCCAACAGCATCGAGATCGACGTGGTCGGCGCCGACCGAGAGCCGGTCGCGCGGGAGCTGCTCTTTCTCGGCTCGATCAAGTGGCTGGAGAGCTCGACGTTCGACGACCACGATCTGCTTGCGCTGCAACGGCATCGGGCCGCGCTCACCGACGATCCGGTGCCGTTGCTGGCGATCAGCCGCAGCGGGGTGACGGCTCGGGGGCTCGACGCGGCCTTCGGACCGGACGATCTGCTCGCCGCCTGGGTGCGGTAGGGCGCGCGGTCACCAGGAGCTCAGGCCGGCGTACTTGCGGTGGGTGCCGATGGCGTGCTCGACCAGCTTGCGGACCGCGTCGGACTTGAGAGTGGCGGGCGGGAGGGTCAGGCCCGCGGCGGCGGCGAGGGCGATCAGGTCGGCCTTGGTGGCCTTCCTGCCGTTGAGCTGCAGCTTGTTGAGGTACGCGGCGCCGTCGGCGACGGACGGCTGCCCGCGCAGCTCCGCGATGATCGCCGAGTAGTCGCCCTGTGCCCCGACAAGTGGATTCTTCGCGGATGAGCCGGCGCCGACATCCTTCGCAGGTGAATCGGCGGCGACATCCTGCCCAGGCGAGCCGTCGGTGACGGCGGCGAGGTCCAGGGTGGCGCGGCCCGTGGCCAGGTCGGTCAGCTGGGCCGCGGACCGGCTCGCCAGGAACTCGAAGACCCGGTGCAGGAGCTTCACCGTGCTGGTCAGATCCATGGTCATGCTCGGGCCCTCTCTCCGGCGACCGTCTCGACGAACTCGCCGATCAGGGCGCGCATCTCCTGGCTGACGGGATGGTCCAGCGGGCCGCGCAGGATCGCGGGCACGCCGCTCTCCCCCGACTCCGCGAAGTACTGGGGACTGTTGCGCACCGACGAGCCGAAGATCGGCATGATGCCGGCCTCGCGCAGATTCTCGATCGGGGTGCGCTGGGCGATGATCGGCTGCTCGGAGCGGACCTGCGTCATGGTGAAGGCGACCCCGGCGAAGCGCGGGTCGATGCGCCGCGCGAGCGTGTCCTCGTCGGCGAACTCGTTGTAGCGCTTGACCAGTTTCACGACGCTGCTGCGCAGATAGCCGATGCCGATGGTGGACAGGTAGTCGGGCTTCGCCGGTACGAGCACGAAGTCACTCGCGACGATCGCAGTCTTGGTCACCAGGCCGAAGTTGGGGGCGCAGTCGATCAGGACGATGTCGTACGCCCGGAAGGCCGGCGCGCGGAGCGCCTCGGCGAGACACCCGTGCACGTCCAGGAAGCGGCGCCGTGACTGGGCCGGGGTCATGCCGACGAGTTGCAGGGCCAGCTCCAGGTCGATGTCGATGAGCCCGAGGTGCGAGCTGATCAGGTCGAGCCGGCCGCCGTTGCGGGCGACGCGCTCGTTCACGCGCGGCGGCGTCACCACGAGCTCCTCGAGGGCCAGCTCCGCGCTCGACGGTCCGCTGTCGTACCACCGCTTGATCGTCCGCCGCTCGCGCAACTCGGTGGTCCACTCCTCGACGGTGAAGAAGGAGAAGGTCAGGTTGGTCTGCGGGTCGAGGTCGATCATCAGGACGCGATAGCCGTTGTTCGCTATCTCCGCGGCGACATTGGCCGTGAGCGTCGTCTTGCCGACCCCGCCTTTGTAGTTCATGACCGAGACAACTGGCACGCACGACCCCCCGAGGACTGGACGGGAATCGTAGGCAGCGGGTGGCCCGCCGGTGCCACATCAGAAAGCCGACAGCGTCCGGCCGTAACCCTCGCGCCAGGGCGCTGAGCGGCGCGGATGCGGTGCGGGGCGGGCGTCCGGCGCCGCGAGCCGGGTCAGGAAGGCCGCGATCGTGGCGGTGGCGCGGCGGGCGGTGGGGAGGTGGAGGCTCTCGTCCGGGCCGTGGGCGTTGTCGGCGGGCAGGGCGAAGCCGAGGAGCACCGGGTCCAGGCCCAGGGTGCGGCGCAGGATGCCCAGGGCGGGGATCGTGCCGCCCGAGCGGGGGAAGACCGGGGGTACGCCGAAGACGGCCGTGCAGGCGGCGGCCGCGGCGGCGAGGCCGGGGGTGGTGGGCGGTACGGAGATCGGGTCGGCGGTCGACGTGATCCGCACGGTGGCTGTGGGCTCGCGGCCCAGGAAGGCGGCGACTCGGGCGGCCACGGTGGCGGTGTCCTGGCCGGGGGCCACGCGGAGGCCGAGGCGGGCGAGGGCGGTGGCCGGGATGATGCTGCTCGTGCCGGGTCCGGTGTAGCCGGCGCGCAGGCCGTGCACCGACAGGGCGGACCGGCGGGCGGCCTGATCGGGCGACGGGACGACGGAGGGGAAACGTTCGCCGAGGCTCGTGATCAGGGCGCAGAGGGTGTTCGCGGGGTTGGGGACAAGACCGCCGTGGCGGCCGGAGTGCAGGTCGGTTGGCGGGCCGTCGACCCGGAGGGAAAGAGTGGCCGCGCCGCGCAGGGAGCGGACGATCGCGGGCTGGGCCGGCGACGGCATCATCGTGTCGGAGACCAGGAGGATGTCGGCGGACAGCGGGTGGCGGGCCAGGAAGCCGGCGAGGTGGGGGCTGCCGATCTCCTCCTCCCCCTCGTAGAGGCACGTCACGTCGAGCGGCCGGGACGAGCAGGCACGCAGGGCGGCGAGCTGGCAGAGGATCGGGCCCTTGTCGTCGGAGGCGCCGCGGGCGTACAGGCGGTGGCCGCGCAGCTGGGGCGCGAAGGGCGGGGAGTGCCACCGGGTGCCGGGCGGCTGGACGTCGTAGTGGCCGTAGAGCAGGACGGCCGGGCCGGGGCCGGGGCGGCGGCCCAGGACGACCGGGTGGCCGCCGGTGGGCAGGACGGACGTGTGCAGGCCGGCGGCGCGCATGTGGGCGGCCAGCCAGTGGGCGGCGGCGCGGACGTCCGGGGCGTGGCGGGGGTCGGCGCTCACGCTGGGCAGCGCGGCGAAGCGGGTCAGCGCCCTCAGGAACGGACCCACGAGCGGATCATCAGGAGTTTGCGGGAGGTCAGGCGGACGCCCGCGTTGAACCGGCCGGGGATGCCCGCGCGGTGGAGGCCGGCCAGTGTGGGCCGGCCGTCGTGGGTCAGCCAGATCGGGCCGCCGCTCTGGCCGGTCTCCGTGGCGATGCGGTATTCGAGCTGCTCCGGCCGCACGCCGGTCAGCAGGCCCTCGGCCACGTAGAGGTGGTCGCGCGGATAGCCGGCCACGCTGACCGGATTGCTGCTCAGCACGCGGTCGGGCAGGGCGCTGACGTGCCGCCAGTGCCCCGCGCCCAGGCGACGGGTCAAGGTCAGGACCGCGAAGTCGTACGCCGCCACGGCCGAGCCGTCGAGGAACTCCCGCGGCATGTCGATCCGGTTCGCCATGGCGTGTCCGAACGGCTCGCTCGCGCCGTCCTTGCCCGGAGCCACGCTCACGAACTGCGCGTTGCGGACGTGGTGGGCCGCGGTGAGCACCTTGTCCGGGGCGATCAAGGTGCCCGTGCCCACCCGCCGCTGCTGCACGCCGCCGGGCCCGGCCGAGACGGTCATGAGGTGGCAGACGTACCGGAAGGGCTCGCCTGTCGCCGGCGTGACCCGGCGCCGCGCGTCCGGAGGGAAGACGAGCGCTTCGAGCGCGGGGTGCATCAGCCGGCCGGCAGTCGCTGCGGCAGGGTGTGGGCCTGGCTCCGGTAGTCCCAGGGCTGCGCGGGCGGGCGCCGCCGCCGCGAGCCGCCCCCGGTCAGGGCCTCCCAGCTGGTCACCCACTCCTCGGCGAACTCGGCGATCTGCAGCAGCAGCGCCTCGAAGCGGGTCCGGTCGTTCTGCAGCACGTGCGAGTCGGCGAGCCAGCGCAGCACCTCACGCCCCGAGACGGCCATGCGCTGCCGCAGCGAGGTGGTGAGCGGCTCGCGCATGTACCGGGTGAGGACCTCCTCGATCACGTCCCAGTTGGTGCGGGCGCCGAACTGCTCGCGGATGTCCGGGGCGGCCAGCAGGTTCATGGCCTCCTCGAGCAGCGCCATCACCTCGACGCGGAGGACGCTGATGTGGCCGTACGAGGCGTACTTGAGGTTGTTGCGCAGGTCCAGGCCGGAGCGGCGGACGGCCGCGATGCTCCCGAAGCTCGGGTCGAAGGCCCGCTCGCGGATCACGTCCGAGATCCGCTTGTCCCGGAAGAAGTCCGCGACCTCCTGGTTGAAGTTCGTGAACAGCGGCTGGAAGGGACGGTTGGGTCGGCCCCCGGCCGGCGGCGGTACGTTTCCGAAGCCGAACGCCCGCTGATAGGCCGCGTGCCGGTCGCGCAGCGTGTAGCGCAGCACCTCGCGCCGGTCGAAGCGGTAGAGCCCGTACGCCCCCGGCCCGCCCGACAACCGCAGCGTCCCCGCCTCGAAGAGGTTCTGCAGCATGGCGACCACCCGGAACACGCCGAGCCGCTCGTGCTGGTAGATGTAGTACAGATCGGCGATGGCGAGCAGGCGCTCGGACTCGACGGTCTCGTCGTACTCGTCGACGCCGGCCGCGAGCCGCGTGGAGGCCAGATCGGGCACGGCCTCCTCGCCGATGCCGACCAGCGCGGCGAGCCCGTTGTCGGCCGGGGGCGCGGTGCCGTTGCCGGCCCCGGCGAGCAGGGCGCTGACCCGGCGGTCGATGTCCTCGGCCAGGCGCGGGTCCGCGCTCAGCCGGCTGCCCAGCAGGTCGGTGAGCTGCGCCCGCAGCGCGGCGGCCCGGCTCCGGAGCTGTTCCGTGTCACGAACGGTGGCCATGGCACACACCTTCCTGGTCAGAGGACGAACTTGACGGGGGTGCCGCCGGGACGGGACACGGTGAGCTCTTTGAGATCCTTGGCGGCCGCGGCCGTGATCGGCACGAGCAGCTCCTCGTCGCTCGCCGGCACGACCGACGGGAAGGTCTGCGAGCTCTTGCCGGTCAGCACGACGTCGGCCGCGGGGCTGAAGCCGGAGCCCGTGATCACCAGCGCGTCCTGCAACCCGGGCCACAGCCGGGTGCCGTCGGCCTGCAGCGGCGAGCGGCGCAGCGCGACCTGGACGTCGAGCACCTCCACGTCCGGGAGCAGGCGCAGGGCGAGGGTGCGTACCTCGCGCACGCGGTCCTGCAGGGTGGTCAGCGAGGACCGGACCGGCGTGCTGCCCACCCCGGAGAGGGTGAAGGTCCCGGCCGGCGGCACGGGCAGCGAGGCGATCACGTCACCCAGGGCGTCGTCGAGCGTGTCGGCCTCCTCGGCGAAGGAGGCGATGCCGTCCTGCCCGCCGAGGCGCAACCGGTCGGCGCCCGTACGCCCGAAGGCCTCCACCCAGTCGAGCACCGATCCGAGGCTGACCGAGCGCCCGTTGGACAGCACGGGCAGTTCCGTCTCGGCCCGCTCGACCTCCGCGCGTACCAGGGTGTCCCGGGTCTCCTCCACGGCCCGGACCACGACGCTGAGCCCGCGCTCGATCTGCACGATCTGGGTGCCCAGGAACGGGCGGCCGCCGGCCAGCGGGTCGAGGAAGACGCGGTCGGCGATCCACGCGGAGACCAGCGCGGCACCGTCGCTGACGATCGTGCCGAACGTGGTGAAGATCTGCTCGTCGCGGACGCTGGAGATGTTCTCGCGGATCATGCCGAAGACGTCGCGCAGCCGGCCCAGCAGTCCCTCCGCGGTGTCGGCGGTGACGGCCACGGGCGGGTTGCCGAGCACGGCGGCCTCCCCGGCGAACTCCGAGAGCAGCTGGTCGACCCGGTCGATGTTGGGACCGCCGGGATAGGAGAGTTCCACGACCACCTGGTCCAAGGTGGTGTGCACGAGGGCGCGCACGTCGCGGATCTGGTCCTCGTCGGGCACCAGCTCGAGCGGCTGCAGCGGATCGAGGTTGCGATAGATCGCGTCGCGCGACGCCGTGGCCCGCGCGACGATCGTGGCCTGCGCCCCGGTCAACGCCCCGCCCCCGTTCGCCGTGATCAGGCCGCCGGTCGACGGGCGCCGGTAATAGAGCTCGGTACGGCCGTTGTACTCCTTGGTCTCGAACGCGCGGACCAGCAGCGCCTCGAAGTCCTTGCCGTTCTCCGGCTTGGCGCCCAGCACCGACTCGATCGCCGCGTCGACGATCCCGGCCCCGCCGGTGGCCGGCCCGTTCCCGCCGTTGCCGCCGTTCTGGTTGCGCGACAGGAAGGAAGCGGCCTCGATGATGGTCTGCTCGACGGTCGTCATGACGTACTCCTCGCGGTCAGCGGCGGGCCAGTTGGCGGTAGAACGCGGTGGTGATGCGCCCCGGCGGGGCGAGCCCCCGGTCGAGCGCGGAGCGGGCGGCGCCGATCAGGAAACGCTCCGGGACCACGCCCGGATCGGTGCCCCGCGCGAGGCGCTGCGCCGCCTCGTCGACCATGGCCTGCTCCTTCGGCGCGAAGCGGAGCACCTCCGCGAGACGGCGACCACCGAGCGACGGGTACGGCGTCAGGCACATCGCCTCCACGACCAGCGGCACGACCTTCGGGGCGCTGCGCAGCACGGCCGGCGGGATCGAGCCGCCGGGGTCGCCGGGATAGAGCCGGGCCCACAGCCGGGAGTAGTGACCGGCCTGCGCCCCGAAACCCATCCGGCGCAACAGGTCGATGCTCAGACCCGGGCGCAGGTACGGGGTCGGGTGCGGCCCGGTCCGGCTGTACGCGACCACCGTGTCCGGCGCCCGGCCGACCACGTCGAGCAGCGAGGCCACGACCGCCGGGCCGCCGAGCAGCAGCGCGCACAGATCGGCGAACGTCTCCCGGTGCCAGCGCAGCCACACGTGGCGTACGGAATCGGGGACCCCCGCCTCGGCGAGCACCCGGGAGAGCCGCTCCGGCACGGCCCGCGCGAGCCCCAGGTCGTTCTGCAGGTTGTGGCTGACCTCGTGCAGCACCGCGCCCAGCGTCCACGGGTTGACGAGCCGGTGGTACGGGAGCTGGATCAGCGGGAACGGGTTGAGCCGGCTGCCCAGGCGCCGCAACGGGATGTTGCGCCGGAACGTCGCGGGCGAGAAACCGGTCCGCATGTACGAGAACGGGGCCGGCGCCGGGATCGACCGCGCGGTGCCCAGGTTCACGTACGCGGTCTGGTAGCAGTCCAGCGCGATCCGGTCACAGGCGAGCAGCCGGTCGGCGACCTGCGACTGCCGCTGGCCGAACAGCTCGAAGTAGAAGTCCCACACCCGTTCCACGGCCCGGACCCACAGGTGCGCCCGCTCCTTGTGCCGCAGGACGCGGTGCAGCGCCGGGGTCGCCGGATCGCCGGAGGCCGCCCGCACCGCCTCGACCGCGGCCCGGGTCTCGGTTGTCAGGGTCTCCCGCAGCTCGGCCATGAGCCGGTTGACCTCGCGGACGTGCCCGGCGCTGGGCGCACCGGGACCGGCCCCGAACTCCTCCTCGCCGAAGGGCCGCAGGGCGGCGAGATGCCGCTCGACGTTGACCGCCTGGGTGGCGAGCCACCCGGGCAGCAGCGCCGGGGCGGCCGCGGCGGGCCTGGTCGCGACCGCTGCGCTCACGACGGCTCCTGCGGGATCGCGGCGTGGAACCGGGCGTCGGCGGTGGCGGCGGTGGTCCAGGCGGCGACGCAGGCGACCGGGTCGGCCAGGAGGCGGCGAGCCGCGGCGGCCAGGGCGACGACCGGGTCGGTGCGCTCGGCCGCGGCCTCGGTGACCAGGGCGGGCACGAGCCGCAGCAGGGGCCGGAGCGCGGGATCGGCGTGCAGGCCCCGGACCAGCGCGGTCACGGCGGGCAGCAGCGGGGGTACGGCACCGGTCAGTCCCACCATCGCTCCGGCAGCAGCTGTGGCCTCGGCCTCGCCCAGGGCCTCAGCGACCAGATGACCGAGGTGTTGCAGCAGGTCGCTCTGGGCTGGGCCGGTGGCGGCGTACCGGCCGTTGGGCAGCCGCGTCCGCGGGCCGGCCGGCACCGGGCCGGGCTGCACGTGCTGGAGCACCAGCCGGTGCGCCGCCTCGGCCAGGTCCCGGAGCGGCCGCGGGGCGGGATCACGGCGCGCGGCCCCGGCGAGACGGCGGAAGAACTCCTCCGCCTCGCCGGACGCGTGCTCGACCGAGTTGAGGGTCACCGTTCGCCGCCGGTCACATGCGACGGGTGGACTGCTGGCGGCGGCCGGGCTGCGGCGCGCCGCGGCGGCCGTTCTGGCGCCGGCTCGGGCTGTGCCCGTTCGAGCCGCGCTGCTGGGCGCCGGGCTGCCGGCCCACGGCCGGGCTCGTGCGGCGCACCGCGGTCACGGTGCCGCGGGCGTTGGTGGCGAGGGCCCGGCGGGCGGCGGCGGGACGGCCCAGCACCCGGCGCGTCTGCCCGGCCATGACCTGCGCGGCCCGGCGCGGCGTGGGACGGCGGCCGGACGCGCTCTGGCGGCACAGCGCGCGGGCGGTGCCCCGGACGATCGACGGCACCATGCGGATCGCCGGGCGCAGGTTGCGCCGGCGCCACAGCAGCCGGGTCAGCGCCGCGGACCCGCGGACCAGCGGCGCCATGACCTGCTCCAGCTCGGCGCGCTCGCGGGGGCTCAGCGCGTTGACGGTGGCGGCCCCGATCATCGCCTCGGCCTCGGCCTCGGTGGCGGCCCGCGAGGCGACGGCGGCCATCATCTCGGCCAGCGCCTGGGCCGGGGTAGGGGCCATCTCCTCGTACTCGTCCTCGAACTCGCCTTCGTCCTCGAACTCGTCCTCGAACTCGTCCTCGAACTCGCCCTCCCGCAGCAGCTGCGCCACGCCGCGGCCGAGCGTGGCGCCGAGCGGCCCGCCGACGGCCCCGCCGACGATCGGGGCGGCGACCCGGGCGACCTGGCGCAGCACCGGCGCGGCCCGGCGCACGAAGCGGCCGGCGGAACGCAGGGCCCGGCGGAAGAACTCCTCGCCCTCGTCCTCGAACTCGCCCTCGAACTCGTCCTCGAACTCCCCTTCGTCCTCGTACTCGTCCTCGAACTCTCCTTGGCCGCCGCCGAGCAGCCCGCCCACGCCCCGCGCGATGGACCCGAGGAACTCCTCGCCTTCCTCCTCGCCCTCGCCCTCGAACTCGTACTCGTCCTCGCCCTCGAACTCGGTCTCGTAGAGCGTGCGCTGGCCAGTAGCCATCTCCGGACCCTCCCTCGCGCGGATTCCTACGCCGGTCAGGAAACCGTGTCGGCGCGCTCCGGGGCAGTCGCGTCTTCGGGGGAGACATCTATGTGCGTCGCTCGAACATGCGACGGCGCGTCCCCGGCGAGCAGCCGGGCCACCATCGCCGCCCGCGAGTTGACGCCGAGCTTCGCGAAGATGCGCCGCAGATGGGTGGCCACGGTCCAGGTGCTGATCCCCAGCCGGTCGGCGATCGCCTGATTGGTACGCCCCGCCGCGACCATGCGGGTGATCTCGAGCTCGCGCGGGCTCAGCGACGCCGGATCGTCCTCCTCCGGCCCGGCCCGCGAGCATCGGCACCGCACACCGTCCACTGTGATGTCGAGCAGGGTGGCGACAGGCGGCGGGTTCCGGGCCAGGGCGGCGACGAGCCGGTGCACCAGGTCGCGGACCTCGGGGTCGTCATGGGTCATGATGCCTCCCTGTCCGCGGCGATGCGTGCAGTAGGGCATCCAACCTAGACCGGGCCGTCCGGGCACGGAAGGTGACAGACGGGTTCCCGTCGTACGGCATTCGCGCCCCGGAGGCGACCCTCCGGGGCGCGGCGATCAGCGGGGAACGACCTGCTCGGCGGCCCAGGTGCGCCAGCCGTCGAGCTTGTCGCCGGCGATCTGGAGCTGGTCGGCGACCGGGCCGGGGCCGGTGGAGCCCGGCGTCGTGCGGGCGGCCAGGGCGCTGCGGACCGAGAGGACCTGGCGGACCGACGGGTCGAGGTGCTCGCTGACGGCCTTGAGGTCGTCGTCGGTGACGTCCTCGAGCTCGCACTCGCGGGCGGCGCACAGGGCGACCAGCGAGCCGGTGATCTCGTGGGCGTCGCGGAAGGGGATGCCCTTGCGGACCAGCCAGTCGGCGACCTCGGTGGCCAGGGAGAAGCCGACCGGCGCGGCCGCGGCGAGGCGGTCCACGCGGACGGTCATGGTGGAGATCATGCCGGCCAGGGCGGGCAGGAGGATCTCCAGCGTGTCGACCGCGTCGAAGACCGGCTCCTTGTCCTCCTGCATGTCGCGGTCGTAGGTCAGGGGCAGGCCCTTGAGCATCGTGAGGACCGCGACGAGACCGCCGATGAGCCGGCCCGCCTTGCCCCGGGCCAGCTCGGCGATGTCCGCGTTCTTCTTCTGCGGCATGATCGACGAGCCGGTGGCGAAGGCGTCGTCGAGGATGACCCAGCCGAACTCGGTGGAGGTCCAGAGGACGACCTCCTCGCCCAGGCGGGAGAGGTGCACGCCGAGCAGGCTCGTGATGAAGAGGAACTCGGCGGCGAAGTCGCGGTCGGCGACGCCGTCCATGCTGTTCTGCACCGGGGCCTTGAAGCCGAGCTCCTTGGCGACCGCGGTCGGGTCGAGCGGCAGCGACGAGCCGGCCAGGGCACCCGAGCCCAGCGGGGAGAGGGCGGCGCGCTCGTCCCAGTCGCGGAGCCGCTCGAGATCGCGGAGCAGGGGCTGGACGTGGGCGAGCAGCCAGTGGCCGAAGCTGACCGGCTGGGCGTGCTGCACGTGGGTGAGGCCCGGCGCCGGGGTGTCGACGTGCCGGCCCGCCTGCTCCATGAGGGCGTCGGCCAGCTCGACGACCGCCGCCGCCACCCCGCGGGCGTGGTCGCGCAGGTAGAGGCGCAGGTCGGTGGCGACCTGGTCGTTGCGGGAGCGGCCCGCGCGCAGCTTGCCGCCCAGGGTGCCGAGGCGCTCCAGCAGGCCGCGCTCGAGCGCCGTGTGGACGTCCTCGTCCTCGATCGTGGGACGGAACTCGCCCGCCGCGCACGCCGACTCGAGGTCGTCGAGGGCGGCCAGCATCTGGCCCAGCTCGTCCGGGTCGAGCAGACCCGCGGCGGCGAGAACCCGGGCGTGGGCGCGGGAGGCCGCGATGTCGTACGGCGCCAGGCGCCAGTCGAAGTGCACGCTGACACTGAGGCGGGCGAGCGCGTCGGCCGGCCCACCGGCGAACCGGCCGCCCCAGAGCCTGGTCGGACCTTCGGTTTCCGGCACTTCGGTATCCCTTCGATAAGGTCATTCTCATGACGCTCGACCTGCACGATGATGTTGTCTCATTGACCCGCGCGCTCTGCGACATCCCCTCCGTCTCAGGGGAGGAGGCCGCCCTGGCCGACGCCGTCGAGGCGGCGCTGCGCAAGCTGGGTCACCTCGAGGTGCTGCGCGACGGCGACGCCCTGATCGCCCGGACGAACCTCGGCCGCGAGAAGCGCATCGTCCTCGCAGGGCACCTCGACACCGTACCGATCAAGGACAATCTCCCGACCTGGACCACCGGCGAGGGCGACGCCCAGCTGCTGCACGGGCGCGGCACCTGCGACATGAAGGCCGGCCTCGCCACCCAGCTGCGCGTCGCGGCCACGCTGCCCGCGCCCAAGCACGATCTCACCTTCGTCTGCTACGACAACGAGGAGGTGGCGTCGGTCAAGAACGGGCTCGGCCGGCTCGTCCGCAACCACCCCGAGTGGCTGGCCGGTGACTTCGCCATCCTGGGCGAGCCGTCCAACGCCGCCGTCGAGGGCGGCTGCCAGGGCACGATGCGGGTGCGGATCACCCTGACCGGCAAGCGCGCCCACACCGCCCGGTCGTGGCGCGGCAGCAACGCCATCCACGCCGCCGCGCCGATCCTGGCGATCCTCAACGCCTACGAGCCGCGCAAGCCGATCGTCGACGGCCTGCAGTACCACGAGGGCCTCAACGCCGTGAACATCCAGGGCGGCGTGGCCGGCAACGTGGTCCCCGACGAGTGCGTGATCGACATCAACCACCGGTTCGCGCCGGACCGCACCATCGACGAGGCCTACGCGTACCTGCGGGAGGTCTTCGCCGGCTACGAGCTGGAGATCCGGGACCAGGCCCCGGGCGCCCGGCCCGGTCTGGACCGGCCGGCCGCGGCGGAGTTCCTGGCCGTCGTGGGCAAGGAACCCGCCGCCAAGTACGGGTGGACCGACGTCGCCCGGTTCGCGGAGCTCGGCATCCCGGCCGTCAACTACGCGCCCGGCGACCCGCTCCTCGCCCACACCGACGAGGAGTACGTGCCGGTCGCCGAGATCCGCGAGTGCGAGCGCGTGCTGACGGCTTGGCTTAGCTGAGATCACTTGTCTTGCGGGCCTGCGTTCTTCGCGATGGCGCCGGGGATGGCGTACATGTGGGCGAAGGCGCGGGCCTGCTCGCCGGACCACAGCGACGAGCCGTAGCCGTAGACCACGCCCTGGCGGGTGGCGGCGTCGAGGAGGCTGTAGGGGCTGCGGCTGCCGAGCGGGATGATGTTGCCCTTGACCAGCTTCACGCGCACGTGACCGGTGACCCGCTGCTGGCTCGAGTCGAGGAACGCGCGGAAGTCGTCGAGGATCGGGTCGTAGTAGACGGCCTCGTGCAGCAGGTCGCCGTACGTGTTGCCGAGCTGCAGCTTCGTCGCCTGCTGGCGGTTGCTGAGCACCAGCTTCTCCAGCTCGCGGTGCGCGGCGATGAGCGTCAGCATGCCGGGCGCCTCGAAGCCGACCCGCGCGAGGTTGCCGACCATCGTCGAGCCCATGTGGATCCCGCGGCCCACGCCATGAGAAGCCGCCAGGGTGTTGAGCGAGCGCAGGATGGCGTAGTTCGGCGCGTCCGGGCCCGTGCCGGGAATCGCCACACCGTCCGGCGTGGTCGCGGAGACGACCTCGCCCTTCACGAACTCCAGGATCAGCTCGACACCGCCGGCCGGCGCGTCGTCGATCGACTTCGTGTAGGTCCACGCGTCCTCGGGCAGGTAGTCCCAGGACCCGTACGTCTCCTTGCCGCCGATCGACGTGCCGATCAGGCCCTCGTTGATCGAGTAGGTCGTGACCTTGTCCGGCGTGTGGAAGCCGTGCTGCAGCAGGAAGTCCCGCTCGAACTCGCGGGTCAGCCGCTCGTCGCGGATGGGCGTGACGATCTCCATCTGCGGCGCCAGCGCGCGGATCACCGAGTCGTAGCGCACGTGGTCGGCCCCGGCCCCGGTCGAGCCGTGCGCCACCGCGTCGGCGCCGTGGTCGAGGGCCGCCTGCACGACCTTCTCCGCCTGCACGAGCCGCTCGGCGCCGACACACGAGGGGTACGCGCCGTTGCGCAGATAGTTGGCCTTGACCGCGTACGTGATGACGCGCGAGTAGAGCTCCTCGCGCGCGTCGATGACGAAGTGCTCCGCCGCGCCCAGCTCCTCCGCGCGCTTGCGGACCACGTCGGCCTCGCCGCTGTGCAGGCCGCCGGTGTCGATGTTGGCGGTCAGCACCTCCCAGCCCTGCTCCTTGAGGGAGACGAGGGCGTACGACGTGTCGAGGCCGCCGGAGAACGCGAGGACGATCTTGCGCTTGCTCATCAGATTCCTTCGATCGGGACTTCGAGGATCGGGACGTACGAGGTCCCGTCCTGCACGAGGTGGCCGGGGGGCAGCACGTAGTAGCGGCACTCGCGCGCCTCGATGCTCTTCTGCATGGCGCGCTGCCGCTCGTAGTCGAACGGGTCGAGCAGGAACGTCGGCTCCGGCTGGCTCTGCACGGGGTCGGCGGTGAAGTCGTTCTCGTAGACGAACGAGCCGGGCGAGGTGTGGAACGGCACGGTCGCGACCATGATCTGCAGCCGGCCGAACCGGGTGTGCACGCGCAGGGCCGTGTTGTCGTACTGGGTGACGCCGTCGAGCTTCTTCGCCTGGTAGACGCTCAGGGCGAGGGCCTTGAGGGCCCGGCCCAGCCCGACGTTGGTCATGACGGACCACAGCGACCAGCCGACCCACGTCCCGGTGGCCGCGCTGGGGTTCGCGCAGTAGCCGCCGATCGGGATCGGTCCGCTGTAGCCGCTGGCCTGAGCCTTCTCGAACACGGCACGCAGGTGCTTCTTCGTCTCCTCGTCGAACGCGCTGGTCTCCAGCGTCGCGGTGAACAACGACTGGGGCAGCGCGGCGATGACGGCCGCCGACGGCATGAGAATGAGGTCGATCATCACCCACTGCGGCATCGGGATGCCCCGGTCGCCGAACGCGATGCCGTTGATCACGTTGAACAGGTTGAGGAACTCGTTGGTGTCCCAGCCCTTGGAGCCGGTGGTCTCGGTGAAGTCGAGCCAGTTGAGCCGGTGCCCGTACGGGGCCTCGTTGAGGTGCGGGCGCAGGGTGTCGTTGGAGGCGAGGTAGAACTCCACGCCGTGCGCCTGGAGCTTCTTCATGTTGTCCGTGAAGCCGGGGAAGAAGGCCTCGACGGCGGGCTGCTGCGCGATCACGGCAGGGTCCCTTCGTTGTCCGTACGGCTCCACGCCGTGAGCTTGTCGGCGAGGCGGGCGCCGGACCCGGTGTCGGTGGCGGGCTCGCGGGCGACGACCAGGATCGTGTCGTCGCCGGCGATCGTGCCGACCACGTCCGGCAGCCCGGAGCGGTCGAGCGCGCTGGCCAGGAACTGCGCGGCGCCCGGCGGGACGCGCAGCACCACGAGGTTGCCGCTGACGTCCACCGAGTTGAGGAGCTCGCGCAGCAGCCGGACGAGGCGGGCCGGCGCCTGTTCCACGGGACGCAGCGGGCGCAGGCCGTCCTCGGGGATCACGTACACGCCGCCGGTCTTGACGGCCCGCAGCTCCTCGAGGTCGCGCGACAGTGTCGCCTGGGTCACCTGGACGCCGTCGAGCGCGAGGAACTCGGCGAGCTCCGTCTGCGACCGGACGGCCTTGTCCCGGATCAGGTCGACGATCCGCGCGTGCCGCGCTGCACGCGTCCCGGGGCCGGTCATTCCGCGTTGACTCCTAGAAGCCAGGCCAGCAGCGCCTTCTGGGCGTGCAGGCGGTTCTCGGCCTGATCGAACACCGCGCTCTGCGGGCCGTCGAGCACCTCGTCGGTGATCTCCTCGCCGCGGTGCGCGGGCAGGCAGTGCAGCACGATAGCGCCCGGCGCCGCGTGCGCGAGCAGCTCCTGGTTGATCTGGTACGGCCAGAAGGGCGTACGCCGGTCCTTGCCGTCGTTCTCCTGCCCCATCGATGTCCACGCGTCCGTGGCGAGCACGTCGGTCTTCGACGCCGCCTCGACCGGGTCGCGCAGCACGGTGACCGAGCCGCCCGTGGTCGCGGCGATCTCGGCGGCGCGCGTGACGACGGCCGGGTCGGGGTCGAAGCCCTCCGGCGCGGCCACCCGCACATGCATGCCCGCCGTGGCGCCGGCCAGGAGATACGAGTGCGCCATGTTGTTGGCGGCATCCCCCACGTACGTGAGGCTGCGGCCCTGCGTCGCACCCAGCCGCTCGCGGATCGTCTGCAGATCGGCCAGCAGCTGGCACGGGTGGAAGCCGTCGGTGAGCGCGTTGATCACCGGCACGTGCACGTCCCGCGACAGCTCGGCGAGCCGCTCGTCGCCGTGCGTCCGGAAGACCATGGCCGCCGCGTAACGGGAGACGACCCGGCCCGCGTCCTGCAGCGACTCGCCCCGGCCGAAGTGCGTCGCCTGGGTGTCCACGATGATCGGATTGCCGCCCAGCTCGGCGATGCCGGCCTCGAACGACAGCCGGGTGCGCAGGCTGGCCTTGTCGAAGAAGACCGCCACCGACCTCGGGCCCGCGAGCGGCTGCCGCGCGAAGCGGTCCGCCTTCATCGCGGCGGCCAGCTCGAGCACCTCGTTCTGCTCGGCCGGGCTCAGATCGTCGTCGCGGAGAAAGTGCCTGGTCACGGGAGAACCTCCTGGAACGCGGCCAGGAACGCCTCGGCCTGCTCGGTGGTGAGAATCAAGGGGGGCGCCAGCCGGATCACGTCGGGCTGGATGGGGTTGACGAGGAAGCCGGCCCCGGTCAGCTTCGCGGCGAGGTCCTTGGCGATCGGCTCGTTGAGCACGATGCCGAGAAGCAGACCCGCGCCCCGCACTTTTTCCACGGCCGGATGGTCGAAGCTCTCGACGCCGCGGCGGATCAGCTCACCGACCCGCTTGACGTGGTCGAGCAGCCCCTCCCCCGCGATCGTGCGGATGACCGCCAGCCCCGCCGCGCAGCTGATCGGATTGCCGGCGAACGTGCTGCCGTGCGACCCCGGCGTGAACAGGTCGGCCGCCTTGCCGAAGGCGAGCGTCGCGCCCAGCGGCAGGCCGCCGCCGAGCCCCTTGGCCAGGGTGATGACGTCCGGCTCGACGCCCTCGCTCTGATGGTGGAACCAGTGGCCCGTGCGCCCGATGCCGGTCTGGATCTCATCGAGCACGAGCAGCGCGCCCGTGGCGGTGCAGATCTCCCGCGCCGCGGCCAGGTAACCGGGCGGGGGCACGACCACGCCCATCTCGCCCTGGATCGGCTCGAGGATGACCATGGCGGTGTCCGTCGTCACGGCGCTCTTCAGGGCCTCGGCATCGCCGTACGGGACATGCGTCACGTCGCCCGGCAACGGCCGGAACGGGTCCTGCTTCGACGGCTGGCCGGTCAGCGCCAGCGCGCCCATCGTGCGGCCGTGGAACCCGCCCTCGGTGGCGACGACGTGCGTGCGGCCGGTGAGCCGGGACAGCTTGAACGCGGCCTCGTTGGCCTCGGCGCCCGAGTTGCTGAAGATGACCCGCCCCGGCCGGCCGGCGAGGGCCAGCAGCAGCTCGGCGAGGGCGACGGTGGGCTCGGCGACGTACAGGTTGGAGATGTGCCCGAGCGTGCTCACCTGCTGCGTCACGGCCTGCACGACCGCCGGGTGGGCGTGGCCGAGGGCGTTGACGGCGATGCCGCCGAGCAGGTCGACGTACTGCTTGCCGTCCTCGGCGGTCAGCACCGCGCCCGCACCGCTCACCAGGCCGATCGACGGGCCGCCGTAGTTGTTCATCATGCTCTGCGACCAGCGCTCGACGAGGCTGCTCATGACGGGACCACCATGGTGCCGATTCCTTCCGGGGTGAACACTTCGAGCAGGGTCGAGTGCGGGACGCGGCCGTCGACCACGTGCGCGGCGGGGATCCCGCCCTGCACGGCCCGCAGGCACGCCTCCATCTTGGGCACCATGCCGGCCTCGAGGCTCGGGAGCAGCTTTTCCAGGGCGTCGGTGTCGATGCGCTTGGTCAGCGAGCCGGTGTCCGGCCAGTTGGTGTAAAGACCGGGCACATCCGTGAGTACGACCAGCTTGCGCGCGTTCAGTGCGATCGCGAGGGCCGCCGCCGCGGTGTCGGCGTTGACGTTGTGGAGCACGCCGTCCCTGTCCGGGGCGACCGTCGCCACCACCGGGATCCGGCCCGCGGCGATCAGGTCGTCGACCGCCTCCGTCCGCACCTCGGCCACGTCGCCGACCTGGCCGATGTCGATCGGTTCGCCGTCGATGACCGCGTGACGGCGAACGGCGGTGAACAGGCCCGCGTCCTCGCCGGACAGCCCGACGGCGAAGGGCCCGTGCTGGTTGATCAGCCCGACCAGCTCGCGGCCGACCTGACCGACGAGCACCATGCGGACCACGTCCATGGCCTCGGGCGTGGTGACGCGCAGGCCGCCGCGGAACTCGCTCTCGATGCCCAGCTTGGTGAGCATCGAGGAGATCTGCGGACCGCCGCCGTGCACGACGACCGGGCGGATGCCGGCGTAGCGCAGGAACACCATGTCGGCCGCGAAGGCCTTCTGCAGTTCCGGGTTGATCATGGCGTTGCCGCCGTACTTGATGACGATGGTGCTGCCGTGGTACTGCTCGAGCCACGGCAGGGCCTCGATCAGGACGGCTGCTTTGTCCTGCGCGTTCATCATGTGGAGTAGGCCGAGTTCTCGTGGACGTAGGCGTGGCTCAGGTCCGTGGTCCAGATCGTGGCGTCCATCTCGCCCTCGTGGAGATGGATCTGGACTTTGACCGACCTGTCGGTGAGGTCGACTTTGGAGCGGTCGTCGGCGGCCGCGCCGTTCTTGCAGATCCAGACGCCGTTGATCGCCACGTCGATGCGGTCGGGCTCGAAGGCGGCCTTCGTGGTGCCGACCGCCGCGAGGATCCGGCCCCAGTTGGGGTCGTTGCCGAAGAAGGCGGTCTTGACCAGGTTGTTGCCGGCGACCGTCCGGCCGACCTCCACCGCGTCCGCCTCGCTGGCCGCGCCGAGCACCTCGATCGCGATGTGCTTGGTGGCACCCTCGGCGTCGGCGATGAGCTGCTGGGCCAGGTCGTGGCACGCGGCGGTGACCGCGGCCGTCAGCTCCTCCTGCGTCGGCTGCACGTCCGAGGCGCCGCTGGCCAGCAGCAGCACGGTGTCGTTGGTGGACATGCACCCGTCGGCGTCGATCCGGTCGAAGGTGACCCGGGTGGCCGCGCGCAGCGCCTCGTCGAGCGCCTCGCTGCCCGCCACGGCATCCGTGGTCAGCACGACGAGCATCGTGGCCAGGGCCGGGGCCAGCATGCCGGCGCCCTTCGCCATGCCGCCGACGGACCAGCCGCTTCCTTCGACAAGGGTGTTCTTGGCCACGGTGTCCGTGGTCATGATCGCCTCGGCGGCGCTCTTCCCGCCTTCCGGGTCGAGCCCCTTGATGGCGGCCGTGACACCGGGCAGCAGCTTGTCCATCGGCAACAGCTCGCCGATCAGACCGGTCGAGCAGACCGCCACGTCGCCGGCCCCCATCAGCACCGGCTTGCCCAGGCCCCGGAAGGTCGCCGCCACGTGCTCGGCGGTCGCGTGCGTGTCGCGGAAGCCCTGGGTGCCGGTGCACGCGTTGGCGCCGCCGGAGTTGAGGACGACCGCGCGGACCACGCCGCCCTTGAGCACCTGCTGGCTCCATAGCACCGGCGCCGCCTTCACGCGGTTGCCGGTGAAGACGCCGGCCACGGTCGCGTCCGGGCCGTCGTTGATCACGACGGCGACGTCGGCGTTGCCGCTGGCCTTGAGCCCGGCCGCGACGCCGGCGGCCCGGAAGCCCCGGGGGGAGGTGACGGTCACGGCGCCACCCCGAAGACGCTCAGGCCCGAGGTCTCGGGCAGCCCGAGCATGATGTTGGCATTCTGCACGGCCTGGCTCGCGGCGCCCTTGCCCAGGTTGTCGAGGGCGCTCACCACGACGATCCGGCCGGAGTCGACATCCACCGTGGCCTGCAGGTGGCACGAGTTGGAGCCGAGCGTGGCCGCCGTGTGCGGCCAGCGCCCCTCGGGGAGGACGTGAACAAAAGGCTCGTCCGCGTAGGCCGCCTCGAGGACGTCGCGCGGATGGGTGGTGCCCACCGGCTTCGCGGTCACGGTGGCGAGGATGCCCCGCGGCATGGGCGCCAGCACCGGCGTCATCGACAGCGAGTCGGCGCCGGTCGCCTGCTTGATCTCCGGCACGTGCTGGTGGGCGCCGACCTTGTAGGGGCTCAGGTCGCCCATGACCTCGCTGCCGAGCAGGTTCACCTTGGCGCTGCGCCCGGCGCCCGAGGTGCCCGACGAGGCGACCACCACGACGTCGGCCGGGTCGGCCACCCCGGCGGCGATCAGCGGCGCCAGCGCGAGGCTGATGGTCGCGGCGTAACAGCCGGTGCTGGCCACCCGGTCGCTCGCGGCGATCAGCTCGCGCTGCCCCGGCAGCTCCGGCAGCCCGTAGGTCCAGGTCCCGGCGTGCGCTCCCCCGTAGTAGCGCTCCCACAGCGCGGCGTCGCGCAGGCGGAAGTCGGCCCCGAGGTCGACGATCCGCACCCCGCCGGGCAGCTGCGCGGCCAGCGCCGCCGACTGCCCGTGCGGCAGCGCCAGGAAGACCAGATCGGCGTCGGCCAGCGACGCCGCATCGGTCGCCCCGAGCGTCAGATCCAGCCCGGCGAGCTGGGGATGAACGGCGGCGACGGGCGTGCCCGCCTGCGAGTGCGCCGTGGCGGCGACAAGGTCGAGCCCGGGATGCCCGGCGACGAGCCTGAGCAGCTCACCGCCC
Source organism: Symbioplanes lichenis (assembly GCF_030709675.1). GTDB lineage: Bacteria > Actinomycetota > Actinomycetes > Mycobacteriales > Micromonosporaceae > Actinoplanes > Actinoplanes lichenis. The sequence continues at coordinate 42,966 of NZ_JAUZQD010000009.1, forward strand.
GCATACCCACTCGCCCCGGCGACCGCGACCCGGATTCCCATACTTACCTCCGCATGACTATGCAGAGAACCGTATAACGCCGGGTACCGCGACAGCAAGCCGGTAAACCTGTGCGTTGAGCCGTCAGACCGGCGTGGCGATGCGCAGCAGGTCGCCCACCTCCGGCAGGCCCCGGCGGCGGTCGTGAAGGAGCATCGTGCGGAGCGGCTCCTGGTCCGCCAGCGGGACGAAGGTCACGTCGGCGGGGGCGTCGCGGGACATGCTCAGTGGCAGGGCGGCCGCGCTCAGGCCGGTGGCGACCAGGGCCAGCTGCGTGGTCACGTCGTCGACCTCCGCGAACTTGCGGGCCCGGAAACCGGTGCGCCGGCACATGCCGTGGAGGCCGAACGGCTGCTCGCGGATCGCGTCGCGGGCGATCGTGGTGAAGCGCTCGGCGGCCAGCTCGGGCAGCGTAAGGGTCTCACGCCGGGCCAGCGGGTGGTCGCGGTGGAGGGCGACAGCGAGGGGCTCGGCGGCGAGCTCGGCGACCTCGATCGGCGGGGAGACCGACGGCGGGGTGAAGCCGCTGGTCACCGCGAACCGCATGGTGCCGTCGGCCAGTTGGGCGCAGGCGTCCTCGATGCGGGTCTCGCGGACCCGCAGCCGGGCGCCGGGCCGGGCGACGGCGACCTGGCGCATCAGGTCCGCGAGGCGGTGCGGCGGGACGCCCGGGGTCAGGCCGATCGTGACCGTGCCGGTCTCGCCGCGCATCGCCGCTTCGCCCGCCCGGATCGCCAGCCGGCTGGACTCCAGGGTGTCGCGCGCGTGCGGCAGGAAGGCGGCCCCGGCCTCGGTGAGCAGGACGCCCCGGCCGTCCCGGCGGACCAGCGTCATGTCCAGCGCCGCCTCGAGCCGCTGCAGCTGCTGCGAGACGGCCGGCTGCGCGATGCCCAGCCGGTCGGCGGCCCGCCCGAAATGCCGCTCCTCGGCGACCGCCACGAAACAGCGCAGCCCCTTGAGGGAGATGTCCATAACGAAACATTATCACCGGCATAATAGGGTCATATTGGACAGTCGGGCCGGTCCGTTCCTATCGTTCCGGGCATGACGAGAACAGCTCTGATCACCGCGTCCTCCCGGGGCATCGGCCGGGCGATCGCCTTGCGCCTGAGCCGGGACGGGGCATCCGTGGCGGTCAACTATCAGCGCAACGAGACGGCCGCCAAGGAGGTCGTCGCGACGATCGAGCAGGCCGGCGGGAAAGCCGTGGCCGTGCGGGCCGACATCGCCGATCCCGCGGACATCACCCGCCTCTTCGAGGAGGCGGCCGGCGCCCTGGGCGGTCTCGACATCGTGGTGAACAACGCGGGCGTACGCGCGTTCGGAGCCGTGGCCGAGATGCCGCTGGACGTTCTCGACTCGATCCTGGCCGTCAATGTCCGGGGCACTTTCCTGGTCATGCAGCAGGCGGCGCGGGTGCTCCGGGACGGGGGCCGGATCATCAACATCTCCACCGGGCACACGCGGGAGGCGAATCCGAATGTCGCCGCCTACGGGGGCGGGAAGACGGCGGCGGAGTATTTCGCGCGCGTTCTCGCCAAGGAACTGGGCAGCCGGCGGATCACCGTCAATTCCGTGCTGCCCGGGCTGACCGACACCGACGGCTTGTCGCCGGATTTCCGGGCGAACGACGCGTTGCTGGCCCGCACGCCGTTGGGGCGGCTCGGGCGGCCCGAGGACATCGCGGACGTCGTCGCCTTTCTCGCGGGCGACGACGCCCGCTGGGTCACCGGCGACACGATCGCGGCCGCCGGCGGCCTGGTCTGAGGATCGCAGCCGGTGGCCTGGCGAGAAGCGCCGCCGGCGGCCTGGTCCGACCAGCACCGCCGGCCTTGAGGAGGAAAGAGCCGGGTCAGCCGAGGCCGCCGAAGACCGGGGGCTGGCCGGTGGCCTCGAGGACCGAGAGCCACAGGTCGCCGTCCGGGTCGACCTGGTTGCGGCGGGAGACGGCGAGGCGCATGGGCACGTGGACGAAGCGGCCGCGCCACTGCCCGACCACCATCTCGGTGCGGCCGGCCAGGGCGGCGTGGACGGCGGACTGGGCGAGGCGCAGGCAGTAGACGCTGTCGTACGGATTGGCGGGCACGCTGCGGATCGCGTAGCTGGGGTCGATGTACTTCAGGTTGACCTCGTCGCCGGCGGTCTCGAAGTCGGCCTGGATGCGGTCGCGCAGGAAGCGGCCGAAGTCGGCGAGCTTGCGGTTGCCCGAGGCGTCGGTGCGGTCCTGGGCGTCGGACATGAGGTCCTGGCCGGCGCCTTCGGCCACCACCACCAGGGCGTGGCCGCGCGTCTTGACCCGGTGGCGCAGGGCGGGCAGGAAGCTCTCCAGACTGACCGGCACCTCAGGGATCAGCACGAAGTCGGCGTCGTTGTTGGCCAGCGCGGCATAGCTGGCGATGAAGCCGCTGTGCCGGCCCATCAGCTGCACGAGCCCGATGCCGCCCGGCTGCCCGGCGGCCTCGACGTGGGCCGCGCGCAGCGACTCGGCGGCCTTGCCGAAGGCGGTCTGAAAACCGAAGGACTGCCCGATGTACGGGATGTCGTTGTCGATCGTCTTCGGCACGCCGACCACCGCGATGCGCCGCTCCCGCGCCTCGATGACCTCAGCGATCTTGAGGGCGCCCCGCATCGAGCCGTCGCCGCCGATGACGAAGAGCACGTTGACGCCGAGCTGCTCGAGGCAGTCGACGATCTCGTCGGGGTCCTGGTTGCCCCGGGAGGTGCCCAGGATCGTGCCGCCGTGCTCGTTGACGTATTCCACCGACTCGGGGGTCAGCTCGACGATGCTGCGCCCGTGCCGGGGCACCAGGCCCTGATAGCCGTTGCGGAACCCGATGATGCGAGTCACGCCGTACTGGTTGGTCAGGCTGAGCACCAGGCCGCGGATGACGTCGTTGAGGCCGGGGCAGAGGCCGCCGCACGTGACGATGCCCACCCGGATCTTCGACGGGTCGAAGAAGATCTTGCGGCGCGGCCCGCCCGGCTCGAACGACGGCGGCTCGCCCTCGCCGTGCGCCCGCAGCAGCGAGAGGGTGTCGTCGAGCAGGACGCGGTCGTTCTCGTCGACGTAGTGCGCGCTGCTGGAGCGCTCGCGCAGCAACGCGCCGAGCGGCGAGTCGATGCGCCCGGCTCCGAGTGTCTTGACTTCCAGCTCAGCCATCGGTGAACTCCAAGGCCTCCGGCACGCCGGCGACCATGTTCCGGTGCAGCAGCTTCCATGACTCGGCGTCCTCGACGGTCCCGGCGTGCGGCCGGCGGAAGCGGTGCAGATCCACGCACAGGTCGTTGATGATCCATCGCAGCCGGTAGAGAATCAACATCGCCGGCACAACAGTCATCCCGGTGGCGGCACTCCACGCCGAGTGTTCACCGCCCAGCAACCAGAGGTCGCGCTCGGGCGGGGCGACCAGCGCGGTCTCCCAGTCGATCAGCTTCCACCCGGTGGCCGTGCGCATGGTGTTGCCCGGGTGCGGCTCACCGTGGGTGAGCACGTCGCGGCTGCGGTCCGCCCCGGCCACGAGGTCGTCGTAGCGCCCGAGCAAAGCACGAATCACTGCCGCGTGGTCCGTGATGAGCGCCGCGGCCCGATCAGTGTACGGCCCGGCGGTGACGAAACCTCCGGCGAGGGCGTCCCGATGCTCGATCACCAGGTCGTCCCGCGCGGCGGCCGCCGGCACCGGGGCCGTGTGCAGCCGGGCGAGCATGTCCCGCACGGCGTCCCGGTGCCCGGCCGACGGCCACTCTCCGAAGTGGAAGCTCTCGCCGGACAAATACGGGTAAAGCGTGGCCATCCACTCGTCGGTGATCGGCTCCGGGCCGGCCGCCGGCGCCACGACGAAGTCCAGGTCAAGAGCCGCGGCCGCCGCCAGCGCCCGCTCCCGGCGGGCCGAGGCGAGGTCCGCCGTCACGAACCACCGCACCCCGGCCGCGTCCACGCTCGTCCAGTGGTGACTGCCCCAGCCGACCGGCACGTACTCCAGGGCGTGCAGCCCGAACCGGTCGGCCAGCAGCGCGGCGGGCAGGGAGGCGGGAGGCGTCAGCACGCCGCGACCCTACGAGATGCGGAAGCCCGCGCGCAGGAGGTTTTCGCGCCGCGAGTCCGGGCCGACGAGCAGGTCGAAATCACCCGGTTCGACGACCCGCCGCCCGGCCGCCGTCACGAGCGTGCAGTCGGCCGCGGCCACCTCGATCTCCACGGTCACCGACTCGCCCGGCAAAACCTCGACCTGCCGGTACGCTTTCAGCTCGCGCGTGGCCCACGTGACGCTCGTCACCAGGTCGCTGACGTACGCCTGCACGGTCTCGAGCGCGGGACGCCCTCCCGTGTTGGTCAGAGTGACCGTGGCCCGGATCACATCCTCGGCCGTCACCGCCGGGGTGTGCACGGTCAGGTCCGAGTACTCGATCGTGGTGTAGCTCAGGCCCTCGCCGAACGCGAACAGCGGATCCTGCGTCAGGTCGGCGTAGCGGTTGCCGTGCTGGCCGCGGATCTGGTTGTAGTAGATCGGCTGCTGACCGGCGTGCCGCGCGGCCGACAGGGGCATGCGCCCGCTCGGCTCGATCAGGCCGAGCAGCAGCTCGGCGATCGCCCGGCCGCCCCGCATGCCGGGATTGAAGGCCTGCACGATCGCGGCCGCGTTCAGAGCGGAGGGCGGCAGGACCAGGGGCTTCGAATTGATCAGTACGACGATGAGGGGCGTACCCGTCCCGGCCAGCGCGTCGAGCAGCGCGATCTGACCGCCCTGCAGCTCCAGCGTCGCGGTCGATTTGCTCTCGCCGGTCAGCGCGACCGTGTCCCCGAGCACGACCACCGCATGGTCGGCGGCCCGCGCCGTGGCCACCGCCTCGGCGATCAGCTCCGGATCGGCCCCGGCGGGCCGGGAGATCGGCGGCCGCGGCTGCCCGTCGGGATAGAACTCGCCGGCCGGGTCGGGCACGAGCCGCTCGATGTCGGCGCCGCGGGCGGTGGTGACGGTCACGCCCTCGGGCGCCACGGCGCGGAAGCCGTCGAGGACCGTCTCGATCAGCTCGCGCGGCTGGCCGTCCGGCATCCAGTCGACCTGGCCGGAGGCGCCCGCCCAGTCGCCGAGCTGGGACTGCGGGTCGTCGGCGTTGGGCCCGATGATCGCGACGGTTTTCGCGCCCTGTGCGGGAAGAGGCAACGTGCCGTCGTTGCGCAGGAGAACCAGCGAGCGCCGGGCCACTTCGAGGTTGAGGGCGGCGTGGTCCGGGTGCCCGATCACGGCCGCCTGGCGTGCGGCGTCGGGCGCGCGCGGGTCCTCGAACAGGCCCAGCTCGAATTTCACGCGCAGGATCCGGCGTACGGCGGCGTCGACCTCGGCCTCGCTCAGCAGCCCGCGCCCGACCGCCTCCTGGACCCCCTCGAAGAAGCCGGGGGTGGTCATGATCAGGTCATTTCCCGAGCGTACGGCCACCGTGGCCGCCTCGACATCGTCGGCGCAGACCTTCTGCTCCCACACCATGCGGCCGACGTTGTCCCAGTCGGTGACCAGCGTGCCGGTGAAGCCCCACTCGTCCTTGAGCACGTCGTTGAGCAGCCACTTGTTGGCCGTGATGGGCACGCCGTCGATCGACTGGTAGCCGAGCATGAACACCCGGCAGCCCTCCTTGGCCGCCCGCTCGAACGGCGGCAGGAACCACGCGCGCAGCTTGCGGGGGCTCAGGTCGGCCTCGCTGGCGTCGCGCCCGCCCTGCGTCTCCGAATAGCCGGCGAAGTGCTTGGCGGTGGCCAGGATCGCGGTCGGGTCGGTGAGCCCGGCCCCCTGATAGCCGCGGATCATCGCGGCCCCCAGCTCCCCGATCAGGTACGGGTCCTCGCCGAACGTCTCGTCCACCCGCCCCCACCGCAGGTCGCGCGTGATGCACAGCACCGGCGAGAACGTCCAGTGGATCCCGGTCGCCGACACCTCCACGGCCGTGACCCGCGCCACCCGCTCGGCCAGCGCCGGGTCCCAGGAGGCGGCCAGGCCGAGCTGCGTCGGGAAGACCGTCGCGCCGGGCCAGAAGCCGTGCCCGTGGATGCAGTCCTCGGCGGTGATCAGCGGGATGCCCAGCCGCGTGCGGGCGGCCAGGTCGATCGCCTCGAGCATGCGCTCCGGCGAGGCGTGCAGGATCGAGCCCGCGAGCTTGCCCGCAACGGCGTCCTTGATGTCGCGCCGCGCGTCGAGCTGCAGCATCTGCCCGGCCTTCTCGGCCAGCGTCATCCGGGCCAGGAGATCCTCGACCCGCTGATCGACGCTGAGCGAAGGGTCACGGTACGCATCGATCGCTGTCACAGCACTCCTCGCGTTCGGGGGGAACGTCCGGAAGTCTTGCACAGCCCGGAACCGGTTACGGCCCGCGCCGGGGTCGGATCTTCGGTCAGTTGGTACCGGAACCGGCGCGGATCGGGGGTTTCGCCCCGATCCGCGCCTTCTCGTGGTGGCTTCACCCGACCGCGCTGCTGCCGTCCACGCTCGGCGCCTCGATGCCGGCCGCGTCGATCGCGTCGAGCCGGGCGTCGCGGGCTTCCTTCTCGCGCTGGAGCAGCGTCACGTACTCGGCCTGCACGGCCGGGTCCTCCAGGTCCTCGACCCGGTCGAAGTAGCGCTGCGTGGTGCGGACGGCCTCGGCGTAGGCCAGGGCGGTCTCACGGATCAGGGTCAGGTCCTTGTCAGCCATGGTCGAGTCATACCCCCTCCGGCCGTGCGGTCACCAGGGCACTGTGCCGTGGCGGTCGGTGAAGCTGCCCGTCGGGCCATCCGCCGCGATGCGTGCCATCCGCACGATGATCTCGGCGCCCTCCTCGACGGTCTGCGTCCCGGTGTTGTCGTTGAAGTCCGTCGCCGTGTAGCCCGGGTCCACCGCGTTGATCCGCATCCCCGGGTAGGCCTTGGCGAACTGCACGGTCACCATGTTGAGCGCCGCCTTCGACGACCCGTAGGCGATCGGCGTGAACTTCGACGCGATGCTGTCCGGATCCGTCGCCAGCGTGTGCGACCCGAGCCCGCTGCTCACGTTCACGACCACCGGTGCGGCGGACTTCTCCAGGAGCGGCAGGAACGCGTGCAGGGTCCGCAGCGCACCGAACACGTTCGTCTCGAACACGTTCCGCAGGTCTGCCGCCGTCAACTCCCCGGGCGCCTTGAGCGGGCCCCGGATGCCCGCGTTGTTGACGAGCACGTCCAGCTCGGTCAGCTGCGCCGCCGCCGCAGCCACCGACTCGTCACTGGTCACGTCCAGGACCAGCAGCCGCGCCCCGATAGCTTCCGCGGCGGCACGCCCGCGGGTCTCGTCGCGCGCCCCGACGTACACCGTGTGTCCCGCCGCGACGAGCTGGCGGGCGGTCTCGAAGCCGAGGCTCTTGTTCGCCCCGGTGATCAATGTCGTTGTCATGCCACTCAGCCTGTGCTTGTCGCCGCCGGCCAGGCAGTCGCCGCATCTTCCTGGGACTTTCCGTACCAGGCACATGGCCTCGGATGCGGGTCATGATGAGGTCATGGAGTTCGGGCAGGCGGTGCGGCGGTGGCGGGATCGGGTGCGGCCGGAGGCGGCCGGGCTGCCCGCCGGTGGGCAACGCCGGGCGGCGGGCCTGCGGCGCGAGGAGCTGGCGATGCTCGCGGGCATCTCGGTGGACTACGTCACCCGGCTCGAGCAGGGGCGGGCCACCGGGCCGTCCGTCCAGGTGGTCGAGGCGCTCGCCCGCGCGCTGCGGCTCGACAGCGCCGAGCGGGAGCACCTGTTCCGGCTCGCCGGCCTGGTCGCGCCCGGGCGCGGGACGATCCCGGCGCACATCACGCCAGGCGTGCAGCGGCTGCTCGATCGGCTGGACAGCACGCCGGTCGCCGTTTACGACGCCGCGTGGACATTGATCACCGCGAACTCGCCGTGGGCGGCGCTGATGGGCGACTTCTCGGGCACGCGGGGGAAGGAGCGCAACGTCGTGTGGACGCACTTCTTCCAGCCGTCCGGGCGGGTCGAGCCGCTGCCCTCGTTCGAGGCGTCGACGGTTGCGGATCTGCGCGCGGCGGCGGCGCGTTACCCGGGCGACACGCGGCTGGCCGAGCTGATCGCCGAGTTGCGCGCGGGCAGCCCACGGTTCCGCGAGCTGTGGGAGGAGGGGGCGATCATCCCGCACGCGTCGGAGCGGAAGACGGTCCACCATCCGCAGGTCGGTGCGCTGGAGCTGGACTGCGACGTGCTCACTGTGCCGGGCAGCGATCTGCGCATCGTCGCGTACACGGCGGAGCCCGGCTCGTCCGCCTGCGACCGGCTGGCCCTGCTGAGCGTGGTGGGACAGCAGAACCTCGTCGGGTAGCCCTATCCTCACGCGGTGGAGTGGAGCCTCATCGCCGCCCTGGCCGGACTCGCGCTCGTCGACAGCACCAGCGTGGGGACATTGGTCATTCCCCTGTGGATGCTGCTGGAGCCCAGGCCCCGGACTTCCCGGTTACTGCTTTATCTGAGTACGGTCGCCGCCTTCTACTTCGTCGCCGGTGTGCTCCTCACGGTCTTCGCCGGCACTGTTCGTGACGCCGTTGCCGACCTGTCCGTGCTCAGCTGGGTCCAGCTCGGCCTCGGCGTGGCTCTGTTGGTGCTCAGCTTCGTCGTCGACCCGGGCAAGCGGCGGCGTCGGCGCGGCAGCGTGACCCCGGCCGACCGCTGGCGGGCCCGCCTCTCCACCGCCGAGGGCTCACCCCGCGCGATGATCGGCCTCGGCGTCACGGCCGCCGGCATCGAGGTGATGTCGATGCTCCCGTACCTCGGGGCGATCGGGCTTCTCACCACGTCGGACCTGAGCCTGCCGATCTGGCTGCCGGCCCTGGCCGCGTACGTGCTGATCATGGTCCTCCCCGCGCTGGTCCTGCTCGCCGTCCGCGTGGCCCTGGGTGACCGGGTCCAGGAACCGCTCCAGATGGTCAGCGCGTGGCTGGCGCGGCACTCGGAGGGGGTGCTGGGCTGGGTCCTCGGCATCGCCGGCTTCCTGCTGGCCCGCGACGCCGCGTTCAAGCTGGGCCTCTTCGGGGTCTAGCTCAGGGTTACTGCGGCACCTTCCACGCCTTGACGGTCACAGCGAGGATCCCGGTGCCGTTGTCGGTGGTCACGGAGTTGACCGTCACGAAGACGAGCTTCTGGTCGATGCCCTCGGCCGCCGCCTGGTTCTGGGCCGTCTGGAAGCAGAGGGTCATGCCGCGGCTGGGGGCGATCGGCGACCGGCCGGGGTCGGTGCGGATGGTCTCCAGGCAGTCGGCGGGCGTCGCGTCGGGGCCGGAGACCTGCGCGAAGGGCAGCCCCGTCAGGATCGTTCCAGGGTCACAGCCGCCGTAGCGCAGCTCGGCATCGACCTCCCCCAGGATTCGTGGTTCGTCGAGATCCACACCCGTCCGATAGAGGTCATTGCAGTTGACCGATCTGATGCGCAGGTTCTCGCCCTCGTAGGCGACCTCGAACTGGGCGGTCGGGCTGATGTCCGTAGGGGTTCCGGACGCCGCGGGTTCGTCGGCAGTTTCGTCGGTGGGTTCGTCCGCGGGCGGCTCGGTGGTTTCCGTCACGGCCGGGCTGCTGACCGCGGGCGCCGGCAGCGGGCGGCTGTTCGCCTTCTCCGCGGTCACGACGGCGTCGTCGCTGCGGCTGAGCGCGAGCGCCGAGATGATCACGGCCGAGACGCCGACGACCAGGGCCAGTACGGCGACGATCAGCGTGACGGCCGGCAGGCCACCCCGTGATCCTCGTCTCGGCGTCTCCGGGGCAGGCGCCGGGTGATGCGGATTCGTCACCGATCCGCTCCTTGTCTCATGTCAGCGGGCCAGTGCCGGGGCGCGGAGCTCTGCTTCTCCGTCCGGGAACTGGCACGTCCATTGGATGCGCAATTTCTGCCGGCCGGCGATCGGGGCGTTCACCGTCGCCGGTGCTTTCCTGGTGACCACGTGGTTGGCGATCTGCCGGCCGTCGGCGAAGATTTTGATCTGCAAAGAGGTCTCGTCGTCGCGGGCTTTCGACACGCTCAGTCCGGCTCGCAGGGCGGCATAGCGGCCGAGGATGTCGTATTCGACCGTGCGTTGCCGGTCGTCGGACTCGCCGCTGGCGCAGGGCATGATCAGGTCGCCGGACCGGGCTTGGACGGAGCTTCCGCCCGCTGTCGGCGTCAGCTCTGTCAGGGGCGTCGCCCGCTCGTTTTTCTCTCCGGGTTTCTCTCCGGGCGCGGCTTGCCCGCTCACGTTTCCTTCTCCGGGCGCGGCTTGCCCGCTCACGGGACCGGCCGCGCCGGTGGTCGTGGTGACCTGATCGCCGCCCTCGCCGGCCGGGGCGTGCGGGCGGACCCAGGCGTAATAGGCGATCACGAGCGCGACAATGGCAATGGCCACGCCGAGGCCGCCGAACACCACTTGGATCCACGTGGAAACAGCGGCGGCGACCTTTCCGTCGTCCGGTGCCGGCGCGGATTCCGTACCCGCGCGTGTTTCTTGACGCATGTGCTCTCCGACCTCGTCCGGGCCCGCCATTCACGGTGATCGAGATCTTGGAATGCGGGCATCGGCCGAGCGGGCCGGGCGCGGCACTTGTCGGCGGGCGCCCGGCACCCGGGCGGGGAGGGTTTCCGGCTACCGTGATCTTGGCGGGAGGCGAGAGGCGAGAGGAGCGGCCCGTGGGGTGGACGATCGAGCGGCGCGAGTGGGACGACGCCGAGGGCGCGGCGTTGCGGGCGGCGCAACGGGCCGAGCTGGACGCGCGCTACGGCACCGACGATCATGAGCCGGGCCCGCCGCCGTCGGCCGCGGACATCGATGTGTTCCTCGTCGCTGTGGACGACGCCGGCCACGCGCTGGGCTGCGGGGCGCTGCGGCGGCTCGGGCCCGGGGTGGCGGAGCTCAAGCGGATGTACGTCATCCCCTCCGGCCGCGGCTCCGGCGTGGCGACCGACCTGCTGCGCGCCCTCGAGGCGGCGGCCGTGGCGCGGGGGTGGACGACGGTCAAGCTGGAGACCGGCCCGGCGCAGCCCGAGGCGATGAGGTTCTACGAGCAGTGCGGTTACCGGGAGATTCCGCTGTTCGGGCCGTACGCCGGGTCGGATCTTTCGGTCTGTTACGAGCGGGTGCTCCAGCCCGGCCCGGACGGGTCTCAGCCGGCGTAACTCGCGGCGGCCACCCGGCGTAACTCGCGGCGGCCACCCGGCGCAGCTCGCGGCGGCCACCCGGCGCAGCTCGCGGCGGCCACCCGGCGCAGCTCGCGGCGGCCACCCGGCCCAGCTTGCCGCCCGGCCGCAGGACAGGCCTCAGCCGGCGTAGCTCGCCGCCGCGACCCGGCGCAGCTTGTAGCCCAGCCGTTCGTAGGTGCGCAGCGCCGGGGCGTTCTCCAGATCCACGAGCAGGCTGACCGTACGCCGGCCCGCGCTGAGCCGGGCCGTCAGTGCACCGCAGACCCGCCGCGCCAGCCCCCGGCCGCGTACGTCGGTGCGGGTGGCGACGCCGCCGATCGAGGCGACCGTGCTGGTCGACCAGGCGTCCGCGGCCACGGCGAGCAGCCGGCCGTCGTCGTCGCGCAGGCCCACCCACCGGGTGACGCCGGTCCCACCCGGTACGGCGAACGAGTGCGGGTGATGCTCGGCGAGAAAGGCAGTGATCTCCGCCTCGTCGGTCAGGTCCTCAAGCTCGTCCGGCTGCGCCCAGGGCGGCACGGGCCCGCCGGTGTCCATCCAGCCGAACGTGCCCGCGAGCCGCAGCCCCGGGATGCGCGGTACGAGATCCGCGTCACCCCACGGGTGGAAGTCGTCGAACTCGGGGCGGATCCGCTGCAGCAGCTCGCCGAGCGTTTCCGCACTTCCCCGCACGGCGATGCGGTCGCGACGGCCGACGTCGGGACAGGCGACCGCCACGGCGTCGCCGAGCGCCCAGGCGCGCACCCCGGCGCGGAAGTCCTGCGCCGTCCAGAGCAGCAGGGGGTCGTCACCGGGAAGGTCGCGCAGCTCGATCACAGCAGCATCATGCGCGCCCCGGACGGGTGACCGCGGCCGGGGACGGACAGACGTGAGCCGGATCGCTTGACGCGAGCTGGCATGCTCCGCCTCATGCTGCGTACCTGGGAAAGGGCCGTGCTGCGACGGCCGCTGTGGCGCCGCACGGTGCTGGCGGGGTCGCTCGCGGCCGCGGCGTCCGTCCTGGTCATGGCCGGGTGTGACCTCTGGGTGCGCACGGTCGCGCACGATCATGTGTACGCCGTGACCGACGTCCCCGCCGCCCCGGTCGCCATCGTGCTCGGGGCGAAGGCCGACGACGAGGTGACACCGTCCCCTTTCCTGGCGGCGCGGCTGGAGATCGCCCGGCAGCTCTATGCGGCCGGCAAAGTCAAGGCGATCCTCGTCTCCGGGGACCACGCCGAGTGGACCTACAACGAGCCGGGCGCCATGCACCGCTGGCTGGTCGAGCACGGGGTCCCGAGCGGCCAGATCGTCCTCGACCACGCGGGCTTCGACACCTATGACACCTGCGCCCGGGCCAAGCGCGTGTTCGGCGTGACCAGGGCCATCATCGTGACCCAGAGCTATCACATCAACCGCGCCGTGGCCCTGTGCCGCCACCTCGGCGTGACGACCGACGGTGTGGGCGACGACACCGCCAAGCAGTACTTCGACTACTACCAGAGCGCGGGCCGCGAACGAGGCGCCGTGGTCAAGGCCGTCCTCGACGTCGCCTCCGGCCGCGACCCGGTCTTCCTCGGCCCCCACGAAACGGGCGTGGAAACGGCCGTCGCCGCCCGATGATCTCCACTGTCTACGCCGCTGCCACCCGGGCCGCCGGCGGCACGTGGCACACCTGCATCCCGGGCCACGTGGAGGACGGCGCCGACGATGTCATCCATGGCTACAGCGTGCAAAAGGCTGCCGTGGCGGTGGCCCTCCTCACCGAGGTCGACCGCGGATCATTGTCCCTCGGCGATCGCGTGCGGCTGACCGACGCCGACATCCTCGGCGGCAGCGGCACCTATCACCTGCAAGGCATCTGGGGCGACGAGATCACGGTCGCCGGCTTCCTGACCGCGATGCTGCTGGTGTCCGACAACACGGCCGTACGCCTGTGCGCCCGCGTGCTGCCCGCCGCGAGAATCAACGAGGTGCTCGGATCGCTGGGCCTCGTCCACACCCGGGTCGAACCGGCGGGCGACCGCTTCTTCCTGGGCGTGACGACGCCCCGGGAGACGGCCGACCTGTTGTGGCGTCTGGCGACCGGAAAGCTGCTCGCCCCGGCGACGACGGCGTTCGTGCTGCGGGTGATGCGGTCGACGAGCGGCTACCACGACGGCGTACGCCGCGACATGTCAAGCTCGGAGCGCAGCCGCGTGGCCACCAAGCACGGCGCCGACTACGACATTTCGGGCGCGGCCCGCCACGAGGCCGGCATCATCTTCGACCCGGCCGGCCAGCCCCGCCTCCCGTACGCCATGTTCGCCACCGCCCTCCCCGACCGCGACAACTACGGAAGCACCCACCCCGCCACCCAAGCCCACGCCACCATCGGCCGCGCAATGCTCGACTGGTGTGCTTGATAGCGTCGCCGCCGCCGAAGATCTCCGACGGCAAGGCGCCGGGAGACTGCGGGCCACTTGACGTCGTCCCGCCGATCAGGAACCTCTCGCCGGCCTCATAGACGAGCGTCGTCGAATTCGCCCTCACGAACGCCGGCGACGAAGTCGCGCCATTCGCGGAGAGAATAGCGCAGGATGCCCCCATCCGGATTCTTCGAGTCGCGCAGCGCGATGCCGCCATCAATGAAGGCCACCTGCACGCAGTTCTGTGCGGCGCACGCCTTGGCAGTGCGCCACTTCGACTCCGACGAGTTTTTTTCCACCATGATCCCCTCAGGCTGTCGAGGGCCATTCATAGATGGCCCGGCCTAAATGTCACACGCTTGTACACCGCCGGTTCATCACACATCCCGGCGGCTGGTTATCGTAACGATTCGACGCTTTCCTTGGCGCGTCGCAGCAGGTCAACTGACTCACGTTGAGTCAACGCCACATCTTGAATCTTCTTGAAAGCCTCGGCGAACCCATGGATCCTGGCCGCATCGTCCACCGTCTGGCCATCGTAGAGGTTCTCGAAGAAGACAAGTCCCGGAATTCGCATGCCGTTCGCGTCGTCCGGGAAGTCCACCATCTCGAAGCCCTGAAACATTCCATGATGGGCACCCGCGTCGAACGGTACCACCCGCAACGACACGTGAGGCACGGCCGCAACTGCCAGGAAGTGCTCCAATTGAGAGCGCATGACCTCGGCGCCGCCGACCATTCTGCGCACCACAGCTTCGTCGATGACGAAGGAGAACACGGGAGGATCCGCGGCCGAAAGCAATTCCTGACGGCGAAGCCTGATGCGTAAGGCCTTGTCCCGCACGGCCGGGTCGGCGGAACCGAACATGTCCAGCATCGCCCGCGCGTATTCCGGCGTCTGCAGCAGACCGGGAACCAGCAAGGGTTCGAACTCGCTGATCCGCCCGGCCGCGCCTTCGAGACCGATGAGCCGCTCCAGTGCCGGCTGCAGGCCCGCACCCTGCCACCAGCCCCGCTCCCTGGCCTCCACGGCCAGCGCCATGAGCTGCCGGCGCACCTCGTCGTCGGTGATGCCGTAGATGTCACAAAGATCGCGAACGTCGCGCGGGGAGGCGGCACGCTCGGCGGTCTCGATGCGGCTGATCTTCGACGGAGGACTCAGCAGCCGGTCGGCCGCCTCTTTCGCGGTCATCCCCGCCGCCTCGCGATGCTGCCGCAGAGCTGCGCCCAGGCGTCGACGCTGGACCAGGGGACCGGGGTCCGCAGGCATTCGCAACCCTCCGCGCGTCTGCGCCGCGTCAACGAGCGGCGTGGACAGGTTTCACGCAGAGGGAGGGAGGTTCCAGTGTCCGTTCACGACTGCGGGCGATCAACCACCGTCATCGTGAATTGATCATTGATCGACCCACACCCCACCAGCGGAGGTAACACCATGCCCCGAGCCGTCAGCGCGAATATCGTCGATGCGCGATCCCGCTCACATCTTTCCGCCCCGGGCCGGGGCCGGCCATGAAGATCATTTCGATTGTCTCGACCATCGCAAAAATGATCATGGCGAGTTTCCTGGCCGGCTTCGCGCTCGGCATGCTGGCGTTCTGCGTCCAGCCCTTCCCCGGCACTCCTGCGCCGGAGCCTTCCCAGAGCGCGATCGGCACCCTCCTCGGCGGCGCAGCCCGGGAAAGACCGTTTGAAGCATAGATGGACGTGGACATCCGGGGCGGGGTGGACGAGCATGGGACGGTATGACGGATCGGGGTTCTTCGTCCTCTCGGCGGGCGTTTCTGACCGCCACCGCGGCCGCTGCCGCGGTGCCCGCCCTCGCCGGTAAGGCACTGCCGGCCCACGCGGCGGCGGGCAGTCCGCAGAGCGGCCCGGCCAAGCAGGTGCCCGGTCCTGAGCTGCGGGCCATCCTCAAGGAGATCGACCCGCATCGCATCGAGACGATTGTCACGCGGCTGGCGGCCTTCGGGACGCGGCACACCTTGTCCAGCCAGGACGATCCCGTACGCGGCATCGGGGCGGCGCGGGAGTGGATCTTCGAGCAGCTGACCAAGTATGCGGCCGCCTCCCAGGGGCGGATGACCGTCGCGCTGCAGTCCTATGTGCAGGAGCCCGCCCCGCGCATCCCCACCGCCACCCGGATCACGAACGTCGTGGCGACGTTGCGGGGTACCGAGGAGCCGGAGCGGGTATACGTCGTCACCGGGCACTACGACTCGCGGGCCAGTGATGTGCTCGATGCGACGAGCGACGCGCCCGGGGCTGACGACGATGCTTCCGGGGTCGCCGTGATCATGGAGCTGGCCCGGGTCATGGCTCGGCGGCCCACGCGGGCGACCATTGTCTTCGCCGCCGTGGCCGGGGAGGAACAGGGGCTCTACGGGTCCGATCACCTGGCGCAGCAGCTCAAGGACGCGGGCGTGGACGTGCAGGCAATGGTCAGCAACGACATCGTGGGCACCGGGGACGCGCACGACGGGTCGGCGGCTGATCCGCGTACCGTCCGGCTCTTTGTGGAGGGTGTGCCGACGGCCGAGACGCCCGCGCAGACGGCGACCCGGCAGTCGGTCGGGGGTGAGAACGACGGGCCGTCGCGGCAACTGGGCCGCTTCGTGCGGGACGTCGCCGAGAACACGCAGACCGGCATGGCCGTGCGCGTCGTGTGGCGCCGGGACCGCTATCTGCGCGGCAGCGACCACATCTCGTTCCTGCAGCGGGGCTGGCCGGCCGGGCGCTTCACCGAGCCGCGCGAGAACTTCGCGCACGAGCACCAGGACGTGCGCGTCGAGGACGGGGTGCAGTTCGGGGACCTGGTGGAGTTCTGCGACTTCCGGTACATCGCGCGGGTCGCCCGGGTGAACGCGGCGGCGCTGTGGTCGCTGGCGCAGGCGCCGGGGACGCCGAAGGGTGTGGTCATCGACACCACTCAGCTGACGAACGAGACGACGTTGCGGTGGGCGGCCGGTCAGGGCAGCCCCGCCGGCTACGAGGTGCTGTGGCGCGAGACGACGGCACCCGACTGGCAGCACGTCCTGCCGGTGGGCGACGTCACCACGGTCACGATCGACCTGTCGAAGGACAATGTCTTCTTCGGCGTACGCGCGGTGGGGCGCACCGGTCTCCGCAGCCCCGTCGCCGCCCCCGCGCCGGGCTAGGAACCACCCCCGCGCCGGGCTAGGAGCCACGTCTCGTCCCGGTCCAGGTAACGGTCGACGCGCAGTCCGGCCGACGTCACCGCCGCCTCGAACTGCGCCCGCGTCAACGGCCGGGACAGGAACACCTGCCGCCACTCGGCGTCGGGGAACACGTACTCGGCATGCATCTCCCGCACCCCGTCGCCGAGGTCGACGGAAGCCGTGATCCGCGCGACACCGTCGAGCAGCGGCCGCTCGCGCGGCACCTGCGTGTGCCACCCCGCGCCCTCGCGCTGGATGATCACCGCGCCGCTGTCCGTCACGTGCCGGCGGCAGGTCGCGAGCAAGCCCTGCCGCACGGCCGGGTCGCCGGCGTGCACCAGGAACGAGGCCAGCAGCACGACGTCGAACCGCTCGCTCAGCTCGAGCCGCTCGATCGGGCTCCGCACCGTGGCGCGCGCGCCGGTCACCTCGGCCAGCATCGCGGCGCTCTCGTCGACCGCGGTCACGTCGAAGCCCAGGGCGGCCAGCGGCCGGGTCATCCGCCCGACGCCGCAGCCCAGCTCCAGCAGCGTGGCCGGCGGCGGGACGGCCGCGGCGACGATGTCCGGCGAGCCGTCCGGAGGCAGCCGCTTGTAGAGCTCGACCGCGCAGCCGTCGGGCGTGATGTCGCCGGGGCCGCTGCCGGAGTAGCCGGGCCGGTACGTCGTCTCCATCCCGCCACACTATTGGCTACCGTTTGCTCGTGCTGACCACTGTCACCGTCGCCCGCGCCGAGCCCGGGCTGCTCCCCCACTTCCCCGATCTCGTGCGCCTGCCGGACGGCACGCTGCTCGCGGCCTATCGGGAGGGCGCCGGCCACGTCCGCTCGGACGGCCGGATCCGCGTCGTCACGAGCGCCGACGGCGGGCAGACGTGGGGAAGGCCACACACCGCGGTGGACGGGCCCTGGGACGACCGCGACCCGAAGCTGGCGGTGCTCGCGGACGGCTCGGTGCTGCTCAGCTGGTTCGTGCTCGACTGGAGCACCGAGCCGCACACCAACCTCGGCACCTTCGTGCGCCGCAGCCCTGACGGCGGACTGACCTGGGGCGACTCCGTCCAGGCGGGCGTGACGGCGTCGCACGGCGCGGCGGTCCAGCTGCCGGGCGGAGACCTTCTCCTTCCCCTGTACGGCCGGCAGCCCGGCGGCCAGTGGGAGCAGGCCACGGTCGCGCGCAGCACCGACCTCGGCGCCACGTGGACGGTCTCGGTGCTCGCGGCGCGGGACGGGGTGAACTTCCAGGAGCCCACGCTGACCGTGCTGGACAGCGGCGAGCTGGTCGCCCTGATCCGCACGACCGGCGACGTGGCGTGGATCGCCCGCTCCGCCGACGACGGTCACACGTGGAGCGTGGCCGAGCCCACGGACCTGCCGGCGTCCTCGCATCACGCGCTGGTGCTGAGCTCCGGCGAGGTGCTGGTCACGTACGGGGATCTGGCGCGGCGTTTCTCCCCCCGGCGCGACACCGTCGGCCGCGTCGTGCGGCGGCCGGAGGGCTCGTGGAACGGCTACCCGGACGTGCAGCTCTACGACTCGGGCCATCACGACCAGGCCAACCCGTCGAGCGCCGAGGTGGCGCCGGGCCGCTACCTGACGCTGGGCTTCGACATTCCCGCCGCCGCCGTGGTCGGAGTTTTCAGCAGCGCCGAGGACTTCCCGGCGTAGCTTGAGAGGCATGCTTCTGACGATCGTGGCGGACTACGGTGTCGGGGATCTGGCGTTCGCGGAGGTGCGGCAGCGATTCGCGAGCCTGCTGCCCGAGGCCGACGTGGCCGCGATCCCGGTGCCACCGTTCGACACGGTCAGCGCCGGCTTCTGCGTCGCGCAGCTGGCCTTCGGGCAGGGCCCCGCCGATCGTGTGATCTACGCCAACGTCGCGCCCCGCCAGGACGAGGACGAGCCCCGTGAGGACAACGCCGGCGAGCGCCTCGTCGCGGCCCGCCTCGACTCCGGCGTCCTGGTCGTCGGCGTGGCGGCCGGCGCCAGCCTGTCCTTCCTGGCCGGCGCGGGCGTCCCCCTCCGGGCCGTCGCCGTCACCGACGCCGGCTCCCAGTTCCGCTCCCGCGACGTCTTCCCCGACGCCGTCGCCGGCCTGGTCCACGGCGACAACACCCTGCTCGGCGACCCCGTGACCGTCGCCCCGGCGCCGCAGCGCGCGCTCGCCTACACCGACGGCTACGGCAACCTCAAGACCACCTGGTACGAAGCCCCCGCCGCGACCGGCACCACCGTCCGCGTCCGCATCGGCGCCGCCACCGCCGAGGCTGTGGTCAGCGACGGCGTCTTCACCGTCCCGGCCGGCACGATCTCCTTCGCCCCGGGCAGCTCGGGCTGGTCGGGCCGTGCGTGCTACGAGCTCTTCGCCCGCGGCGGCAACGCGGCCGAGCTCTTCGGCCACCCGGCCGCCGGCACCCCGGTCGAGATCCTCCCCTGAGCACCGTCCACCCGGACCGCCCGGTGAACTGAGCGTGAACAACCACGCCGGGCGCAGCGGGCCGGGGCCTCCGGGCGTTCAAGGACGCGACGGAAGGGACCCCGGATGCGGTTCGACGATTTCATAGCGGCGCGACTACGGGCGCTGCTGAGATACGCGACGGTGCTCTGCGGCGACAGGGCCGAGGCCGACGACCTGGTGCAGGAGGTGCTGACCCGCGCGCTGGTGAGGTGGAGACGGATCGAGGGACTGGCCGAGCCGTACGCCTATGTGCGCGCCATGGTCACCAACGAGTTCCTGTCGCGGCGGCGCCGGCGGCGGTTCCGGCTGGTGCCGCTGGACCAGCACGAGCAGGCGGCGCCCGCGGTGCCGGAGGGCGACCCGGAGCTGTGGGCCCGGCTGGCCACCCTTCCCCGGCAGCAGCGGGCGGTCGTGGTGCTGCGGTTCTACGAGGACCTCGGCGACGAGGAGATAGCCGAGGTGCTCGGGTGCCGGACGAGCACGGTCCGGGCGTACGCGAGCCGCGCGCTCGCCACTCTGCGCGTCACCCTGACCCGCGAAGGGATGTTGTCATGACCACGACCGACGAGCTGCGGCGCGCCCTCGACCGGGGCGCCGGGACCGCCTCCGACGGCGCGGGCATGGCCGACCGGGTCCGCGCCGGGGCCCACCGCATCCGCCGCCGGCGCCGGGTGACCGCGGTCGCCGTGAGCGCCTCTCTGGTACTGGCGGCGGGGCTGGCGGTGACCCGGCTGCGCACCGAGCCCCCGGCGCCGCCGGCCGCCCCCGCCTATCGGGAGCCGGGCCGGCTGACCGTACGCCCGGCCGCCGGCTCGAAGTCCGTCTGGCAACAGGGGTTCGACGGCACGATGCAGTGGCTGATGCCGTCGGAGGACGGGACGAGGCGGGGTGACGTGGTGATCCGGGTCTTCGACCCGGGCTCGTACGACGCCACGGCATTGCGCAAGGGCGAGCGGGTCTCGGTCGGCGGGCAGCCCGCGTTCTGGGCCTACACGCCGGTCGAGGCCACGAACGGGCTCACCGGCGCGCGCGGAACCGTCATGGCGGCGACCGTGGGCTGGCAGGACGGATCCGGCGCCTGGGTGACCGTCGCCGATCGGAAAGCGGCGGACCGGACGGACGGGCTGGACGATCCGGCGGGGGTGCGGAAGGCCCTGATCGAGGCGGCCGGACAGGTGCGCCTCGGCCCGCCGCAGGGCCTGGGGGTGCCGGTGCACTTCCCGGCCGTCGCCGACGACCTGCCGATGACCTTCGCGGACATCACCCGGCAGCGGGGCAACCCGATCGCCCGGCTCGGCTTCGGCGCCGGCCCGGTGCCGGACCTGAGCGTCGGTTTCGCCCGCGGTCCGGTGCCGGACGATCCGCTGGAGGTCACCGTGTGGACGGTCGGCAAGGTGAACTGGAAGGAGCTGACCGGCGATCCGGTCAACACCACCGTCGCCGACCGCCCGGCCCGCTACTACGAGCGGAACGACCACCTCGGCGTCCCCCCGGGCGGCAGTCTGCTGCTGATCGAGGCCGGCACGTGCGGGCTCGAGATCCTCGTCCGGGACCGGACGAGAATCACCCGCGCCGACCTGGAGACCATGCTCACCGGCGCGACGGTGGACGACTGCACGTCCACCACGAGCTGGACCGAGCCGGTCAGCTGAGATCGCGGTGCGGGCGGTGCGTTCCGGCCAGGAGCGCCCCGCCCGCGATCGCCGCGATGCTGCCGGCGACCAGCGGGGCCGCCGGCGCGACGCCGTCCACGAGCAGCCCGCCGCCGACCGCGCCCAGAGCGATCGCGATCTGGAAGACGGTCACGGTGAGCCCGCCCATCTGCTCGAGCCGCGCCGGCTCGGTGCGGGCGCCCCAGGTCTGCGCCGTCGTCGGCACGCCGCCGAAGCCGAAGCCCCACAGGGCGGCGGCGAGGAACAGCCCGGCCGTCCATCCGCCGATGACGACCATGGCGAGCATGCCGACGCCGAGCACCACGGGGAACACCAGAGCGGCCGCCCGCAGCGACCGGTCGGCGAGCACGCCGCTGAGGGCGGTGCCCGCCACGTTGGCGATGCCGTAGACCAGCAGGAGCACGGCGAGCCCGTCGGCGTCGATGCCGGACACGCTCTCGGCGGCCGGGCGTACGTACGTGAAGCCGGTGAAGTGCCCCGCGACGAGCAGGAGGATCGCGGTCAGGCCGAGCAGCACGATGCCGGAGCGCAGGGTCGAGCCGAGGGCTCGCAGGCCGCCGGCGGTCTCGGGAACGACGCGGGGCAGGGTCGCCGCCTGGACGACGAGCGCGAGCACCGCGGCGCCGGCGCTGAGCAGGAAGACCGCCCGCCAGCCCCACAGCTCGCCGAGCCAGGTGCCCAGCGGGACGGCGGCGATGGTGGCGGCCGAGACGCCGGTGTTGACGACGGTCACGGCGCGGCCCAGGTGGCCGGCGGGCACGAGCCGGGCCGTCATCGCGATCGCCAGGGCCCAGAACCCGCCGAGCGCGGCCCCGAGCAGCAGGCGCGCGGCGAGCAGCACGCCCAGGTTCGGCGCCAGCGCCACCAGGATGTCGGAGACGACGGCGACCAGGGTGAGCCCCATCATCACCCGGCGGCGGTCGGCCCGGGGCACCACGACCGGCAGGAGCAGGCCGGCCAGACCGGCGCCGATCGCGGTGACCGTGACCGACTGGCCGACGGCGCCCTCGGACACACCGAAGTCGCCGGCGATGCGCGGGAGCAGACTGGCGGGCAGGAACTCGGCCATGACCAGCGCGAACACGCCGAGGCTCAGCGAGACGACACCGCCCCAGGAGGCCGGCCGGACGCTCTTGCCGGCGTCGGTGATCAGGGTGTCCGCCACAAGGCCTCCTTTTGTACTGATCAGTTGCGCCAACACCGTAACAGGTTTTGTACTGATCAGTTGGTGAGCCGGATCACCATGTGTACCGAGCGGTAGACTGGGCCGATGAGCGCGACACCCGCCGTCGGACGGCCCCGGGCCTTCGACGAGGAGGCGGTGCTGGACCGGGCGGCGGAGGTCTTCTGGCGGCACGGCTACGACGGCGCGTCGCTGAGCGCTCTCACCAGCGCGATGGGCATCAACCGGCCGAGCCTCTACTCGACGTTCGGCAGCAAGGAGCAGCTGTTCCGGCGCGCGTTCGCCCGCTATCACGAGGAGAAGCTGGCCGACACCCGCGCCGCCCTCGACCGGCCCACGGCCTACGCGGCCGTGCGGGCCTATCTGTGTGTCAGCGCCGACGGGCTCACGGCGGGGAACCAGCCGCCGGGGTGCCTCTCCATCCAGGGCGGGCTGGCCTGCGCGCCCGGGAACGCGGGCATCTCCGACGTCCTGGCCGCCGGGCGGGCCGGCACGGAGGCCGCGCTCGAGGAGCGGCTGGCGCGCGCGGTCCGGGAGGGAGACCTGCCGGAAGATACGGACATCTCGGGGCTGGCGCGATTCGTGATGGCGCTCAGCGAGGGGCACGCCGTGCACGCCGCCGCGGGGGCGAGCCGCGAGGAGTTGCAGGCGTCCATCGACATGGCGATGCGCGCGGTCCCCTTGCGGCCCTGAAAGGGGCGCCCGCCCGGGCGCCCCTTGGGGTCAGCCGCGCAGAGTGGCTCCGGTCCGCGAAGCGGCCAGCGCCACGGCCGCGTCGCGCGCCGCCACGGCTTCTTCGACCTTCAGCGTACGGTCGGCCGCCCGGAACGTGAGCTTGTAGGCGAGACTCTTCACGCCCTCGCCCAGCTGCTCCGACGCGTACACGTCGAAGAGCCGGACCGACTCGAGCAGGTCTCCCGCACCGGCGGTCAGGGCGGCCTCGACGTCGGCCGCCGGGACCTCCGTGCGGACGACCAGCGCGACGTCGATCAGCGCCGGCGGGTACGTGGAGATGGCCGGCGCCTGCGTGACCGGGGTCGCCGGCAGCCGGTCCAGATCGATCTCCATGGCGACCGTGCGCCTCGGCAGCTCGAGGGCTTCGAGCACGGCCGGGTGCAGCTCGCCCGCGTGGCCCACCGGGTTGCCGTCGACGAGGATCTCGGCGCAGCGGCCCGGATGCCAGGGCGCGTACTCGGCGGCCCGCACCGAGACGCGGTCCGCGGAGAGTCCGGCCGCCGCGATCGCCACGCGGGCCGACTGGACGGCGTCGGACCAGGTGGCCGGGCGGCCGTCGCCCCACCAGCCGGCCGGGGCCGCGTCGCCGGTCTGGACCGTGGCGAGGTGCCACGGCTGCTCCGGGACGATGGCGTTGGCCGCCTGCCAGTCCTCGTCGGACGGGCCGTGGTCGACGCCGAGCTGCGGCGGGGCCGTGGCGGTCAGGTGCGGCAGGAAGACCGTGCCGGTCTCGTAGAGGGCGAGGTCGCGCTCGCCCCGGCCGAGGTTGCGCTTGAGCGTGGCCAGCAGGGGCGGCAGCAGCGACGTGCGCAGCAGCGGCTCCTCCTCGGACAGCGGGTTGGTCAGCCGGACCGCGCTGCGCCGGGGGTCGGCCGGCTCGAGCCCGAACGCGTCCGCGGCGCCCGGGGCGACGAACGGGTAGGACAGCACCTCGACGTAGCCGTTCTCCGCCATGGCCCGCCCGACCGAGCGGCGGCGCAGCTGGGCCGGGGTGAGGCTGCCCCCGCCGAGGACCGGCGGCAGGACGGCCGGGATGGCGTCGAAGCCGCCGAGCCGGGCCACCTCCTCGACCAGGTCGATCGGCGCCACGAGGTCGGGCCGCCACGAGGGCGGTGTGACGTCGAGGGCACTGGTGACCGTGCAGCCGATGCGGCTCAGGATCTCCGCGACCTGCTCCGGCGAGTACGGGACACCGATGCGCCGCGTCGCCAGGTCCGGCGGCAGGGTGATCACCGCGGGCGGCGTCACGTGGTTGAGGTCGAGGATCCGCTCGTCCACCGTGCCGCCGGCGTGCGTGGTCAGCAGCTCGACCGCGCGGTCCAGGGCGACCAGCGGCAGTTGCGGGTCGACGCCACGCTCCCAGCGCTTCGCGGCCTCGCTGAACAGCTTGTGCCGGCGGGCCGTGCGCCCGACCATGACCGGGTCCCAGTGGGCGGCCTCGAGCAGCACGTCCACGGTGCCCGGCTGGACCTCGCTGGTCTCGCCGCCCATGACCGCGGCGAGCGAGATCGGGCCCGACTCGTCGCAGATGACCATGTCCTCGGCGTCGAGCACGCGGGCCACGCCGTCCAGGGTGGTCAGCTTCTCGCCCGGGTGGGCCCGGCGCACGACCAGCCCGCCCTTGAGCAGGTTGAGGTCGAACGCGTGCATGGGCTGCCCGAGCTCGATCATCACGTAGTTGGTGATGTCGACGGCGAGCGAGATCGTGCGGATGCCCGCGGTGAGCAGCCGGCGCTGCATCCACTCCGGCGACGGCGCCGACGGGTCGATGCCGCGCACCACCCGGGCCGCGAACCGGTCGCAGCCCACGGTGTCGTCGAGGCGGACCTCGTACGGGACCAGCTCGGTCGCCGCGGACCGGGCGGGCCGGCCGGGATCGGTGTAGGCGGCGTCGTACGCGTGGGACAGCTCGCGGGCGATGCCGCGCACGCTCATCTCGTAGCCCCGGTCGGGCGTGATCTCGACCTCGACGATCGTGTCGTCGAGCCCCACGAGCGGGCGCGCGTCGGTGCCCGGCGAGGCCGACTCGGGCGGCAGCACGATGATGCCGTCGTGGTCGCCGGAGAGCCCCAGCTCGGCCGCCGAGCAGATCATGCCGTTGGACGGCTTGCCGTAGGTCTTGCGCGCGCCGATGTGGAAGCCGCCGGGCAGCTCGCCGCCGGGCAGGATCACCACGACCAGGTCGCCGACCGCGAAGTTGCGCGCCCCGCACACGATCTCCTGCGCCGCCGGGTTGCCGACGTCGACGTGGCAGAAGCGGATCGGCTTCTTGAAGCCGGTCAGCTCCTCGATCTCCAGCACGCGCCCGACGACCAGGCCGCCCTTGACGGTGGCGCCCTGGTCGACGATCGACTCGACCTCGATGCCGAGATCCACCAGCTTGCGTTCCAGGTCGGCCGGGTCGAGACCGGCCGGGAGCTCCACGTACTCGCGGAGCCAGGACAGGGAGAGCTTCATCTTCCTCAGACCGCCATACCGAAGTTGCGGGTGAACCGGGCGTCACCCTCCACCATGTCGCGCATGTCGCTCACGCCGTTGCGGAACATCAGCGTGCGCTCCACGCCGATGCCGAACGCGAAGCCGGAGTAGCGCTCGGGGTCGATCCCGCACGCCGTCAGGACGCGCGGGTTGACCATGCCGCAGCCGCCCCACTCGACCCAGCGCGGGCCGTCGCGGTGCTCGGCGAACCACACGTCGAACTCGGCGGACGGCTCGGTGAAGGGGAAGTAGTGCGGGCGCCAGCGGGTGCGGGCGTCCGGGCCGAACATCGCCTTGGCGAAGTGGTCGAGCGTGCCCTTGAGGTGGGCCATCGTGATGCCCTCGTCGACGACCAGGCCCTCGATCTGGTGGAAGACCGGGGTGTGCGTCGCGTCGAGCTCGTCGGTGCGGTAGGTCCGGCCCGGGCTGACCACGTGGATCGGCAGCTCGCCGCTGAGCATCGTGCGCACCTGGCCGGGCGACGTGTGCGTGCGCATGACCAGGCCGGGCAGGTCCACGTAGAACGTGTCCATCAGCCCGCGCGCCGGGTGGTCGGGGCCGATGTTGAGCGCGTCGAAGTTGGCCCACTCGAGCTCGAGCTCGGGCCCGTCGACGATCGAGTAGCCCATGCCGACGAACAGGTCGCCCATGTGCTCCATGAGCGTGGTCAGCGGGTGCCGGGCGCCGCGCGGGGCGCGGTCCCACGGCAGGGTCACGTCGACGCGCTCCTCGACCAGCACCCGGGCGGCGCGCTCGCGCTCCAGCTCGGCGTGGCGGGCGTCGAAGGCGGCCTGCACGGCCTGGCGCGCGATGTTGACGCGCTTGCCGGCGTCGGACTTCGCGGCGGGCGGCAGCGAGCCGATCTCCCGCCGGGCCAGCGACACCGGCGAACGGTCGCCGAGGTGCGCGGGCTTCAGCGCGCCGAGCGCGTCGAGGTCCTTCGCCTCCCCGAACGCCTTCTCGGCGTCGGCGACGGCGGTCTCGAGCGCTTCGGGCGCCAGCAGGGCGGCCTGCTTCGGATCGTACGGATCGTTGCGGTAGGACATGGTCGGGCGAACTCCCTCACACCGGATGAGCCATGCGGCAGTCTACGGAGGCGCGGCTGGGCCGTAGCCCGCCGGTCAGGGAAGTTCGCGCTCAGGAGTCAGTCAGCGCACGGACCCGCGACCAGCGGGCCGGGTAAACAGCTGACTCATGATCCACTCCTAGGAGAGCGTTGCGCTCGGGCTGAAGCATACAAGCAGACCGCTGCGGCGGCCGACAGATTAAGGCTCTCGGCGCCCCCGTAGATCGGCACCCTGACCCTTTTGTCGGCCTTTTTCAGCACTTCGTCGGGCAGCCCGTGCGCCTCGGACCCGAACACCCACGCCGTCGGCCCGGCCAGCGTGCCGTCGTCGATCAGCTCGTCGAGGTCCGTCTCGCCGTAGCCGCTGGTGGCCAGAACGGTCAGTCCAGGCGTCGCCAAGGAGAGGGGCGCGCGGACAATGTCCACGTTGAACAGGCTGCCGGCCGAGGAGCGGACACACTTCCCGTTGTACGGGTCCACGGCGTCCCCGGCGAAGATGACGGTCGTGGCCCCGGCGGCATCCGCGGTGCGCAGGATCGTGCCCGCGTTGCCCGGATCGCGGATCTCGGCGAGCACCGCCACCAGTCGCGGCTCCTTGGCCAGCGCCTCGGGCAACGGCACGTCGACCTGCTCGCACACGGCCACGAGACCCTGGGGCTGCACGGTCTCGGCGAGGGCGGCAAGTGCCTCCTCGGTGACCGGGGAGACGACGGGCGCCTGCAGTGCGAGGTCGCCGTGCTTGGTGAGGGCTTCGTCCGTACCGAAAAGGTCGAGAACCACCCCCGCGGCGAGGGCGGACCGCACGGCCTGGGGTCCCTCGGCCAGGAAGCGACCGGCCTTGTCGCGGTCGCGGCGGCGCTGCAGACGCTTGGCGGCGACGACGCGCGGGGTGCGGGGGGTGAAGCTCACCAGGCCTCCGGAGGCTCAGCTCGTCGCCCGCAGGACCGCGGGCGACGACGGCGGAACAAGCGAAGCGCCTCCCGGCGAACCGGGAGGCGCTTGCGAAACGTGCGGTGCGTTAATCAGGCGGCCTGGGCGCCGGCGCCGCCGGTGCCCTCGGCCACGACCGCGGCCCGCGCGATCTCGACGATCGCCGCGAACGAGGCGGCGTCGTTGACGGCCAGGTCGGCCAGGATCTTGCGGTCCACCTCGACCCCCGCGAGCTTGAGGCCCTGGATGAGGCGGTTGTAGGTCATGCCGTTGGCCCGGGCAGCCGCGTTGATGCGCGTGATCCACAGCTGGCGGAAGTCGCCCTTGCGGTCACGGCGGTCGCGGTAGCTGTACTGCATCGAGTGCAGCACCTGCTCCTTGGCCTTGCGGTACAGGCGCGAGCGCTGACCGCGGTATCCGCTGGCGGTCTCCAGCAACGTGCGACGCTTCTTCTGGGCGTTCACTGCCCGCTTGACGCGTGCCATGTCAATCTCCTTACAGGGGAATCAGGGGCGCGCGTCAGCGGCCGAGGAGCTTCTTCACTCGCTTGGTGTCGGCCTTGGCCACTTCGACCGTTCCGGTCATCCGGCGGGTGACCTTGGAGGACTTGCCCTCCAGCAGGTGACGCTTGCCGGCCTGCTCCGTGCGGAGCTTTCCCTTGCCGGTGACCTTCACCCGCTTACCCATGCCGGTGTGGCTCTTCATCTTCGGCACTTGACGCCTACTCTCATCTCGTCCCCGGGGCCGGTGGCCCCGGGGGCAACTAACTACTCTGCCGAACTGTCCGCGGTTTCGGCCGCGGGAGCCGCCTCGCCCTCGCGCGGCTCGCGGCCCGCGGGCCGGGATGCCTCGACGGCGGCCGCCGCGGCCACCTTCGTGGCCCGGTGCGGGGCCAGGACCATGATCATGTTGCGGCCGTCCTGCTTGGGACTGGCCTCCACGAATCCGAGCTCCGAGATCTCCTCGCTGAGCCGGCGCAGGAGCCGGAAACCCAGCTCCGGGCGGCTCTGCTCGCGACCGCGGAACATGATCGTCACCTTGACCTTGTCGCCCGCCTTGAGGAACCGCACCACGTGACCCTTCTTGGTCTCGTAGTCGTGCGGGTCGATCTTCGGCCGGAGCTTCATTTCCTTGATGACGGTCTGCTGCTGGTTCCGCCGCGACTCGCGTGCCTTCAGTGCGCTCTCGTACTTGAACTTGCCGAAGTCCATGAGCTTGCACACCGGCGGGCGCGCCATGGGCGCAACCTCGACCAGGTCCAGGTCGACGTCCGCGGCCAGCTGCAGGGCGCGCTCGAGCGGGACGATGCCCACCTGCTCACCCTCGGGGCCGACCAGACGGACTTCCCGTGCCCGGATCTGCTCGTTGACGCGTGGTTCGACGCTGATGGGGCCTCCTCAGAACGGGGACAAACTGTCTCTTACCAATGTCGGTCGGCCTCACGTCGGCCCTCATACCACTGGGCGACGGGAAAGCAGAGAGCCCCGGCGTGCTGTGCGCATGCCAGGGCCCGCTCGACCGGTCATCGGCGCCCCGAATGAAGCGCTCACCCACCGCGGAACATTCCCGCGCGGGTTGACCGGACCCAGCCCCCGGAAGGGGAAGCGTGGGTGGGAACCAGCGGGCTCCTCTTTCGCGCCGGCCACTCGTGTGAGGGCAGGCGTGGTCGACTGCCGTACAGCTTATCAGCTCAGCTCGACGCCGCCGAATGAAGGGCCCGCAGCGTCCGCACGCCGTGCACCGCGTAGTCCTTGTCGGTCGCCTGCAACGCGTGCACCGGGACGGTCTCGTCGTCGTGCAGCTCCAGCATCGCCCAGGGCGAGTTGCGGTCGAAGCGCACGGCCCGCACCGCCGACCAGGGCAGCTCCACCCCGCCGATCACGTTGCGCACCTTGATGCCCTCCGCGGTGGCCCACACCCGGGGCCGGGCGAACGCCATGACGCCCAGCCCGATGAGCACCCCGAGCCCGATCATGGCGCCCTGGTCGCCCCGCTCGAACTGGCCGAAGCCGTCGCCCGTCGAGCCGTGCAGCCCGAAGCTGAGCACGGTGAACAGCACCACCACGGCCACGGCCAGGATCGCCGTCACCCAGCGGATGCGCTGCGGGCGGAAGACTGCGGGGGCCTGAGTCGTCACGTCGACCATGATGCTCCTTCGGGACCGGCGGTGGGCAGTCGGTGGCCGGCGGCGTCAGAGCCGGCAGTTGGCGATGTCGGTGACGAGGATCGCCCGGGCACCGATCTCGTAGAGCTCGTCCATGATGTGGTGCACGGCGGCCCGCTCGACCATGGCCTGGACCGCCACCCACCCCTCGCGGTGCAACGGCGACACGGTCGGGGACTCGATGCCGGGCGTCACGGCGGTGGCGTGCTCGAGCAGGTCGGCGCGGACGTCGTACGCGAGCATGACATAGCTGCGCGCGACCAGGACGCCCTGCAGGCGGCGGAGCAGCTGGGAGACCCCGGCGCCGGCCTCGTCGCGGCCGATCAGGATCGCCGAGCTCTTGAGCAGCGGCTCCCCGACGGTCACCAGGCCGGCCTGGCGCAGGGTCGCGCCGGTCTCCACGACGTCGGCGATGATGTCGGCCACGCCGAGGCGGACCGCGTTCTCCACCGCGCCGTCGAGACGGACCACCTCGGCCTTGAGGTCGTTGGCGTCGAGGTAGCGCTGCACCACGCCCGGATAGGCGGTGGCGATGCGGCGGCCGCCGACGGTGAAGTCGTGCGCGCCGTCCGCCGGGACGGCCCAGCGGAAGGTCGCCCCGCCGAAGCTCAGGTCGAGCAGCTCGTGCGCCGGGACCCCGGAGTCGACGAGCAGGTCGCGGCCGGTGATGCCGAGATCAAGATCACCCGATCCGACGTACGTGGCGATGTCGCGCGGGCGCAGATAGAAGAACTCGACATTGTTGTCCTCGTCACGGCAGACGAGGTCCTTGGGGTCGGTGCGCTGGCGGTAGCCGGCGTCGCGCAGCATCTGGGCGGCCGGGGCGGACAGGGTTCCCTTGTTGGGAACGGCGATGCGCAACATTGACGTGCTCCTTGGTCAGAACCAGACGGGACGGAGGGCACGTCATAGATGTCGGTACACGTCCTCGAGCGTCAGACCGGAGGCGATCATCAGGCATTGTGCCTGGTAGAGCAGCTGGGAGAGCTCCTCGGCGGTGCGCTCGGCGCCCTCGTGCTCGGCCGCCATCCAGGACTCGGCCGCCTCCTCGACGACCTTCTTGCCGATGAAGTGCACGCCCTTGTCCAGCGCGGCGACGGTGCCCGAGCCCTCGGGCCGCTCCACCGCCTTCGCCGACAGCTCGGCGAACAACTCTTCGAACGTCTTCACGGGGTGCGATTGTTGCAGCTCATTACGGGGTGGCAACGGAGGACCCCTCTCCGTCCCACCTTCGCCTACAGTTCCGGGCATGGTCAGCAGAAATACCCTCGCCGCGCTGGGCAGCGCGACCGTGCTCCTCACCTCCCTCGCCGCGTGTGCGCCCGCCGACGAGAACGACTCCCCCGCCGCCGGCGGCTCCGCCTCCGCGTCGAGCTCCGCCTGTGCGCCCGGCGCGCTCGACACCCTCGCCGCCGGCAAGCTGACGATCGGGACGGACACCCCGGCGTACGAGCCGTGGTTCAGCGACAACAAGCCGGCCAACGGCAAGGGCTTCGAGTCCGCCGTCGCCTACGCGGTCGCCGAGCGCCTGGGCTACCCGGCCGCCGAGGTGGTCTGGACGAACGTCGGGTTCAACAACGCGATCGCCCCGGGCCCCAAGACGTTCGACTTCGACGTCAACCAGTTCTCGATCACCGCCGACCGCAAGAAGGCGGTCGACTTCTCGTCGCCGTACTACCTCGTCCGCCAGACCGTCATCACCACCAAGGGCTCGAAGATCGCGTCGGCGAAGTCACTGGCGGAGCTCCAGGGCGCCAAGCTCGGCGCGCAGGTCGGGACCACGAGCTATCAGGCGGTCACCGACATCATCAAGCCGGCCGCCAAGCCGCAGGTCTACAACAACAACGACGACGCCAAGGCCGCGCTGGAGAACGGCTCCGTCGACGGCATCGTCGTGGACCTGCCGACGGCGTTCTACATGACGGCGGCCGAGCTCGACAACGGCGTCATCGTGGGCCAGCTGCCCCAGGTGGGCGTACCCGAGCAGTTCGGTCTGGTTCTTGATCTGGGGTCGAAGCTGACGCCGTGCGTGAGCGGCGCCGTCGACCAGCTGCGTCAGGACGGCACCCTCGCGGAGCTGGAGAAGACCTGGCTGACCAGCGGTGGAGCGCCTGAGCTTTCGTGAGCGCGTTTCAACCGAGTGAGATTCAGCTCGGGCGGATCGCCTACCGGAGACGGCAGACGGTCCGCTCGGTGCTGCTGGCCGCGGCCTCGACCGCGGTGGTCGGCGTCGTCCTCGTGCTCGGCGTCACGGGGGCGCCCGGCTGGGAACGCGTCAAGCGGTCGTTCTTCGACGGCTCGATCGCCCGCGAGTACCTCCCCGACATCCTCGAGGGCCTCTGGCTCAACCTGCGCCTGCTGGTCGTCTGCACCCTCGCGGCGCTGGCGCTGGGACTGCTCATCGCGGTCGCGCGGACGCTGCGGGGCGCGGTCTTCTTCCCGGTACGGGCGCTGGCCACCGGATACACGTACGCGTTCCGCGGCCTCCCGCTGATCATCGTCCTGTACGTCTTCACGCTGGGCGTCCCGGGACTGCGGCTGGAGGGCATGCCGAGCGTGCTCGTGCTGGGCGGGGCGGCGCTGGTGATCGTGTACGGCGCCTACCTGGCCGAGGTGTTCCGGGCCGGCATCGAGTCGGTGCACCCGTCGCAGCTCGCCGCGGCCCGGTCGCTCGGGCTCACGTACCGGCAGACCATGCGGCACGTGGTGCTCCCGCAGGCGGTCCGCCGGGTCACGCCGCCGCTGCTCAACGACGTCGTCGCGCTGCAGAAGGACGTGGGCCTGGTGTCGCTCGCCGGCCCCATCGACGCCGTACGCGCCGCGCAGATCGCCACCGCGCAGGACGCCAACTTCACGCCGTACATCGTGGCCGGGGTGCTCTTCGTGCTCCTCGCCCTGCCGCTCATCGGCGTCACCGACTGGGTGACCCTGCGGGCGGCCCGTCGCCAGTCAGCGGGGTTCTGATGCTTGACGTCGCGCACTTGCGCAAGACATTCGGGACTTCCGTGGTGCTCGACGATCTGTCGCTCTCCGTGGACGAGCACGAGGTCGTCGCGCTCATCGGGGCGTCCGGATCGGGCAAGTCGACCCTGTTGCGCTGTGTCAACCTGCTCGAGGGCATCGACGACGGGGTGATCCGGCTCGACGGCGAGGACATCACCGATCCGCGCGCCGACCCCGACGTGGTGCGGCGGCGGATCGGGATGGTCTTCCAGTCGTACAACCTCTTCCCGCACATGACCGTGCTCCGCAACATCACGCTCGCCCCGTCGAAGGTGCACAAGCGGGACGCGCGGGAGATCGAGGAGCAGGCCATGGAGTGGCTGCGCCGGGTCGGGCTCGAGGACAAGGCCTCCTCGTACCCGGACCGGCTCTCCGGCGGGCAGCAGCAGCGCGTGGCGATCGTGCGCGCGCTGGTCAACAGCCCGCGGCTGCTGCTGCTGGACGAGGTCACGTCGGCCCTCGACCCGGAGCTGGTCGGCGAGGTGCTCACGATGATCCGCGGGCTCAAGGACGAGGGCATGACGATGGTGCTGGCGACGCACGAGATGGGCTTCGCCAAGCAGGTCGCCGATCGCGTCGTCTTCCTCGACGGCGGGCGGGTCCTCGAATCCGGGCCGC
Organism: Symbioplanes lichenis; assembly: GCF_030709675.1. Classification (GTDB taxonomy): domain Bacteria; phylum Actinomycetota; class Actinomycetes; order Mycobacteriales; family Micromonosporaceae; genus Actinoplanes; species Actinoplanes lichenis. The sequence goes on from NZ_JAUZQD010000009.1 coordinate 76,029, forward strand.
CCGCGCAGGTGCTGGGTGACCCGGTCGAGGCCCGCACCCGGCAGTTCCTCGCCCGCATCATCGAGGCGGGGCGGTTGTAGGCCGCTACTTGTTGATCTCCCGGATGGCCAGCACGGCGTCGAGGACGGCGACCGTGCTCTGCCAGCCCTTGTCCTCGATCGAGTCCTCCAGGCCCGCCCGGTCGCGCGCCTGGCCGAGGCTGTCCACGGTCAGCACCCCGTGCGCCACCGGCGTCTGCTCGTCGAGGGCGACCCGGGTCAGGCCCGCGGTGACCGCGTCGCAGACGTACTCGAAGTGCTTCGTCTCGCCCCGGATGACCACGCCCAGCGCCACCACGGCGTCGCACTTCCTGGCCAGGGCCTGGGCGACGATCGGCAGCTCGACCGAGCCGGCCACGCGCGCGGTGATCACCTCGGCGCCGCACGCCTTGGCCGCGGCCCGCGCACGGTCGACCATGTGGTCCACCAGGTCGTTGTGCCAGCGCGAGCCGACGATGCCGACGGTGAGCCCGGCCGCGTCGACCGTCTCCATGTGCGGATCCCCGAAACCAGCCATGTTGCCCCCTTTGTCATAAGCAGTATCAGCCCCGGGTCCTGGTCAGGTGGCCCATCCGGGTCAGCCCAGGGCCTCGAACAGGTGGCCCATCCGGTCGCGCTTGGTGCGCAGGTAGCGGACGTTCTCCGGGTGCAGCCGGACGGGCAGCGCCTCCCGGCCGGTGACCGTCAGGCCGTAGCCCTCCAGCCCCGCGCGCTTGGCCGGATTGTTGGTGAGCAGGCGCATCGAGCGGATCCCGAGGTCGTACAGGATCTGGGCGCCGATGCCGTAGTCGCGGGCGTCCGCCGGCAGCCCCAGCTCGAGGTTGGCGTCGACGGTGTCCAGACCGCGGTCCTGCAGCTGGTAGGCCTGCAGCTTGTGCAGCAGCCCGATCCCGCGGCCCTCGTGCCCGCGCATGTAGAGCACCACCCCGCGCCCGGCCGCGGCGACCCGTTCGAGGGCGGCCTCCAGCTGCGGGCCGCAGTCGCAGCGCACCGAGCTGAAAACGTCCCCGGTCAGGCACTCCGAGTGCACCCGGACCAGCACGTCCTCGCCGTCCGTCAGGTCGCCGTGGACCAGGGCGACATGCTCGCCGCCGTCCGTGATCGACCGGTAGCCGACGGCCGTGAACTCGCCGTGATCGGTGGGCAGCCGCGTCTCGACGACCCGCTCGACCAGCGACTCGTGATGCCGCCGGTACGCGATGAGCTGCTCGATGCTGATCAGCGCCAGGTCGTGCTCGGCGGCGAAGGTTTGTAATTGTGCGCCGCGCATCATCGTGCCGTCGTCATTGATCATCTCGCAGAGGACGCCGGCGGGACGGAGACCGGCGAGCGTGGCGAGGTCGATGGCGGCCTCGGTGTGCCCGGGGCGGCGCAGCACTCCCCCGGCCTTCGCGCGCAACGGCACCACGTGCCCGGGGCGGGACAGGTCGGCGGGCTGGGTGTCCGCCCCGGCGAGCAGGCGGATGGTGTGGGCCCGGTCGGCCGCGGAGATGCCGGTGGCGATGCCTTCCCGGGCGTCGACCGTGACCGCGTACGCCGTCCCGCGCGCGTCCTGGTTCGTGTGGAACATGGGCGGCAGGTCGAGCCGGTCGGCCTCGGACTCGGTCAGCGGCACGCAGACGTAGCCGGAGGTGTAGCGGACCATGAACGCCACCAGCTCGGGCGTCGCCATCTCGGCCGCGAAGATGAGGTCGCCCTCGTTCTCCCGGTCCTCGTCGTCCACCACGACGACGGCCTTCCCCGCCGCGATGTCCTCGATCGCGCGCTCGACGGTGTTCACGACCGCTCCCCCAGCATCTTCTCGACGTACTTGGCGATGACGTCGACCTCGAGGTTGACCGGGTCGCCGGCCTGCTTCGAGCCGAGCACGGTCAGCTTGAGCGTCGTCGGGATCAGGCCCACGCTGAACGTGTCGTCCGTGACCGCCATGACCGTCAGCGAGACGCCGTCGACCGTGATCGAGCCCTTCTCGACGACGTACTTCGACAATTCGGGCGGGAGGGTGAAGGTGACAACCTCCCACTCGCCTTCCTGCGAGCGACCCTTGACGGCAGCGACCCCGTCGACGTGACCCTGCACGAGGTGGCCGCCCAGGCGCGACCCCACCGTGGCGGCACGCTCCAGGTTGACCGGGGAGCCCACGGCGAGGGCGCCGAGGGAGGAGCGGCGCAGCGTCTCCCCCATCACGTCGGCCGTGAACACCCCGTCCTCGTTGTCGATGACGGTCAGGCAGACGCCGTTGACGGCGATCGAGTCGCCGTGCCCGGCGTCGCCGGTGACGAGCGGGCCGCGGACGGCCAGCACCGCGGCGTCCCCGCCCGCGTCGGTGAGCCGGACGACCTCGCCCAGCTCCTCCACGATCCCGGTGAACATCAGATCTCCTTCTGCCGGAGGGTGGCGGTGAACCGCAGGTCGGGGCCGATCTGCGTGATGTCGAGAAACTCCAGGTCATAGGCCTCGCCGATGGTCGCGGCCCCGGCGTCCGCGAGCGCCGCCCGCCCGGCTCCGAGCAGCTTCGGCGCGACGTAGCCGACGACCCGGTCGACCAGGCCGGCGGCGAGGAAGGCACCGGCCAGCGTGGGCCCGCCCTCGAGCAGGGCGGCCCGGACGCCCCGGTCGTAGAGCCGCCGGAGCAGGGCCTCCAAGTCGACCCGCCCCTCGGGCGCGGTCACGATCAAGGTCTCGGCGGCGGCATCGCGCACCCGGGCGTTCTCCGGGGTACGCCCCCGGCTGTCGACGACGACCCGCAACGGCTGCCGGGCCGGCCGGTTCCCGTCGTCCGGTCGCGGATCCGCCGGCGCACCGGGGTGGGCGGCCCGGTCGGCGGCGCTCAGGCGGACCGTCAGCTGAGGGTCGTCGGCCAGCACGGTGCCGATGCCGGCGATGACCGCGTCGACCGTGCTCCGGAGCCGGTGGACGTCGCGCCGGGCCGGCTCGGACGTGATCCACTGGCTGCTGCCGTCGGCCGCGGCGGACCGCCCGTCGAGCGTCGCGGCGAACTTCCAGACGACAAAGGGGCGCCCCCGCCGCACCGCGGTCAGCCACGCCACGTTGCCCGCCTCCGCCTCGGCGCGCCCCACCCCGGTCAACACCTCGACGCCCGCCGCCCGCAGCGTGGCGGCACCCCCGGCCGCCGCGAGCGTCGGATCGTCCACGGCGATGACCACCCGCCGCACCCCGGCGGCGATCAGCGCCTGGGCACACGGCCCGGTGCGGCCGGTGTGGTTGCACGGCTCCAGCGTGACGACCGCCGTGCCGCCGCGAGCCCGCTCCCCCGCCTGCCGCAGGGCGCCGACCTCCGCGTGCGGGCCACCCGCGAACGCGTGGAACCCCTCGCCCGCGATCTCGCCAGCCGCGTCGAGCACCACACAGCCGACGACGGGATTGGGGCTGGTGGTGCCGAGGCCACGCGCGGCCAGCCCGACCGCCCGGCGCATCGCCTCGTCGTCGGTGACCATGTGGTGCCCTCCCTCGCGCGGTCGTGGCCACGCGCGAGCTCCGCGCGGCCGTGGTCGCGCGGGGTGCCGCGCGGCCGTGTGGCTGCGCGGTCGGAACCGCGCGGCCGTGGTCGCGCGGGGTGCCGCGCAGCCGTGGCCGCGCGGGGTGCCGCGCGGCCGTGGTCGGCCACGCGAGCGGCGCGCGGCCGGAGCTGCGCGGAGAACCCGCGCGGCCGTGGTCACGCGCGGGCAGGGCTGTGGGGGACAAAACGCCGGAGAACGGACACGCTGCGCGCGCCCCTGGACCGGTGGCTCGTGACGGCACGCCGCGACGAGACCCGTGGTCCAGCTCCCGCGCGCCGTCTCCCATCCGGACTGTCGGACCGAGGCGGGGCTGTGCCCGCTCAGTCCACCGTCGGCCCCGGAGTCACACCAGGTCCACCGGGCCTCGCAGGGGTGCGGGGTCCGGGTCGCGGGCTTACCTCGAGCTGCGAGGATCACCGCCGGTTCGGAATCTCACCGAGTCCCGCCAGCGCGTGGTGGGTACCCCGATACTGTCACGCCCGGCGCACCCCCGGCCACCACCCGCGACCGACGTCACGCATCTGGTGACATCCGTGTTGCGGACCCGTGAACCCGTCACGCGAGCGGCGGCAGATCGGTCGGCTCGGCCTTGGAGTGCCGCTTGTCGATGGCGACGTACGAGCCGGGCTGGCTCTTGGCGACCTTCTTCATCTCGGAGGCGACGGCGACCACGGCGCGGTGGTCGTTGAACTTGCGCCCGCCCGCCTTCGACTCCGCCACGCCGATGGAGAGCGTGACGAGCGCCGCCCGCTGCTTGCCGCCCCGCCGGTCGGGCACCTCGATGTAGCCGCGCTGCGCGTCCTCGGGGTCGTACAACTCGTCGGCGGACGCCTCGAAGTCGGTGACCATGTGCTTGGTCAGCGGCAGCACCTGGTCGGGGTGGCAGATGAAGACGAAGTCGTCGCCGCCGATGTGACCGAGGAAGACCGACGGCTTGCCGGCCGCGGTCGCCGCGCGGTGGACGCTGCGGGCGAGGGTGGTGATGAACTGGTCGCCGCGGTCGAAGCCGTAGACGTCGTTGACCGGCTTGAAGCGGTCGATGTCGATGTAGCCGACCGAGTAGTCCTTGCCGCTCTTGATGCACTCGACGATCTCGCGGGTGACGCGGGCGTTGCCGGGCAGGCCGGTCAGCGGGGAGACCTCGCGGAACTCCTTGGTGCGGCGCAGCGTCGACGAGACCCGGGCCATCAGCTCGGCGGTGTCGAACGGCTTGACCAGGTAGTCGTCGACGCCCGTGGTGAGGCCGACGACCTTGTCCACGGTCATGCCCTTGGCGGTCAGCATGATCACCGGCAGGGCGGAGGTGAGGGGCTCGGCCCGCAGCCGGCGGGTCAGCTCGACGCCGTCCATGTGCGGCATCATCCAGTCGACCACGGCCAGGTCGGGGCGCCGCGTCTCCATCAGCTCGAGCGCCTCCTGCCCGTGCCGGGCGCGAACCACCTCGAACCCGTGCACCTGCAGGTTGAACGCCACGAACCCGGCGATGTCGTCGTCATCGTCGACAACCATGATCAGGTCCGGTTTCTCGGCCGGATCGGCACCCGGGGTGTCGATCTCGTTGCTCACCGATGATCCCCCTCTCGACGCCACCCATCATGCCCGACGCATCGGCCCGCCGACACGTCCGAAATTGCATGAAGCGTCACGCCCGTGCGGCGAGATCACGCAGCTTGCGTACGGCGTCAGCGGGGTCCTCCGCCCCGTACACCGCCGTGCCGGCCACGAACGCGTCGGCGCCCGCCGCGGCGGCCTGCTCGATCGTGTCCGCCGCGATGCCGCCGTCGACCTCCAGGCGCACCTCGAGATCCTTGGCCTTGATCCGGCGGCGCACGTCCCGCACCTTGTCCAGCATCTCGGGCAGGAACTTCTGACCCCCGAACCCGGCCTTGATCGTCATGATCAGCACCGTGTCCACATAGGGCAGGAGCTCCAGGTACGGCTCGACGGGCGTGTCCCGGTCGATGGCGAGCCCGGCCTTGGCGCCGGCCGCGCGCAGGGTCTTGGCCAGCGCGACAGGATTCTCACAGGCCTCGGCGTGGAACGTCACGTTGTGCGCCCCGGCCTCCGCGTAGCCGGGCGCCCACCGCTCGGGGTCGGTGATCATCAGGTGCACGTCGAACGGGATCGCCGTCGCCTTGCGCAGGCTCTGCACCACGGGCAGCCCGATGGTGAGGTTGGGGACGAAATGGTTGTCCATGACGTCGACGTGCACCCAGTCGGCCGCCCCCTCGATGGCGTGCACGGCCTCCGCGAGATGCGCGAAGTCGGCGGCGAGAATGCTGGGCGCGATGATCGGCGATGGCTCCACGGCTGAAGTCTATGTCCCGGGCGCCCCTCGTCCGGCAGGGGCCGAGAACCTCCGGTCACAGAAGCTCGCCGTGTCGTTGACGTGCGGGAACGGCTCGCCGGGCACGGGCTCTCCGAGGAAGTCGCACAGCGGCTGCCACCCGTCGCGCACCCGGAACTCCAGCAGGCGCGGGGCGGGCACTTCCCGGCGTACGGCGGCGTTGTGCTCCTGGAAGGTCTTGATCGCCCGCTCCCGGTCCTCGAACCGGTTGCCGAACGTCTTGCCCCAGACGATCGTCCGCGCCATCCGGAGCGTCGGCGAGGGGTCGGGCGTGCGCAGCATCCCCTGATAGATCGTGTCCCAGGCGCTGCGGTACCACTTGTCCGGTTCGCGGACGGTCAGGATCACCTTCGCCCGGGGGTGGCCGGCGACGAGCTCACGCCAGAAGTAGGCGCCCGGCCAGTCCACCGTCGACCGGTATCCCGCCACCGCCGCCTCGAGCGCCCCGGGGTCGCCCTCGGCCGCGCGTCCGAAGAGCGCCGCCCGCTCCGGGTCGTCGAAGAGCGGAAGCATGTGCAGGCACGGCCCGAAGCCGAGCCGTTCGAGCGCCACTTTGAGGCTGAGTGTGCCGGTTCGCCCGAATCCCACGCCGATGACGTCCATGGGCGTGGGATACCGGCACCTTGTCGACCTGAAACGTGAGCTTTCAGCTCGTGCGCCGCAGCACCGCCTTTCAGCTCGCGCCGCAGCACCGCCTTTCAGCTCGTGCGCCGCAGCACCGCCAGGAACATCGCGTCGGTCCCGTGCCGGTGCGGCCACAGCTGGACCGTCGGGCCCGGACCCAGCTTCGGCATGCCCGGCGGCAGCAGCGGCCGCGCGTCCACGAAGTCGACCTCGACCCCGCTGCGGCGCGACCCCTCGGTCACCGTGACCTGGGTCTCGACCATGTGCGGCGAGCACGTCACATAGGCGACCACGCCGCCCGGGCGCACGGCCCGCAGCGCGGCGACCAGCAGCTCCCGCTGCAGCCGGGTCAGCGGCGGCAGGTCGGCCGGCTTGCGGCGCCAGCGCGACTCGGGCCGCCGGCGCAGCGAGCCCAGACCCGTGCAGGGCGCGTCGACGAGCACCCGGTCGAAGGACTCCTCGGGCAGGTCCGGGTCGCGGCCGACCGTGCGGCCGTCGGTCGGCAGCACGGTGACCGGCAGCCCCTGGGTGGCCTGCTCGACCAGCCGGGCCCGGTGGTCGGCCACCTCGACGGCGGTGACGTCGGCGCCGCGCAGGGCCGCGATCGAGCCCAGCAGGCCGGCCTTGCCGCCGGGACCCGCGCACAGGTCGAGCCAGCGGCTGTCCGAGCCCTCGAGCGGCGCGGCGAGCAGCGCGGCCGCGACCAGCTGCGAGCCCTCGTCCTGCACATGCGCGCGGCCCTCGCGGATGGCGGCCAGCTCGGCGGGCGAGCCGCCGTGGGTGAGATAGACCGAGTACGGCGAGAAGGCCCCCGGCACGCCGCCCACCTCGTCGGCCAGCTCGACGGCGTCGGCGCGGCCCGGACGGGCGCACAGGTGCACGGTCGGCGGCTGGTTGTCCTCGATCAGCAGGCGCGCGGTGTCGTCGAGGTCGCCGCCGAGCGCCTCCGCGAAGGACCGGATGATCCACTCGGGGTGGTTGTGCACCACGGACAGGTTGCCGACCGGGTTCTCGGCGGGGTCGGGGGCGATCCGGGTCAGCCAGTCGTCGAGGCTGGTCTCGGAGATCCCGCGCATGACCGCGTTGGCGAAGCCGGCCGCGCCCGGCGCCACCGAGCGGACCAGGTCGACGGTCTGGTTGACGGCCGCGTGCGCCGGGACCCGGGTGAAGAGCAGCTGGTACGCCCCGAGCCGCAGCGCGTCCCGGGCGGGCGGGTCGATCCGGGCGACCTCCCGGCCCGCGGCGGCGGCGATGATCAGGTCGAGGGTGCCGACCGCGCGCAGGGTGCCGTAGGCCAGCTCGGTCGCGAAGGCGGCGTCCCGCCCGTGCAGGTTCATCCCGCGCAGGATGTCCGCGAGGACCAGGTTGGCATAGGCGTCGTCGCGATGGACGGCGGCGATGGCCTCGTACGCGGCCTGGCGAGCCGGATCGGCCGGCGGGCGACCCGACCGGGGAGCCCGGCCCGTGCGGGCGTCGCGGTCCTGCGTGCGCCCGTAACCGGGGCCGCCGGGGCGCCGCGGCCGGCCGGTGTTGTGCGGACGATCGGCACGGTGCTCGGAGGTCACTGGAACCGCTCCTGAGGGTTCAGCCGCAGGCCACGGGCCCAGTCGACGGCGGACATGGCTTTCTTGCCGGCGGCCCGGACCTCGCCCAGGACCACCGGGGTGGTGGCGGTGCCGGCCAGCACCTGCGTGCGCTCGGCGAGCAGCTCGCCCGGCGCCAGCGGAGTCGCGTTGGCGACCGGGTGCACCGGCCCCAGCTTCACGCGCTCGCCGCGGAACGTCGTCCACGCGCCCGGCGCCGGCGTGCACGCCCGGATGCGCCGGTCGACCGCGAAGGCGGGGTCGGACCAGCGGACCTTCGCGTCCTCAACCGTGATCTTGGGCGCCAGCGACACGCCGTCGGCGGGCTGCGGGTGCGCGCGGGCGGTGCCGGCCTCGATCGCGTCGAGCACCGCCACGAGCAGGCCCGCGCCCTCGGTGGCCAGGCGCCCGAGCAGATCGCCGGACGTGTCGGCGGGCCGGATGCTCTCGGTCAGCGTGCCGTAGACCGGGCCGGTGTCCATGCCCGCCTCCAGCTCGAACACGCTGGCGCCGGTCACCTCGTCGCCGTGCAGGACGGCGTGCTGCACCGGCGCGGCGCCACGCCACGCGGGCAGCAGGGAGAAGTGCAGATTGACCCAGCCGTGCTTCGGGATCTCCAGGGCCGAGGGCGGGACCAGCGCACCGTACGCCACCACGGGCACACAGTCGGGCGCCAGCTGCCGCAGCCGCTCCTGGAACTCGGGCTCGCGCGGCTTGGCCGGCGTGAGCACCTCGATGCCCCGCTCGTCGGCCCAGGCCCCGGCGGGCGAGCGGACCAGGCGGCGCCCCCGGCCGGCGGGAGCGTCGGGGCGGGTGACGACGGCGACCAGCTCGTGCGACGACGCGGCGATCGCGTCCAGCGACGGCAGGGTGACCTCGGGCGTGCCGGCGAAGATCAGACGCATGGGATCACCCGCGGCGTGGAGAAGATCAACGGCATCGTGTCACCGGCCGAATCCGAAGAGACCGTGCGGGCTCGTCTTGACCACCGGCGGCTTGCCCGCGTCGTACCAGTCGGCGGCCCGGATCTGCCGCATCGCCTCCTTGCGGGCGGCGGCGTCGAGACGGTCGAGGAAGAGCACCCCGTCGAGGTGATCGGTCTCATGCTGCACGCACCGCGCCATCAGGCCCTCGCCGATCAGCCGGATCGGGTCGCCGTGCTCGTTGAAGCCCTCGGCGATCACATTCTGCCGGCGCTTGGTGTCGATGTAGACGCCCGGGATCGACAGGCAGCCCTCGTCGCCGTCCTGCTCCTGCTCGTCCGGAAAGTGCAGCACCGGGTTGACGATGTGCCCGAGCACGTCGTCGACATGGAACGTGAACACCCGCAACCCCACCCCGAGCTGCGGCGCGGCGAGACCGGCACCGTTCTCGTCGAGCATCGTGTCGGTGAGATCCTTGACGAGGGTGCGCAACTCCTTGTCGAAATCGGTGACCGCGTCGGCCTGCGTGCGCAGCACCGGGTCGCCGAAGAGACGGATGGGCTGGACGGTCACTCGGTGCTGCTCCTCGGCTGGCGGCGTGCGGGACGCCCCTAGTCTACGGACACCGGCAGCGTCGCCCAGCCGCGCAGGGTCAGCCGTTCCCGCGACCGGGGCTCGCCCGCCGCTTCCATCCTCGGGAAGCGCCGCACGAGCGCCGGGAGCGCGATCTGCGCCTCGAGCCTGGCCAGGGGCGCGCCGAGGCAGTAATGGGCGCCCGCCCCGAAGGACAGCGGCGCGTTGCCGGGGCGATCCTCGTCGAAGCGGTCCGGGTCCGGGAAGCGATCGGGATCACGGTTCGCGGCACCGAGGAAGAGCACGATCTCACTGCCCGCCGGGATGCCGACCCCGGCTACTGTCGTGTCCACGCTGGTGAAACGTTCGGTGAGCTGGACCGGCGAGTCATACCGCAGGCTCTCCTCCACAAATTTGTCCGGATTTTTCATGACTCGTCCGGTGGCCAGCTCGTGGATGCCGTTGGCCAGCAGGTTCGTCGTCGTCTCGAAGCCGGCCACCAGCAGCAGCGCCAGGTTGCCGAGCAACTCCCCCGCGCTCAGCGTCGAGCCGTCCGCGTCGTGCGCCGCCGCCAGCGCGGTCACCAGGTCGTCCCGCGGCTCCTGCCGCCGCAGTGCGATCATCGCCGAGAAGTAGTCCTCGAGCTCCTTGGCCGCCTCGTGCGCCGCCACCGCCTGCGCCTCCGTGAACCGCACCTCCAGCACCGCGGTCAGCGCCTCGGCCAGCCGCCGGAAGAGGTTCCGGTCGCTCACCGGCACCCCCAGCAGCGCGCAGATCACCCCGATCGGCAACGGGTACGCGAGATGGCGCACCACGTCGACGACCCCGTCCTCCCGGTGGGCCGCGAGCTCGTCGAGCGCCTCCTCGACCTGCGCCTCGATCACCTCCCGCAGCCGCGCGACCCGGCGCGCGGTGAACACCCCGGACGCCAGCCGCCGCATCGACGTGTGGTGCGGCGCGTTGGTCCGCAGCATCGAGTCGACGAACAGCTCCACGCCCTTGTTGCCCCGCCAGTCGTCCCACTGCTCGTCGAGCAGCGCGCTGTCGTAGACGCGCATCGTCGAGTCGCGCAGCACCGCGTCCACGGCCGCGTACCCGGTGACGAAGAACGCACCACCCTGGCCGATCACCGGACCGGCCGCGCGCAGGGCCGCGTACGCGGGATAGGGGTCCCGCCCGGCACCCGGCGTGAGCAACGTGTTGATCGCGGTGGCAGCGTCCATCAATCCATTCTGCTGATCGGTTCAACCTCCGGTTCACGAGCCGCCCCTACGACCAGGCCGAGTCCCCCGACGGCCGCTGACTCCACCCGCTGCTCGAGGGCACGGTCACCGGCGACGCCCCGGGGCGACCTTCGCCTGAACGAGTTCCACGGCCGGCGCCCCTCCTGCACCGGCAAGCGCTGGACCCACCGCCTCGAGTCGCCCGCCGGCGCCATCGGCGACGCCGCCGCCGTCGAACGCAGCCACCTCGCCGGCAAGCACGACCGGGCTCTGGTCCCGCTCCCTTCGGCGTACGGACCTGATGTGCGGGCCGGTGTTCACAGCGGGACGGCGCGGGGTGAGAATGGACGCGTGGTGGCCCGGCACGGCAGGCAGAGCCCGGACGAGAGGGACCGGGCGGGGCAGGCGCGCGACGATGCCGCCGAGGCCCGTGACACGGAGGCGCAGGACCGCGACCGCGACGCCCGCGCGCGGGATGAAGTCGCGCGCGCCCGCGACCAGGCCGCCCAGCAGGCTCAGCAGGCCGAGCGGGACCGCCTGTGGGAGGCCGAGCTGCGCGACCGGGTGGCCGCCGACCGGGACGGCATCGCCCGGTTGCGCGAGCAGGCGGCCATCGATCAGGAGCCCTCCCGGGAGCAGCTCCTCATCCTGTGGAAGCAGGCCGCCACCGACCGGGACGCCGCGGCCGCCGACCGGGACCAGGCGGCCACCGACCGCGCGGCTTTCCGCAGCCATCTCGACCAGACCCGGCGCGACCTCGGCGCCGCGGGGACCGACCGGATGGCCGCCCGCCGCGACCGCGCGGACTCCGGCCGCGACCGCACCGCCGCCTCGGCCGACCGGGCCGCCACCGACGCCGACCGCCAGCAGTCCGCGGTCGAGCGCGCCACGACCGAGCCGCCCGACCCGGCCGACCGCTGAACATCAGAGCAGCCCGGCGGGGCCGACCCCGGCCCACACAACAGAGCCCGCCCGACCCGGCCGGATCGATGAGCGTCAGAGCAGCTCGGCGGGGTCGACCTGGACGCGGACCGGGAGGGTGGCCTTCTTGGCGCTGCGAACACCGGCGGCCTCGTGGAGGGCGTGCGCGAGCTCGGCGGCGCGCCCCCGGTTGATGCGGACGAGCATGCGTTCCTGCTCGTCGGCCGCCGGGACCGGACCGAGCACCTCGGCGCCGTCCGGGAGGCGGGCGGCGTCGAGCAGCTCGTTGACGGCCTCGGCCTGGCCGGTCAGGCTCACGAACCGTACCGCCGGCGGAAAGCCCAGCTCCCGCCGCTCGGCCAGCTCCCGCGCGGCGAACCAGCCCGGGTCCCACCGCAGCAACGCCTGCACCGGCGCGAGCGAACCGTCGGCGACCACCACCACGCGCCCGCCCCCGCGCCCCGGCTTGGCCAGCGCCGCCGCGGACAACCAGCGCCGCATCGTCTCCTCGGCCGCGCGCAGGTCGGCGCGGGTCAGCAGGGCCCACGTGTCGAGCAGCAGCACCGCACCGTAGCCGCCCTCGGCCACCGGCTCCGCCCCCGGCGTCGACACGACCACCGCGGCGTCCCCGGGAACCGTGTCGAGCACCTCGTCCCGCCCCGAGGTCCGCACCGGAACCCCCGGAAACGCGCGCCCGAGCTCCTCCGCCGTCCGCCGCGCCCCCGTCACCGAGGCCCGCAGCCGCCGTCCGCCGCACGCCGGGCACGAGTAGTCCGCCGCCACCCGCGCACACCAGTGGCAGGTCGGGACGTCCCGGGCGCCGGCGAGCCCCAACGGCCCCGAACAGTGTGGGCACCGGGCCGGGGTCCGGCACTCGGCGCAGGCCACCGACGGCAGGTAGCCCCGGCGTGGCACCTGCACCAGCACCGGGCTCCCCGCCTGCAACGCCTGCCGGGCGGCCTGCCAGGCCAGGCTGGGCAGCCGCGCGGTCACCGCCCCCGGATCGCGGGCCAGCTGCGGATCGTCCCCGGTCGGCGCGATCGCCGGACACCGCACCCGCAGCGTCTCCCGCGTCGCCACGATCTCCTTGGCCCACCCGGTCTCGAGCAACAACTGCGCCTCGCCCGTACGCGCGAAGCCCGCCACCAGCGCCGCACACCCGCTCAACTGCGCCCGGGTCAGCAGCACCTCCCGCGCGTGCGGATAGGGCGCCCGCGGCTCCGCGTGCAGATCGTCCCCGTCGTCCCAGATCACCACCAGCCCGAGCTCCGCCACCGGCGCGAACATCGCCGCCCGCGTCCCCACCACCACCGGCACCTGATGCCGGCCGGCCGCCAGAAAGCGCCGATAACGCTCGGCCGGCCCCGCCGCCGCGTTCAACGCGACGTGCCGCCCCGCCCCGAGCGCCCGCTCCAGCGCCCGGTCGAGCCGCTGCAGATCCCGCGCATCGGCGACGACAACCACCACTCCCCGCCCCGCCCGCACGGTCGCCGCCGCGGCCTCCGCGATCCGAGCCGCCCAGTCCTCCCCGGGCAACGCCGACCACACCGCCCGCGCGGCCCGCCCCTGCTCCAGCGCCTGCAAGAAAGCCGCCCCCGCCGGATACTCCCCCCACCCCCCGGCCACCACCGGCGCCGCAACGCCCGCCGCATCAGACCCCGCGACGACCGAAACGGCGGGCCGGCCGACGGCACCATCGGCGGCAGCGACCCGGGCGGCGGGCAAGCCAACGGCACCATCGGCGGCAGCGAGCCGGGCGGCGGGCTGGGAAGCGACGAGCTCCGCGGAGGACGCGAAAGGCTGCGCAGCGGCGTCGGAGGGCTGCGCGGCGTCGTCGGAAAGCTGCGCGGCGGCAGGGTCCGCGGAAGAGGCGGAAGACTGCGCGGCGCCGGCACCCGAGTGCTGCGCCCGGACGGCAACGACGGGCTGCGCAGCGGTCGAACGCGCGGCGACGGAATGGGCAGCGGTCGGACGCGCGGCGACGGAATGGGCAGCGACGGGCTCAGCGGAGGAGGCGACGGACTGCGCGGCGACGGGCTCCGCGGAAGGAGAGACGGGCTGCGCGGCATCGGAGGGCTGCACGGCGACCGCGTCGGAGCGCTGCGCCCGGACAGAAGCGGCGGGCCGGGCGACAGCGTCGGACGACTGCGCGGCGACGGGCGCCACAGGATGCGCGGCGACGGGCTCCGCGGCGGGCGCCACAAGCTGCGCGGCGTCGGCGCCGGTCGGCTGCGTGGCCGGGGACGGGGGCTTGGCCTCGACCCGGGCGTGGCGTGGTGGGACGGCGAGGCGCAGGACATCGGACAGGTTGCCGGCATAGCGGTCGGCGACAGCCCGGGCCAGGCGGGCGATCTCCGGGTCGAGGACGCGCTCCGGCGACACGACCTTGTCGAGCCAGGCCAGGCGCGCGTGCGCGCTCGACTCGACCCGCTCGAGCAGATAGCCGTTGACCAGCTGACCGGCGAAGCGGACCTTGACGCGGACGCCGGGCTGGGCGGCCTCGTCGTCGTCGGCCGCGATCCGGTAGTCGAAGAGGCGGTCGAGGTGGGGCAGCGGCACCTCGACGCAGACGCGGGCGACCGGCAGCACGGCCGCGGGCTCGCGGTCGCGGGTCGGGGCGCTCTTCGTCGGCACCCGCTTATTCTCCCGCCGGGGTACGACACTTCCGCCCGTTCCACCCCCCGCCGCCCCCGTGACGAAGCCCACCGAACCCGAGGAGGAGCCCGCCGAACCCGAGGAGGAGCCCGCCGAGCCCGTGGAGGAGCCCACCGAACCCGTGGAGGAGCCCACCGAACCCGTGGAGGAGCCCACCGAACCCGAGGAGGAGCCCACCGGCTCAGGGAACAGCGCGGGTGCTCCGGACGGATCCGGAGCACCCGTTCGATCTGTCAACGCGGGATGGCTCAGGCAGCGGCGTTCTTCAGGTCCTGCGCCCGCTCGGTGCTCTCCCACTTCAGGTCGGGCAGCTCCCGGCCGAAGTGCCCGTAGGCCGCCGTCTGCTGGTAGATCGGGCGCTTCAGGTCGAGGTCGCGGATGATCGCGGCGGGGCGCAGGTCGAAGACCTCGTTGATGGCCTTCTCGATGCGCTCGACCGGCACGTTCTCGGTGCCGAAGGTCTCGACGAAGAGCGAGACCGGGTGCGCCTTGCCGATCGCGTACGCGACCTGCACCTCGCACCGCTCGGCCAGCCCGGCGGCGACGACGTTCTTGGCGACCCAGCGCATCGCGTACGCCGCGGAGCGGTCCACCTTCGACGGGTCCTTGCCCGAGAAGGCGCCGCCGCCGTGGCGGGAGTAGCCGCCGTAGGTGTCGACGATGATCTTGCGGCCGGTGAGGCCGGCGTCGCCCATCGGGCCGCCGATCTCGAAGCGGCCGGTCGGGTTGACCAGCAGGCGGTAGTCGCTGGTGTCGAGGTCGAGACCCTCGAGCTCGGGCGCGATGACGTGCTCGCGGATGTCCGGGGTGAGCAGCGACTCGATCGAGATGTCCGCGGCGTGCTGGGTGGACAGGACGACGGTGTCGAGGCGGACCGGCGTGAAGCCGTCGTACTCGATGGTGACCTGGGTCTTGCCGTCGGGCCGCAGGTAGGGCACCGTGCCGTCCTTGCGCACGGCCGACAGCCGGCGGGCCAGGCGGTGGGCGAGGGCGATCGGCAGCGGCATCAGCTCGGGCGTCTCGGAGCAGGCGAAGCCGAACATCATGCCCTGGTCGCCGGCGCCCTGCGCGTCGAGCACGTGCTCGGAGTCGCCGGTGCGCAGCTCGAGCGCGCTGTCGACGCCCTGGGCGATGTCGGGCGACTGCGCGCCGATCGACACGCTCACGCCGCAGGACGCGCCGTCGAAGCCCTTCTTCGACGAGTCGTAGCCGATGCCGAGGATGGTCTCGCGGACGATGCTGGCGATGTCCGCGTACGCCTGCGTCGTCACCTCGCCGGCCACGTGCACCTGACCGGTCGTGATCAGCGTCTCGACCGCGACGCGGCTCGTGGGGTCCTGCCGCAGCAGGGCGTCGAGAATGCCGTCGCTGATCTGGTCAGCGATCTTGTCCGGGTGGCCTTCCGTGACCGACTCGGAAGTGAAAAGGCGGCGTGCCACGGTGCTCCTCAGAATTCGTCGAAGTTTCGTTCCGCGGCAGTCTAGTCACCGCGGCTCGAGTGCCGCTTGCCCGGTGTCAGGGCATCCCATCCTGGTCGGCCCGCGCCACCAGACGCGAGGCGACCTCGTCCCAAATCCTGTCGGCCACATCGTCTTTGGGGAGTTTGCCGAGGGCCGTGGACGACCCGTCGGCGCCCAGGATCGTGACCGTGTTGTCGTCGGCGCCGAACACCTGATCGGTGCCCACCTCGTTGACCACGATGAGGTCGGCGCGCTTGCGGGCCAGTTTCCCGCGCGCGTTCTCCAGGGCGTCGTGCGTCTCGGCGGCGAACGCCACGAGCAGCTGCCCGGATCGTTTCGCCGCGCCCAGTTCGGCCGCGATGTCGGGATTGGTGACCAGCTCGACAACGGGCGCCGTACCGTCGGCGCTTTTCTTGATCTTCTGCTCCGCGACCGACGCGGGCCGGAAGTCGGCCGGGGCGGCGGCCATGACGACGACGTCCGCGTCCGCGAAGGCCGCGACGGTCGCCTTGCGCAGCTCCTCGGTCGTGGACACGCGCACCACGGCGGCGCCGGCCGGGTCGGGCAGCGCGACGTTCGCGGCGACGACGGTCACCTCGGCCCCCCGGGCCACCGCCGCGCGGGCGAGGGCGTAGCCCTGCTTGCCCGAGGACCGGTTGCCCAGGAACCGTACGGGATCCAGCGGCTCCCGCGTCCCACCCGCCGTGACCACCACATGGCGTCCCGCGAGGTCGGCGGCGAAGGACGGACGCAACGCGCGCACCGAGAGAGCAAAGATGGCCGGCGGATCCGGCAGCCGCCCCTTACCCGTGTCGGCGCCGGTGAGCCGCCCCACGGCCGGCTCGATGACGATCACGCCGCGCGACCGCAGCGTGGCGACGTTCGCGCGGGTGGCGGGGTTCTCCCACATCTCGGTGTGCATCGCGGGCGCGAGCACCACCGGGCACGTGGCGGTGAGCAGCGTGGTGGTCAGCAGGTCGTCGGCGATGCCGTGCGCGGCCTTGGCGATCAGGTCGGCCGTGGCGGGCGCGACGACGACGAGCTCCGCGGCCCGGCCGATGCGCACGTGCGGCACCTCGTGCACGTCGGCCCACACCTCGGTGGCGACCGGACGGCCCGACAGCGCGGCCCAGGTGGGCTCGCCGACGAACTTCAGCGCCGCGGCGGTCGGCACCACGCGCACGCCGTGGCCCGACTCGGTGAAGAGCCGCAGCAGCTCACACGCCTTGTAGGCGGCGATGCCCCCGCCGACCCCGAGGACGACCTCGGCCATGACAACCCCCACGCGGACGAAATCAAGAAACCCGCGCCCGCAGAACGCGGACGCGGGTCTCAGGAAAGCATGATCACGGGTTGTCGGTCGCCTCGGCGGTCAGCAGCCCGGCGTTGATCTCGCGCATCGCGATGGAGAGCGGCTTCTCCTGCGGCGTCGTCTCCACGAGGGGCCCGACGTATTCCAGCAGGCCCTCGCCGAGCTGGCTGTAGTAGGCGTTGACCTGGCGGGCGCGCTTGGCCGCGAAGATCACCAGCGAGTACTTCGACGAGGTCTTGTCGAGCAGCTCGTCGATCGGCGGGTTGGTGATGCCTTCGGGGTTGGCGATGGTTCCCACGAAAATGACGTCCTAACGTTAAAGCTGTTCGGGAGTCAGGAATGACGAACCGAGCAATCCTACCAGCTCATCGGCCGCCCGCTCGACGAAGTCGTTGACGACCGTGCGGTCGAACTCCTTCTCGGCGGCCAGCTCCTCGTCCGCGTGGGCCAGCCGGCGGCGGATCGTGTCCTCGTCCTCGGTGCCCCGGCCGACCAGGCGGCGGTGCAGCTCCTCGACGCTGGGCGGCGCGAGAAAGACGAGCTGGGCGTCGGGCATGGTGGCCCGCACCTGGCGCGCGCCCTGCAGGTCGATCTTCAGCAGCACCGGGCGGCCGTTGGACAGCCAGCCCTCCACCTGCGCGCGGGGCGTCCCGTAGAGGTTGCCCGCGAACTCGGCCCATTCCAGCAACTGGTCGCCGTCGATCAGGCGCTGGAACTCGGACCGCGTGACGAAGTGGTAATGCTCGCCGTCGGTCTCGTAGTCGCGCTTCTTGCGGGTCGTCACCGACACCGAAAGCTTGATCCATGGCGAGCGCGCCCGGATCAACTCGATCACGCTGTCCTTGCCGACCCCGGAGGGGCCGGAGAGGACGGTGAGTCGGGCCGCCGGGCGCGCGTCGTCATCCATGCTCACGGCTCATTACTACACGAGCCGCCGAGTCAGTTCGCAGCGAACTCCCCCAGGAGGGCCTTACGCTGCTGCTCGCCGAGGCCACGGAGGCGACGGCTGTCGGCGATCTTGAGCTTCTCCATGATCTGGGTGGCCCGGATCTTGCCGATGCCCGGCAGCGCCTGGAGCACGGCCGAAACCTTCAGCTTGCCGACGACGTCGTCGCCCTCGGCCCGGTCGAGCACGGCGGCGAGGG
Organism: Symbioplanes lichenis; assembly: GCF_030709675.1. Classification (GTDB taxonomy): domain Bacteria; phylum Actinomycetota; class Actinomycetes; order Mycobacteriales; family Micromonosporaceae; genus Actinoplanes; species Actinoplanes lichenis. Next base: position 94,354 of record NZ_JAUZQD010000009.1, read on the forward strand.
TGGTCTTGCCGGACTTGAGCTGTTCCTTCAGCTCGGCCCGGGCCTTGCGAATCTCCGCGGCCTTCTCCAGCGCGGCTGCACGCTGCTCGGGGCTCAGTGACGGGAGCGGCACCAGTTCTCCTCAGGTCCCTATCGCGCTGGCAGTTCAATACCGGCGCTTCTGTGAAACGTGGTGTGCCAGGGAACCAAAGGGGCATGTGGTTCCCGGCGCCGGGAAAACTAGCGGTCAATCAGCCTTTCGGCAACGTGGGGGTACCCCTCACGCCGATGCGGCCGGGCCTGCTAGGCAGCCTGTTTCACCCGATCACGGCCCGGCAGGCGGCCTCGGCGCGGTCCGCCGCGGCCCGCAGCGCGGCGATGTCCGGGCCCGCCGAGAGAACCTCCCGTGAGTAGGAGGGCAGCACGTTCCGCAGGCTTTCCCCGAAAATTTCGCGGAGCCCGGCGGGGTCGCCGCCCTGCGCCCCGAGGCCCGGCGCGAGCAGCGCGCCGTTGATCTTCGAGAGGTCGTGCCCGGTGCGCCCGATCGTCGCGCCGACCACCGCGCCGATGCTGCCGAGCGGCTCCGCACCCGCGTTGAGCTGGGAAATCTCGTCGATCACGGTCTGCGCGACGCTGCGCCCGTCCGCCCCGACGGCGTGCTGGACGGCCGGCCCCTCGGGGTTCGACGTCAGCGCGAGCACAAACACACCACGTCCGTAAGTGGCCGCCAAGTCGAAGGCGGGCCGTAGCGAGCCGACACCGAGGAAGGGACTGACAGTAATGGCATCGACACTGAGCGCACTGTCCGGATCGAGATAGGCAGACGCGTACGCGGACATCGTCGAGCCGATGTCGCCGCGCTTCACGTCGAGAAGTACCAGCCCACCGGCCTGACGTGACTGTCGGATAATTGACTCAAGGATCGCGATGCCACGTGATCCAAATCTCTCGAAGAAGGCCGACTGCGGCTTGAGCACGGCGACCCGATCGGCCAGTGCTTCGACGGCCGTGAAGCTGAAGCGTTCGAGGCCGGCGAGGTCGTCGGACAGGCCCCAGCTCGCCAGCAGCGCCGGGTGCGGATCGATGCCGACGCACAGCGGGCCCCGGGTGTCGAGGGCGGTGCGGAGCCGGCTGCCGAAGGTCTCCATGACTGGTGATCCCCTTTCGGTGGACGCGGGTGTCGGGTGGCAGACACCGCCAACGCACCCGAAGCGGTAGAGAGCGGCGCTGAGAGCCCGCTGTGCGGCACAGAACGCTGTACCGCACAGGCGGGTCTAGGAGAGGCGGGTCCGGGCTGCTGCACGGACGAGCGCGGGCCCGCGATAGATGAACCCCGTGTAGAGCTGCACCAGCGCCGCCCCCGCGTCGAACATCCGCGCGGCGTCGTCGGCGTCGAGGATCCCGCCGACCCCGATGATCGGCAGCCGCCCGCCGGTCTCGTCGTGGACGAACCGCACGGTCTTGAGGGCGAGCGAGGTCAGCGGCCGCCCGGACAGCCCGCCGGCCTCCGCCGCGCGCGGGGCGTCGGCCGCCGCCAGCCCGTCCCGGCCCAGCGTCGTGTTGGTCGCGATCACTCCGGCCGCCCCGTAGGCCAGGCAGACCTCGAGCACCTCGGCGATCGCCGGCTCGGTCAGGTCGGGCGCGATCTTGACGAGCACCGGCGTCTTGCCGACCAGCGCGCCCAGCAAAGTGGACAAGAAGGACTTGTCCTGCAGGGTACGCAGCCCCGGCGTGTTCGGCGACGACACGTTGATCGCGATGTAGTCGGCGTGCGGCGCCAGCAGCTCGTACGACGCCAGGTAGTCCGGCACCGCCTCGTCCAGCGGCGTAACTTTCGACTTGCCGAGCGAAATTCCGAGCGGCACCCCGATCGGGCCGGTGGCCGCGAGCCGGGCCGCCAGCGCCGCCGCCCCGTCGTTGTTGAAGCCCATCCGGTTGATCACGGCCTCGCTGTCCCGGAGCCGGAAGAGCCGGGGCTTGTCGTTGCCGGGCTGGGCGTGCGCCGTGACCGTGCCCACCTCGACGAAGCCGAAGCCGAGCGCGGGCCACGCGGGCAGGGCGTGACCGTTCTTGTCCATCCCGGCGGCGAGCCCGACCGGGTTGGGGAAGCGCACGCCGAAGACCTCGGTGGGCGCGCTCACCGCGTACCGGCGGCGTAGCAGCGACAACGCGGCCGGCGGCATTCCGGCCAGCCGGTCCAGGGTGAACTGGTGCGCCTTCTCGGCGTCGCCGCCGCCCACCCGGAAGAGGACCGGGCGGACGGCGGACTCGAACAAGGTCACTCGCTCTCCCGCAGCATCGCGTGCAGCTCCTGCAGCGGCCGGACGGTCATGCCGCCGCCCAGCAGCGCCTCGATGCCCAGCACCGCCGCGGCCACGCCGGGCACGGTGGTGATGCTCGGGATGTCGTTCGTGACGGCGGCGCTGCGGATCTCGTACCCGTCGGAGCGGGCCCCGGCGCCGGAGCCCTGCGGCGTGTTGATGATCAGCGCGATCTCGCCCGCCGCGATGAGCGCCACGGCGTTCTGCGCCGACTTCTCGAAGTGCTTCGGGACGACCTCGCACGCGATGCCGTAGCGGCGCAGCACCTCGCCGGTGCCCGCCGTGGTGACGATCGTGAACCCGAGGTCGGCCAGGCGCTTGACCGGGAAGACGATCGCACGCTTGTCCCGGTTGGCGACCGAGACGAAGACCTTGCCGCTGGTCGGCAACGACCCGTAGGCCGCCGCCTGCGACTTGGCGAACGCCGGGCCGAAGCCGGGGTCGATGCCCATGACCTCGCCGGTGGACTTCATCTCGGGGCCGAGCAGGCTGTCGACGCCCTTGCCGGCGGGGGTGCGGAACCGCTTGAACGGCAGCACCGCCTCCTTGACGGCCACCGGCGCGTTCTCCGGGACCACCCCGCCGTCCCGGTGGCGGAGCAGCATGCCCTCGTCGCGCAGCTCCTTGATCGTCGCCCCGAGCATGATCCGGGCGGCGGCCTTCGCCAGCTGCACGGCGGTCGCCTTGGACACGAAGGGTACGGTCCGCGAGGCGCGCGGGTTGGCCTCCAGCACGTAGAGCTGGTCGTCCTTGAGCGCGTACTGGACGTTGAGCAGGCCCTTGACCCCCACGCCGCGGGCGATCGCCTCGGTGTAGCGGCGCACCTCGGCGAGGTGCGGGCCGGCCAGCGTCACCGGCGGCAGCGAGCAGGACGAGTCGCCGGAATGGATGCCGGCCTCCTCGATGTGCTCCATCACGCCGCCGAGGTAGACCTCGCCGGTGGCGTCGCACAGCGCGTCGACGTCGATCTCGATCGCGTCGTCGAGGAACCGGTCGACCAGCACCGGGTGGTCCGGCGAGATCTCGGTGGCGCGCTCGATGTAGCCGGCCAGCGTCGGCTCGTCGTACACGATCTCCATGCCGCGCCCGCCGAGCACATAGGACGGGCGGACCAGCACCGGGTAACCGATCGTGTCGGCGATCGCCTTGGCCTCGTCGAAGGAGGTCGCCGTGCCGTGCTCCGGCGAGCGCAGCCCGGCCTTGGCCAGCACAGCCCCGAACGCCCCGCGGTCCTCCGCCAGGTCGATCGACTCGGGCGAGGTGCCGACGATGGGTACGCCCGCCGCCTTCAGCCGCGCGGCCAGCCCCAGCGGCGTCTGCCCGCCGAGCTGCACGATGACCCCGACCACGCCCGGGCCCCCGGCCGCCTTGCCCGACGAGTCCTCCGCGTGCACGACCTCGAGCACGTCCTCGAAGGTCAGCGGCTCGAAGTAGAGCCGGTCGGCGGTGTCGTAGTCGGTGGACACCGTCTCGGGGTTGCAGTTGACCATGACGGTCTCGAACTCGCCCTTGAGCGCCTGCACCGCGTGCACGCACGAGTAGTCGAACTCGATGCCCTGGCCGATGCGGTTCGGCCCCGAGCCCAGGATCAGCACCTTGGGCCGGTCGCTGGGCGCGACCTCGGTCTCCTCGTCGTACGTCGAGTAGTGGTACGGCGTGTTCGCCTCGAACTCCGCGGCGCACGTGTCGACCGTCTTGTAGACCGGGCGGACGCCGAGGCGGTGGCGCAGCGTACGGACGCCGTCCTCGCCCGCGAGCTCGGGGCGCAGCGCCGCGAGCTGCCGGTCGGAGATCCCGGACCGCTTCGCCTTGCGCAGCAGCTCCTCGTCCAGCACGGGAGCGTCCAGGATCCGGGTACGCAGGTCGACCAGCGCCTGGATCTCGTCGAGGAACCACGGGTCGATGCCGCCGCTGGCCTCGTGCACCTGCTCGACGGTCGCGCCCAGCCGCAGCGCCGCCTCGACCGTGTAGAGCCGGCCGTCGTGCGGCACCCGCATCGCGGCCAGGGCCTCGTCGGCGCTCTCGAAGGTCGGCGCGGTCCAGAAGCCCGCCGCCTTGGTCTCCATCGAGCGCATCGCCTTGTTGAGCGCCTCGGCGAAGTTGCGGCCCAGGCTCATCGCCTCGCCGACCGACTTCATCGTGGTGGTCAGCTCGGCGTCGGCGCCGGGGAACTTCTCGAACGCGAACCGCGGGATCTTGACGACCACGTAGTCCAGCGCCGGCTCGAAGGCCGCCGGCGTCTTGAGCGTGATGTCGTTGGGGATCTCGTCGAGCGTGTAGCCGATGGCCAGCTTGGCGGCGATCTTCGCGATCGGGAAGCCGGTGGCCTTGGACGCCAGCGCGCTGGAGCGGGAGACGCGCGGGTTCATCTCGATGACGACCAGGCGCCCGTCGCGCGGGTTGATCGCGAACTGGATGTTGCAGCCGCCGGTGTCCACGCCGACCTCGCGCAGCACCCGGATGCCCAGGTCGCGCAGGTCCTGATACTCCCGGTCGGTGAGGGTCATGGCGGGCGCCACGGTCACGCTGTCACCCGTGTGTACGCCCATCGGGTCGACGTTCTCGATCGAGCACACGACCACGACGTTGTCGTTCTTGTCGCGCATCAGCTCGAGCTCGTACTCCTTCCAGCCGAGCACGCTCTCCTCGATCAGCACCTCGTGCACCGGGGAGGCGGCCAAGCCGGAGCCGGCGATGCGTTCGAGGTCCTCGTCGGTGTGCGCCATGCCGGAGCCGAGGCCGCCCATGGTGAACGACGGGCGGATGACCACGGGCAGGCCGAGCTCCGCCACGGTCGCCTTGACCTCGTCCATCGAGTGGCAGACCCGGCTGCGCGGGGTCTCGCCGCCGGCCTTGGCGACGATGTCCTTGAACAGCTGCCGGTCCTCGCCGCGGTTGATCGCGTCGATGTTGGCGCCGATCAGCTCGACGCCGTACTTCTCGAGGATGCCGCCCTCGTGCAGGGCGACCGCCGCGTTGAGGGCCGTCTGGCCGCCCAGCGTGGGCAGGATCGCGTCGGGGCGCTCCTTGGCGATGACCAGCTCGAGGAACTCCGGGGTGATCGGCTCGACGTAGGTGGCGTCGGCGAACTCGGGGTCCGTCATGATCGTCGCGGGGTTGGAGTTGACCAGGGAGACGCGCAGCCCCTCGGCCCGCAGGACCCTGCAGGCCTGGGTGCCCGAGTAGTCGAACTCGCAGGCCTGGCCGATCACGATCGGCCCGGAGCCGATCACCATGACGTGCTGGATATCGGTGCGCTTCGGCATCAGCGGGCCTCCACCTTCTCGACGAGCTCCACGAACCGGTCGAACAGGTAGTCCGCGTCGTGCGGACCCGCGGCGGCTTCGGGGTGGTACTGGACGGTGAACGCGGGGACCTCGAGCGCCCGCAGGCCCTCGACCACGTTGTCGTTGAGGCAGACGTGAGAGACCTCCACGCCGCCGAAGTTCGTGTCGATGACCGTGTTGAGCGGCGCGTCGACCGCGAACCCATGGTTGTGGCTGGTCACCTCGACCTTGCCGGTCGTCTTGTCGAACACCGGCTGGTTGATGCCGCGGTGGCCGTAGCCCAGCTTGTAGGTGCCGAAGCCCAGCGCGCGGCCGAGGATCTGGCTGCCGAAGCAGATGCCGAAGAGCGGCACCTTGCGGGTCAGCACCTCACGCGCCAGCGCGACCGGCCCGTCGGCCGTGGCCGGGTCACCCGGGCCGGGCGACAGGAACACCGCGTCGGGGCTGACCGCGAGCATCTCCTCGATCGACGTCGTTGCCGGGAAGACGTGCGTGGTCACGCCGCGCTCGGCCAGCCGGCGCGAGACGTTGCGCTTGATGCCGAGGTCCAGCGCGGCAACCGTGTAGCGGTGCTCGCCGACGGCATCGACGGTGTAACGCGACGACGTGGTGACCTCGGCGGAGAGGTCGGCGCCGGTCATCTCGGGCGCGGCCTGCACGCGGCTGAGGAGCGACCGCGGGTCGAGGTCCACGGTGGAGATTCCCACCCGCATCGCCCCGCGCGACCGGAGGTGGCGGGTCAGGGCGCGGGTGTCGACGCCGCTGATGCCCACGACACCCTCGGCGGCCAGGCGCTCGCCCAGGTCGCCGGTCGAGCGCCAGTTGGAGGGCCGGCGCGCGGGGTCGCGGACGACATAGCCGGCCACCCACATCTTCGAGGACTCGTCGTCCTCGGCGTTGACGCCGGTGTTGCCGATCTGCGGCGCGGTCTGCACGACGACCTGCCGGTGGTAGGACGGGTCGGTCAGCGTCTCCTGGTAACCGGTCATGCCGGTGGTGAAGACCGCCTCGCCGAAGGTCTCCCCCTCGGCGCCGTAGGACTCACCGGAGAACGTGCGCCCGTCCTCGAGGACGAGGATTGCTTTCTTCACTTCACGGCCTTTCCGTCCAGGACCGTCGGAACTCCCCGGAGGAAGGTCGCCACGATGCGACCCGGCAGGGTGGTGCCCGCGTACGGTGTGTTGCGACTGCGGCTGGCCAGCTCGGACGGGTCGACGACCCGCCGCGCGGACGGGTCCACGAGCGTCAGGTTGGCCGGCGACCCGGCCGTGAGTTCCCCGCCGTGTCCGTCCAAACCAACGATCTTGGCGGGGGTACGGGACATGCGGTCGGCGATGAGGTCCCAGCGCTCGCCCAGGACGCTGAGCACGACCGGGAGGGCCGTCTCCAGGCCCACCATGCCGGGGCGCGCGTACGCCCACTCGCACTCCTTGTCCTGCACGGCGTGCGGAGCATGGTCGGTCGCGACCACGTCGATCACCCCGTCGACGAGCGCCTGACGCAGCGCCTCGACGTCGGCCCGCGTACGCAGAGGTGGGTTGACCTTGAAGACCGGGTCGTAGCTGGCGGCCAGCTCGTCGGTCAGCAGCAGGTGGTGCGGGGTGACCTCGGCCGTCACGCGCACGCCGCGGGCCTTGGCCTGGCGCAGCACCTCGACCGACCCGGCCGTGGACACGTGGCAGACGTGCAGGCGGCTGCCCACGTGCTCGGCCAGCAGCACGTCGCGGGCGATGATCGCCTCCTCGGCGACCGCCGGCCAGCCCGTGAGCCCGAGGCGCGTGGACACCTCGCCCTCGTGCATCTGCGCGCCCTCGGTGAGCCGGGGCTCCTCGGCGTGCTGGGCGATGATGCCGTCGAACGCCTTGACGTATTCGAGCGCCCGGCGCATCAGCCGCGGGTCGGCGACGCAGAAGCCGTCGTCGGAGAAGATCCGGACGTTCGCGGCGGAGGTGGCCATCGCCCCCAGCTCGGCCAGCTGCGTGCCGGCCAGCCCGACCGTGACCGCGCCGATCGGCTGCACGTCGACCAGCCCGGCCTCGCGGCCCAGGCGCCAGACCTGCTCGACCACGCCCGCGGTGTCGGCGACCGGCGACGTGTTCGCCATCGCGCAGACCGCCGTGTAGCCGCCGAGGGCCGCCGCGCGCGACCCGGTCTCGACCGTCTCGGCGTCCTCGCGGCCCGGCTCGCGCAGGTGCGTGTGCAGGTCGACCAGCCCGGGCAGCGCGACGAGCCCGTCGGCGTCGATCGTCTCGTCGGCCTTTCCGCCGTCGGCGATGATGCCGTCACGGATGACGAGGTCTTGCTTCGCGCCGCCCAGAACGGAGACGCCTTTCAGGAGATACGAGGTCACGCCTTGCCTCCGAGCAGCAGGTAGAGAACCGCCATCCGGGCGCTGACCCCGTTGGCGACCTGTTCGACGATGGTGGAGCGGGTGGAGTCGGCCACCTCGGGCGCGATCTCCATGCCCCGGTTCATCGGCCCGGGGTGCATGACGATCGCGTGCTCCGGCAGCTTCCTCATGCGCGGGGCGTCGAGCCCGTAACGGCGGCTGTACTCCCGGGCCGAGGGGAAGTAGGAGTCCTGCATCCGCTCGGTCTGCACGCGCAGCATCATCACGACGTCCGCCTCGGGCAGGACGCTGTCGAGGTCGTACGACACCTTGGTGGCCGGCGAGAGCGCGGCGGCGATGTCCACCGGGATGAGCGTGGGCGGGCCGACCAGCGTCACCTGCGCGCCCAGCGTCGTGAGCAGCAGGACGTTGGACCGGGCGACCCGGCTGTGCAGCACGTCGCCCACGATCGCGACCCGCAGGCCGTCGATCTTCCCGAGCCGGGACCGCATCGTGTACGCGTCCAGCAGCGCCTGCGTCGGGTGCTCGTGCGTCCCGTCGCCCGCGTTGACCACCGACCCGTCCACCCACTGGGCGAGCCGGTGCGGGGCGCCGGAGGCGGGGTGCCGGATGACGACCGCGTCCGCGCCCATGGCCTGCAGAGTCAGCGCCGTGTCCTTGAGGCTCTCGCCCTTGGAGACGCTGGAGCCCTTGGCCGAGAAGTTGATGACGTCGGCCGAGAGCCGCTTGGCCGCGGCCTCGAACGAGATCCGCGTGCGCGTGGAGTCCTCGTAGAAGAGGTTGACGACCGTCCGCCCGCGCAGGGTCGGCAGCTTCTTGACCTCGCGGCCGGCGAGGGCGGCCATCTCCCCGGCGGTGTCGAGGATCAGCGTGGCGGTGTCCGCGTCCAGGTCGGCCGCGGAGCGGAGATGCTTGATCATGCGACGCCTCCGAACAGCTTGACCTCGTCCACGCCGTCGTCGGTCTCCGCGAGCCGGACGCGAACCTTCTCGGCGAGCGCGGTCGGGATGTTCTTGCCCACGTAGTCGGCGCGGATCGGCAGCTCGCGGTGGCCGCGGTCGACGAGCACGGCCAGCTGCACCGAGCTGGGCCGGCCGACGTCGTTGAGGGCGTCGAGCGCCGCCCGGACCGTGCGGCCCGAGAACAGCACGTCGTCGACGAGGATCACTCTGCGTCCGTCCAGGCCGTCGCCGGGGATCTCCGTACGCCCGAGCGCGCGCGTCGCGTGCAGCCGCAGGTCGTCGCGGTAGAGCGTGATGTCGAGCGCCCCGACGGGAACCTCCACGCCCTCGAAGGCGTGGATGCGCGCGGCGAGCCGGCGGGCGAGCGGGACGCCCCGGGTCGGAATGCCCAGAAGGACAGTGCCCGTTGCCCCGGAGGTCTTCTCGAGGATCTGATGGGCGATGCGGTCGACGACGCGGTGCAGATCGGCGCCGGAGAGAATGACCTTGGAGGAGATGTGCTCGGTGTCAGCGCGTGGTTGAGCCACGGCGGACCTCCTTCCCCGCCTCACGGGACGGGTCGTTAAAGGACGTCGGCGGACCCCCCGATCATGGGCGGCCCGATGCCTGACGCTACGTTACCAGTGAGCGCAGCGTTGACCATGGTGACGTGGCCTACCCACGGGATCAGACGGACGAATGCGGACAACTCACGGCCGGGGTCGGCGATTCATAGGTAACCGACACTTGACCGGCGGTCGCAAACTCCGTACCGTCACGCAGCGTAGCGATCCGGAGGAAGAACCCTCCGGGCCAGCCAGTACTGGAGTGTCCGAATGCCGTCTGAGTACGCCAAGTCGCTTGGCGCCCGCCTGCGCTCGATCCGCCAGCAGCAGGGCCTGTCCCTGCAGGGCGTTGAGGAGAAGTCCAACGGGCGGTGGAAGGCCGTCGTGGTGGGCTCGTACGAGCGTGGTGACCGCGCTGTTACGGTCTCCCGCCTGGCCGAGCTGGCCGACTTCTACCGCGTCCCGGTCTCGGAGCTGCTGCCCGACGGCAGCGGTGTCCGGCTCGAGGCCACCAACAAGATCGTGCTGGACCTGGAGAAGCTGTACGACGTGGCCGGCGAGGACCTGGCCTACGTCGCCCGCTACGCCCGGGCCATCCAGCAGCAGCGCGGCGACTACAACGGCCGCGTGCTCTCCATCCGCGCCGACGACCTGCGCGCCCTCGCGATCGTCTACGACATCTCCCCCTCGGGCCTCATCGAGCGCCTCACCGAGCAGGGTGTCCTGGTCGCCGACCCGCGCGCCTTCTTCGCCAGCTGACCGCCGGCACCCCTCGAGTTCCACCGAAGTCCGCGTCGCCCCTCGCGACGCGGACTTCCGCGTCTTCTCAGTCCCGCACCCGGGCCATCACCGCCGCCGCCTGCCCCGCGTCCATCCCCGGGCGCACGTCCCAGTAGTCGAGGATTCGCAGCATCTGCGCGGCCGGCTCGGCGGAGCCGCGGTCGATCTCGCGGGCGCGCCGGATCAGCACCTCGTCCAGCTCCTCCGCCTGCTGCCAGGTGAGGCCGGCGGCGTACAGGGTCATGGTCAGGTCGTTGCGGGAGACCACCCGCGGCCCCTGGTTGTCCAGGTCGCGGGTCATCAGCGGGATCTCGCCGTCGCCCAGGAACGAGCCGGGCAGGAACGAGCAGGCCCGGTAGAGCAGCGTCAGCTTGGGCAGCCGGTGCCGGTGCATCCGGCGCGGCCGCTCGGTCAGCAGCAGCGTGAAGAGCGACCACTGCTCGATCCGGCGGCGCAGCAGCCAGATGTCGCGCCGGATCAGCTCGCTGCGCAACTCCCGCGAGCCCCGCAGCGGCCACCGCCGGCGCAGCCCGGCCCGCGCGGTGCGGTCCCACAGCCGGGCCAGCCGCCGCGCCAGGTCCGCGTCGCGGCGGACGTCCACCTCGGGCCCGTCCCGATCCCCGGCCACGCTGCCGAGCAGGCCGGTCGAGGAATCCTTCAGGTACGACCAGAGGCCCTCCCGCCACGGCTCGTCCTGCCACGGGCGTTCCGCCGTGCGCCCGGTCGCCCACGCCCCGAGCCGGTTGTGCCGCATCCGCAGGACGAACCGCGACACCATCCCGCCGTTGTACATGCGGCGGAACCACCGTGAGCCCAGCCGTCCCAGCCGGGTCGTCGAGGCGAGCACGGCCAGCACCACGACGGCGAAGACCCCGCCCAGCGTCAGGCTCACGAGGGCCGCCGCCTTCGGCAGCCACTGTGGAGCGTCGCCGAGCAGGATCTGCCCGGGGTCCTGCGGCTTCATCGCGATGGTGGCGTCGAGCACGGTCACCACGCCGACCACGGCCAGCCCGAAGCCCATGATGGCGCTCGCCTTGGACAGGGCGTCCGACTCGCGTACGCGCCGCTCGTCGAAGGCCGCCGCGATCGTGCCGATCAGGTCCCGGTACTTCGCCTGGACGCGCAACGCCTGCGCGCTGACCCGCAGCCCGTCCTCACGCACCTCGCCCATGACGCCGTCGGTGGTCAGGGCGTCGCGCACGCCCGGGTAACGGGCCACGCCGCTGCTCAGGGGATAGGCGGTGACCTCGGCGTCGAACCCGTCCACGAGCTGCTGCACGGCCGCGTCGACCTGGGCGACGCACGCGTCGGTCTCCGTCGCGAGGTGGGCCAGGTCGGCCGTACCCTGCAGGAGGGTTTGGTGCAGCAGCTCGACCGTGCGGTGCAGCCGGCCCAGGCGGAACCAGCGCCGCACCGGCAGATGCGTCGAGAGGGCGTCCCAGAGCAGCAGGCCCCGGTCCGCGACCCGGTCGTAGACGGCTGCGTGCGTCCGCCAGATCTCCAGGTCGTTCTGGATCCGGTAGAGCCGCTGGGCCGCCTCGGCCTCGAGCCGGATGAGCAGCTGCACGACCTGCCCGAGCGAGACCTCCTGCAGGTCCGCCCGCTCCCCCTCGGCGAAGCGATCGGGGACCAGCAGATAGCAGGGCACGCTGCGGCCCGGGTCGAGCCGGATGAGCCGGCGCATGGCGAGCATCTGTCCGTTGAGGACGCTCGCCGACAGCACGCTGTCCCGGCAGTCGCCGACCCCGAGCGCCATGTCGCACAGGCTGTTCATCAGGCGGCGGTTCTCGCTGAGCAGGTAGTCCCCGGCGTCGGGCAACAGCCGGCGCGGCACCGCCACCCAGATCGTCGGCAGATAGTGGGCCCGGCGGGCGGCCCGGAACTCGGTGCGGATCAGCGGCGGCTCGTGCCGGGGATCGCTGAACCAGCGCTCGACCCCCTGGCACAGGATCGTGAAGGTGTCCCGGTAGACGTCGATCGGGAAGACCTCGGCCGCGACCTCGTCCTCCGGCGCGTCGTCGGGCCGGTGCTCGCGGTGCAACGGCCGCTGCTGCCACACCGAGACGCTCAGCACGCAGGTCGGCTGTCCGAGCAGCCAGTCGAAGCTGAAATCCAGCAGCACGTGCACGCCCAGCGCGCCCGCCCCGGCCGGGATCTCGTCCGCGTCGAAGACCGCGTCCAGCCGGCTCGAGTGCAGATAGACGCGGTGCTGCAGGCCGCCCAGCCCGCGGTTGCGCTCCGGGCGCACCCGGGCCAGGTCGGCCGCCAGCCGGTCGATCGCCTCCGCGCTGTCGTCGCCGCCGGACCAGTCGATCTCCGGGCGGGACAGCTCGCGGGCGCCGTAGCGGCCGCCGAACGTGCTGCGGGTGGTCTTCGCCGGGCGCCGGACGCGGGTGAACGCGGCGGTGCCGGGCTCCGCCCCGGCGACGAGCTGCCGGACGCGCTCGGCGTGGGCCTTGGCGGCGTCCGGGCCCGCGGGCCAGCCCCAGGCCGAGCTGGTGATCATGATGAGGTTGCGGACCTCGGGCTCCCCGCCGGCGAGGGCCGCGGAGTCGGCGGCGTGCAGGACGCCCTGCATGAAGTCGTCGTCGTTCGGGAAGTCGCCCAGCAGCTCGCTGCCCAGATCGGCCAGCGGGTCCCGGGCCGCCGGTGCGGCGGCGGGCAGCGGGAACTCGCGAGCCGGCGCGGGGGCGCCCTCCGGCGGGGGCGGCGGCTGAGCGCCGTTGCCGCCCGGGCGGGGCCGGCCGCCGGAGACCCGCAGCCAGCGCTGGTAGGCCCGGAGGCCGGCGAGCACGTCACGGATCCGATAGAGCCGCTCGCGCCGCTTCTCGTCGTCGCTCATCCCCGCCTCCGCCACCACCGGGTGTGCCCCGGGACGGGCGGGCCGTGCCGCCACTCGGTGCCGCGGTGCAGCGCCGGGGAAAGGTCACGCTAGGGCGCGGCGCCGCATGATCGCAACCACGCTGATCGATCTCGGACCGGACGGCCCCGGCGTTCCAGGAACGGCGGACGCCCCCCGGCGCCGGCCAGGGGGCGTGCGAAGACGCGGATCTCAGCGCATGTCTCAGCGCGTCGCGAACTCGGCGATGCGGCCGAGGATGCCGTTGAGGAAGCGCGGGCTGTCGTCGGTGGACATCTGCCGCGCCAGCTCGACGGCCTCGCTGATCGCGACGGCGTCGTCGATCTCGGGCAGGTAGAGCAGCTCGTAGACCGCGATGCGGGCGAGGTTGCGGTCGACCACCGGCATGCGCTCGATGGTCCAGCCCTCGGCGTAGCTCGCGATCAGCTCGTCGATCCGGTCGAGGTGCTCGGCCACGCCCTCCACCAGCCCGACCGTGTAGTCCATGTGGTCGGGCCGGGGCTGGGCGATCCGGGCCAGATAGGTGGTGAGCACCGCGCCCGGCGCGAGGTCGCGCAGGTCGGCCTCGTAGAGCACGTCGAGAGCCCGCTTGCGCGCCTTGCGGCGCGCGGGCATCTGCGTCTTGGGACCTTCAGCCATGGACCGGAACCTCAGCTGCGGCCGAGGTAGCGGCCGTCGCGGGTGTCGACCTTGATCTTCTCGCCCGTGGTGATGAAGAGCGGGACCTGGACGGTCGCGCCGGTCTCGACCGTGGCGGGCTTGGTGCCGCCGGTCGAGCGGTCACCCTGCAGGCCCGGCTCGGTGTAGGTGACCTCGAGGAAGACGCTGGTCGGCAGCTCGATGTAGAGCGGCACGCCCTCGTGCGTCGCGACGGTGGCCTCGGCCTCGGGGAGCAGGTAGTTGGCGTTCTCCGCCACCGTGCCGCCGGGCACGGTGATCTGGTCGAACGTGTCCAGGTCCATGAAGACGAAGTCCTCGCCGTCCTGGTAGAGGTATTGCATCGTCCGCTTGTCGACCGTCGCCGTGTCGACCTTGGTGCCGGCGTTGAAGGTCTTGTCCACGACCTTGCCGGAGAGGACGTTCTTCAGCGTGGTGCGCACGAACGCCCCGCCCTTGCCCGGCTTGACGTGCTGGAACTCGACGACGGCCCACAGCTCGCCGTCGAGGTTGAGCACCAGGCCGTTCTTCAGGTCGTTGGTGGAAGCCATGTCCTGCCCTGTGATTGAAGCGATACCGAATTGAGCGCTACGTGAGGTGACACGCGGAGGTGACCGACCGAGTTTACCGGCGCGACACGCCAGGCGACGAATCGGGGCGCTGACGTCCCGCGATGTGCCGCAGCGCGAGCAGGTAGCCGTCGACCCCCAGACCGGCGATGACGCCGGTCGCCACGGCGGAGACGACCGAGTGGTGCCGGAACTCCTCCCGCGCGTGGATGTTGGAGATGTGCACCTCGACCAGGGGCGCCCGCAGCAGCGCGCAGGCGTCGCGCACGGCGATCGAGTAGTGCGACCACGCCGCCGGGTTGAGCACCACGGCGGCCTCCTCGTCGGCGGCGGCGTGCAGCCACGCGAGCATCTCGTGCTCGGCGTCGGTCTGCCGCACCTCCACGTCGAGGCCCAGCTCGGCGCCGGTCGCCTCGCAGAGCCGCACCAGATCGGCGTAGGAGGTCAGGCCGTAGACGTCGACCTGCCGCGAGCCGAGGCGGCCGAGGTTGGGCCCGTTGAGCACGTAGACCTTCACGCCGCCACCGCCGCGTAGGCCCGGGTCAGGAGGGAGATGTCGGCGACCGGGAGCACGTTGGGCGCGCCCAGGCCGTCGAGGACGACGAACCGCAGCGTGTCGGCGCGGGCCTTCTTGTCGATCCGCATGGCCGGCAGCAGCTCCTCCCAGGCGTCGGCGGCATAGGAGACCGGCAGGCCGAGCCGCGACAGGACGGCCTTGTGGCGGGCGGCGGTCGCGTCGTCGAGACGCCCGGCCAGCCGCCCCAGCTCGGCCGCATAGACCAGGCCGACCGCCACGGCGTGCCCGTGCCGCCACCGGTAGCGCTCGCGCTTCTCGATCGCGTGCCCCAGCGTGTGCCCGTAGTTGAGGATCTCGCGCAGCCCCGACTCGTGCAGGTCCTCGCCGACCACCCGCGCCTTGACCCGGATCGCCCGCTCGACCAGCTCGCGCAGCACCGGGCTCGCCGGGTCGGCGGCGGCCGCGGGATCGCCCTCGACGAGGTCGAGGATGACCGGGTCGGCGATGAAGCCGCACTTGACGACCTCCGCCAGCCCGGCGACCAGGTCGGCGCGGGGCAGCGTGGCCAGCGCGTCGAGGTCGCAGAGCACGCCGGCGGGCGGGTGGAAGGCCCCGACCAGGTTCTTGCCGGCGGCGATGTTCACCCCGGTCTTGCCGCCCACGGCCGCGTCGACCATGCCGAGCAGCGACGACGAGACGGGCACCCAGCGCACCCCGCGCAGCCAGCTCGCGGCGACATAACCCGCGAGGTCGGTCACCGCTCCCCCGCCCACGCCGACCACAGCATCCGTACGGGTGAAGCCCGCCGCCCCCAGCTCGTCCCAGCACCGCGCCGCGACCTCGACCGTCTTGCCGGCTTCCGCGTCGGGCACCTCGATCGGGAGCGGGCGCAGCCCGGCCTCCGCCAGCACCCCCGCCACGGCCTCGGCCCGCTCCTTGAGGGGGGCGGCATGGAGCACCGCGACCCGCGCGGCCCCCGCCACCAGCCCGGGCAAGGACCCGAGCAGATCGCGACCCACGAGCACGTCATAGGGCCGGTCCCCGGCCACCGGGATGCGTGTCACCACGGGCCTGATCCTAGTCCTGCGGAAATGGGGTTATAGACAGCTAACCCCAGACGGGTTACACCTGACGCATGCCCAAAATCAACGTGTACCTGCCCGACGACCTGGCCGACGCCGTCCGCGACGCCCAGGTGCCGGTGTCGGCCATCTGCCAGCGCGCGCTGGAGCAGGCCGTGCGCCGCATCACCACGATCCGCCGCACGGTCCTCGACGAGCTCGACCCCGCCGCCCTGGCCGGGCAGCTGCCACACTTCACCGCCCGCGCCGTGACGGTCCTGAGCCTCGCGGTCAACCGGGCCCGCGCGGCCGGCGCCGAGACTGTCACCACCGGTCACCTGCTGGGCGGCATGCTCGCCGAGGGCGCCAACCTGGGCCTGCAGATCCTGCACACCCTCGACATCGATCCGGTGGCCCTCGACGAGCCGGACGCGGCGGAGCCCGGCCCCGGCGGCGGCGGTCTGCGGTTCAGCACGGCGGCGGCCAACGCGGTGGAGCTGGCCGTCACCGAGGCGACCGGGCTCGGCCACAACTACGTCGGGTGCGAGCACCTGCTGATCGGGTTGAGCGCCGAGCCCGACGGCGGGGCGGGACGCTTGCTGCGCGATCGCGGAGCCGACGGCCGCGCGACCCGCCGGGCGGTGGCCGCCGTGCTGACCGGGTACGCCCGGGGCCGCGACGCCACGGCCACCGCCGACGTGCCTCAGGTGCTGGCGGCCGTACGCGCGGAGTTGTCGCCTTTGATCCGGCGCATCGAGGCCCTGGAGCAGCGCGTCAGCTGAGCAGGCCGGCGATCTCGGTGGCCAGGTCGGCGGGCTCGCGGGCGTCGGTCTTGACCGTGTGCGTGGCGACCGACTCGTACAGGGGGCGGCGCTCGTCCATGAGGAACTTGAGCGTCGCCCGCGGGTTGACCGACAGCAACGGCCGGCCCGCGCCGAGGCCGACCCGCTTGACGGCGTCCGGCAGCTCCACGGACAGGAAGATCACCTTGTGCGGGCGCAGCAGGTCTCGCGTACCCGGATCGAGAATGGCGCCCCCGCCCAGCGCGAGCACGCCGCCGAAGGTCTCCAGCGCGCCGGCGACCGTGGTCTTCTCCAGCGCGCGGAAGGCGACCTCGCCCTCGTCGATGAAGATGTCGGGGATCGGCTTGCCGGCCGCCGCCTCGATCAGGTGATCGGTGTCGGCGAAGTCCACGCCCAGCAGTGCGGCCACCGCCTGACCGACCGTGGTCTTGCCGGCGCCGGGCGGGCCCACCACCACCGCGACGGGCGCCATCAGCGGATCAGCAGACTGTCGAGGTAACCGGCCAGGTTGCGCTGGATCTCCGCGACCGAGTCGCCGCCGAACTTCTCCGTGGCCGCCTCGGCCAGCACCAGCGCGACCATCGCCTCGGCGACCACGCCGCCGGCGGCCACGGCCGTGATGTCCGAGCGCTGGTTGATCGCGGTGGTCGCCTCGCCCGTCACGACGTCCACGGTCTGCAACGCCCGGTTGAGCGACGAGATGGGCTTGAGTGCGGCGCGTACCCGCAGATTCTGACCGTTCGTGATGCCGCCCTCGAGGCCACCGGCACGGTCCGTGATGCGCTTGACGCCCTCGGGGGTCGGCACGATCTCGTCATGGGCGACCGAGCCGCGCGACCGGGCCTGCGTGAAGCCGTCGCCGATCTCGACGCCCTTGACCGACTGGATGGACATCAGCGCGGTGGCCAGGCGGGCGTCCAGCTTGCGGTCCCACTGCACATGAGACCCCAGGCCCGGGGGTACGTGCCACGCGAGCACCTCGACGATGCCGCCGAGCGTGTCGGCGTCCTTCTTCGCGGCGTCGACCTCCGCCACCATGCGCGCGCTGGCCTCCGGGTCGAGACAGCGCAACGGGTCGGCGTCGATGCGCTCGGCGTCCTCGGGCGTGGGGATCAGCCCCGCCTTCGCCGCCACGGAACCCAGCTCGATGACGTGCGACACGACGTCGATGCCGAGCGCCTGCTTGATGAGCGCCTTGGCGACCACCCCGACGGCCACGCGCGCCGCGGTCTCCCGGGCACTCGCGCGCTCGAGGATCGGGCGGGCGTCGGTGTGCCCGTACTTCTGCATGCCGGCCAGGTCGGCGTGCCCCGGCCGGGGCCGGGTGAGCGGCGCGTTGCGGGCCTGCGCGGCCAGCTCGTCGGGGTCGACCGGGTCGGCGGCCATCACCGTGCGCCACTTCGGCCACTCCGAGTTGCCGATGCGGATCGCGACGGGGCTGCCCAGCGTGACGCCGTGCCGGATGCCGCCGATGATCTCGATCTCGTCCTGCTCGAACTTCATCCGGGCGCCGCGGCCGTAGCCGAGACGGCGGCGCGCGAGATCGCGGCCGATGTCCTCGCTCGTCACCCGCACACCGGCGGGCACGCCCTCCAGCAGGGCGACGAGCGCCGGTCCGTGAGATTCCCCTGCGGTAAGCCAGCGCAACACGAGGCAAAGTGTGTCACGGTCTCGTCACCGCCCGCCGGGCGGCCGGGGCCGTCCCGATCAGCGGACGCCTGCCGCCGCTTCCCCGCGCCGGTTTTCACGCGGCCACTTTCCGCGCTGCCGCCTTTCGCGCCGCTTCCCCGCGCCGCTTTCCCGCGCCGCCGCTTTCCGCCTCAGCGGACGCTGGCCGCCGCGGCCAGGGCCTCGCGCATCGCCCGCTCGGGTGCGGGAACCACGCCGGTGAACTGCTCGAACTGCCCGAGCGCCTGGGCCAGGAGCAGATCAAGACCGGACACCACGGGTACGCCCTGAGCGGCGGCCGCGGCGGCGAGCGGCGTCGGCCACGGATCGTAGATCGCGTCGAACAGCACCGTGCTCGGCTTCCACGCGATCCGCGGCGCCAGCGTGTCCGCCGCACCCTTGGGCACCGTGGAGATCACCGCGTCGGCCGTGCAGTGCTCCGCCGCGTCCGGCCACTTCGCGCCGGTCAGGGCCACCCCGAACGCCGCGGCCACGGGAGCGAGCTCCGCCCGAGCCTCGGGGCGGCGGGTGACGAGAGTGACCTGGGCGGCGCCCAGCTGCGCGGCGGCGGCCACGGCGGCGCGCGCTGTGCCGCCCCCGCCCAGCACGGTGACATGCGGGCGGTCGGGCAGGCCGGCGTCACGCAGGACCCGGACCATGCCCGGGACGTCGGTGTTGTCGGCGAACCAGGTGCCGTCGTCCCGGCGTACCAGAGTGTTGGCCGCACCCGTCGCGACCGCGACCGCCGACGCCTCCTGGGCCAGCGCCAGGCCCGCTTCCTTGAGCGGCATGGTCAGCGAGAGGCCGGCCCATTCCGGGCCGAGCCCCGCGACCAGCGCGGGCAGCTCCGACTCGGCGCACTCGAAGGCCGTGTAGGACCAGTCGAGCAGGCCGGCCGCCGCGAATCCGGCGGCGTGGACGACGGGCGACAGCGAATGCCCGATCGGCTTGCCGCACACGGCGGCCCGATGCTTGACGGTCACGACGACAGCGTAGTGGTCAGCACAGGGGGACGCCGTTGGCGCAGGCCTTCTGGATGTTCGCGTCGTGCTGGGCGTTGGTGACCGCGAAGGCCGACACCTTGGTCTTCGGGTCGACCAGCACGAAGAACAGCCAGTCGCCCGGCGTCGGGTTGACCGCCGCCTCCAGCGCCTGCTGGCCCGGGTTGTTGATCGGGCCGAGCGGCAGGCCGACCTTGAGCTCCGTGGTGTACGGGTTCTTCGGGTCCTCGAGCTCCGCCGTGGTCATCTTGCCCGAGTGCTTGGCGCCCTTGCTGTTCAGCGTGAGCCAGTAGTTCGTGGTCACGTCGAACTGCAACGGCATCTTCTTCACGTACGCCCGGTTGATCGCGACCCGGGCGATCTTGGCCATGTCCCCGGGGACGCCCGCCTCGGCCTGCGCCAGCGACGCGATGATCAGTGCCTCGTACGGCGAGATCGACATCTTCTGCTCGGCGGTGTCCACGACGCCCAGCTCGGTCGTCGTCTCGACGAACTTGCTCACCATCGTGGACAGGATCTCCGTGGCGGTGGCCTTCGGCGGGAACTCGTACGTGTCCGGGAAGAGGAAACCCTCGGCCGTGCCGGACACCTTCTTGCCGTCGCGCCGGGTGAACCACGCGTCGGGGACGCCGAGCGCCTTGGGGTCCTTCGCCGCCGTCTGGAAGTCCTTGACCGGAATGCCGGTCTTCTTGGACAGGGCGTCGTAGACCTGCAGCGTCGTCCAGCCCTCGTTGATCGTGACGCCGTTGACCACCCGGGCCTTGGGGTCGAGCAGCAGGGCGACGGCGCTGTCGGCCGACATCTGCTTCTTCAGGTTGTACGTGCCCGGCTGGATGTTCTTGCCCCGCGGGTTCGCCTCCGCGGCGTCGATGAAGGCCGCCGTGCTCTTCACCACGTCCGCCTCGACCAGGGTGTTGCCGATCTCGGTGATCGACCCCTCCTTGACCACGACCTGGACGGCGTCGGCGCCCGACCCGTCGTAGTCCGCGGCGGTGAAGAAGCCACGGACCTTCTCGTAGCCCAGGTAGCCGCCGACACCCAGCACGCCGAGCAGCACGAAGGCCAGCAGGAAGGCGATCGCCGTCCGGCCGCCGCCCCGGCGCCGGTGCCGGGGCTTCGTCTTGTCGGCCTGATCGTCGTCGAACGCCAGATCCAGCTCGTCGATCATCTCGTCTGCCTCCGCCTGGTCCGTCTGACGCGGGCTTCAGCCGAACAGAGTACGTTCCGCCGGCGCCGATCGGCACCCCTTCGCGGCCGTGGAAACGTTCCCACGGCCGCCGCGGGAGTCAGAGGATGCCGGCCGCCTTGGCCTTCTCGATGTTCCGGTTGTGCTCCGCGAGCGTCGCGGCGAAGGCCGAGTGGCCCTGCTTGTCGATCGCCACGAAGTAGATCCAGTCGCCCTTCGGCGGCTCGAGCGCGCCCTCGAGCGCCGCCTTGCCCGGGTTGTTGATCGGGGTCGGCGTGAGCCCCTCCTTGCCGTGCAGGCGGTAGGGGTTCTTCTCGCTGCGCAGCTCGGCGGTCGTCATGTCCTTCGACGGCTTCGTCTTCTTGCCGGTGAGCTGGTAGTAGTAGTTGATGCCGACGTCGTACTCGAGGCACTTGCAGGCGAGCTCGGGCGACCCGACGTAAAGGCGGTTGTAGGCGGCGCGGGCCACCTTGCCCAGATCGTCCTTGTTGCCGGCCTCGGCCTGGGCCAGGGAGGCGACGGTCAGCACCTCGTACGGGCTGATCTTGCGGTCTTGCTCGGCCTTCTGCACGAAGCCGATCTCGTCCGTGACCTGCAGGAAGTGCTGGATCATGATGCCGAGATACTCCTCGGCGGTGCCCTTGGGCGGGAACTCGTAGGTCTCGGGGAAGAGGAAGCCCTCGATCGACTTCGTGACCTTCTGCCCGTCCGTGCGGTTGAACCAGAAGTCCGGCACCCCGAGCCCGACCGGGTCCTTGGCCGCCTTCTTGAAGTCGGCGACGGGCACGCCCGTCTTCTTGGACAGCTCGGCGAACACCTGGTTCGCGTACATGCCCTCCCGGATCGTCACGCCGTTGACCACGCGCGACTTGCCGTTGAGCAGCATCGCGACGGCGCTCTCGGCCGACATCTGCTTCTTCAGCTTGTAGGTGCCGGGCTGGATCGAGCTGCCCTTGGGGTTGGCCTCCGCGGCGTCGATGAAGGCGGCTGTGGACTTCACCACATCGACCTCGACCAGGGTGTTGCCGATCTCGGTGATCGACCCCTCCTTGATCGCGACCGTGACGTCGCCGGTGCCGGGGCCGTCGTAGTCGGCCGCGGTGAAGAAGCCGCGCACCTTCTCGTAGCCCAGATAGCCACCGAGCCCGAGCACGCCGAGCAGCGCGAAGACCATGACGAACGCGATCGCCGTCTTGCCCGCGCCGCTGCGTTTTCTCCGGTGCCGCGATTTGGTCTTGTCGACGCCCTGGTCGTCGAACGCCTGGTCCAGCTCGTCGATCATCCTGTCCGCCTCCGCTGTGCGTCCAGCCAGCTCTGCAGGATCTCGACCGCGGCCGCCTGGTCGACGACCGCCCGCTGCCGCTTCCCGCGCACGCCCCGCTCGGCGAGCCTGCGGGACGCGACCACGGTCGACATCCTCTCGTCCGTCAGCACGACGGGGACGGGCCCGACCGCCCGTGCCAGCCGATCAGCGTACGCACGAATGTCGATCGCGGCATCCCCCTCGCGCCCGTTGAGGCGCACCGGGAGACCCACGACGATCTGCACCGCCTCGTGCTCCCCCACGAGACGAACGAGCTCGGCTATGTCGCCGGGGACGGCGTCGGGCGCCGCCCCCATGTCACGGGGCACCGTGACCAGGGGGGTGGCCAGGATCCCGTCAGGGTCACTCATTGCGACCCCGACGCGCACCTTACCGACATCGACGCCCAGTCGCCTACCCCGCGTGGGCGCGCTCATCGGACCACCCCTCCTCCTCTCAGGCGGCCTCCCCGACCGCCTTCTCCACCGCGGCCAGCAGCACCGGCACCTGGTCAGCGGGCACGCCGCCGCCCTGCGCGAGGTCGGCGTTGCCGCCACCCCGGCCGGACAGCGCGCCCTTGACCAGGTCGTTCGCCGCCAGCCCGCGACTCTTCGCGGCCGCGTTGACCGCCACGATCAGTGACGCCTTGCCGTTGGCCCGGGCCGCCACCGCGACGACCGCCGGCCGCGCGGAGTCGATCTTGCCCCGGATCTCCTGGGCCAGGGTACGCACATCGTTGGTGGCCGCCCCCTCGGGCGCCTCCGTCCCGACGAACGCCACGCCCCGCAGATCCTTGGCCTGCCCCGCGAGCGCCGACGCGCCGCCCAGCACCAGCTGCGCGCGCATCTTCTCGAGCTCCTTCTCCGCGTCGCGCAGCGCCGTGACGGTCTGCTCGACCCGGTCCGCGACCTGGTCGCCGGGCACCCGGAACAGCTCCGACAGCCGGCTGACCAGCAGGTGCTCCTTGGCCAGGAAGCCGAACGCGTCGATGCCCACGAGCGCCTCGACCCGGCGGACGCCGGAGCCGACCGACTGCTCGTTGAGGATCTTCACCAGGCCCAGCTGGCCGGAGCGGGCGACGTGCGTGCCACCACAAAGTTCACGCGCGTAGTCACCGACCTCAACCACGCGGACCTCGTCGCCGTACTTCTCCCCGAACAGGGCCATCGCGCCGAGCCGGCGCGCTTCCTCCTGGGAGGTGATGAACGCGTGCACTTCGAGGTCCCGCAGCAGCACCTCGTTGACCTGCTGCTCGACGTCCTGCAGCACGCTCGGCGGCACCGCGCCGGGGGTGTTGAAGTCGAAGCGCAGCCGGCCCGGCGCGTTCAGCGAGCCCGCCTGGGTCGCCGACTCGCCGAGGAACGCCCGCATCGTCTGGTGCACCAGGTGCGTCGCCGTGTGCGAGCGGGAGATCGCCTTGCGCCGGGTGACGTCGATCTCCGCGAAGCCCGCCTCGCCCGCGCGCACCTCGCCCCGGACGACCCGCGCCTTGTGCACGATCAGGCCGGGGATCGGCTGCTGCACGTCGACGACCTCGACCTGCCCGCCGCCGACGTTGATCAGGCCGGTGTCCGCCTGCTGGCCACCGCCCTCGGCGTAGAACGGCGTGGTGTCGAGCACCAGCTCGACATAGTCACCCTCGCTCGCCGCGTCGACACCCGCGCCGCCGCTGCCGATCAGGCCCCGGACCCGCGACTCGCGCGAGACCTCCTGATAGCCGGTGAACTCCACCGGGCCGCCCTGGTCGAGCAGATTGCGGTACGCGCTGAGGTCCGCGTGACCCGTCTTGCGCGCCTTCGCGTCCGCCTTCGCCCGGGCCCGCTGGTCGGCCATCAGCCGGCGGAAGCCCTCCTGGTCGACGTCGAGCCCCTGCTCCTGGGCGATCTCCAGGGTCAGGTCGATCGGGAAGCCGTACGTGTCGTGCAGCTGGAACGCCTTGTCGCCGCTCAGCTTGGCCGCGCCGGACTTCTTGGTGTCCGCGAGCGCGGTGTCCAGGATCGTGGTGCCCTGGCGCAGCGTCGTGAGGAAGGTCTCCTCCTCCGCGTACGCGTAGGTCGAGATGCGGCCGAACTCCTCCGCCAGCTCCGGGTAGGACGGCGCCATGCAGTCCCGCGCCACCGGCAGCAGCTCGGGGAAGGTGGCGCCCTCCCAGCCGAGCAGCCGCATGGCCCGGATCGCCCGGCGCATGATGCGGCGCAGCACGTAGCCGCGGCCGTCGTTGCTCGGGGTCACCCCGTCGCCGATCAGCATCAGCGCGGTCCGCACGTGGTCGGCCACCACCCGCAGGCGTACGTCGTCGGGGTGCGACTCGCCCGCGACGTGCCCCGAGTGCGCGCCGTAGGTCTTGCCGCTGAGCTGCGCCGCACGGTCGAGGATCGGCTTGACCTCGTCGATCTCGTACAGGTTGTCGACGCCCTGCAGGATCGACGCGATGCGCTCGAGGCCCATGCCGGTGTCGATGTTCTGCTTCGGCAGCGGACCCACGACCGTGAAGTCGGTCTTGCTCTTCACGTCGGTGATCTCGTTCTGCATGAAGACGAGGTTCCAGTACTCCATGTACCGGTCCTCGTCGACCTCGGGGCCGCCGTCCTTGCCGTACTCCGGGCCGCGGTCGTAGAACAGCTCCGAGCACGGCCCCGCGGGGCCCGGGATGCCCATCGACCAGTAGTTGTCCGCCTTGCCCCGGCGCACGATCCGCTCCGCCGGCACGCCGATCGCGCGCCACAGCTCGAACGCCTCGTCGTCGTCGAAGTAGACCGTCGGCCAGATGCGCTCCGGGTCCAGCCCGAAGCCGCCGTCGGCGACCGGGTTCGTCGACAGCGTCCACGCCAGCCGGATCGCCTCGGCCTTGAAATAGTCACCGAACGAGAAATTGCCGTTCATCTGGAAGAACGTGCCGTGCCGGCTGGTCTTGCCGACCTCGTCGATGTCCGGCGTGCGGATGCACTTCTGCACACTCACCGCGCGCTGGTAGGGCGGCGTGCGCTGCCCCAGGAAGAACGGGACGAACTGCACCATGCCCGCGTTGATGAACAGCAGGTTGGGGTCGTCGATAGCGGGCAGCGGGGCACTCGGCACGACCGTGTGCCCGTTGGCCTCGAAATGCGCCAGATAGCGCCGCTTGATCTCCGCCGTCTTCATCAGTGACCCTCCTGGGCGTGCCGCCCCTGTGACCCCGGCTGCGGGTCCTCCCGCAGCTCGGCGAACTTGTCCTCGTAGAGCTCGCCCGCGGCGAAGGCCTCGTGGATCTCCTGCTCCCGCTCGGCCATCCCCTCGCGGACGTCGTCCACGAAGCTACGCAGCGACTCCACGAGCCCGCCAGCGGATTCCGACAGCGACGTGGCGATGCCGGTCGGGGTGAACTCGTTCGCCTTCTGCGTCAGCTTGCGCACGACGATGGCGCCGACGGCCAGGCCGACGCCCAGCCAGAGCAACCGCTTCATGGTGTCTCTTCTTCCTGCGTCAGAATCAGCGGGTGCGGGCCGCGCGGCGGTTCTTCTTCAGCGTGGCGCGGACCTCGCGCTCGTCCTCGGCGTGCCGGCGGGCGGCCGCCGCCTTGCGCAGCCCGTAGCCGAACGAAGCCACCTTGACCAGCGGGTTCGCGGCGGCGGCGGACACCACGGTGGCCAGGTTGGCCACGTTGGCCGTCACGTTCTGCGCGTGCTCGGTCATCGTGTCGATCTTCGCCAGCTGGATGTTCACACCGTCCAAAGAGACCTGCACCTGACCCAGCGTCGCGTTCACGTTGTGCACCGTCTCGGTCACGCCGCCGAGCAGCGGGCCGGTCCGGTCGTTGAGGTCGTTGATCGCGTTCGTCGCGGCATCGACCGTGCGCCCGAGCTTCACGATCGGCACGATCAACGCCCCGACCAGGATCAGGAACGCGCCCGCCGCGATCAGGCCAGCGATTTCTCCGCCACTCATTACACGCGTCTCCTTACGACCGGGTCATCACGACAACGTGCAGACCCTACCGTCCGTGACCGCGCTCCGCGTCACGACGGCGGCGGTGTCGGAGCCGGCCCGTCTCCGACCGCGGCCGGCGACCGCCCTTCCGGCTCCGGCCGGCGGCCGCTCCCTGACCTCGGCCCGGCCTGCTTCCTGAGCCCGGCGTCGCTGCTCGGCCGCGGCCGGGCTCACTTTCGGGCGGGCTCACTCCTCGGATGGGCTCACTCCTTGGACGGGCCCACTCTTTGCGGGCTCACTCCTTGGACGGGCCCACTCTTTGCGGGCTCATTCCTTGGGCTCAGGACGGCGTCGGCGTCGGATCCAGGAGCGAATCGTCGGCCGGCACCGGATCCGGCGTCTCCCCGATCAGCGACGGGTCCACGGCCGGCTGCGGCTTGCCCCGCGAGTCCGTGACGGCGTTCTGCACCTTGATACTGACCGTCGACCCGACACACGTCTTCGGATCCGCGGTCGGTACCACCCCATCGGGTCCCACCGAAGGCAGCACCGACGGATCCTGGGCCGCCCGGGCGTCCACGGCACACTCGGGCTCCCGCACCCACAGGTCCAGAGTGAACTCGTCCCGCGTCCAGCAGGTGTACTTCCCGTCGGTCGAGGGCTGATCGGTGCACTCACCGCTGCGGGGAGCCCAACCGGCCTGCTTGAGCGCCGCGGCGTACGCCTGATCGGTCTGGTCGAAGGGTTTCTGCGACTGCACCACCCGCTCGCGGAACCTGCAGTCCAGGAAGCACCACCGGCTGCCGCTGCTCCGGTCCTCCACGTCCTTGTCGGCCCACCCGGGCACGCTGAGCGCGTCCAGCGAGTTGAACACCGGGTCCCGCGTCAGCGACTGCAACCCGAAGATCAACGGCAACAGCCCGAGTACGACAACACTGAGCGAGACGAGCGTGAGCACCCGCAGACGGCGCTTGGCCCGCATCCTCCGGCGCAACTCCCCCCGCGCGCCCTTGAGCCCGCCGGCCGGCTCCTCCCGCTCGGACGTCTCGCCGGCGTCCGCCTCGGAGCCGCCGAAGCGAGCTCCCACCGCCGTGGGGATGCGGCCGCTGACCTCGCCGGATTCCCGTCCCGGGATGGCGGCACTGCCTCGCCCGGGGGCATCGGCGGCGTCACCGCCCGGGAAGTCCGCAGCGCCCCGGCCGGGGACCACTGCCGCGCCGCCCTTGGCCACAGGGGCTGCGGCCTTGGCCACGGCTGCTGCTCCGGCTGCTGCCTTTCCGGCTGCCGCTGCTCCGGCTGCCGCTGCTCCGGATGCTCCGGCTCCGGCTGCGGCTCTCCCGGCTGCCGCTGATCCGGCAATCGCTGATCCTGCTACCGGGACTGCGGCGGCCGCTGCCGTGCCTGACACCGGTCCGGCGGGGGCCGGCGGGGATGCCTTGCCGGCCGCCGGAGTGGCTTTCCCGGCTGCCGGGTTCGCTCTACCGGCTGCCGGAGTGGCTTTACCGGCCGCGGGAATGGCTTTCCCCGCCGCCGGGGTCGCTGTTCCGGCCGCAGGGCTCGCGGCGCCGGTCGCCGGGCTCACTGCCCCGGTCGCCGGGCTCACTGCGCCGGCCGCTGGAGTCGCCTTGCCGGCCACCGGTGTCGCTTTTCCGGCCGCTGCTGCGCCGGGGACCGGGGCGGCTCTCCCGGCGGCGGCTGTCCCGAGCGCGGGGGACGCTGTTCCGGCCGCGCCCGGGCCGGGGGCCGGAGTCGCTTGACCAAGGCGTGCTCCGGGCGCGGGAGTTGCTTTCCCGGCCGCGGGGGCTGCCGCTTTGGCCACCGCGCCGGTCCGGCCGTCACCTGCGCCGCGGGCGGCCTGAATGGCGGCCGCGGCCCGTCCGGCCTGCATCCCGGCTGTACGGCTCTGCGCAACCGCACCCGTACGGTTGATGCCGCCGGTGTGCTGCTCCTGGTCGTTCGGATCGTTCTGCCGCGGGCCGTCCTGCTGACCCTGCCGGGGGTCGCCGGGCTGACCAGGACGAGAGCCGGGCTGCTGACCCTGGCGGGAGTCGGCGGGCTGACCGGTGCGAGAGCCGGGCTGCTGGCCTTGGCGGGAGTCGGCGGGCTGGCCGGGGCGGGGCACGCGACCGCTGCCCCGGGCTGTTCCGGGCACCGACGCGCGGCCGCCGGCCTGGGGAGCATCGCCGATCTTGGGCAGCTGACCGGTGGACCCGAGCACCCCGGACGAGGTCCCGGCCATGGCCCCGGCCCGCCCGGGAAGCGCCGGCGTCCGCACTCCCTCACGGCCCGGCACGACCGGGGGCACCACAGCGGCGGAAGCGCGCGCGGGACCAGCCGGAGCCGGCGGACCGGACCTGGGCGTGGGACCACCGGACCTGGGCGCAGAACCATCCGACCTGGGCGCGGAACCGTCGGACTCACGACCGTCGCCGGCCTCGGGACGCCCATGACGCCCCCCGCCGTCACGACCTCCCGCGTCACGACCTCCCGCATCACGCGCCCGGAAGCCGCCGGTGCGCTCGCCGTCCACGCGAGGGAAGCCGCCGGTGTGCTGACCCTCACCACGCGCGAAGCCACCAGTGTGCTCGGCATCATCGCGCCGGAAGCCGCCCGTGTGCTGACCCTCACCACGCGCAAAGCCACCAGTGTGCTGACCTTCGCCACGCGCGAAGCCGCCGGTGTGCTCGGCATCACCGCGCCGGAAGCCGCCCGTGTAATCGGCGTCGTCCGGGCTGTGGTGGCGGGCCGCGCGGCCCGTGGGTGACACGGGACGGCTGCTCGGCGACACCGGGCGGCCGGGCATCGGACCCTGCTCGGGCGCGCCGTGGCGTCCGCCCGTGCGCTCACCACGCGGGGGCTGGGCACCCGGGCGCTCGCCGCGGAAGGGCTGGTCATCGGCGCGACCGGGCACGCCGCCGTGGCGGACGCCGGGGACTTCGGGGGCGTTGCCGGAGGCGGGTACGCCCGAGGCCGGCCCGACCGTCGGGTAGGAGCCCGACCGGTAGCCCGCCGCCGGGTACGACCCGGACGGAGGGTCCAGCGTCGGATAGGCACCCGAGGGGTTGCCGAACGCCGGGAACGAACCCGAGGTCTCCGGGTCGGCGCGGCCGGCGTCGGCGCGGCCGGCGTCGGGGCGGCCGGCGTCGGGGCGGGCACCGTAGGTTCCCGGGGACACCTGGCGGCGGCCCTGTCCGGGACCGCCGGCGGCTCCGCGCGGCAACGGGCCCGAGGCGTCGCGCTGCCCCGGCCCGGACGTCGGGCGCGGAATCGGACCGGACACGTCACGCTGACCGGGACCGGAGGTCGGGCGCGGAATCGGACCGGACACGTCACGCTGACCGGGGCCGGACGTCGGGCGCGGAATCGGACCTGAGGTCTCGCGGGGGTCGGCGGGCTGCATGCGACCGGTCGGCGGCAGCGCCTGCCCCGGGGTGGATCGCGCGCCCGACACCTGACCCGGCGCGGAACGGGCGCCCGACACTTGGCCCGGCGCGGGACGGGCGGCAGGGGCCTGACCAGGACTGGGACGGGCGGCTGAGGCCTGACCAGGAGCGGGACGGGCGGCGGAGGTCTGGCCCGGCGCGGGGCGGCCGGGAGGGACGGCTCGGCCGGGGGCGGGCGGCATCGCCTGGCCCGGGGCCGGACGTCCGGCGGCGGGCGTCCCGGGGGCCGGGCGCGGGCTGGGAGTGGGGCGCGGCGGCACGGCCTGACCCGGCGGCGGACCGGACACCGGGCGCGCGGAGGGGGCCTGGCCCGGCGGCGGACCGGCGGCAGGCCGTGGCGCGGCTCCGGCGGCGCGCGGCGCGGCTCCAGCAGGGTGCGGCGCGGCTCCAGCGGCAGGGCGCGGCGAGGCTCCGGCGGGGGGCGGCGCGGCTCCAGCGGCGGGGCGCGGAGGGACTGCGGCGGCGGGGCGCTGGGGGGCGGGCTGGCCCGGCTGGGCCGGAGCAGCGGGCGGGGCCGAGGTGGGGAGGGGCGGGAAGGGGTCGTCGTCGCCGGGGTGGTCGTCGGGGCCGGGGGCGGTGCGGCCGCTCTTGCTGAGGCGGGCCTCGCCGGGGGCGGCGCCCGGGCCGATGGCGCCGGCTTGCTGCTTGGCGGTGCGGAGGTCGTCCAGCCAGCCGGTCTCCTCGCGGGGGAGCTCCTGGGGCTCGACCGGCTCCGGGCGCGCGCGGCCGAACAGACGGCGGCCGCGGCCGGTCTGGTCCGGGCGCTGCTCGTCGTGGTCGTCGGGCCTGTCGGCACCGCGCCTGCTCACGGCTGGTCCTCCCCGGCGGCTGCGCCGCTGTCGTCGCCCGGCGCCGCCTCGTCGGAGGTGGCGCCCTTCGTCGTGCTCCGGCCCGGCCCGCCGGAGCTGCCAGCCGACGAAGCTACTCCTTCCACCCCGCCGGCGTCTCGCGAGGAGCCCGGACCCGCGGAAGCGGAGCCCCCGGAAGCCGAACCCGCGGAAGCCGAACCTCCGGAGGCCGAACCCCCGGAAGCCGAACCCCCGGCCCCACGCGAAGACGAACCCGCGGGAGCGGAACCCCCACGGACAATCTTGCGCAAGCGAGGCAAGCGCTCCGCGAGAGCACGCTCCGCCCCGTGCTCGGTCGGACGGTAGTACTCCGCGCCGGTCAGATCATCCGGCACGTACTGCTGCCTCACAACTCCCCTGGGGTCGTCGTGGGGATAGCGGTAGCCGCGCCCGTGGCCGAGGCCCTTGCTGCCCTGGTAGTGCGCGTCGCGCAGGTGGGGCGGGACCGGGCCGCCGCGGCCGGCGCGGACGTCGGCCATCGCGGCGGACAGGGCGGTGGTGGCGGAGTTGGACTTGGGTGCCGTGGCCAGGTGGATCACGGCCTGGGCGAGGTTGAGGCCGGCCTCGGGGAGTCCGACGTTCTGGACGGCCTGCGCGGCGGCCGAGGCCACGAGCAGCGCCTGCGGGTCGGCCATTCCGACGTCCTCGCTGGCGAAGATGACGATGCGGCGCGCGATGAAGCGAGGGTCCTCACCGGCGACGAGCATGCGAGCCAGATAGTGCATGGCGGCGTCGGGGTCGGAGCCGCGCATGCTCTTGATGAAGGCGCTGACGATGTCGTAGTGGGCGTCGCCGTCGCGGTCGTAGCGGACCGCGGCCACGTCGACGGCCTTCTCGGCGGTGGAGAGATCGATCTCGGTCACGCCCTGGGCCTGCGCCGACCCCGCCGCCGCCTCGAGCGCCGTGAGCGCCTTGCGGACATCGCCGGCTGCCAGGCGTACGAGATGGTCCTCGGCCTCGGCTGTGAGGGTGACCGCGCCGCCCAGGCCGCGCTCGTCGATGAGCGCGCGGCGCAGCAGGCCGCGGACGTCCTGCTCGTCGAGGGCGTGCAGGGTGAGCAGCACGCAGCGGGAGAGCAGGGGCGAGATGACCGAGAAGTACGGGTTCTCGGTGGTCGCCGCGAGCAGCGTCACCGTGCGGTCCTCGACGGCGGCGAGCAGCGAATCCTGCTGGGTCTTGCTGAAGCGGTGCACCTCGTCGATGAAGAGGACGGTCGGCGGGCCCCCGCGGCGCCGCTCGTTGCGGGCCGTGTCGATGACGGCGCGCACGTCCTTGACGCCGGCGGTCAGCGCGGACATCGCCACGAACGTGCGGTCGGTGGCCCCGGCGACGAGGTGCGCGATCGTGGTCTTGCCGGTGCCGGGCGGGCCCCACAGGATGACCGACATCGGGCTGCTGCCGGTGACCAGCTGCCGCAGCGGCGCGCCGGGGGCGAGCAGGTGCTGCTGGCCGACCAGCTCGTCGAGGCCGGCGGGGCGCATCCGGACGGGCAGCGGCGAGTCGACGGAATAGCGCGGGACCTCGGAGCCGGCGGACGGCGCGGGGGCCGGCGGCTCGGAGAGACCCAGCGTGAAAAGTCCGTCGGTTTCCATCGTCAGAAACAGTACCGGCCCGCCCTCCGGTGCCGGAAATGCACCGAAAGAGCGGGCCGGGGGACGATCGTCAGCCGCGACCCGGGCGCCGGCCGTAGAAGCGGCGGCCGCTGCCGCCGCCCGAGCCGGCCCGCGGGCCGCTGCCCACGCCGGCCAGGTAGAGCGACAGCAGCAGCAGTCCGAGCGACGCGAACGTCGGGAAGTTGAAGAGATCGCTGGTCTTCACGTCGAACAGGTCGAGCAGCAGGTAGATGCCGAAAACGACTGCCGCGGCGATCGCGAGCA
This sequence comes from Symbioplanes lichenis, assembly GCF_030709675.1. Lineage (GTDB taxonomy): Bacteria > Actinomycetota > Actinomycetes > Mycobacteriales > Micromonosporaceae > Actinoplanes > Actinoplanes lichenis. The sequence goes on from NZ_JAUZQD010000009.1 coordinate 126,277, forward strand.
TGATGGCCTCCATCAGGGGGGTGAGAGCACTGCGGTGCTGATACCCCCCTGAGGCTCGGCGGCAAACCGAGGACGCCTCGCGACCAGGTAGAGAGGAGCCGCCAGGGCCAGGACGACCGCTCCGACGGCCAGCGCGGCCACGAGCGAGGCCCCGGAGGCGATCGCCGTGAGCACGATCATGCCCACCGAGCCGGCCGGCATGGCCACCATGGAGTTCAGCGAGAGCAGGCTCGCCCGGTAGGGTCCCTCGACCTGCCGGTGCAACAGTCCCATGTGTACGGGCGACGAGGCCCCGTGCACGGCGTAGCAGACCAGGAACGACGCGATGACCCCGACCGGCCCGGCGAAGAGAGCCATGCCCGCCACCGTGACGCCCTGGACGACACGCAACGTGAAGCCGGTCCACGGGGCCCCGATGCGGCGTACGAGGAAGGGAATGAGCGCCGCCCCGGCCGCCGAGGCGAGCCACGCGACCGACCCGACCGGTCCCATGAGGGCGGACGCGCGGTCGGCATCGCCCAGCACGTCGGCCAGCCGGACCGGGGTCAGGCTCTCGAAGGCGACCATCCCGAAGCCCCAGAACAGCTCGACCGCGATCAGCGCGACGATCACGCGGGAACGGCGGAGCAGGCCGAGCGCGCCGGCCACGGCCGCGGGCACACCGCGTACGGAAGCAAGCAGCGCGACCACCCCGCGGGCCGGGCGGTCCTCGGTGAGCAGCACCACGACGGCGGCCAGGGCCACGAGCTGGCACAGCAGCGCGACGTAGACCGGCAAGGTCAGGCCGAGCGGGCCCCACGCGACGAGACCACCGGTGAGCAGCGCGCCCGCGCCGATGGCCACGCCGACCACCGTGCCGCTGTGCGCGAGGCCCGTCTCGAAGTCGGCCTCGGGGTCGGCGGCGAGGGCATGATCGACGTACCAGGCGTCGAGCGGCCCGCTGTCCAGCGCCCGATAGACGCCCTGCAGCACGAAGTAGAGGGTGAACATCGCCACGGTGTCGGCGAAGGTGAGCAGACTCAGCGCCGCGAGGTCTACCACGCCGGCGATGATCAGCACCGGACGGCGGCCGATGGCGTCGGAGAGTCCGCCGGTCGGCAGCTCCAGGAGGAGGACGATCAAGCCCTGCAACGCCGCCGCCGAACCCCACTGGGCCAGCGTGAGGCCGCGGTCGAGGGGCAGCAGCACGCCGACCGGGATCATCAGGCCGACGGGCAGCCAGCGCAGCCCGGTCAGGATCAGGAAGCGCCGGAGAGCCTGCCGGGCGGTCATGACCCGTCCGCCTGACGCGGGAAGCCGTACACGTAGTAGTTGACCTTGCGAGCGTCCGCCGGGGGCGGCAGGGCGCGATAGCGTTCGATCACCGCGTCGACCTCCTCCGTGAGCGCCTCGAGCTGCTCGGCGCTGAGCTCGAGCCAGTAGTCGGAGAAGTTCGCGGCGGCCCGCCACTCCTTCGAGTCGTTGCCCTGGTTGCGGTGCCACGCCTCGGCCTGCTCGGTGAAGCGGCGCAGCCAGAAATTCTGCATCCACTCGGCCGCGGCCCGCGCGTCCGGGTCGCCGGCGAAGTCGTCGCTCTGCCAGCTGCTGGACTCGTGCGCGGCGCGCCACCACCGCTCCCGGCCGCGCCCGGGCGTGGCGTCCTCCGCCACCAGGCCCACGTCGGCGAGCTGCCGCAGGTGGTAGCTGGTCGCGCCGGTGTTCGTGCCGAGCTGACCCGCGAGCTTGGTCGCCGTGGCCGGGCCGCCGAGCCGCAGCGCCCCGAGCAGCCGGGCGCGCAGCGGGTGGGCCAGCACCCGGATCTGCTTTCCGGAGAGATGCACTTCCATGGCTATGCACAATACTTGTGCACAGATATTGTGCAACCATGATTGCCCGAGCCGCTGTCCCCGCCGATGCCGCCGAACTGATGCGCCTCCGGGCCGTCCTGCTGTCCTCGATGGGCGACGACGTCACCGACGGCCCGTGGCAGGCCGCCGGCGCTTCGCATCTGCGCGCCAAGCTGGGCGGGGACACGTTGGCCGCCTTCGTCGTGGACGCGCCCGGCGGCCCGGGGCTCGCGGCCTCCGTCGTGGGCGCGGTCGACGAGCGGCTGCCCGGCCCGCGCAACCCGTCGGGCCTGGTCGGGTATGTCTACAGCGTCGCCACGCACCCGGAACACCGCCGCCGCGGCTACTCGCGCGCCTGCATGGAGGGCTTGCTCCAGTGGTACGCGGCCCGGGGCGTGACGAAGATCGACCTGCGCGCGTCGCCCGAGGGCCTGGGGCTCTACGAGTCGCTCGGCTTCCGTCGCACATCCGACCCCGCGATGAGGCTTGACCTCACGTCGAGGTGAGGTTGGACAGTCGGCGGATGAGCTACGACGAAGTGCTTGTCTCCCTGCGCCGGACCGGTCCCGAGCGCAACGGCTGGCTGTCCAACCACGCCCCCATGGCCGCCGAGGCGCTGACCCGCCACGGCCGCGAAGATCTCGTGCCGCGCTGGGTCGACGGCTATCGCGACCTGCTGACGGACGCGCCCCGGGGCATCGCCCCGATCGCGCGCGACGAGTGGCGCGACCCGCTCGGGGACCCGGTGCGGACCGGGGACTGGATCGCGTACTTCGACCGGGAGATCGGGGAAGCCCCCTGGCGCGACGTGCTCGCGACGTGGTGGCCCCGGCTGCTCCCGGGCATCGCCGCCGGCGCCACGCACGGGGTGATCCGGGTCGGACACGCTGTCCGCGCGCTGCTCGCCGAGGAGACCGCGCCCCGGGTGGCCGAGCTGGGTCAGGGGCTCGCCTACTGGGCCGCGCGCTGGCAGCCGCTCGCCCCGGCCGGCCACGGGCCCTACGGCCGCCGTGATCCGCGGGCGGCGCTGGATGCCGTACCGGCGATCGCGGACCAGCGCCTCGGCATCCGCAACCGGCTCGCCCAGCTCGCCGACCTCCCCGGCTGGCCCGCCACCGCCGGCGCGATCCCGGGCGACGGCCCGGTGCGGGACCGGCTGGCTGCCGTCGTCGCGGCCGCCGTCCGCCGCCACACCCTTTACGGGTACGGGGAGCCGGTCATGATGGTGCACGCGGCGACCGCGCCGGCGGCTGTGCTGCGTACGCTGCCCGCCCTGCCCGTGGCCCTGCACGCCCCGAGCCTCGCGGCGGCGTGGGCCGCCTGTGCCGCGGTGACGGCGGCCTATTCTCCCGCCGTGCCGGAGCCGCCCGGCGCCGCTTTTTCGCACGACGTTGCTTCATCCCGCGACGCAGCGTTTTCGCACGACGTTGCTTTTTCCTCCGACGCGACTTTTTCGCACGACGTTGCTTTTTCTCCCGACGCGGCGTCCTTCTCCCATGAAGCGGTCCTCGACGAGGCTGTCGCTTCGGGGGACGCGCACGCCATCAAGTTCGCCGACGCGGCCGTCGAAGCCTGGACCCGCGCCCCCGACCCCGCCCTGCTCACCGCCGCCCGCCACGCGACCGAACTGATCAGTCCGCGAGCTTGAACAGCAGGACCGTCTCCCACTGATGCATGTCGGGCTGCTCGGCCGGATTCGTCATGAGCACCTCCAGCCGGGCCGTCCACACCTCCCCGGTCGGCGTCGGCGTCATGTCCCAGATCAGGTCGCGCTCCCGCGCCCAGTCCAGCAACCCGGCCGTCACCCCCACGAGCTCGTCGGGATGCCCGATGTGCGTGAGCGTCACGTACCGCCCGGCCGGCACCTCGTCCACGAACACCGGCTCCGCCACCTCGATCGGCGCCGCCAGCGGAATCCCGGCCTCCACCACCAGCTCGGCCGCCATCTCGATGACCCGGTAGCGGAAGAAGGGAGCCCCGACGGGCGTCACACCCCGCTCCCCCAGCCACCCGAACATCCCGGGCAGATGATCCGCCACCCGGGCAAACTCGGTCATGACAATCGACTCCCGCCGCCCGGCATAAACCTGCGCGGGCCGCTCGACGATGGACGGCTCTCCCAGCATGGCCTCAGTGTGCCTGAGCTTTCACTCCAGCGCCTGCGGCTCGGGAGCCGATTGCTGAGGAGCCCGCTGCTCAGGAGCCGCCACGGACCGCTCCGGACCGTCCTGCGAGGAGATCGCCGTCGACACCAGGCTCGGAGCGACCGCTTCGACCGGCGGCGCGGTCTCCTCGAGCGACCGCAACCGTGGCGGCGCGGGCATCCACGGCTTCAGATTCTGCAACACCTGCTCGTAGAAGTCGTCGACCGCGCCGAGCACGGAGTCGATGAACCCACCCCGCCCGGCACCCCGCTTCGTCCCCGCGGCCGCGGACTGCGCGACGCGGAAGTTCTTCAGCTCCTTCGCCGGGTCACCGAGGATCGCCGCGGGTCTCTCGCGCACCACCTTGAGCAGCTCGGTGTGGCCGGCCCCGCGCGCGTGCAACGCGAACGCCTCCACCCGGCAGGTGTCGGGCGCGTTTCGCAGCTGCCGCACCAGCCAGTTGACCCGCGTCGTCGGCTTACCCTCCTTCGGCGCGTCGACGTCCACCTGACAAGTGACGCGTCCGGCGCGCAGATCGGCGGTGACGACAAGCGGTCCGACCGCACCGGGGATCCGGATGCCCGCGGCCATGGTGCCCGTAGTGACCAGCTGCGTTGCCAGAGCCTGCGTGCGGACCGCCGGCTCGGCCAGCTCCTTGCGGCTCAGGGCGGGAACCACCTCGGTGCCCAGCTGACGGCCGAGCTTCAGGCATGCGAAGCGGATCAGCGCGTCGAAGCGCCCGGCGATCTCCGCGGCCCCCGGTATTCCTTCTGCATCACCGCCTCGGTGAGGATCTCGCTCCACGGCAGGTGGTGGAGGGCGACCCTTCTGAGCTTCCGCTTGTCGACAGCCGTCGGGTGCTGGCCCGGCACGGGCGGGATCTGGTTGGAGATGGTGATGAGGGCGTCGAAGCCGTGATCACGAGCAACGTCGAGATAGCGCTCGAGCTGGTCGGTCTCCAGGTCGTTACCGCCGGTCTTGACCTCCACCAGCGCGGTCCACTGGCGCCGGCCGCGCGACACCCGGATCAGCCCGTCCGGGATGCACTGCTTGTCGCCGTGCGGGAACGGCACCTCGATGTAGGTCTGCAGTTGCCCGGCCGGCGCTCCGAAGCGCTGGGTGAGGGCGCGCCCGAACTCGCGCACCGAGCTCATGACGGCAAGCAGCGCCGACGTGGCGCGTCGTTCCTGTTCGGCGGCCCCGTTGATTCCCGACGTGGGAATCAGGCGTGCGGCCAGCCAGGTCTCCTCGGACATCGATCCCCCTCATCACGATTGCTGACCCGCAACGTAACGAGCGGTGATCGCGGAAGGGAGGCGGGAAGAGGTCAGGAAAATCCGGACGTCCGGGCGAGGACTTCGGCGACCGGGCGGAGGCGGGTGGTCAGGAGGGTGGTGGCGCGGGTGCTGTCGAGGCGGAGGTCGGCGGGGCGGGGGCCGAGGCCGCTTTCGGCGACGGTGCGGGTGGGGATGGCGGCGGGATCGAGGCCGTGGGCTCGGGCGACGGCGCGGCCCAGGTCGGCTCGGGAGATGTCGACGGGGCCGGCGATGTTGAGCAGGCCGGTGTGGTCGGTGGCGGAGAGTTCGAGGACGGCGGCGGCCAGGTCGGTGGCGTCGATCGGGCGGCGGATCTCGTCGGTGAGGAGGAAGCCCGGGCGGGTGCCGCGGGCCAGCTCCAGGGCCATGGTGACCTGCTTGCTGCGGGCGTCGCCGATGATCAGGGAGGTGCGGACCACGGCGGCGGCCGGGTCGATGGCGCGGACCGCGGTTTCGGCGGCGGCCTTGGCGGCACCGTACGCGTACACGGGCGAGGGCGGCTCGTCGTCCGCGTAGACAGCGGGGCGGCCGGCGTGGACGGCGTCCGTGGAGATGTGGACGAGGCGGGCGCCGACGGCCGCCGACGCCAGGGCCACGTTCGCGGCGCCGTCGGCACAGGTGGACCAGTCGGACGCGCGGTAGGCGGTGTTGACGACCAGCTGGGGGCGTACCGCCGAAAGGAGCTGGACCACCGCCCGGCGGTCACGGACGTCCAGGGGTGACCATCCGCCTGCCGCCGTGGTGGCCGTGCCCACGACGTCGTGCCCGGCCGCCGACGCCAGGCGGGCCACCTCACCGCCGAGATGGCCGCTGGCGCCGACGACCAGAGTGATCAAGACGGCAGGACCGGTGCGGCGACGCCGTCGGTGCCCGGGGCGGCCGCGGCCTTGGGCTTGGCGTCGATGCCGGCCTCGGTGCGCTGCTGCGCCGTGATCGGGGTCGGCGCCGTGGTCAGCGGGTCGTAGCCGCCGCGGGTCTTCGGGAAGGCGATGACCTCGCGGATCGACTCGTTGCCGGACAGCAGCATGCAGGTGCGGTCCCAGCCCAGCGCGATGCCGGCGTGCGGCGGGGGGCCGTACTTGAACGCCTCGAGCAGGAAGCCGAACTTGTCCTCGGCCTCCTCCGGCGTGATCCCGAGCAGGTCGAACACCCGCTTCTGGACGTCGCCGCGGTGGATACGGACGCTGCCGCCGCCGATCTCGTTGCCGTTCACCACGATGTCGTACGCGTAGGCGAGCGCCTTGTTGGGCGCCTCCTCGAACTTGCCCTCCCACTCCTCGTTGGGCGAGGTGAAGGGGTGGTGGACGGCGGTCCAGCCGCTCTCCTGCCCGTCGTCGGAGGAGGTCTTCTCGAACATGGGCGCGTCGACGACCCAGCAGAACGCCCACGCCGACTCGTCGATCAGGCCGGCGCGCTTGGCGATCTCGATCCGGGCCGCGCCGAGCAGCTCCTGCGCCTCCCGCCGCTCGGCCGACGCGGCGAAGAAGACCGCGTCGCCCGGCTTGGCCCCGACCGCATCCGCCAATCCGGACAGATGCGCCTCGGAAAGGTTCTTCGCGACGGGCCCCTTCGGCTCGCCTGTCGATGCGTCCAGCGTCACGTAGGCCAGGCCCCGGGCGCCGCGCGCCTTGGCCCAGTCCTGCCAGCCGTCGAGCTCCTTGCGGGTCTGCGACGCGCCGCCGGGCATGACGACCGCACCGACGTAGCCACCGGCAGCGATCGCACCGGCGAACACGCGGAACTCCGTGCCGTCGAGGTAGGAGGTCAGCTCGGTCAGCTCGACGCCGTAGCGCAGGTCGGGCTTGTCGGAACCGTAGCGGTTCATCGCGTCGGTCCAGGTGAGGCGCGGGATCGGGAGCTGCACCTCGTAGCCGGCCAGCTCGCCCCACAGCTTCGACACGAGTTCCTCGCCGAGCTCGATGATGTCCTCCTGGGTGACGAAGGACATCTCGATGTCGAGCTGGGTGAACTCGGGCTGCCGGTCGGCGCGGAAGTCCTCGTCGCGGTAGCAGCGCGCGATCTGGTAGTAGCGCTCCATGCCGGCCACCATGAGCAGCTGCTTGAAGAGCTGCGGGGACTGCGGCAGCGCGTACCAGGTGCCGGGCTGCAGCCGGACCGGCACCAGGAAGTCGCGGGCGCCCTCGGGCGTCGACCGGGTCAGGGTCGGCGTCTCGATCTCGTTGAAGTCGCGGGCGTGCAGCACCTCGCGGGCGATCTGGTTGGCGCGGCTGCGCAGCTTGAGCGCGCTCGCCGGGCCGGAGCGCCGCAGGTCGAGATAGCGGTACTTCAGGCGGAGGTCGTCCGACGCGGTGATCGTGTCGTCGACGGGCAGCGGCAGCGGCGCGGCCTCGGACAGCACGGCCAGCTCGGCGGCGGCGACCTCGATCGCGCCGGTGGCCAGCTCCGGGTTGTCGTTGCCCTCGGGCCGGGCCCGGACCTCGCCGGTGACCTTCACGCAGAACTCGTTGCGCAGCGCGTGCGCGTCCTCCTCGCGGAAGACCACCTGCACGATGCCCGAGGCGTCACGCAGATCGACGAAGATCACGCCGCCGTGGTCGCGCCGGCGGGCCACCCACCCGGCGAGCGTCACCGTCTGGCCGGCGTGCTCGGCCCGCAGGCTGCCGGCTTCATGGGTACGGATCACGGAAAGCTCTCCTCACACAGGTTCACGGGGCGCGACCGTCATTCTGTCAGGCGCGCCGCACGCTCACCCCGCCACCCTGCGACGCCGCCGGCCGCTGCGGGGTCATTCCCTTTCCCGTGTACGCAACCCCGTGCGCATTCGTCGTGTTCATCCGCGCGCTTCGCTCCGTCGCCCGCCACGCCACGAGGAGGGCGGCGACCGCCACGATCAGGGCCAGCATGGCGAGCAGGATCGCCACGGCGACTCCGGTCCGGGGCTGCGCCGGCACGGGCTCGACGGGGGCGAGGCGCTCGGTCGGCCCGTCGGGAAACTCCGTGCGGGGCCGGTGGGTGGTCTTCGAGTTCGACGCGCGGAACACCGACATGGAGGACTCCGGAGGTCGAGGGCGCACGGATGCCGCGAAAACGCCGCGCACCCACCGTAACGGTCGAAACCGGCGCCGGCCCATCCCCCGATCCGGTCGCGTCGCGCGTGACCTCCAGCGCCGTACCCGTGCGACGCGGCGCCATCGTTCCGCGCACGAGCAGAGGACTTCTTTTCGCGCGCGGGCGTAGGATTTCGGGCGTGCCGGCGCGTACACCTCGGGAAACCGCCACCATCGACCGGCTGGACCGGCAGATCCTCCATGGCCTGACGCTCGCGCCGCGGGTGCCCTTCGCCCGACTGGCCGCGGTGCTCGACGTCTCCGAGCAGACGGTCGCCCGCCGCTACCAGCGGATGCGCTCGCACGGCCTCGTCCGCGTCTTCGGCGTGGCCGACCGCTCGCTGCTCCCCGGCACCAGCTCCTGGATGCTCCGCATCGCCTGCCGCCCCGGCACCGCCGCGACGACGGCCGCCGCCCTCGCCCGCCGCACCGACACCAGCTGGGTCGCCGTCGGCGCGGGCGGCGCCGAGCTGACCTGCCAGGCCCTCGTCGACGAGAATTCCTCCGAGGGCCTGCTCGCCCACCTTCCCCGCGCCGCGAACGTCCTGTCGCTCAGCACCCACCAGGTCCTGCACCGCTTCGTGGGCCGCGGCGAAGCCGACTGGATCACCGGCGACGACAAGCTCGGCACCGACCAGCGCCGCGAGCTGCTGGCCGACGAGTCCCCCGCCCCCGTCTCCCCCGCCGGCATCGAACTCACCCCCGAGGACCGGCCCCTGCTGGTGGCGCTCGCCCACGACGGCCGGGCCAGCTATGCCGCCCTGGCCGAGGCGACCGGCTGGACCCAGCGCAAGGCCGCCCTCCGCCTGAGCACCCTCACCGAGTCCGGCCTGCTCCGCTTCGACCTCGACACCTCGGTCAACGCCCTCGGCTTCCGCGCGGTCGCCCACCTGTGGTTCACGATCTCCCCCACCGACCTCGCCACCGTGGGCGCCCGCCTCGCCGACCACACCCCCCTGGCCTGGGCCGCCGCGGTGACCGGCGCGGCCTCCCTGGTGGCGATCGCGCTGTGCCCGGACGCCCCGGCCCTCTACCGCTACCTGACCACCGACATCGCCGCGATCGCCGAAGTCCACACCTGCGAGGCGGTCCCGGTCTTCACCCGCGTCAAGCAGGCCGTCTCCCTCGTCGAGAACGGCATCCTCCGCGGCCCGGTCGTCTAGGGTCAGTGCGTGACGGCGGGCGCCTTCCCGGGAGCGGGGGCGCTGGGACCCGCAGCCGGGCGCGCCGGGCGGACCAAGGCCAGCACCGCGATGCCCGCGAGGATGCCCGCTCCCGCCGCCACCAGGAACGCCGCGTCCAGGCCGGCGATCGAGGCGCCGTGGAGGGCGTTGTCCACAGTGGCGCGGACGTCGGCCGGGACGGCGGCCAGGATGCGCTGGGCCTGGCCGCCGGCGAGGCCGTGGGCGGTGTCCGACGGGTTGGGGGCGCCCGCGTCGGTCAGGTGGGCCCGGGCCCGGCCCGCGAAAGCGGTGCCCAGCAGGGCGATGCCGATCGCGAAGCCCAGCTGGCGGGCGGTGTTGACGGCGCCGGCCGCCATGCCGCTGCGCTCGCGGGGCACCGACGCCATCGCCGCCTCGGCCAGGGTGGGCATGACGAGGCCGACGCCGGCGCCGATGACCGCGTAGCCGGCGAGCAGGGCGGGCCAGCTCGAGTCGGGGCCGAGGAGCAGCGCGGTCAGGGCCGAGCCGGCGCCGATGAGGAGGAGGCCCGTACCGATGATGATGCGCGGGGACCGGCCGTGCAGGCGTGCTCCCGCGATGCCCGAGACGACGACCGACACGATCGACATGGGCAGGCCGACCAGGCCGGCGCGCAGCGGGGAGAGGCCGACGATCGTCTGGAGCCAGATCGAGGTGTACGTGAACGCGGCGAACGCGGCCATGTTGACGAGCAGGGCGCCGACGAGGATGCCGCCGAAGGAGCGGTTGCGGAGCAGGGCCAGGTCGAGCATCGGGTGGGCGACGCGCCGCTCGACGAGGACGAAGGCGAGCAGGCCGACCGCGCTGAGCAGCAGCAGGCCCCACGTGGCGAAGGCGGTCCAGCCCTCGGTGTTCGCGCGGATGACCGCCAAGGTGAGGGCCGTCGCCGCCACGGTGAAGGTGACCGTTCCGGCGTAGTCGAACGTGCCGCGGCGGTTGCCCTGGTCGGCGCGCAGCACCACGAAGGTCAGCACGACGGCCGCCACGCTGATGGGCAGGTTGACGAAGAAGATCCAGCGCCAGTTGATCCCGTCGGTGAGCAGGCCGCCGAGGACCGGGCCGATGGCCGCCGCGGCGCCCGAGACCCCACCCCAGACGCCGTACGCCACCCCGCGCTCACGCCCCTGGTAAGCCCCGTTGAGCAGCGCGAACGTCGTGGTGAACATGGCCGCCGCGCCGACGCCCTGCACCACCCGGGCGGCGATCAGAGTGCCGCCGCCGGTGGCCAGCCCGCAGGCCAGCGACGCGAGGGCGAAGACGACGAGCCCGATCGCGTAGAGGCGCCGGTGGCCGTAGCGGTCGCCGAGCGCCCCGGCGCCGAGCAGCAGCACGGCCAATGACAATGCGTAGCCGTCGACGACCCACTGCAGGGCCGTGAACGACGTGTGCAGGTCCACCGCCATGGGCGGCAGGGCGACGTTCACGATGGTGACATCGATGAGCAGCATGAACGTGCCGAGGCAGACAGTGACGAGCGGCCACCACTTGCGCATGGTTCTTCTCCTTGACTTTCCGTGACCACTTAACGATCACGGACGGCACCCGCGCGGCACCAGTCAAGAAGCGTCCAGCGTCGGAATCCTCCTCAGGCGGCTGGCGCGGGGCCCGGATCCGCCACGTACCAGCCGTCGCGCAGCACCGGCACGACGTCGCTCTGCCCGGCCTCGGCGGCCACGGCGACATCCTGCGGGAAGCCGTAGTCGATGAGTTCGAGGCCGCTGAAACAGGCATGCAGCGACTCGGACAGCACATCCGACACGGCCCGGTAAGCCCCGATGGCACTGCGCGCTTCCGGCGACGCGGAGGACGGCGCGAGGTGGTGCAGGAACGCGCCCGCGCCCCAGAGGTCCTCGACGGCCGGGCGCAGGGATCCGTCGGGCCAGCGTTCGCCGGAGGCGACCACGGCGACCGTACCCCCCAAGGTCGTGACGTAGGCAGCGGCCGACGCCGCGTTGCGCAGCGAGACCCCGACGACGGTCGCGTCGTACTCCCCCAGCAGGGCGGAGATGGTCGCGCCGTTGGGCGACGGCAGCACCAGGCGCTCGATCCCCCGCGCCGCGCGGACCGTGGCGGGCGACAGGCTGACCGGGCCGTGCTCCCGGCGGCCGACCGCCAGCACGGCGTCGTGCCGGGCGGCGAAACGTACGGCCGACTCGTCGCGCCACGGGTAGGGCGCGACACTGATCCCCCGGTCCAGCGCCACGGTCAGCGTCGTGGTGAACGACAGCACATCGACCACGGCGACAACTGTCGCGTGGGGAGCGAGCGACCGGGCGCCCTGCGGACCCCAGTCGAAGGTGACGGTCATTCGGCCAATCGTCGCAGAGCGGCGCGCACCGTGCCGTACCGTTCCGCCCGGTAACTCCCGTCTTCGGGCGCGTCGCCGAGGGCCTGCACCCCGTGCGTCACCTGATAAGTCACCCGATAGAGCACCAGCTGCGCCGCCGCCTCCACCCACTCGTCGCTGCGGCCCGGCGCCGGCCGGTGCGCCAGCTCGATGCTGAACCAGGCCGGGAAGAACGCGTGCGACTCCACGGCCGACTTCACCCGGCGGCGGATGTGGGCGGTCAGGTCGGCCACCGCGTCGTCGCCGCGCCTTTGCCTGTACGCCTCCCGGCGCTGCTTGTCCCGCTCCAGCTCCTCCTCGGCGACGGCCACGGCCGTCCGCTGGTCGCGCAGCAGCGCATCCCGTTCGCGGAACCGGGCCCGATGAGTACGGTACGAGCGCGCGGCCTGCCGGAACGCCCGTCCCCCCAGCCGGGCCGCCGCCAGTCGCCGGCTGGCGTCGAACGCGCACGACCGGCTCTGCGCCGTCAGCTCGCGCAGGTCGGCGTACTCCCGGAGCAGCCGGCGGTGGCCCGCCCGGGCCTCCTCCCCGAGGATCCCGGAACGGATCTGCTCCGCCTCGCGCACCTGCGTGACGAGCCGCACCCACTCGTCCGGCACGGTGTCCAGATCGACGGGCTGCACCCCCTGCTCGCGCAGCAGCCGCCCCTCGAACACCCGCACGTCCGCGGTCAGCCGCTCGATCGCGCGCCGCGCCCCGCCCAGCTCCTCGTCGATCCGCCGCCCGAGCTCGTCCTGCGCCTCGGCCGTCCGGGCCAGCCGCTCGTCGGCCTGATCGCACCGTTGCGTGAGCTCCCGATGCCGGCGGTCGGCGGTCCGCGCGTTCTCCTTGATCTGCTCCTCGAGCACGCGCTTCAACGTGTTGCTCTTCCGCTGGATCTCGTTGCGCAGCGACTCCGCGACGCGGGCCAGGTCGCCGGGGGCGTCGGGGCTCATTCCACCTCGCTCCTCTGTGGCTGCGTCGCGGCTTCGGGCTCGCGCTGCTTCGGCACCGCCGGGGGCTCGCGCAGCGGCTCCCGGCCCGGATGCGCGGTCAGCCACAACGCGGCGGCGGCCGCGACGGCGAGCACCACCCCGGCGAGGGCCCACGCCGGCAGCACCCCGCCCGCCACCAGCCCGGCCGTGACGAGCCCGGCCATCAGCAGCCCGGTCGCCGCCAGCCGCCGGATCCGCGCCGCCCGCGACTCGGCCTCGTCGACCACCCGTAACAGATCGTCGCCGGCGTCGAACACCCGCTCGAGCAGATCCTCGTAGCGCCCGCTGTCCTCCGGCTCGCGCCCCAGCACCTCATGCCGCGACACGAGCTCCCGGTGCCGCGCGGCCAGCCTGTCCCGTACGTCCGAACCCACCCGGCCCCCCGTCACTCAGCGCTACTCAAACTCTAAGGCGCTGGTGAGGGGGGTCAATCCCACGGAAGAGTTCAGCACATCGACGAGCCGCTTCTCCTCACCCGCAAAATGCGTCCGGAGTACGGCCGTCAGCGCCCCGAGATCAAGCGGCTCCTCCCGCAGCATCGCGGCGATCACCTCGTGGTCGCGCCGCAACTGGCCCAGGAAGTCCCGCAACTCCGGATGCTTCGCCGCGAGGAGAGGGAAAACCTCCCGATCCTCCTGCGTGTGATGCGCCGTCAACGCGGCACAGAACCCCACACACGACAGCACGACGCCGTCCTGCAGATCATCGAGCATGTCCCGCAGCCGCTGATGCACGGCGACGAGCTGAGTGCCGAAGGCGGCAAAGCGCGCCCACTCGGCCGATTCACGATCGTCCACGGAAATCCCATGGTCCCGCGCCTCCATGCCCACGGCGGCCTGTGTGCCGGGTACACCGCGACGCTGCCATCATCCGATCAAACCCCGCCCGCCCGGTCAAGCAGCCCGCGCATCGACCATCGCATCGGGTGGCCGGCGCCGAGCGCCCCCCGTCCGATCGACGACGAAGGACTTGCTCCGCGCCGCACCCGGCTTACCTTGAAGGCAGATTCGGGCACCGGTTCGGGTCGCCCGGGCGCACGCCACCCCCTCAGGAAGTTGCGGCGATGGATCTGCTCGCGAGCGTCAAGGCAGCCGGCACGGTCGTGCGCTTCGTCGAGGGCGGACCGCTGGCCGAGGCGCTGGCCGAGATCAACGTCGAGGCGGCACTCGGCGCTCTGGGGAAGGCCGCCGGAGCCCGGGACCGGCAGGCGCAGGTATGGTCGGCCGTCAATCACCTGGAGGGCGCGGAGGCCGCTCTCCGAAGGAAGGTCACCGGATCTGGTGGCCGGCGGCAGTTCGTGCTCCGGGCGCGGAATTACGTCATGCTGGAACAGCGCTATCTGCGGATCCTCGCCCTGCTGGCGATCTGCTACCGCTATCTCAACGAAGAAGACCTGGCACTCAGCTATGCCGAACGCTTGCGCTCCCAGGACGAAACCTCCGGCGCGCTGAGCCTGGGCGTGCTGGTCGCGGGCACCGTCGTGGCGTTGCCGAACCTGGTCGATACGGCGCGAGCCGCGTACCAGGACAGGACGCTGCCCGAGCTCGACTTCAGCTCTTTCGAGCTGCCCCCGCGCGCCCTGCCGGAGCCGAAACTGCCCGAACCGTGACCACGTCGCGCGCTACCGCACAGCCCGAGTACGCGTAGAGGCGCGCTCAGAGCGGAAATCGCTTCCGCAGGGGCGCGGTCATCTCGGCGAGTTCAGCTTCTCGGTCGGCGTGGGTGCGGGGGTTGCCCGGGGCGTCCGGGCGGGCATCGGACGGGCGGGGACCCGACAGCGGCCGGTAGTTCACGCCGAGGGCGTCCAGGCGCGGCAGGTGGTCAGCGAGGCGGCGGTGGAAGTCGGGCGAGTTGCCGCCGGGTGGGGACCAGACCTTTTCGGCGAAGGCGCAGAGACGAGGGAAGGCCATGTAGTCGACGCGGCGGGCGTTCTCCATGTGCTCGGTCCAGATATTGGCCTGAGCACCCAGGATCAGGGCCGGGTCGGCGCCTGGGGGGACGGGGTCGAAGGCGTAGAGGTCGTCGAGGGTGAGGCGGGTGCCGACGGGGGTGGGTTCGGCCGGGTCGTCGGACTGGCGGTAGTCGAGGTAGCAGCTCATGTCGGGGCAGGAGACCACCTGGTGGCCGGCCCGGGTGGCGGCCACGGCCGGGAGGGTGCCACGCCACGCGGCGATGACCGCGTCGGCGGGGGCGCCGGCGGTGAGGATGTCGTCCCAGGCGTAGACGCGGCGGCCGTGGGAGGCCAGGACTTCGGCGGCGAAGGCCACGACGGCTGAGATGTCCGCGGAGACCTCGTCGCCGCCGATGCCGATCAAGGGGGACGGGAAGATGTCGCACACTTGGGTGAGAACCGCTCGGACGAAGTCCATGGTGGACGACGTCAGGGTGAGGGCGAAGGGGGACACGCCCCACGCGGTCATGACCTCGCCCGCAAAGGACGGCGAAGCGCCACCGGAGGAAGAGGCGGCGGCGGAAGAGGAGGAGGCGGAGGCGGAACCCAGCGCGGGATACGCGGCCAGCGCCGCCTGCATGTGCCCGGGCATGTCGACCTCGGGCACGATCGAGATGAACAAAGACGACGCATACGCAACAAGGCGCCGCAAATCAGCGGCGGTATAGCACCCGCCGTGCGGCGTGTCGTCGTACAGGCCGTGCTGCCGGGACCCGCGCATCGACCGGGGTCGCCACGCGCCGACCGAGGTCAAGCGCGGCCACCCGGGCACCTCGAGACGCCAGCCCTGGTCGTCGGTGAGGTGCAGGTGGAGGACGTTGAGCTTGTGGATGGCCATCAGGTCGAGGAAGCGGAGGACGTCCGGCACCGGCATGAAGTGCCGCGCCACGTCGAGCATCACGCCGCGCCAGGCAAATCGCGGCCCGTCCTCGATCCGGCCCACGAAAGAATCTGGCAGCTGACGCAGAGTCTGCTGAGCGTAGAAGACTCCGGCCGGCGAGTCGGCCGAGACGGTGACGCCGGCGGACGCGATGTCGAGCACGTAGCCGCCCGGGGAGAAGACGCCGGACGGACGGGGGATCAATCCTTCACCGCCCCGCCCAGGCCGGCGACCAGACGCCGGCGGACGAGCAGGAAGAACACCAGCACCGGCAGGGTCATCAGGGTCGACGCGGCCATGATGGCGCCCCAGTCGTTCTGGTCCGGCTTGAAGAAGACCAGCAAGGCCATGGGCAAGGTCTGGTTGCCGGTCGCGCTGATGATGAAGGTACGGGCGAACAGGAAGTCGTTCCACGCGTGGATGAAGCTGAACACGCTCGTGGCGGCGAGCCCGGGCGCCACGAGCGGGAACAGGATCCGCCACAGCACCGTGAAGCGCGACGCCCCGTCGAGCTGGGCCGCCTCGTCGAGCTCGTCGGGCACGGCGGCGACGAAGCCGCGGAGCATCCAGATCGCGAAGGGCAGCGTGAACGCGGTGTGCACGAGCATCAGCGAGCCGAGCGTGTTCAGGGCGCCCAGGTCGCGTACGAGGAAGAAGAGCGGGATGGTCAGCGCCTCGACCGGCACCATCTGCGCCACGAGGAAGAGCACGAGCACGGTTGTGCGCAGGCGGAAACGAAACCGGGTGAGGGCCACGGCGGCGAGGAAGGCGAGGACACCGGAGATCGCCACGACGACCAGGGCGACGAGGAGGCTGTTGAGGAAGTAGCGGCCGAAGTCGTTGACGGCGAGCACCCGGCGGAAGGCGTCGAGCGACGGCGCCAGGGTCCACGGGCGCTGGTGGAGGGACTGAATCTCGCCGGCCGGCTTCACGGCGGCGAGCACCATCCAGTAGATCGGGAAGACGACGACGACCGCGATCGCCACGGCCAGCGTGTCGAGGACACGTCTCACAACGGCTCTCCCGATCGGCGCAGGGTGCGGAGGTAGAGCAGCGTCACGGCCAGCAGGATGAGCATCATCACGACGCCGATCGCCGAGCCGAGGCCGTACTCGCTCGAGGCGAACGCCTGCTGGTAGGCGTACACGTTGAGGGTGAGGTTCTGGCCCGCGAGGCCGCCGCCGCGGGTCATCACGTAGATCTGGGTGAAGATCTTGAAGTCCCAGATGATCGACTGGATGACGACGATCGCCAGCACCGGGCGCAGCATCGGCACGATGATCTGCCAGAAGGCCCGCCACGTGCTCGCGCCGTCGAGCGCCGCCGCCTCGACCACCGAGCCCGGGATGGCCGAGATGCCGGCGTAGAGCGTGACCATCACGAACGGGAACGCCGCCCAGACGACCGCGGCGCCGACCAGGGCGAAGGCGGTGTAGCGGCCGTAGAACCAGTTGTAGCCGTCGAGCCCGAGCAGCTGGTTGACGAAGCCGAGGTCGGTGTCGAAGAGGAACATCCACACCGTCGACCCGCTCACCGCGGGCACCGCCCACGCGGCCATCGCGGCGAGCGACAGCAGCAGGCGGGGGATCCGGCTGACGCGAGTGAGGAGTACGGCCAGCGCGGCCCCCACGGCCAGGGTGGCGATCACACACGCCGCGGCGAATCCGACCGTGGCCAGCAGCACCGACCAGAACTGCCCGTCGCCCAGCAGCCGCGTGTAGTTGTCCAGGCCGACGAATCGGGTCGGCTGCCCGCCGCTGACCTGCGCCTGCGTGAAGTCCAGCACCGAGATGAGCCCGAGCTGGTACATCGGATAGGCGAACAGCGCGGCCAGCACCAGGGCGGCGGGCAGCAGCAGCCACAGGGCCGTGAAGCGGGACCTCACTTGGTCAGGGCCGCGTCGATCTGCTGGGCGGCGTCGGCGGTGGCCTGCTCCACTGTCGCCTTCCCGGTGGCCACCTTCTCGATCATCGTCGGCAGTACGGCGCCCGCGTCGATCTTGCCCCAGCCCGGGTCGAGCGGCACGAACTTGGTGCCGGCGGCGATCGTGTCCAGGAACGGCTTGACGAACGGGTCTTGGCCGGCGACCTCGTCGCTCGCGGACTTCAGCGTCGGCAGGTTGCCCATGGCGTCGTACATCCGGGCCTGGTATTTCTTGCTCGCCAGCAGGGTGAGGAAGTCGGCGGCCAGGGCCGGGCGCTGCGCGTTCTTCATGATGCCGAGGTTGTTGCCGCCCGCGAAGGCCGGGGCGACCGAGCCCGCCGTGACGCCGGGCAGCGGCACGACGGCATATTTGCCCTTGGCGGCGCCCGCGTCCACGGCCGCCCGGTTGAAGTTGCCGAGGATGCCCATCGCGGCCTTGCCGCTCGCGAAGAGGTCCACGGTCTTGCCGCCGGTCAGGTCCGCGCACTGCTGCGGCGGGCAGTTGTCCGGCTTGATCAGATCCGTGTACGCCCTCAGCCCCGCCCGCGCCGGCGCCGAGTCGAGATCCGTGATCTCGCCGCCGTGCGCCCACACGAACGGCATCGCCGCGTACGTGTACTTGCCGCCGACCGCGAGCCCGAACAGCTCCGGCTTCTTCGTCCGGATCGTCCGGGCCGTGGTCGTGACCTCGGCCAGGGTGGCGGGCACCTTCAGCCCGAGCTCCTGGAACACGTCCGTGCGGTAGTAGAGGGCCCGGACGCCGAGGTACCAGGGGACCCCGAGCAGAGTGCCCTCGTACGTCGCGCTGGCCCGGGCGTCGGCGGTCAGGTCCGCGTCCGCGATGGCGCCGACGTCGGCCAGGCCACCCGCGGCGGCGTACTCAGGAAGGTCGGTGTTGCCGTATTCGACCACGTCGGGCGCGCTGCCCGGGTCGTTGAAGGCGCCCTTGAAGCGCTCGCTGCGCGTGTCGACGGCGATGTACTGGACGTCGACGCTCGTGCCGGGATGGCTCGCGGTGAACTCCGCGACCGCCTCCTGCACGACTTTCTCCTTGGGCGCGCGGTTCGGCTCGTCGAAGAGCCAGACCTTGAGCGTTCCGGTACGCGCGCCACCGTCCGACGGCGTGCCGGACGGCGACGAGGTCGAGGGGGCGCAGGCGGTGAGCGTGAGAGCGAGGGCGGCGGCCGTGGCCAGGCGGAGTCTCATGGCGGTCACTCCCGAACGTGGTTCGTAAGTGGTTCGTTGCCTCAGGTGCCCCCACTGTCCTGGTCGGACGGACGATCGTCAAGCCTAGAAATACGTGTGCAACACGTCGACCACCACGTCGTCATCGTCGGCGACCGGGATGTAGCGCCACTTGTCGAAGGCCGTGCACGGGTGCGACAGTCCGAACCGGACCAGGTCACCGACGGCGAGCGAGGTGCTCCGGACGTACGCGTGATGGTCGTTGAGCTGGACCACCTCCCCGGCGGAAGTGGTCGGCAGCCCGTTGTCGAAGGGCACGTCCCGGCGGCCCATGCCGACGATCGCCAGCCCGGGCTCGGGCGTGGAGAGCACCTGCGCGTGGATCTCCAGCGCCGCCGTCAGCGACCCCTCGGCGACCCGGTTGAACGGTGTCTTCTCCTGGTAGAGACCCTCGTCGTGGGTGACCGACGCGCCGCTGCGCAGCACCGCCCGGATCGTGTGCCCGGGCAGCCACTGGCCCTCGAGCGCGGCGACGACCCGGTCGAACCACGCGCTGCCGCCGGCCGAGACGATCACCTCCGCCGGCAGCCGGTCGGCGATCGCCTTGACCGCCTCGACCTGCGTCGCCAGGAAGGCGTCGACCTCCTCGGCCGAGTTCAGCCCGCCTTCGTAGGCCGTGACTCCGACGGGATGGCGGGCCTTCTCGGCCACGGCGACGACGTCGGCCACCGTCCGGCACCCGGTGCGCCCGTTCGCATGTCCGACCTCGATCAGCACGGGCAGGTCGCCGGCCGCCTCGGCGCCCCGCACGGAGTCGACCTGGACGTAGACCTCCCAGCCCTTCCGGGACTCGGCGGCGAGCCAGCGCAGGGCGGTCGGGTCGAGCACCTCGTTCGCGATGAGCACCCGGGGCACACCGAGGCGGCGCAGCACGAGCGCTTGGTTCGCGGTCGCCGCCGTCTGGGCCCACGCGCCCGCCTCCAGCTGCGCCTCGAGCAGGCTCGGAGCCATCGACGTCTTGGCGTGCGGGGCGAACGAGAAGCCGTGCCGCCGCGCGTAGTCCGCCATGGTCGCGATGTTGGCCCGCACCGCCGAGTCGCGGACGACCATCAGCGGCCACGTGAACGAGCCGTCGAAGAGGGTGTGCTTCGCCGCCACGAAGTCGCGGACGCTCACCTCGCCCTCGGGTTGCCAGAAGCCCTTGGCCCGCCAGTCGATCGTCGCCTCGGGAACATCGAGAATCATCTTGACCTCCACCGTGTCTTGCCGGAAAGCTACTACGGACCACTTACGAGCCACTACGGTTCGGGAGATCTGCTTTGGCGCTGACGATCGGGCTCGTGCTGCACGCCGGCCATCGCGCCCGTTTCGAGGAGGCGGCCCGCACGCTGACCGGGGTGACGTTCGCCTGGGCGGTCTACGAGCGCGAGGACCAGATCCGGGACGCGGTGGCCGGGCTGCTCGCCGCCGGGCAGCTCGACGGGCTCCTGCTCGGCCTGGTCCCGTACGCCCGGTGCCGTGACCTGCTCCCCGACGGCCTGCCCGTGTCCGTGACCCGCTCGGCCGCGCTCGACCTGGCCCTGGCCTGGACACGGGCCCGGGGCCACGGCTGGCCGGCCACCCCGGTGAGCATCGACACGTTCACGCGGGAGACGGTCGACGAGGTCGCGACGGCCCTGGAGCTGGACCGCGACGCCATCGCCTGCCTGCCGTTCGATCCCGAGCAGCCCATCGCCGACGTGGTCGCCTTCCACCGGTCCGCACTGGCGGCGAGCGGCGCCCCGTACGTGATCAGCGTCCGCACCGGGGTCGCCGCCGCGCTGGACGGGCCGGTGACCGTGCTCAACGCGCTCGCCACCCCGGGCACCATCCGCGCCGACCTGCACGAGCTGGCGTCGCGGGTGCGCACCAAGCAGGCCGACGGTCAGCGCTTCGCGGCCGGCATCTTCCTCGTCGCGGCGCCCGGGGCCGACGTCGACCGGGCCCGCGTCGGCCTGCACCACCTGCTGCTCAACACGCCCGAGTTCGCGGACGCGTGGATCGACAACCGGGGGCGCCGGGGTGTCGTCGTGTTCGCTCATGCCGCTTTGTTCGAAACGCTCACGCACCGGTGGGTCACGCTGCCGGTGCTGGCCGAGGCGCGGACCGCTCTGGGCGTACGGGCGGTGGCGGGTTTCGGGGTGGGGTCCTCGGCCCGGGTGTCCGTGGCGCTGGCCGAACGGGCCGCCGCGCGTGCCGAGCAGGACACCGATCCGGGCGCCTACCTGATCGCCGACAACGGGCTGATGATCGGGCCGATGGGGACGAGCGGGGCGCCACTCGCGTACACGTACCGGGAGCACGGCGGGATCGAGGCGCTCGCCGGGCGGGTCGGGCTCAGCCCCGCCACACTGTCGCGGCTGGCCGCCATCGAGCGCAGCCTCGCGGGCCGGCCCGTCTCGCCCAGCGACCTGGCCCGGTCGCTGGGCATCACCGACCCGAGCGGGCGGCGGCTGATCCGCAAGCTCAGCTCGTCCGCGCTGGCCGTCGACGACGGCAGCAGCCAGCTGCACCGCAAGGGCCGGCCGACGCGCCTCTACCGGCTCGCGATCACCTCGGCCCTGGACACCCCATGACGTACGACCTGGTGCTGCGCGGCGGCGCGCCGGACGGCGATCTGGCGGTCCACAACGGACTCGTGGCGGCCACCGGGCCTGATCTGGACGGCGCCGTGGTGCACGATGTGCGGGGGCTGCTCGTCACGCCGGGGCTGATCGACCTGCACACGCATGTGGGGCCGGGCTACTGGGGGATCGATCCCGCGGCTCTCGCGTGGCGGACCGGGGTGACCACGTGGGTCGACGCCGGGTCGATGGGGGCTTTCACCCTCGTCGGACATCTCTGCCATATCGTTCGGGTGCCTGTCCTGCTCAACATCTCGGCGATCGGGCTGGCCGGGCGGACCGGGGAGAGCCGCGACCTCGCGCACTGCGACGTCGGGCTGGCGATCGAGACCGTGCGGGCGCATCGCGATCGCGTGCGCGGCATCAAGGTACGCATCGACCGCGAGACCGTCGGCGGCAACGGCATCGAACCACTGCGCCGGGGCCTGCGGGTGGCCGAGGCGTGCGGGATCCCCGTGATGGTCCACATCGGGGCCACACCGCCGGAGCTCGACGAGGTGCTCGACGTGCTGCGCCCCGGCGACATCGTCACGCACTGCGCCTCAGGCATCGCGGCGCCGCTCGGACCGGCGGTGGTGGCGGCCCATCGGCGCGGGGTGCTGTTCGACATCGGGCACGGCTCCGGGGGTTTCGCCTTCGACGTGGCCGCCGCTCAGCTGGCGGCGGGGCTCCGGCCGTACACCATCTCGACCGATCTCCACGCCCGGTCGCTGCACGGGCCCGTCTTCGACCTGCCCACCACCATGGCCAAGCTCCTCGCCCTGGGGATGCCGCTGCCGGAGGTGCTCGCCGCCGTGACCACCCACCCGGCCCGCGCGCTCGGCCTGCCCGGCGGCACGCTCGACGTCGGGGCGCCGGCCGACATCGCCGTCTTCCGGCTCGAGGAGGGCTCGTTCGAGCTGGCCGACGCCCACCGCCAGGTCCGGCGGTCGCCGCTGCGCCTGGTCAACGAGGCCACCTATGTCGGCGGGCGCCTCCTCCCGCCGGTCCTGCCCGGCCCGGTGCCGCCGTGGGTGCCGCTGACCGACGCGCAACGGGCCGCCCTCACCCGCCGCGACCGGGACCTCCGCACCCTGCTGTCCGCGCCGCTCGTGGGCGTCGACGGCCTGGCCGAACAATTCCCCCGATAGGATCCTGCCCATGCCCAAACGCGCAGTTCAAGCCCCTCAGGCTGCCCCCGCCGGCGGCCCCTACTCCAAGGCCGTCGTCGCCGGCGACACCATCTATCTCGCCGGGTGCGTGCCCGCGCTGCCGGACGGCACCCGGGTCACGGGCAGCTTCGCCGAGCAGGCCCACGCGGCCTTCCGCAACCTGGCCGCGGTCGCCGAGGCCGCCGGGGCCTCGCTCGACGACGCCGTCCGGGTCGGGGTCTACCTGCGCGACTTCGGGGACTTCGCGGAGATGAACACGATCTACGCCGAATACATCAAGGGCGACAACCTGCCGGTACGCACGACGCTGCCGGTGCCGCTCGTCGGCTTCGACATCGAGATCGACGCCGTCCTCTACGTGGGCTGAGCCCCTCCGCTCCTGCGCTGCGGCCGGCTCGGGGGCGGGTCAGCTGGACCGGGCCGGCTCCAGCGTCACCTCGGCCGGGGACCAGCCGGACACATCGGACAGCCGGAAGCGCCAGCTCGTCCGCGCGCCGGACAGGGTCGTCAACGCCGGCGACCCGTCGAGCACGATGACGTCGATCAGGTGCAGAAACGCGGCACCCCCGTCGACGGCGGCCCGCTCGTCCGCGGTGAGCTGCTCGCGCGTCTCCTTGGCGGCGACCTGCGCGAGCAGCTCCCGGCGCCGGGCCAGCCGCCCCCGCGACTGCTCCGCGAAGGGCAGAAACCCCTGCCCCGCCAGCCAGTCGGCCTCCGCCACGAGCGTCCCCGCGATGACGGCCCCGTGCACGGCGAGCAGCAGTTTCTGCGGCTCCTTGCCGTCCTCGTTCACCTCGTCGACGAGAATCTGCAGCGTCCAGTCCACGGGCAGCGAAGCCACCCGCACGAGCGTCCCGTCATCGTCAGTCACGTCTGCCCAACGATCAAGGCCACCTCTTGGTCACCGCTTCGGCTCCGGGTGCGCGAGGGGACGGCTATGGGAGGCGGAGGAGGCCGGCGGCGGTGGCGCGGAAGCCGCATTCTTCGAGGTAGAACGGCTTGAGGTGGGGCTCGAAGTCGACGTGGAGCCAGGTGCAGCCGGCGGCGCGGGCGGCGTCGGCGGCGGCTTTGACCAGGGCGGTGCCGAGGCCCTGGTGGCGGTGGGCGGGGTCGACGACGGGGTCGAGGAGGAAGGCGTGGGTGCCGCCGTCCCAGGCCACGTAGACGAAGCCGGTGAGACGGTCACCGGCGAAGGCCCCGAGCCACGTGAGCGCGTGCCGGTGCAAGCGCTCGGACCACGGCTGGATCTCGGCGGGATCGTTGCCGAAGGCGCGGGCGTGCAGGGCGCTCAGCTCGGCGTCGTCGACGGTGAAGCGGGGCACCAGCTCGACATTCATCCGGTCAGTGTCGCAAGCGGACGCCGCGGGTGGTGCCCCTTGGGTCAGTTCCGGTCCAGGACCACGACGGGGATCTCGCGCGTGGTCCTCTTCTGGTATTCGTCGTAGTCGGGCCACACTTCGTTCATCGCCGCCCACATCGCCGGCTTCTCCTCCGGCGTCGCCACGCGGGCGGTCGCGGCGAAGCGGTCGCCCTTGATCTGCACCTCGACGGCCGGGTCCGCCTCGAGGTTGAGGAACCAGGCCGGGGGCTCGGGAGCGCCGCCCTTGGACGCGACGACCAGGTAGGCGCCCCGGTGCTCGCGGAAGATGAGGGCATGGCGGCGCTGCTCGCCGGTCTTGCGGCCCCGGGTGAAGAGGATCAGGATCGTCGTCCCGTTGCGCCAGAGGTAGCCGTCCTCGCCGTCGGTCTCGAGGTAGCGGTCGACGTGGGCGTCGCCGTGCAGGTCGGTGGCGGAAGTCATGACTGCGACGTTACCCACGTGGCGGTGAGTTGATCCGGGTTTCGCCGGGCGCCGCCGATAGGGTCCCTCGCATGAAGTTGCGCGAGGAAGAGCTGCACATCCCGGCGCCCGCGGGCCCGATCCGCACGATCGTCATCCGGCCCGTGGGGTCCGGTCCGCTGCCGGGCGTGGTGCTCTACACGGACATCTTCCAGCTGACCGAGTCGACGCTGCGCACGGCCCGGCGGCTGGCGTCGAGCGGGTTCGTGGTGGCCGTGCCCGAGATCTACCCGCACGGCGAGCTGGGCGGCGTGGTGCTGGAGTTCGACGACGAGGGCAAGCAGCGCGGTCTGGCGGGCGCCGCGGCCACGACGACGGCGCGGTTCGACGAGGACCGGATCGCCGTGCTCGACCACTTGGAGAACCGCGACGACACCACGACGCTGCTGGCCACGGGCTTCTGTCTCGGCGGCCACCTCGCCTTCCGCGCCGCCTTCGACCCGCGCGTCGCCGCCACGGTCTGCTTCTACCCCACCGGCCTGCACAACGGCGCCCTCGGCGCGGACACCGCCGACTCCCTGCAGCGCGCGGCCGACATCCACGGCCGGCTGCTGGTCATCTTCGGCTCCCAGGACCCGCACGTCCCGGCCGACGCCCGCTTGCAGACCATCGCGGCGCTCTACGGTGCCGGGCTGACAGACACCGAGTTCCACGTGTACGCGGGCGGGGAGCACGCCTTCATGCGCGACATCGGCGCCCGGCACGACCCGGAGCTGACCGACCTGGCGCTGACCGAGGCGGTCTCCTTCTTCACCGCCCGTTGACGGCGATGACCACGGGCCAGATCCTCGCCCTCGCCGGGTGCTGCTCCTGGGCGCGATGTCCCCCGGCCCGGACTTCACCCTGGTGCTCCGGCACGCGGTGACCTCCGGCCGGGCCGCCGGGGTCGCCGCCGCGGCCGGCATCGCCACCGGGGTGCTGGGCTGGGCCCTCGCCGCCGCCACGGGCGTCGCCGCCCTCGTCGCGAACGTGCCCGCGGCGCTCCTGGTCATCCGGGTCGCCGGCACCGCGTACCTCGCCTACCTGGGCGCCGGGGCGTTGTGGTCGGCGCTGCGCCGGCGACCGTCCACGCCCGGCGCGCTCCCCGAGACAGGGGCGAGCCGTCCCGGGTGGACGGCGTTTCGCGACGGGGTGCTGTGCAACGTCCTCAACCCCAAGGCGGCGGTCTTCTTCGTCGCGCTGGCGCCCCAGTTCCTGCCGGACCGCCCCACGGTCGCCGACAGCGTCACCGTGGCAGCGATCGCCGTGACGATCACCGTGGCTTGGTTCGCCACCGTCGCCACGCTGACGGCCGCCGTCCGGGGACTGTTGTCGCGCCCGCGCGTCCGGCGCGGGCTGGACGGGGCGAGCGGTGTCGCCCTGCTCGGCTTCAGCGTGCGGCTGGCTGTGACGAGCGTGCGCTGACCGCCCCGCCCAGCGGGTCGAGGGCGCGGCGAACCGTACGAGGTCGTTCAGCCGAGCAACTCCACCAAGCGGGCGTCACCGTCCACGACACGATCCCGATTCGTCTCCGCCATCGCGGCGACCTCAAGTGGTGACCTTCCTCCCACCGCGCTGGCGTGCACGATCCGGTCGATGCCCGCGCCGACGAGCGGTGCCACCGTCCGCAGCGTTCCCGACAGGGCGATCGAGGTCAGGTCACCGGCGTGCACGATGAGGTTGCGCTGTCTGGACAGCCGCCTGAAGGCATCTTCGAGCTGGGCGACGATGCGCGGCATCACCCGCCCCGGATCCACTGTCAGGCTTCGCATGCGCTCGAGGGCCAGCCGATGACGGGCGACCTCGAAAGCCGGAGCGGACCGGGACTTGAGAGCGTCCTCGAACAATCTCGCGCGGTCGATGTTGACCGCACAGCGACGAATCGCCGCTGCCAGCTCGTCGGAGTTGTCCGCGTACGCGTTGGCGAGGGCCGTCAATTCTGCCCGGACGTAACTGCACGCCACGATTCGTGCCATCCGGTTGGCCGCGATCACTCTGTTCCGGCCGTCGCCCGGACCGATGAAGAGTGCTTCCATGGCGGCCCAGCTTCCCGCGATCGCGGCAGCCGGTGTGCCCCGATCCAGCGGCTCGAGCAGTTCGAGGACCGAGTCGAGTTCAGCCGAGAGACTCAAGTCGAACACCGCGCCCGCGTCCAGCAGGTAACTGCCGACAGCACGGGAGACCACTTCGGCGCTGGGTTGCGACCGCCGCACCTCGTCGGCCCACCGACGGAGGTAGTCCGGCTCGGCCTGCTCGATGACCATCTGCAGCGCGATGGCGTCATGACCGCCTGGTACCAGCTTGCGGCTGATACCGCCGACGATCTTTCCCCGTTGGCGCTCCGTTCCCAGTCCGACGTCACGCTTGACCCGGCCGACCAGGCAAATCGCCGAGGTGTTCGACGGAGCCCTCGCTCAGGACACCCTCATGGTGGGAGGAGTCGCCGTCAGGCCGCTTCCCCCTTTTTCGTGCGCTGGCGAGCTCAGCCACGGCGGCGATACTACCGGTTCGGGGCCCATGTCCGTTCCGCCTTTCGAGTGAACCGATCAAACAGGTCGCAGCGAATACTGCCCCTCGCTCAGCGGGTCGAGGGCGCGGCGGACGGCGCGGATGTCGGGGCCGACGGCGGTGGCGAGCAGGCCGGGGCCGGCCAGAGGCATGAGGGCGGCCTCGCCGGGCAGGAGGCGGGGTTCGGGCAGGGCGGGGCCGGCGAGGACGATCGTGCCGAGGGCCTGGGCGCCCCCCAGAATGGCAGCGGCGGACCAGGCGGGGGCGGACGGGCCGACGTGGAGTTCGTGGCGGTAGAGGGTGCGGCCGGCGTAGCGGACGGTTGTGTCGCTCAGGACCGCGCCGGAGGGTTCGTGGTGGCGGCCGCAGACCAGGTCGTCGCGCCAGAGGAGGGTGCCGCCCTCGGCTACGTCGACGACCGTACGGGTGTGGTGGTCGCAGCCGGCCGCGGCGATGAGGGGTTCCGGGGTCCAGCGCAGGGTGGCGCCGGCCGCCACGGTGGCGTGGATCTCGTAGCGGGACGGCGGCAGGCCCGGGCGGCCGGGCAGGGCCAGCTGCGCGGCGACGCTGTGGACGGTCAGGTGGGCGCCCGGGCCCACCTCGATGTCCAGGCGCAGGTCGTCGCCGCGGAGCGGGCCGGCGGCGCCTCCGACCAGGTGGACCGTCAGGTCGCCGCCGCGGGGGCCGGTGCGGCGCAGGAGCAGGGGTGACTCGCCGTGCAGGACGGCCGGGCGGGTGCCGCCGCGGCCGTCCTCCTCAGCGACTAGGCGTGCCCGAGAGCGCATCGGACGCGACCAGGCCGCGGATCCAGTCGGCCACGGCGGTGGCGTTGCGGTCCTCGGTCAGGGACTGGAAGACCGTCGGCAGGTCGCCGCGGCGCGCCCGCGCGTCCCGGTCCATCACCGACAGGTCGGCGCCGACCAGCGGGGCCAGGTCGGTCTTGTTGATGACCAGCAGGTCGGCCGTGGTCACGCCGGGGCCGCCCTTGCGGGGCACCTTGTCGCCGCCGGCCACATCGACCACGAAGATCTGCTTGTCGATCAGGCCCTTGCTGAACGTCGCCGTCAGGTTGTCGCCGCCGCTCTCGACCAGGACCAGGTCGAGCGGGCCCAGCTCGGCCTCGAGGTCCTCGACCGCGTCCAGGTTGGCGGAGATGTCGTCGCGGATCGCGGTGTGCGGGCAGCAGCCGGTCTCGACCGCGCGGATGCGCTCGGCCGGGAGCACGCCGTTGCGCAGCAGGAAGTCGGCGTCCTCGGTGGTGTAGATGTCATTGGTCACCACGGCCAGCCGCAGCTCCCCGCCGAGCGCCCGGCACAGCGCCGCGACCAGGGCGGTCTTGCCCGAGCCGACCGGCCCGCCGATGCCGACGCGCAGCGCGCGCGGGCCGCCCGCCAGCGGCGTGTGCGGATCGACGCCCGCTTCCGGGTGGGTGTGCGGGACCTCGTCGGGATCGTGCGGATGGTCGTGCTGCGAAAGAGAGTCAGGATGCAAAGAGACGCACCTCCCAGGTGGCGTGCAGCTCGGCGCCGATGTCGAGCAGTGGGGCGCCCGCGGCCGGCAGGTCGTCGGCCGGGGCATGGACGAAGGAGACGGCGGACGCGGCGATCTCGTCGCAGGACGGCGCCAGGCGGGCCAGGAGCGCGTGCACCTGGTACGGGTCCAGGCCGAGCAACCGCACCGCGGCGCTCGCGGGACCGGTCACCACGCCGTGCGCGGCGGCGACGGCAGCGTCCAGCGGCCGCAGACCCGCGGCGGCGGCCAGCACGCCGAGAGCGACAGGGTGATGCAGATCCCGGAAGGCCGGCAGAGACCACATGGCGCGCCCGGCTCGCAGCAACGCCCGGCCCTGAGCCCGCGACGCGCGACGCAAAGCGGGCGAAGGCGTCCGCGCGTCGAGGCCGGCGTCGAGGTCGGCGACACGCCCGGCAACAGCGGCCGCGGCGAAGGCGGCCGCCACGAGACCGGCCGTGTGCAGCCGGCCCCGCAGGAAACCCTCGACATCCCCCAGCGACCGCACCCGCCCGGCGGCGACCTGGGCCTCCAGGCCGCCGGAGTGCGCGTGCCCGCCCGACGGCAGGCGCCCGTCGGCCAGGACGAGCAGCGTGGCCAGCGACGACATCAGAACAGGTGGTACCGCTGGGCCATGGGCAGCTCGGTCACCGGGTCCGGCTCGATGACCTCGCCGTCGACCCGCACCTCAAACGTGTCCGCGTCCACCTCGATGCGCGGCAACGCGTCGTTGAGCGGCAGGTCCGCCTTGCCCACCGAGCGGGTGTTCGCGACCGGCACCAGCGCGCGCTTGACGCCGATCCGATCGCCCAGCAGCGCGTCGATGGCGGCCTCGGCGACGAACGCGACGGATGTCTGGGCGGGCACGACCCCGTACGCGCCGAACATCGGCCGGGGCAGCACCGGCTGCGGCGTCGGGATCGAGGCGTTGGCGTCGCCCATCTGCGCGGAGGCGATCATGCCGCCCTTGATGACGAGCGCCGGCCGCACGCCGAAGAACGCCGGGTCCCACAGCACGAGGTCGGCGAGCTTGCCGGGCTCCACCGAGCCCACCTGCTCGGCCAGGCCGTGCGCGATCGCCGGGTTGATCGTGTACTTGGCGACGTACCGGCGGGCTCTGTGGTTGTCGGCCGGACCGTCGCCGGGCAGGGTGCCCCGGCGGGCTTTCATGACGTGGGCGGTCTGCCAGGTCCGCATGACGACCTCGCCGACGCGCCCCATGGCCTGCGAGTCCGACCCGATCATGGCGATGGCGCCCAGGTCGTGGAGCAGGTCCTCGGCCGCCATCGTGGACGGCCGGATGCGGCTCTCGGCGAACGCCAGGTCCTCGGGCACCGCCGAGTTGAGGTGGTGGCAGACCATCAGCATGTCGAGGTGCTCGCTGAGGGTGTTGCGGGTGTAGGGGCGGGTCGGGTTGGTCGACGACGGCAGCACGTTGGGGTGCGAGGCGACCGTGATGATGTCGGGCGCGTGCCCGCCCCCGGCCCCCTCCGTGTGGTACGCGTGGATCGAGCGCCCGGCGATCGCGGCGAGCGTCTCCTCCACGAACCCGGCCTCGTTCAGCGTGTCCGTGTGGATGGCGACCTGGACGCCCGACGCGTCGGCCACCTTCAGCGCGGCGTCGATGACCGCGGGTGTCGTACCCCAGTCCTCGTGCAGTTTGAAGCCCCCCGCACCGCCGCGCAGCTGCTCCCAGAGCGACTCCTCGCTCATGGTGTTGCCCTTGCCCAGCAGCAGCACGTTGATCGGCCAATGGTCCAGCGACTCGAGCATCCGGGCGAGGTACCAGGAGCTGGGCGTGACCGTGGTGGCCTTGGTGCCCTCGGCCGGGCCGGTGCCGCCGCCGATGATGGTCGTGATGCCGGCGGCCAGCGCGGTGTCGAGGATCGTCGGGCTGATCAGGTGCACGTGGCTGTCGATCGCGCCCGCGGTGAGGATCTTGCCGTTGCCGGCGATGATCTCGGTGCCCGCGCCGATGACCAGCTCGGGGTGCACGCCGTCCATGGTGTCGGGGTTGCCGGCCTTGCCGATCGCGGTGATGCGCCCGTCGCGGATGCCGATGTCGGCCTTGATGACGCCCCAGTGGTCGAGGATCACGGCGCCGGTGATGACCGTGTCCGGGGTGCCCTCGGCCCGGGTGGCGCGCGACTGGCCCATCGACTCGCGGATCACCTTGCCGCCGCCGAAGACCACCTCGTCGCCGGGCACCGGGCCGGCGCTGCGGTCCTCGGTGATCTCGATGAGCAGGTTGGTGTCGGCGAGCCGGATGCGGTCGCCGGCCGTCGGGCCGTAGAGCGCCGCGTACCGGGCGCGGTCGAGACTGGTCATCGCAGATCCCCCGGCAGTTCCTCGTCGAGCGAGCCGGCCGGCTCGATGTCCTCGCGCGGCGACGGGTCGAGCGGCCCACCGGCCAGTCCCCGCAGGCCGGGCACGATGCGACGACCGGCCAGGGGTACGAGCGTCACGTCGCGCGGCATCCCCGGCTCGAACCGCACGGACGTCCCCGCGGGCACCGCCAGCCGATGACCCCACGCGGCGTCGCGGTCGAAGTCGAGGGCGGCGTTCGCCTCGGCGAAGTGGAAGTGCGAGCCGACCTGGACCGGCCGGTCACCGGTGTTCCGCACGGTGAGCCCGAGCACCGGCCGACCTGGATTGATCTCGACGGCCCCGCCGCCGTAGAACACCTGACCGGGGATCATGCGATCGGCCCGTGCACGGTGACGAGCTTGGTCCCGTCCGGGAAGGTCGCCTCGACCTGCACCTCGGCCAGCATCTCGGGCACGCCCTCCATGACGTCGTCGCGGGTCAGCACGCGCCGGCCGGCGTCCATCAGCTCGGCGACCGTACGCCCGTCGCGCGCGCCCTCGAGCAGGAACGCCGTGATGATCGCCGTCGCCTCGGGGTGGTTGAGCCTCAGCCCCCGTTCCTGCCGGCGCCGGGCGACGTCCGCCGCCACGTGGATGAGCAGCCGCTCTTGCTCGTGCTGGCTGAGGAACACCGCACCTCCCCTGATCGTCGCCGATGCTTGCAGCCCCAGGTTTCCTTCGTGTTACCCCGGGTGATCGTCCCAAGATCGCGGCCGGATAACCCATCGACACGCGGAATAGCCTGGGGACGTGCGGGAGATCTGGTGCGACGAGTCCGGGTACGAGGGCGAGAAGCTGATCGACTCCACGACGCCGCTGTTCGCGCACGCGGCGGTGCAGCTCGACGAGGCGGTGGCCGCGGAGCTGCTGCTCGAGCTGCGATCGCGGATCCGGTCACCGGCGAGTGCCTACCGGGCCGGTCATCTGCTCCGCGAGAAGAACCGGGCCGTGCTGCGCTGGTTCCTGGCGGAGAGCCCGGTGCGCGGGCACGGCACCGTGTTCGTGCTCGACAAGACGGAGTGGGTCGCGACCCGGCTGGCGGAGCTGCTCGACGTGCCCCCCGACAAGATCGACCGTTCCCCGTACGTTCTCGCGGCGGGCAACGACCTGCTGCGCGGCAAGGACCAGCCCGGCGTCGTCGACGAGTTCTTCCGCGTGTCGGGGCTGACCGTGGGGCGCGAGCGCGCGGAGCTGTTCCGGGCGTGGCTGCTCACCGACCCGGGGCTCAACTCGGTGCTCGATCCGCTCGTGCCGGCGCTCGAGGCGGCGGCCAAGCACTGGGGCCCGGTGGCCGTGCTCCACGACCGGCAGATCATGCTTCCGGAACGCCGCGTCGAGCAGCTGCGCGCCCGGACCGGTGGCTTGATCGCGAGCATCCGGCTGCTTCCGCTGGAGGAGCATCCGCGCATCCAGCTCGCCGACATGCTGGCCGGCACCGTCCGGTGGATCGTGGAACACCCGGACGACGCCGGCCTGCACGCGCTGGCCCCGCCTTACCTGCTCTGACCGCGGACGGCTTCCCCACCGCCCGCGGTCACGCCGCCCGGTTCGTCGTGAACGCGATCGGCACGCCGTGGCTGTCGGTGAGCGCCAGCCGCGTGCGCAGGTTGCCCTGCTCCGCCACCCGGGCGAAATACTCGGTCCGGCGCCGTTGCAGACAGCCTTTCCGGGTACGCGGCCCGCCCGCCGCCACCGTCAGCAGCTCCGGTGCCAGCGAGCTGTTCAGGCCCTCCCGCAGCAGGCGCAGCGCCTCGGTCCGCAGCTGGGAGATGCGCGACTCGGTCACGCCCAGCTCGGCCGCCACCTCGCTCAGCGGCTGCTCCTGCAGGAACGACTGGGTCACCACCAGGCGCAGCCGCTCGGGCAGCGCCTGGATCGCCTGGTGCAGATAGCCCAGCCGCTCGCGCTTGAGCAGCAGGTCCTCGGGCCCCTCCGACAGCTCGGGCACCATCTCCTCGGCCGCGCCGGTCGGGAACCCCTGCAGGCTCAGCAGCGCCGCCTTCTGCACGTCGTCCTCGACGGACGCGAGCTCGGCGACGCCGATGCCGAGCAGCTCGGCGACCTCGGCCTCGGTGGGCGTACGCCCCAGGGCCGCGGTCAGCTCCTGCCGGGCCTGCGCGGTCTTGCGGGCCCGGGCCCGCACCGAGCGGCTCGCCCAGTCCTGGCCGCGCAGCTCGTCGAGCAGCGCGCCCCGGATCCGGACGGCGGCGAAGCGGTGGAAGGGGATGCCCCGGCTCACGTCGAAGGACCGGGCGGCGCCGAGCAGGGCGGCGAACCCGGCGGACGACAGGTCGTCGGCGTGCACGTGGCCCGGCACCCTGTTCAACAGCTCCCGGACCAGGTGGCCCACCATCGGCATGTGCTCCCGGACAAGGTCCTCGATGGCGCGCGCGGACGGCGCGTCGTGGTGCGTGCCGGTGGTGGCGGGGAGTTCGGTCGTGGTGGTCACGGAGTCCTCCTCGCTCTCACGGAGGCCGGCAGGTGCGCCGGCCCCGGTCGGCCGTTGTTCCGGCCGCCGAGGAAGACATTTGCCGTCGCCGGGTGCAGCGGCGGGCGAACTCGGTTGCTTTTATGGAGTTTTTTCGGAAAAAGACTCAGGTCTCGGGCGGGGCGCCAGGTTTAGCGCTTCTCTCCCGGGGCAAGCGGGCCCGACGCACCCGCGCGGGGAGTGAGTCCGGGCGCCGGGCCGGCGCGCACAGCGGGCCCGAGGCCGGCGCGCGCACAACGGGCCGGGATCGGGCGCGGTCAGTTGGCGAAGTGCGGGCTGCGGTGCGCCTCGGCCATGACGCCCAGCTCGTGACGCACCCAGCTCATCCGGCGCACCGCGGCCTCCGGGTGGTCGCCGAACTCCCCGGCCACCACCAGCGCGCAGCCGTCGCTGCCGTGGCGGAGGATCATCGCGGTGACGGCCGCCTCGACCGACCGGCGGTCCGGGCAGTCGGAGGGCTGGAGGTGCGAGGCGAAGAGCGCCTCGGCGGCCAGGTCCTGCACGGTGCTCAACATGTCGAACTCCCCGATGGTGCGACGACCTCGTGTCCCAGTGACGCTCGCGGCGGTGCTGGTCCGGAACCGCTCAGGGTGCAGGCCGGTAACACCAGTGTCCACGCGGGCGCCGCCGTGGCGCGCAGGCTCGCCGACGCGGTTCGCACCGTTTCGCCGGGCGGGCGCGTCCGCTCGGCGGAAGCGCACCAGATTCGACTGTAACTCGCCCCCTGGCATCGCCACCGCCGAGTTTCCGCAGCGTGGGCGGTCAGGTCTGGCTGGCCGAGATCTCGTGGGCGGAGGCGCCACCGGCGGAGGACTGCTCGCTCACCGTCACCGGGTCGTTGTCCACGGCTTCCGGCGGCTCGGTGTCGATCACCGGCGCGGTGGGATCCTCCGGCTCCTCCGGCTCACCGGTGTCGGGGCCCGGCGGCTTCGGGTCGGGGTTCTCGTTGCCGCCGCCGGGCTCTCCGGTGCCGGTGCCCGTATCGGGCTCGTCCGTGCCCGTCCCCGTGCCGGGCTCGTCGGTGCCCGTCCCCGTGCCGGGCTCGTCCGTGCCGGTCCCCGTGCCCGGCTCGTCGGTGCCCGTGCCGGTCCCGGGGTCCGTGGAGGTGTCGTCGCCCGGATCGGTGCCGCCGCCGGGGTCGGTCGAGCTGCTCGGGTCCGTGCCGCCGGAGGGGTCGCCGGCCGGGTCCGACTCGACGGGGACGGGCACCGCGACGCCGTCCGGGTCGACCGAGATGCCCGGGACGGGCGCCTGCCGCACCGGCGCGCCGAGCCGGATCGAGCCGTTGGGCAGGACCTCGACCGGGCGGGAGGGCTCGCCGGGGGCGTCGGACACGTACGCGTCGCAGGGCTTGCCGTCGAGCTGGAACACCATCGGGGCCGCGTTGCTGGCCTGGTAGCGCCCGGTCATCTGCATCGTCACGGTGCCCTGCGGCTGCAGCGGGGCGGGCTGCGACATGGTGACGGCGTTGGCGTTCTGCCTCAGCGCGGTGACCCCCGTGCCCGTCACCTTCTGGTCGCCGGAGAGCACGAACCAGAGCTTCCAGCCCGCCATCGGCCGGGTGTCGCGGTTGGCCAGGATCACGGCCGCCTTGAAGCGCTTCTTCGCGTCCGACCAGACCGAATAGCTGACCACGCACGGGTTGCCGGCGGGCCGGGGCGGGACGGCCCCGGCGGGCTTGCCCTCGTCGTTGCCGGCCGCGGCGGCGATCGCCCAGCCCCCGGCGACGGCCGCGACCAGGATGCCGCTGACGAGGGCCATGCGGGGGTGGCGGCTGAGCGGGTTCTTCCGCTCGGGGCCGGCGGGTGCGACCGGCGGGTCCGGCGGGACGGGCGGGGCCGGCGGGGCCGGCGGGGCCGGCGACACCGGCTCGGCCGGCGTGAGGGGGGCGGCCGCGGGGCGCAACGCCGGGGTCGCGACCGGGTTGTCCGCGGCCGGGGGCACGAGCCCGGTGGCCACCACGGCGGGGTCGATGTCCCCGGTCCGCGGGGCCGTCTCGTCCGGCAGCACCGGGCCGGGGACCGCGCGGGAGTACATGCCCTCCCGTGCGTTGCGCGGCTGCGGCGGGGTGGCGTCGCTGCGGAGCCGGTCGAGCGGGTCGGTGCGCGGGTAGGAGCCGGGCAGGATCGTGGTGTTCTCGCCGGTGTCGGCCCAGTCCGGCACGAGGGAGTCCGCGGCCGGCACGCGGGCGGCGGCGGTGCCGAGCACGTCGGCCAGCTCGGCGCTGGACGGCCGGTCGGCCGGGTTCTTGCGCAGGCAGTCGGCGATCAGCCCGGCCACGGCGGGCGGCAGGCCGTCGACCGGGGGCAGCGGGTCGGGCTCGGTGTACTGGTGGGCGCGCAGCAGGGCGGTGGTCGTGCCGACGTCCCACGGCAGCTGGCCGATGAGCGTGCGATAGATCAGCAGGCCGACCGCGTAGACGTCGGTGGCCGGGCTGACCTGCCCGCCCTCGAGGCGCTCCGGCGCCAGGTAGGCCGGGGTGCCCAGCAGGCTGCCGTCGGGGTCGATGTCGTTCTCGCCGATGAGGGCGGAGATGCCGAAGTCGACGACCTTCACCCCGCCGGACGTGAGCATCACGTTGGACGGCGTCACGTCGCGGTGCACGATGCCCCGGGCGTGGGCGGCGGCGAGGGCGGCGGCGACCTCCGAGGCGATCCGCACGGCCGCCTGCCACGGCAGCCGCTGCACGCGGGCCAGGACGGCGGCGAGCGACTCGCCGTCGACGAGCTCCATCACGACGTAGGGCACCGGCTCGCCGTCGACCGTGGTCGCCTCGCCGTAGTCGTACACGTTGGTGATGTGGTGGTGGCTCAGCCGCGCGGCGGCCTGGGCCTCGGCCCGCAGCCGGCGCCGGAAGGCCGGGTCGGCGCTGGTGGACGGGGGCAGGACCTTGACCGCGACCTGCCGGCCGAGAACCTCGTCGAACCCGCGCCACACCACTGACATCCCGCCGGCGCCCAGCCGCTCGACCAGCCGGTAACGGTTGGCGAGAAGGCTGGCACCCGGCAGGTCCGTCGTGCTCATGTGCGTGCCCCCACATGCGCGCTGGCAGGACAACACCGGAGGGCGCACCGCCATGCGGACCCGGTGCCGGGGCAGGCTCTGCGTGGTCTCCCCGTGAGACCGAGCTTTCCCCGTCGACGGCCTGGATGCTAGCCGACGTTCGGTTACCGTCTCGACCCGCTGCGCAGCGACGGGAGGAGCGGCACCGCACGAACGGGCGGCCCGTCCCGGCCCCCGGAGGCCAGCCGGGTCGCGGGTGGAATGCCAGGTCAGGACTGTTTCGACGGACGTGTCCGCGGGCTGCCGGGGCTTTTGCGCGGTTGGTCGGAACAGGCTCCACCAGCGATGGGATCGCTCCCACGGACCTTGGCGCGGCGTTCCGGCGCACGGCCGTCCGCTTATTTGCCCAAGGGCAATGACCTGCGGCACCCCGCCTGATCGGGTGAAAAACGCCCGCCGATCATGCCGTGTTCCGGGCGATGATCCGGGAAACCGCGCAATGCGGACAAGTCACACCTTGACCGGCATGGCCGCCAGCGGGTGCCGGCCGGGCAGCACGACCGGCGCCGCGTCCACCGGCACCGCCCCGAGCTCCTCCAGATGCGACAGCGCCGGGCGCAGGCTCTCGTAGAGCACGAGCACCACGTCCCCCGGCCGCGCCAGCTCCCGGGCCGCCGCGACCGCCGCGCGATACCCCTCGGCGCGCACCGGCCGCAGCCCCGGCCGCCGGGCGCGCATCTCCCGCTCGACCAGCGCGCTCACCTCCCCCGGCGCCCGCCCGCGCGGGTGCTCGTCGTCGTGCAGCACCACCCGGGTCATCCCGTCCGCGATCACCTGCGCGCACGCGGCCAGCAGGTCGTCGCGGCGGTCGCCGGGCAGCGTGACGACGGCCACGCAGCGGTCCGGGCCGTACAGGCGATGGAGGGTGCGGATCACCGCGGCCAGCGCCGCCGGGTTGTGCGCGTAGTCCACGAACAGCGTCACGCCGTCCAGGCGCAGCACGGTCCCGCGCCCGGGATTGTGGACGCGCGGCTCGAAGCCGGACAGCCGCTCGACGGCCGCCTCCACCGAGGTGCCCAGGGCCCGGGCCGCGGCGATCGCGGCGAGGGCGTTGACGGCCACATAGGGGGCCGCCCCGCCGAACGCGCCGGGCACGTCGGCCGTACGCAGCAAAGGGGTCCGCCGGGCGCCGTTGGCCTGCACGAGCCAGCCGCCGTCCAGCAGGTACGCCGTCCCGCCGCGCCCCAGATGCGCCGCGACCACGGGCTGCGCCGCGTCGGTGCCGAACCACACGAGCCGCTTGCGGTCGGCGCGCGTCCGGGGACGGTCGGCCAGGCTCCGCACCCAGGGGTCGTCGGCGTTGAGCACCAGCGTGCCGCCGTCCCGGACCCGCTCGGCCACCAGCGCCTTCACGTGCGCCAGGTCCTCGATGGAGTCCAGCCCGTCCACGCCGAGGTGGTCGGCGGTGATGTTGGTGATCACGCCCACGTCGGTCCAGTCGTAGCCGAGCCCGCGCCGCAGCAGCCCGCCCCGCGCGGTCTCCAGCACCGCCGCCTGCACCTGCGGGTCGCCGAGGACCATCTGCGCCGAGCGCGGGCCGGTGGCGTCGCTGCGGTGGACCGTACGGCCGTCGATGCTGACGCCGTCCGTCGTGGTCAGCCCGACCCGCAGCCCGGCCCCGGCCAGCATCCACGCGGTCATCCGCGCGACCGACGTCTTGCCGTTGGTCCCGGTGACGGCGGCGGTGGGCACGCGCCCGTCCGACCCGTTCGGGAACATCGCCCGCACGATCGCGTCGCCGGCGTCCCGCGAACGCCCGCGCGTCGGCGACAGGTGCATGCGCAGGCCCGGCACGGCGTTCACCTCGATCACCCCGCCCGCGTACGGGCCCTCGCCGGCCGGCGGCACGGGCGCGGCGATGTCGGTCAGCCGCAGGTCGATCCCGGCCACGTCCAGCCCCACCAGCGCCGCCACTCGCAGGCAGAGCCGCGTCACGTCCGGATGCACCCGGTCGGTGACGTCGTGCCCGGTCCCGCCGGTCGACAGGTTCGCCGCATCCCGCAGCCACACCGTCAAGCCCTCCGCCGGTACGGACTCCGCGCCGAGCCCCTGGCGGCCCAGCACGGCCCCGGCGTCCACGTCGAGCTCGATGCGCGTCAGCACGCGCGAGTGCCCGATCCCCCGCCGCGGGTCGGCGTTGGTGCGTCCGACCAGCTCCGCCACCGTGGACTGCCCGTCCCCCACGACATGCGCGGCGATGCGCTCGGCGGCCGCCACGACCTCCCCCGCGACGACAAGCACCCGATAGTCCCGGCCGTCGAGCTGACGTTCCACGACGACGTCCCCGCCCGCGGCTGCCACGGCCAGGTCCACTTCGGCTTCCGTACGCACGCCGAGCGTGACGTGCGCGCCCTGCCGCCCGTACCGGGGCTTGACCACGACCGTCCCGCCCAGCTCGGCCAGCAGCCTCCTCGCCGTGGCGGCGTCGCGCGCGGCCCCGCCCTCGGCGACCGGGACACCGGCGTCGGCCAGCAGCTCCCGCGTCACCTGCTTGTCCCCGGCGATGTCGATGCCCACGCCGCTGGTCCGGTCGGTCATCGCCGCCCACGCCATCCGCCGCCGGTGCCCCCACCCCAGCCGCACCAGGCTCAGATCCCCGAACCGCTCGACCGGGATGTTCCGCCGCCGCGCCGCCGCGATGATCGCCCGCGTGCTCGGGCCGGTCGCCTCCCGCTCGGCCAGCTCCGCCAGCTCGGCCAGCCGCCCGCCCAGCTCGGTGGCGGTCACGACCGCGCCGCCCGCCACCGCCTCGACCAGCCCGGCGGCCTCGTCGAGCAGCCGCCCCGGCACGGTGGACTCCGGCGCCTCGTCGACCGGGCACTCCAGGATCAGGTCGTAGACCCCGGCGGCGCCGGCCGACACCGTACGCCCGAAGCTCACGTCCCGCCCGATCCGCTGCGACAGCTCCAGGGCGACATGCTCGGTCACGTGCCCGAAGTAGGTGCCCCCGCGCATCCGGCTCACGAACCCGCCCGGCGTCCCGGCCGCACAATGATGCTCGGCCAGCCCGGGCAGCGCCCGCAGCAGCCGCTCGGGGAAGCCGGCGAGATCGGTGGTCTCCCGCCCCGCGAGCTCGCCGAGGTCGAGTCGCGCCACCACCGCCGGCCGGGACAGGTGCACATTGGGTCCGCGCAGGCGGCGCAGGCTCACGATCTTCATGCGGAGTGTCCCCGTTCCCCGGCCGCGGCGACCGCGGCGACGCTTCCGACCCCGTGCGCGTACGCGGCGCCATTGAGAGATCGGTTCGCTTCTGAGGTTAAACGGAACAAATCCGAAACATCCGGCTAATTGCCGAGTTCCGAGCGCTCGACTGTCCGCGGGCAAGGCGACGCCGACCCGGGCGCCTTCCGGGCCGCGCCGACCGTCGCGCGCGGCTACTCTCGCCCGATGATCCGGCCGCCGTTCCCGATCCGCACACCGCGACTGACGTTGCGCCCCGTCACCCTCGACGATCTCGACGACGTGTACGCCTGGCAGCGCCGCGAGGACGTCACCCGCCGGATGCTCGGCGCGGAACCGCGTACCCGGGAGCAGTCGCGAAGTTCGGTGGTGGCCATGGCCGCCGAGGACGTACTGCGCGCCGAGGGCGACTGTCTCACCTCGGCGGTTGTCCGCGGCGCCACGGTGATCGGCACGGTCGAGCTGGTCTGGCGCAGCGCGGAGTACCGGACGGCCGAGCTGGGCTACGTCTTCCACCCGGATCACGGCGGCCGCGGATTCGCCACCGAGGCGGCCGCCGCGCTGCTGGACTGGGCGTTCGGCGAGTGGGGCCTGCACCGGGTCTACGCGCGGTGCCACGCGGAGAACACAGCCTCCGCGCGGCTGATGACCCGGCTCGGGATGCGGCCGGAGGCCCGGCACGTCGCGAGTTACCAGCTGCGGGGCGAGTGGGCGGACCAGCTCGTCCACGCCGTCCTGAAGAGCGAGTGGCGAAACGGTGGCACGGCTCCGTCCCCGGGGTGACGGCGGCCGGAAGGGGCCGCATACGAGGTTGCCCCGAACCGCGGAGATGCCGCGCGAGCGGGATCGCTGACAGCCATCGGCTCACAGCCCGGAAAGCACGCCCCTCGAACATGCGAGCATCCAGCCGGAAACAGCTGGATCAAGCGATGCGGATCAATGGCGGGACACCGGGACGCCGGCGGGGAGGAGGTGCTCGATCCTCGGGGGGCCTTCGGCCAGGGCGAGCGCCTTCTCCTCCTCGTGCTCGTCGCTGCCGGTGAGACGGCCGTCGTGCTGGCGGAGGTGTTCGTCCCAGGTCGGCACCTGGTAGACCTCGACGAACTCGTCGGCCTGCTCGCCGTCGCGGAAGAGGCCCCAGCGCGTCGCGCCGGTGCGGAGGCGGGAGCGGCGGACCGTGGACATCGCGTCGACGAAGGCGGCCCGGTTCTCCTCGCGGACTCGGTAGCGGGCGGTCACCAGGACCGGGCCGTCGTCGAGGTGCGGTTCGAGCATCAGGTGCGGCTCGGGCCAGTAGGTCGCGGGACTGCGGTCGCCGGCGCGCTCGTGCAGCGGCAGGCGGCGGACGGTGGCCGTACCGGCGAGCATGCAGGCCGCGGCAGCGAGATAAGCCGCCGGCAGGCCGGTCAGCTCGGTGATCTGGCCCCACAGCAGGGCGCCGAGGGCCTGGGCGCCGGCGAAGACGACCCGGTAGACGGCGAAGCCGCGGGCGCGGACCCAGTTGGGCAGGAAGAGCTGCAGGCTCGCGTTCATGCGGGAGACCTGGGCCATCCAGGCCAGCCCGGCCAGCACGAGGGCGGGCACGGCCGCGAACGGGCTCGGGACCAGGGCGACGGTGACGAGGGCGGTGGCGTAGGCGAGGCCGGAGAGGACCAGCAGGCGGTTGGGGGTGAGCCGGTCGCGGAGGCGGGGCATGAGGAGCGCCCCGAGGATGGCGCCGGCGCCGAGGGCGGCGAGCAGGATGCC
This sequence comes from Symbioplanes lichenis, assembly GCF_030709675.1. Lineage (GTDB taxonomy): Bacteria > Actinomycetota > Actinomycetes > Mycobacteriales > Micromonosporaceae > Actinoplanes > Actinoplanes lichenis. The sequence goes on from NZ_JAUZQD010000009.1 coordinate 167,586, forward strand.
GTACCCGCGGGAGCCCATGTGAAGACGCTGGGCGACCAGCGGCACCAGGCCCCACACCACGCTGCCGGGCAGCACGAACAGCACGACACGCAGCAGGATGCGGCGGACCAGCGGGGCGTACCGGACGTAGCGCTCACCGGCGCGCAGCGCGGGACCGAAGTGCTCGGCCTGGCTGCCGCTGTGCGGGGGCCGCCGCCAGCGCAGCAGCGCGAGGGCGAAGACCACGAAGGACAGGGCGTTCAGGCCGAAGACCACGGGTACGCCGGCCTGCGCGACCAGGAGACCGGCCACCGCGGGCCCGGCCGACCGCGCGAGGTTGGTGTTGACGGCGCCCAGCGACGAGGCGGCGGGCAGGGCGTCGCGCGGGACGAGTTCGGGAATGATCGCCTGCCACGTGGGCAGAGTCAGCGCCTGGCCCACGCCGAGCAGGAAGGTGAAGACCAGCAGCACCGGCGGCGGCATCCGGTCCGTGGCGGTCAGGACGGTGAGCGTGGTGGCGACCGCGAAGGAGGCCGCCTGCACGGTCAGCAGCAGCCGGCGCCGGTCGAAGACGTCCGCGAGGGTGCCCGCGGGCAGCGCCAGGAGCAGGACCGGCAGCATCGTGGCGGTCTGCACGAGGCTGACCCAGGTGGCCGCGGCGGGCTCGTCGACCAGGCGCCACGACGCGCCGACGGTCTGCATCCAGGTGCCGACGTTGCTGGCCAGCGAGCCGATCCACAGCCCCCGGAAGATCTTGTCGCGCAGCGGCGCCCAGGCGGGGGTGGTCACGCGCCCGGAGCTTACTTCCTGCGGCGGGCGCCCGGTCCGGGGCGGGGGATCACCTCCTGGTACGCGGTGACGGCGTGCCCCTGGTCACAGTGCAGCTCGTCGTGGATCTCGCCCCCGCAGTCCCGGTGCGTCAGCGTCAGCGCGGGCCCCTCGGCATCGGCCAGGTAGCGGTCGCCCCAGGTCTTCACCGCCACGAGTACGGGGTACAGGTCGAAGCCCTTCCGCGTCAGCCTGTACTCGTGGCGGACCCGGGCGCCCGGCTCCTGGTACGGCTCCCGGCGCAGCACCCCGTGGGCGACGAGGTCGGCGAGGCGGTTGGCCAGCACCTGGCGCGGGATGCCGGTCCGCTCGCGCATGTCGGCGAAGCGGCGTACCCCCAGGAAGACCTCCCGCAGCACCACCACTGTCCACTTCTCGCCGAGCACCTCCATGGCCCGGGTGATCGTGCAGTTCTCGACGGACCAGTCCAGCGAGACGGGACGGGATGTGGCCTGGGTCATAGTCACGAGGCTAAGTCTCATTGACAGACACAGCAAGCCGTGGAAATCTGCGTCCATGACGCAGACCCAGAGCCGGTCCCGCACCTTCGAGTGGACCGACCCGGCCGAGCACGCGGCGCACGTCCGCGGGATGTCCGGGCTCGAGGTGCTGCGGGCCATGGCCACGGGCGAGCTGCCCGCGCCGCCGGTGCTGCGGATGCTCGGCATCACCGGCTTCGAGGTGGCGGAGGGCAGCGTCACCGTCCGGCTGGTGCCGCAGGAGTTCCACTACAACCCGCTCGGCAGCGTGCACGGCGGCGTCATCTCCACCCTGCTCGACACGGCCGCCGCCTGCTCGGTGCACACCACGCTGCCCGCCGGCGTCGGCTACACGAGCCTCGACCTGTCCGTGAAGTTCCTGCGGCCGGTCACCCTCGCGCTGGGCGAGATCCAGGCCACCGGCGCGGTCCTGCAGCGGGGCCGCCGCACCGCCCTGGCCGAGGCGCGCCTCACCGACCCGGCCGGCCGGCTCCTCGCCCACGCCACCTCGTCCTGCATGCTCTTCGAGCAGGGCTGAGAGCCGTCACAACAGGACGTTGAGCAGGATCGTCAGCACGACCGACGCGACGATCGAGAGCAGGATCATCGACAGGCAGCCGCCGGCGCCGCCGAGGACGCGAACTTCCGTGTTTCCGATGCGCATGGGGGTCGCGTACCCATGGCAGTCGATCTCATGTCTCCGTGTTGAGGCGGGCGGCCTGCCGGGTGAGGTGGTCGCGCTCGGCGAGGTTCGGGGCCTTGCGGGCCGCCTCGGCATAGAGCCGGGCCGCCACCGAGTGGTCGCCGGCGCGTTCGTGCAGGTAAGCCGCCACCGCCGTGTGGCGCGGCAGGCCCTCGTCGAGCTCCGCGAGCGCCGCGAGACCGGCCCGGGCCCCGTCGGCCTCACCCACGGCGACGGCCCGGTTGAGCCGGACGATCGGGCTGCCGGTCAGGCGGACCAGCTCGTCGTACCACTCGACGATCTGCACCCAGTCGGTCTCCGCCGCGGTGGGCGCGTCCGCGTGCAGAGCGGCGATGGCGGCCTGAGCTTGATATTCGCCCAGCCGGTCGCGGGAGAGCGCGGTCTGCAGGATGCCGACGCCCTCGGCGATCATGCCGGTGTCCCAGCGACCGCGGTCCTGGGCAGCCAGCGGCACCAGGCTGCCGTCGGGCGCGATCCGGGCCGCCCGCCGCGCGTGGTGCAGCAGCATGAGCGCGAGCAGCCCGGCGGCCTCCGGATGGTCGACCACCGCCGCCAGCTGCCGGGTGAGCCGGATCGCCTCCGCGACCAGGTCCACGTCGCCGGAGTAGCCCTCGTTGAACACCAGATAGAGCACCCGCAGCACGGTCGCGACGTCGCCGGGCTGGTCGAAGCGGACGCCGGCGACGGTCCGCTTGGCCCGGCTGATGCGCTGGGCCATCGTCGCCTCGGGCACCAGGTAGGCCTGGGCGATCTGCCGCGTCGTCAGCCCGCCGACCGCCCGCAGGGTCAGCGCGACGGCTGAGGCCGGAGACAAGGACGGATGCGCGCACAGGAAGTAGAGCTGCAACGTGTCGTCGGTCTCGGCGGCCGGCCCGGGTGGCGGCTCGGCGTCGACCCGTTCCTCCCGGCGCCGGCGGGCCGCGTCCGAGCGGGTGGTGTCCAGGAAGCGGCGCCACGCCACAGTGACCAGCCAGCCCTTCGGGTCCCGGGGCGGGTCGGCGCGCAGGGCCTCGATGAGCGCCTCCTGGACGGCGTCCTCGGCCGCCGCGAAGTCGGCTCCGCGGCGGACGAGGACCCCGATCACCTCGGGAATGAGCTCCCTCATTCGGTGACGGTCGGCGGCTCGGCGAGGAAGGGACGCAGCTCCAGCCACTCGTGGATCGGCTTCCCGCCGGCGCCCGGCGCGGCCGACAGCTCCCCGGCCAGGGCGACGGCCCGCTCGTAGCTGTCCACGTCGATCACCATCCACCCGGCGATCAGATCCTTGGTCTCCGGGAACGGCCCGTCCGTCACGGGCGGGCGGCCCTCCCCGTCGTACCGGACGAAGGTGCCCTCCGGGGCGAGCGCCTGCCCGTCCACGAACTCCCCGGTCTGCTCCAGCCGCGCCGCGAAGTCGTTCATGTACTTCATGTGGGCCGAGATCTCCTCCTGCGTCCACTTGTCCATCGGCACGTCGTTCACCGCCGCCGGGGCGCCGCGGTAGTGCTTGAGCAACAGGTACTTCGCCATGATGGTCTCCTCGTCCGATGCCGTTGTCACCCCGGGGACGACGCCGCGCCGCCGTTCTCGACATCCTTCCGCCATTCTTTTTCCGGAATCGCGTGACGAGCTGGTCGGCCCACTCGCCCCGCCGCGGACAACCGCCGAGGTGAGACAGTCGCCCTCGGCGGCCGGATCATCCGGTGAGGGTAGCCACGTCCTACAGTTCAGGCATGATCAATGGCATCCTGATCCCGGGGGGCAACGGCCGGATCGGCACGCTGCTCGACCTGGCGTGGGAGACCCTCGCCGACCGCACCGCGCACGTCGAGGACATCACATGGGAGACCCCGCGCGGCATCCTCGACGACGACGCGGCCGCCGCCGCCTTCGTCCGGGGGCACGTCGAGGCGGCTCTGGACCGCGCCCTCGAGGTGGCGCCGCGGGCCAAGCCGGTCCTGATCGCCAAGTCCCTCGGCACCTATGCGGCCGGTCTGGCCCTCGAGCGTTCCCTGCCCGCCGTCTGGCTCACCCCGCTGCTCACCCGCCCGGTCGTCGCCGAGGCCATCACCCGCAACCCCGCGCCGCAGCTCCTGGTCGGTGGCACGGCCGACAAGCGCTGGTGGGACTCGGACACCGCCCGGGCCACCGGCAAGCAGCTGCTCGTCGTCGAGGAGGGCAGCCACTCGCTGCGCGGGCCGGGCCCGATCCGCCGTTACACCGACGTCCTCGGCGACGTCAGCACCGCGATCGAGGCCTTCCTGGACGCCCTCGACCCGCCGCGCTAGTCGATTTTGCGGAGGAGGTCGGTGAGCTCGGCCGGCATCGTGATCATGCAGTCGTGACCGGTCGGGAGGGTGAGCAGCCGCTCGCCCGCGGGGGCCGGGCGACGGGTGATGCCGGGCGGCTCGTTGCCGGTGCAGTGGATGTGCGTACGCGGGATGGCGGCCGCCGCCGGGCCGCCCAGCCGGACCGGCTGCTGGTAACAGAGGGCCGGCTCGTCGGTGAGTGTCGTGCGCAGCCAGGCGACGTCGTCCGGGTCGGTCACCCCGAAGAGCCCGTACGGCGCCGGCAGCTCGGGCAGCGGCGGGATCCGCCACGGCGTGGCCGTCGCGGCGGCCCGGTCGAGCAGGGTCCGGGTGATCGGCATGACGTCGGTCGCGGTCTCGCCGTCGACCGGCACCATGGCGTCGAGGAAGACCAGATGGGCGATGCGCTCCGGGACGCGGCCGGCCACCCCCGAGATCGTCATCCCGGCGAAGCTGTGCCCGACCAGAATCACCTCGGTCAGGTCCTCGTCCTCGATCAGCCGGACGAGGTCCTCGACGTAGGTGCCGAGCCCGATGCCGGGGCCGAGCAGGTGGGCCCGGTCGCCGTGGCCGGGCAGCGTGGGCGCGTACGCCCGGTGGCCGGCGGCGGTCAGCCGCGGGACCACCCGGTCCCAGGCGCGGCCGTCGTGCCAGGCGCCGTGGACGAGCAGATACGTGGACATGGCGGTTCCCTTCGGTGCCTCGGTACTCTTTCGGTACCGCCACCAGGGTGACCCGCCCGCCGCGGGCACCGCAATCAGGCACTTCAATGTGCCTCGGTTCACCGGAGGTAACCATGACGAGCCCGGCCGCCGCCTGCCGGCCCCGCGAGGTGCTCGACATCGTCGCGGACAAGTGGTCGCTCTTCGTGGTGCGCGGACTGGCGGACGGGCCGCGCCGCTTCACCGAGCTGAAGCGGGGCATCGACGGCATCAGCCAGCGCATGCTGACCGTGACTTTGCGCAGCTTGGAACGCGACGGCCTGCTGACGCGGACGGTCCACAACATCATGCCGCCGCACGTCAGCTACGAGCTCACCCCGATGGGCGGGACCCTGCACGAGGCCACCGCCCCGCTGATGCGCTGGAGCTTTGAGAACCTGTCCCGGATCGATGCCGCGCGCGCCGCGTACGACGCGCGCGGCTGACCGCTCAGGCGCCCGCGATCTCCGGGGCGATGTCGGCGGCCGGGGGCTGCCAGGTGGCCGCGTCGGCGTCGACCTGGTCGCCCGAGCGGATGTCCTTGATCTGGTCGGGTTCGCCGTCGGCGCCGGGGAACCAGACGTACGGGATCCCGCGCCGCTCGGCGAAGCGGATCTGCTTGCCGAACTTGGCCGCCGTGGGCGCCACCTCGGTGTTGATGCCCCGCTCGCGGAGGGAGCGGGCGATGCGGTTGCTGGCCGGGCGCACGTCCTCGTTCGGGAGGGCGACGAGCACGGCCGTCGGCACGCTGCGGGAGATGGTCAGCGCGTCCCGGCCGAACAGCAGGCCCAGCATGCGGGAGACGCCGATGGAGATGCCGACGCCCGGGAAGCGCTCGGTGCCGGAGGTCGCGAGGTTGTCGTAGCGGCCGCCGGAGCAGATCGAGCCGTAGCGCTCGTAGCCCTCCAGCGACGTCTCGTAGACCGTGCCGGTGTAGTAGTCGAGGCCACGGGCGATCTTGAGCTCGGCCCGGACCAGCCCGGGGCCCGCCTCGACGACGCGCAGGAGCTCGTCGAGGCCCTCGTCGAGGAGGTCGTTGCTGACCCCGAGCGCGCGGACCTGGTCGACGAAGGAGCCGTCCGCCGTGGAGATCGAGGCCAGGGCGAGACACGCCCGGGCCTGGGCGTCGGTGGCGCCGGCCGTCTCGGCCAGGAGCGCGGCCACCTTCTCCGGGCCGATCTTGTCGAGCTTGTCGACCGTACGCAGGACCTGGTCGGGGTCCTCGAGGCCGAGCCCGCGGTAGAAGCCCTCGCACACCTTGCGGTTGTTGGCCAGGATCGTGGCGCGCGGGATCGGGAGCGAGCGCAGGGCGTCGCCGACCACGAGCGGCATCTCGGTGTCGTAGTGGAAGGGCAGCGTGTCCCGGTCGACCACGTCGATGTCGGCCTGGAGGAACTCGCGATAGCGGCCCTCCTGCGGGCGCTCGCCGCGCCACACCTTCTGGATCTGGTAGCGGCGGAACGGGAACTGCAGCTTGCCGGCGTTCTCCAGCACGAACCGCGCGAACGGCACGGTCAGGTCGAAGTGCAGGCCGAGGCTCGCTTCGTCCGACGAGTTCGGGTCCTCCTGGAGGCGGCGGAGGACGTACACCTCCTTGGAGGTCTCGCCCTTGCGCAGCAGCTGGTCCAGCGGCTCGACCGCCCGGGTCTCCAGCGGCGCGAAGCCGTACAGCTCGAAGGTCGTCCGGATGCGCTCGACGACGCGCTGTTCGATCATCCGCTGGGCCGGCAGATATTCCGGGAAGCCGGACAGCGGGGTGGGCTTGCTCATGGGTCGTCTCTCCTAATTGGCGCGCAGTTCCCGCAGGTACGGGTTGCCGGCGCGCTCGCGGCCGATCGTCGTGGCGGGACCGTGGCCGGGCAGGACCACCGTGTCGTCGGCCAGCGGCAGGATCTTGTCCCGCAGGCTGGTCAGCATCACGGCGGTGTCGCCGCCCGGCAGGTCGGTGCGGCCGATGGAGCCGGCGAAGAGCACGTCCCCGGAGAGGCAGACCTGGTCCGCGTCCCACGAGGTGTCCTCGCCCGGCAGCCGGAACAGCACCGACCCGCCGGTATGGCCCGGCGCGTGGTCGACGGTGATCTCCAGCCCGGCCAGGGAGAGCGTGGCGCCGTCGGTGAGCTCGGCGACCTCCTCGGGCGCCGCGTAGGGCAGCCGGCCGCCGAACATCCGGGCCAGCCCCTGACCCAGGAACTTCTCCGGGTCGGCGAGAATCTCGAGGTCGTCCGGGTGCACGTACGCCGGGATGCCGCGCGCCCCGCACACCGGCGCGACCGAGAAGGCGTGGTCGAGGTGGCCGTGCGTCAGCAGCACCGCGGCGGGCTGCAGCCGGTGCTCGGCCAGCACCTCCTCCAGCCGGTCGAGCACGCCGATGCCGGGGTCGACGATCAGCGCCTGCTCGCCCGGGCCGGCCGCCAGCACGTAACAATTCGTGCCGAACGCCTGCGCCTCGAATCCGGTGACGAGCACCCCACGCCCCTTCCCGTTCCCACCTCGCGTTTCCCACCTCGCGGAGAAAGCCTAGCGGGACACACCGTACGGACCGGGACGCAACCTCGCACGCCACATTCCCAGGAGTTACCCGTACACTCGTGCGGGCGTGTGGCACGGCGCACGTTTCAGCTCGAGGAGGGGAACACCCGGTGGCTTCCAGCAAGGACCGGCAGCGGCAGCTGGCGCGGGAGAAGCTCGACCGCCAGATGGCCCGCCGGGCCGCCCGGCAGCGCCGGCGACGCCAGATCCAGGCCGGGGTCGGCGCCGCGCTCGCGCTGGTCGTGATCGTGGGCGGCGTGGCCTGGCTGAGCGGGGCGTTCGACTCCGACGACGAGACCACCTCGGCCGCCGACTCCGACGTCTGCGTCTGGACCCCGCAGGACGCCACGAGCAACACCAGCCTCAAGGACGTGGGCGAGCCGCCGACCACGGGCATCCCCACCTCCGGCACGCGCACCATGACGATCACCACGGACAAGGGCGACCCGATCACCGCGTCGCTCGATCTGACGAACGCCCCGTGCAGCGCTGCCGACCTGGCCTTCCTGGCGGAGAAGAAGTTCTTCGACAACACCACGTGCCACGAGATCACCGCCGAGGGCGCCATCCGGTGCGGTGACCCGTCGGGCACCGGGCAGGGCGGGCCGACGTACTCGATCTACGACGAGAACCTCCCCGTCGCCGATGCCGCCGCCACCGCACCTCTTTATCCCAAGGGCACCGTGGCGATGATCGGCGACCCGCCGGGCACCAACGGCAGCCAGTTCCTGATCTTCTTCAAGGACTACGCCCCGAAGACCGATCCGCTCTACTCGATCATCGGCACGGTGACCGGCGGCATGGCCACCGTCGACAAGCTCGGCAAGATCCCGACGGTGGCGGACGCCGCCGGCGACAAGGTCAAGCCGAAGGAGACCATCACGGTGAAGAGCATCACGGTGGGTGACTACACCCCCGAGGGTGCCGTAGCGTCCACCGCGCCGTCGGCTTCCAGCGAGTCCTGAGCTTTCCGGAGCACAATCCCCCAGGCACACCCCTCATCGCACCGCAGGCATACAGGAGGAACACCGTGTCGTCGATCAAGGACAGGCAGCGCGCGGCGGCGCGGGCCCGCCTGGAGAAGGAGATGGCCGAGCGCGCCACCGCCGCGAAGAAGCGCCGCCAGCGCCAGGCGGTCATCGGCGCGGCCATCGGCGTCGTCGTGATCGCGGGCGTCGCGGTCTGGGTCGTGACCGCCCTGGGCAAGGACGACACGGACAAGACCTCCGCGTCCAGTGCGCCCGCCGGCACCGTGGCGTGCCAGTGGATCCCCGAGGACGGCAGCACCGGCTCCAAGGTCAAGGACGTCGGCACGCCGCCGGCCAACGTGCCCAACGTCGGCACCAGCACCCTGACCATGGACACCAACCTGGGCGCCATCACGGCGACGGTGGACCTGGCCAAGGCCCCCTGCACCGGCGGGGCGTTCACCTATCTGGCGTCGAAGAAGTTCTGGGACAACACCAAGTGCCACCGCCTCACGACCGAGGGCATCAAGGTCCTGCAGTGCGGTGACCCGACCGCCACGGGCAAGGGCTACCGCGACACCGACGGCACCGGCGGCCCCAGCTTCAAGTACGCCGAGGAGAACCTCCCGACCAACGCCAAGCCGGCCTACCCCAAGGGCACGATCGCGATGGCGAAGACGTCGGAGCCCAGCACGACGGGCAGCCAGTTCTTCATCACGTACGCCGACACCGACCTCCCCGCGGAGTACACGGTGCTCGGCAAGGTCACCAAGGGCATCGAGATCGTCGACACGGTCGCCAAGGCCGGCACCGACAACGCCAACGGCCAGGGCGACGGTCACCCGAAGAAGGAAGTCGACATCAAGACGCTGACGATGACCGCCGCGTCCTGATCGTCCGGTCGTAGCAGAAGGGCGGGTCCCCGAGGGGACCCGCCCTTCTGTCATGCCAGCGGCTTGATGAACCGGGCCGACGCCGGGCAGATGTCCTCATAGCCGAGCTGCTGGTAGAACAGGTGCGTCCGCTCCCGGTAGCGGCTGCTGGTGATCTCCATCTTCACAGCGCCCGCCGCCCGCGCCTGCTCCTCAGCCGCCGTGACCAGCGCTTGTCCCACGCCCTTGCTGCGGTAGCGCTCGTCGACGACAAGAGCCAGCAGGCGGGCGACCTTGCCGGTGACTTCCAGCATCGGCATGACGTGCAGGGCGGCGACCCCGATCAGCTTGCCGCCGTCGTCGGCGCCGATGAGCCAGCTCGCGGGGTCGTCCCGCCAGAGCCTCAGGCGATCGGTCACCTCTCGCTCGGTTGTCGGATAGCCCAGCTGATCGAGCAGTACGGTGAGCTCCGGAACATCCTGGCTTCGAACAGGTCTCATGCGCCCAGATCCAAGACCATGGCTTGCTGAGCGGCGAGAGCGGGCATCGGCAGGCCGGCTCGGACGAGGACCGCACCGGGCAGCGTCACGCCGCCGTCGAGGGCCTGCCGCACCCACGGCGAGTGGATCCGGCCGTGGAACTGCGGCAGCCCGAAGTCGCCGACGATCCGCACGGTGTAGTCACGGTCGGGGTCGAGGCCGGGAAATTGCACCTGCCCCGACAGGACGGCCGGTGACGTGACCGTGCGCGCCCAAATGTAGACCGCACGTGTCGCGTCGGCGTCCACCACGCCGCGGAGGGTGGTGGCGGGGTCGGGCAGGTCGGCGTTCACCACGGTGCCGCGGGCGATCAGCGGGCGGATGCTCTTGTGGTACGCGATGAACGCCCGGAGCGCCGCGAGCTCGTCCTCGTCCCGGGCGGTCAGGTCCCACTCCACCCCGGCGTGGCCGAGCAGGGCGCCGGCGAAGCGGAGCGTGGTGTCCGTACGGCGGCTGGTGGTGTGGGCGGGAGACGAGCCGACGTGCACGCCGACCAGCTCCGGCGGGAGCAGCTGCATGGTCCAGCGGTCGATCATCACGCGCTCGACCGGGTCGATGCAGTCCGACGGCCAGACCCGGTCGGTGCGCGCCAGCACGCCCAGGTCGATGCGGGAGCCGCCGGCCGAGCACGACTCGATCTCCAGACCCGGATGGCGTACGCGGAGCTGGTCCATGAGCTCGTAGGACGCCCGCGCCTGCGCCGCCACGGCCACCACGTCGCCGTTCCGGCGCGAGACGGCCTCCTGGAGTTCGCGATTGTGGTCCCACTTGACGTAGGCGACGCCGTACTCGGTGATCGCCGCGCTCATCGTCGTCAGCACGTGATCGAACGCCTCGGGGTGGGTGAGGTCGAGCACATACTGCTGGCGGGTCGGGGCGCCCAGGCCCGGCGACGGGCTGAGGATCCACTCCGGGTGCTCGCGGGCCGTCTCCGAGTCGAGGCTGATCATCTCGGGCTCGAACCACAGACCGAATTCCAGCCCCTTCGCGCGTACGTGATCAGCCAGCGGCCGCAGCCCGCCCGGCCAGACCACCGGGTCCGCCCGCCAGTCGCCCAGGCTCGTCCGGTCGTCGCGCCGGCCCAGGAACCAGCCGTCGTCGAGCACGAACCGCTCGGCGCCCACCTCGGCGGCCTTGTCCACGAGCGCGCGCAGCCGGTCGAGGTCATGATCGAAGTAGACGGCTTCCCACGTGTTCACGATCACGGGACGCGGGCGCACGGGATGCGACGGCCGGGCCCGCAGATATCCGTGGAAGCGCTCGGCGAGGCCGTCGAGCCCGTGGCCGGACCAGGCGAAGAAGGCGTCCGGGGAGACGTACTCGTCGCCCGGCCGCAGCCGCACCTCCCCCGGCCGCAACGCCTCGCCGCCGCCGAGCACCGGCGCGCTCTCGGGCAGCCGCTCGATCCGCCAGTGGCTTTCACCGCTCCAGGCCAGATGGAAGCCCCAGACCTCGCCCGTCCGGTTCGCGAAGCCGGTCGTGCCGGCCAGCAGCAGGAACGGCGAATCCGGCCCGGGCTTGCCGCGGCGCCCGTGCCGATGATGCGAGCCGTCGGTGATGTTCTGCCGCTGCGGCTGGCGCTCCCGCGCCCACCGCCCGGTGAAGTCGAGAATCTCGGTCGCCCGCGGCGGCAGCGGCAGCAGGGCGGTCACCCCGGCCAGCTCGTACGGCTGCCCGGGGTCGGCGTCGTCCGCGGGCCGGCGCACGCGGTGCCGCAGCCGCACGAGCCCCTGCGGCGTCAGCTGAACCTCCAGCCCGATCCGCAGTCCGGTGATGTCGTCGGCCAGCTCCGCCGCGAGCGTGTCCTCGGTGACCCGAGCATCCACGAGCACCGGGCGCGGCGTGGTCCGCCGGCCGGCCAGATGCCCCGCAAGCCCCGGCGTGCCCGACCAGAACTCCCGCTCACCGGGCAGCAACGTCAGGCGCCGCGGGACGTCCGGCGCGTTGTGGGGCACCTCGACCACGGCACTCCCGGCCAGCGCCCGCAGGCCGGCGTCACTCAGCTCACCGAGGTCGGCCCCCCAATGCAGCACCGTGGGCACCGGCCCGGCCAGGTCAAGCGCGAGGGAGACCCCGGCCGCGCGAAAATGAACGTACGTCAAGGGTGAACTCCGAGCTGCTCGATCAGGCACTTTCATGATCAAGTGTGCCCCACCCCGTCTGGCCAGCGCTCCATCAATCGACGATGTGACGTTGGGCTTACACCAGGAGGTCCTCAACCGAGGGATGGGCGGCAGGATCAGTCATGGCCGTGGTCTGCGGATCGGTCAGACCGGCTCGGCCGTGACCCGTCGCTGACGAAGCTGCGGCACGTAACGAGCAACCGTCTCGTAGTCGCCGTCCTCATGCAGAACGGTCATGTCCATCCGCAGAGCAGTCGCAGCGATGACGAGGTCCGCAACCGACATGCCACGATGCGCGCTGCGCGGTGTGAGTTCCTTCCGAATACCGGCGACGGATCGCCAGATGTCGTCCGGAACGACAACGTAGAGATATCGATCAACGATGAACTTCTCGAGTTCGTCGCACTTTTTGGTCTCCGCGACCAGCAGCGTCTCGGTCAGAGCCGGCTCGCACACGGAGATCAGGCCGCGATTCACGAGCGTCCCCCAGCCCGGATGCACCTGCTTCCGGATGATGCGAACCAGCGCGCTCGTATCGACCAGATAGTTGACCGGCTTGCCGCCCCCGGTCACCTGAAGTCCAGTTCGCCGTTCTCGACCATGCGCTCCAACGCCTCGCCCGCGAGCCGGCGTCGCTCACGATGCTTCTCCACCAGCAGTCGAAGCCCCTCGTTGAGCGCCTCGTTGCGCGATGCCGAAATCTGGCGCTGAGCCTCCTCCAGCAAGTCGGTGTCGAGTTCGACATCCTGCCGGCCGGCGACTTCGGGGGTGAGAGCGAGGTCGGTCATGTCCGCCTCCTGCGGATCGGTCATGTGCTGACCTCCTCACCATACTTGTCGCGGCGCCAGCTGTCACCCGACAACCAAGTGGCGTTCATCCCTCAACGGGCACGGTACTCGTGTCGCAGCATGAGAAGCAGCAGCGAGCGCCGCACTCAGAGCGCCGTTACCCAGAGCGGGCCCACCCAGAGCGGGCCCACCCAGAGTGGCCCTGCCCAGAGTCCGCTCCTGCCCAGAGTCCGCTCCTGCCCAGAGCCCGCCCTCCCGGGGAAGCCCCCGCTGGCCAGTCTGACGATGAATCCGGCGCAGCGCGAAGCGCCCTGTGGACAAGGCGCTGCTGTGGATAACCCTCAGGCGCCGGAGGTGACCCGGTACGCGTCGAAGACGCCGTCGACCTTGCGGACGGCGGCGACCAGGTGGCCGAGGTGCTTCGGGTCGGCCATCTCGAAGGTGAAGCGGCTGACCGCCACCCGGTCGCGGGTCGTGGTGACCGTCGCGGACAGGATGTTCACGCGCTCCTCGCTCAGGACGCGGGTGACGTCGGCGAGCAGCTTGTGGCGGTCGAGCGCCTCGACCTGGATGGCGACCAGGAACGTCGACGCGGCGGTCGGCTTCCAGCTGACCTCGACGACGCGTTCCTCCTGGGCGCGCAGGTCCTCGGCGTTGGCGCAGTCGTCACGGTGCACGCTGACGCCGCCGGAGCGGGTGACGAAGCCGAAGACCGAGTCGCCCGGGACCGGCGTACAGCAGCGGGCGAGCTTGACCCAGACGTCGCTGACGCCCTTCACCACCACGCCCGGGTCCTGGGCCGAGGTGCGGTTGCGGGGCGGGCGGGTCGCGACGGCGGTCTCGGCGATGTCCTCGACCGCGCCCTCCTCGCCGCCGAAGCCGGCGACGAGCTTCTGCACGACCGACTGCGCGGAGACGGCGCTCTCCCCCACCGCCGCATAGAGCGAGGCGACGTCGGCGAGGTGCAGGTCGCGGGCGATGGTCGTGAGGTTCTCGCTGGTCAGCATGCGCTGCAGGGGCAGGCCCTGCTTGCGCATCGCCTTGACGATCGCCTCCTTGCCGACCTCGATCGCTTCCTCGCGCCGCTCCTTGTTGAAGTACTGCCTGATCTTCGTACGCGCCCGCGGGCTCTTGACGAAGCCGAGCCAGTCCTGCGTCGGGCCGGCCGTGGCCGACTTCGACGTGAATATCTCGATGACGTCGCCGTTGGACAGCGTCGACTCGAGCGGCACGAGCTTGCCGTTGACCCGGGCGCCGATCGTCTTGTGCCCGACCTCGGTGTGCACCGCGTAGGCGAAGTCGACCGGCGTGGATCCCGTCGGGAGGGGGATGACGTCTCCCTTGGGCGTGAAGACGTACACCTCCTGGCTGGAGAGGTCGAAGCGCAGCGCGTCCAGGAACTCGCTCGGGTCGCTGGCCTCACGCTGCCAGTCGAGGAGCTGACGCAGCCACGTCATCTCGTCGATGTGGGCCGGCGGGCCGACGATCGTCGCGCCCTTCTGCTCCTTGTACTTCCAGTGCGCGGCGATGCCGAACTCCGCCGTCCGGTGCATCGCGAACGTGCGGATCTGCATCTCGACAGGCTTGCCGGTCGGGCCGATGACTGTCGTGTGCAGCGACTGGTACATGTTGAACTTCGGCATCGCGATGTAGTCCTTGAACCGGCCCGGCACCGGCTGCCAGTTGGCGTGGATGACACCCAGCGCCGCATAGCAGTCCCGCACCGTGTCGACCAGGACCCGCACCCCGACCAGGTCGTAGATGTCGCTGAAGTCGCGGCCCCGCACGATCATCTTCTGATAGATCGAGTAGAGGTGCTTGGGCCGCCCGGTGACCTCCGCCTTGATCTTGGCGGACTTCAGGTCGAGCTGGACCCGGTTGGTCACCTGGCGCAGCAGGGCCTCGCGCTGCGGCTGGTGCTCCCCGATCAGGCGGTTGATCTCCTCGAACCGCTTCGGGAAAAGTGTCCCGAAGGCGAGATCCTCGAGCTCCCACTTGATCGTGTTCATGCCCAGGCGGTGCGCGAGCGGCGCCAGGATCTCCAGCGTCTCCTTGGCCTTCTGCTCCTGCTTGGGCCGCGGCAGGAACGTGAGGGTACGCATGTTGTGCAGCCGGTCGGCCAGCTTGATGACCAGCACCCGGGGGTCCTTGGCCATCGCCACGACCATCTTGCGGATCGTCTCCGCCTTGGCCGCGTCGCCGAGCTTGACCCGGTCGAGCTTGGTCACGCCGTCGACCAGCAGCGCCACCTCGCCGCCGAAGTCCGTGCGCATCTGGTCGAGGCCGTAGTCGGTGTCCTCGATCGTGTCGTGCAGCAGCGCCGCCACCAGCGTCGTGGTGTCCATGCCGAGGTTGGCCAGGATCGTCGCCACGGCGAGCGGGTGCGTGATGTAGGGGTCGCCCGACTTGCGGTACTGCCCCGAGTGCCACCGCGCGGCCACGTCGAACGCGCGCTGCAGCGCCCGCCCGTCGGCCTTGGGGTGCGACGCCCGGTGCGTGGCGATCAGCGGCTCGAGGACCTCGCTGACCTGGGTGCTCTGCCACGGCGCGTTGAACCGCGCGAGCCGGGCCCGGACCCGCCGGCCGGTGGGCGCGCTGGC
This sequence comes from Symbioplanes lichenis, assembly GCF_030709675.1. Taxonomy (GTDB): domain Bacteria; phylum Actinomycetota; class Actinomycetes; order Mycobacteriales; family Micromonosporaceae; genus Actinoplanes; species Actinoplanes lichenis. The sequence goes on from NZ_JAUZQD010000009.1 coordinate 182,983, forward strand.
CAGCCCGAAACCACCCGTCTCCCCCGCGGCCGGCGACATCGGCCGGGTCACGTCGGGGTCGGGCATCTGCGACCCCGTGATCGGTACGCCGTTCGCGTCGATGGGCCGGCTGAGCTGCAGCGATCCGGGGTTCGGCCGGGTCGCGGCGGCCCGCGTCGGTGCGGTGTCGGCGGGAACCGGGGTGACCGGGACCGGAGTCGCCGAGACCGGGGCTGCCGAGACCGGGGTCGGCGGGACCGGGGTCGGCGGGACCGGGGTGGCCGGGACCGGCTTGGCGCCGGGCTTGGCGGGCGCTGCGGCGTTCGTGTCGGCCTTCGGCCCGGCCGGGCCAGTCTTCGCCGGGGCCGCGGTGTCCTGAGCCGTCCTCGGTGTGGCCGGGGCCGCGGTGTCCTGGGCCGGGGCGGGCTTCGCCGTGGCCGGAGTCGCGGTGTCCTTGGCCGGGGCGAGCTTCGCCGGCGCCGATTTCGGCACGGCTGGAGTCGCGCTGTCCTTGATCGGGGCAGTCTTGGGTGTGGCCGGGACCGCGTTGTCCTTGACCGGAGCCGCCCCACTCTTGGCCTGATTCGCGCTGTCCCTGGCCGGAGCCGCCCCACTCTTGGCCTGATTCGCGCCGTCCCGGGCCGGAGCCGCGCTTTTCTCGGCCGGAGTCGCGCGGGAGGTGGCCTGCTGTCCCGCGGAAGCAGCCGTGGCCTCGCCGGCGGACCCGCCGTCACGGCCGCCCGCACCACCCGGAGCGGAGCCGGCCCGCGTCACGCCGTCATCCGTCCCCGGGGCCACGCCATCGCCCGCCACCGAGCTCGGAGCCACACTGCCGCCCTTCACCGGAGTGGAATCCACCCCATCACCCGCGACCGGAGCCGGGGCCACGCCATCGGAAGCCTTGCCGTCGGTAGCGGTGGAGGTCAGGTCAGGCTCCGCCGTCGTCGCCGCGTCACTCGGCGGCGTCGAAGCCCTGGTCGCGTCGGTCGGCTGCACCGTGCCCTCCGTCGGAGGGGCGACGTCGCTGGACACCGGCCTCCTCACGTCGCTTCTGCTCACTCGGTTGGAAACGCCATCCTACCCGTGGCCGTTCCCGGCCGCCCCGGCCCGAACCGCCGAAAGAGTGCCGGCGCCCGCACGGAACCGGATCAAACGGTCAGCAGGGCATGCACCCCGCGCGCGCCCAGCCGCTCCCGGCCCCCGAGGAAGCTCAGCTCCAGCACCACGGTGAGCCCGGCAACCGTCCCCCCGGCCCGCTCGACGAGCTCCAGCGCCGCGCCGGCCGTACCCCCGGTGGCCAGCACATCGTCCAACACCAGCACCCGCTGCCCCGCAACGAAGGCATCCCGATGCACCTCGAGCGTCGCCTCGCCGTACTCCAAGGCGTAGGAAGCCGCGAAGACCTCCCGCGGCAGCTTCCCCGCCTTCCGCACGGGCACGACACCCTTCCCGGTGGCATAGGCCACGGCGGCCGCGAGCACGAACCCCCGCGCCTCGATCCCGGCCACCACATCGAAGGAATCCGCCCCGTAATGCGCGACAATCCCGTCCGTGACCTGCCGGAACACCTCACCGTCGGCGAACAGCGGCATCAGATCCTTGAACACGATGCCCGGCTTCGGGAAATCAGGCACATCAAGCACCCGCCCGGCCACCAGCCGAGCAACCTCCGGCCCGCTGTCCCCACGCACGTCTGCGGCAGTCTCCGTCACGCGCAAAGCCTAGGCCCCCGCCGGCCCCGCCGTCCCCCAGGGTGGAACCGGCCTCACATGCCGTTGCCAGCCCGTGTCGCCCGGATGCTTTCCCCACCGAAGGCCGCACACAGCTCGACAGCCGCCGCTGGCCCGAAAACGCCGGAACGCCCCACCGCGACCCCGCCCTCCCAGGGGGAGCCCCCGCTGGTCATTCTCCCGGATTTTCAGGCGTCGCGCGGACGCCCTGTGGACAACCCCTGGCTGTGGACGACGCCCTATCGTCCGGGCGACCGTCGGGACCGGCATCGCGGCCGCTCAGATCCGGTCGCCTCCGTCGGGACCGTCTCGGCCAGGTTCACGCCCGTCGAAGCCGGCATCGCGGTCGCCCCGCCCGGGACCACGCCCGTCGACGGCGACATCACGGTCACCCCCGCCAGGACCACGCCCGTCAAGGCTGGCGTCGCGATCGCCCCCGCCAGGACCATGCCCGTCAAGACCGGCATCCTGGTCGCCGGCCGCCACGGGACCGAAGAGTTGCGGCAGGTCGATGACGTCGAAGACGCGCTGGACGATGCCCTTCAGGTTGATCAGGCGGAAGGCGATGCCCGCTTCCGAGGCGGCCAGGTAGCCGTCGAGGATGGCGCCGATCGCCTCGGAGTCGATGAAGGTGACACCGGCGAGGTCGACGAGGAGTGCGCGGGGCCGGTCGTGGTCGATGAGGGCGAAGAGGGCGTCGCGCAGCTCGTCGCGCGCGCCGAGGTCGAGCTCGCCCTCGAGGCGTACGCGACGCTCCGGAGCTGCCCCGGCAGCCTCCGTGATGATGGCGTAGCCCGGCTCCTCCACAACTACTTGTCTACCAGCAAAGATCAGCCGGGCAACCGCTGCGCGGTCACGAATTGGCATTTGTCTCGGGCGCGACGCCGGCGAGCAGGACGGGCGCCGGCCACAAGCCCAGCGAAAACCGCCGGCCACGAACCCAGAAGAAGACGCCGGCCACGAGCCCAGAAAAGACGCCGGCCACGAACCCAGCAAAAACCGCCGATCACGAGCCCAGCGGGAACACCGCCCAGATGTGCTTGGTGGTCTCCGTGGCGTACCAGCCGACCTCGACGGCGAAGGCGTTGGCGAGGTGCAGGCCGCGGCCGCCGGCGTTGATCGGCCGGGTGTCCGCCAGCTCCGGTACGGAACTGAGGTCGTGATCGGCGACGTCGATGACGAACTCGTCCCGGGTACGCAGCAAACGCGTGATCGTCGGCGGCAGCCCGTGCTTGATGGCGTTGGTCGCGAGTTCCGTGGCGACCAGCACCATGCGGTCCGGGATGTCGGCCAGGTCGGTACGCGACACCGGGGCGTGCGTGTTGATGGCCTCGATCAGCCCGGCGCGCAGGAGCCGCAGTTCACTGGTCGAGTCGAGCACCCAGACGTGCAGTTCTTCGGCGTCCGGCGGGGGCGGGGAGGTGCGCAACTGGCTCACGAAAGGCACTATGCCCGCGATCGGGGCCGCCAAGGCCGGAGACGCGCGGATGTGGCGGGAACGACGACGAAACGACGACGGCCCGCCGCCCCCCGAGGAGGGACGACGGGCCGTGCGGTGTCGCGAGAGTGTCAGCGCCGCTTCTGGCCGCCACTGGGCCGGTTGCCGGCGCCGCCGCCGCGGTTGGTGGTGCGCTTGGCGACCGGGCGGGCGCCCGGGCGGGGCGTCGTGGTCGCGGGCGACCCGGCGTACGCCGGCACCTCGTCGCCCTCCTCCGGCGCCGACCGGGCGCGCTCGCCGCGGGCGACGTCGCCGGAGCGGGCCGACGAGCGGCGGGCCAGGACGCGGGCGTTGTGGCTCTTGATCCGCGGCTCCTGGTCCTTGAGCGCGGCCAGCATCGGTGAGGCGAAGACGATCGAGGACAGGACGCCGAGGCCCATGCCGACGAAGAGCACCAGGCCGAGGTCCTTCAGCGTGCCCGCGCCGAGCAGGCCGGCGCCGATGAAGAGCAGGCCGCCGACGGGCAGCAGCGCCACGAGGCCGGTGTTGATCGAGCGCATCAGGGTCTGGTTGACGGCGAGGTTGGTGGCCTCGCTGTACGTCCGGACGCTGCCGCCCGTGATGCCCCGGGTGTTCTCCTGCACCTTGTCGAACACGACGACGACGTCGTACAGGGAGAAGCCGAGGATCGTCAGGAAGCCGATCACCGTCGACGGCGTGACCTCGAAGCCGACGAGCGAGTAGACGCCCGCGGTGAGCACCAGGTCGAGCAGCAGCGACGAGACCGCCGCGACCGCCATGCGCCACTCGAAGCGGATGATCAGGTAGACCATCACCAGGACCAGGAAGATCACCAGACCGAGGACGGCCTGCCGGGTGACCTGGCCGCCCCACGCCGCCGAGACGCGGTCGTCACTGATCTGGTCGGCCGGGACGCCGAGGTCCTGGACGAGCTGATCCTTGACCGCCGACGCCTCCTCCTGGGAGAGGGCGGCCGTCCGCACGGTGTAGCTCGCGTCGTTGCCCGAGCCGACCTGCTGGACCGTGCCGATGGTGTCCTCGTCGCCGACGTTCGCCGCCCGCAGCGCCTCGGACACCGCGTCGCGGGCGCCGTCGGTGCTCTGGACCGCGGCCGGCAGCGAGAACTGCGTGCCGCCGGAGAACTCGATGCCCAGGTGGAAGCCGCGGAAGAGGAAGCTGCCGAGCGCGAGGACGACGAGCACCGCCGCCGCCACGAACCACATCTTGCGCCGGCCCACGATGTTCAGGTTGGCTTCGCCCCGGTAAAGGCGATCGGCAAAGCTGCCGGCGGCCATGTCAGGCCTCCTTCTCGGTCGGGGCGCGCTTCACGGCGCGGCCGAGGCCGCTGACCCGCGGCGACATGAACGCCTTGGTCCGCGCGAACATCGTCATGATCGGGTGCCGGAACAGGAACACCACGACCAGGTCGAGCACCGTGGACAGGCCCAGCGCGAAGGCGAAGCCCTTCACCGCGCCGATCGACACGATGTAGAGCACGACCGCGGCCATGATGGTGATGGTGTTCGCGGAGATGATGGTACGCCGCGCGCGGGCCCAGGCCCGCGGGACAGCGCTGCGGGCACTGCGGCCCTCGTGCAGCTCGTCCTTGAGACGTTCGAAGTAGATGACGAACGAGTCCGCGGCCACACCTAGTGACACGATGAAACCGGCGATGCCGGCGAGGGTCAGCGTGAAGCCCGTGGTGCGGCCGAGCACGACCAGCGCGCCGAAGGTCAGCAGACCCGACAGCAGCAGGCTCAGGAAGATGACCGAGCCGAGCAGCCGGTAGTAGAAGAACGCGTAGATCGCGACCAGGCCCATGCCGATCGCGGCGGCGATCAGGCCGGCCTCGAGCTGCTGGATGCCCAGCGTGGCGGAGACGGTCTGGGCGCTCACCTGGGTGAAGGTGACGGGCAGGGCGCCGTACTTGATCTGGTCGGCCAGCTCCCGCGCCGTGGTGGCGTTGAACGAGCCGGTGATCTGCGACTGGCCGGTCAGCACGCCCTGGATCTCGGGGGCCGAGATGACCGTCTTGTCGAGGACCACGGCCACCAGGCAGTGGGTGGCGGTGCCGCCGGAGAGCGCCTGCGCGGCGGTGAGGCAGCTGTCGTCGGCGGCCGGCTGGAAGGCCTCGCGGGTCAGGTTCGCCCACTTGGTCTGGCCCGCGCCGGTGAAGTCGAGCGAGACGACCCACTGGCCGCCCTGCTGGTCGTACTGCGGGCTGGCGGTGTCGATGTCGGTGCCGACCACCTTGGCCTTGTCGAGCAGCATCTTGGCGCCGGTCTGGCAGGCCACGACCTGCTGGTCGACCACGTCGATGGCGCCGGAGGGGCGCTTGTCGAGCTGGTCGCAGCTGATCGTCGGCACGTTGTACTGCATCGCGGCCGGCAGCGCGTTGACCTCTTCGGGGGTCAGGGTCGCGAACGCCTTGTACGGCTGCCCGGCGGTCGGGTCCGTGGAGAGGTCGACCGTGTCGGTCAGCTTCTCGGCCTGGGCGTAGATCTTCGCGCCGACCTTCTTCTCGATCGCCGCGCGCTGCTCCTTGACGTCGGCGGTGACCGGCGCGGGCGCCGCGGAGGCCGACGGGGCCGGAGTCGCGGAAGCCGAAGCGCTCGGCGACGGTGCCGGCGCCAGCTCGACGCCCACGCCACCACCCTGGCCACCGGTCGACGCCGACGGCGCGCTCGAAGCGGCGGGGACGCTGGCCTGGGCCGACGGGGCAGCCGCGGAACCGCTCGGGGCGGCCGACGGCGCGGCGGACGGCGGGTTGACCGCGGCGGCCGCGTTGTCACCGGTCGCCTTGACGACCTTGCGGAAGCGCATCTGCGCGGCCTGGCCGACATTCTTGAGCTGGTCGTTGGCCTCGCCGGCGACGGACACCACGATGTTGCGGCTGCCCTCGACGACGACCTCGGCCTCGGCGACGCCCAGCGCGTTGACCCGCTGGTCGATGATCTTGCGGGCCTCCTCCATGCTGGTCTCGTTGGGGACCTGGCCGTTGGCCAGCAGCGACGCCTCGTAGGTGGCCTGGGTGCCGCCGATCAGGTCGAGACCCAGCTTGGGGTGCAGCCGCTCCTCGTAGCCCATCCCCTTGGTGCCCGGTCCCCAGAACACGAGCGCGTAGAGGATCGCGAAGAGGAGACCGAGAACGGCGAGCTGCCTCCCCGGATGCGGTTGGCCCTGTGGTGGTCGTGCCACGACGTTCGATCTCCTCGTGCTGAGAGCTGCCGCGGGAGCGCGGCGGCAGGTAGGGATGTGTGGGGCGTTCCGGCCGGTTTGCCCGGCGCCATTATCCACAACGCCGGGCCCTCCGCCCGACCCTGCGGCGGGCGAAAAGACACAACGCCGGCCGGCCCACCCCGGGAACGGGCAGGCCGACCGGCGTCGCGGTCAGTCCTTCTTCTTGGTCTCCACGACCGGGCTCTGGATCGGCTCGTCGGCGGCGGGGACCTCCGGCTCGGCCGGCACCGGCTCCTCGGCGAGCGCGGCCGCCGGCTCCTGCTTGAGCACCCGGGCGATCGCCGGACGGGCGTAGCGGGCGGTGACTCCCGGCGAGATCTCCAGCGTCACGACCTCGTCGTCCACCGTGACCACGGTGCCGTGCAGCCCGCCGATGGTGACGATCTCGTCGCCGGGGCCCAGCGCCGACTGCATGGCCTGCGCCTCGCGGCGCCGCTTCTGCTGCGGGCGGATCATCATGAAGTACATGACGCCGAAGAGCAGGACGATGAGCAGCAGCGGGACGAAGCTGCCGCCACCCTCCTGCGCCTGGGCTGCGAAGTAATACACGAGGTGACCTTCCGTGGGGCCGGCACCGCGGCTCGTGGCACACAATGCGGCAATAGCGACGGGCGCGAGTCTAAACCTAGATTCTGGGAACTTGATGGACGGCCTACGTCACGTTCACATCACGGAGAGATATCGCCGTTGCGTGTGAACAGGTCAGGCTGCTGCGCCGCGATGCTCCGCCCCTCCGGCGGCGTCTTCCCCAGGTGCAGCCACCCGGCGTCGGTCGCGATCCGCCCGCGCGGCGTCCGCGCCAGCAGCCCCGCCCGTACGAGAAACGGCTCGCACACCTCCTCGACGGTGTCCGCCTGCTCCCCGACCGCGACGGCCAGCGTGGACAACCCGACCGGCCCGCCCCGGAACGACTCGATCAGCGCCCGCAGCACGGCCCGGTCCAGCCGGTCGAGGCCCAGGTCGTCGACGTCGTACACCTTGAGCGCGGCCTTGGCCGTCGGAAGATCGACCACCCCGTCCCCGCGTACCTCGGCATAGTCCCGCACCCGCCGCAGCAGCCGGTTGGCGATGCGCGGCGTCCCCCGCGACCGCCCCGCGACCTCGGCCGCGCCCTCCGGCGTGATCTCCACCCCCAGGATCCGCGCCGACCGCCGCAGCAGCAGGTCGAGGTCGCCCTGCGAGTAGAAGTCGAGATGCGCCACGAACCCGAACCGGTCGCGCATCGGCCCGGACAGCAGCCCGGCCCGTGTCGTCGCCCCGACCAGCGTGAACGGCTCCACGTCGAGCGGGATCGCGGTCGCCCCGGGCCCCTTGCCCACGACCACGTCCACCCGGAAGTCCTCCATGGCGCTGTAGAGCAGCTCCTCGGCCGGCTTGGCGATCCGGTGGATCTCGTCGATGAACAGCACGTCGCCCTCGGCCAGCCCGGTGAGGATCGCCGCCAGGTCGCCCGACCGCTCGATCACCGGCCCGCTCGTGGTCCGGATCCCCGTCCCCAGCTCCGCCGCCACGATATTGGCCAACGTCGTTTTCCCGAGGCCAGGTGGCCCCGAGAGGAGGATGTGGTCGGGGGCGGTGCCGCGCTTCATCGCGCCCTGGAGCAGCAGGTCGAGCTGGTCGCGGACGCGGTGCTGGGCGATGAAGTCGGCGAGGCGGCGCGGGCGGACGCTGGCTTCCGCGTCGAGGTCGGCGTCCTCGGCGTACGGGGAAACCAGGTCGTCGTCGCTCATCGCGTGCGTCCCAGCAGGCGGATCGCCTGCCGCAGCAGCACGGGTACGGGCGGGACCTCGCCGTCGATCGTCTCGCCGACTGCGGCGACGGCCTGGTCGGCCTGCTGGGCGGACCAGCCGAGCGCGAGGACACCCTGGCGGACCTGGTCCTGCCAGCCGCCGTGCAGCGCCCCGGCGACCCCGTCGGCCCCGGTGGAGACCATGCCGACCTTGTCGCGCAGTTCAAGAACAAGGCGCTCCGCGCCCTTCTTGCCGATCCCGGGTACGCGCGTCAGGGCGGCCGTGTCCCCGGAGGAGATCGCCCGCCGTACGGCCTCGGGCTGGTGCACCGCGAGCACGGCTTGAGCGATCTTGGGTCCGATGCCGCTCGCGGACAGCAGCAGCTCGAACAGGTGCTTCTCGTCGTCGTCGGCGAACCCGTACAGCGTGAGCGAGTCCTCCCGCACGATCAGGCTCGTCGCCAGGCGGGTCTCGGCGCCGGTCTTGAGCGTGGCGAGCGTGCCCGGGGCGCAGAGCACGGCCATCCCCACGCCGCCGACCTCGACGACGGCCCGGTCGGCGAAGATCGCGGCCACCACGCCGCGCACGCTGGCGATCATCAAACGGCTCCTGTCCTGCGGATCATGCCCGGCCGGCGGGGCTTGACGGCCTTCGCGGCCTGCGCGGCCTTGAGCGCGGCGGCTTGGATCCGGTCCCGGGTGCCGCCGCGCCAGATGTGACAGATGGCGATGGCGAGCGCGTCGGCGGCGTCGGCGGGCTTGGGCGGCGCGTCGAGGCTCAGCAGCCGGGTCACCATGCTGGTCATCTGCGCCTTGCCGGCCGTACCGGATCCGGTGATCGCGGCCTTGACCTCACTCGGCGTGTACGTCTGCACGGGCAGCCCGGCCCGCGCCCCGGCCAGGATGCCGATGCCGCTCGCCTGGGCCGTGCCCGTGATCGTCTGCGTGTTGTGCTGGCTGAACACACGCTCGACCGCGACACTGTCCGGCTTGTGCTCCGCCACGAGCGCGGCGAGCGACGTGTCGAGGTGCAGCAGCCGCAGCGCGAGGTCCTCGTCCGGCTCGGAGTAGACCACGTAGTAGCCGACCAGCGTGCACGGCCGCCCGGGAACCCCCTCCACGACGCCGACGCCGCACCGGGTCAGGCCGGGGTCGATGCCGAGCACCCGCACGGTTCCCCCTCATCATCGGACGTGTGTTCGACACCCTAGTACGCCCCGCCCCGGCGCCCTCGCCCGCCACACCCGTCACCCTCTTGTGCGGTGACCTGGGTCACCTCAGCATGGAAGGGTGGCGTACCTCATCCCGCCCATGACCGACGAACCACCTCCGGACTACCTGCGCTTCGCCGCCGCCCGGCGCACGACCCTGCACCACGAGGCCGCCGCCCTGGTCGGCGGCAACGCGGATGTCGGCGACGCGATCGCCATGGAAGTCCTCACCGACATCGCCGGCCACTGGCGCCGCCTCACCTGGCGCACCCGCCTGACCGGCCACGACGCGGCCGCCGCCTTCCTCCGCACCCGCCTGACCAAACGCACCGCCCACTGGCGCGACGAGCAGCTCTATCCGGTGGAAGTCGTGCGTCCGCCGGCCCCGGCCCTCTTCACCCGCCGCCCGAGCGCCTCGGTCGCCCTCCGCCTGGCCCCCCTCACCCCCACGACGGTACGCGACCCCACCACCGCCACGGCCGAAGCCGAAATCGCCTGGCTCCACGCCTACCGCCGCTCGATGTGGTGGCGTTACGCCCGCGTGTGCGGCGGCTTCCTGCTGATCCTCTTCTACCTGATCCACTTCATGGAGCAGGCCTCCGGCACCTGACGTGGCTACGCGCTCTTGGCCCGGTATTCGGCTTCGAGCTCGGACAACAGGAGCGAGCGCTCGCGCACATAGGCCGGCGCGGGACCGGCGAGCGACAGCCGATGCAGGTGCACCATCCCGTCCTCGTGGGAACGATCGGCCGTCCGGTCGACGATCCAGTACTCCGGGATGCCGCGCGCCGCGTACCAGTGGGCCTTCTCGGTGTATTCGCCGTTCGGCGACTTCTCCGAGACGACCTCGACGACCAGCCCGAAGGCCGATCCGGGCAGGCTCGAGTAGTCGGCCTTGTCCGGCGGCAGGGTCGTGACGACCACTCCGATGTCGGGCAGGCGGCTGTCGCGAGGCAGGTCACCCCGGACGCTGGGGTCGTGGAAGACCTTCTGTCCCGCCGTACGCAGCATGAGCCAGAGACGATCCCCCATCTCTTTGTGCCAGAAGCTGGACGGGGTCATGATGACGAGATTTCCCTCGTGGAGTTCGTAGCGGAAGCCCTTGGGCAGGGCGCCGAGACCCTCGACGTCCAGCGTCTCGAGCATCGACATGTCGAGATCTTCCATAACGGCGATCACCCCCTCACCATACTTGTCGCTGCGCCAGATGTCACTGGTCAACTGACGCATTGGCTATGCCTTCTCGGCACGGTACTCGTTCTCGAGCTCCGAGAGCAGCAGGGAACGCTCCCGGACGTACGCCGGAAGCGGGCCGCCGATCGTCAGGCGGTGCTGGTGGACCTGGGCGTCGTGGGGCTTGTCCTCCGGCGCGCGGTCGACGATCCAGTACTCGGGGATGCCCTGTTCGGCGTACCAGTGGGCCCGGTGGGTGTACTCGCCGGTCGGGTGGTGGCCGGAGACGATCTCGACGACCAGCGGGTAGGCGGACGCCGGGAGGTGGGAGCATTCCAGGACGTCGGCGGGGAAGGCGGACAGCACGCCGAGGTCGGGGATGCGGCTGTCGCGGGGCCGGCCGCCGCGTACGCCCGGGTTGGTGAAGGCTTCGAAGCCGCGGTCGAGCAGCAACAGGAGAACGCGCTGCATCATGCCTTGATGCCAGAAGGTCCCCGGGGGTGCGATGACGAGGTTGCCGTCGTGGAGTTCGTAGCGGTGGCCCCGGGGCAGGCGGACGAGGTCGTCCACGGTCAGCGTCTCGACCGAGGGCAGATGAAGGGTGCTCACGATGTCCGAGCTTCCTCGCCCGGGTGTGGTCAGCTGACAAGAAACGGGGCCGGCCCACAGGTGGACCGGCCCCGCACTCGCGCTGGATCAGGCGTCGATGGCCGCCAGGATCTCGTCGCTGATGTCGGCGTTGGCGAAGATGTTCTGGACGTCGTCGCTGTCCTCGAGGACGTCGATGAGCTTGAGCACCTTGCGCGCGCCCTCCTCGTCGACCGGGACGGTCATCGTGGGGACCAGCGAGGACTCGGCCGAGTCGTACTCGATGCCGGCGTCCTGCAGGGCCTTGCGCACGGCCGGGAAGTCGGCCGGCTCACTGACGACCTCGAAGCTGTCGCCCAGGTCGTTGATCTCCTCGGCGCCCGCCTCGAGCACCGCGAGCATCAGGTCGTCCTCGGAGAGGTCACCCTTGGGGACGACGATCACGCCCTTGCGGTTGAACAGGTACGAGACCGAGCCGGCGTCGGCGAACGTGCCACCGTTGCGGGTCAGGGCCGTGCGGACCTCGGTCGCCGCGCGGTTGCGGTTGTCGGTGAGGCACTCGATCAGCAGCGCGACGCCGTTGGGGCCGTAGCCCTCGTACATGATCGTCTGCCAGTCGGCGCCGCCGGCCTCCAGGCCGGAGCCGCGCTTGACCGCGTTGTCGATGTTGTTGTTGGGGACGGAGCTCTTCTTCGCCTTCTGGATGGCGTCGTAGAGCGTCGGGTTGCCCGCCGGGTCACCGCCACCCGTGCGGGCCGCGACTTCGATGTTCTTGATGAGCTTCGCGAACATCTTGCCGCGCTTGGCGTCGATGACGGCCTTCTTGTGCTTGGTCGTCGCCCACTTGGAGTGGCCGGACATGCAAAACCTCCGTGAATCGCTACCGTGCGTCTGCGGCCTGGCGGACCATCTCGACGAAGTACCGGTGAACGCGGAGGTCTCCGGTGAGCTCCGGGTGGAAAGCCGTGGCGAGCAGGTTGCCCTGCCGAACGGCGACAATCCTACCGGCGGCGGGCCCGTCCTTGACGCGGCCCAGCACCGTGGCATCGCCGGACGTCTTCTCGACCCAGGGCGCGCGGATGAAAACCGCGTGAAAATCGCCCCCCGCGACGCCGTCGATGCCCACGGCGGCCTCGAACGAGTCGACCTGCCGCCCGAACGCGTTGCGCCGCACGGTCATGTCGATGCCGCCGAACGACTCCTGGTCCGGGCGACCGTCCAGCACGGTCGCCGCCAGCATGATCATGCCGGCGCAGGATCCGTACGCGGGCATGCCGCCGGCGATCCGCTCGCGGACGGGCCCCATCAGCCCGAACGCCAGCGCGAGGTGGCTGATCGTGGTCGACTCGCCGCCCGGGATCACCAGCGCGTCGACGTCGTCGAGCTCGGCGGGGCGGCGTACGGGCCGGGCCAGGACGTCACTTCCGGCCAGAGCCGACAAGTGCTCCCGTACGTCGCCCTGCAGCGCCAGGACCCCGATGCGCACGCTGGTCACCAGCCGCGCTCGGCCAGGCGGTGGGGCTGAGGGATCTCGTCGACGTTGATGCCGACCATGGCCTCGCCCAGCCCCCGCGACACCTTGGCGATCACGTCGGGATCGTCGAAGAACGTCGTCGCCTTGACGATCGCCGACGCCCGCTGCGCCGGGTTGCCCGACTTGAAGATGCCCGAACCGACGAAGACTCCCTCCGCGCCCAGCTGCATCATCATGGCCGCGTCGGCCGGGGTCGCGATCCCGCCCGCGGTGAACATGACCACCGGCAGCTTGCCCGCGGCGGCGACTTCCTTGACCAGCTCGTACGGAGCCTGCAACTCCTTCGCGGCGACGAACAGCTCGTCCTCCGGCAACGACGTGAGCCGGCGGATCTCCGCCCGGATCGTGCGCATGTGCGTCGTGGCGTTCGAGACGTCCCCGGTGCCCGCCTCGCCCTTCGACCGGATCATCGCCGCCCCCTCGGTGATCCGCCGCAGCGCCTCACCCAGGTTCGTGGCCCCGCACACGAACGGCGCGGTGAAGGCCCACTTGTCGATGTGGTTCGCGTAGTCGGCCGGGGTCAGCACCTCCGACTCGTCGATGTAGTCCACGCCCAGCGCCTGCAGCACCTGCGCCTCGACGAAGTGCCCGATCCGCGCCTTCGCCATGACCGGGATGCTGACCGCGCCGATGATCCCGTCGATCATGTCCGGGTCACTCATCCGCGACACGCCGCCCTGGGCCCGGATGTCCGCGGGCACCCGCTCGAGCGCCATGACAGCCACGGCGCCGGCATCCTCGGCGATCTTGGCCTGCTCCGGCGTGACCACATCCATGATCACACCGCCCTTGAGCATCTCGGCCATGCCCCGCTTGACGCGGGCGGTTCCGGTGGCGGGACGGCTGTCGGACACGATGGCACACTCCTCGGACAGGGGACGTCGCGCCGAACTCTACGAGCGGGCCGGCCGCCCGCCGACAGCCAATCGACCCCCGGGTGGACTGCTCACCGCGGCGCGAACTCAGCCCAGGGGAACGGCCAGGTCCGGCGAGTCGTCCGGCGCCGGGCGGGGCGCCACGGTCACCGGGTCCAGCAGCGTCGGGTCGACGATTTCGAAGTAGTGGGGGCGCTCGTAGCGGTGGGCCAGGCGCAGCACGCGGACCAGCGGGCGGCGGCGGGCGGTCAGGGCGTCGCGGACGAGGTCGGTGTGGACCTGGCGGGCGAGGCCGACGCGGCGGCTGGTGTCGACCAGGGCCCGGGTCGCCTCGTCCGAGACGCTCAGCGGGACGACGCGGAGCTGGCGGGTCAAATCATTCTCGGCGGCTTCGCGTTCGTCGGTGCCGGCGTCGAGGGCGAGGCGGGCGGCGGCGTAGAGCTCGACGAAGTCGGTGCGTTCGGCGACGACGGCGGCGGCCGCGGCCCGGCGGACCAGGTGGGCGTCGAGGGCGCGGGAGGCGGACTGGGCGCGCACGTGGACGCGCTCGACGCGGTGGGCCGTCCAGGCCAGATAGGCCGCCAGCAGAACCACCGCCGCGACCGAACCCAGGACCCACCACATGCGGGGCATCGTAGTGCCTCCGCGCCCGCCATGGTCACTCGCCGTGGCGTGGTCCTTGCCACTCCTCGAGCGCCAGGGGGGCGTCGATCACGCGGCCGTCGGTGGCCTCGATGGCCGCCTGGTAGACCTCCAGCACCCGCTGGGCGACGCTGGGCCAGTCGAACGCCTGGACCGCCTCGCGGGCGCAAAGGGCCAGCTCAGCCCGGCGCGCCGGGTCGTCCAGCAGGTTGCCGAGCAGCGTGGTCAGGGCGTCCGGGTCGCCGGTGGGGAAGAGGGCTCCGGCCCGGCCGCCGTCGAGCACCCGGCGGAAGGCGTCAAGATCACTCGCTGCGATCGCCGCCCCGGCCGCCATGGCCTCGGTGAGGATCATGCCGAAGGATTCGCCCCCGGTGTTGGGCGCCACATAGACGTCCACGCTGCGCAGCATGCGCGCCTTGTCCGCCTCGCTGACCAGGCCCAGGAACGTGACGCGGGAGTGCAGCGACGGGGGGATGCCCGCGAACAGCTCGTCCCGGTCCCCCGGCCCGGCGACCAGCAGCCGCAGGCCGGGCCGGGCGGACGCGAGCGCCACGAACGCCGTACGCAGATGGTCGAAGCCCTTGCGCGGCTCGGTGAACCGGCCCAGGAAGCCCAGCGCACCACCCTCGCCGGGCCACCCGGGCAGCGGGAGCGCGCCGGCGAACTTGGCCACCGCGACGCCGTTGGGGATCTCGACCGCGCCGCCGCCGAGATGCTCGACCTGCACCTTGCGGGCGAGCTCGCTGACGGCGATGCGGGCGGTGATCTTCTCGACGACGAGCTGGAGCAGGCCGGCCGAGGCGGCGAGGGCGCGGGATCGGGTCATCGCCGTGTGGAAGGTGGCGACGACCGGCCCGCGGGCGGAGAGCACGGCCAGCATCGACAGGCTCAGGGTCATCGGCTCGTGCACGTGCAGGACGTCGAAGTTGCCCCGGGCGATCCAGCGGCGTACGCGCCGGGTGGAGACCGGGCCGAAGGCGATGCGGGCCACCGAGCCGTTGTACGGGAGCGGCAGCGCGCGGCCGGCCGGCACCACGTACGGCGGGAGCTCGCTGTCCTCGTCGGCCGGGGCCAGCACGCTGACGTGGTGGCCCAGCCCGATCAGGGCCTCGGCGAGGTCGACGATGTGGTTCTGCACACCGCCGGGCACGTCGAAGGAGTAGGGCGAGACGATCCCGATCCGCACGAGCGCCGCCTCAGATCCGGGCGGCGGTGTTGAGCCACAGCTTCTGCAGCATGTGCCAGTCCTGGGGATGGTCGGCGATGCCCTGCTCGAAGGCGTGCGCCAGCCGTTGCGTGGCCTCGCGGACCCGGGCGTCGAGGGCGCCTTCGGCCGGCAGCTCGATCGGGCGCAGCTTCGCCATCGTCTGCGTCTCGGAGAACCACAGGTCGACGGCCACCAGCGGCAGACCGGTCCGGATGGCGAGCAGCGCGGGCCCCGGGGGCATGCGCGTGCGCCCGCCGAAGAACTCCACCTCGACCCCGCGGGCGGACAGATCACGGTCGGCGAGCAGCGCGACGACGTACCCCTGCTGGGCCTTCTCGGTCAGGACGTCCAGCGGTGGCCGCTCGCCGCCGGTGTGCGGCAGGACCTCCATGCCGAGCTTTTTCCGGTACGCGAGGAAGCGCTCGGCCAGCCCCTCGGGCTTGAGCCGCTCGGCGACCGTGATCATCTTGTAGTCACGTGACGCCAGATAGGCCGCGGCGGCGTCCCAGTTGGCGACGTGCGGCAGTGCCAGGATGACCCCGCCCTCGGCCAGCATCGCGTCCAGCTCCGCCTCGTGGACGAGATGGAAGTCACGCAGGTGGTCCTGCTTCGACTGCGAGGGGAGGCGGAAGGCTTCCATCCAGTACCGGGCGTACGAGCGCAGGCCGTCGCGGACCAGAGTGTCGAGCTCCGCCTCGGGCACCTCAGGGCCCACCACCTGGCGCAGGTTGCGCCGCAGCCGCTGGGTGCCGGGCCCGTTGCCCCGGGCGGCCCGGTCGGCGGCCGCCCGGAAGAGCGCACGGGCAGCCGGCAGCGGCAGGGCCCGGACCAGCCGCCACCCCGCCGCGTAGCCGAACTCGGTGAGCCTGTCCCTCACGAAGGCCGGTCCGACTTCGCCGCGTGGATCAGCCGCTGGAAGACGGTGATCACCGAGAGCAGCGCCAGCACCCACAGCGCGGCGGGCAGGCCCCAGTCGAGGCCGAAGCCGCCGAGGATGCCGCCGATGCCGAGGATCACCAGCCGCTCGAGGCGCTCGGCGATGCCGACGTCGGCGTTCAGGCCGAGGCTCTGCGCGCGGGCCTTCACGTAGGAGACGACCTGCCCGCCGACGAGGCAGACCAGGGCGGCCCACCCCCCGTTGTACGGGTTGCCCTCGCCGACGAACAGGTAGTAGACGACGGCCGCGAACACGGCGCCGTCCGCGACCCGGTCCATCGACGAGTCGAGCAGGGCACCGAAGTGGCCGCCGCCGCCGCGCATCCGGGCCATCGTGCCGTCGAGCACGTCGGTCAGGGCGGAGGCGGTGACGATGAAGGTGCCCCAGAGGAGCTGCCCCCGGGCACCGAAGACGGAGCCGATGAGCACGCCGACGGTGCCGGCGATGGTGACGGCGTTCGGCGAGACGCCGATGCGCAGGAGGAAACGGGCGGTCGGATTGACGCCGTACGCGACGACGGCACGGGCGGGCACGCTGACGATCTTTGCCATGGCCGTCCCACCATAACGGCGCGCGACCACCGGCGACACCGCGCGCGTCACGCGTCGCCGGATCGTCATCCGACCCGGGCCCGCTGCTCACCAAGGGTTGCCCTCACGACTGCGCTGGGTGTCCCATCCATAGACGTGAGGTAACAGCAGGCCACCGCGGACCGCCGGCCCCCGGTCCGGAACAATGGCCGGCAGGGGTCGAGGAGGAGCAATGGCGCTGAAAACACAAGATCAACCCGGACCGGTGGTGACCGAACCCGGCAGAGTACGCAACGTGGTGCTGGTCGGCCACTCCGGCGCGGGCAAGACCACGCTGGCCGAGGCCCTGCTGGCGGCCACCGGGACGATCCCGCGGGCCGGCACCGTCGCCGACGGCACCACGGTCAGCGATCACGACCCGGCCGCCGTGCGGCAGCAGCGTTCCGTCGCCCTGGCGTGCGCCCCGCTCGTCCACGGCGGGGTGAAGGTGAATCTGCTCGACACCCCCGGCTATGCCGACTTCGTCGGGGAGCTGCGCGCCGGCCTGCGGGCCGCGGACGCCGCGCTCTTCGTCGTCTCGGCCGTCGACGGCGTGGACGACGCCACGGTCGCGCTCTGGGAGGAGTGCGCCTCGGTCGGCATGCCGCGCGCGGTCGCCATCACCCGGCTGGACCACCCGCGCGCCGACTACGAGGGCACCCTGCAGGACTGCCAGGACGCCTTCGGCGAGAATGTGCTGCCGATCTACCAGCCGATGCTGGGCGACGACGGCGACTCCATCGCCGGGCTGATCGGGCTGGTCACGCTGCGGGTGCTGGACTATTCGGCGGGCTATCCGCCGGTCGAGGGCCAGGCCGAGACCAACCACATGATGCCGATCAAGGACGACCGGGACACCCTCATCGAGGCGATCATCGCCGAGAGCGAGGACGAGGACCTGATGGACCGGTACGTGGCCGGCGAGCTGATCACCACGGCCACGCTGATCCCGGACCTGGAGAAGGCCGTGGCCCGCGGCACGTTCCACCCGGTGATCCCGGTCTGCGCCGCCACCGGGGTGGGCCTGGACGCGCTGCTCGACGGGCTCGTCAACGCGGCGCCCTCGCCCCTGGAGCACGACCTGCCCGTGGTCACCGGCGTCGACGGCAGCCCGCGCCCGCCGCTGACCTGTGACCCCGAGGGGCCGCTGGTCGCCGAGGTCGTCCGGACGACGATCGACCGGCACGTCGGCCGGGTGTCGCTGGTCCGCGTGTTCTCCGGCACATTGCGCCCCGAGCAGGTGCTGCACGTCTCCGGCCACGGCCTCACCGAGCGCGGCCACCCCGACCACGACACGGACGAGCGGGTCGCCCACGTCTACTCCCCGCTGGGCGCCCAGCTCCGCGAGGTCGCCGCCTGCGTGGCCGGCGACATCTGCGCGATCACCAAGTCGGGCAGCGCCGAGACCGGCGACACGCTCAGCGCCAAGGACGACCCGCTGCTCATGGAGCCGTGGGTCATGCCCGAGCCGCTGCTCCCGATCGCGGTCGTCGCCAAGTCCCGCTCGGACGAGGACGCCCTGGCCAAGAACCTCGCCCGCCTCGTCGCCGGCGATCCGACCCTGCGCCTGGACCGCAACCCCGACACCCACCAGCTCGTCCTCTGGTGCATGGGCGAGGCGCACGCCGAGGTGGTCCTCGACCGTCTGCGCGCCGGCGGGGTCGACCTCGACACCGAGCCGGTCCGGGTGGCGCTGCGCGAGACCTTCACCGCCCCGGCCAAGGGCCACGGCCGGCACGTCAAGCAGTCCGGCGGCCACGGCCAGTACGCCGTCTGCGACATCGTGGTCGAGCCGCTTCCCCGCGGCTCGGGCTTCGAGTTCGTCGACAAGGTCGTCGGCGGCGCCGTGCCGCACAACTACATCCCGTCGGTGGAGAAGGGCGTCCGCGCCCAGCTCGACCGCGGCCTCACCGCCGGCCATCCGGTGGTCGACGTCCGCGTGACCCTGGTCGACGGCAAGGCCCACAGCGTCGACTCGTCCGACGCCGCCTTCCAGACGGCGGGCGCCCTGGCCCTGCGCGAGGCCGCCGAGGTGGGGCAGGTCACGCTGCTGGAGCCGCTCGACGAGATCGTCGTCCGGGTGCCCGACGACTATGTCGGCCCGGTCATGAGCGACCTCTCCGGCCGCCGCGGGCGCCCCCTCGGCACGGACACCGACGACGACGGCCACGCGCTGGTCCGGGCCGAGGTCCCGGCCACCGAGCTGATCCGGTACGCCGTCGAGCTGCGCGCCCTCACGTCGGGCGCGGGCACCTTCACCCGCACGTACCTGCGGCACGAGCCGATGCCCGCCCACCTGGCCGAAGCCGCCCGCAAGGAACACAGCTAGTTACGATCTCCGGCATGGCGACGCGGCTCGTACAGGTCAACATGAAGGCGCACGACGACGCCGCACTGGGCGCCTTCTGGGCGGCGGCGCTCGGCTGGAGCGTCTCCAGCGAGGGCCCCGGGGTGACGAACCTGGAGCCCGCGGGCTTCGCCTACCCCGGCCCGGCCGCCGTCGTCCTCGACCTCGTCGCCTCGCCGGAGCCCAAGACGGGCAAGAACCGCGTCCATCTCGACCTTGCGACCAGCTCGAAGGCCCATCAGGCGGAGCTGGTCGCGCGGCTCGAGGGGCGGGGGGCCAGGCGCGTGGACGTGGGGCAGGGCGACGTCCCGTGGGTGGTCATGGCCGATCCGGAGGGCAACGAGTTCTGCGTGCTGGACTGGCACGACCCGGACTCGGACACCGGACCGGTCGCCTCGGTCGTCGTCGACTGCGCGGACCCGGAGGCGATGGCCCGCTTCTGGGGCGAGGCCACGGACTGGACGCTGCTCAAGGTCACCGGGCACAGCGCGGTGCTGCGCTCCGCCGCGGGCGTCGGCCCCTATCTGCAGTTCCTGCGCACACCCGACGTGAAGGCCGGCTGGAACCGCGTGCATTTCGACGTCCGTCCCTACCCCGGCGACGACGCGGCGGACGAGGTGGCCCGGCTGCGAGCGCTGGGCGCCACCGTGATCGATCTCGACGTCCCGTGGACCGTTCTCACCGACCCGGAGGGCAACGAGTTCTGCCTGCTCACGGCAATGTGACCGCGTTCGCGGCCAGGTGTAGCGGCTTCGTGACCTGCTCGATGATCTGCCGCTTCCACGGGTTGAAGCGCAGCGTCCGCAGCCCGTAGTTGCGGAACGCCACCGAGAAGCGCCCGCCCGGCACCATGTCGCCGGCCATCTTGCGGCCGTAGGCCAGATTCTTCTCCACGTACGGGCGCATCACCGTCTCGTACCCGGCGAAGGCCGCCGCGTGGTCGTCCGTCGCGGCCAGCGCGCGGCCCAGCACGTACGCCCCGACCAGCGCGAGGCTCGTCCCCTGCCCCGACGCCGGCGACGGGCAGTACGCGGCGTCGCCGAGCAGCGCGACCCGCCCCGACGAGTAGCGCGGCAGCTCGACCTGGCTCAGCGAGTCGAAGTACGGCTCAGGGCCGGCGTCGAGCGCGTCGAGGAACGAGTCCACCCGCCATCCCATGCCGGCGAACCGCTCCCGCAGCACCTCCTTCGGCCGGACCGCGCCGAGCGGCGGCGACGCGAAGACCAGGCCCACCCGCGCCGGGTCGCCCGGCCCGGTCTGATAGGCGAAGACCATCCGCCCCGGGTCGCTGAAGAACACCTCCTCCCGGTCCAGGCCGAGGTCCGGTGGCACGTCGAAGATCGAGATGTACGCGCCCAGATGCCGCAACCGCACCTCCCCCAGCACCTGCCGCCGGGTCGCCGAGTGCAGCCCGTCCGCCCCGACGACCAGGTCGAAGCGCCGCGAGCCGCCCGACGCGAAGGTCACGTCCACCCCGTCGGGCGTCTCTCGCAGCGACGCGATCGAGTCCCCGAAGACGGTCGACTCGTCGGCCAGGATCGTGACCAGGTCGGTCCGCATGATCTCGAGGTCGTCGCCGCGCCGCCCCATGAGCAGGTTCGCGTCGAGCGAGGCGATCCGCCCGCCGTCCGCCTTGACGTAGGTGACCGTGCGCATCCGCGTGTCGGCGGCGCGGGCGGCCTCGAACAGGCCCATGCGCTTGAGCACTTCGACGGCGGCGCCGCGTACGTCCACCTTGTAGCCGCCGTCGCGCCGAGCCGGCGCCCGCTCGACGACCGTCGGCCGCAGCCCGCCGCGGCGTAGCCAGTGGGCGAGGGCCGGCCCGGCGAGCCCCGCCCCGGAGATCAGAACCTCTCGCTGTGTCATGCACCGAACTATACATACGTCTTATACGCTTGTATAGATTCTAGGATGGCGGCCATGGGACACCGCGAGAACCTGCTCGAAGGCGCCAAGCGCTGCCTCGCCGAGAAGGGCTATGCGAACACGACCGCGCGCGACATCGTGGCGGTGTCCGGGGCGAACCTCGCGTCGATCGGCTACCACTACGGCTCGACCCAGGCGCTGATGACGGCGGCCATGCTCAGCTCCATCGAGGAGTGGGGCGACGCGATCGGAGCAGCGCTGGCCGGTGAGGGAGACGACGATTCCCCCGACCCCCTGGTGCGTTATTGGCGGCGAGTGCTCGGCACCCTCGACACCCAGCGCGCGCTCTGGGTGGCCAGCGTCGAGGCGTGGGTCCAGGCGGAGCACCAGCCCGAGCTCAAGGCGCAGCTGGCCGCCGGGATCCAGCAGGGCCGCAGCGGGCTGGCCGCGATGCTGACCGGCAAGCCGGAGGACAGCCTGGACGACGAGACCGTACGCGGCCTGGGCTCGGTCGCCATGGCGCTCATGTCCGGCGTCATGATCCAGTGGCTCACCGACCCGGCGCACGCCCCGTCGGCCGAACAGATCGCCGCGGGAGTCCGCGCGCTCGCCGCCCTCTGAAAGACTCAGGACCACCGGCGCGCGGCCGATGCGCAAGCCCATGAGAAGACGCCGGGAGAGCCGCGCGGAGGAAAGCACCGGAACGCAGTGGACGCTGGAGCTCCACCACCAGCCGATCTTCACGGCCGGCGGCGACGTCCGGGAGCTCGAGGCGCTGCTGCGCTGGCACCACCCCGAGCACGGCCTCCGGCCCGCCGGCGCGTTCCTCGACGCGGGTCACCGCGAGCTGACGGCCCGGATCCTGCACGCCGCCGCGACGGCGACGGCGGGGTGGCGTACGCAAGGTCATGAGGTCCGGGTCGTGGTCAACCTGGCGGCGGACGACCTGCTCGACGAGGGCCTGCCCGCCCTGGTGACCGCGAGCACCGCGCGGGCCGGCCTGCCCGCGGGCGCGATCGCGGTGGAGTTCAAGGAGGCCGCCCTGGCTCGGGACCCGGCGGCGGCCGCGCGGGCGCTGACCCGGCTGGCCGGGGCGGGCGTCGCCGTGGACCTCGACGGCGTCGGTGCCGGGGGCACACACTGGCTGACGGTCGCGCAGGCGCCGGTCTCCCGGCTGCGGCTCGACCGTGATCTCGTCCGGCTGCTGCCCGAGAGCATGGCGGCCGAGCGCATCGTCGCCGGCCTGCTCGGCATCGCCCGCGACCTCGGCCTGGGCGGGGTCGCCGTCGGGGTCGAGAACCGGGTCGCCGCCGAGCGGCTCATCGCGCTGGGCGTGGACGGCCTGCAGGGTTACGGCCTGGCCCGCCCGCTGCCCGCGGCGGAGGTCGCCGGCTGGCTCACGAACTGGAGGGAACTGCGGACCACGCCTTCGCCAGCAACTCTCTAGTGTCGCCGAGCAGCTGCGGCAGAATCTTCGTCCGGCCGATCACCGGCATGAAGTTGCCGTCGCCGCCCCACCGGGGCACGACGTGCTGGTGCAGGTGCGCGGCGATGCCCGCCCCGGCGACCGCGCCCTGGTTCATGCCCAGGTTGAAGCCGTGCGGGCTGCTCGCCTGCCGGATCGCCCGCATCGCCCGCCGCGTGAAGGCGGCCAGCTCCACCGTCTCCTCGTCGGTCAGGTCGGTGTAGTCGGCCACGTGCCGGTAGGGGCAGATCAACAGATGACCCGGGTTGTACGGGTAGAGGTTGAGCACCGCGTAGACCCGCTCGCCCCGCGCCACCACCAGGCTCCTCTCCGGCGGCAGCCCGGTCGCCAGGCAGAAGGGGCAGCCCGTCGGCTCCTCGTAGCCCTCCTCCGCGTCCCGGTCCTCCCCGGAGACGTAGCCCATCCGGTGCGGCGTCCACAACCGTTCCAGCCCGTCGGGTTCCCCTGGCGTCTCGCTCACGCCCACACATTAATCGCACAGCAGATCCGGGGCTCGTGGCGTCTGCGTGGGGAAGAGTGTCCATCGGCGGGAGGCCGGATGAGATTCGAGGAGTTCGCCGCGGCGCGCTCACCCGCGCTGCTGCGGTACGCGATGCTGCTCAGCGGCGATCGCGAACAGGCCCGGGACCTGGTGCAGGAGGTGCTCACCCGGGCCCTGGTGAAATGGCGGCGCGTCGAGGGGACCGACGAGCCCTACGCGTACGTGCGCCGCATGCTCACCAACGAGTACCTCTCGTGGCGCCGGCGCCGCCGGGTCCCCACGGTTCCGCTGCTCGACACCCTGGACCGGCACGCCGGCGACGCCCCGGCCGCGGACGGCCTGATCGAGGGCGCCTACGCCGGCGCCGCCCGAATCCACCGCCGACGCAAGATCACCGCCACCGTCACGGCCGCCGTCGCCGTGGTCGCCGTGGCCGCCGGGCTCCCGCTCGCCCGGCACCTGGAGTCCGCGCCGCCGCTGCCCGTGACGAACGGGCCGCGCACCGAGACCCGGTCCACCGTGACGGTCGACCCGGACGCCGACTTCGTCGTGTGGGGCCGCCAGTCCACGATCGACCGGCAGACCCTCTACGTCGACCGGAACGGCAACGCCACCGACGGCGAGCCGAACTACACGGTCGTCGTGCAGTCGGAGGACCGGTTCAAGCCGGCCGACCTGCCCGCCGGGGAGCCGGTGCGGGTCGGCGACCACGACGCCCGGCTGCTGCCCTCGCTGCGCAAGGACAACGGCGGCGTCCCGAACACCCTGTCCCTCGCCTGGCAGAACACCGACGGCAGCTGGGTGACGATCGCCCCGGACCACGACGGGGACAAGGAGACGCTCCTTGCCCTCGGCGCGGCGCTGCGGGGCTCGGAGCCCGAGCCGGTGATCGGCCCGTTCCAGCTGACGACGACGCCCCCGGGGTTCGCGGTGCGCCAGGTCAGCACCAGGGCGGTCGAGGTCATGCTGCTCGCCGCCCCGGACGCCCGGGTCTTCGGCGACAGCGCCATCGACTACGTCAAGGGCGGCGTCATCGTGGAGCTGGAGATGCGCAACGCCGACAACGACAAGTTCCTCAGCGAGCTGGGCCCGGCCACCGACACGGTGCAGGGCTCACCCGCCTGGTACTCGATCGGCCGGACGAGCAAGAGCGGCAACTTCTACCTGCGGACAGCCACGTGCCACGTGCGGGTCTGGACCCGGGACCACGCCGACTTCCCCCGGGAGGACGCGAAGCGGCTGCTGGAGTCGGCTCGCATCGGGGCCTGCGACAGCAAGGACGGCTGGGGGCCGGTCGCGCCTTAGAACCGTTCGAGGGGTACGGGCGGCTGCCGCCCGTACCCCTCGAAGGTCTTAAGCGGTGGGCCCGGCGTTGGTGCGCGAACGGACCACCTCGACCACGTGGGCGATCGCCTCGTCGAGCGGAACATTGTTGCGCTGCGAGCCGTCCCGGTAGCGGAAGGAGACCGTGCCGCCGCTCACGTCGTCGTCGCCGGCGATCGCCATGAACGGGATCTTCTGCTGCTGGGCGGTGCGGATCTTCTTCTGCATGCGGTCGGTGGAGTGGTCGACCTCGGCCCGGATGCCCTGCTTGCGCAGCTTGTCGGCGAACTCCTGCAGATAGTCGCCGTGGTCGTCGCGGATCGGGATGCCGACCACCTGGACCGGGGCGAGCCAGGCCGGGAAGGCGCCCGCGTAGTGCTCGACCAGCACGCCGAGGAAGCGCTCGATCGACCCGAACTTGGCCGAGTGGATCATCACCGGCTCCTGCCGGGTGCCGTCGGCCGCCTGATATTCAAGGCCGAAGCGGGCCGGCTGGTTGAAGTCGTACTGGATCGTCGACATCTGCCAGGTGCGGCCGATGGCGTCCTTGGCCTGCACGCTCATCTTCGGGCCGTAGAACGCCGCGCCGCCCGGGTCGGCCACCAGCTCGAGGCCGGACTCGGTCGCCACGTCCTCGAGCACCTTCGTGGCGATCTCCCACTGCTCGTCGGAGCCGATGAACTTGTCGCTCTCCGGGTCGCGGGTGGACAGCTCGAGATAGAAGTCGTCCAGCCCGAAGTCGCGCAGCAGCGACAGCACGAAGTTCAGCAGGTGCTTGATCTCACCCGGGGCCTGCTCCGCGGTCACGTACGAGTGGGAGTCGTCCTGGGCGAAGCCGCGCACCCGGGTCAGGCCGTGGATGACGCCCGACTTCTCGTAGCGGTAGACCGAGCCGAACTCGAACAGCCGGAGCGGCAGTTCCCGGTACGACCGGCCGCGCGACCGGTAGATCAGGTTGTGCATCGGGCAGTTCATGGCCTTGAGGTAGTAGTCCGCCCCCTCCATGTGGCTCGGGGGGAACATCGTGTCCTTGTAGTACGGCAGGTGCCCGGAGGTGTGGAACAGCCCCTCCTTGCTGATGTGGGGCGTGCCGACGTACTGGAAGCCCTCCTCGATGTGCCGCGCGCGGACGTAGTCCTCCATCTCGCGCTTGATCACACCGCCCTTGGGGTGGAAGACGGGCAGGCCGCTGCCGATCTCGTCGGGGAAGCTGAACAGGTCGAGCTCGGTGCCCAGCTTGCGGTGGTCGCGGCGCTCGGCCTCGGCCAGCCGGGTCTGATAGGCCTTGAGGTCGTCGCGGCTGGCCCACGCGGTGCCGTAGATCCGCTGCAGCTGCGGGTTCTTCTCATTGCCCCGCCAGTACGCGGCGGCCGAGCGCATGAGCTTGAACGCCGGGATGAGCCGGGTGCTCGGCAGGTGCGGGCCGCGGCACAGGTCGCCCCAGACGCGTTCACCCTTGCGGTCGATGTTGTCGTAGTGGGTCAGCTCCCCGCCGCCCACCTCCATGACCTCGCTGTCGTCGACGTCGCCCTTGATGTCGACGAGCTCCAGCTTGTAGGGCTCGTGCGCCAGCTCGGCCTTCGCCTCGTCCAGGCTCGCGTATTCCCGGCGCCGGAAGGTCTGGCCGCTCTTGACGATCTCCTGCATCTTCTTCTCGAGCTTGCCGAGGTCGTCGGGCTGGAACGGCTTCTCGACGTCGAAGTCGTAGTAGAACCCGTCGGTGATGAACGGCCCGATGCCGAGCTTCGCCTCCGGGAACGTCGCCTGCACGGCCTGCGCGAGCACATGCGCCGTCGAGTGCCGCAGCACGTTGAGCCCGTCCGGCGTGTCGAGCGCCACCGGCTCGACCTCGGTGTCGGCGGCGGGCGCCCAGTCCAGGTCGCGCAGCCGGCCGCTCGGGTCCTTCACCACGACGATCGCCTTCGGACCGTTGCTGGGCAGGCCCGCGGCGGCCACCGCGTCGGCCGCCGTCGTCCCGGCGGCTACGACGAGAGCGTCGGACACGGTGGTTCTCCTCACGGTCTTGTGATGGGTCAATGACGATGCTAATGCGGTCGCCCCCGGCACCGGCTCCGTGGGTACCGCCGGGTGCGTCGGCCGGCTGGCATCGAGACTAGATGTCGTACGACACAATCACGCACGGCCGGGCTTCGTTCGGACGTACCATCGAGACCAGGAGGTACGGCGATGACAGCGACCAGTGGCGCGGCGCCCGGCTCGCGCTATGCGGACCAACGGCATTACGTCGTGCCGGCGAGCCTCGCCGATCTGCGGGGCCCTCGACGCGGGCAGATCACCCTCGACCGCTCCCTCGACTGGTCCGGCGACAGCACCTACGACCTCGACGATCCCGGCGACCTGCAGGTGATGTACCAGACCGTGCTGAACCAGGCCGCCACCCCCGACGATCTCGCTCGCTGCCTCGACGCCGGCACCCTTCGCCGGATATGGCCGGCCCTGTGGCTCCCCGACCGGCTGCGAGCCGTGTGGCAGGCCCGGTTCCCGGAGCTCACCACCTCGCCGCGGACTCTCGCCGGCTGATCGTGGACCCGGCCCACCTCAAGCTGGCCGAGATCGGACTCCGGGTCGCAGGCCGTTACGGCTTCGCCCTCGCCGGCGGATACGCCGTCCAGATTCACGGCATCCTCGAACGCCCCAGCGAAGACGTCGATCTCTTCACCGCCTGGGATCGTCGTGATGAGTTCGCCGCTGCCGTCGAGGCCGTGATCAGTGTGGTTGCCGCACTGGTGACCGGCCGCTACACCCGCGAGCAACTGCTCGGGCTGGCGGAGGAGGCCGACGCGGGCTTCGACCGCCGCGTCTTCGCCGACCTCGTGGCGATGATGCAGCGCTACCCGGACCGGCGTTTCGCCGCCTATGGCGTCCCTCCTGAACGCATCGCGGCCATGCGCGAGCGCTTCGCCGAGTGGCATGACGATCTAGTCAACCGGCAGTAGTCACTGGACCGTCAGCCATTCCGGCAGCGGCTCGCGGGCGTCGAGCCATTCCTTCGGTACGCCCTCCGCTCCCGTGAAGGCGGCCACCACCCCGCCCGCCATGGCCGCCGTGGTGTCCATGTCCCCGCCCGCGGCCACGCACGTCTCGACAGCCGTCCGGTAATCGCCGAGGTGGTGTGCCGCAACCCACACCGCGAAGGGCACCGAGTCGAGGGCCAGCGCGCCGGAGCCGTTGCCGAGCTCGTAGGCGGCCTCCTCCGCGGTCTTCAGGCGCACGGCCCTGGAGAGCGAGCCGCGCACCCGGCTGTCGGGGGTGTGGGCGATCACCGCGCCCAGCAGATCCACCGGCTCACCGCTCAACCGGGCGCCGGCCGCGGCCGCGGCGGCGACGGTGACCGCCACGGCGCCGGCGACGCCTTCGGGGTGGGCGTGGGTGACCTCGGCGGCCCGGGCGCCCTGCGCGGCGGCGTGGGCGAGTGAGTCGGCGTGCCAGGCGCCCAGGGGTGCGGCCCGCATGGCACCGCCGTTGCCGGCCGAGCCCTGCCCGTCGAAGGCGGCGGCCGCGGCGATCGGCCACGGGGTGCCCGCCCGGATTCCGCGCAGGGTCATGAGCGCCCCGCGCCCGTAGCCGCGGCCGGGGTCGAAATGCCGCCCGAGCAGCTCGGCCAGGCGGTCCTGATCCAGCACCAGCTCGTCACCGTCGGTGATCGCATTGACGACACAGCATGCTTCCTCGGTGTCGTCCGTCCAGCGCCACGGCGGGGCGCCCGCATCGCCACCCAGCGCGCCGACCGCATCACCGACGGACAGGCCGATGAGGCTGTCGGCGGCGAGGGCCGCCCGGGTGCCGGGAAAGAGTGTGAAAGGCATCGGAGAACGGATTCTAGCTCACCCTGCGTGATTCAATCATGGCCCTGAATGACGGATTCGGTCTATGCCGCCGCGTGCACTACCTTCTTCGCATGGCCACGGTGTTGCTCGTCGAGGACGATCACGTCGTGCGCGGTGCGATGCTGCGGTCCCTGGCCGACCGCGGGCACGCCGTGCACGCCGTCGGCACGGCGCTCGACGCCCTGCGGCGCGTGGCGGCCGAGACGCCCGACCTGGTGGTGCTCGACCTCGGGCTGCCCGACCTCGACGGCTCCGACGCGCTGCGGATGCTGCGCGGCATCACCGACGTGCCGATCATCATCGCGACCGCGCGCGACGACGAGCAGACCGTCGTGCGGCTGCTCCGCGCCGGCGCCGACGACTACATGGTCAAGCCCTTCACCGGCGCGCACCTCGACGCCCGCATCACCACCGTGCTGCGCCGCGTCGGGCGGGCCAGCCGGGCCGCCCAGCCCGCCGTGCACGAGGTCGGCGAGCTGCGGGTGGATGTCGGCGAGCGCAGCGCCGCGCTGGGCGACCAGCAACTCAACCTGACCCGCAAGGAGTTCGACCTGCTGGCCTACCTGGCCGCGCGCCCGGGCCGGGTGGTCTCCCGTCGTGAGCTGTTGGAGGAGGTATGGCGACAGCCGTCAGTCGGCGAGGACCAGACGATCGACGTGCATCTGTACTGGCTCCGTCGGAAACTGGGCGAATCCGCAGCGAAGCCGCGCTACCTGCGCACCGTGCGGGGGGTCGGATTCCGGTTGGTGGCGCCGGACTGAGGGCCCGGCTGGCCTGGACCACGGCCGCCACCACCGCCGTCGCCGCGTTGTCGTTCCTGGTCCCGCTGGGCTGGGAGCTGCGCTCGGACCATCGCGAGCAGGCCCTGGCGGCCGCCGCCGAGAGCAGCGCCCGGGTCGCCGGGGCGGTCACGGCCGGCGCTTCCAAGAAGGGTCTCGAGGCCGCGGTCAAGTCCGCCCCGAACGCGGTGCTGCACTACAACGGCGCCACCACGAACAGCCGGGTCAGCCCGACGGATCTCGCCGCGGCCTCCGCCCGGACGAAGGAGCAGGAGGTCGACGGCGGGCTGGTCCGGCTCGAGCCGGTCACCGCGGGCGGCAAGACGTCCGTGGTGGAGGTCTTCGTCAGCGACGCCGAGCTCGCGGAGGGGACGGCCCGCGACTGGTGGATCCTGCTCGGCATCATGGCGGGGCTCGTGCTCGGCGCCGTGATCGTGGTCGACCGGCTCGCGCGGGGCGCCGTGGTGTCCGTACGCAATCTGGTGCAGGCGGCGATGGCAGTCGGCGGCGGTGATCTCGGGGTGCGGATCCAGCCCTCGGGGCCGCGCGAGCTGGCCGAGGCCGGCTACGCGTTCAACCGCATGGCCGACCGGCTCGTCACCTCGCGCACCAGCGAGCGGGAGCTGGTGGCCGACCTGTCGCACCGGCTGCGCACGCCGCTGACCGTGCTGCGGCTCGACGCCGAGGCGCTCGACCCGGACGACACGCAGATCATCGACCTGTCGGCGGCCGAGGTCGACCGGCGGCGCGGGATCCGGCGCATCCGGCAGGCGATCGTCACCCTCGAGGGCGAGGTCGACCAGCTCATCAACACCACGCGCGCCGCGGTGGCGGCCCAGGTGGCCGAGGCGCCCGAGGAGGGGCTGTGCGACGCCGCCGAGGTCGTCCGCGATCGCATGGTCTTCTGGTCCGCGCTGGCCGGCGACCAGAACCGCAAGCACCGGGTGGTCGGGGCTCAGCTGCGGATTCCCGTACCGGTGGCGCGGGCCGAGCTGGCCGCGGCGCTGGACGCCGTCCTGGGCAACGTCTTCCGCTACACGCCGCAGGGCACCGCGTTCGAGGTCGCCCTCACCCGGCGTGACGGCTGGGTGGCGTTACGGGTCGACGACGCCGGGCCGGGCATCCCCGATCCGGAGAAGGCGCTGCAGCGCGGCCAGAGCGACCAGGGCTCGACCGGCCTGGGCCTGGACATCGCCCGGCGCGCGGCGCAGGACGCGGGCGGCTCGGTCAGCCTGGCCCGGGCGCAGCTCGGCGGGGCCAGCGTGGTGATGCTGCTCGCCGACGCCGAGGCCCCGCCGAAACAGGCGAACCGGTTCGGCCTGGTGGGCCGGCTCGCGCGCGAGCGTGACCAGGCCCGCCGCAAGAAGACGGACGGATCGTGAGACATGGCCGGGAATTACCCCATCAGCGCATGCCTTGCTTAGATCTGGATTAAAGGCGTTCCCCTGACGCGGGCGGGCTGGCACTCTCGGACCCGATCCCATCCGGCTTCGCGGCCCGATGTCCCGCAGCAGTCCCCACGCCCTGGGTCCGCGAAGCCCCCGCGCGGTGGGAGGTGGTCACCCCATAGCCCCCTCCCACCGCGCACCCGCTGCACGAGGAGATGGTTTGTCCGCCCACCGACGGCTCGCGCTTCGTGGGGAAGCATCCAAGGGACGCCCGCACCGCTGGCTGCCCCTGGCTCTGGGCATCGCTGTGCTCGGTGTCGGCGGCGTCGTCGGCCCCGGGATGGTGACCGGCACCCTGCGCGGCGGCAGCAGCGGCGACACGACGGAGACGGCCACGGGGCTGCCCGCCGACAACCGCGGCAACGGCATGGTGTTCGCCGGGCTGCGGGCGCCGGCGGCGGACTCGCTGTGCTCGGGCACGTACGTGCTGGACACCGAGACCTGCACCACCGGGCCGGACACCGCCCCCGCGGGCCTGGCCGTCGGTGCCGACGTGGCGCCCGTCACGGCCAAGGCGGCCGAGCCGCGGACCCCCGAGCGCGAGGCGGCCGTGGTGCCCGCCGACGCCGAGGTCATCCGGGACGAGGGCGGCGTCGCGCTGTCGGCCACCGCGCCGGGGCTGATCCCCGACTTCGCGCCCGGCGACGCCGACTTCGTGATGGGGCCGCACGACGTGGCCTGCGCCGGCGACGGCCGGACGGGCAAGCGCCTGCAGACCCTCTACCTGCACGAGTACGGGACCCCGAGCCGCTTCACCGACTATCTCGGCTCGATCCGCACGTGGACGGCCGGCGTCGACCAGATCTTCGACGCCAGCGCGGCCGAGACGGGCGGCTCCCGGCACATCCGGTACGTGACCACGCCGAGCTGCCAGGTGGACGTGGCCGAGGTCCAGCTGCCCGCCGGCGCCCTCGCCTCGTTCCCGGCCACGATCGCCGCGCTGCAGACGCTGGGCTACAACCGGACCGACCGCAAATATCTGATGTTCGCCGACGCCAACGTCTACTGCGGCATCGCGTCCTACGTGCCGGACAACCGGCGGGGCTCGGGCAACCGCAACAACGGCGGCCCCTCCTACGGGCGGGTGGACGCCGGCTGCTGGAGCTCCGCGATCGCCGCCACCGAGACCACCCGCATGCTCGGCGCGGTGCTCCAGGGCTCCCCGAACGCCACGGGCGCCGGGCGCTGCACCGACGACTTCGACCTGCTCTGCGGCCCCGACCGCTCCGGCGCGAAGGTCCGCTCGGTGTGCCCGCCCAGTCACGAGCTGCTCCTCGACTGCGGCCACGACGACTACTTCAGCACCGACCCGGAGCCGAAGAGCTGGCTCGACCTGAACTGGAACGTCGCCCTGAGCGAGTTCCTGCTGCGCGGCGACGGCGGCGACGACGTGCCGGACGCCCCCAACGCGCCCGCTGCCGCCTCCGCGTCGCCCTCGGTGCCCGCCGGCATCAGCGGGGGCATCGCGGACGGCGGCGGCGACGGCGTGGCGCCCTCGGGCAGCTCACCGGTGGCCGCTCCGGCCGGTGCGGTGCAGGCTGTCCTGGAGGTACGCGACCAGGACACCACCTCCGTGCAGCTGCTCTGGAGCGCCGCGGCGCCCACCGCCAAGTACGAGGTGGAGGTCGACGGGGTCAAGGTCGCCACCACGTCGTCCACCCGCGCGCGGCTGGTCGGCCTGCGGCCCGGCAGCAAGTACACCGTCGTGGTCCGCAGTCCCGGCACGAAGTACGCGGCCAAGGGCGTCGCCCGGTCGGCGCCCGCGGCCCGCCCGGCGGCGAACGCGTGGTTCGTCCTGAAGAACTCGCTGACCGGCGGGTCCGCGGATCTTTACGCGGCCCGCGACGCGGACGGCACCCCGATCACCCTGGGCGACGCGGACGGCGACGCCCAGGAGCAGTGGCAGCTGGTCCCGGCCGGGACGGACACGTTCTCGCTCCGGTCCCAGGCGTCCGGCAAGTGCGTCGTGCCACTCGGCGGCAACCCGGTGGCCGGAGCGCCCCTCGTGCAGGGCGACTGCGGCCGCGACGACGGCCGGTGGCGGCTCTTCGCCACCCCGTACGGCTTCAGCCTGCGGACGGACGTCGGTGGCCTGGCCGCCGGCGTCGGCTCGCAGCGCTACGGCTGGGCGCGGCTGCTCGTCCTGCAGCAGCCGGACCAGGCCCGGCACCAGAGTTGGACCGCGGTGCCCGGCTGAGGCCGGGCCCGTCTACCGGCGGCGGATCCGCCGCCCGGAGGAGAAGACATGTTGGACACGGATGTACGCCCCGAGCTCGAGACGGACGAGGACGACCGCGGCGGCTTCAACCGGCGCCGCCTGATCCGGGTGGTGGCGGTGCTGACCCTCGGCATCCTCGCCGTCCTCGCCGTCTGGCAGGACCCGGTGCACGCGGGTCTTTTCTAACTTCCCGCCGTGTAGTCGTCGATGGCGGTCAGCAGCTGCTCCTTGCCCGCGTGGTCGAGGAAGGAGGCGCTGACCGCCGCCTTGGCGAGCCCGGCGACGCCGGCCGCGTCCAGGTCGAGCAGGCGGGCCGCGACCGCGTACTCGCCCTCCAGGGTCGTCCCGAACATCGGCGGGTCGTCGGAGTTGATCGTCACCGGCACGCCCGCCTCGACGAAGAGCGGCAGCGGGTGGTCCTCCAGCGCCGCGACCGCGCGGGTGCGCAGGTTGGACGTCGGGCAGACCTCGAGCGCGATCTGATGCTCGGCCAGATAGGCCAGCAGCTGCGGGTCGCGCGCGGCGGACGTGCCGTGGCCGATGCGCTCGGCGCCGAGCTCGCGCAGCGCGTCCCAGATCGTCTCGGGGCCGGTCGTCTCGCCCGCGTGCGGGACGCTGTGCAGCCCGGCGGCGCGGGCCTGGTCGAAGTACGGCTTGAACTGCGGCCGCGGCACCCCGATCTCCGGCCCGCCGAGCCCGAAGCTGACCAGCCCGTCCGCCTTCTCCTCCAGCGCGATGCGCAGCGTCTCCTCGGCGGCGGCCAGCCCCGCCTCGCCCGGGATGTCGAAGCACCAGCGCAGCTCGATGCCGAAGTCGCGGGCGGCCGAGGTGCGCGCGTCCTCGATGGCGGCGACGAAGGCGGGCGCCGCGATGCCGCGCTTGACGCTGGAGTAGGGCGTGACGGTCAGCTCCGCGTACCGGACCTGCTGGCGGGCCAGCTCGCGCGCGACCTCGTACGTGAGGGTGCGCACGTCCTCGTCGTCGCGGATCAGGTCGACGACGCTCAGGTAGACCTCGATGAAGTGCGCGAAGTCCCGGAACGCGAAGTAGTCGGCCAGCGCCGCCGGGTCCGCGGGCACGGGCGAGGTGCCCTCGTGCCGGGCCGCCAGCTCGGCGACGATCCGGGGCGACGCCGAGCCGACGTGGTGCACGTGCAGCTCCGCCTTCGGCAGGCCGGCGATGAAGCTGGTCAGGTCGGTCACGTCACTCTCCCTTTGTGCGCTACCACGAAGATGCGGCGGAACGGGAAGGCCACATGTCCGCTCCGGGCAGGGTAGACCTCGGCCAGGCGCGCACCGAGGGAGGTACGGAAGGCGCGCCACCGCGTGTCGTCCAGGGCCGCCTTGACCGGGCGCAGGGCGGTGCCCTCCATCCAGGTCAGGACCGGATGGTCGGGGCCGGTGGCGGGGAGCAGGTGGAGGTACGTGGTCTCCCACGCGTCAACCGTGGCGGTCGGCAGGAGCCGGGCCGCATAGCCCGCCGCGTCGTCGACCGGTGCGTCCCTGATCCCCCGGATGTCGTACTCCTTGCTGTGGGCCAGCTCCCGCAGCGCCCGGTGCGAGGGGGCGTCGAAGTTGCCCGGCACCTGCATCGCGAACCAGGCATCGTCGGGGAGCGCACCCATCCAGGTGCTGATCAGCTCCTGGTGCCCGGGCACCCACTGCAACGCCGCGTTCGTCACGACGACATCGGTCTCGTCGTCCGGCCGCCAGGTCGCGATGTCCTGCTGCTTCGCGTCGATCCTCGCCTTCGCGATCATCTCGGCGGACGAGTCGATGCCCTTGACGCGGGCGGCCGGCCAGCGATCGGCCAGGGTGGCGGTCAGCTCACCGTCGCCACACCCCAGATCCATGACGGTACGCGGCTCTCGCGCACCGATCCGGGCGACGAGATCGGCGAAGGGGCGCGAGCGCTCGCCGGCGTAGCGGCGGTAGACGGCGGGATCCCACATGGCGCCTCCTGTTATCAAACCGTACGTACGTCTTGTTTGCACCGTACCATCGGGCGGTTACTGTTCACGGTGTGGAAAAGCGCAGCTTCGGCCGGTTGGGCCGCGACGTCGGAGTGATCGGTCTGGGCGCCTGGCAGCTCGGCGCCGACTGGGGAGAGGTCACCGAGGAGGACGCCCACGCGACCCTCGCCGCGGCCGTGGACGCGGGGGTCACGTTCATCGACACCGCCGACGTCTACGGCGACGGGCGCAGCGAGCAGGTGATCGGCAGCTTCCGCAAGGAGCGCCCCGGCCTGACCATCGCGACCAAGATGGGCCGCCGCCTGCCCCAGGAGCCGGAGAACTACACGCTCGGCAACTTCCGGGCGTGGACCGACCGCTCCCGCGCCAACCTCGGCGTCGAGACGCTCGACCTGGTCCAGCTGCACTGCCCGCCCACCCCCGTCTTCTCCAGCGACGAGGTCTACGACGCGCTCGACACCCTCGTCGAGGAGAAGCGCATCGCCGCGTACGGGGTCAGCGTCGAGAAGGTCGACGAGGCGCTCGCCGCGATCGCCCGCCCGGGCACCGCGAGCGTGCAGATCATCCTCAACGCCCTGCGCCTCAAGCCCCTCGAGCGCGTCCTCCCGGCGGCCGCCGAGGCCGGGGTCGGCATCATCGCCCGCGTCCCGCTCGCCTCCGGCCTGCTGTCCGGCCGCTACGACGAGCACACCACCTTCGCGGCCGACGACCACCGCACCTACAACCGCCACGGCGAGTCCTTCGACGTCGGCGAGACCTTCTCCGGCGTCGACTTCACCACCGGCCTCGAAGCCGTACGCCGCCTGCGCCCCGCCGTCCCCGACGGCTTCACGATGACCCAGTTCGCCCTCCGCTGGATCCTCGACCACCCCGCCGTCACCGTCGTCATCCCGGGCGCCCGCAACGCCGGCCAGGCCCGCGCCAACGCCGCGACGGCCGCCCTGACCCCGCTCCCGGCCGAGGCCCACGAGACGGTCCAGGCGGTCTACGACGAGCTGATCCGCCCCCAGGTCCATGACCGCTGGTGACCGTCGCCCGGGCCCCCAGCCCGGCGACAACCACCCCACCCCCGGCCCCGCCCCTCGCGGCGGCCCGGGCGCTCCCGGCGTGCCCGGCGGCTTCCCCCACGCGGGCGGCCCCGGCGCGGGCGTTCCGGGTGCGGGCATTCCGGGTGCGGGCGCTCGCGGAGCGGGCAATCCTGGCGCGGGCGGCCCCGGCGGTCCTCGCATCACCGGCTGGCAGCCTGCGAACGGCCAGGGGCAGCCCGCCGCGGGCCGGCCGCAGCCGTTCGGCGGGCGACCCGGCGCGGGCGAGCCCCAGCCCTTCGGCGCGCGACCCGGCACAGGTGAGCCTCAGCCCTTCGGCGGGCGACCCGGCGCAGGTGAGCCTCAGCCCTTCGGCGCGCGACCCGGCGCGGGCGAGCCGCAACTGTCGCGGCCGGTTCCGAGCCAGCCCGAGCCGAACGCCGCGGACACCATCGTCACGACCGGCCCCCTCGTGAGCAGCCGGCCCACCGGTTCGCCCGGGGCGGCGGGCGACGCGGACGCGACCAGCGCCTACCCGGAGGTCTCCCGCCCGGTGTCCCCCGAGTCCGGCCCGAGACCGTCCGCTTCCGCCGGCCCGATCTCCGGCTCGCCCGGCGCCACGCCGGCGGGGGACGGGTCCGGTGGCGCGGAGGTGCCGCTCAAGGGCTGGAGCTGGCTCACCGCCGGCATGCTCGCCCTGGTCGCCGGCGTTCTCTGGACCGCGCAGGGCCTGGACGTCATCGAGGACAGCCTCCTCAGCGGCCAGTCCGCCCTCATCTTCGCCGGCCCGGTCGTCGCCGTCGCCGGCCTCGCCCTGATCGTCACCGGCGTCCGGGTCCGCGCCCGCTTCAAGCGCGAGCTCACCGCCGCGGACCCCGCCACCGCCTGACCCACCCACCGCCTGACCGACCCACTGCCCGGCCCGGCTCCGCCCATCCGCGGAGCCGGGCCGGCGGCACGGCATGCGCGCGGTCTCTCGCTCGGCCCTCGCATGATCCGGCGGCTACGGCGGCAGGGTCGCCACGCCCGCCGTCGACTATCCGACTATGCGTCACCGGGCGGAGCAAGAGCCGACGATGCGTCACCGGGCGGAGCAAGAGCCGGGCGGCCATTACGCACTGTGCCGACAAAGAGTCCGTGCCGCCGGAAGGCGGAAGCCGAGTCGCGACCGCAAACCCGCAGTCCCCGGCGCCCGCGGCAAAGGGTCACCCATCGAGCGGCGCCACGAAACTGCCCCGCGAACGTGCACTTTCGGTCATCGGCAAGAAATGCAGCCTGCACTTTCGTGCACCGGGCGAAGCGACTCACCCGACGAGTCATCGGAAGCCTGACCGGGAAATGCGGAACCCCGCTCCCCCGGCAGGCGACCGGGACAACGGGGTTCATCGCTGGAGCCGGTCTCCGCCAGGCGACCGGCTGCCGGCGTCGCCGCCGACGGGGTTGGTCTCAGATGGGGCGAACCTGCTCCGCCTGCGGGCCCTTCTGACCCTGGGCGATCTCGAACTCGACCCGCTGGTTCTCCTCCAGAGTGCGGTAGCCGCTCGTCTGGATGGCCGAGAAGTGGACGAACACGTCAGCACCCCCGCCGTCGACGGTGATGAAGCCGAAGCCCTTGTCTGCGTTGAACCACTTCACGGTTCCTTGCGCCATGCTGAACTCTCCTTCTGAAAATTCCGGCCCCATGATGCAGGGCCGATGGTCGTTTTCGAGCAGCGGCGCCGCGCACGGCCTTCAGAAGGAGCTGCCCGTCGCGGAAAGGTCGTCCCCGCGAAAGGCTTACCACCTGAACCACTTACACAAAAACTGGCCACACTGTACCCGAAGAACCGCCCCCGAGGCTTCCCCTTGAGCGAATCGAATGCAGTTAGGCCGATGTCGAGGCAGCGCCAAGGGGCGATCGGCGGCGGGCACGGAAAAGGCTCCCGGCATCGCCGGGAGCCTTGACCACGGTCTATGCGTGCCGGGGTGGTCAGTCCGGCCAGGAGCCGGTCACCTTGCGGACGCCGATGTCGCCACCGCGCTGCACGGCGGCCCGGACGACCGAGAAGATCGCGCCCTGCAGGGCGGCCGCGGCGAGAATCTCGCCCCAGCCCCGGTCCTCGTCGTGCGGGTCCGGCGCGTCGTCGTCGCCGGCGGCCAGCTTCCAGACCTCCTTGAAGATGACGCCCGCGATGGCACCGGCGGCGAACCCGAGGGCGAGCCCGACCGGCTTCGTGGCGACCTTCTGGAGCTTGCCGCTCACCGGCGCCTCCCCCGGACGATCAGGATGATGCCGACCAGGGCCACCCCGGCGGCCAGCAGCGCCGCGTAGTTGACCGGGTTGCGGCGCACCTGCTCGGGGGCCTTGTCGAGGACCGTGTCGACGGTGCCGGACTCGCGCACCTTGTCGTTGGCCAGCGCCACCTTCTGCTCGGCCTGGGCCGTGGCGGCCTTGACCTTGCCCGTGGCGGCCGCGGCGGCCGTGGTGGCGGCGTCGCGCACCTTGCCGGTCGCGTCGTGCAGCTGGGCCCTGGCCTTCTGCTTGGTGACCTCGACCTGCTCCTTGGCGCGCGCCTTCACGTCGGCCTTGGCCGCGAGCGCCTGGACGGTCTCGCCCAGCTCGGCCCGCGTCTGCTTGATCTCCTCGCGCAAAGCCTCGACGTCGGGCTTGCCCCCGGATCCGTTCTTGTCGCTCATGCCCGGCTCCTACCGCTCTTGATCGCGTGCTTGACCTCGTCGACGTCCGCCTTGGCGCTCTCGATGGCGGACTTCGGCTCCGGCGGGACGGCCTGCGTGACCTGCTTCTTGCCGAGCAGCGCCAGCACACCGGCCGTGGCGAACAGCACCACGGTCCAGATCAGCGCGGCCGCCCACAAGGGCAGGAAGATGTCGAAAACGATGATGAGCGTGGCGATGAGCGCGCCCACGCCGTACATCGCGAGTACGCCGCCTCCGCCGAACAGACCCACACCGATGCCGGCGTGCTTGCCTTTCTCGGCCAGCTCCGCCTTCGCTAGTGCGATCTCGTCCCGGACAAGGCGGGTGATCTGTTCGCTCGCCTTCTGGACCAATTCCGAGGTGGACTGGTCGGTCCCCGGACGGACCGGGCTACCGTTCAGGACATCGGCCATGGTGTCCTCCTTTCACAGCACGTGTATGCCCTGCGTAGCGGCAAGTCAATCCTCGTACCGGCGGGTCACCTCAGGCGCGTTTTCCGCCCGATCCGGCAGACACGGGCGAACCCGTCGCACCGCCGCCTCCCGGCCCCGGAAGCGGCACGGTGCCGGCATCCGGCCCGGCCCGGAAACCCGGCCCGGCGGAGGAGCCAGGCCCGGCGGAGAGGCCGGCCTCGGGGGAAGGCTCAGGCTCGGCGGAGGGGCCGGTGAAGGCCGCCGCCCGCTCGTCCCCGTCGCTCGCCCCGCTGAAGACCAGCGCGTCGTCGGACGGCGGCGCGCTCACGTGCGTGTCGTAGTCGTCCGCCCCCGCACGGCGGGCGGCTCCGGGCGTACCCCGGACGGCCTTGGCGGTTTCCAGGCCCGACCGCTCGATGTTGGTGACGTCCGCGCGCATCCGCGGCAGCGAGTCCTTGCGGTGCTCGAAGACCCACGCGACGAGCCGCTCGCGGACGAGGCAGCGCAGGTCCCACAGCGAGGGCGCGTCGTTCGCGCTCACCAGGGCGCGCAGCCGGATCATGCCGCCCGTGGCCTCGGTGACCTGCAGCACGCAGACCCGGCCGTCCCAGAGCTCGGTGCCCTCGCAGACGGTACGCAGCTCGGCGCGCAGCGGCTCCACGGGCAGCGACCAGTCGACGTCGATCTCGGCGGTGCCCAGGACGGCGGAGCCCCGGCGCGTCCAGTTCTGGAACGGCTTGGTGGTGAAGTACGAGGTCGGCATGATCAGCCGCCGGTCGTCCCAGATCTGCACGGCCACGTACGTGAGGGTGAGCTCCTCGATCCGGCCCCACTCCCCCTCGACGACCACCACGTCGTCGACCCGGACGGCGTCGCTGAACGCCAGCTGCAGACCGGCGAAGACGTTGCCGAGCGTGCTCTGCGCGGCGAGCGCGGCGACGACCGAGACGAGGCCGGCCGAGGCGAGCAGGCTCGCGCCCACCGCCCGTACGCCGGGAAAGGTCATGAGCATCACGCCGATGGCCACGATCACGATCGCCGCCACGGTCACCCGGCGCAGCATCTGCACCTGGGTCTTGAGCCGCCGGGCCTTCATGTTGTCCGACACGTCGGTGCGCCACCGGGAGAGCGCCAGATCCTCCAGGACCAGCAGCAGGGCGCCGGTGAGCCACGCCACCGCGCCGATCACGAACAGCACGAGCGTGTGCAGCACCCCGGCTCGCGCGGGGAAGTCGCCGCCGAAGCCGCGGACGGCCGCCTGCACGGCGAACACCGTGGCGGCGAACAGGAACGGCCGGTGGGCCGTGGTCGCCAGGTCGCGCAGCAGCTGAGACTTGCGGCCGAGACGTTGCGTGATCCGGTGCAGGATCTCGACGACGACGATCGCCGCGGCGGCCGCCGCGGCCACGGCGAGCAGGACTTTCAGAACGCTGGGCACGTGGTTCCCTCTCCTCGGGAGTCTCTTGCCAGCGACCTAGCTTGCCCCTTCCGGCTGTGGGTTCCACCTGGTTCGGCCAGGTCCGGGCTTGGTGTTGATCACATCTTCATCGGGGGTCCCAGGAGGTAACACGCGCGCAAAGAAGCGGCCGCCCGTGCCAGGGCGGCCGCTTTCGTGAAGTCAGGTGTCAGACCTTGCGGTAGCGTACCTGGAAGAAGCAGTAGATGCCGAACGCGGCGACGCCGAGGGCGATCAGGCCCAGCGCCCACGGCCCGTACGACTTCGAGGCCAGCGTCTTCACCGCGGCGTCGAGGCCCCGCGCCTTCTCGGGGTCGTACTGGACGGCGGCGGTGACGACCAGCGCGCCGGCGATGCCGTAGGCCACGCCCTTGGCGGAGTAGCCGGCCTGGCCGAGGCGGGTGGTGGTCTTGCGCACCGACGGGCTCATCTGCTGGGTGTTGAGGTGCTTGAGGAAGCCCTTCTTCACGCCGTAGATCACCAGGCCGATGCCGACGCCGAGCACGACCACGCCGATCAGGCCGACCAGGAAGCGGCCGCCCGAGCTGTCCATGAGGGTCGACGCGCCCTGCTGCGAGCTGTCACCGGTGGTCGAGCCGCTGCCCTGGAGGACCTTGATGCCCAGGTACGCGAAGTAGAGATAGAGGATCGTGCGGCAGCCCGACAGGACCCGCTCGGCGAGGGCCTGCTTGTCCTGCTCGCCGCTCTCGCCGATGGCCGCCTCGAACGCCTGCCACAGGGCGAGGCCGATCATGCCGACGACCGTGATGACCACGAGCGTCTTGCCGAGCGGCTGCTGGGCGAG
Organism: Symbioplanes lichenis; assembly: GCF_030709675.1. Taxonomy (GTDB): domain Bacteria; phylum Actinomycetota; class Actinomycetes; order Mycobacteriales; family Micromonosporaceae; genus Actinoplanes; species Actinoplanes lichenis. The sequence continues at coordinate 224,020 of NZ_JAUZQD010000009.1, forward strand.
CGTCTGGAAGGCCCCGGACTGGGAGCCCTCCGCGCTGGAGTCCCCGAAGGCCAGCTGCAGGGCGATCCAGGCGAAGAGCAGGTGAATGACGCCGTACGCGACGAAGCCGCCGCGGGCGAGATATTCGAGCGGCTTGCTGTCGGCCGCTCGCGATGCGGTGCTGCGAACGTGGGAGGAGGCAGTCATGGCCACGTATGTGACCCGGCGTAAATTTTTTCAAACCTGCTGTACGCAGCAGCTATGTGTGCTAGCGCGACACCTGGATGCCGATCTGGTCCGCGGTGATGCTGTCGAGCGACACCTGGAGCCCGCCGACGTCGACGGCCTGCTGCCCCTTGGTCAGCTGGATCTGCTCGCCGGCGACCTCGAGGGTCACGGTGTTCTGGTCGGCGCTGACGAACTTCGCCTCGACGCCGAGCACGCTGGCGCTCGCGTTGACGGTCCGGTCGATGGTGACGGTGCACTGGTCCAGGCCGCAGGAGACGTTGTCGCCCCCGCATCCGGTGAGCAGGCCGAGGCCGAGCGCGGCTGCGGTGAACAGGGCTGCGATACGCGGTGCGGTGTTCATCACCTGGTCAAGGGTACTTGGCGTGATCCAGCTTAAGCTCGGAGTCATGGACGTCTCTGTCAAGGACAACCCGGCGCAGCACCGCTTCGAGCTGCTGACCGCCGACGGCGAGGTGGCCGGCTTCGCCACCTATCGCGAGCGCGACGGCGTGACCGTCGTGGTCCACAGCGAGGTCGACCTCTCGCACCGCGGCGAGGGCCTGGGCAACAAGCTGGCCCAGGGCACGCTCGACCTGCTCCAGGGCCGCGGGGCGAAGGTCTACCCCGCGTGCCCGTTCTTCGCCCACTACGTGACCGAGCACCACGACTGGGACGCCATCCTGGTCGACTAGACCGCCTTCAGGAGCTTGTGCTCGAGGACGACGGGCACGGCGAGGGTCTTGTAGCCGACGCTGTCGAAGAGGACGGTCATCTTGTCCTCCTCGTAGCCCATGACCATGCCCTCGCCCCACTCCGCGTGGCTCACCTTGCTGTGCACCGCGAAGGGCTCGTCGCCCGTGCTCTCCTCGACCTCTTCGGCCACGCCCTCGGCGCAGTTGTCGCAGTGGCCGCAGACCTTGGTGACCTCTTCGCCGAAGTAGGCGAGGAGGGTCTGCGTACGGCAGGCGTTGGTCTCGGCGAAGGCGCGCATCATGTCGGTGCGCGACTTCTGCACGGTCTGCTGCCGCTCGAAGAGCTCGGCGGCGAGCGTGGCCGCCCGGTCGGGCCGCGGCGCGTACCGCGGGACCGTCCACTTGCTCCCGTCGCCGGCCTTCGCCGCGCCGGCCTGTTCGAGCAGGGCGAGGAACTGGCCGAGCTTGCGCGGGCCGAGGCCGGTCTTCTCCTTGAGCGCCGTCTTCGTGGTGGGCCCGGCGCGCAGGGCCGCGGCCAGTTCTTTCAATTCCACGGGATCGGGGCTGCCGCCGGCGAAGAAGCGCTGGATGCCCTCGTCCTCGGCCCGCCACAGCAGCAGGGCCCGGCCCGGCTCGCCGTCGCGGCCCATCCGGCCGATCTCCTGGAAGTAGCTGTCCGGGGAGTCGGGCAGGGCGACGTGGGCGACCCAGCGGATGTTCGGCTTGTCGATGCCCATGCCGAACGCCGACGTGGCGACCATGATGTCGATCTTGTCGGCGGAGAAGTCCTCGTGCCGCTGCTCGCGCTCGCCCTTGCTCATGCCGCCGTGGTAGTACTCGGCGGGATAGCCGGCGTCCGTCAGCTTGGCCGCCAGCTCCTCGGCCGACTTGCGGGTGGCGACATAGATGATGCCGGGCCGGTTCGTCTCGTCGAGCAGGTTGGTCAGCCGGCGCCAGCGGTAGTTCTCGTCGGGGCAGTAGGCGACCTCGAGGAAGAGGTTCTTGCGGTCCAGCCCCGAGACGTGGATCTCCGGGTTCTTGAGCCCCAGCCGCTCGATGATGTCGTCGCGCACCGGCGGCGACGCCGTGGCGGTCAGGGCCAGGACAGGCGGGCGGCCGATGCCCTTGATCAGCTGCCCGAGCTGCAGGAAGTCCGGACGGAAGTCGTGACCCCAGGCCGAGATGCAGTGCGCCTCGTCCACCGCCACGAGGCCGGGGCGCAGGGCGCGTACCTCGGACAGGCGCTCGGGATCGCTGAGCTGCTCCGGCGTGATGAAGAGGAACTCCGCCCGGCCCTCGCGGATCTCCTGGATCGCCTCCCGCTGCTGGGCGGGCGTCTCGGCCGAGCTCACCCGGACCGCGCGGACAGCCGGGTCGTCATAGGCGTTGAGCGCGGCGATCTGGTCCTGCTGCAGCGCGAGCAGCGGGGAGATCACCACCGTGGGGCCGGGCAGCAGGACCGCCGGGATCTGGTAGATCGCCGACTTGCCGGCCCCGGTGGGCAGGACGACCAGCGCGTCGCGGCGGCGCAGGACCGCCCGCATGGGCTTGAACTGGCCGGGGCGCAGGGAGGGCCAGCCGAAGTGCTTGCGCGCCACTTTGCGCAGCCGGGGCCCATAGATCGGGAGCTTCATCGAGCGTCCGTTCTGCCCCGGCCACTCCCGCACCAAACCTTGCTCCCCCGCGGCGGAAAACCGAAAGGAACCCAAATCAGGAGCCATGCTTAGGCAAAATCTCGCTCGCGTAGAGATCGCACAGACCCTGCCAGTTCGGGCCGGTGTTGGCGACGTAGACCTCGTCGAAGCCCGCGTCCTCGTACTGCTTGAGCTGCTCGAGGTGCGGCTCCACGGCGTTGCCGCAGACGAAGGCCTCCTTGATCATGTCCTGGGTCACGAGCTGCGACGCCTGCTCGAAGTGCTTGGGCGCGGGCAGCACCTGGGACAGCTCACCGGGCACGCCCGCGTTCGGCCACTTCTCGTACGCGATCCGGGCGCCCTCCTCCTCGGTGGGCGCGAACGCGGCCTTGAAGCCGGCCTGCGCGGTCCGATCGCCGCCGCCCTGCTGCCGGAACTGCTTGACCAGGTCGCCGTCGGGCATCGTGCTCACATAGCCCTCGCCGATCCGCGCCGCGACCTCGACCGCCTTGGGCCCGAACCCGGAGACCAGGATCTCCGGCGGCGCGGCCGGGAGCGTGTAGACCCGCGCGTTCTCGACCGTGTAGTGCTTGCCGCGGTAGGAGACGTTGCCGCCCTTCCACAGCTCACGCATGATCTCGACGGCCTCCTCGAGCATCTCCAGCCGCACGTCGGCCTCGGGCCACGCGTCGCCGAAGATGTGCTCGTTGAGGGCCTCGCCCGTGCCGATGCCGAGCCGGAACTTCCCGCCCGTGAGCACCGCGCTGGTGGCTGCCGCCTGCGCGATCACGGCTGGATGGATGCGTACGGTCGGGCAGGTCACCGCGGTCGTGATCGGCAGCGACGTCGCCTGGCTCAGCGCGCCGATCATGCTCCAGACGAAGGCGCTCTGGCCCTGGGCGTCGACCCACGGGTGATAGTGGTCCGAGATCCACAGCCCCGAGAAGCCGGCCCGCTCGGCCGCCTTGGCCTGCTCGATCAGCTCGGCCGGCGTGTACTCCTCGCAGGACAGGAAGTATCCGATTCTCATGGCGACCGGATACCCGCCGGATCACTTCCGGAACATGCGCTTGATGGCCCAGATGAGGAAAATCGCCGCGAGTGCGACACCGAGCAGGCGAACGGCGTGAACCTCGGACCAGTCCACCCCGGATGCGGCTTCCATCACAGCGGCCAGCCTAGCGGTCCCACAAATAGGAAGGTTTGTTGACTATACCGGGTAAGTGGGAGACCATCGGTCACCGAAGGGAGACGTGTCCTCCGGGGGGAGGCCGCGTCACATGCTTACCGGAGGTTTCCGACGTCATGCCGATTCCTGACGAGTTGTCCGAGCTGGCCGCGGCGGTGCTGCAGCCCGGGTTCGAGGGCACCACGGTGCCCGGCTGGGTGCGCCGGTGGCTCGGGGAGGGTCTGGGCGGCGTGGCGCTCTTCGCGCGCAACGTCGAGAGCCCGGCCCAGGTCGCGGCGCTCACCGCCCAGCTGCGGGCCGAGCGCCCCGACGTCATCGTGGCCATCGACGAGGAGGCCGGCGACGTCACGCGCTTCGAGTCGCGCCAGGGCAGCTCGCGCCCCGGCAACCTGGGCCTGGGCAGCATCGACGACGTCGAGCTGACCGGCGCCGTCGCCCGCGACCTGGGCCTCGACCTGGCCCACGCCGGCATCACGCTCGACTACGCGCCCGACACGGACGTCAACAACAACCCCGACAACCCCATCATCGGCGTACGCGCCTTCGGGGCGGATCCCGCCCTGGTGGCCCGGCACGGCGCCGCGTGGATCCGGGGCCTGCAGGACGCCGGCGTCGCCGCGTGCGCCAAGCACTTCCCGGGTCACGGGGACACGGCCGTCGACTCGCACCACGACGTCCCGGTCATCGGCCACGACCTCGCCCGCCTGCGCGAGGTGGAGCTGGTCCCGTTCCAGGCCGCGATCGCCGCCGGGGTCCGCTCGATCATGACCGGTCACCTGGTCGTCCCGGCCCTCGACCCGGAGCTGCCCGCGACCCTGAGCCGCCGCATCCTCACCGGGCTGCTCCGCGAGGAGCTGGGCTTCACCGGTCTCATCGTCACCGACGGCATCGAGATGCAGGGCGTCCGCCGCAAGTACGGCCTGGAGGGCGCCACCGTCCGGGCCCTCGCCGCGGGCGCCGACGCCATCTGCGTGGGCGGCGACCACGCCGACGAGCACACCGCGATCCGCCTGCGCGACGCGATCGTGGCCGCCGTCCGCGCGGGCGACCTGCCCGAGGAGCGCCTCCGCGACGCCGCCGCCCGGGTGCGCGAGCTCGCCACCTGGACCGTCGGCATGCGGGCCCGCACCGTCACCCCCGGCACGGCCGTGGCCGGCCCGTCCGCCGTCGGCCGCGCCGCCGCCCGCCGGGCCCTCAAGGCGACCGCCACGACGGACGCGCCGGCCCTGCCGCTGCGGGTCCCGGCCCACGTGGTCGAGTTCGCCCCGCCGCGCAACATCGCCATCGGCGCCGAGACCCCGTGGGGCGTCGGCGCTCCCCTGAGCCGCCTGCTGCCCGGCACCACGTCCGTCCGCCTGAGCGCCGACGACCTGGCCGGCATCACCGACCCGGCCGCCCCGGTCCTCGCCGGCGCCACGGGCCGCCCGCTGGTCCTGGTGGTCCGCGACGTGCACCGGCACCCGTGGATCGCGGACGCGGTGGCGGCCACACTGGACGTACGCCCGGACGCGATCGTGATCGAGATGGGCGTTCCGGTCGCCGTCAGCGGCGGCCTGCACCTGGCCACGCACGGCGCGACCAGCGCCTGCGGCGAAGCGGCGGCCGAGCTCCTCGCGGGCGCCGCGGTCCCCGAGCCGGCCGAACAGGCCCTGGCCGCCTGACGACCGGGAGCACCCCGCGGGTCCATCGACATTGGTCAAAGACTCAACTATCTTACCGATGTCGATGCCTGCGGGGTGACGCCCGCTGTCGAAAGGTCCGCCTTGAACAAGCGCATTGCCGCCGTCCTGACCGGCGGGGCGTTCGCCCTGACCGCCTCCCTCGGCCTCGCGACCGCGGCCTCAGCCACCCCCGGTCCCGGCGACACCCCGTCGCCCACCCCCTCGGTGAGCCCGTCCGCACCGGACGTTCCCGGCACCGACCTCCCGGCCCTCCCCGGCACCTCGGGCACGCCCGTCACCCCCGGCGTCCCGACCGCACCGGGCGGCGGCGCCCCGGGCGTGCCGGCCGGCCCCGCGATCATCACCGCCGACGAGGCCAAGGCGATCGCCCTCACGGCCAGCGGCGGCGGCACGATCACCAAGTTCGAGCTCAAGGACGAGAACTCGGACCACCCCGAGTACCGCGCCGAGATCCGCAACGGCCGCACCGAGCACAAGCTCCGCATCGACGCCCGCACCGGCGTCATCACCCGCCACGACATCAAGAACTGAGCCACCCCGGCCGGCCGGGCGGACAGCCGGGGAAAATCGCTACCACCCCCTGCGCCGCCCGGCGCGCGACAATCGGGGACATGACCGAGCTCGGCACCACCCTGCGCGCCTGGCGCGACCGTCTCTCGCCCGCGGCGGTCGGGCTGCCGGCCGGTCACAACCGCCGGGCCCGAGGGCTGCGCCGGGAGGATGTCGCCGAGCTGGCCGGCATTTCCGTCGACTATCTCGTCCGGCTCGAGCAGGGCCGGTTCGACAGCCCGTCCGCGCAGGTGGTCGCCGCGCTCGCCCGGGCTCTGCAGCTCGACCCGGCCGAGCGCGACCATCTCTACCGGCTGGCGGGCCTCCACGCGCCGGGCGCCGGGGAGATCAGTGACCACATTCCGGCGAGCGTGCAGCGGGTGGTGCGGCGGCTCGGGGACGCCGCGGTGGCCGTCTTCGCCGCCGACTGGCAGCTGCTCTGGTGGAACAAGACCTGGGCGGCACTGTGCGGCGACCCGCTGACCGTGCCACCGACGCGCCGGAACTTCGTACGGGACACGTTTCTCCCCGACGGGCCGCGGCTGACCCAGCACAGCGTGACATCGCTCGTCGTCGGCTCGCCGGAGGCCGCGCTCGTGGCCGACCTGCGCCGGGCGACCGGTCGCTTCCCGGCCAGCCGGCGTCTCGCCGCGCTGATCGAGGAGCTGACGGCCGGCAGCCCGCGCTTCGCCGAGCTGTGGGCGGCCGGGACGGTGGGCCTGCACTACAACGATCAGAAGATCGTCGACCATCCGGAGGCGGGCCCGGTCGCGGTGGATTGCGACGTGCTCACCGACGGCGAGGCCGACCTGAAGATCGTCGTCATGAGCGCGGTCCCGGACTCCGCCGACGAGGCCAAGCTGCGCCTGGCCGTCCTGGCCGGCAACTGACGGTCACCAGGGCAACGGGCCGTTCTCGTCCTGGAGGGTGCCGGTCGGGCCGTCCACCAGGGTGGCGAGCCGGGCGACGACGGCGGCGCTCTCCTCGGCCGGGCGCCCGATGCCGTAGGCGGCGGTGAAGTCGGTCGCCGTGGCGCCGGGCTCGACGGCATTGAACCGGATGCCCGGGTACGCCTTGGCGTACTGCACGGTGAGCATGGTGGCCGCCGCCTTGGACGCCGCGTAGAGCGTGAGCGGGAGGGCGTACTCCGGTCGATCGGGGTTGGTGACCGCCCAGAAGGACCCCATGCTGCTCGACACGGTGACCACCGCCGGGGTTGCCGACCTCCGCAGCAGGGGCAGCGCCGCCTCGGTGACCCGGACGACCCCCACCGCGTTCACGTCGAACGCCCCCAGCGCCGTGGGCCCGTCGACCGCGCTGTCCGCGAGGATGCCCGCGTTGTTGATCAGGAGGTCGAGCCGGCCCTCCGCGGCGTCGATCGTCGCGAGCGCGGCCCGGACCGAGGTGTCGTCGGTCACGTCGAGCTGTACGTATCGGACGCCCAGCGCGGCGGCGGCCTTCTCCCCCCGCTCGGCGTCCCGGGAGCCGAGATAGACGACATGGCCCTGCTCGTGCAGCTGCCGGGCGGTCTCGAAGCCGATGCCCTTGTTGGCCCCGGTGATCAATGTGACTGTCATGCCCCGAACGCTAGGAACGGCCGGCGGGCCCAGCCAGACTCCTCCGCTGCCGGGGGCATGACAGGACCCCCGATATTCCGTGTACGCCGTCCTACGCTGGACCGGTGGGTGAGACGACGAACGCGCTGGGCGCCTTCCTCCGGGCCCGGCGTGAGCTGGTGACGCCGCAGCGGGCGGGCATCCCTGGCGGGGGTGTGCGGCGGACGCCGGGGTTGCGCCGCGAGGAGGTCGCCCTGCTGGCCGGCATCAGCGCCGACTACTACCTGCGGCTGGAGCGTGGCCGCAACCGCAACCCGTCGGTGCAGGTGCTCGAGTCGATCGCCCGCGTGCTGCGCCTCGACGCGGAGCACCGCGCGCACCTGATGGCCCTGGCCTGCGAGTTCCAGCCGCCCGTGCGGCGACAGGCCCCGCCGCCCTCCGCGCTCGACCTGATGGCCTCGCTCGCCCAGCCCGCCTTCATCGAGGACCGTGGCTTCGACATCCTCGCCGCGAACGACCTCGCCCGGATGCTCTCGCCCCGCCTCGTCGCGGGCGGCAACCAGCTGCGCGACCTCTTCCTGGACCCGGACGAGCGAGCCCTGCACCGCGACTGGGAGATCGTCGCGGAGTGCTTCGTCGCCGGCTTCCGGCAGGCGGTGGGCAGCGACGGCGGCGACCCGCGCTTCGCCGGGCTCACCGGGGAGCTGACCCGGGCGAGCCCGCACTTCCGCCGGCTGTGGGCCCGTCACGAGGTCCGCGGCCACCGCAGCGCCCCGATCCGCCTGGACCATCCGCGGGCCGGCGAGCTGGTCCTCACCCGCGAGCAGCTCACCATCAGCGGCACCGACGGCCTGAAACTGATCGTCTATCACCCCGAGGCCGGCTCGGAGACCGCCGGGAAGCTGAGCCGGCTCGGCCCGGCCGGGACCACGGTGCCGCGCGTCACCCACTGAGACCGGCGGGCCGATCGCTCCGGCGCCCGCGTCAGCCCGACAACCCGGCGCGCGTCGGCGATGAAGCCGGCGCTCGGCTGCACGGGTGAGGGGCGTGCGTCGGCCCCGGAGCCGGTGCGTCGCCACCGGGGCCGCGACCCGGCCGGCACTGCCCGCGCCGAGTGGTGGTCATGGGGTGAGAATCGCGCGGCCGCGGACCCGGCCGGCGGCGAGGTCGTCGATCGCCTCCTGGAAGTTGTCGAGGGCGTACTTCTGGGTGTGCAGGGTGACCTTGCCCTGGGCGGCCAGGGCCATGAGGGCGGCGAGGTCGTTGTACGAGCCGACCAGGTTGCCGATCACCGAGATCTCGGCGGAGATCAGGTCGATCGTGGGCACGTCGACGTTCTCGCCGTAGCCGACCACGTGGTAGTCGCCGGCGCGCCGGGTCATCGCGAGCCCCTCGGCCGTCGAGCCGCCCTCGCCGACGAAGTCGATCACGACCTCGGCGCCGTGGCCGGCGGTCAGGTCGCGTACCTGGTCGATCTGGGTTCCGGCGGCGACGATGCCGTGCCGGGCGCCGATCTGCAGGGCGAGTTTGACCGCGTCGGGGTTGCGGTCCACGACGATGATCTCGGCAGGCGACAGGGCGGCCAGGACCTGGATGCCGATGTGACCGAGCCCGCCCGCGCCGATGAGCACACATCTGTCGCCGGGGCGCAGGCGACGGGCCGCCTTCGCGACGGCGTGATAGGCCGTCAGTCCCGCGTCGGCCAGCGCGGCGACGTCGGCCGGTTCGAGCCGGTCGTCGATCTTCACGACGCTGCGGGCGGAGGTGCGCAGATAGTCGGCGTACCCGCCGTCGGTGTCGATGCCCGGGAACCGCGACACCTCGCAGTGCACGTCGTCGCCGTCCCGGCAGGCCCGGCACAGTCCGCAAGTGATCAGCGGGTGGAGGATGACCTTGTCGCCCTCGGCCACGTTGGTGACCGCGCTGCCGACGGCGGTGACCCAGCCGGCGTTCTCGTGCCCGATCGTGCAGGGCAGCGTGACGCCCGACTTCTCCGCCCATTGTCCTTCGAGGATGTGCAGGTCGGTCCGGCAGACACCGGCGCCGCCGATCTTGACGACGACATCGTGCGGGCCTTCGATCGCCGGCTCCGGCACGTCCTCCATCCGCAACTTCTCGTGGTAGCCGGCGACGCGGACGGCTCTCATGTCAGCACCTCGTTCTCGTAGCGGGTGGCCAGCAGGCCCCGGCAGAAGTGGGCGTTGCCCTCGACGGAGATCCGCACCGAGCGGGCGCGGCGCAGTTCGAGCGGGCCGGGCGGGCCGCCGTACTGATCGGTGAGCAGCGGCTCGGACCCGTCGAGCGACAGGCCGAGCGCGGCCCGGTGCCGGAACACGGGGTCGCCGTCCGGCACGTCGGCCAGGGTGAGCTCGGCGACGTTCCGGGGCAGCAGCCTGGTGATCGCCCGCTCCATCGCGACCACGTACGCCTTGCGCCGGAAGGTCTCCCGCAGCTCGTCCAGCGACTCCAACGCCTCGTGACCGAACGTCTCGCGGTAGCCCTTTCCGGCCGCCAGACCGCGATTGATCAGCTCGGAGTCGTGGTGGTCGTCCAGCTCGACGACGACGTGCCGGACGCCGGGGACATCGGCCACCGCGTCGTACGCGTCGGAGGCCATCAGCCACGCGAAGTTCGGCGCGCAGAACGACGTGGGCAGCCGCAGGTGCACTTCGACCGCGGCCCCGTCGATCGCCACGGACCGCACGAACCCGAGCTCGGTCAGCGGCCGGTCCAGCTCGGGGTCGACCACCGTCGCGAGCGCCGCCCACACCTGGTCCCTCACGACGCGGCCGCCGGCTCGCGCGGTCCCGTCAGCGGCTCACCCGCGTCGGGCAATCGGAGGCGCTCGGGCACGTCCAGGTCATAGAGCCGGGCGGCGTTCAGACCCAGGACCTTCTTCTTCTGTACGGTCGTCAGCGGCGCGTACTCCGTCATGCCGGCCGGGATCTGGAAGTCCACGAACCGCTCGACCAGCCATTTCGGCGTCCACAGGGCATAGTCGCTGGAGAACATGATCCGGTCCTCGCCGAGCCAGTAGAGCAGCTCGCCCATGATCTGCGCGAAGTACCGCGGCCGGGTGTGGATGAACGGCATGGCGACCGCGAGCCCGGCGTACACGTTGGGCTCCTGCGTCGCGATCCAGCAGAAGTCCTCCAGCCGGGGCAGCCCGCAGTGCTCGACCACGAACGTCAGGTCGGTGAAGTCGGAGGCGACGTGGTCGACGTCCGCCACGTCGAAGGCGTCGCGGTCCAGCGGCCGGATCGTCGGTCCCTTGTGCACGTGGATGTTGCGGATGCCCAGCTCACGGGCGACTTCGAGATATTTGTACGCCCACGGGTCGGTCAGCTTGTAGCCGCGCGACTGCCCGTGCCACTCGGCCGTGTAGAGCTTGACCCCCGTGAGCCCGAACCGCTCGGCGTCGGCGCGGAGCTGGTCGAGCCCCGCCTCGCCGTTACGCGGGTCGAAGCAGTGGTTGTAGGTCAGCTTGTCCGGGTGCTTGCGGGTCAGCTCCCACGCCTCGTCGGTCTGCCCGAAACCGGTGCGGTAGAACTCGCCGAGCAGCGCGGGCTGGAAGATCGCGTGGTCCACGTAGCCGTCGTCGAACAGGTCGCGCATCAGCCGGTCGCTGCCGTAGTAGAGATAGTCCTCGTACGGCCAGAGCTCGGACTCCGGGCTCAGGTTGCGGTGATAGTCGTAGAAGCAGTCGATGAACTGCTTGCCGTGGATGTTCCGCTGGTTCCCGGGGCGGGCGTCCCACAGCGCGATGTGGGCGTCGACGATGAAGTAGTCCTCGCCATCCTTGCGATACATGGCCTGCCTCCCTCAAGTGACGCCCGTCACGCTAGGACGGCTCTCACGATGCGGGCAATGCATGCACATGTCTCACCTTGAGACACGCTGCGACCAGGCAACTCGGCGTACGCTGTAACGCGGACATCGCTGGGAGTACACGTGGACGACACATTGGTCAACCAGCCGGCGCCCGCGCGGCTCCGCGACTCGTGGCTGCGCAGCGAGCGCTACGGCGTCCCGCCCGACGAGATCAGCCCGGTCTTCACCGACGGCTTCGACACCGGGTCGCTGCTCTACGACTGCGCGACCGAGGTGCTCGCCGGACTCCAGGCCACGATCGCCAACGAGCCGGTCGCCCTGATGGTCGCCGACCGAGACGGCTTCGTGCTCGCGCGGCTGTGCCCCGACACGACGATCCGGCGGTCGCTCGATCGCGTGCACCTCGCGCCCGGGTTCTCGTACGCGGAGAAGAACGCCGGCACCAACGGCCTGGGCCTGTCGCTCGCCGACCGCGCCCCCACCCTGGTCCGCGCCGACCAGCACTATTGCACCGGACTGAGGCGCTACACCTGCGCGGCGGCGCCCGTGCTCGGTCCCGTGCCCCCGCAACTGGCCGGCAGCGTCAACCTGACCACCTGGTCCGACGCGTCGTCCGGCCTGCTGCTGGCCCTCGCCCAGGCCGCGGCGGGAGCGACGAGCGCGCTGATGCTCGCCCGCTCCCGCACCTCCGCCGACGCCCCCCGGCGCCTCACCCGCCTGGAAAGCGTCGAACGCGACGAGATCGTCCGCTGCCTGGCCGAACCCGGCATGACCATGACCCGCGCGGCCGAAGAACTCGGCATCGGCCGCGCGACCCTCTACCGCAAGATCGCCTACTACCGCATCGCCGCCCGCTGACCCGCCTCCGACCGGCGACCGGCGGTGGGCCGTCCCGGGCCGGTCGAACTGCACCACGACCACGACTTCGGAGTCCTCCGGCCGCTTGGTCGTGATGGGCCAGTGCCGGCTGGGCGGCGCCGCCATGCAGGAGATCGGCTATGTGAAGAACAGGATGCCGATCAGCTGGATCAGCAGGATGGATCCCATTCCGACGCCGAGACCCCACCGGAACTGAACGGGGATGCGGCTGATCCATCCGTTGTTCTCCACGGCCCGGTCGGTCGCGGCTCCTTCGGACTGGGCGTCCCTGTCCGAGTTCTCCTTCGGCCGCGACGGGGGCGCACCGGACTCGCTGCACTCCGCCGCCTCGGGCCGAACGGTCAATGTGTTCAGCGAACCTGCGACTTCCGCGAGCCTCTCGACCGATGCGTCGACGCGGGTGACTGCCTGGTCGACTCGGCTCGCCCCCATTTCGAGCGTCGCGGACACGTATTCAGCGTTTCCCAAGGCGGAAAGGTCTGGCATGTTCTCCACTGCTCGGGCGAAGCTCTGCAACGGACCGCTGTAGTCCACCAAGTGACCGATGGCCTCGGCCGACCGGGCAAGCACTGGCGTGTGGTCATGGAGAAAGGACAACATGCCGGCCGAACGTTCGAGTGACGCCAGACCGTCAGGGTCGACGGTCTGCCGGCGGAACGGCTCGTCGACAATCTCTTTCAAGGTGGCAACCACCTCGTCCGCGACACCTCGGAGATCGCCGATGGCCGTGAGGACTTCGTCCCGCTGCTCCGACGCGGCCTTTTGCAAGTGACTGAGGAGCTGCTCCTCTGTGAGGTGCGACAGTCCTTTGATGCGCGAAGCCAGCGCTCGCTCGCGCCGCTCCTTCCACTGCCGCAGGACGTCAGCGGGGAACTTCTTCTCGTTCAGCTTGTTGTCCACTGCGGTGTGGTGGAACTTGCACAGCAGTATGAGGTTGTCGAAACTCCTGCGCTCCTCCAGGCTCAAGTCTCCGCGCCCTCGCGGTCCCCGTTCCCCGGCGGACTGGATGTGTGCCCGGTCATCTACTCGCACGCGGCGCGGACCGGCGGGTCGTGCTGCAGGCCATGCACTCGGTCGTCGACTGGCTGGGCTTCGCGGTGTGGGGGACGGGCGCTGGTCCGCTCGCTGAGCCTGTCGCCGGACAGTGGCGTCCTGGAGAACATCGGCGAGCGTGTCGCAGGCATCGGCGGGCGCTGGGGCGTACTCCGGACGGGGTCGTGCGTTTGCCGCCGCGGCCTAACGGTTAGATCGGGGGCGCGACCTTCCTGGGCGCGACCTGAGGAGTGAGGATTGCTGTGACGGACGAACCGTTGTACGCCCAGTTCGGCTTCACCGACGCCGAGTGGGGGCTGCTCGTCGGCCTGCCGCAGGCCGTGCTGACCGCCGCGAGCGTGGCCGAGCGGGACAGCGCGCGCAAGACGCGGCAGGAGGCGCAGGCCGGGCTGGACGAGATCTCCGACGCGCGGGCGTCGGCCAGCCCGCTGGTCACCGCGGTGGCCAAGGCGGTGCTGGCGGCGACGGGCGACCCGGATCGGGGCGAGGAGCTGCCCGTGATCGAGCCGGCCGACCCGGTCGGTTACGCGCAGGATGTCATCACCCGGGCCGCCGAGGCCAACGCGCTGCTGGCGGCGAAGGCGACCCCGGCCGACGCGGAGACCTACAAGCACTGGCTGGTGGAGATCGCGGAGAACGTGGTGGGCGCGGCGTCCAGCGGCGGCGTGCTCGGGATCGGCGGCGACCAGGTCACCGACTCCGAGCGGGCCTTCCGCGACGAGCTGGCCAAGGCGCTCGCGGACTGACGGGGCATGGCCCGGGACGAAGTGCCCGGGCCATCACAGCAGGTCGTAGGCTGCGGCCACGGCCGCGGCGCGGTCGCGGACACCCAGTTTCGCGTACGCGTGCAGCAGATGCGTCTTCACGGTCGCCTCGCTGATGAAGAGTCGCCGCGCGGCCTCGCGGTTCGAACAGCCCTGTGCGATCAGCCGCAGCACTTCGAGCTCGCGCTGGCTCAACGCCGAGGCCGCCGGGGCCCGCAACTCGCCCATCAGCCGTCCCGCCACGGCCGGCGACAGCACCGACTCGCCGCGGTGGGCCGCCGTCACCGCCCGGAAGAGCTCGGCCCGCGGTGTGTCCTTGAGCAGGTAGCCGGTCGCGCCGGCCCGGATGGCGGGCAGCACGTCGGTGTCCGTGTCATAGGTGGTCAGGACCAGCACCCGGGCCCGGGAGCCCTGGTCGCGCAGCGCCTTGATCGCGGTGACGCCGTCCATGCCGGGCATGCGCAGGTCCATGAGCACCACGTCGGGGTCGACCGCCCGCGCCACGACGAGGGCCTCCGCGCCGTCGGCGGCCTCCCCCAGCACCTCGAACCGGTCCTCGCCGGCGAACATCCCGCGCAGGCCGTCGCGGACCACCGGATGGTCGTCGACGACGATCAGCTTGATCATGCGGCGCCGCCCAGGGCCGGGGCCGGCACGCACGCGGACAGCGCGGTGCCCGAGCCCGGCTCCGACTCGATCTCCAGCGAGCCCGCGATGCGGTGGAGCCGGTCGCGCATGGCGGTCAGGCCGTAACCGCCGGCGGCCGTACGCTCCCTCGGGGCCGCCGGGTCGAAGCCGGCGCCGTCGTCGCGGACGTCCAGGGTCACAAGGTCCTCCATGTAGGACAGGGTGAGCGCGACGCGGCCGGCCGCGGCGTGCCGGGCCACGTTGGCCAGGGCTTCCTGGGCCGTCCGCAGCAGGGTTGCCTCGATCTCCGGCCGCAGCGGGCGCGGCGGGCCCGTCGTGATCAGCTCGACGGGCACCCGCTGCTGCGCGGTCCACGCCGCGGTGATCTCGGCGAGCGCGTCCGGCAGGGTCGCGGCGTCGAGCGGGCGGGGGCGCAGCGCGTGCACCGAGCGGCGGGCCTCGGTGAGGCTGTCGCGGGCCAGCCGGCGGGCCGTGTCGAGGTGCCGCCGCCGGTCCGTGGGCCGGTCCGCGGCCTGGTCGGCGGCCTCCAGCTGGGTGACGATGCCGGTCAGCCCCTGCGCCAGGACGTCGTGGATCTCCCCGGCCAGCCGCTGCCGCTCGTCTTGGACGCCGGCCTCACGCGCCTGGACCAGCAGCTGGGCGTGCAGGCCGGCATTTTCCTCCAGGGCGGCGGTGAGCTGCTTCATCATCTCGGCCCGGCGGGCGTGCGCGGCGTTGGTGAGGGTGCTCAGCAGGGTCATCGCCACCCCGATGCCGATGTTGAAGCCGAGCACCGTGGCCAGCGCACCGTAGTCCTCCGGGCGGCCGTAGACGCCGAAGCCACCCATCTGCGAGGTCGCGGTGCAGACGCCGACCGCCGCCGCTCCGAGGAGCTGCCGGCGCCGGCCCAGGGCGTGCAGCAGCAGGTAGCCGGTCCAGGCGTAGAACCCGTACAGCGGGTTGGTCCAGACCAGCACCGCGCTCAGCGTGACCAGGCCCGCGAAGAAGAATCCCATCAGGCGCCGCCGGGACTCCCACCCCGGGTGCAGCGTCACGAACCACAGGATCCAGAGACCGGCGACCGCCGCGACGGCCACCGACAGGCCGAGCGGCTTCCGGTCGATGGTCGGGTCGTCGCGCGTGACGACCGCGAACACCGTGGCGCCGGCCAGCGCGAGGTAGGGCATCAACCGCAGGAACCGGTCCAGGCGGCGCCGGGTGGCGTCCACGTGAGCCTCCTAACTCCAGCGGAAGAGGCGGGCCGCGGCGAGCCCGGCCACCAGGATGTACGCCACCAGCACGGTAAGCGAATCCCAGGCCGGCCACGACCCCGTCATCGCGTCGACCAGCGCCCGCTCCCCCGCGCCGAACGGGGTGAAGTCGCTGATCCGCCGGAGCACCTCGGGGAAGACCTCCCGGGGCGTCCACAGCCCGGCGAAGAACATCAGCGGGAAGAAGACGAGCGTGCCGATAGAGTTGGCGGCCTTGCCGGACGGTGCGACCGCCGCGATGACCAGGCCCAGGACCAGGGCGGTGCCGGCGCAGGCGAGGAAGGCCACGAGGTACGCGACGGGTTGCCGGGGCAGGGCGACGGCGTAGAGGATCCGGCCGGTGACCAGCACGAGCGCGATGGCGGCCACCGCGGCCAGGAGGTTGGTCAGCAGTTGGGCGGCGAGCAGGGCGGCCGGGCGTACCGGGGTGGCGGCCAGGCGCCGCAGCACCCCCCGTTCGCGGTACGTGGCCAGCGCCGGCGGTGCCACCTGCAGACCGAGCGACCCGAGGGCCATGACGACGGCGATGGCGACGTAGACGTCGACGATCCGCAGGCCCCCCAGCGCGCCGACCGGTTCCCGGAAGTCCGGCACGGCGCCGAGGATCACCACGAGCAGGGCCGGGAAGAGGACGGTGAAGAACACCTGGGCGGGCTCGCGGCGGAAGAGGCGCAGTTCCTGGGCGGTGAGCTTGCCGAGCGTACGCATGGTCAGGCCCCGTTCCCACGGCTCGTCAGGCGGACGAAGGCGTCGTCGAGGTTGTCCTGCTCGACGCGGAAGTCATGGGCGATGATCTGGTGCGCGGCCAGCGTGGCGGCGACCGCCTGGACGACGGCGCCGGTGCCGGTGACCTCGATCCGGTCGCCCTCCTGGCGTACGGACTCGACCTCCGGCAGATCCGTGAGCAGCACCTCGTCGAGGGGCACCGACGGCCGGAAGCGCAGCCGCCGGAGCGCGCCGGCCCGGTCGACCAGTCCGGCCGGGGTGTCCAGCGCGACGACGGCGCCCCGGTCGATGACGGCGATCCGGTCGCAGAGGCGCTCGGCCTCCTCCATGAAGTGGGTGACCAGCAGCACCGTGACGCCGCGGTCGCGGACTTCGCGGATCAGGCTCCAGGTGTCCCGGCGGGCCTGCGGGTCGAGCCCGGTGGTCAGCTCGTCCAGGATCGCGATGCGCGGGTTGCCGACCAGGGCGAGCGCGATCGACAGGCGCTGCTGCTGGCCGCCGGAGAGCCGGCCGAAGCGCTCCTTCAGCTTGCCGCCGAGACCGAGGTCGCCGGCGAGCGCGCGCCAGTCGGCCGGATCGGGATAGAACGCGGCGAAGAGCTCGAGCGCCTCGCCGACGGTGGTCTTCTCGGGCAGCCGGCTCTCCTGCAGCTGCACGCCGACGAGCTCGCGCAGCTCCCGGTCGCCGCCGGCGCGGCCGAGCACCCGGACCGTGCCGCCGTCCGCGGTGCGCAGGCCGGCGACGCACTCGACGGTCGTGGTCTTGCCCGCGCCGTTCGGGCCGAGGATGCCGAAGATCTCCCCCGTCTCGACGGCGAAGGAGACGTCCCGGACCGCGACCGTGTCCCCGTAGCGTTTGGTCAGATGGGTGACCTCGATGGCTGACATGCCTTCGAGCATCGCGGCCGGGCGGGGTCACCGCGTCGACCGGCGGACTGCTCCGCCGGTCAACCGGTTGGTGGATGTGCGGTTACGCCACGGCCTCCGCTTCGGCCTCGGAAACCCGGCGGCCCGCGACGGCGGAGTAGACCGAGCCGACCTGGGCGGCGACGCGCTTCCACGAGTACGCCTGGCGGGCCCGGTCGAGCGCCGCGGTGGCGTACGCGAACCGGCGCACCTTGTCGTTGATCAGCCGGCGCAGCGCCCCGCCGAGCGCGCGGGGGTCGCGGGCCGGGACGAGGTCGCCGGTCAGGCCGTCGACGATCGTCTCCTTGATGCCGCCCACGGCCGCCCCGATGACCGGGACGCCGCACGCCATGGCCTCGAGCGGCGCCAGCTCGAACTGCTCCCGCCAGCCGGCCGCCACGAGCAGGTCGGCCGAGCGGTACCAGCGCGGCATGTCGGCCGCCGGCACCGCGCCGACGAGCCGCACCCGATCGGCGACCTGGAACTTCTCGGCCATCGCGCGCAGCTTGCGGGCCTGCGGGTCGGTGCCGAGCTGCCGGGCCGGCGGGCCGCCGACGACGACGCACTCGGCGTTCGGCACGAACCGCATGGCCTCGATGACGTCGGTGAAGCCCTTGTGCTCGACGAGCCGGCCGACGCTGAGGATGCGGGGCCGCTCCGGGTCGCGCTCGATCGCCGGGCCCTCCGGGGTGAAGAACCGCTCGCTGTCGACGCCGGCCGGGACCACCGCGAGCCGCGAGCGCGGCACGCCGATGCGGACGAGGCCGTGCAGCTCGTCCTGGCTCTGGGCCACGACCCGGTCCACCGCCCGGCCGAGCGCGCGCTCGTAGCCGGTGCGGGAGGCGCCGCTGCCCGGCTGGGCGGCGTCCGGCAGGGTGTCGCCGGCGAGCTCGTGGAACGACTGGACGACGGGGATGCCGACCTGACGGGCGGCGGTCACGGCCGCGAGCCCGCTGGTCCAGTAGTGGGCGTGGGCGACGTCCGGCAGCCAGTCCGACTCGCGCCACTCGGTGCGCAGCCACTGGGCGAAATCCCCCATGTGGGGCAGCAGCGCCTCGGCGGGCAGCGAGCGGGCCGGGCCCACCGGGACGTGCACGACCCGGACCCCCGCGCCGAAGGTGCCGACGGCGGGCTGGGCGGGGTCGTCGCGGCGGACGTAGACGCGGACGTCGTGGCCCAGCTCCGCGAGGGCGGTGGAGAGCTCGGCGACGTGGCGCTGCTGAGTGCCCGTCGCCCCGCCCTCGGCGGTCAACGGGGTGGCGTGCTCGGCGATCATCGCAATGCGCACGGGTCCTCCTCCGACAGCTCGGTCCGGGAGAAGACCGGAGTAATGGCTGGAGATACGCGGAGCGTCTTGCCCTGAGCCCGTACGGGTAAACATGGCCCGTGCGGGTACATGACGCTCGTGGCTATCGTGCAGCGTACCGTGGCGGCCCCGCCGGACCGGGTCTTCGCCGTCCTCGCGGACGGGTGGACCTACAGCGACTGGGTGGTGGGAACGGTCCACATCCGGGACGTCGACAAGAGCTGGCCCGCCGTGGGCGCCAAGTTACACCACAAGGCCGGGCCGTGGCCGTTCTCCCTGCAGGACGAGTCCGAGGTGCTCGAGGTCGAGCCGGACCGGCTGCTGACCCTCCGGGCCGGCCTGTGGCCCGCGGGCGAGGCGACGATCAAGTTCGAGCTGGCGCCGGACGGGCCGGGCCGCACCCGCGTGACCATGTACGAGGACTTCCACGCGGGCCCCCTGCACTGGATCCGCAACAAGATCAACGACCTCGTCCTGCACCGCCGCAACATCGAGTCGCTGCGGCGTTTGTCGGACATCGCCATCCGGGAAAAGAACTCTGTATGAGCCAGGTTGTCGTCATCACCGGAGCGAGCGCCGGCGTGGGCCGCGCTGTCGCCACCGCGTACGCCCGCCGCGGCGCCCGACTGGCCCTGATCGCCCGCGGGGCGGCCGGGCTCGAGGGCGCCTCCCTGGAGGCCCGGGCCGCCGGCGCCGCCGACGTACGCACCTTCCAGCTGGACGTGGCCGACGACGAGGCCGTCCGCAAGGCCGCCGACGAGGTCGCGGCCACATGGGGCGGCATCGACGTCTGGATCAACGACGCCATGGTGTCCGTCTTCGCCCCGGCCTGGGAGATCTCCCCGGCCGAGTACAAGCGCGTCACCGAGGTCAACTATCTCGGCACGGTCAACGGCACCCTCGCCGCCCTCGCCCACATGCGCCCGGCCGCGCACGGCACGATCGTGCAGATCGGGTCCGCGCTGGCCTACCGCGGCATCCCGCTGCAGGCGCCGTACTGTGCCTCGAAGCACGCCATCCAGGGCTTCAACGACTCGCTGCGGGCCGAGCTGCTGCACGACGGCAACAAGGTCAAGCTGTCCATGGTCCAGCTCCCGGCCGTCAACACCCCGCAGTTCTCCTGGGTCCGCACCCGCCTGCCCAACCACCCCCAGCCGGTGCCCCCGATCTATCAGCCCGAGGTCATCGCCAAGGCCGTCCTGTGGGCCGCCGACAAGGGCAAGCGCGAACTCAACGTGGGCGGCCCCACCCTCAAGACCCGGCTGGGCAACATCGCGGCGCCGGCCTTCCTCGACTGGCTGCTCTCGAAGGACAAGGAGGGCTACCAGGGTCAGCAGACCGGCGAGAAGATCGACCAGGCCACCTGGCAGGACAACGTCGACAAGCCGGCCGACGACGTCCGCGACCACGGCTCGCACGGCGTCTTCGACGACCAGAGCCGGACGAGCTCTTTCGCCCTGTGGCTCACCACCCACAAGCCCCTGGTCGGCGCCGCCTCAGCCGGCCTCGCCGGCCTGGCCGCCACCGCCCTGCTCCGCCGCCGCTGACCGGCGGCCGGGGCGGGCCAGCTCCAGATAACGCTCGAGATAGCGATCCAGCAGGCCGTCGAAATCCTCGGCGGCCTGCTGCCACAACGCGTCGAAGGTCGTCCTGTACGCCCGGATGTCGGCGCTGCCCTGCGTGGTGAGACCCGTGTTGAGCAGGTCTATCTCGACGCACTGGTCGTCGAGGATGTCGAAGCCGTGCATGGGTGGCACCGCCCATTGGCGGTCGAACGGGACGACGCCGATGTCGACGTTGTCCTGCCGGACGGCCGTGCGGAGACGCTCGATCTGACCGAGCATCACCGCCGCCGGGCACAGCAGGTTGGCGAGCGCACCCTCGGCGAGGAGGAAGTGGAATCGCTTGCGGCGGCCGGTCAGCACCTCCTGGCGCTTCATCCGGGCGGACACGGCCTCCGCGACCGCGCCGTAGCCGAACGCGGCCAGGTCGAACTTGCCCATGACCGCGCGGGCGTACTCGCTCGTCTGCAGCAGCCCGTGGATCATGACCGGCTGGAAGACGCGGTAGGTGGTCGTGGCGGCCTCGAGCTCCGCCATGCGCTCCTGGTTGCGCACGAGCCCGGAGCCGGTCATCCGCCAGTCGGTCATGCGGTTCTGCATCCGCATCACGGCCCGGGCGACCAGCCGGCGGCCCTCGTCCTCGCCGAGGTCGAGGGCGCGGGCGATCGTCCCCACGTCGCCGGGCTCCGTGGTGCCCGCGCCGGTCTCGATGCGGGAGATCTTGGCCTGGCTCATCCCGACGATCTCGCCGAGCTGACGGCCGGTCAGCCCGCGCCGTCGCCGGTGCCGGGCCAGCTCCTCCCCCAAAGTCGGCTCCGGCCCGGCCTCGATCGCCACGACTCCTCCTCAGTCCAGCCGGCGAGCAGCCTCCCGCACGAGCTCCGCCGGAATCCGGACCACCAGCTCGCCGTCCGGCAGCGCGCCGGCCCCGGCGACGGCCTCCACGGCATAGCCCTGCACCAGCACGTCCGCGCCGTCCCGGTAGATCGTCGGGCAATTTCCCGACGAGCATTGCGCCGCAATGGTGATCAAATCGGAGGTGTCAACCGTGTCCACACAAATATTTTAAATGTGCAAATTGCAGTCATCTGCCCAGGGCGGCGACTGCGGCTCGCCCCGGACCCGCGGCTGCCACTCGGGCCCGGCCGGGGCGAGACCGATTCACGCGATTCATCAGCTTCGAAGCCGCAACCCTGCGTGAAGGCATCGACGGCGATACGAACGCTACCCAAGTGGCCCTTCTCGGCGCCAGAGCGCGGATTCGCGCCATCAGAATATGCATGCGGTCTTGAATCAGGATCACGCAGAGTAGGGGGTGGGCCACATCGCGCGGCCATGAGCCGCCCAACGAAGGGGACGTCATGAGCGATCTCGCTGTCATCGGCCTCGTAGCTGCCGTCCTGATGTTCATCGTGCTCATCGAGTTGCTGAGCGCCGCCGTGCCGCTGCTGATCGTGGTGACCCTCGTGCCGCCCGCCGAGCGGCCCGCGCTGGCCGACTGCCTGGCCGCGGCCGACAGCCGGCGGCGGTTACGCCTCTGGCCGGCGTTACGGGCGGCGGCGGAGGCGAGGCGGCGGACAGCGCATCAGCGGGACGGCAGCGTCCCGGCGGACGCCGTGCGCCGATGGGACGAAAAGGCCGGGACCGTGCGTCAGCGGTAGATCAGCTTCTGCGCGCCCCCGACCACGCCGCGGTAGAGCGACCCCGTCACCCACCCGTTCCGGGCCAGGGCCGCGCGGGCGGCATTGGCGCCGGGGGCGCCGTGCACGCCGCCGCCGGGGTGGGCCGACGAGCTGGCCATGTAGAGGCGGTCGATCGGGGTGTCGGCGCGGCCCAGGCTGGGGATCGGGCGCAGGAAGAGCTGCTGGAAGGCCGCCGCCGTGCCGCCGCCGAGGGCGCCGCCGACCAGGGACGGGTTCTCCTTCTGCATGTCGGCCGGGCTGTAGACGTTGCGGCCGACGACGAGCTGCTTGAAGCCGGGCGCGTGCTCCTCGAGGACCTGTTCCATGCGGTCGACGTGGGCGGCGATGTCGTCGGCTTGCCAGCCCTGGCGGTGCGGGAGATGGGTGTACGACCAGACCGACTCGGTGCCTGCGGGCGAGCGCGCCGGGTCGCTGGTCGTCATCTGGCCCAGCAGGAGGAACGGGTGCTCGGGCACCTGGTCGGTGGCGAGCTCGGCCGAGTAGCGGGTGAGCCCGTTCATGTCGGCCCCCAGGTGCACGGTGCCGGCGGTCGCCGCGGCCGGGGTCTTCCACGGGATCTTGCCGGAGAGGGCCCAGTCGACCTTGACCGTGGCGCCGTCCCAGCGGAAGTGGGCGAGGTCCTCGGTCAGCCGGGGCGGCAGCCAGCGCTCGCCGACCAGGTCGAGGTAGAGGGCCGGGGCCGGGACGTCGGCGAGGACGGCCCGGTCGGCGCGCCAGTTGCGGCCGTCGGCGCTGCGGACGCCCATGGCCCGACCGGCGGCGACGAGGATCTTGGTGACCGGGGTGTCGTACTCGATGCGGCCGCCGCGCGACTCGAGCCGGGCGACCAGGGCGTCGGTGATCTTGAACGCGCCGCCCTCGGGGACGGGCCAGCCGTACTGCTGGCCGAGCATGGCGAGCAGCCAGCCGTAGACGCCGCCGCCGGCCTCCTCCGGGGACAGGTCGGTGTGCAGGGCACAGCCGGCCAGGGCGAGCTGTGGTCCCTCGCCGTCGAAGAGCTCCGACCCCAGCTCCCGTACGGACAGCAGCAGTCGCCGGGCCAGGCGCAGCGAGCCGCCCGTGCCGAGCTTGCGGACCAGCCCCACCCCCGTCCGTACGGGCGGGAACGGCGTCAGGACGGCGTCGAGGATGCTGTCCGACACCTCGCACCAGTCGGTGAACGCGTTCTTCCAGCGCTCGCCGTCGCCCGGGGCGAACTGCTCCATCGACGCCATGGTCGTCTCGAGGTCGCGGTTGATCGTGGCGGCGCGGCCGTCCGGGAGGAGATGGGTGAGCACGTCCGGGGCGTGCCGCCAGTGCAGCCCGAACTCGTCGAGGCCGAGGCCCTTGAGGACCGGCGACGCGTACCCCAGGGGGTAGAAGGAGCTGAACAGGTCGCTCAGATAGCCGGGAGCCGTGACATAGCCGGACCGGACGGCGCCGCCCGGCTGCGGGGTCGCCTCGAGGACCTGCACCCGCCAGCCCGCGTCGGCCAGAAGATTCGCGGCGACGAGCCCGTTGTGCCCGGCACCGATGACGATCGCGTCCGCTCGTTCCACTCCGGCGACGGTACCCCTCGCCGTTTGCTGCAAACCCCCGCCGGGTAGTGATCGATGCGCACTCTGTGACGAATGGGAGCCTGCCGATGACCGCCTCCACCGCGGCCCTTCCGGCCAAAGTGCGTCAGCTGCACTGGTCGACCTGGCGCGGGGCGGTGTGGCGCAGCGTCAAGGGCTATCTCGACGACGAGTGCGGCGACCTGGCCGCGGCGCTGACCTATCAGGCGGTGCTGGCCGTCTTCCCGTCGGTCATCGTCATCGTCGCCCTGGTCAACCTGGTCACGGACGGCGCCACGGCCGTGCAGTCGGTGCTGGACATGCTCGACGACCTCGGCGCGGGTTCGGTGGTCGGCAACGAGGCCTTCACCTCGGTGCTGAACGCGATCATCGCCCAGGACAGCTCGGCCAAGGTGCTGCTCAGCGTCGGTCTGCTCGGGGCGCTCTGGTCCGCCTCGGGCTACGTCGCCATCTTCACGCGCGCGTCCAACCGGATCTACGGCGTCGCCGAGGGCCGGCCGTTCTGGAAGCTGCGGCCGCTGCAGATGCTGCTGAGCGCGGTCGCCCTGGTGCTGATGGCGCTGGTGGGCGTCGGGCTGGTGGTCAGCGGGCCGCTCGTCGACGCGGTGGGCGACCTGGTGAACGCCGGGGACACGGCGCGGACGGCGTGGTCGATCGGGCGGTGGCCCGTACTCGTGCTGATCCTGATGTTGTTGCTCTCGCTGTTGTTCTGGATCGCCCCGAACGTCAAGCAGCCGCGCTTCCGCTGGATCACCCTCGGCGGCACGGTCGCGCTCCTGGCCTGGGCGGTGGCGTCCGCGGGCTTCGGGCTCTACGTGGCGAACTTCAGCTCCTACGACCGGACGTACGGCAGCCTGGGCGCGATCATCGCCTTCCTCGTGTGGCTCTATCTGGCCAACTCGGCGCTGATGCTCGGCGTGGAGATCAACGCGGAGGTGCAACGGGGGCGCCGGCTGCAGGCGGGCGACTCCGGCGACGATCCGACCCTCCCGCCGGCAGAACCTGCGGAGTGATTGTTTAGCCGAAAAACGCTCGGGAACCACTCTGATCGTGAGGCACTGAACTACCCGACAAGGAGTGAGTCATCGTGAGCACCGTGACCGAGTCCGTCGACGTCGATGTTCCCGTGCGCACGGCGTACAACCAGTGGACCCAGTTCGAGGAGTTCCCGAACTTCATGGGTGGCGTGACCGAGATCCGCCAGCTCGACGACACGACGACGCACTGGAAGACCAGCATCGACGGCGTCAAGCGCGAGTTCGACGCCAAGATCACCGAGCAGCTGCCGGACGAGCGGGTCGCGTGGACCAGCGTCGAGGGCAGCAAGCAGGCCGGCGTGGTGACCTTCCACCGGCTGGACGAGAACAAGACCCGGGTGACCTGCCAGATGGACTTCGAGCCGGACGGCGTGGTCGAGCAGGCGGGCGACAAGCTCGGCTTCCTCGACCGTCAGGTCAAGGGTGACATGAAGCGCTTCAAGGAGTACATCGAGGGCCGCGGCGGCGTCGAGTCGGGCGCGTGGCGGGGCCAGGTGGACCGGCCGCAGCCGTGATCCGCGAGCACTGATCGGGAGGGCCGCCGGGAAACCGGCGGCCTTTCGCATGCGAGAGCGCGATTCGGGGTAGGCGAGGGACATGACTGATCGCGAAGAAACCGGCCAGTGGCGCGACGAGGAGCGGCTCTCGACCGCCGACCTGAGCAGTGCCATGGCGAGCTACGACCTGGACGGTCAGGGCGACCCGACGGACAACGACGCCGGCGAGGAGCAGGCCTTCGGGCACGACAGCCGAGTCAGTGACGCCGCCGACCCGGGCGCTACCGACCCGGACCGCGAGTTCCGCCCGAGCACGACGGGACGCACCGGCCCGCACTGAGCGTCCGCGGCAGCGCCACGGTCACCGCACCCGCCTCCGGCCGGACATCGATGGCGTACCGGTTCTCCCCGGCGCCGGCGGCGTTGCCCCGGAGGCGGGTGGCTCGGGTGCTGGTCAGCACCGTGCGCGGTCCCGCGGTCGTCCGGCGGGACCAGGGCACGCTGAGCGCTCCGGCGCCGGCCCGCAGACGCAGGCGGATCGCGGTGCCGGCGGGTGCGGCGACGCTGAGCTCCCCGACCGGTCCGGCCACCACCAGGGGTACGGACCCCCGCGGCCGCGGCAGCCGCACGCTGACCAGCCCGGCGGCGGACCCGAGGGTGACCCGCCGGAGCCGCCCGGCGGCCAGGTCGAGATGCTTCTCCCCGGCTCCCGCGGGCAGCCGCAGGTCCCAGCGCACCGACCGGTTGAGCAGCACCTCGACGACGTCGGGCCCGTCGGCCCCGGTCGTCCCGAGCCGGACGCGGACCTTGCCGCCCCGGACCGTCACCCGCGGCACCAGCCCGGAGCCCGCCGGGGTGCTCACCCGGTAGAGCTGGTCCGGCAGGCTCACGAGCCGCACGACGACCCGCGAGGCGGCGTCGGAGACGGTGAGCTCGCCCGTCGTCCGGCCCCGCAGCGGCCCGGTTGCCAGATGCACGCTGTCACCGGAAGACGACGCGCCGGAGTGCGGGACCCGCGTGGGCGACTTGTCGCGAGTCGCAAATGGCGACAGGCTACAACTCGCCGTCATCATCATCGCGAGCAGGACAAACACGGCCATGCCGGCCCGAGTGGTGCGGTGACGACGCTGCGCAGTGGGCACCATCGGACAACCCGAGATCGGCCGAAAGGGTGACGGCGACGGGCCGTCATCGGGTAAGACTGGCCGAATGCGATCTGCCGGTTTCCTCTCCGAGAAGCAGCGCCGCCTCGCCTGGGTGGGCTTTCTGCTCGCCGCTTTCCAGGCCCCCGTCGCGGCCTCGCTGATCAACGATGCCTCATGGCTCTTCGCCGTCGTCGTCGCCCTCGTGGTGGCCACGGTGATCATGGCGGACGACGCCCAGCGCCGCCGCCCGCAGCAGGCCGAGGCCGAGTAACCCCGTTTCCGCCGGCACCGTCGCCGGCTTTCTCCGCGCCACCCAGCCCCGGGTCGCCGGCCGTTCGCGAGAGCCGACGGACCGATCGAGCGCGCGCTGACCGGTGTGACCGAGCGCATGCCGACGGGCCCGGCCGGGCAGGGCCCCGGTCAGGCTGTCGCGTCGCGCCGGGCACCTCCGGCCGGCGGGTGTCAGGTCGTCGCGTCCTCCCGGGGGCGGGACTCGTGGCCCGGCACGCCCGGGCTGCGGCGGCGTTCCTTCATCTCCGCCTCGAAGAGGTGGCGCCGGCCCCCGGCCAGTTCGTCGCGCGCCGCCTTCTCGACGGCGCGGAAGTCGGACCAGTAGCCGTCGTCGAACTCCTCGACCAGCTGGAAGGTCCAGCGGCCGGGCACGACGTTGCGCCCGATCAGCTCGCGCTCGATCCGCTCGGCGAGCTCGCCGTGCCCCGCCTTGCGGAAGAGCGCGACCGCCTCGTCGAGGCCCAGGTCGGCCTTCCCCACGAGCTGGTGCAGCGAGTAGAGATGCCCGCGGACCCGCTCGACGGTCTCGAGGCTCTCGCTGAGCTTGCCCAGCGCCTCGAGCGTGGTGTCGTCCAGCCCCTCGGGCCGGCGGTGCGCGTCGTCGGGCGGCGTGGTCATGACCGACGCAGTTCCCCGGGCGCGGGCACTGAAACCGATCCGCACCGATCAGGGGACCCGAGGCACTCCCGACCGTTCCTACCTTTGGTTCTCATGAATGGCCTGTTCAGCGGCGCTGCCGCCCGTGCTGCCCTGCGTTCCGCCCACGCCTGCCTCGACGAGCTGATGAGCGCCGTCGGCGTCACCGGCTTCGCGGCCGCCGACCGGTCCCCCGGTCTGCTCGCCACCGTCGACCAGCACACCGCGGGCATCCGCGACAGCCTGTCGACCGACGCCCGCCCGCTGACCCCGATCATCCTGGCGGCCTACGCCGAGGGTGTGCGGGACGCCGCCTTCAAGCACGGCTGGCGCCCGCCGGCCGGCGACATCGACTGGGCCGGCAACGACTGGGTGCTGAACCGGCTCCTGGCCGTCTGCTCGCTCGCCCGCACGCTGCCCGCCGCCCGCTGACCGCCGCCCTCCCCTGACAGGCCCGGGGCCGGCCCTCCTCACCAGGAGTGCCGGCCCCGCTTCTCTTTTCCCGCCGGTTTTTCCCCGCCGACTCGCGGCGAGAGCTTCGCTGATCCCCGGCGGACTCAGGGCGAGAGCTTCGCCGATCCCCGCGGACTCGGGGCGATCGCTGATCCCTGCGGACTCGGGGCGATCGCTGATCCCTGCGGACTCGGGGCGAGAGCTTTGCTGAATTTCGCATGATCACGGCGAGAGCGGGAAATCCGACAGTCACCGGGCAGGAGCGCCCGGACCTACGCACACCAGCGGATTCGGCCGCCCGTACCGGGTGGGTCCGGACGTCCGTACGGTACCCCCATCGTCCGAACGGCCCAGTCGGGCTACGCTTCAGGGCATGGCCGGCATGGGGAGCCCTTCCGCGATGACCACGCTGCCCACGCAGCCGGGGGACGCGCCGGCATCGACACGTGGCTGCGCCGAGCTGGTCGCCGCGCACCCGTGGCACGTCACCGACCTGGGCGAGCGCGACCGGTGGGACCCGGTCCTGGCCGCCACCGTCGACCTGGTCCTCGCGTCGCCCGTGCCCATGTCGCTGGTCTGCGGCGAGCGGTTCGTGCTGATCTACAACGACGCCTTCGCGGACATGCTCGGCGCGAAGCACCCGGCCGCGCTCGGCTGCCCCGCGGCGGAGGTCTTCGGCGAGGGCTGGCACGGTCTCGGCGACATCATCGCGGAGGTGCTGCGGACCGGCCGGCCGTTCCTCGAGGCGGAGGCCCAGGTGTCGGTCCCGCGCGGCGGTCACGTCGAGCAGGCGTCGTTCACCAGAGGCCATTCCCTCGTACGCGACCAGCACGGCACCCCGCTCGGCGTGCTGACCGTGGCGGCGGAGACCACGCAGGTCACGCGGCGGCTGCAGTCCCTGGGCGAGCTGACCTCCCGGCTCGCCGCCGCGCTGACGGTCGACGACGTGGCGCGCGTCGTGCTGGCGTACGCGATGACGTCCTTCGATCTTGATCATTGTGTGTTCGCGGTCGACGACGGCCAGGAGTACCGCTTTGTCCGGCGGATCCGGGGCGAGATGATCGACGAGGCCGACGAGCGGCTGCCGCCCCTGTGGAAGCGCATCGGGCCGGTCGCCGGCTCGCCGCTGGTGGCCGCGGCGACCAGTGGCCGGCCGTCCTTCCAGGCCGACGGCGCCCCGCTGGCCGAGGTGGCGACCGACCGGCACGAGCGGCGGATCCGCGCGCTGGCCGCGATGCCGCTGCGCACGCCGTCGCTGCGCGGCGCGGTGACCATGGGCTATCGCACGGCCCACGCCTGGCTGCCCGCCGAGCGCGCCCTGCTCTATGCGGCGGCCGAGCTCATCGCGCAGGCCGCCGAGCGCGCCCGGCGCTTCGAGGCGCAGCACGGCACCGCGATGCTGCTGCAGAAGTCGATGCTCCCCGAGCACCTGCCGGAGCTCGACCGGTTCCGCATCGCCGCCCGCTACGACGTGGGCGTCGACGGCAACGCGGCCGGCGGCGACTTCTACGACGCGTTCGAGCTGGCCGACGGCCGGCTGGCGATGGTGCTGGGCGACGTGGCGGGGCACGACGTGCGCGCCGCCGCGGTCATGGGCCAGGTGCGGGCCGCCCTGCGCGCGCTCGCGCTGACCGATCCGGCGCCGCCGACCGTGCTCGCCGGGCTGGACAGGCTGGTCGGCTCGCTGGGCGCCGAGTCACGCAACGAGGAGATCTTCGTGACCGTCGTCTACGGGGTGCTAGACCCCGCGGACGGCACGATCACGCTGGCCAGCGCCGGGCACCCGCCGCCCGTGCTGCGCCGCGCGGGGCGCCGGGCGACGGCGGAGCTGGTGGCGGTCCCGCCGGGGGCGCCGCTCGGGCTGGGCGGGGTCTGGCGGTCGGGCACGGTGCGGCTCGAGCCCGGCGACACGATCCTCATGTTCAGCGACGGCGTCGTCGAGCGCCGGGGGCAGCCGCTCGACGACGGGCTCGACGCGCTGGTCGCGGCCACGGCGGCGGCGGCCGGCGGCGATCCGCGCAACCTGTGCTCGCTGGCCACGGCCGCGGTCGAGGGGCGTACGGACGATGATGTGGCGGTCCTGGCGGTCGAGCGCGCCGTCGCGCTCAGCCGGTCCGCGACCATGCAGGTGCCGGCCGAGCCGACCGGGCCGAGCCGGGTGCGCCAGTGGATGACGACGCGGCTGCGCGAGTGGGCGGTGCCCGAGCCGGTCATCGGCGCGGCGATCCTGTGCACGAGCGAGCTGACGACCAACGCGCTCCTGCACGCGGGCACCCCGGCCCAGGTGCACATCGACCTGAGCGCCGAGCGGCTGCTGGTGTCGGTCGCGGACACGGGCACGCGCGGCAGCGTCACCCGGGCCCGCACCGACACGCTGAGCAGCCGGGGCCGCGGGCTGGGCCTGATCGAGGAGCTCAGCGACACGTGGGGCACCGATCCCTCGGTGCGCGGGTCCACGGTCTGGTTTGAAATGTTGATTCCCTAGGTAACCAACTGCATATGGCAGCCAACCGTGGAGTGCTCTTCGACGTCGACGGAACCCTGGTGGACACCACCTACCTGCACGCGGTCGCGTGGTGGGAGGCGATGCGCCAGCACGACCACGACGTGCCGATGGCCGAGATCCACCGGGCGATCGGCATGGGCTCGGACAAGCTGCTCGACCACCTGCTCGGCGACGAGCGCGACCAGGACCAGGACGAGCGGCTCAACACCGCGCACGAGATCCTCTACGGCGCCTGGTGGGAGCGGCTGCGCCCGCTGCCCGGGGCGGCCGATCTGCTGCACGCGGTCGCCGATCACGGGCTCGCCGTGGTGCTCGCCTCCTCGGCGCAGGCCCCCGAGCTGAAGAAGCTGCGCGCGGTGATCGGCGCCGACGACGTGATCGCCGCCGCCACCTCGTCCGCGGACGCCGAGCAGAGCAAGCCGGCGCCGGACATCCTGCAGGCGGCGCTCGACCAGTCCGGGGTCGACCCGGCTCAGGCGGTCTTCGTCGGCGACGCCGTGTGGGACGTCCAGGCGGCCGCGAAGCTGAACATCCCGTGCATCGGCCTGACCTGCGGCGGCACCAGCGCGGCCGAGCTGACCGACGCGGGGGCGGTGGCGACCTACGACGACCCGGCCGCGCTGCTCGCCGCCCTCGACGACTCGGCGATCGCGAAGCTCTTCTAAGCGCGTCGCCAGTCGTCGCTCGTCAGATGGGACCCCGCCTGGGGTCCCATCGTCAGCATGCCGCCGTCGACCGGCCAGGACGCGCCGGTGACATAGGACGCCGCCGGACTCGCCAGGAAGGCGACCACGGCGGCGATCTCCCGGGCGTCGCCGGGGCGGCCGAGCGGCACGCCGGGGCGCGACTCGGTGCGCGGGTCGACGTCCTCCTGCCCGGTCATCGGCGTCGCGATCTCGCCCGGCGCGACCGCGTTGACGGTGATGCCGTACTCCCCCAGCTCCTGGGCCATGACCTTGGTGAGCAGGCCGAGGCCGCCCTTGGCCGCGCAATAGGCCCCGGCGCCCACCCGCGGCGCCGTCTCGTGCACGCTCGTGATGTTGACGATCCGGCCGCCCCGGCCCGCGGCGATCATCCGGCGGGCGGCCCGCTGCGCGCAGAGGAACGGGCCGTCGAGGTCCACGGCGAGCACCTCGCGCCACTGCTCCCAGCCGGTGTCGACGACGGGCGTCGCGATGCCGGTGCCCGCGCAGTTGACGAGGACGCCCAGCTCGCCGCCGAGGGCGTCGGTCAGCTGGTCGACGACGTCGGCCGCCCCGGGCAGGCGGGTCAGGTCGAGGTCGCGGATCTCGGCCTTGCGGCCGGCGTTGCGTACCTCGTAGGCGGTCTGCTCGGCGTGCTCGTCGTCGCGGTGCCGGGTGACGCCGATGTCGTAGCCGGCCTCGGCGAGCGCGACGGCGACGGCCCGGCCGATGCCCGACTCGCTGCCCGTGACGATTGCTGTGCGGGGATGCATGGCCCCGGCGTACCCCATGTCGATGTGAACAACCGTGCATGAGCGCGCGGTTCGCCGGGCAGAACTGGCGCGTGCAACTGTCTGACCTTCTCTTCGCCCTCTTCGGAGTGGGCGCCCTGCTGGCCGGGATCCTCCCCCGGCTGCTCGAGCGTCGCCCGTTGTCGATGCCGATCGTGTTCCTGGCGCTGGGCATGGTGGTGTTCGCCGTACCGCTGGGGCTGCCGGACGTGGACCCCCTGGCCCATCCGAAGCTGACCGAGCACCTCACCGAGGTCTGCGTGATCGTGGCGCTCATGGGCGCCGGCCTCAAGATCGACCGGCCGCTCGGCAAGGGGCGGTGGACGTCGACGTGGCGGCTGCTGATCATCGCCATGCCGGTGACCATCGGGGCGGTGGCGCTGCTCGGCTGGTGGTGGGCCGGGCTGGTGCCGGCGGCGGCGCTGCTGCTCGGCGCGGCGCTCGCCCCGACCGACCCGGTGCTCGCGGCGGACGTGCAGGTCGGCGAGCCCACCGACAAGGAGGACTCCGAGGACGAGGTGCGCTTCGCGCTGACGTCCGAGGCCGGGCTCAACGACGGGCTGGCCTTCCCCTTCGTGTACGCGGCCATCGGGCTGGCCGCGGCCGGCTTCGCGTGGACGGACTGGGCCCTGAAGGACGTCGGCTACAAGGTCGGTGTGGCGGTCGTGGGCGGGCTGGTCATCGGGCGGCTGCTCGGGCGCCTCTTCTTCCGCCCCCGCAATCACAAGCTGCGCCTGGCCCATCACTCGGAGGGGTTCCTGGCGCTGGCGGCGACCTTCCTGGCGTACGGGATCGTCGAGGTGGCCGGCGGCTACGGCTTCCTGGCGGTCTTCATCGCCGCCCGCGGTATCCGATCCGCGCAACGTTCGCACGAGTACCACCAGGTACTGCACGACTTCGCGGAGCAGATCGAGCGGCTGCTCACCGTCCTGTTGCTGCTGTTGCTCGGCGGCGCGGTGGTGAGCGGTGTGCTCGCCCCGCTCACGTGGCCGGCCGCGTTGATCGGCTTGGCCCTTGTCCTGGTGATCCGTCCGGTGTCAGGATTCCTGTCGCTTCGCGGTGCCCCGGGTCGCACGACCGAGCACTGGGTCATCGCGTCGTTCGGCATCAGGGGGATCGGGTCCTTCTACTACCTGGCGTACGCCATGGAGCACGCCGAGTTCCCGAACGTGGATGTCGTATGGGCGACAGTGGCGTTTGTCGTCTTGGTGAGCGTGGTGTTGCACGGCGTCGCGGTGACGCCCGTGATGCGGCTTCTGGACCGAAACAACGATCGGTCGCGTACCCCGGAAGAGCGACACGCTCAGTAATCGACATTACTCAGTGTGATTGCTTCTCCGCGAAACCGTAGTTTATTTAGGACATTGAACCCGCGGGTAGTGGCAGAGCGTATTCATAGCTGTAAAGTGATCCCCACCTTCCCCCAGCCGGAATTCCACGATGGACGACGAAAGGTGTGGCCGATGCGGATACGGGGCTTTGCGCCGGGGACACCCTGCTGGGTCGAGCTGGCGAGTGCGGATCCCGCGCGGGCGGCGGAGTTCTACGCCCGGCTCTTCGGCTGGGAGCCGGCCGGCGACCGCTTCAAGCTCAACGGCCGCGCGGTGGCCGGGCTGACCCGGGCCGGCGCCGACCGGCCGGCGGGCTGGCTGACCTACCTGACCGAGCACAACCTCGAAGCGTCGATCATCCGCGTCACCGAGGCCGGCGGGCGCATGTGCACCGAGCCTGCCGAGGGCCGCGGCGGCCGGGCCGCACTGATCGCCGACCCGGCCGGCGCCGTCCTCGGCATCTGGGAGCCGCGCGACTTCACCGGCGCCCAGGTCGGTGGCGAGCCGGGCACCATGACCTTCCCCGAGCTGCTCACCGACGACGCCGTGGCCGCGGCCAACTTCTACGGCCAGGCGTTCGGCTGGCTGCTCCGCGACGAATACGGCAGCGACGGCACCCGCGGCGAGTGGATCACCACCGCCCACGACGCCATGGCCGGGCTGGCCCCGAGCCGCGGCGGCAGCTGGTGGCGGGCCGCCTTCCAGGTCGCCGACTGCACCGAGACCCTCGAGGATTGCCGGGCCTACGGCGGCACGGTCGTCACCGGGGTCTCCGAGACCGGCTTCGGCACCTATGCGGAGCTGCTCGACCCGTGGGGCGCGCCCTTCTCCATCGCGGCGCCGGCGCAGATCCCGATCGAGCTCACCATGCAGATCTCCCCGACGGCAGGCATGGAGCTGACCTTCGGCGGGTACTGATACACCCGTTCGAAAGAATGCTTCGCCTTTGCTTCGCATGTGATGGGAGACGTCATGGCCACCGGGCAGGACACCGATAACACCTCCAACACGATCAAGGACCCGTCGGACTGGACGACCGGCGACGAGCCGGCCACCGGCGCGCAGCAGTCCTACCTGCACACGCTGGCGTCCGAGGCGAACGAGGACGTGCCGGAGGAGCCGACCAAGGCCGAGGCTTCGCAGCTGATCGACGAGCTGCAGCAGAAGACCGGGCGCGGTCAGTAGTTCTTCATTTTCTTGAGAGAGGCCAGCTTCGGCTGGCCTTTTTCATGCCGTCCACGTCAACTTGGGTTGACATCGCTCTCATGTCAACCTATGTTGACAGCATGACCGAAGCGACCGATCTCGCCGCGGCGGCGGGCAGCACCGATCCCCGGATCGGCCTGCGCGCGGTCGTGGCGCTCCGCCGCCTCCTCGAGGGCCTGGAGCATCTCCAGGTGGCGAACGCCCGGCGCAACGGCTGGTCCTGGCAGGAGATCGCGGACGCCCTCG
This sequence comes from Symbioplanes lichenis, assembly GCF_030709675.1. Classification (GTDB taxonomy): domain Bacteria; phylum Actinomycetota; class Actinomycetes; order Mycobacteriales; family Micromonosporaceae; genus Actinoplanes; species Actinoplanes lichenis. The sequence goes on from NZ_JAUZQD010000009.1 coordinate 258,534, forward strand.
AGGTGACGCGCCAGGGCGTACACAAGAAGCATGCGAAGACGGTGCCGGCGCAGGACCCCCGGGAGGGCTGAGAGATGTTCGAGCGATTCACCCACGAGGCGCGCGCGGCCGTCGTCCGCGCGCAGGTCGAGGCCCGGGAGCTGGGCCAGTCGCCGATCGGCACCGAGCATCTGCTGCTCGCGCTGCTCACCGCGGCCGGCGTCGAGTCGGCCCCGGCCCTGACCGGCCAGGGCGTGAACGCGGTCTTCGTCCGGTCCGAGATCATCCGCCGGGTGGGCACGGGCACCGGTGCCGGAGCCGGCGCCGCGCCACTTTCGCCCGAGGACGCCGAGGCGGAGGACCGGGAGGCGCTGCGGGCGATCGGCATCGACCTGGACGCCGTGCGCCGGGCCATCGAGGAGAACTTCGGGCCCGGGTCGCTGCGCCTGCCGCGCGCGGCGCATCCGGAGCGCAAGGGGCGGATGCGCAAGTTCTTCACGCCGGGGCACATCCCCTTCTCGGCGCGCAACAAGAAGGTGCTGGAGCTGTCGTTGCGCGAGGCGCTGCGGCTCAAGCACAACTACATCGCGCCGGAGCACATGATGCTGGGCCTGCTCCGCGAGGGGAAGGGGCTGGCGTCGCAGATCCTGGCCGAGCGGGGTGTGGACTTCGACGCGCTCCGGGCCGACATGACGCGGTCGCTGCGGTCTGCTGCCGCTTGATCTCTTGCGTCAGCGGGCGTCGGGGCTTATTCCCTGGCGTCGGCGGGCGTCGGGGGCTCATTCCCTGGCGTCGGCGGGCGTCGGGGGCTTATTCCCTGGCGTCGGCGGGTATCGGGGGCGCCATGACGTATCGGGTCGAGTACAACGGCGAGGAGCTCGAGGTCGCCACCCTCGATGCCGCGCTGGACAACGCGAAGCACGCCATCGCCGCCGATGCCGGGACCATCGAGGGCTGGACGGTCGAGCACGACGAGACGATCAACGACTGGTTCGTCCAGGGCGTGCTCGACGGCCGGCAGGTCGGCCCGACCGCGGTGGTCACCGGCCCCGAGCCCACCCTGCCCGCGCAGACCCTGACCCGCCACGCCCCGGACCGCGCCGAGACCGAGGTGCGCCGGATGTCCTGCACCGGCGCCACGCCGGCCGAAGCGCTCGAGATGGCGGCGGCCTGGCTCGCCGGCCGCCCGAACATCGTGGACGTCGACGACCTGGGCTGGCACATCGTTCGCGGCGGCTACGAGGTCACGCTCTACTACCGGAGCTGAGCGCTCTCAACTTTGTCGGCGCCGGCCTTGTCGGGCTCGGCGGCCCACTCGGCCAGGGCTGTCTCGGTGGTCAGTTCGTCGAGGCCGAGGACCGCTGCCCCTTGGAGGGGGCCGTCGTCGCCGTGCGCGGCGTCGACCACTTCCGGCGGGTGGGTGCGGTGGAAGGCCATCAACCCATCGAGGTACGCCTCCCGGAACGCGACCGGGTCCGCGGCGCGCACCAGCGGGCCGATCCCGCCCAGGGTCACGGTCGCCGGGTCGTGGGCGTTGACGAGGGCGCCGATGCCTCCGCCCAGCGCGGCGGCGACCTTGGCCACGGCACTCCGGTGGTTCTGCGCGGTCAGGATCGTGCGGGCGAAGGCGACGGGGTCTTCCGGTTCGTTCCGGCCCAGGTGGCGGGCGAGGGCGCGGCCGTCGACCTCCAGGTCCCAGCAGCCGCGGGCGCCGCACGGGCAGCGGAGGGTGCGATCGCCGTAGGGCTGGTGGCCGAACTCACCCGCGGCGCCGTACGAGCCCGTCGCGGGGCGGCCGTCGACGATCACCGTGCCGCCGAGCCCCACGGCGACGATGAGGTGCAGGGCCGTCGGGGCGCCGATCGCCGCGCCGGTGCGGGCCTCGGCCACCCCGGCGAGGGTGGCGTCGTTGCCGAGCAGCAGCGGCAGCCCGGCCGCGACCGGGGTGAGGTCGACGTCACGCCAGCCGAGCGTGGCCGACTGGACGAGCCGGCCCGCGTACACCGTGCCGGAGACGGCGAGCGAGACGGCGCGCAGGCGGTGGGCGTACCGGAGACTGGTGGTCTCCACCCGCTCGCGCATGGCCGCGAGCACCGCCGGCGCCGACCGCGAGGCGTGGCGGGTCGCGGTCACCTCGCCGAGCGTGCCGTCGAGGGTGACCACCGCCGAGCGCCACTCCTCGGTGCGCAGGTCGAGCGCGAGCAGCACCGGTCCCTCGGGATGCGCGGTGAGCACGGTGGTGGGGCGGCCGCGACCGGCGCGCGGGGCGGGTGCCTCGTCGAGCAGGCGGCCGGACCGCAGCCGCCCGGTGATCTCGGTCGCGAGGCCGCTGGCCAGTTGCAGCTCGCTCACCATCGCCGCGCGCGTGCCGCCGGGGTTGCGGCGCACCCAGGCGAGCACCTGGGCCGCGGTGTGCCACCGGGCCGCACCGGCTCGCAACCGCGCGGAGCTTGCCATGACCATGGGACACCGCCTTATCCTCGTGGTACGAGAATATTCGCCCCGCTTTCGGAACGAGGAACGCGCGTGGACCTGACCAGTATCGAGGCGGTGCTCTTCGACATGGACGGCACCCTCGTCGACTCCGACGCCGCCGTGGAGCGGGCCTGGGCCACCTGGGCCGGCGAGTACGGCGCCGACATCGACGCCGTGCTGGCCGTGGCGCACGGCGCGCCGGCCGGGCGTACGGTCCGGATCATCCGCCCCGACCTCGACGACGCCGGGGTCGCGGCCGCCGCGGCGCGCCAGCTGGAGCTGCAGTACGACGACCTGTCGGACGTGGTCCCGACGCCCGGCGCGATGGCGCTGCTGGCCGGGCTGCGGTTGCCGTGGGCGGTGGTGACGAGCGCGGATGTCCGGCTGGCCAAGGCCCGGCTGGGCGCGGCCGGCATCGACGCGCCGGTGCTCGTCACGGTCGAGGACATCAGCGCCGGCAAGCCGGACCCCGAGGGGTACCTCCGCGGGGCCTCTTTGCTGGGCGTCGCGCCGGCGCGGTGCCTGGTCGTGGAGGACGCCGAGGTGGGCGTCGCCGCGGGCCGGGCCGCGGGGGCGGTGGTGGCCGCGCTCAAGGGGGTCGACGGTGACCTGCGGATTCGTGACGTGGGCGAGCTGATTCCGTTGCTGGCCCGATGAGCGCGGCCCCACCCGGCGGTGGCACATTGCGTGGCGGCGTTGGCGCTTCGGGCTTTGCTGCTTCGGGCGGCGGGGCGGTGGTGCGGCAGGCGGCGATCGCGCAGAGTTCCATCGGGTACGCGATCACCGGGCTCGGCGCCTGCCTGGTGCTGCTGGCGCAGGATCTTCAGGTACGGCCGGAGCAGCTCGCCTGGCTGCCGACCACCTTCGGCGCCGGGCTGCTCGTGGTGGCGCCCGCCGGGCCGTACTTGCTGCGGCGCGGCTCCCGTCTCTCGCTCGTCGCCGGGGCACTCCTCATCGCGGTCGGCGCCATCCTGCTGGCGACCGCCGCCGCGGTGCCCGTGGCCGCGGCCGGCGCGCTGCTGCTCGGCATCGGCGGCGCGGCCTTCGTACTGGTGACGCCGGCCATGCTCGCCGGGCCCGCTGCCGCCGGGCGGCTGACGACGGTGATCGGCCTGTCGAGTGCGGCGGCGGTTGTGGCCCCGCTGGCGATCGGAGCCTGGGACACGACCGGCGTCGGCACCGGGCGGCTCGCGTTGCTGGTCATCGTGCCGCCCCTGGCCGTACTCATCTTTGATGTCTGCCGCCGGCCGTCCCCCTTGCCGGCTCCGGCGGTGGCCACAGTGGATGGTCAAGGCATGCGGCGGGGGCCGGTCGTCCGCCGATGGGGAGTCGTGGTGCTGGCCGTGTCGGTGGAGTTCTGCTTCACCATCTGGGGCGTGGCGCGGTTGACCGGCGCCGGGGCCGGGACGGGGGCGGCGGCCCTGCTCAGTACGGCGTTTCCGCTCGGCATGGCGTGCGGCCGGCTGGCGGGCCCGTGGCTGCTGTCCCGGCTTCCTGTCGTTCCGGCCGGTGCTGCGGTGACCGCCGCGAGTGCTGTTCTGATGGTGGCGGCCGGCTCGCCCGTACTCGTGACGGTGGGGCTGGCCGGGGCGGGGCTGGGCGTCGCGACGCTCTACCCCGTGACGCTGGCCCGGCTGGTCGGCACTCCAGGTTTGTCCGCCGCGCACGCCGCGTCCATCGGCGCCTTCGCTTCCGGTACGGCCATCGTGGCGGCCCCGGCCGCACTCGCGCGCCTGGCCGACGTGGCCGACCTCCGGCTGGCGTACCTCGTGACCCTCCCCCTGCTCGCGGCGATGCTCGTGCTGCACCGCCGCGGCTGAGGGTCCCGCTCCTCACCGGCTCGCTACCGTAGCAAGCCTTCGGGTCGACGTCGCCCGCTCCACCAGGCATCCATCTCCGCCGGCTGAGCTCGACCGGCCTTCCGGCTTCCCGCCCGCCGGCGCCGACGGGACGTTGCCGGTTTACTGCGGGAAGCCCTTCGGGTCGACGTCGCTCGTGGAGGCGTTGCCGCCGACCACCGGGGTGAGGGTGATGGTCCAGATCGAGGAGCTCGTCGACGTGGTCGTGAACTTGAACGTGTCGTCGAACTTGCTGAAGTTACAGCCGCGGGTGAAGCCCTTCTTGCCCGCGTTCCAGTCCTCGCCCGACGCCGTGTAGACGCGGTACGTCCCGTCCTTGATGCCCTTGACGGTGTAGGTGCCGCCGCCCCGGACGTACACGGTGAAGGCGGCCTTGTTGTTCTTCACGAGCGAGATCGTCGTGTCCTCGGCGCCGTTGACGATCTTCAGGTGACCGAGGCCACTGGTCGTGGCGCGCGCCTTGACATAGGTGCCGGTCTTGAGGCGACGGTTCTGTTCCTTGGGGGCGGCCGGGAGGAAGGTCCCGAACTTGTACGCGACGTCGGCCTGGGACAGCTTCTTGACGTCCTCGCGCAGGCTGTCCGCCCAGCCGGAGGTGAGCACCGTCGCGTACGGGGAGGCCGCCGGGCACGACTGCTTGGCGCCCGCCGTGTCCTCGATCATGTCGCCGAGGCTCTCCAGCTCGGAGGCGACCTGGGCGTGGACGCTCTCGGTGCCGGTGGGCGGCGCGACGGCGCGCAGCTTGCCGGCCTCGGCGCGGATGCTGCTCGCGGCGGCGGGGGCGGCCTTGGCGAAGGCGCCCGGGTCGCCGGTGCTCAGCTTCCCGAAGGTCGACTTGAGCGCCTGGTCGGAGCTGGTCAGCAGCTGGGCGTACTGCTCGGGCGACAACGCCGCCGCGGTGCTCGGCGTGGCCTCGGCGGTGGACGTGACCCGGGTGTCACTCGCCGTGGCCGCGGTGTCGTCGTCACCGCCGATGACGCTCCGGGCAACGCCGCAGCAGCCGACGACGAGCAGGGACGCCACCGCGACGCCGACGATCAGGCCGGTCTTCGACTTCTTGGCCGGTGGGGTCGGGCCGGCGAAGGGGGACGGCTGCCCGAACGGCCCGGGCGGCGGCGGCAGGCCGGGGCCACCGGGCTGGGGGTAGCCGGCCGCACCCGGCGGCGGGTAGCCCGCACCACCCGGCGGCGGGAAACCTGTTGGGCCGGGCGGCGGATAACCGGCGGCGCCCGATGTCGGATAGCCGGCCGGTGGGTAGCCCGGGGCACGAGCAGCCGGGTAGCCGGAGGTCTCGGCGGGCGGGTAGCCCGGGGCTCCGTAAGCGGGGTAGCCCGGGGCACCTGGAGCCGGGTAGCCGGACGTCGGGAAAGCGGGCGGCGGCGCGAAGCTCGCGTCCGGCGTCACACGCACTGTGACGTCCATCGGACCGTGCGGAGTGTCGATGCGGAGGACGGCACCGTCCACCGTGCCCGGCGGCACGGGCACCGCGATCTGCCCCGTGACCGGTGACCAGATCGCGGCGGTGGTGCCGGCGACTGCCGCGGCGTGCGGAACCTCGATCGTGGCGCTGTTGAAGCTCTGCTCCCCCGTCATACCGAGGAGTATGGCCGAGCGGAGACCCCGTTGGCTGCCCGGGATCAGTCACAAACTCGGCACGGACCGGCGCTTCGGGCGTACCCGGGGGATTGGTGAATTTTGCCCCCGACCGGCCGGCGGGACGGCCCGTCCGTTGAGTTGATCAAAGATCGCCCGGGCGGCGGACCGGCCACCGCCCGAGGGGCCGATCGTCAGGCTGTGATGAGGAACATGGCGCCCACGCCGAGCAGGACCAGCAGCAACATGCCGATCATGAGGACGCGCTCGGACACGTCCGCGGCGGTGGTGGAGGTCACGGTCGTGGTCAGGGGCTCGGTCGTCATGGCTGTGTCCTTCGACGCGTGGCGGTCGGCTCGGGATGCGGCGGCCTGGGGTGCGGCCTACGGTGAGGGCGTCGTCGACCTCGGAGGATTGACCGTGCCACCGGAAAAACAGGAACACGAGGACTGGTTCCTGACCGCCGACGAGCGGGACAACCCTGACTCGGAGATACCCACCTGGTCCGGGGGAAACACGGCCGAGCCGCTGATTCACGGAAAAACGTATTTCGACCGGTTGGTGACGGAAGTGGAAGCGCTGGGTGAAGGAGATCACCTCTTCTTCACCGACTGGCGCGGCGACCCCGACGAGCGGATGCGTGACGAAGGTCCCACCATCACGCGGCTCTTCGCCGACGCCGCGCGCCGGGGCGTGATCGTCAAGGGGCTGCTGTGGCGCTCGCACGTCGACAAGCTCGCCTACAGCGAGGAAGAGAACCGCAACCTCAGCGAGGAGATCGCGGACGCGGGCGGTGAGGTCCTGCTCGACCAGCGTGTACGCCGAGGTGGCTCGCACCACCAGAAGCTGGTCGTGCTCCGGCACCCCGGCGCCCCCGAGCGTGACATCGCCTTCGCCGGTGGCATCGACCTGTGCCACAGCCGCCGTGACGACGAACACCACCACGGCGACCCGCAGGGCCTGGCCATGAACAAGGCGTACGGCGACAACCCGCCCTGGCACGACGTCCAGCTGGCGCTGCGCGGTCCCGTCGTCGGTGTCCTGGATCTCACCTTCCGCGAGCGGTGGAACGACCCGACACCGCTCGACCAGCACGGCCCGATCTCCACGGTCACGGACAAGCTCAAACACGCCGACATGCGCGCCGACCGGCTGCCGGACAGGCTGCCCGACCCGCCCGAGTGCGGACCGCACGCGATCCAGGTGCTGCGGACCTATCCGTCGATGCGCCCGCCCTACTCCTTCGCGCGCAACGGCGAGCAGACGATCGCCCGGGGCTACACGAAAGCCATCAAACGGGCGCGCCGGCTGATCTACCTCGAAGACCAGTACCTGTGGTCGACCGAGGTCGCCCAGCTCTTCGCCGAGGCGCTCAACACCAACCCGGAGCTGCACCTCATCGCGGTCGTCCCCCGCCACCCCGACGTCGACGGCCGCTTCGCCCTCCCGCCGAACCAGATCGGCCGCGAGGAGGCGATCTCGCTCTGCCGGCGGGCCGCCCCGGACCGCGTCCACGTCTTCGACGTCGAGAATCACGAGGGCACCCCCGTGTATGTCCACGCGAAGGTCTGCGTCATCGACGACGTCTGGGCCAGCGTGGGCAGCGACAACTTCAACCGCCGGTCGTGGACGCACGACAGCGAGTTGTCCTGCGCCGTGCTGGACCCGACCCGGGACGAGCGCGAGCCCGCCGATCCCGCCGGCCTGGGCGACGGCGCCCGCGTCTACGCCCGCGACCTGCGCCTGGCCCTGCTGCGCGAGCACCTCGACCAGTCCGACGACACTCATCTCGTCGACCCCGAATCCGCCGTACGAAAGGCCAACGCCACCGCCGACGCCCTGCGCGACTGGCACAAGGGTGGCCGGCAAGGCGACCGCCCGCCGGGTCGCCTGATGCCCCATGAGACCGGCAAACTCCCGTGGCACCAGCGCCTCTGGGCCCTCCCCGCCTACCGCCTGATGTACGACCCCGACGGCCGCTCCTACCGCGATCGCCGCAACGGCGTCTGGTGACCCACCGACCGTGCGCGACGGCCAGTCACCGGCGCGGCGGGTAGTGCCAGGTCTACCCGGGAAGTACATCTCGCGGGCTGTCGGGCACCCATCGCGCGGACCTAGCGTGACGGTGTGTCCACTTTTCCCGCACTTCTCAACCGCCGGTACCTGGTCACGGCCCAGCCGTGGCGTGCCCTGCTCTACCTCGCGACCACCCTTCCGATCGCCGGCCCTGTCGCCTTCGTGACCTGGACGCTCGCCCTGCCCTACGCCGCCACGCTCGGCTGGCTCAGCGAGGGGCGCGCTCCGACGCGTACCCTCCTGGTCCTCATGGTTGTCGCCCTGGTCGGCTGGGTCGCCTGCGGTCCGCTGCTCGCCGTGCCGCTGGCCGCCGTCGAGCGTGCCCGGCTCGCCCTGGTCGACCCGCGTCCGCTGCCGTCGCCGCACCAGCCCGTGCCACAGGACCCGATCGCCTGGCTGCGCACCCGTTACACCGAGACCGCCACGTGGCGCGAGGTCACGTACGCGTTGTTCCTCGGGCTGGTCGTGCCGGCCGCCTATGCCATCTTCGCCTTCCTCGCGGTGCTGGACGTGGCGTTCGTGCTCAGCCCGTTCTATGCGAGCGGCGGCTCCGCCGGCTGGACCTTCGGCGTGTTCACAGTGGACAGCGTGGCCGAAGCGGTTCCGTTCGCGCTGCTGGGCATGGTCCTCGCCCCGCTGCTGGTCTATGCGCTCGGCCTGATGGCGGCGGGCCAGGCGGCCGTGACGCGGGCGCTGCTCGGCGACCGCACCGGGGTGCAGCTGCGCGAGGTCGCCCGCTCCCGGGCCCGCCTCGCCGACGCCTTCGATCTGGAACGCCGCCGCATCGAGCGCGACCTGCACGACGGCGCCCAGCACCGGCTGACCAGCCTGACGTTGCACCTGGGCATGGCCAAGCTCGACGTCCCCGCCGACTCCCCCGCCGCCGAGCCGCTGGGCCGCGCCCACGAGCAGGCGAAGGAGCTCATGGTCGTGATGCGTGACCTCATCCACGGCATCCGCCCGCAGCAGCTCACCGATCTCGGCCTGCCCGCCGCACTGCGCGAGCTGGCCGGTCGCTCTCCGATCCCGGTCGCGGTGACTGTGACGGACGGCGTCCCGCGACCCAGCGAGCAGCTCGAGGGCACGGCCTACTTCGCCGCGTCGGAAGCCCTCGCCAACGTGGTCAAGCACGCCGGTGCCACCCGCGCCGACCTCTTGCTCACGCGCGCCGGCGACGTGCTGGTCCTTGAGGTACGCGACGACGGTCACGGCGGCGCCGATCCGGCCGGAGGCACGGGGCTCACCGGTCTCGCCGATCGGGTGGCCGCCGCCGGGGGCAGGCTGCTGCTGTCGAGTCCGCCCGGCGGCCCCACTCTGGTCCGCGTGGAACTGCCGAGCGCCGCATGACCACGGTGGTGCTGGCCGAGGACGGGGTCCTGCGCTATCTCCTCAAGGACCGGGTCGCCGATGTCCAGGACTTCGCCGACTCCCTCCACCGGGTGGCCGCCGGCGCCACCGTCATCGATCCCGAAGTCGTCCGCCGCCTCCTGCAACGCCCGCCCGACCCGCTGGCCGCCCTCTCCCCGCGCGAGCACGAGGTCCTCGCCCTGGTCGCCGAAGGCCACTCCAACTCGGCCATCGCCGGCCGCCTCTACGTCACCGAGGCCGCGGTCGCCAAGCACGTCGGCACCATCCTGACCGAACTCCACCTCCCACCCGCCGAAGAGACCAACCGCCGCGTCCTGGCTGTCCTGACCTACCTGAGAGCCTGATTCACCTGCGTGCCGGGGCGGAGCTGCCACTCCGCCGGGTACCAGATCGGCGTCGCCGGATCGTCCGTCAGGGCCATCCGGATCTGCCACGCCGCCATCGACGGCTGTCCCGCCGCTTCCCATCGGTCCAACAGCTCTCCCGCCTCTCGCGCGTACCGTGCCGCGTCCTCACCCGTGGCCAGCACCGACCCGTCGGGCAGGATCGCCGCTCCACCGGTACCCGCCTCGTCCAGCAGCACCAGCGGATTCTGCGACTGTCCACTCAGCGGAGCCTGTGTCGCCCGCTCATGCCACACCCCGGCGGCATATTGCAGGTCCCGATAACGCATCGGCCCGACAGCCTCGGCCCACCGCGCCGGCGCCGCCTGCTCCAGCAGACTCGTGTCAGTCCGGTCGACCGGTGCGGGATGGCTCCGCGGATGCCGGGCCAGCAATGGCCCCGCCGCGCTCATGAACCCAGAGGCGCACACCACCTGAGCGACGACCTCTCCCGTGGCAGCCCGCCGGGCGAGCAGAACCGGATGCGACCCGGCGTGCTCGACCGGCGCCACCACCGGCCCCTCACCCACCTGCTCGAACCACCGCGGCGACAGCCCCGACACGGCAACGGTCACGATCACCCGGTCGAACGTCTCCCCCGGCGATCCCTCGTATCCGTCCCCGGTCAGCACTCTCACCCCGTCGATGCCCGCCCGGACCAGCACGGAGCGCGCCCGGGCCGCCACATCCTCCTGAACGTCCACACTGGTCACCTCCGCTCCGAGCGCCCGCATCAGCGCGGCGTTGTATCCGGTTCCGGCTCCGATCTCCAGCACTCGCTGCCCGGGCCGCACGTCCAGCGCCTCGAGCATGATGGCCATCAGCGACGGCTGGCTCGACGAACTCACGGGCACGCCGCCGGCGACCTTGGTGACCAGGACGTCGTTCTGGTACACCGCGTCGAGGAACCCGGCGCTGCCCGGCGAGGCCCATGTGCCGTCCCGCCGCTGGAAGCCCTCCGCCACGAACACCTCCCGCGGCACCGAGGCGAAGGCCGCGGCCAGCTCCGGCGGCAACGGTCCCCCGTCCCGCTCGATCTCCGCCACGAACCGCTGCCCCAGGTCAGCCACGCCTCCACCGTAGGGCGCCGCCCCGCCGTCCGCGCCTCACCCGCCCGATCCACCTCGTCCGGGCAGCAACTCCGGCATGAACGGGACACCTTCGGGTGGCGTGACGCCGACGACGATCGTCATGTCCGCACCGCCGCCACGGCCGCGCGCAGCCGGTCGGGCACGTCACTCTCGTGATACGGCCGTTCCGACGGCTCGATGTGGTCGAGGAAGTCCTGGTAGATCGTCGCCGAGCGCAGGGCCGCCACCGGCCGGTACAGCGCCAGCGCCGTCCCGGGGTCGCATCCCGGCACCGACTCCCGCCAGCGGGCCGCCCACTCGGCGAGCAACCGCGGCTGCTCCGGCAGCCCGTCGGTGAGCCGCAGGATGTCGAAGGCCGGATGCCCGACCACCGAGTCGCCCCAGTCCACGATCACCCGGCTCGTCGCGGTCGCCCGGACGTTGCCCCCGTGCAGGTCGCCGTGCACCAGCGTGTCCGGCACACCGCACGCCTCGATCGCGGCCAGCCGGGCGGGCAGCTCGTCCACGAGATCGGTCAGCCCGTCGATGGAGTCGAGCCACGGCTCCGCCACCCGCGCGAAGCGGTCGCCCTCGCGCCGGCGGTCGGGCACCCCGGCGGCGAGCAGATCCCCCGTACGCCCGGCGAACTCCACCTGCACCGGATGAAACTCCCGAGCCACGGTCGCGCACAACTCGGCTCCGCTGTCGTACCTGTCCTCCCCTGGCACGTGGGCCAGCACCGACCGACCGGCCTCGCCCACCGCCAGCACCTCGGGAACCAGCCCGTGCGCCACACCATCGAGCAGTCGCAACACCGCGGGCTCGTGCGCGAAGAACCACGGCACCTGCTTGAGCCACGCCACCGGGCGCCCCGCCATGTCGATGCGCCACAGGGACGACAGATTCCACGTACGCTGCTGCACCGCCACCGTGTCGCCCGGCCCGAGCGCCTCCAGTGCCCATGCCACCGACGCGTCCGGGCCGCCGGGCACGGCCCACGGCGCACGCAACGGCTCCGGCGCCAGGTCGGCCGGCCCGACGGCGGTCACCGACTCGAAGGGCTCCAGGCTGACACCGATGTCTCCGTGCGCCTGGGCGAGGTAGACGACCTCGCCGCCGGGAGGCGCCGGCCGGTCCGCGGCGAGCAGACGCAGCACGGTCACCGTCACGCCGTGTTTGAGACGGGCCGCCTCGACCACGTCCGACGCTTCCTGCCACCAGGGGAGCCCGACCTCGAACGAGGGCAGGGCTCCCAGAACACTGCCCGCCTGGTCGACGAGCACGAGAGTCACGTTGCGGTTCATGCCAGCGAAGCTAGCCCTCGAACGGATTCTTGGCCGGTGCATAAATCGGGCCTGTGGATAACTTTTCCGCCCGTCCGGAGCGTCTGTGGATAACTTCCGGCCCCCTCCCGGAACCGGTCTAACGTCGCATGCAGGAAGCGATCACGACCGACGCACGGGAGGAGCAGTCATGAGCCGAGTCTCAAGTGGTGGCCTCGTAACGGACCTGCAGCGCCGGCCCGTCCGCCCGGCCGTGCAGGCGCAGCCGGGCCATGCCCCCGTCCGGGAAGATGTCGAGGCGCACATGTGTCGCGGTGGGCACGACAGGGATCGGGAAGCGATGCCGCGTGTCCGGGCTCAGGCGCACCTGTGGCAGCAGCTCGAACCAGTCGGCGGGGTCGTCGAGCAGGCCGATCCGGGCGTCGATGCCGCGCAGGGTCGCGCTGCCGGGGGCGTTGCCCTTGAAGTGGCTGGTGTCCAGTTCGGCCAGTTCGATCACGGCCGGGGTGGCGAGCTGCACGAGGACCCAGTCGTTCCCGTCGTCCCGGCGGCGGGAGGTCTCCCACCCGTCGCCCATCGACCGGGCCAGACCGGGATTGATCAGGTTCTGCGGGTGACCGTAGAACATGTTGCTGCAGCTGGCGATCCGCGCGCCGAACTCGGCCGCGGCGACGTCGAAGACGCTGGGCAGGAGCATCGGGTCGGGCACCGGCTCGCCGTGCACCCGCAGCCGGGCGACGCCGCCGTCGGGATAGATGGCCAGCCGCACGTGGGTGAAGCGCCGGCGGGAGTCGACGGCGAAGAGGTTCTGACTGTCCCCGGCCAGCGGCGACCGCGGCACCAGCGGCTCCCAGTCCGCCGCGATCAGCTGGGCGGCGTCGGGATAGCCCTCGACCGCGCAGCCCTCGACCGAGGCGAAGGGCGGATAGTTGCCGGTGAAGAAGGCAGTGTCGATGTCGACGCCGTGCACCACGCCGGGCGCGCCGAGGCGGACGATCGCCGTGTCGTGGCCGGGCTCGCGCCGGCGCCGGGTCTCCCAGCCGTCGTAGACCTGACCCTTCTGGCCGAAGGTCCGCGGCGCGAAGACCGGCGCGGCCGGGTCGACCAAGTGGTCCGCGGCGGCGAAGAACTCGTCGTCGGCGTGCACGACCCCGCCGCCGAAGACGCGCGACGCGAGGTCGGGCAGGAGCGTGAAGTCTTCCATCAGGAGCCCTCCCGGGTGAGGAACCGGCCCCGCGGCTCGGCTCCGGTCACGATCTGCCCGCGCAGCCAGGTGGTGCGGACATGACCGGTCAAAGTCTTTCCCGCGTACGGCGTGACGGGGTTGCGGTGGTGCAGCTCCGCCGGATCGACCCGGAAGGTCGCATCGGGGTCGAAGGCGACGAGATCCGCGTCGGCCCCCACCTCGAGCCGTCCCTTGGCGGTAAGACCGGCCAGGTCGGCCGGGCGCCGGGCCATCCACGTCACGACGTCGGCCAGGCTGTGCCCGCGTTCCCGGGCGGCCGTCCACACGACCGGCAGTCCGAGCTGCACCGACGCGATGCCGCCCCACGCCTCGGCGAAGTCGCCGGTGTCCTGCCGCTTCAGATCGGGGGTGCACGGCGAGTGGTCGCTCACGACGCAGGTGATGAGGCCGTCGGCGAGGGCCGCCCAGAGCCGGTCGCGGTTGGCGCTGTCCCGGATCGGCGGGCAGCACTTGAACTCGGTCGCGCCCTCGGGGATCTCGGCGGCGTCCAGGGTGAGGTAGTGCGGGCACGTCTCGGCGGTGACCCGTACGCCCTCGGCGCGCGCGGCGGCGATCAGCGGCAGCGCGGAGGCGGCCGAGAGGTGCAGGATGTGCACGCGTGCCCCGGCCTCGCGGGCGGCGGCGATCGCGGTGGCCACGGCGGCGTGCTCGGCCTCCGGCGGGCGGGAGGCGAGGAAGTCGGAATAGGCGGCGGAGGAGGCCGTCTCGTGCAGGTGTTCGGGATCCTCGGCGTGGACGACGAACTGGGCTTCCACCGCGGCCAGCGCCTCGGCGAGCTGAGTGGCGTTCAGCGGCGGGAATTCGGGGACGCCGGAGTCGGCCAGGAAGGCCTTGAAGCCGTAGACGCCGGCGCCGTGCAGGGCGGGCAGGTCGGCGACGTTGCCGGGGATCGCACCGCCCCAGAACCCGACGTCGACGTGAATCTGGCCGGCTGCCGCCTTGCGCTTGATCTCCAGGGCCTCCACCGAGACCGTGGGCGGCAGGCTGTTGAGCGGCATGTCCACGATGGCGGTGACACCGCCCGCAGCGGCGGCCCGGGTGGCGCTGGCGAAGCCCTCCCACTCCGTACGCCCGGGCTCGTTGACGTGCACGTGCGTGTCGACGAGACCGGGCAGCAGCGCGAGCTCTCCCAGGTCCACGTCCTCGACGGCGGGCACCTCGGCGGCGTACTCGTCGACAGCGACGATCTTTCCGGACCGGACCGACACGGCAGCCGCGCGTACGCCGTCGGGGGTGACAGCGCGGCGGGACCGCACGACGAGATCGACCATGGATCTGACATTAGTGCCCCAGCGTTGCCGGGCGGTCACGTCGCGCGAAGCGCACCGGCGCTAAATCAAGGCCAGCAGGTCGTCACGCGCGAAGCCCACGGTCTCCGCCGAGAGGGCGCCGCAGTCGAGCCCACGCAGCAGATAGTTCGCCAGCGCACGCGCCGTGGCGGGCTCGTCCAGGATGCCGCCGGACTGCCGGTCGAGATAGCGGCGCAGGCGCAGGACCGCGGCGTCCATGCCGTCGGCGAAGAACGCGTAGGTCGCCGCGAACCGCGTCGGAAGCTGCGCCGGATGCAGGTCCCAGCCCTGGTAGTAGCCGCGTTCCAGCGAGCGGCGCACCAGGCGGTGATGCAGCGCCCACGCCTCGTGCACCGCGACGTCCGTGCCGACGGGCAGGATGTTGGTGGAGCCGTCGGAGAGCCGGACGCCCGTGCCGGCGGCGGCCGCCTGCATCACCGCCTTCGCGTAGTCGGCCACCGGATGGTCCATCGCCTGATGTGCCGCCGCGACCCCGGCGGCGGCGCTGTAGTCGTACGTCCCGTAGTGCAGGCCCGTGCAGCGTCCGGCGGCCGCGGTGATGAGCCGGGCCACGGTCGCCCCGCCGTCGGCGCCGAGCACCGCCGCCGGCAGCTCGACCTGGATCTCGAAGCGGAGGGTCCGGGCGTCGAGGCCGTACGCGTCCTCGAGGCGCTCGCAGAGGGCGACCATCGCGGTGACCTGGTCCACCCCGCTGACCTTGGGCAGGGTGACCACGAACGGGTCCGGATAGTGCGTCAGCCACAGGTCGAGGGTGCGCAGAGCCCGGTGGCGCGTCGGCGCCTCGAGCGACTTGATCCGCAGGCCGAGGAAGGGCGGCCGGGGGCCGTCGAGCAGCACCGCGGCCGCCTGCTTGACGGCCGCGTCCTCCTGGTCGTCGTCGCGGACGCCGTAGCCGTCCTCGAAGTCGACCCGCAGGTCCTCGATCGGCTCGGCGGTGAGCTTGGCCCGCACGCGCTCTTCGAGAGCCGCCGGGAAGGGCACCGGCGGGTGCTGATCCAGGACGCCGAGAGCGAGCGTGCCCCACTCGCGGAAGCCGGCGATCCGGTCCGCGGGGATGTAGACGGTGTGCACCGGCTGCCGGACGGGCTGCTCCCCCGGATAGCGCTCGCGCAGGAAGGCGTCGTGGGCGGCGAGCCGCTGGTCGAGCCCGGCGTAGTCGTCGTCGCGGAGCCGCACGGGTCAGTCGATCGCGTCGTAGGCGGCGGTCGTGAGGAAGTCCGCGAAGTCGTCGGCCAGCGCGACCCGCTCGAAGAGCTTGCGGGCCTTGTCGAAGCGGTTGCCCGGCGGCTGGTCGATCTTGGCGAGCTCCTCGTCCTCGAGCCGCTGGACCAGCTCGGCCGTGATCGGGGTGCCGTCGTCGAGCGTCACGCCGTTGTGGATCCACTGCCACACCTGCGAGCGCGAGATCTCGGCGGTGGCGGCGTCCTCCATGAGGTTGAAGATCGCCACAGCGCCGTTGCCACGCAGCCATGCTTCGAGGTACTGCAGGGCGACGGAGACGTTCGAGCGCAGGCCCGCCTCGGTGACGGCCCCGCCGGTGGCGCCGACGTCGAGCAGCTGGGCGGCCGTGACCTCGACGTCGTCGCGGCGGCGGTCCAGCTGGTTGGGGCGGTCGCCGAGCGTACGGTCGAAGATCTCGCGGCAGATCGGCACGAGGTCGGGGTGGGCGACCCAGGAGCCGTCGAAGCCGTCGCCGGCCTCGCGCTCCTTGTCCTCCCGGACCTTGGCCAGCGCAACCTCGTTGACCTGCGGGTCGCGGCGGCTGGGGATGAAGGCCGCCATGCCGCCCATGGCGAAGGCGCCGCGCTTGTGACAGGTCTGGACCAGCAGCTCGGTGTAGGCCCGCATGAACGGCGCCGTCATCGTCACCGCCGCACGGTCGGGCAGGACCATCGCCGGGTTGTCGCGGAAGTACTTGATGATGCTGAACAGGTAGTCCCAGCGGCCGGCGTTGAGGCCGGCGATGTGCGGGCGCAGGGCCCAGAGGATCTCGTCCATCTCGAAGGCGGCCGGGATCGTCTCGATCAGCACCGTCGCGCGGATGCTGCCCTGCGGGATGCCGAGCGCGTCCTGGGCGTGGGTGAAGACGTCGTTCCACAGCGCGGCCTCGTGGTGGGACTCCATCTTGGGCAGATAGAGGTACGGGCCACTGCCGCGCTCGATCAGCTCGGCGGCGTTGTGGAAGAAGTAGAGCCCGAAGTCGACCAGCGCCCCCACGGCCGGCCCGCCGTCGACCGTCAGGTGCCGCTCGTTCAGGTGCCAGCCCCGGGGACGCATGACGATCGTCGGGTACGGGCCGGCACCGAGCTCGTACGTCTTCTTCCCGGTCTCGAGGGTGATCGTGCGGCGGATCGCGTCGTAGAGGTTCTGCTGGCCCTCGACGACGTTGGCCCAGTGGGGCGTGTTCGCGTCCTCCAGGTCGGCCAGCCAGACCTTGGCGCCGGAGTTGAGCGCGTTGATCGTCATCTTGCGCTCGGTCGGGCCCGTGATCTCCACCCGCCGGTCGGTGAGCGCGGGCGGGGCGGGCGGCACAGTCCAGTCCCCGGCGCGGATCTCGGCCGTCTCGGGCAGGAAGTCGAGGCTGCCTCCGGCGGCGATGTGCGCGCGGCGCTCGGCCCGGCGGGCGAGCAGCTCGTCGCGGCGAGGCCGGAAGCGCCGATTCAGCTCTTCGACGAACGCCACGGCGTCGGCGGACAGGATCTCAACCACGAGCGACTCCCTTCGGCGGGGCTTCCCTCGTACGTTATCGGTCCCGTGACCGCCGCGCCGCCGCTGCCGCAAAGACAAGGGGCACGGCGATGGCCCCCGCGGGGAAACGGGGGCCATCGTGTTACCGGGGAACGGGGGTTCGGGCTCCGGGACTCAGAAGGTCGGCGTGGTGCCGCACTTGGCCTTCTGGGTGAGGCAGATCTTGACCAGGTCGGAGAGCTTTTCGGGGTCCCAGGCGTTCATGAAGTCGCCGTGGATCGAGGAGGCCATGCCCGAGGAGAGCTTGAGGCCGTCGCCGCCCAGGGTGTCGTAGTTGAGCATGAAGGACAGGTTCGGCACCGCGACGGGGAAGTCGCCCTGGCACTTGCCGTTGACCGCGTTGCCCATGTGCGACTTGTGGTCGGGCGAGTCGATGTGCTTGCCGTCCCAGCAGTCCTTGAAGGTGAGCTGGTAGATGAGGTGGCCGCCGCCGCACTTGGGCCAGTTGCCGTCCGCGCTGCGGCCGATCTCGCCGCCGGTGCACCAGAACTGGCCGTTCTTGCCGGCCGGGGTCGGCTCCTGCAGCTTGGCGTCGCCCTGGACGATGCGCAGGCCGGGCGGGAAGGGCTTCATGTCCGAGGGGTCGGGCAGCCGGGATCCGTAGTAGACCCGGAAGCTCTCCATCGGCACGACCTTGCCGTTCTGGGTCAGCGTCGGCGCCCAGTAGGCACTGAAGTCGCCCGGGGCGTCGCAGGTCGTGGACTTGCCGCTCAGCAGCTGCTCGTTCGTGGTGTTCGCGTCGACCTTCGGGCCGAAGAAGGTGTGGTTGTGCGAGGCGCCGGCCATCTTGGGGAAGACGATCGGGTCGTCGTCGGCGTAGCCCGACACCTCGCAGTTGGTCTGGAACTCCGCCACGCGGACCGCGTTCGAGGGGACCGGCTTGAGCGCCACGGAGTTGAAGTAGTCCAGCTCCTTCTGCCAGGCGGCCTGGTCGACCGGGACCCAGCCGCCGGGCGCGGAGCTCGACGACGCCGAGGGGGCCGGCGTGGCCTTGGTCGTGGAGGGGGAGGCGGAGGGGCCGCTCGACGCGGCCCCCGCCGGGCCGAAGGTGAACCAGTTGATGTTCACGAAGTCGGAGCGCGACTTGCTCTTCAGGACCGCGAAGAGGGTCTGCTTGCCGGACGGCACCGACGCGGCCTTGGCGTTGACGGTCGTCCAGGTCTGCCAGCCCTTGGTGCTCGCGACCGGGAAGGTGGCCAGCAGCGTGCCGGTCTGCGTGCCCTGCCGGATCTCGATCGAGCCGCCCTCGGAGTTGTTCGAGGCGACGCGGGCGGTCCAGGCGGCGCCGGTGACGGACACGTTGTCGTAGCGCATCCAGTCGCCGCTGGTGAGCCAGCCGACGTTCTTGCCGCCGTCCTTGTCGCCGGTGCCCTCGGTCTGGGCGCCGGAATTGGCGGCGTAGGACTCGGCCTGCACCCGGCCCGGGACGGTCACCTCGTCGGCGCTGGCGCCGGCGATGTAGACGCCGCTGCCGCCCAGCGCCACGGCGATCGCGGACGCGAGAGAGATGCGAGTAATGCGCCGGCGCTTCTTTCCCGGGTCCGGCGGGGCCACGTGGGCGGGGGCTGGTGTCCGCATCGCGAATCCTTGTCAGTTGAAACGTCCCGTGCTGTGCCGCGACAGAGTATGCGCAGGCCAGAGGGCTTGTTTCAACTCGCGGAAGAAGACTTAAGACGGCCGGGGAATTCGCCGCAGGTGGCCGCGATCCCGCCATTCGATAACGCTTTTCCGGCCGTCCAGCTTGAAGTCTTCCTTAAATACCGTGCGTCATTGCCGCATCAACGCGCGGTGCGCCTGACGGGCGCGGCGGGCGAGCGTCTCCGCATCGGCCCGCACGAGTTCGCCGCGCTCGACGACCGGCCGGCCGCCGACCAGGGCGAGCTCCACCGGGGCCGCCGGACCCAGCACGAGCGCCGCGACCTTGTCGTCGATGCCCGCGTGACCCAGCCCGTCGAGCCGCCAGAGCACGAGATCGGCGAGTTTACCCACCTCGATGCTGCCGATGTCGTCCTGCCGCCCGAGACACCGCGCGCCGCCCATCGTGCCCAGGCGCAACGACTCCCGGGCGGTCATCGCCGCGGGGCCACCGCGCTGCCGGGCCGTGTAGAGCGCCTGCCGCAACTCCTCGCCCAGGTGCGCGGCCTCCTGCGACGCCGACCCGTCCACGCCCAGCCCCACGGGCACCCGCGCGTCGAGCAGCTCCCGTACCCGGGCCATGCCGGCCCCGAGCCGCGCGTTCGAGCTCGGGCAGTGCGCGACGCCCGTACCCGTGGCCCCCAGGCGCGCCACGGCGGCGTCGTCGAGGTGCACGCCGTGCGCGAGCCAGACGTCCTCGCCCAGCCAGCCGAGCCGCTCAGCGTACTCCACGGGGGTGCAGCCGAACCGCGACCGGCAGAAGTCCTCCTCGTCGTCGGTCTCGGCGAGGTGGGTGTGCAGCCGGACGCCCTTGTCCCGGGCGAGCGCCGCGGCCTCGGTCATGAGCGTGGACGTGACGGAGAACGGCGAGCACGGCGACACCCCGACCCGCAGCATCGACTCCGGCGACGGGTCGTTCCAGCGGTCGATCGCGGCAGCGGTCGCGGCCAGCGCCGCGTCGGTCTCCTCCACGACGTGGTCCGGCGGCAGCCCGCCCTGAGACCGTCCCAGATCCATCGAGCCACGGGTCGGGTGGAAGCGCAGCCCGATCTCCCGGGCCGCCTCGATCTCCGCCGCGAACACGTCGCCGCCGTCGCGCGGGAAGACGTAGTGGTGGTCCATGCTCGTCGTGCAGCCGGACAGCGCGAGCCAGCCCAGGCCCGCGGCCGCCGCGGCGCCGACCGCCGACGCGTCGAGGCGGCCCCAGATCGGATAGAGCGTCGTCAGCCAGCCGAAGAGCGTCTCGTCCTGCGCCAGCCCGCGGGTCGCCCACTGGTAGAGGTGGTGGTGGGTGTTCACCAGGCCCGGCGTCAGCAGGCAGCCGGTGCCGTCGACGCGGCGGGCCGAGCCCTCGGGACGGTCGGCGGGCCCGGAGCCCACCGCCGCGATCCGGCCGTCGTCCCCGACGACCACGTGGCCGTCGGTGTGTTCGGTGCCCGCGGCGTCGACGGTGGCCACGGCGACGTTCTCGATGACGATCACGAGAACCACGGTGCCAGGGCCGGCGCGGCGTCGTCGCGGGTCACGGTGCCTTCGATCAGTCCGTACGGCCGGTCGCCCGCGATGAACACCTCGCCGGGGTTCGACAGGTCGAAGTGCGAGAGGTCGGCCAGGTAATGATGCTTGTTCGGCAACGCCAGCCGGATCTCCGCGATCTCGGGACGGTCCTCGAGCACTCGCGTGCCCATGGCGTACAGGGTCTGCTGCAGCGAATAGCTGTACGTCGTCACGAACGCGTGCACCATCGCGTCCTTCGCCTTCTCGAACGACTCGTCCCACGGCGACGCGGGCGAAGCGTGCCGCCAGCGGGCGTCGACGGCCGTGGCGAGGATCCGGTCGGTCGCCTCGGGCAGCGTCGTGTACTTGTCCCGCGCGAAACCGTGGAACTCCGAGTCGGTCGTGTTCATCAGCACGAGATCCCGGACGCCCGAGACCACCTGCTCCCCGGACTCGGTGACGTCCACGAGCGCCGTACGCACGAAGTCCCCCGCGCGGCGGAACGAGTGCGGGCCGAGGCGCTCCCACCCGTACGCCTCGATCGTGACCCTGGCCCGGAAGATCTGCGGCTGCGTCGCGACGAAGTGCCGCCCCAGCAGCAGCGCGAAGTCCTCGGGCGCGCCGATGCCGTACTCACGCGCGAAGGCGTACACCGTGTTCTTCATGGTGTCCGTGGGCAGCACGCCGCTGTTGTCGCCCGTCAGGTGCGTGGCCGCGAGGTCGCCGGCGAGGGCGACGCTGACGTTGAGATCCGCCAGCCCGTGCCTGTCGCCGTCCCGGGTGACCCGCACGAGCCGGGTCTCCGCCTTGCCGTATCGGTGGGGTCCCAGCACGATCGCCACGCGTCAGCTCCCTCGGTAGGTGGTGTAGCCGAACCTGCTCAGCAACAACGGCACGTGATAGTTCCGGTCGGTGTCCGCGATCCGGAAGGTCACCGTCGCGGACGGGAAGAAGGCGTCCGGCCCGAGATGGGCCGCCACGTCGAACTCGAGCCGGTAGTCGCCCGCCTCGGCCACGTCGAAGCGCAGCCGCCCGTCCCCGTCGGTCACGCCCGGCGCGCCGGAGGGCTGCAGGGTGACCGGCACCCCGGTCGCCGGCGCCCCGGTCACCGTGTCGAGCACATGGGTCGAGACGTGGAAGGGCACGAGCCGCGCCAGCCGCAGCCGCGCGATCTTGCCCAGCTCCCCGGCAACCACGCGCTGCTCGGCGGCCGGATCGGAGGACAACCGCTCGCGCGCCGCCGCCAGGATCTCCGCCTGCGACCTCCCGCTGGCGAAGATCAGGAACACATGCCCGAACTTCTCCTCGTACGCGCGGTTGGCCGCGACCAGCTCCGCCCGCGTCACGTCGTCGGCGGTCTGCGCGGCCGTCGACTGCTCCCGCCGCGACCACGCCGCCTCGGCCGTGTCCCCCTGCGCCCGCTCGCCGATCCGCGGATGGGCCGAGAGCCCCTGCAGCACGTCGTCCCAGGTGAGCGCGGCCGACGCGGCGTCAGCGGCGGCGAGCAGATCGGTCCGCGACGCGTACGGGCGGCCGGCCAGCACCGCGGCACCCCACGCGGGCGCGGCGCACACGGCCGTCAGCTCACGCGTCAGCCGCTCGGCGGGCAGGGAGTTGAACTCTCCGAGGCCGTCCACGTACCCCCCAGTGGTCAAGGAGAGATCAGTCAAGCAGCCCCGCACCGGATCCTCCATGCCTTCGGGGAGGATTTAACCGTGCTGATCCACCGATTGCCGGACCTGCCCATCACTCCGGTGCTGCCCGAGGTGACCGGCGCGCTCACGGCCCGGGGCGCGGCGGTGCTGGTCGCGCCGCCCGGCACCGGCAAGACCACGGTCGTCCCGCTGGCCCTGGCCGGGCCCGCCGGCGGCCGGGTGGTGATCGCCGAACCGCGCCGGGTCGCGGCCCGGGCGGCGGCGCGCCGCATGGCGGCCCTCTCCGGCACCGAGGTGGGAGACCTGATCGGCTTCTCGGTACGCGGTGAGCGCCGCACCTCCGCCCGCACGCGCATCGAGGTCGTGACCACCGGTGTCCTCGTCCGCCGGCTCCAGCGCGACCCGGAGCTCGCCGGCGTGACCGCCGTGGTGCTCGACGAGTGCCACGAACGGCACCTCGACACGGACCTCGCCCTGGCCTTCCTGATCGAGGTACGCGCGGCTCTGCGCGACGACCTCCACCTCCTCGCCACGTCCGCCACCGCCGACGCCACCCGCCTGGCCGCCCTGCTCGGCGACGCCCCGGTCATCACCGCGCCGGCCGTCATGCATCCGGTCGAGGTCCACTGGTGCCCGCCGCCCCGCCCGGTGCAGCCGCCGCAGGGCCTGCGCGTCGACCCCAAGCTGCTCGACCATGTCGCCGCCACGGTGCGGCTGGCGCTCACCGGCGGCGACGGCGACGTGCTCGTCTTCCTGCCCGGCGCCCGCGAGATCGAGGCGGTGGCCGGCCGGCTCCGCGGGCTCGACGTCGACGTCGTCTCGCTGCACGGCCGCCAGTCCGCCGCCACCCAGGACGCCGCCCTGCGCCCCGGCCCGCACCGGCGCGTCGTGCTGTCCACGGCCGTCGCGGAGAGCAGCCTGACCGTGCCCGGCGTGCGCGCGGTGGTGGACGCGGGGCTCAGCCGAGTTCCCCGTACGGACCATGGGCGCGGCCTCGGCAGCCTCGCCACCGTCCCGGTCTCCCGCTCCGGGGCCGAGCAGCGTGCGGGCCGCGCGGGCCGGGAGGCGCCGGGACGCGTCTACCGGTGCTGGTCCCCGGCGCAGCACGACCGGCTGCCCGCCCAGCCCGAGCCCGAGGTGGCCGCCGCCGACCTCACCGGCTTCGCCCTCGACCTCGCGCTGTGGGGACATCCCGACGGCACCGGACTCGCCCTTCCCGACCAGCCGCCCGCGGGAGCCCTCCAGGCCGCGACGGAGACGCTGCGTGCGCTGGGCGCCGTCGGCGAGGACGGCAAGGTGACCCCGCGCGGGCGGGCGCTGGCGGGTGCAGGTCTGCATCCCCGGCTGGCCCGGGCGCTCATCGACGGCGCGCCGAGGGTGGGCGCCCGGCGTGCCGCTGAGATCGTCGCGGTCCTGGACGCCGATCGCACGGCCGGAGACGTTGTCGCCGCGTGGCGAGCGGCTCGTCAGGACGGTGCGTGGAAGTCCGAGGTGCGCCGCCTCACCCGTGCCGTGGACGACGCGCCTCCGACCCGCATGCCCGATGACCTGGCCGCCGGGCTCGTGACCGGGCTCGCCTATCCGGAGCGGGTGGCCCGCGCGCGGGAGGCGGGCTCCGGGGCGTACCTGATGGCGGGCGGGACCGCCGCGGAGCTGGCCGCCGGCAGCTCGCTGGCCGGCGCACCCTGGCTGGCCGTGGCCGACGCCGACCGCGCGCCGGGCGCCCGCACCGCCCGCATCCGCGCCGCCGCCCCGCTCGACGAGCCGACCGCCCGCGAGGCCGCCGCCACCCTCGACCGCACGGCCACCGAGATCGGCTGGATCGACGGCGACGTCGTGGCCCGCCGGGTACACCGGCTCGGAGCGATCACGCTCACCGAACGCCGCCTCGACCACCCCGATCCCGCCCTGGTCGCCGAGGCGCTGCGCGAGGGCCTGCGGCGGGAGGGGCTGGGGCTGCTGACCTGGTCGCGTACGGCGACCGAGCTGCGGCAGCGTCTGGCCTTCGCGCGCGCGGCCCTCGGCGACCCGTGGCCGGACGTGAGCGACGCCGCCCTCGCCGACCCAGGCTGGCTCGATCTGGGCCGCGCCCGCCGCCGCGCCGACCTGGCCCGCATCGACGTGACCGCCGCCCTGCGCGCCCTCCTCCCGTGGCAGGTCGCGGGCCGCCTGAACGAGGTCGCCCCCGAACGCCTCCCGGTGCCGAGCGGCTCGGCGATCCGCGTGAACTACGCCGACCCGGCCCGCCCGGTGCTCGCCGTCAAGCTCCAGGAGACCTTCGGCTGGCAGGATGCGCCCCGCCTCGCCGACGGCCGGGTGCCCGTCGTCCTGCACCTGCTCTCGCCGGCCGGGCGGCCTCTCGCGGTCACCAGCGATTTGGCCAGCTTCTGGTCCTCGGTCTACCCCCAGGTACGCGCCGAGATGCGCGGCCGCTACCCCAAGCACCCCTGGCCCGAGGACCCCACCGCCACCGCCCCCACCCGCCACACCAACCGCCGAGCCCGCTGACCGCGACGGACGGACCATAGCCGCCACCAAGTGACGGCCGAGCGCGACGGACCGCTACGACCACGCCTGCCAAGCACTGGACGAGACTGGCCACACCCTCTGCGCCTGCGGAACGAGAGGTGGCGGGTCAGGCTGTGCGGGCCTTGTCGGAGCGGCTTTCGATCGCGGCGATGACGTGCTCGGTCGTCCGGAGGCCCGCGAACGACAGCGCCTCGCCGTCTGCCGCGGCCAGTTTTCGCAAGATGTATTGGTTGAGGCTCATGCCGTCCTCGGCGGCGCGGATGGCGAGCTCCCGATGCAGGCTCTCGCCGACCCGCACGTTGAACTTGCCGGAGTAGCTGCGCTCGGCCAGTGGCTGCGGCACTTGCTCACCCTGGCCGACGAGATCGGCGACCACGTCCCGGACGAGGACGAGCATTCCTTCGAGCGCCTCGACCTGGGACTCCGCCAGCCATGACAGCGACGGGAACTCGGCGCAGGTCGCCACGTATTCGCCGTCCTCGGCCGACCAGCTCACCCGATAGCTGTAGTGCGACACATCGGAACGGTCTGCAGTCGAACTCACGTGGCCTCCTTCTTGTCGATCGCCGCGAGCACCTGCCGCACCTGGTAAGCCTTGGCCTTCGCGCCCTTGCGCTGGATGTTCACCCGGGGATTCCCGGGCCAGGGCATTCGGAAGACCATGTGGGAGCTGCCGCTCTGCCGCGGCTCGCCGAAGTAGAAACACGCACACCTGGCAGAGGTCGTCGAAGGCGATGTTTCGCGGGTTGCTTCGCATCGCGGTGACGATCTTATCTAGTTGCGTCACCGAGAAATGGTACTACAAGCGGTACCGCCGGTACCAGCTACGACGCGAGCTCGGCCCGATCGGCCGGCCCGGGCTGGGCGGGAATGGCGACACCCGGCTGGGCGGGAATGCCGGGGCCGAGCTGGGCGGGGACACCGGCACCCTCCTGCGCAGGGAGGTCGGCCGCGAGGCGCTGGACCGGGCGCGGCTGGCCGTAGAGGTAGCCCTGGCCGAGGTCGCAGCCCAGGCCGGTCAGGGCCGCGGCGCGCTCCGGGGTCTCGATGCCCTCGGCCACCACGAGGATGTCCAGGTCGGCGCAGATGGTGACGACGGAGCGGCACAGGGCGCGGGCTCGTTCGGGGGCCACGTCGACGTCCGTGAGGCTCGAGTCCAGTTTGACGATGTCGACGGGCAGGGAGTGGAGCTGGGCGAGGGCGTTCCAGCCGCTGCCGAAGTCGTCGAGGGCGATGCGGACGCCGTGGGCGCGCAGCTCGTCGGCGGACGCGGCGGCCCGGGGCATGTCGGGGATGCGGCGGGTCTCGGTGATCTCGACGATGAGGCGCTGGGGCGGAATCCCCCACCGTTCCAGCGCGGCGACGACGGTGGCGGTCAGGCCGGGCTGGGCCAGGCGGGCGGCGGAGACGTTGACGTGGACGTCGACCGGGTGGCCGTACGCGTGGGCCAGGGCCGCCATGTCGGCGCAGGCGCGGTCCAGGACGAAGTCGTCGACGGCGGCGACGAGGCCGGTGCGCTCGGCAACAGTCACGAAGACGTCGGGGTCGACCGGGCCGGCGATCGGGTCGGTCCAGCGGGCGAGGGCCTCGACGGCCACGACGGCGCCGTCCGACAGGCGGACGATCGGCTGGTAGTGGACCTGGAAGCCGTACTCGGCGGGGTTGCCGGACAGGGCCCGCAGCAGCAGGTGCGGGAGGTCGGCGTGCGGGCCGCCGTCGGCGGCGCCGGTGTAGCGGGCGAGGGCGTTCTTGCCTCGGCGCTTGCTCGCGTACATGGCGGCGTCGGCCCGGCGCAGCAGCGAGTCGGCGGAGAGCTCCTGGTCGCCGGGCTCGGGCTGGACCAGGCCGACGCTGGCGCTGACCACGATCGTGCGGCCGTCGACGAGGAACGGCTCGCGCAGGACGGCCAGGATGCGCTCGGCGATGGGCTCGGCGTCGGGGGCGTGATGGTCGAGCAGCACCGCGAACTCGTCGCCGCCGAGCCGGGCGACCAGATCACCGCGGCCCGTGCAGCCCGCCAGGCGCTCGCCGATCGCGCGCAGCAGCCGGTCGCCCGCGGCGTGGCCGTAGCTGTCGTTGATGAGCTTGAAGTCGTCCAGGTCGGCGAAGATCAGGGCGACAGGCTGACCCCACAGCCGGTACGCCTCCAGCGCCGCACCCAGCCGTTCGCGGAACAGCGCCCGGTTGGCCAGCCCGGTCAGCGAGTCGTGATAGGCCTGGTGGCGCAGCCGTTGCCGGCCCTCGGACACCCGGGCGAGCAGCACGGAATTCTCGGCGATCGTGAGCATCTGCCGCGCGACGACGAGACCGAGGCCGAGCCAGCCGTAGAACGCCTCGTAGGCGGTCAGCTGCGCCCCGGAGCCGGTGCGCACGACGATGACGACGCCCGACGCGATCACCGGCAGGTAGGGCAGCAGCAGGTGCGTCCAGTCGGCCTCCGCCTGCGACGAGTCCGGGGGCGCGAGCGGGCCGGGGTTGCTCAGCGCGGCCAGCCCGAGCAGCGCGGGACCGAGCAGATGACCGGCGGACTCGACGGGGGTCGGCAGGGCCGCGCTCAGCTGCAGCAGCCGCACGAGGTCGGAGGCGCCGAAGGCCAGCATGCCCGCCGCGACGAGCCCCAGCGGCGCGCGCCCCGGCTGCCACGCGGGCCGGGTGATGAGCAGCAGCACGGCCATGACGGTCAGGAGCAGATCCGCCACCGGGTACGCGGCCGCGACGCCCGTGGTCCACGGGGTGCGCGTGACCTCGTCGACCACCCGCAGCGGCACCAGCGACCAGACGAGGGCCACCAGCGAACCGGTGACCAGGATGCTGTCGATGACCAGCACGACGCGGTCGCGGCCGAGGGAGATCCGGGCGGGCCGGGGCAGCACGGATGTCGCGCACAGCAGCCCGGCGAAGACGGCGGCCGGCAGGATCAGGAAGCCGCTGCGGCCCGGCCCGGACAAGGGGTCGGCGACGTCGCGGACGACCCACCACACGCGGGTGGCCGCCCAGGCGGTGAGCCCGGCCCCGATCAGCACCCGCCACGCTGCCAGGGCACCCGACCGGTCCCGGGCCCCCGCGAAGCAGGCATAGGCCGCCAGCACTCCGGCCGCGAGCTGAGCCGCGTCGCCGTAGAGACGGCGGCCCGGCCCGTCGGGCACCACCCACGTGCCGGCGGCCGTGACGACGGCGACGATCGCCAGCGTCACGGTGAGCCGCACGGACAGGCGTCCCGTCGTCATCACCACCCACCAGCCGGTCACGGGAACCGAAGTAAGGTACCGCAGGCGAGCGCCGGAGGCGGGACTGTGCTCAGTCCAGTGTCAGATCGGCGACAATCACCGTGATGTTGTCCGGGCCGCCACCCTCGAGCGCGAGGTCGAGCAACCGGCCGGCGCAGTCGTGCGGGTCCGGGATCGCCAGCATCTCCGCCTCGATCCGCTCGGGCGGGACGACGCCGGTGAGGCCGTCGCTGCACAGCAGCCAGCGGTCGTTCTGCTCGGGCTCGACGATCACGTAGGACGGGCTGACCGGCTCGCCCTGCAGGGCTTGGGTCACCACCGCCCGCCGCGGATGCCCGGCCGCTTCCTCGGGCCGGATCAGGCCCTGGTCGACGAGCATCTGGACGTACGTGTCGTCCTTGGTCAGCTGGTTCAGCGTGCCGTCGCGCAGCAGGTAGGCCCGGCTGTCGCCGACATGGGCGAGCGCGGCGCGGTCGGTCGAGAAGACGACAGCGGTCAGCGTGGTGCCCATGCCCTGCAGGGCCTGGTCGCCGGCGACGGTCTCGGCGATCCGTCCGTTGGCGACCTCGAGGGCCTTGTGCAGGGCGTCCATCTGGTGGTCGTTGTCGATCGGCACGTCGAGCGACGCCATGGCCTCGACGGCGATGCGGCTGGCCACGTCTCCGGCGGCCATGCCACCCATGCCGTCCGCGACGACCAGCAGGCGCTCCCCGGCGTAATGGCAGTCCTGATTGCTGCTCCGCACGTGGCCTCTATCGGTGACGGCCGCCCACCGCAGGTGCAAGGTCATGGCGTGCAGCCTGCCAGGTCCGGTCCAGCCTGTCTGCACGTGGTCGGCGGCGCGCCGCGACAAAGCCCCGCCAACTGCGGAAAAAGGAGTTCCACGGGTGCGTTTCCCCTCATCGCGACACCGGACGGCCGAGACAGCGCGGGTCGACGGCGGCGCCGGCGGGGCGCGTCGGAGCAGCCCATTCGAGGGCGGACTGATCGACGGCCCAGCCGCGCACCGTGATCCGGCTGAACTGCGGGCGCACCGGTTCCGGGCAGAGCGTCTTGGACCGTACCCGATCGTTGGGAACGAACATGACGTCACCCCCGCGAGTGAGGATGGTCGTCGCGGTGTCGTCCACCGTGATGAGTTGCCCGCGGATCACCTCAGGGCCCGGATCCACCTCGATCGCACTGTTGGGGAGCACCGGCGCGCGGAGGAAGACCACGCCGACGACGATCGGTGCCACGGCGACCGCGGCGACGGCGGGCCAGTGCGTGGCGAGGCGGGCGGCGCGCGGCGGCACCGGCCCGGTGAGCAACCAGCCGAGCAGCGGGGGTACGGCCAGCAGCACCGCCGTCCCGGTCTCCCCGGCCGCGAGGGCGGTCCGCACGCCCGGCCACACCCAGATCAGCGCGATGATCCCGGCGGCGACGGGGACCACGAGCGTGGCGACGACCAGCATCGCCCGCTCCCCCGGGAAACGCTGCACCGCGGTGAGCCCGATGATCGCGACGACGAGCATCAGCAGGGTCGGCAGCATCCGCATCTGCCACGTGAAGCCGGCCAGCCCGACGCCGAGCACCACCACCCAGTCGGGCATCCGCTGGGCGCTCAGGGCGAGCCCGGACCGGCGCGTGGTCTCTTCCCCCTCGGGCGAGCTGACCAGCAGGATGCCGCCGAGCGTGCGGATGACGAGGATGACCGCCGGGACCGTCCAGATGAGCGCGATCACCAGCGCGCTGATCATGCCGAGCGGGCTGATGTACTGCACCAGCAGCAGCATCGTGGGCAGGTCCTGCCGGCTCAGGTACCAGAGCCGCAGCACGAGCAGCACCAGCGGGAACGCGGGCAGCGCGGTGAGCAGCCAGTTGAACTGGGCGCGGCGGCTGCGCTTGAGACGGTCGGCGGAGGTCACGGCGTCAGGTTCTCCCACGGCAGCTCGCGCACCCGCGGCCGCTCGATGACCGGCTGATTCGGCCGGGCGAGCGGGGTGAGCGGCAGACCGGCCGCGTTGACGCCCAGGTTCTTCTGCAGCGGCAGCTCCGGCTTGATGGTGCTCTCGTACGCGTCCTCCCAGCGATGATCCTTCGGATCCGCGTACGAGCGGTAGAGCGTCACGTTGACCAGATCGCGCAGGGCCGCGTTGTTGCCGACGCTGACGCCGTACGCCTCGGTGACGTCCAGGCCGAGGTCCCAGTGGTCGTATTTCACCCGGTTCTGCGCCTTGAATCCGCCCAGGATGGCCGCGTCCGTGCTGATCGCGTCGACCTCGCCGGAGTCCAGCATCGGCAGGCACTCGCTGACCCGATTGACCCGCTTCAGGGTGCCGCCGGCCTTCTCCACCTCGCTCGCACTGGTCGAACTGGACAGCGAGCACACGGTCTGGTCCTTGAAGTCCTCGAGGCTGGTGACCTTGCGATGGCCGGCGAGGGTGAGCACGGACTGCTCGGTGTGCAGATAGGACTTGCTGAACATCACGTTCGGCATCGCCTCGCGGGTGGGCGTGATGCTGTAACTGGCGATGACCAGCTTCACCGGCTGCGGGTTGCCGATCAGGTCGGTCGCCTCCATCCGGGCGCGGTCCTCGCTCTCGATGCCGTAGAACAGCACCTGCTCGCGGGTGAAGCCCAGATCCTCGGCGATCATGTACGCGATCTGGATGTCGAACCCCGACCAGATCTTGGTGTTCTCGTCGTAGTAGGCGATCCCGGGCTGATCGTTCTTGACGCCGATCTCCAGCGTCGGCCACTCGTCCACGCCCGCGGCCCGGCGCAGGTCCTCGACCGACGGCGGCCCGACGTGGAACAGCCGCACCCACGAGAACGTCAGCACCAGCACGATGATCAGCCCGATCGCCGCCAGCCGCCACGGCGCGAGCGAGTGCCCGAAGGTGCGTACCGTCTCCTCGGGCCGCGCGAACGTGCGCCGCAGCCCCTCCAGAGCCCGCTGTCCGCGCAGCTCGCGGGGTTTCGCCCGTTGCCGCGGCGGCCGCCGCACCACCACCTTGCGCACGGCCCGATCATCGTCCATGCGCAACATCGTGCCCCAAGATTGCTACACCCAGGGGTCACGCATGAGCGGCACGTGTCCGGGTATGCCGCGCAGCATGAAGCGTGGACTCCTCACCGGGGTCGCCGCGGCCGCTGTGCTCGGCGCGGGGATCCGGCTCGTGCACCGGCAGGGCCAGCGGTTGCTGCATCCGGACGGCCGCACCTATTCCGGGGAGCTGCGGGTCCCCGGCGGCGCCGGCACCGGCTCGGCCCTGCTGGACCGCCCGGCGCGGCACCCGATCACGGTCCGCGTGTCCAAGGGCATCGGCACCGAGCCGGGCCGCTACGACATCCTCGGCCTGGCCGTCCGCGTGCACGGGCCGGTGGCGGGACACCGCACCGACCTGCTCTTCTCGACGTGCGGCGCGGGCCGGGCCCTGCGGCACGTCCCGGCCCTGCGGCGGGACTTCTCCACCACGTACGGATCGATCCTCGCCTACCGCAGCGGCACCGGCCGTAAGTTCTATCTCGCCGCCCGGCCGGCACCGGGCAGCGAGGACCTGGGCGGCACCCTGGAGTCGGTGACGGCCACCGCGGCCAAGGACGGCGCGCTGTTCGAGATCCGCGCCGACGAGCGCACGGTCGCGGAGCTGTGCTTCGGTCAGGAGCTGCCGGAGTCGACGGACGCGGCGCTGGCGTTCAACCCGATCGACAACGTGACGGCCGACCTGCACCCCGTCGGGCTGATCCACCACAGCAGAGCCCTCGCCTACCGCTGGTCGCAACGGTGGCGAGGGCTCCCGGTGTAGCTCAGCGGGCGTACACGATCACCGCGGTCTCGGCGGGCAGCTCGACGCGGTCGCGCTGGAGGACCACGCCGGGGCCGGTCGCCAGCAGCACCTTGCTCGGCGTTGACTGCAGGCTCACGGTCTGCGCCACCCCGGCCAGGTTCGCCGCCACGACACATCGGCCGCGGCGCATGACGACATATTGATCGCCGTGCGACACCTCGACCTTGTCCAGCCGCGGGTCGGACAGGTCGGTGTGCTCCTTGCGCAGCGCGATCAGCGTCTTGTAGAGGTCGAGGATCTCCGCGTGCCCCGGCTTGGCGGCCTCGGACCAGTCCAGCTTGGAGCGCTCGAAGGTCGCCGGGTCCTGCGGGTCGGGCACCTCGGCCTCGGCCCAGCCGTGCTCGGCGAACTCGCGCCGCCGGCCGTTCTGCACCGCCGCCGCCAGCTCGGGCTCGGGGTGGCTGGTGAAGAACTGCCACGGGCTGCTCGCCGCCCACTCCTCGCCCATGAAGAGCATCGGGGTGAAGGGCGAGGTCAGCAACAGCGTCGCGCCGACCTTGAGCAGACCCGGCGACAGCGTCGCGGAGATCCGGTCGCCGATCGCGCGGTTGCCGATCTGGTCATGGTTCTGCAGGTACGCGACGAAGCGGTGACCCGGCGTCCGCTGCCGGTCGACGGGCCGCCCGTGGTGCCGGCGCCGGAAGCTCGACCAGGTGTTCGCGTGGAAGAAGGCGCCGGTCAGCACCGTCTCCAGGCACTCCAGCGAGCCGAAGTCGCCGTAGTAGCCCTGCCGCTCCCCGGTGAGCAGCGTGTGCAGCGCGTGGTGCACGTCGTCGGCCCACTGGGCGTGCAGGCCGTAGCCGTGGCCCTCGCGCGGGGTGATCAGCGTCGGGTCGTTGAGGTCGGACTCCGCGATCAGCGACAGCGGCCGGCGCAGGTGCGCGGAGAGGCTCTCGACCTCGGTCGCGATCTGCTCCAGCAGGTGGACGGCGTTGTGGTCGACCAGCGCGTGCACGGCGTCCAGGCGCAGCCCGTCCACGTGGTAGTCGCGCAGCCAGCCCAGAATGCTGTCGATGATGTAGCGGCGCACCTGGTCGGACTCGGGACCGTCGAGGTTGACCGAGTCGCCCCACGGGTTGTTGCCCGCGGCGCTCAGATAGGGCGCGAACATCGGCGCGTACGCCCCGCTGGGGCCGAAGTGGTTGTAGACCACGTCCAGCACCACGCCGAGCCCCTTGGCGTGCGCCGCGTCGACGAAGCGCTTGAGCCCGTCGGGCCCCCCGTACGCCTCGTGCGGCGCGAACCAGCACACGCCGTCGTAACCCCAGTTGTACTCGCCGTTGAACGCGTTGACCGGCAGCAGCTCGACCAGGTCGACGCCGAGGTCGACCAGGTGGTCCAGGCGCTCGATCGCAGCGTCGAACGTGCCTTCGGGGGTGAAGGTGCCGATGTGCAGCTCGTAGAGGACCGACCCGGGCAGCTGGCGGCCGGTCCAGGAGCCGTCGGACCACGGGAAGGCCGCGTGGTCGTACACCCGGCTGGGGCCGTGCACCCCCTGAGGCTGCCACTTCGAGCGCGGGTCGGGAAGGGGCGTGTCGTGATCCGGCAGAAGGTACGCGTAATCCGTCCCGGGACCGGCGTCGGCGACCTCGGCGCGCCACCACCCGTCGTCCCCGCGCTCCATCTCCCGCTCCTCGCCGCCGATCGACAGCTTGACGGTTGTCTCGGGCACCCACACGGCGAACTCGGTCATGCTCACTCTTTCACCAGCAGGGCGACGGGGTAGGTCTGAAGGATGTCGGCCACTGCCAGGCGATTGCCGCCGTACGTGGTGTTCGTGAAGACTTCCGTCCACGTGTGGCCGTCGAGTGTCAGCGTGGTGTCGTGCCAGCCGCCGTGGCGTGACAATCCGACCGGCAGGCGGGTCGCCACGGCCACCACGCCGCCCCGGTCGAAGGCGAGCACGTGCTCGGCGGTGCGCCCGTCGGCGTACACCGGCTTGTAGCTCGTGAAGAGCTCGGGCCGCTGCTTGCGCAACCGCAGCAGGCGGCTGGTGACCAGCAGCTTGGCTGCCCCGGTCGCGTCGACCGGCGGCAGCCACCCGTCGTCGATGCGGCTGAGCAGCTCGCGCCGCTCGGCGAAGTCCACCGGGCGCCGGTTGTCCGGGTCGACCAGCGAGAAGTCCCACAGCTCGGTGCCCTGGTAGACGTCCGGGACGCCGGGCATCGCCAGCTGCACGAGCTTTTGGCCGAGCGAGTTCGACCAGCCCGGCGGGGTGATCGACTGCGCGAACCCCGCGACCTCGCTGTGCAGCGCCGGGTCGTCGTAGATCCGGTCGACCATCTCCTTGAGCTGCGTCTCGAAGCGCTCGTCGGGCGTGGTCCAGGTGGTCGCGCTGCCGGCTTCCTTGGCGGCCTTCAGCGCGTACGCGTGGAGCCGCTCGCGGGAGATCGGCCAGGCCCCGACCGCGGCTTGCCACACCAGGTGCGCCATCGCCGGATCGCTGAGCGGGGCCGTGCGGACCCAGCGGCGCACCACCTCGGTCCAGTCGCCGGGCAGCTCGCTGAGCACGGCGAGCCGGGCCCGCACGTCCTCGCTGCGCTTGGTGTCGTGGGTCGAGAGCGTGGTCATGCTCTCCGGCCAGCGCCGATGCCGCGCCTCGGTGAGGTCGTGGAACTCGTCCGGGGAGACGCCGAACTTCGACGGGTCGTTGCCGACCTCGTTGCGCGCCGTGAAGCGGGTCCAGCGGTAGAACGCGGTGTCCTCGACGCCCTTGGCCATGACCGCGCCGGTGTACTGCTGGAAGCGCAGCGCCAGCTCGTCGGCCGGATTGCGCAGCCGGGCGACGAGCTTGTCGAGGCACGGGATCAGCTCGGGGCGGCGGCGACCGGCCTCGGCGCGGGCCTTGGCCAGGTGCCGCGAGCCGAACGGCATGTAGGTGCGGTAGACCGGGAAGCACGCCGCCAGCTCGGCGAGGGCCCGGGGCGCGGTGTCCTCGTCCGGCATCAGCCGCGCCAGCCGGGCGTTCTCGGCCGCGAGCTGCTTGGTCGCGTGGGCGTACTTGGTGTCGTGGACCAGGTTCTCCCACGTCGTCGTGGTGCCGGTCAGGTGGTGGTCGAGGGTGTCGAAGAACGCCTCGGTGGTGCCGTCGACGAAGACGCCGCCCACCTCGGAGAGCGCGTCGTAGCCGGTGGTGCCGGCGACGGGCCAGTCCGGCATCTCCTCGCCCGGCTCGAGGATCTTCTCGATGACCAGCCACGCGTCCGGGGCGGCGGCCCGCAGCATCTCCAGGTAGCCGCCCGGGTCACGCAAACCGTCGGGGTGGTCCACCCGCAGACCTTGTACGGAACCCTCGGCCACCCAGCGCAGGATCTCCTTGTGCGTGGCCTCGAAGACCTCGGGGTCCTCGACGCGCAGCCCGGCCAGGTCGGTGATCGTGAAGAACCGGCGGTAGTTGATCTCGCTGTCGCCGCGCGTCCAGTTGGCCAGCTCGTAGTTCTGCCGCTCGTGCACCTCCCGCGGCGAGCCCTCGCCGGTGCCCTCGGCGATCGGATAGCGCTTGTCGTAGTAGCGCAGCTCGCCATCCTCGACCCGGAGCTGGTCGAGCGCGTCCGGCTCGTCGGCCAGCACCGGGATCAGGATCTTGCCGCGTGACCAGTCGATGTCGTAGAACTTCGCGTACGGCGACTGCTCGCCGTTCTTGAGCACGTCCCACCACGTCGGATTCGCGTGGGGCACGGCCACCCCGGCGTGGTTGGGCACGATGTCGACGACCAGGCCCAGCCCGGCGGCCTCGAGGGCGGCCTTGAGCTCCAGCCGCCCCTGCTCGCCGCCGAGCGCGGGGCTGACCTGGGTGTGGTCGACGACGTCGTAGCCGTGCTCGGAGCCGGGCGCGGCGGTGAGGATCGGAGCCGTGTACATGTGGCTGGCGCCGAGGTCGGCCAGGTAATCGGCCAGCTTGGCCGCCTCGGGCAGGGGGAAGTCGGGGCGTACCTGAATGCGGTAGGTACCGGAGAAGGGCATCAAACCGTCCTGTCCAACACGATGAGCGAGCGGTCCGGAACGAGGATCGTGTTGCCCGCCTCGACCACGTTCGGGCGGTCGGGCGAGGGTTCGGCCGTTTCGATGACCTTCTCCCACTTCTCGCCGTACTCGGCGGGCGGGGTGTGGAACTCGATGGGCGCGTCGTGGGCGTTGAAGAACAGCAGGAAGGAGCTGTCGACGTGGCGCTGGCCGTACTGGCCGCGCTCGCGGATGCCCTCGCCGTTGACGAAGAGCGCGACCGCCCGGCCGAAGTCGTTGCCCCAGTCGTCGCCGGCCATCTGCCGCCCGTCCGGGGTGAACCACTCGAGGTCGGGCAGCGGGTCGCCGCCGCCGCGCGCGGTGACCGGCAGGCCGGTGAAGAAGCGCCGCCGCTGGAAGACCTGGTGCCGGTGGCGGAAGGCGGTCAGCTTGCGGGTGAACTCGAGCAGCGTCTCGTCCGCGTTGTCCCAGTCGATCCAGCTGATCTCGTTGTCCTGGCAGTAGGCGTTGTTGTTGCCGCCCTGGGTGCGGCCCAGCTCGTCGCCGTGCGAGATCATCGGCACGCCCTGGCTCAGCATCAGCGTGGCCAGGAAGTTGCGCCGCTGCTTGGCCCGCAGCTGCAGCACGCCCTTGTCGTCGCTCGGCCCCTCGGTGCCGCAGTTCCACGACCGGTTGTGGCTCTCGCCGTCGCGGTTCTCCTCGCCGTTGGCCTCGTTGTGCTTGTCGTTGTACGAGACCAGGTCGTTGAGCGTGAACCCGTCGTGCGCGGTGACGAAGTTGATCGAGTGGAAGGGCTTGCGGCCGTCGTCCTGGTAGAGGTCGGCGGAGCCGGTGATGCGGCTGGCGAACTCGGCGAGCGTCGCCGGCTCGCCGCGCCAGAAGTCGCGGACGGTGTCGCGGTACTTGCCGTTCCACTCCGTCCAGTTCGGCGGGAAGTTGCCCACCTGGTAGCCGCCGGGCCCGACGTCCCACGGCTCGGCGATCAGCTTGACCTGGCCGACCACCGGGTCCTGCTGCACGACCTCGAAGAACGTCGACAGCCGGTCCACGTCGTAGAACTCGCGGGCCAGCGTCGAGGCGAGGTCGAAGCGGAACCCGTCGACGTGCATCTCGGTGACCCAGTAACGCAGCGAGTCCATGATCAGCTGGAGGCTCTGCGGGCTGCGCACGTTGAGGCTGTTCCCCGTGCCGGTGTAGTCCATGTAGAAGTTGGGCTGGTCGTCCACCAACCGGTAGTAGGTCCGGTTGTCGATGCCCTTGAGGCTCATCGTCGGGCCGAGGTGGTTGCCCTCCGCCGTGTGGTTGTAGACGACGTCGAGGATGACCTCCATGCCGGCCGCGTGCAGCGCCTTGACCATGCCCCGGAACTCCTGGGTCTGCTGGCCGAGCGCGCCCATCGCGGAATAGCCGTGGTAGGGCGCGAAGAAGCCGAGCGTGTTGTAGCCCCAGTAGTTGCGCAGGCCCAGGTCGTCGAGGCGGTTGTCGTGCACGAACTGGTGCACCGGCATCAGCTCGACCGCGGTGACGCCCAGCTTCGCGAAGTGCTCGATGACGGCCGGGTGCCCGATCGCCGCGTACGTGCCCCGCATCTCCGGCGGCACGTCGGGGTGGCGCTGGGTCAGGCCCTTCACGTGGGTCTCGTAGATCACCGAGTGGTGGTACGGGATGTCCGGGCGCCGGTCGTTGCCCCAGTCGAAGTACGGGTTGACGACCACGCCCTTGGCCATGTGCGGCGCCGAGTCCAGATCCGACATCTGATCGGGGTTGGCGAAGTCGTAGGCGTACAGCGACGGGTGCCAGTCGATGTCCGAGTCGACGGCCCGGGCGTAGGGGTCCAGCAGCAGCTTGTGCGGGTTGCACCGCAGGCCGCGGGACGGGTCGTACGGGCCGTAGACGCGGTAGCCGTACCGCTGGCCGGGCTCCACCCCCGGCAGATAGGCGTGCCAGACGAACGCGTCCTGCTCGTGCAGCTGGACCTTGCGCTCGTTGCCCGACGCGTCGAAGAGACACAGCTCGACCGCCTCGGCGACCTCCGAGAAGATCGCGAAGTTGGTGCCCGTGCCGTCATATGTCGCGCCCAGCGGATACCGGTGACCCGGCCACACCTGCATGTTGTTGCTCCCAGCCCTCGACCAGTCGGGTACCTCGCGGCCACGAGGGCTTCGCCGCGGGCAGGATCGCGTTTCCCCGCCACGCGCCGGTCCAATCCTGCGCGACCGCGTCACGGTCATTCTTACGGACCGATCGGACCGCGGACGGGCGACCGTCCGATCACCGGTAACTCGTGTGGGCGGCGTCACCCGGCCAGTGGGTTTAGCGAAGATCAGCCCGAGCATTAAGGGAACCGTGCCGCGAAGTCCCCAGATCATCACCGGTTCCCTGGCCGCGGACGGTGGTGCCGGATGGGAGTGGCTGGTCACCGACGGCACCGGCGGCTTCGCCACGGGCACGGTCGCCGGCCTGCGCACGCGGCGCTATCACTCGCTGCTCACGGTGGCCGACCCCGCCACGGGCGTCCGGCACACCGCGCTCGCCGCGCTGGACCTGACGCTGACACTGCCGTCCGGGGCGCGGGTGCCGCTCTACACGCACCAGTGGGAGTCCGGCGCGGTGTCCCCCGAGGGCCATCGGCACCTCGAGACGTTCACCCTCGCCGACGGATTGCCCCGGTGGCGGTGGCGGGTGGGGGACGTGGTCGTGGAGCGCGAGCTCGCTCTGGCGTACGGGCGGCCGGCCCTCGCCGTCGTCCACCGCGTCGTCGCCGCTCCGGAGCCCGTGGGGCTGGCGGTCGCGGCGATTTGCACGTGGCGGGACGCGCACGGCGAGCGCTACGCCACCGGGCCCGCCCTCGACGTCGAGCAGCTGGCGGACGGGGCGGTCGTCGCCGGGGCGTACCGGATCAGCGGCCCGGGCTGGCAGCCCGGCGGCGGCTGGCATCTGGGGGCCTGGCACCGGGAGGAAGCCGGCCGCGGGCTCGTCGCGACCGAGGACCTGTTCCTGGCCGGCACCTTCGTCGACCGGCTCGGCGAGGGCGGCACCCTCGAGATCTCCGCCTGGGCCGGCGACCTGGCCCGGCGCCCGCCCGCCGCCCCGCCCGCCGTGATCGCCGCCGCGCACGACCGGGCCCGGTCGCTGATCACCACCGCCCAGGGCGACCCCCTCGCCCTGGCCGCCGACCAGTTCCTCGTCGCCGCGGCGGACGGGCCCGACGTCGTCGCCGGCTACCCGTGGTTCGGCAGCTACCTCGGCGACACGATGACCGCCTACGAGGGGCTGTTCCTCGCGACCGGCCGCGCCGACGAGGGCCGTGAGCTGCTGATCGCCCGGACGGCCGCCGCGGTCCGCGACACCGCGCGCAACTCCCCCGACGCGCCGTGGAGCCCGCACGACTCCCCCGACGCGCCGCTGTGGCTGGTGCACGCCGTCGACCGGCACGTGGCCCGCACCGGCGACACCGACCTCGCCGCCGAGCTGGCCGAGGGGCTGAGCCGCATGCTGGCCGCCCGGGTCGGCCCGCTGCTGCAGGACGACGAGCTGCTGCGCCTCTCCCCCGCGACCCTGAGCTGGATGAACGCCTACACCGCGGCCGGGCCGGTCACGCCCCGGATCGGGAAGCCGGTCGAGATCAACGCGCTGTGGGTCAACGCCTTGGCGGCGCTGATCGAGCTGCGGTCGGCGGCCGGGAAGGACCTCGGCTCGCTGCGCGCGCGACACTCCCGGGCCAGGGACGCGTTCGCCACGCGGTTCCGGGCGCCGGACGGCTGGCTTCACGACGTGATCGACGGGCCCGCGTCCGCGTACCCCCTGGGCGCCGGCGCCCACGACGACGACCCGTCGCTGCGGCCCAACCAGCTGTTCGCGTGGTCGCTGCCGCACGCGCCGCTCGCCGGCCCGGTCACCGAGGCGGACCGGACGGCCCTGCGCGCGATCGGCTCGGCCCTGCTGACCCCGCTCGGGCTGCGCACGCTCGCCCCGGCCGAGTACGGCTACCAGGGCGAGCACCGCGGCGGGCGCGACGAGCGGGACGTCGCCTACCACCAGGGCACGGTGTGGCCCTGGCTGATCGGCGCCTACGTGGACGCGCGCGCCGCGACCGGCCTGGGCGTGACCGGACTGCTGACCGGCCTCGAGGCGCACGTGCGCGAGGCCGGGCTGGGGTCGTTGAGCGAGACGGCGGACGGCGACCCGCCGCACCGGGCGACGGGCAGCCCGTTCTCCGCCCGGTCCGTCGCCGAGGTGCTGCGAGTGAGGGGAAGGGCCGGATGCGAATCCTGATGCTGAGCTGGGAGTATCCGCCGCTGCTGGTGGGCGGTCTGGGCCGGCACGTGCACGCGCTGGCGACCGCGCTGGTCGCGGGCGGGCACGAGGTCACGGTGGTCACCCGGCACGCGCCCGGATCGCTGCGCGAGGAGTACGCCGAGGGCGTGCACGTCGTCCGCGCCCCCGAGGACCCGGTGGACTATCCGCACCTCGTGGGCGAGGCGACCGCCTTCAACCACACGTTCACCCGGGCGGCCCTGCGGGCGGCGCGCACCGGCCGGTACGACGTCGTCCACGCCCACGACTGGCTGGTCGCCCACGCGGCGGTGACCCTGCGCGAGCACCTCGACGTGCCGCTGGTCGCCACGATCCACGCGACCGAGGCGGGCCGGCACCAGGGCTACCTGCCCGAGGCGCACAACCGCACGATCGACGACGTCGAGCGCTGGCTCGCCTCCGAGGCGGCCCGCGTGATCGTCTGCTCCGACTACATGCGCCGGGAAGTGCAGCGCCAGTTCGCGGTGCCCGCCGCCCGTACGGCCGTCGTGCGCAACGGCGTCGACGTCCTGCGCTGGTACGCCCGCCCGCGCGCGATCGCCGCCGCCCGGTCCGCCTACGCCGGGGACGCCCCGCTGGTCTCCTTCGCGGGCCGGCTGGTCTACGAGAAGGGCGTCCAGCATCTGCTCGCCGCGGTGCCCGCGCTCCGCTCGTCGATCCCGGATCTGCGCGTGGTGATCGCGGGCGACGGCCCCTACCGTTCCGCGCTCGAGGAGATGGCCCCGCCCGGCGTGACGTTCACGGGGTTCCTCACCGGCCACTCGCTGACCGCGCTGATGGGCGCCTCGGACTGCTACGTCGTGCCGAGCATCTACGAGCCGTTCGGCATGGTTGCCCTGGAGGCCGCCGCCGCGGGCACCCCGGTCGCCGTCGCCGCCACCGGCGGGCTGGCCGAGATCATCGAGCCCGGCGTCACCGGCGTCGCCTTCGCCCCGCAGGACCCGGACTCCCTGGCGGCATCCGTCGCCTCTGTCCTCACCGACCGCGAGTACGCCCGCACCCTGGCCCGCCGCGGCCGCCGCCGGGTCCGCGAGGACTTCACGTGGCCGTCGATCGGGTCCCGCACGGTCGGCGTCTACGAGGCAGCCGCCCGGACGACCGGCTTCGTCGCCCGCGAGGCGGAGATCGTGCTCGCCCGGCAGGACGGGCTGACCGCCGCATGAGGGCGCTGGTCCTCGGGGGCGGCGGCATCACCGGCATCGCCTGGGAGCTCGGCCTGCTCGCGGGGCTCGGCCTCACCCTGGCGGAGGACGACCTGGTCGTCGGCACCTCCGCCGGGGCGTACGTGGGCGCCCTGCTCGCCACCGGCACCGACCTGTCGTCCGCGGCCCGCGCGGCCGCGGCCGTCGACATCGAGCTCTCACCCCGCATCGACGCCGGCCTCCTCGCCCAGGGATTCGCCCTGCTCGGCGACCGGTCCCTGGCCCCGGAGCAGCTCCGCGCCCGCCTCGGCGGCCTGGCCATGGCCGCGCCGGTCGGCTCCCCCGCCGCCCACGTCGACCGCTTCGCCGCCCAGCTGCCCGTCCACGAGTGGCCCGCCGCGCCCCGCCTCGTGATCACCGCCGTCGACACCGCCACGGGCGCCCTCGCCGCCTGGGACGCCGCCGCCGGTGTCCCCCTGCCCGACGCGGTCGCCGCGAGCTGCGCCCTGCCGGGCATCTTCCCGCCCGTCGCCATCGACGGCGGCCACTACATGGACGGCGGCGTCCACTCGGTGACCCACGCGGCCCTCGCGGCCGGCGCGTCGGCGGTGCTGGTCGTCGCGCCCAGCGGCGGCGGCATGCTGCGCGCCTCGCCGGAGGCCGAACTCGCGGCCCTGGCCCCGCCGCGCAGCCTGCTGATCACCCCGGACGCGGCCGCCCGCGCGGCCATCGGCGGCAACATCCTCGACCCGGGCCGTCGCGCCCCCGCCCTGGCCGCCGGCACCGCCCAGGCCGCCACCCTCGCCGCCGCGGTCGCCGCCGTCTGGGCCTGAGCCGGCCACGCCCCCCACACGTCGCCGGCCGCGATCGGCAGGACCACTCGTCGGTCGGTGCGGGTTGAGCCGTTCACCGCGCCCCGGATGCGGCACGCGCCGTTCGACCGGGGCGAGCGGGTCGTTCCGGGCGTGGTGGCCGAAGCGCGGCTCGGAAGCAGGCGCGATCAGTGGCAGGCGGGCCGCCGGCAAGCGAGGCCGGTGAGAGGCGCGGCCAGTGGCAGGCGGGCCGCCGGCCCCGGGGTCATGGCCGGCGGAGTCGGTGGCCCGGCCGGCGGCGGTGACAGGCGGGGTCCGTGGCCGGCCGGCGGCGGTGACAGGCGGGGTCGGTGGCCGGCCGGGCGCGGAGGCCCGGCCGGCGGTCGTGCGGTCGTCAGGCGCCGAGGACGTCGTCCACGTAGCACCACTTCCAGGTCTCGCCCGGTTCGTACGAGCGCATCACCGGGTGCCCGCTCTCGTCATGGTGGGCGGACATGTGCCGCCGCGGCGAGGAGTCGCAGCAGCCCACGTATCCGCACTCCAGGCAGAGCCGCAGGTGCACCCAGTCGTGGTGGCCGTCGTGCACGCACTCGGGACAGCCGCCCTCGTAGGGCGCCTGCGGGGCCGGCTCGGTGGCTTCCTTCAGGTGCTGGCAGGTCAATCGTCGCTCCGGTGTAGCTGGGACTCTTCCAGGTCGAGCTCGCGTTGCGCGCGGGTCAGCACCTCCTCGGAGATGCGCCCCTCGTTGCGGGCGATCTTGAAGACGTGCCGTTCCGCGGTAATCATCTCCCGCCGCAGTCTGCCGTACGCGGCGGACGGGGTCTCCTGCCGCTGGTTGCCCAGCCGCTCCCAGGCCCCGTTGGCCCGGCTGTCGGTGAGCGCGCGCAGCCGCTCGACCACGGACACGGGCGCCCCGTCGGCGTGCTCCTCGAGCCGCTCGCGGGCGGCGCGGCTGGCGGCGTGCTGGACGTTGGCCTCGGCCAGGGCGTCGGCGCTGCTGGTGTCCTCGCGCACGCCCAGCCGGCGGGCCATCCACGGCAGGGTCGTG
Source organism: Symbioplanes lichenis (assembly GCF_030709675.1). Classification (GTDB taxonomy): domain Bacteria; phylum Actinomycetota; class Actinomycetes; order Mycobacteriales; family Micromonosporaceae; genus Actinoplanes; species Actinoplanes lichenis. The sequence goes on from NZ_JAUZQD010000009.1 coordinate 301,582, forward strand.
CCCTGGATGAGCAGCGTCAGCACGATGACCGCGAAGGCGACGAAGACGAACAGCTCGCGCGGGTAGTCGTTGCCCGCGAACGTGTCGTTGGGCGGCAGCGTCAGCGCGGCCGCCAGCGTCACCACGCCGCGCATGCCCGCCCAGGCGATGACCGTGGGCACGGCGACCGGCGGGCGCTCCTCGCGGGCGCGGATCCGGGGCATGAGCCGGGCCAGATAGGTCGCCGGGTACATCCACACGAACCGGATGACCACCAGCACCAGGAACACCATGACCGTGACCCGGATCGTGGTGGCCAGGCCGACCTCGATGTTCTCGATGAGCTCGCGCAGCTGGAGACCGACGAGCAGGAACACGACGCCTTCGAGCAGGAAGTTGACCAGCCGCCAGACGGCGTCCATCTGCAGGCGGGAGGTCGCCGACAACAGGTACGGGATGCGGTGCCCCAGATAGAGCCCGGTCACCACGACGGCGACGACGCTCGACGAGTGCAGCTCCTCGGCGACGATGACGACAACGAACGGGGTGAGCAACGACACCGCGTCGTCCAGCAGCGGGTCGGTGATCTTGCGGTGCAGCCACGCGGCGCCCACCGCGGCGGCCAGGCCGAGCAGCACGCCGCCGCCGGCCTTGAGCGCGACCTCGCCGGCGATCTCCCAGAAGCCGACCGCCGACCCGAGCAGGGCGGCCACGGCGATCCGCACGGTGACCAGCGCGGTGGCGTCGTTGAGCAGGCTCTCGCCCTCGAGGATGGTGACCACCCGCCGGGGCAGGCCGATGCGGCGGGCGATGGCGGTGGCGGACACCGCGTCGGGCGGGGCGACGACCGCGCCCAGTGCCACGCAGGCGGCCAGCGGCACGTCGGGCAGCAGCATGTGCACGACGAAGCCGACGACGAACGCGGACAACAGCACCAGCCCGACGGCCAGCAGCAGGATCGGGCGCAGCGCGCGGCGGAAGGCGACGAGGTTGGTGTTCAGGGCGGCGACATAGAGAAGGGGCGGCAGGATGCCGATGAGGACGAGTTCGGGCTCGAGGTGGATCTCCGGCATCCCCGGCACGTAGGACAGGGCGAGGCCGGCGACGAGCAGGACCAGGGGTGCGACGAATCCCAGGCGCCGGGCCAGGGCGGCGCCGAGCACCGAGATGGCCACGAGCACGACCGTCTCGACGATGCTTTCCATGCGGAGAGCTTAGAGAAAACTGAGCGCCGCGGCCTGTGGCGCCCCACACCCTTACTTTGTCCGCACCACCGGCGACCGCAGCAGCGTCCCCGCCATCGTCCCGTCCCCGCTGCGCCGGGTGATGACCGCGTCGAGGGAGAAGACGTATCCGGTCGTCCGGTCGAGGCCGGAGATCGTGGCGGTCATCGGCCCGCAGGCGGCGCCCGGCTTGACCGTCACCCAGCCGACATCGCGCTGCTTGCCGAACTTGAGGTCCTGGCTGATCGCGGTCAGCCGGTACTCGACCAGGTTGTAGCCGCCGACGTTGTACCAGCTGGCCACCGCGCTGGTGGTGCCCGGCACGACGTCGAGCGCGCGGATCTGCGAGAAGTGCACGGTGTTGGGCGAGCACGTCGGCGTGGGCGTCGCCCGGGTCGCCGCGGGCAGCGGCAGGAAACCCGTCGTCGGTCCCGCGCTCGGATAGGGCGGGACCCCGCTGCTGTACGTGGGCGTGGGCGTCGCGCTGCCCCGGACGACGACCTGCCACGGCTGGGCGCCGTTGGCCTGGCCGGTCGCGGACGACGAGCCGCCGCCCGCGGTCGAGCCGGAGCCGCCGAGCACGCCGCAGCCGGCCAGCAGCACGGGCACGAGCAGCAGCAACGCCCAGCGCGCGCCGCGCATCGGGCCGGCGGTCCGGTCAGCAGTGGTGGTCACGGGGTCCCGATCGCCCGGACCGGCCCCGACATTAGGCGGCCGAGTACTGCTCCCGGGTGCGTCTTGCGAGATCTTTGGTTGCCGCCGAGTTGGCCCAGGTGCCCAGGAGGACGGCCGCGCCGGGGACGATCTTGGCGAACATGCGCTTCGCCGCGCGTACGCCCGCCATCTGCGCGAGCTTGACGCCCAGCTTGACCATCACCCCGGTCAGCGGCCGGTCGGCCGCCCCGGCGAAGAGCCGGCTGGCCCGCTCGCGCCCGGCCGCGACGCCCAGGGCCAGGCGCGCCGACTCGGCGATCTTGTGCACGCGCTGGAGGACGAGCAGGTCGGTGGCGCGCTCGGGGTCGGTGGGGTCGAGCCCGTAGGCCGCGGCCACGTGCAGCACCATGCGCGCCTGCGTCCAGGCCAGGACGCCGACGTCGACGACCGCGCCGGGCAGGCCGGTCGCCCCGGAGACCGCCCCGGACAGCCGGGCGTGGTTGGTGAAGCGGCGCACCGCCAGCTGGGCCAGCGCCTCCTCGGTGATGCCGGGCTGCTCCTCGCGGACGCGCCCGGCCCAGTCGCGGGCCTCGGGGCCCAGGCGGCGGACCGCCTCGAGCGCCAGATGCTCCGGCGCGTATTGCGGGTCGGCTTTCATCCGGGCCCACAGGCTCCCCGGCGGGGTGGCTTCGTCGGACGTGGTGGCGGACGGGGGAACGGCGGAATCACTCACCAGATCGCTCCGAGGGGACGAGGGGGATCCTGGTCTTATTGTGCCTTGCAGATGCACGTGCACGCCAAACCGAGACAGAAAACACTTTCCGCGCTCGTCCGGTGACTCTGCCGTACCCCTCGTGGGCACTCGACGAGGGCGGGAGGGCGTACGGAAAGATCAAGGAATGAAACCGCGCGCCGGGGTGTTGTGGTCACAATGCCCGCCGGTAGTGCGGGCGTTGTGACGAGGAGGTCCGCAGCGTGCTCGACCCACAGGGGCTCTACGAGTTGGCCGACGACCTGCCCGAGCTGGACAGCGTGGTGCTGATCCAGGCGCTGACGGGGTTCGTCGACGCGGGGAGCGCGATCCAGCTGTCCCGCGAACATCTGCTGGAGGAGTTCGAGAGCCGGGTCCTCGCGACCTTCGACCTCGACCAGCTGCTGGACTACCGGTCCCGGCGCCCGCCCATGATCTTCGTCGAGGACCACTGGGAGAGCTACGAGCAGCCCAGCCTCGCCCTGCACCTCGTCAAGGACCTCACCGGCACCCCGTTCCTGCTGCTCGCCGGGCCCGAGCCGGACCTGCAGTGGGAGCGCTTCATCGCCGCCGTCCGCCAGCTCATCGGCCGCTTCGGCGTGAGCGTCACCGTGGGCCTCAACGCGATCCCGATGGCCGTGCCGCACACCCGCCCGGTCAGCATGACCGCCCACGCCACCGAGCAGCGCCTGCTCGGCGAGCACGAGTCCTGGCTGCAGAAGGTGCAGGTGCCGGCCAGCGTCGGCAACCTCCTCGAGTTCCGCCTCGGCGAGGCCGGCCTCGACGCCATGGGCTACGCCGCCCACGTCCCGCACTACCTGGCCCAGACGTCCTATCCGGCCGCGGCCGAGCTGCTCATCGAGTCGGTCGCCAACAGCACCGGCCTGGTCCTGCCCACCCTCCAGCTGCACGAGGCCGCCGCCGAGGTGCGCGAGGAGGTCGACAAGCAGGTCGCCGACGACGAGCAGGCCGGGCGCCTGGTCACCTCGCTCGAGGCGCAGTACGACGCCTTCGTCCGGGGCCGGGACAGCAACCTCCTCGCCGAGCCGGGCCGCAACCTGCCCAGCGCCGACGAGCTGGGCGCCGAGCTGGAGCGCTTCCTGGCCGAGCAGACCCGCGACAGCGACTGAGCCGGGCCGTGACAACGGCCGAGTGCGGGCCGTCACAACGGCCGGGTTCGGGCCGCGAGAACGCCGGGAAGGGCTATTTCACGTACGTGAAGGTCAGCTTCCCGCTGTAGCCCGCCGCCGAGCGCACCTGCACCGACACCTTGCCGGCGGCGTGGCGGACGAGGGTCAGCGTCAGCCGGGTGTCGCTGACCCGCTGGAAGCTGGCCCGCTTGCCGGCCGAGTAGGCGATCGTCACCTTGCTCAGATACCGCCCGGTGACGCTCACCTTGGTCATCTTCGCGGTGCTGCCCTGGGCCGGGGCCAGCGAGCTGATGAGCGGCCGGACGCTCGCCGAGTAGGTGAAGGTCGCACTCTTGCTCACGCCGCCCGGCCCGGTGACGACGACTGTGACCTTGCCGGCCCGGCGCGCCGGGGCCGTGAACTTGAGCTGCGAGTCGGACACCCGGGTGAACGACACCGCCCGCCCGCCGATCGCCACCCGGGTCGCCCCGGTGAACCCGCCGCCGTTGATCACCACGGCGGTCGACGTCGTCGTGAGCCCGATCGCCGGGCTCAGCGAGGTGATGGCCGGCTTGGCGGGCGCCTTGGCGGTGTACGTGAGCGCGTTGCTCGTACCCCCGGCGGTGGTGACCACGAGTGACGCCGAGCCGGTCGCGCGCTTCTTGACGAAGACCTTCAGCGTGGTCGCGCTCACCACCGTGTAGCCGAGCGCCGTCGTGCCCAGTTTGACCGAGCGGATGTTGACGAGGTTGGTGCCCGTGACGACCACGGTCGTCTGGACGGCGGTGCTGACGCCCGTCGCCGGCGTGAGCTTGCTGAGCGTGGGGACGCCCGAGGCCACGTACAGCAGATAGCGGTAGCCGGTCGTCCCGCCGCCCGTGGTGACCGTCACCGGCACGTTGCCGGTGGTGTGCGCGGGCGCCACGAACGTCACCGTCGTGTCGCTGACCGACGCGGGCGCGACGATCGAGGTGCCCACCTTCACCGAGGTCGCGCCGGCCAGGTCGGTGCCGGTCAGGGTGATGGTCGTGCCGCCGTCCCGGCTCACGCTGGACGGGCTGATCGCCGTGAGCGCCGGGGGCGCCTGCGTGAAGGAGAAGTCGTCGGCCGTACCGCTGCCGTCGCTCGTGCCCGCCGCGTTGGTGACCGTCACGTCGGCCACGCCCGTGACGCCGCGCGGGGCGGCCGCGACCAGGCGCGTGACACCGTTGGTGACGGTCTTGCTGAAGGTCGCGCTCGCGCCGCCGAACCGGACCGCGGTCGCCTTGGCCAGCCCGGCCCCCGTGACGGTGACCGACGTGCCCGCCGGCCCCTTCGTCGTCGACAGGGCCGTCACCTGCGGCGCGACGGTGACCGAGGAGGAGGGCGTCGCGATGCCGTTGATGGTGTACGCGCCGGAGACCACCGTCTCGACGAAGCTCCACGAGAGGTGCGCGTCGCCGTCGTTGCCCCAGCCCGTACCCCACTGGTTGCGGACGTAGATGCCGTCGGCGTCGTACCCGAAGGCGGTGATCATGTGGCCGCCGAGGCTGGTGCCGCTCGTGGTGCTGTAGAGGCTGTGCGGGCCCAGGTCCATGAAGTCCTGGAAGACGTTGAAGCCGATGGCCACCGGCTGGTTGTTGGCCAGCGCCTGCTTGATCGCCGTCTCGGCGTTGTCGCCCTGGTTGGCGCCGCTCCACAGCCGGGTCCAGCCGGTGATCTTGTAGTTGCCGGCGTTCGCGATCTCGGCGGAGGTCGGCGCCACCTTGTAGTTGCTGGTGCCCTGGAAGTAGTCGTCCTGGCTGTCGACGCCGTTCGCCTGCACGTTGGCGAGCACCGTGTCCGGGTTGAGGCCCCGGCTCGGCGCCCCGCCCGCGACGACGTTGCGCATGTAGAGGAACAGCGGCGCGTACGGGGAGTCGACCCCGCCGGTCCGGTTCGCGTACCAGCCCATGAGGTTGCGCGAGATCGTCCACGCCACGCACTGGCCGATCGAGCCCTGGTCGCCGACCGCCGGCGCGTAGGGGCGCAGGTCGACGGCGGCCGGGATGCCGGTCGTCACGGCGCTCGGGCTGGCGAGGTACCGCTCGGTGTTCGCGACGTACCCGCCGACGTGCGGCTGGGTGTCCTCGATCATGGCCGAGTCGTCCCACGGGTCGAACTCGGGCGCTCCGGGCGTACCGTCCGCGGGAATACCCTCCCCGGGCGGCGGCGGCACCGAGGCGCGGGTGGCGGCGAAGGCGGCCTGTGTTCCGGTGCCGAGCGCGAGCGCGGTGACGAGGGAGACCACGACGGTCCTGGCGGCGCGGGGCATCCTGATCTCCGTTCGTCGGGCGTTCGCCGGCATCGCGCTCCTGATCGGTACGGCCCCCGAGCGCTTGAGCGGTGGAAACCGGAGCGCAACCCGGGTTCACCGATTCGCCCGCCGGAGGGGTCCGGCTTGTCCGATGATGAGGAGGTTCGCGAGTGACAGGAGTTCCGCGGTGGTCTCATTCCGGTCGCGTTCGGCGGAACGGCAGGGCCCGGCAGCGGGCATGCCGATCCCCCGTGACGTCGAGAGCCTCGAGAAGCTGATCATCGACCTCACCGGCGCCCAGGACGAGGAGTCCGCCTGGCGCATCACGGTCGACAGCACGGTGAGCTCGCACAACTTCAGCTACGGGGCCGTGTGGCTGCCGACCGGCACGGGCCAGGTCACCGTCGCGTACGAGACCGGGACGATCGTGCGCGAGATGCAGGCCGTGATCCAGGGCAAGCCGGTGCCGGCCGACGCCGGGCTGGTCGGCAAGGCCATCCGGACCAAGCAGCCCGTGTACGTCGGCCAGATGGACCAGTGCAGCGACTGCCTGCGCTGCCAGGCCGCCGGGCGCACCGGCATGCACGCGGCGATCATCACCCCGGTCATCCGGGACAACCAGGTCATCGCGGCGCTGGAGTACTACTCGGCCGAGCCGCTCTACATCGACGGCCCGCGCAGCGAGAAGTGGGCGTCCATCGCGCGGATCGCCGAGCAGGCCCGGTTCAACGCCCTCGCCGCGGCCGAGCTGCGCCAGGTCGCCGACGACCGGCTCGCCGTCACGAACGTCGTCACCGCGCTCGGTGAGGCCACCGACCCCATGTCGACGCTGCGGATCGCGCTGGACTCGGTGCGGTCGGCGTTCGGCTGGGCGTACGGGTCGTTCTGGGAGCTCGACGACACCCAGAACGTGCTCAAGTTCAAGATCGAATCGGGCTCGGCCGGCGACGAGTTCCGCAAGGTGACTCTCGCGGCGACCTTCGCCGAGGGCGTCGGCCTGTCCGGCCGCGCCTGGCGCGCCCGGGACCTGGTCTTCGTGCGGGACATCGGCGAGCTGACCGATTGCGTACGGGCGCCCGCGGCGCAGCGGGCCGGCGTGCGCTCGGGCGTCTGCTTCCCGATCCTGAGCCACGGCCGGATCATCGGCACGATGGACTTCTTCACGACGGAGTACATCGAGCTGTCCGACTCCCGGGCGTCGGCGCTGCGCAACGTGCAGCAGCTGGTGTCGCAGCGGCTCGACATCGTCCGCGGCAACGAGACGGCGGCCGAGAACTCGCGGAACCTGCTCGACACGATCTCCCGCCTGCGCGCGGCGAGCGACGACGCGACCCGGGTCGCCCAGGACGCCGTGGCCCGCGCGTCGGAGATGACCCAGGAGGTCGAGGCGCTGGGCCGGGCCTCGACCGCCATCGGCGACGTCATCAAGATCATTTCGGCCATCGCGGACCAGACCAACCTGCTCGCCCTCAACGCGACCATCGAGGCCGCCCGGGCGGGCGAGGTCGGCCGCGGCTTCGCCGTCGTCGCCGGCGAGGTCAAGGATCTGGCCCGCGAGACGGCCGAGGCCACCCAGCGCGTGTCCGAGCAGATCAACGGCATTCAGAACAGCGCGCGTACGGTCTCCAGCGGCATCCTCACGACCAGCGACACCATCGGGCAGATCAGCGCCGTGCAGGAGCGGATGAACGAAGTGCTCGAGGAGCAGGCGCGCATGGCCTCGGCCCTGCAGCTCTAACGGTCCAGCGGCAGCCAGTCGAGCACGGCCTGGATGTGCTCGTCCCAGTAGTCCCAGACGTGCGCGCCGGGGCCGAAGCCGACCTCCAGCGCGACATTCTCCTTGCGGGCCGCCGCGACGAACCGCTCGTTGTGCGGCAACAGGTGGTCCTCGGTGCCGCACCGCACCATCAACTCCGGCAGCCGGTCGTCCGCCTTCGTCAACAGGTGCAGCAGGTCGTCGTCGGTGCCGGCCGGGTCGGCCCCACCGAACACCCGGCCGATGAGGTCGGCGACGTGCGGCCGCTGGTCGTGCTCGAGCATGTACGCCACATCGAGCGCCCCGGACAGGCTGGCCGCCGCCGCGAACCGGCCGGGCTGCCGCAGCGCCCACTTGAGCGCGCCGTAGCCGCCCATCGACAGCCCGGCGACGAACGTGTCCTCCCGCCGCGCCGACACCCGGAACATGCTCGCGACGATCGCGGGAAGCTCCTCGGACAGGAAGGTCCAGTGCTTGAGGCCGTACTTCTCGTCGGTGTAGAAACTGCGATGCACCTGCGGCATGACGACGGCGAGACCCTTGGCGGCGGCATAGCGCTCGATCGAGCTGTAGCGGGTCCACGCCGTGTCGTCGTCCGTGAGCCCGTGCAACAGATAGAGCACCGGCGGCGGATCGTCCGTGGCGCCTCCCTCGCCGGAAAGCCCGATCTGCGCGGCCGTCCGCTGCGGCAACAGGACGGTCATGGACGTGCCCAGCTCGAGCGTCTCGGACATGAAGTTGCACCGGATCAATGCCATCCCCGCAGTCTCCACCAAGATCACGCACCGTGTCGAGGCGCTCACCTGCGCGTTGGGAAATGTCGTACCCGTCGATTAGTATGTGTGTACGAAAACGGCGCCTGAGCTGCGGGGAGATCACTGTGACGACGCCCGTAATGTCCACCTCGATCCCGACCATCCCGCCCTACGCGACAATGCTGGCCTTCACCCGCTATGTGGCCCGGACCGGCCCGGCGAAGGCCACCTTCGTCGGCGGCCTGCGCCGCCAGCGCGAGCGGCGCAGCGGCTTCAACCCGCACGGTCAGCTCGTCAAGGCCCTCAAGGCCGACATCGCCTTCCGCACCGGCGGCAGCTATCTCGAGGGCGTCACCGAGCTGGTCAAGCCCCGGTGGAAGCCGCTCTACGAGGCCGTGAGCACCGGCGCCCTGACCTATCTGCGCTCGCTCGGCGACCCGGGCGAGGTCGGGCTCGCCCAGACCCGCGAGGCGCTGACCTCGGTCGGCCCGCTCGCCGTGAAGATCAATCCCCACTTCGGCCTGCACCACGAGGACGGGCGCCGCGAGGCCGTCCGGCTGCACTTCGACGAGCAGCCCCCGACGCCCGAGGTGGTGACCGCCACCCTCCACCTCATGGCCCGCCACATGGACCAGATCCTGCCCAACGCCGAGCCGGTCCTGGTCGACCTCCGCCGCGGGGTGACCCACCGCCCCGACCCGGCGACCAGGACGGGCGACGTCGAGCGCTGGCTCGCCGGCGAGGCCGCGGCCTTCACGGCGATGTGGAGCACCGACGCCGCCTGATCCCTGCCGCACTCACGGCCAGGCACCCGCCCGCACGGTTCGCGCCGTGCGGGCGGGCTGCTCACGGCCGGGCGGGCGGGCTGCTCACGGCCGAGCCGCGGATCTTGCTCGCCCGGGCACCGGGGCCGGCCGCTCGGCCGTTGACCGCGCCCGCCGGGGGTTTCCTGCCGGGCCGGGCGAACGGCGGCACACCGGCCGCCCGCGCCCGGCCGCCCGCCGGCTCGACGGTCCGGCTCATCTGCCCGGCGACGCGTCTCACCCGGGTCGCCTGGGCCGGCGTCGGGGCGGGCGACGCTCCTCTCTCGATCTCGGTTTCGGGCAGCCGTGCGCTTTGGGGGCTTTGTCCGGGCGGGGCGGGTCCACGGGAAAGCGGACGGAGGCGGGTCGTCCGAACGGTTCGGATTTGTTGGGGTTTCGGGGTGGGAACCGCTTAGGTGCGGGCCGGTTGCGACGATGACTGCGGTGTAGGCGGAAGACGACGTCGGGGGGCGTTGACCATGCAGGTCCGGATTGCGGCGCGGGTGGCAGTGGTGGTGGCGGGCATCGCCGGGGCGGGGCTGGTGGCTCCCGTGGCGGCGGAGGCGGCAGCCGGTGCCAGGGCGGCCGCGCCGGCCGCGGTCGCATACGTGCGGTCCGGCGACGTCTACGTCAGCCGGGGCACCGCGGAGTCGCGGGTGACCACCGGCGGCGGCTGGTCGCGGCCCCGCTGGTCGCCCGACGGGCAGTCGATCGCGCTGCTCAAGGGCGGGCAGCTGTGGGTCATGAAGGCCGACGGCACCGCCAAGCGCCGGGTCACCACGCGGGCGGCTGCCGGGCCGAGCTGGTCGCCGGACGGGCAGTCGATCGCCTTCGCGTCGCTGTCCTGCTCGGGCGGCCCCGGGGTCTACCGCATCTCGGCGACGACGGTGAACGCCGCGCCCGAGGTCGTCTTCCCCGCGTACTGCCGCGAGGAGGAGCTGCCGGCCGAGCCCGCCGCCCAGGCCGCCGCGACCGGATCGCTCAGCGAGCGGCTGCGTACGGACGATGCCGTGGCCTGGTCCCCCGACGGCACCCGCGTCGCCTTCCGCGGCGGGGACTGCGAGTCGCTCTACGACGCGTGCCTGACCGTGGGCACGCTGGCCACCGGGGGCGAGAAGACGGTCGCGGCCTACGGGGGCGGCAGCCGGCAGAACTCGGGCTTCGCGGTCGTGCCGAGCTGGCGGGCCGACGGGGCGAAGCTGGCCTGGACCGCGTACGAGCAGGGCGAGACCCCGGCGGCGAACCAGCCGGTGCACGTGGTCGAGTACGACACCGCCTCCGGGGCGAAGCGGACCGTCGGCGCCAGCCAGGACCGGGAGCTCGCGTACATCGACGCCGGCCGCGCCGTGGCGACGGGCACGTACAAGAACGGGTCCTGGGTCATGCTGGTCGACCTGGCGACGGGGGCGCGGACGCCGTTCCGGCAGGGGTCGCAGCCCAGCGTCCAGCCCACGCACTGACCGCGCGAAGAAACAGGATCCACGCGAGGGAAGCGCGCGGGAACACGACCCGCGCGACGAAAGCGTGCAGGGAAGCGCGAAGGACGCCCGCGCGACACGAGGTCCCGCGAGCGGAGCAAGGGCCGGCCCGGCAACTCGGGCCGGCCCTTCGCACGTCGTTCGGCGCCGCCGGGCGCGACGCGCGTACGGAAGAAGCGGGAAGAACCCCGGACGGACCGTAAGGTTCATCGCAAGTGCCCGGAAATTTCGGGGCTGTGCCCTTTTGACGCGAGACCGTTACCGGTTCGTCCCGGGGCCAGGTGACGGCCCCGCCGCCGCGTCCGGGCCGGTCGCGCGGCAGTGATCGGGCTCGATGGGCGACCGGGCGGGCCGTTCTCCCCGCTGGACAAGTCGGCCGGGCGCACTAGAGTGGGCGTCGCTTCCACAGTGGATATCCACTGGTCATCCCCCGACGCCTCTCGCCGCTCGAGGATGCTCATGCCCGATACAGTTCTTCCCGCCCCGTCCGGTTCGGACGATGCCGCGCTGCGGGGGCGTCTCGTGCGGCTCGGTGTTCTGCCCGCCGCCGCGGCCGCCGTCCTCTTCGCGGTGGCGATCGGCTACCTGTGGTCCGGCGGGGTGGACGCGACCGAGGGCGCGCTGATCGCCGCGTTCGTGGCCGGCCTGCTCGTGATCGCCGTGACGGCGGCCAGTGCGGGGCGGGCCGCCCGGCAGGCCGACGAGCGGATCGTGGTGCTCCGGGCGGAGGCCGCCGAGGCCCGGGCGTACGCCGCGGATGCGCGTACGGAAGCAAGCCGGGCCCAGGCCGAGGGCGCACGCGCCCAGGCCGAGGCCAACCGGTCCCGGGCCGACGCCGGCGCCGGGCGGGCCGACCTCGAGGCCACGCGGGCCGAGCTGGCCCAGCAGGTGGCCGAGGCGACGGCAGCCCGGGCCGAGGTCGTGACCGCGCGCGCCGTCGTCGCGCAGGCCCAGGCGGCCGCAGCCGACGCGCAGACGGTCGCCGCGCACGCCCGGGCCACCCTTGATCTCGTACGGGCGGAGGCCGACCAGGCCAAGGCGGAAGCGGCCGAGGCCGCGGCGCTCAAGGAGCGGCTGCGCGAGGCCGAGTCGCGTCCCGTCGTGGTGCGGTCGCACTCCGGCCGTCAGGTCGAGGTCTTCGTCAACCTGTCGCGGCGGCTGCAGTCCCTGGTCCACCGCGAGATCATGCTGCTGGACGCCCTGGAGAACGAGGTCGAGGACCCCGACCTGCTCAAGGGCCTGTTCCAGGTCGACCATCTCGCGACCCGCATCCGCCGGCACGCCGAGAACCTCGCGGTGCTGGGCGGCACGGTGTCGCGCCGGCAGTGGAGCCGGCCGGTCGTGCTGACCGAGGTGCTGCGCTCGGCGATCGCCGAGGTCGAGCACTATTCGCGGGTCAAGCTCGTGCCGCCGATCGAGGGCACCGTGCCCGGGCACGCCGTCGCCAGCATCATCCACCTGGTCGCGGAGCTCATCGAGAACGCCACGATGTTCGCGCCGCCGCAGACGCAGGTGCTGCTGCGGGCGCAGGCCGTGGCGGCCGGCATGGTCGTCGAGGTGGAGGACCGCGGGCTCGGCATCCCGGCCGCGGACCGCGAGCGGGTCAACCGGCTGCTCGCCGACCCCGACGACGTCGACCTCGACGAGTTGCTGCAGGACGGCCGGATCGGCCTCTTCGTGGTCTCGATGATCGCCCGCCAGCACGGCATCACCGTGCAGCTGCAGAGCAACATCTACGGCGGCACCCAGGCCGTGGTCGTCCTGCCGCGCCAGCTCCTCGGCCCGGTCACCGAGGAGGGCGAGACCGCGGTGGTCCCGGCCGCCGCGCCGGTCCCGCCCGCCCCGACGGTACGGGCGACAGCCCGCGCCCAGCTCACCGCGTCACCCCCCGAGTGGCCCGCCCCGGCCGCTCCCGCCCCCGAAGAGAACGCCGATCCGGAGCCCGACACCGACGTCATGCTCCTGACCGGTGCTGCCGGAGACGGCCCCGCCGACGCTCCGCCCCCACTCCCCCGCCGGCACAGCCAGACCCATCTGGCGCCGCAGTTGCAGGCGGGACCCCCGGAGCGCGCCAGCGACCCCGAGGAGGACACCGAGGTGCACGACCCCAGCCTGATGGCGTCGTACCTGCGTGGTGTCTCGCGAGGCGAGGCAGGCGAGCCGACCGGCACCGAGCCCCGCTGAGAGAGGTCCCCATGCTCACGAACGATCCGGTCCGCCCGGCCCAGAGCCTGGCCTGGCTGCTGTCCGGCCTCGCCGACCGCGTCCCGCACACCCGCAGCGTGCTGCTGCTCTCGTCGGACGGGCTGCGCAAGGCCGCGCACGGGCTCGACGACGACAGCGCGGACCACCTCGCGGCGATCGCCTCCGGGCTCTTCTCGCTGGCGCGCAGCGCGGGCATCCGCTTCGACGGCGGGGACGACGTGCGCCAGGTGGTGGCGGAGCTCGACGGCTCGTTGCTCTTCGTGACCGCGGCCGGCTCCGGCGCGGTGCTCGCGGTCCTCGCCGGCAAGGCGGCCGACCCGGGCGTGCTCGGCTACGAGATGGCCCAGCTGGTCAAGAGCGTCAAGCCCTACCTCGGTACGCCCGCCCGGCCCCCGGCGCGGTGACGGCCGTGGGTGCCGAGCAGGAGCCGTGGCTCGACGAGGCGGCGGGGCGGCTCGTCCGGCCGTACACGGTGAGCAACGGCCGCACCGAGCCCAGCACCCGCATGGAACTGCTGTCCATGGTGATCGCGACCGGCCGGCAGCCGCACGGCCACCTCGAGCCGGACCACGCCCAGGCGCTCGGACTCTGCCGCAGCCCCACGACGGTCGCCGAGGTGGCCGCGCGCCTGCGCCTGCCCGCCGTCGTCACGAAGATCCTGCTCTCGGACCTCGTCGACGCCGGCGCCGTCCACACCCGGTCGCCCGGCAAGCCGGACGATCCCACCACCACGTCGGTACTGGAGACCATTCTCGATGCCCTACAACGACGGCTCTGAGCCCCTGCCGAGCCTGCCCACCGCCCTCAAGCTGCTGATCGCGGGCGGCTTCGGGGTCGGCAAGACCACCTTCGTGGGCGCGGTCAGCGAGATCGAGCCGCTGCGCACGGAGGAGCTCATCACCTCCGCCAGCATCGGCACGGACAACCTGGCCGGCGTGGAGAGCAAGGCGACCACGACGGTGGCCCTCGACTTCGGCCGCATCACCGTCGACCAGGACCACATCCTCTACCTCTTCGGCACGCCCGGCCAGGAGCGCTTCTGGTTCATGTGGGACGAGCTGTCCGCGGGCGCGCTCGGGGCGGTGGTGCTCGCCGACACGCGCCGGCTGCAGGACTGCTTCGCGGCCGTCGACTTCTTCGAGTCGCGGGGCATCCGCTTCGTCGTCGCGGTCAACGAGTTCGAGGGTGCGTACCGCTATCAGGCGCCGGACCTGCGCGCGGCGCTCGACCTCGACCCCGCGGTCCCGATCGTCACCTGCGACGCGCGGGACGCCCGGTCGGCCACCGGCGTGCTCATCCGCCTCGTCCGCCACCTCCTCTCCTCACCGACGCCCGTAGGGAGCCCGGCATGATCTACGACTCCGCCCCCCACCACCCGCTGACCCCGGTCGACCCCGAAGTGCCCCTGCGCATGCGCCGCCTCGCCGACCTGGGCCTGGGCGACCAGCCGGTCCCCGAGTTCGACGAGTTCGCGCGGCGGCTGACCGAAGTGACCGGCGCCCCGTACGCGATGGTCAACTTCATCAGCGCCGACCGCCAGTACTTCGCCGGCCTCCACACCGTCTCCCGAGGCGACGACGCGGCGACGCCCGGCCGGGTCATGGACCGGGACCACGGCTACTGTCCGCACGTGGTGGTCCGCCGCAAGGCGCTGGTCCTCGACGACGTCTGCGACTACCCGCGCTTCGCCGGCAACCCGGTGGTCGACGAGATCGGCATCCGCTCCTACCTGGGGGCGCCGCTCATCGACCGTACGGGCACGACCCTGGGCACCATCTGCGTGGTCGACGTGGAGCCGCGCCCGTGGGGCCGCCCGGGCCTGGAAACCATCAAGTCGATGGCCGCGGAGCTGATCGACCAGATCCACCGCCGCGAGGACGGCCGCTGACGCGCTGTTCTTCCACCGCCTCCCCGTCACGTGCCGCCTCCCCGTCACGTGCCTTCTGTTACGCGAATCACGCCGCCGTTTTTCGCACCGGGCACGAACTCGCCGAGCGAATGTGGCACTCGGAAAATCGAATCCGATGAGGTGTGCGCGGACCTCGCGGAGGACAATCGTCGCCATGGAACAGTTGTCGATGTTCAGCGGGCCGGAGGTGGCCGTCATGCGCGACAAAGGACGGTCACGCCGCCCTGACGCTGCGCGCGACGAGTTCCGGCGTGCGCACGCGCGTCATCGCGAGTGGGGTAAGGCCGTCCGTCACGCGCAGGCTATTTACCGCGCTTTCCACAGTGAACCGGAGTCGGGGCCGCCGCGCACGCCCGAGGAGGAAGCCGCCCAGTCCCGCCGGGCGGAGAGTGCCGCTCAGCCCGGTCGAGAGCGCGCCGTCCGACCCGCTCGAGAGCAAGGCGCCGTCCGACCCGCTCGAGAGCAAGGCGCCGTCCGGCCCGGTCGCGAGGAGGAGTGCCCCGCCCGCCAAGAAGAGGAGCTCGCCGCCACCCCCCGCGAGGAGGAGGACGCCCGCGGTGACCACCGCCCGCCCAGTGCGCCACATGCCGCTAGCAGCCCGCTCGACGCGCCCGGCCGGCGATCAGCCCACCCGACACGGCACGCTTTGCGACCAACCCCACCCGGTGCGCCGCGGCTCGTCCGCGACCGGGCACCCGATGCGCCTGACCTTGCGACCAGCCCACCCCGCGCGCCCTGCCTCGCGACCGGACCACCCGGCGCGCCCGAACACGACCGGCACCCGATACGCCCGGTCCCGCGACCAGGCCGCCCGACGTGCCCGGTCCCGTGATCAGGCCGCCTGACGCGCCCGTCCCGTGATCAGGCCGCCCGACGCGCCCGTCCCGTGATCAGGCCGCCCACCGCCCCAGCGCCACTCCCGCGTTTGGACCCCTGTCGGAGCTTGTGCCGAGTAGTTGCTGTTCCTGCATGTGAAGGCGAGTGTCCGCTTTCGTGCTCGGATCGGTCCTGTTTCTGAGAACGCGCGCGCCGGCTCCCGCTTTCGCGCTCGGATCGGTTTCCGTTTGCGCGTGCCGGTTCTCGCTTGCACTCTCGGGGTGTTTCTGATTACGAGTCTGCGCGCGGCGTTGCCTTCCCGCGCTTGCACTTTGAGTCGGTGACGTGTGCGCGGCGCGGCTGTTCCGCTCTCTTGTTCATGGCAGTTCCGACTGAACGATCGAGCTTCCCGTTCCGCGATTTCCGGCTGCGCCCAACGCGGGGCGTTCAGCGCCGTCTCCTGGGCCCGCGGCGCCGAGACCGGGCTTCCGAGAACAGCCAGCCGTGCGCACGACCGACGATGACCAGCCGCGCGCACGACCGAAGAGGTTCAGACGCGCGCACGACCGACGACGCTCAGACGCACACGACCGAAGAGGTTCAGTCGCGCACACGACCGACGATGACCAGCCGCGCGCACGACCGAAGAGGTTCAGACGCGCACACGACCGACGACGTTCAGACGCGCGCAGGCGGCGGGGGGTGGGCAGCTGCGCACGGACGACCGTGGGTCCATAGCCCGAAGCGAAGGGGAAGCGCGGCGCGGGCGAGCGGCTCGGAGCGAGGCGCCGGCGAGCGGGGCGCCGGCGAGCGGGGCGCCGGCGGGCGGCTGGTGCGCGGTCAGCTGGTGACGGCTTCGGGCTCGGCGGGGGTGGGGGCGGCGAGGCGTTCGGACCATTGGCCCTTGGCGGTGCCCAGGGCGAACTCGGCGAGGCGGAGGAGTTGGACGTCGGAGGTGCCGGCGGGGGCGTAGATGTGGTGGGCGTCGCGGAGGTAGCGCTCGACCGGGCGGTCGGGGAAGAGGCCGGCGGCGGCGTGGATCTCCATGGCGTTGCGGGCGCTGTCGAGGGCGGACTCGACGTTGACGAATTTGGCGTTCATCAGTTCGGCGTCGCAGGGCAGGCCCTGGTCCAGGGTGTGGACGGCGTGGTAGGCGGCGAGGCGGGCCGTCATCAGGCGGGACTGCATCTGGCCCAGTTTGAGCTTGATGGGCAGGAGGTCGCCGAGCGGCCGGCCGTAGCGGTGGCGGTCGGTGACGAAGGCGGTCGTCTCCTCCACGAGCGCCTGGTGGATGCCGAGGGCGACCGCGGTCAGGTTCGCCCGGCCGTACAGGATGCTGGAGGAGTAGGCCACCGGCAGGCCGTCGCCCTCGGCACCCAGCCGGTTGGCCGCGGGGATCCGGCAGTTGTCGAAGATGAGCTCGCCGAAGCTGAAGCCGTGCAGCCCCATCGCGGGCCGGTGCTCGCCGAGCGAGAAGCCCGGCCGGTCCGCCTCGACGAGGAAGGCCGACAGGCCCTTGGACCCCGGCCCGGTCCGCACGACCACGCCGTGCAGGTCGCCCACGTGACTGTTCCCGACGTACACCTTGCCGCCGTTGAGGATGTAGTCGTCGCCGTCGCGGACGGCGGTGGTGGTCATGCCGAGGACGTGGCCGCCGGACTCCTCCTCGGTGACCGCGATCGTGGGCAGGCAGTCGCCGGCGGCGATGCGCGGCAGCCAGGTCGCGCGCTGCTCGTCGTCGCCGAAGTGCAGGATCTTCGCCACGCCGAGCTGCGACGCCTGGACCATGGCGCCCATCGCCCCGCTGACCCGGGCCAGCTCCTCGATGACGATCGTCTTGGCGAGGTGGCCGAGACCCATGCCGCCGTACTCGGTGCCGATGGTCACGCCGATCCAGCCCTGCCGGGCGATGAGCCGGGCGAGGTCGTGCTGCACGCTCCGCGCGGCCTCCATCTCGCCGACCCGCAGGCGCACCTCCGTCTCGGCGAACGCCCGCACCTCCTGGCGCAGGCGGTCGTGGCGTTCGGTCAGGAAATAGGCGTCCACGGCAACTCCTCGTGGGGGGTCGAGGGAGGTGGCTTCTCGCCGCTGATCGTATCCGGACAGACACGCATAGTGATAGATCAAATTTTCCCGTGGATCACGGAAACCCGGCGAATCCGTCCACAATAGATGACCCGCCGCCCCCGCATCGACAATCGGCATGATCCCCGGCGCCTGCGGGGCCGCCGGACCATGATCGCCGGCCCGAATCCGGGCCGGGTCCTAGACTGGGCGCCTGATGAGCGACACGAACGCACGGCCGATCCGGACCTTCCACCCGCGCCGGGGCCGCATGGGCACCCGGCACGCCGACGCCTTCGCGGAGCTGTGGCCACGGCTGGGGATCACAATCGAGGACGGCGACCGCAGCCCGCTGGATCTGGCGGAGTTGTTCGGGCGGGACGCTCCGGTCGTCCTCGAGATCGGATTCGGCATGGGTGACAGCCTGGCCGCGACGGCGGCCGCCGATCCGGGGCGGAACTATCTAGGCGTCGAGGTGCACACGCCCGGCATCGCCAACCTGCTGGCCCTGGCCGGGGAGAACGTCCGGGTGGCGCACGGCGACGCGATGGAGCTGGTCCGGCGGCTGGCGCCGGGGAGCCTCGACGCCGTGCACGCGTTCTTCCCGGACCCGTGGCCCAAGGCGCGGCACCACAAGCGGCGCCTGATCCAGCCGGCCAACGTGGCCTTGCTGCGCGAGCGGCTGCGGCCGGGCGGCACCCTGCACTGTGCGACGGACTGGGCGCACTACGCCGAGGCGATGCTGGAGGTGCTGACCGCCGATCCGGGACTGGCGAACGCGTACGACGGCTTCGCCCCGCGCCCGGACACGCGGCCGGTGACGAAGTTCGAGCAGCGGGGCGTCCGGGAGGGGCGGGACATCGCCGATCTGGTGTTTCGCCGCGTTTGACCCGTTTCGGAAGGCTACGCTGAGGGCGGAGGTCGCGCATGCCACTCAGCGAAATCGTCGGCCCGGCGGATCACCTCGCCGCGCTCGTGGCCCGGGCGGCCCGCGCGACGAGTGCGCTCGTGCACTTCGCCGAAGGTGGCCGGCTACGGCTGTGGGGCGCCTACGGCCTGGAGACGCCGCGCGAGCGGATCGCCGACGCCCCCATGGACGAGGGCCTCTCGGGCATCGTCGTGTCGACCGGCAAGGAGCTGATCCTCGACGACCTTACCGGCGAGGAGTGGGCGGCGGTGGGCTGGCGGCCCGGGGCCTTTCTGGCGTTTCCCATCCGCGGTGAGCACGGCGACATCCTGGGCATGTGCTGTGTGGCCGAGCGCGACCCGAGAAAGTGGAGCGCCGACGACGTGGCCGCCGTCGCCGAGGGCGCCCGGGTCGGCACGCTGCTCATCACCGAGCACCTGGCCCGGCAGGAGATCGATCGGCAGCGGCGGTTCCTCGACGCCGTGCTCGACAGCCTGCACGACGGCGTCACGGCCTGCGACGCCGAGGGCAACGTGGTGCTGCTCAACCAGCGCATGCAGCAGCTCTGGGGCGACCGGCCGCTGCCGCGCACGATGGCCGACATCGACGTGATCGCCGGGTTCACCGACGGCACGGGCGCGCCGGTCAAGCGCGACGACATCGCCATCCTGCGGGCGCTGCGCGGCGAGCCCGTACGCAATCACGAGGTCGAGCTGCAGGGCCGCGACCGTCCCACCCGGCACTACGTCGTGGACGCCCAGCCGATCATCGGGCCCACCGGCGACACCATCGGGGCCGTCCAGGCGATGCAGGACGTGACCCGGCGCAAGCGGGCCGAACGGTTCCGGACGTGCGAGCTCGAGGTGATCACGGCGCTGGCGGAGGCCCGTACGGTGGAAGCGGCCGGCCCCCGCGTGCTGGAGGCCATCGTCCGGACCCTGGGCTGGACCCACGCCGAACTGTGGCTGGCCGACGACGCGGCCGGGACGATCCGGTCGGCGGCGCAGTGGAGCGCCCCGACCTGGGACGGCGGCATCGACGTCCCGGACGAGCTGCCCTACGGCGTCGGGCTCGCCGGCCGCGCGTGGCAGGCCGGCAAGCCGCTGTGGATCCGCGACGTCGGCCGCCCGCAGAGCCTGATCTCGCCCGAGACCGCCGCCGAGTCCCAGCTGCACGCCGCGCTGGCGATCCCGGTCCGGCACGGGCTCGAGGCGCTCGGGGTGCTGACAGTCTTCGCCGGGAGCGCGGAGAGCCACGAGGACGAGCTGGTCGCGCTGATGTCCGGGATCGCCGCGCACATCGGGCAATTCCTGGAGGCGCGGCTGGTGGAGGACCTGCAACGTCAGCTGACCCGGACCAAGAACGAGTACCTGGCGCTGATCGGGCACGAGTTGCGCACGCCGCTGACGTCCATCGCCGCGTACACGGAACTGCTGCGGGAGGCGGACGCCAAGACGCTGACCGAGGACGGGCCGGCGATGCTCGAGGTGATCGAGCGCAACACCACGCAACTACGGCACATCATCGGCGAGCTGCTGGAGCTGTCGGCCCTGGACGGCGGGCACGCGGAGGTCCAGCTCACCCCGATCGACCTGGCCGGCGTCGTGCGGGAGGCCGTCGCCCGTACGCGGGAAGCCGTCGACGGGGAACCGCTCACCGTCGAGGCGGACCTGCCGCCGGAGCTGATCCTGCCCGGCGACCGCAAGCGCCTGCGCCAGGTCCTCGACAACCTGCTCGGCAACGCCGTCCGCTACAGCCCCGACGGCGGCCGCGTGACCGTCGCGCTGCGCGTGGAGGGCCGGGCGGCCGAGCTGTCCGTGTCGGACACCGGCATCGGGGTCTCGCCGGAGGAGCGCGAGAAGATGTTCACCGGCCTCTACCGCACGAGCCGGGCGCGGGACAGAGCCCTTCCCGGTACGGGTCTCGGCCTCACCCTGAGCCGCGCGGTCGTCCAGCGGCACCACGGCAGCATCGAGCTCATCGACGACGACGGCCCCGGCACGACGATCCGGGTCCGCCTTC
This sequence comes from Symbioplanes lichenis, assembly GCF_030709675.1. Lineage (GTDB taxonomy): Bacteria > Actinomycetota > Actinomycetes > Mycobacteriales > Micromonosporaceae > Actinoplanes > Actinoplanes lichenis. The sequence goes on from NZ_JAUZQD010000009.1 coordinate 322,309, forward strand.
CGCTCGACGCCCGATGAGGACAGACCGCGGCGCTCCGAGTTGTGCCGGTCCACTCGGCCCGGTAGGGAGAGAGAGTCCCTTCTCCGTTCGGAGGCTCGATGAGATCCACTTTGGCTGTGCCGATCACGGCGATCATGGCGGTTGCCACCACGGCGCTCGTGCCGACCGGCGCGAGCGCGCACACCCCGCAGAAAACCCCCACCGCGGTCGGGTACGGCGGCGCCGTGGCCACCGTCGACGCGACCGCCACCGCGGTCGGCCTCGACGTGCTGCGCCGGGGCGGCAACGCGGTCGACGCCGCCGTGGCCGCGGCTGCGACTCTCGGCGTCACCGAACCGTTCTCCGCGGGCATCGGGGGCGGCGGTTTCTTCGTCTACTACGACGCCAAGCACCGCACGGTGAGCACGATCGACGGGCGCGAGTCCGGGCCGGCCACGATGACCGAGCGGACGTTCATCGATCCGGCGGACGGGTTGCCGTACGACTTCAACGAGGCCCGCATCAGCGGACTCTCCGCCGGCACGCCCGGCACGCTCGCCACGTGGGAGGCCGCCACGCGCAAGTGGGGCAGCCGGTCGCTCGGCAGCCTGCTGCAGCCCGCGGCGACCGTGGCGGACCGGGGCTTCGCCGTCGACGCCACCTTCAACCAGCAGGTGACCGACAACCTGGCCGCCTTCGCCCAGTTCAGCTCCACCCGCGACCTCTACCTGCCCGGCGGCGCGGCGCCGGCGGTCGGCAGCGTCCAGCGCAACCCGGACCTCGCCGACACCTACCGCCTGATCGCGCGCAAGGGCACCGGCGTCTTCTACCGTGGCGCCGTCGGCTCGGACATCGTCCGCACGGTGCAGCACCCGCCGGTGGCCGCCGACCCGGCCCAGCCCTGGGCCTACCCCATCCGCCCGGGCGGCCTGAGCCTCTCCGACCTGGCCAACTACCGGCTGCGCTACCCGGCGCCGACGAAGTCCGGCTACCGCGGCCTGACCGTCTACGGCATGTCGACCCCGTCCAGCGGCGGCGTGGCCGTCAGCGAGGCGCTCAACATCCTCGAGAAGGCCAAGCTGTCCAAGGCCGACACCATCAAGGCCCTGCACTGGTACGCCGAAGCGTCCGCCCTGTCCTTCGCCGACCGCAACCGCTACGTCGGCGCCTACACCCCCGAGCGCGTCCTGAAGAAGCTGGTCAGCGACGGCTGGGCCAGCCAGCGCGCGTGCCAGATCAACCCGAACCGTGCCCTGACCAAGCCGGTCGCCCCCGGCGACATCAACGCGACCGGCTGCACGCCCGCTCGCGCCGGCGGCCCTGTCGAGGAAGGTCAGAGCACCACCAACCTGACCGTGACCGACAAGTGGGGCAACATCGTCGAGTACACGCTCACGATCGAGGCGACCGGCGGCAACGCCATGGTCGTCCCCGGCCGTGGCTTCCTGCTCAACAACGAGCTCACCGACTTCAACTTCACCGGCACGCAGGGCACCGCCCCGGACCCGAACCTCCCCGGCCCGAACAAGCGCCCCCGCAGCTCGATGTCACCCACCATCGTCCTGAAGGACGGCAAGCCGTTCCTCGCCCTCGGCTCCCCGGGCGGCGCCACCATCATCACGACGGTCCTGCAGATCCTCCTCAACCGCATCGACCTCGGCCAGACCCTGCCTCAGGCCATGGCCGCCCCGCGCGCCTCCCAGCGCAACAGCGCCGGCATCCAGGCCGAGCCGGCCTTCCACACCCAGTACGGTCCCGGCCTCGAAGCCCTGGGCCACACCTTCGGCCCCGACGTCGCCGAACTGGGCGCCGCGACCGCCATCGAATTCACCAAGCACGGCGGCCTCATCGCCACCGCCGAACCCGTCCGCCGAGGCGGCGGCGCGGCGGCAGTCGTCAAGCCGTCCCGCTGACCGCACCACCCGGGACGACTCCCCCAAGCCTGAGTCGTCCCGGGTATCGGCGCGTGACAACCTTCGACGGGTTGCTGTCCCGGTTGTGGAGCGGGGCAGACATCCACCTCCGTGCTGAATAACGTGTCGCGATGTGAACCGAGAGCCGGCCGACGAGATGTCGGCATCGAAGCCACCGGGCGATTACGGGATCGACGCTCCGCGGCTGCTGATCGTCCCCGTGGTGCTGATCGGCGCCGGCATCGCCCAAGCTGTCGTCCAGCGGACGTGGTGGCCGCTGGTGGGCGTCGCGCTGATCCTGGCCTGTTGCCTGCTGGCCGTCCATGCCTCCCGCGCCGGGAAGTTCGTGGTCTGGAACCGGCTGCTCGACGGGCTGGGTCTGCACGGCGACGAGAAGATCGTGGATCTCGGGTGCGGCCGGGGCGCGTTGCTGGTCTCCGCGGCGCGGCGCGTGCCCGCCGGGCTGGCGGTCGGCGTCGATCTGTGGCGCGCTGATCAGTCGGGCAACAGCCCGGATGCGACCATGCGCAACGCAGCCGCCGCGGGAGTGGCGGACCGCGTCGAGGTTCATACCGGCAACTTGCTCGATCTGCCGCTGCCCGACGCATCGTTCGACGTGGTCGTCTCCAATGTGGCGATGCACAACTTGAAAGCGCGTGACGACCGGGACCGCGCGATCGACGAAGCGGTGCGAGTGCTGCGCCCCGGAGGAAGATTGCTGATCGCCGATCTGAGCGGCACCCGTCAGTACGAGCAACGGCTGCGGCACCTCGGCCTGGCCGACGTGAGCCGGCGCGGTCTGGGCTGGCGGTTGTGGTGGAGCGGTCCGTGGCTGCCGACCCATCTGGTGAGCGCCCGCAAGCCCCGTTGAGAGGTGGCGGCCCGGGATCAGGGGGCCAGGCTGGACCTGGCCCAGGTCTCGAACATGGTGGCGTAGCGGCCGCCGGCGGCCAGCAGGTCGGCGTGGGTGCCGGACTCGAGGATGCCGTGGTCGTCGACGACGATGATGCGGTCGGCGCGCATGGCGGTGGAGAGGCGGTGGGCGACCAGGATGGCCGTGCGGCCCTCGAGGAGGCGGTCCAGGGCGGCCTCGACCCGGAGTTCGCTGCGCAGGTCCAGGCTCGAGGTGGCCTCGTCGAGGACGACCACGCGCGGTTCGGCCAGGAAGGCGCGGGCCAGGGCGAGCAGCTGGCGCTCCCCCGACGAGACGGACTGGCCTCGTTCGTGCAGCGGGGTCAGCAGACCGGCAGGCGTGCGTTCGACGAGGTCGCGCAGGCCGACCGCGTCGATGGCGGCCCAGACCTCGGCGTCGGTCGCGGACGGGCGGGCGAAGGCGATGTTGTCGCGGAGGGTGCCGGCGAAGAGGAAGGGTTCCTGGGGGACGACGCCGATCTGGCGCCGCAACGATTCCAGGGTCACGTCGCGCAGGTCGTGGCCGTCGATGAGGATGCGGCCGGAGGTGGGGTCGTAGAGGCGGGTGACCAGCTTGGCCAGGGTGGACTTGCCGGCGCCGGTCGGGCCCACGCAGGCGATGGTCTCGCCGGCGGCGATCGTGAGGGTGACGTGGGAGAGGACGGGCCGGTCGGGGCGGTAGCCGAAGCTCACGTCGTCGAAGACCAGCGCGCCCTCGACCCGGGGCAACGCGACGGCGGACGGAGCCTGGGCCACCGAGGGCGGCGTGCCGAGCAGGCCGTTCAGCTTGCCGACCGCCGCGCGCGCCTGCTGGTACTGCGTGTAGAGCTGGACGAGCTGCTGCACCGGCTGGAAGAAGGCGTTGATGTAGAGCACGAAGGCGGTCAGCTCGCCGATGGTCAGCGTGCCGCGCAGGACCATGCGGCCGCCGAGGAAGAGCAGCGCCGCCAGGCCGAGCAGGCCGACCACCGAGGTGCCGGGGCCGTAGAGGGCGTTGATGCGGCCGGTGAAGTCGTTGGCGTCCCGATAGTCGCCGACGACCGCGCGGTGGCCGACGATGTTGCGCTCCTGGCGGTTGTGGGCGGTGACGACCCGGGCGCCGTTCAGGCTCTCGGAGAGGTCGGCGAACATCGTGGCGATGGCGTCGCGCTGCCGGTTGTAGCCGCGGTCGGCCGCGCGGCGGTACCACAGCGACATGGCGGTGAGCGGTGGCACGACGAGCAGCAGCGTGATGAGGGCCAGCCCGGCGTTGTAGTGGAACAGGACGGCGGTGACCACGACCATGGTGAGCGCCTGGATGCCGAACTGCGCGAAGCCGTCGCCGATGAGCGTCTGCAGCGACTCCACGTCGGAGGTCATCCGGGTCATGGTGACGCCGGCCTTCTCCTTGGTGTAATAGTCCAGCGACATCCGCTGCAGGTGGGCGAAGACGCGGATGCGCAGGTCCCGGGTGGCCGACGAGGCGAGCCGGCCGCTCTGGCGCATGCGGACCGCGGTGGCGACGCCGGTCAGCAGCACCGCGGCGACGAAGGCGGCCGTCGCGGCGATCAGGACCGGCAGGCTCCGGCCGCCGATGCCATGATCAATTCCTATCTGCACGAGCAGCGGGCCCGCCTGCAGCAGCAAGGTCTCCACGAGCACGGCCACCACGGCGGCGACCAGCAGACCGGGGCGCCCGGCGACGAGCCGCGTGAAGGACACCTTGCCGCCCCGGTCGGCGACGGGGTCGAACGCGACGTGCGGGTCGCCGTGGTCGGGCTCGGCCCGTTCGAGCCGGGCGACACCCTCGGCCAGGTCCGTCGGGATGCCGGCGAAGGGCAGCCCGTTGCCGCTGCGCCCCGCTGCCCCGACCGTCGGCCGCCCGCCCGCGTTGAAGCCGCCGAAGCCACCCCCGAACATGCTCATGCGACGGTGTCCAGCGACGCCGCCAGCACCTTGGCGTAGCGCGGCTCCGAGGCGAGCAGCGAGGCATGCGTCCCGTCCGCCACGATCTTGCCGCCTTCCATCAGCACCACCCTCTCGGCCAGCCCGATCGTCGACAGCCGGTGCGCGACGATCAGCGTCGTGCGGCCCGTCATGCGCTCCCGCAACGACTCGTGGATCGCCTGCTCCACGGTGACGTCGATGGCACTGGTCGCGTCGTCGAGCACCAGGACCGGCGGGTTGACGAGCAGGGCCCGCGCGATGGCGATCCGCTGCCGCTGCCCGCCGGACAGGGTGTAGCCACGCTCCCCCACGACGGTGTCGTAGCCGTCGGGCAGGTCGCGCACGAAACCGTCGGCCCCGGCGGCCACGGCGGCGGCCTCGACCTCGTCGCGGGTCGCACCCGGGCGCCCGTACGCGATGTTGTCGTGCAGTGAGAGCGAGAAGAGGAACGGCTCGTCGGGCACGATGCCGACCTGCCGCCGTAAGGCGTCGAGCCGGAGTGAGCGGACGTCGTGCCCGTCGACGGTGACCCGGCCCTCGGTGACGTCGTAGAAGCGGCCGAGCAGGCGGCCCAGGGTCGACTTGCCGCTGCCGGTCGCGCCGACCACGGCGACCGTCTCACCCGGGCGGACGTGCAGGTCGAGGCCGTCGAGGGCGAGCGTGCCGTTCGGGTACGTGAAGCGGACGCCCTCGAAGCGCACCTCGCCGGTGAGCGGGACGTGCACCGCGCCCGGGGCGTCGACCACGTCGCTGGGGGTGTCGAGGATCTCGTAGATGCGGCGGGCCGAGGCCGAGGCGCGCTGACCCATCATGATCATCATGCCGAGCAGGCGGAACGGCGGCTGGAGCATCAGCACGTACGAGTTGAACGCCACGATCGTGCCGACCGTCGTGTGCCCGTCGAGCACCATGATCCCGCCGATCAGCAGGACCAGGGCGAGGCCGAGCCGGGGCAGGTTGTCGAGCACGGGGTTCCACCGGCTGCGGATCTTGGCGTCCTGCACGTAGGCCCAGCGGACACTGTCGGCCGCCTCGGCCAGCGAGTGCAGCTGGCGGCCCTCGGCGGCGAAGGCCTTGACGATGCGGACGCCCTGGATGTTCTCGTCGACGATCGTGGCGAGCCGGGCCAGCCGGGCCTGGATGAGCCAGGACACCGGGAAGACGGCCTTGCGCATGCCGACGCCGAGCAGCCCGATCAGCGGCATGGTGGCCATGGCGACCAGGGCCAGCGGGACGTTGATCGAGAGCATCAGCCCGAAGGCGGCCACGGCGATGAGGCACTGCACGAGGATCGACGGGCCGAACGACAGGTACATCTGCACGGCCCGGATGTCGGAGCTGGACCGCGACATCAGCTCGCCGGACTGGACCCGGTCGAAGAAGCCGAACGGCATCCGGACCAGGTGGGCGTAGACGATATTGCGCAGGTCGTACTCGATCTCGTAGGCCGTGCGCAGCAGATAGAGCCGGGCCAGATAGTTGATCACGCCCTGGAGCAGGGCGAGGCCGACGATGCCCCACACATAGCCGGAGAGCGGGGCGACCCGGTCGACGACCGCACGGTCGATGCCGGCGCGCACCAGGTTCGGGATCTGCACCTGCACGATCAGGCCGGCGAAGGACATGACGAGCGAGGTGATCAGCAGCACCCGGTGGGCCTTGACCAGGGGCATCGCGCGGCGGAGCCAGGTCTGGCCGGAGTCGGGATCGATGGACGCCCTCGGTGCTCGGCGGCTCAAGGGCGACTCCTTCGGGAACCAGGTGCTTAGCCTGGCTAACGATACCCCCGTCAAGCCGCCCCGACACCGCCGGGCGGCGGCTCGACCCCGGGACAGGACGTGACGGCGGGCGGCGCCACCGCCAGCAGATAGCGGTCCACCACGGCGTTCACGCAGGGCGTGCGCCCGTACGCGGTGTGACCCCACCCTTCGTACGTGACCAAGGTCGCCCCCGCGCCGAGCTGAGCGGCGACCGAGCGGGCCCACGCGTACGGCGTCGCGGGGTCGTGCCGCGAGCTGAGCACCAGGACCGGGCCGGTGCGCCCGGGGCTCAGCGGCCGCTGCGGATTGTCCGTGGCCAGCGGGTCGCCCACGCAGCTCGCGATCGACGTCATGCCCAGCGGCGACACCGGCATCTGCGGGTACGCCCGGCCGAGTCGCGCGAGCCGCAGCCGCAGCCCCGCCCACCCGCCGGCCGGCCCGGCCCAGTCGTCGCAGAAGACCGCCGGGAAGCTGAACTCGGCCACCGGGTCCAGCGGGGGCGCCACCTGACGACGGCCCAGCGCCGACGCCTCGCGCAGGTAGACCCCGAACGAGTGCCACTGCGGGTCGTAGAACGAGCCGAGGGCGACGCCGAGCAGCTCCTGCACGCCGAGCTTCGCCGTCGGGTCGAACGGGTCGCGCAGGGTGCCCCGGCGGGCGCGGGACAACAGCGCCGCCCAGAGCGCGCGCACGTCCCGGCCGTGCACCGCGCACTGCGTACTGCGGTCGCACCAGGCCACGAACTCGTCGAACGAGTCCTGTGCGGCCGCGGTCTCGTCGGCGAGGAAGGCGCCCGCGCTGCGGCTGTGGTCCATCACGCCGTCCAGGACCAGCGCGCGGACCCGCCGGGGGTAGCGCTCCGCGTACTGGGCGCCGAGCAGGGTGCCGTACGAGGCGCCGTAGAAGCTGATCGCCTGTTCACCGAGCGCGGCCCGGAGCGCGTCCATGTCCTGGGCGACGCTGAGCGAGTCGGTGTGTCCGTAGAGCGGCCCGGTCCGGCGGGCACAGTCCGCGGCGAGCCGGCGGTTGAAGGCGACATTGGTCGCGTACGAGCGGGCGTTGGAGATCATCACGGACGGCCCGGCGGCGAGCAGCGCGGACGAGCAGACGACCGGGTTGCTGCGGCCCACGCCACGCGGGTCGAAGCCGACGATGTCGAAGCGGCGGCGCACGGCGGCACCGAAGGCATAGGTGCTGTCCAGCGCGAAGTCGACGCCCGAGCCGCCGGGGCCGCCGGGGTTGACCAGCAGCGCCCCGATGCGGGTCTTCGGGTCGGTGGCGGGACGGCGGGCCACGGCGACGCCGACCGCCGGGCCGTAGGGGTCCGACCAGTCCACGGGTACGCGCAGAGTGGCGCACTGGGCCGTCTTGTCCTCCGCACAGGGCTGCCACTTGAGCGACGAGACGGGACGAGCCGCGGCGGCCGGGGCGGCAGCCGTGGCGAGCGCGGTCACCACAGCCAGGAAAGCAGCCCGCACGCGCATGTCTCCGCCCCTCGGCCCTCCGAGGCCGAAGCCCCCGCACGCAGCCGCGCCGCGCGCTCAAGTCTCGGACGCATTGTCGTCGACGGAACGCGCGGCGCGGGGTGCTCTTCGGTAGATCAGCCCGAAAGAGGAGCTACCGGAGCAGGTGTTTCATGGACCGGCGGACCAGGTCGTCCCGGGCCGCCGGCGTCAGCGTCTCCAGGCCGAACCCGAGGTACACGGTGTCGGTCGTGGTGATGCCGGCGCCCATGTCGAACGCCAGCTGGCTGCGCGTCCAGTCCGACGTGTTGACCTGCGAGCCGGCGGGCGGCCCGGCGACGGTCCAGCCGCCGAGGTCCGTCTCGAAGCCGGTCTGCGCCGTGGTGGCCCCGCCCACCTCGACCCGCACGTCGTCGAGGAAGACGCCGAGGCCCTGCGTGCCCCAGTCGGACATGTACGTGATGGAGACCTCGACCCGCTTGCCCGCATAGGCGGACAGGTCGGCGTCGAACTGCTTCCACCCGCCGCTGTTGCCGCTCGCCGCGTTCCACGTGCCCGTGGTGCCGGTCGGCGAGCAGTCCGCGCCCTGGTAGTGGGCGACGAACGGGTGCAGCCCGGCGATGCCCTCGGGGCAGCTGTCCCCGGTCGACGTGGTGGTCAGGCCGCCGGCGTCGGGCAGCGTCGTCCAGTTGTCCGTGCCGGCCTCGTGCGCCTCGACGAACAGGAAGTCCCAGTTCGCCTCGGTGTCGAAGGACGTCGCGAACTTGAGGTGACCGCTCGTGGCGCCGGTCAGGTCGATCGTCCGGGTGAGCCGCTTGTACGACTGGTCCGCCTGCCCGCTCCACAGGTAGTAGTCACCCTCGAAAGGCTCGTACGGCGCCGCCCCCGGCAACTGCCAGTCCAGTGCGCCCTTCGAGCTGGCGAACTGCGGGAACTTGGCCGGCGGCAGCGAGCTGGACGTGGCCAGGAACGCGGCCGTGTGCCCGGCGCCCGGTTGCGCGGTGAAGCCCTGGAACTTGCCGGCCGTACCGGCGACGGGGTAGGGGTTGCCCTCCGGGTCGGTGCCGCCGCCGTCGATGTACGAGTACGCCCCGAGGTAGTACTGCTCGAAGTCGTTCACCAGCGGCAGGCACTCGGCGCTCGCCGGGTCGAGGCACTCCCCCGCACCCTCGGGCTTGTACGACTGCGTGCCGGCCGCCCCGCTCGACGCCAGGCCGGCGTTCTTGCCGGCGTAGAGCAGCTTGCCGCCCTCGTTGAGATAGTCGCGCACGGCGATCTCGGTCTGGGCCGCCACCCGGGCGGCCGTGCCGGCGGGCTGGCCGGTGCGGCGCGGGATCACGTCGTCGCCGGTCTCCCAGACGACGGCCTTGTAGTGCGACAGCACACCGAGCGGGTGCGGGGCCACGCCGCCGCGGGCGTCGATGTCGTAGACGTCAGCGCGGTAGCCGGCCTTGCGCAGCGAGGCGACGTGCTCGTCGGCGTAGCGGGCGGTGACGGCACCGTCGGTCGCGGCCGGCGAGATGCCGGTGACGTCCTCGGCCGCGAGCACCAGCACGTTCCCGCCGATCTTGGACGCCACGGTGTAGGTGAAGCTCGCGGAGGTCTTACGACCGGCCGTGAACCAGACCTTCACCTTGTCGCCGGCGCGCTGCCGCGGCACGGTGCCCCGGACCTCGGCGTAGTACTTGTCCAGCTCGCCGCCGTAGCGCTCGCCGCCGTTCCACACCCGGGTCCGCGCGGTGGAAGCACGCTTGCCGTTCACGGAGTAGTGCAGCGTCACCGGCCCCAGCTCACGCTTCGCCGTCACTGCCACTTGCTGGCTGGTCCCGTACGAGACGGTGAAGGGGTCGATCTTGAGGTCCGGCGTGGTGCGCCCGACCGTGGAGACGGGGTCGGCCGGGTCCTTCGCCGACTTGGCGACCGAGAGCGCGAACGGGACGTTCTTGGCGAACTCCTGCTGGATGAGCTTCTCGTCGTCCGGGAACGTGAAGATGCTCTCGCAGTTCGCGGGGTCCCACTGGTCGGCGGGGTCGAGCGCGGACGCGGTCTGGCAGGTGCTCATCTCGGGCGTGAAGCCGATGGTGCCGTACCGGACCTGGGCGTGGCCGTCGGTCTCGCCGTTGGTCGGGTAGAGCTCGGCGGACAGGTCGGGGTCGTAGCCGGGCACCGCCGGGCGGGCGTCGTCACCGGCCAGGGCCACGGCGATCTCGTCGTCCGGGCTCGGGGTGTCGACCTGCCAGCCGACACCGTAGAGGAGCAGCTCGGCGGCCGAGTGATAGTTGATCATGAACTCGAAGCCGACCTTGCGGAACAGCCCGTCGAGCGCCTTGGTCTCGGGCTCCGAGCCGGGCTTCGGGCCGCGGTAGGTCTCGCTGGCCGGGTCGGACGACGAGCCCTCCTCGTCGTACCCCCAGCGCTCGGGGAAGTTGCGGTTGATGTCCACGCCGTCGACCGCGGTGATCTGCCCGTCACCGTCGTTGTCGCGCAGGTTCTTGCGCCACTGCCGGTGGCCCTCGGTGAACGTGTAGTCGTAGCCGTCGACGTTGATGACCGGCAGGAACCACAGCTCGGTCGTGTCGACGAGCCGGGTGACCGTGGCGTCCTTGCCGTAGTTGTCGAGGAAGTAGTGCAGCAGCCGGCGGGTCATCTCCGGCGTGATCCACTCGCGGGCGTGCTGCGTGCCGAGGTAGAGCACGGCCGGGCGGCGGCCGGCGGCGAGGCTGCGGGCGCCCTTGGTCACCTTGACGGCCTGGATCGGCACGCCCTTGGTGGACTTGCCGATCGTCTCCAGCTTGGCGATGCGGGGATGCGTCGCGGCAGCCTCGGCGAGCTCGTCGCGGATGCCGCCCTCGGTGTTGTACGGGCGGAAGACCGCCGGGCCGGCGGCCGCGCGCTTCCTCGCCGTCGCGGGCTTGGCGGCCAGGGGCACCCCGGCCGCGATCAGGGACTCGGCCTGACGCGGGCCGAGGATGGTCTCGACGCTCAGCTTGCCGCCCCCGGCGTCGGTGACCGCCGCCTCGGCGGGGTCGACACCGGCGGCGCGGAGTTTCTCGAACTGGGCCGCGTCCAGCGTGCCGACATAGACACCCAAAGTGTCGTCGGCGGGGGCCGCGGCGGCCGGCGCGATCCCGGGCATGACGGCGGCGGCCGCCGTCACCAGGGAGAGCGCGCAGGCGGTCGCCCAGCGGGCTGGTCTCATCAGGGATCCTCCAGGAAAGGGAAGGTCGTGTGTGGACCTTCCGCCCGTGACGGAGGAGTGTCAAGATCTCACGCGCAGTGACATACAGTTTTCTTTCAGGCGGCCCGGGCACCGTGGAGCGATGACCACGACCACACGCTGGGCACTGGCCGCGGCGACGGCGGGCGCGGCGCTGCTCACCGCGTGTTCCGACTCTTCCGCCCCAACCGCACCGGCTGCCGCATCCAGCACGCCCGTGGCATCACCGGCAAGCCCGGAAAATCCGTCCCCGCGCGCTCTCGATCCGAGCGATCCGGAGACCGTCGCCACGGGTCTCGAGACGCCGTGGGGGCTCGCCTTCCTGCCGGACGGCAGCGCGCTGGTCGCCGAGCGCGACTCCGGCCGGGTGTTGCAGGTCAAGCCCGGGACCGATCAACCCCAGCCGGTGTACGAGGTCCCGGGCGTGAGCGCTCAGGGCGAGGGCGGGCTGCTCGGCCTCGCCGTGGCGCGCGACTTCGCCGAGACGCGGCAGGTCTACGCGTACCACACGGCGGAGTCGGACAATCGGATCGTGCGCTGGCGGCTGGGCAGCGACGCCGCGCCGGAAGTGATCTTCGACGGCATCGGCAAGGCGGGCATTCACAACGGCGGGCGCATCGCCTTCGGGCCCGACGGCATGCTCTACGCGGGCACCGGCGACGCGGGCGAGCGCGGCGCCGCCCAGGACGCCGGCGACAGCAACGGCAAGATCCTGCGGCTGACCCCGGACGGGGAGCCGGCGCCGGGCAACCCGCAAGAGGGCTCGCCGGTGTGGAGCCTGGGCCACCGCAACGTGCAGGGGCTGGCGTGGGCCGCCGACGGCACGATGTACGCGGCGGAGTTCGGGCAGAACCGCTTCGACGAGATCAACAAGATCACGCCCGGCGGCAACTACGGCTGGCCCGAGGTCGAGGGCACCGCGGACGACAGCCGCTACGTGAACCCGGTCGTCACATGGGGCACCGACGAGGCGTCCCCGAGCGGGGCGGCGATCGCCGGCGACACGCTCTACGTCGCGGCGCTGCGCGGAGAGCGGCTGTGGAGCGTCCCGCTCGAGGGCGGCGAGCCACAGGCCGAGTTGTCCGGCCGGTACGGGCGGCTACGAACCGTAGCCGTCGCGCCGGACGGCGCACTGTGGCTCACCACCTCGAACACCGACGGTCGCGGCGATCCGAAGAACGGTGACGACCGGATCCTGCGGTTCCCTGCCCGGTGAGACGCGGGTGCCGCCGATCAGCCGTTGTTGGGCGGCAGCAGCGGCAGCTGACTGATCGCCGTGGCGTACTGGGAGATCTGCCGGCCGTTCGGCACCACGCCGAAGCTCCGGAGCTGATCCTGAATGGCCTGCTTGACAGCATCCTCGGACTGCCCGCGATGTGTCTGCATGACCCTGTTGACGACGTAGTCAACACGAAGCTGCATCTGCCAGCCCGGGGAGCGCTGCGAGGCTCCCGTGGCGAGGCTCACTGAGGCGAGGGGTTCCATGCCCCAAAGTATCGGAACACAGCTCGCGCACTGGAAGGTTCGGGGCCGCTGTGCAACCGACCCGCACCCGGCTCGCACCGTCTTCTCCATCAAACGGGCGAGCCGGGTGGCCGTTCAGTTGCCGTCCTGTCCCTCGGTGGGCACCTTGGTGGGCCGCCACCGGGCCCAGGCGAGGAAGAGCAGGCCCAGGACGAGCATCGTCAGGCCCATCCAGAGGTTGATGCGGACCCCCTGGGCCTTGTCGATCTCCGACTGCGAGTCGAAGACGCCGAGCAGGGTGACGATCACCCCGTAGATGACGAAGAGGCCGCCGATCACCACCCGCACGTCGAAGAGCCGCGCGGCGGAGGACCTGCCCTCGAGCTTCTCGGTCTTGTCGATCAGTTCGTCGTCAGCCATGACAACTCCTCTCCGGTTCCCCGGTCACCAGACCGGGATGTAGAGCACGAAGGCGAGCACGACGGCGATGCCGCCGAGCAGGGCGGGGTTGCGCCACCACACCTTGTCGGCGGCGAGGATCGCGTCGCCGGAGGTGGAGCTGCCGGCCAGGCCGTAGACCAGGCCGCGCAGGTCGTTCTCGGGCTTCGGCTTGGTCACCAGCGTGACCAGCACGGCGACCACGACGGCGGTGACGAAGGCCAGGCCCGCGCCCCAGAAGCTCTCCTCCAGGTCGGAGTTGAACTTCACGACGTCGCCCAGGTAGAGCAGGTAGAGCGTCAGCGACGACAGCGTGCCGAGCAGCAGCGACCAGAATCCGGCCGGGGCGGTCATCCGCTTCCAGAACATGCCCACGATGAAGGTCGCGAACAGCGGGGCGTTGATCAGGGAGAACAGCGCCTGGATGTAGTTCATGATGTTGTCGTAGCCGGAGGCGATGAACGCCGTGCCGATGCTGATGATGATGCCGGCGATGGTCGCGATCCGGCCGACCCGCAGGTAGTACTCGTCCGAGCGGTCCTTGCGGACGTAGGTCTGCCACAGGTCGTACGTGAAGACGGTGTTGAAGCCGCTGACGTTCGCCGCCATGCCGGCCATGAACGACGCGACCAGGCCGGTGACCGCGACGCCCAGCACGCCGTTCGGCAGCAGGTCACGCATCAGCAGCGGGATCGAGTTGTTGTAGGTCAGGTCGCCGGACGCGGCGCCGAGGCCCTTGACGGTCACGATGGCGATCAGGCCGGGGATGACCGTGACGATCGGGATGAGCAGCTTCGGGAAGGCGCCGATGATCGGCGTCCGGCGGGCGGCGTTCATGTCCTTGGCCGACAGGGCGCGCTGCACCTCGGCGAAGTTCGTCGTCCAGTAGCCGAACGACAGCACGAAGCCGAGGCCGAACACGATGCCGATCCAGTTGGCGCCCAGCGGGTTGCCGGAGTTGGCTGTGCCTTGCCACGTGTGCAGAGCCGCGTCGCCCAGGTCGCTGTTGCGGACCGCGTCGAACAGGCCGTCGATGCCGCCGACCTTGACCAGGCCGACGATGGTCACCGGGAGCAGGCCCGCCAGGATCACGAAGAACTGCAGCACCTCGTTGTAGATCGCCGAGGACAGGCCGCCGATGGTGATGTAGGAGAGCACGATCGCGGCGCCGACGATGATTGAGACCCACAGGGGCCAGCCGAGCAGCGCGTCGAGGATCAGCGCGAGGGCGTAGAGGTTGACGCCGGCGATGAGGACCTGGGCGACCGCGAAGATGATCGCGTTGAGGAGGTGCGTCGGGGTGTTGAACCGCCGGCGCAGGAACTCGGGGACCGAGCGGACCTTCGAGCCGTAGTAGAACGGCATCATCACGATGCCGAGGAAGACCATCGCCGGGACGGCGCCGATCCAGTAGTAGTGCAGGGTCATGAGCCCGTACTGCGCGCCGTTGGCGGCCATGCCGATGATCTCGAGCGCGCCCAGGTTGGCCGAGACGAAGGCCAGACCGGTGACCCAGGCCGGCATCGCCCGCCCCGACAGGAAGAAGTCGGCGCTGGTGCTGATCGCTCTTCGGGCGGCGAGCCCGATGCCCAGAACCGTCGCGAAGTAGATCGCGAGGATCAGGTAGTCGAAGACATCGAGGTCGAGCCGTAGCCCGGGCCCCTCGGCGGCGAGCAGGTTCATGGGCACCTCCTGTGCAAGTCGGGCGCGGTCTACCCGACCCGAAGCTTTCTCACACCTGTGAGCCCGGACTCGTCGGTCATCGGATTGAATGGGATGGATCTCTTTTCACCCGACCGGAAGGTGTCTTCATGCTCCGGATCACCCCCTTCCTCGCGGCCGGCGCCCTCGTCGCCGCCCTCCTCGGGGCCTCGCCCGCCCAGGCCGCGCCGCCCGCCCACATCCGCGGCCTCGAGACCGTGCCCGTCTACGACTACGGCGCCGCGATCCGCGAGAGCGTCTGGGTGCAGACCCGCGACGACGCCGACCGCGACGGCGTGCCCGACCGCGTCGCCGTCGACCTGGTCCGGCCGCGCACGGCCCCCGGCGTGAAGGTGCCGGTCGTCATGGACGCCTCGCCCTACTACGCCTGCTGCGGGCGCGGCAACGAGAGTGAGCTCAAGGAGTACGACGAGAACGGCGTCATCACCAAGGCGCCGCTGTTCTACGACAACTACTTCGTCCCGCGCGGGTACGCCTTCGCCGCCGTGGACCTGACCGGCACCAACCGGTCGACCGGCTGCGAGGACGTCGGCGGGCCGCACGAGGTCGCCGGGGCCAGGGCGGTCGTCGACTGGCTCAACGGGCGCGCCCCTGCCTTCGCCGCCGACGGCCGCCGGGTGTCCGCCCGCGCGTGGACCACGGGCAAGGTCGGCATGATCGGCAAGTCGTGGGACGGCTCGATCGCCAACGGCGTGGCCGCGACGGGTGTCGAGGGCCTCGAGACGATCGTGCCCATCGCGGCGATCTCCAGCTGGTACGACTACATGCGTTACAACGGCACGCTGCGCTCCACGGACTATCCCGAATATCTGCAGGGCGTGGTCAGCGACCGGCTGGCCGAGTGCGCGGCCGTGACGGCGGACCTCGATCGGAACAGCGCCGAGGAGACCGGCGACTACAACGGCTTCTGGCGCGTACGCGACTATCGCCCCGCCGCCCGGAAGGTGCGCGCGAGCGTGCTCGTCGTGCACGGGGTCAACGACCTCAACGTCAGCACGCCGCAGTTCGCCGCGTGGTGGTCGGCGCTGGCCGAGGCCGGCGTGCCCCGCAAGATCTGGCTGCACCAGACCGGACATGTCGACCCGTTCGACCTCGATCGGGACGCCTGGGTCGACACGTTGCACAAGTGGTTCGACCGCTGGCTGCAGGGCCTGCCCAACGGCATCGACCGGGGGCCGCGGGCGACGATCGAGACCAGCCCGGGCGTGCTCACGACCGCGAAGGACTGGCCCGTGCCCGGCACGCGGCCGGTGACCGTGCCGCTCGGGAAGGGCACCCGGGCCATGACCGACCTCGGCCTGTCCGAGGCGGCGGCGACCGCGAACCCGGCCGCGGACCTGCCCGGACGGCTGGCGTTCCGGTGGGGGCCGCTGACCCGGCCGCTGCGCCTGTCGGGCACGCCGTCGGTGACGCTGCGCGTCCGCGTCGACCGGCCGACCACGCAACTGACCGCGAAGCTGGTCGACTACGGCACCGCGGAGCGGGTCGACTACGGGCGCGGTGAAGGCGTCACGACGCTGACGACCGAGACGTGCTACGGGGAGTCGACCGCGGACGACGACGCCTGCTACCGCGACGTGGCCGAGCGCGTGGTGACGAGCGACTACGCCGTGCTGACCCGGGGCTGGCAGGATGCGGCGCACCACGTGTCACTGCGGTTCACGACGCCGCTGACGCCCGGGCGCTGGTACTCGATCAAGGTGCCGCTGGCCGCGTACGACACGACGGTGGCGGTCGGGCACACGCTCGGACTGGTGCTGACCCAGAGCGACGCGCGCTTCACCGAGGCGCCGGACACGGGCGCGACCGTGGAGGTCGATCTGGCCCGGAGCAGGCTCACGCTGCCGGTGGCCGGCCACGTGACGCTCACGCCGGCGCCCGCCGCCGTGACCAAGGTGACGCCGGGCGAGGGCATCACCGCCGGAGAGCGGCCGGAGTACGAGCTCCCACGCTGAGGCGCACCGCGCCGGGGCCGGTGACGGTTCCGCTCAGGACATCGACGATGTTTAATTCTCGCTATGCGGGTGATCGCGATCGCGTTGATGCTCCTGGCCGGCTCGCTCGCCGGACCGGCCCCGGCTTCGGCCGCCGCAGCTCCCGGCGACTGGACCGTCACCGGGCCCGGCGGGGTGGTCACCGCCCGGCTCGGGCTCGATGCCACGGGCGGCCTGAGCTTCGGGGTCGATCGTCGCGGGACGACCGTTCTGGCGAGCGCGCCGATCGGCCTCGACGGGTTCGAGCCGGCCTTCCTGTCGCGCAGCACGCGCACGGTGCGGGAGCGCTACACGCGAACGACCGGCAAGCAGCGGGTACGAGACGTCACGCTCACCGAGTCCACGTTCCGGTTCACCGCGTTCGACGTTGTGGTGCGGGTTTCCGCCGAGGGGGCGGCCTACCGGTACGTGCTGCCCGCCGGCGCCACGATCACCGGCGAGAAGTCGTCGTGGCAGCTGCCGGCGGACGCACCGGCGTGGCTGCTGCCCTACACGCCGAACTACGAGGAGCCGCGCGTCACCACCACGGCCGGGACGGCGGCGGCCGGGGACTACGGGTTCCCGTCGTTGTTCCGGGTCGGGGACACGTACGCGCTGCTCAGTGAGTCCGATGTCGACGGGCGGTATGCCGGGGCGCGGCTGACGCACGGGGCGGGCTCGGGGGCGTACAGGATCAAGCTGGCCGACCCGGCGATCACCGCGACCGGTCCGCTCAGCACGCCGTGGCGCGTGGCCGTCGTGGGCGACCTGGCCACGGTGACCGAGTCGGCGCTGACCGACGACCTGGCGCCGCCGTCGCGGATCGGCGACCCGTCCTGGATCCGGCCCGGCACGGTCGCCTGGTCCTGGCTGTCGGAGCACGCCAGCCCGGCCGACCCGGTACGCCAGAAGCAGTACATCGACTTCGCCGCGCGCAACGCCTGGCCGTTCGTGCTGATCGACGAGGGCTGGGACGCGCAGTGGGTGCCGGAGGTCGTGCGCTATGCCCGGGCGCGTGGCGTGGAAGTGCTGCTGTGGTTCCACTGGACCACGGTGGACGACGCCGTGCTCTCCCGGATCCAGTCCTGGGGCGTCGCCGGGGTGAAGATCGACTTCCTCGACTCGGACAGCGCCGAGCGGTTCCGCTTCTACGACTGGGTGCTGCCCGCCACGGCGTCGCGGCATCTGATGGTCAACTTCCACGGGGCGACCGTGCCGCGCGGGATCCAGCGGACGTGGCCGCACGTGATGACGATGGAGGCGGTCCGCGGGGCCGAGCAGTTCCGCACCCGCGCGGAGCAGAACACCATCTTCCCGTACACCCGGAATGTCGTCGGTGGCATGGATTACACGCCGGCGGGCTGGGCGGTCGGCGACCGGGACACGACCGACGCGCACGAGGTCGCGCTGGCGCTGGTCTTCGAGTCGGGCTGGCAGCACCTGGCCGACCGGCCCGAGTCCTACGAGGCGCACGCCGAGGCGTTGCGCACCCTCAGCCGGCTGCCGGCCGCGTGGGACGAGACCCGCTTGCTCTCGGGTACGCCCGGAGCGTCCACGGTGGTCGCCCGGCGCCACGGGTCGCGGTGGTACGTCGGCGGCATCTTCGCCGAGCCGGCCACGCCCGCACGAGTGCCACTCGACATGCTCGGCTCGGGGCGGTTCCTGGCCGAGACCCTGCAGGACGGCGACCACGGGCTCGAACGCGTGTCCCGGATCGTGCGCCGGGGCGACGTGCTGGACGTGCCGGGTGCCTTTGTGACGGTGCTGTGCGCCTATACCGGGGCGGCGACGTGCGACACGCCTTTGCGGCACGTTCCGGCGACGACGTTGACGCTGACCCGCGACGGGTTCACGGTGTCGGCCACGTTCACGGTGCCGGCGGGTGGGCCGCTCTCGGGCGTACGGGTGGCGCCGCGCCCGCCCGCCGGATGGACGGTCTCCGGACGGGTCGTCACCGCGGCCACCCTGCGCGGCGGGCAGTCATTGACCGGGACGTGGACCTTCACGCCCGGGGCGGACGTGCGGCCCGGCTACGTCGACCTGCCGGTGGCGGCGACGTTCACCTTCGCCGGCGACGCGGGCTATCCGGACCGGCCGGGTCCCCTGCCGGTGCACGTCGAGCAGGCGTCCCGGGTGCTGGTGCCGCCACCGGACCCGGCCGGGACGGCGGACGTCAGTGACCTGCCGTTCCTCACCGAGACCAACGGGTACGGGCCCGTCGAGCGCGACTCGGCCAACGGGGAGGCGGCGGGCGGCGACGGGGGGCCGCTGACGCTGGACGGGATCGCGTACGGGAAGGGGCTGGGCATGCACGCGCCGGGTGCGGTGACGGTGTGGCTCGGCGGGGCGTGCAGCGAGTTCTCGGCGACGGTCGGGATCGACGACGAGGTGACGTCGCCGGGCTCGGTGGACTTCCAGGTGCTCGGGGACGACGTGCCGCTCGCGGCCTCGGGGGTGCGGCGCAGCGGCGACTCGCCGCTGGCGTTGAGGGTGCCGGTGGCGGGGGTGCGGGTGCTGACGTTGCGGGCCACCGACGGGGGTGACGGGAAGAACTTCGATCACGCGGACTGGGCGTCGGCCCGGGTGACCTGCCGATCCTGATCCTGCCTGTCTCTGAGCAGGACCTCCACGCCGTCGAGGATGCGGGCCAGGCCGTAGTCGAAGGCCTGGTTCGCGCCGCCCGGCTCGCCGATCGCCGCAGTCAAATGGGGAAAGCGGTCGCCGTGGCTGCGCAGGACGGCGCCCATGGCCCTCACCATCTCGTCCTCGGCGCCGTCCGGTGCGGCTTCCCCCGGCATCGCCCCGGCCTGCTGGGCGAGCATGCGGCCGTGGCCGGCCAGGACCGCGATGGTGTCCAGGCGCTCGGAGCCGGTGAGCGGGAGCCCCGACAGGCAGGCCAGGGCGGTCTCCATCCAGCTCAGCTCGTGGGGCCCCAGGGGCCGGCGCCCCACCGTCGCCTCCACGGCCCAGGGATGCGCGAGATAGCGGGCCAGCAACAGCGTGGACCATTCCTCGAGCCGGGCGCGCCACTCCCCCGGCGTCAGCTCCGGCGGGGCGCCGATCGCCCGCTCCAGCATCAGCGCGACCAACTCGGTCTTGCCCGGCAGATAGCGGTAGAGCGACATCTTCGTGAAGCCGAGCTCCGCCGCCACGCGCTGCATCGACACCGCGGCGAGACCCTCCGTGTCGGCCACCGTCACGGCCGCGTCGGCGATGGCGTCGAGGGTCAGGGCCGGCTTGGGCCCTCGCGTGGACCGGGGCCGCTCGTGCCAGAAGAAGTCGATCGTCATCCTGCCGCCTTGCGCTTCACGGGAACTGTCTCTACCGTACACAGAGGAAATTGAGGCCGTCGGACACAGTTTCACGGGGGGGGTCATGGGTGGACGGGTGCTGATCTCAGGAGCGGGCCTGGCCGGGCCCGCGCTGGCCTGGTGGCTGGGCCACCACGGGTTCCGGCCGACGGTGGTGGAGCTGGCCCCGGCGCTGCGCACGGGGGGCAGCGCCGTGGACTATCGCGGGCCGGTGCACCTCGGCCTGCTCCAGCGCATGGGCGTGCTCGAGGCGCTGCGGGCGGTGGCGACGAGCGGCACGGCGATGCGGTTCGTCGACGAGCGGGGCCGGCGGCTCATGGAGATGCCGCCGGACTTCGCGGGCGGCGACCTGGAGGTGCGGCGCGGCGACCTGTCCCGCGTCCTCGCCGGGGCGAGCGGCGACCGCACCGAGTGGATCTTCGGCGACACGGTCACGGCGCTCACCGAGACGGCGCAGGGGGTGCGGGCGACGTTCCGCAGCGGCGGCGAGCGCGAGTTCGACCTGGTGATCGGGGCCGACGGGGTGCACTCCACCGTGCGGCGGCTGGCCTTCGGGCCGGAGAAGCGGTTCGTGCGGCACCTCGGTCACTACGTGGCCGGCTGGGATCTGCCGTCGTCCGGCCCCCGCGCCACCGCCTCGCCGGGGCGGGTGTCGTGGCACTACAACGTGCCCGGGCGGCTCGCGGCGGTCGGCGACGACGGCGCCTTCGTCGCGTTCTCGGCGCCGCGGCCGCTGACCTACGACCATCGGGACGTCGCCGCGCAGCAGCGGCTGGTGCGCGAGCGGTTCGCCGGGCTCGGCTGGGAGGTGCCACGCATGCTCGCCGGGCTCGAGACGGCCGCCGACTTCTATTTCGACGCCATCTGCCGGGTCGACGTGCCCACGTGGCACCGCGGCCGCATCGCGCTGGTGGGCGACGCGGCGTGGGGCGCGACGCTCGGCGGCATGGGCAACGGCACGGCGCTCGTCGGGGCCTACGTGCTGGCCGGCGAGCTCGCCGCGGCCGGGGGCGACCACGCCGTGGCCCTGCCGCGCTACCAGCGGCGGATGGCGCGCTTCGCCCGGCGCGCGCAGAAGGGCGGCGACACCACGGGCCGCTTCCTCGCCCCCCGCACCGCCCGCGGCATCCGCCTGCGCAACACCCTCTACAACCAGCCCTGGATGCTGCGCCTGACCATGAGCATCGCCGACGACCGGGGCGCCCGCATCGACCTCCCCGACTACGCCGCCCCGAGCCCGGCCGCCGCCTGACGCCTCTCAGCTTTCGCCCGCCGGGCGGGTGACCGGCGGGCGATTCGCTGTTCTGTCATCGCGACTTCTCGGGCCTGTCAGCGCGTCTTTCCGGGACTGCGGCGGTCAGCGCAGCTTGTCGACGGCTTCGACGGTGAGGTCGTCGAGGCTGTGCAGGACCAGGCCGGCGAGGGCCAGGGCGTCGTCGGCCGGCGGATAGACGCCGTGGGGGACGGCGATCACCGCGAGGCCCGCGGCGGCCGCCGAGCGGAGGCCGTTGCTGGAGTCCTCGACCGCCGCGCAGGTGGCCGGGTCGAGGCCGAGCCGGCGGGTCGCCTCGAGATAGGCGTCCGGGGCGGGCTTGCCGCGCGGCACCTCCTCGGTGGACAGCGTCGTGCGGAAGGCATCGGCGAGGCCGGCCGTCTCGAGGACCTGGTCGATGAGGATCCGCGCCGACGAGCTGGCCAGGGCCAACGGGAAGTGCTCGGCCAGGCGGCGCACCGCGGCCACCGAGCCCGGGATCAGCGGGACCGCCGTGCGATAGCGCTCCGCCATCCGGCCCAGCACATCTTGGGCCACCTGCTCCGGGCTGCGCGGGACGCCGACCTCCTCGCTGAGATGGGCCGACCACTCGGGGGTGCTCATGCCCATCATGCGCGTCTGGGTGTCCGGCAGGAACTCCTTGCCGTGCTCGGCGACGTAGCCCCGGCGGACCTCCTCCCACACCTCCTCGGTGTCGATGATCACGCCGTCGAGGTCGAAGACGACCGCTGCGATGGTCACAGGGCCTCGATGGCGGGGAGGACCTGCGTGCGGATGATCTCGAACTTCTTGAGCTCGGTCACGCCCGCCATGCCGCCGTGTGCGACGGTGAAGCCCATCCCGGCCAGCCGGGTGGCCTCGGCGACGAGCCGCTCCACGTTCTCGCCCTCGGCGCCGGGGTCGAGGGCGAGGGTCACGGTCTTCTCGATGGTGTCGTAGTCGCGGCCCTCGTTCTCACAGTGCTGCCGGAGCACGTCGAGCTTGCGCTCCACGTCCGGCGAGTTGAAGAGGTTGCAGGCGTCCGCGTACTTCGCCACGAACCGCAGCGTCTTCTTCTCGCCCCCGCCACCGATGAGGATCGGCGGGTGCGGCCGGCTGATCGGCTGCGGCGAGTTGAGCGTGCGCCCGAGCTGGTAGTGCTTGCCCTCGAAGGGCCCGTCCTCGCCGTGGAACATCCGCAGGCAGATCTGCAGCGTCTCCTCCAGCCGCTCGAAACGCTCGGCCGTCGGCGGGAAGAAGAGCCCCAGGCCGCGCGACTCCTCCTCGTTCCACGCGGCGCCGAGACCCAGCATGGCCCGGCCGCCCGAGAGCACGTCGAGCGTGGTGACGGCCTTGGCCAGCAGGCCCGGGTCACGATAGGTCACGCCCGTCACCAGGGTGAGCAGCTTCGCCCGGCGGGTGCGGGCGGCGAGGAAGCCGAGCGCGGTGTACGCCTCGAGCATCTCGTGCTCCGGCGGCCCGATCATCGAGATCTGCCACAGGTGGTCCATGACGCTGATCCGGTCGAACCCGGCCTCGTCGGCGGCCGCGGCCACGTCGGCGAGCTCGGGGCCGAGCCGGGACGGGCCGTTCGGCCACGTGAAGTCGGAGATGTGCAGACCAAGTTTCACGGCCATGTCCTTTCCGGGGGCGACTCCGCCGACCCTACCGCCGGGAGGGTGGTACCCGGGCGCGCCTCCGCCAAGCCACCGAGCCGCCCTTGGTTGGCCGGCTGCGTGTGATGGGCGGCGCACCTCCGCCTTGCGGCTGCGAACGGCAGCTGGGGCCGGCGGCTGCGGCTCGCGGGCAGGGGCGGCGGCGCGGGCGGCGGGCGGCGGGCGCGGGCGGCGGGCGCGGGCGGCGGGCGGCGGGCTCGGCGGGCGGGCGGAGCAGGCGGCGGGCGGGCGTAGGGGTGAATTGCAGATGGCGCGGGGCGGGGCATGGGGGCGAGGGGCCGAGGGCGGGGCGGAGCCGAGCGACCGCCTGGGGTGACGGGGGTGGTCTCACCGTCCGTAGTGGATCGTGACCTCGCCTGAACCGGTTAAGCACAACGTGCCCGCGAGGTTGACCGACCGTAGTCAGTTGATAAGTTGTGAGCCGCCCACCGATCCGACCGCCGCCGAGGAGCCACCGCCCATGCCTCCCTCGTCGCGACGCCCGGCCCCGTCGCACACCATGCAGTCACCGACCGTGACCGTTGTCATCCCGGCCCTCAACGAAGAGCACAATCTGCCGCTCGTGCTCGAGAATCTTCCGCCCGTCGACGAGGTGATCGTCGTGGACGGCCGCTCCGACGACGACACCGTGGCCGTCGCCCGCGAGGTGCGGCCCGGCGCGATCGTCGTCCGCCAGACCCGCTCCGGCAAGGGGAACGCCCTGGCCTGCGGATTCGCCGCCGCCACGAGCGACATCGTGGTGACGCTCAACGCCGACGGGTCGGCCGACCCGGGCGAGATCCCGCGCTTCGTCGACGCGCTGCTGTCCGGGGCCGAGGCGGCCCACGGGTCGCGCTTCCGTCAGGGTGGCGCACACCGCGACGCCCTGCCGGCCGAGCGAGCGGCGCACGCCACGCTCAGCCGGGTGGTCAACGTGTTGTTCCGCACGCGGTTCACGGACCTGAGCTGCGGCTACAACGCGTACTGGCGGGAATTGCTCCCCGTGCTCGACCTGCCCCGGCCGGTCGACGGGCGCCTCAAGCGCGGCCGGCTCGCCTGGGGCGACGGTCCCGAGGTGGAGACGTTGATCACGGTCCGGATGGCCACCCGCGGGCTGCGCGTCGTCGAGGTCGCCACGGTCGGCTACCCCCGGATCCACGGCGAGCGGCCCCGCCGCTTCCTGCCGGCGGCCTGGCGCATCCTGCGCACGATCGCCACCGAGTACGCCCGGCGCTGGAGCCGCGAGCCCCGCCGCCCGGTCTACCGCGCCGCCGAACTCCCGGAAAGCCAGATCATGCGGCCCGAGAGAATGCCCGGCGCCGACCGCGGGCGGCCGGACGACGGACGCCACAGCCGTCACGCGGTCCCTCCACCGCCCCGCCCCCGCCGCCGCACCGACCTGCGCGTCATCCGCGGTGAGAGCGACGAGTGGGGCACGCGCGGCGACAACGGGCCGCGCTCGGCGGAGAACAGGCGTGACCGCTGGGACGACCCGGGCCCCTACTACCAGGCAGTCCCGGGCGAGAACTACCGCTGAGACGAACGAACCCGGTCCGGCGAGCGCAGACCAGCCCGGGGCCACGCCGCCACGTGGCTCCGGGCTCCGACCTCACTAGCGCACGCAGACCTCGAATTCGCACGCGAGCGAGAGAACGCGCGAGCGAGAGAACGCGCGAGCGAAAACGCGCACGAGCGGGAAAACGCGCGCAAGCGAGAGACCTCAGGAACCCGCACGCAGCCGGGGCAGGATCTCCTCGCCGTACACCTGGAGGAAGCGCTCCTGGTCCGGACCCGGCGCGTGGAACACCAGGTGCTTGAAGCCCATGTCGAGGTACTCCTTCACCTTGGCGGCGTGTTCGGCCGGGTCGGACGACACGATCCAGCGCGACACGGTCCGGTCGACCGGCAGCGCGTCCGCCCGGCGCTGCATCTCGATCGGGTCCTCGACGCCGGTCTTCTCCTCCGGGGAGAGCGCGAGCGCGCCCCAGTAGTGCGTGTCGTTGCGCGCCTTCTCCAGGTCGGGGTCGAAGGACACCTTGACCTCGATCATGAGGTCGAGGTCATCGAGCGACTTGCCGCCCTTCTCGGCGCCCTCGCGCACGGCCGGCAGGAGCGTGTCGGTGTAGAGGCTGTGCCCCTTGCCGCTGGTTGTGATGAAGCCGTCGGCGATGCGGCCGGCCAGGCGGGTGGCGGCCGGACCCGAGGCGCCGATGTAGATGGGCACCGGGGTGGCCGGCTTGTCATAGATGGTGGCCGTCTCGGTGCGGTAGAACTGGCCCTCGAAGGTCACCCGGTCCTCGGACCACAGCCGCTGGATCAGTTGCACGGCCTCCTTGAGCCGGGCGAAGCGCTCCTTGCCCTCGGGCCAGGTCAGGCCGAGCGGCACCTCGTTGAGCGACTCGCCGGAGCCGACGCCGAGGATGACGCGGCCCGGGGCGAGGCAGCCGAGCGTCGCGAAGGCCTGCGCGACGACGGCCGGGTGGTAGCGGAACGTCGGGGTGAGCACGCTCGTGCCGATCAGCACCCGCTCGGTGCTGGTCGCGAGCGCGCCGAGCCAGGGCAGCGCGGCGGGCGCGTGGCCGCCGTCGTGCCGCCAGGGCTGGAGGTGGTCGCTGACGAAGACGGAGTCGAAGCCCTGCCGCTCCGCCTCGATGCCGTAGCGGAGCAGCTCGCGCGGGGCGAACTGCTCCGCGGATGCCTTGTAGCCGAACCGAATCATGGATCGACCCTATCCCGCGGCCTTGTACGCCTTACCCGCCTCCGTGGGAGTCGACGAGTCCTTGTAGAGCCCGAAGTCGACGCTGTCCCCGACCGCGGGGAGGCCGAACCAGGCGTAGCGCTCGACGAACGACCGGGACTCCAGCCCCTTGGTCGTCCCCTCGATGAAGGCGACCTCCTGGGCGGCGCTCGGATACTTCGGGCTGCCCGAGAAGTTCATCAGCCCGAACTCGGTGACCCAGATCGGCAGCCCGTACTTTTGGTGCACCGCGTCCACGTACCCCAGGAACTGGCCGACCGCCGCGTCGCTGAAGTCGGATCCGTACCAGTGGATCGGGATGAAGTCGACCTTGAGCCCCCGGGCCTTCGCGCCGTCCATGAAGCGGTCGAGCCACCCGTCCTCGGTGTCGCCGCCGTAAGCCACGGCCGGCGCGCCGAGCCGCATGCCGGTCGCCTCGAGCTTGGGCCAGGCGGCGAGCGCGTCCTCGACGCTCATGTTGGCCTGCCCGCCCATGTCCGGCTCGTTGAAGCCGAGCAGCGTCCCGTCCCCCTCCTTCTTGACCTCGGCGAGGGTCGCGCTGGTGACGTTCGCCTTCCCCCAGACCATGGGTACGAACTCCACGCCGGCCGGCCCGGGCATGCTGTCGTTGGTCGGGGACCAGTTGTAGTACCACTTGGCGCCGACGTCCTCGAGCGCGCCCTTCACCCCGCTGAACTCCCACGTGCCGACGCCCTTCTTGCCCGAGATCTTCGGGGCGGGCGCGACGGCCGGCTTCGAGGTCTTCGCGGGCTTGGGCGACTTCTTCTTCGTCGCCGAGGGCTTGACCGACGGGGACGGCGAGGCCGAGGGCGACCGGGTGACCAGCGGCGTGCGCGACGGGGCCGGCGCGGCGACGACGGCGGCTGTGGTGACTGGTTTGTCACTGCCTTGGTTGTACGCGACCACAGCCGCCCCGCCGCCCGCGACCGCACCCGTGGCAAGAACAGCCGTCAGCACCCGGCGGCCGATCCCGACCGTGCCCTTGACCGCGATCTTGGCGGCGAGCGCCTTGCCCGAGCCGCCCGCCGCGTGGGCCGCGGTGTGCGCGCCCGTCGCGTGCGCCGCCGTGTGCGCGCCCGTCGCGTGCGCCGCCGTGTGCGCGCCGACGACCGGCAGCCCGTGCGAGAGGGTGTGCGGCAGGGGGACGAGCGCCATGCCGACGAGCAGCTTCTCCGCGGCGACGAGCCCGGACCACGCTCCGGAGCACTGCCGGCAGTCGCGGGTGTGCCGGGCGATGCGCTTGCGCCACAGCGGCCCCGGCCGCCCGTCCCAGTCGGCGACGACGAGGGACAGCTCGGGGCAGCGCGGCGACGCCTCGAGCGCCCGGACGACGGCGCGCGCGGTCTCCAGCTGACCCTTCATGCGCTGGATGCGCACGGCGGCGTGCTGCCGGGTCACCTCGATCGCGTCGACGATCTCGTCGCGGGTCAGCTCGCCGGAGGCCTCCAGCCACCACAGCGACAGCAGCTCGCGGTTGTCCTCGTCGAGCCAGCGGGTCGCCTCGGCGGTCTCGCGGCGCTGCCCGGAGAGCTCGAGCCGGGTGATCGCCAGGTCGGTGAAGTCGGCGCCGGGGTCGCGGAGGTCGTCGGGCAGCAGCGCGTCGGGGGCCGCCCGGCGCACCCGGTAGCGCTCGCGCACCTGCCGGACGGTGATCGCGACCAGCCACGACCGGAACGCCTCGGGGTCGCGCAGGTCGCCCAGGTTGCGCAGGACCCGGAGCATGGTGTCCTGCACGACGTCGTCGACGTCCGCGTGCCCGTCCAGCGCCCGGCCGACGATCGTGTAGACCAGCGGCAGGTAGCCGGCGACCAGGCGGTCGATCGCGGCCGCGTCGCCGTCGCGGGCGGCGAGCACGGTTGCGGTGTCCGGTTGATACGCCATCAGAGTGCAGACCCTTCCGTCGGCCCTGAACTATGCCTCGCCGCCGGGGTTTCGACGACCGCGGAAAGGGAGACGGGCGCGTACGGACAGGGATAACAGGAACTTCCGGGAGAGATTTCTCCGCCGGGTGTGGGTCACAGCTTGGGTTAGGCGCGGCGAGCACAGGGAACATGACGGTCCGTCGGTGGACCAGATCGGAGGGGGCGGGGCGATGCGCTTCTCACTGAACCTGAACCTGCCCCGGGAGGCGGACAGCGTCCCGGCCGTGCGCAAGATGCTGCGGTGCGCGCTGGCGGTGTTCGAGGTCGACCGGGAGGCCGGCGAGGACCTCGAGATCGCGCTCACCGAGGCGTGCGCCAACGTGGTGCGGCACGCGGACGGCGCGAACAGCATCGAGGTGCGGCTCGACGTGGCCGCGGACCGGTGCTCGATCGACGTCAGCGACAACGGCGCGGGCTTCGACGCCGACGCCGTCCCGGATCCCGCCCAGGGCGGCGACAACGGGCGCGGGCTGTTCCTCATCAAGGCGCTGAGCGAGAACGTCCGCATGCAGTCGACCCCGCGCCGGGGCAGCTTGATCCACTTCGAGAAGGCCTTCGCCGGGGCGCGCTGACGCGTGACCCTGCGCCGTGGCCCGTGGCGCTCCTTCTATCATCTTTGCTCTACGGCAAATATTGCCGTGGTTCACAGGATCGCAGGAGAGCGAGGGCCGCGTGTCCGACCGTCCGACGCCCGTGGGAGCGCTGCTGCGCGCGGCGCCGCCCGACCGGCTGCCCGAGGTGACGGCCGAGCATCTGCGCCGGCATCACGCCGCCGGCCGGGTCGAGGTGCTGCTGGGTGATCTCACCCTGACCGGGCTGCAGCCGGTGCTCGACGCGGACGGGCCGGTCGGCGACCCCCTCGCCCAGCGCTGCTTCGGCAGTCAGCAGCCGGTGCTCGACGGCAATCGCACCTATCTCCCGCTCACGGTGTGGGGCGAGCGCCTCGGCGTCCTCGAGGTCGAGCTGTCCGCCCCGGCCGACGTTGAGCCGCTGCTCCCGGTGGCGGGCGAACTCGCGCTGGCGCTCCGGGCCGCCGACATCGTGACCGACCGCTATCGCCGGGTGAGCCGCCTGCAACGGCTGACCATGGCCGCCGAGCTGCAGTGGGAGCTGCTGCCGGGCCGGTCGCTGGGCGACGGGCGCTTCCTGGTCGCGGGGCAGCTCGAGCCCGCGTACGCGGTCCTGGGCGACCACTTCGACTGGGCCCTCACCGGCGACCGGCTCACCGTGACCGTCCTCAACGGCGACGGCGACGGGCTGGACGCGGCCGTGCTGACGACCGTCGCCGTCAACGCCATGCGCAACGCGAGGCGCTCCGGGGCGAACATCGTCGAGCAGGCCGAGCTGGCCTCCGACGCGGTCTACGCCCGGTACGGCGGGGCCGCCCACGTGGCGACGCTGCTGCTCGAGGTGGATCTCGTCGCGGGCCACGTGGAGGCGGTCGACGCCGGGTCACCGCGCGCGCTCATCGCCCGGGACCGCGACATCGTGCCCGTACGCCTGGAGCAGCAGTTGCCCCTCGGCATGTTCAGCGAGACGCGGTACGAGACGCAGCGGTTCAGCCTCGAGCCCGGTGACCGGCTGTTGATCGTCAGTGACGGGGTGCACGAGGCGGCGCCGGGCGGTCGTCCCCCGTACGGGGAAACCGCCCTGCTGAACGCCTTGCGCCGGACGCGGCTGCAGCCCGCCACCGAGGCAGTCGGTACGGTGATGCGCGACCTCCGCGATTACCACGCGGGGCGGGAACCCGACGACGACGCGGTCACCGTCTGCCTCGACTGGAGGCGATGACGCTTCAAACCGGCGGCGAACGGGTACCGGGGGATTCCCCCTCTTCAGTCCCTGCGTCCCGAGGACCTGGCATGGAGCGCGTCACCGACGTCGCCGCGGCGGTCGAGCCGGCGGTGGAATCGCTGCTGGGCGTCTTCGAGAGCGCCCGGCTCGCCCAGTCGCCCGCCGTACCCCCGGCCCAGCTGCGCGTGCTCACGATCATCTCGCGCAACGACGACACCAACATGAGCCGGCTGGCCGAGGCCCTGGACGTCGTCCCCTCGTCGGCGAGCCGCCTGTGCGACCGGCTCGAGGCAACCGGCCTCCTGCGCCGCGTCCCCGACCCGCGCGACCGCCGCGAGGTGCGCCTGCTGCCCACGCCCGCCGCCCGCAAGCTGCTGGAGGAGCTGCGTGACCGGCGCCGGGCCGCGCTGGCCGAGATCCTCGAGCGGATGCCGCCGGCGCGGCGGGCCGATCTCGTGCGCGCGCTCTCCGCCTTCGACGCGGCGGCGACGGCGACGTCCGGCAGCGGCCTGCGCACGGCCTGACCCGCCGCCGGCTTTCTGCCGCGGCCTCCGCTTCCGCTGGGCTCTATCTCCGCCGCCGGGCCGCGCGGGGCTTGATCAACTGCTGGGGTACGGTCGCCCGGTGCGCATCGGCATCGTGATTCTTCCTGACCAGCGGTGGGCCGTGGCGGGCGAGCGCTGGGAGCGGGCGGAGCGGTACGGCTTCGACCACGCCTGGACGTACGACCACCTCGGCTGGCGTGACCTCGTGGACGGCCCGTGGTTCGACGCCGTGCCGACCCTGACCGCGGCCGCCGCCCGGACCAGCCGCATCCGCCTGGGCACCTGGGTGGCG
The DNA here is from genome assembly GCF_030709675.1 of Symbioplanes lichenis. Classification (GTDB taxonomy): domain Bacteria; phylum Actinomycetota; class Actinomycetes; order Mycobacteriales; family Micromonosporaceae; genus Actinoplanes; species Actinoplanes lichenis. Next base: position 352,605 of record NZ_JAUZQD010000009.1, read on the forward strand.
TCGCCGAACTTCCGGCATCCGGTGCACTTCGCCCGGGAGACCCTCGCACTGGACGACATCTCCGCCGGCCGGCTGCTGCTCGGCGTCGGCGCGGGCGCCACCGGATTCGACGCCGGTGTCCTCGGCACTCCCCCGCTCACGCCCCGCGAGCGCGTCGACCGGTTCGAGGAGTTCCTCGGGCTCTATTCGCGGCTGCTCACGTCGGACCACGTGTCGTTCGAGGGTGCCTACTACTCGGCCGTCGACGCCCGTACGCTGCCCGGACCCGTGCAGCAGCCCCGGCCGCCGCTGATCGTCGCCGCCAACGGGCCCCGGGGCCTGCGGCTGGCGGCCCGGCACGGTGACGGCTGGGCGACCACGGGCGCGATGTTCACCGACGACGAGACCGCCTGGTGGAAGTCCGTGGCCGAGGCGTCCGCCCGCTTCGACGCGGCCCTCGCCGACGCGGGCCGCCCGGGCCCCGACCGCTATCTCAGCCTGGACTCCTCGCCGGTCTACTCGCTCAGCAGCGCGCGGGCGTTCGAGGACGCGGTCGGCCGGGCGGCGGAGCTCGGCTTCACCGACGTGGTGACGCACTGGCCGCGCGAGTCGAGCTGGTACGCCGGGTCGGAAGACGTGCTGGAAACGGTCGCCGGGATGCTGCCGGCGCTGCGGAAGTCCTAGCCTTTTCGTTCAGTACTTCGTGCAATGGCACCGGAAGCGGCCCATTGTTCCCGGCCGCCGCCGTTTCCGGGTGCCGTTTCCGGACGAGGTTTCCCAGTCGCCCGGAAAGATCATGGAGAACGGCATCGCGCGGGGGGCGGCGCTTACCGATAGCGCCCGCTTCGATGCGCAGCGTTTGCCACGGCTATCGCCGGGGCGCTCCGGCGCTCGTTCGTTCCCGGCGCCATCTCCGGGCCGGCGCCGGCTCGGCCGGGACGACGATTCCGATCCCGGCCCGGCGTGATCCGGCCGTGCTCGTGCGGCATCCGGCTCATGTCCGCGCGGCATTCGGCTCCGCCCGTGTTGCCTCCGGTGGGCGACCTTCCGTGCCCCGGCCGGCTGTGCGACTCCCGCACCCCGGGCCGGCTGGGCGACCTCCCGCGCCCAGGCCGACTGAGCGACCTCCCGCGCCCGGCCGGCCGGGCACAGGTGCGCGAGGTTCCCCTCCGCCTCTCCTGCCCCGCCTCTCCGCCTCTCCGCCTCACGGAACCGCTCCCGCGATCGAAGGCCGCCCTGAGAGCAGCCTTCCTCGTCAGCGGGCTTGAGCTGCGTCAGCGGGGTTGAGCTGCGTCAGCGGGCGTGGGCTGCGCGGTAGGCGCTGCTCACGCTCTGCGGGATGCGGCCCCGCTCGGAGATCTGGTGGCCGTGCTGGACGGCCCACTCGCGGATCAGCCTGTTCTCGTCGCGGCTGCCCGCGGTGCGCACCGGGGCGGGGCGGGACAGCGCCCGCGCCGAGCCGGCCCGGCCGACCCGGGTGCCCGCGCTGATGTACGGGTCCAGCGCCTTGCGCAGCTTTCCGGCATTCGCCTCGGAAAGGTCGATGGTGTAAGCCGTGCCGTCGAGGCTGAACTCGACCGTCCGATCGGCCGGCTTTCCATCGAGGTCGTCGATGAGGGTGGTGATTACCTGCCGCGCCATAACGACTCCTGAGTGCAATGAGGTCTATTCAGCGCGGACAAGACCGCGGCGGTGAGCCCCGGCGTCCCACCGGTCGAGGTAGGCCCCGAATAACCCTCAATCCGAAGAACGCGCTCAGTCTGGCGCGTGAACGGCCGGCGGCGCAACAGTTCCGGCCAATTTCACAGAATCATGCCGAGCCGGGTCAATTGCTGCGGCCCGGCGCCCGGGAAATTGCGGCCGCCTTTTGCGCCGAATCGGCGCGGGGCCGGCCCGCGATCGGCCCGTGCGCCGGCGCGGGATCGGCCCGTGCGCCGGCGCGGGATCGGCCCGGCGCCGACGTGGGATGGCCGCGGTGCCGGCGCGGGCGGGACGGGCCGCGTGGGCCCGCGAGTCGTCGCCGGAACCAGGAACATCATCCGCCGGCGGCTGTTGGTTACGGCCGGGCCGTCATGCTCACAGCAGGTGGGCACCGGCGCGGGGATGCCGTTAGTGTCGGGCCATGGACGCCACCTTCCCGCCGACCCGCTCCCCCAAGCGGGCCGCGCGTGCCGAGAGTGGCGAGTTGATCCCCATGGCGTTCCCGCCAGAGCGCCGCCCGACCGCAGGAGCCGTCCGGCAGTGACGTTTGGCAGAACCCTCCCCACGACCCGGCGCCGCGTCGTGGCCGCCCTCGCCGCGCTCGCCCTCGGGGCGAGCACCGCGTTCTCGCCCCTGAGCAGCCCGCCCGCCCAGGCCGCCACGCTTTCCGGGCCCACCGGCGCGCTTCCGGGCCGGCCGGCTGCTTACGCGGCCAAGGCCGACGTGCCGTGCCCGAAGCCGGACGTGAAGCCCCCGGCCGGGCGCCCCCCGCGGCCGAAGCCCCCGGCGGACGATCCGGTGCTGCGGGCCGTCGGCGGGGACGCGCTGGCGACCGACGGGCTCGTCGTGCCGGACGGGGTGAAGAAGCCGCCGGCGCTGACCGCCACCACGTGGCTGGTCGCCGATCTGGACACCGGCGAGGTGCTGGGCGGGTGCGGGCCGCACGTCTACCAGACGCCGGCCAGCGTGCAGAAGCTCCTGCTCGCCGCGACGGTGATGCCGAAGCTCGACCCGAAAAGGACCATCACGGTGACCGAGGGCGACCTCGCCATCGAGCCCGGGAGCTCCGCCGTGGGGCTGCTGAAGGGCGGCCGCTACACCATTGCCACGCTCTGGCTCGGACTGATTCTGCAGTCCGGCAACGAGGCCGCCAACGCGCTCGCCCGGCTCGGCGGCGGCACCGGCGGAGTGGAAGCCACAGTGGCGGCGATGAATGCGGAGGCGAAACGGCTGGGTGCGTACCAGACGCATGCGGTGACCCCCTCCGGCCTGGACGGACCCGGGCAGTTCACGAGCGCATACGATCTCGCGCTGATCGCTCGGCAGGTGTTCTCGTACCCCGACTTCGGCAAGTACGCGCTGACGAAGGCCACGCAGATCCCGGCGCAGAAACAGCTCAAGCAGGGCGGATTCCAGATCCAGAACGAGAATCGCCTGATCTTCGACTATCCGGGGGCGCTCGGCGGGAAGACCGGCTTCACCCAGCTGGCCCGCCATTCCTACGTCGGCGCGGCCCAGCGCAACGGCCGCCGCCTGGTCGCGACGCTGCTGGGCGCCGAGTCCAATCCGCTGCGCGGTCCCGAGCAGGGCGCGGCCCTGCTCGACTGGGGCTTCTCGCTGCCCAAGGACGCGTCGGTGGGCAAGCTGGTCGCCCCGGACGGCCAGGACGCCGAGGGTACGGCCGCCGACGCGAGCGCCGCCCCGGTGCCCGCTGCGAAGGACAAGCCGGCCCCGGCCGCCGCCCGCCCCGCCGCCTCGGACACCAAGGCCACCCTGGCCCTCGCCGCGACGATCGCCGTCGTCCTGGCCGCCACCCCGCTGCTCCTCCTGCTCACCCAGCGCCGCCGCCGCGTCCGTCGCCGGGTGCGCCGCCGCCCGCAAGCGTTCTACTGACCCGCGGCCTCTCCCTCGCCGCGGCGGTCAGCTTTCCCGTCGGGGGTCAGGTCCAGAGCAGGCCGAAGAGCCACAGGACGCCGATGCCCAGGGCCGCGGCCAGCTCGACGAGCATGGAGAGCCCGACCGCCCCCAGCGCGCTGCGCGTGGAAGGCCAGGCCCGGTTGCCCCCCAGGCGCCGGGCCTCGGCCAGATAGACCCCGAGCACGAACCCGAGCACCAGCCCGACCACCGGCACCACGAAGAATCCCACCAGCCCCAGCAGCCCGCCGGCGATCAGCGAGGACGTCGGGACGCCGGTCTCCTTCAGGCGGCGCCCGGGCCACAGATACTTGACGACCGTGCCGCCGGCGGCGATCGCGGTGGCGAGGACGAGGACCAGCCAGCGCCCGCCGTCCGCGTCGCCGAGCAGCGCCCAGAAGAGGACCGCCGCCCAGCAGAGCAGCAGCCCGGGCAGGACCGGCACGACGACGCCGATCACCCCGGCCAGCAACGCGAGCCCGGCGATGAGGTCGACGGTCGTCCCGGTGTCGGAGAGGTCCATGCGCTCCACCGTGCCGCAGTCCCGCAACATCCGCGCGGGGAGGAAAAGCACTTTCCCGAGTTCTCAAGCGGTGACCCCGGCGACCGATGGACACTCAGCGTCGCCGGAACCCCCTTCAGCGATGCCCTCGTACGCCGCGGAGGTAGCCCACATGCTGCGCGTCCCCACGTCGCGGACCGGCCGCGTCGTGCTCATCTCGATGAGCACGGCCGCCGCCGCCGGAGCCGTCGCCGCGCTCACCGCGCTGGGCGGCGGTCAGCTGGGTGCCCTGCTGCTGAGTCTGCTGGTGGCGGGAGCCGCGTTCCTGACGCGTCGCCCGGCGCTCGCCGCACCCGGCCCGGCCCACGTCGCGGCCGGCCCGGCGGTTGCCGGGAACGGCGCGGGGCGTTCGGCTGATGCCGGAACGGCGGCCGGAACCACAGGGATGAGCGGTACGGACGGGAGGCAGTCGTGAGCCGCAGTGTGCTGGCCGTGGGGGCGCACCCCGGCGACCTCGAGCTGGCCATCGGCGGCACCCTCGCCGCGCACCGGGCCGCCGGGGACTCCGTGACCATGCTCGTGCTGTCCTGCGACGGGCCCGAGGCCGCGTCGACGCGCCGGGCCGAGGAAGCCGCGAAGGCGCTCGACTGCCTGCTCGTGTGGGGTCCCGACGCGGCCGAGCGCCGGCACCGGGACCGGCGGACGCACCCGCGGAACGGACCCGACCGGCGCCAGCGTACGGAGGCCCCGCCCGTCACGGCCGCCATCGAGAACGTGCTCACCGGGGTCGACGCCGACGTCATCTACGTCCACGCGCCCGAGGACCGGGACGCCGACCGCCGGGCCGCCGCCGAGTCCACGGTCGCGGCCGCGCGGCACAGCAGCCGGGTGCTGTTCTACAACGGCGAGTCGACGCTGCGGTTCGAGCCGTCGCTGTTCGTGGACATCACCCCGTACCTGAGCACGAAGCTGACCGTCACCGACGACCCGGAACTGCCCACCGCCACGGCCCGCCACTTCGGCGCCCAGGCCCGGGTGCGCTACGCGGAGGCGTTCGCCCCGGACCGCTTCGTCTGGGACCTCGCCCGCGACTGGAGCTGAACGCTCACGCCCGACCGCCCGCGCTTGAGCGCTCGACGCTCCGGGCCTGAGGGGGCCTGTGGGGGCCGTGCGGGGCGGCACTTGAGGGGAAGTGACGAAGCAACCAGGCGGCAACTCAGAGCGACTCGAGCGGTCACCCCTGGTCACCGAAATTACTCGTGTCAGCCGGTACGGCCCACCGCCGGGCCACCGACCAGCACACGGGGGACTTCACATGACCAGCACCATGACGATCGCTGCCGACCTCACCGCCGACACCACGACCGCCATCGCCGTGCTGTCCGCCGCCGAGCAGGAGGAGCTGATCCGTCAGCACATGCCGCTCGTCGGGCACCTCGTGCGCGACATGCTCAGCCGCATCCCCAACCACATCCACCGCGACGACCTCACCAGCGCCGGCCTGCACGCGCTCGTGACCGCCGCCCAGGGCTGGGACCCGAACCGCGGCATCCCCTTCAACCGCTTCGCGACCACGCGCATCCGCGGCGCCATCCTCGACGAGCTGCGCTCGCTGGACTGGGCGACCCGCTCGGTGCGGACCAAGGCGCGCCAGACCGACGCCACCCGCCAGAGCCTGACGGTCGCCCTCGGCCGCACGCCCACCGCCGACGAGCTGGCGCAGGCCCTGGGCACCACGACGACCGACCTCAACCAGACCGACAACGACGTGCAGCGCGCCACCGTCCTGTCGCTGCAGGGCTTCACCACCAGCAGCGCCGACGACCTGGTCACCGAGCGCGCCCCCGGCCCCGAGGACATGCTGCTGCGCCGCGAGCAGATCGGCTACCTGCACCACGCGATCGACTCGCTGCCCGAGCGCCTCCAGTACGTCATCAACGAGTACTTCCTCAAGGAGCGCCCCATGGCGGACATCGCCGCCGACCTGGGCGTCACCGAGTCCCGCGTCTCCCAGCTCCGCGCCGAGGCCCTGTCCCTGCTCAAGGACGGCCTCAACACCCACCTCGACCCGCACCTGGCCCCGATCCCGGAGAACCCGGACAGCATCGTCGCCCGCCGCCGCGGCGCCTACTTCGACCAGATCGCCGGCAACACGAGCCTCCGCTCCCGCCTCGCCCTCACCAACGCCTACGGCATGACCGCCGCCTGACGCGCAAGCTTGTCCCCAGCCGCGGGTTGTCCACAGGACAGCCCGCGGCTGCTCCGTTTTTCCGTCAGACTGACCAGCGGGGGCGACCACCTGCGGGACTCTTTCGGCTTCGACCGGTCCTGCGGCCCCCGCCTGGAGGTGGTGGACGGCCGGTACAACGGCGCCGTCGCACACCACTTCGACGAGATCGACAAGCGGGATTTCGCCCTCGGGGTGGCCGCCGAGCTGGGTGTGGATCCGTCTCGCTGCGCGGCCGTCGGGGACAGCCGCTCGGATTTGCCGCTCTTCGCCGCGGCCGGGTTCGCCGTCGCCTTCAATGCGACCGGGCCGGCTCGGGCGGCGGCCGGCGCGGTGGTGGACGGCGATGATCTGCGGCTGATCCTGCCGCTACTTGCTGCCTGGTACGAAGGCGGTCAGAGGCCGGCCCGCACAGCACCGGCCTCTGCTGCCGTTGTCACGCCAGGGAGTTGAGCTCCTTGGGCAGGTCGGCCGTGTGCAGCACGCCGAGGCGACGCGTCGCGCGGGTCACTGCCACGTAGAGGTCGCTCAGGCCGCGCGGGCTCTCGGCGATGATGGCGTCCGGCTCGACCACGAGGACGCTGTCGAACTCGAGACCCTTGGCCTGTTTCACGGTCATCAGGACGATGTGGTTGAGCAGGTCGGGCTGTTCGCCGACGGCTGCGCCCGGCACCGCCGCGATCAGGGCCTCGCCGAGGGACTGCTCGAGGGCGGCGGGGACGAGGACGCCCACGCGGCCGTCGTCGACCTGCGCGGCTTCCGACCGTACGGTGGCAATCAGGTCTTCGGCGAGGGTGGGCGGCTGCACCCGGCGCGCCCACGGGGTGACGCCCGACTCGCGGACCGAGCGGGGCGGGGTGAGGGACGGGTCGACCGAGGCGAGGACGTCCGCGGCGACCGCCATGACCTCGGCCGGGGTGCGGTAGTTGACGGTGAGCTCGGTGAGGCGCCAGCGCTGGGCGACGTACGGCTCGAAGACCTGGTCCCACGTGGTCGTGCCGGCCAGGTCGCCGGTCTGGGCGACGTCGCCGACGACGGTCATCGAGCGGCTCGGGTTGCGGCGCATCAGGAGGCGCCACGCCATCGGGGAGAGCTCCTGGGCCTCGTCGACGATCACGTGACCGAAGACCCACGTACGGTCGGCGGCCGCGCGCTCGGCGGCGGTGCGCGTGTCGAGGACCTCGTGGCGCTCGACGAAGGCGCTCGCGTCGACGACGTCGATGGCGGACAGCACCTCCTCCTCGGCGTCGTCCTCGAAGTCCAGCGAGCGGGAGCCTTCGACGATCTCGAGCACACCCTCGGCGTACTCGATGGCCTCGCGGCGCTCCTGGGCGGCCTGGCGGGCGCGCAGCGTGTCGTCGACGCCGAGCAGTTCGGCCAGCTCGTCGAGCAGCGGGACGTCGGCCGGGGTCCAGCGGGCCTCGCGGGCGCGCAGCAGCAGGTCGCGCTCCTCCGAGCTGAGCTCGACGGCCGCCGACTGCAGCCGGTCGGCGTCGCTGAGCAGGTCGCGCAGCACCTGCCGCGGCGTCAGGACGGGCCAGAGATCGAAAAGCGCCTGCTGTACGTCCAGATCCTCGCGCAACTCGCGCCGCGTCTCGGCGAGGTCGGCCTCCTCCAGCAGGTTCTCGCCGCCGAGCGGGTCGGTGCCGATGCGCTCGGCGATCTGCAGTGACAGAGCGTGGATGGCCTCGGTGACGAAGACTTGCCGGGCCACATTGTGCGGCCGGCCGGTCCGGCGGGCCGCCGCCCGGGCGTCCTCGCAGACGGCCCGCTCGATGCGCAGCGGGTAGCCGTCGTGGTCGACCTCCACGAAGTCGCCGGGCACGGCCTGCCGGTCGGCGACCGCCTTGGCCAGCACGTCCAGCATGGACAGGCGGCCCTTGATCTCGGCCGCCGCCGGGGTCTCGGTGCCGCGCGCCACCACGCCCGGGAACATGTCGCCGAGGGTGGCCAGCAGCACACCGGTCTCGGCCAGCGTCGGGAGCACCTGGGAGATGTAGCGCAGGAACGTCGCGTTCGGACCCAGGATCAGCACGCCGCTGCGGGTGAGCGAGGCCCGATGGGTGTAGAGCAGGTACGCCGCCCGGTGCAGCGCCACGGCGGTCTTGCCGGTGCCGGGGCCGCCCTGCACCACCATGACGCCCTCGAGGCCGGACCGGATGACCTCGTCCTGCTCGGCCTGGATGGTCTCGACGATGTCGCGCATCCGGCCCGTGCGCCCGGCGTTGAGCGCCGACAGCAGCGCGGCCTCGCCGGTGACGTCCTCGCGGCCGCTGGGCCGGCCGGCGGCCAGGTCGAGCACCTCGTCGTCGACGCCGATCAGCTTGCGGCCCTTGGTGCGCAGGTGGCGCCGGCGGGTCACGCCGTCGGGCGACACGGCGGTGGCCAGATAGAACGGCCGGGCCGCCGGGGCCCGCCAGTCGACGAGGAGCGGGTCGAGGTCGCGGTCCTCGGCGAACAGTCCGATGCGGCCGATGTAGCGGGGGCTCTCCGCCTGATCCGCGAAGTCGAGGCGGCCGAAGCACAGGCCGTTCTCCACGGCGTTCATCTGGGCGACCTGCTCGGTCCAGTGACCGCGCATGGCCTCCCGCTGCTCGCGGCCCTGCGGGGTGCCGCCACCCTCGAGCAGGATGAGGCGCAGCCGCTCGGCCGCCTCGTCCCGCAGCACGTCGAGACGGCGGTAGAGGGTCGTCAGGTGGTCCTGTTCCGACGTGATGTCGTCGGCGGAGCTTGACAAGGTCGCTCCTCGCTGTGGTAACATTCGGCAGGTCAGCGCCCCTTCGTGGGCGCTTTTTGTGTTTCCCGCAAAGCCAGAACAATAGCTCATGCCGCTCGCGGTGACGACCTGTCAGGAATCCGTCAGGACACGCCTGCGGCCGTTACGTGCGGGCCCCGTGCGCCATTAACCGGGTCATGAACCACAGCCACTCCTTCCGGCGCGCCGGTGCGCTGGTGCTCGCCGCCACCGCCGCCCTCACCTTCACCGCAGCCTGCTCCGACGACGACGACACTCCGGCCGGCAACGCAGCCGCCGCGGCCGGCGGCCCGGAGCCGAAGACCCTCGAGGGCGCCAAGGCCGCCGCGCAGACCGTGTTCGACCGGTTCAGCGGCGGCGACTTCGGCGGCGCCTGGGACATGTACACCTCGGCCGGCAAGCAGGCGATCAGCCAGACCGACTACGTCAAGCTCAACGAGACCTGCTCCCGCAAGGGGCTGGCCATCACGCTGACCAGCGCGCGCATGGAGGGCACCGACAAGGCGGTCGTCATCGCGAAGCAGCTGGTGAACGCGCAGTCCTACACGATGGTCTACGAGGGCGACGCGTGGAAGCTCGAGCCCGCCAAGGAGGGCCTCGACCTCTACGCGAAGGGCGCCGACAAGGCGATCGCGGCGCAGAAGAAGGCCGGCACCTGCGCCAGCGCGTGAAGCAGCGGTCCCCCGAGGCAACCCTCGGGGGACCTCTCGCGGGTCAGGCCGCGGCGACCAGGGGCAGGCCGTCGGGGGTCGTGACGGCCAGGCGGTCGTGCAGGGTGCCCCGGCTGCCGATCTGCTCGTAGTAGGCGGACCGGCGGCGGGCCACGCAGCCCTCCTTGGCCGGCTGGGCGAGCGCCGGGTCGAGGTGGGTGTTGAGGCCGTCCTTGAGCAGCGACAGCGCCTCGGCCCGGAGCTGGGAGACGCGGGACTCGGTCACGCCCAGCTCGGCGGCGATCGCGGCCATCGGGCGCTCCTCGAAGAAGTAGCCGATGATCACCGCGCGCAAACGCTCCGGGAGGACGTCCACGGCGTGCCGCAGATAGCCCAGGCGCTCGCGGCGGATCAGCATCTCCTCGGGGCCGAGGCTCGGCTCGGTCACCATGTCGTCGGCGCCGGCCGTGGCGAAGCCCTGCAGGCTGAAGACCACGGCGCGCTGCACGTCGTCGTCGGCGGACTCGATGTCCTCGACCGAGCAGCCGAGCCGCGCGGCGACCTCGGCGACGGTGGGGGTGCGGCCCAGCTCGGCGGTGAGCTCCTGGCGGGCGGAGTCCGTACGCCGGGCCCGCTGGCGCACCGACCGGCTGGCCCAGTCCAGACCGCGCAGCTCGTCCAGCAGCGCGCCGCGCACCCGGGCGGCGGCGAACCGGGCGAACGGCACCCCGCGCGCGTCGTCGAAGCCCCGGGCCGCGGCCACGAGGGCGGCGTAGCCGGCGGAGAGCAGGTCGTCGCGGTTCACGTGGGCCGGCACCCGGGCCAGCATCTCGCGGACCAGGTGACCGACCAGCGGCATGTGCGCCCGGACGACGTCCTCGCGGCGGCGGTCCACCGGGAAACCGTCGGCGCCGACGCCGCTCTCACGGTTGTCACGGCGGCGATCGGCCTGGACGACATCGCTCATGGGGGTTCTCCTCGAAGTCCCGCCGGATGGGGGGCAAGATCCCGGCGCTGAGGAGATACGGTCCGGCTCGCTGAGTGCAGTTCGGGTCACACTCGGGTGCAGCCGGGTTGCGGTGCGTGGCCGCGTACACTTGATCTCGCCCTTCGGGTCGGCCACCGCGAGCAGCGACTTAGGGACGCGTCGAAACGCGACATCGTTTAAGGACGCGCCGGGCGGGCCACGACCCCTCTGACTTTTGGAGTTCTCCACCTGATGACCTCGTTCACCGACCTCGGCGTGCCCGCCGAGCTCGTCTCGGTCCTGACCGCGTCCGGCATCACCGCGCCGTTCCCGATCCAGGCCGCCACCCTGCCCGACTCCCTGGCCGGGCGGGACGTGCTCGGCCGCGGCCGCACCGGCTCCGGCAAGACCTACGCGTTCGCCATCCCGGTCGTCGCGCGCCTCGCCGCCTCCACGACCCCGCGCCGCCCCGGCCGCCCCCGGGCGCTGATCCTGGCGCCGACGCGCGAGCTGGCCACCCAGATCGACGCCACGCTGGCCCCGCTGGCCGAGGCGATGGGGATGCGTACCCTCACGATCTTCGGCGGGGTGGGCGCCAACCCGCAGATCCGCGGCCTGCGCAACGGCGTGGACATCGTGGTCGCCTGCCCGGGCCGCCTCGACGACCACATCCGCAACGGTCACGCCTCGCTCGACGCGGTGGAGATCACCGTGCTCGACGAGGCCGACCACATGGCCGACCTGGGCTTCCTGCCCGTCGTCCGGCGGCTCATGGACGCCACCCCGCGCACCGGCCAGCGGATGCTCTTCTCCGCGACCCTCGACAACGGCATCGACGTGCTGGTCAAGCGCTTCCTGCCCCGGCCCGTCACGCACCACGTCGACGCGGCCGCCGAGGCCCCGGTGCAGATGAGCCACCACGTGCTGCACGTCCGCGCCGACGACCGCTTCCCGGTGCTGGTCGACCTGGTCGCCGCGCCCGGGCGCAGCGTCGTCTTCACCCGCACCAAGCGCCGGGCCAAGACGCTGACCCGCCAGCTCATCCAGGCCGGCGTGCCCGCGGTCGAGCTGCACGGCAACCTCGCGCAGAACGCCCGCAACCGCAACCTGTCGGCCTTCTCCGACGGCAGCGCCGCGACGCTGGTCGCCACCGACATCGCCGCCCGCGGCATCCACGTCGACGACGTCGCGCTGGTCATCCACGCCGACCCGCCGGTCGAGCACAAGGCCTACCTGCACCGCTCCGGCCGCACCGCCCGCGCGGGCGCCGAGGGCACGGTCATCACGCTGATGACCGACGACCAGCAGGGCGACGTGCGCGACCTCACCCGCAAGGCCGGCATCAAGCCGACGACCACCCGCACCCGGCCCGGCGACGCGCTGCTGACGCGGCTCGCGCCCGGCGAGCGGACGTTCGTCGACCCGGCCGAGGCGGCGGCCGCGGTGGCGGGCCCGGCGCCGGCTCCGGCGGGTCGCCCGGCCCGATCCACGGGTACGTCCTCCGCGGACGGCTCCGCCCCGCGGACCGGCCGTCCCCGCCGCCGTCGTGGTGGCGCGGGCCGGGCGACCGGTGCGGCCCATGAGACGGGCACGCCGCGCACGCAGGAGACGCGCAGCACCCGCGCCGCCGCGACGACCGGTGGCCGGGCGCAGAGCCCGACCGGTGGCCGGGCGCAGAGTGGCGGTGGCCGGGGTCAGGGCACGCGCACGGCGGCGCCTTCCCCGCGCGGTGACGGCGGGCAGGCCAAGCAGGGCGGCGGTGCGGCCGCGTTCTCGGCGTCGAGCCGCGCGGGGCGTCGCAGCCGCTGATCACTTCCGGTCCCGGCGGCGCCACGGCTCCGTCGGGACCCGCCGCGGCCGCCGCGGCCCCGGCCCACCTGCGGCACCTCTCCCGGCCCGCCTGCGGCACCTTTCCCGGGCCGCCTGCGGCACCTTTCTCCGTGACGCTTGCGGTACCGGCGGCGGGGCTACGGGGTGTGGACGGCGATCTCGGTGCTCAGGCGGTAACCGTCGGCGAGCTCGAGGTCGTCCCCGCTCCAGAAGCGCCCCGGGTCGTACCACCCGTGGCGCCGGCCGCGGGGCAGCAGCCCCATGTCCTCGTACGTGATGGCGACGACCTCGGCGCAGTAGGCCGTCTCCAGCGTCGCGTCGGCCGGGACGCTCTCCTGCCACGGCAGGCGCACCTGCGGCAACCGCCCGCGGGCCCAGCGGAACGCCAGCTGCGCACTCGACGGGAACGGCGTGCCGTCGAGCCGGGCCACTGTCTTCAGCGCCCGGTCCTCCATCTCCTTGGTCGCCGACTGCTCCAGCTGACGCAGCCAGCCTCGCTGGCCGTACCGGTGGGCCCAGACGGTGACCGCGTCGCGCAGGTCGTGCAGCTGCACCCCGCGCTGGAAGGTGCCGGACCACATGTCGGGCAGCGACTTGCCCAGCTCGGCGTGCCACATCAGCGGCGGCATGTCCTCGATGACGATCGACATGCCGACGTGGTTGACCGGGCTGTTGGTCAGGGTCTGGATGGCCCGGTCCGGTCCCGAGCGGCCCCGGAAGATCCAGATGTCGCCGGTCCGCGTGAGTTCGATCGCGTCTTCGAGACTGATGTCGGCAACCACGTGTCTATCCTCGGCTGATGCGTTGGTGGAAGATTGCGGGACTGGCCGGACTGGCGGGAGTGGCCGCCACGGGAGCTGTGCTGGCCCGGCAGGAGCGGAAGCGGCGGGCATACACGCCGGAGGAGATCCGGGAGCGGCTGCACGCGCGGGTCGCCGAGGCCGATCGGGTGGTGCTGCCGATCGACGAGGGCTGAGGCTCAGACAACGTCGGTGTCCCGGAGCAGGGACCACAGGCCGGCGCCGTCCGGTGCGCTGAACCACGTCTTGCCGCCCGAGCCGACCGCCTCCGGGGTGCCCGAGGGCCCCGGGACGGCACCGGCGAGGACAGCCTGCGTGGGCGACAGCCGCCGGATGGCGACGGCCGCGACGTTGTCCGGGTGGGCGTGCGCGAACTCGGAGTAGATCTCCGGGTCGTGCTGGCCGTCGTCGCCGATCAGCAGCCACTTGATGTGCGGGAATTCCGCGGAGAGCCGGGCCAGGGTGTTGCGCTTGTGCTCCTGGCCGCTGCGGAACCAGCGGTCCGGCGTCGGGCCCCAGTCGGTGAGCAGCAGCGGCCCGGCCGGATAGAGCTGCCGGGAGAGGAAGCGGCTCAGGGTCGGCGCGACGTTCCAGGCGCCGGTCGACAGATAGAAGACGGGGGCGCCGGGGTTGGCCGTGACCAGCCGCTCGTAGAGGACGGCCATGCCGGGCACGGCGATGCGCGCGTGCTCGTCGAGGACGAAGGTGTTCCACGCGGCGAGCAGCGGACGCGGCAGGGCGGTGACCATGACCGTGTCGTCGATGTCGCTGATGACGCCGAACTTCTGCGCCGGGTCGACGACGCGGATGGGCGCCTCGACCGGCTGCGCGCCGTCGGTCGTGAGCGTCACCTTGCCCCAGCCGGGCTCGAGCTCGCCGCGGACGCGGGCGTCGACGTAACCGCTCCGGTCGGTGCGGGTCTCGTGGACCTGGTCGCCGATCTGGATGCGTACGGGTGCGTTGTCCACCGGCGACGAGGTGAAGCTGCGCCAGCCGCGTACCTTCTCCAGCCGCTTGGCCGCCTCCTGGCGGCGCGTGAGCACCACCCGGGCCATGACCCGCGCCCACCCGGGGGCGCCGTAGCCGGTGTAGGCCGTGATCACGGGCTGCCAGCCGCGTTGCCGCAGCCGCCGCTCGATGATCTCGTGCACGGCATCCTCGATCCGCGCGGCGCGGTGCATCCGCACGGCGGGGGATCGACCCGCCGGGGTCAATGACACGTCGGCCTCCTGCCAGTGGTCGTCCGGGCCCCTGTGACGGTACCTGTCCTGCTTGTGCCCCGCGCCGCAAGCACCCAACCGTCGATGGACGGGCTCTCTCAGTGCACGGCCACGGGCGTCCTCGCGGGCCGGGCGGCGGGCAGCCCGGCGCGGCGCGGGCCGGCCGGACTGATGTCGCGGCCGGCGGTCATGGTCGCGGCCAGGGCCTCGGCGCGCAGGCTGCGCAGGACGGCGGCGGCCTGCTCGGACTCGTGCCAGGCGGCCCGCTCGCGTTCGACGGCGGCCCGATATCGGTCCTGGCGGTGGTCGCGCACGGCCCAGCGCAGGGCGGCCTCCTGGGCGACCGGGTGCTTGCGGGCGTTCCAGCCGCCGCGGTGCGCGAGGGCCTCGTTGAGCTGCGCGATCGACAGCTCCCGGCGGCGGCACGCGGCGAGGGCGTTGCGGTGCAGGAAGCGTTCCCGGTCGGCGATCTCGGCCCGGGTGCGGCGCTGCTTGAGGACCGGGAAGGCGGCGGCCCGCAGGCACCGCCGGGCCTCGGTCTCCGCGGCGTCGAAGGCGGCCCAGGTCGCGTCGACCTCGGCCTGCGCCTGCTCCCAGGACTCCCGGCTCAGGCGCGCGGTCTCGGCGGCGTTTCGAGCGGCGGCGGCCAGCTGCTCGGCCCGGCCGGCGGCCGCGGGCACGACGGGACGTCCCCGCCGGGGCAAGGGGACCCGGGCCGCCGGCGCCGCCCCCGCGACGGGCCGGCGGGGCAGGGCGAGGGCCGCGATCATGGCGGCGAGGACGAGCAGCAGGGTCATCCAGACAACGGCGACGGTGTCCATCTCGGCTTCTCTCGGTGCGTCGGTCACGCTCGGTGGTGGGTTCGACCGGCCCGGGTACGCACACAGCGCGACGAGCCGCGGCATCGCCCCCGTGGCACGGGGTTTCCGGGCGTGGCGGAGCGACGAAACAGTGCGGAAGAAAGGTCAGGCAGCCGGGGGCGCGCGCCCGGCGACGGTGCGCTGGTCGGCGCCGGAGTGCAGCACCGCGAACTCGCACACGGCTGCCGGCGAGTCGACGGCGGCGACGCTGCCCGAGGCAGGCTCGACGGCCTGGACGGCCGGAGCCTCGCTCACCTCACCCGGCGCCGGGGCGTCCACCACGGTGACGACCGGGGCGGGCTCGGAGACCTCCGGGGCGGGACTCAGCGTGGGCACCGCGAAGGCGAGCGCGATCAGCGCCAGGCCCGTCAGGAACTGCAGCAGTCGCCGCCCGTCCCAGTGACGGGGGTGCAGGCGCGCGACGGTGGCCACGGAGTCAACTTACCCGCAACCGCAGGTCCGTGCACAGAACGCATCGACTGAGTGCTTCGTCCCACTCCTCAGGGTGACTGTTTCCGAGCTGACGGACCGTCACGAGACCACTCCCGACCGCCAGAAAGTGGGTACGGGCGCGAACGTGAGGGACCATGGGGAGGTGGAATCTGTCACGGGCGCCGGCGAGCTGGCCGAGTGGATCACCGACGGCGGCGTGGTGGTGCTCAGCGGCGCCGGGCTGTCGACCGAGTCGGGCATCCCCGACTACCGGGGGCCGTCCGGGCTGGCGCGGCGGGCGACGCCGATGACCTATCAGGCCTTCACCCGCGATCCCGACGCCCGGCAGCGCTACTGGGCGCGCAGTCACCTCGGGTGGCGCACGATCGGCGACGCCCGGCCCAACGACGGGCACCGGGCCGTCGCGCGGCTGCAGGAGCTCGGCCGCCTCGACGGCATCATCACGCAGAACGTCGACGGCCTGCACCAGGCCGCGGGCGCGCACGGCGTGGTCGAGCTGCACGGCAACCTCTCCTGGATCATCTGCCTGGACTGCGGCGACCGCAGGCCCCGAGCCGAGCACTCCGCCCGCCTCGACGCCGCCAACCCCGGCTTCGGCGCCCGCATCTCGGCCGTCAACCCCGACGGCGACGTGGAGATCGACGACGCGGAGCTGACCGGCTTCACAGTCGTCGACTGCACCGCGTGCGGGGGCATGCTGAAGCCCGACGTCGTCTACTTCGGCGAGACCGTCCCGGCGCCCCGCGTGAGCCGGAGCTTCGAGCTCGTCGCCGGCGCGCGCACCCTGCTGGTGCTGGGGTCCTCCCTGACGGTCATGTCGGGCCGCCGCTTCGTGCTGCGGGCCGCGAAGGACGGCATCCGGGTGGCAATCGTCAACCAGGGCGTGACGCGCGGCCATCCGTACGCGGGCCTGGTCGTCGACGCCCCCCTCGGCCAAGTGCTGCCCACCCTCGTCCGCCACGTCGAAGGCGTCCCCCTGCCCAGCTGACCACGAACCCGGCCGCGGCACAACGAAGGGCGCGCCGATCAGCAGGCCCGCGCGGGAGACCCGGACGCCCGAACGGCTTCCGTACGGCCTGAGCGACCTCTGCGCGCCCGTGACGCGTGCTACGCGCGGGATGCGGGCCACGGGGATGCGGGCGATCGCTCGGCCAGGAGCAGCACCCCGTCGGCCAGGGGGCGGCGGCTGCCGTCGCCGGGTCACGAGATCATCACGGAGTCCGGGGAGACTCTTGCCCGCTTGTGGGCACATTGACCAGCATTTGTGAAGTGTCTTAAACGATTCAGGCTGCCCGCGGTTACCCAGCCGAAACCTAAATAAAGACGCCGACGCGTTGACGTGACCGGGGTCACCGGAGTTAACTGCCGGAACCGCTCCCGAAACCGGTTCCGAAACTGCGGTGTTACCGCGTTGACACAAGTCGGAGGACCAGTGCCGATCACCATCGCCGATGTCGCGGCCCGGGCCAAGGTCAGCAAGACCACGGTCTCCCGGGTCCTGAACGGCAAGGGTGAGCTGGACGAGTCCACCGCCGCCCGGGTCCGCGCGGTCATCGAGGAACTCGGCTACGTGCCCAGCTCGCGGGCCGTCGGGCTGGCCCGGGGCCGGACCCGGGTCGTGGGCATGCTGGTCCCCTCGCTCACCTGGCCGTGGATCGGCGAGGTACTGCAGGGGGCGGTCGACGTCCTGGAGACCGAGCGCTACGGGCTGCTGCTGTTCACCTGCAACCGCGGCGAGGAGTCGATGCGCCAGTTCGGGGCGCAGGTCAACGCGAAGAGCTTCGACGGCCTGCTGGTCATCGAGCCCGAGGGGACGCTCGACTACATCGCCGGGCTGCACGCCCGCGGGCTGCCGGTGGTGCTGATCGACGACCGCGACCACCAGCCCGGGCAGATCCCGAGCGTGGGCACCACCAATTACACCGGCGCCGGGTCGGCCGCGCGGCACCTGCTCGCCATCGACCGGCACAAGCCGCTGGTGATCGCCGGGCCGGACCGGTTCGGCTGCACGGTGCAGCGGCTGGAGGGCTTCGCCAAGGAGTACGCCGAGGCGGGCCACCCGATCCCGCGCGAGCGCGTGCTGCCGGGCGACTTCACCATCGCGTGCGGCTTCGAGGGCGTGAACGCGGCGCTCGCGGCCGGCGTGGAGTTCGACTCGATCTTCGCCCACAACGACCTGACGGCCACCGGGGCCATGCAGGCCGTGCTCGACAGCGGTCGGCGCGTGCCCCAGGACGTCGCGGTGGTCGGCTTCGACGACATCCCGCTCGCGGCGCACACCACACCGCCGCTGACGACCGTGCACCAGCCGCTGCGCGAGATGGGCGAGGCGGCGGCCCGGACGCTGCTCGCCCACTTCGAAGGCTCGCCCCTGCCCAACCGACCGACCGTCATCCCCGCCACGTTCACCGTCCGCGGCTCCTCGGCCGCCCCCTCATAACCCCTCACGGACCATCAGGCGGGTCGCGCGAGTGACCGGCCGTCCCGCCCTGCGCGCAAGAACAGGGCACCCCCTCTCACCCCTCACCACACACCCCCTTCCAGGAGTCAGAGATGCAGAGAAGGAAACTGTTCGCGGTCGCCCTGGCGGGCGTGCTCGCCACGGGCGGGCTGGCCGCCTGCGGCGACTCGCCGAACTCGGGCAACAAGAACGCGGCCGGCGCCAAGAACTACCTCACCATCGGCATGCCGAACGGCCCGCAGACCGAGAACCACAACCCCTTCCTCACCACCTCGGCCGCCGCGTCGATCGGCTGGCGCTGGGCGCTCTACGAGCCGCTCATGATGTGGAACCCGGTCAAGCCGGCCGACCCCTACAAGCCGTGGCTGGCCACCGGCGCGGAGTGGAGCCCGGACTTCAAGAAGGTCACCGTGACCGTCCGCGACGGCGCGACCTGGTCCGACGGCAAGCCCGTCACCGGCGACGACGTGGCGTTCACGTGGAACCTGCTCAAGAAGTTCGAGGCGCTCAACCTCGCGGCCATCCCGTACGGCGACATCTCCGCCAGCGGCAACACGGTGACCGCGACGTTCACCCGCTCGATGTTCGTCTACAAGGACGCGTGGCTGGGCCAGACCCCGATGGTGCCCAAGCACCTGTGGGAGGGCATCAAGGACCCGACCACCGACACGGTGAAGAACCCGGTCGGCTCGGGCCCGTACACGCTGAAGTCCTTCACCCCGCAGACCACCACGCTGACCGTGCGCGAGTCGGGCTACTGGCAGGACCTGCCCCAGGTCAAGGAGCTGCGCTACACGTCCTACACGGACAACAACGCGCAGACCACGGCGCTGGCCGACGGCTCCAACGAGTGGAGCTTCGTCTTCATCCCGAACTACAAGCAGGTGTTCCTGGACAAGGACCCCGCGCACTACAAGGTGTGGGCGCCGCCGGTCCTCGGCATCCACGGCCTCTACATCAACACCACGAAGGCGCCCTTCAACGACCCGAAGCTCCGCCAGGCGATGAGCATGGTCGTGAACCGGGAGGACATCTTCAACCAGGCCGAGGCGGGCTACTTCCACCCGGTCGTCAACAGCGTGACGGGTCTGCCGTCGCCGGCCGGTGACGCCTACGTCACCGAGGCGTACAAGGGCAAGAACCAGGCCGTCGACGTGGCCGGCGCCAAGGCGCTGCTGCAGAGCGCGGGCTACAAGCTCAACGGCACCACGCTGAGCGACCCGAGCGGCAAGCCGGTCACCCTGACGCTGACCGACCCCAGCGGCTGGTCCGACTACCAGACCTCGCTCGAGATCGTGAAGAGCAACCTCGCCGAGATCGGCATCGTGGCCAAGGTCGACAAGGCCAACCAGGACGCGTGGTTCCGCAACGTGGAGGAGGGCAAGTTCGACGCCACCTTCCGCTGGACCAACGGCGGCTCGACGCCGTGGAACCTCTACCAGACGGTGATGGACGGCAAGCTGCTCAAGCCGATCGGCACCGCCTCCCCGGGTGGCAACTTCGGCCGCTTCGACAGCCCTGAGGCGACCAAGGCGCTCGAGGACTACGCGAACGCCGCCGACGACGCCGCGCGGACCACGGCGCTGGCGACGATCCAGAAGGTCTTCGTCGAGCAGGTCCCGATGATCCCGGTCGGCGCGGACAACGTCGGCATGGCCTACAGCACGAAGAACTGGGTCGGCTGGCCCGACGACACCAACCCCTACGGGGCCGGCCAGCCCACGCAGGCCAACGCGCTCGACGTGATCCTGCACCTCAAGCCCGCCAACTCCTGACCCGCTCCGCCGTCCCTCTCCCCCCGCGATCGGGAGAGGGACGGCGGTCGGCGTTTCCTGCACAAGGAAGCGTTTCCTCCGAGAAGGAACTGACATGACGTCGATTCCCGAGGCCCCGGCCGCGGCCGGCGAGGTGGTGCTCGAGGCGACCGGCCTGACCAAGCACTTCCCCGTCCGCCGCTCGCTGCGCGACCTCTTCAAGCGTACGAACGACGCGGTGCACGCCGTCGACGACGTGCACCTCACGCTGCGGCGCGGACAGGTCGTCGCCCTGGTCGGCGAGTCCGGCTCCGGCAAGTCCACGGTGGCGCGCCTGCTGGCGCAGCTCTACCCGCGGACGGACGGCGACATCGCCCTGCACGGCACGAGCACGCGGGTGAAGGGTGGCCGGGAGTTCCGGGCGTACGCCCGCCGGGTCCAGATGATCTTCCAGGACCCGTTCGCGTCGCTGAACCCCGTGCACACCATCCGCTATCACCTGACCCGGTCGCTGAAGATCCACGGCAACGCCGGGAGCAGCGCCGAGGACCTCGAGAACGCGCTGACCGACCTGCTCACCCGGGTCAGCCTGACCCCGCCGGAGCGCTACCTCGACAAGTTCCCGCACGAGCTCTCCGGCGGCCAGCGGCAGCGCGTCGCGATCGCCCGGGCGCTCGGCGCGAACCCCGAGGCGCTGCTGGCCGACGAGCCGGTGTCCATGCTGGACGTCTCGATCCGGCTCGGCGTGCTGAACCTGCTGCGCGACCTCAAGGAACGGCTGAACCTCGCGATCCTCTACATCACCCACGACATCGCGTCGGCCCGCTATTTCGCCGACGAGACCCTGGTGATGTACGCCGGCCGGATGGTCGAGGGCGGCGACAGCGAGACGGTCACCCAGTCGCCCGCCCACCCGTACACCCGGCTGTTGATCGAGTCCGCGCCGGACCCGGACCGGATCGCGGCCATGACCGCCGACGAGGGTGATCGGGGCGACGGCGAGCCGCCGAGCCTGATCCGCCCGCCCGCGGGCTGCCGCTTCCACCCGCGCTGCCCGGCGGCGATGGAACGCTGCACGACCGACCTGCCCGTACGCATCGAGATCGGTGACGGTCCGGGGCACTGGGCGGCGTGCTGGCTCTACGACGAGGCGACCGTGGCATCGAGCCCCCAGGTCGCGCCGGGGACGGAGGTGGTCCGGTGAAGTACCTGATCCAGCGGATCCTCTTCTACGTCTTCACGGCGTGGGCGGCGATCACGCTCAACTTCTTCATCCCCCGGATGATCCCCGGCGACCCGGTCAAGGCGCTGCTGTCCCGCTTCCAGGGCCAGATGAGCTCCGACGCGATCGAGTCGCTCTACATCCTCTTCGGGCTGGACAAGGACAAGAGCCTCTGGCAGCAGTACCTGGACTACTGGGTGCAGCTGTTCCACGGCGACCTCGGGCTGTCCTTCACCGCCTTCCCGTCCCCGGTCTCCGAGGTCATCTCCGACGCGCTGCCCTGGACGCTGGGCCTGGTCGGCGTCACCACGATCATCAGCTTCTTCCTGGGTACGGGGCTCGGCGTGCTCGCCGGCTGGCGGCGCGGCTCGTGGGTCGACGGCCTGCTGCCGGCCACCACGTTCCTGTCCTCAGTCCCGTACTTCTGGCTGGGTCTGCTCGCGATCTTCCTGCTCGCCGGGCCGGACAGCTTCTTCCCGTCCAGCGGCGGCTACGAGCCGGGGCTGGTGCCGGCGTGGGACCAGTACTTCATCCCGAGCGCCCTGCAGCACAGCCTCCTGCCCGCGCTGACGATCCTCATCTCGTCGGTGAGCGGCTGGATCCTCAGCATGCGCAACATGATGGTGACCGTGTCGGCCGAGGACTACATCACCGTCGCGCACGCCAAGGGCCTGTCCGACCGGCGCGTGGCCCTGAGCTACGCGGCCCGCAACGCGTTGCTGCCCAACGTCTCCGGCTTCGCGCTGTCGCTGGGCTTCATCGTCGGCGGCACGCTGCTGGTGGAGATCGTGTTCTCGTACCCGGGGCTGGGCTTCCTGCTCTTCCGGGCGGTCACCGCCAAGGACTATCCGCTGATGCAGGGCATCTTCCTCGTCATCACGATCTCGGTGCTGGTGGCGAACCTGATCGCGGACATCGCGTACCTGCTGCTCGACCCGCGCACCCGCAAGGAGGGCTGAGACGATGACCATTCCCACCTCCAGCGTCGAGCAGGTCATCCCCGGCCAGGGCGCGATGGCCCAGCCGGACCCGGCCCGGCCGGCGAAGGCGAAGCGGCAGCGGTTCCGGTTCATCGCCAACAAGAAGGCGTTCACCGGCGTCGTCGTGCTCGGCCTCTACATCCTCTTCGCGATCATCGGGCCCTGGGTCGCCCCGTACGATCCCGATGCCCGCAGCGAGGACCTCGTGCAGCCCCCGTCGGGCGCGCACTGGCTCGGCACCACGCATCTCGGGCAGGACGTGCTCAGCCAGATTTTGGACGGCACCCGGACGGTCATGGTCGTCGGTCTCGCCGCCGGCGCCATGGCGACGATCCTGTCCGTGCTCATCGGCGTCACCGCCGGCTATCTGGGCGGCGGCTGGGACGACAGCCTGTCCGCCCTGTCCAACGTCTTCCTGGTCATCCCGGCCCTGCCGCTGATCATCATCGTGACGGCGGCGGCCCCGAGCGGCGGCGCGGTCCTGGTCGCGCTGATCATCGGCTTCACGTCGTGGGCCTGGAACGCCCGGGTGCTGCGGGCGCAGACGCTGTCGCTGCGCCGGCGCGACTACATCGAGGCGTCGCGGGCCAACGGCGAGAAGACCTGGCGGATCATCCTCTTCGAGATCCTGCCCAACCTCACGGCGATCATCGCGTCGGGCTTCGTCGGCACGGTCATCTTCGCCGTCACGTCCGAGATCACGCTGGCCTTCATCGGCATCGGTGCGGACTCCGGCTGGAACTGGGGCACGATCCTCTTCTGGGCGCAGAGCCAGCAGGCGCTGGCCCAGGGCGCGTGGTGGTGGTTCGTGCCGGCCGGTCTCGCGATCGCGTTCCTCGGCACGGCCCTGTCGCTGATCAACTTCGGCATCGACGAGTTCGTCAGCCCGCGCCTGCGGAGCGCGGGCAAGACCAAGGTCAAGACCGCTTCCGGGCGTACGGTCCGCATGCGCGTCGGTTTCACGCCGGTCCTGAGCAACTCGTCCGCGCCGCACACCCACGCCAAGCCGATCCCCGCCGTCACCACGGCCGCGGCGACCCCGGTGCTGAAGAAGGAGGGCTCGCAGTGACAGGCGACCCGATCCTCGAGATCAAGAACTTGAACGTGGACTACGGCCTGGGCGACCAGGCGGTGCACGCCGTCCGTGACGTCAACCTGACGCTGCACCGCGGCGAGGTCCTCGGCCTGGCCGGCGAGTCCGGTTCGGGCAAGTCCACCCTCGCGTACGGCCTCACCCGGCTGCTCGCCCCGCCGGGGGTCATCAGCGGCGGCGAGGTCATCTACCACTCCCCCGACCACGGCACCTACGACGTGCTCGGGCTGGACGACAAGGGGCTCCGGGACTTCCGGTGGGCCGAGACCGCGATCGTGTTCCAGGGCGCGATGAACTCGCTCAACCCCGTGCACAAGATCTCGACGCAGCTCACCGACGTGCTCGAGGCGCACGAGCCGAAGATGTCGGCGCACGCCCGCAACGCCCGGGCCCGCGAGATGCTCAAGCTCGTCGGGATCGCGGCCGACCGGATGGACGCGTACCCCCATCAGTTGTCCGGCGGCATGCGGCAGCGCGTGATGATCGGCATGGCGCTCATCCTGCAGCCGCAGGTGGTCATCATGGACGAGCCGACCACCGCGCTCGACGTGGTCATGCAGCGGCAGATCCTGGGCCAGCTCATCGAGCTGCGCGAGCGGCTGGGCTTCTCGGTCATCTTCATCACGCACGACCTGTCGCTGCTGGTGGAGTTCTCCGACCGGATCGCCATCATGTACGGCGGCCGGATCGTGGAGGAGGCGCCGGCCGGGGCGCTCTACAAGGACTCGCTGCACCCCTACAGCGCCGGGCTGCTGGGCTCCTTCCCCGCCCTGCGCGGGCCGCGGCGCGAGCTGACGGGCATCCCGGGCTCGCCGCCCGACCTCAAGGGCATGCCGACCGGCTGCTCGTTCCACCCGCGCTGTCCCAAGGTGTTCGACCCGTGCGCGGACAACATCCCGGTGCTCGGGCCGCCGTCGACGCCGGACGGCTCCACGCGTACGGTCGCCTGCTGGCTGCACCCGGTGGTGACCGCGTGACGGCGGCTTTCCCGCCCGGGTTCCAGTGGGGCGTGGCGACGTCGGCGTACCAGATCGAGGGCGCCGTGGCCGAGGACGGCCGGACACCGTCCATCTGGGACACGTTCAGCCGGGTGCCGGGCGCGATCGACGGCGGGGACCACGGGGACGTCGCCTGCGACCACTACCACCGGATGCCCGCCGACGTGGCGCTGATCAAGAGCCTGGGCGTGGACACGTACCGGTTCTCGGTCTCCTGGCCGCGCGTGCAGCCGGGCGGGCGGGGCCCGGTCAATCCGGAGGGCCTGGCCTTCTACGACCGGCTGACCGACGAGCTGCTGGGCGCCGGGCTCAACCCGTGGGTGACGCTCTACCACTGGGACCTGCCGCAGGAGCTCGAGGACGCGGGCGGCTGGCCGGCGCGGGACACCGCCTACCGGTTCGCCGACTACGCGATGCTCGTCTTCGACAAGCTCAGCGACCGGGTCGACGCGTGGACGACGCTCAACGAGCCGTGGTGCTCGGCCTGGCTGGGCTACTACGAGGGCGTGCACGCCCCGGGCCGGCGGGACTTCGGCGACGCCATCGCCGCGATCCACCACCTGCTGCTCGGGCACGGGCTCGCGACCCAGCGGATGCGGGCGGCGGCGACCCGGGACCACACGTTCGGGATCACGCTCAACATGGGCCAGGCCGACCCGGCCACCGACTCACCGCTGGACGTGGCGGCGGCGCGGCGGGCGGACGGGATGGGCACGCGCGTCTATCTCGATCCGCTGCACAAGGGGTCGTACCCGTCGGACGTGGTCGCGGATCTCGCCGCGCGCGGCACGTCGC
This sequence comes from Symbioplanes lichenis, assembly GCF_030709675.1. Lineage (GTDB taxonomy): Bacteria > Actinomycetota > Actinomycetes > Mycobacteriales > Micromonosporaceae > Actinoplanes > Actinoplanes lichenis. Next base: position 377,766 of record NZ_JAUZQD010000009.1, read on the forward strand.
TGCCGATCCAGGACGGCGATCTGGAGATCATCTCGACGCCGCTCGACGTGCTCGGGGTGAACTTCTACTTCGGGCAGGACTTCAGCGGATCGTCCCCCGGCGGTTCCGCGATCGACGCGGACGGCCACCCGGTCGTGCGGGAGGTGCCCATCGACGCCCCGAAGACGGCGATGGGCTGGCCGGTCACGCCTGACCGCTTCACCAAGCTGCTGGTCCGGCTGCACCGGGACTATCCCGGGCTGCCGCTGGTGGTCACGGAGAACGGCGCCGCCTTCGACGACCCGCCCGTGGTGGACGGGTCGGTGGCCGACCTCGACCGGCTGGACTACCTGCGCACGCACATCGCCGCCGTGGCGGACGCCCGCGCGCAGGGGGCCGACATCCGCGGCTACTTCGCGTGGTCGCTGATGGACAACTTCGAGTGGGCGTACGGGTACGCGAAGCGCTTCGGCATCGTGCACGTCGACTACGAGACGCAGGTGCGGACCCTCAAGCAGTCGGCCCTGTGGTACCGGGACCTCATCGCGCGGTCGCGCCTCGCCGACTGAGCTTTTCCCGGGCGATCCCGCGGAACTCCCGGATCAGGGGGTTGGGGTCGCCCGGCCGGCTCACCGCGACGACGGTGCTGGCGGGCGCGTCCGTGATCGGGACCGTCACCAGGTCGGGCCGGAGCGTGCTGCGCCGGTCCCCGCTCGGCACCACCGCGATCGCCTTGCCGCTCGCGACGAGCTCGAGCTTGTCCGCATGGCCCTCGACCGGCCGGGGATCCGGACCCAGCAACTGGTACGCACTCCACCCGCCCGCGGTCAGTGAGCACGGGTAGGGCTGCTCGTCCGCGAAGTCCTCCGTGCGCACCGACGCCCGGCCCGCGAGCCGGTGGCCGGCCGGCACGACGAGCATGCGCGGCTCCTCGTAGAGCACCTGCTCCTCGGCTTCGACGGGCACTGGTGACCGGGCGACCAGGACGTCGACATCCTTGATGGCGCCGCAGACCATGTGGCGGGTGGTGATGTCGGCGTCCGGGTGGCGGCGGCGCAGCTCCTGCACGGCGGGCGTCACGATCAGGTCCTCGACGTAGCCGACGGTGAGCCGGCCCGCCGAGGTGTGCGCGCGGGCGACGCTCGTGGCGCGGCGGGCGGCCCGGAGCAGGTCGTGCGCCTCGGGCAGGAACGCCTTGCCGGCCTCGGTGAGCTGATTGCCCCACGGGGTGCGGTCGAGCAGGCGCACGCCGAGCCGCTCCTCGAGCCGCTGGATCTGCCGGCTCAGCGAGGGCTGGGCGAGGTGCAGCTCGGCGGCGGCGCGGCCGAAGTTGAGGTGCTCCGCGACGACGGTGAAGTAGCGCACCAGCCGCAGGTCGAGATCGTCGTCCACCCGTCGAACGTACCCCCATGCGGTTCCGGTATCGGCCCATGAGAACCAGGTCTTGGACAGCTCGATCACCGCGGGGCTTGACTCGGGGCATGAAAGCGATCCGTTTGCACGAGCAGGGTGACCCTTCGGTACTGCGCTACGAGGAGGTGCCCGTCCCCACGCCGGGGCCGGGTGAGGTGCTGATCCGGGTGCACGCGGCGGGGATCAACCCGCCGGACTGGTACATGCGGGGCGGGCTGTCGTCGATGCCGGGCGAGACGACGTCGACGTTCCGGTTGCCGGCCATTCCGGGTACGGACATTTCGGGCGTCGTCGCGTCTCCGGCCGACGGTTTCCCGGTTGACGCCGAGGTGTTCGGGATGGTGCGGTTCCCGAGCTTCCACGGCGGGGGTTACGCCGAATACATCACCGCGCCCGTCTCGGATCTCGCCCGCAAGCCGGCCGGCCTCTCGCACGTCCAGGCCGCCGGGGTACCGATGGCGGCCCTGACCGCGTGGCAGTTCCTGATCGAGGTCGGGCACGACGAGCCCAACCCCTTCCAGCCCTTCCCGCATCGGCCGGTGCCGCTCGGCCCGGGGATGACGGTACTGGTCAACGGGGCCGCGGGCGGGGTCGGGCACTTCGCGGTGCAGCTCGCCGCGGCCGCCGGGGCCCGGGTCGTCGCGGTGGCTTCCGGCCGGCACGAGTCCTTCGTACGCTCGCTGGGCGCCTCCTCCTTCGTCGACTACACCAAGGAGGATCCCGGTGATGTCGTCCGGGATGTCGACGTGGTGCTCGACACCGTCGGCGGGCCCGCGGCCGGGCGGCTGCTGCGCACAGTTCGTCAAGGCGGCGCGGTGTTCCCGGTGTTTCCCGGCGAGTACGACGCCGCCGCCGTTGCGGAGCGCAACGTGGTGATCTCGGGCACGCAGGTGCGGTCGAGCGGCGCGCAGCTCGCGGAGCTGGGCCGGATGCTGGACGCGGGCACGCTGGTGGTGGGCATCGACAGCACGTTCCTGCTGGCGGAGGCGGCTGCGGCGCACGAGCGGGCCGCCCGGGGACACCTCCAGGGCAAGATCGTGCTGACGGTATGAACACCCTTTTCCGGTACGCGGCGGCGCTCGACGAGCGCGACCCGGCGGCCTTGGCGGAGGTGCTCACCGAAGACGCCACGTGGACGTTCAAGTCCGGCGGCGAGACCGTCGCCGGGCCGGTCGTGGGGCGGTCGGCGATCCTCGACTTCGTGCGGGCGGCGAAGCCCGGCGGTCAGCAGCGGCACCACCTGACGAATGTCGTCGTGGACGGCGGCACAGTGCGGGCGTACCTGCTGCTGACCTCGACCGCCGGCGGGCGGGCGGCGGTGGTCAATACCGGGCGGTGCACGTTCGGGCTCCGGGCGGCGGGCGACGAGTGGCGGATCGCGTCGCTGGTCGTCGAGTTCGACGGTCCGATGTAACGACCGCGCGTCAGGTTCTCGACTTCGAGAGGGCGCGGCGGTGGGCGGCCCGGGAGAGAGGGGCCGGGCCGGCGGTCGCGGGGAGGCCGCCGTCGGTGAGAAGGCGGGCGATGGGCAGGGTGGCGGCACCCATCGCGACGGCCTCGGGGCCGAGCTGGCAGAGGTCGATGCGGGTGCCGGCGTACGGGTGGCGGAGCGCGTTGCGGGCGGCGGCGTCACGAATGTCGGGAAGAAAGCGCTCTCCCAGCGCCGACCCCGCGGAGCCGCCGAGCACGATGCGCTCCGGCGAGAAGAGGTTGACCAGGTTGGCGATGCCGGCGCCCAGGTAGCCGACCGTCTGCCGGATCACCTCGGCGACCTCCGGGGCGAGCGTGCCGTCCGCCGCCAGCGCCCGGTCGAGCAGCTCCGGCGCCGGCTCCTCCCCCGTCGCCGCGGCCAGGCGGGCGATGACCGTGCGCGACCCGATGTACGCCTCGAGGCAGCCGCGGGCGCCGCAGCGGCACAGCTCCCCGTCGTACACGATGGTGGTGTGGCCCCACTCGCCCGCGTTGCTGTTGGCGCCGCGGTAGCTGCGGCCGTCCATGACCACGGCGGCGCCGACGCCCGTACCGATCATGATGATGACGGCGTCCCGGGCCCCGCGCCCGGCGCCGAACCACATCTCGGCCTGGCCCGCCGCCTTGGCCCCGTTCTCGACGAAGATCTCCACGCTCGTCCCGGCGCTCAGCAGCTCGCCCAGCGGCACCGCGTCCCAGCCGGTCGTCTGCGAATGCACGACCGCGCCGCCCGCGCCCTGGTCGACGACCCCGGGCACCCCGACGCCGTAGCCCAGCACCTCGGACAGCTCGACCCCGGCCTCGGCGACGACCGCGGTGAGCCCCTCGAGCAGCCGATCGGCGACCGTACGCGGATCGGGGTCCCCGGCCGGCAACTGGTAGCGCACGAAACCGAGCCGGGACATCGCCAGGTCGTACAGCTCCACGGTCACCCGGGTCTCGCCGACGTCCGCCCCGGCGACGTACCCGTATCCGGGCGCGACCCGCAGCAGCGCCCGCGGCCGGCCGCCGTCCGAGCCGACCAGGCCGGCCTCCTCGACCAGGCCCTCGTCGATCATCTCGCCGATGAGGTTGCTGACGCTCGCCTGGCTGAGCGCGGTCGACTCCCCGAGCTGCTGCCGGCTCTGCCGCCCGCCGTGGAAGAGATCCGTGAGCAGACTGGCCCGGTTGGCGCGGCGGACGTCCCGCACCGTCGTACGCCTGGTCTCCAAGCCGCACCCGCCTTCCGATCCACCGCCGTCGACCTGCCCATCTAACGCCATGCACGCTCACGGGTGCGGAACGGGGCCTTCGGCGGGGGTCCTGGCCGTTGCTTCCGGTCTTTTGGGTTCCGGGCTTTTTTCGGTTCCGGGCGGCCTGGGCGGCGGGTTACCGTCCCGGCGTGGACGACTACCGCACGATCAACCGGGCCAACTGGGACGAGCGCGCCCCGGCCCACGCCGCCTCCGCGGGCTACAACCTCGCGGCCTACGCCGATCCGGTGCACCTGAGCGACACCGTGACCTTCGACCGCCCGCGGCTCGGCGACCTCACCGGCCTGCGCGGCGTGCACCTGCAATGCCACATCGGTACGGACACCCTCTCCCTGTCCCGCCTCGGCGCCACCATGACCGGCCTCGACTTCTCGCCGGCCTCCCTCGACCAGGCCCGCCGCCTCGCCGCGGCGGCCGGGGCGGCGATCCCGTTCGTGGAGGCCGACGTCTACGACGCGGTCGAGGTGCTGGGTGCGGGCGGGTTCGACCTCGTCTACACGGGGATCGGCGCGCTGGGCTGGCTGCCGGACGTGCGCCGGTGGGCTCGTACGGTGGCGGGGCTGCTGCGGCCGGGCGGCCGGCTCTTCATCCGGGAGGGGCACCCCGTGCTGTGGTCGCTGCAGGACGGGCGGCCGGACTCGCTGGTGTGCCTCGAGTACCCGTACTTCGAGCACGAGGAGCCGCAGGTCTGGGACGAGGACGGCACGTACGTCGACACCGACGCGACCTTCACGCACACCGTCACGCACGAGTGGAACCACGGGCTGGGCGAGATCGTGACGGCCGTCCTGGACGCCGGGCTGACCCTCACGGGTCTCGTCGAGCACGACTCCGTCCCCTGGGAAGCGCTTCCCGGCCAGATGACGCTGCTGCCCGGCGGCGAATGGCAACTCACCGACCGGCCCGGGCGGCTGCCGCACACGTACACGTTGCAGGCGAAGCTCGTTTAGAGATCGAACGGTACGGGGTATCTCGCGGCCAGTTCCCCACCTGCTAAGGAGCCCCCGATGCGCGCAGGATCCATAGGCGGAGTAATCGTCATCATCTGGCTGGTGCTCGGCGCCGTGGCCGCGTTCGAGCGCGGCTACTTCAAGGACACGGGCGACGCCAGCTGCGCCGAGGCCGGCACGGTCATCGTGACGGTGGTCGCCGGCCCGCTCAACTGGATGGGCGTCAATCCCAAGATCACGTGTGACATCCCCGAGCCGTCCAAGTAAGCCCCACCCCCGCTCCACCCCCCGCGGGGGGGGGCCCCCCCCCCCCCCGGCCCCCCGGGGGCCCCCCCCCCCCCCCGACC